>NZ_CP080418.1:0-4619816 GCF_019457555.1 Shewanella spartinae | reverse complement strand
TACTTATCCCCAAAAGATCATACAAAAGAGGTGTATTCTATAGCGAGATCACTAGGATCGCTATCCTTTAAATAGATTTATCCCCAGTAAGATCATCTTTATTTATATACGCAGATCCAAAACGATCCTTAACGATCAAAATAATCTGACAAAGCAGCAAACTCAGCTTTATTAAGCGATCCAGATCGATCTATAATTGGCGACCTTCGATCTGGCTAATGATCACTAGATCCACAAGATATAGTGGCCATTCACAGAGTTATCCACACTAGATAGTGTGTAAGGATAACTTGATAAGAAGATATAGAGGCAGATTTTACCCACTTGAGGGTTTTGCTTGTTGACGGGCTTAACTAAAGTGATTACAATTCGGCCTCTTTTTTGCCCTTACCTCTTTTATAGGGATAAGGTTTATTCACCTAACAAAGACGGATTGCCATAATGAGTAAACGTACTTTTCAACCTAGCAACCTGAAGCGCAAGCGTTCTCACGGCTTCCGCGCTCGTATGGCTACTGTTGGTGGCCGTAAGGTTATCGCACGTCGTCGTGCAAAAGGTCGCGCTCGTCTTTCTG
Organism: Shewanella spartinae; assembly: GCF_019457555.1. Lineage (NCBI taxonomy): Bacteria > Pseudomonadati > Pseudomonadota > Gammaproteobacteria > Alteromonadales > Shewanellaceae > Shewanella > Shewanella spartinae. The sequence continues at coordinate 4,619,242 of NZ_CP080418.1, read as the reverse complement.
CTTAATAAGTAGAAATGCAAGTGACCAGCTATACCTTTACGCGGGAGTTACGTCTGTTAACTCCCGCGCAATTCAAATCTGTATTCTCCAATCCCATCAAAGCTTCTTCTGCTGAAATAACCTTACTCGCCATCCCTAATGAGTTACAGCATCCTCGTATTGGATTAACTGTTGCAAAGCGTTATGTTAAGCGAGCCAATCAGCGCAACCGAGTTAAACGTATCATCCGCGACAGTTTTCGTTTGCACCAACACGAATTACCGCCGCTCGATATCGTCGTGCTCGTCAGAAACGGCGTATTGGAAATGGATAATGCAGCATTGCACAAACTGGTAGAGAAGTTATGGCGCAAACTCAGTCGCCGTTACAATGGCTAGCCACTAAGCTGATCCGAGGCTACCAAATCTTTATCAGCCCTATACTAGGGCCAAAGTGCCGTTTTCACCCCACATGTTCCAATTACGCGCTCGAAGCGATTCGATTGCACGGATTTGTGAAAGGGAGTTGGTTTGCAGGGAAACGCGTATTAAAATGTCACCCTTTACATCCGGGCGGTGAAGATCCCGTCCCTCCAAAAAATAACAGGTGTAATAAATAGGCTATGGAATCTCAACGCAATATATTGCTCATCGGTCTGCTTTTTGTCAGCTTTTTGCTGTGGCAGCAATGGCAAACAGACAAAAATCCGCAACCGGTTGCCACTGAATCTTCAGTTGTAGCTTCAACCGTCACAGATGCGCACAGTGCTGACGTTCCCGATGCCGACGCTGCTCTTCCAGAAGCAGTAGCCGCCTCTAAAGAACTCATTAGCGTCACGACAGACCAACTGACCCTGAAAATTAACCCAGTGGGTGGCGATATCGTCTACTCTGCGCTGGTGGGTCATAAGCTTGAGCAAGACAAGGAAGAACCTTTCGTCCTGCTGCAGCAAACCAAAGATATTTACTACATCTCTCAGAGTGGTCTGATTGGCCGTAACGGCATCGACAGCAGCGCTAAGGGCCGTGCCCACTTTAGCAGCCAGTCACAGGCCTATACCCTAGCCGATGGCCAGGATACCCTGGAGATCCCACTGACCTATGTTGCCGACAATGGCGTGACCTACACTAAGGTTTTCACCCTGCACAGAGGCAAGTTCGACGTCGGTGTTGAATATCGCATCAACAACACCTCAGCCGAGCAGCTACAGGTGCAGATGTATGGCCAGATCAAGCACAGCATCAAGAAAAGCGAAAGCAGCATGATGATGCCGACCTATCGCGGCGCCGCCTTCTCGACAGCAGATACCCGCTACGAGAAGTACAGCTTCGAAGATATGGCCGACAAAAACCTGGACAAGAAGACCCTGGGTGGTTGGGCAGCCATGCTGCAACACTACTTCGTGTCAGCCTGGGTACCACCAGCTAACGATCAAAACACCATCTTCTCTAGCGTAAGCGCCGGCGGCCTGGCCAATATAGGGTTCCGCGGTGCCGTCTATGATGTCGCACCAGGTACACAGCAAACTATCAGTGCCCAGTTCTACGTGGGTCCAAAGGATCAAGAGGCCCTATCGGCCATCTCTGAATCGCTAAACCTGGTAGTTGATTACGGCTTCCTATGGTGGCTGGCAATCCCAATCCACTGGTTGTTGATGTTCTATCAATCATTCGTGGGTAACTGGGGTGTGGCGATTATCCTAATTACGCTGACCGTACGTGGTATGTTGTATCCGCTGACTAAGGCGCAATACACCTCTATGGCCAAGATGCGCAACCTGCAACCTAAGCTGCAGGACATGAAAGAGCGCTTCGGCGATGACCGTCAGAAGATGGGTCAGGCCATGATGGAACTGTACAAGAAAGAGAAAGTGAACCCTATGGGTGGCTGTCTGCCTATCTTGCTGCAGATGCCTATCTTCATCGCACTCTACTGGGTACTGCTAGAAAGCTACGAGCTGCGTCACGCGCCATTCATGCTTTGGATCACCGACCTATCGGTACAAGATCCATACTATGTACTGCCGCTGCTGATGGGTGTCTCTATGTTCCTGATGCAGAAGATGCAACCTATGGCGCCAACCATGGATCCTATGCAACAGAAGATGATGCAGTGGATGCCGGTTATCTTTACCGTCTTCTTCCTCTGGTTCCCAGCGGGTCTGGTGCTTTACTGGTTGGTAGGTAACTTGGTGGCCATCACTCAGCAGAAGATCATCTATGCCGGTTTGGAGAAAAAAGGGTTAAAATAACCTCTAGCTCCAACTAATGAAAAAGCGGTCGGATACTCAGTATTGACCGCTTTTTGCTTTTTAATGAAGACAGCTTTCACTCCATCAGCTCAGGAAACACAGTAATGACGACAGATACTATCGTGGCACAAGCAACCGCACCAGGCCGCGGCGGCGTAGGTATCATCAGGGTCTCTGGCGACAAGGCCAGCGACGTAGCCATGGCGGTACTCGGGCACCTGCCTAAGGTTCGTTATGCCGACTACTGTGATTTCAAGGACGCCAATGGCGCGGTGATCGACCAAGGCATCGCCCTCTACTTCAAGGGGCCTAACTCCTTCACCGGCGAAGATGTGCTCGAGCTCCAGGGTCACGGCGGCCAGGTAGTACTGGATATGCTGATCAAGCGTGTCATGGATGTCGATGGCGTGCGTATCGCCAAGCCGGGTGAATTCAGCGAGCAGGCCTTCATGAACGACAAGCTGGATCTGACCCAGGCCGAGGCGATTGCCGATCTGATCGATGCCACCAGCGAACAGGCGGCCAAGAGCGCACTCAACTCACTACAGGGTGAGTTCTCCACTCAGGTCCACGAGCTGGTGGATCAAGTCACCAACCTGCGTCTCTACGTGGAAGCCGCGATAGACTTTCCCGACGAGGAGGTGGACTTTCTCTCCGATGGTAAGATTGCCGCCTCACTTGGCAAGATCATCACCAAGCTCGATTCGGTGCAGTCCAGCGCCAAGCAAGGCGCCATCATACGCGAAGGGATGAAGGTGGTGATCGCCGGTCGTCCCAACGCGGGCAAGTCCAGCCTGCTCAATGCCCTGGCGGGTAAAGAGTCGGCTATCGTGACCGAAATCGCCGGCACCACCCGAGACGTGCTGCGAGAACATATCCATCTCGACGGCATGCCGCTACACATCATAGACACTGCCGGCCTGCGCGACACCACAGACACGGTGGAGCAGATAGGAATAGAGCGCGCCTGGGCCGAAATAGAGACCGCAGATCAGGTGCTCTTCATGGTGGATGGCACCACCACGGACGCCGTCGATCCCCATGATATCTGGCCAGACTTTATCGATCGCCTGCCCAAAAACCTTGGGGTGACCGTGGTGCGCAACAAGGCCGATCTGACCGGTGAGTCGTTAGACGCCACCGACGAACAGGGCCACAAGGTATTCCGCCTATCTGCCAAGACAGGTTCGGGCGTGGATGAACTCAAGGCGCACCTTAAGTCCCTAATGGGCTATCAAAGTAACCTCGAGGGCGGCTTCCTGGCTCGTCGTCGCCACCTAGAGGCATTAGAACTCGCCAGCAGTCATCTGGCACTGGGTCAGGAACAGTTAGAGGTCTATCAAGCGGGTGAGCTCCTGGCAGAAGAGCTGCGCATGTGTCAACTGGCACTATCGGAGATCACCGGAAAGTTCACCTCAGACGATCTCCTCGGCAAGATCTTCGGCTCGTTCTGTATCGGCAAATAAGCATAGTTATTGATCTCTTATTGCACTATAAATGAGCGTTTTTCAAACAGCCATTTATGCTGCCCTCTACAGATAGCCTAAGGCTAGGGCCTTTGCCGTATCCAGAGAAGATTATTTAAACAAAAAGTGAAAGATCCCAGCGGGATCTTTCCTCATTTTGGTGCATAAACATCCAAGATGGCGATCGAATTAATCAACAGAGATATCAACAAGTAATTCACTTTGCGATCAAAAGTGGTGCATAACTTAATTTGTCATGTAATTTGTTGATTATATTTATTTTTTAGTCTTGCTTGTTTTACGAGCTGCTAAATTTAGATCCCGCGATGGGATCTAAACCAAAAAGTTATACTCAAAAGCATGTCATCAATTTTAGGTAAGATCTTTTGGGATCGCCGGGCGAACCTCCTCTCCCACTGGACTGACTTTCGTATACCTGACGCGCATCCCGCACGGCGCATCGTTCCCCAGGTTTTAGACCAGATTTACCCTGGCGACTCCGGTGATCCACTTCTTTCATTTGTTGTCCTTGTGATAGCTGATATAAGCTTAAGAACCTAACCCCCATTACGTTGAATTGGCCTGATCTTAAACTTAGCTCGGCCAGTCTGAAATCTTAACAAAATCTAGATTTCCCAATGTTCCAATCGACCTATGTTCGGTAGAGATGACTCTCGCTCGTTGATAGCTGAGTTCCACGTGAAACTAGGCAGATTCAGACCTTCTGTAGAGGAGAGCTAGAAGTAGAGAATAACTAGAGATAGAGAAGCTCTATAGATAGCAATGTAATCGTCAGAGCAACGATTGTCGGTAGACTTATACCCGGATAATCACGCCGGCAGCGCCAAACTATAAAACGATTAGTTAAGCAATCACTGATCTAAATTTTATAATTGAAATACTTGCGATTTTCAGGCCCGGCCAGGTTGCTGTTTATCTTTAGCTCATGCTTATATTCATCCCAGCTGGCGACATTGCGCCCCCGATTGAGATGGTGAAAAGTAAGTTGAGAACTATCGACTTGAGCATCCAACCCAATGAAATTGGCTAAGCGCGGCAAACTCTGGGGATCATCCAGTTGTAAACTCAAGAACTGCTGCGCGAGCCCCTGATCTTGATAAAAATAATCAAACACCTGCTGCTTATGCACTTGATAACAAGTCTTCAGATGCTCAGCATCCATAGGGTCGGCCACGCGATAGATACCAAAGGTATGGCCGAAACTGCGCTTAAGCAGAGGGTGAAAACGCCCTCTTTCTTTATCAAGATGCACCAACATTCGGCTCAGCAGCATCTGCATCGAAGGCACCCAGGCATCTAACGGCCTATCGAGATAGACGAATTTAGCGTCCGGATAGAGGCTATGCAGCTGACGATAATCACTAAAACAAGGCGCATCGGAAATGGCATCGGCGAGAATAACAGCCTGTTTGGTAAAGGCCTGGTGCGCCACCCTGAGTCCCATCTCCAGCAGGGCGACACTAACACTTGTGGTGCCGGTTCGCGGCAATCCTATGATGAAGACTTTACTTGTGGGTCTTGCAAGCGATGCGGGCTGATGAGACGACATAGATATGGCTCGGTACAATTGGAGGAGCAGTATAGTGAAAATACCTTGGTAGGAAAACAGACTTTAAGGCCTTAGGCCGTTTATTCACAAGCGTAAAGCCTAGCTGCCAGCACAGAGGCCGCTTTCACTAGGAGATCACTGTTAAATTCATTTCAACCCTGTACAATCCGCGCCTTGTTTGACCCTAGACGGCATTTTTGTAGATACACCATGATAGATCTGGCACTGCTTCCCCTCTATTTAACCACAGTGATCGCCCTACTCCTGATCCCCGGGCCCGACATGTTACTCATCGCCAGTTCGAGTCTCAGCTATGGCAAGAAGGTTGGCATCTATGCCAGCTTCGGCAATGCCACCTCTGGATTAATCTTGACCCTGCTGGCGGCGATGGGGGTATCGGCGCTAATCGCCCTCAACCCAATTGCACTAGAAGTATTAAGAATAGCCGGTGGTCTCTACCTGCTGAAGATGGGCTGGGACTGTATGCGCGCCACACCGAGTCAGGCGCCGGAGATCGCCGGGCAGAAAAAATTAGCCAGGCAGCTCTATCGCCGCGCGGTGATCAGTAACCTGTTAAACCCTAAGGCACTGATCTTCTTCGTGCTCTTCTTGCCCCAATTTGTCTCCAGCCAACTGACAGCCAGCTCTACTGAGCAGATGCTGGCCCTGGGGTTAGTGCTCAACATCATGGGGCTGAGTTTTAATCTCTTGCTGGTGGCCCTGGTTGGCAGTCTGGGCAAGAATCTACTCGACAACGAGAAGTTCAGAACCAATCAGAACAAGTTCATGGGCCTGATCTTCTTCCTGTTGGCCATCTGGCTGCTGGCCTCCCAGCTACAGAGCGTGGGCTAAGGCGCTTCACGCTGGCATTAGCCCACTCTTACCATAATCAACGTTTGCCATAGTCCACTAAAGTCTGCCGATAGAGGGCCAGCAATCGCTTGTCCTCCACCGCAACCCCGATACGCTGAGACGGTTTATCGTGCCACTCGTCGTGGGGATACTGACGACCATCAAATTTCTGTATGGTATAGCCTTCGGCCGGCCCATCGGTGACCACCCGAACCGGACCGTCTCTCAGGGTAAACAGGCTCTTATCGATCACATAGGCAATGGCCGATGGGTCGTGCACATGACAGCCTTCCAGCCCCAGCTTTTGAGAATAAAACTTGAGATAGAAGCGGCTAATGGTCCAGATAAACTCGCCCGGCTCCCCAGCCGCCTCACGCAGTTCATCGAGATACTCACGAGTAAAGAAGCTCTGCTGCGTTACATCCAAGCCTATGATGGTCACAGGCCAACGCGCGGTAAAGACCAGATCTGCCGCATGGGGATCGTCATGAATATTGGCCTCGGCATAAGGGGTCACATTGCCCCTGTGACCATTGACGCCGAAGGCGCCGCCCATCACCACCACCTCTTTCACCAGATCGACAATATCCGGCGCCGCCTGTAAAGCGAGGGCTAAATTGGTCAGCGGCCCGACTGCCACCAGGGTTATCTCGCCGGGCTGTGCCCGCACGCTATCGATAATATATTGATAGGCGGGTCTGGGATCCGCCTGAAGATCTTTGACACTAGGCGCATGAAAATCGCCAAAGCCTGTCTCGCCATGGACTATAGTCGTCGGACCCACCGGCGGTCTCACCAGAGGCCTGTCGGCGCCCTTAACCACATCCGTCTTTAGCCCATATTTCTGCTTTAAAAATAGCGCATTGGCCGTGGCATTATCTATCGTGGCATTGCCATAAACACAGGTGATCGCCTCGAGCGAGATACCAGGATGTGCCTCAGCAAACAGTATCGCCATTGCATCGTCTATGCCTGGATCCGTATCTAAAATAATTTTCTGCACCATTGAACTTCACTTCCTTAAGCAGACGTATAAAGTGAGACAAGCTTAGCCTGCCCCCGGCCAAACTAACGTGATCCAGCTTTTAGCTCACCAAAATCACCAGGGGCATCATCTATAATACAGGGATAGATCGCGGTTAACCCCTAGAGATATAGCCGCCAGTATCGCCACAGATTAAAACTCTAATTAAAGAAACTAAAGCATGTTAGACAAAAGCCGACTGAGCCGCTTCAAGACCCAGATAGACAGCCAAACGGAGATAGCCAAGTTCGACGCGCTGGCCAAGGAGTGGCGCGATCCCCACGGCAAGTTTAAGCATGTGCTCGGTTTCAATCAGACCCGGCTCACGGCCATAGAAGATCAGATCGCCAGCCATTTTGATCGCGATCTCACCCAGGATATCCCCTTCGATGGGCTGTCGTTATTGGACATAGGCTGCGGCGTCGGCCTGCTGTGCGAACCCTTGGCCAGCCAGGGTGCACGAGTAACGGGCATAGACGCCAGCGAACATAACATCACTCTGGCACACCGCCACGCTAACAGCTGGTCGATCCCCATAGAGTATCGCCACTGCTTAGCCGGCGATCTTCCGAGGGATCAGCCTCAATATGATGTGATCTTAAATACCGAGGTGATCGAACATGTCGAGGATCAGGCGGCGCTGGTGGCCACCTGTTGTGACCTGTTAAAACCAGGCGGTCTCCTGGTGATGGCGACCCTCAATCGCACCCTGAGGTCCTATCTCATCGGCATAATAGGCGCCGAGTACATCATGCGCTATCTCCCCATAGGCACCCACGACTGGCACCACTTCGTTACCCCCCAAGAGCTGGACGAGATGCTCACTCCCCATGGATTATCGACCAAAGGGGTCGAGGGCATGGCCTTTAATCCCTTCACCCGCCGCTGGAAGATCACCAGCAATTCGGCGGTCAACTATCTGCTCTACGCCAGTAAGCCTATACCTGGGCTTTTAGAGGCCTAATCCCCTTCTGCTCGCGAAATGAGGCAAGCAGAGAAGACCAACGCCAAGAATTGGCTTATGATGGCAGCCATCAGCCTGCTGACAGCATTGCTTGTCTAGCTAGATTAACTATTTGAATTTAGGAAATATAATGGCAAAAATTGAACTAATTGTCGGCACCACCTTGGGAAGCGCCGAGTATGTCGCCGACGAGTTAGCCGCCCAACTGGAGGATCAGGGCCACGAAACCCAGGTACATCTGAAGGCCGAACTAAGCGATCTGGATCCCAAGAGCCTGTGGTTGATCGTCTCATCGACACATGGCGCAGGCGATCTGCCCGATAATCTGCAGCCATTTTTCGATGAGATCGACAGTAAAAAGCCGGATCTGAGCAGGACGAAATACGCCTTATGCGCCATAGGCGACTCGAGTTACGACACCTTTTGTCAGGGGCCGGAAAAACTGATCGAGGCGATGGAAAATTGCGGTGCACAAGTCTATGTGGATAAGATCCAGATCGATGTGCAATACGATCCCATCCCCGAAGAGCCCGCCCAGGCGTGGTTGAGCGGCTGGCAAGATAAGCTTTAGATCCCCTCCTCCCTCTTTACACTGATCTCACCCACAGATTAGATCTACCTTATCCACAAATTACGATCCAAAATGATAAATATGTGGATAAGGTATTATTTTGATCTGATCTAACTCTGCATTATTCAACCCACCTCGACAGCTAAGATCTGCATTGTGGATAAGTAAGGGATCTACCCACAAGCTTAATTCATTTGGATCGCGATCAGATCACAGGATCGAACTCTCGTTATCTATTGATTTTAAATGGTAAATAGACTTACCCACAGAAGATCGCGATCCTAATAGTAAACATAATAAAAGATCTATATAAAGATCTTAAGATCTATAAGCCAGATCCTTTGGCGATCGAAAGGCCTAAATTGATCTTTCACCTATGGCTTTCCAGATGCTAAAATACTCGGCTACTCATCGAGTAACTCTGTCCGATCTATGGGCAATATCATTTTTATTTTCGATATAGGTTTTAAGGTAATCTGATGCATTTTCATGAGCGGTTTGATGTAATTGTTGTTGGCGGTGGTCATGCAGGAACCGAAGCAGCATTAGCATCTGCTAGGATGGGGTCCAAGACATTATTGTTAACCCATAATATCGATACCTTAGGCCAGATGTCCTGTAACCCGGCAATTGGTGGTATTGGTAAGGGTCACCTTGTTAAGGAGATCGATGCCCTGGGTGGCGCCATGGCCGTTGCAACCGATCATGCCGGTATTCAGTTTCGCACCTTAAATTCCAGTAAAGGCCCAGCGGTACGTGCCACTCGTGCACAGGCGGATCGCGCCCTCTATCGCGCCAAGATCCAACAGATCCTGCAAAACCAACCTAATTTACGCCTGTTCCAACAAGCGGTAGACGATCTCATCGTCGAGAATGATCGTGTTATCGGGGTCGTTACCCAGATGGGACTGGCCTTCGAGGCTCCTGCAATCGTACTGACGGCGGGAACCTTCTTAAGCGGCAAGATCCATATTGGTCTGGAAAATTACAGCGGTGGCCGTGCCGGCGATCCGCCATCGATCTCCCTTGCCGATCGTTTACGTGAATTACCGATTCGTGTTGGCCGTCTGAAAACCGGTACGCCACCACGTATCGATGCCAACACCATTAACTTCGATCTGATGACTGAGCAGAAAGGTGACGATCCTTTACCTGTGATGTCTTTTATCGGTGACGTTAAAGATCATCCTAAGCAGATCTCCTGTTTTATTACCCACACCAATGAGCGTACCCACGACATCATTCGTGGCGGGTTAGACAGAAGCCCCATGTATTCAGGGGTGATCGAAGGCATAGGTCCGCGTTACTGCCCTTCAATCGAAGATAAGATCAATCGCTTCGCCGACAAGAGCTCGCATCAGATCTTTATCGAGCCCGAAGGCTTGAACACCAACGAGATCTACCCTAACGGGATCTCCACCAGCCTGCCTTTCGATGTGCAGCTGAACCTGGTGCGTTCGATTCAAGGCATGGAAAACGCCGAGATCATCCGTCCGGGTTATGCCATCGAATACGACTATTTCGATCCGAGAGATCTGAAAAACTCTTTAGAAACCAAGGCAATTTCCGGTTTGTTCTTCGCAGGGCAAATCAACGGTACCACAGGCTACGAAGAGGCCGGTGCCCAAGGCCTGTTGGCGGGCATGAACGCCTCATTGCAGGTACAGGGTAAAGAAGCCTGGTGTCCGCGTCGTGACGAGGCTTATCTCGGCGTCTTGGTCGACGATCTGTCTACCCTGGGTACCAAAGAACCCTACCGCATGTTCACCAGCCGCGCCGAATACCGTCTGCTGCTGCGTGAAGACAATGCCGATCTGCGTCTCACCGAGAAAGGCCGCGAGTTAGGTCTGGTGGATGATGATCGCTGGGCTAAGTTCAATGCCAAACGTGAGGCGATCGAGCTCGAGTTACAGCGTCTGCGTAGTCAGTGGATCCACCCTAACTCGCCGCTGGTTGATGCGCTTAACCCGCATCTCAACACGCCTATCACCCGTGAAGCCACCTTCGAGGAGCTACTGCGCAGACCCGAGCTGGATTACCCTAAGCTAATGAGTGTTGAGGGATTTGGCCCAGCCATCGAAGATCAACGCGCCGCCGAACAGGTGCAGATCCAGGTGAAATATTCGGGTTACATCCAGCGTCAGCAAGATGAGATCGACAAGGCGATTCGCCATGAAAAGACCGGCCTGCCACAGGATCTCGACTATCAAGAGGTGCCAGGTCTCTCCAACGAGGTGATCGCCAAGCTTAACGATCACAAGCCGGATACCGTAGGCCAGGCCTCGCGTATCTCGGGGATCACGCCGGCGGCAATCTCTATTCTACTCGTTCACCTGAAGAAGCGTGGCTTGCTCAGAAAGAGCGCCTAAACTAGCAAAAAATCTATTTTGATGACCGGGATGGGAGGTCAAGCACTTCCCATCCCTGCGACTCGGCTTCATAATATCCCATTGTTTATCGAGGATACTCCTGTGTTAGCAGCCCAATTAGACAGCTATCTTGCCGACATGCAGATGACGGCTACTCCGAAGCAGAAACAGCAACTGCTTGATTTTGTTGCCATGCTTGCCAAATGGAACAAGGCCTATAACTTGACATCCGTACGGGATCCCGAGCAGATGCTGATCCGTCATATCATGGACAGCCTGGCGGCTAGCCCTCACCTGGTAGGTGAGCGTTTCATCGATGTGGGCACTGGACCTGGTCTTCCGGGGATCCCCCTGGCCATCATGAATCCAGATAAAGAGTTTGTGCTGCTCGATAGCCTGGGCAAACGGATTCGTTTTCAAAAACAGGTTCAATTTGAGCTGGCGATAGGTAATATTAGTTCGGTCGAGAGCCGGGTCGAAGCCTATCAGCCCGAAGAGAAGTTTGATGGCGTGCTCAGCCGCGCCTTCGCGTCGATTCAGGACATGTTGCAATGGTGCCACCATCTGCCAAAGCCCACTGGCTGTTTTTATGCCTTGAAGGGACAGTTAAGCGATGAAGAGATGGCGAACATACCCGAAGGATTCGAGCTGACCGACGTCTTCGAGCTTAAGGTGCCTCGTCTCGACGAACAGCGCCACCTGCTGCGGGTGGTCAAAGCGGCTTAGTCCCCTGGGTTAAGAGTTGCATTATTTAACCAGTTCAAGCAATTTGATAGGGCGTTTTACTATCGAATCGACCAACGTGATAGACAGGATGATATTGTGGGTAAAGTGATAGCCGTGGCTAACCAGAAAGGTGGCGTCGGAAAAACAACGACTTGTGTGAACTTAGCGGCCTCTCTGGCGGCCACTAAGCGAAAAGTGTTGCTTATCGATCTCGATCCTCAAGGTAATGCGACTATGGGGAGTGGTGTCGACAAGTACAGCGTCGAAAACACGGCCTATGAACTCTTGGTCGAAGAAAAGTCGGTCGAAGAGGTGGTCTATCGCGACACCGCCGGTAAATACGATCTGATCGCCGGCAATGGTGACGTGACCGCGGCCGAGATCAAGCTGATGGAGTTCTTCGCCCGGGAGATCCGCCTGCGTAACGCCCTGGCTCCAGTCAAAGATTACTATGATTTTATCTTCATCGATTGCCCGCCTTCTCTGAACATGCTGACGGTTAACGCCATGTCGGCCGCCGATTCTGTCTTAGTGCCGATGCAGTGTGAATATTATGCCCTGGAAGGTTTGACCGCCCTGATGGACACCATCAGTAAACTGGCGGCCATGGTGAATCCTGGGCTTTCCATCGAAGGGATCCTGCGCACCATGTACGATCCCCGCAACCGACTCGCTAACGATGTGTCGGATCAATTAAAACAGCATTTTGGCGATAAGGTTTATCGCACAGTGATCCCGCGTAACGTGAGACTCGCCGAGGCGCCAAGTTTTGGTGCCCCTGCCATGTATTACGATAAGTCCAGTGCCGGTGCCAAGGCTTACCTGGCGTTGGCTGGCGAGATCATTCGACGAGCTGAGCAGCATTCTCAGTTAGAGCAAGCTTAAGGAAAAACAGATGACACCCAAAAAACGTGGTCTAGGCAAAGGATTAGACGCACTGTTAAGCACTAGCCATGCGGCGGCAAGACAGGCCCCGATGCAAGAGGCTGAGCCGAATAACAACGAAGAGCTCAAGATGATTGCCCTGGATCTGCTGCAGCCAGGCAAGTATCAGCCCCGCAAGGATATGTCGCCCGAGGCGCTGGAGGAGCTGGCTGAGTCGATCAAGACCCAGGGGATCATTCAGCCTATCGTAGTGCGTAAGGTGTCGGATAAGGGCTATGAGATCATCGCCGGTGAGCGTCGCTGGCGCGCATCGCAACTGGCTAAACTCGACAAGGTGCCCTGTATCGTCAAGCAGGTACCAGATGAGGCCGCCGGTGTTATTGCCCTAATCGAGAACATTCAGCGTGAAGATCTTAACGCGATGGAAGAGGCTATCGCGCTGGAGCGCCTGATCAAAGAGTTCGATCTGACCCATCAACAGACGGCGGATGCCGTGGGTAAGTCGCGCACGACTGTATCAAACCTTCTACGTTTGAATGGCTTAGAAGAGCCTGTTAAGCGCATGCTGGAATATGGCGATATCGATATGGGGCATGCCCGTGCCCTGCTCGCATTGCCTGGTGATGAGCAAACTAACCTGGCCAGAACCGTGATTGCCAAAGAACTAACTGTTCGTGAAACTGAACGATTAGTGAATAAAACCTTAAATCCACCTGAAATTGTCGATAAACCCGCAAAAGATCAGGATGTCGCCCGTCTAGAGAGCCAATTAATTGAAAAATTAGGGGCAAAAGTTTCCATTAGCCATAACAAAAAAGGCAAGGGCAAAATGGTAATTAACTATCAAAATTTGGCTGAATTGGATGGTATTATTGAGAAAATCCGTTAATTAGCCCAAGTTAACGTAATATTATGTAACTTTGTGACATCTGTTAATCTTTCACTTTTAGACTTTTGGCGTAGATCACGTTAAAAGTCCCCATTTTTACTTACCTTAAACTTGCTTTGAATGTGCGAAAAGGTATACTTTCGCAAGCTTTTTGTACCTCTAAGATGGCCTGATAATTTGTCGTCCGGTCATAGAAACAAAAAGTAAGAATGCGGAGAAGATGAATTGAGCAAGGTTTTAGCACGTCGTGGCCGGTGGTCTGCCTATAAATTGGTGTTGATGCAGGCGGCGGTGGCTGGGGGTGTTTCGATTGTCTTTTTCGCCGTGTGGGGAGCTCAGTACGGACTGTCTGCGTTAGCAGGTGGTGCCATTGCTGTACTCCCTAATTTTGTATTCGCGACCCTCGCTTTTTCCCATACGGGAGCAAGTTCAGCAGGAAAGGTAATGAAAACCTTTTACTGGGGGGAAGCGGTAAAGTTGCTGTTAACCATAGCAATGTTCTCGCTGGTATTTATCAATCTTAAAGTGGTCTTTATGCCGCTTTTTGTTTGTTATATATCGGCGCTAATAGTGCATTGGACAGCTCCTTTATACTTCAAGCAAAGTTAAGTGGGATGAATCATGGCTGCAACTGGTGAAGCGTTAACACCGCAGGGCTATATCCAGCACCACCTTACCAACTTACACGTTGGTGAAGGCTTCTGGACATGGCACATTGATTCGTTGTTCTTTTCGGTTGGGCTTGGTGTTCTATTCTTGTGGCTATTCCGTAGCGTTGGCAAGAAGGCAACGACAGGTGTTCCCGGTAAGCTTCAATGCTTTATCGAGATGATCGTTGAATTCGTCGATGGCAGCGTGAAGGAAACCTTCCATGGCCGCAATCCTGTTATTGCTCCGTTGGCACTAACGATTTTTGTGTGGGTATTCATGATGAACTTCATGGATATGATTCCAGTTGACTGGATTCCTGAGCTGGCAGCTGCTGCCGGTATCCCATACATGAAAGTGGTACCAACGACCGACCTAAACATCACCTTCAGCTTAGCTATCGGTGTGTTTGTGCTGATTATCTACTACAGCATCAAGGTCAAGGGCGTTTCAGGCTTTGTTAAAGAACTGACATTACAGCCTTTTAACCATAAGGCAATGATACCCGTCAACCTCCTACTAGAGTCGGTTACCCTGATCGCTAAGCCTATTTCATTGGCATTGCGTCTGTTCGGTAACTTGTACGCAGGTGAGTTGATCTTCATCCTTATTGCGTTGATGTATGGTGCTAACTTGGCGTTATCTGCCCTAGGTGTGACTCTACAACTAGGTTGGTTAATCTTCCATATTTTGGTTATCACTCTGCAGGCGTTTATCTTCATGATGCTGACGATCGTGTATCTCAGCATGGCACATGAAGATCATTAAGGGTTGCTGAAGAAATTTTTTTTAAGCTAAATCACAAACTAACTAAAGATTTAGAATATTGGAGATAGAGATGGAAACTGTATTAGGCATGACAGCTATCGCTGTTGCTCTACTGATTGGTATGGGTGCTCTAGGTACCGCTATCGGTTTCGGCCTACTAGGTGGCAAGTTCTTGGAAGGCGCTGCGCGTCAACCAGAAATGGCTCCTATGCTACAAGTTAAGATGTTCATTGTTGCTGGTCTATTGGATGCGGTAACCATGATCGGTGTAGGTATTGCACTATTTATGCTGTTTACTAACCCACTGGGTGCAATGCTGTAATCAACGCTTCTGTCTTTAATCTAAATAGGAGGCTGTTGTGAATATCAACGCTACCCTAATCGGTCAGACGGTTGCCTTTATTATCTTCGTGTGGTTCTGCATGAAGTTTGTTTGGCCCCCTTTGATGAATGCCATCGAAGAGCGCCAAAAAAGGATCGCCGACGGTCTAGCTGATGCTGATCGTGCTGTAAAAGACCTAGAGTTGGCACAGGCGAAAGCCACCGACCAACTAAAAGAAGCTAAGGCAACTGCTAACGAAATCATTGAGCAAGCTAACAAGCGTAAAGCTCAGATTGTCGATGAGGCCAAAGCCGAAGCAGACGCTGAGCGTGCGAAAATCATCGCTCAGGGTAAAGCAGAAATTGAAGCTGAACGTAATCGCGTGAAAGAAGACCTGCGTAAGCAAGTTGCTGCTCTGGCTATCGCCGGTGCAGAGAAGATCCTTGAGCGTTCGATTGATGAAGCCGCCCACAGTGACATAGTTAACAAACTTGTTGCTGAAATTTGATTAGGGAGTGAGTTATGGCTGAATTAAGCACCATCGCTCGTCCTTACGCAAAGGCAGCATTTGACTTTGCTATTGAGAAAAATGCAGTAGAAAGCTGGGCTGAAATGCTTAGCTTTGCCGCTCAAGTCAGTGAAAACGAGACGATGAAGCCGCTGCTGTCTGGTGCGCTTTCGAGCAGCCAGCTTGCCGACCTTTTCATTAAGGTGTGTGGTGAGCAGATCAATGAGCAAGGTCAAAATCTGATAAAGGTAATGGCTGAAAACGGTCGTTTGGAAGTACTTCCTGCTGTATATGAACTCTTTCATGAGTTCAGCAACGAGTGGGCGAAAGAGGTTGAAGCATCTGTTGTTTCTGCCACTGAGCTTAGCGCAGAGCAACAGCAACAAATTAGTGCTTCTCTAGAAAAACGTCTCACACGCAAAGTTAAGCTGAATTGCAGCGTAGATGCCAGCCTGGTGGCTGGTGTAATCATCACGGCAGGTGACCTGGTCATAGATGGCTCGGTCAGCGGTAAACTAAACCGCCTGTCTGAAAAGCTGCAGTCGTAATTGGGAGTTTGAGCATGCAACTGAATTCCACTGAAATCAGCGATCTGATTAAACAGCGGATCGAGCAGTTCGAAGTCGTTAGTGAAGCTCGCAACGAAGGTACTATCGTTGCAGTGAGCGACGGCATTATTCGCGTTCACGGCCTTGCCGATGTAATGCAAGGTGAGATGATCGAACTGCCTGGTAACCGTTATGCGATCGCGTTGAACTTAGAACGTGATTCTGTCGGTGCCGTAGTTATGGGTCCTTATGCCGATCTGGCAGAAGGCCAAAAAGTTAAGACAACTGGTCGTATCTTGGAAGTGCCTGTTGGCCGTGGTCTACTTGGCCGCGTAGTTAACACTCTGGGCCAACCAATCGACGGTAAAGGACCTATCGACAACGATGGTTTCTCTCCTGTTGAAGTGATCGCACCAGGCGTTATTGAACGTAAGTCGGTTGATCAGCCAGTGCAAACTGGTTATAAAGCCGTTGACTCTATGATCCCAATCGGTCGTGGTCAGCGTGAGCTGGTCATCGGTGACCGTCAGACTGGTAAGACAGCACTGGCGATCGATGCCATCATCAACCAAAAAGATTCAGGCATTAAGTGTGTATACGTAGCAGTAGGCCAGAAGGCTTCTACTATTGCTAACGTGGTACGCAAACTTGAAGAACACGGCGCACTGGCTAACACAGTGGTTGTTGTGGCAACAGCTTCTGAAGCTGCAGCGCTGCAATACCTGGCTCCGTACTCAGGTTGTTCAATGGGTGAATACTTCCGTGACCGTGGTGAAGATGCGCTGATTGTATATGATGATCTTTCTAAGCAAGCTGTTGCTTACCGTCAGATCTCATTGCTACTGAAGCGTCCACCAGGACGTGAAGCATACCCAGGTGATGTTTTCTATCTTCACTCTCGTCTACTTGAACGTGCTTCACGCGTTAACGCTGAGTACGTTGAGAAGTTCACTAATGGCGAAGTTAAGGGCCAGACTGGTTCTTTGACTGCACTGCCTATTATTGAAACTCAAGCGGGTGACGTATCTGCATTCGTACCGACCAACGTAATTTCGATTACTGATGGTCAGATCTTCCTTGAAACTGACCTATTCAACTCAGGCCTACGTCCTGCGGTTAACCCAGGTATTTCGGTTTCTCGTGTTGGTGGTGCGGCTCAGACTAAGATCATCAAGAAACTGTCTGGCGGTATCCGTACTGCACTTGCACAGTATCGAGAGCTTGCAGCGTTCTCTCAGTTTGCATCTGACCTTGACGATGCAACTCGTGCTCAGCTTGAGCATGGTGAGCGTGTTACCGAACTCATGAAGCAGAAGCAATACGCGCCAATGAGCGTAGCCGACCAGTCTGTGTCTATTTTCGCAGCTGAAAAAGGTTACCTAAAAGGCGTTGAGCTGAACAAGATCGGTGATTTCGAAGCTTCTTTGCTCTCTTACATGAACAGCGAGCATGCTGACCTAATGAAGACTATCAACGAGACTGGCGACTACAATGCCGACATCGAAGGTGGTTTGAAGGCTGGCCTCGACAAGTTCGTAGAAACCCAAACCTGGTAAAGACACGGAGGTGTCTTAAGGCACCTCAGGTCCAGATTGGAGAGTAAAGATGGCCGGCGCTAAAGAGATTAAAACCAAGATCGCGAGTGTTCAGAACACTCAGAAGATCACATCCGCAATGGAGATGGTTGCAGCCAGCAAAATGCGCAAGGCGCAGGATCGCATGGCAGCGAGCCGTCCTTACGCGGAAAATATGCGTAAGGTGATCGGTCACGTGGCGCAGGGTTCTCTCGAATATAAGCATCCATATTTGGAAGTGAGAGAAGCTAAGCGAGTTGGTTACATTGTTGTGTCAACCGACCGTGGTCTTTGTGGTGGTCTTAACGTCAACCTATTTAAGAAGGTTGTCGCGGACGTGAAGAAGCAGCGTGAAGCCGGAGCGGAAGTTGAATTCTGCCCAATCGGTGCACGCAGCGTACAATTCTTCAACAGCTTTGGCGGAAAAGTGTCTGCTCACGCGTCAGGATTAGGCGATGCTCCTAAGCTCGCTGACCTGATCGGAACAGTACGCGTAATGCTAAAAGCATACAACGAAGGCACGCTAGACCGTCTGTACGTAGTATTCAACAAGTTTGTGAATACCATGAGCCAGACGCCTGTGATCGAACAGCTGCTACCTTTGCCTAAGTCAGAAGAAGATGAGATTTCTCATCACTGGGATTACCTATACGAGCCAGATCCAAAAGAACTTTTGGAGACCTTATTGGTTCGTTATGTGGAGTCTCAAGTGTATCAAGGTGTTGTTGAAAACATCGCATCAGAGCAGGCAGCCCGTATGGTTGCTATGAAGGCTGCGACAGACAACGCTGGTGAACTTATCGATGACTTGCAGTTGGTCTACAACAAGGCCCGTCAGGCTGCGATTACGCAAGAACTGTCGGAAATTGTTTCTGGTGCCGCTGCGGTTTAGGCTGGGTAACGAATACAAGTTTTAGAGGATTAATCATGAGCACAGGTACTGTTGTCCAAGTAATTGGCGCGGTTGTGGACGTTGAGTTTCCACATGATGCCGTACCTCAGGTCTATGACGCTCTAGAGATCAAAAGTGAAGGCTTGGTGCTGGAAGTTCAGCAGCAGCTTGGTGGTGGTGTAGTTCGTACCATCGCTATGGGTTCTTCAGATGGTCTGCGTCGTGGTATCGAGGTAGTAAACACAGGTTCACCTATTACTGTTCCGGTTGGGAGTGCAACTCTTGGCCGTATCATGAACGTACTAGGTCAGCCAGTTGATGAAGCGGGTCCTATCGGTGAAGATGAGCGTTATGTTATTCACCGTGAAGCTCCTTCATATGAAGATCAATCAAACACTACTGAGCTTTTAGAAACTGGTATCAAGGTAATCGACCTTGTATGTCCGTTCGCTAAGGGTGGTAAAGTAGGTCTGTTTGGTGGTGCGGGTGTTGGTAAGACAGTTAACATGATGGAACTGATCAACAACATCGCTAAAGCACACTCTGGTTTGTCAGTATTCGCCGGTGTAGGTGAGCGTACTCGTGAGGGTAACGACTTCTACTACGAGATGGAAGAATCTGGCGTACTCGACAAAGTGGCCATGGTTTATGGTCAGATGAACGAGCCTCCAGGAAACCGTCTACGTGTGGCACTGACCGGTCTGACTATGGCTGAGAAGTTCCGTGACGAAGGTAAAGACGTACTATTGTTCGTCGATAACATCTATCGTTACACCCTAGCGGGTACCGAAGTATCTGCACTGCTAGGCCGTATGCCTTCAGCGGTAGGTTACCAGCCAACACTGGCTGAAGAGATGGGTGTTCTTCAGGAGCGTATTACCTCGACTAAGACAGGGTCTATTACCTCTGTTCAAGCGGTATACGTACCTGCGGATGACTTGACGGATCCGTCACCAGCAACAACCTTCGCTCACTTGGATGCGACCGTTGTATTGTCACGTAACATTGCTTCTCTGGGTATCTACCCAGCGGTTGACCCACTGGATTCGACTTCACGTCAGCTAGATCCACAGGTTGTTGGCCAAGAGCACTATGACGTAGCAAGTGGTGTACAGAACGTACTACAGCGCTATAAAGAGCTGAAAGACATCATCGCGATTCTGGGTATGGACGAACTATCTGATGAAGATAAGACTACCGTTGCCCGTGCGCGTAAGATTGAAAAATATCTGTCTCAGCCATTCTTCGTAGCAGAAGTATTCACCGGTTCTCCAGGTAAGTACGTTGCCCTTAAAGACACTATCCGTGGCTTTAAAGGCCTATTGGAAGGTGAGTTCGACCACATTCCAGAGCAAGCGTTCTACATGGCAGGTTCAATCGACGAAGTTATCGAGCGAGCTAACAAAAAATAATCAGGCGTTAGCTTGATATTTTAAGGAGAACGGATGGCAGCCATGACAGTACAACTTGATATTGTAAGCGCAGAAAGCAGCATCTTTTCGGGTCTGGTAGCACACCTACAAGTCTCAGGTGCTGAGGGTGATTTAGGCGTTATGCCTGGTCACGCCCCTCTGCTTACGCATATCAAACCTGGCATGGCGCGCATCGTCAAACAAGATGGTAAAGAGGAAGTCTTCTATCTTTCGGGTGGTATCCTGGAAGTACAACCTTTCTCAGTATCAGTATTGGCTGACGTAGTATTGCGTGCCGAAGAGATTGATGAGCAGGCAGCCGTAGAAGCCAAGCGTCGTGCAGAAGCCCACATGGCTAACGCTGGCGCAGACTTTAACTATGCCGCTGCAGCGATTGAATTAGCTCAGGCTATCGCTCAATTGCGCGTTGTAGAGACCATCAAGAAGAACATTGCCAGATAAGGTTATTGTTTGATGATAAAAGGCGGTGCCCTCGGGTGACCGCCTTTTTTGTATCTGTTTTCCATCCCGGAACTATCTTCTACTCCCTTTACGTGATCGAGTCAGACGTTTCGACCTCAAGGCGGTGATAGGCTGATGCCCTTGTTTTCAATGAGGGATATTCCATGCAACAAGTCTTAATCGTCGTCAACGATGCGCCTTATGGGTCTGAGAAACTCTTTAACGCCCTACGCCTGGCGATACAACTCAACGAACAGACTCCCACACCTAAGGTTAAGCTGTTTCTCTTGTCCGATGCCGTGACGGGCGTGTTACCTAGGCAAACACCGGGTGAGGGCTATAACCTACAACAGATGCTGGAGATTATTCTGGCCCAGGGCGCCGAGGTGAAGTATTGCACCTCCTGCGTGCAGGCTCGCGGGCTTAACGAGCTGATTGTTATCGACGGATGTGTGAAGGCCACCATGGACGATCTCGCCCTCTGGCTGCTGCAGTCGGACAAGGTGATCAACTTCTAACGCCTTTAAAGGTGCGCCGCATGTCGCTTTTGACCGCGCAATCTATTAAAATCGGCCCACTTAATTTGCATTTTCTTCTGTATCAGCAGTAATCACCCAAGGATATCTTCATGGCACTGAACGTTGTTATTTTGGCCGCAGGTAAAGGGACCCGCATGCGCTCAGACCTTCCCAAGGTTCTTCATCCCATCGCTCATAAGAGCATGGTGCAGCATGTGATAGATACCGCACATCAACTGGGGAGTGAGGCGATTCAGCTGGTCTACGGATATGGCGCCGATAAGCTTAAGGCCCGTCTGGGTGAGCAGACGCTGAATTGGGTATTGCAAGCCGAGCAGTTGGGTACGGGTCATGCAGTGGCTCAGGCCAATGACAATATTGGCGACGATGATACTGTCCTGATTCTCTACGGTGACGTGCCCCTGATCCAGGCCTCGACACTGGAAGCCCTGTTGGCGGCGCGCGATGCTAATGGTTTGGCCATTCTTACTGTGAACCTGCCTGATCCAACCGGTTACGGTCGCATCGTACGTGAGGCCGGTAAGGTGGTGGGGATCGTCGAGCAGAAGGATGCCAATGAGGAACAGCTTAAGATCAATGAGATCAACACAGGCATCATGGCCGCGCCCGGCAAACAGCTTAAGGCCTGGTTGGATCAGCTGTCGTCGGACAATGCCCAGGGCGAATATTATCTTACAGATATCGTCGCTATGGCCCATAGTGACGGTGTGAGCATCACCACGGCGCAGCCAGCATCTGCCATTGAGGTGGAAGGCGCGAACAATCGTGTGCAGCTAGCTCAATTGGAGCGCGCCTATCAGGCACGCACCGCCGAGAAGCTCATGCTCGAAGGCGCAAACCTACGTGACCCTGCCCGCATCGATGTGCGCGGCGATGTTACCGTTGGTATGGATGTGATGATCGACGTCAATGTGGTATTCCAGGGTAAGGTGACCATAGGCAATAACGTGACTATCGGTGCCGGCGCCATCCTCATCGACTGTGAGATTAGCGATAACGCCGAGATTAAACCTTATTCTATTATCGAAAATGCGATTGTGGGTGAAGCCGCCAGTGCCGGTCCCTTTGCCCGTCTGCGCCCAGGCGCCGAGCTCAAGCGTGATGCCCATATCGGCAACTTCGTCGAGATGAAGAAGGCGGTACTGGGTGAAGGCTCTAAGGCGGGTCACCTGGCCTATATTGGCGATGCTCAGGTGGGCGCCGGAGTGAATATAGGTGCCGGAACCATTACCTGTAACTATGACGGTGCCAACAAGCACCTGACGGTGATCGAAGACGACGTGTTTGTGGGCAGCGATACTCAGCTGGTGGCGCCTGTGACCATAGGTAAGGGGGCTACCTTAGGTGCGGGCTCAACCATTACCCGTGATGTGGCGGCCGATGAGCTGGTGATCACCCGAGTGAAACAGCGTCATCTGACTGGCTGGACCCGTCCGGTGAAGCAAAAGAAATAAGCTCACAAAAGTAAGAAGAAGCGACCTCTATGGTCGCTTTTTTTATGCCAGTTTTCATTGAAGAACAGTCGGTTCTCTGGCTGATAGGGCAAATTTAGTGAACTGGATCGGCCTACAGTGTAAAGGGATGTAAATAAGCTTAAATAAAAACAATTCTCATTTATATTTGTCGCAACTTTCGTTTACTTGTTGTTTAGTGGTGAGGTTTGCATGTCATTTAAGCTAGGTTCGTTTAACTATTCTCCTGTAGGTTTTGCCGTGCTGGCCGCCCTGGCGGCAACACCAGCAGTGGCTGATGATGCCGAAAGCAGCCTGGTTGAGGCTAATATCGAACGTATTACCGTGACGGGGCGAACCTTTAATGACTATAAGGTGGGCGTTGCCTCCGGCGCTATGCGTGGCGATATCGATCTTATGGATACGCCGCAATCTGTGGCGGTGATCCCCGACTTTGTGACCGACGAGCAGTTGGCGACCAACCTGTCAGAGGTTCTGGTAAACGACTCGAGTGTCACCAGCGGTAGCGAGAAGTGGAATCGTCAGGTATTTAACATCCGTGGTTTCGAGCTGTCATCGGGCTCGGGTTATCTGATCAATGGTCAGCAGCAGTGGTCTCACTATGTGCAGCCTATTGAGACCCTTCAACAGGTCGAGGTGTTAAAAGGACCCTCTAGCATGCTCTATGGCCAGTCTGGCCCAGGCGGCCTGATCAACATGGTCACCAAGAAGCCTACCTATGACACCCTGTTTGAGCTGGGCTTCGATACCGACGAGCATGGATCGACCCGTTTTCAGCTGGATGCCGGTGGCAGCCTGAATGAGGCCCAGACCATACGCTACCGCACAGTGCTGGTTAAGCAAGACACTCAATATTGGCGTGAATATCAGGACGGCAGCAATCAGGAGCGGGATCGCTGGTTGGGCTATCTGAACCTTGAGTTCGATATCACAGACGATCTCATGCTGTCGCTCAAGTATGACCATACTCAGGATAAGACGGGCATAGACCGTGGTGGCTGGCTCAACAGTCAAGGCGAGCTGATCGGTGGCCGCGATATCATCTGGGATCAGCCCTGGGCCTTTACCGACAACACCATCTCAAACCTGGGCGCCGAGCTAACCTATCATCTTAGCGACGACTGGCAGGTGAAGGCGGGTTATAACGATCAGCAGTTTAATCGTCAGCGTTTAGATTCCTCACCTAGCCTGGTAAAGGGCTCAGAAGATCCCTTCACCGATGGCTACACCATTAGCCCGTTCGACCGTTATGACGACTGGCAACACAAGACGGGCTTTATCGACTTTACCGGCGACTTTAGTACCGGCGACTTCGAACACAAGCTGTTGATCGGCGCTAACATGCTGGACTACTACTATGGCCAGCTCAAAGAGGCGGGAGATAAGAACCAGCTGGTGATGCCGGGGCAGCCTGTTCCTCGTCCGGACTTAGATTATCATCGCGACACCACCAAGTCTGAATCCGACTATAAGCATTATGGCTTCTATATTCAGGATCTGATGACCATCAACCAGCAATGGCAGTTGTTGGCTGGCGTACGCTACGATGAGCAGAAGAAGGATGGTAAGGGCAACAACAGCTATGCGGTATCGCCTAAGTTTGGGGTGATCTACTCGCCAGCCGAAAATGGCAGCATCTACTTCAATTACTCTAAGAGCTTCACACCTCAGGGGATGGTGAATGATCCGGATGATGTGAACGATCAGATGAATCTGGATCCTGAGTATGGCGAGCAGTATGAGGTCGGCACCAAGTGGGAGCTGTTCGATGGCAGCCTGCTGCTAACCGGCGCTGTTTTCGATATTACCGTTTCAAATGTTACCGTGACCCAAGATCTCGAGGTGATCCCGACCAGTGGCGATAAGACGATCACCACTCAATCCGGTGAACAGCGTCATAAAGGCTTCGAGATGGGGGCTCAAGGGCAGCTGAGCGACAAGTGGTTTATGACAGGATCTATGATGTATCTCGATGCCGAGTATCAACGCCCGCAAGAAGACAGGTTGAACGGCAAGACGCCTGTGGATGCACCCGAGTGGTCGGCCAACATCTGGACCCGCTACGAGATGACAGAGGCCTTAGCGCTTAACTTTGGTGCCATCTATGTGGGAGAGCGTTTCGCCAATACGGATAACACCATCACCAAGGATGCCTATGTGCGTTTCGATATCGGTGCCGCCTATACCATGGATGTGATGGGTAGCGATGTCAGCGTACGCCTCAATGTGAAGAACCTGTTCGATACCGATTACCTGGCCGGTGGTACCAATACGGATGTTACAGTGGGTGAGGGACGTCACTTCGGCTTAGCGCTGCAAGCCAAGTTCTAAACTCAATTTCATTTCACTCATTAAGCCGCTATCTGTGATAGCGGCTTTTTGCGTTTTTAGCTCGGTTTTCACTCTTTATTGCTGGTAAAAAAGTTTCGAATCACTATAATTCATCTTTCGAAACGAAACTTAAGTGAAACTCTTTGTGAATAAACGAAACACTCAACAGCGCCGCCACAGCATTATTGCCGTCTTGAATGAGACCGGTGAGGTGAGCGTCGATGAGCTGGCTAATCGTTTCGAGACCTCCGAAGTCACCATACGTAAAGACTTGGCAGTGCTGGAAAAAACTGGCTTGCTGCTGCGTCGTTACGGTGGCGCCGTGGCGATCCCCGATGAGGTGACTCAGCAGTTCAGTGCCAAGATAGCCCCCAATAAGCTATCTATCGCCGAGGCCGCCGCCAGGCTGATAAAAGATCATAACCGCATCATCATAGATAGCGGCAGCACCACCTCGGGCCTGGTACAGCAACTCAATACCAAGCGCGGCCTGGTGGTGATGACCAACTCGTTGCAGCTGGCCAACGCCATACACGAGCTGGAAAATGAGCCAACGCTACTGATGACGGGTGGCACCTGGGATCCCCATTCAGAATCTTTCCAGGGGCAGGTGGCCGAACAGGTGCTGCGCTCCTATAACTTCGATCAGCTGTTCATCGGCGCCGATGGGATAGATCTCGCCAGAGGCACTACCACCTTCAACGAGTTGACCGGCTTGAGCAAGGTGATGGCCGAGGTCTCCCGTGAGGTGATCGTCATGGTGGATTCAGACAAGATAGGTAGGCGCATACCTAACTTGGAGCTGCCATGGCAGCAGATAAGCGTGCTGGTGACCGACGACAGAGTCGATGAGCAGACGGTAGAACAAATTATCGAGCAGGGTGTAGAGGTGATCCTCGCGCCCTATTCAAAGTAAATTTTTAAATTAGTAAGAGTAAGTAGGAAAAAACTATGTGCGGAATCGTTGGCGCAGTGGCGCAAAGGGATGTTGCGGAAATTCTAGTCGAGGGGCTACGCCGCCTCGAATATCGTGGTTATGACTCTGCCGGTGTGGCGGTTATCCATAACAATGAACTGGCAAGCACACGCCGTGTGGGCAAGGTGCAAGAGCTGTCTAGTGCCCTAGAGCAGGCACCGCTGGTCGGTGGCACCGGCATCGCGCACACGCGCTGGGCGACCCATGGCGAGCCGAGTGAGCGTAATGCTCATCCTCATCAGTCTAGCGGTGATATTGCCGTGGTGCACAACGGCATCATCGAAAACCACAACAAGCTACGCGACATGCTGAAGGGCCTGGGTTACACCTTTAACTCAGACACAGATACCGAAGTGATCTGCCACCTGGTACACCATGAGCTTAAGTCTCATGACACTCTGCTTGGTGCTGTACAGGCCACGGTTAAGCAACTCGAAGGCGCCTACGGCACTGTGGTGATCGACCGTCGTGACAGCGAGCGCATGATAGTCGCCCGCTCAGGCAGCCCACTGGTGATAGGTTTCGGCCTGGGCGAAAACTTCGTCGCCTCGGATCAGCTGGCGCTGTTACCCGTGACGCGCTCGTTCGCCTTCCTCGAAGAGGGTGATGTGGCCGAGGTGACTCGCCGCACCGTGAGTATCTTCGACGTTGATGGCAACGCGGTTGAGCGTGAAGTGAAAGAGTCTGAAGTGACCCATGATGCGGGCGACAAGGGCGAGTACCGTCACTACATGCTCAAGGAGATCTATGAGCAGCCTCGCGCTATCGCTCATACCCTAGAGGGACGCATCGCTGGTGGCCATGTGCTGGATTCTGCCTTCGGTGAAAACGCGGCTGAGTTCCTAAAAGATATCAAACACGTGCAGATCATCGCCTGTGGTACCAGCTATCACGCGGGTATGGCGGCACGTTACTGGCTTGAGGATTGGGCCGGCGTTTCCTGTAACGTCGAGATCGCCTCTGAGTTCCGTTACCGCAAGTCGCACCTGTTCCCCAATAGCCTGTTGGTGACCATCTCTCAGTCGGGCGAAACCGCCGATACCCTGGCCGCGCTGCGTCTGGCCAAAGAGATGGGCTACAAGGCAACCCTGACTATCTGTAACGCGCCAGGTTCTTCTCTGGTTCGCGAGTCGGACATGGCGTACATGATGAAGGCGGGCGCCGAGATCGGCGTGGCCTCAACCAAGGCCTTTACCGTTCAGCTGGCAGGTCTCTTGATGTTGACCGCCGCTGTCGGTCGTCACAACGGCATGTCTCCCGAGATGCTCGCCGAGATCACCCAGAGTCTGCAGTCTATGCCGGCTAAGGTGGAGCAGGCGCTGGGCTTGGATGATGCCATCGCCGAGTTGGCTGAAGA
Source organism: Shewanella spartinae (assembly GCF_019457555.1). NCBI lineage: Bacteria > Pseudomonadati > Pseudomonadota > Gammaproteobacteria > Alteromonadales > Shewanellaceae > Shewanella > Shewanella spartinae. The sequence continues at coordinate 4,591,887 of NZ_CP080418.1, read as the reverse complement.
CTTTGCCGATAAGCATCACGCTCTGTTCCTGGGCCGCGGCGATCAATATCCTATCGCGATGGAAGGTGCGCTCAAGCTTAAGGAGATCTCCTACATCCACGCCGAAGCCTATGCCTCTGGTGAGCTTAAGCATGGTCCGCTGGCGCTGATCGATGCCGACATGCCGGTGATCGTCGTGGCGCCAAACAACGAACTGCTAGAGAAGCTCAAGTCGAACGTCGAAGAGGTGCGTGCCCGTGGTGGCCTCATGTATGTGTTTGCCGACAAGGACGCCGAGTTCGAGTCAGATGACACCATGAAGGTGATCCCAGTGCCACATTGTGATGACTACATGGCGCCGCTCATCTACACCATACCGTTGCAGCTGCTGTCTTATCATGTCGCCCTGATCAAGGGTACCGATGTGGATCAGCCGCGTAACCTGGCTAAGTCGGTGACGGTAGAGTAATTTGCGCTCTTAAACTAACGCCCATATCAGAAAAAGCAGCCTTTCTAACGGCTGCTTTTTTTATGCCTGCCGCTTTTTCACCACACTTTCGATTTTTTCTTCCTTAGTTCCTTGACCTGTGTCTAACACACAGGTTTATAGTCAAGGCATGAGCTTAAAAAATGTCTTGTTGGGGTGGATATGCGCGTCAATCAACTAGCAAAGAATCTCAATATCACGGGTGATACCGTGCGCTTCTATACCCGCATCGGCCTGCTGAGCCCGGCTAAGTCTTCGGTCAATGGCTACAAGGACTACAGTGACAAGGAACAGTCGCGTATGCAGTTCATCTTAAGCGCCAGAAACCTGGGATTTAGCGTCGATGAGATCAAGGTGATCTTCTCGCGCACGGATCAGGGCGAGAGCGCCTGTGGCCTGGTACGGCAGATGATCCAGCAGAAGCTAGAGGAGACTGAGAAGCAGTTTGAAGAGATGGTGAAGCTGAGACGTAAGTTGTCGAATGCTGTGGAAGATTGGTCCCACAAGCCGGACAAGGCGCCGACCGGCAACATGATCTGCCATCTAATCGAAGGCACTTATACAGAAAGCAGTCAGTTAGAAGCCAATCGTGAATCAAGCATGATGCCTAGCCTGGAGGATTGAAGATGGACACCAACAGAGTACAACTCAATATCATAGGCGCCGGCTGTGCCAGCTGCGTCGGTAAGATAGAGAAGGCATTAAATTCTGTCCCCGGGGTCGATTCGGCCGAGATGAACTTTGCCGAGCGCATCGTCGACGTATCTGGAACGGCAACGCCGCAGCAGCTGATTGCGGCCGTCGAGGCGGCGGGTTATAACGCGACCCAGCTGCAGGCCGAGGCGAGCGATGATGCCATGGATGAGAAGGAGCAGGCGGATCTCGACTATTACCGCAGCCTGCTGCGCCATACCTTTATCGCCTTGTCTGTGGGTATTCCCTTGATGATCTATGGCCTGTTTATCGGCGAGATGACGGTAACGACCACGACCGAACAGCTAGCCTGGGGGCTGGTGGGCTTGGTGACCCTGAGCATCATGCTTCTGTCTGGTAAACACTTCTATGTTGGGGCGTGGAAATCCTTTGTACACCACAACGCCAACATGGACACGCTTATCGCCTTAGGCACCGGCACAGCCTGGCTCTATTCCATGCTGGTGGTCGCCTTTCCAACCCTGCTGCCCGAGATGGCGCGCCACGTCTATTTTGAGGCCACGGCGATGATCATAGGTTTGATCAACCTGGGATTGGCGCTGGAGGTCAAGGCAAGGGGCAAGACCTCGGAGGCGATTAAGCGCCTGATCGGCTTACAGGCCAAGACGGCGCGGGTGATACGCGACGGTAAGGAACTGGATATCGACATCGCTCAGGTGCTGCAAGGCGACAAGGTACGGGTGCGCCCCGGCGAGAAGATCCCCGTCGATGGCTTGGTCATCGAGGGCACCACCATGGTGGATGAGTCTATGCTGACCGGCGAACCTATGCCGGTTGAGAAGGCTATAGACAGCGAAGTTGTCACGGGGACCCTGAATAAGTCCGGCTCCATCGTTTTTAGCGCGACCCGAGTAGGTAAAGATACCGCGCTGGCCAGAATCATCGCCATGGTGAAGCGGGCGCAGAACTCTAAGCCGCCTATCGGCAGGCTCGCCGATGTGATCGCCAGCTATTTCGTTCCTGCCATCATGATCATCGCCATCGTTAGCGCCATGGTGTGGTTTAACTTCGGCCCCGAGCCTTCCATGGTGTTTGCCATCGTCTCGGCCACAACCGTGTTGATTATCGCCTGTCCCTGTGCCTTGGGGCTGGCCACGCCAATGTCTGTCATGGTGGGTGTGGGCAAGGCCGCCGAATCTGGAGTGCTGATTCGTAACGGCGAGGCGCTACAAACCGCCTCTAAGATCAGTGTCATGGTACTGGATAAGACGGGCACTATTACTCAGGGCTCACCTCAGGTCACAGATGTGGTGGTCACTCAGGTGTCTTCCATTGGCGAAGACGAGGTATTGGCCCTGGCGGCCGGTATCGAGCGTCACTCAGAGCATCCCCTGGCCGAGGCGATTGTCGAGACGGCTAACAGCCGCGGTATACAGATGGAGGCCGTCGAGGACTTTAATGCTATCTCCGGGCGCGGGGTCGAGGCCAAATTGAATGGGCAGACGCTGCTGTTTGGTAATCAGGCATTGATGCAGGACTTCGGTGTGGATACTCAGGCCTACCAGGCCAAGGCGCAGCAGTTGGCGGCGGAGGCCAAGACGCCCATGTATCTGGCGCAGGACAAAGAGCTTATTGCCATCATAGCGGTGGCAGACCCTATCAAGCCTGACTCGGCCGAGGCGATCGCCCGGCTCAAGCAAAATGGCATCAAGGTGGTGATGTTAACCGGAGACAATCAGGCCACGGCCGCGGCGGTGGCGGCTAAGGTTGGCATAGAGACGTTTTTTGCCGAGGTGATGCCCCAAGATAAGGCCAGTAAGGTCGCCGAGCTGCAGCAAGATGGTGAGGTAGTGGGCATGACGGGTGATGGTATCAACGACGCCCCGGCACTGGCACTGGCTAATGTGGGCTTTGCCATAGGTACGGGTACGGATGTGGCTATTGAAAGTGCCGACATCACCCTGATGCGTGGCTCTTTGCACGGTTTGGCCGATGCGATTGCGGTCAGCAAGGCAACGCTGAGAAACATCAAACAGAATCTGTTTGGTGCCTTTGTCTATAACGCCGCCGGTATACCCATTGCCGCCGGCATCCTCTACCCCATGTTCGGCTTACTGCTCAATCCTGTGATTGCCGGTGCGGCCATGGCCTTCTCATCGCTAACCGTGGTGAGCAACGCCAATCGTCTGCGTCTGTTTAAAGCCAAAGCGCATTAGGAGGCTGGTATGTTATTTATCAATCTGTTCTGTCTCGCCCTGATAGGTTTTATTGTCTGGTGGTTCTGGCTCTACTCGCCCGAGGCGCCCGTGAGTCAGGAGGGCATAGAGATAGTGGTCAAGGATGGGGTATATACGCCGTCGCGTATCAAGATTCCCTCGGGTCAGGCGACATCACTCACCTTTCTAAGGCAGGATAAGTCAGCCTGTTCGGCGACCCTACAGCTGCCGGCGCTGGAGATCAGTGAGGAGCTGGCATTGGATAAGCCTACGGTAATCAAGATTCCGGCCATGACACCTGGAGAATATGCATTTCACTGCCAGATGCAGATGTACAAAGGTGTGCTAGTCGTCGAATAAATGGGACGGCTGAAAGGGTGAATGAAAGCGTCGACTAAGGGTCTGCAGCGGGACTTAGTACAAATAGTAGGGCAAACGCTGTCTTCAGGTTTGCCCTACATTTATGTCAGTATCAGAAGCGATATCCAAGGGCGAAAGTAAAGGTATGGGTATCGAGTAAATCCATCGCCTGATAGTGATAGGTGAGACCGAGATCCATGCCCGACGCAAACTCCATCCGCCAGCCTAGTCCTGCCAGTAGGCCGGTACCATCATCTGTGTACTTACGGTCGTTGTCATCGGTATCGGTAAACTCCAGTCGATATTGGTTCGCGCCGAGTTTAAATACCAATCGGTTTCTCTGAGACAGGGGGAGTGTATACAGGGCTGCCGCTCGGAAGCTGCCGACATCATCGAGTTGATTGCCATAAAAGCTAAAGAGGTTGGTGATAAATACATCCTGTCGCATGTAACCCACTTCTACCCCCCATTCTGGACTGAATTGGTAACGGTAGGCGAGATCATAATGGGACTGAAAGTCATCACCATCGATGGCTTTGCCCGATGAGACTCTTGTTTCACCCATGCCAGCCCCTAGTGACAGGGCGTGATGGTAATCCGACGCGAAAGAGAGAGGTGTAACGAACAGGCAAGCTGCGGCAAGAAGAGCTTTCATAACAATCCTTTGTCAGTTGATAACGGCAAAATATCGAATCCGACTTATAGCAGATGTCGCCTACAAAGGGTACAGATAATTTGATTTTGTTTAAAATTATCGTCTATTAAATTAGTTATTTTTCAATTATTAATCTAAACAGGGTCCGCTTTTAAGCGTTAAAAGCTACTGTTGGCGGTAATTAGTTGCGAATTAGGCTAACAGCGGCTGGGAGCGCTTCTCTATGCGTTGCCACACCTTATCGTGGAAGTAGAACACGACAGTATTGATCGCCGGTTCAATGAGTGCCACGGCGCCGCCTATCACTATGCTACCGGTTAACAGGTAGGTGATTCCGAATGCGACACCGAAGTGTAGTACTGCAAAGGTGAATGTCTTAGCCATGATGCGTCTCCTCTTAGATTTAATTAAATGATAATTATTATCATTTGGGTTGTAAAGTCGGAGAGTGCGATTGGCTTAATGCAGTAAGACGATTAATAAAGGTGAGTAAGTTGCAAAACGCCCAGAGTGACAGATGCCTTAACTGGCACTCTGGGACAATAGGTATGATTTGGCTATTGATTCTTAATGTGCACCGATTAGCAATGCGCTTAGATTGAGTCGTACGTAGAGACTAGTAATGCCAAGGGAACTTAGAGAAATCCTGATCCCGTTTTTCCAGGAAGGCATCACGGCCTTCTACCGCCTCGTCGGTACCATAGGCCAGGCGGGTGGCCTCGCCGGCAAACAGCTGCTGACCCACTAAGCCATCGTCTGGCAGGTTGAAACCATACTTCAGCATACGCATAGCCGTAGGTGACTTAGAGTTGATCTCTTTGGCCCATCTCAGTGCCTCGGTTTCCAATTCTGCATGGGGGATGGCGCGGTTGACCATGCCCATGTCGAACGCCTCCTCCGCACTGTAATTAAAGCCGAGGAAGAAAATTTCCCGGGCGCGTTTCTGGCCAATCATCTTGGCGAGGTAGGCGCTGCCATAGCCCGAGTCGAAGCTGCCGACATCCGGGTCGGTTTGTTTAAATACCGCATGCTCTTTAGAGGCCAAGGTAAGATCGCAGACCACATGCAGGCTATGACCACCGCCGACTGCCCAGCCCGGCACGACGGCTATTACCACCTTAGGCATGAAACGGATCAGGCGTTGCACCTCTAAGATATGCAGGCGGCCCATGCGCGCCAAGTCGGGTTTATCTGTCTCTTCGCCTTCATACTTGTAGCCATCTTTGCCGCGGATACGTTGATCGCCGCCAGCACTGAAGGACCACTGTCCCTTGGCCGACGGGCCGTTGCCGGTCAGCAGCACACAACCTACATCAGACCATTGGCGGGCATGATCCAGGGCGATATAGAGTTCATCGACCGTCTTAGGGCGAAATGAGTTGAGGCAATCTGGACGGTTGATGGCGATACGCACCGTGCCCTGATCCTTCGCCCTATGGTAGGTAATATCTTCGAAATCAAATCTAGGTACTCGATCCCATAAGGAGGGATCAAAGATATCGGAAACCTTGTCTGTCATGTTCGTAACCCTATGTGTGTCGCATCGAGAGATGAGCCAAGGCTAGGCTCATTATGAATAGAGATCAATTAGGCTGCAGAAAACCGTGCGCTGGGCAAAGCTTTCTGTAGCCTATGAGGGATTATCTGAGCTTGTCGCAGATAAATTGCTGGTTATCTTTGCTCAGCTCGTCAAAGCGATTGCTGCTGTTGCCGCAATATTTCTCGGTAAACTCGAGCACCGATTCTTTCGATTCGAGAATATTGTCCAGTGCCGCTAACTCTTTTCGAGTCAGTCGCTCGGCAATCTGCGTCTTGAACATCGCGATGTTCTTGTCGACACGGATGATCTTGGTTCCCGTCATCGAGTCGAGTTTACGTTCGATACGCTTCATCAGGGCATCCGTTTGCGCGATGGGCTCATCGAGTTTGTCTGTCTCGGTCGCTAGATAATAGAGTAATCCTATCCCTGCACCTAAAATAATCCAGCCTCTCATTATTTATCCAACCATGGTGAACAATCAGTATTAGAAATGTATAATAAGCCAGTTTTCATGGAATATTAAAGCTGTAAGGCTGTTAAATATGAACGCAGAATCAAATAAAAAGGATTATTCCAAGGCTGAGCGGATCAAAATTCATCAGCCGGACGAGAATAAATCCGATCGTTTTAATCCCCGCAATCGTATTTATGTTAGAGCAATAGAAGGATTTTGGACTCAGCTACGTCGCCGCTTGGGCTGGGTTGCTATGCTCTTTTTCCTTATCTTGCCCTGGATCCCCTGGGGAGACAGACAAGCCGTCTGGTTTAACCTGGGTGAGCAGAAGTTTCATATCTTCGGCCTAACCATTTGGCCCCAAGACCTTACCTTACTCGCTGCATTATTAATGATAGCCGCGTTTGGTCTCTTTTTTGTGACAACTTATCTTGGCCGTGTCTGGTGTGGTTATACCTGCCCGCAGACGGTGTGGACCTTTATTTTCATCTGGTTCGAAGAGAAATTTGAAGGTGCCCGTAATAAGCGGATGAAGTTAGATCAGATGCCGTGGAGTTTTAATAAGGTCTGGCGCAAGACGGCCAAGCATCTCTCCTGGTTATTGGTGTCGCTACTCACCGCCATGACCTTCGTCTCCTATTTCGTACCGACCACCGAAGTCTATGCCGACGTCTTTAGCGGCAGCGCCTCGGGCGCCATCTATTTCTGGGTAACCCTGTTTACCGTGGCCACCTATGGTAATGCCGGCTGGATGCGCGAGATCATGTGTATCCACATGTGCCCATATGCCCGCTTCCAATCGGCCATGTTTGACAAGAACACCTTTATCGTGGGTTATGACACCAAGCGCGGTGAAGATCGTGGTCCCCGTTCGCGTAAGGCCGATCCTAAGGCCCTTGGCCTGGGCGATTGTATCGACTGCGATCTCTGCGTGCAGGTGTGTCCTACCGGTATCGATATTCGTAACGGTCTGCAATATGAGTGCATCAACTGTGGCTCTTGTATCGATGCCTGTGATACCACTATGGAGCGCATGGGTTACGACAAAGGCTTGATCGCCTACACCACGGAAAACAAACTCGAAGGCGTGAAAGAGAAGGTACTACGACCTAAGCTCCTGGGTTATGGTGCCGTGTTGGCATTCATGATCTTAGTCTTTATCTATGCGACGGTGACCATAGCGCCTGTGCGTATCGATATCATTCGCGACCGTAACCAGCTCTTTAGGGAAAATGATCAAGGTCTAATCGAGAACACCTTTACCCTGAAGATCTTGAATAAGACGGAAGCCAAGCATGAGTATCAACTCAGTGTCGAAGGTCTGCCTGACTATCAGTGGTATGGTCCGCAATCTGTGACCATCGAAGGTGGCGAGGTGCTGACCCTGCCGGTGAGTGTCGCCGTGGATCCTGTTGGACTGTCACGGGCCATGACCAGAGTCGACTTCAAGGTCACCACGGTATTAGACGGTGAGACAGTCGAGGCGACCCAAGAGTCACGCTTCTTTAGTCAATAACCTGGCTGCGACTATTACTCACTAGTAGTAAAAGATAGCGAAAGATAGGAAAAAGGGGCTTTTTAGCCCCTTTTTTGTACGTAATGCCTGATTATTACCCGCTTAGTCATCAAAGTGTCATTTTCTTTCAAAAAGCCCTTGCGTAAAAGAATCGCCCCCCTATAATGCGCATCCACTGACACGGCGCAGCAACTTCTTCAACTGGTGAAAGCCAGGTAAACAAAGGGGGTCAGCCTGGTCAGGGGCTCGATTTTAGTAGCGGTTAAACGCAATGAGTTGAGTCGGGCAGAAAGTGGTTTAAGGCTTTCAAATGTCGCCTTCTGGTTAAAGAATCGACGCTTGAAAAACTTCTTAAAATTAACCCTTGACGCCAACCTCGGGAAGTGTAGAATACGCATCCCTAAGCCAACGGCCCGGCGCCAGCGGCGGCATCGAAAATAATGATGCAATGCTCTTTAACAAGATAAAACAAGAAATCTGTGTGGGCACTCACAGGTATTGAGTTAATCGAAAACGATTTAAATCTCAATGCAATGATGAGTGTTCATAGCAATATGTACAAACATGTAGATGATTCTTCCGAGTCATTTATGTGAATCAGAATTCATTGAGTCGTTTGGCGCAAGCCAAACACAAAAACTTTTAATTGAAGAGTTTGATCATGGCTCAGATTGAACGCTGGCGGCAGGCCTAACACATGCAAGTCGAGCGGTAACAGAAAGTAGCTTGCTACTTTGCTGACGAGCGGCGGACGGGTGAGTAATGCCTAGGGAACTGCCCAGTCGAGGGGGATAACAGTTGGAAACGACTGCTAATACCGCATACGCCCTACGGGGGAAAAGAGGGGATCTTCGGACCTTCTGCGATTGGATGTACCTAGGTGGGATTAGCTAGTAGGTGAGGTAATGGCTCACCTAGGCGACGATCCCTAGCTGTTCTGAGAGGATGATCAGCCACACTGGGACTGAGACACGGCCCAGACTCCTACGGGAGGCAGCAGTGGGGAATATTGCACAATGGGCGCAAGCCTGATGCAGCCATGCCGCGTGTGTGAAGAAGGCCTTCGGGTTGTAAAGCACTTTCAGCGAGGAGGAAAGGTTAACGGTTAATACCCGTTAGCTGTGACGTTACTCGCAGAAGAAGCACCGGCTAACTTCGTGCCAGCAGCCGCGGTAATACGAGGGGTGCAAGCGTTAATCGGAATTACTGGGCGTAAAGCGTACGCAGGCGGTTGATTAAGCGAGATGTGAAAGCCCCGGGCTTAACCTGGGAACTGCATTTCGAACTGGTCAACTAGAGTCTTGTAGAGGGGGGTAGAATTTCAGGTGTAGCGGTGAAATGCGTAGAGATCTGAAGGAATACCGGTGGCGAAGGCGGCCCCCTGGACAAAGACTGACGCTCAGGTACGAAAGCGTGGGGAGCAAACAGGATTAGATACCCTGGTAGTCCACGCCGTAAACGATGTCTACTCGGAATTTGGTGTCTTGAACACTGGGTTCTCAAGCTAACGCATTAAGTAGACCGCCTGGGGAGTACGGCCGCAAGGTTAAAACTCAAATGAATTGACGGGGGCCCGCACAAGCGGTGGAGCATGTGGTTTAATTCGATGCAACGCGAAGAACCTTACCTACTCTTGACATCCAGAGAACTTTCCAGAGATGGATTGGTGCCTTCGGGAACTCTGAGACAGGTGCTGCATGGCTGTCGTCAGCTCGTGTTGTGAAATGTTGGGTTAAGTCCCGCAACGAGCGCAACCCTTATCCTTACTTGCCAGCGGGTAATGCCGGGAACTTTAGGGAGACTGCCGGTGATAAACCGGAGGAAGGTGGGGACGACGTCAAGTCATCATGGCCCTTACGAGTAGGGCTACACACGTGCTACAATGGTCGGTACAGAGGGTTGCGAAGCCGCGAGGTGGAGCTAATCTCACAAAGCCGGTCGTAGTCCGGATTGGAGTCTGCAACTCGACTCCATGAAGTCGGAATCGCTAGTAATCGTGGATCAGAATGCCACGGTGAATACGTTCCCGGGCCTTGTACACACCGCCCGTCACACCATGGGAGTGGGCTGCACCAGAAGTAGATAGCTTAACCTTCGGGAGGGCGTTTACCACGGTGTGGTTCATGACTGGGGTGAAGTCGTAACAAGGTAGCCCTAGGGGAACCTGGGGCTGGATCACCTCCTTACCTATACGATTGACTGATATTTGTTGAGTGTTCACACAGATAACTTGTTCTTGTTAGAGCGAGTGGCACGTCCGAGCGACGATGCTTGTTCTTTAAAAATTTGGAAAGCTGATAGTAATAACCGAAAGGTTATTGCGAAAAATAATTGAGTTCTCAAAACACACTTTAATCAAGTGACTTGAGTATTCTTTTGGCGAAAGTAGAAACCGTTAGTTGCGATGCGACTCAGATGAAACTCATTTGGGTTGTATGGTTAAGTGACTAAGCGTATACGGTGGATGCCTTGGCAGTCAGAGGCGATGAAGGACGTAGTAACTTGCGAAAAGCGTTGGCGAGCTAGTAACAAGCATTTGAGCTAACGATGTCCGAATGGGGAAACCCGGCACCATAAGGTGTCATCACTAAGTGAATACATAGCTTAGTGAGGCGAACGAGGGGAACTGAAACATCTAAGTACCCTTAGGAAAAGAAATCAACCGAGATTCCCCTAGTAGCGGCGAGCGAACGGGGATTAGCCCTTAAGCCTAGAGGGTGTTAGTGGAATGTGTTGGAAAGCACAGCGATACAGGGTGATAGCCCCGTACATGAAAACTAACTTTAGGTGAAAACGAGTAGGACGGGACACGTGATATCTTGTTCGAATATGGGGGGACCATCCTCCAAGGCTAAATACTCCTGACTGACCGATAGTGAACCAGTACCGTGAGGGAAAGGCGAAAAGAACCCCTGTGAGGGGAGTGAAATAGAACCTGAAACCGTATACGTACAAGCAGTGGGAGCGGTTCTTGAGACCGTGACTGCGTACCTTTTGTATAATGGGTCAGCGACTTACATTTTGTAGCGAGGTTAAGCGAATAGCGGAGCCGTAGGGAAACCGAGTGTTAACTGCGCGTTTAGTTGCAAGGTGTAGACCCGAAACCCGGTGATCTAGCCATGGGCAGGTTGAAGGTTGAGTAACATCAACTGGAGGACCGAACACACGTATGTTGAAAAATGCGGTGATGACTTGTGGCTGGGGGTGAAAGGCCAATCAAACCGGGAGATATCTGGTTCTCCTCGAAAGCTATTTAGGTAGCGCCTCGAGCGAATACCATTGGGGGTAGAGCACTGTTAAGGCTAGGGGGTCATCCCGACTTACCAACCCTTTGCAAACTCCGAATACCAATGAGTACTACTCGGGAGACACACGGCGGGTGCTAACGTCCGTCGTGAAAAGGGAAACAACCCAGACCATCAGCTAAGGTCCCAAAGTTATTGCTAAGTGGGAAACGATGTGGGAAGGCTTAGACAGCTAGGATGTTGGCTTAGAAGCAGCCATCATTTAAAGAAAGCGTAATAGCTCACTAGTCGAGTCGGCCTGCGCGGAAGATATAACGGGGCTAAGCAATACACCGAAGCTATGGGTACTAGCGCTTGCGCTAGTGCGGTAGAGGAGCGTTCTGTAAGCCGTTGAAGGTGAAGGGGTAACCCACGCTGGAGGTATCAGAAGTGCGAATGCTGACATGAGTAACGATAAAGGGGGTGAAAAACCTCCTCGCCGAAAGACCAAGGGTTCCTGTCCAACGTTAATCGGGGCAGGGTGAGTCGACCCCTAAGGCGAGGCCGAAAGGCGTAGTCGATGGGAAACGGGTTAATATTCCCGTACTTCTGCTAACTGCGATGGAGAGACGGAGAAGGCTAGGCTAGCGCGGCGTTGGTTGTCCGCGTTTAAGGCTGTAGGTAGGGTACTTAGGCAAATCCGGGTACCTAATACTGAGAGTTGATGACGAGTCACTACGGTGATGAAGTAGTTGATGCCATGCTTCCAGGAAAATCTTCTAAGCTTCAGGTTAGCAGGAATCGTACCCCAAACCGACACAGGTGGTCGGGTAGAGAATACCAAGGCGCTTGAGAGAACTCGGCTGAAGGAACTAGGCAAAATGGTACCGTAACTTCGGGAGAAGGTACGCTCCTGTTGGTGATGAGACTTGCTCTCTAAGCTGACGGGAGTCGCAGATACCAGGTGGCTGCAACTGTTTATCAAAAACACAGCACTGTGCAAAATCGCAAGATGACGTATACGGTGTGACGCCTGCCCGGTGCCGGAAGGTTAATTGATTGGGTTATCTTCGGAGAAGCTCATGATCGAAGCCCCGGTAAACGGCGGCCGTAACTATAACGGTCCTAAGGTAGCGAAATTCCTTGTCGGGTAAGTTCCGACCTGCACGAATGGCGTAATGATGGCCACGCTGTCTCCAGCCGAGACTCAGTGAAGTTGAAATTGCGGTGAAGATGCCGTATACCCGCGGCTAGACGGAAAGACCCCGTGAACCTTTACTATAGCTTGGCACTGAACATTGACCCTACATGTGTAGGATAGGTGGGAGACTTTGAAGCGGGAACGCCAGTTCTCGTGGAGTCATCCTTGAAATACCACCCTTGTAGTGTTGATGTTCTAACTCTGGCCCCTGAATCGGGGTTGAGGACAGTGCCTGGTGGGTAGTTTGACTGGGGCGGTCTCCTCCCAAAGAGTAACGGAGGAGCACGAAGGTTGGCTAAGTACGGTCGGACATCGTACGGTTAGTGCAATGGCATAAGCCAGCTTAACTGCGAGACATACACGTCGAGCAGGTGCGAAAGCAGGTCATAGTGATCCGGTGGTTCTGAATGGAAGGGCCATCGCTCAACGGATAAAAGGTACTCCGGGGATAACAGGCTGATACCGCCCAAGAGTTCATATCGACGGCGGTGTTTGGCACCTCGATGTCGGCTCATCACATCCTGGGGCTGAAGTCGGTCCCAAGGGTATGGCTGTTCGCCATTTAAAGTGGTACGCGAGCTGGGTTCAGAACGTCGTGAGACAGTTCGGTCCCTATCTGCCGTGGGCGTTGGATGATTGAAGGGAGCTGCTCCTAGTACGAGAGGACCGGAGTGGACGAACCGCTGGTGTTCGGGTTGTCATGCCAATGGCATTGCCCGGTAGCTACGTTCGGAATCGATAACCGCTGAAAGCATCTAAGCGGGAAGCGAGCCCTAAGATGAGTCATCCCTAGACCTTTAAGGTCTCTAAAGAGCCGTCCGAGACTAGGACGTTGATAGGCAGGGTGTGTAAGCGTTGTGAGGCGTTGAGCTAACCTGTACTAATGACTCGTGAGGCTTAACCATACAACCCAAAAGGGTTTCGTATAATGGTTTTACGTAATCAAAAGAATACAAAAGTACTTGATTGAAGTGCGAACTCAGATTGACTCTTAGATAAGAGTACAGCTTTCCGAATTTCCAAATTTGTCTGGAAACCATAGCATTGTGGTCCCACCTGATCCCATCCCGAACTCAGAAGTGAAACGCAATCGCGCCGATGGTAGTGTGGGGTCTCCCCATGTGAGAGTAGGTCATTTCCAGGCGCCTAATTAAGTGAAGAAGCCACCTGAATAAGGTGGCTTTTTTGCGTTTGGGGTTTATGAAATTATCGGCATACCCTCTCGAAACCACCTTAAGTAAAGTCAGGTGGCTTATTCACTTATGTAGGCATGAATGCCTACTCCCGACGTCGTCCCACCGCTAAGCGGGGTCTCCGGCTACGAAGCATAGCTTCTCCGCGTTCAAGTGAGGCTAAATACTGCGTATTTAAAGCGCCTTACTCTCACCCCCATGTGTTCGCGGCGCGAACCGAGTAGGTCATTTCCAGCTGCTACAGTTTTTTTGCTTTGACAAAGTAACAGGAATGTTTATTCCCTCTGTTAAGTTCTAATCGGATACCTTACGCCCCCATGTGAGAGAGAAGGGAGTTAGTGTTGATGTCTGGCTCAAAGCTGGCCATGACAGGTGCCTAATATTAGCGCTGAGCTTGGCCATAAACTGTATCCTGCGTTTACGGCATTCGACACATTCATGTGCCTTGCCCCGGCTCGTAGCTTAGCTGCTTGGTGCTACGAAGTACCCACTAGAGGGCAGATAAACTGCAGCGTTTAGCTAATCCTTAAAGCAAGGCGATGGCATAAGATGAATGAGTTAATAAACATAAGTTCGCTAGATAGGCGCAACTGAGTTGTTGTTTTTCTTCTAGCGATAACGTCATTATCTGTATGGCGTTCTCTATAGAACCTTAGTGTTTTTATCTCTTTTACTATTAGGTGGGGCTAAGCTTTATGAAATCTCAGAATAATGCTGTGATCTTAATGACTAACAAGCTACGCAAATATAGGTATAATGCCGTATGAATTGTCGTCTAGGATGTGGTGCTTGTTGTATAGCGCCGTCTATCACCAGCCCTATCCCTGGCATGCCCAATGGCAAGCCTGCCGGGGTGCGTTGCACCCAGTTAGATGAGCGGAATCTTTGCAAGATATTCGGTCACCCTGAGCGCCCGGCGCTGTGTGATCGTTTCATCGCTGAACCTGAAGTCTGTGGTTCGACGGCAGAAGAGGCACTTTGGTTGATTACATCTTTAGAAGCGGCGACCCAGTCCTAGAAGGTAGGTTATGCAGTTAACTCGTTATACAGATTTTGGTATTCGTACGTTAATGTACCTGGCCTTATCGCCAGAGAGAGAAACCCTGTTTAGAATCGCCGAGATCACCGAGGTGTTCGATCTGTCGGCTAATCATGTGTCTAAGATAGTGCACCATCTTGGTAAAGAAGGTTATCTGCAGACGGTACGCGGTAAGGCAGGTGGTTTTAAGCTCGGTAAGCCGGCGGATCAGATCAATATCGGTGTCCTGGTGCGCACGCTGGAAAACTCGCTGTCGCCTATCGATTGCAGCAAACCCTATTGCCGTTTCTCGCCAGCCTGTCAGCTCAAGGGCGTGCTCGCCGAGGCGGTCGACGCTTATCTGGCCGTGCTAGATAAATACTCATTGGCCGATGTCGTCAGTAATCGTGACGAGCTTAGAGCCTTGCTACCGGATCTTACCATCCCAGTCTTAGAGCTTTAACTTAGCCTTTCTTAAGTTTGCCTATCTTAAATGCGCCTTGTCGCTGGCCGCGGGTTCCTTCTGTGCGAGGCGATAGGGCAAGAGCCTGGATGTATTTACCAAGGCGATTCCTTCATCCGAGAGTCTGGACAGATTCGCCTTTAAGAAGCTGATGGTTTCGGGATAGGGGTGGGCGATCACTATGAGTTGCCCCTCCTTGTTTGCCAGCTGGATCAGCTGGTTAAATTGTCTCTCAAGCCCCTGTGGCGATACATCGTTATCCAGAAAGAGTTGTCTTCTCAATAGCGGAATCCCCAGCCTGTTGGCTGCGTCGCTGGCTTTGCTGTACCTGGTGGTCATGCTGTCGACAAAATAGTTGTCTTGCTGCTTCAGGCTCTCCATTAGCCAGGTCATGGGGGCATCGAGTTGTGTGAGCAGGCTACCCATATGGTTGTTGACACCTTTGGCGTAGGGAACACTCTTAAAGGCGTCATCGACCGCCCGCTTGAGAGCCTGTTCGCTCATCTGATTGGTCAGTCCGCCTGGGCCCATCTCCTTGCCATTTAATGCCTGCATGGGCAGGTGCAACATGATCTCGTGGCCCTTGTCGTGAGCGATGGCGGCAAGCCTTTCGCCCAGTGGGGTATGGGGCAATACTGAGAGGGTGATGTCGCTTGGCAATGCTAATACCGCCTCGTCAGTCTGACGATAACCTATGTCGTCAATGATGATGGAGACCTGGGCGGCGAAGCAGTGTGGTGTGGTAAATAAGACAGCTAATAAGAGTAATAAGCGCACTGTTTTGGTTATTCACTAACTATTTGTTTTTATCCATGAGATCGCCGATTCGATAACCCTATCGTGGGCGCTCTCCTCATGGGGTGTTTGCTCATCGATTATAGGCATACTTTGTCCGGCAGTCATAGTCTCGCCCGGGATATTTATATCCGGCTCTATGCCGATGGCGTGTATGTCTCTGCCTTTCGGTGTGGTGTAGTGGGCTATGGTCAGCTTGATGGCATTGCCCTCAATAAGAGTGGGGATCAGGCTCTGCACCGTACCTTTACCGAAGCTCTTTTCGCCGATCAGTGTGGCGCGCTTGTTTTCCTGCAGCGCTGCCGCCAGCACCTCAGAGGCCGAGGCCGACCCCTTGTTGATTAGCACGGTAAGCGGCAGCTTGGAGAACATGGTCTGTGGTGAGGCGAAGTAGTCGGAGTTCGCGTCGAAGAAGCGACCCCGGGTTGAGACGATGCGTCCCTTGGCGAGGAAGATGTCGGCAATCTTGATCGCCTGATCCAGCAGGCCGCCAGGGTTGTTACGCAGATCCAGGATCAGGCCTGTCATGGGCTCATTTTGCCATTGGGTAAGCAGCTTAATGAGATCTTCTGTAGAGTCGTCCTGAAAGCTGGAGAGCTTGATGTACCCTATGCCGTTGTCGAGCAACTCGCCCTCTACCGAGTTGACGTCGATAAGGCTAGGGGTGAGTGTCACGTCGAACAGGGCCTCCGAGTTGGCGCGGCTTAACGACAGGTTGATGGCCAGATTATGCTGACTGTGGAACTTGATCTCCTCCAGCACATTCTCGAGCTGCTTGGCGGTTACCGCTTCATTGTTGACTTTGACGATGCGGTCTCCGGGCTGAATGCCTGCGTTGGCGGCTGGTGAATGGGGAAAGGGGCTGATGATGGTGACCTGGTTCTGTTCTGTGGCTATCTCTATGCCGAAACCGAAGTATTCGCCCTTGTTGGCATCCTTGATGTCGGAGAAGGCTTGGCTGTCGAGGAAGTTTGAATAGGGGTCTAGCTTGCTGAATACCCCCTCAATGGCGGCCTGGATCAGATCTTCCTGAGAGATCTTGTCTACGTAGTAGGTCTCTACCGTGCTGATGATGTCGATGAGGAGTGGGTAGTTGACCTTGGGCTGATACTCTTTGGCATTCTCGTGGCCAAACAAGGTGATAGAGAGACCTAGGGTCAGCCCTAGGGCGACACAGGTGAAATAGCGGATCATTTGAGACATGGACGACCTCCCCATTACTCGGGGTCGTTGTCGCGTTATCGTCTACAGTATCTCGCAGGATCGACCGCTTGCCCCTTATGCCTTACTTCAAAGTATAGGCCAGGTTCTGTCTGTCCACCCGAGCGTCCGACCAGGGCGATGGTCTCACCCTTCTTAACGCTGTCGCCGGCATCCTTGAGCAGGGTCTGGGCGTGGCCATAGAGGCTCATGTAGCCCTTGCCGTGGTCGACGACCATCACCATACCGAACCCTCTGAGCCAGTCGGCATAGATCACCTTGCCCGAGGCGATGGCGTTGATCGATTGCCCCTCTGGGGCGGCCATCATCACGCCCTTCCACTTCACTTCGCCCGAACGTAGGCTGCCGAACCCGGCGCGGATACGGCCCTTGGTCGGCCAGCTAAGCTTCTGGCGGCTGGAGAGGCCTTCCATGCTGGGGTTGTCTTTCATGGCCCTTAGCGCCTGTTCGACCACCCGCTTCAAGCTGGCTTCCTCTATCTGCAGTTGTTCCAGCTTGGCTCCGTGTGAATTGAGGGTGCGCTCTATCTGTTTCAGGGTCTGTTGACGTTGATGTTGTTCTTGGGTGAGCGCCTTGGCCTGCTGCTCCTGGTTGAGGATCAGCTCGTTGAGCTTGGTTTGCTGGGCCTTCTGCTCAGACTCGACGGCCGTCAGTTCGGTCATGGTCTGTTGCAGCTGCTTGATGGCGTCCATTCTCGCCTTGTTGAGAAACTGATAGTAGGCGAGCAGTCTCTCTATGGTGGCCGGACTCTGCTGATTGAGCAGCATCTTGGTGTAATCGTGGTTGCCCGCCAGATAGGCGCTGGCTAGCTGGTTGGACAATGTCTTCTGTTGCGTCTGCTTGAGGGTATCAAGCTCTGCTTTGCGGCCGTCTAGCTCGGCCAGTTTCTTGTCGGTTTGTGCCAGTGACGCCCTGGTATTGGTCACCTTCTTTGCCGCCGCAGCGATCGCCTGCTCATCTTTTTTCAGCAGGGATATCAGCTTCTCATGTTGGCGACTGGTGTCCTTGAGGGCCGACTGCTGGTTGCTTATCTGTTTCTGAATAGCTTCAAGCTCGGATTGACGCTGCTTCAGGTCGGATGCCTGCGCAGTACAAGAGAGCATGATAAAGCCAGCAAGTATGCTGGCTTTATAGAAACCGGAACGTTTAAGCAAAGAGTCGTTACTCGCTTAGGGTAATGATTGAGTGCCCTGTCATCTCTGATGGCACGCTTTGTCCCATCAAGGTTAACATGGTTGGCGCTAAATCACTTAATCTTCCGTTCGGTGCGATCTCACCCTTGCGTCCCACATAGATGAGGGGCACGAGTTCGCTGGTGTGGGCGGTATGCGCCTGGCCAGTTTGCTCGTCGGTCATCTGCTCGGCGTTACCATGATCGGCGGTGATCAAACACTCACCATCTACCTTGGCCAGCGCCTCAACCACTCGACCGATACAGGCATCGACCGCCTCACAGGCCTTGACGGCGGCATCGAAGTTGCCGGTATGACCCACCATGTCACCGTTAGGGTAGTTACAGATTATCACGTCATATTGGGTCGACTCGATCGCCTCTACCAGTTTGTCGGTCAGCTCGGTCGAGCTCATCTCTGGCTGTAGGTCGTAGGTGGCGACCTTAGGCGACTGGATAAGGATCCTGTCTTCGCCCTCGAACGGCTCTTCTTTACCGCCGTTGAAGAAGAAGGTGACGTGAGCGTATTTCTCGGTTTCCGAGATACGCAGCTGCGTCTTGCCGCTGTTTTGCAGCACTTCGCCCAGGGTGTTGACCAGATCCACCGATGGGTAGGCGACAGGCGCCTTAATGTCGGCGGCGTATTCGGTCAGCATGACGAAGTTGATCTTAGGGGTCACCGCACGCTCGAAGCCATCGAACGCTGGGTCGACGAAGCTGCGGGTTATCTGACGGGCACGGTCGGCGCGGAAGTTCATGAAAATCAGCGCGTCGTCGTCATTGAGGGTCGCAACCTGGCCGTCGGCGTCTGTGATGGCCGAGCTGGCAACGAACTCGTCGTTTTCATCACGGCCATAGGCGGCGTCGAGCGCCTCCACGGCATCTTGATACTGGTGCAGCGCCTTGCCCTGGGTGATCAGCTCATAGGCTTGTGAGACGCGATCCCAACGGTTGTCTCTGTCCATGGCGTAGTAGCGACCAATGAGGGAGGCGATGCGTCCAGTGCCTAGCTCGGCAAACAGCTCGTTGAAGGCCTGCAGGCTGCCCTTGGCGCTTCTCGGCGGCGTGTCACGACCGTCAAGGAAGGCGTGCAGATAGACCTGCTTGGCGCCGCGCGCTACCGCCATCTTACACATGGCCTGGATGTGGCTTTCATGGCTGTGTACGCCACCGGGTGACAATAGCCCCATGATATGTACGGCGCCGTCTGCGGCGATCGCCTTGTCGACGGCGTCGACAAAGGCTGGGTTAGAGTCAAACTCGCCATCTTCAATCGACTTACCGATGCGGGTCAGCTCCTGATAGACCACGCGGCCAGAGCCTATGTTGATGTGGCCAACTTCTGAGTTACCCATCTGACCGTCGGGCAGGCCGACATCTAGGCCAGAGCCTGAGATCAGGCTGTTGGGGTATTCTTTGTTGAGGCGATCGAGTACTGGTGTGTTGGCGTGATATACCGCGTTCATGTGGGTATTTTCACGGTAACCCCAGCCATCGAGGATCAGCAGTGCCAATGGGCGTTTGCGTGTCGTCATGGTGGTACCTATTAACGTTAAAAAGAAAACTAGAATTCTGAAATTGGATAAATATTACTACGTACAGGGGCGATCAAAAAGTGATTTACACCGATAGCCCTCATCGAGCCCGTCACAATTTTAGGGATCTCTCAATCTCGGCGCTCTGCCAGAGGTGAACTACATGCTGCAATCTGCCGGGACAATCGGTTATACTCTCAGCCCGAACAGTCTCTCAAGCCACAGAAGTAGGCCGAAAACTATGCAAGAATATATCGAATTTTTTAAAGCCAACCCTATGTTGAGTCTCGCCTGGGTGGGCTTGTTTGCTGCGCTTATTGTGAGCGTTTTTAAGTCTAGTATCTCGAAAGTGAAAACTGTAGATCATCAGCAGGCGACCTTGTTAATTAACAAGCAAGACGCCAAGGTGG
Organism: Shewanella spartinae; assembly: GCF_019457555.1. NCBI lineage: Bacteria > Pseudomonadati > Pseudomonadota > Gammaproteobacteria > Alteromonadales > Shewanellaceae > Shewanella > Shewanella spartinae. The sequence goes on along the minus strand of NZ_CP080418.1, from coordinate 4,571,795 downwards.
TCGATGTGCGCTCTAAGGAAGAGTTTAAGAAAGGCCATATCGTCGACGCGATTAACATGCCTTTAGCAGAAATTAAAAATAATAAGACATCTGCCCTTGAAAAGTTTAAAGCCAGTCCCATTATAATGGTATGCAATGCAGGGATGACCTCGTCGCAAGCGGCTCAGTTGATGGTTAAAGCAGGTTTTGAAACTGTCTATAACCTCAAGGGTGGGATGAGCGAATGGCAACAAAATAACTTACCCGTTGCCAAAACCAAAAGATAACCCACACAAAGTTTGCTTTTATTAAGCATCTTTGATTAGAGTGTCATCTCTTATAAAAAATGGCTTAAATCGCCCATCTGGTGGGATTTAAGGAAATACTAAAATCGGGATGGTGGCTGAGGTCTAGATTAGGACTCGAGTAACAAAGGCCCTGAAGATGATTCTCCATACGGAACGAATCGAACAAAATTGATTAGGTAGGAAATTATGGCTGAAGCAGTAAATAACGAACAACAGGGTCCACAGTTCAACATTCAACGTGTTTACACTAAAGATATCTCTTTCGAAACGCCAAACAGCCCAGCTGTTTTCCAGAAAGAGTGGAATCCAGAAGTTAAGCTAGACCTTGACACTCGCAGCGCTAAGCTGGCCGACGACGTATATGAAGTTGTTCTGTCACTGACTGTTACGGCTAAAAACGGTGAAGAAACCGCTTTCCTATGTGAAGTTCAACAAGCGGGTATCTTCGCTATCTCTGGTCTGACTGATCAGCAGCTGGCTCACTCACTGGGTGCATACTGCCCGAACGTACTTTTCCCATACGCTCGTGAAGCGGTTGGTAGCCTGGTTGCCCGTGGTACTTTCCCACAACTGAACCTAGCGCCAGTTAACTTCGACGCCCTGTTCGCTCAATACGTGCAACAGCGTCAGGCGCAGGCAGAAGCTGCCGGTGAAGCAGCAGAAGCGAACGCTTAATTACGCATGAACAACACTGCCGATATAACGGTACTGGGGGCGGGCTCTTATGGCACCGCCCTTGCTATTTCTTTAGCCAGTAACGGACACAAAACCCTGATTTGGGGCCACGAGCCTGATCATATCGAGAACCTGAAAAGGGATCGATCCAATGAGGCGTTTCTGCCCGGTATCCCGCTGCCGGATCTCTTAATCCCCGAAGCCGACCTTGCAACTGCATTAGCCGCCTCCAACAATGTGTTGGTCGTGGTGCCTAGCCATGTATTTGGTCTTGTGCTCAAGCAGGCGAAACCGCTGCTGCGCAAAGATGCCCGCATCGTCTGGGCGACCAAAGGGCTGGAGCCGGAAACCGGTCGTCTGTTACAGGAAGTGGCGCGCGAGATTTTAGGTGACGAGTATCCGCTGGCGGTATTGTCGGGTCCGACCTTCGCCAAAGAGCTGGCGGCAGGCCTGCCCACTGCCATCTCGGTCGCCGGTACCGACGAGACCTTCACCAATGATTTGGTGGAGTTGCTGCATAGCCCGAAACGCCTGCGTGTCTACGCCAACGACGACTTTATCGGTCTGCAACTTGGCGGCGCGGTGAAGAACGTTATTGCCATCAGCGCGGGCATGTCAGATGGCATCGGTTTTGGTGCCAACGCCCGCACCGCACTGATCACCCGTGGCTTGGTGGAGCTGTCTCGCCTTGGTGAGGCCATCGGCGCTCAACCTTCTACCTTTATGGGCATGGCGGGTCTTGGCGACCTGGTGTTGACCTGTACCGATAACCAGTCCCGCAACCGTCGTTTCGGTTTGGCCCTGGGCCAGGGTAAGGATGTCGATACCGCTCAGGCCGAGATTGGCCAGGTGGTTGAAGGTTACCGTAACACCAAAGAGGTCTATACCTTGGCTAAGCGTCTGGGTGTCGAGATGCCGATCACCGAGCAGGTGTATAAGGTGCTCTACCAGGGCGGTACGCCACATGAGGCGGCTAAGGCATTGTTGGCGAGAGAGAAAAAGTCGGAGACGACTGACAGCGAATAGTGGCCATCGGCGACTCATGCGAAAAATAACAAAGGGTGCTAAAATAGCGCCCTTTTTTGTATATGGACATACTTATCCCCGCTCACCAGGGATGGTGAAAGAGGGGATTTAACACGGCCAAAAATGTTCCAGACATTTTGGCTTTTCCCCTTTTTGTGGGGCTGCGTTTGGTTGTTATTAATTTGTTTGAGGCGGTATTTAAGTGAAACATCATGACGTGATCATTATCGGTGCGGGCGCGGCGGGCCTCATGTGCGCGGCGACGGCGGGCTATCGCGGCCGAGATGTCCTGGTGTTAGATAACGGCAAACAGGCGGGGCGCAAGATCTTAATCAGTGGCGGTGGCCGCTGCAACTTCACCAATCAAAAAGTGGAGCCGGCTAACTTTATCTGTGCCAATCCCCACTTCGTCAAGTCGGCCCTGGCGCGCTACTCGTCTCAGGATTTTATCGAACTGGTGGAGCGCCATGGCATCGAGTATCACCAGCGAGATCATGGCCAGCTGTTCTGTAACGACTCGGCCAAAGAGATAGTCAGCATGCTGCTGACCGAATGCGAATGGGCGGGCGCCGAGGTGCAGCTCAGAACCGATATTCTCGCTATCAGCAAGCAGGATGACGGTCTTTTCAGGCTGGAGACCAGCAAGGGCGAATACAGCTGTGCGTCGCTGGTGGTGGCAACCGGCGGGCTCTCTATGCCCAAGCTCGGTGCCTCGCCTTTCGGCTATCAGATCGCCGAGCAGTTTGGTCTCAAGGTGTTGCCGACTCACGCGGGCCTAGTACCTTTTACCTGGCACAGTGAGCAGAAGCAGAAGTTTGAGCCCCTTTCGGGTATCGCTGTGCCAAGTACCATTACCGCGAAAGATGGCACCCAGTTTAGCGAGGCGCTGCTGTTTACCCACAGAGGCCTGTCTGGCCCAGCCATTCTGCAGATCTCCAACTACTGGCAGCCGGGTGAGAGTATTTCGATCAACTTGTTGCCCCAGCTCGACGCCGCCCAGGCATTGAGTGAGGCCCAGGAGCAGCATCCCAAGCAGAGCCTGCGCAATACCCTGTCGCAGTGGCTGCCGAAACGTCTGGTCGAGGTGTTATTCGACGAGGCGTTGCTCAACATGTCGCTCAATCAGCTGGTGCATGCTCAGCGCGATCAGATAGTGGACAATCTCCACAACTGGCAGCTGCTGATGAATGGCACCGAAGGCTATCGCACCGCCGAGGTGACCTTAGGTGGTGTGGACACCAACGAACTTTCTTCCAAGGATATGCAGAGTAAGAAGGTACCCGGACTCTATTTTGCCGGTGAGGTGATGGATGTCAGCGGCTGGCTAGGCGGCTTCAACTTCCAGTGGGCCTGGGCATCGGGCGTCGCCGTCGGTCAGGCTGTGTAGTCGGCGCGCGCCCTCACATTCTCCTCCTCTGACGCGAATAATGGCTGGGCTTTTTGGCTCGCTGGCGGTAACTTACCTGTTTAACAGGTTTTTTCGCGAGATCATGAATAAACTTAACTAGGCGTCATGGTCGTTTTGAGTGAGGAGAGTGGGTATTGTCTACATCCAGAGGGGGCTTTAGTCTGTATGCCGGCGTTAAGATGTCGGTGGCGTCAAGCGTCTTCCTGTTATTGCCCATCTATTTCGATGTGATCTCCCGCCAGTTCGCCGAGCCAGTGCTGGCGCTCACCTATGTGGTGACCATAGAACTGGTTGGCTTCTCGCTGGCCTCTATCTGTTGCTTCTTCTGGCAGCGAATGAACTTCATTTCGGAGCGTGGTGTCTTCCTGGCCCTGGCACTCGCACACCTTGGTAGTGCGCTCTGCAGCGCGGTGGAGTGGTTTGTAGTCTTACGTTTCGCCGCCGGTTTCTTTGCCGGCATCTTGATCGTGCGCTGCTTCGATACCCTGTCCCACGACAAGCTGCCCGATGCCGCCTTCGGCCGGGCGATCGCCATGCAGATGCTCTACAGTGGTCTGCTGTTTCTCCTCTACCCTCAGCTGAGGCTACAGGGGGGATTCGACGGCCTGCTGGTGCTGGTGGCGGGCTTCTGTCTGCTGATGGTGCTGTTGCCGGTGGATACCCGGGCGCAGCAGATGCCGAAGATCAAAGGAGTGAAGACGGGTAAGGTGTTTCTCTATACCGCGCTGTTTGCCATCCTGATGATCATGTTGGCCAACGTGGGGGCATGGTCCATGCTGAGCGTGGTGGCGACCCGTATCGGTATCAGCGAGATCGATCAGGGGGTGATACTGGCGACCGGAACTCTGTTTAGCCTGCTCGGCGCCGTGAGCGCCTCGCTGTTGGCCAAATATGGCAATCGTCAGCGGGTGATCACCTTCGGGGTGCTGGGGCAAAGCATCGCCATCGTGCTCTTGTTCTCGACCCGGGATCCCCTGGTCTATTTCGTGGCGGTGAGCTGTTTCATGTTTATGTGGAACTTCCTGCTGCCCTTCTTCATGGGGGTGATCTCCGAGGCGGATCCTGAGGGGCATGCCATTCGTCTGGCGGTGGCGGCTCAGTCTATCGGCGCTGCGCTGGCTCCGGCTGTGCTGCTCAAGGAGTGGGTGTTGTTCGAGCTGGTGATCTTCCTGCTGATCACCCTGCTGCTGATCATGCCCGCCATCTACAACAACAGTCGGCTCAAGCAGCAATAGTTGGCAAGATTTCCAACGCTTAAAGAAACAGCCACCTCATTAGGTGGCTGTTTCATTTCGACTTAGAAGTAGTAGTTGGCCTGTAACCAGGTGACTGTGTCTTCCTTCATGCGGCCCTGTGGGGTGTCGAAGGGAGCCGTGTACTCTACCTTGGCGCCGATGGAGATGTTGTCGGTTACCATCAAGCCGCCACCTACTTCGACCTGATTGATGAAGGATTCGTTCTTCACATGGTAGGTGCTCTTAGGGTTGGCGTAGACCCAGTGACCCGCATCGAAACCATACATGGCGTAGACGCCCGCCTGTACCAGGCTGCTACGGTCATACTTGTCATTTTCCAGCGGACGCTTGGTCTGGGTGCCACCCACGCTCAGCATTGGGAAGATAGAGACGTTGTCGTTAAGCTGGAACTTGTAGATCATGCCGCCCAAGATGGTCTGGGTGTTGGCGTCGCCAATCACATCCACAGAGTAACCCAGGCCGTCGGTGACGTGGAAGTAACGGCCACGGCCGCTGAAGTCGCCGGTATTCTTGTCGCGGTTAAGATCCAACTGATAGATGTTGCTGCCAACGCCCATCATGCCGGAGATCTGGTCAACATCTTTGCTGGTGGACACGCCCACAGTGGTGAAGCTGGCGGTTGGGTCACCATAGTTGACCTTCTCTTCGGCAGGCGCCTCGGCGGCCATAGCGTTTAGTGACAGCAGGGCACAGGTGGCGACTGCTATGATTGAGGTTTTTGCGATTAATTTGCTCATAGTCTTGATCTCTAGTCTTGGTTGTAAAATGTACTGGCGTTAGTATCTCCGATGAGCTTTAATCACTAGAGTTAGTAAGTATCTTGTAATCGAATAGGTCGCAAATGTTAAATCTAGAACAACTCAACGCATTTATTGCCGCCGTAGAGAAAGGATCCTTTTCGGCCGCCGCCCGACACATAGGCAAGAGCCAGAGCTCGGTCAGCATAGGGGTGAATAACCTCGAGCTGGATCTTGGGGTCGAGCTGTTTGACCGCAGCACCAAGTATCCTCAGCTCACCGAGCAGGGCGAACGACTCTATCATCAGGCCAAGGCGCTTATGCGCCAGGCGACTCGTATGGAAAGTTATGCCAAGGGGGTGATCGAGGCGGTCGAAGATCAGCTGGTTATCGGCGCCGATCCCCTGGTGCCCATGTCAGTGTTCGACTCGGCGCTGGAGAAGATGGCGGAGAAGTTTCCCTTTACCCGGGTCAAACTGGTGAAGCTCACAGGCAACCACCTTAATAGGGCGATCGAAGCCGATGAGGTTGATGTCGGCTTTAACATCATGTCCGAGGCGGTACCTGAGAATCTGGATTTCATCGGAATTGCACGTATCGAGTGGGTGTGTATCTGTAGCCCAGACTATAAGTTTGCGGATCTGGAGGCGGTAGACAGCGAGATGTTGATCAACGAGCGGCAGATCGTCTGCTCCAGCATGTTGCAAAACGAGTATCTGGCCAAGCTTGGGCGCGTGTCTCAGGAAACCTGGGAGGCGTCAGATCTGGATGACATGATACGCCTGGTGGAACAGGGCATCGGCTGGGGGATCATCCCCTTGAGCATGTATGAAGAGAAGGCGGCCATAGGCACGCTCTCAACCTTTAAGCCTGTCATCGAGAAGGAGACCGGCTTGATCACAGTGGATCTGCTGTGGAAGTCGACCGCGCAGCTGGGCCCGGCGAAGAGCTTCTTCATCGATCTGCTCAAGCGCTAATCATCCACGCGAGCGGTGAGTCATGGCAGCTGAGACAGGCTATTAGTGTCTCAGCAGCTCGATCACCACCTGCTGAATGGCCAGGTCCTGGCCGAATAACGATTCATAAACCACAAATAAGCTGATGATGGCACCGGCGGTGATCACTGTCATGAACTGATCCATCTTGCCCAGGCTGGTATTTTTGCTAAACATGATAACCTCGATATAACGTGTTGCTGTTGGTGAGGCCATTATCTATTAACAATGTTGCCGCGGTTAATTAATAACCATCTGTATTTCGAATAGATTGGCGCTTTCATTCCCGCCAAACACCCGTCTGACATCCATTCGATAACCTAATAATACCTAGTTAAAAGTATTAAAAACTCCTCTGTATAGTGGTCGCAATTTAATCGTTTGTGGCACATGAGTGTCGATGCTTGAGAAGAGGTCATTATGGGTACGTCAGCCAAAATTATCGCGATTTCCCTTCCAATTCTACTCGCTGCCTGTTCGCAGCAAGCCGAAGTCGACGGGGAGTTCACCGAACAACCTAAGGTCACAGTTCAGGTTATGCAACCTCAGCTGATCCAACTCACCGAACAGTTCATGGGTAAGACCCAGGCGGTCGATCAGGTGGAGATCTTGCCAAAGATCTCCGGTTACCTGATCAGTCAGGTCTATACCGATGGCGCCCACGTTAAGAAGGGGGATCTGCTGTTCGAGATCGACCCTAAGCCGTTTCAGGCCGAGGTCGCCCGCCTGGAGGCTAACCTGGCGCAGAAGACGGCGCAGATGATGCTACAGGCGAAGAAACATGAGAAGGCCCAGGCCCTGCTGACGCAAGATGCCCTGAGCAGCCTGGAGGTCGAGCAGATTGAGGCCGAGCTACTCGGCATGAAGGCCGAGGTGCAGAGCGCCAAGGCTGAGCTCAACTATGCTCAGCTGGATCTGGAAAACACCCATATTTACGCGCCTTTTAACGGCATCATGAGCGACAGCCGCGTGAGTGTCGGCGCCTTGGTTGGCCCAGATGCCGAGCCGCTCACCACTCTGGTGAGCAGCGATGCCATGCATGTAGACATCAAGCTGGACGAGAAGCAGTATCTCAACGATCTGCAGAAGCGCGTGCAGGCGGGCGAGGAGATAGCGTCTCCCGAGATGGCGCTGACCCTGGCCAATGGCACCCTGTATAACCACAAGGGCGAGGTCGACTTCATCGACAACCATGTGGACAGCCGCAGCGGTTCTATCCGTTTTCGCGTGACCTTCCCTAACCCAGAAGGCCTGCTGGTGCCGGGTCAATTCGTTTCCGTGTCCTCGCGCGAGCAGGTGGCCCAGCAACAGCTGGTGGTGCCTCAGGCCGTGGTGCAGGAAGATCAGGGTGGTCGCTACGTGTTGACCGTCAATCAGGACAATGTGGTCGAGGCCCGTTACGTCAAACTGGGTCTGCGTCAGGCCAATACCTGGATAGTGCAGGATGGCCTGCAAGCCGGTGAGCGTGTGATTCTCAGCGGTCTACAGTCGGTGCGTGCCGGCGTCGAAGTCGACGTGCAGCAGCCTGTCGCCCTAGCTAAGAAGGGGTAACAACTCATGGCCGATTTCTTCATTAATCGCCCCAAGTTCGCCATCGTACTCTCGATTGTGCTGACCTTGGCCGGCTTACTCAGTCTGGCAAGAATGCCAGTATCGCAATTTCCCAGCATAGTGCCGCCCTCTATCGAGGTGTTTGCCGTGTTCCCTGGTGCCGACCATAACACCATACGCAACACGGTCGCCTCGGTGATCGAGCAGGAGATCAACGGCGTCGAGGACATGATCTATATCGAGTCCAAGTCGAACAACGATAACACCTACCTGGCCTATGTGACCTTTGCCATTGGCACAGATCCCGACAAGGCCCAGGTGCTGGTGCAGAACCGGGTCAACAAGGCGATGGCCAAGTTACCCGAAGAGGTTAAGCGTCAGGGGGTGACGGTCGAGAAGGTGGCAAACTCCATCTTGATGACGGTCAACACCTATTCGCCCAACGGCAGCCATGACAACCTCTACCTGTCTAACTATGCCTCGCTCAACATCAAAGACGCCCTGCTGAGGGTGAAAGGTGTGGGCAAGGTGCAGGTGATCGGTGAGCAGAACTACTCGATGCGCGTCTGGCTCAACCCAGAGAAGATGGCCGCCAAGGCGATCACCGCCAACGATGTGGCCGCAGCCATCAGCGCACAAAACACCACGGTTGCCGCCGGTAAGCTGGGCGAGCGTCCTTCATCCGGTAATCAGGTATTCCAATACACGATTCAGACCAAGGGCCGCCTGGTGGATGTCGAGGAGTTTGAAAACATCATACTGCGTGCCGACAACCAGGCCGGTTTCATCACACTGAAAGACGTGGCCCGTGTCGAGCTGGCGGCGGAGCAATACTCTGCCATGGCTACCTACGGCAAGAATGAGAGCCCTATCCTGGCCATCTACCAGGCGCCGGGTGCCAACGCCCTCGAGGTTGCCGAAGGGGTGCGTGCCGAGATGGAGCGTCTCAGTCAGCGTTTCCCTGCCGATATGGAGCATGTGATCAGCTACGACTCCACCACCTTTATCGAGGTGTCTATGGATGAGGTGTTCGAGACCCTCTATATCGCCATCGGCCTGGTAGTTGTCGTGACCTTCCTCTTCCTGCAGAGCTGGCGCGCGACCCTGATCCCTTCGATCGCCATTCCCGTCTCGCTCATCGGCACCTTCGTGGTGATGGCGGCCATGGGGATAGATATCAACACCATCTCCATGTTCGGCCTGATCTTGGCTATCGGTGTGGTGGTTGATGCGGCCATCGTGGTGATAGAGAACGTCGAACGCCTGATGAGCGAGGAGCATCTCGACAGCAAGGCGGCGACCTCCAAGGCGATGAAAGAGGTGACTGCCCCCCTTATCGCCTCGGCATTGGTGCTGCTGGCGGTATTCGGTCCAGTCTCCTTCGCCCCAGGCCTGGTGGGCCAGATGTATCAACAGTTTGGTGTGACCATCTCGGTATCGACAGTGATCTCGACCGTGGTCGCCCTCACCCTGACACCAGCCCTGTGCGCCGCGCTGATGCGCCACGAGGCGCCTAAGACACGTGGCCCGCTGGCCTGGTTCAACCAATTCATCAACAGGCTGACCAATGGTTATGTCTCGTCGGTAGGCTTCTTCGGTAAGCGTCTTATGCTATCGGGTGCGCTGCTGGCCCTGCTGATGGGCGCCATAGTGCTGCTGGGCGACAACATGCCTAAGGGCTTTATCCCAGCGGAAGATCAGGGCTCATTCATGGTGGACATGAACCTACCGGAAGCCTCGGCGCTGGACAGAACCGACAAGATGGTCGATGAGATGATCAGCGAGGTCAGTGCCCTCGAAGGGGTCAAACATGTGGTGGCCGCCAAGGGTTATAGCCTGCTCAAGGGCGCCTCATCGTCCAACTCTGGCATGATGATCGTGGTGCTGGACGACTGGAGCGAGCGCCAGACGGCAGAAACCTCAGAGTTTGCGCTGGTGGCCCAGGTACAGGCGATTATCGATCAGAACAAAGATGTCACCGGCATGGCGTTTTCTATGCCAGCCATTCCCGGCCTGGGTAATGCCGGCGGTCTGACCCTGCAGGTTGAAGATCTCAGTGGTCGCAGCGTCGAACAGATGGCGCCCGCGCTGGATGGTTATCTGGCGGCGCTCAACGATGCCGACGAGATCGCCATGGCCTTCACCACCTATAGTGCCAATGTGCCACAGCTCTATCTGGATGTGGACAGAGCCAAGGCGATGGCGCTGGGGGTCGATCTTAACGAGGTCAACAGCACGCTGTCTGCCATGATGGGCAATATGTATGTCAATGATTTCACTAAGTTTGGTAAGAACTATCAGGTGAACCTGCAGGCGGAGCAATCTTACCGCTCACAAGAGAAAGACCTGGAGCAGATCTATGTACGCGCCCTGTCTGGCGAGATGGTCAAGCTGTCGAGCTTTGCGTCCTACAAGCCGCTGGTGGGCTCGGACAACACCGCCCGCTACAACCTGTACAACACGGCGCAGGTGATTGCCATTCCGGCCGACGGTTACAGCTCGGGTGAGGCCATCGCCGCCATGGAGCAGATTGCCGACACCAGCCTGCCACAGGGCTACGCCTACGAGTGGACCGGCATGACCTATCAGGAGCTACAGGCGGGCGATTCGGCGCCTATCCTGTTCGCCCTGGCGCTGCTGTTCACCTACCTCTTCCTGGTGGCGCAGTACGAGAGCTGGATGATCCCACTGGCGATTATCCTCTGTGTACCGACGGCGCTGTTTGGTGCCCTGGGCTTCACCGCCCTGGCAGGTGGCAGTATCAACCTCTACACCCAGGTGGGCCTGGTACTGCTTATCGGTATGGCGAGTCGCAACGCGATTCTGATTGTCGAGTTTGCCAAGGTGCTGCGTGAAGAGAAGGGGCTCTCCATCATGGAGGCGGCAAAGCAGGCGATTGCCCTGCGCCTGCGAGCGGTATTGATGACGGCCTTCTCCTTCATCCTGGGGGTAGTGCCTCTGGTTATAGCCTCGGGGGCGGGCTCAGCCAGCCGTAACGCCCTAGGTATTGCCAGCTTCGGCGGCATGTTGATTGCCACAGTGATCGGCTGTCTGCTGGTGCCAATCTGTTTCATCGCACTGCAACGCCTGCGTGAGCTAAGACGCTCACCCGAGGCGACTGAAGTGACGGCTTAAGGTTTATGTTCTCCGCCGGCGTATCAATGTTTTGGCTGACGGCGTTGCCGGTTGGAGAACACTTTATTCTGCTGCCAAGTTGGCGCAGGGGGTTATCATGCAACATAAGACGAGATTCGATCGCATCAGGTATCTAGTAGGGTTCGAGCTGGGGGCCATGGTGTTAGCCGTGCCTCTGGGTGCCTGGCTGACCTCGGTCGATTCTCGTGCCTTGTTGGCCCTGGCCATAGGCATGTCGCTGATTGCCGCGGCCTGGAACTATGGCTATAACCTGCTGTTCGACAGAGCCATGCTCTACTTCAAGTCGACCATGGTGAAATCCATGGCAGACAGAGTCTGGCACAGCCTGTTGTTTGAGCTGGGGTTGCTGTTTATCTCTGTGCCTATCATGGCGGCCTATCTGTCCATCTCACTATGGCAGGCCTTCTGGCTGGATATCGGCTTCGTGGTCTTCTATCTGGTCTTCAACTACTGCTACACCTACCTCTACGAGAAATTTTTCTACGCGTCGCGGGGCTAAGGCCTCGCGCTTGGCGCATTCCTACCAACCTATTACAAAATCGAATGATAGCTAACTAAAGCTATTCGCTTTTTGCTCTTATCATGACCTGGACATTAACAGCATGATTCGGAGCATAAGATGAAAATCAAACCCTTGTTACTCGCTTTATCCCTGAGTGCGGCTTCTGGTTTCGCCATGGCCGATTACTGTGACGACACCCTAGGCGATGTGGTGGCTGGTGCCATCGAAGGTGGCCTCATAGGCACCGCCGCGGGTGCCATCGCCGACGGTGGTGAAGGCGCCAAGCGTGGTGCGGCCATCGGTGGTGCCATTGGTGCGATCGACGGCCTGGTGGAAGGCGAGGTGAAACGCGAGCGCTGCAAGCGTGACCTCGAAGACATTGAAGACGCCATCATAGAGCAAGAGATCGAAGACGCTTACATCGAAGATGCGATCATAGATGACGCCATCATCAACGGTTATTAACAGAATGCGCTTCCCGCATAGACCTTAGCGACGAAAGGGTTTCTCGCTAAGGTCATCCCAACTCCCGAGGCAGAAGATTATGGCAACCCCCTGCTACCCCCGCTTTTTAGCACTCAGCCTGAGCCTACTAGCCGGTGCCAGTCAGGCAGGCTTCACCGATCAGTTTAAGGATCCCACCGATGGCCGTGTCGATGCCAGTCAGTGGATCCTCAACAACGCCCACGGCTTCATGCCTGTGCCGATCCTGATCACCGAGCCTGCGGTAGGGGTGGGCGGCGGCGCCGCCCTGCTGTTCTTCCATGAGTCTGAGTCGCAACGGCAGAAGCGGCTCGAAGACCCCTTGGCCGTGGCCGAGATCCCGCCGAGCGTCACAGGTGTGGTGGCCGCCGGCACCAATAACGGTACCAAGCTGGGTGGCCTGTTTCATTCGGGTAACTGGCTGGAAGACAGGGTGCGTTATCTGGGCGGCATCTTCGCCGCCGATCTCAGGCTCAAGGCCTACACGGGTATCGACGCCCCGGCCATGGGTTTCTCGCTGCAAGGCTGGCACCTGTTTCAGGATATCGATGTACGCCTGGGAGAGAGCAACTTCTTCCTCGGCGGCGAATATAGCTATACCCGCTCCGAGGCCGAGTTCGACCTGGGCGGCGAGCATCCGCTTAACCAGGAGAGTGCCATGGTCGATAGCGATGGCGCCCTGGGCCTTAAGCTCACCTACGACAGCACAGACAACCATTTCTCGCCCCGCAGCGGTATCAAGGCGCGGCTGAAGAGTACCCAGCACGACAAACGACTCGGCGGCGACTTCGACTATCGCACCGACAGCGCCTTCCTGCATGCCTATCACAGGCTGAATGCCAAGTGGGGCGTCAACATGCGTCTGGATGCCAAATCGCTCTCGGGCGATGCCCCCTTCTACGCCTTGCCTTACCTGGACATGCGCGGCATGCCGGCGATGCGTTATCAGGGGGGGGATACCGCCCTGGGAGAGGTCGAGGTGAGTTATGACCTCGACGATCGCTGGACCCTGCTGGGCTTTGCCGGCGCCGGTAAGGCGGTGATGGCAGACGAGCGTTTTGCCGATAGCCCCTGGCTCAAGACCCAGGGGGTGGGCTTTCGTTACCTGATGGCGCGCCAGCTTGGGCTGCGCACCGGGATGGATATCGCCAAGGGACCAGAGGAGTGGACCCTGTATTTACAGGTCGGTGGGGCCTGGTAAGTCATTTTTGATTAGCACAAGAGGTAATTCCTATGGCCAATTTAAATAAAGTGTGTGAACCCGTCGGCGGCGTAGAGCAATTCCTATTGCCCGAGTTGCCGCTACTCAAGCAGCGTCGCTCTAAGCTGGTGGGCGTGCTGGGCAGCCTGATGGTCGCGCTTATGCTGTCGATTATTGCCAGCCAACCCGTGCGCGCCGAGTGGGAATGTGCCGCCGGCGACTATGACTGCATCGAGCTCAATCACGATGTTATCGAGCGTGCGCTGGACGAGCGCCTGGCTAAGTTCGAGGCGCAGAAGAAGGCCGAGCAGACGGAGCAGAAGCAGCGTCAACTTCAGGCCGACAGACTCTGTCTTGCCGATGATGATCCTTACCATTCTCGCGTCGACGAGTGTGAAAGATAACCCCTGGCGGCAGGGTGAGCGTCTCGCATTTTGAGGTGCTTAACCCGCTGCATCTATTTCCTCAGCCTCCCTGTGTTTCTGCGTACTCGTCGCGCCGCTATCTCCATTCTTCAGGTTTCTTACTTGCTCTCAGACTAACTAAGCCTCAGATTAATTTAGTCTCAGATCAACTTAGGCTCAGATTAACCTTCTTTGCCGACCATCTTTGCTAATCACTCCCCTTAGCCGTTTTGCCTCGGTTTATATCTGCCTTGGTTTATATCTGCCGAAAGTTTTTTTAGGAGTATGGGTTGCCTGTCGTTAGGGCTTTGCTCATTTCTCTCATTAAGCTGATTAATTTAACGCCCCAAGCGCTTCATTTTCTGCCATAAAAGTTCGGCCGAGCGTCAGATGACGAGCAGTTGGCCTGCCATTAAGTCGCTGTTTAATAGAAATATGGGGGGAGATGGCGGGGATTTTTGAGGCGCAGAAGGATAAGTTTTAGCTGAAATGGCGTGAGTTTCCTGAACCTAAGCTGACAGATCCCTCCTTAAGAAAGTGTTGTTCGTCCGTTTTTGAACTCTGCTTAAAATTGCATCGTAGATTTTCAGTTTGGCATAACACCTTGAAATTATTTGGTTAGTTTCCGTTGGCGCTTGTGTGGCGTCATGTAAGACTGTCTTTCATGTATTTGAATATCGAATAGTTTCTAATTCAATATTTGCAAAAGTCGCAAGGAAAATGGCCCCCATCTGACGAGCCAAGGTTTGATGCTCGTGAGAGACATTCATCAAAATATAGATATGGGGAATATACATGAAAAAGTCAGCTATTGTTGTTGCTACATTACTTGCGTTATCTGCCGGTGCGGCTAACGCCGACGTGCTAAATGGCTTTACCGGTAAGGTAGAGGCTGAGCACACCACTCAAGACAAGTCGACTAACCTGGAAGCCAGAATTGGCTATGATTTCAACTTCGGCGCCGTGTCTGTGATCCCGTTTGCGTCAGTTGAGACCCAATATGAAGACAAGCGTTTCAACGACGGTTCATTCGGCGGTGGTCTGCGTGTACAGACTAATTTCGATAACTTCTATGCCTATGCCGAAGGCCGTGCGATGCGCAAAGACCGCATCAAGGTCTATGGTGCAACGCCTATGGATATCACAGGCAATGGTGCCGAGGTGATTGTAGATTCAACCGTTAAAGAGTACCGCGCCGAGGTGGGTACTGGTTACCAGTTCGATAGCGGCTTATTCGCCGGTGTCGAGGCGTCATACACACGTGATCGTTTCGAAGGTGTTAACTCAAATACCCGCAACGTATTCGCCGTTGCCGGCTATGAGTTCATCGACAACCTGGCTGCCTATGTCAAGGTGGGCCGTGAAGATTCAGGCGAGCTGGCCGTGCCTTATGCCAATGACGCGACTAAGTGGGAAACCAAGTCGGTTATCGGCTTAACCTACCGTTTCTAAGCATTCATGATTTAAAAAAAGGGCCTCTTGGCCCTTTTTCATTTTACGCCTTTGCTCTTACCATCTTGGCCTCTATCGCCTTGGAGCAAACCCGCTTGCCATCTGCTCTGACATCTGTGATGTTAATGATGGGATTTACGGATGAAAAAATCCTTTCTGCTACACTTAAAAATATCTCTATCCATTTGAAACATTGCGGCTAATTGCTCATGGCTGATTAGGGGATTGCATGGAAGAACAATCTGTAGTGCTGGTGGTTGATGATGTGAAGACCAATGTGCTGATCATGAGGCAGTGTCTGAAGGAGATGTTTCAGGTTTGGACCGCCGATAGCGGCGAGGAGTGCCTCAGGGTCGCCAAGCAGAAACCCGACATCATCTTGCTGGATGTGCTGATGCCCGGCATGGATGGCTATCAGGTGTGTCGTCAGCTGAAGGCCGATCCCGAGACCGCCGAGATCCCCATCATCTTCGTGACCGCCAAAGACTCGGACGATGACGAGCAGAAGGGGCTGGAGATAGGCGCGGTGGACTATATCACCAAGCCGATCCGCCCGGCGATTGTGCGCGCCCGGGTCAGTACCCATATCCAACTCAAGCAGCATAGCGACAAGCTTAAATTCATGGCGCTGCACGACCAGCTCACCGGCCTCTACAACCGTCACTTCCTCGCCGAGCGCGCAGCCCAGAGTCTCTCCGCCATGGTGCGGCACCAGCAGGAGCTCTCCATCGTGATGCTGGATTTGGATCACTTCAAGAAGATCAACGACTTCAATGGCCACCATATCGGCGATCTCGTGCTGCAGGCGGTGGCCAAGCTGTTGCAGGACTGCTTTCGCAAGGAAGATGTGGTGGCGCGAATGGGAGGCGAGGAGTTTGTCATCCTGATGGAGTGCGGCCTGGATATCGCCAGAGAGAAGACAGAGGATGTGCGTCAGCAACTGGCACGCCTCAACCCCATGGGCCTGGAGGTGACCGGCAGCTTCGGCGTGGTGACTGCCAATCCCCAGAACGCCGAGCTCTCTCACCTCTTGGTGTTGGCCGACGAGGCCGTGTACAAGGCTAAGGCCGATGGGCGCAACTGTGTGGTCTGTTATCAGGATGGCGCCTATCTGACGGTAGAACATGATTAAGGAAGAATAACAAATGATTAAGGGAATCATTTCTGGGCTAATGCTGTCACTACTCGCCCTATTTCTGCTCGGCTGCGGGCCGAAGAAGGTCGAAGAACCTATTACCATCGCCATGAACCCCTGGCCCGGCTACGAACTCCTCTATCTGGCCAAGCAGAAGGGGTTCTTTCAGCAGGTGGGCGCCAATATCGAGCTGGTGCAGGTGTCAACCCTCTCCGATGCCCAGCGAGCCTACTTAACCGGCTATGTGGATGGCTTTGCCAGTACCATGATAGAGGCGATTCAGGTGGCGCCTCTGGGGGGCAAGCCGATTAAGATCGTCTTGTTGGCGGACTACTCAGACGGTGGCGACGTGATTATCGCGCCCGACGCGTTCGAGAATATGCAGGCGCTCAGGGGCGAGACCATAGGCTGCGAGGTCAGCTCTCTGGGGATCTTCGTGCTGGAGCGGGCCCTCAGGCAGCACAAGATGAACATAGACGATGTGAAGGTGATCAATGTGGAGCAGGGGGCGGCGGCGAGCGCCCTGGCCATAGGTAAGATTGCCGCCATGGTGACCTATCCGCCCTATTCGGTGGAGATTCAGTCCAGCGGCGCTTATCGTCAGCTGTTCTCCACCAAGGAGATCCCCGAGGAGGTGTTAGATACCCTGTCTATCTCCTCCAGCGTCCTGGCCGAGCATCCACAACTGGTGGAGCAGATCCGCCAGGCCTGGCAGCTGGCGATGGACTATATGCAGCAGGATCCCGAGGAGGCGATGGCCATCATGGCCAAGCGTGAGGGGCTACAGGTTGCCGACTTCAAGGGCGCGCTGGCGGATCTCAAGCTGCTGAGTGGCGAGGATCAACGCAAGCTGTTTGCCCAGAACGACAAGCTGATTCAGCTGGGCTATAGCGTCTGTGAGACCCTGGTCAAGATAGAGGCGATCGAGTCCGATTGCCGTCATGTCGACAACCTCTTCTATCGGGCGCCTTAGCCTATGTGGCGTCACTATCGGGACAAGATTGCCCAGGGCATAGTCTATAAGCTGAATCTGGCCACCTTAGTGTGCGCCCTGATCATCTCTGGCTTTATCGCCCTCTATTACTATGAAGAGATGACCGAGCGCACTCAGTATCAGGTCGATTATGAGATAGCCCAAGTGTCTGTGTCGCTGCGACTCGCCCTAGAGGCCAGCACAGACTTCAGCAACATGCGCAGGGTGGTCAACGGCCTGGCGGCTCAGGGGAGCATCAAGCGTCTGGTGCTGTTCGATCCCCGCGAGCAACAGATAGTGGCCGATAACCTAGGGCAGTATCTCGGCAGTCCGCTGTCGGCCAGCCTGGCCCCCGAACTGGCGGAGATGGTCAGGCTGGTCAGCGATAAACAGAGTTCCAAGGAGGTCTGGCGCCAGGGCAGCATAGTGCATCAGGTGCAGCAGGTGTATCTGATCTCCCCCGAGTTGCAGCGCCTTCGGGCCTATGTGCTCTATGTCAGGTACGATGCCAAGGAGATCGAGGCCTATAGTCTCGAGGAGCTGATCCACTATGTGAGCTTCCTGCTGCTGGGCTTTGCCATACTGCTTACGGTCAATCTCTATGTGCAGCACAGGGTGCTGCTGGATCCCATTCGCCGTATCCGGCGTCAGATAGAGGCCTTCGGCGGTCAGAAGACCATACGCCTGGACAGCGACGATGAGTTCGGCGTGTTGGTTAACAGCTACAACGAGGCGGTCAGCGCCCGTAATCAGAAGCAGCTCGAGCTGCAAAAATCGCGGCGCTATATCGACAACATCACCAATGTGATCCCGATTCAGCTGGCCTATGTGGACGCCCAGAGCCGCTATCGTTTCATCAACCAACACTATCTGCAGTGGCTCGGCAAGACCGAAGAGGAGGTGCTGGAACAGACGGTAGAGGCGGTCCAGCCCGCGGATGTCTACCAGCTGATAAAGCCCTATCAGCAAGGTGTGCTGGCGGGCAACAAGCAGGTGTTTGAGGTGGAGACCATAGATGTGGATCAGGCCCCCAGATTCTTCCATATCACCTATGTGCCTGACGTGGGTGACGATGGTCAGGTGGAGGGCTACTTCATCTGTGTCGAAGACCTGACCCGGATGAAACTCAACGAGCGCAAGATAGAAACCTACGCCCAGGAGATGGAGTTTAGTAACTGGGCGCTGTCGGAGGCGCGGGAGAAGGCCGAGGTCGCCGCCAAGACCAAGGAGGATTTTCTCGCCTGTATGAGCCATGAGATCCGCACCCCGATGAACGGTGTCATAGGCATTCTGGGGCTGCTGGGGGAGACCCAGCTGTCGCCGATGCAGAAGCGCTATGTGGACGTGGCCTCGGCCAGCGCCGATTCTCTGCTGTCGCTGCTCAACGATATTCTGGATTTCTCCAAGATAGAGTCGGGCAAGTTCGAGATAGAGGCGATCGAGTTTGACCTGGTGGAGCTGTTGGATCTCTTCGTCCAGTCCGTGTCCCTCAAGCTGGAGGAGCGCCACCTGCCGCTGTTTGTGGATATCACCCAGTTGCAGTATCGCTACGTGGTCGGCGACCCCAGTCGTTTGCGTCAGATCCTGGTGAATCTGGTGGGCAATGCCATCAAGTTCACCGAGGAGGGCTGGATCGCCCTGCGGCTCTCGAACCGCCTGAGCGAGTCGGGCGAGGTGCTGCTCTCCTGCGAGGTGGAAGATACCGGCATAGGCATAGCCAAAGAGAAGCTGGCCATGTTGTTTAACCCCTTCATTCAGGTCGATAGCTCCACCACCCGCATGTTCGGCGGCACCGGGCTGGGGCTCTCCATCGCCAAACGCCTGTGCGAGCTGATGCAGGGGGAGATCAAGGTCAGGAGCCAGCAGGAGGTGGGCAGCATCTTCAGCTTTACTCTGACTCAGCAGCTGGCCGAGAGCGACAAGATGATAGATTGGCGCGCTGGTCTATCGCCCGAGCGGGTGACCCTCATGGGGCAGCTGGGCGCGTTTGAGCGCATGCTGGGCGAGCTGCTTACGAGCTGGGGCGCCAGGGTGAGCTACCTGGAAGAGGAGGAAGTTATCCCCGAGGCGGATGTGATCATCTACAGCTTCGCCCCTCGGCGGGAGGCCTTTGTCGAGGAGTTAAATGCCTGGCGTGAACTGGTGGAGCAGCAGGCAGATCGCCCAAATACCAGAGTCCTGCCGCTGCTCTCCTATTGGCAGCAGACAGAGTTCGAGAAACAGGATGCCAGGGTGCCGCACCTGGGCAGACCCCTGAATATCCGCCAGCTGATCCGCGCCCTGTCTGATCGGGCCGATGAGGAGATGATCGAGCCTATCATAGAGCCGATAGTGGAACCCAGCATGCCGGACAAGCCCAAGGTGTTGCTAGTGGAAGATAACAAGGTCAACCAGATGGTGGCCCTCGGCATGCTTCACCAGCTGGGAGTGCAGGCCGATGTGGCCAGCAATGGCCGCGAGGCGCTGGCGCTACTGTCGGCGTTGCAGGGGAACCCCTATCAGCTGATCCTGATGGATTGCCTGATGCCCGAGATGGATGGATTTCAGGCGACGGCGGCGATTCGCGAGGGGCAGGGGGGCAGCCAGTTCTGCGCCCTGCCCATCATCGCCCTGACGGCCAATGCCATGAAGGGCGACAGGGATCACTGCATGCGCGCGGGGATGGACGACTACCTGACCAAGCCGCTGGTGCTTAGCGTCCTGAAGGAGTGTCTCTATCGCTGGTTCTCCCTGAGTCAGCAAAATTATGAGGCGGCCTTGGGCCATGACCCGGATGTTGAAGCATTGCCCACGCCGGTCGAAGCCGAGAGTCAGCTGTTCGATCGCGACAGCGCCCTGGCGCTTATGTCTGGAGATGAGGCGCTACTGGATGAGGTGTTGCAGGTGTTTGTCGAGGAGATGCAGGATCACAGACAGGCCTTTATCGAGGGGATAGCGGCCGCCGATTGCACTGCTATTCGCTCCAGCGTCCACGCCATCAAGGGCGCCGCCAGTAATCTCAGCATGACGGCGCTGGTGGAGCTTGCTCGCCAGCTGGAAGCAGATGCCCGCCGCGGCGATCTGCAGGCGGTGCTCGCCGGTCGCGAGGTCTTTCTCGATCTGCTCGAGGATACCCTGGCCTGCTGTCACTGATCCGCGTCGCGGTTTTCCGGTTTGGCTCACCTTAGGTCGCTAATATTCGACCTGCATCCCACTTTTATCTCTTTTGGGCCACTTTAGCGATCGGCAAAATATGTTATTTTAGGGCGCAACCTGGCGGGGCGCTTGGCGCCGCGCACGACCCAAACATCTAAAGGATAAAGTGGAATGGCAAAAGCAAAGATAGGCATAGTCACAGTCAGTGATCGCGCCAGCGCCGGCGTGTATGAAGATATTTCCGGTAAGGCGATCATCGAGGTCTTGGGCGAATACCTCACCTCAGAGTGGGAACCTGTCTACGAAGTCATTCCCGATGAGCAGCCCATTATCGAGCAGACCCTGATTAAGATGGCCGATCAGCAAGATTGTTGCCTCA
Source organism: Shewanella spartinae (assembly GCF_019457555.1). Classification (NCBI taxonomy): domain Bacteria; kingdom Pseudomonadati; phylum Pseudomonadota; class Gammaproteobacteria; order Alteromonadales; family Shewanellaceae; genus Shewanella; species Shewanella spartinae. The sequence continues at coordinate 4,551,040 of NZ_CP080418.1, read as the reverse complement.
TCGTCACCACGGGTGGCACAGGGCCGGCCAAGCGTGACGTGACCCCAGAGGCGACCGAGGCGGTGTGCGATCGCATGATGCCGGGCTTCGGTGAGTTGATGCGCGCCGAGTCGCTCAAGTTTGTGCCTACCGCCATTCTGTCCCGTCAAACCGCCGGCCTGCGTGGCGACAGCCTGATCGTCAACCTGCCCGGCAAGCCTAAGTCGATCCGCGAGTGTCTGGATGCCGTGTTCCCGGCGATCCCTTACTGCATCGATCTGATGGAAGGGCCCTATCTGGAGTGCGACGAGGCGGTGATCAAGCCCTTCAGACCTAAGGCGAAATAAGCTGTTTCGCCCAGTCGACTCAAGGAAAGGCCCGGCTTATGCCGGGCTTTTTTATGCCCATGGCCTTAATATCAGACGCCCTTGCGGATGATCTGGTGGGCGCTGTAGGCGCTGAACAGCAGCAGGCTAGGGATGGCGATGAAATGGGCGAAGAGATTGGGCTGGGTGGTAAAGTGCAGCCACAGCAGCAAGGTCCAGCTCACGCCCAAATAACTCAGGCTCAACATCAGGTGTAGTGTCCGTGTGTTCATCTGCTTACTCCTTCACTTTCTCGTTAATTCTGCAATGGGGTCAGTATAAAAACTCGACAAACGGCTAAAAAGTGTCATTATTGACAAAATAAGGGTGACAAGTGACATGTTGGTAAGGGGGCAGAGATGAAGACAATCATGATACTGGCGGCGGGCAATGTGGTGGCCGGTGGCATAGTAGGGCTGATCGATGTGTTCAGCTTTACCAATGCCCTCTATCGCAGGCTGCATCCTGAGGCGACCCAAGATCTGTTTCACTGCCATATCGTCTCAGGCGACGGCAAGGCGATCACCACCAATCAGGGCTTTCAACTCGCGGCCATGGGGCTAAGCGATGCGGCGCAGCTAGAGGCGGCCGATGCCGTGGTGCTGGCCTCCGCCTTCGTGACTAACAAGGCGGAGTTTAAGGCATATTCACAGGACTTTGCGCCCCTGCTTGGGCCTTTAAAAGCTTATGCCGAGACGGGCAAGCCCATCGCCGCCTACTGCTCGGGTACCTTAATGCTGGCCGCCTCTGGGCTGCTGGACAACAGGCGGGCCACCACTGTCTGGTGGCTGTCGCAGATGTTTGAGCGTAACTTCGCCCGGGTCAATCTCTGTATGGACTCTTTGGTGGTGTCTGATGGTCAGTTTCACACCGCCGGGGCGACCACCTCTAACCTGAGTCTGGCCCTGCATCTGGTGGGCTTGCTGGCGGGTGAGGCGCTGGCGCAGCAGATGGCCAAGATTCTGCTCATAGATCCTAACCGCATCTCCCAGCAGCCCTTCATGACCATGGCGATCACCCCTGAGCTGCATCAAGATGAGGTGGTGAGCAAGATTCAGCAGTGGATGCAGTCCAATCTAGATCAAAACTGGTTGCTCGATGAGATAGCGCAGAAGTTTGCCCTGGGTAAGCGCACCCTGATCCGCCGCTTTAAGAAGGCCCTCAACGAGACGCCCGCCAGCTACATGCAGCGTCTGCGGGTCGACGAGGCCAAGCGGCTGCTGGAGACCACTGAGTTGGCGCTGGAGCAGATTGTCGAGCGGGTCGGCTATGAAGATGTCAGCTCCTTTCGCAAGCTGTTCATTCAGTTGACCAGCCTGTCGCCAAGAGCCTACCGGCAAAAATTTAATACCCATAGCTGCTGTTGAGGTTAGTCGCTTTCAGGCGTTTGTATATGGCTGTTTATTAAGGCTGTTAGCAGGAAGCAGGAAGCAGGAAGCAGGAGGCGGGCGCTTAGGGCGCCCGTCTTAAGTTAGTGGGTGTCTCTGAGGTGTTTGTCCAAGTAGGCCTTTAACTGGGCGTCACTCTCTTTTCTCTTCTTGCGTTCATGCTCGTCCATGGCGTTCATCACCTGACGCTGGCATTCCAGGCGGTTATTCTCCCGCTGCAGCGGATTGGTGGCGTGGTCGGTCTGGGCGTCGCACAGTGCGCTGGCACAACCCGAAAGGCTAGCCAGGGCAAACAGGCCAACGAAAGTGTGTTTGATGGCGGATATAATGGTCATATCGTCTCGAATATAAGATTTTTACAGCGATTTGTCTTAGTCCGCCATTATAAAACCATTTGCCGCCTGCGGCACAAGTGAAAAACCCTAAAGAACTTGTGGTATTGCTGGGCGCCTTACCTAGTCCTGGGTCTAAATCAGGGCCTAATCTTGGGACTAAGCAAAGCCCAACGCCCCTTTCAGCTAAGCCAAGACCCTAACCTAAGCACCGCGATTGAGCTCGGCAAACTCCTGTTTCAGCTGATAGTCGCTATCGGTGACGATACGCTCCAGCACGCTGACGCGCTCGGCCAGTCGCTGGTTTTCCTGTCTCAGGCGGCTCATCTCATCCGTGTGGCCCCTTGTAGGGCGGCGTCTCTCTTGCCTGAAGCGGTATTTATAGAGTTCGCTGAGGCTGGTGGCGACCACCAAGACCAACATGACGATCATAACCACTTGTTGCTTATCCATAGCATGCTCCTTGTAGGGCCACCCGATGGCGGCCCTTGTCGATGACAAAGTCGGGGTTAGAGTCCGAAGACGATTTTCTCGCTCCTGAGTGAGCGCTCCATGCCCAGGGCCAGTGCCAGGGCGATGACGAAGGTGATGGCACTGGAGAGCGCCAGCTGCATCATGGGGATCTCCTTGCCCTTGATGAAGGCGATCAGCGCCTGCATCTGTCCCGAGATAGGCAGCCACTGCAGGGTATCTGGCGCTATGTTGTAGCTCGCCGCCATCGACAGCATCATGGGCACGATCAGCACTATGGTGAGGTAGGACTGCGCCTCCTTGAACGACTTGGCCATGAAGGAGACGAACAGCTGCAGCGCCGCCGCCATCAGGGCGATGGGCAGGCCGATCGCCAGCATCAAGAGAATGAAGTCGACATTGATGTTGACCGAGAAGCCCAGCTCCTGCCAAGGCACGAAGCCATAGGCGACCTTAGAGATCACCAGGGTGAGGATCAGCCCCAGCATGGCGAAGATGGTCACCGCCGCCACCTTGGCCAGTACGATATCCCGGGTCGACACCGGATGGCTGAGCAGCAGGGCCAGCGAGTTGCGTTCGCGCTCGCCGGCGCTGGTGTCTATGGCCAGGTTCATGCCGGAGATAAACACCGCATAGACCATCATGAAGATGGCGACGCCTAAGATCATGCCGCCCTTGGAGTCTGAGGTGGCCTGATCTTCCACCTTGACCTTTATCGGCTGCATCACCTTAGGGTCGATGCCGCGGGCGATCAGTCGCAGGCTGCCCATCTCGGCGCTGTATTGCTGCAATGCCTTCTCCAAGCGACGGATAGAAGACTGTAGCTTCTCGTTGGAGTTGTCGGCGATCAGCACTATCTCGGCGGCCTGACTCTTGGCCATGTTGGCGGCGTAGTCTGGGCTGATGACAAGCTCTATCTCCTTGCGATCGGCTTCATCACCCTGGCTTATCTCGTTGCTGGCGAGGTATTTCACCAGATCCGGCGCGCGCTCGCCGTGGGTGATGGTGATGTTAAGCGCCTCTGGGCTGGTGATCTGGCCGATGAGGATCATAAACATGCCGCACATCATCAGCGGCGCGCCGATGGCGTAGTAGAGGCCTGCCATCACGGAGCGCTTGTCTCTGGCGGCATCGGTCAGCTCTTTTCTGACCATGGTAATGATTGAACTGATCATGCTGCGATTCCCTCGTCGGTACCGATTAGCTGAATGAAGGCGTCTTCCAGTGAGGCCTGGCCTGTCTGTTGGCAGAGTTCCTGTGGGCTACCGACGGCGACCACGCGTCCCTCGGCCATGACGATGACGCGATCGCACAGGGCGGCGACCTCCTGCATCACATGGCTGGAGAAGAGTACGCAGTGTCCCGCCTGTTTGAGATCCCTGAGCAGGTCGCGCAGCACCCGGGTGCTCATCACGTCCAGGCCGCGGGTGGGCTCGTCGAGTATGATATTGGTGGGCTCATGCACTATCGCCTGGGCCAGCGCCGTCTTCATTCTCTGCCCTTGGGAGAATCCCTTGCAGCGGCGATCGGCAATATCGTCCATGTGCAGCTTGCTCAGCACCTTGGCCGAGGCGACCTTGGCCTGCTCGCGGGAGAGACCGTTAAGCTCGGCGAAGTAGCGTATATATTCTCTCGGCGTCAGGCGCTCATACAGGCCGAAAGGGTCTGGGAACAGGCCCAGCTGCTGCTTGGCGGCCACCGGCTGTTTGGTGACATCTATGCCGTCGATCTCTGCGATGCCCTGGTCTGGCTTGAGCAGGCCGAAGACGGTGCGCAGACAGGTGGTCTTGCCTGCGCCGTTAGGGCCCAGCAGGCCGGTGATCTGGCCGTCCAGCGCCTCGAAACTGAGGTCGTTCAGCGCCTGCACCTCGCCGATCCGTTTAGATAAATTCGATACCTTAATCATGGCGTGCTCCTTGCTGCTGGTCGCCACCGAGAGTGGAATGGCTGAGTGTGTCCTGTGGGATGGCCTCAACCGTGTTGGCGTTGAGGTAGAAGTTACGACTGATATCTTTGCTCAGGCACTCCTGAGACAGGCCGTCGACGCTGCCGCTGCTGATAAGCTCCGCGATCAGTGTGTTGGCGCAAGACTGATAGGCCACCCCATGGGTCGCATAGGGGGCGACGAAATGCTTGGCATTGGTCAGCTTGGCCATGGCCAGCTCGCCCCAGCTAGGTGGCGTGGCCGGGTCTATCTGTCCCGATAGCACGAGTGTCGGCAGGGCGCTGGCTATGGGGGCGGAGAAATCTTCATCTACCGCCGGAATATGCCAGATAGGGCAGCTCAGATCGAAGGCCTCAAGCATCTCACGGCCGAAGTAATTCTGACCTATCTGCTGACGCTCGGCCTCGCTGAAGCGGTGCCAGTCTTCGCCGCAGACCACGGCAGAGTGCATGCCGGCGGCTATACCAGTGCTGTTCATCGTGAGGGCGTACAGCCCCATGATGGACTGAAAATTCCCCTCAGCCGCCTGATGGATGGCGTGGGGCAGCAGCGCCCTGACATTGGGCATATACAGCGCCATACGGATGGCACCCATAAACTTGGCGCGGGTCATGGTGAGCTGGGTCGGCGCATTGGTGAGGGGATCGCGGGTCTGACTGATCTGCGGCCCTTGGCTGAGCTGCGCCTCGACCTGTTCGAGTTCAGCTTTGAGATTAGGGAACTCTTGATGACATAGGGCGTTGCCCTGGCATTCTTTAAGCAGCAGGTCGATGGCGCGGGTGATGGCATCGCCGATATTGAGCACACTCTGCTGCATGGGCACCACGCCGTCCAGGGTCACGGTAGCCAGGGCCTCCGGGTAGTGACGCATATAGAGCTGGGCCATGCGGGTACCGTAGGAGATGCCATACAGGTGCAGCTTCTGGTACCCCAGGGCTTGCCTGACCGCCTCAAAATCTTTGAGGGCGGTTTCGCTGCCATACTGGCTGACGTCGGCATCTATCTTGGCGAGGCAGGCCTTGGTCTCGGCGGCGATATCCAGCTCATCGTCGTTGAAGGCCAGGCCGCCTTCGAAGCCGGCGCCTTCACAGACGAGTTGGTTAGAGAGGCCTGTGCCGCGCTGGTCGATCAGCAGTATGTCCCGCTGTTGGCGTACCTTGGTAAAGATCTTGTCGAAGCTGGCGGCGTTATCTATGGCCGATTGGCCTGGGCCGCCGGCGATGGCTAATAGCGCTTCTTTCTCGAAACTGGGCTTGATGGCGGGCAGAACCAGATAGTGGATCTGTATCTGTTTGCCCTGGGGCTTAGCGTAGTTTTCCGGTACCGTGATGGCGCCGCAGCGCAGACGATCAGACAGGTCGTCTACATAGCAAGACTCAGATTTGCTGTCTTGCTGATCTGCTGGTTGAGTGTCTGCCCAGGTGGGCTGAGATAACAGCAGTAGCGCCAAGCAGGCGGGCAGGAGTAGCGCGGCCAGCCGCTGCTGCCGGGTGAATCTATTGGCCATCAATTTAACCTTTCCTTGAAGCATGATACCGATTCCTTAGTTGAAATTTACCGTATCTATGTTAATTTAGTACTGTATCAGTGTATCAATGTATTAATACAGTGAATAAAGGCTAATGCTAGATTTACTCAATGTCAACCCCAGTAATGGCGACCCCATCTACCGCCAGCTTAGCGATCAGATAGTGCGTCTGATCGTCGGCGGTCAGCTGCAACCACAGGAGGTGCTACCGTCGGTGCGGCAGATCGCCGAGCACCTGGCGGTCAACCCCATGACGGTCTCCCGCGCCATTCAGCAGTTGGTGGAACAGGGCTGGCTCGAGCGTCGCCGCGGTCAACCCACCCGAGTGGCACAGCGTGGCGACAGCCAGGGCACCTCGAGTGCCGACCTGATGGCGCCACAAGTCAATTCACTCATCAACCAGGCTAAGCAGTTAGGGGTAAGCCTGGAGGAACTCAATGCCATCATCGCCAAGGCATGGCAACAGGCGCAATAAAGGAACAGATGCAGATGCAAGAGAGCAATCAAGCCATATTGGCCTTTCATGGGATCACTAAGGCCTTTGACGGCCAGTTAGCCATAGACGAGCTGTCGATGACCCTCTATCCCGGCATGGTGGTGGGCCTGCTGGGGCAAAATGGCGCGGGCAAGTCGACCCTGATGCGCTGCGCCCTGGGGATCCTCGATGTCACCGAGGGGCAGATAGAGATACTGGGCGGCACCAGCGACAACATCAGCTCGGCGCAGAAGGAGCTGATCGGCTATGTGCCTCAGCAACCCTTCGGCTATGAGGGCTTCACCGTCGAGCGCGCCCTGGCCCTGCATCGCAGCTTCTATCCTAACTGGGACGGGTCGCTTGAGCAGGAGTGGTTGAGCCGCTTCCAGCTCGATGGGGCGCAGCAGGTACAGCGCTTGTCTGTGGGGCAGCGCCAGTCGTTGGCGCTGATCATGGCCATGGCCTATCGCCCTAAGCTGTTGATCCTCGATGAGCCGGTTGCCAGCCTGGATCCTATCGCCCGGCGCGAGTTTATGTCAGATCTGTTCGACCTGGCACTGGATGCCGGCTCGGCGGTGCTCTTCTCTTCACACATCACCTCAGATCTCGAGCGGGTCGCCAGCCATGTGGCCTTGATGCGCAAGGGCAAGCTGGTGCTCTTCAAGGAGATTGATGCCCTCAGGGAGAGCGTGCAGCTGGTGAGTCTCAAGCCGGGCGAGTCTCTGCCCGAGGGGCTTGTTGTGCTCAACCGTCAGCAGGATAAGCTGCTGGTGGATCACTATGAGGCCGCCATGGCACCAAGCTTCACCTCGGTGACGCCAATGAACCTGGAACAACTCTTCATGGAGCTGCACAGATGATGCCTAAAGCGCTGCGCGGCATGCTGCGCTTCTGGCTGTTCGATGTGGGCAGTGCCAGTTTTCTCGGCACCGGACTGCTGGCGCTGGTGATGATGCTGGTGTTGGCGTTCTCGGGCAAATACGACGCCATGCCTATCATGCTGGGGATGATGCAGGTTTCTACCTGTGCGGCGATCGCCTGGCAACTCAACCGCCTGTCGGCCACCGAGTGGGCCAGCCTGGTGCCCGGCTACGCCGAGAGCATTCAATGGCAGGCGCTCATCGTGGGCATTATCGCTACCCTGATCTCGCTGAGTGCGGCGATACTATTGCCCCTCGAGGCGGCGGTCCAGCAGGTGCTGCTGGCGAGCCTGGCTGGGGTCGCCTTCATCTATTTCTGTCGCCGACACATCAAGGGGTTCTACTTTTCTTTCGCCCTGTTTCTGCTGCTACCCTTTACACCTGAGATGACGGCATTTCTGCCTAGCCTCAGCTTCTACCTTGTGCCGCTGGCCATCGTGGGGCTCATCTATCTCATCCGCACTGACCTCAAGGCCGAGGTTTGGCATCTGGAGGCCAGATCTGTCTACCTCAATGGCCTGGAGATGGGCTGGTTCTGGTTGCCTAATCTGGGTTCAAACAGCCTGATGAACCGTCTGGACAGGTGGCTGCATCCGGTAAACTTCTTCGTCGGCCCCATGCTCTCCATGATGCTGGTGTTACTGCCTGCGCTGGCGCTGCTGCTGGGGCTGGTGAATTATTTTGTCGGCATCGAGCTGCCCGTGCTCTTCATCATGGGTCAGTTCAGTGCCGTCGCCTGTACCTTAGTACACTGGAGCCGTGTGCAGAGATGGCGGGCGACTGAGACCCTCTATATCTTGCCGGGCTTCGACGGTAAACAGGGACTGATAGAGGCCTTCGCCAGCGCCCAGTATCGTCTGCTGGGGTATTTCACCGGCACCATGGCGCTGCTGGCGACCTGCACCCTGATACTCAAGCCCGACTTTACCCTGCTCATCTGGAGCCATCTGGTACTCAGCACCTTCTGTGTCTGTGCCTTCTTGCTGGGCTTGGGCTGCGCCGCCCGCAGCGCCATGCATATCTCACTGAGTATGTTAGTGGTGATCTGCCATGCCATCTGGTTGTCCACCGCGCTGGTGGCACTGCGCGAGGGCAGAGATCTCACCACCTATGTGACCCTGGATATCGGCCTGGTGGCCTTTTCTCTGCTAACGCTTTGGTGGGGCAAGCGAAAGTTGTGGCGTGACGCCCTGGCCTGATCCTGCTAGCGCCTGGCTTTTGTGCTCCAATTAACATTATTGGAGCAAAAACTCTTATTTTTTGGCCGCCATTGCAGTAAAATGCGCCAAAACAGGTACAAGTGTACGCTAAAAGGGTCAGAAAATTATGTCGCTCCAACAGTATCATCCCATCAGCCTGATGCAGGCCCAGAGCCAGCAACGTGGCGATGCCATCGCATTGGAAGGCTATGGCTTATCGGCGCCTTGGCAACAGATCAGTTGGCGACGATTCGACGAGATTGGTGACCAGATCGCTAAGGCGCTGATCGCTTCTGGTTTTGCGGCTCAAGACAAGGTGGCGATCCTGTCGCAAAACTGCCCCCAGTGGACCTGTGCCGACGTCGGTGCCCTCAAGGCCAAGGCTGTGGTGGTACCCATCTATCCCACAAGTACCCTGGAGCAGGCGCGCTACATCATAGACGACGCCCAGGCCAAGCTGATCTTTGTCGGTGACGCCGAGCAGTACCGCATGGCCCGTGAACTGCTTGCAATCTGCCCCAGCCTGACCCAGATAGTGGTCTTCGATGCCGAGGTGGCGCTGGCGCAAGAGGAAACGGCTGTTCATTTCGATAGCCTGCTGACGCAAACCCATTCGCCCGAGGTTGACGCCGAACTGGCTCACCGTCTGGCTAACTTGGCCCTGGACGATCTGCTGACCCTGATCTACACCTCGGGCACCACGGGTGACCCTAAAGGGGTGATGCTGGATTACCGCAATATCGCCTCTGTGATCCGTCAGCACGATACCATATTACCCTTCACGCCTGGCGATGTGTCGCTGGCCTTCTTGCCGCTGAGCCATGTGTTCGAGCGGGGCTGGAGCTTTTACGTGTTGTGCCGCGGCGGCCATAACGTCTACCTCAAAGATCCCATGACGGTGAAAGAGGCGATCGTCGATATTCGTCCCCATACCCTATGCGTGGTGCCGCGCTTCCTGGAGAAGGTTTACAGCGCGGTGCAGGACAAGGTGAATAAGGCGCCCGACACCCGCAAGAAGCTGTTCGCCTGGGCCATGTCGGTGGGTGAGCGTCAGTTCGAGGTCAGCCAGGGGCGCGCTAAGGCTTCCTGGTGGCTCAAGACCCAGTGGAAACTGGCCCATAAGCTGGTGTACAGCAAGCTGCAGCAGGTGCTGGGTGGCAGGCTTAAGTTTATGCCTTGCGGCGGCGCGGCGCTGGATCAGAACGTGGCCAGCTTCTTCCATGGCATAGATATTCCCGTGCTTTGCGGCTATGGCATGACGGAGACCACGGCGACCGTGACCTGTAACACCTTGGACAACCGCGTCGCCGGCTCTAACGGTAAGACGCTGCCTGAAGTCGAGATCAAGCTGGGTAAAGACAACGAGATCCTGGTGCGCGGCGATACCGTGATGCGCGGCTACTACAACCGCCCTCAAGAGACCGCCGACAGCTTCGAAGATGGCTGGTTGAAGACGGGCGACGCAGGTCAGATAGACGAGCAGGGCAACCTGTTTATCACAGACAGAATTAAAGAGTTGATGAAGACCTCCAACGGCAAATACATAGCGCCGCAGCGGGTCGAGGGTAAGGTGGGTTGTTGCCCTTTCATCGAGCAGGTGGCGGTGATTGCCGATGCGAAAAACTATGTGACCGCGCTGATCGTGCCGGCGTTCGAGTCGCTAGAAGCCTGGGCCCAGGAGAAGGGGCTGCATTACGAGTCGCCCATGGAGCTACTGCGCCACAGCCATGTGATCGAGCACTTCGAGCAGCGCCTCAAGCATCTGCAGCAGGAGCTGGCAGGCTTCGAGAAGATCAAGAAGTTTACCCTGCTGCCTGAGGCATTTTCCATGGAGGCTGGCTTACTGACGCCGACTATGAAGCTAAGGCGTAAGATGATCTACCATAAGTACGCCACAGAAATTAATGCTATGTATGTGAAATAGCGAAATAGCTTAAATGTTAAGGGCGCCTCATTAGAGGCGCCCTTATTCTATGGGGCCAGTATCTATGAGGTCGGTAGTCCAAAAGTCCATCTTGCATCCCCCTGGTATCTCGGTTAACGTCTTTGGCACAAAAATAACGACTTAGTCTTAGGAGCTCCCTGTGCCGTTACGCTCTTTCAGTTTAACCATTCAACCCAGATTCAACGAAACCGATGGCCTGGGCCATATCAATAACACCGTCATGCCTGTCTGGTTCGAGGCGGCGCGCGAGCCTATCTTCGCCATCTTCAATCCTTCACTCAATCTGGCCGAGTGGAACCTGATTGTGGCGGGCTTCACCATCGCCTATACCTCGCCGACCCAGTATGGTCAGCCGGTGGAGATCAAGACCTGGATCAGCCGCGTGGGCAACGCCAGTTTCGAGGTGGCGCAGCAGAGCTGGCAGGGCGGCAAGATGACCGCCGAGGCCAAGACCACCTTAGTGCATTACGATTACAGTATCGACAAGAGCCGACCCATAGGGGAAGAGGTGAAGCAGGCCCTGCTAACCCTGACCGGCGAATAAACGGGTTACAAAAACTTCTGCACGTACCAGCAACTGGCGCTGATGGCGAGTTGCTGGGACTTAGCCCACTCCAATCCATGGCGCACCAGGCGTCCGGCCACGCCCTGACCCCTGAGGGGATCCGGCACGAAGGTTCGTACAAAATCCACCTTATCACCTTGCCGCTGATATTCTAATACCGCATCATGGCCTTCAATCGACAACACAAATCGCTGCTGGTCGGCCTGGTGTAATATCGTCTCCTGGGTCATAGTCTGCTTCTCGTTTGGTTGGATGACTCTTAACGTTAGCACAGGATGAGGAGATAAGTCACAAGATGATTCGGTCAACATTTAGCTTAGGGATTGCGGCTTGATAGGCATATCTTTCAGTCGTTTAAAGCACATTACTGCCCTGGGACTTGCGGCATTGGGACTCACGCTCCTGTTAGGGAGCGGCACCACTGTCTTGGCCCAGGAGATCGACATTCGTGGGGCGGTCGAGGCCAAGGTGAAGGGGGATATCACCAGCGCCATGGTGCTGACCGACGCCAACCTGATCACCTTAGGTATAGTCGATTTCAATCCCAACACCATAGTGGACTTGAGTGAGATAGGCGACATCAACGCCGGTGACGAAGAGTCGCTCAAGCGGCGCAGTCAGCTGACCTCCTACACCTTGCCTTGGGAGAGCGACACAGTGCCGCTCTCGCCCGAGTGGTCCCAAAGCATCCAGGTGCGCCTCTCCTACGTGCATGCCAGCGACAGCATACAGGGGCTGGAGGATGAGACCATCAGCAGTCCGATCAAGGATACCAGCTATCTGCTGGCGGGCGAGTATCGCTGGAAGTATCAGATCAATGAACAGTGGCGGGCGGTCTTTGGCCTGGGGGCGCAGTTTATCTGGCTGGAAAACCGCCTAATCTATAACGACCCCGTGCTGCGCAGCGTCAGTGGCATTCTCGACGACAAGCTGGTGAACACCAGCTATGGCGCCATCATGTTCGACCCCAATGCCGAGCTGACCTATACCTGTGACCTCATGGGGAACAAGTGGGAATTTATCAGCACCCTCAGATACGGCATAGGACGCAGCTTGCTGACCGACGATGGCATGCAGGCGGTGACGCCTCAGGTCGGGCGTCTGAGCAACGCCCTGGTGTTTCATTACGGGCTGCCCGACTTCTTCGACCGTCAGAACGAGATGCGCCTGCTGGCCAAGCGGATCGATCTCAGCGGCGATGTGATAGACCCCATGGGCACGCGTCACTACTACGAGTTCGGTGCCGGCTGGGTGGTGCAGACCCCCTCGCTGTCAGCCTGGCTGCGCAACATAGGGATAGGCATCACACTCAACATCAACAGCGGCCTGAGTGGCGGCGGCATAGTGTTGCTGTTTAACGAGGAGATGTGAGCCAAGCACAATCGAGGTTAGTCGATGCAGTGATCCTTGAGCACGGCCAGTAACTCCTCGGGCAGATTTGCCTTGGCTTGCTTGTTGAAGTCGAACATGACGGCGACCGAGGAGCCCTTAGTGGTGATCGCCTGTTGCTGCTCGCTGAACACCTGATAATGCATGGTGAAGCGGTCCTTGTGGATGTCGCTGATGCTGACGCCGATCAATAGGGTGTCGGGGAAGGTGACCGGGCGCTTGTAGCGTGCATGGTTGTCGCTGATCACTGGGCCCATGCCGTATTGGTAGAGCTTATCCAGCGGAAACAGCTGGTTAAAGAAGTCTATCCGCGCCGTCTCGAAGTAACGGAAATAGACCGCATTGTTGACGTGCTTCAGGGCATCCATCTCGCCCCAGGCGACTGGGATGCGGGTGTGAAAGGGAAACTGGCTAGCGAACTGCTCCATATCTTAACCTTCAATTTTCAAACAAGCGTTTAGTTTTGGGTTAAGATATCAGTATCTCGCCACAATACCAATCCCTGAGGGCGTTCGAGTGGCTAATGAGTCAGGATGAGGCTTTCTCTCGTTCTTCGATTTGTTTGGCGAGCGAGTAACAAAAAAGGCACCCCGGGGTGCCTTTATTTTTCAAATCGACAGATTAGAAGCTCAACTCTTTAAAGTTGGTGATCTGTGGGTAGTCGCCAGTACGCTGGGTAGTCTCGCGCACCATCTGCACCACACGCATGCCCGCCTGCTCGGCAGCTTTGAGCTCCTCGAGCACATCCGAGACAAACAGCACCTGCTTAGGCGCCAGGCTGATGGTGTTGATGATGTTAAGGTAGGCCTGTTTAAACAGCTTGTTGCCGGTGCGGGTGTCGAAATGGCCATCGAAGTATTCGGTCAGGTCGCCGCCGTCGCTGTGGCTGAACAGCAGCTTCTGGGCATCCACAGAGCCAGAAGAGAAGCTATAGAGACGCACGTTCTGCGCCTTAATCTCTTTCACGCTGTCGATGAAGTCAGGGTAGATGTGACCCTTAAACTCGCCCTTGGCGTAGCCCTGTTTCCAGATCAGGCCTTGCAGCGTCTTAAGCGGAGTGGCCTTGCGATCTTCGGCAATCCACTGTTGCAGTATCTCTACTACGCGCTCCAGTGAGGCGTCCGGTTCCAGCGCGATATCTTTCACGTCGCTGATGCAGTTGTCGACCAATACATTAGTTTGATTATCTTCTAAAAAATCAGCGAGTGCCTTAGACGAATAGGGAAAAAGGGTGTCCTGAATAAAGTTCAGATCGGTTGTTGTACCTGCTGTATCTACAACTATGGCTCGAATACCCATAACGTTGGCTTACTCCACTATGCATTAATAGAAATGATTCGCTTAAATGACAGGCCAGATCCTAAGCTGAAAACGCCCCTTTGGCTAGTGAATTATCGCCCAAAGACGAGCGAAGGCGCAGCGGATCACAAGGGGAAACAGGTCTGGCGTTTTCGGGTGGAGGTTTGACTTGCTTTTGCTTAAATATCATACTCATTCGCTTGGGTCGTAAAACATGGAAAGGGAAACAAGGAAGGGCGAATGACTGTTAAATACCTCAAATTTATTAGCTGCTTAGTCTTGATTGCTGGTAGCTACTGCCTGCCACTTGCGGCCAAGATCAAAGTAAAGCCGCTGCCGATTCAGCTGGAGAGCTGTGAGCGTGGCGAATGCGTCGATCATTTCAAGGAATACAAGACGCTGGCTCGTTATGGCCATTCCGATGCTATGTACACCCTGGCCGAGATGTACCGTCTGGGCTATGGCACAGAGAGCGATATGCGCTTATCCACTAAGTGGTATCGCCGCGCCGCCAAGTTAGGCAACCCTTTTGCTCAGTACAAGGCGGCCATCCTCTATCTACAGGATGGTGAGAATCAGGATATCGACAAGGCGATGCGCTACCTGCGAGACGCCAACCGCGCCGATCTTAACGAGGCGGCTCACCTCTTGGGAATGCTCTACGTAGAAGGCGAGCTGGTGGAGAAGGACAAGGTGAAAGCCAAGGACTACCTGACCAAGGCCTATGAGGCGGGTCATGAGCCGACACTTAATCTGCTGGCCGAAGTTAGTGAGGTGGCCCTCGAGGTCAAGCGCCAGGCTAAGGTGGCGCCGGTGACGCCCAAGAGTCAGGCCGCTCCGACAGATGAGATGGAGGTGATCGAGGTACGTGCCCCTAGTCTGGAAGAGGTCTTTTCCTACCACATCGCCACTTTGCGTGCTCGTGTGCCCGATGGCATCAGCAGTACGGGCACCTCGCTGCGGGGTCGTACCTGTGGCGAGATGATCTCCTGTAATACTCAGGAAGACAGAGAGCGTATTCGCGATTTTCTCATGTCCACTTGGTAACGGCTCAGGTCGCCCTAACACTTAACAATAACAAGGAATACACGTGATAAATAAATGGATTGCTGGTGTTATCTTACTGCTCGGCAGTGGCTTGAACCTGGTTCAGGCGGCGCCGACCAACCTTGAAACGCTGATGGTTAAGGCGCCGGGTGTCGACAAGCCCATGGCCTTCAAGGTCACTCTGCCCGCCAGTTATGGCGAGAACCTAGATAAGCGCTATGTGCTGTTGTTCGACTTTCATCCCCGCAGCCGCGGTTATCTCGAGGGGATGCATGACTGGATGAGCCACAACGGCGACTGGCCCTGGCTGGAGACCATAATCGTCACAGCACCCGACGGTGACCAGGCGCTGGGCAAGTTGAAGAGTCAGGCGATAGAGCAGGAAGGCAGCGTCGCCCTGTTGGACTTCATGGAGCAGTCGCTGCTGCCCGCCATCGATGCTAAGTATCGCACCAATGGCTTTCGCATCATGAACGGCTTTACCGGCAACGCCGGCCTGGTGCTCTACACCTTGCTCAATCGCCCCGAGTTGTTCAACGCCTACCTGGCGGCGAGCCCGGTATTAAGTGACGACTTTGCCTATGTGATCAAGTCGGCCGCAGACAAACTGGAGCGCTTCAAGGGCAAGCCGCGCTACCTGATGTTGACCACCAGCGACAGCGATTTCGAGCAGCGTCAGCTGGCGGATTTCGCCGCTTTGGAGGAGCTGCTCGAGACGACCAATCATCCGGCGCTGCACTATAAGGTGAAGCGTTTCGACGGCACCTACTATATGACCCAGCCGATCCTGGCGACCGCCTACGGCATAGAGTGGCTGTTCGACGACTACCACAGGGTGCTCTCGCCAGACTCTGAGATCGCCAAGGGCGGCGTCAAGGCGATTCTCGACCACTATAGTTACCTGTCGCAGCAGAAGTATGGCTTCCCCGTGCCCTCCACCGATTCGCTGATCGCCCTGGCGGACGCCGAGTTTGCCAAGGATAAAGACAAGGGGCTGGCTGTTTATCAGGCGGCTGTGGAGGCCAATCCTGACTCCCACACCGCCCATGATGCCCTGGCAAGGGCCTATGGCGAGCTGAAGATGTTCGACTTAGCCATAGCCCAGCAGAAGCAAGCGCTAGCCAAGACAGACCATCCCTTCTGGACTCGCAAGTACAGCGAGAGCCTGGCGGCGCTAGAGGCGCAGCGGCACTAATTGATTCTACATAGGGTTATCTCCGCCGTTTACCTGTGTTGAAATAGGCTGGCATCTGCCCTCTTTTGGTGCAGATGCCTATGCGTTTCGGCGCAGTCATAGCGAATTGCACGCCCAGGCTCCGGCGATTCATCTCCTTATCAGCCTCCTCCCACCTGGGTTTTCGCCCCGTGGCGCGGCGTTTTTTTCAGTCTTAGCCTGGTTTCTGTGCCCGCGAGAGGGATTGGCGCCATAGTTGCAAAGCTTAGAGTCGTTATCTAAGGGGAGCAGTCTATGGCGGCAATGAGTTACTTGAGCGTGATCGAGCGGTACCATGAGCATGAGCAGCTGGTGAAGGAGCTGCTGGAGTCGATTCTGGTGGGGATAAGCGATCCCCTGATGTTGTCCGATCCAGGTTTTCGGGTGCGGGCCATGGCCGAGATCGCCAACAGCTATCCCTTTATCGAGCTGCTCTATGTGCTCGACGGCGATGGGGTGCAGATCAGCGACAACGTGGCCATAGTCAATCGTGTGGTGCAGGCGATCCCCGTGGGGCGCAACCTGAGTAGAAGCCACAGGCCTTACTTCTCCAAGGCGCAGGAGACGCAGTTGCTCAAGATCACCACTCCCTATCTCTCTAACGCCAGTGGCCAGCTCTGCCTGTCGGCCTCCTATCGTATCGAAGACGACTCGGGGCGGGGCTTTATCGTGGTGGATATCAATCTCACTCAATTGATCGAGTTTATGATGGGCGATCGGGCCAGACGGCGGGCGACGCCCCTGTTCAAGGGGGTCTATACCGCGCTGGTGGTCGGGCTGTTTATCATGGTGCTGGTGCTGATCAGCATGGCGACCGTGGACATCGCCGCCTTGCTCGCCGAGGGAGTTGTACCTAGCGGCTCCATCAAGCCCTTTAGCATCATCATCTTCATCACCCTGGCCCTGGCGGTGTTCGATCTGGGTAAGACGATCCTCGAAGAGGAGGTGTTGATGCACAAGGATATCTTTCGTCACAGCTCAACCCGGCGCACCATCACCCGATTTATCTCCACTATCTTGATCGCCATCTCCATCGAGGCCCTGCTGACCATGTTTAAGGCCTCTCTGGGAGAGATGAAGTATGTGCAGCCCGCCATCGGCATGATGTTCGCCGTAGTCGGCCTGCTGGTGGGACTGGGGATCTATGTGTTTCTCGGTGCCAAGGCCGAGCTGCTGCTCAAACAGGGCAATGGCAAGCCTTAGGCCCTTGGCTCTTAAGTCATAGGCGAAAGAGTACAGGCCGAAGGCGTTATCCAAAGCTAACAGAGGGTACCTGTCTGCTGGATCGGCATGATCCAGTAGCGACAGGGGTTGTGTTGGCACACCCGAGCGAGTTCGGCGAGCAGGGCCTGCTGCTGGCTGCTGGGGTGCATGATCTCGAACTTACAGAACTCCCGATAGCCCTCCACCTGCTCCTTGATGTTGAAGTGGCTGTGCTCGCGGCTGAAGCCACAGATATTGCCCAGGCTGAAGCCGGAGAGAAAATCCAGCTCGATCAGGGTATCGACTATGTCGTCTTTAATATCGTTCTGGGCGATCAGCACCAGTAGTTGTTCACTGCTCATCGGCGTTTCTCCAGCCAGTAATAGAGGATAGGCAACAGGTAGAGGGTGGTGATGGTGGAGGTCAGCAGGCCGCCTATCACCACTATGGCCAGGGGTTTCTGGATCTCGGCACCAGGGCCGGTGGCGAACACCAGGGGCATAAGGCCGAACATGGCGGTGGTGGCCGTCATCAGGATAGGGCGCAGGCGGCGCATGGCGCCCTGTTCCACCCGGGTTAGCAGGTCGCTAAACAGGTGGCGAGTCTGCTCATAATAGCTGACCATCACCACACCGTTGAGCACGGCCACCCCCAGGAGGGCGATGAAGCCCACCGACGCGGGGACCGACAGGTATTCCCCCGACAGGTAGAGGCTGACGATGCCGCCCATCATGGCGAAGGGCACGTTGGCCAGGATCAGCCCCGCCTTGGAGAGGGAGCCGAAGGTGGTGAAGAGGATCAGGGTGATCAGCGCCATGGCGATGGGGATCACCAGCAGCAGGTTGTTGGTGGCGCGCTGCTGATTCTCAAACTCGCCGCCGAAGCTGACGCTGTAGCCCGCCGGCAGCTTGATCTGCTCGCCTATCTTGGCGTTAAGCTCCTCGACGAAGCCAACGATATCCCGTCCCTCGACGTTGGTGGTGATCACAGAGAAGCGATCGCCCTGTTCCCGCTCGATCAGTATCGGGCCCTCCTTATAGCTGAGCTTGGCCACATCGGTCAGGCGCCTGAGGGAGTGATCCGGCATTACCAGCAGCTGTTGCTTAAGCTCATTGATGCTACCAAGCTTACCCTCGCCGCTGGCGATCAGCACTGGGGTGCGCTTCTTGCCCTGCAGCACCTCGGTAACCGCCACCCCTTCGAGTTGGCTCTTAAGGTAGCGGGCAAACTCCATGGTGCTCATGCCGAAGCCTCTCGCCAGCTCGTTATCCAGGGTTAGGTTGATGAAGGGGCTGCCCTCGATAAGCGACATCTTCACATCTACGCTGCCAGTTGTGGCGCTCACCAGTTGCTGGATCTCGCCGGTTAGTGTACCCAGGGTGACGATATCTGTGCCGAACACCTTGATGGCCACATCGCCTATGCTGCCGGTCAGCATCTCGGAGACCCGCATCTGGATCGGCTGGGTGAAGTTAAAGTTAACCCCGGCGTATTGCAGCAGCTCGCCGCGAATCGCCTCGATCAGTTCGGCCTTGGTATCGAAGCGCCACTCGCTGCGCGGGGCCAGCTCGAGAAACACGTCCGTCTCGTTCAGCCCCATGGGATCCAGGCCTATCTCGTCGGCGCCGGTGCGGGCGACCATCTGTTTGATCTCCGGCACCTTGCTCAGCAGGGTCTGCTGTATCTGTTTGTCGATGGCGATGGAGGCCTCCAGCGAGATAGAGGGCGACTTCTCCAGCTGCAGAATGATATCGCCCTCATCCAGGGTGGGCATGAAGGTCTTGCCCACCAGGCTAAACAGCCCCAGGCTGACGATCAGCAGGCTGAAGGCGGTCAGCATAAAGCCTTTCTTCGCCTCGAAGGTGCGCTTCAGGCTGCCAAGGTAGGCGGCCTTGAGCTTCTCTATCGCCCTGGGCTCCTGGGCCGCCTTCTCGTTCACCAGATAGGAGGCGATCACAGGGATGACGGTGAGCGCCAGCACCAGGGAGGAGAGCATGGCAAACACTATGGTGACCGCTACCGGGGTAAACAGCTTGCCCTCCAGGCCGGTGAGGCTCAGCAGGGGCGAGAAGACTATGATGACGATGATGGTGCCCGAGACCACAGGGATGGCCACATCCTTGGTGGCGCGGAAGATAAGGTGCAGGCGCGGCAGTCGCTGCTTGGAGGCGATCTGATTCACCATGTTTTCGACCACCACCACAGAGGAGTCCACCAACATGCCTATGGCGATCACCAGGCCGCCCAGGCTCATCAGGTTGGCCGACAGGTCGAACAGATCCATCAGCAGGAAGGTCATCAGGGCCGCCAGCGGCAGCGACAGGGACACCACCAAGGCGGCGCGCACATTGCCCAGAAACAGTGCCAGCAGCACGATCACTAAGAGCACCGCCTCGAACAGGGCGCTGGAGATGGTGTCTATGGCGGTGTTGATCAGGTTGGCGCGATCGTAGAAGGTGTTGATCACGCTGCCCTCCGGCAGGCTGGTCTGGATCTGCACTAGCTTCTGCTTAATGCCGTCGACAACTTGCGCCGTGTTAGTGTCTTTCAGGGCGATGATCAACGCCTCGGCGGTCTCATCACCATCCTTGGTGACGGCGCCGTAGCGCGCCAGGTGGCCTATCTGGATCTCGGCCAGATCCTTAAGGCGATAGACCTTGGCATCGTCGGCCTTCACCACGAGTTGTCCCAGCTCATCGATGTCGTCGATGCGGCCCTCGGCGCGCACGATAATGGTGTCTGTGCCTATCGTGAGCTTACCTGCGCCCTCGTTGTGGTTGTTGTCCTTGATCGCTTGCTGCAGATCCGCAAAGCCTATGCCGGCCGCCGCCATGGCTGCCGGGTTGGGGTTGATGCTGAAGCTCTTGGCATAGCCACCAAGAATGTTAACGTCGGCCACCCCGGGCACTGTGCGCAGCAAGGGACGCACCTCCCACTCCAGTAGCTGCCTGCGCTCCATCAGCGACAGGTTGGGGTTTTCCAGGGAGAACATGAAGATCTCGCTCAAGGGAGTGCTCATGGGGGCGACACCGCCGGAGACCCCTTCGGGGAAGCTGTCCCACACGGCGGCCAGGCGTTCGCTTACCTGCTGTCTCGCCCAGTAGATGTCTGTGCCTTCGGCGAAATCCAGGGTGATGTCGCTGATGGCGTACTTGGTGGTCGAGCGCAGAATCGCCTGATTGGGGATCCCCAGCAGCTCTGTCTCTATGGGCACAGTGATCTGCGCCTCTATCTCTTCGGGTGTCATGCCCGGCGCCTTGAGGATGATCTTCACCTGGGTGGGCGAGATATCGGGAAAGGCATCTAAGGGGATCGCCAGCCAGGCCTTGCCGCCGGCGGCCATCAAGATGGCGGCGACGATCAGCACAAACAGGCGCTGGGTGAGGGAGAAGCGTATTACCGAGGTCAGCATCTTATTCGCCCCCTAGGCCGAGCATGATCCCTTTCACCGCCGCCACCGACTGCGACAACACCTGCATCTGGCTCAGATCCTGGTCGCTGGCGACTATGTACTGCTCCGGCGTCGACCCCAAAATCTCTATGGTGACCGCCTCGAGCTGGCTCGCCTGTTGGGTAAATACCTGACTCTCCTGCTCCCAGCTGAAGACGCTGTGCTTGGGCAGCAGGTAGACGGCCTTTTGATACTCGGGTATCACAGTTATCTGCTGTCCCAGCAACAAGTTACAGCCTTGAGGAACCGGCTCCGACCAGGCGTTGATAAAGGCGCCGTCGGCGATGGCCGACTGGGCATCGATGGTGAGGTGACAGGCATTGATGTTGATTGCCGACAGCGAGGCTGACTGGCTCATGGGCACATTGACCCGGACGCGAATGGCATCGCTGGGCACCAGAGAGAAGAGCTGTGTGCCGGCGTGGTAGGGGGTGTCCAGCTGATTGAGTTTGACGATACCGGCCACGGGCGCGCCTATGGTCAGTGACTCACTGGCCTCATCCTTGGCGAGCACCATGGCCATGAAATGCTGCATATGCTCATATTCGAGGTGGCTGGCAAAATAGTCCTGGCTGATCTCGCGCCACTTATCGGCGCTTATGCTGCCGTTCTTCAGCAGCGGGCGGTTACGATCGTAGCGCTGCTTGGCCAGTTGATACAGGCTGTTGGCCGCCTCGACTTGGGCCAGGAAGTGGAAGACCTCTGGGCCGGTCAGCCTGGCGATGGCCTGTCCCTGGGTGACGGGCTGGCCTTGGCCCACCAGGAAGGTGACCTGCTGGATATTTTCCGGCGTGCTGACCCAGTAATCGTTGCCGGGCAGGCGGGCGACCTGGGCGGGCAGGGCACTGCCCTCATAGCTGGCCACCTTCTGCGGCTGCACATAGCTTAAGGCAAGCTTGCCTAGGGTCTCTAAGCTTAATGGCTCGGCCTGAGCGGGATGCATAAGGCTGGCGGAGAGAAATGCGGATAAACTGATGAGGCTGGCGCCATACTTGGCCGTCATAATGAGATTCCTAAGGCTTGTAGTTGCTGAGAATGGAGTTGTTGTTGGCTGACCCGGTTCAGCGCCAGACGCGATTCGGTGTCCAGTGCATCCATGTAGCGGCGCAGCCAGATCTCATAGCTCACCTGGTTCTGGTCTTTCACCTTGGCCAGCTCTTCGGTGATGGTGCGGCTCAGGGAGAGCCCCTGCTTGAGCAGTCGCTGCTGCTGGCCGAGCGTCTCTTGCTGCTTGGCCAGCTTCTCCGCCTGGGTCTTGAGTTGTAGATAGGTGCGATCGCTTTGCAGTAGTTGTTCCTGATTAGTCTGTTGCCAGCTGGCGAGCTCGCTCTGGGACAGGGCGGAGCTCACCCCTAGAGGGACAGTGATCCCCAACCCCAGCTGATTGTCGTCGAGCTGGTCGGCGGTGCGCTTGGCGGTGAGTGAGAGGGTCCAGGGAGCTTGTGTGCCCGCCTGCTGACGTTCGATCAGCAGACGCGCCTGTTGCTGCTGTAGTCGCTGCAGCTGCCACAGGGGATGTTGGGCCAGTTGGTTGTCGAACTCGGACACCTGCCGCTGCTCGGCGCTTGGCTCATCATCTATGGATTCAGGTGGCAGTTGCTGGCCCGTGAGGCGGTAAAACAGCGAGACCGCCTCGGCCTGTTGCTGTTTGAGCTGGATCTGCTGCAGGTCGATATCCACCTGCTCGCGCTCGAGCAGCAACAGATTAGCCACTGGCAGCTCGCCCACGTCGGTGAGGCGCTTCTGCTGTTGATGCAGCTTATCCAGCAGCGTACGTTTGCGCTCCAGCTGGGCCAGCTTGACGCTGGCGAGGCGATAGTCCCAGATGCTCTGACGGATAAGGCCGGAGAGGTAGAGATTCTGCAGCGCCTGCTGCTGATTGCCTATGGCCTGGGACAACTGCTTGATCTGGCTGTCGCTGTCGTAGGCGCCGGGGGACTTTAATGGCAAATTGAGCGACACCTCCTGCTCGTAGCTGTTACCATTGTCCAGGCTACCCAGATGGCTCAGGCTGATGCTGGGGAGCCCCATCAACCAGCTTGAGCTGCTCAGTTGCTGGGCGCGTTCATCCGCGACGACGGGCGCCTCGGCGCTGGCATTGGGAAGCCTGGACTTACTGATCTTCAGCAGGTGGTGGAGTTGATGTGTTGAGGCCGCATAGCCAAAGAAACTACTGCTACTTAATGCGGTCAACAGACATATCTTGATACAAGACTTAACGACGGACATAAGCGATTTCTGTGGTATTAAAGTGTGCCGTCAGTCTAGTGATTGTGTCGCCCCTGTCTTGAGGGAGATGTATCATAAAGCGGCCTATGGTACATATGTACCATAAGCTAACTTATTGATTTTGTGTTGCTTCGCTTTTTTGTATTATCGGAATTTGGCTGTAGATTTGCCTGTGGATTTTGGCTGTCTGGCGCGTAATTGAGTGTGGGCAGGCCGTGATAGGAGTAGGAATATCCATGAAAAAGGATCTGGTTATCATCGCCCTCTTGGTGCTTATCATGTTGTTTAAGCTGGTGGATATTGTCGCCGACGTGCAACTGGAGATCCCCGCCTGGCATATCGCCCAGGAGAGTGTCTTGGTGCTGCTGACCGTGATCGCCACCCTCTACCTGAGCCGCGACCTAATGCGCCGCTCCCGGCAGGTCAAGGCTCTGGCCCACAGGCTCGCCCAGGCCGACAAGCAGATAGATAACCTATCGACTCAGATGCGCGCCGCTCGCCAGGAGTATAGTCAGGCGGTGGCTAGCCAGTTCGATACCTGGGGCTTCACCAAGAGCGAGCAGCAGGTGGCGTTTTTGATCCTCAAGGGGCTCAGCTTCAAGGAGATCGCCGAGGTGCGCCAGACCAAGGAGAAGACGGTGCGCCAGCAGGCCTCCACCATCTATGGTAAGGCCGGGGTCGATGGCCGCCACACCTTCTGCGCCTGGTTTATGGAAGACTTCATTCAAGATCACAACCAGGAACTGGCCAGCAACGAGGCGGCCTAGTCTCTGTTTGTCTGTGCCCTCAGGCCGAGCGTTATTCGCCGCCCTTCCTGGCCCAACCCGCCGGTAGGCTGTTTTCCATGCGCTCCAGACGTTCGAGCAGCCGTACCTGATTGCTGAGCACCTCCTGCTGGTTGGCGATGATCGCCTGCTGAATCGCCTGGGTTTGGCAGTATCTCAGCTTGTTATGGCCATAATTGGCGGCCGTCAGCGCCGCCGAAGAGATACCGTTGAGTAGCTCACCGAACTTCTTCAAAGGGTTATTCTTTATGGTGCCGCCCACATAGCCGTGCACCTGAGCGACAGGCTCTATCTTGGTGGTGCCCAGCGCCTTGAGCAGCTGACCAAACAGCTTGATGGAGCCCGCCCCGGCAGTGACGAAGAAGGCGGCCTGTTCAAACTCGGCAGGGTTGCTGTTGATAAACTGACAGCTGTCACCCACCAGGTTGTTGATGCCGAAGCTGGCGTTGCTGTTGGGGCTGAGTCCCCGCCTCAGGGTTTCCAGATGAGTCGTCATCTCGTGGAACACATCGAAGAATCCCGATTGAAAGGCGCCGCCATCGACCGTGAAGGCGCGATACAGGGGATAGAGGGAGTAGCCCGGCATGGCATCGATCAGGCTGATCATGGGGTCGAAGTGGTAGATGTTGCCGAGCAGGCTGCTGTCTTGCATGTTAAACAAAAGGTTACCCGTGGATTCCAGATTGCTCACGAAGGCGATAAGATCGTTTTTAAAGCGGTAGCACTCGCTACCCCCGGCGCAGCTGGCGCCACCAAAGGCGGCCAGTCCCTCAAATTCTTGCTGGATCACCATGCGGCCTTCACTGCCGGCATTTTCGATCATGTCGAACATCTGCTGGGTGTAGCCGTTAAAGCTCTGCTGTGCCTGCTGCAGGATCAGCACCTTACCCTGAATATCTACCGTGTTGGTAACTGTCTTGCCTGCATCCTCTGCGGCGTCGGCGGCGTCCGTTGCCGTGGTCTTGAGCTTATCCCAGATGTCGGCTAGCAAGTCGGCCTGACTGCTTGGGCTGACGGTGAGTCCGGTGGCGAGCAGGCTGGCAATTAACAGGGGATAGGCGCGGGAGAATGTGTGGCTGTTCATAGCGACTCCTAATCGATCTGGCTTGATCAAGCGAGGGGAGATCTTTTAGGTATAGTGGCTTTCACTATGACCAGAGGCTGTGCCGCTTGCGAAATATGTGTAAAGCCAAGTACATCGGGGGTTACACTTGGTTCAGTGCGGAGTCACAATGCTTTACACGGCTTGAGAAACTATCTTGTTCTACCATTGGTGTTTCGCGCGGTTTTTGGCTAGGTAATAGTCGAGATTCTTGCTTACTGCAATGTGAGCCCGGCGCTGTTTATTTGCGCCCGATGGGCGTAACTTGAGGTGATGAACCTTGTGTGAGGTTTTTATGGCGAACCCAATCCAACTCGAATCCGAGATCACCTGTCCCCACTGCGCTCACAAGCGTGTGGAGACCATGCCTCAGGACGCCTGTCAATTCTTCTACGAATGCCAGGGCTGCCACGAGATTCTTAAACCCCTCCCCGGCGACTGCTGCGTCTTCTGCTCCTACGGCACGGTGAAGTGTCCGCCAATACAACTTGGCGGGTGTTGTCGGGGTCGGTCTTCTTGAAGCTATTTCTAGCTGCATTTTTATCACTTAAAGCAATAGGCAATAGCTACCGATGATCTGTAGTATTCTTAGTTCCATCGAGTTAACTAATGAATTTGTTAGCCGAGCGGCTACCGTTACCAATCGCCTGCCGCGGGCTTATGTGCAGGTACGTCTTCGGGACGCTGTAAAGCCATCCCTGGCCGCTTAACGAAAACATCCCTGTTTTCGATACCCTTAGACATACCTACACACTTTATTCAACGCCTCTTCGAAGTTACGTAATCTGAATATAAAAAGATTAGATTAAGCTCTTTACAATTGATCAAATATCGAACAGGCTTGTGGTGTTTGTATTCAAGGATGAGTGCATTAATTCTGTTATTCACATCAACCTTGATTAATTTCAATTGTTGAAAGTTAAAAAGGAATTTTATATGGGATGTACATGTTGTGGTTCTAAATTGAATAGCGGAATGTTAACAAAAACTGATTCAAATTCTGGTCAGAAATTTAAATCCTGCCCGCATTGTTCAGCAGCTAATGGTTCTGAGCACATATTTCATCCTTATCCTGGACAATTTGGTAAGACTCCAGCCCGTGTTACAGCCAGGAATCCTGATGGGCATCAAAGCTACTGCATTGATTGTCGAGGATTAGACAAAGGCAAAGAGTCAACAGTACACTCCAATGGTCGTCTTTGTAGTACTTTTTAGTAGGCTTAAATGCAGTTATTCCAGAATGATGCTGTTCATTGGTTATCGACGCTCGCAGATGCGAGCGTCGATTTAATTATTACCGATCCTCCATATGAATCTCTTGAAAAACACCGAAAGATTGGAACTACAACACGGTTAAAAATTAGCAGTGGTTCTAATAACCAATGGTTTGATATTTTCCCGAATGAACGATTTGAACAGCTATTTATAGAAATATATAGAGTTCTTAAGAAAAATTCTCATTTCTATTTATTTTGCGATCAAGAAACGATGTTCTACGTTAAACCAATTGCTGAGAAAGTGGGATTTAAGTTTTGGAAACCAATCGTTTGGAATAAGCTTGCAATTGGCATGGGGTACCACTATAGAGCGAAATACGAATTTATTCTCTTCTTTGAAAAGGGAAAGCGTAAGCTAAATGATCTAGGCATTCCTGATGTATTAGAATGTAAACGGATACATCGTGGTTATCCAACCGAAAAGCCCGTAGAACTAATTGAAACACTTATAAAACAAAGCTCTAGCGAAGGTCAGTTAGTTGTTGATCCCTTTTTTGGCTCAGGTTCAACGCTAATCGCGGCTAATAATTTGGAACGGAAAGCGATAGGTTGTGATATCTCCGATTCAGCACATGACTATTTGGGTAAGAGGCAATGCTTAGATGCAGTCGTTTCTTAAGTCGGACAATAGTAGTTCAAATCGAAGAGACAGATGACCGGGTGTAAGCACGCTTTTGGCCTTCGGTGGCATGGATGCCACCGCAGAGCACCCAGGGATGGGCGTGCTGCGTGCCAAAAGAGTGCTTGCACATGAGCCCACCGCAGGTGATAGGTTGCCATGGCGTCATGGCTTTCAATTACTTATTAAATATCGATACCTGCAGCGAAGAATTTCCGATTCTAGGTTTGCTGAGAAGAAAGTCATTTTCGGTATTTATGCCATTACGGTTCATGGAGGGATGGGCTTGAACAACGTCCCTGTTTAAAAGCCAGTTCGGCATCCATGCCTCTCGTTCGTGAGCTAGAAGCTGCGCTTCACTCACCGTGCCAAAAGAGTGCTTGCACATGAGCCCACCGCAGGTGATAGATAACCTATTACGCCAAGGTTATCTCATTCACTTGCCAGATACCAAAACCCTTAGGGGCACAAAACAAGAAAATTACCTCATCATCTTTATTGATGAACCAACTTTCCGTTTTTCACCACTTCCTTACACACATCCACTCCATAGCTGTAGGCCAGTGCCGCTGGGGTGGTGATATCCCACAGGCAGAAGTCGGCCTGCATGCCTGGTTTGAGTACGCCAACTGAGTCCTCGACTCCCAGCGCCTTGGCCGCGTTGCGTGTCATGCCCGCCAGGGCTTCCTCTGGGGTGAGGCGGAACAGGGTGCAGCCCATGTTGAGCATCAGCAGGCTGGAGCATAGCGGCGATGAGCCTGGGTTATAGTCGCTGGCCAGCACCATAGGTACCTCATATTGGCGCAGCAGGTCGATAGGCGGCATCTGGGTTTCCCGCAGAAAGTAGAAGGCGCCGGGGAGCAGGGTGGCACAGGTGCCGCTCTCGCTCAGGGCCTTCACGCCTACCTCGTCCAGGTATTCGATATGATCCACCGACTTGGCGCCCAATTTGGCCGCCATGGCCGACCCGCCCAGGTTTGACAGTTGCTCGGCGTGCAGCTTGATATCCAGACCGGCCGCTTTGGCGGCGCTCAGTACCCGCTCTGTCTGCTCCAGGCTGAAGGCGATATTTTCACAGAAGACATCCACGGCATCGGCCAGGTTTTCGTTAATCACAGCAGGCAGCATCTCATCGATCACCAGGTCCACATAGGCGTCGCTCTTGTCCTTGTACTCGGGCGGAATGGCGTGGGCGCCGAGGAAGGTGGTCTTCACGTCCACATGATGATGCTTGCCCAGCTCGCGGGCGACCCTGAGGAGCTTGAGTTCTGTCTCTGTGTCCAGGCCGTAGCCGGATTTTATCTCGACCGTGGTCAGCCCTTCTTTGGCGAGGGCGTTGAGGCGTTGGCGTCCCAGTTCGAACAGCTCGGCCTCGCTGGCCTCGCGACAGGCCTTGACCGTGCTGATGATGCCGCCGCCGGCGCGGGCGATCTCTTCATAGCTGGCACCTTGCAGGCGCAGCTCAAACTCGTTGGCACGATTACCGGCGAATACCAGGTGGGTGTGGGCGTCGATAAGGCCTGGGGTGAGCCAGCCGCCCTTGCCTCTGTAAACCGGCGTTGACAAGACATCGAACTCGGGTAGCTCGCTTCGGGGACCCATCCAGGCGATCTTGCCCTCCTTGACGGCGATGGCAGCATCGGTGATCGCACCGTAAGGCGCTGAAATTTCAGGGTCCATAGTGGCGATATTGACGTCAATCCAAACCTGATCCCAAGACATGATGTTTCCCTCGACTGGCGCGCCTTAACGGTGGCGGCAATAAATTTGTGTGAGCTAGCTTGTATTTACTTGTATATACAAGCTAGGATTATAGCGGTAATTTTCAGCATTTGAAAAGTGTAATCGAGTTTGCGGCGATGCCTGGGAAGTAATCATCACCCGGGGCGCCCACAAGGAGCAGAGATGGCGACGCCCAAGTTTGCAGAGATCAAACAGTTTATCTTGACCAAGGTGGAGTCTGGCGAGTGGCAGCAGCATAGCCGCGTGCCGTCGGAGAACCAGCTGGCCGAGCTGTTTACCTGTAGCCGCATGACGGCGCGGCGCGCCCTGACCGAGCTGACCGAGTCCGGCGTGCTCGAGCGCTCCCAGGGGCTGGGCACCTTCGTCGCCGGGCTCAAGTCGCAATCTTCCATGATGGCGATCCGCAACATCGCCGACGAGATCAAGGACAGGGGCCATGGCTACAGCGTGAAGCAGCTGGCACTGACCCAGACCCAGGCCACGGCGCAGATCGCCATCGCTTTGGGACTCGAGGAGGGCAGCGAGGTGTTCTATTCGGTATTGGTGCACTGCGAGCAGGGGACACCGTTGCAGTTGGAGGAGCGTTTCGTTAACCCCCAGCTGGTGCCCGACTATCTGGCCCAGGATTTTAGCCTGCAGACGCCCCACGAATATCTCTCCTTCGTGGCGCCGCTCACCGAGGCCCGCCACACCATAGAGGCCGTCGTGGCCGACGATGTTCAGCGCGAGCGATTGCAGATAACCCAAAGCGAGCCTTGCTTGCAGATCCTGCGTCGCACCTGGTCCCGTCAGGGCGTGGTGAGTTTCGCTCGCCTGCTGCATCCGGGCAGCCGTTTCCGCCTCGGCGGACACCTGACCTTTAATCGTTGAGGCGATAAACCCATTTGGGAACGGCCTGTTTCCCTTAGCAGCATCTAGGCTGCAACAGGTAATGAGTTACTGAATAAAGATAAAAATAATGTCATCAAGACAGCACAATTGAGGTAAGCAAGAATGGATAAGAGACACGACCCTAGCCGTCGCATCATAGCGCCACATGGCACTACGCTGAGCTGTAAGAGCTGGCTCACCGAGGCGCCGATGCGCATGCTGATGAACAACCTGCACCCAGATGTCGCCGAGCGTCCAGAAGACCTGGTGGTCTACGGCGGTATCGGCCGTGCGGCCCGTGACTGGCAATGCTATGACAAGATAGTAGAGGTGCTGCAGCGCTTGGAAGAAGATGAGACCCTGCTGGTACAGTCGGGCAAGCCTGTGGGCGTGTTCAAGACCCACAGCAACGCGCCGCGCGTCATCATCGCCAACTCTAACCTGGTGCCACACTGGGCCAACTGGGAACACTTCAACGAGCTGGATAAGAAGGGCCTGGCCATGTATGGCCAGATGACTGCAGGTTCTTGGATCTACATCGGCTCTCAGGGCATCGTTCAGGGCACCTACGAGACCTTCGTGGCCATGGCCAAGCAACACTTTGGCGGCGACGCCAGCGGCAAGTGGATCCTCACAGGCGGTCTGGGTGGCATGGGTGGCGCACAGCCACTGGCCGGCACCATGGCGGGCTACTCTGTACTGGCCTGTGAGGTGGACGAGACTCGCATCGACTTCCGTCTGCGTACCCGTTATGTGGACAAGAAGGCCACTAGCCTGGATGAAGCGCTGGCGATGATCGACGAAGCCAACAAGAGCGGCAAGCCAGTGTCTGTCGGCCTGCTCGCCAACGCCGCAGACATCTTCGCCGAGCTGGTAGAGCGTGGCATCACCCCGGATGTAGTGACCGACCAGACCTCGGCCCACGACCCACTAAACGGCTACCTGCCACAGGGTTGGACCCTGGAACACGCCGCCGAGATGCGCAAAAAAGATGAGGCGGCCGTGGTCAAGGCAGCCAAGCAGTCGATGGCGGTACAGGTGAAAGCCATGTTGGCCCTGCAGGCGGCAGGCGCGGCCACCACAGACTATGGTAACAACATTCGCCAGATGGCGTTCGAAGAGGGCGTAGAAAATGCCTTCGACTTCCCAGGCTTCGTACCTGCCTATGTGCGTCCACTCTTCTGCGAAGGCATAGGTCCCTTCCGCTGGGCGGCGCTCTCTGGCGATCCGGAAGATATCTACAAGACAGATGCCAAGGTGAAGGAGCTGATCCCAGACAACCCACACCTGCACAACTGGCTGGACATGGCGCGTGAGCGCATCGCCTTCCAGGGCCTGCCGGCACGTATCTGCTGGGTCGGCCTGAAAGACAGGGCGCGTCTGGCTAAGGCCTTCAACGAGATGGTGAAAAACGGAGAGCTGTCGGCGCCAATCGTGATCGGTCGTGACCACCTGGATTCAGGCTCTGTGGCCAGCCCTAATCGTGAGACCGAATCTATGCTGGACGGCAGCGATGCGGTATCGGATTGGCCGCTGATGAATGCCCTGCTCAACACAGCAAGCGGCGCAACCTGGGTGTCTCTGCACCATGGCGGCGGCGTCGGCATGGGCTTCAGCCAACACTCGGGTGTGGTGATCGTTGCCGATGGTACCGATGAGGCCGAGGCGCGTCTGGGCCGTGTGCTGTGGAACGACCCGGCCACCGGCGTGATGCGTCATGCGGATGCCGGCTATGAGATCGCCAAGCAGTGCGCCAAGGAGCAGGGCCTGGATCTGCCCATGCTCGACCTATAAAAACAATAAGAACAAGAGGTTGTAATAATGAGTCATCTAGTATTAAAGCCAGGCACCCTGAGCCTGGAACAGCTAAGAGCCATCAGCCGTGGCAAGGTGAGCCTGGAGCTGTGTGACAGCGCGGTTGCCGACATCAACACCAGTGCCGGTCTGGTACAGAAGGTGCTTGACGAAGGTCGCACCGTCTACGGCATCAACACAGGCTTCGGTCTGCTGGCCAACACTAAGATTGGTGAGCAGGATCTGCAGCTGCTGCAGCGCTCTATCGTGCTTTCACACGCCGCCGGTACCGGCCAGTATATGCAAGACGCGACCGTGCGCCTGATGATGGTGCTGAAGATCAACTCCCTGAGCCGTGGTTTCTCAGGTATTCGTCTCGAGGTGATCAACTTCCTGATCGCCTTGGTGAACGCCGAAGTCTACCCATGTGTGCCCGAGAAGGGCTCTGTAGGTGCCTCGGGCGACCTGGCGCCGCTGTCACATATGTGCCTGCCGCTGCTGGGCGAAGGCGAGATGAGCTACAAGGGGCAGATCATCTCGGCCGCCGAGGGCCTGGAGATCGCCGGCCTTAAGCCAATCGAACTGGCGGCAAAGGAAGGTCTGGCGCTGCTTAACGGCACTCAGGCTTCTACTGCGCTGGCGCTGGAAGGTCTGTTTAACGCCGAAGATCTGTTTGCGGCCAGTTCGGTGATCGGCGCCATGAGCGTCGAGGCCGCCATGGGCAGCCGTAGCCCATTCGACTCACGCATCCATGCGGCCCGTGGTCAGAAGGGTCAGATCGACTCGGCCGCCGTGTTCCGTCACCTGCTGGGTGATGAGTCTGAGATCAGCCTAGATCACATCAACTGTGAGAAGGTGCAGGATCCCTACTCACTACGTTGTCAGCCACAGGTGCTGGGTGCCTGTCTGACTCAGATCCGTCACGCCGCCGAGGTGCTGGCCACCGAAGCCAACGGCGTAACCGATAACCCACTGGTGTTCCAGGATACCGGCGACATCATCTCCGGCGGTAACTTCCACGCCGAGCCTGTGGCCATGGCGGCGGACAATCTGGCGATTGCTTTGGCCGAGTTGGGCTCCATCGCCGAGCGTCGTATCGCCCTGCTGATCGATTCTAACCTCTCTAAGCTGCCACCATTCTTGGTGGAAAACGGCGGGGTGAACTCAGGTTTCATGATTGCTCAGGTGACTGCGGCGGCCCTGGCCTCTGAGAACAAGACTTTCGCCCATCCAGCCTCGGTCGACAGCCTGCCAACCTCGGCCAACCAGGAAGATCACGTCTCTATGGCGACCTTCGCAGCGCGCCGTCTGCGCGATATGTCGGAAAACACCCGTGGCGTGCTGGCAGTTGAACTGCTGGCGGCGGCTCAGGGCCTGGATTTCCGCGCACCGCTGCAGCCAGCTACGGCCGTGGCTAAGGCTAAGGCCGAGCTGCGTGAGGTGGTGGCTTACTATGATAAGGACAGATTCTTCGGTCCGGATATCGAGGCGGCTACCGACCTGCTATTGAGCGCCAGCTACAACCAGTATCTACCGGCTGGCGTGCTACCTAGCCTCTAGTGGAAATGCTGTGAGCGAAAAGGGCCTTAGGGCCCTTTTTTATTGGATGGCGTATAGGGCCAACTAGGATCGGTATTAGTCCATAAGTCTGTGTTGCCATGAGGACGCTATCCCGTTAGCGTAGAAGGCCAATTTGTCGAGGAGTTTACTATGCAGGGAATCGCCTTTCAGGATGCCTACCCGGATGACCTGAGCCACTGCTATGGCTGTGGACGCAACAACGAGCAGGGGCATCAACTCAAGAGTTATTGGCGCGGCGAGCAGACCATAGCCCACTTCATGCCCAAGCCCTTTCATACGGCGATCCCCGGCTTCGTCTATGGCGGCCTTATCGCTTCGCTTATCGATTGTCACGGCACGGGCAGTGCCAGCGCCGCCGCCCAGCGCGCACTCGAACAGGCAGGGGAGCAGCTGGATGAGCCGCCAAGATTTGTCACCGCCGCCCTCAACATAGACTACCTGGCGCCGACCCCCATGGGCGTGGAGCTGGAGCTTGTCGGTGAGATCAAAGAGGTGAAGCCCCGCAAGGTGGTGGTGGAGATTGCCCTGTCGGCAGACGGTAAGCTGTGTGCCCGCGGCCATATGGTGGCGGTCAAGATGCCAGAGACCATGGCCGTATAGATAGGATAAAAAAACAGGCCACTAAGGCCTGTTTTTTTATGTTTGAATGGCGCTGAGTTAGCGCGAGCTCATGTCGATAATTTTCAGTGTCATCAGCTCCTTGCTCCACCTGGCCTTGTCGACGCCTTCGATCCAGAAGGTCTCGCTGTCGCGGGTCTGTCCCTTACGCAGATAGGTCTCGGGCACGCGGAAGATTGCCTGCCAAACGTTGACCGTCTCTGTCTTGATCAGCTCGCCCGAGTCGGCATACAGGCCGATCTCCATCTCGATGATCACATAGTTCTCTTCGCTGTTGCTGCTGAGCTCGAAGTTGAGTCCCAGGCGACCCTTGCTGTCCCACTGGCTCTTGAGGTAGCTCACCTTGGCGCCACCCTTGGCGGTGGAACGCAGCAGGTTGGCGTGATCCATGGCCGATGCCGTCATGGCGCCGCCCACGACAGGGCCGCTGGCGATCACCACAGGCTGCACCTTGGCGACGGGCTGGCTGATCTGCTCGGCTTGTGTCAGGGCTTGTGTATTAGATTGTGTATTAGCCTGTGTCTGGACTATCTCTGTCTCTTGGCTTTCTATCGCCAGGCCTTCTGTTGTGGCAGAGGTCTGAGGCGTCAGGAACACATATTCCCAGGTGAAGTCGGCGTTGAGTCTGACGGTGGCGCCATTTTCCAGGGTGATCAGCGCGACGGCATCGTCAGCCTTATCGGCTGCAAAGGCGGGAGCCATCAGGAGGAAGAGGGCCATGATGGCGCAGCTTTGTAGTGCTTTATACATTGAATTTAACCAGTTTTAGCGGTTTGTCTGTGGCCACTAGCATAGTCAAACTCGCGCTAAATTCCTATATGCCTGGATCGCGATTAGCGGATTTTAGTTGCTGTAGCCCAGACTGAAGAGCGCCGATTGGCTGGCCGAGTCATAACCCAGGCCGAGCACCAGATGACGGCCTAGCCGATAGCGGACGCCGAGCTCGCCGCCCCAGCGGGTCTCCCGCTCCGTCTCCCAAGTCGGCTTACCGTCGACGATGCGCGGCGAGATATTGTTGGTGTAGGAGTATTCCTGGGTGTAGGCGCTGGCGCCGCCGTAGAGGCTGAGGCTGTCTGTGAGTCCGTAGCTGAGGCCGAATCGCCACAGCTTATCCTGGGAATAGGCCTCGCTGGGGGCCTCGACTTCAATGTCCCGTTTCTGGCTCTGGGCATAGCCGAGATAGTAGCCCCAGTTGGCATAATTCCTGTCATAATGGCTGGGTGCCAGGGTGATACCATAGAGCGCCGACTCGGCCGGAATATAATCCAGGGTGATGGCCGTCTTGGGGCTTGGCCCCTGGGTTTGGTCTGCCGCTAAAAGGGGGCTGGCACCGACGAGCAAGACGGCGCCGAGTAGAGGCTTTAGCATAATTTTCTCCATCATCACGGGACAATGGATTGTTGAGAATCTCTGTATTACAGTCAATCAGATAGGCTAAAATAGCTTTTAAAATAGGTAGTTGTATCGCTTTTGTTGGTGTGCTGAAATGGCCTTGTTGCAGGCTCATTATCGGATTTGCCACAACAGGTGAATTTGCAAGGAGAGAGAATTTTGGATCAAGAATTACGCGCACAGGTGTCGCTCTGGTTGACCCACTTCGGCATAGATAGCCCCTCGGACGGGGTATCTACCGGCGTCATGGTCTTTGCCTGTCTGTTGATCGCCTTCATCGGCTATGTGGTGGTGAAACGCGGCGTGGTGAGCACAATGAACATAGTGATCCAGCGCTCTAAGGTGCGTTGGGACGACATCTTCATGCAGCACAGGGTGCTGGAGAAGCTGGCCAAGCTGGTGCCCGCCTTGATCCTCAACATCTTGTTGCCGCTGGCCTTGGTGGAGCATCCGCTGCTCAGCAGCCTGGCGGACAGACTGCTGGATGTGGCGATAGTGATCCTCTTCGTGCGTGCCGTCTACAGCGTGCTGGACGCGGGTAACGAGATCGCCGACGTCAACATGATCAGCCGTCGCCTGCCGATCAAGAGTTTCGTGCAGCTGCTCAAGCTGTTTATGTTCTTCGTCGCCATCATCATCTCGATCTCCGTACTGGCGGAGCAGTCGCCGGTCTACTTCCTCAGCGGCCTGGGTGTCGCCACGGGTCTGGTGATGTTGGTGTTTAAAGACACTATCTTGGGGTTCGTGGCCGGAATTCAGCTGGCGGCCAACCGTATGGTCAGCCCGGGTGACTGGATCCAGATGGATAAGTACGGCGCCGACGGTGCGGTGGAGGAGGTCTCTCTGACCACGGTCAAGGTGCAGAACTGGGACAAGACAATCACTATGATCCCCGCCTACGCCCTGGTGTCCGACGCCTTCAAGAACTGGCGCGGCATGTCTGAGTCGGGCGGCAGGCGTATCAAGCGGGCGGTCAATATCGATATCGACTCCATCGCCTTTCTCAGTGACGAACAGCTTAAACGCCTGGGTAAGATCAATCTGCTCAAGGATTACCTGGCCCGCAAAGAGGCGGAGATCGCCGAGTTCAACGCCAAGATTCAGGATGGCGATATGCCGGTGAATAGCCGCAACCTCACCAATGTCGGCACCTTCAGGGCCTATCTGCTGGAATATATGCGTAAGCACCCTAAGGTGCATCAGGAGATGACACTACTGGTGCGTCAGCTGGCGCCGACCACTGAGGGGTTACCCATAGAGATCTATATCTTCACCAACGATACCCGCTGGGCATTTTATGAGGATATTCAGGCGGATATCTTCGATCATATCTATGCGATTCTGCCTCAGTTTAACCTTAGGGCCTTCCAAGCACCGACCGGCGCCGATGTGCGTAGTCTTAAGGGTTAGTCTCGGGTGACGAGTATGGCGGCCAGGGTGAGAAATACGCCGCCGCTGGTGCGGTCGAACCAATGCAGACGGTTGCTGGCCCTGAGTTTTGGGGCCAGCACGTTTGCCATGCTGGCGTAGATCATCACGAAGCTGAAATCCACCAGGGCCCAGGTGAGCGCCAGTATGGCGAGCTGTGGCCCCTGGGGCGCCGTGATATCGATAAACTGCGGAAACAGGGCGCCGAAGAAGAGCAGATCCTTTGGATTGCTTATCCCCACCAGAAAGGCCTCTTTAAACATCTGCTTAGGCGAGCCCTTACCCTTGATGTGTTGCAGGTCCAGCCCCTGTGCGCTGGCCTTGGTCAGTATCAGCTTGATTCCCAGATAGATAAGGTAGGCCGCGCCGCAATACTTAAGCAGGGTAAAGCCATACTCTGTGGCGCTCAGCAGTGCGCCCAGGCCGGCGGCTGAGGCAAACATCAACAATAGGGCCGAGCTGACGCTACCCAGGGCAGTGGCCAGGCTGCGCACCTTGCCGAAATGGATCCCATGACTCATGGACAGCACCGCCATGGTGCCGGGAGAGATGGCGATAAGCAGGATCGCCGCCAGGTAAAGTAGCCAGGTATCTAAGTTCATCTGAGAATTGTATACAAAATGCCGGTGGCCGCACTATAACCAGTGCGACCCGATTTGGCAATCTGTTAGGCTGTCTTAGGCGTGGTAATCGGGGATGGCCTTGGCGTGGCGGCCCTTGATGGTGCGGTAGAAGTCGAGGATCTGCGCCATCTCCTTGTCGATATCGCCGGTGACGCTTATCGCCTCGGGGATCACCACTCGCTTACCGGCAAAATCTAGCGCTACCGTGACTATGGGCACCTGTGCTTTGGTGGCAATATGGTAGAAGCCTGTCTTCCAGCGTTTCACCGGGCTACGGGTACCTTCCGGTGCCAGGGCCAGCTTGAAATTAGGGTCTTGCTGAAACAGTTGCGCCGCGGCGTCCACCAGGTTGTTGTTCTTGCGGCGATCCACCGGGGTACCGCCGATGGCGCGGAACAGCCAGCCCCAGGGGGGAATAAACAGCTGATGCTTGCCGAGGAAATGGATCTTCTGCCCCAGGGCGCCCCTGGCCAATACGCCGACGATGAAGTCCCAGTTGCTGGTGTGGGGGCCGACGATGGCGATATATTGAGGCGCCTCGGGGAGTCGACCGTCTATAGTCCAGCCGCTGAGTTTGAGGATAGCTTTACACAAAGATTGAAACATAAATTAGGCTCTACTGAATCGGTCTAACGAGGCATTTTTATAGAGAAGATAATGCCTTAGTGAACATTTATTATATAATACAACTAATATTTCCCTCTGGAGAGGATGATGCATAAAAAAGGATGGATTTTACTGCTCCTGCTGCTGGGACTCCCGGTGCAGGCGGTACCGACGGATGATATCGCCAATATCCTGCGGGATCAGGAGGCGGCCTGGAATCGCGGCGATCTGGATGCCTATATGCAAGGCTACTGGCAGAGTGACAAGATGCGTTTCGTCTCGGGCAACAAATTCCGCTATGGCTGGGCCGAGACGCTGGCGGCCTACAAGAAGAACTATCCCGATAAGGCGACGCTGGGGCAGCTCAAGTTCACCATAGAAGAGACCAAGATGCTGAGCAATTATGCCGCCATCGTCGTGGGCCGCTGGCAGCTGACTCGGGTCAAAGACAAGCCTAACGGCGTATTTACCCTCTTGGTGGAGAAGATAGACGACAAGTGGGTGATCACGCACGATCACTCGTCGGATTAGGCTGTTTTAGGCGACTCGCCATCCATTTCGGCCCCTTGTTCGGGGCCGGTCTCAAACTTAAACACCTGCCTGCCCAGGTTTCTCCCCTTACCATCGTACCTGACCTCGACAAACTCACATCTGCCCTGTCTGTCTCGCAGCAGGATGGAGGTCGAGCGGGTGCCATATTCCGGATGCTTGATATAGATGGAGGAGAGTAGCCGCTCCCACTCCAGGGCGACGCCGGTTTGCGGCAGATCCGCATCGGGCGCCTGACGCTCATCTGTCATTATGGTCAGCAGGGCCTGAATATCTATCTCGTCACTTTGGGTGATCTCCCGCTCCAGGGCCTGGGTTCCCTTGGCCATCTTGGGCCAGATATCGTCGAGGGCGCCGTTGCTGATGGCATGAAAGCCAGGTGACAGTGGCTTCACCGTCTTGCTGACGCTGTGATAGCAGTAGAGTTCCAAGTCTTTCCCGAACAGCAGGTTAAAGGGGTTGTAGTGTTGGCTGTGTTCCCTGAGCCAGCCCGTAGTCATGGTCTGGGACTGGGTCAGCGCCTTGATCACCAGATCGCCCCGGCTGTGTCGATTGGCCTCGTGCAGCTCGGGGGCACGAATGTTGGTGAGCGCGGCAATTTCGCCCTGGCGATTCACCCCGAGCCAGCTGCCTCCGGCCTCGAGATCTTTGCCTGCCAGCAGCCGATTGTCAGGGGGCCAGAAGTGGGCCGGCTCTGTGGGTCTATGGTGAAACTCGTCCCGATTGGCACAGAGGATCAGTGGATACTGGGGATGTACCTCGAGGGCGACGAAGAGAATGCACATGGATGGCTCCAGAGGGGGCGTTTGTCTCTAACTTAGCCCCCTGCGGCGAGAAAAGCTATCCCCTAGTGCTGGCCATGCTCATGATGATGTGTGTGCTTGTGCTCATGGCTGTCCTTGTGCTCATGGCTGTGCTTGTGTTCATGACCGTTAGCAGGTTCATGGCTGTGGTCATGACTATTCGTATGCGCATGGCTGTGATCATGAGCCTTAGGCTTCCACAACATGATGCGGGCCATAAACTTTCGCGGCCCAAGTCGTAGCAGGCTGGCGGCAAACAGCATGGCGACCAGTGCCAGACTCAGCTGGTTGACCGTCTCGGGCAGGCTGAGCAGCCGGCTCCACTCAGGGATCAACCAGTGGGTGCCCAGCAGACAGAGGCCGATCACCCCTGTGAGCGCCAGACGTTGGGTCCAGTCCATCAATTTCAGCTGCGCCAGGTTAAAGACGGGCGCCGCCAGCAACACCAGCATCACGGCTTCCATGGTCCAGCCGCTGTAGGCCAGCGCCAGCGCCAATACCGCGCCGCCGAGATTACAGAAACGCATCGGCAGAAGCAGCAGGAGCAATACGCCAACCTGCACCAGAGGTGAGGTGAGGGGCACAGACGGGTGGCCGATAAGGTTGGCCAGCACCAGGCTGAGGATGATCCAGGGGGCGCTGCGATCCACCAAGTGGGCGAAGCCGAAGCGCCAGGCCGACCCCGGTAGTCCATGATGGGGATCCGTGGGTTCGACTCGGGTCATGGTGAGTAAGATCCCCACCAATGTCAGGCCGATCAGCTGGATAAATGCCAGGCTAGGCCCAAGCAACAGCAGGGTGATCACCAGAGCCTCTGGCCCCGCCAGGCGTTGCAGCCAGCGCTGGCTCAGGCGCTCATGGTGAGGCGACAGGCCAAACAGGTAGCGCATCGCCGCCAGGCTATAGCTCAGCAGGAGCACAGGCGCCAGGGTCAGCAGCCAGTCCAGCAGTTGATCGCTGCTGTGGCTGTGTTCGTGATGGTCGTGGCCGCCGGAGTCGAACGCCAGCAGCACAAACAGCAGGGTGATACCCAACAGGCTGCCTATGCCGGCCTGATATTCATACTTGCCCTGTTTGTCGTCTATGGTGTGGCCATGGGGCTGATGCAGCACCACGTGCAGAATCGAGCCGGTGACGAAGGCCTGCAGATAGACGGTATTGTCCAGGCTTAGCTGCGCCAGTAACTGCTCGCCGGCGAAATAGCCCACGCCTGTCAGCAGCATCATGCCGCCCAAGACTATGGATGCCCAGCGACTACCGACCTGAGGCTTAAGCAGCCACCAGATTGCCAGCCCCACAGGCAGACGATGCAGAATCACCCCAAGAGCCAACAGGCTGGAGTTACCGTCCTGCTGGGCCAGCACCATAGCGCCGCCGTCGGTGAGGGTATGTAGCAGGAGTCCGCCTATGCCTAGTGTCAGGGTCAGGTTATGGGTGACCTCTGAGTAGCGGTGAAACAGGCGCTCGCTCAGGGTCGGGCCCCAGAGGCCGACGACAACAAACAGCAGGGAGAGGAAACCGCCGTGCTCCAGGAGCTCGGGCAGAATATGGATCAGCACCAGGCCGCCAAGGGACACGAAGATGAAACCATCCAAGCCTTTTTGCAGACCTGTCCCCGTCGTAAAGAAACGATAGAAGAGAGGGCCTAGCAGGAGTGCAATACAACTGGCGACGAGATAGTACATATAAGTGTTAACAAGGGAGCCTAGAAAGCCAGCTAGTATATCAGTCTTATGTCTGCCAATCGAACAATTAACCCGAGGGGCAAAAGAATTTACATGACGCGCACCCGATGGCGCCCCCGAGGACGGCGGAAAAACCTTGGAAGAGTGTCGATTTTGTTATCTTAGCTACTGATTAATATTGTCATTAAGTTATACAATATAGGTTCAACTTTTGACGAATATTGAGCTATGGACATCTTTTCTGCTGCGGTAATGTTGTTTTTGATCATGGACCCCCTGGGGAATTTACCCATTTTCGCCTCGATTCTTCGTCATATCGAACCTAAGAAGCGGCGCAAGGTGTTGGTGCGGGAGCTGATCTTCGCGCTGATCATCATGCTGCTCTTCCTGTTTGCCGGCGAGGCGATTCTCAGCTTCTTAAACCTGAGATCTGAGTCGGTCAGTATCGCTGGCGGCATCATACTCTTCCTTATTGCTATCAGGATGATCTTCCCCCAGCCAGGTGGTGTGGTGGGGCTGGCGGCCGGTGAAGAGCCCTTTATCGTGCCTATGGCGATCCCCCTGATGGCCGGCCCATCTGTGTTGGCGGCGCTTATCCTGCTGGCCCATACCGACAGCTCGCGCATGATGGACTGGACCATAGCCCTGTTTGCCGCCTGGGTGGCCAGCGCCGTGATTCTGCTCTTCTATAAGCTGTTTACCAAACTTCTGGGTGAGAAGGGTCTGACGGCGGTGGAGCGCCTGATGGGTATGGTGTTGGTGATGATCTCTGTACAGATGTTCCTCGACGGTGTGGCTAAATATATCGCTCATGCCGCATAAGGAACATGGGCGCTTGCCGTAATGGTCGGCGCCTTCACTTTTCTGACCCGAACAATCGCGATTTATCCTTTGTCTTAAGGCCGTAACAGCTGTTTGAGGGTAAGAGATCTCCTTGCATCTCGGAAGAGACTCTGGAATGATTTGAATATTGTATTCAATTGACCCTTGAGTGATCCCATGACGCGTCTGCCTGCGCTATCTGTTCGCCGCCTCCTGCTGCTTTCTCTGTCTCTTCTCTGCTCTCTGCCCTCTGTTTCTGTGGCGCAGGCCAGCGAGTATCGGGATCTGCTCAATTATCGGGGTACGCCCAGCACCATGGAGCAGCGTGACCAGCAGGGTAACCTGACGATTCCCGCCGTCTACATGGATCTGGGGGCCTGGCATGGCTTTCATCTGCCCGATACGCCGACTCACTATGGCAGTTTTACAGGCCCGTTGTTTATCGCCCAGGAGTACAGCCTGCACCTGAGCGATAGCCTGCAGCGGCTGCAGCTGATCTCGGGGGAGACGGGTCAGGGTGTGGATCTGGCCAAGGCGGAGCAGGTTGAGATCTACAGCGAGCCCTGGGGACTGGTGCAGCGCTTTCGCTTCAAGGATCTTGAGCTCTCCACCACCCTGGAATATAGCGATAATCGCACCGCCATCGTCTCGACCAAGTTACTTAACCTGACTGACAAGCCAGGTTCCTGGCGTCTGAGCTGGTCGGGCAGCCCCTTTGCCACTCATCCCAAACTGAAGCAGTATCGCTTGGTCGATAAACGGCTGCTGAGCGATGGCGCCGTGACCTGGCAGTTTACTTCCATAGATCAGACCTGGCAGATGCAGCTCGATGATGCCAGTTATCGGCTGGCATTTGAGCAGACGGTAACCCTATCGACCGAGGGGCCCCAGGGCTATCGCGCCGACAGTGGGCTGTTGACCTTGGCACCGGGAGAGGCGGTGGTGCTACGCGCCGCTCACCAGTATTTTCATACTCAAGTCGAGGCCAGGCGCGCAGCTAAGCTTGATTGGCCTACTGTGACAGCGAAGCTTGCGGCCAATCGGTCCCGTTGGCAACAGCGGCTGGATAAGCTAGTACGCGGTGGCGAGCTACCGGCTAGACGTCTGGCCGCCAAGGCCATGGTGACCCTGCTGCACAACTGGCGTAGCCCAGCGGGCGCCCTGCTGCATGACGCCGTCACCCCGTCTGTGACCTATAAGTGGTTCAACGGGGTCTGGGCCTGGGACAGCTGGAAACAGGCGGTGGCGCTGGCGCAGTTCGATGTGGCGCTGGCCGAGTCGAACGTGCTGGCGA
Organism: Shewanella spartinae; assembly: GCF_019457555.1. Taxonomy (NCBI): domain Bacteria; kingdom Pseudomonadati; phylum Pseudomonadota; class Gammaproteobacteria; order Alteromonadales; family Shewanellaceae; genus Shewanella; species Shewanella spartinae. The sequence continues at coordinate 4,508,506 of NZ_CP080418.1, read as the reverse complement.
TGTTTGACTATCAGTTTGATGCCAAGGACCCGCTGCGCCCCGAGGATGCGGGCAACCTGCCAGACGCCATCTTCTATAACCCAGATGCCAGCCGCGGCGGCAAGGGGGGCAACTGGAATGAGCGTAACGGCAAGCCACCATTGGCGGCCTGGGCCGTATGGCAGATCTACCAGCAGAGCCAGGATAAGGCGTTGATTACCAGACTCTACCCTAAGCTGGTTGCCTACCATGAATGGTGGTATCGCAATCGAGACCATAACCACAACGGCCTTGCGGAATATGGAGCCAATCGTCATCCCCGCCATGGCGAGCCGGGTAAGCCGGACAGTGAGGCGGTGATCGAGGCGGCGGCCTGGGAGTCTGGCATGGACAATGCGCCGCGCTTCGACATGGGCGATGGGCTCCAGGTGCTAGAAAATTATGATGCTAAGGGGCGACTGCTGGGTTACTCCATCTCCCAAGAGTCTGTGGATCTCAACAGTTATCTGTATGCAGAGAAGGGCTATCTGGCGCAGATGGCCGAGTTACTGGGCTTAGATAGCGAGGCGGCGGTTTGGCGTGCGCAGGCGGCTCGCCTTGGACAGCTGATCCGCAGCGAGTTTTTCGATGAGCAGAGTGGCTTCTTCTACGACAGACGCTTAGCGGGTGAGCGCTCACATCTGATGATCGCCCAGGGTAAGGGGGTTGAGGGCTGGCTGCCGCTGTGGTCCGGCGCCGCCAGTCAGGCTCAGGCGGAGCGGATGATCGCCACTCAGCTCAACGCTTCGAACTTCGGGACTAAGCTGCCCTTTCCCACGGTGAGCGCCGACAATTCGGCCTTTGCCCCGCGGCGTTACTGGCGCGGTCCCGTCTGGCTGGATCAGGCGCTGTTTGGCCTGCTGGGAGTCTCCCGCTATGGTCACGACGAGCTGGCGCGGCGCCTCGCCACTCGGCTGGTGAATGAAGCCGAAGGTGTACTGGGTGATAGCCCCATTCGGGAAAACTATGATCCCCTGACCGGGGACGGGCTGCACTGCACCAACTTTAGCTGGTCCGCCTCTGTGCTGCTGCTCATCTATCGCAGCTGGCTCAGCACTGATTGAGGCAGAGATAAGAGGAAAGCGTGGCATGGCGATTGGCCGCGCTTCTCGCTATTTAGCCGCTGACCTATACCTCTTTAGTGAAAAATAGCACTTTTACTCTACTCTACAGGGAAAAATACTGTTAATGTCTTGTAGTGGACCTTGGGTGTTGTTGTTACGTTTGCCGCTAAGTGGGCGTTAACACCCGTCTGGCCGAGTCACCGGCCGCTTAACTCACGCGTTTTTGTGTCGATTTTTATTGGCAATCTAAATGCCTATAGCGATGAGTTAGCCCCCTTCCCAAGTCCCCACTAAAATTATCTAAGTTAGGCAGCCTTAGGGTCACCCAGCGGGGAAGGCGTTCCGTTTGGGGATAAATACAGGCACAAGGAATTTTTAGCATGAAGAGACAGTATTATGCCGGTGCGTTGTCCGCATTGAGCCTCTCCCTCCTGCTGATTGGCGCGTCGGCAAATGCCGCCCCGATCACCATGAAGGAAGTGACTGGCGTGGCCGACGCCGGGGTGATTAACGAGCAGCAGATCCTCTATTGGCTGGTGAAGCGTGGTGAGTTGGCCAGTGATGCCAGCGAGGCGGAGAAGCGCGCCGCGATTAAGGCTTACACCCAGAGAGCCAAGGGCTATCAGGAAAAAGGCGGTCAGGTTCAGGCCAAGCTGGAATCTCAGCAGAGTATGCGTCAGAAGGCCCAGCAGAAGGCGCGGGTGATGTCCTTCGTGACGCCCCAGGCCGACGCAGATGTGACTAAGACGGTGAAGGTATTGGGTGTGCTGATCGACTTTCCCGATCTGCCCCACGACAACAACCGCCTGACAGCCGCCGATACGCCCATGTATTACTCGAGCTACCCTGTCGCCCACTATCAGGATCTCATGTTCTCGACGACCGGATTTGCCGGCCCTCAGGGGCAGAACCTGTTGACCGGGTATCAATATTATCAGGCGGAATCTGGCGGAAGCTTCTATTTCACCGGTAAGGTCTATGGCTGGTATACCGCCAACCAAAACGCGGCCTATTACGGGCAGAATGACCCCAACAACGACGATGACGACAAGGCGGTGCCCGAGCTGGTGAAAGAGGCGGTGACTCAGGCGCTGGCCAGCATGACGCCCAGCGAAATCGCTTCGTTCGACGTGGAAGACCCTTATGATCTCGACGGCGACGGCAACCTCAATGAGGCCGACGGCGATATAGACCATGTGATGCTGTTTCACTCCAGCATAGGCGAAGAGGCCGGTGGCGGTGTCTTGGGTGACGATGCCATCTGGTCGCACCGTTACTTTGTCTACGAGGGCAATTCGCCTGGCTATGAGATCCCTGGTACGGGCAAGAAGGTTTTTGGTTACACGGTTCAGCCCATAGATGCGGCCGCCGGTGTGGTCGCCCATGAATTTGGCCACGATCTCGGCCTGCCTGACGAGTACGACACCAGCAACAGCGGCGACGGTTCGCCCGTGGGCTCCTGGTCTATCATGTCTGGCGGTAGCTGGACCGGGGATATCCCTGGCAGTCAGCCGACAGGCTTTAGCCCCTATGCCCGCTCTTACCTGCAAAACAAGTATAAGGGCAAGTGGATCAACGAGACTCAGGTGGATCTGGCCTCTATCCCGACGGGTGGTCAGGAGGTACTGCTGGCCGAGGCCGTCAATGCCAATCAGGTGAACCAGATCTCTATTCCTCTGCCTTCGGATAATATTCCCTTCAAGCAGCCCTATGCCGGCAGCTATCAGTACTATTCGGGTCAGGGTAATCTGCTGAGCACGGCGGCCTCCTTTAGCCTGGATTTTCCGGCGAGCAGCAGTCTAACCCTGAAGATGAAGGCGCACTGGAGCATAGAGACAGATTATGATTATGTGCAGGTGAAGGTGGGCGATGTGGCCTTAGCCGGTAATCACACCAAGGCCAGCAACATCATCAATAACGCCAAGAACATCATCACAGGTAAGTCTTCTGATGTGGCGGGTGCCGAAGGCGCAGATTCTTGGGTGGAGCTAAGCTTCGACCTCAGTGCCTATGCAGGTAGCAGCGATCGTCAGATCAGCATCGTCTACTTTACCGATGAGGCGGTGGGCGACTATGGTTTCGTGTTCGATGAGCTTAAGGTGCTCGACGGTGAGTCGGTTATCTACAGCGACGGCGCCGAGGAGCCAAATACCATGGCGCTCAACGGTGGCTTTGCCAGAATCGATAACACCCGTCCGGGCAAGCCGCGCCGCTACCTGGTACAGCTGCGCAGCTACAACGGCGTCGATGCCGGATTGAAGAGTCATGCCTACGAGCCGGGTGTCTTGCTCTGGCTTGAGAACTTCAACGAGTCCGACAACAACTCCAGCAAGCATCCAGGCAGTGGTCTGATCGGCGTAGTCGATGCCGATCAGGTGCTTATCGGCACCAATGGCACGGCGACTCAGATCCGCGATGCCACTTTTAGCCTGTATAACCAGTCCACCTATTTTGGTGATGACCATCTGGCGGGCAACAGCCTGTTTGATGACAGCCAGGACTATAGTGCGCCACTCAAGCCGCAGGCGGGCATCATACTGCCAGAGCTGGGCCTGACTATGGAGGTGGTTACCCAGAGCACGGATTCCAGCAGCGCCAAGGTACGCTTCGAATATTCGGGTACTGTGACGCCTCCGCCAGCGCCTGGGGCATTGAGCGCCTCTATCGCTAAGACACAAGAGGGTGCGAGCGTCAGCTTCAGCGCCAACGTGACAGGTGGTGACGGCAGCTATCAGTATGCCTGGAACTTTGGTGTCAGCGGCGCTGCTAGCACCCTCGCGGCGCCAACCTATGTGTATCAGACCTCGGGAAGCTATCAAGTCACCCTGACGGTGACAGATGGCGCCGGTGAGTCGGTCACAGCTAACACTCAGGTGACGGTCGTCATCCAGCCTGTGGCGGATTTCAGTTATAAGGCCAGCGATCTGACGGTGACCTTTAGCAACCAGTCCAATCAAGGCGTTGGCTCGCTGAGTTATGCCTGGAACTTCGGCGATGGGCAGACGAGCACGGCCGCCTCGCCGACACACACCTATGGTGCGACGGGTAGCTATACAGTGACTTTGACTGTGACCGATGAGGCCAATAATCAGGCGAGCAAGAGCCTGACGCTGACGGTGACCGCTCCCGTGGTGCAGCCGCCTGTGGTCGAGACCAAGCAGGATTCGGGTGGTGGTAGTCTGGGGTGGATCAGCCTGTCATTGTTGATGCTCCTGGGACTGCGCCGCAGAAGCTAAACAAAAAAACGCCTCATTAAGAGGCGTTTTTTTATGCCAGCCGGTCGATGAGCTGGCGGGCCTTGGGCAGGAAGATTTCGCTGACGATCAGCTGCTGATCCCCATGACTGAAGTAGCGTCTGCGGCCCCATAGGGGATGGTGACTCTCCTGTTCCAGCGAATCGATCAGTTTGGCGAGGGAGTCGCAGGCGGTAAACTCGCCGACCTCTATCTTGCCCGGGGTGAAATCGCCACTGGTGAACAGCAGCTCGCCCAAGGGGCGGGTGCCCAGCGAGAGGAAGTTATCCTGGGCGCTGTCCATCATGGCGCCGGGAACGAGCGTGCGGGCAAATACCCAGGGGATGCCATCGAGACAGAGCAGCACTTCTCTAATCCAGGCTTGCCCTTGGTGGGGCAATTCGCCCGGGAAGGGAGGCAACATGGCCTCGCCTAACACCTTGACCTCAAATTGATTGCAGTGAGACCTGAGTTTTTGGGTTAAACTACCGGAAGCTAATAGCCACTCCCTGAAGGGGCTCGGTGGCAGCTGGGGAATTTGATCCGGTGAATGCCATTGAATGGATTCACCATAGGGGAAGCTTAACCTGGTCACACTCATTAAATTCTCGGTACAATACTCAAAAACGTCAGCAGTTTATCACGACGAGGCTTTGATGTCGGTAATTAAAGCCTTGAGTACTAAAGCATCTAAGTATCGGTGCCGTTAATAAGGTATCGCCTGGCTGAAAAACGAGTGTTGACCATCAAATCATGAACGGAGTATTCGTCTAATATGAAAAAGTTTGCGCTGCTGTGCCTCATGCTAGTGATCAGTGTACTGAGCCTGGGGGCGTATGCCGAAGAGGAAGAGGTGGTCGATACCTACGCCTATTACGGTTTTGAGCCCGATATTGTGACCAACTATATCTCCAACCGTAAGAAGCTGGGCTTTGTGAAGATCAGTGTCGAGCTTATGGTGAAGGTGCCGGAAGATCTGATCGTGCTTGAACATCACGACCCGCTGCTGCGCGCCGCCATCATAGAGATCTTAGGGGCGCAGACAGAAGACAAGGTGAAATCACTGACTGGCAAGGAGGAGATCCGCCGCGAGTGCTACGATACCCTGAATCGTCTGCTGGAGCAGGAGATAGGCAAGCCGCTTATCGTCAACCTGCTGTTTACTAAATACCTGTACGATTAATGTGTTATGGGCTGCATGCCGTGCGTGCAGCCAGGATCCCCTGATGACCCCGTCTCGAAAGCCCGCGCGCCCCGGCGCCAAGAAAGTTGTTTCTCAAAAACCGTCTGCTAAGGCCTCAAGGCCAAAGCCTTCGTCTCAAACTCAACCAAAAGCTAAGCCAAATTCTAAGCCAAAAGCTAAGCCAGAATCGAAACCACAAGCAAAATCACAAGCAAAACTAAAAGCCAAGTCTAAGCCAGCTGAGGGCAAGACTCAGGGGGCAAGCAAGGGGCTGCACCCTCGTAATCTCCATGGGCAGGGCTATGACTTCGAGGCGCTGATGGATACCACACCGGAGCTTAAGCCCTTCGTGCGTCCCAATCCCTATGGCAACTTGTCTATCGACTTTGCCGATCCCAGGGCGGTGAAGCTGCTGAATCTGGCGCTGCTCAGGCTGCATTATGGATTGAGCTATTGGGATATTCCCGAGGGTTTTCTCTGCCCGCCTATCCCGGGTCGTGTGGACTACCTGCACTATCTAGCGGATCTGTTGGCCGAATCGGCTCCCGGGAGCAAGGGGGTTAAGCCTAATACGGCTAATGTGGCTAAGGTGCCTAGGGGGGAGCGAGTGGTCGCCCTGGATATCGGCACAGGCGCTAATGGCATCTATCCACTGCTGGGCCATCAGGTCTACGGTTGGCGCTTTGTGGCAAGTGATATCGACTCTGTCTCGCTGGCCAATGTCGAGCGGATCATAGCAAACAATCCACAGCTGGCGGGCAAGCTGAGCCTACGCCTGCAGTCAGATTCGAAACAGATCTTTACCGGTATTATCAGGGCCGAGGACAGGTTCGATCTGACTCTGTGCAATCCGCCATTTCATGCCTCGCTGGCGGAGGCGAGTAGAGGCAGCGAGCGTAAGCTGAAGAATCTGGCGGCTAACAAGCGAGCCAAGGGACATGAAGTCGCGAAGGGGCAGGAGAAGCTCAACTTCGGCGGCCAGAAGGCGGAGCTCTGGTGCGAAGGGGGAGAGCAGGCCTTTCTCGGCCAGATGATCCGTGAGAGCCGGGATTTCGGCTCACAGTGTCTCTGGTTTACTTCTCTGGTATCGAAGAAGGAGAACCTTAAGCCCTGCTATCGTCTGCTTGAGCAGGTGGGGGCAAAGCGGGTAGAGACACTGGAGATGGCACAAGGTAATAAGTTGACCCGTGTGTTGGCCTGGACCTTCCTAACGCCTGAGCAACACCGCCTCTGGGGCCTGTATCGCGTTTAGTCAGGCCCTAGGCGCTAGTTCGCTTAGTACTTCCAGAAGTTAGGGTGGAAGAGCACCGCCACCGTCAGGATCTCCAGACGCCCCAGCAGCATGCCGATGGCCAGTGACCACTTGGCGATGTCCGGCAGGCTGGAGAAGTTCCCCGCCGGGCCGATCACTGGCCCAAGCCCTGGGCCCACATTGGTCACCGCCGTCACCGCGCCGGTAAAGCTGGTGGTCGGGTCGAGTCCGGTAGACACCAAGATCACCGACAAGAGCACTATCACCAGCATAAATAGTAGGATGAAGGTGACCAGGGAGCGCACGATATCTTCTGTGATGGGGCGTCCGTTGTAGCGCTCCTTGAAGATACCGTTAGGGTGGAACTGTTGTTTCAGCTGCTCGCGCATGATGGCAATGGCGATCTGGAAACGGAAGATCTTAATTCCCCCAGAGGTAGAACCCGAACAGCTGCCGGCAAACATCAGGAAGAGGAAGGCTACGTTGGCCACCGCGCCCCATGAGGTGTAGTCGGTGAGACCGTAGCCTGTGGTTGTCACCACCGAGACCACGTTAAAGCTGGCCAGGCGCAGGGCGTCGGCCGCCGTCATCTCGTGTCCGTGCCAGAGCCAGAAGGCCAGGCTGCAGGAGACGAATGCCAGGAAGATGAGGTAGCCCTTCACCTGGGCGTCGTTCCAGATCCGCAGCGAACGTTGGGACAGGCTATGAACAAACATCAGCAGGGGTAAGCCGCCGGCTGCCATGAAGATGGTGCCGACCCAGTGGGCTGGCTTAGAGAAGGCCGCCATGGAGCTGTCTGAGGTGGAGTAGCCGCCGGTGGAGAGTGTGGTCATGGCATGGTTGATCGCCTGAAACCAGGTCATCCCCGCCAGGTGGTAGGCCACACCGCAGCAGACCGTCAGTATGATGTAGACATAGAAGAGGTGCTTGGCCATATCTTGGGTGCGAGGCACCGCCTTGTCGCTCCAGTCCGAAGATTCGGTGCGAAACAGCCGCATACCGCCCACGTTGAGAAACGGCAGAATGGCCACCGCCATCACGATAAAGCCTATTCCCCCCAGCCATTGCAGCAGCGAGCGCCAGATCAGAATACTGTGATCCATGGTATCCAGGCCGGACAGCACGGTAGAGCCAGTGGTAGTGATCCCCGACATGGTCTCGAAGAAGGCGTCTGTGTAGTTGATGCCGTGATAGAGGGTGAAGGGCATGGCCGCAAACAGGCTGACGATAAACCAGGTTAGGCTGGTGAGCAGAAACATATCGCGGATATTGAGGCGGATGTTTTCGCTCTGCCCCTGATGCATGCAGGCGCTGGCGCAGGTGCCTGTGATCAGCGAGGCGATCATGAAGGCGCCCACCGTCTCTTCACCATAGAGTAGGGCGAAGAGCAGCGGAAAAAACATAAAGGCGGTCAGGGTCGACAGGAACACGCCTAAGATAAAGAGTAGCGGCCGAAAATTTAGCATCGCGATTTAAGTCTTGGCTTCTTGAGTAGCTTAGAAGAAGAATGCACTAGGCTGGAACAGCTTTTCAACTTCACCGATAAATTTCTTGTTCACCAGGAACAAGATCACGTGGTCGCCCTGCTCGATGACCGTCTTATCGTGGGCCATCAGCACCTCGTCGTCACGGACGATGGCGCCTATGGTGGTACCGGGTGGCAGCTTGATCTCGCTAATCTGCTTGCCCACCACCTTGGAGGTGCTGGGATCGCCGTGGGCGATGGCTTCGATCGCCTCGGCGGCGCCGCGTCTCAGCGAGTAGACGTTACAGATATCCCCCTGGCGAATATGGGTTAGCAGCGCCGAGATGGTCGCCTGTTGCGGCGAGATGGCGATATCGATATTGGCCTCCTGGACGATATCCACATAGGCTTCACGCTGGATTAGCACCATCACCTTCTTGGCGCCCATGCGTTTGGCCAGCAGGGCGGCCATGATGTTGGCCTCGTCGTCGTTGGTGACCGCGATGAATACGTCGGTCTGGTCGATATGCTCCTCGAGCAGCAGCTCCTGATCTGAGGCATCGCCGCAGAATACCGTGGTATTTTCCAGCTTCTCAGACAGCGCCTCGGCGCGATCCGGTCTGTGTTCGATCAGCTTGACCGCATGATTACGTTGTAGCTGCTTGGCCAGCCCTAGGCCTATGTTACCGCCGCCGGCGATCATGATATTGCGGTAGGAGTTGTCCAGCTTCTGCATCTCACTCATCACGGCGCGCACATGGCGACTGTCGGCGACGAAGAATACCTCGTCGTCCGCCTCAATGATGGTGGTGCCCCGTGGCATGATGGGACGGCCCTGTCTGAAGATGGCCGCCACACGGGTGTCGATGTTAGGCATGTGCTCGCGCAAGGCCGCCAGGGCGTTACCCACTAGCGGGCCGCCATAATAGGCGCGCACCGCCACTAGGCTAAGGCGTCCCTCGGCAAACTCTAACACCTGCAGGGCGCCTGGGTATTCCACCAAGCGACGTATATAGGCAGTAACCAGCTGCTCGGGGGCGATCAACTCGTCTATGATGAAGCCGCCGCGAGGACGGTTCTCGCTCTGCTTGGTCTCGCTGTCGATAAACAGCTTGTCCCGCAGCGCCAGATACTGCTCCGAACGGATACGGGCGATCTTGGTGGGGGTGCCATAGAGGGAGAAGGCAATTTGGCAGGCCGCCATGTTGCATTCGTCGCTATTGGTTACGGCAATTAACATATCGGCGTCTTCGGCCCCCGCGTCCTTGAGGACACCAGGGTGGGCACCATGGCCCAGCACTACCCGCAAGTCATACTTGTCTTGCAGCGAGCGCAGCCGGTCGCGGTCATTGTCGACTATGGTGATGTCGTTGTTTTCACCAACCAGGTTTTCCGCTAATGTGCCGCCGACCTGACCCGCACCTAATATGATAATTTTCATAGCCTAACGTTATCCCTTAACCAAGCGAGCGTAGTAAAACCCGTCCATATTGTCTTGGCCCGGCGTGATTTGCCAGCCAATGTCATCGCTGTTTTGTTGTTGTGCGATAGGAACCAGGGTTGCGTCTTGGGTTCTCGCTAAGAAAGCCGCGATCTGCTCGGCGTTCTCTTGCGGTAAAATTGAGCATGTAGCATACAGGAGTGTGCCACCGGGTTTAAGCCACTGCCAGCAATGATCCAAAATTTGTGACTGCAATGTGGCTAGCTCTTCGATATCGGCCTGCTTTCGTAGCCATTTGATATCTGGGTGACGGCGGATCACGCCGGTGGCCGAACAAGGTGCGTCCAGCAGGATGCGATCGAACTTATCGCCCTGCCACCAGGTGTCTATCTTGGCGGCGTCACCATGTACCAGCTTGGCCTTGAGGTTTAATCTGTCGAGGTTCTGCTGCACTCGCTCCAGACGCTTGGCGTCGAAGTCTACCGCTACCAGATCTATGCTGGGCTGACTCTCCAGCAGATGACAGCTCTTACCGCCGGGGGCGGCGCAGGCATCGAGGATCAGTTCATTTGCTTCGGGCGCCAACAGGCTGGCGGCCCATTGCGCCGCGCCATCTTGTACCGAGGCGGCGCCATCGGCAAAACCTGGGAGCAGGCCGACATCTTTCGGGCTCTCCAGTAGTATGGCGTCGTCGCTCGTACCCGGTGTCGCCGCTATCTCCTGTTCGTCGAGTAGCGCCAAATATTGCTCTCGGGTCTGGGATAACTGATTGTTGCGCAGCCACATGGGCGGACGTTGATGGCTCTGGGCGATCACCTCTTGCCAGCTGTCTGGATAGGCGGCCTTGAGGCGCTTGATCAACCAGGCTGGGGTGTTGAAGGCCAGGGTCTCGTTGTCTTCGGGCAGCGGCTTCTGGTTGCGCTGCAAGTTGCGCAGCACGCCGTTGACCACCTTGACCAGTCCCTCAAACTTGAGCTGGCGACAGGCCTCGGCGGTTTCCGAGATTGCCGCATGGCCAGGGATACGGGTGAAATAGAGCTGATAACATCCCACGAGTAGCAGCTGATGTACGATGCGCTGTTTGCCCTTGAGTGGCTTGCTCATGCAGTCGCTCACTAGCTTATCGAGCTGGGGCAGATGACGCATCACGCCATAGCAGAGTTCGGCCATCAGGGCCTTGTCTTTCCCACTGGTGAGTTTTTGCTGCTGTTCGGGCAGGGCCACGGACAGTGAGACCCCTTTCTCTAATACCTGGAAGACGACTCTGGCCGCGAGGGCTCGCAGGTTCTTCATGCCTGCGCCTCATCTGCTGGGGTGATGCCTTGTAATTGGGTGCCCGGGGTAAACCAATCGCCGCGGGCGTTCAGCACGTCGGCCACCGCCATGGCCTTCTTGCCCGGCAGCTGAATGGTTTCGAGCACCAGAGCGCCTTCGCCGGTGGCGACCGCTATGCCCTGCTTGTCGGCGCGGATGATGGTGCCTGGGACCTGTTTTGCCGCCTCAATTGACACGCTGGCCTGCCATACCTTGATCGCCGCATCCTGATGGGGGAAGTGGCTCGCGGGCCAAGGGTTGAAGGCGCGAACTTCACGCCAAAGCTGCTCGGCCGGTTTGCGCCAGTCGAGCTGCGCCTCCTCTTTGCTGAGCTTCTCGGCGTAGTTGGCCAGGGCTTCATCCTGTGGCTCAGGCGTTAGGCTGCCTTCGGCGAGGCCTTTTAGCGCCTGGATCAGGGCGGTCGGTCCCTGCTCGGCCAGCTTCTCATACAGGCTGGCGGAGGTGTCGCTGTCTTCGATTGGCAGATGGGTCTTGAGCAGCATGTCGCCGGTATCCAGACCTATATCCATCTGCATTATGGTGACGCCGGTTGCTGCATCGCCGGCCCACAGGGCGCGCTGAATCGGTGCTGCGCCACGCCAGCGAGGCAGGATGGAACCATGCACATTGATGCAACCCAGTCTTGGGGTGTCCAGTACTACCTGAGGCAAGATGAGGCCGTAGGCGACCACCACCATGATGTCGGCGCCGAGAGCGGCGAGCTCTGCCTGGGCGTCTTCGTTTCTCAGGCTCACGGGTTGGTAGACGGGGATATCATGTTCCAGTGCCAAGGCCTTGACCGGGCTGGCCTGTAGTTTCTTACCACGGCCCGCGGGTCTGTCTGGTTGGGAGTAGACCCCGATAACTTGGTGCTCTGAATCGATTAAGGCTTGTAGATGGCGGGCGGCAAAGTCTGGCGTACCCGCAAAGAGTATCTTGAGTGGTTTCAAATGGGGCTTATCCTTGTTTGGCTTCGAGGCGCGCGGCTTTTTCGAGTTTCTGTTTGATACGCTGACGCTTGAGGGGCGAGAGGTAATCGACAAACAGTTTGCCATTGAGGTGATCAAGCTCATGTTGCAGACAGATGGCGAACAGGCCATCAGCCTCTAAAGTGAACTCGTTGCCATCTCTGTCCAGCGCCTTGATGGTGACAAACTCGGCGCGATCGACCTTGGCGTAGATGCCGGGCACTGAGAGGCAGCCCTCTTCGTTGCAAAAATCGCCACTTTTTTCGATTATCTCTAAATTAATGAAAACCTTAGGGCGTTCTACGTCATCTTGCAGGTCCATAACGATCAACTGATGATGATAATCTACCTGGGTTGCTGCCAGACCAATTCCCTTCTCTTCATACATGGTTTCGAACATATTATCGATTTGTGTCTGAAGCTCAGCGTTAAATTCTGTAATGGGCTTCGCAATCGTGCGTAAGCGCTCATCGGGAAAGCGTAAAACTTTTAGTAAACTCATACATAAACTCTTAACAAGTCTGTCAAATTCGAGACAGTTGGTTATACTGACTTAGGCTAATGGGTTAATTTTAATCCTTAGTGGCATTCAATAACAGTAAAAGCTCTATATAAAGGGCAAACAGCATGGATACCCCCATGAAACGACTAATTTTACTCGGTTTAATGATTTTTAGTAGTTCGTTTGTTGTCGCGGATACCTTGACATTGAAGTCTGGCCATCCCGATTCGTATGTGGTGAAGAAAGGGGATACCCTTTGGGACATCTCAGCCCAATTTCTCAAGGATCCTTGGCGCTGGCCTAAGCTCTGGGGCGCTAATCCACAGATCGCCAACCCTCACCTTATCTATCCCGGAGACAGACTGACCCTGGTCTTTATCGACGGTGAACCCAGATTGGTGGTCAAGCCTCATATTCGTAAGAGTCCCGAAGGACGTGTCCTGCCTAAAGGCGGCGCGATTCCCGCCGTGGATCTCAGCCTGATCCAGCCTTATCTGGTGCAAAACCGAGTCGTCGATGGCGAGTGGTTCGATGAGCAGCCTATGGTCATGGGGGGCGAGAGCGAGTCCAAGCACCATGTGACCGACGATGTTATCTATGTTCAAGGGGAGCTGACTCTGGGTGACAAGTTTGGTGTCTATGCCAAGGGACGTCAGTTTGAAGATGCCGAATCTGGCGATGATCTGGGGCTGGAGGTGATTCTGACCGCCAGCGGCCGTGTCATAGAGTCGGGCCCAGTGTCTAAGGTACGTTTGCTGAGCAATATGCGCGAGACCAAGGCGGGTTATCGTGTGCTGCCTATCGAAGATGATTCGCTAATGTCAGCGTACTTCATGCCTAAGGCGGCGACGACGCCTGGCAAGGTGCTCGCCTCAGAGAAAGATGTGCGCGAAATGGGTAAGCTGGATGTGGTCTATATCGACCGTGGTAGCCAAGACGGCGTCGAGACTGGCCATGTGTTCTCCATCTTCCGTGATGGTGCCGAGGTGGTGATCGATGGTGACGGCAAGCCGGTACAACCTAAGGATCGCAGCACCTATGAGGAACTGCTGGCCAGTATTTCGTCTGATAATGCCACCAAGATGCCGGATATCTATCGCGGTAAGTTGATGGTTTTTAAGGTGTTCGACCGCGTCAGCATGGGGCTTATTCTGATCAACGAGAAGCCCGTGCGCGTCCATGATAAGTTGCTGCAACCGGATACCCTGTTAGCGAGCGAATAGTGCCATCGACGACAAGCTGGTCGACTGGCTAGTTGTTTCTGCAGTACCCGGGTTAGGACCGGCCCGGGTAAAACAATTATTAAACTACATGGATGTAGCAGAGCTCAGGCAAAGGCTGGAGCATGAACCCGATGCCTTACCCCTGCCTGAGCGCCTATTGACGGCTAAGCTGTCCCCCGATTTTTCTTTGGTCGAACAGGCGCTAGCTTGGCAAGACGCCGCGCCTCATCATCATATTCTCTGTCCCCAAGATATTCTCTATCCAAGCCTGCTATTGCAGATCAACGATCCGCCGCCGATTCTCTTTGCCAAAGGCGATCCCAACGCCTTGGTGCATCCCTGTATCGCCATGGTGGGTAGCCGCGCCGCGTCTCAGTCGGGATTAGCCGCAAGCTATCAACTGGCCCAGGAACTTGCCGCAGCCAAGGTTGCGGTGACCAGCGGCATGGCGGCCGGCATCGACGGCGCGGCCCACCAGGGGGTATTAGATGCCGATGGCGTGACCCTGGCCGTGTTGGGCACAGGCATAGAGGTGGTCTATCCCAAACGTCACAAACCCATCTACGAGAAAATCCAGCAGAGGGGCTGTGTGCTCAGCGAGTTCTGGCCCCAGATAAAACCCTACGCCGGCAACTTTCCTAAGCGAAATCGCATCATTAGCGGGCTGTCGCTGGGCGTGCTCGTGGTGGAGGCCGCGCGAAAGAGTGGCTCGCTGATCACCACGAGATTGGCGCTGGAGCAGGGCCGCGAGGTGTTTGCCGTGCCGGGCAATATCCTGGCTGGGGATCATCAGGGCTGTCATGATTTGTTACGAGACGGTGCTAAATTGGTGGAGTGCGCCGCCGATATTATCGAAGAGGTTGCAGCTTTATCAAAATTTCACCTTGAAGAGTTGCATCGTCGTCACCATATAGGGGAGGAGTTAGCTTCTGATTTGCCATTTGCCTCACTGTTAGCTAGTGTAGGCTATGAGGCCACACCATTAGATGTGGTGGTCGAGCATAGTGGAAAAACGATAGAGCTAGTATTAGAGCAGTTGCTTGAACTTGAACTACAAGGTTGGGTTTCAGCTGTACCCGGTGGTTATATAAGACTTAAGAGGAGCTAGCCATGTTCGATATCCTCATGTATCTATTTGAAAACTATGTGCACAGTGAGGTCGAGTTACTGGTCGATGAAGACGAGTTGACCCAAGAACTGACACGCGCTGGTTTTCATCAATCGGCGATTATCAAGGCCTTGTCCTGGTTAGAACACCTGGCATCGCTACAAGAAAGTGATCAACCCTACCTATGTAATCATGATCAACACTCCTTCCGTATCTATACTCAGGCCGAGATGGAGAAGTTAGATGTCGAGTGTCGCGGTTTCCTGCTCTTCTTAGAACAGATCAAGGTACTCAATGTCGAGCTGCGCGAGATGGTAATCGATCGCGTGATGGAGCTGGATGAGCCTGCGTTGATTCTGGAAGATCTTAAGTGGGTGATCCTCATGGTGTTGTTTAATGTGCCGGGCAACGAGTCCGCCTATGAGCAGATGGAGGATCTGATCTTCGAGCAACCCGATGGTCGGCTACATTCCTAATTGACTCGATTCGGATTTAAAAGAAAGGAGGCCTGAGCCTCCTTTTTTAATGGCAAGTTAAAAGTGTTGATGCGCCTCATTTAATTTAAGATGGGTTGGCATCAGGTAGTCGCGATAGGCGTAACGATTAAGCTTGTTTATTTTGGGCGCCTTATCCGTGTCATGCTCCTCAAATTGGGCAACCTGTTCGGTTAGCCATGCCGAGAATGCTTCTTGTTGCGCTGAGAGTTCATTGAGCAGCTTCTCATATCCCTCGAAATAATCTGTCTTCAGGTAATGGCTGAGACGCACCAACTCCTCTGGGTGGTGCTCGGCCAGGAAGCGGATCGCCATGTAACTCCACTTATAGGTTCTGTCTAGACCGTCCTTATATTCGGTGGCGAAGATAGTCTTGAGATCCGGCGCCTCATCGAGTTTTGCCTTGATGG
The DNA here is from genome assembly GCF_019457555.1 of Shewanella spartinae. Classification (NCBI taxonomy): domain Bacteria; kingdom Pseudomonadati; phylum Pseudomonadota; class Gammaproteobacteria; order Alteromonadales; family Shewanellaceae; genus Shewanella; species Shewanella spartinae. Next base: position 4,492,831 of record NZ_CP080418.1, on the reverse strand, counting down.
CCTTTAGGGTCGATGGATTGTCATTGCCCTTGGAGACGTACTCGGCCAGCCCTTCCGACCACCACACCAGCTTGCGCGGGAAATGGCCGAAGCCGCCATATTTCACGAAGCGGCCGTCGAGATAGTGCACATATTCATGCTTTAGGTTCCAGATGGCAAACTCGGGAGCGATCCAAAACTGTCGATAGGCGAAGAAGCTGGCCTGATTTTCGGGATTCGACGGCGTGCCTTCGATATACATGCCGCCGTTATCCGTGCCTATGTCGAACAGCAGCTGGCCGTAGGCGTTGTATTGGCTCCAATTCTTGAAGGCCACTACCTGCAGTGCGTCATTGTTATCGTTGGCGGTCGGCTGATGCTGAGTCTCGAGCAGTCGATGAAAGTTGGCCTCCTGTGAGGTGAGCTTAGTGCAGCTGGTACTCAGTTCATCTGGGGTGAGATCTTGCGCCAGGATATATAGGCTATTTGAACATTGATGGCGTATGGGTAAGACTTGTGTCAGCTTTGGGATCTGACAGACACTGCTGCGTGCCTTACAGGCCTCCAGACCGGCGAAGGCGTTCACATGATAGCCCAAGGTATAGGTGGTCTTGGCGGCCTCGCCACGCTGGGTGACATCTTGCTCGGCGAGTCTTACCATGGCATCGTCCAGTGCCTGTTCTGCTGGGGTGAGCTTGCCTTCTTCGCCGCTAGGGAGTGCTAGGCGGTAGAGGCCCAGTGCCCAATAGGCATTGGCTCTCGGCCAGTCTTGGTGATCACGCAGGCTTTGTGAGGAAGCGGCAAAGTCGAGCAGGGGCTTATCCAGTTCGGCGGCGATCAACTGCTTATTGAGCGCGCCATCGGGCTGTTTGCGCGCGACATTGAGCAGCATGCCGTAGGCTCTCAGAGTCTCCCACAGGGCGTAATCAGCTGCCTGACTAGGCGCTTGCTTTGCGGTTCTCTTTAGTTGCCGATTCAGTAGGGGGAGCAAGCTAGCAAGCTGCTGGGCGCGCTGGTCATTGACTTTGTCATCACTGCCATAGTAACGATACAGAGTCACCGCGAAGTGTTCCTGTAATCTGGGTGCCTGAGTGATCAACTGACTATTGCCAAGTCGGCTCAAAGCATCTGTCAGAGCGGTATATTCGGTATCGGTCAGCTTATCCATGGGGCCGAAATAGCTAAAGGCCCTTAGGTAATAGAGCAGGGCGTCTAGGCTTGCCTCATCCAGGCTCTGCATGATGGCTTGTAGTGCCTTAGCTAAGCTGGCGGTATCGAGCTGGGGGTTGTCATGGCTGAAGAGCTGCTGTGACGGCAAGGCGCTTAGCTTATGGATAAAGGTCGAGTCTATCTGTCTTGGGGGTGGGGCTATCTGTCCTGGTGCAGTGACGCTGCAGCCCACCAAGAGGCTGGGGCCGACGAGCAAGAGGGCGCAGAGGGATTGACGCAACATAGGGTCTCCTTGTTATTTTGCATACAATATATTTCAATCCCACGAAGAAGACTAGCTATAATTAAGTGCACATTCGATTCCCAAGGCGCTGTAGAGCTTGGTAAAATAGCTAGAGTCACCGGCTGTCGAGAAAACCATGTCTAAGATAGATGATCAACTGTTTAGTTCACACGAGCATGCACTGGAGAAAGAGTATGAACTCTGCCCTAAGTGTGGCTGTGAGCTGTCGGTGAAAAACAGTAAGCATGGTGGATTCATCGGCTGCAACAACTACCCTAGCTGTGATTACACCCGGCCCCTAGTGCATCACGAGTCGATCGAGTCTCAGGTGATCGAAGGCTCAGAGTGCCCAGAATGTGGCGCCGAGCTGGCGGTAAAGTCGGGTCGTTTCGGCATCTTCATCGGCTGTACCCGCTATCCTGATTGTAAGCATATCGAAAAGCAGGATCAGGAAGACCCCGCCGAGGCCGTCACCTGTCCCAGCTGTCATAAAGGGGTGATGGAGCATAGAACCAGCCGTTTCGGTAAAAGCTTCTACGCCTGTAGTGCCTATCCTAAGTGTAAGTTCTTGGTGAATTACCCGCCCGTGCAGGAAACCTGCCCCGATTGCGGCTTCGGTATCTTAGTCGAGCGCAAGGGCGCCGCCGGTATGCGCCTGGAATGTCCGCAAAAGAGTTGTAAGTATAAGCGTCCGCTATAGGGCCTGTTTATCCTTTGCCGCCATTGTTCGTATTAGCTTTGTCTGTATAATCTCGACCCATAGGGTCAAGTCGACCCGTTGAACACAGAAAGGTAAGGCGACATGTTACAGCAAGATCCCGCAGCCCTGGTTGAAACGGTACTGCAAGGAGGCGTCATAGCCTATCCGACCGAGGCCGTTTATGGGCTGGGTTGTGACCCCGATAATGATGAGGCGATTCAGAAGTTGCTGGATTTAAAGCAGCGTCCATGGCAGAAAGGTTTGATCTTGGTCGCCAGCGATTTCAATCAGTTAACGTCCTATATTGATAGCTCTATTCTTACTGAGGCACAGCTGCAGTCGGCCTTCGATAAGTGGCCAGGCCCCTTTACCTTTATCATGCCGAAACGACCCGGGCTCTCTAGCCTCTTGAGTGGTCAGTTTGACTCCCTCGCCGTGCGCGTCTCTAATCATCCTGGCGTGCAGGCGCTGTGTCAGGCGCTGGGTAAGCCCATAGTCTCGACCAGTGCCAACCTGACCGGGGAAGAGCCCGCCTTGAATCCAGAGGAAGTTATACGTCAGTTTGATGGCAAGATAGATGGCCTGGTGGCCGGTAGCCTGGGCGCCGAGCCTAAACCATCGACCATCATAGATGTGATCAGCGGAAAGATTTTACGATAACCATAGCAAGGAATTTTTATGAAGCCTGATGCCACTCAAGTCAAAGCATTCTTACTCGACCTGCAACAAAGGATCTGTGAAGGCCTGGAACAACTCGATGGCGAGGCTAAGTTTTTCGCCGACTCCTGGGAGCGGGAAGAGGGCGGTGGCGGCACCAGCCGCGTATTGACTAAGGGCAAGGTGTTTGAGCAGGCCGGGGTAAACTTTTCCCACGTGACAGGTGCGGCCATGCCAGCATCGGCTACCGCTCACAGACCTGAGCTGGCCGGACGTAGCTTCGAGGCCATGGGCGTCTCCCTGGTGATCCATCCTAACAACCCCTATGTGCCGACGACCCACGCCAACGTGCGCTTCTTCATCGCCGAGAAAGAGGGAGCCGATCCCGTCTGGTGGTTTGGTGGTGGTTTCGATCTGACCCCTTACTACCCGTTCGAAGAGGATGTGGTGGCTTGGCATCAGAGTGCCAAGGAACTGTGCGAGCCCTTCGGTGAAGACGTTTACCCTAAATATAAGAAATGGTGCGACGAGTATTTCTTCCTGCCACATCGTAACGAGACCCGTGGTGTCGGCGGCCTCTTCTTCGACGATCTTAACGAGCCTGGGTTCGAAAACAGCTTCGCCTTCATGCAGGCTGTGGGTGATGGCTTCCTGAAGGCCTATGCCCCTATCGTCGAGAAGCGTAAAGAGACGGCATACGGTGAGCGTGAGCGTGATTTCCAGCTCTATCGCCGCGGCCGCTACGTGGAATTTAACCTTGTGTATGACAGAGGCACACTATTTGGCCTGCAGACCGGCGGTCGTACCGAGTCTATCCTGATGTCTATGCCGCCGCTGGTGCGCTGGCAGTATGCCTATACCCCTGAGGCAGGCAGCCCAGAGGCCAAGCTATACAGCGATTTTCTCAAGCCGAGAGAGTGGTTAGAGGCATAAGGAATATAAAAAAGGGCTCAAATGAGCCCTTTTTTAATCAAGACAATGGCAATACTTTATTGGTTGCGCATATGGTCGGCGAGCGTCGAGATCGCCTGGTAGATGGCTTCCCTATGTTGCGGATCTTTGATCTCTATCGCCAATGCCCGCTGCATGCAGAGTAGCCATTGATCGCGCATCGTCTCGTCTATGCTAAAGGGCATGTGTCTAGCACGCAGGGCCGGATGCCCATGACGTTGATGAAACAGCTGCGGGCCGCCCAGCCAGCCGCTGAGAAATTCAAACAGCTTCTGTTCCGACTCGGCAATGGGGGATCTATGCATGGCCAGCAAGTCTTGGGTATCTGGGCTGGTCTGCATCTGATGGTAAAACTGCTTGGCAAGCGCGCGGATCACCTTCTCGCCACCAATTCTGTCATAGGCGTTCGATTGCTGAGGATCGCGCTCGGCCGAAGGCTTAGCCATCATCTTTTTTAACCACTTCATCTGACTCTCTCACGGGCTCTGTTTTACTGGGTCTTGGTATCAAGCGGCACACTAGCGGATTCTCCGGTCGCAATCAATCCAAGTTTCCCTGAAGAGATTGCATGCTGGCACCCTTTGCTTCACCGAAAAAGCTCAGTAGACTGAGCGCAATCGAATCAAACAGAGACAATTTCCCCATGACGCAGCAGGTGCAAGACAGATACGCCGTATTTGGTCATCCTATAGGGCATAGCAAATCCCCGGCTATTCATCAGGCGTTCGCCAAGTCGACGGGCGAGTCGCTGCAATATGAAGCCATCTTGGCGCCCCTCGATGGTTTCGCCGAGTCTCTGCAAGCTTTCTTCGAACATGGCGGCAAGGGGGCCAACGTGACCCTGCCGTTCAAAGAGAAGGCCTATGCCTTGTGTGATTGCCTGAGTGATGAGGCCAAGCTCGCAGGCGCCGTGAACACCCTCACTCGCCTGGCGGATGGCCGCATCAAGGGCGACAATACCGATGGCTTGGGGCTGGTGGCGGATCTCGAGCGTCACCTTGGTAGCCTGTGCGGTAAGAGTGTCTTACTCATCGGCGCAGGTGGCGCGGCGCGCGGCGCCATATTGCCGCTACTGAATGCCGGTATTGACTCTTTGACAATACATAACCGTACCCATAGCAAGGCGGAGCAACTGGCCGACGCATTTAAGGCTTATGGCCAGGTGAAGGCCAGTACCTTGGATCAACTGACTCATAGCTTCGATATAGTGATCAACTCAACCTCAGCCAGCTTGAGTGGCGAGCTGCCGAATCTGCCTAAGGCGATTATCGCCGCCCATAGCGTCTGCTACGATATGATGTATGGTCGGGAGCTCACCGCCTTTAATCGTTGGGCCTTAGACCAAGGGGCGAGTCAGACGATCGATGGTCTGGGCATGCTGGTGGGACAGGCTGCCAAGAGCTTCGCCATCTGGCGCGGTGTAGAGCCCGCTGTCGAGCCTGTACTGGCAAGGCTACGTAGTGAGCTCGCGTCGCAGGTATGATAAATACTCATATCGATTGGCAACAGGAGTAATGGCCATGAATCAAAGCATTATATTTACCGAGCAACTGACCTGGAATGCCCAGCTAAGCGCCATTCATTTTACGGCGCAGCAGCAAGGAATGGTGATCGATTGCTACATAGGGCAGAAGGTGCTTGAGCATCTTGCGGCAGAGAAGATTAACAACAGCGAACAGGCACTGTACCTGTTTGAGCAGTTTCGTTTCGATATCGAGGAGCAGGCAGAAAAGTTGATCGAGCAGGAGGCGTTCGACGTTCAGGGTCATATCCAGGTAGAGCGTGTCGATTAATTTGCGCTGCTATCTTTCGCCACTGACTACTTCTAGTCGTCATAAAGGCGCCGAGATATCGACGCCTTCTAAATCCAGGCCTTTTAAGGCTTAGCTAGTTAAGGCCTAGCTAGGCCCAGTTAGCCGATAAAAGCCTAGGTCGGTAAATCCTGTAACGCCTCTTCAATGTATTCGTTCTTCAGGCGGACATAGTTGTCCGCCGACTCGGGTAGGAATTTTATCTCTGCCTCGGTCAGCGCTCTCACCTTCTTAGCTGGGCTGCCTACATAAAGGTGGCCACTCTCCAGTGTCTTGCCGGGAGGCACCAAAGAACCGGCTCCTAAGATCACGTCATCTTCTATCACCGCGCCGTCCAGTATGATGGCGCCCATGCCGATAAGGATACGATTACCCACTTGGCAGCCATGCAACATCGCCTTATGGCCTATGGTGACATCGTCGCCGATAAGCAGTGGATGACCCTCGGGGCGGCTGGCCGACTTACGGGTCACATGTAATATGGTGCCATCTTGCACGTTTGAACGTTTACCAATGCGGATATGATTCACATCGCCTCGCGCCGCCACCATGGGCCAGACGCTGGCATCTGTGTCTAATGCAATATCGCCGACGAGTACACAGGCTTCATCAATATACACACTGGCATCAAATTGTGGGCTAACGCCCTTATAGGCACGGATAGATTTTGTCATGGCTAGGTCCTTAAAACGGCCAAATGAGTGAGGGTCACCCAGTATAATGGGGAAAAAGTAGCTAGTCAGGCGAAAAAGCGTGCAAACAATGCAAAAGTAGCACTTTTCTTTAAAAAAGCCCTTGCGTAAAAGTTTATGCTCCCTATAATGCGCTCCCACTGACACGGCAAACGGCGCTGCTTAGCGACGATAACAGCCTTCAGATGGTCCGAGTGAAAAGTTGAAAAACTTCTTAAAAATCACTTGACGCCAACCTCGGGAAGTGTAGAATACGCATCCCTAAGTCAACGGCCCAGCGCCAGCGGCGGCATCGAAAATAATGATGCAATGCTCTTTAACAAGATAAAACAAGAAATCTGTGTGGACACTCACAGGTATTGAGTTAATCGAAAACGATTTAAATCTCAATGCAACGATGAGTGTTCATAGCAATATGTACAAACATCCTTAGATTCTTCCGAGTCTAAGTGATGAATCAGAATTCATTGAGTCGTTTGGCGCAAGCCAAACACAAAAACTTTTAATTGAAGAGTTTGATCATGGCTCAGATTGAACGCTGGCGGCAGGCCTAACACATGCAAGTCGAGCGGTAACAGAAAGTAGCTTGCTACTTTGCTGACGAGCGGCGGACGGGTGAGTAATGCCTAGGGAACTGCCCAGTCGAGGGGGATAACAGTTGGAAACGACTGCTAATACCGCATACGCCCTACGGGGGAAAAGAGGGGATCTTCGGACCTTCTGCGATTGGATGTACCTAGGTGGGATTAGCTAGTAGGTGAGGTAATGGCTCACCTAGGCGACGATCCCTAGCTGTTCTGAGAGGATGATCAGCCACACTGGGACTGAGACACGGCCCAGACTCCTACGGGAGGCAGCAGTGGGGAATATTGCACAATGGGCGCAAGCCTGATGCAGCCATGCCGCGTGTGTGAAGAAGGCCTTCGGGTTGTAAAGCACTTTCAGCGAGGAGGAAAGGTTAACGGTTAATACCCGTTAGCTGTGACGTTACTCGCAGAAGAAGCACCGGCTAACTTCGTGCCAGCAGCCGCGGTAATACGAGGGGTGCAAGCGTTAATCGGAATTACTGGGCGTAAAGCGTACGCAGGCGGTTGATTAAGCGAGATGTGAAAGCCCCGGGCTTAACCTGGGAACTGCATTTCGAACTGGTCAACTAGAGTCTTGTAGAGGGGGGTAGAATTTCAGGTGTAGCGGTGAAATGCGTAGAGATCTGAAGGAATACCGGTGGCGAAGGCGGCCCCCTGGACAAAGACTGACGCTCAGGTACGAAAGCGTGGGGAGCAAACAGGATTAGATACCCTGGTAGTCCACGCCGTAAACGATGTCTACTCGGAATTTGGTGTCTTGAACACTGGGTTCTCAAGCTAACGCATTAAGTAGACCGCCTGGGGAGTACGGCCGCAAGGTTAAAACTCAAATGAATTGACGGGGGCCCGCACAAGCGGTGGAGCATGTGGTTTAATTCGATGCAACGCGAAGAACCTTACCTACTCTTGACATCCAGAGAACTTTCCAGAGATGGATTGGTGCCTTCGGGAACTCTGAGACAGGTGCTGCATGGCTGTCGTCAGCTCGTGTTGTGAAATGTTGGGTTAAGTCCCGCAACGAGCGCAACCCTTATCCTTACTTGCCAGCGGGTAATGCCGGGAACTTTAGGGAGACTGCCGGTGATAAACCGGAGGAAGGTGGGGACGACGTCAAGTCATCATGGCCCTTACGAGTAGGGCTACACACGTGCTACAATGGTCGGTACAGAGGGTTGCGAAGCCGCGAGGTGGAGCTAATCTCACAAAGCCGGTCGTAGTCCGGATTGGAGTCTGCAACTCGACTCCATGAAGTCGGAATCGCTAGTAATCGTGGATCAGAATGCCACGGTGAATACGTTCCCGGGCCTTGTACACACCGCCCGTCACACCATGGGAGTGGGCTGCACCAGAAGTAGATAGCTTAACCTTCGGGAGGGCGTTTACCACGGTGTGGTTCATGACTGGGGTGAAGTCGTAACAAGGTAGCCCTAGGGGAACCTGGGGCTGGATCACCTCCTTACCTATACGATTGACTGATATTTGTTGAGTGTTCACACAGATAACTTGTTCTTGTTAGAGCGAGTGGCACGTCCGAGCGACGATGCTTGTTCTTTAAAAATTTGGAAAGCTGATAGTAATAACCGAAAGGTTATTGCGAAAAATAATTGAGTTCTCAAAACACACTTTAATCAAGTGACTTGAGTATTCTTTTGGCGAAAGTAGAAACCGTTAGTTGCGATGCGACTCAGATGAAACTCATTTGGGTTGTATGGTTAAGTGACTAAGCGTATACGGTGGATGCCTTGGCAGTCAGAGGCGATGAAGGACGTAGTAACTTGCGAAAAGCGTTGGCGAGCTAGTAACAAGCATTTGAGCTAACGATGTCCGAATGGGGAAACCCGGCACCATAAGGTGTCATCACTAAGTGAATACATAGCTTAGTGAGGCGAACGAGGGGAACTGAAACATCTAAGTACCCTTAGGAAAAGAAATCAACCGAGATTCCCCTAGTAGCGGCGAGCGAACGGGGATTAGCCCTTAAGCCTAGAGGGTGTTAGTGGAATGTGTTGGAAAGCACAGCGATACAGGGTGATAGCCCCGTACATGAAAACTAACTTTAGGTGAAAACGAGTAGGACGGGACACGTGATATCTTGTTCGAATATGGGGGGACCATCCTCCAAGGCTAAATACTCCTGACTGACCGATAGTGAACCAGTACCGTGAGGGAAAGGCGAAAAGAACCCCTGTGAGGGGAGTGAAATAGAACCTGAAACCGTATACGTACAAGCAGTGGGAGCGGTTCTTGAGACCGTGACTGCGTACCTTTTGTATAATGGGTCAGCGACTTACATTTTGTAGCGAGGTTAAGCGAATAGCGGAGCCGTAGGGAAACCGAGTGTTAACTGCGCGTTTAGTTGCAAGGTGTAGACCCGAAACCCGGTGATCTAGCCATGGGCAGGTTGAAGGTTGAGTAACATCAACTGGAGGACCGAACACACGTATGTTGAAAAATGCGGTGATGACTTGTGGCTGGGGGTGAAAGGCCAATCAAACCGGGAGATATCTGGTTCTCCTCGAAAGCTATTTAGGTAGCGCCTCGAGCGAATACCATTGGGGGTAGAGCACTGTTAAGGCTAGGGGGTCATCCCGACTTACCAACCCTTTGCAAACTCCGAATACCAATGAGTACTACTCGGGAGACACACGGCGGGTGCTAACGTCCGTCGTGAAAAGGGAAACAACCCAGACCATCAGCTAAGGTCCCAAAGTTATTGCTAAGTGGGAAACGATGTGGGAAGGCTTAGACAGCTAGGATGTTGGCTTAGAAGCAGCCATCATTTAAAGAAAGCGTAATAGCTCACTAGTCGAGTCGGCCTGCGCGGAAGATATAACGGGGCTAAGCAATACACCGAAGCTATGGGTACTAGCGCTTGCGCTAGTGCGGTAGAGGAGCGTTCTGTAAGCCGTTGAAGGTGAAGGGGTAACCCACGCTGGAGGTATCAGAAGTGCGAATGCTGACATGAGTAACGATAAAGGGGGTGAAAAACCTCCTCGCCGAAAGACCAAGGGTTCCTGTCCAACGTTAATCGGGGCAGGGTGAGTCGACCCCTAAGGCGAGGCCGAAAGGCGTAGTCGATGGGAAACGGGTTAATATTCCCGTACTTCTGCTAACTGCGATGGAGAGACGGAGAAGGCTAGGCTAGCGCGGCGTTGGTTGTCCGCGTTTAAGGCTGTAGGTAGGGTACTTAGGCAAATCCGGGTACCTAATACTGAGAGTTGATGACGAGTCACTACGGTGATGAAGTAGTTGATGCCATGCTTCCAGGAAAATCTTCTAAGCTTCAGGTTAGCAGGAATCGTACCCCAAACCGACACAGGTGGTCGGGTAGAGAATACCAAGGCGCTTGAGAGAACTCGGCTGAAGGAACTAGGCAAAATGGTACCGTAACTTCGGGAGAAGGTACGCTCCTGTTGGTGATGAGACTTGCTCTCTAAGCTGACGGGAGTCGCAGATACCAGGTGGCTGCAACTGTTTATCAAAAACACAGCACTGTGCAAAATCGCAAGATGACGTATACGGTGTGACGCCTGCCCGGTGCCGGAAGGTTAATTGATTGGGTTATCTTCGGAGAAGCTCATGATCGAAGCCCCGGTAAACGGCGGCCGTAACTATAACGGTCCTAAGGTAGCGAAATTCCTTGTCGGGTAAGTTCCGACCTGCACGAATGGCGTAATGATGGCCACGCTGTCTCCAGCCGAGACTCAGTGAAGTTGAAATTGCGGTGAAGATGCCGTATACCCGCGGCTAGACGGAAAGACCCCGTGAACCTTTACTATAGCTTGGCACTGAACATTGACCCTACATGTGTAGGATAGGTGGGAGACTTTGAAGCGGGAACGCCAGTTCTCGTGGAGTCATCCTTGAAATACCACCCTTGTAGTGTTGATGTTCTAACTCTGGCCCCTGAATCGGGGTTGAGGACAGTGCCTGGTGGGTAGTTTGACTGGGGCGGTCTCCTCCCAAAGAGTAACGGAGGAGCACGAAGGTTGGCTAAGTACGGTCGGACATCGTACGGTTAGTGCAATGGCATAAGCCAGCTTAACTGCGAGACATACACGTCGAGCAGGTGCGAAAGCAGGTCATAGTGATCCGGTGGTTCTGAATGGAAGGGCCATCGCTCAACGGATAAAAGGTACTCCGGGGATAACAGGCTGATACCGCCCAAGAGTTCATATCGACGGCGGTGTTTGGCACCTCGATGTCGGCTCATCACATCCTGGGGCTGAAGTCGGTCCCAAGGGTATGGCTGTTCGCCATTTAAAGTGGTACGCGAGCTGGGTTCAGAACGTCGTGAGACAGTTCGGTCCCTATCTGCCGTGGGCGTTGGATGATTGAAGGGAGCTGCTCCTAGTACGAGAGGACCGGAGTGGACGAACCGCTGGTGTTCGGGTTGTCATGCCAATGGCATTGCCCGGTAGCTACGTTCGGAATCGATAACCGCTGAAAGCATCTAAGCGGGAAGCGAGCCCTAAGATGAGTCATCCCTAGACCTTTAAGGTCTCTAAAGAGCCGTCCGAGACTAGGACGTTGATAGGCAGGGTGTGTAAGCGTTGTGAGGCGTTGAGCTAACCTGTACTAATGACTCGTGAGGCTTAACCATACAACCCAAAAGGGTTTCGTATAATGGTTTTACGTAATCAAAAGAATACAAAGTACTTGATTGAAGTGCGAACTCAGATTGACTCTTAGATAAGAGTACAGCTTTCCGAATTTCCAAATTTGTCTGGAAACCATAGCATTGTGGTCCCACCTGATCCCATCCCGAACTCAGAAGTGAAACGCAATCGCGCCGATGGTAGTGTGGGGTCTCCCCATGTGAGAGTAGGTCATTTCCAGGCGCCTAATTTAGTATCCCGCGTAAGCGTGTTACTAAAGGAGCGGTAGTTCAGTTGGTTAGAATACCGGCCTGTCACGCCGGGGGTCGCGGGTTCGAGTCCCGTCCGCTCCGCCAACATTAAGATGAAAGCCTCTGCAGAAATGCAGAGGCTTTTTTCGTTTCTGCCTTTTCAAAATGCTCATGCACTAAGCCCTAAAAAAATAGTATCTCATCTCCTATCTGCATTTCTCACTTGTGATGGTGGCCGAGATCGTTGGTCCACCGCTGCCATCTGCCTTTTGTGGTGTGTATTGATATTTGAGTTCGTCGAAGTTAACGTGCCGGTCCATCGCTCCCGTCTTCCCCAGCTCGTTTCACTTCGCGCGCATGAGCACATCGCCTTGCGATATGCGCCCACCAACATTAAGACGAAAGCCTCTGCAGCAATGCAGAGGCTTTTTTCGTTTCTGGCTTTCACAAGTTTAAGCCGTCCTAGCTATCTCTATATGCTTATAGCTAAATGCAATAATGTTTAGTCACTAAGTAACTTAAATGTGGCATAATCGGCACAAACACACGCAATTAATCCTGTATTGATAAGATGTGTTACGTCTGACGACCCTTTTTTAGGTGCAGTGGCTTTGCTGAAATTTTTCTCACGTCCCTCGCTCATTCTCTTCGCACCTCTGGTGTGTGTCTTGCTGTTTGCGTTTTTTATTACCAGTAGCTACTTTGTCGAGCGTCAGCAACGTCGAGACTATGTGTCCGCCTCCCAGGTAGAGCACCTGTCTCAGGGATTAATGCGAATGAATCACCTGGTAGCGATGGCGGCCAAGGCGCAAGACTTCACGCGGGTGGAAGAGGAACTGGCCCTGCTCGGCAGCGATATTCGTCTTTCCGTGTATACGCTTATCGATCGCAGGGGCAACATACGCTTTGCCAATCATGGGGTATGGCGTGACAGCTCGGCGCAGTTAGTGATCGATGGTTACGAGAGCCAGGCCCACGAAAACAGCGTCGCCGAGGGCAGATCTCGCATCTACTTCAATGATAAGCGTCAGTCGATCCAGGCCTATTATCCTATCACCCCACAGCTCTCCTCTCTGTCGGTCGAACGTCCCGAACTCATCTATCTCGAATATGATATGGCGCCCATGCTGGCCGCTAGCGATGAAACCGTTTTAGTAGGCCTGATGCGAACCGGTGCGATTGCCTTGGCGACCACCTTGGTCTTGCTCGGCCTGTTTTACTATTTCGTGTTGTCGCCGATTCGCTACCTGAGTCGCCAGGCGGCGGCCCTGGGCCAGCGTGAAACCGATTCCAGGCAAAAGCCGATCGAATCTCCCTTCATTGAATTGCATAGCCTGGAGCAGAATCTTAGGCGCTTTAAGGATAGGTTCCAGCAGGGGGCGAAACAGCTTAAGGATAGCGAGCAGAGATGGCTGTTTGCCGTAGAGGTCTCACGTTACGGCATCTGGGATTGGAACCTGGAGGACAATAGCGTATTTCTCTCCGACCGCTGGAAGGATATGTTGGGCTATGGGCCTGAAGACTTAGTGCCCGAGCTGGCAACCTGGAAGAGCCGGCTTCACCCCGAGGACAAAGAGGGGATACTCAAAAACCTTAACGCTTACCTCAATGGGGAAACCGAGGAGTTTGAGAGCGTGCATCGACTGCGCCATCAGCAGGGGCATTACATCTGGGTGCTCGACAGGGGGATGACGGTCGAGTGGAACGAGAAGGGTAAACCGCTACGCATGATAGGCACACTGTCCGATGTGACAGAGGATATTCGTAACCAGAAGGCGGCGATGCATCAGGCCAAGCACGACCCGCTCACGGATCTTGCCAATCGCCGCGCCTTGATGGATGCCCTGTATCAGCAGCAGGATGAGTCGGGAAGCTGCGCGGCCTTGTTTATGCTGGACCTGGATAACTTTAAGGTAGTCAACGATGCCCTCGGGCATCATGGTGGCGACAGGCTGCTGATCCAGATCGCTGCCAGGTTATCCAGCTACTTCTCCTCTAACTCGCTGATCGCCCGTGTGGCCGCCGATGAGTTCGTGGTTCTAGTGAAGAAGCTGCCGGAAGATCTTCTCGGTGCCCAGCGTCGAGCTCAGGCCCTGGCGAGTCAGATGCGTCAGCTGATCGCCCGCAGCTTTCATATCAGTGGCCATACCTTTAATCTCTCCGCCAGTGTGGGGATCGCCATCATCGATCCAAGCGAGGCGATCCCGCCGGAGCAGCAGTTAAAACGGGTCAATATGGCGCTGGCTCAGGCGAAGGAGAGTGGACGCGATGCCTGTGTGGTCTACAGCAGTGAGATGGATAAACGCGCCGCGCAAAATCTGATGATCCGCACAGAGCTAGTGCATGCCGTCGCACGTCATCAGTTATCTCTCTTCTACCAGCCGTTGTTGAATGCCAAGGGCGAGATTGCCTCGGTCGAGGCCTTGCTGCGCTGGCACCATCCACAGCATGGGGCTATCTCACCGGCCGACTTTATCCCTGTGGCCGAGGGCAGCGCCCTAATCGTCGAGCTGGGTGAGTGGGTGTTGCTGGAGGCTTGTCGTTTCATTCGTGGGTTACAGGAACAAGGTATTCGCCCACCTATGGTCTCGATCAATGTCAGCGCGCGTCAGTTCCACCAGGATGAGTTTGCACCTAAGCTGTTGGCCATGCTAAAGGATCAAGGGATCAGCCCTACCCATATCGAACTCGAGCTTACCGAGCATGTGTTATTGACGGATCTGCAGCAGGTGCGCCAGACCATGACGCAATTGAGAGAGGCAGGGATCAGCATCGCCGTGGATGATTTCGGCACGGGTTATAGCTCGCTGAGTTATCTGCAGGAGCTACCGTTGAATCGCCTCAAGCTAGATGCCAGCTTTATCAGAGACATGGGTAATGGCGAAGCCTCTGCCTCTATCGTCAAGGCCATGATCGATATGTCTCACAGCCTGAATCTTGAGTTTGTCGCCGAGGGCGTCGAGATCCAGTCCCAGTTCGAGCAGCTCAAGGCCTATCGTTGCGACTTATACCAAGGTTATCTATTCCACCGCCCCATGCCGGGCGAAGAGTTGGCTCGCCTGCTGGTAAGGCTCGGAGACAGGCCGCTGTTATCAAGCGTGTAGGCTGAGAAAGTCTGCAAGTTGTCCCAGCGCCTGGTTTCGGGCGCTATCCCTTTCGATGAAGATCTCATGACGGGCATGGGCGACCTTAAACAGGTGGCAATGCTCTCCCCTGGCTGCATCTTGCGCGCGATTGTCGACGATGGAGTCTTCCTCTGCCTGTAAGATCAAGATAGGCGTATGAGTGTGTTTTGCTGCTTCTACTGCTTGCTCGCAGGCATCGAGGGACTCGGTTAACCATCGGTTGGTGGGGGAGCCCAGCTGCAGCTGAGGGTAGGTCTCATACAGCCGACGATAGTCTTGATAGCGCTTAGCGCTATGGGTAAGCTCGTTCTGCTCGAAGGGGACGGGTTGATAGTTCTTGCCCCCTAAGACGTAGTTGGGCTTGCTACTGGAGTCATTATCCAGGTGTCCGGCCAACCAGCGCACGAAGGGCTTAGGCATCGGCAGGCAGATGCCATACATGGGCGCCGATAACACGGCCGCATCGAACACCTTGGACGCCTGCTGTAGATACAGGGTGGCTATGGTGCCGCCCATTGAGTGCCCTACCAGAAACAGCCTGTCATGTTGCTTGGGGATGACTAGGGTATCGACGAAGAGGCCAAGGTCATCCACATAGTCGGAAAATTTCGCTACATGCCCCTGGTGCGGATTGTCGGTTAGCCTGTCTGACAGCCCCTGTCCTCTATGGTCCAGGGCGTAGACGCTATATCCCAGCTGATAGAGATCGAAGATCAGCTCTTGATACTTAAGGTAGGCCTCGACACGGCCGCTGCTGATCACTATCGCCTGATTCGACTCGGGGTGAGCGGCCACGCAGTAAGCCAGCTTGAGGCCATCGCCTGTCGTCAGATAACCCTGCTCGACACCCAGCCAGAAAGCATCTAGCTGCTGACGATTGTCAGTCAGTTCACTGGAAAAAACCGGCAGTGAGGTGGCGCTAGTGTCAGTGCTTGTAGAGACTGTGGCTGTGGACATGGGCGATCTGAATTAGGGACAAGATGCCTGAGTGTAACACGATATCTTATGGCGATTAATGGCTTGAGGGGGCTAACTGCCTCAAGCCATTAATACGCCGGAGGGGTTAGCGAGCGGCCTGAGTGGCGATGAAGTCATCTATCTGCTGTTCCAGCAGCGCCATAGGCACAGATCCATTGGCCAAGACGGCGTCATGGAAGGCGCGGATATCGAATTTTTCACCCAGCGCCTGTTCGGCCTTGGCGCGTAAACGCTTGATGGTGAGTTCACCTATCTTGTAGGACAGCGCCTGTCCCGGCCAGGAGATATATCTGTCTATCTCAGTAGTGACATTGTGTAGCGATAGCGCCGTATTGCCGGCCATATAGTCGATGGCCTGCTGACGTGTCCAACCCTTGGCGTGCATGCCAGTGTCGACCACTAAGCGGGCGGCGCGCCACATCTCGTAGGTCAGACGGCCGAAGTTGCTGTAGGGGTCTTGATAGAAACCGCCTTCCAGTCCGAGATATTCAGAGTAGAGTCCCCAGCCCTCGCCAAACGCCGAGATATAGCTGTAACGACGGAAGTTAGGCAGGGAGGTCAGCTCCTTGTTGAGGGAGATCTGCAGGTGATGGCCAGGTACGGCTTCGTGCAGGGTCAGGGCTTCCAACTCATACAGGGGGCGCTTGTCCAAGGCATAGGTGTTGACCCAGTAATAGCCGGGTTGGTCATCGCCACTGGCGCCAGAATAGCGCCCCGTGGTGTATTTGGGGGCGATCTCGGCGGGCACTTCCTGAATGCCATAAGGCGTGCGCGGCAGCTTGCCGAAGAACTTCGGCAGCATGGCATCGGCCTTCTTGGCGATAAAGGCGGCCTCTTTCAACAGCTGCTCCGGGGTCTTGGCGTAGAACTGAGGATCGGTGCGCAGGAAGTGGAGGAAATCGGCGAAACTGCCCTGATAGCCGAGCTTATCTATTATCGCCTGCATCTCGGTGCGAATGCGCTTAACCTCTTTTAGCCCGAGTTGGTGCACCTCGTCTGCGGTCATGGGCAGCGTAGTGTAGTAGCGTACGCGATTCTCATAGAAGGCTTCACCGTCGGGGAGGTCATAGGCGGCAATACTCTCCCGTGCGCCTGGGATATATTCCTGGGTCATGAAGTCATAGAAGGCCCGGTAGCTGGGCAGTACGTTCTGCTCAATCAAGGCCTTGCCCTTTGCCGTCAACTCGGCTTTCTGGGCCTGGGTAAAGTGCTTGGGAAAGTGGGTGAAGGGCTTAAAATAACCGCTCTGCTCAACAGGTACTATGAAGGCGCTAATGCTCTCTTCGAAGCCGTTTAAGACCACCTTAGCCGGGGTGATGCCTTGGGCCAGACCCTGTTTCAGCCAATAGGTCTGCTGCGCAAAGTAGTGGGGCAGGGCCTCAAGCTTGCTTAAGTAATTGCGGTAATCGGCCTCGCTATTGAAGTTGCCCTTGGCGATGGAGGCGATATAGGCGTGAAAGCCGCTTTCTGCGGTGATCGGCAGATAATGGTCGTGGAAACGGTATTGATCGACACTGTTTTGTAACTGATAGATGAGTATCTGGGCGTCGATGCGATCGGCCTTGTCGAGCGATGCCAAATCCAAGGCCTTGAGGCGTGCCAACAGGGCCTGCTCGGCTTGGTTATGGTTTGCCAGCGCCTCGGGTGAGAGGTCATCCAGTTTACCCGCCGCCTTCTCGTCTCCCTGTGCGTAGGCCATTTCTGGGCTAGACTCTAACCTAAGTTGCCAGGCATCGTCTATGATGCGCTGTAACTGCTGATGGCTCTGGCTGACACTGGTTTGCGGCGCCGTGGCGACATCCGCGGTGGGGGCCATTTGGCAGGCCGTGAGGCTGAGTAAGAGTAGGCAAGGGGCTAAGGGTTTATACATGGGTGGTCCTGTTGTCATTATTATGGGCCCAGGAATGGGTTTCACGATTATGCAATATTCAATTTGGCGGGTCACCCACGGCGCTAGATAAATTGTGAGCAGGTATTGCAGCAGAGTTAAGTCGAAAGCTGAACATAAGTCATGCATATCGTTAAAAAATGCATGTTATAGTTGCAACAACTTCAGACCAGACAAAAAACAATATTGGCTGAGGGGTTCAAATAGGGGTTAAATATGATTGATACATCCATTCCGTTGGTGGATCTGCATCGTCATCTTGATGGTAACGTCAGGGTGGAAACGATTTGGGACCTGGGCCACCAACACAATATTGCTTTACCTGCCGATACCTTGGAAGGTTTGGCGCCTTTCGTTCAAATTCAGGGGAAAGAATCGAGTCTGGTGGCTTTCCTAAAGAAGCTCGACTGGATGGTTGCCGTCCTGGCGGATCTCGATGCGGTTAAACGCGTGGCCTATGAGAACGTCGCCGATGCGGCGATCTCTGGTCTGGATTACGCCGAGCTGAGATTCAGTCCTTACTACATGGCGATGAACCACAAGCTGCCGATAGAAGGCGTCGTCGAAGCCGTTATCGACGGGGTTAAGGCTGGCCTTAAGGATCATCAGGTGAAGATTAACCTGATCGGCATCATGTCTCGCTCTTTCGGTCAGGATGCCTGTATGCAGGAGCTGGACGCTCTGCTTGCCTATAAGCAGCACCTAGTGGCGATGGACCTGGCGGGGGATGAGCTAGGCTTCCCGGGCGCCCTGTTTAACGATCACTTCAAGAAGGTGCGTGACGCAGGGTTGGCTATTACGGCTCATGCCGGCGAGGCTGCTGGCGCCGAGAGCATGTGGCAGGCTATTCAGGAGCTGGGCGCGACCCGCATCGGCCATGGTGTCAATGCGATACATGATCCTAAGCTGATGGAGTATCTGGCTGCCAACAGGATAGGCATAGAGTCCTGCCCAACCAGTAACCTGCACACCTCGACAGTGACCAGTTATCAGGAGCATCCGCTGCGTACCTTCATGGAGGCGGGCGTGTTGATTGGTCTCAACACAGACGATCCGGGCGTGAGTGCCATCGACATCAAGCACGAGTACCGCACCGTGAAGCAGGAGATGGGCTTTAGCGACGCCGAGCTGGCACAGCTGCAGCGCAACGGCGTGGAGATGGCCTTTATCTCCGACAGCGAGCGTAAGGCGCTCTATGCCGCCAAGGCCTAAGAAAGCATAAACAAAAAAGCCGATGAATCATCATCGGCTTTTTTCATGTTTGGGGCTTAGATAACCCGAGAGAACTGCTGCTGACGAGCCTTATCGCGGAAGTAGACGTCGAAACAGATACAGATGTTGCGGATCAGCAGACGGCCGGTTTCGCCAACTGTGATCTTTCTGTCTTTGACTTCGACCAGCTTGTCGTCGATAAAGGTTTGTAGCAGTTTGAGATCTTCGGCGAAGTACTCTTCAAACTTAATCCCTAATCGCTCATCCATCTTGGCCATATCCAGATCGAAGTGGCAGATCAGCTGCTTGATCACGGCGCGGCGGATCTCGTCGTCACGATTAAGCTTGCAGCCTTTCCATAGGGCGTGGCCCTTCTCATCCACCGACTCATAGTAAGGGCGGATATCTTTCTGGTTCTGGGCGTAGCAATCGCCGATCTGACTGATGGAAGATACCCCAAGACCCAGAAGATCACACTCTTCCTGGGTGGTGTAACCCTGGAAGTTACGGTGCAGGCGACCTTCGTTCTGCAAAATAGCAAGCTCATCATCCGGCTTGGCGAAGTGGTCCATGCCTATGTATTGGTAGCCAGCACCCGTCAGCGTCTCGATAGTCTGGTGTAGCATCTCCAGCTTCTGCTGTGGTGTCGGCAGATGCTCGTCCTTAATCTTACGCTGGGCCGCGAAACGTGCCGGTAGGTGAGCGTAGTTAAAGACAGAGAGTCTGTCGGGAGACAGATCCAGTACGCGCTGCATAGTCTCTGCAAAGCTTTCCGGTGTCTGGTGTGGTAAGCCGTAGATCAGGTCGATGTTGGTCGACACGAAGCCCATGGCTTTGGCCTTGGCGATCAGGTCGAAGATAAACTGTTCGTCCTGTTCACGGTTAACGGCAATCTGCACCTCTTTGTTGAAGTCCTGTACGCCGACCGAGATACGGTTGAAGCCAGCTTCTTTGAGGGTGTCTAGCATAGAGAGTTCGATCTCGCGTGGATCGACTTCGATAGAGTATTCACCCTCTTCGGCAATATTAAAGTGCTCTCTGAGCAGCGCCGACAGCCTGAGGATCTGCTCTGGGCTGAGGAAGGTTGGCGTACCGCCACCCCAGTGGATCTGGGTGACCTGATAATGCTTAAACAGCGGTGCGCGTTTGACGATCTCTGCCGCTAGGTATTCGATATATTGGTCGGCCTTGTGCTGATGACGGGTGATCACCTTGTTGCAGCCGCAGTAGTAGCAGAGCTTGGCGCAGAAAGGAATGTGTAGATACAGCGACAGTTTATTGCTCTTACTGTTGGCAATAGAGGTGAGCAGGTCTTCTTCGGTGAAGGAGGCGTCAAATTCTAGTGCGGTCGGGTAAGAGGTATAACGAGGACCGCTGTAATTATATTTTTCGATCATGGACTGATCCCAACTAATTTGGGTGGGCTGCTTCAAGGCGTGTCCTCCGAGGGTGGTAAATTAGCAACTAGCGAAGTATGCAATGTTATTGAGTGAATAACATTGATCCAGGTTGCAAATTAGCACTGCAATTTATGTTAGCTGTCGAATATCCTTGTTTTCGGCTTAAATGTCTTGGTCTTAAGCCGTTTTTGTGCACCGACTCACGTCAGTGGCTGAGGTGGGCATAGGCTTTGGCCAGCAGGGCCACCTCGGCCATGATTTCGGCTTCCAGCGCCGATTCTGACTTCATTCTCTCTAAGTCTAGCTTCATACGCTGCTGCTTGGCCAACGCCTTGCGCTGCTCCATGATAGGGTGGGACTCGATGATCTCATAATGCTTAAAGAGCGCCGGGTACTGGTGTTTCACTTGCTCTGTGTGGCCAAGAATATTGAACAGCTTACCGATACGCATCACGCCCTCTGACAGCTCACAGCGCTCTTCGAGCATGGCGGCGGCGATATAGTGAATGTTGCCGAGCAGTTCCAGCTCCTTGGCGTCAGCCGCGGCTTGTTGGGCTTCGCGTTGCGCTTTTTGTCGTGCGGTTTGCTGTTTCAGTTTGAGTAACAGGCTGGCGGCATAGGCGGCTAGGCCTAAGATGATGATGGCGCCCAGGATGAAGAGTGTCGTTGTCATAATGCAATCCGAGGTGTTGGTTAGCTAGGTGTTAATCACAGAGGCGAGATAGAGAAATGGCATCGAATCGATGCCATTTGGGTTAGCCTGAGGCTAGTCTTTATCTTGATAATCTTTGAGCAGATCGGCGCCAGATTCAAACTTATCCAGCAGATCGTCGTCTGAGCCGACCGTGGTCTTCATCACATGCTCGAGGTCATCCTCTTCTGTGATGCCCAGGCGATCCATCAGGCGCTCGATCTCTGTTAGTTGCTTCTCTAACCAGGCCTGATCCGCATCGTTGAGATCACGACCCTCTTCAAGCATGTCGAGCAGCTTGTTGAGTCTAGGATCTTCCTCTAGCTTCAGCAGTTTCTGTTCGTCGCTCATCTTAGGTGCCTTGGGCTGCTTGGCCACAGGCGCCTTAGTCGGAAGCTCAAGTGCGACAGGCTTCTTGCTGCCGTGGCGAGGATCTTTGGCCTGTGCCGTGCCCGATTGCTTCTGTTGGATCTGCTTTTCGTTATGACGACTGCCCGCTTTATTGCCCGACTTCTGCTTCTTACCCGTGACGACACGGTCTTCTTTCTTGGTTCTAGGCGGACGCTTTGGCGCATTCTCATTGATCTTGCGCGATTTCTTACGGGTCATAACGTTAATCTCAACTACAAAAAATCGTGAACCTACCTAACCCTGAGTTAGATAAGTGAACTTGGGTCGCGTGTTATACCAGATCCTGTTGGTTTTTGCACCAAAATGAGATCTTTCGAGGCGAATAATAGCCTAAACTCGGCCTGGCTTGCCAAATATTGGAAGGTGGCTTGCTGATAAAAGCTGACATGGGTCAGATTGTTTTTGTGGTGCCATTTGGGAAAGCCCTGAAGCTCGGTGAGCAGTTGGGTGCTGATCGCCATCCAGCCGCCGGGTTTAAGCAGGGAACAAAGCAGCTGCCACTCTTTTCCAGGAAAGCGAAAGTGCTCGAAGACGCGATAACAACAGATGAAGTCGTATTCGAGTCTTAGCAGAGTATGATCCGGGGCGAAGTGTGGATCATACTGGTTGAGCTGATGGCCTCGCGCCTTGATGGCGTCTATCGCCTGTGGGTTTAGCAGTCGGCCGAAGTTGAGTCCAAGCAGTGGGCCCTGAACCTGCTGCTCACACTGAGTGATCAGGCTCGACAGGAATTGTTGCAGCGGCTTGTCTTTACTATTGGCCGAGCGGTAGCGTTTTACCTCGGCGCTGGGCGGCAGATGAGAGTTGGCATCGGCAAACAGCAGCATGCAGCGCTTACAGCGATAGATGCAGCGTTTTCTATCTTGATAGAAGGGGGCGGTCTCTTCGCTGGTGCACAGGGGGCATCTTCGCATGGCTAGGGCATGGCTCTTAAAGGCTGGGTTAATTGCTGCTACCCGGTTTAATTTACTGTAGGCCAAGCGGAAACAGAAGCGTATTTTTTGCCGGATATAAAAAAAGGCGACAGTATCACTGTCGCCTTCCAAAAAGTACCAAAGGTACTCAATTCTGATTCCAAGTTTCCTTACTTGCTATGCGACTCTCCCAGTCGGATTCCATCTTATTTTTTAATCTGCTTTCCATGCATAGTTATTTTCGTTTTCGGTCTTCCAGACGCTTTTTTTCTTTCCCTGTCGCCTTCCTGACCACAGCTTCCGTAGATGGTCTTCATTGACACATCACAATCCATATCGTCATCTTTGACGCCTAATAAACCATCCCTGTTCGGTTTACATTAAGTTCAGCAGTAAGCAGTTCAACTGTTTTCTGAACCGTAAGGAAAATGCTAATTAGCGCATTGGCCTTCCTAACCAATATCCTTACCAAGTTATTACGACCCGACTTCAGATGCGAAGTACTTCTCTTATTATTTTTAGTGAGTGGTCAAAAAATTATTATTATTTTTGCTTAACTTTATTCTTATATCTTAAATGTAATCACATACCGAAATCTGTTTATTGTTATTAGGTAGATTTTATACAAACAGTTGGGTTTACCTCGGTACGGGCACAATTAAAACGAAATCTGTGATCTATGTCAAGCATCAATTTTCAGCAGTTTACGTAAACGTAAGCTTGAGGTTGTTAAAAAGGGTGGTATAAACCACCCTTTCGTTATCCAGCGATTAATTACTTAATGCTTGAAATATATTTAGATAGCGCTTCGATATCTTCGCTGGTCAGCTTCTTGGCAACGTCTTGCATCATGCCGTTTAGGTCGTTGTTACGACTTGTATCGTGAAACTTATTCAGCTGGATCTTGATGTAGTTAGCGTGTTGGCCCGCGATAGCAGGGAAGCCAGCAGCCTCAGAACCTTTACCGCTAGGACCGTGACAGGCGATACATGCAGTCACACCGCGTACGGCGTCACCACCCTTGTATAGTTGCTCACCCAGTTCAGGCACGTCTTTAACTTCGCTCATCGCAAGTTTTTGCGAAGAGAAGTAAGCCGCCAAATCTTCGATATCCTGATCCGACAATGCTGCCGCCATTGGGCTCATCATAGGATCGTTACGGCCTTCTTTACCGCCTGTGTGGGCAGCTTGACGCAGCTCGGTAAGCTGCTTCTTCAGGTAAGTTTCTTGTTGACCCGCAATCTTGGGGTACATGTCGATCATACTGTTACCATCAACACCGTGACAGGCAGAACAAATGATTGCTTTAGTTTTTCCCGCTTCAGCATCACCTGCTGCTAGAGCCGGAGTTGATAGAGTGGCTAACATCGATAGCGCAATAGCGAACTTTTTCATGGCGTTCCAACTTTTAGTTAAATTTTTTGTCCTGAGCTTACGAGAGTGACCTGCAAGCGTGATAAAATATGATTTATGTGATCGGGGTAATATTTTACACGAAATTGTGCAAATGTAAGCAAGTCTTCGATATTTAAACTGAAGAAATAACAAATTTTGGGGTGGGTAGTGACTGATTCTCGTATCGATTTTCGACAGGCCAAGTTTTTGATCAGTGCGCCGGATATTGCGCATCTGGATGAGCACTTGCCCGGTGATGTAGGCGTCGAAATCGCCTTTGCTGGCCGCTCTAATGCCGGAAAGTCGAGCGCATTAAACCAATTAACCGAGCAGAAGAACCTGGCAAGAACCAGTAAGACACCTGGGCGTACCCAGTTGATCAACGTCTTCGCGCTCGATGAGCACAGACGCCTGGTGGATTTGCCTGGCTATGGTTTCGCTCAGGTACCTCTGGCCATGAAGAAGAAATGGCAGCAGGCGCTGGGGCAATATCTGCAGGAACGCGCCTGTTTGAGTGGCCTGGTCGTACTGATGGACATTCGTCATCCACTTAAGGATCTCGACATGCAGATGATCGAGTGGGCGGTGGATTGCGACATTCCCGTGCTGGCCTTGCTGACCAAGTGTGACAAGTTGGCGCAGAGTGCTCGAATGAAGACGGTTAACGATGTGCGTAAGGCCTTGGCAGATTTTGGCGACGGCGTGAAGGTGGAGCCATTCTCTTCCTTGAAAGGTACAGGCAAGCCTAAGGTACTGGGGATTCTTAACGAGTGGTGTCATCCAGATTGGCTGGTGGAGGCCTTGGCCGACGCCGAACAAGAGTAACAACTTTCGTTTGTGATTAGAGAGCGCCTCCAGATTGGGGGCGTTTTTTTATGCCTGGTTTTTAGTGGCTAAGACGCTTAGCAGCAAAGGCTATTAGCGGGTAACTCTTTGAATGGCTTAGAAGTGGGAGGTAAAAAAAATGCCGACGGCTACACCATCGGCAAAAAATACATTAGCTCTTTTGGGGAGAAGCTAAATTTCAACAAGACTCAAGTTCTATCGGTCATCGACCAATAGTTCTCAGTGGTCATAGGATAGCCCGAATCCCACCCAAATTAAAGTATTTGCTCTAAATTAAATTTCAGACGAAAAAAAGCCCCAGCAAGTAACTTGCTGGGGCGCCAGAATTTGGCTTTTCACTTAACGTGAAATAAAAAAAGGTCTGAAAGATAGAACATCTTAACCTCTGTACCCTACGCAGAGAATAATACTTCATTGGTCGTAATATGGGAAACTGTTTTTTGTAAAAAACGACAATAATGTGAGCAATGTCTAAAAAAGTGCTCAATAAAAGCACAGGTTTTTGATCTAAAATTTACCAAAATTGCCTTTAAAAGAGCTGTTTAGCTAAAAGCTGCCCTTAAGTGAAAAAATATTACTATTTTTGGTGATTTTTACGGCTTCGCGGGTCGAGAGTGCGAGATGCCAGGATGAATGGCTCTCACAGCATAAAAAATGCCCCGGCAGGCCGGGGCGTAGTCGGGGCATTTTTGTGGCTCAATTCTGATCTAATTGAACATTGAGCCGAGTATCAGGTGAGCCATAGTCACAAACCTATGCCTAGTGCGCCTGTTCCCAGTTATCGCCGATACCAGCCTCGGCCAGTAGTTCGACATCTAACGAGGCGGCCTGCGCCATCAGTTCACACACCTTGAGTTTGAGCGAATCGGCCTTGTCGGCGTCGACCTCAAACACCAGTTCATCGTGAACCTGCATGATCATGGTGATCTCTCCCTGTGTCTCTGTCTCGATCCACTGAGCGATATTGATCATGGCCTTCTTGATGATATCGGCAGCCGTGCCCTGCATCGGCGCGTTGATCGCTGCGCGCTCCGCTGCCTGACGGCGCATGGCGTTTCTATCCTTGATGGCCGGTAGATAGAGCCTGCGACCATAGAGGGTCGATACGTATCCCTGCTCGGCGGCGGCAGCGCGGGTATCTTCCATATACTTGAGCACGCCAGGATAGCGCTTGAAGTAGATGTCGATATATTGCTGAGCCTCGTGGCGCGGAATATCCAGCTGGCGGGCCAGACCGAAGGCCGACATGCCATAGATGAGACCAAAGTTCACCGCCTTGGCGCGGCGACGTTGTTCGCTGGTGACTTCACTGAAGTCGACGTCAAACACCTCGGCGGCGGTGGCTCTATGAATATCTTTGCCCTCGGCGAAGGCACTCAGCAGGCCCTTATCCTGGGAGAGGTGGGCCATGATCCTCAGCTCGATCTGCGAATAGTCGGCTGCGAGGATCTTGCGTCCCTCTGGCGCCACGAAGGCGTGACGAATACGGCGGCCCTCCTCGGTGCGGATGGGGATATTCTGCAGGTTAGGCTCGCTGGATGACAGGCGACCCGTGGCGGCGATGGCCTGGTGGTAGCTGGTGTGTACCCGGCCAGTCTTACCATCGACCATGAGCGGCAACTTGTCTGTGTAGGTGCTCTTAAGCTTAGACAGACTCCTGTGCTCCAGGATGATCTTGGGCAGTGGGTAGTCCAGGGCCAGTTCAACCAGTACCTCTTCGGCGGTGGACGGTGCGCCCTTAGGGGTCTTCTTCAATACTGGGTAACCCAGTTTCTCGAAGAAGAGGGCCTGCAGCTGTTTGGTCGAGCCTAGGTTAAAGGGCTCTTCAGCGATCTCGTAGGCCTTCTGCTCCAGCTCATCTATCTTGCGTGCCAGCTCGTCGCTCTGCTGGCCCAGCAGCATGCTGTCGATTAACACGCCCTGACGTTCGATTTGCGACAAGATGCTGACCAGAGGCAGCTCTATGTCGGTAAAGACGCTGGCAAGCTCGCTGGCCTTTTGCAGTCTCGGCCAAAGATGCTGATGCAGCCTGAGTGTGATGTCAGCGTCTTCAGCGGCGTAAGGGGCCGCCGTTTCCAGCGGGATCTGGTTGAAGGTCAGCTGCTTAACGCCCTTGCCGGCGATCTCTTCGAAGCTGATATTCTTGTGACCCAGGTATTTCAGCGCCAGGTCATCCATGTTGTGCTTGGAGGCGACCGAGTTAAATACATAGGACTCGAGCATGGTATCGAAGGCAACTCCCTTGAGGGAGATGCCGACATTGGCCAATATGCTCATGTCATATTTAAGGTTCTGTCCCACCTTGAGAAGGCTAGGGTCTTCCAGCAGTGGCTTGAGCTTGGCTAGTACCTGCTCGCTGTCGAGCTGCTCTGGGGCATCGGCATAATCGTGTGCCAGCGGCAGGTAGGCGGCCTTGCCTGGTTCGATGGCAAACGAGAGCCCCACCAGTTTGGCCTCCATGTAGTTGAGGCTGGTGGTTTCTGTATCCAGGGCAAATAGCGGTGCGGCGGCCAGGGCCTTTAGCCACTCATCTAAGGCTTCCCAGGTCAGAATGGTGTCGTACTGGGTATCGATCGTCTGAGGCGCCGGCGCTTCGTCGGCCTCTTCTTGGCTGTCGACGCTCGACTTGTTGTCTAACACCTCGGCCAGCCAACGCTTAAATTCCATCTCGCCGTAGCATTTGATCAGCTCGTCGCGATCCGCGTCTTGAATGTTGAGCTGGTGCCAGTCTTGTTGCAGTTCGACATCGCACTTGATGGTCGCCAGCTCATAGGAGAGTTTGAGCATGTCGCCATGTTCGGCGATCTTGGCGGGCATGGTCTTAGCGCCCCTAAAACCGAGCTCCGGTATCTTCTCTGGGTTGGCGAGGATGGCGTCGACGCCGCCTACGCCTTGTAGCATAGCCAGCGCCGTCTTCTCACCCACGCCTGGCAGGCCGGGGATGTTATCTGCCTTATCGCCTTGCAGTGCCAGTAGATCGATGATCAGCTCAGGGCCGACACCAAACTTCTCGCTCACCTCATCGGGGCCTAGGATGGTGTTGGTCATAGTGTTGATCAGGGTGATCTTGTCATCCACCAACTGCGCCATATCTTTATCGCCTGTGCTGATCAGCACGGCGCGGCCTTCCTGGCTGGCCTGTCTGGCGATGGTGCCTATGACATCATCGGCCTCGACGCCGGGAATACAGACCAGGGGAAGCCCCAATGCGCGAATGATGCGATGCAGCGGTTCGATTTGTGTCCTGAGATCGTCCGGCATGGGGGGTCTGTGGGCCTTATATTCGGCATACATCTCATTGCGGAAGGTTTTTCCCTTGGCATCGAACACCACAGCCATCTGGGTCGGCTTATATTGGTTGAGCAGGCTGCGTAGCATGTTGATCACGCCATACACGGCACCCGTGGCCTCACCCTTGGAGTTGGTCAGGTGGGGCGGCGCATAGTAGGCGCGGTAAAGATAGGAAGAACCATCCACAAGAATGAGTGGGTTTTCAGCGATATTAGGCATAATTTTATCTATTTTTTCGGTATGCGATGATGGCGCTAGCATGCCATATTAGGGCGATTTCGGCCACGGCAAATTACTCAGCAGCCTGTGGATAAGTCTGTGAGCTAAAAAAGTTTCAGCGAGTAGGGATCACGACGACGAACATAAGCGGGTGATGCAACTTGTTGATTTGTTTTTGTATTATATTTTTATGTGAACTAGGTATTACTTCCGAGTAAAAATTCCTAATTTGTGGATTTTTTATTTTGTCATCCATATTTATGCTCTGACTTGGCGAAATTGCTCGGCCTTGTTAGAGTCGATGAACTAACTTAGCATGAAAAATAATCAGATCAACCCTTTTGTTATCTGGTTGTTAAAACCATTCGGTCTATTAAAGGAGTTTTTAATGAAAAAATTTGCTGTTTTATTAAGCGGCGCGGGAGTGTTCGATGGCAGCGAACTTCATGAGGCAGTATTGACTCTGCTGTCGCTGACCCAGGCCGGAGTGAGTTATCAATGTTTCGCACCCAACATAGAGCAGATGCACGTGGTGAATCACCTCACAGGTGAGGTGGCAGTGGGTGAGCATCGTAACGTGCTGGTGGAGTCGGCGCGTATTGCCCGTGGCGACATCAAGGCAACGGACGAGTTAGATATCCAGGCCTTCGATGGTCTGGTGATCCCTGGTGGCTTTGGCGCCGCGAAGAACCTGTGTAACTTTGCCGTGGTCGGCAGTGAGTGTGAGGTGGCACCCAGCGTGAAGGCCTTCATCAGCGAGTTTGTCGAGGCGGACAAGCCGGTAGGCTTTATCTGTATCTCACCCGTGATGATCCCTAAGCTCTATGGCGAGAAGGCCAAGGGCACCATAGGCCATGACAGCGACACGGCCCATGCCTTTAACCTGATGGGCGGTGAGCATGTGGAGGCCAATGTCGAGCAGATCGTCGTCGATGAGGCGCGCAAACTGGTGAGCACGCCGGCTTATATGTTGGCCGAGAATATTGCCCAGGCCCATATCGGCATAGATAAGCTGGTGAAGAAGGTGATTGAGCTGGCGTGATCCCATGGCCAACCGCAATAAATAACCGTTCACTCATCGTGATTGGTATTAGCCAATCAAAAAGGGCCCATCTAATGGGCCCTTATTGATCTAGTGGCCTTACTGAGGGCATTTTTTTGGAGCTAATTAAATCCGTCGGCGACTGTCGATAAAGCCTTGAGTCAGGCCCACCATTAAGCCGCCGATATGGGCGCCGTTGGCGATGGAGAGGCCGAACATATCGGTAAAGCCAAATACCAGCCAGACCAACATGAAGCCTATGTAGGCAGGTGGCAGGCCTATTCCCTTCTCGGGACGTCTGACTCCCATGATCCAGGTGTAGCCCACCACCGCATAGACAACGCCCGAGAGGCCGCCGAAGTTGGGACCACCTATGGCATATTGCAGCAGATTCGGCAGGGTGCCGGCGATCAGCAGTAAGGTTAAAAGTGGAGTCACCCCTAGCTTGTTCTCTATCTTGCCCCCCAGATACCACCACCAGAGCAGGTTGAAGATGATATGCATGGCGGAGAAGTGCATCAGACTCGGGGTAAATACGCGCCAGATCTGACTACTGTCGCTGCCGGATACGGCGCCGAAGAAGGAGAGTGCCTCGAAGATTGGGTTGGCAAAGCCGAAGATGAAGCCGAGATAGATTAGCGTGCAGCTGAGCATGACGATAAGGGTCAGGGGGCCAGCCCCGGACAGGAACTGAGTCACCAGCTGCAGCCCAGGCGCGCCGTAATCTAGCTTGGTGCCTGTACTGCCGTTTTCCCAAGAGGCCTGAAGGTACTTGTCGTCATAGGGGGTGCGCACGAAGTGCTCATATTCGCGGCGCGCCTTGGCGTAGTCTTGCTCTTGGGCGACATAGAGGATCACCCCGTGTGCGGCATGTTGCAGCTGGCAATCTATGCCCTGGCCCTTGAGGTAATCGATTAGCGCCTGGGCGGCGCGCTCATTGGGGAGACGACCAAGTTCCAACATAGGCTTACCTCTGGAAATTAATGGGCTTCGCGCCAGGCCTGGAAGCCACCATCCAGGCTATAGACATCATCGAAACCCTGTTCATGCATGTATTGCGCGGCATTCTGGCTGCTGATGCCGTGATAGCAGACCACGACTAAGGGGCTGTCCATGTCGGCCTCGGCAATATAACGCGCCAGGTTTTCGTTGTTGAGGTTGGTCGAACCGGGGATCTGTCCCGCCTCGAAGCTGGCGCCGTCGCGGATATCGACTACCTGTACCTCGGCATTGTCTTCCAGCATATGGATGAGTTGATTGACACTCAGGTGTTGAAAAGCAGACATAGTCAACCTGTAATGAAAAAGAGGGATAAGTTAAGTGTGCAACATGGGGCCGTGAGAGTACAGCCCCGGTTGCGAGTGGTGCAGGGGATTAATCCCAGCTGAGGATCACCTTGCCCGATTGGCCCGAGCGCATGGCGTCGAAACCGGCTTGGAAATCATCGACATTGTAGTGATGTGTGATGATTGGTGAGATATCCAGCCCCGATTGGATCAGGCTGGCCATCTTGTACCAGGTCTCGAACATCTCACGGCCGTAGATCCCCTTGATGATGAGTCCCTTGAAGATCACCTTGCTCCAGTCGATGGCCATGTCGCCGCCAGGAATACCCAGCATGGCGATCTTACCGCCGTGGTTCATGGTATCCAGCATGGAGTGGAAGGCTGCTGGCACGCCCGACATCTCAAGGCCCACATCGAAGCCTTCAGTCATGCCGAGATCTTGCATCACATCTTCCAGCTTCTCCTTGGCCACGTTAACGGCGCGGGTGGCGCCCATCTTCTTGGCCAGCTCGAGGCGGTATTCGTTCACGTCTGTGATCACCACGTGGCGTGCGCCGACATGGCGACAAACTGCGGCGGCCATGATGCCGATAGGGCCTGCACCTGTGATCAGCACATCTTCGCCGACCAAGTCGAACGACAGCGCCGTGTGCACCGCGTTACCGAATGGATCGAAGATAGAAGCCAGATCGTCAGAGATATCGTCAGGGATCTTGAAGGCGTTGAAGGCCGGGATCACCAGGTATTCGGCAAATGCGCCTTCACGGTTAACACCCACACCCGAGGTGTTGCGGCACAGGTGAGTGCGGCCCGCACGGCAGTTGCGGCAGTGGCCACAGGTGATATGACCTTCGCCAGAGACGCGATCGCCAATCTGGAAGCCACGGACTTCCTGACCAATCTCGACCACTTCGCCCACATATTCGTGGCCAACTACCATAGGCACAGGAATGGTGTTTTGCGACCACTCATCCCAGTTGTAGATATGTACGTCGGTGCCGCAGATGGCGGTCTTGCGGATCTTGATCAGCAGATCGTTGTGGCCAACTTCAGGTTTTGGCGCATCAACCATCCAGATGCCTTCTTCAGGCTTGAGTTTGCTTAAGGCTTTCATCGATAGACTCCTAGATAATTCCCATCTCTTTGGCGATGCGGGTGAAGGCATCGATGGCGCGATCTAGCTGCTCGCGGGTATGAGCGGCCGACATCTGGGTACGAATACGGGCCTGGCCCTTAGGTACCACAGGGAAGGAGAAGCCGATCACATAGATATTCTCTTCCAACAGACGGTTAGCGAAGTCGCTGGCCAGCTTGGCATCGCCAATCATCACAGGGATGATGGCGTGGTCGGCGCCGCCCAGGGTAAATCCTGCCTCGGTCATCTTCTCGCGGAAGTAACGGCTGTTTTCCCATACGGCTTCGCGCAGTGCCTGGCCAGACATTAGCATCTCCAGTACGTGAATCGAGGCGGTGACGATAGAAGGGGCCAGCGAGTTAGAGAAGAGGTAAGGACGCGAGCGTTGACGTAGCCAGTCGACGACCTCTTTCTTCGCCGAGGTAAATCCACCCGATGCGCCGCCCAAGGCCTTGCCCAGGGTACCCGTGATGATGTCGACTCTGTCCATCACGTCGCAATACTCGTGGGTACCGCGGCCGTTTTGACCGATAAAGCCCACGGCGTGCGAGTCATCCACCATGACTAGGGCGCCATATTTATCGGCCAGGTCGCAGACGCCTTTGAGGTTGGCGATCACGCCATCCATAGAGAATACGCCGTCGGTGGCGATCAAGATATGACGAGCACCGGCTGCCTTTGCCGCCTGCAGTTGGGTCTCCAGATCGGCCATGTCGTTGTTGGCGTAGCGGAAGCGCTTGGCCTTACACAGACGTACACCGTCGATGATAGAGGCGTGGTTCAGGGCATCTGAGACGATGGCGTCTTCGGCGCCCAGTAGGGTCTCGAACAGGCCGGCGTTCGCATCGAAGCATGAAGAGTAAAGAATGGTGTCTTCCATGCCGAGGAATTCACTCAGGCTGGCTTCGAGTTGCTTATGAATATCTTGGGTACCACAGATGAAGCGCACAGACGCCATACCGAAGCCGTGATCGCTCAGGCCCTGCTGCGCCGCGGCGATCAGTTCGGGATGATTGGCCAGGCCAAGGTAGTTGTTGGCGCAGAAGTTCATCACTTCGTGGCCGTTGACTTCGATTTCGGTCTTCTGAGGAGAGGCAATAACGCGCTCGCTCTTGTATAAGCCTTCCGCTTTAACTTCAGCCAGCTGCTGATTGATTTGATCGTAGAATGAGGTCGTTGCCACCTGTAGTCTCCTTCTTTCTGTCTCGTTTTATTTTTGTATGCTTTGCCCGAGCCTGCTCACTTGGCAGATAAACTCGAGGAAAGGCGATAAGTTAGGAACCATCTTTAACGCATAAGTCAGGCTTGTCATAGCCAGGTATCGCCCCGTCGATGAATGATTAAGTCTAGTTCAGTTTCGACCATCTATTGTTGCCGACACGCCTGCCGGAAAGGGGGACGCCTGGGATATGGATCGCGCTAGGCTGGCCGAATTCTAACCTTAAACCCGGCCGGCGCCACATTTTTTTTTGCGCTATTAACTAAGTTAGTGCAAGTGCAACTTTCGCATAACAAAAAATAATGCGAAATGTCACAACTGGCCTATCACGACAGGCCTATCACGACAGACTAAGCGAGAGGCCAGATGATGAGGTGAGTGGCAGAACCGTTGTTTAGTCTTCTTCCTGTTCCGCCTTGGCCAGGGCCTGGTAATGCTGCTCAAGCCTGATGAAGGTGGGTCTGGCGGACTCGCTGGCGTAGGCCTTGAAGATCATTAACACTCGCAGTAGCCCCTCGTAGAGCGAGGTCTTGGTGATCTGGGTGGCCTCAGAGTGGGTGAGCTGGTTGCTGATCCAGAAGCAGGCCACCATGCGGATGGTGTCGGCCAGCGGCGTGATCTCGGCGTCGTCGATCACCAATACGCCATCCTGTTTTAGCTGGGTCAGGATGCTGGTGGCTCGCTTGAGTACCTGCTCATGGGTGACCGTATACTGCTTGTTGAGCACCTCGTCGCGGCTGAGGATGATCACCAGGTTGGCGTACATGAAGCGGAACTGCCACAGGGTGTAGAAGAGGGCGTCGAAGTAGCCGATCAGGAGGTCGACATCGACCTTCTTGCCTTCATAGGGCTGAAAGCCTGTCTCTAAGTGCTGCTCATAGAGGCTGAAGATGGAACGGATGATGTCTTCTTTATTACGAAAATGGTAGTAGAGGTTACCCGGGCTGATCCCCAGATGCGCGGCAATATGGTTGGTGGTGATGGCGCGCTCACCATGCTCGTTAAACAGGGCCAGGGCGGCGTGGACGATTTTATCGCGGGTCTTCATCTTGATCCTAAGTCAGGTCGGTTTATCACCCGTGGGCCAGCCTTTTCTTGCGCACGAGTCATAGGGCTATATTCGAGTAAAGGCTCCAGTTGAAGTTATCAGCCAGCGGGTAAAAGTCAATCTATGGCTACTCAGACCAGTTATGATTAACCCCCTGTTTTTCTGCCTATTTATAAATCGATGTGAGGTTTATTGGGCCTGCGTCTGTTTGCCGCCCGCCGGCCAGCGGCATATGTTACTATTAAGGCCTATGAGTAAATTGACCCTGTGTAAGTGCCATCCCCTATGAATCGTACCCTCTATTCTGCCTTGCTGTATCTACTAAGCCCTCTGCTGATTCTCTATTTGGCGATTCGGGCGATCAAGAGCCCGGATTACCGTGGTCGTTGGGGCGAACGCTTCGGTCTGTCGACGCTTTCGCGGGCAGATCTGCTGATCCATTCTGTCTCCATGGGGGAGACTCTGGCGGCGATTCCGCTGATTAAACAGATACAGGCCGCGTACCCCGAGCTCAGTATTACCATTACCACCACGAGTCCGACAGGTTCGGCCGAGGTGATAAAAGCCTTTGGCGAAAGCGTGCAGCACTGCTATCTGCCTTTCGACCTTCCTCTGTGTGTGGCGCGTTTCCTAAGCCAGCTGCAGCCTAAGCAGATTATCATCATGGAGACTGAGCTGTGGCCTAACCTGATTCATCAGGCCAAACGCCGGGGTGTCAGGCTGATGCTGGCCAACGCCCGCCTGTCGGAGAAGTCCGCCAATCAGTATCGCGGCCGGCCCAAGCTGTCGCTGCCCATGCTGCGCTCACTGGATCTGATCGCAGCCCAGTCGCCTCAGGCGGCGCAGCGTTTCATCGACCTGGGCGTCGAGGCCGAACGGGTAAAGGTTACGGGAAGCCTCAAGTTCGACCTCACCATAGCGCCTGAATTGCTAGAGAAGGCAAAAGAGCTGCGTAAGACCTGGCAGCGGATGGAGACCCCTGTCTGGGTGGCGGGCAGCGTACATCCCGGGGAGTTTGATATCATGCTCGCCGCGCACAAGAGCCTGTTGATGCGCTTCCCCCATGCCCTGCTGGTGTTGGTGCCCAGGCATCCAGAGCAGTTTGACGCGGCGGCCAGCCGGGTGAAGGCCGCAGGGCTAGTGCCGGCGCGCCGAAGTAAACAAGATGCGGTGGATGACCAGACTCAGGTGCTGCTGGGCGACACCATGGGTGAGCTGCTGAGCTTCTATGGCGCGGCGGATCAGGCTTTTGTCGGCGGTACCCTGATCGAGAATGGTGGCCATAATCCACTGGAGCCGGCGGCCATCGGCCTGCCCGTCTATGTGGGGCCACATCACTGGGATTTTGCCGAGATCACTGGCTTGCTTAAGGAGGCGGGATCTTTAGCCTTAGTGCAGGATGCCGATGAGTTGGCGCAGCAGCTGGTGCATAAGTTTGACGATAAGGCGGCCTATCTGGCCGCCAGAGAGGCCGGGCTCGAGGTGGTCGAGGCCAATAAGGGGGCACTGACGGCCCAGTTCGACTTGGCTAGCGAGTTGATCAAGGCTTAGGCCTGGGCGTAGCCCGCTAACAGCTGCTGCCAGTTTTCCTGGCTAAAGTGCAGTTCGGGCGCCTTGCCCTTCTCCTTGTTGAAGGAGCGGAGCAGGCGATCCAGATTGG
Source organism: Shewanella spartinae (assembly GCF_019457555.1). Classification (NCBI taxonomy): domain Bacteria; kingdom Pseudomonadati; phylum Pseudomonadota; class Gammaproteobacteria; order Alteromonadales; family Shewanellaceae; genus Shewanella; species Shewanella spartinae. The sequence goes on along the minus strand of NZ_CP080418.1, from coordinate 4,457,392 downwards.
CCTTTTGCCACTTGCTGCCAGGCTGCTTCAATGCGCCGCGGTCGAAATCGATCAGGGTAAAGCTCTCGCCAGCCAATAGTATGTTCTTGGCGTTAAGATCGGCGTGATAGACGCCGCGGCGGTGGAACTTGGCGATACAGGCACCGAGCGCCTGCCATTTTTCATCCGACATAGGCCCCTGGCTTAGTTCGGCCACCAGATCGCGAGCGCCCGGGATCCGCTTGATGATGATATCGCCGCGATAGTAGGGGCCGCTGCGCTGGATCTGCGCCGCCACAGGTTCCGGCACCGCAAACCCTTCCTTAAACAGCTGCTCCAATAAATTGAATTCGGCGATCGCCCGGCAACGCTTAAGCCCGGTGTAGAGATAGGCATCGCGGCTGAACTTCTCCATCATGCCGCCACGATAATAGTGTCTGAGTACCCACTCCTCCTCGGGCGCCTGGCTCAGAGGCGCTGGATTGACAAACCAGGTGGTGTAGCGGCCCGTCGAAGAGCCTGTTATGGCCCCTAGGTCTTGCCAGTAATCGAAGGTAAACCAATCTGGGGTGATCGCCTTGAGCGAAGCTTGGCTAAAGACGATGCAACCGGCATCGGTAGTTTTTATTTGCATAGATTCACTGGCTCAACAGGCTTAAATGGTCGCTATGGGGAATTGTACCCGATATTGGTGCCCTGTCAGCCCTCTTTCGCCAGTTGTTGCAGCACCTGGATCAGATTATCCTGCCAGCGTTTGGCGGGCAGAATAGCCTGGGACTGACTGGTATCCAGCGCGCTGTAGCGCGGGCGAGGCGCCGCGGCGCCGTATTCCTGGGTGCTAATGGGGCTGATGTTTGCCGGCTTATCCAGTAGCCCCAAGGCAAAGGCGCTATCTGATATCTGCCGTGCAAACTCATACCAGTTGGTGACGCCGAGATCGCTCCAGTGATAGATGGGTTCTGGCTTTGTCACTTGAATGAGTTGCCAGATAAACTGCCCCAGTGCCATGGCCGAAGTTGGCGTGCCCCATTGATCGTCGACGACCTTAAGCGGTTTACCCTGGCGCATCAGAGTAAGCATGGTCTTGACAAAGTTATGGCCGAAGGGGGAGTAGAGCCACGAGGTGCGCACTATGCAGGCATGGCCCAGGCCATATTCCAGCGCCGCCTGCTCGCCGCACCACTTAGATTCGCCATAGCGACTCACCGGGTTAGACGTATCGGCTGGGCGATAGGGTTGGCGCTGTTGTTTATCGAGCTCCCCCTTAAAAGCCTCATCAAATACCCCATCAAAGACCCCATCGAAGACATAGTCGCTGGAAAGGTGGATAAGCCGGATGCCACGTTTACCGCAGTGCTCGGCCAGTGCCTTTACCGCTAGGTGATTGAGGGCAAAGGCGGCCTGGCAGTCAGTCTCGGCTGCATCGACCTGGGTATAGCCACTGGCATTGATAGCCAGTCCATAGCCTTGCTGCTCTAATAGCCGCTCGATCGCCTGACTGTCGCGGATATCCAGCGCCTCACGGCCCAGATAGTCCACCTGGTAGCATTCTGGCTGAGTCGCCTTGAGCGCCTGGGAAACCTGCCCATGGCGGCCGATCACCAATATCGGTTTCATCGTGCTGGACCCATTATGGACTTGCTCATCATGACTGGCTCGCCATCTGATGGCACCAATCCAGGTGTGTCAGATACCAGTCCACCGTCTTCTCCAGGCCGCTGGCGAAGCTTTCGCTAGGTTGCCAGCCTAAGGCGCGGCTCAGCTTGCTGGCGTCAATGGCGTAGCGGGTGTCGTGCCCGGGCCTGTCTTTGACGAAGCCGATGAGTTGCCTGAAGTCGCTGATGCCGCTGGGCTTCTCGGTGACCTTTTGATTTAACAGATCGCAGATGAGGCTGACGACTTCGAGATTCGTCATCTCATTCATGCCGCCTATGTTGTAGCTCTCGCCTAGCTCGCCCCGAGCGGCCACCTGGCACAGGGCATGGGCGTGGTCGTCCACATAGAGCCAGTCGCGGATCTGCTTGCCGTCGCCATAGACGGGAATCGATTTTCCCATCAGGGCGTTAAGCAGGGTCACTGGGATCAGCTTCTCCGGATACTGATAGGGGCCATAGTTGTTGGAGCAGTTCGACAGCACTATCGGCAGGCCGTAGGTGCGATGCCAGACCCTCACCAGATGATCCGCCGCGGCCTTGCTGGCGGAATAAGGTGAGCTGGGGGCGTAGGGGGACTGCTCGCTAAAGTATCCCGCCTCGTCTGAGCCTAAGTCGCCAAATACTTCGTCGGTCGAGACATGGTGCAGGCGAAAGCGCGCCGCTACCTCCGTCGGCAGCTTGCGATAATAGTCTAGGCATTGCTGCAGCAGCTCGAAGGTGCCGACAATATTGGTGTCGATGAAGGCTCTCGGCCCCTCGATAGAGCGATCCACATGGGTCTCCGCCGCAAGGTGGAGCACCAGATCTATCTGGTGTTGCCTGAGGGCGTTGCCCAGGGTATCGCCATCATTGATATCGGCCTGGATGAAATGGTAGTTGGGATCTTGCGCTACGGATTCGAGGGACAACAGGTTGCCGGCATAGGTAAGCTTGTCATAGTTCACTACACGGCAACCGCCTAGCGCGATGAGGTGGCGAATCAAGGCCGAGCCGATAAAGCCAGCGCCACCGGTGATCAAGATATTGCGCCCGGCCAACGGGTGCTGCTGTTGACTATTCATAGTAATCGGCCTCGGCAAAGGTGCCCGCGGCCTTGTCCTTGGGCGACAGGATTGGCGACCGTGTGTTGAGTAGCGGCCAATCGATGGCTAAGGTGTCATCGTCCCAGCGGATGCTGTGTTCGTCATTCGGCGCGTAATAGTCGGTGCACTTATAGAGGCAGTGGGCCTCAGGCGAGACGACATAGAAGCCGTGGGCGAACCCGGGGGGCACCCAGAGCTGATGTTTGTTGTCTGCCGACAGGTGGTGCCCTGTCCATTGACCGAAACTCGGGCTATTGCGGCGCAGATCGACACATACATCGAAGATCTCACCGCTGACTACGCGGATAAGCTTGCCCTGAGGCTGTCTGAGCTGATAGTGCAGCCCACGCAGCGTGCCCTGCTGCGAATGGCTCTGATTTTCCTGCACAAAGTCGAGATCCACCAGGTGTTCCTTAAACCACTGCTGACGAAATGTCTCGAAAAAACAGCCGCGCTTATCGCCGAACACCCGAGGCTCGAGCAGCTTAACGTCTGGAATGGAAGTATTGAGGATCTTCATCGTGTCATCCGGCCGATAAACAGGGAATTTCGTTCATTTTCGTTCCTATGGCGGCCTAATCATGGAACCTGGTGACATTCTACATTAAACTCGTTGCGGATCCTTACTCCCTAATAATTTCTCAGCGGCCCCTATATGAGCTTGAATTTGCAGACTGCCCACTCTTTGTGTCTCTTACGTTTATCTGCCATCGGTGACGTGTGTCATGCGGTGGCCATGGTGCAGGCGATTCAGCGCCAGTATCCAGATCTTAAGATCACCTGGGTGATTGGCAAGGTGGAGTATCTGCTGCTTAAGCATCTGCCCGACGTCGAGTTTGTCATCTTCGACAAATCCCAGGGCTGGCGCAGTTACGTCAACCTGCGCAAGGCGCTTAAGGGACGTCGCTTCGATCTGCTGCTGCATATGCAGGTGGCACTGAGGGCGACCATCGCCTCCTTGGTTATCTCGGCAAAGGTGCGTCTGGGCTTCGATCGTGCCCGCGCCAAGGAGGGGCAGTGGCTGGTGACTAATCGCCGGGTGGAGCCTTTGTCGACGCCCCATGTGCTCGAGGGGTTTATGGGCTTTGCCAAGGCCGTGGGCGTCACGGATCTTAAGCCTAAGTGGGAGATTCCAGTACCCGCCGCGGATACCGAGTTTGCCCGCCAGCTGATCCCAGATGGGGATAAGACTTTAGTGATCTGCGCCGCCGCCAGTAAGGCCGAGCGCAATTGGCTGCCGGAGCGTTATGCCCAGGTGGCGGACCATGTGCTTGAGAAGGGCTACCGTGTGCTCTTATGCGGCGGCCCGGTTCCTATGGAGCGTCAGCTCGCCGAGGCGATCCTTTCACATGGCGATACCCGCATCGAAAACCAGGTGGGCAAGACCTCGCTGACCCAGCTTCTGGCGCTTCTGAAACAGGCGAGTATCGTCCTGGCACCAGATACCGGCCCGGCCCATATGGCGGTGACTCAGGGCACGCCAGTGATCGGCCTCTACGCCCACTCTAATCCTGGACGCACCGGGCCCTATACCTGTTTAGACAGCGTAGTGAGCGTCTACGACCAGGCGATCGCCCAGCAACACTCGGGCGATGTGCCCTGGGGGACCCGCGCCAAGGGGGAACATTTGATGGAGATGATTCAGGTGGCGCCCGTGCTGGCGGAGTTTGATCGCCTGGCGCAAGCCAGCGCCGGTGACCAAGTTAGCGAGTCGCAGTCACACGCCAGCCATTAGCCAGGGGTTGGCGATTAATGGTAGACTTCAGGTTTGATTGGCTCATCTGGCCCCCGTCGGCTGAGTCATGTAATGAGGGAAGATGGGGTTTTCCCATTCATTTTTAGGGATATCGTCAATGTCAGTGGCGCCAAAATTTCTGTTTGTACCTGTCTCCTGTGAAGAGGGGATAGGTGAATATATGCGTTCCACCATAGTGGCCGACGAGATCATGCAGCGTTGGCCGCAGGCACAGGTTGAATTCGTGCTCAATAGCCGCGCGCCCTATGCCAAACATTGTCCCTATCCGACGCATCTGGTTAACGACACCCCCACCAAGCGTGTGAAAGAGGTGAATCAGCTGGTCTCAAGGCTCAAGCCTGACCTAGTGATCTTCGATGCCGCCGGCCGCAAGGCGCAGCTTAAACATGCCAACCGTAGCGGCGCCAAGGTAGTCTTCATCAGCCAACACAAACGTAAGCGTGCCCGCGGCATGAAGCTTGAGCGGGCCTTGGTCACCGACAGCCATTGGGTGGTACAGCCAGAGTTTGTGATTGGCGATATCAGCCGTTTCGACCGTTTCAAGTTAAACCTGATTAACCGCGCCGAGCCGATCTTTACCGGCTCAATCTTCGCGCGGCCAGATAGCGCCTTGCAGCACGCCTTGCAGCAAGCGCACGGCCTGAAGCCAAAGGGTTATCTTCTTTATAGTGCAGGCTCTGGCGGACATTATATCGGCTCGACCCTGGCCGCCGAGCGCTTCGCCCAGGTGGCGCAGGCCTGTTATCGAGAGACGGGGATTCCCAGTGTCATGGTATTTGGCCCTAACTATCCCAAGTCTCTGCCTCGGCTAGATGGCGTGGTGGCCATAGAGCGACTCTCTAGCCTTGAGTTTATCAATCTACTCGATGGCGCCGCAGGCGCCGTGCTGAGCGGCGGCGACACCCTGTTGCAGGCCATCGCCCTCAAGGTGCCGACACTGGCGGTGGCCGTCTCCAAGGATCAGCCCAAGCGGATCCAGCGCTGCGTGCAGCGAGGCCTGGGGCTGAGTTGTGATATCGAGCTCGATGCCATGTGCGCTCAAGTGCAGCGCCTGATGGAACCCCAGACCGCCCAGCAGTTAACTGCCAATATGGATAGAGAGGCCGAGGCCAAGGGGCTGGATATCTGCATGGCGGAGATTGAACGACTCTTGGGGCTTGTCGGTGAGCGCTAAACGCATCGGCTTGGCCATAGACAGCCTCGCCGGTGGCGGGGCCGAAAAGATAGTCCTGACCCTGGCGGCCGAGCTGAAACGCCTAGGGCATGAGCCGCACCTGCTGGTGCTTTCCCCACATTATGATTATGGCGTGCCAGCGGATATTCCCCTGCATGTCTGCTTCGATGAGCGCGACCGTCATATCATCGCCTGGTGGCGACTGAGCCGCTCGGCGGCCAGGGTGAAACAGTGGATCGACGGACTCGAGCAGACCCATGGCAAGTTCGATCTTATCCTGTCTAATCTGGACAAGAGTAATCTGTTGCTGACCCGCGCAAACGTGTCGCCGCTCTATATCGTGGTGCATAACTCTATCGAAGAGGAGTTGAAGCGCGAGCGTAAGCTCGGGCCTATCTCCTATCTCACCATGCTCAGAGCCAAGTGGGCACTGAACGGCCAGGCATTGATCACAGTGTCCAAGGGGATAGCACGCGAGATTGACCAAAGCGGTCGAATCGTGCCCGGTAGCGTGCGCACCATCTACAACCCCTTCGATATCGAGACGATAAGGGCAAAGGCCGCTGAGGCGACCCCGGATATCCCCAAGGGGGAATTCCTTATCCATGTTGGCCGCGTCGCCCGCCAGAAACGTCATGACATACTGTTCCAAGCGCTTGCCAAGATGCATAAGCCCTTGCCGCTGGTGCTGCTCTGTAACAACCCCAAGAAGGCGATGAAGCTGGCCAAGAAGTATGGCGTTGCCGATCGCATCATCTGCCCCGGGTTTCAGGCCAATCCCTTTCCCTGGATCAAGGCGGCGCGCCTCTTAGTGTTGAGCTCAGATTATGAAGGCCTGCCCACCGTGCTAATCGAGTCCTTGATCTGTGGCACGCCCGTGGTCAGCACCCTCTGTCCCCATGGGCCGGATGAGATCATGACAAATGAGCTCGCCGAGTATCTGGTGCCAAGGCGGGATAGTGAGGCCTTGAGTCGTAAGCTAGATAAGGCCTTGGAGCATTATCCAAGCCTTGCGGACAGTGAGATCCTCACTCAGGTGGCAATCGATAAGATAGTCGCCGACTATCTGAGTCTCTGCCAGTCGCCTTAGGAGCCGAGTTCGCTAATGCCCTGGGCGCAGCGAATCGGCCTTTGGGTAAGCGTGTGCTGAAACAAAAGATTGTTGCTGGCCAGCTGCTGGCGGCAGCTCTCCTTGTGATGCAGATGAAAGGCGACGGCATAAAACTTCACCCGCTTGCGCCATTTACCGTTGTGGTACATGCGCAGGGCAAATTCCTTATCTTCTGGGCCCCAGCCCTCGAACGCCTGATTAAAGCCGTTGATGGCCAGGGCATCTCGCCGCCAGAATCCCAGGTTACAGCCGTGTATGCCCTCTATTGAGTCCGGCGCTCCCCAGCCGCTTTTCTCGCACAGCCAGCGACTGCGAAGCGCTTGCTCTCTGCCCCTGGCGATGCCACGCGAGAAGAGACTCGGCCGCGCGTTACCCGTCAATATCCGCTGGCTTAGGGCCGGTCCCAGCTTCACTCGTTTACCCGTCACCAGGCAACCTGGCTCGGCGACGGCCAAGTGGTCGGCGATAAAGTCTGGGTGTAGTACGAGATCGCCGTCGATCATTATGATGTAGTCGAAGCGGGCGAGCCCTATGGCGCGATTGCGGCTGGCGGACAGACGAAAGCCCCTATCTTCATGCCAGCTGTGGATCAGCGGGACGGGAAAGCTGGCCTTGAGTGTGTCGATAAGCTCGCGTGTTGCCGGGCCTGAGCCATCGTCGGCGATGATCACCTCGTCGGGAAGCTGGCTTTGCCTCTGGACGCTGGCGAGCACAGCATTTAGTGCTTGGGGCCAGTTATAGGTGGTGATGATGAGTGAGGTCTTCATGGCGCCTTAACGAGTGATAGTCTTGGCCGGAATTTTACTCGTTAGAGGCGATAAGTTTTATCTTTTCAATATATTAGATGGTTTTGTGTTAATGCATGGATGTCGCTGTAACTGCGGGGTAAATCTGCGGTTGCAAAGGTGAACGAAAGGCTGGTGGACTGTGGCATGAAAAGGGCTGCAACTGTTAGTGTTTGCAGCCCCAAAACTTAAGTAATTGCTTATTTATATAAACCGTTATTTAAGCCATTTGCGTCCCAGAGTTGGCTTGCCGATAAAGTTAAGCAGTCCCTGGGGAACGCCACTCTTACGCTTTAGGTTGGCGGTATAGAGATTCCAGGCATCGAGTTTGAGCTGCTTGATCTCTGTCGGCGTCAGGGTATCGCCATACATCTGGCAGTAGTCATCCACATAGCGGATCTCGCGGCTCGGGCACTTGATGCGGTAGCCTCGACCGGCGTAGTGAATAAAGTCGGCCTTGCGATAGTCTTCGTTGCCCAGCAGATCCATGCGATTGAAAGCCGCATCGACGCCTTGGTTCTTGATCTTGTTTTTCTGAATGACGTAATTCACATAGGTCTGATCGTAGAACTTAACCGTGTTACACACCTGCTGCATCCCTTCCAGGGTGGCGAGCTCAAACAGGGGGCACTCCTTAGAGATCAGGAACATGCCGAAGTTGTAGTAGCTGTAGTGGCCATCGGTTTGCGGCCAGTTCTCGACGGCGTCGAAGGCGGCATTGATCTCGCCAACCGGAATGGTGCGGTCGGTGTAAGGACCTTCGTCGAACATGTAGACAGTTTCAAGATCTTGATACTCTTCGAAAATATCTCGCGCCCATGGCGTCACCATGATGTCTGCATCCAGATAGAGCACCCTGTCGTATTGCTTCAATAGCTCGGCGGTATAGAGCTTTTCCGGCCAGGCCGGGCTGGCCGAGTATTTAGGGTTCTCGATATGGATCTTGTAGTGCAGGCGATCCGATACCACGAGATCGGCACCGACCTTTTCGGCGTAGCGCTCGAAGCTTTTTAGCGCCGCGCGGTACATGGGATTGTCGCCAATGGCGAGGGTGAAGATGGCTTTTTTCATAATGGGGCCTTGGCTGTTATGAATTTAACTGTGAATGGGCGGCTGGCTTCTCGTCGTCAGATATCTGGGCATTAGGCATCTGGGGGCCAGACATCTGGGCAAGTGTGGCTAATACCTCATCGACGCCGATATCGCTAACATAGCCCTTGCCTGTCGAAGCGTATAGCACCTTAGAGCTGGCGGTTTCCGGCGGCGCCCAGTAGGGCTTCTTCTGCCGCATCATTGCGATAAGCGGGCGCTGACTGGCGGTGGCGAAGTGCATGATGGCGGTCTCGACCGTGATCACCATATCGGCGGCGGCGATCATCGCCGGCAGCTCAAAGAAGTTGTCTTGCACGGTAAAGACTGCGACCTGGCTGTTCGCCAGCTTAGGCTCATCGTCGATGGCCTGCTCGAGGGCGCTAAAGTTCTCTGGGGTGCTGTTGACGATGAAGCGGCTGTCTGGTGCCTTCTCGGTGAGGCGGGCGATCAATTCAAACAGCTGAGACTGATGCCAGTCGCGCTTCTTATTGGTCGACAGATGGTTGAGAAAATAGAGCCTGCCCTGAGCCTGACCGGGAAAGGCCTCGCTTAGCCAGGCCTTTGCCGTCTCGGTAACCTCTGGCGTGATGGTCAGCGACGGCATGAAGGCCGATTTGTCCAGTGTCAGCCCGGCAACTCTGTGCAGCAGCTGATAGTAGCGATCGGTAATATGGTGCTGCTCGCCGAGGGCTGCCACATCTATCTTAAAGGTCTTGTCGCTGTGGCGGAAAAACCAGGGGTCGAGCAGTCCGCCAAATTTGGATTTGGCCAGGCTGGTGACGATAAAGCCCTTGGGACTGATGCGTCTGGCCAGCGCCGAAAATTGTTCGCTCTTGCTGCCTGAGTGAGTGATCACCAGGTCGTAATCTAAGGCCTTGGCGGCCTCGACCTGTCTATCTTGCATCGCCTTGCTGTCGCTGCAACCATAGCTGCGGCTAAAGGCGGGCTCGGCGGCGATCCACTGCTGCATGATCTTGCTACGAGAGAGGCGCCAACTGTCTTGGTTGTTGCGGTTATCGTCGAGCCAGATATCCACCTCGAGTGCTGGATGCTGCTGTTTGAGGGCGGCCAGAAAGGTCTTGATATAGAGAAAATCGCCCAGCGCCAAAGGGGAAACAAAGAGGAGGCGTCTTGCCTGTGCTAATCGTTCACTTGGAATAAGAGACATTGTGCCCTAGCCGATAAAATAAAAGTGGCTTAAGGATACATGGCTTTGCTGACAGAGAAAACCTTGGCCAATGGCTATTTGCCAGTGACCCGTGGCCATAAGTTTGCTTGTTTGTGACTCGACGCCAATTGCGCCGGGCTCACTGGTCAGGCTTTCGCCTGGCGAGGTGACAAATTGGCTGTAGTATTAATGGAATGTGTTACAATCTGCGCCAGTATGCCCATTGATAGACTGAGGCTAGGTTGAGTGTTTGGCGGCGATCTGCTGTCACTCACGCCGGGTCAAAGGTTTCGATAACCAGCGAGAAGATTGATTGTGATCTGTTTTGATGTTCTGCATCCATACTATTTGCCGCAATATTTGCCCGTCATGCAGGAGTTGCAGGCTCGGGGACAAGTAGTGCGCTTCGTGATCTATCGCAGTCAGGATCAGCAGGCGGCACTCGATGCCCTGGTGGCGCAGAATGGCCTGGAGGCCCATTGGGTCGACTCCCAGGAGGAGGCACTCGCCTACTACCTGAAGGAGAAACCCAGCTGGGTGATCTTTGGCAACAGCTTCGATGCGGCCGCTAAACTCAAGGGTATCTGCAAGACCGCCCTGATGCAGCACGGCATAGGCCCTAAGGCCTGCTATTACACTGTGTCTGAATCGGATATGGATGTGCGTTTCGTCGAGGGGGAATATCGCCTTAAGCGCCTGCAGCAGCTCTTTCCCCATAAGACCTTTATCGATACCGGCTATGCCAAGCTGGATCCTATCGTGCAGGGCAGTGAGGCAGGGCTGGATCTCGCGGCATTAGGCTTAGATCCTGCCAAGCCGACGCTGCTTTACGCGCCGACCTTCTATCCCAGCAGTATAGAGAAAATGGCCAAAGATTGGCCCAGCGCCTTTAGCGAATACAACATTTTGCTTAAGCCACACTATTTTTCGCTTAGCAAACCCAGCTATAAGAAACAGAAGCAACTGCTGGAACATTGGGGCAGTTTTGATAACGTCTACCTGGCACCTGTTGAGCAGGCGAACCTATTACCTTTCATGGCCAGTGCCGATCTCTTGATCAGCGACGCCTCGTCGGCGCTGTTTGAGTTTGCGGCCTTGGATAAGCCCGTGGTCTGGTGTGATTTCTACCACCTGCGCTGGAGTTATCGTGGCATCTTAAGTTTCCGTTTCAAGAATCGCATGGATGAAGATCTCTACCGTTATGCCGGTGTGGCCGCTCACGCGGCGTCGTACAAGGAGCTCAAAGCCGTGGTGGATCAACAGATCGCCCAGCCCGAGTCATTTGCTGCCAAGCGGGCAGAGTACACTCTAGAGTTGGCCGGTCGGGTTGATGGCCACTCTAGTCAGCGCATCGTCGATTATCTTTTGTCCGAAGAGGCTTCATGAGAATTATTACTTTCGGGACTTTCGATATGTTTCATATCGGACACCTCAACATTATCGAGCGCGCCAGAGAGTTAGGGGAACACCTGACGGTGGGCGTCTCCTCGGATGCGCTGAATTTCTCCAAGAAACAGCGCTACCCGATCTGCAACGAGCGTGACAGAATGCGCATTGTCAAGGCGCTCGCCTGTGTCGACGAGGTATTTTTGGAGGAATCGCTGGAGTTAAAGGCGGAATATATCGAGGCGCATCAGGCCGATATCCTGGTGATGGGCGATGACTGGCAAGGCAAGTTCGACCATCTCAAGCCTCTGTGCCAGGTGATCTATCTACCGCGAACACCGGCCATCTCGACGACCCAGCTGATCGAGGTCGTGCGGGAGATAAGATAAAAAAAGCCCCAGGTATCACCCGGGGCTTTCTTTTGCTGATCGATAACTTATTGATCGTTCACTACTGACCGATAAAGTGCTGTGCGGCCAGCCAGTCCAGATATTCTGGGACCCCCTCTTCGACTGTCTTAAAGGCCTGGGTATATCCGGCGGCTCTAAGCTGCGTGAGGTCGGCCTGGGTATAGCTCTGATAGGCGCCCTTGAGCTTATCCGGGAAGGGAATATATTCAATTTCTCCCTTACCATGATAGGCGATCACCGCATTGGCCACGTCGTTGAAGCTCTGTGCCTGACCCGTACCACAGTTGTATACTCCTGAGATCCCTGGGTTTTGCCAAAGCCAGAGGTTGACCTTGACCACATCTTCCACGTAGACGAAGTCTCTTAGCTGCTTGCCATCTTCGAAGCCGTCGTGGCCCTGGAACAGGCGACAGATGCCGCTTGCCTTGATCTGGTTGTTGAAGTGGAAGGCCACGCTGGCCATGCCGCCCTTGTGTTGCTCCCTAGGGCCATAGACGTTGAAGTAACGTAGGCCAGCTACCTGAGTGGTGAAGCTGTGCTGTCTGACATATTGGTCGAACAGGAACTTGGAGTAGGCGTAGACGTTGAGTGGTTTCTCCAGTTCCCGCTGCTCGATAAACTTATCGCTGCCGCCATAGACGGAGGCCGATGATGCGTAGATAAACTGGCTGCCGTTACGTTCGCAGAAATGGAGCAGTGTCTTGGAATACTCGTAGTTGTTGGCCATCATGAACTTGCCGTCCCACTCTGTGGTTGACGAGCAGGCGCCCTGATGGAAGATCACTTCGACCTTGTCATCGAACTGTCCCTGGGCGATTTGCTCGATGAAGTCGGCTTTATCCAGATAGTCGGCAATTTCACAGTCGGCCAGGTTAAACATCTTGGTGCCGTCGGTCAGGTCGTCTACGGCGATAATGTCACTACGCCCTAAATTATTGAGCGCTTTAACTAAGTTGCTACCGATAAAGCCGGCAGCACCCGTTACTATGATCATAATACTTGTCCCGTTTGTGAGAAAAACAGAGTCACACCAGCTAGCTTAGCTTAGCTGACAGCTGACTGACTCGCGTATTGGGTATCTAAAAAGGCCGCGATCTCCTTGGCAGCCAGATCGAAGTCGATGAGTGCCATGTTCCTGCCTGTCTTCTTGCCGACGGGCGGAGTGAAGGCCAGACGCCTCTCGCTCTGGGTCAGGGTCTGCCAACGCACCTTAGGCGCAGAGCGTCTGCCCGCGTAGAAACCGACTGTCGGCACGTTGTGTAAGCCGGCGATATGCAGAGGACCGGTAGAGCCCGCCATAAACATGTCGGCGGCGACCAGAGACTTGGCAAAGTCGGCCAGGCTAGCGAGTGGCTCGGCCATCGCCACCTTGATGCCTTGGGCGCTAAGCAGGTCATTGATCTGCTGGGCCAGGGCAATCTCCTGACCGCTGTAGGTCAGCACGAACTTGCACTCAATTGCGGTCAGCTTGTCTACCTGCGCCAGCAGGCCGGCAAAGTCGCTGGGGGAGATGCCGCCCGACGAGCCGCCGGTGCCGGGATGGGCGAAGATCAGTCGCTCCTCTCCTTGTTGGCCATAGTGATCTTGCCACTTGCGCCGCTCGTGGGAGAGGTCCCAGTAGCGTATCGGCAGTGCGGGGACAGGAATTCTGTGATCGGCCAGGAAGCGCTCGACCATCATGCAGCTCTTACGCCAGCCACCCAGCCCTTTAGGCACTTCTATGCTGGTTCTGTGCTGGTACAGATACTGATACCAGTTGAGCTTAGGGGCCAGCTTGTAGGGAATATCCAGCTTGCGTAGCAGTCGGTAGGTGCGTATCTGCGAGCGGGACACGATAACCGCACCGTAATGGCGCTCGGCAAATGCCTTAGTGATCGCCTGGTCGTCGCCATCATCCACTATCACATGGTCTATGTAGGGGCAGGCCATGGCGAAATCTTTCAATACAGGATCGACGAAGACCTCAATGCTGGCGTTGGGTAGCGCCATTTTAAGCTCATAGAGCGCGGGCCAGGTGAGCACGAAGTCGCCAATTTTATCATTGCGAATGACTAGTACGCTTTTAATCATATGAAAACTTATCTGATGGGAGGCTGTTAGTAGGCACAGCGCCTAAGGCCGAATGCTTAATACAAGCGTGCTTAGAACGACGGTTAATCTCATCTATCATAGCATCGGCGAGTGTCTTGCCGAGCATTCTCCCACGGCATTTTTACACTATTGATGCAAATTGTAACTTTTAGGGATTTTTTCGACAATAAACAATTCGATGCCGGTGGTTCAATCCGGGGGGGAAACTCGTTAAACTAGGCGCAATTCCGCCATTAACTTATACCAAGCCAAAGTAAGGGCTGCGAGCCATGCACACGAAAGCGATTTATCCTGGAACATTCGACCCCGTCACAAACGGTCATACGGACCTTATCGAGCGTGCGGCGAAGTTGTTCAAACAGGTGGTGATAGGCATCGCCGCCAACCCCTCCAAGCAGCCGAGATTCAGCCTGGAGGAGAGGGTAAAGTTGGTCAAGAGGGTGACCGAGCATCTGGACAATGTCGAGGTGGTGGGCTTTAGCGGCCTGCTGGTGGACTTTGCCAAGGAGCAGAATGCCAGCGTCCTGGTGCGTGGCCTGCGTGCGGTATCAGATTTCGAATATGAGTTTCAGCTCGCCAATATGAACAGGCGCCTGAGCGCTGATCTGGAGAGCGTATTTTTAACCCCGGCCGAAGAGAACTCGTTTATCTCTTCGACGCTTGTGAAAGAGGTGGCATTACATGGTGGTGATGTCAGTCAATTTGTGCATGAAGAAGTAGCCAAAGCGCTGCAAAAAAAGGATTAATTTGCCCGTTATGATGGAAAAAATTCGCGCTTATGTTGTTGGAGGCGTCGCGGCCTTAGGCCTGATGATCACCTCCTTAGCCCACGCGGCCCCCTGGGTCGATGTGTCCGATATCTATCTCAGAGCCGACATTCAGGCCCTCGCCGATGCGGGAGTGATCACTGTGCCCGTCAATACCTATCCCCTGATGTGGTCGGGTATTGGGAGCGATCTGAGTAAGGTGGAACCCTCAGTGCTCTCGCCAGGTCTCGCCACCGCGTTTGCCCGGGTGAACTTCTACTACCGCAATGCGGTTGAGAATCGTGGTAACAGCCGCATCAAACTGGCAGGCGGCAGCGATCCGGCGCGATTCCAGCATTTCGGTTCCGACTATCGCGAGAAGGCAGAGGTGCTGGCGTCCCACGAGTATCTGGGTGACAGATTTGCCTTCAAAGTCGCGGCATCGGCCCATTATGATCCCATGGATGAGAAAGAGGTGCGCCTGGATGACTCCTATTTTGCCGTTGTCCTGGGTAACTGGATGGTGACGGCCGGCGCCGTGGATCAATGGTGGGGACCAGGGTTCGATACCGCCCTGCATCGCTCCAACAACGCCCGTCCGCTGCCTAGCCTGATGCTGAGCCGCAACAATGCCGCGGCATTCGAGACGCCTTGGCTCTCCTGGATAGGTCCCTGGACACTGACAACCGGCATCAGCTACCTGGAAGAGGAGCGCGCCGTCGCTAATCCATTGCTGTGGAACTTCCGCGGCACCATACGCCCCTTCAGACAGTTAGAGATGGGCATCTCCTGGACCACTATGTTCTGTGGCGAGGGCGAGGAGTGCGGCCTATCGACCCTGTTCGATGCCATTGCCGGTAATAATACTTGTCCGAATGGTGAAGCCAGCTGTGACCCAGCTCGTCAGTCAAAAGTAGGTAACCAGATGGCGGGTTTCGATATTCGTTATGCCGATACCTGGTTCGATATTCCGGTAGGCCTCTACTTAGAGCGTACCTGTGAAGACTCGAGCGGCCCTATGCCTTGGGACTTGGCCGATTGCGCCAAGCTGTTTGGCGCCGATACCCGTTTCGAGTTCGACTCTCAGCAGTATAAGCTCTTCTTCGAGTATTCAGATACCATGGTGGCCTGTGGTGAGGATCAGAACGCTTTCAACTGCTTCTACGAGCACGGTACCTACAAGAGTGGTTCGCGCTACTATGGCCGCTCGCTAGGCAGCACCTATGACAGCGACGCCAACGTCTATGTGTTGGGGCTTATCGGTCAGTTTGCCAACAGCCATGGTTTCACCTCTTTGCTACGCTTCGCTCAGCTAAACAAGGATGGTAAGAATCGCGGTGGTGAGTGGGCACCCAAGCCGCGTAAGGAAGATCTTTTGATGCTGGAGCTCAGCTATCGCCTGCCAATCTGGAAGGGTATGATGAGCCTGGGCGGCACTGTGTCTCAGTCTGAATTCGAGGTGGACGACAAGGATACCAATGTGACCCTGTTCGGCAGCTATGAGTATCGCTTCTAATGTTTAGAGTAGTTGTTTAGCTAAGGCTTTAGCTGAAAACGAGTAATTAAAAAGGCTGACATCTTGTCAGCCTTTTTGCTTTTTGAGGCAGGGATATACTGAGCCTGGATTAGCGTGGCTGACACAGGCCGCAGAAGACGGTGGCCCTTTGGCCCAGTTTGATCTCGCTCAGCAGATTGCCGCATTGGGTGCAGGTCTCGCCGCCGCGGCCATAGACATGCAGCTTCTGGGCGAAATAACCGGGTTTGCCCTCGGCGTTGGTGAAGTCTTTGAGCGTGGTGCCACCCTGTTTGATCGCCTGGGTCAGGATCTGTTTCACCTCGGCAACCAGTACCGTGAGCCGCTCCCTATCGATTCGTCCCGCCTCGGCCTGTGGGTGTATGCCGGCGGCAAACAGGGCTTCGTTGGCATAGATATTCCCTACGCCCACCACGATATGATTGTCCATCAGGCAGAGTTTGACCGCCTTCTTCTTACCTTCCAGGGCCTTGGCCAGATAGTCGACATTGAAGCCCGATTGCAGGGGTTCTGGGCCTAGCTTGGCCAGCAAGGGGTGGGCGGCTTCGGGCAGCTCGCACCAGAGCCAGGCGCCGAAGCGTCTGGGATCGTTAAACCTGAGCACCTTGCCGCTGGCCAGTTCCAAATCGATATGGTCATGCTTCTCCACCGGCGTAGACTTGGGCAGAATTCGCAGGCTGCCGGACATGCCGAGGTGGACTATGGTGGTGCCGGCATCGGTATCCAGCAGCAGGTATTTGGCGCGGCGACGTATACCTCTGATGGTCTGTCCGACTATCTGCTGGGCAACCTCGGGGACGGGCCAGCGCAGGGAGGCGTTACGCACAGTTAATCCTGTGACCTGCTGATCGAGCAGGTGAGGGGAGATCCCTTGGCGGGTCACTTCGACTTCTGGGAGTTCGGGCATAGGTGTCTCTTCGTTTCGCTGGTTTAGGGATTATCGAGTCTGAGGATCGGCTGCAATGACGGGCGCAGGCTCGGCGGGATCCGGTACCAGTTACCGGCCGGTGAGCTCAGTAGCCCCTCTTCGGGATAGATGAGCCAGAGCTGTGGCGTCTCTATGTCGCGGATCTGGATCACCAACTCATGGGCAGGCGTGCTTATGTCAGTGGGTTTGGCGATTGGCGAGACAAGGATGCCACTCCAGGCCTCGGCCCATTGGCGACAGTTGAGCACCTGAGGATCACACTGCCAGCCGAAGCCCTGCTGGGCGAGCCAGAGATCGTCATATTGCAGCTGAAACAGGGGCGCCTGTTGATCGAAGAGGGGCTGGGCATCTTCCGGGATCGCCTGGCGGTGACGTTCTAAAAAGGTGAGTATCGCCACCATGGCGATGGAGGCGAAGATGATGATGTTATTCCATTTTCTTCGGGTCAGGGCCATCTCGAGTCAGACTCATTCAATATCAGATGTGTCAGAGTCTATCATCGAAAATGGCCCAGGGCATTAGCCACCGGTGGCATTCATGAAGCGTAGGATCTGGGTTTCGCCCTCTGGGCCGAAGTGATGTTCCTTGGGTTTGAGCTTGATCGCCTCGAGAATCGCCTGCTTCAGGCGCTCGATATCACCGGGATATTCTCTGACAATTGCCTTAAGGTCCACCGAGTTTTCGTTACCCAGGCAGAGGAGTAAACGTCCCTCTACTGTGACCCTTACTCGGTTGCACTCGTGGCAGAAGTTGTTGCTGTGGGGCGAGATGAAGCCCACGTGTATCTTGCTGCCGGGCATGGTGTAGTAGCGGGCCGGGCCACCGGTACGCTTGTCAGACACGCTGAGTGGATAGCGCTTGGCAATGATCGCCTTGACCTCGTCGCTGCTGCAGTGGCGGCTCTTCTTGCGCTCGTCGATGACACCTAGGGGCATCTCCTCGATGAAGGCGATATCCAGTTCGCGCTCGCGGCAAAACTCGATGAGATCCAATACCTCGTCGTCATTCTGGCCACGCAGGATCACGGCGTTGATTTTGATGCGGTTAAAGCCCGCCGCCTTGGCGGCATCTATCCCCTGGATCACCCGCTCCAGATTGCCGTTGCGGGTCAGCTGGGTAAACAGCTCGGGTTTTAGGGTATCTAAGCTGATGTTGAGCCGGCTCAGGCCCGCCTCATGCATCTTGCCGGCAAACTTGCTTAGGCGCGAGCCATTGGTGGTCATGGACAACTCTTTGAGGCCGGGGAGTCGCCCCAGCAGCTTGACCAATTGGTCGCAATCGGTGCGCACCAAGGGCTCGCCGCCGGTAAGGCGGATCTTCTTGACCCCAAGCTCGGTAAAGGCCTGACCTATCCAGGCTAGTTCCTCCAGGCTGAGCACCTGCTCTCTGTCGAGGAAGCAAGGGTCTTCACTCATGCAGTAGACACAGCGAAAATCGCATCTGTCGGTCACCGAGAGACGCAGATATTCCACGGTGCGGCCAAAGGTATCGACTATCAAACTCATACAGAATCACCTACGGCGGCGGGGAGTTCGTCTCACCCGCCTGGCTAATCCATTGTCGACTATAAAAGATCGGCAAAGGGTTGAATATAAACGGTATCACCCACGTTGAGCTGCTCGTCTTTCTCGGCGATCACGATAAGGCAGTTACCCTTCACCATGGAGCTCAACATGCCCGAACCCTGAGCACCTGTGCTGGTGACATGCAGGCGGCCGTCAGCGCCCAGATGATAAACGCCGCGGGTAAATTCGGTGCGACCCGTTCGGCTGCGCAGAGTGCAGTCGGCGATGGCTGGCACTAAGTTCGGCGCCCACTCCAGTTCCCCCGCCAGCTTGCGCAGCGCAGGCTGAACAAATTGCATGAAGGAGACCATCACGGCCACAGGATTCCCCGGCAGGCCGAAGAAGAGGCTATCGCCTATCTGGCCGAAGGCCAGTGGGCGACCCGGACGCATGTTGATGCGCCAGAAGTTGATCTGTCCCACCTTGGCGAGCGCTAACTTGATAAAGTCGGCATCACCCACCGAGACGCCGCCGGAGCTTATCACCACGTCCGCCTGCTGCGCCGCGCCTTGTAGGGCGTCGACCAAGGCTGCCTCGTTATCTTCCAGGATGCCGAGATCGATCACCTCGCAACCCAGCTGTTTCACCATGGACTTGATGGTGAAGCGGTTGGAGTCGTAGATGCAGTTAGGCTTTAAGGGCTCGCCCGGCTGACACACCTCGTCGCCAGTGGAGAAGACGGCGACCTTGGGGCGGCGGTACACGGGCAGCTTGCCGAAGCCCAAGGAGGCCAGCATGCCTTGATGGGCGGCCTTGAGTCTGTGTCCGGCGCTCAGGGCTGTGTGGTCCTTGGCAATGTCTTCACCGGCTTGACGCACGTGTTGTCCCTGGCTGATATTGCCTTGGAAGCTGACGCTGTCGCCGCTGTCTTCTGCCATCTCCTTCATCTGCACCGTATCGGCGCCGTTCGGCATTGGAGCGCCCGTCATGATGCGCACCGCCTCGCCGGGGTTGAGTGTGCCCTGATAGCTGTGACCCGCCATCACATCGCCCACCAGTGTGTAGCTGTCTAGCATGGGGTCTGAGTAGGCAAACGCAAAGCCATCCATCGCCGAATTGGTGTGCTGGGGCACGTCCACCGGCGAGATGGCATCTTGGGCCAGTACCCTGTCTGTGCTGTCGTCGATGGCGACCTCTTCGCTGACCGACACAGGTGTGACGTAGGAGAGGATCTTGTCTATCCCTTGTCTCACCGACAGCGTCTTGCTGGTGTCCAGCTCGCATCCGCACTCGGGCGCGAGGGGGAGCGATGGCGTGCAGGGGCGCCAGTTGTTGGCGTATTCGATGACGAAGTCGGCTATCTGGCCCACATCGTTGATATCTAGGCGTCTGAGATCTGAGGGCAGCTCAGTGTCATCGCAGCAGGCGATGGCCTGAATGTGCTCGTCATGGGTATGGATAAAGGGCTTGCCGTGGGCGGCGCGGTGCAGCTCCACCTTAGGTAGGGCCAGCTTCTTGAAGCCCTCTACCAGGACGATATCCACCTTGTCGGCTTCAATTTGCGCCAGCAGGTGGGGCAGTTCGGGCGCATCCTCAACCGGATCTTCTGTCATCAGCGCCCAGCGCACATGGGAGGCGACCAGCATCTGGCGGGCACCGGCCTTGCGCATTTCAAAGCTGTCCTTACCGGGAATATCCACATCGAAGTTGTGATGAGCATGTTTGACAACGGCTAGCCGCAGGCCTCGACGATTGAGTTCGGGGATCAGCTTCTTTAGCAGGGTCGTCTTGCCTGTGCCACTGTAGGCGCAAAATCCGAGGACGGGGATTGGCAGTGGATTGTTAAACGGTACGCTCATGTACACCTCTATTTTTAGTGGGCAATTGCCTCGGAAAGTTGTTGTTTTTGTTCTGGCGTGTTGACGTTCACGAAGGCGTTGGGCTGATCGGAGAAGTCACACACGACGCAGTGGTGCTTGGCGTACCAGAAATCGATCTTACGCTCGCCGGCATCTAAGAAGGCCTTCATAGACCCTCGCAGTGCGGGCTTCATCAGTAACACCACAGGTTGCTCTCGCTTACCGTCGCTGGCTACCGCCATCTCAGCGTCTTCTGCGGTGATCGCCGCCAGCATACGCTGCACCAGATCCATCGGCAGCAGCGGACAGTCGCAGGGTACTACCAGGAGGTAGTCGGCCTGGGTCTGCCCCATCGCCGTGATCATACCGGCCAGCGGCCCTAAATAACCCGAGTCTTCGTCACTCAATACTGGATAACCAAACTCAGCATAGCGATCTTGGTTGCGATTTGCGTTGATCAGGATCTGCTTAACCTGAGGTTTTATCCTGTCGATTGCGTGTCTTATCATCGGCTGATCGTTGAGTTCGACCAGTCCCTTATCGTTGCCGCCCATGCGTCTGGCCATGCCGCCGGCAAGGATCACGGCATCAATTTGCGGTGACATATCTCAGCTCCTGCTGTGATGGGGTGAAGGGGCGCTCGTCGAGGGGCGACGGGCTTATCTGAATTTCTTGTGCCTGAATTTGCCAGGTCTGCTCGCACAGGCCGGTGAGCGAACAGCTCTGATGGCTGCTGATCAGCATGCCTGTGCCCTGTTGTTTCAGGTGGCTGACCATGGTCAGTACCAGCTGCTGGGACAGCTTGTCCATGTTGGAGGTAGGCTCGTCCAGCATCAGCAGGCGTGGACGCATGATCCAGGCACGGGCTATAGCCAGGCGTTGGCGCTCGCCGCCTGAGAGGCTGGCGGCTCTTTGGTTGAGCAGGCTGCCCAGCTGGGCCATTTCGATAGCCGTCTGGGTGCGCGAGGCGATCTCCTGCTCCGTCATGTCGCAAAAGGGCTGCACATAGTTGAGGTTGTAGGCCACGCTTCCATCAAACAGATAGGGATGTTGATGCAGATAAACCGCCTTACCCAGCAAGGGGTTGCGGCGCCACCAAGGATTGGGGGTGAAACCTTCTGTGTGGATCTCGCCCTGGCTGGGTGCCTGCAGGCCTGCCAGCATCTTCATCAGTGTAGTCTTGCCGCTACCGTTGTCGCCCTGCAGGTGTATGGTCTGGTGCTGAGCCAGGCTGAGGCGATCGAAACGGTACAGCAGGCGGCTGCCGAAGCGCATCTCTATGTTGTTGGCGATGATCTTGACCATGGCTATAGGCTCCTAGGTTCGGCTCTGCCTCTGAGGGTGCCCAGAGTGAAGTTAAGCACTAAGGCCAGGATAAGCAGCACCAGTCCCAGGGCGATAGCCTGGGCGAAGTCGCCCTTACTGGTTTCCAAGGCGATGGCGGTGGGGATATTTCGGGTGACGCCGGCGATGTTGCCGCCCACCATCATGGAACAGCCAACCTCGGTGAGAATGCGGCTAAAGGCCGCGACTATGGCCATCAATAGCGGCACCTTGAGTTCCCGGCACACCAGCCAGACGGAACGCAGCCAGGAGGCGCCTAAGGTGCGCGAGGTTTCCCAGGCACGCTTGTCCACGCTGGTAAAGGCGGCCTGACTCATGGCGATTAACACGGGGGCGCAGATCATCATCTGTCCCAGTATCATGCCTTTCTGGGTAAATAGCCATTTAAGATCCCCCAGGGGACCCATGCGGGTAAGCATCAGATAGACCAAGAGGCCGATCACCACTGTGGGGATAGATTGGGTCGTCTGTACCAGGTTTGTGGCAAACCAACGTCCGGGAAAACGGGCGAAGGCCAGCACGAAGCCCAGTACCATAGAGGGAATTAGGGTGATCGCCAGCGCCGCAAAAGAGACAGAAAAGGAGACGCTGACGATAGACCAAACATCGGGATCTAATGAAAACAGCAGGCTCAACGCCTGCTGTATTAGGGCTAACCAGCCTTCACTCATTCGCTATATGTTGCCTTAAATAGTTGCTCACCCTGTACGGTGTAGCTGTTAATCATGCCTTGGGCTTCGTTGCCAATCAGCCAGTCACTCAGCGCCTTAGCACCTTTGTGGTTCAGATCTGGGTATTTCTCTGGGTTGATCAACATGATTTGATAAGGGTTAGCCAGTGTCTTACCGCCATCATAGTCAACCGCGAGATCTAACTTCGCCTTGTAGGCAACGAAGGTACCACGGTCAGACAGTGTGTAGGCTTGTAGTTCGTTGGCCATCAGCAGCGTCTTACCCATGCCTTGGCCCACGGCGCGGTAGCCGTTAAATGTTGGCTCAACCTTAGCGCCTTTCCAGATGATCAACTCTTTCATGTTGGTACCAGAGTTGTCACCGCGAGAGACGAAGCCCGCGCCAGAGTCGGCTATTTTAGCAAAGGCCTCTTCGGCTGTCTTACTGCTACGGATCTTAGCTGGGTCATTTTTCGGGCCCAAGATCACAAAATCGTTTTCCATGATGCCGCGTGGCAGTATGCCGTAGCCTTCGTTAACGAATTTGGCTTCGGCAGCTGGAGCGTGAGTCATCACCACGTCCACGTCGCCCTGGCGAGCCAGCTTGAGGGCCTTACCCGTACCTGTGGCGATAACCTGAACCTTATAGCCAGACTCCTGCTCGAACTTAGGCAGTAGGTGCTTGAGTAGACCAGAGTTTTCTGTGCTGGTGGTGGTGGCCAGTTTAATGACCTCTTCTGCCTGGGCAGAGGTTAGCGTAAGGGCACTGGCGACGATCGCTAGGCTGAGGATTGATTTTAGCTTTAGCATTTTTGCTCCTTGGCATCTGCTGGTTTGCGTGATGTTGCCGGGATCACGCGGATTATTGTGTGAATAACGACTCTGTTTCAGCAAAAACAGTGCCAAATCCATTATCTGCAAAAAAAGCTCACAAGTTGCCAACAAAGTGTGAAGCAGATCGCAAGCTCGGCAAATTATCGCCAGACATAATGTCCCAGAGCGCGATTCTACTGGTTCAGGGTGACCAATTGGCCGAGGTTTGATGCTAGAATCTGTTCAATATGAGTCAAAATGTCCAAAAGAAGACAATATGAGCCAGCCCAATAAAGAGATGAAGCCCCTACCATCCGCCGTATCTGTGCTTATCGTCGACGATGAGCCGGGCATGCGCAGCTTCCTGAAGAAGGCGCTGTCGAAGAAGTTCGCCCTGGTGGAAACCGCCGGTAGCGTCGAAGATGCCGAGCAGCTCAGGAGCCGCTGTCACTTCGATCTGCTGATCGTCGATATCCGCCTGCCGGGCCGTTCCGGCATAGAGTGGGACGAGGCCCTGAGCGATCAGGAGCGGCGCTCAGACATCATCTTCATGACGGGCTATGCCGATATGGACGTGGCCATCAAGGCGCTGCGCGCCGGCGCCTCCGACTTTATTATGAAACCCTTCCATCTTGAGCAGATGATGAAGGCGGTTGACCGCTGCATCGAACGTCGTCTGCTCAAGCGCGAAAACCTGATGCTGCGCCGCGAGGTCTCCATCGGCCAATCCTCCACCATCATAGGCAGCAGCGATGCCATGATGGAGGTGAAACATGTGATCGAGCGGGTGGCACCCACCAATGCGGTGATCCTGATCGAAGGCGAATCGGGCACGGGTAAGGAGCTGGTGGCCAGACAGCTGCATCTGCTCAGCGGTCGTCAGGGGCCTTTCGTGCCGGTCAACTGTGGCGCCATCGCCCCCGAGTTGCTGGAGAGTGAACTCTTCGGTCATGCGGCCGGCTCCTTTACCGGCGCCAAGGGCAACCGTGAAGGTTTGTTCAGCTTCGCCTCGGGCGGCACCATCTTCCTCGACGAGATAGGCGAGATGCCGCTCAAGATGCAGACGGCCTTGCTTAGGGTGCTGGAGCAGCGCACCATACGGCCCGTGGGCAGCGAGAAGGAGATCAATATCGATGTCCGGGTACTGGCGGCCACCAACCGCAAGCTGGCGGACGAGGTAGAGGCCGGTAACTTCAGGCGTGATCTCTTCTATCGACTCAACGTATTAGACATAGTGATCCCACCGCTGCGGGAGCGCCCCGAAGATGTGGTGGAGCTGACCCATCACTTCACCCGCCTATTGGCCGCCGAGCTGGGGGTCAAAGAGGTGGTGTGGAGCCACGAGGATATGCTCAAGCTGCAACAGCATGAGTGGCCGGGCAACATCCGCGAGCTGCGCAACATGATTGAGCGCTGTATCCTGTTGGGTAAGCCACCGGCGGAATATTGGAAACAGCAGCCTAAATCAGAGGCAACTGGCGAGCTGGGTTATCCGCTGGATTGGTCGCTCAAAGAGGTGGAGAAACACCATGTGACCTCAGTGGTCGACCTGCATCAGGGCAACAAGTCTGCCGCCGCGCGCGATCTCGGGGTTTCCCGTAAGACACTGGATCGTAAATATAAAGAGTGGTTCGAACTCAATCATCTCGAGGAAGAATAACCGTGTCTTTTTTCTCGCGTCTCTTTGGTGTCAACTGGCAGCAGCTGCAGGCCAAGGTGCGTTATCGCATCTTGATCCTCACCCTGCTGCCCATCTTGCTGACCTTGGTGAGCCTGGTGTTCATCACCATCTACTGGAATATCAGCTATACGGGCAAACAGCTCTTCATGAAGGTGAAGGCCGACCTTACCGTTGCCAGCAACACACTGATCTCTGTGCAGGAGAAGCAGGAAAATCAGCTCGAGCTGGTGCGCGCCTCCTGGGAGTTTCAAAACGAATTTCGCGATCTCGATACCGACAGCAAGGCCGCCAGAGCTCAGCTGGCCGAGCTGCTCAAGCAGAAGCAGGCCGAGCTCGACCTGGACTTCCTCAGGTTGATCAGCGTCTCCGAGGCCGCCCAGGACCCTGATTTAAGGGTGATGCTGCCCAAGATACAGGACAATCAGCCCTTCTCGGGTTTAATGGTGTTGCAGCCCCAGCGTCTGGCCCGTTTGGCGCCCAACCTGGAGCAGGAAGCGGTGATCACCCTGGTGGACACCCCAAGATCCCAGAAACCGAGCAAGGATGTGGAGAAGCGCGGCATGCTCAGCCGCAGCCTACTACCGATCCTGGGCAGCGATGGCGCAGTGGGCTGGTATCTGGACGGCGGCATCTTGCTTAATCGCGACATTCGCATCGTGGACCATATTCGTGACCTGGTTTATGACAAGGGCACGCTGCCGGAGCGCTCCATCGGCACGGTAACCATCTTCCTCGACAACACCCGCATCAGCACTAACGTGCCGCTGAACTTCTTCCCCCAAGACAGCGAGAAGCGCGGCCGCGCGCTCGGTAGTCTGGTGTCGGAAGAGGTAAGGCAGAAGGTGTTGGTGCAGGGCCTGCTCTGGGTCGACCGCGCCTTCGTCTACAACGACTGGTTTATCTCCGCCTATGCACCGTTGAAAGATATTCGCGGCGAGCGTATCGGCATGATCTACACAGGGTTTTCCGAATCTCCCTTTATTCATAACTACCTGCTGAACATCATAGAGCTGGGCACTATCCTCATGTTGGTGCTGCTGGTCTCTGGCCTGCTGGTCTACCGCGGCGCATACAGCCTGCTGCAGCCGATCGAGCGTATTCACCATGTGGTGAAGGCGGTGCAATCGGGGCGTAACCTGAGAATCGGGTCCTTGGGGCTGGAGCGCGATAACGAGCTGGCGAATCTGGCCGAGCAGTTCGACCGCATGCTGGACCTGTTGCAGCGACGCAACTCGCAGATCCAGGCGGCGGCAGAGCAGCTCGAGGTCAAGGTCGAGGAGCGTACCCGCAGCCTGCAGGAGAAGACTGAGGAGCTGCAGCGTAACGTGGCCCTGCTGAACGAGACCCGCCAGCAGCTGGTGACCAACGAGAAGCTGACCGCCCTGGGTGAGCTGACGGCGGGGATCGCCCACGAGATCAACAACCCCACGGCGGTTATCCTGGGTAACATGGAGCTGCTCAAGTCTGAGCTGGGCGACAAGGCCGAGGATGTCGAGGAAGAGATAGATATCGTCATCGAGCAGGTGGGGCGCATCAGCACCATCATTCGCAGCCTGTTGCAATACAGTCGTCCCGGCGAGTTTAACGCGCCGCTGGAGATGCATCAGCTCACGCCGATCGTTGAGGAGATGGCCATCCTGGTTCGCCACTCCATCAAGAAGCAGGAGGTGGTGCTGATCCAGGATCTCAACGCCAGTTATCCTATCGAGGTCAATCGTCCTCAGCTGCTGCAGGTGCTAATCAACCTAGTGGTTAACGCCGCCCACGCCATGGATGGACAGGGACGCATCTGGATCCGCACCTATGACTGGGTCCAGGGCGGAGAGCCCATAGGGGTCAAGATAGAGGTGGAAGATGAGGGTAAGGGGATCCCCGAGGAGCAACTGGGGCGCATTTTCGATCCTTTCTATACCACGCGTCAGGATGGTACCGGACTTGGGCTTTCCCTGAGCTACGGTATCATCAAGCGTATCGGCGGCACCATAGAGGTCAGCTCTACGGTCGGCAAGGGCACCCTGTTTACCATAGGCCTGTACCACAAGGCGATCGACGATCAGTTCAATCCGCCCTACGAGGGGCTGCATTTCTCCAGTGCGCTGGATAAGAAGGCGCGAGAGGCCTAGGGATACGTTAGGATTAGGGATTGGTAAGCCTTAGTGATTGGTAAGGCTTAGGGATACCTAGCGTTTCCCTGGCAGGCCTTATAAGTCTGGACTTCAGATAAAAAAAGAGCCGGAATATTAATATTCCGGCCACAAAGAGTGTGTGAGCAATGTTGTGCTTGCGAACTCATCATAGTAAGCAGAGATGAAGTGCTTAAAACAGACTGAGTTTTGGAACGCACCTAAATAGTAATAATTATCATTTAGGTTTGCAAGCTTTTATCGTGTAAAGATTCGCGATTAATACCAATCACAGTAAATATGTGATCAGAAATAGCGCAGGAAAAACGCTTGAGAACAAAGCAGGATTTTTAGATAAGTAGTTATTCTACAATTAAAAATACTAATACAGTTATCGAGCGTTTTAACAAGCTAGAATGATTAATTATTTATTACGATTGGTATAACAGACTCTAGTTCAGTAATTTGTTTAAAACCAACTTGTTATCATCGATATTGGCCGCGGTATTTTCCAACCCGGCTATCTTGTAGCCCTGCTGGATCAGCAGCTGCAACATGTTGGCGAAGCGGTTATAGGTCTTCACCGCCAGGGTGTTGAAGCCCTGTGTCTTGGCCCAGCGCTCCTGATCTTGCATCAATGCCTTGGCCAGCCCAAGCTGACGAAACTCAGGCAGAATGGCGCCCAGCCAGCTGTAGAACTCACCATTGGTCTCGCCATAGCCTATCTTGTAGCCCGCCAACTCGCCCTCGATGCGGATCAGCTGTACCAGAAAGGTCTTGCCGCGCAGGCGCGCTTGATAGTCTTCAGCCTGATGACGGCCGTCGAATTCGGGCACCTCCTGGCTTAGGTCGATCAGGGTGTTGATGAGCTCATCGCTCAGCTGGGTGTGATGCTCGATACTTGTGGTGTACATCTTGGCTCTCCAAAGTTTGTCGCTAGCATGGCGGCACTGGTGAAAATTTGAGTGCCGCGATGATAGTACAAATCAACTGGTCAGGCCAGTTCGCTCTGCGATTTTGTCTGGCCTTCTCGCAAAATTCGCTCCTGCAATACCCTGAGCAAGACGCCGTAGGCGGGCAGGAAGAGTCCCAGGCTGACGATCAGCTTGAAGCCATAGTCGACGCTGGCGATCTCCATCCAGTGCTCGGCCATGAAGGGATCGCTCGAGGCATAGAAGGCCACGCTGAAGAAGACCAGGGTATCGATAAGATTGCCGATAACCGTCGAGGCGGCTGGTGCCACCCACCAGGCCTTGGCCTGTCTTAGGCGGGCGAACACGGTAATGTCCATCAGCTGGCCTACCAGATAGGCGGCGAAGCTGGCGAAGGCGATACGAAACACGAAGTTGTTGAACTGCGCCAAGGCGTCGCCACCCTGAAAACTGCCCTGATGGAAGAGCACGCCGATCAGATAGGAGATCAACAGCGCAGGTATCATGGCCCTGAGGATGATCTTACGCGCCGACTGCTGGCCGAAGATTCTCACCGTCAGATCTGTCGCCAGATAGACGAAGGGAAAGCTAAAGGCGCCCCAGGTGGTATGAAACCCAAATAGCTGAAAGGGTAGCTGAACCAAGTAGTTACTTGCGGTGATAATGGCAATATGAAAGCTGACGAGCAGCAGTAGCGCACGCTGAATCTGCGCTTGGGATAACATTAACATCTTGTGACCTTTTTAGTGGGTTAACGCGGGGTGAGGGAACCCGCTTAGAAACTGGATAAGGCTTACGCCTCGGTTAGCCGTCTTCCTTGGTTGGCCGGGAGACAGGGCGGCAAATTATAGTCATTAAGACCAAATGAGCAAGGATTTTGCGTCGTTTTCTCTGCCCGGCTCCCGCTTGGACCACATAAAGAGACTACACTTGGTGGACTATCACCATGATTTCGAGGAGGGGGCCGATGAGATCTTGGCGTTATCTTGTGGTCATCTTGTGCGCCTGCCTGTTAGTGAGCACTCCCTGGCGCGCCGCGTCCGAAGAGGTGGAGGAGATCACTGTCGTGACCGGCAACTGGCCCGGTTACAGCACGCCCGATGGCAAGGGCTATTATCTCGCGCTGCTGCAAAGTGCCTTCCCCGCCCCCAAGTGGAAACTCTCGATAGATTTCGTGCCCTTCTCCCGCGCCCTCTACATGGTGCAGCAACAAAAGGTCGATGTGGGGCTGGGCTTCTACATCGACGAGGTCAAACCCGACTATTACTGCGACCTGCCGGTGGAGGTGGATCAGGTGGATGCGGCGCTCACCCCAGAACTGGCGGCCATCTGGCAGGATATCAACAGCCTGAAAAAGAAGAAGGTGAAGGCGCTGCTTGAGTATCGCTACGACACCTTTATCAAGGTGCCCATGTATTACGAGGAGGGCAGTGATCTGCTGCAGATGCTCAACCATGTCAACAACGGCAAGATAGACGCCGTGCTCGACTATAAGCGTTCACTGCAGGGGCTCGCCAGCCAGCTAAATCGGCCGCAGCAGTATGTGATAAAGGAAAACGTGTTGAATCCAGAGGTGTTTTTCGTCTTTCCTCAGACGCCTAAGGGCAAGCGTCTGAAGGCGATCTTCAACAGTGTCATGGCGCGCATGGCCGAGAGTGGCGAGCTGGACAGGCTGTTTCAGGCCAACATCAGCTATCGCGCCCGGGTGCCACTAGCCAATTAAATTACACTTCGGTCAGAATAGACATTATGGTCTTTAGCTTATTCTCCAGCTCGTTCCATTCCGCGTCGGCCTCAGAGCCCGAGACGATCCCCGCACCGGCAAACAGATTGATGCGTCCGGGTTCGATCAGCGCACTACGAATCGCCACCGCAAACTCGCTCTCATACTTGTTGAAGTAGCCACAGGCACCCGCATACCAGCCGCGGGTGTAGCCTTCGCGCTGGCGAATAAAGTTAATGGCCGAAGCCTTAGGCAGGCCGCCCACGGCAGGGGTGGGGTGCAGGGCTTGCAGGATCTGAAAATCGTTCACCCCAGGCTTGAGTTCGGCGCGAATGGCTCTGTGCAGATGCTGGATATGGCTCAGCTTAAACACCTTGGCCAGCTCATCGGCGCCCACATAGTTGCTCAGCGGGGTCAGGGCATCGACGATATGTTCGCGCACCAGCTGGTTCTCATGGCTGTTCTTGGTGTCGTCCAGCAGCTGTTGCGCCAGCATGGCATCTTCGGCCTCGTTGAGTCCACGTGTGGTGGTGCCCGCTAAGGCCTCGGTAAATACCTCGCGCTGGCGACGTCGGTAGAGACGCTCCGGCGTGCAGGAGATAAAGGCGCTCTCTGGGCTGAACTGAAAGCCAAACTGAAAACTGTTCTGGTTGCGACCCTGCCAGCTGGCCAGCAGCATCCAGGGGTCGACCTTCTCGTTCACTTCGAGTTGCGTCAGACGGGACAGCACTACCTTAGGGGTGTCCTGAATAAACCTGTCATGGGTGACCTGATTGACCAGCTCGTGCCAGCGTAGCTTGTTGGGACGGTCGCTGCGACTCAGCAGCTGGATCTTGTTCGGTGGCGCCAGTGGCTTGGGCGGTACTAGGGCGGCGAGGGCCTGCAGCGCCAGGTTACGCTCCTGCTCGATATCGCCGGATTCGACATTGAGATTGACCAGCAGCTTGTATTCATCGCCGCTGCGTCTCAGCTCGACCCTCGGCAGGATGAAATGGGCGCGGCCATACTCGGGCCAACACTCGGTATGACGATCGAAGGCGACGCCGCCGTAGTAGCGTATCTCTTGGTTGGTCGAGAGTGACCTCTGGGTCTGATAGGCCTGGGAAAGCTGGTTGTCGTCTACCGCATCTTCGAAGATGAAATCTTTACAGCACCCCAGAGCGGCGACCTCTTCCTGGGTGTCGCGGCCATGCCAGTAGATCCTGGGATAACAAGGTTGGCTGGCGATCCAGGCGATCATCGGCATTACACAGGCCGTCACCGACAACTGAATGATCGGCTCACCCTGGGGGTGTATGTCGAGTTTTTCGAGTTTGCGGGATAAGGATTGTATGGCCTGTGGCAGCGAGGAAACGCTCAAGAAATACTCCAACCTGGTAAAAAGTGCGTGAGTTTGAGGGCGGGTTAAGGACATCAAACGCGGCGAATGTGAGACTTATCTGAATTGGTAATAAGAATCTTTACCACAAATTAATGTGCCGACTGTTAGCTGTCAAGTTACAGGCGGTTAAGCTGTGAGCTTGTCCAAGAAAAGAGAGATTTGTCAGTTTTTTCGGAAGCATTTCAAGCCTGTGTATTTTTGTCTAATCAAGGTTTTACACTGGACAAAATGTCCCTTGCCTATCGTCGTCACCGCGGCATTTGTTCAAATTTGTCGATCTGGGTTTGTTTTTGGTTTTCGTTAGCTTGTTGCTACAGGTGTAAGCCGGAAGAATGACGGCCATAGGGAAATGACACAGCGATGAAAACATGAAAAACAAACCAATCAGTCTCAAATTATCACTCGTGGCTGCCGCGGTTGCCGTCAGTCCTCTGGTCATGGCCGAGGAAGTCAAACACGAGCCCATTTTAGATGTGGCCGAAGTCATAGTGGTGACCGGCGAGAAGCCGACGCCGCTGCAACAGACCACGAGTAGCTGGACCATCAGTGCCGATGAAATTCAGGCCATGGGTGCCCAGAGCCTGGACGAGGTACTAAAGAATGCCCCCGGCGTCTATGTGCGTACCGGTGGCCAGGGCACGCCTAGGGTCGATGTGCGCGGCTTTAAGGCCAGACACGTCATCTATCTGATCAACGGCGTGCCCGCCAATGGCGCCGAAGATGGTCAGTTCGATCCTAGCGTGGTGCCTGCCAGCCAGATCGCCTCGGTCACCGTCTCCATGGGCCCAACCTCTGTGCTCTATGGTCCGGGCGGCGCCGGCGGCGTGATCAACATCCGCACTAAGCAGGGCGCCGATGTGCCCGGGTTCTCCGGCCATCTCGAGGGCGGTGAAAACGATACCTTCAACGGCGACGTGACAGTGGCGGGCTCGGGTGAGCGTTGGCAGGGACTGGTGTCGCTGTCGCGTCAGCAGACAGATGGCTGGCCTGTGTCTGGCGATCAGCCAGATACCGAGGTGCAGCAGGGCGATACCCGTTTCAACAGCGATAAGACGATCAACAACCTGTTTGCCCAGGGCAGCTACTGGCTGTCGGACAATACCCAACTGATGGCAAACCTCAGCCTGCGTAGCGGCGAGTGGGGCAAGCCCGCCGTCGATGGCACCACCTCTGGCAAGGCCAAATTTGAACGTGTCGACGACTACGATGCTCATACGGTGCAACTGGGTCTGGCCCATAGATTCAACGAACTACTGACCCTGAGGGGCTTCATCTATCAGAATCAGTCTGACGTGCTGGAAAACCGTTATCTGGATGACAGCTTCGCCGGCCTGCAGCAGAGCCTGGACGGCCGCTCTGTGGTCAGCGGCGGTAACCTGCAGCTGATCGCCGATTTCGATAAGGGTCACCTGCTGACCGGTGCCCTGATCGCAGAGCATCAGAGCTGGGAGTCTCATAGTAATCAGATAGATACCGACAGCACTGGCACAGGAAGTGGCACCGGCAGTGGTTCAGGATCTGGCTCTGGCAGCGGCTCAGGATCTGGCTCTGGCAGCGGATCTGGAACAGGAACCGGAGGTGGTTCGGGCTCAGGTACTGGGGGCGGATCAGGCTCGGGATCAGGAACCGGTAGCGGTTCGGGTTCAGGCAGTGGAACAGGTAGCGGATCTGGCTCAGGAACCAGCGGTGGCACGGGCGGTGGTAATGGCTCTGGCGGCGCCGAGTCATTCGACGATTCGTCCTGGCTTTACACCCTGGCGGCGGAATATCAGTATCAACAGGATAGTATCGGTGCCAGCCTGGGCGGCGCCCTACATGAGCAGCAACGTGTGCGCGAAGATGAGTCCGACTACTCGGCGCAGGCTTCTGCCTACTGGCAGGCCGCCGAAGCAACTCGCCTCAACCTAGGTGTGGCCCGTAAGGTGCGTTTCCCATCGATGCGCAACCTCTACTCACTCTCGTCTGGCAATCAGGATCTGCAATCTGAGACCTCTAAGCACCTGGAGCTGAGTCTGGCACAGGGGCTGGGTAGCAACACAGATCTGAGCCTGGCGGCTTACTACACGGATGCAGACAACTATATCGCCAAGGATGTCGATGGCATCTATCAGAACATGGGCCGCTATCAGTTCAAGGGGGTCGATTTCCTGGTGCGCGATCAGAGCATCGATAACCTGTCGCTGAGTTTCGGCTACAGCTTCCTCGATAGCGAAGATAAGGATGCGGCGCCGGGACTGGATACCTTAGAGTACCGTCCGCGTCATCAATTCAGGCTGCAGGCGGACTACGAGTTTAGTTTTGCCACCCGCATCAATCTGAATATCGAGCACATCATGGGCCAGGTGTACCACACCGAAGAGAAGGTGGCCGGTCAGAAACAGCTGGTGGAGAAGTCGCTGGACGACTACACACTGGTGGACCTCAAGCTGAGTCAGCCTATCGCGGGTGATGCCCTGTCTGTCTACCTCAGAGCCACTAACCTGCTCGATGAGCGTTACTATCAGAGCGAGGGGCTGCCTCAGGCGGGTCGTCAGTTGTTCCTGGGCGTGAACTGGCAGCTATAGGCATAAACCATGGCCCTGGTGCGACTCAGTCAGATCCATTTCAACTTCCAGACAGCGGCGCAGCCGCTGTTTGAGGATCTTAATCTGACCATAGCGGCCGGCGAGTGTCACCTGATCCACGGCTACACCGGCTGTGGTAAGTCGACTCTGCTCAAGCTGCTGCTGGGGATCCTGGAGCGTCCCTGGGAAGGGGAGCGCGAGATCGCCGAGGGGGCTACCCTGGGCGTGGTGATGCAGGACCCGAATGTGCAGCTGCTGCGCCAGACGCTGGGGGCCGAAGTGGCCTTCGCCCTGGAAAATTTAGGCGTCGCCAGCAGTGAGATGCTGCTGCAGGTGCGCTCGGCCCTGAGACGGGTCGGTCTCTATATAAGCCTGGATACGCCCATCGCCAGCCTGTCGCTGGGTCAGCGCTATCGCCTGATGATCGCCGCCCAGCTGGTGCTCGAGCCAGATCTGTTGCTGCTTGACGAGCCCTGGGCACAGCTGGACGATCAGGGGGTAGCCGAGCTGTCGGCCGTGCTCAACCAGCTTAAGCAGCAGGGCGTGGCCCTGTTGATCGTCGAGCATCACAGAGGCGTCTTCAGCGATCTGGTCACCCACAGATGGCAGCTCAGTCAGGGTCAGTTGCAGGCGTTAGCGCCGGCGGAGTGTGAAGCGACTTCGGAGCAGGTAAGTTGGCGCGAGTCGCCCGCCTGGCCACAGGGCAGCGCCGTCATCGACAGTCATGGCTTTACCCTGGCCTTTTACGAGCGCCAGAAGCTGTTTGACGCCGACTCCCTGCTGCTCTTCCCCGGTGAGATTGCCGCCCTGGTGGGCGACAACGGCTGCGGCAAGAGTACCCTGCTCAAGAGTCTGGCCGGTATTCAGGCGGATATCGACCCCTTGGGCATCAAGGTGTTTGGCAAGAAGCCCAAGTTGGGACGCTTCGGTGCCGACCTGGCCTTGCTGCACCAGCGGCCGAGTCGACAGCTGTTTGAAAACACCGTGATCGAGGAGATGCAGTTTAGCCTCAAGCGTTTCGGTTTGCCGCTGGAGCGGGCCATCGAACTTCTGGGGCAACTTGGGTTGACTACATTGGCGCGGCACTCGCCTCATACGCTCTCCTACGGTCAGCAGCATCTGATCGCCCTGGCGTCGCTCGCCTGTCTCAGGCCCAAGCTACTGCTGCTGGATGATCCCTTCGCGGGGCTGGATGAGCATTTCACCGACAAGATAGTGGCGCTGCTGATGGAGCTGAGCCGTCAGGGCACAGCCCTGGTGATCGCCAGTCACAGGCCGATTGCGGCGCTGCCGGTGGACCGCCTCTGGCGGGTGGCGGATGGGCGTCTCGAGACTCTCTCGGCCTCGCCACAGGCATATTCTCGTGTGGGCTAGACGCGGCGTGCGCGCGCCTGGAGTGCGCCGTGCTAAACGCCACTTTGCGGTCAACGACACCCGCTGGTGCGCGCTCGCCATCCTTCTCGCCCTGGGGCTCTCCAGCTGCGCCTTCCTCTTGCCCCAGTCATGGCTGCATCACCTGGGGCTGGCGAACTTGCTGTTGCTGATACAGGGGCGTTACCTGGGTGGGCGACTCAGGGGGCTGCTGGTGATCTTCTTAAGCCAACTGGCGATCACTAGCCTGCTCTATCTGTTGCTGCACGGGCTCGAGCGTCTGCCCGAGGGGATTATCGCCGTGTGCCGCATCTTGATGGCCATGATCCCCGGCTGGTGGCTGTCGGTGGCCTGCTCGCCCCAGCGTATCGGCGAGGTGCTCAGCTTCTGTCTGCCCCACAAGTGGGCCTTCGTGCTGGCCGCTTGCTTCGGCATCTTGCCTTACCTGGGGCAGGAGACGCGGGAGATCTATCAGATGCAGGTAATGCGCGGCGCCAACATTCGCCTCAAGTCGTTGTGGCGACCCAAGCATTG
This sequence comes from Shewanella spartinae, assembly GCF_019457555.1. Taxonomy (NCBI): domain Bacteria; kingdom Pseudomonadati; phylum Pseudomonadota; class Gammaproteobacteria; order Alteromonadales; family Shewanellaceae; genus Shewanella; species Shewanella spartinae. The sequence goes on along the minus strand of NZ_CP080418.1, from coordinate 4,421,995 downwards.
GCGCGAGCTGATCTACTGCGTGCTCTATCCGCTGCTGATCCAGCTGTTAAAACTATCCAAGCAGATGGCCACAGCGGCCAGGCTGCGCCAGTTTGGTCGTCATCCCAAGCCGACCCACTGGCCCTATTAGTGAGAACTAAGCGTATGAACAATAAAGGATTCAACCTAAATGACGCCCTGTTTATCGGCTTCTGTGCCACCCTGCTGGTGGCGCTGAAGGGGATGCTGAGGCTAAAGCTGGGGCTGTCGGGACATTCCATGTTCCTGATGAGCTTCTTCTACTTAATTTGCTATGGCGCCGTGGGTAAACGCGGTGCCATCAGCCTGTGTGGCCTGTTGGCGGGCATGATGGCCATGACCCTGGGCGTGGGTAAGGGTGGTCCCTTCCTGCTGGTGAAGTTTGGCCTGCCGGCCATCGCCATGGATATCTGCCTGCTGCTACTGCCCAGCCTGCTGGCGCTCAAGTGGCGCTGCATCATACTGGCGCTGGTGGGCACCCTGGCCTGGGCTAGCAAGGGGCTGATCGAGGGGCTGCTGGCGGGGATGAGCACGCAAGTGGTGGCGCTACAGTTTGGTAAGAGCCTGCTGTTTGGCTGCTTCTTCGCCCTGTTGGCGGCCATGTTGGTGCCGCCCGTACTGGAGCGACTGCGTAGCCACGACCTGATTGATAGAGAGGAGATATAAGCATGGTGAGAGCATCTGGGTTGAGATCTTGGTTGGTGTGCATCGACGATACCGACGATATCGGCACCAAGGGAACCGGGGAGATCGCCGAGGAGATAGCGCATCTGCTGAGCGACAACCACCTGAGCCGCTGCGCCTTCGTGACTAGGCATCAGCTCTATGTGCATCCGGATATTCCCTATACCTCCCATAACAGCGCCATGTGTTTTCAGGTGCGCACCGCTAAGTCTCAGGATGAGATCTTAGCAATAGCCGTGGCCCATCTGCGTAGCGAGAGCGCCGCGGCCGCCGACCCCGGTATCGCCCTGCTGGATCTGCAGCATTCATGCAATCGTGAGGCGCTCATCGCCTTCGGCGAGCAGGCCAAGGAGGAGGTGAAGACCAAGGCACAAGCCTACGCCCTGGCCGAGCAGCTTGGCATACATCTGAGTGAACATGGCGGCACTGGGCAGGGGATCATAGGCGCACTGGCGGGCCTAGGGCTGAGACTGCAGGGCAACGATGGTCGCATCAAGGGGCAGTTTAACCTGCCCGGCCTAGAGGCGGGCGAGGTGTCACTCTCGGTCGGTGAGGCGATCGAGCTGACCGGGGTCGACCGTGTGCTCAGCGATAGCGGCGAGCAGCTCTGCTTCAAGACGCCCCTCTATTTGTCTGGCAAGGTCAAGGCCGTCTATCGGGATCATCAGGTCTCTCTACTGGTGTATGAGGATCAGGGCCGCTGGCGCAACGCCCTCAAGCAGCAGCTGAAACACTATTAACGGCCCACGGCCAAGTCGATGAGGAATAGCATGCAGCAAGCATTTGAACTACGCCAGGGGCGTTGGCAACTGACCCTAGCAGAGGAAGACTACAGCACCTCGCGGCAACTGGCGGCCGGGTGCGACGGCTTCATCGCCGACGATGAAGATGAGCAGGTGGATGATATCGAGCGTTCCTGCGTCAATTGTGCCCGCCGTCGTTGGTTGATCGACGCCATCGAGTGTACCTTCTTGTAGCAGTATATTAGTCTTTGCTTTACAAAAACTTGCCTCATTTTCTGGGGCTGGCAAATAGGATAAATCGGCATCGAGCCTGAAACTATCCTCGCCAGCCTCTGGCGTTCTGCCGCGCCCAGGCATACTATAATTTCCTCCTATCACAGTGTTTTCACAGGCAATCGCACCGAAGCTAAGGGATTTAGACTAGGCTAAAAAGGAGCGGATGCGAAAACCGGGTGATTTTTTGGAACAGCGGTATGACCGAAATTGTGAACGAAAAAGCGGATGTCATGAAGGTGCCGGTGCCAAACCTGGCGCTGGGTATGTATGTTGCGGCTATCGATCATCAGGGAAGAGTCAATATCACCAATCCGGGACAGATTAAAGATCGACAAGCCATAGATAAGCTGGTGCGCAACGGTATTCAGTATGTCTGGGTCGACGTAGAAAGGTCGGCGCCAGAGTGTGGACTCAGGCCGAAACAAGAGCCGGAGAAGATAATACGCCTGACCCGGGATCAGTCCCAGGAGAAGGCCAAACGCCTGATGAGCGAGGCGAAAGATCTGGTCAAGAAGGTCTTGTCCGAGACCTTCGAGGGTAAGGCGGTCAAGGTAGAGCCCTTCGAGGCGCTGGCGGACAAGATGCTCGAATCCGTCATGCTCGATGCCGACGCCTTCAAGTGTATCTCGGCCCTGCGCTCTAAAGATGCCTACCTGCTGGAACACTCCATCAATGTGGCCTTCCTGCTGGTGACCTTTGGTCGCTACCTCAAGCTCAAGCGTAGCGTGCTCAAACAGTTAGCGGTGGGCGGTATCTTGCACGATATCGGCAAGGTGCGCGTCAATAATCGCATACTGCACAAGCCGGGGCGCCTGACGCCGGAAGAGTTTGAGCATATGAAGCTGCATCAGGTCTATGCTCAGGAGATCCTGGCTGAGACTGAGGACCTGTCGCAGATCAGCCGCGACGTCTGCCTGATGCACCACGAGAAGCTCGATGGCAAGGGCTATCCTAATGGCCTGCAAGGAGAGGAGATCTCCCTCCATGGCCGCATGAGCTGTATCGTGGATATCTTCGACGCCCTGACCGCGACCCGCTGCTACAAGGAGGCTATGAGCCCGGCCGCCGCCTTTAAGATTCTACTCAGCCTGACCCCCTTCCATCTGGATGAGAAGCTGGTGTATGAGTTTATCCGCTGTGTTGGCATCTACCCTGTGGGCTCGCTGGTGCAGCTCTCCGACGGTCGGATTGGCATCGTCTGGGAGGCGAAAGACAGAGACGCCCTGCATCCGGTGCTCAAGACCTTCTATTCGGTGAAGCATAAGCATTACACCGAGGTGACCATGGTGGATCTGCTTAAATCGGACCTCTTCATCGAGCGCGGCGTGTCGCCCAGCAGCCTGGATGTGGATCCTACGCCTTTCTACTGATCTGGATCAGGCATCAAGGTTTCACAGGATTTGCGCGCTGGCTAACAGAAGTCCCATGTCGTGCTGTATGGCGCGCCGTGGGCGGTTACACTGGCGCCAATCTCTTACCTAAACTGGCTTAACACATAGATGAACAGACGAGAATTTATCCTGGCGGGCGGCGCGGTATTCGCCGCCGGTCTCTCCCCTAAGCTTTTTGCCGCGAGTCCGACTTCGAATCAAATACAGACGCATTTCCCGTCGGGTGGTCAAGCCCAGGCGCCGCTCAAGGTGCTCGCCCTGGTGTTTGACGACTATGAAACCTTAGATCTTCATGGCCCGCTAGAGATGCTGGGGCATCTGCCTAGCGTCGAGATCATCCTCATCGGCCCCCAGTCTATCGTGCGCAGCTATCAGGGGCCGAGAGTGGTCGCCGATCGCCTGCTCGATGAGGTGGTCGAGTGTGATCTCCTGCTGGTCCCCGGCGGCATGGGTACGCGCAAGCTGGTGGACGACACCCGCCTGCTGGACTGGCTGAGGCGTCAGGCCAAGGTCTCTAACAAGGTGTTCTCCGTCTGTACCGGCGCGGCGCTGCTGGCCAAGGCCGATCTGCTCGATGGCGTGAGCGCCACCACCAACAAGATGGCCTATGCCTGGGTGACGGGATTAAACGACAAGGTTATCTGGCAGCCCAGTGCCCGCTGGGTGGACGATGGCCGTTTCCTCACCTCATCCGGCGTGTCGGCGGGGATAGATGCGGCCCTCTTCTACATCGCCCAAACCTATGGCGAAGCTCAGGCGCGGAAGATAGAGACGCTCACCGAATATCAATGGAACAGCGACGCCGACAAGGATCCCTACGCCGTCATAAGTTAGTCGATTTAGTGCTTAGCCGATTCAGCTATTTGTTAGTAAAAACGGATATTTGCTGAGATTTCGGCGGCAATAAATAATAGCCACTCACTCATTTCGCCAGACCATTTGGTTAAACATAGGAGGCAAAGATGAAGAAGTGGCTAGTGCTTTTATGTTGCGCCTTCCTGTTGGCGTCTTGGCTCACCACTGGGCTAACCCGCTCCTTGGTGGAGTTGGCAGCCTTTATCACCATAGTGACTTTGGTGTGGCGCTACAGCGTCTCAGCTAAAGTTGACGATGTAGAGCAGAGAACCCGCGCCGATAATCAGCCAGAGCAGTAACCCCAGTGCCATCGGCCGCATTCCCGCCTGGCGCATCTTACCTATGGTGATCCCCGCGCCTATCATAAACAGACACAGCACCAACACCCGCTTCGACAAGGCGAATATGCCGTCATACAGCACCTGCCCCTGGGGCACGAAGTGCGCTAGCAGTATGGCGAGACAGTAGAAGAGGATAAAGAAGGGCACGGCGACCTTGCGTCGATTGCCGCCAAACGCCATGGCACTCACCAGCGCCACGGGCACTATCCACAGGGCCCTGGCCAGCTTGAGGGTGGTGGCGGTGCGCAGTGCCTCGTCACCATAGGCCGAGGCGGCGCCCACGACGGATGAGGTGTCGTGGATGGCGATGGCGCTCCACACCCCAAAATGATACTGACTCAGCTGCAGCAGATGGCCAAGGGCCGGGAACAGAAACAGGGCGATGGAGTTGAGCACGAACACGGTCGCCAACGCTATGGCCGTGTCCTGGCTGTCTGCCTTGATGGCCGGGGCTACGGCGGCGATGGCACTGCCGCCACAGATGGCGGTGCCCGAGGCGATCATATGGCTCAGCTTGGCATCGACTCTGAGCAGCCTACCCAGGGCCGTCCCCAGCAGCAGGGTGAAGACGATAGAGCCTAAGATCAGCCCGATATTTTGGCTGCTGGCGCTGATGGCGGCATCGAGCTGAATGCCGAAGCCCAGGCCGATAATGGCATAGGCCAGCAGTTTCTTGGTCAGGGCGCCGATATCCAGATTGTGGGGCACCAAACCTAGGCTGGCCAGGGTGAAGCCGATCACCAGGGCGATGGGCGATGAGATCACAGGCGTCAGGCAGAGGGCACCGGCGACAAAGAATATCGCCTGAGCGGGAGGAAAGGGCCACTTTTGAAACAATGCTTTCATCGGTTCCATATCTTGTTTAACCAGATGGGCAGGTTTTATCCTGCCCACCGTTTTCGAATGCCGGGTGTTTTACCACAGATTCGAGCCTATTAACCTTAACTATGTCAGGTTTCGCCGCGCCGTCTTGTGCTATGCCACACGCCTCGACTCACATCAACACCCAGTCAAGCGCTAGCTCAGCAGGAGCAGGCTACCCAGGCCGAGGAAGATGAAGAAGCCCACCACGTCTGTGACTGTGGTGAGGATCACCGAGCCCGCCACCGCAGGGTCGATACGCATCTGCTTGAGCACAAAGGGAATAACCGTGCCCGACGAGGCCGCCGCCAGGCTGTTAAAGACGATGGCCACGAAGATGATGCCTCCCAGCGCTAGGGAGGAGAACCACCAACTGACCACCACACCTATGAGGGCGCCCAGTAGCACACCGTTGAAGGCGGCGATCTTCAGCTCCTTGTCCAGCAGCAGGGTGAGGTTGCTGCGCTTCAAGTGGTTCAGGGCGATACCCCGCAGGGCCACCGCCAGTGTCTGACTGCCGGCGATGCCGCCCATGCTGGCGACTACCGGCATGAGTATGGCCAGGGCCACCACCTGTTGCAGTGCGTCGCCAAACAGGCCGATCACCCAGGAGGCGAGAAAGGCGGTCAGCAGGTTAGTGGTCAGCCAGATGGCTCGCATGCGCGCCGCCACGCCAACCGGGGTGAAGAGGTCTTCCTCATCCTGTGGGGTCTCAGATACCAGCACCTCCAGGCTTCGCTCCTTGAGGCGGTGCATCAGGGTCGACAGGGCGATGGCGCCGATGATCTTGCCGCCTTTCTCCACCGGCACCCAGGCAAAGCCCGCCGCCGGATTAAACTGCTGCGCCGCCTGGGTGATATCCAGCTCGTCGCCTACGGCCTCGAGTTCGGTGAGACACTCAGACAATGGCGTGGCGGGATCCTCGCGATAGAGCTGCTCAAGTGTGCAGCCGCCGTGGAACTGCCCCTCGGCATCGACGCCATAGACGGCCACATATTCCCGCTGCTTCTGCTTGTTCAGGCGCTCCAGCACCCGACCGACCGTGGCGGTGGGGCGCGAGCGCAGAATATTGTTGTTGAGATAACGGCCGACGGCCTCATCCTGGTAGCTCAGCGCCTGCTGCATCTGCTCCGTGGTGAGAGCTTCTTGCTGATCCAGATAGTCTTCGACTATGTCGCCGGGCAGAATCTCGGCGAAGGTGAGGATATCTATCTCAGAGATGCGCCGTGCCAGTCCCTGTAGCTGCTCTGGGCTGAGCAAGTCTAAGACGTGGCGGGCGGTTTCATAGTGCAGCAGGTGCAATATGGGCCAGCCGCGGTCGATTGGGATCTTACGGCAGATGGGCGAACGATACTGGTCGCTCACCGACTCCAGCAGGTCGGCTAGGTCGGCATCGGAATAGTCGCTGATAAAGCCGAGGGAGGGCAGCTCCTCTGCCTCGGGATGGCTGACAATGTCGATGACGCGGGCGAGTAAATCGTCTCTGGCCGCCTGATCGGTTTGTGCTGTTGGGTCTGGCATTGTCATAGGGGATGTCCTTGGTTGAGCTTGGGGGACAGTGTAAGGGAAAGCCGTTAACTAAACCATTGAAACGCTGACCTTTGGTCGGCAAAGGTGTCGTGAGTGCCTGCGGTAACAGGCACTCCTTGGCTAGCCGTTAATCAGAAAACTCTGGGAGGGGTCGACCAGGACGCGATCGCCCATGGCCTCGCGGCCCAGCAGCATCAGGTAGGTCATGTCCTGGCGATTGCTCAGAGTCAGCTCTATGGGCCACTCATGCTCCCCCAGCTTGAGGGTGGTCGCTATCACGCAGCGCTGCTCTACCTCGCCGTTGGAGGACTTGATGCGGCGAGAGTCGCGCACCGGCGCCTTACAGTGGACTATCTGCTCCAGGTCATACACGTCCGGGTGCAGGTCGAAGGCGACATAGGGGCGTCCGCCTACCTTGATCCGCTTGAGGTTATCCACGTGCAGGGCTGAGGTCTTGGCGCCCGTGTCGATGCGCACCTGCAGATCCTTGATGCCCAGATCCGGCAGATCGCAGGCTTCTAAGTTGCCTATGATGAGCTTGTTCATCGCTTGTATCCCTTAATGTCTCGGCCGCCCCTAGATGGTCTGGGTGGTCAGCGGCATTATTTGATCGTTCATTATCTCAATATGTTCCGCCACCTCGTCGGCGGCGCTACCAAAGTAGGCCACATGGAACATGGCGTCTCCCTCCAGCACCAGAGGGATATTCTGCTTGCCTATGACGATACCCGTGCGGTTCGATACCACGCTCTGGATCAGCTCACCCAGTGGGCTGTTGATCTCCGCCAGCACCTGACCCTTCTCCACATAGGCGCCCAGTTTGGCAAACTCGCACACGAAGCCGCTGGCCGAGGCGCGGGTCCAGTCGCTGCGGTTGGCGATAAAGGGCTCTATCTTCTTGCGCAGGCGGCGCTTACGGATCAGCCCAAGTGATGACAGCACATTGAGGATCCCCCGCTCGCCCGTCTGTATCGACAGCTCGTCAAATCGTAGCGCCTGGCCTGCCTCATACAGCAGCACCCGGGTGCCCTTGTTCACCGCCGCTTCCCGTAGCGAGCCGTCGCGCACGTTGGCGTTGAGTAGCACAGGCACGCCGAAGGCCTGGGCCAGGGCGAGGGTCTGCTCGTCATCCAGGTTGGCGCGGATCTGCGGCAGGTTAGATCTGTGGATCGCCCCGGTATGCAGGTCGATACCATAGTCGCAGTGCTGCACTATGCTGCTTAAGAAGGTGTATGCCACCCGTCCGGCCAGCGACCCCTTGGGCGAACCGGGAAAACAGCGGTTAAGGTCACGCCTGTCGGGCATGTAACGGCTCTGATTCAGCACTCCATAGACATTCACCATGGGCACCAGAATCAAGGTGCCCTTGAGCAGCTTGAGCTTGCTCTGGATCAACCGGCGGATGATCTCGATACCATTGAGCTCATCGCCATGCACCGCGGCGCTGACAAACACCTTGGGGCCATCCTTCTTAGCGCGGATCACATGCACAGGTATCGACACCTGAGTGTCCGTATACAGGCTGGCTACCGGTAGTTCAAGCTGGTGCTGGGTGCCGGGCTGGATATCGACACCCGCTATGGTAAGTGCTTCGCTCATTTAGCCTTTTCCGCGCGTTCTGTTGGCGTTGGGTTTCGCCTTCTTCTCAATAAATTCATAGATCAGCCCGGCCACATCCTTGCCGGTCGCCTGTTCTATCCCTTCAAGTCCCGGCGAGGAGTTCACTTCCATCACCACTGGGCCGTTGTTCGATTGCAAGATATCCACACCACAGAGGTTGAGGCCCATTGCCTTGGCGGCGTTGAGGGCCGTCGCGCGCTCATCCTTAGAGAGACGCACCAGCTGAGCCACACCACCACGGTGCAGGTTAGAGCGAAACTCGCCTTCGGCCGCCTGACGCTTCATGGCCGCCACTACCTTATCACCCACCACGAAGCAGCGGATATCGGCGCCGCCAGCTTCCTTGATGAACTCCTGCACCAATATGTTGGCCTTGAGACCCATGAAGGCCTCGATCACGCTCTCCGCTGCCTTATTGGTCTCGGCCAGTACCACGCCTATGCCCTGGGTGCCTTCCAGCAGCTTGATCACCAGGGGCGCGCCGCCCACGTTTTTGATCAAATCCTGGATCTTGTCAGGCTTGCTGGCAAATCCGGTACGTGGCAGGCCGATGCCCTTGCGCGACAGCAGTTGCAGGGATCTCAGCTTATCGCGAGAACGGCTGATGGCCACAGACTCGTTGACACAGAAGGTGCCCATCATCTCAAACTGGCGCACCACGGCTGTACCGTAGAAGGTGATCGACGAGCCGATGCGAGGGATCACGGCATCATATTTAGGCAATACTTTACCCATGTAACGCACGGTCGGATTGCTGCTGGTGATATCCATGTAGCAGTGCAGTGTATCTATGATGTCCACCTCGTGGCCGCGCGCTTCGCCGGCTTCTTTCAGGCGTTGGGTGGAGTATAAGTTTTCGTTGCGAGATAAGATTGCAATACGCATCTCTACTTCCTTAGTGTAAATCTTTAAGTAATTAAAATAATGCTTTCAAATTCAAAGTGATTGTTGGCCTCAGGGCGAACAATCGAGAGCGACGGCGCTAGGCGTCGCGTGGGGGTGAGGTCACCTAAGCACGGCGCGCGGCCAGCAGAAAAGCTCAGTTGGCTTAACTATAGTCATAATTGGCCACCACCGTGGCACCGCTGACTTTTTTCCTTGGTTTTCATTCGATTGTCTGAGGTTTTCCATCGCCTGTTTAGGGCGCGACCTTATTGATAAACCCAAGCGGAGAAAAGCTAATTTTTTTTGTCGTGACCACAATGGATTTTGTTGCAAAGGCCAAGGTTCGGCAGGAGTGTTATCTATGCTAGATTTGACTCACCTTGCAGTACCGCGCAAGTCACACTTTTGGCTGATGTTCAGTGATTCGTTGCAAGGAGTAGACTAAGGCTGGTGCGAAGTGGAAGGCGAAGATAAGTGGTTATATTCCCTATCCATTTGATGCGGGAGTGCATTAAGGAATGATGAATTACATATCCGACATTCTTGCTCATAAGCATTAAGTCCACGAGTAATCTATGAATCGCAGCTTTGAAATTGTTGATGGAGCATATCTTGTACAGGAAGGGTAGGAGCTTGATTTGCATAATAACTTCGATTTCACGAATTTGGATTATTATGTTGAGCACCGAAAATTAGTATTAAGCTGGCAATGCTAAAAAAGAAATTGGGTCAGCTCAGATACGCCAAAGGCATTGGCCATTGAGTTCAAAGAAGTAAGTGAGATTCGTTTCATACCTCGGGATTCAGAAATGCACTTTGCTGAAGATGACTGTATTAATTCGATTGCCTACTGGGTAGATGAAGATTGGGCTGAAAGTGCCATTTTGATTGGGCCAAATCAAACGGCATAGCCTCAATGGGTTACAACAATTTATTTTATGCTAAGAGCAGTTTTAGTGGTCTAGGCGGAGAGTGCAAGAGCTGAAATCGCAGCCTGAATCAGCGGCAGCAGTCGGACTCGGCAATAGTTGTCACTAAAATTGCTTTCGTAATTGTGGCCCCATTTCTACCTTGGCGGTGTGCCCTGCGTTAACTCTTTAATCAAACATAAGGATATATATGAAATTCAAATATTTGTTACCGTTAACTATGACGACAGTTTTTCTTTCAGGCTGTGCAAATGCTACGAATACTCAAGCTTCGATAAATGAAGCTGATTTATACGGCAATTGGAATTGTAAAATCTCAAGTGAAGAAAATAGCGTAAAGATATCTATGGATTATGATGTAAGTTATATTCGAAATGGTAAGTCGAATGGTATTGGTATTCTAAAGTTCAAAGTTCCTGATTTGCCAGAAATGGAGTATTCGTTTGCGGGGAGCTCAGACTGGGAGTTAAAAGGAGGTTACCTCATTGAAACAAGTACGGAAATAAAACTAGTTAATATCAGTCATCCTGAATTTGATAAAGAGTTTAATCTAGAAAGCCTTTTCCCTCAAAACATTAGTGAATCTTCTAAAATACTTGTTTTAAATAGAAAACTTTTAAAGCTCAAATCTGAAACAGATGGTACAGAATATAGTTGCACTAGGAATCCAATAAAGAATTAATAAGCTGTTTAAATGAACGTCGAACATTCGGTTGGCGTTCGTTCCTCGCAAATTCTTGCCAAAATTTTTCAGTCGCTTAGCAAAGTGTTAGCTGCTCTCCACAAGATGAGTGCCAACTCTCATCGCGGCAGCATTAAAAAGGCCAGACATCTGTCTGGCCTTTTGCTGTTCTCTCAATCAAGCAACAAGCGTATTAACGCATAGTAACGAACTCTTCGGCGCCTGTGGGGTGGATGGCGACGACTGCGTCGAAGTCAGCCTTGGTGGCGCCCATCTTGATGGCGACGCCGAAGCCTTGCAGTATCTCATCCATGCCGTAGCCGATGCCGTGGATGCCCACGACCTTCTCCTCTTTACCGGCGCACACCAGCTTCATCTTACAGGCCTGACGGTGTGCGGTGACCGCAGTGTACATGGAGGTGAAGCCTGAGTTGTAGACCTTGACGTTCTCCTCGCCATATTGGGCGATCGCCTCGGGTTCGGTGAGGCCCATGGTGCCTATGGCAGGGTGGCTGAATACCACGGTTGGCACCAGGCTGTAATCCATCTTGGCATCTGTCATGCCGTTAAATAGACGTTCAGACAACAGGCGGCCCGCCTTCACGGCAACCGGAGTCAGCTCTATGCCACCTTCGATGATGTCGCCGACGCAGTAGATGCCCTTGGCTGTGGTGTTCTGCTGGGCATCGACTACCACATAACCTTTGTCGTTAAGCTTAACGTCTGTGTTTTCCAGGCCGATCTTGTCGGTGGATGGACGACGGCCGATGGCCCAGATCAGGGTGTCGATCTCATAGCTCTCGCCATTTTCCAGCTTGAGGGTCAGCGAGCCGTCGGCGTTCTTGGTGACTGACTCTGGAATGCTGTGGGTGTGCAGGCTAGGGCCGTCTGTGGCCATAGACTCCATCAGGGCTTCGCTCAGCATAGGGTCGAAGCTGCGCAGCGGTGCATGTTTACGCACAAACAGGTGAGTCTCGCTGCCCAGGGCATGGAGTACACCCGCCAGCTCGACGGCGATATAGCCTGCGCCGACAACGGCCACACGCTTAGGCTGTTCGTTGAGGGCGAAGAAGCCGTCTGAGTCGATGCCGTATTCGGCGCCCGGAATGTTTGGAATGGTCGGGGTGCCGCCGGTGGCAATCAGTATATGGTTGGCGCTGTAGTGCTCGCCATTCACCTCTATGGTGTTGTTGTCGACGAAACGGCCATAGCCGCGCACCAGGGTGACGCCGTTGCTATCCAGGCCTCTGTCGTAGGCGCCGTGGATGCGCTCTATGTAGGCCTCACGGCTCTCGACCAGCTTGCTCCAATCGAACTTGTTGACCGATACGTCGAAGCCATAGTCTTTGGCGTACAGGTGCATGGCCTCGGCGACTTGGGCGCCATACCACATGACTTTCTTAGGGACGCAGCCGACGTTGACGCAGGTGCCGCCCAGTGCCTTGGCTTCGATCAGCAGTACCTTGGCACCGCGCATGGCCGCACGGTTGGCCGAGGCGATGCCGCCGCTGCCGGCGCCTAAACAGATATAGTCAAAATGTTGAGCCATCTTTTTCTCCAAATTCGAAGGATTGCATATGGGGGTCATTGTAGGGGTAAAGCGACAAGCAAACCAGAGGTGTGTGCGCCCTTTAGCACTAGACCCGCGTCAGGGCGTATGACTTTCAAATGAGTTTGCGATTAGCGGCGGTACTGACACTTGTGATGATCGCTCTGGCTTGGCCCCTCGGCGCCGCACTTCATGCAGACCCATTCGCTTTGGCGGGCGCGAAGCTCCTTGTCCTGATAGCCGTAATCCTGTTTCGCTTGCCGCTTGAGGCTCTTCTCCAGATGCGACATACGCTTATCGAGCCAACGGCAGCTGGGGTCGTCGGCCACATGTTGGCGACTGGCTAGCTGCTGTTTGCGGCTTAGCTTTTTCTGACTTAGTTTCTTAGTGCGTTTCTGTTTGGGCTTTTGGGTGGCTCTCTTATCCCGGTGCGACTTGGGTTGCGTAGGGCTGGCGCGATAGTTAAGGGCGCCGGTTGGGTTGTCAGGGATGACGAGTGGATTGCCTTCGCTGTCCAGGGCGCCGTCGGCGGGTAGGGTGATTGACTCAGTTGTGAGCGGCGCGTCTTTTTCTTGGGCCTGAGTGGCGCAGATAAATAGCAGCGAGAGAGCGATGGTGCTTAAGGTGAAATAGATAAGCGTTCGATAGTGGGCAGACATTCCGTGTCCTCCAGGTCAGGGCTGGCACTCCTTGCCAGCCTTAGATAAAGCTAGTTCATGGCGAGCCAGCTTTCAATGAAGGACACAATCTTGGCTGTCGGTTTCAGGTTAGAGCCTTGGCACCTAGAACCTGGAACCTAGAGCCCTAGAAGCTAGAGCCTTAGAAACTGAAGGTGAGGTGCAGGCCCGCGTAGGTGTTGTTGAGGCTGCCCTTGGCGTCAGGGTTTTCCTGCTTAATATCTTCCTGGGCCAGGGTGCGGCTCAGGTGGCCCGAGAGTACCAGGCGGTCGGCCAGCTGATATTGGGCCTCGAGACCAAACTGAAAATGGTTAGGGCCGTTGTGCGCTTCGGTCACATATTGGAAGTCGAACGCCTGGGTGACATAGGGCGTCAGTGTGAGTCTGTCTGACACAGGCCATTCGCTGTGCAGGCTGGCCTCGACAAAGTAACCCGCCGCCTCGGTGGAGTAGGTGTAGCTCAGCGAGGGGGTTAGCCATTCGATGGCCGTGTATTCCATTGTGGCGAACAGCTCGTTATCGCCGCAGCGCTCATCGCCGTAGGCCTCGATGCGCTGGTAACCCAAGGCGGCACTTAAGTTGTCGCCAAACTCGAAGCCATATTCCAGCCCCATGTTCCATTCTATGTAGTATTGGCTATCGCCACGACCGACTGTGGTAAACAGGGTGAGATCGTCTATCTGCACGGCGGCGGTTGCCCAGTAGATACCGCCCTTGTCTAAGTTGTTGCGCCCCTCTGAGATATATTTCGAGTCCCAACCCAGGTCGAGGATGACGTTGGTATCCGGGCCTTCACTGTGGCTGATGATGTTGTTGATATGCGAGTCATCGACAGTGCCGGTAATGGCCTGGTCGGCGGCGTTGGCGGTACCGGCCAGCAGTAGGCCGATAATACAAGAGTGGCTGATCAATCTGTTCATGGGTGTAACGCTGAAATTAGTTTGGGATCGGGTTGAATAATAATGGGTTAAATATTAAACATAAATGAGAATTGGTTGCATTTGCGATCCGCTTGGCAATATCTGTGTTGTAAATGTGAAGTAAATATAGCCTTGTTCTAGATCAAGGTTTTTCCTCCAGGCTGCTGCTAGGTCTTACTTCTAGGTCTTCAGTGTTAGGTTTATGAACCTAGCTGTTAAATCCTGGGTTTAGCTCTCTTCGGCGCGCTAGTTTGCTAAAGATGCTTGAATAGTCGCGCCACCGCCCATACATAATCTCAATACCCTAAGATTGACGAGGACACCAGATGAGTAACCCTTTGCTAAGCGGCAGTGAATTACCGCCATTTTCGCAAATCAAACCCGAGCATATTCAGCCAGCCGTCGAGCAGGGGATTGCTAATTGTCGCCAGAAGATCGATGAGGTGCTCGCCAGTGGCGGTCCCTATACCTGGGATAACCTGATCGCCCCGCTCGAGCAGGTGGATGACGAACTGAGCCAGATCTGGTCGCCCGTGTCGCACATGAACTCTGTGCTCAGCACAGATGAGTGGCGCGCTGCCCACGATGCCTGCCTGCCGCTATTGTCTGAATATGGCACCTATGTCGGCCAGCATCAGGGGCTGTATCAGGCCTATAAGGCGCTGAAGGAGTCCGACGAGTTTGCCCTGCTGAGCCAGGCGCAGCAAACTAGCATCACCCACAGCCTGCGTGACTTCGAGTTATCTGGCATTGGATTGAACGATGAAGATAAACAAACTTATGGAAAACTGGTTAAACGTTTATCTGAGCTAACCAGTAGCTTCTCTAATCAGCTGTTGGACGCCACTCAGGCCTGGACCAAGTTGGTGACAGATGAGCAGGAGCTGGCAGGCTTGCCTGAGTCTGCCATTGCCGCGGCTAAGGCGATGGCCGAGGCCAAAGAGCAGCAAGGTTGGTTGTTTACCTTAGACTTCCCTTCTTACTTGCCCGTGATGACCTACAGCGACAACCGTCAGCTGCGAGAGGAGTGCTACCGCGCCTTCGTGACCCGCGCCTCGGATCAGGGCCCTAACGCAGGTGAGTTCGACAACGGCCCGCTGATGGATGAGATCTTAGATCTGCGTCATCAGCTGGCTAAACTGCTTGGCTTCGACAGCTTTGCCCATAAGTCGCTGGCGACCAAGATGGCCGAGTCGCCACAGCAGGTGCTGGATTTCCTCAACGAGTTGGCGGCCCGCTCTAAGCAGCAGGGACAGAACGAGCTTGCGGAGCTGACCGCGTTCGCCGAGAAAGAGTTTGGCGTGAGCGAGCTGGCCCCATGGGACCTCACTTATTATGCCGAGAAACTCAAGCATCACAGATACGAGATCTCCCAGGAGCTGCTACGTCCTTACTTCCCGGAAGATCGTGTACTGTCAGGCCTCTTCTATACTGTGTCGCGCCTGTTCGGCCTGACCATAGAGGAGCAGGAACATTTCGACAGCTGGCACAAAGATGTGCGTTTCTTCCATATCAAAGATGCCAAGGGCGAGCACAGAGGCAGTTTCTTCCTGGATCTCTATGCCCGTGAAGGAAAGCGTGGTGGCGCCTGGATGGACGATTGCCGCGTGCGTCGTCAAACCGCCCATGGCCTGCAGAAGCCGGTGGCCTACCTCACCTGTAACTTCAATGCCCCGGTCAATGGTAAGCCTGCGCTGTTTACCCACGACGAGGTGACTACCCTATTCCACGAGTTCGGTCACGGCATTCATCATATGCTGACCAAGATAGACGTGGCGGGCGTATCAGGCATCAACGGTGTGCCTTGGGACGCGGTGGAGCTGCCGAGTCAGTTCATGGAAAACTGGTGCTTCGAGGAGGAGGCCCTGGCCGAGATCTCCGGACACTTCGAGAGCCATGAGCCATTGCCTAAGGCCATGCTAGACAAGATGCTGGCGGCGAAGAACTTCCAGTCAGGCATGATGATGTTGCGTCAGCTGGAGTTTTCGCTGTTCGACTTCCGCCTGCACCTGGAATATGACCCGGCAGAGGGTGCCCATATTCAGGCCAAGCTGGATGAGGTGAGAGATCAGGTTGCCGTGGTGAAGGCCGCCGATTTCAACCGTTTCCAACACAGCTTCGCCCATATCTTTGCCGGTGGTTACGCCGCGGGTTACTACAGCTACAAGTGGGCCGAGGTGTTGTCGGCCGATGCCTTCTCTCGCTTCGAGGAAGAGGGGATCTTCAATGCCGATACCGGCCGCAGCTTCCTGGAAAATATTCTCGAGATGGGCGGCAGCCTGGAGCCGATGGAGCTGTTTAAACGCTTCAGAGGCCGTGAGCCACAGATCGACGCCCTGCTGAGACACTCGGGCATCCAGGGCTAATGCCTTGTTCTGACTAGCCTAAACCGATACCAAAAGGCCAACCCCATGATTTGGGTTGGCCTTTTTTATGGGCTAGTGCTTGGTATTAATAAGCGCCCGCACTATAGGTCAGCTCATAGCTGTGGCTGTAGATCTCTAAGATGTTGCCGAAGGGATCTTCCATATAGATCATGCGGTAAGGCTTCTCGCCTGGGTAGTAGTAACGTGGCGCCTGCATGCGTTTCTTACCGCCAGCGGCGACAATCTTCTCTACCAGGCCTTCGAGATCCGGGTCCTGTACGCTGAAGTGGAATACGCCCGTCTTCCAATACTCGAAGTTGTCTTCTGGGTTCTGCTGGTTGGCAAACTGGAATAGCTCGACACCTATCTTGTCGCCGGTAGCCAAGTGGGCGATACGAAACGAGCCCCATCCCGCGCCGAAGACGTCGGTACACATCTCGCCGATGGCGCTGTCATCTTCAACAATTTCTGTGGGTTTCATGATGAGATACCAGCCCAGCACCTGAGTGTAGAAGGCGACGGCCGCATCGAGATCCGGCACCGAGATGCCTATGTGTGAGAAGGTTCTTGGGTAAGCTGGGTTGTTCATGCTGTGCTCCTGTTTAACGAATTGGGCACAGATTACAAAGTGAACTAAATTATGTAAAATTATCAAAATTAATCGTTTTGAGTACAAAATGTGATGGTGAATCCTGTCTGGTTGCGCAGCTTCTGCACCTTGGTGGAGCTGGGGCATTTCACCCGCACCGCCGAGCGCCTGCATATGACCCAATCTGGTGTCAGCCAGCATGTGCGCAAGCTGGAAGAGCAGCTCGATACCCAGCTGCTGCTGAGAGAAGGCAAGAAGTTTTCCCTGACCCACGCCGGGCGTCAGCTATACCAGCAGGGGCAGGCGATACTGCAATCCCTGGCTCAGCTTGAGCAGGGGATCAAGCAAGACCCGCCCTTTGCCGGAGAGGTACGCCTGATGTCACCCGGCAGCGTCGGCCTCAAGCTGTATGGTGAGTTGCTAGAACTGCAATGCGCCCACCCCGAGTTGTCGCTGGACTACCGTTTCGCCTCCAACGCCGGAGTCGAGAGCGCCATCGCCGCCATGGAGGCGGATATCGGCCTGATGACCCGCCAGCCAGAGCTGTCCGAGGTGCAGGCCGAGGCGATTGCCGAGGAGCCGCTACTCTTAGTCACGCCAGCGGGCCATGGAGCTGTCTCCTGGGAGGAGTTGCTACAGCTGGGCTTTATCGATCATCCTGATGGTGCCCACCATGCCAAGTTGCTGCTGGGGGCTAACTATTCCGAGTTCGAACACAGTGATCAGCTGCCTAACCGTGGCTTCTCGAATCAGATAGGTTTGATCTTAGAGCCGGTGAGCCGAGGCTTGGGTTTTAGCGTCTTACCCGCCTATGCGGTGGAGGCTTTTGCCCGTCAGGATAAGATAACCGCTCATCGGCTGCCTGTGGCCGTCAGCGAGACTATCTATTTTTGCCGTCGACGTCAGGCCGTGCTGCCGAGACGGGTCGATTCGCTCAGCGAGGCCATTAAGACCTGCCTGGCTTAGTAAGTGAGTAAGGCCTGTTTGGCCTAGAAAGATCAGGTTTAGAAAGCGAGCGAGAACGGCGGATTCACCGGCCTCGCGTCGGGTGTTAAGGCGTGTAGTAGGTCGCCGCGCCTGGGCCGACCGGCAGGCCGAGGGCAAACACCCAGATGAAGAAGAAACAGGTCCAGCCGATGAAGAAGACGATCGAGTAGGGCAGCATGGTGGCGACTAGGGTGCCTATGCCGAGATGCTTCTTGTATTGGGAGGCCACAGCCAGGATCAGGCCGAAGTAGCTCATCATGGGGGTGATCAGGTTGGTGACCGAGTCGCCAATACGATAGGCGGCCTGAATCGTCTCTGGGGCGTAGCCCACCAACATCAACATGGGTACGAAGATAGGCGCCGTCACCGCCCATTGAGCCGAGGCGCTGCCCAGCATCAGGTTGATGAAGCCGCACATCATGATAAACAGCAGGAACACCAGCGGGCCCGTGAGGCCGATGGCGTTGAGGGCATCGGCCCCTGCTACTGCCAGCACGGCGCCCAGGTTAGTCCACTTGAAGAAGGCGACAAACTGGGAGGCGAAGAATACCAGCACGATATACATGCCCATGGTGCTCATGCTGTGGGACATGGCGTCGATCACATCCTTATCTCTCTTCATGGTGCCCACCACCTTGCCGTACACCAGGCCTGGAATGGCGAAACAGATGAAGATGAAGGCCACTATCCCCTTGAGGAAGGGCGATCCCGCGACCAGCCCAGTCTCTGGATGACGCAGCGGCGCGTTTTCCGGCACCACAGAGAGCGCCAATATGCCGCCCAATACCAAGATAGACAGACCAGCCATCTTCAGTCCCTTGATCTCCAGCGGCGTGACGCCATCCATTTTCTGATTGTGCAGATCTATGCTGGCCTCGCTGGGATCATACTTACCCAGCTTGGGCTCGACGATCTTCTCTGTGACCAGGGCACCGAGAATGGTGATGACAAAGGTCGAGGCGAACATGAAGTACCAGTTGACCTCTGGGCCCACTAAATAGTCGGGGTCGATCATTTGCGCCGCCGCTTCGGTGATGCCCGACAGCAGAGGATCCACCGTGCCCAGCAGCAGGTTGGCACTGTAGCCGCCGGAGACACCGGCGAAGGCCGCCGCCAGACCCGCCAGGGGATGACGCCCGAGGGAGTGGAAGATCAGCGCCGCCATGGGGATCAATACCACATAGCCCAGCTCGGCGGCGGTGTTGGAGACGATACCGGCGAAGACTATGGTGAGGGTAACCAGACGCTTAGAGGCGCCCATCACCAAAGTGCGCATCGCCGCAGATAGCAGGCCGGAGCGATCGGCGATGCCGACCCCCAAGAGGGCCACCAGTACAGTGCCTAAGG
This sequence comes from Shewanella spartinae, assembly GCF_019457555.1. NCBI lineage: Bacteria > Pseudomonadati > Pseudomonadota > Gammaproteobacteria > Alteromonadales > Shewanellaceae > Shewanella > Shewanella spartinae. Next base: position 4,402,746 of record NZ_CP080418.1, on the reverse strand, counting down.
GAGTGAAGCCGGTGAAGTTGGTCACCAGGTTGGAGACTATCATCCTCAGGCCTTCGGCATTCATCAGGCTGACCACATGGATCAGGCCATCCTCGCCGCGTCCCGCCGCGCCGACCGGACGGGGATCGTTTACCGTCAGTTCGAAATAGCCAGCGATGCCGCTGATCACTATGACGGCGGCGCAAAACAGGGCGAAGAGGGTGATGGGATGGGGCAGGAGGTTACCCAGGTGTTCGACCAGGTTGAGAAAGCGGACGAAAAGGCCCTTCTTGGTCGTCGATGGTGTCGGGGGCTGACTGGCCACCAGACCATCTTCTTGGTTGGAGCTCATGGTGTTTCCTTCATCTTGGGCATCTGGGTGCCCTTATCATTTTGACCGCCTGTAGGCGGAGTGTTAGCACTTTATGATGAAGGAGTTGCTTTAACTGAAGCTTAATTTGCCATAATTGCCCACCCATAGCGGGTTATGACGCGTGGCTAATGGAGAGTACTGAAAGCGATTGTGGCGGCTTCGTTCAGGCAAAAAAAAAGCCCAGCTTAGTCTAAGCGGGCCAATGAAAGGATGATGATTGAAACCAAAGCCCAATTAGGGAAGATTGGGTTGCCTCTTGGTTGATTAAGATAATAGCCCAGGTTGGCTGTACGAATACTGAACAGGCGACACCTTGAAAGGTCAGTGTAGTGATTGAGTCGATGTCGGTGAAAAAGGGAATAACGGCTCGGGGTGGCCTGTTGCCTGCAAGGCCTAGTCTCACTGGTCAAACTCTGTGCAACTAGCAGGCTAGGTTTGAATGCTGGGGCGACAGTGTCTATCAAATACGCAGCAGATAGACCGATTTTTGCCCTAATGCCTCGCTTAACGCCGGTAAAGCCTGTCATTTTGACCCTTGGCTTGGGGGATGATTTTGATGCAGCAATATTGCATCAATTTATATAGCTTTGTTTTGTATTGCTATTTATCTTTGGTTTACCGCTTGCTGTGCTTTTTGCTGCGCGCCGAGTTAAAAGCGGTGAAGCTAGGTGAAAAGGATGCTTTTAGCGCAAAAATGGCGTGATAAATATCATTTTTGGTGAAAAAAGATGAATATAGCAGCAATGGTTTGCCGAAAATGGCACTGATAAATTGCTGGAAATCATCGCGAAAATCGGTGAAGCTGGTGCGTTAACTAACGAGATATAAGAATAACTATAGGGAAGGAACTCAAAGATGGAAGGTTTGCTGTTAGGCCTTGGCCTAGTCGTTATTATCACCTACCTCTGGTATGTCAGCCTGATCAAGAAGCGTAACGCCGTGCGTGAAGCCTTGTCGGGTATCGATGTGCAGCTGAAGAAGCGCGCCAACCTGGTGCCCAACATCCTTAAGATTGCACAGAAATTTATGGATCACGAGAAGTCGCTGCTGACGGAGATCACCGCGCTGCGTACTCAGGTGACCGCGGGCTATGATCTTAACGATGCCGCCGCCATCAAGGAGCATCTGGGTCTGGCCGAGCAGCTCAACAGCAAGATGGGCCAGCTGATGGTCAGCGTCGAAAACTACCCCGAGCTCAAGTCTGATAAGACTATGGTGCAGGCAATGGCCACCTATAGCGAGGTTGAAGAGCATATCTCGGCGGCCAGACGTTTCTACAACGCCGCCGTGTCTGAACTCAATACCGCGGTGGAGATCTTCCCCGGCTCTATTATTGCCTCTATGGCCAAGGTCAAGGTGATGCCTTTCTACGAGGCCGATGAAGCGTCCAAGGCGCCGATCGACGCATCCGATTACCTGAAGTAAGCCGGGTTCAGATGCCATGAACCCCATCAGCTTCATCCTCGGGGCGCCGATTAAGGCTCAGCGTGAGCCGCAACGCCTGCGGGCGGACCCCGAGGAGTTGGTACAATTTAAGGCTTATTATGAAGAACATATCGAGCCGCTTACCCGTAAATTTGAAAACCATAGGGTCGCCAGCCTCAAGGCGCTGCGCGGGCGTATCTATACCAGCTTAGGGATCCTCCTGGGCCTGGCGCTGTTGATCCTTATCTTTAGTATGTCCGGTTACCTGGATATTCCCTGGGTCTTCTTCATCGTGCTGTGCCTCCCCTTTGGCTGGTGGAGCTATCGTCCGCTAAAGCGCTATAAGCGGGATGTGAAGCAGGAGGTGTTCCCCAAGATCTTTCGTTACTTCGGCCATGACTTTATCTTCAGTACCAGCCACAGCATGAGCCTGACTCAGCTCAAACGCTCCAAGCTGTTGCCCCACTACGACAACGCCTCGTTCGATGACTATGTGCAGGGCACCCACAAGGGGGTGGAGGTCGCCATCAACGAGCTGTGTCTGACCAAGCAGGTCAAACGCGAGAAGAGCACGGAGACAGAAACCGTCTTTCGTGGCGTCATGGTGCAGCTCAGCAGCCACAAGAGGTTTAAGGGCCATACCGTAGTGGTGAAGAACCGCGGCGGCCTGGTGAATTTCCTCTCCAGCAGCTTTAAGAGCTTGAGCCGGGTCAAGCTGGAAGACCCGAGATTCGAGAAGCAGTTCGATGTATTCTCCAGCGATCAGATCGAGGCGCGCTACCTGCTCACCCTAGGTTTCATGGAGCGTCTGCAGTCGCTGGCCAACCTGTTTTCCGGCAAGATCCAGTGTGCCTTCTACGAAGACAAGCTGTTGATCATGTTGCAGAGCGGCGACAATCGATTCGAGCTGGGCTCTATCTTCAACGGCGCGACCTTCGAGTACGAATTTAGCCAAATTAACCGAGAGATGAAGCAGCTTTTTGCTATGATTGAAGTACTTAAACTCGATCAGAACATTGGATTCTAATGCCTAGCCGTGCTCGTCATGCGCCTCATTTTGTTCAAAAGCTGCTGTGCCTCTGGTGCGGCCTGGCGCTGTGCCTGCCCCTTGGTGCCACCGAGCAGGCACAGAAGCCGCGCTACAAGGCGAGCTATTCTAAGCATGGCATCCTAAGCAACGGCGACGCGCCGCGCCTGGATGAGACCGACGACAGCAAGATCAAGGTTTATCAATACACCCAGGCCAACGGCGTGGTGGCCTTTGCCGACCATGCCCCGGGCGACAGCGAGTTCAGGGTCTTGTTATATGAGTGCTACGCCTGCAAACCCGACTCAGCTCTCGACTGGCAGAAGATGCCGCTGTTTAGCGCCGAATATGATGAGTTGATCTCACGGGCCGCCAAGACCCATGGGCTGGACCCTGCACTTATCCGCGCCGTGATCCACGCCGAATCCGCCTTCAACGTATTTGCCCTATCGCGCAGCGGTGCAATGGGCTTGATGCAGCTGATGCCGGGTACCGCCAAGGCGATGGGGGTGAAGAACCCCTACCGGCCCGAGCAGAATATCGACGGCGGCGCCCGCTATCTGGCCAAGATGCTGGCAAGGTTCGACGGCAATATAGATCTGGCCTGCGCCGCCTATAACGCCGGCCCTACTACAGTGACTCAGTACAAGGGGATCCCGCCCTATCCGGAGACCCAGGCCTATGTAAAACGGGTCAAGATACTGCTGAAACGCTATCAGAAGCTGGGGTAGATGAGATGCGCCAGACCATTATCGAACTGGAACTCGCGCTACTTAGCCCAGAGGTGCGCTGCGATGCCAATGTGCTCGACGAGCTGATCCATGCCGATTTCTTGGAGGTAGGCGCTACCGGGATGAGCTTCGGTAAGCCCGAGGTGCTGGCGCGCCTGCCCAAGGAGAAGCCGCCGGCGTTTAAGATAAGTGATATGCAGTATCGCTTGTTGAGTGAGGACTTAGCTCAGCTCAACTATCGCGCCTGTTTTAAGCCGGTGAACGAGGTGGATAAGCGCTATTCGCTGCGCACCTCGCTGTGGAAATGCGATGGGGGGCGTTGGCAGATGATCTATCATCAGGGCACGCCCTGCGCGCCCTTCTTCTAAACACTAAAAGTATTTGTTGTTGAGGGCGTTATTCGCCCACTTCCCAGGTGACCTGCACATGGCCGCCGCCCTGATTGAGCAAGGGATCCAGATATGCCAGCGTCGTCTCGGCGATCTCATCCAGCTGCCAGGGGGGATTGATCACCCACAGGCCCGCCGCCGTCATGCCAAACTCCTCACTGTCTGGTTTTATTGCCTGCTCTATGCGTAGCTGACGCTTGATGCCGCTCTGCTTGAGCAGTTCGAACATCGCCTCCGTCTGCTCGCGCTGCACCACGGGATACCAGATCATGAAGACGCCGGTGGCGAACTTCTTATGGGCCTTGATCACCGCCTTGGCGACCTCCTGGTAGTCGCTCTTCATCTCATAGCTGGGATCGATGAGAATGACACCGCGCCGCTCGAGTGGTGGCACGGCAGCCAACAGCCCCTTGAGGCCATCACCCTTGATCACCTTGATCTGCTTGTCGCCGCCGAGTTGCTCTTCAAGTAGCTGATGATCTGTGCCATGCAACTCATGCAGCACCATGCGATCATTATCTCTCAGGTTCATGTCGACAAAGGCGGGCGAGCCAGGGTAGAGCTCCAGCTCATCTGAGCCATTGAAGTGTTTGATATCGCTTACGTATTGGCTAAGGGCTTCGGGCAGGTCCTGCTTGTCCCACAGCTTGGCGACCCCCTCTAAATACTCGCCCGTCTTCTGAGCAAACTCATCGGATAGCGCATAGCCGCCGGCACCGGCATGGGTGTCGATATACACCATGGGCTTATTCTTCTTATGCATCAGCTTGAGGGTTTGCAGCAAGATGCTGTGCTTGAGCACGTCGGCATAGTTTCCGGCGTGGTAGCCGTGGCGGTAACTTAACATGAATATTCCAGATGATGAGGGCGCTAGCCTGATAGGGCGATTATAGGGGGGATGCCAGCCCAGGTACAGCATCTGGGCCTAGGTCGGTAATTAGGCCGATAATAATGCCATATTCAGCGCGGCGCAGTTTTGGCATAATGGCGGCGTGATTTCTTAATTAACTGAGCCAAAGTGACAGCATCATCGACCCAGCCCGCCTCTGTGGGGATCTTTTTTAATCGCCAATACCCGACCCTGGAAGCCGTGTGTGACCGTTGGGGGTTGGTGTTCGACGCAAACGCCCTGTTTGAGTTGGTGTTCGAAGATAACTGCCTAGTGCTGAATAAGCGTGACGAGCCAAAGCTTAAGGGCATATTGGTAGACTTCGTTACCGGCGCCGTGGCTCACAGACGCAAGTTCGGCGGTGGCCGGGGTCAGGCGATCGCCAAAGCCGTCGGGCTTAAGCAGGGGGTGACCCCGAGTGTCGTCGATGGCACCGCAGGCCTGGGGCGAGACGCCTTCGTACTCGCCAGCCTGGGCTGTAATGTCACCATGGTGGAGCGTAATCCCGTGGTCGCCGCCCTGTTGGAAGACGGCCTGCGCCGCGCTTATGAAGATGCCGACATAGGTCCCTGGATGCAGGAACGCATGCGTCTGGTGCATGGATCCAGCCTGACGACGTTGGCCGAGTTAGGTGAGCAGGTGGATGTGGTCTATCTGGATCCTATGTATCCTCACAGGGAGAAGTCTGCCCTGGTGAAGAAAGAAATGCGGGTATTCCAATCGCTAGTGGGCGCCGATCTCGACGCCGACGGCCTGCTGGCCCCCGCGATGACGCTCGCCAGTAAGCGCGTAGTGGTCAAACGCCCCGACTACGCCGACGACCTCGATGGCGTCAAACCCAGCACCCGCATCGAAACCAAAAAGAACCGCTTCGATGTCTACGTCAAGGCCGCGATGAAGAGCGAGTAGTGTCTAGAAAGTTGATGGCGATTCATACTTGTCGCTGAAAGCATACATTGACATAATATAACCATACTCTGACAAATTTAAATCATAGTCTGACATAAAATAGTGTCTTGTATTTTAATTACACAATTCAAATTTATATAAATCAATTACTTGAGTTGACATTAGGGCATAGGCTGACAAATTTGACAAAATATCGAGCGGCTGTACACTAAGTGTACTGGTGTCGCTCGAGTTTTGTGCATGTATATTCGGAATTTACGTAAGCCTTCGCCCAATAAAAACGTTTTTAAATTCGCGAGTGCAAAAGTGAGCGAAACGATAATGTGTGAGAGCACATTGGAATTCGACGCATGTTTCCATCATGAATATAATGAGACTATCGAGACTTTTGGCAGTCAGCCCGAAGGGTTTTATTACTGTTTTGAGGGTAAAAGATTACCTTATACACCTGACACGATACTTCGCTATATTGATGGGACGATAAAGTTTCATGAATATAAACCTTACAGTAAGACATTCGATCCAGTTTTTAGAGCAAAGTTTGTAGCTAAAAAAGAGGCTGCTCGGGTACTCGGCACTGAGCTTATACTCGTTACAGATAAACAAATCCGTGTAAATCCAATCTTAAATAATCTCAAATTATTACACCGATACTCAGGTATCCATGGTGTGACCGATATTCAACGTGAGTTGCTTAAGTTGATTAAAAAGTCAGGTAAAATTCAACTGGATGACGTTGCTAGTGAATATAAGCTTCCAATAGCTGAAACCCGTTCATTTCTCTATTCATTAATCAATAAAGGCTTGATAAAAGCTGATTTGAATCAAGACGACCTTTCTTGCAACCCATGTGTTTGGTGTAATGCATAATGGACTTTGAAGATGAATTCATAGAGTCTACATCTGTCAAAAAGCCGGATACCCCAGCGCAATATGTCAAACTAGTTGATTCAGAGTTAGTTAAACGTGATCTTGATACTTTCCCTGACTTTCTTAAAGAAGAAGCTCTCGATAAATACAAACTAATTAGTTTTATTGAACAGAAAAACTCAGGAGGCTGGACGCAAAAAAAACTAGATCCAATTCTTGATAAGCTGTTTGAAGGTAATGCAGAAAAACGACCGAACTGGCGTACTGTGGTTCGGTGGCGTAAAAGTTACGTTGATAGTAATGGTGATTTAGCTTCTTTGGTTGTTAAGCGCCATAAAATGGGCAACCGAAAGAAACGAGTGGAAGGTGACGAGCTATTTTTTGAACGAGCATTATCTCGTTTTCTAGATGCCAAAAGACCGAAAGTTACAACTGCCTACCAGTACTATAAAGATGCCCTCACCATTGAGAATGAAACAATAGTTGATGGGAAAATCCCTATTATCTCCTATACGGCTTTCAATCAGAGGATTAAATCACTGCCACCTTACCCTATTGCTGTCGCTAGGCATGGTAAGTTCAAGGCTGATCAGTGGTTTGCATATTGCTCTTCTCATATACCACCAACTCGAATTTTAGAGCGGGTCGAAATTGATCATACCCCACTTGATTTAATCCTTCTTGATGACGAATTACTGCTTCCTTTGGGAAGGCCTTACCTGACTTTACTCGTTGATGTTTTTAGCAATTGTGTTTTAGGCTTTCATTTGAGCTACAAAGCTCCCTCCTATGTTTCAGCGGCTAAAGCTATTGTACATGCGATAAAGCCTAAAACTCTTAGCAATGTTGGAATAGAGCTTCAAAATGATTGGCCTTGTTATGGTAAATTCGAAACCTTGGTTGTTGATAATGGAGCTGAGTTTTGGTCAAAGAGTTTAGACCATGCTTGTAAAGAAGCGGGGATAAATATCCAATATAACCCTGTGCGTAAACCATGGTTAAAGCCGTTCGTTGAGCGTTTTTTTGGCATGATTAACCAATATTTTTTAACCGAACTCCCTGGGAAAACGTTTTCAAACATTTTAGAAAAAGAAGACTATAAACCAGAAAAAGACGCCATTATGCGTTTTTCAGTATTTGTCGAAGAGTTTCATCGTTGGATTGTTGATATTTATCATCAGGATTCAGACTCTCGTGATACACGTATACCAATAAAGCAGTGGCAGCATGGTTTTGATATATACCCACCGTTAAATATGACTGTGGAAGATGAAGAGCGTTTCAATGTGCTGATGGGGATCACTGATGAAAGAACATTAACTCGAAATGGCTTTAAATTCGAAGAGTTGATGTATGACTCCACCGCATTAGCAGATTATCGTAAGCGCTACCCGCAAACGAAAGACACAATAAAAAAACTCATTAAGATAGACCCTGATAACCTGTCCAGTATCCATGTTTATCTAGAAGAGTTGGGGGGGTACCTAAAAGTGCCTTGTACCGATACCACCGGATATACTCAGGGTTTGAGCCTGCATGAGCACAAAGTAACTAAGAAGATTAACCGTGAAATTATACGCGAGAGTAAAGACAACTTAGATTTAGCTAAAGCTAGAATGGCAATTCATGCTCGAGTACAGCAAGAACAAGAACTCTTTAATGAGTCCAAAACGAAAGCTAAAATCTCTGCAGTAAAGAAGAAAGCTCAACTCGCCGATATTAGTAACACAGGTCAAGGTACTATTAGTCTTGAAAAAAGTGATCCCCTTTCAGTAATAACTAACAAACCAGAGCCTACTATCAGTGATATCCTCGATAACTGGGATGATGATATAGAGGGGTTTGAATGAGTATCTTAACGGCTCATCAGATGGAGCAATTGCGCAGGTTTAGTGATTGTTTTGTCATGCACCCTCAAGTTAAAATCATTTTTAATGACTTCGATGAGTTAAGGTTAAATCGGAATTTTCAGTCAGACCAACAGTGTATGCTTCTAACGGGGGATACTGGAGTAGGTAAAAGCCATCTAATAAACCACTATAAAAAACGTGTTTTAGCTGGCCAAAGTTATAGTCATGATTCTATTCCTGTGCTTGTAAGTCGAATATCCAGTGGCAGAGGTCTAGATGCGACTTTGACTCAAATCATTTCTGATCTTGAGTTGTTTGGCAGCCATCAAAGAAAGAAACGTGGCTATGCGACTGACTTGACGAAAAAGCTAGTTAATAGTTTGATACGTGCTCAGGTGGAGTTGCTCATTATTAATGAGTTCCAAGAGTTAATAGAGTTTAAAATGGTTCAGGAGCGGCAATTAATCGCTAATGCGCTGAAGTTTATAAGCGAAGAAGCTAAAGTCCCGATCGTTTTAGTCGGCATGCCTTGGGCTGAGCAGATTGCAGAAGAGCCACAGTGGTCATCACGGTTAATTCGCCGTCGACAACTTGAGTATTTTAGCTTTCAAAACAATAGCAAATATTATCGTCAATATTTAATGGGTTTAGCAAAGCATATGCCTTTTGACTCCCCACCGAAGCTTCAAGGCAAAGAGATTTCTATTCCGCTTTTTGCTGCATGTAAGGGGGAAAACAGAGCATTGAAACACTTACTGACAGAAGCATTAAAAATAGCATTGCTTGATGCTGCTGGTACTTTAAAGAGTGAACACTTAGCTGATGCTTATGAGCAACTTTTTAGTAGTCAGCAAGGGGAATTGGCATTTATTAACCCTTTTACTCAACCTTTAGACAAAATTAAAATCTCAGAGGTCATGAAACCTTCTAGATACAATGCTAATGCAATGTTTTCTGAAGATATGTTGATTCCTCGTGAGTTTTCAGAACCATTCACACTCGCTCAACTACCCAGTAAATGAGCATCAAACATCCTTACGATTCGTTCTTTGTATCCGCCTAGCAGGGTTAAGTTATAGTGATTCTCTTGCTCAATATCAGACAAGGTTGCTGGCACCTTTGATTTGGTTGATAGCGATAGAGCAGATATTTGTAGATTGAACGATTCGTCATGGTCTAATTCGGTTGAACTTAACTGGCTAGAACATCTCAAGTTTATGGGGGCTGGCTCTTTTTGATTAATAATGACCGGCACTTCAGGTAGATCTTGATCGATACGGTAAGCAAATTCTGTAAGGTTAGCTTCAGCTAAAGTGAATAGCCAGGCTTGCTGTTTCTCAGTGGAAGTGACTCGTAATATTCGCCCTAATACCTGACGGTAATGCATTTCAGTTTTGATACAACTCAGATGGCAACACACTTGCAGTCTCGGAATGTCAGTACCTTCAGAGATCATACCAACACTGACGATCCATTGAACTTCGCTTTCCCTAAAAGCTTGAATGATGCGAGATGGACACTTCATCTTTGAGGTAACGATGCATGCCGTTTGCTGAAAATCTTCAGTGAGCATTTGAAAGAGGTTTTTAGCATGGTGAATAGAAGAAGCTACAACGAGCCCGCCTGCAAGAGGATGGTTTTCACGTATACGACTTAGCCGTCTAATACCTTGCTGAAGTAAATAATGGTTAATATGCTGGTTATTTAACAATGCTCGGTAACTGAGATCTGAGCCTTCGAGGAGGGCCGCTATTGATGAGAAGGTTTCTGACTCCTCATTACTGATCAACTTGATTTTTTCATTATCAATTAACGTGATATGGGGTTGTCTACATACTCCATCATCGATGGCTTGTTTTAAGCCATAAACAAAGTCACAGCGTATTGTATTGTCTGGTTGTGTAAATCTAGCCAAGACAATTGGCGCAGCATCTGAACGCCATGGGGTACCAGAAAGTGCTAATGTATAGCGTGCCTTATTTTGGACCTTCAGCAGTACTTCTTGGCCCCAGGCATTGGCATCATCAAGTTCAATACCTTTTAAGTGATGAACTTCATCCATAATCACTAAGACATTATGACTATTGAGAAGTTGCCAAAAATCAGGTGGTAAAGAGGACATTGATTGGTAGGTATACACACAGCCAATGGCCCCTATTAAGCCGTCAAAACGTTTTTGTAGTCGGCGTGAAAAAGTCGACCTAATGCTCCCGTTAACTTCAGATGATGGAGAGAAGCATAAAACAAAGTCAACCTTACCCATTTCGATTAACTTTGCTGCAAGCTCTGCAGCCATGACCGTTTTACCTGATCCAGGCGTTGCTAAGCACATAAAGTGGCTTTGTGATTGATAGACCTTAAGCGCCTTTTTAACGCAAGCTTGCTGCCATGCTCTAAGTTTCATATCTTTTTTTCTCTAGCGTTTTTATGCCTGATTCTACGGCTTTAATTTTTCCCATGATTGAAGAGCTTAAGTTACGGGCTTCCATATATTGGCTATGCAGTAGGGCTTTTGTTTCAGGAAATTCAGTAAATAACCGTTTAAACTCTTCTGCCTCTCCAATTTTTTCGAGCAGATCGACTTGGTATTGGTTAAGTCTTGCTTTGAACTGCAGTAGGTGGTTGGTATTGGTGCAAACTCTATCTGATGTTAATGCTCGCTCACGCGGTTTACTCGGATGAAGGCAGCTATCATCAAACGACTGCGTTTTGGAAAAGTACACCTTATTGTCCTCACTATACTTCCTTAAGAATTCGAGTTTGCAGAGTTTGTTGAGGGTTCTATGCACTCGTTGACTCGCTTCTCTATTTTTTGTGGTGGGAATTTGCTCAATATAGGCATTTTTTATTTCTACAGCAGTAAATTGAGTTAGTGTTTTATTTTTTAGGATGTTGATAAGTACTTTATCTAACTGGATAGCTACTTGTGACACGACATTTTACCAATTTCTTTTAATTTCAATATGTAATGGTCATTCCGTGACGTATTTCATCTTTCGGTTTTTTCTTCTGAAGTGCCATTGTGAAGCTAAGTCGGTTTTAAAATTTGCTAGTGCTTGACAATTCATCTGAAAAAGCTAAGGATTCCTTAGTATACCTGAAGTGAAAAAACTAAGACAATCTAAGTTATCTAGGATCAAGCAAAAATGAACACGTGTCAGAAAAACATAGCAGCCCCCTGCCGCAAAGGCTTAAGCGGGCAAGAAAAGCGATGGGTATTAGCCAAAAGCAACTGGGCATTCTGTTAGGAATGGAGCCTGGTACGGCAAGCGCACGCATGAATCATTACGAGAAAGGCAAGCACACACCTGATTATGCAACGCTTAAGGCAATGGCTGATGAGTTAGGCGTACCTGTGGCTTACTTTTTTTGTGAGTCAGAAAGCACAGCTAAATTACTGTGCTTGCTTGAAAATATGAGTGAAGCAGAGAGAAATGCTTTGATAGAGCAATTGTCTAAATTGAATGCTTTAGACAAATAGCTAGGTTGTTAACTCTAATTCATTTCTTTCGGATTTAAATTTTTATGAGCCCCCAACATATGCTCACCGTTAATTTTTAGCTAAAAATGATCCACCATGTAGGTATCTAACACGTTGACTAGTAATATAAATTTTACAATATTATATGATCCCGCCATTTAACAACAAGACCATGTTCTGCTTAAGTTGTGCAACAACATCTTCGGCCTTAACTTTCCACAATAAAGACAACTCATTTATAGCAAGCTTAGCTTGTGATGGTAGCAGTGGGCAATTATCCACTTTTGCAAATGGACCGTCAGTTTCCAACAACACTCTGTCTGGCGGTAACCACGATGCAACTTTCTGTCCTCGACTTGAATTCAACATAGCTGGACCAACAGAAAAAAAACAGCCATGTTGGGTTGCTTCTAATACTTGCTTTTTTGTTCCTAAAAACCAATGCAGTATTGGGGTTCCTGCTAGGGGGTGCTCTTTCAAACAATCAAGTACTTGCTTTGTTGCGTTGAGGCTGTGAATAGAAAGAATTTTGTCATTGAAGTGCGTGCACTTTTCAAGAATATAGTTGAATACATAGAGCTGATCCTCGATGTATGGCATGTATCCCTTTGAACCATCTAGACCTATCTCTCCTATGTATCTAGTTTCACCGATTAATTCATCGAAAATGGATAGCTCATTCTTTCTTAAATGAGCAAGCTGTGGGTGCAGTCCTAAAGCAGTCTTACAACGGGCGATCCCCTCTGTAAGTTTAACTGTGCCTCTCCAAGCGGAAGGCACAGTTGTAACTGACAACACATAATAATTGCATTCTCTCAAGTCATTAAGTACCTCGTTGTGATCAGAGTACAAATCGACATGGCAATGCAAATCCATCATGCAAGGTTGACCGATTTCAAAAATGCTTCAACTTCTGCCAAACCTCTTTGCACCGTAGACTCCAATTTTTCACGTGTTTCTTTATTTTGTGGTAAGGGGCCAGACTGACGTAACCAAGCCATGTAGTCTGGATTCTTCTTTAATCTAAGTATTGCAGTTTGTACCGCGTGGATGTCATCTCTTTTTTCGTATTCTTTTAGTATACTTTTTAGTCGAGGAACCGCATAAGCAGAATCTTTTTCAAAGCCCGCATGAAACACCGAAGCACGCCTGATTAAGCATGGAAGACAATAGCCACATTGTATATGTTCTCTATGCCAGTGACTGCAAGATACACTTAATGGTATCGCTTGTTTTACAGCGTCTTGATCGACACACTCAGCTAGCATCTCGCCTTTAGTCTTAAACTGGTATGGATTCACGAAATGGATATTAAACCCAACATCATTGAGCAATACTTCTAGTTGAGAGAGAAAGTTCGGGTGCGTTGTCCGTGTACTATGGCTACCAATGCGCCTTCGAGTTAATGGTGGGTTAATCGATATGTATCCATTTTCAGGCACAATAATCTGGGAGATAGCATTATTATTATTTGCCTTTCTAAGCGCCGTGATCCCCAATACAGCCATCGCCAAGAAATTAAAGCTCCTTCCTCTCATGCTTGTATCGTTAACATGATTGACTTGGCTGGACAGTTGAGGGGCTATGGAGTATGACAACTCACCAAATGGTTTTTTGAGCAGTTTCTTTATGTTTTGCTGCTTTGCTCCATCAGCCCGATATGCGTGGCTTACAAGCATTGGTCGAATATCAGAGTTACCATTAAGAATATCAATTGCTCCAACTGCGCTGTCTAATCCTCCAGAAAAAAGACAGACCGCATTCAATCCCTTCAGTGATTCAGTTGTAAGCTTTGACTGTTTGCTGTTTATTGGCTTGGGTAGAGCCAATTCAGACTTGCTAAAAGATAATTTCCATTGATCGCCAGTTAAGAAACCTAAAAGTGATTCTAGTCTTTTAGCTACTGATTTCCATTTTTCTGGAGCCAAAACCGGTATGTAAAGGTTCAGGATTCTAGACCAAGAGTTAGGCGCATTATCTCTTAGCTCAAATGTTTCAGCAGAAGTAACTGCTGTTGCGATAGTCACCAAATCGAGTGCATCGGAATCAATTGGAACGCCAAGCCGCCTAATCTTAGTAATTAACTCTTTCGACGCATGGCTACATTTGTATTTGTCCAATGGGTGATTGTCAAAGATTTGAATTGGGTGGCATTCGTCTGAGTAGTCAGGAAGTTTGTCAGGATTATGATGGAAGTAAAAATCAGTCATTGAATTTCTCCCAATAATCTACAGTCTTTGATATTGCTTCGATCTGAATTTTCCGAATATTGTGCTTGGTGATATCACTAGGGTTGCCGTTTGTCGCTTTATCCATTTCTTGTTGCGTTATCACTTTTATCAGCTCCCTCAGTTCGCTTTCCATTTTGTGGTGTTTGGTTGCTACTTCTGCTTTGAACCACGCTTCTCCCATACCAGTGACTACGTCCTGAAAAATTAAGTCGGTGAGATAACAGGAAATTGCATCTTGGATTACTTCATCAGTAAAACTTGCAGGGTCGAAGTCTTGCGTATCTGGAAGAGCCTCTTCCAAAGCATAATTCATCGCAATGCGCACTGAATCTGAATCAGAGTTGTCTGGAGCTAAGTGGGAGGCTATTCGATCAATCGCTTGGTCAGTAGTAAGACCCTGAAGATCGTTAAGAGATAAGGACTGGTTACCAACGGTAACGCTGTCACCGCGCATCATTCCAACCAGTCCAGAACCAGCGGTTATACCACTGGCTAACCTTCGACTTGCTCCTTTTCCGCTACCAGAGGATTTTTTAGCATAGCTCTTTAGTGAGCGTCGTAGATCGGAGGTTGTCCCCCCCGCACTGGCATACCTACCAAAAGCCTGTCTTGCGCTTTTGAATCTTTTCTGGGGCAGTTGCGTATGATCTGGCGGTCCAATCTCTTGTTGTACCTTATTGTTATCCACTTCTTGGGCATTGTGTTCGCCATCGTTGACTTCGTCTCCTCCAACATCACCGAGATCTCCATCAGAGTCAGAATTTGGATCGATTGATAGTCCATCCCCGCCTTCAGCCCAAGGTGGTATGAGGGGATTCTTATCTTTTGGTCCCCTTGATGATGCTGATGTTCCCATTAGTTAGCTCCTTCTAGTTCTTCGATGATTGGAGTCATCCATCGTGCAGGTGGTAGTTGCTTCATAAAATCCAAAAATGTAGCCTTGCACCTAATGTCTTTTTCAGCGAGCAATCTCGCCCCAAAAATCCCATCAGGGCGCTTACTCCAATCACCTATAGGTCTCAGTTTCTCAAGTAATGCATCCATTGCTGGTACATAATCATCAGGTGGAGTATCTTCAATTGCTTTACTGCTTGCTTGACTTATTCGTTGGCTTTGCTTCAACAATGCCATAACAAGCTTTTGAGCTGCTCCTGACATCACTGTTCCAAATGACCCCAAAGGCACATTTTCTTTACTCAGATAGAGTGCTGGCGTTAAATCAACTTCGGAAAATTTAGGCGTTAGTTTTGACCATTTAACTAGAAAGTTTTTTTCGGCCTTCCACTCTTCAGGTAGTGCGATCTCGTCGATGTTAACTCTGTCCGCCTCAAGTTCAGCCAAAATCTTCGGTTTCCCATTTTCGGAATCAATCATTTCGTAGAATTTATTGGTAGCTCTTGTTCCAAGACAACGCTCAAAGATTACCAGTTTAGTTATGGTTTTTTCATCTAACTGCATACCGCGTCGGAGAGCTGTTTTTCTTCTTATTCTGACTTGGTTAAGGAGACGTTTGACTATTCTCGGGTTGCCATTGATGTTGGATGATTCAGCTAGCAGCGGCGCAAGTTGTTCTGCAACAACGAACTTTCTTCTCAGCTCAGGAATGTTCTGAAGTTCTTTTCCTTCGAGCAAGTCATCAATAGCGACTACATCCTCTTTCCAAGACATCTTGAGATTGAGTTCAAGTTGATGTCTTAGTGCCTCAAGCGGTTTTCCTGTGACACCGTGATCCAGTGCAACCAGCATTATCAGGTAGGCCCTTATTTCTAAAGTGCCTGGACGCGGGACATGTATAGGTATTTGAATCAGTTTGTCTAAATAGTCTGTTTGGTGTCTTTGAGAGGAACCTTTGTGGTATTCACCGACAGCCAGCCGGATCATGTCTTCATCGGCTGCAATGACAAATGCCGTGTTGGGGAGAAATAAGAAAAGGCGCATAGCTTCTAGCGTTGAAATAGCGTTATAGGGCGAGCAACGGTCTAAATTATCAACGTAGACAATTAAGGGCTTACCAAATTCAGCAAGAAGATCTGAGTATGCTTTTCTAAATTCCTTAATTTCTTTAGGTGGAGAGAAATCCTTTTTCTTCCTTAGAAGGTCTTTGTTTTTGTTGGCCACCTCTCCAGCACCTTCAACTCCATTCTTTACATCGTCGAAATCATACTCACCGTTTTCTCCACCAGTGAACATCCCGAAAAGCTTTTGGAACCCACCAAATGTTGGAACCCCTGCTATGAAGCTTCCAGCATCCATTGCAAGCCCCATAAGTCTGATCTTGTTAACTCGGCCAGCAAAGTCTTTGGCCTTCGCTCTTAAGCTTTCATCAGCCTCTGATCGTTTGACGAGCGTTGCAGCGATTGTCTCCAATAATGCCGCTTTGGCATCGTCGTAACCTTGAAACATCCACGCATCGAAACTTACTTGGATATAGTCTTCCTCGTCATCAGCAAGGGTAGACTTTGTTAATTCCAGAATTGTTGACTTACCGGCCCCCCAATCACCAAACACACCAACACTTATCGGCATAAGATTTTTTTCAGTGATCAGGTCTTTTATGGATTCAGCAGTTTCGTTGAAGTTTAGAAAATCAATACTTGATTCTTTATCGGACCACATCTTTATATCCCTATATTTGTAGTGTCAGTTAGCGATTCTGAATTGCCATTTTTATGTGGTCACTTTGTGGTATTACTAAAATTTGGTCAACTAGATCCGTCACACACTTAGAAAAAAACTCAGCACGAATAAATTTGGGGAATAAGTTAGAGTGTCAACGACTAGTGATTAAAACACGCCAATCATCTAATGTGCCGTAACTTTTCTTGCAAATCAGTTCCAGATTAAATAGGCTTCAACTAAGACTTCCTTAGTTTTGGTGTTGAATGGCATTTCTCTTTTCTCCTAAAGCGCGAGCATTTTCAGATGAGTCATTAGAGAGTTACCTGCTACGAGTTGTAGAGGAGAACTTTTTTGACTCCTACCAGCAGCTAAGCCTAGCCATAAGGGAAGAGTTGCATGAGCTAGACTTTGAGGCTCATGGTGCTTTTCCTATCGAGCTAAAACGCCTTAATGTGTATCACGCCAAATATAATAGCCACTTTAGAATGCGGGCGTTGAGCTTGCTTGAATCTCTCCTTGATTTACCACCTCACGAGTTACAAAGACTGGCCTTGTTGCGTTCAAATAGAATGTTTGTGGGAGATATGTCGGCAGTGCATCGTAATGGCGTTGATATTCCGCTGAGCTTTATTCGTTACGCAGATGAAGATGGTGTTGAGACTGTGCCCGTTTGCCCTCAATGTCTGAGAGAAGAGCCCTATATTCGCCAGGTTTGGCATGTCCGGCCTGTTGAGGTTTGTGCCAAGCATGAATGTGAGTTGCTTCATCATTGCCCTGACTGCCTGCTGCCCATCAATTATATTGAAAACGAGTCTATTACTCATTGTGCTTGCGGCTTTGAGTTTACTATCGCTGCGAGCGTAAAAGCCGATGATCAAGCAATTTTATTGTCACGTAGTATGTTCGAAGGTGACCCCCTATCTAACAATCCTCTCATATTTATGGGCACATCTGCGACTCAGCGATTTGCGGCTTTGCTTTGGTACCAGAAGCGTCATGTTGACAATGTTGAATGTATGACGAATAGCGCTGTTGCTTACTTTGAAGGATGGCCATCAAGTTTCTATAGCGAGTTAGATGTTGTTACTTCAAGAGCCGAAGAGAAGCTTATTGATTTGTTTAATCGCACATCATTTCGGTCAATTTATGGCGAGCTAATTCTACAGTCGCAGTGTTTATTGCCAGAAGATAAAGAGCCGCATTTTATATACCTTGCTTTGATGGCATACCTGAGCAAGTTGGTGGCGTCACACCCTAAGTCTAAAAGGCCCAATGTGGCAGATATGTTAGTCTCTGTGGCCGAAGCTGCAGTGTTACTATCTACAGCTCATGAGCAAGTGTATCGGCTCTATCAAGATGGCATTTTAACTTCGGGTCTAAGGCAAAAAATTCAGACTCGAATTGACCCTCATATTGGGGTGTTCTACCTAAGGCAAGTTATCGAATACAAGGCTAGTTTTGGCAATGATAAACAAGGGATGTATTTATCAGCATGGTAGGTAAACAGATATTCCAAAAGCTACTCAATGTTGACGATATCTCTGAGCGGAATATAGGGTTAAGAAGAGCATTTACCGCTTATACTGAGCTGATAGATGTGACGGGCTATGAAGCTTCTGCGTTAACTATTTTACTTAATCTGACTTACCCTAGAAAACGGGTTGATGATCTACTTGATAGGCGATTGGCCAGGCAGACACTTAATACTGATCCTCATTTAGATGCCTGTATTGGCGAAGTGAAGTGGTTACACACACATAATTTAAAATATCCTGATATACGCGTCAGTAAGCAAAGGCTGATTTCAGAGTCTCCGTCATTACACCCTCATGTATTGAGCAGTGCAAATTGCATAAAAACTTTGGGGTGGTCACATGACAGCGCCAAAGTGAATGTCGCAAAGTTATTTACGTGTCATTTTCTCTGGAAGAAGCATGTTCATTGTCTTGCGACGATTTTGGTTGAGCCCCCTAAAGAGTGGAAATTAGCTTTTAAACAGCTGGGGATGCCATCTAAGCTTTTCATGAATTTGTGTGGGAGAGTTAGAGCATTATTGCCGGCCGATGACAGCCCTAATCGTGTTGATAAATATTCCATCCAAGTTCGTATGCCATATAGGGATAGCTATTTAGCAATTACACCTGTGGTCAGTCATGCCCTGCAATCGGAAATGCAGCAAGCGGCAATAGCAAAGCGGGGGCAATATGCCAATATTGAGTTTACTCGTCCTGCTGCGGTTGGTGAGCTCTCGGCTTCTCTAGGCGGTAACATTAAGGTGTTAAGTTACCCACCCCGTATTCAGAATGCAGTGCATGGATTAAGCGACTCTTGGGTCTTGAAGGTTCAAGCTGGTCAAACAGTGTTAAACCAGCGTGCATTATCACACTCTCAATTAAAAAGAGCCTTAGATAGCCTCTTATCAAACAGATTTGAACTGGCCTTGAAGCAACGCCGGCAACAGAAAATTGCCAGTGTGAGGCAGATAAGATCTGCCATCAGTGAATGGTTGTTGCCCTTGTTAGAGTGGCGTTTAGACCTAGTAGAAAACAAGATGAGTATGAGCAAACTCGTCAGCATTCAGGGGTCATATGAGTATCAGTTTTTAACTACGCCAAAAGAGCAACTCATTGAATTACTGAATCCAACGTTTAGCCTGTTGAATACCACGCTATCTAATTCAAATGCATTACAAAAATATGCTTTCCATCATCGTTTGATGAAGCCATTAAAAAGCAGTTTGAAATGGTTGCTTGGGAACCTTTCTAAAGAGCCGAACTCGGTGAGTATAGATTCGGAGGGGAAGGATTTACATCGTTATTTGTATTTGAAGGGCATACGAGTATTTGATGCGCAAGCGTTATCTAATCCCTATTGTGCCGGTTTACCTTCGTTAACTGCTGTTTGGGGGATGATGCATAATTATCAACGGCAATTGAATGAAAGTCTTGGTACTCAGCTTAGGTTAACCTCTTTTTCTTGGTTTATTCGTCAGTATTCATCTGTGGCGGGTAAAAAACTCCCTGAGTACGGTATGCAGGGCACGAGCGAGAATCAATTTAGACGAGCTGGAATTGTAGATCATAGGTATTGTGATTTAGTGTTTGATTTAGTGGTTCATATTGATGGTTATGAAGAAGAGCTAGAAGTTCTTGATGGTTCAATCAATGCTTTGAAGGCGAGCTTTCCTGCAAATTTTGCAGGAGGAGTGATGCATCTTCCTGAGATTGGCTCTGTTGATGAATGGTGTGGTTTGTACCGTAATGAAGCGTCACTCTTTACGAAGCTAAGCAGGCTTCCCGCATCCGGTAGATGGATTATGCCAACTAGGTATCAAATCAGTAGTCTTGATGAGCTCCTAGTATTGCTCGAGCAAAAAGCTTCATTGTGCCCGGTCATGTCTGGCTATCTGTTGTTGGAGGACCCTAAAAGCCGTCGGAATTCGTTAGAGGCGTTACATTCTTATGCTGAGCCTGCCATAGGAGTAGTTGAGTGTGCCACTGCAATTGATATAAGGTTACAGGGAATAAGTAACTTTTTTAGGCGGGCTTTTTGGATGCTCGAGATAAAAGAGTCTTCAATGCTAATGAAACGGATTTGAGGAACTTCTATGGAGTTATGTAATGTTCTAAAATATGACCGCTCACTGTACCCAGGTAAGGCGGTTTTTTTCTATAAAACAGCAGAAAATGACTTTGTTCCCCTCGAGGCTGAAATCAATCGCATTCGAGGCCAAAAAGCCGGTTTTACAGAAGCATTTACTCCTCAGTTCAAATCCAAAAATTTAGCCCCACAAGATTTAGCTCATTGTAATCCGTTAATCATTGAAGAATGCTATGTTCCACCTAATGTAGAGCATATCTATTGTCGTTTTTCGTTGAGAGCCCAAGCTAACTCATTAAAGCCCTCAGGTTGCAGTGAACCAGCAGTTTTTTCATTACTTCAGGAGTTGGCGACAACCTTTAAAGCGTGTGGAGGCTTCAAAGAGTTAGCTACTCGATACTGTAAAAACTTGTTGTTGGGTAGCTGGCTTTGGCGTAATCAAAATACCGGAAATACTCAAATCGATGTCAGAACTAGTTCTGGTAACAGTTATCAAATATCTAACACTCGACAGCTTGCTTGGGATAGTCATTGGCCTGCAGATACCCAGAGGGTACTAGACGAGTTGAGCCAAGAGTTACATCAGGCACTAACTGAACCAACCGAATTTTGGCATGCAGATATCACTGCAAAAATTGAGACGGCTTTTTGCCAAGAGATCTATCCAAGTCAGGTTTTTGGTGAAAAGGCCACACAGGGTGAAGCATCAAAGCAATTTGCAAAGGTGAAGTGTGTCGATGGTCGTTATGCCGTAAGTTTCAATTCAGTAAAGGTTGGGGCAGCACTGCAATTGATTGATGATTGGTGGGAAGACGGCTCAAAGCGATTACGCATCCATGAATATGGTGCAGACAAAGAGTTAGGTATCGCGCGCCGCTCTCCAGAATCGGAGTTGAGCTTTTATTCTCTGTTTGTTAATGCTGAACTTTATCTTGCGGAGCTTAAGGAGTTCCTGCCTAAATCAGAACCTTCTATTAGCCCTAATATCTACTATCTTTTTGCTGTGTTAATAAAGGGCGGTATGTTCCAGAAAAAGGCTGAAGCTAAAAGCAAATCATAAGCAGATACGATTAATTCGGAGTAGGTCTAGTATGCAACGTTACTATTTTATGGTGCGATTTTTACCCGAAAAGGCAAATTTAGCTTTGTTGACTGGGCGATGCATTTTAATCATGCATGGGTTCATATGCAAGCATGAAATTAAAGGGCTTGGTGTGAGTTTCCCCGCGTGGTCAGATACCTCAATAGGTAATGTGATTGCCTTTGTCCACACAGATATTGCTGTATTGAATCATTTGAGTCAGCAAGAGTATTTTCAAGATATGCAAGAGTGTGGCTTCTTCAATATTGGTGATGTTGGAGCTGTCCCTGATGATTGTAATGAGGTCAGATTTAAGCGTAATCAAAGTATCGCAAAAATGTTTGCTGGTGAAGCTCGAAGACGATTAAAACGATTGGAGAAGCGGGCGCTTGCAAGGGAGGAGTTTTTTAACCCCAGCAAGTGCAATATACCGAGAGAGCAGGATCATTTTCACTGCATAGCAATAGAAAGTAAAAGTACCGGTCAGGATTTTCTATTGCATGTGCAAAAAGAGAAAGTACGTAGGCCCGAACAGGCCAAGTTTAATCAGTATGGGCTGGCAACGAATCAAGAGCAAAAGGGGACAGTTCCAGAATTCAACATGTTTTAACCTTGTTTGCACATCGTCAGCGTAACTTATTGTTTTATAATTGATAAGTTCAAATAATAAGGAAATGGGTGAAGTGTTCTATTTGCAAGTTACTAATTGAAAATTAATGACTTATCGGCTATATTTTGTTGTGAACTGCCGCATAGGCAGCTGAAAATAAATTCATGGATCGACGCCTAGATCCACATACGTGAACTGCCGCATAGGCAGCTGAAAATAAAAATAATCGTTTCGACGTTTATGTTAATGCAGCAAACTGCCGAATAGGCAGTGAAATGTAAAAACCTCTTTTTACTTTGGTATGAAGCGGCATTTACTTAAAACTTCTGTAAACAAGCTGCTTAGTTTAGTTGTGCGTTATTTATACGGCTGTTTAAAAGTGGACCTACATTTAGTAGAGGTGCAGAGTATCTACAGAGTTCAGGCTTTATCACTATGAGAAGAACCAAATTAGATTTAAGAAAAGCGCTAGAACGTATGCAATTGCATGCTCGTAAGAGTCAGTCTTCCTTTGCCGACTCTCTTACGGTTCGAGCCCCCGATACTAGTGGACGGCTAGCTGGACCCACTAAGAGTCCCGTGAAATCTCAATAGCTTTGTTGCTGAACATTAACTTGTGCTTGTTGCATCTTGATTGAGTGAGTATAAGGCAGGATTCTTATCGTGGAGTTTGAGGTATCAATTTGCAGTGTGACAACAATAAATTAGAATTAGCTGTTGAAGCTCTCAAGGAGTGGAGTGCTTCACCAAAATTAATTCAAAAAATACTTCTTGATTACCCTGAGGAAGAGCAGGATATGCGAGCATATTATATTCTTAGCATTCGCGGTTTTCTAATGTTGTACTTTTCGAATCCTCAAAATCAGATCGGGTTTATGGTACTGAATAACCATACACCTTTTTTCAATGGTCTTTCTCCCATAGAGTTAATTGGTACAGGTTCTCTGAGTGTACTTAAAGAAGTTGAGTCAAGGGTTCGCAATATGGGGGAGTGGTAGTAAAAGAACCATACAACGAAGTTCAATCTAGGTTCAATGTTGTGATGTCTTGAATTGCTACTACTTCACTAGACGACTTTTAACCTCATTTTGAGGTATTAGGGTGTCAATGAAATACGGGTCATTTCACTTGGTATATGTGACATTACCGCCCCATGTCGTTTGGGGCGGTAACGACTCGTTCTGTTCACGAGTAAACACTTCAAACTGCCTCGAGGAGTATATTTTGTTGCTTACTGTAATGGCATCAATCCTAACTCCTGTAGAAATTGCGAAGTAACTAAAATATCTGAACTGCAAAGCTGATACGATTATTGTCAATGTCGTTACCATCAACAAACTCAAGTGTACCATATTGATATTCTGCGCCTAAAGTGAGATAAGGTAATGCGCTCCAAAGGAAGTTGACAGATCCGTAACTTGTGCTTTCAAACGTCGTTCCCGGCTGAAAATCAAGAGCATCCGCCTTCGCATGACCGAGGGTGATTGTGGAGCGTGTCGTTTCCGACCACTTGTGGAAGTAGTTGATAAAGCCGCCCCAGTTGTCTCGCAATTCCAGAGCTGACGTTGGGCTTTCTACTGCCCCCCCTGCTGTGCTGCGGATACCCAACAGGTAGCGACCCAGACCTTCACCGTAGGACGCGCTGGCACCTAGCCAGTCACCGCTGGAAAAATTGTAACGCCCCGAGGCCGACAATCCCCAGCCGGTCGCCGAATCATTTGAGCCACCTGGAATATCGAATTCAAGTTTTCGCAAGATACTGTTAAGACGCCAGTGCCACTGCGGATTGTTGTATTCGATTCCCAGCACCACATCAGGTAGCCGAGACTTGCGAACAATATCAAGCATATCGCTGTCGAAGTCATTACTGCTCGGATCCTCAATAGCTGCATGATAGGTCCACTGATCACCAAGAGGGGCAGACCATTGAATCTGCGACTGACGAACGAAAATAGCTCCACTGACGGTGGGCTCGGTTAGACCCTCGGGCAACAACTTCAGATCCATAAATGTCGACCAGTTTTGCCCGGCGGTGATGGTACCTGCTGGAGTAGTCCAAGAGCCATAAGCCAACCGAGTCTTTAATTCTGGCGAACCATTATTATTGTCATTTAGGTCCCACTCAAGGTAGCCTCGAAGTTGCCCATCACCGTCAGTTGGGGCGCGGACATCAATAAGCAAGCGTGTCAATGTTGAGTCGAGGGCAAAACTTCCATCCTGCTCATTTTGGTCATTTAGTAGGGATGGCAAAAAATCAACTCCTAAGTTGTCGGCATCGCTATCCCACAATACGGCTGTTTTGACGAAGCCGCCTATCGCTAACTGCACTTCCCGCGTATTCGGAAGCATTATTGCACCTGCAAAATCTCCGGCTTTCACGGCATTTGCATTGAGGTCACCAACCGAATCGCGAATCCGATGTTTATTGCTCCCCGCTTTGCTCGTATCTAACAAACTGTCGCCAGAAATTGTAGACGTATCTGTAGCATCTTTGAATTCAACGTTTTTGAGGCGAGCGTCGAGCTTCTGAACCAATTCACTTTGACTATTCAGTTGTTCTCGTTGACGCTTGATAATCATCTTCAGTTCATTGATTTCCTTACGAAGTTCGGTTTCATGTTCCTCTGCATATGTATGAGGAGATGATAATATTAACAAAAAAACAGTCGAAACCACACGAACAGGCAACTGCCTTAACAATTGATTTTGCATCTTTACTCTCCAAAGATAATATGTTGCGTCCGCTTTTTGATAGCCAGATCAAACCGGAAGCAAAACACCTCAGGCAGACGGGGATTCGTTTTCCCTTTTTACGTTCATCCCGTAATAACGGTTGGTATTTGGTCACCAGCCAGTAACTTGGCTATGATCTTCACACACCTTTGCACATGACAAACTGCTGAATAGTTTTCTCCGTCTCCGAACATCATTATCTTGGAGTTGTATTCAGAGTCTACTTAAACCCCTTGCCCATGTAATCGTATTTGAACAAGGGGCATCATTAACTTTTCAGCGGTGTTTTAACACAGGATTGTCTTCAGTATCGTGCACTTTGGGCACGTTGATAGTGTGTTCGCCATACCATCCATTTACAGTGACCGGTTCAAAGCGGCCTTTTTCCTCAACAGGGAATCGAATTGACTGGCCAGCCTTGACTTTCTGTACCACAGAATTTTTGACTACAATCTTGCCTCCGATGACGACATAGGGCAGGCCGATAGGTGGTAGTGCATTCTCGCCCTTTTTGTAGGTTGCTCTTGGAGCAATTTTGTCTGGATCAAAGATAGTTAGGTCGGCAATTTTGCCTACTTGAACACGGCCGCGCTCTTTCATGGCCTGCAAACCTGTATCACCGAGGTGTTTAGCGGATGTGTAGCTCAATTGAGCGAGTGTAAACATCAAGGGAACGCCTTCTTGGCGCGCTAATTCCAAGGTAGTGGAGTAGGTTGCTGCGACGCGTGGGTGGCCTTGATATTTACGCACGTCGGTGCCGGCCGGCAACAAGTTCCCTTTACTGTCGAATCCTGGCATACCGTCCGAAGCCACAGTCATACCGGGAGTTCTTAACCACATAGGCAACCAGGCTTTGCGTTTGGGAGCAAAGGCTATGACCAAACGGCCGGGTTCTTTGGTAACCATGTCCAGATATTCCTGTTTGGTGTAGAACTTATCCATAGCGGGATCGTACATGGTCTCTTCATATTTGTTGCCATTGGCCTTCTCCCAGAGTTCCGGTTTCAAAAAGTCGGCGGCGATGGCGGTTGAACCAGCGGTGAAGGGGTAATATTCGCCCCATACGTTAAAGCCTTGGGCTCGAGCCAACTGAAGTTTTTCTTGGTTTTCCCACCAACCGTAATCGTTGTCATGACAGACCAGCAATGGTGCTCGCAACGTCATCGCATTGGCGAGGATTTCACTTACACCTATCGGTGCCTCGGTGGGGGTTACTCCATTCATATGAAAGCGGGTATGAGCAGAGGTGAATCGACCGTAGCGTGCCGCGGTACGCTGTGCCTCAAACTGCTCGTAGGTTGTGAGCCCCTTCGCCATATAAGCCGCGCCTACCCCAATACCCAGCGCACCTGCCCTCAGATCTTCATCCAGAATTTTCATGACTTGGTTCATCTGGTCAACATTGCTCGGGGTGACAGCCCATCCCATGGTGCCGTCTTTGGCCGATTCATTCACCTTGCCAAGGATGGTGGAGATATCGTAGGGGCCATCCAGTTGTACTTCCGGGTCATGTACCGCCATACGTGCACCAATCATGATTGCAGTGGTGCCATAATTCATGAGCTGGCCTTCCTCTGCTTTTTTGTCATACCACTGGTTTACATGGATAGCGCCGTGCTCCAGATCCATGCCTGTGGTAATACCATCGGCAACACCAATCTGTTGCCCGAAGGGATCGGTGGCATGGAAATGGGTATCAATGAATCCGGGCGCAACTACCAACCCCTTGGCATTAATGGTTTCCTTTCCTTTGATTGTGTCTTTGGTGATGGCAGCAATACGACCATCTTTGATGCCGACGTTCGCTATGTTGTCATACAGGGTCTCTGGATCCATTACACGGCCATTATTGATGACCAAATCATAGTCCGCTGTGCATATAGCTGGAGTGCAAATAGTGAACGCGAGAAATAGTGACTGAAATTTCATTAGTCATATCCTTATCTGGATTGCAATCTAATTCAAAATCTTAAATTTGGCGGATAATTAATACGTTATCCGCCAAAACAATGTATAATCCTTATTACTTATTTAATGACGTTTTTAACGATTTTTCCGTCCTTCATAATCATCACGAAATTTTTCTCCGGATCAGCCACAAGATTTAGATTCTCTAAAGGGTTGCCATCAACAAGTAGCATGTCTGCAAGCGCCCCTTCCTTAATAACTCCTAACTCACCAGGATATGGATCACGCGCACCACTTAATTTGAGTAATTCACCATTATCATGTGTTGCCATTTTCAATGCTTCGAAAGGCGTGTACCACTTTTGTAAGCTAGCGAGGAATGTTCCATGTTTCTTGCCAAGCTCAGGGTCAAATAGAATGTCTGTGCCGAATGCTGTCTTGACCTTATATTTCTTAGTGCTAGCGATGGCTTTATCGAGCTCCTTGACGAGGGCATTGTACTTGGCAGTGCTGATTGGATTTTCAAACTTAAGTGCAGTTGGTCCCTCGGTCGCCATAGGTTGCATGCTCCACCACACACCATTTTTAGCCATCAGCTTGGCGGTTTCATCATCGATGAAGAAGCCATGCTCCATGGACTTGGCGCCAGCCTTGATCCACATTTTAATAGCATCTTTAGTATTGATGTGCACCGCAACGTAGGTGTTAAACGACTTTGCAACGTCTACGATCGCCTTTGCTTCCTCAAAAGTATATTCGGTTACATCCAGCGGGTCATACAGCGAGGTTACACCGCCACCTCCCATAGCCTTAATCTGGCTGGCGCCCATACGAAGTACTTCGCGCGTACGTTTAATTACCTCAGGAACTCCATCGGCGATCAGCGTCTCGCCGACTCGTTGTTGATAGTCTAGACTATCTCCTAGATTAGCTGGAACATCGTTAGGGCCTCGAAAGTCACCGTGTCCCGCTGTTTGACTTATATAAGCACCAGAGGGATAGATACGCGGCCCATGTACAAGACCTTCATCAATTGCGCGTTTTACTCCAAAGCTGTTGCCCCCAACATCTCGTACGGTCGTGAAGCCGCGCATTAGAGTGTCTCCTGATGCCTTACTAGCGGCGACGTTCAGGTAACCAAAATTGGAACCTAGGGTGTTGCTCACGGGCGAAAAGTTGAACATGGTGTGCCAATGAGCATCAATCAGGCCTGGCATAAGTACTTTGCCGTTGGCGTTAATCACGGTGGTATTTGTAGGAGCAGAAATGGATTTTGCAATTTTGGAAATCTTGTTTCCTTCGATTAGGACACTCATACCTACAGCTAGTTTTTCGTTTTCACCATTGAAAACATTAGCATTGGTAATGAGTACAGAATTGACTGTTTGTTGTGCATATGTGGGTGTTGCAATACTCATCACAGACATCAAAGTGGCGCAACATATTGAAATCATTTTCATTTATTCACCATATTCATTGTGAGTTGCTGAAAAGTCAGCTTTGAAGAAAAAGATATAAGCTCTGTCTATCGCTTCTAGGGCTAATCAGTAACAGATATAGATACTCGTGGGGCAGTTAATTGTCAGATTATCCTGCTGTTAAACTACATGCCCGCCGTGTTATTCTAGGCTAATGATGTTGCTTTTTTGTATGAATCTCTTTGTGTATATGTATCCATATCTTACAAAAATGCCAAATAATCTTGTTCACTAAATTGAGATTCGGGTGATTGTTTAAAAGTGAAAAGAGAGTGGAGCTAGAAAGTGGGCGTATATGAGCAAGATGATAACCAGGCTTCGTTTCGTGAAGCTAGGCGTTGTCTACCAATTAGGAAGGAGTCCTTGATTCAACAAGGAACAGGAGCACTTCAAGCAACAGCAACTGTAATATCGAACGCTGAAGCAGCTATTTATCATGCTCACGTCGGTACTAAATCAAGCACTGTTGCTGAATTAGATAGGAGTTTCACTGGTATCGTGTTTCCGTTATCGTGGCGCAGAGACTTTCGATTAAATGGTACACTTGTAGATTCTACATCGATCTACACTCCGGTCGATGGTTCTCTGTTTTTGGCTCACGGTTGGGAACGTGAGACCGTAGCTATTGCTATTAGTAGAAATACGTTTCTCGAAACCATCTCCGCGTTAAATGCCATCGATCCAAACGAAAAGGAGTTGTATTCTGGGGCCATTCAAATTCCGAGTGAAGCAGCAGCTTTTTCCCGTCGTTCAATTGTGAATTTAATAGCCTCAATGAAATGCGTAAGACATTGCTATCCATCACAAAAAAACATGGAAGAATTTGTGGTAAAAAAAATTCTAGCCAATCTTACAGATCTCTATCAACAAGCAACACCTTTACCTCACAGAGAGCGTAGAAGAAATACCAAATTAGGCAAGATAGTCCGTGATGCTGAAGAGTACTTTGAGGCTGTTGGAGCTGGCCCCATATCACTTGCAGACCTTTGTTCAGCAGCTAGTGTCAGTCAAGGCACTTTGTACCATGCTTTTGGTGTAGTCAGTGGTGAGACTCCTATGATGCATTTCAAAAAGCGTCGCTTGACTGAAGCCAGATTATCTCTCCTCAGCTCTGACAACCGCAGAGGCGCCGTAAAAGTGGCCGCGCTTTCTCATGGATTTTCTCATTTCGGACGATTTGCAGAAGAGTACTTTAGCTTGTTTGGTGAATACCCTAAAACAACACTAAGTAAGTAGAAGTAGAGCTTATGATCTCATAATTCCTGAAAGCTTGGTCCACACTATTAAATTAGGACACTGATCTAAGTGAGTTGAATGGCGATTCACTTGGATGCTATAGTCAGAATAGATGTGGGCTAAGGTATTGTGAGTTTTGATAAATTCGCCCTCAATTAGTGTTGATTCATTCCGGTAAATTGGATGCGAAACTAAGTCACCTTTTCTGCTGGTTTCGCAATTTGTCGTCATGTACAAGTAACGCTAGTCAAGGGGGGATTATCATCCAAGGGGGCGATTAACTCGAGGATGTTGCGTTTGATTCCGATTAGGATGGCGAATTCGACTAGAATATGGAAAAAGAAACCGATCATACTTCTTGAGCAGTAGTCTATTTGGTTAAGAGATAGCCGACCGCCGAGACATTCAAAAAGCAGGTATAGTTGGGGAGGCCAGTTTGAGTTTCTTGAGGTTAAACTGTTTGTTGATATCAAATACAAGTGTTTAATATTGCATTGAAAGGGAGTGTGCAAATGTCTATCAAAAAATTTAGTAAGTCAGTGACTCCTCCTCGGGCACTGGCATTGGTCTTAACATTGATCAGCGGAATCGTACCTGGAGCTGCATTCGGAGAGAAATTCACGTCCATGCAGATGAAAGGAGTTGAACTTGCTCTGGTCAAGGTGGATGTGGATGGTGCAGCGAAGCGGCTGGCAAAAGGCGTGACCTTCCGGACTATTTCCAATCAGGATCGAGACGATTTCGATACTAAAGCGTTTTCCGGCTATCATGCCTATCTGGCCAAGACTTATCCTAATGTCACCAAAAAGCTGAAACGTGAAGTGTTGGGCGACCCTCGTCCATTCAGCCTGCTGTACACCTGGAAAGGCATCGACCCCGAGGCGGAACCGGTATTATTCTATGCGCATATGGACGTAGTTCCGGTGCCGGAAGAATCGCGTGGCCAGTGGAAGCAGGATCCCTTTGCTGGCGTGATCGCCGATGGCTACATCTGGGGGCGCGGTGTACTCGATGATAAAAATCAGGTGCAGGCCATTCTTGAAGCGGCAGAAATGAAGATCAAAGAAGGCTGGCAACCAAGACGGACAATGTATTTTGTCTTCGGTCAGGATGAAGAAGTCGGCGGTGCCGAAGGTGCCCGGTTCGTGGCTGAAACACTTGAGAAGCGCGGCATCAAACGATTCCACTATGTGATGGACGAATCGGCCCCGCTAATGCCCGGCGTATTTCCCGGCGTCTCGGCCAACACCGCGCTCATCACCATCGCGCAAAAGGGCTTTATCAGCCTGGAACTGGCCATCAACGGCGTTGGCGGGCACTCCATGCGGCCACCGCTGGAACCCAACATCGTCATTCTGGCAGAAGCGATCACCAAGCTGAACGCGGCGCAGTTTCCCTATCGCATTCATCCCGCCATTCGCCAGCAGTTCAGGTATCTCGGTCCAGAGATGGATAAGGCCAAGCAGCCTATGTATGCCGCTGTTGCTTTCGGCAAAGACGGTGAAATGACCAAGCTGGAGAAAGAGTTCATCAAGGAAATGGAGACCACGGATACTACGCGGGCCATGCTCCACACCACCATTGCGCCAACGATTTTCAATGCGGGCATCAAAGACAACGTCCTGCCACCTTCGGCAACGGCGGTGGTCAATTTCAGGCCCATGCCGGGAGACACCCCCGAGGTGATCATCGCGCATGTGAAGAAAGCTATCCAGGACGATCGCATTACCGTAAAGGATATTTCCGCATCAACGCCTGCAACCGCCGTGGCAAACCCCGACAGTGATGCTTACCGGACACTCGATAAAACCATCCGGCAGATCTGGGGCAACGATCTGATCGTTGCGCCGCTTTTGAGTATCGGCGGTTCAGATACCAAGCATTTCCAAGCCCGCCCCTTTGCACCGGATACCTTTGCCATTACCGCCCTCCAACTTGAGTCGCAGGCGGAGTTTGCGGGCTTTCATGGCGTGAATGAACGCATTCTGGTTGAGGAATACGGCAAATCCATCGGCTTTTTCTACAGGATATTTGACAACCTCAATATCAATTAGAGCATTGCAGTAACGACATTGCATGGCTTTATGCGGTGCATCAACAGGCCCGGCATGGCATCATGACCGGGCCTATTTTACATAATCCCCCTACTCTCTGATGCGCGAATGACCTTTTCCCAAATTTAGTACCAATCCCTTAATGAGGTTTTTCAGCTTATTCCGCTTGTTTAGCATATTCAACAGGCGGCATGTAATTCAGTGAACTATGTGGGCGAACATGGTTGTAGTGTTCACGCCATAGCTCGATTTGGTATCTGGCTTCGTCCAAGGTTCTGATGAACCAGTGCTAGTTCAAACATTCGCTCCGGAATTTGCCATTAAGGCTTTCCACAAAGGCATTTGGGGTTGGCTTCCCTAGCTGGATAAAGTCCAGTGTGACGCCCGTTTTCTGACTCCAGAAGAACTGTTCCGTAAGTATTTAAATCTTGCTGCTGAAATGGATAATGAATACTCAAATTCGTTAAAGAAAAGTATAGAAGAAGCCGAGCGAAAACGAGTTCAGAAAGTAAAAAAGCAGTCACCCATCGTTAATGGCAATGATGCCCACCTTCTACTTGGCTTTGATTTAGCCTTAAACAAGGAGGTTATGATGTCACGCTATCCTAGAAGCCAGATAAGCTGAATTAGTTCCGACCAGATCTGACTGCTCCCCTGCTTTCGGTGTTAGCCCAATTTATTGGGGCTTTTTCTTGCATGGTACTGTCAATGTGAACAGCCGTCTGAGCAGTCGTTGCCATTAGAAGTGGTCAGTGGCTGCCAGCAGGTGGGGCGATTTGAGCCTGAGCTGCTACTGGTGTAAGTGATCGGTGTTATTTCTTGCCAATTGTTATGTAGCGTTGTCAGTAACTCTTAAAATATCCGGATGTTGTAAAAGTACATGCCATAACCATGGTCTGAAAAGGGTTACACTTATTTGTCAGCTTATGGTTATATTTTATGTCAGGTTATGGTTACATCTTTGTGCTAAGTGATTGAAAGCTGGAAGCAGTCTATGTCAGCTTATGCTTCTAGCGACAATACTCCTCGAAACTAAGGTGATTAGTGTGAGTTTAGTGGATTTTATTAAACGCTACTTGTCTAGTAGTTATAATAGAAAGGTTAAGAGTTGGAACAAGAAGGGGGCAATGTTTTTTGTGAAGTTTGACTTTGTCATTACTCTTACGCAAATGTTTTTACCACTGGCTTTGATAACGGCTGTGTATATATTAGGTGATTGGCGTTGGGTGGTTTTTACAGCACCGTTTTTTGGCGGGGTGATGGAGTATTTTTTATCTCTTAAATATCAGATTTATAAAAATATTGCTCTCTATGGCAATAATGATGGATTTGATACTTATTGGCTTGTGATTTTTCTGGCGTTTATGGGCGTAATGACCGCAGGGGGGATTGTTATATTCCTCAAAGAAATAGGGTATTTCACTGTCTACTGATACCAAAATGAACAAGCGTTACAGGACAGAAAAATAGGCAGCTTTGATCGCCAGCAAGCCCCATATACTTGGTAATGCTATTCGGTTAAGCAAAGTGGGTAACGCGAGCGCAACAACCCAAAGGCATAGTGTTCAGCTTTAAAAATTACCTGAAGCTAGTAGATGAAACCGGACGGCTCATCCGCGAATATAAGCGAGGTGCTATTTTAAGAAGTGCGGAGAATATCTTGCAGCGAGTTAATGATGCTGCAGCAACCTGGCTCAAATTAACGACTGATTTTGGCAAGCTCTTTAGAGGGCCTGTTGGCTCAGTGCAAGAGCTTAATGATTATTCTACCCACCTAGAAAAACGACGAAGGCACTTTGCAAGCAGTTGTCAGCATCTGCAATTTAGCTAGTATTTAGTCGTTTCCCCCTTTTGCACTCGGCCTGTTACTTAGGTCAATTTGTGATGCCTTAAATTCTGCCTTTTTGTCTTATTTCTATCAAATCCACCCTATCTGACGCTCTGCTCGCAGCGATCTCAATGAGCGTTCTCATTTATGAAGTCTTCCCGTGTAGTACCATAGAAGGGCGTTGTTGCCTAAATCTAATTGAACCATTTTGCTCATCTGCGATCTGATCGTGAAACCTAACAATCAGGTCGCATCGATGGGCAAAGCCAAGGGCAAAATCACCAACTGGAAGCAATACAATCAAGCCTTAACTCAAAGAGGTTCGTTAACCTTTTGGATGGACGATGCTGCTATCAAGTACTGGTACAATCAACACCCTTCTGGGCGCAGAGGCTGAAGCAACACTTACAGTGACTCAGCCATCAGTACTGCGCTTATGATTAAGGGGGGGGTTAAGTTACCTCTAAGTGCGTTGTAAGGTTTTATCAACTCGATATTTCGGTTGATGGATGTTGACCTTAAGTCTCCCGACTATAGCTGTATCAGCAAGCGAGCTAAGACGGTTGAGGTCAACTATCGCCTACGCTGTATGGGACCTGCGATTGACGCGACAGGGCTGAAGGTCTTCGGTGAAGGAGAATGGAAAATCCGTAAGCATGGCAAGGAGAAACGGCGTATATGGCGCAAGGTGCACTTGGCCGTTGATGCCGATACTCACGAGATAGTGAGCGCGGTCGCATCGCTGGATAACGTGCATGACAGCGAAGCACTCCCTACGCTCATTAACCCACTTCGTCGCATGATAACGCAAGTTTCTGCCGATGGAGCCTATGATACAAAGCATTGCTACGCTGTGATTCAGCGAAAAGGCATTGCTGTCACCATACCACCAAGAAAGAATGCCGGATATTGGCGTGGTGAGCATCCACGAAACGAGGCCGTAGATGCGCTTAAAACGGGTCAGTTAACATCGTGGAAGCATGACTGTGGCTATCATGAGCGTTCGCTATCAGAAACAGCTATGTACCGTTATAAGCAACTCATCAGCGGCAAACTGAGCCTTCGTGATTACAACGCTCAAGTCGGTGAAATCTTGGCTGGAGTTGCTGCGTTGAAAAAAATAAGCAGGCTAGGTATGCCTGTTCGTCAGGTAACTGGATAAATCACAGAAGAGCGGGGGGGGGACTACGTTTCTAGTACTGAATTGATCAACAAGGTCGATTTTAAGTATCCAGGAGGATGGATACAATTGAACAGAGATGTAAATAGTGACATATCTAATTTTTCAAGAGAAATCGATACTCATCATATTCAAGAAGGTTGGAGAGAAGGCTCAATGAATACAATGAGGCAGGTTTTTGGAATACCGGTGGTTAGTTTATGAAGATAGCAATTTTTGATGACTTTTTAATTGGAGGATGGGCCTATGCAAGGCGGAAGGGAGTGTCACACGAACGTGCTTGCGGTCTTGCTATTGCTCAAGTTCAATTGTTCATTTTGTTTACCTTCACCCCTTGGCTAGTGGCGCTATTAAAATATTTAACATTTGATAACGCGAATATTATGTACTTCATTGTTGGTTTTTCTATCGCTTTAGGTATATTGTTTAATATTTACACTGGCAATAGGAATATGTTTACAAACATAGATTTAAATATTGTTGAGGTAAGGCGGAAGATAAAAAAATGTACATATTTTTTCATCTTTTTATTCTTTTACATGCCAATTTCAACCTATTTTCTGTGGCCCGTTATCAGGCAGTTTTGATATTTTGCAAGTCATATATCCTTAGGCGCTGTCCTACCTGAGAGAAAAAGAAAAAAGGAAGCCACCCATCGTTAATGGTAACGATGCCCACCTACTATTAGGCTTAAACAAGGAGGTTATGATGTCGCGCCTTAGTAGAAGCCAGAATAAGCTGAATTAGTTCCGACCAGAACTGGCAGATTCCTTGCTTTTTGTTAATAGGGGCTTTTTCTTGTCTAAAACAGGGCACTGTGACCAGCCGTCTGAGCAGTCGTTGCCAGTAGAAGCGATCAGTGTCTGCCAGCAGATGTGGCAATCCGGGGCAGCGTCTTTACTAAGCTCAATAGCGCATGGGCCCCATACTATTGGTGCACCTTCTTGTAACCTGACTTGTGCAGTTTGACCGAAGCGTATGGTGCTTGCCCGCCGTTGGAGTGATTTGGGGCTGAGCTGCTACTGGTGTACTTGATCGCTGCTATTTTTTGCCAATCGTTATGTAGCGTTGTCAGTGGATCTTAAAATATCCGGGTGTTGTAAAAGTACATGTCATAACCATGGTCTGAAAAAGGCTGCTCTTATTTGTCAGCTTATGGTTATATTTTATGTCAGGTTATGGTTGCATCTTTTGACTAAGTGATTGAAAACTGGAGGCAGCCTATGTCAGCTTATGCTTCTAGCGACAGAAGAGCGAGTAGTGCTCTACTAAGATAGCCAGGGCACTAGGTTATAGTGCCCTGGCCACCGAGCCTGCAGTTATTAATCAAACAGATAGTTGACGGTTAACCACACCGAACGTTTAGGCTGCAGGTAGTATTGGGCGTCGCCAAGCTCACTCTCGGCGCTGGGGTTACGCTCGTTGGAGGAGTTATACAGATCCAAATTAACGTCCCAGTTGTTCATGGTATAACCCACGCCTGCATCGAATACCGTGTAGCCTGTGGCCGATGCCGTGTTGCGTTTATTCAGATACACCTCGCCGACATAGTTAACATCCAGGTGTGCGTGTAGCCCCTGCGACTTGCCATAGCGTAGGCCCAGTGCGGCAAGATGTTTTGGCGACATCTCCAGATAGTTACCGCTCAATTGAAACGGCACGCCGTCGAATAACCGCTCGTAATCGGCAAACTTGGTTTCGTGCCATGCATAGCTACCCAGTAGGGTGAAGGCATCGTTTAGACGCCACTGCGCCTCTGCCTCTATACCCTTGAAGTGCTCATCACCGGCATTGATCAGGGTGGGTAAGCCGTTGACGGCTTGGCTGACCACTAGGTTATTAAACTTCATGTCGAAGGCGGCAAGATCCCAACGCAGTGCACCACCGTAGTTTTGTCCCCGTAGGCCTATCTCTAGGCTGGTGGCGTCTTCTGGCATGAGCAATTCAGTTTCCGCTTCGGGGCCGAAGTCGATGGCGGCAGGTTTGAAGCTATTGCGATACCCACCGTATAGGGTCACATAGTCCTGTTGCGATTGCCACAGACGGTAGCTACTCGACAGGGCGCCGGAGAAACGCGTATCTGTCTCACTAACGGTTTCATTGACGATCGTTTCTGGTGACTGGCCGGTAAAATCGGTTTCATGGCCAGCGCGGGTTTCCTTGGTGTGATTGAAGCGCAATCCGGCGTCGATACGCCATCTATCGGTGATATCCCAGACGAGATTGCCGTATACGCCGCTAAAGGTTCGCTTGTCGTCCAGATAGGTTTGCTCGTCTATCGGCAGGCTCTGCCAGGCCGGAGCATTATGACCGTCGACTGCGACCGCATACTCAAAATTATTGCTGTGCTGCGAGCCGTCACCATGGTTGACGTCGACGCCCCACACCAGTGTCATCTGCGGGTTGAGCTTGCTGACAAAATGGCTGTCGAAATAGATCTCGGTACGTTTGATCTCCTGACTATAACCGTCGGCATTGACCGTGACGCCATCGTCGGCAAAACCTTCTCGCAGGAAGCCGCGGGCGTTATCGTTTTGGGTGCGGGTGTAGGCCAGACGTGAAACGGATCTACCTAGGGCCGTGTCGCGCTCATAGGCCAGACTCAGCTGCTGACGGTCTTCATCCAATTTGGCATTGCGCGGATTATGGTTGGCGTCTAACGGCACTCGTGGTGTGAGCGTTTTCCCCTCCCTTGGGTGTGGGCTGCCCGGCGCTTGATCTACCGAGCTGATATCGAGATCCAGATTGAACTGACCGCCACCGAACTCGGCGCCGCCACGATATAGGCCATGCAGGCGCTCGAAACCATGACGGGTGCCAGCGAGGTGCTGTTTCTCGGCATCGAAGGATACCGAATGTTGCCAGGCATCGCCGCTAGCGGATAGTGGTGTGGTAAATGCCACCCGGGCACTGCTATCTGTTCCTACGGCGGCGCTGATTTTAGTCGGGCCTTCACCCGCCGCGTAGTGTTTCATATGGATCACGCCGACGAAACTGGTGGCGCCGTAACTGACTGGTGCGGCGCCCTTGATCACTTCGATGCGCTCAACGTTTTGTAGGCTCAATGAAACCAGTGCCGGTGTAAATGCGCCGCCAGCGGGCACATCATCGACCACCAGAAGAAAGGTATCAAACTCACGCAATCCCCATAAGGCGGGGACTGATGAGGCCGGGCCGCCATCGCCGCCACTGGCAATATCTACGCCCGCCACCATGGACAGGGCCGAGGCTAAATCTTTCGCTCCGCGGGCTTTTAGTACCTCGGCGTCGACGACAGAGATAGATTGCGTGGCGCTGCTTAACGGAGCCTCGGGCATTTTGCCGACGACGACCATGACTTCTGTATCCTCGTTAGCCCTGTCTGAGGTATCGGCGTAACTGGTTATTGGCAAGGTAGTGCCGAAGTAGGCCAGCATGGCTAAGGTTAAGCGAGAAAAACGAAAGGCGGCTCCGGGAGCGAAAAAAGGGGACTTCATAGGAGATCACTTCTTCAGGTTAGTGGTGTTAATTCCGTGCGGCATTTTTATCAAGACACCAAAATTGCCACGTGTTTTCGACCATGAATTTGAT
Source organism: Shewanella spartinae (assembly GCF_019457555.1). NCBI lineage: Bacteria > Pseudomonadati > Pseudomonadota > Gammaproteobacteria > Alteromonadales > Shewanellaceae > Shewanella > Shewanella spartinae. The sequence continues at coordinate 4,364,695 of NZ_CP080418.1, read as the reverse complement.
GAGTAGCGAGATCGTCCCTGTTCTGCGTCTGGTTATTACCACCAGAACAAACTGTGATTTAGGTCACGTTTGTCGTGATAGCCTGCCGAGTAAAACAGCTCACGAAATGTGCTTAACTGACAAAGATCAGTTTCGGCAGGCTTTTTTGTCTTTTTTCGATTGGATTTTTTGGCCTTGCAGAGGGGGGCGTCGGCCATCAATAGGTGTCAAAGTTAGGTGGAATAAGGGCAGGGTGACGGCCTGTGTTTCCTCGGTCAACGGAGGAGTAACGCTAGTAAAAAGGCGGGATATTTATAATGTTTGGCAACAAATCATGTCGCCGCTCGCTATGGCATGGCCATTCATTGACCTAAGGTTATTTTATGCTTGGCTTTGTAAATTCGGCCTTTTAAATTTGGCTTAGTCCTTAGCTTAGTCCTTAGCTTAGCCTGTGTTTGAACAGGCCTTGTGCGCCTTAGGTTGATTCCAATAACTTGCCTATACTCAATAGGAATATCTTGTCTTGGCTGCTCTATGAACGCAAAACACACCTTGCTGATAATGCTGCTGTTTGTCTGGTCCACCTACGCCGCGCCCCAGTCCAAGCTGGAGGCTAAGACGATCAACATCTGCGTCGATGAGACAGAGTATCCACCTCTTAATTATTTCATTCGCCTCGATGGCCATAAAACTAGTGTGAATGCGGGTTTCGATATCGAACTGCTGCGTCTTGTGCTGCCTACTAGTTGGCAAGTTAATCTGGTGGCCGCCCCCTGGCCCCGCTGTTTGCTGGAGGTCGAGCAGGGGCGTCTCGATGCGGCCATGGCCGCATCGGCTAACGATGAGCGCCGGGCAACTTTCCTGTTGTCACGGCCTTATTTCCATCTGAGCCCGTCCGTGGCCTTCCTTCAAGAGCGCTTTCGTGGACTCGAGGTTACGGGGTTACCCAGACGACTCGACACACTCGGACGGGTATGTGGCATACGAGGTTTTAACTACGCCTACTATGGCCAGCCGGCCGATCTCGACATTGCCCGCAGCAACGAGATATTGCAGTTTAGCGACCTACTGCTCAAGCGTCGCTGCGAGTTCTTCCTGATAAATAGGGAGGTCTACAGTGCCATATTACGACTGGAGGGGCAGGAGAGCCTGGCGGATAGGCTCGCCATTTTGCCAATGGCGGGGGGCATTAAGGTACCTTTCTACATGCTGGTGTCCCGTCGTAGTCCCCATGCTCAGGCGCTGCTGAGCGAGTTCAATCGCGGCGTCGATAACCTGGAGCAGAGCGGCGACCTGGCCAGACTCTGGACGCGTTTCACCTCGGGACAAGGTGGCAAGACTAATCCCTAATTACCTCTCATCTCCAAGTGCATGTGCGCCATTGCTAATCTGATGATTTTTTGTGTGAATGACCTTTAATGAGGCGGCTATTGTGATGCCCGGCAGCGAGTGTTAGCTTGCTAGTCTAGTGGCGTCTTGGGAGCGAGCGATGATCAGAGTGAATGTGTTTGGCAGGTCCATGTCGGTGCGGCGCGTGGATGGTGAGTGGCAGCTGTTTAATGAGTCGCAAACCGGAATGCGCAGCCGTGTCTATGAGGTGGTGATCCCACCCGAGCTTGCTGAAGATCAGCTGCTTAGTTATCTGGATGATATCTATCACGAGCAAGCTAGTGCCCAGCACCCTGAGGTCAGGTTAGAGGGCAGATAACGAGTTTCGTCGGAGGGCCAGAAAAGATGATAAGACGTTTGATGGATTACCTCAGGCTTTTGTTGTTTGTTAGCGGCGTGCTGCTTGGGGTGCAGGTGCCGGCCTTTGTGGATCAGTATGGTAAGGCGCTTGCGGCTCATACCCAGGAGGCCAAACAGAGTCTGGCGGAGTTTCACCGCGATGCCGACCGTTTCTTCGGCGGCGATATCGACAAGCTGATCGCCCACTACAAGCAGAATCCCGATGCCGTGTTCAACGCCGGTGGCGAGAGCATTGAGGCGCTGTATCAGAGGTATCAGTTGTTGTCTGCGGCGCTGACTGAGTTCAATCAATCAACCTACGGCGGATTCGACAGGCTTGTGCTGGCGCCTCTGCCTGAGATCCGAGATCAGGTGTGGCAGCATTTCAGCCACAGCATACTGCTGGATGGTCGCGCCATCGCCTTCGGTCTGGTGTTTGGCCTGCTGTTTGCCATGTTTTGCGAGTTGACGCTACACGGCTGCGGTCATTGTTGCCGCGGCGCCTATCGTCGCCTCAGGCCTAAAGCTGAGCCGCAGCCAGAGAACAGATAAGAGAAACCCTAACTTTCATCCGTGTTTGTCTCGCCTAATAACGGCTATGCTTCAGGTATCTGCTTAGGTGAGTGATATGATAAGGCCAATTTGGCTGCCTAAGTTTACTGTTAACCATAAGGATTTTTCCATGATAGCCCAAGGACAAACATTACCCGCCGCCACCTTAGGTCAGCTCACCGAGAACGGCATGGTCAACCATGATGTGAACGAACTGTTTGCCAACAAGAAGGTGGTGCTGTTTGCCGTACCCGGCGCCTTTACCCCAACCTGCTCAGAGGCGCATCTGCCCGGCTATGTAGTACTGGCAGATCAGTTTAAGGCCAAAGGGGTCGATATTATTGCCTGCGTATCGGTTAATGATGCCTTCGTGATGAAGGCCTGGGGCGAGGCGCAAAATGCCAGCGAGCTGTTGATGTTGGCCGATGGCGATGCCAGCTTTACCAAGGCATTGGGGCTGGAGATGGACACCGCAGGCTTTGGTGGCATCCGCTCTCAGCGTTACGCCATGGTAATCGACAATGGCGTGGTGAGCCTGCTGAATGTCGAGGCGCCCAAGAGCTTCGAGGTCAGCAAGGCCGAGGTGGTACTGGCGGCGTTATAAGCCGCTGCAAATAGAAAAGGGAGCCTTTGGCTCCCTTTTTTGTGGCTAGATGTTAAAAGGCACTAAACAGCTTTTTTAAAACAAGGCTATAAAACAAAGCTTTAAAACAAGGGTCTAAAACAACACCTTAAAACAAGCCCCTAGAAGTAGTGCACATATTCCACGGCGACACGATAGAGGGTGTCTTCGAAGCCCAGTAGATCCACCTCATAGTCGCGGCTGATATATTGGGTGGTGAAGTGCAGCAGGTTATTCTGATTGGCCAGCGGCATGATCACCTCCAGGGTGAGTCTGTCCATGGTGTAGAACTTGTCGGCGTCATAGCCCCATTGACCGTCGAAGCGGCTCCACTTGGCGCCGAGCTGCACCCCAGTGTGGGCGAAGGTGTATTTGTTGCTCCATTCGAAGAAATAGCCAAAACCGGCGCGGTTGAGCTCCTCTTCGGTGCGGCCCATCTCCTCACGCGGCCAGTCGTCATCTTTCTCTTCTTCGCTGTAACCCAGGCCGAGTGTCAGGCCGAGATCATAGTGGTTGACGTTGCCGAAGCGGCGGTTGAGTGACAGCCCGGCTACCGCCAGCTGTTCGAATTCTTCTAGCTGTTGGCTGTTGTAGTGGCCTTCGTAGCGACCATGGAAACTCAGCAGGTAGTCTTGCTGTTTGCCGAAGCGGGCGAAGGGACGCTGATAGTTGAAGCGCAGATCCATAGAGTTACGAAACCTGTCTTCATCATATTTTTCCGAGTCGCGCTCGTAGTAGTAGGTTCCACGCACCCGGAAGTAGTTGTTATCCAGCTGGTAGACATTGTCGTAACGCAGGTCGTCCCAGATAAACGACAGGCCACCACCACGTGACATGGAGCTGAACTCGGAATCCGGGTAGGACTCCAGGCCAGCAATGAGTGACATGGCGAAGGGGGAGTTGTCTGAGTCTGCTAGCGCAGGAAAGCTGAGTAGGCCGGCTAGGCCGAGTGCGAGCGTGGTCTTCATGAGGCGCCTCTGTGGTTCATCATCCGTTATGGTGCGGCGCACATTAGCATAAAATGGCCAGCTTTTCTGCTGGCCAGATTCCAGTTTGAGCTGGGTTAGGCGGCGTTTTCCAGCGATTGTCCATCGATGCCCAGGCTGGCCTCGATGTCGGCGACCCCTTGAGCCACCTCATCGGCGATCACTTCGCTCTGGCTGGCGGCGGCCATGGCGTGTTGTTTCAGCGACTCCATCGCCTGTGACAGGCTGTCCAGGTGGCTGGCCTGATCGACGCTGAAGCGGCTGCCCTGCTTGGCGGTCTCTGTCATCTCCTGAGACTGTTGCTGCACCGTTTGGGTTACCTGCCAGAGATTCTGCGCCCCCTGGGCCTGCTTCTGGCTGGTGCTCGCTATCCCCTCTACGCTCAGGGTCAGTTGCTGATTGGCCTCGGTGAGCTGACTCAATATGGTCACCACCTGCTGCAAGGATTCCTGGGTGCGCTGAGACAGGTTGCGCACCTCGTCGGCGACCACGGCGAAGCCGCGTCCCTGTTCACCGGCGCGGGCGGCCTCGATGGCGGCGTTGAGGGCCAGCAGGTTGGTCTGTTCGGCGATGTTGCCGATCACATCCAGTATGGTGGAGACGTCGTTGACCGAGGTGGTCAGGCTGCCTAAAGAGAGGTGACAGTGGCTCACCGCCTGTTGGGTCTCGTCGGCGGCGCTCATGAAGGCCTGCACCTCTTCCTGACTGGCGAGCATCTGGCTGTGGGTCTGCTGGGCATGTTGCTCGACCTGGCTGGAGAGTTCGCTCACCTCTCGGGCGATGGCGCGTACCTGCTCGGTCTGATTCTGCGCCGTGTCGACTATGCCGAGCGTGGTCTCTGTGCCCTGGGTCAGCTCGGTAATGCGGTGTACCAGCTGCGACAGCGAGGTGGAGATCTGGCCTATCTTGACGCGTTGGGCGGCATCTTCCGCCTCGAAGCGATCGAGTAGCTGATTGAAGTGACAGGCGATCTGGCCGGTTTCACAGCGTCGCTCTATGGTCAGGCGCTCGCGGTTGTTGGACTCGCTCAGGCGCATGAAGGCCTGATTCAGGTGTCTGAGGGGCTTTACCACCCTGCGTTGTTGTAACAGGAGGTAGACCAGGGCGAACACCGCCAGCACTGAGACCACGCCGTAGAGCAGGGTCTGTAGCTGTTGCTTGAGGTGCAGGTTTTGCGCCTGCTGTGCCTGGCCGAGCTGTAGCAGCTCATCTTCGATGCGAACGATGGCGGCCATCATGGCTTCCTGGGCGGCCTGGTTGGCGGTCAGCATCTGGTGAGTGTTGCTCACCTCTTTGCCATAGCGCTGGCTGAGGGAGAGCAGCTCGCTGTAATAGCTCTCGCCTATCTCTATCTGTTCCGGCTCGTCATCGCCCAGGGCAAACTCGTCGGCCTCCTGGGCCTCATACAGGCCGAGTAGCGGCAGCTTGGCCAGTTGGTCGTGCCAGTCGGTCAGGGCCTGGATCTGAGTCGCCAGCAGGGATTTAAGGCGCTGATCTTTGCCGATCAGATAGTCCTGGGTCAGCTGTGACAGCTGATACACCAGAGGCGGCAGGCTCTGAGTCAGCTGCAGGTATTGCTTGGCGAGTTTCGGGTTTTCCGCCAGGCCCTTGTCGGCATACTCGGCCAGGTGCTGGTTATAGGAGATCATCTCGCTCTCGGCGTGGGCCAGCAGCTGACGGGGATTGCCGGCCAGCTTACCCGCGGCGCGGTATTGGGTATCCAAGTCTTTGATAAAGTTTGAGATAGACCCCTGTAGTCGGTTGGCTTCCTCATGAGAAAGCTGGTCCAGGCTGGCGGCTATGGTCTGAAGCTGTTGCTTGGCGCTGCTCAGCTGCTGGCTGTTGCCCGTACTCAGGTAGCTCTCCAGCTGGCGGCGTACCTCGACTAAAAACTGTTGCTGCAGATCGGCCAGCATCTGATTTTTCTGTTCTATCTGGGCGCGCTCCTGGTTGCTCCATACGACGACACCGGCCAAGAGTGCGGCCAGCAGTAACAGGGTGGCAGAGGCCCAGAGGGAGAGGGTGGAAATTTTCATGATCGCGCGCCAGTGACAGTTTGCGCCAGAATATGACGTAATTGTTGCAAATTGATGACATTGGCACTTAGGTATGGTGCATAGGTATGGGGTATGGCACTTAGGTATGAAGTAAAAGAGGTGGCAGTTGGCCGTGGTTTCTTATTCCAGCGGCAGCCATACCTGGGCATGCAGGCCGCCCTCGGGGCGGTTGGTGAGTACTACCTGGCCCTGATGACGGTCGACGATTCGCTTGATGATCGCCAGTCCCAGTCCTGAGCCGACGCTGCCGCGGGCGCTATCGCCCTGGGTAAAGGGCTGGAACAGCTTGGGGATCTGATCGCTTGGGATGCCTGGGCCGTTGTCTTCCACCCCGAAGCCGACCCGGCGACCGTCGAAATTGGAACTCAGCTGCACCCAGCCGTTGCCATAGCGGAAGGCGTTCTCCACCAGGTTGCTGATGATGCGTTTGACCGCCACCGCCTGCATGGGGATCTCGGGGCACTCGTTTAGCGCTAACACTATCTCGCCGTCGCGGTTGGTCTCGGCCTGGGCGATATCCTGCAGCAGATCGTTTATCTGCACCAGTTCGCGGTTGGCCTCCTGATCCTGACGTATATAGGCGATAAACTGGTTGATGATGGCGTCCATATCCTCGATGTCATGCACTATGCCCTCTTTGAGGTACTCATCTTCCTCCACCATCATCTCGGAGGCGAGACGGATGCGGGTGAGCGGCGTGCGCAGATCGTGGGAGATCCCTGCCATCAACAAAGCCCTGTCCTGCTCTAGTTGCTGCATGCTGCGGGACATCTGGTTAAAGGCGTTGGTCACCTCTATGATCTCTGTGGAGCCACTCGGGGGCAGGGGCGCGGGATAGTCGCCGCGGGAGACGGAAATAGCCGCCTTCTGCAGGCGCTTGAGCGGTTTGTTCTGCTTACGGGCAAACCACCAACCGCCGGCGACACTCAGGGCACCGATCACCATGAGATAGAGCGTTAGGGGCGAGAGCCCAAATTCGTTGAAGCCGGTCAGAGGCACCTTGATCCATACCGACGGTGCCTGGGGCGGGCGGATCCAGATCTCGAACTCCTTGCCCTGGGCAATGCGCACCTCGGCCTTGCCGCCCAGATGTTCTGACATCTGCGCCGATAGCAGACTGTAGTAGGCGGCGCGATCGACCCCGGCCTCGCGGGCATCCTTAAGGTTGTAGATCTCCATGCTGTCGTCGCGCACCTTGGCGTTGAGGGCATCGACCATGGAGAGGTGTTCGCGGCCGACATCTACGCCGTCGACGAACAGCAGGTTTACCTGGCGGGCGATCAGCTGGTTGATCTGCTGGTAGGTGGGCTGAATAAAGTACACAGCCACCGAGAGATAGGAGACCAGCTGATTGACCAGCAGCAGCGAGCCTATCAGTAGTACTGTCTGACTAAAGGCGCTGCGGGGAAGAAAGCGTTTAAACCAGCTCATTATTGGGGACGATGGCCAGGGCTAACGCCGCGCGGCACCGTCGGGCACAAACACATAGCCCAGGCCCCAAACGGTCTGGATATATCTTGGGTTGGCGGCATCTTTCTCGATCAGGCGACGCAGGCGCGATACCTGCACGTCGATGGAGCGCTCAAGCGCCGAATAGTCGCGGCCGCGGGCCAGGTTCATCAACTTGTCCCGTGACAGCGGTTCTCTGGGATGACTTACCAGCACTTTGAGCACGGCAAATTCGCCGCTGGTGAGGGAGATCGCCTCTTCGCCGTGGTACATCTCGCGGGTGGCCAGGTTAAGGGTAAATTCACCGAAGGTGATCTCCTCTTCCTGCTGTGTCGGTGCGCCTGGGACCTCTGGGGCCTGACGGCGCATGACCGCCTTGATACGAGCAAGGAGTTCTCTGGGATTGAAAGGCTTAGGCAGGTAGTCGTCGGCGCCCAGCTCCAGGCCTATGATGCGGTCCACCTCGTCACCCTTGGCGGTCAGCATCACGATAGGAATTGTATTGCCATTTTGGCGCAGGCGACGGCAGATAGAGAGGCCATCCTCGCCCGGCAACATAAGATCCAGCACTAGCAGGTGGAAGTTTTCCCGCTCCAGCAGCCTGTCCATCTGCTCGGCATTGGCGGCGCTCCTGACCTGGTAACCCTGTTCCATCAGGTAACGCTCTAGCAGGGCTCTTAGGCGCATATCATCGTCGACAACGAGAATTTTAGAGGTTTCTTGTCCCATGCTCTCTATCCCTTATTTCAGTGCGATCGGCTCGAGGTTTACCGCTCAACTGGCTGAATTTCAATATTAATCTTATGTGCCTGCTTAATATAGCCGCTTTGCTATTTAAAAGCCTAGCGAGATTTCATCCAGAGTTGCGGCGATTTTACACAGCGCTAGAAATAAAACCCTTGTAACATACTGATACCAATTGAAATTATATGAATTTTAACTTTCCACTGGGAAATTGTAACCAAATTGAAACCGCCAGTTGGCGGGCGGTTAGGGAACGGTTTGGCTTATCGCCTCGCTAAGGTCGTGCCACTGGACTATTGTTTTTCAGCGGCTGCGCTGGTTATTATCAGCCGAAAATCATTCGATGTGCGGGCAACTGCCTGGCATCTTGTTGAGTCGTGACGAGAGAAAGATGAAAGCCATGTTGATCACCCGTGAAGGGTGGCAAGCGCTCGACAGAGAGCTTAAGTATTTATGGAAAGAGTACCGCCCCGAGATCACCAAGAAGGTGCAGGAGGCGGCGGCCCAGGGCGATCGTAGCGAAAACGCCGACTACACCTATAACAAGCGCCTGCTGCGTCAGATAGACAGCAGGGTGCGCTATCTGGTGAAGCGGGTGGAAGATCTGCAGATCGTCGATTACTCGCCCCAGCAGGAGGGCAAGGTGTTCTTCGGCGCCTGGGTCGAGCTGGAGGACGAGTCGGGCAAGATAGTACGCTATCGTATCGTCGGCAAGGATGAGCTGGATACCAAACTCGGCTATATCACCATAGATTCGCCCATGGCGAGGGCGCTGATCGGTAAGCAGGTGGACGACGAAGTGGTGGTCAACACCCCCGCCGGTAAGAAGGAGTGGTACGTCAACAAGATCCAATATAAGGCGTTCGAGGACTAAGCCTGCCTTCGCGATTTCAGCCCGGGTGTAAGCCTGGGCTAACGCCTCCAGCCTCAGTTAATGCTCTGATAAACAAATTAATATCTGCCTAACATGAGCCCTGTAACGAAATCTTGTCACTATGGTTCGCCCTTGGCATAGCACTGCGCGCTAAGCCTTGATGATCTCGATCAAGGCGCAGATGCGCCACAGCCCCTAGGCTACAGACATTTTTGGACAACCCGAGAGTCTAACGTGTCTGTATCGATCGAATCTAACTTTGGCGCCGACTACGCCGCCCATCTACCGCTGCTTGGCGATAGCATTGCCGAGCTGCTGGCCTTCTTCGGTGTGAAACGTGTTTATGGTGTCGGCGGCGACTTCGTTGCTAACCTGATCAACACCCTGGATAAACGGGTGGCGGTATTGCCCTCGAGCAACGAGATGCACGCAGGTTTCAGTGCCTGCGCCCAGGCCGAGCTGAACCCTCTCGGGGTCTGCATGACCACTTATACTGTCGGTAGCCTGCCCTGCACCTCGGCCGCGGCCTTGGCGCGCACCGAAGGCCTGCCCGTGGTGTTCATTTCGGGTGCCCCCGGCGAGGCGGAGATTAACAGTCAGGCGCTGCATCACAGCGTGCATCCCCATACGGCCTGGCACACAGATCTGGATGCGGCGCTCAACGCCTTTAAGGCGCTGGGTCTGCGCGCCGCGCGTTTGCAGGGCCAGCGTCATAGCGGTCAGCCTAACGTGGCGGCGGAGCAGTTTCTGCAGCTGCTCACCCATGCCTATGTCAATCGTCAGCCTGTGTATATCGAGGTGCCACGGGATCTTATCTATCAGCCGACCCAGGCGCTGAGCCTGCCAACTTGCCCGACTGAGTTAAGGCCCCAGGCGCTTAACCTGAGCGGCGCCGAGCTGATCGCCAGCCAGATCCGCACCCAGCTGCAGTGCGCCGAGGCGCCGCTGGTATTCCTCGGCGAGAAGCTCAGGTTGAATGCGCCGCTGCTGGCGAAGATTCTGAGTTTCTGCGAACACAACAAGCTGCCCTATGCCACCACCTGGTTTGGTAAGGGGATGCTGGATGAGTCGAAGCCACTCTGCCTTGGCAGCTACAACGGTGTGTTCAGCCGCTTGTCGAATCAGGAGTATATCGAGTCTACGGCCGACTATGTGCTCGAGCTGGGCACGGCGATTTTCCCTTCAGACACCAACAACGCCTTTAGCAGCCAGACCCACGCCATCGACAATCATGGCAACAAGACTATGCTTAAGGGCACGGCCCAGTGGGAGGCGGATATCGCCGCCGTAATGGAGCTACTGAGCGAGCAGCCTATTATCAAGGAGGCGCCCGTGAATCTGAGCCTTGATGTCGAATCTAACTCGGCATCTGAGACCCCTATAACCAGCGATGCCGAGCTGGGTTATCACCATCTGGCGGCCTGCATCAATGCGGCGCAGCAGGCTAGCGAACGCCCCTTCATCTTCGTGCCCGAGGTGGGTAATTCACTGTTTGCCAGCTTCGAGCTGACCACCCTTGGTAGCGATATCGGCCGCAGCTATCTGGCTAATCCTTGGTATGCGGCCATGGGCACCAGCCTGCCATACGCCAGGGCCGTGGTAGATCAGCTCGCCGAACAGGGCAGCGCCCAGCCCGTGGTGGTGATCACCGGCGACGGTGGCTTCAACTTCCAGGCGAACGAGTTGATCAACCTGCAGAAGCAAGGCGCCAACTTGGTTATCGTCTACATGCGCAACAACATCTTCCATCTGGGTAAAGCCGGCGATGCGCCCATCTACGCCTGTAACCATGAGGGATTCGATCCTAAGTTGTTGATTCAGGCCTATGGTGGCAGGGGACATCTGTGCCGGTACGATGGCGAGTTTGTCGATACCCTGTGTGGCTGTATCGCCAGCGGCGGCCTGCATCTTATTGAGGTGCCGGCGCCTATCGAGGAGTCATTCCAGAGCGATACCACCCAGAAGCTCAACTGTTACATCGGCTATCGTAACGGTCAGGCAGAGGCGACTCGCCGCTGGCAGGAGCTATGCGAAAAACGCGGCTAAACTGAGAGACGTGTCGCCTAATTTACCCTGCTTTATCTAGGGTTGCGACAGATAGGGCGTACAACTTGGCCTTGGGCTGTGTTATCTTTGGCGGCACTTAACTCTCTATTTGGGCACGACGTAATCTATGCAAAATATTGCACAAATCATCGCTCAGGAACTTAATGTTCGTGAGCAGCAAGTGACGGCAACTATCACTCTATTGGATGACGGCGCGACGGTTCCCTTCGTGGCGCGTTATCGTAAAGAGGTCACAGGTGGTTTAGACGATACCCAACTGCGCACTCTGTATAGCCGCCTGGGCTATCTGCGCGAACTCAACGATCGCCGTCAGGTGATCCTCTCCAGCATTCAGGCCCAGGGTAAGCTGACCGCCGAGCTGCAGGCCGCCATAGATCAGGCCGACAGCAAGACACGCCTGGAAGATCTCTATCTGCCCTACAAGCCTAAGCGTCGTACCAAGGGGCAGATCGCCATCGAGGCCGGTATCGAGCCCCTGGTGGATCGTTTGCTGAGTGATCGTCAGGCAGATATCGAGGCCCTGGCGAGCGAGTACCTCAATGCCGATGCGGGTTTCGATGAGGTGAAGGCGGTGCTCGATGGTGCGCGCTTTATCCTGATGGAACGTTTCGCCGAAGACGCCGAACTGCTGCAGAAGGTGCGCCAACACCTGACCCAGAGCGCCGTGCTCGAGAGCCATGTGGTGAAGGGCAAGGAGAAAGAGGGCGCCAAGTTCAGAGACTATTTCGAGCACAGCGAGAAGCTGATGAATGTGCCTTCTCATCGTGCCCTGGCCATGTTGCGTGGTCGCAACGAGGGCGTGTTGAGCCTGAGCATGAATGCCGACCCAGACAGCGAGGCCAAGTCAGGCAGTTACTGCGAGGTGATTATTGCCGATCACTTTAACCTCAAGCTGAGTGATTCCGCCGTGGATCAGTGGCTTAAGCTGGTGGTCACCTCTACCTGGCGCATCAAGATCGCGCTGCAGATGGAGACAGAGTTTATCGCCAAGCTGCGCGAGCGTGCCGAGACAGAGGCGATCAATGTCTTCGCCCGCAACCTGGGCGATCTGCTGATGGCGGCGCCTGCCGGTGCCAAGGCCACACTGGGCCTGGACCCAGGATTGCGAACCGGCGTCAAGGTGGCCATAGTTAACAACACGGGCAAGCTGATGGCCCACACCACCATCTTCCCCCATGCACCGCAGAACCAGTGGGATAAGTCGATCCGTACCCTGGCGAACCTGGTGAAGATGCATAAGGTGGAGCTGATCGCCATAGGCAACGGCACCGCCTCACGTGAGACAGACAAGCTGGCGGGCGAGCTGATTGCCGAGCTGAAGAGCGAGCTGCCGACACTCACCAAGATCATGGTGAGCGAGGCGGGCGCCTCAGTCTACTCTGCCTCTGAGCTGGCGGCGGAGGAGTTCCCCGAGCTGGACGTGTCGATTCGCGGCGCCGTCTCTATCGCCCGTCGCCTGCAGGATCCGCTGGCGGAGCTGGTGAAGATCGAGCCTAAGTCTATCGGCGTGGGCCAGTATCAACATGACGTGAGTCAGAGTCAGCTGTCACAATCCCTCGAGGCCGTGGTGGAAGATTGTGTAAACGGCGTGGGTGTTGATCTCAACATGGCCTCTATGCCGCTGCTGACTCAGGTGGCCGGCCTGAACAAGACGCTGGCGCGCAATATCGTCGAGTACCGCGACCAGAATGGTCAGTTTACCTCGCGTAAACAGCTGCTTAAGGTGCCACGTCTCGGCCCTAAGGCGTTCGAGCAGGCGGCCGGTTTCCTGCGTATTCGTGAGGGTGACAACCCGCTGGATGCCAGCGCAGTGCATCCAGAGACCTATGCCTTGGTTGAGTCTATCGCCAAGGCGCAGCAGCAGGCGGTGGATGCCCTGATAGGCAACACAGATCTGCTCAAGCAGATCGATGCCAAGGCGTTTGTGACCGAGGAGTTTGGTCTGCCGACCATAGAAGATATTCTCAGCGAGCTGGATAAGCCGGGTCGTGATCCCCGCGGCGAGTTTAAGACTGCCGTGTTTAAGGAAGGGGTCGAGGAGATCAAAGATCTTAAGGTCGAGATGATCTTAGAGGGCGTGGTGACCAATGTGACCAACTTCGGCGCCTTCGTCGATATTGGCGTGCATCAGGATGGACTGGTGCATATCTCGTCGCTCACCGACAAGTTTGTCAGCGATCCCCACACAGTGGTGAAGGCCGGTGACGTGGTCAAGGTCAAGGTGATGGAGGTCGATGCCGAGCGTAAGCGTATCAGCCTGACCATGCGTCTGGACGAGAAGCCGGGCGAGAAGCAAATGTCTCACCAAGGTGGCAAGGGCCAGGCGAAAGCGGGTCAAGGCAAAGGACATCAAGGTAAAGGCTCACAGGGCAAGAGCCAGGCTAAGGGTCAGTATAAGCAGCCCAAGGCACCGGCTAACGCGGCCATGGGTAATGCCTTTGCCGATGCCTTCGCCAAGCTGAAGAAGTAATCTCGCTTTACCGTTTTTAAAGGCCGCACTTGCGGCCTTTTTTATGCCTAGATTCCACACAGATTCGCTTGGTCGCTGGCCCGACTTCCGGCGTCTAGAGCAGGAGTTCGGCCGAGAGTATCTTGAGCCGCCTGACGCCATTTTGTTTACCCCTGGCGATCACCTTCTGCTTGGCGAGCGTCAGGCCGTGGGCATTGACTATCACGCTGGCACTGAGGGTGTTTTCCAGTCGTGTCTTGTTTGCCTTGGTGCCGGGACGGCCGCTTAGCGGCGTGGGTGACTCGAAGCTATAGCTAATGAGGTAGTCAGCCATGGGGCACCTCCGGCGTGAATCTCTGATATGAATGCATGGGTAACCGTATGAATTGTCGTGTGTAAGCTGTTAGAAAATAACCAGTTGTTATTTTTATGTATTTGCGAGGCCCTAAGGCTTGTTGGCAGACACTGTCCTCGGCAGGTGGCCATGAGCGATTCAAAATCGAGCCCTGGGCATATTCTCTTTATACGGCGTAGAGCCGAGAGCCATCTATTATCTGATTGTTTTAACTGATGTTGTTGGCTCTTCTGACGCTATCCTAACCATGCCGTGTGGAGATCGAAAGATAGTTACTATTCGATTTGTTAATAGATTATTGGGGCTTCTGGCGGGTAAAAAGCGCGGGAATCCACTATTTAGCTGATAATTCACGTCTTATTTAACTGTTACACTTTTCGAACTTTTTACTGACTTTTATGTCAAAATGGCACATTGCCGAGCGAACATGCTCGTATCCATTAAGCGATAGCGATTTTGATTGAGGAAACCATGACGACGTCCCACAAGAAACATGGGCCAATGCGGGCCATTGTCTACTTTGGCCTGATAGCCCTGGCCATCACGATGCTGAGCCGTATCGGCTTGGGCATCTGGCAGGCCGATAGGGTCGCCGCCGTGGATGGCTGGCCACACCTGCTGCTTCAGGGACTGAGGGTCGACTTTGCCACCCTGTGTTGGTTATGGGGCATCGCCGCCCTGGGCACCACTATCTTTGGTGGCGACCATATAGTCGGCCGTGGCTGGAAGTCGGTACTGAGAGTCTGGCTGACACTGGGTCTCTGGTTGATGATCTTCCTCGAGCTATCGACACCCTCGTTTATCGATGAATATGGCCTGAGACCGAATCGTCTCTATATCGAATACCTCATCTACCCCAAAGAGGTGCTCTCCATGCTCTGGACCAGCCGTAAGGGAGAGATCTTCCTCGGGCTGATCGTCAGCACCCTGAGTCTGTGGGGCGGCTGGCGCCTGAGTGGGCGCTTACTGAAAGAGGTGGTCTATCCGCGCTGGTTCTGGCGTCCGGCCATCGCCCTACTGGTTATCGCCGTGACTCTGATGGGCGCGCGCTCTAGCCTGGGGCACAGACCGCTTAACCCCGCCATGGTGGCCTTCGCCGACGATCCGCTGGTGAACTCTCTGGTGGTGAACTCCTCCTATTCGCTGGTGTTTGCCATAGATCAGATGGCGGCGGAAGCCAATGCCTCTAAGGTGTATGGCAAGCTGGAGAAGAGCCAGATTATAGACAACATACGTAAAGACAGTGGTCGCCCGCTAAGCGCCTTCACCTCTGAGTCTCTGCCGAGCGTGACCTATAACCAGGCGAGTTTCCAGGGCAAGCCCAAGAACCTGGTGATCATACTGCAGGAGAGCCTGGGGGCGAGATTTACCGGTTACCTTGGCGGCCTGCCGCTGACGCCTAATATCGATGCCTTGGCACAAGAGGGCTGGGCCTTCAATCGTCTGTACGCCACGGGTACCCGTTCGGTGCGCGGCATCGAGGCGGTCACTACCGGCTTTACGCCGACCCCGGCACGTTCTGTGGTCAAGCTAGGTAAGAGCCAGACCGATTTCTTTACCATCGCCGATCTGCTTAAGATGAATGGCTATGAGACCCAGTTTATCTATGGCGGCGAGAGCCATTTTGACAACATGCGCAGCTTCTTCCTGGGCAACGGCTTTAGCGATATCGTGGATCAGAACGACTATAAAGATCCTGTGTTTGTCGGTTCTTGGGGCGTGTCGGATGAAGACCTGCTCAAGCGAGCCAATAACGAGTTTGAGCAGTTCCATAAAGAGGGTAAGCCTTTCTTTAGCCTAGTGTTCAGCTCCTCTAACCATGAGCCGTTCGAGTTCCCCGATGACCGTATCGAGCTCTACGATCAGCCTAAGCAGACCCGTAACAACACGGCTAAGTATGCCGATTACGCCGTGGGTGAGTTCTTTAAGCTGGCCAAAGCGTCCAGCTACTGGAAAGACACACTATTTGTGGTGGTGGCCGACCATGAGAGCCGCGTAGGCGGTGCCTCTCTGGTACCTGTGGAGCAGTTCCGCATCCCAGCGATCATCATAGGCGATGGCATCACCCCTAAGATGGACCAACGTGTCGCCAGCCAGATAGACCTGGCGCCGACCCTGTTGTCCTTGATGGGCGTCTCGGGTAGCTACCCTATGCTGGGTCGGGATCTGACCAAGATGGATGACGACTGGCCGGGCCGCGCCCTGATGCAGTACGACAAGAACATGGCCTATCTGCGCGGTGACGATGTGGTGATCCTGCAGCCAGAGCGTGAGCCGACCGGCTACGCTTATGACTTTGCCAGCAATACTCTGACCCATAAGGCGCAGAGCGATGAGATGAAGCAGACCGCCTTGTCGTGGGCGCTGTGGGGTAGCATGGCTTACCAACAACAGCTGTATCAGACGCCGCAGCAGAGCACGGCATCGAACACGTCGTCGGATGAAGCGTCGATCAGATAAAGGTGGATAACTCGGGCTCTCCCTTGGGGAGGGTCTGAGTCTGGTAGAAGCTGGCGATGTGGGCTGACACGCTCTGATAGAAGCTGTTGGCCTGGTTCTCGAAGCGGGTCTTAGGTTTTTGGGGCTCTCTTGGCGTCTCAGTCTGCGCGCTACGTATGTCGCGGCGTGCCAGCGCAGGCTTCATCATCAGTGGGCGTATGATGGCGGCGGCGCCTTGTTTCGCCTGTTGCTGTTGTTGCTGACCTTCCTGCTGATGCTGGCCTTGCCCTTGCTGCTTGGCCTGCACCTTCTCATTGAGTTTTGCCTGAATGTTGGCCTGATCCGCCGCGCGCTCATTCTGAGGATTGAAGGGGCGCTCTTCGTTGCTCTTGGCGAGCTGAGGCGCAGGTATGATTGGTGGGCGTTGCTGACTCTCTACCCGCGCGCTATCGGTCGCGGCGTTGGTCGTCGCGATAGGCACTTGCGGGTAGTTGGTCACCACTAACATAGAAAACTCCTAGCGTATTGCCTAAATAATAACCAAAAAGTGTTATAAATTAAAGTGATTATTCTTTAAGCGTCTGCAGCCAGGCTTCGACACCTTCGACAAAGGCGTCTCTGTGGGAGAAGAAGGGCGCATGGGAGGCCTTAGGCAGCACGAAATCCTCAAAGCGTGACTCGCAAACCGGCATCAGTGGCTGCACCCGGCGTGACACCAGACCGTCCAACCTTCCCCACACCCTGAGCCAGGGCACGCGTATCTCATTGAGCTGGTCTCTGAGGTCCACCTCCTTAAGCATCTGCAAGCCGGCGCGTAGCGCGTCTGCATCCGGCAGCGGCTTGGCCATCACCAAGTCCCTGAGCTGCTTGATATCCTGCTTGGCGGTTTCGCTTCCCATGGCCTGGATGGCCAGGAAACGCTCTATCATCTTGCCGAGATCTTTCTCCAGCTGATCGCCAAACTGCCCCAGAATTTGTGGTGGAATCCCCGGCCAGCCCTCGTCATCCCGTGCCATGAAGCAGGGGGAAGAGGCTATGGTCAGCAGGGCATTTATGCGCTCTGGATAACGCAGGGCGGCGCGGGTGGCGACCAGTCCCCCCAGTGACCAACCGGCCCAGATAGCCCGCTCTGGCAACTGTGCCATGAGATGATCGACCCAGGCATCCAGGTCTCCCTCTATGGCCGGGCTATCGCCGAAGCCGGGCAGGTCGACTAACAGGAGTTGATGATCTTTGAGCGTGTGATGCAAGGGAGTAAAGACGGCGCTGTTCACCCCCCAGCCGTGCAGCAGGACGATGGGGCGGCCTTGGCCTATAGTTTCAATATGCAAGGATTGCTGACTCACTAAGATGCCTCTGGATCGTAAGGTTAGTTAAATGGATCGAACTCATCTGCATTTATCGCGCTGGCAGTGGCTTGTGCAACTGCGGCGACTGCTGGCGGCTAGTCTACCCAATCGCTGTATGATCTGCCATCAAAGGGTGGTCTTGCCACAGCGAGGCATCTGCCTCACCTGCCTCGATGCCGGGCTCTATGCGTCGCCGACTTGTTTGGGCTGTGGCCGAGCTATGCCTCAGCAGACCGCCTATTGCGGCAGCTGCATGACGAGCCAGCCCCTCAAAGTGGTGGCGCCTGCCAGTTATCATCAGGGGCTGGGGGAGACGGTAGCGGCAATCAAGTATCAGGGACAACTCGCCGGTCTGACTCCCTTGGTGCAGGCCCTGGTGAGGCGCATTCGGCTGCTGGCTGAGGCGAAGGTTATCAGCCTGCCTCAGGCCTTATTGCCCGTGCCCTTACATCCACGCCGCCTGCGTGAGCGCGGCTTTAATCAGGCCTTTGTTATCGCCCATGAGCTTGGCCGGGCCCTTGAGTTGCCAGTGTTGCCCTATGTCCTTGAGCGGCTAAGCGATACGCCGCCTCAGGCGGGGCTGACGGGTAAGCAGCGACGGCGTAATTTCGCCGGCGCCTTTCGTTTGATTGACGAGTTTGACTACCAGCGTGTCGCGCTGATCGACGATGTGGTGACCACCGGCACCACGGCCAAGGAGATCGCCAAGCTGTTCGAGGCGCGTTATATCCAGGTGCAGGTGTGGTGTTTGGCACGCGCCGAGGAGCCCCACCTTATGGATCAATAGCCGTTACGGCGCCAGTTGCGATACTTGGTATGTACGCCGCGGGTAAACAGCGAGGAGTATTCCTCCAGCAGATCGACGCCATAAAGGATGGCGACCACCAGCAGGGAGAGCTTGATCCCCACAAAGGGGTCGACCACGGCGATGCAGACGCCAATCGCCGCCAGCGCCCAGATGGCTGCAGCTGAGGTGACGCCCACAACTACTCCTTCCTTGGCTAGCATGACGCCTGCCCCCAGAAAGCCAATGCCGGTCACTACCTGGCCTATGATGCGCGAGGGATCCGATACCGAGGTGGCAACGGCCATGGAGGCGGTGATGAAGATATAGGTGCCCAGCACGATCAGCGATGAGGTGCGGATCCCTACGGGTTTGCCCCTGAGTTGGCGTTCCAGGCCTATGATGAGGCCGCAGAGAACGGCGCAGCCGAGTTCGCGCCAGCGAAAGGGATCGATAGCTACCCAAGCATCAAGATTCATGGTGTGGTCCTAATTTTCTATGTCTGGTGCAGAGGGCTTACGGGCGGGATAACGTCTTGGGCTATTCTGCGGGTCAATTTTCGGCGAGTGTCGATCTAAAAGGCCCCTGAGTCAATAGGGGCCATGGGATATATTAGTAGGCCTGAGGCCTAGGCCTCGTCTTCCTCGAAGATCGCCTCTATGGGCAGTTGAAACAGCCTGGCGATCTTAAAGGCCAGTGGCAGGCTGGGATCATACTTGCCCTTCTCGATGGCATTGATGGTCTGGCGTGATACATCCAGCAGTCCTGCCAGGTCGGCCTGGGTCCAGTTGCGCTCGGCGCGCAGGGGTTTTAGACGGTTCTTCATCTGTAGCTCAGTCTCCCGAAGATGATCCCCAGCATATAGGTGAGCGCCAGCAACACCACCAGATAGGCCGCCTTGAGATCCGGCAGCAAGTCTGCCAGATCCAGAATCGAGTAGAGGGAGAAGCCAATGATACTGACACCGACGGCCAAGGCCAGGGCATCTAGCTGTATCTTGCGCTCCATCTCATCGAGCTGGCGCAGGAAGCGTTTGAAGGCTAACAGCATCCAGATGCCGATGGCGCCATGGAGGATGAAGCAGCTTACCACGACCCAGGTGCTGGCCAGATAGCCTTGGTGGGCAAGGAAGGAGGTGCCGCCCAGGCTGAGCGCCCACAGCAGGGCGAGCAGGTTCACCCGGTTAGCATTTTGAATATCCCTTGACGGTAGCCCTCTGGAGCAGATGGCGTCGATGATCTGTTTCATGTGCAGTTCCTCTGGTTTGCTAAAAATGTCAAACACCCTTTACATAACAAGTTAGGCTAAAAAAGAACCAAGGTCAAGTATGCTTTACATAAAGTTTGGTTTATTTGACTTTTAAATGGTAGGAAATGGCGCTGAGACTGGACGAGCTTGGAGAGGATAGTATTGTTCGGGGGGGCATCCAAATGGACGATGGCAGGTATTTAACAGCAGTTAGCCAGGTGCCAACGGCACCCGGCCAAGAGACTATCAGCCCGTTATTCGGCCTTGGTGTATTTATCCAAGATCACCGCGCAGGCCGCATCGCCAGTGATGTTGAGCGAGGTGCGGATCATGTCAAACACTCTGTCCAGGGCGAACAGTAGCGGCAGGCCATCGATAGGGATGCCCGCGGCCAGCAGCACGGCCACCACAAGGAAGGAGGGGCCTGGTACGCCGGCCTGACCTATGGCGCCCAGGGTCGAGGTGAAGATGATTGCCATGTAGGCGCCCAGGCTGAGATCTATGCCGTACATCTGGGCAAAGAAGATGGCCACCAGGCCGTAGTAGATGGCGTTACCGCTCATGTTGATGGTGGCGCCTAGGGGCAGCACGAAGGAGGCGGTGGGTTTAGAGACGCCCAGCTCCTCCTCACAGGTTTCCATGTTCACAGGCAGGGTGGCCATTGAGGAGGCGGTAGAAAGTGCCATCACCTGAGGCTTCTTCATGACGCTGATGAACTTCTTGGCGCTGACGTTGGAGAACAACTGCACCAGCAGCGGGAAGAAGAGGAAGCCAAACAGCAAGATGCCGAGGACAAACACGGCGAACAGTTTAAAGACCACCTCTAGCGCGTCGAAGCCGAAGGTGCCCACAGAATCTGCCATCAGGCCAAATACGCCGATAGGCGCGATCACCATGACACAGTTGATCATCCAGACGAAGGCATCGACTATGGTGTTGAGGGCCGCCAGGATTGGCTTGCTGCCTTCTCCTTTCACCTTGGTGAGGGCGATGCCGAAGAAGATGCTAAAGACCAAGATCTGCAGGATGTTGCCGCCGGTCAGTGACTCGAACACATTGGTGGGGATCATACCGATAAAGGTATCCATCACGCCGGGAAGGGCGCCATGCTCTTCGGTCACCTTCATCAGGCCACTGGCGCTGTGGGCGGTGAAATCGACTCCGTTACCGGGCTGGAACAGCGATCCCAGCAGGAGTGCCAAGGCGACGGCTACGCCCGAGGTGATGATGAAGAAGCCGAAGGTGCCTATGCCTATTTTTCCAGCAGAGGGGCTGTCACCCAGGCTGGCGGCGCCCGAGATGATGGAGACCAGCACCAAAGGGATAACCAGCATCTTGATCAGGTGGATGAATATGGTGCCCAGCGGTGCAAACATGCTGGCCTGCTCACCCATGATAAAACCGACGGCGGCGCCGATAATCATGGCGATCACCACCTGCACCCCGATATTGCCTAATAGCCTACTTGTCTTGGTTTTCACCTTTGCCTCGTCTTGTCGTCAGTTATGCTTTTGAAATGAGTATAGTCTTGCAGGCGCGCAGCGTAGCACGGGCGAGGAGAAGAGTCTGTGAATTAAGGCTTGCCCTGAGGATAAAGCCCAAGTGCTGAACATAAGTGCTTAACATAAGCACTGAGTATAAGTATCGGGCCTAAGTATTGGGTGCGAGCGGCGGGCTTTGTGGAGAGTTAAGCCGCTTTTTTGGTAAAACGGCGTGTCTTGGCTGGACTGTTGGGGAAAAGAAAGAGGATGGCATTCACCATCCTCTTTTTATGTAGCTGACTTGGCTTGCTCTCGCTTTGCCAATAAGCCCTAACTCTTAAGGTTATTGCCCCTTGACGATCGTCTCCAGGTGTTTGTAGAAGCGTTGGTTGAAGTTGTCTTCATTGCCGTCGAAGCTGATGCTGAGGTAATCGCCGAGCTTGCCGCTGTAGTCGGTGGCCTCGTAGATACTGACTTCGATGAGCTTATCGCCTTGGATCAGATAGTTATCGACAGAGACAAATTCGGCATAGGCGGCTGGCAGGTCTATCTGCTTCAGACGCAGAACAGGCTCATCGCTTGGGCTGGTGCTCAGCGACCATTGATAAGTCGTGACCTCTCCTGTGATGTTGAGCTTGATGGTTTTGTTCTCTTCATCGACCACTACATCGTCTGGGTAGAAGGCTGGCCAGAAGAGGCGAGCGACATCCGCCGTGGTCAAGAGCTCTGGATCTTGATGGCTCGGCATGGGCCAGGTGGCGAACTCACCCCGTACACGGCACATCACGTCATCTGCCTGTTTTCCACGGTAGCGGTACACCTGGCTTGGCCAGTTGAGTTCGGCCAGCTTGAGTGCCGGTGGCGTGGTGCTGAGAATGGCCTGCCACTCCTCACCAGTGCCTGAGTATTTAGTGAATTCGATTGTGATGGGTACCGAGGTGCCACTGTACACAGTCTGGAGTGTGTTGTTTTCGTACTTAATTTCGGGCGGCTGATAGTCTTTGTCGCCTTCGATAACCCAATGTTTTAGCTCTTTGTTCCAACATTCCTCAGGTGTATCAGTTCCGTCGCGATCATCGAATATCCGACCATTGACTTTGCCCTCGACGATAGAACCTACGAAGGTGAGATCGGGCGTGCCATAGGTGAGGGTAAAGAGGCTCCGTAGTGTGGCGGGGGCCAGGGTGAAGTTGCTATGCAGCTGGTCGTCCTCAAGGAAGTGGCTGTTGATCACCTGCCAGTCGGCGTCCGACATGATCTTCGCATCTATGGGGGCCTCGATATACTCTTCGGCGATCAGCGCATTGTTGACCAGGAAGCGCACCGCCATGGGGTCGCTGGCTAAATAATCCTCGGTGCTCATGCCACTCTCTTCTACCAGGGTCTTTAGCTGGTCTCGGATGGTTGACATGATGTCATCCACGGCCAGTACATCGCTGAGCTGCTCGCCGATCAGGGCTTCGAGGTGACGGTGCAGTCGGTAGGTGTCGATAAATTCAGGAGTGAGGGATTGCTCGGTGCTCAGTTTATAGGGATTTCCGTCGCGCTCGTAGATAGTCAGCAATAGAGCGGCTAACAGAGTACGCTGGGTCGCGATATCAAGGGAGGTGGTACCGGCGGCGCGCATGCGGGCGACGCGCTGATACTCCAGATGAGTCATAGGGTTGATCTCACCGCCGTGTTCCTGCAGGGCAACCAACTTGCCGACTCCCTCCATGGAGATCACGGCCTGGCTACTAGCGGATCCGGCTGCCGTATTTGAGGTATTGGCATTTAGAGAGTCCGGGCGAAAAGCTGCTTTGAGCAGGGCTGGCTTGCTGCTGGCCTCTGCTGCCTGTTGCCAGTTGGCGATCAGATCATAGACGGGCATCTCGACATCGCTGCTCCAGTCTATTTGGTATTTACCCTCGGCATCTGCAATGGCACTTGGCTCATCGCTATCACAGCTGGCATTTTGGTTGAGATCCACACAGACCTCGGCGCCGGCTACTGCGCCCTGGTACACCACAGTGCCGACAACACTATGGTCGAAACTCGTGGGAGGCGGCGTGCCGCCGTCGGTTGGGGTATCTGAATCATTATTGGAGCCGCCGCAGGCACTGAGTAGGCAGGTACCGAGCAGCAGAGAGCTAAGGTGAGTTAAACGCATATTTGTGTCCTTACAAATATTAACAATGAAAAGGACCCGACAACGACAACTTAGCCGAGGTCCAATACGGCTGAAAGGACATTATCTATGGCTTTGATTAAATTACCATTACCCGATCGGGTAGGTTGGAAGGCGGGACTTGCTGAGCGTTAGGCAATAAAAAATGGCCCCGAAGGGCCATTTTAAATATTGTCATCAGACCCAGGGCTTAAGCCTTAGGGCCAGCCTGTTTGATGGCGTCAGACACGTCGTACTTAGTGAAGTTCGCGGCAAACTCTTCGGCCAGCTGCTGAGCATACTTGTCATACTCTGCCTTATCGGCCCAGGTGTTGACCGGGTTAAGCAGCTTGGCATCCACGCCAGACACAGCCACTGGTACGTCAAGGTTCAGCTTGTCGATGTGAACCGTTTCCACATCCTTCAGCTCGCCGCTGACGATGGCATCGACGATGGCGCGGGTCGTTGGGATATCGAATCGCTTACCTACGCCGTGTGGACCACCGGTCCAGCCTGTGTTGACCAGGTAAACCTGGCTACCGAATGACTCGATACGCTTCATCAGCAACTCGGCGTAAACGCCAGCAGGACGTGGGAAGAATGGTGCGCCGAAACAGGTCGAGAAGGTCGACTGAATCGCAGAGGTCGAGCCCATCTCGGTCGAACCCACCTTTGCCGTGTAACCAGAGAGGAAGTGGTAGGCCGCCTGCTCTTTGCTGAGCTTAGACACAGGTGGCAGCACGCCAGACACGTCACAGGTCAGGAAGACGACGGCATTTGGCTCGGCGCCACGGTTCTCTTCCTTACGCTGAGCGATGTGCTCCAGTGGGTAGGCCGCGCGGCTGTTCTCGGTCAGCTCTGTGTTGCTGTAGTCAGGGATACGTTGCTCGTCTAGAGTGACGTTTTCCAGTACGGTACCGAAACGGATCGCGTCCCAGATAACTGGCTCGTTCTTCTGACTCAGATCGATACACTTGGCGTAGCAGCCGCCTTCGATATTGAATACGCCGCCCGGTGCCCAGCCATGCTCGTCGTCGCCGATAAGGAAACGCTTAGGATCTGCTGACAGTGTGGTCTTGCCCGTGCCAGACAGGCCGAAGAATAGGGTGGTGTCGCCTTCGCTGCCGACGTTGGCCGAGCAGTGCATTGGCAGTACGCCTTTGGCAGGCAGCAGGAAATTCTGCACAGAGAACATAGACTTCTTCATCTCGCCGGCGTACTTCAGGCCAGCCAGTAGTACCTTGCGATCGGCAAAGTTGATGATGACGGTGGCGTCTGAGTTGGTGCCATCGCGAGCAGGATCGCACTCGAAACCCGGTGCATTCATGATCTGCCATACAGGCTTGTTGGCGACGTTAAACTGCTCAGGCACGATAAACAGGTTACGGGCAAAGAGCTGATGCCAGGCGGTTTCAGTTTTAACTTCAATGGGTTGGTAGTGCTCTGGGTCGGCACCCACTTCCAGCTCAGAAACGAAAGTTTCTTTGTCGGCCAGGTAAGTTGCGACGCGATCCCAAAGGGCGTTAAAGGCATCCATGGCGAACGGCTTGTTGACCGAACCCCAATCGATATCATTTTCGCTGCTCGCTTCTTTCACGATAAAGCGGTCGTTCGGTGAACGCCCAGTACGCTCGCCGGTTTTTGCCACTAATGCACCATTCGCCGTTAGCTCTCCTTCGCCGCGTGCGAGTGCAAACTCAACTAGTTGTGCCGTAGAGGGATTTTTATGAGTTTGCTTAGATCCATCCGCCATCTGTAAGGTCTCCATCATTCGAGTAGGGTTGGCCGGTCTATGCCAGCTTGTTTTTGTTTTATCTGCATGATAGGCAGAGGCCCGATTGTAACTTAAGCGGAATTGAATGTGTGAGGAAGATCGCGAAAATCGTGAAAAAAAGAGGATGCGCACAGGCATCCTCTATTAATCATGAATTTAAGCCGATGATTTACTGCTGGGTATCGGCCTTAGGGGCGTTTTTGAATAGCGCCTCGATATCGATAGAATCGAAGCTGTAGCTGCTGTTGCAGTATTCGCAGCCCATCTCGATCTTGCCCTGTTCGGCTAGGATGGCATCTAGCTCCTCTTTGGCTACCGTCTTCAGTGCCTGACCGCTACGCTCACGAGAGCAGGTACAGGAGAAGGTGACTTCGATAGGATCGAACAGGCGAACCTCTTCCTGGTGATACAGACGGTGCAATACTTCTGTTGCCTCGAGCTCGAATAGCTCTTCGGCCTTGATGGTGCTGGTCAGTTGCTCGAGATGTTCGAACTCTTCGTTGTGCTCGTCCTCGCCCGGTAGAACCTGTAGCAACATGCCGGCGGCCTGCTTGCCGTTGGCAAACAAGCGGATGGCGGTAGGCAGCTGCTCAGATTGCAGGAAGTATTGCTCCAGGCACTCGGCCAGAGTTTCCTTCTCCAGCGCCACTACGCCTTGATAACGCTCGCCGTTGTTCGGGGTCAGGGTGATCACCATGTGGCCCTGGCCCATCAGTTGTTGCAGACTGGCCTCTTTGGCGACTTCGCCTTCCCAGCGCGCGACGCCACGCAGCTGCTGCAGGTTGTTGCCATTGATCACCGCCAGGGATACCGGGCCGTTGCCCTGTACCTGTACGCTGATGTCGCCATCAAATTTCAGTGTGGCGGTGAGTAAAGAGGTGGCCGCCATCAGCTCGCCCAGCAGACGGGCAATGGCCTCAGGGTAGGTGTGGGCCGACAAGATCTCCTGATAGCTCTTCTCTAGCTGTACGATTTGTCCGCGCACATCGGCGTTGTCGAATAGGTAACGGTTTAAGATATCTTTACTCATTTGTGTCTCACAGTTAGCTTTCTTTAAAGCGTATTAGTTGGCGACGCTGTTTCTTGTCTGGCTTGGTATCCGGCGCGGGATTGTTGAGCACATTCAAGCGTCTTGCCTCGGCATAGGTCTCGCGTTTAGCTATGCTTTCTGGCGTCTCTTCATATAAGGTTTGGGCGACCACCGCCTTCTGGCGTTGCTCGGATAATTTTTTTATGACGATCTCTTTTTCGTCATATCCTTGTCGTAATCTAATCACGGCGTCGACTTCGGCCAGCTTGCTCGACTTAGTGCGCTGGCCATTGTAGTGCACCTTACCGCCGTTGATCATCTCTTTGGCGATTGCACGCGTCTTATAGAAGCGGGCGGCCCACAGCCACTTGTCGAGCCGAACGCCAAGCTCTTTCTCTGAGGTCATGGTGATCAGGTCTCCTTAGGTGTATAAAGATGTGCAAGCTCACAGGCTGAAAAAATAGTCCATACTTGTCGTTAGCCAACAGATGAGATAGCGACAGACCTCACACCCTTTTTAGGCGCGTAAAGTTAGCATAAATCGGCTCTATAGGCCAATAAAGAGACTGTTATGGGCTTGTTGCGATTAGCTGTGTAGGTTAGCATGAGCCACAGCTAGGAAATTATCATAATCAGATTAGAGGCCTGCAAAGAGGGTCCACAATAATATGGATTTATTAGACAAAGTAATATCTAAGGCCTCTGCCGTGCCGCAGAAGCCTCTGAGTTCGGCCGTATTCTGGCTCGGTTTGATTACCGCTATCTATCTTTTGGCGCAGATCACATGGAAGTTGGTGCCCGTCGCAGAAACCCCACAAAAATGGCAGGCGACCCCTGTCTCCAGCAGCCAGTCATCGTCTCAGGTGAATGTCTCTACGCTGCAGGAATTAGCCCTCTTCGGTAAGGCGGATCCTAATTCGGATAAGCCTAAGCCCGTGGTGGAAGAGAAGATCACCGATGCCCCTAAGACCTCGCTGTCGATTCAGTTGACCGGCGTGGTGGCCTCGACTGCAGAGCAGCATGGGCTGGCGGTGATCGAATCCAGCGGCAGTCAGAACACCTATAGCCTGGGCGACAAGATCAAGGGTACCTCGGCCTCGCTTAAAGAGGTGTATGCCGATCGCATCATCATCTCCAACAGTGGTCGCTACGAGACCCTGATGCTCGACGGCCTCAAGTATGAGACCCAGGGCGCCGCCAATAGCCAGTTGCAGGAGGCACGTTCCTCTCGCGACGTGCGCACCATAGACAAGCGTAGCAACAGCGCCGTCTCTAAAGAGCTGGAAGAGTCGCGCGACGCCCTGCTGGAAGACCCCAGCAAGATCACCGATTACCTTGCCATCTCACCGGTCAATGTCGGCGGCGAGCTGCAGGGATATCGCCTGAATCCGGGCAAGGACAGACAATTATTTGAACAGGCTGGCTTTAAGGCCAACGATTTAGCAAAATCAATGAACGGCTATGATCTGACTGATATGAGCCAAGCATTGGAAGTGATGGCGCAGTTGCCAGAATTGACCGAAATTTCTCTGATGGTTGAAAGAGAGGGTCAGCTGGTTGAGATCATGTTTAGTTTGCCGCAATAAAAAGGGTTAGGGGAAGTCATTAATGAACAACAAGAAAATACGCCGCAATCTTATCGCGAGCGTCGTGATGGGCGCCTCGCTGTTAGCGCCACAAGTGGCGTGGTCGGAACAATACGCGGCTAATTTCAAGGGCACTGACATTCAGGAATTTATCAACATAGTTGGTAAGAACCTGAACCGGACTATCATCGTCGACCCTACCGTACGCGGCAAGATCAACGTACGCAGTTACGATCTGCTCAACGACGAGCAGTATTATCAGTTCTTCCTTAATGTGTTGCAGGTCTATGGCTACGCCGTGGTCGAGATGGACAACAACATCATCAAGGTGATCAAGGACAAAGACGCCAAGACCTCGGCGATCCGCGTCGCCGACGACAGCACCCCAGGCCTTGGCGATGAGATGGTGACCCGCATCGTCGCGCTCTATAACACAGAGGCGAAACAGCTTGCCCCCTTGCTGCGTCAGCTAAACGACAATGCTGGTGGCGGTAACGTGGTCAACTATGACCCGTCTAACGTATTGATGATCTCCGGCCGTGCGGCCGTGGTGAATAAGCTGGTGGAAATTGTCCGCCGCGTCGATAAGCAGGGCGATACCGAGGTACAGGTCGTGCCGCTGGAATATGCCTCTGCCGGCGAGATGGTGCGCATTATCGACACCCTGTATCGCGCCAGCGCCAACCAATCACAGCTACCGGGTCAGGCGCCTAAGGTGGTTGCCGACGAACGTACCAACGCCGTGATCGTCAGCGGTGACGAGAAGAGCCGTCAGCGCGTAGTGGCCCTGATTAAGAAATTGGATGCCGAGCAGGCGACCACGGGCAATACCAAGGTGCGTTACCTGCGTTATGCCAAGGCCGAAGACTTAGTGGAAGTGCTGACCGGCTTTGCCGAGAAGCTGGCCAAAGATCAGGAGGGCGGTCAGGCCCAGGGCGGTCGCAGCAAGCGCCGCAATGAAATTAACATCATGGCTCACCCAGACACCAATGCACTGGTGATCAGCGCCGAGCCAGATCAGATGCGCACCCTTGAGAGTGTCATCAACCAGTTAGATATACGCCGCGCGCAAGTATTGGTGGAAGCCATTATCGTCGAGGTCGCCGAGGGTGACGATGTCGGCTTTGGCGTGCAGTGGGCCACAGAGGCCGGTGGCGGTACTCAGTTTAATAACCTAGGCCCCACCATCGGTGAGATCGGTGCCGGTATCTGGCAGGCACAAGATCAGAAAGCATCGCAAACATGTTCGGGGTCAGGTGACAATCAGACCTGTACCAAGAATCCGGATACCAAAGGTGACATCACCCTGCTGGCCCAGGCGCTGGGCAAGGTCAACGGTATGGCCTGGGGCGTGGCCATGGGTGACTTCGGCGCCCTGATCCAGGCGGTATCGAGCGATACCAAGTCGAACGTGCTGGCAACCCCTTCTATCACTACTCTGGATAACCAGGAAGCCTCCTTCATCGTGGGTGATGAGGTGCCTGTGCTGACAGGTAGCCAAAACTCCAGCAATGGTAACAGCAACCCCTTCCAGACGGTTGAGCGTAAGGAAGTGGGCGTGAAGTTAAAGGTTGTGCCACAGATCAACGAAGGCACTACGGTTAAGCTCACCATCGAGCAGGAAGTCTCAGGCATCAATGGTAAGACTGGGGTCGACGTGACCTTTGCCACTCGTCGTCTGACCACTACCGTGATGGCCGATTCAGGCCAGATCGTGGTGCTGGGTGGTCTGATCAACGAAGAGGTGCAGGAGAGCGTGCAGAAGGTGCCTTTCCTCGGTGACATCCCTATTTTAGGTCACCTGTTTAAGTCCTCTTCTAGCGGTAAGAAGAAGAAAAACCTCATGGTCTTCATCAAGCCGACCATCATACGCGATGGCGTGACCATGGAAGGCATTGCCGGTCGTAAGTACAACTACTTCCGTGCCCTGCAGCTCGAGCAGCAGGAACGTGGCGTGAACCTGATGCCAAATACCAGCGTGCCTATCCTGGAAGAGTGGAATCAGGCAGAGTACCTACCGCCCGAAGTTAACGAAGTACTGCAGCGTTATAAGGATCGCAAGGGGTTAGATACCAAGATGCGTGAAACCGATCCAGCGCTGAAACAGATTAACGAAAACAAGCAGCAAGATAAGCAAGATGAGTGATATCCAAGCCGCGCAAAACGAGGAACTGGCCCAGGTAACGAGTGAACTCGGGCTAGCCTCGGAGGCCGAATCCGATGAGGTATTTCACTCAAGCAGCCGGGATCGTCTGCCCTTCGCCTTCGCCCACAGATTCGAGTTGGTGCTGGAGAAGGACGACGAAGCCGGATTAACCCTGTACCACACAGTCAACACGCCTATCGACGCTATGTTGGAGGTGCGCCGTTACACAGGAAAAGAGCTGGCACTGGCGCAGCTGGAGCCCTCTGTGTTCGAGGCCAAGCTGACTCAGGTCTATCAGGCCAACTCTTCCGAGGCGCAGCAGCTGATGGAAGATATCGGCAACGAGATGGATCTGTTTACCCTGGCCGAGGAGCTGCCACAGACAGAGGATCTGCTTGAGGGTGACGACGATGCACCTATCATCAAGCTGATCAACGCGCTCCTGTCCGAGGCGATCAAAGAGGAAGCCTCGGATATCCATATCGAGACCTACGAGAAGCAGCTGGTGGTGCGTTTCCGCGTCGACGGCGTGCTCAAAGAGGTGCTCAAGCCCAATCGTAAGCTCTCCTCGCTATTGGTTTCGCGTATCAAGGTAATGGCGCGTCTGGATATCGCCGAGAAGCGGGTGCCGCAAGATGGCCGCATCTCGCTGCGTATCGCAGGTCGAGCGGTGGACGTGCGTGTCTCGACCATGCCTTCCAGCCACGGCGAGCGCGTGGTGCTGCGTCTGCTGGATAAGAATGCCGGCAACCTGGATCTGAAACAGCTGGGGATGACAGATGAGATACGTCATCAGTTCGACGAACTGATCCGTAAGCCCCATGGCATCATCCTGGTTACAGGTCCTACGGGTTCGGGTAAGAGTACCACCCTGTATGCGGGTCTGACCGAGATCAATGCCATCGACACCAACATTCTGACCGTCGAAGACCCGATTGAATATGAACTGCCTGGCATAGGCCAGACTCAGGTCAATACCAAGGTCGACATGACCTTCGCCCGTGGTCTGAGGGCCATACTGCGTCAAGACCCGGATGTGGTGATGATAGGTGAGATCCGTGACCTGGAAACCGCGCAGATCGCGGTGCAGGCGTCGCTAACGGGCCACCTGGTTATCTCCACCCTGCACACCAATACCGCCTCGGGCGCTATCACGCGTCTGCAGGACATGGGCGTCGAGCCCTTCCTGGTTTCCTCGAGTCTGCTCGGGGTGCTGGCGCAGCGTCTGATCCGTACTCTGTGCCCTAGTTGTAAGACAGAGCACACGCCGGACCTGCGTGAGCGCGAGCTGCTCGGGATCAGCGAAGACGATCCACGCACCATCTACCGGGCAACTGGCTGTTCGGCCTGTGGCCACAATGGCTACCGTGGCCGTACCGGTATCCACGAGCTGCTGCTGGTGGACGACTATGTACGCGAGTTGATCCACACGGGTCGCGGCGAGCTGGCCATCGAGAAGCATATTCGTAAGACGGTACCTAGCATTCGCCATGACGGCATGATCAAAGTCCTCGCCGGGGTGACTACGCTGGAAGAAGTGCTGCGCGTCACTCGCGAGGAGTAGCCATGCCAGCATTTGAGTACAAGGCGTTAAACGCCCAGGGCAAACAGCAGAAAGGGGTTGTCGAGGCCGACACGGCTCGTCATGCCAGGGGGCAACTGCGCGAGCTGCGTCTGATGCCGCTGGAGATCACCCCAGTGGTCGAGAAGGAAGCCAAGGCAAAGAGCGGCGGTTTCAGCTTCAAGCGTGGCATCTCGGTCGCCGAGCTGGCGCTGATCACCCGTCAGATCGCCACCCTGGTGGCCGCCGGCCTGCCGGTGGAAGAGGCCCTCAAGGCCGTGGGGCAGCAGTGTGAAAAGGATCGTCTCGCCAGCATGGTGATGGCGGTGCGCTCTCGCGTGGTCGAGGGTTACAGTCTGGCCGACTCCATGGCCGAATTCCCCCATATCTTCGACGATCTCTACCGGGCCATGGTTGCCTCGGGCGAGAAATCGGGTCATCTCGAGGTGGTGCTTAACCGCCTCGCCGACTATACCGAGCGTCGTCAGCAGCTCAAGGGCAAGATGACCCAGGCGATGATCTATCCTATCGTTTTGACCCTGGTCGCCATCAGCGTGATCGCCATCCTGCTGGCCGCCGTGGTGCCTCAGGTGGTGGGGCAGTTCGAACATATGGGCCAGAAACTGCCCTGGACAACACAGTTTTTGATCGCCTCATCGGATTTTGTTCGCGACTATGGCCTGATCGTCATAGGCGTCATCATCGCCCTGGTGGTGGGCGCCAAGCAGCTGCTGCGCAGCGCGGCCAACCGGATGAAATACGATAGCGCAATATTAAAGATGCCGGTTGTCGGCCGGGTGAGTAAGGGCTTGAATACGGCGCGTTTTGCGCGCACCCTGAGTATCCTTACTGCCAGTTCGGTTCCTCTGCTCGATGCCATGCGTATCGCCAGTGAGGTCTTGATGAATGTCCGGGTACGGGCGGCGGTCGAGGAGGCCACCGCCAGGGTACGTGAAGGTACTAGCTTAGGCGCGGCGCTCGCCAATACTAAACTTTTTCCCCCAATGATGCTCTATATGATCACCTCGGGTGAAAAGAGTGGTCAGCTGGAGCAGATGCTTGAGCGCGCCGCCGACAACCAAGACAGAGAATTTGAGTCTAACGTCAACATCGCCCTTGGGGTGTTCGAGCCCATGCTGGTGGTCAGCATGGCGGCCGTGGTGCTGTTTATCGTCCTGGCGATTCTGCAGCCGATCTTAGAACTCAACAACATGATTAGTGGTTAACGCCCAAGCGTTTATCACCAACTGCCGTCCTAGCCGCAGATGTTAGGGCATTTTTTATAGAGGAAGTATTAATGCAAGCAAGAAACAAGCAAAAAGGTTTTACCCTACTGGAAGTTATGGTGGTTATCGTTATCTTAGGGATCCTTGCTTCTATGGTTGTGCCTAACCTTATGGGCAACAAAGATAAAGCCGACATCCAAAAGGCGGTATCTGACATTGTTGCACTGGAAAATGCCTTGGACATGTATCGTCTGGACAACAGCGTCTATCCGACAACAGAGCAGGGCCTCGAAGCCCTAGTACAGAAGCCGACTATCTCACCCGAGCCCCGTAACTACCGCGCCGACGGCTATGTGAAGCGTCTGCCACAGGACCCATGGCGTAACGATTACCTGCTACTGAGCCCAGGCGAGCAGGGTAAGATCGATATCTTCAGTGCCGGTCCTGACGGTCAGCCGGGTACCGAAGACGATATCGGTAACTGGAATCTGCAAGATTTCCAATAAGCCTTAAGACGAGTCTGTTTATGCGTGGCGTCCGCCAATTCGGTTTCACCCTGCTAGAGGTCCTGCTGGTCGTCTTGCTGATGGGATTGGCTGCCGCCGCGGTGACTTATACCACGAGCGGCTCCGACCAACACAAGGCGCTGGAGCGTACGGCGCGCCAGTTTATGGCGGCTACCGAGCTGGTGTTGGATGAGACCATACTTAGCGGCCACTTTATCGGCATAGTTATCGATAAGCAGCGCTACGAGTTTGTCGTCTACGATGAGGGCAAATGGAAGCCACTGCAGCAAGATCGTCTGCTGGCGGCCAAAGAGATGGATCCCGGTGTCGAGATGCATCTGGTGCTCGACGGTCTGCCTCTGACCCAGGAAGATGAAGAAGATGATGAATCCTGGTTCGATGAGCCGCTCATCGAGCGTAGCGAAGATGAGAAGAAAAAATTTCCCGAACCTCAGGTGCTGCTGTTTCCCAGCGGCGAGATGAGCGTCTTCGAGCTGACCTTCGTCGGTAAAGATGAGCGTGGCCAGGAGATCGAGGCCCTGGTGGTTGGCGATGCCTTAGGCCGCCTGACCCTGGGCAGAAAGGATGGATTCGATGAGTAAGCGCAGGCTTAGCTTGAATCTCAAGGGCAGACGCCGCAGCGCCGGCATGACCCTGCTCGAGGTGATCGTGGCCCTCATGGTATTTGCCATCGCCGCCGTCTCCATCACCAAGAGTCTGGGTGAGCAGATGGCCAACATGCCGATCCTCGAGGAGCGCACCCTGGCTCAGTGGGTGGCGAGCAACCAGATGGTGGATGCCCGGCTGGAGAAGAAATTCCCGGATCTCGGCCGTAAAGACGGCAGCGTCGAACTGGCGGGAAAAGAGTGGTATTGGCGCAAAGAGGTGGTGAAAACCACAGATGATAATTTTCGAATGATACGCATCAGTGTCAGTGACGATGAGCGCTATAAACGTATCATCGCCCAAGTGAGCAGTTATGTGCTTAAGCAAGACTAAGCGGGCACAGGGCTTTACCCTGCTGGAGATGCTGATCGCCATCGCCATCTTTGCCATGCTGGGGCTGGCGGCGAATGCCGTGCTCAGCACAGTAATGAAAAACGATGAGGTCACCGCCGAGTTTGCCCAGCGACTCAAGTCGTTGCAACAGGGCTTCGGTGCCCTGGAGCGGGATTTTGGCCAGATGGTGGCCCGTACTCCGCGTCTGTTAGAAGGCGGGCGTGGCTCGACCGTGATTCAGACCGGCAAAGATCTGTTCGATTCAGAGTCTGAGGCCATCGTCTTCTACCGTATCGGCTGGTTGAATCCTGACGGGCTCTTGCCCAGAGGCAGCCTGCAGTCGGTGGCCTATGTGGTACAGGAAAACAACCTGGAGCGTTGGTATTTTCCCTATCCCGAGCCGGAGTTTGGCGCCGAGCCGATTAAGACTGTGGTGATTAAAAACGTCCTGTCGGTGGAGTATTCCTTCTATGTCGAGGACAAATGGCAGCGTAAGTTTGATGCCACTAGCCTGCCCAAGGCGATCGCTATGGAAATTGAGGTGGAAGGCCTGGGTAAGGTACAGCGCAAGTTCCTGTTACCTTTGGGCGCTATGCTGAGTGAAAATGGCTCGGGCAACAATAACGGTAATAACAACGGCAACAATAACGGCAATAACAACGGCAGCAATAACGGTAATAACGGTGGCAACAACTCCGGCGGCAACAGCGACGGAGGTAAAGATGGCGGTTCCGGTGGCAAGGAAGATGACGATGAATAGCTTGCCAGGAAAGCAGCGTGGGGTCGCGCTGATCGTCGTCTTGTTGATCGTGGCCATGATCGCCATCATAGCCACCAACATCAACAGCCGTAACCAGATCTCTGTGCGCCGCACCATCAACCTGGCGCAGTACGATCAGGCCTATTGGTATGCGATCTCGGCCGAAGAGTTGGCCAAGAAGGTGTTGAAACAAGATTTGGACGATGCCGATGAGGGCAAGGTGCATCGTCAGCAATATTGGGCCCAGGCCGATGTGGTGTTTCCCGCCGAGCAAGGTGAGATAGGCGGTCGTATCAGCGATCTGCAGGCCTGTTTTAACCTAAACGCCCTGGCGATCGAGACCACAGAGGTGGAAAACGGCCAGCCCAAGCTGCCGCTGGCAGCGGTACAATTTAAGGGGCTGTTGGTGGCGCTGGGGATGGATGACTTCTCCGCCGAGCGCCTGACCCATACGCTGAAAGATTATATCGATGAGGATACGGTCGCCAGCCCGTTCGGCGCCGAAGATGCCGACTATGAGTCGCGCACCGTGCCTTACCGGGCGGCTAACACCCTGATGAGCCATCGCAGCGAGCTGCGGGCGGTGATCGGCTTCAGCCAGGAGGTCTACCTCAAGTTGGCGCCTTATATCTGCGTCATCCCCGGCTATGACCGCCAGGTGCTGAACGTCAACACCATAGAGGTGGAGCAGGCGGCGCTGCTGGCGGGCATGTTTGATAATAAGATCAGCGTGGGCGAGGCCGAAAGCATCATCAATCAGCGCCCGGGTGACGGCTATGACAGCCTGGATGACTTCTGGTCTAATGGTTCTATCTCAGGGCTGCGCCAGGACAAAAATCTGGAATCGAGCTTTAGCCTTAAGAGTCAGTATTTTCTGCTGGAGGCGGGCGCTAAGGTTGATAGCGCCACCTTTAGGATGCAAAGTGTATTACGTGTGGGCGGTAACAACCAGCTGGACGTCTTGACCCGTCAATATGGCGGCCAAAAATAATCACTTAGGTGAGCAGCGCTCGTCTAGGCTAATAAAAGGACAAGCTCATCGAGAGCAACTTAATGAGACTTGTGGAGAAAGACATTGAGTGAAAGATTATTTATCCGATTAGGAAGAAGCGCGGAGCAGAGCTGCTCTTGGCTGGTATGGTCGGAGCAAGAGCAGGAGATCATCGCCTCGGGAGAGCTGAGCGACGCCCAGGGGCTGTCGACCCTGACCGAGCGTGCCGGCAACCGTCCGGTGGATATTCTGGTGCCCGCCTCAGCCATTACCCTCACCTCGGTGCAGCTACCGGAGAAGGGCCAGCGTCAGGCGCTTAAGGCCCTGCCTTTCATGCTTGAAGAGACTCTGGCCGAGAATGTCGATGAACTGCATTTTGTCCCCGGCCCCCGCAATGGCGAGTCTCTGAGTGTTGCCGTGGTGGCCCACGAGCAGATGCAGACTTGGCTCTCCTGGTTAAGCGAAGCCGGTATCAAGGCGCGTCAACTGGTGCCCGACTGTCTGGCGCTGCCGCTACAGGAATGCCAGTGGGCGGCAATGAAATTTGGCCCGGATTACCTGCTGCGTACCAGCACGGGTAGCGGCGTCAGCCTGGATGCCAGCTGGTTCCAGGCCGCTCTGCCAAGACTCGCCGAGGCCCAGGAAGAGACGCCAATCACTTTGGCCAGCTACAGCGATCTGGATATTCAAGGGGTCGAGGTCAAGCCTCAGCCGCTGGATCTGCCCATGTTGGTGTTGGCCAAGGGGATCCTCAATGCGCCACTAAACCTGCTCAGCGGTATCTATACCCCTAAGCGCGAATACAGCAAGCATCTGCTGCTATGGCGTAACGCCGCCATCGTCATCCTGGTGGCCCTGGTGTTGGCCCTGGTCAACAAGGGACTCAATATTCATCAGCTGAACGTCGAGCGTGAAGGCCTGCAGCAGCAGACGGGCGAGATTTTCAAACAGGTGATGGGTAGCTCGCGCATGGTGAACGTGCGCTCGCAGATGGAGAGTCAGCTACGCACCTTGCAAGGCGCTGGCGGCGGCATGGCCTTCTTCACCATGCTCGACGATCTTGCCGTTGGTTTCGATAAGGTGCCTGAGCTCAAGCCGACCAGTCTGCGTTTCGACGGCGGCCGTAACGAGCTGCGTATGCAGATCACCGCCAAGAGCTACGCCCAGATCGAACAGTTTAAGGAGCTGATCTCGCCTCACTTCCAGGTGGATTCTGGCGCCATGAACAGCGGCGAAGATGAAGTGACCAGTACCTTAACCCTGAGGAGCAAGTAAGATGGACAACATTAAGACGTGGTGGAATGGCTTAGTGTTGCGCGAGCAGCAGCTCGTGGCGGCTTGTGCCATAGTGTTGGTGCTCGGCATCTTCTACTGGGGGATCTGGACGCCGATCAGCCAGGCCGAAGAGGATGCCCAGCGCAACCTGACGGCTCAGGAGAGCACGCTCAACTATGTGAAGCAGACGGCCAACAAGATAGCCGGCCTCAAGCAGTCTGGTGGTAAGAAGGGCTTCTCCGGTAGCCTCAGTGCCGTGGTGACCCAAAGCGCTAAAAGCTATGGTCTGGAGATCACCCGCATGCAGCCCCAGGGTAACAAGATCCAGGTGTGGATGGATGAGGTGCCCTTCGATTCGCTCTTGGATTACCTGAGCGATCTGGTGCAACAGAAGGGTCTCTCTCTGGAGAATATCGATCTGGCCGATGGTGAGACCGAAGGCTTCGTTAAGGTGCGTCGCATCCAGTTCTCGCAGTAACAAAGTAGTAAGGGTTTTTTGTGAGTCTAGTGAAAAAAATTGTTATCGGCGTTTTCGTCTATCTGGTGTTTCTGATCGCCCTGTTTCCGGCGAGTCTGGCGGTTAAGTTGGCGCCCCTGCCTAAACAGGTAAGCGCCTCAGGGATCTCTGGCACCATCTGGTCCGGTGAGATTGATAGCTTAATGCTGCAGAAGCGCCGCCTGGAGCAGGTGAGTTGGCAGCTGAGCCCTTGGGGCCTGCTGACGGGCAGGGCTAACATAGACTTCGTGGTGGGCAGCCGCGCTACCGCCGTAAACGGTAAGGGTTTCGTGAGCCTGTCTATGTCTGGTATCGATGCCAGCGGCGTGCGTTTCGACGCGCCGAGCGAGTTCCTGGTGGGTAACGCGCGTCTGCCGTTTCGTACCCAGGTGGGGGGCAACTTCAGCCTGATGCTGCAAGACCTGGAGCAGGGTGTGCCCTGGTGTCAGCAGCTTACGGGTAAACTCTTTGCCCAGCAGCTGCAGGTAAATAATCAATTCGGTAAGTATCCACTGGGTGATGTCGCCGTGGCGCTGAGCTGTGTCGATGGCAACATCAAGGTGCAGACGGATGACAGCATGAATGCCTTAGGCCTCAGTGGCCATGCGCTGCTTAAGGCCGACAAGCTGGTGCAGGTCACCGCTAAGATCAAAGAGACAGAGGCCCAGCCCGACGATCTCAAGCAGGCGCTAAGCTTCCTCGGTAAACGAGACAGCCAGGGCTACTACCCGATCAATTATCAGGGACGGCTCCCCGGCCTCTAGTGGTTGAGATTAAGATACAAAAAAGCCCCTCTACGGGGCTTTTTTAATGCCTGCTTATCTTTAGCAAAAGACTAGCGTTTAGGCCTGATTGTCGGTCATGCCTTGCTGCATCACGCGCTGACGATATTCCAGCAGGCTGAAGACGCCAAACAGCATGACACTCAGGTAATCGCCGTAACCTATGGTCATCAGTGGCTTAAACAGGGTGCGGAAGATCAGTGTCTGCAGGCCGTGCATCACCAGGGTGATCCCAAGTAGCAGCGTCAGCAGCATGCCTATGTTGCCTTCGGCAGGGACAAACAGGTTGTAGAGCATCACGGCCCAGGCAAATAGGGTGATCCCCTTGCCGATGAGAATGACCATTTTCATTATTCAGCCTCCGGGCGTTCGACTCGATAGAGACGATAGGTCACCTGACCGGCCTGTTTCTCCTTGAGAGGAAGCCAGTAGCCAGGCAAGTTTAGCGGCGGATGCTCAAGCTCTGTCTCCACATAGACGAGCGCATCCTCATTGAGCCATGCCTGCTCATTCAGGCCGTCGATACAGGCCTGGGCCAACCCCTTACGAAAGGGGGGATCGATGAAGACTACATCGAAGCCCTCGGCGGGCGGCGTCTTGAGCTGCACTAAGGTGTCGCCCTGTACCACCTCGGCGCAGTCGCATTTGAGGGTGGCAAGGTTCTGCTTGAGCTGTTTGGCCGCGCCGGCCTGTAGCTCGAATACCTTGGCGTACTTGGCGTAGCGAGAGAGCGCCTCGAAGCAGAGGGCGCCGCTGCCTCCGAAGCAGTCGAGCACGCGGGCACCGGGAAGATCCCCCGCGATCCAGTTAAACAGGGTTTCCCTGACTCTGTCTGTGGTGGGCCTTAGCCCCTCGAGATCTTGGATCGGGAGTTTTCTGGAACGCCATTGTCCGGCGATGATCCTCACCTGTCCGCTTGCGGGTCGATTTCTTGCCATTTTCTACCTGTATTTTGTGGATTCATTTAGCGGAATTTGGCCTGACCAGATTAAGTGGTAGACTGTTGCGCTAAATTGAGGTCGCTATTTTAACGTAAAGCATAATAAAAAGGTGTAAAGCCCGGGGCATTAGCGAAAAAAATGCCGTGTTTTTCTGCGTCAATAGCCTAGCTATCTGGTTATAATAACGGGCGCAAAACGACTTTATAGCGAATTTTGAATCAGTTAGTTGAGTACTGGTATTACACATGGCAAAAAAAGGTTTTTTTTCTTGGTTCCGTAAAGATAAATCTAAGCAGGAAGCGGCGGCACCAGAAGTAGAAGTTTCGACCCAGGCAGAAGCCGAACAGGCTAGCGTCGAAGAAGATAATGCACGCTTGGCTGCCGAACAAGCTGAGCGGGAGCGCATCGCCGAGGAGCAGGCCCGCGTCGAGGCAGAGAATGCCCGTCTGGCAGCGGAAAAGGCTGAGCAAGAACGTCTAGCTGCCGAGCAGGCTGAGCAGGAACGCCTTGCCGAGGAGCAGGCTCGCATCGAAGCGGAGAATGCCCGTTTGGCTGCCGAAAAAGCAGAGAATGAGCGTCTAGCTGCCGAACAGGTTGATCAGGAGCGTCTAGCCGCTGAGAAAGCAGAGCAGCAGCGCATCGCCGAGGAGCAGGCTCGCATCGAGGCTGAGAATGCCCGTCTGGCAGCAGAGGAGGCAGAGCAAGAACGCCTGGCCGCCGAACAGGCCCGCGTCGAAGCGGAGAATGCTCGTCAAGCTGCCGAGCAGGCCCGTCTCGAAGCAGAGAGTGAGCTCCTAGCAGCCGAACAAGCTGAGCAAGAACGTCTGGCTGCCGAACAGGCAGAGCAGGAGCGTCTAGTCGCCGAGCAAGCAGAACAGGCAGGGCAAGAGGATCAGGTTGAACAACAGCCCGAGCCGCAGCAGAAGCCGACCAAAGAGGGTTTCTTTGCTCGCCTAAAACGCGGACTGAAGCGCACCAGCGAGAATATCGGTAGTGGCTTCATCGGCCTGTTCAAGGGCAAGAAGATTGATGATGAGCTGTTCGAAGAGCTGGAAGAGCAGCTGTTGATCGCCGATGTGGGGGTAGAAACCACCAGTCGCCTGATCGCCAGCCTGACCGAGCAGGCAAGCCGTAAGCAGCTGAAAGATGGCGAGGCCCTCTATGAGCTGATGCGTGAAGAGATGCAGAAGACCCTGGAGCCGGTGAGCATTCCTCTGGTGCCGGAAAACAGCGAAGGACCTTTCGTTATTCTTATGGTCGGCGTTAACGGTGTGGGTAAGACCACCACTATCGGTAAGCTGGCCAAACAGTATCAACAGCAGGGCAAGTCGGTGATGTTGGCGGCGGGTGATACCTTCCGCGCCGCTGCCGTCGAGCAGCTGCAGGTCTGGGGTCAACGCAACGATATTCCTGTGATCGCTCAGCACACAGGTGCAGACAGTGCCTCGGTTCTGTTTGATGCGCTGCAGGCGGCGCGTGCCCGTAAGATAGACATCTTGATCGCCGATACGGCGGGACGCCTGCAGAACAAGGCCCATCTGATGGATGAGCTGAAGAAAGTGGTGCGTGTGATGAAGAAACAAGATGAGAGCGCCCCGCACGAGGTGATGTTGACCCTGGATGCGAGTACGGGTCAGAATGCCATTAGCCAGGC
The DNA here is from genome assembly GCF_019457555.1 of Shewanella spartinae. Classification (NCBI taxonomy): domain Bacteria; kingdom Pseudomonadati; phylum Pseudomonadota; class Gammaproteobacteria; order Alteromonadales; family Shewanellaceae; genus Shewanella; species Shewanella spartinae. The sequence goes on along the minus strand of NZ_CP080418.1, from coordinate 4,323,659 downwards.
GCAGCTGTTCAAAGAAGCCGTTGGCGTCACGGGTATCACCATGAGCAAGCTCGATGGCACGGCCAAGGGCGGTGTGATCTTCGCCATTGCAGATAAATTTGGCATACCAATTAGACACATAGGTGTCGGTGAGCAGATCGATGATCTAAGAACTTTCGATGCGAAAGACTTTATCGATGCCCTGTTCAGCCATGAGGATGAGGCCAAGTAGCAAACGGCCAGGCGTAAAGCCAGGGCCAGTCGAATTCGGCTGGTCCATCAAAACACTATTGCAGCATCTAAGATTGGGTACTTATGATTCGATTTGAGCAGGTTAGCAAGGTTTATCCCGGTGGTCAGAAGGCCCTCACCGATGTGAGTTTTCATCTGAAACGCGGTGAGATGGCGTTTTTAACCGGCCACTCCGGGGCGGGCAAGAGTACCCTGCTTAAGTTGATCACAGTGATCGAACGGGCCAATGCCGGTCGTGTCGCCATCAATGGCCACGACATCGCCAACATCAGACCCAAGGATGTCCCCTTCCTGCGCCGTGATATCGGCATGATCTTCCAAAACCATCATCTGTTGATGGACCGCAGCGTCTTTGACAATATAGCCTTGCCTCTGGTGATCGAGGGCTTCGCCCTGCATGAGATCAAGAAGCGGGTGCTGGCAGCCCTGGATATGGTGGGTCTGTATGGCAAGGAGCGTCACTATCCCATCATGTTATCCGGCGGTGAGCAGCAGCGCGTGGGGATCGCCCGCGCCATCGTCAACAAGCCGCCTCTGCTGCTGGCCGATGAACCCACGGGTAACCTGGACCCTAAGTTGTCCATGGATATCCTGCGCCTGTTTGAAACCTTTAACGATGCCGGCACGACAGTGCTGATTGCCACTCACGATCTGGGCCTGATCGCCAGAATGCGTTATCGCACCCTGACCCTGAAGCAGGGGCGTATCCTGGGCGGTGACGAGCTGGCGAGCACTCACACAACTGCCAGCGCCTTCGGCCAATAATTGAGGAGAGTCAGATGAGTCAGCAACCTCAATTGGTGCGCAGTAAGCTGCCTATCAGCGGTCGTATCGTGATGTTTTTCATCCGTCACATTCAACATGCCATGGGCAGCATGGGGGAGTTGTGGCGCAATCCCGTCTCCTCGCTGATGACCATGGCCGTACTGGGGGTAAGCCTTAGCCTGCCAGCGGCCCTGCAGGTGTTGGTGAAGAATGCCGAGACCATTACTCAGTCCTGGAACAGCGCCGCCGAGATCTCCTTGTTTATCGACGAGGGGCGCAGCGAGCGCAGCATACAGAGCCTCATCAGCCGTATCAGTGCCTACCCTGAGGTGAGCGCCGTTAGCTATATCGACCGCGACAAGGCCCTGGAGGAGTTTCAGCGCCTGTCGGGCTTCGGCGAGGCCTTGGCTTATCTGGATGAGAATCCGTTACCTGCGGTGATCACGGTAACCCCGAGCATCAAGCACGCCAGCCCTAATGGCGCCCGCGAGCTGCTAAAGAAGCTGGAGCTCGAACCTGAGGTAAGCTTTGGTCGCCTGGATATCGAGTGGCTGGAGCGTCTGCAGGCCGTGGTGAGGCTGCTGGAGCGCACGGTGATGGCCATCGCCGCCCTGCTGGTGTTGGCCGTGGTGCTGGTGATAGGTAACACCATACGTCTGGCCATCATGAATCGCCGCACCGAGATAGAGGTGATGAAGCTGGTGGGCGCCACAGAGGCCTTTATTCAACGTCCCTTCCTCTATACCGGGATCTGGTTTGGGGTGATCGGCGGCGTACTGGCCTGGGTGATCATCAATCTGTTGGTCTGGTATCTGGACGGCGCCCTGGCGAGCCTGCTTGGCCTCTATGGCAGCACGCTGGAGATGCAGTCGCTGACCCTGATCGAGCTGGGCGAGTTGATACTCTTGGCCTCCTTCCTCGGCTGGTTAGGTTCCTACCTGTCGGTGCGTCAACACCTGAGGGCGATCGAGCCTTCCTAGGAGCTGTGCCACACGGGGTCAGCCTGGCATCTATCGCCGCAGAAATAGGCTGGCCTGGACGTTGGACTCCCGGGAATTTATGAACTAATTTTCACTTGCAATGTCTATAGAATCGGGTGAAATTAAACCCTGTTCAGCTTCGAGTGTTGACATAGACTGTCAGATAGTTAATAGTTCATCAGCTTGTCCCTGGGCGTAATCCCCTTTCTTTATACTCCCACGGAATGCCGCTTTCAGGCGGTGCTGAGCACACAAAGCGTTAAATTTAAGCTAGATAAGAAGTTAGGAGCGTTAATGACAAATCAAACGCAATCAATGGCACTAATGGTACCTCAAAGCAGCAGTAGCTTAGAGGCTTATATCCATTCTGCGCACAACATTCCTATGTTGGAGGCGAATGAGGAGTATGAGCTGGCGAAACGTCTGCAGGAGACCGGTGACATTCAGGCTGCGAAGCAGTTGATTATGTCTCATCTTCGTTTCGTTATTCATGTCGCCAAAGGTTACGCGGGTTATGGTCTGCCACAGGCGGATCTGATCCAGGAAGGTAACATTGGTCTGATGAAGGCGGTAAAACGCTTTGATCCCGATGTGGGTGTACGTCTTGTCTCGTTTGCCGTGCATTGGATTAAAGCCGAGATCCACGAATACGTGCTGAAAAACTGGCGTATCGTTAAGGTCGCGACCACCAAGGCGCAGCGTAAGCTGTTCTTCAATCTGCGTAAGGCTAAGAAACGTCTTGGCTGGTTCAGTGATGAAGAAGTGACCATGGTTGCCGAAAACCTGGGCGTCTCGAAGAGCGACGTGACCGAGATGGAATCACGCATGGCGGCGCAGGATCCAGCCTTCGATCTGGCCAGCGACAACGATGACGATCAGGACTATGCCCCAGTGCATTACCTTGAGGATCATTCGTCTGATATCGCCTCTCAGGTCGAGAATGACAACTTCGAAGCTGATAACCAAACCCGTCTTCTGGCGGCCATCAAGACTCTTGATGAGCGTAGCCAGCATATTCTACAGGCGCGTTGGTTAGACGAAGAGAAGACCACGCTGCAAGAGCTGGCGGCCACTTATCAAGTTTCTGCCGAGCGTATCAGGCAGCTTGAGAAGAACGCCATGAACAAGCTCAAGGGCCGCATGGAAATGTAACGCCCTAAGGTGAATAACAAAGAATGAAAAAACCTGCTATCAAGCAGGTTTTTTTGTAACTAATCCATGGTGCTCTGCCACCGCCTGTATCACGAGCTTGCGGGGCAACTTGAGCCCCGTCTGTTCAACCTCGGGCCAGGGGAAATAGCGCCTTGGGCGTTTAAAGCGGGCGATATACTGGCAGAGGAACGCTTCGAGCATTTCAGGCGACGCGACTTTCCCCTTGATGATGGCCGCCGGCAGCAGGCCAAACTCCTCATCGGCTACGCCAAACACCAATGCCTCTTCGATGCCGGGATAGCTTCTTAGCAGCGCCTCTATCTCCTCGGGTTGGATGTTCTCACCACCGCAGATAAACATGTTGTCCGTGCGTCCCAGAATGAGCAGCTCGCCTTCAGGCGTTAACCTGCCGCGATCTTGGGTGCAGAACCAGCCATCGTCATCCAGCGGTCTGCTTATCTCATGGGGCGGCTTATCGGCCAGATAACCGAGAAGCAGTGTCTCGCCGCGCACAAAGATCACCTCATCGACAATTTTCAGCTCGCGTCCGGGCAAGGCAAACCCGCAACTGCCCTGGACATTGGCTCTTGCAGTGGTGATCTGCGAGCTCATCTCTGTCATGCCGTAACTGGTAAAGGCGGGAATGCCCAGCGGCGTCAGGCGTTTAATCAGCTGCTCATCTATGGCGCCGCCACCGAGCAGCAGTGCCTTGAGGCCCTTAAGACTCTCGGGGGCGTCGTTAAGCAATCTCACCAGCTGAGTGGCCACCAGAGAGAGGTGAGTCAGGGGAATGGCGTTGAGCTGCTTTGCCAACGACAGACCAAGGGCTGGCAGGGTCAGGGCCGCGCCGGCCAAGGCGCAGCGATTGACTATGGCCAGGCCACCGATGTGAAACAGTGGCAGGGAGAGCAGCCAGTTGTCCCCGCGATTAAGGGGGATTTTCTGGGTCGAGCCCAGGGCGCTGGCGATATGATTATTGAGGCAGTGCACGGCAGCCTTGGGCATGCCGCTGCTGCCCGAGGTGAGTATGATGTTGCAGGGCCGCGCCGTGTCTATTTGGGGCTGTGAGTCTTGCTGACTTTCCCTGCTGCTCTCATATAGTGATTCAGGTTTAAAGGTATTAGCGTCTAAGCTGAGCGTCAGGCCTGGCTCCGGCAGTATTTCTCGATAAGTCTCGCCAGCCCAGAAATGGTTAAAACCGTAGCGCTCGGCTATCGCAGTGATCTGCGCCTTGGGAAACCTTGGGTTTAACGGGCAGAAGATGGCGCCGAGATCGATGCAGGCCCAGTAGAGGATCACCAGCGCCAGAGAGTTTTGGTCGACGCAGGCCAGCTTGTCGCCTGACGTTACGCCCAGATCATGCAGCTGGCGCGCGCACTGCCGCACCCTTTGGGAGAGTTGAGCATAGTCGATGGCGCGATAGCCACCATCATGCCAATGATGCAGGGCGACTTGCTCGGGCGCCTTGGCCGCCATCAGGTGCAGCGGCGAGGTGTCTATGCTTTCTTGACCAATGTCCTGGCTAGTTTCGTGGCCAATTTCCTTGCCGTGTTTCACACCGCCTCCCGCGAGATTTTTTTCAGGCAGATCAGGTTTTCCAGCGTCAGGCAGCGATTCTTACCCGTAGATACCAGCAGATCGGCGCTAAAGGCTCTTAGGGTATCCAATCCTGGCACCTCATCCGGGGTCAGGGCCTCGCTGAGATCCCTTAGTGCATTGATGCCCAGGCTGGCTTCCAGGCTGGCGCTGAGGATGACCCGTACGCCTGCCTCGTGGGCCTCCTGGGTCAGGGCCTGAAGATCCGCCAGCGAGCCTAAGATCATCGGCTTGACGATGAGGGCGCTGAGCCCCGGCGCCATGGTAAATCGGTAGTCTGGGCTACTCAGGCTCTCATCCAAGGCAAATCCCACGCCTAAGGCCTGATACAGGGCAGTGTTATCGCCCGGGTTTTCACAAGGCTCCTCGATATATTCGATCGCCTCCAATGGCAGACAGGCGAGAAAGTCGATCGCCGCTTCCAGGCTGAAGCAGCGGTTGGCGTCCAGCCTCAGCTTGAGGTCTGGGCGACGGGCCAGGATACGGTGGATCATGGCGACCTCTTGCTCCATGGAGGTCTGTCCCACCTTGACCTTTACCGCAGGAGTCGAGCTTTCTAAGGCATCTATGCGGACATCCAGCGCCTGGGGCGATTCATCCTGGGCTTGATAGATGAGAGGGATGGTTTGCGCGCCTCGCCGGGCGGCAGGCAATCGGCCCGAGAGTCTGGCGTGAAGCAGCGACAGACCAAATGCCAGGGAGGGAAGTTGTGTCTCCTGGGCGAGTCTTGCCAGCTCGTCGACCTGTTGGTTTATCAGCTCATCCAGCAGGGGCATGAGCTGGTCGATCACTTGGCTCAGCGACTCTTGGCTAAAGCCTTTGAGGGGCTGTTCGTCCACATCCTGGCCGCTCAGGGGGGCAATCTCTACCTCATTGGTGACAGATTCGCCCTGCTCGTTTACCGCGCTGGCCCTGAGGACCAGCCCCTGACGGTTATCGATACGCTGTTTGCCGACAGGCAGCAGCTTGTCCAAGGGGATCTGATAGCGATAGAGGCTGAGTTGGCTGAGTATCATGCTTGTATCCTGAGATTAGCGATGAGGGCATCGCAGAAGGCCTCTGGCTGCGCCAGATGCACGTTGTGTCCGGCTCCCGGCAGCTTGGTGAGGGATATTCCCTGTCTCGCCTGCCAGGCGCTCGCCAGGGCGAGAAACTTATCGTCCTGCAGGCCGACATAGTAGTGCCAGGGGATCGTCAGCTCACTGGGCAAGTGCGCCAGTTCCGCCTGCTGCCCCAGAGAGGTGGGCAGGTAGATGCTGGCCAGCGCCTCGGGACTATTATGGGCCCGCTTCTGGGTGAGTCTCTGTCGCTGCGCGTCGCTTAGGGAGGCAAACACACCTTGTTGGTACCAGAGGGCGAGAAAATCTGTGATGGGTAGCGACAGTAACTTCTGCTGCCAGCGCCTGTCCTGCTCCAGCCTCTGGGCTCTTTCTTCGTCATTGCTAAGCCCAGGGTGACAAGATTCCAGATGTAGACTGAGCAGACGCTCGGGGGACCGTTTTGCAAGATGCTGGGCCAAATGCAGGGCGATGCGGCCACCGAGTGAGTAACCCAGCAGATGAAAGCGGTTTATCTTTAGCTCGTCCAGGGTCGAGAGAATATGGGTCACGACCCGCTGAAAGCCTGACGAGTCTGGATTGCCTTCTAGCGCCTGGCTGGCGCCATGACCGGGCAGATCCAGGGCGATACAGCAAAAATGGCGACTGAGCCGAGGCAGTATGGCCTGCCAGTCATCTTTATCCCCCAGCAGCCCATGCAATAAGACTAAGATGGGTCTTTGGCTGTCGCCATCGCATCGGTAGGCCAGCATCAGCTTTGCTTGATCCAGGCGGCGAGGCGAGCGATCTGTTCGCTGGCTTGATCTTGCGCCACACAGACCTCGATGACAGAGGCACCCGGGTAGGCTAGGGCGTCGTCGTAGGCCTCGTTGAAACTCACGATATCCTCGACGCGATTATAGGGCAGGCCGAACATGGCCGCGCCATAGCCAAACTCCAGACCGTGGGCCAGACGATAATATCCGCTGCGCAGCTTCTCGTCGGGCACGGGCAGCAGGTTGAAGATGTTGCCGCCGTCGTTGTTGAGTATGACGATTACTAGGGTGCCCTGTTGTTTCGCCGCCAGCGCCAGGGAGTTGAGATCGTGCAGCTGTGACAGATCGCCGATGACAAGCGTGGTCGGACTGGCCTTGTGGGCCGCTATCCCGCAGGCGGTGGCCAGCAGGCCGTCGATGCCCGAGGCACCGCGGTTGGTAAAGACGCGAGGCGCGATGGGTGTGATGGGGGCGTACATGTCGTAGAGGCGTACCGGCAGGCTATTACCGATAAACAGCTGCTGCTCACCGCGCCCGGCGATGGTGCGCACTACCTGGGCCTCGCCAAATTCGGCGTCGTCAATCTGTTGCTGGAACAGGGTGGCCAGCTGCTCGTTGACCTCTATCAGTTGCAGTGCCCAGTTGGCCTCGGAGGATCTTGGCCAGGGCAGCTGAGCAAAGGCGGCAAGTGGGCTTATCCACACCTGCTTGGCGCTATGGCTAGGATCGAGCCGGGTCTGCTGGGGCAGCACCTGCCAGTAACGCTTCCATTTCTGCTCGCTAAGATAGCTAATCAGACGTTTCGACAGCAGGCGTCCGCCGAACACCAGTACTGTATCGGCTTCCTGCAGCAGCGCCTTGGCCTTAGGTTGCAGCAGGAGTTGATCTATGTTGCCGATTGCCGCGCCATGTTGTCTCATCTGAGACTGGGCGTCGGTCAGCAGCGGCCAGCCGAGCTTCTGCGCCAGTTCGATAAGCTGCTCGGGTTGCTGCTCGGGCGCCAGGGTGCCCGCGATGATCACGCCCTTGCCATGAACGAAGCGCGCCAGGGCGTCTGGCGTCGGTGTGCTGAGAAGCTGGGCGTCGGCAAACTGGTTATAGGGCTGGGCACTATGTTGCCAATTGCCTAACGGGCTCAGGTAGTGGGTGAAATCGGCGCTCATGGAGCCCGGATAGAGGGGCTCTCGGTACATGCAGTTGACGTGTATCGGCCCCTTGGCGTTGGCGACCGACTCATCCAGCAGGGTGAGCAGCGCCTGGGGCGGTATCGCCATATCCGGTGTCGGCAGATTGACCTGTTTGGCATAGTCGGCAAAAATCGCCGGCTGCACTATCGCCTGATTTGCGCCGCAGCCCAGCAGCTCTGGCGGGCGATCGCCGGACAAGACGATTAGCGGTACCTGGGTCAGCCAGGCCTCGACTATGGCCGGATAGAGGTTGGCAACTGCCGTGCCCGAAGTTGTGATGATGGCGACCGGGGCGCGGCTGGCCTTGGCCAGTCCCAGGGCGAGAAAGCCCAGGCCACGCTCATCGAAATGAAGATGTTGCTTGAGCTTGGTCTGTTTGGCCGCCGCCAGGGTGAGTGGGGTCGAGCGAGAGCCGGGCGCCATGCAGACATGTTGCACTCCAAGGCGTGCCAGCTCTTCGAGGATTAGCGAGCCCCAAAGAAGGTTCAATTCGGCGGTTTTTTCAATCTGCATAATGGTTTAACCAATGAAAGAGTTAAACGATAGTCTATCGTTAAGCATATAGTAAAGGAAACCACAGGCCTAAACTGTTACCCATGTTCCGTCCTGTGACTAACCGCGATTGTCGATCCATTCGCTCATCACCACATGGGTCTTGAGCTTGATGATGTCGGTCTGAGCGTCGATATATTCGCGGATCTCGTGAAGCCTGCGCATGGAGTCGGCCTGTACATAGACCAGGAGATCCATGTCGCCCGTGATGCCGCGACAGGTGATCACCTCGGGGATAGACTGGAACACATGCACCACATCGGCGCAGCGGGGACAGCGGTGTTGGATCTCGAAGTAGGCGGAGACGCCCTCTTTCTGAGATTCGCTGAGCAGCACCTGATAACCGCGGATAATCCCCGTCTGTTCCAGCTTCTTGATCCGTTCGGAAACCGCGCTGCGCGACAGGCTGACGGTCTCGGCTATGCTGGACACACTCTGTCTGGCGTCTTGTCTCAGGGCGTTGATGATGGCCTTATCAAACTTGTCCAAACTGTCCTCTCTGGTATCTGACCAAGCATATAACCGACAAAGTGTCGGCAAATTGATAAAATTCCGTCAAAGTGTCGGCCCTAATTTGAGTTTCGGCGGAAATCTTTGACAGATTGTTTGACCCGCTAAGTCTATACTATCCCCATAGATAACCCTAACAGAACCTAAGATGGAACATAATCACGGTACTATTGGTCGCTGGCAAGGTGCCGGTCTGATGGCCACCACTTTGCTTGGTACAGGCGTATTTATCCTGCCGGAGATGACGATTGCTACCGCGGGCAGTGGTGCCCTGCTAGCCTGGATATTACTCACCCTGGCGATCATCCCTGTGACTCTGGTATTTGCTCGTCTGGCGGGGGTATTTCCCCATGCCGCCGGCCCAGCCTACTTTGTCGAGAAGGCCTTCGGCCGCACCGCCGGGCGCACGACCGGACTCATCTTCCTCCTAGTGGTGCCCATAGGCACACCCGCCGCTATCTTGATGACCTTCCAGTTTATCAATGCCCTGGTGCCCTTGGTGGGTTGGCAGCAGTTGATGACCGAGCTGGCGCTGTTGCTGCTCCTGCTCGCGCTTAACCTCAAGGGAATACAGGTATCGGCCAAGTTGCAGTTTGCCCTGACCCTGGCCATCGTCTCCGTGGTGGTGATCCTGTTCGGCGCCGGTGGTGCTAAGCTTGGCGATCTCGAGCTGGCAGCGCCCAAGGCGGGAAGCGATATGGGACTGGTGATGGCGGCGGCCGGTATCGCCTTCTGGAGTTTTCTCGGTATCGAGGCGATGACTCATTTGGCCAACGACTTCAAGCGACCGGATAAAGATATGCTGCCGGCGATGATCATAGGCACCATCTTGGTGGGCCTGGTCTATGTTACCTGCACCTTACTCTTGCTGTTTGTGCCTAAGGGGGAAGGGCTCGCCATGGTGACCGCCTTCGATCATCTGCTTGGTGGTTATGGTGCTCAGGTGATAGGAATTCTGGGGATCGCCGGCGGGCTCTCCACGGTTAACGTTTATACCGCCAGTGTGGCCAGGCTGATCTGGAGTTTCAGCCGCGAAGGCGTGCTACCCCGTTATTTCGACAAGCTCAATCAACACAGGGTGCCGGTGCGGGCGCTGGTGGCCGTGCTGATCACCATGGCCACGGTTATCTGCCTGACCTATCTGCTAGGCCAGGAGCTGGAACATCTGATCGCCTGGACCAATGGGGTGTTTGTGCTCATCTATCTGGTTTCCATGCTGGCGGCGGCCAGGCTGCTGAGTAAGCGCTATCTGCCTCTGGTGATCATGGGTGTGGCCTTCTGTCTCGCCATGGCAGTGGCGCTGGGCGCTAACATGCTCTATGCCCTGATGCTGGTGTCTGTGCTTGCCCCGCTACTCTGGTGGCAGAAGACTCACCTGGTGCGTAAGCAGACCTGTCGGGCGGGTTAGGCCAAGCGGAAGGTTTAATGAGCAAGGAGGCAGCCTAAGCCGCCTCCTTGTCGATAGTGAACCCCATCAGATCTGTTGATCTAACTTGAAGTCGAGTCGTACCTGCTGCTTAGTTTGTGGGGTGACCCGGCCCTCTTCCATCTTAGGTTTGTATTTCCACTTCTTTAACGCATTGATGGCCGCGCGGTCGAAGATGCGCTTAGGTCTGGCCTGAATTACCTTGATGTTCTCGACCGCTCCACTGGCTGAGATATCAAACTCCAGCAGCACATAGCCCTCCTTTCCTTCCTGAGCAGCCGATACGGGATACTGAGGCGATACCTGAATGATAGGCAGGGCATCGCTCGTGTCGTTTACCACACGTGAGTCTTGGGTGGTATTGACGACCTTAGGCATCTCGATGACACCCGGGAGTACTCCAGTTTCGCTGGTTTCACTCTCTTCGAAGCTTTCGACCCGTCTGGGGGGCTGAAGCGGCTCTTGTTGAGGTTCTATGATGGTATCGCGCTGCTTCTCTTCAGGCGGTTTGGGCTCGAAGGAGAGGTTTAGGTCGGGAGTTGCAATGGCGTATGTTTGAGTGGGCCGTTCGTTATCGATGAGTTTGGCCATGAAAGCGAACAGAGACAGGGTGATCACGCCACCTAAGATGGCGATAAAGGTACGTTTGAACAGTGCAGTTTCTTTCATAAAGCATCCTTACCTTATTATCTTTGCTACAAGTTATGCCGCCTATTTGTAAGCAAATGTAAATAACGAACTTATAGGGTTATCACCCTTTTTTAGACTTGGCTAATAAAAAATCAATTCCGGGTCTAATTAAGATATTTTTAATTACATTTGCATAACCAATAATTTACATTTGGCATTTATCCTAGGGCGAAACAGATGAACTGGGGGTTAGGTGTGAAGGCTTTTAATTTTGTTGTGTTATCGCTATTGGGAGGCTTGATCTTGAGCGGCATCAATTTTAGTTATGCAGAGGACGCGTCGGCGATACGGGCGGCCGTCGACAGTCAAGACAGATTGCCCCGCGACAAGGCGCGCGATGGCAGCCGCCATCCAGAAGCCATCTTGAACTTCTTCGAGGTGGCGCCTGGGCAGAGAGTGCTCGATCTCTTCTCCGGTGGTGGCTATTACAGCGAGCTGCTGGCCCGTGTGGTGGGGGAGCAGGGCAGTGTATTGGTACACAATAATCAGGCCTATCTGCCCTTTGCCAAGGAAGATCTGGCCGAGCGTCACTATCAAGAACGTCTGCCCAATGCCGAAGTGATTATCAGCGAAGCCGACGAGCTGCAACTACCCGCGGCGAGCTTTGACCGCATCTTCTTCATTCTGGGCTTCCACGACACCTATTATCACGAACCAGGTTGGCCGGCCATCGACAGGGAAAGGCTATTGCAGCAGATGTTTACCAGCCTGAAACCCGGCGGTATCGTGGCGATAATCGATCACGACGCGGCACCGGAAAGTGACACCGACACGGCTCATGAGCTGCACCGCCTGGCCAAGCGTCATGTGGTGGACGCCATGGAGGCGGCCGGATTTAAGCTGCAAGGGAGCCTGGCTGTGCTAGAAAACCCTGAGGATAAGCTGACGCTGTCGGCCTTCGATGAGGCGGTGCGCGGCAAGACCAGCAGATACGTGCTTAAGTTTGTGAAGCCTAAGTTGTGAAGCCTTAGTTGTGAAGCCTTAGCTTTTGAGAGCGAGTTTGAGAGCGAGTTTGAAAGCTGGGTGCTGAGATTGCGAGTCGGCACTCCTAGCGCGTCTTGTTGATGGCTGCGTTTCTCAGTTGAATCAGTTCGCTGTGCTTGAGGTAGAGGAGTTCGGCGGTGCGGCGGATGATCTGATCTTCATAGCGGCACAGGTTGCCATCGGCGTAGGCTAGGGTCCACATGGCGAGGATCAGCTGCTGTTTCTGCTCCAGCGTGCACTGGTCGTTGATCTCTTTGGTAAATTCAAACAGTGAGGTGGCGTTGCCCTGCACCTGCCTGGCCTCGGCAATTAGCGCCTGAGCCTCCTGCATGCTCAGCGATAGCGCCGAGGTCAGCAGCTCAGGCAGCAGCGCGGCTTCCTGATCATCTAAGGTCTGATCGGCGTAGACCACTTCCAGCAGCAGACAGGCGGCGGCCAACTGCAAGTGTTTGGCCTTCTCCTCGGGAGATTCTGCATGTGTCTGGGCGGTGAGAAATTGCTTTAGCTTGGCGATCATCGCGCATACCTTTCAAGACTTGGGTAGAAGTTAGAGTCCCAGGAAAGGACAGAGTTCATCTTGTATAGATGAACTCTGTTTCATCGAGGCTTTAGAGCAGAGCGCCCAGCCCCTGCATCAGCAGATCTGTGGTACCGGCGCCGGCGTTGGCGTCGAGGTACCCCTTAACGATATCGACCATAGGCTTAGCCAGTTCCTTGGAGATGCCAAGCTTCTCAAAAGAATCATAAACCTGGGCGCCACCCTGTAGCGAGCTGCCGAGATCGCCCGCCTTAGAGAGTAGGCCCGACATGCCAGAGTCGCTGTCGAGCTGCGGCGCCGCCGAGAGCAGGCCATCTATGCCAGGAATCGCCTCGGCGATAGGGCCGAAGCTGTCGCCGCCGAGGGTCGTCTTCGCCAGCGATAGCAGGCTACCCAGTCCACCTTCCGCCTGGGTCTGGTTGAGACCGAGCTGAGACATCACAGTGCCAACGAGATCGTTGTTTTGAGTCTGGGTGGCGACCTGAGGCGCCTCTTCTTTCTTGGTGAGGTCGTCAAACCAGCCGGCCGATGCCGGGCTGCTGAGCAGTAATGAGCCTAAGATAACCGCGCTGATAGTGGATAATTTCATGAATCGCCATCCCATGGTGATTAAGTGCTAGATAGGCGACCTATTCTAGCCTAGCCTGGCAACAAGTTTGTATCTATTTTTAGACATGTGTTGTGCATTGGCGGCGAAATTTCGGTATCCTGTCGCACTCACAAGTTGGTTTATATCTATCTAATGGAAAGTCACATGTCATTATCAGCGATTTTGACCGAAGCTTATAACTTCTTTCGTAACCATATCCGCCAGTTAGCCGCACTTACCGTGCCTATCTTATTCCTACAGGTGGGGATTCAGATGTGGTTAGGCATGGAGATCAATAGCGCAGATCTGGAGAATCCCCAGTTTGGCGTGCCCCACATGATCGCTATGATGGTGCTCTTGTTGGTCTTTTCACTGCTTATCGCCGCCCTGACGCTGTTTATGGAGGTGAGATCCCATGGGCATGAGCCGTCGACCGGCATACTGCTCAAGACCAGCCTGAGTTTCGTGCCGCCGCTGCTGCTGGCCGGTGTCTTCTCTGGCCTGGCTATTCTGGCTCCTGTGATGCTGTTTGCCGCCTTTGGTCCTATCTGGCTGGTGGGTCTGGTGATCAGCATCTATGTGTTCGCTCGCCTGGCCTATGTGAACTTCATGGTGGTGGTCGAGCGTCTGACGCCGCTGGAAGCGATCAAGGGTAGCTTCAAGTTTAGTGGCCCTATCGCCTTTAAGACCCTGCTGGTACTCATGCTCTATATTCCGCTGTCGCTTATCGGCGGCACCCTGTCTAGCCTGGCACAATCCGTAGGCTTCCCGCTGGTGTTAGTGGTCGAGGTGTTGGTGGCCTTCTTCGGCCTGTTCGTCAACGTAGCCCTGTTCCGCCTCTACATGGTGTCGCGTCCCAGCATAGACGAGCAGGTGTGATCCTAAAGAGCAGCGCCTTTTAAATACAGCACAGACGGAGTCCTCACCTTGCTCAGCGATATCGAACTGGTTAGCCAATTTTCGCACGACCTGGGTGAAGACTACCGTGTGGCCAAGAGCTATGTGCGTGACGTGCCGACCCAGGCACTGCTGCACGTGCGTAGCTTCACCCATAGATTGACCGATAAGCTGGCGGCCTCCCAGCAGCTGGTCTTCGACAGCCCCAACCTCTACGACCGAATCGAACTGCTCAACCGTCAGCGGGTGATCAACGTGCGTCTGACCCGCGCCTTGCACAGGCTGCGCAGCGACGGCAACCGTGGGGCCCATCCCGAGAAATATCACCTCACCGCCGAGGCGCTCGAGCAGCTGGCCGAGAAGGCTATCGAACGTCTGGTCAAGCTGGTGGAAGATCTCTATCCGCTGCTCTGCAATGAGCCTGCCCCCGAGTATCGCTTCGAGCCTTTCGATGCCTTCGCCGGGCGGGATCTCTGTTATCGTGCCGTGATGGAAAACGATCCTCAGGCGCAGTATCTGGTGGGCATGTCGCTCAAGACCCGCGCCCTGATGCAGAAGGAGCAGGAGCAAGCCCTGCATGACGAGGCGGAGCAAGAGCTTGACCCTCAGAGCGAGGCCAACTTCAAGCAGGCGGCCCACTGGTTTGCCCTAGCGGCGCCCCATCTGCCCGAGGCGAAATATGAACACGGCGTCAGCCTGCTGCACGGCTATGCTGGCAAGGCGGACGTGGCGGCGGGCGAGAGTGCCATCATAGCCGCGGCCAAGGCCGGGGTAGTGAATGCCATGGCCCTGCTGGGCTATTTCTATTTGGTCGGTAGTGAGCAGATCAGCATAGATACTCAGCTAGCCTATCGTTACCTGCAGGCGGCGGCGGATCGCGAGCAGTCGGAAGCCATGGCTAACCTCGGCGTGCTCTACTATCAGCAGGCCAACTATGCCCAGGCGTTTCACTATATCTCCAGTGCCGCTCAGGCCGGATTCCCCCATGCCCAGTATCACCTGGCGCTCATGTTGGCGCGGGGCGAGGGCTGTGAGGCCGATCCCCTGGCCAGCGAGCAGTGGATGGCCGAGGCCGCCGAGCAGGGACAACTCGATGCCATGCTGCACTGTGCCCAGCAGATGCTCAACAACGAGAATGCCCTGGGCAATGACTTCTCTCTGGCGGAGCGCTACCTGAGAGAGGCGGTGAAATATGGCCACAGCGTGCCGGCCATGATAGAGCTGAGCATCGCCCTGGCCGACGGCATATTGGGACGCATCGACGTGGTGGGCTCGGCGGCGCTGCTGAGGATGGCGCGCCAGCGTGGCAATGAACGCGAACGTGAGGTGATAGCCCCACTGTGGGAGTCGCTGTCTCTGCAGATCGATAAGGTCCTGAGTGTCACCCAAGACGCCGAGGAGCAGAGAGCCCTGCAGCGCGCACGGGAGCTGCTGAGCGATCCCGCCTAATAGCTAACAATCATTGCATACAATATCCATTTGTGGCTAAATGTGCGCCTCTGTTCTCAGCCGGTGTGGAGTCGCCTTGTCACAAATCCAACCTATTCGCTGCCATCTCTGCCAGCAGACACCTTGTTTGACGCAGTGCGCCGAGCACAACGACACTCTCAACCAACACGCCGCAGAATACGTTAAGCTGGTGTTGGCCATAGGCCATCATGAGCCCCTCTATGTGGATGCCTATTACGGTCCCGCCCAGTGGCAGGCCGAAGCCTCAATGCTGCCCCTTCCAGAGCTGGCTTCGCGCTGCGCTTCACTGGTGAATCAGCTGGCCAATGCCGGTAAGGACCTGTCCTGTCAGTTCCTTAGGGATCGTCATGGCTTCCTGAGTAAGCAACTCGGCGCTGTGGCGGCTTACCTGAAGCGCCTGATGGGTCAGGAGTTTAGTTTCGATGTCGAGTCGCGGCTACTCTACGATACCCAGGCGCCCAAACTGAATCTGAGTGACTTCAGTGAGGTGCTCGCACGAATCGATAGCCTGCTGCCCGGAGAGGGGAGTCTGACTAAGCGGTTTGACGCCTATCGAAGCCAGTTTATCGTGCCGGCCGACAGAGTGCCTCAGGTGTTTACCGCCGCGGTGGAGCAGGCGAGGTTGCTGACAAAGCGTCATCTTGCCCTGCCAGAAGGGGAGCAGTTCAGGGTCGAGTTCGTCAAAGATCAGATCTGGACCGCCTATAACTGGTATCAGGGGAATTACGCCAGCCTGATCCAGCTCAATCAAGACCATCCTCTGCACCTTGAGCGCGCCCTGGAGTTGGCCAGTCACGAGGGCTATCCGGGCCATCACGTGTTTAACCTGCTGCAGGAACGTGAACTGGTGAAGGGGCTTGGCTGGTGGGAATATGCAATCTACCCCCTCTATAGTCCCATCTCGTTTCTCTCCGAGGGCAGCGCCAACTATGGCCTATCGCTGCTGATGACTAAGGAAGAGAGAATCGATTTCGAGCAGCGGGTATTGATGCCCATGGCGGGCATAGAGGGCAATCTGCAGCATTATCATGAGGTGATGGAAGCCTACAAAGCCCTGGCTAATCTGGATACGCTGGTGTGCAGGCAATTGATCGACGGCGAAATAACTCGCGAGGAGGCGGCGCAGTTACTGGTGGAATTTGCCCTCTACACGCCTGAGAAGGCGGCGCAGCGGGTGCGCTTCTATCAGGCTAATCGGAGCTATGTGCTCAACTATCACCATGGCGAGGCGAGCGTCGGGGAGTATGTTACAAATCAGGCCCGTGATAACGCACAGGCCTGGGAAGTGTTTGCCACCCTGCTAGCAAGGCCAAGGGCGGCGAGTGGGATTATTCGTTAGGGTCGTGCTCGAAGGTGCGACCCTGACGTGGGGATTGGGCTTTGCCAAAGGGCGAAGCGGTCTCAAACGGCCGCGACGAAAACCCCTTTTGGTCAAAACCTTGAGTCTGTCCGCCGAAGGCGGCATTCCCCTGCTGGCGGAACTTGGCCAGCTGGCGCTTAAGAAAGACCCGGCCAAACAGGCTCAGGATGATGAAGCTTAAGGCGCCGACAAGAATGACAAAGGGAAGCGCTAGCAAGACCAATGTCATCACAACTAAACCGATAGCGAAGGCCATCCAGCCTTTAGTGCCCGAGAACCTATGCTGGAAAGGCGTCTGTTGAAATTGATGATAAATCATAGTTTCTCCTTCATGGCGATGGCTCGATTGTGCCCATATTCGCCCCACGAGATCACGTTAAATTCGTTTAATCTTCTTCGTAAACTGTTACCAAATGTCTCGGTGGTGGCAGAAACTTATCTTAACCGCCATAAGGTTAACCTAAGCTGAACCGGATGCCGATAACGCATCTTCGGGCTGGTTGACCGCCTGGGCGACACGCTTGCAGATGGTCTCGCGGATCCACTTATGCCCGGGTTCGTCATCGTTGCGTTCGTGCCACAGCAGTACATAGGCCAGGGAGTGGAAGTCGAACGGCAGTGGCAGCTCCTCCAGTGCGTAGAGCTTGCGGGCGTGGGCGGCGAAGCTAGAGGGTAGGGTAAAGATAAGATCGCTATGGGCGCAGACGCTGGCGGCGCCATAGAAGTCGGGCACCGTGGTGCTCAGGTGACGTCTCTGTCCCGATTTCGCCAGAAAATAGTCCAGCGCCCACCACTCATTGCCCTCGCAGCGCACCTGCACATGGGACATCTCCAGATAGATGTCGAGATCCCACTGATGATTACGAATGGCCGGCAGCATGGGGTGGCCTTGGCGCACCAGGCAGACCTGATGATCGGTAAACAGTGTCTGGTGGGCGATCCCTTCCGGCAGCCTGTCGATGATGAGATCCGACTGTGGGTTGATGTCTCTGCCCGTGATGCCAAAATCTATCTGGCCCTTCTGCAAAGAGGAGAGAGACTTCTCCGTCCACAGGTAGGAGTCCAGCCTGAGATTGGGGGCGTTGTTGAGCAAAGGGCCGATGAAGTAGGGGATCAGCGTTTCATAGGCACTCTCTACCATGGCGAAGGAGAACTGACGCCTGCTGCTGGCAGGATTGAAGCTAGGCGGTTGAGTCAGCTGGTAGAGTCCCTGCAACATGTCCGGCAGCTGCTGGCCCAGCAAGGCAGCGTGGGCTGTGGGCTTGAGGCCGTGGGCGGTGCGGATAAACAGGGGATCTCCCAGGGTATCGCGCAGCCGGTTGAGGCTCTTGCTCAGGGCCGATTGACTCAGATGCAGACGGCTGGCGGCGCGGGTCACGCTGCGCTCCTCCAGTAGCACCTGTAACATGACCAAGAGGTTGAGATCGATACGCGCTAGGTTGTCGAGATTCATTAGATATTCCTTACAGGAAATTAGCTTTTGAAATTATACCATTTCTGTTCATAACTTGGCTGGTCTAAAATAAGCCTCATTACCCTTACCCCTACATAAAATTAGAGAAATATGCGTCGGAACCTGTTACCCATACTCATGTCTATGGTGGTCTTGAGCCCCCTAGCCATAGATATCTATCTGCCCTCAATGCCCGTGATGGCGGCCGAATTTTCCGTGTCGGCCAGTCAGGTGCAGTCGACGCTGGTGCTGTTTCTGTTTGCCATGGGGGTCGGTCAGGTGCTGATCGGTCCGCTGGCGGATCGCTTCGGGCGTCGCCCCATAGCGCTGGGAGGCCTGCTGCTCTATATCGCCAGCAGTCTGTTGGCCGCGGTGGCGATGGACTTTCATTGGCTGCAACTGGCTCGCGTGCTGCAGGGCTTAGCGGCCTGCTCGACCTCTATCGTGGTATTTAGTGCCGTCAGAGACTGTTTCACTCCTAAAGAGGGCGCCCGCTACTACAGCTATCTTAACGGTGTGATCTGTGTGATCCCGGCACTTGCACCGACCCTAGGTGGTCTGCTGGCGCTGCAGTTTGGCTGGCGTTCTACCTTCGTGTTTATGACGCTGTACGCCATCATCATCATGATTCTCGTCGGCTATCGCCTGCCCGAGACACGTCCGGCCAACACAGTTACCGAAGGGCCGCTCTATCGCTGGTCACGTTATAAGCCTGTGCTGATGGACCCGCACTTTATGTTTTATGCCTTCGCCTGTATGGCGGGTATGGCGGCGATTCTTGCCTATGTCTCCTACTCGCCCGTGTGGCTTATCGAGACCATAGGCGTGTCCGAGCTGACCTTTAGCGGCCTGTTCGGTCTCAATGCCCTGGTGAATATTGGTGCCTGTTTCGCCGCGCCTGTGGTGATTCAGAAGCTGGGGAACCGCCCGACCGTTATCGTTGCCCTGAGCGCCATGTTGGTCTCGGCGCTGCTGCAGCTTGCGGTGCAGTGGGCTGGCCCACAGACCGGACTCGCGGCCGCCTTCGGCTTCATGCTGCCTATGATGCTCTTGTGTATCGGTTTCGCCCTGCTGCTTGGTCCGGCGACCAGCATGGCCCTGGCGGGCTTTGGCGAGCGTGCCGGTACGGCCACCGCCATGCTTGGCTTCATTCAGATGAGCGGCGCCTCGATTCTGGCGGGTCTGGTACAGCAGACCTCGCTGACCGCCCCCTACGCCGTAGTCGTCGTCATGGGTGGCCTGGCGAGCCTACTGCTGGTTGCCATGAACATGAGTCGACTAGACTCTTGGCACCAGGAGCGTCACGCCCATTGATAGGCGCAACCTAATCCATTAGCAACACCCTTTTAGCCTGCATTAGTGACCTCAATGCAGGCTTTTTTTGGGGCTGACGTTAGAAGCGGGCGTTTACCCCAATACCGATAAGGAACTCATCTGCTAAATCTTCATCGGAAAATCGCTTAATCCCGGCGAAGTTAGCGGCGAAGTTGTTGGAGATTTGCCACCAATATTTCGTCGACAGGCTAAACAGATTGATGCTGTCATCATAGCTGTATGTGTCAACGGAATTCTCTAGGGTTGGCCACTGGGCTTTTGCATCGCTATTGAACCAGCTATAACCGGCGCCAACGGACCAGGCCGGGGTGACATACCAGTCGGCGCTCAGGCTCACGTGAGTAGTGTCATTTTCATAGCGGCTCTCTATCGATTGGGAAGGTATGACACTGCTGCTTTCTAGTTTGCCATATTCGATCTGGGCCTTTAGATCTAAGCCTGTGGTCGATTGCAGCGGGAAGTAGGTACGGATATGAGCGCCATAGAGACTATTGTCTAGATCGTAATTAACGACTTCCTCTGTGCTCAGGCTCCAAGAATCTGAGTTACCTTGATACTGGTAATAGATGGCGACTTCGGAGCTGTCGTTAAAATAGTAGCCGAAGTTGATGCCATAACCGGTTTGATCTTCATCTATAACCGATGCAATCAAATCGTCTTGAGCCACATCGAGATAGAGATAATTGGCGCCGATAAACCATTTGGAGTCCATCACATATCGACCATCCACTGTGTAGCGAACCGTATTGTCATAGGCGTTTTCCTGAGCATACATACCGCCTAGATAGGAGGATTGCGCAAGGAATCCCGCCAGTGCATGGGGGGCATTGTTCTTCTCTACAGGTTTAAAATAGAAGCGGTAGTCAAGGTTCCAGACACCGTCTTCGAAGTGATCTGTATCGGTGCCGAAGCTCACATTGGCTTCGTGCTGAAAGGTATTAACGGCTTCACCGGCATACGCCTGTGTCGTTAACCCTAGGAGGAGTGGGAGTGTGAGTAGCTGTTTTTTCATGTTCTTCTTCCTTGTAGTTATATTGGCAGCGTCCATGCTGTGATAACACTCAGCTGCCCGTTATAATCTTGCTTTAAGACGAGCCATTGCCCAGCGCTGGATTATATTTGTTAATTGATTGTTGTGTAAAGGTTTGATTTTTATGCGTGAGTTTTAAGTGGCCGGGTTGCGCAGTGCGTCAGCTCGGTTAGATATAGCACTCAGCCATCGCTATCGAGGATCTTGTGAGCCGTCCCGTTTGCCCCCAATGCCAATACCCGGTTAATGCCTGTCTGTGCGACAGCATTCGTCCGTTATCTACCCGCGTCGAGGTGATCGTGTTGCAGCACCCCAGCGAGGTGTCTCATGCCAAGAACAGCGTCAAGCTGATGCAGGCTGTGATGGGGGAGCAGTTGCGGCTGGTGGTGGGGGAGATGCCGGAGGATTTTGCCGACCTGAGGGCCTATCTCGCAGCGCAAAGCAGGCCTGTGTGTCTGCTCTACCCCAGCGAAACCAGCCAGCCATTGGAGGCGTCGGTGCAGCACCATGATGCAATCTTATTGCTGCTCGACGGCACCTGGCGTAAGGCCTACAAGTTGTTGCAGCTAAATCCTTGGCTGCTTGAGTTTACTGGGGTACACCTGGATCTCGACGCCCCCTCCAAGTACACCATACGTAAGGCTAAACGGGATGATAGCCTGTCGACCCTGGAGGCGGCGGCGCTGGCCATAGAGACGCTAGAGCCAGGCTGCGATGTGTCGCCACTTCATGACGCCTTGGCGGCCCTAGTGGAGAAACGTCTGGCGGCCATGCCGGCGGCGGTGAGGAAAAGATACGGGCCCAAATAACTTGGTGATAAAACTGTGAACCAGCTATAGGTTGCCGGAAAAGCCTATGGGGTAGATCACGATAATCTGAAACGAATTAAGGTCTAATAGCCTGAGTCACTCAAGATAGAGTGGTCAGATAGCTGTGTCAGTTTACTGTCCATGCAGGGAGGCAGTATCGCCCTCGAGGCGCTGACACAGTTATCGGTTTAATGCAGGATGAAGTTTGCCTTGGTGAACTGCTCCGCCGCCGTCGGATAACCATAAAAATACCCCTGGGCGAACCCTTGGCCCATCCCCGCCAGTATCTGTTTCTGCTCCAGCGTCTCGACCCCTTCCACCACAAATTGGATCTTAAGCGCTTGGGCCAGCTGTATCATGGCCTGGCAGAGCTCGCGCCCCTGGGGATCGTTGAGTCGCTCGGCGAAGCCCGCATCTATCTTGAGCGTGTCTATGGGTAGGCTGCCCAACTTGCTGAGGGAAGAGAGCCCGGCGCCGAAGTCGTCGATGGCGATCCGCACCCCTAGTGCCTTGAGATGGTTGAGGGTGGCCTTTACCCGCTTGGGCTGGCGCAGCAGGGCCGATTCGGTGATCTCCAGTACCAGGCCGTTGGCGGGCAGGCCGCTGGATTCGAGCGCATGGGTTACCTGCTTCACAAAATCCGGATGTTCCAGTTGGGTCGCCGACACATTCACGCAGGCCTGAAGTGGTTTATCTATCTCGCTGCGCCACTTGGCGACCTGCTCACAGGCAGTGGTGAGCACCCACTGGCCTATGTTAATCAACAGGCCGGTTTCTTCCAGCAGGGGGACGAAGTCGCTGGCTTCGATTATCTCTGTATCACTCTTGTGCCAGCGCAGCAGCGCCTCGACTCCCAATACCTGGCTGCCATCGAGGTTGACGATCACCTGATAGGCCAGCTGGAACTGGTTCAGGCTAAAGGCATGGCGCAGGTCGTTGATGGTCTTCAGCTTGTATTGGGCATCCCTGTGCATCTGGCTGTCGTAGAAGAGCACATGGTTAGGGCTCTTCTTGGCGCAATACATGGCGGTGTCGGCAAAGCTGAGCAGCTGAGCGGCCTGGTCGCTATGTTCGGGGAAACAGGCTATGCCTATGCTGGTACCCAGGAAGAACTTCTGACCGTTGATCTCGAAGGGCGCGTCGAATATCGCCAGCAGCTGCTGCGAGATGGCCTCTATCTCCTCGCTATCCTGGCAATCGCTCAGCACCAAGGTAAATTCGTCGCCGCCGAGACGGGCGATATGGGCATTATCGATGCAGCTGGCCTCGAGGCGCGCCGCGACCAGTTGCAGTACCTTGTCGCCAGTGGCGTGGCCGAAGCAATCGTTCACATTCTTAAAGCCGTTAAGGTCCATAAACATCACGGCGCCCGGCTTACCGCCTACCTCCATGGCATCGGCCAGCACCTGATCCAGATGCAGCTTGAGCTGGTGGCGGTTTGGCAGGCCGGTCAGGGTGTCGACCATGGCCTGTTCGGTCAGGCGCGACTCCAGCCGCTTCTTGGCGCTGATGTCGCTAAATAGGGTGACATAGAAGATCTCGCCGTCTATCTGTAGCTTGCGGCAGCTCTTCCAGGCGGGAAACTGGCTGCCATCGGAGCGGGTCTTCAGGGTCTCGCCCTGCCAGCTGCCGCGATCTTCCAGGCTCTGTAGGAAATCGGTTTGTCTTTGGCTGGCCTCGCAAAATCCCTGTAGATCCAGCGGACTCTTATTCAACAGTTGGTCAGCGCTATAGCCGCAGATGCGGCACATCGCCTTGTTGACCGCGATGATCTCATGCTGGTGATTACTGATGTAGACGGCTTCGGCGCTGTCTTCCAATATGCTGGAGACCAACTGTGCCGGCAGGCGATCGAATCCGTTGGATACCGTCTCGCGCCGTTTTGCCCTGCGATCGGCGGGGTCGAAACGCGCCAGGATCACTTGGCTGCCCTCATGATCTGCCGGCAACATGGTGACCTTGGTGGGCAGCTCACGCCCCAGCTGGCTCATGTGCAGCCAGTTGATGCTGACCACCTCGCCCTGATGGACGCGTTCGATTAGCTGCTGCGCCACCTCTATGCTGTTGATACCGCTGGCCTGGATCCGTGGGGAGAAGTCGTAGGGGGTGGCCGTGATGAAGCTGTCGCGCTGGGTGTCGAAATAATCCAGCGTGCCCTGACTGGCCCCTATGAAGGCGTGTCCCTTGAGAACGGCTAGGTAAGCGCACTCATCCTGGCGCCAACTGTCGAGTTGCCGCTGAATCTCAGGCTGTGCGCTGCGAAGCTGCGCCAATAAGGTAAACCAAGGGCCCATAGGGTGCTCCAAGAGATGGCTCGCAAATGGGGCATAGAGCAGCTTTATATCTTGCCTGCGCTGTTCTTCTCTGTGCCAATTGGGTTAAAAATACCGCGAATCGATAAGAGACTCAAACCTAAGGATAAGTTTTTGTATGGTTTTTCAGTCATTTTTATGGCATTTGTTAACAAATCCCTAAAGGGAGCGGGGCCTGAGGTTTTTCAGCTTTGCGCTCGCGATAGTGCTAGAATCACCACAGACCCTCATCTGGTTAAGGATAACTGTCATGTTGACCCGCTCAATTTCTTGTATCGTCTTGCTGTTGCTCGCTAGCCTGAGCTGCGGTCTCGCGGCGAAGGAGCATAAGCGCATGAGCCCTAAGGCCGAGGAGGCCAGTAAGATTGCCCGCCAGACGGAGGCGGAGCAGCTTGAGAAGGCCAGAAAGGCGGCCAACGCCACCCAGGCGAGAGAGCAGGCCGTGCTCGAACGTCAGCAATCGGGCGAATGGCAGGAAGACCAGCGCGAGAAGGCGCAGCGTCAGTTTAACGAGCGCGAGAGTCGAGAGTCTAAGTACTTAAAAGAGGCGCGCGAAGCCGCGGCTCAAGAAAGAAAAATCCCCAAACCCCAAAGCTAATTGGAAACCCTGTGAGTCTTTGTCCCCTTTGTCATAGTGATAACCTGGCGTGCTTTCATCGCGATAAGCACAGAGCATATGAGATCTGTAATCAGTGCCAGCTGGTGAGCGTCCCCGACCAGTACCTCCTAAGCGCCGAAGACGAGAAGGCGTTTTACGACCATCACCAAAACGACAGCAAGGATCAGGGCTATCGGCGCTTCCTGGGACGCACCTGGTTACCTCTGAGTGAGCGATTGACTAGCGAGCATAGCGGGCTGGATTTTGGCTGTGGCCCGGGGCCGACCATCAGCGTGATGGCGGGCGAGGCGGGGATTGCCATGGACAACTATGATCTCTACTACTTTCCCGACGAGCAGCTGCTAAAGCAGCAATATGACTTTATTACCATGACAGAGGTGATAGAGCATGTGGCCGATGCCTCGGCCCTGCTGAAGAGGCTGGATGCCATGATGAAGCCGGGCAGCTGTCTGGCAGTCATGACCAAGCGGGTGCTGGATGAGGCCGCCTTCGCCAACTGGCATTACAAGCAGGATCAGACCCATATCCGCTTCTACAGTACGGCCACCTTCGAGTGGATCGCTAAAGCGTTTAACTGGCGGCTCGAGGTGATAGACAAGGATGTGGTCTTTTTTACTAAATGCTAAGCCTCAGATTCAGCCTCTGGCCGTGGCCTTACAGACTCATGTTTAGTGCTATGCCTTAGGCTGCTGCATCAGGTGATTGATGATCACCTTCTGGGCAAAGTCGCCCAACGTCTCCTCATCCTGGCTCTCATCTAAGATGAAGCCATATTGATACTGGCTGCGCCCCACGCCTGGAGGTTGGATGTTCTTGAGTAGGATAGGCACGCTGAGGGTCTCCAGCGACTGCCCAAACTTGACCTGTAAACGATAGCCCTGATTCAGGGCGCCTCCCTCAATCTCATCACCTATGTAGGCGCCGCCCTTGACCGAGATATCCTGCAGAAAGCCGCTGGAACAGACATGGGTGGAGTGGCTCTCAGCCGTGCGCTCATGGATCGAGGCGGCCAGATTGACCGGAATACGGCAGTGTTGTCTCAGGGCTACGCTCTGTAGCACCTTGGGGTATTTCACCACTAACCAGCGCCCGGCGTTGTTGAGCAGGGTCTTGATCTGGCTGCGAAAGGCGAGGATGTTGGCCTCGGGATCGTCGCTGTTGATCAGGCGCACCACCACACCTTGTCCCTGGGTAATATAGTCCTGGGCGGCCTGCCAGTATTTGTCCTGGCCCAGGGCGAGAATGATGGCGTTGTCCGGGTCTATGCCGATCAGCCGGGTCTTGAGCCTGATGGGCCTGAGCGGTGTAAGCACCTGCAGCTGGGCCTCTGTGTTGCAGTTGATGCGGTTTAGGTAGGCTAAATCGATCTCTGTGGCTTGTGGCAAGGCGTACTCTCCCTCGGGTTAGGTGTCGTCATACTTGTGTCTTAGCATGGCACAAAAGCAATAAGTTACAATTCTCTCGCGCGATACGGGCTACAACAGACTTGATCTTATTTATAATTTCGCCTCTTATAGTTGTCGATGATTGGGGGCTCACAAACGATGCCACCAGATACCGAGAAAAATTCTATCTGCTCACGAATGAGGGAACGACAGATGATGCGAAAGATTATCGCACTGTGCCTCTCCATTGGGGGAATCCTCTCCTCCATGGGGGCGCAGGCAACTCAAGCCGAAGACATAAAAAGCTTCACGTTAGATAATGGCATGAAAATCATGGTGCTAGAAGACGCCTCGATCCCAAATGCCAACATGTATCTATTTTGGAAGGTGGGATCCCGCAACGAGGTGCCGGGCATCACAGGGATCTCCCACTTCTTCGAACACATGATGTTCAACGGCTCGAAGAAATTTGGTCCTAAGATGTTCGACCGCACCATGGAGGCGGCGGGCGGCGCCAACAACGCCTACACCACAGAAAATCTGACCGTCTACACCGACTGGTTCCCGGCCAATGCCCTGGAGACCATCTTCGATCTTGAGGCCGACCGTATCGCCCATCTGGATATCAATCCTGAGATGGTTGAGAGTGAGCGTGGCGTGGTCGCCTCCGAGCGCACCACAGGCCTGGAAAACTCTAACTGGCGTACTCTGCAGGAAGAGATTAAGGGCGCCGCATTTCGCGCACACCCCTATAGCTGGTCTGTCATAGGTCACGAGTCGGATATCGCCGCCTGGACCCAGGACGATCTGGTGCAGTATCACAAGACCTACTATGCGCCTAACAACGCCGTGGTGGTGATTGCCGGTGATGTGAAGCTTAACGAAGTCAAAGCCTTGGCCAACAAGTACTTTGCGCCGATCCCCGCTCAGACTCCGCCTCGCGAGGTGAAGACGGTCGAGCCTTTGCAGAAGGGTGAGCGCCGCGTCTTCGTACAGAAGGCCTCGGTCAGCACGCCGAACGTAATGCTGGCCTATCATGTGCCGGCGACCTCGAATCAGGATTATTACGCTTTGGATCTGCTCTCTTCTATCCTGACCACGGGCAACAGCTCGCGCCTGTATCAAGGGCTGGTGGAGAAGCAGGTGGCCATCGAGGTGGAAACCTATATGCCGATGAGCTTCGACCCTAACCTCTTCTATGTGATGGGCGTTGCCAACCCTGGCATCACAGCCCAGGAGCTGGAGAGCGGCATGATCGGTGAGATCAACCGTATCGCCCGCGAAGGCGTGACCCAGGATGAGCTTGAGAAGGTGAAGAATATCAAGCTGATGAATTTCTACCGCGCCATGGAAACCATTAACGGCAAGGCCAATACCTTAGGAACTTACGAGCTCTATTTCGGCAGCTTCGACAAGCTGTTCAATGCGCCTGAGGCCTATAACAAGGTGACCCCAGAAGATATTCAGCGTGTTGCGCAAACCTATCTACGTCGCGCCAACCGCACCGTTGCCGTACTGGCGGCCACAGAGGAGAGTGACCAATGAAGACCCTATTGACTCAAATTCCCCAAGGCTTTGCCAAGCTGGGCACGGCGGCCATGGTGGCCGGCGCCCTGGCACTCTCGGGCTGCGCCGCGACGACAACGAGCCAGACGGTCGACACCGGCAGCTTCAGCATGCCCACCTATGAGCAATATCAACTGAGTAACGGCATGACAGTCTATCTGATGCCACAGACAGAGGTGCCACTGATCACCGTCAGCGCCGTGGTGCGCGCCGGTGCGGTCAAGGACACCACCTCAGGGGTGGCCAACATGACGGCCAAGTCCTTGTTGCTGGGCGCTAACGGCAAGAGCAAGTCAGATATCGAGCAGATGGTCGACTTCTTAGGCGCTTCAATTGCCGCCGATGCGGGTAAGGAAGGCAGCTTTATCGATGCCGACTTCATGGCGAAAGACACAGACAAGATGCTGCCTCTGGTGCGGGATCTGCTGCGCGCTCCCGACTTCGATGGCGGCGAGTTCGACAAGCTGCGTCAACGTGAGATGGCGGGCCTGGCTCAGGAGAAAGAGAGCCCACGCGTGGTGATCCATCGCTACTTCGACAAGCTGGTATTTGGCGATCACCCTTACGGCAATCCGGCATCGGGTACCCGTGACTCGCTGGCCGAACTGACGGTTAACCAGCTGCGCGCCTTCCACAAGAGCTATTATCAGCCGCAGAACATCGCCATCTCTGTGGTCGGTGATTTCGAGCCAGGCAAGATGAAGGCAAGACTCGACAAGCTGTTTGGCGATTGGCACAACGGCGAGGCGATCGCTAAGCAAGACCTGGCCGAGGGTCAGCCGTCGCTGGATGCCAGCAAGGTGCTCTTGGTCAATAAGGGCGATGCCATCGAGACCACCTTCCTTATCGGTGGTAAGGGCATTAGCCGCAACAATCCAGATTACGTGGGGCTACAGGTGGTCAACACTATCCTGGGTGGCCGTTTCACCTCCTGGCTCAACGATGAGCTCAGGGTGAACGCCGGTCTGACCTATGGTGCTCGCTCGGCCTTTACCCCCTATTCTCAAGGGGGCGTATTCAGGATCAGCACCTTCACCAAGAGCGATACTACCAAGGAGGCGATCGATCTGGCGCTGAAGACCTATTCGCGTCTGTGGCAGACGGGGATAGATCAGCCGACCCTGGACTCGGCCAAGGCCTATGTGAAGGGGCAGTTCCCGCCTAAGTTCGAGACCAGCGAACAGCTGGCCGGCCTGCTGTCGAGCATGTACCTCTACGGTTTCGACGATAGCTTCATCAACGACTTCCAGAAGAATGTCGATGGCCTGACCCTGGCGGAGACCCAGCGTCTGGTGAACAGCTACTTCCCACAGGATAAGCTGCAATACGTGCTGATTGGCAACGCCAGCAAGATCGCCGATATCGCCGCCCAGTATGGTGAGGTGAAGCAGGTGGAGATCAATGCGGTCGGTTTCTCGCAATAAGCCTTCTCGATAAGAGATAGCTAGTTAGGCTAACTCAATAAAGGCTCGTCGGCTAACGCTGGCGGGCCTTTTTTATCGGCTATTGGAGCTAGCGTAAACGGGTGAGCGGTTCGCATTTCGATGGGCTTTCATCTAGGGTTAACTAACACCTTAACTAACGCCTTAACTAACACCTTAACTAAGTCCTAGCCCAGCCCTATCAGGAGATGCTCATGACCCAGGTTATACCGCCCCGCTGCGACACATGCGCCTGTGATGACGCCGACTGGTGCCACCTGCAGGAGACCACTAAGCTGCTGCTATTGGCGACAGCGCAGATAGAGCTATCGCTCACCGATGGCGACCATAATGTCACCGGACTTGGGCAGCTGTTTACCCAGATGGCCGGGCATCTCACCGAGGTCAATCGACATCTCCATGGTACGGCCGATACGCCAGCGGCGATTCTGGCCCACAGCGACAGCCTGATGCAGGCAATCGACAGCGGGGTGATGGCGTTTCAGTTCTACGATCGCATCTCCCAGCGGCTGAATCATGTGATCACCGCGCTGAGCCTGATGGAGGCCATGTTGGGAGATGAGCAGCGGCGTCACTCCCAGGCGGCCTGGGCAAACTTGCAAGGGGAGATACAGGCGCATTATTCTCTCGATTGCGAGCGGCAGATGTTTGCGGCTCTGCTTGAGGGCGTGCCGATATACGAGGCGCTAAACGCCTATCGAGAAACTTATTTACAGCAAACAAAACAAGATGTTGAATTATTTTAAATCGCTCATTTTACTCTCGGCCATACTGTTTTCATCGATGGCCTTGGCGGAGAAGATAGCCCTGCCCGACTTCTGTCAGGCCCTGGCGGGGCGCTGGCAGGGGGAAGCCTCCAGGCCCAAGGGCCAGGTAAAAGCGGTACAGGTGCAGGGGCTATGTAGCGGCGATCGGCGTCAGCTGACACTCTCGGTGAGCGAACACGCCAGCCACCCGCTGAGCGAGACCTGGTGGTTTCGCGAGGGAGATGGCGAGATAAAGCTTACCTATTTCAACGGCGTCGACCCGGATAAGACTCTCTTCTTTACCCTGTACCGGGAGGAGAGCGGCTTCTCTCTGCTGGGCAAGGGTCTGGTGCAGCAGCGCCCGGCGATGATCCACCTCAGCTTCGCGCCGCAGGGAGATGGCTGGTTATGGCTACAGAAGGTGCAATATCTGGATCAGGACGATGACGAATATCAAGTCTATCGCGGCATCGCCCTCAACCCTGCCTCATAAATTCACAGAAAGGGTTTAGCAGGCGCCCTCGTAGCCGAGCTGACGCCAGGCCTCATAGCTGATGATGGCGACCGAGTTAGACAGGTTGAGGCTGCGGCTGCTGGCGGCCATGGGGATGCGCAGGCGCTGGCTTGTGGGGATAGATTCTATGATTTCCATCGGCAGGCCGCGGGTCTCGGGGCCAAACAGCAATACATCGTCCTTCTCGAAGGCGATCTCGCTGTGGGGGCGACTGCCCTTGGTGGTACAGGCCATGATGCGCTTGCCGGCCATGGCAACTAGAAAGCTCTCGAAGTCCTTGTGGCGGGTGACCCGGGTCAGATCGCTATAGTCCAGCCCGGCGCGGCGCAGTTTCTTCTCTTCAAGATCGAAACCCAGAGGCTCGATAAGGTGCAGCTGGCAGCCGTTGTTGGCGCACAGGCGGATGATATTGCCGGTATTGGGGGCAATCTCTGGCTCATAGAGGGCGATATGGAACATCTTGGCTTACCTTTGAACGGATGAGCGGCGATTATAAGGGAAATGGGGATGGGGGAAAACTGCCCTTTTGCAGAGGGTAGTGGCCTGACTGATGAGGAGAGGCTGGTTAGTCGTTGTGGCTTTTATCTGCTATCGACCTATTGCCTATTTATTGCCTAAGGCAGATCACCTAGCCTTGATTGATGGTATTAAGGCCAGGGAGTGTATATGGAAAACATTGGCAGATTGCGGGATTTTATTCAGTCCTTTACTCGGCTGGTTGAGCAGGTCGGCTGCGATGAGGCGCGTATCTTTTCCGAGGGTAAGGCGCTGCTGGCGGAGCTTATTGCTCATGATGACTGGCTACCTCATGCTTTTGCTCAGCCGAGTATTGAGAGCTATCGGCAGTATCTGCTCTACTGCGATCCAATGGAGCGTTTCTCTGTGGTGAGCTTCGTCTGGGCACCGGGACAGACCACGCCTGTTCATGACCATACCGTATGGGGCATGGTGGGCGTACTGCGCGGCGCCGAGCGCTGTGAGGAATATGAGCTGGACGAGGCCGCGGGCTTGCGGGCCAGTGGCAGTCATGAGTTGCCCGTTGGCGGTGTCGATCTGGTCTCGCCAGATATCGGCGATATCCATAGGGTTTCTAATGCTCTATCGGAGGGGGTATCTATCAGCATTCATGTCTATGGTGGCAACATAGGTGCGGTGCAGCGCCATGTTTATGATCCTGATACCGGGAGTAAGAAGCCATTTATATCTGGGTATTCGAATAGTGTGATGCCGAATATATGGGATCGCTCCGGCGAGTAGGCCGATTGAGAAAATTGGGTTACTAGCGCCTAGACTGAATATCCTTTACTGTGGCCATGCGCATCCAGAGTTAGTTAATCGGCGAGAATAGCTTAGAATGATGCATTGGCTAAGTAATAGCTTAAGTAATAGCTTAAGTAATGGAATAAGTAACGGATTGAAGTCATGGAAGAAAATGTTGTAAAGCAAGAAGGCTGTTACCTCTCTACTCTAGAGCATATGCAAACCTTTGTCGGCCGATGGTTTTATATCTATACCGATAGGGGCGAGCTGAATCGATAACATTTAAGAGTCAGAAAAACGCATTTGTTATCCCCTTGAATTCAATCTCTAATATTGAATCTGGGATTTACCCACGCACGGCTAAACCTTTTCCTCTGAAGTATATAAAGATCACCTACAGTGATGAGGGAATAAGCCACGCTTTGATGTTAACGCCCTGCAAGTCAGGGTTCTCGTCTGTCTGGAAAACGAATAAGTCGGTAGAAGGTTGGTTGTCGGTATTGGATGGGGTGGTGTCGACACTCCAGGGTATTCATAGCTAACCTCACTACATTAGGGCTCTAGTTGTCACGGTTTAGCGTCTGACTGAGCTAATGTTTGATAGGGATTTGAAGGTCAAACCTTCGCTGCTGCATAGCGCCTGCCCGGCGAGGGATGTGCAGATACGCCTGTGAGACGCCGTGAATAAGTCCCTTTAGGCTCTGCCGAAACATCCATGTTTCGGAAGCTCACCGGCGTATCTACACTCAGTATCAAACGTTTCTTCGATTTGGCGGTGTTGGGGAGAGAAGGGAGTTAAAGCGCTAACTTATTTATGCCCTAAAATGAGTTAGCTCGTTGTCGGTGGTTCAGCAACGAACCTACTTTCTGATCTAAAGATATTCATCGTTACACTCCTGTGATGTAATTCACTACCCCCCATTAAAAACTGAATCAGCATACTGTCATATTAAAATCATAAGGATTTTGAACGATTTTCAGCCTGTATTCGTGCGCGTTTTTCTGGATGGTTTATTTGAAGCAAAGGTGATAACTTCTTTGTAATACAATCAGTTA
The DNA here is from genome assembly GCF_019457555.1 of Shewanella spartinae. NCBI lineage: Bacteria > Pseudomonadati > Pseudomonadota > Gammaproteobacteria > Alteromonadales > Shewanellaceae > Shewanella > Shewanella spartinae. Next base: position 4,291,392 of record NZ_CP080418.1, on the reverse strand, counting down.
ATAATGCGCATTTTCACTGCTCTAACGAGGTAAATGCACATGCCCACTAATAAAATGTTATGTGCCAAGGTAAATACTATGAAATTCCTGTTTATTCTGACATTACCATTGTTCGTTGCGTGCACAGGAACACAAACATATGCAACATTTCGGGCCGGCTCAGATAGTTTTAGTACACTTGATAATGTTTTTGAACGTAGTTTATGCAATGGTGAACAAGACACCGTTCAAGTCAAAATTCATTTTGATCAACGTGACGGTGTAGAAATGTTGGAGCTAGCTAAAGAGGATATAACAAAAGGAACTATAGACTCAGATGAAATAGAGCAAATCTGTGTTAGTAGCTACCCGTTTGAGGTGACTATTTTTAACATTAACTCTCGTACGTCGATCTCTTGTTTTACTCTGTTAGACAATGAGCAGTCCGAGTTTGTGACATTTGTAAAGTCATCACCGGAAGTGCAAAGCTTACCAAAGTCAAACTGCAGGTATTATTGAGCAATGGCACATAACAATAAAATTAAGTCACTCGCTATCGCTCGCTGGCACGCTAACATGCAGGGCCGCTTAGCTATTATGCCCTACGCGTTATCGCCCCTTATTTAAGAGTTAGGTGTATCAGAGGGTTTAGATGTTGAAATCACTATTCTTATCTTTAGCACTTCGAGAAATAAATAAAGGCGGTACACATTTTTATTCTGTTATATCCGCGTCGACAACTCTGTCATTTTTTATACTTCTAAACTTGTGGTCAATGTTACTGTTTAGCGAGTATTTCTTTGGCGGTTTAGTTACAAGTCTAAACAATGTTTTATTTAGCGAGAAGCATTATATTGCTACTGTCGTAATTGCGTTTTTTGTCGTTATGGCAATCATCTATCAGCGCTATAATAACTTGAATTTATTTTTATTAGCTAAACAGCATCAAATTCGTAATGCTAAATGTTTTGCTTATGGCGTTATTAGCAGTATTGTATTTATATGTGCTTTACTGGTGGATGTATAAGTGAAAGGTGTAAGTTCATGATTTAATTGGTTAGTTTGTCGCATCTGATTTTCACAGGTTTTTCGAGTCGCTCAAGTTTAGCTAACTCAATTTTCCCAATAGGCGGGTGTTAAATGTCAGAGAAAATACATACCACATGCAATAAATGGCTCGAGGAGCTTGAGGAAGAAGCTAAGATTTGTGTCTCAGATGAAATCAATGAAGAGGCACAATCAAATATGGTGTCGTTTGGCTTTAATCAAGAACTGCTCAAAGAGTTGGGTAGAGAATCAGCAGAGGAGTTTTTAACCGGTTGTGCAGATCTTTACCAACGAAAGAGCCGTGATCTAAATATGATTTTCTATGCATGGTTTGAAGAGCAGGCAGGTCAAATTCGTATATCTGCGGTTAGTCAATCTCATGGTAAGTTGCCTTTTTCCTGCAAATTAAATTTAACTGACTTGAGCCAAGTGGTAAATGGCATCTACTCCGAAAACTCTGGCTTGTATACAAAAGGTACTCTGGATGTTTGGTGCCAAAATATTTAACAAGTGTATATTGTCTCCCAACGAGTTGGGACGGTTTATGCTGCGCTTCGGCTGTCCCAAATGTGGGCATTAGGTAAACATGGCAAGTCACGGAAGAATTCTAAAAATTGGTAGGAGTATTGGCGCTATTTCGGTAGCTTTGTTCTGCTTGTTGCTTTTCCCTAGCCCTGCTTTTGATGCTTGCTCGGGTGAAAACAATGCTTTTATTTGCGGATATTGGCCTGATTTACTTACCGGTTTCTTATTTGTGAGTTGCGGCTATTTATTGGGGCCTCGAACAAAAGCTCACAACTCAATCTTACTAGTGTTGTTTATATTTTTTGGTAGTGCTGAAACTATCCGCTTTAGCGGTCTTAGTGATGTGTTTGTTTACGCTCCATATCAAGAGTTCTATTATGGTGGTTTTATCGCTATGTTTTTGCTGTTATTGTTCTATGTCGTTAAGGATAAAATGGCAAAATGTACCTAACAAGTGCCATTGGGGAATGGATGGAAAATGCTTACCATGTGCTCTTTTGTTGCAAATGTGGTTAAGTGGTTTTTTTGGTCTCTTATACGGGCGCTAACTGGATAAAAATAGTTTGACTATATATTTCGAAGTTACGACAAACGCAAGTGTCGACTTATTGATAACACCAATTTTTATTTTTTTACTAATCACGATTGTTCTCAAGTATCCAGTGTTCTCGGAGGTCACATCTAAAGTAACCAAAATAAAAAGAGTTACTTTGGTTCGTGCATTCACAGGTTTAATGGCTTTTTGGGTAATAGCCTTTGTTTTTAGTTATATGAGGCAAGTCGAGTTGCAAAATATAGTCGAAAATAAAACGTACTCAAATGTCAAAGGTTGCCTAACAAATTACAAGGTGAAAAAGCCAAAGCAAGGTACTATTGTCGAGTCTTTTAATGTGGGGAATGTTGATTTCGAGTTTTCAAACTATGATGACCCATTATATTTTCATAGCAAAGATCACTTGGATAATTTTCTAAAAGATGGGCAATGTGTATCCATCGACTATGTGAAAAAAGGTAGAAGTAACAAAATTATAAAGATATCCAGTTCAAGCTAGCCTTCCAAATCTAAAATCAGTTTGATGCTAGCTTACTAAGCTAGCGGTATCTTTATGAAAAGATAGAGCCTGCCGGGATTGTGTCCCGGCAGGCTCTATGCTTTTAACGGAGAGTGAGGTTAGAAGAAACCTAGCGGGTTGACGTCGTAGCTGACGAGCAGGTTCTTGGTGTTCTGGTAATGGCTGAGCATCATCTTGTGGGTCTCGCGACCTATGCCTGACTTCTTGTAGCCACCGAAGGCGGCGTGGGCAGGGTAGGCGTGGTAGCAGTTGATCCACACGCGTCCCGCCTGAATGCCGCGGCCCATGCGCTGGGCGCGGTTCATGTCGCGGGTCCAGACGCCGGCACCCAGGCCATATTCGGTGTCGTTGGCGATTGCCAAAGCCTCGGCCTCATCTTTGAAGGTGGTGACCGAAATAACCGGGCCGAAGATCTCCTCCTGGAAGACGCGCATCTTGTTGTGGCCCTTGAGTATGGTGGGTTCGATATAGAAGCCGCTGCTCTGATCGCCAGATAGCTGACAGCTGGTGCCACCAATTAGCACCTCGGCGCCCTCGTTGCGGCCTATCTCCAGGTAACTCAGGATCTTATCGAATTGCTCCTGGGAGGCCTGGGCACCTACCTGGGTGTCGGTATCCAGTGGGTTGCCCTGCTTGATCGTCTTGGCGCGGGCTATCACCTTGTCGATAAACTTGTCGTAGATGGACTCGGCGATCAGCACCCGTGACGGACAGGTACAGACCTCGCCCTGGTTGAAAAAGGCCAGCAGCATGCCTTCAACTGCCTTATCCAGATACTCATCTTCCTGTTCCATCACATCGGCAAAGTAGATGTTGGGTGACTTACCTCCCAGCTCTACGGTTGAGGGGATCAGCGACTCGGCGGCGCACTTGAGGATATGGTGACCTATCTGAGTCGAGCCGGTGAAGGCCAGCTTGGCGATGCGCTTGCTGACCGCCAGTGCTTGACCCGCCTCGGTGCCGAAACCGTTGACGATATTGAGCACGCCGGCTGGCAGCAGATCTTGAATCAGTTCGACCATCACCAGGATGGAGACGGGCGTCTGCTCGGCGGGCTTGAGCACTATGCAGTTACCGGCGGCCAGCGCAGGGGCGATCTTCCAGGCGGCCATCAGCAGCGGGAAGTTCCAGGGGATGATCTGGCCGACGACGCCTAGCGGCTCGGGGAAGTGGTAGCTGACGGTGTTGTTGTCGATATCGGCGGCGCTGCCTTCCTGGGCGCGGATACAACCGGCGAAGTAGCGGAAGTGATCCACAAACAGCGGCAGATCCGCGTTCAGGGTTTCGCGTACTGCTTTACCATTTTCCCAGGTCTCGGCTACGGCCAGAAATTCCAGATTTTGCTCGACGCGATCGGCTATCTTCAGCAGTAAGTTGGAGCGTTCGGTCACCGAGGTCTTGCCCCAGGCATCCTTGGCGGCGTGGGCGGCGTCCAGCGCCAGCTCGATATCGCGTTCGTCCGAGCGGGCCACCTGACAGAACACCTGGCCATCGACGGGTGAGCGGTTATCGAAATATTCCCCGCCCACAGGCGCGACCCACTGTCCCCCAATGAAGTTGTCGTAACGGCTGTTGAAGTTAACTATGGCATCTGTCGTGCCTGGCTTGCTGTAGATCATCTTGAGCTTCCTTGTATGGTTTTGTCTTGTCGAAAGACGCCTCTGCCGGGCGTCCTATTTTTATGTTTAAAAAACAACAGGTTTAAATTTTTTAGCTGTGTCCCATTTGAGTGTCACGCTTGTGTTCAATAGCGCGCAGCTTCCTACTAGCTAAGGCAAAGCCTAGGCCAAACTGGCAGGAGTTGTGATGTGGCTGGAGTAACAGTATGATGAAAAACTAATTTTTGATGTCCGAATGTGTGTGGTCCAGGATGGTGTAGCACTGGCAGTTGGCATGCACTGTGACATAAGTGCGCACCTCGGGTGTGCCAAAATGGAACACTGTTATGACGATAGCTCCACAGACACAGGCTTGGCTGTCTGACTCATGGTCTCGTAGTCAGGGCGCAGGGTTAAGCGAAGCCAAGTTACCGCAAGAATTACGACTCAACGCCGACGCACTCGCCGAGCGGCATCACGCCAACAAGCAACTCATCAATCTCACCAAACAGCATGCATTGCCCCTGTTTAATCAGATGATGGCCCACAGTCAGAGCCGGCTGATCCTCTCGGATCGCGACGGCTATGTGCTCTGCCATTGGGGCGTTAGCCGCTACTCGGACAAGCTGGCCAACGTCGCCCTGGATGTGGGGGTCAATTGGCGCGAGGAGCACAAGGGCACCAACGCCATAGGCACGGCCCTGACCGCCAGGCAGACGGTGGCGGTGATCGGCGAGCAGCACTTCATCCGTCACCACAGATTTATGAGCTGCACCGCCAGCCCCATCTTCTCCCCCGAGGGAGAACTGCTCGGCGCCATCGACATCACCAGCGAGCAGCAGCGTCACACCCAGCAGACCCTGGTGCTCATCGCCAGCCTGGTGCAACAGATAGAGACGGCGCTCTTGTGTCATCTGCCCGGGAGTCACTACCGCATCGATCTCGCCGAGCAGGCGTCGCTGATCACCTCAGGCTGGCAGGGGATAGTGGTGGCCAATGTCGACGGCAAGATCTTAGGCTGCAACGCCATGGCCAAGCGTCTGCTACACAGGCCGCGCATCGGCGACGATATCGACCGTCACCTGGGTGCAAGCTGGAACAGCGGCGAGCAGGTGTGTCAGGACCAACGTCTGCACCTCAAGACCCAGCAGCTGGTCGAAACCCGGCCAAGCCAGCTGGTGAGCCAGCAGATAGGCGTGCGTTTTCGCGACCCTAAGCTAGAGCGCGCCTGGCAGCAGGCCAACAAAGTGGTGGGGCGCAATATTCCTCTGCTTATCTGCGGCGAGACAGGGGTGGGCAAGGAGCAGTTTGTGAAGAAACTCCATGGTCAGAGTGCCCGCGCCCAGGCGGCGCTGGTGGCGGTCAACTGCGCCGCGCTGCCCGCCGATCTGGTGGAGTCTGAACTCTTCGGCTATCAGGCCGGGGCCTTCACCGGCGCCTCCCGTCAGGGGTTCGAGGGCAAGATACGTCAGGCCGACGGCGGCTTTCTGTTTCTCGACGAGATAGGCGAGATGCCGCTGGCGACCCAGAGCCGTCTACTTCGGGTGCTGCAGGAGCGCGAGGTGGTGCCCGTGGGCGGTAATCGCAGTTACAAGGTGGATATTCAGGTGGTGGCCGCGACCCACGCGGATCTGCGCCAGCTGGTGAGTGAGGGAGCATTTAGGGAGGATCTCTACTATCGCCTCAACGGCCTGCAGGTGTCGCTGCCGCCCCTGCGTCAGCGCGCGGATATCGAACGCATCATTCACAAGCTGCATAGGCGCTATCGCCAGGCGCCGCAGCAGCTCTGCCCTCAGCTACTGAGGCGACTGTTGGCCCACGACTGGCCGGGCAACCTGAGGGAGCTGGACAACCTGATGCAGGTGGCCTGCCTGATGGCCGATGGTGATCCCGAACTTAACTGGCAGCATCTGCCCGACACCCTGCAGGCCCAGCTGCAGGGGCCTGAGCAGACGGGCGAGCAGATGGCGGCCTGCGAGAGTGAGCTTAGCCTGATGGTCAACGCCAATATCGTCTCAAGCTTCCACAGATTTGAGGGCAACGTCAGTCGCTGTGCCAAACACTTAGGGATCAGCCGCAATACCTTGTATCGAAAGCTCAAGGCCCTGGGGCTCAAACCCTGATCTAGCTATGCGCAAGCTGCATGCAGTTCATGCAAAATGTGCAGTGTATTCATGATGGCAGATGCACTAATCTGTCAGTCCATTTTGTTGTTAAGGAGGCCCCATGTTCAAGGCACTCGTATTGACCCAGCTAGATAGACAGACCCAAGCCGATGTGAAACTGCTGCCCGAGAGCGATCTGCCCGAGGGTGAGGTGCTGGTGGACGTGAGTTACTCATCGCTCAACTATAAGGATGGCCTGGCGATCACCGGCCTTGGTAAGATCATTCGCGAGTTCCCCATGGTGCCGGGCATAGACTTCGCCGGTGTGGTGAGCGAGTCGGCCGACCCTAGGTTTCAGCCCGGTGACGAGGTGATACTGACCGGCTGGGGCGTGGGCGAGAACCATTGGGGCGGCATGGCCGAGAAGGCGCGGGTGAAGGCCGACTGGCTGGTGCCTATGCCTAAGGGCTGTGACGGCGCCAAGGCGATGATGATTGGCACGGCAGGCCTGACCGCCATGCTGTGTGTGCAGGTGCTGCAACAGGCGGGCGTCACCCCAGAGCAGGGCGATATCTTAGTGACAGGTGCCAGCGGCGGCGTAGGCTCGGTGGCCGTGACCCTTCTGGCTCAGCTTGGCTATCGCGTGGTGGCCAGCTCGGGCCGGGTCGAGGTTAACGGCGACTGGTTAAAAGCATTGGGCGCCAGCGAGGTGATCGATCGCAGCGAGCTTGAACAGGACAGCCGTCCGCTGGAAAAACAGCGCTGGGCGGGTGTGGTCGATACCGTAGGCAACAAGGTGCTGGCCACGGCACTGGCACAGATGCAATATGGTGGCAGCGCCGCCATTTGCGGTCTGGCGGGCGGTTTTGCCCTGCCGACGACCGTGATGCCCTTTATTCTGCGCGGCGTGAACCTCTTGGGTATCGACTCAGTGGCCTGCCCCATCGACAAGCGCATCAAGGCCTGGGAGCAGGTGCTCGAACTCTTACCCGAGAGCTATTATAAGCAGGCCTGTCAGACCATAGGCCTGGAGCAGCTGGGCGAGTACGCCGCCAAGATAGTTAAAGGCAAGGTCACCGGCCGGGTGCTGGTAAAGGTGTAGCCTTTAATCTCAGAAAAAAAGTGGCCATTGGGCCACTTTTTTTTGCCTGCTCATCGGCTAATGGTATCTCTACCGCTAAGGCGTGGCTCGCCGCGCCTAGGACTTCCCTTGCTGGCCAAGTAGCGGCCGAATGAGTTCGGTGATCTTGCCCCGCAACCAGGCCTGGGCCTTATCCAGCTCGCAGCGCGAATGCCAAAACAGGCTGTAGTTGAGTGCGGCGATCTCAAAGGGCAGGGGCTTGACCCTGAGTCGGTGGCGGGCGGCGGCCATCTCGGCCAGTCCCTCGGGCAGGGTGATAATGAGGGGATGAATCGACAGTAGGGCCAGGGCGCTGTCTAGATGCGCGGTGCGCAAGCACTCGTGCCGGGGCGGATGCTGGGCGATGGCTGCATCGACGATCGCCTTCACCCCGTCGCTGATGGCGATGGTGGCGTGGGGATAGTGCAGGTAATCCGTGAGAGTTAATGGGCGGTCCGCCACCGGGTGATAGCTGGAGACCAGGCAGCTGACGCCAACCCTACCCAGTGGCGTGCTGGCAAGTGGCGACACCTGACCCAAGGCGCGGCAGATTGCCATATCGACCCCTTGCAGGCTGAGCTGCGAGGCGAGCGTCTGGTGCTGTACCGGTAGGATATTCAGCCTGATGTTTGGCGCCTGTTGATAGATCTCCGGCAGGATGAAAGGCAAGAGACCCTGAATGGCAAAGTCGGTGGCCGCCAGGGTAAAAGTTTGCCTGCATTGGCTGGGCACGAAAGCATTGGGCGTCAAGAGTGTGAGCAGTTCGCTGGTCGGCCCCTGAAGCTGCCGGTAGCAGTCCAAGGCGTACTGGGTGGGTACCAGTTGCTGACCCACCCGAGAAAACAGCGGGTCATCCAGCATTTGCCTTAGCCGTGCCAAGATACGGCTGGTGGCTGATTGGCTCAGGTGTAACCGTTTAGCGGCGCGGGTGACGCTGCACTCCTCGACCAAGACTTGCAGGGCGATTAATAGGCTTAAGTCCTGTCGATAGATATCTTCGAGTTCCATAGGTCTGCTGAGGTAGGTCTACATAGGGCCTAACTTACCAGTGCGGGCCAGCTCTTGCCTGACTTTTTATCTTGCCGCTGAGTCAAGTCTCACTCCCCTCGGGGGTTATGGGCTATGGCGTCATGCTTTGGAATGGTTTCCAAAATACTCACAAGGTAGTGTTTCTGGATGATTTTTGAGCTGGCTACAAGTTTGGTTATGTTAGCAAGTTGTTTTAAAAACAAGTGTTGATTCACTCCCGTTTTGGAACCCATTCCAGCCCTAAGATGGCGCTGTCGAATAAAACCAAAAGGGTGATAACAGATGAGCAATGTAGATCTGCTAGGACGCCGTAATTTCATCAAGGGTATGGGAGCCGCTGCGGGTGTCGCAATGGCCGCGCCTGCGATGGCAGTTTCCGAGAAAGCTGACGGTGTGAAATGGGACAAAGAAGTTGAAGTATTGATTATCGGTTCAGGTTTTGCCGGCTTAGCGGCGGCGATTGAAGCGACGCGCAAGGGCGCGAAAGATGTGCATATCTTCGAGAAGATGGCCTACTTCGGTGGTAACTCTGCCATTAATGGTGGCCTATTTGCCGCACCGGGTACGCCGATGCAGAAGAAGGAGGGGGTAGAAGACTCGGTCGATCGTATGGTGGCGGACCAGCTCAAGTCCGGCCGCGGCATCGCCGATGAAGCCCTGCTACGTCATGTGGCTTCGCACGCCGTCGAGGCATTGCAGATGACGATAGATGCGGGCGCCGAGTTCCATCCTTACCTGCAACAGCTTGGTGGTCACTCTGTGGCTCGTACTTACCAGACGACCGTTAGCTGTGGCGCCGGTATTACTCAGCCCCTCTATAAAGAATGTAAGAAGCTGGGTGTTCACACCCATAACCGTTCTAAGTTTGAAGGCTTCTTGGTGGGCGACAAGGGCGAAGTGCTCGGCGTGAAAATGCGTGAGAACTACCACTTCGGCGAAGACCAGCCCGGCAAAGTGCTGAAGATCCGTGCCAAGCGCGGGGTGATCATGGCAACCGGCGGATTCGCGCAAAACGTGGATCTGCGTATGGCGCAGGACCCGACACTGACCTCTGAGGTGGGGTGCACCAATGCCCCAGGCGCAACCGGTGAAGGCATGTATGAGATGTTCCGCCTGGGCGCGATTCCGGTTCACTTAGCACACATTCAATCTGGCCCATGGGCGTCGCCTGACGAAGGTGGATTTGGCTATGTATCTAACTACTCTATCTACAACTTCCCACACTCTATGGCGATCAACCGCCTGACGGGTAAGCGTTTTATGAATGAGATTGCCGACCGCAAGACACGTGCCGATGCCGAGCTGGCATGCCGTGACGAGCAGGGTAACGCGCTACCGCCAATCTTGATCACCAGCTACAAGGATTCTAAGAAGCATCCAAACACCAAGAAGGTGATCAAGTACAACGTAGGCTGGAAGTTCGACACCATCGAAGAACTGGCGAAACACTTCGAGGTACCTCTGAAGCCGCTGAAAGCGCAGATTGAAGAGTACAACGGCTATGTGAAGAGTGGTGAAGATAAGCAGTTCGGCAAGAACATGACCAAGGCAAAAGATAAGTATATCGAGGCGCCATTTACTGTGGTTCGCCTATGGCCAAAAGTGCACTACTGCCAGGGCGGTGTTCAGGTGAATACCAAGGCTGAGGTGAAAGACAGCTTCACCGGCAAGTCGATTCCTGGTCTGTACGCCGCGGGCGAGGTGTGTGGTGGCATCCACGGCGTCAGCCGCCTGGGTAGCTGCTCAATTCCTGAGTGTATGGTAATGGGTATGACGGCTGCGCGCAGCGTCATGAAAGCTTAACGACCGGTTATTAAGAGGAATCAATAATGAAAAAGGTAAATATTGTACTCGCGCTGGTCTTAGCTGGCTTAGTGAGTCTGTCGGCCCAGGCTGTAGAGCAACGTGCCTGGCACAAAGAGGTGATCGGCAAAGATTGTAAGGTGTGCCATGACAATGGCATCAAGCAGTTCCCATCGGATCAGGCGTGTCTGCAGTGCCATGATGTCGATGACCTGGCCGCACAGACGGCCCGTAGCGAAGAGGATAAGTGGCAGAATCCACACAACAATCTTCACTATGGTAAAGACCTGCCTTGTCAGGAATGTCATGGCGAACATAAGTCGAAGAAACCTTTATGCAGTAACTGTCATACCTTCAAGTTTGACAAGCATAAAGAGTAACTTCCTCTAAGAGAGGCCCATGAGCTTCATGGGCTTCTCTTATCTTGCATCTCCCCCGCTGTAAAGCGGGCATCACGAGCCCTGACAGCTTCCCCTCAGGCTTGTGCAACATCTTCGAGCGACAGAGACAGTTAATTATCCCTGCAAAGACAATTTACCGTTAGCCGTTTCGCTTTATATGCCCCTTTGTTAGACATGGCTTAGGGGCTTTTTTTATGCCTCATCAGTTAAATAATTTCTTTATAAACATTGAGTTATTAAATGTGTGAGCTGGGTTGTTATTTCCCCGTTCAGATTGTTGCAAATAGGTGCTGATTACATTTTTGGAACGGATTCCAAGCATATTATGCCGCTTAGTAAGTGGTGAAAAACAATATGTAAATAAGGATGAGATGAATGAAAAAGACCATTATTGCGTTGTCATTATTGTCGGCCAATGGCGCGATGGCGGCGAGCCTTCCCGACTTTCTTGATCAGCAGGATATCGACAATGCCGAGTTCAAATGTCTGGGAGCGCCAGTCGAGTACAGCGCGGCGGATCAGAAGTATGTCGACATGCTGTGGGACGAGACCCTGACTTACCTCAAGGCCTATGCCATTGCCTTAACTAATGGTGAGAACAGCCACTGTCTGAACTCAGATGAAGCCCTGTTCGATACGACTCAAGGTGGCCAGAAGATCTGCATCATGGATCGCCGCGATATGAAGCTGATGGTGAAGAATATCTATCAGGTGATCAATAACCCTGACAAGGCCAAACAGTGTTTCGGTGCCCGTGAAGAGGTCAACTGGATCTACAATCCGGGTGGCGAGCTCACCAAGCATTCTCCCGTGGCACAACATTTTAAGCGCACCAGCTTCGATGAGTTCTTCAAGACCAAGGTGACCAACAAGGAGGTGCAGAAACTGGGGAAAACCTTTACTAAAAACTTCGCCAAGATGGTTACCGGTGATGAAGTGAAGATGCCGTCGGCCTTCCCCTATGACATCAGCGCCAATGCCCTGCCAAACCTCTGGGCGGCGGCGGGCTGGTTCCCTATGTACGCCGAAGAGAGCAAGCGTAACGACAAGAACTTCAACAATATTCGTGGTGGCTATGCCTACGCCGAGATCTTCGGTCATTGGGGATTGCTGCGCATCGATGAGATCAATGGTGAGAAGGTGGGCGCCGAGGTGGGGATGACGGTGCAGTCGGTCGATACCCTCTACCCTTACCATAACCATGCCATCTCTGAGATCTACTACAACATGCGCGTCCCCGCGTGTACCAATCAGTTTAAGAGCTTTGCCGTACGTGCAGACTCGCCTCTGCTTACCACGGTCAAAGAAGATGACAAGATGCGCAGGGTGCAATTCGATGCCGCCCAGCACAACGGCCATACCCAGTGGCTTGCAGGCAGCTCCCAGCAAGATTCACTGCTCTACTTCCACCAAAACACCATACACGCCTTCGATGTGGACGGCAGCTGTGAGGCCAAGCCTGAGGAGCGGGCCATAGTCTCTGTCTGGGCCAGAAGTAATGCCCACGACAAGCGCAACGATTATGGCACCACGCTCCTGTGCGAATCGGCTAAGCATCCCGGCACACCGGCCAATAAGGATGAGGTTATTCAGTGCGACCTGACTCATCTGAAGTGGTAACGGCACAAACAATAAGGCCAAGCATATGGCCAATTTAAAGTTCGCCGTGCGCCTTTGTTGCACGGCAATTAACAATAAAGGGTGAAATGATGAAGAAGTTTAATGTGTCTTTCGTTGTGGCGCTGTTGCCCCTAGCTTTGGCGGGAGTGGCCCAGGCGCAAGAACAAGAAGATGGCATCGATGTGTCGGGCACCGTTAGGGTGAACTACGCCTACAAGGATTACAGCGAGAGCTCAAAAGACAAAGGCGGTGACCTTGCCTTCGATATGGCGGCGGTCAAATTTAACGGCAAACTCGGCGACTGGGGGCTGGCGAGTGAGTATCGCTTCTATGATGGTTGGCAGGCGCTGCGTTATGGCTATGGATTTTACGACCTCAATTCCGAGTGGCAACTGCAGTTCGGGGTGAATCAGGTGCCTTTCGGTAATCCAGGCTTTATCTCTAACAGCTTCTGGTTTGGCGTGCCTTATTACCTGGGCTTCGAAGATGACTATGACTTGGGTGTCAAAGGCGTTTATAAGCAGGGTGCCTGGGGCACTGAGATGGCCTTCTACAAGAATGCCGAATATGGTGCCAGCCGCGCCGACCGCTACTCTACCGATCTCTATAGCGGTGTCGTCAATGGCACCGAATATCACAACGAGGAGACCAACCAGTTAAACCTTCGTCAAACCTATGAGATGAGCTATGAAGGCGGCAAGACATTGTTTGGTGCCTCGGTCGAATATGGCCAGATCTACAACAATAAGACGGGCAACAATGGCGACCGTTATGCCGTTGCACTGCACATGGATAGCAGCTACAAAGGCTGGAACCTACAACTGCAGGCGATGCAGTATGAATATGATGCGGCAGACGCGCTAGATAGCAATAAGATCGCCGTAGCGGCCTACAACTGGCAGTACGAGATCGCCGCTAAGGCCCAGGCCTATAGCGTTAACCTTGCCAAGACGTTAGCCACCGACTGGGGCAGCCTGAAGTTCTATAACGACTTTGGCATGGTCACCCCGGATGTGGCCGATGACAGCTACGATACCAGCTATCAAAACGTCACCGGCTGCGCCATCGCGGCAGGTGCCACCTATACCATGGTCGACTTCATAGTAGGCAAGAATATGTACGCCTCCACCCGTGACAATGGCCATGTGGGCCTGCCCGAAGTTGGCGACAGCTGGGATAAGCGGATTAACATCAACTTCGGCTACTACTTCTAGCCAGCAGCGAGTTGAAGCTGATTGAATAAAGCCAACCTTAGGGTTGGCTTTCTCTTGTCAATTTATGATGGAGTTAGTCTTCAGCTACTTCAGCCAGATTGTGCACATTCGCCTTGATCAGGGTGATCAGCTGCAGTGTGGCATCTGTCTGGGTATCTGGGTTGAGGTAGAGGGACTCGTTAAACACAGGCAGTACAGGTAGCTGGTGCTCCAGAGGATCCAGGATCTGCATCTTGTCGTTGACCCTGAACTCGGCGATGGGGGCTATGGTGAGATCGTTCTCGACCGCCATACACAGCGCCTGTGGCGAGGGGCTCGACAATAGCACGTTGATCGGCCTCATCGTCAGCTGGTGATTGGCAAATACCTGGGCCCGTATCGGGCAGTTTTCCGGATAGAGAGCCATGGGAATGGTTTCACGCTTGTGGGCGTTACCACCCTTGGCCGCAACCCAGTGGAACTTGCGCTCGAATAGGAGCTCGCCATTGACAGGCGGCTGCCAGTGGGTGGCGACGATAAGGTCGAACTCCCCCTGTTGCAAACGCTTGTAGAGGTTGCCGCTGACATCTGTGTCGATCACCAGCTCGATACAGGTAAATTCGCGAATGAACTCCAGCAGGCAGCTGCCGAGGTAGCGCTTGATATAGTCAGTCGGCACGCCCAGGCGGATGATCTCGCGGTTCTGACACTCCTTGAGGTCATCCAGTGCCTGGGAATTGAGCTGCATCATCTTATAGGCATAGTTCAACAGTGTCTCACCGGACTCGGTGAGTGTGACGCCCTTGTTGTCTCTGATCAACAGCTCCTGCCCCACGCTCTCCTCGAGCTTCTTGATTTGCAGGCTGAGGGTCGATTGCGTGCGACAAATCTTATCGGCGGCTCTCGACAGGTTGCCCGCCTCGGCTACCGCTATAAAACTCTCGAGTAATTCGATTTTTAACATGTGCTATTGAGATTGTTCATAGTGGTATCAGTATTACTCAATATCCGCTGGCGCAGAACACTGTTATCGTTTGATTGTGAAGTTGCAACTAAGATGTTTCGGAAAGTGTGATGGGGTCGATATGAGTAGTTGGGAGCAAAGAGAAGTCTATCTGGTTGAGGTGGCGCAGCGCTGTCTGAGGGGGCATCAGAGTTTTGAACTGTGCCGCTCTCATCTTGTTGCGGCCAGCCAGATCTCCAAGGGTACCATCTACAATCATTTCACCACAGAGGCCGATTTGGTGGTGGCCGTAGCCTGTGCGCAATACCAAGGTTGGCTCAGGGCTGCCGAGAGTGAACAGCAGCGCTATACAGACCCCTTTGAATGTTATCTGTTTCATCACTGTCTGCGCCTCTATGATGTCTTAGCGCAAAAGCGCTTTGTGATAGAGCGTCTCATGCCTAATCAAGAGTTGTTGCAGCAAGCCTCTGAAGAGTATCGCGATAGATTTAATGAGTTACTTGCACAATATTGTAAGTGGAATCAAAACATCATCTCAGCTGTGGGCGAGCGTCCTGGGTTTGATCGCTACGAACTTCTTAAGAATTATATTCGCGGTACTATGATCAACAGCGATGATGGTCTTAAGCGGTGTGATGACGTGCAAACCTATTATCAATTTAGCTATGCGATGGCCCAGTTAATGGGCCATTCAGATAGACGTATTCCCAGTAAGCAAACTTTCTCACTCTGGCTGCAGCAAATAGAGCAGCAGCACACTAACGCGGCAGCCTGATGGTGATCTCTAGCCCTTGGGGCTTGGCGTTGCTGGCGACTATCTGGCCCTGATGGGCCTGAATCGCTGCCTTGGCGATGGCCAGTCCCAGGCCCCAGCCGCCGGATTCGCGCTCTCGCGCCGATTGTGGGCGATAGAAGGGCTCGAAAATCGCCTGCAGATCCGCCTCATCCTCTATGCCCGGGCCGTCATCCTTGATGGTGAGGATCACCTGATTCGGCTCGGCTACGGCGCTGATGCTGATCTCCCGCTCGGCGTAGCGGATGGCGTTGCGCAGTAGGTTCTCAATCGCCCTGGCCAGGGGGCGCGGCTTGAGCATCAGCATCAGGCTATCGTTTATGTCGATCACCAGGGATTTCTGTTGCTGCTCCGCCTCGAACTCGGCATCGTCCAGCACCTGGCCCAGGGTCTCGGCCAGCGATAGCCGATGTTTGTGCTCATGGATATCCAGCTTCACCCGCGACAGCTCCAACAGTTCGGCGATCATCGCCTCCAGCTGCTCCGCCTCATAGCCGATGCGGTCTATCTCGGTCGAGGCCTGTCCCTTCTTGCGGGTGAGGGCGAGGGCCAGTTGCAGTCGGGTCAATGGCGTCCTGAGTTCGTGGGAGATATCGCTGATCAGTCGCTGCTGACTGTTGACCATGGACTCGATGGCGTCGGCCATGGCGTTAAAGGACTGCGCCAGCTGGCCTATCTCGTCCTTGCGCGCCGTGGTACTAGCATCGGCCCTGTGGCCGAGATCGCCGCTGGCCACCGCCTCGGCGCTCTGTTTAAGTGCGCGCAGGGGCTTACCCAAGTGCCAGGCCAGCAGGCCACACAAGAGGCCCGAGAGCAAGATCGCCAGGGTCAGCGTGAGGGCGATATTCTCGGCGAAGAAGAAGAACCAGGGCCTCGGGTGCATCTCGGCGAGGCGGCCATAGAGGGTGTAGCGTTTGCCCTCTATCTCGAAGGGCATGGGGCCAAACAGCAGCTCGCTCTTAAATTGGTGGCTGATGGGGTGGCCCGCCTCGTCGGCCATCAGCATGAAGCGCCGGATGCCGCGGGAGACACGTTGATTGTTGATCAGCTGGCCCTGCTCGTCGGCCACATAGAAGCGCACCGGCTTGTTGCCCATCTCCTTGAGTCTGTGCCAGTGTTTGTCGCGCTTCATGGTCAGCAGCTCGGGACTTTCCTGAATGCGCTCGACCACGCGTTCCAGCAGTCCCTGCAGATGGGGCGGAATAGGGGCCTGATCGTGATTCTGCTGCAGCAGCGGCAACAGGCCGACGATGGCGATGATCAGGCTGCTACAGAGCCAGAAGCTCAGCAGCAGCTTGATAAAGATGCGATTGGGGAGACTACTAATTTTCATCAGGTTAGCCAGATGTAGCCCTTGCCTCTGAGGGTCTTGACCCTGGGGCGGCCGTCGGCGCGTTCGGGCAGTTTCTTACGCAGATTAGACAGGTGCATATCCAGGCTGCGATCGAAGGGCATCAGCTTCTTGCCCAAGACATTCTCGCTGAGATTATCCTTGCTCAGCACTTCGCCACTGTGCTGGATCATATGATACAGCAGGCTAAATTCGGTGCCGGTCAGGATCAGCAGCTGATCCTGACAGACCACCTCTTGGCGGCTGGGGTCGAGCTTGATGTCGGCAAACTCCAGTATGCTGGGCTGCTGCTCGTCCATCTGATGGCTGGTGCGGCGGATGATCGCCTTGATGCGCGCCACTAGTTCGCGATCGTTGAAGGGCTTGGGCAGGTAGTCATCGGCGCCTATCTCCAGGCCAACGACTCTGTCTATCTCGTCGCCGCGGGCGGTGAGCATGAGTACCGGAGTCTGTTTCTTGGATCGCAATGCCTTGAGCACCTCGAAGCCGTTGAGCTTGGGCAGCATGACATCGAGCAGGATGAGATCGAACTGCTGTTCCAGTGCCAGGGCAAGTCCTGCCTCGCCATCGTGGGCAAGTGTGAGGTTAAACCCTTCAAGTTCAAGCAGTTGTGCTAGTAGTTCCGCTAGCCCTAGATCGTCATCGATTAACAGAATTTGGCTCATGGTACGTCTCTCTACACCTATAACAGCTTGAGTATACCCTTTTAGATGTCAATTGCAGTCTAAGAATGTAAGTCTAGGTAAAGGCGTGACGGGCAGCAGATTGTCACTCTTTGCGCAAACTTTACAGAGGTTTACCTAAGGAAAACCCTGCATTACATAGGGTGGCGTAAACTGTTAGTGTCGAAGCTCTTCCCAGAGCGAACTAACTATCCGCGATAAGCGTAAGAGGCAGATTATGAATAAGATGACCCTAAAATCAGGATTATTTGCGTTAATGACCAGCGCCGCCCTGTTGGCACCCGCTGTGTATGCGGCTGGCCCGGATGACGGCGGTTGTCGCCATGAGATGCGTGGTGATCACAAAGGCTACCACGGCGAGATGCACAAGATGTTTCGCGGCCTGGATCTCACCGATGCCCAGCGCACTCAGATGAAGGAGCTGATGCAGTCGCACCGCGAGGCGATGCAGGCTAAGCGTCCATCGGACGAGGTGCGTGCGGCTCACAAACAGCAGATGCTGGATATGATCACCTCAGACAGCTTCAACGAGGCCGATCTTAAGTCCATGACGGCCCAGCGCAGTGAGCTCAGAGCGCAGGCCGCGGTGGAGCGCATGAAGATGCAACGCGAAATCTATCAAATGCTTACCCCTGAGCAGCAGGCTAAATTTAAAGAGAATTTTGCCAAGCGTGGCGGACGTAAAGGAGATCGCCCATAGGGGATAACTGAGTTACAATTGGGTCATATTCTTCCCCTGCTAATTGTTAGCTGTAATATGACCCTATGACCGACACTTCCCAATACGATTTTTGGGTGAAACTGGCTAGCCGCGCCGCCGTGGCGACCGCGCTCACCCTGATAGTCATCAAGCTGGCGGCCTGGCTCTATTCAGGTTCCGCCAGCATGCTGGCTTCGCTCACCGACTCCTTCGCCGATGCCCTGGCTTCCATTGTCAACTTCATCGCCATTCGTTACGCCATTGTGCCCGCAGACCAAGATCACAGGTATGGTCACGGTAAGGCAGAGCCCCTGGCGGCCCTGGCCCAGTCGGCCTTCATCCTAGGCTCTGCGCTGCTGCTCTTGCTACATGGTAGCGACAGGCTGATCAATCCGACGCCTATCAATCATGCCATGGTGGGCGTGGTGGTGTCGGTGATCGCCATAGTGCTGACCCTGGCTTTGGTGCTGCTGCAACGCCGCGCCCTGGCCAAGACCTCCAGCACCATAGTGGAGGCCGATGCCCTGCACTATAAATCGGATCTGTTCCTCAACAGCGCCGTGCTGCTGGCCCTGGTCTTGTCGCAGTTTGGCTGGTGGTGGGCCGATGGCCTGTTCGCCATTCTGATCGCCCTGTTTATCGGTCAGCAGGCGGTGGATCTGGGTTACCGCTCGGCGCAGTCGCTGCTGGACCGGGAGCTGGATGCCGATACCAAGCTTAAAATCGTCCAGGCGATAGAGAAAGACCCGCGCATCAATGGTTTTCATGATCTGCGTACCCGCACCTCGGGCAAGACCACCTTCGTGCAGTGCCACCTGGAGCTCGACGGCAGACTGCCACTGGTGGAGGCCCATGCCATTGCCGATGCCGCCGAGGCAAGGGTGAGAAGCCTGTTCGAGCACGTGGAAGTGCTGATCCACCAAGATCCCGTCTAAGCTGCCCCAGGCGGCGAGGCCAAGCCAGGTTTCGCCGCCGAAAATTCTACACAATCCCGATTTTAGGGGAATTATTTCCCTGCCAATTCAAATCCAGTTCTTCTAGTATTAATTCCTCTACTGAGGAATTTTTATGGCAGAAGCTAAAAGTCGTGTCGGCCGTCCCAGTGGCGACACCCAAAATCGCGATAAGCTGATCCTGGCGGCGAGAAATCTGTTTATCGAACGTCCCTATGCTCAGGTGTCGATCCGCGAGATCGCCAACCTGGCGGGCACAGACCCCGGCCTGATCCGTTACTACTTCGGCTCCAAGGAGAAGTTGTTCTCCACCATGATCCATGAGACGGCGATGCCCGTGCTGGCCCAGCTGCATAAGGCGAGAAGAGAGACGCGCCAGGAGAGCCCGGCGGCCTTGCTACAGACCTACTACAGCGTCATGAGCAAGCATCCACACTTTCCCAGACTCATGCTGCGCATCGCCGGACTGGATCAGAGCCTGCCGGAAAACGCCGAGGTGACCAAGGCCTTCTACGAGGTGGTTAACTTCGAGAATATCGCCATATTTCAACGATTAAAGGAGAAGGGTCTGCTGAAGGACGATGTGGATGCCCACTGCGCTCAGCTGAGCTTCTTCGCCATGATGGTGTTTCCCTTTATCGTGCCGGAAAACTTACTCGAAAAGGTCGGCATAGAACTTACGCCGAGCTTTCTACAACTACTTGCCGAGCAAAATACCCGTCTACTGCAGCGTGGTCTGATGGACGTGAAGGATGAGAGAGATGAATAACAAGAAACGCTATCTATTAGTCGGTGTGGGCGTCGGCGTGCTGGCCATAGTGCTGGCGGCGCTGCTTAAACCTTCGCCCTCACTGGTGGCCGGATACGATAAGGCTAGGGCGGTCGAGGTGATGCCGCTGGCCCAGCAGCCTATCGCCCCCAGAGTCATCGGTTTCGGCCGGGTCGAGCCCAAGCATGTGTGGCAGGCGGTGGCCGAGGTGGGCGGCAAGGTGTTGTACCGCCATCCCCAGCTGGAAACCGGCCGCATGCTGCCCAAGGGCACACTGGTGCTCGAGATAGATCCACTGGAATACCAGCTCAAGGTCGCCCAGGCTCAGGCCAGCATGCATGCCACCCAGGCGCAGCTGACCCGTCTTGATCAACAGGAGAAAAACCTCAATACCAGCCTGAAGATCGAGGAGCAGAAGCTGGTGCTGGCCGAGCAGGAGTATCAACGTAAGCTGACCCTGAAGAAGCGCAACCTGGTATCGAGTTCGGAGCTGGAGAATCAGAAGCAGTCGCTGTTGGCCCAAACCAAGCTGGTGGAAGATCTACAGAGTTCCCTCAAGCTGCTTCCCGACGATCGCAAGGTGAGCGAGGCGCAGCTGAGCGTCGACAAGGCCTCCTTGCAGGACGCCGAGCGCCGCCTCAATCAGACCAAGGTGGTGCTGCCCTTCGATGCGCGGGTGTCGGATATCAATATCGAGCAAGATCAGGTGGTGGCTGCCGGTGCCGTGATGCTGGTGGCCCACAGGCTAGGCACAGCCGAGATCAAGGCGGAGTTGTCCTTGCAGGATATGCGCGCCCTGGTCAGCAGCCTGGTACAGGCGTCACAGCCCAGAAGCATGCCTTCAATCGACGAGTTTGGCTTGCAGGCGGAGGTAAGTTTTCAGGCGGGCAATCATAGCTTTAGCTGGCCGGCGCGGGTAACCAGAGTCGCCGAGACGGTCAACCCCAACCAGGCCACCATAGGCGTCTATCTGGAGGTGGAGCAGGACTTCAGCCAGATGGATCTGCTGCTACGTCCGCCGCTGACCAAGGGGATGTTTGTCAGCGCGGTGATCAGCGGTAAGCCCAGGGAACATTTCGTGATCCCCGAGCGGGCGCTGCGGGGCAATCAGATCTATCTGATGGATGCCCAGCAGAAGCTGGTGATCAAGCCTGTTGAAGTGCTGTTCCGCCACGAGCAGCAGGTGGCCGTCGAGGGTGAGCTGAAGGCGGGGGACGCCCTGGTGCTCAACGACCTGATCCCGGCGATCCCCGGCATGTCGCTCAAGCCCGTTACCAATGAGGGAGGGGCGCCGCTGTGATCGCCTACATCACTAGACATCCTACCCTGGCAAACCTCTTGATGTTGGCCTTCCTGCTGCTGGGTCTGCTTAACATGAGCAGTATCAAGCGCGAGACCTTTCCCGAGTTTGCCCCGCCCTATGTGATGGCGACCGTGGTCTACCCGGGCGCCTCGCCGGTCGAGGTGGAGGAGAGCATCTGCCTGCGGATGGAGGATGCGGTCGACGGCCTGGCCAATATCGAAGAGGTCAAGTGTGACGCCCAGGAGGGGATAGCCTCCATGCGTCTCAAGCTAGAGCCCAAGGCAGATCTGGGTCGCATGCTGGTGGATGTGCAGACACAGATCAACGCGATTCAGAACTTCCCGGCGCAGATCGAACCGCCCATCGTCAAGGAGCTGGACTGGGCGGAGCCCGTGGTGGATATCGCCATCGTCGCCGACACCAGTTGGCCACATCTGAAGAGCTATGCCGAGGATGTGAAGCGTCGTCTCAAGATAGACGCCGGGGTGAGCCTGGTTTCCATCGCGGGCTTCTCGGACCATCAGCTGCGCATCGAGCTCAATCAGGCGGATATGCGCAGGCTGGGGCTGACCGCCGCCGAGATCGCCGACAAGGTTGGCCGTCAGAACGTGAAGATGCCGGCGGGGAATATCGAGCTCAAGGATAAGAATATCCTGCTGAGGTTCGATGAGCGTAAGGTCACCCCGGCCTCGCTGGCGGAGATCATCGTCGCCTCCAACCCCGATGGTAGCGTGGTGCGTCTTGGCAATATCGCCAGCATCAGCGACAGGTTCGAGCTGGATGAGGAACATATTCAGTTCAACGGCAGTAATGCGGCGCTGATCAAGGTGCAGAAGAACAAGGCCGACGATGCGTTGCGGATCAAGGCCAAGGTGAGTGAGTTTATCGAACTGGAGCAGGCCCGCGCGCCGGACGGGGTGCGCCTGACCATGACCAACGATCTCTCCTCCGTGCTGCAAGACAGGCTGAAGATGATGATCACCAACGGCTGGCAGGGGATCATCCTGGTCTTCCTCAGCATGTGGCTGTTTTTCTCCCTGCGCTACTCCTTCTGGGTGTCGGCCGGTTTGCCGGTCGCCTTCCTCGGCGGACTCTACTTGATGAGCCTGTTCGGCGTGTCCATCAACCTCATGAGTCTGGTGGGGCTTTTGATGGCTATCGGTATCATGATGGATGACGCCATAGTGATCGCCGAGTCGATCGCCTCCCATATCGACAGAGGCATGGCGCCCCATGAGGCCGTGGTGAAGGGGGTGCAGAAGGTCGCTCCGGGTGTGGTCTCCTCCTTCCTGACGACTGTATTGATCTTCAGCGCGCTGCTGGGGCTGGATGGCCAGATGGGGGCGGTACTGTCGGCCATTCCGACCGTGCTGATCATGGTGCTGACCATCAGTTTGTTCGAGGCCTTCCTGATCTTGCCCAATCACCTGAATCACTCCTTGGCACACGCCAAGGCGGAGACCAAGCCTAACTCCATCGGCGAGCTCAAGGCTAAGTTTCTCACCCGCTTCGAGGCGTTTCGTAATAACAGCTTGGTGACTCTGGTAGCCTTCATGGTGCGCTGGCGCTATGTCAGCGTCGGCGCCACCATAGGCCTGCTGCTGATCTCTGTCTCTTTGGTGGTGGGCGGCGCGCTTAAGTTTGTGCCTTTCCCCGATCTGGATGGTGATATCGCCGAGGCGCGTATCATATTGCCGCCGGGCAGCTCCCTGAGTCAGACCCAGAAGGTGGTCGAGACGCTGATCGCCAGCGCTAAGCGTGTGGGCGATAGATACACCCATGAGGTGGAGGATGAGCATGAGCTGATCCGGGATATTACGGCCCAGTACAACTTTAACGCCGATGCCGGTGAGAGCGGCCCCCATGTGGCGACCGTCAGGCTGGATCTGTTGTCGGCAGAGACCCGCAATACCCTGATCGAGGCGTTTATCCGCGATTGGCGTATCGAGACGGGTGAGCTGGCGATGCCGCTGTCCTTGGTGTTCAAGCAGCCCACCATGGGGCCGGCGGGGCGGGATATCGAGATCCGCCTGCAGGGCGACGATCTGGATATGCTGAAACAGGCATCCGTGTCGCTGCAGAGTTATCTGGGGCAGTTTGATGGCATCAGCGGCATACTCGATGACATGCGTCCGGGCAAGGAGGAGATCAAGGTGAGCCTGCGTCCCGGCGCCGAGAGCTTCGGCATTGATGGCCAACTGGTGGCGGCCCAGCTGCGCAGCGCCTACTTTGGTCAGCTGGCCGACGAGGTGCAGGTAGGGCCGGAAAATATCGAGATCGAGGTGCGGCTCAACAAGTTGCAGGCAGGGGATCTACAGGCCCTAGCCAACTTCCCCATCATGCTGAGTGATGGCAGTCAGCTGCCGCTCTCCTCCATCGCCCTGCTGCTGGATCAGCGCTCCTATGTGCGCATCCAGCGCATCAATGGTCTGCGCAGCGTGACCGTGATGGCCGATGTGGACAATCAGCGCGCCAATGCCAACGAGACCATTGCCGCGATAAAGCGCGAGTGGCTGGCTCAGGTGCAGCAGAGCTATCCTCAGCTGAGGGTCGACTTCGAAGGCTCGGCCAAGGAGACGGCCAAGACCGGTAGCTCCATGGGCAAAGGCTTCCTCATCGGCCTGTTTGGCCTGTTCGCCATCCTGAGTTTTCAGTTCAGGAGCTATCTGGAACCCGCCGTGGTGATGCTGGCGATCCCGCTGGCGTTGATCGGCGTGCTCTGGGGCCATCTGCTGCTGGGCTATAACCTCTCCATGCCTTCTATCATGGGCTTCATCTCGCTGGCGGGAATCGTAGTGAACGACTCTATCCTGCTGGTGCAGTACATACGCCACCATGTGGATGAGGGAGATAGCGTGCATCAGGCGGTGGTGAGCGCCAGTCGCGAGCGTTTCAGGGCGGTGTTTCTCACCTCGCTGACCACTGCGGCGGGTCTCTTGCCTCTGCTGCTGGAAACCAGCCTGCAGGCCCAGGTGGTGCAGCCTCTGGTGGTGTCGATCGTCTTCGGTATCTTCGCCTCCACCCTGCTAGTGCTGTTTATCATCCCCTGTGCCTACGCCATCCTGGCCGACTTTGACAAGGTGAAGCCTCATACCGAGCTGTAAGGCGTTAAATAGAAAATAAAAAAGCGCCCGCTATGTGACCATAGCGGGCGCTTTCGCTTTTAGAATGTAGCTAGAGTGAGGCGGCCTCGCCCAGGTAACTCAGGCGTGCCATCTGGCTCTGATCTTTTAGCTCCAGCGCCTTGATGGCGTAGGGGGCGCCCAGACCCGAGGCCTTGAGCTGCTCGGCGTCGAAGCTCAGGCTCACCTGGCCATCGGCGTCTAGCCACTGGGCCGTCTCGGCCCGCAGGATATTGGCCTGCTTACCCTGAGCATCCGTACCCACTAACACGGCTGACACTTGATAGCGTCCAGGGCTGGCCACTTGCAGCTCGAACACCGCCTGGGTCGGCCTGGCGTTCTGCCAATGTATGCTGGCCTGATCCGCCAGCTTGGCCGCCGGCACATATTGCTTGAAGGCGGTCTTGACGGTGCGGATCAGTGGCAGGCCGTTGACCCGGGTCTCGACGTCGACCTGGATCTCGCTCAGGCCCAGGTTGCTGCTGGGCATCGCCAGCTCATCCGGTAGCTGGGCCTGCCAGTTATCGCCCTGCTTAACCACGGCCAGCCTGTGGTAGCGACCATCGCTCTGCTTGAGCGTCGCGGTCGGGCTAAGAGCGATATCGCTGTTGCTCAGCTTAAGATCGAACGCCAGCTTAGGGGCCTGACTGCTCAGACGGTTAGGCGCCGACAGGGCCAGCTGATAGGGGCTGCCCTTCTCCTTAACGTTAACCAGATAGCTGTCGTTGGCCCCAAGGGGCTGGACCACCTGTAGCTGATACACGCCGGGCGTCGCCTGCTTGGCGAGCCTCAAGGCACTGGAATCATCGACTATGCCAGCCGTCGCCATCGCCTGTGGGTCGCTCATGGATTGGATCATAGATGCCGACTTATCCACGCTCTGTTTGTCGACCTTGTAGAGGCGCAGCTGATCCGGCGAGATAACCGGGCTGTGTTGCAGGGCCCCCGAGCTGGCATCGCCGCGCGGCGCCACCCGGATCACGCTATCGTTCTGGCTGACCGCCAGCATGATCCCCTTGTTCAGCTCGGCGCCCGACACGGTGCGCCAATACTGATCGCTACTGCTCTGATCAAGCTGGCTTGGGGCCTGGATCTGGACCGTGGCACCCATGGGCGCGCTAAAACTGACGCCGCCGCGATTGCCGTTGACCGCTGGCAGCTCTGTGGTGGCCAGGGTATCTATGGTGAGATCCTCAGAGGTGGGTGCCAGCAGGGTCACCTGAGTGACTGTCATTGCGCTGGCCTGCGGGGTATTTTCTGTCTGAGAATCGTCGTTTTGACAGGCGCTCAGCAGGGCGGACAGGGCGAACACACTCGCCATTTTAATTGATGGTTTCATCTTATGGCTCCTAGATATGGTCGCGGATCAGGGTGTCGAGGTTGAAGCAGGCGCGGCGGCTCTGCTGATGGCTCAGAGGTTCCTTACCGGCGGTGCGCTGAATGTCTTTGAACCAGACTGTGCCCGCCGCCGATTGCGACTGACACTCCAAGAAGCCGTCCGAGCAGTCGTCGAGCCAGTTTTGTGTGGTCTCGAGCGCCACCTGATACTGATAGCCGGCGCAGTAGCTGTCGCCGTCCCAGAAGGCGGAGTCGACATCTGAGCCCACTACGACCTCGAAGGGCGAGGGCAGCGCAGGGCGACCCGAGGTGCCATAGAGCCAGCTGTTGTTATAGCTGCTCATCCAGCTGACCTGCTGCTGCTTCACCGCATCGCTACCATAGCCCAGCAGCCAACCCAAGGAGGTCTCAAACACATTGCCCTGGGTGACGGCATCGGCCAGCGGTGTGCCGCCGCTGGATGGTGCCAGGGCGATCACCTTGGAGGTGGCGTTGATGATCTTGGGATAGCGACTGTCCCAGGTGGGATTGGAGAGGATCCAGCGCACCACGTTGCCGCCGTTGGAGTGGGTCAGCAGGGTAAGATCGTTAATGTTTTTACTCTCGATAAACTGGGTGAGTTGCCCGGCTAGGCAGCCAGCGGCGGCGTCATCCCACATGTACTGGTCGAAATCGCAGTTGATCACCAGGTAGTTATCGGGCGAGGCAGCCCCCTGGCGGACGGAGTCGACAAACTCCCGTGTCCAATAGTCCGACAGCGCATCTGTTTGATGCCCGGTACCATGGATAAACACGAGTCCGGAAGCGGCATAAGTCAATGGGCTGACAGCAAACAGACCCAGCATCATGAGCTTTTTATAGATCTTCATTGGCTTATTTCTCTTAATTGATGTTGTTTTAGGTTTTGTTACCTGGTTTCAATCACCAGTTTCAGTAACTAGGTGTTAGCTACTCAGGTGTCAGTTACTCAGGCTTTAGTTACTCAGGGTTTAGTTACTCAGGGTTTTAAATATTCAGACACAGAGGTCAGACGTCGGACGTCAGACCTCTTAAGGGAAACTAACGGCAGGAAAGTGAGGCGGCAAGGCTTTTTAACGGTACTTTAGTACCAGTTAAACTAAGCTTAGGTGGTTGATTGTTTTAAACAAAAAGGCGTGCACCTATTTATGTTGTGTCAGCGGCCATGGCCCGCGTTTGAATAACGCGCGAAAAAAATTGCACCTTTGTTGTGCAAGCGGGCGCCGTCTGACTCATAGCCAGTGATTTTATCTGTCGGCGACCGGCTTCTCAGTTTTAGATAACTGCTTACCTAGTTTTGCTGGCTGAAAATCCGGTAGATTTTGACCGCTATCAAGGGTGCAGATGGGCCTGCTCGCTGAGATCCAAGAGCGCCTGGGCCGCCGGTGTCAGCGGCAGGTCTTTGCGCCAGATCAGCGCCAGATCCCAGGTGAGATTGGGACGAATAGGTTTGAACACCAGCTCGCTGCCCTGCAACTTGTGGCAGATAGGTTCGGGCAGGATGGCGACCCCCATCTGGGCCTCTACCATGGTTGCCAGAAAGTCCCACTGGCCGCTGCGAAAGGCGATGTTGAGCTGCACGCCCGCCTTGTGGCTCAGGCGGGTGATCAGCTTGGCCAACGAGAAGTCCTCGTTGTAGAGGATGAAGGGGTAGGCCTCGAAGTCCTGCCAGGTCACCGCTTCCTGCTGGGCGAGGGCATGGTCCTTGGGCAGGCAGGCCAGCAGCGGATAGCGGGTGAGGGCGCGGTTGGCCAGCTCGATGTCATGGGTAGTGGGCAGGGCGGTGAAGGCGATATCCAGGCTGTTATTGAGCAGCGCCTGCTCGCAGCCGAAGCCGCCATACTCATACATCTGTAGCTCTATGCCTGGATATTGCTGGCGAAAGGCGGTGAGTAGGTCGATGATCAGGCTGCTCATCATGGGGCAGACCCCAAGGCGCAGGTGTCCAGACTTGAGGCCGCTCAGGTTAGTAAGATCTTCCTGCAGCCTGTGCCACTGCCCCAAGATCTCCCGAGCGCTGTTTTCCAGCAGTATGCCCGCCTGGGTCAGCTCTATCTTCTGATTATTCCTGTGCAGCAGCTGCTGGCCGAGATTTTCCTCCAGTCGCTGGATGATCTTGCTCAGGGTTGGTTGGGTGATAAAAGACTTTTCCGCCGCCCGGGTAAAATTTCCCGTTTCAACCAGGGTGAGAAAATAATGTAAGGTTTTGATTGGTATGTTCATTCTGATTTGGCATTCACGGGATACTATTTATTCATTTTACTAATAGTCGCCTTAAGATTACTTTGATCCAGTTGGCAAAATGAGGGCAAGGTTAATGAAAGCGAATCAAAGTTTATGGGTAGGGGCTTTATGGCAGGCGGCAATGCCACGTGAAGTCATCGAATCCGAGTGTCAGTCTGAGAGTGTTGTTGTTAGCGCAAACAATACGCCTGCGGAAGAGGCGCCAAAGCACCCAGCCTAGGCTGGGTGCTTTCACTCAATCCATCTCGAGTTCTTTCAGCTTACGCGTCAGGGTATTACGACCCCAGCCCAGGCGCTTAGCTGCTTCCTGTTTGTGTCCCTTGGTGTGTTTCAGCGCCGTCTCTAGCAATATCTTTTCAAACGCAGGCTGTATCTGGGTCAGCAGATCGCTCTCGCCTTCGCTCAGACGTTGATCTATCCACTGGGTCAGGGCCTCCTGCCAGCCACCGCTGCCCGCCTGGGGCGAGTTGTCGTGGCTGTTGCTGGGTGTCAGTAGCTCGGGCGGCAGATCCTGAGGCAAGATCTCCTGGCCCGAGGCCATCACCATCAGCCAGCGACAGGTGTTTTCCAGCTGACGCACGTTACCGGGCCAGGGCAGGCTGGCCAGAGTGTCGGCGGTCGCCTTGGTGAGTATCTTGGGCTCGACGCTGATCTCCTTGGCGGCGGTAGCCAGGAAGTGGCGTGCTAGCTGAGGAATATCCTCCCGGCGCTGTGACAGCGGCGGCAGGTGCACCCGGATCACGTTGAGGCGGTGGAAGAGATCCTCACGAAAATCCCCCTTGGCCACCAGAGACTCCAGGTTTTGGTGGGTGGCGGCTATGATGCGCACATCCACCTGCACCGGCGAGTGACCACCGATACGATAGAACTGACCGTCTGCCAGTACCCGCAGCAGACGGGTCTGCACATCCAGCGGCATGTCGCCAATCTCGTCGAGAAAAAGTGTACCGCCATCGGCTTGCTCAAAGCGGCCCTGACGCACGTTGGCAGCGCCGGTGAAGGCGCCCTTCTCGTGGCCGAACAGCTCAGATTCAATCAGCTCCTTGGGGATCGCCGCCATGTTGAGGGCGATGAAGGGCTTGTCCTTGCGCGGACTATGTTTATGCAGGGCGCCGGCGACCAGCTCCTTACCCGTGCCCGACTGACCGTTGATCAACACGCTGATGGAGGAGCGTGACAGGCGGCCGATGGCGCGAAATACCTCCTGCATGGCCGGTGCCTCGCCTATGATCTCCGGCGCCTTGACCTCGGGCTGGCTAATGACCTTGGGTGACTGCTCCTTGGCATGGCTCAGGGCGCGCTCCACCAGTCCGATCGCCTCGTCGATGTCGAATGGCTTGGGCAGATACTCGAAGGCCCCCGCCTGATAGGCGCTGACGGCGCTGTCTAGGTCGGAATGGGCCGTCATGATGATCACCGGAATGTGGGGATAGTGCAGCTGTAGGCGATCCAGCAGGGTCAGGCCATCGGTACCCGGCATGCGGATATCCGAGATGATCACCTGGGGCTGGGTCTGTTCCAATGCCTGCCACAGGGATTCGGCGGCGGCGAAGCTGGCACAGCTAATCTTGGCGCCCTTTAGCGCCCGTTCGACCACCCAACGTATCGAACTATCATCATCGAGAACCCAAACTTTTTCTGTCATACACCTACTCTCTTAAGTTGAATGCTCTAAGGTCACCTACGCTAGCTCTTGAGCGGCAGCAGTATGGTAAATTCTGTCTTGCCCGGCACAGAGGCGCAGTCGATGCGTCCGCCGTGGAGCCTGGCAAAGTTATGGGCGATGGAGAGCCCTAGTCCGGATCCCTGCTCCCTGCCCGTGACCATAGGGTAGAAGAGGGTATCCATCAGCTCGGGTGGGATCCCCGGGCCATCGTCTATGATGGAGAGCGCCAGCACCAGCTTGTGGCGTGTGGTGCCTATGGTGACCTGGTGCTGGGTGCGGGTCTTGATGCGGATCTCGCCGCCGTCTTCCACCGTCTCCAGCGCCTGGATGGCGTTCTGCACTATGTTGAGTACCGCCTGCTGCAGCTGCTCTTGATCCATCTCGATATCCGGGATCGAGGGGTCATAGTCTTGGATTAGGTGGATATTGCCTGGCAGTGTGACGCTCACCAGCTTGAGCACCTTCTGGATCACCGCATGGATGTTGTGCAGGCTGTGCTCCGTGGGTTTCTGCGGGCCAAGCAGCCGGTCCACCAGGTTACGCAGCCGGTCGGCCTGCTCTATGATGAGGTCGGTAAACTCGCGCTGATCGGCGTCTTCCAGCTCGCGGGACAGCAGCTGGGCCGCGCCTCTGAGGCCGCCCAGGGGGTTTTTGATCTCATGGGCCAGGTTACGCACTAGGTACTGGGCCGCCTGCTGCTGGGCATCCAGGGTCAGTTGCTGATGTATCCGTCTTTGCTGATCCACCTGGCGCAGCTCTAACACTCCTTGCTCGGGCTGATCCGGCTGGACTTCAAGCGGGGTGAGTGTCATGTCGACCGTATGACCCTGACCGTCCAGGGTCACCAGATTGGCGGTGTTGACCGTCAGGCCTTGATGTTCGCGAATGGCGGTGCGCAGCAGCTGATGATCTATGCTCAGCAGCTGGCAGCAGTCTAACAGGTTGTGTTCCGTGAGGCGGTGACTGCCTAACCCAAGCAGTTGCTCCGCCGCGCTATTGGCATAGCACAGCTTGAGATCATCTGAGATGACGAGCACGGCCGTCACCAGATGATTGAGCAGAGGGTCTGTGTTCATTTACGACTCCCGGGAAGTAGGTTGCACCATAATGGTGCACCAATTTGGTGCACGCTGCAAGCTATCTTCACCGGGATTGTTTTGAGATGTGATTTTCTAAGTTGCTAAAAATTAAGATATAAATTTTTAACCGCCCCCGAGAGGGGTCGCCCTAGGAATCGCATTTATGGTCGCCCGGTGAAGAAATACGGTTCTAGGGGGGGTCGATGCAAGTTGTTTGCCGTTTTGTGCCAAGGCCTTGATTTCAAACTTGTGCTCGCCGCGATCCACATTCTCTAGCGTAAATACCGGGCTTGCCTGAGGCGTGCTGACCACTTTGCCATCCATCAGGAGCACCAGTACATGACCGGCGGCGAGATCTGGGGTGATGGAGCCGATCACTGTGATATTGCCGTTATTGTCCCTTAGGGTCTCCTCTTCGCTGGGGCTGGAGATGGTCAGCTTGTAGAGCTCCTTGGGCTCCTCCTTGGCGGGGGTTAGCGGCTCGCGTACCACAGGGGGCGGCAGCTTGATCTGATTTTCGGTATTTTCCTTAAACTCGACCTGGGTGGAGTTTTCTACCGGGGTATCCGAGTAGTGAACCTTGCCATCCTTGTCGACCCATTTATAGATGGCTGCCTGAGCCCCAAGGGTCATTAACAGCAGGGTAAACAGCAATATCGGGCGCATAAGCATTCCTTTTATACCTTGTCTTTGCTACAGATTAGTCGCTTTCGCGGTAAAAAGCATCAGGGCTAGGGTCTGTTGACCTTTCCTGTTTGTTTTTGCTGCCGTTTGTAGGTGATTGGTACAAGGCAGAGCCTGTGCCGTGTAGTTACGCTACACAAGCTGGCGGTAACGCAGTAGAAATTGCCTACAAGCGCAGCCCAAGGGGTTCATCTCACCGCGTTTATCTCATTATGAAAGGCTTCCTGCCTTTCACCACAAGCTGTTAGAAATCGTTCCAAGCGATTTTTTGGTTGTTAGCCATTCCCATAGTGCAACTATGCGTAATGGCACAGGCCTTGAACACAACGCGTTGAGATTGAACAAAAATTAAACCTGAAAGATAAACAGGCCCTAAGTTATTGGCAGTTGATGACGGGAGAAGGTCTGTTTCAGCACCACGGTCGACTCTATGCTGGCGATACACTTGAGGCCGCCCAGTGAGTGTTTGACGAAGCCTTCATACTCCAGCAGATCGTGGGCGACTATCTTGAGTAGGTAGTCGTGAGCACCTGTGATCACCGAGCATTCCTGCACCTGGGGCAGACGGCTCATCTCCTGCTCGAACTGTTCGCCGTAGGCGGCAGAGTTCTCGGTGAGGCGCACGAAGGCGTAGACAATCACATTGAGTGCCAGCGACTTAGGGTCGAGCCTGGCGCTGTAGCCCTGAATAAAGCCCGCCTGCTCCAGCTTCTTGATGCGCCGCAGGCAGGGGGTGTCGGAGAGGTTGAGCCGGTTGGCAAGCTCGGCCACGGGCAGGCGTCCCTCCTCCTGCAGTATGCTTAAGATCTGCTTGTCTTTGCTGTCCAGTTTCATTGCTTAGGTCTCTTGTCCCTCGATTGGGCTCTAGGGCGAGTTTGTTGGATAAGGTTATTAAAGTGATTATTTTTATCGGAATCCACTAAAAAATCTCTGTTTGCCTGATTGATATTGCAGGTTTGCGCTAATGGCTTAGTGGTAGCTTATTGAGTCATTATTAAAATAACCAAGAGATACCTACCCTATGAGTCAAGATGTCGCGGCCTTCGATCACTGGATCAGGCAGGAGTTTGTCGAGATTAACTCGGCGCTGGAGCGCCTCTACATGCAGCAGAGCGACCCCGCCAACGTGGTGGGCATAGGCGACGAGCAGAAGGCCCGGCTGGAGGCCGAGGGCCGGACGCTCATCAAGGCGCTGCTGGATGAGGGCAATACCGACGAGGGTTTCGATGCGGCCTTCGATCTGCTGGGTAACGTGGGCCTCTACATGGCGGCCTGTCGTCGCCACGAGATCACCGAGCCGAGCCGCGAAACCAGCTCACCGCTGTTGGAGGCCTCGGCGCTTGCCATGCATATAGGCGCCTCCATCGGGGTGACGCCGCGCTTTGCCACCGCCCATCTGACTACCCACAATCGCGCCGTCAACGGCCTCTATAAGCGCTTTACCGATCTCGACGACGAGAAGCTGTTCGTCGACTACAACACCAAGGGGATCCTCGCCTACAAGCGGGCGGCCGATGCCCTGCTGAAGATCCAGCCTCTGGGGATCTCTCATCCCATGACCGCCGAGTTGTTACAGGTCGCCCTGGTGGCGCTTCAACAGGTGATCGGCTCCAATCAGACGCTATTCGATCGTCTCGATACCCAGGCGTTTTTTAACAGCGTGCGTCCCTATTACAAGCCCTATCGCGTCGGTCAGCAGGTGTATCGCGGCGCCAATGCCGGTGACTTTGCGGGCATCAATGTGATCGACCTGCAGCTAGGGCTCTGCTTCGCCAACGAGTCGGCCTACTCTCAACTG
Source organism: Shewanella spartinae (assembly GCF_019457555.1). Taxonomy (NCBI): domain Bacteria; kingdom Pseudomonadati; phylum Pseudomonadota; class Gammaproteobacteria; order Alteromonadales; family Shewanellaceae; genus Shewanella; species Shewanella spartinae. The sequence continues at coordinate 4,258,434 of NZ_CP080418.1, read as the reverse complement.
CTGGTGGATAAGTTCCTCTACATGATGCCGGAAGATCAGCGCATCTTGCGCGACTGTATGCGCCGAACCAGCCTGATGGACGATTTCCTCGCCGCCATGGAGATGCGTGACCAGCCTTGGTACCAGGAGAATCTGGCGCAGTTCCTGCGGGTGTGTGAGGCCCATGGCCAGGGGGCGATACAACACCATGATCAACTGGTGGAGAAGTATATCGCCCAGCCCGCCAAGCAGATGGAGAGCCAGCATATCGACAAGGTTACCGCCAGTGGCCCGCCGTTGCCTGTGCTGCTGGGGGCGCTGGAGAAACTCAGAGACAGACGCGCCGCCGCCAAGCGCGATGACATACGCACCCGTTTCGACGACATCGCCAGGCTGCGCGCCAGCCTAGAGGGGTAAGCCATGTACCAGAATGATTTTGTGATGCCCAAGTCGGTCTACCTGCTCAACCACTCGGTGGGCAGGCCGCTGCAGAGTCTGCGCCAGGCGTTCGACGAGCGTTTCTTCCTGCCCTGGCAGGGCTCGGGGCGAGAACCCTGGGGAGACTGGCTGTCTGTGGTGGAGGATTTTCGCGTTCAGCTCGCTAGGCTGTTCAACAGCGAGACCCGGCTGTTTTGCCCTCAGGTTAACCTTTCCAGCGGTCTCACCAAATTGGTGCAGTCCCATTCAAGGCTGCGCCGCCCCGGCGCCGTGATCTTGATGAGCGAGAACGATTTTCCCAGCATGGGCTTTGCCTTACGTCAGGCGCTGCCTGAGGCTGAGATACGTTTCATCCCCGCTAACCTGGATGTGAGTCTGCCGGAGGTGTGGCAGGCACACCTGACCGACGATATCGATCTGGTGTTTATCAGCCACGCCTATTCCAACACGGGTCAGCAGGCGCCGTTGGATTCTCTCATACCTAAGGTGCGCGAGTTGGGGGCGCTCTCTCTGGTGGATGTGGCCCAGGCCGCCGGGGTATTGCCCCTGGATCTTAATGTCCTCAAGCCAGATTTCATGTTGGGCTCCAGCGTCAAGTGGCTCTGCGGCGGGCCGGGGGCGGCCTACCTATGGGTGAGTGCCGCTCAGCTGGCGCATTGCTCACCCCAGGATGTGGGTTGGTTCAGCCATGAGAACCCGTTCGAGTTCGACATTCACGATTTTCGCTACCATGACTCGGCGCTCAAGTTCTGGGGCGGTACGCCGTCTGTGGCGCCTTTCGCCCTCGCGGCCCACAGCATAGGGTATTTTGCCGAGCTGGGTAGCGACAAGGTGCGCCAGCACAACCTGATGCAGCTGGAACGCATCTGGCGTCAGGCGGGTGATGCCCTGGTCTCCCCCTCGGATCCGGCCCGCTGTAGCGGCACTGCCATCTTAGACTTTGGCGAAGACCAGCAAGCTGTGGTCGAAGCGTTGACCCAGGCCGATATCAGCCTGGATGTGCGCAAGCAGGGGATGCGGATCTCGCCTCACATCTACAACGGCGAGCAGGATTTGCAGCGACTGCTGGAGGCCCTGGCGCCTTTCTGTCGATAGCCCTGTTTTCGTTAGTCCAGCAGTAGTGAGTGATTTGCCATCATACAGATAGCAAAAAGCCAGGCCGAGAGCCTGGCTTTTTATCTAAGGGGGAGCTTATCGCTTAGCTTATGCCTTTAGCGCTTTGCTCATTCCTCTAACGCTTTGCTTATGCCCTTATCGCTTCGCTAATGTGAGCTCGACGAAACGCTTGATGATGGCGGCGTTAGCCAGGATACGCTGATCGAAGCTTTGCTGGCCCGGAGTTTCGCTACAGACGCCGACGCTGGCGCCTAGTCGCACCAGGAAGGCCTCGAAGGAGAGGTCGAAATGGTTGAAGATGATGCCATCATTCACTGGGCAGTCGTCGATCAGTCCGTCCTGGGCGATGGGGAAATAGTGCCCCAGGGCGTCGCGCAGCTCGCGGCTGAATTGGCCTGGGTGCTGGTTGGCCTCGAAGGAGTAGATGTAGGTGTCTGTGAGCAATACATCTTCATGGCAGGTGAGGATGCCATCTTTACTGGCGGCGGCCAGCAGCTGGGAGTGAGCCAGCAGGATCTCGCCCTCGCTAGAGGTGTCCTGATTGCTACGGCCACGGCCGTTTTCTAACACGAAGCCGCGATTCGGGTTTTGTCCCAATTTGTTGAATCTATGGCCGCGCTTGAAACCAGTGGGGTTCACCAGTGGCAGCAGGCTAAGGTTGATCTGGCCGAAGAGCTCGGGTTCCAGTTCGTTGAGGAAGTAGAGCAGCCCCCAGGGGCCGGCGGCCTCTTCTCCATGAAAGCCGGCGCTGATCAAAATAGATGGCTGATCTGCCTTCTGCGCCGGTGACTGATAGAGTTCCAGCGGATGCGGACCGGCATCGCCCAGCTTGCGCGCCTGTAGCCCGAGGCGACTAGCCTGCTCTTCTAAGCGGGCATAGAAGCTGCTGATATCATTGCTCTGACAGCTAAAAATATCGCTGTGCCAGGTGAAAGACTGGAAGGGATCGCGGCTAGACATATTGGGATTCTAAAGTAAGTGATTCGGCGTGATCATGATAGCAGTTTGGCCATAAAGTTAAATCAATTTTATGCAGGACGTCAGGCGCTTAAGCCAAGTTAATCTACCGGTAAAAGGGTATAAAAAAGCCGCCTCATGGGGCGGCTTCTTCGAGCTATGATCCTAGCTTAGAGGCGAGGATTATAGGCTGTAGTACAGCTCAAATTCTGCTGGGTGAGTGGTGCGAGCCACTTTCTCAGCTTCTGCTGTCTTCAGCGCGATGTAAGAATCGATGAAGTCATCAGAGAATACGCCGCCTTTGGTAAGGAACTCACGGTCTGCATCCAGGTTCTCAAGTGCGTTCTCAAGAGAGGTCGCAACCTGTGGGATCTCAGCCGCTTCTTCCGCTGGCAGATCGTATAGATCTTTGTCCATGGCTTCGCCTGGGTGGATCTTGTTCTGGATACCGTCAAGACCAGCCATCAGCAGTGCAGCGAACGCCAGGTATGGGTTAGCCGTTGGATCTGGGAAGCGAGTCTCGATACGACGTGCCTTAGGGCTTGGTACTACTGGGATACGGATAGACGCAGAGCGGTTACGTGCCGAGTAGGCCAGCATGACTGGTGCTTCGAAGTGAGGCACAAGACGCTTGTACGAGTTAGTGCTTGGGTTAGTGAAGGCGTTCAGCGCGCGAGCGTGCTTGATGATACCGCCGATGTAGTACAGAGCAGTCTCACTCAGACCCGCATACTTGTCACCTGAGAAGAGGTTAACACCGTCTTTAGCCAGTGATTGGTGAACGTGCATGCCGCTACCGTTGTCGCCAACGATTGGCTTAGGCATGAAGGTCGCCGTCTTGCCGTAAGCGTGGGCCATGTTGTGAACCACGTACTTAAGGATCTGGATTTCGTCAGCCTTTTCAGTCAGCTTGTTGAAGCGAGTCGCGATCTCGTTCTGACCGGCAGTCGCCACTTCGTGGTGGTGCGCTTCAACTACTTGACCCATCTCTTCCAGAACCAGACACATGGCGCTACGAAGATCTTGTGAAGAGTCAACCGGTGCTACTGGGAAGTAACCGCCTTTCACGAATGGACGGTGACCTGTGTTGCCGTCTTCGTAGTGAGTGCCTGAGTTCCAAGCCGCTTCTTTAGCGTCTAGCTTAACGAAACAGCCAGACATGTCGGTGCCGAACTTAACGTCGTCAAACAGGAAGAACTCTGGCTCAGGACCAATGAGTACGGTATCGGCGATGCCGGTAGAAACCATGTACTCTTCGGCTTTCTTAGCGATAGAGCGTGGGTCGCGGTCGTAACCAGTCATAGTGCCTGGCTCGAGAATGTCACAGCGGATCAGGGCAGTGGTTTCTTCGGTGAACGGGTCAAGAACGAAGGTCGTTGGGTCTGGCATCAGTACCATGTCTGACTCGTTAATGCCTTTCCAACCAGCAATAGATGAACCGTCGAACATTTTACCGTCTTCAAAGAAATCGGCATCAACCTGGTGAGCAGGAATAGATACGTGCTGCTCTTTACCTTTAGTATCGGTAAAACGCAAATCAACAAACTTAACTTCAAGTTCTTCTAGTTGTTGTAAAACTGATTCAACTGACATTCTAAAGTCTCCGAGTAGAGTAGAGGGGATGCCCTTCTTATATCATTCAGCGTTGCGACCAACGCGGTTCTGGCATGAGTAAAGCTAGACTCGTGCCAAAAGTTTAACGTATTGATTTTTATGGGAACAATAAAGAAGGTAGGTGACGGGAATCTCGATATTGCACCATAAAGGTGCAACCGATGCCTCTTGATGGTGCGTTCACCAATATGGTGCGCACCAATATAAACATGACTATTCATAGCTGACTAAAAAATAATCCTGTGCGAGAGCCCCTCGCTAGAGTAGAATGGCACGTTTTTTATTGCAACAGCTATTATTAGGGCTGTTATCAATACCCTATTTTTTCGATGGTAAGAGGTTTATCCGTGTTAGAGAATTTACGTAACATCGCCATTATTGCACACGTTGACCATGGTAAAACGACCCTGGTTGATAAGCTGCTGGCACAGTCTGGAACCCTTGAGACTCGAGGAGAGGCCGCTGAGCGGGTGATGGATTCCAACGATCTTGAAAAGGAACGTGGAATCACGATTCTGGCGAAGAATACTGCCATCAAGTGGAACGATTACCGTATCAACATCGTTGATACCCCTGGCCACGCCGACTTCGGCGGCGAGGTAGAACGTGTACTTTCTATGGTTGACTGTGTGCTACTGCTAGTTGATGCGGTCGATGGTCCAATGCCACAGACACGATTCGTGACTAAGAAAGCCTTCGCTCAAGGCCTTAAGCCTATCGTAGTGATCAACAAGATCGACCGTCCGGGTGCGCGCCCTGATTGGGTTATCGATCAAGTATTCGACCTGTTTGACAACCTGGGTGCTACCGACGAGCAGCTGGACTTCCCAATCGTTTATGCCTCAGCACTGAACGGTTTCGCGACTCTGGATCCTGAAGAGACTGGCACAGACATGACGCCACTGTTCGAGACTATCGTCGAGAAAGTGTCTTCACCTGACGCCGATGCCGAAGGTGCCTTCCAGATGCAGATCTCTCAGCTGGACTACAACTCATACGTGGGCGTTATCGGCGTTGGCCGTATCAAGCGCGGTAGCGTTAAGGTTAACCAGCAGGTTACCGTAGTGGGCGCCGATGGCACCACGCGTAACGGTAAGATCGGCCAGGTACTTGGTTACATGGGTCTGGACCGTCACGAAGTGGCTGAAGCTAATGCCGGCGACATCGTAGCGATCACAGGTCTTGGCGAGCTGAAGATCTCTGACACTGTCTGTGCCGTGGGCAACGCCGAAGCCTTGCCACCTCTGTCTGTTGACGAGCCGACACTGACCATGACCTTCCAGGTAAACACCTCGCCATTCGCTGGTAAAGAAGGTAAGTACGTGACTTCACGTAACATCCTTGAGCGTCTGCAACAGGAACTGGTACACAACGTGGCACTGCGCGTCGAAGAGACAGACAGCCCAGACCGTTTCCGCGTATCGGGCCGTGGTGAACTTCACCTGTCTATCCTTATCGAAAACATGCGTCGTGAAGGCTACGAGCTGGCCGTATCACGTCCTGAAGTTATCGTTAAAGAGATCGACGGCGAGAAGTGCGAGCCATACGAGACGCTGACCGTTGACGTTGAAGAAGAGCACCAAGGTGCGGTGATCGAGAAGTTAGGTACCCGTAAGGCCGACATGCGTGACATGCAGCCAGACGGTAAAGGCCGTGTGCGTATCGACTTCATCATTCCTAGCCGTGGCCTGATCGGTTTCCAAACCGAGTTCATGACAGCCACTTCTGGTACAGGTCTTATCTACCACTCATTCGACCATTATGGTCCAGTGAAGGGTGGCGATATCGGTCAACGTCAGAACGGAGTGTTGATCTCTAACGCTACCGGTAAGGCACTGACCTTCGCCCTGTTTGGTCTGCAAGACCGTGGTCGTCTGATGATCGGTCACGCCGCCGAAGTTTACGAAGGCCAGGTAGTGGGTATCCACTCTCGTGCCAACGACCTGACAGTTAACTGTCTGAAAGGTAAGCAGCTGACCAACATGCGTGCCTCTGGTACCGACGAAGCTCAGGTACTGACACCGCACATCCAGATGACCCTAGAGCAGGCGCTCGAGTTCATCGATGACGACGAATTGGTAGAAGTGACTCCGCAGAGCATCCGCGTGCGTAAGCGTCACCTGACCGAAAACGATCGTAAGCGTGCCAGCCGCGCCTCGAAAGACGCTTAATTTGACCCGCACCTTTTAGGTGCAGTCGATTAGCCCAAAGCCCCGACCATGCAGATGGCCGGGGTTTTTTGTATCTGGCGTTAGCTGGCCAGATATTCAGCAATGCCAACGCGAGCGTCAATGGTAACTTGCACTAATTTATACGAACCATATATAATGCGTATATATTTTATAGCTAAGTGTATGTAATGGGTATAGTAAAAATTTCCGACGAGCTCCATGAGGAGCTGAGAAAGGCCAGTGGCGTCATGGCGCGTTCCATCAACTCCCAGGCCGAGTTCTGGATCAAGATGGGGATGATGGCCGAGCTCCATCCTCAGCTGTCTTTCAATCAGATCATGGCCGAGCTGCTCAAGTCAGCAGACGTGTCGGCCCAGCATGTCACCAGCGGTGAGACCATTCCTGATGCAGAATAGGGTGCAGCTCAAGACGGCAGAAGAGATCGCACTGATGCGCACCGCCGGGCAGCTGCTGGCCAAAGTCTTTCAGATGCTGGATGCAGAGGTGAAACCCGGCCTCTCAACCATGGCCCTCAACGATCTGGTAGAGAACTATATCGTGGAGGAGCTCGAGGCCAGGCCCGCGAGCAAGGGGCAATATGGCTATCAGTATGTGCTCAACTCCTCGATCAATGAGGTGGTCTGTCACGGCATGCCTAAGGGCAATCAGCTAATCGGCCCCAGAGACATTATCAACCTGGATATCACCCTGGAGAAGGGCGGCTTCATCGCCGATTCCAGCAAGATGTTTGTGATGCCTGAGGCTTCGCCGCAGGCGCGCAAGCTCTGCCAGGTAACCTATGAGGCGATGTGGGCCGGTATCGAGCAGGTAAGACCCGGCGCCAGACTGGGCGACGTCGGCCACGCCATACAGCGCCATGCCGAGTCCCATGGCTACAGTATCGTCAGGGAATACTGCGGCCACGGCATAGGCCGTGAGATGCACGAGGCCCCCGAGGTGTTACATTACGGCAGCCCGAACAAAGGCCTACTGCTCAAGGAGGGGATGGTCTTCACCATAGAGCCTATGGTGAACCAGGGCACGGCGAAGATTAAGACCAAGAAGGATGGTTGGACTGTCGTTACCCGTGACAAGAAGTTGTCCGCCCAGAGTGAACACACAGTCCTGGTCACCGCCACAGGTTACGAGGTGTTGACTCTTAGGCCAGAAGAGAAGCTGCCTTTTTCGGACTGAAAAGGTGGCAGCCTGATGTGTCGAGAGTCGCCGCGACCTAATCTTGTTGTAGTTGAGTCATTAAAAACGGGTCGTTCTTTAGCATCTACCTGCAGTCGGTTTTTAGTGTCTACCAGAATAGGTATTTAGTGGGGGCGTTTGCTTCCATGGCTGCATGGTTAACCTATCGCCTGTCCGGCGGGGGATGTGCAAGCACTCATTTGGCAGGGTGAGCGAAGCTTAGCTAAGTGCTCAGCGCACCATTTCTACAAACTGTTTTCTTCCTATCGCCAGGCTGAGCAGCAAGCTGGTGATGAGTAGTGGCCCGCCCAGCTGCTCGGCCAGGCTAACCATGGCCAGCCCCAGGGCGATAAGCAAGTAATAGAGTAGGCCGAACAGGGCGCCGGCCGCCCCGGCCTGATCGCGATACTCCACTAAGGCTTGGCTGAGAATGTTGGGAATGGCGATGCCAAAGGCGGCGACGATCAATGCCATGGGTAGCAGAAAGCCAAGATGGGTCTCGCTAAGATACACCCCAAAAGAGCCGACTAAGGCCAGCAGGCTGGCTAGTCTTAACAATCGAGGCTGCGAAACCCCCTGCTGCAGTAAAGTTTTGTTGATCGCGCTGCCGACCAGGGTCCCTATTGCCAGTGCGATGCCACTATAGCCAAAGGCCTGTGTGCTCAGCCCCAGACGTTGAAATACAAAGGGACCCTGTAGGTAATAGCTAAACAGCAACACGTTGAAACCCGCGACCAGCAAGGCGTTGTGCCAAATATTGCCATCTGTCGCCAGGCGCCTCATGAGTGCCCAAAGAGGAAGAGTTTGCCTGGTGGCCGGGCGTGTCTCGGGCAGGCGCAGCAGACAGACGGCGTAGAGTAGCACTGCCATCAGAGACAGGGTGAAGAATACCGCCGGGTAACCGCCTAGGCTTGTTAGCAATCCGCCAGAGAGCATGCCGACGACGGGACTGATGGCGATCCCCATGCCAATATAAGCGAACACCTTGGCCAGTGCTGTGCCGTCGAAGCTGTCCCTCAACATGGTCTGGGTGACCACAGAACCCACGGCGGCACCGAAGGCACTGAGGGCGCGCATCGCCAGCAGCCATTGGAAACTGGGCACCCATAGGGCGGCAAAGGCCGCGATGCCATAGAGCCCCAGCCCCAACAACATGGTACGGCGCCTACCCAGGTGGTCGCATAGAATTCCCCAGCACACCACGCCGAAGGCGAAGGCCAGGAAATAGATGGATAGCGTCTGGCCCGCCAGGGCCAATGGCACGTCAAAGCCCGCGGCAATGTGGGGCAGCGCCGGGCTGTAGAGGGTTTCCACTATCTGGGGAAACATCATCAGGATCACCATCAAGGGGATCGAGGGAGTAGTTTTCATGGTGCTAGACTCATCGTCATCGAAAGGATGTGCAGTCTAACGGCCTCTGTTATAGTCCCAATAATATGATTAAGACAATAAATATTGAAATGAGGACAGATGGCGTTTATCGACGAGTCCTGTAAATTTGATCCCGATGCCTTAGAGACTGAGGTGGTGGGGATCGCCGCCCGCCTGGGACAACACGATTCGGGCATGCATAGTCATGCCAAGGCGCAGCTGCTCTATGCCCCTCAGGGTTGCATGACCATCACACTGGACGGATTGCACTGTGTGTTGCCGCCCACCCGTGCCGCCTGGATCCCGCCGGCTTGCCGTCACAGCGTGGTGATGAATCGGGTGGTGGATTACCGCTCCCTCTACTTTGCGCCGCAGTTGACGGGGAGCATTGCCAATCGCATTCAGATCCTCGAAGTGACCCCCCTGTTGCAGGCGCTGGTGGAGCGTATGGCCTTCTGGCCCTGGGACAAACCGGCGATGGCTATGGTGAACACCTATCAGCTGTTCTTCGAGGAGCTTTCCCAGGCCAAGGAGAGTCATCTGGTGTTGCCTATGCCAAGCGACAGACGCCTGCAAACCTGGCTCGCCGAGCTTCAGCGTGCGCCATGGGATGTTCCGACCCTCAAGCAGCTAGGGCAGCAGCTAGGCGCCAGTAGTAAGACCATCAGCCGCATCTTTACCCGACAGACGGGAATGCCCTATCAGAGCTGGCGTCAGCAGTGGCGGCTGCAACAGGCGATCGCCCTGCTCGCCACCGGCCATCAGGTGAACGACGTCGCCTACCGTCTGGCCTTCTCTAGCGATAGCGCCTTCATCGCTTTCTTCAAGCAACACACCGGCAGCACGCCGCTGCAGTATTTGCAGCCAAAATACTGATAAATGGCGGATTTGACTGGCCGTTATTATTATCGGGGGAATTTTAGCTATTAAGCTTCTGGCAGATATGGATGTTTAGCTGAGTTATTTGACACCAAGGCTTAGTGGTCAATCTATTGCCTGCGGCAGGTGTAGCTGGGGAGCCATAGGCGTTTCGTTTCTTAGTGTCGACCTGAACTGGTGTTCAGTGGGATTGTTTGTTTCTATGCTTCATGGTCAACCTATCGCCTGCCCGGCGGGGATGTGTGGGATGTTAGCTATTGAGCTTCTGGCTCATGCAGTTGTTTAGCTGAGTTATTTGACACCATGGCTTGGTGGTCAACCTATCGCCTGCCCGGCGGGGGATGTGCAAGCACTCTTTTGGCGCGCCACAAGCACATCCATGTGGGCTTCACGGCGGCGTCCATGGCGCCGAGAGCCAAAAGCGTGCTTACACCCCTATCTAAACGTCTCTTCGATTAAGCCATATTTGTTGTTATTTGGTGGGGTGGTTATGTTCGTATAAGAAAGTGAGGGAAGTCTTGCATCTCGCTGTAATAGACAAGTCTCATTATTTTTGCCCTAAGTAACTGTGTTTGATAATAAAAACTCGCTATTGTTGTAAAACTTAAATGCTTATAATTTTCTACCGTGGAATGCATTCGGAAGTAATGATTTATATTTCCGGTATTGTCACTAATAAGCGCTAGCAAACGAGGTAGGTTATGGTGAATAAAGAACCCAAAAAGCAACATTATGTGCCTCAATTTCTTTTGAGGAATTTTGCTCTCGGCGAGAAGAAGCATATCCATATATTCGATATTAGAGCGGGGAAGCGCTTTACCTCACATGTTAAAGATGCTGGACATGAGAATAACTTCTACCATCATCCAGAAGATGGAAATCAAATGGAGTTTGAACTTGGAAAATTAGAAACCCAAGTCGCACCTATCATTGATGGAATACTCTCCAATGGTTCAATCAAGCATTTGAGTGCTCAAGAGATTCTGTTGATTGGGTTATTTACAGTTGTGCAAATGATACGGGTAAACTCTTTACGCGAAAGCTTATCTGAAATGACGGGAATCATTTTTGAAAAGGTGAAAGAGTATTCGATTGCTCCTGGTTCTCAGGCTGAAGAGTTTCTAGCAAATCTTTCTAAGCAGAATTCGAAAACTCAATCAATTGAAATGCTGAAAGAAACTCCTCAAGAACTATTACCATACTTACTAGAAAAATCATTAGTATTGGAAGAGGCTCCAGAGGGTGAGTCATTTTACCTATCTGATAATCCAATTATTAAATATAACAATCTACCTAGAAAGCATCACAGCTTTCTAGGGTTGAGGCTAAAAGGCATAGAAGTACACTTTCCAATTTCGCCCAAATACTGTTTAAGCTATCTGTGCTCCGAGTTAATTGATGATGTTAGACATTCGGTGGCAATGCACCAGCGAGAAGTGCATATGGGATTAATATCGCCAAGTGATCTATCAGATACGATAAAAATGTTGGATGATATCGATCATAAGAATCCCCACATACTTACTAGTGCAAACATGGATTACCACAATTCTCTGCAAGTGCTGCGTTGCTCAAGGTTTGTATATTCAAATTCAGGAAATTTTGAGTTGTTAGAGAAAATACTGAAAAAAAATCCAAATATTGCATTTAAGCAAAGAATTACTAGTGATAGTAGAGCTTCCTAGCAACAATGCTTTTGATTGTTTAAAGATTACCAAAGGCGGCTAAATCGAAGAGAGGGGATGACCCGGTGTAGATGCAGGTGCGGACGTCGATGGCAGGGATGCCATCGTCGAGCCCACAGGGAAGTGCTTGCGGCGTGTAGCAGCTGTATCTGCACAAAAGCGAGCCGCAGGCTATAGGTTGCATCGAAGGTTAGACCTTCAAACTGACCCAATTAACACCAAATACCTTAACCCCACCGCAGGCTATAGGTTGCAATGAAGGTGCGACCTTCAATTCTCGCCTAGATAGCGATGTCCCTGAGGGCAAAATTATCATGGGCCCCCAGCCAAAAGGGTATCCCCAACCCAAAGGGCATCAATGCCCAATTGCCCCCAAATGTTGTATCAAATACATCCTAATCTCGGTCGGCGTCTGGCTGACCCAGAATCCCCCGACATAGGCGATCAGCGGGATCATAAACAGCAGCAGTAACAGCATGATGGTGAGGCCGCGGGCGGAGAGCTTGATGCCGTTGCGGGTGCTGAAGTGCAGGGCCTCCTGATTAGGGCAGGCGGAGACGCAGCGCATGCAGGCCTGGCATTCGTCGGAGCGTACCGTGCCTTGCTCATGCACCTTGATATTGGCCGGGCAGGCGCGGGTACATTTGTCGCAGTTCATCCCCTTGGTCTCGATGAGGCAGTGCTGGGTGCTGCGGCGGATCTTAAACGGACTCAAGAAGCTGGTGAGGCCCAGTAGGGCGCCATAGGGGCAGATGTAACGGCAGAAGCCCTGGCGGCGCCAGGCGGCCAGCAGCAGTATGACGGCGAAGCAGGCCAGGGTAATTAGCCCCGGGGTAACGAAGAAGAGCGCCATCTTAAGGTCGGCGATCTTATGGTAGTTGCCCTCGAGATAGTGGGGAATACTGGCCGAAGGCATGCCGAGCACGATATAGAGCAGACCCGCCAGTAGCAGGTATTTGAGCATGCGCAGCGGCCAGTCGAGCCAGGTGGGCGGCAGTAGTTCACGCTTGATGAAACGCTTTCTCAGCTTATACAGGTATTCGCCGGCGAGCCCCAGGGGGCAGGCCCAGCCGCAGAAGGCGCGCTTACACAGCAAACCCGTGAGGATCACCACGGTGAGCATCACGGCGGCGGCCGGATGGTTTTGATCCCAGATGCCCAGGGTGAGGATCGCCTTGAGTTCTATGGCGCCGGCGATGGGCAGGAAGGCGTCGCCCACGTCGGGCCGCATCAGGTAGGGCGTGACGCCCAGCTTGAGCATGACGGCGTTGGCCGCATATTGAATGCCGACCAGCAACATGGAGAGTGCCAGCAGGTGTTGTATCCCCTCCCTGAGGGTGTTGGCGCGCACATCGCCTTTGACGAAATCGCCTTGGAATCTGTGGGCGAGGGCCAGCACGCCGGCGGCGAGCAGCAGGGCGACAAACAGCGGCCAGTAGAGGGTGACCAGTGCCGCGCCCAGCAGGGAGGCAGCGCTTACCACGGCGCCCCAGCGTTTGCCGCTCCAGTAGAGTAGGCTGCAGCTGTAGAGCAGGGCCAGTGTCAGGGTCAGGGATTCGATAAAACTCATTGCCATTAACCAGTTATGAGGCGGATATAGCTGAGAGTCGGGGATTTGGGCGGAGTTCTGACAGGGTTTCACTTGTGTGCGCTGGCTCGCTAAAAAGCCTGATTGGCAGTGCATTTAGGTGATCTTGGTCCTAATGGCGTTAAAAAAGCGGGGATAAAAAAGTGGGCATGGACATGCGGGGATAAAAAAGGCTGACACTCGTGTGCCAGCCAAAGGGAGAGGTTATTGGATGATGGCGCGGGCCTGCATCTGGTCGACGACGAAGCGGGTCAGTGCCTGAATGTTCTGCACCTCTGAGCCGCTGTCATTGGCGTCGATATCGGCCTGCCAGACGACCTGCTTGGCCTGCTTGTCGTAGACCTGTATATGCAGCTGCTGCTGGCCTGAACCCGCCCAATCGACGAGTGAGCCAATTTGAGTGCCGGCTCCCGGCTCGCCGCCGAGCATGTAGACCCAGCCGCGGGTCTCCAGATAGTCGTCGTAGCCGTAGTCGTAGCCCGCGTCGGTGACGCTGAGGATCAGCAGCGCCTCGTTGGCCTGGCCGTCGGCGTAGGCCTGTAGCGCCGCCTCATCGGTGATCTTGGCGGCATCTGGCAGGCTCTCGAAGCTTGGGGTCGCGCTGACTTGGTGCTGAGCCAGGTCGTCGGCCAGTTGCCTCTCTACTATCTTGCGTGAGGCTGGATCCGTCTGGGCCGCCATCACGGTCAGGCTATGATACTGCTTGTTGAGCTGGTCGCTCAGTTGCTCGGAGGCGATCTCGTGGGGCATGCTGCTGCAGCCCGTCATCATGGCGATGCCGATACCGGCGGCGGTTAACATCTTGAATAGTTTGGCTGACATTGGTTTGTCCTCATCTAGCTGACTGTAGGCTGACTGACCGGTTTAATCGCGGCCTGTTGTTTCGATGAGCTCATTGTATGTCGGCACCGAAAAATGGGGATTAAAGAACCTTTAACCTAAACTATAAGCTTTGGCGGTTGCTTCTCTTGGCTGCGTCTTGTGGCAGCTTCTTTTGAGAGAGAGAACTGGCTGGAGTAGGTGACACGTTTCGGGGATGGCCGCTGCGAGCCATGGGAAAGACTAAACGGGAAGCAGTGTAACCGACGCGATGCGGTAAAAGAAAAAGCCCTAACCAGGGTTAGGGCTTTAGGGCGTTACTTGTTGCCTTCCATCGACTCGATGAAGCGGTTGGACTCGGCAATCGACTTATTCATCTCTTTGATCAGGCTGGAGATATCAGTCTGCAGGCTGGCAAATTCGCCCTTGATGGCGCCTATGGCCTGGGCGTTGAGGTTATGCTTGAGGTAGAGCATGTTGTCTTTCATGGCGGTCAGGATGGGCGGCATCTTGCTCTCGGCGCGGCGCATGGTGCGCACCAGCTGCTCGTAGGAGCGACGGGTCTCGCGTAGCTTGGTCTCGCTGTTGCGGCGCAGGCTGGCCTTGCTGATCTCGCCAATCTCCGCCTGCCATTCGTCAAACAGCGCCTCGGCCACATCTTCTACCTTGTCGATACGGCTGCTCACTTCGTCGGCGGCCTCCTGTGAGGACTCATATTCATCTCTGGCCTTCTCGTAGGCGCTCTGCAGATCGCCACCATCGTGGTTGAGCAGGGCCTGCATCTCTTCCAATGCCGAGCTAAATTGCGCCTGGGCCTCCTCCTGGGATTCCTTGGCGGCGTTGACCCTATCCACCATGATGTCGCGCTTATGGTAGCCCACCTTCTCCATGGCACCATAGTAGGCGCTCTGACAGCCACTGAGCATGACGACGGCGCCCAGGGCCGCTGCGGTGATGAGTTTTTTCATCCTGACAATTTCCTTGTTAGACGGTTAGTCGGCCTTGAATTTAGCGGCGTCTATGATGCTCCACAGGTGAGCAATACCGCCTATGATGGCGGGGACGATCAACCACCACAGGGCGTAGCCGACTATGGTGACGACACAGAAGAGGAGTGCCGCGAGTATGCGTCCTTGTACTAATTGGCCCAGGCCAGGGAAAAAGAAGCTTGCGATGGCGGCAATCACGTTGCCGGCCGAACCTTGTTGGGACATCAATTTATTCCTTACACTTGTATCTAGTGTCTTTAAACTTGTAATCTTAATGTACCAAGATACGCAGTTAACCCTACTTGAATCAAGAGAATAACGTGATAAATAAAATAGATGTGAGCCTGCTTCGTTCGATCATGCTGGGTATCTGGCAATTCATGATACATCTAAAACAGCGTATCACGGAAGACCAGATAAATATGCGGGCGGGTCACCTGGCTTACGTTACCTTGCTCTCTCTGGTGCCTATGGTGGCAGTGACCATGTCTATGCTATCTGCCTTCCCCGTGTTTAAAGGGATACGCAGCCATATCGAGACCTTCATCTACGAGAATTTTATCCCCTCCGCCGGCGACAGCGTGCAGATGTATATCAACGAGTTTGTGGCCAACGCCTCCAAGGGCACGGCCGTGGGTATCGGCGCCCTGGTGGTGGTGGCTATTCTGCTGATCTCCAACATAGACAAGTCCCTCAACGGCATCTGGCGCACCACGGAGAAACGCCCCATGGTGGTCTCCTTCTCCATGTACTGGATGGTACTGACCCTGGGCCCTGTGCTGATGGGCGCCAGCCTGGTGGCAACCTCCTATGTGGTATCGCTCAAGCTGTTTAGCGGCACAGATCTTAGCGGCGTGGTGCCCCTCTTAGTTGAGCGTCTGCCCATGTTCTTCTCTGTGGCCACCTTCCTGCTGATCTACATGGTGGTGCCCAATACCAAGGTGAAGTTTTTCCACGCCCTGCTGGGCGCCATCGTGGCTGCCCTGCTGTTCGAGCTGGGTAAGAAGGGCTTTGCCCTTTATCTCACCGAGTTCCCCGCCTATGAAGCTATCTATGGTGCGCTGGCGACTATTCCTATCCTGTTTATGTGGGTCTATCTCTCCTGGATTATCGTGCTGATCGGCGCCGAGATCACCGCCGCCATGCCTGAGTACCTCGACAAGCGTCTGATGGACCTGGTGAATAAGGAGCTGGCAGACGATGAGTCGGAGATCCACTTAGATGAGCATAAAAGGTGAGTCCCGCTAAGTCGCATCCGCTGATCCGTCAGGATTGGATCGATGTCGGCGAGGGGCACCAGCTGTTTCTGGCGCAATATGGTGATCCCCAGGGGATCCCTGTGCTCTATCTTCATGGCGGGCCCGGGGCGGGTTGTAACCCTCAGGAGTTGAGGCTGTTTATCGACCGCGGCTTTCATATCTATCTGCTGGATCAGCGCGCGGCGGGTCGCTCTAAGCCCTGCGGCGAGGTGGCCAACAACGACTTTCCCAGCCTAGTGAAGGATATCGAGCGGGTGCGTCACTGGGCGGGCATAGAGGCCTGGTGTCTGCTGGGGGGCTCCTTCGGCGCGACCCTGGGCTATCTCTATAGTTGTATCTATCCCGAGCGGGTGTTGTCGCAGATCTATTGGGGCATGTTTATTCCCTCTGCCGAGGGGATGGAGTGGCTCTATGGTCGCGGCGGCGCGGCGCAGATCTTCTCCAGCCAGTATCGCCAGTTTGCCGCCGGTCATGGCGATACCCTCGATAGCCTGTTTAGCCATTTCACCGACGGCTTTAATCATAGGGACGCCGAGGTGCGCCGCAACTGCGTGATGCGTTGGCTCGGCTGGGAGCTGGCCCTGGCGGTGCCCGGGTTTGAGCTGAGTGAGGCCCTGGCCGAGCAAGGCGGAGCCTTGGCGAGAGTGGAGCTGCATTATGCCCGCAACGACTATTTCGGCGGCTATCAGCTGATGAAGCGGGTAGGCGGCGATCTCACCTGCCCGACCATCATATTGCAGGGAGAGCTAGACTGGGTCTGCCCCCAAAGGCTGGTGGATGAGTTTCTCGAAAACCACGGCCCCAGGCTATTAAGGTCACGTCTAGTTAAGGGGGGCTATCATACCCTCGCCGACAACAAGATGTGCCGGGCGGTCGCCGAGGCGGTGACCCAGATGGGGCGTTATCTGGCCGCCGGACGTTCCTAACCTATTGATGTCGCTGTGCGCAGCGTGGCAAGCCGTAATGAGCAATAAGCCGTAAACAATAGGCAGTAAGCAATACGCAGTAAGAATTATATAGCGAGCTAGCAGTCAGTCGCGTAAGCCAAGCTAATAGCTAAGAGGAAGCAGAATCATGAAGAAGAGATTAATCGCAGCGTTGACGCTACTGGTGTGCAACCAAGTGTTAGCGACCAATGTGTTAGCCACCGAGCGAACGCCTCAGCCTGCGCCCGAGCGGGTCTATTTTAGCGGCATGAGCGACGAGCTGGCCGCCGATGCCCTGCTGGTATCGCTGATCAACAAGAATTATCTGGCCAAGAAGGTGGGGCCTAATAAGGTGGGCGTGCAGCTTGGGGATCATCAGTTTGTGTTGCAGCCGAGCCTGAATCCCGAGGGGATAGATCGCATCCTGGCCAGCCGTTTCTACGCGGTGAGCCCTAAGCTGGTGGGCACTCAGGAGCTGATGGTGCTAATAGGCACCCTCAACCATAAGCTCAACTTCGCCAAGTTCACCCTGAGGGAGGAGGGCAAGGTGATTCAGGTACAGGGGGCGGCGACCTTCGTCGATACTCTGGAGCTGGAGGAGCTGCGTCGCTTCCTGCTCTGGATCGACGATGCCCTGCTGCGCGTGGGTCAGGCGCTGCCTAACACCGCCGAGCAGCTGATCAAGCCCATTCCCGTGATGCCGATGAATTAATAGATAGCGTAAAGCATAGGAGTCGAGAGGCCAGTGATAGCCTTAATACAGAGAGTCAAACAGGCCAAGGTGGATGTGGATGGCCAAACCATAGGTGCCATCGACAAGGGGCTGCTGGTCTTGCTGGGGGTCGAACGTGAAGACGACCAGGCCAAGATGGAGAAGCTCGCCACTAAGGTGATGAGTTATCGCGTATTTAGCGATGAAGACGGCAAGATGAACCTTAACCTTAAGCAGGTGGGCGGCAGCCTCTTGGTGGTGTCTCAGTTTACCCTGGCCGCCGATACCGGCCGTGGCCTGCGCCCGAGTTTTTCTGGCGCCGGTACCCCGGAGCAGGCGAAGCAGCTCTATCAGGCGTTTGTAGATTACTGCGCCGCCCAGGGCGTGCCTGTGCAGACCGGTGAGTTTGCCGCCGACATGCAGGTCAGTCTAGTTAACGACGGCCCGGTCACCTTTAATCTGCAGGTGTGATCATCATGTCTAATGCAGAAGAACTAAAAGAGCTAGCAGAGCTAGAGCAGATACAGATGTTACTCGGGGAGCTGCAGCGCACCTGGCATCAGACGATCCCCGTCAGTGCCTTCATGCAGATAGCGCCCGAAGCCTATCAAGCGCAGACGCTGAGGGTGAGCGCGCCGCTGGCGCCCAACATCAACCTGCATCACACCATGTTTGCCGGCAGCATCTATACCCTGATGACGCTTACCGGCTGGGGCATGGTGTGGCTGCAACAGCGCTTAGCCGGTGTCGAGGGGGATATCGTCTTGGGGCAGGCGGACATTCGTTATCTGGCGCCCGTGGGAGAGTCGCCCCAGGCGCGAGTAAGCTGGCCGGAGACTGACTTAAGTGTGCTGGGGCGGGGGAAGCGTGCCAAGGTGAAGCTGGAGGTGGCGTTATATTGCGGCGAGCAGTGCTGCGCCAAGTTCCAGGGGACCTATGTGAGCCAGCCTAAGGCAGATTAGCTCCCGGCCATCAGAGGTAAATAAATCCGCTCTTAGGCCGTCTGAGGTTTGCGGGTTAGGCATTAGTGGATACAAAAAAAGCCTCACAGTGTGAGGCTTTTTATTTCGCGAATCACCCTAGGGTGCGCAGAGTCTTATCCCTTAGGATAAACGTGTGCAACGCCTTTGTGACAGTCTACACAGGTCTTACGCTTGTCAGCTTCTTTCTTGAAGTTGTTGGCGTGCATTCTCTTCGCCATCTTCTTCATGGTTTCAGGCTGGTCTTCGTAGATACGAGTGTGACAGTGCTGACAGTTAGCGCTGTCGTTAGCGCGGAAGTATTTCAGCGCCAGGTCAGCTTGCTCTTTACGGTTTTCATCCAACCACTCTTGAGTGTTGAATCCGTCGATAGTGAGGAAGCCGTATAGATCTTTAGAAACGATGATCTTCTTGATCAGGTAGTCAACTGGGCCGTGTGGCAAGTGACAGTCTTGACATTGTACAGTCACACCTGCACGTCCGCCGCCGTGAGCCGACGCCATCACTTCATCTCTCAGAGAGTGATTGCTGTGGCAAGACATACAGAAGGCATCTGTACTGGTTGCATGTAAAGTTTGTTGTGTCGCAAAGTAGCCCACAACACCGACTACAATACCCACCACGAGTAGGGCAAATATTGAGTATTTCGCGCTAGGTTTGAATAGTGCACGCCAGTTCATCACTCTATCTCCAAAATAATATGTTTATTATAAATATTATATTTAATGCATCTCTGTAGCTGAGAGTATAACCAGAAGACGCCGCTTGATCTGGCTTTAAAACCGTAAAATGAGAGCTAGCTCTAACTCTATCTTACCTAAGCAAGATTTTATGAAATTGCTCATAATATATGCGCATTTACTAAAGTTATAGCAAAGACCATGACATGACAAGTTTGTCTGGAATTTTACTATTTCGTAATGATTTTGTTGGATTTTCGAGGATAATTATCTATCGCTAATATGACGATTGTTCGCGAAGCCGGAAAATAATTTAATTGGTGCTGAACCTTTTCAAGAGATGTCTGTCTATCATGGTAGTCCCGGTTCAATTAACGACATCTTTGCGCCCTATATGACACGTATCTTTGGCAAGTTTGTACTGATCATCGCCCTCCTGGGTCAGTTTATTCTGACACCAGCCATGGCCATGCCCAGCGCGCTCATGTCACTGATGCATGGTGGTCATATGGAGATGGCCCTCGACCAGGGCGATATGCGCTTAGCTCAGAACATGAACCCTGAGATGGCGCCGTCAACCCAAGCCTCAGCTAAGCATGAGACAGGGATGCAGATGTCCCATCAGGGTGAGCCCTGCAAGATGTCCGGCGATAACTCGCTGGTGGACTGCGAAGCCCTGTGCGCCGCCATGGGCCCAGGCGATTGCATGACCCACTGCGCCTCGACCTTAGGTAATCTGAGCGCCGCCGTACCATCTCTGACCATTCAGCCTTTGTCTGGTCCTATCGTCATCTCTGGCTGGTCGCTGCAGACCGCCGATCTCACTCCCCTATCACCCCCTCCCATTGGTTAATGGTTCGTCTTCACCATGCGTTACGCACACGAACATGAATCTGCCGCGCCGTTGACTTAATTAGGCGTGGCCAAAGAATTAGCCAATTTGTCAGGCCTTTGCCTGATGGGAGTCGATTATGAAAACACGTCATTTCTTTAGCAGCCTATTTGCCGCCTTCGTAGCCCTAACTTTAGTTAACACCGCCAGCGCCGCCAGCCTCACCCTACCCGATGAACTTCAGGTACAAGGCAGCGAAGTGCAAGTGGGTCATGAGCAGAGCGTGCTCAGCCTGGATGCGGGTAAACAACTGGTCGAACTGGTGTATCGCGACATCTTCGCCGATAACGCCGACGATTCAGGCGCCTGGGTGACCTCAGAGCCCCTCTATCTCGCCTTAGATGTTAAAGGCGACGATGCCTATCGTCTGGTGCTCCCCGAGATAGTGACTCAGCAGGACGCCCAGGCCTTTGTCAATGCGCCTAAGGCCCGTCTGGTGTCACAAAATGGTCAGCAGCAGGAATTAACCCTGATGAGTCATCAACAACTGATGGAAAAGATCTGGTTGGCACAATAAGGCTAGCCTGAGACTAGGGGCCTTGACTTGCTGGAAATGTGAGTTTTATCAAGGCCCAATCTTGATATCGTGATAGACTTGGATCATCTCATTATAGGGTTACACCATGCGTCGTACGCTTAGACACCACACATTAGTCGTCATCACACTGCTCGCTCTGCTGGGTCAGGTGTTAATGGCTAATGGTATGGCTATGGTCTCTTATGCGCAGGCGGATGAGCAGCCCATGATGCAGATGAATAACGGCGACGACTGTCATGATGACGACGCTATGATGCAATCTCACTGCTGCGATGATGAGCAAAATGTGCTTCCCGCTGCTCAGCATTGCTGTGAAGGCAAAGGATTTTGCAAGGGAGATTGCAACCACTGCGTGGTGATCTCTGTGACAGGCACGCTGTTTACCGTTACGCCCTGGCCTGGCGTAGCCGGTTCCGAGTCTATCCTGGCCACTCAAATGCCTCATTTCCACTCTATCTCTTTAGGCTCAGCCTTCCGACCGCCGATCGCCTGATCCCTTGTGGCGCCCGGTTACGGCTGCCCGAGCTTAAATCGATAATCCTTTTGTTTTATTAAACGTTTTACTAGGTGTATTGGCGTAATAAAGCCCTCAGCCTTGGAATCTTTCCATCTGCCGGGTACGCCTCAATATTTACTTCACTGATGTTAAACGAAAAATAAATTATATTAGCCGCATATTAATTAGCTTAATTTAACTGTTTTAGGCTTAAGTCGCGCAAGCGTTACGCGTGTTATGCGGTCATCCTTTGATGGAGTCCATAGATGAAAACCCTGATCAGTCTGATTTTAACTGCGTTTATCTTTGTGAGTACGGCCCCAATGGCCTTCGCCGAGCAGCATCACGCTGCGGCGGCCGAACAAGGTTATGACTGCCCCATGCATCCCGAAGTGAAAGGCGCCAAGGGCGATACCTGTCCTAAGTGCGGCATGAACCTTGAGCCAGCGGCGCACCACGCCATGGCCAAACACGATGGCAAGGACTGCGACAAGTGTCCTCACCATCAGCATGCCAAGGCCGATAAGGCAGGCGGTTATGAGTGTCCTATGCACCCAGAGGTGAAAGGCGCCAAGGGTGATACCTGCCCTAAATGCGGTATGAACCTGAAGCAGGCCAAGTCGGCTAAAGCAGGCAAGTCGTGCGACAACTGTCCTAAACATCAGCATCAGATGGCCAAGCAAGGCTATCACTGCCCCATGCATCCCGAAGTGAAGGGGGCGAAAGGGGATTCATGTCCTAAGTGTGGCATGTTCCTCGAGCCTGTGGCGAGCGCCGAAAGCGGCCACAAGCATCACTAGTTTATGAGTGGAGATGAGGCATTATGAGTCAGGTAAATTCGAAAAACAGAGGCCAAAAGCTCGCTTATCTTTTGAGTCTATTTATGGTGGCGACCCCGCAGTTGGGTCATAGCCAGGCGCTTGAGGCCAAGGCTAGCCAAGGCCATGAGGCCCATGTGCATCAGGCCGGAGAGAAGACCTATGTCTGCCCTATGCACCCTGAAGAGACCAGCCACGAGCCGGGTAGTCGTTGCCCCAAGTGCAATATGTTCCTGGTCGAGCAGGAAACCGATGCAAGCGAGACTAGTTTAACGGCCGGCCATGAGGTGACCTACGTCTGCCCAATGCACCCTGAGGTGACCAGCCACGAGCCTGGCAGCCGTTGCCCTAAGTGCAACATGTTCCTGGTGGCCGAGGAGGAAGAGGAGTCGACCAGCACTAAGGTTGAGCCCGAGATGGATCACAGCCAACACGATCCCCTGGCCCAGGCCAAGCCCGCGCCGCTCACCGGTGAGCCGTCGATCAAATATGTCTGCCCCATGCACGCCCACATCGTCAGCGATGTGCCCGGCACCTGTCCTATCTGCGGCATGAACCTGGAGAAGGTGGAGATGTCATCAGATGCTCAGCAGATAGAGATAGATGTCTCCGGCAGCATGCAGCAGGCCCTGGCACTTAAGGTCGCCAAGGCGGAGAAAGATACCCTATGGAAGTTTGTCCAGACCGTGGGCCAGATAGGTTATGACGAGAGCCAGATCAATCACGTGCACGCCAGAGTCAACGGCTGGATAGAGAAGCTGGCCATCACCTCAGTGGGTGACAAGATCTCCAAGGGGCAGCTGCTGTATGAGATCTACTCGCCGGATCTGATCAATGCCCAGGACGATTACCTGCTGGCGCTGAGCAGCCTGCAGAGTTCCAAGGATAGCCGCAACTACCAGGATCTGGTGCGCAAGGCGGGACTACGCCTCGAACTGCTAGGGATGAACCAGGCGCAGATCAAACAACTGGCCAAGAGCAAACAGACCCAGTACCGGGTGCCCTTCTATGCCAAGGCCGACGGCATCGTTAAGGCGCTGGCGGTGCGTGACGGCATGTATATTCAGCCCGCCACAGAGGTGATGTCTGTGGTGGATCTCTCTAAGGTGTGGGTGATCGCCGACGTGTTCGAGAATGAACAGAGCTGGCTGGCCATAGGCCAACCCACAGAAGTCTCAGTGCCCGCCATGGATCTTAAGGGGATCGAGGGCAAGATCGATTACATCTATCCCGAACTGGATCCCGTGACCCGCAGCCTGAGGGTGCGTATCGTACTGGCCAACAGTGAGGTGGCGCTGCGCCCCAATACCCTGGCCAAGATAGAGATCTACGGCGGCCCGAACGAGGATGTGCTGGTGATCCCGCAGGAAGCCCTGATCCAGACAGGCAAAGAGAACCGTGTCATCGTCAAGCAGGGTGACGGCAGCTTCCTGGCCCGCAAGGTCACCGTCGGCATGATGTCTCAGGGTAAGGCGGAAATCTTAAGCGGCATAGAGGAAGGAGAGCAGGTGGTGACCTCGGGTCAGTTCCTGCTCGATTCCGAGGCAAGTCTGAAGGGCAGCCTGATGCGTCTTAGCAGCGGTCATCAGCACTAGGGGGCGCTATGTTAAAGAAAATTATCGAGGCCTCCATCGCCCAGCGCTTGATGGTGTTGATCATCGCCCTGATGATCACCGTCTGGGGTGTGCAGGAGCTGAGAAAGACGCCTTTGGATGCGCTGCCGGATCTGTCGGACGTGCAGGTGATCATCAAGACGCCTTACCCAGGTCAGGCACCTAAGCTGGTGGAAGAGCAGGTGACCTACCCTCTGTCGACCGCCATGTTGGCGGTACCCGGTGCCAAGACGGTGCGGGGTTACTCCTTCTTCGGTGACTCCTATGTCTATGTGATCTTCGAAGATGGCACAGATATCTACTGGGCGCGGTCACGGGTGCTGGAATACCTGAGTCAGGTGAGCAGCCGCTTACCCCAAGGGCTTCAGCCATCGCTGGGGCCAGATGCCTCGGGTGTCGGCTGGATCTATGAGTATGCCCTGGTGGATCGCTCCGGCAACCTGGACCTTTCGCAGCTCAAGAGCCTGCAAGACTGGTATCTTAAGCTCGAGCTACAGAGCGTGGCCGGGGTGTCTGAGGTGGCGACCGTCGGCGGCATGGAGCAGACCTATCAGATAGTGATCGAGCCCGACAAGCTGGCTATCTACAAGCTGGATATTGCCGCGGTGAAGAACGCCATCAACAAGTCCAATACCGAGGCGGGCGGCTCAGTGATCGAGATGGCCGAGGCCGAATATATGGTGCGCGCCAAGGGCTATCGTCAGACGCTGGATGACTTCAGGGAGATCCCTCTGGGGGTCACAAGTCCCTCTGGCACCGCTTTGCTACTCAAAGATGTGGCGACCGTGCGCAAGGGGCCTGCCTCAAGGCGCGGCATTGCCGAGCTAGATGGTGAAGGCGAGGTGGTCGGCGGCATTATCGTGATGCGCTACGGCGAAAACGCCCTGGCCACCATAGACGCGGTCAAGGCTAAGCTGGAGCAGCTCAAGGCGGGTCTGCCACAAGGGGTGGAGATCATTCCCACCTATGACAGATCTGAGCTGATCAACAAGTCGGTGGACAACCTGTTCCACAAGGTGATCGAAGAGATGCTGGTGGTAGGCCTGGTGTGTCTGCTGTTCCTACTCCATGCCCGCTCGACCCTGGTTGCGGTGATCACCCTGCCGCTGTCGATTCTGATCGCCTTCATCGTGATGAATAAGATGGGGGTGAACGCCAACATCATGAGTCTGGGCGGTATCGCTATCGCCATCGGCGCCGTGGTAGATGGCGCTATCGTGATGATCGAGAACATGCACAAGCATCTGGAGCACTTTAAGGACGAGTACCGCAGAGATCCGGACAACAAGGAGCACTGGCATATCGTCGCCAAGGCCTCCATCGAGGTGGGCCCGGCGCTGTTCTTCTCGCTGTTGATCATCACCCTGAGCTTCGTGCCCGTGTTTGCCCTTGAAGCCCAGGAGGGACGTTTGTTTAGCCCGCTGGCCTATACCAAGACCTTTGCCATGGCCGCGGCGGCGATTTTGTCGATCACCTTAGTGCCCATCCTTATGGGTTACTTTATTCGCGGCAAGATCCCCAAAGAGACCAGCAATCCCATCAGCCGTGTGCTGATTGCCCTCTATAAGCCGGCGCTCAATATGGTGCTGCGCTTCCCCAAGATCACCCTGATGCTGGCGGTGATCGCCCTGGGCAGCGCCTGGTACCCTGTGACCAAGATGGGCAGCGAGTTCATGCCTGAGCTGGAGGAAGGGGATCTGCTCTATATGCCGACGGCCCTGCCTGGCATCAGCGCCAGCAAGGCGGCCGAGGTACTGCAACAGACAGACAGGCTGATCAAGACGGTGCCCGAGGTGAAGCGGGTGTTCGGTAAGGTGGGACGCGCCGAGACGGCGACCGACCCCGCGCCGCTCACCATGCTGGAGACTACCATCATGCTCAAGCCCAGAGAGGAGTGGCGTGAAGGCGTCGACTTGCAGGGGGTGATCGACCAGCTGCAGAAGACGGTCAAGGTGCCTGGTCTGACGAACGCCTGGGTGCAGCCGATCAAGACGCGTATCGACATGCTCTCTACCGGTATCAAGACCCCTGTGGGGATCAAGATCACCGGCGCCGACGTCAACGAGCTGCAGAAGGTGGGGGCCGATATCGAGGCGATCCTCAGCCAGCTGCCCAATACCAAGTCGGCCTACGCAGAGCGGGTGGGTGGTGGCCGTTACGTGGATATCACGCCCAAGTTGGATGTGGCCTCACGCTACGGCATGACTCTGACCGACATTCAGGACGTGGTGCGTTACGCCATCGGCGGCATGGATATTGGCGAGTCGATTCAGGGGGCTGAGCGTTACCCTATTAACCTGCGTTATCCGCGTGCGCTGCGGGACAATATCGAGAAGCTCAGGGAGCTGCCGGTGATCACTAAGTCGGGTCACTATCTGCCGCTGCGCAACCTAGCCGATATCGAGATCACCGACGGCGCGCCTATGCTCAAGAGTGAGAACGGCCGCCTGATCTCCTGGGTGTTTGTAGATATTCAAAACACCTCGATCGGCGAGTATATCGATGAGGCCAAGTCGGCGCTGGATCAGCAGCTCAAGGTGCCACCGAGATACAGCTACAGCTTCGCCGGCCAGTATGAGTACATGCAGCGGGTCGATGCCAAGCTGAAGAAGGTGATCCCTATGGCCCTTGGGGTGATCTTCATCCTGCTGATGATGACCTTCGGCTCGCCGCTTCAGGCCTCTATCATCATGTTGAGTCTGCCTTTCGCCTTGGTAGGCAGCACCTGGTTGCTGTTCGCGCTGGACTTCAACATGTCGGTGGCCGTGGCGGTAGGGATGATCGCGCTGGCCGGAGTGGCGGCGGAATTTGGGGTGGTGATGCTGGTTTATCTCAACAATGCCATCAAGCATCGTAAAGACACCGGCGGCTACGAGTATGTGGCGGATCTTAAGGAGGCCCTTATCGAGGGCGCCGTGATGCGTATTCGTCCCAAGGCGATGACGGTGGCGACCATCTTCTTCGGCCTCCTGCCTATCATGTGGGGCGCAGGCTCGGGCAACGATGTGATGCAGAAGATCGCCGCGCCTATGGTGGGCGGCATGATCACAGCGCCGCTGCTGTCGCTGTTCGTGCTGCCGGCCCTCTACTTGCTTATCTATGGTCGTCGCCTCAAGCACTCTGCCGAGGCTTGATTCGGATATTGATTAGTTTAGGTACAAAAAAGCACTGCAATCGCAGTGCTTTTTTTCTATATGGTAACCGTTATTTCTGACAACGGCCGATGTTGGAGCCGGTTGAGCGTACTTTCTTACACTGCTGGCTAGCCTTGGTGCTGCCGTTGTCGGCAGTGGTTTCTGTATCTGACTCTTGGGTTGACGCGCAACCGCTAAGGCCGATAACGAGAGTCGTCGCCATGATAGGCATCCATTTTTTTAGCATGGTTTACATCCCTGATTAGTAGTTAACAACATTGCCAAAATAAATTCGCAATGTTACGAACCTAACCAAAACAAAGGGTTAAAACAATGCCTGATCCCCATCCCGACTCAAGATTAGCGCTTTACTACTAGAGATTTAGGCCATGTTGAGTCTTATGACTGACAGAGTGCCGCCTTGAGGGTCGTTGATCACAGAGAAGCGTCCCACCTCGGGGATATCCGTCGGCGGCACACAAACCTGGCCGCCTATCTCTGTAGCCTTAGCGACCGTGGCATCGCAGTTATCTACCATGATGTAGGGCATCCAGTGTGGTGGCATATCGCCCCACTCCTCGGTCATGGCCATCATGCCGCCGACGGCGCGCTCGCCCTGGAGCCATTCATAGTAGGTGAAGTCCTCCATCTGCGATTCACGCACCTGCCAGCCCATGACCTTAGTGTAGAAGGCCTGGGCCTTGGCGGTATCGCGACAGCAGAGTTCGGCCCAGCAGAGGGTGTTAGCCTCGCCCATGCGCATAGAGCCGATATGGGCGCCGGCCTGCCAGAGGGAGAAGCTGGCGCCTTCTGGATCCAGACATTGGGCCATCTTGCCCGCATCGCCCACGCTGTGAGGGCCTAGGATCACCTGGCCTCCGTTAGCTATAACTGCCTCCAGGCTGGCCTCGAGATCGTCGACGGCGAAGTAGATGCTCCAGTGGGTCGGCACCTTGTCGTCGATCATATTTTGCGGCAGCTGATACATGGCCCCAATGTCGTCATCCTCTATGGCAAACATGGTGTAGACACCGTCGGGGATCGGCATATCCTTGAGCTGCCAGTCAAACAGCGCGCTGTAGAAATGTTTACCCGAGGCGGCCTCGTGACTGGCCAGTTCGATCCAACAGGGGTCGCCATGTTGATAGCTAGTAATCTTCATCTTTGAGTCCCTAATGAAAAATCTGTCGTGATATCAATTTAGTTAAGCCTGTTTTGCCATTTATGTCTATGCTGTGGGGAGAGTTATTGCGAAGAGAGAGTTACTAAGAAGAGGGAGTTTCGATGAGCCTGACGTCCACCCAGATAGATCTTGTACAAACCTCATTTAAACAGGTCGAGCCGATCAGCGAGCAGGCGGCGGCAATTTTTTACGATGCCCTGTTTCAGATAGACCCCAATCTGCGGCCCCTGTTTAAGCAGGATATTCGGTCTCAGGGACGTAAGTTGATGGCCATGTTGAAGGCGGCGGTGGAGGGACTGACAGATCTCGATGCCTTGGTACCTCAGCTGCATGAGCTGGCACGTCGCCACCAAGCCTATGGCGTTAAACAGTCCCACTTTACCCCTGTGGGCAACGCCCTGCTCTATACTCTGAAGACAGGTCTGGGGGAGGCCTATACCCGCGAGGTGCGCGAGGCCTGGGTGGCGGTGATCCATCTGGTGGCCGATACCATGAAGCCGCTGCTGGACAGGTAATTTGTGACTTAAATAAAGAAAAAAGGCGCTCATCGAGCGCCTTTTTTCTGTTTAGGAGATAACCCGTTAGATCTAGCCGTACATGGGCAGTAGGTCTGCCATGGCAAGCAGGTGACAGGCCGCGGTCAACAGGCCGTAGAAGATCACTATGGCGATCACCACAGTGCCGCCCGGCACCCTGAAACTCTGGCTGTCTGGGAACATCTGTCTGGCGCGATAGGCCATAAGGGCCGGCACTATGGCAGCCCACACTGTGGCGGCCAGGGCGGCAAAGCCGATGGCGATCAAAAAGCCGTTGGGGAACAGCAGACCTAACACAGTCGGTGGCAGGAAGGTCACTGC
Source organism: Shewanella spartinae (assembly GCF_019457555.1). Lineage (NCBI taxonomy): Bacteria > Pseudomonadati > Pseudomonadota > Gammaproteobacteria > Alteromonadales > Shewanellaceae > Shewanella > Shewanella spartinae. The sequence continues at coordinate 4,229,546 of NZ_CP080418.1, read as the reverse complement.
CGCCGTCTTGAGGCGTCCGGTGCGCGACTCATCGAAGCCAAACAGGTCGGCGAGATAGTCGAACAGCCCCAGGGTCACCCCCAGGAAGGAAGAGGCTACCGCTAGATTGGCAAACAGGGTCAGCATAGTGGTCAGCCAGTCGCTGGCCATCACATCCGAGAGCGCCGCAACCAGCACGCCCATGTTACCGCCCTGGGCAATCACCTCGACAAAGCCGCTGCGAGTGATGTTCCCCATGGTGGCAACCAGCCAGCACAGGTAGATCACGAAGGCGATGAGGGTGCCCAGGGTGATCGCCTTGACGATAGTGCCTGGGTCTTTGCCATAGTATTTCACTAGGCTGGGGACGTTGCCGTGATAGCCGAAACTCACCAGACCGAAGGGGATGGCGGCCAGCATGTAGGGCAGATAACTGGCCTCACCGTCGGGCACAAACAGCTTGGCGGGCTCCACCTCGATAAGCAGATTACCTATGGCGAGGAAGAAGGTGATGATCATCCCGCCCAGCATGATTGTGGTGATGCGATCCACCGCTTTGGTGCTGATAAAGACGATAATCGCCAGGCCCACCGCAAACACCAGGCCGGCGAAACTCTGGGGCAGCTCTATCCCTAAGCTACTCAGGCTGTGGTTGACGATAGAGCCGCCGCCACTGATATAGGCATAGGCCAGAATATAGAGCACGAAGGCGATAGAGAGGCCGTTGACGATACGCCAGAAGTTACCCAGGGTATCCCGGGTGAGGGTATCGAAGCTGGCTCCCGGCTCATAGTGCAGGTTGGTCTCCAGTAGCAGCAGGCCAGAGACCAGCATGCAGAACCAGACGCCCAGCATCATGAGCACTGAGTAGCTAAACCACATGCCGGCGCCGACCACTGGCAGGGAGAACATTCCCGCGCCCACGGCAGTACCTGCGATGATCATGGCACCGCCCAGTAGCGACTTACCCGAGGCCTTGTGCTTGGCCGCATTCATATGATTGGCCATTAGGCTTGATGCTCCGCGGCGACGCTGTCGACTATGGTCTGTCTAACCGAGCTCCTTAGCAGGCTGTTGGCCCGGGTACGGATACGCTGAACATCTTCGCTGTGGCTGTCATCGGCCAGGTAACCCAGCTCCTTGAGCTTGACACTCAGGGTGCCATAGAGCTTCTTGTCATAGAACTCTGGTGCCGTGATGCCATGGAGCGCGCCCAGACGCTGGGCCAGCTGGTGGCTGTCGCTCTCGAGCTCTGAGCGCTCAATCTTAGGCGAGGCCGCCAGCAGGTTGAAGATGATGGCGTAGCGCTGCATGGTCTCGCTGATGGTACCGGCCAGCAGTAACAGCTGGTTGAGGGCATCTGGCTTGACGCTGAAATGCTTATCTTCGTCGATTAAGCCTTCGGCCAGCAGCTGATCCAGCAGCTGGTTCACATAGGTCTCGAGGTTATCGATCCCCATAAACAGCTCGGCCTGCAGCAGCGGGTAGAAATCTTTCACCGTGGCGATGATCTCGTCGCGGCTACATTCATCCTGGCGGGTCAGGCAGCTGGCGATCAAGGATGGGATCACCAACAGGTGGATGATGTTGTTGCGATAGTAGGTCATGGCAATCGCCAGGCTCTCATCGATGGAGATGATGTCACCCAGGGGGTCGCTGTCCAGCTTGAGCTTCTTCAGCTCAAGGCCCTGGGCGATCAGCTTGGCGCCATCGCCTTCGACCACAGAGGTGTAGCCCGTGTAAGGCACGCTCTTGAGCAGCGACAGATAGAGATCCAGTTGCTTCTCAAGCTGGCTGCGCTGCAGGGCATTCTGCTCAGAGGCCAACAATACCAGGCTGGTCAGGGTGATAGAGCTGACGGCGGCGGCATCGTTGATGCGGGTCATGACGCGGTTAGCCAGGGTGTTGACCACTGGGGTCAGCCAGCTTGGCTTCTGCTCGGGATCCTGGGCCAGTTCTTCGCGCCACTCGGGTACCTGCTCGTTGAGGTAGGTATGCAGGGTAATAGGCTCACCGAAGTTAACATAGCCCTGGCCGAAGTTGCCCAGCTTACGTATGGCACCGAACACCTGCCATACAGATTCTTTCTGCTTCTTCTTACCGCTCAGCTCCTTGTGATAGGTCGCTACCTCCATCACATGGTCATAGCCCAGATAGACGGGGACCAGGGTGACGGGGCGCTCGACGCCGCGCAGCACGCTGTTGAGTGTCATGGCGATCATGCCCGTCTTAGGTGCCAGCAGGCGACCGGTACGTGAGCGGCCGCCCTCGGTGAAGTACTCGACCGAATAACCCTTGGCAAACAGCTGATCCAGGTATTCACGGAATACTGCTGTGTAGAGCTTGTTGCCGCGGAAACTGCGACGAATAAAGAAGGCGCCACCGCGGCGGAACATGGGGCCGGCGGGCCAGAAGTTGAGGTTGATACCGGCGGCGATATGGGGCGGTACCATGCCCTGATAATAGAGGATATAAGAGAGCAGCAGGTAGTCCATGTGGCTACGATGACAGGGCACGTAGACGATCTCGTGGCCGTCGTGGTGCAGCTGACGGATCTGCTCGGCGCCCTTGATGTTGATCCCCTTGTAGAGCTTGTTCCACAGCCAAGTGAGGAAACGCTCGGCGATACGCACCAGGCTGTCTGAATAGTCGGCGGCGATCTCATCGAGATATTCCATAGCGGTCTCGCGGGCCTTGGCCTCGGAGATCTTCTTGCTCTGAGCCTCTTCCAGAATCGCCTTCTTCATCGACTCAGATTTCAGCAGGGCGTGGAACAGGTTCTGGCGGTTAGGCAGTACTGGGCCTGTCATCACCTTACGTTGACGGCTGAAGTGCACCCTGGCCACGCGCGCCAGCTTCTGGGCGATGCGCTTGTCGGTGCCGTGCTCGTCGGCCATGTAGCGCAGCGACATGGCATTGGAAAATTGCACAAAGTTGTGGCGGCCGAGGAAGAGGATCATCAGACACTTTCGCAGCCAGGTGGGGCTCTCACGCTCCAGCACCGCGGCCTTCATGCTGTCATCTTCCTTGCCTGGGGTGCGACCCCAGTAGAGGCTGACGGGTACCAGCTGAATATCCAGCTCAGGATGTTTCTTGTGGGCGCTCAGCAGACGCGAGAAGCTTTCGAGGTAAAACTCGTTGCCTTCGCGCTCGCCAAATAGCGGCTTGGCTCCTTCGACACAGACGACTCGCGGCGCCTGTTCACCCTCGACATCCAGGCTCTGATAGGGGCTGGGCAGGCCGAGTCGGTCGGTTACCTCGCTCAGTGCGGCGATGTCACTGATCGATTCTGTCTTCATCACATAGACCAGGGGTCTGTCTGAATCCAGGTTGAGATCGGCAAAGGGATCCTGAGGCACTACTATGGTGTGCACGAGTTTCTTCTGGATCCAACGTAAGGATTTAAACCAAAGAGAGTCTTGTTTGGACATTATTCTTTATGCATAGGAGTCATGTTTAATAACGGCATAGAATACCAGAAAATGGTTAGGGGTTCCTAATTTGTCTCGCCGTCCGTTAGCCGAGATCACAGCCGCTCACACTCGAGTTTTATCTCCCATCGGCCTTAGGTGTGCGCCAACCCCAGTGGCTGAGAGGCTTGGCCGTATCTCTGTCATTCATTCGAATTTCTCTGATTGCTAAACCTTTCAATTAAATCGAACTTATTTTCGCATTTAATGCGCTTATCTTTCGGTTAAATGGTGGATAAACTGGCCTCAATTGGTTGTAACAGAGATTTAAATTGGAGCAGATTATGGCAAAAGTACTGGTATTGAAATCAAGCATCTTAGGGGACTATTCACAATCGGCTAAGCTGATCGACCACCTGCAGCAACACTGGCAGGGTCAGGGCGCCGAGGTAACAGTCAGGGATCTGGCGGCGCAGCCACTGCCTGTACTCGATGGCGAGATCGCCATGGGGTTACGTGGCGGTGACGAGCTGAGCCCGCGTCAACAAGAGGTGTTGGCCCTGTCAGACGAGTTGGTGGCCGAGTTGAAGGCACACGACACACTGGTTATCGCCGCCCCTATGTATAACTTCAGCATTCCGACCCAGCTGAAAAACTGGATCGATCTGGTGGCCCGTGCCGGCGTGACCTTCACCTACACAGAAACAGGCCCTAAAGGCCTGGTAGAAGGTAAGCGTGCGGTCTTGGTAACCACTCGCGGCGGCGTACACAAGAATGGTGCGAGCGATCACGTGGTGCCTTACCTCAAGACAGTGCTTGGCTTTATCGGTATCGACGAGGTGGAAACCGTTTACGGCGAAGCCCTCAACATGGGTCCAGAAGCGAATGAGCAGGGGATCAGCCAGGCCAAGCAGAGCATAGAGCAGCTGGTAGCTTAAGTTTATCGGGCGCTAATAGCCCATGGTTTTCATCGTCAACCACATTTAACCCATCTCTAGGTTAGGGCGCTCACATCGGTGAGCGCCTTTTTTTATCTAGCTAACGACTATTCTGTTAACGCCTACCTAGCTTAAGACTATTGAGCTAACGACTATTGTGCCAGCTCACACAGGGTGCACTCGTCACTCTGCTGGCTGGTTTCCACATAGCGCACCCTATGGCGCCCATGGGTGCGATTGGTGCTAAATTGGTATCTGGGCCTGGGCGTTTCTGCGGTTGAGTGTTTGGCCTGAGGCGTAGCCTGCTCGGCTTCTGGCCCTAATTGGCTGTTAGCCATTGGCGAGGCTTTGTGGCTGATAGCAGAGCAGATCTTTGAGGGCGCCACCATTGATGGCACAGCTAAAGCCGTTGGCCCTTAAGATGTCGCAGCCCTTCTGGGCACGGATCCCCGCACCGCAGTAGAGCACGAAGGGGGTCTGCTTATCGCTGTGTTGGGTCAGCCACTGGGCCAGTTGATCCAGGGGCACATTGAGTGCATTTGGCAGGTGGCCGCCGGCATATTCCTGGGGAGAGCGTACATCGATAACCTGTACGCCTTGTTCGATCAGTTGCCAGCATTGCTCGGCGGGATGGCTGCCAGATAGCTTGGCTAAGAGAGATTGAAACATGGTTTGCCCCTACAATTAGAATCGAGTCTATAAGATTTACTTCAATAAGATTATTCTAATTGATGGCCGAGTGCAAGTTAAGCGCAAGCCAATTGCCAGATAAGGGCAAGCCAATTGCCAGATAAGGGCAAGCCAATTGCCAGATAAGGGCAAGCCAAGGGACAGCTATGTGCAAACCAGCGTTATGTCAGAGCCGCTTGGTCATGAAGACGCTGTTGGGATCATCCTGGTAGCGGCCGAAGGGGGCGCACTCGACGAAACCAAATTTCTGGTACAGGCGCCGGGCCGGGAGGAAGAAGCCCATGCTGCCGGTTTCCAGGCTGAGGCGCGTCATCCCATTTTGGGCGGCATCTGCCTGAAGATGGTGCAAGATCCGCTCGCCTATGCCACGTTGGCGATAGTAGTTGGCGACCCGCATCGACTTGAGCTCGCCATGCTCTGGCGAGAGGCGTTTGATGGCGCCGCAACCGCAGAGTCGGTCGGCCTCCCATAGGGTCCAAAATCTAATATCGTCTTGTTTTAATTCGCTTAAATCTAAAGCGTGCACACTCTCTGGCGGCGAGGTGGCATACATATCTTCCAGGTGTTGTTCTAGCATCTTGACGACGCTGGCGTGGCTGACGACTCCGAGCACAAATTGCATCTTAAGCTCCATCTTGTAATTAGGGACCCTAAGCCTCAGCAAAGCCTGTGCCAGCCGCCGACGACCGCGATGAGTCTTATGACTCGATCGCGATCATCCGTGGTGGTTGTTTCGATGTTAGTCTTGCCAGCGCTTGAAGATCAGCGAGGTGTTGATACCGCCGAAGGCGAAGTTGTTGCTCATCACATAGTCGGTGTTGAGCTGACGAACCTCATCCTTGATGTAGTCCAGTTGACCACAGGCGGGATCGATATGCTTGAGGTTGAGGGTGGGGGCAAACCAGCCGGCATTCATCATCTCGACACTGAGCCAGGCCTCCAGAGCGCCGCATGCGCCTAAGGTATGGCCCGTGTAGCTCTTGAGGGAGGAGATGGGCATGCGTTCGCCAAACACCGCCTGAGTGGCCTGGGTCTCGGCGATGTCGCCGCGATCCGTGGCGGTGCCATGGGCATTGACATAGCCTATCTTGTCGGCGTCTAAGTCGGCATCTTTCAGGGCCAGGCGAATCGCCACCTCCATGGTCTCGGCGTTAGGCTGAGTCACATGCAGGCCATCAGAGTTGGTGCCGAAGCCCACTAGCTCGGCGTAGATCTTAGCGCCGCGGGCCTTGGCGTGTTCCAGCTCTTCCAGCACCAGGGTACAGGCGCCTTCGCCGATCACCAGGCCGTCCCTGTCGCGATCGAAGGGGCTCGGCGTCTCACTTGGCGTATCATTCTTGGTGCTAGTGGCAAACAGGGTATCGAATACCACGGCCTCGGTGGGGCAGAGCTCCTCGGCGCCGCCGGCCAACATGAGATCCTGCTGACCATATTTGATCGCCTCATAGGCGTAGCCTATGCCCTGACTGCCCGAGGTGCAGGCGCTGCTGGTGGTGTGTACCCGGCCCTTGAGGCCGAAGAAGACACCGACGTTGACCGCAGTGGTATGGGCCATCATGCGGATATAGCTGGTGGCCGTGACCCCAGACATGTCGCCCTCTTTGAGCATGTCGCCGAAGGCGATGATGGGATCCGTACTGCCGGTGGAGGAGCCATAGGCGATGCCCATGGCGCCCGAGGTGACTATGGGATCGTCCAGTAGGTTGGCATCCATCAGCGCCTTTTCGCTGGCCCAGGCCGCCATGACAGAGACGCGCCCCATGGAGCGGATCTTCTTGCGCGAATAGTGGCTCGGGCGCTCAAAGTCTGTGACCGGTGCGGCCAGACGTGTGTTGAGTCCGTCGAATCTGTCCCACTCGTCTATGCGCTGCACGCAATTTTGCTTGGCCTGCAGGCGCTGGGCGATGCTAGGCCAGTCGTGCCCTAGGGCGGTGACGCCGCCGGCGCCGGTGATCACTACGCGTCGAGTCTTGTTATTCATCAGATCATGCCACCGTTTACCGAGATCACCTGGCGGGTGATGTAGGCCGCGTCATCAGACATGAGGAAGTTGGCCAGTCCGGCGATCTCCGAGGCCTTGCCCATGCGGCGCATAGGTACCAGCTCCTTGACCATCTCCTGGGGGAATTCGCTCACCATATCGGTTTCGATAAGGCCTGGGGCGATGCAGTTAACGGTGATCTTACGCTTGGCCAGCTCCAGGCTCAGCGCCTTAGTGGCACCTATGATGCCCGCCTTGGAGGCGCTGTAGTTGACCTGGCCACGGTTACCCGCGATGCCGGAGACAGACGCCATGGTAATGATGCGCCCGCCTTGGCGTGATTGGATCATCGGCATGGTGCAGGGATGGATTACGTTGTAGAAGCCGTCCAGGTTGGTGTGAATCACCCCGTCCCACTCTTCGTCACTCATGGCAGGAAAGGCGGTGTCCCGGGTGATCCCAGCGTTGAGCACCACGCCATAGTAGGCACCGTGCTGGTCGATATCGGCCTCTATGGCAGCCTTGACGTCGGCGCGGTCTGCCACGTCAAACTGCAGGCGGCTCACCTTGGCCCCCAATGCCTCGAGCTCTGTCTGGGTTGCATCGGCCGCCGCCTGATTGCTGTGGAAATGCAGGGCGATATCATAGCCTGTCTCGGCCAGCTTGAGGGCGATGGCTTTGCCGATGCCGCGACTGGCACCTGTGATCAATACACGTTTATTCATCTTGCTTTCTCTTCTTCTGTACCCGCCTGGCTCTCCAGAATATAGGCCTGGGTGTCTTGAGGCTGGAATACATTGACATTAGCCTCTGCCACAAGTTGATTGTTGTGGAATATTTTACAATCAAACACCGCCAGACCGTTATCTTCCTGATAGAGGCGGCTGACCCGGGTCTGATAACGCTCGCCGAGTCGGTAGGCGGGGATTGCGAATGTTAACTTGCGTGTGCCGAGCAGGAAGCCGACACGAATAGGCTCGCCTCGGGCGCTGGCCTCCAGGCCTGCGAGGGCGGCGATGCTCTGAGCCATATATTCTATGCCCACATAGTTAGGCACAGACTGGCTGGCAGCGTCGAAATAGGCGCTGTTTGTGCTTATGCTCACCTCGGTAAGCAGTGTATCTGGCGCCTGCTCGAGCAGCTTGTCGATCAAGATCATAGGGGCGCGGTGTGGCAACACCTGTTCAAGCGGGATCTCGGTAAGCGCTGTGTTTGGCTGTGGCATAGCTTGTGGCTCAGACATAGCTTGTGGATTAGACATAGTAAGTGAATCTGGCGGTAAATCTTGCGTTGACATTATCGCTTGGCTCCCCGGCAGAAGATGACGCTGGCATTGCTGCCGCCAAAGGCAAAGGAGTTGCTCATGACATATTCGAGCCTGGCATTCTCAGGCCGAGTGCTGTGCCCCTGTGATACGAAGGGCAGTGCCGGGTTGTCGCCATCCCACTCTTGATCGCCCACCTGAGGCGGCAGCCCATGCTCTCGATTAAGATCTGAGAGAAGTAGCAGGCAGAAGGCCGCCTCCAAGGCACCGGCGGCGCCCAAGGCATGGCCGGTGAGCGGCTTAGTAGAACTCACTGGTGGCAGCTGCTCGCCGAACACCTTTAGCAGGGCCCGACTCTCCATGGCATCATTCTTTATGGTCGCCGTGCCGTGCAGGTTGATGTAGCCAACCCGTGACGGAGCTATGGCTGCATCCTTGAGTGCCATCTCGATGGCGACCACGGCGCCATCGCCCTCTGGATGGGGTGAAGAGATATGGTGGGCGTCGCTGGACTCCCCCACACCCGCGAGCATCAGCTCGGCCTCGCCTAAGGTTAGGGTAAACAGGGCTGCGCCTTCACCGATATTGATGCCGTCGCGGTTACGGCTAAAGGGTTGGCAATGGGCCTTGGAGACAGATTCCAGCGAGTGGAAGCCGTTCAGGGTCAGCTTACACAGGCTGTCGGCGCCGCCGACGATCACCATGTCGCAGACGCCGGCCTGGAGCAGGCGCTTGGCGCTGGCGAATACCTTGGCGCTGGATGAGCAGGCGGTCGATACCGTATAGCAGGGGCCCGTGAGGTCGAAATAGTGCTGCAGAAAGTCACAGCTGTTACCTAGCTCCTGCTTGGAGTAGAGGTAATCGGCGGGCAATACCCCATGCTCGGCGCGGTAGGCCAGTGCCTTCTCGCCCCTGGCGATACCCGAGGTGCTGGTGCCTAGCACTATACCTATGCGATCTGCGCCGTATTGAGTCTTGGCTGCCTCGACCGCAGGGGCGATCTGCTCGGCGGCGCGCTGGAGTAACTGATTGTTACGACAGTCGAATCTTTGTAATTCGGGCGCTATGCTCGGCAACTCTGTGGTGACCATTCCCACCAATACCTGGCTGTCAGGGATCAGGTCATCACGCCACCTCATGCCCTGGGTATCGCCATCGAGCAGGCGGCGTAAGACGGTCTGGGGATCGTCGCCCAATGGGGTGCATAATCCTAGGTGGGTGATAGCTATCTGTGTCATCGTGTCCGTTCTTTTGGCTATTAGGCTCTGGTTTACTCTAGCGGCTGGATGTTCAGCGTCAGCTGAGCCTGGTGAAAATCTAGCGTCACCTCGGCTGTCCAGGGGCTCTTCCGGCTATAGCGGATATCCATGATTGTCTCGCCATCGCTAGCATATAATCTTCTGCAATAGGCTGCATCACAGGCGTAGTCGGCCAGTGTCGCGCCTTGTAAATGGTGATTTACATCCTCTGGCTGCCAGTATATCAATTGCAACAGCCCAAGGAGATACTCGGCCTTAAATTGATCTCCCAATAAGACGCTCTGCTCGCTGATCAGCCGCTGGCCGTCATAGCTGAGGGTAAACAGCGGCTGTCCAAGAGGGGCCAGGCCTACCAGGGTGAGCGACTCGGGGGTCAGATCCAGCTGACTCAGCAGCTGATGCCTGGCCTGTTTCACCTTGAGTTTGACCAGCTGGCTCTGACTGACGGGCGCCGAGTCGGGCAGAGGCGCCAGGCAATAGTCTACCCCCTGAGCCAGGGCCATACAGGTTTGCCTGTCTAGCTTGTGGGCGCAGGCACTCAGTAGCAGCGCCATGCAGATGAGGAGACTCGCCCTTAACGGCATAGCTCGACCACCATGTTGAGACGACGCTCAGACTCGGCCACAAAAGGATTACTCTCGTCCCAGGCGTAGCCCGCCAGGATAGAGCAGATCATCTGCTTAATCTTAGGGTTGGGGTTCTGATAGAAGATCACATCCTGAAAGCGGCCATCGTACCAGGCCTGCACATAGGTTCTGAAGGTATCGACGCCGCGCATTAGTGGCTGGGCATATTCTGTCTGCCAGTCGACCGATTCACCATTGAGCTGTTTCACGACACATTTAGCCGCAATAGAGGCTGATTGCATCGCGATAGTGACGCCAGAGGAGAACACGGGATCGAGAAACTCACCGGCGTTGCCCAGCAGGGCAAATTTATCGCTAGCCAGGGTACTGACGTTGGCCGAGTAACCAGCCAGCTTGGCGGGCTTACGTATTATCTCGGCGCGGCTGAGTAGCTGCTTGAGGCGCGGCTCTTCCCGCACCAGGCGCATCAGTGTGGCCTCTAGATCGGCCTCTTCGCCCAGCAGGTGAGGCTCGCCCACCACACCTAGCGAGCAGCGGCCATTGCTGAAGGGGATCAGCCAATACCAGATGTCGCGATTATCCGGGTGGACGCTGATCAGTATCTTGTTGCGATCGAAGTGGTAGTCGCCCATGTCGACGCTGTCGATATTGTCTTGGATATGGGTAAATATCGCCGTGCGGCTTGGTAGATTGGAGGGACGCTCCAGGTCCAGCAACCTAGGCAGCACGCGGCCGAAACCACTGGCATCCAGCAGGTAATCGGCGCTCAGCTCATAGCTCGCTCCCTGCTCGTCGCTGATGGTGAGCCTAGGCTTATGGCTGAGATCTACCGCATCGACGCGCTGGCCATAGCGGATCTCGACCCCTTGGCTGACGGCAGTGTCGGCCAGTAGCTTATCGAAGTCGCCGCGCTCGACCTGAAAGGTGGTGCCCGGCCCCGGGGTGAACTTGTCGGTAAAGTCGAAATAGGTCGAGCGGCCATTGGCGTTGAAGGCCGCGCCGTTCTTGAATTGATACCCCGCCTGATTGACGGCATCGAGCATATTGGCCTCGGCAATCACCTGCATGCAGCAGGGCAGCAGGCTCTCGCCGATGGAGAAGCGGGGGAAGTGCTGCTTCTCCAAGACTAAGACACGCTTACCCTGTTGATGCAGCAGGCTGGCGGCAACGCTGCCCGAGGGGCCCGCACCTATCACTATCACATCATAATGGTCCGTCTGAGCGGCTGTTTGCGCGAAAGGGGTCACTTATCAATCCTTGTTAATGTGTGAATAAAGGGGGAGAGCACGAAGGTCAGGCCTATCCCCAAGAGTAATGTCAGGCCGAAATAGTGGATGGCCGGTGTCTGGCTGAAGGCCAGCAGACCGAAGGCCATCAGGGTCGAACAGGCGGACATGAATACTGCCATCATAACGCCTTCGCCTCTATGGCTCTCGGCGAAAAACAGGCTGTAGTCGACGCCTATGCCAAAGACCAAGATCAGCGCCAGTGCATGAAACAGGGTGAGTGGTGAGCCAGCCAAGCCGAGTCCCGCCAGGGTGAGCAGCGCCGCCAGGGCGGGCACGGCCGTGATCCACAGGGCCATCTTGAGGCCGAAGCGCAGCGAGAAGATAAGCCCTGCGACGACGAGCGCCAGGCCCAGCAGGCTCAGGGTCAGGCTGCGATACTTGGCCATCACATCCGAGATATCCTGCACCTTATCCACCAAGGTTACGCCACTTAATGGGCTGATTGCCTGGGTTAAGGCGTGAAGATCTGTGATGCCGCCCAGCAGGACAATTGCGCCGTATGTGGCGCCGTCACTGCCAGAGGTATTATCGTTCGGCTGTGTTTTAGCTTGAGCTTGAGTTTGTGCTTGCATTTGAGCTTGAGCATCAGTCCCATCGGGCGCCAGCCATAGGGGCGCGAACAGTTCACCGGCACGGGAGGCGAAGAATTTATCTGGGGTGATGGTCTCATTGGCGCTGGCCTCGAAGCTCGCCATCAGGGAGGGTGCCAAGTCGCCATCTAATCCTAGATGCGCTAACACCTCAGGCAGCTTGTGGTAGATCTGCCCTTGTAGGCGATAGGCCTCTTGCTGGCTTGCCTGACTGGGCAGGTAGTGGGCCAGATTAACCGAGTTACCTAGCACGCCCTGGTGTTGCAGTGAGCCGAGCGTCGGCGACAGTGCCTCCAGCCTTGTCAGCAGTTTCTCAGCGGTCTCTGCCCGTACCAGGATAAATTGGTTATCTGTGCCGCCGCTCATTACCTGGCGCAGTCGCTGCTCGCCTTGGGTGACGCTCAGAGGACTCTGTTGCAGAGCGCGAATATCATCGTTTACCCCGAGTCTATTCAGGCCAAATATAGTCAGGAGTAGCAGGCCGAGGGCAATTGCTATTCCTTTGGCCCCATTAATGGGCCGCGCTATGGTCTGCATGTCATTGAGGTAACGTGCCGCCAGGCCGAGCGCGCGATCGCCGGGTCTCATGGTGCTATTGGCCAGCTTGGGATAGGCGAAGATCAGTGTCAGATAGGCGCCGAGGAGTCCCGCGGCGCAGAATACGGCTACCTGCTGCATGCCGGGGAATGGCGTCAGGCCGATGGCTAGGTAGGCGATGACAGTGGTGAGCAGTGCCAGACTGGCGGCGGGAAACACGCGGGCGACGGCATTAGTCGCGGTTATCCCTGAATCTGCTTTCTGGCTTTGCAGCCGTTCGCAGTAGAAGTGGAAGCTGTAGTCGATGGCGATCCCGATCAGGCTGGTACCAAATACCAGAGTGAGCAGGTGAACCTGGGTGAAGATCCACAGGGTCGCGCCTAGGGCGAACAGCAGGCTGGTGGCTATAGTCAGCGCGGCTATGGTCAGTGGCATGATAGAGCGAAACGCCAGCCAAACCAGCAGGATAACGCCGATCAGCGAGGCGAGCCCCAGGCTGGAGACCTCTCTTTTCGCCTGTGTTGTTGCCGCCGCGGCATGAAACAGGGCGCCACCTTTTATTACGGTCACTTCTTGCTCGGTCCCAAGGTGCTGCCTCATCTGGTTTATCGCCTCTTCGAGCTTGCTTAACTGTCGCTCCTGCGCATTAGGGTTGAAGGCGCTGCCGACTCCCTGGGCCATGACGATGGCGACGCTGCTTCCTTGCGTGTCTTTGTTTGATCTGGCTTCCTGGGCTAATTCCTGGCCTACCAGAATGCCGTCGACTACCTTGAGGCGACTTTGGGGCGAGAGTTGTTTCAGTAGCTCGGGGTAGAGTAGAAGCGGGTCTTGGCTCAGTAGTTGGCTATTGGCGTAGCCGAAGGCATTGTAGAGCTGGGCGAGCGTATTAGCCTCTAACTTGGCTAATTGTCCACTTGCGAGCAGATCTTTCTGCTGCGCGGTGAGCAGGTGAAAGCGATAGGGAAAATAGAAGCGATTGAGGGCCTGGGCGCCCTGCATATCGGCGCTCTGCACCTGGGTAAAGGCCTCGGGAGCCCCCTGGAGTGCACTCAGCAGTTGCTTGGCGCCTTTGACGGCGGTGGCTTGGTCCGGGCTGACGACCCCTAGGTAGATGCGATTGGCCAGCTGCTGCTCGACCCTGTCTATCGCCCTCTGGGTGAGGGGATCTTCCTGGATCTTGGGGAGCATGGCCAGGATGTCACTCTGCACCCCGGCGCCGCGGCTCAGCGCCTGTGCGGCTAGCAGCGCCATGGCGGCCAGCAGCACCAGCCAGATAACCAGGCGGGTATTGGCAGAGAGGCGACCCAGGCGGTCGCTGAGTCTGAGGATCATCTCGCCTCTGTCGCGGGGCGAGGGTCGGCGTCGAGTTTAAAATAGGCCTGCTCATCCGCCGTCAGCGGACGCTGCGCTAGGGCGTTAAATTCGATCACGCTGAGATCGCCGCGGTTATCTAACAGGCTGAGAGACTCTAGTTGCTCGCTTCCCTGTAGCACTATGCGTGGCATCGCCTGCTTGATGAGGGGGTCTATCGGCTCCAGGCCCAACTGCCAGCACTCTGCTTGCTGCTGCAGATGCAGGGTAAATTGCGCCTGCAGGGGGGCGAGATCGCCGCTTAGCAGGGCACTCATCAGATTGGGCATCATCTGCGCCATGACGCCCGCTTGTGGATTGTCATCGGCGTGGCTTATCTGACGGTTGCCGTCGGCATCTATCTGCACCAGGGTGTTTTGCGTCAGCACCAGGCCAGAGGGGAAGGGCACTGTCTGTAGCCAGGCGATCCCCAGTTTGTCCTGAAACAGGAACTCGCCGCGGCTCACCAGCGGCTTCTTCAGCACCTTGAGGTAGCGGGACTGGGTAAACTCGCCCCTTGCTGACTCACCGCCGCCCAGGCGGGTTACCAGCTTGGATAGGGCAGTATTGTCTGCTCTAGCTTTAAAAAGTGCCTCATAATCGGTTGATTGTTCTGCGTGAGTTACGAAACTAACGAGGCCCAGGCAGAACATTGGACAAAACAGCAGGCAAAACAGGCCGGCCTTAGCGATGCGGTGAAGGCAAGTGATGCGGTGAAGCAAAGAGGTCATCATGCCTGCGCCTCGCTGGGCAGCAGGTGGGCTATCTTGTCTCTGAAGCAGTCAGGGGTGACCAGGCAGAGCTCCTTGCTCTGCATCTCGACCGCCGCCTGTACCGTATAACCCTTGGTCAGGCGCTGGTTGGTCTCGGCGTCGCGTACCTGATAGGTGATCTTGAGACGGTTCTCCCACTCCACCAGGCTGGCGATCACCTTGACCCTCTGCTCGAAGGTGCTGGCCTGCACATATTTTATCTGCAGATCGATAATGGGCCAGGCATAACCTGAGGCCTGCATCTTGCGGTAGCCATAGTCTATTTCGTCCAGCAGCTGACAACGGGCGATCTCAAAATACCTCAGATAGTTACCGTGCCAGGTGATCCCCATAGAGTCGACGTCGTGGAAGGGGATGACCATCTCCATCTCTGTGGTGAGCAGTGCCTTCATCTCGCGCCTCCTAGTGACACACTTCCCATAGTCCCTGTTGGATCTTGTCTACCGTCTGTCTAAGCACGGTTTCCAGGGGTCTGTCTTCGGTGAGCAGTTCAAAGTCGGCGCTGACCTGATCTAGGGTCTTGGCCACAGAGGCGGTGAGCGAGGCATGACACAGCTCGCCCTGGGCGATACGCAGGTGAATGCCCTGGGTCATGGCCAGCAGCGCAGCAGCGGCCACTTGTTCGGTGAGTTGCAACACGCGCATACAGTCGCGGGCGGCGATAGTGCCCATGCTCACCTTGTCTTGGTTGTGACATTCGGTTGAGCGTGAGAAGACGCTGGCAGGCATAGTGTTTTTCAGTGCCTCGGCCGTCCAGGCCGATACGCCTATCTGCACCGCCTTGAAACCGTGGTTGATCGCCTTGCGACTGCCTTGGGCACCAGAGAGGTTGGCGGGCAGGCCATTGTTAAATTTAGGGTCCATCACCAGGGCCATCTGACGGTCGATAAGGTCGGCAATATTGGCGATGGCATTCTTCATCGAGTCCATCACGAAGCCGATATGGCCGCCGTAGAAGTGGCCGCCGTGGAGCACGTGCTCACCCTCGCCATCGACGATAGGGTTGTCGTTGGCGCTATTGAGTTCGGTCTCGATAAACTGACGCATGAAGGGCAGGGCGTCTTGCAGCACGCCTATGATGTGCGGCGCGCAGCGGATCGAGTATCTGTCCTGTAGGCGATCCGAGTTGCGTGGATGCTCATGGTGGTTGAGATCTTCACGAATCCAGGCGGCGATCTGGTTTTGGCCCGGATGGGGCTTGGCCGCAAATAGTATGTCGTCGAAATGGTTGGAGTTACCCTTGAGCGTCAGCGAGGCCATGGCGGTGATTCGGCTGGCCAGACGGTTCAGGTATTGGGCCCTGTCGTAGGCCAGGCATGCCAGCGCCGTCATCACGGCGGTGCCGTTCATCAGGGCCAGACCCTCCTTGGGACGCAGAGTCAACGGCGTAATGTCTAGTTCACGGTACACATCGGCGGTATCGCGGCGCTCGCCTTGGTAGATCACCTCGCGCTCACCCACTAGCACGGCGGCTAGGTAGGAGAGAGGGGTGAGATCGCCGCTGGCGCCCACAGAGCCCTCTTCGGGGATAACCGGGGTGATGCCCAGGTTCAGCAGAGTCTCGATGCGTTTCAGCAGTTCGTAGCTGACGCCAGATTTACCCACGGCCAGCGAGCTTAGGCGGCACGCCATCACGGCCCTAGCCTGCATGACGGAGAGAATGTTACCCATGCCACAGCCGTGGAAGCGCGACAGATGCAGCGGCAGTTCGTGCACCAGATCCAGGCCGACTGTGACTGTGCAGGAGTCGCCGTAGCCAGTGGTGACGCCATAGACCACGCCCTCTTCGGCCAACAGGCTGTCGATAAAGCGGGCACCTTTCTGGATATATTCCTGATAGTCGGCGCTCTCCTTGAGCTGGGCCTTGGCGCCCTTGGCGATGGCAACGACCTCCTCGAGATTGAGATTACGCTGGCCAAATTCGACCAGGGTGGCGGAGGCGGGGAATTGAGTCGTCTGTGTCATCTATTTCTCTGTCCTGTTAGGCGTTTGAGGCTTGGCCTCGCGCAGGAGTTCATCGTCCTTGCGCCAAAAATCGAAAAAGTTAAACCATTGCAACGGTGCACGGCGGGCGTAGTGTTCAAGACGCTCGGCGTAACGATTCACCGCTGCTTGTAGTCGTTCCATGCGGCCGGCACGCGGCCCCTTGAGGGTGTCGGCAAAGTGCTCTACGTGCACCCGGTAGCGACCGTTTTCCCTGAGGCAGAACATCAGGTACACGGGGCAGTCCAGCAGGCTGGCCAGAATAAACGGACCTTGTGGGAAGGGCGCCTCCTTACCCATGAAGGGGGCGTAAAATACCCGGCCCTCACTGCTGGTGGAGGTGCGATCGCCGGCGATCACCACGAGTTCTCCCTGCTCTATCTTCTGCTGCAACAGCATCGAGGTGCTGGGGCCCAGTTCGGTCACCTGGATCAGGTTCAGGGCACTGTCGGGGTTTAGCTGTTTGAGTACCCGGTTGAAGTTCTCCGCGTTCTGGGTCAGCACCATGACGTTGACCTTTACCTTGCGCTGGTGAATCGATATGGCGCGGCAAAGCTCCAGGTTACCCAGGTGGGAAACCAGCAGCACGGCACCTTGTCCCTGGGCCAGCGGCTTGGCGAGTACCTCACGGTCGGGAAAGTCGACCTGGCTGAGTTTGATGCGGTCGCACCAGGCGTCGATACGATCCAGCGCCGCATTGCCAAAGGCGATGAAGTGCTTGAGGCTGTGGCGCCAGTTTATCTCGCCCTGGAGATCCGGATGCTTGGGTTCGAGTCGCTGCACCTGACGCAGGAAAGTCTGGCTGGCGCGCCGCGCCGTGCTCCCCGTGGCGAAGAAGTAGCAGATCACCGGATACATGATGGCGCGGCATAGCCAGTGGCCGCCCAGCTTATAACTGGTGGCCAACAGCTTGATGCCCCAGTAGCTGCCGCGCTCGCCCATGCGAGACCAGTGTTTTACCGTCTTGGGGCGGCTGCGCTTGTGGCGCAGCAGCTGTGGCATGCGTCTTAACATGCCGAAGAAGAGTTTGCTGTGCATGGCGGAGATGCGCACATTGTCTTTGAAGCCCTGGAAGTGGCTGGTGCCATCTTCTGGGTAGATCACCCTGGTCGGCAGGTGTTTTACCTCGACGCCCTGCCAGTAGAGCTTGACCAACACCTCGATATCGAAGTCCATGCGCTCGCCCAGTGCCTCGTTGAGAAACAGCTGCTCGGTGGCGGCCAGAGGGTAGACGCGAAAACCGCACATGGAGTCTCGAATATCCAGGCTCAGGGTCTCGACCCAGACCCAGAAGTGAGTGAGGTAGCGGCCATAGAGGCGCCCCTTGGGTACTGACTCGTCGTATTGCGGCAGGCCTGAGATCAGCGCCTGGGGCTGAGCCTTAGCCGTCTCTATCATCTTTGGAATATCGTCAAGATCGTGTTGACCGTCGGCGTCTACCTGCAGCGCATGGCTAAAGCCATCGGCATAGGCGGCCCTGAGGCCCGTCATCACCGCCGCGCCCTTGCCCCGGTTGAAGGGATGATGCAGCAGGCGCACCCAGTCGTGCTGCGCCGCCAGCTGGCAGAGCAGGTGACGGGTTTCGTCGTCGCTGCCGTCGTTAACCAGATAACAGGTGAGTCCCAAGGGCTCCAGGCGTGCAAGGGTAGCCTTGATCGCCTGGCGATGGTTGTAGTTAGGAATGACTAATGCCAGCTGCATCAGCCTCTCTCCTCGTTGTCGTTTGGCGTTAGGCAGATGCGGCCCGAGCCGAAGCGCTGCTCGCCCTGATAGTAGGCGAAGGTGAGCTTATGTTTGGCGCGATTGAGGCTGATCTTCAGTTGCACCTCGCTGCCGGGCAGGATCAACTGTTGAAACTTGAGTACCTCTAGGCTCTGCACCTGGGGCGCATAGCCAAATTCGCTGGCGCCCAGCTGTACCGCCCAATCCAGTTGAGTTACGCCGGGGAGCACCGCCTGCTCGGGAAAGTGGCCCTCGAAGTAGGGCAGATCGGCATCGATGCGCAGCTGCCATTCGACGCCATCTTCCAGGCAACGTTTGGCCATGATGGGTGGCAGGTTAGATTTAATCATGAAGAAACAACTCCAACAGCTCCTTGTGGATACGCTTGCCCTGGGTGTTGAGCGGTAGCTCGGCGGGGTAACGCCAGCGTCTTGGCAGGGTGACGCGCTCAAACTGACTTAGCAGATGCTGCTTGAGGGCGTTGTTGACTGCCAGTTTACCTTCATGTTCCAGCAAAGTATTGCCCTCGGCAGATAGCCTTATGGCGGCGCCCAGCTGTACCCTGGGTTGCTCCAGCACCACGAGCGCGGCCTGATCCACCAAGGGGTGGCTCTCCAGTAGGGCTTCCATCTGCACCAGTGACAGGCGCTTCTCCTCTATCTTGACGATGCGATCCAGTCGTCCCTGCAACACGAACTCGCCGGGGGCGATAAGCTGTATCTTGTCGTCACACCTGAGCCAGTCGCTGCTCTCCAGGTAAGGGGACTTGAGCCAGAGGGCACCGTTGTCTGGATCTTGCTTGATCTCGTGGGTGGCAAAGGCGCGCCAGCTCTGCTGGTTGTCCTGCTGACGACGATAGGCGATGCCGCCGGTTTCCGTGCTGCCGAAGACCTCGATAGGCGGCTTGCCATAGCAGTGGGCGATGGCATTGGCGGCCTCCAGGCTCAGCGGGCCGCCCGAACTGAAGATCAGGCTGGGCGCGCGCAGCTGCGGCTGATGCTCCAGGGCATCGGGCAGGCGAGAGAGCTGTGCCGGGCTGCTGATCAGGCAAAGATTCGGGAACAGGTTGGCGTAATAGGTCAGGGTCTCTGGGTATTCCACCAGATCGCTCAGGAAGGGGCGGCTGGCGGCCAGGGGCCAGAGCACTTTAAATAACAGACCATAGATATGCTGGTGGGAGACGGTGGCGATCACGCTGCATTGGGGCAGGTGATTGGCAAAGGTCTGCTCCAGCACCGTCACCTCGGCATCGAGTTGATCCAGTGTTTTAGTGATCGCCTTGGGCTGTCCGCTTGAGCCTGAGGTGTAGAGAATGAGCTCGCCAAATGTTTCGCTGGTTGGCCAGGGACCAGGATGTTTGAGATCCTTATGCAGGGCGACATAGTCTTTGGCCTCGCATAGTGGGCTGTCTGCCAGCACTGCATCGAACTCATGGGTGAGTTCGCTCAGGGTGCCGCTTTGGGTGTTGGCGGGCAGAATAAGCTGTTTACCCGCCAGCAGACCGGCGCACAGGCCGACCGCGAACAGGTCGCTGCTGTCGCAGGCTAACAGCCAGCGCCTCGCCTTGTGTTGGCTCAGGGCCTCGAAGATGGCGGCTACCTGGGCGGTAAAGGCCTCACCCGTCAGAATATCGTGGTGATTGAAGCTGATAAGCTGCTGGCTCGCCGGCCCATGCCTGAGCCAATGTTTGAGTAGGGCTGTCATGACTTTTTCAACCAGAAGGTGCGATATAACCATTCTCCGCCGAGCAGCGTACCGATCAGCAGATAGGCGATAAATCCATTATAGAGGGTCCAGGTCGCCAGGCTAGTGGCGCTGGCGGTGTAGAGTGCTATGGCGCCGTTGAAGACAAACAGACCACACCAGATCTGGGTGACCTTGCGCAGGTAGGGGATCGCCTCGTCGGGCAGATCCGGCTCCTTCAGCCTGGCGAGACGCTCGATCATGGTGGGACCATGTTTGAGGGAGTAGGCAAACAGCGCCAACATGCTCAGGTTGATCACCACGGGATAGTAGAGCAGCCAGGCAGTCTGCTTCGCCAGATAGCTGCCCGCGGTCAGGAAGATGCCCACGACGATTGGCAGCATCATAGCCCTGACCTGTTGCCTCTGCAAGGCGAGCCTGAGCAGTAGCAGAGAGCAGAGCAGGAGGGCGATCACGCCCGGCGGCAAATAGTTCAGGCCGAAGTAGACGGCCAGGGGGTACCCCAGCACCACCAGGCCGGTGACTAGTTGCAGGAACAGGCGCATTACTGCTTCACTAGCCCTTCGATAGCCGTTACCACGTCGTCGACGGTACGCACGGCCTTAAACTCGTCGGGCTGGATCTTCTTGCCCGTGAGTTGTTGTAGCTTAATCACCAGATCCACAGCGTCTATGCTGTCCAGATCCAGCTCTTGATACAGAGATGCCTCTGGGGTGATGTCGTCGGCATCGATTTCAAACTCATCCACCAGGATCTGAGTCAGCATCTGTAGAATTTGCTCACGATTTTGCATGCTGCCTCCTAACCGCGTTGAGATTCGATAAAGCTTGCCAGGCTGGCAACACTGTAGAAATGGGCCTTGGTGGCTTCCGAGTTGGCTTCGATTTTGACATCGAACTGCTTCTTGATGGCTAGTCCCAGCTCAAGTGCATCGATAGAGTCCAGTCCCAGACCGTCGCCAAAGAGCGGCGCATCTGTGTCGATATCGTCGATGCTGACATCTTCGAGATCCAGGCAATCTATGATGAGTTGTTTAATTTCGTTTTGTAAGCTCATAATTTTTATCAAGTTGTTGTTTATAATATTCTTCGAGATCCCGCGTCAACTGACGGGCCATCTTGGCGTCTCCACCCGTTTCAGCATGATACCTGATATGCTCGATAGTTTCGCCTACTTCGACATTCATGCCTATGGTTTGGCGAGGTATCTCATACCAGGGTTCCTGCTTGGTCAGGCCGATGGCATTGGTTCTTAATACCACGGGGATCAGGTCTGTGTTTGTGCGCAGGGCGATATTGGCTGCGCCCCTTGCAAATTCGTTAACTATCTCGCCCTTAACGGTACGTGTACCCTCGGGAAAGATGATCATGTTAGTGCCTTGGGCCAGCACCTCGCTGCAATCCTTGAGCAGGAGATCGGCGCCGCGGTTGGGAATATAACCGGCGCAGGAGACTACGCCCCGCAGGAAGGGGTTGCGCCACAAGCCTTGTTTGACGATACAGCCGACATTAGGCATTAGGCTGATCAATACCACCACATCGACCAGGGTCGGATGGTTGGCGATGATCACCTTGCCCTTGGCATTTTCCAGCCGGTGGAGATCTTGGGTGGTCACCCGAATCACCCCAGCCCAGGTGAGCATACGCACGAAACCGCGAAACATCAGGTGCACAGCGCGCTGCACCCGGGCGATACGTACCTGTTGGCTGCCGGGCCAGAACCTGAGTACTGGCAATATGGTGAGTGAGCTGAGCAGGCCCCCTAAACCGAAGGCGATATAGCAGCTCACCCCGCCCAGCCAGCGAGGAATATAGGCGATGCCGGTCAGGCGTTTGGCGACGACCTGACTAGTCATGACAGATCCGCACCAGGTATTGATTCAGACGCCCTTCCAGCGGTTGCTGGGCGGCGATGGCGTGGATCACTTGGCCAAAGCTCAGCGGCTGCGCCGCCGCTAATTCGGTGGCATCTGGCTTGGTTTCAATGATCAGCTGAGTGCCTGAAACCTGATCTTGGCATAGCGACAACTGCAGCGCGATGGCGAGCGGCAGTTCGGGTTCCTGGGTAAATTCTTTGTAGATATCTGACACGGGCTCGTCGCCAAACACCAGCAGCAGTGGCGAGTTGTCCTCCGCCAGTTGTCCATAGGCCTCGACAAGGGCCTGGGTGAGGGTGGCCTCACCGGCGGCAATCGAGGTCGAAGGCGCGCGGTTATCTGTCAATATGCTGAAGATGCCGCTGGCGGTGTTATGCACCGACTGGCTAAAACCTATGGGCGAAATGGGCTGCTGGCGCACTATGTCCTGTAGCAGATCCACCGTGCGGTTAAGCTCGCCGTGGCGAGAGGCGAAGATGGTACGGCATTGGGCGGGCGCGTCGCATTGAAAGGCGACATCCAACAGCATCTTGGTGAGCTTGCTAAAGCGTCGCCTTTGCATGGCGGGCACTTGTTTCAGCGCCGGGGCGGCCTGAGCGCGCTGCTCGGCATCTGCCGGCGGCGTTGGCCATGTCTGCCAATCGCTTAAGCACTGGTATAGGGGAGACCAGGCGCCCGCAGAATGAATGTGAAAGTGTAACCGCACTACTTTGCCTCTAAATACAGCGTCTTGCTGATGTTTTCCATAACCAGAAACTGAGCCACAAGGTGTATTTGTGGGGCGGCTATTGTACACCCTTTGACGGGTGACATAAATATGTGATTGATCTGTTGCTAGATAGTGTGAACTGAGGAGGTAGGAGGGCGCTCGCCCACGGGGAGATGGGCGAGCTGGGGGTTATGACTGTTTGAGCTGCTTCTTGAGCTTACGCAGGGCGGCCTTGACCTTTTTGCTGTTTTCCGGCCCCATGCGGATCATCAGCTTCTGGGCGTTGGGCAGGCTCTCGAGCTGAGGGTCGACAAACTTATAGTTTACGCTGACGCTGTCCAGCTCAATCGGCGCGTCGATGACGGGGGCGGATAGCATGACGTCTATCGCCTCTACCATACGGTCATCGAAATTCATGTCGGGATAACCCAGCTCGGCAAAGGCCTCACCCAGCAGCGGCTTCACCTTGTTATAGGTGCTAAGCAGCTGCTCCTCGTCCAGGTTATCGACGAAGTTCGCATAGAGATCATACCTATGGTAGCTGTCGGGATTGAGGTAGGTCTTGTTGGTCACCTCGGAGACGGTAAACTTGCTGTTGGGCGCCTTGAGTGGGCTCACCTTGCGGGCCAGCTCGCCCTGAGCCAGGTTGTCGACGAACACCACGAAGTGTCTGACGATATCTTTCTCGACCAGTAGCGGATCTATCTTCATGCCATTGGCCACTTCGACCGTCTTGTCATGAACATATTGATCGCTATCGGCCAGTGTCGGCAGGGTCTCGACGGCCTCGGCTGGTGCTTCTTCTACCTGGGCTTCAGGCTCCGGCGCCAGGTTTTCTGGCTCAGGCAAGGCCGCATCGGTTGGCAGGGGCTGCTCCGGCTCTGGCTCAGGCAGGGTGATAGGGGCTGGCAATTCAGGCTCGGGCGCGGGCTCGTCACTGCCCAGGAAATAGTAGGCGCCGCCGGCGAGCAACACTAGTATGATCACCACGGCAATGCTGAGCGCATTGATCCCGCTGCGCGCTGTCTGTGGGGCAATTCTATCTTCTTGACTGACTTGCATGAGATTTCCTTGAATTGTGGCTGGAATAAGCCCTGTGACCACAGAGGCCTCTTTCCATTCTGCAAAATTCACCGGGCTTGTCTAGGGGCGGCCAGTGAAATAAAAAATATTTAATTGTTAGCTGAGTTAGGCCTGCACGTATTGCTGGCGCTCGCCTAACCAACGCAGCACTATGGCGTCAACATTTTCCGGCACTTGTTGCATCACATGTTGGGCCAGTTTCTGTATGTGGGGGATGAGGGCCTGATCCCGTACCAAGTCCGCTATCTTCATGTCGGCGATACCTGTCTGCTTGGTGCCTAAGACCTCACCCGGCCCGCGGATCTCCAGATCTTTCTGGGCGATCACGAAGCCGTCGTTACTGTCTCTAAGCACTCCCAGGCGCTGGGTGGCGGTGTGGGAAAGCGGCGCCTTGTACAGCAGCACACAGTGGCTGGCCACGGCGCCACGGCCGACACGCCCCCGCAGCTGATGCAGCTGGGCGAGCCCCAGACGCTCGGGGTTTTCGATGATCATCAGGCTGGCATTGGGCACATCGACCCCCACCTCGATCACTGTGGTGGCCACCAGTAGCTGTATGCTGCCGGCCTTAAAGGCGTCCATGATCGCCTGTTTCTCGGCGGGTTTCATGCGGCCATGCACCAGGCCGATGGCCAGCTCGGGCAACAGCTGCTTAAGCTCCTCGGCCGTGTCTTCGGCGGCCTGACATTCCAGCACCTCGGATTCTTCGATCAGGGTACAGACCCAGTAGGCCTGACGCCCATCTTGCAGCGCGGCCTGGCGCACGCGATCGATCACCTCACCGCGGCGATTGTCTGAGATGGCAACCGTGGTCACCGGCGTGCGCCCCGGCGGCAGCTCGTCGATGATGGAGGTATCGAGATCCGCATAGGCGGTCATCGCCAGAGTGCGGGGGATAGGGGTTGCCGTCATGATCAGCTGATGTGGGTGGAAGCCCTGGCTAATTCCTTTCTCTCTCAGCACCAAGCGTTGATGCACCCCGAACCTGTGCTGCTCATCTATGATGATCAGCGCCAGACGGTTGAACTCGACCTGCTCCTGAAAGATGGCGTGGGTGCCGATGACGATATGGGCCTCGCCGCTCTTAATCTGCTGCAGCGACTGCGCCCGCGCCTTGCCCTTGAGCTTACCCGCCAGCCAGCCAACGGTGAGGCCGAGGGGTTCGAACCAGGCGGCGAAGTTGTTGGCGTGCTGCTCGGCGAGCAATTCCGTCGGTGCCATCATGGCGACCTGATAGCCGCTCTCGATAGCCTGCAGCGCCGCCAGCGCCGCCACTAGGGTCTTGCCCGAGCCCACATCGCCCTGCACCAGACGCATCATGGGATGCGCCTTGTCGAGATCTTGGGTGATATCGGCAACCACCCGCTGCTGGGCGCCAGTGGGCTTAAAGGGTAAAGAGGCCAGGAAGGGATTGAGTAGCTGCCCGGTGGGTTGCATCGCGATGGCCTTATCATGATTGCTGCGGGCCCTGAGCTGTAACATGCTCAGGTTGTGGGCCAGCAGCTCCTCCTGGATCAGCCTCTGCTGCGCCGGATGCGTGCCCTGCTCCAGGGCAAAGGGGCTGACCTCGCTCGGGGGTCTGTGCAGCAGCTGCAGCGCGTCGACCAATGAGAGCTGATTTGGCCTCAGCTGAGGCGGCAATAGTTCGGTCAGCGCGCCATGGGCCAGCAGCGTCAGGGCCTGATCCGTCAAACGGATCCAGCTGGCCTGCTTGAGTCCCTCTGTGGTCGGGTAGATAGGCGTCAGGGTATCGCTGAGGCTAAAGTCGCTCTCGCCGTGGAGCATCTTGTATTCCGGGTGGATGATCTCCCGGTGAAGCTTGCCCCGGCGCACCTCGCCATAGGCACGAATGCGCTCGCCCTCTTCGAGGCCGTTACGCATGGCGGCGGAGAAGTTGAAGAAGCGCAGCGTTATGGTGCCCGAGTCGTCACGCACCGTGCAGGTGAGCATACGCTTGCGCCCCTGGACGATCTGGGTTGACTGTACGATCCCCTCTATGGTGCCATAGCTACCGGGATAGAGGGCGGCGATGGGATAGATCTGGGTGCGGTCTTCGTAGCGTAGCGGCAAGTGAAACAGCAGATCCTGGACTGTATTGATGCCGAGTTTCTCCAGCCGCTGCGCCATCTTGGCGGCAACGCCCTTTAACTCTGTCACAGCCATGAGATCGAGTCTATCCACGCTTTGTACCCATTTGATTTAGCGTTCTATTTAACCAGAACCTGAGTCTATTACTGTAAATATATACATATACTATCAGAGTTCGGCATGAACGCAATCTCGCGTTAGCTATCAAGGCGGCGAAGCCTGGGGTTAAAGCCTGAGGTCATAGAATGAGGTCACAGCCAGCCCTTTTGCTTGGCAATGCGGGCGGCGTCGATGCGATTGTTGGCATTGAGTTTGGCGATGGCCTCGGAGAGATAATTACGCACAGTGCCTTCGGCGATGAACAGGGTGGCGGCGATCTCCGCGCTGGAGCGTCCCTCGCTGGCGAGCCTGAGCGCCCGACGTTCCTTATCGTTCAGCGGGTCTTGTTCGCCGATGGCCATGATGGCCAGTTCGGGATCTATGATGCGCTTGCCACGGCTGACGGCGTTTATTGCCTGGATCAGTGTCTCGGAGGGCGCGTCCTTGAGTAAGAAACCGCCCACGCCCGCCTCGATGGCACGCTTGATATAGCCTGCACGGCCAAAGGTGGTCAGGATAATGACCTTAGTCGGCGCCGCTTGATTTTGACACCATTGAGCCAGCTCCAGGCCACTGAGGCCTGGCATCTCTATGTCGGTCAGCAGCAGGTCGAACTTCTGCTGCTTGAGCAGGCTCAGGGCCTGGTCGCCGTCACAGGCCTGTATCACCTCAAAGTCGCCTTCGAGGGTGAGGAGCGCGGCCAGCGCGCCCCTCACCATGGCTTGATCTTCGGCGAGTAATATCTTCATCCTGTTTCTATCCCTGATTTGGTAACTCGATGATAAATTTCGGGTTTGGTTCGAGCCCAATACTGAGTGTACCACCTAAGGGGCGCAGTCGCTCGCGTATGCCGGTGAGGCCATTGCCTTCGCAGAGCTGCCTCAGCTTACCATTGTCGGTGACCGAGATCCGCAGCCTCTGAGGTGTTGCCGACAAGTCGATGTTACAGCTATCGCCTTGGCTATGACGCATAACATTGTTGCACAGCTCAGTCAGGCTGAGGATCAACTGGGTTTCTACTTCCTGTGGCTGTGATGGCAGCTCACCAGAGAGGGTGACGGCCATGCCCTTGTCCCTCAGCATCTGGCACAGGTGCGTCAGGGTGGCGTCTAACCCTTTGTGTTTGTAGCCTGAGACCGTTTGGCGGATCTGGCTGAGGCTGTCGCGGGCGATGGTTTCCAGTTCTGCCAGCTCGGCGCTGGCCTGATCGGCTTGCCCCTTGGCCAATAGTTTGCGCGCCAGCTCGGCCTTGAGTGAGATCGAGGAGAGCGAGTGCCCCATGATGTCGTGCAGATCCCGGGCGATACGTTCGCGCTCTAACATGGTGGCGAGCTGGCGTATCTCCTGCTGACTCTGCCGTTGGGCGCGCTTGGCTTCGACCCGCTTACGCTCGGCCACGCCAAAGAAGCCTACGCCGGTGATCAGGGCGACGCCATAAACCGCAAAGTAGTAGTGAATACCTAGGGTTAGGCTTAGCAGCGTCAGGATGACGGCTAAGCCGATAAGGCTGGCGAAGGCCTTGGGCAGAGAGTAGTTAAAGCCGATAAAGAAACCGGCAAAGGTAAACAGGGACAGCGAGCCGATATTAACAGGCGTGATGAGACAGGCCAGGGCGATGATCAGCAAGATAGGCTGGTAGGCGGTTTTACTCGGGCTGCGGTGGGCCCAAAAATAGCAGTAGATAAAGGGCACCAGCACTAGCAGGCTGACGACTATGTGCCAGGTGGGCATAGTTTGTAAGAACAGCGGGATGAAATAGAAGCCCAGGTTGATCAGATAGACCCAGGCGAGCTTATCTTCGGTCGCCCGCTCGATATCTAGGGTGTGTGGAATAGGGTATTTGTCCATCTTCTTTATCCTAGGTGCCACTAAGTCCATGATGTTGCGCTATGAGCGCTCTAACGCTTAGCCGTCTGGCTTAGTGGCAACCGATATTGAGCCGATTACTTTAGTGGTTCTGTTTTAGCAGGAAATTTGCCCAGGCATAATCGGCCTGTACCTGCAGGGCGGCCTGCCAATCGGCAATGGCTCCCGCCTTGTCACCGAGATTCTGCTTGGCTAAGCCGCGCCAGGTGTAGGCCTCTGCCTCTCCCCAACAGATGTTATCGCAAGGTTCTCGATATAGATCAATGGCTTTTGAGCTAAAAGCGATGGCATCTTTCATGCTGCCGCCATGGTCTTTAGGGCTGGAATAGGCGGCGATTGCCTTGACCAGCGCCAGTCGAGGGCTCTGGGGGACCAAGGTTTCGGCGTCATTGAGGGCACCGGCCATCTTAGTGCTGTACTTGGCGGCCTGACTCATGTCTAAGCCTATCTGCATGCCGTAGACAGAGGCTAATAGGGTGGCGGCTTCTCCTTGGTCGGCAATGGGAGTTAGGGTCTTCTCGGCGCGGGTCAATGCCGCCTGGGCCTGACCCTTCTGGCTGAGAATGTTGGCACTGATGGCCATGCGATAGAGGGCGTAGGCCTGCTCGTAGCCTTGGCTTTGTTCGCTCAATTGGCTCAGGCGATCGATATCCATCCGATTGGCGGCGCTGTCTATCTCGGTAATGTCATTGGCCTGGCTCAGTGGGCTGAGTAGGGCCAGGCTGGTGGCGATGATAAGTGTTTTCATTGGCTTCTCCTTAAGAACCTGTGTTGCGTAATGCCCCGTCGCGGGGTTAAGGAGAGTATCTGCCTGATGGCAATTTTTGTGCAGGCACAGATGTCACCGATAAGGGATGACATTTGTCATCGCTTATCGGCAGTAGCGTTAAATTGGTAGCGCTAAATTGGAAGAGCTAAATTGGTAGCGCTGAAAAGCGGCGCTAACTCATAGGGATTGGGCGGAGAGGATCAAATAGCCCAGGTAGACGAGGTAACAGAGCAGCAGCAAGGCGCCTTCACGCCGTCCCACGCGCAGGCCGCTCCAGGCCAGAGGCAGAAGCAGCAGTGCCAGCGAGACCATCACCAGCATGTCCAGCTTGGGCACACTGGCGGTGATGGGGTGAATCAGGGCGGTGATCCCCAAGATCCCCAATATATTAAACAGGTTAGAGCCCACCAGGTTGCCGATGGCGATGTCGCTCTCGCCGCGTCTGGCGGCCACCAGTGAGGTGATAAGCTCTGGCATGCTGGTACCTATGGCGATGATGGTCAGGCCGATGAGCAGCTCGCTCATTCCCAGCTGTCTGGCGAGGGCCACGGCGCCGTCGACAAAGAGTATGCCGCCGCCGACCAACATGGCGATGCCAACGAGGAGTAGCACCACGGCCAGCAGAGGCGCGAGCGGCTTGAGCTCCATCGACTCGGTATCGGCCTGCTGCTTATCGAACAGGTAGTTCATCCCCAGATAGGCGATCAGCATGGAGCAGAGCAGGGCGCCATCGAGTTGGCTGAGGCTGCCGTCGCTGATCAACCCCCAGAAGAGCAGGCTGGCAAACAGCATCAGCGGTATGTCGCGCTTGACCATCATAGATTGCACGCCGATGGGGCGCACCAGAGCCGTCAGGCCGAGGATCAGGCCTATGTTGGCGATGTTGGAGCCGACGACATTGCCCAGGGCGATGCCTGAGTTGCCGGCCAGGGCCGACTTGAGGCTCACCGCCAGCTCGGGGGCGCTGGTGCCGAAGGCGACTATGGTGAGGCCGATGATCAGCGGGGTGACGCCGAGTTTTAGGGCCAGCGAGCTGGCGCCACGCACCAGGGATTCGGCGCCAAGAATAAGGATGAGCAGACCAGCGATAAGGGCTAGCGGGGTGAACATGATTGACTCTCTACAGTAGCGGGGCGCCAAGCATAGAGGTTGCACAATTTTAGGCAACAAAAATTTAGGGGGGAGCTATTAAACTTTGTTTATCTCGTCACAGATTGCCCCATAAAAAACACGCCAGATGGCGTGTTTTTAGGTCATTGTCTTAGCGACTGGGTTTACAAGCTAGCTTAGAGCTCGTCTTCCCAGCGCACCACGCCGCCGCGCTGGCCTTCGACCTTGGCACTGAATCTCTGCTCCAGCACATGGCGCTTGATCTTCAGGGTCGGCGTCAGCACGTCGTTATCCACGTCCCAAGGCTCGCTCACCACTATGATGGCATCGACGGTTTCGTGCGATTCCAGGTTAGGGTTAATGCTGTCCAGGGTTGCCTTGAGCGAGGCGCGCACCTCTTCCTTGGGTTGCAAGGCTGCGCCCTCGGAGAGCTGTACCAGGGCAACCGGATGAGGCAGGCCAGAGCCTATGATGCAGATCAGCTCCACGTGAGGATCCTGGGCCAGCTTACGTTCGATAGGCACAGGGGCGACATACTTGCCCTTGGCTGTCTTGAAGTTGTCTTTGACCCGGCCCGTGATGGTGACGCAGCCATCGGCGTCGATTGAGCAGAGATCGCCGGTGCGGAAATAACCATCTTCGTCGAAGCTGGCCTGGGTGACTTCCGGCTGCTTGTAGTAACCGCTCATCAGGCCTGGGCTCTTGACCAGCAGCTCGCCGTTGTCGCCCTGCTTGACGCTACAGCCCTCGACCGCGCGCCCGACCGTGCCTATCTTGCTGGCATCGAAGGGGTGGTTGATGATGGAGTAGGCGCTGTTTTCCGTCATGCCCCAGGCTTCACAGATGTTCAGGCCAATCTTGTGATACCAGGCGATCAACGAAGGCGGGATGGGTGCCGAGCCCGAACCTAGCAGGTGACAATGCTCAAGGCCCAGTCCCTGATGGATCTTCTTCTTCACCAGCGAGCTGACGAAGGGGATCTTCAGCAGTATGTTGAGCTTGGTATAGCCAATCTTGTCGATGATATTCTTCTGGAACAGGCTCCACAGGCGAGGCACAGAGAAGAAGACGGTCGGTCTGGCTCGCTGCACGTCGGCAACGAAGCTGTCGAGACTCTCGACGAAGGCGACGCTGCTGCCGGAATAGTAGGAAGAGCCCTCAATGGCGACACGCTCGGTAATATGGGCCAGTGGCAGATAGGAGAGCAGCCTGTCTTCCACATCTGTCTTGAGGTCGCGCACCACGGCGCGGCAGGTCCACTCGTAGCTGGCGAAGGTCTGAATCGCTCCCTTAGGCTTACCGGTCGAGCCCGAGGTGTAGATGATGGTCATGATCTGCTCGGGTGTCGGCGATTCGGCTTCGATTAAGGGGTGGCCCAGCTTGAGCAGTGTGTCCCACTGGTATTGTGCCGGCATGGTGTCGTAGGGCATGGCCAGTCGCAGTATGTCGCCACCGACCCCGGCCTCCTGATCGGCCCAGTAGTCCAGCTTACCGATAAAGATCGCCTTGGACTCGCTGTGCTCCAGCACGTAGCGAATGGTGTCGGCGTTGGCGGTAGGGTAGATGGGCACGCTGATATAGCCGCCGTGCATCAGCGCCAGATCGGTAATGAACCATTCGGCGCAGTTCTTCGATAAGACAGCCACCTTGTCACCCGGCTCTAGGCCGAGGTGACGCAGGGCGCCGGCGATCTGCTGCATCTTCTGCTGCACTTCGCGCCAGCTGTAGTTAACGTATTGACCGTTTATGGGTTGTTTCAGGTAGGTGCTATCGCCATATTGCTCGACCCAGTGGTGCAACATGTCGACCGGTGATTTGAATAGTGAGTCCATCTTGCCATTCCATCGTTATTCTTGTTAAAGGAGACGCAACTAGGTTCGCTTGGCCAATGCCGGAGCGAGACTCAACAACCCCCATTATTGAGCGGGCCCTTCTCTGTGATGAGAGCGCCTGGCCACTTTTTATGCGCGTCTTTGAGTATGGCGAAGAATGTGATCTATGACAATTGTTTTGCCGGAATAAAAGGCCAATTGTCATAGTCTTAGCTCGAAGGCTCTGGTAGGCATGCTCTGGTGAGAACGCCCTAGCAAGAATGCCCTGGATGGAATCCTTTGCTAGGCGAGCATCGGGGCGGTGTGGGGAAAGCGAGGCGTTTCGCTTTCCCGCAAAACGAACTTAGGCTTCTGGCTCGGCGTCCGGGTCCGGCGCGCGCATCCGTTGCCACCAGGTCTCGTCGGCGACAATTTGCCCTTGGTCGTCGATGGCGGGATAGGGGATCTTCTTGCGTCGACAGGCCTTAGCATAAACAGGGTGGCCCTGCTCGAACAGCATGGTCTGGCAGTAGGCGTCGTCTAGAGTGCGCTGGCCATACATGCCGGCCTCGGTGCGTTGACGCTGGGCTTCATACATCACCAGGGCGGAGGCCACAGACACGTTGAGGGACTGCACCATGCCGATCATGGGGATGATGATCTGCTGATCGGCGATGGCCAAGCCTTCCTCGCTGACGCCGTCGCGTTCGTTACCCATGATCACTACTGTCGGCTTGGTATAGTCGATGTCGCGAAAATCCACGGCGGTTTCTGAGAAGTTGGTGGCCAAAATCTGCATGCCCGCCGCCTTGAACTGGGCCGCGGCCTCATCCATGTGGTAGTGCTTGATGGTCTTGACCCACTGCTGGCTACCCGAGGCGGTATTGCCCGAGACACGCATCTCGATATCGGGCCAGACGGCGTGGATTTGATGTATGCCCACGGCATCGGCGGTGCGGATCACCGCGGCGATATTGTTGGTCTTGTGTACCTTGTCCAGGCAGAGAGTGAGGTCGGTCTGGCGGTTGTCCAGCATCTGGTTGATGCGTTTGAAGCGTTCTGGGCTCATGATGTTTCGTTTGTAATGTTTATCAAGAACAAAGGGCGCCGCAGCGCCCTTTGGTGTCAACTTAGAGCTTACAGCTCCATCACGCCATCCATCTCGACCAGCGAGTCTTTTGGCAGCTGCTTAACGCCTATGGCGGCGCGGGCAGGATATGGCTGCTCGAAGTAGCGCCCCATGATCTCGTTTACCGTGGCGAAGTTGGCCAGATCTGTCATGAAGATGTTCAGCTTAACGATATCCTTCAGGCTGCCACCGGCGGCTTCACACACAGCGGTCAGGTTGTCGAACACCTGCACGACCTGGGCTTCAAACTCGTCGCTGACCATCTGCATGGTTTCTGGATTCAGCGGGATCTGGCCAGACAGATAGACTGTGCTGCCAACTTTAACAGCTTGAGAATAGGTGCCGATCGCCTGTGGGGCCTTGTCGGTTGCAATGATGATCTTCTCTGCCATAACGCTCTCTCTACTTAGGTTAATAGTGGTGGAACTAACGATTACGCGATGTGCGCAGCACTTCCGGCAGTACCCTGATACGGCGCATCACGTTGGCTAAGTGGACCCGGTCGGTGACCGAGATCCGTAAGTTAATCAAGAATACCCGGCCGTCACGCTCTTCGGTGCTCAGGTTATGGATATTCGAGCCCTCGGCGGCCACGATAGAGGTGATCTTGGCCAGCGCGCCCTGGTGATTGACGATCTCGATACGCAGGTTGGCCTGGAACTCGACGCCCTCGGCGTTATCCCAGTGCACAGGAATATACTTGTCTGGCTCGCCCTGATAACCGCGGATGTTGGCGCAGCTTTCCATATGCACCACCAGCCCCTTACCCGGGCTCACGTGGGCGATCACTGCATCACCTGGGATGGGGCGACAACAGTTGGCGAAGGAGACCAGCATGCCTTCGGCGCCGCGGATCGGCATCATGTTGGATTCTTTATGTTCGTGCTGCTCGACGCGATCGCCCTTGAGACGCTGGGCGATCACTATGCTCATGGCATTGCCCAGGCCGATATCGGCCAGCAGGGAATCTAGGGTGGCGTGTTTGGTCTCGCTTACCACCTTATCGATCTGCTCCTGAGGAATATCCTTGAGCTTGATGTCGCCCAGGGCGTGGTTGAGCAGACGCTTGCCGAGCAGTACGGCATCGTCTTCTTTGAGGCTCTTGAGCAGCTGTCTGATCTTAGAGCGCGCCTTACCCGTCACCACGAAGTTGAGCCAGGCGGCATTGGGCCGCGCGCCCTTGGCGGTGATGATCTCGATAGTCTGGCCGGAAATCAGCGGCTGACTCAGCGGATAGGCCTGACGGTTGACCCGCGCGCCGACACAGGTGTTGCCCACGTCGGTATGCACCTCATAGGCGAAATCCACCGCGGTGGCGCCTACAGGCAGCTCGAGAATGCGTCCCTCAGGGGTGAAGACATAGATCTCTTCCGGGAACAGTTCTGTCTTAAAGTTCTCGACGAATTCGAAGGAGGTGCTGGCGCTCTGCTGAAGTTCAAGCAGGCTCTGCATCCACTTGCGGGCACGCACCTGAGTCGTGGTGCCTTGCTGGGCCGAACCGGCGCCCTTGTAGAGCCAGTGGGCGGCAACCCCCTTGTCGGCCATCTGATCCATATCCTCGGTACGTATCTGGATCTCCACCGGCACGCCGTGTGGACCAAAAAGTGAGGTATGCAGCGATTGATAGCCGTTGGCCTTGGGGATGGCAATATAATCTTTGAAGCGACCTGGACGCGGCTTATACAGGCCGTGCATGGCGCCCATGACGCGATAACAGGTGTCGATGGAGTCGACGATCACCCGAAACGCATAGATATCCATCACCTCTTGGAACTGGAGTTCCTTGTTACACATCTTGTTGTAGATGGAATAGAGGTTTTTCTCGCGACCCTTGACCGTACCCTTGAGACCTGTGTCTTCGAGGCGAGTCTTGATGGCGCCTTCGATATTCTGAATAAGCTCTTTACGGTTGCCGCGGGCAGACTTAACCACCTCTTTAAGCACCCGATAGCGCATGGGGTAATAGGCCTGAAAACCCAGGTCTTCCAGCTCAGTCTTGATATTGTGAATACCCAGACGGTTGGCGATGGGGGCGTAAATTTCCAGGGTTTCGCGGGCGATGCGACGACGCTTGTCGGGACGCAGGGCGCCAAGGGTGCGCATGTTATGGGTGCGGTCGGCGAGCTTGATGAGGATCACCCGGATATCCTGGGTCATGGCCATCATCATCTTGCGGAAGTTTTCCGCCTGGGCTTCTTTCTTGTCTCTGAATTTAAGCTTGTCCAGCTTGGAGACGCCTTCGACCAGCTCGCCCACAGATTCACCAAACAGCTCCGAGAGCTCTTCTTTGGTGACAGGGGTATCTTCAATGGTATCGTGTAGCAGGGCGGCCATGAGCGTCTCATGATCGAGACGCATATCGGCCAGGATGCGGGCAACCGCAACCGGATGGGTTATGTAGGGTTCGCCACTCGTGCGCATCTGCCCTTCATGAGCATCGCGCGCTACCTGATAGGCCTGCTTGAGTAATTCTACCTGCGTCGCTTCTAAGTAACTTGACGCAGACTCCTTGAGACCTTCAAACAGATACAAGTGGCTTCACTCCTTAGATAGTGTTGCGGCCTTCGGCGATGGCGGCAACGGCAGCGATTTCGGCTGCTTCACGTTCGCGGACGGTCTGACGCTCATCGGCGTCTAGTGTGTCGGCGGTAACCAGGCCAAGTTCGATTTCGCGTAGAGCGATAACCGTTGGCTTGTCGTTCTCTTCTTCAACCATAGGGTCTTTGCCCTGCACAGCGATTTGGCGAGCACGACGCGCTGCAACCAGGATCATATCAAAACGGTTGCCGATTTGGTTTACGGCGTCTTCTACAGTTACGCGAGCCATGTATTGAAACTCCAGTGTTTATGGGTGAAAAAATGACGCAAAATTGTACACGATGACAGTTAGTCTGCCAACAGATCATTAAGCATATCATTTTGAGCATGAATTTGACTAGCACGAGTGAGGCGTTGGCTGCGAATAATTGCCTTTAAATCCACCTGTGCCTGCTCGAAGTCATCGTTCACTATGATGAAGTCATATTCACCATAGTGGGAGATCTCCGAGGTTGCCTGGGCCATACGCCCGGCAATGACCTCTGCGCTGTCTTGACCACGGCCGGTGAGGCGACGCTCAAGCTCCGCCTTAGAGGGCGGCAGGATGAAGACGCCAATCGCCTCTGGCATCATCTGTTTGACCTGCTGGGCGCCCTGCCAGTCGATGTCGAGAAACACGTCTATGCCCTTTTCCAGCATCACCTCGATGGCCGCCTTAGAGGTGCCATAATAGTTACCGAATACCTCGGCCCATTCGAAGAAGGCATTCGCTTCGATCAATGCCTTGAACTCGTCGACGTTGACGAAATGATAGTGCTCGCCGTCGACTTCGCCGACTCTGGGTTGGCGTGTCGTGTGTGACACAGAGACCTTCATATCGGCGGGTTTATCCTGCAAAATAGCGCTAAGAAGTGAAGACTTGCCGGCGCCACTGGGCGCTGAAATGATAAAGAGGTTTCCGCGAGCGGTCATGTAATTGCTATCCAAAGGCTGTATCGTTTTAGGTAGCCAGACATTATACAGCCTAGTAGTAAATTTAGGCTAGGGTCTGTTGAGCTTTCCTACTGATTTCTGGCTGGATGGAGATTGCTTTGGACGGGTAATGGTTTTGTAGGCATTGGGCTGGCCGGGAAAATTAACCAAAATTAAGCGTCATCCGGGGCGAGATCCAGTAGACTCTCTGCTGAGATAGCCGTGAAGTGGGATTTTTTATGTCGTTAAACACCTTTTTCTGTCGCCAGGGCGTGGATTCCAGCCTGCGTTTTCTTGTCATTAGTGGTGCCTCACTCTGCCTCATCTATCTCTTCTCCCTATTGTTTGCCGGTCATGGCATCTTGTTGCTGTTGGCCCTGCCATTAATTGCCGTCTCGCTACTTAGCGCTAGCCGGCGCCTGATAACCACTCAGCGTCTGCTGGCATTGATGGCTGTCCCCGGGCCACTGCTGCTGGCCATGAGCCTGGTATTTGCCGAGCAGGCCTGGCCGAACTGGGCCGCCCTCATCTTGAGTATTTTGGCGGTGGGCTTTATCGTTTCTCGTCCTCAGCCTAAGACATCTGCCCCCTTCGATAGCCTGGGCTACAGTGGCCCCTTGATGGCGAGTAACCAGCGCCGCACCCGGGTTGAGCCCACCCTGGCGGCGGATTCGCCTGTATTTGCTCATGCTGGTGAACACTCGTTGGCGCAAGAGCTGGCGCAGGACAATGAGCCTGGGGTTGAGCAGGCATCTGCCATGGCGTCTGATCTCGATGCGCAGCAGGTCTATCGAAGTGATGGCCCAAAAGATAATTATTTCCAAGATAGCCAGTCCCAAGCTAGCCAACCCCAGGACAGGTTGGCGCAAGGAGTTAATACGCTCGGGGCGCAGCTGGCTAAGCTGTTTGGTATAACCTTAACCGCCATAAAGAGCCATCCTCGCGGCGCCCTGCTAGGCTTCGGTTGCCTGTCGCTGTTGCTTGGCAGCCTGTTCTGGCTTGGGGGCGATGATGCCGCCGAACAGGTCGCAGCGGAGTCAGAAGCCGCTGCGCCTATTGCCCTAGCGCCCGCGACAAACATCAAGCAGGTGGCGATGCCAGACGGCTTTAAGGTGCAACTCGAGGGCAAGGTATTGATGCTTAGCTGGCTGGGTGAGCGGGGCGAACCTGGCACCATCTGGTCCCTTGCCAGCGCCGAGGGTGACAACAGTTGTAAGAACCTGACCTTTAACAATGGCGTGAGCTATCGGCCTATGATGGTGAATCTGCTGGCCGACACCTCGACCCAGGCGCGTTTCTCGCCGCTGGATACGCCCGCCATCATCAATGATATTGCCATGCGCGGCAGCCTGACCCTGTGCGGCTACGAGTTTAGCCTCAAGGGCAGTCAGGCGGCGCTGGCCAAGGAGCCGGCCTTCAGGCCTTATCTATAATTCCCTTAATCTATGAGTTATGACATGGGCGGTTACACAGCCGCCCTTATCTCCATTTTTAAGACAAGCATAGGTCTCGTGTGGTTTGATGTCGATGAAGTTAACTGATGCAGTGTCCTGTGGGGATGATGATAATCCATCCCTGACCCTAGTGATCATGGCGGCGGGCCTGGGGAGCCGTTTCGGCGGCGACAAGCAGATCGCCGAGCTAGGGCCCAAGGGCGAGACCATGTTGCAGCTGTCGATCGCCAGCGCCATCGAGGCGGGCTTTTCGGCGGCCGTGATAGTGACCCGCGCCGAGCTGATCCCGAGTATTCAGGCGCGCCTGGCTGGCTTGCAGTCTCATTTTGCGCTGCATTTCTGTGTGCAGCAGCTGACAGACCTACCAGTACCAAGTGGCGAGTCTGCCAACGGAACTAATCTTGAAGCGCTGGCAAGCAATAGAACTAAGCCCTGGGGCACGGCTCATGCCCTGTGGAGTGCTCGTAAATTTGTATCCGGTCCCATGGCGGTGATCAATGCCGACGATTACTATGGCGATCAGGCCTTCGCCCTGCTGGCTCAAGGCTTTAAGCGGCGGCCAACTCGGTGGCAGATGGTGGCTTATCCCCTCAAGGAGACGCTGTCGGATCATGGCGGCGTCAATCGCGGCATCTGTGTTACCCAGGATAATCTGCTGATTTCTGTCGAAGAGTGGCTGAATATTGCCTGGCAAGGTGATAATCTGGTGGGCTCGCATCAGGGACGACAGGGCAATCTGGCACCCGAGGCGATGGCCTCTATGACCTGTTGGGGCTTTACCCCGGACATCTTCGATCTTCTAGGTGAGGCTTTGGTGGAATTTGTGACCCAGCAGGGGCATAAGGCTGACAGCGAATGTTATCTTCCCGCCGTGGTGCAAGCCGCCCTAACCGGTGAGGCGAAGGCTAAACAGGTATTTGTGAGTCAAACCCCAGACACCTGGTTAGGGGTGACCTATCCGCAAGATATTGATTGGGTAAAACAAAAATTAATGGAGTTACTGGGTGATTGATTTTATAAGGCAGCAGGTGCTGCCGCACTTTGGTGTAACCGCTTCGGCCAAAGTGAGTCCCCTTGGGAACGGTCATATCAATGATACTTTTCTCGTGCGCTGGCCAGAGGGCGAGTTTGTGCTGCAGCGCCTCAACACGGAAGTCTTTACTCAACCCCACGCCCTGGTGAGCAACGCCCAGAAGGTGGCAGAGCATCTGCTCGCCAAACATGAGGCTGGCGAGTATCGCCTGAGTGTAGTGCAGCCGGTGACAGATTCACAGGGCGAGCTGGCGCTGGACTTAGGCGATCAAGGTTTTTGGCGCGCCATCACCTATCTGCCCTTCAGCCACAGCATAGAAGTGGTCGCCGATGCGGCGCAGGCAGAATCTGCAGCCAAGGCCTTCGGTCACTTCTCCCGCGCCCTGAGCGATCTCGATGCCAGCCAGCTTGAGGATGTGATTGCCAAGTTTCATCATCTGCCCGGACGCATCGCTCAGCTGCAAGCGGCGGTCGCTAAAGACAGCCTGGGGCGTCTCAAAGACTGTCAGGTCTGGGTGGACTTTGCCCTGTCACAAGATGAGCTTCTGAGCGAGCTTAGCGAAGTCGAGGCGCAGCTGCCGCCACGTGTCTGCCATAACGACACTAAGATCAATAACATGCTGTTCGATAAGCGCGACATGAGCAGCATGGCGATCATCGATCTCGATACCTGCATGCAGGGACACCTGATGTATGACTTCGGCGACATGGTGCGAACCTTTACCTCGCCAGAGGCCGAGGACTCCACCAATCTCACCAAGGTCGAGGTGCGCGAGCCTATCTTTGCCGCCATCTGCCGTGGTTACCTGGGTGAGCTGGGTGAGGTGCTGAGCGATGTCGAGTGTCAAAGCCTCTGGCTGGGCGCCAGGGTGATCTGCCTGATGATCGGGGTGCGCTTCCTAACGGATCACCTCAATGGCGATGTCTATTTTCATGTTCACCATGAGAACCATAATCTCGAGCGTGCGGCTAACCAGTTTACCCTCTATAAGAGTCTGTTGACCCAAGGGGATAGCCTCAAGGCTTACCTTAAATAACTCAAGAGAAGGGGCCATGGGCCCCTTTTTTGTGCCGCCGACGCATTTATCTCGCGCCAAATATTCGCGCCGAGTCGATACTCTCTTGCTCGAGATCAACTTAAGGTGAACTCATTGATAAGTTTGCTATCAAAGCGTTAAGTTAGTTCGTACACTGCACTCAGTTTTCCGACTATAGGTGAGATAGATGCCACCCATTATCTGTAATACTGCGCGAGAGGCCGTTGCCCTGATCCAGAGCGGCGAGACCCTTTGGACCCACTCCATGGGCGCCACCCCCAAGCTTTTACTCGATGCCTTGGCCGAGCATGCCTTGACCCGAAAAGACCTGACCCTGTTGCAACTGCATACCGAGTGCGCCGAGTCCCTCAGCGATCCTAGGCTAAAAGGGCATCTGCGTCATCGCTGTTTCTTCGGCGGCTTGCCGACCCGCCTGCTGTTGCAGCAGGGAGACGCCGATTATGTGCCCATCTTTCTCTCCGAGGTGCCTAAGTTGTTCCGCTCCGGCGAGCAGCCCATAGACACGGCGATCGTTCAGGTATCGCCGCCGGATAAGCATGGTATCTGCTCGCTGGGGATCTCGGTGGAGGCGACGCTGGCGGCCTGTCAGGTGGCGGGCAAGATCATCGCCCACATCAACCCCTGTATGCCACGTACCCATGGTGATGGCTTCATCCATTACGACAAGTTTGCCGCCGTGTTCGAGCAGAGCATGCCGCTGCCACAACATCCGCTGGCGGCCAGCGACGAGACCAGCCTGGCCATAGGCAGGCACGTCGCCAAGTTGGTGCGCGACGGCGACTGCCTGCAGATGGGCATAGGCGCCATACCCGATGCCGTGCTCTCCTGCCTCACGGAGCATAAAGACCTTGGGGTGCATACCGAGCTGTTTTCCGATGGCGTACTTAATCTGGTCGAGCAGGGGGTGATCAACAACAGTCGCAAGAAGGTGCACCCAGGCAAGCTGGTCACAGGTTTCGCATTGGGTAGTCAGCGCTTGTATGATTATGTGGACGATAACCCGTCCGTGGTCTTCATGGATATCGAACAGGTCAACGACACCTCGATCATTCGTAAGAACCCCAATGTGATGGCGATTAACTCGGCGCTGCAGGTGGATATCTCGGGGCAGATCTGCGCCGACTCTCTAGGCACCCGCATCTATTCAGGTGTCGGTGGCCAGATGGACTTTATCCGCGGAGCAGGCCTGTCGGAAGGGGGCCGCTCGGTGATCGCCCTGCCAAGCACGGCGGCGGGCGGCAAGGTGTCGCGTATCGCCTCGGTACTCTCTCCCGGAGCTGGTGTGGTCACCACCCGCGCCCATGTACACTATATAGTCACCGAATATGGGGCGGCTAATCTGCGCGGCAAGTCGCTACGCGAGCGTGCCAGAGCGCTTATCGATATCGCCCACCCCGATTTTAGGGAGCAGCTCTGCAAGGAGACCTTCGACATGTGGGGGTTAAGGGTTTAGCCTGCCTATATCGAACAAAGCCCCCCTATTGCGTTATAACAATAAGGGGGCTTTTTTATGTCGTTAGCTCTCTTGAGTATCGCTTGGCTCAGATTGAATTTTTCTCTTTCAAGTTGCCGGGTTAAGTCGAAATGGTTTTAGGTTTGCCCATCATGATGTTGGAAGCGATGGCAAACAGGCAGTAACCGGTGAAAAACCAGAAGCCGATTTCGAGCTGCGCGTGCATTATGATCAGCTCACCCATCTGATCCTCGGCGTTACCTGCGAGGTAGCTGACTATGATGGCCACCACAAATACATCGGCCATGCTCCACTTGCCGATGGCATCGATAAGGCGTGTGAGCAGGGTAGCCGTGCTGCCACGTGCGAAAACCAGTACCGCTTGCGCCAGTAGCTTGAGGGTGGGAATGATCACCGAGAAGGTAGCTATCATGATGCCGACCAACAGGTTACCGCTCTGCATCAGATCTTGCACCGTCCCCAGTATGCTGCGGTGCTTGCGATAGATCTCCACCTGACCCTCAAGCTCGTTAAAGCCGAGAAAGGCGGATACCGACCCCAGCAGTCCACGCATCTCACCGTCTTCTGTCATCAGCTCTATACTTGTCTGGGCAAATTTAGATTTGTCCGCCTGGCCATCTAGGCTCAGCATAGGTAGGCTGAGTCCAGGGATCAGCAGCGCCAGGGCGATCAGAATCACCAGTAACTGTGGCCATTTACTCCGTTGTGACATGGGGTCTCCATTATTGCTGTGTCGCCTAGGTTTCGGCGTTGGGACTTGGTTATACATTGATTGAAGTGAATACAGGCGGAATGTCGCCGCTCACCCGAGAGACACCTTTTACCATGCCTAGCCTCGGCTTTGAAGTTCGGACACTAAGCGTGAGCAATACTCTTTGCATAAGCATAGCGGTAAGCCCTGTCGTGTCTTACATTCTGATTTCAGAGACTAGCTTGGCTCGAAATTTCGGGTATGAGCTGTTAACTGGACTGATTTCGAAATGAAAAAAGCCTCAATAATGAGGCTTTTAGTAAGACTGAAGCGCTTATTCCACGTTCTGGATCTGCTCTCGCATCTGCTCGATAAGCACTTTCAGTTCTACCGCGGCGGCGGTGACTTCTGAGCTGATGGACTTGGAGGCCAGGGTGTTGGACTCGCGGTTAAACTCCTGCATCATGAAGTCGAGGCGTCGGCCCTGGGCGCCGCCTTTCTTGAGGATGCGGCGGGTCTCGGCGACGTGGGCGTCGAGTCTGTCCATCTCTTCGGCGACGTCCATCTTCTGCGCCAGCAGAACCATCTCTTGTTCCAAGCGGGCGGGATCCAGTTCGCCCTGGATCTCGGCTAAACGGTTGGTGAGCTTGTCGCGCTGCCACTGCATCACGGAAGGCATGTGCTGGCGAACGATGGCTACTTGTTCCTCAATGGCCTGCAGGCGGGTTTCCAACATGGTCTTGATGGCGTCGCCTTCGCGGCCACGGGCCTCGATAAACTGATCGACCGCGCTGTCGAAGGCGGACAGTAGCTCCTTGCCGATGGCGTCCATGTCCTGCTCGCTGCCCGACATTACGCCCGGCCAGCGCAGCACGTCGACTATGTTGATCTCGCCTTGACCGGCTTCCTGCTTGACCCAGTTGGCTGCCTGAATGATCTGGCTGGCCAACGCCTGGTTGAGTTGCAGTTCGTTATTCTTTTCTTCGCCAAGATCGTAGCGCAGGTTGACCTCGATCTTGCCGCGATTTAAACGTTTACGCAGACGGTCTCTGAGGACGGGCTCCAGGCTGCGCAGCTGTTCTGGCAGTCGCAGGTAGGTTTCCAGGTAACGTTGATTGACCGAGCGGATCTCCCAGGAGGCGGTGCCCCATTGTGCTTTGTGCTCGATGCGAGCATAGGCTGTCATGCTTTGGATCATGGGTAATTCCAATAGTTTAAATCGATTTAGTGACCTTGGATTATAGTCCGATGAGATGCAGGGTTAAAGCAAACTCTCCTCCCTTTACGCTTTGGGTCATGATTAACATGGCATCGAAGCGCGCAAGCCCCTATAATATGCAGCCAAATCTGCTTATCTCTATTTCAAACAGGAAATGCCAATGCGCCCAAGTGACAGAACCCCAGCTCAATCTCGTCCGGTAACCATTACGCGACAGTTCACTGCCCATGCAGAAGGTTCTGTATTAATCGAATTTGGCGAAACTAAGGTGCTGTGCACCGCGAGCTTCACCGAAGGGGTGCCGCGTTTCCTGAAAGGTCAGGGCCAGGGTTGGGTTACCGCCGAATATGGCATGCTGCCGCGCTCGACCCACAGCCGTATGGATCGTGAGGCTGCCCGTGGTAAGCAGTCTGGCCGTACCCAGGAGATCCAGCGTCTAATCGGCCGCGCCCTACGCGCAGCGGTAGACATGAAGGCACTGGGTGAAAACACTATCGTGATCGACTGTGACGTGATTCAGGCCGATGGTGGTACCCGCACCGCAGCCATTACCGGTGCCTGTGTAGCCCTGGTTGACGCGCTTAACTGGGCCCGTGGTAAGGGACTGATTAAGACTAATCCACTTAAGTTTTTGATTGCTGCGGTCAGCGTAGGCATCTACAAAGGTGAGCCTATCTGTGACCTAGAGTATGTCGAAGACAGCGCCGCCGAGACCGACATGAACGTGGTGATGACAGAAACCGGTAAGATCATCGAGATCCAGGGGACTGCCGAGGGTGAACCCTTTAGTCATGAAGAGCTACTCAGCTTGCTGGATCTGGCCAAGCACGGCATTCGGGAGATCGTCGATGTGCAGAAGGCCGCATTGAGTTAATCATTATTTTGTTGATCAGGACCCTACGGGGTCCTTTTTTTAAATCGAATTGAGCGTACCCCTACATTTTAAAAAGGAGAGATTGTGAAAGCCTATCAACGTGAGTTTATTGAGTTTGCCCTTGAGCGTCAGGTATTACGTTTTGGCGAATTTACGTTAAAGTCAGGCCGCACTAGCCCTTACTTCTTTAATGCCGGCCTGTTTAACACCGGGCGTGATCTGGCGCGTCTGGGTCGCTTCTACGCGGCGGCGCTGGTGGATTCGGGTATCGAGTATGACCTGCTATTTGGCCCTGCCTACAAAGGGATTCCTATCGCGACCACCACGGCGGTAGCCCTGTGCGATCACCATGATATCGACATGCCTTACTGCTTTAATCGTAAGGAGAAGAAAGATCACGGCGAGGGCGGCAGCCTGGTGGGCAGTGAGCTTAAGGGCCGTGTGATGCTGGTGGACGATGTGATCACCGCAGGTACTGCGATTCGCGAGTCTATGGAGATTATCGAGGCTCACAATGCCGAGTTGGCGGGCGTGTTGATTGCGCTGGACCGTCAAGAGAAGGGTAAGGGCGAGCTGTCGGCGATCCAGGAAGTCGAGCGCGACTTTGGCTGCAATATCGTCTCTATCATCAAGCTGGAAGATCTGATTAACTACCTGTCGGAAAAATCTGGCATGGAAGCGCAGTTGGCGTCGGTAAGCGCCTATCGCGACCAATACGGTATCTAATCGATATCAATTGTCGCGAAACAAAAAAACGCTGCCTAGGCAGCGTTTTTTATTGCGAGAAGTCGGTTACAAGCAATAGGAGTTAATTGCTTAGGAACTCGGCGCGGGTGGCTGGGTTTGACTTGAAGATACCGCCCAGGGCCGTGGTGGTTGTGGTGCTGGTAGAGTCCATCACGCCGCGGGAT
Source organism: Shewanella spartinae (assembly GCF_019457555.1). Taxonomy (NCBI): domain Bacteria; kingdom Pseudomonadati; phylum Pseudomonadota; class Gammaproteobacteria; order Alteromonadales; family Shewanellaceae; genus Shewanella; species Shewanella spartinae. The sequence continues at coordinate 4,184,727 of NZ_CP080418.1, read as the reverse complement.
TTAACGCAGTAATGCACCGCATCCATCTTAACCGCCACATCTTTTGTCTCAAGCAGTGTCTGTAGCGCCACCAATACCTGTTGTGTCAGGCGCTCTTGCACCTGAGGGCGCTGAGCAAAGAAGCGCACGATACGGTTGATCTTAGACAGGCCTATGATGTTCTTGCGCGGCAGGTAGGCGACGGTAGCGACGCCATCTATGGTCACCAGGTGGTGTTCACAGGTGCTGGTTAGGCTGATGTCGTTGACCTTGACCATCTCATCGAAGCCCATCTTGTTTTCGATAACCGTGATCTTGGGAAAGTTCTCGTAGTCCAGGCCCGAGAAGATCTCATCCACATACATCTTGGCGATACGCTTAGGGGTCTCGACCAGGCTGTCGTCGCGCAGATCCAGTGACATTAAGGTTAAGATCTCGCGCATATGGTGCTCAATCTTCTCTTTGCGCGCCTCGCTGCTCAGTCCGCATGGGACCATGGGCGTCTCAAGACCACGCTCTAATAATGCAGTTTGCACCTGCTGTGCTGCTTCACTTAATGCCATCGTGTCCTCCACCATCAGATAGTGGTCTATTCAGTAAGGTTAATTTACTAATGTTTTTAACAAATTAACCTTTAAGATATTCATTATAGCCTGTCCGGCGCCAGTAAACATAGGGCGGCGGGTCAGGGAGGATACCCTGATTTGCGGGTAATTTATACCCAGAAATACTAGGGGATTAACAAAAAAGCCGATTGTGGCAATCGGCTTTTGGGGTTTTTAAGGGGTTTAGAGCTTAAGGTTGTCTTTGAGGAAGCTCATCATCTGACGGTAGTATTTCGCCCTATGTTCATCGTTATAGAAGCCGTGGCCCTCATCGTCCATGACCAGTTTCTCATAAGGGTAGTTGTGTTTCTTGAGCCCTTCTTCCAGCGCTTCGAGCTGTTCGATTGGCGCTCGCTCATCTTCACCGCCATGCACCAGTAGCAAGTTTACTTTGAGTTTGTCGACGTTCTTGCTAGGTGACATCTGCTCAAGCATGGCTTCGTTCTCGCCTAGTACCTGCTTCAGGTAACGTTCACCCGCGCGGCGCCCTTGTACATCCCCTTCGTTGAACATCAACTCGAGATCATAGACACCGGCGAAGCCTATGGCACACTTGAATAGATCCGGTGCTAGGATTGGGCTTTGTAGCGCCGAGTATCCACCAAAGCTGCCGCCGACAATACAGATTCGCTCTTTGTCCACAAAGCCTTGTTCGATGACGTGTTTGGTGGCATCGATAATATCGTACTGGATCTCCGAGCCCCATTTCTGGTGGCCAGCATGCTCAAATTCTTTACCATAGCCTCCCGAGCCGCGGAAGTTTACTTGCAGCACAGCAGCGCCTTGACTAGCGATCAACTGGTTCTGGTCGTCAAAGCCCCACCAGTCTCTTGGACCATGTGGACCGCCGTGAGGATTGACCACGAGCGGCAGATTCTTAGCCTCTTTGCCATATGGCAATGTGAGATATCCACTGATCACTCTACCGTCTCGTGCAGTAAAGCTGATTGGCTTCATCTCGGCCATCTTATCGGGATCTAACCATTTCTTTTGTGAGACTAGATATTCAAGCTTCTTGCTGGTGGCATCGAATATGTAGTAGTCGCCAGGATTTCTATCGTTGAAAGCCTTGATGATCAGTTTGCTCATGTCGTTGGTCTGGCTGACGAGATGAACCTGATGGCCAGGCAGTGCGGTGAGCAGCTGTTTCAGTGTGGTGGCCAGTTTTTCATCATTATCGACAAACTCATAGGTCGGGTAGCCATTCTCATATTCTACGGCGTAGAGTTGTTTGTTGACGCGGTTGATCCACACATTGCTCGGGTCGACTACCTTGTCCTGGCTAATAAGCTGCTTTTTACCGCTCTTGATATCGACTAAATAGACCCCTTTAGGTTTACCGTTTTCGCTGCCGAGTACATAGACACTGTTCTCATCATCACCGAAGGCGATAGGAGTAATATCATCGAGATTTAAATTCAGCTTATCTGTGTCGACCCATTCATCATCTTTGCGGTAATAGAGCTGGGAACTAACGTAGTCGCGGGTACCACTGACAAAGCGAACTTCGCCATCATGATCCGGTAGAAATCGAGCGTAGGAGATAGGTGAGGTCGCAATTTTTCTACGTGTTCCCTTGTAGACATCGACTCTATAAACTTGCTGAAGATTCTCCACAGTGTTTGCGCTGCCGGAGCCCCAAGGGAGCGCTTGGATGAGCATGTAGCGATCATCTTCAGGCATAGGATCGAGAATATAGGCTGTGGCTTGTATCGCTGTATTTTTCTTGATGCGAGAACCCGTTTGTTGCTCACCGCCTTTATAACCGAAAAGATAGGTTGGTTTAGAACCATCGGCATTGACAGCCATCAGCTCACCATAATAGATGGGATGGTCGCTCCAGCCTTTTAGGTATTCCTTAGCCAGCACGACACGCTCATTGTTAACCCAAACGTATTGCCCTACCTGGGCGTTGTCCGGAAAGCGAACCACATTGGTCGGTTTCTTGGTTTTGGCGTCCAGAATCATCAGCATATGCTTACCTTCGTGGGAGGTGATGGCGCTGAGGTAGTCTCCGTTGGGGGAGATCTGCACGTTAGAAAATTCGGCTGAGCGGCTAAAAAGCTCAGTAATATCTTTGTTTGAAGCCGTGACTTGGCTACTGATGAGGCAGAGGCAGGCTAAACTAAACGACTGAATTAGTTTCATATAACATCCTTGTACGCACAATTGTTATAGAGTTTTTGTGGGTTTGTTGCGCCAAGGAGGGTAAAACAATGGATTTACGAGTGCAATACTTTTGTCTAGAAAAACACGGCGACCCGTGTATTACAGGTCGCTGTTTTTATTGATATTAGTTAACTCTGAAGTAGCTGCTGCTGAATAAACTGCCACTGCTCGGCGAAGTGTTCTGTGGGCTTGTTTTTGAAGTCGCTACGCACGAATTGGGCGATGCGGCCTTCGGCCACGGCCAGCAGCAGGTTAGCCAGGATTGCCTCGTCCAGGTTAAAGCCTTTGCCTTCTCTCAGGGTCTTCTCTCTTAGGATCTGTTTCAGGTGAGTCTCAACCTTGGAGAAGATCTGGCCGGTACGGTTACGCAGTCGCTCATTCTCTCCCAATAGGGCGTCGCCGTTGAGGACGCGGGAGATCCCTGGGTTGCGCTCGGCAAATACCAGCAAGAGTTGCAGCAGCAACTGACAGCGTCTCATGGTGTCTTTCTCTTCATCCATGATGAGGTTGATGCGCGACAGCAGCGATTCTTCGATAAAGTCGATTAGCCCCTCGAACATTCTCGCCTTGCTGGGAAAGTGGCGATAGAGCGCCGCCTCAGACACGCCCACCTCGGCGGCAAGTTTTGCCGTGGTGATTCGTTGACCGGGACTGGTTTCTAGCATGGTGGCCAGACATTGAAGAATATGTTCGCGTCGGTTGATTTTAGGGCTTGCAGCCATCTAAGTATCCTTTACTTAATTACTACAGGAGCCGATGGGCAGGCGCTGCCCATGACTCTCTAATTATTCTATGCGGCGTGTCGAGGTGTGAGTGCCGTGTTATCGAGAATTTGGCTAATAGGTACCTAACTATCGAGTACCCGAGTGGCCGAAACCGCCTTCGCCTCGATCTGAGGTGTCGAATTCGTCGACCAATTTAAATTCGGCTTGTACCACAGGCACAAACACGAGTTGCGCCAGGCGATCGCCAATCTCCAAGGTGAAAGGCTCGCTGCTGCGGTTCCAGCAAGAGACCATCAGGGGGCCCTGATAGTCAGAGTCGATAAGACCGACCAGGTTGCCCAGCACTATGCCATGTTTGTGGCCCATGCCGGAGCGCGGCAGAATGACGGCCGCCAGGCTGGGATCGGCAACATGCACGGCGATCCCGGTTGGGATCAGTTGGGTTTCGCCCGGCTGAATTACCATGGTGGTCTCTATCATGGCACGCAGATCCATGCCTGCACTGCCCGGTGTCGCGTAGGCGGGAAGCGGAAACTGTGAGCCGATGCGAGAATCGAGGATCTTGAGTTCTATGGGCGTCTTCATGCTGTCTTCATCTGCTGTGCGATTAGGGTGAGTAGTTGTTTAGCCAGGGTGTATTTATCTGTGGCGGGCAGGGCGTGCTCGCCCCCTTGCCAGAAGACCTTCAATGCATTGATATCGCTGTTGAAGCCGATGGCCGGGTCGGATACGTCATTGGCGGCGATCATATCCAGTTTCTTGCGGGTCAACTTGTCTTTGGCGTAATGGTCTACATCCTGGGTTTCGGCGGCAAATCCTACCGTGAATGGACGTGCCTCATGGGCCGCGACCGTGGCTAAGATATCAGGATTGCGTACAAGCGCAAGTGACATCTCTGTGGCAGATTTCTTAATTTTCTCGTCGGCAATATCCGCGGTGCGATAGTCGCAGACCGCAGCGCAGCCGATGAAGATATCGCTGTGGTGTACCTGCTGCATCACGGCGTCGAGCATCTCTTGGGTCGAGGCGACGTTGAGGCGATTGACATTCATCGGCGTCTCAAGATTGACCGGGCCGGCGACCAGCGTCACCTTGGCGCCCATCTCGGCCGCCGCGCGTGCCAGGGCAAAGCCCATCTTGCCCGAGCTGTGATTAGAGATGTAACGCACGGGGTCGATCGCCTCGCGGGTCGGACCCGCCGTCAGCAGTATCGATATTCCCTGAAGCAGCTTCGGCGCAAAGAAATGTTCGACGCGCTCGGCGATCACCAGGGGCTCCTCCATGCGGCCAGGGCCGACTTCGCCGCAGGCCTGGCTACCAGATGCCGGTCCCCAGATGGTGAGGCCGCGCTTTCTCAGGTTATCCAGATTGTCCTGGGTGGCGACGTTGCGATACATCTGCTGATTCATCGCCGGGCAGAGCACTACAGGCGCTTCTGTGGCCAGGCAGGTGGTGGTGATCAACTCATCGGCCATGCCGGCGTTGATGCGGGCGATCAGGTTGGCGGTTGCCGGAGCGATCAACACTAAGTCGGCCCAGCGGGCGAGTTCGATATGCCCCATGGCGGCTTCGGCCGCCGGGTCTAACAGGTCGGTGGCAATGGGATGGCCCGACAGCGCCTGCAGGGTCAGCGGCGTGATAAATTCCTGCGCGCTTTGGCTCATAACGACACGCACATCGGCGCCGCGCTCTTTCAGGCGGCGGACCAGATCGGCAGACTTATAGGCAGCAATGCCGCCGCCAATTCCCAGCAATATCTTTTTATTGGTTAGACTCATGTTGATCACTAATCGCGTTTAATTTTGCCCGCTAACCATACCACAATCCTGCTGAGGTTGAGGATACAAGTTTTTAAAAACTAGACCATACTCTAAAGCCTAGGTGTGCAGATGGCGCCGAGACAAGGAGTGTTTATGGCAATCAAAGATTGGCCTCAGGGAGAGGGGCCCAGAGAAAAACTGCTGCGCAGTGGTGTCGCCCAGCTCTCTGACGCCGAGTTGCTGGCGGTGCTGCTCAGAAATGGCCTCAAGGGTCAAAGCGCCGTGTCCCTGGCCAGAGTCATGTTAACCCACTTCGGTGGCCTCAGAGCGCTGTTTAGCGCCTCCTTGAGTGAGCTGTGTGATATTCAGGGGATCGGTCCGGTAAAGTATGCCCAACTGCAGGCAGCCATCGAGTTAAGCAAGCGGATCGCGCAAGAAAATCTACAAAGAGGAAAGATTTTGTCAGATCCTGATTTAACTCGGGACTATTTAATGAGACAATTAGCGGATCGTGCCTACGAAGTGTTTGCCATCTTATTGCTCGATAGTCAGCATAGGGTGATTCAGTTCGTCGAATTGTTCCGTGGCACCATAGATTCAGCCTCGGTTTATCCACGAGAAGTGGTAAGCCTAGTGCTTGAGAAAAAAGCCGCAGCGGTAATTGTGTGCCACAACCATCCCTCGGGGGTGGCTGAGCCCAGTCATGCTGATCGGCGAATTACTGAGCGATTGAAATACGCGTTGGCGACTATAGATGTTTCGCTGCTAGACCATATGGTTGTAGGCGATCGTGAGATAGTTTCGTTTGCAGAGAGGGGATGGATAGATTGAATATCCCTTGATCTTTGATTTTAGATCCTGTATAAAATGCGCCCTCTTTGTGTGCCTCGGGCGACGGCCATATTCGAGGTACATTAATGCTCGAGCGTTAAATTGTTTTTGGAGAAGATTGACATGTCAAGAGTATGCCAAGTTACTGGCAAGAAGCCGATGGTTGGTAACAACCGTTCGCACGCTAAGAACGCGACTCGTCGTCGTTTTTTACCTAACCTACAGAACCACCGTTTCTGGTTAGAAGACGAAAAGCGTTTCGTACAGCTACGTGTATCTACTAAAGGTATGCGTATTATCGATAAGAAAGGTATCGAAGTTGTTGTTGCTGAACTTCGTGCCCGCGGCGAGAAGGTGTAATAAGCCATGGCTAAAGCTAAAGGTAACCGTGAGAAGATCAAGCTAGTTTCTAGCGCTAAAACAGGTCACTTCTACACGACTGAGAAAAACAAGCGTAACATGCCTGAAAAAATGGAGATCAAGAAATTTGATCCCGTTATCCGTCAGCACGTTATCTACAAAGAAGCGAAAATCAAGTAATTCTTGATTCACGTTTTTTGGAAAAAGCCCCTCATTGCAGGGGCTTTTTTTTGCCCTAAATTTCCCCATGGTGTTGGCCAGCTCATTTCTATTCTTCAGACAAATTCCCAGGCGTTAGCCCTGTGCTTCTACGGATTCCGACCTCTACCTAAGCCTCTGATCTTAATCTGTTCTGCTATGCTTAATCAGATTGTCTCGTTGTAATGAAAAAATATCGCTTTCGATGACAACAAATGCTTTTAATGTGAATTTAAATGCAATAAAATCGGCTTGTTATTCGTCAGGTGGCGATATTGTCACATATTTATTGTTGAGGTTACGCGGGTGCGCACTACTGAGTTAGTCGAGGGGTTTCGTCATTCTGCTTCCTATGTGAATGCACACAGGGGCAAGACATTTGTGGTCATGTTGGGCGGTGAGGCGCTGGCGCAGAGTCAGTTTCGCTCCATCATCAACGATATTGCCCTGCTTCACAGCCTGGGCATCAAGATAGTGCTGGTGCATGGCGCCAGGCCGCAAATCGATGAGGCCTTGGCCGCGCATAATCTCTCCCCTGAGTATTACAACGGGGTGCGCATCAGCGATGAAGAGTCCTTCCGGGTGATCAAGCAGGTGGTGGGCGGTCTGCAGCTGGACATCACCGCGCGCCTGTCGATGAGCCTGAGCAATACCCCGATGCAAGGGGCGCAGATCAACGTAGTCAGCGGTAACTTCGTGATAGCCCAGCCCTTAGGGGTCGACAACGGCGTCGACTACTGCCTGAGTGGCAAGGTGAGACGCATAGATGTGGCGGGCCTCAGACGTCAGCTGGACAACCACGGCATAGTGCTTCTGGGGCCTGTGGCGGCCTCGGTGACCGGAGAGTGTTTTAACCTGACCGCCGAAGAGGTTGCGACCCAGATCGCGGTGAAGCTCAAGGCCGACAAGATGATCGGTTTCAGTGCCAAGGAGGGGATACTCGACAGTAATGGCGAGGTGATCGCCGAGTTGATGCCGACCGATGCCCAGCGCATCTTGTCTGAGCTGACCGATGAAGACAACTGGTGTGTGGGCACACGGGCCTTCTTACAGGCCAGCATAGATGCATGCCGTAATGGCGTGGCCCGCTGCCACTTCGTCAGCTATCTCGATGATGGCGCCCTGCTGCAGGAGCTGTTCTCCCGTGACGGTATCGGTACCCAGATAGTGACAGAGAGTGCCGAGCGCCTGCGCAGAGCCACCATTGCCGATATCGGTGGTGTCTTGGATCTCATCCGTCCGCTGGAACAAGCAGGGGTCTTGGTGCGCCGCTCACGTGAGCAGCTGGAGATGGAGATAGAGCAGTTTATGCTGATCGAGCGTGATGGCTTGGTGATCGGCTGTGCGGCCCTATATCCCTTTGAGGAGGACAACGCCGGAGAGTTTGCCTGCCTGGTGGTGCATCCCGATTATCGCGATGCCGACCGCGGCAGCATCTTGCTGAAGAACATCATAGGTCAGGCCAAGGTGCGTGGTTATGCTCGCCTGTTTGCGCTGACGACCCGCAGCATTCACTGGTTCCTCGAGCATGGCTTTCAGATCGTCGAGGTCGATGCCTTGCCAAACAAGAAGAAGCAGCTGTATAACTATCAGCGCAAGTCGAAGATTCTCGCCTTAGATCTTCAATAAGGCTAAACCCGTCCGATGAAAGAGGCCACCCTTGGGGTGGTCTTTTTGTGTGTCCAAGTTAACTCACAGCAACGACTCTTGACATAATATGTCGAGAGCGCCACACTCAAGTTATCGGTTCATGTTAGGGTTGGGCTCAGGGATGATCTGCTTGCATGCCCAAATGTTTCAAGAGGATATTTAGAGGTGGATACTCAAGTCTTTCAACTTACGACCTTAGATTCGGCAACCAGCGGGATCTTCCTGTCTATGCTGCTGGGTGTCGCCTTGGTGCTAGTTTTGCTGATGGTGAAGCCCTTACCTAAGAAGGCAAAATATGCCTCTGCTGGGATGGTGATCGCCGTATTGGGCCTGCTCTCCTGGGTGTTCTACAAGGCCCATGATACCAGCGTTCGCCTAACACCAAGCACTATGCTGGTGGATATTCCCCTCTACCGGGTCGAGTTACCGCGTCAAAGCCTGGTGCCGGCTGAGGCTAAAATCGTCAGCTTAGGAGAAGATGATGCGCCTAAGCTGAGCTATCGCAGCAACGGTGTGGGCATGCCGGGTTATTCGCTGGGGTGGTTTAAGCTGGCAGATGCCAGCGACAGGACAGATAAGGCCCTACTGTCGGTCACCGGCGACGGTCAGGTATTGGTTTTGCCGACGACCGAGGGCTATCTGTTGATCTTGAGTCTGGAGCAGCCGGAGGCCTTGTTAGCCAGCCTGCTTACGCCGACTCTTTAACGCCAGGTCCAGGGTAAAGATCACCAGGGCGCTCCAGATGAAGGCGAAGGTGATCCCCTTCTCGAGATCGAAGGGTTCGTTAAACAGGCTGACGGCCATGATAAACATGATGCTGGGGCCAATATATTGAAAGAAGCCTAGCATAGATAATGGGATACGTGTGGCGGCGCCGGCAAAGCAGAGCAGGGGAATAGAGGTGACTATTCCTGCCGCCATCAGCAGCAGGTTCATCTGCCAGCTGTTTTCCAGGATGCTGGTGCCATCGAGATTCATCGCCAGATAAAGTAAGGCTACAGGCACTAAGATGGCCGTTTCGACCAGCAGCCCCGTCTTGGCGTCGACATTGACCTTCTTGCGCAGCAAGCCGTAGACGCCGAATGAGGCGGCAAGCCCCAGGGATACCACAGGAATCGAGCCGAAAGAGATCAACTGGATCAACACGCCGGCGCAGGCCAGTGATACGGCCGCCCACTGCAGCTTACGCAGACGCTCCTGCAGGAACACCATGCCCAGCAAAACGTTGATTAGGGGGTTGATGAAGTAGCCCAGGCTGGCGTCGAGCATATGATCATTATTGATCGCCCAGATGAACAACAACCAGTTGCCGGCGATCAGAACCGAGGTGAGCGCTAACACCCCGAGCTGTTTGGGCTGCCGAAACAGGGCGCGTAGCTTGGCGAAGCCACCGATAAATTGCATCAAGATCAACATGAAGACGAAGGACCAGATCACGCGATGCAGCAGGATCTCGGTCGCCGACACATGGTTTAGCAGCTTAAAATAGAGGGGAGCGAAGCCCCAGAGGCAGTAGGCGCAGATGGCGAGCGCTACCCCTTTACGATACTCAATATCGGCCATAGCTTAGGATTTAGAAAAAGTGCGGGAGTGGCATTGTAGGCGCCTAAGCCGCGTGACTCAAGCGGCCATGAGCATTCTTTTCGCGCCTCGCGCTGGAGCTGTCCCTTGCCAGCGCGTCTCACTAAATTGACGGTAATTTATAGGGGGATTAGCTGGCTAGCCCACCATATAAGTGCCAGTGCCGAAGGCGATATGCGAGCCCTTCTCGTTGTGCAGCTCCATGCGGCAGACGGATACCCGGTTACCGGCCCTGATCACTGTGCCTGTACCGGTAAAGATCTCGCCGCGCCCCGGCCTGAGATAATCGATACGTAGATCTATGGTGCCTAAGGTTTTTAGGCGCTGTTGCAGATCTTCTAAACACCAGTCGTCCCGGCTGGCTACCAGGCCAGAGAAGGCCGTTAGGCCGCCCACTACATCCAGCACGGTAGCGGTTACGCCGCCGTGGAGGATCTGCTGATGAATGTTGCCGATGAGGTCCTTCTTCATCTTCACCTCGACCTCGACGCCCTGCAGGTCGTAACGCTTGATATCCATCCCCAAGAGGTTATGAAAGGGTACCTTGGTATCGAAGATATCGGCTACGCTGGCCAGGGTCTGCGCTTGTATGGGCGTCGTCATAGGGGCACTCCTTGTTTTGTCCTACGCTGCTTGCTGGAGACAAGCGGGTAAAGTTTGGGCATTCGTTAGCCTAATGGTTAGAGCATTTAATCTATCGCTAATGCACGGGGTGAGGCAAGCCTGCGGGTAAAATTTCATCAGTCGATGGGGGCGAGGTGGTAATTAATACCCGGATAGATGAGACAAGCCGAGCCGGCTTGATTAGAATAAGCGGCCAAATTAATGATTACCGAGTGCCATGGACTTAGCCTTAACCTCTCCCGACGTGACCGATAGCGATCCGCTCGCCGCCTGCCTGCAGACGGTGTTTGGCTATCGCACCTTCAGGACGGGTCAGCGTGAGGTGATAGAGCAGGTCTGCGGCGGCCAGGATGCTCTGGTTATCATGCCTACCGGCGGCGGTAAGAGCCTGTGTTATCAGCTGCCGGCACTCGTCTTGCCCGGGCTGACCCTGGTGGTGTCGCCGCTGATCTCCCTGATGAAAGATCAGGTCGATAGCCTGAAACAGATGGGCGTCGCTGCGGCCTACCTCAACTCGTCGCAGTCGCGGGAAGAGGCCATGACCATCTATCGTCAGCTGCATAACGGCGAACTCAAGCTCTTGTATGTATCACCCGAGCGCCTACTGACCGACAGCTTCATCGAGCGCCTGCACAACCTGCCGCTCTCCCTGTTTGCCATCGACGAGGCTCACTGTATCTCCCAGTGGGGGCACGACTTCCGCCCCGAATATGCGGCCCTGGGTCAGCTGAAGCAGCTGTTTCCTCGGGTGCCCATGATGGCGTTGACGGCCACCGCCGACAAGGCGACGCGGGAGGATATCTGCCAGCGATTGGGCATAGCGCCCTTTGAGCTACTCACCAGCTTCGATCGCCCCAATATTCGATATACCGTGGCGGAGAAGCTCAACGCCGCCAATCAGCTCAGACAGTTCATTCAGGCGCAGAACGGCAACAGTGGCATCATCTACTGTAGCAGTCGTCGCCGGGTGGATGAGGTGGCCGAGCGTCTGCGTATGCAGGGCTATCATGCCGACGCCTATCACGCCGGCAAGACCCAGGAGGAGCGTGCCGATATTCAGGAGCGTTTCCTCAAAGATCAATTGGATATCGTGGTGGCCACCGTGGCCTTTGGCATGGGGATCAACAAGTCCAACGTGCGCTTCGTGGTGCATTACGATATTCCCAAGAGCGTCGAGGCCTATTACCAGGAGACGGGCCGTGCCGGCCGTGATGGCCTGGATGCCGAGGCTTTCATGCTGTTCGACCCCGCCGATATCGGCCGGGTGCGCCATCTCATCGAGCAGCAGGAGCCGGGCCCGCAGCAGCAGGTGGAGTACCACAAGCTCAATACCATGGCAGCCTTTGCCGAGGCGCAAACCTGTCGCCGTCAGGTGCTGCTGCACTACTTCGACGAGAGTGCGTCCGAGCCCTGCGGAAACTGTGATATCTGTTTAGACCCACCCAAGCGGTACGACGGCGTCGAGGATGCCCAGAAGGTGCTCTCCTGTATCTTCCGCCTGCAGCAGAAGTTTGGTGTGAATCATCTTATCGAGGTGCTGCGCGGCTCCAAGGCGGCCTCTGTGGTCGACCGTGGTCACGACAAGCTATCGACATGGGGAATAGGCAAGGAGAAGAGCCATGAGTTCTGGCTCAGTATCATACGTCAGATCATTCATCTGGGTTTCGCCAGTCAGGATATCACCAGAGGCTCGGCCATTAAGCTCAATCCCCAGGCGCGGGCCGTGCTCAAGGGGGAGGTGCCGTTGCAGCTCGCCGAGCCGCGGATCAGCATCACCACACATGTGAAGCGTCGCAGCAGTAGCCGGGCACCGATTAACTACGACAGGAAGTTATTTGCCCGTCTGAAGCTGCTGCGTCGCAGCCTGGCAGAAGAGTTGGATGTGCCGCCCTATCTGGTGTTTAACGACGCCACGCTGGCGGAGATGGCGGCCATGCTGCCGACCAGCCCCGGCGAGATGCTGGCGGTGAACGGCGTGGGCGAGACCAAGCTGAATCGTTTCGGCGGCGAGTTTCTCGACGAGATCAACGACTACCTCACCCGCAGCTAGCCAATATTTCGCTAACTAAGGCTCGGCTTACCAAGATTCTGTAAATTCAGGCGCTGCTTGCTATCAGGCTTATTGTACTTGCTACCAGACTTAGTGTGCCTGCTGACCGCTGTATTTACTCAGCTGATCGACACTGGCCCTTTTAACCAGGGAGGAGAGGGTGTCGTGATGCTGCATCACCGCCATTCCCATGTTGACTCGGGCACCATTTTGTAGCGGCTCTATGATGGCGCTCAGCTGACGAGCGATAAGCTGGGCTCCTGCCAGCGAGGTAAAGGGCAGCATGATCAATATCTGATCGGCGCTGGCGCTCAGCAAGATATCCTGCTGGCGGATCTTCTGTGACAAACGGGTCAGTAGCCTGTCGACATCGGCCTTGGCCAGATGACTGGGATTGATCAGCAAGATGGTGATAGGAAAACCTATCTGCTTGGCGCTAGTCAGCAGGGCCTCCATTTTCTCCTGGGTGCTCATCGGCTCATCTCTCTGGCTCACCTGCAGTGGCGTCTTAGGCATTCTGATACGGTTGAGCAGAATAAACAGCGTCAGCAGCAGGAAGAGCACCAGTATGCCAATAAGACCATAGCTGTCGCTGATGTGGGCATCGAGCTTGATGGGTTTAGGCTGATTGTCCTGGGCCAGCTGCTGGTAGCGTCCCAGCTGCGCCTTGATCTGCAGCAGTCGGGTATCTTTAAGAAACTCATAGCTGCGCTGGGCCATCTCGAAGCGTTTCAGCTGATACTGATAGGCGTCCTTGAATTGGCCTATGTCGGCAAAGTAGCGGCTCAGGATGCCGTAACAATAGACGAGCTCGTCAAACTGATTGGTGCGCTCGCCGATGGCGATTGCCTTCTGCATCAGCTCTGTCCCCAGGGCCTGCTCGCCGTTCGCCAATTGGATATTGGCCAGTAGACGATTGGCCCTCAGGCTGTCGTTGATCTTCTTCTGTTTGTCGAAAGTGTTGAGGGCGATATTGAGCAGCTGGATGGCGCTCTTATCATTTCCCCGTAGAAACTCGATTTCCGCCAGTTGGGTATAACTCTCGGCCAGCTCGGTCGCCGTGGCAAGTTCGGGCAGCAGGATCTTGGCCTCGAGCACCATATCGTCCCTGAACTTCACCTCTTGGTTGTAGTGGGCGATTTTGGCTAGGGTGAGTAGCACAGTTAGCCTCACCTTTCCCGTGGTCTGCTCGCTATCCAGTGCGCCCTTGGCATTGTTGAACGCCTGGTTGTAGAGGCCCTTGGTTCGAAGCAGCTCGGCCATGGCCAGTTGCACGTAGGGCCTCGGCGGGGTGAGCCATTGAGGTCTCTGTTTCTCGGTATCCGGGTAGATATCTTGAGCAAGGCGTAGATCTTCCAGCGCGCTGCTCTGGCTCTCGATATGAGTATCTATCTTGCCGCGCAGCATCAGGCCGTTGACTAAGGACTGGGGTTGTTGCTGTTCGCGAGAGAGGTAGATGGCCGAGTCGAGCAGGGTCAGCGCCTGTCTGAGGTCGCCATAATCGATATAGGCCGCGGCCATACAGTTGAGAAAATAGGGGCTGAGATGATTAAGCTTGAGCGACTTGGCCTTGGCCTCACTCATGCGGCCCAGATTGATGGCGGCCTCGTTTTCGCCCAGCTGCACGAAGGCCTCACATTTGAGCAGCGAGAGGCGCAGACGGTTTTCTTCAGACGTGGCTTCCTGATCCAGGCGTTGTTCCAGCGCCGAGATTTGGGTCAGTGTCTTGTTGGGATATTGGTAGACGGTTTGGGCCAACTCATCTAACTCTGTCATAGTGTCCCCATAAGCTGGGATCAGCCAGAGGCTGAGACTTAACACTATGAGACGAAAATCCATTTTTAAAAGCTCCGGAACGAGTGTGCTGTTTCTGTTTCCTTTGGCGGCATTATACTGATTTTTCATCAGCAATTGCATAAAAAATAGCGCCTGCGATTGGAATCAGAGGGATTGCTCGGCAAATGACCTAGTATGCTGAATTTAATCACTTAGTCACTCTTGTGAGCAAATAAATGGTTAGATTTGCGCAGTTAATCAAGATTTTTATCTGGTCTAATGTGGCAAACATGAAAAATATGGGGTTGACTATTGAACAGACACACGTTAAATATTAATCAATCTTTCGAAGCGAAACGAATAATTAATTACTTTTACTGAATACAATGACGACTATTAACCGTGCACTCCTCAGCCTCCTTATTCTCATTCTCGCAGGTCCTGCGCGGAGAATGTAGTGTTGCACGCTTAATAACACACCCAGCATTCATAAACCCCGCGCCCAACAACGCGGGGTTTTTTTGTTTATGGATTCGACGAACACCCAAAATTAGAGCCTAGACGTACCATGGAGAAACCAGATGTCTAACCGAGTGATAATATTTGATACGACCTTACGAGATGGTGAGCAAGCATTAGCGGCGAGTTTAACGGTTAAGGAAAAGCTACAGATAGCACTGTCACTCGAGCGTCTGGGAGTGGACGTCATGGAGGTGGGGTTTCCCGTCTCGTCACCGGGGGACTTCGAGTCGGTGCAGACCATTGCCCGCACCATCAAGAATAGCCGGGTCTGTGCACTTGCCAGGGCGCTTGAGAAAGATATCGACGCCGCGGCCCAGTCCTTGTCGGTAGCGGAGCAGTTTCGTATCCATACCTTCATCTCGACCTCGACCATACACGTTGAGAGCAAGCTTAAGCGCTCCTTCGATCAGGTGCTGGACATGGCGGTCGGTGCGGTGAAATATGCCCGCCGCTTCACCGATGATGTGGAGTTCTCCTGTGAAGACGCCGGTCGTACCCCAATAGATAACCTGTGCCGCATGGTCGAGGCCGCCATCAAGGCGGGCGCCAAGACCATCAACATTCCCGACACAGTTGGTTATACGGTGCCGAGCGAATTTGGCGGCATCATTCAAAACCTGTTCGACAGGGTGCCGAATATCGATCAGGCGGTGATCTCAGTGCACTGTCACGACGATTTGGGCTTGTCGGTGGCAAACTCTATCACCGCGGTGCAGCATGGGGCGCGTCAGATCGAGTGTACCGTCAATGGTATTGGCGAGCGCGCCGGTAACTGCTCTCTGGAAGAGATCGCCATGATCATTGCCACTCGCAAGGCCAGCCTGGGGCTGGAGACGGGGATCAACGCCAAAGAGATCCATCGCACCTCTAACCTGGTGAGCCAGCTATGCAACATGCCGGTACAGGCCAACAAGGCGATCGTCGGCGCCAACGCCTTTACCCACTCCTCGGGTATCCATCAGGATGGCGTGCTGAAGTCGCAAAACACCTATGAAATCATGACGCCAGAGAGTATCGGCCTTAACCGCAACAACCTGAACATGACCTCACGCTCCGGCCGCCACGTGATCAAGCATCGCATGGAAGAGATGGGCTATGGCGAGCAAGACTACGACATGGACACCCTGTATGAGGCCTTCCTGAAGCTGGCAGACAAGAAGGGGCAGGTGTTCGACTATGACTTAGAGGCCTTGGTGTACGTGGAGGCACAGGCGGAAGATGAGAACCACTATGGCTTGCAGCAGCTGGTGGTGCATTCAGATTCGACTCAGGGACAGGCCACCGCCACAGTAACCCTAAGCATAGACGGCAAGGCGGTGACCGAGGCGGCAACGGGTAACGGCCCGGTCGATGCGGCCTACAAGGCGATTGCCCGCGCCAGCGGCTGTGAGATCAATATCAGCAGCTATCAACTTAGCGCCAAGGGCCAAGGGCAAGATGGCCTGGGACAGGTGGATATCACCGCCAAGTACCATGATCAGAGCTTCCATGGAGTGGGCCTGGCGACCGATGTGGTCGAGGCCTCGGCAGCGGCGCTGATCCACGTGATGAATCTGACCTGGCGCGCCGACAAGGTGGCCGAGAATAAACATAAGTTGAAACAGGCACGCACCGAGTTAGGCGGCGTATAACCAATTTCGAATTAAACAGCATAAAGACAATTAATTGCAGGGAGTCACTTGAGGTATGAGTTATCAAGTCGCGGTATTGGCCGGTGATGGGATCGGCCCCGAGGTTATGGTCGAGGCACGCAAGGTGCTAAAGGCGGTGGAAGAGCGTTTTTCGTTGGATATCGAGTATAGCGAATATGATGTGGGCGGCGCGGCCATCGACAATCATGGTTGTCCGCTACCCGAGTCGACCCTGAAGGGCTGCGAGGCGGCCGACGCTATCCTGTTCGGCTCGGTAGGTGGCCCTAAGTGGGAGCATCTACCCCCCAACGATCAGCCAGAGCGTGGCGCCCTACTGCCGCTACGGGGACACTTCGAGCTGTTTTGTAACATGCGTCCGGCCAAGCTACATGTTGGGTTGGAACATATGTCGCCGCTGCGTAGCGATATCTCGGCCCAGGGCTTCGACGTACTTTGCGTGCGCGAGCTCACCGGTGGCATCTACTTCGGTAAGCCCAAAGGGCGTCAGGGTGAGGGCGAGCAGGAAGAGGCCTTCGACACCATGCGCTATAGCCGCCGCGAGGTGCGCCGTATCGCCAAGATCGCCTTCGAGGCGGCCCAGGGCCGTCGCAAGAAGGTGACCTCAGTGGATAAGGCCAACGTACTGGCCTGCTCTGTGTTGTGGCGCGAAGTGGTGGAAGAGGTAGCCAAGGAGTTCCCGGATGTGGAGCTGGAGCATATCTATATCGACAACGCCACCATGCAGTTGCTGCGTCGTCCCTTCGATTTCGATGTGATGCTCTGCTCAAACCTGTTTGGCGACATAATCTCAGATGAGATCGCCATGCTGACCGGCTCCATGGGCTTGCTTTCATCGGTGAGTCTCAACAGCGATGGCTTCGGTCTGTATGAACCTGCCGGTGGCAGCGCGCCGGATATCGCCGGTCAGGGCATCGCCAACCCGATCGCACAGATCCTGTCTGCGGCGCTGCTGCTGCGTCATAGCCTCAAGGAAGAAGCGGCGGCCAAGGCGATTGAAGATGCGGTCGCCAAAGCATTGAGCGATGGCTATTTAACTGGAGAACTCTTGCCCGCGGATCAGCGTGACAAGGCAAAATCAACCCGTGAGATGGGCGACTATATTGCCCAAGCAGTCAGAGAGGCAAACTAATGGCGAAGACACTGTATGAAAAGGTATGGGATAGCCATATCGTAGCTGCCCCCGAAGGAGAGGCGCCGCTTATCTATGTGGATCGCCATCTGGTGCATGAGGTGACCTCGCCTCAGGCCTTCAGCGGCTTGAAAGTCGCCGGTCGTAAATTAAGGGCGCCAGAGAAGACCTTCGCCACTATGGACCACAACACCTCGACCAAGAGCGCCAGCCTGGATGCACTCAGCCCCATGGCGCGTACTCAGGTGGAGACGCTGGCACAAAACTGTAAAGAGTTTGGCGTGCGTTTATACGATATTCATCATAAGAACCAGGGGATTGTCCATGTAATGGGCCCTGAGCTTGGCATCACCTTGCCGGGCACTGTGATTGTGTGCGGCGACTCGCACACGGCGACCCATGGCGCCTTCGGCGCCCTGGCCTTCGGCATTGGCACCTCTGAGGTGGAGCATGTGATGGCCACCCAAACCTTGCGTCAGCTGAAAGCCAAGACCATGAAGATCGAGGTGCGAGGCCAGGTGGCCGATGGGATCACCGCCAAAGATATCGTGCTGGCCATCATAGGCAAGATCGGCATGGATGGCGGCACGGGTTATGTGGTGGAGTTCTGCGGCGAGGCGATTGCCGCCCTGTCGATGGAAGGACGCATGACTGTCTGTAACATGGCGATCGAGATGGGCGCCAAGGCGGGCATGATAGCGCCGGATCAGACCACCATAGATTATCTCGAAGGTCGTGAGTTTGCGCCTAAGGGCGAAGCGTGGCAGCAGGCGGTCGCCGCCTGGAAGGCGCTGAAGTCGGACGACGATGCCGTGTTCGATGCCCATGTTGTGTTGGAGGCGAGCGATATCGCGCCTCAGCTGACTTGGGGCACTAACCCAGGCCAGGTGGTGGCAATCGATCAGTGTGTGCCTAACCCAGAGGATGAGACAAACCCGACAGTGAAGGCGAGTATCGAGAAGGCACTGGACTATGTGGCGCTCACCCCTGGCACTCAGATGACTGATGTGAGCATCAACAAGGTGTTTATCGGCTCTTGTACCAACTCGCGCATCGAAGATCTGCGCTCGGCGGCCCAGCAGGCCAAGGGACGTAAGGTGGCCGCCGGTGTTACGGCTATCGTGGTGCCAGGTTCAGGCTTGGTGAAGGAGCAGGCGGAGGCGGAAGGCCTGGATAAGATCTTTATCGATGCTGGGTTCGAATGGCGTCTGCCGGGCTGTTCCATGTGTTTGGCGATGAACGATGACAGACTGGAGGCGGGTGATCGCTGCGCCTCGACCAGTAACCGTAACTTTGAGGGTCGTCAGGGACGCGGTAGCCGCACTCACCTGGTGAGCCCTGCCATGGCTGCCGCTGCGGCGATTGCCGGTCATTTCGTCGATATTCGCAAGCCATACTAGGAGGGAGCGATGCAACCATTTACCACACACACAGGGCTTGCGGTGATCATCGACAGTGCCAATATCGATACGGATCAGATCATCCCTAAGCAGTTTCTCTCTAAGGTCACCCGTGATGGCTTTGGGGTTCACCTGTTTCACGACTGGCGTTATCTGGACGATGCCGGCGATCAGCCTAATCCTGAGTTCAGCCTGAACCAGCCCCGTTACCAGGGGGCCTCTATCTTGCTGGCTAAGGAGAACTTTGGCTGTGGCTCGAGCCGCGAACATGCGCCCTGGGCCCTGGCCGATTTTGGCCTCAAGGTGATCATCGCGCCAAGTTTTGCCGATATCTTCTATGGCAATGCCATCAACAACGGGCTGTTGCCGGTTCGTCTCGCCGAGGCGGAGGTGGTGCAGTTGATGAGGGAGGTTGAAGCCGAAGAGGGCGCTCAGGTGAGCGTGGATCTGCAGGCCCAGACTGTGACTTCTCCTTCGGGAGCAAGTTTTAGCTTCGATATTGCTCCATCGGCGCGCCATAACCTGCTAAACGGCCTGGATGCCATAGGCATCAGCCTGGGTTACGGCGAGGCGATAGCGGCTTATGAAACCGAAATCCCCAGCTGGCGCACCTAATGCTAAGAAGGCCTAACTCATTGCGCCCGATACATGTTTTAGGGATTAGACGCTTTAGGTGTTTTGCGCACTAGAAATTAGGCGTACATCTGTACCTTAGGGTTATCGAATAGAGCCGATTGCAGTTTGCTGTGGTCGGCTTTTTGTTTACATTAGCGGCGCTGAATCTTGTTAAGTCTATATTTTTCAGTTGTTTATTGTGGTTTCTAGCCGTTAGCTAGCCAGATGTGCAACGAGCTAGTGATTTATGCTGGTGGTTTTGTGGTTTTCAGGCGTACAGGTGTTAATCAAACGTCTTTATTTTAATTGATTGATATTGCTAATTTTTGTTTGGGATTGCTGATTTTTGTAAACCCCATTAAGTGAACGTGGATCACATTTTTGTACTTTGATTGGCGTTTAAAAGTCGGTTTCAGCTGGTTTTTGTATGCTATTTAGGCGTTTTAGCCAGCATTATTCGCTTAAATTCATTATTTGCTTGTAAAGATATTCTGCATCAGTAGACTGCGGCTCACTCAATATCTGGAGCCTTTGCTCTAGGTTGTCATAATAACAAGAGAGCCATGATGAAGAAGCATATTTTATCTTTAGCTGTAGTTGCTGCCATCGCCACACCGCTATCTCAAGTTCAGGCCGCTGGATTTCAACTTGCCGAATATTCTGCCACGGGTCTAGGCCGTGCCTTTGCGGGTGAGGCGGCCATGGCCGACAACGCCGCTGCTCAGGCGCGCAACCCTGCTATGTTGACCTACCTCGAGGGACGTCAGCTGTCGCTGGGTGGTATCTATGTGATGCCAAACGTCGATGTAGAGGGTGACGTGACGCTGGCTTCGCCTGTGTTAGGGCCTCAGGGCGTGACCATGAACGCCGATGCCCTGGATGTGGCTGACGACGCCCTGGTGCCTAACTTCTATTACTCTAACCAGCTTAACGACCAGTGGACCTGGGGTTTAGCGGTTAACTCTAACTATGGTCTGGCGACCGAGGTGCCGAGCACCCATCCTACCGCTATCTTTGGTAAAGAAACCTCAGTGACCACTGTGGAGTTTAATCCAAATCTGGCTTACAAGGTGTCTGAGGCCGTTTCTGTCGGTGCGGGCCTGCGTATCGTCTATGGCGAAGGTAAGATTGGCGCCTCTACGCCGGCTTGGGTCGATGGCATCAAGGCGATCCCTACTCTGCCTGCCGAGATCGCAGGCGCACTACCACCAGGTGGCACTAGCCTGAAATCGATGGAAGGCGATGATATTGGCTACGGTTGGCAGCTGGGTGCCAGCTGGCAGATCAACCCGGCGCACCGTATCGGTCTGGCCTATCACAGTGGCGTCGAGCTGGAGCTCGACGGTCATGCCTCTGGCCTGATCTACAACGGTGGTCAGGATGTGGAGATCGAGGGTTATATGCCACTCGAGCTACCAGCCTTTGCCGAGTTGGCCTCTTACCATCAGCTCACCGACAACTGGGCGATGCATGCCAGCATTAACTGGACCCAGTGGAGCGTGTTCGATCAACTGGTGGCTTACTTCCCAGGCGAGCAGAAGCCTGTTGGCGGCCTGGAGTCGGACCTGGTGAAGGTTGAGAACTTTAAAGACAACTGGCGTTTCGCCCTAGGCACCAGCTATCAGCTAAGCGATAAGTGGCTGGTACGAGGTGGTGTGGCGCTGGATAAGACGGCGGTAGAAGATGAGTATCGCACCATCACTATCCCCGATTCAGACCGTCTGTGGTTCAGTGCGGGTGCTGGCTATCAAGCCTCTAAGAACCTGACTTTGGACTTTGCCGTGACTTACATCAAGGCCCACGGTGATGCGCCGATCAACGAGACCATGAACCTGATGAACCTGGCTCAGGTGAGCTTTAACGGTGAAGCGGGTGGCGATGTCTGGTTGCTAGGCGCTCAGTTAAGCTACAAGATGTAACTTAATGGCTAATGCCTAATGGCTAATGGCTAATGGCTAATGGCTAATGGCTAATGGCTAATGGCTAGTTAAGTTAAACGAAAATGCCTCACTTATGTGGGGCATTTTTTTATCTGAATATTTGTTGGCTATCTGAACTTCATCGGATTATATTCGTCTAATTATCAACATATTTTTAGCGCTAATCGATCCACTATTGCCCCACAGCCAACAGAGCGGGGCGATAGGCGCGATGAACCAACAATAAGAGGTGTCCCATGAAACCCTATCTTCTGGCTGCAAGCATAGCATTACTGCCGATATCGGCCTTCGCCGACCCGAGTGCGACGCAAGTGGTGAAAGGGTTTATCGACGCCTATAACCAGCACAGTGTCGAGAAGATGCTGACCCATGTGTCGGACGATGTGCGCTGGATGCATATCTCTGGCAGCAAGATAGAAGTAGAAACCTCGGATAAGGCGCAATTTGGCGCCGCCATGACAGACTATTTCGAGACCCTCACCGGCGCCCAGGCCACCATACTCGAGCTGATCGACTCCTCTCACTATGTCAGCACGGTAGAGCGTGTGACCTGGGAGAACGATGGTGAGCAACTCAGCCAGTGCAGCATAGGTAATTTCCGCGTGCAAGACGGTAAGATCGCCGAGTTTTGGTATCTGCCCGCCCACGCCTGTGACGAGCAGTTAGAGGCCGCCGAGCAAGTCGAGTCTGACCCTGAGCTCGATCCGAACCAGCCTAACCAGCAGTAGCGGAGGCGTTCGTGCAGCAGAAGTATGTCATCGCGCTCGATCAGGGCACGACCAGTTCGCGTACCATCATCTTCGATCACGACGCCAATGTCGTCGCTATCTCTCAGCGAGAGTTTTCCCAGATCTATCCTAAGGCGGGTTGGGTGGAGCACGATCCCATGGAGATCTGGGCCTCTCAGAGCTCGACCCTAATCGAGGCGCTTGCTAGGGCGGGGATCCACAGCGACGAGGTTGCCAGCATCGGCATCACCAATCAGCGCGAAACCACCGTCCTGTGGGACAAGACCATGGGAAAACCCATCTACAACGCAATCGTCTGGCAGTGTCGCCGCAGCCAACCCCTATGTGAATCCCTGAAGGAGGCGGGCTATGAGGATTACATCAGGCAGAATACCGGCCTGGTGTTAGACCCCTATTTCTCGGCCACCAAGATTCGTTGGATCCTCGACAATGTCGAGGGCGCCAGAGAGAAGGCAGAGGCCGGCGAACTGCTGTTTGGCACCATAGATACCTGGCTGGTGTGGAAACTCACCGAGGGTAAGGTGCATGTGACAGATCCCACCAATGCTTCACGTACCATGCTGTACAACATTCACCAGCAGGCCTGGGATCCTGTGTTGCTCGAGGCGCTGGATATTCCTGCGAGTATCCTGCCCGAGGTGAAACCTTCATGTGCCGTATATGGCAAGACCCGAATTGCCGGGGAGGGGGGCGAGATCCCCGTGGCCGGCATGGCGGGGGATCAGCAATCGGCCCTCTTCGGTCAGCTGTGTATCGACGAGGGGATGGCCAAGAACACCTATGGCACAGGCTGTTTCCTGTTGATGAACACTGGTCTGCAGGCGGTGCAATCTAATCATGGCCTGTTGACCACCATAGCCGTGGGACCAAAGGGTGAGGTTAACTATGCCCTGGAGGGCTCGGTATTCATGGGCGGTGCCACCATTCAGTGGCTGCGCGATGAGCTGGGGCTGATCCGCGACGCCCAAGACACGGAATATTTTGCCCTCAAGGTCAATGACAACAACGGCGTGTATCTGGTACCGGCCTTCGTGGGACTCGGGGCTCCTTACTGGGATGCCAGCGCCCGCGGCGCCTTGGTTGGCCTCTCCAGGGGCGCGAATCGCAACCATATCATCCGCGCCGCCCTCGAGGCGATTGCTTATCAGAGCCGGGATCTGCTCGATGCCATGACCAAAGACAGTGGCGTGCAGCTGAAACAGCTTAAGGTGGATGGTGGCGCGGTCGCCAACGATTTTCTGATGCAGTTCCAGGCGGATATTACCGATGTCGAGGTGCAGCGACCTAAGGTGACGGAAACCACGGCGATGGGTGCGGCTTTCCTGGCGGGACTCGCGGTAGGCTTCTGGCAATCGACGGCCGAATTGAAACACAAGGCGGGCGTGGAGCGCTGCTTTAAGCCAGCCATCGCCGACGATGAACGTGAAGCCTTGTATCTTGGATGGAAACGCGCGGTCGCTCAGGTAACCAGCGAATCTGTGGCTTAACTGCTAGACACTGATATTAGGCGTTGATATTAGCATTCGATACTAAACGTCGATATCGATACGGGGCAGTGGTGAGTCCAGCGCTTCCTTTTCGGCCTCTTCTTCGGCCTGTTTCTGCGCCTGTAGGCGTCTCGCCTGGCCGCGGCGATCGTCGCGTCCGGGTCTGGGGTTGATGCGCCTGTCAGTCTGACGACGACGTTCCAGATGGGGCGGCAGCTGCGATTGGGGCGCCTCATGACTGTCGGCGTGGATGGCATCTATGTGCTCAGTCTGATCCACCACGCGCTTACGTGTTACCACACGTTGTACCGGTCTGGCTAACATGGCGTACAGGCTATCTAGGGCAACCATCTCTCCTCCTCTTTAGGTTAGGTGTAACTCCTCTAACCTATTTATCGGCCGCTTCTGCCTAAAATTTAGACACCTTGTTCGCTATATTCGTTCAAAGTGGCCGTTTCGTTCAGGAGGGCGGCTTTCGCTCAAGAGGGTCGCTTTCGTTTACGAGGAGGCCTGAGCCGGACTCACGGCCTGCTCGGCATCACCCTGTGCCTTCTGCCAAAACCTGAGCTGCGCGCTGCTGGTGAGCGCTATCTTGCCTTGGTGGCAATTATGCTGACAGCTGAGGCGGATGCCCTGGGCTAAATGTTCCTGCTTGAGACGGGCTTGCTCTTCGACGGTTGCCTGCGGCGCCTGCTCCAAGAAGCGGACGCGGCACATGCCGCACTGACCGCCACCGCCGCACTGGCTGGGGATGCGAATTCTGTCGTGGTTAAGATTATCAAGCAGATTTCCAGGTGCCAGAGTGAGGCTTTCGAGCGGCTCGCCGTCTGGGGAGAGTAAGGTTAGCTGCCGCTCTCCCTTGTTGTTCTTGTTTACCTGCCAGCTAAAATAGTCACCGGCAGCCAGTTTGCGCACAAGCACCCAGGCGCCGCTGAGGCCGAGCAGCAGGGCGGCGAAGGCAATTAGCTGGGTCGCCAGGTGATTGAAGTTCACGCCATTATTCGGGAAATAGTCGATAAAGTGCAGCATGAAGAGTAGCTGCTTGAATCGCGAGCCCTGGTTTTCGTGGGCCTTGACTTGACCGCTCTGGCCATCGACGAAGATCTGTGTGCCATGCTCATCCTGGGCATCGAAGCGGTAGAAGGCCGGGTTGCCGCCATAGCGCTGCGCTGCTTCTTTATCGACAATGGGCGAAGAGAGCCTAGCTTCCCCTAAATAACTCTGCCGGGCGAGCCGTATCAACTGCTCGTTATCCAGGTTCACCGCCTCGCCGATATCGCCCCAATAGGCGAGGGTGCCGCCGCTCGTCCTCAGGCGATAGACAGGGCGCTCCAGCAATATGGCGAGTTCGACACGCTTAAGGCTTAATTGCTCAGCGTTCTTATTTGTCAGTTGATTAGTAATTTCTGCTAGCGTCACCGTCGGTTGAATTAACCTGACGCTGTTTTGCGCTTGGTTACCAGGCTTGGCGCGCATGGTATTGGCATCTAACAGCTGGTCATCGATCAGGTTAAATGCCAGGCCGGTCAGGGTCCAGATGATCAGCTGTATGCCGACTATGAGTCCCAGGATGCGATGTAAACTTCTTGCGCTAATCATGCTAAGTCTCATGCTGGCTCCTCCTCGCCCCGTTTAAAGGCGATGAGCAGTAGCAGGGCGCCGGAAAGCGCCGTCAATAGTGCCAGCAGACTAAAGCCGGTCAGTAGCGGATTGTGCACATCTTCCCTAGTGTCATAGTCCATGATGTGCAGCATCCACATGAAATCGAACAGGCGCCAGAAGTCATGGCGCTTGGTCACCAACTCGCCGCTGCTGGCCGAGATATAGAGGCGTGAGTCGAAGGCATCGTTAAGGTTTATCTGCCACAGGGGCAGGCGACGCCTACCTATCTCGGCCGGTGCCGACTCGGTTAACAACTCACTGCTGGCGTTTGATAGGTCGCCGGGATGGAGCAGAGCTGCAACCTGCATCGCATCCTGCTGGCTTAGTGACTCGAGCGGCTTGCCATCTTGGCCCGAGAGATAGAGAGCTTTGCCGTCGAGCCTGAGTTTATAGACAGGGCCGAGCGCCGTCGGGAGCAACTCTAGTCTGGTGGCATCGGGATAACGTGAGAAGATCGTCTCGGGCGATATGGTTAGCTGACTAGCGTCCAACGTGAGTCTGGACTCTTCGACGAGATGATCGCCATGGATATAGTCGATATCCATGATCACCATATAAAGGCCGGAAATTAACCAGATGAGGAGTTGTGCCCCCAGAAACAGGGTCAACCATTTGTGTGATTTTCGAAGCCAGCGGCTCTGTTTGGGTGTCAGCATGATTTTGTGTTTTTATTGGCCATCATAGGGATCAAGCTGCCTTTGGGCAAGGCATAATAGGCGTGACTCCAACTGTTTAGGGTCGAACAGACGGGTCGGTTCCATCTGCTCGCGTCGATCCCACAGATCATGGCCTGAATTTGGGACGGCGATCCACTTATCGATCCACCAAAGCCTGTAGGCCCTCCACTTCTGTTTGTTTTTTCAACATATTTGACCCTGAAATTCCCACAAATTGTCCCTGGTTTGGTTGTAGTTACAAATTTACAAACTGGCTGCGAACCCGCTTGAATACTGGCTTTATAAATGGTGGCATCCCTTGACAATGCTTGCACACTATCTCTAAACTTAGCATTTGTGGGAAATTGTGGATATTTGTGGATCTATTAACCAGAAAAACAAGGACGAGCTAACGTGTTTCGTGGAGCGAGTGCTATTAATCTTGACGCCAAAGGCCGGATCGCGATCCCAAAGCGATACCGCGAGCGCCTGCACGTCGATTTTAACAGCCAGCTGGTGATCACGGTCGATTTCGATGCCGCCTGTTTGCTCATCTATCCACTCGAGGCTTGGAAAGCGATAGAAGCCAAGCTGTTACTGCTGTCAGATACCCAGGGCCCGGAACGCGCCATGAAGCGCTTGTTACTCGGTTATGCCCATGAGTGCGAGTTAGACAGCAATGGTCGCCTGCTACTGCCCCCACCGCTACGCCAATATGCCAACCTGGATAAGCACGCCATGCTGGTGGGGCAATTGAACAAGTTTGAGCTGTGGGATGAGGCGGCCTGGCAGCAACAGATTGAACTTAGCCGTGAAACGATTCAAAGCGATGCCTTTGCCAATAGTGAGCGTTTGGCGGACTTCTCTTTGTGATAAGAGAATAACCATAAGTTAAAGAAGAGAGCGATGACTCAAGAATTTGCGCATTTATCCGTGCTGCTGACGGAAACGGTAGCCGGACTCAACATCAAGCCAGAGGGCATCTATATCGATGGCACCTTCGGCCGCGGCGGACACTCTCGCGAAGTGCTCAAGCAATTGGGCCCTAATGGACGCCTGATCGCCATCGACCGTGATCCCCAGGCGATCGCCGCCGCAGAGCAATTTGCCGATGATGCGCGTTTCTCAATCGTTCACGGTGGTTTTGGCCAGCTGGCCCAATATGTCGACGATCTCGGCCTCAGAGGCAAGATCGACGGCATTCTGTTCGATTTTGGCGTCTCTTCGCCGCAGCTAGACGATGCCGAGCGTGGCTTTAGTTTCCTGCGTGACGGTCCGCTGGACATGCGCATGGACAACTCCCAGGGGGAGACCGCCGCCGAGTGGCTGGCCCGCGCCGAGATAGAAGATATGGCCTGGGTATTTAAGACCTATGGCGAGGAGAAGAACGCCCGCCATATCGCCCGTTGTATCGCCGCCGATCGAGACAAGACGCCTTTCTTGCGTACCAAGGAGCTGGCGGATCTGATCGCCCGTGTGAGCAAGAGCAAGGAGCGCAACAAGCACCCGGCGACCCGTGTATTCCAGGCGATCCGTATCTATATCAACAGCGAGCTGGAGCAGATCGATCAGGCGCTGGAAGGGGCGGTTACGGTATTGGCGCCCCAGGGACGTCTGTCGGTGATCAGCTTCCATTCGCTGGAAGACCGTATGGTGAAGCGTTTTATTCGCCGCCATAGCCAAGGTGAGTCTGTGCCCCACGGGTTACCGCTGACCGAGGCCGAAATAAATAAGACACGATTACTCAAGGCCGTGGGTAAGGCGATTAAGCCGTCGGCCGAGGAAATTGACCGCAATGCCAGGGCGCGTAGCTCAGTGTTGCGGGTTGCCGAGCGATTAGACTACTAATCCTGTCGAGCAGACGTAAGAGACTAGGGGAACGCTAGTGAGTAAGTCACAACTTAACCTGACTCGTATCGTATTACTCGATCTTTGGCACCACAAGTGGGTGCTTTTGATGGCTTTTATTGTGATTGCGAATGCCATTTTGGTGGTTTACACCAGCCATTCCAGTCGCAAGTACACCAGCCAGTGGGATCAGTTGCTGCAGGAACGCGACCGCTTGGATATCGAATGGCGCAACCTGTTGCTGGAAGAGCAGTCGCAGTCGGAACATAGCAGGGTGACACGGATTGCCACGAAAGAGCTGGAGATGAAGCGGCCGTTACCCAACGAAGAAGTGGTGGTGAGAGTACCATGAGCAAGCAGGCGAAACGTAAACAGAAACCACAGCTGATCCACTGGCGTCTCTACGTCGTGGTCGGTTTCGTGTGTCTGCTGTTTACCAGCCTGGTGGGCCGCGCCGCCTATATTCAGATCATCGAGCCGGAAAAACTACGTCACGAGAGTGACATGCGCACCTTGCGTACCACGAGTAACGAGGTGCACCGAGGCATGATCACCGATCGTAACGGTGAAATGCTGGCGGTGAGCGTACCGGTCAAGGCGGTCTACGCCGATCCTAAGGTGGTGCATGATCGAAACGGCTTCGCCGATATGCGCCGCTGGCAGGCGCTGGCCGACGTGCTGCATGAGCCCAAGGAGGAGATCCTGGCGCGGGTGCAGACCAATCCCAAGAAACGTTTTACCTACCTCAAACGGCAGGTTACACCTGCGGTGGCCGAGTATATCAAGCAGCTCAAGCTACCCGGCGTCTACCTTAAGGCAGAGTCGCGCCGCTACTATCCCACCAGTGAGATCAGCGCCCAGCTGGTGGGCCTGACTAATATCGATGACGTGGGTATCGAAGGGATCGAGAGTACATATAACGACTGGCTCACGGGTACGCCCACCAAGCACAAGGTGCGTAAGTCCCGCGACGGCCACGTGGTGGAGCGTCTGGACACGGTGCAGACTGGCGAGAGCTCAAACGATCTGGTGCTCAGTATCGATCAGCGCATTCAGCAGCTGGCCTACCGCGAGATCAAGCGCGCGACCGAGATCAACCAGGCTACCTCGGCCTCTATCGTGGTGCTCGACGTGCACACCGGCGAGGTGTTGGCCATGGCGAACACCCCCAGCTACAACCCTAACTCCCGTGATAACCTGCAAAGCTATCGCATGCGTAACCGAGCCCTGACCGACGCCTATGAGCCGGGTTCCACCATCAAGCCCTTCGTGGTCGCCGCGGCGCTCGAGGCCGGCACCATCAAGGAAGATCAGATCTTCAAGACACATCCTGGTCGAGTGCGTATCGGCGGCAAGATAGTGCGTGACGGTCGCAACTATGGCGACATGTCACTGGCCGACGTCTTGGTGCATTCCAGTAACGTGGGGATGACACAGATAGCCTTGTCTATGCCGGTACAGGAGCTGCTGGGTTACTATCAGGCCATGGGGCTGGGTAACTATTCTGGCATCAACCTGCCGGGCGAGAGCGCCGGTCTTATCCACGACCGTCGTCGCTGGTCCGATTTTGAGCGGGCAACTCTCTCCTTCGGTTATGCCCTGACCGTCACACCACTGCAGATCGCCCGCATGTACGCCATGTTGGGCAGCGGCGGCGTGCTCTATCCTTCATCGATCCTCAAGCTGAAGAAGGAACCCGAGGGCGAGCAGGTGATCTCTCCCGAGGTGGCCCGCAGCGTGATGCAGATGCTGATCGGCGTGACCGAGCCAGGTGGCACCGCCAAGAAGGCCCATATCGATGGCTACCCGGTTGCGGGTAAGACGGGGACCGCCCGTAAGGCCGTGGCCGGTGGCTATGGTGAAGATTATGTCGCCCTGTTTGCCGGGGTCGCGCCCGTACACAATCCGAGACTCGCCATGGTGGTGGTAGTCAATGAGCCCAAGGGCGATCGTTATTATGGCGGCGATGTGGCCGCTCCCGTGTTTGCCAAAGTGATGTCAGGGGCACTACAGATGTTAAATGTTGAGCCGATCAGCGCTCGAGAAAAAGTTCAATTGGCCGGTAATGTCAGGAGGGGCGAATAATGCAGCTATGCGATCTCCTAGCCCCCTGGTTTCATTATGCCGGTGGTGAGTCCCTCAGCCATCTTACGCTGGATAGCCGCGAGATAGGCCAGGGCAGCGTGTTTGTCGCCGTGCCCGGTCACAGGGTCGATGGCAGAGACTATGTCGATACCGCCCTGTCGCAAGGGGCCGTAGCGGCGCTTATTCATACCGACGATCCGGCAGAGCATGGCAAGGTGAGCCAGGACAATGGCCTGCGTATCTATTTCTTTCAGCTACAGCGTCAGCTATCGGCGCTCGCCTCTCAGCTCTATGTGCTGGGAAGGGATAGGATCAAGCTGATCGGCGTAACCGGCACCAATGGTAAGACATCCGTGACTCAGCTGATCGCTCAGCTAAGCGATGGTCTGGGCAAGCCGGCCGCCGTCATGGGCACCCTAGGCAATGGCCTGTGGGGCCAGCTGGTCGACAGCGGTAACACCACGGCGGATCCCATTACCGTGATGCGCCAGCTAGAAGATTTTGACCGCCAGGGCACGGCCGTGTGCGCCATGGAGGTCTCCAGTCATGGCTTGGTACAGGGACGGGTTGATGCTGTGCCTTTCGATGTGGCCGTGTTTACCAACCTGAGTCGGGATCACCTGGATTACCACGGTTCTATGGATGCCTATGGTGCGGCCAAGCAGCGCCTATTTAGATTCAGCTCGTTGAGTCATGGCCTGATCAACCTCGACGATCCTGTTGGGCGTCAGTGGATCCAGGATAAGCGCTGCAAGGGCTTGGTGGGCTTTAGCATTCAAGGCCAGGAAGGCGCTGCTATCTATACCAAAGAGGTGAAGCAGCATAACCAGGGCGTCAGCGCGACCTTAGTCTGGCCCGAAGGCGAGGCGAAGATTGACTCGCCCCTGCTGGGTATCTTTAACCTGTCTAACCTGGTGGCGGCCTTGGGCGCCCTCTATCTGAGCGGCTACGCCATGGCGCAGCTGTTGACTCAGGTGTCCAGCCTCCAGCCTGTGGCGGGACGCATGGAGCGTTTCACCACGCCAGAAGGCGTCACCCTGGTAGTGGATTACGCCCATACGCCGGACGCCATAGAGCAGGCGCTGCGAGCGCTGCGTGGTCACTGCCGCGGCAAGCTGTGGTGCGTCTTTGGCTGTGGTGGCGACCGTGATAAGGGCAAGCGTCCCCTGATGGCCCGCGCCGCCGAGGAGAACGCCGACTGCGTCATGGTGACCAGCGACAATGCTCGCAGCGAAGATCCCATGGCGATTATTCAAGATGTACTGGCCGGACTCAACAAGCCGCAGATAGCCCTGACTCAGGTCGATAGACAACAGGCGATCCGCGAGGTGGTGACCTTGGCCTCCAGCGGCGACCTCATTTTGCTGGCCGGTAAGGGCCATGAGACTTATCAGGAGATCGCCGGCAAGCGCCTGGATTATGATGAACGAGCCCTGGCGGCGGCAATTGCGAGGGGCGGCAAATGATCCCACTTAAACTGTCAGAGCTCGCCAAGGTACTGAATGCCAAGCATATCGGCGACGATTTAAGCGTCAGCAAGGTATCGAGCGATAGCCGGGTGGTGGATGCACAGACTCTGTTTGTCGCCTTAAAAGGTGAACGTTTCGATGCCCATGATTTTGCCGCCAAGGCGGTGATGGATGGCGCTAGTGCCCTGCTGGTTGAGCGTGAACTACCGATTGCCGCGCCCCAGCTTATTGTGGCCAATAGCCAGAAGGCCATGGGTCAGATAGGTGCCCATGTGAAGCGGTGCGTCGCGCCCAAGAGCGTGGCCCTGACCGGCTCGAACGGCAAGACCAGCGTGAAGGAGATGGTGGCGACCATATTGTCGACCCTGCATCAGGTGCTCTATACCGCGGGCAACTTCAACAACGAAGTGGGCGTACCCCTGACCCTGCTGCGCCTCGAGCCGCAACACGAATATGGCGTGTTCGAACTGGGTGCCAATCATCTCGGTGAGATTAATTACACTTCATCTTTAGTGCAACCCGATGTGGCGATGGTTAATAATGTCGCCTCGGCGCATTTAGAGGGTTTTGGCTCGCTCGAAGGCGTGGCTAAGGCCAAGTCTGAGATCTTCCTCCACCTGGCTAAGGATGGCGTCGCCGTGATCAATGCCGACGACGCATTTGCCGATGTGATGCGCCGCGCGGCCGCTAACCATAACCAGTTGAGTTTTTCATCCCAGGGGAATCCAGCAGATGTCAGCGCCGATGAGCTCAGCGCCGACGCCTTGGGCTGTTATCGCTTTCGAATCGTGTATCGGGATGAGCAGCGTACCGTCAGCCTGCCGCTGTCGGGCCGTCATCAGGTGAGTAACGCCCTGGCGGCGACCAGTATCTGTCTGGCGCTGGGATTGTCGCTGGATGAGATAGTTCAAGGGCTTATGCGGTTACAACCCGTGAAGGGACGTATGCAGCCGACGCGTCTGGGACGTTTCTTGCTGATAGACGACACCTATAACGCCAATCCGGCCTCGGTGGGAGCGGCAATCGACTGGCTTCAAGAAATTGAAGGAAATCGCTGTTTAGTACTGGGCGATTTGGGCGAATTAGGTGACAATGCGTCCCTTTTACATCGGCAGCTGGGCGAAAAGGCCAAGCAGCAGGGGATCGATGCCTTGTATTCACTGGGAGAGTTGAGTCGGGCGAGTAGCGAGGCTTTCGCCGGCAAGCATTTTACCGACTTAGATGCATTGGTTGTTGATTTAGTTAGTTATTTTAACCAGTTAGCCGGCAAGGTGACTGTGTTAGTTAAGGGGTCTCGAAGCGCCAGAATGGAGCGGGTTGTCGAGGCCCTCATTGCCGCTTTTGAGCGCAAGGAGTTGTTTTAATGCTGGTTTATCTGGCTGAGTATCTAACCCAGTTTTATACCGGGTTTAACGTTTTCTCATATGTGACCTTCAGGGCGATCCTGGGGCTGTTGACCGCCATGGTGTTTAGCCTGTGGTGGGGACCCAAGATGATCGAGCGTCTGCAACTGCTGCAGATAGGTCAGGTGGTCCGTAATGAAGGACCCGAGTCGCATTTTGCCAAGCGCGGCACACCCACCATGGGTGGCCTGTTGATCTTGGCCGGCGTCTTCATCAGCGTATTGCTGTGGGGCGATCTGGGTAGCCGCTACGTGTGGGTCATGCTCTTCGTGCTGGGCGCCTTCGGCCTTATCGGCTTCATCGACGATTATCGCAAGGTAGTGCGCAAGGACACCAAGGGGCTTATCGCGCGCTGGAAGTATATCTTGCAATCCCTGGCTGCCTTGGCCATCGCCTTCTATCTGTACGCCTCGGCGGGCAGTGAAGGCGAAACCCAACTGGTCTTGCCCTTCTTTAAGGATGTGATGCCACAGCTGGGCGCCTTCTTCATCCTGCTGGCTTACTTCACCATAGTAGGTTCGAGCAACGCGGTGAACCTGACCGATGGTCTGGATGGTCTGGCGATTATGCCGACCGTGATGGTGGCTGCTGCTTTTGCGCTGATCGCCTATCTGTCTGGTCACGTGCAGTTTGCCAACTACCTGCATATTCCTTATCTGCCTGGCTCGGGCGAGCTGGTGATCGTCTGCACCGCCATCGTCGGTGCGGGCTTGGGCTTTTTGTGGTTCAACACCTATCCGGCCCAGGTCTTCATGGGTGACGTGGGATCCCTTTCTCTGGGCGCGGCACTGGGCACCATAGCCGTGTTGGTGCGTCAGGAGATCCTATTGGTGATCATGGGCGGCGTATTCGTGATGGAGACAGTTTCTGTGATCCTGCAGGTCGGCTCCTACAAGCTGCGCGGTCAACGTATCTTCAGGATGGCACCTATCCATCACCACTACGAGCTGAAAGGTTGGCCCGAGCCCAGGGTGATCGTGCGTTTCTGGATCATCTCCCTCTTCCTGGTGTTGCTAGGCTTAGCAACCTTAAAGTTAAGGTAAGACGCCATGGCGAGTCAGTACACGCACATAGTATTAGGATTGGGGGCCACAGGGCTCTCTGTAGTGCGTTATCTCATTAAGCAGGGCATCACGCCATTGGTGATGGACAGCCGCGAGAATCCACCGGGTCGCGAGACCCTGAGTCAGGAGTTTCCCGAGGTGCTACTGCTCACCGGCGGTTTCGATTGCCGCTACCTGGTGCAGGCTAGCCAGATCGTCGTCAGCCCCGGGATCCCGCTGGATACCGCCGAGGTGCGAGCCGCGGTGGATATGGGCATAGATATCGTTGGTGATGTCGAGCTGTTTGCCAGAGCGCTGGCAGATCGCCCCGCTTGCGTCATCTGCATCACGGGATCTAATGGTAAGTCGACCGTCACCACGCTGGTGGGTGAGATGGCCGTCAAGGCGGGCCTCAAGGTGGCAGTGGGCGGCAATATCGGCGTGCCCGTGCTGGACCTGCTGGATGGTGACCATGAGTTGTTTGTGCTCGAGCTATCTAGCTTCCAGCTGGAGACGACGGCTAGCCTCAACTGCATCAGCGCCACCTGCCTCAACATCAGTGAAGATCACATGGACAGGTATTCGGATCTCGAGAGTTATCGTCAGGCTAAGCTGCGTCTGTATGACCAGACCAAGCTGGCAATCTTCAACCGCGACGATCTGCTGACTCGCCCGAACGAGCCGATGAACCAGAACAGCTTTGGCCTCTCTCTGCCCGAGGGAGATGAGTGGGGCGTAAACCACGGTGTCCTGGTGCATGGCACGACCGAATATGTTGCCGGCGATCAGGTTTCACTGGTGGGTAGTCACAACCAGGCCAACTTGCTGGTCGCCATGGCGCTGGCCGATAGCGCCGGTGTCGATAAGGCGGCCATGGTCGAGGTGGCGAAACAGTTCAAGGGGCTGGCCCATAGATGCGAACTCGTGGGTAAGCATCAGGGCGTGAGCTATGTGAACGATTCCAAGGCGACCAATGTGGGCGCTACCATAGCGGCCCTGCAGGGGCTGAGCGACCATGAGGGTCAGATTATTTTAATCGCCGGTGGTGACGGCAAGGGCGCCGATTTCTCGGCGCTACGCGGCGCACTGCTGGGCGTCGGTCAGGTGATCACCCTGGGGCAGGATGGCGACAAAATTGCCGAGCAGTTCGACGGTGCTATTCGCGTCGAGTCGATGCAAGAGGCGGTCGCCAAGGCGGCCCAGTTGGCTAAGCCGGGCGATCTGGTCCTGCTGTCGCCTGCCTGTGCCAGCCTGGATATGTACGCCAACTTCATGGCCAGGGGCGATGATTTTCGTGCCCAGGTGAATGCCTTGGCCCAAGAGGTGATGCATGCGTAGCGACGAGCGTCAACTAAGCCTGTTTGGCAGCTCCCTTAGCTGGTCGCTGCCGAACCTGTTTAGTCAACGTGAAGCGCCGGGCATGCAGCTCTATGACAGAGCTTTGCTGTTTGCGATCATCTCCCTGATAAGTTTCGGCTTCATCATGGTGATGTCGGCCTCTATGCCTGAGGCCACGAGTTTGACGGGCAACCCCTATCACTTCGTGTGGCGCCATGTGGCTTACCTGATGGGGTGCGCCCTGATCGCCGCCGTGGTGTTGCAGATAGAGATGCACAGCTGGCAGCAGCTGAGTCCTATTTTGCTGCTGGTCGTCGGCATCATGTTGGTGGCTGTGCCGATAGTAGGCACCACGGTAAACGGGGCGACCCGTTGGTTGTCGGTGGGGCCTATCCGTATTCAGGTGGCCGAGATCGCCAAGTTTGCCTTCGCCATCTATATGGCGGGTTATCTGGTGCGGCGTCATCAGGAGGTGCGGGAAAACGCCAAGGGTTTCTATAAGCCCATTGCCGTGTTTGCCGTGTATGCCTTTCTGATTTTGCTACAGCCTGATCTCGGTACCGTGGTGGTGCTGTTTGTCGGCACTGTCGGTTTATTGTTTTTAGCCGGTGCAAGATTACTCGATTTCTTCGCGCTGATCTTGACCGGGGCCATGGCCTTCGTCGGCCTGGTATTGCTGGAGCCTTACCGTATGCGACGGGTGACCTCGTTTCTGGATCCTTGGCAGGATCCCTTCGGTAGCGGTTATCAGCTGACCCAATCTTTGATGGCCTACGGCCGCGGCGATTGGCTGGGACAGGGCCTGGGGAACAGCATTCAGAAGCTGGAATACCTGCCCGAGGCCCACACAGATTTTATCTTTGCCGTGATCGGCGAAGAGTTAGGGTTTCTCGGCATCATCGCCGTGTTGTCGGTACTGCTGTTTGTCGCCCTGAGAGCGATAAAGCTGGGTAACCTGTGCCTGCTTGGCGATCGGGCCTTCGAGGGCTATCTGGCCTATGGCATAGGCATCTGGATCTGTTTCCAGACTGTGGTCAACGTGGGCGCCAGCATAGGCATGCTACCCACCAAGGGGCTGACACTGCCCTTCATCAGTTATGGCGGCAGTAGCCTGTGGGTGATGACGGCAGCGGCAATGATATTGATCCGTATCGATCATGAGAGAAGATTAAGCCTGATCCAGGCAGTACAAGGCAAGGTGAAATAGATGGCGTCAGAGAAACGTATTTTGATCATGGCGGGCGGCACGGGCGGACACGTGTTCCCGGCGCTTGCCGTGGCCAAAGCGTTAGCCAAACAGGGCTGGCAGGTGCGCTGGCTTGGCACCGCCGATCGTATGGAGGCTCGTCTGGTGCCTCAACATGGTTTCGATATCGATTTTATCGATATCAAGGGGGTGCGCGGCAACGGCTTGATCCGTAAGCTCGCGGCGCCCTTTAAGATCTTACGTTCCATCATGCAGGCGCGTGAGGTGATCAAAGAGTTTAAACCCGATGTGGTGCTCGGCATGGGCGGATTCGCCAGTGGTCCGGGTGGGGTTGCCGCCAAGCTAAGCGGCATCCCTCTGGTGCTGCACGAGCAAAACGCCATCCCAGGCATGACCAACAAGTTGTTGTCGCGCATCGCTACCCGCGTGCTGTGCGCCTTCGAAAACACCTTCGAGGGCGATGCCGAGGTGGTGGGCAACCCGATCCGCAGTGAGCTGATCGCTCTGGGGCGCAGCGAGCAGCCAATCGTTCCGGACGATGCCCTTAGGGTGTTGGTGGTCGGCGGCAGCTTGGGTGCCAAGGTGTTTAACGACCTGATGCCGAGCGTGACGGCAGCGGTGGCCCAGCACCATTCGATGACGGTATGGCATCAGGTGGGTAAGGGTAATCAGGCACAGGTGGAGGCGGAATATCTGCAGCTGGGACAGTCCGGCAGCGTCAAGGTGGCCGAGTTTATCGATGATATGGAAGCGGCCTATCGCTGGGCCGATGTGATTCTGTGCCGTGCGGGCGCCCTGACTGTGTCGGAGGTAGCGGCGGTGGGCCTACCGAGTCTCCTGGTGCCTTACCCCCATGCGGTAGACGATCACCAGACCAAGAACGCCCAGGTCTTGGTGGAAGCGGGCGGTGCATTTTTGCTGCCGCAGACAGTATTAGATAGTGAGAAGTTGATCAGCAAGCTGCAGATCTTGGCTTCAGACCGTAAGGCCCTCATCGAGATGGGGCAGCTGGCCAAGAGTGTTGCCGTATTAGATGCCACAGAGCGGGTCGCCGCCGTGTGTATCGCGCTGGCAAGTAAGGAAAAAGATGATTAAAACCGAAGAGAAGTACGCCCAATTAAGAACCATCATTCCAGAGATGCGTCGCGTCAAGCGGATCCACTTTGTGGGGATCGGCGGCGCGGGTATGGGCGGTATTGCCGAGGTCTTGGTAAACGAAGGTTATCGTCTTAGCGGTTCCGATATCGCCGAGAATGCCGTGACGGCGCGCCTTAAGCGCCTCGGTGCGGCGATCTTCATCGGTCACAGTGCCGATCAGGTCAAGGGCGCCGATGTAGTGGTGGTCTCTACGGCCATCGATGCCAGTAACCCAGAGATTCTAGCGGCCCAGGAGCGACGCATTCCTATCGTTCGCCGGGCAGAGATGTTGGCCGAGCTGATGCGTTATCGCCACGGTGTGGCGGTGGCCGGTACCCATGGCAAGACGACCACTACGAGCTTGATTGCCAGCGTCTATGGTCAGGCAGAGCGGGACCCGACTTTCGTGATCGGCGGCCTGCTTAACAGTGCCGGCACCAATGCCCGTTTGGGTAAGAGCCGTTACCTGATCGCCGAGGCCGATGAGAGCGATGCCAGCTTCCTGCATCTGCAACCCATGGTGAGTGTGGTCACCAACATCGAAGCCGACCACATGGATACCTATGAAGGGGATTTCGAGAAGCTGAAATCCACCTTCGTCGACTTTTTGCATAACCTGCCGTTCTACGGCGTGGCCGTGGCCTGTATCGACGATCCTGTGGTGAGAGAGATACTGCCCCGCATTGGCCGCAAGGTAGTGACCTATGGTTTTAGCGAAGATGCCGACGTGCAGGCACTTAACTTCGAGCAGCAGGGTTATAGCTCACGCTTTACCGTGCGCCGTGAAGGGATGGCAGATCTGGACCTGAGGGTTAATCTGCCGGGTCGTCACAATGTGCTCAATGCTCTGGCGGCCATAGCCGTGGCCACGGAAGATGAGATTGAAGATGAGGCGATCATCCGCGCCCTGGATGAGTTCCAGGGCATAGGTCGTCGTTTCCAGCAGCTGGGTGAGTTCACTACCACAGCAGGCGATGTGATGCTGGTCGATGACTATGGTCATCACCCCAGCGAGGTGGCGGCAACCATCAAGGCGGCGCGGTCCGGTTGGCCGGATAAGCGTCTGGTGATGATCTATCAGCCCCACAGATACAGCCGCACCCGGGATCTCTATGATGATTTTGTCGAGGTCTTGGCCCAGGTAGATTGCCTGCTGTTACTCGATGTCTATAGCGCCGGCGAGGCGCCGGTACCTGGTGCAGACAGCCGTGCCCTGTGCCGCTCGATTCGTCAGCGTGGCCAGATAGATCCTATCTTCGTGGCCGAGCCCGAGCAGCTACAGACGATACTGCCTGGGGTGTTGCAGGGGGGCGATATGCTGCTGACCCAAGGGGCCGGCAATATCGGGGCCCTGAGTCGTCAGCTGGCCGATGCCGGTTTGCAGTTTGAGTCGGAAAACCAATGAGGTTGAGGGCATCTTGCCCCGGCCTCGATGAAGCTTTTGACGCTAGAGGTGAGGTAGTTATAATGGCCGGTTCCTTAGGACTGCCCTCTGGCAATAAATTGATTGATTTTTATACATTTAATGATGCGTTAGGGCGATAAGCAGTGTCCTTAAGAGAGCTAGGTAGCGGTTGGAAAAGCAGGTTGGGACAGGTCGATTGGTACCTGTGTTTCGGCTTGATTTTTCTGTTCCTGGTGATCTGTGGTTTATCTATGGGAGGCTGGAAGCTTCACCTGGTACTAAACGACGCCGATGCCCTGCCGATTGAGGCGGTGGCGATCAAGGGTGACAGGCAGTTTACCAGTGACGCCGAGATACGCAGTGCGCTGCAGGATCTGATGCAGAGAAGCTTCTTTTCGGCGGATGTGAATCAGGTACAGCAGGCGCTGGAAAATCTGCCCTGGGTCTACCACGCCTCTGTGAGGCGCGAGTGGCCGGCAAAGTTAAAGGTGTATCTGGTGGAGCAGACGCCAGTCGCCCACTGGAACGAGACAGATTGGCTCAACGACCAGGGGCAGGTGTTTAAGGCGCCCCGTCGTGAGGGCATAGGCCCGCTGCCTAATCTGGTCGGCCCGGAAGATCAGGCGAAGTCTGTGTTGACTAACTATCGCCAGGTCAGTGAATTATTGAAGATCAACGGGTTCGATTTGGCCCGTTTAGAGTTAAGCCCCAGACATGCCTGGTTAGCCGTGCTGGCCAACGGCATAGAGTTGAAGCTGGGAAGGGAAGATAAGATGGCAAGGGTGCAGCGCTTTATCCATGTGTATCCCACATTGGTGAAACAGGATAAGCCCGTTGCCCGAGTCGATTTGCGCTACGATACCGGATTGGCCGTAGGTTGGGATGAAGCACAAGATGAGAGCCGTTAATTAATGACCAAGAATCAAGATAGAAATCTGATCGTTGGATTAGA
The DNA here is from genome assembly GCF_019457555.1 of Shewanella spartinae. Classification (NCBI taxonomy): domain Bacteria; kingdom Pseudomonadati; phylum Pseudomonadota; class Gammaproteobacteria; order Alteromonadales; family Shewanellaceae; genus Shewanella; species Shewanella spartinae. The sequence goes on along the minus strand of NZ_CP080418.1, from coordinate 4,144,720 downwards.
CATAGGAACGTCCAAAGTTGCTGTGATCATCGGTGAGGTATTACCCGATGGTGAGATCAGTGTGGTCGGTCTCGGCAGTCACCCCTCCCGCGGCATGGATAAGGGCGGGGTAAACGATCTCGACTCTATCGTGCGTAGTGTGCAACGCGCGCTGGATCAGGCCGAGTTGATGGCCGATTGTCAGGTAGCCTCGGTATACCTAGGCATCTCGGGTAAGCATATCCAGTGTCAGAACGAAAATGGCATGGTGTCGATTAACGACGAAGAGGTGACCCAGGAAGACGTAGACAACGTCATCCACACCGCGCGTTCGGTGAAGATCCCGACCGAGCGTCGTATTCTGCACGTCTTGCCGCAAGAGTATGCCATCGACGTACAAGATGGTATCCGCAGCCCAATCGGCATGTCGGGTATGCGTATGGAAGCTAAGGTGCATATCGTTACCTGCGCCAACGACATGGCCAAGAATATTACCAAGAGTGTCGAGCGTTGCGGCCTGAAGGTAGATGACCTGGTGTTCTCGGCCATCGCCTCGGCTGATGCCGTGCTCACCGACGATGAGAAAGACCTAGGCGTCTGCCTGGTGGATATGGGCGGCGGCACCACAGATATCACCATCTACACCAATGGCGCCCTGCGTCACTGCGCCGTGGTGCCTGTGGCCGGTAACCAGGTGACCAGCGATATTGCCAAGATTTTCCGTACGCCGCTGTCACATGCGGAGCAGATTAAAGTGCAGTACGCCAGCGCCAGAAGCGCCATGGTGAGCCGCGAAGACAGCATAGAGGTGCCATCGGTCGGCGGACGTCCGTCGCGCACCATGTCGCGCCATACACTTGCCGAGGTGGTTGAGCCTAGGTATCAGGAGCTGTTCGAGCTGGTGCGTAAAGAGCTGCGCGACTGCGGCCTGGAAGATCAGGTTGCCGCAGGTATCGTACTCACGGGCGGTACCGCATCGATTGAAGGCGCGGTAGATGTCGCCGAGGCGACCTTCGGCATGCCGGTTAGGGTAGCCGAGCCGTTGCCGGTGAAAGGATTATTTGAATATGTGAACCAGCCCATCTACTCCACGGGTGTTGGGTTGTTACATTATGGTGCAAGACGTGTGCTCGAGAGACAGTTCGAGCGCCCCGAGCGCCAAGGGGTGACCAGTCTTTGGAATCGGGTCCAGAGCTGGTTTAAGGGTGAGTTTTAAGGTTAATAACGCAGACTAAAACGGAGAAAAGACCATGTTTGAGATCATGGATAGTCATTCCGATGAGGCGGTGATCAAGGTCATCGGCGTCGGTGGCGGTGGTGGTAACGCCGTCGAGCATATGGTGAAACACAATATCGAGGGTGTTGAGTTCGTTGCAACCAATACCGATGCCCAGGCGCTACGTAAGTCGGCGGCGGGCACGACCATTCAGTTGGGTCGCGATGTCACCAAGGGGCTTGGCGCAGGCGCCAACCCAGAGATCGGCCGCCTGGCGGCCGAAGAAGACAGGGAGAACATCCGCAGCGCGATCAAGGGCTCGGACATGATCTTTATCGCCGCCGGTATGGGTGGTGGTACGGGTACAGGTGCCGCACCTGTCGTGGCCGAGATCGCCCGTGAAGAGGGGATCCTGACCGTTGCCGTGGTGACCAAGCCGTTCCCATTCGAAGGCAAGAAGCGTATGGCTTATGCCGACCAGGGTATCGAGATGCTGGCCAAGCATGTGGACTCGCTGATCACTATTCCTAACGAGAAGCTGCTCAAGGTTTTAGGCCGTGGCACCTCATTGCTCGACGCCTTCGCAGCAGCCAACAACGTGCTGCTCGGCGCAGTACAAGGTATTGCCGAGCTGATCACCCGTCCGGGTCTGATTAACGTCGACTTCGCCGACGTTAAGACTGTGATGTCTGAGATGGGTAATGCCATGATGGGTACAGGCGTCGCCAGCGGTGAAGATCGCGCCGAAGAAGCGGCCGAAGCTGCCGTGGCCAGCCCGCTGCTGGAAGATATCGATCTGGCGGGTGCCCGTGGTGTATTGGTGAACATCACCGCCGGTATGGACATGAGCATCGAAGAGTTCGAGACAGTGGGTAACCATGTTAAGGCTTATGCATCAGATAACGCGACTGTGGTTGTGGGTGCGGTTATCGATCCAGAGATGAGCGACGAGCTGCGTGTAACCGTAGTGGCAACCGGTATCGGCGCCGAGAAGAAGCCTGATATTCAACTGGTTTCTAAACCTGCGCCGCGTCCAGAGCCAATGCCAGCACCTGAGGTCAAAATTGAACTTCCAGTGGAAGAAGCTGTCCCACAGGCAATGGGGGCGGGTAATGTTGTGCAGGTAGCACAACCAGCCGCGGCCGCCGCGCCTAAGAGTGACCTTGATTACTTAGATATACCGGCATTTTTGCGTAAGCAAGCTGACTAGTTTCAGGACGGAGCGTGCTAGTCGGCGCCATATACCTGAATGTGGTACGACGATTTTCGTCGGTAAATTTTGGTGAATTGGCAAAGATATGCTAGCATGTCCGACCTGCTGCGCCTTTGTGCGCCGCTTTGCTGTGCAGAAATAAACGCTTTTTGGTTGTGATAAAACGGGTAACTAAATGATTTTTCAAAGAACTGTTAAAGAAATGGTTAAGACCACCGGTGTCGGATTGCATTCCGGTAACAAGGTGACTTTGACGATCAAACCCGCGCCAGTTAATACAGGGATCGTGTTGGTTCGTACCGACTTGACGCCAAGCGTGGCCATTGCCGCCAAGGCGGATCAAGTGCGTGAGACGACCATGTGTACGGCGCTTGTGAATGACGAAGGTGTTCGTATCTCAACGATTGAGCATCTGTTTGCCGCCCTGGCAGGTTTAGGCATAGACAACGCGACAATCGAAGTCGATGCCCCTGAGATCCCCATTATGGATGGCAGCGCCAGCCCATGGGTCTTCCTGTTGCAATCTGTCGGCATTCAGGAGCAAAGCGCAGCAAAGAAATATCTAAGAATCAAGCGCCCGGTGCGTGTTGAAGATGGTGATAAGTGGGCCGAATTGCGTCCATTCAAAGGGTTCAGAGTCGATTTCGCGATCGATTTCAATCACCCTGAGATCGCCAGAAGTCAGCAGCATATGGTGATGGATTTTTCCTCTTCTGCCTTCGTTCGCGATATCAGCCGCGCCAGAACCTTTGGGTTTATGCGCGACATCGAATATCTGCGTGCCAATAACCTAGCATTAGGTGGCAGCATGGAAAATGCCGTTGTGCTTGATGAATATCGCGTCCTCAACCCCGATGGTCTGCGTTATGAGGACGAGTTTGTTAAGCACAAAATTCTCGATGCGTTCGGTGATCTCTATGTCGCCGGTCACGCTATCGTCGGTGAATTCCGTGCGTTCAAGACAGGCCACGCGCTGAATAATCAGCTGGTTCGCGCCCTGTTAGCCGAGCAAGATGCTTGGGAATTGGTAAGCTTCGAGAAAGAAGAAGAGGTACCAGTCAGTTTCGCCGTGCCAGCCGGTGCGGTATTGGCGTAACGCTTATTTGGATTGCCTTGAACGGCTGGCTAAAGCAGCCAGCCGTTTTAGTTTTTGGCCTAGGGAACCTTCTATATGCTCGGCCAAGGCGTCGATATGCGCCGCAGCGGTTTCGCTTATCTGGTTGTGAGCCTGCTTTGATTTTGTCTCATACATTTTCAGGCTTGGGTTGACTTTAACCTCGATAGCGGACAGCATGGGGAGCGTTTCGGCTTGTAACTGCTGTAAAAGTTTGGGTTTTTGGAAGTTTATTCTCGCAGCCCATGCGGCGGTACTGGTTTCGATAACGAGCACACCTTGACGGAAGTTGGCGACTTTTAGTTGTTCCGAGACAGGACCGGTGATCACCTGTTTAACATAGTGATCCAGGTGAAGCAGTAGTTCTGCTTTTTCGGCGATAGAGGGCAATTGACCCTGCTGAAGCAGTAATTGACTGAGGTCCTGCGGGGGCTTTTTCATAACATAATAAAATGGCTTAATGAGGCTATGAGTGTAACAGTTTTTATTCAAGGTCGGAATGGTGCGACGCGCTGGCAGCCGGGTAAGCGTTGGCTATTATTACCGGTTTTGCTTATTGCCGCAGGCACTGGCTTATATCAGCATAACGCCAAACAAATTCAGCAACAGCAGGCCAGCGTCGATAACGAACGTGTTGCTCGTGAAGAGCAGAAAAACGAGCTTATCGAACTTAAAGGCGCGACCGAATCGCAATTGGCGATCTTGGTTACCCACGTGGCTAAGATGCAGGCCAAGCTTGCACGTCTCGAGGCCCTGGGCCAGCAAGTTGCAAAAGATTACAAACTCGAAGATCAATTCGATTTCTCTTCTGAAGTCGGTGTTGGCGGCCTGAGCGAACTGGGCAGCAACATCGAACTCGATCAGCTTATCCAGGACATGGATAGGCTAGTGTCACGAATAGATAACAATAATGTTCAATTATCACTACTTGAAACGGTGACATCTAATCTCCATATAGATGAAGAACGTTATATCTCAGGGCGTCCCATCCAGAAAGGTTGGTTGTCTTCGCCCTACGGTTTACGCAATGATCCCTTTAACGGCCGCAGAACCATGCATAAAGGCATAGACTTTGCTGGCAAAGAGGGAGCCGATGTTGTCGCCACCGCGGGCGGCGTCGTAACATGGGCAGGCAATATGTTTGGTTATGGTGAGTTGGTTGAGATAGATCATGGCAATGGTCTGCGAACTCGCTATGGACACAATAAGTCTTTGTCAGTAGCTGTAGGTGATGTGGTCGCAAAAGGCGAAAGTATTGCCAAAATGGGGAGTACGGGTCGTTCGACCGGTCCCCATGTGCATTATGAAGTGTTGCGTGGTGGACAGCAGATAGATCCTAAGAAGTATGTCTACCGCAAGGCAGGTTAAACTAAAATAGGCTTTTAGACTCGACAGGGACTTAGCCAACAACATAAAAGTGGTTCAGATGTTTGGTAAATTACTGACAAAAATATTTGGTAGTCGTAACGATCGCACCCTAAAAACTCTCGGTAAGATTGTCACAAAGATTAATGCCCTCGAAGCGGATTTTGAGAAGTTTTCCGACGAGGAACTCAAAGCCAAGACGGCCGAGTTTAAGCAGCGATTGGAATCGGGCCAGACGCTGGACGACGTCATGCCGGAAGCCTTTGCCGTAGTGCGCGAAGCCTCTAAGCGTGTGTTTGAGATGCGTCACTTCGACGTGCAGCTACTGGGTGGTATGGTACTGGACAGTAACCGTATCGCCGAGATGCGTACCGGTGAAGGTAAGACGCTGACCGCAACTCTCCCTGCCTATTTGAATGCCTTGACCGGCAAAGGGGTTCACGTGATCACAGTGAACGACTACCTTGCCCGTCGCGACGCGGAAAACAACCGCCCTCTATTTGAATTCCTGGGTATGACAGTCGGCGTGAACATCGCCGGTATGGGTCAGGCCGAGAAGAAGATGGCCTACGCGTCTGACATTACCTATGGTACCAACAACGAATTTGGTTTCGATTACCTGCGCGACAACATGGCATTCTCGCCTAACGAGCGCGTGCAGCGTCCACTGCATTATGCACTGATCGATGAGGTCGACTCGATTCTGATTGATGAGGCGCGTACGCCACTGATCATCTCGGGCGCCGCAGAAGACAGCTCTGAGCTTTATATCAAGATCAACACCCTGATCCCTCACCTTATCCGTCAGGACAAAGAAGATACCGAGGAAGAGATCGGCGATGGCGATTACTCTATCGATGAGAAGGCCAAGCAGGTCCACATGACTGAGCGTGGTCAAGAGAAGGTAGAAGTCCTGCTGACAGAACGTGGCATGTTGGCCGAAGGCGATTCGCTCTACTCTGCTGCCAATATCTCGCTGTTACACCATGTCAACGCGGCGCTACGCGCCCATACCCTGTTTGAAAAAGATGTCGACTACATAGTACAAGATAACGAAGTGATCATCGTCGATGAGCACACGGGTCGTACCATGCCGGGTCGTCGCTGGTCGGAAGGTCTGCACCAGGCGGTAGAAGCCAAAGAAGGGGTGCATATTCAAAATGAAAACCAGACGCTGGCGTCTATCACCTTCCAGAACTTCTTCCGTCAGTATGAAAAACTGGCCGGTATGACAGGTACTGCCGATACCGAAGCGTTCGAATTCCAACACATCTATGGCCTGGATACTGTAGTTATCCCGACCAACCGCCCTATGGTGCGTAAGGACCATGCGGATCTGGTCTACCTGACGGCGGAAGAGAAATACGATGCCATCATCAAAGACATCATAGATTGTCGTGACCGTGGCCAGCCAGTACTGGTGGGTACTGTCTCTATCGAACAATCTGAGCTGCTCCATAGCATGCTCAAGAAGGCGAAGATCCCTCACGAAGTACTTAACGCTAAGTTCCACGAGCGTGAAGCCGAGATCGTTGCCCAAGCGGGTCGCAGTGGCGCGGTGACCATCGCAACCAACATGGCGGGTCGTGGTACCGATATCGTGTTAGGCGGTAACTGGAACATGGAGATCGATACCCTCGAGAACCCAACTGCCGAGCAGAAAGCCAAGATCAAGGCCGATTGGCAGGTGCGCCACGACGAAGTGGTTGCCGCAGGCGGTCTACATATTCTCGGTACCGAGCGTCATGAATCACGTCGTATCGATAACCAGCTACGTGGCCGTTCGGGTCGTCAGGGTGATGCAGGTTCATCACGCTTCTATCTGTCGATGGAAGACAGCCTGATGCGTATCTTCGCCTCTGAGCGTGTCTCATCTATGATGAAGAAGCTTGGCATGGAGAAAGGTGAAGCGATCGAGCATCCATGGGTATCCCGCGCGATTGAAAACGCCCAGCGTAAGGTTGAGGCACGTAACTTCGATATTCGTAAGCAACTGCTTGAGTTCGATGACGTGGCCAACGACCAACGTCAGGTAGTATATGCTCAGCGTAACGAGTTGATGGATGCCGAGAGCATTCAAGACACTATCGTGAACATCCAGGCCGATGTGGTTAATGGTCTTATCGACCAGTACATTCCACCACAATCGGTTGAAGAGCTGTGGGACATTGCCGGCCTAGAGACGCGTCTCGAGCAAGAGTACGCGTTAAGAATGCCTGTTCAGGAGTGGTTGGATAAGGAAGATGACCTGCACGAAGAGACGCTGCGTGAGCGTATCGTCGAGATTTGGGTGAAGGCTTATAAGGCTAAAGAAGAGATGGTAGGTGCCCAGGTACTACGTCAATTCGAGAAGGCCGTGATGCTGCAGACCCTGGATGGCCTGTGGAAGGAGCATCTGGCGGCGATGGATCATCTGCGTCAAGGTATCCACCTTCGTGGCTATGCGCAGAAGAATCCTAAGCAAGAGTACAAGCGTGAGTCCTTCGAGTTGTTCCAGCAAATGTTGGAATCTTTAAAGCATGACGTGATCAGCATTCTCTCTAAGGTACAGGTTCAGGCGCAGTCTGACGTTGAAGAGATGGAAGAGCGTCGTCGCCAGGAAGAAGCTAAGGTGCGCCGCGATTATCAGCACGCCGAAGCCGAAGCCCTCGTAGGTGCCGAAGAGGCGCAAGCCTTGGCCGCTACTCAGCCAGTGGTGCGTGAGGGGGAGAAGGTTGGCCGTAACGATCCTTGCCCTTGTGGTTCGGGACGTAAGTATAAGCAGTGCCACGGCAAGTTGAGTTAAGACCAAGTTGAGCTAAGACTTAGTTAAGCAAAAACATTAGTTAAGCAACAGCATTAGCTAAACTATATCTTAGTAAGTGGACTGATTTAGCCAAGCATAATAAAAAGCCATCCTTAGGATGGCTTTTTTGATCCTCGAGGTTCCATGACCAGCAGGTATAAAATTGGCCTAAATGCCAATATTTGTGGATAACTTTGGGGGTAAATAGTGCGTATGATGTGACTATCTAAAAAGATTGAAAAAAGTCTGATTTTTCTTAAAAAACCACTTGCGCCCAAATCAGAACTGCCTATAATGCGCATCCACTGACACGGCAAAGCAGACAACGCAGCGTCGAAACACTTGGTAGCCAAGGCGATAAGGTGGTCAGTCACTGAAAAGTGAAGCCTCAAAAAGTTTGCAAAAACTGCTTGACGCGAACAAGGGATTGCGTAGAATACGCAGCCCTAGCCACTCGGGAATCACCGGGGTGTGCTAACGCTCTTTAACAATTTATCAAGTAATCTGTGTGGACACTCACAGGTATTGAGTTAATCGAAAACGATTTAAATCTCAATGCAACGATGAGTGTTCATAGCAATATGTACAAACATGTAGATGATTCTTCCGAGTCATTTATGTGAATCAGAATTCATTGAGTCGCTTCCTTTTGAATAAAGAGTGGAGCAAAAAACTTTTAATTGAAGAGTTTGATCATGGCTCAGATTGAACGCTGGCGGCAGGCCTAACACATGCAAGTCGAGCGGTAACAGGAGGAAAGCTTGCTTTCTTTGCTGACGAGCGGCGGACGGGTGAGTAATGCCTAGGGAACTGCCCAGTCGAGGGGGATAACAGTTGGAAACGACTGCTAATACCGCATACGCCCTACGGGGGAAAAGAGGGGATCTTCGGACCTTCTGCGATTGGATGTACCTAGGTGGGATTAGCTAGTAGGTGAGGTAATGGCTCACCTAGGCGACGATCCCTAGCTGTTCTGAGAGGATGATCAGCCACACTGGGACTGAGACACGGCCCAGACTCCTACGGGAGGCAGCAGTGGGGAATATTGCACAATGGGCGCAAGCCTGATGCAGCCATGCCGCGTGTGTGAAGAAGGCCTTCGGGTTGTAAAGCACTTTCAGCGAGGAGGAAAGGTTAACGGTTAATACCCGTTAGCTGTGACGTTACTCGCAGAAGAAGCACCGGCTAACTTCGTGCCAGCAGCCGCGGTAATACGAGGGGTGCAAGCGTTAATCGGAATTACTGGGCGTAAAGCGTACGCAGGCGGTTGATTAAGCGAGATGTGAAAGCCCCGGGCTTAACCTGGGAACTGCATTTCGAACTGGTCAACTAGAGTCTTGTAGAGGGGGGTAGAATTTCAGGTGTAGCGGTGAAATGCGTAGAGATCTGAAGGAATACCGGTGGCGAAGGCGGCCCCCTGGACAAAGACTGACGCTCAGGTACGAAAGCGTGGGGAGCAAACAGGATTAGATACCCTGGTAGTCCACGCCGTAAACGATGTCTACTCGGAATTTGGTGTCTTGAACACTGGGTTCTCAAGCTAACGCATTAAGTAGACCGCCTGGGGAGTACGGCCGCAAGGTTAAAACTCAAATGAATTGACGGGGGCCCGCACAAGCGGTGGAGCATGTGGTTTAATTCGATGCAACGCGAAGAACCTTACCTACTCTTGACATCCAGAGAACTTTCCAGAGATGGATTGGTGCCTTCGGGAACTCTGAGACAGGTGCTGCATGGCTGTCGTCAGCTCGTGTTGTGAAATGTTGGGTTAAGTCCCGCAACGAGCGCAACCCTTATCCTTACTTGCCAGCGGGTAATGCCGGGAACTTTAGGGAGACTGCCGGTGATAAACCGGAGGAAGGTGGGGACGACGTCAAGTCATCATGGCCCTTACGAGTAGGGCTACACACGTGCTACAATGGTCGGTACAGAGGGTTGCGAAGCCGCGAGGTGGAGCTAATCTCACAAAGCCGGTCGTAGTCCGGATTGGAGTCTGCAACTCGACTCCATGAAGTCGGAATCGCTAGTAATCGTGGATCAGAATGCCACGGTGAATACGTTCCCGGGCCTTGTACACACCGCCCGTCACACCATGGGAGTGGGCTGCACCAGAAGTAGATAGCTTAACCTTCGGGAGGGCGTTTACCACGGTGTGGTTCATGACTGGGGTGAAGTCGTAACAAGGTAGCCCTAGGGGAACCTGGGGCTGGATCACCTCCTTACCTATACGATTGATTGATATTTGTTGAGTGTTCACACAGATTACTTGATAGAAGATAGAGAATGACGTTGGGTCTGTAGCTCAGCTGGTTAGAGCGCACCCCTGATAAGGGTGAGGTCGGTGGTTCAAGTCCACTCTGACCCACCAATCTTTTCAACTGGAAAGATTCGGTAAACGTATTATTCTCGCTGCATGTAATGGGGCTATAGCTCAGCTGGGAGAGCGCCTGCCTTGCACGCAGGAGGTCTGCGGTTCGATCCCGCATAGCTCCACCATTTGCTCTTAAAAAGAGCATGCAGTTATGGTTAGAGATGCCAAAGATAAATGCAGAATTTATCTTTGGCTTTTTTAAGCCCGCTCTTTAAAAATTTGGAAAGCTGATAGTAATAACCGAAAGGTTATTGCGAAAAATAATTGAGTTCTCAAAACACACTTTAATCAAGTGACTTGAGTATTCTTTTGGCGAAAGTAGAAACCGTTAGTTGCGATGCGACTCAGATGAAACTCATTTGGGTTGTATGGTTAAGTGACTAAGCGTATACGGTGGATGCCTTGGCAGTCAGAGGCGATGAAGGACGTAGTAACTTGCGAAAAGCGTTGGCGAGCTAGTAACAAGCATTTGAGCTAACGATGTCCGAATGGGGAAACCCGGCACCATAAGGTGTCATCACTAAGTGAATACATAGCTTAGTGAGGCGAACGAGGGGAACTGAAACATCTAAGTACCCTTAGGAAAAGAAATCAACCGAGATTCCCCTAGTAGCGGCGAGCGAACGGGGATTAGCCCTTAAGCCTAGAGGGTGTTAGTGGAATGTGTTGGAAAGCACAGCGATACAGGGTGATAGCCCCGTACATGAAAACTAACTTTAGGTGAAAACGAGTAGGACGGGACACGTGATATCTTGTTCGAATATGGGGGGACCATCCTCCAAGGCTAAATACTCCTGACTGACCGATAGTGAACCAGTACCGTGAGGGAAAGGCGAAAAGAACCCCTGTGAGGGGAGTGAAATAGAACCTGAAACCGTATACGTACAAGCAGTGGGAGCGGTTCTTGAGACCGTGACTGCGTACCTTTTGTATAATGGGTCAGCGACTTACATTTTGTAGCGAGGTTAAGCGAATAGCGGAGCCGTAGGGAAACCGAGTGTTAACTGCGCGTTTAGTTGCAAGGTGTAGACCCGAAACCCGGTGATCTAGCCATGGGCAGGTTGAAGGTTGAGTAACATCAACTGGAGGACCGAACACACGTATGTTGAAAAATGCGGTGATGACTTGTGGCTGGGGGTGAAAGGCCAATCAAACCGGGAGATATCTGGTTCTCCTCGAAAGCTATTTAGGTAGCGCCTCGAGCGAATACCATTGGGGGTAGAGCACTGTTAAGGCTAGGGGGTCATCCCGACTTACCAACCCTTTGCAAACTCCGAATACCAATGAGTACTACTCGGGAGACACACGGCGGGTGCTAACGTCCGTCGTGAAAAGGGAAACAACCCAGACCATCAGCTAAGGTCCCAAAGTTATTGCTAAGTGGGAAACGATGTGGGAAGGCTTAGACAGCTAGGATGTTGGCTTAGAAGCAGCCATCATTTAAAGAAAGCGTAATAGCTCACTAGTCGAGTCGGCCTGCGCGGAAGATATAACGGGGCTAAGCAATACACCGAAGCTATGGGTACTAGCGCTTGCGCTAGTGCGGTAGAGGAGCGTTCTGTAAGCCGTTGAAGGTGAAGGGGTAACCCACGCTGGAGGTATCAGAAGTGCGAATGCTGACATGAGTAACGATAAAGGGGGTGAAAAACCTCCTCGCCGAAAGACCAAGGGTTCCTGTCCAACGTTAATCGGGGCAGGGTGAGTCGACCCCTAAGGCGAGGCCGAAAGGCGTAGTCGATGGGAAACGGGTTAATATTCCCGTACTTCTGCTAACTGCGATGGAGAGACGGAGAAGGCTAGGCTAGCGCGGCGTTGGTTGTCCGCGTTTAAGGCTGTAGGTAGGGTACTTAGGCAAATCCGGGTACCTAATACTGAGAGTTGATGACGAGTCACTACGGTGATGAAGTAGTTGATGCCATGCTTCCAGGAAAATCTTCTAAGCTTCAGGTTAGCAGGAATCGTACCCCAAACCGACACAGGTGGTCGGGTAGAGAATACCAAGGCGCTTGAGAGAACTCGGCTGAAGGAACTAGGCAAAATGGTACCGTAACTTCGGGAGAAGGTACGCTCCTGTTGGTGATGAGACTTGCTCTCTAAGCTGACGGGAGTCGCAGATACCAGGTGGCTGCAACTGTTTATCAAAAACACAGCACTGTGCAAAATCGCAAGATGACGTATACGGTGTGACGCCTGCCCGGTGCCGGAAGGTTAATTGATTGGGTTATCTTCGGAGAAGCTCATGATCGAAGCCCCGGTAAACGGCGGCCGTAACTATAACGGTCCTAAGGTAGCGAAATTCCTTGTCGGGTAAGTTCCGACCTGCACGAATGGCGTAATGATGGCCACGCTGTCTCCAGCCGAGACTCAGTGAAGTTGAAATTGCGGTGAAGATGCCGTATACCCGCGGCTAGACGGAAAGACCCCGTGAACCTTTACTATAGCTTGGCACTGAACATTGACCCTACATGTGTAGGATAGGTGGGAGACTTTGAAGCGGGAACGCCAGTTCTCGTGGAGTCATCCTTGAAATACCACCCTTGTAGTGTTGATGTTCTAACTCTGGCCCCTGAATCGGGGTTGAGGACAGTGCCTGGTGGGTAGTTTGACTGGGGCGGTCTCCTCCCAAAGAGTAACGGAGGAGCACGAAGGTTGGCTAAGTACGGTCGGACATCGTACGGTTAGTGCAATGGCATAAGCCAGCTTAACTGCGAGACATACACGTCGAGCAGGTGCGAAAGCAGGTCATAGTGATCCGGTGGTTCTGAATGGAAGGGCCATCGCTCAACGGATAAAAGGTACTCCGGGGATAACAGGCTGATACCGCCCAAGAGTTCATATCGACGGCGGTGTTTGGCACCTCGATGTCGGCTCATCACATCCTGGGGCTGAAGTCGGTCCCAAGGGTATGGCTGTTCGCCATTTAAAGTGGTACGCGAGCTGGGTTCAGAACGTCGTGAGACAGTTCGGTCCCTATCTGCCGTGGGCGTTGGATGATTGAAGGGAGCTGCTCCTAGTACGAGAGGACCGGAGTGGACGAACCGCTGGTGTTCGGGTTGTCATGCCAATGGCATTGCCCGGTAGCTACGTTCGGAATCGATAACCGCTGAAAGCATCTAAGCGGGAAGCGAGCCCTAAGATGAGTCATCCCTAGACCTTTAAGGTCTCTAAAGAGCCGTCCGAGACTAGGACGTTGATAGGCAGGGTGTGTAAGCGTTGTGAGGCGTTGAGCTAACCTGTACTAATGACTCGTGAGGCTTAACCATACAACCCAAAAGGGTTTTACTGCAAAGTAAGTAATGGTTTTACGTAATCAAAAGAATACAAAGTACTTGATTGAAGTGCGAACTCAAACAGCTTTCTAAATTTCCAATTTTGTCTGGAAACCATAGCATTGTGGTCCCACCTGATCCCATCCCGAACTCAGAAGTGAAACGCAATCGCGCCGATGGTAGTGTGGGGTCTCCCCATGTGAGAGTAGGTCATTTCCAGACACTAATTTCGCTTAACCTTTAAGGTATAGCAAAATAACCAAGCGCATTTAGAGTAAGACGCATAGTTATTTAACAGTTTTGTGCTGATATGGCTCAGTCGGTAGAGCGCATCCTTGGTAAGGATGAGGTCCCCAGTTCGATTCTGGGTATCAGCACCACTAAATTTGTCTGGAAACCATAGCATTGTGGTCCCACCTGATCCCATCCCGAACTCAGAAGTGAAACGCAATCGCGCCGATGGTAGTGTGGGGTCTCCCCATGTGAGAGTAGGTCATTTCCAGACGCCTAATATAGCAAAAAGCCCTAGCCTAAAACGCTAGGGCTTTTTGCTTTCTACACTCTGAGAAAAAACTTACCCCGATGTCGCCCCACCGCCGGGCGTGGTGATAAACCGTATCCTGAGCTTATGACATTCGCTACATCCATGTGCCTTGTCATCGGCCGCGAAGCATAGCTTCTCCGTGTTCAAGTCAGGCTAAATAATGCTTATTCAAAGAGCCCTACTTTCACCCCCACGTATTCGCTTCACGAACCGAGCAGATTATTTTCAGGCGTCTAATAACGAGGAATCTCACTCGAACATGGGGGAGGTAAATCGTCCTCACGCAGTGAGATACAATCCCATGCTGAGGTTGATAATGCATTCTGCAATATCGACACTTCAGCTGTTCAGGGCTCTCTTGCTTCTCAGCTTGCAGCTTAGCTTCAGGCACCTTCAAGAACCAACCATCAAGATGAGCTAAATAAGAGGGTCTCTTACGCCTCATGTGATAGATCGATAAATGGATACTGCTAAATCGACATCTCCACAAATCATAGCGGCATAGGAGTGAAGAACTTGCGTCGATCAAATGTAATTTGGTGCAGACAATGGAGGATTTAGAGAGCTTAGCTCGAAGCTGTCCACGATAGGCGCTAAAGATCCAAAACGTCCTTTATTTAGTTGAGCCGTGACAATGTCTGATGATAAGTGCCAGGGTAAATGAGCCCTTATGTATGCTTATCTAAAGGGCGATATTGCCACCATTCATGCATGCAAGCTTTTGCATGCATCAGATGATTTAACCCTTCAACTATAGAGTTGAACCTTATTGGTTACTCGATTGGCTTGAGATGTTTTTCCTAGGATCACCATAAGCATTCAGGTCCATACATGCTATTCCCTGCTTAGCCAAGTTGACCCTGATAGCCTAATGTCTCATAGAGCAAAGATGTTTTTCTGTTTTTGAGTTAATTTACATTCATTTTCGCTTTTGAACGTCCATGGTAAGTAGTTCGTCAAACGCTTAGTGGATACCTTAATTCTTCATTCTATAACATGCCTGGTATTAGAATTCCTTCAAAAAAATATTTCGATCGCCTAACACGATCTTTTCTTTTCCCTAATTTTTACCGGAGCAGTGATGGGTAGATATTTATTCTGGCCGTAAAGGCAATTGTCACTTCCTTCTTTTTAGATAAAGCGCATAGGCCGTCAGCGCTCAAGTCTCTCTCGTTAGCCAGTTTGCTATGTTTGAAAGTAAGCGGTGACCAGCCTGTGCCAGTGTTTCAATTGTCACTTTTGTGGATAACTTTGTGCGTAATTTGTGTAAAGGGTGTGCTTATATCAGGTATAAAAAATAAGTTCATTTTTATTGAAAAAAGCCCTTGCGCAAAAGATTTGGCTCCCTATAATGCGCTCCCACTGACACGGCAAACGGCGCTACTTACCAAGTGAGTAGGTAACGAATGTCGAGTCAAGGTGATAAGCGGTTCGAGTTTTTAAGCCGGTAGTTACAGCGCGAAAGCACAGTAATTAACCACTTAAAAATCTTTTGAAAAAAGCGCTTGACGCCGACAGGGAGAAGCGTAGAATACGCAGCCCTAGCCCGCTGGACTCCAGTATGAGGCAAACGTTCTTTAACAAGATAAAACAAGAAATCTGTGTGGGCACTCACAGGTATTGAGTTAATCGAAAACGATTTAAATCTCAATGCATGATTTACTAAATCTAGTTTTGCTAGAGATAGTGAGTGTTCATAGCAATATGTACAAACATGTAGATGATTCTTCCGAGTCATTTATGTGAATCAGAATTCATTGAGTCGCTTCCTTTTGAATAAAGAGTGGAGCAAAAAAACTTTTAATTGAAGAGTTTGATCATGGCTCAGATTGAACGCTGGCGGCAGGCCTAACACATGCAAGTCGAGCGGTAACAGAAAGTAGCTTGCTACTTTGCTGACGAGCGGCGGACGGGTGAGTAATGCCTAGGGAACTGCCCAGTCGAGGGGGATAACAGTTGGAAACGACTGCTAATACCGCATACGCCCTACGGGGGAAAAGAGGGGATCTTCGGACCTTCTGCGATTGGATGTACCTAGGTGGGATTAGCTAGTAGGTGAGGTAATGGCTCACCTAGGCGACGATCCCTAGCTGTTCTGAGAGGATGATCAGCCACACTGGGACTGAGACACGGCCCAGACTCCTACGGGAGGCAGCAGTGGGGAATATTGCACAATGGGCGCAAGCCTGATGCAGCCATGCCGCGTGTGTGAAGAAGGCCTTCGGGTTGTAAAGCACTTTCAGCGAGGAGGAAAGGTTAACGGTTAATACCCGTTAGCTGTGACGTTACTCGCAGAAGAAGCACCGGCTAACTTCGTGCCAGCAGCCGCGGTAATACGAGGGGTGCAAGCGTTAATCGGAATTACTGGGCGTAAAGCGTACGCAGGCGGTTGATTAAGCGAGATGTGAAAGCCCCGGGCTTAACCTGGGAACTGCATTTCGAACTGGTCAACTAGAGTCTTGTAGAGGGGGGTAGAATTTCAGGTGTAGCGGTGAAATGCGTAGAGATCTGAAGGAATACCGGTGGCGAAGGCGGCCCCCTGGACAAAGACTGACGCTCAGGTACGAAAGCGTGGGGAGCAAACAGGATTAGATACCCTGGTAGTCCACGCCGTAAACGATGTCTACTCGGAATTTGGTGTCTTGAACACTGGGTTCTCAAGCTAACGCATTAAGTAGACCGCCTGGGGAGTACGGCCGCAAGGTTAAAACTCAAATGAATTGACGGGGGCCCGCACAAGCGGTGGAGCATGTGGTTTAATTCGATGCAACGCGAAGAACCTTACCTACTCTTGACATCCAGAGAACTTTCCAGAGATGGATTGGTGCCTTCGGGAACTCTGAGACAGGTGCTGCATGGCTGTCGTCAGCTCGTGTTGTGAAATGTTGGGTTAAGTCCCGCAACGAGCGCAACCCTTATCCTTACTTGCCAGCGGGTAATGCCGGGAACTTTAGGGAGACTGCCGGTGATAAACCGGAGGAAGGTGGGGACGACGTCAAGTCATCATGGCCCTTACGAGTAGGGCTACACACGTGCTACAATGGTCGGTACAGAGGGTTGCGAAGCCGCGAGGTGGAGCTAATCTCACAAAGCCGGTCGTAGTCCGGATTGGAGTCTGCAACTCGACTCCATGAAGTCGGAATCGCTAGTAATCGTGGATCAGAATGCCACGGTGAATACGTTCCCGGGCCTTGTACACACCGCCCGTCACACCATGGGAGTGGGCTGCACCAGAAGTAGATAGCTTAACCTTCGGGAGGGCGTTTACCACGGTGTGGTTCATGACTGGGGTGAAGTCGTAACAAGGTAGCCCTAGGGGAACCTGGGGCTGGATCACCTCCTTACCTATACGATTGACTGATATTTGTTGAGTGTTCACACAGATAACTTGTTCTTGTTAGAGCGAGTGGCACGTCCGAGCGACGATGCTTGTTCTTTAAAAATTTGGAAAGCTGATAGTAATAATCGAAAGATTATTGCGAAAAATAATTGAGTTCTCAAAACACACTTTAATCAAGTGACTTGAGTATTCTTTTGGCGAAAGTAGAAACCGTTAGTTGCGATGCGACTCAGATGAAACTCATTTGGGTTGTATGGTTAAGTGACTAAGCGTATACGGTGGATGCCTTGGCAGTCAGAGGCGATGAAGGACGTAGTAACTTGCGAAAAGCGTTGGCGAGCTAGTAACAAGCATTTGAGCTAACGATGTCCGAATGGGGAAACCCGGCACCATAAGGTGTCATCACTAAGTGAATACATAGCTTAGTGAGGCGAACGAGGGGAACTGAAACATCTAAGTACCCTTAGGAAAAGAAATCAACCGAGATTCCCCTAGTAGCGGCGAGCGAACGGGGATTAGCCCTTAAGCCTAGAGGGTGTTAGTGGAATGTGTTGGAAAGCACAGCGATACAGGGTGATAGCCCCGTACATGAAAACTAACTTTAGGTGAAAACGAGTAGGACGGGACACGTGATATCTTGTTCGAATATGGGGGGACCATCCTCCAAGGCTAAATACTCCTGACTGACCGATAGTGAACCAGTACCGTGAGGGAAAGGCGAAAAGAACCCCTGTGAGGGGAGTGAAATAGAACCTGAAACCGTATACGTACAAGCAGTGGGAGCGGTTCTTGAGACCGTGACTGCGTACCTTTTGTATAATGGGTCAGCGACTTACATTTTGTAGCGAGGTTAAGCGAATAGCGGAGCCGTAGGGAAACCGAGTGTTAACTGCGCGTTTAGTTGCAAGGTGTAGACCCGAAACCCGGTGATCTAGCCATGGGCAGGTTGAAGGTTGAGTAACATCAACTGGAGGACCGAACACACGTATGTTGAAAAATGCGGTGATGACTTGTGGCTGGGGGTGAAAGGCCAATCAAACCGGGAGATATCTGGTTCTCCTCGAAAGCTATTTAGGTAGCGCCTCGAGCGAATACCATTGGGGGTAGAGCACTGTTAAGGCTAGGGGGTCATCCCGACTTACCAACCCTTTGCAAACTCCGAATACCAATGAGTACTACTCGGGAGACACACGGCGGGTGCTAACGTCCGTCGTGAAAAGGGAAACAACCCAGACCATCAGCTAAGGTCCCAAAGTTATTGCTAAGTGGGAAACGATGTGGGAAGGCTTAGACAGCTAGGATGTTGGCTTAGAAGCAGCCATCATTTAAAGAAAGCGTAATAGCTCACTAGTCGAGTCGGCCTGCGCGGAAGATATAACGGGGCTAAGCAATACACCGAAGCTATGGGTACTAGCGCTTGCGCTAGTGCGGTAGAGGAGCGTTCTGTAAGCCGTTGAAGGTGAAGGGGTAACCCACGCTGGAGGTATCAGAAGTGCGAATGCTGACATGAGTAACGATAAAGGGGGTGAAAAACCTCCTCGCCGAAAGACCAAGGGTTCCTGTCCAACGTTAATCGGGGCAGGGTGAGTCGACCCCTAAGGCGAGGCCGAAAGGCGTAGTCGATGGGAAACGGGTTAATATTCCCGTACTTCTGCTAACTGCGATGGAGAGACGGAGAAGGCTAGGCTAGCGCGGCGTTGGTTGTCCGCGTTTAAGGCTGTAGGTAGGGTACTTAGGCAAATCCGGGTACCTAATACTGAGAGTTGATGACGAGTCACTACGGTGATGAAGTAGTTGATGCCATGCTTCCAGGAAAATCTTCTAAGCTTCAGGTTAGCAGGAATCGTACCCCAAACCGACACAGGTGGTCGGGTAGAGAATACCAAGGCGCTTGAGAGAACTCGGCTGAAGGAACTAGGCAAAATGGTACCGTAACTTCGGGAGAAGGTACGCTCCTGTTGGTGATGAGACTTGCTCTCTAAGCTGACGGGAGTCGCAGATACCAGGTGGCTGCAACTGTTTATCAAAAACACAGCACTGTGCAAAATCGCAAGATGACGTATACGGTGTGACGCCTGCCCGGTGCCGGAAGGTTAATTGATTGGGTTATCTTCGGAGAAGCTCATGATCGAAGCCCCGGTAAACGGCGGCCGTAACTATAACGGTCCTAAGGTAGCGAAATTCCTTGTCGGGTAAGTTCCGACCTGCACGAATGGCGTAATGATGGCCACGCTGTCTCCAGCCGAGACTCAGTGAAGTTGAAATTGCGGTGAAGATGCCGTATACCCGCGGCTAGACGGAAAGACCCCGTGAACCTTTACTATAGCTTGGCACTGAACATTGACCCTACATGTGTAGGATAGGTGGGAGACTTTGAAGCGGGAACGCCAGTTCTCGTGGAGTCATCCTTGAAATACCACCCTTGTAGTGTTGATGTTCTAACTCTGGCCCCTGAATCGGGGTTGAGGACAGTGCCTGGTGGGTAGTTTGACTGGGGCGGTCTCCTCCCAAAGAGTAACGGAGGAGCACGAAGGTTGGCTAAGTACGGTCGGACATCGTACGGTTAGTGCAATGGCATAAGCCAGCTTAACTGCGAGACATACACGTCGAGCAGGTGCGAAAGCAGGTCATAGTGATCCGGTGGTTCTGAATGGAAGGGCCATCGCTCAACGGATAAAAGGTACTCCGGGGATAACAGGCTGATACCGCCCAAGAGTTCATATCGACGGCGGTGTTTGGCACCTCGATGTCGGCTCATCACATCCTGGGGCTGAAGTCGGTCCCAAGGGTATGGCTGTTCGCCATTTAAAGTGGTACGCGAGCTGGGTTCAGAACGTCGTGAGACAGTTCGGTCCCTATCTGCCGTGGGCGTTGGATGATTGAAGGGAGCTGCTCCTAGTACGAGAGGACCGGAGTGGACGAACCGCTGGTGTTCGGGTTGTCATGCCAATGGCATTGCCCGGTAGCTACGTTCGGAATCGATAACCGCTGAAAGCATCTAAGCGGGAAGCGAGCCCTAAGATGAGTCATCCCTAGACCTTTAAGGTCTCTAAAGAGCCGTCCGAGACTAGGACGTTGATAGGCAGGGTGTGTAAGCGTTGTGAGGCGTTGAGCTAACCTGTACTAATGACTCGTGAGGCTTAACCATACAACCCAAAAGGGTTTCGTATAATGGTTTTACGTAATCAAAAGAATACAAAGTACTTGATTGAAGTGCGAACTCAGATTGACTCTTAGATAAGAGTACAGCTTTCCGAATTTCCAAATTTGTCTGGAAACCATAGCATTGTGGTCCCACCTGATCCCATCCCGAACTCAGAAGTGAAACGCAATCGCGCCGATGGTAGTGTGGGGTCTCCCCATGTGAGAGTAGGTCATTTCCAGGCGCCTAATAAACGAGAAATCCCCAGCACTACGTGCTGGGGATTTTTTCGTTTAACAGCTTTTGAAATATCTACTGGAACATGGGGAATATAAAGAGCCCGAACGTAGTGAAGTGCATTTCCATGTGAAGTAGGGCGAATATCGCGACAGCGATGTGCTTATGAGCGCGAAGCTTTAGCGGAGCTGGCCATGACAGGCGTCTAAATTGTTCCCAGTAATTTATTGCACTTCCTACATCCATGTAGGTCGCGTGAAAGTGTTGCTTCACACGCAGCCCACAGCCACTTCGTGGGTGGCAGTTAAGTGCTCCAATCATTAAACTGCATTTCCGCCATCCAAGGCGGTCGCCCACCGCTGAGCTTGCCCATAAACTGCATATTGCGTTTATGGCATTCGGTATTTCCATGTGCCTTGCCCTCAGCTCGCAGCCTAGCTGCTTCGCGCTCCAGTAATTCATCAAGCTGCGCTTGACAAGCGGATGTCTTACGCCCTCATGTTAGAGCCTTAATTTCTTAATTAAACACGGTGGAATTTCTAGTTTGAAGCCTATATGTATTGCTTGATAAGGGGCTGAATTTGCTCTCAAGTAAAAGACGGCGAATGATAAATCTGACTAAGTCTGTATATTTCGCATTCGTGATGGGTAACAAGACGGAGTCTGGGCTGAAGCTAGCAACTGAGATTCTATTTGGCCCGATGCGTGGCTTTTCAATACCATTATGTATGACACTAGCCAATGAGGTTTAATGGTGTCTGGCTGATGATTATTTGGTGAGTGACGGAGATTTTAATTAAAGCCATTGTATAAGTCGTTTATCTCATATCGATCGTACTTATTCGAGAATCCATCTTCAGGAAGTGGTACGTTGAAAGCGATTGCGATTTGCTAGAAAAGAAGTGTAAAGCCCGAGCTGATTTTCGGGCTTTCGGATTCTTTGCTATAAAGAGAGGAGCTTTTCTATGATGGGCGTATTGGCTTCTGGAAAGTCAAAGTCTTTGAGCTCGTCGAGTCTAGCCCATTTAACTTCTTGGCCTTCAAGTCCCTGAGCTTCACCAGAAAAGGATTTTACTGTATGGATATCAAGATATACCTGTTTATCCGGATAATCGTGGGAAATTGCCATTAAGGGGCTTGTGGAGGTAACTTTTATTGCAACTTCCTCCCTTAACTCTCTTATCAGCGCTTCGGAGGTTGTCTCACCAGATTCGACCTTGCCACCAGGAAATTCCCACTTCCCACCTTGGTGTAGATGATCTGGGCGTTTGGCAAGTAAGATCTGCTCTTGTTCATCGAATACTATGCCTACCGCGACGTGCACACGTTTCATTTAGTGGTCCTTAAAAAAGTCTGCTTCTTCATAGCCTAATGAATCTAGGGCTTCGGGATCAAACTCGGGTTTTACTGGGATGGCGTGCTTTTCTGATGCCCAGTCGCCAAGGTCGATCAGCTTACATCTTTCACTGCAGAAGGGTTTAAATTGAGATTCTTTTGACCAAAGCACCTCTTTCTGGCAGGTAGGGCACTTAACTGTGGTTGGCATAAACATTCCCATAGGCCGGTTTGTAACAGTCGGCTATGGTAAACCACTTTAGGTGCAGGTTGCCAACATAAAGTCTATCGATCTGTCTGAGTGTTTTTGTTGGTCAAATAAGACGAAATGTATGGCGTAGCGGTTACGGTTGCCACTGATGGTGGGGTAGCATCCCTGAGCGGGATCTATCTTCACTCGGATAAGTGAGAGGGCTTGAGTGCTCGACCCTTGATAAAAGCCAGCGGTGGCCGTTGCAGGGTTATAAACGGTTGTTTTACGGGTGAGCTCAAGTAGTAATTTGATTGGTGTTAACAGGCATTCGAAATGTTCTGTCCAGTTCTTGTACTCTTGCTGGCGTACTTCCCAGGGTTTGGCTAACCAGTAATGTAGCTGGGGTAGATCGAAATTACAGCAGGCACCTGGCATGCCAAATCGCTGGCGTAATGCTGAGAGAAATCTGTCTTGTTTTAGTTTTTGACCGGGTCGTTCACAGCGGATTAGCTTAACTCTCGCCTCTTGCATCTGATCGATATAGCCTTCTACCTGCTGCTCATCGATGTGGGGGAGGTGCTGCCATTTTTTGAGGTTTATGAGCTGCTTATCGATGTCTTTTATAATTTCACCGCGATAGTCACAACGTTCGGTGAGTTCACAAAGAGAAAATAACGGATAGAAACAACGATGTTGATGATCTTGATCTAAATTACTTTGCACCTGATTAGCGAGGTACTCTAGCCTAAGGTAGCTTCGAGTCTTCTCGTTTAGCGGTTGTTCATAGATCAATTCATTCATGATGATTATCAAGTCTGAGCGGCTAATTTTATGTATTTATTATGTAATGCAGCGACTTTTTCTTTTAATGCCGAGATATCACCTCGATTATCGATAACATCATCGGCTTTAGATAGTTTTTCGTCTCTGCTCGCCTGGCTAGCTATTATATTTTTTACTTGCTGCGCATCGACAGCATCCCTTTCAGTGGTCCGCTTTATTTGTAACTCTGGCGAAATATCAACCACTAAAGTGCAATTGACTAACCTATCTAAACCGTTCTCAAATAGCAAGGGGACAACTAAAATTGCGTAGGCCGAGGTCGCATTTTGCAATTGTGTTAACATTTCCGTCCGAATTAACGGGTGCAGAAGGTTATTCAACCACTCTCTTGCAGATGGGTCGTTAAAAATTTTTTCTCTTAAAGCAGCGCGATTGAGCTCACCATTTTCAAGTAGGACGCTTGGACCAAAATGATGAGCAATTTCGGTTAGCCCTTTCGTTCCCTTGGCGACAACCTCTCTACTGACAACATCTGCGTCAACAAGATCAATACCCAATTCGCCAAACAAGTTGGCGACAGTTGTCTTGCCGCTTCCTATACCGCCGGTGAGGCCTACAACAAATTTCGACATGATGTTTTCTTAGCTAAAGGCTATAAGGTAGATAGGTACCAATTTACTATATTCTCACCCCAAATCATGGCTATCCAGCCTGCTAAGGCGATATAAGGGCCAAATGGTATGGGATTGCCAGAATTGATCTTCTTATTGACGATGAGCAGCAAGCCAACTAGTGCGCCAACAATGGAGGATAACAGGATGATGAGGGGCAGTAATTGCCAGCCAAACCAGGCACCGAATACGGCTAATAGCTTAAAGTCGCCATAACCCATACCTTCCTTGCCGGTTAATATTTTGAATCCCCAGAACACGCTCCAAAGGCTCATATAGCCTGCAGAAGCGCCAATGACCGCATCTGTAATCGAGACATAGGTGCCATTTAGATTTATAAGTAGGCCAATCCATAAGAGTGGCAAAGTGACCTGATCCGGCAGCAGCATCTCATCGAGATCTATTCCTGTTAAGGCTACTAGACCAAAGGTCAGAATGGTGGCAAAGACAAATTGCCAAGTTGGGCCAAAATGGTAAGCGAGGTAGGCCACTGCAAACCCTGTTAAGGCTTCTATGATGGGGTACCTTACAGAAATATTTGTCTTACAATGAGCGCACTTACCTCCTAGCATTAACCACCCAACTATGGGGATGTTGTGCCAAGGTTTTATATCGGTTTTACACTTAGGGCAAGATGAGCCCGGAACGATAAGATTGTATTTTTCTGGAAAATCATCGATAGGCTGGGCTAGCTTATCTTTAATTTCTGTAACGTTAGCCTTGTGGTATTCGTCGAGATATTGGTTGCATTCCTCTTGCCATTCTCTTTTCATCATCACGGGAAGGCGATGAATCACTACATTTAAAAAGCTGCCAATGACCGCGGCAAAGGCAAAGGAAATTGCGGCAAACAGCAAAGGGTACTGAGCCATTAATTGGATAAAATCAGTCATTGAAAATGCTTATTCTTGTTATTGAAAAAGTAAAAGTGGATGGTTAGCCGACAACGTTGCCTAACTGGAAGATAGGAAGATACATACCGACAATCAAACCACCTACTAGGGTACCTATTACGACCATCATCATAGGTTCTATTAAGCTTGATAAAGCGTCAACTGCATCATCGACTTGCATCTCGTAAATGTTGGCGACTTTATTAAGCATCTCGTCGAGTCCACCAGATTCTTCACCTATCATAACCATCTGGATAAGCATATCGGGAAAGAGACCTGTGGTCCGCATGGCGACATTCATCTGCATACCCGACATTACCTCGGTACGAACTTTAGTCAGTGCGCTACGATAGACATAGTTACCTGAAGCGCCTGCTGCAGATTCGAGCCCATCAATTAGTGGCACCCCAGCAGCAAAAGTTGTAGCTAAGGTTCTTGCAAAGCGTGCCATTGCCGCTTTATGGAGTATGTCTCCTATTACTGGAATTTTTAGAACGAGTTCATCGATTCTATTACGGAAGTTTTGAGAATTAAGATGTGCCCTCCTGAAGGCCCAAACTGTTGCAATAATTCCAATGACAAAAAAATACCATGATGATTGTAACCAGCGGGATAATCCCACGATCATTTGTGTAAAAGCTGGTAACTCAGCACCAAAGCCCGCAAAAATGCTTTCAAACTGAGGTACAACAAAAAGAAGTAATAAAGTAGTAACTGCTATGGCTACGATTACCACTGCAGCAGGGTAAAACATCGCTTTTTTAATTTTTGATTTGAGTGCCTCAGCTTTTTCTCGATAGGTTGCAATACGATCGAATACAGCGTCTAGCGAGCCAGAATGCTCACCCGCACCAACTAAATCCACATAGAGATCATCAAAATATTTTTTGTGGGGTCTTAGAGAGTCGGATAAAGGAATACCGGCTTGGACATCGCTTACTATGGTACCTAATAACTCACGCATCTTTGGTTTTTCATGTCCACGCCCCAGCATTTCAAGGGTGGTAACAATGGGAACACCAGCCGCCAGCATAGTTGCTATTTGGCGGGTGATCATGGCTATGTCCATTGCTTTAATTTTTGGATCACGTTTAAATAATGGTTCAGCTTTCTTCTTAACAACCTTCGGGTTAACCCCTTGAGATTTTAATTGGGCTTTAATTTCTGCCGATGATGTGCCGCGCAGTTCACCACTGGTTTTTTTACCGTCACGATTGGTTCCCTTCCATTCGAAAGTGACAACTTTAGGTTGAACCTTGGCTGCCTTTTGCTTTTTTGTTTTAGTCGTTGTTTTTGCAAGTGATGCGGTAGCCATTGGGGATCCTTTTGAAGTCTGTTCAGTTTACTTTAGAAGCTGGTTACTCGGTTGATTTCAGCAATGCTCGTCACCCCAGCGATGACTTTGCGAAGTCCCGACTCACGTAGATCGCGCATGCCTTGCTCTTTGGCCTGGTTGGCAATTTGCAATGAATTGCCTCCTTCCATAATAGTACGGGCAATTTCATCTGACATCTTCATTACTTCGTAAATACCCACTCGGCCCTTATATCCACCAGAGCAGAGATCGCAGCCAACAGGTTTAAAGACGGTAAATCCGTCATCAATTTGGGCCTGGGTAAAGCCTAATTTGAGTAGTTCGTGTTCAGGGACCTCTTCTGGTTGACGACATTCGGTACACAGTCTTCGCGCGAGACGTTGAGCAATAATCAGGTTGACTGAACTCGCTATGTTATATCCGGGCACCCCCATGTTGATTAGACGGGTTAAGGTTTCCGCAGCGGAGTTGGTATGCAGGGTTGATAATACTAAGTGCCCGGTTTGCGCTGCTTTGATTGCTATTTCAGCGGTTTCCAAATCACGTATTTCACCAACCATTACGACATCAGGGTCTTGACGCAGGAAAGAGCGTAGAGCAGAGGCAAAAGTAAGACCTGCCTTGAGATTAATGTGAACTTGGTTCACGCCTTCAAGGTTAATTTCTACCGGATCTTCTGCAGTAGAGATGTTACGTTCTTGAGTATTAAGAATATTTAGACCGGTATAGAGAGATACAGTCTTACCTGAGCCTGTTGGGCCTGTGACTAAGATCATTCCTTGGGGCTTGGCAAGCATTTCTTCGTATAGTTCTCTTTGATCATCTTCATATCCAAGCTTTTCGATGCCGAGCTGCGCCGAAGAAGAGTCCAATATACGCATTACGATTTTTTCGCCCCAGATAGTGGGCAAGGTGCTGACACGAAAGTCGATAGACTTTGTACGAGACAGCTTCATCTTGATTCGACCATCTTGAGGGACGCGGCGCTCGGCGATATCAAGCTTAGACATTACCTTAAGGCGAGCTGAGATGCGACCAGCTAGATTGACTGGCGGCTCGGATACTTCGTGTAAGATACCATCGATACGAAAGCGAATGCGGTATCGCTTCTCGTAAGGTTCGAAATGTAAATCTGATGCGCCTTTACGTATGGCATCAGTAAGGATTTTGTTGATGTAGATGACAATTGGAGCATCATCGGCAGCATCACTTTGCTCTTCTTGGTGTTTGTCGGTGTCGGTGATTTCAATGCCTGAAAGAGAATCTTCATCTATACCATCTAAATCGAGTGCCGAGATATCTTCTTCGAGTACTTTTTCGAGTGCTACAGTAAGTTTATCGTCTTCTACTAGAATGGCTTCAGCATGTAGACCTGCGCTAAATTGAAAGTCTTCTAATGCCGCTATATTAGTGGGATCTGAGGTTCCGATGTAAAGACGGTTACCGCGCTTGAAAAGCGGAAGACATTTGTGTTTTTCGATTAGTTTTTTATTGAGAAAGTCTTCGGGGATACTTGATATATCAAATTCATCGAGATCGAGTAGCGGCGTACCGTATTCTTCATAACACAACTCAGCGATTTCTCGTGCCGAGAGGATTTTTTCGGTAACAATTGTAGATACAAGAGATAATTTGGTTTGCCTAGACTTAGTTATGGCGTCCGACATCTGTTCTTCGGTTAGGAGAGATTTTCTTATGAACAGAGTCGATAGACCTAGGTGCAGTCCTGTCGTAGGCATTGTAACATTTCCTAATTCATTTTCTGGTATCTAGATGCAAACTATTGATACTATGAGCATATCTGTCTACCAGCTAACCAGTATAATTGCGTCATTGGTGAGCAGAATTGCTGTACGTAAGACTACTTAATTAAACTCTACTATTCAGAAAATTACACGAACGATTTGAAGATAAATCAACAAATCGTTCGTAAGTCACTTTAACGTAGTCTAGTTTTTATAGCTGTTTACAAGTGGCAGTTTCCCAGTCACATTCAATTTGAGTCGCGCTAGCATCTTTAGCTGTGAATGTGCTTGTTGCCCCAGATAAATTGGCAAGTGTTGTAGTTGTTGATGTCAAGTCCAACCCAGTTGGAGAAGCTAGACAAGATACTGCATTATATGCAGATTGGGTTGTTTCGCCAAGAACGGAAGCTGATTTAGCTTTAACGAAGGCTGCAGCTTCTCCCATACATGAGTTGATCTTACCTTTGTTAACATACTCTTGGTACGCAGGTAGCGCGATAGCAGCCAAAATACCAATGATGGCGACAACAATCATCAACTCGATTAGAGTGAAACCCTTTGCTTGCTTGCTCTTTTGAAAACCTTTCATTTTAAATCTCCGATATTTATCATCTTTTGTAACTGTTGGTGAGTCTTATAAAGTGGACCCAAACTAACCTGTTATTGAATTTCTGACGTGCATCTGTGTCTACACGTCTGCATGTCGCCCGGCTCCATTTGATTGGCAAGTGATTAGTTTTTAACTACAAACCACTTACTTTAAACCAAGTCTGGCTGCCTGCTGTAAAAGTTAGTACAAAGTTACAGAAATTGAAATAGCAAATCACCATAAAGTGTTAATGAAAAGAACATTTTGTCTAAAAAGACGAATTTACAAGCAATATAGTTCTAGCTTTTTTTTGACACCTTGGTAGCTAGCGTCGGTAAAACGTCATTTGTCAAAACTTGGCGTTTTGATTTTAAGCTGGCTTTCAGCAGATAGAGTGTGTCTATTGCTGCTGGAGTCATTTGTATTGGTGGACTCCGTTTCTTCTTGCTTTCTTTTTAGTCAACTGGTACGACTCTATTTAGATGGACGAGTCATAGGTGCATTCTGGAAGTATATGCTTTGAGGAAAAATCATCTTCCCTTCATTATATGTCTCCAAGTAATGTTCATAGTCCCGTAGCTTTATGTAAGCCTGGATCAAACCATGATAATAAGTATCTCTGGGAGAGTGTTTTATTAGCTTCTTTGTTTTGCTAATAAAGTATTCTGTTGATTCTATATCATTACTTTTAAGTAGAGGAAGAAGATACAACTGATACTCTACCATAGGTAATAAAGGGGTGGGGTTTATAATGTTGGTTAAAAACGCTCTCTGACGGTATTCACTCTTTACAAAATTTTCTACACAATGGAATGTGTAAAGCCCAGTAAGCATGTAAGAGATAGTGATAGCAGGAATAGCTAAGGAAGCGATTTTAAGTTTTATAAATCTTGGTAGGGAGAGCGATTCCATATCGAAGAATTTTGCTTCTAAAACGTATAGTGTAAAGAGGAAAGTTATCCACACTATTGCAGAATGATAGAATGGAAGCTCAGTCATGGAATGAAATGCAGCAGGGAAAATGATAGCCACACAAAATAAGCCGATTCTCCATCCTTTTTTAAAATACCTGTGAAGCATAGCTGTGAAAAGTGTCAGTGCTGCAATAATTGGCAGAAGACCCCCTTCGATCCCCCATAGTAATATTTCATTGTGAGGGTGAGCTGTATTTGTTGGGAAGATAAATCCTGGTTTTATATTGTTAATATTCCCAACTTGGCTGTGCTGGAAAACCACATCGAAGCTACCATATCCTGTACCAAACAGTAGGTTTTCATAAAGTACTGAAAGAGAAGTTGTATAAATGTGTAGTCTATTGAAGTCTACGATGCCCTTTGTCGGTAAGTCTGTGCTATAAAAAAAGCTAATTATCAAAGGTATAGATATACCAAGGAGTATGGATGCATACCATTGCTGCAGATGATTCTTTTGTGCTTTTTTAAACAGGAATGGTGCAGTGCCCACTAATAGAACAAAAAGTGAAATTGTGGCGGTTCTTGATCCATTTAAAATAACCATATAGCTAGCAAGGAGTGATGTAAGCATCAGGAGTCGTTGAGAGGTATTGCCTTCTTTTGCGGAAGACAATAAATAGGCGCTTAAGGCAAGTCCCATTACCATGAAGGTTGACATGACGTTTGGTTGTTGGAAAATGCCAAACGGAGGTGAAATTTCAGGATTATAATTGAACCAGTTATTGGTTGTTAGTATGTACTGTTGAAAAAAACCCAAAACAGCTTCGATAATGACGCCTATCAATATCCATACAATAAGTTTTTCACGTGAGGAAGCAGAGAAGTTTAATTGATAGATGCTGAATAAGAATGCAAGGCCTGCTAAAAGCCCTACCAATCTTTGGGTGCTGTAAATAGCTAGCTCATTATTTACATAAAGCAAAGGAAAAAATAGAGTTATTGAAAATATTGTCGAATAAATTAATAGTTTTGACTTGATGACAATGTTATTAGTCTGAGTTTGCCACAGCCCAAGCCCAATCAGTATAGATACAAAGCACCATACAACAAGGTTAAAAGGAAGCTCTAAACCTACTCCTCCAAAATTGTTATGAAAGTAGTGCATGCCAACTGCAAACATTAGAGCAAAAATAATATAGAAATAACGTTGGGTTGCAGTTGTCATGCAAGTTCCTTTTGTGTGTAAGGTTTTTTTATTTGTTTTATACCTTTATTTCAGGCGTAGCGACAAATCCAGCGCCTTGACGTGTTTAGTGAGGGCGCCGACTGAAATGTAGTCGATTCCTGTCTTGGCAAAGTCTGAGATGGTGTCTAGGGTCACGTTGCCCGACACCTCGAGTTTTACCCGCTGGTTTTCGCTATAGCTGTTATTTAGCTCTACCGCCTCTATCATCATGGTGACGTCAAAATTGTCGAGCATGACGATATCGGCACCTGCATCGAGTGCCTGCTTGAGTTCATCTATGCTTTCGACTTCGACCTCCACTAGCTTGTCGCTGGCAAGCCTTCGGGCGGCATTAATGGCAGAGGCAATTGAGCCACTGGCCATGATGTGATTTTCCTTGATAAGGAAGGCGTCGAACAAGCCTATTCGATGGTTCTTGCCACCGCCGCAGGTGACGGCATATTTTTGTGCCGTGCGTAGGCCAGGAATGGTTTTGCGGGTATCTAATAGCTTGCAGTGAGTACCTGCCAGTCTGTCGACATAGAGTTTGGTTAGGGTGGCAACGCCAGATAGTGTCTGGATAAAGTTCATCGCGGTGCGCTCACCAGTCAGGATGGCTCGGGCCGAACCTGACATTTCACATAACACTTGGTTCGGTAAGACGAGATCGCCATCATCCACATGCCAGTGCAGGGCAACTTCACCACCTAGCTGGTTAAAGACTTGTTCTGCCCAGGCCTTACCACAAAAGACCCCTTCTTCGCGGGTGATCAAGGTGGCCTGCGCATACTTTTCGCTTGGAATAAGTTGAGCCGTGATATCCAGGCTTAACTTTTCTTCGGCGGTAAGATTTGAATCGGCCTGAAAACCTAAATCTTCTTCGAGTGCGACTTTGACGGCTAATCTAATGTCATTTTCCAGCATCTTTTTTTCCTCATGGCGGCTCGCCGCACTCCCTGAGCGCATCACTTGTGGCTCGAATGGGTTATCTCTCTTGATTCAAAGGCTGCGAGCACTTAGCTATATGTCGTTAATAGTAACAAATCCGTGATTGAAAAAGCAGGGATATTTAGTGCTACCCGGTGAAGATAGACGCAATTTGTGCCGATTTGTAATCATTGCTCTCGTGTGACTGGCGGCTATCATCCGAATTGGGTTAAAGTGCTAACGGCTTGATATTGTTTGGAGGTAGAT
Organism: Shewanella spartinae; assembly: GCF_019457555.1. NCBI lineage: Bacteria > Pseudomonadati > Pseudomonadota > Gammaproteobacteria > Alteromonadales > Shewanellaceae > Shewanella > Shewanella spartinae. The sequence goes on along the minus strand of NZ_CP080418.1, from coordinate 4,113,288 downwards.
TGGTCTGTGGCTAACATGACATTGCATAAAGGTTGGATTCGAGAGTGTCGACAGTGTGTCTCGCCACATTTTAATGCCCGTCCAGATGATGAGGTGAGCCTGCTGGTGATCCACAACATTAGCCTGCCTGCCGGGCAGTTTGGCTTGCCCTATATCGATCAGCTTTTCCAAGGCTGTTTGGATATTCAAGCCGATGAGAGTTTTTGCGACCTACAAGGATTAGAAGTGTCGGCGCATTTTCTTGTACGGCGAGACGGCGAGTTGGTGCAGTATGTCAGCTGTGATGACCGCGCCTGGCATGCCGGCGTCTCCTCATTTGCAGGGCGTACCGGTTGTAACGACTTTGCCATAGGTATTGAGCTCGAAGGAACAGATAGCCTTGCCTATACCGACGAGCAGTATGAGCGGCTCTCGCAATTAACCTTGGTCTTGTTTGACGCATATCCTATGCTCAATAGAAATCTTATCGTCGGGCACTGCGACATTGCCCCAGGGCGTAAGACAGATCCGGGCGAGAGTTTCGACTGGCACAGATATCGCGCCAGCCTAGTGACTGGCTAAGCTACTCAATAGTTTCATTGACCAAAAGTAAAATAATTAGATGGAAGGGAGAGGGGAGTAAGATGGCACTGTTTTCCTTATTGTTGGCGATCATGATTGAGCGCCTCAAGCTATTACCCCAGGCATGGCAGCTAGAAACCCTATTAGCCTTGTATGCCAAGAGTTTCTTTGGTCGCAAGCAGCTAACCAATGATCTTATGATGGCGATTGCGTTGATTTTGCCAGCGATAGCCGTCCAAGTGCTGGCCTGGTTTGTGGCCGGCATGTTTTGGGGGCTATTGAGCCTCGGGCTCTGGGTCGGGGTGTCGATTCTCTGTTTCAGTCATCTCAAGCAGCGACAGGTGTTCAAGCAATATATACAGGCAGCCTGCCGCGGCGATGCCCAGGCCTGTTACCATTTTGCCGATGAGCTCGATCCCTATGTGTCACTTAATGCCGTTTCCGAGCAGGATCTTGGCGAGAAGGTCGGGCAAACGGTTGCCTGGCTTAACTATCGCTTCTATGGCGCCGTAGCCTTATACCTTATCTTCTTTGGACCGGCCGGTGCCGTGCTCTACTGTACCGTGCGTTATTTCTCAGACGATGCCAAGAGCCGAGGCGCGGAGCTTCCCATCGTGGATACCGCCTTGATGCTGTTGGACTGGCTGCCGAGCCGCCTGATCGCCCTGGGTTACGTACTCAGCGGCCACTTTTCGCTGGCATTTAGTCGTTGGCGCGAGCAGGCATTGTGCTGGCGCTGCCCTGCGCGAGATGTGATCTCAGAGGTTGCCTTGGCGGCAGAGACAGTTGAATTTAATTCACCTACACCAATTTGCGTCCAATCGACCATCTCTTTGCTACAGTTGAGTAAGCGAAACTTTATCTTACTCGTGATCGGTCTCTCTTTGCTGACGATCTTCGGGGTGGTAGTGTAGGGACTGGGCGAGACCGGCGGCTATTTAGCGCCTGACTCGCTTCGTTGCTTCTACTTAATGCCAACCTTAGGTGCTTGGAGCAATGGTCAGACCCCTTAATCATAAATATAAGCTATTCTCACAAATCGTGAGTTTACATGAAGCAGATCACGAACTGGACATCTGAAATGTGATTTGATAAAGTGCGCTCAGTCAATTAAATTGGTAAGACCAATTTACAATAGGAGCTGAGGGCCATATGGCTTATAGCAAAATCAACCAGCCAAAAATTTCTGACGTGATCATGAATCAGCTGGAGCAGATGATCCTAGAGGGGAGTCTGCAACCGGGTCAGAAGTTACCACCAGAGCGTGAATTGGCACTGCAATTCGAAGTCTCTCGACCATCTCTTCGTGAAGCAATTCAAAAGTTAGAAGCAAAAGGCCTGCTGCTGCGTCGTCAAGGCGGTGGAACCTATGTCAAAGAGCAACTTTGGCAGAGTCTTGCCGATCCTATTGTGGAACTGATGCACAGCGATTCCGAGAGTCAGTATGACCTCCTCGAGTTTCGTCACGCCACTGAAGGCATGATGGCCTATTTTGCGGCGCTTCGGGGTACCGATGCGGACATGCAAAACATCAAAGAAAAAATCCAAGCGGTAGAAGCTGCGTCTGACATCGAGGCGAAGGCAGAGGCGATCGTGTGTTTTTATCGCGCCATTGCCGAGGCCTCACACAACGTGGCTATGCTGCACTTGGTACTGAGTTTATCTCCCGTGCTGCATAAGAATGTGGCGCAAAACCTAGAGTTGCTAAAGCGCAGAGCTGATGCCTCTAAAATGGCGAACGAGCATAGGCAAGATCTTCTTGCCGCCATCGTCCGTCGTGATCCCGAAGCCGCAAGAGAAGCCTCAAACGAGCATCTAAGCTACATTGAGGAAGTGATGTTGTCTGTGAGGGAAGAAGATAGCCGGTTGCAGCGTAGTCTGCGCCGTTTGAAGAGTGGCGCGTAGGCTTAGGTCTAATCGCCACTTTTTATTATTCAATTCATACAATTAATGTATATAGGGAAGGACTGCGAAATGTCTGAACATATGCTGCAAGATTTAGATCCGTTAGAGACTCAAGAGTGGGTCGATTCATTACAAGCTGTATTAGAGCAAGAAGGTCCGGAACGTGCTCATTTTCTTCTTGAGAAGCTAATCGACAAGGCTCGTCGTAACGGTACACATCTGCCTTATAAGGCGACCACCGCCTACCTCAACACGATTCCTGCCGGTCAGGAACCTCATATGCCAGGTAACCAAGAGATGGAGCGTCGCATTCGCGCCATCATTCGTTGGAACGCCTTGGCCATGGTACTGCGTGGTTCGAAGAAAGATCTTGAGCTGGGTGGCCACATTTCCAGTTTTGCCTCTAGTGCAACCATTTACGATGTTTGCTTCAACCACTTCTTCCGTGCGCCAAACGAGAAGGATGGCGGTGACCTGGTTTACTTCCAGGGTCATATCGCTCCTGGTATCTATGCGCGCTCTTTCCTCGAAGGTCGCCTGACCGAAGATCAACTGGCTAACTTCCGTCAGGAAGTGGACGGTAAGGGTCTATCATCTTACCCGCACCCTAAGTTGATGCCTGACTACTGGCAGTTCCCAACAGTTTCTATGGGTCTGGGTCCTATCCAGGCTATCTATCAGGCACGTTTCCTGAAATACTTGACCGACCGTGGTCTGAAAGATTGCTCTGAGCAAACCGTATACTGCTTCCTGGGTGATGGTGAGTGTGACGAGCCAGAAACGCTAGGTGCTATCGGTCTGGCCGCTCGTGAAGAGCTGGACAACTTGGTCTTTATCGTTAACTGTAACCTGCAGCGTCTAGATGGTCCTGTACGTGGTAACGGCAAGATCATTCAAGAGCTTGAAGGCGAATTCCGCGGCGCTGGCTGGGAAGTGGCTAAGGTCATCTGGGGTCGCTACTGGGATCCGCTATTGGCTCGCGACACCAGCGGTAAGCTGCTGCAGCTGATGGAAGAAACCGTAGACGGCGAATACCAAAACTGTAAGGCCAAAGGTGGCGCTTATACCCGTGAGCACTTCTTCGGTAAGTACCCTGAAACCGCCGAGATGGTTGCTAACATGTCTGATGATGACATCTGGCGCCTCAACCGTGGTGGTCACGATCCAGTGAAGATCTATGCCGCGCTGCAACACGCTAAGAACACTAAGGGTCGTCCAACCGTAATCCTGGCGAAAACCGTTAAAGGTTATGGTTTGGGTGATGCCGGTGAAGGTAAGAACATCGCGCACAACGTTAAGAAGATGGACATCAGCGCCGTACGTTACTTCCGCGATCGCTTCAATATCCCGATCCCTGACGACAAGTTAGAAGAGATCCCTTTCTATCACCCAGGTCCAGATTCGGAAGAGGTGAAGTACCTGCAGGAACGCCGCGCCGCGCTGCACGGTTCTATGCCGGCTCGCCGTCAGAAGTTCTCTGAAGACCTCGAAGTGCCTTCACTAAAGATCTTCGACTCTATCCTCAAGGGCTCAAACGGTCGTGAGATCTCAAGCACAATGGCGTTCGTCCGTATTCTGACTGCGCTGCTGAAAGATAAGAAGATAGGTAAGAACATTGTCCCTATCATCCCAGATGAGGCGCGTACCTTCGGTATGGAAGGTCTGTTCCGTCAGGTGGGTATCTATGCTCACGAAGGACAAAAGTACGTACCACAAGACTCGGATCAGGTAGCTTACTACCGCGAAGATAAGTCTGGCCAGGTACTGCAAGAGGGTATCAACGAGCTAGGCGCCATGTCTTCTTGGGTGTCTGCGGCGACCAGCTACTCGGTCAACGATACGCCAATGATTCCGTTCTACATCTACTACTCTATGTTCGGTTTCCAACGTATTGGCGACATGGCATGGGCGGCAGGTGATATGCGCGCTCGCGGCTTCATGGTTGGTGGTACATCGGGCCGTACTACCCTGAACGGCGAAGGTCTGCAGCATCAGGACGGTCACAGCCACGTATTGGCTAACACTATTCCTAACTGTATCTCTTACGACCCAACTTATGGTTATGAGATCGCGGTTATCGTTCAAGACGGTATCCGTCGCATGTATGGCGAAAACCAAGAAGATATCTTCTACTACCTGACCACGATGAACGAAAACTATGTTCAGCCTGAGATGCCAGAGGGTGCCGAGGAAGGTATCGTCAAGGGTATCTACAAGCTGGAATCAGTTTCTGGTAGCGGCAAGGGTAAGGTACAGCTAATGGGCTGTGGCACCATCCTTGAACAAGTTCGTAAGGCGGCGCAGGCGCTGGCGAAAGACTTCGGTATCTCGTCAGACGTATTCAGCGTGACCAGCTTCAACGAGCTGACTCGCGACGGTCAGGCGGCAGAGCGTTACAACATGCTGCACCCAACCGAAACGCCTAAGCAGGCTTATATCAGCCAGGTGCTATCTAGCGATTCACCAGCCGTTGTTGCCACCGACTATATGAAGATATATGGCGAGCAGCTACGCGCATATGTTCCTACCGACTACAAGGTGCTGGGTACCGACGGTTTCGGCCGGAGTGACAGCCGCGAGAACCTGCGTCACCACTTCGAAGTGGATGCCAAGTTCATCGTGATCGCCGCACTGAAGTCGCTGGTTGACCGCAACGAGTTGCCAGTTGAAGTACTGTCGCAAGCAATTGCCGAGTACGGCATCGATGTTGACAAGATCAACCCACAGTTCGCGTAAGGGGATAGAGCATGGCTGAATTAAAAGAAGTTTTAGTCCCAGATATCGGTGGGGATGAAGTACAGGTTATCGAGATCTGTGCTGCGGTGGGCGATACTCTCGCCGCCGAAGAATCGATCATTACCGTTGAAAGCGACAAGGCGACCATGGATATTCCTGCGCCTTTCGCCGGTAAACTTGCCGAGATCAAGGTCGCGGTGGGCGATACCGTTTCTGAAGGTACACTTATCGCTATGATGGAAGCGGGTGAGGCGCAGGCCGCCGAGCCTGCACCTCCGGCAGCCGAAGTGACTCCAGCAGCACCGGCTACGCCTGCTCCGGCAGCGCCTGTTGCTGCGGCGCCTGCGTCAGCACAAGTGATTGAAGTGACAGTGCCGGATATCGGCGATGCTTCAGATGTCGACGTGATTGAAGTGCTGGTGGCCGTGGGCGACAGCATAGATGTCGACACCGGCCTTATCACCCTGGAAACCGACAAGGCGACCATGGAAGTACCAGCGCCAGCAGCCGGTGTGGTGAAAGAGATGAAAGTGGCCGTTGGTGACAAGGTCTCTCAAGGCTCTCTGGTTCTGATGCTTGAGGTGAGCGGCGGTGAAGCTGCGGCTCCTGCGGCAAGCGCGGCTCCAGCACCAAGCGCAGAGGCTGCGCCAGCGGCAGCTGCCAGCATCGAAGTGAAAGAGATCGCCGTGCCTGATATCGGCGACGCGTCTGACGTCGATGTTATCGAGGTATTGGTCGCTGCTGGTGATGTGATTGAGGCCGACCAAGGCCTGATCACCCTGGAAACCGACAAGGCCACCATGGAAGTGCCTGCACCGTTTGCCGGTAAGCTGGTTTCTGTGACCGTTAAGGTGGGTGACAAGGTTTCTCAGGGTAGCGTCATCGCGACCATAGAGACACAGTCGAGTGCGCCCGTTGCCGCTCCTGCTCCGGCAGCTGCTGCACCTGCGCCAGTTGCGCAAGCCAGCGCACCAGCGCCAGCGGCGAGCAAGCCGCCTGTGCCGCATCACCCAAGTGCCGGTAGCAAGCCGGTAACAGGTGCCGTGCACGCCTCGCCAGCGGTTCGCCGTCTGGCTCGCGAGTTTGGTGCAGACCTGACTCAGGTAACTGGTACTGGTCCTAAGGGACGTATTCTCAAGGAAGACGTTCAGGCCTTTATCAAGTATGAGCTGTCTCGTCCTAAAGCCTCTGCGGCCACTAGCGTGGGCGCCGGTGAGGGTGGTCTGCAGGTGATTGCAGCGCCCAAGGTTGATTTCGCTAAGTTTGGTGAAGTGGAAGAAGTACCACTGAGCCGTATCCAGAAGATCTCTGGACCTAACCTGCACCGTAACTGGGTCACCATTCCACACGTGACTCAGTTCGACGAAGCCGACATCACAGAGATGGAAGCCTTCCGTAAGCAGCAAAACGAGATCGCCGCCAAGCAGAAGACTGGCGTTAAGATCACGCCTCTGGTCTTCATGATGAAGGCGGTTGCCAAGACACTGCAGCAGTTCCCAGTGTTTAACGCCAGCCTGAGCGCCGACGGTGAGTCGCTGATCAAGAAGAAGTACTACCACATTGGTGTGGCGGTCGATACGCCAAACGGTCTGGTTGTGCCTGTGGTTCGTGATGTCGACAAGAAAGGCATCATAGAGCTGTCGGCCGAACTGATGGAGATCTCGGTTAAGGCCCGTGACGGCAAGCTTAAGGCGGCCGACATGCAAGGTAGCTGTTTCACCATCTCTAGCCTGGGTGGCATCGGCGGTACCGCGTTTACGCCTATCGTTAACTATCCTGATGTGGCGATCTTAGGGGTTTCTAAGTCTGAAATTAAACCTAAGTGGAATGGTAAAGAGTTCGAGCCTAAGTTAATGTTGCCGCTCTCTTTATCTTACGACCACCGTGTGATCGACGGCGCTATGGCGGCACGCTTCAGCGTGACCCTGTCAAGTATGCTGTCCGACATACGCACACTTATTTTGTAATGATGAAGGCTACTCACCATGAGTAGCCTTTTGTTTAACTCCTTGAAAGGTTAAAATGCGGCCACCTTACAAGAACTAACGTTCAAAAAGCTGGCGTCATAATGGGTTGGGCCGGAATTCCTCCCAACACAATGAGAAAGAATAGAGGAAAACATGAGTAACGAAATCAAAACTCAGGTAGTGGTTTTAGGTGCAGGCCCTGCAGGTTATTCAGCAGCATTCCGTGCTGCCGACTTAGGCCTGGAGACTGTTATCGTAGAACGTTTCAGCACCCTAGGTGGTGTGTGTCTGAACGTGGGTTGTATCCCATCTAAGGCACTGCTGCACGTTTCAAAGGTGATCGAAGAAGCTAAGGCTATCTCAAACCACGGTGTGGTGTTTGGCGAGCCACAGATCGATCTCGATAAGCTACGTGAGTTTAAGCAGAGTGTTATCAGCCAGCTGACCGGCGGTCTTGGCGGCATGTCTAAGATGCGTAAAGTGAACGTGGTTAACGGCCTGGGTAAGTTCACCGGTCCTAACACCATCGAAGTTGCCGGCGAAGACGGCGTGAAAGTGGTTCACTTCGAGCAAGCGATCATCGCTGCGGGTTCTCGTCCAATTCAACTGCCTTTCATTCCTCATGAAGATCCACGCATCTGGGATTCGACCGATGCGCTTGAGCTGAAAGAAGTGCCTGGTAAGCTGCTGGTCATGGGCGGCGGTATTATCGGTCTTGAGATGGGTACAGTATACTCATCACTGGGTAGTGAAATCGACGTGGTTGAGATGTTTGACCAGGTGATCCCTGCTGCCGATAAAGATATCGTTCGCGTTTACACCAAGAAGATCAAGAACAAGTTCAATCTGATCCTCGAGACCAAGGTGACTGCCGTTGAAGCGAAAGAAGACGGTATCTATGTCTCTATGGAAGGCAAGAAGGCACCGACTGAGCCAGTACGCTACGACGCAGTATTGGTTGCTATCGGCCGTACACCTAATGGTAAGCTGATCGACGCCGACAAGGCTGGCGTAAACATCGATGAGCGCGGTTTCATCAATGTCGACAAGCAGATGCGCACTAACGTGCCACACATCTATGCTATCGGTGACATCGTGGGTCAGCCTATGCTGGCACACAAAGGTGTGCATGAAGGTCACGTCGCCGCCGAGGTGATTGCTGGCATGAAGCACTACTTCGATCCTAAGGTGATCCCATCAATCGCTTACACAGATCCTGAAGTGGCTTGGGTTGGTCTGACCGAGAAAGAAGCCAAAGAGCAAGGCATCGCCTACGAGACAGCAAGCTTCCCATGGGCGGCGAGTGGTCGTGCAATCGCCTCTGATTGCTCAGACGGTATGACTAAGCTGATCTTCGATAAGGAAACTCATCGCGTGATCGGTGGTGCTATCGTGGGTGTTAACGGTGGCGAACTGCTGGGCGAGATCGGTCTGGCTATCGAGATGGGTTGTGATGCCGAAGATCTGGCACTGACCATCCACGCTCACCCAACACTGCATGAGTCTGTCGGTCTAGCGGCTGAGATCTACGAAGGTTCAATTACCGATTTGCCAAACCCTAAGGCAAAGAAGAAAAAGTAATTGCTTCTGAAATCCGAAAAAGCGCTCACTGAGCGCTTTTTTTTTGGCTGGCTAACTTATATATTATATTTTTGTAACAATAATAAGTTTCTCGCGCTATGCCCCAACCCCGTTGTGCTGTCTGTCTGAGATGGGATCCTCTATGAGTTTTACCCAGGCGTTACGCTTACTAGGCTGTTTGCTTTTCATGATTGGCTTTACCGCGCCAAGTATGGCGGGCGATCTGGTACAGAGGGTCTTTAGTGCGCGGGATGGCCTCAACAATGCCACGGTCAACGACATCAGCTTCGATGAGTATGGCTATACCTGGCTCTCCACCGAGCAGGGGCTGTACCGTATCAGCGATACCAAGGCGCGGCGTATCGACAAAGACGCCAACCATATCCGCCTCTCCGACGAATATATCTATCTCACCGAATCCCTGAGTAAGCAACATCTGCTGGTCAGCAGCTATGCCAACACCTATCTGTACGACATAGTCAAAGATGAGTTTGTCCAGCTGGGCAGCGACAAGCTGTTTCCCGAGTTTCATCCCAGCGGGCTGCAGGCGGTCACCCGCCAGAAAGATGGTAGCTATGTGCTGCTCAGCTATGTCGGCGAGCTGTACCGACTCGACTATAAGGCGATGACGCTCACCTTCATCAGCGCCTTGCCGAGCGACCCGGATATGCCCTGGTTCGTGCTGTCGCAATTTGGCGATGCCCAGCTGATCGTCGGTAAGAGCTATGAGCTGCAGCTTAGAGACAGCCTAGGGATGCTCAGAGGCATCTTCCCCTGGACCGAAGAGCAGGGCCAGATAAAGAACCTGTTCGAAGACAGAGCGGGGCGTTTGTGGCTGGGCTCGAGCAATGGCCTGTATCGTGTCTACCCAGATTCATTAACCCTGGAGAAGGTAGAGCAGATCCCCTTCTACGTGACCCAAATGGCTCAGGATAAGCTCGGCTTTCTCTGGCTGTCGGGGCGTGAGGGGCTGATCAAGTGGCACCCGGATACCCTTGAGATAAAGCACTTTAGCAATGAGCTGAAGCTGGCGGCGGATCTCGATTACATCTATGACCTGGCGGTGGACGATAACGACTTGGTCTGGGTCGGTGGCTCGGGTGATGGCCTGGCAATCATTGCCGACGATCCCGATTTCGTGCTGGACAACTTTAGCCGCAACGCCCCTTATCAGATTAGCAACGAGATGATTTGGGGTATCTTCGCCGAGCAAAATAAGCTGTGGTTGGGCACAGACAAGGGGCTTATCGAGGTCGATCGCGACGCCAAGAAGAGTGAGACCTACCTGCCCGATGAGATGGAGGTCAACGACAGCGTCTACACCGTGAGCGCGTTCGACAAGCAGCGTCTGCTGCTGGGCACCACCAATGGCCTGTTCATCTACGACAAGCAGGCGCGCAAGACCATGCGTTTCGCCGAGATCAGCGGCGGGCGCACCTCGCTCGAAAATAAGATGATCTACTTCAGCTACAAGGACCCTCTGATCACCTCGCGCTGGTGGTTCGTCACTGCCACGGGCCTGTTTTACTGGGACAAGGGAAGCCTGGAGCCGACTCGAATGCAGGTCAAGGGGGTCGACGGCACCCTGCATCAGATCCCGCTGCGTTCTATTTACCGGGCGGCCGACGGCAAGCTGTGGATCGGCGGTGAGAACCTGTTCGGCTATATCGATAGCAAGGGGCTCTTCTATTCCCGCATCGACCTGTTCGCCGATGATAACATCTCAGTCGACGTCAGCTATATCAAAGAGGTGGATTCGGGCGTGCTCTGGCTCGGTACCTCGCCCAAGGGGCTGGTGGAGTATCACCCTAAGACGGGCCTGACCTATTTCCTCACCGACAACTGGCAGGTGGAGTGTAGCTCAGTCTATTTCATCGAGCAGTTGCCGGGCTATCGGGTACTTGGCTGTGCCAACTCCCTGGTGAGACAAGATCTCACCACCGGCGGGATCACGGTTATCGAGAAGCAGGACGGACTGATCAGTCACGAGCTCAACGATGGCGCCGCCTTCTATGAGCCAGGCGCCGGCCTCTATGTCGGTAGCCCTGATGGGGTGGCCTTGGTGGATGTGCCCCAGATGCGTAACCGCCTGGCGGAAGATGGCATCATGATGGAATCTGTCTCCGTATTCTACGAGGACAACACGGAGACCAAGCTGGTGCCCGAGGCGGGCATGCTGATAAAACCCGGTGCGCGCCTGATCAGTTTCCAGCTGACCAGTCTCGACTATCTGACCGATATTCCGTTTCAGCTGCAGTATCGTCTTCGCCGCGGCAAGGCCTCCGAGGAGAGCAAGTACTTACAGCTAATGGGCCAGTCCCAAGTCAACGTTTCGGGCCTCAAGGATGGCCACTACACCTTAGACATTCTCAGTGAACAAAATGGCGTCTGGTCGCAGACCCCCTATTCGTTCAGCTTCGTGGTCGAAGATTACTGGTGGAACTACGACTGGTTCAGAGGCTTGCTGCTGCTCTCGCTGCTGCTGGTGGGGCTCTACTTCCTGCTGCTGCGTCAGAAACAGATAGGCGCCTTCAGACGGGTCAACAAAAAGCTCAAGGAGAGCGAGGACAGGCTGCGACAATCCCTGCGGGGCAGTGACTCAGAGCTGTGGGAGTGGCACAGCGAGAGCGAAACCTTCCTGCTGGAAAACCGTGGGGGCTATTTCCCCGACAGGGGCGATGCCTTCGAGCTTAAGATGGATGAGTTCCCCATCTATGCCGATGACCAGGAAAAGGTATTTACCGCCTGGAAACGCCTGCTCTCCAAGCAGGATGACAGGTTGGATGTGGATTATCGTTACCGCCGCCCCGACGAGTCTTGGGGCTGGACCCGGGTACGCGGCCGTGCATTGGAGTTCGATCCCGTTAGCGGCCGGGTGAAGAAGGTCGCCGGTATCTACACTGACATTACTACGCAGCGAATGCTGGAAGATGACGTTAAGCTGCTGGCCCAGGCGTTTGCCAACACCTCGGAAGGGGTGCTGATCTTAGACGCCGATGAGCGGGTGAGGGTCTCGAACAAGGCGGCCCAGTCGATTCTGGGGATGAGCGCCGATGATCTTATCGACAGATACTTTGCTCAGCTGGTTCACAGCAGCGAAGACAGGAGCGATGAGATCAACATCCTGCTGGAGCAGGGCATCACCTGGACCGGCGAGCACGAGTTTCAGTGCGCCGAGGGGCTTATCTGCCCCGTGTGGCTGAACCTGTCCACCATGAAAGATGATCGCGGCAACATCAGCCATTATGTGGCGGTGTTCTCCGATATCACAGAGCGCAAACAGACGGAGGCGGACCTGCGCCGCCTGGCCAACTACGACGTGCTGACCGGCTTGCCCAATCGTTCCCTGTTCGCCGCGCGCCTGGCTAAGTGTATCCACCGCGCCGAGCAGACCGAAGATAAGCTGGCACTGATCTTCCTCGACCTAGATCGCTTCAAGAACGTCAACGACTCCTATGGCCACAGCATGGGCGACGCCCTGCTGGTGGAGGCCGCTAGCCGTTTGCAATCCTGCGTGAGTGAAAACCACACCCTCTGTCGCTTCGGTGGCGATGAGTTTGTGATTTTGATGCGCGACATGGTGGACATCGACGAGGTCAACCATCTGTGTGAGGCGCTGATCCGTCAGATAGAGAAGCCGTTCGAGCTCTATGGTCGTGAGTTTTTCATCTCCACCAGTATCGGGGTCAGCCTGTGGCCGGATGATGCCAAGCAGCCCGAGGTGTTGATCAAGAACGCCGATCAGGCCATGTACCACGCCAAGGAAGAGGGGCGCGGTAACTTCCAATACTTCTCGGCCGAGCGTAACGCCGAGGCCCTGTATCACCTCAAGTTAGAGGCCGAGCTGCGTAAGGCGATGGACAGGCAGGAGTTTGAGCTCTACTTCCAGCCGCAGATCGATATCCTCAAAGACGACAAGGTGGTGGGCATGGAGGCGCTGCTGCGCTGGCATCACCCCAAGGAAGGTTATATCCGTCCCGATATCTTTATCCGGGTGGCGGAGTCATGCGGCCTGATCATTGAAATCGACCGCTGGGTGATCAAACAGGCCTGTCTGCAGGGCGCTAAGTGGGCTGAGCATTTCGGCGACGAGTTGAAACTGTCGGTCAACGTCTCTGCGGTGCACTTCAGGCAACCCGACTTTATTCAAGACGTACAGCAGGCGCTCAAGGAGTCTGGCATGCCGGCTAAGATGCTGGGGCTGGAGATCACCGAAGGCGTCTTGATGAAAGAGCTGCATGTGGCCAAAGATCACCTTAAGGCGCTGCGGGAGATCGGCATAGAGGTCGCGATCGACGATTTCGGTACCGGCTACTCGTCGCTTGCCTATCTGCGCAGCTTCGATGTCAGCACGCTCAAGATCGACCGCTCCTTCCTGATCGATATCGCCACTAACGAGGCGGATCAGGCGATCGCCAGCAGTATCATAGAGCTGGCCCGTAACCTCAAGCTGAAGGTGGTGGCCGAAGGGGTGGAGACCCAGGAGCAGTTAGAGCAGGTCTTTAGTCGTGGCTGTTACATCATTCAGGGCTACTATTTTGCCAAGCCGATGACCATAGATGAGTTTGAGAAATACCTCTACATCAAGTCTCAGTAGCGGCATTTTCATCGCGTGATAGTGCAAACTTTCTTGTTTTTTAAAAGGTTTGCTAGAATATCTTGTCCCTCTTTTCAAAGGAAGATGCACCGCCGATGATGAAACCTTTTCTATTCTCTTTGCTGCTGACAAGCCTCTCAGCCCCAGCCCTGAGCGAAGAACGCCCCAAGATAGGTCTGGCGCTCAGCGGTGGCGGTGCCAAGGGGGCGGCCCATATCGCCGTGCTTAAGGCGCTGGAGACAGAGCATATTCCCGTCGACTACATTGCCGGGACCAGTATAGGCGCCTATGTGGGCGGCATGTATGCTCTGGGCTATAGCGCGGAAGAGATCGAAGAGATCATGATGGGTTCCAACTGGAATGCCGGCTATTCGGATACCATTCCCCGCGCCGCCCTCAGCTATCGCGGTAAGCAGCAGCGGGACAGATTCAATATTCCTATCAATATTGGCTACAGCGACAAAGAGGTGAAGGTGCCTAACGGTCTGCTGCGCGGCCAGTCTATGTCTATCTTGCTGCAACACTCGACAGATCTGGTACACAAGTTCGAGCACTTCGATGAGCTGCCGATTCCCTATCGCGCCGTGGCGACCGACCTCGAGACCAGCGGCGCCGTGGTGATCGACAGCGGCAGCTTGGTGGATGCCATGCAGGCCTCGGCCACCGTACCTGGCGCGTTGCAGGCGGCCCAGTATAAGGGACGCATTATCGTCGACGGTGGTATCGCCAACAACATGCCGGTGGATGTGGTCAAGGCCATGGGCGCCGACATCGTCATCGCCGTGGATATCGGTTCCTCATTGGTAAAGCGGGATCAGCTGGAGAGCACGGTGGCGGTACTCAATCAGCTGTCGACCATGCTGACCAATGCCAGCACAGAGCGGCAGAAACAGCTGCTGACGGAGCAAGATATTTTGATCCGCCCCGAGGTGGGCGAGCTCAGCACCACAGATTTTGCCATTATGCCCGAGGCCTATCGTCTGGGTGAGGTGGCGGTGAAGGAGCAGCTGGGCAGACTCAAGCAACTGGCCGTGACGCCTGAGCAATACACCGCCTACCAGGCCCACAAGGATGCCGCCAGCGTCGGCTGGCTCTACAACCTGTCGCGCCCCGTGGTTGCCATACGTTTCGACAACAACTCTAAGGTGAGCGAGAAGCTGCTGGCAGAGACCCTGGGCATAGAGCCGGGTGAGGTGGTCGATAAGGCGAAACTGGAGAAGGGGATCAACAGTGTCTATGCCTTGGATAAATTCGAGCGGGTTAACGCCGAGTTTGTCGATACCGAAGAGGGGCGGATACTGATACTGCAGACCCGGGCCAAGTCCTGGGGGCCTAATTATTTTCAGCTCGGATTCAGCTGGGAAGACGATCTTGCCTTGCATACGGCGGTTGCGCTTGATCTGGCCTACACCATGACAGATATCACCGCCTATGGCGGCGAGTGGCGCAACGAGCTGCGTCTGGGCTATGAGAAGCTGCTCTCCTCTGAGCTATATGTGCCGCTGGACTCCGACCAGAACTATTTCACCCGCGCCGAGGTGGGCTATGAGAAGAAAGACTGGACCCTGTATGAGGGCAACAACTTTTTCTTGGAGCTCAATCAGGTCAAGTATCACGCGGAGATGGGCATTGGCTTCAACTACGTCAAGGAAGGGCTGGTGGAACTGGGTCTGGTGGGCGACACCGGCTACCTAGAAAATGCCATTCTTGATGGCCGTGCCGATTTTAGCTCCTACGGCGCCTATCTGAAATTTGGCTTCGATGACCTGGACAGCATTAGCTTTCCGACCTCGGGTAACCGCGTCACGGTCAACATGTACTATCGCCGTGAGCACTCGCCCGAAATTTTTGGGGAAGATCCGTCCGATACCTCATTCCAGATCACGGCCGATTGGCGCGGCGCCCTGAGTGTCGGCAATCATGCCTTCGTGGGTAAGGCCTCGCTGGCGACAGTTGATAAGGAGCGCGGCTTCAGCGTCAACGTCTCAGAATTGGGGGGCTTCCTCAACCTGTCGGGCTACCACAGAAATGCCTTGGTCGGGCCTCACAAGGTGTTCGGCGCCTTTATCTATCAATACGATCTGGGCCGGGACGTGCTGGGCATGACTGACTATCCCCTCTATCTGGGGGCCAGTCTCGAGGCGGGTAACGTCTGGTCGATCCGCGACAGCGTCAGCCTGAATGATCTCATCTATGGCGGCAGCCTCTATCTGGGGACAGATACCGCCATAGGACCGGCGGCTATCGGTTATGGCTGGACAGACGATGGCGAAAATACCGTCTTCCTCTTCCTGGGTAAAAACTGGTAGGCCGTTTAGTGCGTCATACAAAGTTACAAAATCGCCCTACAGTCGAGCAGGCTGGGGTGTTAGTGTGTCATTCGCAATGGTTTAACCAACCTGAAGATAAACAATAAAGCGTAAAAACCGGGGAATTCGAGATGAAAAAAGTCAGTCATTTGGCATTAGCCGTGGCGTTGGGCTTGGGCCTAGGCGCCTGTGGTAGCCATGACACCACTCAGGTAGAGAGTGTACAAGCGACAAAGGTGTCGGGCGTTGAGAAGGAAAACTTCGACACTCAGGTGCGTCATCAGGACGATTTCTATTACAGCGTTAACGGTCACTGGTTGGCGAACACGCCGATCCCTGCCGACAAGTCTAACTACGGCGCCTTCTCTGTGCTGTATGAGCAGAGCCAGAATGCCCTGAAAGAGATCATCGACGAAGTGGCAGCCATGCCAAACAAGGCCGAAGGCTCTAACGAGCAGAAGGTGGGTGACTTCTACGCCAGTTACATGAATACCGACCTGGTCGAGCAGCTGGGTGTGACGCCGATTAAGGCGCCTATGGCGGAGATCGCTGGCCTCAAGAGCCATCAAGACGTTGCCAACCAGATGGGTAAGCTGCTGGTCTCTGGCGTGCAGATGCCACTGGGCTTCTATGTGAACAACGATGCCAAGAAGTCGACCCAGTATGGCGTCTACTTCTACCAGTCTGGCCTGACCCTGCCGGATCGTGACTACTACCTGAAAGACGATGCTAAGTTCGTGGCCAACCGCGCCGCGCTGCAGAGCTATGTGACGGATCTGTTGGCTGCTGCCGGTTACGCGAATGCCAAGCGCGCCGCGAACAACGTTGCCGAGATCGAGCGCTTCCTGGCCGAGAGCCAGTGGACGCGCACCGAGTCACGTGACGCCAACAAGAGCTACAACAAGATGGATATCGCTGGCCTGCAGAAGACAGTCAGCAACTTCGATTATTCACAGTTTGCTAACGGCGCCGACATGAACAAGGTCACCGAGGTGATCGTGCGTCAGCCCTCTTTCTTCGAGAAGTTTGGCAAGCAATTTAACCAGTTCAGTGTCGAGCAGTGGCAAGACTACCTGATGTTCCACCTGGTGGACAGCTCCGCCGAGCTGCTGAACAAGCAGATGGTCGATCTTCACTTCGCCTTTCACAGCAAGACGCTGATGGGCATCGAAGAGCAGAAGCCGCGCTGGAAAAAAGCGGTAGATGCTGCGGATCAGGTGATCGGTGAGCTGGTAGGTCAAGAGTACGTTAAGCGTCACTTTAAGCCAGAAGCCAAGGCGCGCATGGAGAAGATGATCCATAACCTGATCAAGGGCTTCGAGGTCAGTATCAACGAGCTCGAGTGGATGACGCCTGAGACTAAGGTGGCGGCGCAAGAGAAGCTGTCTAAGTTCAACTACAAGATCGGCTACCCAGACAAGTGGAAAGATTACACAGATCTGAGCATCAAGGCCGATGATCTCGTGGGTAACTATCTGCGTTACGCTCACTTCGAATACAAGACCATGCTGGACAAGCTAGGTAAGCCAATCGATCGCACCGAGTGGCACATGACGCCGCAGACGGTTAACGCATACTACAGCCCTGTGATGAACGAGATCGTCTTCCCGGCCGCTATCCTGCAGCCGCCGTTCTTCAACATGGATGCCGACGATGCGATCAACTATGGTGGCATCGGCGCTGTGATCGGCCACGAGATCAGCCATGGTTTCGATGACCAGGGCGCCAAGTATGATGGCGACGGCAACCTGAGAGACTGGTGGTCTGACAAAGACAGAGAAGAGTTCAAGAAGCGCGGTGCTCAGCTCAGCGCCCAATACTCTGGTTATGAAGCCCTGCCGGGTAAGTTTGTAAACGGTGACCTCACACTAGGTGAGAACATCGGCGACCTGGGCGGTCTGACTGTGGCGGCGCGCTCTTATCAGCTGAGCCTAAACGGTAAAGAAGCGCCAGTGATCGATGGCCTGACCGGCGAGCAGCGTCTGTTCATCGGCTGGTCACAGGTATGGCGTCGTAACTATCGCGACGAAGAGCTGGGACGTCGTCTGTTGACCGACCCGCACTCACCAAGCCATTTCCGTGCCATGGGTACGCCGCGTAACATCCCAGCCTTCTACGAGGCGTTCGATGTTAAGGCGGGCGACAAGATGTACCTGAGCGAAGAAGATCGCGTGAAGATCTGGTAATCCCAGACTTTAACAAAAGTACAATCTAAACAAACGAAAGCCCATCCTAGGATGGGCTTTTTGTTGTCTGAACCCCTCTATTTACAGCTAATTAGCGGTGCATTGTGCCAGGTAGTCGGCGAACTCATCGAGACTGGCGAGCTGCTGGTGGGCGGCTGCCCATCTGGCCTGGCTCGCCTCATGGGGCGCCGGGATCACCACAGTATGCATGTTGGCGGCCCTGGCGGCGATCAGGCCGTTGAAGGAGTCTTCTATCGCCAGGCATTGTGAAGGCGCCACGCCTAGGGCCTTGGCGCAGTTGAGGTACACCTCTGGGTGGGGTTTGCCCAGGGCCAGCGTCTCGGCGCTCTCGATGGAATCGAACAGCTCTCTGATGGCCAGCTTCTGCATCACGGCATCGATCAAAAGCATCGGCGATGAGGTTGCCAGGCCAAGCTTGAGTCCCCTTTGTTTGCAGGCTTTGAGCGCCTCCTTGACGCCGGACATCGCCTCGCCGTGACTCAGGATCTCTCCGGCCACTTGCGTGACTATCGCCTCGGCGGTCGCCTCATTGTCATAGCCTTCCCAAGGGTGGCGTCGATACCAGTACTCGACTACTTGGTCGATGCGCAGCCCTGTGGTCTGCTCGGTATCGCTGAGGCTGATGGGTAGCCCCAGCTGGCTCAGCACCTTGTATTCGGCGGCCTGCCAACTCGGCTCGGAATCGATAAGCACCCCATCCATATCGAAGATGACCGCCGCTAAATTTATTTGGCTCATGGTTATGGCTCTTGCTGCTTCATATTGATTGAGAAAGTGGAATATTATGCGGATTCTTCGGGTATTTACGAGTCTCCAGGCAATTTTTTTGTGCGATTTTTTCTCAGGAGAGAGCAGGGTTTATGCGTTTGGAATGAATTTGTGTTGCCTTTGAAATTTATTGTATTTCAAATGCTTAATTTGTTATTCAAACTATTGTCTAATTTCATTTGTTTCAGGGCTGCGCTAATTTGCTGGGCACCCTAGGAAATCCCGGTAATTTCTCACTTCTAAGAGTGTGATCTGATTCATACTTTTGCAAAGCTGTAGTATAATGCGGCCGGAAATACGGGTTGAGCCTGCTTGACTGTGAGCTTCAGAATTGAAGACGTGCAGTTTCGCTGTTAGAACGCCAAACAAAGAGGAATGTTGCCGTGCTAGAAGCATATCGTAAACACGTCGCAGAACGTGCTGCAGAGGGCGTAGTCCCTAAGCCACTAGATGCCCATCAAGTGGCCGAATTAATCGAATTAGTTAAGAATCCACCTGCGGGTGAAGAGGAGTTCATCCTCGACCTGCTGGAAAACAGAATTCCACCAGGTGTTGACGAAGCGGCCTATGTGAAAGCCGGTTTCCTCGATGCGGTTGCCAAAGGTGAGGCAACATCTCCTATCCTGTCTGCGGCGCGCGCCGTTGAGCTACTGGGTACCATGCAGGGCGGTTACAACATCGAGCCGCTGATTGCGCAGCTCGACAATGACGCTCAGGCACCATTGGCGGTTAAGGCACTGTCAAACACCCTGTTGATGTTCGATGCCTACCACGATGTGGTTGAGAAGATGCAAGCGGGCAACGCTCACGCTAAGCAAGTGGTTGAGTCTTGGGCGAACGCCGAGTGGTTCCTCAGCCGTCCTAAGCTGGCCGACAAGGTTACCCTGACCGTATTCAAGGTGACGGGTGAAACCAACACAGACGATCTGTCACCAGCACCCGATGCCTGGTCTCGTCCAGATATTCCACTGCACGCCCTGGCGATGCTGAAAAACGCGCGCGACGGCATAGTGCCAGACGAAGCGGGCGTGAAAGGCCCGATCAATGAGATCGAAGCCCTGAAACAGAAGGGTCATCCACTGGTTTATGTGGGCGACGTTGTGGGTACAGGTTCTTCACGTAAGTCTGCGACCAACTCTGTACTTTGGTTCATGGGCGACGATATCCCATTCGTACCTAACAAGCGTGCCGGTGGTTTCTGTCTAGGCGGCAAGATCGCGCCAATCTTCTTCAACACTATGGAAGATGCCGGTGCACTGCCAATCGAGCTAGACGTCAGCAAGATGAACATGGGCGATGTGATCGACATCTACCCATACGAAGGCGTGGTTAAGCTACATGGCAGCGACGAAGTGATCTCTGAGTTCAAGCTTAAGACTGATGTGCTGCTTGACGAAGTACGTGCCGGTGGCCGTATTCCGCTGATCATCGGTCGTGGTCTGACAGATCGCGCTCGTGAGACCCTGGGTCTACCAGCATCTGACGTATTCGTACGTCCACAAGATGTGGCCGATTCTGGCAAGGGTTACACCCTGGCACAGAAGATGGTGGGTAAGGCATGCGGCGTAGCCGGTGTGCGTCCTGGCCAATACTGTGAGCCTAAGATGACTTCTGTGGGTTCACAAGACACCACAGGTCCTATGACGCGTGACGAGTTGAAAGACTTGGCATGTCTTGGCTTCAGCGCCGACCTGACCATGCAGTCATTCTGTCACACTGCCGCTTATCCTAAGCCAGTTGACGTGAACACTCACCACACGCTACCTGACTTCATCATGAACCGTGGCGGTGTGTCGCTGCGTCCAGGTGACGGCGTTATCCACTCTTGGCTAAACCGTATGCTGCTGCCTGATACCGTAGGTACAGGTGGTGACTCGCATACTCGTTTCCCAATCGGTATCTCTTTCCCAGCGGGTTCTGGTCTGGTGGCTTTCGCCGCAGCGACCGGTGTGATGCCACTGGATATGCCTGAATCTATCTTGGTTCGCTTCAAGGGCGAAATGCAGCCTGGTATCACACTACGTGACCTGGTACATGCGATTCCGCACAAGGCGATCGAAATGGGTCTACTGACCGTTGAAAAGAAAGGCAAGATCAACGCCTTCTCTGGTCGTATCCTGGAGATCGAAGGTCTTGAGAAGCTGAAGGTTGAGCAGGCATTCGAACTGTCTGATGCCTCTGCCGAGCGTAGTGCTGCCGGTTGTACCATCAAGCTGGACAAAGAGCCTATCATCGAATACCTCAACTCTAATATCGTGATGTTGAAGTGGATGATCGCCGAAGGTTACGGTGACCGTCGCACCATCGAGCGTCGTATCGCCGCGATGGAAGAGTGGTTGGCTAACCCAGAGCTGATGGCTGCTGATGCTGATGCAGAATACGCCGAAGTGATCGAGATCGATCTGAACGAGATCAAAGAGCCTATCCTGTGTGCACCAAACGATCCAGATGATGCCGTGCTCCTGTCTCAGGTGAAAGACACTCAGATCGACGAGGTGTTCGTGGGTTCTTGTATGACTAACATCGGCCACTTCCGTGCAACCGGTAAGATGCTGGACAAGTTCGCTAAGACGCTACCAACCCGTTTGTGGATCGCACCACCAACTAAGATGGACCGTGATCAACTGACAGAAGAGGGTTACTACGCCATCTTCGGTCGTGTCGGTGCACGTATCGAGATCCCAGGTTGTTCTCTGTGTATGGGTAACCAGGCACGTGTTGCCGAGGGGGCAACGGTAGTATCTACCTCTACCCGTAACTTCCCGAACCGTCTGGGTACCGGCGCAAACGTCTACCTGGCGTCTGCCGAGCTGGCCGCGGTTGCCGCGCTGTTGGGTCGTCTGCCAAGCGTTGAAGAGTATCAAGAGTACGCCAAAGAGATCGATGCTACTGCAGCCGATACTTACCGTTACCTGAACTTCGACCAGATCGATTCATACACACAAAAAGCGGGCGAAGTGATCTTCCAGTCTGCCGTGTAATCGGAATTGATAACGCGAAAAGGCCAGCTGATTAGCTGGCCTTTTTTATGTCTGCGCTATTGTATGTCAGCGATAGGGAAAGTGCGTTTAGGCGCTTGCTCTTTGTCGTTTATGCCGAGTATTTGCTGTGCAGCACTTCCAGTAGCTGATCTTCCAGTTGGAAACGTGTCTCCATGGCATCGCCGAGTGAGGAGAGATCTTTGTCCAGCTGATAGAGGATCTTATCGTCGCTGGCACTGGTGTACTTGTCGTTGAAGTCCAGGGCCATATCTGTGGTTTCGCTGATCTTAGGCACTATGGTCTGCGCCAAGGCCTGGCTGGATTCGCCGTTTTTCTCGCAGGCGGTGACCACGCGATCATAGACCTCGAAGTGCCCTTCGGACACATAATCCACCAGAAGATCGCAGAACTCTTTGACCGACTTGAAGGCGGGAAGTGACTTGTCTATCGCCTCGTAGGGCGGTAGCCCGGCGATTTGGCAGTAGTTAATCAGCAGCTTACGACGGTGGTTTAGCCATTGATCAATCAGTGTATTGGCGCCACCCCATTTCTGTTCGGCCCGTTCCAATTGCTTTAGCATGATGGTCCCCATCGCAAGTTATTCTATGACTTCTAATGTAGGTGAGAAATACCGCTTTGATCAACCATTTTTTAGTCGATCCGGGCGATCTTTCAGCTGGTCGAATCTGCTTGTTTTGTATACAAAATGACGGAGACGTTGTCGGTGAGAGGGGTAGAAATAAAATGCCCAGCGATAGAAATCTATCGCTGGGCGAGTAAAGTTTTTGCGGGCTCGATGCGACGAGCTTCTTGATTGTTCTTGCTAGCGCAGACTTTTTATACCAAAGGCAAAGAGGGGGTGCAACTTTTTTCTAACGAATTGAGGGCTGAGGCGAGCAATTTGCGCTCTAGGCCAAACCTTGAGTGAAAGCGCGAGGGGGTAAAAAAATAATCAAGCGGCGTTTGTCACATAAATGCGCCGATGGAGGTTACTTTACTCGCGTAAATGCTAAACTACTGTCCCAGCGAAAATCAATAAGCGTAGGAATAGAGCCTTATGGCAGAACTAAAAAATGATCGTTATTTACGTGCCTTACTAAAACAGCCTGTTGATGTGACTCCTGTGTGGATGATGCGTCAGGCGGGTCGTTACCTTCCTGAATACAAAGCAACCCGCGCACAAGCCGGCGACTTCATGTCACTGTGCCGCAATGCCGAGTTGGCCTGTGAGGTGACGTTGCAACCACTTCGTCGTTACGATCTCGATGCTGCGATCTTATTCTCTGATATTTTGACCGTGCCAGATGCCATGGGCCTGGGTCTCTATTTCGAAACCGGTGAGGGTCCTCGTTTCGAGCGTCCAACCGATACGCTTGATGCCATCAAGAAGCTGGCCGTACCGGATCCAGAAGATGAGCTTGGCTATGTGATGAAGGCCGTTAGCACCATTCGCCGCGAGCTGAAAGGCGAAGTGCCGCTGATCGGTTTCTCTGGTTCACCTTGGACACTGGCGACCTACATGGTCGAGGGCGGTTCGAGCAAGACTTTTGAGAAGATCAAGAAGATGGCCTATGCTGAGCCTGCGGCGCTGCACATGCTGCTAGACAAGCTGGCCGATGCCGTGACCCTGTACCTGAACGCTCAGGTGGCCAACGGTGCCCAGTCACTGATGATTTTCGACTCATGGGGCGGCGCCCTGTCTCATACCGCTTACCGCGAGTTCTCGCTGCGCTACATGCAGAAGATCGTCGACGGTCTGACCCGCCATGCCGATGGTCGTCAGGTACCTGTGACGCTGTTCACTAAGGGTGGCGGACTATGGCTAGAGGCGATGGCCGAGACTGGCTGTGATGCACTGGGTCTGGACTGGACTGTGGACATTGCCGATGCGCGTCGCCGCGTGGGTCACAAGGTTGCCCTGCAGGGTAACATGGATCCTTCTATGCTTTACGCTTCACCTGAGCGCATCCACGAAGAAGTGCGTCAGATCCTGGCCGGTTACGGCGAAGGTTCGGGCCATGTATTCAACCTGGGTCATGGTATTCACCAGCATGTGGATCCAGAGCATGCCGGCGCCTTCATCAAGTCAGTTCACGAACTGTCGGCGCAATACCACAAGTAAGCGGCATTAAGTTTGAAAGCTAGCCAGTCGGGGCAACTCGACTGGCTATTTTTTTGCCCGTGAATCCCTGTTAATCCTTCCCTCTAGACCTATTAAAAATTCGAATAGTAACCAATGTGTATTATCGGAGAGCATCTGCTAACCTGAATTCAGTCAGGGAAAACAAGGATTTCGATATGAAAAAGTTTATAGCAATCAGCATGATATGTTTCGCAGTCTTCTTCGGTCTGCTTAATGGGATTCTCCATATCTATGTTGCTAACGCTGACACTATTCTGGGCCAATATATGGTTGCCGCATTGGTGGTGGTCATGTGGGCCTGCCTCTTCGCCTCGCTGGTTAGCTTGGCGTACCCCTTCCTCCGCCGCCATCAGGTGATCTCCCCGCAATAAACCCCACCTCATCGATATCGGGGCAGTGCGATCATGAATCGGCTGCCCCGGTCGGTTGCACTCTGCACCTCGATACGACAGCCGAGTCTGGCCAATAGCTGCCTGACGATCGCTAGGCCGACGCCTAGCTGCGGCAGCGTCTCGCCCCGACAATAGTAGAGCTCGGGTTGGCTTGGGCTAGGAGTATGCTGCAGGGCGGCAATGGCTTCGGGTTGCATGCCACTGCCCGAGTCTTGAATCACCAGATAAGATCCAGAGGCCAGCGTCTCGGGATAGACGGCTATCTCGCCGCCCGGCGGCGTGTGGCGTAGGGCGTTGTCCAGCAAGTTGTTGAGCACCCGGCTCATGAGCTGGGGATCCGTATAGAGGAACTCACTCTCGCCCTCACTCTTACCCTCATTTTCACCTTGGCCTAGGCGGAGGCTGACCTCGGCCCGTCTGGCCTTGGGGGTGAAAGTCTGTTTGAGCTCATCGAGAATCGACTGAAGCGAGACGCGGCGCATGTTCGCCTTGATCTGACCGTTCTCCAGCGCCGCTAACTCGAGCATCTGCGCCAGCAGCTGCTGTAGCCTCTGCCCCGAGGCGGCCGCGTACTGCAGCAGGCTGTCGTCGCGGGCATCGGCCGGGCTCAGCAGCCAGGTATCTAAGTATCCCAGCAAGGTGGTGAGCGGCGTCTTGAGATCGTGTGACAGATGCAATAGAAACTCCTGCTTGGCAGCCTGCTGCGCCGTGACCTGTCGCTGCTTCTGGGCTACCTCTTCTAACAGACGATTGATCTGTCCATTGAGCTGGGCCATCTCCTGGCTGCGGCTCGGCGCCAGGGGCAGGGCGAGGGGCTGGTCTATGGGTTTGTGTTCCAGCTCGCCCAGGGCCTGGGTGAGACGATTGAGGGGCCGGGTCAGGTAACGCAGCAGCAGGGCAAACAAGATCAGGGTAAACAGTGCCCAGCCGCCCAGGGCGACGCCCCAGCGCTCGGGCAGGTCTTTGGCCTGGATAAGCGACTGCCAACTATCGAAGGCTTCGCCGCCGATGATCACATAGAGGTAGCCGCTGAGGGTGCCATTTGGACCAATGAGTGGGCTGGCGGAGAAGATCTTCTGCTGGCCATCACTCCTGGGATCTGTGCCCAGGATTGGCAGGGTATCACCCTTGAGGAAGGAACGAATCTTGGTGATGTCCACCTCCTGGGTCTTGATCTGCTCCTCCCTAGCGTCGAAGGCGATCACCTTGCCTTGAGTGTCTAAGGTGTAGATCTCGAAGCTGGGCCCCAGCAACATGAGGTCGTGAAAGGCCTCCTTGAGGGCGGCGTCCGAGGTGATCCCTTGGGATAGAAGCGGGTTTATCTCGGCCATATGGCTCGCCAGCTCTCTGTGCAGGGACTGCTGTACCAGCCGCTGGCTGTGTTGCTGACTCAGGCTAGACCACTGCCAGAAGCCGAGAAACAGCAGCAAGACACAGGCGCTGGCAAGCAGCAGGATGCGGCCAAACAGGCTGTTGACCATGGCTAGTGCGCCGTCGGTGGGGCGAACTTATAGCCCACGCCCCATACCGTCTGCACCAGTTCGTTGCTGCTGGGGCAGCAGGCCAGCTTGGCCCTGAGGCGATTGATGTGGCTGTTGACCGTGTGCTCATAACCCGCATAGGAATATCCCCACACGGCTTCCAGCAACTGCATACGGCTGAACACCTGGCGTGGATGCTGGGCCAGATAGTAGAGGAGATCGAACTCCCTGGCGGTAAGAGTCAGGGGCTGATTGGCGGCGGTGACCTCACGCGTTTTGCTGTCGATCACCAACTCGTCGAAGGTGAGGGCATACTGGTCGGCGGCCTGCTGAGCGGAGCGTCTGAGCAGCGCCTTGACCCTGGCCCTGAGTTCCAACACGCTGAAGGGTTTGACCAGATAGTCGTCGGCGCCGGACTCGAGACCGAGGACGATATCTGCCTCGCTGTCTCTGGCGGTGATCATCATGCAGGGCAGGCTCTTGCCCTCC
The DNA here is from genome assembly GCF_019457555.1 of Shewanella spartinae. Lineage (NCBI taxonomy): Bacteria > Pseudomonadati > Pseudomonadota > Gammaproteobacteria > Alteromonadales > Shewanellaceae > Shewanella > Shewanella spartinae. The sequence goes on along the minus strand of NZ_CP080418.1, from coordinate 4,087,171 downwards.
TGACGCAGTTGCTGGCACAGGGTCAGGCCATCGCCGTCGCTCAGCATGCGATCCAGCAGCAGGAGATCGAAACACTTGCTGCGCAGCTGTTGCCTGGCTTGGTTCAGAGTGCTGACCTGGGTCACCTCATGTTGCAAGGACTCCAGGTTGAGACGGATCAGGCGGGCGAGGTCTGGCTCATCCTCGACCAGCAAGATGCGGCGCCCTTCACCTAGCGTCCTGTCACCGTTTATCACAGACATAACAAACTCCCTCTAGTTGGCCTACATCCAGTAGACCCAGCCCAGAGGGAATTTATTTCGTCGATGCTAAATTAAGCTGGTTAGGTAAACCTGGCTTACTAGCGGGTGCGCTGAATGGTTACCTTGAGCACAGGGTTGTCGAACCTATGACTGGCTTTGAGCACAGAGTCGCTCAGGCCATCGTCCTGGCTGATCCCCCCAGGATGTAGATGCACACGATCCACATCATCGCGGGCCGCATTAAAGCCTTCACCGCCATCCGCCGGCCCTGGGATGCTTCCCTTGAGTTCGCCGTTGGCCTCTGTGCCGGCGTCATAGGCGGGCGTGTAGAAGCTCTGGCTCTGATCCACGGCCATCTGGCTGATATCAATGGCGTCAAGGCCGCTGAAGGCGTCGTTGGTGTTGACCAGCATGGTCAGCAGTGACAGGGAGGCAGTTGCCGCCTCGGTTTGGGTCAGGGTTAGGCTTTCACTCGCCCCGGGAGGGAGTATGCCAGCGCCGCTAACGACCATATCGATGCCGTCCATCTCGGCGCTATAGCCCGACTGATCGCCGCCCTCGGCCAGTTGCTCCAGCGCCAGGCTGGCAGGCTCGCCATTATTCCAGGCATGATAGCCGTTGGAGGTTGCCAACAGCGCCAGGGGCGACATAGGTTGATTCGCCGTCAGGTTGGTCACCGTCAGGGTAAAGCTGCGCTCCACGGGTGGTGCCGGTGGCTCTGGCATATTAGTGTCATGGTCGTTGTCTGAGCAGGCGCTGAGCATCAACCCCACAGTGAGTGCCGCCGCCGTTAAGGGGAGGCCATTCTTGAGCTGTTGCAGTTTCATCATGGCCTCCTACTTAACTGTGATGGTGACGCGGGCGACCGGGTTGAGCCAGCGGTGTACCCGGCTGTCGAGATCGCTCATGCCGCCGGCAGGGTCAGTGTCACCCAGAATGCCGGGGTGGATATGCACCTTGTCGTTGGGACTGGTGTCGGCCACGCCGCTAGCATTGCTGCCGCCATCTCCGCCCGGCGCCGCAGGGATCCCCGGCACGCCTGGCATGCCGCCGCCATTAATGATCTCATCGTTGGCCTCGGTACCGGCGTCGTAGGCGTTGAGGTTCAGGGTATAGGTACCGGGCGTGGATGGGATCTCCCAGCCGTCCAGGCCGACAAAGGCGTCGTTGGTAGGCAGTATCATGGCGACCAAGGACAGATGAGTCATCGCCAGGGAGTCAAAGCTAATGCTGGTGACATTCTGCCCCGGTGCCATCAGGCCGCCGGCCGGGTTAGACAGGGTGACGCCACTGGCGCCGTCTACCATGGCGGCGAGATCGGCGATATCACCCCCCTCCGCCATCTTCTGCAGTGCGCTGGTGGCAGGTTCGCCTGCCTGGAACAGATGCATCTGAGCATCATGGGCGGCGATGAGGACTGGGGTGAAGTGATTGCCATGGGTGAGGTTGCTGATGCTGATGGTGAGTTCGGCAGCGCTAATTGGGGTGGCGACTAAACCGGCTAACAATAGGCCGGCGCTGATTTTGCGTAGGGTCATGGGTGTTCTCCTGATTGACATGATCGATTCCTAGCTTCAAGCATGGCGTTCGGAGTTCACTTAAGTATCGCCAAATTATCACAAAAGCTTCACAACTGACGTTTGGCGGTGAACTGGCTCCCAATTTGTCCTTAGAATTACCGTTCAATCGTCAATTCCTGCGCTAAGTCAATGCAGCGGCCGTTCGCCGCAGGCAGGCTATTGGCTAGTTTTGCAACGGGCAGTCGCCCGGCGGTTTAAACCCTAGGGCAAATAGGGTATTTTCCTCGCCGATTCGAACTTAGCCCCAAAACGCGACACCGATAGGATGGCTCAGAGACAAGATGCGCATTAGCAAGAAAATTGTGGTTTTTGTGGCCGGCTTCTGCCTGCCCGCCATCATGGCCATCTCCTATGGGTTAAACGCCTGGTATGAACTGCGCCTGAGCGATCTTCGCCAGGAGATGAGTCAGCGTGCTCAGCAGAATATCGCCCACCATCTCGAGGAAGATCTGGGGCAGTTTGAGATGTTGGCCCAGCTCTACGGCGTGCCCATGGCGCTCTTGCCTGCCGACCAGCGCCAGACCCTGTCCGCGACCTGGCATGCCATGGCCCTGTCTGCCCATGTCAGCCTCTACGACGTAGAGGACGATGGCATTCGTGCTTTTGCGGAGCCCAGCCCGGAAACCCAGGCTTTGGATCTCGATGCGCTCTGGCCCGAGCTCCTGACTCTGGATGGCGTTCGCACCGGCTTTCTGCTCCAGGGCAAGCAAGGTTTTCTGGCCTGCGTGATCCCTCTGTCTGACAACAGGCGTCTGCTGATGGTGCGCCGGGTCGACAATCAATTATTCGAACACTATCAGGCTTATTCGTCGCTGGCGGGACTGAGGCTCGCGACCACCACGCCGAGCCTGCTGGCGCAGACTTCGCCACAGCGGGTGACTCTGGAGGTGCCCAGCCTGCTCGGTGACCATTCGCTGCTATTAGATATCGAGCTGACACAGAGAGACAGCCTGGTGCAGAGCGGTCCGGCGACCCTGGTCTATCTCATAGGTGGCATCAGCCTGTTGCTGTTGTTGCTGGGCTACCTCTGGCTGCGCCATGGGGTGGTCGATCCCCTCAAGCAGCTATTGCGTCAGCTCTCGCGGGTAGATCCGACGGCGAAGACCTATCAACCGATCCGAGCCAAGGGCACCTCAGAATTTATGGTGATCTCCGAGCAGGTCAACAGCCTGCTGGCGCGTATCTTCCAGCAGAAGGAGCGCTCCAAGATCACCCTCGAGGCGATTGCCGAGGCAGTGATCCTTACCGATAGCTGGGCAAAGGTTATCTACCTTAATCCCCAGGCGGAGCGGCTGCTCAAGGTGAAGGCCGAATCTGCGGTGGGGATGAATCTGGACAAGGTGTTTCGCAGCGAGCCCGAGCTGAATCAGTTGCTGTTTGCCTTCATGGCAAGCGGCACGCCGACGCCCATGCTGAGCAAAGTCAAGTTTACCAGTCATACGCCCAGGCTGATGGAGCGCAGCATCAGCAACCTCAAGGGACCGAACAACAAGATTATCGGCACTGTGATCGTGCTGCGGGACATTACCCAAGAGGAGCTGCTCAAGCATCAGCTCAGACGCAGGGCAAACTTCGATAATGTCACCGGCTTGCTCAATCGCTGCGCCTTCGAGGAGCGATTACAAGTTTTTGCCGAGGACGCCCAGACTCTGGCGATCTGCTATTTCGACCTGGAGCAGTTTAAGCTGATCAACGACTCCTGCGGCCACAACGCCGGCGATGCCATGTTGAAGATGGTGGCCAAGGCGATTCAGGCCAGCCTGGAGGGGCAGGGCTTGCTGGCTCGCCTGGGCGGCGACGAGTTTGGCCTGGCGCTGAAAGATTTAGGCGTGGTGGCACTGGCTCAGCAGGTGAAACAGATCATTAATGCCGTCGGCAAACAGGTGATGGAGCATCACGGCTGCCATTATCATGTGGGGATCAGCGCCGGGGTGGCATTGGCCAGGGCACCTTATATTAATGCGCTGGAGCTGCTCAAAGATGCCGATATCGCCTGTATCGCCGCCAAGCGCAAGGGCAGCAATCAGGTGCATTTTTATGATGATAAGGACAAGGAACTCACCTATCAGCGCAATGCCCCCAAATGGGCGGTGCGTATCGCCCAGGCGATCGAACACAACGAGCTGCTGATCTACTATCAGCCCATCAAGGCGTTGGGGCCTCAGGGCAAGCAGCGCATGGAGGTCCTGCTGAGGATCCAGGAACCCTGTGGGCGTATCCTGGCGCCGGCGCAGTTTATTGCCGCGGCCGAGCGCTTTAAGCTGATGACAGATGTCGATAAAGAGGTGATACGTAAGACCTTCCTCTGGCTATCCTTGCACGAGGAGCTGTGGGCGGATCACTGTCTGTCGATCAACCTCTCGGCCAACAGTCTGGGGGCCGAGGGCATGGTGGACTATATCATCGCTCAGTTGGAGCGTTTCGCCATCCCAAGTCAGTGCATCTGTTTTGAGATCACCGAGACCAGTGCGATTCAGAATCGTAACCGGGCGATGGAGATGCTCAATCAGCTGAAGAAGCAGGGCTTCTCCTTCGCCTTGGATGACTTCGGTACCGGATTTGCTTCTTATGGTTACCTGCGGGAGCTGCCGGTGAACTATGTGAAGATCGATGGCTGCTTCATCAAGTCCCTGGCCAGCAATGCCAAGGACTACGCCATCGTCAAATCGATACACGACGTCTGCCGTGTGATGGGCATAGAGACGGTGGCCGAGTTCGTGGAGAATCAGGAGATCATCGAGCGCCTCAAGTCGATCGGCATCAACTATGCCCAGGGCTATGCCATCGGCCGCCCCAAGAGCCTGGATCAATACCTCACAACACCGACCGACAATGTGCATCGCCTGATGGCCTAACCCCACAATCGACCTGTTTTAAGGCTTGTACTTTGGGCTTAAGTGTGTGAATTTGTGGCTTATCCATCCATTCACACCTTAGGTTTTCGATGCAAACTTTAGCCGACAAGGTCGTTATCATCACGGGTGCCTCCGAGGGAATTGGCAGAGCCTTGGCCAAGGCGATGGCGCCCCTGGGATGTCGCCTGGTGCTCACCGCCCGCAGTCAGGGGCGATTGCACTCCCTGCAGGAGGAGCTCTCGTCCATCGCCAGCGTGCCGCCCTTAGTGATCCCTGCCGATGTCACCGACGCCGCTGCCTGCCAAGGCCTCATCGATGCCTGTGTGGCCCATTTTGGCCGCCTGGATATTTTGGTCAACAATGCCGGCATGACCATGTGGTCGCGCTTCGATGAGCTCGAAGACCTCTCCATTCTCGAACGTGTGATGCAGGTTAACTATCTGGCCCCGGCCATGCTGACCCATTTTGCCCTGCCGCATCTAAAGGCCAGTCGTGGTCAGATAGTGGTGGTGGCTTCGGTAGCGGGCCTCACCGGTGTGCCTACCCGCAGCGGCTACAGTGCCTCTAAGCATGCTGTGATGGGGTTCTTCGACTCGCTGCGCATCGAGCTGGTGGAACATGATGTGGCCGTCACCCATATCTGTCCCGATTTCGTGGTGTCTGAGATCCATAAGCGCGCCCTGGATGGTCAGGGCAAGCCTCTCGGTAAGAGCCCGATGCAGGAGGCTAAGATCATCACCGCCGAGCAGTGCGCCCAGATGATGTTGCCGGCCATTGCCGGGCGTAAGCGACTGCTTATCACCTCGACGCGGGGCCGTTTGGGTCGCTGGTTTAAGATCATTGCCCCAGGCCTTATCGACAAGATCGCCCGCAAGGCGATCGCCTCAGGACATTGATTAGATTTGCTAAGGACTGCCCTAGCTCCTAATGTCTCAGGTAAAAGCAGAAGAGCAATAAAAAAGCCCAGTCTAAACTGGGCTTTTTTTGTGTGAGGAGTAAAGTCGAGCTTATTCCTTGGTGATATCCAGGTTGATCAGCCACCAGGCTCTGGCCTGAACGTCGCCTGCCTCGACCATGTCGCCGCTGCGATATGGCTTGGCAAAATGAGTCACCACGATAGGCTTGAGAGTCTTAAAACGTCCTGGATTAACGAACCAGGCGTTGTAAGGATCCTCGTCATGCATGCTGATGCTGACCTCGGAGCTGACCGGCTGGCTTAGGCCTGGGCAGGTGTAGCGACTGCTGGAAGCCAGCGGATAGGCGACTCGACTGCCGTCACCACACAGGCTGGTGTTTTGCAGCCTCAGGGTGATAAAGGTGCAGCCCTTGTAATTGTCAGGGTCGGTACACACCTGAGTCAGCATAGTGGTATAGCCGCCACTCAGTTCATCGTCGCCATCCTTGCTGATGGCATCGCCACGTCCACCGATGGCGGTGAAGTAGGAGACATCGCCCGCGGCAACCTCTGCCGGAGAGACGAGCTGCAGCTCGCTGCCATCGAAGGTCAGGTTGGCTTCTTCGCCAAGATCTGGCTCGATATCCTTGAGGAACAGCTTGTAGTTCAGGCTGGCTCTCTGATAATTGTTGCCGCCATCGTCGGTGACTATGATGTCGAAGTAGTCGTTATCGCCAGAACGTGGATAGGCATGCAGGGTGAGTTCGCCCGTCGAGGTGAGCTCGGCATACTCGGGAGATACCTGTAGGCCGAAGGCATAGGTGAGGTTACCAAAGGCGTTGGTAAACTCTGGCGGTAACACCTTGCGGTCCGGGTAGTAGACCACTGATTGAGTGATCTCATCCAGGCTGAGGCCAGGGTGAACTGCCTTAGCCACGCTGACGTTGAAGTCGAGTAGGGTGCGCTCGTAGTTGCGGCTCTGCTCGATCACAGTCACCTTAGCCGTGCCTGCCGCTTGTATCGTCATCTCACCTGTCGTCTCGTCCAGGCTAACCACCTTGCTGGACGAAAGATCTGCATAGTAGCTGATCTGACTGTCGACACCGCGACCGCTGACACCTGGAGCCTTGAGCTTGGTGCCAGCACTGTATACCGCGCTGATCAACTCGCTTGAGAGTGCCAGTTCAGGGTTTTCGCTGCCCTTGTCGATCACCACATTCAGTTCGGCCTTCTGTGACAGGTGACCGGCATCGCCGCTGTCTGTCACTATGTAGGTGACGCTGCCCGCGTTCTTAACCGTCAGGGTCTTGTTGGCTAGGTCGACGCTGGCCACATCACTCTGACCGCTATGTAGCTTCAGACTCAGGCTGCCGACGACGCCCGACATGGGGATAGCGATCGTCTTGCCCGGCGCATATTGACTGCGCACGGACGATATTTGCAGACTACCGTATAGCGGCGCCACATCGACGAAGAAACGGCTGCTGGCGGGATTATAGAAGTCATTGCCTGCATCTGTTGCGGTGATCCAGCCTCGGCCTGCGCCGACAATAGTGATCGCCTTGGTATCGGCATCTTGGCTGAAGACGCCGTCGCCGCCATTGTCTACCTGGTAGCTGACCTGGCCCTGATTATGGCTAGGTTGAGGGACGAAGGGGGCGTTTGCGGCAAAGTCCACCCGGCTATTTTCCACCACGAACAGGCTGTTATCCTGCTTGGCGATGGTGACAGTGAACTGCTGAGCTTGCGCCGTCCACAGCTCGCCGCCATCATCATTGACGAGCACCTCTACAGTGCCTGGCTTCAACACCTGCATCTGGCCGGTTGTGGTGTCCAGTGTGACCACATCGGTGGCGCTGCTGGCGGTCAGGCTATAGCTTAGCTTGCCCTTGGCACCGACAACTTGCGGCGTCAGGGTTTGATTGGCCTGATATTGGGTGTCGATATCGATTGCCTGCAGTGAGCCGGCAATCATGGCCTCGACCTTGACCTTGAAGGTGCGAGTCGCGCTCAGGTAGTTGTGGTTACCGGCGTCGGTTACCTCGACCTCTGTCTCGCCGACGCCCTGGAAGCTAAACTCACCCAGCTCGGCATCTGTGATGCTGATGACATCCTCGGCCGCGCCCGCCTTGATGGCGTAATGTAGCTTACCTTGGACGCCGGTGATATCGAAGCTCGCCGTCTTATCGGCGTCGAAACGTGTGGTGACATCGCTCGCCTTGAAGGCCAGGTTCTGCGCCTTGTCGATCTGAACGCTAAAGCGTTGGACCGGCACCTGTGTATGGTTGGCCGGCGCAACTTGCTGCACTTCAACCTGAGTCTCACCGGCGCCAAGTATGTTCATCGCCCCTGTGGTGGGATGTACCTGAACCACCTGAGTATCGGCGCCTGCAACCAGCTGGTAGTGGGCCTCTGTGGTGGGCGTGCCACTGTAGACGGGCAGTAGCTTACCGCCAAAGATCAGTGGCTTGCCTGTGATATTCTGATAAGTAGCAAAGGCGGTCTCGGCAGGTGAGATGTTGATCTGAAACTCGCGCGAGTCGGCCTGGAAGTTACGGCCACCATCATCTTTGGCCAGCAGTTTGACGCTGCCGCTGCCTAGCACAGTGATCTTACCCTGGGCGTCGACTGTCACTACGTTTGCGGGCTGCCCCTCGGCCAGCATCAAACTCAGGCTGCCTTTGACGCCGCTGATGCTAGGAGAGAGTTGGACGCCGGCGACATAGCCCTGGCTGATATCGTTAGTCAGTAGCGGCGTGCGAGGCGCCTTATTGATGCTGATACTAAAACGTTGGCTGACCGGCTTGGTCTGGCTGTTGCCGCTATCTGTGGCGATCAGTTCTGTGGTGCCGGCGTTGAGGATAGCGAGATACTGCTTGTCGGCAGAGATCTTGACCACATCGGCTGGGGCGCCGTTAACCAATTGGTAGCTGATGCTGCCTAATTTGCCTGTGATGGCCGGGGTGAGGCGCTGATCTGGCGCATAGGTTTGCACCAGTTCCTGAATTTGAATGCCAGGGTGCGCTAGTTTTTCGGCTTGCGGTGCAGGACTGTCCGAGTCGCCTCCGCCACAAGCGGTGAGTAAAAGGGTGAACAACAGGATGAAGTATCTCATTAAGCCTCCAGCTTAAAAAACAGAGGCGGCGAGTATACAGATGTGAATATTCTGCTGCAATATGAGGGTAAAATATTGAATTATGCTAATATTGTGGTTTTTATCGTATGTAAATAATGTATTCAGGCTATTTTTAATACATGATTCGGAATTCGCAGTTAACTTATTGAGTCGTATAAAAAAGCACCTAATACCCTTATGGAGTATAGGTGCTTTTATGCGATTTTATTGCATGAAAACTGAGCGTGATGTAGATCTCAACTTTCCATGAATATCCCTTTATGGGTATTAGGCCTGCTCGTTTTCCCGGGCGATAGCGCGATAGGCGATATCGGTACGGAAATAGACGTCATCCCAGTGGATCTCGTTGACCAGTTGATAGGCACGTTGCTGCGCCTGAGTCACATCTTGGCCCAGGGCGGTGGCACACAAGACGCGGCCGCCGTTGGTGACCACATGGCCATCCTTCATGCTGGTGCCCGCGTGGAATACCTTGGCATCATCGCCGCCCAGGCTGAGTCCCTCGATCACATCGTGCTTGCGATAGGCATCTGGGTAGCCACCGGCGGCCATCACCACACCTACGGCGGCGCGGCTGTCGAATTCGGCGGTCACCTTGTCCAGCTCGCCACGGGTGGCGGCCAGGCAGAGCTCGACCAGATCTGACTGAAGGCGCATCATGATAGGCTGAGTCTCAGGGTCGCCGAAGCGGCAGTTGTATTCCAGTACCTTGGCGCTGCCATCTGGCGCAATCATCAGACCGGCGTAGAGGAAACCTGTGTAGACATTGCCTTCAGCAGCCATGCCATCTACGGTTGGACGAATGACGTTTTCAACGGTCCAGTCGTGAACCGCTTGTGTCACCACTGGAGCAGGAGAGTAGGCGCCCATGCCGCCCGTGTTTGGGCCGTTGTCGCCATTGTCTCTGGCCTTATGATCCTGGCTGCTGGCCATGGCCAGAATATTCTTGCCATCGACCATGACGATGAAGCTGGCTTCTTCGCCTTTGAGGAACTCCTCGATCACCACGCGAGAACCCGCCTCGCCAAACTTGTTACCGGCCAGCATATCTTCGATAGCCGCATCGGCTTCGGCCTGATCCTGAGCGATGATCACCCCTTTACCCGCCGCCAGGCCGTCGGCCTTGATGACGATAGGGAAGCCAGTGTTGGCGGTGACTTCGGTAACGTAAGCCTTGGCAGGCTCGATCTCGGTGAAGTTCGAGTAGGCCGCCGTCGGAATGTTGTGACGGGCCAGGAAGTCCTTGGTGAACGCCTTAGAAGACTCTAGCTGCGCCGCACCTTGGGTTGGACCGAAGATAGGTAGCTTAGCTTCGTTGAAGGCATCGACCACGCCTAATGACAGCGGCACTTCCGGGCCGACGATAGTCAGCTCGATCGCCTGCTCCTTGGCAAAGCTCACCAGCTCAGAGATGGCTTCGACGGCAATCGAAACGTTCTCAAGCTTAGGCTCCAGCGCTGTGCCGGCGTTGCCCGGTGCCACGAAGACTTTCTCGACCAGGGGTGACTTAGCGGCCTTCCAGGCCAGGGCGTGTTCGCGTCCGCCGCTACCTATTACTAATACGTTCATGCTATATCCTTAAAACGGCGCCCGGGCTTGTGGCCCAGGCGCGAAAGCAAATTAATGACGGAAGTGACGCATGCCGGTGAAGACCATGGCCATGCCATGCTCATCGGCGGCTGCGATGATCTCTTCATCGCGAATCGAACCGCCCGGCTGGATGATGCAGCTGATACCGGCGGCCGCCGCGGCGTCGATGCCATCGCGGAACGGGAAGAAGGCATCGGATGCCATGACAGAACCTACGACTTCCAGATTCTCATCGGCAGCCTTAATACCGGCCACCTTGGCGCTGTAGACGCGGCTCATCTGGCCGGCGCCCACGCCGATTGTCATGCTGTCTTTGGCGTAGACGATGGCGTTAGACTTAACGAACTTGGCCACCTTCCAGCAGAACATAAGATCTTTCATCTCGGCTTCGGTAGGCTGACGCTTGGTCACTACCTTGATGTCGCTCATCTCGACCATGCCTTGGTCTCTGTCTTGGATCAGTAGGCCGCCGTTGACGCGCTTGTAGTCCAGGCTGCGGGTCTTGCTAGCCCATTGACCACACTCCAACAGACGAACGTTGGCCTTGGCTGCCACCACGTCGCGTGCCGCCTGGCTAACGACTGGTGCGATGATCACCTCGACAAACTGACGCTCGACGATGGCACTGGCAGTCTCTGCATCTAACTCACCGTTGAAGGCGATGATGCCGCCGAAGGCTGAGGTTGGATCGGTTTGGTAGGCGCGGTTGTAGGCCTCGAGCAGATCCTTGCCGATGGCAACGCCACAAGGGTTGGCGTGCTTGACGATAACACAGGCCGGCTCGCTGAACTCTTTAACGCATTCCAGTGCAGCATCGGTATCGGCGATGTTGTTGTAAGACAGTGCCTTACCCTGTAGCTGAGTCGCGCTGGCAACCGAGGCCTCGTCGATGTTGAGGTCCACATAGAAGGCGGCGCTCTGGTGGCTGTTCTCGCCGTAACGCAGATCTTGCTTCTTCACCAACTGAGTGTTGTAGGTGCGTGGGAACTTAGAATCCTGGTGGCACTCGTCCTGGCTGTGCGCCGGTACCATGGTGCCGAAGTAGTTGGCGATCATGCCATCGTAGGCGGCCGTGTGTTCGAAGGCGGCGATAGCCAGATCGAAACGTGTCTCCAGCGTGGTGCTACCCTGGTTGGCCTGCATCTCTTGGATCACGCGATCATAGTCTTTGGCGTTAACGACAATGGTGGTGTCTTTGTGGTTCTTCGCGGTAGAGCGCACCATGGTTGGGCCGCCGATGTCTATGTTTTCCACGGCGTCGGCCAGGGTGCAGCCTTCTTTGGCCACAGTCTCGGCAAAGGGGTAGAGGTTAACGGCAACCAGATCGATAGGCTTAATGGCGTTCTGTTCCATCACTATCTCATCGATACCGCGACGGCCGAGGATGCCGCCGTGCACTTTAGGGTGCAGGGTCTTTACGCGGCCGTCCATGATCTCAGGATGGCCCGTGTAGTCAGAGACTTCAATGACAGGCACACCGTTGTCTGCTAGCAGACGGGCGGTGCCGCCGGTAGATAGCAGTTCAACACCTTGAGCGTGCAGGGCTTGTGCAAACTCCAGGATTCCGGTTTTATCAGAAACGCTTAACAGCGCGCGACGAATAGGTCTGGCATTATTCATTTTAGGTACAGGGTCCAGTGGTTATTTTAAGGATCTTTCGGAAAACAGAACAGTTAGTGCTTGCTAACCATAAGCGTATTGCTTTCCAAAAGCCCCTCAAATAGTCGACTCCCCATCGCGGCGCGCGTATTTTACCGTAAAACTGTGTGCCATGCTGTTTTTTTCTGTGCGATTTCACAATACGCCATGGCGAACAAGCAACAGATTGTAAATTACGGCAGAATAACCCTTGACCTTAGATTTAACTCTAAGGTTTATACTGGCACTATCGCAATGAAAAAGGCGCCCTGGAGGCAAGATGTTTCGTATTGGAGAGTTAGCCAAACAGTGTGAGGTCAAGGCCGATACCCTGCGTTTTTACGAGAAGCATGGCCTATTGTCGCCGTCGATGCGCAGCGACTCGGGTTACCGCCTCTACACAGAACAGGACGCCGAGCGTCTGCGCTTCATTCTGCGGGCAAAGGCGGTGGGCTTCACCCTGTCTGAGATCACCGAGCTGTTATCTATCGATCTGGACAAGTCCAACTGGGCCTGCGCCGACGTGAAGGGAATGGTGGATATCAAGCTGGCCAATGTGGAAGAGAAGATCGCCGAGCTGAATCATTTTCGCGTCTCCCTGCAGCGGCTATCCGATGCCTGTTGTGGCGGGCCGGAGAGCGCCGAACATTGCTCCATCCTGGAGGCGCTCGAGTCTAATGTCGAGGTGAAGTGTGAGAACCACAGCCATGATCACGGCGAAACCGAATATAAAACCAGTTGTAAGCTAAAGGGTTAACCTATGTTGTTATCTAATTTTATCGATCTCTTTCTCGATTCCGCGCCCTGGCTGCTGCTGGGTCTGGTGCTTGCCGGTATGTTGAAGATGTTTGTGCCCATGAGCTGGATGCAGAAGCAGCTGGGCGGCCACGGGGTGAAGACCACTATCAAGGCCGCCGTGTTAGGCGCGCCCCTGCCGCTGTGCTCCTGCGGGGTGATCCCTGCCGCCGTCGGCCTGCGCCGCTCGGGCGCCTCAAAGGCCGCCACCACCTCATTCTTGGTGTCGACCCCTGAGACGGGCATCGACTCTGTGAGCGTCTCCTATGTGCTGCTCGGCCCCTTCATGGCGGTTGTCAGACCCATAGCCGCGGTCACCAGCGCCATAGTCGCCGGGCTGCTGGTGGGACGTGACGATGATGAAGCCAAGGCTGAGGAAGTGGCTCACTCGGCCGGTTCTAAACGAGATGAGGCAGACAAGACTGAGGCAAGCAGCTGCTGTAGCAGCAAGGCTGCCGAAAAGCCTGCTCAAAAGTCGCTCGAAAAGGCTGAGTCATCGAGCTGCTGTGGTGACAAGCCGAGTGCACCTGTGCGCATGACGGCGGATGCCTCGCCCATGATGATGCGCCCCGTGAGCACAGAGGCCATTCTCAAGCAAGAAGCCTTGGTTAAGCCAGTGGCGGCTCCGACGTCTGTGAAGCCCGCGAGCGGTTCATGCTGCGCCAGCAAGGCGGCCCCCGAGCCAAAGCCGGTCGACTCATGTTGTAGCAGTAAGCAAGAGGTGAAGGCGGCGAGCTCATGCTGTTCGAGTGCTAAGGCGGATAATCAGAATGCTCAGGGCGAGAGTTGCTGCGAGTCCACCAAAGATGTCGCCAGCGAGCTCAAGGGCACCTCTGTGCTGGCGCGCATGGGTAAGGGCCTGCACTATGCGGCGACTGATCTGGTGCGTGACACTACCGTCTGGCTGCTGATCGGTCTCTTCTTCGCGGCCCTGGTGCAGACCTATGTACCGGGTGACTTCATGGCCAAGTGGGGCGATGGCATCTTGGCTATGTTGGTGATGGTACTGATCTCTGTGCCCATGTATATCTGCGCCACGGCGTCGACGCCGATTGCCGCGGGTCTGTTGCTGGCAGGGGTATCGCCAGGTGCCGTGCTGGTCTTCATGCTGGCGGGTCCGGCAACTAATATCGCAACCCTGGGGGTGGTGACCAAGGAGCTGGGGAAACGCGCCCTCTATGGCTACCTGGGTGGCGTCTTGGGTGTGGCCTTGGTATCCGGCGTCCTGGTGAACTATCTGGTGGCGACCTTTGGTTTCGAGGTGATGCCTCAGGTGGGCGAGCAGCATAACCTGTTGCCTTCCCTGGTGGTAAATGCCTCGGGGATCATACTGGCGATTTTGATGCTCAAAGTCTTGTTGGCCAAGCTGCCGAAAAACTGGTGGCGCCGGGATTGCTGCTCTTAATATTTAGCTTCAATCAATAAAAAAGGCACTCATGAGAGTGCCTTTTTGCTGTCTGTTTATTGGTTACTTCACAAATAAACGCTTAGTTCAAGGGCTTATGGCGCAGGTACTTCGGCAGCGTCGAAGTCACGCTCTGTGGTAGTGCCTTGGGTAACGGTCACGTCCTGCTCATCCACGTGGATGAAGAATGGCATTTCGACATCCTGTGGGCTATTGGCCACTTCTGGATCGTCATTCTGTGCCAGACAGGTGTAGCCCAGGCTGTAGTTAGCAGCAGCGACGAAGCCAAACTCATACTCGTAGCCCACCACGGTTTCTGTCTCGTCGGTGACTGGGTTGACGCGCGCCGAGGCGATAGGTGCCACTTGCGGCTCGGTGATGTCGGCCTCCAGGCGGAAGTCCAGCATGTTCTCCAGCGTGGTCGCCGTTGGGTAGAGGTAGACGGCCGGGCTGAACTCTGAACCACCGGCGGCGGCTTCACAGTCTGCCATCACGCTGGCGTCGACCATGCCGTGAATGGCGCCGACTTCGGCGTTGTTAACCAGCTGTACCGCGGTAGGCTTAAGGGTCCAGTAGTCCTTGTTGCCGTGGGGAGCCTGCAGGCCTTGAGAGAGGTTAAACTCGGCGACGAAGTTGTTTACGCCGGCCGCAATGGTGAAGGCCTTGTTGAAGAAGAGACGACCCGTGCCTTCCTCTTCGGCGCCCACGCCGCCACAGCTACCGTTGCTGTTGGTGACCAGACCCGCATCCATGTCATCCATGGTTTTCACGTAAGAGCTGTTGGTGTCGGCCACTTCGCTGTTTTGCATGTAGATACACATCTGGTACTCGCCGACCGGAATAGACTGGCCGCTCACCAGTGTCTCGACCTCCTGGCCTTGTACCGTAAGCAGGTCGACGTGTTTCAGCTCGCCGTTTTCTGAGACGTCGAATGACAGGGAGCCATCGCTACCTTTGAGTACGACCTGTTTGAAGGCGATATTCACGACTTTAGCGTCGGCAGGGTTGTCCGATACTCCCAGGCTGAAGACACCCGTCTTAGGCGTTTCCGGTGTGTCATCGCTGCCACCACAGGCGGCGAGTAGGCTGGTGAGTGCTATGGCGATAATCGATTTTGAATACTTCATAGGTTACCTGTTTATCATCTTGGTTAATCAATGGTGCCAAAGTCGCGATGCCCTAAGGGGAGGCAGCGAGTCTCGGCGCGGTTGATTCTTGCTTTTGCTTTTATAAGTGGAGCTATAAGGATAGGCGAACAGACGCCCAAGTCCACCGAAAACAGGGCTAAAAGGTGCACTATGAATAAAGTTTAATTGCCAGGGTGGTGAGCACTTACTCTAAACGCCAAGGCCTTGGCGAGAGTCAAAAAACTTACGGGAAAATCACGGTAGGGCTGGCTAAAAAAAGAGCGATTCATCAATAGGTTCGACGAATCGCTCTAGGTGTTTTTTCGACCAGATTGGCTGGTCGAAGAGGCATTAACTCGGTTTCTGCGTATGCGAAAAACGAGTGCGTTAAATTAGGCCTTGATGTCGGCGTTGTGGTAGACGTTTTGTACGTCGTCACAATCTTCTAGTGCGGCCTGGAATTTTTCGAACTGAGCGATCACTTCCGGGTCGGTGAGTTCTGTCATGGTCTGTGGTACGAAGGCGATCTCTTCCACTTCAAGCTCTGTCTCAGGGAAGGCTTCGTTCAGGGCGGTCTTGGCCTTGTAGAACTCAGTGTTTGGCGCGAACACGCTGATGATGCCATCTTCTACCTCGATGTCGGCCACATCGACGTCGGCCATCATCAGGGCTTCCAGTACCGCTTCTTCATCCTCGCCCTTGAAGGCAAATACCGCTTGATGGTCGAACATGTGACCAACTGTGCCTGGGCTACCCAGCTTGGCGTCGTTCTTCACGAAGGCCTGACGTACCTCGGTAAAGGTACGCTTGCCGTTGTCGGTCAGACAGTCGACGATCACCATGGTGCCGCCTGGACCAAAGCCTTCGTAACGCGCGGTTTCATAGTCTTCACCGCCGCCGCCTCTGGCTTTCTCTAGGGCGCGTTCGATGACATGAGCAGGAACCTGATCTTTCTTAGCCTTGGTGATCATGTGGCGCAGTGCCAGGTTGCCGTCAGGATCGAAGCCACCGTTCTTTGCGCAAACATAGAGTTCTTTGCCGTAGCGAGAGTAGAGTCTCGTCTTTTGCCCAGCCGTTTTGGCCATAGATTCTTTGCGGTTCTGGTATGCTCTTCCCATCTTGCGATATCTCTTTAAGCGAAAAAAATTGGCCCAATGTTAGCAGCTTTGTCGACGATTTTGCAGACTCCGCTGCTTATTTTGTCAAAACTGTGGCGCGGCAACTCCCTAACGCTGGGGCGGGGTGATGAAATCTGGGATCTCCAGTATCTCGCCGGGCCTGCGGTCGAACAGCGACAGATAGATATACTCGATGAAGGCGCGATACTTGCGCGGCAGGTAGGCGCGGCGGGGAAAGCTCAGGGTAATGGCGGTCTGCGCCATGGGAAAGTCGGTCAACAGGGGGATAAGATGCCCCTCGTCGATGGCGGCCTGGGCCACCAGGGTCGGCGCCGTGGCGATCCCCAATCCTTCGATGGCGGCCTCACGGGCCAGGGTGACATTGTTGACCGTCAGCTGGGCCTCGGGCTCTATGGTGATCCATTGCTGACCATCGAACAATGTCCAGCCACCGTCGATGTGGGTCGATTTGAGGCGAATCGCCTTGTGGTCGATCAGATCCTGCGGCGTGGCTGGCGTGCCATGGCGGGCCAGATAGTCTGGGCTGGCCACCAGGGATTTGTCTGTGTTGAGCACCCTGTAGGATTGCAGCCGCGAGTCGCGCACATCTGAGACCTGAAACAGAATATCTATCCCTTCCTCTATCATGTCGACCTTACGGTTGGTCAGCTCGGCGTCCAGGGTCATCTCGGGATGCGCCTCGAGAAAGCGGGCGAAGATGCGGCCGAAGAACAGCTGCCCCAGCTCTATCGGGCAGACGATTTTGAGGTTGCCCTTGATGGTCTCCTGGCTGGCGCTGAGCTGGTCTTCGGCGCTCTGCAGATCCATCAAAATCCGCTGGATCTTGTTGTAATAGATGCTTCCCGCCTCGGTGAGCTTGAGGGCGCGGGTGGTGCGGTACAAGAGCTGCACCCCGGTATCTGTCTCCAGCTCGGCGATCTTACGGCTCACCGTCGCCTTGGTGAGTCCCATCGCCTTGGCGGCTGAGGTGAAGCTGCCCTTGTCCACCACCTGGGCGAACATCTGAATGCGATTCAAATCCATCTATTGTTACACCTGTGAAACAGTTGGTAATTTTTTAACTGACTAATAAACATTATAAGACAGTAGTAAACTATCAAATACTAATCAAGGTGTTTATCCGTGGGGATTGGATGTCAAAACGTCGCATATTTATTGTGCTACCGCTGCTGTTATTGGCTGTGGTAGTTGGAGGCTACTACTGGTGGAGTCAGGTTCGATTTATCGAATCGACCGACAACGCCTATGTAGAGGCCGATATCTCTAATATCAGTGTCAAGGTGCCGGGTTATGTGGTGACCGCTAAGGTGACAGATAACCAGCATGTGGAGCAGGGGCAGTTGCTGGCCGAGCTGGAGTCCAACCAGTACCGTGCCAAGGTGAGCCAGAGTCAGGCGAGCCTGCAGAGTAGTCAGGCAGAGCTGCAGACCCTGTCGGCCAAGGTGACGCTGCAACAGGCGATCATACGTCAGGCGGCCGCCGGTGTGGCCAGCGCCGAGGCGGAGAAGATCCGCGCCGAGCAGCAGCTCAAACGCACCACTAAGCTAAAGCACAGAGATTACAGCTCACAAGATGAGGTGGATCAGGCGACTGCCGCCTTCGATTCGGCCGTGGGCCATCTGGATGAGGCCAAGGCGGCCCTGGTGGCCAAGCAGGCCGAGCTGGCGGTGCTGAATGCCCAGCTGAATCAGAGTCAGTCACAGGTGGCGCAGGCCAAGGCCGGTCTTGAGCTGGCAGAGATCCAGCTGGCCGATACCCAGATTCGAGCCCCCTTCTCCGGGGTGATCGGCAAGCGCGGCGCCCTGACTGGCCAGTATGTGCAGCCGGGGCAGTCGCTATACAGTTTGGTGCCGGATGGCGCGGTGTGGATCACCGCCAACTTCAAGGAGACCCAGATCCAGCATATGCAGCCTGGGCAGTTGGTTCAGGTTCATCTCGACGCGTTTCCCGACCAGAGCTTTACTGGTGTGATCGATAGCCTGGCACCCGCCTCTGGCGCCAAATTCAGCCTGTTGCCGGCGGAAAACGCCACCGGTAACTTTACCAAGATAGTGCAGCGCATTCCGGTGCGGATCCGTTTGGATCTGGATGACCAGATCAACATAGTTCCCGGCCTCAGTGCTGTGGTGAAGGTGGATACCCGAGGCGCGCCGAAAGACACAGTGATCGCCAGCAATCGTAAGCAGGTTTCGGTTAAGGCCACCCAATGAGCAGTGTGAGCGCCACTCAGGAAATCCCTGCCGAGATAGTAGAGCAAGCTGCTAAACCGCAAGTCGCTGGCCCCCAGGGCTATGAGCGCGGCAGCTTTCGCTCCTGGGTCGCCGTGTTTGCCGGCCTGCTGGGTGCCTTCATGGCGATCCTGGATATTCAGATCACCAACGCCTCGATGAAGGAGATCCAGGGCAGCCTAGGCGCGACCCTGGAGGAGGGATCCTGGATCGCTACCGCCTACCTGGTGGCCGAGATGATCGCCATCCCGCTATCGGGCTGGCTGAGTCAGGGGCTTTCGGTGAGACGTTATCTGCTGTGGACCACGGCGGCCTTCATCTTGGCTTCGTTTCTCTGTTCGCTTGCCTGGAACCTGGAGGCGATGATCGCCTTTCGCGCCCTGCAGGGCTTTTTCGGCGGCGCGCTGATCCCGCTGGCCTTTCGACTCATCCTGGAGCTGCTCCCCGAGGAGAAACGCGCCACAGGCATGGCGCTGTTTGGCGTCACCGCCACCTTTGCGCCATCTATCGGCCCCACCCTGGGGGGCTGGCTCACCGAGCAGTTTAGCTGGCACTATCTCTTCTATATCAATATTCCCCCCGGGCTGCTGGTGATGGCCATGTTGGCCTATGGTTTGAGATCTCAGGCTATCGACTGGGACAAGCTGAAGAATGCCGATTACTCAGGCATAGTCACAATGGCGCTGGGCATGGGGTGCCTCGAGGTGGTGCTGGAGGAGGGCAATCGTAAGGATTGGTTTGGCTCAGAGCTGATCCAGAATTTAGCGATCGTCGCTGCCATCAACATAGCCCTGTTTGTCTTTATTCAGCTGCGAAAGTCATCGCCGCTGGTGAACCTCAGGCTACTGGGACAACGAGATTTTGCCCTGTCGACCCTGGCCTATTTTCTGCTGGGGATGGCGCTGTTCTCAGCCATCTATATGATCCCCCTCTATCTGTCGCAGATCCATGACTATAGTCCGCTGGAGATCGGCGAGGTGATCATGTGGATGGGCTTTCCTCAGCTGCTGGTGCTGCCCCTGGTGCCGAGATTGCTGCAAAGATTCGACGGGCGATACCTGGCCGCCTTCGGCTTTAGCATGTTTGCCCTGAGCTACTACATGAACAGCCACATGACGCTGGACTTTGCCGGTGAGCAGATGATCGCGGCCCAGGTGGTCAGGGCCCTTGGTCAGCCCTTCATCCTGGTGCCCATCGGCATCATTGCGACCATGCATATCAGCGCCCAGCAGACGCCGTCGGCCTCGACCGTGCTCAATGTGATCCGTAATCTCGGCGGCGCCTTCGGTATCGCCCTGGTGGCCACCCTGATCGACAATCAGTCGCGCACCCATCTGGCGGACATGAAACAGACTGTGGCGGCGGTGAGTGGCCAGGCCTATCAATATCTGCAGCAGACCAGTCAGCTGTTTGTGCAGGCAGGCTCGGATCCCGTAACCGCCCAGGCGCAGGCCAAGGCCATGCTGGCCAAGACTATGACCCAGCAGGCCTATATTCAGGCCTACAACGATGTGTTTCTGATCATCTCAGTGCTGCTGATGCTGGCCGTGGTGGCCGTGCTGATGATCCGTAAGCCTAAGCCTGACGCCGCCTAGTGGTTAGCACTTTGCCAGCTAGAGCTAGGGCCAGAGCAAGAGCAAGAGAGTCTAGAGCATGGCGAGACTGATCTGTCCGAAGGGGTAAACCTGGCCGCCAAATTCGGCGGCAAAGGCCTCGGCTTCCTCTTGCTTGCCAAAGCTGGCTAGCGTCTTGCCCATGGCGCCTGTCTGGCTCGAACCGACCACATACCAGGCTTGTCTGGCGTCGATGAAGTGACTGTCCAGCGGCGCCTGCCAGGGGCTTTTAGCCATGTCGTGCACATAGATCTCCTTGACCTGCTTGCGATACTCGGGGTCTAGCAGGAAGCTAAACAGATCCCGGGTGGAGCAGAACTTCTTCACCGTCTCTTCCGTCTTGAGATAGAGCTCCCCCTTGGGGCCGGGGAAGTTACCTATCAACATGCCGCACAGGTGACACTCGTCGCCGTGCTCCATGGCCACCGCCTCACGAATCGCGTTTTGTTCACTCTCTTGCCCGCAGGCGCTCAGCCCCAGCAGCAGGAGGCTGACGAGACTCATGAAAAGTGGCGAGTGGGTAAGCTTGGTTTGGTGCATTCTGGTTTGATGCATTTGGGTTTGGCGCATTAGAGTGTCTTCCTGTTAAAGATGAGGGCGGCTAAAGAGAGCGGGGCGAATACCCAGGCCAGTAGCAGCGAGAATAGACCGCCGGCCGACATGCTGCTGTTGATGGCCACCGCCAGCACACCGTTGATATCCTTGGTATCCAGGCTGGCCAGATTCACCAGGCGGAAGAGATCCGCCGGGTTGAGCATCATCAGCTGCACCAGCTGCTGCTGACTCAGTCCCTCCTCTATGCCGACTAACACCGCCAGCAGGGCGAGGTCGAACACCAGTACGAAAAAGAACCAGAGCATCAGCGCCAGCCCGGCGGCCTTGGACTTCTCACTCACCGACAGGCTGATCACGTAGGCGATGCTGATAAAGCAGAGGCCGAGCAAGATAGCCGTGGCGATGAAGAGGCCGAAGCTCTGCAGCACGGTGCTGGCGTCGGACTGGCTGGCCAGTAGCACAGCGGCGCTACCGAAGCCCAGGCTGGTGGCCAGCGCCATGATGGCGCCCTGGCCGACAAACTTGCCCAGCAAGAGCTGGGTGTGGCTGATGGGGTAGGTGAGCAGCAAGAGCAGGGTGCCGGCCTCCTGCTCGCCGACGAAGCTGTCGTAGGCCAGCAGCAGGGCGATCAGCGGGATCAGAAACACCGCTAGGCTCGACAGGCTGGCGATGGTGGACGACAGCGACGCCGTGCCCAGCTGCCCCGAGGCGACCGAGCCATAGTAGCTGAGTCCCAGGGAGAGCACGGCGAAGATGAGGGTGATGGAGATCAGCCAGCGATTACGTAGCCCGTCCTGAAACTCCTTGATGGCGACGGCGAGAATGGCATTCATTGTATCTGCCCTCCTTGATGGCTAATCTCTATTTCATTGTCCCCTTTATGCGCCTTACCTGGGCGCTGACCCAGATAGTGCTGGTAGACACGCTCCAGATCCGCCGGTTCGACACGAATATCCCCCAGCTGATCCAGCTCTACCAGCTGACGTATGATGGCGAGCTTCTCCTGCTCGGGCACCAGTAGCTGATCCGGGGCGATGAGATAGGGGGTGAAGCGGGCATCCTGCTTCAGGGCGCCGTTGAGTCCTTGGGTCTTGATGGCGACGGGTAGCTGGGCCTGTTGTCTGAGCTCGCTCAGGCTGCCCTTGGCCAGCAGGCGACCGCCTGAGATGATCAGCGCGCGGTCGATATGCTGCTCGACGCCCGGCAGCACATGGGAGCAGAGTATGATGCTGGCCCCCTCGCTCTTGAGCTTATCGACGCTGGCGTAAAATTCCTGGGTGGCGATGGGATCCAGCCCCACGGTCGGTTCATCCAGCAGCAGCAACTTGGGGCTGCCGACGAAGGCCTGGGCCAGCCCCAGCCGCTGACGCATCCCCTTAGAGTAGGTCTTCACCTGGCGGTCCATGGCGTGGGTCAGGCCTACCTGCTCCAGCAGTTGTTCGATCGCCTGTTTGGGTACAGACTTGAGACGGGCGAAGTAGCGCAGTACCTCTCGGCCGGTGAGCTGGTCGTAGAAGCTGACATTCTCCGGCAGGTAGCCGACCTGTTTGCGCGCCTCGAAGGCCTGCTTGGAGAGGGGGTCCTGGCCGAATACCTTTACCTGACCGTCCGAGGCCGGGATGATCCCCAGGATCAGCTTCATTATGGTGGTCTTGCCCGCGCCATTATGGCCGAACAGCCCCATGACTTCGCCGGGAAAGAGTTCGAAGTCGATACGTTCGAGGGCCGTTACCTTGGCATAGCGCTTGGCGACGCCGCTCAGGGAGACGATGGGCCTTGAAGGAGAAGATGCTTGCATTGTGTCACTCTGCCTCATTGATTACTGCCTGCTGGCCAGCCAGAGGTGGCGCCTGCATGAGTGGAAAACTGTCTTTGACGCCCACGGGTTTGAGCACGGGAAACTGGGTCTGAATCCAGCGCAGGATCAGTACCGCCGGGCTGTCCAGCAGCATCTTGGCCTCCGGGTATTGCCAGATCAGCTTGTCGATGCCGTCGTTGGGTTCGAAGGGGCGATCGCCGAAGCCGTCGTTGTCGAGATCCCAGCCCAGGTAGTTGCTCCAGAAGTTGCCTCTGCCGTCCTGGCTCCATTCGGCCTGACGGTTGGCCACATATTTCACCTGCACCGGATTGTTGATGAAGCTGTTGCCAAATACCTTGGTGTGCTCAGAGCCTGCGGTGAGGTGGATGCCGATCTCGGCGGTGTCGATCAGGTTGTGATTGATGCTGTTGTAGGCCGAGTTATAGACAAACAGCCCCTTGCCCTCACGGCCCAGCACCTTGTTCTCCGGCTTGGTCCAGACCCGGTAGATGCGGTTATGGCTGATCTCCGAGTAGGTGATGAAGTTCATCAGGAAGCCGTAGTCCTGGCTGTCACGGCTCTCGTTGCCGCTCACGGTGAGCTGACGTGAACTCATCAGGGCATAACCGGCGCGGGTGTCGTAGGCCAGGTTGTCCTGCACGCGATTACTGTGGGAATACATGTAGTGGATCCCATAGCGCAGGTTATGCATGGTATTGTTTTTAATCGTGTTGTGTTGGCTGGAGATGATGTAGATGCCGTCGCGGGTCTGGCTGACCTCGTTGTCGCTGACCTCGACGTTCTGCACTATGGAGAGCTGAATGCCGTTGCCTCTGTCGGCGGAGCGCAGCGCCGGATTGCCCTGAATGCGGTTATGGTGAACCTTGATCTCCTTGCCTTTTTGCAGCCAGATACCGAAGCCGTCGCCCTGTAGGCGGTTCTCTCTGATGACGAGTTCGCTGGCGCTCTGATCCGAATAGATCCCGGCATCCTGGGCGGTGAGATCGTCGCCCCAGTTGACTATCTTGAGTCTCTCTATGGTGACCTTGGAGCTTTGCAGCAGCAAGGCATTGCCCTTGCCTTGGGCGTCTATGATGCTGGTATAGTCATCGGCGCCTGTGAGGCGTACCCCTTGTTTGATGACGAAGTTGCCAAGGTAGCGACCCGGCTGCAACTGAATATCGTCTCCCGCCTTGGCGCTATCCAGCACCTGCTGCAGGTCTTGCTCTGGACTCACCTCGATATAGACGGCCTGGCTAAGTGGACTGAAAGAGATCAGGCTGAAAGAGAGTAGGCTTGGTGCATTCAAGCCACAGAACTGCATAATTTGTAGGCCGCAGCGCCCCAGGCCATGAGCTAGCCTAAGCCTCAATGCCATGGAGGTGAGACCGGGGTTGGTGGTGGATCTGTTTGGCTTGTGGTTCAAGGTCAGTTACACCTCTGGCGTCTATCGTTTTGGTTGTTATCGTATTCGTTGCTACTGTTTTCGAGCTTATCGTTTTCGTTGTTATCGCTTTTATTTACGCTAGCCCTTGGTTAAGGCAGGCGCCTGACGCGGGGGCATCAGACGCCTGCATTTCACTTAGGCTTCTACCAACATGCGGCCACGCATCTCCATGTGCAGGGCGTGACAGAACCAGTTGCAGTAGTACCACTGTACCCCTGGCTTGTCGGCGATGAAGGTGACAGATGCCGTGGCCTGCGGGCCAATCTCCATCTGCACGCCATGGTTGGTCATACAGAAGCCATGGGTCACGTCTTCCACCTGATCCAGGTTGGTGACCACTACGGTAACTTCGTCGCCCAGCTTGACCTTAAACTCGCTCATGCCGTAGTTTGGCGCGACCGAGGTCATGTAGACGCGGACCTTGTTACCGTCGCGGATCACCTTATTGTCCATCATCAGGCGCACGCCATCTTTCTCGGCCATGGCCACGGTATCGGCAAACAGCGGATCGTCACGGGTCCACAGCTTCTTCGGCTTGAGCTTGCTACGGTGCACTATGATGCAGTCGTGAGGCTCGGCGAAGGTTGGACCGTCGTGCACCAGCTTCATCTCATCGCCTGAGATGTCGATCAGCTGATCGTTCTCTGGGCGCAGCGGGCCAACGGGCAGGAATCTGTCCTTAGAGAACTTACACAGAGACACCAGCCACTTGCCGTCGGCATCGCGGGTTTCGCCCTGAGAGGTGTGGTTGTGGCCCGGTTGATAGTGTACGTCCAGCTTCTGGCGCAGGTAGTTGACCTTCTTGCCCTGGTAGGCCTGAATCGCCTCTTCTACGTTCCACTTGGCGATCTGGCTGTCGAGGAAGAGGGTGGTGTAGGCGTAGCCCTTGTTGTCAAACGCCGTGTGTAGCGGGCCAAGGCCCAGCTCTGGCTCACCGACGATGGCGTCTCTTGGCTTGATCTTGTCGTCGAACAGGTCGTCCAGCTTCTCGATAGAGATGATAGAGACGGTCGGTGACAGCTTGCCGTTGGCGACAAAGTACTTACCGCTCGGCGAGGTGTTCAGACCGTGTGGCGACTTAGGCACGGGAATATAACGGGTGAGATCTGAGCCCTTGCGACCATCCAGTACGGGGATCTTGTTGCCATTGTAGGTCTTGAACTTACCGGCCTTGACCGCAGCTTCACAACGGGCCAAGTTGAAGATCACCACATGGTCGCGCTCGGCGGTGATCATCTCGCTGAGGTTCATCCCCATCTCTGAGTTGTAGCAGGTTGAGGCGAAGTATTTGCCGTCGTAGTCGGCATCTGTGTTATCCAGGTTACCGTCTACCATCACCTGGAAGGCGACCTCCATCTTCTCGGCATCGATCACGTTGAACAGAGAGCGATAGGTGCTGACATCTTCCAGCGTCTCCTTACCATTGTTGTTCAGCGGGACCTCGAATTCGCCGTTACAGATGACATATTTAGTGTAAGGCACCTTCTGTACCCGCAGACCGTGGATGGCCTGGGCGTTGGGGATGGTGATCATCTTATCTGTCTTCATCACGTCACAACGGATACGGGCCACGCGGGTGTTGGCCTTGTCGTTGATGAAGAGATATTTACCGTCGTAGCGGCCGTCCTGCATGCTCATGTGCGGGTGGTGGGCGTCGCCAGCCATCAGGTGGGCGCTTTCGCCCTTGACCGCCTTACTCTCGTTGGTGATGCCCCAGCCGGTGGCGCTGTCGATGTTGAATACCGGGATACGCATCAGCTCGCGCATCGAGGGCAGGCCCATGATACGGACTTCGCCAGAGTGTCCACCGCTCCAGAAACCATAGTATTCGTCCAGCTCGCCCGGATGAACCACAGGGCTGTTGCTGGCCTCGGCCGCCTGGGCCTTGGCCATCGAGGCGAACATGGCGGCGCTCATGGGGGCGGCCACTGCACCCGCCCCTAGCAGGGCCGTCTTGCCCATAAACTCGCGTCGACCAGCGTTCTCCAACTGGTTGGCTGGTTTGTTATTCTTATCTTGCATAGTCCATCTCCATCTTAGTTATGTTACCTGCACTTATATGTGTTGATTCGTCCTATACGGCGGTGACCGTTGGGATCTCTTGGTCTTTGTATTGCTGGCGTTTGCGCGCCAGTTTTTTCAGCGGTGGGCACTTCTCTTCGTTGAAATAGGTCACCTGGCAGTCGAGGCAGTAGTGGCACTCGCGCATGTTGATCACCCCGTTGGGATGAATCGCCTGGATCTCGCACTCCTTGGCACAGGTCTTACAGGGCGTGCCACACTCGGGGCGGCGCTTGAGCCAGTCGAACAGACGCACGCTGTTGCTTACCGACAAGGCCGCGCCGAGCGGGCAGAGATAGCGGCAGAAGGTCTTGCGATTAAACAGGCTGGAGAAGATCATCAGCAGCGCCCAGAGAATGAAGGGCCACTCGCGATCGAACTTGAGCAAGAAGGTGGTCTTGAAGGGCTCAATCTCGGCAAACTGCTCCGCCATGGCCAGCGAGTCCAGCGATAGGCCAAACAGCGCCAGCAGGATCAGGTACTTGATGGCCCATAGGCGCTCATGTACGGCGAAGGGCAGCTCGACCTGCGGCAGCTTGAAGTAGCGGCCCATGACATTGACCAACTCCTGCAGAGCGCCGAAGGGGCAGAGCCAACCACAGTAGACGGCGCGTCCCCACAGCAGCATGGTCACAGCGGCGGCGCACCAGAGGATGAAGATGATGGGATCGAGTAGGAAGAGATCCCAGGAGAAATCCTTCATCAGGGCGTGCAGGAAGGTAAACACATTGACCACAGAGAGCTGTCCGCCCCAGCTCCAGCCGATCACCACCACGGTAACCACCAGGAAGCCGTGACGCAGGCGGTGCATGAAGGTGGGATGACGCACCAGTATGTCCTGAAAGAAGAGGATCAGCAGTAAGACGCCCATGAGGATCAGCAGCAGTACCACCTCCAGCTGTCTGTCGTGCCAGATCTGCTGCACCATGGTGAGCTCCGGCTCGGGCACTATGGCCGCCGGGGTGTCGACATACTTGTTCAGCGGGTCGTACTGCCCCTTGAAGCTGGTGAATATGCTGTCGATGGGGCCGGTCTGACGGCGCACCAGTAGCTCGAACTGCCAGCTGCTACCTGGATCGAACTCGTGGTGCTGGGCGATGCGAAACACTGACATCTCGTTGAACTTGGGGGCACCCTGAATGTAGAGATCGCTGATGCGGTTGTGGTCCAGATCCCTGAAGGAGATGGCGTTATCCTTCTGGTGCACCTGGATGCGATCGAAGATGCCGCCGCGTACATAGCCAGAGCCCTTGAAGGAGTAGCCATTACCCATCACGGCCACCAGATGCTCGCCGGGCTGCAGCGTCTGCATCAGCCACTGATAGTCGGCCTCGCCGAAGAGGTTCTTGCCTATGGTGGGAATGTCCGCCAGGGTGTAGTAGATCTCGGCAAACATCTCCTGCTTCTCATCTTCGCTGGCCTTGTCGACCTCCTCGGCGGCGGTGCCTTCGAAGGCGTCATCGACGGCGCCGCGGGTCAGGTAGAGTTTGCGAATCGAGCCGTCGCCGGTCAGCTCGGTCCAGTTGGCCGGGGTGAAGAGTTCCTGCTTGATGGTGGAGATGGGCTGGATCTGGTCGGCCTGCTGCTCGATGATCCCGAGCGCGGTGGCGGCCTGGGTAGCGGCCTTGGTGATGGCGACGTTCATCACCATGACGGTCACGGTCGCGCCCGAGAGGCCGTCGATGGCGACTATGCCCTCCTTCTCGTTGCCGCCCACCTTGAGCCTGTCTTTGACCGACAGCCCGGTATATTGCTCGGCAAATTTCCACAGCTTGCTCTCTGGGATCCCCGCCAGGATGATGGGTTCGTGGTGCTCCAGCACCTTGGCGCCCAGGTATTTACCTTCTGGGTCGATGGCTACCAGGATGTTGACCGGCTCGCCCGAGTAGGCAGGGATGCGGGCGATATCATTGGTCTCGAAGCCATAGCCCAGGATCTGCTGATCTTTGTAGATGGTCCACAGGGCGGGCTCGCCCTGTTTGTCTGAGATGCGTGTCGCCTCGGGGAACAGCTCATGCAGAATGGGCAGGGGATCTTTGGGCGGGCTGACAAACAGGGCATAGCTGGGCGTGGCTAGCATAAGTGCTAGCATGAGTGCCAACAGGGTCAATAAAATCCATTTTGCTTGCCTCGCATGGTGCATCAATCTTGCCACTCGAACGCTCCTACAGTCAGTCCCAGGGTGTGTCAACCTAGTGTTATTTATAGTGCATCCTAAATACATCTTTGTGGTTGTGACGTGACTGAGATCAAATAAATCGCGATTTTGTTAATTTGACACATATTGAAACAAGGCGATTTGGGCTGGCGATCACCCAGAAATTGGGCACCGGCGACTGGCTTTAGAAGGGAGAGAATCAGGGAAAAGACAGGCCGCGTCACCTGAGCGACGGGGCGCGACCTGTTGGGAGAGTACTGTCTTGCGAGGACGAGAGGGGCTTACTTGAGACTCTCGAAGTAGGCGGCCAGGTTGGCAATATCTTCGTCGGTCAGCGGCATGGCCATAGGCGCCATCACTGGGTCTTGACGCGTACCTTCCTTGAAGGCTTTCAGTTGTTTCTCAATGTATTGAGCCTTCTGGCCTTTGAGGTTAGGGTAGATGGGCGCCAGAGAGATACCGTCGGCACCGTGGCAGGCGGCGCAAAGCATAGATTTGGCTTTACCGGCTTCGATATCACCGGCGTGGGCCGTCAGAGACATTAGGCTTGCAAAAGCGATGAGGGCAATCTTTTTCATATGAACTCCATTAGAATAAGTTCTTTATTTTTAAGAACAATTGTTGTCGCAATATCTGATGACAGACGACTTAGGTCATCTAAATGTAGGCGGCGTCAATCGAATGCTTCCTAGTTTAGAATGGGTTAAATTGGGCATGTGAATCTTAGGTGTATTTATAATGCATGTATTTGACCGAGGTCAAGTCTCGCCGAAATTTGCGGTGAGCGTCACAGCCTGTCACTTCTTTTGAGGTCTGGTCAGGCGCGTACCGAACAGGCGCACACCGACCTGGCACATGCTTGGGAGTCGATGGCCGCCGAAGCGGTTAATCTAAAACGGCTAGGCAGAAGTAATTGAAGAAAAGGCGATAGACGCCGGATTAATGAATGAGGGGATTGCAGTGCGTTGGGAGAGTGTGGCGTTTACCGAGTTGAGCCTTGAGCGGCTCTACGAGCTGTTGAAGTTAAGGGTCGATGTGTTTGTGGTGGAGCAGGCCTGTGCCTATCCCGAGCTGGATGGCAAAGACACCCTGGCCGAGACCCGTCATCTGTTGGGTCTGGATGAGCAGGGACGGATTGCCGCCTATGCGAGGATCTTAGCCCCCGGGGTGAGTTACCCTCAGGCCAGTATCGGCCGGGTCATCGTCGCGCCATCGGCTCGCGGTGCGGGCGTCGCCAAGCCCTTGATGCTTGAGGCGATCGCCATCGCCAGACAGAACTGGCCAGCCCAGGGTGTTCAGATCGGCGCCCAGGAATACCTTAAGGGTTTCTATCAAGGGGTGGGTTTTCGACCCGTGTCTGAGGTCTATCTGGAGGATGGTATTCCCCATCTCGACATGTTGCTGGATGCCTGATGCAGATCTGTGGGCACACTAAGGGTCTAATGAAAGGGACTAACGAAAAGGTCTAACGAAAGGGACTAATGAATGGGTTAGAGAGACGTGCAAATAGAGGAGCACAGGGCGTGCTCCTCTATGTTCGGGTAATTAAGCCGTTAGGCTCGTCAGTCACCGAGTCGGTGACTAATCCCTGAGTTGGATCTTAGGATCATGTTCAACTTCGCCATATCTGTCTATGGTCGACAGCTGGCTTTGTTGGGCGATGATCGCCAGTGGACCCGAAGGCAAATGGCGAACAAACAACAGCCGATACCCGTATCGATGCAGGCTATAGAGGGCCATCTTTTGTTCCGCACTCATCGAGCTCCAATGCTCATCATGATGCAGGACGTTCCCTCGCCTGTCTTGCAGTTGCTGTGCTATTTGCATGTTATTATCTACACGTTTGTCGGCCGATGTAGCCAATATTTCTTTCTGTGCTGGCACCGCCAGCCAGTTTTAAAAGATTAATCTTAATTAGATTAACGTCAGTCATTTTACTGACTTTAATTGAACATTAATTGAACGAGATCAATTTATGGGGCGAGAAGTGGGCCCGAAAGCGAAAAATTATGAAAATGCTCACATCTTGGTCACATTTTGAGACAGGCATAAAATGATTAATTATATCGAGCCGTTATTTCGGCCGCCTTCCGAGTGGAAGTCCCTCATCCTCCAGGTAACCAATGGTTGTAGTTGGAATCGCTGCCATTTCTGCGATATGTATACCGCGCCGCAGAAGCAATTTCGTGCACAAAAAATAGATAAAATTGCAGAGGATATTCAACGGGTCGCCCAGCGAAACCTGCCGATCTCACGGGTATTCCTCGCCGATGGCGATGCCATGAGCCTGCCCTTCAATCGCCTGGAGGCCATCTGTCTGTTGATTCGTGAGCATCTGCCCCAGGTGACCCGCATCAGCAGCTACTGTCTGCCGCGAAATCTCAACAATAAGACGGATGCGCAGCTCGCCCGGCTCAGAGAGCTGGGGCTTAGCCTGCTGTATGTGGGCTGCGAGAGTGGGGACGATGAGGTGCTGGCCCGTATCGAGAAGGGCGAGACCTTCGACTCCTCCTTGCTGGCCTTACAGCGGATACGCGCCGCCGGCATGAAGTCATCCGTGATGATACTCAATGGCTTGGGGGGCGTGGAGCTGTCCAGGCAACACGCGCTCAACTCGGCGCGCCTGATGAATGAGGCGCAGCCAGACTATCTGTCGACCCTGGTGGTGACTCTGCCCCTCGGCAAGGCGCGAATGGACGCCGGATTCGACGGCGATTTTAAACTGCCGGACCAGCATGGCCTGCTGAGCGAGATGCAGTTGCTGCTTGGTGAACTCGAGCTGGAGAAGACCATATTCAGGTCAGATCACGCCTCTAACTACCTAGTGCTCAAGGGGATACTGGGCCGTGACAAGCAGAGCCTGTTGACCCAGGTCGAGCAGGCGATTCAGGGACTGGTGCCCCTGCGCCAGGAGTGGCAACGCGGCCTCTAGGCCGGCGCCGCCTGGTGTTTTCGGCGCTAGCGCTCTATATGGCTTTATCGCTCGATATGAATTTCGCGCACCGGGCAGGGGATCTCTATGCCGGCCTGGCGCAGCGCGTTGATCAGCTCCAGGTTGACCTGATACTTGTTCTGGTAGTAGCGATTGGTGGGCACCCAGTAACGCAGGCCTATCTCTAAGCCTATGCTGTTGAAGCCGTTGATCCCTATCTGAGGGGCACGCTCCTGATTCACCTCTTCGTTGGCATCCAGCACCTGTTGGGCGATGGCCAGCACCTGGTTGGCATCGCTGGCATAGCTGATGTTGAAACGTATCTCGACCAGCTTGTCGCTGAATGAGTTGTGCAGGATCTCGCCGACGATATGTTTGTTGGGGATGCTGATCACCTCGCCTTCCTCATTGGTGAGCAGAGTCAGTCCCAGGTGGATGCTCTTGACCACGCCGCTGACCCCCTGGATCTCTATGGTGTTGCCCACCACGAAGGGGCGGGTAACGATTATGGTGACGCCCGCCGCGTAGTTAGAGAGCATCCCCTGCAAGGCCAGGCCAGCACCCAGAGAGGCCGCACCGATAGCCGCCACCATGGGCGTGATGCTGATCCCCAGCTTGCCCAGGGCGATGACCCCCACCATGACTATGATGAGAATGCGCACCAGATTGGAGACGAAGTTGCTCAGGGTGATGTCTATCTCGTGCTTCTCAAACTGCTTGGCCACCAGGTTGGAGATCTTGTTGGCGACCCAGAGCCCCAAGAGGAAGATAAGCAGCGCGCCGACCAGCTGGAAGCTGTATTTCACCAGAAATTCGGTCAACAGGTTGTAGACATTTTGCAGTTGCGCCAGCTCCTGCTCCAGACCATTTTCGTTCATAACATTCGTCCTAAAATTTGCCGCGAACCACTATCGCGCGGGCATAGAATCCAACCTGGGTATGTTACTTAATATTCAATGGCTTGATAACCAATATCTCATTCATGTCCCATGACACTCATTAGCGTGAAGCATATCAAGCAATTGGCACGCATCCGAGGGCATGGCGGCCAGTATAAGATATAGTCTAGTTCACCCCTAAGTAACCTAATCCTTAGTGAAAGAGGCATTATGAAAGCGCTAATCTTGGCTGTGGGCGTGCTGTTTTCGGCCGCCAGCTTGGCCAGCAGCCTGGCCACAGGCGATCGTATCGAGGCAATCACCCTGGCGGATCAACACCAAGCCGTGTGGGAGCTCAACAGCAATACCCAGATTTTACTCTTTAGCCGCGGCATGAAGGGGGGCGAGATCATTCAGGAGGCACTTGAGTCCCTAGAGGGGCCCATGCCGGGGAACTGGCGTTATGTGGCCGACATCAGCGGTATGCCATCGCTTATCGCCAAGTTCGTGGCCATCCCCAAGATGCAAGATCTTAACTTCGCCATCGGCCTGGATCAGGAGGGCGAGGCGACCCATCTGCTTCCCGGTGATAAGGAGACGGCGACAGTGATCACCCTGGATGGGCTCAAGGTGATCAAGGTAGTGAGCGTCGATTCGGCCAAGGCCCTGCTCGAGGCGGTGAAATAGCGCGAAAAGTGTTAGCTGATGGCTAGCAGAATTCATTTTACTAATTAATGACTTAGCTTGGTTTTTGTCCCGTTAAAAATCAGTTTATCCGTTTTGGAATAAAAATTTATTTATTAAGCATAAAAATTCGTTGATCTCGACGAAAAAATAGCGTTTACTTCGCAGCGATTTTTAACCGAATCACGCTAAATTATTTTTATTCTGCTACGGAGATACTGGCGAGATGAGCCAATTTCAAGCGATTGATGTTAATGAGTATTATGACCAAGCTACCTTTGAGCGTATCAAGGCGTTTGCTCAGGATAAACCGACACCTTTCGTGGTGATTGACACTAAAATCATTGCAAAACAATATGATGACATGGTGCATAACTTTCCTTATGCCAGTATCTACTATGCCGTCAAGGCTAACCCGGCCAAGGAGGTATTGACCCTGCTGCGTGACCGTGGCGCCAATTTCGATATCGCCTCTATCTATGAGCTGGATATGGTGAGCGACATCGGCGTGACGCCTGACAGAGTCAGCTATGGCAATACCATCAAGAAGCGTAAAGATGTGCGCGCCTTCTATGAGCGTGGCGTGCGTATGTACGCCTCTGATTCCGAAGCCGATCTGCGTATGATCGCCGAGGAAGCCCCCGGTTCTCGCGTCTATGTACGCATCCTGACCGAAGGCACCCATACCGCTGACTGGCCCCTGTCGCGTAAGTTCGGCTGCCAGAATGAGATGGCCTTCGAGCTGCTGGTGCTGGCCAAGACGCTGGGGCTGGAACCCTATGGCATCTCGTTTCATGTGGGCTCACAGCAGCGGGACATAGGAGCCTGGGACTCGGCCATCGCCAAGGTGAAGAGTATCTTCGAGCGCCTGCGTGAAGAGCATGGCATCGAACTGAAGATGATCAACCTGGGCGGCGGTTTCCCGGCGAACTATCTGGACAAGACCAACGAGCTGGGCACCTACGCCGAGCAGATCACCCACTTCCTCAAAGAGGACTTTGGCGATCAGCTGCCGCAGATCATCCTAGAACCTGGCCGCTCGCTGCTCTCTAATGCCGGCGTGCTGGTGTCTGAGGTGGTGCTGATCAGCAAGAAGTCGCAGACGGCGTTGGAGCGCTGGGTATTTACCGACGTGGGTAAGTTCTCTGGCCTGATCGAGACCATGGATGAGGCGATTAAATTCCCCATCTATACCGAGCGTCAGGGCGAGTTGGATCGCTGCGTGATCGCCGGCCCGACCTGTGACAGTGCCGACATCATGTATGAGCATTACAGCTACGGCCTACCGCTGGATCTGACCATTGGCGATCGCATGTACTGGCTGACGGCCGGCGCCTATACCACCACCTACTCGGCGGTCTGCTTCAACGGCTTCCCGCCGCTGAAGGATTACTATCTGTAGTAGATAGAATTTCTAAGAGATAAGAAAAGGGCGCCTAGGCGCCCTTTTTAATGTCCGATGTCCGCACTATTTGTCGTGTGCCTTAAGGATCTGATGCAGCTCCTCTTTGATATGCAGTTTCTGCTGTTTGAGTACCTTGACCTCTGGGGTGAAATCGCTGGCCGCATGTTGCTCTAGTTCTTTAATCTCGTCGTCGAGTTCGTTGTGTTTGTTAAACATCTTAAGAAAATGCGCGTCTTTTGATTTTAGTTCGCTGATCAGGTCTCTGTATTCTGGAAACATATTGGCCGTCCTTCTTGGTCAAAATGGGTGAGAGGTCATAGCAAAAGTGGTTAATTTCCCTTTGCTATGGTTTCAGCCTAGCGCGATCTGTTTGCTGGTTTTGTGATCGACTTCACCGCCTGGGATTTCGTTTTCGTCGCTTTACTACAGCTGATTTAACCTGTTGTCATACAAGCTTATTTTGTGATTTTTATTTGGGGATAAAACCAGGTTTTCGGCGATGGATCAGGCCAAGTAATAAATTTTGCCGACTGGCTGGCAGCCTAGGTGGGAGTTGCTATATTTTCAGTGCTGCTAGCGGAAATGCTTTGGTAAATTCATTACAACAAATTATCTAACTACTGGCGGGGAAAGTGTGATCAGGTTAACCTTAATGGCTTTCATACTAGGTTAAAGTCCATTTTATAAGAATTTTATAATCAAAATTGAAAGGGGTTTTCACAATGTCAGATGTATTTCATTTAGGCCTGACGAAAGAGATGTTAGATGGTGCAACACTTGCTATCGTTCCGGGCGACCCAGAGCGTGTGAAACGTATTGCCGAGTTGATGGACAATCCAACATTCCTGGCCAGTCACCGCGAATACACCAGCTACCTTGCCTATATCGACGGTAAGCCGCTGGTGATCTGCTCTACCGGTATCGGTGGTCCATCGACCTCTATCGCCGTGGAAGAGCTGGCACAGCTGGGTATCGACACCTTCCTGCGCGTCGGCACCACGGGTGCTATTCAGCCACAGGTTAATGTGGGTGATGTGATCGTGACTCAGGCGTCGGTGCGTCTAGATGGTGCGAGTCTGCACTTTGCACCTATGGAGTTCCCAGCCGTGGCGAACTTCGAATGTACTACCGCCATGGTGGCGGCGAGCCGTGAAGCGGGTCTTGAGCCTCATATCGGTATCACAGCTTCGTCAGATACCTTCTACCCAGGTCAAGAGCGTTACGATACCGTGACGGGTCGTGTGACTCGTCGTTTTGCCGGTTCGATGAAAGAGTGGCAGGACATGGGCGTACTCAACTATGAGATGGAGTCATCGACTCTGTTCACCATGTGTGCGACTCAAGGTTGGCGCGCGGCTTGTGTGGCTGGCGTGATCGTTAACCGTACTCAGCAGGAGATCCCTGATGAGGCGACCATGAAGCAGACCGAGACCAGTGCCGTGTCTATCGTGGTAGCGGCGGCGAAGAAGCTGTTGGCTTAAGCCTAGCGGCTGAACTCGCGAGATTAAAAAAGGCGCCTGAAGGCGCCTTTTTTGTGGGCATGCATAGAAGCACGCTTTGTTCATAACACTTAGAAGTGATACTTGGCGATCACCGAGTAGGTGTTCTGATCTATGCCCTTAACACCATACTTGTTCTTCCAGTAATCGTATTCGATACCGACGAACAGCTTATCTTTTTTGTGAGCACCGAAGATGGCCGCGCCCAGGTCATACTTAACCTGAGGGTTGAAGTGGAAGTTCTCTTCATAGCCAGTGTTGTCGGCCGAGAATACCCAGTCGATAAAGCCGTCGAAGACGATGTTCGAGTGGCCTACCGGGAAGTCCATACGAAAGACTGGGGTCAACTGCCAGCCGTCGCTCAGGTTGCCGGTGCTGATAGCGTCGCGGCGATAGGTGTTTAGCTGGAAGTAGCTGAAATAAGGGATCTTGAAGTCGAGACCCACACCATAGAGGAAGCTCTTCACCGGGCCTTCGCCCTCTTCGTAGGTGAGTGCCAGTGACACGTCTGTGATGGCGCCTACGCCCACAGGCTTGCCTAAGATCTTGCTGGCGCTGAAGCGGGGCGAGATCTCACCATAGGTGGTGCTGTCTTTGCCGCCGTTGTTGCCATTGAAGTAGATGAAGTCCTGAAAGGCGAACCAGTCGCCATACTTCCAGCCGCCGGCGGTCTCTAGGGTAATAGTGGTTTGTCGCTCCGAGGGCGCCAGATCATAGTTGTCGCCATAGAGGGCGGTGGCACTGAAGTCCCACCATTGGATCATATCATCGGCCAGCGCGGGCTGGGCGGCGACTAGCGCGAGGAGAAGCCATTTCCTGTTCATCATCTTTTTACCTTTATCATTATTTTTGGGGGCAGCCTTTGACGCCGCTATTTGGGGCTAATTTGAAAACAATCGCGGCACTCTCAAGGTGTCTTTTTGGCTTGTTTTCACGCCCTATTATTTATGCGCCGCAAGTATACGGGATTTCGCCATTGCGCCCAATTCCAAAACAATGTCTTTTACCTAGGTAAATTAAATGTTTGTTGCCTGTGTCACATTTGTATCATGACATAATATGTCGCATTGCGAGAAAAGAGCTGATATAGTCTTGGCAGGGATACTCTCATTTCAGGGGGGAAATATGGAGTTTTCTAATCCTATCTTTATCTGGATTGCCGTCGGTTTAGTCTTGATGTTAGCCGAGATCATTCTGCCTGGCGGTATCGTTATTTTCCTGGGCGCCGCCTGTTTGGTGGTGGCGGGCGCATTGACCCTAGGTTGGGTCGAAGGCTTTGTGCAGGCCCTGACGCTCTGGTTCATCGCCGCTATCGTCTTGTTACTGGCTTTTCGTCAGCTGACACAGCGCTTGGTGGGTGGAGATTCCCATGTGGACAATACCGATGAGGAGTTTGACCTTTATAACCAAGTTGCCGTCGTCAAGGCGGTGATCGGCCCAGCACAGCAGCAGGGGCGCGTCGAGTTTCAGGGAAGCGAATGGCCAGCACTGGGTGATGGCAGCGAGATCCCTATCGGCGCACGCGTCAGAGTGATCTGCCGCGAGAATATTGCCCTGGTCGTTGAACCTTTGACAGAGCAGGCATAGCCTGGCTGCTACTTTACAGGATGGAATCTATGTTTGAATTTACCATTTTTATACTCTTCGTTTTCTTTATTCTTTATAACTTATTGTTGATCGTTCCCATGCGCGAGGTACACGTTATCGAGCGTCTGGGTAAGTTTAGGGTGGTGTTACAGCCAGGTTTTCACTTTTTAATTCCCTTCTTCGACCGCGTAGCCTATCGCCACGACACCCGTGAGCAGGTGCTGGATGTGCCGCCACAGAGCTGTATCTCGAAGGATAACACTCAGTTGGAGGTCGACGGCCTGGTCTATCTCAAGGTGATGGACGGCAAGCTGGCCAGCTATGGTATCGAAGACTATCGCCGCGCCGCGGTGAATCTGGCACAGACTACCATGCGCTCCGAGATAGGTAAGCTGAGTCTGAGTGAGACCTTCTCCGAGCGTGACAGCCTCAACGAGTCTATCGTGCGTGAGATCGATAAGGCGTCTGACCCTTGGGGGATCAAGGTGCTTAGGTACGAGATCAAGAACATTACCCCGTCTCACAAGGTGATCCACACCCTGGAGAAGCAGATGGAGGCCGAGCGTAGCAAGCGCGCCGAGATCACCCTGGCCAACGCCGAGAAGGCAGCGATGATCAATCTTTCCGAGGGGGAGCGTCAGGAGGCGATTAACCTCTCGGAAGGTGAGAAGCAGAAACGGATCAATGAGGCCAAGGGTACGGCCCAGGAGATCGCCATCGTCGCCCGCGCCAAGGCGGAAGCCATGACTATGGTCTCAGAGGCCTTGGCACTTGAGGGCGGTAACGAGGCGATGAACATGCAGCTCAAGGAGCAGTTCATCACCCAGCTGGGTAAGATACTCAACGAAGCCGATATTTCAGTGGTACCGGCCGAGATGGCCAAACTGGAAGGCTTCTTTGAGGGCATGGAGCAGGTGACTCAGAGTGTGGGTCAGGTAAAAGGAGGTCGCGCATGATCGCAGATATCAACACAGATTTAATCGTTCTGGGCATTTGGGGACTGATCTTCGCCATCTTCATCATCAAGCTGTTTCAGTCGATCCGCCTGGTGCCTACCAAGTCGGCCTATATCGTCGAGCGTCTGGGTAAGTATCATACCACCCTAGATGCCGGTTTCCATGCCCTGGTGCCTTTCATCGACAAGGTGGCCTATGTGCATGACCTGAAAGAGGAAACTATCGATGTACCGCCTCAGGAGTGTTTCTCCAGCGACGAGGTGAACGTCGAGGTGGATGGGGTTATCTATATTTCCGTGATGGATCCCGTGAAGGCCAGCTATGGGGTGACCGACTACCGTTACGCGGCCATTCAATTGGCGCAGACCACTACTCGCTCCGTGATTGGTACCCTGGATCTCGACCGCACCTTCGAGGAGCGTGACGTGATTAGCGCTAAAGTAGTCGAAGTGCTGGATCAGGCCGGGGCTACCTGGGGGATCCGGGTGCACAGATATGAGATCAAGAATATCGCCCCACCCGAGACGGTAAAGAACGCCATGGAGATGCAGGTGAACGCCGAGCGTGAACGCCGCGCCCTGCTGGCCAAGAGCGAAGGTGACAAGCAGAGCAAGATCAACCGCTCCGAAGGGGTCAAGGCGGAGATGATCAACCGCTCCGAGGGTGAGATGCAGAAGCGTATCAACGAGGCCGAGGGTAAGGCCGAGGAGATCCTCACTATCGCCAAGGCGACCGCTGAGTCTATCGAGCGCATGGCTCAGGTGGTGTCGGCGCCTGGCGGTAAGAACGTGGTGCGCATGCAGCTAGGTGCCCAGTACCTCAAGCAGTTCGACGGCCTGACCAACAGCGCCAACAAGATAGTGCTGCCGGGCAACATGATGGACTTCGATCACTGGATGGACAGCATAGGGCTGGAAGAGAGCAAGAGCTAAGCTCGCCTAACCCTTAACGTCCTAAAAGCCCAGACCCTTGCCTGGGCTTTTTTATTGCCTTGGGCTAGGTGTGGATGACCTATGGCGATGTGGTCGACGGTAGGATCGCGCAACGCCTCCTGTTATACTTGCCGCCTGATTTTTTGGAGGCAAGAATGGACGTATCTTCTTTACTCGACGGCTTAAACGACAAACAGCGCGAGGCCGTCGGCGCACCACAATCTAGCATGCTGGTGTTGGCGGGCGCGGGCAGTGGTAAGACCCGGGTACTGACCCACCGCATCGCCTGGCTGATGCAGGTAGAGCAGCAGAGTCCCTATTCTATTCTGGCGGTGACCTTTACCAACAAGGCCGCGGCCGAGATGCGCGAGCGTGTGGAGAAGGTGAGCGGTAGCAACATGGGCCGAATGTGGATAGGCACCTTCCATGGCCTGGCCCACCGTCTGCTGCGCACCCATTATCAAGACGCCAACTTGCCCCAGAGTTTCCAGATCCTCGACTCGGACGACCAGCTCAGGCTGATCAAGCGGATCCTCAAGAGCCTTAATCTGGACGAGAAGCAGTATCCGCCCCGCCAGGCCCAGGGCTATATCAATGGCAAGAAAGATCAGGGGCTGAGGCCTAAGCATATCGATGCCGGTGGTTTCCCCATTGAGCAGAATCTGCTGAAGATCTATCAGGTGTATCAGGAGTCATGCGATCGCGCTGGCCTGGTGGACTTTGCCGAGATCTTGCTAAGGGCCCACGAGCTGTGGCTCAACAAGCCCCATATTCTGGAGCACTATCAGGAGCGCTTTAAGAACATCCTAGTGGACGAGTTTCAGGATACCAACGCCATCCAGTATGCCTGGATCCGCGTGCTGGCCGGCAGCACTGCCAACGTGATGATCGTCGGCGATGACGATCAGTCTATCTATGGTTGGCGCGGCGCCCAGGTGGAGAACTTGCACCGCTTCCTGCAGGACTTCCCCGCAGCTCAGACCATACGCCTGGAGCAGAACTATCGCTCCAGCGGCAACATACTTAACGCCTCCAACGAGCTGATCGCCAACAACCCGGACCGGCTAGGCAAGAAGCTGTGGACCGAGGACAAGGACGGCGAGAAGATCGGCCTCTACTGCGCCTTCAATGAGATGGATGAGGCCCGCTTCATCGTCGGTC
Organism: Shewanella spartinae; assembly: GCF_019457555.1. Lineage (NCBI taxonomy): Bacteria > Pseudomonadati > Pseudomonadota > Gammaproteobacteria > Alteromonadales > Shewanellaceae > Shewanella > Shewanella spartinae. The sequence goes on along the minus strand of NZ_CP080418.1, from coordinate 4,046,875 downwards.
GCATCACGGACTGGCAGGATATGGGCGGCAACCTCAGCGACTGCGCCATCCTCTATCGCTCCAACGCCCAGTCGCGGGTGTTGGAAGAGGCCTTGCTGCACAAGGGGATGGCCTATCGCATCTATGGCGGCCTGCGCTTCTTCGAGCGTCAGGAGATCAAGGATGCCATGGGGTATCTGCGGCTGATCAGCAATAAGAACGACGACGCCGCATTCGAGCGTATCATCAACACGCCGACCCGAGGCATAGGCGATCGTACCCTGGAGATCCTGCGCAGCACGGCGCGCCAGCAGGAGCTGACCCTGTGGCAGACCTGCCTGCGCCTGCTCGATGAGAAGGTGCTCTCCGGCCGCGCTGCTAACGCGGTACGTGGCTTCATGGATCTTATCGTCACCCTGCAGCAGGAGACGGCGGAGCAGTCGCTGCATCGGATGACGGACCATGTTATCCAGGCCTCCGGCCTCAAGGCCATGTATGAGACGGAGAAGGGCGAGAAGGCCCGTGCCAGGGTGGAAAACTTAGAGGAGCTGGTCACTGCGGCGCGCACCTTCGTGATGCCGGAAGATCTCGAAGACATGGGCGAGCTAAACGCCTTCCTCTCCCACGCCGCACTCGAGGCGGGCGAGGGGCAAGCCGATGCCTTCACCGATGCGGTGCAGCTGATGACCCTGCACTCGGCCAAGGGCCTGGAGTTCCCCATGGTCTTCATGGCGGGCGTCGAGGAGGGGATCTTCCCCAGTCAGATGGCGATGGATGAGGGCGATAGGCTGGATGAGGAGCGCCGCCTCTGTTACGTGGGTATGACCCGCGCCATGAAGCAGCTCTATATCACCTACGCCGAATCGCGCCGCATCTATGGCCGGGAAAACTATGCCCGTCCGTCACGTTTCATCAAGGAGATCCCTGGCGACTATGTGCAGGAGATCCGCATGCGAACCAGCGTGTCGGCGCCGGCCAGCAGCAACAGATTCAGTCAGGCCCAGTCCGCCTTCAACGATTCCGGCTTTAATATTGGCCAGCGAGTGAATCATCCCAAGTTTGGCGAAGGCAAGGTGACTAACTTCGAGGGTAGCGGCGCCCAGGCCAGAGTCCAGGTGGATTTCCTCGACGTGGGCAGCAAGTGGCTGGTGGTGGCCTATGCCCGTCTCGAGACCCTGTAAACCCGGGTTGATAAAGCGCTTGAAACTCTTAGGGTGTCAGTCATAATGCCAGAGTATTTTGATGAGCTTGCCCACATAAATCGAAAGGCCAAAGCAGTCGTTAGGAGAGCCTAGAAAATGAGCTTAAGGGATAAATTGGACGCCTATTTGCGTCTGGCGCGGATGGATAGACCCATAGGTACCTTCCTGCTGCTATGGCCATGTTTGATGGCGCTGGTGCTGGCTGCCGGTGGTATGCCGGATCTTAAGGTGTTGATCATCTTCGTGATCGGTGTGGTGGTGATGCGCGCCTGTGGCTGCATCATCAACGATTATGCCGACCGTAAGTTGGACTCCCATGTGGAGCGCACCAAGAGCCGCCCCCTGGCCAGTGGCGAGGTGACGGTCAAAGAGGCGCTTATCCTGTTCGTGGTGATGGGCCTGCTGGCCTTCGCCCTGGTGTTGATGCTCAACCCGCTGGTGGTGCAACTCTCCTTCGTCGGTATCATACTGACCATCATCTACCCCTTTACCAAACGATTCACCAACATGCCGCAGATGTTTCTCGGCGTGGTGTGGAGCTGGTCGATCCCTATGGCCTATGCGGCGCAGCTAGGCACTGTGCCGGTAGAAGCCTGGTGGCTGTTTGCCGCCAACTGGTGCTGGACGGTGGCCTACGACACCATGTATGCCATGGTGGACAGAGACGATGATCTTAAGGTGGGCATCAAGTCGACGGCGATCCTCTTTGGCCGCTTCGATCGGCAGATCATTGGCCTGTTTCAACTGGCCGCCCTGGGCTGTTTCATCATGGCTGGGCTCAGCGCCGATCGCGGCCTGGTGTTCGCCCTGGGGATCCTCACCTTCATCGGCTTCGGCCTCTACCAGCAGAAGTTGATCTTCGACCGTGAGCGCGCCCCCTGTCTGCAGGCCTTCTTAAATAACAACTGGGCTGGCATGGTGCTCTTCGTGGCTCTGGGCGCCGATTACCTTATCTAATACCATTAGGATGAAAAACAAAGCCATGGCACTGCTTATAGGCGCGGCGTCATGGCTTTTTTAATGCCCGTCTCACCAAGCTAGCCTGTTCACCAAACTGACATCATCTCCCTATAGCATCTTGTCTGACGAGCCAAGAAGGCTATCGCCTTCTACACTTACTTAACGCAATAGCTCAGGCTACAGGAAAGCTCAATGGGCGCAGCGTTGAGGTGAGGCAAGGGATGATGTCATATTCGAGTCTGGTGTTTGAGGTGGGTGAGTGGCAGCTCTATGAGCTGGTCTTGCTGTGTGTTGGCCTGGGGATCTTGCTGCTGAGTCTGCTGATTGGGCACTGGTGGCCACTGGGGCTCTGGCGCTGGGCCCTGGTGTTGATCGTCAGTGGCGGCCTAGTAACGCTTTGCGCGCAGAGCCGTCTTCAGGTGAGTCAGCTCAGCGACCTGCTGGTAAGAGGCGCCAAGCTTGAGGTGGTAGAGGGCAACTTTCACTACGGCGACTATCAGTTTTCTAATGTGGCCAAGCATGGCATAGATTACCGCGAGATCAGCCTGGATGAGCGAGCCATCAAGCTGTATCACTCAGGTTATCTTCCCAGCGCCCGCTGTTACCGCGCCCTCTATACTCAGAATCAGTTTCATCCCGACGCCCACCTGCGGCTCTCCATCTACTGGAGCGAGTATCACTACACCTATCGCAGCAATCGCTATACCCTCAAGGCGCCCTGTATCGTCAAGGTGGAGCAGCTGTTCGACGATGAGGGCTTGGCGCTGGCCGCCAGCCGTTAACTGTCATCCTAAAACTTGCGCGCAGAAACAAAAAGCCAGCGACTCGCGTCACTGGCTTTTTGTTTAAACAGATAACTTTACTTGTTATCGGCTTCCTTCAGCCACTGGGCGGCGCGCTTGGCGAAGTAAGTCAGGATGCCATCGGCACCGGCGCGCTTGAAGCACAGCAGTGACTCCATCACGATCGCCTTCTCGGCCAGCCAGCCATTCTCGATGGCTGCCATGTGCATGGCATACTCACCGCTCACCTGATAGGCGAAGGTAGGTACGGCCAGCTCTGTCTTGACGCGGTTAACGATATCCAGGTACGGCATGCCAGGCTTCACCATCACCATGTCGGCGCCTTCCTGAATGTCCAGCGCGACCTCGTGCAGGGCTTCGTCGCTGTTGGCCGGATCCATCTGGTAGCTGTGCTTGTTGCCGCCCTTGAGGTTGCCGGCAGAGCCCACCGCATCGCGGAAGGGACCATAGTAGTTAGAGGAGTACTTGGCTGAATACGCCATGATCTGGGTATTCACGTGACCCGCTGCTTCCAGCGCCTGACGAATCGCGCCGATACGGCCATCCATCATGTCCGATGGCGCCACGATATCGGCACCGGCCTCGGCGTGAGACAGGGCCTGCTTCACCAAGATCTCTGTGGTGATGTCGTTCAGGATATAGCCGTCTTCGTCGATGATGCCGTCTTGACCATGGGTGGTGAAGGGATCCAGCGCCACGTCTGTCATCACCCCAAGTTGTGGGAAGGCTTCTTTCAGGGCGCGAACCGCGCGCTGCGCCAGTGCGTCGGCGTTGTAGGCCTCTTCGGCCATCAGGGTCTTCTTCTCGGCTGGGGTCACAGGGAACAGGGCCACCAGAGGGATCCCCAGCTTAACGAGTTCTTCCGCTTCCTTGAGCAATAGATCGATTGAGTAGCGCTCGATGCCAGGCATTGAAGCGACCTGCTCAGTACGGTTATTACCTTCGAGCACGAACATAGGGTAGATCAAGTCGTTTACCGACAGTTGGTTTTCGGCCATCAGGCGGCGACTAAAATCGTGTTTACGCATGCGGCGCATTCTGCGCTGAGGGAAAGCACTGGTAATGATGTTCACATTCGACTCCTAATTTAGGGTTGTTTGCTTTATTGGGCTACACACTTCACAGCTCATCCGTGGATGGGGCATAGCCACTAAGTCGGTTACTTTATTCTTCGAGTTCGGGCGAATAGACGCATACGCGATTTCGGCCCTCATGCTTGGCACGATAGAGTGCCTTGTCTGCCTGGTCGACCAGCAGCTGAGTGTGCTGATCATCGACGATCACTTCGGCGCAGATCCCGATACTGATGGTGAGCGGAATAGCCTGCTCTCCCCATGCCAGTGGCAACTCACAGACGGTGCTGCGCATCAGCTCCGCCACCTGTAGTGCCCCGTCACAGGAGGTATTAGGCAGTATCATAGCAAACTCTTCACCACCGAAACGTGATACCAGATCACTTGGGCGTCTTAATTTTTCCTTTAACGCCTGGGCTATGGTCTTGAGCGCCTGATCCCCGGCCAAGTGGCCATAGGTGTCGTTAATCGCCTTGAAGCGGTCGATATCTATCATGAGGATCGCCAGCGGCGTCTGCTGACGACGACTCAGGCGGCCTTCGGCCTGGAGGCGTTTCTCGAAGGCGGCGCGGTTTTTCACGCCTGTGAGACTATCGACCGTGTTTTGTTCGGTAAGTTTCTGGTTGGCCTCATTTAATTCTCGAAGTGCGATCTCGAGCTCTAACGTGCGCTCCTGCACCATCTGCTCCAGGCGTTCGTTGCTGTCGGCCTCGACCTGTAGCGCCTCCTCCCGGGCCTGACGGATCCGCTGGGCCTGCAGCAAGGCTTCCTGCTGGATCTTGAGCTTGGCCTTACGCTCGTCGTTGTAGCGGATCGCCAATACCGCCGCCATGAAGACGATTTCGAAGCTCAGGCCGACCATGATAGGGGTCTGGTGCATGATGGGCAGGTAGATGACACCCAGATACATCATGGCGGTAACGAAGGAGCCTATCAGCATCCCCGACCAAGCCAGGGTGTAGAGTCTGGCAAGCTTGTGGCCTCGCAGGCTCAGCAGCAGGGCGATCAGCATCAGCATGCTGGTGGTGATCAGCACGGCGACTATGTTGACCTTGAGGGCCACAGAGTAGCTTAAAAATGGCGTGACCAAGGTGAGAAACAGCCCGGTAGCGGCGCTATAGCGACAGAGCCTCAACATCTTGAGGTTGTGATACTTGAGTTGCAGCACCTTCTCGGAAAACATCAGCACGAAGGTGAGGGCGATCGGGATCAGTATGGGGATCATCACCGCCTGCAGTACGGGCCAGTTGGGCCAGAGATAACGAAACGACAGGCCATGCAGGCTGGCCACCAAGAGGGTCACCGACAAGACATAGCCAGAGTAATAACTGTAGCTGTAGGAGCGCGAGGTGAGTGCGATAAACAGGCTAAAGAGGCCAATCGCCATCAGGGCGCCCAGCTGGAATCCCTGATAGAGGGACTGAGTCTCAGTGGCCTTGACGATATGGTCCGGCGACAGCAGGGAGATGGGCAGGTTGGCGCTGCCCTCGGTATCGACCCGAATATAGAAGGTGTGTACCACCTCGGGCGCCAGTTCGAAACGATAGAGGAAATCGTTGTTGATGATGGGCCGTTGGCTGAACGGATAGCTGTCGCCCATCTCCAGGTGAACTGTCGGCTTACCTGTCTGTAGGTGGAACAGGCTGACCCTATTCAGGTGCGGGTTGCCTAGCTTAAAATAGCGCCGCATCTGGGTATCTGTGGCGTTGTAGAGGCTTATCTTGACCCAGAAAGGCTCTACCCCCAGGTGCTGGTTAAATTCCGGGGTCAGTCGTTGCCAGTGGCTGGAACTTAACTTGCTGACCTGCTCCAGGCTGGTCAGTGAATCGTCCTGCACATAATAGAGCCAGGAGGCGAGCTCCATAGATTGGTTCTTATTGACCGCCAGCAGCGACTCCCCCTGGCTAAAGCCGGGGAAGCTCAGGGTGATCAATAGTAACAACAGCTTAAAGGGGCTCATAGTCCGCTTCTAGGCCGAAGAAGGCGCAGCTGTTGTGATAGGCCTGACGGGCAAAGGCCTCCTCAGTTTCGCCCCTGAGCTGGGCGATGACCCGGCTGATGTAGGGCAGGTATTGGGGTCTGTTCTTGCTCGATTTCGGCTTGGGTCGCATGCTGCGGGGCAGCAGATAGGGACTGTCGGTCTCTATCATGATGCGCTCGGCGGGAATGTCGACCACCAACTCGGCCAATTCCTGACCGCGGCGCTCGTCGCACACCCAGCCCGTGATCCCAAGGTGCAGATCCAGCTCGATATAGCGCTCCAGGCTGGCGCGATTGCCGGTAAAGCAGTGCAGTAGGGCGCCCTTAAGCTGCGGGCGATAGTTCTGCAGTATGGCGGCAAAGTCTTCATGGGCATCGCGCTCATGCATCAGCACAGGCATCTCTAACTCGACGGCCAGGGCCAGTTGCTCCTCGAAGGCCTCGCGCTGTTTCGGCCGGGGCGAGAAGTCACGGTTATAGTCCAGGCCACATTCGCCGATGGCCACAACGCCTGGCTGCCTTGCCAGCTGTATGAGTCGTTCACGGCTAGCGGCATCCCACTCGCTGGCATGGTGCGGGTGTACCCCAGCCGTGGTGTAGAGGGCGTTTGGGTAACGGGCGGCGCAGTCGATCGCCTGCTGACTCTCATCTAGGCTGGAGCCAATAACAATGAGCGGCGAAACCCCCTGGGCCGCCGCATCACTGATTAGCGTGTCACATTCTTGTTCTAACGGGCTGCCAACCAGGTTGACAGCTATGTCTATGTAGCTGGGCATTAGTCGATGCGTTTGACCCTGATGGTGGCGTTAGTGTCATCTTTACCCAGTAGGAAAGAGCCTAGGGCGCCCTTCTCGATAAATACGGTTTCACCCGCCTTGAGCTTGAAGCGGTTGGTGTCATTCTGTTTCCACACCTGACCATTGTCGAAGCTGATGGTCAAGACGCCGTGTTGGTTCTTCTTCACCGTTTTGACTGTCATGACAATCTTATCGACTTCGGCTTTCTCTTCCTTATAGACCTTACCGAAACTGGCTTCCGGTGCGGCCGGCGTGCTGGCTACTACGGCTGCTGCCTGTGGTGCAGGCTTAGGCTGAGGCGCCGGTGCGGGTTTAGAGACAGGCGCCACATGGCTGCTGGCCTGAGACTGGTTACCGACCTTGGCAGCCAGGTTGTCGTAGCAGATCAGTCTGTCTAGCTTGTCCTGTTTTGCCGCACATTGGCTGAGTTGCTGCTCGATACCGGCAGAGGCGTTGAGTGAGAAGAGAAGAGTGGAGAGTGCAATCCAGCTGGTCGGTGCCGCAAAACTTAAGCGCATATAGAGTTCCTTTTTATTATGGAGGGCTCGCGGCGAGACAGGCTGATGATGGGGTAATAAATAACAACAAGCTATCCGTTGCCGGATAGCTTGCAGCAAGATTCAGTTTTATTACTCAGCGTTGTCTTGCTCGGAGAGCTCGTCTTCGTCAGAGTCCTTTTTACTGTAGAAACGCGCGGCAATCAATCCCCCCTCAAACAATATCAGCATAGGCACGGCCAACATGGTTTGCGAGATGATATCTGGCGGCGTTAACAGCATGCCGACCACGAAGGCGCCGACAATAATATAGGGACGTTTCGCCCTGAGATCTTCAACCGTAGTAACCCCCGCCCAACAGAGCAAGATCACCGCGATCGGGATCTCGAACGCCAGACCGAAGGCGAAGAACAGCTTAAGCACGAAGCTCAGGTAGCTGCTGATATCGGTCGCCACCTGCACCCCTTCGGGGGCCACGCTGGTGAAGAAGCCAAACACCACGGGAAATACTATGTAGTAGGTGAAGGCGATACCCAGGTAGAAGAGTATGGTGCTACTGGCCAGCAGCGGCACCATCAAGCGCTTCTCATGCTTGTAGAGGCCTGGCGCGATAAAGGACCAGATCTGGTACAAGACATAGGGAATGGCGATAAAAAACGCCAGGATCAGCGTTAGTTTAAAGGGAGCAAAGAAGGGCGCGGCCACATCGGTTGCAATCATACTACTGGACTCGGGTAGCGCCTGCATAAGCGGCGTGGCCATGTAGTGATAGATATCATTTGCCCAGTAGACTAAGCAGATAAAGACCAGGAGGACACTGCCAATGGCTTTGAGCAACTTGTTGCGTAACTCAAGCAAGTGGCTGATTAACGGCTGCTGTTGCGACATGAACTACCCGTCAGATTTTTCGGTTGAATTGCTGGCCTTGGCTGTCGTGGTCTCTGCAGGTTTCGCCTCGCTGCTGGCGGGTTCGCTGCCAGTGGCAATATCTTCTACCTTATAGGGACGATTAACAGATTGGGCTGCTTCTTTTAATTGATCGATTGAATCCTGTAACTCGGGGGAGAGGTTCTTTAGCCCCTGGCTTTCCGCCTTCTTGAGATCTGCGTGCAGTTGCTCAATTTTAAGCTCTTGCTCCAGCTCGTCTTTTACCGAGTTAGCCATGCGCTTCATGGCACGAATCCAGCCTGTAATTGAGCGCACTGCGACCGGTAGTCTTTCGGGGCCGAGTACGACCAGCCCCAAAACACCAATCAACAGCAGCTCCATAAAGCCGATACCGTCGAACATAAGGAATTACGCCTGTTCTTTATCCTTGGACCCAGTCTTTTTCTCTTCAGTCTGAGCTGTTTTTTCTGCGCTGGTGTCTTCGATAGCCTTCTTCTCATCTTCAGAAGACATAGCATTCTTGAAGCCTTTAACAGCACCGCCGAGGTCACCACCTAGAGAGCGCAATTTCTTAGTTCCGAAAAGCAAAACAACGATTAAAGCAATGATAAGAAGTTGCCAAATACTGATGCCACCCATGTAACTTTCCTCTTGATGTAATACTGGTCCTATTATGACCCTTTGGTTATTTAGTGCTAGCTAAAATTTGCGATTCTTTGGTCTAGATCGCCATCCGAGTAACCACAAGGTTGCGCCGATGCCGATACAAGCATAAGAGGCCCATAGTGTAGCGTTTTGGGAAAACAAAATACTGCCACAGATCACTAAAACTGCTGATGTGATTAAAAGGTAGTTGCTTTTATGGGCTTTTTGTTGCTGCTTCAGGTAGCGATCCAGCAGCTGATTCTGACTGTTGACGAAGTTTTTACCCATCTTCAGGTTGTCATAGACCAGTTCAGGCAGCTCCGGCAGCTTATCTGTCCAATAAGGGAACTGCTTCTTGATCTTCTTCGCCATGCCCAGGGGACCCATCTGCTCCGCCATCCAGCTTTCCAGGAAAGGCTTGGCCGTCTGCCAGAGATCCAGCTGAGGATAGAGCTGACGTCCCAGGCCTTCGATATAGAGCAGGGTCTTCTCCAGCAGTACCAATTGCGGCTGCACTACCATGTCGAAACGGCGCGCGGTGCGAAACAGCTCAAGCAGCACGTGGCCGAAGGAGATCTCATCCAGCGGCTTGTTAAACATGGGCTCGCACACCACCTTGATCGCCTGCTCGAAGGCGACTAGATCTGTGTCGGCCGCCACCCAGCCTGACTCGATATAGAGCTGGGCGATGCGGGTATAGTCGCGGTTGAAGAAGGCGAGGAAGTTCTCAGCTAGGTAGCGCTTATCCTGCTCGGTGAGGGTGCCCATGATGCCGCAGTCCAGCCCTATGTAGAAGGGATCCTGCGGATGCTCGGTACTGACAAAGATGTTGCCGGGATGCATGTCGGCATGGAAGAAGTTGTCGCGAAATACTTGGGTGAAGAAGAGCTCAACGCCGCGCTCTGCCAGCAGCTTAAGGTTAGTGCCCTGGGCTTCCAGTGCCGCCCTGTCGGATACGGGCACGCCATAGATGCGCTCCATGACGATCAGGCGGGTAAAGCAAAATTCTTCATACATCTTAGGGATGTAGAGGGCGCCCGAGTCGATAAAATTGTTTCTGAGCTTGATGGCGTTGAGCGCCTCGAGCTTGAGATTCAGCTCGCCTTCAATGGTAGTACGATAATCCTCTACCACCTCGGCGGGGCGCAGGCGGTTGCCGTGGCCAAGCAGGGTTTCCAGCACCTGGGCGCTTTGGGTCATCAGCAGCAGGTCGGCGTGGACCTTCTCTTCCACATTGGGTCTGAGTACCTTGAGCACCACCTCTTCGCCGTTAGACTTGAGGGTGGCGGTATGTACCTGGGAGATGGACGCCGAGGCCAGCGGCGTGTCGTCGAAATTGTCGAAATAGGTCTCTATGGGGGCGCCGAGTTCAGCCTCTATCTGGGCGCGGGCGATGGCTGAATCGAAGGGCGGCACCCTGTCCTGCAGCATGGCCAACTCTTCGGCCCATTCGTCGCTGAGCAGATCCCGACGGGTCGACAGCATCTGACCAAACTTGATGTAGACCGGGCCCAGCTCCTGCATCGCCAGCTTGAGGCGCTCGCCGCCCACCTTGTCTTTATGTTGGTTGGTTAACCAGAAGAAGCTCCAGCGTAGCAGCCTGAAATACCAGGGTTTGAGCTTAGCGGGGATAAGATCATCCAGACCATATTGAAGCACCGTCTTTACGACTTGGTATGCGCGCCGCATGCTTTTGATTGTCATCTGTTGCTGTTTGCCTTGTTTATGAGTCGCTCAATCCGTTGGCTTAAGGCGTTGGTATCGGCCTCAAGTTGCTCGATTCTATCACTAAAATGAACAAGTTCTATCTTGTGGGGGCTCAGGCGATATTCCTCTGTGGCTAGCTGGCCCATATGATCCCAGCTCTTGCTCAGCACCTGCCCCAGCTGTTGCTTCAGCTGCTTGGCGCCCTCGGTGAGCAGGTGAGTCGGCGCATCGCCTATGTAGCGTGACAGGGGCTCGGCGAAGTCGAACTCCACCTGCTGCATGAAATGGCTAAAGCTCTGTAGCAGGTTGAGATCCCCTTCCAGGGTCAGCTTGTCTTGCTTGATCAGCTCGGTGAGGTTGGCGCCTTCGGTGAGCTTATAGAGGGTGGTCAGATCGGCATACACCTTGGTGGTCACCTCGCCATCATACTGGCTAAAGACCTGAATCTCTTTGGCAAACAACAGGTAGATGGGCCAGCCCAGTTGGCTGAGTTCGAGGCAGAGAACTCGCCCCTGCAGGTTGTGGAGTTTGGCGTAGGCGCCGGGAGACTGCTGAGTCACTTTTTTGAGTGCGGTTTCGAGGGCCGCACAGATCAGCAATGCAATTTCACGTTTCATGCGTTACCTAAGACCTGAGAATCTGTGGCTGCTGGGCTCATCATCAAATGATGATGGCGCAAAGGTGACGCTATTCTACACTAATCTGGCGGCAAAAGGGCTAGGTAAAAATGTCATTTATTCAGTGAGATTGCGGCGAGGCGGCCAAAGTAGGCGACAGCAAAAAGGCGACAACAAAAAGGCCCCGATTGTGCGGGGCCTTTTTCGATATAAGAATTGGTATTGGAACCAATATTAGAACTTGTAACCCTTGTGCAGGGCGACGATACCGTCTGTCATGTTGGTGTATTCCACCTGCTCGAATCCGGCATCTATCATCATTCCTTTAAGGGTTTCCTGATCCGGATGCATACGGATAGACTCGGCCAGATACTCATAGCTGCCGGCATCCTGAGTGATGATATCGCCCATCTTAGGCAGTACCTTGAAGCTGTAGAGGTCGTAGACCTTACGCATCAGGTCGTGCTGTGGCTTAGAGAACTCGAGGATCAGCAGCTTACCACCTGGCTTAAGCACGCGCAGCATAGAGCGGATCGCCGCATCTTTGTCGGTCACGTTACGCAGACCGAAGGCGATGGTGATGATATCGAAGTGGTTGTCAGGGAAAGGCAGCGCCTCGGCGTTTGCCTGCACATAGTTGACGTTACCCACAACGCCACGGTTGCGCAGCTTCTCGCGGCCCACTTTCAGCATAGAATCGTTGATGTCGGCCAGGGTCACCTGACCTGTGTTACCTACGATATGGGAAAACTTGGCGGTAAGGTCGCCTGTGCCACCGGCGAGATCCAGTACCTTCATGCCCGGACGCGCACCCGCACTCTCGATGGTAAAACGCTTCCATAGACGGTGAATACCAAAGGACATGACATCGTTCATGATGTCGTATTTGGCGGCGACCGAGTGAAAGACGTCGGCCACTAGGTCTGCTTTCTTCTCAGCATCGACCGTCTTATATCCAAAGTGGGTACTGTTTGAGCTGCCCTCTGACATTACTGGCTTCCTGTTTATTGCTGCTGTTAACCGCGAGTGTAAGTGATTGACTCAGTTTGCTGAATCATTGGTCTATCACTCTGTGATCGATGTAAATAATCCGTGCACAATTAATTGAAAAATGCGTTATAGCGCAGAGTTTCAACCAGAGTTTCAAAAACGAGGAGCGCATTACAGCACAATATTAGCAATATGCCAAATGCGCAGAGTGACTTACCCCAGGGGATGCTGTGCCAGTCGTCCCTGGATATAGGCGTAGATCAGCTCGCCGATGCTCTGACCCGTCTCCCGGCGACCGGCCTCGACACCCGCCACGTGACAGCTTGGCGCCGCCTCGGCCAGATGCAGGTAAGCGGCCGGGGTTTTGCTGGCCACCTGATTCACATAATAGAGGGCATCGAGCAGGGGAATTCCCGCCGCCGTCGAGGCGCTGCTGGGCATGTTAGTGATGGCGTCGAGATCCAGCTCCAGCGCTACCGGCAGATCGCTGGCGTTGAGGTCCTCGACTATCGTCTTGAGCGCCTGCTCCAGGCTTGTCTCGCGTCTGACCCAGATAGCCTGTAGCGTGTGCCACTTGCCGCCGAAGGCCGTTAGCTGCTCCAGGGTCTGCTGACTGTTTTTTAGCTCATGTAGCCCCAGCACATGATAGTGTCCCAGGGCGCCGCTGGCGGCGGCATAGCTGAAACCATTGCCGCTGTGGCGGCCCTCTCGCGGGCGAAAGTCTGAGTGGGGGTCTAAGTTAACCGCCGCTACCATTTTACCTGTCGCCTGCTTGGTGGCCATCAAGAGGCCATAGGCGTTGTTATGCCCGCCGCCGATCACTATCGGCTCCAGGCCGGCCGTCATGATCTCGCCGACTATCTCGATCACCCGCTCATCTAACTTGTCGACGTTCTCTCTCAGGGCCTGCGCGCTGCTGCCCTCTGGCAGCTGCAGATCGTCTGTGGCGATCTGCCCCAGCACCATACAGTGGCCGCCGTCGAGAAACTGATTCGACTGGAAGTTACAAAACTGCGCCATGGCGGCCTCGAAACCATCGACGGCGCCACCGCGTCCCAGGTTGGCTCTGGGACCGATATCTTCGCCTATCCCAAGGATGACGAAGCGCACGCCGTCGGCCTTGGCACTTGCCAGCTGCTCGCCGAGCGGCGTCTTGCCTTCATAACAATGAATTGTCTGACCTATCTTGGTTTCGCCCTCGCGCTTGGCGACAAGGCCCTGGCAACGCTCGGCGGTAAATGGAATTAGGGTTTGCATTAGGGGTTCTGTTTTTTGTTGTTGATGCAAAGGTGGGGTAATTTTAATGGATAAAATTTAGAAAAGTTTGATTTTTTTGTCGCCTGCAAAAAATACAGGTTTTTCTGAGTAGCCTCTACCCGAATGTTTGCTGGGGAAATGTTTGAAGGTCTCACCTTCATGGCAACCTATCACCTGCGGTGGGCTTATGTGTAGATACATCTGCTACACGCCGTGAATCCATCCGTGGAGGCTCGACGATGGCATCCCTGCCATCGACGTCCGCAGATGCATCTACACCGGGGAATTTCATCTCTTCGATTTAGCTTTATTGGAAGCGAAAGGAGTCTTGGTTTGTTTTTCGTTGTAGCGTTTAGTTGAATGCTTGTTTGGGAGGTGATTGATGGTTGCATCTTCAATGTTACTTATTGCCTGCCCGGCGAGGGATGTGCAGAGCGGCCTGTGACACGTGTGCGCCATCCCAGGCCGCTCTGCGAGATCATCTGACCCACATGGATGTAGGGAATGTCGAAAAATGTAGGGAACATTTTCGGCCCTGAAACCGAAAGTCATAGGCGTGTTTACACTGGGTATCTAACGTCTCTTCGATTTCGCCTTACTTAGATGACATTGAGACAAACTATTCTTTTTAATAAAAAACGCGCGGAAATGTGACTGAACATGTTGATTGCTGCCTGATCAATAGCTTAATGTGTAACCAGTTAAGGACAGAGCTAGGCGAACTCGAATCAAACATCGATTACGTCATTCAGGGAAGGAAAAGCGAACCACCATGCGCCAACCAACGCCCTCAAAAGTTTACTCTGACCCCATTTATTTACGTGCTTGGTCTCCTACCTTACAAGGTAGCGTACCTTGTAAGGTCTCACTAATAAGTTGTTATGATTTTTAATCAGGCATCGTGCGAATACTAACAAGGAATAAGAATGGCTGTACTTACAAAGAAAGATGAAAAAATTGGTGATGTGGTAGATTCCTTGAATGATAACTACACGCAAGAAGAATTTATTAGCAAGTTCATTGAAATGTACCCAAAAGACTGGGGTAAAATCGAAAAATCATATCGAGACCATGAAAGGAAAACAAAACCAGGAAAGTCTCACCCAATGCCAAAGCCCGAGGAGTTTTTAAAAAATGCTCTAAATGTTTGGCAAAAATCTAATAAATAAGGCTATAAAAAGCATGGAATTCAATCAGAAAAATTACCCTACAATTAAGAAATCTTGCGAAGAAAAGCAAGGTATTGGTTTTTTCGTTAGTAAATCTGCCACTTGCTTTTCAGATAGTGAGGCTCCAAGTGATTGGACAGCTTATCCACCGGCATCACTTACTAAAGAAGCTTATGCACAAATATTCGTACACGCTGGCACAGATGCTAGAGGAACATTAACCAAACTTGAGCTAGCTGTTCATCTTGATGGTGGAAGAATTTTATATAAAAAGAGAGATGACAAATTCGTAGATATTCAGGTCACATTTTAAGCCAAAACATAACAAGCGCCTGCAATCTGACCTCCGGCTACTGTCACCTTTTGTGCAAAAAGCCGCACAAAAGGCGCCAGTAGCCTCCGGCAGTTGAGGCGGGCGTTAGCTGCCAATATCGGGATTTGGCTTAAATTTTTACATTAGGAGCTGTTAAATTTGGATAATGATTTTGTCAATGGGTCTGAACGTAGCCTTTCTAAGAGTATTTCTGGAGATGTTTATAGCGAGGCCAAAAAGTGGTTTCAGAAAATAGATCCAAAAAACGAGAAGTTGAATACTTACAGAGAAGGTATTGAGCATTCGTTAAACAAAGTTCAGATTATGGGGATGAGCAATGCAAAAAAAATATCCCATATCTACGTTTCTTTAAAGATATACCCCAATTATCGAAAGCACTTATCCGATACTCCAAAGGTTAATTCTGTCTACAATCCTGATAATGATTTTAATGTTGAATCTGGATCGCTAAGCTTTAATGCAGATAGTGCGATAAGAAGCTTAGGTTATGGACACATAGTAGATAAAGAAGAAAATAAATCGAAAACTGTAGATAAGAGGAAACCGTTAATTGAGTCGTGCGACAATAAGGTTGAAGGTACTACCAAAAGCTCTAAGTTACTGAGAGGGAGGGAAATACTATCCTTCGTTGAATCGACCAATACTCTACTTGTGTTAGGTCAGCCAGGTGGAGGAAAGACTACTTTTCTGAAATATCTATCGCTTGTTTACACTGGGTTTATTGATACTGGTAGTCAAATTAAACCATTGTTGCCAGTCTATATACCTTTACGAGATTATTCCAAGCAAGACAACTTGACCAAGAATCATGAATGGTTTTTGAACTTTACTTTATGCTGTGCATCTGAGGTTAGTGGTGGGCAGGATACTCGACTTTGGTTTATGGACCAACTTACTAAAGGAAACTGCCTACTGCTAGTTGACGGTATTGATGAGCTGCCAGCAAGTGTATCAAAGGATGTGCTAGCATCGTTTCGTTCTTTTGCAAATAAGTATCGAAGTAATAAGTATGTAGCCACTTGCAGAACAGCTTCCTACCATCATTCTTTAGAAGGGTTTAAAATCTGCGAAGTTGACGACTTTGACCATGAGGAAGTTATTTCTTTTTCCAAACACTGGTTTCAAGATGAGAAAAAACTAAAAAAATTTCTAGGAGATCTAGAGAAATCCCTGGTAGCCAAAGAGCTATGTAAAACGCCATTGTTAATGACTATGGTCTGCTTGATGTACGATTATAATAGAAGCATACCTGAAAATAGATTTGAACTTTACCAAAGTTGTGTTGACACCCTGATGTATAAGTGGGATACGTTTAGAGAAATTGACCGGTGTAGAAGGGTTACAGAGATCTCAAATTCCCGTAAAACCTATATATTGAGTAATATTGCGAGGAAAACCTTAGATAACGAATCTATTTTTCTAAGGAAACATGATCTTTGCCGAATGTTTTCGGATGAAATAAATCTTCTCGGTCTAGAAGTGTCAGCGGATGAATTGCTCTTTGATATGGAAAGTAATATGGGCATATTCGTTGAGAAGTCGAATGATATTTATAGCTTCTCCCACTTAACCTTTCAAGAGTTCTTTGCCGCATTGTCATTCATAGAGCGAGGTGATGTAGAAAAATTATTTGATCTCGCATACAAAAGTGATAGATACAGAGAGGTGTTTCTCTTAGCTGTTGAAAGAATCCACTCGCCTGATAAATTGGCTGTAACACTAGCTGCAAGGGTTAAATACGACTATATAAACGCTGGAGTCGGCAGCACTTATCATTGCTCAATATTACATGATATGCTTTTATCTCAGGCTGTATTTACTAAAAAAATTAGAGAACTATTAAAAATGGTTCATTTAGATTTAATTATGTACTCATAGACTTTATTGGGTGTACAGCTAACAAGCGGTTCCAAGCGACAACCAACCGCCGCGCCATTTGTGCCAGTGGCGCGAGCACATATTATGGCACAAACCCCGCTCTGGCTGGTTGCGCCTGAGCCGGGCGTTACCAATACTTTTCCTAATCCTTCAGTCTACCTTTAGAGTGTTTGCGTTAGCGCACTTTTGTCTAAAAACAACTTAGCTTTGACAGGATGATGGGGACCAAATGCGGCTCAATCGAAGAGATAGATAACCCAGTGTAGATGCTGCTGAGGGTATCGAAAACAGGGATGTTTTCGTTAAGCGGTCAGGGATGACGTATAGCGTCCCGAGGCAGTATCTGCACATAAGCGAGCCGCAGGCTATTAATAGCAATGAAGGTTCGACTTCAAACACCCTGACTGGCATTCACCAAGCCAAAGGCAAAATGTTTAAAAAGAGCCAGCGTGCCTCAGCAGTACCTGCACATAAGGTCGTTCCTTCACATCCATGTGATCACGACATTGGTGCGTCCTTGCACTGCACCTGCCGCAGGCAATTGATACACCATAAAGCTATGGTTTAAAGCTCTCTCTTAAATATCAAGCTAGTTTGAGGCAAAAAAGATAACGCTGTTTTTTACTGGCCGAAGGTATTTCGACATAACTATTGATTACAGTGAGAGATGGGTGGCCATCGATAGGCCACAAAAAAGGACGACTCATGGTCGTCCTTTTTGCTTTCAGGCTAGGGCTAACTTATCTAGCCTAAACAGCTTAGCCAAAATCATCATGCCATTTCGGGCATCAGCTTAATCGATATCTAGAGGCTCGGGTGACAGGATAATGCCTGTGTTGTCGGCGTAGATGTGGTCGGCTGGCAGGAAGGTGACGCCGCCGAAGTTAACCGGGATCTCCAGTTCGCCCACGCCATGGCCGTCTGCGCCCACAGGGATAGAGGCCAGGGCCTGGATGCCAATGTCCAGATCTTCCAGTGCGTCGACATCGCGCACCGAACCATAAACGATAATGCCTTCCCAGTTGTTTGCCACGGCGATCTCGGCGATGTTGGCGTCGACCAGAGCGCGGCGCAGAGATCCGCCACCGTCGACCAGCAGTACTTTGCCTTCACCATCCTGTTGCAGAACCTCAGCGATTAATCCATTGTCTTCGAAGCATTTAATGGTGCTAATTGAACCGCCGAAAGAGCTACAACCACCGTAATTACTGAACATGGGTTCAACAACATCGACCACATCAATGTAAGTGTCACAAAGTTCTGAGGTGTTGTATTCCATAAGTCATACTCCTGTAGAGAGGCAT
The DNA here is from genome assembly GCF_019457555.1 of Shewanella spartinae. Lineage (NCBI taxonomy): Bacteria > Pseudomonadati > Pseudomonadota > Gammaproteobacteria > Alteromonadales > Shewanellaceae > Shewanella > Shewanella spartinae. The sequence goes on along the minus strand of NZ_CP080418.1, from coordinate 4,028,795 downwards.
TTTACTGGGATAAATCAGCAATATATTGTTACCAGCCAGTATATAAGGGATTCTTAAAAAGAAAAGCGTTATAACTCACGCTATTGGCGATAATAGCGGCGTTTGGCTAACTTGTTGTAATCTTTCTTACATTGCTTTCTTATTGTGCAAAAAACATGACCGAGGTCATTAAATAACGTATTTTAATTACAAGTTGGGGCTAAATTTGTTAGCATGTAGGCAGTAACGATTAACTTAACTTTAACTTGCTTTAGGGGCACGGATCCCCCAGTTAGCTTATGGATGGCAGAGGGCCTTAAGAAGGTGCCTTATGGAAGCTTCAAACACAATTGAACTAATTGGCTATTCCGCCTCAGTAATGGTGGCTATCTCTTTGATGATGAAAGATATAGTTTGGCTAAGATGTCTTAACTTTACCGGTTGTGCACTGTTTGTGATCTACGGGATCTACATCTCGGCCTGGCCGGTTGCCGGCATGAATGCCTTTGTTGCCTGTATCAACGTCTATCACCTAGTGAAGCTGTTCCGTGCCAAGACTCAGGTGGGTAAAACCGCCGAGGCCTAGTGTCTGCCGAGCTTTGCTGTCATAAATATTTAGGCTAGATGTCACCTAGGCGTCATAGCGAGTTTTTAGGCTCCTGATCATATCATCATGATCCGGAGCCTTTTATGTTTCAGACCTTAGCTAAGTTCGATCGTCAAGCCTTTGCCGCGATCAACGCCTATGGCGTGGCTTACCGTCTAAACCCTAAGGCCAGAGTCATCTCTGCCACGGGCGACGGACCATATTACCTCTATCTGTGTGTGCTCCTACTGCTGCTCGATGAGCGCGGTGAGACACTGTTCAACGCGGCGCTCACGGCCTTCATCATAGAGTTGCCCCTATATCTGGTGCTGAAAAACAGCATTCGGCGTACGCGCCCCTGCCATCAGTCGCTGCCCGGCGGCAACGACCTGATGCTGACCTTCGAGCCGTCAGACAAGTTCAGCCTGCCATCGGGCCACACGGCCGCGGCATTCGTGATGGCCAGTGCCATCGCCTGGTGTTATCCCACTTTCGCTTGGCTCGCCTTTGCTTGGGCCACGGCTATCGGTGTTTCGCGTATCATCTTGGGCGTGCATTACCCGCTGGATATTCTGGCTGGTGCCCTTCTGGGCGTGACGAGTTGCTACCTGGCATTACCTCTCGTCGGTCAATAAATCACTAGCAGGAGTCAGCACAAACATGCGTATTCTTTACGGCGTGCAAGGCACAGGGAATGGCCATCTTAGTCGTGCCAGAGTCATGGCAAAAGCCTTTAAAAATCAGCTGGTCGATGTCGATTTCTTCTTCTCGGGACGTGACAGTCAACGTTACTTCGACATGCAGTGTTTCGGCGAGTACCGCACCCAGGCCGGATTAACCTTCGCGACCCAAAATGGCTGCGTTAGCATCGCCAAGACGGCGCTGCAGAACTCGGTGAGCGCCCTGGTGAGGGACGTGCGCGGCCTGGATCTCAGCGGTTACGATCTGGTGCTTAACGACTTCGAGCCCGTCTCTGCCTGGGCGGCGCGCATCCAGGGGGTGCCCTCTATCGGTGTGAGCCATCAGGCGGCGCTACAATATGATGTGCCTAAGGTGGGCAACGGTTGGTTTAATCAGATGCTGCTCAACTACTTTGCCCCGGTCGATAGGGCGCTGGGCTGCCATTGGCACCATTTCGGCTTCCCCCTGTTGCCACCCTTCGTGGAGGTGAGCGAGGCGGTGGCCTATAACTCCCACGATATTTTGGTCTATCTGCCGTTCGAGTCGCCCGAGGATATCCATCAGCTGCTCAAGGACTTTAGCGAGTATCGCTTCTATGTCTTTCACGGCTCCGGCGCGCCTGTGGCGTGCGCCGACAATGTGATCTGGTCCGGCTTTAACCGTGAGGGCTTCAAGGCCAGGTTGGCCCAGTGCGGCGGGGTGATCGCCAGTGCCGGTTTCGAGCTGGCGAGTGAGGCGCTGACCCTGGGCAAGAAGCTGTTGGTGAAGCCGCTACACGGCCAGTTCGAGCAGTTGTCAAATGTGGCGGCGCTTGAGCTGCTTGGTGCGGCCGAGAGCATGAAGTGGCTCGACCCCGCAGCGGTTAAGCGTTGGCTGCGGGCCTCCAAGCCTGAGCCTATCGACTATCCTCAGGTGGGCGATACCCTGGTGACCTGGATCAAGCAGGGTAACTGGCATCAGGGGGAGCAGCTGTGTCAGGAGCTGTGGCAGCAGGTGGAGCTGCCCGAGTCCTGGCGCAAGAAAAGCCCCTAATGTGTGATTTTTTAGGGAGTTAATTCACTTTAAGCGTGGGGCATGCGGATCTCTGACTATACTCATTGGGTCGGATACTCATGGGACAAGGACACCGCATGCTGGGCCTCACCTTAGCCAAACCCAAGCGGCTTACCATACGCGTTACCGTGGTGGGCACCTTTATCATCGCCACCCTGTTCACCGCAGCGGTGGCCATCGGCCTGCAGTATTATTTCAGCCAGCGTCTGGCCACCGAGGCCAGCCTCAAGCTCTACAATCAGAGCGCCGACAGCACAGGCAGTTACTTGAATCAGCTCGATAGCCAGGCGATCAACACCACTAAGCTGGTGGCTAACTTCGAGGGCCTGTACACCCCCATGGGGCTGAGCCAAGAGGCCAAGCAGGTGTTCAGCCAGGCGATGCGCTCGGCCAGGTTTATCTATGCCATCTATCTCGGCAGCCCAGATGGGGATCTGTTTGAGCTAGTTAATCTCGATGCCCATCCTATAGTGCGGCGGCAGCTCAAGGCCTCCCTGGAAGATCGCTGGGTGATCATCAGCATTCAGGGCAAGGGGCAGGGGCGTATCCGCGCTTTTCATTACTTAGATGCCGATTTTCATCAGCGCGCCAGCCGAATGGAGCCCACGGATTACGACGCCAGCATCCGTCCCTGGTTTATCGACGCCCGCCCGGACAAGGTGTTTAAGACTGAGCCCTACCTGTTTCAGAACCTGCAGGCGCCGGGGATCACATATTCGATCCGCCTGCCGGGTAGCGACGCCGTGCTGGCGGTGGATGTGGCACTGTCGAGCCTGGATGACTATCTGGCGCAGCTGGGAAGGGGAGATACTCAAGATGGGCGCGAGGTCTATGTCTACCGCGCCAGCGGCGCCCTGGTGGCCTCTAATCGTCAGCAGGCGACTCAAGGGGATATTCCCATGGCTAAGCCGCTGGCCCTGACCCCAGAGGAGCAGGTGCTGGTGGCCAATACCCCGGCGCTTATCGCCTCTAACGAGACCGACTGGCCGCCGATCGACTTTGCCGTGGCCGGCCGCCCCATGGGCTACAGCATAGACGTGCTGAATCTGGTGGCCGAGATGACGGGCCTAACCATCAACTACAACAATGGCTTCACCTGGCCGGAATTTGTCGACAAGTTCAAGGCGCGGGAGATCAACCTGCTGCACTCAGTGCTCAATAGCGAGGCCAATCAATCGCTTGGGGTCTTTAGTCAGCCCTATCTGAGCATGCCCTTCGCCGCCGTGACAGGGCCGGATCAGGCGCCGATAAAGCATGTGGCCGAGCTGGCGGGCAGGCGGGTGGCCATTCCCAAGGGCTGGTCGATCATCCCCATCATCAGACAGTATTTTCCCGAGATCGAGGTGGTCGAGGTGTCATCGACTCGGGGCATACTGCAGGCGGTGAAAGAGGGGCGGGTGTATGCGGCCATCGATAACAGCATAGTGCTGCACTACACGGCGCAGCAGTACTTTATCGACGACCTGCAGTTTCACGAGGATCTGGATTACGCCCCCATCGATATTCACGCCGGGCTGAGCATAGTGATGCATCCAGAGAACGCCGACGTCATCGCGCTGATCGACAGGGCGATCGCCGAGATCAGCCCAGAACAGGTGCGGGCGCTACGGAGCAAATGGTTTGCCGAGGGGCAGCAGGTGGCCCCGGCTAATGTACAGGGCACTGTGCCCTACAAGGCGCTGATCGATCTCGCTGCCGACCCCGGGCGGCAGAAGCAGCTTGTCGCCATCTCGCTCAATGGCGAGCCCAGCTTTGTCTATGTCTCGCCTCTCGGAAGTCACGCCGCCGAGCAGGAGTTTTTTGCCATTTTGGTGCCCCAGGAGATGCTGCTGGCTTCCAGCCTGGATAAGGTGAAGAAGTCGATTGCCATCACAGGCCTCTGCTTGCTGCTGGCGCTGCCGTTTTCCTGGGTGTTTGCCTCCCCCATCATCTCGCCGATAAAACTGCTGGCGCTGGAGAACCTCAAGGTGAAGTTTCGCCGCTATGACGAGGTGACCAAGGTGGACTCCTACATCAAGGAGATCGATGAGCTGGCGATCTCCCTGGTGGATATGTCAGAGTCGATTCGTCAGCACGAGCAGGACCACAAGGCGCTGATGGACGCCTTCATCAAGCTGATCGCCCAGGCGATCGATGACAAATCGCCCTACACAGCAGGTCACTGTAACCGGGTGCCCGAGCTGGGGCTGATGCTGGCCGAGTATGCAGCCAAGTCGGATCTGCCCGCCTTTAAGGAATTTCGCTTCAAGAACGCCGACGAACACAGGGAGTTTCGTATCGCCGCCTGGCTCCATGACTGCGGCAAGATCACCACGCCTGAGCATATCGTGGATAAGGGCAGCAAGCTGGAGCTGATCTACAACCGTATCCATGAGGTCCGCATGCGCTTCGAGGTGCTGTGGCGCGACGCTGAGATCCATTATCTCGAGCAGTGCCAGGCAGATCCCGAACATCAGGCCGAGCATAGAGCTGAGCTTGAGCGGCGCCGCGAGCAGCTGACGGAGGATTTCGCCTTTGTTGCCGGGGCCAACGTGGGCGGCGAGTTTATGGAGCAGGCCGATGTCGACAGGTTGAAGGCGCTGTCGCAAATCACCTGGCAGCGCCACTTCGACGATCGTCTCGGCCTGTCGCCGGTGGAGGAGCTGAATCACCCTGAATTTTCCGCCGACGTCAGCCTGCCGGTGACAGAGCAGCTGCTGGCCGACAAGCCCCAGCATGTGATCGCCCGCTACCGCCCCGAGCTGTTCGATCCTAAGTTTGGCATCAAGATGACGGTGCCCGAGGCGCTCTACAATCAGGGCGAGATCTATAACCTCAGCATCTCTCGCGGCACCCTGACCGACGAGGACAGGTTCAAGATCAATCAGCACATTACCAGCACCATCAAGATGCTGGAGAACCTGCCCTTCCCGCCAGAGCTGGCCCGCGTGCCCAGATATGCCTCCACCCATCATGAGACGCTGAAGGGGACCGGCTACCCCAGAAAGCTTACCGGCGAGGATCTGTCGATCCCCGAGCGCATCCTGGTGCTGGCGGATATCTTCGAGGCGCTCACCGCCGCCGACAGACCCTACAAGAAGGCCAAGCCGCTGAGTGTCGCCATCGATATTCTGCATAAGATGGTGCTGGACAGCCATGTGGATGGCGAGGTGTTTAAGCTGTTTCTCTCTAGCGGCATCTATCTGGCGTACGCCGAGCGTTACCTGGCGCCGGAGCAGATAGACGAGGTGGATATCGACAAGTACTTGGTAGCTTAGCTTGTTGGCATTCGCGCGCGGAGAAAGCAAGGACACTCATCTTTCAGGTAGAAAGGTAGCTTCCAGGCACTTATCGTCTAGGCAAGAAGGTCTCTTCGAGATAATGAATCGAGGTCTCTCCCTGCTGCACCTTTGGATCGGCCAGCAGCGCCCTGAGCAGGGGCACATTGGTCTTAACGCCAGTGATCTCCAGCTCATCCAGCGCGGTGCGCATGCGGGCAATCGCCTGGGCTCTGTCGTCGCCCCAGGCGATCAGCTTGGCGATCATGGCATCATAGTAGGGAGGCACACTCGCGCCGGGGGACAGGTGGGACTCCCAGCGCACCCCCAGGCCGCCGGGCACCACGAGCCTGTCTATTCGCCCGGGAGAAGGGGCGAAGCTGGTGGGGTCTTCGGCGTTGATGCGGCACTCGATGGCGTGGTCCTGTGGCTGAATTAACGACTCTTTCAAGGCGAGGGGCTCGTCCTGGGCAACTCGCAGCTGCAGCACTAACAGGTCCACCCCGGTGACCATCTCTGTGATGGTGTGCTCCACTTGAATACGGGTATTCATCTCCATGAAGTAGAACTCGCCATCCTGATAGAGAAACTCCAGGGTACCGACGCCGCGATAGCCGATGGCCTGACAGGCCCTGATGCAGCTCTGACTTATCTGCTGGCGCTGCTCGGGCGTTAACCCTGGCGCCGGAGCGGATTCGATCACCTTCTGCTGAGCTCTTTGCAGCGAGCAGTCACGCTCCCCGAGTGAGATGCAATGGCCCTGATGGTCGCAGAGCACCTGCACCTCGATATGGCGCGGCCGGGTGAGATATTTCTCCAGGTAGACGCCGCCGTTGCCGAAGGCGGCCTCGGCCTCCTGGCGGGTGAGTGCGATGGCCCCAAGCAGCTGAGCCTCATCCTCGACGACCCGCATCCCCTTGCCGCCGCCTCCTGCGGTGGCCTTGATGATCAGCGGGTATCCGATTTGGGCAGCGATCTCTAGGCTGGATGTCTCATCATCACCCAGCAGACCGTCTGAGCCGGGCACGGTCGGCACGCCCGCAGCCTTCATGGCGGCGATGGCGCTCACCTTGTCACCCATCAGGCGTATGGTCTCGGCCTCTGGGCCGATGAAGTGAAAGCCGCTGTCGGTGACTTGCTGGGCGAAGTCGGCGTTTTCGGCCAGGAAGCCGTAACCTGGATGGATAGCATCGACCCTGGCGAGATCGGCGGCGCCCAGGATAGCGGCGATGTTGAGGTAACTCTCTTTGGCGGGGGCGGGGCCGATGCAGATCTGCTCATCGGCGAGCCTCAGGTGGCCGCTATCTTTGTCGGCGCTGGAGTATACGGCGACCGTCTTGATGCCCAGCTGGCGACAGGCGCGTATGATGCGCAGGGCTATTTCACCGCGATTGGCGACCAGGACCTTGTCGAATCGACGCATCAAAGCTGTCACCTTAGCCTCCTGGAATCTGCCTCTATTCAATCACCATTAGAGGTTGATCGAACTCGACGCCATCGCCGCTCTGGCAGAGAAGTGCGGTTACCACTCCAGCGTGGGGCGCCTGAATTTGGTTCATCATCTTCATCGCCTCTATGATGCAGACAGGCTCGCCCTGTTCGACCCGCTGACCCAACTTGACCAGGGGGGCGGCATCGACCGCGGGGGCGAGATAGAAGGTGCCCACCATGGGGGAGCGCAGCAGGGTCTCATCATCATAATCTTCTTGCTCGGACGGTTCTCCTGCGCCGGAGGAGCTAGCTAGAGTGACGCCGGCGTTTTGTCCGCTGGCCGAGACGGCTGGTTGGCGGCAGAGGCGAATCGACTCCTCGCCCTCCTTGATCTCCAGCTCTGTGATATCCGATGCCTGCACCAGCTCGATCAGTTTCTTTATCTTGCGAATATCCATGGCTGGCTACTTCTCCTGAGCGGCTCTGACGCGGGCGATGGCCGAGTCCAGGGCGTAGCGATAGCCTTGTTCTCCCAGGCCACAGATGACGCCGACCGCCTTGTCGGAGAAGTAGGAGTGATGCCTGAAGGCCTCTCTGGCGTGCACGTTAGAGAGGTGCACCTCGATGAAGGGGATGGCGACGCCGAGCAGGGCGTCTCTTAGGGCCACACTGGTGTGGGTAAAGGCTGCCGGATTGATGATGATGAAGTCGGCGTCGCTCTGGTGAATGGCGTCGATCAGCTCATGTTCGGCGTTGGACTGAATATGATCCAGGCTGGCGCCTTGCTCACCAGCCATAAGCTTAAGCTGCTCGACGATCTGCGCCAGGGTGTGATGACCATAGTGGCCGGGCTCGCGTCGACCCAGCAGGTTGAGGTTGGGGCCGTTTACCAGGAGAATTTTTACCGCTTTACTCATGCACAACACCTTATGGATTCAGTCTTTTAAGTCAGATACCTGCAACTTAGCACACTTATCGGCGATTTTGGCGTCTCGTTAGCAAAAATCAAGGTGAGGCAAAGAGATAGGGTGGATTAAAACTGCTTCTGCCTCAGGGCCTTGGTGGCGCCGCGCTGTTTCTTGCTATCGACCCGCCTGCGCTGGCTGGCCTTGGTCGGCTTGGTGGCAACTCGCTTCTTGGCGGTGTGGCCAACGCTGGCCACCAGAGCGATAAACTGATCCAGCGCCGTCTGACGGTTAGCATCCTGGCTGCGGCTGGCCTGACACTTGATGATGATCTTGCCGCTCTTGGTGATGCGGTGGTCGGCCTTGGCGAGCAGGCGTTGCTGGTAAAACTCCGGCAGCGAGGATTGGCGAATGTCGAAGATCAGCTGAGCCGCGGTGGAGACCTTGTTGAGGTGCTGGCCACCGGCGCCGCTGGAGCGGATGAATTGCCATTCCAGTTCGTTATCGGCTATTTGGACGCGCTGAGAAATCTTTATCAACTGAGGGCTCGCTTGTCGGCATGTTCGGCTTATTTGATCTAGACCTGTATCATTGGCTAGTCAAAATGATGCAAAATGGTCGCCAAATTAGGCGCCTTCTCGGAGTGTGAGTATGTTATGTCAAATCGCCGATATCACCAATGGGGTGATCAGTTTATTTGCCAGCGGGCGATTGTCGACCCAGGACTATTGCAACAAGATAGTCCCCATCATTGAGGAATATCAGCAGGCCTCGGGCAAGGTGTGTCTCTATATCGAGGCCGACGTGCTGCTGGAAGGTTGGGAGAGCCAGTCACTCTCGGGCGTGGGTGAGCTGCAACTGCCCAGGTTCGATGCCTTGGTGCTGGTGGGCGGGCCCGATTGGTTTGGTAACGCCGTGCGTCTTATGGGCCCCTTTATGCAGGGGGAGGTGGCGTGGTATGCTCTCGAGGATAAGCCCCAGGCTATCGAGTGGATCACCGCTAAGTTGAGTTGTCCGCTGGTGCGCGAGTCTTAGGCTCGGTGACTGGGAACAACATTATCTGACCTCCTAAAGGAATATCTTCATGTTAAAATCTTCACTCTCTCTGACGTCTGCTGCACTGGCCCTGGCTCTGATGGCGTCACTTTCTGGTTGTGCTCCCGAGGTAGGTAGCGAAAAGTGGTGTAAGCAGATGGAAGATAAGCCTAAGGGTGACTGGACGGCCAACGAAGCCGCCGACTACACCAAGCACTGCGTATTCAAGTAATGGCTTTGCGGGTGGCAAGTGTGATCTGGCTGGCATGGCGGGACGAATCTCCTGTTAATTTAGCGATAGCCGTGGAACTATTTGCCACCCCTTGAGTCTGATTACTCGACCTTTTTACGCTTTTTCCCCTTTGGAGTTTGCTTGAGTCTCTTCTTTCGACAACTGGTTCACAAGATTGCCTTGATGATGATCGCCGTGGTCGCGCTGCAGTTTGCAGGGGCGAATCTTGGCGCGCATCAGTTGCATCTTGGCAGCCATGAAGAGGAGAGCGAAACCCATCCCCATCTGCAGTTTACTGCCGAAGTGGTGAGCCTGGCTCAGTGTGTCGATTGCCAATGCGCCTTCGATGAGCCCGAGCTAGAGACGCCACATCAACACCAGATCAGCAAGACAGAGACTCAGACCTTCGATCTCTGCCTCGACTGCCAGTGTCATGGCGGTCACGTGACCTTAGTGTCTCAGCTGGCCCTGACCCCTTCTGTGCCCGTGAGCGATGAACCCGCGAGTGCCAGATTGCACTACCTGCCACCAGAGCAACAAGCGGCTTATCGCCCACCTATCTTACTTTCTTAATCTTCTGAAAATAATGCCTTTTCAGGCCCTGTGCATGGCGCGGGCGCTGTTGGGTTACCGTTTTTTATCGGGCGTTTTCTGTTAACTGCCAGTCTTGGGCCGTGGTGAATTGTCTTGCCGCGGGTCGATGCTGTGCATTGCCTGTTTAGCTAAGGCTAGCCATGCCTTGGCAGGCAGCAGAGACACCTGATCCTTAAGATTAGGAATTGCGATGAGAAAAAGCTTAATCGCCACCGCATTATTGGGCGCGATATGGGGCGCGCCCCTGTTCGCCGAAACCCTTTACTCAGAAGCGGGAGAAATAGCACCGGCCCCCTTGCTGGCACAGATAGAGCAGACAGGTTTTCAGGCCTGGCTCGCTCCCTTGATGAGCAAGGTGAATCAACTGCCTGAGATCCAGGCGCAGCAAGCCAAGGTGCGTCGGGCCCAGTTGTTGGTGGAGGCCGCCGATAGGCCCGTCTATAACCCTGAGCTGGGGGTGAGCTACCAAAATGCCAGCGAAGATACCTATACCCTGGAGGTGAGTCAGACCCTGGACTGGGGCGACAAACGCGGGGTGGCGACACGTGTGGCCCAGCTCGAGGCCGAGATCTTGCTGGCCGACAATCGTCTGGCCCGCAGTCAGCTCTATGGCGAACTCTTGATGGCGCTGGTGGAGCAGGCGCAGCAGGCGAAATTACTCGCCTTTCAGGGACGTTTGCTAGAGAGCGCCAAGCAGCAGGTCGCCATCGCCAAGCAACAGCTGGAGGCGGGGGCCCTGTCACAAGCCGAGTTGCAGCTAATGCAGCTGGATCTGGCCAGTAAGGCCGCGGATCACGCCAATGCCGAGCAGGCCTCGCTGGCCGCCGATGCCAGCGTGCTCAGCCGCTTTGGCGAGCTGGAGTTGCCCTTCGCCGAGTTTATCGGCGCCCTCAGCGTCGACACCAGTCAGGAGGTCGGCCCGGATCTGCCCGCGCTGGCCGGGGCCTACCAGCAGGTGATGATGGCCAAGTTGGTCAGCCAGCAGGTGGCGGCAGACACCAACGCCGATCCCAGTATCAGCCTGAGCGCCGAGCGTGAAGGCGAGGAGAACAAGCTGGGGCTGGGGCTGTCGATCCCGATTCAGATCCGCAACGATTATCGCGAGGCCAAGGCCGCGGCCGGAACTCAGGTCGCCATCGCCGAGCAAGATTATCTGGCCCGTGAGCGCACTCTCACCCAGGCCGCCAAACTTTTTCACCTAAGCCTGCCCAGGCTGCAGCAGCGTTACCGCGAGTGGCGTGAGTTGGTGCTCACCTCTGGCGCCGGTGTGCAGGATGCGCTGTCACAGCAGTGGCGTGCGGGCGACATCAGCACCAGCGACTACCTGCAGGGGCAGAGGCAGCTGGCTAACAGCTATCTGGCGGGGCTCTCCCTCGAGAGCGCCCTATACCGCAGCTGGCTCGACTGGATGGGGCAGAGCGGTCAGCTCGAGAGCTATCTGCAGCGTCAGCTCGGCCGAGAAGGCGTTTAGTCGCGCTAAGGCGTTAAAGCTAGCGAGCAGACTTTAGCAAAACGGATAAAGAATTTAGGTGAAAAGTATGAAGAATCAATCGAATAAAACACGTTTTCTACAGCTAAGCCCACTGATGCGGGCCATGGGCTTCGGCGTCTTAATGAGTATGACGGCCGTAGGCGGCGTCGCCCTCGGCGCCGAGGGGCATGATCACAAAGCAGAGTCAGCCAAGGGGCAAGTGTCTCAAGAGCAGGCTCACGACAAGGAAAGAGAGCAGGGCGATGAAGCAGCACTGGGTGGTGAAGAAGCCCATGGTGGCGAGCTAGTGCTCAGCGAGGAGCAGCGTCAGCTGGCGGGGATCCGTGTGGAGCAGGTAAGCAGTCAGGGCTTCAGCCTGGCCGCGGTCGCGACAGCCACACTAGTGGTGGACAGGGAGCGTACCGTGACCCTGGCACCTCAGCTGGATGTGCGGGTGTTGGCGCGTCATGTGGTGCCGGGACAGGAGGTCACCACGGGCCAGCCCCTGTTGACTCTGGGGGGCGCAGCCGTGGCTCAGGCCCAGGCGGATTACATCAATGCCGCGGCCGAGTGGAGCCGGGTGAAGCGAATGAGCCAGAGCGCGGTGAGTGCCAGCCGCCGTCTGCAGGCGCAGGTGGATGCCGAGCTCAAGCGCGCCATACTCGACGCCCTCAAGATGACGCCGGCGCAGATCAAGGCGCTGGAGTCTGATCCCGAGACCATAGGCAGCTATCAGCTGCTGGCGCCGCTCGACGGCCGGGTGCAGCAGGATGTGGCTATGAAAGGCCAGGTGTTCAGCGGTGGCACCGCCCTGATGCAGCTCACCGACGAGTCTCACCTCTGGGTCGAGGCCCAGGTGACGCCGACCCAGTCTCAACAGATCAAGGTAGGCAGTAAGGCGCTGGTGAAGGTGGGCGACTTTAGCCTGGAGGCCGAGGTGATCGGCCGCTCCCATGAGATCGACAGCGTCACCCGCACCGAGCAGATCCTGGTGGCCTTCGCCAATCCGGGCCACGTGCTGCACGCCGGTCAGTTTGCCGAGATCTATCTGGCCGACAACAATCAGGATGGGGTGATCTTGCCCGATGCGGCGCTGACCCGTGGCGGTGACGGCGACTGGCAGGTGTTTGTCGAAGAGGGGGATGGCTTCGAGGCCGTCGAGGTCGAGGTGAGTGAGCGCCAACGCGGCATGAACCTGGTGCTGGGGCTGAGCCCCAAGATGCGTGTAGTTGTCTCGGGCGCCTTCTTCCTGGCGTCAGAGCAGGCCAAGTCAGGCTTCGACATTCACAACCACTAAGAGGTAGCCCTTATGCTTCAGAAACTTATCGATAGCGCGATACGCAATCGGCTTCTGGTGGCCCTGGCGCTGCTGTGTGGTGTGGTAGCCAGCGTCGCCATGTTACCTAAGCTCAATCTTGATGCCTTTCCCGATGTCACCAATGTACAGGTGACGGTCAACACCGCCGCCGAGGGGCTGGCGGCCGAGGAGGTGGAAAAGCTGATCAGCTATCCGGTGGAATCGGCCATGTATGCTTTGCCGTCGGTGACCGAGGTGCGCTCCTTGTCACGCACCGGTCTCTCCATAGTCACAGTGGTGTTTGCCGAGGGCACAGATATCTACTTTGCCCGTCAGCAGGTGTTTGAGCAGCTGCAGGCCGCCAGGGAGATGATCCCTGACGGGGTGGGGGTGCCCGAGATAGGCCCCAACACCTCAGGCTTGGGACAGATCTATCAATACATTTTGCGGGCCACGCCTGAGTCCGGTATAGATGCCGCCGAGCTAAGGAGCCTTAACGACTATCTGGTGAAACTCATCATGATGCCGGTGGGGGGCGTGACCGACGTGCTCTCCTTCGGGGGCGAGGTGCGTCAATATCAGGTGCAGATAGAGCCCAACAAGCTGCGCAGCTATGGCCTCTCCATGGCCCAGGTGACCCAGGCGCTGGAGAGCAACAACCGCAACGCAGGTGGCTGGTTTATGGACCAGGGACAGGAGCAGCTGGTGGTTCGCGGCTACGGCTTGCTGCCTGCGGGTGAGGCTGGCCTGGCGGCGATCGCCCAGATCCCACTCACAGAGGTGAGCGGCACGCCGGTGCGGGTGGCCGACATCGCCAAGGTAGACTTTGGCGCCGAGATCCGTGTTGGCGCGGTCACCATGACCCGCCGCGACGATAGCGGCACGCCAAAGGCGCTGGGCGAAGTGGTCGCCGGCGTGGTGCTTAAGCGTATGGGGGCTAACACCAAGGCGACCATTGACGATATCTCGGCTCGCACCGCCATGATAGAACAGGCCCTGCCCAAGGGCGTCTCCTTCGAGGTGTTCTACGATCAGGCGGATCTGGTGAACAAGGCGGTAGAGACGGTGCGCGATGCCCTCTTGATGGCCTTCCTGTTCATCGTGGTGATCCTGGCGCTCTTCCTGGTGAATCTGCGCGCGACTTTGTTGGTGCTGCTCTCTATTCCCGTCTCCATCGGCCTGGCCTTGATGGTGATGGCCTACTTTGGCATGTCGGCTAATCTGATGTCCCTCGGCGGGCTGGCGGTGGCTATCGGCATGCTGGTGGATGGCTCTGTGGTGATGGTGGAGAACATCTTCAAGCATCTGACCCAGCCGGACAGACGGCATTTCGATCAGGCCAAGGCACGCGCCTCGGGTGAGTCTGACCCCTACCACGGCGAGGAAGATGGCCTGGGAGAAGGAGAGCGCAGCGGCATCGCCCTGAGGGTGATGCTGGCCGCCAAGGAGGTGTGTAGCCCCATCTTCTTCGCCACCGCCATCATCATAGTGGTGTTTGCGCCGCTGTTTGCCCTGGAAGGGGTAGAGGGCAAGCTGTTCCAGCCCATGGCGGTGAGCATCATTCTGGCCATGGTGGCGGCGCTGTTTGTCGCCCTGATCGGCGTGCCAGCTTTAGCTGTCTATCTGTTCAAGCGCGGCGTGACCCTGAGGGAGAGCCCGGTTCTCAAGCCGGTTGAGGCCCTGTATCGTCACCTGCTTAGTGCCACCATGGGCAGGCCCAAGTTGGTGCTGCTGACGGCTGTGACCCTGTTCGGCATCAGCATGGCGCTACTGCCGAGGCTAGGTACCGAGTTTGTGCCCGAGCTCGAGGAGGGCACCATCAACCTGAGGGTGACCCTGGCCCCAACGGCCAGCCTGAGCACCTCATTGGATGTGGCGCCCAAGCTCGAGGCCATGTTGATGACCTTTCCCGAGGTCGATTACGCCCTGAGCCGTATCGGCGCCCCGGAACTGGGCGGCGATCCTGAGCCTGTAAGCAACATAGAGATCTATATCGGCCTCAAGCCGATCGAGCAATGGGAACACGCCGAGACCCGTCTTGAGCTGCAGCGCAAGATGGAAGAGAAGCTGAGCGTCTTCCCCGGCCTGCTGTTTACCTTCTCCCAGCCCATCGCCACCCGTGTCGATGAGTTGCTTTCAGGGGTGAAAGCCCAGCTGGCGATCAAGCTGTTTGGCCCGGATCTCGAGGTGCTCTCCAGCAAGGGGCAGGAACTTAGTGAGCTGGTGTCGAGTATCGAGGGGGCGGTGGACGTCTCCCTGGAGCAGGTGTCTGGCGAGGCCCAGCTGGTGGTGCGTCCCAAGCGCGATCTGCTGGCTCGCTATGGCATCAGCGTCGATGAGGTGATGAGCCTGGTGAGTCAGGGAATAGGCGGGGTCAGCGCCGGGCAGGTGATCGACGGCAACGCCAGATACGACATCAATGTGCGTCTGGCCAGCCAATATCGCAGCGCGCCCGATGCGCTGGAAGATCTCCTGCTCAGCGGCGTAAATGGTGCGACCGTGCGCCTGGGCGAGGTGGCCGATGTGGTGGTCGAGATGGCGCCGCCCAATATTCGCCGTGACGATGTGCAGCGCCGGGTGGTGGTGCAGGCCAACGTGTCGGGACGCGACATGGGCTCTGTGGTCAAGGATATCTACGCCATAGTGCCTCAGGCGGATCTGCCACCGGGTTATACGGTCGTGGTCGGCGGTCAGTATGAGAACCAGCAGCGGGCTCAGCAGAAGCTGATGTTGGTGGTGCCCATCTCCATCGCCCTGATCGCCCTGCTGCTCTACTTCTCTTTCGGCTCCATCAAGCAGGTGGGCCTGATCATGGCCAACGTGCCGCTGGCGCTGATTGGCGGCGTGGTGGCCCTCTATATCAGCGGCACCTATCTGTCGGTGCCTAGCTCTATCGGCTTTATCACCCTGTTTGGTGTGGCGGTGCTCAACGGCGTGGTGCTGGTGGACTCGATCAACCAGAGGCGCGCCTCGGGAGAAGCTCTCTACATCAGCGTGTATGAAGGCACTGTGGGACGCCTGCGCCCTGTGCTGATGACGGCGCTGACCTCGGCGCTGGGGCTGATCCCAATACTCCTGTCTAGCGGTGTGGGCAGCGAGATCCAAAAGCCGCTGGCGGTGGTGATCATAGGCGGCCTGTTTAGCTCTACCGCGCTGACGCTGTTGGTGTTGCCGACCCTGTATCGCTGGCTCTACGAGACCAAAGTGCTTAAGGGGGACAAGGAGTTGGAAGCCTTAGATTAGTTTGTTGCACCAAGACCAAGTGGTTCGATGGGGCCAGGGACGGCCGGAGGCAGCGGTGTTTTCAGTTTGCCATCGCAGTTGCGTCTCCTTGGTGACGCTCTAGGGCACAAGAAGTCTCCTTTTCTGTTTCTCCCTATTCCTAACCTGTAGGGAGAGGCTACAAAGGGGAGTGCCCTTTAGTAAGCACGCGCGGCAGGACGCCGCGCTTTTTCCTATTATCTCCTACCTCCTGTAGCAGAGGTTTTGTTACATTTTATTGACAATTTTGGACTCCCACTTTAGATTGACCGCCAAGGAATTCTCGTCAAATTAAGGATGATAGATGTTTGCCATCACCCGTAAATTATTGCTCCCTCTACTTGCTCTATTGAGCGCTTTCCCGTCTCTTGCGGTCACTAACTGGGTCGATTTCAAGATTATCGACGGCCACATAAACCTTCCCGTGACCATTAATGGCATAGAGGGACGCGCCATCTTAGATAGTGGCTCCCAGGTCAATGCCATCAATTTGAGTTTTATCAATCGCCATGGTTTTGAGTTTGCCAAGGGGGGCAAAATCAATATCAAAGGGGTTTACGGCACCGAGACGCGTCAGCTGTTTAACAATGTTAAGGCCAACTTGTTTGGCGCCGATATCAAGCTCGATCAGCTGGCGGGCCTGAGGATCGGTCATCATGAGGTACAGCTGCTACTCGGGGCCGGACTGCTTGAGAAATTTATCTTTCAAATCGATTACCCTAACCAGAGGATGAGATTATTTGATCGAGACTCGGTGGATCTGGCCAAGCTGGAAAATATTCGCATGGAGATGGATCGCGGTACGGGTCAGCCCGTTGTGCAGGTCGGCCTGAATGGTGAGAAGAAAGCCTGGCTTATCTTAGACACTGGCAACAGCGGCGGCTTGTTTCTAAAGCGACTGATGGCCACGGAAAATGATTGGTTAGACAAGTTTGGCAAGGAATCCGGTATGGGTGTTGGGGTGAATGGCATGGCGAGTACAGACAACTTTCGCATGCCCGAGGTGGAGTTTGGCCCCTTCACGCTGGAAAATGTAATGGTAAGCGTACCCGGTGAGGGAGAGGTTGAGCAAATATCTGGTCAGGCGAGTACCAGCTTCTCTCACATCAGAGGCAAGAATATTAAAGGTCTAGTGGGTTACGACGTGCTTAAACATTTCGTGTTAACCATAGATTATAAGAGCGGGCATATGCATGTCGGCCTGCCAGAAGAGTCGTAAGGCGCTAAAGTTTTTCACTTCGATTTTATCTGAAGCTGACAGAAGCTGTGCTGCTGTCAGCGCACGTTTTATGCCGCATAGGTTCAAGGTTCACAGCAGTTTCCCCTAGTCTCTGTCGACAGAGAATCCGCTTCAGTTCACTCTATTTCTCGGTCAGGCATTCACAAATTTCCTAAAGAAATCTAGTCGCTATCGACGACAAGCTGTCCGTTGCTATAGCTAGGCTTGAGGGTTATCGAATGTCGCAGCTGTATCTCTCTTCTCTAGTTTATTTGACGTTTTGTCACTCGTTTCTCTGAGCCCTCTCTTTGGGCAATTCTGCCGTTTAAAATAACTTTTAAACTAGTCATTATTTCGAGCGCTTATTCCTTGTTTGGTTTGAGTTGTTATTAGTTTTCTGGATTTCATCTCGATGATTAAGAGTTTCATGGTTTTGGTCAATATGTAATTTATGGGCTATTCGTGTTACATTTTTGCCTATAAGCTTTCACTTGTGCCCTGTGTTGTCGGATTTTGGTCAGATCAATATGTTGGTTCTGATGGCGCCGACAGTCATTTTTATTGTTTGAGCTGGAATGATTATGACTAAGTCTTTATTGGGGCTTTCCGGAGTTGCTAAGCCTTGATGGAGCTCAATCTTAATGGGGCTAGTCTTGATGGGGCTTAGTCTTAATGGAGCTCCGTCTTGATGGGGTAAGGCGCAGTGGCGGACATGTCCCTCACTATCCATGGGGCAGATGGCAGCTTGAAAGCAGAAAACTAAATAAATCAAAGAGGATGAATGATGATTCGCTATACCCTTGCGGCCAGTTGTATTGTGCTGGCGCTGAGCGCTAACGCAGGTGCCACCACGGTAGACGAGGAGCTTAAGGCGCTCAAGGCACGCATCGAGCAGCTGGAGGCCGAAAAGGAGCAGGCACCCGAAGCAAAGGAGATGGACAAGTCGATCAAGTTTGGTGGCGCGGCCCGTTTCCAGTATTCCTATGAAGACTATTCCGATGCCAACGCCGATCGCGGTGGCGATTTCGACTTCGATCTCTTCCGTATCGATGTGAACGGTAATCTGGATGACGTTATCTTCTCTGCCCAGTACCGTTGGTTCGAGTATATGAATGTGATCCATCACGCCTGGGTGGGTTACAACTTCGACGATGAGCAGCAGGGTAAGATAGGGGTGACTCAGGTGCCTTTCGGTATCCTGACCTACGCCTCCAACAACTACTTCTTCAGCTCTAACTTCTATCTCGGCCTGGAAGATGATTATGACCTGGGTCTGAATTACACCTATAAAAGCGACAGCAACCGACTGGACCTGGCCTTCTACAAGAATGATGAGCAGGGTGGCCTCGACGGTTATGTGTCGGACCGCACCCACAGATATGCCTATGACGTAGTGGGCGTTCGTCTGCCGGGCGAGGGGATCTACGATGCGCCAACGGCGGGCTATGCCGCCGGTGAGAAGAACACCTTCAACGCCCGCTACAGTCATAATTTCGTGTTCGATGAGGTTAAGCTTGAGCTAGGCGTGTCGGGCCAGTTGGGTCAGCTTGAGATCGAGAACGGCACAGATGGCGACCAGGTCGCGGCGGCGCTGCACGGCGTGGTCAACTACGATCGCTGGAACCTCAAGTTGCAGCTCACCGACTACAAATATGATGTCGATGGCATGGATGTGGAGCGCATGGTGGTAGCCGCCTATGCCTTTTATGACTCGATCCCAGCCGAGGCGACCAGTTATGTGGCCGACTTAGCCTATAGCCTGCCGGTGGCCTGGGGGCCTGTGTCAAACCTGACCTTCTATAACGACTACTCCTTGGTTACCGACAAGCCTGGTGGGCAGAAAGATACCTTCATGAATGTGACCGGAGTGGCGGTCACCGCAGGTGGCCTCTATACCTATTTCGACTTCGTGGTGGCCGAGAACCAGCCCTTCATTGGTGGTTCCATGGTGGGCGATGGCGGTACAAATAAGCGCTTTAACATCAACTTTGGCTACTACTTCTAGTGCGCTAGTGTGCGCCGATAAAAAACCGCATCACTTGATGCGGTTTTTTTGTGTCGGTCTGCTGAGGGGAAATAGCAAACCTTAACTGTCGCTCAGCGCGTAGCCGCCTTTGAGGTGGGCTATCTTGTTAAAGCCGAGTCTGTGCAGCGCCTGGGCCGCCACCAGTGAGCGGCTGCCGCTACGACAGACCAGCACCCATTCGGCATCACTCTCCTGCTTATGTTCCTGCACGAACTGCACCAGCCTGGTCATAGGCACGTTGATCGTCTGCCCTCCCAGGGTGCCCAGTTCGTGTTGCAGGGCGTATTCGTGGGGCTCGCGAATATCCAGTAACTTAAGCTGCGGCGACTGCCCCACCTGCTGCTGCAGCGACTGGCTATCGTACTCTTTCACCTTGGCTTTGCTGCAACCACCGGTATAGGCGCCGCAGATGATCTCGCTGCCGGCTTCATCCTTGAGATGGGTATCCAGTCTCGCTTTTTGCTGCTCGAACTGCGCCATAGAGATGGTGCCGTTGATCACCTCGTTCAGCAGCGGATTGCCCCTGAACTCGGCGGCGAAGCTGGTGGTGAACTCGTTGTTGTAGTCATGGCTCGGGCAGAGCAGGGTATCGTCACCAATCAGGCTGTGCAGCAGCTTGAGGCTGTTGTACATCTGTTTGGCGCAGCTGCTGTCGAAGTTGGTGCGGCCCAGGCTGCCCATCAAGACGAGGTCGCCACAGAAGCCGTAGATCACCTCGCCTTGGGGCGAGCATAGCAGCAGGCTGATGCTGTCATTAGTGTGGCCCGGAGTAGCCAGCTTCACCAGAGAGTACTGACCTAGGGAGATTGCCTGCGCCGGTCTGGCGCCTATCTCGGTGATCTGGTGATCCTCAGGCCAGCCCAGATGATCGCTGGTCTGCTGTGGCAGATAACGGGCGGCTAATGCCACGCGGCCCGAGACATGATCGGCGTGACCATGGGTGTCGATGAAGGCGATAGGCTCGAGCTGCTGGCACTGCAACAGGGTGTCGATACGCTGATCGAGCTCCGGCAGGGGATCGATAACCACCGCCTGTTTACTCTCCTGGTCGGCATAGATCCAGCTGCAGCTGGAGCCAGACTTTAGCTGTACCAGGCCGTTCAGCGGCTGCTTATCTGCTGATGCCTCACCACTGCTCAGGGTGAGACAGCTGTTGCCTAGGGCGTTGGCGGCAGATTGAATGCGCTCGCAGGCTAGATCCACCTCAGACTGGGTCATGGCCGGACCGAAGGAGAGACGAATGGCCGACTCGCTCTGCCAGGCCGGGAGGCCCATGGCATCGAGCACGAAGCTGCGGGTAACCTTAGAGCTACAGGCCGAGCCTGAGCTGACACGGATATTGGCGGCGTCGAAGAGATCCATGATCTCCTTGCTGCTAAAGCCGGGCACGGCAAAGTTTAGGGTAGTGGGCACGCTGTTGTCGAAGCTGTGGTTAAACACCAGGGTCGGGAAGGCGCGCTTCAATGCCTTGGCCAGCTGCTCACGGTAATCGACAAGGGTCGACAGGCTATGGAAGGCGCTATCTTGTTCGGCCAGCAGCATGGCGAACACCTGATTCAGGGCGGCCATGCCCGGCAGGTTTTCTGTACCCGAGCGCAGTCCGCCCTCCTGGCCACCGCCAGCGATGAAGGGGGTGAAGGGGGCACCATCACGGATATAGACGAAGCCGATCCCCTTGGGGGCATACAGCTTGTGACCGCTGAATGGCGCATAGTCTATGCTGGTCTGCGCCAGGGCCAATGGGCGTTTACCCAGGGCCTGGACGCAATCCACCATCCAGAATACTTCAGGATTGTGCTTACGAATGCAGGTATCGAGTGCCTTAAGATCTTGATAGACGCCGGTTTCGTTATTGACCGCCATGGTGCAGATCATCAGGGCGTTGGGCACCTCTGCGGCGATGAAGTCGAGATCCAGTGCGCCCTTGTCGTCGACGGGAATCGCCTTGAGCTCGGCGCCTATCTCTAACAGTTGATTCCAGTGGGCCAATGAGTTGGGCACCGCCTTATGTTCGGTCGCGCCATAGAGTAGGCTGTACTGCTTGTTGGGATCCAGGCTGGCCTTGGCCTTGATGAGGGCGGAGAGAATGGCGGTCTGTATGCCTTCGGTGGCGCCGCTGGTAAAGATGATATTGCCCTGGCCGCTTCCCAGGATCTGCTTGGCGCGCAGGCGGGTCTGCTCCATCAGGCTCTTGGCTTTCAGGCCCGTGATATGGCTGCTCGAGGGGTTACCGAAAAGATCTTCCATGGCGCCTAGGGCTGCCTTGGCGGCCTGAGGCAGTACCGGAGTGGTCGCGTTGGCGTCTAGATAGATCTGGCTAAGCGGGGATGTGTGGTGCATGGGATACTCGCTTCTTGCTGTTTTTATTATTAGAAAAAATTCCCATATAACAAAATGGTATATGTAATTCGATGTGGCTATATTAGCAGCTTGTGAGTATTGATCAAGATCATGTTTTTGGTGCCAAACAGGCATTTTTTAGTGGGGTTTGAGCGAGTGCTAGGTATGAGAATTCGGAGAGAGCCGTATAAGAGAAGCGGCGCCAGAGCTATGTGGGTGGGGCCGAGCGTCGGTATCGGCTATGGCGGGTGAGGATAAGCCCGGGTAACATTTTGTATCAGATGGGTATGAGGTGTGAGTGCGAGAAGGCAAAACGCCCGCGACAGGCGCGGGCGTTAACAAACAGTAAGAGCCAACAGACTCTAAATTTTCACCTTGATGACCACCTTGCGCACCTTCTGCGGCGTCGCCGATACGCCCGGCATATGCATGTCCTGGGGGAAGAAGAGGGCAAACATCCCGGCCTTGAAGGGAATAAAGGCGGCGCGCGCCTTGTTCGACTCATAGTCATACTCGGCGTAGTCGTGTTTGTCGTAGTAGGGCTTGGATGGGGT
Organism: Shewanella spartinae; assembly: GCF_019457555.1. NCBI lineage: Bacteria > Pseudomonadati > Pseudomonadota > Gammaproteobacteria > Alteromonadales > Shewanellaceae > Shewanella > Shewanella spartinae. The sequence goes on along the minus strand of NZ_CP080418.1, from coordinate 4,006,874 downwards.
CTGATCCGCCAGGGGCAGATAGCCAAACTCCTCTTCGCCGCTCACCACATACTGAACGTCGATATATTTGCGATGCACCTCGAAGGGCTCGACCTCTCTGGGCTTGGTCTCATAGTCGTTGACGATGACAAAGATATCTTTGCCGTCCAGCTCGTAGTTGCCCACCGGTAGCTGGGTGAAATCTGTCTCTTTGAGGTGTTGCAGTGCCTTGGCAATACGCGGTCCCAGGTGGGTGTAGTGTGCCAGGTTTTCTAAGGTGTCTAAGATCATGATTGGAGGCTCAGGCTTGTAAAGAGCCGATAGTGTAGCAGGCTTTTTGGCTGGCAAGATAGCCTGGGGTGTAGCAGCTTATCTAGCGGTTAGGTGGAGGAGCTAGGCGGGGCAATATTGCAACTCTCCCTGAAGGCCTGCCACCACTTGACGTGTCTGCGCATCTGGGATTTTAGCTGCTCCGGCAGGGCCCCTGGTAGCTCGCCGAAATAGTGCTCGATGAAGGCCTGATGGCTGCTGCCGGCAAAGAGGGCGAGTAGCGGCTCGCTCAGGCGATAATGCAGCTGATTGAGCTGTGACAGATAGGCCTGAGTCTGGGCCAGATAGTATTTATGAAACACATTCTGCAGTATCTCCTGTTTGCGGTTGGCATGATAGGGGCGACAGGTGACCGATGCGCTGTGTTGCTGCAGATAGTCGTTGAGGGCAACAAGTTGTGCCTGACTGTAGGCGAGGGATCTCAGGTATCTCTGCAGCAAAGTTTGGTGGGCCATAAGGGCGAGGGCGGGCTCTATCTGGGCCGTGTCTATCAGCTGCCACTGGCGCTGCTTGATGTGACCTTTGATGCTCAGCAGCTGGCCGATGGATGATTCGAGCTCGAAGCGACCGGCGCGCATCTCATCGAGTACCAAGGAGTCGTAGCCGATAAACAGGCTCTTGGTGATGCTCTTGTCTCCGGTGAGCACCCGATTAAAGTAGGCCATCGCATCAGCTTGTTTCTGCTGGAGTGCCTGTGTCAGCTTGGTCTTGAGCTTCCCCTCATCCAAGGTGTCGATGCAGGCGGGGGCCAGCTGAATAAAGCTTATCTGGTAGATGAGTTGCTGGCTGGGTGGTGCCACCTTGCCCAGGGTGCTGTTGTGGTCGGCGATGAGGCGGCCCAGGGGGCAATGGCCCAAAGATAGGGTGTCGAGAATCGAGATGGTGATCGAGGCCTGTTCCTGTCTGTCGGCCTTGCCGAGCTGCATGGGCTTAAAATCCGGGGGGGAGTAGGGCTGGTCGATCACATGGGTTAGTCGCTGGCCGTAGTCCTGCCACAGATAATCCACATCCTTGACGCGCTGACAGCCAGGCAGCCAGAGCAAGAGACAGAGCAAGAGGCAGAGCATCAGCAGGCCCTTGGTCGTTCGTCTGATGTGAGTCTGTGGCAAGTTGACTCCTTCCGAGAGTGGGGTGAATTCAGGCTAGGTTTTTCTGCTCAGCCTCTCGGGTCGCTTGCAGGCCGTGGCGCTCGAAACTATCGCTGAGGCAGGAGATGAGCCTGTCGTTGAGCCTGAGGTTAACCCTGATGGCCTCTGTGTCTGTCACTATCTCCAATCCGGCGAGCATTAGGTGGCAGCCAGTAATATCTCTATAGGCGATCTGGGACTCCTTGCCAAGGCTAGCCCTGCCTATGAGGGGGATATTGATAAAGGCGATCGCCCGCGGGGTAAAAACGATCTCTTGTTTCAGTAATGCGCCAGCCCAGATGAGCATGGCCAGGCAGTAGCCCATGAAAAGGCACCATTGGTCATCGAAGGCGCTCAGGAAAAGCAGCTTTAAGATAAACAGGCTGGCCGTCAGCGTGATGATGACGCAGGCGAGCGTTTGATAGGGCTTAATTGTTACCGTGTCGTCCATTTTAATCCTCAGTGACCTCCTGCCACCGGCCTATTTTAATCGCGCTGACAAGTTTAGTGCAATTCTTATAGAATGGCCTAAGCCACGCACACAGATAAATTCAGGGAGCCGAGTTAGGTGCTTAAGTTACGTTTTCTCGCCGGGCCGACAGCCTACAAACAGATCGCCGAGCAGGGACTTAAACCCGAGCTCTTCACCCAGGTGTTGGCAGCATCGGGTGGACCAAAGTGGCTTGGCATAGCCGCGCTGGATAAGTATCTGTTTGGCACCTTCTTCAAGGCGAGACAGACGCCTCTCTACACCCTGGGAGCCTCATCCGGCGCCTGGCGTCTGGCCTGTTTGGCACAGCAGGATCCCCTGGCGGCCTACGAGCGGTTGGAGCGGGAATATATTGGCCAGCGTTACGAGACCAAGCCCACGGCGAGCGAGGTGTCGCGTAAGGTCGCCGGTATCGTCTCTGGCATATTGGGGGCGCAGCAGGGGGCGGATATCGTCAGTAATCCTGTGATCAAGAGCCATTTCATCGCTTGTCGTGGCCGTCATCTCAACCGTCTGTCCCATAGAGCCGCACTTGGCGCCGGCCTTGCCACCACGGCGGTCACTAATCTGCTGAGTCGTCGCACCCTAGGATGGCACTTCGAGCGTTACCTGTTTGGTAGCGGCGGCGCAGCCTCGCCCTTTAATGAGTTAAAGGATCTGCCGGGTCGTCACCTGGCCCTGACCGGAGAGAATATTGCCCAGGTTCTGCTGGCGACCGGCTCTATCCCCTGGGTGCTGGCGCCTGTTGAGCGCATCGAAGGGGCTCCCGCCGGCCACTATTACGATGGTGGCATCACAGATTATCACTTCGATCTTCCCCTGGCCCACGCACCTGGATTGACCCTGTATCCCCACTTCTACAGCAAGATCCTGCCCGGCTGGTTCGACAAATCCTTGCCCTGGCGACGGGCCAAACATAACTATGACAATGCCCTGATCTTGGCCCCCAGCCAGGAGTATTTGAGCCAACTCCCCTATGGCAAACTGCCGGACCGAAATGACTTCAGTCGCCTCAATACTGAGGAGCGGATACGCTACTGGCGACAGGCGGCGCAGATGAGTGAGGTGCTGGCAGAGGACTTAGATAAGGTATTAAAAAGTGGCGATATTATGCGTCACATTAACACTTTCTAATGAAGTGGCTGCAACAAAAGGGAATCTTTCTGGGTCTAATAAGCGAAGGACCGGGTATTTTGATTGGCATGGCATCGCCGATCCAATAATGGCGTTTCGAGCAGTAATTTTGACAACTGCTACACTTTATCATTATTGCTCCTTGGTTAATTTTTAGTCGCACTGAATCGACACTCACGGCGATCACCGACCAAGGGGGAGGAGGTTGCTATGTTGACTCAAGAGATGGCGTTGATCACCCGCGACGAACTACTTTTGCCCGACGGCAGAATAGAGATACGAGTGGCGGGGCCTAGCAGCTTGAAACTGATTGCCGAGGTGCTCAAAGGGCACTTCCCCCTGGCCTTTGCCATGTCACGGCCTCAGGCCAATCCCCCCTGTTATCCGCTGGCGACTCAGTGCGAGATCATAGACTTTAATCAGCTCGAAGACGATTGTTTAGGCCTGGTGTTGGAAGGCAAGCAGAGGGTGAAGATCTTCTCGGCGGCTAAGCGGCGCGACGGTAACTGGATCGCCAGGACGCTCAGCTGTAACAATTGGCGTGAAGAGCCTATCAAGGGCGAATTTGAGCTGATCAGTGCAGCACTAGAGCAGTTCTATCTGGTCAATCCGGCCCTGCAGGAGCTATATGCGGATCTGCACTTGGAAGATGCCACCTGGGTCAGCCAGCGCTGGCTCGAGGTGCTGCCCCTGTATAATCGTGACAAGCAGGTGCTGGTCAATCAGCCCGATTGTCACAAGACGATGGATTTTGTACTCGAACTGATCAAGTCCCACGCCGGGCAATAATTTGCTCTCATCCGGGCCGCAATTTTTGTTACCATGGCCGCTCCTTCATCTTTAGGCCTTTCTGTCATGGTTCGAGCGGCTCAAGCCTCCTTCATCGTCTTACCTCAAACCAAAAATCCACCGGCGAGTGTTTACGACTATTTCTGTCAGCGGTTCGATAATATTTCCGCAGATGTTTGGCGCGAGCGCTTCATCCAGGGCAAGGTGCATTGGCAAGATGGTCAGCCGCTGGAACTTACAACAGCCTATCGGCCTCAGCAGAAGGTGTACTACTACCGCGAGGTCGCCCATGAGGAGAAGCCTCCCTTTAGCGAGTCGATTCTGTATCAAGATGAGCAGATAGTGCTTGCTAACAAGCCCCATTTCATGGCCCTGCATCCGGGCGGTGAGGTGATCAATCAGTGTTTGATCAATCGGCTAAGGGAGCGCACCGGCTGTGAGACGCTGATCGCCGCCCATCGTCTGGATCGCGCCACCGCGGGCATAGTCCTGCTGGTCAAGCAGAGTGATAGCCGCGACGCCTACCATGGCCTGTTTCGCCATGGACAGATCACCAAGGAATATCAGGCCTTGGCGCGCCTTTCCCCAGAACTACTGGCTGAGTATCACGCCGGTAAACTTAGCCTGCCCAGACGCTGGACGGTGCAGAATCGCATCGATAAAGGAAGCCCCAGCTTTACCATGCGCATCGTCGACGGCGAGGCCAACAGCCACTCGGAGATCGTCCTGGTGAGCGTCGAGGGAGAGATTGGTCGTTTCGAGCTGATGCCGATCACCGGCAAGACTCATCAGCTGCGCCTGCACATGAACAGCCTGGGGATGCCGATCCTTAACGATAATTTCTATCCGACTCTATTACCCAGAAGCGCCGAGGATGTTGCCCAGCCGATGAAGCTGCTGGCGCGTCGTCTCGCCTTCACTGATCCAGTCACCGGTCGAAAGCTGGATATCTGCCTGCCGGAACTGTCTGTTTAGATCTGTTGCTGACCGGGCCTAGCCCTTGCGAGACTTAGCCTTTGCGGGACTGGCGCGGCGGCAGAAACTCTGTGGTGCTCATGTCGCCATGGAGTACGGCTATCTTGGACGGCGCCCCATCTTTGGCGAAGCTGACCAGGCCTATGCCGCTGGCGTTGATCAGCCGCTGACTGCGCATGCCGTTGGGGCGGCGGCCGCGAATCGACATGCGTTTGCGTTTGGTGAACCAGTTCAGCGGCGAGAAATGGCCATAGAGCCAGCCGTTAAACTTGTCGAACACGGGTAACAGCTTCTCGGGAAACTGATTCTTGATGCCGCTCGAGGTGATCTGATAGATCTGCGGTCCCTGAGTGCGAAAGCGGATCCCTATGTCGTAGGCGAAGGAGTAGTGTACATCGCCGGAGAGGATAACGAACTGCTGCGGCGTCTTGCGGTGCAGGAAGATGCTCAGCAGGGTGTTGGCCGTGCCTGGATGCGCCATCCAGTTTTCGGCGTCCACCAGGAGAGAGGCGCCGATAAAGGTGGCCGCGCGCTGCACCGCCTCGATCAGCTTGACGCCGAACATGGGCGCCGCCGAGACGATAATCACCTTCTCCTGTCCCACCAACTGCTGCTGAAACTCCATCAGGGCCTCCCAGTCCATCAGGCCGGAGGGCTTGGCCAGGTTGGATTCGCTGCGCCATCTCTGGGTGCGGGTGTCGAGCACCACCAACTTGGGCGAGGTATTGAGGCTATAGTGCCACTCGTCGAAGCCGAGCAGGGCATCGATCAGCTCATCGTGCTGCGCCTCCTCTCGACCGGCGAGAAACTGTTTGAGCTTAGGCAGAATTGCGGCGCTAAACTTGTCCTTCTGATTGCCCAGCCCCTGAAACACCAGATAGCCGATCAGCGCATTACCTATGATGCGTTTAGAAAAAGCATGGCCGTAGGCCGCCTGTTCCCATTTTGCCGTGAGGTTCCAGTCGTCTGTGATGTCGTGGTCGTCGAAGATCATATAGGTCGGCAGATGCGCCAGCAGACGTCTCACCTTGGTCAGCCCCGCCTTAAACTCGAGTAAGTGAACCCACTCCCTCTGCCATCTCTGCTGATTGGCGGGCGACAGGCCGGTCACCTCCTTAGGAATATCGATGAGCTGCCACAGCTCCGGCGACCAGGAGAGCAGATAGAGGGCGACGATTTCCGCCAGACTCACCAGGTGATTCTCGGCGATGGAGGAGGTAAAGATGGGGTGGTTGATATACCAACGCACCAGGGCGCTGCCGGCCGGGTATTCGGTGCGCGGCAACAGCTTCTTGTGCCTCTGGTACATGGCCGCCGGGTGGTAGCTTATCTGCTTGCTATGGGTGAGCGGCGCCTGTTGAAACTCCTCCTCATACAGGCCCAACATCTCTATGACCCTGCCGATGGCGTAAAGCATGGGGCCGGCGACATCATCGACATAGATCTGATCGCCACTCAGCATCATCAGCGCTGGACGCTCGGCCGCATCTGGTCCATTCTCGAGTCGGGTATCGGCGGCGACCATGGCATCGCTGCTGTGATGATGGGCGTTGCGGCAGGAACCGTGCAGCAGGGTATCGATCTCTGGCTTGATCACCAGATTCGGCGCCTGATTCTCGCCATAGGTCAGCTGCGCCAGCGGCGCGAGCAGGTCGCCGTGATGGCTGTCGCTAAGGCCATAGGGAATGCTGGTGCCGACAGGGTTGAGCCCGGGCTTGCTCAAATAGATGAGGTAGAAGAAGGCGTGAGTACCTAGCTCTAGGCACTCGATGGCGTCATCAGCAAGCAGGTGTTGAGTCTCACCCAGGGTGAGGGTTAACTGCGACAGCGGCTCACTGGTCACCAACGTCAGGGTGAAATGGTCTGCGTCGCAGTGACGCAGCATGGGGCCTGTCAGCAGCAGAGGCAGGGTCATGATCAGTCGGCGAGCTTACAGATCATCGGCTCGGCGCCATAGCCCCAGGTGATGCGCGCCTCACCTTGGTGCTCCCACAGCGACTCGTTGCGCCCCTGATAGCGACTACCGCTGCCACTGGGCTGGCTGTACATGAGCGAGACGCTATCGCCGAACTCGGCGATCAGGGTTCCTGGTTCGGTGGCAAAATAGCTCACCACCACCTCTTTGGCGGCTATGCCGTCGCACTGGTAGCTAACCTCGGCGCTGGGGGCGATGAGGCGATACCTAGCCTGTAGCTCGGCGATACGCATCCGGTAGTTGTCAAACGCGCAGCTATGTTTGTCGTCACTCTTCCAACATTCGTCGCGCCCCTTTATCCAGCCTCTCTGTTCGGCTTTCAAGAGTGGCGGCTGCTCGTTGATGGCCTTGGCGCTGGCGCCCTGGTAGACCTCGGCTAATTGGCGGTCCAGCGCGGCAAGTTCGCTGTCTTGGCAGACCAGGACTTCTATGCTGGAGAGTTTGTCACTGCCACAGTCGAAGCTGGGCTGGCTCGACGTGTGATTCTCTGGCTTGTTGGGCGCCTGGCTCTCGGTTTGCGGTGCGCTTTGCGCTGCAGAGGGCGCTGTTGAAGAGGGCTCGCTATTGGCTTGAGAGGCCTGCAGGCTGCAGGCTGGCAGCAGTATTCCGGCAATGGCGAGTAAGAGTAATCTGTTCATGGTTAAGCTCCGAGCTAGGGCCTGATATCCTTGATAATTTAAGAGGATATCCTGTTGCGCCGAGCGCGGCAAATTCCCTTGGATTAAACTCGTTTAATGCTGTCGTTCGGCTGCAAGTCAGGTTTAGCCCGTCGCGGCTTGCTGCTATCATGGGTCGAGTGCTTGGCGCCTTGTCAAAGGCAATTCAGTTGGAGAGTAAACATGAAGCTTCGCATCATACTCAATGGTAAGAAGGCCGGTGACGAGCTGCTGCGTCAGGCGATCGCCAGCGTGCGCGCCGATCATGAGATTCAGGTGCGAGTCACCTTCGAGGCCGGAGATGTGGCCCGGTTGGTTGATGAGGCTATCGCCGAGGGCTGTCATCGCTTGGTGGCGGCGGGCGGTGATGGCACGCTCAACGAGCTGGTTAGCGCCCTGATGGATCATGATAAGGATAAGCGCTGCGAGCTGGCAATCTTGCCGCTGGGTACCGCCAATGACTTTGCCACAGCGGCCCGGGTGCCAGCTAATCTGGAGGCGGCGCTGAGGCTGGCGGCCGAAGCTTCTGCCTATGATGTGGATGTGATCCGCGCCAACGACAGGTATGTGGTGAATATTGCCAGTGGTGGTTTCGGCGCCCAGGTCACCGCCAATACGCCGCTGGCGCTGAAACACTTTCTCGGTGGCGGCGCCTATACCCTGTCCGGGCTGGTGCAGGCGCTTAACTTCAAACCCTATGACGGCGAATTTACCATACATGGCGAGGCCAGCCAGCAGCAGTTGTTGGTGGGCGCAGTGTGTAATGGTCGTCAGGCCGGTGGTGGCCAGGTGCTGGCGCCGGATGCCTATATCAACGATGGTCTGATGGACTTAGTCGCCCTGCATCAGTTTCCCATCGAGGCCCTGGCGCAGGTGATCGCCGAGTTGCAATCGCCCAAGGCCGACAATGAGTATGTGAAATATCATCGCGATACCCAGGCCAGCTGGCGCTCCAATCCGCCTATGCCCATTAATCTCGACGGCGAGCCCATCGCCGAGTTTCATGTGGAGTTCGAGCTTCAGGCCGGCGCGATCGCCATGGTATTACCCGAAAATTGCCCCTTGCTGCAATCAGGCAGCGAGCCGATTAACAGAGAATCCCATTAATGTTGAATATAATGATAACCGGCGCCACCGGCCTGCTGGGGCGCGCTTTAGTAGAGCGATTTGCAAAGGAGCCGGTGACTATACTGGCCTGCGGTTATTCGCGCGCGGGAGCCGATACCCATAGGCTGGATCTGACCGACGAGGGGGCGGTGAACCGATTTATCGAGACCCACAAACCCGAGGTGATTCTACACTGCGCGGCCGAGCGGCGACCGGATGTATCCGAGCGCGACCCAGAGGCGGCAAAGGCCCTCAACCTGGCCGCGACTCGCCAGCTCGCCCTGGCGGCTAAGGCTAATGGTGCCTGGCTCTGTTACATCTCCACAGATTATGTGTTCGATGGCACCTCGCCCGATTATGGCGAAGAGGACCAGACCCATCCACTCAATTTCTATGGCGAGACTAAGCGTGAGGGGGAGCTGGCCTTGCTTGGGGTGTCCAGAGAGTTTGCCGTGCTGCGCCTGCCCATCCTCTATGGCCGGGTCGAGTTGCTGGATGAGTCGGCGGTGTTGGTGATGCTAAAACAATTAGTCAATCAGGCGCCTACCCAGCAGGACGATTGGGCGGTGCGCAGCCCCACCTCGACACTGGATATCGCCAACGCCCTGGTTAAGTTGGTTGCGCGTCAGCAACAGGCGGGCGATGTTGCGGGCATCTATCATTTCACCGGCGAAGAGCGCATGACCAAGTATCAGATGCTGCTTAAGATGGCCGAGATCCTGGGGCTGAGCAGCCAGCACGTCTCGCCTCAGTCGAGCCCGAGCGACCTGGCCAAGCGACCCAAGGATTGCAGCCTGAGTATGGCGCGCCTCAAATCTTTGGCAATAAAGAGTGAAATCGACTTCGAACAGGGCGTAAAATACAGCCTGTCCCGCTCGGGCGATGCCCTGGCGAAGATAGGATTAGTCTTTGATCTCAAATAGGAAAGCAATGTGACGACTCTGAGTTATGGCCGCTACCGGGCCGCCGACCAACTGGCCTTGCTACGCATCATGGCCTTGATGCTAAAACTCTGTCTCACCTTCCTGTTTACCGACACCTTCGGCCTGTCGCTTCACAGCCCGGCGCTGAATCTCACCCTGATCCTCGAGGCCTTCTATTTAAGCTTCACCTTCTGGTTGAGAAAGCCCCTGCTCAGTAGCGAGTCTGGGCTGTTTATCGCCCTGGTGCTCGATACACTGCTGTGGATCTCTTGGCTCTATTTCTCCGGCGGCGCCACCAACGCCTTCATCTCCCTGCTATTGCTGCCGATAGCCATCGCCGCCGTGCTGCTGCCCTTCTGGGCGCCCTGGTCATTGGCCCTGCTGTCGAACCTGGCCTACAGCCTGATGCTGTTTACCATGCCAGAGAGCGCCATGAGTCATCACGGCATGGATATGCAGTCCCACTATCTGGGGATGTGGGTCAACTTCATTATCTCCTCCCTGGTGTTGACCACGAGTGTGGCCCTGCTGGCCAAACGCATGCGGCGCCAGGATGCTCAGCTCGCCTTTATGCGCGAGGCGCAGTTGCGTCAGGAGAAGCTGATCGCCCTGGGTACCGCCTCGGCGCAGATGGCTCACCGACTGGCGACCCCACTGGCTAGCATGAGGTTGCTGGTGGATGAGTTGCAGGAGGAGGGCGATAGTCCTGCACTGCAGGAGATGCAATCGGCGCTGGCGGTGTGCGAGTCCACCCTGACGGCGCTGCGCAGCGCCACCGAATCGATCCGCGAGGGGGCGCAGCGGCTGGAATCCGCCGAGCAACTGCTGAGCGGCTTGAGTGAGCAGGTCAATCTGCTGATGCCGGCGGTGAAACTGTCGTTGGAGCCAGATGATGGCCTCGACAGGCTGCAGTTGCGAGTCGATGCAAGCCTGCAGCCCGCCTTGCTGGCGCTCATCGAGAATGGTGCCAGGGCCAGCCAGGAGGCGACGGGGGAGCAGAAGGTGAGCTTCTCTGCCCTGCGTCAGGGGGATGAACTGGTGCTTGGGGTGCGCGATTTCGGCTCGGGTATTCCGGCGTCTTTGGTGCAGCAGCTCGGGCATCAGATAATCGAGGAGCCCAAGGGGATGGGGGTCGCCCTGTTGCTCAGCCATGCGAGCCTGGAGCGTCTGGGCGGGCGCTTGATCCTCGGCAGTCATGTGGATGGTGGCGCCGTGGCCCAGGTCTACCTGCCGATACAGGGGGCCGCATGAAGCGCTTATTGATCATCGAAGATGAGCAGAGTTTCGCCGGGATCCTGGCACGGCGCATGGGCAAGCATGGTTTTGAGTGTGAATTGGCCCACGATGCCACCCAGGCGCTACTGAAGGCGCGTCAGTTTAAACCCAGCCATATTCTGCTGGACATGAAGCTGGCCGAGGACAATGGCCTGGCACTGATCGCGCCGCTCAAGGGGGCCGTACCCCAGGCCGTGCTGGTGCTGCTGACCGGCTATGCCAGCATAGCCACCGCCGTCGAGGCGATGCGTCTGGGGGCCGATAACTATCTGACCAAGCCGGCGGATACCGCGACCCTGCTGAGGGTGCTGGACGATAAGGCGCCCAAGGCGATCTCCCCCGAGGTGGATGAGGCGCCCCTGAGTCCTAAGCGGGTGGAGTGGGAACATCTACAGCAGGTGCTGACCGCCAACAAGGGCAATGTGTCGGCGACGGCGCGGCAACTGGGAATGCACAGGCGAACTCTGCAGCGCAAGCTGCTTAAGAAGCCTCAAGATATCAGTCAATAAGCTTGCTAGAGCATTGCTCTAGTGAGCATTTCATCCCATAATTCAATAAAAGATGCATTTACAATGTTTGTTATTTGGGTTTGAATTGCTCTCCGTTGACCTCTATGCTCTAAGGCATGGCTAGTTCACAGGCAGGTGTGTTTGACCTGAGGTCAAGACGCTAGGAAGGCGATTTCGTTATCCTCAAGAAAGGAAAGGCGATGTCGACAGAATCTTTGTACAGCAGTGAACGCTTTCTTCTCGATAATCCTATCGATCTCATCTCGCTCGATAAATGGCAGAAGACCGTTAACCTGCTGGCCCATGTGTTTAACGCGCCGGCCAGCTTCTTGGTGCAATACACCCCAAAGGGATTTCAGGTGACCATCGCCAGCAAGCAGGTCAGCAATCCCTATCCGTCCGGGGTGGTGATCCCGCCCGATACCAATATCTTCTGTCGGCGTATCGTCGAAACCCAGGCGGCGCTCTATGTGCCCGACGCCAAGGTAGATCCCTGCTGGGACACCAATCCCGAGGTACAAAACGATGGCTTCTCCTCCTATCTCGGGGTACCGGTGTTTTGGCCCGATGGCCGCTGTTTCGGCACCTTCTGTGTGATGGATTATGCCAAGACTGAGTATCAAGACAGCTATATCGAGCTGATCCACGAACTCAAGGAGATCCTTGAGGCGGATCTCGCCCTGCTGGATATCTACGGTGAGCTCAAGCAGCTGGCGCATCTGGATGACCTGTGTCATATCAATAATCGTCGTGGATTTAATGGGTTAGCCAGACAGCGAATGAAACTGGCTCAGCGCAACGACAGCCGTCTGGCGATGCTCTATATCGATGTCGATAACTTTAAGGGGATCAATGACGGCCACGGCCACTCGGTGGGCGACGAGGTACTCAAGCTGCTGGCGGGGATCATCAAGCAGAGCGTCAGAGGGTCAGATGTGGTGGGGCGCATAGGCGGCGACGAGTTTGTGGTGCTGCTCATGTGTCAGAGCGACGAGGATGTGATTGCCACCGAGACGCGCATCATGCAGGGACTGGATAATGCCATGCTCGACAGCCATCTGCCCGAGGTGACAGTGACCATAGGCCATAAGATAGTGGATCAGGATGCGCGACTGGATACCCTGCTGGCTCAGGCCGACGAGGATATGCTGCGCCGTAAACGTGACAAACAGGCGTTGTAGATAAAAAAAGCCCCGAGCGTGCAGGGTGCTCGGGGCCGGGAGCGCAGTGGAGGGTTCCCAAAAACGAGTTAACTTTTAGAAGCGATACTCCCCGGTGAGCCAGGCATTCATGCCAGTGCCCGGCATGCGTTGCCCCGGTGCCAGGTCGGCATTGAACACCCGGTTGTAGCCGCCGAGATGATCTTCATAGTCGATATCGAAAAGGTTGTTGACCCCAGCCTTAACTAGCCAGTTTTGTCTGTCGTAGGCCAGTACCAGGTTCACCAGGCCGTAGCCCGCGCTCGCCTGCTCGGATTGACTCTCTGATACCTTGTCCTGAGACGCCACCATCACCCCTTCGATGCGGGCAGACCAGTTGCCTTCTCTGAAGTTGAGCCCCAAATTTACCTTTGGCGGCGCTATGCGGTAGAGGTTGTCGTCGATGTCGCGGCGCTCGCCGCTGACATAGCTGGCCAAGAGATCCAGCTGCCACTGATCTGTGATCTCATAGCTGGCGTTAATATCCATCCCTAGTAGTTGGGCATCGACATTGGCAAATTCCATCGGATCTTGGCTGCCCATCATGTTGGCAGCCATTATCACCGCGGGATCAGTAGACTTCACCCCCTGGATATAGTCGTCGATGCGATGCAGGAAGACTCGTGGGCTGATGCTTAGTCCCTGGCGGTTGAAGTCGGCGCCCAGCTCCAGCTGATAGGCGGTTTCCAGATCCAGATCCATCTTGCCCACATAGGTACGACCGTCGGCGAGTCCACCGGTCGATTGCATCGGGATCCACAGGTATCTCTGCTGATAGCTGGCGCTGTCCTGTTTGCGGGCTAGCCCGAGTATCCAGGTTAGCTCCTCATTGACCCGATAACGGCCGTTGATCACCAGATCCAGCCCAGTCTGGGCCTGGGTGCGATCTGCCTGGTTATATCTGTCCATCAACACCTTGATGGCCGGCATGGCGCCAGCCATCGAGTGGCTGACCTCATCGGCATCGGTGCGGTAGTGTTTCACCCTGGCACCGAGCTGCCAATGCCACTGGTCGATATCCTGTTGCCATTGGGCGAAGGCGCTATAGGTATCGTCCTGCACCGTGTTGAAGTTGTCGACCCTGAACATGGGCTTGGTGGGATCTGTGATCAGCGAGTTGTGCTCACTCAGCTGGCTGTCGAGGCCAAATAGCCAGGCATCTCTGCCCAGTGTCAGCGCCATATCATAACTCTGGCTCTCGGCGTTGTTGTAACGGGCGTTGGCACTCTCGGGCTTCTGACGTTCGCTGAAGTTGTCCATGCCGTGTCTGGCGTCGCTATAGGCCAGATGCCAGTTGAGATCCCAGGTATCGAGCCTGTGCTCGCCTTCCACTTTTACCCTGTCGGTACGGATGAAGTCGATATCCATAGGCAACGCCGGAGTGCCCGCCTCTGTGGTTTCCAGATGTTGATAGCCTATGGCGATGGACTCATCGTCCAGCCCCTTGTCGCTGAGGTTGAAGCGGTATTGGCCGCCAATGATCTGCTTGTCGTAGCCGGTGGGAGAGAGGCGAAGATCGCCGCCGGATTTCATATCCTCATCTCCATGCATGAGGTCACCATAGACCAGCAGGGCGTGGGTCTTGCCCCCCACATTGACCTTGGCCCCCAGATGGCTCTGGCGGCCATTGCCTTGATACTGGGCGGCGATGCGCCCCTGAGTATCGTTAAAGCTGGCCTGGGATTCGATCACCTTGATGCTGCCGCCCACTGTGTTAGTGCCGGCCGAGACGGGGGCTATGCCACGGTGCATCTCGATGCGCTCGCTGTTGATCAGGCTGGCATAGCTCAGCGGAGTGTCCATGGCGTTGGGGCCGGCGCCGGCGAGGGAGACACCATTGACCTGAGTGTTGACTCTGTCGCCGAACAGGCCGCGATACTGGGCGATGCCGGTCAGCGGCCCATTACCATTGACGGCCGTGCCTGGGAGCTGGGTGAGCAGACCGCTGATGTCACTGACGGGCGCCTGAGCTTCTGGCGTCACAGAGGTATAGCTACCCTGATGGGCACCATGGACTTCGATGATCTCGAAGGCGGCTTCTTGAGCCTGGGCAAAGGGAAGGGTCAGCAAGGCTGTGCCGATTGAGAGCGTAAGGAAAGAGAGACGCAGCGCCATAATCTTGTAGTTCTTAGGAATTTAGGTGGTGGCATTGTGGCAGCCCTATTTAGGCCTGACAAAGGCAAACTCAGATAGTGCGACAAGGTGTCGCACCCGGTGCGCGCCCGAGTGGTTTGGCTTCCGATTCTTAGCTTTTAGGCTCGCCAGGAATTGATATTCAAACAAGTGTTTGCTTTATCAATCGGGTGAGTGGCGTTAATTTTGATGGTCAGAAGATTAATTTTTTTAAGGATACGAGTAGCTTGGTTTATGGTTTTTAAAAGATTGAATACAGAATTCAGTTTATAAAATTTTTTATAATCAATATCTTGTGGTTTGAGGGTTTCTGCGCGCAGCTTTTGTTGGTTTATTTGTATGACCAATAAAATTCATTGACATCAATAGTTTTCAGTCATTTAATCAAATTTAAGTGTTTGATAAATTAAACGTGGCGGGCGTTTTGTTGTGCTCTCAAATACTTAATTAGGGTCGGATGAATTACCGACGGGTGAAGATGAATTGGGTATTGATTATGGAACACGAAACAAACACAGCACACAGGGTTACCGAGACTGAATCTGATCATGGCGCCATGACACGTCGTCAATGGCTGCAGGAGATGTTGGCGGGCAACGAGACAGATCTTAAAGATGAAGAGCCAGATTGCTATATCCTGGGGTATAACTGATCGCCATTATCGCCAGCGGTAACCGCGGCCAAATCGGCCTTGTCTTGATATAAGAGAGTTAACCCTTTAGGTTAGGCATGACTTAAAAAATAAGGATATTTTGACATGCAGCTCTCTTGTCATTGTGGGCAGGTACAAGTGACCCTGGCGACGCCTCCAGAAACCCTTACCTCTTGCAACTGCTCCATCTGCAGCCGCTATGCCGCCCTGTGGGGCTATTTTGATCCCCAGGAGGTTAGCCTTAACGAGCAGGCTCCGTCCGGCCAGGAGGGAAGCGCATCTGTGGGGTATAGCCATGGGGATAAGTATCTGGTCTTCTACCACTGCAAGCGCTGTGGCTGCGTGACCCATACCCTGACGACAGACAAGGTGAGCGAGCCGAGGATAGCGCTTAACTTCAGGATGGCACCACAGGCGCTGCGTGAGAACATTCAGATCCGCCACTTCGATGGCGCCGACACCTGGCAATATCTGGATTAAAGGCGCCTGATTAAAATCGCCGGGATTAAAAGCGCTTAGATTAAAATCGCTTAGATTAAAGCGTCTCGATTTTATCGTTTAAACTCAGCCGTGTCGGCATAGGGCATCTGTTTTAACATTCCTGCCCTATGCCTAAATCAATCTCGAAAGAGTGATTAGTCGACGGCGATCATCACATTGCTCGCCTTGATGATGGCATAGGCTTCGCCGCCCACCACCAGACCCAACTGCTCACATGATTTCTTGGTGACCACAGAGGTGATCTCAACGCCCGGAGCTAGCTCGATCACCACTTCGTTGTTTACCGAACCTTCTTCGATTGCCTTGATCTTACCAGTAAGGTTGTTGCGTGCGCTAATTTTCATATTAATTTATCTTCCTGTTAATTAATGAAAAAGCCATGGTAACCCTTAGTGTAAATTGGGGAAACTCAAACATAGATATTTGTGAAGCCTATTGGAGTTTAGCTTGAGCGACACGCCTGCGCTCACCGATCAAGCCTATGATTTGCGGCATTAGTGAGGCGGCGATCATGGCCAACATCAGCAGGTACTGATGCGGCGTGAAAGATTCGCCCAGCAGCACCATGCCAGAGACGATACCCGCCACTGGGTTTGCGATGCCGCCAAAGGTAAAGTCCACCACGCTCATGCGCTGCAGCAACCAGACATACATGATATAGCCCAGCACGGTATTGAGCAGGATGATCCAGCTGATGCCGACAAGGTTGTTCGGGCTGAGCTGGCTAAGCGCGTTGCCATAGCCTTGGGGCACCAGCCAGGCATGCACGCCTGCCGCCAGGCTCAGCAGCACGCCGCCGATGATCAGCTGCCAGGTCAATACCGTCCACCAATGCATGCGATCCCCAAGAGCCTTAGTGATGCCGCTACCGACTATGATGCAGCTGATGGCCGCCAGCATGGCGAGCAGACCTATGGGGTTGAGGCTGATGGAGTTGGGGTTAAACAGTAGCCAGGCCAGGCCGATCAGCACCAGGCCGAAGAAGCCCTGGGTCAGGCCGGGGCGCCGCCCATGAAACAGCCACTGGTAGAGCATGGCAAATACAGGCACAGAGATCATGCCGACGCCCGAGATGGCCGAGGGCAGGGTGAGGGCCATGACGAAGATCAGGCTGAAGAAGGCGGCGATATTGATAAAGCCTAAGCGAATCAGCAGGCTCCACTCCTGACGCTTTGGCAGGCTGGGCCTGATCGCCAGCAGGATAAGGCCGGCCGGCAGCGCTCGCAAGGCACCAAGCAACAGAGGAGGCCAGTCCGGCAGCGTATATTGGGTCACCGCGTAGGTGGTGCCCCAGAAGAAGGCGGGGATCATGGCTAGCAGTACATTCATATTTATCTCAATAAAAAGTATCTTTACGTGAAGATATAAGTCTGCACCTTTTGATTCTGCTTGTAAAGTATCTAAGGATTAATTATCTTTACCTGAAGATAAATGCCTGTGGTTACCGTTTCCTATATGGCCGTGACCACTGAGCCTGACACCACTTTATGTGTTCTCGGAGAGCAGATGAACTCAAATCACCTCGATGGCGTCGATCGCCTAAGGGCCCAATGGGCCAAGGAGAAGCCGCAACTGGATACCCTACCGATGGCGATCCTCGGCCGTATGATGCGTATCTATAAACATCTGGAGACAGAGGTCAGTGCCTGTCATAAGCAGTTTGGTATCAGCATGGGGGAGTTCGATGTGCTGGCGACCCTGCGTCGCTCGGGTGAGCCCTATCGTCTGACGCCCTCGGATCTGCTGGCGGCCATGATGCTCACCTCGGGTGCCATGACCAACCGTGTCGATGGTCTGGAGAAGAAGGGGCTGGTCTCCCGCAGCCATTGTCAGGAAGACAGGCGTAGCGTCAGTGTCGGCCTGACCGAGGCGGGACTCGCGTTGATCGACGAGGCGATAGAGGCCCACGTGGTGGCGCAGCAGGCTCTGACCAGTCGTCTGTCGCCCGATGAGAAACAGCAGCTGGATGCGCTGTTTAAACATTGGCTGCAGGCATTCGAGTCTTAACTTTATCCTTCTTCTGTCGGTAGAGAGCAACCTGAATCTGCCGACTCTTTCACCGTCTGGCTTTCTCATTTCTGTAAACTTATCATTACAATTGGTAAGGCTTGCTGGGGCTTTCCCGGTCACTTTGACAGCCTGAACCTCGCCGCCTATTGTCCTTTTAACCCCGCCGTCCCGTCTGGGATAGCGAGGTTTTTTGTCTGTTTTTTCACCCCGTTTCTCGCCTGAAACCTCCCGCTTTTCTCGGCTAATTTAGCCAATTTGAAATTTCTTGAGCGAATTGACCAAAGTCAATTTCAATCTGCGTCAAAGGCATAGTCTTAACTGCAACAAGGTAATAACACCTTCATCACAGTGGCTCTGGCAGTTTGAACCCCTTTGGTGAAATGCGCTAACAACGGAGTATTTTATGGAAAAGCAATCTTCTACCCCTGCAGTGAATGTCGATCAGCAACGTCGTAGCTTCTTGAGTGGTTCAGTCGGTCTGGGCCTGGTGGGCGCGGGTATGGCGGCCGGCTTGGTATCAAGCAGTGCCTCGGCCACCACGCAGACCAAGTCAGACCGTATGGCCAACTATAAGGCGGAGCAGCTTGAGCGCGTCACCTTAGATCTGGTGCCACCACCTATGGTGCCTAAGCATGATCAGGTCGCCAAGGGTAAGCCTAAGGTGGTGCAGGTGAAGCTGGTGGTAGAAGAGAAGCAGGTGGAGCTGGAAAACGGCACCAAGGCCTGGGTCTGCGCCTTCAACGGTAGCGTGCCTGGCCCGCTCATCGTCTGTCATCAACATGACTTCGTCGAGTTGACCCTGGTGAACCCTGCGACCAATGCCCTGGCCCATAACATCGACCTGCATGCGGCCACCGGCGCCCTGGGCGGCGGTGAGCTGACTCTGGTTTCGCCCGGCCAGGAGGTGACCTTCCGCTTCAAGGCGACCAAGGCGGGTACCTTCGTGTATCACTGCGCGCCGGGCGGGGTGATGATCCCTTGGCACGTCGCCATGGGCATGCACGGCGCCATCATGGTGCTACCTCGTGACGGCCTGAAAGATGCCGAAGGCAAGCCAGTTAAATATGACAAGGCCTACTACATTGGCGAGGCCGACTTCTATGTGCCAAAGGATGCCAACGGCAAATACAAGGCCTATGACACTGTGATGGGCAGCATGAGTG
Source organism: Shewanella spartinae (assembly GCF_019457555.1). Classification (NCBI taxonomy): domain Bacteria; kingdom Pseudomonadati; phylum Pseudomonadota; class Gammaproteobacteria; order Alteromonadales; family Shewanellaceae; genus Shewanella; species Shewanella spartinae. The sequence continues at coordinate 3,987,947 of NZ_CP080418.1, read as the reverse complement.
AGGTGCTTGAGGTGATGAAGACACTTACCCCATCTCACGTGGTGTTCAACGGCGCAGTGGGTGCCCTGACAGGCAAGAACGCCATGACCGCCAAGGTGGGTGAGTCTGTGCTCTTCGTACACTCTCAGGCGAACCGCGACACCCGTCCTCATATCATCGGCGGACACGGTGACTATGTCTGGCCAGCGGGTTCATTTACCGATGCGCCGCAGACCAACCTGGAAACCTGGATGGTCGCCGGGGGCAGTGCCTGCGCTGCCCTATACACCTTCCGCCAGCCAGGCCTGTATGCCTATGTGAACCACAACCTGATCGAGGCGATCATCAAGGGCGCCGCTGCTCACGTGAAGGTCGACGGCGAGTGGGATGACAACCTGATGGTGCAGCTCAAGAAGCCATCTAGCATAGCCACGGCCTAAGGGCTAAGCGCTAGGGGTTTAGGCAAAAAGGGCTCGGGTCTAGGTGAGGCTCGAGCCAATTATCGTCGCAACGATGGGAGATGCGGATGCAAAGGTTACTCCTGATGGGATTGCTGATGATGCTGGGCGGGTTTGTTATAACCTCCAGCGCAGCGGCCGCCGAGGTGGACTATGGCCTGGAGGCAAATGTCTATCTCTGGTACGCCAATCTGGATATGGGCCAGGCCGACAAGCGCTTGGCGCCAGAAAGCGATCTAGTGGACTACGCCGAGTATGCCGGCAGCCTGCCAAGCCAGGGCGCCCATCATCTCATGTCTATCACCCCTATCGCCCGCAGTCAGGAGGGTGTCGAGGTCGAGGTGGAGACAGAGTTTCAGCTGGCCTCGCCAACCGAAGACGAGAGCGACGTGAAGGGGCAATATGTGGTGCAGCGCCTGAGCCTGGATAATCGAGGATTGGTGCGCAGCAGCGTCACTCTGGTCAACGAGTATGATGACTTTACTTCCCGTTATCGCCCCGCCGCCGAGATCAATCTGGTTCGCGCCGCGCTCTATCGCTGGACCGAGTCGCTAGATAGGTTGGATGACGTGACTCTGCTCAGTCTGTTAGCTAAGGATGCAAGCTTTACCGGCCCCGAAGATGCTAGCCAGACCCCGAGTCAGTATCTTGCCTACCTGCACAGCCTGAATCACAGCGACAGCCGGCGGGTGATCAAGAACTACAGCCTGACGCCCGAGGCAGGGCAATACCGTTTGAGTTTCGAGTATCAGTGGACGGCCACCAACAGCGAGGGCGAGGTCGAGCTGGCGCGAGTCGGCGTGACTATGCTGCTCGCCGTGACACCAGAGGGGGCCAAGGTAGTGCTGTACCGTGCCGAGTACCTGCCGCCGGTGACAGATCTTGGCGCCGAGGTGCGTTGTTAGCAGAGAAGGAATTGACTATGACACGAGTTAACCAAGGTAAGTTTCATCTGGCCCTGAGCCTCTGCGTGCTGCTCATGGGTAGCCTGATGAGCGCTGCTAGCATGGCGAACATGCCGATCCTTAAGGGGATAGGTGGCGATTTTAGCCTGCGCAGCAGCAAGGGGGGCGAGGTTCGTCTGTCGGACTTTCACGACAAGGTGGTGATGATGTTTTTCGGTTACACCAACTGCGCCGACATCTGCCCGACCACCATGGCCCACATCAGCCAGCTGATGCATCAGTTGCCGAGCGAGACCCGAGATCGCATTCAGGTGCTCTTTATCAGTATCGACAGCGACTACGACACGCCCAAGCATCTGAACAAATACCTCAGCTATTTCGACCCCAGCTTTATCGGCTTGGTGGATGAGCGGGAGAAGATAGATGAGGTCGCCGCGCTGTTTAAGGCCGATTACACCAAGCTTGCCGAGGAGAAGGTGACCACCGAGTATAAGAAGCTGAGCCTGGAAGATAGCAAGGCGCCTAAGCGTCAGGGGTATCTCTATTCCCACACCGCCAAGATCTTCGTGCTCGATGGCAAACAGCGGGTGCGCGGTTTCTTCTACACAGGCACCCCCATAGACGAGATGCGTCAACAGATCGAGAGTCTGCTCTAATCATGAAAAAAGGAAATCATATGAAAGGTCGTTTCTGCTTATTTGTGTTGCTTTGTAGCTGTTTCGGTGCCGCCCAGGCCAGCGAGCTGATGGTACACGACGCCTGGATCCGCGGCATGCCGCCCACCTCAAGAGTGGTGCCCGTCTACCTCTCCCTACATAACCCGAGCGACAAGCCCTTGGTGCTCAAGGGGATTACTAGCCCACGCGGCGTGGTGGAGCTGCACCAGACGCTGATGGAGAACGAGGTGATGCGGATGCAAGGAGTGGAGGCGATACAGATCCCACCCCATGGCATGGTGAAACTGGCGCCCGGCGGCTATCACGGCATGATGTCGGACTTTAAGACCGGCGTGCCGGCTTTGGGTGAAGAGGTGGCGTTGACACTTACCCTGGCGGATGGCGAGACCCTGTCGGTGATGGCCAAAGTCACGGCTCAGGGAGAGGCTCACGACCACAGCATGCACCACTAATTTAGCTTCACGCGCTTTTTGAATTTGATTCATCTTTAATACCTGTTCATTATGATCTAGATCACGACTTGTTATCAGGTTGTGATTTAGATTAACGGAGCGACAGGACTAAGGAAGGCGCGATGATAACAGATCCACAGATTAAGGCCTGCATTCACCAACACCACCTGTTTTCGGCACTGGGCGAAGAGGAGCTGTGTCGCCTGCTGGGGCAAGCCGCAAAGATCACCCTGGCCGCCCACGAAAATTTGTTCTATCAGGGCGATCTGGCCAAACGTTTCTACCTGGTGATTCAGGGGCATCTGCAACTCTATCGCACCAGCCTGCAGGGGCAGGATAAGGTGATAGAGGTAGTACGCGAGGGGCGCACCTTCGCCGAGGCGCTGATGTTTAGTCGCCAGGCCTCCTACCCTGTGTCGGCCCAGGCCGTATCCCACTGCACCCTGGTCAGCTTCGACAGCGAAGGTTACCTCGCCATGCTCAGGGGCAATCCCGATGCCTGTATCGCCATCATGGCGGAGATGAGTGTCAGGTTACGCAAGGATATCAATGAGGTAGAGCTGCTATCTGTGCAGAATGCCCAGTCGCGCCTGCTGCTTTTTCTGCTGCGCAACATGCAGAAGATCGGCGACAACCAGGGACGGGTCGAGTTGGATATTCCTAAACGTGTGTTGGCATCGCGCCTGTCGATTCAGCCAGAAACTTTTTCCCGCCTGATGAAGAAGATGGTGACCGAAGGGATCATCGGCGAGTCTCGTGGTGCCATAGATATCAAAGATCTCGCTAAGCTCTACACCAGCGCCAACATGCCACTTGCCAATCAGGCAATGCAGACCAGCGAGCCGCTCATTCGCTCGGGTAAGGCGCCCTGTCAGCAAATCGCTATTGAGATGGTGTAGCCTGAACCTGCTCTAGCCTTCGCTCTGCCGTGCAGCAGCGATCCCTGCCGGTCTCCTTGGCGCGGTACATCGCCTTGTCGGCCAGCGCCAACAGGCTGTCCGGTGTATCGCCTGTTGCCGTAGTGACTATGCCGAAGCTGGCGCTGATGGGGATCAGGCTGCCCTGCCAGCTGAGGCTGGATTGTCTCAGGGCCTGCTGCAATTTCTGGGCGATGATCTCCGCCACCGCGCCATCTGTGCCAGGTAACACCAGCAGAAACTCCTCGCCGCCGAGTCGGCAGAAGATGTCCATGGCGCGGGTGACCTTACCTATCTGCTGCGCCGTCTTAACGAGCACGGCGTCCCCGGCAGAGTGACCAAACTTGTCATTGATCTGTTTGAAGAAATCCAGGTCGAACAGGATCAGGCTATAGGCCTGTCCATCCCTGAGCCAACGCTGATGCAGCTGCTCCAGTTGCTGCTGCATGGCGCGCCGATTCCACAGCCCTGTGAGATAGTCTCTGTCTGCCTGTTGGCGCATCTTCTGCACCAGGCGGGTGAGGGCGTTGCCCATCATGATCACGTTGATCCATAGGGTCATGACCACATACAGCCATAACATGGGGATGGCGTCGGCGCTCTGAATGCTGGCCAGATGGGATTTTAGAGTAGGCTCGATGAGCAGCAATAGCGCCCTGAGGCCAAAAATGACGCCCATCAGGGCGATGGGGCTCAAGAGGATCACGGCGATGGGGCGTTTGACCGTGTGTTCTAGGGCGACCAGATTGTCCTTGGCCATCAGCAAGAAGGTGCAGGCGGCCATGAAGGAGAAGAAGATGCCCAGGGTATCGCTGGCTGCTATGCTGGGTGGCTGAGTTAGCATCAAGAGCCCCGTCAGGAGCAGTAAGGTGAGATCTATTTTGATGCTGCTTGGCAGGCGAAACAGGCGTTGGGTGCCGCTACGAAGCAGCACGAAACCGAGTAACAGCAGCATGTCTGCTCCCAACCAGTAGAGATAGCTCGGCGTCTGGTCCCTGAGCGTGGTGAGGAGCACTCCCATTAAGATCAATAGGTTGGCAAGGGAGAAATAGGTGCTGGCGCGGGGAGCGATGCGCAGCGGGTAGGCCATCAGGCCCCAGGCAAGGGTAGAGGTACTGGCGAGCAGACAGATAAACAGCACCAAGAGCTCGGCAATGGGGTCAATATTCATAAGCGATCTTTTTATTTTTTTACACTATAAAGCAGCCGTGGCGTCGAGTGAAACTGTTTGTTACTAAATTGTTGTATTCGTCTTGTCGGTCAGCGGGCTCGCGCTTATCAGGCGTCGCGACGCTGGGTGATTCGGTCTGGCCATGAACTTCTAGAACTGTCGTGGCTTAACTTAAGTTTAGTCAGCGCTCAGATAGTCGCGTTCGAAGGTCTGCGCATCCACAGGCCTGCCATACAGATAACCCTGACCGAAGTCGCACTCCTCCTGACGGATAAAGGCATCCTGCGCCTGAGTCTCTACCCCTTCGGCGATCACATTGAGTGTCAGCTTCTTGCCCATAGCGATGATCGCCCGGGTTAGCTCTCTGTCCTGCTCGTTCTTCTCCAGATTCGTGATGAAGCAGCGATCTATCTTAAGGGTGTCGAAGGAGTATTTTTGCAGGTAGCTCAGTGAGGAGTAGCCGGTGCCGAAATCGTCGAGGGAGATCCTTACCCCCAGGGCCTGCAACTGGCCTATGATATGCTGCGCCAGCTGCTCATCTTGCAGCAGCACGCCTTCGGTGATCTCCATTTCCAGGGCGGAGGCCGGCAGGCGGTAGAGACTCAAGAGGTTGGCAATATAGTCGGCAAAATCGGTGTCGCGAAACTGCAGCGGCGAGATGTTGATCGCCACCCTAAACGGCCTGTTGGGATCTTGGCTGCGCCACTTGGCGGCCTGTTCGATGGCGGTATGCAGCACGAAGTTACCGATGGCGATGATCTGACCATTGTGCTCCGCCAGGCTGATAAATTGATCCGGCGGTACATCGCCCAGCTGTGGGCTGTGCCAGCGGAGCAGGGCCTCAGCACCGATAACCCGCTTGTGTTGCAGGCTAAACAGCGGCTGGTAATGCAGGCTCAGCTCCTGATGTTTGAGGGCATCCACCAGGTGCGACTCCAGCAGGCAGCGGCGCTCGATATTGGTCTGAGTATGCTTGTTAAAGAAGCTGTAGGGCGTGGCCTCGGCCTTGCTGATGCTCATGGCGGCACCGGCTTTCTGCATCAGCTCAGAGGCCTCCTGTGCGTCCGTCGGTGCGACCGCGACCCCTATGCAGCAGGGAATATTGATGCTGAACTCTGCCAGGGCGAAGGGAATATTGGCGGTTTGTATTATGCTGTCGATCAGGGGAAGCTCCAGGGGATTCTTGCCCCTGTGGGCGATGACGAACTCGGCGCCAGCGATGCGGGCAAACAAGGTATCCTTATCCAGGATGCGCTTGATGCGCTGGCTGAAGAGTTGCAACACCTTGTCGCCGACCACATAGCCATAGCTCTCGTTGATCGACTTGAAGTTACGCAGGCCAAAGTAGATCACATAGGTAGACAGTTCATCGGGTTGGCTGAGTTGCTGTGAGAGCTGATTCACGAACCCCAGTCGATTGGCAAGGCCAGTCAATGGATCGTGATCCTTATGAAATTGAAGCGAATTCTCGATAACGGTACGTTGCTCTATCTCGCTCAATAGCTTCTTGTTGAGCCTGGTGAGTTCTTGGGTACGTTGCTGCACCTTGGTCTCTAAAACTTGGTTGAGATGGAAGAGTTTGGCGCTCTGATACAGGCTGGCGAGATTGGCATTGATGGCGTTTTGAAACCGCGCCAGCAGATGGCGAAAGGTGCGGCCGTAGTCCCTCTCCTTGTTATCCAGCATACACAGGGTGCCGAAGGGTTGGCCGTTGGGCCAGGTGAGCGGCAGGCCGCAGTAGGCGATCATCCCCAATTTGATATCGGGATTGCGATCCCACTCCTTATCTTTTAAGGCGTTGGGCACGACCAGCTCAGCTTGGCGCTTGATAACCGTCTCGCAGTAGAGACCATGGCCCAGGCTCTCGGTGTCATGGCGTTTATAGGGATTATCTGGATGATGGCTGGTGGTGAAGACAGAGATATCTTTTTCCGTCACCCGCATGATCAGGATGGCCGGGGTGTCGACGATTTCCGACAGCAGATCTAAGGTTTGCTGCCAGCCGTTAAACATCTCATCCGGCACCGCAAGCTGGGCCGTGTTGACCTGAGTCTGGCTGAAGAGTGGGTCTTGCTCCAGCAATGAGAGAGCGTCTTGATAGGGCTTCATAGGGGATCCTGAAAAGCGCGTGTGCCATCCGTTTAACTAACTATAACCTAAAGATTTCATCCCTGTCTTTCGCTGGTTTGTTGTTTTTTTAATCAGCGGCAGGTTTAGTGCTATTTTTTGCTTATCTTTTCGGTTTGCTTTAACGCAAAAGCTTACTTGATTGGCGCGATGACATAGGCCGAAAACAAAAAAGACCCGATGAGTGGTTATCTCATTGAGCCTTTTCGTTCTTGCCGCTAGCCGCTTGGGCTTAGAAATTTAGCGTTTGCTGTAGCGCTCGGCGCCACTCGGTGCCGTTAGTCGTCATCCAGACTTGGTTGGCGGTGGTTTGATTGGTGGCATCTAAGGGATAGGGCATTATCCCTCCCAAAACGAAGAGTTGACCGCCGTGAACCATGGCGCGATAACCACGCTTAGCCTCGAAGGATAAATGATCCATGGCCTTGGTCCAGTTGGTGCCATCTTGGGAATACCAGAGATCGGTTAAGGTTTGGTTAGCGTCATATCCGCCAAAGGCCCATAATTTACCGTCAAACTCGACGAGCTGGTGTATATGTCTCGCGCCTAATCCAGTGGTATCTGCCTGCTTTGTCCAGGTGATGCCATCTGTGGTTGACCAGATATCACTGAGTTGAGTCGTTCGAGATAGGGTTTCATGACCCGCTATCACCCATAGTTTTCCGCCAAAGCTGCTGATTTGGGTTACGGCGCGTGCGGGGAAATTATTGTTGCCTACATCTGTCCAGTTGATGCCATCTTCTGAGCGATATACGACGCCGTTTTGTGTGTCGATAGCCCATAATTTATTGTCGAATGGATAGACTGAGTATTGACCGTTTTGCGTGCCAACATTTGGCCCGGTGAGCGCCTCTTGAGTCCAGGATTTACCATCGAGTGATGAGTAGCTACCACTTGCGTGCAAGGCCCAAATTTTACCGGAAAAAGTAAGTAGTTTGCTGTCCGTCGGAAAGGGAAGCGTAGTGGAATCATCTAATGTCCAGCTGAAAGCGTCAGCAGAGTGCCAACGAGTATTTACTTTCTCGGAATCTTCGTTGGCGCCGGAAAGCAGTTGTATCTCTCCCTGGTGACTGACCGCCTGAATATCCTTCATGGATGGCAACTGATTGTTGAGCGGCAGCCAATGCTTGCCGTCTGTCGTTTGCCAGTTGTCGTTGAGTAAGACGCCATTATCACTTTTGCCGCCGATAACGACCAGGGCATCATTATGTACCGCGGTGGTGAAGTATAAGCGTATCCTATCGGCCATGTATGGCGACTGTACACCGAAGTTAGCGTCATCTGTTGCTAACGTCCAAGAGGCGCCATCGGTGGAGGTCCATACATCGTTTGGATTCTGAGAGCGATTCGGATCGAGCTGATCAATATAACCGCCCAGCAAAATTAGTTGATTACCGACTTGCCTAACTTCATGCTTTTCTCTAGCCGAGAATTCTGGTGTGTCTGTCACCAATGTCCAATGAATACCGTCGTCTGAGTTCCATATGTCGGCGACTCTCCCGGTATCGTTTCTGCCGCTAAATTGCCACAGCTTGCCATTAAATTCAGCAAAGGCGGTGCTTACTCTCTGGGTTGCTGTCGAGTCTGACGATTCCAGGTTCCAGGTGATGCCATCGGTAGAGGAGTAGATCTCTTTGACATGCTCGCGAGTCTGCAAATCAAAGCCGCCATATATCCACATCTTGTTTTTGAAAGTCGTCACCGAATAGTTGTTGCGTTCGCCAAAGCCAATATCGGCATTTACTTGTGTCCAATTGATGCCATCTGCTGAGCGCCATACGTCGTTAAGCGTAGTGTCACGTCGGTTTCCTATGAGCCAGATATGGTCTGAAAATGTAATGACAGCCACAGGAGGACGCACGCCAAAAGGAGCCTCATCAACCACTTTTTGCCAGATGTTGCCATCGCTCGATCGCCAGATACTGGCATCATTGCCTGCTTGCTCATAGCCGCCGATAAGCCAGAGATAGCCATTGAAGGAAACGGCCTTGGCCGAAGTGCGGCGAGTGAGGTTATTGTTGGCGACATAGGTTGCCTGACCAGCATGTTGGCCGTGGAAGAGGTTATAGTAGGCATCACTCGTCGTGGTTAAGCTGCTGTCTATTAGCGGTTGTGTGGATAGCTTGTCGACCAGCCCGTTATCGCAGTTGCTGAGATTGTTAAAGTCACAGTCGGCCTGAGTGGTTCTGGCGAGTTGCAGAGGAGTATCTACATCAGTAAATACTTTTGTGTTATCGGTTCCTATCAGCAACTTAAGTGTTAGCGACTTTGGCGCGACAGAAGCAAAGAAGCTGCTGCTGGCTTTAAGGTAGTTAGCGGTCTCGGCGATCTCGGCAAAGATCTGCGCCTCGCCTGGCGTATGCGCCGTCACCTGTCCACTGGTATCCACCGAGGCCACGGCAGGATCTTGGCTGCTAAAGGTGACGTTAGCAACATCGACATTGACGGGATTCAGATAAGTTTGATCGATAAAGAGCGCCACTGTGCCTGTGTTTTCAAAGGCGATTGCTCTCTCCGCCTTGGCGACATTAACTTGATAGGCGGCGGAGGCTGCCAGGTACTTGGCATCTTCGGCGATATGAGCGGTAATAGTGCTGGAACCCGCTGTTAATATCGCGACCAAACCATCATTGGAGACGGTGACGACTTCTGGGTTAGAGCTGGTATAACTTATGGCTCCAGTTCCCAAAAAACCTTGAAGCGAGTTGCTAAAGGCTTGGTCACCGTAGGTTTTCTCTATGGTGCCACTTTGACTAAAGCTGAGTGTTTGGTTGAGTTTGACCGCGGTTTTATCTGTTTCTGATGAGCCGCTTCCACCGCCACAGGCACTGAGTTGCGAGGCGAGTATAAGCAAGCAGCCTATACGCATTAATCCCTTAAGCATAGCGAATGTCCCTATCTTTCTGTTTGTTGTTATTTTGGGAAATGCCTGAGTGCATCCCCCTATCTTATCTCGTATTAGATTCGTTTTTACTTAATTAAGTCTTTGTACATCAATAAGATTTGTTGTCGATATGTTATTTGCTTGTTGTGTATTGGTCAATGATAAAGACACAAGAAAATAAGACTAAGGAATGAGAATATTCGCGTCTACTCCTAGTCAGGCTCATTAGCCTTTTTGGTGTGGGCAGAACCAGATTTATCGCTTCTGGGGTTGTGATTCTCTTTGAGACAACTGGTTGGAAGCTACTAAAAAGACTATCTTTTAACCATAAGCCGAATCATTTCTTTCATGCTCGTTTGGGCCAGGTATTCTCTTTGTCTTACCGCTTACGGGCACTCTAAGGCCCTGTTACTCAAAGGATCTTAGTATTCAAATGGCATTGTTATTCAAAGGACACTGTTATGCAGATGACGCTCTCTTTTCTCGGTGCGGCCCAGGAGGTGACGGGCTCCTGTCATCTTCTCGACATCTCGGGTCGTCAGGTGCTGCTCGACTGCGGCCTTATCCAGGGCGGTAAGCTCGATGCACTGCGCAATCACGAGCCCTTCCTCTTCGAACCTACAGAAATTCATGCCGTGGTGCTCAGCCATGCCCATATCGATCATTCGGGGCGTCTCCCTCTGCTGGTCAAGTCTGGCTTTACCGGCCCTATCTATACCCATAAGGCGACGGTAGAGCTGTGTGAGGTGATGCTCAGGGATGCCGCCATGCTGCAGGTACGCGATGTGGATCGCCTCAACAAGAAGAGGGTGAAGATGGATCTACCGCCGCTTGAGCCCCTGTTCGACGAAGAAGATGTGGCGCTGGTGATCAAGCAGTTTGTCGCCCTGGATTATGGTCAGTCGGTACAGGTGGTGCCTCAGTTGACGGCTTGTCTAAGCGATGCCGGCCATATTCTAGGCTCGGCCGTGGTCGAGTTGTGGCTGGGGGAGGGAAGCGAGCGCAAGAAGCTGGTGTTTAGCGGCGATCTGGGGCGGGCGGGCATGCCGATTCTGGATGATCCTACGCTGATCGACGACGCCGATCTGGTGTTGATGGAGAGCACCTATGGCGACAGGTTGCACCGCAGCTGGGACGATACCCTAGAGGAGCTTAAGGCGATCTTCGCCAAGACGATCAAGGAGAGCCGCGGCAATATTCTGCTACCCGCATTCTCCGTCGGGCGGGCCCAGGAGCTGCTCTATCTGTTTCACCTCTATGCCAAGGAGTGGGCGCTGTCCAACTGGCGTATCTGTCTCGACAGCCCCATGGCGATCAAGGCGACCCAGATCTATGTGGCCAACTATGAGCTGATGGATGAGGACTTTAAGCGCTTCACCCGACTGTCGCCGGGCAAACATCCGCTGCTCTCGAATGTGGACTTTATCGACAGCACCCAAGAGTCGATGGAGCTTAACGAGATCCATCAGGGCTTGATCATCATCGCCGGTAGCGGCATGTGCAACGGCGGGCGGATCCGCAGCCATCTGGAGCATAACCTGGCCAATCCCCAGTCGGATGTGATCATCTGTGGTTTCCAGGCCTTGGGTACGCCGGGACGCCTGCTGGTGGATGGCGCCGAGTCGCTCACCATACATGGTCGCGATATTCCGGTGAAGGCCAAGATACATACGGTCGGCGGGTTGTCGGCTCACGCAGATCAGGCCGAGCTTATCCATTGGTATCGACACTTTAAACACATGCCGCCGCTGATTCTGATCCATGGTGAGCGTGAGGCGCAGGAGCGGCTCAAGGCCGAATTGGTGCCCGAGGGAAGCCAGTCGCCCCATGTGGTGATCGCCGAGCGGGGCGATACCTTAGACCTGACGGCCTTGCCGGAGCTGGTTTGGCTGCTAGACCGAGAATAGTCCGTTTCAGCTAGAGCCATGGGGAATAATTTCTGCTAGCTTAAGCTACAAGCCATCAGCTAGCCAAGGAAAGCCCCAATGGATGAACATATCGTCATACTTATCATTGCGTTAGTCGTATTGCTCTACGGCTATATCTCTAAGTGGTTGGCGCGTTTCGACATCTCAGGTCCCATGGTATTTACCGCCTTCGGCCTGCTGCTGTCCCCCTTCGGCCTGGATGTGACTCAGGTGAAGGTGGATGCCGAGTTTGTCACTATCATGGTGGAAATCGCCTTGGTATTGGTGTTGTTTAGCGACGCCGCCCTGCTGGATCTCAGGTTGCTTAAGCAGTCATGGCAGCTACCGGCGCGCCTGCTGTTTATTGGCCTGCCGATCACGGTCGCGGCTGGCACACTGGTGGCGGGATTCTTCTTTCCCGACCAACCCTTTCTCTATCTGCTGATGTTAGCCCTGCTGCTGACCCCGACGGATGCAGCCCTGGGTAAGGCGGTGGTCTCGGACCCTAAGGTGCCCAAGACGATACGCTCCACCATCAATGTGGAGAGCGGACTGAACGACGGCATTATCTTCCCCGTGTTAATTACTGTGGTGGCCTTAATCATGAGTGGTCTGGATCACGCCCAGGATCAACATTGGCTGGTCTACGTGATGCAGCAGATCCTGTTCGGCGCCCTGGTGGGCGGCGCCGTCGGCTATCTGGGTACCAAGTTGCAGATCTTCTGTTTCAAGCGTGATGGCATGGTAGAGACCTACCTCAACCTGATCCCCATCGCCTTAGCGATATTGGCCTTCTATCTTGCGGAGGAGTTTTCGGGTAATGGGTTTATCGCCGCTTTCTTCGCCGGCCTCTATGCCGGCAACACCAGCGAGATGGCCAGGGGGCATATCGAAGACTTTGCCGAGAGCGAGGGGGAGCTCTTGGTGTTGATAAGCTTCTTCATCTTCGGCCTGGCGTTTGTGCCAACCACGCTGCCCTATGTCACCATGGAAGTGATGATCTACGCTCTGCTTAGCCTGACGCTGCTGCGCATGTTGCCTGTGATGATCTCTCTGATAGGGACTAAGTTAGATCTGGCGACCCGTGCCTTTATCGCCTGGTTCGGGCCCAGGGGGATCGCCTCTATCCTCTATGTGCTGATCGTCGCCCACGAGATGGGCAGCATCAAGGGGTTCGAGACCCTCTATGCCGTGGTAACTGTGACCGTCTTGATGAGCATATTGGCCCATGGTCTATCGGCTCAGCCATTGGCCAACTGGTATGCCAAACGCCATCGGCCTGCTGAGGCTGATACCGATGGCGAGGACAGTATTGTTTAGCTCTGCAGACGATCTGTCTGACCGTCGAGTTTCTGCAGGCTCTTGAGTAGCATGTAGAGGCAGGTGCTCAGCAGACAGATGGCCAGGTAGATCATCATGCCGTGGCCTTTGTCGCTCAGGCTCAAGGCCAGCAGGGGGCCGGCCACAGAGCCCAGGCTATAGCAGAGCAACATCACCTCGGTCGCCGACACTATCTTGGTGCTCGGCAGTCTGTCGCAGGCCAGCGAGATGGCGATAGGGTAGAGGGCGAAACTGGCCGCCCCCAGGATGAAGTAGCTCAATCCCTTAAACATAAAGGCGTTGCTTTCTATGGCCCCGACCACACCGACCAAGCCCACCAGAGTGCACATGGCCATCAGCAGGCGCTTGTCCATCCGCGGCGAGAGATAGCTGATCAGCGGCTGCACCGCCATGCCACCTAAGATAATCGCCGCCATCAAGAGTCCCGTCTGGGTCGGCTCGTCTACCTGATTGTGGATATAGACGGGCATCAGGCCATAGATGGGGCCGAGCAGCAGGCCTGAGACCAGGCAGCCTATGATCGCCGGGCGACTCAGGTTGGTGCTCTCCTTGAGCGAGAGTCTCTGCTGCGCCTGGTGGGCCGGCTCGCCAGAGCGGATCAGCACTGGGGCCATTATGGCCAGCAGGAGCAGGACGATGACAAACAGATAGGGTAAGACCCCCTGAGTGCCCAGTTCACCTATGGCCAGCTGACCGAGGGCGCTGCCGCCATAAAGCGCGGCCATGTAGATCCCCAGTCGTCTGGCGCGCGCCTTGACGCTATCGGCCATCAGTAACCAGGATTCGACCACCACGAAGACGCCCGCGACGGCGAAACCCGCGAGCAGGCGTGCCGTGAGCCAGACGCCGGCACCAGGCAAGAGCAACATGGCCACTATGCTGGCGATCAGCAGGGAGAGAAACAGCACAAAGCCGCGTCTGTGGCCCATTTTGGCGATCAGGCGCTCGACCCTCAATGCGCCGAAGAGCAACCCCAGATAGAAGATGCTGGCGAGCCAAGGGGCGAGATCCGACGACAGGCCGAAGTTGCCCAATGATAGGGGGATCAGGCTCATCAGAAAACCTGAGGCGACGGCAAAGAAAGAGAGACCTATTACGGGTGCCGTAGGATTGTTCGATTTACAGTTATCGGCGACGTCTAACACCAATAATCTCCAAATTAAGTAGGGTAAATGGCACCTTGGAAGGAAGTGTGTGTTGGACTGCCATTTATTCACTGTTTAGCGGGAAGCGAAATGTAGTGCCAGCGAGGCGCTAAGTAAAGTGAATTTTAATGATTGATGATTTTTTGATATAAAAATCGCAGTAATAGCGCTAATTTTGCCCTGAAAAGCCATTTTGCGACTAATTAACACGCAGCCGTTCTTGTTGATGGACTCTTGCGGTTAAGCTTGGTATGAGGCTTGTTTTAAACTTTTTGTGGCGGATTTTCGGCGTTAATTGATAGTTTTTATGTTGCCAGATTGTTGTTTGTTGCCGTTATGTAGCTAAAGGCTGTGAATTTTTAAGTTAACGGCCAAATTTTTACCACTTTTATCCTGTCTTTTCTAAACGGGCTAGGTTAACCAAGAACAGTTTGCAGCGATTTAGCTACTGCTCTGCCAAGGTGAGCGCCACTATCTTAAGCGGATGATTGCCGTCGAAGGAGGGGAAGTCTTGGTGGCAATGGATCCACTCGAAGCTGGCGACCTGCCGTCCCTGCTTCTCGACGCAGCGAATCAAGGCGTCGAGCCAAACCTGACGCTCTACCTTGGCGACGTTGTTGCAGCAGACTATGGTGCCGCCGGCCTTGGTGGCTAGCATGGCGGGTTTGAACAGGCTCTGATAGTCGTTGATCAGATCCACAGTGCCGAAGGGGCTCTTGGCGAAACGCGGCGGGTCGAGGAATACCAGATCGAACTGACGCGGCGCCAGTTTAGGGTAGCTGGGGAGTCGTTGGTTGCGGCGTCCACCCACCTTCATGCCCGCCAGTTGGCGCATGGCGGGAAAGGCATCGCTCTGAATAAACTCACACCTGTCGCTCACCCCGTTGAGTTCGGCATTGCGACGGCCGGCGGCCAGGGCAAAGGAGGAGAAGTCGATGTTGGTGACAGATTCTGCACCGCCGACGGCGGCGGCCGTGCCTATGCCGCAGGTGTAGGAAAACAGGTTCAGCACAGACTTGCCTTGGCTGTTGGCCTTCACATATTCCCGGCCGATTCGCATGTCGAGAAACAGCAGGGGATCTTGCCCTTCGTGGCGTAACTTACTAATGAAGCGGATGCCATTTTCCGTCATCTCCTGCTCGGCGCTGGCGAAGGCGTCGAGTTCAGGCGTCAGCGGGTTGAGAATACGCGAGTTTTTATTGGATCTATCATTGTAGATGACGGGAAGATCTTGAGTCTGCTTGAGCTCTTGGCCGAGGCTTTCAAGCTCCTCTTGGGTCAGGCTCTGGTGAAACGATTGGATCAGCCAGGCGTCGCCATAGCGATCTATGGTGAGTCCGTCTATCCCCTCGACCGTGCCGTGAAACACGCGAAAACAGTTGGTGTTGGCGGCTTGTGCCGCGGCGAGTAGCTCGGTTCTTTGGCTGATCGCCTGGCGCAGCAGGTCGGCGTTCGACATGATCTTATGATCCCTAATCGGTGGTATGCTGGAGTGAGCGCGGATCATAGCAAATATTTGCCCCTTGGGGGCGATTAACTCAGACGTTAGCGAGAGGGCGAAGGAATGAAACTCGTGTTAGTCCATGGGATCTTTAACACCGGTCAGGTGATGGGGTGGATGCGGCGTCAGTTTGAGCGTCAGGGCTATGAGTGCCTGACGCCGACCCTGGCCCCCATCGATGGCCGCCGTGGGATAGCCTTTGCAGCCAAACAGCTGCAAAGCTATATCGAGGCGGCTCTGGCCGAGGATGAGACCATCTGCCTTATCGGCTTTAGTATGGGCGGCATAGTTGCCCGTTACTACCTACAGCATCTGGGGGGCGAGAAACGCACCAAGGCGCTGTTTTCCATCTCCTCTCCCCATCACGGCAGCTATCTCGCCTGGTTACCCTATCCGTCGCGGGCGATGCGTGAGCTGAGGCCAAAGAGTCAGTTGTTGTCTCAGTTGGCCGACAGCCAGGAGAGTCTCGAGGGTATAGCCCTCTACTCGTTTCGCACGCCCATCGATTTCACTATAGTGCCGAGTCGCAGCTCCCATTGGCCGGGGGCCGAGAATAAGGTGATCTGGCGACCGCTACATCTGTCGATGATCTTCAGTCGCCGCGTGGTGGCAGAGATCCTAGCTGGGGTGGTGCAGCTGTCGCCGGGTGGCGAGACTGCGCCACAGACCGGGCAGGGCCTCCAGCGAGCAGAGGAGTAGCCCAACCCAGATGAGGGCGAAGCTCACCGCCTTGACGCTATCGAACGTCTCGTTAAACAGGAAGATCGCCAGCAAGAAGTGCATGGTGGGTTCTATGTACTGCAGCAGGCCGACCATGGAGAGGCTGGTGTGACGAATCGCCAGGGCGAAGAAGATCAGCGGTAGCAGGGTTACGGGCGCCGAGCCCATGTAGAGTAGCATTGTACCCGTGCCGCTCGAGAGCGCCTCACTCTGACCTGTGGCACTTAGCCAGAGTAGATAGCCGGCGGCGATCGGGGTGAGCAGCGCCGCCTCTATGGTGACAGAGGTGAGCGAGTCGAAGCGGATAAACTTCTTACACAGACCATAGAGGGCGAAGAAGCTGCCCATCAGCAGCGCCAGCCAGGGGAGCTGACCATAGGCCATCACCATGTAGCCAATGCCCAGAGTGCCGAGCAGCACAGCCCATTTCTGGGCGACAGTCAGCCTGTCTTTAAGAAACAGCACCCCTAATCCGATGGAAAACAGCGGGTTGATGAAGAACCCCAGGCTCGCCGCCAACACCTGTCCATGGGTCAGTGCCCAGGTAAAACTGTACCAGGAGACGCACATGATGAGTGAGGCCAGGGCGCACAGGGCGACCGAGGTAAGATTGGCCTTAAGCAGTGTCAAACGGGGCAGAGGTTTGCCAAGCAGCAGAAAGACCAGCAGCATGAAGGGCACAGAGCAGAGCAGGCGAATCGCCAGCATCTCAGTGATATCCGCGCCCGGCAGAAACTGATAGTAGAGGGGCAGGAGCCCCCACAGCAGAAAGGAGACGATCGCCAGGGCGTTACCTTTGGCGCTAACTTGGGGGTGGCTGGGCATAGGGGCTCGTAAGTATTATTGGCTTATGTTTGTATTGGGTTGTGTGCTGGGCACTGCCTTGTCATCGCTCACTCGACTGATACTCAGGCTCTTGGGTTTGCCCCTTGGCCTGATCTCGAAAAGCGCTAGCTGGTGAGGCACTAGCTGTCGAAGCATCAGCAAGTGAGATGCCAAGTCACATGGGTAAAATACCCGGCTTCATCTAGATGACTGAAAGTGTGGCGGATTTTCTCATTCTTATGGTTTCTTGGCTGTGAGCTTGATCACTCGCGGTGCTTTTTGTTTTTGTGGGTGCCTGGTCAGGCGGTATGGGGAAAGACTTGCATGTCGGAGCTGGGTCTAAGGTACAATCTGGCTCCAGCAAATACCGTTGATGAGCCGAGAATGAACAAGATCCATGTACAGATGACCAAGGATGGTTCCCACACCCTGATGAGTAGCCTGTTTGACGACAGTTATCATGCCCATAATGGCGCCATCAGCGAGTCTGAACATGTCTATATTCAGTCGGGTTTTGCCGATCTGGACCCCTGCTTCGAGCAGGTGAATATTCTCGAGTTGGGGTTTGGCTCGGGCATGAACGCCATGCTGACGCTAAAGCAGGTGCTGGGTAGCGATGGTAAGCCGGATAGACTCATAAGGCCGATACGTTTCGTGACGGTAGAGGCCTACCCAGTGCCTAGCGATGTGATCGCTCAGCTGAACTACAAGGAGCATCTGCCGTCTGCGCTGCAGGAGCTGTTCGATCGCCTACACAGCGCGCCCTGGGGCGAGGATGTCACCCTGTTTCCCGGCTTCGTGCTACATAAGATCCACGCCACCTGGGATAGCCTGGAATTGCCGGATAATTCCATCAACCTGGTATTCTACGACGGCTTTGCGCCCAGCAAGCAGCCCGAGCTTTGGACCCAGGATAACTTCGATCGCCTCTTTCCTATGATGATGCCGGGCGGCATGCTGGTGAGCTACTGTGCCAACGGCCAGTTCAAGCGTAATCTGAAGACCGCGGGTTTTAAGGTGAAGCCTCATCCGGGTGCCCTGGGTCGCCGGGAGATGACCCGCGCCTGGAAGCCTCAGCCGGGAAATCAAGAGTAAGCCGGGACAGGAAGAGTAAGCCGGAATAGTTAGGTGAGATCCGATTAAACTTGCCGGCTACCTCGAGCACTTTTTGTTTGTAACAAGTCATTAACTGAACTTTCTTTTTCGCCGGGAATCGATAGATTAGAACCCAACTCGCTTCACATAGGGAAATGATCTGTGAAAATACCGGCAATTCGTGCCCTCGCCCCCTGGCTCACCGCTAGCCTGACTCTGCTCTGCTCCATGCAGGTCTTAGCCGATAAGGCGCCGTTGGCCTTCGTCTCTCAAACCATAGATACCGGTTTTAAACTCACCCATCCGCTGGAGAGCCTCAACTTGGTGGGCGATGCCAACAAGGAGCTGCTAGCGATCGGTGTCGATGACCGCCAGACCAAATGGCTCGCCGTCTATGGCTTAGATGGCGAAAGCAGCCAGTATCGGCTGCTGCATAAGATGCCGCTGCCTGGCGAGCTCTATCGATACGATGTGAGTGGTAAGCCAAAGCAGGCCAATTCACAGCAGGGCAAGCCACAGCAGGCCGATTCACTTCAGTCTGTCTACTTCATGTCGCGCGCTCATCTCTCTGTGTTGACGGTCAGCGACCAAGGGCTGGCGCTTCGCGAGCTGCTTGATGTGGCGCCGCTGGTGGTGAAGCCGCGCATTGAGTTTATTGCCCGCGGCGAGTTTGTGCGGGATCTCAACGGCGATGGCCGTGACGACTTTATCGTGGGCCAGTTTGAGCAGACACAGCTCTTCCTCAGTCAGGAGGATGGCTGGCAGGCCCAGACCCTGGCGATCCAGCCCAAGGTGCTGCTCTATCGCGATGGTGCACGCTACAGCGAGACCAAGCTCTATGTTGCCGATATGAATTTCGATGGTCGCGACGACATCATCAAGGTGGGCGAGGGGGAGCTTGAGATCTATGCCCAACATCAGGATGGCAAGTTCGAGAGCTACCCCAGATTCCAGCCCGTGAGTCAGGCGATCAGCGGCCTGGATTGGTGGGACAGACGCGATGCCTATGGCGAGGCGCTGGATCAGAGCGATCTCGTCTATCGTAAGGTCGAGGCGCTGCAGGATATCGATGGCGACGGCCTTGTGGACATGGTGGTGCGCTACACCAAGAGCTCTGGGGTGCTGGATAGGGTCAACGATTATGAGATCTATCTGGGGGTGAAGGGCGACAAGGGAGTGAGCTTTGGCAAGCAGCCCCAGAGCGTGATCCGCGGCGATGGCACCCTGACGGGCTTCGAGCTGGTGGATATCGACCTAGATGGTCGCAGCGAGGTGCTGGTCTCTGGGTTCGATATTGGCCTGTCGCAGATCATCGGCGCCCTGGTGTCGGGCAGTATCGATCAGGACGTGCACCTGTTTACCATGGACGATAAGCGGCGTTTCGCCGCCAAACCGAACATGAGCAAGTCGGTGGAGCTGAGTTTCAGCCTGACCTCGGGCCAGAGCGGTGCGCCCGTGGTAAAGCTGGCGGATATCGATGGCGACAAGCGTCAGGATCTGCTGCTCTCCGACGGCGACACAGAGCTGGATCTGTTTCTGGGGAGTGCCAAGGGCAAGCCCTTCGATCGTAAGGAAAGCCTCAAGCTCACCCTGCCTATCGATGGCGACATGCTCAGCAGCGAAGATCTTAATCTAGACGGTAAGGCGGATCTGCTTATCAAGTATGGCAGGCAGGATAAGGCCGAGCTGCAGAGCCAGTTTTTGGTGATCATGACCCAATAGCCCTTGGCTGCTTTGTCAGTTGTGTCAGTTTTGCCCGTTGTGTCGGTCGCGGCAAGGTGGCTCGGACCTGGTGATACACTTTGTCGCAATTAAGCTGGGCTCGATTGGCCGGTAATAACCCGCTCTGCTTCAGTGAGTTAGCTCTCACTAACACAAATACCTCTCGAGGGGGCTAATTGGCTTAAGTTTTGTTTAATTTTTCATCGCTACCCTGAGGTCGAAGGTGACTCCTGGTCACCCAGAGACTAAGTGTAAGGGTTGTGTATGATAGGTTTTGGCAGCGCCAGCAGTTCTGCAGGAGCAGATGTCGCAGTAAATATCATCACCTACCTGGGAGCCGGATGCTTGTTGGTGGTGGTCATAGGGTTTGCAATTGCCCTGTTTCAGGAGTGGCAGATGGTGCGCCGCTTCGATGCCGAGAAGCAGAGGCAAAAATTCTTCGATAGCCTCTCCAATATCACGCCGCGTTCTCGTTAGCGGCTTACTATCCTAGCGTCGTTTCGCCGCGCTATTGATTCGCCGGTGGCCGAGCTTAACAATTTTGTTGAGCTAGAAAGCCTAGTTGAGTGATAACCTGGCCTGTTCGGCGACCAGTGTCATGATTTCCCTATTCAGGCTGAGCTGCTGGCTCTGGCCTATCTCTTCCCGACCTAGCGCATTTAGACGCGCATCTATCGCGCCCCGCTGTGGATGACCGCCCAGAGGGTGCGGGTAAGGCGCTTCTTCATGGCTTGGTTCCCCGTCAAATTGAGGTTGCCAAAAGGCGTCAGTGTCATTGGTGTGCCATTGTGTCTTGAGTGAATACAAGGGAAAGCCTCCTAGTGCGTGACCGCGCTAGGATAAGCGAAACTTATGCCAATTAGATGACAGGCGGAAAACTGGGTCTTGAGTGAGTGATTACTCGGCTCAGCACCTATCTTGCACCATCAGGAGGCATGGGTTGATGCAGGAAAGTGCAATCTGGCGATGCACCCCTTGTCGCAATTGCTGAGGCTAAAACGCCATTGATAACGCTGACACAGGGCCTCGACTATCTCCAGCCCTAAGCCATGGCCCTGAGGGCGAGTGTCGCTGCTGCTCATGCCGCGGCCCTGATCTTTCACTGAGATCCCCTCGTCGTCGATGCTAATGGCGATACAGCCGCTGTCGCTGGCGTTGATGGCGTTATTGAGCAAGTTGATCAGTAACATGCGCAGCACCGCCTCGCTGGGGGCAATCTGCGGCGTGGCATCTAGGGTGAGGCTCAGTTGGATCTGTTTCTGGCTCGCCAGCGGCTCGACCTCGGCAAGGATCTGCTTTAGCTCTTTCTCTTGTAGCGGCCTGAGGTCGGGTGAACTCAGTCCCTTCTCCTGTTTCACCAGGCTTAGCAGCGCGTCTATGATGTGCTGCATATTGCTGGCGGCCTTGGCGATACGGGCCCGTTGTCGCTGCATAAACTCAGGTTTGCCCTCCTGCTCCAGCAGACGGCTGGCGCCTTGAATAATGGTCAATGGAGTTCTCAGCTCATGGCTGGCGTAGCGGGAGAAGGCCTGTTCCCGGCGGATCAGCTGGGCGATCTGCTGCTGATAATGGTTGAGGCTGGCGGTGAGGGCATGAAACTCCTGGGTGGCATCTTTGGAGACTCTAAAGCTCTGGTCGCCCTCCGAATCCTCGAGCTGCTCGCTGATGGCGCGAATGGGCGCGATCAGCCTGCGGGTGAGCAGTGTGATGGCAAAGCCGAACAGGGCAAACAGCATCAGGGTGACGGCCAGGATCACCAGGCTGATGTTATTCCACTCGTTGCGGCTCAGCTCTACCTGCTCGGCATTCATCACCAGAATCAGGGGATGTGTCGCCTCGCCCTCGCCATATTGGCCGCGAAAGATGAAGATATCTTCCTTGAAGGTGTCGTGCAGCTCATCGAGAAAACCGACGGGCAGATCGATAATGCCCTGATATTCATCGGGTAAGCTGGCGGCATCGTTATAGGCCACGATAGTGGTGCTCAACACCAGCGGCGACTCGGCGCCCTGTTCGAATGCCGCCATAGCGCTAGGCGCTATCTGCTCCAGACTGCGGCGGTTGAGCTCATCTTCGACCCAGTAGAGGATAAATATACTGAGCAGGTAGAGGATGGCGGCCACCAAGAGGGCGATCCCCCCGAAGTAGAAACTTAGCTTGCGAGTCAGACTCTTGGCGGTTTTTTGCACCTGTTGGGCCTCTATTGGTTCACGTCTAACCGGAAGCCTATCTTAGGCACGGTGAGTATGATGGGGGTGTCGAAGGGTTTATCCACCTGATTTCTCAGTTGGTACATGTGACTGCGCAAGATGTCGCTGTTGGGCGGTTCTTCCCCCCACAGGTGCTGCACTATCTCCTCACGTTTTACCACGTTAGGCGCGCGGGAGATCAGCAGGTGGAGGATCTGATAGCAGCTTGGGGTCAGCTGTAGCTTCTTGCCATCACGATAGGCGGTGTGCTCGGCGATGTTGAGGGTGAGCGGCCCGCACTGCTGACAGCCCTGGGCGACGCGCCCGAGCTGACGCTTAATCAACGCCAGCAGGCGTACATGTAGCTCATCGAGATCGAAGGGTTTGGTCAGATAGTCGTCGGCGCCACTATGAAAGCCTTGCAGCAGATCTTGTTTGTCGTCCAGCGCCGTCAGCATCAATATGGGCACGCTGGAGCCCTGCTGACGTAGGGCCTTGGCCACGGCGTAGCCGTCCATCTTGGGCAGCATGAGATCCAGCACTATGGCGTCGAAGTGCCCTTCGGTGGCGAGGCGCAGGCCGAGCTCGCCATTGCTGGCATAATCCACCTGAGCTCCTTGGGATTCGAGATAGTCCCCCAGGACACCGGCGACATCGGCATTATCTTCTATGATGAGTATTTGAGTATTTTGCATGACAGTTCTCTGGCCGGATGACTCTACCTATCCTAGCGTGAAAAAGATGTCGATAACATTGAAATTCAAGCGCATCCGATTGAGCTTTGAGATGCGCCTAGGTGTCAATGCAGCAGGAACAGGGTCGCCAGGCCGAGGAAGGCGAACAGGCCGATCACATCAGTGACCGTGGTCAGCACCATGCCACCGGCCAGCGCGGGATCGACATTGAATTTCTTCAGCAGCAGTGGGATACAGGCGCCGGCCAGACCGGCCACCGTCATGTTGATCAGCATGGCGCCGCCGATCAGTCCGCCCAGGGCAATGTCGCCCTTCCACAGCCAGACGGCGGCAAATACCAGCATGGACCAGAGCAGGCCGTTGAGAAAGCCGATGGCCAGTTCCTTACCGATCAGCCAGCGGGAGTTACTCTGGCCTATCTGCCCCAGGGCGATACCGCGGATCACCAGCGCCAGGGTCTGGTTGCCGGCGACGCCACCCATGCTGGGGACTATGGTCATCAAGATGGCGATGGTGGCAAACTGCTCCAGGGTGTTCTCGAACATGTTGCTGACCGAGGCGGCCAGCAGGGCGGCAAACAGGTTGATGGTCAGCCAGAGGGAGCGCCTCAGGGTACTCTTGACCACTGGGCCGAAGGTATCTGTGTCGTCGTCCATCCCCGCCATCCCCATCATGGAGTGTTCGGCGTCCTCACGGATCACGTCGACGATATCATCGATGGTGATACGCCCCAGCAGACGGTTGGTCTCCTCTTCGACCACGGGGGCCGAGACCCAGTCGTGACGCTCGAATAGCTGGGCGACTTCGCCGTCGTCCATACCCACGGGGATCCCTTCGAGATCGTCGTTCATGATCTCCCGCACCGAGGCGTTGGGGTCGCAGGTCAGCAGATCGGTAATGCGCACACCGCCCAGCAGGCTGTCGCGTTTATCCACCACATAGAGGGTGTCGGTGGCATCGGGCAGCTCGCCGCGGATCCTCAGGTAACGCAAGATCACATCTATGGTGACATCGGGGCGCACGGTTACCGTGTCCGTGTTCATGATACTGCCGGCGGTGTCTTCCGGGTAGGAAAGGGCTTGCTCTACCCTGGCCCTGTCTTGCGCCGTCATCGACTGCAACACCTGATTGAAGACGCTGTCGGGTAGGCTACGCAGTATGTAGGCCAGATCGTCCGTGTCCATGCCTTCGGCCGCTTTGGCGACGCGCTCTGGGCTCATCTGAGTGATCAGGGTATCTTTGAGCTCTTCGCCCAGCTCGTCGAGGATCTCCCCCGTGTGCTGCTGATCGATTAGCTGCCAGAGCACCTGACGGGTGCGCGGTGGTGAAGATTCCAGGATAAAGGCGATATCAGAGGCGGCCATGTCGTGCAGCATGCTGCGCACATGGACAAACATGCCGCTGCCTAAGGCTTGAGTGAGCTGATTAAGGCGTTGATCTGTGGTTTCACTATCTAACAATTCGATCGGCATAGCTCCTCCTTTGGCAGTTGATTGAACGGCTTGGGTGGTAGGCTTGTAAGTCTATGATAAGTATAGGACGAAATTAAGCGGGCACCGCAAAGCGAGCCGATTATACGGCCTCATCGAATTTGGCGTCAATAAGGGCGCTGATAGCATCCAGGGCCGCCTGGGCATCTTTGCCTTCGCTGGTGATGGTGATGGTTTTACCCATGCCGGTTTCGAGCATCAGGAGGCCGAGTACACTGGCGGCAGAGGCCTGTTTATCGCCCTGGATCAGGGTGACCTCGGCGTCGAACTTGGCGGCGAGCACCGCCAGCTTGGTCGCCGCTCTGGCGTGCAGGCCCAACTTGTTGCAGATGGTCAGCTCGCGAGCCAACTTAGTCATGCTTTAGCTCTCGGTGGCGCGCCTGAACCTTATGCTTGCCCTTGTTGAACAGCTTGGCGAGCTGGTCGGTCACATAAACAGATCTGTGTTGGCCGCCGGTGCAGCCGATGGCGATGGTGAGGTAGCTGCGGTTATTGCGCTCCAGGTGTGGCAACCAGGTTTCCAGCAGGTTTTCGATCTGCCAGATGAACTTGTTGACCAGTGGCTGCTGACTCAGAAACTGCTGCACTGGCTCATCCAGGCCGGTCAGAGGCCTTAGCTCAGGTTCCCAATGGGGATTGGGCAGGAAGCGCACGTCGAACATGAAGTCGGCTTCGGTCGGCATGCCATATTTAAAGCCGAAGGACTCGAAGTTGATCACTAGCTCCTTGTCGACCGTGCCCAGCAGGATCTCGCGCACCTTGTCGCTCAACTCATAGATGTTGAGGTTAGAGGTGTCGATATAGTGATCCACGAGTTTGGCTATGGGGTCGAGCAACTTGCCCTCGAGCTGAATTGCCTCCTTGAGGGAGACCTTAGAGCGTGACAGCGGGTGTAGTCTGCGGGTCTCGCTATAGCGCTTGAGCAGCACATTGTCGCTTGAGTTCAGGAAGAAACTTAAGATTTCGGTATCTTTGGGGAGCTTGGCCAGCTGTTTTTCCAGCTGGATCTCTTCGCTGGGCATGTTGCGTACATCGACGCTGATGGCCACGAGATCGCTGCGTCCCTTGAGCTGCTCCAGCAGGGATTCCATCATCTGCAAGGGCAGATTGTCGACACAGTAGTAGCCTAGATCTTCTAGGACCCTGAGTGCGACGGATTTTCCCGATCCTGAGCGTCCGGATACCAAAACCAATTTCATTGGGTGATCACCTGATAGAGTTCGGATTCATCTTGGGTCTTTCTTAGCTGCTTCATGATCGCCTTATCATTGAGCTTCTCGGCCATAGCGGCCAGGGTGCTAAGATGTTGCTCGCATTGATCTGCGGGCACCAATAACGCAAAAAGGATATCGACGGGCTGATTGTCAATGGCATCGAATGCGATTGGTTCAGCACATTTCACCAGTACGGCCACGGGTTGATCTATGTTAGTCAGCCGTCCGTGAGGAATCGCGATACCATTGCCTATACCTGTGCTGCCCATTTTCTCTCGAGCCAGAAGGCTTTCAAATATTTCTTGAGAGGAGAGGGTGGGGTACTGGACAGCGGCTAAGTCGCTGATAAGCTCCAGTACCTTTTTCTTACTGCCCGGAGTGGCGCAGGTGGTGCACTCCGGCCGCAGGATGGTACTCAGTTCCATCGTTAATGTTTAGTAAGCTTCTCTTTGTGTTTAATGACCTGACGATCGAGTTTGTCAATCAGGGAGTCTATCGCGGCATACATGTCCGCATGTTCGGATGTTGCGAACACTTCTCCGCCACGGAGATGTAACTTTGCCTCAACCTTCTGTTGCAACTTTTCGACATTTAATACAACGTGCACATTATTGATCTGATCGAAATGACGTTCAAGCTTTGTGAATTTCTCTTCGATGTAGCTTCGTAGAGATTGGGTGATCTCGATATGGTGCCCAGTCAGGTTTATTTGCATAAAGATAGTCCTCCAGTTTCCAGGTTTGTTTTATAAGCTCTTGCGCTGATTCGAGGGCGGTATAAGCATTGCCTCGCGATACTTGGCAATGGTGCGTCTAGCCACCTTAATCCCCTGTTCGGCCAAGAGTTGAGCCATCTTGCTGTCGCTCAATGGCTTTTTCTGGTTTTCCGCAGCAACCAGCTTCTTGATGAAGGCACGTATTGCTGTAGAAGAGCACTCTCCGCCATCGTCGGTACCGACGTGACTGGAGAAGAAGTATTTAAGCTCGAAGATCCCTCTCGGGGTATGCATATATTTTTGCGTGGTCACACGCGAGATGGTGGATTCATGCATCTCCACCGCCTCGGCGATGTCGTTCAGTACCATGGGCTTCATTGCCTCTTCGCCAAATTCGAAGAAGCCTTGCTGGAAGTCGACGATACAGTTGGTCACCTTGAGCAGGGTCTCGTTGCGACTCTCCAGGCTCTTGAGGAACCATTTGGCTTCCTGCAGGTGGCCGCGAATAAACTGGCCATCCGCCTGACTCTTAGTGCTGCGGGCCATGGCGGCATACTGCTGATTGACGTTGATCTTGGGCATGCTGTCTGGGTTAAGCTCGACCACCCAGCGTCCCTTCTTCTTGGTGACGGTCACATCCGGGATCACGTACTCGTCGCGGCTGGCGGTGATGGCGAGGCCGGGACGGGGATTCAGGGTCTGTATCAGGGCGATGGCATCCCTCAGCTCATCTTCCTTGAGCTTGGTCTTGCGCATCAGCAGACGGAAGTCGCGTCCGGCGATGAGATCCAGGTGCTCCTTGATCAGCATACGGGCGTTAGCGATGTGTGGGGTATCGTCGCTGTATTGGGCCAGCTGAATGGTCAGACATTCGCTGAGATCACGGGCGGCCACACCAATAGGGTCGAAGTGTTGTACCCGTTTGAGCACCGCCTCTACCTCGTCGAGTTCGATCTCAGGGTCGCCCATGGCCTCGAGAATATCTTCACAGGTCTGGGTGAGGTAACCGCGTTCGTCGATGGCGTCGATGATGGCGGTGGCGATGGCCAGATCGTTATCGGAAAAAGGGGTCAGGTTCTTCTGCCATTCCAGGTGTTCGTAAAGACCTTCGCTGGTCTCGCCCTGAAAAGGCATGTCGTCGTCGCGCATGGCGCCCGAGCTTGAGTTTGGCGAGGCAGTGTAGACCTCATCCCAGGTGGTATCCACCGGCAGCTCGTCTGGCATTGAGTCTTGAGTCAGGGCGTCTGAGGTCTCGACCCCTGAGTTATCCTGGCTCGAATCCAGCTCTATCTTGTCGTCGTACTTGTTGTCGAAGCTGTCGCCGACGCTATCGTCTTGCAGCTCGATGCTGGCGCTCTCCTGCTCTTCATCCAACTCCAGTAGCGGGTTGGATTCTAATGCTTGCTGGATCTCCTGCTGCAACTCTAATGACGACAACTGCAACAGACGTATGGCCTGTTGTAGCTGGGGCGTCATGGTGAGATGCTGACCCATTTTGAGCTGAAGTGACGCTTTCATCGTACTGCTATTCCCTTGTTTCTAATTATAAAATGAGAAAGCTCTGGCTATATGTGCCGGACAAATATATCGGATAGTGCCTAAGGCCACAATTAACGCGTGGTTTTTCCTCTGTGGCCCCATTATAAGATTAACTATAGCTTGAATTGTTCACCTAAGTACACTGCTCGTACTTGCTGGTTGTCTAAGATTTCGGCGGGTGTGCCCTCGGCGATTAGATTACCATGGCTGACGATATAGGCTTTCTCACAGACGTCTAATGTTTCGCGCACGTTATGGTCGGTGATCAACACCCCCAGGCCGCGATTCTTGAGCTGCTCGATGATCTTCTTGATGTCGATAACCGAGATGGGATCGACCCCGGCGAACGGCTCGTCGAGAAGAATAAACTTAGGGTTGGCGGCAAGCGCCCTGGCGATCTCCACCCGGCGACGTTCACCGCCCGAGAGCGCCATGCCGTGGCTGTCACGGATATGGGTGATGTGAAACTCTTCCAGCAGGTGTTCCAGCTCCTCTTCGCGGCCATCGTTATTAAGATCGCTGCGGGTCTGGAGCACGGCCATGATGTTGTCCCGCACCGAGAGCTTACGGAAGATACTGGCTTCCTGGGGCAGGTAGCCTATGCCTTTGCGGGCGCGCAGGTGCATGGGGTCTAGCGTCAGGTCGTCATCGTCGATGAAGATGCGGCCCTTGTCGCTCTGTACCAGGCCGACGACCATGTAAAAGGTGGTGGTCTTGCCGGCGCCGTTTGGCCCCAGCAGGCCGACGATCTGCCCGGTCTTTACCGTGAGGCTCACGTCTTGGACAACGGCACGACTCTTATAGCTCTTGGCGAGGTTCTCCGCCTTCAAGATCAGGTCTGTCATTGTTTTTCCTGTTCTGGTTTCTTCTCGGGCTTCTGCTCTGGCTGGATCTGTTCCTGATAGTTCTCAGGCTGAATGATGGTGATCACTCTGTCTTTGCCTGTGCTCTCGGCGATCAGCTGTTGCTGCTCTATGTTGTAGCGGATCTGTGAGCCCGTGACCTGGCTGCCTTCCTGTTCCAGGGTGGCGTCGCCGATCAGTGTCAGGGTGCGGCTGGAAAGCTCGTAACGTATCTCCTTGGCGCTGGCCGAGGCTGGACGGCCATCTTCCATCACCTGAGAGTAGGTGGCCGGATTACCGGTGGCGATCAGTATTTTGCCGCTGTTCTTCTCTTTGCTGAAGGCGCGTAGTTCACTGGCCAATATCTTGATTGAGCCTTGGGTGACCTCGACCGGACCGTGGAAGATGATCTGGTTGTTCTTAATGTCGGCTTCCTGGCTGGCGGCAGAGATCTTAACCTCTTGCAGCAGGTCGTTCACCTTGGCATAGGCGCCAACACTGACCAGGGGCAGCAGGCCCGCAAGAATAAGGCTATTTAGTTTCATATGTTCCTTCTACCTGACTCGTCAGTTTGATATTTTGGGCGTTGAGATCGGCATATAAGCCTTCCCCCGTGATGAGGAAATCACGCCCTGTGATCCGAATGCTTCTGTCGGATGTCATAATCATAGTATTGAGATCCAGCTCCAGATAGGTGGTCTCTATGGTCTGAATCGGTTCCTCTGGGCTAATGGCATCAATGATAACATTATTTTCCAGGGTGACCCGTCCGCTATTTTTGTCCAATGTGCCCTTGGTGGATCTCAGGCGCCACTGGGCATCGCCGTTGTCGGGGTAGACCAGATAGATGGGCTGGGTAAAGTAGGTCTGGTTGCGTTCGGCGTAGTGTTCCATGTGACTGGCCGATACCCGGCTGTTGATACCACCCTCATCATTGTATTGCACGCTCTTGAGATCCCGGACTATGTAGTCGGGACGATCGACATTATCCAGGGCCAGCTCTTCGCTGCCCTTTTTCGACTGAACCTGCCAATAGAGGATCAGTGCGGTGCCGAAGAAGGCGATGATCGCCAGCGTGACTCTGTTCATATGCTCATTCCGTGGGCCGAGGCAAACTTATCCTGGCTGAGCAGGATGAGATCCGTTAGTTCACGCAACGCGCCGTGGCCGCCCTTGATATGGGTAACCATGTCGGCGTGTTGGCGCACATAGGGATGACCGTCGGCCACGCAGACAGACAGGCCCACCTGCTCCATCACGGGCAGATCCACCATGTCATCGCCGATATAGGCAACTTCCTCAGGCGCCACCTTATAGAGGTTAAGCAGCTCCTGATAAGGCTCGAGTTTGTTGTCGACGCCCTGGTAGATGTGGGTGATACCCAGGGCCGTCATGCGATCTTCCACTATCTGCGACTTACGCCCCGTGATGATGGCCACCGGGATGTCGCTGGTCAGCAGCGAGCGCACGCCATAGCCGTCGCGGGTATGGAAGGTCTTGAGTTCGTCGCCCGAGTTGCTCATATAGACCAGACCGTC
The DNA here is from genome assembly GCF_019457555.1 of Shewanella spartinae. Lineage (NCBI taxonomy): Bacteria > Pseudomonadati > Pseudomonadota > Gammaproteobacteria > Alteromonadales > Shewanellaceae > Shewanella > Shewanella spartinae. Next base: position 3,957,899 of record NZ_CP080418.1, on the reverse strand, counting down.
GGAGAAGACGCCGTCGACGTCGCAGATTAACAGTTTGATCTGTTTGGCTTTCTGCCAGACTGCGTCGGTTATCGGGCCATAGAAACCTTGATGTGCCATGTTAGATCACCCCCGCCTTGACCATGTCCAGCATATTGAGTGCGCCAATCGGCTTCTGCTGCTCGTCGGTGACGATCAGGCCGTTGATCTCTTTCTCGTCCATCACCTTGAGGGCCTGGGCGGCTAAGATGCCTTCGCTGACGGTGACGCAGCCATGGGTCATCACCTCTGAGATGGAGGTCTTACGTAGGTTGATCTCGGCGTCGATCACCCGGCGCAGGTCGCCGTCGGTGAAGATACCGACCAGCAGGCCCTGGCTGTTGACTACGCCAGTCATGCCGAGCCCCTTCTTGGAGATCTCATACAGGGCCTCTGTGATACAGATATCTTCTGCCACCAGAGGCAAGTCGTCACCCTTGTGCATCACGTCGCTCACCTTGAGCAGCAGCTTGCGTCCCAGGCTACCACCTGGGTGGGAGAGGGCAAAATCATCTTTAGTGAAGCCTCTGGCCTGCAGCAGGGCCACTGCCAGGGCGTCGCCCATGACGAGCGTCGCCGTGGTGCTCGAGGTGGGTGCCAGTCCGAGCGGGCAGGCTTCTTCCGGTACCTCGATACACAGATGAACGACCGAATGCTTGGCCATGTTGGACTCAGGCTTGCCCGTCACCGCGATGACCGGCAGCCCCATGCGCTTGATCACAGGCATCAGGGTTAAAATTTCGCTGGCCTCGCCCGAGTTGGAGATGGCGAGCACGATATCGTTCTCGCTCAGTACGCCCAGGTCGCCATGGCTGGCCTCGCCGGGGTGGACGAAGAAGGCTGGGGTGCCTGTGCTGGCTAGGGTGGCCGAGATCTTGTTACCTATGTGGCCGGACTTGCCCATGCCCATCACGATCACCTTGCCGGTGCAGGCGAGGATCAGTTGGCAGGCCTTGGCAAATTCACTCGAGTCGACATATTGATACAGGTTGTCCAGCGCGTTGCGCTCGGTATCGATAACCTTGCGTCCCCATTGACGTAATTGATCTGCATCTACCATCTTGTTCTCTCTATTTTGTCGGCCTAAACGTTATTAGGATAGGAAAAGCGTGACTTGGTACGCGATAAAAGTCGCTAATAACACACCGCCATGCCAGGGGCGTAGTTGGCGGGCCTTGCCGGTTAATAAAATCAGTATGGCCAGGGCAACGCTGGTTGCCATCACCATGTAAAAGTCGCGACTGCTGGCGGCGGCATCTACCGCGCCTGGGGCGATAAGGGCAGGCAGCGCCAAAACCGCAAGAATGTTAAACAGGTTAGAGCCGACCACGTTACCTATGGCAAGGTCGTCCTCTTTCTTCAGCACGCCGGCCACACAGGCCGCCAGTTCAGGCAGGCTGGTACCGACGGCGATAATGGTCAGGCCTATGACTAAGTCTGACATATGGAAGGCCTTGGCGATACCCACGGCGCCCTGCACCATCCAGTCGGCAGACAGGGGCAGCAGCACTAGGCCTATCACCAGCCAGAGGATCGCCTTAGGCGTAGGCACATCTTTAGGCACCTCGCTCTCGGCCTCGTCGATCAGGGGATCTTTCTCCTTGTTGACGATCGCATGCCAGATCAGATACCCCATGAGGGCGAAGAAGAGTGCCATCAGCACCAAGCCCTCGACGCGGGTCAGCTGACCATCGTGAAGGAAATAGCCCGCCAGCGCCGTAGCGCCTAGCATCATAGGGATTTCCCGCTTGAGTGTCTGTGAGCTTACCGAGATTGCGCCTAACAGGGCGGTGATCCCCAGGATCAGCGTGATGTTGGCGACGTTGGAGCCCAGCACATTCCCTATGGCGGTGTCTGTCATGCCGTCGATGGAGGCGGTGGCTGCCACAAACATTTCCGGGGCCGAGCTGCCCATGGCGACTATGGTGAGGCCAATTAACATGGGCGGCAGGCCGAGATTACGGGCGAATGCCGCGGCGCCGAAGACAAATTTGTCGGCACTCCAGACAAGGGCACCCAAACCAGCAATCAGTAAGAAAATATTAAATAGCATTGAAAATCTTTTTGTTTAAGAGTCTGCCGCGCATTTTCGCTGGAATTGAACAAAATTGAAAGTATTGCGCAAAGATAGTGTCGATTCAGTTGTGCACAATCCGTCAATTTCGTACAATTTGTCTCTTTTCCTGCCGCCTAACCATGGAACGCATTAGGTCCCGTTATGAGTCATCAATCGTTAAGTCATGACAGCCAAGCCAAGGGTGAGACTAAGCCGATGGAACAAGCGCCGATGGAACACGTGCAGCCATTGGTGGAGATCAGCCATCTGGGCTTCAGTCGTGGCACCCATGTTATCTATGACGACGTCAGCCTCACCATCCCCAGGGGGAAGGTGACCGCCATCATGGGACCCAGCGGTATAGGCAAGACCACCCTACTTAAGTTGATCGGTGGTCAGCTGCGGCCGGACTCTGGGGTCATCAAGGTCGATGGCGTTGACGTGCATAAATGCAATCGCAGCGAGCTGTTTGCCCTGCGCAAACGCATGAGCATGCTGTTTCAGAGCGGCGCCCTGTTTACCGACATGAATGTGTTCGACAACGTGGCTTTTGCCCTGCGGGAACACTCGGACCTGCCCGAGGCGATCATTCGCCGCATCGTGCTGATGAAGCTCGAGGCCGTGGGGCTAAGAGGCGCGGCGCAGATGATGCCGAGTGAGCTCTCCGGCGGCATGCAGAGACGTGCGGCCCTGGCCCGCGCCATTGCCCTTGAGCCAGAGTTGGTGCTCTACGATGAGCCCTTCGCCGGTCAGGATCCCATCTCCATGGGGGTGCTGGTGAAGCTGATCCGCGAGCTGAGCGATGCGCTGAGCCTCACCTCTGTGGTGGTCTCCCACGACGTGCAAGAGGTGCTGGGGATCGCCGACTATGTCTATGTGCTGGCCGACAAGAAGGTGATCGCCCACGGCACGCCGGCCGAACTGATGGCGGCCGACAACCCTAAGTTGAAACAGTTTATCGGCGGCGAGCCCGACGGGCCCGTGCCGTTTCATTTTCCCGCCCAGGATTACCAGAAGGAGATGTTAGGTGAGCGTGATTGATCAAATCGCCCGCTTAGGTCGTGGTGCGATCGATAGCGTCACCGGCCTGGGACGCGCCGGACTCATGTTGTGGGGCGCTATCGCCAAGGTGCCCAGGGTGCGCAAGGGCACGCCGCTACTGATCAAGCAGCTGTACGTGATTGGCGTGCAGTCCATGGTGATCATCCTGGTCTCCGGCCTCTTCATCGGCATGGTGCTGGCGTTGCAGGGCTATAATATTTTGGTGGGTTTCGGCACCGAAGACAGCCTGGGGCCCATGGTGGCGCTCAGTCTGCTGCGTGAACTGGGGCCCGTGGTGACCGCGCTGCTGTTTGCCGGACGCGCCGGCTCGGCGCTCACCGCCGAGATTGGCTTGATGAAGAGCACTGAGCAGCTCTCCAGCCTGGAGATGATGGCTATCGATCCCCTGCGTCAGGTGATCGCGCCGCGCTTCTGGGCCGGGGTGATCAGCCTGCCGCTACTGGCGCTGATGTTTACCGCCGTGGGCATCTATGGCGGCCATCTGGTCGGGGTGGAATGGAAGGGGATCGACAGCGGTAGCTTCTGGTCTATCCTGCAGGCCTCGGTGGAGTGGCGTCAGGACATAGTGAACTGCCTGATCAAGAGCCTGGTATTTGCCGTAGTGGTGACCTGGATAGCCCTGTATCGCGGCTATCATGTGATCCCCAATCCCGAGGGGATCAGCCGGGCGACCACCCAAACCGTGGTGCAGTCCAGCCTGGCGGTGTTGGCGCTGGACTTCCTGTTGACGGCCATGATGTTTGGCCGCTGATTAAATTTTGTTTATGGATAAACCTATATATTTGCCGTCGTGGTATGTATAGAACTGAGTGGTAATTGAGTATGTTGACTCGAAAAATTGAACTATTAGTTGGCTTGTTTATTCTGTCGGGCCTGATGGCCTTTCTGGTGTTGGTGTTCAACGTGGCCAATGTCGAGGTGAAGCCTGGTCAGAGCCACTACACCCTGTATGCCAAGTTCACCAACATAGGTGGCCTCAAGGTGCGCTCACCGGTCAAGGTGGGTGGCGTGGTGGTTGGCAGGGTGACAAACATCAGCCTGGATCCTGAGGAACTGGTGGCCGTGGTCGAGCTGGCCATGGACAATCAATATGATCAGTTTCCCGAGACCAGTAGCCTGTCGATCCTCACCTCGGGTCTGCTGGGTGAGCAGTTCTTGGGGCTGACCCCAGGATTTGTGATGGACGATATCGGCATGCTCAAAGATGGCGATCGTATCGACGATACTCACTCGGCCTTAGTGCTCGAAGATCTCATCGGCCAGTTTTTATACAGTATGAAGTCTAAAGAAAATTAATAGGGACGAATATGAAACAGTTGTTGCAAGTACTCTTCTCCTCCATGTTATTGCTGCTCGGCGGTGCCGTTAGCGCCGAGGAGATCTCGGTCAATACCAAGGACCCCTATGCCATGGTGGAATCTGTAGCCAACAAGACTTTTGCCCGTTTTCATCAGGATATTGCCACAATTCAGGCCAATCCAGACCATCTTAAGGTGATAGTCTCTGACGAGTTGATGCCTTATATCGATTATAAGTATGCGTCTTATAAGGTGATGGGGCCCTACTTGCGTCAGAGTACGCCGGATCAGCGCGAGCGCTTCGCCGAGGCCTTTAAGACTTATCTGATCGCGACTTATGCCCAGGCATTTACCGAGTATACCGACCAGCAGGTGGAGTTTGCCCCGGCTAAGGGGTTTGACGGTGAGAAGATGGTGGATGTCAACGTGCAGATCATCGAGCAGGGCCGCCCGCCTATCAAGCTGATCTTCAGGGTGCGTCGCCTGAAGGACGATACCTGGAAGGCGTTCGATCTAGTGGCCGAAGGGGTGAGCCTGCTCTCCTCTAAGAGCGCGGAGATCACTAACCTGATCCGCCAAAACGGCATAGATGCGGTGATAAAAGAGCTGGAAACCCACACAGATAACCATATCAGCTTGGTTAACAAGGGGACTAAGCTATAATGCTGGCCTTTAACCAAGCGGCGGGGCAGTGCCAGGTCAGCGGTGAGCTGTCTCAGGCGGCTGTGGTGGAGCTCTGGCCTAAGCTGGAGACACTACTGAATGGTGCCTGTGACCGACTGGATCTTGCCGGCGTCTCCTATAGCGACAGCGCTGGTGTCGCGCTCTTGTTGCATCTGGTGGCAGAGCAGCAGAAGAAGGGTCAGTCGCTGGTGCTCTGCAATCCGCCGGCGCAACTGCAAAAGTTAATAGATTTATATGATTTACAAGACTTCTTCACCGAAGAAGCCAAATAAAAGGGTTATCCGTTTATGGAATGTAATGAGATTGAACAGCTGCTTACCCAAGCGCTGACACTGGATGAAGTACACGTGAGCCAGGATGGGACACACTATAAGATTGTTGCCGTCGGTGAGTGTTTCGACGGTGTGAGCCGCGTGAAGCAACAGCAGATGATCTACGGCCCTTTGATGGAACATGTGACCAGTGGGGCGCTGCATGCCATCACTATCAACGCCTTTACCCCTACGCAGTGGAAGCGTGAAAAAATCTTCAACATGTAAGGCTAGAGACTCATAGTGGATAAATTAACAATTCAGGCCAGTGGTGCACTGGCCGGTGACGTGGTGATTTCAGGCGCCAAGAACGCCGCCCTGCCGATCCTGATGGCCGGTGTGCTGGCCGAGACAGACTTCGTGGTCAGCAATGTGCCTAACCTGAGGGACGTCAACACCAGCTGTGAGCTGCTGCGTTGTCTTGGTGCCGAGGTGAGCCGTAGCGACGAGGGTAAGATCACCATCTCTACCACCCATCTCAACGAGTTCTGCGCGCCCTATGAGCTGGTGAAGACCATGCGCGCCTCTATCTTGATCTTGGGCCCCTTGCTGGCTCGCTACGGCACCGCCGACGTCTCTCTGCCTGGTGGCTGCGCCATCGGTGCCCGGCCGGTTAACCTGCACCTACATGGTCTGGAGCAGATGGGTGCTAAGATCGAAGTGAAAGAGGGCTATATCAAGGCCCGCGTCGATGGACGTCTCAAGGGCGCCCATATCTTCATGGACATGATCAGCGTAGGTGCCACAGAGAACCTGCTGATGGCGGCGGCCCTGGCCGATGGCGAGACGGTGATAGAGAACGCTGCCCGTGAGCCAGAAGTTATCGATCTGGCCAACTGCCTCAACGCCATGGGCGCTAAGATCAGCGGCGCCGGTAGCGATACCATTCGCATCCAGGGTGTCGAGTCGCTAAGTGGCTGCGAATATCGCGTGATGCCAGACCGTATCGAGACCGGCAGCTTCCTAGTGGCCGCGGCGGTAACCAAGGGCAAGATACGTTGTGTCGATGCCGATCCTAAGACCCTGGAGGCCGTGCTCGCCAAGCTCGAAGATGCCGGCGCCAGCATCACCACGGGGGAAGATTGGATCGAGCTGGACATGCAGGGTCAACGCCCCAAGGCGGTCAACATCAAGACCATGCCTTATCCAGGTTTTCCGACAGACATGCAGGCGCAGTTCTGTGTACTCAACGCCCTGGCGGAAGGTACGGCGACCATTACCGAGACCATCTTTGAGAACCGTTTCATGCATGTGCCCGAGCTTATCCGCATGGGCGCCAACATGGAGCTGGAAGGCAACACCTGTATCATCAAGGGTTGTGAGCTGCTCAACGGCGCTCAGGTGATGGCGACGGATCTGCGCGCCTCGGCGAGCCTGGTTATCGCCGGCCTGGTGGCCGATGGCGTAACCACGGTCGATCGCATCTATCACCTCGACAGAGGCTACGAGCATATCGAAGATAAGTTTAAGGGCCTGGGCGGCGAAGTCGTGCGGGTCAGCTAAGCCTAGCTTCATCTTATAAAGCCACCTTAGGGTGGCTTTTTTGTACCTGATGCATGGCTGACGCAACTGGTCACAAAATAATGCAGGTAATTTACATAGGCTAAGCTTATGATTGGTGGGTAGGCCAATTTGAATATGCTAAGGAGAGTATATGGCACATGGCAAAAGGATGGCGTTATTAGTGGGGCTGCTGATCGGCGCCCTGATCTGTTACGGCGTGGGCATGCATCTGGGGGCCTTGAGTCTGCTGGTCGTCGGCGCGTTGCTCGAGTGTGGTTTCTGGTTGAGGCTGTTTAAGAGCCCAAGCTAATGGCTTAAGTTCAGGGCTTAAGCAAGTACCTAGAGATCACTAGAGAATAGATAAAAGAAAAGCCAGCGATTGCTGGCTTTTTTGTTTGCGGTCAGGCTCCGGTTATTATTCAGGCCCATTATTTAGAGGCAATTACTCAGAACCCGTTATTCCGTACCCAGATTTTCCCCTATGGTGACAGGTACCTCATAGTACTTGCCGCTGCGGATAATGGTCATGGTCACCTGAGTGCCTGGTGGCGTCTCGGCAATCCTATCCATCAGCATCTCGACGCCGGGAACGGTCTCGTCGTTAAACTTAGTGATCACGTCTCTGGGTCTCAGCTTAGCCTGGGCGGCCGGTCCCTGATGATCCACGCCAGTGACCATGACACCGGTCAGATCCGGCAGGTTGAGGATCTGCGCCATCACTGGGTTAATTGCCTCGCCTGTGATCCCCAGTGCACCACGTATCACCCGGCCATCTTTGATCAGCTTACCCATGATGCTGTGGGCCAGCTTGATGGGGATGGCGAAGTTAATGCCATGGCCACCACCCTCTCCACCAATCTGAAAGGCTGCTGTGTTGATGCCGATCAGTCGGCCGCTGGTGTCGATAAGCGCGCCGCCCGAGTTGCCCGCGTTGATGGCGGCATCTGTCTGCAGGAAGTCCAGATAACCCGAACTCAGGCCGTTACGGCCGGTGGCGCTGATGATCCCTTGGGTGATGGTCTGCCCCAGGTTATAGGGGTTGCCGATGGCCAGCACCACGTCGCCGACTTGCGCGGGCACGTCCAAGTTGATGGGCACCACGGGCAGGGTATCGCCCTCTATCTTAAGCACCGCCAGGTCGGTGACAGAATCTGAACCCACCACCTCTGAGGTAAACTTGCGGCCATCTTGCAGGGCGACCACTATCTCGTCCGCCTTCTTGACCACGTGATAGTTGGTGAGTATGTAGCCCTCTTTGCTCATGATCACGCCTGACCCCAGGCCTTGCAGGGAGCCCGAATTAAGCGGGCGGCTCTGATCTATGCTCAGACTATAGATGTTGACCACGGCGGGTGCTGCGCGACGCACCGCCTGAGAGAAGGAGAGTTCTATCCCGTTTTGTCCCCTGCTCTGGAAGAAGTTGCCGTGATTGGCTGTACCTGTGATCCATGGGGTGATGACCAGAAAGACGGCGGCCATAATAAGGCCGAAAAAAACTGCTTTCGCGATGTAAATTACCGTGTCTTTAAGCGTCATGATTTAAGGTGTTATGGGATAAGTAGCGTTAGATTAACATGTTTATTTATAGGGCACTATTGGCCTAAGTGCATAAGCTGGAAATAAAAGAGGCCATGATGCGGGTGTCTAAACCCTGTCATGGCCTCGAGTGCGGCTTATCTCAGAACCAGATAGAGGCTGTTGTCACCGCGCAGCAGTTTCAGGGCCACGGCGCCGTGTTGCTCCTTAAGTTCTGCCTTGAGCTCCTTAAGATCTTCGATTCGGGTACGGTTGACCCCTACTATGATATCGCCCTTAAGCAGGCCACTGGCCGCCGCCGGAGAACCCTGGGCGATCTCGGTGATCTCGACCCCCTTCTTATTGTTCTCCAGGGTGGCACCCGCCAGCATAGGATGTACGGCGCCCGCCGCGGTTTCTGTCTGTTGGCTCGCCTCGCCTAATACTGCGGTGACCGTCTTCTCATCGCCGTCGCGGATAAGACCGAGTTTCACCTTGGCGCCGGCGCCCATGGTGCCTATCTTGGCTCTCAGCTCCTGGAAGGATTTGATCGGCTTATCGTTGACGCTGACTATGATATCCCCAGCCTTGATGCCCGCCTTGTCGGCGGCGCTGTCAGGCATCACCTCGTTGACGAAGCCGCCGTGCTGCGAATCCAAGCCGAAGCCCTGGGCCAGCTCGCTATCTAAGTCACGACCACTGACACCTAGTACGCCGCGGCGCACCTCGCCGTGTTCGATCAGTTGATCTACCAGGTTGTTGACCATGTTGGCGGGAATCGCGAAGCCGATACCCACGTTGCCGCCGCCCGGAGCGACGATGGCGGTGTTGATGCCGATCAGCTCACCGTTGAGATTCACCAGGGCGCCGCCCGAGTTACCGCTGTTGATGGCGGCGTCTGTCTGAATGAAGTTCTCCAGCATCTCGATACCTAGGCCGCTGCGGCCCATGGCGCTGACGATACCCGAGGTGACCGTCTGGCCAAGACCGAAGGGGTTACCGATAGCCACGGCAAAGTCGCCGACCTTGAGTTCATCCGAGTCGGCGCGCTTGAGGGCCACCAGGTTCTTGGCTTCTATCTGTAGCAGGGCCACGTCTGACTCGGCATCGGTACCGATGAGCTTGGCCTCGATCTCACGACCATCGTGCAGGCCAATCAAGATCTCGTCGGCGCCTTCGATCACATGGTTGTTGGTGACGATATAGCCTTTCTTAGCATCTATGATGACGCCAGAACCCAGCCCCTTGAAGGGGCGCTCCTGCACCTGTTCTCTCGGGGCATTAGGGCCGAAGAAGTAGCGGAAGGCATCGGGCAGACGCTGCTTAGAGACATGGGTGCCAGAGACTGCGACGGCAACCACGGCCGGGGTGGTTTTCTCCAGCATGGGGGCCAGGCTGGGAAGCGCTTGTCCGTCGACGGCCAGTGGAATGGCGGCTTGAGAAACGGCAGGCATAACCATCAGGCTCGCGCCGAGCAGTGCGGCGGAAAGTAGTGATAATTTCGTTTTCATCTATTCATGACTCCAATGTTGCAATTATGAACTTATGACTCTGTAGATATAAGGCTACTCGGACGTAAATCAAGTGATTAAATAATGCTGTGTTACTCAATCCGACTATCGCCTTCTCGATAAAGTTCAGGTGATTAACAAAGGTTAATTTTTCGTTAGTCTTCATCGACTAGCGAGCGATACAGCCCTGGCCTTCCCATTAAGGCTTGTCTGTACCTGCCAAGGTTTTAGCTTGGTCCACATATACCCTGGGATCGATTGTCGTGATACCATCTGGCGGTTGAATTAAGGATAGAAGAGAATAATTTCAGTGTCGCATCTCACCCCCTGGCAGCATTACCAAGCCGATCTACAACGTGATGACTTTTCCTATGACCCTGCTCAGGAGCAGGCGGTCAAGGCCCTGCAACGTGTCTATGACGAGTTGCTGGCGGCGCAGCAAAAGCCCTCGGGGATGGCGAAACTATTGGGTTTCCTGGCTAAGCCAGCTCCTCAGGTGCAAGGCTTGTATCTCTGGGGCGGGGTAGGGCGCGGCAAGACCTATCTGATGGACACCTTCTATGATGCCCTGCCGGGCGAGCGTAAGCTCAGGGCGCACTTTCACCGTTTCATGCATCAGATCCATCTGGATCTCGACGGCCTTAAGGGACAGAGAGATCCCCTGTTGGTGATCGCCAAGCGGATGGCCGAGCGTTATCAGGTGATCTGTTTCGATGAGTTCTTCGTCTCCGACATCACAGACGCCATGTTGCTGGGCACCCTGTTTCAGGCGCTATTTGCCGAAGGGGTGGCTCTGGTCGCCACCTCAAACATCATTCCCGATGAGCTCTATCGTAATGGTCTGCAGCGGGCGCGCTTCCTGCCGGCGATTGCGCTGATCAACAAACACTGCCAGGTGCTGAATGTCGACAGCGGCATAGACTATCGTCTGCGCACCCTGGAGCAGGCGGAGATCTATCATTATCCTCTGGATCCTCAGGCCGATAAAAACCTGCTGAGTTATTTCCAACAGCTGGCGCCCGAGTCAGAGGTCTCCCGTGAGGCGATAGATATCGACGGTCGCGAAATCGCCATACGTCAACAGGCCCAGGGCGTGTTGCTTATCGATTTTCGTGACCTGTGCGACGGCCCTCGCAGTCAGCGCGACTATATGGAGCTGGCCTGTCTCTATCACACCGTACTACTTAGCGGTGTCGAGCAGATGGGTAGCCAGAGCACGGGGGATGACATCGCCCGCCGTTTCCTGGCCATGGTGGATGAGTTCTACGAGCGCCATGTGAAGCTGATCATCTCGGCCGAGGTGGCACTGGAGGAGATCTACACTCAGGGGCTGCTGAGTTTCGAGTTCAGACGCTGCCGCTCGCGCCTGACCGAGATGCAGTCTCACGATTATTTGGCGCTAGAACACCTGCCATAGGGCGAGTTTCAACCGATAAAGGGCGCTTTTTGCCCTTTCGCCATCTAATCGATGCCAAGCGGAGTAAATCATTTAAATTAGCTGAAAAAATTAGGTGATTTTTAACTCAGCTTTGTCTATAATTCGCGACCTGCCCTCGTTACTCCGCCAAAACGGCGGAAGTTGTAAAGCCTTATTCTTTGCTCGAAGGGGCGGAGAATGGCATTTTTTGTGTTGTTATTTATTAAAAAATAATGGCATTTGAGACAGAATTTAAACATTGGGTTTTTGTAAATGAAGACTACATATACTGCTACACCAGAAACAGTGACGCGCGAATGGTTCGTTGTTGACGCTGAAGGTAAAACTTTAGGTCGTATCGCGACTGAAATCGCTCGTCGTCTACGTGGCAAGCATAAGGCAGAATACACTCCTCACGTTGATACTGGCGATTACATCATCGTTATCAATGCTGAGAAAGTAACTGTAACTGGTAACAAAGCAGCAGCTAAGACTTACTACTCTCATTCTGGTTTCCCAGGTGGTATCAAGCAGATTACTTTCGATAAGCTGCAAGATCATAAGCCAGAAATGATTATCGAGAAAGCAGTAAAAGGTATGTTGCCAAAAGGTCCTCTAGGACGTGCCATGTACCGTAAACTGAAAGTTTACGCTGGCGCAGAGCACAACCACGCTGCACAACAACCACAAGTTCTTGATATCTAATCCGGGAGTAAGCTAATGTCTGCAACTCAGTACTACGGCACTGGCCGTCGCAAAACATCTACTGCTCGCGTATTCGCTAAAGTAGGTAGTGGTAACATCGTCGTGAACCAACGTCCACTTGACGAATATTTTGGTCGTGAGACTGCTCGTATGGTTGTTCGTCAACCTCTAGAGCTAGTTGAAATGACTGAAAAGCTAGACATCTATGTAACTGTTAAGGGCGGTGGTATCACTGGCCAAGCAGGTGCAATCCGTCACGGTATCACTCGTGCCCTGATGGAGCTTGATGAAGCTCTACGTCCATCTCTACGTGCCGCTGGTTTCGTTACCCGTGATGCTCGTAAAGTTGAGCGTAAGAAAGTCGGTCTACGTAAAGCACGTCGTAAGCCACAATTCTCAAAGCGTTAATATTACGCTGCGAAGATTGGAAAAACCCAGCCTTGTGCTGGGTTTTTTTATGGCTGTTTTCTGCTATTTTTAAACCCTAATTGTTCGCTACAGGAAACACACCTAGATGACATTCCAACTCCTGATGCTGGTTTTGGCCATAGTGCTGATTATCGAAGGGATAGGTCCGCTTTTATTTCCGAATCGTTGGCGGGCATATTTGCAGGAAATTTCCAGCCAAAATCAACGGGTTTTACAAAGGTTAGGTGGTGCTTTAGTGACCGCGGGCGTGGTCATATTGATTATTTTTTCATAAATTACTTGCCACTTCCCCCCCAAGATCTGCTAAAATCCCGTTTTAACCACTACCTTGCAGCAAATAATGGGCAAAAACGTTGTAGTTCTCGGCACCCAATGGGGTGACGAAGGAAAGGGTAAGATAGTCGATCTACTTACCGAACAGGCCAAATATGTCGTTCGTTATCAAGGTGGCCACAATGCTGGTCATACACTTGTTATCGATGGTGACAAAACCGTTCTTCATCTTATTCCATCAGGGATTTTACGCGATAATGTAAAATGCATTATCGGTAATGGTGTTGTGCTTGCGCCCGACGCCCTGATGAAAGAGATCAACATGCTTAAAGAGCGTGGCGTCCCTGTAGAGGAGCGTCTGCTTATCTCCGAAGCGTGTCCGTTAATCCTTCCTTTCCATTGTGCCTTAGATATCGCACGTGAAAAAGCACGCGGTAACAAAGCTATTGGTACAACGGGTCGTGGTATCGGTCCTGCTTATGAAGATAAGATCTCTCGTCGCGGTCTTCGCGTTGGCGATCTGTTTAATGCAGAACTGTTCGCCGAGAAACTGAAGGAAGTGATGGCATATCACAACTTCATGTTGACCGAATACTATGGTTGCGAAGCGGTTGATTACGAGACCACGCTAAAAGATGCGTTGGCTATTGCCGACTATCTGAAGAGCATGTGTACCGATGTTACTGAGCTGCTGGATCAGGCTCGTAAGAATGGCGACAACATTTTGTTCGAAGGCGCTCAGGGCACGTTACTGGATATCGACCACGGTACTTATCCATTCGTAACCTCTTCAAACACGACTGCCGGTGGTGTAGCAACAGGTTCAGGTTTCGGTCCACGTCATCTGGACTATGTCTGCGGTATCATCAAGGCATATACCACACGTGTGGGTGCGGGTCCTTTCCCAACTGAACTGCGTGACGAGATCGGCGATCACTTAGGTACTAAGGGTCAAGAGTTCGGTGCGACCACAGGTCGTAAGCGTCGTCCAGGTTGGTTGGATATCGTTGCCATGAAGCGCGCGGTACAGATCAACAGCATCAGCGGTTTCTGCTTGACTAAGCTTGACGTACTCGACGGCTTGAAAGAAGTGAAGCTATGTGTGGGTTATCAGTACCCAGATGGCAGCATCTCTACCGTAACTCCGCTGGCAGCCGAAGGCTACGAGCAGGTAACGCCTGTGCTCGAGACTATGCCTGGTTGGAGCGAAAGCACCTTCGGTGCGACCTCTATCGATCAACTGCCACAGGCAGCGCTCGACTATATCAAGCGAATCGAAGAGTTACTGGAAACGCCAGTCGACATTATCTCAACGGGTCCCGACAGAAACGAGACCATGATTCTAGTGAATCCGTTCAGTTAATCATAAGGGCCGCGTTAAGCGGCCTTTTTATTTTTAGGGTCTAGCCTAAGTAGAGTAGCGAAAGCGAGCCTGGTTAGCATAAGCTCAGCCAAATAGGCTAGGTTGGCGATAAGGTTACAATCACTTTTTAAGCTAACGCCGCAGCGGCCGATAAGATAAGGTATACTGCCTAAGTCTGTCATAGAGATAAGGCGTGAGATTAACCTAGAGACCTTAACTAACGTAACAGTTAATGCAAGAGTTAAGGTAGGAGTTAAGGCAAGAGTGATGACGAGATTAGTATGCGTTATTTTGCTGGCCTGTCTATCGACGCTGGCCCAGGCCCAAACACAAGTACAAGCCGAGGCACAAGCCGTTAAGGCTAGCGATAACAAGTCTGCCGATAAGAAGGCGGAGCTCAAGGCGGTCAACATCTACAGCCAGGAGCAGCTTGTCGAGATGATCCGCGACAAGTCTTACCTGACCCGCGTCAAGGGAGACGACTGTCAGCTGGTGCAAGATATCGAGGCCCGCGCCGAGGTATTGAAGCAGCCGCTGTACCAATATTTATGGGCGGAGATGCTGAACTATGGCATCTGCGTCAAGGCCAATCCGCCACGGGGGATCTCCATGCTACGCGACGCCGCAGAGCAGGGGAGCGCCGAGGCCATGGTCAGGATCGCCGAGTATTACCATGACGGTAAGTTCGTGATCCAAGATAAGGAGCGTGCGGTGCAATACACACTGCCCGCTGCCGCCAGTGGCGATCTGCCTGCGCGCATGATGCTGGTCAGATTGTTTGGCGAAGGCTATGGTAGCCCCAGAGATTATGAGATGGGTTACCACTGGCTATACAACGATGTATTTAGTGATGAGGCGACCAAACAGGAAGCCCTGAAATTATTGATGGTGCTGGAAGCAAAGATGCCCGCAAGTGCAGTTGAGAGGGCTAAGCAGGCGCACCTGAGATCCCGGTAAACGCCCTAAGCCCCTTAGCAACAACAGGAGAGCCTGGGCAAAATTTATGGATAATGAATGATCAAAGATCCGCATTTAAAGCGTGAACAAGAGAAGTACGACAACCCCATTCCTAGTCGTGAGTATATTTTAGATTACTTACGCTCACAGCAATCACCCCTCAATCGCGAGAAAATCGCCCAGGCGCTGAACATCAGCGACGAAGAGCAGCTCGAAGCCTTGCGCCGTCGCCTCAGAGCCATGGAGCGAGACGGCGAGCTGGTCTTTACCCGTGGCCAGGCCTATGGTCTGCCCGAGCGTATGGATCTGCTCAGCGGCACCGTTCTGGGGCACAAGGATGGCTTCGGCTTCCTCAAACTCGATGAGGGCGGCGACGATCTCTTCATCAACAACCGTGACATGCTGATGTATTTTCACGGCGACAAGGTGCTGGCCCAGAAGGCCGGTGTCGACCGTAAGGGGCGCCGCGAGGCACGCATCGTCCGTCTGACCCATGAGCGCACCGCGCCTCTGGTGGGGCGTTTCCATCTGGATTCCGGTATGGCCTTCGTCATTGCCGACGACAAGCGTATCACCCAGGAGATCCTGATCCCCGACGACGATCGCAACGGCGCCCGTCAGGGCGATGTGGTGGTGGTCGAGCTGACACGCCGCCCCGGTCGCTACATGAAGGCGGCGGGTAAGGTCACCGAGGTACTGGGTAAAGAGATGGCGCCTGGCATGGAGATAGAGATTGCCCTGCGCAACTATGATCTGCCCCATACCTGGTCAAGCCTGATCGAGAAGAAACTGCGTAAGATCCCAGATGAGGTGACCGAAGAGGATAAGCAAGGCAGAGTCGATCTGCGCAAACTGCCTCTGGTTACCATAGACGGTGAAGATGCGCGCGACTTCGACGATGCCGTGTACGCCGAGACCAAGAAGAGCGGCGGCTGGCGCCTGTGGGTCGCCATCGCCGACGTGAGTCATTATGTACGCACCGAGTCGGCGCTGGACAAAGAGGCCCGCGCCCGCGGTAACTCTGTCTATTTCCCGTCTCAGGTGATCCCCATGTTGCCGGAGAAGCTGTCTAACGGCCTCTGCTCCCTCAACCCTGGGGTTGATCGCCTCTGTATGGTGGCCGAGATGACTATCTCGGCGGCGGGTAAGCTGTCGGGTTACAAGTTCTACCCGGCCGTGATGCACTCCCACGCGCGCCTCACCTATACCCAGGTGGCGGAGATGCTCGAGGGCGGCGAGGTGAGTGATGAGCTCAAGCCAATCTTCCCGCATCTAGAGACATTGCAGTCGCTCTACCTGACGCTAGATGATACCCGTGCCCAGCGCGGCGCTATCGCCTTCGAGACTACGGAAACTCAGTTTATCTTCAACGCCGATCGCAAGATCGAGCGTATCGAGCCGCGCACCCGCAACCAGGCCCATAAGATCATCGAAGAGTGCATGATCCTGGCCAACGTGGCGGCGGCCAAGTTTGTGAAGAAGCATAAGGGCGAGGTGCTCTACCGGGTGCATGAGGCGCCTTCGGAGCAGAAGCTGACTAACTTCAAGGACTTCCTCAAGGAGCGCGGCCTGTCCATGGGCGGTGGCCTAGAGCCTGAGCCGGCCGACTATCAGGCCTTGATGGAGCAGGTGGTCGACCGGCCCGACGCCGAGCTGATCCAGGTGATGTTGCTGCGCTCCATGCGCCAGGCCACCTACACCCCGGATAACGAAGGCCACTTCGGTTTGGCGCTGGAGGAGTACTCGCACTTTACCTCGCCAATTCGTCGCTACCCGGACCTCATCCTCCACAGGGTGATCCGTTACCTGTTGTCGAAAGAGCGCGGTGAAGCCAACGACAAGTGGACGCCAGATGGCGGCTATCACTACCAGATCGAAGAGCTGGATCTGCTGGGCGAGGAGTGTTCCAACACAGAGCGACGCGCCGACGAGGCGACTCGCGACGTCAGCGACTGGCTCAAGTGTGAGTTTATGCGTGACCATGTGGGCGACACCTTCGAGGCGGTGATCGCCTCTGTGACTCATTTCGGCATGTTTGTCCGCCTGAGCGATCTCTTCATCGACGGCCTGGTGCATATCTCCACCCTGGGTGGTGACTATTATCACTATGATAATATGCGTCAGCGCCTAGTGGGTGAGGCCTCGGGCCTGGTGTATCAGATAGGCGACCCTGTCACCGTCAAGGTGGCCGCGGTCAACCTGGACGATCGCCAGATCGATCTCATGATGGTGGGCGACGATGGTAAGACATCGCGCCCCCGCCGCGCCAAGAAGCCACTGACCGCCCGCGAGCGGGTCAACCTCGAGGGCGCCAAGATGGCGCGCAAGGGCAAAGAAGATGACAAGCCGACTGGCAAGCGCCGCTCCGCCAGACGCAGCGACGCTAAACCTGGGACAAGTAAGCCCGGAGCAGGTAAGTCGGGAGCCGGTAAGGCGGGCGCGAGCAAGTCGAAGGCCGGGGCGAAGAAGTCATCGGCCAAGCCGGGCGCCAAGAAACGTAAGAGCGTGAAGAAGCGCAGCAGTAAGAAATAAGAGACTCAAATTAGATGAAGAAACAAGATTTCACCTTCGGCATCCACGCCGTCGAGGCCTTGCTAAAAAACAGCCCTGAGCGGGTGATCGAGATGTGGGTGTTGCAGGGACGCGACGATCAACGTCTGATGCCGCTGATCGCCATGGCCGCCGAATATGGTGTGTCAGTGCAGCAGGCCTCACGCAAGGCGCTGGACGACAAGGCCGGTAGCAGTCAGCACCAAGGCGTGCTGGTACGCGCCAAGCCTGCCAAGCAGCTCAATGACAACGATCTGCAGGCGCTGCTGGATAAGACAGAGACGCCGTTTCTGTTGATCCTCGATGGCGTGACAGACCCTCACAACCTGGGCGCCTGTCTGCGTAACGCCGACGCCGCCGGGGTACATGGGGTGATTGTGCCGCGCGACAACTCGGTCGGCCTCACGCCAACCGTTAGCAAGGTTGCCTGCGGCGCCGCGGAAGTGGTGCCCCTGTTCCAGGTGACTAACCTGGCGCGTACCATGAAGGCCCTGCAAGAGAAGGGCGTGTGGATCGTCGGCGCCGCCGGCGAAGCCGAGCACGACCTCTATAAGGCCGATCTTAAAGGCCCCATCGCCATCGCCATGGGCGCCGAAGACAAGGGCCTACGTCGCCTGACTCGCGAGAGCTGCGACTCGTTGGCCTCTATCCCTATGGCGGGTAGCGTCTCTAGCCTCAACGTCTCTGTGGCCACAGGGATCTGTTTGTTTGAGGCGGTTCGCCAAAGGTTGGGGTGATCGGAAATTCGATCTGTCAATTTTTGAGTCGCTGACTCAAGGTTGATGAATGCCGATGAGGGAGACTTCATCGGCATTTTTGTATCTGATGCGGATCAGGAATCAGCTAACCAGTTAGCCATTGTCTAGGTGTAATGCGCACCGTCATCTAGGTTTATAACCTGTTGTTTAGCGTTAACCGTCGATTTTACCTATCGCCTGCCCGGCGGGGGGGATGTACTTGGGGTGGTTTGTGCAGCGTTAACCATCGTTGTTACCAATCGCCTGCCCGGCGGGGGATATGTACTTGGGTTGGGTTGGGTTTTGTAGCGTTAACCGTTGCTGTTGTTAATAGCCTGCGGCTCGCTTATGTGCAGATACATCTGCTACACGCCGTGAATCCCTCCCTGGAGGCTCGACGATGGCATCCCTGCCATCGACGTCCGCAGATGCATCTACACCCGGTATTTTCATCTCTTCGATTGAACGGTATCGGAATTTTCTATGTGTCTGGTAAAAGTGCATTTGTTCTTGCTTGGATCGTGCAGCGTTAACCGTCACCGTTGTCTATTGTCTGTCTGGCGGGAGATGTGCAAGCACTCTTTTGGTACGGTGAGTGAAGCGCAGTTTCGCGCTAATTAGCGAGAGGCATGGATGCCGAACTGGCTGTTAAACAGGGGGGTATTTGAATATGTCTCTATACGCTTCACGGCGGTACTGACCTACATGGATGTAGGGAATGCCAAAAAATGTAGGAACATTTTTGGCCATGCCGCCGAGAGCCAAAAGCGTGCTTACACCCATATCCAAACGTCTCTTCGATTTGACCGTGTTTAGTGTGAAGGGGGGGGCAAAAGTTAATTTGGTTTTGCCCCAAAACGTGCTAGCTAGAGAAAATTAAGCGCCTGAAAACTGCAATAACGCCTTATATTTTTTAATGTGTTGAGCATTTAGCCATGCTCTCTAAGTACTAAATATACAGTTATAGTTTAAGGGCTCGCATAGCCAAGAAAGCGACCCAATCTCGTTTTTGTTAGAAGGGAAAAGAGGAACTACCAATTTTTTATATATGTAGCAATCGGTTAATAACTTTGTTACTAATAAGCCTTTAAGGTAGGTGAGCGTCACTGTGGTGAAAAAATAACCGACTCGCTCACTATAAACATGTTAGCTACATAAGGAGCATTAGTGCATAGAATTAAAGATTTTTTTTTCAAGCCAAGACTATTATTTTTGGCGCCTAAACGAGGTGATGAAATTTCTCTTAAGCCAATCCAGATCGTAATAAGGGTGTTTGTAGCGCTTATTACAGCTGGGTGGATCAGCTTTTTACCATTTTATCTGTTCATTATATACATGCACGAAAACAGCTTCTTTTCATATGATTTTTTTGTGGAAGGAATATTTGGTTTAAATACATTTATAGTTGCAGCAGCAATACTTGTCATTTTTATGTCATTGTACTTCTATGGTTTTTTTCTGTTTTTAAAGCTGGGAATACAGCAGCAGAAAGAAGAGGGGAGGAATGGATACAGGTTTATAACCTGGATGTTTATTTTGGTATCTGTTTTGATACATGTAATGTTCTTTGAACTGTCGTTGGCAAATGACAAGCCATACTTAGTCCTTTGGCTGATGGGAATATCAGCTATGTTTTGTGCATTCTTTTACTCCTTTGTGGGGCATGGTTTCAAAAAAAACCTTCAAAATTGGTTGTCACCAATATTATTTATCGCTGCATCCATCTTTTTACCTTTTTTTAATCAAGATGTGACTTCAGAAGTGGTGTCTATGGGGTTGAGGAGCTTTAACATGGGAGGCGGTAAAAGTATACAGATCGTTGATAAGAGC
This sequence comes from Shewanella spartinae, assembly GCF_019457555.1. NCBI lineage: Bacteria > Pseudomonadati > Pseudomonadota > Gammaproteobacteria > Alteromonadales > Shewanellaceae > Shewanella > Shewanella spartinae. The sequence continues at coordinate 3,937,680 of NZ_CP080418.1, read as the reverse complement.
CAGAATAAAAAGGCTGCATTTGAGGTTGCAGGAAGATTGATTTTATTAACGCCTAAAAATGCTTATATTAACAGCGGAGACAATAAACTTGTAATAGTGCCGATATCTGATCATACAGAGGTGAACGTGTGGTAGCTAACAAGATGCTGCTACGGAAAATTTACTTGGCACTTTCAGATTTCCGTAGAGTACGGCGTTAGCCGATAGGAATCTTCATCCGGTAGTAATTACTTATAATTAAAAATTTAACTCGGAATTTTTCAAAAATGACTTAGCTTTTGATTGTTAGGGTCATGACAATAACATCAAATCGAAGAGACGATAGATATCGGTGTAAACACGTTTTTGGCCTTCGAAATCAGGGATGATTTCGTAGAGCCCACAGGGAAGTGCTAGTGGCGTGCCAAAAACGTGTTTGCACATAAAGCCTGCGGCAGGCAATTGATACACCAAGAAGCCATGGTTCAAAGCACCCTTTCAAATTTCAACCCGGCTAAAAGCCAAAACCATTGAAGCAGCGCTTCACCTATATAGGCAGCATTGAATCCTTGTGCCCATCAAGGTTCGCAAACCTTTATTTAAAGGTGTAAAGCAGATTAAAGGTAGTGACAGTATCCGTCTGCTTCGATCCTTCTGGTACCACTTCCGTGTACTTGATGTTCATGCCTATTTTAAACGCCCAGTCCTGAAATAGGGTGTTCTTGTAACTCATGTCCAGGGTGACTGTGTTGTTGGCCTCGCCGGTCTCGGCAGTGAGGTCGGCGTTGAAGCTGGTGTATTCGTGGATCTTCTGTTCGAACTTGGCGGCGGTACGCAGAATGATCTCGCGATCGGCCTCGGGGTCGGGTACCGACTCGCTTACCTGGGGCAGGTTGTATCGATAACCTGGGCCGACTTCGAGACTCAGCTTAGTGCTGTCGTCGCTGATGGCGTCGAAACCATAACCGGTCGACACGGTGGAGATGCGGGTATAACTACCGAATCTGTCTTCGGTGAAATCACCGCGGGCGAAGATATAGCCTGAGTAGATCTTGTAGCTCGACTGGAGCTGGACGTCGTACTTCTCCGAAGTGGTCTTTTCCGAGTCGGAGGCGAAGTAGGCCTTGAAGACTCCTTCCTGACGAAACTTGTCTGTGTCGTAGACGAGTTTGGTGCGGCCGTTGAAGCTGCTGGATTCTGTGTTACCCGTGTTGATCTGCAACCCGGCCTCTATCTCGGCAGAGAAGTCGCTGGGGGGTTCCTGATAGTCCGGGGGCACCAATGCCCAGGCGCTGTGGCTGAGGCCGAGTGTGATAAATAAACTTGTTGCTCTTAACATTATTTTTATTTTTTGCACGCGTCTAGAACACAAAAATGACAGCGGACTATCATACCGTTTCACTGGGCGATGGGCAAAGTGAATCACGAAAGATATTGCTTGAGTTTTGATGTGTGACCATGTACTATTCCGCGGCTTAATTCAGTCACTTTATTTAGTTCCTTGCCTCCATTTGGTCTGACTGAGCCAACAACGAGGCTAGATAACCGTAAGGAGCAAAAAATGCGTCATTATGAAATCGTATTTTTAGTTCACCCTGATCAGAGTGAACAAGTGCCAGGTATGATCGAACGTTACACGGGTATCCTTACCCAAGCTGGCGGTCAAATCCACCGTTTAGAAGACTGGGGCCGTCGTCAACTGGCTTACCCAATCATCGAACTGCATAAAGCTCACTATGTTCTGATGAACGTAGAAGCGACTGCAGAATCGGTTGAAGAGCTAGAAACAGCTTTCCGTTTCAACGACGCTGTTCTTCGTAGCATGGTTATGCGTACCAAGGGTGCCATCACCGAAGCTTCTCCAATGGCTAAAGCGAAAGACGAGCGTGAAGCACGTCGTTCTAGCGAAGAGCGTTCAGCTGTAGAAGCTGAAGTATCTGAAGAAGCCGCTGAAAACGCAGCAGAGTAAGTTTATTTGTGGCCACCAATCACTTGGTGTTATCTGGAACCATAACCCGGTCCAGAAGCTTTAGTAGCCCGGCAGGCATCCCACATTGTGTGATCATGCTGGAACACAAATCGCAGGTTTATGAAGCAGAGATGCTGAGAAACGTATACTGCCAGATGCAAGTGATATTAAGTGGCGAACGCTTTAACAGCATCACAGACAAACTGAAAACCGGTGTGGATATTGAGGTAAAAGGTTTCATCGCCCTCCAGAGAGGACGCAATGGTCAAAACCGCCTGGTATTACACGCTGAAAATGTCGAATTGAAAACTTAGGAGACTGTCAAAATGGCACGTTATTTCCGTCGTCGCAAGTTCTGCCGTTTCACTGCAGAAGGCGTTACTGAGATCGATTACAAAGATATCGCTACTCTAAAGAACTACATCACTGAAAGTGGTAAAATTGTTCCTAGCCGTATCACTGGTACAAACGCTAAATACCAACGTCAACTGGCTCGCGCTATCAAGCGTGCTCGTTATCTTTCTCTACTGCCTTACACTGATCTACATCAGTAATAGCGCATCAATTTAGAGGAATTAATAATGAACGTTATTCTACTTGATAAAATCGCTAACCTAGGCAACCTGGGTGACCAAGTGTCAGTTAAAGCTGGTTATGCTCGTAACTTCCTTTTACCTCAAGGTAAAGCGGTAGTTGCTAACGCTGCTAACACTGAAGTATTCGAAGCACGTCGTGCTGAACTAGAAGCTAAGCTAGCTGCTGAACTAGCAACTGCTACTGAGCGCGCTGAGAAGCTGGCTGCTCTTGAAGCTGTTGTTATCGCTTCTAAAGCGGGCGACGAAGGCAAGCTGTTCGGTTCAATCGGTAACCGTGACATCGCTGATGCAGTAACTGCTGCTGGCGTTGAACTGGCTAAGAGCGAAGTTCGTCTTCCACTAGGTGCTATCCGCGCTACTGGTGAATTCGAAATCGACGTTCAGCTTCACGCTGAAGTTAAGGCTGTTGTTAAACTTTCTGTTGTTGCAGAAGACTAATACACAGTTTTAAACGATTAAAAGAAACACCGCGCTAATCTGATTAGTGCGGTGTTTTTTTATGCCTGAAATAACCGCTAGCTGCTCTCGCCGCTATTCGGCTTGGTTTGATTTATCCTGTGCAAATTGTGTGGCCATCAGCGTTAGCCGATAGTGAGGGTTGCCTGCTACCAGGCTAGTCACGGGGGCATTCGGGCTTAGATAGAGTTCTTGCGTGCCGATATGGCGAGGTTCATCCGCAGCGCATAGGTAGATGTCACTCACCACCTTAAGCAGGCCCGTCGGGGTGAAGCTTGCGCAAAGCCGGATAGTCACTGCCTGATTACCAAGATCACTCTCGCCTGGCTCGAGGGTGAGGCACTGGGCAATAAGCGGTCGGTCGTCGCCTGTGAGGGTGAAGTTGAGGCGGCACTTAGGTGTGCTGCGCTGGCGCTGCAGGGCTTGTATTCTTCGTTGTTGGGCCGCGAGATAATATCCGCCTAATGGGCTGCTCATCCTATGCCTCGTCCTATGCCTCATCTTGATGTCCATCTTATTAACCTATGCCACTGCCGAGTTAGCGACAAGTAAAAAAATACCCGGCGAGGCCGGGTATTTGTCGATTGGGTAAACGCTCTGACGTAGGACTAGTTTCTGACTAGTTTCTGACTAAGTCCAGCTCGCCCATCAGGTTGTCGGCGTGATCCACCTCATCCATCATCCAGAGAATGTAGCGGAAATCCACATGCACCGCGCGGGTGATGGTCGGGTTGAAGAACCAGTCCTTGGTGATGGCCTCATAGGTAGAGTCAAAGTTTAGCCCCACCAGTTCGCCCTTGCCGTTAAACACAGGAGAGCCCGAGTTACCACCTGTGGTGTCTACGCTGGAGAGGAAGTTCACCGGCACAGAGCCGAAGCTTTCCGGCTTATCCAGGCAAGAGAAGAGGCGGCACAGCCAAGAGGCTGGGTCTTGATAGACAGACTCGACCTTGTGGCTGCCATAACGCTTGGCCTTGATGGCATCCAGCACCTTTTGAGGTGCATCGAACGGCTCGACGCCCGTGTGCTTGGCGACTATGCCTTCCAGGCGGGTGAAGGGCTGTTTGTAGAGGGCATCTTTCGACTGGTAACCATCCACCATGCCGTAGGTGATACGCAGGGTGCCGTTGGCATCCGGGTATACCGGCCAGTTGTTGGCCTTGTAGTAGGCGATAACCGCTTCCATGTAGCCAGGACGCGCCTTAGACAGCTTACCGGCCAGGGTCTTCTTGGCTTTTTCCTGGGCCAGGTTGGTGTCGTACAGGGCCACGGCGATGCGGATGAAAGGATCGGCGCTGGTTTCAAATGCCTTCACATCGGCGTCCATCCAGGCCAGGCGCTCATCCTGATTGGTGAGGCCGGTCAGCGAGTAGAGGCCGTCCAGCTTGTCGCTCAGGCTCACCTCTGCATCGTCCGATTTCAGCATGGCATCCAGCTCTGGCACGCGGTTGTCTTGGGCCAGATAGGCGTCGAGATCCTGTAGCCATAAGGTCTTGTCGACGCTGATGGCGAAGCTTGAGTCGATACGCTTGAGGCGCGCCTTGAACATCTTCATGTCGCGCTCTTGGTAGCCCTCTTCACGCTCGGCATCAGGCTTGGTCTTCTCCTTGGCCAGACGGTAGAGGCGGTTGGCCGCAGAGAGCAGATCGCTCGATTGGGCGTTCTCGAAGAAGTAGTGAGTCTGCTGCGCCTGGCGCTGCTCAACTAACAGAGTCTCGAGTTGGTCGAACTTGGCCTGATAGCTCTGATACTGGGCGTCTGTGGTGAGCCACTTGCGGAAGTCGTCTTCACGACCCTGCTTGATGCCAGCGATGTCGGTGGCCTTGAAACCGTCGAGCAGACCGTTATATTTCTTCATGCGGTTGGCCATAGAGGCCAGTGTGCCTGCGTACTTGATCTTAACGCCTGCGTCCTGTGCGCCCATGGCTTCTATGGTGTCGATACGCTGCTGATAACGCTTGGCCAGGGTAGGGTAGAGCCAGTCGCTGGCAAACTTTAGCTCGCTGGTGAGGCGGTAGCGGCTGGTCGAGCCCGGGTATCCGGCCACGAACACACCGTCGCCCGCCTTGACGCCGTCGGCGTTGATCTTCAGGTAGCTCTTAGGCTTGAAGGGCACGTTGTCAGGCGAGTAGGCCGCTGGCTTGCCATCCTTGCCCACATAGGCGCGCAGGAAGGTGAAGTCGCCCGAGTGGCGTGGGTATTCGTAGTTGTCGATATCGCCGCCGAAGGAGCCGACGCTCTTAGGTGGCGCGTACACCAAGCGCACGTCGCGAATGATCAGTTGCTTGATCAGATAGTATTCCAGACCGTTGTGGAAGCTGCGCACCGAGCAGCGATAGTTGTCGTCGCTCTCACACTCTTTGATCAGTGCCTTACGGTTGGCCTGGATCTCCTCGTAGCGTTTCAGCGGGTCGTCGCTGAGCTCTTTGGTGACCTGCTCGCTCACGTTGGTGACCGCCTCTGTGATGTAGAGACGTTCGTTAGGGCCGGCAGAAGGTTCGTCCGCTTGTTTGCGCGCCAGGAAGCCATCGGCGATGTAGTTGTGCTCTTTCTTGCTGTTGTATTGAATCGCGCGGTAGGCGCAGTGGTGATTCGTCACAACTAACCCTTGGGGGGACACGAAACTGGCGGTACAATACCCCAGTCCGACAACTGCATTCATCGGATATTGGGTCAGATCGGCGAGTTGTTTTGCTGGAATTTGGATACCGCGTTCGCTCAGCTTGTCGGCGATCGAAGGCATTTGATACGGTTGCCATTGCCCTTCATCGGCAATCACTACGCCAGATGACAGCATTAAGGCTGCAACCAATGCTTTGCGCATGTTTATTCCTTAATTATTATGTGTAAGTTTGTAGGACGAACAGGTGAGAGGCCTGTTTCTGCTTGACCCGGGTTTTATATCATATTTTGCCTAATCGTTGGAAATTTGGAGAGTTAATGTCACAGCAAGGTGGATTTCAGGCTAAGAAAAAGCCTAGAGATATACAGATCGACGCATTGAAGATGCCGCCCCATTCGATTGAGGCCGAGCAGTCTGTGCTCGGTGGCTTGATGTTGGATTCAGATGCCTGGGATAAGGTGGCCGAGGCCGTGGTGAAGGATGACTTCTACTCCCGCTCCCACAAGATGATCTTTACCGCCATGGAGGCCCTGGTAGCCGCGGGTCAGCCGATCGATCTGATCACCGTCTCCGAACAGCTGGAGCTGGAAGATAACTTAGAAGATGCCGGTGGTTTCGCCTATTTGGGCGAGATCGCCAAGAACACCCCGAGCGCGGGTAACATTCTCTCCTACGCCGCCATCGTGCGTGAACGCGCCGTGGTGCGCGAGATGATCAAGGTGGCCAACGAGATCGCCGACGCCGGTTTTAACCCCGAGGGGCGTAACTCCAGCGAGCTTCTGGATCTGGCCGAGAGCAAGGTATTTAAGATCGCCGAGCAGCGCGCCAACGCCAACGAGGGCCCCGAGGGGATTAAGACTATCCTCGAGAAGACGGTAGATAAGATCGAGGAGCTGTACAACAACCCTCACAACGGTGTGACCGGGGTGTCCAGTGGATTCAACGATCTCGACCGCATGACCGCGGGTTTCCAGTCGGGCGATTTGATCATCGTCGCGGCGCGTCCCTCTATGGGTAAGACCACCTTCGCCATGAACCTGTGTGAACAGGCGGCGCTGCATGAAGACAAGCCAGTGCTCATCTTCAGCTTGGAGATGCCCTCTGAGCAGATCATGATGCGTATGCTGGCCTCTCTGGGCCGGGTGGATCAGACCAAGATACGTACGGGTCAGCTCGACGATGACGATTGGGCGCGCGTCTCCTCCACCATGGGGATCATGTTGGAGCAGGGCAAGATGTATATCGACGATGGCTCGGGCCTGACACCGACCGAGGTGCGCAGCCGCGCCAGACGTATCGCCCGCGAATATGGCGGTTTGTCGATGATCATGATCGATTACCTTCAGCTGATGCAGGTGCCCGCTCTGTCCGACAACCGTACCCTGGAGATCGCCGAGATCTCCCGCTCGCTCAAGGCGCTGGCGAAGGAACTCGAGATCCCTGTGATCGCCCTGTCGCAGCTCAACCGCTCTCTGGAGCAACGCGCCGACAAGCGCCCGGTAAACTCCGACTTGCGTGAATCTGGCTCTATTGAGCAGGATGCGGATTTGATCATGTTTATTTATCGTGATGAGGTGTATAACGACGACTCCGAAGATAAGGGCACCGCGGAGATCATCATAGGTAAGCAGCGTAACGGCCCCATCGGCCGGGTACGTTTGACCTTCCAGGGCCAGTTCTCCCGTTTCGATAACTACGCCGGTCCGCAGTTCGAAGAAGATTAATCCGACTAAGCTCATAGGGTGAGATTAAACTTGGTTTAATTAGCCCTATGGGTCGCTATTTTGCGTTACCCTCATCGAGTCTCGACGCCATTAACATTAAGGTTATTGTTTGAAACCCTTTCCCCGAGCAGAGATCAGCGGCGATGCGCTGAAAACCAACCTAAAGCGATTACGCCAGCTGGCCCCCCAGAGTAAGGTGATGGCAGTGGTGAAGGCCAACGGCTATGGTCACGGCCTGTTGAATGTGGCCCACTGCCTGGCCAGCGCCGACGGCTTCGGCCTGGCGCGCCTCGAAGAGGCACTGGAGCTCAGGGCCGGTGGCGTGAATGCCAAGCTGCTTCTGCTGGAAGGCTTCTTTCGCCCAAGCGACGTGGCGACCCTGGTCGAGCATGATATCGATACCGTGGTGCACCACGAGTCGCAGCTCGAGATGCTGGAGGCCGCCAGTCTGGCCAAGCCGGTGACTGTGTGGATGAAGATAGATACCGGCATGCATCGTTTGGGCTTTAACCTAGATCAGTTTGAGGCTATCTATCAGCGCCTGCAGGCCTGTCCCAACGTGGCCAAGCCCATCAATCTGATGACCCATTTTGCCTGCGCCGATGAGCCGGATAATCCGGCTACCGCAGAGCAGGCGCGCCGCTTCGAGCAGATGACGGCGAACTTGCCGGGCGATCGCACCCTGGCCAACTCGGCCGCGACCCTCTACTGGCAGGCGACTCAGGCGGACTGGATCCGCCCCGGAATCGCGCTTTATGGCGTATCGCCTGTGGTCGGCGATCTCGGTCGCAATCATGGTCTGGAGCCCGCCATGGAGCTGGTGTCTCAGCTGATTGCGGTGCGGGATCATAAGGCTGGCGATCCCGTTGGCTATGGCAGCTACTGGCGCGCCAAACAAGACACCAAGCTAGGCGTGGTGGCCATCGGCTATGGCGATGGTTATCCCCGTAACGCCCCAGAAGGCACCCCAGTCTGGGTCAATGGCCGCCTGGTGCCCGTGGTGGGACGTGTCTCCATGGATATGCTGACGGTGGATCTCGGCCTAGATGCCACAGACAAGGTGGGCGATACCGCCGTGCTCTGGGGCAAGGCGCTGCCGGTCGAGGAGGTGGCCGAGCATATCGGCACTATCGCCTACGAGCTGGTGACTAAGCTGACCCCCCGTGTCGCCGTCTGCCTAGAATGATCAGATGACTAAGTTGTTGATGGCGAAAATATCTCTCACGCGGCTAGCTTCTCGGGCTAGCCGTCTGTTTTTTACAGGCTTGCTCGCCTTAGCCACCCAGCAGGCACTGGCCAGCGATGACCTGGCGCCTCAGGTTCAGGTAAGCAGCGATGATGGCACCGAGGCCGAGTATGTGGCCGTGCCCTTCATCTTCGCCACCGAGAGCCTGAGTACCTCAGTGGGCGCCGCTGGTGTGGTCAAGCATGCCGGTCAGCGTCAGGCCTCCCTGTTTGCCCTGGGGCTGGGCACGGCCAACGACTCCTGGGTTACCTATCTTGGCGCCAACGACTATCAGCTGCCGGGTGTGGATAGCTGGTTGTTTTCCGGTGAGTATTACCGCGCCCGCTACACAGAAGGGATCTTTTACATCCCAGGGCAAGAGGTTGGACGCGCCGCCGATGCGCCTGAGAGGGTGGTGACTCAGGGGGATGAATCCTTTGCCAGGCTGCACCTTAAATATGTGCTGCCCTGGGGACGAGGCGCCAAGGGCGCGGCCGCTAGTTTGCGAAGCGCACCCTTAGGCAGTCACGAATGGAACCCACTCACCTCTGGGGTGAGCAGCATAGAGTTGACTCCCTTCTTTACCGAGCAACGCCTGGAGGGATATGAGTCGCTGCCACAATCGGCGCGGGGGCTTGAGCTTGAGCTTGCCTGGGACAACCGCGACGATCGCGAGAACAGCAAACAGGGCGGGCGCACCAGCCTGACCCTGACCCGCGACTGGGGCAGCAGCAAGCGTCAGAGCTGGACCACCTGGGAGTTTGAGCAGAGCCTCTACCTGTCCCTTGGGCAATCTGGCTGGTTCGACAGTCGGGTATTGGCCTTTAACTTTTATCTCGCCGACACCCCTACCTGGAACGACTATGACCCGAACAGTCAGACCAACGGGCGTCCGCCTGGATTTGCCGGGGTGGGCCTGGGGGGCTTTAAGCGCCTGCGTGGTTACAGCGGCGATCAGTTCACCGGCCGCAGCGCCTTGTTATATGCGGCCGAATATCGGCTAGAGCCCAAGTGGCAGCCATTGCAGAGCCTGCCGGTGTTTCGCTGGTTCGATATTCCCTGGTGGCAATGGACGGCATTTGTCGAGGCGGGCAAGGTGAGCGATGAGTTTGCCTTAGATAGCCTGCACAGCCAGATGAAAACCAGCTTCGGCGCCGGTATTCGTTTCGAGGTGGAAGGTGTGGTGGTGCGTACCGATCTCGCCATCGGCGAGGAGGAAAGCCAGTTCTGGGTCATGGTGAACCAGCCTTTCTAATCATTACTTGAGTAATGCTGCGCTGGTTAGCCTTCGAAGCAGATCTCTATGTAGGCGGTGCCGTAGATGCTGCTGAAGGGCATGATGATCTTCTGCCCGTCCGACTTGTGGGCTATGGTGTGGTTCTTACCCGACACCACTATTGGGGTCGCCATATCGAACTCGTAGCCCTTATCGCTCAGCAGATTCTTGGCGCCACCGGTCACCATGTTGGTCAGCTCGCCCACCAGATCCGTCACCTCTTCGTCTATGCTCTCCGGCTTCTCCCCCAACATCTTGTTCATGATCTCTAAGATCAAGGTTTCTTCGAAGGTGATCGACAGCGAGCCCTTGGTCTGAGGGCCGACCATGCCGATCAGGCCTGACACATCGCCCTTGGCCAGGTTATCTTTTTTCAGGTTAGGTTTGCCGGGTTTGAGCTCCATGTTGGCCATGGTCTTGAGCACATTGAGCAGGGAATCGAGAAAAGGATTGATAAAGTCTACATTCATCGCAGGTGCAGCCCCTTCTGGTGATAACAGATCGCAGCATATCGGACTTTAAGCTTAGGTGATAAATGGGCGTAAAGCCTGCTGGCACTTTAACACCATAACATAAAGCTCTGGCGGGGCGACAAATCTTTTATATCTAACTTACTAATGGTAAAGATATTTGTGAGCTGCTGTTTGTTTTTGTCGCCCAAGGCGTATAAGGATGACGGCTAAGGCTTGCCCAATTCACCCATTTCGCGCTAGCCTCGACAGCATTAACGCCCGCTAATGTTAGGAGCCGCTATGTCAATGCTTCCCACACACTATACCCATGTGCAATTTAACGCCCCAGGTGGGCCCGAGGTGCTGGAGTTGGCGCAGAGTCCCTTGCCTGCCATAGCGCCGGATCAGCTGCTGATCAAGGTGGAATATGCCGGGGTGAATGGCCCGGATGTCGCCCAGCGCCGCGGCCTCTATCCACCGCCAACCGGTGCCAGCGAGATCTTGGGGTTGGAGGTGTCTGGCACAGTGGTGGCCATGGGCGAGCAGGTGACCGGCTGGCAGTTGGGGGACAAGGTGTGCGCCCTGGTACCCGGCGGTGGCTATGGCGAGTATGTGACGACCTGGGCGGTACACTGCCTGCCTATTCCCACAGGAGTGACCATGGCCCAGGCGGCTGCCCTGCCCGAGACCTTCTTCACCGTGTGGGGACACATGTTCATGCGCGGCGGCCTCAAGGCAGGTGAGACAGTGCTTATTCATGGCGGCTCGGGCGGTATCGGCTCGGCGGCGGTCACCTTAGCGAAACAATTCGCTGTTAAGGTGCTGGTCACCTGCGGCAGTCAGGAGAAGATTGACTACTGCCTCGCCCTGGGGGCCGACCACGGCTTTAACTACCACGACGAGGATCTGCTGGCTCAGATAAAGGCGGTGGTGCCTCATGGGGTGGATCTGGTGCTGGATATGGCCTCGGGTGACCTAATCGATCTTAACCTCAAGGTGCTGGCGATCGAGGGGCGCTTGGTCACCATAGCCCTGCAGCGGGGCAGGCGCGCCGAGGTGGATGTGGCGCTCTTGATGGCTAAGCGTATCTGCTGGACGGGGGCGACCCTGAGGCCGCAATCGGTGGCGGCCAAGCAGGCGATCGCCGATGGCCTGCGTGAGCAGGTGTGGCCTAAGTTCGACACCCAGGAGGGCGGCAGCCTGGTGCCTCACCTGTTTGCCGAGTTTGCGCTGGGTGATGCGGCCAAGGCCCACGCCCTGATGGAGTCGGGGCAACACAGAGGAAAGCTGGTGCTCAAGGTGGCGAATGACTAGCCGTCAACGGGTGTGACAAGCCGCGCGCTCATGGGGGCTGAGCGGTCCGTTAACTTTGGTATAAAGTAGGTTAGAAAAAACTTGAATAACTGATTTGATCGGCTAAATTCGTTACTAGTATCTACCGAGTGAACATTTTGATAGCAATTAAATAAAATAGATCCATTTGGCTATTGATTTCTGGCGGTATTTATTAAAAATGTGTGGGCTATTGTCCAGAGGCGTTTGTGGCGATGGCAGTGACTAAGCTAACTGTTGTCAGCTTTATAATTTTATATTGGTATGTGTTGATTTAAGGGTATTAGCATATATGTATGACACGTCTAAAGAACCTGTTTGGTATGGTGAACTTCGTACGGCTCGAGGTAATACTATCCTCATTCACGACAAAGAGTTTCCCGAAGCCACGGCGGGACGAGTTTATCTCTATAACACGGTAAGAGATGCCGTGATTGAATATGCCGAGGACATCGTTAAGGTGAACCTGCATGACCTTACGGAAGAGGAACTTAAGGCCGCTAAAGCTGAATATGACGCGAACTGGTTAGCTACCCGAGCCGCCTTCATGCAGCAGCATGCCGGTTGGGTTGAGGCGATTCATGCTAAACCTGCACCAGCGCCTAAGAAGGTGAAGGTGGACGCCGAAGAAGGCACCAGCGATGACGACGATGATGATGTCGAACTCGAAGTCGATAGCCTGGACGACGGCTATGATGATTGGTCTGACGATGACGACCGCAACTAGGCAACCTGCCAGGACTCCTGCTTAGTTCGCCGCCATCCTTAGGTAAGAGGTTCCGGTCCCTCTGGAACCCCTACCTAAATCTTTTTTACTTCTCTTATCTCTCTTCCCGTTAGCATCTCATTTGATGAGATCGAACTGATAGCGACTCATGTGGTGATACACCTCGCCCGGCATCAGCCAAGGCGTGCCCGCTAGGTGTGCCTGATTGGGCGCGTCGGGCAGCTGCTGTGGCTCGATACATACCGCCTGATATGAGGCCAGTTTCTGCCCTTGTTTGCCAAGGGTGCCCTCGAGGAAGTTACTGCCGTAGATCTGCACTCCTGGTTGATTGGTGTAGAGGGTCATGCGTCTGCCTGAGGCCGGGGCGCTGACAGTGCCGAAGCGGCTCAGGGCCTTGCCGTCGTGGTTGGGCGTCAGGTAACAGTGATCTATGCCCCTTGTCGGCTCGGTTTCCAGCGCCGTCTTGAGGCTCGCGAGGGACTGTCCCTGGCTGAGATCCAGCGGCGTACCGGCTACCCGAGTCACATCTGTCGGGATCCCCTGCTCATCTGTGGTGAGGTAATGCTGGCTGTCGCTCTGGATGATATGCCCCAGGCTGCTGCGCTCACTCGCGCCTTCCAGGTTGAAGTAGCTGTGCTGGGTCAGGCTGATGGGGCAGGGTTTATCTGTGCTGGCGAGGATCTCCACATAGAGGTTGTTGCCCACCAGGCGGTAGTCGAGCTGGATATTGGCGTTACCGGGAAAGCCCATGTCGCCATCCGGGCTGAACAGGCTGAGGCGCACGCCATCGCTGAGTTGGCCGATATGCCACTGCTTACGATTGAAGCCCTCGCGGCCACCGTGCAGGCAGTTGTCCTGATGGTTGTTGTCCAGGCTGAACGCTTGACCATCGCGGCTCAGGCGGGCGCCTGAGATGCGGTTGGCATAGCGTCCGGCGATGGCGCCCAGGTGGGCGTCTTGGGTCAGATAATCCTGGGCGCTGTCGCAGCCCAGTACGATATTGCCACGCTCGCCCTGGTTATCCGGCGCCCAGAGGGAGCGGATAATGCCACCGAGGCTAAGCACCTCGATGGCCAGGGTGCCGTTGTCTATGATGATGCGTTCAATCTGGCCACCACGGGGATCGTTCCAGGCATCGAGCGGGCGAAAACGTACCATGATAATCTTTTCCTTAAGCGATTAAAGTTGGGATCCTATTGTATTATCTCGCCCCTGGACGAGGGCATGAATACGTATTCTAAACAGCGATTTACGCCTAAGGCTCAGCGATTAATAGAGCTCCTCGTCCAACCTTGAGGCGCCCTGGCTTGCAGAGCAGAGGTAGACGCTGGGCTCCAGGCCTGTCGCCGCCTGATATTGGCGCTCGACCGCCTCGACCACGGCGTCGGTAAGGTCGTGATCCACCAGTGCCACGACGCAGCCGCCGAAGCCACCACCCGTCATGCGCACGCCGCCGCGATCGCCAACCACGGCGTCGATGATCTCGACCAGCTTGTCGATCTCGGGCACGGTGATCTCAAAGTCGTCACGCATCGATTGGTGCGACTGGGCCATGAGCTCGCTCAGCTTGGCAATGTTACCCGCCTCCAGGGCGTGGGCGGCATTTTGGGTGCGGCGGTTTTCGCTCAGCACATGGCGCGCCCGGCGGTAACAGACCTCCGGCAGCTCATCCTTGGCCCCTTCCAGGGTACGCAGCTCAAGATGACGTAGGCTCTCGATGCCGAAATGCTCGGCGACCTGCTCGCACTGCTCACGGCGCAGGTTATATTCGCTGTCCACCAGTCCGCGGGGGACGTTGGAGTTGACTATGATTAGGCTCAGGCTTTCGGGGATGGGCACTGGCTCACAGTCGAGATCTTCACAGTCGATCAGTAGGGCATGCTCCTCTTGAGCCATGGCGCTGATCATCTGATCCATGATGCCGCAGGCGCAGCCGACATATTGGTTTTCGCCGCGCTGGGCCATCTGGGCCACCGCCAGCGGCGATAGCCTGAGCTGGCTGCAATCGTTGAGCGCGGTGCCGAAGGCGATCTCCAGGGCCGCCGATGAGGAGAGGCCAGCCCCTAGGGGGACGCTACCCACGACCGCCAGATCCATCCCCTTGGCAGGCAAGCCGCTGGCCGATACCGCCGCAGTAAAGCCCTTGAGGTAATTGATCCAGCTGTCGTTGGGGTCCATCTCACCCTCCTGGCCGAAGTGCCAGGTGTAGATCTTGCCGGGAAAGGCGTCGGATACGGCGCGGAACTTGTCGTCGTCGCGTTGTTTCACTGCGATAACGGTTCTAAAGTTGATGGCGGCGGGGAGGACGAACCCATCGTTGTAATCTGTATGTTCGCCGATCAGGTTAACCCGGCCCGGCGCCTGATACAGGTCATCGGCCGTGGTACCAAAGGTCTGCACAAAAAGTTTATTGGCGCGCTGTGCGGTATTCGACATTGGTGTTGAACTTCTCAGAAAAAGTTAGCGTTCTCTGCCCCTGTGGGCAGTCTTGTTCATGGTGGTAACAACCATGAGTCATCCTTGTCATTTTTATATCATGTCTCAGTCATTGATGTAACTGAGATTTGTCAGCTGGGATCGGGAAAATATCGCCGACTGGCTCTAGTGTTAATCAGATGTTTTATCTTGGCCACTTGCCGAGCCATCATGGGCTCGGCAGGGAAAACCTGGAACGGGTCTGTTTGCTCTGGTCAAATAGCTTAGTCCAGGGTTGGCTCGGCGACGGGGGCGATGACAGGCTGGGCAAACAGGCGACTCAAGACCAGGGTAACCAGTATGGTCGCCAGCAGGGTGATCGCCATCAGGTGAATGAAGTGCAGCGGGCTCCAGACGAAGGTGAACAGGGCATAGAGTAAGACCCCGAAGACCAGCCCCCATTTTATCGCCTTGGCGCTGACATTTTTGAAGACAAGCGCACAGATAAAGGCCGCCAGTACCGGCATCGAGTAGAGGCCGTTGAGCTGTTGCAGCAGGGCTATGATGCTCTCGGAGCGGGCAAACAGGGGCACCAGGGCGACCGAGATCAGGGTGAACAGTAGAGCGACCCGGGTGCCTATCTTGCGCACGTCGGCATCGGCGTTGATGTAGTTTTGGTGAATGTCGCAGGTGTAGAGGGCGGCGGCCGAGTTGAGGCAGGAGTTGAAGGAGCTGAGCACGGCGCCGGCGATCACCGCGGCGAAGGCGCCAGAGAGCCAGCTAGGCAGCAGGTCGCCCACTAGTTTGCCGTAGGCCACGTCGCCCACATCGCCATAGAGCTTAAAGGCGACTATGCCCGGAAGCACCACGATCACCGGGATGATCAGCTTCATCACCACGGCGGCGTACAGACCCTTCTGCGCCTCCTTCACCGACTTGGCGGCAAGGGCGCGCTGGGTGATCACCATGTTGGTGCCCCAGTAGAAGATCTGGATGAAGATCATCCCGGTGAGCAGGGTCGACCAGGGAATATCTGACTGGCTATCGCCGATCAGGGTCAGGCGTTCCAACGGGACGCCGGAGAGATCCCAGTCCACGGCGTGCATCGCCAGATAGGAGACCGCCAGCCCCATCAGGATCAGCCCCAGGCCATTGAGGGTATCTGAGATGGCGATGGCTCTCAGGCCGCCGAAGATGGCGTAGATGGCGCCCACCACGGCAAAGATGATCGCCAGCACTGTGACAGAGATGGAGAGGCCGAACATGGACTTCATAAACAGCGAACCTGTGTAGAGCACCACGGGCAGCAGGATGAAGGCGTAGCCCAGCATGAAGAGCACAGAGACCATGGCGCGGATTCCCTTGTCCTGATACTTACGCTCCAGCAGCTCTGTGGTGGTGGTGCAGTTGTAGCGGTAATAGATGGGGATCAGCCACTTGGCCAGGATGATCAGACCGATTGCGGCGGCGATCTCCCACCAGGCGACCAGCAGAGTTTGGGCGCCATTCATGCCGACGATCTGTTCGGCGCTGATGTTGGTCATCATCAAGGAGCCTGCGACCACTATCCAGCTCAGGCCGCCGCCGGCGAGAAAGTAGTCGCGGCTGTCGTTGGCGTCGCGGGTCACCTTGCGACACTTAAGATAGGTGATCAGGGCGACCAGCGTCGTGAGGGCGACGAAGATCGCCACCTGTATTGTCTGTTCCATCTGCTTGCTTCCTTATTGTTATTGTCTTGCCAGGTTGCTGATATCGTCATCGCTGCCCACTGGCATCAGGGTAAAGCCGAAGCGGATCGGCTCGGCCTTGATGCGGTAGGGCCCGTGCACAGGACGGCCCCAGGAGGTGTCACCGCCGACGCCCATCTGGCGGTAATCGATATTCCAGGTGACGAACTCCCTGAGCGGGATCTCGGCGCCGTGGTTGCGGGTGACGGCCACCAGACCTGAGGCCGAGTCCTGGGCATCGCCGCGGCGAAAATCTATGTCGGCCTGGGCGAATGGCCAGAGGCTGGTCTGTAGGGTGGCGACCTCATCTGCCTCCTTGCTGCCCTGATCTCCGGACAACTCTCCTGCCTTATTTCCGCT
Source organism: Shewanella spartinae (assembly GCF_019457555.1). NCBI lineage: Bacteria > Pseudomonadati > Pseudomonadota > Gammaproteobacteria > Alteromonadales > Shewanellaceae > Shewanella > Shewanella spartinae. Next base: position 3,920,819 of record NZ_CP080418.1, on the reverse strand, counting down.
TTGGGCCTGGTTAGCGATCGCTAGCCATCCTTGACCCTGATGATTTGTCACCGCGGCGTAGCGCACCTGGGTGCGCTGGCCCGTCTCCTGGGGTCTTGGGTATCTGTGATAGGTTTGCTCGATTGGCAGGGCATACCAGCCCAGGGGATTGCCCGACTGGCGATCGGCATAGGTCTCCTCTGGGCCGCGGCCAAAGTAACTCAGGTATCTGTGCTCAAAGCCTAGCCTGGTGCTGAAGCCGAAGCGGGGCAGATCGGCGAGCGGCTTATTCCCAGGGATAAATTGGCTGTCGATAGCCAGGCGCCCTGCATTATCCAGGCTGTAGCGGGTACGCAGGCTAAAGCCCATCTCGGGATGGCTCTGGCTGATGGTCAGACCGAGTGCGGAGTCGCTTGCTATCTTACTGACCTTAAGTTGCTTTGCCGCGTCTTGCCAGGCGCTGGCCCACTCGGGCATCTGATTACCCAGATCGTTATCGGTTGGCGCGCGCCAGAAGTTGGCCACCAGAGGCGCCTTAAGCTGAGGCTCACTCTCTTGGTAGATCTGGGTCAGCCAGCCGCTGCGCTTATCAAACTCATAGCTCAGCTCACCCGAGATGAGGCGATAGCTGTCGCTATCTTCGCTTATCTTGGCCTGGTTTTTCTTTACTTGGTAAGCGGTTTTAGCCGCGTAGCGCGGCAGGGCGAACTGCTCGAAGGCGATGCGGTGATCGCTCGGCAGCAGGGGTCTAGGGGTATCGACCAGTACCTCGAGTAGCAGGTGATACTCGAAGGGGGCGCTTAAGCTTTGTTTGCTATGCAGCTTGAAGCTCACCCGGGCCTGCTCGCCAGGGGAGAGTGTCGGCATGGCCTGGCGCTTGCTGGCGATGATCTTGCCATCTCGCTGCAGCGTCCAGTTCAGGCTCAGGCCAGATGTGGAGGCGAAGTCGAAGCCGTTGATGAGATTCACTGAGGCCTTATCACCCTCAATCTTAAAGTCTCTCAACTTGATGGGTTGATAGACCTTCTTCACCTCGCTCAAGTGGGGATGGGGATTACGGTCGGGATCCACCAGGCCGTTGTTGAGGAAGTTGCCGTCGGTGGGCATATCGGGGTGATAGTCCTTACCGTAGGCCCAGTACCTCTGACCTAGATCGTTGGTGAAGGCCAGCGCCTGATCCACCCAGTCCCAGATGAAGCCGCCCTGTAGTTGGGGATAGGCCTCTATCACATCCCAGTAGTCTTGCAGGTTGCCCACAGAGTTGCCCATGGCGTGGGCGTACTCGATCATGATCAGCGGTCGGTCGCTGGCGCGCTCGGCGTATTCGCGTATCCGCTCGATGGAGGGATACATGGGGGCGACGATATCTGTGTAAGGCGCCTCGCCCGCCGGTTCATACTGCACCGGGCGGCTGGGATCCCGCTGCTTTATCCACTGGTAGAGGCGCTCGAACAGCTTGCCTTCACCGGCCTCATTACCCAGAGACCAGATGATCACCGAGGCGTGGTTCTTGTCGCGCTCGACCATACGCTCGATACGTGCCTGATGGGCGGGCAGCCAGCTCATCTCGTTGCCCAGCTGGGTCTTGTCGTCTATCGCCAGCGGGTGGGACTCTATGTTGGCCTCATCGATCACATACAGGCCGTAGCGGTCGGCGAGGTTGAGCCAGTAGGGATGATTGGGGTAGTGGCTGGAGCGCACCGCATTGATATTGTTCTGCTTCATCAGGCGGATATCCAGCTCCATGGTTTCTCGGCTGACCACATGGCCGGTTTGGGGATCTGTCTCGTGGCGATCCACGCCGCGTATGGTGATCGCCTTGTTGTTGACCTTAAGCTGACCATTTTCGATGGCGATCTTGCGCACGCCTATCTGCTGACTGGCAACCTGAAGCGTCTCTCCCGCCTCAGTCTTGAGGGTCAAGATGAGCCGGTACAGATTCGGCATCTCGGCGTTCCACAGCTTGGGATGCTTTAGGGTCTGGCTAAAGTCGAGCTTGGCATCGCCTTTCAGGCTCAGGCGCTGGTTATCTTTCGCGACCTGCTTGCCCTGGGGATCCAACAGGCGCGCCTCTAATTCAAGGGCTCTTACCTCTGGCTGGTGGCTGGTGAGATTTACCCTGATGGCAAGCTCGGCTTGGGTGAGATCCTCGTTTAAATGAGTAATAACCTGGATATCTTCTATGCGCTGCTTGGGGGGGGCATAGAGGTAGACCTCGCGCTCTATCCCTGTCATGCGCAGCATATCCTGGCTTTCCAGGTAACTGGCATCGCTCCAGCGGATAAGCTGCATGGCGACAAGATTGTCGCCCGCTTGCAGGTAGGGGGTAATGTCGAACTCAGCCGGGGTCTTGGCGCCCTGGCTGTAGCCGACCTCACGGCCATTGACGAACAGGGTGAGGGCCGAACGCGCCGCGCCTATGTGGATAAACACCTGTTTTTGCTGCCAATGGGCGGGCAGGGTGAAGGTCTTGCGGTAGAGGCCTGTGGGGTTGTGATCATTTGGTGCATCGGGCCACTTCGTGTCGAAGGGATAGCGCTCATCGAGGTAGATGGCGTGGCCGTAGCCTTGGGTCTCGAAATTGCCCGGCACCTGTATGCTGCCCCAGTGGCTGGCATCAAACTCGGGAGCGGCGAACTCTTTGGGTGTGGCATCGGGATTCTTGGCTAGATGAAAGCGCCAGCGGCCGTTGAGAGCCAGATAATGCTGGCTGAGTTCCATCTCATCTAACAGCGCCAGGGGCTCGGATTCATAGCCGAAGAAGCTGGCATGGGGCGCCAGCTTGTTGATCTCAAATAGGGTGTGATCCTGCCAGCGATCCCTTGCAAACGCCGGGTTGGAGATTACTAGCCCAAAGACTAGGGGGAATGCAAGTGTATAGGAGAGTCTCTGTAGCAGAGAGAAGCGGTTGATCATTGTGGCGTGTCCTTACGTTGCCAGGTGATGGCAATAAAATCCAAAGTGGGGCTGATGGCGATACGAGAAGGGCTCTGATGGTGCGGCGTCGGCGGGGCAAGCTTAGTTACCGCCTGCCAACCGGGCAGCTCTTGCTGCGGTATCTTGGTCATTCTTTCATGTGTGCCTGCTAACGGGGCGTAGGGCCAGGCGCGAAGCACAGTGCCCTCAAGGTTAAACAGCCAGCCATCGCTGCTCCAGGCATAGTCTTCACTGCCCTGGCCCAGGTCGATAAGCGGCGTGTGGCTGCGAGATTTTGGGTCGAACAGGGTGACCACTCGCTCGCCGTCCATACGTTTCTTAAGGTAGCTGAACTGCTTGATACTCGGCAGGGCGTGCAGGCTGCGCCCGACATCGCTCACCACGAAGTGGCGCTCGTCGGCGCTTTCGCCGACTGGCTCATAGTAGAGGTTATAGCCATATCTGGCCCAGATCAGGGTGCCGATACCCTCTAGCCTGGCATAGTAACCTGCTGGGATCAGGCTGTTTACCGCGCGCTCGGGAGCGGTTTCATCATGCAGTGACTGCCGCCAGATACTCTGGTGGGGCACGCCCTGCTCGGCCACATAGGTGAGGAGCTCAGAGGTAATGCCCTGTGAGTTTAGCTGAGGCGAGTATTCGCTGATCTCTGGGGTGTGGGTCAGGGCGGTTATTTCGCCCGTGTCGATGTCGAATCGATAGATGTCGTTATGAACACCTGCGCGATCGGACGCGAACACCAGCTGCTTGCCCTTGGGGCCAAATGCCGCCTGGTTGTCGTAACCCGTGCGGTCGCTGACCCTGATGGGCTCGCCGAGTCGCCAGTGGGGGGCCTCGGCCTGTTTGGCTAAGGGATAGAGCCAGATGTCATAGCCCGCGGCGCTGACCTGAGCGGTCACGCCAGCCAATAGGCAGAGACTGGTCTTGAGTATGTTTCCGAAAGTATTGTATTGATTAGTTTTTTGTTTTTTTGTCGGCACAGTATTGTACTTCCCATCTTATCGCAGGATGGCAAGTACAATACAAGATATTTAGAATAATGTATACAATCTATGGTTTGAGCGCAGTTAGGGCTAGCCTGTGGTCTCCTGGGTCTCTACGGCGATGTCGGCCTCGTGCTGCTTGCCGGACTTGAGCTCGCAAACCACATGCTCGACAAAACCGGCGCCGGCGGCCTCGTAGAGGTTGAACACGCTGTGCACCCCGGCGGCCTTGAGGGATTGGGCATCCTCGCTGTATTGCACGATCGCGCTCAGCTTGCCCTGATAATCTAGGCGTTTTAGTTGCTCCACCGCAAACTGGTTACCCGCGTGGTGGGGCATGGCCAGCAGCACCAGCTCGAGATTCGGCGCCCTGTCCAGCTTCTCCCAGAAGTCGGTATCCGAGGCATCGCCCTGTACTACGTTACGTCCCTGTTGGCGGTGGAAGTCCACCAGATCTTGCTTGTGTTCTATCCCCAGGATCTCACCGTCAAACTGGTTGGCCAGTTCGTCATAGGCACCGCTACCGATACGCCCCATCCCCAGGATGAGGAAGCGGGGGTTGCCCACGGGGATCTGTCTGTCTTCGGGGTGTAGCGGGTGTCTTTCCAGCTTCTGCAACCGGCTCTGAAACTTCTGATACAGGCGGGCCGAGGCGGCGTTAAGCGGCGCGGCAAACAAAAAGCTGAGGCTGAGGGCTACTGCTAGGATCACCAACCATTGCCCGGGTAGCCAGCCCTTGCTGGTGGCCACGGCGGCGACGATCAGGCCAAACTCGCTGTAGTTGCCCAGGTTGAAGGAGGTCATCAAGGAGGTGCGCGAACGCAGCCTGAAGTGGGTCAGCAGATAGAGGAAGAGCACTATCTTCACTGGGACGATAAGCACCAAGAGGGCCGCCAGACCGATGTCGGCGAAGCTCGGCAGGCCGTTGAGACCGACCGTGAGGAAGAAGGCCACCAGAAACAGTTCTTTGAAGTAGAAGAGCGACTTGGCCAGCTCAGATGACTTGGCGTGACCCGCCAGTAGTATGCCTATGATAAGCGCGCCCAGATCCGGCTTGAGGCCGACCAGTTCGAATAGACCGGCACCCACCACCAGAGCCATCACCAGGCCGAAGAGCACCAGGAGCTCGCCGTGACCGACCTTGTCGAACGCCTTGTATATGAGCGGCTTGGCGAAAGGCAGCAGCAGGAGTCCCAGGGCCCAGATGGAGGGAATATCCCCCTTGGAGATGGTGAGGAAGGCGACGGCGAAGATATCCTGCATGATCAGAATACCGATGGCGACACGGCCATAGAGTGACTGCATGTCACCCTTATCTTCGAGCACCTTGACGGCGAAGATGGTGCTGGAGAAGCTTAGCGCGAAGGCCAGCAGGGTCAGCTGATTGAACGCCAGTCCACTCAATTGTTCCAGCCCCAGCAGGCCGAGCAGCTTAAGCAGGGGCACCAGGAAGATGATAGATCCCATCAGGTGCAGGCTGGATCCTGCCCACACCTCGGCCTTAAACAGGCTACGAATATCCAGCTTGAGGCCGATGGCAAACAGCAGCAGGGTTACACCCAGCTCCGCCAGCTGTTCCAATAGGGGCAGGCTGCTCTCGTCGATGCCGAAGAGGAATAACACGAAGCCCGCGATCAGATAACCTATGAGTGGCGGTAAACCGATACGACTGACAAGCATGCCACAGGCTAAGGTGATGATGAGGATGGCGGGTTCCATGTTGCTCCTAGAGGTCCGTGAGGTATACCCCTGATTGTATAGGAATTGGGTTAACTATAAATGAAAACTTTGATGAGCGAGCTATCTTTTAGCCCCTAATAAAAAACCTCCCGTAGGAGGTTTTTAGGTAGCTTAAGGCCGACTGAGCTTACTTGGCTAGCAGGTGATCCAGGTGGGCGGCAAACTCCGCAGGCTTCATGAAGCCGGTGACGCGCAGTTCGTCGCGGATCTCGCCCTTGGCGTCGAACATCAAGAGGGTAGGTAGGCCCAACACCTCGTAGTGCTCAAGTAGCTCGATATCGATGGCATCGTTTTTGGTCACGTCGGCCTGGAGGAACACCATCTGCGACAGACGAGCCTGCACCTCTGGGTCGACGAAGGTGATCTTCTCAAATTCCTTACAGGCTACACACCAGTCGGCGTAGAGATCCAGCATCACAGGCTTACCCTGGGCACTGGCGGCGGCCACCTCGGCCTGCAGATCTTCAAGGCTCTTGATGGTCTTGTGGCTCACCTTATGGCTTACCGCACCGGTTTGGGTCTCATAGCCCAGGCTGGTCATGACGGCCTGGAAGCCGTAGGAGAAGCTGCCCAGCAGGGTCATCAACAGCAGTACGGAGCGCACCGTCTGTTTCCAGTTAAACTCGGTGAGTTTGTTCTGATGCATCAGGTAAGCAGTCAGACTGACGCCCCACAGGGCCCACAGCAGATCCGACACCAGTCCGGTCCAGATACGGCCTATCATCAGGATAGAGACGGCAATTAGCAGGAAGCCGAACACCGTCTTGATCACATCCATCCAGGCGCCGGCACGTGGCAGCAGCTTACCGCCCGATGAGCCGATGATCAGCAGCGGCAGACCCATGCCCATGCTGAGCACATAGAGGGCCAGGAAGCCTTGCATCAGGTCGCCCGTTTGCGCCACATAGACCAGGGCGCCCGATAGCGGCGCCGTGGTGCAAGGGGATGCCACCAGACCCGAGATGATCCCCATGACAAACACGCCCAAGACGTTGCCGCCTTTTTGGTTGTTAGAGAAGCGATTCATCTTCTCCTGCCAGCTCGATGGCAGGCGTAGCTCGTACAGGCCGAACATTGAGAGGCTGAGCAGTAAGAAGAGGATCGCCAGCCCCACCAACACGGCAGGGTGTTGCAATGCGGCCTGATATTTCATGCCCGCGGAGGCGACGATAAGCCCCAGCAGCGAATAGGTGATCGCCATTCCCTGTACATAGACCATGGAGAGGCTGAAGGCCTTGCCGGTAGAGAGCTTCTCGCCCTGGCCGACGATAATGCCAGACAGGATCGGGTACATGGGGAAGACGCAGGGAGTCAGCGCCAGGCCTATGCCCAGGCCGAAGAAGATAACCAGGGTCCACAGCAGGTTGTCGCCAGATAGCATCTGGCTGAGAGAATCCTGTTGGGTGATAGGCGTCTGGCTTCCTGCAGTTTCAGTCGCAACTGGTGTCGCTTTCATCGCCTCTGGCAGCAGACCTGCATTGGCGGCGACCTGAGTCAGGGACGCGCTACGTGTGGTGGGCGGGAAGCAGAGCTTACCCTCGGCGCAGCCCATGAAGGTCACGCTGATGTTGGCCTCGGCCGTGGCTTCCTTGAGAGCCACAGGCACCTCGACGTAAGAGTAGTAGACCTCCTGCTCGCCGAAATACTCATCGTTGTGAGCCTTGCCCTTAGGTAGCTGGATCTCACCCAGGGTCGCGCCGTCGGCGGCGAACTTGAGCTTGTCGCGATACAGGTAGTAACCGTCGGCGATCACCCAGCTGATCTTGACCAGGTTGCCCTCTTGTTGGGCATCGAAGACGAAGGCCTGATCCACAGGCATCAGCTGAGGTTCATCTTTAAGAAAATCAAACTTACTGTTGCTGAACAGGCTTTCACTTTGCGCCCCGGGGGCGATCAACAGCAGGGTCGAGAGGAAGAGGAACAGTATTTTCTTCATGATAGTGAGGTTTCTTTTATCCATGCTAAGTAAGCCGCCGAACCTGTGTGGATCTCTGTGGCGATCAGCTCGGGAACTTGGTAGGGGTGCAGCGACAAGAGGCGTTGCTCCAACTTGTCGTAATGACGGGCGAGACATTTTATCTGCAGGCATACCTCTGTCTCCTGACACACTTCACCCTCCCAGGTGTAGAGTGAGGTGACGGGGGCGGAGATCTGAATACAGGCCGCCAGCTTGGCTTCCACTAGTGCGCGGGCCAGGGTGCTGGCCGTTTCATTGTTCGGGCAGCTGGTGGTGACGAGTAGACATTTTTCCTGCATCTGTTGCTATTACCCTGTATGGTCATTAATTGGGTGTTAAGGTAACCGGGTTATACTGGCTCACAAGGGTATCGTGAGCGTTAGCTACTTTACGTGTTTTGTCGGCGACTTGCATTAAGCTATTGCTAAAATAGTGAGCTTATCCCAAGTTTGTCACTGGGATAAATTCGCTAAAAAGCCGTCCGACTTGAAAGTAGACCCGTTCGCCCCCATTTAGTTTTCAATCAATTAGAAATTTCGTCAGTTTGTGAGGTCAGCGTGTTTTTCATCCTATTGATTATCTTTGTTCTCATTCCCGTTATTGAGCTCAATGTGCTGATCCGCGTTGGCGAAACCTTAGGTAGCTGGACTACCGTGGGCCTGGTGATCTTCACCGCCGTGGTGGGGGTCTCTCTGGTGCGCAGCCAGGGGATACACACCCTGATGCAGGTGCAGCAGAAGCTGGCTCGGGGCGAGGCGCCGGGTCAGGAGATCGTCGAAGGGATGATGCTGGCCATGGCCGGTCTACTGCTGCTGATCCCAGGTTTTGTGACCGACTTTATCGGTCTCTTGCTGTTGACTCCGCTCACCCGCGCGCCCATCGCCGCCTTCCTCTACAAGCGGATGCAGGTCAAGGTGAGTCAACAGGGGGGCTTTCATGGCCAGTTTGGGAACGGCCAATTTGGTCACGGCCAGTCTAGGCAGGGCCCCTTCGATGCAAACCGTTCGCCTTTTGATCGCTCTCCCTTCGATGAGCAGGGCAACACCTTCGATGGCGACTATGAGCGCAAGCCAGATCCTTCCGATAAGCTGGATGAAGAGCGTCAGTTAGGCGACAAGCCTGAGGGCGATAAGGCGAGCGACGAGGACAAGCGCGAGCCGAAGTAAATCGGCTTAGCGATTACTCTTCCAGTTGGGCCATTACTTCCTTGGGATTTCTGGGATAGAAGTGGTCCGCCTTCCTGTCGATATGTTGAAAACGGCGGGTGTTCTTGTAGGGCAGTTTCATGAAGCCCGATACCCCTTTCCCCTGAATCTTATCCACATGGCTGAGGATCCTGTCCAGGCTCGCCCTGAAGGCCGCCTGTTTACGGGGATTCAACAGACGCAGATAACTGTGGATCTTCATATGGTTAGGTAACACCTCGAAGATGATGCAGCCGGTGTGATGGATCTGGTTGATCCAGCCAAGCTCAGTCATGATCTCCTTGGGCAGCTCCAGGTTTTCATCCGGGTCGCGGCCATCCTCGAAGTAGGAGTGCAGCCTGGATTTATCCTCCAGCGAAGGTACATCGCCCACCTCGAAGGGCAGCTGCTGATCTGGGCTTGGTTTGAAGGGCTGGCTGGTGTCGTCGCGTTCCAGATGCAGTGTGTCGCGGGCGTTGAAGAAGCAGGCCTTAAACACCCCGATACGGCGGATGCCCCGCGCCAGGGTCACCATGTTGTTCACCGCCAGGATGAGCGCCGCCTTCTCCTCGGCGTTATAGGTGGCCAGGTTAGAGTCGATAAACACCCCGGACTCCTGCCAGTGGATCGCCAGGCCGCCAACCAGCGAATATTGGCCCACCCGGCTGACCGCGGCGATAAAGCCCTTCTCTGTGTCTCCCATGCCCGCCATGAAGTTGCGGTAGTATTTTTCCAGCTGGAGATCGTCCATCTTCTCTATCGGCTCATCTTCGTTGTGCTCCCGCAGGAAGGATTTACGTGAGCTGTAGGTGACAGTCTCAACATCTTTGGCCTGCTTGAGCGTCCATACCGGGATCTCAGGCTGCAGTGGCGCCATGGGTAGATCCGGCAGATGCAGACGATGGCTATGGGCCATGCTCTTGAGAAAGTAATCCCCGGCTCGGTTACGGGTGGCGGGATCCTCGCTGAGCATGCCGTCTAATGTACGGGCCAGCTCTATGGGCAGGCCTATGCTGCTGGCGGGGATCACCTTGCTGCCGAATCGGCTGGCCTGACCCGAGGCCAGGGCGTAGAGAGTCGCCGCCACCCCTTGCTCGTCGAACCTGGGGCTGGAGAGGGCGCCGCTAAGCTGCTCCTCGCCGATGAAATAGACATCCCCCATGCGGGCGTTGGTGTGTTGCTGATCGCTGGAGAGCAGATCCATTACGTTGCCGTTGACCGGATTGCCCTCGCCATCGCGCTGGGCAAATACCGCCGAGCCCCAGTCGATCAGCGAGAGATGATCCCGCTCCATGTCGTACACCAGGTTAGAGGGCTTGATGTCGCCGTGTACCAGAGGGCGGCCGTTGTGCAGATAGTTGAGGATCTGCGCCAGCTGGCGGGCGATACTGACTATGATGCGCGCCGGCAGGGCGCCATGCCTGAGGCAGAGCTTGTCGAGATCTTCCCCCGGCGCCCTGGCCATCACCAGGATCCCCTGCTTGCCCACATGCTCAAACTTGATCACCGGCGGCACATTAGGGTGGATCACCTGGGAGAGCATATAGGCCTCCTCCTCCAGCCTGTCCTGGATCTGCTGGGGCAGGGTGATACGGGAGAACTTGAATACGTGCGCCTGGCCGTGGCCATTGATGCCGGCGAACACGAAACCGTAGGCGCCCTTGCCCACTAGTTCGATATCTGAGTAGCCCAGCTTGCTCAGCTGCTGTTTACAGAGCCTAATCCACGCCCTGTGTTTACGGGCGTCATCGGCCTTGAGCAGATAGATAGACTGCTCTTCGGAGATATAAAAGTGTTGTAGCTCAGGGCTGGGGGCTTGGCTGTTGGGCATGGGTCATTTCACTGAATATCGATATGTTTTTATAGCAAGAAGCGGCGGCCAGGCACAATAGCTAGATTTTTCAGCAGTGCGATGCCTAACCGATATTTTCGTATGAGATGTTGACCTATATCAATTCTGTTACATACACATACAGGTAACCTGAAGCTAATATAAAACTAAGCTTCATTTTTGAGCGACTTTGATGAGTGAGGAGGGCGAAATGACGGAACTAAACAAAGCCCTATTGATTGAATTATTAGAATATCCGAGGAAGCGCATCGTGCAGTCGATGGAGCTAAAGTTTTGTCCTCACGCGGGTTTTTTCAATAGCACAGACCCCCAGTGCATCCATTGCTATCAAGGGATGGAGTGCGTCTGGATGAACCATAACGATGAGCTGGTGGCCGTCGAACGCAAGTCGGTTGCCGAGCTGAAACAGCAGCTGCTGATCGCGGTTGATTTTATCGATTCTAGCCTCACCCCCCATCACCTGTCGCGCCGTAACTGCGAATGTGAAAACTGTGTCTGGCTCAGACGGGTACAAAAAGTCCTGGATATTCAATAACGACCAAGAGAAAAGCTTGCCGAAATAATCGGTAAGCTGGCATCTTGGCCGACGAGAGATTAGAGTAGCCTGCATAATGAGACACTTGCTTATGCGGAGCTAACGATGCAACCCAGTTTTTGGCACGACAAATGGGCCTCACAGCAGATAGGTTTTCATCTCGACGAGGTCAACGCCCTTCTTATCGACTATTGGCCGCAGCTCGAGTTAGCTGCCGGCAGCCAGGTCTTCGTTCCCTTGTGTGGTAAAACCTTAGATCTCTGTTATCTGGCCGAGCAGGGGCTGGAGGTGATCGGCTGTGAGCTGAATCAGAGCGCGGTGGAGCAGTTCTTCAGCGACAACGAGCTGCCGGTCGAGCGACAATCGAGCGGCGAGCATGAGTGTTACCGCACCGAGCAGGTGAGCATCTACCAGGGGGATCTGTTCCGATTGCCGAAGGAACCTCTCGAGGCGGTGAGCGGCTTCTATGACAGGGCGGCGCTGATCGCCTGGCCGCCTGAGATGCGCCAGCAGTATGTGGAGTGCCTGGCCGGTTTATTGCCGCCTAAGAGCATAGGCTTGCTGATCACCTTAGACTATCCCCAGGAAGCGCTAAACGGCCCGCCATTTGCGGTATCCGATGCCTGGATTCAGGAGCATATGAGCCCCTATTTCGAGATCGAGTGCCTTAGCACCCAGGATGTGCTGGCCGAGAATCCAAGGTTCGTGAAGAAGCAGGTGCCCTGGCTGACCGAGTCTGTCTATCGTCTGGTGAGGCTTTAAGCTACAGAAACTTAAGCTACAGAAACCTAAGCTAAAAAAATTAAGCGTTAGAAAGTAAAAAGGCGACCTAGGGTCGCCTTTTTCATCAGAGCCTGAGGCTCATCGAATTAGAAGTCGTAACGAACACCAACGGTGAAGATGTTATCGTCTTCTAGGTCAACTTTCATGCCAGCAACTTTGTGGTCGCCTTCGTACATTGCATAGTGACCGTAGATCAGAGTTGATTTAGCTACGCGGTAGTCAGCACCCACAGTGATGTTAGTCACGTTGATGTCAGTACCAGCTACACCAGAGATGTTTTTGTAGTACTTACCGAAACCAGCTTCGTCTTTACCGTACTCGGCTTTCAGGTTAACGCCGTTCAGGTTGTAGGCAACGTTCACGAAGTAAGTGTTGTTGTCTGTAGAACCGTCTTTAACGCTTTCAGAGTTTTGGAATAGACCGCCAACTTTGAAGTCGCCTAGCTTAACTTGAGCAACACCACGGTATGCGTCGATACCAGAGATGCCTTTGTTGTAAGCTACTGCAACATAGTAGTTTTGTGCCTTGAACTTCTTGTCACCCAGAGTCGCGCTTAGAGCGTACTGGTCATCAGCATTTTCAACGCCAGCCTGGTTGTTGTCAGTCATCAGGTAAGTCGCGTTCAGAGTGATCAGGTCAGCGATCTTTGGAGAGTAGTACCAGATACCGTCAGCGCTACGAGTTTGCGCGCCTACCAGACGGTCGATATCGGCGTTTGAGTTACCGAATAGGTCGATGCCACCTTCAGATTGCTTGAATACTGTGTCGTTACGACCAACAAGCAGGGTACCGGCTGCGCTCTTAAGACCTAGGAATGTGTTACGAGCCTTGAATACGTCACCTTTAGAAGAAGTATTCTCAACTTGGAATTCCATTTGGTAGATAACATCGATACCGTCAGAAATCTTTTCAGAACCTTTCACACCTAGGTGTGAGAAGTTGTTCTCAAGAATAGTACCATCTTTACCTTCTTGAGTAGTTGAACCCTTGTCAGAGTTAGTTAGGGTTAGGTCTAAACGACCGTAGAAGTTAGGGCCATCGGCTAGCGCGCCGAATGAGGTCAGTGCAATAACAGATGCTACTGATGCAGAGATTAGAGATTTTTTCATGTATTGTGCTCCCAAGAACTGAGTTCTTTTCCATTTTTTAATGGTTATTAACATAGTTTCCATAATTTGCTCCGAGGGTCCGTTCTCGTAACAAAGTTGGCCAGAAGTTTACAGTTTTATGGCAGCAAGAGTGTGGCGCAGATCAAATTTCTGCTTATCAAGGTTAGCTTTACGAGGAATTTGTGACAGATCTGTCTCATCCGTTTAAAAAACAGCCAATCCTTGTAAATTTAACGTATTACGCCTACTCCCAAAGGGGTATGTGCTCTGCTGTTGATGTAAACAAACTGTAACTTATTAAGAAGTTGCTAAAATTGTAGGCGTTTTGCTTGAGAAAGCATAAATATGTTTAAAAAGTGTGCGCTTACGCACAGTTATTGCCTGTTATTTAGCTGAAAGGGACGAAAAGGGAAGCAAGCTGTGGCTGCGCAGATAAAGCCACGCTGCGAGTAAAGCGGCTAGAAGAAAAGCAAAAAGACGGCTCTTGGCCGCCTTTATTTAAGCTGGGAACAATTTAGAAGTCGAAGCGCATACCTATGGTGACTATGTCATCACCCAGATCTTGTTTCATGCCAGCCAGTTTCAGGTCGCCATCATATTTAGTGTAGTGACCATAAAACAGTGTGCTCTTACTGATACGGTAGTCGGCACCTATGCTGAACTGTTGTAGATCTACGTCAGACACGGTTTCCATGCCCGCGCCATCGCTACCACCCACATAACGCTTCACATACTTGCCCAGACCCGAATCGTCCTTACCGTACATCGCCTTAAGCTTCAGGTTGCCCATCACATAGGCGGCATTGATAAAGTAGGTATCGCCTTCTAGGTTGGCGTACTTGCTGTCCACATGTTCACTGTTCTGATACAGGGCGCCCAGAATCACCTGGCCAAATTTAACCTGTGCCACACCGCGATAGGCTTTTACGTCGTCGATGTTGTCGTTGTAGGCCGCGGCAACATAGTAGTTTTGGGCCTTGAGCGCCTTATCACCTAAGGTGGCGCTGAGGGCATACATGTTATCTGGCGCCACACGCTCGTTGCCGTCATAGGTCACATAGTTATCTTCCATCAGGTAGGTGGCATTTAATGTGATGAGATCGGCGATCTTAGGCGAGTAGTAGGTGATACCGTCAGCGGTACGCGACTGACCGGCGGCCAGCAGGTCGATATCTGAGTTGGTGTTACCGAAGAGGTCGAAGCCACCTTCGGATGCCTTAAATACGGTGTCGTTACGACCCACCAGGGCGGTACCTATAACGCTTCTTAGGCCCAGGTAGGTGTTACGTGCGGCAAAGGTGTTGCCTGAGTTGTCATAGTTGCTGACACCAAACTCCATCTGGTAGATCACTTCCAGGCCGTCGGCGACTTTTTCGCTGCCCTTCACCCCTAACCAAGAGAAGTTGTTCTCTATGATGGTGCCATCTTTCTGGTTTTGGGTGGCGATACCATTATCCGAGTGAGTGAAGGCAAGATCGGCACGGCCATAGAACTGAGGACCGTCGGCGAGCGCGGTGAATGAGGTGGCTGCGAGGGTGGCGAAAATGCTTGCCGATAGAACAGATTTTTTCATTGTCATCTTCCTGTAGCGATTATGGCCATCTCAAAGAGGGCCTTTGATTTTTTTAGCTAACGAGAGTCATGGGCCCAGAGGGAGCTTTCTTGGCCGCTTATGCTGTGTCGCGGCGTCAGTGTGCCCAGAAGTGCAATGTTGAGATGTGATCCGTGTCGCAAATCATTGGTTTTACGTGAGTTTTATCATGTTATTTTACATTTAAAAACAGTGGGTTAATTTGCTATTTACCCTGTGTCACCCTCTGCTTGCCAAGCTGCTGCAATCGCCCCATAGGCTTAACACTTGTCACCGTTTTTCTTTTTGGGATTTTACCTAGGATTGCGGTAAAATCGGCGGGTTTTTAGTTATCTTACCGGAGCCCACCTTGAGCCAACCTGAACTCTCTGACGCCTATCTCAATCGCTTTGCCGGCATTGGTCGCCTATATGGCGCCAAGGCACTGACCCGATTTGCGCAGTCCCATGTGGCTGTGGTCGGCATAGGCGGGGTAGGTACCTGGGTAGCCGAGGCACTGGCCCGTAGCGGCATAGGCGAGATCACCCTAATCGATCTCGACGATATCTGTGTCACCAACACCAATCGCCAGCTGCACGCCCTCAAGGAGACGATAGGCGAGTCTAAGGTGGCCGTGATGGCCGAGCGTATCATGCAGATCAACCCCGAGTGCCGGGTCAATCAGGTGGAAGATTTCATCACCACAGATAACCTGAATGACTATTTTACCGGTCGCAAGCAGGGCGGTAGCTTGGACTATGTGGTCGACTGTATCGATGCGGTCAAACCTAAGGCGGCGCTGATCGCCCACTGTAAGCGCCAGAAGCTGCCGATAGTGACGGTAGGCGGCGCCGGCGGCCAGACAGATCCCACTCAGATCCAGGTGGCGGATCTCGCCAAGACTTACCAAGATCCTCTGCTGGCCAAGGTGCGTAACCTGCTGCGCCGCGAATACAACTTCTCTAAGAATGTGCAGCGCCGCTTCAGCATAGAGGCGGTGTTCTCCACCGAGCAGCTGGTCTATCCCCAGGCCGATGGCAGCGTCTGCAACGTCAAGGCCACGGCCGAGGGCAGCATGCGCATGGACTGTGCTTCGGGCTTCGGCGCTGTCACAGTGGTGACAGGTAGCTTCGGCTTTACCGCCGTGAGCCGGGTGCTGACCAAGCTTGCCGCCAAGGCATAGCCGATATCGCCTGCTGGCCTGAGGCGTAAATCACCAAAAACTTGATTTAAGTCTAAAGTCACCCTTTGGTCACTTGTTAGACTCAGTCGACATTTTTTGCTGGTGATTGATTATGAAACAGGCCCTGTTAAATCGATTCTTACGCTATGTGCAATTTGATACTCAGTCTGACGGACGTCAAAGCTGCTGTCCCAGTACCCAGGGACAGATGGCGCTGGCGGATCAACTCAGAGAGGAGCTGATCAAGTTAGGCTTCAGCCAGGTGGCGCTTTCCTCTGCTGGCTATCTGACGGCCCTGGTGCCAGCGACAGTTGAAGGGGTTCCGCCCATCGGCTTTATCGCCCACCTGGACACGGCGCCCGACTTTAGCGGCGCCAATGTTCGTCCTCAGCTGATCGAGAACTATGATGGCGGCGATATCCCCCTCGGCGCGCAGTATAGACTCTCTCCCGAGGAGTTTCCCGAGTTAGATCACTACCTGGGGCAGACGCTGATCACCACAGATGGCAGCAGCCTGCTGGGCGCCGACGACAAAGCGGGGATCGCCGAGATCATCACAGCGCTATCGACTCTTCTTCAAGATCCCGACAGTCGCCATGGCGATATCTATCTCTGTTTCACGCCGGATGAAGAGATAGGGCGCGGCGCCGATAAGTTTGATTTCGACGCCTTCAAGGCCGAGTGGGCCTACACGGTAGATGGCGGCGAGCTAGGCGGGCTGGAGTTCGAAAACTTCAACGGCGCCACGGCCGTGGTGACCGCCAAGGGCAACAACTGCCATCCGGGCTCGGCCTATGGCGTCATGGTCAACGCCCAGACCATGGCGGCGCGCTTTCATGCCAAGATGCCTCTCGGCGATACCCCGGAGAACAGTCTGGACTACGCCGGCTTCTTCCATCTGATTGAGATGAAGGGGGTGACCGAAGAGGCGCAGCTCACCTATCTGATCCGCGACTTTGATCTGGACCAGTTTGAGCAGCGCAAGCGTTGGCTCACCGAGCGGGTAGAGGCCTGCGATGCCCAGCTGCAGCAGGGCTCATTAAGCGTCAGCATCACAGACAGCTACTACAACATGCGCGATCAGCTGATCCCCCATCCCCATATCGTCGAGATCGCCAAGCAGGCGATGACTGACCTTGGCATCACTCCCAAGATCAAACCTATCCGCGGCGGCACCGATGGCAGTCGTCTCTCCTATATGGGGCTGCCTTGTCCTAATCTGTTTACCGGTGGCCATAACTTCCATGGCAAGCATGAATTTATCTGTCTGGAATCTATGGTGAAGGCGACCGAGGTGATCATGGAGATCTGCCACCTGACGGCCAAGCAGCTGAAAGCTTGATTAGCGCTTAAAAGCCTGATGGGTTGGAGAGGTTGAGCTCGACGGCCTGATTGTCCAGTACCTCCACCGGGAAGCTCACCTCGAAACAGGCCCCGCCCAGCTCGCCGTCGTCGCGATAGCGAATATTGCCCTGGAGCAGGGTGACGGCGTTGAAGGCGGCGGAGAGGCCCAGGCCGGTGCCGCCCTCTGAGCGCGTGGTGGTATAGAAGGGCTCGAAGATATGGCCGATGGCCTCGCTGTCGATCCCCGGTCCATCGTCCTGAATACAGATCTTGAGCATTCCCGCATCCACCTCGGCATCTATCCTGATCTTTCCTTGGCTGCGGCCCTTGAAGCCGTGGGCATAGGCGTTGGAGAAGAGGTTAGTGACTATCTGCTTAAACAGGCTCAGGTTGGTGAGTATGTTGAGGTCGGGATCGACCCGATATTCCACCTCGGCCAGCTTGTCGCCGTAGATGAAGCGCATCGACTCGTGGTGCTCTTCGAGCCCCTGTTTGAGATTGATGCTGCGCTTATCCTCCAGGCTCTGCTCGGCCGCTATGGTCTTGAACTTTTGGATCAGGCTGCTGGCACGGGTGATGTTGCTGATGATCAGCTCACAGCTCTGCTGGTACTCTTCCAGGATGGCGTTGATCTCCTCCAGGGTCGCGTTCTCGCTGTGGATCAGCTTGATCAGCTCTTCGATATGGATCAGCTGAGTGCTGGCGGCGGTGAGACAGATGCCTATGGGGGTGTTGATCTCGTGGGCCACGCCAGAGACCAGGCCGCCGAGGGCCGCCATCTTCTCCTGCTCGACCAATACCTGCTGTGCCCGCTTGAGCACCAAGAGGGACTGCTCCAGCTCCTGGGTGCGTTCCTTCACCTGGCGGGCCAGCTCATCCTTGTAGCTACGTTCCAGTTCCAGCAGACGCTCGCGATCCGCCAGGGCTTCCTGTAGCTCAAGCTTGGAGGCCTTGATGTCGTCGAAGGAGCGCCTGAGTTGCTGCTGCATCTTATTTATCGCCTCGGCAACCAGCCAGAACTCGTCATTCTTATGACTGTCCTTGACGAACACCAGGGGCTCGAACTCGCCTTCCAGGTTGATGTTTTGGCTGTAGTCGCTGAGCTTATGCAGGTGGCGGGTTACCAGATACCAGACCAGGAAGAGGATGAAGCCGGCGACGATGAAGGTCTTGATGGCGTTGGAGAGCAGTATGACGATGGCGCGGTCCAGCAGTTTCTCATACACCACCCTAAGGTCTGCCTGCACCAGCAGGGTACCCACGTCGATATTCTCGTTGCCCGAGCTGTAGACCAACTTAAAGCTGCGCTCTATGGTGTTCTCCGGCGTGGCCGTGCCCGCCTGCCAGTGTTGACCGCTGTCGTCGTCTATCTCTATATAGGTGATGTCCGGCAGCTGGATCAGGCCATCTATCTGGGTGTTGATCAGCCGCTCGTCGATCACCCAGATGCTGGCCGCTAGCACGTCGAGATTGACCTTCTCTATGCTGTCGAATTGGCGGGTGATACGGTTGACGTCGCTACGATAGTCGTTGATCAGCTGAAAGCCAGTGGTGAGCAGGGTGATCAAGGAACTAAAGAGGATGATCGACAGGGTGAGCTTTCTGCCGATGGGACTCTTGAGTAGCTGCGCTGTGTGGTTTGCCATTTATGGGTTCGCTTATCCTAAGCACCATAAGAACGGCCGACGATTGACGCTTGGTGCAGTGTCCAGATCACATAGCTTTAAGCATAGCCTGATTATTATCTTCTGCTCGTGCAAAGGGATAAAAATGTCGCCAAGATGATGTTTGTAAAGTCTTTATGTGGCGCTGCGTGTTGGCATTTTACTTGCAGTTACTCTGCTTACTGCAGGTTTTTTGACACTAGGTATCAAGATGGAAAAAGTAAATCTGATGCTGTTTAAACAGACGAGTCCCAAGCAAGTGATCTTTAATTTGATGTTGTGGCTGACCCTGATCAGCGCCGCCTTACTCTTTGCACCCACCTCCTTGATGCAGGCCCTGAGGTTAGAGCTGCTGGTCAACCAATATGCCCACTTCATCGGCCTAGGGCTGATTGTCGGTGCCGCCTATCTGCTGACCCAGGTGACCAACTATTTTCTCGACGAGGCGATCAAGCACCTCAAGGGCAAGCGCACCAAGGAGACGATTGAGAAGAAGGTGAGGCTGCTGGATCCCACTGAGCGCGCCCTGCTGCGGGAATTCTTCCTGCAAGGGGAGACGGTACTGACCCTGCCGGAAAATGAGGCCGCGGTGCAGAGCCTGCTGCAGGCCAACATCTTGCAGTATCTGGGCAACAAGCAGCAGTACGCCATACACGGGCCGACGGCAGACTTTAAGATCGCCATGGAGGCGAGATCCCATCTAAACCGCCAGGTGTTGCGTCTGCCACAGGGCGAGCCTAATCAAGAGCAGCTACAGCTGCTGATCAAGGCCAGACCCCACTTTATTCACAGTGTGGTGCCGAGCCGCAAGCACGCCGCCTAATCTCGTTTTGGGGATTTGGTAAGAACTGTGTAGGAAGTTTGGTGTGAAAACACCGAGCGCTAGATAAAAAAGTGGGGGCATAAGCCCCCATTTGCATTAGAAATATGATTTTCTGGACTTCTAAGTCCTATCTATTCTGGTTTCGACTTCGAGATAAACAACCACATGATGTATGACATTATGCCAATGGTGGTGAAGATCACTATCATAGATAGCAGGCCAATGGGGTTACCAAACATTAAATCTAACCAAAATGCCATGTGAGAAATCCTCTTTCGCAGCTGTTTATATCGTTGTCTGAAGCTAAATTAGCGCGAATGGATATGAGAAATGCTGATCTCGATCAATGAATGCTGTCAATTTGATAGCGCCCCATCATCGTTTTGCTGAATTTTGTGAGCCTGGTGGCAAATTTATCCCCTGCGAACAGGGCGATTGTGATGAGTTTTAACCGCTTAGGATGAAAAATCGGCAGTCGGTAATAAAGGTGTCGCAAAAGGCTTGCCATTAGTAAAAGCAAAGGTATAATTCCGTTCACTTACTCGAGACAGAGAGTAAGGTCTGATTGATGAGCCGGAGTGGTGGAATTGGTAGACACGACGGATTCAAAATCCGTTTCCTTCGGGAGTGACGGTTCAAGTCCGTCCTTCGGTACCATTATCAGTTGCTCTCCTAGAGAGAATAGCGGTAAGATCAGACAGACAAGATGCAGATGTGGTGGAATTGGTAGACACGCTAGCTTCAGGTGCTAGTGGCTTAACGGCCGTGCGAGTTCAAGTCTCGCCATCTGTACCAACTTGTTGATGCAAATCCTCTCTAGAAGAGATAAGAACCTGCTTAATAGCAGGTTTTTTTATGTCTGAAATTTGTCCTTTTTTGAAATCTCGGCAGCCGCCATTGCTCTGTAGTTTTTTTTACCCCGCTTGCAGCCTCTGCACTCGCCACAATCTATGCTCGCACCGTAGGCACCCCATCTTACTATTTTGCGCCTTGCGTGAATCAGCCTTTACCGTAAGGAATAGGGGGCGTAGGCCTGATTAGACAATGTTCTAGTGCTGAGGGGAACTGATGGGTCCTGAGGGGGAAGTAACCAGGACTAAAAAAAGAAGCATCCATGCTTTGTGGGAGTATAGCTAAGGTTAAAAGAGGTGGGTGCCCGTCTCTTGACGCCGACCTCAGGGGTTAACTCTGCTTACTGAAATTGATAGCTCAGGGTAATGCCAAATTGTCTGCCCCGAGCCAGGGTCGCCAACTCGTCGCTGCTATAGAAGTAGCTCTCGTTGGTGAGGTTTTCGCTCCACACCTTGGCCGACAGGTTCGGCGTGATCTGATAGCGCATGGCAGCCTCGACCAGGTTGGCGGCATCGCGGGTCAGCTCGCCGGAGGCGGGCTCCTTCACCGGCGCCAGGTAGCGATAGCCTGTGCTGAAACTAAAGTCAGACCATCTGTATTCCATGTTGACGCCAAGTTCGTTGCGACCGGCATCGGCCAGGCGATCACCCTCGTCGCTGACGGCGTCTATCCACTGGCCCGTGCTGCCTAGGGTAAACTGCTCGCTAGGGCGCCAGTCGATGCGATATTCCAGCCCCTTGATGCTGCCGCTGTCGACGTTGCGATAGCTGAGCGTCTCCTCGGCGATGCTGACGCGCTCGATATAGTCGCTGACGCGGGAGTAGTAGGCCGCCAGCTGCCAGGCGAAGTCGCCATAGACATCGGTCAGGGTCAGCTCGGCCGTGGTGGATTTTTCTGGCACCAGGTCGCTGTTGGCCACTATGGTGCCGCGCCCCGTGCTGCCGCTGTAGTAGTGTTCGGTCAGTGAAGGGAAGCGGTAGGCGTTGCCCAGGTTAATCTTCCACTCCTGCTGCTCGCCGCGGGTATAGACGGCGCCGATAAATCCGGTGACGGCGGTATCTGAGTGATCCTCTGCCCCCTCGCCGGACTGTTGATAACGCGCCGCGCGCATGCCCGCCACCAGTTGCCAGTTATCCAGTTGAGTGCTGGCGTCGGCAAACAGGGCGTATTCATCCTGGCTGGCATCGATATTCTGCTGCAGGCTGGTGCTGTCATTTTTCAGCGAGCGCTCGAACTCCGAGGCCTTAACGCCGCGACGGGCGATATAGTCGGCGCCCCAGCGGCCATTGAAGTCACCGCCTTGCCACTCCTTGACCCAGTGACCACCAAGATCCAGCGACGCGTTACTGACGGTGTTGACCCGCTTTGCCGGGCGTATGGTCTCAGTCTCCAGGCTTTGATCGTGGGCGAACAGGCTCAGGCTCCAGTCGTGGGGGCGTGTCAGGCGCCATTGCAGCAGGTGGTGCTGCTCGTCTGGGTAGGAGACGATCTTCTTGTTGGGATAGTCCTTGCTGGACTTACCTATGTCGTCGCCATTGCTGTAGAGGTAGAAGGTGTCGCTCTCCAGGCCATTGTCGAATGCCCAGTGGTGATCGATCAGCGCAGATTGCTGATCGAAATGCTCATAAAGGGTGTTGCCCTGCACATCTTCGCTATTGCCGGCGTGTTGTCTCGACAGCGCCACCGACCACTGCTCGTTACCGGCTTCCAGGGTCTGCTGATCATACTTGGCATCGGTCAGGGTCAGGCTGGCCGCCACATTGTGGGAGTGCTTGGGGTTGAGCTGCACCAGACCACCTAGGGCGCCAGAGCCATAGTATGTGGAGGAGGGCCCCTTGATCACATTGACCGACTCGAGAAATTGCGGCGGTATAAATGAAGCTGTCGTTCCGGCCCGGCGTTCTGTGTAGAGCGGAATGTCACCGATAAAGGTTGGCACTCGCCAACGGGACATCCCCCTGAGTCCGACGGTTTGAAAAAGCCCTCCCTGGCCGACAAAACTAATTCCGGGAACGGAATGCAACAAACGTGCTAGGTTAGTCGGGGTCGAATCGCTGTCGTCCGGATTAAGGGTATTGACGTTCGCCGTCGTGACAACAGGACTCTGAGTGGCATTCCTGTTGCCATTGATGGTGATACGTTCAATCGACTGCGCGGCCAACCCCGATGAAGAGGTCAACACGAGGAGCGATGTGAGTATCGATGAAGTGATTCTGTTCAAAGATAAAGACATGCGGCTTACTCCAGTGTGCTTAGGGGCATACCTTAGCAAGGCGCTGGCCCGGCAAACTGACAAAGATCAGTTGGCCAAAACTATTTTTCCTAGGTAAGTAAAAGGGCCTGAGGAACGGGGCGATGGATGAGCGGGAAAATTAGATTGAATTCACCCAGTTCGATGCAATACCCTAGATAGATAACAAAACGAGACCCTATGAGCCGATGGCGCAACAAATAGAGCAAACCGTATACATTGTCGATAACGACGAGGCGATCCGCGAGGCGATGGCCTTCCTGATGGAGTCCGTCGGCCTGCCCTGCAAGCTGTACTGCTCGGCGCAGGAGTTTCTCGACGACTATTCGCCGCAGATGAGCGGCTGTCTGGTGCTGGACGTGCGCATGCCCAAGATGAGCGGCATGGAGCTGCAGCAGAAGTTAAACGAGCGTCAAGTATCCCTACCTATCATCTTCATCAGCGGCCACGGCGATGTGCCCATGGCGGTCAAGGCGATGCGTCAGGGCGCCTTCGACTTCATCCCTAAACCGTTTCGCGATCAGGAGCTGCTGGATCGCATCAATCTGGCGCTGGAGCAGGAGGCGCAGCTGCGTCTGGTGCATCAGCAGCTGAGTCAGATCAAAGAGCGCCTGGCGACTCTTACCGGGCGTGAGCGGGAGATCCTCGACAATATCGTCATGGGTAAATCCAATAAGCTTATCGCCATCGAGCTTGAGCTGAGTCAGCGCACCGTGGAGATCCACCGCGCCCGGGTGATGGAGAAGATGGCCTGTGACTCCCTGGCCGAGCTGGTGCACGACATCACGTTGATAAAGTCTGCAGACGCCTGACCTAGGGCGTCCGTTTCACCACACATTCATTCGCTAACTGTCTTGGCTTTCTAGCTAAGACAGTCTTCGTTACATCGAATTCTTAATCCCAATCTCCATTTCATTCTTCTGTTTCAATCTTCTATCTCGATCTTCTAGCTCAATTTTTTGCCTGCTCGGTCAGCCGCGAGTTCGAGCCAATCGGCTCTGGCTACGGCGTTTCTGCATGCCGAGCCGAGTGAGCCGGCGCTTTTTTTCGCCAAACTGATCTTTGTCAGTTGGTTATTTATTTCTGCCTGTAGTGTGAAACAGCTTGTGTATACGAACCAACCACACTCAAACGACAAAAATTCGCATCGATGCTAAGTGGGTAACACGGACTTAAGGTGCAATTTTGGTAGTAATAAAATAACTAGGAGGCTTTTGACTATGTTCAAAAAGTCAACATTATACAACAGCCTGTGTCTCGGCTTTGTCAGCCTGATGGCGGTGAATCACGCCCAGGCTGCTGCGTCAGCACCTGTGGTTAGTAAGTCTGTTAATAACGTCACTATCCCTGCGTTGCGCGATATTGCGCTCAACTTGAGCAAAGATACCAAGGCACGTCTTGTGCGCGGTAAGATGGATTCGGCGTCCGGTGAAACCACCCGTAAGACCAGCGAAATCATCCAAAACTTCGAACTTCCCTTCGTTGGTGGCATGGGTAAGAGCGCCTCTGGCCTGAGTAAATCCAGTAAGACGATGGGCGTCTTGGCCCTGGACGCAGCCGATCCCGTGCAGCGTGACTTCCTCGGCGACAGCATGCCATCGCCGCTGATGAGCTTCGACGGTATCGACAATATCAACCGTGTTGCCCCGCCCGATACCACAGGCGATGTCGGCCCGAATCACTATGTGCAGATGGTTAACGTCTCTTTCGCCATCTGGGACAAGCAGGGCAATCAGCTGATCCCGCCAACGCCGACCAATGCGATTTGGAAGAGCCTGGGGGGCATCTGTGCCCAAAACAACGACGGTGACCCTATCGTGCTCTACGATCCCCTGGCGGATCGCTGGATGATGAGCCAGTTCGCCATCAACCAGTCTGACTACCACGAGTGTGTCGCCGTGTCTAAGACGCCGGATCCTACTGGTGAATGGCACCTGTATGACTTTAAGATCAGCGACATCAAGATGAACGACTACCCGCACTTCGGTGTGTGGCCAGACGGTTACTATATGTCGGTGAACCAATTCTACCTCGATGGTCGTGAAGACCAGTGGGGCGGCGCCGGCGCCGTGGTGTTTGAGCGTGAGAAGATGCTGCGCGGCGAACCAGCCCGCATGGTCTACTTCGACGATCCTGCACCAGAGCTGGGCGGTATGCTACCGGCCGACCTCGATGGTCTGACGCCGCCACCCGAAGGCGCGCCAAACTACTTCGTGCAACCTATCGATGACAGCCAGGGGCCTGCCACCGATGAGCTGCATATCTGGGCCTTCAAGACAGATTGGCAAAACCCAGAGCAGTCTACCTTCGAGCAGATCGCCATGTTGCCGGTGACCGGCATGGAGTTCAGTGGCTGTAAGGGCGGCTGTATTCCTCAGCCTGACGTGAGCAGCGAAGACTATCTGGACCGTATTCCTTATCGTCTCATGTTCCGTCTCGCCTATCGTAACTTTGGCGATCACGAAGCCATGGTGCTCAACCACACAGTGTTTACCGGTGACGCCGATACCAATCGCTGGAGCCCACGCTGGTACGAGATCCGCAACCCAAGCACCACGCCGACGGTTCACCAGCAGAGCAGCTACGCGCCTGACGGCGATACCCGCTGGATGGGCAGTGTCGCCATGGACGCCGTGGGCAACATCGCCCTGGGTTACACAGTCTCTGGCCCTAACACCTATCCGTCGGTACGTTATACCGGCCGTCTGGCATCGGATCCCCTAAATACCATGCCACAGGGTGAAAACGAGCTGGTAGCCGGTGGCAGTTCACAACGCGGCGCCAACGGTCGCTGGGGTGACTACAGCACCATGAGCGTGGATCCTGTGGACGATTGTACCTTCTGGTATACCCAGGAATACTATGGCGACTTGAACGCCGGCGACATCGACTGGATGACTCGCATCGGCTCCTTCAAGTTCCCTAACTGTACTACGGGTCCTCAGGGGACCCTGGTCGGCACAGTGACCGGCGTCGAAGGCAAGCCACTGGCCAACGCCATGGTGAAAGCCGGCGCTGTAACTGCCTTTACCGACGAGAATGGCCACTATGAAGTGACCATGCCTGTCGGCAGCTATGACGTGAGCGTTCGCGCCTACGGCTACCAAGAAGCCAAGCACGCGGATCTCGCGATCGCCGAAGATAGCGAGCAGACGCTGAGCGATTCACTGTCGCCGCTACCTCTGGTCACCCTAACCGGTAAGGTAGTGGATAACAGTGGTCACGGCTGGCCATTGGCGGCCAAGTTGGCCCTTGCTGGCGAACTGGCACCAAACCTTGAGTTGATGAACGACCCTGCAACCGGCGAGTTCAGCGTCGAGGTGTATCAGGGCTGGGGCTATAAGATCACCGCATCTACGGCTCTGAACGGCTACAACGAGAAGTCATTAGACTTCGTGGCGAGCGATACTCAGATCGCCAACGGCGTCACCTTAGCGCTGGATGTAAACAACAGCGTCTGTAGCGCTCCGGGTTACAAGGCCTACGGTATTGTCGAAGACTTCGACGGCGAAACCTTTCCACCTGCGGGCTGGACAGTGGTTAATGATGCAACTGGTGATGATATCGAGTGGCGTACTAATACCGCTTGGGATCGCCCTAACTTTACCGGTGGTAGCGGCAAGTCGGCGGCAGTAGATAACGACCGTTACGGCTGGGGTAAGTATGACACTAGCCTGGTTTCGCCAAGCATTCAGGTCAGTGCCCTGGAAGATAGCACCGCGCTGCAGTTCAAGTTGGACTTCGTCGGCGGCATCTTCGGCGGCTCTATGGTTGACCTGGATATCAGTGTCGATGGTGGTGCCTGGAAGACGCTACTGAGCTATCCAGATACGACTCGTGAGCGTCTGGTGGACTACGACCTGGCCGGTGAAGTGGCCGGTGCGACCGAGTTCCGCCTGCGTTGGCACTATCACCACATCTATGGCGATACCAAGCAGTGGGATAACTGGGCTCAGGTGGACGATATCTCTATCGCCCGCGGTTGTAGCTCGGTAGAGGGTGGCCTGGTGGCCGGTACCATTACCGACTTCAACACTCAGCTGCCTGTGGCTAACGTCGAGATCGTCGACGGTCTGGGCAACAAGGCGGTGAGCGATCATCAGGGTCAGTATGTGATCTTCTCGGCCGAGGGTGAACAGCAGATTAACCTGCATCAGGCCGGCTACGCTGACATCAATGAAAATGTCAGCGTGACTGCCGATGACGTGACTGCCAAGGACTTTAGCGTCAAGGCGGGTCGTCTCAGCTCTGAAACTGAAACCATCGAGCTGGCGGTGACCAGTGGTCGCAACCTGAGCGAAACCTTTGAGATCCAAAACTCGGGCAGCAACGATCTGACCTTCAAGCTAGGCGAGATCAACGCGCCGCTGGCCGCGCCTGTCGAAGGGCCTAAGCTGGCTATCGGTGGTCGTAAGTTTGGACCTAAGAACCTGTGGGATCTGACGACACGTAAGATCCGCGTGCCTTACATTCTGCCACAAGCGGATCTCGAAGAGAGCCAGGTGGTACAGAGCTGGGCGGTCGATCTGGTGGCCTCTAACGGCGTGGTCTTCGACCAGTCAACGGGCGATCTCTGGATCAACAACCTGGGTGTGTTTGGTGGTGACGATAAGGTCTATCGCTTCAAGCAAGATGGTACCAAGACAGAAGACAAGATCGATCTGCATCCGCTGATGACTACCCGTGGTGCCCACGCCGGTATGACCTACAACAGCCGCACCGGCAAGTTGTGGCAGATCATGGTGGGCGGTGAGCGTTGTATCTACGAGCTGGATCCGGTTGAGAAGCAGGCCACTGGCAAGCGTCTCTGTCCTGATGTGACTACCTCGCAGCGTGGCTTGGCCTATGACGCGGTGAACGACCAGTTCTTCTCGGGTTCATTCATCGACGGCCTGATCCATCGCTTTAGCAGCGACGGTACTCTGCTTGAGTCGACCGATGTGGGTCTGCCTATCGCAGGCTTAGCCTTCAATCCAACATCACAGCACCTGTTTGTGGCGACCAACAGCTTCAAGCCTATGGATATCGATATCTACATCCTGGATGTGGCTAACGATTACCAGGTGATCGGCGGTTACGCTATCGACGGCCGCGCCGACGGTGGTGGCTCGGGTCTGACTATCGACTGTCAGGGCCACCTGTGGGCACTGGATATCGAGGCGCAGCAGCTGTTTGAGGTTGACTCTGGCGAGACCGGCGTGTGTGACTTCCAGGATGTGAACTGGTTGTCGCTTACCCCTAACGTCGGTGACCTGAGCGTCGCGGGTAACCAGCAGGTGACCCTGGATGTGGACGCCGCCAACATGGCGCCGGGCGAGTATGAGGTTCAGGTGCTGCTCAACAGCAACAGCCCATACAAGATGCAGTCTATTCCGGTGAAACTGACCGTGAATGAACGTGTCCCTGGTGTACTTGGCTTTGCCGTGACTCACTATGAGGCTAACGAGGCCGATGGCACCGTGACCCTGACGGTTTCACGTCAAGGTGGCAGCGACAACGCCTTGACTCTGGAGTACCGCACTCTGGATGCAACGGCCAAGGCGGGCGAAGACTTCGAAGCCGCCTGGGGCGTCATCAAGTGGGACGACATGGATATGGCCGACAAGACCATCAGCATCAAGCTGCTAAGCGATGATGTCGAGGAGTCTATGGAGTCCTTCAGCGTCGCCCTGTCACAGCCTACGGGTGGTGCGACCCTGAACTCGGCTACCATTGCCACGGTTGAGCTGGAAGACAAGAAGTCCAGCGGCGGTAGCTTAGGCCCAGTCCTGCTTCTGCTACTGGGTGTCGGTTCACTATTTAGCCGTCGCCAAGCGCGTCGTTCATAAGTGTGATTAAGCCAGCGCGAAGCCTCGCGCTGGCTTTTTACCTTTAGCATCCACATTGGAGAATTCGATATGTCACGTTTCCTCTCTGCTTTTACCATCTCTGTCGCCCTGCTGGTGAGCGGCGCCCAGGCCGAAACTCAAACGGTAGGCTGGCGCGATCTGGCTCATGCCCGTGAGGTGGCGAGCGATCCCTATCATCAACTCAATCAAGATCAATCACAGCTGATGCTGGATTTCATGGCCATCTCGGCCCATTTCACCAAGGCGCAGCGCGACAACTACCTGCCGGTGCTTAACCCCCTATCGCCGCTAAATGAGGTGGATTTCAGTCAGGGCAGCTATCCCTACGCCGAGCAGCTGAACGCCTATCTGGCGCAGGCGAGCGAGGTCAACGCCAAGCTGGACGTCGCCATCGAAGCCGAGCAAGACCCGGCCAAACTGGCCCAGGTGATTCAGGCGACCAATAAGTCTCTGGACGCCATGGCGGCGCTGTCACCGCGTCTCGAGCAGTTCAAGCATGGCAGCGACAAGTATCTGGACAAGAAAGAGCGTATCAAGCAGCCCAAGTATGCCGCCGCCTTCACCGTGGGCAGCACGTTGGTTGATGCCGTGCCTGCCTATCAGGCTCAGCAGCAGGCGTTACTGGCCAAGGCCAAGCAGCTTAAGGCGCAGTTAGCGCACAATCTTTGAGCCCAACTGATCTTTGTCAGTTGGCCGCGCGCAATAACGGGTAGTTTGTATCACTGGTATACACACAAGCATCGAATAACGGCAAATCACGTCAACTTTAGCGGCGACTTTAGATAAGAGTGTGTCTTAGGGCGCCCAATGACGACGTGAGCCAAGGTAAACCTATAATAAGGAGACTTTTGATGGGTATCAAAAAGTCAACATGGCAAGGCTGCAGCTCTGTGGGGCTAGCGGGATTATTGGCGACGGTCAGCGCCTTTTCTTGTGCAGCCAGCTCTCCGGTCGTCGGGGAGTCATTGAACCAAGCGTCGTCGACACCTTTGGTGAAACTCGCCAACAAGATGCTGGTGAGTAATAAACTAAAATTCCAACCGACAGCTCAGACCAAGCTGGCCAAACCTAGCATCTCGGCGTCGAACCAGGCGCTGATGGAAGCCCAATACCAGGAGCAGTTGGCCTCGGCCGTGGCACTGGAACAGTACAGTGACACCGCGGTGCAAGCCGAGCCTGGCACGGGCGCCATGCCGGCCCCCGAGCTGAACTTCGATGGCCTGACCCGTAGCGGTTTCGATGAGGCGCCAATGCCTGATGCGGCGGGCGATGTCGGCCGCGACCACTATGTTCAGGTGGTTAACATGGCGTTTGCCGTGTGGGACAAAGAGGGTAACCTGCTGGTTGACCGCACCCCGATGACAGAGTTCTGGAAGCGTCTTGGCGGTGTCTGTGGCGACCCTAATGCCAACCCGGCTCCCGCTAAACCTTGGGAGAGCCCGACCACTGAGCGTGAGCCTATCGTGCTTTACGATCAGCTCGCCGACCGCTGGGTCGTGACCCAAAATGCCTATGTCTCTGGTAAAGAGAGCCGTCAGTGTTTCGCCGTCTCTAAGACCAGCGATCCTACCGGCGACTGGCATCTGTATGAATTTGAATTAAACGGCGACAAGTGGCACAACGGTGCCCAGCTCGGCGTATGGAGCGACGGTTACTATCTGTCGGCCAATCAACACAACAAGAGCGACAACAGCAAAGCCGGCACCGCCGCCGTGGTGTTTGAGCGTGACAAGATGCTCTACGGCGTACCCGCACGTTCTATCTATTTCGATGCGCCGCTGACAGCTAACCTGCTGCCGGTGGATCTCGACGGTAAGCGCGCCCCTGCCGCCGGTACCCCTAACTACTTCCTCAGCCTGCAGGACGACAAGGTCCATGGCAGCGCCCAGGATGAGATCCAGGTATGGGCCTTCAAGGCCGACTGGAACAACCCGCAGAACAGTCAGTTCAGCCAGGTTGCCGCGCTGGCGACCGAGCCATTTGATATCAATGAGGCCTGTGGCAATACCTGTATCGAGCAGGATTCCTGGGGCGGCGATTCTTACAACGCCCTGAAAGCCTACCAGGATAAGCTGATGTACCGCGCCGCCTTCAGACAGTTTGGCGATCACCAGAGCCTGGTGGTTAACCATACGGTTGACGTGGGCGAGCAACACTTCGGCGTACGTTGGTATGAGATCCGCAACCTGGGTGCAGGTGCCGAGATCTTCCAGCAGGGCAGCTATGCCCCTGATGTTAACCACCGCTGGCTGGCGAGTATGGCGATGGATGCCTCGGGCAACATAGGTATGGGTTTTGCCATCTCGGGTGAAGAGATGCTGCCTTCTGTACGCTATACCGGTCGCCTGAATGGCGATCCATTGGGTCAGATCTCATTGGCTGAGCAGGTGCTGGTGGACGCCGAGGCGGCCCAGGTGAACTCATTCGATGGTCACTATGGTAAGCGCAGCATGATGACAATCGATCCGACGGACGATTGTAGCTTCTGGTATACCCAGGAATATGGCGCCGACCATGACTTCGAGTCTATGTGGGCTACCCGTATCGGCAAGTTCAGTTTCCCTAACTGTGTGGCCGATCCTACCGGAATGCTTCACGGTGTGGTGACCGACAGTGTCACCGGCCTGCCACTGGCGAACGCCGAAGTGGTTGCCGGCCCTTACAGCACCGTGGCCGATGAGGAAGGTAAGTATCAGCTGCAACTACCTGTGGGTGATTATCAGGTGTCGGCCCGTGCCTACGGCCATACCAAGGCGAGTCAGGGCAGTGTCTCTGTGGCCAAGGATGCCGATCTTGAGCGCAACGTGGTCTTGACCGAGATGCCTCAGGTAACGATTTCGGGCAAGATCAGCGATGGTTCCGGTCATGGCTGGGGCGTACCCGGTGCGATCAGCCAAAACGGTGAGCTGATCCCGACTACGCCTATTGCTACCGATGCGATCGATGGCAGCTTCAGCGTCGTAGGCTACGAAGGCTGGCCAGTGGCGATCACCGCCCGTGCACCTGGCTATCAGCCAGAGACCATGGATCTGGTGCCAGGCAGCGATGGCGTGAGTGGTCTCGCCTTTAACCTGGCGGTAGACAAGCAGGTCTGTAGCGCCCTGGGTTATCGCAAAATAGATACCAATACCGCATCGCTGGTGAACTTCGAATCGCCAGACTTCCCGCCTCAGGGCTGGACAGTGGTCGATGCCGCGGGTACTGGTATTGTCTGGAAGACCAACGAGCAGTGGGAACGTCCTAACAACACCACGGGTCAGGGGCTTGCGGCCTCGATCGACAGTGATAAGGGCGGCCGTAAGGCATACGACTCATCACTGTTAACGCCTATCATGTCGGTCGCCGAGCTGGGCGGCTTCACCACGGTGCGTTTCAAGGAGGGCTTCCGCCCATCCGGCGACTCGGCCCTGGACATGGACATCAGCGTCGATGGCGGCGAGTGGCAGACCCTGCACTCGGCCAATGCCAGCGAACAAGGCACTGTGGTTAACGTCGATATCGGCGAAGCCTTGGTGGGCGGCAGCAACTTCCGTCTGCGTTGGCGCTACCATAATGCCAACGAATTCGCCTGGGACTGGTGGGCGCAGATCGACGACGTCGAGTTTGGACTGGGCTGCTCCATGGAGCAGGGTGGTCTGGCTGTGGGTAACATCACAGATGCCAACACCCAAGAGGCGATCGCACAGGCCAAGGTATGGCTAGGCGATACTCAGGTAGCAACCAACACCGAAGGGCAATATCGACTGTTTGAAAGCGCTGGTAATCAGGTGATCTCGGCAACTCAGAGTGGCTATGGCGTGAGCAACAGCCAGCTGACGGTTACCGACAACAAGATTGCCGTACAGCACCTGAGCCTCAAGGCGGGTATGCTGGAAGTGGATAAGCCAGAGCTTGCGGCAACCGTGCGTAGCGGTAAGCAGAGCGAGCTGAGCCTGACGGTGAAGAACGTGGGTAGTCGAGGAGTGAATTACCGACTGGGTGAATTGGCCGCGACCGTTGAGGGCGAGCTGGAAAACCCTGTGCTGGAAGCTGAGCTTGGCTTTGGCGAGTCTATCGAGAAGTCCAGCCTGGGACTGGCGGTACCTTACAGCGCGACTATCGACCGTAACACCGGTGACCTCTGGGTTAACAACGTTAAGTTGTTTGGTGGCGACAACAAGCTGTATCGCTACAGCGCCGAGGGTAAGCTGATAGGTGAAGTGATCGACTTCAGCGCCATGCTACCAGAAAACGCTCTGGTGACCGATCTGGCCTTCAACAGCCGCACCGGCATGTTGTGGCAGGCGGCGCTGTTTGCCGACAACTGTATCCATGAGATCGATCCTAATAAGCTGATGGTGACAGGTAAGCGAATCTGTCCTGGCGTGGGTGGCATCTCTGGTCTGGCCTATGATCCTGTGTCGGGTGACTTCATCGCTGGTGTCTCTAACAAGATGAGCATTAGTTACTTCAACGAAGATGGCGAAGTACATCTGACCAAGGACGTCGGCATTGCACCTGCGGGTCTGGCCTACAACTCGGCTACGGGTCACCTGTTTATCAGTACCAATGGTCCTGCAGATCCTGGTTCTGAGAAGGTGGATCAGGCGCTGGATATCTACACTGTGGATAGCCATGACGACTTCCGCATGATCGGCGCGCTCGATGTCCCTGGCATGAGCAACTATGGTCAGACGGGTCTGGATATCGACTGTGACGGCAACCTGCGTCTGGTCGATATCGAAGGCAGCAAGATGTTCACCGTCTCCTCTGGCGAGACCGGCGTGTGCGACCATAAAGATGTGACCTGGCTTGACGTGTCTCACACCAGCGGTCAGCTGAATGTGGCCGGTGAGCAAGAGGTGACCTTCGATGTCGATACCAGCGACCTGGAGCCAGGCGTGCATCAGGTACAGCTGTTGCTGCAAAGCGATACTCCATATGGTACTCAGGCGATTCCGTTGTCACTGACGGTAGAAGCCAAGGTGCCGGGCGCCGTGGGCTTTAAGGCCACAAGCTATGAGGTGAACGAGGCCGATGGCAGCGTGACCCTGATGGTTGAGCGTTTCGGTGGTGTTGATGGTGAGGTGAGCGTTAACTACCGCGCCGTCGATGGCACTGCCACTGCCGGTGAAGACTTCACCCTGGCGGAAGGCACGCTGACCTGGGCCGACCAAGACGCTGCGGCCAAGGAGATAGTGGTTGCCATCAGCGCGGACGACAAGGAGGAGGCGACTGAGTCCTTCAGCCTGGTCCTGTCGAGCGATGATGAGCAAGTTGCCGTCTCAGACAACAGCATTGCCAACGTCAACATTGTCGATAACACCAGCTCGTCGAAAGGGGGCGCGGGTCTACAGCTACTGCTGGGTGCCTTGCTCGCCTTCGGATGGCGCAGAAGAGTGAATCGTTAAACGATAAAAGGTGCCTTCGGGCACCTTTTTTACCTGTAGAGAGGTAACAGACAATGAGTAATCACAATCTGGCAATCATCTTACTGACACTCCCCCTGCTAGGAGGCGCGATGGCCTGCGAACCCAATAGCGATGCCGAGAAGGCCAAGAACAAGCCTAAGGTGCAGCAGAGTGCGGCCCAGAGCAGCTCGCAAGCGGTCAGCGACATGGTGCCCGCCAATAATGACAACAAGCCCGCCGACAAGTCAAAAGGGGATCGCACCGTGCCTAACCACAGGCTGCCGTTCGAGCAACAGCTTGACGAGCAGGCCGATAAGAGCAAGAGCGGAAAAGAAGCACAAGCCCAGCCAGGACAAGAAAGCGTTCCCTGCCAGGCGGAACCCACAGAGCAGACAAATCAGAGTACACCTCAGGCAAAGAATGAAAAGCTAAAACCGGGTGAATCTAAGCCCGAGTGCGATAACCCGCGACAAGAATAAGCTCATGCAAAAAGAGGATGCCTGATAAGAGATAGTTAGGGCAGTTTGATTAAGCCTTGTGGCAAGAGCGAGGCCCTGTGCCTATGGCCAATGGGCGCTGGCGGCGATGCTGGAGAAGTGTGCCCCAATATGACACTATGGGAAGTGATCACAGATTATGATAAGCAAATTCAATTTGGGCGCATTTACCGGTAGAACCGCTAAGCGGTTAATCTTATACATTATTTTATTCAGTGTGCTGATCACTATCCTGTCGTCGGCGCTGCAGCTCTATGTGGAATATCAAGACGAGGTGGTCCAGATTGAGCAGCAGATCGAGCAGGTGCAAAATTCCCACCTCGACGGCATCGCCCACTACCTGGAGCAGAATAATCCCGCTCAGCTACAGCTGCTGATCGACGGCCTGGTCAAGTTGCCGGATATCGAGCGCATCAGCATCATCGCCCGGGACCGTGTGTTACAGCGCACCGGCGAGGTGATGTCCGATAGGGTGATAGATACCAAGTTCCTGCTCTATCCCACAAAAAGTGTAGACGCCAAGGAGCCGCTGGGCACACTGCATCTGGTGGCAGGGCTAGATCCCCTCTATGAGCGCCTCAAACAGAAGATCTGGTTTATCCTGATCGCCACCGCGGTGAAGACCTTTCTGATCGCCGCCTTTATCCTGCTGCTGTTCCAGTACCTGGTGACCCGCCATCTGAATAAGATCAGCCAGTACGCCCACACCTTAACCCTTAACGGCCACGCGCCGGCCCTGACCCTGGACAGAATGCCCGCGCGCCTAGGTGAGGTGGATGAGTTAGATACTGTGGTGACGGCGCTCAACGAGATGCAGACCAGGCTGGCGCAGGAGCTAAGGCTTAGGGAGGAGGCGGAGTTTGACAGCCGCAGCAGCCGTGAGCAGCTGGCCCACATGGACAGGGTCACCAGCATGGAGGAGATCGCCAGCAGTATCGCCCACGAGATCAACCAGCCGCTGACGGCCATCGCCACCTATGCCCAGGCCGCACTGCGCAGTAACAAGGGGGATGAGCGTGTGCCTGAGGCGCTGATCAAGGCGCTGGAGAAGATCACCGAACAGGCGCTGCGGGCCGGCGAGGTGATCCGCACTATACGTCAGTTCATCAGCAAGCAGGCCAGCAGTCGCAGCGAGATTGGGGTCAAGGCGCTGCTGACCAGCACCAGCCATCTGCTGGAGACACTTGAGTCGCAATATAAGGTCAGCCTGGTGCAAGGGCTCGCCGACGAGCGGCTCACGGTTATCGGCGATCTGGTGCAGCTACAGCAGGTGCTGTTTAACCTGCTGCGTAACGCCATGGAGGCCAGCCCACCCGAGAGCATTATCGAGATCTGGGTCGAGGTGTGTGGCGATAAGGTAAGCATACGCATTCGCGATCGCGGTTGCGGTATAGACGCCGAGGCGGCCAAGGAGATCTTTACCCCCTTCTTTACCACTAAGCAGGAGGGGATGGGCATGGGTCTGGCCATCTGTAAGACCATCATCGATGCCCACAACGGCGAATTGCTCTTTAGTATCAACGAGTTTGGCGGCTGCGACTTTACCATGCTGCTGCCCCAGGGGGAGAAGCTCACTGCTGAGTCTGAATCACAATCGGAAAATAAGCCGCAGAGCGAACAGGGGCCGGTATCATGAAGCATGCGCCTCTGATCAAACTCGCCGGCGCCCTGTCTCTGATCCTTATCGGCTTCATTGGCATCACCCTGTGGCAGCATGAGCCGCTGGATTCGGGGGTCGGTAAGGGGGAGCCTCTGCTCAAGGTGGTAGAGGTCAATATCTATGGCCACTCATCCTTGATGTCTTTCGAGGAGCAAAATCAAGAAGTTATCGATACCTTCAGATCCGTGTGGACAGGCACTCTGGTGGGCGGCAAGCGGGTCCGCGGCATCAAGGGGCAGGGGATAGACTTCTCTGCCAATGAGCAGGCCAATGAGCAGGCTTATGTGGCGTTCGACATCTGTTGCAAGAGCGATGAGATGAAACGGGCCAGGGGGCGGGAGATCACCTTCGATTTTGGCGGCATCAGCATGGGGATGTGGATTAAACCTTTAGCGATCAACGAGCAGGATATCTACCCTCTGCTCGGTGGCTGGTATGGCGATGTGCAGAGCAACAAGTTAAGGATCAATCAGGGGCATCTTGAGCTTTTGATCTATGACGCATCAGGCTTCTCCCCCGAGGTAGCGGTGCGCTCCCGCACTGTGCTCAGCAACGATCGCTGGTACCACATCGCCCTGGTACACGACGGTCATCAGGCCAACCTCTATATCGACGGTGAGCTGGATGCCAGCGATACCCTGGATCGCAAGGTAGGCTCTATCATGAATGACTTCTTTATCGGCGGGATCCCCAGGGGCTATCCCAACTTCGGTCAGGCGCGTTTCCCCGGGATCATCGATGAGTTTGTGATGTCTGAGCGGATCTTCTCCGCCAAGGATGTCAGAGCTATCTATGGCCTAGTGCCGAAAGGCACTTTAAATTAGCGCCGAAAGGCGTTTTAAATTAGCCTCGAAAGGCACTTTAAATTAGCCCCGAAAGACGCTTTAAATTAGCGCCGAAAGGTGCTTTTAATTAGCCGCGAAAGGAACTTTAAATTAGCGCCGAAAGGCGTTTTAAATTAGCCCCGAAAGGCAATTTAAATTAACTAAAATGAAGCACCAAATGGCACCCAGATGGGTGCCTTCGTTTTTGATGAATGATTGCTAGTAGCAATCTCCGCCCGCCGCCAGCTGCAGCTGGGGAAGATCGTTGATCACGATATGCTTACGGTTGACCGACAGCAGCCCCTGCTTCTGCAGGCGGGTAAACTCGCGGCAGACGGTCTCCGAGGCAACCCCCAACAGGTTGGCGATATCCACCCGGCTCATGGGCAGGGTGATCTGGGTCGCCGTTAGGCGGTTGGCGATGTTGAGGATCAGCGAGGCGATCGCCGCCTTGACCTGCTTGAGCTGGATCAGTCTCAGGCTCTGATCCGCCTGCATCTCCTGGCTGAGTAACTTGAGCATCAGCTGCTGCACTATCGGCTCCATGGCGGATTGTTGCAGCAACTTGGCGAAGGGGATCTCATACAGGCTCGAAGATTCCAGCGCCACCACAGAGTAGAAGTGTTTGTGGTTACCCAGGCCGCCGGCGCCTATGACGTCGCCCTCCATATAGAAGCCAGTCACTATCTCCTCGCCTTCCGGGGTCAGGCGATAGCTCTTGAGGGCGCCCTTCTTGACCACAAACAGCGAGTCAAACTGGTCCTGTTGGCGCAGCAGATATTGCTCCGCCTTGAGGTGGCGAAAACGCTTGGTGAC
The DNA here is from genome assembly GCF_019457555.1 of Shewanella spartinae. Taxonomy (NCBI): domain Bacteria; kingdom Pseudomonadati; phylum Pseudomonadota; class Gammaproteobacteria; order Alteromonadales; family Shewanellaceae; genus Shewanella; species Shewanella spartinae. The sequence continues at coordinate 3,883,040 of NZ_CP080418.1, read as the reverse complement.
GCTGGTGAGTTGCTGCAGCAAACTGCTTGAACATCCACTTTCGGCAATGCTGAGTACATCGGAGAATGGGCTTGAGGTGCCGGGTTCAGCCAGTAACGCAGCGCCGAACATCTGTTTTTCAACCGGGCTGAAATTACCCTGCTGTGTTCTACCTGTCGATATGGACTTAATCATGTTGCACCTCAAAAAACCATCTGTTTTTAAATAAAATTTTATCTGTTTGCTCTTGGTCATCCTCTGATGATGTATCGATTGTAACGTTATTGTAACTTTTAAAAATATCCGCAAATGTCCCTAGACAGGGATCGGAAAATACCTATATTTGCTGTTTTTTTGACTGAAAATGGTCAATTAACGGCTAGTTTTTGGTTGTTTATTTATCTGTTTTATTTGAATAAATATTTTTGTTGTCGGCTTGGCGATGAGTTGGCGAAAAAATTTACCTTTTGTTCACCTTGTTTGGGCTGGGTCTGTTGAGGGAGAAGGGCCGGTTTTTTGAGGAAGGCTGCTTTTTTAGGAGGGCTGCTTCGAGGAGCCCCGCCCTCAGAGAGGGCGAGGCGATAGAGGGGGAGTTTCTTAGATGACCTAGCTCTGAAGTATCTTGAGCGGCAGCCCAAGCATGTCATCGCCGCTATCGGCCAGGTACCAGATGATGGCGACCAGGGCGCCGACGGTCAGCAGATACCAGATGGTAGAGAAGATCTGCCCGTATCTGTCCAGCGGCAGCAGATGGCTCTGGTGACGGCTCTTCCACTCGAAGACGATCTCCAGGCTACCGATCAGCAGCAGGAAACCCAGCAGCGCCAGCCCCAGGCTATAGCTGATGAAGACGCCGATGGCGGCGCCGGCCACACAGGCGACAAGCCCCATCAGGCTGTTCATGGAGAAGCTGATGCTCTTTAGGATGTGACCGCCGTCCAGCGGCAATATGGGCAGCAGGTTGAAAAGGTTCAGCAGGGCGTTGAAGGCGGCAAGCCCGGCAAACAGCGGGTTGTCCGTGATCCAGTAGGCGACCAGGGCCGCTATCGACATCAAGAGGCCGAAGGTGGGCCCCATGATGGAGATCACTACATCCTGCCAGCGGGTGTTGATCTTCTCATCGCTGAGCGCAAGACCTCCCATGAAGGGGATGAGGTAGATCCCCTTGGTCTTCATGCCGAAATATTTCATGGCGCGAATATGGCCGTACTCGTGGAACATGAGGCAGGCGATCAGCGCCAGGGCAAACTGGAAGGAGAAGAGCCAGGAGTAGGCGGCCACGCTGGCACCGGCCAGCACCACCTTGATCACCTTGGCGCTCTTGAGCAGCTTAAAGCCTAAGGAGGCCAGGCCCACCAGGCTCAGCTTCTGTGGTGCCTTAACTGGGGTGACCGGTGTCTGGCGCTCGATATCCTTGGCGTTGCGGCTGCCTTCGCTCAGTACGGCGTCTTCGCTCAGCAGGCGATAGTTGAGCGTGAAGGGTTGCCAGATGAGATCTACCTCCAGGGTGAGGGGGATCTTCTGCACTGTCTCTTGCTGCGGGTCGTGGCGGCTTAACTCAAACTCGTGGTTTCTCAGCCCTTGGTTCTCGGCACTGGCCTCCTTGACCGACACCAGCTGATTGTCCCAGAAGAGTTGTTGCCAGCCGGCCAGCGAGCCTTCGAGGCGCAACTCTTTGCCTAAACAGTCTATTCTCAGTAGTTCCACATTTTTTCCGTTATCCGTTACCGCTATCTGGCGGGGATTATGCCTGTAAAGCCATGGCAAAGAAAAGAGGCCCGACAATTTTGCCGGGCCTCGTTAGTCGTCTAATCAATTGAGATCACTTACGATTGCTATAGTCGAAGCTGATCTCCTGGCCTTCGTTGACCACTATGCAGGGGCCGTGTTCGCGCTGGGTGCGGTTAAAGGCCGGGCCGATATGCAGCTCGACGTTGGCGAAGATATGCTTGCAGGCCTCGATGCGGTACTCCTGATAATAGTTTTCCACTTCCTGCTTGATGGCGTTGAACTCCTGCTCCTCCCGGGACCACTCCTCGGTGATGCGGCGCTTCTCCTCCAGCATCCCTTTGACCTGCTCGACCATGAGGGCGTCGTCCTGCCATTCCGCCTTGGGGGGCAGCTTGTTGAGGCTGGCCTCGATATTGAGCTTGGCCACCACCATGTGTTTGATCCCGTGATCCAGCTGCTTGAGCTCCTCTTTCAGCTCGCCGCACTTCATGGCGCAGAACACCTCGGTGCGGGTACCGGCCGTGGCACCTATGATCACCGCCTTTACTCCCTTATCGGCCTGGGCCACGCCGCCCACTAGGTCGCCGCGGCGGCCGTTGGCGTCACTGACGATCAGTTTCCCCGCCGTCTGGGTGTGGCTGTGTAGCAGCTGCTTGGTGACCAGGATGTCGCCCTCGGCCTGCAGCTCAGAGTATTGTACGAACTGGGCGGAGATCTGCCCCTTGGCAGACAGCTTGGTAGAGAGTTGATCTTCCTTGAGCTGGCGGCCGATCACCCCCTTGCTGACCGTGATGTCACCGTCGGCGATCAGCTGGGCCGAGTCGACGAAGCCCATTACGGTAATATCACCAGTGGACTTGACCACCATGCCTTCATGCACGTCGCCCGTAACCAGGACACTGCCCTTGAAGTCGACGTTGCCGTAGCCGATATCCACATCCTTAATCTGCAGCACGTCATCGACCTGCATGCCCGTCTTGGTCTCTACCGGCTGGCCGGCGACCGTGGCGACCAGCACATTAGGGTCGGACTCCAGTAGCTCGGCGCCCGTGCCCGCGGTGAGTTTAAGATCTTTGCCTGCGATCGGCAGTAGCGGCTCACCCTGAACGTTGTAGCCCTTAGTGCCTTCGGTGGCGGGGATCTTAACCATCAATTTGTCGTTGGGTTTGACCATGATGATCTCGCCCAGGTTGCGCATGTCCACCGTGCCGTCGGCGCGCTCCTGGGGCTGCAGCAGACGCTCCCTCGCCAGCGGCACCTTACGCTCGACGATGGCGTTGGTGCCATTGATGGCGGGCTTGCCGTGGGCGAAAACCTCGCTGCAACTCTCGCCTGGGGCCAGGGTCGGCAGCTTGGCCAGCAGAGCCTCGATCTTGACCTTGCTCAGCCCCATGCTTATCTGCTCGGCCTTGAGGGCCCTTAAGATATCTTGCAGTGTCAGTGACTTGCCCCCCCAGGGGGCGGTGAGCGTCATCTCGGCGCTCATCTTGTCGTCGCTGAGGGTGATGGCTATCTCGGCGTCGCGGCGCTCGGCGATCTCGAAGAAGAGTTCATACTGACCATCGTCTTGGCCAATCACCTTGTTGACCTGGGCGACGGCATTTTCGATAACATTCTTACGGGGGAAAAGCTGGCAAAATTCGGGGAGGGTGAGCAGTTCGAGAATGGCATCCACCGTCAGTGGGCCATGGGTATTGGGAATGACTTTTAATTCGGCTAAGTTTCCGTCACTACTCAGTTCTATCAGTCCAGGATCCAGCATAGAGATTTCCGCAGGTTAATTATTATTTTAGTTAGTATTCTCTCGAGTATAACAGCATAAAGTTTGACCTATGAAGCCCTATTTTATGATGCAGATGAAGCGCATGATTGAAATGAGATCTCGTGCGAAAAAAGCCGGGTGAACCCGGCGTTAAACAACAGATTAAACAGTGTTTTTTTAGCGAGTTACGCCTTGCGGTTGGCGTAGATCTTGTATTTGTTGTTCTCGGCAGCCACATTCACGGTTTTGAAGAATATGGCTATGGTGTCACTGTAGGGCAGGTGGCGGTTGGCCACTATCTGAAAAATACCGCCAGACTTAAGCTGGGCCTCACTCTCCTGCACGAAGCGGGTCGCTATCTCTGTGGTGCTATCCAGGCCATCGTGAAACGGTGGGTTGGAGATGATGGCGTCGAACATGCCCTGGGTCTGTGTCAGGCCGTCCGAGGCATAGACCTTGGCCTGCATGCCGTTAGCCGCCAGGGTCAGCTCGCAGGAGGCCAGCGCCATGGCGTTGATGTCGACGCACTCGAGTTCGAGATCTGGGTTGGCCTTGAGCAGGGCGGCGGTGATCACCCCGGCGCCGCAGCCAAAGTCGAGCACGCGCCCCTTAAGTGTGGGCAGGTGCTCAAGCAGTAGCTCTGTGCCCTCGTCGAGTCGCTTCTCGCTAAAGACGCCCACCAGATTGCAGATGGTCAGCTCCCCCTGCGGCGTGCTCAGCACGTAGTCTTTGACCCAGTCGCTGAGTTTGATCTCTGGCGCCTCGCTCTGCAGAGTGCTGCTGTAGAGCATGCAGTGACGGGCGTTGTCTAGCTTGATGCCGCCATCGAAGTAGTCAGGCAGCTGTTTGGTGATAGAGCGGATGCCGCCCTTCTTCTCACCGACGATCACCAGCTCTCCACCCGGGATCAGATGGCGTCCGGCCAGGTTGATCAGGTAGGGTGCCAGGCTCTTAGATTTGGGGTAGAAGAGCACCACGGCATCGAATGTTTGCGTCGATGGCAGCTGATGGCCGAAATGGCACTGCAGACGGGCATTTTCATGGCTTTTGATGCGCTGAAAATGGTTGAAATCCAGGGCCAGAGTCGTGACTTTTGCGGCATCTTCCAACAGGGCCGTCGCCAGAAGATCGCACTCATGATTGATGAGCAAAACATTCTTTGATTCAAACAGTTCGATATTTCTTAGGACGACTTGAGAAGGATTAGATAACACGCGCAACCACAGGCCAAAGGGGAATTTGCGGCAATTATAGCCCAAGCCCATATATTATCAGTAACATTTATTATGCCAGTTTGCCGATTCTTGCCTAAGCTATATCTCATTAGAGGATAAATATCCTTTGTTATGTGAGATTTGGCGCATAACTGAGGTCTATAGGAGATAGAGGAGCGAGGATGCGGCGATTGTCGACATGGATGTGCCTACTGGGCCTTTGTTGCGCTAACGTTTTCGCCGCTCAGGTGATCGTCAACTCCTCTGTGGAGATCGCCGACATCACCCCGAAAGATCTCAAGCTGATCTTCGCCATGCAGAAGCTCTATTGGCCCGACGGCCAGAAGATCCAGGTATTCGTCCTCCCCAGCAACTCCCCCATACATGAAGAATTTTGCTATCAGCAGCTGAATATGATGCCCTATGTGCTGCGTCATCGCTGGGACCGTCTGGTGTTTTCCGGCGTCGGCGAGCGGCCGGTCACCCTGGATTCTGAGGCGCAGATGCGCGAGAAGGTGGCCAGCACGCCCGGGGCGATAGGCTATGTGTCTGGCGGTGGCGGCGAGCTGGCCGTCGAGGTTGGTATCGAGCGTCAAGGAGGACAAGATGAAGCCGAGCACTAGTCGCTTAATCCTTTTGGCAGGCATCTTAGGTTTGCCGCTGGCCTTCTGCCTACCCCTTGCCGCACAGGCCCAGAGCAACCAATGGCAGGTCAATGGCTTTATCGGTCAGGGCTATATTTCAGCCGATGGCAGCGAATTTATCGTTGGCGAGTCGGGAGATACTTTCGATGTCACCGAGGCGGCGCTGCACCTCTCCTGGATGCCGGATGAGCACTTCCGTGTGGCGGGCGCCGCCCGTTATCGTCAGTGGGGGAACCTGGATGAGTCTGGGCTCTCCGCCGACTATCTGTTTGCCGAGTATAAGTTCATCTTAGATCAGGGGTATGTGGGGGCCAGGGGCGGCTTGTTTAAGAGTGAGGCTGGCTTCTACACCAGTACCCGGGATGTCTCCTTTACCCGGCCGGGGATCTTGCTGCCCCAGTCTGTCTATAGCGACTATCTTCGCGATGCCCTGCTGCATATCACAGGCGGCGAGCTGTTTGGTGGCCATCCTGTGCTGGACGGCTCACTGGAATGGCACCTGACCCTGGGGGATGCACAAACCTCTGACGACCTGACCCGTAACGTGGTGGGCTCAAAGGAGTTTGGCCGCTTCGATGCCGATGGCTATTGGGGCGCGGATCTCGAGTATCAGGACGACAGCCTGAGGCTAGGACTCACCTATTTCGACGCCAAGAGTCGTTATCAGTCCCATCTGGGGGGGCCTTTTGCCGATGGCAGCCTGCGATCCAAACACTGGATAGTGTCGGCCCAGTACCGGATTAACTTCCTCGAATTTACCGGCGAATACCTGCATTGGGATCGCTACGTAGGCGGGGTGTTTGTGCCGCCAGAGCTGGGCATCTATGAGGTGAGGGGCTACGGCTACTATCTGGATGTACGCGGCTATCTGCCGGGGGATGTCGAGGTGTTTGTTCGTTACGATCATCAGGTACAGGATGAGAAGGACCCAGATGGAGACAAGCTGGCCGAACGAGGACTGCCCGGCTACTTCGGCTACGCCCACGACTGGACCATTGGGACCCGCTGGCTGCCTGCGAAAGATTGGATGGTGGCGGCGGAATACCACAAGGTACGCGGCGCCGCTTGGGTGACGCCTATCCTGCTGCCGAATCCGGCGGTGCAGGACAAGGACTGGTCGCTGTTTGCCATCGAAATATCCTACAAGTTCCAGTGGTGATCCCATGATAGTGAATCACCCCAATCGCTTCTTGAGTATCAAATGGAAACTCCTTATCGCGGTGATTCTGATCTTGACCCTGGTGGGTGGGGTGATCTGTACCTTGGCCTACCAGCAGCTACTGAACCAGCAGAAGATGTTACTGGAGGCCCAGCGGGACAAGCTGGCCCAGAGCCTCTCCTTCTCCATGAGCACGGCGGTGGAACATTCGCTGCAGGCGGCGATGCAGCTTGGGTTTGTGGCCAATGCCAAGGGCGATGATGGCGCCGAGGGTTATCAGCTACTGCTGAGCGAGAACTGGCCCGACGTACAGCTCTATTGGGATCTCAAGGGCTTCGGCCTGTATCAGCTAAACGGTGAACGACTGGCCCATGCGGGCGAGCCACACTCTCAGGACGATCTCCAGTGGCTGATGCAGAGCGAGGCCTCCTATGAACTCACCTCCAGGGTGGTGTGTGTCGAGGACTGCGTGATCCAGGTGCTGGTACCGACCTTGGTCAACAGCAAGCCTCATCTGTTCTTCTTCGAGTCGGCACTCACGGAGGTGATCAGCCACTTTCGTACCGACAAGTCGATCGAGCTGGCGGTATTAGGCGCTCAGTCTCGTGGCGCCGAGCCAGGCCCTCTTTGGGGGCGCCACCTCTACAGCATCAGCAACCGCCCCAGCAGCTTCGCCCTGCTGAGTCACATGGCCGACAGCTACTCCTGGCAGCAGATCTCCCTAGGGGAAGGCATCTATAGCTATCAGGGAAGCCACTGGGCGGTTTGGTCCTTCCCCTTGGATAAGGTGGAAAACGCCCCGGCGATCGTGGTGTTGATGAGTCTGGAGCAGTGGCAGCAGATGCTATCCACCTTTCAGCTGGGGATGGTGGGCACCCTCTTGGTAGGACTGATCTTGGCTGCCGGTCTGGTGCTATTGGTGGCTTGGTCGCCAGTCGTCAGCCTGGCGCGCCATGCCAGCCTCTTGCCCCTGTTGGCGGACCACGACTTTGGCAGCGTGCGCACCAGCCTGCCGAGAAAGCCATCCTGGTTTCCCGACGAGGTCGACCTGATCCATCTGGCGACCCGACAGCTGGCCGACAACATGCAGGGGATGGAAAATGAGGTGGATGAATACACCCATGAGCTGGAAAGGCTCGCCATGCTGGATACTCTGACGGGGCTGCCCAACAAGGCGATGCTGCACCACGAGCTGCAGACCGCCATCGCTTGTATCGCCAGCGAGGAAGATTGTGTGGTGCTCATGTTCCTGGATCTCGACGAGTTTAAGCGGATCAACGACACCCTTGGGCACATTCAGGGGGACGAACTGCTCAAGATAGTGGCCGCCAGGCTGACCAACAGTGTGCGCGAGATGGATACAGTGTTTCGTCAGGGGGGCGATGAGTTTCTTATCTTGCTCAGGCAGGTGCGTGACGAGCAGGAGGTGAGCAATGTGATCCACAGGATCTTCTCGGCCCTGCAACATCCCGTGGTGCTGGGCAGTCACAAGCTGATCGTCACTACCAGTATCGGCCTGGCCTACTGCAACAGTTCACAACTCAGGGCGGAGGAGCTTATTCAGCATGCGGATCTGGCCATGTATCAGGCCAAGAGTGCCGGTCGCAGCAACTACCGGGTGTTCAGCGAAGAGATGCTGCACCAGGCCAATAACCGCCTCATGATAGAGCAGAGCATAGGGGCGGCCATCAACGAGGAGCAGCTGGTGCTCTTCCTGCAGCCCATAGTCGAACTGCCCTCGGGTCGGTTGCGCGGCTTCGAGGCGCTGATCCGCTGGTTCCATCCCGAGCGCGGCCTCATCATGCCGGGGGATTTTATTCCCGATATCGAGCATAGCGAGGCGATCATCGAGGTGGGTAACTATGTGATCCGTAAGGCCTCGGAGTTAGTCGCCCAGCTCAAGTCGGCGGGCTGGTCCGAGCTCTATATTGCGGTCAACCTGTCGGCCAAACACTTCCTGGCGGCCGATCTGCTCAATGTGGTGCGCCAGGAGGTGGAGGCGCAGCAGATCTCGGCTCAGTCCCTGCTGCTTGAGGTGACCGAGGAGAGCGTGATCGAGCAGGTAGAGCAGGCCATGGCGGCCATGGCGGCGCTCAAGGCGCTGGGGGTGAGGATTGCCATCGATGACTTCGGCACCGGTTACTCTTCGCTGAGTTATCTCAAGCAGCTGCCCTTCGATCTCTTGAAGATAGATCGATGTTTCACCGCCAATGTGCTCGATGGTGAGGCCGATGCCCATATCATCACCACAGTGATCGAGCTGGCCCATAATCTGGGGCGTCAGGTGGTGGCAGAGGGGATAGAGACTCAGCAGCAGGCGGAGTGCCTCAGCTGTCAGCGCTGCGAGCTAGGTCAGGGCTATTACTTCTCGCGGCCACTGGATGTGGCGTCGGTATTTAAGGTATTGCAGGAGATAGAGGAGACTCGCCTGTGGCCCATCAGCCAGGCTCCCCAGCCTAAGTTGGCGAGGCAGGGAGCTAACGAGATAAGCTAGTAAAAAGTAGCGCTTAGTCTTGATTGTCTACCTGAGACACGGGGGCGGCAGATTGACTCTCGGCGCCCTCGCTAAGCAGATCTTCTGCTTGCTGCAGCGCCTGCTTGGCGTCCATCTCCTTGGCGTCAGATTGACCCTCGGTGGCCGGTTTGGCCTCAACGGCCGACTTCACATCTTCCTTAGGCAATACCTGTGAGTCGATGAGATCCTTTGCCTTGCTTTCAACCTCAGCTTCAATCTCAGCTTTAACCTTCACCTCAGTTTCCTGCGGCGCCGCTTCAGGCTCGGCATCTAGTGGCAGAGTGTCTACAGGCTTGGCAGCCTTAGGTTCTAGAGCCTTAGCTGGAGCCTGTTTAGCTTCTGGCTTAGTCTTAGCCGCTTTAGGCAGCAGGCTGATCAGCTTGTGGGCGATATCCGTGTTGTCCTGATGGCCGGCAAACAGAGATGAGGCCGGGCCGGCGGCAAACACCTGCACGTCCACACCCGTGTGACCACCCGTGGTCCAGCCTGTGTTGGAGCGCAGGTCGATAAGCTTCTTAAGCCCAGTGGTCAGCACCTGCTCGCCCTGCATTCTGGCGTTATCCAGTGCGCTAAACTCGTCATCGCTCGGGGTAAAACCTAGGGCGCCGCTCACGCCGCTTCGCCACTCGTCCTGGGCCAATGCCTGCTTAGCGATTTGTGTCGGGCTGGCGCTTATCTGGCGCAGCATCTGGCTGTCCCAGCGGTACTCGCCTTGTTTGCCGATAGAGAGGCCGCCGGTGTTATGGTCGGCGGTGACGACTAAGAGAGTGTCTTGATGTTGACGCACATACTGCTCGACCACCTCGATGGCGCTGGCAAACTCATGCATCTCGGCCATGGCGGTGGCGATATCATTGTTGTGACCGGCCCAATCGATCAGGCTACCTTCCACCAATAGCACGAAGCCTTGGTCGTTCTGGGAGAGTAGTTCCAGCGCCTTGGCGGTCATGGTACTTAGGCGTCTGGCCTCCGGCTCATCGATCGCCCAGGGAAGTTGCACGTCGGCGAACAGACCCATCACCTTAGGTTGGGTTACACCCTCCAGCAGGGCTGAATCCTTGATTACCCGATACCCCTTGGCCTCGAACTGCTTGATCAGCTTGTCAGAAAAATATTTCTGACCGCCGCCGAGCATGACGTCGGCATCAGTGCTCAGGTAGTTCTGGGCCAGAGCCTCATAGTTACGGCGGCTCTCGTTGTGGCTTAAGAAGGCGGCCGGGGTGGCGTGGTTGATCTGGCTGGTCACTGCCACGCCTGTGCTCATGCCGCGTTTCTTGGCCAGCTCCAGCAGGGTGGGGACAGGGCGCTTATCGATATCTACCGACACGGCGCCGTTATAGGTCTTCACCCCTGTGGCCAGGGCGGTGGCGGCCGCCGCCGAGTCGGTGACATAGCCGCTGACGGGCGCAGGATAGGTGCTGGCGTTGCCCACCAAGAGGCGGTCAAATACCGTCTGCTCTATCTCCTGAGTGTTGGGATTGTCTTGATAGTAGCGATAGGCGCTGGTGTAGGCAGGGCCCATGCCATCGCCCACCATGATAACGATATTCTTGGGACGACTCGGCGCCGTCTGCGGGCCGAGCAGGTTGTCGGCCCAGAGGCTGCCCGATACCAGCGCGGCACCCAGGCAGAGGAGGGAACATAAGCGGGTTAGTTTCATCTTGGCTCCAGATTAACGACCGACACGGGCCTCGATGGCGTCCATCAGCATGCCTGTGATATCCACGTCGAAGGCTGCCTCGATTTCTCTGATACAGGTCGGGCTGGTGACGTTGATCTCGGTGAGCTTGTCACCGATCACATCCAGGCCGACGAAGATCAGGCCACGCTTCTTCAGCTCTGGGCCGATGGCGTTGGCGATGGCCCAGTCGCTCTCAGACAGGGGCTGAGCGACGCCGCGACCACCGGCGGCCAGGTTACCCCGGGTCTCGCCCTTCTGGGGAATACGCGCCAGGCTGTATGGCACAGGGACGCCATCCACCACCAGGATGCGCTTGTCGCCGGCGGTGATATCCGGAATGAAGGCCTGGGCCATGGCATATTGCTGACCATGGTTGGTGAGGGTCTCGATGATCACCCCTAGGTTAGGATCCTGCGCCTTAACGCGGAAGATAGAGCTGCCGCCCATGCCATCCAGCGGCTTGAGGATGATATCGCCCTTCTCCTGATAGAAGGCGCGGATGCGCTGGGCATCGCGGGTCACTAATGTGTCTGGGGTAAATTCGCTGAACCAGGCGGTAAACAGCTTCTCGTTGGCGTCGCGCAGGCTCTGGGGCTTGTTGACTATAAGCGTGCCTTGTTCCTCGGCGCGCTCCAGCATATAGGTGGCGTAGACGAACTCGGTATCGAATGGCGGGTCCTTTCGCATCAGGATCACGTCGAGATCCGCCAGCGGCGTATCGACGGCCTCTTCCAGTTGGTACCAGGATTGAGGATCTTGTTTCACCGTGAGGCGACGCATGTTACCCATGGCCACGCCGTTCACCATGGCCAGATCTTGCATCTCCATATAATAGAGCTGATAGCCGCGCGACTGCGCCGCCATCAACATGGCGAAGCTGGAGTCTTTCTTGATGTTAATGTCGCTGATGGGATCCATCACTATGCCAAGCTTAATCATCTCATCTTTCCTTTTGTTAATACTAAGGGGCCGAGCCTTTTAGCTCAGGTCACCAAACTTAAGTTGCAGTGCGCTGATGGCCGTCAGGGCGGCGGTCTCGGTGCGCAGTACGCGGGGGCCGAGTAGCACGTCGGTGAAGGCATGGGTCTCTGTCATGGCGATCTCCTGGGGCGACAGTCCGCCTTCGGGGCCGATCAGCAGACGTACCCTGGGAGTCTCCATTACCAGGCCATTGATACCATGGTCGGCCCTGGGGTGTAGGTTGAGTTTAAGCGCCTGGGTGGCTTCGCCGCACCAGTCGTCGAGCTGCATCGCCGGTCTCACCTCTGGTACCGTGCTGCGGCCAGACTGTTCACAGGCGCTGATCACTATCTTCTGCCACTGCTGGATCTTCTTCTCCAGACGCTCGCCGGTCAGCTTGACGCCGCAGCGCTCGGAAAACAGCGGGGTAATCGTATTGACCCCCAGCTCGACCGATTTCTGCAGGGTGAAGTCCATGCGATCGCCGCGGGAGATCACCTGACCCAGATGCAGGTTGAGGGGCGACTCGTTGTCGTTCTCCTCCTTGGATAAGACCCGCACTTCGACATTTTTCTTGCTGGCGGCGACGATCTCGGTCAGGTAGTTGTGGCCATCGCCGTTGAACAGCTCGAGCTGCTCGCCGGCGCCCATGCGCAATACGCGCCCAACATGGCCTGCGGCTTCCTCGTCCAGCATCAACTGCTGGTTAAGGTCATAGTTGCCGGGCTGATAGATCCTTGGAATTCTCATGCATTACTCCGCGATACTCTGGGTATCTGTCCGTTTTTGGCACTGGGCCTGGACAAAGGGGTTGTGGTTGCCCTGTTTGGCCGCGATGGCGGCGTCTCTCTGACACTCAATAGTATCAACTGGATAGCTTTTATCCCATGCCTGAAACAGTTTTAGCTGACTTTTAGCGATCTTGAGGCCATAGGCCTGTTGCATATAGAGATAGGTGCGGGCTATCTGACCGCGGGTCTGGCTGGGAGGCTCTACCTTTCTGCCCTTGAAGTCGACCACCATGGCACACTGACCATATTGCTCAGCCTTGGCGTTCCATTGGCTGAAACGGAAGTTACTGCGATCGCCATTGACCTCGCCGATGGCAGGCACCAGGTTATGCAGGTCGCTTTCCATCTTCTTAAATTGTTTGTCTGTCTTGCCGCAGTTTTTGCGGCCGCCCTCTTGCCAGCATTGACGCTGGTGGCCAAATTCCCAGGCGGGGACTATGTGTTCCCACTCGATGCGCTTGGCGCGCTTCTCCTGTTTACGTACCTGATAGCCGCAGCGCTCGAAGTCGGGCTGCCACAGCTTACCCGAGATGCTGATGTCGCAGCCACAGTAGAAGCTCTTGGCTGGCAGTGTCTCGCTGTAGATGCTGCGCGCAACCTGCTTGGCCTGATTAAAACTGGTGGGATGGGAGGCGAGGGCGCCCGTGGTAAAGCCGAGCGCCAGCAACGCCAAGGCGCCACAAAGCTGCGGCCTCAAACTCAATGAGGTAGTTAGCACATCTATTCCCTAAAAATAAAAATTCGTCGCCTATCTCTGCCGTGCTCTCTATTTGGCCGGCTTGGTGGCGACTCGTGTGTTGGCGCCCACTCATCTTGTATCGCTGAATACGGCGCCATAATTCAAGCCGATTCTACGGGAATCGGCTTAGATCAGGCAAGTTAAGCCGGATTCATCATGCCTCGCCGCCCGTGCCATCCAAGGGGGTGAGGGTCTCCTGGCAGCGGCGACAGCGATACTGGGTCTCTTGGCGCTGCACCTTGTTGTGTCTGCGAATGCTCAGTGGCACGACGCCACAGCGGCAGCGATAGTCGAAGGTCCGGCCGGCGACAGAGTCAGTATTCAGGCTGTGGGTGGTGCTCGGCGTCAGGCCATAGAGTTTCACCATCAAGGCCTGCCACTCCTTGCCATGGGGTTTGACCCGGCCATAGAGCTGATAGGCGAGCAGGTGACAGATCTCGTGGGGCACCACCTGATGGACAAACTCATCCAGGTTTTCCTCTAACAACACAGGGTTGAACCTCAGCTTGTTGAGCTGCAGATGGGCGGTGCCGGCGCTCTTGCCCCTGAGTTTGAAGTTCACCTCGGGGCGGGGAAAGTTGCGCTTAAGTTGCCGCTCTGCCTTTTGATAGCAAGATTCAACAGCCTCGAGAATAAGCTGCTGATGCGCGTTAAGCTCGGTACTATTTGCTGGAGGCTTAGACGTTTTTGATTCAGACGCTTTGGAGGTAAGCCTAGATGATTCTGGCGTAGGCGAGTGAAACAGGGATTGCAATCGTCGAAACATGAAAGGTCAACAGGCCCTAGGCGTTAGGTGATAGACGCCCGCCGGTTTGGCGGGCGTATCTAGGAGGAGTGATTATAGCCGGGTTGCTGCGGCTTTGACCATCTCCTTGACCTGATCCACTATGGCCATCTCCGTCTCTGCCTCATAGGCCTTCACCCTTGGGGTGTGGATATGACCGACCTTGATGCCGCTGTTGAAACGCTGTCCCAGGAGCACCGCGCGGTAGGATATCTCGTTGGACAGGTAACCGCCGCCAGAGCCGTTGACCGAGCCATTGACCTGAGTCGTGTTTTGCAGCTCGCTCAGTGAGCTGGCGTCGAACTCGCCTCTCGATAGCGTGGTCACTGTGTGGTTGTCATTGATCTTCCACTTGCCCTTGACCGACTGCATGGCGCCGACAGGTAGCGAGAACTCGACAAACTCTGGGCCATAGAGTGGCTTGCCATCGAACATAGGCGCCTGTGGTGACTGGGCCGTGGCGCCGGTCAGCACGTTGAGGTTATCGGGCGCTGCCGCGCTGCGGTTACGGCCAGGGAAGCGCTCCAGATCGAAGTCGTCACGGCCCATGCTGACGGTGAAGATGGCGTTGACGCTGTTTTCACGATACACAGGGGTGAGCAGGGATTCGATGATCCCCTGATCGAAGTCGGCGAAGCGCACCGGGATCATTACCGTCTCTATCTGGGCCTTCTTGCCGTCGACACTAAACTTGTAGCCGTCCAGGGCCAGCGCGGTTAAGCCAGATGGGTTGCTCTGATCTATGTTGCGATCCAGGAAGAAGGGATCGAAGCCGGTGAGCAGAATACGGATCTGGCTGTCGTCATCGAAGTGGATGTCGCTGAAGCCGCGGGAAGATTTCTCTACCGCCTTGAGTAATATGCTGCGTTGCCAGTCGGCCATGTTAAAGGCGGGCTTAGACTCTTTAAGGGTCTTCTTCATCGCCAGGCGACTCCAGTAGAGGGATCTGTCGTCCTGACCACCGGATTGTACGTCTCTCACGGCCTGTTGCCAGAGGCGCTCGCCTTGGTGGGCCACCATCTGTGTCATGATGAGTTCATCTTTCTGCTGGCGATACTTGTCGTCCAGGCTATCGACCAGGGCTTGATAGCGGTTGACGACGTCGGGCATGGCCTGGGTTGCCTTAGGGAGGCGCAGTTCTTCGAGATCCAGAGCGGCGAAGGCGCTGCTACTCAGCAAGCTGGTCATCGCCAGGGCTATGGCTGTTTTACGCATGACATGGTTCCTTTGCAAAAACCTCTTACCCTTACACTCAGCCTAAGGCTGATGTTGGGCAATGATGGCTCAGGGCGGTTATCAATTTGAATTTATTATAGTCAACAACTGAGTATGCACGACAACAGTCTGCAAATAAAGACTTGAGATGGCTTGATAAAATGCCAGATTCTTGACACAAATCATCATGAGTTTGCCCCCACGGCGCAGGGGCAAGTTGCTAGACTCGAGGCAGGGATTTTATACGGCTTAGTGGGGTGTGAAGATGAAAATGCGCGTTAGCTCGGAGTCTGGTCTTAGTTGTGGCTTTCGTTCCGGTTTTAGTTCTGGCTTGGGTTACCGGCTGCTTTGTTCGTTGGGGTATCTTGGCCTGCTCTGCCTGGCTCTGTTAAGTTGGGCTGGCGGCGCGGCGGCAGCACCTCAAACTGGGCCTGATAAACCGGCGGCAGAGCAAGAGTCGGTCGGGCCGCTCAGGCTGGATGGCGAGCTACAGACGGCATTCGATGCCGTGGGCGCGAAAGGCGTCATGGTGTTGCTGGATGATAAAGAGGGGAAGCTGCTGACTAACGACGCCGCCCGCAGCCGGCATCCTTATATTCCCGCCTCGACCTTTAAGATCCCCCACAGCCTTTTACTGCTCGAGGCGGGGATAGTAGAAGATGAGCATAGTCGGTTTATCTGGGACGGGGTTGAGCGCGCCTACAGCAGCTGGAATCGCGACCATAACTTTATTGGTGCGATGAAGTATTCCGTGGTGCCCATCTATCAGAAACTGGCGTTGCAGCTGGGGGCCGAGCGTATGGCCAGTGGGCTGGACAATCTCGATTATGGTAACGCCAATATCGGCGGCGGGCTGGACAGCTTCTGGCTCGATGGTGACTTAGCGATTTCGGCCATCGAGCAGGTGAACTTCCTTAGGCGTCTGTATCACAATCAACTGCGTGTGTCCGAGCGCAGCCAGCGCATCGTCAAGACCATGATGCTTAACGAGGCCAACGGCGATTGGGTACTAAGGGCCAAGACGGGCTATGGCGTACGCAAGGGGCAGAAACTGGGATGGTGGGTCGGCTGGCTCGAGCGAGAGGAGAACACCTACTTCTTCGCCATGAATATGGATATTAACTCAGATAACGACCTGGCGCTGCGTAAGCGGGTGGTGAAGCATCTTTTAAAAGCCAAGGGCTGGATGTGAGAACCTATATCAGCGGAGATGGCCTACATACAACAAAGATGACCTACATCAGCAGAGGCTAGCTACATGAGTAGAGATTGTAGCGACTCGTGGCTGTTGAAGCGCTTGGTGAAGAAATCCAGGAACACGCTGATGTTGGTGGCCAGCTGTCGGCGACTGGAATAGACGCCATAGACCTTGAAAGGCTCCATCGGCCACTCCTGCAGTAGCGGCACCAGGCTGCCACCGGCCAGCTCGTTCTTACATACTGAATTAGAGAGCATGGCGATGCCGAAATCGTCCAGCACCAGCTGCTTAACCATGATGGCGCTGTTTACCCTCACCTTACGCTTGAAGTTGACCATGGTTTTGCGTTCGCCCTTACCCAGGGGCCAGATGGGGGCCGAGCGCGAGGTCCCCAGCAGTATGCCGCTGTGCTCTTTGAGATCCTGAGGTGTCGCTGGGGTGCCGTTGGCCTTGAGATAGCCAGGGCTGGCCACCAGTATGGGTTGACGCTCAAACAGCAGGCGGGCGACTAAGTCGGAAGATTGAAGCGGCCCATACTTGATAGCGATATCATAGCCTTCGCCCACCAGGCCCACATCACTGTCGGTAAATTGGACGTCGAGATCCACGTTGGGGTAGAGGCGCATGAAGCTGCTACAGAGGCTGGCGATCAACTCCTGACTGAAGGAAACCGGAATGGCGATGCGCAGTGAACCAAA
This sequence comes from Shewanella spartinae, assembly GCF_019457555.1. Lineage (NCBI taxonomy): Bacteria > Pseudomonadati > Pseudomonadota > Gammaproteobacteria > Alteromonadales > Shewanellaceae > Shewanella > Shewanella spartinae. The sequence continues at coordinate 3,865,970 of NZ_CP080418.1, read as the reverse complement.
TACATCATTATGCGTATTTTCTATGGTTGCCTTGGCAGCCTCTATTTCATCGCTAATACTACTGCAATGCTGGTAAAAAAGCGCTCCAACCTGAGTCAGGCTGAGATTGCGGGTATCGCGTTGCAACAGGCGCACGCCTAGCTGCTCTTCGAGCTGAGCCACCTTACGACTAATGGTTGATTTTGGCATGCCCGTATTGCGAGCAGCCTGGGAGAAACCCTTGGCGCGAACGACGGCCGCAAAGAGCATCATACCGTTTAAATCTGGCATTATTTATCACTGTCTCAAATATGGAACAAAGCGTCTAAGCCAGTTTAATAGCATTTGACCCTATAACAAAGCTATATTTATGGGCTAAAAATTTTAGAGGCTAAAGCAGAGGATCTATTGATGACCAGCAACAATCAGCCCACAAACACGACTCAGGTTCAAACAGCCGATCCGCTTTTTCTTCAAGCTGAACATTTGGCACAGGATTTTTCTCTGTTTCCTAAGCATAGTAAGCAGAGCCTTTCACAGCAGATCAAGGGTCTGCTCAGCGACGATGAAATTCAAGCTAACTTAAAAGAGTTAGAACAGTTGGATGTTGACGGCTACGTGGCCAAAGTCATTCAACCTACCTTAGATAAGAGCCGCCCAGGCGCCAAGCGCGTGATTGCGGATTTGAAAGGCAAGTTAATTGTCGAAAAACATATGGGGCCTTTTTATAGTGCCGAGATCGAACTGAATTTTGGATCTCGCACTCGTCGCATAGGTTTTATCGCCCAGGAACGTACCACAAGCAATGGTGCCTGGATGCCTGAGCATCACCTGGCGGCCTGCACGGCCATTCGTCATTTTGCCGAGCTTTCAATGCCTATCGTTTACCTCATCGACACTCCGGGTGCCGATGCGGGTGAGATAGCCAACAGCCAAAACCAGGCGCACACCATCTCTAAGGCGATTGCCGAGAGTGCTAACGTCGACGTACCTACCGTAGGTATCGTTATCGGTGCCGGTTACTCTGGTGGTGCTATTCCACTGGCTGCGGCTAACATTCTATTGTCGCTACGTGACGGTATCTTCAACACCATCCAGCCACAGGGTCTACAGAGCATTGCGCGTAAGTACAACCTCTCTTGGCAGGAGTGTGCTAAGTCGGTAGGTGTGTCACCAGAAGAGCTGTACACCTCAGGTTGTATCGATGGCATCATCGACTTCTCGCCATCTGACAAGGATGAGCGTCAGCACAACCTACGCCGCGCCATCATCAGCAGCATCGAGGCCGTTGAGCATGCGGCGGTACAGTTTGTACGCGAATCTAAGGATCTGCGCGAGCACTACGACCGCAGTCTCCATCGTTTCCTTGAGCCTTCAAAGAATCTGGAAGCGCTTGAGCACCACGCCGAACTGTCGGTGGCTAATAACCCCACCATGCACCTCAACCTGTTTGGTAGCTCATACCGTTACCTGCGTTACCTGACGCTGCGTAGCCGTATCCATTCGATCTCACAGGAGCAATATGGTCGCCTGTCTAAGGTGAGTGTGCCTGAGGGTGATCTGCTGGCGCGTATTCAGCAAGAGCAGGACAAGGTGTTCCAATCTTGGCTGTCTAGCCCAGATAAACTGGTATACGACGAAGAGCTGAATAAGCTGTGGAGCAACTTCACCGCCAAGCGTGACGAAGTATCTACCGAGCGTAACATGCTGACTCGTCTCATCCTGGGTGAGCCGAAGCAAAACTATAAGAAGGCCCGTAAGGCGCTGTTGTTCAACATCGGTTGGTCGCTGTACCACAGATGGAAGAGCAACGCCGAGAACAACTTCAAGGGGCTAATCCACTATCTAGAGAGCCTTCCAGACGAGGTGACCCAGGCAGATTGGCCTGAGCTGAACCAGCTGACGGTTCTGGATGTGATCGTGCACGAAGAGCTGCGCGAAGACTTCATCTGGCAATGTTATAACATCCTGATCTTCAACGCGCTGTACGACAACGTCGTGGGCAACCTTGCCTCTATCGCGAAAGAAGCCATGATGTCTAAGAGCCTGTCGCGCGCCTCGGTTGACGGCCTGCTACATGACTCTATCGACCGCGCTATCTCTAAGCAAGATACCGCTAACGATAAGAACAAGTTCTACAAGTGGCTGAAGTACTTCATGTCTCAGTCTAACCGCGCCGATCTGCTGACCAAGACTGAGCAGTGGAAGAGTGTCGGTTTCCCTCAGCTTAACGACTCTCTGTTCGTTATCCTGACCTACTTCTTCGAGCGTCTGCTGCCTGAATACTTCGCCAGCGAAGAGGAGAGCAGCGAGTACACGGGTGCCATTAACCCAGTGCGTATCGGTCGTCGTAAAGACTTCTGGAACCGTCTGACCATGGGTTATCAGGATCTGCTGATCCAGAAGGTACTGCGTGACGAGAAGCGCGCCGGTAAGATGAGCTGGGAAAATGTGATTGCTAAGTTCTTCACCGAGTTTGAAGAGCTAAACGGCGACAAGATGTCGGCTAACCTGCTGAACTTCCCAGGCTTCCGTCTCTCTATCGAAGACGCGCTAGACAAGGGTATCCGTCCTTGCGGCCTGATCACAGGTACCGCGGACTTCGAGCACCATGGACAAACCATGCGCGTCGGTGTGGCCGTGTCTAACACCGCCTTCCAGGCCGGTGCCTTCGATATGGCTTCTGCCGAGAAGTTCTCAGCGCTCTTGATCGAGTGTGCCAAGCGTAAGCTGCCGGTGATCTGCTTTATCAGCTCTGGCGGTATGCAGACCAAAGAAGGTGCTGCGGCGCTCTTCTCTATGGCGGTCGTGAACGACCGTATTACCCGTTTCGTTCGTGATAACGAATTGCCGGTATTGATGTTTGGTTTCGGTGACTGTACCGGTGGTGCACAGGCGAGCTTCGTGACTCACCCGTTAGTACAGACTTACTACTTCTCGGGCACCAACATGCCGTTCGCTGGTCAGATGGTGGTCCCTGCGTATCTGCCGTCTACCTCGACCCTGTCGAACTATCTGTCTAAGGTACCTGGCGCCATGAACGCCCTGGTTACCAACCCATTTAGCGACACTATCGACGATCAGCTAAGCAGCATCGATCCGCTGATGCCTAAGCCAACGGCCAAGGTTGTGGATGTGATTGGCAACGCCATTTCGACCCTGGTGCCTGAGATGTTGATCACCGAGGAAGAGCTGGTACAGGACGATCCGCGTCAGCTGATGAAGCCGATCGACAAGGTGCTGGTACACGCCCGTGGCTGTACTGCGGTGAAACTGATCCGCAAGGCACACGACAACAACATCAAGGTCGTACTGGTGGCGTCAGATCCTGACATGACCTCAGTACCGGCCGACATGCTGAACGAAAACGACAAGCTGGTCTGTATCGGTGGTAACACCTCAGACGAGAGTTACCTCAACGCCTACTCGGTATTGAAGGTTGCAGAGTATGAGCAAGTCGACGCGCTGCACCCTGGTATCGGCTTCCTGTCGGAAAGCCCACAGTTTGCGGCCCTGTGTGTGAACAACGGCGTTAACTTCGTCGGCCCAAGTGTGCACTCTATGACGACTATGGGTAACAAGTCGAATGCGATTAAGACTTCGCAGTCGCAAAATGTACCTGTAGTGCCTGGTAGCCACGGTATTCTGACCAACGCCGAGCAGGCGGTGAACGTGGCCAACGAAATCGGCTACCCAGTGCTGCTTAAGGCGGTACAAGGCGGTGGCGGTAAGGGTATCCAGGTCGTTCAACGTCCAGAAGATATGATCTCTCTGTTCCAGAAGACCTCTACCGAAGCGGCTGCGGCCTTCGGCAACGGCGACCTCTACCTAGAGAAGTATGTGACCTCACTGCGTCACATCGAAGTGCAGTTGCTGCGTGACAAGTTTGGTAATACCAAAGTACTGGGTCTGCGTGACTGTTCGGTACAGCGTAACAACCAGAAGGTGATCGAAGAGTCTGGTTCTACCATGCTGCCAGAAGAGCTGAAGCAGAAGGTGATGGAATATACCCGCGCCCTCGGCGATGCTACAGACTACATGGGCGCAGGTACCGTAGAGTTCATCTACAACTTGGATGCCAATGAAGTCTACTTCATGGAGATGAACACGCGTCTGCAGGTTGAACACCCTGTGACCGAGGCGACTTCAGGTATCGATATCGTGAGCGCAGGCTTCGACATCGCCGCCGGTCGTTCAATCGAAGATCTTGAGCCACAAGAGATCGGCTACGCCATCGAGGTTCGTGTGACTGCCGAGAAGGCCGCACTGGACAGCAACGGCGTGCTACAGCTACTGCCACATCCTGGCATGATCACCGAGTGTGTGATCCCAGAGCGTGACGATATCGAGATCATCTCTATCGCCGGTGAAGGCAAAGAGGTTTCACCATACTACGACAGCCTGATCGCCCAGATCATCTGCCGTGGTGAGAGCCGTGAAGATGTGATCAACAAGCTGCATGACTACCTGGCGAACCAAGTAGTGATAAAAGGCATCGCGACTAACATTCCATTGTTAACGCGCATCCTGAAAGATGGCACCTTCAACGAAGGCGTATACGACACCAACTACCTGCCACGCTTCATGGCCGAGCTGGATATTCCAGCGCTGATCGCCGAGATGGAAGCCGCTGCAGAGACTGTAGGTGTGGATACCGAGTCGCTACGAGTGGGTGAGAGTAACGAGCTTAAGGTTCTGGCTCAGGGTGCAGGTATCTTCTATACCTCTCCGGCGCCGGGTGAAGCCGACTTCGTTAAGGAAGGCGACATAGTGACTGTGGATCAGACACTGGCGCTGACCGAAGCGATGAAGATGTTCTCTCAGGTGACACTGGCTGGCTTCAACCGCCAGGGTGCCGTGCTCTATCCAGAGGATAAGCAGTACCGTATCGAGCGTATCCTGAACAGCAATGGTCAGCAGGTTTCACAGGGCGAGCTACTCTTCGTGGTCTCTCCAGTCTAACCTAAGACGCTAGCTGCTAAATACCCGCCTTATGGCGGGTATTTTTTTGCCTGAGGCTTAGCTTCTGCTTAGTCGCTACTTACTGGCTATTTATCGTCTGTCGCCAGCGTCCACTTGAGTAACAGGGGGCCGGCAATTGTGGTGATGGCGATGATCAGCACCAGCTCGGTAAACAGCTTAGGCGAGATGATCTCCATCTGCAGCCCCATCTCGGCAAACACCAGTCCTACCTCGCCCCTGGGTACCATGGCGCTGCCGACAATCGCCTTGGTGCGCAGGTGACCAGGCACCCTCAGGCCTGCCATCATCTTAGTGATAATCGCCAGCAAGGAGAGCATCAGCAGGGTGAGCAGGCCGCTCCAGCCGAGATCTATCTGGCTCAGATCTAAGCTTATCCCCACGTAGACGAAGAAGATGGGGGCGAAGATATCCACCAGGGGCTTAGATTCCACCTCCATCTCGTGGGTGAAGGCGAAGGGGTTTTGCAGATAGCGATTCAGCGGCGAGATAAATTGGCGACTGAGCGCCAGGCCGACGGCGAAGCCGCCCAGCAGGGCCGGGGCGTGCAGGGCGTGGGCCAGCCAGGCAAACAGGCAGATGAGGATCATGGTAACGATCGCCTCATAACCCGTCTCCTCCTCTTTGGGTTTGACGGCGCGAAACAGGTATAGCAGCAGGCGTGCCATAGGCGGTGCCAGCAGCAGGAAGCCGACTATCTTGAGGATCAACAGGCCGCTGGGGATCAGCCCCACCTCACCCGAGCTGGCAAAGTTAAACAGTAGGCTCAGCAGAATTACCCCGGCGATATCGTCGATCACCGCCGCGCCCAGGATGATGTGGCCCTCCTGGCTCTGGGACTGTTTGGCCTGGGCCATCACCCGCACCGATATGCCTATGCTGGTGGCGGTCAGGGCGCAGCCCAGGTAGAGGGCGGTAAAGCCGGGCAGATCCAGATAGAGCAGGCACACCAGGCCGATAACCACGGCAGGTAGGGCGATGCCCAGTAGGGCCACTCCGGCGGCGCTGTTGCCAGCCTGAAACAGGTGCTTGATGGAGGTTTCGCAGCCAATGGAGAAGAGCAACAGGATCACCCCCAGCTCGGCCATCACCGCCAGGGTCTCGTGGGGGGCTATCCAGCCCAGCAGGCTGGGGCCGATGAGGATCCCCGCCAGGATCTCGCCGACCACGGCCGGGAGCTGCAGCCGCTTAAAGGCCTCGCCCAGCACCCGGCCGAAGAGCAGGATCAAACACAGGGACAAGACGAAGTTATCTATGGCCATAGCAGGCGCGACTCCCCGAGAGTGGTGATAATGTGATCTTGATCATTTTGATGACCGAGATCAAGGCGTAACCCATGGAGTGTGACTAAGCTCAAATGGAAACTTGCCGACAGGAGGTAACCATGGACAAGGTGTTTATTATTTCCCAGAAAGCCGAGGAACAAGCTGATGCGATTGAAACGGGGATCGCCTTGGCCAGGGTACTGGAGAAGGAGGCTGAGGTGTTTGCCTACAGCTACGAGTCCTTTGCGGGTAAGGAGTACTACAATCCCAGGCTGGGTGCGGCGGCCAAGGTGGCCCTGATGAATCAGCGCAGCGAGGAGATCGCCGCTAAGCTCAAGGCACTCAAGGCGGAAGACGTGGCCGTGCATAGCGTGTGGACCAAAGATCTGTTCGAACATGCCTGTCATCACTCCATTCGTCATGGGTTCGACCTCATGGTTAAGGCGGTGCATCACAAGACCCACTATCTGCCGATGGACTGGCAGCTGATCCGCCATGTGCGCATCCCGCTGATGATGCTGTGCGACAACCCCTTGCAGCGCGCCCGCAGCGTGTTGATGGCGGTGGATCTGGGCAGCGACAACCCCATCAAGCAGAAACTCAACCAGTGCGTCATTCAACAGGGTCGCCAGCTGGCTGAGGCCCTCGATTGCCAGCTGCATCTGGCCTACATTATACGTGTGCCTAAGATCTTGCGAGACATGGATCTTATCGACACCCGCACCCTGGTGAAGGATGCCTATCACAGGTATCAGCCTCAGCTGGACGAGATAGGCCTGCATCAGGAGCATGTCCACTTCCTGGCGGGCGATCCCGATCTATGCCTCTACGAGCTTTCTTGTCGCCTCAAGGCCGCCTATCTGGTGATGGGCGCTCGCCAACGCAAGGGGCTGATGGGCATGGTCATAGGCAATACCGCCGAGGCCATGTTGACCCGCATCCGCAGCAATGTGTTGATTATTCCAGCTGACGATCAGCTGTTGCCTGCCTAACCTTGGGCCTGTGCTGCTGACGCCACAGACGCTTGTGATATTCATCGATGAACAACAAGGTCGAGGCGGCGCTCAGCAGCATCAGCCACTGTCCCAGCCCGATAGGACTAATGCCTAGCGCCTGACTCAATCCAGGGGTATAGCTGGCGCCTATGTGAATGCCCTGAGCCAGTATGATGCCAAACAGCAGCAGCGGATTGCTCAGCACGGGCATGCGCAGCAGCGAGTTACGCTCCGAGCGGCTGTTGAGGGCATGCACGTTTTCAAACAACACCATCAGCATCAGGGTGAGGTTACGGGCGTCGTTCTCGCTGCTGCCCATGGCCAGCACCAGGGAGAAGAGAGCGAAGGCCACTATGCCCATCCACAGGGCACTGACGATCAGCCGCTCCAGCATGAGGCGATCGAAGATGGGCTCGCTGGGGCGGCGCGGCGGCTGATCTATCTCGTGGCCTTCGCCGGGCTCGAAGGCCAGCGCCACATCCTGAACGCCGTTGGTGACCAGGTTAAGCCAGAGGATCTGCAGCGGAAACAGCGGGATAGGCTGAGCAAACAGCACGCTTAAGATAAACAGCAGCAGCTCGGCGGCCCCAGTGCTGATCAGCAGGTAGATCACCTTACGGATATTGTTGTAGACGATGCGCCCCTCGATGATCCCCTTAACGATAGAGCTAAAGCGGTCGTCGGTCAGTACAAGATCGGCGCTCTCGCGGGCCACATCCGTGCCCTTGAGGCCCATGGCAATGCCCACATGGGCATGCTTCAGCGCCGGGGCGTCGTTGACCCCGTCACCCGTCATGGCGACAAATTCGCCCTGGCGGATCAAGGACTCGGTGATCTCCATCTTCTGCCTGGGCTGTACCCGGGCAAATACCCTGTGGCTGGCGATGAGATGGTCGAACTCGGCCAGACTCTGCTGCTGGGCCTGGGTGAGCTGCTCACCGGTGATCACCCCATCCTGGTCGTTGGCCAGCTTGAGCTGACGCGCCAGCGCCAGGGCGGTCACAGGGTGGTCGCCGGTGATCATCGCCACCTTGATCTGTGCCTGCTGACACAGGGCAACCGCCTCTATGGCATCTTCCCGCAGGGGATCGCTCATGGCCACTAATCCTAGAAAATCCAGATCTGCCAATGGATGGTGTGGGTCGTTGACCTCGCCACTGGCGAGCGCCAACACCCGGTAGCCGTGGCGCGCCAGCCAGTGGGTCTCATCCAACACAGCCTGAGTCTGCTGCGCATCCAGCTGGCACATGGTGAGCAGCTTCTCCACCGCGCCCTTGACCGAGATGACGGAGCGCCCCTCTATCCGGTTGATGCTGGCGCTGAACTGGTTCTCCGACTCATAGGCAAACAGCTGCTCCTGCGGTGGCTGCTTGGCTTTGTCCATCTCAAGATTGAGCTTATAGCCCAAAGCCAGGAAGGCGAGATCTACCCCGTCGCCGTCTGCATGCATCTGATCCGCATGGCTCTGTTCGGCCTCGAAGCTGAGGTGAGCCTCGTTGGCCAGCACGCCGGTGAGAGCCAGACGGTACAGCTCGGGATCCCGCGCGGTTGATACTGGCACCCCATGGCCATGCTTGTGCACCAGGCCAGTGGGCGTCAGCCCTGTGCCCGCCACATGATAGCGCTCACCCGACAGCAGGCTGATCTGGCTGATGGTCATCTCGTTGACCGTCAGGGTGCCCGTCTTATCTGAGGCGATATAAGTGCAGGAGCCGAGAGATTCCACCGCCACCAGCTTGCGCACGATCACATTGGCCTGGGACATGCGTTTCATGCCTATGGCCAGGGCGACCGTGATGGCTGCGGGTAGCCCCTCGGGAATGGCGGAGACCGCCAGGGCGACCCCCAGCAGGAACACCTGGGAGAGATCCGCGCCCCGCAGCAACGTCAGGCCGAAGATGAGGGCGATGATGATTAAGGTGGCTATGGCGATGATCAGGGTGAAGCGCTCGATACGCTGCATCAGCGGCGGCTTGGCGCTACCGCCCTGACGCACCAGTGCGGCTATCTGGCCTATTTGAGTGCGGGCGCCGGTGGCGACAACTTCGCCCTCGGCCCGTCCATGGGTGACCAGGGTGCCAGCGAAGGCCAGATCTGTCTTGTTCACCGCCAGCGACTCGCCGGTGAGCGCCGACTCGTCCACCTTAAACTGGTTATGCTTTTCGATCTTGATATCGGCGCCGATGCGATCGCCATTGGACAGCAGAATATAGTCGCCGGGTACCAGGCTCAGGCTGTCCACCATCTTGGGGTGGCCATCGCGGATCACCTTGGTCTGGGAGGGCACCATCTTGCTCAGGGCATCGGCGGCCTGCTGGGCCGAGTATTCCTGCACCGTGCCTATGATGGCGTTGAGCATGAGCACGGCGAAGATGAAGATGGCGTTGAGGATCTGGCCGAGCAGCAGACAGGCGATGAAGGCTGCGAGCAGCACATAGATGAAGGCGCTCTTAAACTGCAGAATAAACAGGCGGATGAAGCTGAGTCTTGCCGGCTTGGGCAGGCAATTGGGCCCATATTGTTCCAGCCGCTCGGCCGCCGCTTGACTCGATAGTCCTGGCCCGGCCACGAAAACTCCTTGTGCACTTAGGCTGAGGTGATGCTAGATCTATAGCTCATCTCGGCCCTCGCTGCCGGGAATCGGCCTAAGGCTTGATAGAGATCAATGGCTTCGAGCTTAGCGAGATATTTTACTCCTTGAGGGGATGCTCTTCGGGTAGCTGGCGGTGGATCCACAAAATCAGCTTGTGCTTCATGTTGGGGCCATCCTCCTTGTCGGTCGCCAGGGGCTGGATCAGCTTATCCTGCACCAGCAGGCGGTAGATACACTCTACCTTGTCTTTGGGGGAGATCCCCTTATCGAAATCGGCGAAGCCACGTTTCTTGGCGTAGCCAACGCCAATCTCCAGGGCCAGTTTTAACAGCTGTGCGTCGTGCTTACCGTGTTTCATCACCTATCTCCATGGAACCTGATAATGACAAGCTACGCCAATTTTGCGCTTAAGCCTACCGCCAATTATCCGGAGTGGGCGCTTGGCCAAAAATATTAGCTACAACTATCGGCTGCAACTGTTAGCCGAGACTAGCTAGCCACTGCTGTCAGTGACAATTAGCGGCGGGCTATACTCATGGGAGATAAACACAGGAGATAAGCAGAGGAGTGGCGACTATGTTAGCGATTTTGGGGATAGATCATCTGGTGTTTCGCACCACAGATCTGCCCGCCATGCTGGCCTTCTATCGGGGCGTGCTCGGTTGCGCCATCGAGCGAGAACTTCCCGAGGAGGGGCTGACCCAGCTGCGGGCGGGCAATGCGCTCATCGATATCGTCACCTGCGACAGCCCCCTGGGGCGACTCGGTGGTGGGCCGCCGCAGCAAGATGGCCGCAACGTCGACCATATCTGCCTGCTCATCGAGGCCATGGAGGAGCAGACCCTACTGGATTATCTCAGCGAGCAGGGCATCGCCACCCAAGGTTTTGCCAAAAGATACGGGGCCCAAGGGTTTGGGCGCTCCCTCTATATCCATGACCCCGAGGGGAATGTGGTGGAGTTGAAGTTGGCTAAAGGGGAGCCTTAGTCGCTCTCTATGGAACTGTTCCTCACCTTTGGTTTGGTGTCTATCACCGCGTTGTAGCGTTAACCCTTGCTTCATTTTGATGTTTTTGCATCTACCTGACTTAGGTACTTGGGTGGGAGCTTTGAACCATAGCCTCATGGTTTATCAATTGCTTGGCAGCAGGCTTTTCGTGCAGGTACTGCTGTGACACGCCGCAAGTACACTCCCTGTAGGCTCTACCGTGACATCCCTGTCACGGAAGGTCACAGCCGTACCTACACCAAGTTATCAATCTCTTCGATTGAGCTGCATTTGGCAGTTATCATCCTGTCAAAGCTAACTTGTTTATGAACACAGGCCCGTTAGGTTAACCGCTCTCAAATTTGGCTTTCGAATCAAAATTTCTGTGGGATAACGCCTGCCTTAATGGGCAAATACTGGTTGGCTATAATCCGGAGCGCAGCGTAGGAGCCAACCAGTGTTTTGTCCTGTTGAAGCGCTTGTTAGATGCGTGACTTAAGACTACGAATAAAGCCAACTAAACAACTTTAGAAAAAGGTAATAAAACACCGAAATTAAAGCAACTTTACCAACAAAAGAAATCAAATAATCAAAAGTAAAACCGACTACAATATCTATGCCTAGCGACCAGAAAATGCTCTGAGTAATACCCAATGCAACTGAAAGCGAAATTGCATTAATAAACCAATGTTCTGAGATATTAGAATTTTCCATTTCTTTATAAACACCAAAAGCATATAACAATTTATTCGTGAGACCTTGCAAGGTACGCTACCTTGTAAAGTAGGACACCAAGCATGAAATAAATGGGGGCAGAGTTAACTTTTTAAGGGACGTGATTGGAGCATTGTAGTTGGCTTTCATTCCCTGAATGGCGTGGTCGATGTTTGACTCGATTTGGCCTAGCTCTGTCCTTGATTGGTTACACATTAAGCTATTGGTCAGGTAGCAATCAACAAGTTCTGTCACATTTTTGTACGTTTTTTTCTTAAAAAGAATAACTTGTCTCAATGGCACTCAATGAGGCTAAATCGAAGATACGTTGGATACCGAGTGTAGATACGCCGGTGACCTTCGGTTTCAGGGATGAAACCGCAGAGCGGCCAGGGATGGCGCACAGCGTGTCACAGGCGTATCTGCACATAAGCCCACCGCAGGTGATAGATTGCCATGAAGGTGCGACCTTTAAATACACTTCGCCTATGACCATGACGCTTTGCGCTAATATTCAGTTTCTCAGACACTAATTACAACGTGTCTCCATATCCCCTCGCCAGGCAGGCGTTAGGTAGCAGTGAAGGTGCGACTTTCAATCACCTTTCCAAATACCAAACACAATCCCCATTCGGCCTAGCCATTACACCCCTTCTGCAATCTGCTCCCTCTGATAAACATTCGGATGCCAGATCTGCATGAGAATCTCGGGATTCTCGATTGGCTGAAATCCGTATTGGGCATAGAGCCCGTGGGCATCCCGCGTCGCGAGTACGATACGTCTTAGCCCCTGCAGATCGGGATGCGCGACTATGGTCTCCATCAGATACTTGCTTAGCCCCTTGCCTCTGTGGCTGGGCAGGATGAACACGTCCGCGAGGTAGGCGAAGGTGGCGCTATCCGTGATGAGGCGCGCGAAGCCGACCTGCTTGTTATCCTTGTCGAAAACCCCGAAACAGAGGGAGTTGGCAATGGCTCGTCTCATGGTCTCCTTGGGGATCCCCATGGCCCAATAGCTCTGGGAGATAAAGCCGTAGATGACATCGAAATCGAACGCATCCTTGTCTGTGGTGATGCTGTAGTCTGGAATCAAAGTGTTCTCCTTGCGCCATGGGCTTAAGTCGTTTAGTTAAGCAATTTAGTTAAGTAATTAAAATGAAGGGAAAGGTCTAATCTAACTTAGTCATCTCCTGCGACCAGCAAAATATTCAGACCTTCATAGTCAGTCGGAGGCTCAAAATATTGCGTCACCTGACGGAACACGGCTTCGTTATCGAAGCGGGCACGCTCGGGTTGCTCCTTGCGCCGCTTGTCTATTTGAGCCAAGCACTGCTGATCGCTGAGATCCAGATAGATGAGCTGATGCTCGCAAGCTAGCTCGTTGCAGAGCGAGAGAAACCATTGCCGCTGCTTTCTGGTGTTGGCGGGAAAATCCATCACCACGTTAGTGCCGACGTTTATCAGGCGGGCCACATGGTTTCTGATGAAGGGCTTGATGAGGCTTGAGTAGTGAATATAGTCATCAAACGACTCAATCTGATTGGGGAAGTGGGCTGCCAGCCATTCATCTTCCGACAATAACAGCGCCCCGTTTTCATTTGCGATTTGCCTTGCCTTGGTCGACTTACCCGCCCCCATTTTGCCGCAGAAAAAGAAGAGTTTTCCCTTATGTGTCATCTATTGTCTCTTATCCGTTTCGGTCACAGCCACTTTAAACGACAGCCACACTAGGTACAGTCACATTAGGCCATCGCCACATACTTGGGATGCGCGGCGATGCGCTTAAGCCAGGCTTGAATCGCCGGGTAGTGGGTAAGGTCGAAACCGCCTTCGTGGGCCACATGGGTGTAGCCATACAGAGCGACGTCGGCCGTGGTCAGCTGCTCGCCGGTTAAATAGGGTGTCTCTTGCAGCTGGGCTTCCATTACCGCCAGCGCCTTGTGGCCGCCTTGCTGTTTCGACTCATAGTCGGCGCGGCGATCGTCTGGCAGCCCGAGATATTTGGCGATAAAGCGTGCCACGGCGATATAGGGTTCATGGCTGTATTGCTCGAAGAACTGCCACTGCTGCACCTTGGCAAGGGCAAAGCTGTCTTGGGGAAGGAGTTCGCTGCCGGCGGCGAGGTAGTTTAAGATGGCGTTGGATTCTGATAGGCATCGGCCATCGTCCAGTTCGAGCAGGGGGATCTTGCCGTTGGGGTTCTTGGCCAGAAACTCGCTATTGCCGGTATCGCCCGCGAGAATATCCACATGAATCCATTCATGTTCAATACCCAGCAGGGCGCACAACAACTTCACCTTGTAGCAGTTACCAGACTGCAGATCTCCGTAGATTTTCACACATACTCCTTATGTCATTCGCGCCTGCTAAACAGACGCTGTTTTGAACTCGCTAATTACAAAGCACCCGAGGGCGGATCATCGCCAGCCGGGTCACCAGACTCCTGCTCCCGTTTAACCTCTTCCTGTTTGATATGCTGTAGTTTCTTGATCTCACTTGGCGGTATGGGAAACAGCGAAATTAAAGGGAACAACGCCAAGGCGAGATAGGCCCCGGCGGGCATCCCCTTGGCCCAGCCTACTAGCCTAGCCAATCCCCACAGAAGCAGGATAAAGAAAAAGCCTGCCACGAAATAGCATAACAGCGGCTCCCAGCCACCTAATCGCCCAACAAATTCCATTTGCCTAACCTATCAATTCATCGTCTTAATTTAAATGGGTGTGAAGCAGGAAAAATCAACCGGGTTAAATACCCAAGCAAAGACAGCAACAGATGAAGTTAAATCGAAGAGACGTTAGATACAGGTGTAAGCACACTTTTGGCTCTCGGCGGCATGGACGCCGCCGTGAAGCCTCCAGGGACGGAACCTCGGCGTGCCAAAAGAGTGCTTGCACAACCCCAGCCGGGCAGGCGTTAGGTAACAGCGAAGGTGCGACCTTCAAATCTACTAAGCCAATGATAGCGACTCTCAGTGATACCAATCTAAATAGCGAACATTAGTCCTTGAGGTGTTGTCACACATCCCCCGCCGGGCAGGCGTTAGATTGCCATGAAGGTATGAACTGAAACTGACCAAGATAAGTCACAATGCCGCCTACACTAAAAACCGTAACACCATTGCCGCCAGGCAATAAAAAACCACCCATTATCGGGTGGTTTTTTGTTTGCAGCGTCAAATGTTCAAGTCTGCAAGACTCGAACTTCAACTCCTATTGATTCGAGAAATTATTCTCAACCAACTTCTGCTTGTTTTCCGCCTGTGGCACGTGGCACTGAGTACAGTTGAAATACTCATAGTTGAGCTTGTTGTCGGCCAGGATGTGCGATGCGTGGATCTCGGTCGCTTTCATGCGCTTGGCTTTTTCTGGGCTGTGACAGGTCATGCAGCCATTCTTCTTGATGCTGATCTGATAGTCCGCCTTGTGGGGGATCAGCGGTGGCTGGTGGACGAAGCCACGCTCGATGGCCTGACCCTTCTTAGGATAGGTCGGCATCTCGTCGGCCGCGCGAACCGCGGTGATCTCGCCTTTTCCGAGTGAACTGATGTTCACGGGTTCCGCCGCAGGTTTGCTTTGCTGACCGGAACAGGCACCTAGCGCCATCAGCGCGACTAAAGTGAGTACTTTTTTCATTGGTTGTTCTCCGCCTTTAGGGCAATTCGATTTTGATACTGGAAAACGCGTTGGGCGCAAACATCGATACATCGGCCGCACTGGGTGCAATCGCTGTCGACTATCATGGGGTTGTCGCCCTTGAGGGCGGGCTTCAACACCTGCCGCTCTGGGCAGACCTCGAAGCAATCCATGCAGTTGTCGCATGCACTGGCATTGACCGCAGATACCTTGACCGGGCTCGCCTTGCCCAGCAGGGCAAACAGCGCGCCTGTGGGACACAGGTGACCACACCAGGCCCGTTCACTGATGAAGAGATCCAGCAAGAAGATCATCGCCAGTATCCACAGGCCGCTACCGGCACCAAACAGCAGGGCGCGATAGAGGATAGGCACTGGGTTGACCCACTCCCACACTGTGATCCCTGTGACCAGGGGCAGTAACAGCACCAGGGCCAGCAGGTAGTAGCGCAGGTTTCTAGGCATCTCGGCGGTGCGGGGCAGACGCAGCTTGCGCCTTAGCCAGCTCGCAGCATCGGTGACCAGGTTGACCGGGCAGACCCAGCTGCAGAACACCCGTCCACCCGCAAGCAGGTAGAAGAGGGCGATAAGCAGCGCGCCGACAAGCAGCGCGGTCTCGGGTAGGTGTCCCGTCATCAGCACTTGCAGGGTCACAAGGGGATCCGACAGGGGCACTGTGCCCAGTAGTTCGCTGGAAGAGAGATTGCCTTTGAGTACCCAGAGCCCCATCCAGGGGCCGATGGCAAAGGTGAGCAGCACACACAGCTGACTGGCACGGCGCAGGAACAGGAACTTGTGGGCGCGCCACCAGCCGAGTTCATCTATTGCCGCCTGAGCGAAACGTGTCTGATCCGCACCTGGCGTCTTCATCTTCGTATTACTCATGCCGTTTGTCATAGTGTGAGCCCCTTGTTTAACATCTCAAGCGTGGTCTCTTCGGTGTTGATATAGGTATCGTGGGTTGCCGTCTTTCCGAGCGCGATATGGGCAGGCAATACCTTGATGGCCGCCTCTTCCAACACGCAGGCATGTTCACACTTGCCACAGCCGGTACAGGTGTCGCTGTTGACCGTGGGCAGGAACATGGCGTGGTGGTCGCTGCGTTGGTTGTGCTGCCGCTCGAGCGTGATGGCGTTGTCGATCAAGGGGCAGACGCGGTAACAGACGTCACAGCGCAGCCCCTTGAAGTTGAGGCAGTTTTTCTCGTCGATCAGTACCGCTATCCCCATCTTGGCCTCGTCAATATTGGTCAAGGCGTGATCCAGCGACCCAGAGGGACAGGCCTTCACACAGGGGATATCCTCGCACATCTCACAGGGCACGCTGCGCGCCGTGAAATAGGGCGTGCCCGTCGGCGCCCCCTCAAACCAGCGTGCCAGTTTCAGGGTGTCGTAGGGGCAGGCCTGTACGCAGAGTCCGCAGCGTACACAGGCCGACAAGAAATCTTGCTCATCTAACGCGCCAGGCGGTCGAATCGCCATAGGATCAAGGTGCGAGGATTGCTTGGCAACCCCACTGACGCCCAATCCCAAGAGGCCCATGGCGCAGCCTGCCTTAGCCGTAGTGGCTAAGAACTGGCGGCGATTGACCCCCTTGGCTTTGCTATTGCGATTGACCTGGCTCATATCTAGCTCTTCATATCTGATGTTTGACTCAAGCGATTAAAGGGTTCGATGAACCGCTTTAGGCTTTCATCACTTTTACCGGACACTTCTTGAAATCCGTCTCTTTAGAGAGGGGATCCGTGGCGTCCAGTAACAACTTGTTGACCAGTTGGCGCGCGTCGAAGAATGGCATAAATACCACGCCTCGTGGCGGTTTGTTCCGGCCTTTGGTTTCAACACGTGTCTTGACTTCACCGCGAGGCGAGGCCACGACCACTTCATCACCACGCTTAAGACCACGGGCCTTGGCGTCGTCCGGATGCATGAAGATCTGTGCATCTGGGTAGGCGCGGTACAGCTCGGGTACGCGGGCGGTCATAGACCCTGTATGCCAGTGCTCGAGCACGCGGCCCGTCGACATCCAGAGATCGTATTCTGCGTTAGGCTCTTCCGCGGCAGGCTCGTAAGGCAGGGCGAAGATCACCGCCTTACCGTCTGGCTTACCATAGAAATTATAGCCTTCGCCGGCTTTGACATAGGGGTCGCTACCTTCGACGAAGCGGCGCAGCGTCTCCTTGCCTTCGACCACAGGCCAGCGCAGGCCGCGGGTCTCGTGGTAGGTGTCGAAGTCGGCTAGGTCGTGGGCATGGCCGCGACCGAACTGGGCGTACTCCTCGAAGATACCCTTCTGCAGGTAGAAGCCGAAGGCTTCCGACTCGTCGTTCAGGTCGCCCTTGCAGTCTGAGGTTGGGAACTTGTTGATCACCCCGTTGGCAAACAGCACCTCAAAGAGTGTCTTGTCGGCGTATTCAGGCTTCTTGGCCACCAGCTCGGCGGGCCAGACTTCTGATACCTTGAAGCGCTTAGAGAACTCAACCAGCTGCCATAGGTCAGACTTGGCGCCTTCGGGTGCCTTCACCTGCTGGTGCCACATATGGGTGCGGCGCTCGGCGTTACCATAGGCACCTTCCTTCTCGACCCACATGGCGGTCGGCAGGATCAGGTCGGCGGCCATGGCGGTAACCGTTGGATAAGGATCCGAGACCACGATGAAGTTTTCTGGGTTACGGAAGCCTGGGTAGATCTCATCGTTGATGTTAGGACCGGCCTGCATGTTGTTGGTACACATGGTCCAGTAACAGTTGAGCTTGCCATCTTTGAGCATGCGGCTCTGCAGCACGGCGTGGAAGCCTGGCTTAGGCGGAATCGTGCCCTCCGGCAGCTGCCACAGCTTCTCGGTGACGGCTCTGTGCTTAGGATTGGCCACAACCATGTCGGCCGGCAGACGGTGGGCGAAGGTACCCACTTCACGGGCGGTACCACAGGCAGAGGGTTGACCCGTCAGCGAGAAGGGGCTGTTACCTGGGGTGGCTATCTTACCGGTCAGCAGGTGGATGTTGTAGAGCATGTTGTTGGCCCACACACCACGTACGTGCTGGTTGATACCCATGGTCCACAGGCTCATGATCTTCACGCTTGGATCGGCGTAGGCCTTGGCCAGGGTCTCGAGTTTTTCGGGCTCGACGCCACTCTTCTTGGCGGCATATTCCAGGGTGTAGGTGCTGACGAACTTGGCGTACTCGTCGAAGCTGATGGCGGTAGACTTGCCGTTGCCTGGGTTCTTGGCCTTCTTCTCCAGCGGATGATCTGGACGCAGACCATAGCCGATGTCTGTGGTGCCCAGGGCAAACTTAGTATGCTTGCTGACGAACTCCTTGTTCACCGCGCCGTTCTGAATGATGTAGTTGGCGATGAAGTTGAGGATCACCAAATCAGACTGAGGACGGAACACCATAGGATTGTCGGCGAGATCGAAACTGCGGTTCTCGAAGGTCGACAGCACATGCACGCGGCTGTTTGGCTTGCTCAGGCGGCTGTCTGACAGGCGTGCCCACAGGATTGGGTGCATCTCGGCCATGTTGGCGCCCCAGAGCACAAACTGATCGGCGGCTTCTAGGTCGTCGTAGCAGCCCATGGGCTCGTCGATACCGAAGGTACGCATAAAGCCACCTACGGCAGAGGCCATACAGTGACGGGCGTTTGGATCTATGTTGTTGGTGAGGAAACCAGCCTTGTGCAGCTTAGAGGCGGCGTAGCCTTCCCATACCGTCCACTGGCCAGAGCCGAACATGCCGACGGCGGTAGGGCCCTTGGTCTTGAGGGTGTTTTTCCACTTCTCGGCCATGGTGTCGAAGGCCTTGTCCCAGCTAACCGGGGTAAACTCACCCTCTTTGTCATACTGGCCGTCCTTCATGCGCAGCAGCGGCGTGGTAAGGCGGTCTTTACCGTACATGATTTTGGATAGGAAGTAGCCCTTAATACAGTTAAGGCCCTTGTTGACCGGACTTTCTGGATCGCCCTTGGTGGCAACGACTTTGCCGTTATTGGTGCCGACCAAAACGCTACAGCCCACGCCGCAGAAACGGCAGGGGGCCTTATCCCACTTGATGTTGTCATTCTGCTCAGCGGCTTCAACGATCTTCACTGGCAGAGTGACGCCAACCGTGGTCGCAGCGGCAACTGCGGCGTTGGCTTTTAGAAACTCGCGACGGCTAATGCTCATGGTGTTTCCTCACTCTTTTCTTCTATTGGTTCAACTTGGTGATAGACAAGACTGCTTGATAACACCCCGCTAAGGGCGTTGATGGCTTCGACGTTATCGAGGATCGCACCTTGGGTGGCCCCCTCCAGGGTAATGATGAACTTACCCTCGTCGGTGACGGCGTGAATATCGGCGCCCGCAAGGGCGTTGATATCCTCTGTAACTTTTGCGACCTGGCCGGGGGCGGCGTGTACCACCAGGCTGGTCACATGATATTCCTGTGTCATGGGTTAACCCTTCTGTGGCGGCCTTGCTTCCCGGGATATTGGCGATATTTAGGGGCTTGGCCGCATTAGGATAGGATTCAGTCTAATCCTTGCTTTTGATAGGGGTATACCTCTTGAGAGGTAACTGGAGCTTTTGTAGATCGAGATCAAAGTTTTTCGTGTGACCTGCCTCTCAGTTCGAAATTTAAACAGTTTTTAGGGCTGGACAACTTAGGTTTTTAAACACCTTAACAGTCGTTAATTTGCTCAATTTGGCATCGGGGCGTATAACCAAAAGAGGGGCAAAGGTGATATCTGCTCCTGCGGTGAAAGCCCAAGCTTAGTTGGGCTGGCGCTAATTTAGTGATTTGGGTTTTGCCCGGGAGGGAGCTAGCTATGACACAGGAAAATACGCGGGAGATCCCCGTATGGGATCTGTTTATTCGTCTGTTTCATTGGTCATTGGTGCTGCTGTTTACCCTGACCTATCTCACCGAGGGGGAGGATGAATGGATGCTGGTGCACAGCTATGGCGGCTATATCATCTTAGGTATATTGGCGCTGCGCATTATCTGGGGGCTGGTGGGCACTCGATATGCCAGATTCAGCAGTTTTGTCAGGCCTCCGGCCCAGGCGATGGAGTACCTCAAGCAGCTCTTTGCCGGCAGGGCGAAAGACTATCTGGGTCATAATCCCGCCGGCGGCCTGATGATAGTTGCGCTGATCGCCTGCGTCTCGCTGACGGCGCTGACCGGCATGGCGCTCTACGCCACCACAGGCCATGGCCCGCTGGCCGCCACCTTTGTGGCCTCCTGGCCCGATGGCGCGCTGGAGGAGGTGCATGAGTTTTTCGCCAACGTTAGCCTGACGCTGATTGTGGTGCATATCGCCGGGGTGATTGTCGGCAGCCTGGCCCACCGGGAGAATCTGGTGCGGGCCATGTGGACCGGCAAGAAACGCAGGCCGCTGCCTTAGTCAGAATTTCCCCTTTTCGCTAGGGCGCACTTAGAGCTAGTAGCCGGTCAGCTCCATATAGCCTTGGCCTCGATGGGAGCCGCTCACCTGTATTGGGCCCTCCCAGTAACGCACGCTCAGCGGCATCAGGCTGTCTGGATTGAGGGGCGAGATGTTGAGGTTCAACTGCTCGCTGGGGATGGCTATCTGCCAGGCGATGGGGTAGTTGGCCCCATCTATCTTCTGCCAGTCGGTTGCTTTCATCGTGATGCCACTGCTTTTTATGTTGCGGCCGCTGCCGTCGGCGAACATGCACCGCGCACTGTAAAAGTTCCTATCTTGTGATCTGAGCTGAAACAGCATCAGGGTAGAGGCATCGTCGAGGCGCAGGGCGAACCAGTCCCAGCCCTGCTGCTGACGGGTGAGAAACTGCGAGCTCCACTCCCTGTCCAGCCAGCCCTGCCCGCTGACGCGGCGAACTTTGCCATCCAGGGTGACACTGCCGGTGATCTCGATGAAGGGCTGACTGTAGTAGTAGGAGGCCACCTCGCCATCCGCGCTCTTGATGCTGTAGCCCTCATCCCCCTGGCGCTGCAACGGCGCGCCGCTACTCAGCGTTAACTGATAGCTAAAGTCGTCGCTGTTAACCGTTAGTGTCGCCGGAAACAGATCGTCTCCTTCGCTCTGCCAGCGCCAGTCATCCAGGGCTATGGTGAGCGGTGAGGCTTTTGTCCCCGCCAGCTTGGGGTGGGCCCGAGACCAGCGCTCACTCGCCTTATGAGTCTCGCTGGTGGTGACCGCGCTGTGGGCCATGTAGAGCTGCTTGGTTGCCCAAGATGTTTCTGGCTTTGGTTTCTCTGGCTTTAGTTTCTCTGGTTTTGGCGTTTCTGAAGTCGGTGACTCTTTTGTGCCAGGAGACTGTGATGACTCGAGTGAACTAGGTGAGAGAGCGATGCGAAACTGGGTCCATTGCAGCCCCAGCGATTCGCCTGACTCTGTGGTGAGGTTGGCGGTGAGATACCACCACTCCTGTCTGAAGTCGTCGTGGGCCAGATGATCTTTAGGGAAGCTAAGTGGTTTTCCCGGGATCACCTTGGCGTAGCCGCCAGACGTTGAATCAGAACCAGAAGCTGAGCCCATGAGGTCCCCCATGCCTTTAGACTCCTGTTTGGGCGAATCGCAGCCCAGCAGCATAAGGCTAGGTAGCAAGAGGGCCGTTAGCATTAGTGCGATCATTCCAAGGTGTTGCCGGCTCGTCATATGACCTCCCGTTGCAGGCTCGACACCAGGGGGCGTCTGGTTTGTTGATAGAGGGGGAAGGCGAGTGCCAGCGTGCTGGCCAGCAGCGCCAGCCCCACCAGCTCGAGGTAGGCGAGCCAGTCCCACACCATGGCGATGGTCCAGCCGAAGGCCTGCAGGGTCACCTTATGGATCAGCAGGTACCCCAGCAGGGCGCCCGTCGGCAGGGCCACCAGACAGGTGAGCAGCACCATGAGCAGCATCTGGCCAACCACCAGCCACACCAGCTGACGACGATTGACCCCCAGGGCGTAGAGGCGCGCGATAGGTGCCAGGCGCGCCTGGGTCAACATGTAGCAGGCGCTGAACAGGCCGATGGCGGCCACCATCAGGGTCAGGCTGTTAAGCACCTGGGTGATGGAAAAGGTGCGCTTGAACATGGTGATCGCCTGGGCCTTGATCTTCTCCTGGCTGTAGACCAGCGCGTCTGGCAGTTGGAAGCGCGTCTGTATCTGCTGGCTAAACCTAGTCACGTCAGTGCTCAGGGTGAGGGCCAGACTCAAGGGCGTCTCACCAAGGTTAGCCCTGCGCCACAGAGATGGCGGGATGATCACCTCGCCGTAGGGATTACCGTAATCATAATAGATGGCGCCTATGGTGAGTTCGGTCTCGCCCAGGGCCGCAATACGTATCTTATCCCCCAACTGCTTGCCCTGCTTGATGGCGAAGGGCTCGCTAACCAGGGCGAGTGGCTTAGGCTCGGGATCCGCCGAGAAAAAATCTCGCCAGAGATTCTGCTTCGCCTGCTTGATGATGGTGGTGTGCTCGATGGAGTAGGGATCCCGGGTCAGCAGGAAGATGGGCGTCTGTTGGTAGTGACTCTTGAGCAGCCATTGCTTGTAGAGGCCGGTCACCTCGGGGGCCTGGCTCAGCATCTTCTCCACCTCGTCCATCTGGCTGGCGGGCGGGCGCAGGTAGAGCTGGGCATGGAGCCTGGCGTCCAGCCACTGCTTGAGGGTGATCTCGAAGCTCCCCACTAGGCTGTTCATGGCGATATTGGCGGTTAGCGCCAGTAGCATAGCCATCATGGCCAGCGACAGCGGCGCCAGCAGCTCCCGAGTCTCGCTGATCTGATAGCCGATAAGCCCCTTGGGGCTGATTCTCTGTAGCAGGCCGATGAGCTGCCTGAGCAGATAGGGCAGGGCCAGGGGGATGGCGATCACCACCAGACCCAGCAGCGCCATGGTGAATCGGTAGTCTTGGCTGAGCGGCATCAGGATAAGGGTCATGATGCCCAGCATGCAGGCCAATAGCATGAGGCGATTCTGCGCCAGTTGGCTGCTGCGCTGCTGACTGAGCTGGCCGCTGCTCTGGGCGAGGGGTTGATTGAGCAGCTCTCCCAACAGGGAGCCGCAGGCCAGCAGGGCGGCGATCAGGGTCAGCAGGCTAGCCTGGGCCAGCCACTGCCAGCGCCAGCTTCCCGGCAGTATGTTAGCGCCATAGAGCTGCTCCAGGGTGACAGACACCATAGGCTGCAACCAGAAGCTCAGCTGTAGCCCGAGGATGAAGCCGATGAGTGAGCCCAGCAGCACCAGTAGGGTGAGCTCCTGCCCCAGGGCGAGCATGATGGCGGCGCGGCGCACGCCCTGTTGCTGCAGCTGGATGATCAGCCGTTTACGTTTGAGCAGGCTGTAGCGCACGCCGTTATAGGCGATAAACAGGCCGACGATAAAGGCCAGCAGGCTCATGGCGGTGAGGTTGAGGTGAAAGCTGTTGGTGAGGGCCTTCATCGCCTCGCCGTTATCGCTCTCCACCAATTCGCCCCGGCCGCTGAGTAAGGATGTAAGAAGCTGCTGTTGACGTTCGCCGGGCGGGTCAAACAGGGCGATATAGCTTAGCTCGCCCGGCTTGCCTAGTAGCTGCTGGGCTAGGGAGATATCCATCAGCAGGCGATCGCCTAGCTGGTAACTCTCATCGACCGCCACCACCTTCAGACGCATGCCATTGAGGCTGAGCCAGGGCTCTGGCTGTCGCTTGGCGTTGGCCTCACTCATCACCACAATTGGCTCGCCCGCCAGCATGGCCGCCAGAGGCAGGGGGCCGCTCATGGGCACCTTGTTCTTTGATGGCTTGTCTGTTTGCGGCTTGTTTTTACTGTTTGGCGCTAAGGCGGAGAGGGCGGCGATAAGATCGCTGCCTGTGACTTGCCAGCGGTGCTGGGCGCTATCCAGGGCCGAGCCTTGAAGCACCGCCAAGCTGTGGTGGAACCCCTGGGCCCTGAGATCAAAATAGAGGTTCTCAGAGAGAGGCTTGCCCGGCAGCGGGGTGACAAGATTGCTGGCCTGGCCGCTCAGTAGCTCGCTGGCCTGGGCATAGCTGTCGATGGCGCTCTCGTTGGTGGCCCTGACGCCGGTCAGCAGGGTGACCGCGAGCACTATGCCGATCAGTATCGCCCCCGCCTGCAGCGGTGCCTTCTTATAGTGGGCGGCGAATACCCTGAGGGTGAGGCGGGTGGCGCGCAGCAGCGGCTTTACGCCGCCCGCCTGACGGTTAACAACTAGGCTACTCATGCACCCGACCAAGATCCAGGTGCCAGCGGCGCTGCATGAAGGCGGCGCACTCCATGGAGTGGGTCACCATTAAGATGCTGGTGTCGTGCTCGGCCGCCAGGGTGCAGATAAGCGCCATCACCTCCAGGCTGGTGGTCTGATCCAGGTTGCCCGTGGGTTCGTCCGCCAGCAATAATGCTGGCTTGTGGGCCAGGGCCCGGGCGATGGCCACCCTTTGCTGTTGACCGCCAGACAGGGCCTCCACGTGACGCTTGAGCAGGGGCCTTAGCCCGAGTGCGTCGACCAGGTGATCGCACCAGGCGTTCCAGCCGTCTCCCTGAAGGTGCAGGGGAAAGGCGATGTTGTCTTCGACATTGAGCGGGGTGAGCAGGTTAAATTGCTGAAAGACGACGCCCAGCTGGTGGTGTCTGAACTGGCTCCAGCGGCTGTCGTCCCAGGTTCGGGTATCTTGGGTTAATAGGGTGAGGGCGCCACTGCTAGGGCGCTCGAAACCGGCGATGATATTGAGCAGGGTGCTCTTGCCGCTTCCGCTCGGGCCTGTGAGGGCAACCGTTTCGCCGAGGGCGAGCTCTAGGTCGAGCCTGTCCAGCACCAGGTGAAACTTATCGCCGTCGTTAAAGCCCTTTGAGATCTCGCTGAGGGTCGCGACACTCGTCATTGCCAGTCCTTATCCTTTGATCGCCCAAGCGCTGAAGTTGGCTTGCGGCAGGCTTTCCATTAAAGCCATAGCCCATTAAACCCATAGATAACCCTATCGATAGCAGATTGCAACTGCCAACCAGAGCCAATAGACAGGGTTATAATTAAATACCAATCGTAGTAAGTAACTGATCATTTTAGCTTGTTAAAATGCCCGATAACGGCGTTAGTATTTTTGATTGTAGAATAACTACTTATCAAAAAATTTGCATTGTTCTCGAACGTTTTTCCCGCGCTATTTCTGATCACTTATTTACCGTGATTGGTATTACTTACGTAGCGCCTCGAGCAAAGGATCTATCGTCGTGAAACCTCGTGCACTTGATGTTGGATTTTCACTTTCAGATGGCGGCTCAGGGGCTGGTGAAAAGCGGCTTATTTTTCACCTGTTTAACCGAGTGTTCGACCAAAGGTAAAGATCTCGCTAACTGGTTGATTGTCGATCGGCAAGGTGATTTAATGAGCAAGTATTTTTCTGGTTCATCATGAAGTTAGCAAGTTTTCACTATTTGAAGAGCAGAGTCTTTCGTGTCGGAAAACGGCCCCAGGCAGACACGGGAGTGGGTGAGTTTACCCGTTACTTAGTCAAGTCATGAAACTGGCGCTGAGTGGGTGAACCGTGGCAGGCCTGCGCGCCGCTAAGCCGATTGCACTGTGGAATATGGACATGAGCAGACTTCGTACCTTTCGTAGCCGGATAATCGTACAGATTGCCTTACCCCTTATCGCCATCATGGCCATGGTGTTGAGCCTGATCGCCTGGTTTAACTACCGGGCCGAAGAGAGCTACCTCTATGGCGATCTCGAAAAGCAGGCCGAGATGGTGGCCAGCCGGGTGCATCATTTTCTCTCCTTCGCCGAGAAGGATACCCGCACCTTTGCCGACCTCTTAGGCCAGATGAGTCGCGATCAGCTGCTAAGGCAAGATGGCGAGCTCAAGGCATTGCTGACCCGGCGCCTGGAGCGCCAAAGCGACTTCTATGCCAGCGCCATCGCCTTTCGCCCCAGCCTGACACCTAATCAGCAGCCCTATGCCCCCTATGTCTTCCGGGATCAGGACGGCGTGAAGTTCCTGGATATCGGCGCGGATAGCTACGACTATACCGACGGCCAATGGGCCTGGTGGAGCGAGGCGATAGACAAGCCTCAGGGCTACTGGTCGCTGCCCTATTTCGACGAGGGCGCCGGCAACATCTTGATGATCACCTTCTCTCAGCCCTTCGGCCCTTCGAGTCCCTATTGGGGCGTGGTGACGGTTGATCTGGCCCTGGACGCCCTGCCAGCCATGGCGGGGATCGATGCCGATCGCATGTTGGTGTTGGACGACAAGGGGCGGCTGATCTACCACAAGGATGCGCAGCTGCTGATGTCCCAGGGCACGGATAAGTGGCTCGCCGCATCAAATGACAACGGCGACTTCATCACCCTGCTCCAATCGGCTAAATCTGGTAACAGCCGCATGCTGGCAGCCGATGGTCAGGCCTATCTTGCCAGCGTGGGCGTGGTGCCTAAGCTCAACTGGCGGGTAGTGATCATGACCCAAGAGGACAAGCTCTCCCACCAGCTCTATATGGGGCTCTCCTCTCTGGTGCTGACCCTGCTGCTGATCTCCGCCGTGCTTTACCTGACGGGTTATCTCACCGCCAGACGCCTGTCACTGCCCATCGAGCGCCTGGCCGCCGGCATAGTGGCCTTCGGCGCCGGTAAGACCAAACATATCGAAGGTACCCGGGGCGCGGTGACCGAGGTGGAGACCCTAACGGATAAGTTTAACGAGCTGGCTGAGGTGCTGGCCCAGCGCGAGCAGGCGCTGCTGGATTCACGCGGCAATCGTTTCGCCAAGCTGATCGATGGCATGAGCGACAAGTCCTTCTACTGCTCGCTGGAGCCCGATGGTCAGATAGCCCAGGTCTCTGCCGGAGTCGAGAAGGTGTTGGGGGTCAGCCCGGATCTGCTCAAGCGTAAATATCAGCGGATGTTCTCCGACAACCCCATCAACGAGGCGAACTGGGAGTACATGGACAGCGCCCTGCAGGGCAATAGTGTGCCGCCCCATCAGGTGGAGATGATCGCCGCCAACGGCAGCGTGCGCCGCCTGGATCTCTTCATGCAGCCGCTGCTGGCGGACAACGGCGAGCTGCTCTCCATCGAGATGCTGTTTAACGATGTGACCGAACAGTTCTCGGCGGCGGCTTGGTCCAACGCCGTGCTGGAATCGGCGCCCGAGGCTATGTTGATCGTCGACGAGCAGGGCCAAGTCGTCTTCAGCAACAGTCGTTGCCAACAGCTGTTTGGCTTTGATGCCCAGCAGATGCTGGCGCTGAATGTCGATCAGCTGGTGCCCGACAGCGTTAAGCATCATGAGGCCTTAAGAGCCAAGTTTATCGGCGAAGGGGTGGATCGTCGCATGGGCCTGGGGCTGGGTAAGACCCTCAAGGCCAAGAAGGCCGACGGCAGCCTGTTTCCGGTGGAGATCAGCCTGGGGCTGCTGCCCGCCGACAGTGACGGCCTGCGCCAGGTGGCGGCCTCGATACGGGATATGACAGAAGAGCTGGCCACCGCCAAGCGGATCAAGGACAGCGAGAGTCGTTTCCGAGGCCTGGTGGGCAACATTCCCGGCGCCGTCTACCGCACCCGATTAGGCGAGCAGTGGGTGATGGAGTATGTCAGCGACAACATCGCCGAGATCACCGGCTATCCCGCCGCCGACTTTATCGAGAACAAGAAACGGGTCTTTGCCAGCCTGATCCTGGAGGCGGACAGGGTAGCCACCGACACGGCGATCAACAAGGGGATCGCCGAGCAGCAGAGCTTCGAGGTGCAATATCGTATTCAGCATAGGGATGGCTGCCTGCGCTGGGTACACGAGAAGGGTAAGGCCAGCTATGACGATGAGGGCAACGCCCTCTGGTTCGATGGCAGCATACAGGATGTTACCCAGAGCAAGCTGGCCCAGGAGAAGATTGCCCAGTCCCAGCAGCAGCTGGAGACGATCACTGAGTCGATCCCCAATACCGTTTATCAGCTGCGCTGGATAGCCAACGATCAGCGCTACTTCACCTTCCTCTCCCGCGCCTGCATCACCACCCTGGGCTTTCACCGGGATCAGCTGCTGGCGAACTTCGACCTGGTGGCCGATTGCATCATAGAGTCGGAGCGGGCCCGCATCATTCGCGCCCTCTCCGGCGAGAGCGCGTCGGGGCTCAAGTGGATCGAAGAGTTTCGCTACCAACACCCCACCGGCGAGCAGCGCTGGCTACAGGCGGGGGCTAGGGGCGATCGTCAGGACGATGGCAGCATAGTCTGGAACGGTTACCTGATGGATATCAGCGAGCGCAAGCAGATGGACAGGGAGCTGGCCAAGCGCGAGGCGCACTTCAGGGCCCTGTTCGATAACGCGGGTATCGGCATAGTCAATGTCGACGATCGCGGCGTCATCTTAGATTGCAACGAGCAGTTCAGCCAATATCTGCAGCTGCCGATCGAGCGTCTCAAGGGCAGTCTCTTCTTCGATTATCAGGACCCTGAGCAGGGGCTCGAGGCCAAGAACAGCTTTAAACACCTGATGAGCGACGGCGCCGACAGCGTCAAGTTGGAGATCCGCCTGCTCAACCAGGCTGGCGAGGCCAGGTGGATGGACGTCAACATGACGGGCCTGTCCGACAAGCAGGGGGAATATCGCTCCGCCGTGCTCTCCATGGCGGATATCAGCTCCCTCAAGCTGCTCTCCGAGGAGCTGACCCAGGCCAAGGATGTGGCCGACGCCGCCAGCAAGGCCAAGAGCGACTTCCTGGCGAACATGTCCCACGAGATCCGTACGCCGATGAACGCCATTATCGGCATGTCGCAGCTGTGTCTACAGACCAGTTTGGATAAGAAGCAGCAGAACTATGTGGAGAAGATCGACCGCGCCTCCAAGTCGCTGCTGGGGATCATCAACGACATCCTGGACTTCTCCAAGATAGAGGCGGGCAAGCTGGATATCGAGGCGGTGCCTTTCCAGCTCGATACCATGCTGGAAGATCTCAGCGACATGTTTTCGGTCAAGGCCGCCGACAAGCAGCTCGAGTTGCTGTTTGCCGTGGCGCCCAATATTCCCCGCCATCTGGTGGGGGATCCGCTGCGACTCAGTCAGGTGTTGATCAATTTGATGAACAACGCCATCAAGTTTACCGAGCAGGGCGAGGTGATGCTGTCGATCAGCCAACTGGTGCGCGAGGATGAGGAGATACTACTCAAGTTCAGCGTGCGCGACAACGGCATAGGCCTCACCGAGGAGCAGCGCGGCAAGCTGTTCCAATCTTTCAGTCAGGCCGACAGTTCCACCACCCGCAAGTATGGCGGCACTGGCCTTGGGCTGGCGATCTGCAAGCAGCTGGTGGAACTCATGGGCGGCGAGATAGGCGTCGAGAGTCAGTTCGGCAACGGCAGCACCTTCTTCTTCAGCGTGCGCTTCAAGGTCGCCGACAATCAGCTGATCAAGGTGGCCCACGAACTGGAAGGAATGCGGATTCTGGTGGCCGACGACAACGCCACCGCCCGGGATATTCTGCGCAGCACTCTCGAAAGCATGGGCTTTACCGTCGATACGGTGCGCAGCGGCGCCGAGGCGCTGAGTCGCTGTCAGGAGACCGACTATGGGGTGGCGCTGATCGATTGGCGCATGCCTGAGATGGACGGCCTGGAGACGGCGCGGCGACTGCTCAGCGAGCGCGCTAACCCGCCCAAGACGCTGATCGTCTCGGCCCATGCCGACGGTGATTTTATCGACAAGGCGGAGCAGGCGGGGATCTCGGGCTATATCACTAAGCCGATCAGCGCCTCAC
Source organism: Shewanella spartinae (assembly GCF_019457555.1). NCBI lineage: Bacteria > Pseudomonadati > Pseudomonadota > Gammaproteobacteria > Alteromonadales > Shewanellaceae > Shewanella > Shewanella spartinae. The sequence continues at coordinate 3,836,126 of NZ_CP080418.1, read as the reverse complement.
GCCTGCTGGACGGCATCATGTCGGCCCTGGGCAAGCAAGGCGCCATGCCAGTGCGGCGCAAGGGCAGCGAGGTAAGCCCCGCCTTGCTGGCGCAGCTTAAGGGCAAGCGCATCTTGCTGGTGGAAGACAACGAGATGAACCAGGAGGTGGCCAGTGAGTTCCTCGAGCAGGTGGGGGTGATCCTCTCGATTGCCGAGAATGGTCAGGTGGCGCTGGAGAAGCTCGCCATGCAGAGCTTCGACTTGGTGCTGATGGATTGTCAGATGCCGGTAATGGATGGCTATCAGGCCACGGCCGAGCTGCGTAAGCGTCCCGAGTTGGCAGATTTGCCTGTGATCGCCATGACGGCCAACGCCATGGCCGGGGATAAGGAGATGTGCCTGCGCGCTGGCATGAACGACCATATCGCCAAGCCTATCGAGGTGTCGCTGCTCTACAAGACGCTGCTGGAATATCTGGGGGATGACAGCCTAGTGATTGAGGAGACCAGCGCTGAGCAGACTCATCAGCACAGCCAGGATGCCTATTGGCCCCAACACCCGGCGCTGGATATCGACAAGGGGCTGCAGCTGGTGCAGAACTCGGCGCGTCTCTACCGACGGATATTCGAGCGTTTCTATACGGGTCAGTCCCGCTGCGCGGAGCTTATCGCCACCGCACAGCGTGAGGGCAAGCAGGAGGAGGCGGTGCGTTACGCCCACACCCTCAAGGGGGTGGCCGGTAACCTCTGCTGCCCAGAGCTGGTGACCCTGGCCAAGCAGGTGGAGCAGACTCTCAGCGATTCGATCGAGGCCGATGTGACTGAGGCGCTGACTCAGATGGGCGAGTTGTTAGAAAGCCTGTGTACCACCATAGGTGACTGGCTCAGTCAGACTGGGGCCGAGACGCTGCCACAAGAAGATGGCGCCGAGCCCGGGTCGGCTGCCTATGCGCCAGCCATGTCGGCCCAGGAGCTGGACGCCGCCATCAAGGAGCTGCTCAAGATGCTGGAGGAGGCAGACGCTGAGGCGGTGGAGAAGCTACAGGCGATCCGCGATCGTCTGCCAACCTCGCTCGCTAACAAGATAGCGCCGGTGCTCAACATGGTGAACGCCTATCAGTTTGACGAGGCGATCGAGCTGGTGGAGGAGATCTTTAGCTAGGCTTTACGCATGGCTAGGCTTTACGCAGTGACTAAGTGTGAGTGAGCTTGCTGATCGTGATAGTCGCTTGGGGCGTATGACAAAGAGGGATGGCAAGATTAGGCTGCGCGCCGCTTCGAAGGGCTGCGGGGCCTTAGGCGTGTAGGAACTATACTCAAACAGCTGAGTATCACAGGGTGCAACGGGAGAAGGGATTGATGGAGAAAGCCACGGTATTGGTTGTGGACGATACCCCGGAGAATATCGATATCTTAGTGGGTATTCTTGGGGATGAGTATAAGGTGAAGGTGGCGATCGACGGGCCTAAGGCGCTGGCGATCGCAGGCAAGAGCGCGCCTGACATCATCTTGCTCGACGTGATGATGCCGGGCATGAATGGCTATGAGGTGTGTAAGCGGCTCAAGCAAGAGCCTTTGACGGCGCACATTCCGGTGATCTTCGTCACCGCCCTGACCGACGTGGCCGACGAGACCCAAGGGTTCGAGCTGGGGGCGGTGGACTATATCACCAAGCCGGTCAGTGCCCCCGTGGTCAAGGCGAGGGTGAAGACTCATCTGTCGCTGTACGATCAGAAACGCCTGCTGGAGCAGGAGGTGAAGGCCAGGACGCGCGAGCTGGAGGTGACCCGGCTCGAGATCATCCGCCGCCTGGGCCGCGCTGCCGAGTATAAGGACAACGAGACCGGGATGCATGTTATCCGCATGAGCCACTACGCCCGTCTGCTGGCCCGCCAGGCCGGGATGTCGGAACATTTCTGTGAGCTTATCTATAACGCCTCGCCCATGCATGATATCGGCAAGATAGGCACGCCGGACGCCATTTTGAAGAAGCCCGCCAAGTTAGACGATGAAGAGTGGCGAGAGATGCAGCGTCACGCAGAGATAGGTGCCGAGATCATCGGCGAGCATCCGGATCCCATGCTGGAGATGGCGCGGCGCATCGCCCTGACCCACCATGAGAAATGGGATGGCTCGGGCTATCCTAAGGGGCTGAGCGGCGAAGAGATCCCCATCGAGGGGCGCATAGTGGCCATTGCCGATGTGTTCGATGCCCTGACCTCGATTCGTCCCTACAAACAGGCCTGGAGCGTGGAGGATACCCTGGCACTGATCGACCGCGAGGCGGGTAAACATTTCGACCCCGAGCTGGTGACCCATTTCAAGGCGATCGTCGATGAGGCGGTGAAGATCCGCGACAGCCATCAGGACAAGGAGTAGTCAGTTGGCTCTGAGCACTAGGCTCTGAGCATTAGGCTCTGATAATTAGGAACTGAGCATTAGGTACAGTGCCTTGAATATAGAGCCGTACATTAAAAAAGGCGCCAATGGCGCCTTTCTTCGTTAAATCTGAGCTTACTCTTCATCAAGAGAGTAGGGCAGTGGTGCTAGGGTGAGAACTGATGCCTCATCGCCCGCCACTCTCAGCTGAGCCGTCAACGGCGTATCGTTGGGCAGCACGGCACTCAGCAGCAGCTGACCGTCACGCTGCACGGCTTCTACAATGGTGCCGGCGCGGCGATAACCTTCATCATCTTCCAGTTTCATCTCGAGCTGGCTGTCGTCATCTATCGCCACACTGGCCGAGCCCTGGACGATATAGAGGGCGCGCTTGTTGCCGCCGCGATACTTCATGCGGGCCACGGTTTCCTGACCCATGTAGCAGCCCTTGGTGAAGCTGATGCCATCGACCGCCTGCACGTTACACATCTGCGGCACAAACTGGCTCTGATGACGGGCATAGATATTAGGCAGACCGGCGGCGATCTCGACCGCCTGCCAGGCGCTGAAGTCATAGATCGGCTGGTCTATCTTAGCTAGCAGATCAGCTTGGGTATCGCGCTTGACCGCTAAGATAAAGCGTTCGCCGTCTCTTAGGATGACGCCGCCTGGGATCTCGGTGAGCTCGGCTGTGGTCTCGCCAAAGGCCTGGGCTATCCAGGCTGGGGCCTGCTCGCCGCTGACGCCCAACAGGCACCAGTCGTCGCTGGCATCGACCAGTTCTGCCTTGCTGAACACGGCATATTTCTGCAGCTGCGGCAGATCCAGCGCCAGCGTCTCTCTTGGCATCATCATCAGCAGGGCGTCTTGATGGGCGAAGGTTCTGAAGCTTGCCAGCATCTTGCCCTTAGGATCGCAGTGGGCGCCCCAGCGCCACTGATCTGCTTCCAGGGAGGTGATATCTGTGGTCACCTGACCATGGATGAAAGTCCGTGCCTGCTCGCCAGTTACAGAGATAAGGCCGAGATGGGAGAGTTGGCTGAAAACGATGGCGGGTTGCGCCTCATTGAGGGGCCACTGAGGTTGAGAAACGGTAAGCGTCATATCATGTTCCTGGGCGAATGGGCAGATTTGGGGTTGCCCGGTTAAGGGCTCATTATCATCAATATAGGGGCGCGGGGAAAAATTTAAAGGGGCCAGAGGAGGAATCTTTCAAATGATTAAGGCTAATCTTTAAAATTATGATCCCTAAACGCTTTTGGTATGGCACGCTGACTCCAAGATGGGCCCAAGTAGCAGAGCCGCTGCCTGCGCGGCATCATATCCTATGCGCCGCCCAGGTTGCCTGGGTTTGGCGTTAAGGCCGGTGAGGAGGGATATTCTGCTAGTGGGAGTCGGTGCTAGTTGCTTGAAGTTTATTGAGATCTCTATGATGCTTCTATGAGCTGGATAAAAAAGCGTCAGTGTCCCGGGAGGCAGCATGTTAGTGAGTGTAGAGCGGTTGAAATATCTTAAGATGATCGTCGAGTTGGGCTCATTCTCGGCCGCCGCCAGACAGCTAGGTAAGAGTACCTCGGGCGTGACTCAGGCGATGGACGCCTTCGAAGATGATCTTGGGGTGACGCTATTTGAGCGCCATCAGGGTAAAGCGGTCAGCCTTACCAGCTCGGGCAAGAGCTTCTATCTGCAGGCGATGGAGCTTATTCCCCAGCTGGAAACCTTAGAGAAAAAGGCGCAGGCCTTACAGGCTGGCATAGAGGATGAGCTGAATATCGTTTTACACGGGTTAAGTTACTTTGGGTTTATCAGCGAGGCTATCAAGCTATTTAGGCAAAGCTTCCCTTCGGTTACCGTGAATCTTTTAGATATAGACAATCCTGATAGTCTATTTAAGGCGGATATTCGTATCTCTCTGGCACCTGTGGAGCGACAACGTAACATGCGCTCTGTGAACCTATTTTCGTTTATGTGGCAGTTGGTGGCCTCTCCGCAGCATCCGCTGGCAAGGATCAAGGGGGAGTTGACCCAGGCCGATCTGGCTGACTATACCCAGTTGATGCCATTTCCAAGCAAGTTGTTTGATCAGCAGCTCTTACATTCTTTGTTGTTTTCGGGGTCAGTGATGCAATGTGAGCGGCATTTTTATTACCTCACAGGTCTTATCGATGGCTTGGGCTTTGGTATCTTTCCCGGCGTGCTGGCGACACCTCTGATTAGTGAGGGTAAGTTAGTACCACTTGAGGTTGATGTGGCGGTCGACAAGTCAGGCTGGCCGATGGAACTGGCCTGGTCTGATTCTATCGGTCCGGCGGGTGACTACCTGGTGGAGTGCCTGCAGACCGAGGCCGAACGCTTCTGTGCCGGGCGCTCCGTGCTGTAACTGTTAAGCTTAACTTAAGTGTGCTTATTCGCGGCTCGATTCGAATCGCGGTTCAATAGCTCCGTCGAAACAATCCATTTCAACGGAGATTTATTATGAAAAAGTCATTTAAGAAAACAGCCTTTGTTTTAGGTCTGGTTGCCACGGCTTCTCTGGGGGCGATATCAAGCGCTCAGGCGTGTCTGGTCTACCTTGGGGCATCGAACAATGAGCATCCTCTTATCGGTAGAACGGTAGAGTTTGGCTTCGATGAGCAAACACAAACCTCATTTGCTACCGACTTCATCAACTTCCCTCGTGAGAGTCATTTTACAACTTATGGTGCAGACAAGCCCTTAAGTTGGACCAACAAATATGGGTTCTCAGGAATGGCCCATGAAGGTTTAGTATCCGATGGTATCAACGAGAAGGGGCTGTATGTCGCAATGCTTTGGTTTGCAGATGGAAAGTATGCGCCTCGTAACGAGAGCAAGCCGAGTATTGCATCGGGTTCCTTAGGTAATTGGATATTAAGTCACTACGCCAGTGTAGATGAGGCGGTGAAAGGCTTATCAGAGACGAGCGTCTATCAATCTGCCGACAACCATTTAGGTATCGAGCTGCCTATGCACCTGCAACTGGTCGATAAGCAGGGTAAGGCGGTTGTGATCGAGTATATCGATGGCGAGATGACAGTAACGGATAACAGTGAATTTGGTGTGATGACCAATTCTCCAAAAATTGGCGATCATATGGTTGCGTACCGCGAGCTACTGGATGCCAATCCCCATCTGGATGTATCTAAACCAAGCGTTAAGGGAATGCTGGCAGGGCTACCCGGAGGATATACGGCTGTGGAGCGGAGCGTTAAAACGGCGGTACTTAAAGATCTGACACCTAAGCCAAAGACCAAGGTTGAAGCGATCAATCAGGTGATTCATACGCTCAATAATACCGATTATGTGAAAGGTGCCAGTTCGTTTCCTAGTCGCGGCTTGTCTGGCGGTGCTCAGGAGACCTCCTTTATCACCATCATAGATATGGAGAATAACGACTATTACTATCGTACCGTCGATAGTCAGGTGCTTCACAAAGTGGATATAGATAAGGTTGATTACAGCCAGGGTAATCCGGTGACCAGTTTCGATATCTATGGTGGGATTCAATATATCGATGTGACCTATCGTGTCCAATAGGGATAAGGTAATTAATAGACAAAAAGGCATCACAGAGTGATGCCTTTTCTATTTTTGATCGCGATGGTTATTATCGCAAACACGGGGCCGTCTTAGTGCAGCAGACGAGTCCTGATGGTACCGTCGATCGCCTTCATCTCTTCCAGTGCCTCATCGGCCTGATCTGAGTTGACCTCCATTACCACGTAACCAATCTCTGCTGTGGTTTGCAGGTATTGGGCGGCGATGTTGATCCCTTTCTCGGCGAAGGCCTGGTTAATCTTGATCAGAATACCCGGACGGTTGTGGTGAATATGCAGCAGACGCGAGGTGTCTTTATGCTGCGCCAGCGATACCTCAGGGAAGTTGACGGCCGTCATGGTCGAGCCGTTGTCTGAGTATTTCGCCAGCTTGCCTGCCACCTCGATACCGATATTTTCCTGAGCTTCCTGGGTACTGCCGCCCACGTGTGGGGTGAGCAGGACGTTATCCAGGCCGCGCAGTGGGCTGACAAACTCGTCGTCGTTCGACTTAGGCTCGACCGGGAAGACGTCGATGGCGGCGCCGACGATATGATCGCCGCGGATCGCCTCGGCCAGGGCATCGATATCTACCACAGTGCCGCGTGAGGCGTTGATCAGAATGCTGCCCTGACGCATGGCCGCCAGCTCTTTGCTGCCAATCATGTTCTTGGTCTGCGGCGTCTCTGGCACGTGCAGGCTCACCACGTCGGCGAGGGACAGCAACTGCTCCAGCGAGTGGATCTGCTGGGCATTACCTAGCGGCAGCTTGTCTTCGATATCGAAGAAGATGACGCGCATGCCTAAGGTTTCGGCCAGGATCCCCAGCTGAGTACCAATGTGGCCATAGCCAATCACCCCAAGGGTCTTGCCGCGGGCCTCGAAGCTGCCATTGGCACTCTTGAGCCAGCCACCACGGTGGGCCAGGGCGTTGCGCTGTGGAATACCACGCAGCAGCATGATGATCTCACCCAGTACCAACTCGGCGACGGAGCGAGTGTTGGAAAACGGCGCGTTGAAGACCGGAATACCCAGCTTTTCTGCGGCGGCGAGATCGACCTGGTTGGTGCCGATACAGAAGCAACCTATGCTAACCAGCTTTTCAGCCTTGTCGAGCACGGCCTTGGTGAGTTGGGTACGGGATCGGATGCCAACGAAGTGAGCATCTTTAATCGAGGCTAACAGCTCCTCTTCCCCCAGTGATGCCTTGTGATATTCGATGTTGTTGTAACCTGCACGCTTGAATACATCTACCGCAGATTGGTGGACGCCTTCCAACAGCAGGATCTTGATCTTATCCTTGTCCAGCGAATGTTTCGCCATGATTTAGGTACCCTCTTGCTCAATTGTTGCTAGGTGAGTATCGCTCTCGGGGACAATTTCTACTCGGCTTTCGCTCTGTGGCCTGATACCAATGAATCTTCGTCGTCTCGCTATTGGCCTGGGGCCAGAGACGATGAGCTTCTACGGATGGCAGGACGCTGAGCCCAGTCGGGCAAGGTTATTTGGAAGCTATACGGTTTCCGGCTGACTTGTGTAGAATGGCTACACAGAGCAAGCGTTTTAGCGCAAAGTCCTTTAAACCTTGGTAAAAATGCGCCCAGAAAGGTCTACAAGCCCTGTTCTTGTGGTGATTTTTATCTGTTGCCTGTCAATGCCTCCACAAAATAGCACCTTTTTTGGTCAGTGTGGAGGGCTAGATGGCTAAAGTTATTATTCTGATATTAAAACAATATCATCTAAGGAGTTCTTATTTTGAATAAAAGCACCGTGTGGCTCACAATTTTCTTCGCCGTGCTGATCTGGTCAGGGATAGAACCAAAAGATAGCTTTACCTGGTTTTTAGAGGTTGTCCCCGCGCTGATCGCCCTGCCTATCCTCTTTGTGACCCGCAAGAAGTTTCCACTCACCTCTCTGGCCTACGGCCTGATTCTGATCCACGCCATCATTCTCATGGTGGGTGGGCACTACACCTATGCAGAGGTGCCACTGTTCGACACCATAGCCGACTGGATGGGCAGCGAGCGCAATAACTATGACAAGGTGGGCCATTTCGCTCAGGGCTTTATTCCCGCGTTGCTGGCGCGTGAGGTGTTTCTGCGCCTCGAAGTGGTGAAGAAGGGGGCCTGGTGCAATTTCCTGGTCTGCTGTTTCGCCCTGGCGCTGTCGGCATTTTATGAGTTGATCGAGTGGTGGGTCGCGTTGGCGACGGGTGAAGATGCCGAGGCATTCCTGGGGACCCAGGGCTATGTGTGGGACACCCAGTCTGACATGGGGATGGCACTAATCGGCGCTGTGGTGAGCGTGATGCTGCTTTCTCGCTGGCATGACAGACTGCTGCTTAAACTGAAAAAGCAATAATAATCTGTAGCTTGCCTATCACATCAGAAGCATTATTATATGCTAATGATGTGATGAGTTAGCTTTATATAACTAATAGTGATAACTATTCTCACTAGAGTTAGTTAATATAGCTGACATACTTTTTTACTAGTCATAAATGGATAAATTAAGTGGTATCTATGACTAGGAGGAATGAAGTTCATAAAGATCAATAACAGGGATAGCTTACTCACATATGGTTAACTGCATTGAGATGCTTTTCAGGGAGAGAAGCGTATGAGTAAAATTGATGAACTGGTTTTTCTACACCAAGATTCAACACCGTGCCATCTGGCCGTTCTGGCCGAATCGATCGGTCTAAAGACACGTATCGCCCGTCAGGTCAGCGACCTGGATCCGGAGCGGGATCGCAACAGTTTCTACCTCATTGCCCAGAAGGGCGCGGCGCTGGACAGCAAGGGCGTGCCCTTGATTGTCGCGCGTCTATTACCCCATGTGCCCATCGCCCTCTATCAGGTCGAACGCGGTAGCCTAGAGCCGGAATCTGCCCTGCTGCTCGGGGTGCGCGGTCTGCTGTTTTCCGATCAGCGTATGGATCTCTCGCTGACCGGATTGCGTAAGATGGTCAACGATGAGCTGTGGTATGACAGACCTTTGATCTCTAAGGTGTTTCGTCAGCTGGTGAGCCGCCAGGACAGTGGCGTAGAGCTGACTCAGGATATGGTCGCCATGCTGCAAAAGCTCACCACTCGTGAGCGCACCATCATACAACTGGTCTCCAGCGGTGCCCGCAACAAGGAGATCGCCGATCGCCTCTGCATCAGCGAGCACACGGTGAAGGCCCATATCTCCTCAATCTTCCGTAAGACTCAGTCTCGTAATCGGGTCGAGCTGCTGCGCTGGTCCCAGGCAAACGCCTGCCACTTCGAGTTTTGTTAATCCAATAATCTTTCATACCTAAGCAAGCTCAGTGTCTGCTGAGCTGGGCTTTGTAGCTGGGCTTTGAGGTTCGCTTTGGCATCAGCTTTGGCATTAGCTCGTTGCACCGGCTAGTAGCATTAGCTGCTGGCATTTGCCTGACGCCTTGGCTTTAAATCCTGGATTTAGCTTACAAACTTTGTCAGGCGGCTGAATCTGGTTTGAATTGCATCGGATTCCCCGTCAGTCCAAGTTGCGGCTTGTCACACTTTCGACATTTCACCTTCTTATCAGTAGAAAGGTTAAATTGACCTTAAAATAAAACCACGGTTTGTAAAATCGTTGAGCATTTGCACTAATCAGGCTTGGTGCTGGGTGTTTGAATGCTCAAACTTATCTATTGTTTTGCTTGAAATTATCTAATCCCATCACGAATGAATCCTGACGGCCTCATGTTTTGTGCCGCGAAACCAATCGCTTAATCACAATTTACTAATATGTATGTCATTTGCTGTACAGATATTAACCGTATTTTATAAACATAATGTTCGCTATTTTGGAATGTGATCTTCGTCACAAATTGGCTTGGGCACTTCTGTAACAATCTCGCCGCACGTTAATAAAAATTAGCGGCATTATTATAAAAATGGGGTTGAACAATGGATAATGTTAAAAAGTTGTCAGTGCTTGCACTGTCAATAGCCGCGGCTTTGCCCGTTTCTGCGAAAGCCGACCTGCTGATCAGCGAGTATGTTGAAGGCAACAGCAACAATAAGGCGATCGAGCTGTATAACTCAGGCGACGCCGCCTTAGATCTTACCGGCTACAAGCTGGTGCGCTACAAAGATGGCGATACCAATGCCTTAGATATGGTCGCCCTAGACGGTCTCACCATAGATGCCAAAAAGCTCAAAGTGATCTTACACCCAAGTGCCGAAATCGCCCTAGGTAGCGATGTCGACAGCAGCACGGGTAATCTCTATTTCAACGGCGGTGATGCCGTAGCACTGGTCAAAGATGGTGCCGTGGTAGACATCATAGGTGCCGTGCCTACGCCTAGTGGCTGGGGCATGAACGTCACCATGCAGCGCAACACAGATGCCCTTGTTGCATCAAACGTCTTCGTCGAAAGCCAGTGGAAAGTATTGCCTGTCGATACCTTTACCGGCCTGGGTAACCTAGATGGCGCCAGCGCACCAACCGAACCTGAAGCTCCTGCCTTCACCTGTACCGGCGCTAAAATCACACCAATTTACAGCGTTCAGGGTGCAGGCAAGTCTAGCCCACTGATCGCCGACGGCGAGTATGCCTCTAAAGAGGAAGTGACGATTCGCGGTGTGGTAACCGCTCGTGGCGACAGCCTGTTCAAGGGCTTCTACCTGCAAGAAGTTGAGGGTGACAACTCGCCTTACACTTCTGACGGTATCTTTGTCTTCTTAGGCGAAGCGGCCGGCGAAGAGATCCAGCCTGGCGTTGAAGTCTGTGTTCAAGGTCTGGTGAAAGAATACTATGGCCTGACTCAAGTCGATATCAAGGCCGACAAGAAGATGGAAGTGGGTGAGAACGTAGGCGCGCCTGCTGCTCAACCTTTCTATGTGGCCGACGGCGAGAGCCTGGGTGATGCGCTAGAGCGTTTCGAAGGCATGCATGTGGTACTCGATGCCGGTAGCGACATGAAAGTCAGCCGTACCTTCAGCTATGACTACGCCGCCCGTCGTAACAACATGATGTTGTCCCACAAGGCGCCGCTGATGAAGGCGACCCAGCTCTATCCAGCGATGAGCGATGAAGCGATTGCGTTGGAAGCACAAAACCGCGCTAACCAGCTATTTATCGAGTCAGACTATAAGGCGAAAGATGGCGAAGTCCCTTACTTCCCAACCTTCAATGCCGAGAACGGTTATATCCGTGTTGGTGATCAACTGACTAACCTTCAAGGTGTGGTGAGCTACAGCTACAACGAATACCGCTTGGTGGCGACCAACGAGATCGTGGCGGGTGATTTCATTCGCGGCGATGATCGTAGCGATGCACCAGCCATTGCCACTAAGGGTGATATCCGTGTAGCCAGCTTCAACGTACTGAACTTCTTCAACAATGCGGTTGGTGGTGACGATACGCCTGCCGATAACCGTGGTGCTAACACCGAAGAAGAGATGCTGCTGCAACGCACTAAGATAGTGAATGCCATCACCGCCATGAACGCCGACATCGTAGGCCTGATGGAGATAGGTAACAACGGCTTTGGCGAGAAGAGTGCGATTCAAAACCTACTCGATGCACTAAATGCCGAACTCAGCGATGCCGACGCCTATAGCTTCGTCGAGATCAACGATGCCGATAAGTACCAAGGCAAGTTTGTCGGTAGCGATGCTATCACTGTGGGCATGCTGTACCGCGCCGCTAAGGTGACACCGAGTGGTGATGCCTTCCTGATCGCCACACCTGAGCAACACGCTACCGCAGGCGTAGTGACTCGCGGCGAAGGCGACAAGGCGGAACTCAGCCCAGCGTTCGATAAGTATCAACGTCACAGCCTAGGTCAATCCTTCAAGATCCATGACGAGCAGTTAACTGTCGTTGTGAACCACCTCAAGTCTAAGGGCTCAGGTTGTGTCGAAGATTGGGCTAACTATGAAGACAACAGCGATCCAGCGGATCTTCAGGGCAAGTGTAACGAGTTCCGTGTATCGGCCGCTAAGGTCATTGGTGATGCGCTGCAAGACGTGAAGGGTGATCTGCTGGTGATCGGTGACATGAACGCCTACGGCAAAGAGGATCCTATCCGCGTATTGACCGACTTCGATGCCGCAAACAGCGATCGTGACATCATGACCGCCTCTTGGACAACGCTAGATGGCAAGGTCTATGAACGTGAAGGTAGCAAGATTGAGAAGGGCTATGGCCTGATCAACCTAAATACCAAGGTACATGGCCCAGATACATACTCTTACAGCTACAACGGCGAGTTGGGTAACCTGGACCACGCATTGGCTAACACTAGCCTGGCCGAGCGCGTACTGGATATTCAAGACTGGCACATCAACGCGGTCGAATCTAACCTGTTCGAATACGGCAGCAAATACACAGGTGAGCTTGCCAAGTCTGAGAATGCCTTCTCTGCATCGGATCACGACCCTGTGATCGTGGCGCTAAGCTACCCAGCGCCTAAGCCAGAACCTAAGCCAGAGCCGGAAGAAAAGGATGACGGCGGTTCACTGGGTTATCTAGGACTGATGTTACTTGGACTGGCCGGATTGCGTCGCCGCAACTAGTCTGCCAAGTCTCTCGCAAGCCAGCTGTTCTCCCCAGCTGGCTTTTTTTATGCCTGCATTTAACCGTCTAGTCTGTTTCGCCATAGTGTCATTTAGTCTTTTAGCCTGTTGCTGATGTCACTCGGTTCTGTTTCATCTGTTTAGCCGCAAGTTTAGCGCCTTGTTAGCGGCTGTTTTGCTTTGTGTAGCGCCGCTTCACCATTTCTGCGGCTCAGATAACGCTGTGATATTTTTCTGTTTTTCCCCTCACTCATCGGGCTTGTTAATTTGTATTTTCAGGATAAACTGTCGCGCGTTATCGGCCAGGCCCAAGTGCCTAAGCACTGTGCCGGCAACGTGATACAGCGCCTTTGATTAAGAGCCTTTGATTCGGCGTAAACGTTACCAGTCACCCTAGGCCTTCATTCGTCACACAAACCCACTTGATGCGGCCAATTTGGCGGCAAACGAGACTAACAATTCAGTGCGGATGAAGGCCAACCCCAGAGTGTGTTCCTGGTGACGCCTTAACACCCTCGTCTGTTCAACGCAGCATGCCTTGCAAGGCGATTTCAGCCCCTTATGCTTCAATATCCTAATGCCCTATTTCTTATTGATTAGCGAAGAAGTAGACTAAATGCTCACTTTTGATCGTTGTGGAATAAGACATGAGCATTTGGTTTAGACCCGTTACCCTGGAAGATTGCGCCAAGATGGACGCAGGCATGCATGGCAAAGGCACCTTGATGCAGACCCTGGGGATCACCATCAGCGAGATTGGCGAGGATTACATGAAGGCGACCATGCCGGCCTCGCCAGCGGTGCACAATCCCTTGGGAATAGTTCATGGCGGCGCCAATGTGGCTCTGGCCGAGACTGTGGCCAGCTATGCGGCCAATTTCGTGGTGGATTTTGAGAACTACTATTGTGTCGGTCAGGAGATCAACGCCAACCATCTTAAGGCGTCGCGCAACGGCACTCTGACGGCAACCGCCAAGCCGGTTCACTTGGGCAAACGCAGCTCGGTGTGGGAGGTGTTGATCCATAACAGCGCCGGTGAGCTCTGCTGTATCTCACGTATGACGGCGGCAGTGGTTAAGCGTCAGGCGATGGTCTGATGGCTGGACGCCAGGAGCGGCAGGGCTCTGGCGGAAAGCTCGCGTGCATCTGACATGCACCTGAATTAGTAAGATAATTTAGCCAGATTGGCTGCCACTTGTGCTGCCCGGTGCCATAATTAGGGAAGATATGCTTAAGGGTTAAGGAGTGCCTATGGAAACGGCAACAATTTGGGAATGGGTCGGCTATCTGGCCTCTGTGGTGGTCGCCATCTCCCTCATGATGTCAAATATTAAGAAGCTGCGTTGGTGGAACCTGATCGGCGCCGCCCTGTTTGTCGCCTATGGCCTGGCCATCGGCGCCCTGCCTGTGGCCTTGGTGAACTTCTTCATCGTGTTGATCGATGCCTTCTATCTGGTGAAGCTGTATCAGGTGGCCAAGGTCAAGTTGGACAAAGACAGCTGATCTGAGCCAACTCAGGCTAAGCGGGGCGATAAGTGCGAGTGTTGACGCTTACTCCCCGCGGCTAAGATCGTGGCGAAGCCCCTGTCATCTGATTTTCTATCTAATTCTCTCTACTCTTTCCACTTGCTGCTGTCGGCTCTCCGCTCTTCTTTTCTGTTTTCCTGCTTTGCGATTCTATTTCTCCTTCGCCTTTCCTTGGTATCTGCATCGTTTCTATCTCGTGTCTATCTCGTTTCTTCCTCGTTTCTACCAATCCCTCTTAGGTTGACTCATTAGTTAGCTCGGCTCTTAAAGCGAAGACAGATTAGGCCTCTGACTAGGAATCTGATTAGAAACCAAATCCTAATCTAAAAATCAGTTTAAAGTTATCAGTTTTAATCGTTTTATCTTTCTCTGAGGCTCGACTACTCTTGCTACATCGACAAGTTAATCGCTAAGCGAGTCACTTAACTCAATGGCCTAGCGCTTAACCTGAGCGCTTGGAGTGAGTGCTTGAAATGAGCGTTTAGAGGCACAGAGCTAATTTGGAGCAGAGCTAATTTGGAGAAGAGCTATGGTCACAATATTTGATGTTATCGAAGACTGGTTGAGCTGACCAGGCTGCGTAAACGAAAAGCTAAATTTATACCTAAACTAATACCTATATTTTTACCCAGGCTAAGACCCGAGCCGAGGGCCCAACAAGCTAAACAGGATGGAGCGAATTATGACAACCAACTACTTAACCAGCCAAAACGGCGCACCTATTGCGGACGATCAAAACTCTCTCTCTGCCGGCGAGCGCGGCCCGCTACTGCTACAGGACTGGCACCTGATCGAGAAGCTGGCGCACTTTAACCGTGAGCGTATCCCCGAGCGTATCGTTCACGCCAAGGGCACGGGAGTGTATGGCACCTTCACCCTGACCAAAGATTTGAGCGACTACACCATCGCCGACCACTTCAACGGCGAAGGCAAGCAGACTGAGACCTTCGTGCGCTTCTCTACCGTGGGTGGCGAGATGGGGTCGGCCGACGCCGAGCGCGATCCCCGTGGTTTTGGCCTGCGTTTCTATACCAAGCGCGGTAACCACGATATCGTCGGTAACAACACCCCGACCTTCTTCCTGCGTGATGGCATCAAGTTCCCGGACTTCATCCACACTCAGAAGCGTAACCCTATGACTAACCTGAAAGATCCACAGGCGATGTGGGACTTCTGGTCGCTTAATCCAGAGGCGATGCATCAGGTGACTATCTTGATGTCAGACCGTGGTATTCCGGCTAACTATCGCCAGATGCACGGCTACGGCTCGCACACCTTCTCCTTCTGGAATGCCAAGGGCGAACGTTTCTGGGTCAAGTTCCACTTCAAGTCACAGCAAGGTGTGGTTAACCTGACCAACGAGCAGGCGGACAAGCTTAAGGGGATCGATCCTGACTCGTCACAGCGTGATATGGTGGCGGCTATCCAGGATGCTAACTTCCCGCGCTGGACGGTGAATGTGCAGATCATGCCTGAGGCCGATGCCAACAGCTATCACATCAACCCGTTCGATCTGACCAAGGTGTGGCCACATGGCGATTACCCGCTGATCGAGATAGGTGTGCTGGAGCTTAACCGTCTGCCGCAGAACTACTTCGCCGAGGTGGAGCAGGTGGCCTTAGCCCCGAGTAACCTGGTGCCAGGCGTAGGCGCCTCACCAGACAAGATGTTGCAGGCGCGTCTGTTTGCCTATGCCGATGCCCAGCGCTACCGTATCGGCGCCAACTATAACCAGTTGCCGGTAAACTGCCCTCATGCGACTCAGGCTAACCACCATCAGCGTGGCGGTGCCATGGCGGGAACTCAGTGCCCCTTCAGCGGCAGTCAGACGGGCGGCGATGCCAGCGCCAACTATGGGCCGAACAGCACTCAGTCTGCCCTGGTGGAGCCGACACAGTTTGCTGAGCCACCGCTGAGACTCGATGGTGAAGCCGACCGTTACAGCCGTTACGACCAGGATGACTACACCCAGGCGGGTAACCTGTATCGCATCTTCTCAGAAGATGAGAAGGCCAGATTGGCGGCGACCATCTCAGGCTCTCTCAGTCTGGCGAGCATGGATGTTCAGGAGCGCATGTTGGCCCACTTCTTCAAGGCTGATGAAGACTATGGCCAACGCATCAAGCAGGGCCTGGGTCTTTAGGTCACTAGGTACATAGCCAACTAGGCTGCTATGCAACTCGATTTATAACAGCCGAAAAATAGAAAGCCAGTGATCTGAGTCACTGGCTTTTTGCTATCCGCTCTTTGTTTATGCGCTTAGCTTAAGCCAAGCGCCGAGTAGTCTTAACTTAATAGATCAGGGTAGCCACGCCCAGCAGGGCGAACAGGGCGGCGCAGCCTCGGTGGATCCATTTCATCGGCAGCTTCTCGGCGCTGAAATGACCGGCGATCACCACAGGCACGTTGGCGATCATCATCCCCAGTGTGGTGCCCAGTACCACTAGCGGCAGGGCGTCATACTTGGCGGCCAGCACGACTGTGGCAACCTGAGTCTTGTCGCCCATCTCGGCGAGGAAGAAGAGAATGAAAGTAGCGATAAAGGGGCCCATCTGATAGAAGCGGCTCTCTTCGGCGTCGACCTTGTCGGGCACCAGTACCCAGAGGGCGATGGCAAAGAAGGAAAAGGCGACGATATAGGTGGCCATCTCTGGGCTTATCCAGTTGATAGCCCACTGGCCAACCCAGGCGGCGGCAAAATGGTTTGCCAGGGTAGATAGCAGTATCCCCAGGATGATCGCGGTCTTATTTTTGAATCTTGCGGCGAGGATCAGTGCCAGCAGCTGGGTCTTGTCACCTATCTCGGCGATGGCGACGGTGAAGGTTGAGGCGAGTAATGCTTCCATCATAGTTCCTAAGGGGGCAAAAATTCCAAGCACGATCCGCCGCCCCCTAATGAATGAACGGTAACCGTGCTCAGGTCTTGCAGAGTAAGAGGTGTTCCCCCTACCGTGAGTACCATGGCATGTGGCCAAGTATGTTGACACTCACTCAAGGCAAATGGCTTTGCCTTGTTAGCTACTCCCCTGAAGCAGTGGCGGCCATTATACCCAAATCCTTTTGAGGTGCAAGGAGGTGCCTGCTCGCCTGTAGTGATCACTCTGTAGACAGCTTGTTTCGCGGTTTTTACGCCTTTGTACAAACTTGCATCCGATCAGGCGGCATACCTTGTGCGCCGCCTGTGGCTCTGTTAATGTGCCAAACAGTCAAATTTATAGAGTAAAGGTAGTGATGAAACATACCTATCGATATTGTTACCGATTTAGGCAGCCTCAGGGGCTTAGCTAGATCGTAAGATAGTAAGAGCTAAGCTGTTGAGGCCAACCCGACACGTACTAGGGCAGAGATCCATAGTTCGGTTAGGAGGCTATCGCTTAGTGTGTTTCATGACTAATTCCCGCCTTCGCAGTCGTTCTAAATCTGACCTTCCAAAAAGAGATAATAAATAAAGACAGGACAATTTTGTGAACTTAAAAATGCTTGGCTCTATTGCCATCGTTGCGGGGACCGCAATTGGGGGAGGCATGTTGGCCTTGCCTCTGGCAACTGCTTCATTGGGGACGATTCCAGCCTTACTACTATTAGTGGCGATCTGGGGGGTATCTATCTATACCTCTCTGTTGATGTTAGAGATTAACTTACGTGCCGGTGTGGGGCTGAACGTCCACGCCATCACGGGCAAGACCTTAGGCAAGGTCGGTCAGCTGATCCAGGGCGGCTCCTTCTTGAGCCTGCTGTTTGCCCTGACCATGGTCTATCTGATGGGCGGTTCCTCCCTGCTGGAGTCTCGCTTCGAACCGTTGGGGATCAAGGTGAACCACGAGGCGGCGGTACTGCTGTTTACCTTGGTGTTCGGTGGCTTCATCGCCATCGGCGTCTCCTGGATCGACAAGGTCTCACGTGTGCTCTTTAGCGCCATGGTAGCCCTGTTTGTCATCGTGGTGCTCTTCCTGCTACCCGAAGTCAGCCCAAGCTATATCCTGCGTGAATCGGCCACCGAATTGGTGTCTAAGGGCGAGCTGGGTAACCTCTGGCTGGCGGCTATTCCTGTGGTGTTTACCTCTTTCGGTTTCCACGTCTGTATCGCAACGATTGTGCGCTACCTGGATGGCGATGCCATGTCGCTGCGTAAGGTACTCATGATTGGCTCGACCATCCCCTTGGTGTGCTACATCCTCTGGTTGATGGTGACCCTGGGCACTGTGGGCGGCGCGACCGTGTACGGTTTCGAGGGTTCTCTGCCTAAGCTGGTGTCGGCGCTGCAAGGCATCGCTCACTCAGACATTTTACGTCAATGTATCGATTTGTTTGCAAACCTGGCGCTGATCACCTCTTTCCTCGGGGTGACCATGAGCCTGTTCGACTATATTGCCGAGCTGACTCGCGCCAGAGACAACCTGCTGGGTCGCCTGCAGACCTGGTTGATAACCTTCGTGCCGCCGCTGCTGTGTGCCCTCTACTATCCTGATGGTTTCATTAAGGTATTAGGTTTTGCTGCCCTGCCGCTGGTGGTGATGATCATCTTCCTGCCTATCGCCATGGCGCTGGGACAGCGTAAGCAAAATCTGGGCGGTTACCAGGTGAGTGGTGGTCAGTTTGCATTAGCCGCGTCAGCGCTGGTGGGTCTGGTGATTATCGCCGCCCAGCTCTGGGTTGCACTGTAAAAAGAGACTGACAATTTGCGCCTAAGCGAAGGGGCAGGGGATTGCTGGAAATACCTGCTTACCTTTTCGCTAATTTGCTAAGCTGTTTGTTACTCAAGAATTTATGATAAAGTCGGGCCATTGCCCGACTTTTTTGTAGGGCTTTTAAGGCTTCATGCGCTGAGGACTTAAAAGACCATTGGGTATTATAAAAATTTTTATAACGATAAAACGGACTTAGCAAATGAAAAAGTTACTCGTGTCAGTGGCTCTCGCCGCTGCCTTCGGCGCTCAAGCCGATGAGGGGATGTGGCAGCCCTATCAACTGCCTGCCATGGCAGATGAGCTGAAGGCCAAAGGGCTGGAAATCGATGCCAAATCTATCTCTAAACTCACCGAATTCCCGATGAACGCCGTGATCAGCCTAGGTGGCTGTACCGCGTCTTTCGTGTCGCCAAAGGGCCTGGTAGTGACTAACCATCACTGTGCCTACGGCTCGATTCAATACAACTCCACCCCAGAGAAGAACCTGCTAAAAGATGGCTTCCTGGCGAAGAACTACGGCGAAGAGCTACCCGCTACCCCAGGTTCACGCATCTATGTCACCGAAGCCGTGACCAATGTGACCGATGAGGTGAAAGCCGGCCTGGAAAACAAGGTGGGTAACGACTTCTATCAGGGCATCGAAGCCAAAGAGAAGCAACTGGTTGCCCAGTGTGAGGCCGATGACGGCTATCGCTGTCAGGTTTACAGCTTCCACGGCGGCCTGGAGTACTATCTGGTTAAGCAGCTTGAGATCCGCGACGTGCGTCTGGTGTATAACCCGGCGGCCAGCGTAGGTAAGTACGGCGGCGACATCGACAACTGGATGTGGCCACGTCATACCGGCGACTTCTCTTTCTATCGCGGCTATGTGTCGAAAGATGGCAAGCCTGCTGATTTCAGCAAAGACAACGTGCCCTACGAGCCTAAGAGCTTCCTTAAGGTGTCTGCCAAGGGCGTGAGCGATGGCGACTTCGTCATGGTTGCCGGCTATCCGGGTCGCACCAATCGTTACCGCACCGCCAATGAGGTGGAAAACCAGTTCGAGTGGGCCTATCCAGAAGGCAAGATGCTGCGTGAACGCTTCATCGAGATCATCAAGGAAACCGCGCCTGAGGGCAGCGACGAGCGCATCAAGTATGAGAGCCTGATCGCCGGTCTGGCCAACTACGCCAAAAACTTCACCTCGATGATCGAGTTCTATGGCAAGTCGACCATGCTCGACGATCGCAAGGCGCGTGAGGCGGCGCTGACTGCTTGGATCAACAAAGACAGCAAACGTCAGGCCCAGTATGGTCAAACCATGGCCGAGCTGGACAAGCTGATCAAAGAGAGTCAGGAGCATCAGGCCCGCGACATCATCTTAGGTTATATCGGTTACACCACCATGCTGCCGACTGCCCGTAGCCTCTACCGTCTGGCTAACGAGAAGCAGCTGGACGACATGGCGCGTGAGCCAGGTTATCAGGATCGCGACATGACCC
Organism: Shewanella spartinae; assembly: GCF_019457555.1. NCBI lineage: Bacteria > Pseudomonadati > Pseudomonadota > Gammaproteobacteria > Alteromonadales > Shewanellaceae > Shewanella > Shewanella spartinae. Next base: position 3,815,981 of record NZ_CP080418.1, on the reverse strand, counting down.
GCTTCAAGTCGGGCCTTGAGCGTATTGACCGTCGTTATGCACCGAGTGTGGATAAGGCCGTGGTACTGGATCTGCTCAGCCGTTACGCCAAGCTGCCTAGCGAAGAGCGTATCCCTGAGCTGGACAAGGCATTCGGCATCGGTAAGAAGTTCGACGCCGCCAAGTTGAGCAAGGTACTAGACAAGATGTATGCCAAGACCGAGCTGGGCGACAAGGCGACTCGCCTTGCCTGGATGGATAAGTCAGTCGCCGACTTCAAGGCCTCTAAAGATCCTTTCATTCAGTTTGCCGTCGCCATGTATGACACTGATATGGCCCAGGAGAAGAAAGAGAAGGAGCTGTATGGCAAGCTGATGAAGGTACGTCCTCAGTATATGGACGCCATCATCGCCTACAACAAGGAGCTGGGTAAGCCAGTTTACGCCGACGCCAACTCAAGCCTGCGTGTGACCGTGGGTCATGTGAAGGGCTACTCGCCACAAGATGGTCTGGTTGCCGTACCTTTTACTCGCCTGGAAGGCATAGTGGCTAAAGACACGGGTGAAGATCCGTTCGACGCGCCTAAGAAGCAGCTTGAGCTGATCAAGCAGAAGCAATATGGCGACTACTATGTGAAGTCTATCGACTCTGTGCCGGTAAACTTCCTGTCGACCCTGGATACCACAGGTGGTAACTCAGGTTCACCAACCCTAAACGGCCGCGCCGAGCTTGTCGGTCTGCTGTTTGACGGCGTCTATGAGTCAATCATCGGCGACTGGGGTTACGATACCGACACCAACCGTTCTATCCAGGTAGACAGCCGCTACATGCTATGGGTGATGAAGTATCTGGATCACGCCGACAACCTGCTGGCGGAAATGGAGATTGTTCACTAATTCTAGCGATTAGTGGAGGCGCTGGTGGGATGCTTTTAGTATCTAGTCAGCGTTAAGATCAAAAGGGCTTAGATGAGAATCTAGGCCCTTTTTGTTTTCTGGTGTTAATGGTTTCTGCGTGATGTATTGAAATGTGCCTATTGGCTCGACGTGGCTTAATGTGGTTTGAATTCAATTAGCCATGCTTTAGCGTTAACCGTTACTGTGGTTAATTGCCTGCGGCAGGCCTTATGTGCAAACATTCTTTTGGCACGGTGAATGAAGCGAAGCTTCGTGCTCATGAACGAGAGACATGGATGCCGAACTGGCCGTTATACAGGGATGTTGTTCAAGTCCATCTACGGATGCTCTGCGAATTCATCTGACCTACAAGGATGGAGGAAATGCCAAAAAATGTAGGGAACATTTTAGGCCCTGATTTCGAAGGCCAAAAGCATGTTTACACTGAGTTATCCATCTCTTCGATTTAGCCGTATTGGATCATCAGGTGAGAAAAAAATCACTTTTGGACATTTCCGTATGGGGGAGGGGTCTAAATTAGCTTTAGATGAATTATTTTTGGTATTGCAAAATACACATTGCTAGTGATCTTTCCCCAAGATTAGTACCAATCCAGTACGAATCGTATGATATCGACTAAGGCCAATACTTATTTCTGCTCATGAAACGTTTTTCTCCAACGGTTTGGAGTGACCGCATAACGTCCTTTGAATTTATCACGGAAGATAAACACCGAACTGAATCCGGTTTTAGTCACTATTTGCTCAATGGTTAGATCAGTAGACTCAAGCAGCTCCTGAGCTAGGTTGAGTCGCTCAGAAGCCAGCCATTCTCCAAAGGCCATCCCTGTTGCCTTATGAAATTTACGGGTAAAGGTACGGCGAGTCATCATCACTGACTCCGCGAGTTCATCGAGAGTATACTTGTGACCAATATCGTTTCTAATTCGCTCCATCAACTCATTGATGCGTAAATCGGATGTTGTTATCGGTATGGGTTGTTCAATAAATTGTGCTTGCCCTCCGTCTCGATATGGTGGAACCACCATTCTTCGGGCAATACGGTTCGCGATTGCACTGCTGTAATATTTACGGAAAACGAACAAACAACAATCAATACCTGCTGCGGTGCCAGCGGATGTAATCACTCCACCATCTTCTACATATAACGCATTGGTATCGAGTAACGTTTCCGGAAAACGTTGAGTGAAATCTTGCTCTAGTTCCCAGTGAGTTGCGGCACGCTTTCCATCTAATAACCCAGCGAAAGCCAGAACATAGCCACCAAGACATAAACCGACTATTAATGTTCCTCTCTCATGAGCAAGACGTAACGCCTCAATTAGCTGATCATTTGGTCGTTCATCAACCGTCCGCCAATAAGGAACAATGATTATGTCAGCCTTCTCCAGTGTATCGAGCTTGGCTCGTGCGTGAATCTCCATCCCTATATCAGACATAATTGAACCTTCCTCTCCCGCAATAAACTGTAGGTTGAAGAAGGCTTCATTCAGAGTATCACGCCCGAACACGATACTTGGGACAGAAATATGAAACGGGCTGAATCCATTAAAAACGATGACCGAAACATTAGGTACGTGCTGCATTGCTTCGGTAGATTGAGTTTTAGGAGATAGAATTCTGGAAGACATTTGCTTAAACCTGATTGCAGAGCTACCACTGATGGTAGCCCCACATATTGCAATTGGAAACTACAGAATGACAGTCTCACCATCTTCCGGGATATACACGAAATCAGTCAGTAAATTGATTTCTGCATAGTCGCGAAGCTCCTGTCTCGTCACGAGTGCGTGGTTTACTGCGCCCATATGAGTAGCAACAATTTTTGCCTGAGGAAGAACAACGTGCGTTTTTAATACATCTTCTTTACCCATGATGATCGGGCCATAGCCAATCACGTGAGCCCAGCCGGTATTCAGAATGATCACGTCTGGCTGTTCACGTTTCATTGTTTCTTCTACCGTCTGTGTCCAGATGGTATCTCCGGCCAGATAGAGCTTTTCTTCATCTGAATGAGATAGTATGACGCCGGTTACTTCAGCCAGCATTTCTCCCAGTTCCTTATTTTCGTAAGCAGCGTCAGAGCCATGCTGACATGCAGTACGAGTGAAAGAAATGCCGTTGTAGTCGGTCTCTTCAGAGAAAATCTGGAGATTAGTAAAACCTTGAGAACGCAGAATTTGCTCATCACCTTCGTGTTGTACAAAAATCAGCTTGTCTTTAGGGATCACATTGACAGCGGTTGCATCCCAGTGATCTGGGTGAGTGTGGGTCAGTAGCACAGCATCAACATTAATAATTTCTTCAATTGAGAGTGGCAGCTCAACCGTTGGGTTGCGCAAATCAGAGTTCACTGTCCCGCCAAACCCCGGATAAGTGTTTTTTGGTGCCAGCATTGGATCAACAAGGAATCGTTTCCCTGCATAGTTGATAATTTGAGTTGCGTTACGAATTTGAGTGATTTTCATATTATTGCTCCAGAATTGTTTTTGTGGAGCCATTTTATGCAAGGGGATATAGCCACAAAAGTGGCTATATGGACACTTATAGATATTATCGGGACAAAATGATATTACTCTTCCAAAGAAAAGGTATTCATATTTTATAACTTTGGAAAAATACGATTGCCATACATATAAGAGATGGAATGGACTTTGTTCAATGGGCACTCAGTATTATTACTAAAATTTGCTTAACAAGGATCGAGGGAATTCGAAGGACGGCTTAGTGTGAAATTCGTTATGGGGCAAAACTAAGTTAGATTTTTGATCCGTTTCCACATGAAATACCGCCAAATCGAAGAGGCGTTTGATATCCAGTGTAAACACGTTTTTGGCTCTCGGCGGCATGGACGCCGCCGTGAAGCGTATAGGGATATATTCATAGCGTGCCAAAAACGTGTTTGCACATAAGCCCACCGCAGGTGATAGATAGTCATGAAGATAAGGCCTTCATTTACCTCCCCAACATCCATTCAGGTCAGATTGCGCGTAGCGTGCCACAGGCGTATCTGCATATACGTCGTTCTTTCATATCTGACCCATAGGGATATGGAGAATGTCGGCCTGATGCAGGGAGCATCACTGACCCTGTGATCACGACATGGGTACTTCCATGTACATCCCCCGCCGGGCTGGCGTTAGTTAGCCATGAAGGTTCGACCTTCAATCACCAACCCAATACGAATTAAGCCGGAAGTTACTCTAGCAACTATTCACCCAACTAAGCCCCCCAACAAAGCCCCTTTAAGCAGGCTAGTGCTTAAGAAAAATGTTCCCATCGTTTCTTGGTGGTCACGAAGACGAGCGCGCCGCCGAGCAGCCCAGTCAATGAGCCCATAACACCAATGCCGATATAGAGGTTGATGACAAATCCGATGGCGATGACGCAGTAGAAACCATATACGCCTAGCTTCTTCCATCGCCAGATCATGGTGGCCAGGACGACATTCACCAGGCTCATCACTCCGAGAAAATAGAGTATGCCGGTGCTGGCGCTGGGGTAGATCTCTGTGATGGCTTGTGGGTTGGCGAAGTAGGTGATGGCGGTCAGCGGATTGGCGATAAACATCAGCACTAAGAAGGCGCTTAGCCAAAATCCGCGCTGCTTCTCTGTGATCTGCTCGCTCGTTTCTGTCGATGTCATGTAACCCCCTAGTGAGTTTTATTTTTATATCGTTTTCTCGCGCAATAATCACTATAGCGCTCGCTTATGACAGGGAATGTGATGTCGCCCTTAATCAAGAGATTAATTCAGATTTGAATCATGGGGAAATGGAGCGAGCCCTAGATGCAAGATCCAAGAGTGAAGGAATACGAGAAAAAGAGTAAAGCGATGATAAGAGGAAGTTGGGATAAACAGACTAACAGGCTGCTAAGAAGAGCCTGCCAACAGTAGCGGTCCACTTTAGGTGATACTCTCCTTGAGTGCAGCGACTTCCTGCGCGGTCAGCGGTCGCATCTCGCCTTCTGGCAGTTCGTCCAGGGTTAAGGATTCGATGGCGACGCGCTCAAGGTCTATTACCTTGTGGCCGAGGGACTGACTCATGCGGCGGATCTGGCGGTTGAGCCCCTGGGTGAGGACTATCTCGAAGCTGTCCGGGCTTAGGCGAGTCACCTGACAGGGGAGTGTGGTGACATCCTTATAGCTGACCCCCGCAGCCATCTGAACCACAAAATCATCATCGAAGGGCCTGTCTAGCCTGACATGGTAGCGTTTGTGGTGGGCAAAACTGGGGTGCATCAGGCGCTGGGTCAGCTCACCATCGTTGGTGAGTAGCAGCAGCCCCCTGGAGTCTTTATCCAGCCGTCCCACGGGGTAGAGTCGCGGCTGCTGTGGCAGCAGATGGATCAGGCTGGTTGTATCCTCTGCCAGCAGGCGGCAGTCAGTCCCCACAGCCTTGTTGAATATCCAGTAGGCCTTGTCGGCGATAGGGGGCAGAGGCTCGCCATCGACACAGACGCTGAGCGATGCCTGTGTGCCTGCGGGCGTCTCTATCAGCTCTATGCTGTCTGTGTGTTTGGCGAGCCGATCGCCCAGGCTGACTCGCCCGTCGCGGATCAGTCTCGATGCGGCGCGGCGCGAGCAGCGTCCAGTTAAGGCCAGGTACTGGGCGAGGCGCATCGACGCGCCTAGCCGTGGGCCGAGACTTGGCTGATCAGGTTGTCCTGATAGCTGTGTCTGGCGAGCTTCTTGATGGTGAGCGCCAGGGTGACACACCAGATCATCACCAGATTGGTCTGGGCCCACATAGCAAAGGCGACGCCGCAAATTGAGCCGTCGTGGTGGCTGCAGGGGGCGAAGTCGAGTATTCCCCAATCCACCATGAGGGCCAGGCTGCTGGCGGCCGTCAGGCCCAGGCCGCTAACGATAAACAGCGGCGTCGAACAGATTGCCTTATGGTTGACCCTGGCCGAGAGGGTCAGGAAATAGAGGATGATGGTGGCGATCAGGAAGATGGTGGAAAACAGCCTGTGCTCTTTGAGGTAGTTGATCGGGTAGATGCCGATGAGGATGATAGTCACCCCCACCACAAAGCCAGCGAAGGCGATATAGTTGCCAAAGTGTCCCAGCTTGAGCTGCAACAGGCCGTACATGGCCAGCAGTATGCAAGAGCCTGCCAGGATAAGTCCCATGTTGAAGATATAGGCCAGGGGGGAGTCCACATAGTTGCCCAGCAGATCCGGCCTTTGGTTAAAGGCCTCCAGTCCCATCACCTGAAATTTGGCGAACAGGGAGATAGAGATGCCCAGGGCAGAGATGAGCGCACCGGTCAGAATGGTGAAGACCACCATGCGCTGCAGGTCATAGTTTATGGGTTGGTGTAGGGCCATAGCGATGCCATTTATTGTTATTTTTTGAATATAAAAAAGGAGTACATTTTTGGTACTCCTTTCGTTTCGACGCATGGCTAATTTCAGTAAATGCTTAACCTAATTCACTGCGTCGCAATTATATCCCTATGGCATTAGTTTAAGTGAAAACCCCCATAGAGTGGAACTGTTAAGGTGAGGATTGTCACAAATTGATCCGTGCGCCCATGATCAGGGCGCACAAATCCAGCTTAGTGACGCTTGCGCAGTACCACTATGGCGATGGCGACAATGGCGAGGATCATGCAGTACCAGGCGTGGGCAACCGCCTGTAGCGGGCTGATGCTGAAGGTGGAGGCGATCAGTAGCGCCTGGGCACCGTAAGGGATCAACCCCTGAATGATGCAGGAGAAGATATCCAAGATACTGGCGGCGCGCTTAGGGGTAACCTCATGCTTCTCGGCCAGATCTTTGGCGATATCGCCGGTCACCACGATAGAGACGGTATTGTTGGCCACACAGGTGTTGGTCAGGGCAACTATGCCTGCCATGCCCAGCTCAGAGGCGCGGGTCGAGGCCTCGCCCTTGGCGCTGGAGAAGCGAACGATCAGCTTCTCAATCTGCTTGCTCACAAATGCCAGGCCACCCTGTTGCTGCATCAGGGCCGCCAGGCCACCGACCAGCATTGAGAGGATGAAGATCTCCTGCATGTTGCTAAAGCCGGCGTAGATATCCTTACCAAATTGGATCAGGCCGTAGTCCAGGGTGGCAAAGCCGGTGATGCCAGCCAGCAAGATGCCCACGGTCAGCACCACGAACACGTTTAGCCCGGCGACCGCCAGTACCAAGATGGTGAGGTAGGGGACAACCTTAAGAAAATCTATCTGCTGCGGCGCCACATCGGCCTGGCCTTGTCCGGCGAGGGTGAACATTACCAGGGTGATCAGCGAGGCGGGAATGGCGAAGATCAGGTTTTCTCTGAACTTGTCTTTCATCTCACAGCCCTGGGTACGGGTCGCGGCAATGGTGGTGTCAGAGATGATCGACAGGTTGTCACCAAACAGGGCACCTGAGATCACGGCCCCGGCCATCAGCGCCAGATCGATCTGCGCCTCTTCGGCCACGCCCAGTGCGATGGGGGCAACCGCGGCTATGGTGCCCATAGAGGTACCCATGGCGGTGGCAATGAAGGCGGCGATCACGAAGAAACCGGGTAGCAGCAGGTTAGAGGGCACAAGCGACAGGCCCAGCGCTACGGTAGCATCCACGCCGCCAGTGGCCTTGGCCACAGAGGCAAAGGCACCTGCCAGCAGGTAGATAAGACACATGGCGATGATGTTGGAGTGGCCTATGCCACCGATGAAGGTCTCTATGCTCTGGTTCAGCTTCTCTTTCGAGATCAGCAGCGCCAGTATGATGGCGGGCAGGATGGCGACCACGCTCGGCAGCTGATAGAAGGCAAAGTCGACGCCCTGGCTCTGGAAATAGACGCCGGCACCGATAAACAGGGCCAGAAACAGGAATAGTGGCAGTAGGGCGATAAACGATGCCTTGGGGGCCGTGGTTTGTGTTGGTGTTGTCAAAACGCTCTCTCTTCTCGCTAAACGTCTCCGCGGAGACGTGTCATTAAAACTGGATGCTCGTTCCCTTGCCCTCCTAGCTGGAACATCTCGCTTTTTTGCGAAATGGGACATCTCAATAGGTGAGAGGATATGAGATCGAAAGACGTCTGTCAATTTAGACGTCTAGATGTTTTTACTGCTAAATGTTTGGTTGCTGTTAAATCCTCTGACAAGCCTGTTAACATCTTGCGGTAACAAGTTATTAACTTGCCTAGCTTAAGCCGAGAGATCAAATTTTTTATCTTGTTAAAACTGTCACTTAACTTATTACTCATGCTAGGCTTGCGCCTCATGTGGCTTAGTGGAAATCGAAAAAATGATGTTAGTCGAGGTGGATAAGGCGCGTTATCGCCAGCACTTAAATCGGGTGATAGCGGTGTTTATCGCCAGTTTGGCTCTGCTGTCTCTGGTATCTGGGCAGCTGTTGATCGCCTTGTTTGGCAATCAGGAGGTGGTTAGCGGCGAGTCTACCGGCAACCTGCACCTGAATTTCTTCGGCGTGTTGATAGGCTTTGGCATCTGCGCCTTGGGGCTCTACCAACAGCGACACAAAGCGTACTTTCGCGAGATCTATTATGTGTCTAGGCTCAAGGCGCTGCAGAACCGCATCTACCGCAAGTTTAAGCAGATCAAACAGGCGGGCGAGCGTAACGACATCGACGCCCTCACCATACAGGTGTTCTATTTCAGCAGCCAGAAACTGGTTTATCTGCTGGACGACAACACATTGACCCTGAGCCAGGTCGATAAGGAATTAGAGGCAGTTAAGGCGCGTATCGCCGAGCTTGGGCTTAATATCGGCCCAGAGGATTTCGACAAGTCGCTGCTGGAGAAGTTTTAGCCCCTTTATCTCTGCTCGCCTCGTGGCTTATCCAGGCCAAACACTTCGTTGAAGGCCTGGGTCAGCAGCTCTACCTTGGCGCTCTCCCGCGCCGACTGCTTGACTACCATGGAGAGGTTGAACTGGTAACAGGCCTCATCCCCGTGAATGATCTTGATCTCCTGCTGTTTCAGCTCCTCCTGAATGTAGCTCAGGGGCAGGTAACCTATGTAGCAACCCGATAGAATTAAGGTTTTACGAGTATCAAACTGATACGCCTTGGCCGACAGGTTGAGGCGTTTGAGCTGCTCTCTGCCCTCGGGGTCGATATCGACGCCTGGGTGGATAGAGGGGGTCTTGGCCAGCATCTCGGCGCTGATCTCCTCGTCGCTCAGATGAAAGTAGGGATGCTTGGCGCTGCAACACAGGTAGATGGGCTCGCTGAAGATGGTCTGATAGTTGAGGCCCTGGATCTGTTGATAGCTGGGCAAGAGGCCGACGTGGGCCTTGTCCTGTAGCAGCGACTTCTCAATCTGGTGCAGCGCCTCGCCGTCTAGAATAAGGTGTAGCTGGGGCTGGCGTTGGTGTATGTAGGCGATCACCTGGGCCAGCTTCTGCTGCATGCCGTAGTCCAGCTGATCGGCGCAGAGGATCACCAGTTCGCCGATCAACTCTTCCCCCAAGTTGTTAACAAACATCGAGAAATCGTTGAGGGAATCGAATAGTTCGATACAGGCGTGATACACGGCCTGGCCAGCCTCCGTGAGGGCAAATCCGCCCCGTCCCCGGCTACACAGCTTGAGCTTCATGCGACTCTCAAGGTTAGACATGTGTACGCTGATGGTGGAGCGGGTGACCCCGAGTTCATTCTCTGCGGCGGCGAAGCCACCATTCTCGACCACGGTACGAAAGATGCGCAGTAATCTGAGATCGTATTCGGTGATCGCCTTAGGGATGATGGACTGTTTGCTCATTAGTTTTATCAGCTTCAAACTTTTTGTTGAATATTTGGTATTTAACCCGAGTTAGTTTTGCTATTCAATAGAGAAATTAGCGCGCCCGTCTTGATTCAAGCTCTGGCGTAGCCCTTTAGATTCGAACTATTTATGCAGGGAACTGTTATGCAGGGAATTAAAGACACTCAGTTAATCAAACTTTCCTCCTATATCGATGGCAGATGGACGGCGGGCGAGCAGCGCTTCGACGTGGTGAATCCGGCCAGCCAGGAGGTGATCGCCCAGGTGGTTGACGCCAGTCTCGATGATACCCAGGAGGCGATATTGGCCGCCAAGCGGGCACTGCCGGAGTGGTCTAAGCGTTCGGCTAACGAGCGCGCCGCCCTGATGCGTAAATGGTTCAACCTGATGATGGAGCACCAGGAAGATCTGGGCCGCTTGCTGACCCTGGAGCAGGGTAAGCCCCTGGCCGAGGCCAAGGGGGAGATCGCCTACGGCGCAGCCTTTATCGACTGGTTCGCCGAGGAGGGCAAGCGTGTCTATGGTGACACTATTCCGGCGCCTGCTAACGACAAGCGTATTTTGGTGATCAAGCAGCCTGTGGGTGTGGTGGCCTCAATCACCCCTTGGAACTTCCCTAACGCCATGATCGCCCGGAAGGCGGCGGCTGCGCTGGCGGCCGGTTGTACCTTCGTGGCACGCCCTTCACCGCTGACGCCGCTGTCTGCCTTGGCGATGGCCGAGCTGGCCGAGCGCGCCGGTATCCCTGCCGGGGTGTTCAACATAGTGGTGGGCGAAGATGCCGTGGGCATGGGCAAGGTGCTGACCCAGCATCAGGACGTGGCCAAGTTTACCTTCACCGGTTCTACCGCCGTGGGTAAGATCTTGCTGGCCCAGTGCGCGACCAGCGTGAAGAAGGTCTCCATGGAGCTGGGGGGCAACGCGCCCTTTATCGTGTTCGACGACGCCGATATCGATGCCGCAGTGCAGGGCGCCCTGATCTCCAAGTATCGCAACGCTGGGCAAACCTGTGTCTGCACCAATCGTATTTTCGTGCAGAAGGGAGTTGCCGCGGCCTTTACCGAAAAATTTACCGCCGCCGTGGCCAATCTCAAGTTGGGCGATGGCCTGGGCGATGGCGTGACCGTCGGCCCTATGATCTCCAAAGATGCAGTGAAAAACGTGCTTAAGCTGGTGGATGATACTGTGGCAAGCGGCGCCAAGCTGGTGACCGGCGGTCAGCCGAGTGAACTGGGCGAGAGCTTCCTGGCACCCGTGATCGTCACCGATGTGACCAACGAGATGCCATTGGCTCGCAACGAGATCTTCGGTCCCGTCACCCCTATCATCAGCTTCGATAGCGAGGCCGAAGCGCTGGCCATGGCCAACGATACCGAATATGGCCTGGCCGCCTATTTCTACGCCCGGGATATCGGCCGCATCTTCCGCGTCGCCGAGGGGCTGGAGTATGGCATGGTGGGCGTCAACGAGGGGATCATCTCCAACGCCGCCGCACCTTTTGGCGGGGTGAAGCAGTCGGGCAATGGCCGTGAAGGCTCCAAGTATGGCCTGGACGATTATCTGGAAATTAAATACCTGTGCCTCGGTGGCCTGGATAAATAGAAGTAAGGATAGAGACGATGAGCAACGCAGAATTACAGGCACGTAAGGTACAGGCAATCGCCAGGGGACAGGGTAACGCCTATTCCGTCTATGTGGAGCGGGCGTTAAATGCCGAGCTGTGGGATGTCGAGGGCAAGCGCTACATCGACTTCGGCACCGGGATCGCCGTGTGTAACACTGGCCATAGCCATCCCAAGGTGGTGGCGGCGGTCAAGGCGCAGCTGGATAACTTCAGCCACACCTGCGTGATGGTGAATCCTTATGAGTCGGCGGTAGCCCTGGCGGAGCAGCTTAATCGCATCGCCCCTGGCGACAGCGACAAGAAGGCTATCTTCGTGACCACGGGCGCCGAGGCGGTGGAAAACTGCGTCAAGATCGCCAGGGCCCACACAGGGCGTCGCGGCGTGATCGCCTTCAACGGTGGCTTCCATGGCCGCACCAACCTGACCATGGCGCTGACGGGTAAGATCACTCCCTATAAGCATCAGTTTGGCCCCTTCGCCGGGGATATCTTCCACGCGCCTTATCCTGTGGCCTTCCATGGCGTGAGCGTGAAAGACTCCCTCAAGGCGATTGAGCATCTGTTTAAGGTGGATATCGCCCCTTGTGATGTGGCGGCGATCGTGGTCGAGCCTGTGCAGGGTGAGGGCGGTTTCTACGCCGCGCCGCCTGAGTTCTTACAGGCGCTCAGGGCATTGTGTGACCAGCACGGTATCGTGTTGGTGATGGATGAGATCCAGACTGGTTTCGGTCGTACCGGCAAGATGTTTAGCTGCGAGCACGCGGGCGTCGAGCCGGATCTGATGACCATGGCCAAGGGGATCGCCGGTGGCTTCCCACTTGCCGCCGTGGTGGGTAAGAGCGAGATCATGGACGCACCATTGCCGGGTGGCCTTGGCGGCACCTATGGCGGCTCACCCGTGGGCTGCGTGGCGGCGCTGGCGGTACTCGAGGTGATGCAAGAGGAGCAGTTGGTGGAGCGTGCCGTTAAGATAGGCGACACCTTCAATCAGGCGCTCTCTGCCCTCAAGGAGCAGTATCCACAGCTGATTGGCGAGGTGCGCAATCAAGGCGCCATGATCGCCATGGAGTTGGTGATCGATGGTGACAGTGAGCAGCCGAACACGGCATTGACCCAGGCGATCATTGCCAACGCCGCGGCCCATGGCCTGGTGCTGCTGGCCTGTGGCTTCTACGGCAACGTGATCCGCTTCCTGCCGGCGTTGACCATCAGCGATGAGATCATGGCCGAGGGGCTGGCCAAGTTTAAGACGCTGTTCGAGAGCCTGGTGGACTAAATCGCTCCTGTTTGCGAGCTGGGGACTAAATCCCCCGGGTTTGCGAACCATCACCAAAAGCCTGGGAGATTTCTTCCGGGCTTTTTTGTATCTGTATGTTGAAAATCGCCACAAGACCTTGAATATGCAAGTCGAAGCGCGTAAAACTGCCTGTCAGCAGCGTTATTCACCAGGTCAGTCGGCCTCAGGCGAGGGAGTTTAGGTTTTTGGATCACTTTATTTGGAATATGGACCCTGTGTTGGTCTCTTTCATGGGGCTGACAATACATTGGTACGGAGTCCTGTTTGCTAGCGCGATCTTCGCGGGCTTTCAGGTGATGAAACGCATCTATGTGCGCGAAGGCCTGGATGTGGAGTCACTGGATAACCTCTTGATCTACTGCGTTATCGGCATAGTGGTGGGCGCGCGTCTGGCCCATGTGTTGTTTTACGATCCCAGCTACTACTTCGCGCACCCGGCTAAGATTCTGGCGATCTGGGAAGGCGGCCTGGCCAGCCATGGCGGCGGCCTGGGGGCGATCCTGGCGCTCTACTATTATCATCGCAAGATGAAGCTACCTTTCCTCTTCCTGCTGGATCGGCTGGCGATCGCCACGGCCATCTTCGGCTTCTTCGTGCGCATGGCCAACTTCGTCAATTCTGAGATCCTGGGCGTGCCGAGCGACAAGCCCTGGGCCATCGTCTTCGAGCGGGTGGACATGTTGCCGCGCCATCCGGCCCAGCTGTATGAGGCGCTGGCCTACCTGAGCATCTTCATCGCCCTTTGGGCTATCTACAAGACCACAGAGATGAAGCAGAAGCAGGGCGCCCTGTTCGGCCTCTTCCTGGTGTGGGTGTTCAGTGCCCGTTTTGCCATAGAGTTCGTCAAGGTGAAGCAGGCGGCGTATGCCCAGGACTGGACCATGAGCGCCGGTCAGATGCTGAGTATTCCTTTCCTGCTGGTGGGGGTCTTCCTGCTGGTGAAACCCTATCTGGCATCCAAGGCCAAATAGCGATAAGTAAGCCCGACTCAGTTCGGGCTTTTTTTTCAATTAAAAACAGTTAATCAATCATTTAACTCATCTCCAATTAATAGATCCTCTGCTAAAATAGGGGGGCAAATCTGATTGTCCCAGCCTATTCATCTGCCAGAAGGAGACCTATGTCCTACCAGGTTATCTTGTTAGGGATCGCCGCGCTGATTGCCGTGGGGATCCTGTTGCATCACCCCTCAAAGACCCTGGGGTTGCCCAGTCTGTTGATCTTCATGGGCGTGGGCCTGAGCCTGGGCAATGGCGAGTTTAATTTTGTCTACGATAACCTCACCCTGACCTCCACGGTCGGGGCGGTCGCCCTAAACATGATCGTCTTCGTCGGCGGCATTAATACCAAGACGGAGAGCATCAAGCTGGCCTACAAGGAGGGCGGGGTGCTGGCAACCTTCGGGGTGCTGCTGACCACGCTTATTCTGGGCGCGCTCCTCTATCCATTGACCGACTGGAGCCTAGTGATCTGCCTGCTGTTTGCCGCCGTGGTCTCCTCGACCGATGCGGCGGCCGTGTTCTCGATTCTGGAGTCGAAGAAGCTCAAGCTCAAGGAGCGCACGGATACCGTGCTGGAGTTCGAGTCGGCCACCAACGACCCGGTCGCCCTGGTGATGGTGATGATACTCACAGGTATCGCTCTGGCGCCGGATGCGCCGGTATCGGCCTGGGCAATAGGCCAGATGCTAGGCTTGCAGATCGCCTTAGGGATAGGCGTCGCCTTCGTGGTGGCCAGGCTGGCGGTGTGGGCGCTGAACAGCATACATCTGGAGGAATATGGCCTGATCCCCGTATTTGTGCTCGCCAGTTTTGTGCTGGCGGCCTATGGCAGCGAGCTGGCCGGCGGCAATATCCTGATCGCCTCCTATGTGTGTGGCGTGGTGATGGGCAACGGCATACGTCGGGGCGTGGAGGTGACGCGGCATTTCTTTAACAGCCTCTCCTGGCTGGCGCAGTCGCTGATGTTCATCATACTCGGGCTGCAGATCTTCCCCCAGACCCTGTTTAGTGTGTTCTTCCTGTCGCTTATCCCGGCGGCGTTGCTGATGCTGGTGGCCAGGCCCTTGGCGGTGCAGATCTGTTACCTGCCGTTTCGTCAGGCGAGCTGGAAGAAGCGGCTGTTTATCTCCTCCATAGGTCTCAAGGGGGCGACCCCTATCGTCTTCTCGCTGATCCCGGCGGCGGCCGGTGTCGAGGGGGCGGTGGAGATGGTGCACCTGGTGTTTTTCATCGTGCTCTTCTCCATCCTGCTGCAGGGGGCGGCCATAGAGCCCCTGGCCAAGCGACTTGGGCTCAATAGCGACAGCTAAGGGCTAGTGCTTAACTCTATTCCCAGTGCTCAATTCCCAGCGCCCAACTTCCACTGCTCTAGGGCGCCGTCTGAGCTGAGGGTGATGAGCTGCCCACCATGGCTCACCATATCCATGACGGTTGTGCCCATGGAGAAGGGAGTGAGCTGCCAGCGTTCTAGCTCCTTACCTGTGGCGACCTGCCAGCGAAAGATAGTCTGTTTCGAGGTGGCGGTGATCAACTCATCGCCCCTGTGAATGAAGCTGGCGCGGCGAAAATAGCGGTAGCGCTCGAAGTAGTTCAGCTGACTCAATGCCTCGCCAGTGTCGAATGCCAGCAGTTGATGATTGTCCAGGTTGTCGGCGAAGAAGAGGCGTCTATCGGCCTCATCAAACGCTAGGCTGGTGATGCGCTGGGGCAGGGAGAACTGCTTTATTAACTCGCCGCTGCCACTGACCCACCAGAGCACCTTGCCATCATGGCCTGCCGATAACAGACGCTCATCCGAGGCGCCAAAGGCGAGGAAAGCCACCTCGGCGTCGTGTTGTTTAAACAGGGAAAACTGCTGCGCCGTGAAATCCACCAAGATCACGCTGCCTTCGTTCATGCCGATGGCGATGCGACTGCCCGACTGATTGAGTGCTAGGGTCGAGATGCTGGCGTAGTCGTCAAAGCCATTGACCTGCCAGGTCAGCTGGATATTGCCCTGCTGAATATCTATCAGAGTAATTTGGCGTTTGCCGCCATAGGCCAGATAGCGCTTGTTGCCCGATAAGGCCAGCTGATAACCCGGATGCTCGAAGGCGGTAGCCGGCCAGTGAAAGCGCTGCTTGCCCTCGGGGAGGCTCCAGACGCTGAGATCCCGACTTCGACTCAATGTGACGGCCAGGCTGGCATCCTCTGCCAGTAGCCCCGCCACCAGATTGTCCTCCACCAGACGCTTGAGGCTCTGCGGTGGCTGGCTTGTCTGCTTATCTGAGCAGCCGGAGAGGACGACGAGTAACAGGGCTAGGCTTAAGAGATGGCACAGGCGTTTGAGTGTAGACATGGGGATAGCGGATAAGGCTCAGGTACTGGGAGTTAGCTGAGCATAACACATGTAAAAGCCCGCCGGTGTCAGCCAGCGGGCCTGAAGGTCTAAGCCTTGTATAGACTAAGCCTTCTATGAGCCATTACTTGAGGCGGTAGATCACCTCGACGCGATCGCTGATGCTGGTCTGGGCCTCCTGATAACTCTCGGCCACATCACCACGGGCTGCGGCGCTCATCTTATACACCATGGGGCGCACAGCTCCCTGAGCCTGATAGCGGATCTCCCATACGCCATCCAGACGCTCGCCGAAGCCTTCGGCCAGGGCGGCGGCCTTCTGCTTGGCGTCTTTAATTGCCATCAGCCTGGCCTGTTCAATCATCTCGGCCTCCTTGCTGGATTTGAAGTTGATCTGATGGATGCGGTTGATCCCTTGCTGCAACGCGCTGTCGAGCAGGTCGTTGAGCTTGTCCAGTGCCCTTAGTGTGACCACCACCTGGCGGCTGGCGAGGTAGCCAATCTCCTTGTTGGTGCGCGTCTCAGGGTCGTACAGATAGTCGGGACGCAGATTCAGGTTGGCGCTCTGAACATCCTCGCGTGCGATCCCCGCCTTGGCTAATCTGGCCAGGAAGTCGCTGACCGCCTTGTCTGATCCCGCCTTGGCCTTGGCCGGGTTGTCGGACTTAGTCACCACCTCGACGGTTAGCTCGGCCATGTCGGCTTTGACGACCAGCTCGCTGGTACCGACGGTTTCGATATGGGGGAAGTTTAGCTCTGCGGCGGCCGCGTTAGGTAAAGCAAGCAGGCTGCCGGTGAAAACCAATGAACCAAATAGGGTGGCAATCAGGGTCTTTTTCATCGAATACTCCAAACGCACGTAATAGTGACAAATCAGTAGATAAGAATCGGTTGTTTGAGCATATAGACGCAGGATTTCTGAAAAGGGGTTAAATAAACTGAAAATTTTTTTGGGGCTGTCGGAGAGGCTTCACTTAAAAGAAAAAACCTGGTGATAGAGCATCCTGCCTATCACCAGGCGAAAGCGCCTTTGGGGGAGCGCTAGAGGTGCCACCTGTAAAACACCTCTTTTTAAATGGTTTTGCGATTCAGGCCCGTCGTAGGTCTCTGGCCCTCGACTTAGGCTATTATGTTTGCTGCCCTCTAACCTGAAATCACATGCTTCCTGCAGACCACTTATTCTGTTTCCATCTTGTTATCTTGCCTTCCCTAGCCCTTGGCGAATCGATTAAGCCCTTGGCGATTCTATTTAGCTCTTAGCGAATCGACTTAGCTCTTGGTGAATAGAGGTTTATCCTTGGATAAGCTTGAGTTCACGCATGAGCTGATTGAGTTGCATGGTGAGCCGGTCGATCTCGGCGCGCAGCACGCCCACGCGCCCGCCTTGCTGCTCACTCTGGCGAACCAGTTGGTAGACCGTCTTGGTGGAGACGCCAAACTGTTTGGCGACATCCGATAACAGGCAGTTGTTCCCTTTGACTTCGGCGACGATCCGCTCTGCCATCTTAGGCGTGATACTCTTAGATACTGTACTCATCTGTGACTCCTTATGGATGAATCCGCGTGTTAGCCTATTCGACATCCCACTGGCTGATGCCGAGGTGAAAGATAAACTGCCAATCTTCGAAGCGGCTGACCGCCATTAACCAAGGTTTCATCTACAACTCCTTATGGGATGGTGCTTCATTTACCTTTGGCAATTCTGCCCGCCCCAACGACTACCCACAAAGTAATATGTAAGTTTTGTGCCAACTTTTTCAAATGTTATTAATTAATTGATTTTTATGGTTATTAATGGTTTTTGATTGCGTCTGACAAGTGTGACATTGCGCACAGGGCTCACCAACTTGGTGCCGCCATGGCTTGCATTGGTGCAAGTCTGTAAGTTTGGCTTGGCGCCGCATTGGGCTGGCCGAGCTACACTGACTAATAGGCAAGTTTATGTTAATAAAAAGCAAATAAAATGACTAAATAGTCATTTTTATCGCATAAGTATTGACTGTGTGAGTCGGGCTGCCTATAGTCGTGGCCAATTGAGCGAATATTCCTGGTAAGAGAGTAAATAATGAACAAATCTATCCTGTTAGCCGGTTTTACGGCCCTGTTGCTGCTGAGTGGCTGTGGCAAAGAGAAAGATTATCTGGTGGTAGGTACCAATGCGGCCTTTCCGCCCTTTGAGTATGTGGGCGGTGTCAGCGGCGATCAGGTGATGGGGTTCGATATCGATCTGGCTCGCAAGGTGGCCGAGGATGCGGGCAAGACGCTCAAGGTGGAGAACATGAAGTTCGACTCGCTGATCGTGGCCCTCAACGCCGGCAAGATAGATATGATTGCCTCGGGCATGACCATCACTCCAGAGCGTCAGGCCAGCGTCGACTTCTCCGACCCCTACTACGAGGCGACCCAGGTGGTCTTGGTCAATAAACAGAATGATAGCATCCATAGCCTGGCAGACCTCGCCGGTAAACACTTCGCGGTGCAGCTGGGCTCAACCGCCGACATGATGGCCAAGAAGTACACCCAGTCGGTGACCGCCTTCAATACCGGCTTCGAGGCGATCATGGAGCTGAAGAACGGCAAGGTGGATCTCGTGCTGTTCGACAGCGAGCCGGCCGCCAACTACCTGGCCAAGAATCCTGAGCTTAAGCTTATCAGCCTGGATTTCCCCCCAGAGTTTTATGGATTCGCCGTGGCCAAGAGCCAGCCCGAGCTACTGGCCAGCATCAACAAGACGCTGGCGACCATGAAGCAGAATGGTGAATACGACGCCCTGCTCGCCAAACACATGAAGTAGGTCGCCATGTTAGATGCAATTAATTCCTCGCTGTTTACGCCTATAGGTGAAGATGGACTCATAGGTATCTACCTGATCCTCAATGGTTTAAAGGTGACGCTGATCGTGACCCTGTTCGCCATGATCTTGGGTGCCATACTGGGCGTAGCCACCACATTGATGAAGATGTCCAGCCGCTGGTATCTGCGCTGGCCCGCCAACCTCTATGTGGGAGTGATACGCGGCACCCCAGTGGTGGTGCAGTTGGTGATCCTCTACTTTATCGTGCTGGCCACCTGGGACGTGGACAAGGTGAGCGCGGCCATCATCGCCTTCGGCCTCAACAGCGGCGCCTACATCTCTGAGATCATCCGCGCCGGCATACAGGCGGTGGATAAGGGGCAGACGGAGGCGGCGCGCTCCCTCGGCCTGTCGCAGGCGGTGACCATGAAGGAGGTGATCCTGCCCCAGGCGATCAAGAATATCCTGCCCGCCCTGGGTAACGAGTTTATCGTGCTGCTAAAAGAGACCGCGGTGATAGGCTTCATCGGCGGCGTGGATCTGATGCGCTCGGGCGAGATCATACGTAGCCGCACCTTCGAAGACAGCGTGCCTCTGTTTACCTGTGCACTCATCTACCTGGCGTTGACCTATAGCTTCACCTTTATGTTGTCGAAGTTTGAGAAGAGGCTTAAGCAAAGTGATTAAGATTAGTAATCTGCATAAATATTTCGGCGACAACCAGGTGCTCAAGGGGATTGACGAGTCGATCGCCCGGGGTGAGGTGGTCAGCGTCATCGGCCCCAGCGGCAGCGGTAAGAGTACCTTTCTGCGCTGCATCAATCTGCTGGAACAACCCACCCAGGGGGAGATAGTGATCGATGGTCAGTCGATCACCGCGCCAGATGCCTGCATCGACAAGCTGCGGCAGAAGGTGGGTATGGTGTTCCAAAACTTTAACCTCTTTCCCCATAAGACGGTGCAGCAAAACATCACCCTGGCACCGGTGAAATTGGGCTTGATGACCCAGGCCGAGGCCGATAGCGAGGCGATGCGCCTGCTGGAGCAGGTGGGACTGAGTGATAAGGCGAGCGCCTATCCCGCCAGCCTGTCCGGCGGTCAGAAACAGAGGGTCGCCATCGCCCGCGCCCTGGCGATGAAGCCTGAGCTTATGCTATTTGACGAGCCTACCTCGGCGCTGGACCCCGAGATGGTGGGCGACGTGCTGGATGTGATGAAGCAGCTGGCCCAGGCGGGAATGACCATGGTGATCGTCACCCACGAGATGGGCTTTGCCAAGGATGTCTCCGATAGGGTGATCTTCATGGATGGCGGCTATGTGGTGGAGAGTAATGTGCCGGCGCTGCTGTTCGGTCAGCCCCAGGAACCGCGCACCCAGGCGTTCTTGAGCAAGGTGCTCAGATAAGTTAAATCTTAGGGTAAGTAAAATCTTCAGATAAGTTAAATCTTCGGGTAAGTTCAATCTTCAGATGAGTATAGCGGCTAGCCCTCGGCCGCCTGCTCGGCCTGCCAGAACTGGTAGTCGTGTTTGCCCTGGGCCTTGACCCGGTACATGGCGGCGTCGGCAAACTCGCAGGCGCTGGCAAAGTCATCACTCGGGGTGAAGCAGTAGATGCCGATACTCAGGCCGAGTTTGACCTCAGTGCCTTCTAAGATGATCGCCTGACGATAGACATCCAACAGCGACTGGGCCCGCTCACTCAGCAGGGTCTGGTCCTGGCTGGGGTGCAAAATCAAAAACTCATCGCCGCCGAGACGGGCGATCTGGGCCTGAGTGCCTATGACGCCCCTGAGGGTGTGGGCCACATGGACCAAGAGGTGGTCGCCAAACTTGTGGCCCAGCTTGTCGTTGAGCTCCTTAAAGCCATCGAGATCGATAAAGAAGATGCTGCCCCTGCCTCGCTGATACAGCTCCTCAAATGCCAGGGTGATCGCCTTACGATTGCTCAGATTGGTGAGGGGGTCGCAGTGGGCCAGCTCAGACAGCTCCTGCTCGTAGCGCTTCTCCTGGGTGATATCCATGTGAGTGCCCATCATGCGTAGCGGCGTACCATCCGGCTTGCGCTCGACGATACGGCCACGATCGGACACCCAGGTGACCGAGCCATCCTTATGGATCATGCGGTGCACCGCCTGATAGTAGTCAGACTTGCCCTCTACATGATCTTCGAAGGCCTTGATCACCCACTCCTTATCCTCCGGATGCAGATTTTGTTTCCAGCTGTCCACATGGGCCGCCAGCTCTTCGCGACTAAAGCCCAGCAGTTCGCCCCACCGCATGTTGAAGATGGTCAGGTTGCCACTGGGAAGATGTTGCTCCCACAGGCAGAGACGGTTGCCATCGAGTGCGGCAAAGAGTTTCTCTTCGGCGCGATCGTTGAGCAACGTTAACTTGGCGTTCTCGCGTTTGAGCGCCGCATTTTCGGCTTTTAACTCGGCGATCAGGTCCGCCGTTTGCTTGGCACTTGTCTCTGCCGATGGCTCTGTGTTGGCTAACTGATTAGATGGCTGCTCATCGGGCTCCATCGAAGGGGCTCTCCTTTACGTTTGTCAGGCATAAGTTAACCATTATTGGGTAGTGAAACAACTGTCTAAACAAGATGATACATTTTGCTACAGATGTTGCATCCCAGGCATGGCGCTAGCTAGGTAAAGATTTGGGAGATGGAGGGCGAAACTTAACGAGAATTCACTTGCTAAGGTTCATGGCTAACTCATTAGCCCTAAAGCAAAAAAGAAGCCGATGAGCGGCTTCTTTTTCTATTGCTGAACGATATCTACTGGCTTAAAGCACTGGCAGGTAAGTGATCACTCGCTCATCGCGGGCGATGATGGGGTCAACCACCAATTGCTGGAAGGTCTCCCCCTTGCTGTTCATCTGATGCTTCATCAGCTCGGGTGAGCTGGCGATGAGTGCCTTGAGCGTGTCTATCTGGTCGATCAGCATGAGAGCCAGCTGGTTCTCCTCGGTCGCCACATAGTTTTTGCCCTGTAGGCTGATCTGCTTGCTGGCGGCAACGGCATCGCTGGCAAGATGAATGCCCACATACTCGCGCCACACTCTGGCCTTCTCTTCGCCACGATAATCGCTGTCGCGCGATGCCAGCACTACCTGCTTGAGTATCATCTGCAGCAGGTTGCTCTTACCCTTCATCTCATAGCTGCTCTGGGGGAAGCCGAAGTAGCGTCCCAGAGAGGTAGCGTAGCTAGGAAGTGCCTCGATATGCTGGTCGGCATAATCGACGTCGTTGACATAGTATTTGGCATCTACTGCCTTACAGCTGTCGCTCAGCACAGGCTTGGTCAGGTACTGGTTGATCTCCTGAACCGTGTTGCCCAGCGTCATCTGACACAGCATGCCTTCGAGCTGATCCTTCACCTTAGGATAATCAGCCAGGGCGTAGTAGGTGCGGCCCGTGGTGCTGCGAGGCGACTTGCGGGTCAGCAGCTGACGCATCGCCAGCAGTTTATCGGGCCACATGCCCAGTACGTCACGCTCGTTGACATAGGGATGGTTCGGGCTCGATGCCGGGGCCTTGACGCCGTTGAGCAGGCGTCCCTTGTTGGCGCTGACATCGGCGTAGAGCAGGTCCTGGTAGGCCTCGACGATATCGGCCTTGAGCAGCAGCTCTTTCAGTTTTTCAGGGGCTTGCTCGTAGGCGGTGATGATCTGACCCAGCTCGAAGCCTTCATCCAGCTTGCCGGCATTGAGACGATAGAGGCGAGTCAGAATATCTTCCAGCGAGTGCACCTTGGTCAGGGCGCGGCTGTCATCGCTGTTCATGCGATAGGTGACATGCAGGTAGATGTCGCTCAGACCGGCCGCGGTAAGGAAGGTATCGGCCGCCTTTTCCACCGCCCTTTGCGAGGCGCAGAACCAGTAGTTCTCATGGCCTGGGCAGAACTCGGCCAGCTCGTTCTGATCGAAGGCAAATAGCTCCTCAACCGTGGCCGTGTCTTCGACGAACTGGCGTATGTCGCTGAAGCCTCGCAGACGATTGATGGTGTAAGGCAGGATATGATCTTCGAACAGGGTCTGACGGTAGTGACGCACGTTCATGGTGTCATAGCTGTCGTGGTAGCTGTCGATATAGTACTGCACTATGTCGTCGTTGTTGGTGCCGGCGTCGAAGCGGTTACAGTTGCTGTTGAGGGTCACATGGCCGTCGGTACAGAAGGCGAAGTAACGCAGGTCGTGCTCTTTGCCTATCTGATGCAGGGCACCATATTGGATCTCGCCCGTGATATTACCCTGGCGTAGCTCCTCGCGGCGCTTGGCATCGGCCGCTTCGAGTGATACCAGGCTGCCATCTTGGGTCTCTACCTGACGACCATAGCCGAAGCGCAGCGCCGCCAGATCGTATTTCTGGAAGGTGGTGGCGAAACGGTCGGCGTTATAGTCCATCTGGCTGGAGAAATCGGCCTTGACCGTCAGATGCGGGTAACCCGCCTCGCTGAAGGCCTGGCTGAACTTGGCGATCTCCTCTTCGTTGAAGAAGTTGGCTTGATCCCGGCTACCGGCGAAGTTGTGTCTCAGGCCAAGGGTGTGGCCCAGCTCATGGGTGAGGGTACCGGCAAAGGCCTGAGCCGCCAGCTTAGTTACCAGATCCGCCTGGAAACTGGTGGGCATGGCTTCGATATCCTTCAGCTTGCCGCCTATGATGCCATCGACCCAGAATTGAGTGTCTTTCCAGTCGATCTCATAGCCCTGAATGCCGCGAGGCAGTTCGCGCAGGGCGCCGCCTGTGAGGCCGAAGGCCTGATCCACACTCATCAGATTATGCTCGGCCCAGAAGGCTTCGGTCTTGTTCTGCTGATTGACCAGCTCCTCGAAGGGGGCGTTGCTGGCATCATCTGTGGAGAGATCCGGGATGATGGTCTGGGGCTGGGCCTCGGTGCGCGGTTGCTGCACCATAGGATCTTGGCTCTGACTGTTCTGCTCTGCAATGAGCTTGTTGGCTGCCACCTGATTGGCACGATCTACCGCTTCCTGTGATGGGGTGTAGTCGACCCCGGTAAGATCTTTGACCGAGTTAGGGTCTAGCATGCCGCGATTGTAGTCCAGCTGCACCCTGCGGTAGTAGCGGGTCGAGCCCTGTTGTAGGTTGGCGCTGTATTGGTCTACCCGGCCGCTGACGATCTCGCCGGTGAGCGGGTTGGCGGCAGAGGGGCCATAACCGGCCAGGCCGTTATCTAACGGCTCGTCGAAAAGGGTAATGTTGCTGTAGCGCAAGTCTCCGTGTCTGCGTTCGTTGGCCTGGGCCAGCTTGAGCTCCGGCAGGTCGGTTTCAAACAGCTTGTTCTGGATGTTGATGGCGGTAATGCTCTGTTTGGCCGCGTCCAGGAAGGGCTGATTCTTCGGCTCGAAGAAGTTGTTACTCAAGAAGTAGGTGATCGCCTCCTTCTTGGGGTTGAAATGGTTGAGGTACTGGCGCACATAGCCATCCTTGCCATCGGCATTGTTGCCGTCGCGGTATTCATGCTGGGTGCGGAAGAAGCCGAAGGTGCCGTTCTCATCCTCACTATAAGGGATGGTGACAAAGTCCTTGCTGGCCAACTGATCCAGGGCCACGACAGAGATATATTCCGTGGTGGTGAAGGAGAGGTTGTCGAAGCTGCCCTTGAAGAACTTGCCGAAACAGGCGGGATTGGCCTGATAGGTGTGCTCGATCTCGAAGTTGATTACCCCCTTGGCCAAGTCCATCTCATAGCCTTCCCAGTTGCCATCTTTTACCAGGTGGGCCGACTCTGTCTCCGTGGTGCACTGCTTAAAGGTGACCAGATCCGTGTAGTTCTCCTCGGCGATCTGCGCCCCTTCAAACTTAGGAATGAAGAACTTCTTCTGATCCCAGGTGATGTTGCGATCTGTGACTTCCTCTTCGCGGTTGGTACAGTCGCCCCAGTTATCCTCCTGGCACTGGAAGTCGATGTAGTCGCCGGGAATGGTCAGCACTGGGGCCTTGTTGTACTCGTTATCGAAGCGCGAGTCGTGGTCCAGACCTATGTTGTCTCTGTCGATCTGACGCAGCTGGATGCCGTTTTCCGTCATCCGCAGGGTTACCAGCTTGGCTTCTCCCTGAGAGAAACCATGGATGGGGGCCGAGTAGCGCGGTGCCTCACCCAGGCTGCGGGTGTAGAGAAAGAGCCGCTCGGATTGTTTGCTGGCCAGCTCGCCGGTGGTGGTCGAGGAGGTAAGTTGATCCCCCGCGGCGCCGCTGGTGGTGGCATCTTTGAAGTCTTTGACGGCGATCATCCGCTCATCTTTCTTGACCTCCTGATACGGCTCGTCTGTGCCGCAGGCGCTTAATCCTATCGCGCTCAATATGGCGATGGCGACAGTGCTCTTGTACATTGAAACCTCTCCTAGTTGTTTAATTTATAAGTGCTTTTTATAAATATTTAGTGATCGATAGATAAAACACGGAGTTGCGTTCGTCGTAGAGCGTAAAGCTATGGGACGGGCCGCGATCCGGGTCGAAGAAATAGCCGCTGTTGTTGTGGCCTATGGCCGCCACCCAAGTGGGGGCAAAGGACCAGCCGATCTCTTCGCTGATGGTGAAACGGTTGTCGTAACGACTGGTGTTAAAGGGCTTGTTCATGGTGTAGGAGGCGTTGACATCCAGATACCAATTGTCGATGAACTGCCAGGTGGCATCGGCCAGCAGGCTGATGCTGTGCTCGATGAAGTGCTCGCCGTGACGGCCCATCTCATGTTCATAGGCGTTATATTTAAGCCGGGGTGAGAGATAGAAGTTCCAGTCTTGGTTCGGGCGGTAGAAGAGATAGCCCGCCAGCCTAGGGGCGGCCCTCAACTTGTTTTCTTTGCTGGTATGGCCGGTAGGCAGATAGACCCCGGCACTGCCCACATAGCTCCAGTCATTGCCCAGAGCCTTGGACGGGGTGCGATACTCTAAGAAGGTGTCGTAGAAATAGCTCTGGATATGCCGCGTCTCCACCTCGCCGCCGCTGGAGAGACGTATGCTGCCCCAGGTGTCGCGGTAGGCTATCCTGCCGCTGGCACTGAGGGCCTGGTAGGAGCTGGGGGCCGACTGCTCGAAGGTGTTGCTGGCGGCGCTGGCACTGAGATAACCGGACCAATGGGAGCGCTTGGTGTCTATGGCGGCGGCGACGTTTTCATTATCGGCTAATGCCTGATTCGAAAGCAGCAGAGCCAATATGAAGCACAGAGATGTTGTTATTTGCTGCGCCGTTTTTTCTCGCATGGTTTTTTTCCAAATTGTCTTTTTCCACATGGCTATTTTCCCTATGGTTGGTTTGGGCAAGAAAATAGGCGCGCACGGGTTCGCACTCGACAGGCGTGAGTGTGCATAAGGCATGAAATAAACCTCATTTAAAATAAATTAAAAGAAATAGCTTGGTTGGCGGCTAGGTTTGTCCGTCAAAATTGATCGCGTTATAAATAGTGGCTCAGCGCTATCTATCTACGCGAGTCAAAATGGTATTTTGGTTGGCTAAGATGGAGTGCCCTTAATAGGTTTAATCCAGCTCATTAATAAAGAGATGCACTCGATAATAGATTTTGGGGTGCGGTATTTCGTTCGCCCGTAACCAGGCAGCCCGGCAGAGAGAAATAACAGGCAGAAGATCACAACAGTCAGTGTTATGCCGTTGCCCTGACTCTCGTGGGTCTCGCCACTTAGCGGTGGCATGCTGGGAAATAGCAGCTGATATGTGCAGTGCCAGCAGGAAGATAAACCTGCGTCTTGTCCCGCTGGAGCCACCTCCTTGGTGGCCAGGCGATCTCCCTGGATGGCGCTGCAGCTCAGGCTTTGGCTGGTACTGCTGGCTTGTTGCTGTGCCATTAGGCCGCCGCTCAGCTGAGTGAGTACCAGTAGCCCAAGTAACAGGCTTAAGCTCGATAGTGTGACAGATCCTTGTTTCAACATATAACCAGCTAAGTGAGAATTGATATACCACCAATTTGATACAAAGTGATACATTTAAATTCGAGACGAATATTCAATGTATGAAACCGATAATTTTTATTCAATATGAAAATAACATTAACCTCAATATTGCGGTCTTTGTCACATTCATCTTTCGATTGTGGTCTTTAATGTGAAATTAATTAACCTTTTATTATCCAGCTGTTTACCGCTAGGTGTTAGCTTTCGGGTTATTCTAAATTAGAAATAATTTGTGATATCAGTTTGTGAATCTTTTATAGATGGCTCTAAAAATGTGGCTTTGGGGTTTTTGAACTTTAAATATTTGATGGAAGAACTTAATTGTGCAGGATTTAATTTTTCTGGCTCTAATTAATTAAAGATTTATTTAATTAAGCAGATGATCTTTTAATGATTAGTATGAATAAATTCTGTATCGATACTGAGGTCTAGGAATGTGGGTGTGAGTGTAGTTTTGAGTATGGGTTTAGGTGAAGGATCGGCGCCTTGCTCGACAGCTTGGCTAAAGACGCGCATCGAAAGATGGATTAGAGTAGGCATTAACATTAATGATTAATGTCTCTCGTCTTATCTGCCAAAGGAGCCTATATGCCCAGTGATAGCCGTCTCAAGATTGCATTGCCTCTGCTACTCCTGCTTGCCTCGCTGCTGATGCTGTGGGCGCTCTGGTATCGCCCAAGCGATGAGTCGGGTGCCCTGTCGCCTGCCTTGGCCGCTGCCGGGATGGAGCCGCCGGTGGCAAACGCTGGCGAGCTGGCGACCCCGGCTGACAGTCAGCAGACCCAGACCAGCTTCAAGACTGTCTCCAAGGCGAGGCCGACCAAGGCGCCCAAGGATGTGGTGCTTAACTCCCTCGATGAGCTGATCGCCCTGTTCGATAGTCTGGGGTATAACCAAGCCGGTTGGCAGGCGGGCAATCGTGAGGTGCCCAGGCTCACCTTCGAGGCGGTGAGTGAGCGCTGGCAGAAGACCTCGTCGCAGATCCCGGTGCAGCTGAAGAAGATGGTGTTCTTCCGTCTGATGGCGCCGCTGATCCTGGTAGCCAATGAGAAGATATTGCTGGAGCGGCAGACTATCGCCCAGGCGGCGCCTGATGCCCCCGAGCTGCTGGCCCTGGCCCGCAAGTACCGTCTGTTAACCGATGAGAGTGTCAGCCTGACCGAGGAGCAGCGCGGACAGCTTTTGGCGCGGGTCGACATCATGCCGCCCTCTCTGGTGCTGGCCCAGGCGGCGGAGGAAAGTGGCTGGGCGACGTCGCGCTTTACCGTCGAGGGTAACGCCTTCTTCGGCCAGTGGGATTTTAGCGGCAAGGGGATGATCCCCAAGGCGCAGCGCAAGGAGCTGGGCAACTATGGGCTGGCGCGTTTCGACACGCCGCTGGCCTCGGTGGAGGGCTATCTGCTTAACCTCAACACCAACGCCGCCTATCAGTCGCTGAGAAGCCTAAGGGCGCAGCTGCGGGCCGAGAACAAACCGATCACAGGCCTAGTGCTGGCGGGCACCCTGGAGCGATATTCCGAGCGAGGTCTGGCCTACATCGATGGCTTACGCCATATGATCCGCTACAACGGTCTGGATCAGGTGGATGAGGCTTACCTGAGTGACGGGGCGCCGCTGCACCTGATCAGTGCAGACGACGCCCGCGAGTGAGTGACCAGCGGGGATTAGATCCCCGTCATCTGGCCGGTATAGAGGATAAAGTTGCGCAGCAAGAACACCCCTATCAGGCTGAAGCTGGCGGTGACCGCCACATAGGCGAACTTACGATCTGCCGACACCTTCATCCATAGGTTGAAGGCCAGTGGCAGGGTGAGGCCTATGCCGATCACGCCGGCCCAGAAGATCCAACCCCAGAAGCCGAAGCCCAAGGCGTTGAGCGCCGCGACCTGGCTCTGGCCGCCAGAGAGGATCAATCCGGCGAAGAAGGTAAACAGCAGGCCAATCTCCACTAAAATCAACGGGATCTCTATACCGTGGATGAAACGCACCTCGACCCCATTGGGATTACCCCGAAGCAGCACACCACCCAGCAGGGTCGCGGCGGCGCCGGAGGAGAGCCCGGAGATCAAGAACAGCAGCGGCAATACCGGGTTATTCAGCAGCGGGAAGCCGATCAACGCCGACAGCAGGAAGCCGGTGTAGGCCCCAAGCGAGATGGCGAGGATCACCAAGACGCCGGTGATTGCCGCTTCCTGTTTCACCAGCCAGTTCAGCAGCCGGTTGGCGATAGGCAGACGCTTGCCCAGCAGCTGAGTAATGCGGCGCTGGAAGACGCAGGCTATCCAGGCAAACAGCACCAGCTGATAGGCCATCAGCACCAGTACCCCCATGGACATCACAGAGCTGGTGTTGTAGAACACCAAGATCTTCCAGAAATCCAGTGGCCTAGTGAGGTCGAATACCAGGATCCCCAGGCCACCAAACACGGCGACCGGGGCTATGATGGCCGCCGCCTGCACGAAGGGCGAATGCCAGGCCTCATGGGATAACTTGAAATGTTTCAGCATGATGGCGAAAAATACCGCCCCAGCTGACAGTCCGGCGAGGAAGAGGTATATGGCGATAGGCCAATGCCATACCAGGCCTTCGAAATGAAAAGCACTCATAGCATTATCTCCCCATCTATGGTTTGAATATGGAACAGCTTAGGCCGGGTGCCCAGGTCCACCTTGGCGCGGTAGCTGGGCTTGCGCTTAAGCAGCTTGACCAGATCCGACTCGGGATCCTTGAGGTTGCCGAAGGTCAGTGCCTTGGTAGGGCAGGCCTCGACACAGGCAGGCTGAAGCCCCTGGGCCAGGCGACTCTTCTGACAGAAATCGCACTTGTCGGCGGTGCGGGTCTCGGGGTGGATATACCTGACCTGATAGGGGCAGGCGGCGATGCAATACTGGCAGCCTACGCAGCGGTCGCTATTGACCGCGACTATGCCCGTCTCTTTGTCGATATAGGCGGCGCCTGTGGGGCAGACCCTTACACAGGGCGCGGCTTCGCAGTGCTGACAGGAGACGCGGCTGAAGCGGTAGCTCTGATCTGGGTACTCACCGAAGGGGCCCTTGCGTTCTATCTTCACCCGGGTGACGCCCTCGGGAATATGATTGACCTCGCGGCAGGCCTGGACGCAGGCGTTACAGCCGATACAGGCATTCTCATCATGCACCATGGCGTATTTGATCTCACTTTCCTGCTCGGGCTGGAGCAGGGAATCGGCCTGGGGCGTGCGGGTGGCACCATACACAGAGACACCGGCCAGTAGGGCCCCAACCCCCTTGAGAAATTGGCGTTTAGAAACTTGCATCACAGGCCTCCTATTGTTCGACTTTGTGGCAGCCGACACACAGCTGGCTATGCTGCTGCGTATCGAGCGACAACATAGGGTCCGTCTCGGGATGAAGCTTATGGCACTGATCGCAGCCAAGGCGATTGGCGTGCACATTGTGAGTCCATTCAACTTCACCCAGGGCCTGATGGTCGTGACAGGTCAGGCAGACGGCGCCGCGTTGCTGAGCCGAGAAGGGGCTATCGGGCCCAAAGGTCATGATGGTCGATCCCTTCTTGGGATGGCTACCTTTGGGGCCGTGACAGTCCTGACAGAGAATGGCGAGGCCAGGGCTGGCGTGTATGCCCTCGAGTTGGCCATTGCGTTTATGACACTTGATACAGCTGCGGCTGGCTTGCTCGTCGGCGGCTAAGGCATTGGGCGTTAGGCCCACCAGGCCAAGTGTTAGGACGCTGGCCAGCAGCAGAGTAGTACAAGGGGTAATTTGACACATAATGCATCCTTACACCTCAGTGAGCATGACGTTGTGGGGAAGAGGAGCGTCAAGTGGTCGGTTTGACGCTCATTGGGCGTTGCGGTGAGAGACACTCATCAGGCGGCGAGTGCGGTGCGCAGCAAGGCTTCGTCGCAATGCTTGTCTTTGTCCAGCTTAATCAGCTGCACCCCTATGTAATCCAAACATTTTTCGACAAACTTCATCTGCTCTGGAGAGCTGGCCGCAGGGTCGCTCACCACGAGTTTGACCGCAGAAGATTCGTTGTCGACGACCACGTAATCCAGGTGACAGTGCTCCATGAAGTCCTGTACCTCTTCGTGGTTCCTGAGGGAGTCATCTAAGTCGACTACATTCACCAGCGACGCTCCGTAAAGGACATCGTAGCGGTTGGCGGCGATGGCCTTTAAGCCTTTCAAAAAGTGCATTGAATCCTTGTCGAGCAAGTGAGGCTTGATGCTTACGGCGGCATCGACCAGCTGATTCTCGCTTGATCTAAAGAACTTGATGCACGTCATGACGAAGGTCACGATGACGAGAGGACAAATGATGAACAAAACAAAGTACATAAATGCATAGCTTAAAATAACGGTCGCGGTGGTGTTCATAGTAAACCTCCAAGGTTATTTTCATTTTTAACTCTCGATTTAATTATTACGCTATGGGATTTATTTACAATAATTATTGAAATCGGATTATTAAAATTTAGCCCTTGGTCAGATACTTATATTCAGCTATTTCATTTTGTAGATAATCAATAATTAGATATGTGTTTTTTAATTGTTGGATATCTGAATGTTGGCGGGATTTATAAGATATTTTGCATGAAAATTAAGCCATTGCGGTGTTTTTGTAAATGCTTGAAATTTAGAAATATGATCAAGATCTATTTTATTTGTTTTATTAATATCGAATAAAGATATTGTCAGCTTAAATATATTTACTATACTCTGAATGGGTATATTCGATGTCGGGAGAGGTATTTTGAAATGAAAAATATGACTCTAGATAGTTTAGATATGCTGAGCGCCAATATATTAGTTAATTTGTATGAAAAGCATTCCGCTTCGTCGGTGGCGATGGAGATGAATATACCCGCGCCCAAGGTGAGCCGCTGTCTACAACACGCGCGGATGATCTTTAACGATCCCCTGTTCATCCGTAAGAAGCATGGCCTAGAACCCAACGAATTTACCCGTCAACTCTATCCCCTGGTCAAGGCCCTGGTGCAGTGTGGCGAGCAGCTGCATCAGCTGGAGAGTTGCCACGATCTGGCCGCGAGCCAGATGATGGTGCTCTATGTGAGCGATCTCTTGATCGCCGAACTGCCCCAACGCCTGAGCGGCGCCATCAGCGAGGCGCAGCTGCCTATCAGCTATGAGCTGCGCACCGGCTCTGTGGATCTGCTGGAAGATCTGGCCCAGGGACTGATCGATCTGGCGATCGTCAGCGAGTCCTCGGACAAGGCGCTGCAGGACGACAGACTCACCATCACGCCCCTCAAGCAGTTGACCCACCTGTATCTGCTCTGCTCCCTCAAGCATCCCCTGTTGCAGCAGGAGATCAGCCTGGCCAATATCGCCAACTATCCCTATCTGAGCGCCTTTGGTCAGCTGGACAGGCAGGCGCCGGATCCTTTCCAGCGTTACTGCACTCAGCAGCGCCTTAGCTGTCATCTAGCCCCTGTGGATCTGGGACGGGAGGGGCTGGAGTTTAATCAACTGTATCGCTATCTGTCCGATGACAAGACGGTGAGCCTGCTGCCTTACAGCAGGGTGTATGAGCATAGCGAGCTGCTACCCGGCCTGCATGTGTGCTGCCTGTCGGGCATGGATACCGCGCGCCTCTATCAAGATCAGCCCTATCCTAGGCTCTACATGTTGAGTCGTAGCGGTCGCAGCGCCGCCCATCTGGATTGGTTGAAGCAGGAGATAGGTCAGCTGATCAGTCAGAACGTGCACTAACACTGTCATTAATACGAGGCACTAATAACTGGCACTACAACAAGTACCAGCACTGGCAGCAACTAGCCTACTGGTTCATTCGGATCCTTATTGTGGCGCTAATTAAAGGGTCTAACTAAAAGGCCTGGCTAAAGGCTTGGCTAAAGGCTTATGCTGAAGGCTCTGGCGCTATGCCCGGCTGGGCGAGGGGCGTACGCTCCTGGGCCACCCGATCGCAGTGGGCCTGCATCTCGATCAGCTTCTCCGTCAATACCCGGCGCAGGCAGTTCGCCAGCTCCGGCTTGATTCCCTTGTGGCAATGCAGATAGTAGCTCTCGGTCTCGAGATCTCGGGTCTGCAGCCAGACCCTGGAGATATCCAGATAGTCCACATCGTCGCGATTCTCGAAATAGCTCATCGACATGGCCGAGGAGAGCAGGGCGATATCCTCGCTGTGACTCACATGATCCACCAACATTCTCAGACTCGGGCTCTTGAGGGCCACGCGGATCTCTATCTGCCTGGCCTTGGCATACAGCTCTATGGGGTGAGGCTCCTGCTCCTGCAGGTGGGTGTTCACCAGGGCGATATGGTAGTTAAACATCTGCGCTAAGGGATCGTCACTGGTTAAGATAGGGTGGCCACGGCGGGCGACGATGAAGAAATGGGTGATATCCCCCAGCTTAAAGTTGTTCACCATGGGGTGATTAATCGGCTCGGTGGAGATGCTGCAGTCGACCTTGCCCTGACACAGACGCTGATTGATCTTGTCGGTCCAGGGCTGAATATTGATGCTGACGCCGCCCTCGATACAGTGGCAGGTGTTGTGCACACAGTTCATCGCCATCAGCGACCACTGCTCATAGGTGGCGACGCTGAGCTGATAGGGCTCGGCGCCCTTGTCTATGGTGGCGGCCACTATCTTGTCGTACTGTTCCACTATGGTCTTGACCATGGGATAGATGGTGAGGGCGACCTGATTGGGCTCGAAGCCATATTGCTGGCGGATAAAGAGCTCGTCCTCCAGCACCTCCCGCAGGCAAGTCAGGCTGCGGCTTACCTTAGACTGAGTGGTACGCAATCGCTCGGCCACCGCACTGCCGCTCTTCAGCTCAACCAGTCCGATAAATACCTGCAGGGTATAGTAATCGAGTCGGCTCACTTTCTTCAGCATGACAATATCCCTCTATCGGCAGTTTTCGATGGCGTTAACAGGCAAAAGTAATAGATCTTATATTTAAAAATTAACCATTTGCTGAACGATCCTTGTAGCACAAGTTGGTTAAAAATTCTGCGGATTACATCACAGTTAACTTGTGGTTAACCTTTCGCTAAATCGCCAGCTAAGCCTGACAACACCGAATTTTAGCCACCTTGCCAGGGTTTCTGTAACAAAAAGATACACCTAGGGCAACGAGTGACTGTGGGCCACGGGCGCAGGGGACAGATCGCCGTGAGCTGAATTCCCTAAGGCTAGAGGATCTGTTTAGCCGGCAGCAGGCTTGTTGGTAGGAGCTGTTGCGCGGTGAGCCTCGCCTAGCTTGAGTCACTATTTCCGGGAGAAGGTTAGGGGTTTCCAAGGCTAAATGTTGCGGGGGAATTTCAACTCGGATACCGGCACAGATGTAGCCGCAATGTTACATAAAGGTACGTTTTTCTTTGACGTCGTTTGATATACCTAATGCGCATGTAAATGCATGAAAAATAATAAGCTTATGATTTCAAAGGAATATCAATGCGTACCCAACAAATGTTTAAGCGAAGCGCCGTCGCCAGCCTGACCGCGCTCTATCTCGCCGGGGCGGGCTCGATTGCCATCGCCCAGCCGGGGATGGAGAAGGTGCCTGGCACCAGCTTCTACACCCCGACCTTTACCGCCGAAGATATTCAGCGGGTCAACGAAGAGCGTCAACTCGAATTGAGTGGCGAGGTCTACCTGGGCACACCTGGGCAGATCAACCGCGTCAAGAAGGCGCGCACGCCTGAGGAGATCTTCACGCCATCGGAAAAAGCCAGCGGCGTGCAGACCTATATCGTTCAGCTCGATGCCGAGCCGCTCGCGACCTATGCCGGTGACGTGCCAGGTTATGCCGCCACCACGGCGCCGAAAAACCGCTCAGTGATCGCCAAGGGCCGAGTCGCGGTCAATACCGCATCGGCTCAATCCTACAAGCAATACCTGGTGTCCAAGCAGGATAAGTTTATCGCCAGCGCCCGTCAGGCCGGCGCCTCGGTGAGGGTAACCAAGCAGTTCACCCTGGCGAGCAATGCCATGGTGGTGGAGATGACCCAGGAAGATGCCATCAAGATGTCTCATCAGCGTGGCGTCACCCGCATCTCGCCTAACCGCGTGTTCCAGCTGCGCACCGACCGTGGCCCAGAGTTTATCGGCGCCGACAAGGTGTGGCAGGGCACGGCAACCTCGGGCAGCCTGGCCGCCAAGGGTGAAGGCATGGTCGTGGGAATCATAGACACGGGGATCAACACAGATCACCCGGCGTTTGCCGACGATGAGGCCTACGCCACGACTAACCCCTTCGGCGCCGACAACGGCGTGGGCGATTGTGTCGACTCGCCAGAGCTGTGTAACAACAAGCTGATCGGTCTGCACTCTTATCCTGAGATCACCGACATCTATGCGGCGCCCGAGTTTCAAACCGGCGGCCGCCCAGTGATGATCCGCCCGGCCAATGGCGAAGACTATAACGGCCACGGCTCTCACACCGCCAGCACAGTCGCGGGTAACACCCTGACCGACACCCCGCTGCAAACCTTCAGCGGCGAGGCGACCAGCGACGGAATCAATGTGCCCTTTAACTTCCCACAAACCAGTGGTGTGGCACCCCGTGCCCATATCATCGCCTATCAGGTCTGTTGGCCAGGTGGCAGCGGCGACCCCTATGCGGGCTGTCCCGAGTCGGCGATCCTGTCGGCATTTGAAGATGCGATAGCCGATGGCGTCGATGCCATCAACTTCTCTATCGGCGGCGCCGAGTCTCTGCCTTGGGCCGATCCCATGGAGCTTGCCTTCCTGGCGGCACGTGAGGCGGGGATCTCTGTCGCCGTGGCGGCGGGCAACAATGGCGCCTACTGGTCGTCGGATCATAGCTCGCCTTGGGTAACAACCGTAGGTGCCAGCACCCATGATCGTCAGCTCGAGGCTGGGGTGAAGACCTTAGGCGAGTTCGAAGGGGTAAGCGCGCCAACGGCGCCAATGCAGGGCAAGAGCTTCTCCGGTGGTATTACGGGCCAGGTGGTGATGGCCGAGAAATATGCCGACCCGGATCTTAACGATGGCTATAACGCCGCCAGCTGTAATGCGCCTTTCCCGGCCGGTACCTTTACCAGCGACCAGATCGTGGTGTGTGAGCGCGGTGACATTGCTCGTGTCGACAAGGCCAAGAACGTGGCGGCCGGTGGCGCGGGTGGTTTCATCCTGCAAAACATCAGCTATTCGGCGGACAACCTGGTGGCGGACAACTTCGTGCTGCCCGGCATTCAGATCAAGGCCGCCGAGCGCTACAAGCTGCGTAACTGGGTCAACCGTAACGGCGAAGCCGCCCGCGCGACCATCTCAGACTATAGCAACGACTATTACTTGGACGCCGAGCTGGGTAACAACCTGGCGACCTTCAGCTCCATGGGGCCGAGCCGCACCAATAACACTCTGGTACCGGATCTGACGGCGCCGGGTGTCGACATCTATGCGGCCAACGCCGACGATCAACCCTTCACCTACTCACCGACGGCCTCCGACTGGACCTTCATGAGCGGCACCTCGATGGCGACGCCTCATGTGACTGGCGCCATGACGCTGCTGAGTCAGATCCATCCAGACTGGACACCGGCGGAGATCCAATCGGCGCTGATGCTAACGGCGGGCCCAGTGATGCTCAACACCGGCTATCAGCTGATCGAGCCTTACTACAACTTCATGGCCGGAGCAGGGGCGATCAACGTGGCGCGCGCCGCAGATACCGGCCTGTTGATGGATGAGACTGTCGAAAATTACCGCAATGCCGACCCGACCAACGGCGGCCTGGTGAACTGGCTCAACATCCCCTCTATGGTGGAGATGGAGTGTACCGACACCTGTAGCTGGATGCGTACGGTCAAGGCGACCCGCGACGGTACCTGGACGGTTGAGGGTATCGGCAAGGAGGAGGGCTTCGAGCTGACGGTATCGCCGGCGCAGTTCTCCCTCAAGGCGGGCGAGACCCAGAGCATTATCGTGACGGCGACACCGCCGAGCAAGATAGAGATCAAGGTCGATCCCGAAGAGGCCGACGGCCCGTGGGATGCTGTGCTCAACAAGGACACCTTCTTCAACGGCCAGGTGGTGTTGAAGGAGCAGGGCGACAGATCGCCAGAGGTGCACATGCCTGTGGTGGTGGCCACCAGTGGCGAGCAGCTGCCCGTGTCACATCATTTCGAGATCACCAGGGATCAAGGCACAGAAACCCTGACGGTGAATACCGATGCCTACAGCCAGCTGACGCCGCGCTTCTACGGCCCGGTGAAGCCTGAGGTGTATAGCAATCGTCTGACCGCCGTGGGGCCTTTCCTGCGTCAGGACTATATCGAGAAGGGCTGGGATATCCGCACCATCACGGTACCCGAGGGCGCCAAGCGTCTGGTGGTCGAGGTGCAGAAGGCCGGAGTGGTGAGCACCCTCGAGGATCTCAACCCTCGCTACACTACGCCCCATCCGTTTGTGATTGTGGGTCTGGATGAGAACGACAACGGCACCTTCGTGCCAGACAGCGAAGCCGACAGCAGCGCCATCAAGGCGGAATACTCGGCGGAAACCGTCTGTCTCTCAACCAGTCAGGCGGAGCATAACTACTGTAGCCTGGAAAACCCGGCGCCCGGCACTTACTGGGTTGCTACCGCCATGGCCTATGGCCAGGGTGAAGTGGACGTGGATACAGGCTACGCCATCATCATGGAAGATGACGATCGCGGTAACCTGAGCATCACGGGCCCAGCCTCGCACGATGGTAACGGTAACTATGAGATCGGCATCAACTGGAACCTGCCACAGACCCAGGCCGGTGATATCTACTATGGTGGTTTCGACCTCGGCAACATGCCGGGCGCCGAGGGCACCCTGGGCTTCACCGCCCTGGATATCCGCCGCGCCGACGATGCGGTGACCTGGGAAGTGAGCCAGGACAAGGCACGTAGCATGGATGTGGTGGATATCAGCCTGAAGATCGCCGCTAACATGGAGACTCAGGACCGTCAGTACCAGTTTGCCCTGCAACTGCCTGAGGGAATGCGTCTGGCACCGGCGACCCTGACCACCAACAACGATCAGGTGACTCAGGCGGTGACCGCCGATGAGCGCGGCTTTACCCTGACGGGGATGCAGGCATCCACCCGCGACGTACAGCGCGAGTACAAGATGACCACCAACCTGACCGACAAGATGTGTCGCACGCCGATGATCGACGAGTACTCGACCGGTGGCTATATCGACCTGTTCGGTGAGTTTAAGATGCAGCCGCTGGCCGACTGGTTTGTGGGCGACTATCGCAGCGCCTTCGACGTGCCTATCGATTGGTTGTTCTACAAGGAAGGCGCCAAGTTTGAGCTGTACAACCAGCCGAACGCCGGTTATCTGCGCATGCATACCGTAGGTGCCATGCAGCTCAACACGGGTTACTGGTACATGATGCTGCATCGTGGTCCTGGCTTCCTGGTCGAGGCCTTGGCGCCCTTCTGGCGTGGTAGCTTCGAAGGTAAGTATCGTCGTCACTGGGAAGATCCATGGGGACTGACCATTGCCTCTCAGTATGCCGAGGAGCGTCCAGACCTTGGGGATCTCCTCTTCCTCGAGTTCGATAACGTGACCGATAAGAACACAGGCGAAGAGTATGATTTCGAAACGATTCTGCGTAGCGGCATCGACGACCGTCCGGGTCAGTTCGAGATCATCTATGCCTACGATAACCTGGGTGCCGATCTGGCCAAGGGTGCAGTGTTCCTCGAAGGTTTCGATACTCAGTGGTCGACCAAGGCGGGCGCCAAGGGCGGCGGCCTCTATGAGGTACTGGGCTTCGATAACTTAGATGAGGTGCTGGCCGACGATCTCGTTGTCTGTTTCGACTATGTGGGACCAGAGCAGAGCCGTATGGAGGTGAACTTCAAGGCGGTGATCAAGCCTGAGGCGACCGGTACGGTGCAAGACATAGTGCTGGATTACGACCTCGAAGGCGCGCCGTCGATTCAGCTGATCCACGCCATCAGCGTCCAAGGCAACATACAGATCGCCGAGATTGCCGATCAGGTTGTGGCCGAAAACACGCCGCTGGAAGGGCTGACGGTAAGCTATATCGATGCCAACAAGGTGCCTAACACGGTAGAGGTGACAGGCGAGCACATCACGGCCGAGGTACAGGGCAACAGCTTTACCCTGATCCCTGAGGCCAACTTCCACGGTGACACCCTGGTCACTGTGACCGTGCGCGATAACGAGCACAGTGGCGATGCCGCCAGCACCAGCTTCATGCTGACGGTGGAATCCGATGGCGTCGAGCCGACACCGCCGCCTCAGCCTGAGGTTGTGCAGCCTGAGTCGAGCTCGGGTGGTGCCTTAGGCTTGGGTCTGCTTGGCCTGCTGCCGCTGGCACTGCTGCGTCGCCGCAAGGCTAAGGCGCGTGTGAGCTAATATGGCTGCATAAGATGGCTAATTAAAAAGGTCAAAAGTATGGCCAAACAAGCATTTCGGGTATGACCCAAGATGCTTGAAGCTAAAGTGAAAAAGAGGAGTCTAGGCTCCTCTTTTTTTATGCCAGTAATCTTGGCATCGACCTAACTCTTTAACCTTTAACCCTGAGCCCTTAGCTTAAAGCTCCTAGCCTAGGGCCAGCAGCCGGTTCTTCTGCTTCTGATAGAAGTAGGCCACCGTCAGCAGTATGATGCCGATGACGATGAAGGCGACCACCTTCTGCACCAGCACGAAGGAGGCCATGTCGATAAACAATATCTTGAGACAGGCGAGGCCGAAGAGGATCCCCGCCATGCGTATCAGGCTGGTCTGTTGCGGTCGCAGGCTGAGGAACATGAGCGCACTGCCATGGCTCACCAGCAAGATGCTACTGATAGGCGCGGCTACCTGATCCCCCAGCTGATAACTCCAGAGGAAATAGCTCACCGCCAGCAGGCTGTGCCAGCCCCACAGCAGGGCAGGTTTCGGCAGCAACTTCTTGTGGGACTCGATGCCGAGTCGCTTGCCCCTGAGATACCAGGCGAGCACCACCAATATGCCCAGCTCGCTGAGGCTAAACAGCAGGCTGCTCATGTCCAACCTCAGGGGGCGATCGCCATGCAATATGATGGGCGCCAGCGGCAGCAGGAGAAGCAGGCCGTAGGCGAGATCGTAACCGGGTTTCAGCGCCTTGGCGAAACGTCTGCCCAAGGCGTTATCGCGCTCGACCAGCAGGGCAAAGTAGCTGGTCAACGCCAGGAATACCAGGGACCAACCCGGGGCGATAAGCCCAGACAGGGTCTGTACGGCAACGGCTAGGACCAAGGCAAAATAGAAGGGGCTCAACTGCCAGGGGAAGCGCAGTAATATGCGCCAGTGCCGGTTCATTTGCTCATAACGGCCGTGCACTGTGCCTAGGGCCAGCGCGCCAATGGCGAGGGCGACTAATCCCTGCCACTGATTGTCCAGACAGCTAATGGCGGTGAACAGCATGGCCGTGGCACAGAGCACTTGCGTTTCGATCACCAGACTCCTGTGGCGCACGAACCTCGCGAGGCCAAGGGCCATGGCGCTGGCCAGCCAGAGGTAGATGGGGAGCAGCTCCAGGTAGCTTCGCAGCACCTTAGGTAGCAGCAGGAGCGGCAGCGCCAGATAACAGATGAGCTGAACATAATAGGCCAGCCCTAACAACGGCGACTGAGGTGTGTATCGCTTATACCAGTTGTAGGCCAGCAGCAGGCTGCCGAACAGCTCGATACGCGCCAGCTTGGCGTTGAGAGGCTGCTGGGCAAAGTTGACGCTGCCCGCCTCTAGCATGCCCAGCATGATGAGGCCGCCTAGCGGCAGTAGCCAGAACCAGGCCATGATCTCGGTAAAGCGCAGCTCGTCTCGTCTGCCGAGATAGAGCAGCATCAGGGCGATCAGTGGCAGGCCATTGAGATAGAAGTCTGGGCTCAAGCAGTAGCCGATAAATAGCGCGGTGATCGCCAGCAGCTGACCAAAAACGCCCTGCAGGGCGCGGCGCAGCAGTCGCTCAGTCCCGGCAAGTCTATCCCCCAGGGCGTCAATCAGGCGTATCGCCTGATAACAGGCGGCGCAGCTTAATGTAAGGGTGAGAATGAGGATGAGGATGAGGTTATCGCTCATTCCCGCGGCGCCATCCAGCTGGTGATGACTCACTGCCAGGCTGTCGAACAGGGTCAGCAGGTTGCTGCCAAGGCCCATCGCCAACAGGATATAGGCTTCGGTGCGAATGGCGATAAAATCATGTTTAGCGCCGAGCCAGAGTAGCAGCAGTGCCTCGATCAACAGCACTAAACCAAGCAGGTCGGCGCTGATGAGGTAGAGCGCCGCCACCCCGGCGAACACCCCGGCTGCGGCCAGCATCAGCGGTGCTATCAGGCTATCACGCCTAATCTTCCAATAGAGCAGGGCGCAGATAACGCCGTTGATCGCGAAAAGCTCGCCGGCGTAAGAGGTAAACTCCCCCAGGGTATAGAGGGTAAAGCAGAGCATGGCCACGGGCACCATGAGCAGGCGTGCACTGGGCTCCCGCTTGGTCTGCAACCAGAGGCTACCCAGGCCATAGAGATAGAAGAGGGCGTTGATGCACCCCAGCGCCAGCATGGCCATGGTGTCGATTGGCGCCAGCGGCAGAAACAGGAAGAAGCTCAGTAGCTGCACACAGGCGATATGCAGCAGTGCCGTGATCTCTATCAGCACGGGCCAGTTCAGCCTGTGACTCTGCACCAGTGAACAGACGCCTATGATCAGCAAGTAGGGCAGATAGAGCAGCGGCGCCTGGCTGGCATCGAGCAGCATAAGCGGCGCCAGCGAGCCGCCGCACAGGGCGATGATGGCCACCACCTTGGTCTCCAGCTTCATCGCCAGGCCGTAACCCAAGAGGGTGTTGACCAGCATCAGCGAGAAGGCGGCGCTCTCAGGGATCAGCTCAAAATAGGGGCCGAGGAAATAGATACAGAGGTAATTCAATATGATGCCAAGGCCCACTATGCCCGAGGCATAGTCCTCCATGCCGGGCCTGGCCCGCCGGA
The DNA here is from genome assembly GCF_019457555.1 of Shewanella spartinae. NCBI lineage: Bacteria > Pseudomonadati > Pseudomonadota > Gammaproteobacteria > Alteromonadales > Shewanellaceae > Shewanella > Shewanella spartinae. The sequence goes on along the minus strand of NZ_CP080418.1, from coordinate 3,774,393 downwards.
TAAACAGGCCGCCGGCGATCACGCCATTGGCCGTGATAAGCCCTAGCATGGCCTTGCCAAGCTCAGAGAACCAGTGGTTGATGGAGTATTGCAGCAGGTAGCCAAAGCCCAGGGTCAGGGTGACGATGCCAGCCAGTGTCATCAGAAATACCGCGCCCTGTCCCTTGGCCTGATAGTGTTGATAGAAGGCCTTGGCCTGCTCGCCGAGACCGCCGAAGGGGCCGAGCAGCAGGTTGACCAGCTGGCCCAAAGAGCCCCGCAGCTGCCCCACCGAGTTGGCCAGCTGTTGCCCAATACCTGGAGTGGCGGCCTTCTGTTTTGTGGTTTTCGTTGAGCGAGCCGAAGGTTGAGTTTTAGGGTGTTCCTGTGGTTGAGGAGTCTGGGGCTGCCAGGCGTCGTGGCGATAGCTGGTATCGGTCTGTTGATTGAGTTCGCCTCGCTGGGATGACGGTGTCTTCTCTAACTCTAGCTGCGCTGACTGTAACGGCTCTGACTGCGTGTGCGCTGCTTGTGGCGGCTCTGGTTTTAACAGCTCTGGCGGGGTCTGCCATGGCAAGTATTGGCTTGAGAGGCTTGGTGCCGATGCCGAGGTTGAATCTATAGAATGTGTGTGTGCAGTCGTCGAATGCGTCTGCTGTGGATACTCGTCCTGCTCGTAGCCCTCAAGGGCATTTACCCGCGCGTTGAGCTCGGCCAGCTGCTGGCTAAATTCCGCTAACTGACTCGTGAGCGCCGCGCGGTCCGATGCCTGTTGTGACTGCATCGCCTCCAGTGCCTGAGTGAGCTTGTTGACATCTTCCTTCAGTGTCATCGCCTTTCCTTTGGTCTTGCCAACTTATCCTAAGACTTATCATTGTACTTGCAGTATAGGCACTTAGGGAAGTGGTTGATATTTTTATGAATGCGGACGTTAACTTGTTTTCCAAACTCTGTTTGGATTAGCGTCGCGGGGAGCTTCCCTCGTCGGGATGGATACGGCCTTACGGCCGAGAAAGTCGTGGGATTCCATCCCACACCCGGGGATGTGCGACCTGACGGTCGAGGTAAGTCGTGGAACTCCGTTCCACACCAGGGCAAGAGGGGGATCTCCAGCAATCCCCCTCTTGCATCTCCCCGTGCCGCCCCGACGAAGTTGTGATCCCTGCGTGGCTATTTGAAAATGACTAACGCTTCCGATGGGGCATCCAAGCCCCCCGGAAGCTAGCCTCACATCCATGTGAGTCTCACGTCATTTTCTGCTATCCACTCCGGCAACTTCGATGGGGATCTGTTGTAGCCACAACCGTCATTTAGGTTCAGGCTGGGGATTGTTTTGCCTGCTGTATCCATTTAGTCGGCAACTTCGATGGGGATTCGTTGTAGCCACAACCAGCATTTGGGTTCAGGTTGCGGATTGTTTTTGCTTGCGATATTTGTTTAATCGGCAACTTCGATGAGGGGTCATAGTAGTCGCAATTTGTATTGGGTTGCTTTAGTGCTTTTGGTGAGATTGTGAAGGTTGAGGTGCCAAATTTTGTACTGAGGTGGTAGCATCTTGCTTAGCTTAAAAGGAATTTAGGTTATTCGATGAAACTTGTACTCCAGATCACTCTAGGAATCTTACTGGCGGGAATAGTCACTGCCATTATTAATATTGCCTACGTTAATTATGTTGCTTATGAGGCTGATCGCTTCTTAGAACAACAAGCCAAGTTGCTGCGTGAAAAGGTTGCAACGCAGAAGGCGGCGGAGAAACAGCGCCGAATAGAGGCTTTTAAAGCAAGCTATCTTGCCGAGCAAGAAAAGAAAGCTCGCATGACGATTAATCAGGCTGAGCGGCAAAAACGCGAACGGGCATGGAAGAGTTATTACGTGACACCAGATGAGTGCAGAAGCTTCAAAAATGATGCACATATGGTTCGTTGCGTTAATCATAAGATAGATGCAAAGAAAGAGTTCGATAGACTCTATGCCACAGGAGAGATGATCATTCCTCCGCCTGCCAACAATTCAGATAATCTTTTTAATCTGCAATAGCCTTAAAACTGGTTGTTTGCTCTTTTTCCAAACTTCGTTTGGATTAACGTCGTGGGAAGCTTCCCTCGTCGGGACGGATACGGCCTTACGGCCGAGAAAGTCGTGGGATTCCATCCCACACCCGGGCAAGGAGGACTGCTCGTCCTCGCCAAGTACTTCCTTGTAAAAAGCCAGCTCGGCATCCGTGCCTCTCGCTCAAAACGGTCATTGACATGACCTTCGCCCTTGCATCCACCCTGACGCCCCCGACGAAGTTGTTGATCCTCATGCTTCAATAAAAATCGCCTAACGACTCGGATGGGACTCCTGTCCTCCCGAGTCTTAGCCATCGTCCATGATGGCTATACGGCATTTTCATCTACGCATCCCGGCTCTGGCATCCTGCTTCGCTCTAACTCCTGCATCCATGCCGTCGTCGGCAACTTCGATGGGGATCTGTTGTAGCCACAACCGGCATTTGCAGCAAGTAAGTAAAAGTTTACTCTGACCCGACTATTCCTAATACTGTAACCACGCATACGCATTGTTTCTTGAACACCGATTAGAAATGGGCTTTTTAGACTCATGATTACCTCATCCCTAATGCACTGTTTGTTTACACAGTGTTATTTGGTATTTCCGAATATCAAGGAAAATAGTGAAATAATTTTGCGCGTTTATACACGTACTAATCCGTATAATTCATTTTTATCAATCAGTTATGTGTTGACTACTTGAGATAATAGGTTTGGAAAACGCGCATGCGCGTTTTTGCAGATGGTATATTTGGCAATATGCTGATAAGTTCATTACATACAGATAGTTAACTGTGCGCGTTTTCACTGGTCCAACGAGATAAACGCGCATGCGCACTAATAAGCTGTTATATGCCGTGAGTATGACTTCGATTAAAGTGATGACCGATTACCTTTGTTTTCCTTTGTGGCACTATGGAGCTGATGAAGTAGGTGAGATTGACCCAACATCATTGCCAATTTCAAAAGAGCTATCTTCGTCGCTGATGGAGTGGGCGGCAGAATATGATGCAACTTTAAATGAAGATGATCCCGCTAGCTCAGGTTTCTTGTCATCTTTGGCAGAAGCCGATTTTATTGAGAAAGGCCTCAAGTTGGCTCAAGAACTCAAATCTGTGCTTGTAAACGTTGAGGTTTATTATTATCACGAAGGAATGGGGCGAGATGTTCGCATATAACAAGTTGCCTAAGTTCGCCGCAAAAGGCGCGGCTGGGACAAATACTCACTGGGCTTTGCCCAACAACGTTCGCATTTGCCCCTTGGCAAAGCGTTATGTTCCCGCAAGCTACGGAGGATAAATGAAATTATTTAGCCAACTGGTAACAATTGCAGGTATTTTAATATCAGGTTTTTACTCATACCTGAATGACTATAGTTTTGAAGGAATAGTCGCATTTATTTCTTTTCTTGCAGCCTTTTCGGCAACTTTCTTCTTTGGGAATAGTTCCAAGATGACCCAACAGGTAGGCGACAATTCTAAAGCCTATCAGTCAGGCAGAGATATCAATATTAAGGAATAGAGAGTGATTGGGGATATGAAGCAAGAAACAGGTGAAAACTCAGAAGCCTACCAAGCTAAGCGGGATATCAATATCACCCATCAAGGAATGGACTATAACAACGTCAAACAACTTTGTCTTGATTTGATACATGACAACTTCCCTAAGCTTCAAGAAGAAGCTATGAAGCAAGTAAACGAAAATGTTATGGCTTTAGCTGGTGAACTGAAGAGTGAAATTGCCAAGAAGCAAGCCTTTATTAACCCTGAGAAGCTAGCGCAACCCGATGTTCAAGCTGCCTTAAATGAAGCGGTTCAGGGAGCTGCCAAGAAAGGCAAAAAGACTGACTTGAATTTATTGGCTAATCTGGTCGCATCAAGAATTGATAGGGGTAATAGTGATTTATTAGATATCACTATTGAAGAGGCAATCAGACTCACGCCGAAGCTTACTAGAGACCATATCAACTTTCTTAGTGTTAAGCATTTTGTTTCGAGCATGACAATTCAGATTCCGAATGTTGCTTTTATCCATCTAGAACAATTTGCGGCTCCCGTCCTAGCGGCCTTTAGTAACAACTGTGTACTGTCTGTGCCCAACATTCAGTATCTAGCGGGAGTTGGGGTTTTAGATTTCAATCCAATATTTGGCCATGATGCATATGATGTCCAGTTTAAAGAGTATCCTTCACTCGCAGAAAATACTCAGGAATTTAAAGAAAAGGTTAAGGTTCAAGCGCCTAGCTTAAACAAACTATTAGAACTATATGAGAAGGAAAAATTCTCATCAGCCAACCTAAATAGCTTTGGTCAAGTTATTGCGCTTACAAATTTGGGCCGTATTTTCGGCAACATCGATCTTAAGATATGGATAAATTGAACATAACAAGCGGCTGTTGTCGGACTCGCCTACGCTACGCTCCGGCTCGCCGCAAAGCCGGGCGTTATAAGTTTAGGAGAGTTTGGTGAACAATAAACCTGAGCATTTTATTCATCAGCTCGATGATGTATTTGATATGTACTTCGAAGTGTGTGAGTGGTTCAATGAGTTAGGCTTTGAGTTCTCAAGAAATCGCTATGGAAAGTATAAAAAACACTTTGATTCTTTTGTTGAAATGGGTAAAACCAAGTCAAATCTAGAAAATAAGGACGAAATATTAGATTTCAAGAGAGGGTTTGATAATGCCTATATTGAAGCAAATGAAATCATCCGTGTTTATAACAATCTTAAGGAGATTGAATCAACACAGTTTATAGAACAAATTAAAAAAACTGTATCTGGACAAGAGTTTAGGGCTAATAGTGACAATGATCAGGCGAGAGATTTTCTTTTTGAGCTATCAGTTGCATGCAGGTTTATCAAAGCTGGATTTAATGTATCTTTAACAGGAATTTGCGATGTAGTTGTAGACTTAAGTGATGGTGGAACACTGTTTATTGAATGTAAGCGTATAAAGTCAGAAAACAAAATAGAAGCAAATGTTAAAAAAGCCAATAAACAGATAACGAAGCGGATAAAAACAGTCCCCTCGTCCAAAGCTAGAGGCTTGATAGCTGTTAATATTACTGATCTTTTACCTAAAACTAATATGTTTTTTCCTGATACAGTGCAAGCTTCTACTGCAATACATAGAGGAGCTTCTAATAACTTTGTTAAACAACGAATTGTAAATTTCGCCGCTGGTATGAATAATAAATGTTTAGGGGTAATGTGTGAAAGTGCAATGATGCACTATTTATCTGGACAAGCAGCAGCTTCGGGTTTGACGTATTCAAGACATACTGAGTATTTACCTTATGCTGACAGTCCATTATTTGAATCCATTGTAAAAAAGATAAGTCGACAGGATATCAAATAAACTTATAACAAACGCTTCAACAAGGGACACAAAACAGCAGGCTTGCGCTCCTTCGTCGCTAATTTTAGCCTGCTATTTTGCGCCGGTTAAGCGAGGCGTTGCGCCCGATCACTAATGATACTTATAAATGAAAATTGGGTCAGAGTTAAGTTTGTTCTAGTTAGTGAGGTTGCAGGTAGAGGCTACGACAAGTCCCCATCGAAATTGCCGAAGGGTGTTGGAATAAATTGCGAGAGACGGGCATGGATGCCCGACTAGCTTCCGCAGGTGCATGGATGCATCCTTCGGAAGCGGTAGCGATTTATCCATAAGCACGAGGAGCAACAACTTCGTCTGGGGCGGCACGGGGAGATGCAAGAGGGGGATTGCTGGAGATCCCCCCTCTTGCCCTGGTGTGGAACGGAGTTCCACGACCTACATCGGCCGTAAGGCCGCACTCTTGGCATCAGCCCTTCAAACGCAGTTTGACCCCCCTCCCGGTCGTCAGACCGCATCTTAAACCATTGTTAACTGACAATGGTTCCACGAATCGTTAGAATAACCCCCAGATTATTCCTATCCAGAGCCAACCCCATGCATGTACATATCTTAGGGATCTGCGGCACCTTTATGGGTGGTCTCGCACTCCTTGCTCGCGCTAACGGTCACAAGGTCACGGGCAGCGATGCCAACGTCTATCCACCCATGAGCACTCAGCTCGAGGAGCAGGGGATAGAACTGATCCAGGGCTTCGACCCTAGCCAGCTGGGGCAAAACGAGGACGATGCGCCGGATCTGGTGGTGATAGGCAATGCCATGAGTCGTGGCAATCCCTGTGTCGAGGCTGTGCTCAACCGTGGCCTGAGATATACCTCTGGGCCACAGTTTCTGGCCGAGCATATTCTGACCAATCGTTGGGTGCTGGCGGTATCTGGTACCCATGGCAAGACATCGACCTCCAGCATGCTGGCGTGGATCTTAGAAGATTGTGGCTATGCGCCAGGCTTCTTGATCGGCGGCGTGCCGCAAAACTTCGGCGTGTCGGCGCGGCTGGGGGATTCCCCCTTCTTCGTGGTGGAGGCGGACGAGTATGACAGCGCCTTCTTCGACAAGCGCTCTAAGTTTGTCCACTATCAGCCGCGCACTCTGGTTATCAATAACCTGGAGTTCGACCACGCCGATATCTTCGATGATTTAAAAGCGATCCAGCGTCAGTTTAATCACGTAATAAGAACCGTACCGGGTCAGGGCAAGGTGATCTGGCCATCCGCCAGTGAAGCGGTGCGCGAGGTGATCGACATGGGCTGCTGGAGTGAGCAGGAGACCTATAACCTGATGGCGGGTAGCCCAGGCTGGTACAGCGAGCTGCTGAGCGAGGATGGCCACAGCTTCGAGCTCTTCTTCGATGGCGAGTCTCAGGGTGTGCTCGACTGGTCACTCATCGGTCAGCACAACGTGGAAAACGCCACCATGGCGATCGCCGCGGCCCGTCACGTGGGCGTCAAGCCTGCGGCGGCTATCGAGGCGTTGACCCGCTTCGCGCCGCCAAAGCGTCGCATGGAGCTCATCGGCACTGTCAATGATATCGCCGTGTATGACGACTTTGCTCACCACCCGACGGCGATTGCCACCACGCTACAGGGCTGCCGCGCCAAGGTGGGTGAAGGTCGCATCATAGTGGTGCTGGAGCCGCGCTCTAACACCATGAAGCGCGGCGTGCATAAGGATACCCTGGCGGGCTCTATGGCACTGGCCGATGCCGCCTACCTGTATCAGGCGGACAATATCGACTGGGACGTGGAAGCGGCGATGGCCAAGGCCGAGTTGCCTGTGACTGTGCTATACCAGATAGATGAGCTGGTCGAGACCGTGGCCGCGGCGGCAAGGCCCGGCGATACCATCATAGTGATGAGCAACGGTGGATTTGGCGGCCTGCATGGCAAGCTGCTGGCTAAGCTGGAAGAGACCAAGGCTTGAGTCTAGTCCGTAAGGGTTAGACTCGGGTCTTCAACAAAGAGAGAGATATGAATTATCCCAAGCGGGCCAAGGCGATCAGCCTGGCCTGGACCGGCGCCAGCGGGGCGCCATACGGACTCAAGCTGCTGGAATGCCTGTTGATGGCCGATTATCAGGTGTTTTTGATGATCTCCAGCGCGGCGCGGGTGGTGCTGGCCACCGAACATGGGCTGCAGCTCAGCGCTAACGGCGACAAGGCCAAGGCCCAGCTGCTGGCGCTGTTTGCCGAGCGCGGCAATGAGGTGGCTGGTGAGCTGCATGTGCTGGGTAAGGAGGAGTGGTTCTCGCCACCGGCCTCTGGCTCGGCGGCGCCTAAGCAGATGGTTATCTGCCCCTGCAGTACAGGCACCCTGGCGGCGGTGGCCACCGGCATGAGCAATAGCCTGCTGGAGCGGGCCGCCGATGTGGTGATAAAAGAGCGTGGCCAGCTGATCCTGGTACCCAGAGAAACCCCCTTTAGCAGCATACACTTAGAGCATATGCTGTCCCTGTCGCGCCTCGGCGCCACCATAATGCCGGCGGCTCCTGGCTTTTATCATGATCCCAAATCGATTGAAGATCTGGTAGACTTCATGGTCGCTCGGATCTTAGACCATCTGGGTGTCGACCACGGGTTAACCAAGCGTTGGGGCTATGATAAGCACAGTGCCGACAACCGCGACAATTAACACAAATTTGAGAAGAGTATGAAACACACTACCGAAGTGATGATCTCGGCAGATGAGATTGAACAACAACTGGATATCCTGGCAGCGCAGATCAATGCCCATTACGCCAATAGCGAACGCCTGCTAATGGTTGGCCTGCTGAAGGGGTCAGTGGTCTTTATGGCCGACCTCTGCCGCCGCATCAAGGGCCACGTTGAGATCGATTTCATGTCGGTATCCAGCTACGGCAACGCGATGACCAGTTCGCGCGACGTGAAGATCCTAAAGGATGTGCAGTCGGATATCGAAGGCCGTGACGTGTTGATCGTCGAAGACCTGATCGATTCGGGTAATACCCTGAACAAGGTGCGCGAAATGCTACTGCTGCGCGAACCTAAGAGCCTGGCCCTCTGTACCTTGCTGGACAAGCCAGAGCGCCGCGAGGTTGATGTACCGGTAGACTTTATCGGCTTCACCATCCCCGATGAGTTTATCGTCGGCTATGGTATCGACTATGCCGAGCAGTATCGCAACCTGCCTTACATCGCTAAAGTCGTACCCCTAGATTAATCGCGCCGTCGTTAAGATTTTAAACTCCTGCTTTGTGCGGGAGTTTTTGTTTTTTCATATCAATAGCAATACCAATTTCAAGATCAGGATAACGGAAGTCACTAATGACCAAAGAGCCATATGCTTTAGTTATCGACTCGCTCAGAAAAACCTACAAGGGCGGCGTCGAAGCGGTAAAAGGGATCAGCCTTAAGGTCGAGGCGGGGGATTTCTTTGCCCTGCTGGGCCCCAACGGCGCCGGCAAGTCCACCACGATCGGGGTGATCTGCTCCCTGGTGCAGAAGAGCTCCGGCAAGGTGAAGGTGTTCGAACACGATATCGACACTCAGCTGGAGCTGGCCAAGATGTCCATCGGCCTGGTGCCCCAGGAGTTTAACTTCAACCAGTTTGAGACAGTGCAGCAGATAGTGGTCAATCAGGCCGGCTATTTCGGCGTCTCTCGCGAAGTGGCCTTCGAGCGCGCCAAGAAATACTTGAGCCAGCTGGATCTGTGGGACAAGCGCAACAGCCCGTCACGAGCCCTCTCGGGTGGCATGAAGCGCCGTTTGATGATCGCCCGCGCCCTGATGCACGAGCCCAAGCTGCTTATTCTGGATGAGCCCACCGCCGGGGTGGATATCGAGCTCAGACGCTCCATGTGGACCTTCCTGACGGATCTTAACCGCCAGGGGGTGACCATCATCTTGACCACCCACTACCTGGAAGAGGCCGAGATGCTGTGCCGCAACATAGGCATCATCGACAAGGGCGAGCTGGTGGAGTGCACCAGCATGAAGTCCCTGCTCAGCCGCCTCAACATGGAGACCTTCGTGTTCGACCTCAAGGCCGACATCAGCGAGGCGCCGACCCTCGAGGGGATCAACTGCCGCCTGACCGATCCACACACATTAGAGGTGGATGTGGAGAAGGCCCATAGCATCAATAGCGTGTTCGCCCAGCTCACCGAGCAGGGGATAGAGGTGTTGTCTATGCGTAACAAGGCTAACCGATTGGAGGAGCTGTTTGTGGAGCTGGTGGAACAAGGCAAGCGAGGCAAAAAGGCATGAGCATGAGCATGAACATGAAGCACGTCTATTTTACCGCCTTTAAGAGCATATTGATCAAGGAGGTGACCCGCTTCACCCGTATCTGGGTGCAGACCCTGGTGCCGCCGGCGATCTCCATGACCCTCTATTTTCTGATCTTCGGTAACCTGGTGGGTAAGCGCATCGGCGAGATGGGCGGCGTGAGCTATATGGAGTTTATCGCCCCCGGCCTCATCATGATGTCGGTGATCACCGCCTCCTACTCCAACGTGGCATCATCCTTCTTCAGCGCCAAGTTCCAGCGTAACCTGGAGGAGCTGATCGTCGCGCCCGTGCCTCACTATGTGATGATCGCCGGTTACGTGGGCGGCGGCGTCGCCCGTGGCCTGTGTGTCGGCACCATAGTGACCCTGGTGGCCATGTTCTTCGTGGATATCAGCCTGCATCACGCCGGGCTGGTGGCCCTGACGGTGCTGTTGACCTCTATCCTGTTCGCCCTTGGAGGGCTTATCAACGCCGTATTTGCCAAGAGCTATGATGACATCAGCATAGTGCCCACCTTCGTGTTGACGCCGCTGACCTATCTGGGCGGCGTCTTCTACTCGCTCACCCTGCTGCCAAGCTTCTGGCAGGGGGTGTCGCAGCTGAACCCTGTGGTCTATATGATAAACGTGTTCCGCTACGGCTTCCTGGGGTATGCCGACATCAGTATCGGCCTGTCGGTGGCTATCATGGTCGGCTTCTGCGCCGGACTCTGGCTGGTGGCCTACTACCTGATCAGCCGTGGCATAGGCTTGAGAACCTAGTCGGTTCATGACAGACAAATCCAATTAAAAAGCCCCACATTGGTGGGGCTTTTTTATGGCTGTATTCTTTAATGCATGGCGTGCTTCGACTAGCTATCTTCCAAATAGCGCACCATCTCAAACAGCTGCGCTAGGTTGTCGGCGTCTATCTTGGCGCTGCAGAAGTGACCATTCTGGCAGGCATAATCGCTGACCCATAGCACTATCTGTGAAAGGACTATCTGCTGGCTTGAGGGGCGTAGATCGCCATCTTGGCATTGAAAGCAGATGCCTTGGCTGTCGATAAGGGTTAGGGACTCGGGCGCTAGGTGATCGCGCTCGGCGAGCCACTCTTCCTGGCTCTCTAACAGCATCAGCTGCTTGTCGCTGGCGACCTTGAGCAGTAATGGCCAGTGGGGAGTCATATCTGAGTCTGCTCGGGTGGCATCTCGACCTCGGGATGGTTTTGGTCACAGCCCAGGTGGAAGTAGGCGCCGGGCTTGTCCTCTATGCCGTGGGCCAAGCCGAAGGCGTAGCCTTTGACATAGATAAACAGATACAGCGCCGCGTCTTTGTCGTCGTCATAGGCCTTGAGGGTCTGGCGCAGCTCGCTGTTGACCTGCTCTTGGTCCACGGAAAAGCCCATGTCGATGGCGAGCTTGGCGCACAGCAGAGGGGCGATCACCTCGCTCTGGGTCGTCAGGTATTGGGCATGGTCGACGAAGCTGTCGACATTGAGATCGCGGGGCTCATCGGCGGGCGTGAAGAGGCTCTGGCGCATAAAAAATCCCAGCAGAAGCAGGCCGATAACGAGCAGGCTCAACTGGGTCTTGTTCATGGCGACCTCGCTATTGATGTTTTTGTGTTGTACGGCTAATGCTGTACGACTTGGGGGGCCCCTCTGTCGGGCTGCTCTTCCTGCCCTCTCAGTTCTTCCTGCTCGGGCGCCTGCGTGATGCGCAGCTTATGTTGCTGCAGCATGAGCATGGCGTCGTCGTTGAGCTTAATCAGGCCGTCGAAGTAGCGGTTCATCTCGTCGAGCTTGGCGAGAAACTCAGGGTCGTCCTTGGCCTGTTTCTGCCAGTAACGCTTGCGATCCAGCTTCTGTTTCTCGCTGGCCCTTAAGATCTCATAATAGCTGTTTTCCTGCTTGAGGCGGTAGATTTCGGCGTCAATCAGCTGTAACAGCTTCTCCTGGGAGAGGGTGCGCTTGTTGAGCAGCGCCTGCAAAGGGTCGACTTTCTCCTTGGGCTTGTCGCTGTCGGTTTCCGTGGTGATGCCGAGTTGGTATTGGATATGGTGCTGCTTAAACTCTTTCGGGCAGGAGGTCTGGCTGAACACCACCTTGTCGCCCTTGATGCACTTGTAAATGCTGCTGGCGTGGCTAAGGCCTGGAAGCAGCAGGAGTGCGATGGCTAAGAGCAGTTTTCCCATGGAGCGATAATTCCTCTATCTGCGTCGAGTCTAGGCGGCATTGTAAGCTGAGCGGTCGCCGCGACGACTCATGTCCCTTTCTCTTGTGTAACGAATCTTTAGCTAACTTTATGTCGTTTTACTTCATTTTGGCGTCCATACGGCAAGCTTAGGTCACTAACTTATTGGGGATTAAGCTCAGTATGGTCAGCTAATACTATGGCGCAACTCTTGGAATAACACCAGTATTTTGCATGACTTAGGTAGTATGACTTAGGGGATTTTTGCTCGGGTGTGGCAAGGGTAGAGATAAAAAACCGCGATGTGAGCTGATGTCACACCGCGGAGTTTGCTTGGGTGGGGTTATCTAAACCTTAAATCGGTTGCCTAGCGGCTGCATTCTTCCAGCAGATAGGCCAGGTGGCGATAGGAGATGCCGCTGTGCTGGGTCAGACCCACTTCACACATGCGGTTGGCGTAGTAGCCCTCCTTGATGTCCACTGGGATCAGCTTCTTGATGTTGCGCAGGGCGCTGGCGTTGATCTCAGGCTTATACAAGCCCTTCTCGCCGGCGTAACCACAACACTCGATCCCCTCTGGCAGCTTAACGCCGTTACTACAAGCATCGGCCAGCGCCTGCATCTTAGGCTCAAGCTTCATCTTGCGGGCGCTACAGCCGAGGTGCAGTGCCACGTTGACCTTCTTGGTAAAGGTCAGCTTAGGCAAGATCTTGTCGTGCATGAACTCGACCAGATCGGTAATTTCCACCTTAGGGTTGCCTGTCAGGGTACGGTAGGTACAGGAGAGTGCATCCACCACCACAGGCACCTTGCCGTTCTCGCTGAGGGCGCTCAGGGCGTCGATCAACTCGTCGCGTTTGGCATCGGCGTTCTTGAAGTCACCCTTAGATTCCCACATCTGGCCGCAGCACAGGTGACGGGTGTTGTCTGGGGTGACCACGTTGTAACCGGCGCGCTCCAGTAGGGTGACTACTACCTCTGGCAGGGTGCGGTTGTCGGGATCTTTCGGCGTCGGGCCGAAGGTGCGACCACCACAGGCCGGGAAGTAGACCACAGTCTCCTTGTCTGGCGAGGCTGGGCTTGGCTTAGGCAGCTTGCCGCCCTTGGCGAAATCTGGGTTCCAGTAAGGCACCTCTTTGGACACCATGCGGCCCACCTTCATCAGGCCGTTGGTGACGCTGTCGCCCGTGACCTTGTGGATGATGTTGAGCACGTCGAAACCTGTGCTGATCACCTGGTTGACGGCGCCGAAGTGTTTGGCCTGGAAGTCCAGTACCTTCTGCTCGGTCGTGGTGATGTATGGGGTTCTCAGCTTACGCACCAGCTGACCCATGCTGTTGTCTACCGGACAGGCGATGGTACACAGCTGACAGGCGGCGCAGGTGTCGACCACGTCATACTTGGCGGCGGCGCGCATCTCTTCGGCGGCTTGCTTGTCGCCAGAGGCTTCCAGGCGGGCGATTTCACGCAGAGTCGCGATACGCTGACGCGGAGTGAAGTTAAGCGCCGAGGTCGGACAGGTCTTCTCACAGAAGCCACACTCGATACATCTGTCCACAAAGTCGTCGACCACAGGGCATGGCTTGATGTTCTTGACGTGCACCTTGGCGTCGTCGTTGAGGATAACGCCAGGGTTGAGCAGGCCTTGGGGATCGAAGATCTGCTTGATGCGCTTCATCAGGGTGTAGGCATCGGCGCCCCATTCCATCTCGACGAATGGTGCTACCGCGCGGCCTGTGCCGTGCTCGGCCTTCATGGAGCCGTCATACTTGTTAATTACCATCTCGGCCACGTCTTGCATGAAGCCGTGGAAGCGGTCGATATCTTCTTGTGAGGCGAAGGTCGGCGTGATGATGAAGTGGAAGTTACCCGCCAGCGCGTGGCCGTAGATCACCCCTTCAGGGTAGCCATGCTTGTGGAACAGGGCGGTCAGATCTGTGGCCGCATTGGCCAGGTGTTCCAGTTCGAAGGCCACGTCTTCGATGATCACCGATGTGCCCTTCGGACGCTCGCCGCCAATGATAGGGAAGAGGCCAGAGCGCATCGCCCAGTACTTGCTGTAGACCTCAGGGTCACGGCTGAAGCTGATAGGACGTTCGGTTTCGATATGGGCCAGCTTGGCGATCACATCCTGGGTGTATGCATCCAGGGTTGCCTCGTCGTTCGCACGGGATTCGATAAGCAGGATGGCGGCGCCTTCTGGCAGCTCGCTCAGCCAATCTGGCATCCCCTTCTTGCCGGTGACCGCCTTGATCGACGCCCAGTCTAGCAGCTCGGCGGCTGCGACGCTGTCGCATTTAATTGGCGGAATGGCGCGGGCCGCATCTTCCATGTTGAAGAATACCGCCATGGCCGAGGCCTTGAACTTGGCCTCATCGACCGTGTTGTAGGTGACCTCTTCGACGAAGGCCAGGGTGCCCTCGGCGCCGACGATCAGGTGGTTGATCAGCTCGAACGGATCCTCGAAGTCCACCAGGGCGTTAATGCTGTAGCCTGTGGTGTTCTTGATGGAGTATTTTTTGCGAATGCGATCGGCCAGTACCGGGTTGCTGGCGGTGAGCTTGGCGAGATCGGTCAGCTCGCTAAGCAGCTGCTGGTGAGACTCGCGAAACGCTTCTTTTGAGCGCTCACAGCCTGTGTTCAGACGGGTACCGTCGGCGAAGAGTAGCTTGGCCGAGGCGATGGTCTGGTAGCTGTTCTGGGCCGTGCCGCAGCACATTCCCGAGGCGTTGTTAGAGACGATACCGCCTACCATGGCCGAGGCCAGGGTGGCCGGATCCGGGCCAATCTTCTTGTTGAATGGCTTAAGCGCCAGGTTGGCGTCGCCACCGATAACGGCCGCGCCAAGTGAGATCTGGTTGTGATCCTCGCTGACGGCGATCTTTCTGAAGCCGTCGTGACCTAGGATCAACAAGATACCTTCGCCGATGGCCTGGCCTGAGAGGCTGGTGCCGGCGGCGCGGAAGGTCACTGGAGCATTGTGCTGGCGCGCGACTTCGAGTGTGTCACGGGCATCTTCCAGGGTCTCGGCGTGTACCACCACCTCTGGTACGATACGGAAATAACTGGCGTCGGTGGACCAGGCGAAACGACGCACTGCATCGTCTGAGACGGCTTCATCACCGAGTTTGGCGCGTAAATCTGCGACTACTGCTGAATAATTAATCGACATAACATTACTCTTTAATTCGACCCACAGAAAGGCGGGTTCATCACGTCCGCCTTTCTCGAGTTATCTGTTATAGACCGCCCCACAGGGTAGCGATAGTACCTGCAATCAAGGCATAACCCAGAGCGACGGGCATGGTTTTACGGATAATTTCTGATTCACGGCCAGCCATACCCACCACGGTAGCGGCGGCGACCACGTTCATGACACACATCATGTTACCTGCGTTGGCACCAATGCCTTGTAGGGCCAGGACTAACGCGTGGTTCATGCCGATGTTGTCGGCCACGCTGTACTGCAGGCCAGAGAACATCATGTTAGAGAAGGTGGCTGAGCCCGATAGGAAGGCACCGAAGATACCCACAATCGGTGACATCCAGGCCCAGATGGCGCCCATAGAGCCGGCGAGCATGTCGGCCAAGGCAACCGGCATAGACTGCAGGCCCGCCTCGTTGGTGCCAGAGTTAAGGAAGATCTTCACCATAGGCACAGAGGCGCCCAGGGAGATGATGGTCGGCAGCATAGACTTGCAAGAGACGGTGATCGACTCCTTGATCGCTGGCGATTTCATCTTAAACAGCACGAAGCCCAGGATACAAACCAGCACGAAGAAGGCGCCAGGCGCGTACAGGGTCGCAAACCCGGCTTTCAGCTCAGTGCCCAGCAGGTTAGTCCAGCTGATGTTGAAGCTGGTGAGCCAGGCCTTGAGTGGCGCCACGGTGCGAGACAGTACCAGCAGGCCTGCCATGATGATGTAAGGGGTCCAGGCGGCAACCTGAGAGAACTGCGCCTTGGTTTCTACCTTAGCCTGAGTCTGGTTGTCGTTTTCTGAGAAATCGTTCCAAGGAGTCTTAGGCAGTAGCAAGCCTTTGCGTGCCACTGGAATCACCAGTGCCATACCAACCAGCGAACCGATAACCGATGGGAACTCTGGACCTGCGAAGTAGTTGATAAGCCAGGCCGGTACGGTAAAGGCCAAGCCGGCGAACAGGGCAAATTTCCAGATCGCCAGACCCTCTTTGAACGACTTGTTGCGGCCGAAGAAGCCTGTGAGTACAGAGACGAGAACCAGCGGGATCAGGGTACCTGTCACCAGATCGATAGTGATCATGTGCAGGGCGATAAATTGGGCATAGTCGGCGAAGCTGGTGCCGTGCTGGGCGATCTGGTCGGCGGCCATGCTCACACCGCCTTGCATCAGACCTTGCTCCATACCGAACAGAACTGGCAGACCGATGGCGCCGAAGGAGACGCTGGTAGAGTCGGCGATTAGGGCAACCACGGCGGCGGCAACAGGCGGCACACCTAGCAGCACCAGCAGCGGCGCGCCGATGGCGGCTGGGGTACCGAAACCGGCAGAGCCTTCGATAAATGAACCAAATAACCAACAGATGATAATCACCTGCACGCGGGCATCACCACTGATGTTGGTAAAGCCGGCGCGGATGGTGTCCATGGCACCCGAGTACTTCAGGGTGTTTAATAGGAACACGGCACCGAAGATGATGCTCAGTGGGGTCAGGGCCGAGAGTAGGCCTTCGACCACGGAGGCACCTAAGATAGTGGTATCCATCTGCCAGATAAAGACGGCGGCAAGACCTGTCATTACCATAGAGATGGGCATGGCGCGAGATGCGGGCATCTTGAGTAGCACCAAAAATAGCATAACGCTGATTACAGGCGTCAAACTGGCGAGTAGTTGAAGTAGGGTCATGATTGCCTCTTACTGTCGTTACTTGGTTATTTTTAGTTGTTGTCGATGCTGACTCGTCCGATGCAGCATCCTGTGTTGTCGGAAGCTATTCCCAAATGGAATCGTTTCATCCTTGATGCGTAATAAACGCTAATTCACCAAATGCAAATATGATCTAGATCATTATGTGCTGATTATGTGAGATGGGGTTAGATGGGTGTGAACTTTGTCTGACCAGTTAAACCTAAAGTGTGATCTCTATCACTGGTCGGAGCGGGCCGTTATAACTATTTGAAAGAAATATGACGATTTTTAGCTAGAAATGGGATTTTACTAAGAGTAATTACTCTAATTAGGTCTCAAAAGTGGAAATATCTGATCGGATAATTTCAGTTTAGAATCTAATCAGTTAGCGATGGAAAATTGCCCTTGGTGATCCAGATCACCTTGTTGAGCGCCTGTAGGAGCTCGCTATTTTTGGTAAATAGGTATTACCAATTAATTTCAGTAGGTTAGCCAGAATGCATGCCAATTCGTTTGAAATGCATGTAAATGAAATGCAGGTGATCTGGATCCAGGTCACTTTATTGGCTTTCGCTCAAATAAGTAATTTTATTTCTGAAACTCGCGGCATTTTCGACCGATTGGCCGATCAGAATTGGTGCATGACCAAGGACTTAGATGCTCAAGCTGACCTCATCTTGAGTTGTTTTGGGGCAGTTTTGGGAGAAAGAATTGAGTAAAAAGTGAGCCTAAAATGAAAAATCGCTTCCCAGGCATTGGGCCTGAGAAGCGAAATTAGAGGCTAAGGACGCGCTAAGTTTAAGAGCCTTCTAGGCTTAAGGACGCCCTAAATTCGGACGTGCAGGGCTTATGCGCGTTCGAAACTCAGGTTGTCGATCAGGCGGGTGCTGCCCATAAAGGCGGCGGCCAGGATCACCAGCTGTTTATCGCTATCCTGGGCTTCACGCAGATCGGCGGCGTTGCGCACCGACAGATAATCTGGCTTAAATCCAGCCTGGTGCAACTGTTCCTGAGCGCGCTGCACTACATTAGGGATCGCTTGACCCTGGGCGATCGCCTCGGCCATCTCATCTAGGGTACGCTTGAGCTGAGCCGCTTGCTGCTTCTGCGCTTCGCTCAGGTAGCCGTTGCGTGAACTCATGGCCAGGCCAGAGCTCTCACGTATGGTGTCGACGCCGACGATTTCGATTGGCAGAGACAGATCTTCCACCATGGCCTTGATCACCATCAGCTGCTGAAAATCTTTCTTGCCGAACAGAGCCACATCCGGCTGTACGATATTGAACAGCTTGCAGACTATGGTAGTGACGCCGCGAAAGTGTCCAGGACGGCTGGCGCCGCAGAGCTCTTCCGACAGGCCTGGCACCTCGACAAAGGTCTGCTTATCCATCCCCTTGGGATAGATGATGGCTGGTGTCGGGGTGAATAGCAGTTCGGCACCGGCGGCCTCCAAGGCGGCCTGATCGGCGGCCAGGGTGCGTGGGTAGGCGTCTAGATCTTCGTTCTGCCCAAATTGCATTGGGTTAACGAAGATGGAGACCACCACGTGATCGGCACGTTTCAGCGCCTCGGTGACCAGGGTGATATGACCCTGGTGCAGATTGCCCATGGTGGGCACGAATGCCACTGTCTCGCCGGCCTGTTTCCACTGGCGCACCTGGGCGCGGATGGCGGCGATATCTTGGGTGGTGTACATGTTACAGCAACCTTACTTTAGCTAAATGTATGCTCGGCGGCGGGGAAGACGCCAGTGTCGACCTCTTCGATATAAGCGCGGATGGCGCTGCGGATCTCGCCGGTCTGGGCTAGGTAGTTCTTCGAGAAGCGCGGAATATAGCCGCTGGAGATCCCCAGCACGTCGTGCATCACCAGGATCTGACCGTCGGTGTCTGCGCCTGCGCCGATACCGATAACAGGAATGGTCAGGGCCTCCGTGATGCTCTTCGCCAGCGCGGCCGGGATACACTCGACCACTAACAGCTGGGCACCTGCGGCCTCGATCGCCTTGGCCTCATCTATGATGCGCTGAGCGTTGTCGGCGTCACGGCCTTGTACCTTGAAGCCGCCGAAGACATGCACAGATTGCGGGGTGAGCCCCAGGTGAGCACACACGGGAATGCCGCGCTCGGTCAGCTTAGTGACGGTTTCCAGCAGCCAGTGACCGCCTTCGAGTTTCACCATGTTGGCACCGGCCTGCATCAGGGCGGTGGCATTGGTCATCGCCTGTTCTGGAGTGGCGTAGCTCATGAAAGGCATGTCGGCGATCAGCAGTGAACGCTTGATGCCACGGCGAACGCAGCGCGTATGGTAGGCGATATCTTCGACTGTGACCGGCAGGGTGTCGTCGTGTCCTTGCAATACCATGCCTAACGAGTCGCCCACCAATAGGACGTCGATCCCTTCGCTGTCGAAGGCGCCCGCAAAGCTGGCATCATAGGCGGTGAGTGCAGTGAACTTCTTACCTTCCTGCTTGAATTTCAGCAGGGTAGAGCTGGTTATCTTAGACATAATGCTGGTCTTAACTTTGATTTAAAAAAGAGTTCTGCTTGGGCTGTAGTGTGCTTTAGCAGTAGTGTGCTTTATAAGCTAACTGGGGCTTAAGTTCAATGATCCGGGCCGAGTTGTTGAACTTGTCTCTTAAGTTCCTCGGTGATCAGTGAAGTCAGCTTGGTGCCGCAGGGGAGAATGAGATCTGGGGCCAGATCCAATAGGGGCAGCAACACGAAGCTGCGGGTCTTCATGCCGTAGTGCGGCACCTGAAGACGCGGGATATCCAGTTGCCAGTCGCCATAGAGGAGCAGGTCCAGATCTAAGGTTCTGGCGCCCCAGCGTACCTCGCGCACCCGACCCTGTTCGTTCTCGATCGCCTGCAGGGCATCGAGTAGCGCCAGTGGGGCTAGGGTGGTGGTAAAGCGCGCCACGGCATTGAGGTAGTCGGGCTGCGGCACATCACCCATGGGGGCGCTCTGGTAATAGGGGGAGACGCTTAGTTGTCCGTCGCTTGCCAAGGCCTTCAGTGCCTGACAGGCCTGATCTAGTTGGGCTTTTGGGGACGCGAGATTAGCCCCCAGTGCGACATAGACGGTGTTCATTATTCGGCTTTAGGTGTCTTCTTCGGGCTGCGACGACGGCGATTGTTGCGGCTGCGGCTACCCTTGTTGGTGCTGCGGGCGATGACGCTGCGCTGCTCTTCGCTACCTTCGACGAAGCTCTTCCACCAGGCGGCCGTCTTGGCCAGGTTACCACCTTCGGCTTCGGCCCTTAGCAGTAGCAGGTCATAGGCGGCGCGGAACTTAGGATGCTCGATGAACTTGAAGGCACGTGTGCCCTGGTTGCGTTCGAACCTTAGTTGCAGCTGCCAGATATCCTTGGCCGGAGTGCTAAAGCGACGGGGAATGCTGATGGTGCGGCATTGCTGTTCCATCACATCGCCCATGGCGGCGTAGAAGGCGTCATATTGGCTCAGGCCACTCTCCAGGGCGATATCATCGGCGCGCTGGCTGAGGGGGTACCAGAGCATGGCGGCGTAGAAGAAGGCCGGGGTGACCGACTTGTCTTGTTCAACTCGCTCGTCTGTGTTGCGCATGATCGCCTTGACCATCTTGTGGCTCGGTCCCTTAGGGTCTTCCTCCAGCAGGTTATCCACCAGGGGAAAGAGAGGGGCGAACAGGCCAAAGTCACGCATCATGACGTAGTTGTTCTGGGCCTGACCGGCGAAGAAGAGCTTGAGTACCTCTTCATACATACGGGCGGCTGGAATATCTTTTAGCAGGGGCGCCAGCTCGGGGATCGGCTGCGCCGCGGCTTTGTCTATGTTCATTCCCAGCTTAGTGGCGAAGCGTACGGCGCGCAGCATGCGCACGGGATCTTCGCGGTAGCGTTTCTGCGGGTCGCCGATCAGACGCAGGGTGCGAGACTCGAGATCCTGCAGGCCGCCACCATAGCTGTGGATGGAGAAGTCGCTGATATCATAGTAGAGGGCGTTGACCGTGAAGTCGCGGCGCTCGGCGTCTTCATCTATAGTGCCGTAGACGTTGTCGCGCAGCAGGCGACCCTCGGCGTTGACCTTAGAGATCTTCTCGCCGCTGTCTACATGATGGCCCCTCAGGGTGGCGACTTCGATGACATCGCGGCCGAAGACGATATGGGCCAGACGGAATCTGCGCCCTACCAGGCGGCAGTTACGAAATAGCTTCTTGATCTCTTCCGGCGTGGCATTGGTGACCACGTCGAAATCCTTGGGCTCGAGTCCTAGGAGGATGTCGCGCACGCCGCCGCCCACCAAATAGGCTTTAAAGCCAGATTTGTGCAGACGATAGAGTACCTTAATAGCGTTTTCGCTAATGTGCTGGCGAGAGATTGCATGATGTTTACGTGCAACTATCTCTAGGCTTAGTCCCGCTGGTGTGGTTTCTGTGGTGTTTTGATTGTCTTCAAAAAGCTGCTTACAGAATTGACTAATACGGCGAAAAATAGGACACCTCGAACTTGGATCTTGAGTCAGGGTTAAAATTAGGCCGCTATCATAACTCAATTATGGGTCAAAGAGTATACCCGGACTCTGCTTGCCTGGCCGGGTTTCGTGACGGCGGCTAGGTTTATGCTTATACGGTGCTTAAGCGCCCGGCGTAAGTATGATCTCCTGCTGGCGCGGGATATGGCTCAATTCAAACTGGCTCACGGCCTGGGCTAGCATGATCTCGACACTATCTGGTTCGCAGGGGGCTTGGCCCAGGAAGGCGAGCGCGGCGTTGATGCTGGCCTGGGGCGCATTAAGATCTATGGCCGGGGCGTGATTCTGCTTCGAGAGTTTCATGCCAGGCTCGGCGCAGGCCAGCGGCAGATGAAGCCACTTAGGCGCGTTGTCACCGAATAAATTAAACAGGGTCGCCTGGCGGGCACTGGAGGTGAGCAGGTCGGCGCCGCGCACTACCTCAGTTATCCCCTGAAAGGCATCGTCCATCACCACCGCCAATTGATAGGCGTAGAGGCCGTCGCGGCGCTTGATGATAAAGTCCTCGGCGGCAAACTCTGGCTCGACCTGGATAGGGCCCAGCAGCTCGTCATCGAAATGATCTATCGCAAGCGTGTTACGGATGCGAATAGCGCCTGCTGTATGTTTAGCTGTGCGGGTCGCGCAGCGGCCATCGTAGGTGCCGCCCATCGCCTGGATCTGCTTGCGGGTACATTGGCAGTAATAGGCCTTGTCCTGTGCAAGCAGGCTGTCGAGCCGCGCCTGATACTCATCCAGACGGCTGCTCTGGTAGAGCACGGCGCCGTCCCAATGCAGGCCGTAGGCCTCCAGGGTCTTGAGGATGAGTGTGCTGGCACCTTTTACCTCTCTGGGGGGATCGATATCTTCGATGCGCACCAGCCATTTTCCCTGCTCGGCGCGGGCGCGCAGATAGCTGCCCAGCGCGGCGATGAGCGAGCCAAAGTGCAGCGGCCCGGAGGGCGATGGCGCGAAACGGCCGACATAGGGCTTGTCGATTTGCATTGGGTTATTGGGGGAGAGGGAGGGGTCTGCTTGGGGGATCACGGCAAAACCTTTGTTCACACTTTCTATGTCGCTCATCGGGGCGACTGGATACAAAAAAGCGGGGCTAAGCCCCGCTTCTCGCCAGCTTAACCGGCCATCTGTTTCTCTTTGATCTCGGCGAGCGTCTTACAGTCGATACAGAGATCGGCCGTTGGACGGGCTTCGAGACGGCGGATACCGATTTCGATACCGCATGAATCACAGAAACCGAAATCGTCGTCTTCGATCTTCTGCAATGTCTTTTCAATCTTCTTGATTAGCTTACGCTCTCTGTCACGGGCGCGTAGTTCAAGACTGAACTCCTCTTCCTGAGCCGCACGGTCGACAGGGTCTGGGAAGTTAGCCGCTTCATCTTGCATATGATTCAGGGTGCGATCCACTTCTTCACGGAGCTGACTACGCCAAGCATCGAGAATCTTTTTGAAGTGACCCAGTTGAGCGGTATTCATATATTCCTCACCCGGTTTTTCCTGGTAAGGATCTACACCTGCGATAGCGAGCACGCCAAGTTTTTTAGTGCCTTCAGGCATAACGCATCTCCTGTTAATCATTTGCGTTGTAGGGCGTCTTTTATTAAAGGCCGATATCTATATCAGAATCTGATATACCACGCAAATTTTTTAAGCTGCCATGAGTTTATCTTTTGACTATGTCCTCTATTACGCATTAATTCAACTTTTACCGTCTATTTACAACTTGACAGGGCAGGATTTAATCAGCTTGGCGGCGCTTGGGGAGAGTTCGCAGCTGTAGGCAAGAATTTCCACCCCGGCCTGGTGTGCCTGAGTCAGCAATTCGGCGTACTCAGGGTCGATATGGCGGGCCGCTGCCACAGTGGTTATCCCAGTATGTTGCACCACAAATAAAAGCACCGCCCTGTGACCCTGTTTGACCATCTCCATCAGTTCGCGCAGATGTTTCTGGCCTCGTGTAGTCACCGCATCGGGGAAGTATCCTTGGCCCTGCTCTAATAAGGTACAACTTTTGACTTCTATATAGCAGGCGGGTTTATCCTCGCTCTCGAGCAGCAGATCGATACGGCTGTTCTCGCTGCCATATTTAACTTCCCGGCGCAGGCTGTCGTAACCGGTCAGCTCGCTTATCACCCCAGCCTCTATCGCTTCGGCCGCCAGGGCGTTGGCCCTTCCCGTGTTGATCCCTATGATGTGGCCCTCATCCGAGGCCGCCTGCTCCCAGGTATGGGCATACTTGCGCTTGGGATTATCTGAGGTAGAGAACCAGACCCGCTCGCCGGGAAACAGGCAGTTGCGCATCGAGCCCGTGTTGGGACAGTGGATGGTGATTTCCGAGCCGTCATCTAGCAGTACGTCGGCGAGGAAGCGCTTGTAGCGTCTGAGTAACTTTCCCTGTTCGAATGGGGGGGTAAAAATCATCTTGTCGGCCTTGTTGTTCTACTTATATTCATGCGAGGGTTTTGCGCCTCAGGGTTTTAGCGCCTTAGGTTTGTGCGGCTGAGCCTGCGATCACACCCTGAACGGCTTTCTTGAGTCACCTGCTTGTTGAGCGCCCATCTAGAGCGAAAAGATTCTACCTTATTGGGCGGTGCGCTGTCGCGGCGACCTGAAGCAGCGACTGTAGTCTTCTCCTACCATGCTCCTTCCTTAGGGATAGTTAGGGATAAGCGTGAGGGGGTTAGATAAAGCAGGGTGATTGGCGTTATACTTGGCTGCATTATTAGGCAGGCCCTAAGGCCTCGCCACTCTCTGTACTGACAAGGAACAATTATGAGCGACGTGATGAAGATTTATCTGACCGAGGACGCCCCTGCGGCCCATTGGGGCAGCGCAGATGTGACCTTTACGGCGGGCCAGGCCAATATCCATCTGCAGGCGGGCGATCAGCTACGCCAGGTACAGCAGGCGGCGCGTAAGCTACGCGGTCAGGGGATCAACGAGGTGGCGCTCGAGGGCGCTCTCTGGGATCTTCACACTCAGTGGGCCTTCGCCCAGGGGTTCGCCACCGCCAAGCAGATTGGCAAGATCGCCTGGACTGGCGACGATGCCGTCAAGAAGGTGCTGGACGACAGACGCGACAGCGCGGCCTTCGCCAGACAGTTGATCAACGAAACCCCTGAAAACCTCGCCCCAGTGACCCTGGCTAACCAGGCGGCCCAGTGGTTGACGAAAGTAGGCGGCGACAAGGTGAGCTACCGCATCGTAGAAGGTGAAGCCCTGCTGGAAGAGAAGTGGATCGGCATTCACTCTGTCGGTCGTGGCAGCGAGCGTCCACCTGCGCTGCTGGAGCTGGACTATAACCCGCTGGGCGAAGACGCCCCTGTGTCGGCGGCCCTGGTGGGTAAAGGGATCACCTTCGACTCCGGCGGTTACAGCATCAAGGCTTCCGAAGGCATGCTGGGGATGAAGTGCGATATGGGCGGCGCGGCGACCGTGACCGCAGCCCTGGGTCTGGCGATCAAGTCTGGCCTGAACAAGCGCATCAAGCTGTTCCTCTGCTGCGCCGAGAACCTGATCAGCGGCCGCGCCTATAAGCTGGGGGATATCCTCACCTATAAGAATGGTGTCTCGGTCGAGGTGGTCAATACCGATGCCGAGGGACGTTTGGTGCTGGCCGATGGTCTGCAGGCCGCCTGTGAAACCGGCGCGCCTCTGGTGATCGACGCCGCGACCCTGACCGGCGCCGCCGTGATGGCTGTGGGCACCTCTTACAACGCCATCTTCTCGCCGAGCCGTGAGCTGATCAGCCGCACTCAGGAGAAGGCATCGGCCGTGGCCGAGCAGGTATGGCCGCTGCCACTTGAGCCTTGGCACAAAGAGATGTGCCCATCTGCCTATGCCGATACCGCCAACAGCCGTCCGGTTAAAGGCGGCGGCGCGGGCGGCGCTTCAAATGCCGCCGGTTTCCTCTGGCGTTTCGTGTCTGACGACACCCAGTGGCTGCATATGGATCTCGCCTCGGCCTTCGCCGATACGGCTAACGGCCTGTGGGCCGCCGGGGCAACCGCCCACGGCGTGTTGACCATCGCCGAGCTGCTGCAGGACTAAGCTGTAGTGAATGAGAAAAACGCGCCAATTGGCGCGTTTTTTTTATGCTTTTGGGGCCGTGAGCGGCCAGGAGGCCAATACCTTATATTGCACCCCCTGCTCGCTACTCTGAGAGTGATATAGATGCAGGGCATGGCCGCTGAGGGTGAGGGAAGGCGCCTTGAGTTCGGGTAGCACCTTGGCCTTACGCATCAGGGTGATATGGGGCGTGAAGCTGTGCTCGCTGGTGTGTAACCCGAGCTGCTGGGCCAGCCCTTGGCATAAATCGAACAGGCTGATGAGCCGGGGATCCCGCGCCGCGCCCTTGAGGCAGATAATTTTTGGCTCAACCCAATGCTCCAGGGTGTTGAGTGTCACTTCAAATGCCGGCAGACGACGTTGGTGGGCGAGCCGGGCGAGGGACTCGCTCAGGGCCTCCTGCTGGGCCTCGCTGCACTGACCGAGAAAGGCCAGCGTCATGTGCAGATTGTCTCTGGGGACTAGGCGTCCCTCACCGTCTAAGCTCGCCTGTAACTGGGTCAGTTGCTCCAGCTGCGCCGCATCGGGGGCGATGGCGAGAAAGAGTCGTTTCATTGGCTATCCCCTGGTTGCCGAAAAAGGTTAAAGTGTGTTACAAAAATGCAACGAGTTGAGCTTTCTACAGGCTTGATTTTAAAGCGACTTATTTCGCTAATGTCGTCGAAAAAGTGAAATATAACCTATAGTCACTCTCAGCTAGCTTTTACAACTTAATCCATAGGGTAATCCTATGATTTCTGACTATAATCAGTGTTTGTATCAGATTAGCCAATCTAAGGACTAGATAGTATATGTCATCCGATACGCAACAGGGATCCCAATCGCTCGAGCAGACGCTCGCTTTTTTATGCGAACACGATCTGGAAGAGGAGCTGCAACTTATCCTGCAGCAACTTGCCGCCAGCAATCAGTGTGACGGCCTGTTTCTGTTACGTATCGGCAAGGGCCGTCTGCCGGTGCAGATCGAAGCCATGTACCAGTCCGATGCCTCTATCTTCAGCAAGCGCGACGCCGAGATGCTGCTCAGCCGGGTGGCCAACAACCGTCATCTACACTCCTATACCTCACTGCGCGAACCTGCCATCGTCGAAGATGTAGCTTCCGTTATCGACGACGAGGACAGCCGTCTGCGTCTGAATCAGGCCAAGATCCGCAGTGTCCTGCTGCTGCCCGTGGGCGGAGAGAGGCACTATATCTTCGGCGCCTATCGCTACGACTGTGACGGCATATGGCCAGAGGCGATTCGTCATAATCTGCTGCTGGCCGGCAGCCTGCTGGGCCTGGCTCAGGAGGTGGCGCGCCAGCGCTTAAATGCCAAGAGTAACGAGCTGGTCTGTATCGAGCATCTCTATCGCCTGCCCATCCCCTGCGTGCATATCGGCGTCGATGACAGGGTGATACGTTACAACCAGAGCGCCGCCGAGAGTCTGCATGTGGAGACGCTACAGAAGGTGGAGACCCTGGTACCCAAGCGGGAGCAGAAACGCCTGCTGGACACCATGGCGCTGGTGCGAGATCAGGTGCTGGAGCAATCCAGTTGTGAGTTGCCACTGAAATACGCCCCCGATGATGCCCTGGCCAAGGTAACTTTCCTCTGCCTGTCCGGCGAAGACGGCCCCATCCTCATGCTGGTGGAGCCAGTGGGCGAGCAGGTTCAGGAGGGCGAGGCGCACAGCGTTTCGCTCAATTTCGACCCGCTCACCGGACTGCCCAATCGCGCCTACTTTGAGGCCCTATATGATCTGGCCAACCCCTGCGAGTGCGAGCGCTCTACCTTCGTGGGGTTCATCAACCTGGACAGATTCCAGGTGGTCAATAATGTCAGCGGCCACAGGGCCGGCGATCAACTCTTGTGTCAGCTCGCCGCCCGCCTGAGTCAGCTGGTGCGCAAGGAAGATGTGATCGCCCGCCTCAGTGGTGACGAGTTTGGCATACTAATGCCCAATATCGATGTGCAGATCGCCGAGCAGGTGGCCGAGCGTATCTGTCAGGCCATGGCCAACCATGAATTTAGCTGGGAGGGGCGCAGCCATAGCGTGAGCGTCTCCATGGGGCTGGCCCGCTGCGAGAGCGAGGTCGACTCTGTCTCGGATCTCTTGCGCCGCGCCAGCGCCGCCTGTCGTCTCGCCAAGGAGAAGGGCGGTAACGCCTGGTACTTCTATAGCACCCAGGATCCTGTGGTGGAGAAGCTCAATACCGAGATGAGCGCCTCGGTGGATATCGTCGGCGCCCTGGCCAACGACAGGTTCGAGCTCTTCTACCAGCCCATAGAGCCGCTGTGCGCCAGTGACGACGGCTTGCATCTGGAGATCTTGCTGCGCATGCGCTCCACCGAGGGCGAGCTGATTCCCCCCGGAATCTTCCTGCCCGCCGCCGAGCGCTTTAACCTGGCGGCCAAGCTGGATCGCTGGGTGATCGACAAGCTGCTGCGCTGGGGCAGTGAAAACCTGGCGCTGTGGCAGTCGCTTTCTATGGTGTCGGTAAACCTGTCGGCCCTCTCTATCAGCGATAGTGAGTTTATCAACTGGCTGGAGATGCGCCTGCTTGGCGAACCCGAGCTGGTGAGTAAGCTCTGCTTCGAGATCACCGAGACGGCGGCGGTGAGCCAGCTGGATCATGCCACCGGGCTGATCAACACTGTGAAGCCCCTGGGCTGTAAGCTGGCGCTGGATGATTTCGGCTCTGGCTTCTCAAGCTTTGCCTACCTTAAGCTGCTGGACGTCGATTATGTGAAGATCGATGGCCAGTTTATTCAACACCTGTGCGAGGATCGCGCCGATCAGGCGATCGTCGCCGCCATCTGCCAGCTGGGCCGCGAACTGGCGTTCGAGATAGTGGCCGAGTTTGTCGAGTCGGTCGAGGTGGCAAAACACCTGCAGAAATTGGGCGTCGAATTCGGTCAGGGTTATGGCATCGCGCGTCCCGAGCCGCTCACTTCATTGACCTCGGGCGAAGGCCTGCACTGGTATCGGGTACTGGAAGGTTAAGAGATATTAACCTGGGACGAGCCCCCAGCGGGGACTCGTCTGTTTAGCTTTGCCCTCATCTTTAGTAAACTGTCGCCAGTTTTTGTCGATTGAACACGCCCTTTGAACCAAGTAGCTACTCAAGAATTTAATCAAGTCCCGATCCAGACACTCCTGCCCGAGATCCAACGGACGCTGGCGGAAAATACCCAGCTAATCTTGCAGGCGCCAACCGGCGCGGGCAAGTCGACCGCGCTGCCCCTGGCCATGCTCGACTGGCCTGAGATTGAGGGTAAGATCTTGATGCTGGAGCCCAGACGCATCGCGGCGCGCAGCGTGGCGCACTTTATTGCGGCCAGGCGTGGCGAGCCCGTGGGCCAGTCGGTGGGCTTTAGGGTGCGCGGCGAGTCGAGCGTGAGCGCCAAGACTCGCCTCGAGGTGGTGACCGAAGGGGTATTAACCCGGATGATCCAGCAAGACCCTGAATTATCTGGCTACGGCTTGATCATCTTCGATGAGATCCATGAGCGCCACCTCACCACAGATCTCGGCCTAGCTCTGGCGCTGGAGGTACAGGCCTCGTTTCGTGAGGATCTTAAGATACTCGCCATGTCGGCGACCCTGGACGGGCTGCCGTTACAGACCCTGATGCCTGAAGCGGCCAGCCTGGTGAGCGAGGGGCGCAGCTTCCCGGTGAGCCTGAGTTACCGTCCCAGCGCAGCCCATCAGGATTGGCTGCTGCATATGGCCAAGGTGATCGTCGAAGCTGTGACCGAGCATCAAGAGGGCTCATTGCTGGCCTTCTTGCCCGGCCAGCGAGAAATCGGAAGGTTACAGACGCTATTAAGCGAGCGGCTCGACTCTAAACTGTTTTTGATTACCCCCCTCTATGGCGCCCTGCCGCCGGCGCAGCAAGACAGCGCCATCGCGCCGCCACCGCCTGGGATGCGTAAGCTGGTGCTCGCCACTAATGTGGCCGAGTCGAGTCTGACCATCCAAGATATCCGCCTGGTGGTGGATGCCGGCTATAAGCGTCAGGCCAGCTTCAATCCTAAGACGGCGGTGAGTCGCTTGTCGCTCAAACGGATCAGCCAGTCGTCGGCCGCCCAGCGCAGTGGCCGCGCCGGTCGTCTAAGTGAGGGCCACTGTATCCGCCTCTGGCCGCAGCAGGAGCATGAGCGCCTGCTCAAGGCTGATGAGCCTGAGATCCTCCATGGGGACTTAACCAATGCAGCCCTAGATGCCGCTTTTTGGGGCGTGAATGCCCTCGATGCGCTGCCACTGATCTCGCCCCCCTCCGAGGCTAACGAGACGGTAGCCTGGGAGCTGCTGCAAGCCTTGGCGCTGGTGGAGGGCGACAGGCGCATCACGCCCCATGGCCGCGCCGCCTATCGGCTTGGTTGTCATCCGCGTCTGGCCCACATGCTGCTGGCCGCCAAAGATATGGATGGCATTGATGCTCCTTATTATCTGCCCCTTGCCGCCGTGCTGGCGGCGCTGCTGGAATCGCGCGCCCTGGCAAGACGCGGCGCCGATATCAGCCGTTATCTGAGCGATGCCAGGGGCGGCGAAGTCGCCAAGCTGGCGCAGCAATATCTGGCCAGGATGAATGCCGGTCGAGGCAATCAGATAGCCAAGGTCATCGGCGAGAGTCGCGACCAGGATATCGCCACCCTGCTGGCGCTGGCCTTTCCCGATCGCATCGCCAAGGCCCGTGGCGCCAAGGGGTATCAGCTTGCCTGCGGCGCAGGTGTTGCCCTCAATGATGACGATGCCTTGCAGGGCGAGCCCTGGCTGGTGGTCGCCGATTTTCAGGAGAGTGAAGGCCAGAGCAGCGGCCGTATTCTGCTGGCGGCCAAGCTGGATGCCGCGCTGTTCGAGGGCCCGCTGGCCAGTCAGGTGAAGTCGGTTGTTGAGACCGGTTGGGATGAGGAGAAGGCGCGTTTTTACGGGTTAACTCAGCGGCGCATCGGCGCTATCATATTGGGTGAACGCCCGCTGGCGACCTTGGATGAAGAGACGATCAAGCAGGCCATCTATCAGCTTATCCGCACCAAGGGGCTCTCCCTGCTGGGATTTGATGATAAGGTGGAACAGCTTCGCCTGCGCGTTGCCCTGGCGAGTAAGCTCGCTCTTGCAGGCGATTGGCCGGATCTGAGTGATCAGGCCTTGCTCGCGACGCTGCCTGAGTGGCTCGGCCCCTATCTTGACGGGGTGCGCCGCCTGACCCTGCTCAAGGGACTGGATTTCTATACCTTGCTCCACAACCAGATGGAGTGGGGACAACAACAGATATTAAACGAGGCGCTGCCGAGCCATTGGCCCATGAAGACGGGCACTCGGGCGGCGATACGATATGAGATGTCGGGGCGGGCGCTGCTGAGCGTGCGTTTGCAGGAGGCGCTGGGCATGGCCGAGAGCCCCAGGCTGGCCCAGGGGCAACTTGTGGTGACCATGGAGCTGCTGTCGCCGGCGATGCGACCGCTGGCGCTGACCGCCGATCTGGCCAACTTCTGGGCCGGGCCCTATGTCGAGGTGAAGAAAGAGATGAAGGGACGCTACCCTAAGCATCTGTGGCCGGACGATCCCGCCAACACCTTGCCGACCAAATTAACCAAGAAAAAGATGTCAGCTAAGGGGCTTTAGCCCCTTTGCTGTTTGACTGGAAACACGATGACGAATAAAGAGACGCCAACACCACGCAGACCGCGCAAGTCGACTAATAGTAAGGCGGGCAATAGCCAAACGCCTAAGCGTAAGTCGGCAAGCAAGAGTGCCGCGACAGCGAGGCCGGGTTGGGGCCGCAGGATCTGGTCTTTGAGCTGGAAGCTCGGCCTTATCCTGTTTGCTGCCATGACCATCTATAGCATCTACCTGGATCAGATTATCGCCCGCAAGTTTGAGGGGCAGAAGTGGCACCTGCCGGCGCAGGTATTTAGCCGCTCCATGGCCCTCTATCCCGGCGCGGCCGTGAGCCACGATCAGCTGATCGCCGAGCTTAAGCTGCTGGGTTATCGCAAGGTGGCCAATCCCCGTCAGGTGGGTGAGTTTTCCGCCTCCAGGACCAAGGTGGATCTCTGGCGCCGTCCCTTCCTCCATCCGCAGGGATCCCAGGAAGCCCAGCGGGTGATGATCACCTTCGACAGCCAGGGGGTTGCCTCGGTGGCGCGAAGCAGCGACCATCGCGAGCTGGCGGTGTTCCACCTCGAGCCAGTGCTGCTGGATCGCATGATCACCGGCGATGGTGAAGACAGGCTGTTCGTGGCCACAGACAAGATCCCTAAGGCGATCGTCGATGCGCTGATTTTGGTGGAAGACAGGAGCTTCTATGAGCATCACGGCGTTAATCCCTTTGCCATCATACGCGCCGCCATGGTCAACATCAGCGCCGGGCGCACCGTGCAAGGTGGCTCGACCCTGACCCAGCAGCTGGCGAAAAACTTCTTCCTCTCTAGTGAGCGCTCTATCATACGTAAGCTCAGGGAAGCCCTGATGGCGATCATTATCGATTTTCGCTACGACAAGGATGAGATACTCGAGGCCTACCTTAACGAGGTCTATATGGGTCAGGACAAGTCCCGCGCCGTGCACGGCATGGGGCTGGCGTCTCAGTTCTATTTCGGCAGACCGATCGCCGAGCTGACCCTGCCGCAGCAGGCCTTTCTGGTGGCGGCGATCAAGGGGCCTTCCTACTACAACCCCTGGCGTTTCCCCGAGCGGGCTCAGGAGCGTCGGGATCTGGTGCTGCGCCTCTTGATGGAGTCGGGCCAGCTGCCGGTGGCACAGTACAAGGCGGCGGTCGAATCCCCCCTTGGGGTGCGCAAGGCGAGCAAGCCTGTGCATCAGAAACTGCCGGCCTTCTTCGCCGTGGTGCGCGGTGAGCTGTCGCGTCGCTTCGGCGACAGCCTGCTTCAGCAGTCGGGCATCAAGGTCTACACCACCTTAGATCCCCTAGCCCAGGAGGCGGCGGAGCAGGCGGTGCGCTCGACCATGAAAAACCTGGAACAGCGTGACAAGGCGCTGCAGGTGGGCATGGTGGTCACCGACAAGTACTCGGCGGGTATCGCCGCCATGGTGGGCGACAAGGTGCCAAGCTATCAGGGCTTTAACCGCGCGGTGGAGATCCGTCGTCCTATCGGCTCGCTTATCAAGCCATTCGTCTACGCTACGGCGCTGACCCACGGCGACAAGTACACCCTGGCGACGCCGCTGAAGGATGAGCCGATCACCCTGACCAACTCCCAGGGCAAGACCTGGTCGCCACAGAACGTCAACAAACAGTTTTCCGGCGAGGTGCCGCTGATGACCGCCTTTAAGAAGTCGATGAACGTGCCGACGGTGAACCTCGGCATGGCGATAGGCACAGACGCGGTGGCGACCACCCTGGCCAAGTCGGGCTGGGACGAGACCATCCCAGAGTATCCATCCATGTTGCTGGGGGCCGTCAATGGCTCACCGCTGATGGTGGCGCAGGTGTATCAGACCCTGGCAGATAATGGCCGCTACCGTCAGCTGAGTGCTGTGACCCATGTGCTGGACGCCGACAATCAGCCGCTGTCGGCCAGTCAGCGCGGCGCGGATCAGGCTATATCTGTGGCCAGCGACTTCCTGGTGCAACACGCCATGACTCAGGTGGTGCAGTCGGGCACGGCGACTAAGCTGGGCCAGGCCTTCCCGGGCGTGACCCTGGCGGGTAAGACGGGTACCAGTAACGATTCCCGCGACTCCTGGTTTGCCGGGTTCGATGAGCGAAACGTTGCCGCCGTCTGGGTGGGGCTGGACGATAACGGCAAGACTAGTCTCTATGGCAGCAGCGGCGCCATGGCCGTCTACCAGGCCTTCCTCAAGCAGCGCGCGCCTATCAGCCTGAGACGCACGCCGGTCAATGGCGTGGTGTCTGGCTATTTCGATGCCAAGACGGGTGTCGCCAAGCAGGGCAACTGCGGCAATGTGGTGGCGGTTCCTGCCCTGGCTGAGAGCTATCACCCGGCGAAGAACTGCGGCGAGCCACTCTCCTGGTGGCAGAAGCTAATGGGCGGTTAAGGTCGATTACGCTTTAGCTCCTCAATAAAAAAGCTCACCTTAGGTGAGCTTTTTTATTTGCAAGAGGCGGTTGTTTTTTTAAGGACTGGCGTTAGCCGCCTTATCCTATCTACTGCCTTATACCTTTTGTTGCTTTATGCCTTGCGCTTGCGTGGCTTAGCCTGCTGCCACAGATAGAGGCCAGAGATCGCCATGAAGATGAGACAGAGCGCCACCAGGTCCATCATCAGCGAGCCGGGCAGGCCGACGATACGGCCGCTGTGCAGGTCTAGCAGCACACGCTCCCAACTGAGGTGCATGGCACGGGCCTTGAGTGACAAATTCTTACCTAGCGCCTCACTCTCGGCATCTGTAAGCGGGGTCTGCCAGTCGAGAGCCACCAGAGGTTTTGCTTCCTGCCACTCGATGAGATCGCTATCGCTAAGATAACTGCCCGACGCCGTATTCAGCCAGAGCTGCCCAGCGTCACCCGTGGGGAGCAGCGCCAGGGCGCGCAGGTCTTGGGGCAGGCCGGTGGCGCGGCTCTGCTGCTCGAGCAGGGCGCCTTGTTGATCCAGCAGGTAGAGGTGCTGGGCGTCGATGGCGACATAGTGCTCGCCATAGGCGAGGGCGCCAAGCAGTGGCCCTTGGGCTTCCAGGACCGGCTTGTCCTTTAGCCAGAGCAGGTTATCGCTGGTGGCCAGTAGCGGCTCGCTGGCATAGATGGCGATCTGGCCTGGGGCCTTGATGCCATAGTGATCCAGCAGCCAGCCCTGATGCACGTGAGTGGTATCTAGCTTGAAGTCGTTGCTGTGGTTGATCAAGACGCCGCTGACGGCAACCATGACCACCAGGAGGGCGCTGGCGATCCCTAGGCGTCTGTGCCAGGGACGGAAGATCTTGGCGAGTTTCTGCCACAGGGGTTTACGATGGGGATGGCGGGGCTTATTGGTCATCTATGGCGTTCTTTATTCTGACTATTTATCTGGCGCGCGGCCGCAAGCAGACTCATGGATGCCCGGCGCTGACAGCCTGTTGGATACGAAAAGAGCAGGGCTCGCCTGCTCGCTGGCCATCATATAACAGCCATAGGGATAACACCAACTAAGCAGCTCGATGAGAGCTTAGTGGTTGACCTTGTCGTCCAGGTAGAGGGCGATGCGTGACAGCTTGGTGAGGGCACGTACCGACAGGGTGGCGCCTGTGATGCCGTCTATCTTGCGATCCAGCTGGTGATCTTCGGTGAGCCTGGCCTGCTTAAACTGGTCGGTGAAGAATTCGTGACGCACCTCGTCGCCGCGGCTCTCACGATAGACCAGTACCTTGGTCTGTACTATGGCCTTGTCTTTGACATGGATGCCGACCGTGATGGGGGATTCCTTGCCTATCTCTTCGAGGATCCAGACGGTCTCGCCTTGCTGTTGCCAGTAGCGCAGGCGCATCTTATTGAATTTGTGGGCCAGGATCTCCTCGATCGCCTGCTTATCGCTATCCTCTAGCCAGTAGACCTTGGCCTTGGGCATAGGGGCAGCAAAGGCCTGGCTGATAAAGTCTTCGTTGCTTTGATAGACGCTGGCGGCCTGCACGCAGAAGGCGGTGAAGAGTGAGGCAAGTAGGAGCTTAACAGAGAGAGCTTTCATCGATTGACCCGGTAGCAAGAGTGGATGAGGCCTGTGGGATAATCCGTTGTTTTCACTGATTCC
Source organism: Shewanella spartinae (assembly GCF_019457555.1). NCBI lineage: Bacteria > Pseudomonadati > Pseudomonadota > Gammaproteobacteria > Alteromonadales > Shewanellaceae > Shewanella > Shewanella spartinae. The sequence goes on along the minus strand of NZ_CP080418.1, from coordinate 3,739,393 downwards.
TTTTACTATGGCTAAGGTACCTCGGGAAGTACCTTAGCCATAGGCAGTGCTCAAAGGGAGCGTTGAGCACTGCGATAGGGGCTAATGGCTTAGAACTGGTAGCCAACGCCTAGGTTGAAACCGTCGGCATCTTTCGCGCCGCCAACTTTTTCGTAGTCGGCTTTGAAGACAACGTTTTCATGCAACCAGTAGTTCACACCCACGTTAGTCTGGGTGATCTCTGAGTCAACACCGTTACCGGCTTCGTTGTCGTAGGCATTGTAACGTGCGAACACACCGAAGCTTTCGTTGAAGCGGTATGAAGGCTCGATGTAGTAACCTTTCTGCTTGTCACGGCCAAGTGCTTCGGCTTCTTTACCGTCGATATCCCACTGAGCGTATAGTGCCTTGATGGTGAAGTTTTCGATGGTGTAGATAGCGTGTGCTGTCATCAGGGTCGCAGAAGCGGTATCAACATCGCCACGGCCTTGAGTCAGATCAGATTGGTACTGCACAGTTGCAGCCAGCTCTAAACCTGGAACGGCGGTGTATTTAACGCGCGCAGTGTAAGCCAGATCTTCGGCTTTCGCTTCAGAAACCTTCTGACGACCGCCACGGATCTTATAGTCGTCGCCAACGTTTAGGCCAGAGGTGACCGCTGCGTCGAAGGCCAGGCCTGGGGCTGCCTTGATATTCAGGTTGGCACCCGCTTCCCACCAAGTGGCAGGCAGGATGTTTTTCTCAACTGGGTTACGCTCAACGCCGTAGAATGCTGGTGGCTCATGAGTTTCGTTGATGATACCTACTGGCATCAGGAACAGACCCGCCTTAGCAGTCAGCATGTCGTTGAAATCGTGTTCGATGTAAGCCTGCTCTAGCTCGACTTCACCGTTTTGGCCTTCGCCAGAGATAGAGTGCTCAACTTCCAGCTCAGAGAAGAAACGTGTCTTTTCGGTGAACTCGTGGCCGAAGAACAGCACGAAGCGGTGGAAGTCGAACTCTTTCTTGTCTTTACCTGATTTGTTGTCAGTGATGTTGTTGTAGTGAAGTTCACCGTAACCGCCGATAGTTGTCGCGCTCTTGGCTGAGCTGCTTTCTTCAACGGCGTCGGCTGTCTTCTCTACACGCTGCTCAGTTTGCTCTAGACGCTTCTCAAGATCTTTCAGCACTTTCTGTTGCTGTTCGATCACTTTACGCAGTTCTTGAGTCTCATCAGAGGCGATAGCGGCTTGGCTAGCGAATGCGCTGACCAGTGCTGCGGCAATTAGCGTTTTCTTCATCATTTCTCTTCCCAGTTGTTTTGTCAGGGTTATTTAATTGCTGGCGATTCTATCAATTAGGTATCGTAATGCAAACTATTATCATTAAGTTTTTTGATTAAGATCAACAAATGTAAAGTCAAGGTAAAGGGATTTGCACCCAAGTTGTGCAGAGCGGTTTTAACTTAAAGATGTTTCATAACAATAGTTTGAGGTGTTTCCCTCTGGGGTTATTACCTTGACATTGACTGACATTGTTAATTTTAAAAAATTTATCTTTTTTGCAGCTTTAGTGGATTTTTTGGATAGACAAGCAGTCTTGCCTCTGGTTTGAGGCACAGCTTGAGGCATGGTTTGGGCACAGTTTGGGGGAGTGACTGGATGGGCAAAAGCCAGTGTGAGTCAGAGGGATAGGAGCGCTGCTACAGTGCAATAGCGGATATTTCGGCCTAGCTTTGTAGCAAAACCTGGGGGTCTTCAAGTCATCGGAGAAGTGTTTCGCGGGTTTTGCTATAGACTGTGCCTCCTTAAATTTATAACGAATGTTTTATCTCATCTTTAACATAACCCTGATTGACGAGCCGATATGTTTCTAAGTCCTTATTTTAATAAAGCACAGCAACTAGTCTCTGTGTCAGCCCAACAGGCGAGTGAATTCGCCAAGGGTGTCGCACAGGACTTTAACCCCATCCACGATGTCGATGCTAAGAAGTTCTGCGTTCCCGGAGATCTGCTGTTCGCCCTGGTGCTGGGACAATATGGGCTGAGCCAGAAGATGACATTTCGATTCGAGGGCATGGTCGGTAGCGGCGTCAACCTGGTGTTTCCGGATGCGGTAGGCGACAGCTTCGCCATCCTGGATGATAAGGATAAGCAGTACCTGAGCGTGAGCCGCAGCGGCGAGTCGACCCTGTGCGAGGTGCAGACTGAATCCTTTGTGCGTAGCTATGTGGCCTTCTCCGGGCTCAACTTTACCCATGTGTTGGTGCCGCTGATGAAGCAGCACGGCATGATGATCAATCCGGCCCGCCCCCTGGTGATCTACGAGAGCATGTCGTTCGATCTCCATACCTTAGATTTTGACAGCATCGCCCTCAGCCTGGTGGAGCAGAATCTGGCCATCGACGGTAAGCGCGGCGATGTGACCCTCAAGTTTGAGCTGCACTGCGGCGATAAGCTAGTGGGTACCGGCGAGAAGACGCTGGTGCTTAGCGGCCTGCGTCCACTGGAAGCCCAGAGCATGGATGAGATGGTGGCCCGCTACGAGGCGCGCCGCATCGGCTATCAGCAAGCCGACTAATCTGTGCTAAATGCAGAGTAGAAATGCTGAATTGAAATACTGAATTGAAAATCTAAGTTAGGGTCGACATTAGTCGGCCCTTTCTATTTCTGCTCCCGACGCCTAAATTGCGGCCCCAGCTCTCCATTTCCTGTTCCCAGCTCCCTGCTCTTAATTTTCTGTTCTAAGCATTTAGCCATTGGCATTCGCCACGAGCCGATCCTGAACATCGCTCGCTACCTTTATGCTTGCCGTCTTCTTCATTCCTGCCGTGAAAACCGCCTGAAATCGGGTGTTACGCACGCTTTTTAAACGACTATCCCGCCCAAGTCCCGGGCCAGATTGCCAAGCCGATAGCTTTGTTTTACTTTAGTGGGATTGTTTTGCTATTCCCCTTTGCTGCTCGCCCCGCTGGGCGGCCGACAAGCTCGTTTGGATAAGGAAAGAGATGCCAAGCTTAAATCGTATCGTGCTGATCAATACGCACCTCCCCGGCGTTGTGGAACTCGCCCTCGATGGACACACCAACATTTGTGGTACCAACGCCTCGGGCAAGACCACCTTGCAGCGTCTGGTGCCGGTGTTTTACGGCGAATACCCCAGCCGCGTGGTGCCCTCGACCCGTGACAGCTTCGAGCGTTGGTATCTGCCCCACGATTCCAGCTACATCATCTACGAGTATCGCCGCGACGACGGCCTGCTGACCCAGGCTGTTCTGGCCTCTGCCGGTGATGGCAAGGGCGTCAACTATCGTTTCATCGGCAAGGGCTTCGAGCTGGAAGACTATGTGAAGTCCCAGCAGGGGGAGTCGATTCTCTGCCACAACATGGCCGAGCTGGGCCGTGAGATGAAACGCGCCGGTGTGGCGGTGACCAACCTGCTGAACACCCGCGAATATCGCGCCATCATCCAAAACGATCGCACCCTGCTAAGCACCGGCAGCAACCGCAGTGAGCTAAGGGCCTACGCCCGCCAGTTCTCCCTGTGTCAGCACGAACATACGCTGCGCCACATAGAGAAGCTGGCCAAGGCGGTGCACTCCAAAGAAGGCAAGATGGAGACTATCAAGTCGATGATCGCCGCCATCTTGGAGGAGGATGGGGTTAACCCACCGAGCTCACGTCTCAACCCGCAGCGGGTCGAGTCTTGGATCCGCGAGAGCCAGCTGATCCAGGGCTTCGAGCAGATCCGCCCCGAATTTGACAAGCTGGAGCAGGAGTTTAACCAACTGCTCAGCGCGGAGCAGCGTCTGGCTGGGCTGAAGCGCGGCTACGGCAAGGATGAAGCCCAGGAGATAGAGCGTCAGGAGCTAAATCAGCAGCGCTCGAAAGATCTCGGCAACAAGCTGCGTCAGCTCGACGACGAGTGGAAGGAGCTGCGCGACGAGCTTAACCTGGATCTCTCCGCCGCCAAGGGCGACGTGGCCAAGATAGAACATGAGCTGGATATCATCGAAGATCAGCACGCAGGTTTTCTCGATGCCGATATTGAGCAAGCCAAGCTGGATCTCGAGCAGCTGCCCAGCTGGCGCGCCAGCCTGGAGAACCTGACCGAGCGTCATAAGCTGCAGACCGAGAAGCACCAGGATATCGAGGCGGCCTACAACGCCCGTCGCAGCAAGATAGGTGAGAACCTCAACCGCGAGCTGGAACAGCTAGATAAGGAACAAGATAAACATCGCGAAGCCAGAGACAAGCAGCAGGAGGCGGGCCGCGAGGAGCTGGCCGCCCTCGAGCAAAGCTGGCGTGAGCAGATGGAGGCGGGCCGCGCCAAGCACAACGAGCGGGAATACCAGCTCAAGCTGACGGCGGCCGAGTTGCAGATGCAGGTCAACGGCGTCACCTACAGCGAAGAAGAGAAGCTGACCCTGGCGGTGTTTGACGAGCGCATCACCCGCGCCGACGAGGAGCAGGAGGCGTGCAACGCCATGGTGGATCGCCTGGCAGGCGAGGAGCGCAAGCTAAGAGCCAAGCGGGATCAGGCTAACGAGAGCCTGAGACAGGCAGGGCTAAGGGTCATCGAGCGTCAGGGCGCACTGGATGAGCTGCACCAGGTGCTATTCCCTCAATCCCACACCTTGCTGGAATATCTGCGCAAGGAGGTCGACGGCTGGGAGGAGAGCATAGGCAAGCTGATCAACCCAGAGCTTTTACATCGCAGCGATCTGCACCCGGCCAAGTCGGCTGGCGGCGACAGCTTCTGCGGCGTCGAGCTGGATCTCAAGGCGCTTGCAACCCCAGAATATGCCGCCTCGGAGCAGGAGCTCAGGGGCCGTTACAGCGAGGCCGAGGAGGCGCTGGCCAATGCCAAGCAGCTACAGGCCGAGGCGGAAGAGGCCCTGGTGGCCATCAACGCCGAGCTGGATAAGCTTAACCGCGAACTCACCTTCGCCAAGACGGCCTATAAGAATAGCCGCGACGATCTGCGCCGCCTGTTCGACGAGAAACGCGCTGAGCAGGAGAAGATCAATCAGGCGCTCAGCGCTCGCAAGGCCGATTCGCAGAAGCGTCTCGCCCGTCTCGACAGCGAGATGAAACAGCTTAAGGCCCAGCACCAAGAGTGGATCGATGAGCAAAACGAGCAGGCGCTCGAGGCGCGCATGGAGAAGAAGGCCTACTGGCAGGAAGTGGTCGGTGCCTTGGATGCTCAGCTTTCTCAGGTGAAGCAGAATATCAACGATCGTCGTCAGGCGGCCAAGACGGAGCAGAAGGCCTGCGAGCAGTGGTATAAGGATGAGCTGAAATCCCGCGGCGTCGACGAAGCCAAGATCGTCAAGCTCAAGCAAGAGATCCGCGATCTAGAGAGCAACATCAGCAAGGCGGAGCAGCGCCGCAGCGAGGTACTGCGTTTCGACGACTGGTATCAACACACCTGGCTGGCGCGCAAGCCTAAGCTGCAGACCGAGCTGAGCCAGGTCAAGATGGCGGTGACCGAGCTGAGTCAACAGCTCACCACCAAGGCCAACGAGATTAAACATCAGCGCCAGCAATATGATAGCGAGCGCAAACAGTCTGACGCCATCCAGGTGGAGGCCTCGGAGAACCTGACCAAGTTGCGCGCCGTGATGCGCAAGCTGGCGGAGCTTAAGCTGCCATCGAGCCAGGATGAGATGCAAGGTGGCCTCACCGAGCGTCTGCGTCAGGGCGAAGAACTGTTACTGCGTAGGGATCAGCTGTTGGGCTCGGTGAAGCAGTATATCGAGCACTTCGATTCGGTGATCGCCAGCAAGTCGGGCTCAAGTCTGTCTGAGACTTGGGAGCGGGCCCGCGAGGAGTCGAGCTTCGTCAACGACAAGGGCATTCGCCTGCTGGACTATCGCAAGCTGGTACCGCAACTGGAGCAGCTGCTCAACGTCATGGTGCCTCAGGCGATCATGGGCCTGAGAGAGCAGGGACGTAACTTCGGTATCGACCTGACGGCCTTTTACGACGTGCTGGCGGATATCGATCGCCGCATTGCCTCCCAGAGTGCCCGCATCACCCGTGAGGTGGGCGAAGAGCTGTTCCTCGACGGGGTGAGCGAGTCGGCGGTGCGCATCCGTTCGCGCATCAGCGAGCTGGAGTTCTGGCCCGAGCTGGAGGAGTTCGTCAAGGCGTTTAAACAGTGGAAGGCCGAGGGCTTCGCCGATTTGCCGGATGAGCACTACACCAGCAGCATGCGCCGCGCCCTGGATATTATCGGCCGCGCCGCCCTGACCGGTGGCATCGCCAAGCTATTGGAGATCGAACTGCGCCTCAAGGAGGGCAACAGTGACCTGGTGATCCGCACAGACCGTCAGCTCAACGAATCCTCGAGCCATGGTATGGCCTATCTGATCTTGTGTAAGTTCCTGTTGGCCTTCACCCGTCTGCTGCGTGGCCGCGCCGATGTCACCATCCACTGGCCGATCGACGAGCTGGGCACCTTGCACCACGGCAACGTGAAGAAGATCTTCGATGCCTGTGAGAACAACAACATCTCGGTATTGGGCGCCTTCCCGAACCCTGAGTCTGAGGTGCTTAACCTGTTTGCCAACAGATACATCATCAACAAGCAAACCAAGAAACTACAAGTGGTTAAGCCACAAGTTAACCCCATTGCCGATAAGCTTAGCCAGCGTTTTGCCAAGGAGGCTGTGTAAATGAGCAGTAGCACACAAACCGTACTCGTGGGCCAGGGCGCCCTGATCGAAGCCTTGCTGCGTGGCGAGTTTATCTGCCGTACCAGTAACGAAGACGCCTGGCGCGCGCTCAAGTCGCAGGCGACTCGTGATAATGTTGAGCAATACCTGAATCAGATCAATCGCACCCTGGCCTCGGCCGGGGAGGGCGAGGTGTTTTTCTGCGGTTACCTGCAACTGGGGGACGATGAGCGTAAGGTGATCTCCAGTCAGTTTCGCGACATCTGCCATGCACTGATCCCTCTGGTGGAGTGGTTGGTGCTGGTGCAAGAGGCCAGCGGCCAGGATGCGCCCCTGTCCGAAGGAGCCGCGGTACGCCTCAACGAGCTGCAGACACGCATCGAAGACACTCCTGCGTTTCGCGAGCAGCTGGCCAAGGTCAGCCACTATCGCCTGTTTGGCTCCAGCTCTACCCAAGTGGATGCGCAGATCAAGCTGGTGTTTAAGCGTCTGGTGGAGCTGGGATATCTGCTGCGTCCCAACCAGGAGAAGCAGATCTATATCGCCACCGGCAAGCTGGATTACCTCTACGAGGTGATCCGCTTCATCGATGAAACCGAAGGACTCAGCCTGGAGGCACAGGCGGAAACCGCAACCCAGAGGGACTTGATCTGATATGAGTAGCAACTTACATCAGGCGGGGGTCACGCTACTTAAGCAGCTGGGGCGCCATGCGGATCTCATCATGGATGTCTACCTCTCCGGTTCTGTGACCGAAGAGGGCGAGCGCGCCGGTGCCATCGACAAGCTGCGTAAGGCGGATATCCTGTGGCAGCCCGAGGGCGAACAGGGGCTGAGGCTGAAACGCTCGGTGCGCGCCCTGCTGGAAGAGGTGCTGAGCGACGAGCGCAATCGTCAGATCGACGCCAATGTCGGCTCATCCCTGGCCACCATCAAGACCCTTGCCGACCACTACAAGGAGGCCCGTCAGGCCACCGACTACAGCGCCAGCGAGGCCTATCTTGCGGATCTCAGCGAGCAGGTCTACAGCTTCACCGAGGGGCTGAAATACTCGATTCGTGTGCTCTGGAGCCGTATCAACAACGAGTTCGGCTATGTGGGCACCATCAACGCCAAGATACGTGAAAACGAGCTGGCCCAGAGTCAGGTGACCGAGCTGCTCAACGGACTGGAGATGTTCCAGTTTAGCGAGCTGGGTGAGATCGCCGGCGACATTCGCGAGCTGCGTAAGCTGCTGGTGACCCGCTTGCAGGAGACCCTGAGCGACTGTACTCAGGAGCTCAGCGTGGTGCAGGGACGTCTGCTGGAGCTGCTGGGACGATTCCGTCAGATCCAGGGGCGTACTCGTCTGCTCAAGGGCTGGCTGCTCTACACGGATATGCATCCAGATTATGAGGTGGCGGATCATGTGAGTCACAAGCAGCTGCCAACCCTGTTTAACCGCGCCGAGGCGATTCTGGCACCGGCGGCGGTGGATGTGACCAACACGGCGCAGGAAGTCGACTTGCTGGCCATGGTGTCACAGATCAAGAGCATCAGCCGCGCCGGTCGCGATCTTGTGATGCGCGATCATGACGTGCCCTTCGCCCTGGTGGAGGCGGAAGACTTCGATATTCCCGACAATCCGCTCAAGCTGGCGGTGGATGAGTATTTCTGCGCCGTGATCGACTCTGGGCTGAGACAATCGGCGCTGGACTATCATCAGGCCAAGTCGCTCAGCTGGGATACCGAGAGCTGGCTGTATCAGGTGATCTGCGGCTACGAGGGCTTGCCCGAGGAGTATAGACGCTATTTCGAGCTTGAGCCCATAGGCGAGCGCCATCCTGTCTATAGCGGCAACTTCATCATACGTGACGTGGAGTTGTGGTTGGCTTAAGCTCAAGCTTAAGCATTAGCCGTGATCAGGTGTTAACTAATGTAGTGACTGCTTATCCGGTTGCTATCTGATGCTAAAAATCACTTAACGCCGTTAAATCAGTAATTTATCAAAATACTGGTTTAGCGGCTTTTGTTTATCTTCCCTCTTGGCTATCTGCTGTGTTTTCGCCTGTGCCTAGTGGATCTCACTAGTCCCTGTCTGTGAGTAATGACTATCACTGAATGTTTTGGTTGTTTTAGAATTTAATGTTGGTTAATCTGTTCTTGTTGGCGTGTTTCACTGGCTTGTGTACCGTCTTTGTGAGCCAATTGTTGGCTTTTTGTTCTAACAAGTAAAACTTGCCGATTAGCCTAAATTTACCTTTCTGAATTTTTAATCATAAAAATCATTGCCTTGATCTTTGTGTGGCTTTGCGGTTGCCGTTTTGCGTCTGTTAACTGGCCCAGATTGTGATTGAAATTATCACTAGCATGATCCACTATCACTGACCAGTAACGGGAGAGCCACGGCTCTCATCACTATCTCCACGTCAGATGGAGAAGAAAAAAAGCGCACGATAGATGCGCAGCAAAACAAGGCAAGCATATGACTAAATCACTTTCTACGCGCATCTTTATCGGCCTCTTTTCTGGCCTGATTCTGGGTAGCATCATTCAATACTTCTTGGCCGATGTCGGGTTCTTCTCCGGCACCCTGGTCGAGGTCGCTTCAGGCTTAGGTACCATGTTCGTCAACATGATCATGATGATGGTGGTGCCCCTGGTCTTCGTCAGCATCGTCTGCGGCGTGCTGGAACTCGATGACCTCAAGAGCTTTGGTCGCCTCGGCGGCAAGACCTTCGGTTTCTACATCATCAACACCCTGGTGGCCATCTTCGCCGCGCTAACAGTAGCCCTGCTGCTTAAGCCGGGACTCGGGGTCGACATGACGGGGGGCACGGGCGCCGAGATCACAGCAACCGAGCTGCCTAACCTGATGCAGCTGATCGTCAACATAGTGCCGAGTAACCCGGTAGCGGCCTTCACCTCGGGCAACATGCTGCAGGTGATCTTCATGGCGCTGCTGGTCGGTGGTGTCATCAAGGCGATGAACGGCGCCGTGCCGCTACTGCAACAGGGCTTCACCGAAGGCAACAAGCTGATGATGAAGCTTATCGGCGTGGTAATGCAGCTGGCGCCTATCGGGGTGTTTGCGCTGATGTTTAAGCTGGGTGCGACCCTGGAGGCGAGCCTGTTTCTCAGCGTGGTCGAATACCTAGTGGTGATCTTAAGCCTGCTACTCCTGTGGATCTTCGTGGTCTACCCTTGGGCGGTGAGCCTGTTTACCCCAGTGTCTGCTAAGACCTTCCGCGCCAAGACCCAGGAGCAGATCCTATTCTCTCTGTCGACCGCCAGCTCGAATGCCACCATCCCTGTTACCATGCGTACCCTGACCGAGAAGCTGGGCGTGAAGCGCGCCGTGGCCGGTTTCGGCGTGCCGCTGGGGGCGACCATGAACATGGGCGGCGTCTCTATCTATATCACCATCGCCATCTTCTTCGTGGCTAACTCATTCGGCGCTCCTATCGCCATGGATCAGCTGCCCGCCCTGCTGTTCAGCATCTTCCTGCTGTCTGTTGGCGCAGGCGGCGTGCCAGGCGGCGGCATGGTGATGATCGGCGTGCTGATCCACCAGATGGGTCTGCCAGTCGAGGCCTTCGTGATTGTCGCGGCACTTGATCGATTGATCGACATGGTACTGACCTCTTGTAACGTAGTGGGTGATGCCGCCGTGCTCACCATAGTCGACGCCACAGAGAATGCCCATGACGAGGCGCAAGAAGAAGCGCGTCAGCAGCAGACGGCCTAAGACCTTTAAATGAAAAAAGCCTCTCACAATGAGAGGCTTTTTTTATGCCCATTTGGCGGGGCTAGTTTTCCTGCCCCTTGGTCAAGCGCCGGCTGAGGGCGCTCTGGCTGATCCCCAGCATCTGCGCGGCGGCGGTCTGGTTGTTGGCGGTGCGGCTCATGGCCTCGTCGATCAAGGCCTGATTCATCTGCGCCAGGGTGGGCAGCGACTTAGGAAAGATGATGTGATCTCCGGGGGCGGCGTCCAGCGACTTATGCTCCTTGATTGCCTCCATGAAGGGGGAGATGTTGAGGGTAACGCCGTCGCTGCGACTGACGGCATCAAACACCATCCCCTTAAGCTCGTTGAGGTTACCGGGAAAGTCGTAATCCAGCAGCTTAGGCGCCAGATCCCTAGGCTGTTGCGGCGCGCTTAGCGACATCTCCTCGGCGGCCTCGGCGATGAAGTGGTTGATCAGCATGGCGATGTCCAGTGGACGCTCGGCCAGGCGCGGCAGTCTTATCTTGTGGGCGCGCAGGCGATAGAGGAGATCGCTGCGAAACACGCCCGCCTTGTTGAGGGTCAGCAGATCGTCCTGGGTAGAGACCACAAACTTACACTTGATGGGGAAGCGGCTGTCGCTGCCCTGGGGCGAGTAGCTTCGGCTCTCGATAAGCTCCAGCAAGGTGATCTGGGCGCTCAGGGGCAGGGCGCCTATCTCACTCAGGTAGAGCACACCACTGCCTGCCTGATGGAGCAACCCGGTGACCGCATCGACCTCACCGTTTGGCTTATGACTCAGGCGGCCACACAGCTTAAGCTCGAAGGTGTCGCTGTTGATCCCCGCCAGGTTGAGGCTGACAAAGGGCTGCTCTGGGCTGAACAGCTGATGGCAGGAGCGAGCAAACTCGCTCTTGCCGGTACCACTCTCGCCGTGGATCAGCAGGGGCTCAGGGCTGAAGGCGACGGCCTCGAGATAGCGAAACTGATCCAGTAGCGCCGGTTCACAGGTGAGTATGTTGTTAAAGGCCTTGGGGTTGTCTAAGGTGCGGCTGAGAAAGCGCTCCTTGATATGCAGATAGTTGCGCTCCAGCCCCACCACCTCCAGCGCGCGGCGCACCGTATGGGCCAGGTCGCTGACATTGTCTGTCTTGATGAAGTAGTCGTAGGCGCCATGCTTGATGCAGCGCACCGCGGTATCCACCTCGTTGACGCCCGTGACTATGATCACCCGGGTGTTGGGGTGTTCGGCGCGGATCATCCCCAGCAGTTCTTCACCTGAGTGGAAGGGCATGGTGAGGTCCAGCAGCACCAAGGCATAGTCGCCCACCTGCAGGCGATTGAGTACCTGGCGACTGTCGACGCAGGTGTCTATCTCTGCCTCGGGCACCAGACGGTTGAGGGTCACCGCTAGGGTGCGCAGCCAGGAGGCCTCGTCGTCGACCAAAAGGATATTGCGTGCAAGTTTCATCTGTTGTTGCTACTCCTGAACCAAGGCAAAACTAAGTTGGATACGGGTGCCCTTACCGGGCGCCGAGTGTATCTGCATCTGACCCTGATGCTCTTTGATGATACGGCTACAGACCGACAGGCCCAGGCCGCTGCCCCCCTCGGTGCGCCGGGTGGTGAAGAAAGGCTCTGTGATACGCTTGAGGGTGGCGCTGTCCATGCCGCAGCCATTGTCGTTGACCTTGATCAGGGCCCGCCCCTGATTCACCTGGGTGCTGATCTGAATGCTGCCTTCGTGGGCCGCACAGGCATGGCAGGCGTTTTGGATAAGGTTGATCAACACCTGATGCAGTTGCTGGGCATCCCCCATGATCCTCGGACTGGGGAGGTGCAGCAGCTTAGTCACCTGCCGGGTCTTAGTTTGGTTAGCGGTGAGACGCAGTGCCACCTCGACCACCTCGTTGAGGCAGACCAGCGTATGATCTTGGGTGAGGTTAGGCAGGGCATAGCGCTTGAGATCGTTGACGATACGGCTGATGCGCTTGGCGGCCTCCTCTATGGTGTCGCTGCTCACCGCCATCTCCTCCATGGCTTGGCTTGGCGCGAGCCCGGCGATCTGCCAGAAGGGGTTCTGCTGCTGATAATAGTTGGCCGCCGGATTTAGGTCCTTGATGGCCGCCGAAAATAGCGAGATGGCGTGCAGGATGAGGCCCGTGGGGTTGTTGATCTCGTGGGCGATGCCGGCAGACAGCTCCCCAAGCGATGCTAAACGGCTGGCCTCTTCGTTGGCCTGACGCAGCTTGTGCTGCTCGGTGGATTCTTCCAGCAGCACCACCACCTGATCATTGGCGATGGGGTGGATCTGCAGCTGCCAATATTGCTCCTGATACATCATGTCGGCAATCAGCGACTTCTGCTCGTTGAGCACCTGCAGCACGGCCGGTCTGAGGTCAAAGGCTTGGTCGTCTATGTAATGGAACTCCTCAGAGATCAGCAGATGCACATTGTTGTCGTTACTCCACAGGCGTTGCAGCTCGCGGTTGACTATGGTCACGCCGTGGGGAATACCGTCTAATACCGACTGAAACTGTTTGGAGATGTTGGAGATCTCCGCCTCGACCCGGCGGCGCTGAATGAGCTCGGCGTCCAGGGCCTTCTTACGTCTGCGCAGGCTGGCACTGATAAAGCCGGTATAGATCATGCCGCTGGCCGAGACGATGGCCACCAGGATAGCCAGGGAGAACATGCGCTTCTCGGTGGAGGTCAGGTCCACCTTCTCGCGGCCGGTACCAAACCACTTGTTGACCAGGCGATCATACTCTCCGGATAGCTTGAGCTGACGCAGGGCGTCGTTGATCTCCTGCATCAAGGCGGCCTTCTTGCCGTTGCAGACGAAGTTGAAGGCGCCATAGATGAGGGCATCACTCGAGCTGCGCACCGAGGGGTAGAGGGGCAGCAGGCGGCGGGCCACGAAGCTCTCGGCGATCACCACGTCGACCTCGCCCTCGATCAGCTGCTTAAAGCCGGTCTCATACAGGTCGACATCCACACGGTTAAATTTCTGCGGGTAGCCCGACAGGTAGACGTCGACGAAGGCGCCCTTCTTGATGGCAACTCGCTTGCCCACCAGATCTGTCCAGCTGTTGATCAGCGCCTTGCCTTGCAAGGTATAGGCCTTGGCGTGGGTGGCGTAGATGGGATCGGACTGGCTGAGCTTGCGATCCAGATTTACCGGGCTGACCACGGCGATCACGTCTATGTCGCTGCCCGGATTGTGCACATCTTTCACCAGCTGTTGAAAGCTCTTACGGCGGATGATGATCCGCTTATCGGTCAGCTGGCCGATCCTGTGCATCAACTCTATGTTGAAGCCCTGATCCACACCGTTGTTGCGCCACTCCAGCGGCGCAGTTTTCGAGTGGACGCCAAAGACGATACTCTCCTGCGATAGTGCGGGAAAGCTGAAGAAGATTAGGCAGAGCAGTAAGCGTTTCATGCTGAAATACTACAATTTTCCGCAGCAATAAACTGTGCTGTATTACGCGAATTAGCGATTTCTTATCTAACCCAATCCCAGTAGAAATGCTGCGTGACCGGGATCTCACAGGGCTATGTATTTTTGCATATACCTCTTTGTGATTATGCATACTTGCATAGGCGATCTTGAGGGCTGTGATTGAGGTGTCATTTCTGAAGCCTAAAGCGGTGGCGAGATTGCTGGCTTCTCTTTCCTGGTTAATCATTTAGTTGAGCGATAGTGAAAGCCCGAGGTACTCATCAATACCGGTTGAGGCTTTCTTCTAAAGTGAAGTGTGAACCACTTTAATCTAAATATAATGTAAGTGCTTCTAAATTCAGCGGGTTAAACCTGTAAGTTTAGAAGGGGGAGCAAAGATGAAAAAGATGAAACTTGCGGTTTGTCTAGCCACCTTGATGGGCACAGCCGGATTCATGGGCAACGCCATGGCAGCCGACAACCTGGCTGATTTCCACGCCCAAAACCAAGAGTGTGATAGCTGTCACCAAGCAGACGGTGAGCTATCAAACGACAGCCTGACCTATGAAAATGCTCAGTGTGTTTCTTGTCACGGTACCCTAGCGGAAGTGGCTGAAAGCACTAAGCATGAACACTACAACGCCCACGATTCTCACTTCCCTGGTGATGTTTCTTGTACTTCTTGCCACAGCGCACACGAAAAATCTATGGTCTACTGTGACTCTTGCCATAGCTTCGATTTCAACATGCCTTATGCCAAGAAGTGGGAACGTCACGAGCCAACTATCGCCGAACTGGCGAAAGACAAGGCGGAACGTCAAGCGGCTCTTGCTAGCGCACCTCGCGATACCGTTGACGTAGTGGTTGTAGGTTCAGGCGGCGCAGGTTTCTCTGCCGCAGTATCGGCCCACGATAATGGCGCTAAAGTGATTCTGATCGAGAAAGAGCCGGTTATCGGCGGTAACGCCAAGTTGGCGGCCGGTGGTATGAACGCCGCTTGGACCGATCAGCAAAAAGCGAAAAACATCAAAGATGACCCAGAGATCATGTTTAAAGACACCATGAAAGGTGGCCGTAACATCAACGATCCTGAGTTGGTTAAGATCCTTTCTTCTCACTCAAAAGGCTCTGTCGACTGGATGACTGGCATGGGCGCCGATCTAAGCGACGTAGGCCGTATGGGTGGTGCTTCTGTTAACCGTTCACACCGTCCTACAGGTGGTGCTGGTGTTGGCGCACACGTGGTACAAGTACTTTACGATAACGCGGTTAAGCGTAACATCGACATCCGCATGAATACTCGCGGTGTTGAGATCCTTAAAGACGACAGCGGTAAGGTGAAAGGTATCCTGGTTAAGGGGATGTACAAGGGTTACTACTGGGTGAAAGCCGATGCAGTGATTCTGGCTACCGGTGGTTTCGCGAAGAACAACGAACGCGTGTCTAAGCTGGATCCTAAGCTGAAAGGCTTCGTATCGACTAACCAACCAGGTGCTGTCGGCGACGGTATCGACGTAGCAGCAAACGCTGGCGCGGCGATGAAAGATCTTGAATACATCCAGGCTCACCCAACCCTATCTGTTAAAGGTGGTGTGATGGTGACCGAAGCGGTTCGTGGTAACGGCGCTATCCTGGTTAACCGTGAAGGTAAGCGTTTCGTCAACGAGATCACTACTCGTGACAAGGCGGCTGCGGCAATCCTTCAGCAAACCGGTAAGTCTGCTTACCTGATCTTCGATGATTCAGTACGTAAGTCACTGAAGAAGATCGACAAGTATATCGGCCTGGGTGTAGCACCTAGCGCAGATAGCCTGGAGAAACTAGGTAAGCTGGAAGGTATCGATGGCAAGGCGTTGACCGAGACTGTAGCTCGTTACAACAGCTTCGTGACCAGCGGTAAAGATGCCGATTTCGAGCGTCCTAACCTGCCACGCGCACTGAACGAAGGTAACTACTATGCCATCGAAGTGACTCCTGGTGTTCACCACACCATGGGCGGCGTGATGATCGATACTAAGGCCGAGGTAATGGATGCCAAGAAACAGGTGATTCCAGGCCTATACGGTGCGGGTGAAGTGACAGGTGGTGTTCACGGTGCAAACCGTCTTGGTGGTAACGCTATCTCTGACATCATCACCTTTGGTCGCCTAGCCGGTGAACAAGCCGCTGATTACGCTAAGAAACACTAATATTTCTTAATCAATATCAACCGGTTACTAACATAGTTAACACTCCAAAAGGTGGCTAGGAAGCCACCGCTGAAAGCCACGGCAATTGCCGTGGCTTTTTTGTATAGGGATATGCTTATCCCCGGCGGCCAGGGAAGGCCAAAGAGGGGATTTGTGTCAGGAACACTTATGCCAAAGCCCAGGGATGGAAGGCTTTGGTGTTTGTATAGGGACTTACGTTTATGGGGAAGTTATCCCCGGCGGTCAGGGAAGGCCAAAGAGGGTATTTGTGTCTGGAACACTTATCTCATGGGTCTGAGATGGAGGGTTTTTGTATTTGCCAGTTCTTTGTCAGTAGAACCTTTGCTGCTACCTAGCGCCTGTCCGGCGGGGATCGTGCAAACACTATTTTGGCACGCCACGAGCACATCCCTGTGGGCTCTACGAAATCATCCCTGATTTCGAAGGCCAAAATTGTGTTTACACTGGGTGTCCAACATATCTTCGATTTGACTTCAATTCTTGTTATGAAGGTTTCTTACTTTGCTCTTTTGGGAATCGACTAGGGGATAATGCAAACACTATTTATTTACCGCTTCTTCGAGTTGACTTCATTTGTCGAACCATGGCCTTGTTTGCTCATGACAAACAGAGCGATGCCGCCGAGGACGGCGATGGAGGCAAGCAGGAGTCTGCTTGTTAATGCCTCGCCGAGCCAGATGAAGCCGCCGAAGGCGGCTATGATAGGTACGCTGAGCTGCACGGTCGCGGCGGTGACGGCAGAAAGAGATGGCAGGACTAAATACCATAGGGCGTAGCCCAGCCCCGAGGCGAGGGCGCCTGAGGCCACGGCGTAGCCAATCCCGGTGGCGCTGATCGTCTCTGAATTAGCGAGCAGGGCAAAAGGCACCAGGGCCATGGGCACGGCGCGAATAAAATTCCCCGCCGTGGCTAGGGTTGGGCGCTTAGTGCCTCGGCCGAGCAGGGAGTAGACGCCCCAGGAAACCCCGGCGATTATCATCAGCACAGCGCCAATTAAGGGTGGAGCACTCACCCCCGGCAGCAGTAACCATACCAATCCCGCTCCA
The DNA here is from genome assembly GCF_019457555.1 of Shewanella spartinae. Taxonomy (NCBI): domain Bacteria; kingdom Pseudomonadati; phylum Pseudomonadota; class Gammaproteobacteria; order Alteromonadales; family Shewanellaceae; genus Shewanella; species Shewanella spartinae. Next base: position 3,722,349 of record NZ_CP080418.1, on the reverse strand, counting down.
GCTAGCAGGGCGCCTATCACTTGTTTTCGATTTATCCGCTCGCCAGACCACAAACCGTAGAGGATCATGGTGATCTGCACCGCACCGAACAGCAACAAGGCTCCCGTGCCGGCGCTTAGGCTGTTGTAGGCAAAAGAGAATGCGACCGCGTAACCAAATAGGGCCGTTGCCGACAGCCAGTTACCGCCAAGGCCGCTGGCGCGAATATGACGCGATGCGAGTAGCCCAAGCACCAGGGCGCCGGAGGCGATACGTATCAGGGTGAAACTGGCCGCGCCGATACTGCCCGATGCCAAAGCCTCCCGGCAAAACAGCGAGTTGGCTGCGAAGGCCAGCATGGTGACCGAGGTGAGTAACAGCAGGCGTATCCAGGGTTGTTGGGGCATGGTTAGTCTTCTGCGTTGAATCTCTTAGTGATATTAGTTTCAGTGTATCGTGGGATTGGTTGTTTGCCATGAAGGTATTGTCATCTTCTCATGGAGGAGTTTGTGATTGCTGTAATCTGAGTTTATCTGGGGGATTGAAGGTCGTACCTTCATTGACGTTAATAGCCTGCGGCTCGCTTTCGTGCAGATACATCTGCTACACGCCGTGAATCCTTCCCTGGAGGCTCGACGATGGCATCCCTGCCATCGACGTCCGCAGATGCATCTACACCAGAATTTCCAATTTCTTCGATTTGACTGTATTTGTTGCCGATAGATATGAAAACTTAGTGTATCTTTGCCCCACAACCTGCCAACGCCTTATACACTGCAGCCTTTGGCAACTAATCATTGACCAATTTTTAGTAATGCGAGAAATTAAATAACTTCTTACTTTCTAACTTGTGGGACATTTTATTTAAACTTCGTAAAGTTAAAAGGTATCTGCATGAGTAAACTATACATCATTGGAAATGGATTTGATTTGCACCATGATTTGCCTACATCATTAGTAGGCTTTCGTAGCCATTATAAATACAGTGCATTTAGCCGCTTGTATGAAAATGGTGTTTTTATGATGTCTTCGAATCAGTCATTAGACGAACACTGGAAACACCTTGAGGAAAATCTAGCTAATTTTGACGTTGATGAAGTCATTGAACAAGCTAGTGAATACTATGACGACGATCCTCATGAAAATCAGTTTATTTATGAGGTTGAAAATATCATTGACGCTCTTACCAAAGGACTTACAGCAGATTTGAACGAGTATTTATCATTGGCTGAAATTCACGCTGTAATGCAAGATAAAATATTAAATCTAGATACTAGTGCTCGTTTTCTATGTTTTAACTACACCAATACCCTTGAAAGGATTTATAACATATCTCCAGATCGCATTTGTTACATTCATGGCAAACTGAATAGTACGGAAAATCCTATTGTTATTGGGCATGGTATGGAGGGTTCTGAATATACCCCGCCGCCAGAAATAGATATATCCGCATTATCAGAAGAACAGGTGGAAGTATATTCTGAATCATATTCACCTGATTATGATTATGCTATTAGTGAGGCTCATGGGTATTTTAAAAGGAGCTATAAGGATACAGCTGCTTGTATCAAAGCTTCCAGCCAGTTTTTCCAGTCCTTATCTGATATTGAGAGTGTGATTATTCTCGGTCATTCCTTAAGCGAAATAGACCAATGTTACTTTGATTGTGTAAACAAGATTGCTAGACCAAATAGTCAATGGTGGGCTACCTATTATTCAAACTCAGAGAAGAATGAAATATTAGAACGACTAGAAGAAATCGTTGAAGACCACAATAGAATAAATTTAATTGAAATGTCTCAACTGATAGTGTGACTTTGTAGAGCTAGTATGTAACGGGGGAACTAATTTGATTGTTATAATGTCGACGCACTTGCTTTAAATTATTGAAATATAAAGTAAATATATCGGAAAGGTTCCCGAGGGGTCAAATCGAAGAGATGGAATATCTCGGTGTAAACACGCTTTTGGCCTTCGAAATCAGGGATGATTTCGCAGAGCATCCAAGGATGGACTTGCTGCGTGCCAAAAGCGTGTTTGCACATTAGCCTGCCGCAGGCAATTCAAAACATTGATGGTTAACGCTCACTTAAGCTAAGTTCAAGCAAAGTAAGCTGCTCATCTCAATAATAAATTTCGTAAGTGTTTCGCTACACCATTCAGAGCACTAAAGGTCAGTACTCACCTAAGCGTGAAGCAGGCTGGCCGCTAACCAGCCTAGGTCAGAGTAACCAGCCTAGGTTAGAGGAACTAGCCTGGGTCAGAGGGACTAGCCTAGTACCTCGGTCAACACCCGCTGCCAATTCCCGCCCATGATCTTAGCGCGATCGCCGCTGCTGAATCCGGCGCGGGACAGGGCACTGTCGATGCGCTCCATGCGCTCGATATGGTTAAGCGCTGGGATCACCACGTGCTGAGGTTCGTGGTCGAAGCCGAGTACGCCGCGGGCTCGCAGGCTGTGCCACCACTCGACATATTGTTTCACCCCTTCGGCGTTATCGTTGTTGAGTTCCAAGAGCTTCTCGTGGCCCCGCAGCGGGTAGTCGTTGGCAATCGCCACGGCATCTATGCCGCCGACATTGGCCACATGCTTGAGCTGGGCCAGGTAGTGGTCTGTGGTGGGCGTGTGCTCAGTGGTCAGCCAGAAGGTCATCATGAAGACGCCGAACAAGCCGCCGGTGTCGGCGATCGCCTTGATCTCCTCATCGGGTGAGCAGCGGGCGTGGTTGACGATGGCGCGCACGGCGCCATGGCTCTGCACTATCGGGGCGCTGCTGGCCTTGGCGCTGTCCAGCGCCGATTGGGGGCTGGAATGGCTGACATCGATCAGCATCTTCTTGCTGTTGAGCTTGTGGATCAGCTGATGGCCGGCCTTGGTAAGCGGCAGGTTGAGCCCCTGCTTGCCGTCGTTGTCCAGGGCGCCGCCGCTAAACTGGTTGCCGTAGTGGTGGGTGAGCTGTAGCACTCTTAGGCCGCGCTCATAAAACTCATCCACCTGATTGAGGTCTTGATTTATGCTCTGCTCGACGCAGTCTGCCCCCTGGATCTGGAATAAGACGGCGGTGCGGCCGCTGGCATGGGCCGTCTCAATATCCTTGGCGCTGCGCCCCAGCAGTAGCTTGTCTGGGTTGGCATTTACCCTGGCCAGGGCCTCGCCGATACTCTTGACGCAGGCGTTGTAGGTGCGTTTGTAGTTGGTGGTGCCATCGGCCTGTTCTATGGCTTCGATGGCTGAGATATCACATAGGTAGGCGTCGAGTTTTGAGGCCTTGAGATCGGCTAAGTCCTCCGGCAGGAAGGAGAGGCCGTCGATATAGAGGGGCTTAGTGTTCCCCTTACCCAAGGCATTGGTGTTGGCAAACACGTTAGCGGCGGGCAGTTGGCTGAGCATGCCTGCGGCGGTTAATGCCTTGATAAGTTGGCGCCGGGTGACTTGAATGGCCATGGGACTCCTTGTTTTTGTTATTTTTATCTTTGCTGGACGGCTTAATAGCCATCGAGTGTATCACCAAAGCCGAGGGGGCGACCAGCGAGGCGCGGCGAATGCAGCGCCTTAAGGACTGAAGCATTAGACCTAGACCTGGATTTAGACCTTGGCGCTAGACCTATATCTAGACTTTGGCCATCGCATTCCAAAACAGGGCGAAGCTGGCGCTGCGCTCATGGGCTTGCTGCCAGCGCTCCGGGTGGTCGACAAAGTAGCGGGTGGCGGCCAGGTATTGGCCGTGGCAGTTGTCTTGCATCAGCTCGATGGGGTACTCGGCCAGCTCGCCGCTGGCTTGGCCCTGGCGGATCAATTCGGCGATAAAGCCTAGGATGCCGTGCATTGCCTGATCCCGCACCGACTGCTCGACGTTGGGTGACATGGAGTAGAGCTGAAAAAACGCCTGCTTGAGCGGATTGGCCATGGCCCAGGTCAGCGCCGCAAACCAGAGCTGCTCGGCATCTTGCTTGAGGTTGCCACGGCTGCTGACGCTCGCTTGTATGGCGTCGGCAAATTCCCGCTTAACGCCGAGAAACAGCTGCTCGAGCAGCTGCTCCTTCGAGGGGAAATGATGAAACAGGGTGCCTGTCGCGACCCCTGCCTCGCGGGCGATGGTGGCCGTGCTGGTGCCATGAAAGCCCTGGCTGACGAACAGCTGCAGGGCGGTCTCTAAGATGGCCTGTTTCTTGGTGCGTTTGCTGCTTACTGTCATCTGAATCTGCCCGTTAGCGCAAAAACAGCTTCATCAGCAGCTGCTGAATCCCATAGCCATAGGGAGGATGCACCAGCTTGCCCGTGTTGAGCTTGCCACGGCTCAATATGGTCTTGGCGTGGCTCATGGTGAGGAAGCCTTCCTTGCCATGGTAGTGGCCCATGCCGGAGGGGCCAATGCCGCCGAAGGGGGCATCGTCCGCTGCCACATGGAACACGGTTTCGTTGATGCACACACCACCCGAGTGGGTCTGTTCCAGCAGTCGCTGTTGAGTCCCCCCATCGAAGCTCATGATATAGAGGGCCAGCGGGCGAGGGCGGTCGTTCACATAGTCGATCGCCTGCTCCAGGCTGTCATATTCGACGATGGGCAGCAGTGGGCCGAAGATCTCCTCCTGCATCACCTTCATCTGCTCGTTAACCCCGGTTATCAACTGCACCGGCAGCTTGCGGCTGCCTGGCGTCATAGTTTCATTGCTGGTGGGGGTCACCTTGGCGCCCAGGTCGATGGCGTCTTGCAGCACCGCCTGCAGGCGATCGAACTGACGCTGATTGATGATGGCGCCGTAGTCTGGGTTCTGGCCAATTTCGCCGTACATCTGCTTGAATCTGTTAATGAAGGCCTGCACGAAGGCCTGGCTCTGGCCCTTGGGCAGCAGCACATAGTCGGGGGCGACACAGATCTGCCCGGCATTGAGGCACTTGCCGTAGATCATTCGCTCCACGGCGGTATCCAGGGGCATGTCAGGGGCGATGATCACCGGCGACTTGCCGCCCAACTCCAGGGTGACTGGGGTGAGGTTGTCGGCGGCGGCGCGCATCACATGGCGGCCAACCGTGGTTGAGCCGGTAAACAGCAGATGGTCGAAGGGGAGCGCCGAGAAAGCGGCGGCGACCTCGGCCTCGCCTTCGACGACAGCCACCTGGGTCTCATCGAACAGGCCGGCCAGCATCTGCCTCAGCACCCTGTTGGTCTCTGGGGTAAATTCAGACAACTTGATCATGGCGCGGTTGCCGGCGGCCAGGGCGGTGATCAAGGGACCGATGGAGAGCATCACGGGGAAGTTCCACGGCACTATGATGCCGACAACACCCAGAGGCTGATACTGCACCTGCACCTTGGCGGGCGCCAGCAGTATGCCCGCGTGGCGACGGCTGGGCTTCATCCAGCCCTTGAGCTTCTTCAGGGTGTAGTTGATGTTGTTGACGCAGGGCATGATGTCGGAGATGCGGCTGTCATCAGGGGATCTGTGACCATAGTCGGCATTGAGGGCCTCGACGATCGCCTGCTGATGACTCAGAAGCGCCTGCTTGAGGGCGATAAGCTGGGCTTCGCGTTGCTGCCTAGAGGGGGCGCCTTGCTCACGGAAGCTGGCCTTCTGTCTCGCAAGCAGTTGGTTGAGGCCTTGGTCGACAACTAGGTTTGCGGGCATGTTCATTGTGCTTATCCTTACTCGTTTGGGGCGCCTGTCTATCTCAGTTCAACGCCCCATATTCACCTTTGTTAGTTGGCCTATGAGGCGAGGTCAGTGGGCCAATCTTAAAAACCGACTGATTAGTCGGTCTAATCTTAGGAGGTAAAACGGCCTAGGTCAAATATTGTCCGATAGCGGTGAAAAGTGTGATCTGGATCAAGCGGGTGGAGGGGCTGGAAACCTAAAATGAAATAGGCCCTTTTAGTTGGGATTACAGGAGCTTGATATGAGCAGCAATCTACATGGTATCGCCATAGGCATAGAGCGCAGTCAGGATGATTTCTACCTCGCCTTCAAGGCCGTCGGCAAGTTGACCCACGAAGACTATGAGCAGATGACGCCGCTGTTGGAGTCAGCCCTGGCGGGCATAAAAACGCCCGAAATCGTCGCGCTTATCGACATCACAGAGCTCGATGGCCTGTCGCTGCATGCGGCCTGGGATGACTTTAAGCTGGGCTTGAAACATGGCAAGGAGTTTAAGCGGGTGGCCATCATAGGTCAGGGGGAGCTACAGGAGTGGGCGACCCGGGTGGCGGACTGGTTCACCCCGGGAGAGTTTAAGTTTTTCGAGGATAAACGCGATGCACTCGATTGGCTGTGTTAATGGCTAGCTCATCGTTTATCGTCAGTAAAGGTTTTGAGTACTGATTTTGAGCACTGGTTATGAGTATTAGGCGCGGTTTTGGGTGTTTGGCGAGCTTTTGAGGATTAGCCGTGGTTTTTAATATAAGTGGCGATTTTTAGCCGCTTTCACCGGCGCAACTAAGGGCCTGCATCAGCGCAGAGAAAAGCGGAGAAAGCCCTGCCAGCTAAGCGATTTCTGTCAAGCCTGTGTCACTTTTATCCGCTATGCTTAAAGAAAGCGAATGGTAAGGAGTAACAGATGAGAAATGGTCAAATTTTATGCCCGACAGATTTTTCTGAAACGGCTTCCCATGCCCTCTCTTATGCCATCGAGATGGCCAACCTGTATCAGGTGGGATTTCGCTTACTTCATGTGGTCGAGCAGCCCATGGGGGATGAGAATTTTCAGATCCTCGCCATCACGCCGGAGGAGCTCGCCCAGTCCATGGAAGATGCCGCCGCCGAGAAGATGAAATCCCTGCTGGCCAAGCTCGATAGCAATCTGCCCATCGAGACCATGATACGTCGCGGCGACGCGGTGACCGAGATCTTAGCCGAGGCCGAAGAGAGCCATGTCGGCATGATAGTGATCGCCAGCCATGGCCGTAAAGGCTTGTCTCATTTTCTGCATACTAATGTGGCAGAGGCGGTGGCGAACCGCGCCAAGTGCCCGGTGCTGGTGGTCAAGTAGTCCGGGGAGAAGGCCCTGTTTTATAAGCCCGTCGTCGGTCAATAGTTTGTCGAGAATGACTTTTGAGAATGGCTTTCGAGAATGCCTGTCGAAATTGATTGTCGCGAACGGCTATTGAAAACAGCTGACGACGCAGCTTAGTTTTTGCATTTGTAACAGAGGGATACGAGCGCCTGAACTGAGGAGGTGAATATGCGTACCCGTCAAATATTGTGCCCAACGGATTTTTCCGAGACGGCCTCTCACGCCCTGGGCTATGCCATCGAGATGGCGACCCTGTATGGCGTGGATCTGCGTATCGTTCATGTGGTGAGTGAACCCTACGGCGCCCATAACTATGGGATAGTGGTGGAGAGTAACGAGGAGCTGGAGCAGCACCTGCATGCATATGCCAACGGCAAGCTAGGTGAGATAGTCAGGGACGCACAGATTAGAATGCCGCCTCATCTCAAGGTGCACAGCGAGGTGCGTACCGGCGGTGTGTTAGGTCAGATATTGCTCGATGCCGAAGAGAATGATGTGGGCATGATAGTGGTCGCCAGCCATGGTCATACCGGACTCGCCCACCTGTTGAATCCGAGCGTGGCCGAGGAGCTGGCCAATAAGGCCAAGTGCCCCGTGATGGTGGTGAAATAGCCTAGCTGCGGCAGGTGTCGTGATAGAGCTGGTCCGCCAGGGCGTGTAATACCTCTGGCGCCGGCTTGGTATGGGCAAAGGTTCTGAGCCCAAAGATCCCCATAACGAAATAGCGCGCCAGATGAGCGGCATCGCCCTTAAGTTCTCCCCTGTCGACGGCTTGTTCAAACTGGGTCGTCAGCGCCTGATGCCAACTCTCAAGATGCGATTGCACAGCGTCTCTTATCATCTCATCTTGCTCGGCCACCTCGTTGAGCGCCTTGGTCAACAGGCAGGCCTTGGGCGTATCCTTGCACTGACACTCATCGACTATGCCGGTTAGATACTGCTTAAGCTGCTCGGGAAAGGGGAGCGCCGAGCCGAAACAGGCCGTTAGCTCGGCTTTTCTGTCTTGCCCATATTGTTCTATCACCGCCAGCAGGAGGCCGCGCTTGTTGTCGAAGGCGCAGTAGATGGAGCCAGGGTGTAACCCAGTGGCCTTGGTGAGATCTTGCATGCTGGTCTTGGCGTAGCCCTTGTCGATAAAGGCATTCATGGCCTGTCTCAGTACCTGCTGGCGATCAAATTCGGCGTTGCGCATCTTACTCTTTGGCTGCTTGTCGGGGTGATAAATGGGATTGTACTCAATTTTGAATGAACGTTCAAAAAAGATCTTGAATCCTTTTTTGACTGAGAGTATCTTGAACGCTTATTCAAGAAAGAGAGCCGATTATGACAGCCGATCTGTTTCAGCCTTACGCGCTTAATGCCAGTATTACCCTCAACAACAAGATCCTGATGGCGCCACTTACCCGCTGTCAGGCAGACGATGACCTGGTGCCAACCCAGGCGATGGCGGACTACTATGCTCGCCGCGCCGATGCCGGGCTTATCATCTCTGAGGCGGTGATCATTCGTCCCGATGGTCAGGGTTACCCGAATACCCCGGGCCTGTTTACCCCAGAGCAGATCCAGGGTTGGCAGCGCGTGACCAGCGCCGTGCATGCCAAGGGTGGCAAGATCTTCGCCCAGTTATGGCACACAGGCCGGGTGGCACACTCGCACTTCTTCGGTGGCCAGACGGTAGCGCCGTCGGCGGTGAAGATTGAAGGCACAGTGCCGCGTCAGCGTGAGTTGGCCTATGAGACCCCTAAGGCGTTGACCACAGATGAGATTGCGCAGCTGGTGGCCGATTATTCCCAGGCGGCGGCCAATGCCATCGATGCGGGTTTCGATGGCGTCGAGATCCATGGTGCCAATGCCTACCTCATCGATCAGTTCCTGCACCATGACAGCAACCGCCGCGATGATGAGTTTGGCGGCACGCCGGAGAACATGGCGCGCTTTCCGCTGGCCGTGGTGGACGCCATCGTTAATCGTATCGGTAATGAGCGCACCGCACTGCGAGTGTCGCCGGGCGCCTATGTCAACATGCAGGGCGACAGCCGGGATCGCGCCGTGTTCGATTATTTCTTAAATCAGCTGGAGTCTCGCAAGCTGGCCTACCTGCATGTGGGGATCTTCGATGATGCCCTGACCTTCGAGTATCTCGGCGGGCGAGTGTCTGACTATGTGCGTGGCCATTACAGCCAGACCTTAGTGGGGGTAGGCAGTTACAGCGCCGAGACGGGGGCCCAGGCCATCGCAGATGGCCGCTTCGACCTGCTGGCGATTGGTCGCCCCTTCATCGCTAACCCAGACTATGTGGTCAGGGTGCGCGACAGACAGCCGCTGGTGACTTACTCAGACGAGATGTTGGCCGAGCTGGTTTAATCGCGATGCTCGCTTTTAGCGTTGGCCTTCAAGCCTAGCCTTTCAAGCCTTTGCTTAGGATGAGACAAATAATTGAGACAAAAAAGAAAGGGCATATCGCGTCGGCGATATGCCCTTTTTAATGTCTGTTAGCATTCAGTGCAAGCCTAGAGCTTCCAGGTAATGGTGGCGCTGTAGTTCGCCGGGGCGCCGTAGAAGGCCTGGGCCCAATAGAGACTGTTGAGGTATTTCTCGTCGGTCACATTGTTGGCATTGAGGCTCAGCTGCAGGTTGTCATTAAACTGATAGCGGGCCATGAGATCGACGATGGCATAGGCGTCCTGGCGGGTGATGATCGCCTCGCCCGCATTGGCAAAGCCGTCGCCGACCACGCCCTGATCGCGATAGATATCATCCTGCCAGCGCATGTTCATCCCCACAGAGAGGCCTTCGATGGCGGCCACGTCATAAGTGGCGGCAAACTTCAGCAGGCGACTCGGGGTGTAGGCGGCGACTATCTTGGCATTGTCGTCATTGCCATCGATGTCGAAGTCGGTGAAGCCCAGGCTCAGATTGAGGCCGTCGAACACCTCACCGGCTACCTCAAACTCATACCCCTTGCTGTTGATGCCATCGGCGCCTATGTAGCGCTGGTCGGTCGGCGGCAGATCGGCGGTGCGAGGATCGGGCACCGCCAGGTTGACTTGCTGAATGTCGAAGTAGGCCAGGCTGGCGATCAGGCGGCCGTCGAACAGCTCGCTCTTGAAGCCTATCTCCTTGCTCTCACCCGTCACGGGGGCCAGCAGGTTGTCGTCGATATCCATCTCGGTTTGCGACTTGAAGGTCTCGGTATAGCTGGCGTAGGCCACAAGCTCAGGGGTGATGCGATAGACGGCGCCCAGATATGGAATAAACTGGCTGTCTTCCACGTCTTGCACCTTGTCGTAGGAGACCCCTTCGGCCTGCCACTTGTTGAAGCGGCCGCCGGCGATGAAGTGGAAACCGTCGAACAGGTTAAAACGACCCGTGAAGTAGGCGGCCTGCTGCTTGGCGCTGACGTCGCTGCCTCGTGGGCTGTCGGCAAACACTGGCTTTGGCGTGTTGCCATCCCAGTCGTTGAGATCCGGCATGGCCGGGAAGCCGTTGCCTGTGGTGTAGTCGTATAGCGAGGTGTCGATATAGTCCACCTTGGCATAGTTCACCCCGGCCACCAGTTGATGGTCGCGGCCAAACAGGCTGAACTCGCCGTCGACATAGAGATCCACCAGATCATGGCTCTCATCCAGATCGTATTCGCTGCCATAGCCTGTAAGGCCAAGGCCCGTCTCTCTGTCGGGTGTGCCGTAGACGTAGAAGAGCTCGGTATCTTCATCCGTGCTCTTGTGGGAGTAGGTGGCACGCAGGCGCCAGTCATCGGCGAAGTAGTGGCTCAGCTCCACCACTGTGTTGTTCTTGATCACCTGCCAGTTCGACCAGTTGGCCGAGGTGTTGGTGGATCTGTCGTAGTTGGTTGGGCTGCCGTCTGTGTAGTAGAGCGGCAGGGCGCCCCAGTTGTTGCCGGTGGCATCGTTGTTGATGTAGCTGTGGCTGACCGACAGGCTGGTGTCGTCACTCAGGTTGGCCTCAATGAAGGCGTAGAGCACGCTCTTGTCAGTCTCGTAGCGGTCGAGGTAGGAGTCTTTCTGCTGTTTCACCGCCACCACGCGGGCGGCAAAGGTGTCGTTGAGGCGGCCACTGGCATCGGCCTCGACTCTGGCGTTGTTGAAGCTACCGTAGCTGGCCTGCAGCTTGAGTTGATTGTCTGAGGTCGGACGCTTACGAATAAAGTTGACCGTGGCCGAGGGATTACCCACACCTGTCATCAGGCCGTTGGCGCCGCGGATCACCTCGATACGATCATAGATGGCGGTGTCTTCGTCGGCATGGTTGTTGCCCGAGGTTAATGGCAGGCCGACCCCGTCGATCTGGAAGTTGGTGATGTCGAAGCCGCGGGCCGTGTAGTAGGTGCGGTCCGTCTCGATGCGCTCGACATTGATGCCGGTGGCGCTGTCCAGGGCGCTGTTGATGTCGTTGAGCTGGAAGTCGTCCAGCTGAGCATCTGTGATCACAGACACCGACTGTGGAATATCTATGATGGCCAAGTCCAGGCGCGAGGCGCCGCCCACCGAGTGGGCATTGTAGCCCTGCACATAGCGGCCACGAACCTCGATCTTCTCGATATTCTGGTCGTCCTGTTGGCTGTCATTGTCTAGTTGAGCAGTTTGATTCTCTGCGTGGCCTGGCATAGTCGCCATGCTCAGGGCGCAGAAGATAGCGAGCGAAATAGGCTTAAGTTTCATGATCTGTCGTCATCTTAGCAAAAGAGGAATAGTGAGGAGCGGTGCAAGACCGCTGGGGACTTGGCACGCCAACCAAATTTACGCAACAAAGGATATACAAAAAAAGCGGGATTTTAAATGGGAATGGTTATCATTTACTTTTGTGTCGAATGTAAAGAAAAAGACTGATTTTTCATGCCTGGCGGCCGCTTCGGCCTTTGCATTAGCAAGTTCGTCGGCTTTTTCTATACTCAGTGGTGTGAACTGGATCAGATTTTTAAGGTGAGGCACCCATGAGAAAAAGCGTAATTGGAGTATCTGGCTTGCTGCTGACGGCAAGCGCACTGGCCTTCGCGGGTCAAGCTGTTGCTGGTCAAGAGCAGGCTAAGACGAGTTCGACCCCGGCCTTCGACCATGCCAACAGTAACGCCGCCTTCCTGCGTTGCGGCACCCGTACCCCCTCGGATCTCGAGGTAAAGATGTTGAATGAACACCTCAAGGCCCTCAAGAAGCCGAGCGGTGTGGGTAATGGCAACGGCGGCGGTGGCGGCGGTGGTGATGGCGGCACAGGCGGTAACTACACGGCCGTGGGTTATAATATTCCCGTCTATGTCCACCTGATCCTGAGCAGTAGCGGCGACGGCGATGTGTCAGGTCTGGTTGCGGAGCAGATGAATGTACTTAATGATGCCTTCGCCGGTGCAGGTGGCGGCAGCGGCTTCGATACCAAGTTCAGCTTCACCTTGATGGGGACAACAAAAACAGAAAACGATGCCTGGTACACCGCGGGGCCGGGCACCAGCGCCGAGCGTGCGATGAAACAATCCCTTCGCCAAGGCGGCGCCGATATCCTCAACATCTATGTCTCTAATCCAGGTGGTGGCCTACTGGGCTGGGCGACCTTCCCCACAGACTATGCCAGCAATCCTAGCGACGATGGCGTGGTGATCCTCAATCAATCGCTGCCGGGCGGCGCGGCTTCGCCCTATAACGAAGGCGATACCGCGACCCATGAGGTCGGCCACTGGCTGGGTCTGTATCATACCTTCCAAGGTGGCTGTAATGGCGGTGACCAGGTTTCCGATACCCCGGCCGAGCGTTCGGCGGCCTATGGTTGTCCCTCGGGACGTGACACCTGTAGACGTGACACTGGGGACGACCCCATCTACAACTTCATGGACTACACAGACGATAGCTGTATGGTCGAGTTCACTCAGGGCCAGTCCGAGCGCGCCGATACCTTAAGCGGTGCCTATCGCTGGCCGTCCAACTAGTCTCATGGAAAATTCACTGTTGAAACAGGGCCTATGGTGTCTCGCCATAGGCCTTTGTTTGTGGGGGAGCCCTTGTTTGGCGGAGCGACTGCGTGCCCCCGACTTCGTGCCCTGTGGCCGTGACCAACTGACCTCATGGCAGGGAGAAGTCTTTAACTATCACAGGAGCGAGACCCAGATAGCCTTTGGTATTCGCACCGTAGACGGTACCTTGGAGCGCCTGGATATCGCCTACGCGCTTGAGCAGATGCGGCTCAATGGCGGGCTGTTTACCCTGCCGGACTGGAAACGGCTGGAGGTCTCTCCCAGCGTGCTCAAACCCTCGGTGCGGGTGAGGGTATGGCGCTGCGATAACGCCGGCGCCATCAGCTTCATGATTGACTGGCTAGAGTGATCCTAGCTTTCCCGCCCCGATTTAATCGCTAAGCATAGCGGCGACGCTGCCGCAGAGTGTCATCAAAAACAGAAACCACTTGAGTACCTTGGGGCTAACCTTGATCGCCAGCTTGACCGCCAGATGGGCGCCCACCATGGTGCCTGCTGCCAGGATGAGCCCAGGCAGCCAGAGGATCAGATCTTCCTTGATGAAGACCAGCAGGGAAGCCAGGGTGAAGAACAGGGTACAGAACACCTTGAGGGCGTTGGCCCTCACCAGATCATATCTCAGGCTACCCGCTAGGGCCGCCAGTAAGACAAAGCCTACCCCCGCCTGCACGAAGCCGCCATAGATCCCGGCTAGGGTCAGCCAGAACCAGGAGCTGGGCGTGTCTTTGACCCGGTTGACCGGCGTGCCCAGCTCGGGCGCTATGATGGCGGGGCGCACCAAGATGATGAGCGCCATCAGCAGCATGGTGCCCAGCAGCAGGGGTTTAATCAATGCGCTGGGGGCGTAGGCGGCCAGGCCTGCACCTATGAAGCCGCCGAGTATGGTGGGCAGCAGTATCGGCCCCTTGTCCTGGGTATCTAGCTTGCCATGCTTGTGAAAGCCTAACAGGGCGGTGATCGATTGCACCGTGACCCCGACCCGGTTGGTAGCGTTGGCGACCTCGGCGGGCATGCCCATCACCATGAGTGCGGGCAGGGTGAGGTTGGAGCCGCCGCCGGCCAGAGTATTGATGATGCCAGCCAGAAAGCCGGTGACGACCAGTAACAGGCCGTGGGTGAGGGTGATCTCCATGGGTACTCCTTACGCCCGAATGGGGAATGACTCGTTGGATAAGTTAGAAATTTGAGCCAGGCTCGGCGAGAAACGCCAGCTCCTCTTGGGTGGACTCGCGCCCCAAGATGGCGTTGCGATGGGGATAGCGGCCGAATCGGTCGATAATCGCCTTGTGGCGCTGCTCAAACGCCAGGTTGTTTTCGGCACCCTCTCGATTAAACAGGATAAGGGCGACCTCGTGGATCGCCTGCGACTCGCTGTGCATATAGGGCATGTAGAGAAAGGGCACCTGTTTAGGTTGCAGCGCCTTGTCGATGCCGGCGGCCACAGCTTCCTGGGCCAGGGTTAGCGCCATGGGATCGGCGGCGAAGGCCTCTGGCGTATCCCGGTAGATGTTACGGCTAAACTGGTCCAGCACGATAATCTCGGCTAGGCGCCCCTGTGGCGTGGTGCGCCAGTGGTAGAGTTCGCCCTGTTTGGCCTGGGTGAGCAGCTCGCCGAAGCGGGTCTGGAGCACCTTGTCGAAGGCGAGGTCTTTGACAAACCAAGCTTTAGGTTCAATCTCCTCGAACCAGAAGCGAATGATGTCGTCTGGCGTGTGGGCTATCCTGTTCATCTCTGCTCCTTCTTTCCTGCCTTATAGCCAGTTATGTTATATCCAGTTTTAGCTATATCCAGTTTTTCGGATCTTCTCTGGTCAAACTTAACGCGGTTTCGGCAATCAATCTAGCCTCTTCGAGGGGAATATAGGGGATCACCAGGGGGCCTGATGCCAGGCCTAAGTGCAAGGTGGCTAAGGCGTTACGCCGCTGCCCCGGCGTCTGTGAGATACAGACATCCTGGGTCTTACTCAGGGGAACCAGTCGCCAGGTCTGCCCCAGCACACCCGTATGGATCCAGCAGTCATCCCCCTCCAGGCGATAGCCCCATTGACGATAGTTGAGATAGAGGCCAACAAGCGCCACCAGGGTGAAGCCGGCGACCAGTTCGGTAAAGGGGTTGAGGCCAAGGATAAGGGTCATCACCACGGGAAGCAGTGCCAGCGGGATGGCGCGGCGCCAAAGCCAGCCGCTGTTTATTCCCTGATAACTGGTGGGCAGGCTATTGGCCTTGGCCGCCAGGGTATCGAATCGGCCGAAGGCCTGAGGGATATCTTTACGACTCATGCTGGGGATCAGCAGGTGGCGCTTGGCGAGCTGCTCCACCTCATTACCTTTTACTTGCTCGAAATGTACCGTCCAGCGCCCGATAAGCCGGCCGATGACGGGCTGCTCGAATCTAACCAGCTGCACCCTGTGCAGGCGCAGCGCGTCTTGCTGCTTTGCCAGTATGCCGCCGGTTCGATGCAGTGTGCCCTGGCGCAGGCTGAGGCGATAGGGGTAATACTTGAGCACGGCCGAGACGATGGAGATAAGCGCGAGCAGCAGGTAGAGGAGTATTAGCGCGGCTGCTACCGCCAGGATCTGATAGACAAGTCCTGTGGCGATATTGGTCTGATACCAGTGCCAAGCTCCCTGCACCATGCTGGTTTGTCCCAGGGATTCCCAGTCGACCTGGCCTATGATGGAGCCAGAGATTATCGAGAGCCAGATGAGGTTGTTCTGATAGAAGCCGAAGATCAGCAGATCTTTAAGATCTTTGGCCACCACTAGGCCTTCGCCCTGACGCCGGGATTGCGCGCTTGCCGGAGTGGCCGTCATGCCCGCCTGCTGTGGCTCACTGGCAGGCGCCATGGTCTCGCCATCGGCAGGCATAGCTTCAGAACTTGCCTGTTTGGGCTGGGAGCCAAACAGGTGTTTCTTGAGTTGCATGGCCTGGCGATAGTTGACCGCGGCCAGCACCGCCTCATCTTGCTTGGAGCCGGCCGTTTCCACCACCAGGCTGTAGAGGCCGAGCGGTCGGAAGTAGAGGGGCTGCTCCAGCCGCACATTTTGGATCTTGTTCAGCGGGATCTCCTGGGCGCGTTTAAACACCAGTCCCTGGCGGATCCCCAGCTTGGCGTCGCTGAGTCGATAGCGATACTTGGCCCATTGCAGGCTGGCGTAGGTCAGGATGACCAGGACCAGACCCGCGGCGACCAGCAGCAGCCAGGGGGAGTTGAATCCCCGCTGCCAGCCGGTGTAGACCAGGGGGATTAGCGCGTAACCATTGGTGAGTAGCTGACGTAGGCTGCCGACACTGAAGCTGACGATCGACCAGGGAGACAGGCTCGCCCACTGGGCGAAGCGTGTACTCATGGCTTAATCCTCGCGCCCGTCGGGGGCTTGCTTCTGCGATGCCTGTTTTTGGGAGGCCTGTTTCTGGGAGGCTTTGGCCAGCAGATGCTTACGCAGTGGCTCGGCCGTGTCGTCCCCCAAGCCTGGAAGGCTGATCTCGGCGCTGCCGCTACCCGCGCTGAAGCACTTTAGGGTGTGCTGATGAAAATAGCGCTCCAGTGGTCCCTGAGACAGGCTGACATGCTGCAGGCGGGTATAGGGCAGGGCGATCTTCTTATGCCAAATCAATCCCTTCTGCATGATGAACTCGTGATCGAATGCGCCGTAGGCGATAGAGAGGGCATAGCGATAGCGGCAATAGCTGACGATGCCAGCCAGGATAAGCAGGCCCGTCACCAGGGCGATGATCAGGCTGCCCGGCAGGTTGAGCAGTATCGCGGCCAGGGGCGCAATGATCAGCAGCGGCGTGAAGATCAGCAGATTTTCTATCTGCACCTGATGCAGATAGGCCTGTTCCAGTGGTGTCAGTGGCACTTCATCTATGGCGATCCAGTCTGGCTGCTCCAGCCGACGCCTGGCCTGCATTGATGCCGAAGTTTGAGGAGTCACATCTTCCATTTGTTATCCTGCGAAAGTTGGCTATTGGCTGACTATAACATCTTTCCTTTGGTTGTCAGCCATTTGCACCTGTTTGTGATGCTTGTTTTATGTTACAAGATAATAAAAACCATGTTGAGAGAGGATGCCTTGAGCGCCGAGTTATCTAAGCAAAAAATCGCCTTCCTGAGAAAGCTCTATCTGGCCCATCTGATCGATAGTGAGCAGCACAATCTGTTGTCGCTGAACAAGGCCACCACCATGCCGAGGCGCACCCTGCAAGATGCCATCGCCGCCATGGGCGATATCGGTATCAGCTGTACTTTTGTGCAAGATGGCGAGCGCCACAATGCCGGGTATTATCGCCTCAGCGACTGGGGGCCTATCGACAAGGTCTGGGTGGCCAAAAATATCGAGACAATAGGCCAATCGTTGAAGCATGATTGAGCGCTGAGACCTACTGGATTGATGAAACTAGTGATTCAGTAGGTAGAGGCCGATGAAGCCAAGCCAACTCAGGGCCAGCAGTAGCCAGGGCAGCTTGCTGGCTTTTGGCGCGGCCTGGAATCCGTCATCCATTGGCTCTATGGATTGACGCTGCTTCTCCTTGAGGACCTGCTTGCGCTGCTTGTCCCTGTCTCTGGCCTTGCTCTTCTGGCGCTTCTTGTATTCGGCAATCCCCTTTTCTATCCCCTGAGCGATAAGCTTGGTCTGCTCCTTGGTTTGCCCCGGTTTCTGGGTGGCCTTGGCAATTTTCATCGCCTCATCTTTGGTTTCGTTGGAGATTTGCTGCGCCATAAGGTCTTAAGCTGGTGAGTGTTGGCCTCACTATAACATGAGTCGCGCCATAGGGTGACACAGGCTTGGCCTCTGGTACGGCCTCTGCCCCTATACCATAGTATGAGTATGATTTTGTTAAGATATCGCTTAACCTGTCTGTGGCAAATTCAATCAATAATAATACCCTGCTATCAAGGACAAGATCATGCTTAATAAGGCCGCAAAACCTCTGGTCAAGTTGGTCGACCGCTATCTGCCCGACCCCTATATTTTCGTCTTACTCCTCACTCTGCTGGTGTTTGTCGCCGCCATGATGGTGGAGCAACAGAGCCCGCTGCAACTGGTGACCTACTGGGGCCAAGGCTTCTGGGCACTGCTCAGTTTCTCGATGCAGATGTTGCTGGTGCTGGTGGCCGGTTACATGCTGGCCAGCTCGCCGCCCATTAAACGCCTGCTAGATAGTATCGCCGCCCTGGCCAAGAGTGCGCCCCAGGCGATCATACTAGTGACTCTGGTGTCACTGCTTGCCAGCTGGATCAACTGGGGCTTCGGCCTGGTGGTCGGCGCCCTGTTCGCCAAGGCGCTGGCGCGTCAGGTGAAGGTGGATTATCGCCTGCTGGTGGCCAGTGCCTATTCGGGGTTCGTGGTCTGGCATGGCGGCCTCGCCGGTTCCATCCCCCTGACCATAGCCACCAAGGGGCATTTCGCCGAGGACAAGATAGGCATCATAGCCACAGACAATACCATATTCGCCGGCTTTAACCTGGCGCTGGTGGCTGTTCTGTTCGTGCTGATTCCCCTGGTTAACCGCTTCATGTTGCCAAGCGCTGATGAGAGCATCTATGTCGACAGGGACAAGCTCGCAGAGCCCGAGGTCGAGACCGAGGCGATCACCCGTCCGGCTGATTATCTGGAAAATAGCCGCCTGCTGGCCTGGGCCGTGGGTGGGGCTGGCCTGGTTTACCTGGGACAATACTTCTTCGCTGCCGGCGGTAAGCTCAACCTGAATATCGTTAACTACCTGTTTCTGTTTCTCGCCATCATCCTGCATCAGACGCCTCGCAGCCTGCTGACCAGCCTGAATGAGGCGATCAAGGGCGGCGCCGGCATAGTGATCCAGTTCCCCTTCTATGCGGGGATCATGGCGCTCATGGTGCAGTCGGGTCTGGCTCAGAGTATCTCGTCGGGGTTCGTGGCCATCGCCAGTGCCGACAGCCTGCCGTTCTGGAGCTTTATCAGTGCCGGTATCGTCAACATCTTCGTGCCGTCCGGTGGTGGCCAATGGGCTGTGCAGGCACCTATCATGTTGCCCGCCGCCGAGGCGCTGGGCGCCGATGTAGCAAGGGTCGCCATGGCGGTTGCCTGGGGCGATGCCTGGACCAATCTGATCCAGCCCTTCTGGGCACTGCCCGTGCTGGCTATTGCTGGGCTTAAGGCGCGGGATATCATGGGCTTCTGCCTGATGCAGCTGATCATCACTGGCATAGTGATCAGTATCGGTTTGACCTGGTTCTAGTCAGATCCCCACCGATTAATCTCTGCAAACAAACAAAACCCGCTTTTCCCGGCGGGTTTTGTTATTCTGTTAGCCAAGCCTAATACCGCTGCCGAAAAGGAATGCTAGCTTGTCTCAACCTCTCTCACCGACTGCCTCTCATGACGCAGCTTCCAGCCCTAAGCAGTCCGCACCGCAACCTAAGCGACCAGGAGCTAAGCAAGCCGTATTGCCCTGGATAGGCGGTTTCCTGCGTCCCTATCGCGGCAAGGTGATCGCCGCCATAGTGTTTCTGTTTATCGGCTCGCTGGCCTGGTTATCTTTGGGGCAGGGGGTGCGCCTCATGGTGGATGAGGGCTTCCTACGGGAAAATGGCGAGCGGCTCAACGAGATCATCCTGCTGGTGATTGGCATCACCGCGCTGAGCAGCTCCGCCATCTTCTGTCGCTTCTACCTGATGACTTGGCTTGGGGAGCGGGTAAGCGCCGATATCCGCCTCAAGGTCTATGACCATCTGCTTAAGCTGTCGCCCGGTTTCTACGCCAGGCTGCGCACCGGCGAGGTGATCTCCCGCTTCACCGCCGACGCCACCCTGTTGCAATCTGTGGTGGGCTCCAGCCTCTCCATGGCGCTGCGCGCCAGCGTCACGGTAGTGGGCGGCCTGGTGATGATGGCGATCACCAGCCTTAAACTCACCGCTCTGGTGCTGCTCGCCGTGCCTCTGGTGCTGGGGCCTATCTTCTTCTTCGGTCGCAAGGTGCGCGAGCTGTCGCGTAAAAGCCAAGACAGGGTGGGTGACCTGGGGGCCTATGTGGATGAGTCGCTGCACGAGATCCACACTGTGCAGGCCTATTGCCATGAAGACCGCGACAGACAGCTGTTTTCCGAGCGGGTCGAGGCCGTGATGGAGGCGGCTAGGGGGCGCATCAAGTATCGCGCGATACTCATCTCCCTGGTGATGTTTCTCAGCATACTCGCCATCGCGTTAATTACCTGGGTGGGTGCCAAGGATGTGATGAGCGAGGCGATCACTCCGGGCGAGCTCTCCGCCTTCATGTTCTATGCCGTGATGGTGGCGGGCGCCGTGGCGACCATCAGCGAGGTGATCGGCGAGATCCAGCGCGCCGCCGGTGCGACGGAGCGGCTTATCGAGCTGGTGGAGACGCCTATCGATATTCCTCTGGCGCCAAAACCAGTCAGCTTGCCAGCAAAGGTGCGCGGCGAGTTGAGCCTAGAGCAGGTGCGTTTCAGCTATCCTGTTCAGGCCAGTGCCGATAGTGCTGAGGAGATGGAAGCGCAGGTTGGCGTCGAGGTGATCCGCGGCCTGAGCCTGCATATCTCTCCCGGCGAGCGGGTGGCCCTGGTGGGGGCGAGCGGCGCCGGTAAGAGTACCCTGTTTGAGCTGTTGCAGCGCTTCTATGTGCTGGACAGCGGGGTGATCGCCCTGGACGGTATTGACATCGCCAGCCTGCGACCACAGGATCTGCGCCAGCAATATGCCCTAGTGCCCCAGGAGTCGGTGATCTTCGCCACTAGCGTGCTGGAAAATGTGCGTTACGGTCGCCCAGGTGCCAGTCTGGAGGAGGTGCAGGCCGCCTGCGTCGCCGCTCGCGCCGATGAATTTATTGCTGATTTTAGCGAGGGCTATCAGACCTATTTGGGTGAACGCGGTGTGCGTCTATCTGGCGGGCAGAAGCAGCGTATCGCCATCGCGCGGGCGATATTGGCCGATAGGCCGGTATTGCTGCTGGATGAGGCCACCAGTGCCCTGGATGCGGTCAGCGAGCAGAAGGTGAAGCAGGCGCTGGATGTACTGATGCAGGGGCGCACCACACTGATCATCGCCCATCGCCTGGCAACCGTGCTCAATGCCGACCGTATACTGGTGATGGATAAGGGGGAGCTGATCGCCAGCGGTACCCATGGCGAGCTGATGCAGAGCAACAGCCTCTACCGCGAGTTCGCCAGCCTGCAGCTACTCACGGAAGAGGCCTAAAGGATAGGAGAGTGAGATAAGGGCAGACAGGATTTATCTGCCCTTTTTAATACCTAAAATGAGCTAGCCTCTGTGGCCGCCGTGGCCAGCACCGCACTGATGGCGGGTTTCTCTGCCGCCATCTTCGACACCGATCTCACCGCCATCTTCAAACAGCTTAAATGCGCCCTGAGTCATATCGTTTTGGGCTGGGTCATCAAGGTGGCCGAGGCAGGTGTAGCCCACCCGGTAGTTGCCGGCAGGCAGATGGCCCATGGCAAAGAACCAGTTGCCATTGATGTCTTGGCGTATGGGGGAGATGGCCACCGGCGAGAAGAGGCCGTCGTCGCGGCTCTGCGCTATATCGCCCATCTGCGCCAGGCTGGTCACCTCACTCGGGTAGAGATAGGCCATGTGATAGAACTGGCCGCCCTCGGGGGCGCTCGCTGCGTATTGAGTCTCACAATCGGCGATCCATTGAGGGTCCATCTCGCCGAAGATGTGGCCCATGGTGTCGTCGTCGATGGAGTAGATGCCGTGATGAGACAGCTGATAATGACCGTCTAAGAGGTGCATGGCCTGATAGAGATCGATCTCCATGGTCAGGTTAAGGTGCTGATGTTCGCCCAGGGTGAAGTTTGTCATGGGGAGGCGGCCATCTTGTATCATCAGCGGGTGCTGGCCCTGGCCGTTTTCGATGAGGCAGCCCTGGGCCTGATCGCCATTGACCAGGGTGAAATGTACGTCGTGATACTGACCTGCGGGGAGTTCCAGACCATCGATCACCCTGTGGCTGTCCATGCCTTGGTACTCCAGTAGGTTAAATCTGTGCTGAGCCATATCCTGAGTGTGCAGCTGACCATGAGCATCTGTCATCACCAGTTTATCGAGCACCAGCTCGACCCGGCTGACCTGACTCATTGGAGAATCGGACAGGGCGATACTTACTGTACCTGTGGCGAGAGGCTCTGGTGGACTGGTGTCATCGGAGCCGCCGCAGCCGCTGAGCATAAGGCCAAGGAGGGGGAAGGGTAAAAAAGTTAAGGGGTGAGTTAAGGGTCGCATCTTGAGTAAACCTTTTAATGAGTT
The DNA here is from genome assembly GCF_019457555.1 of Shewanella spartinae. Classification (NCBI taxonomy): domain Bacteria; kingdom Pseudomonadati; phylum Pseudomonadota; class Gammaproteobacteria; order Alteromonadales; family Shewanellaceae; genus Shewanella; species Shewanella spartinae. The sequence goes on along the minus strand of NZ_CP080418.1, from coordinate 3,700,115 downwards.
TTTTCTAATGGTTTTATTGATTCTAAGGGGCACTGGCACAAAAAATGGTGACTAGCTGGTTAAAATTTGTACTTTGTGAGTGAGCTAACGCTTAGGGCGTTCAGGCCTTGATGGCCTAAATAAAGTGAGATAGGGAGGCGGGCTTTATCACAGGAGAGCATTATCACAGGAGAGCATTATCACAGGAGAGCTTTATTGCATGAGAGCGTTAGTGCTTGTGAACCTCAGGCGAGATCCCTGCGTACTGATTTAACGAATTGATTTAAAGAATTGGTTTAACGAATTGATTTTCCAATACACCTCAATGAGTGGAGTATCGCGATGAGATGGCCTGTCACCTTTTGTCTTGTTTGTCTGTTAACCCTGCTAACGGCCTGCACCAGCGCGCCCAAGGGAATAGCGCCGATAGAGGGATTCGAACTCTCTAAATACCTGGGCACCTGGCATGAGATCGCCCGTTTGGATCATGGCTTCGAGCGCGGCCTGAGCCAGGTGACCGCCGAGTATCAACTGCGGGGCGATGGCGGCGTGAGCGTAGTCAATCGTGGCTTCGATGCGCAATCACAAAGCTGGAAGAGCGCCGAGGGCAAGGCCTACTTTGTCCAGACGCCCGATATTGGCCACCTCAAGGTCTCCTTCTTCGGTCCCTTCTATGGCGCCTATGTGATCTACCGTCTGGATGCGGATTATCAGTACGCCTTCGTAACCAGCTATAACCGCGATTATCTCTGGCTGCTGGCGCGCTCGCCCGAGGTCGATGAGTCGGTAAGGCAAGCCTTTATCACCCAGGCCGAGAAGCTGGGGTTCGATACCCAGGCGCTCATATGGCAGTAATAGATAGCTGGGCCAATAGTTAGCTGAGAGCGATAGATAGCTGGGCGAAATAGAGCTATTTATCCAACTCAGAGCGAATAAATGTGAGAATAAAAAAGGGCGTCCGAGTAGGCGCCCTGTTTATGGCTTTTGAGGCTCAAATTAGTTGATTTAGCTGATTACTTCCTCAACTCTCGACGCAGGATTTTACCCACGGTCGACTTGGGCAGTGCGGCCATGAACTCGATTATCTTGGGGAGCTTGTAGGCGGCTAACTGAGCGCGGCAATGTTCGAGCAGGGCCTGCTTAGTGGCATCGTTTGCCAGCTCAGGTGCTCGCAGCACTATGGCGGCCTTGACGGCCTCGCCGCTACGGCTGTCGTCGACGCCAATTACGGCGCATTCCAGCACGCTCTCATGGGCGGCCAGCACATCTTCCACCTCGTTAGGATAGACGTTGAAGCCGGAGACGATGATCATATCCTTCTTGCGATCCACTATCTTGTGCATGCCATCTTCTGTGGCCAGGGCGATATCCCCGGTCTTGAAGAAACCATCGTTGGTCATCACCTTGGCGGTCTCCTCTGGCTTCTGCCAGTAGCCGCTCATCACCTGGGGGCCCTTGACCGCCAGCTCGCCTATCTCACCCTGGGGCACCTCCTGCTCGTTGGCGTCGAGGATCTTCACCTGAGTATCGATCACCGGGCGACCTATGGTGCCAAGACACTCGAGTCCCGGCGCGTTAAGGGAGACCACGGGCGAGGTTTCCGACAGGCCATAACCTTCTGAGATGGTGCAGCCCGTGGTGGATTGCCAGATGCTGGCTGCCGCCTGAGTGAGCGCCGTGCCACCAGAGATGGTGATTTTGAGGTGACTAAAGTCCAGCGCCTGAAAGGACTGCTGATGGCACAGACCGACAAACAGGGTGTTGAGGCCAGCAAAGCCGGTGAAGGGATGCTGGGACATGGTCTGAATCAGCGCGCTGATATCTCTCGGGTTGGGAATGAGTACGCTGCATCCGCCCTGCTCGAAGTAGACGAAGTTCACCATGAAGGCATAGATATGGTAGATGGGCAGAGGCGCGATAAAGATCTCCTCGCCCTCGACAAATTTACTGGCCAGGCGCGACTGCACCTGCAGCATATTGGCCAGCAGGTTGCTGTGACTCAGCATGGCGCCCTTGGATAGGCCCGTAGTGCCGCCCGTGTATTGCAGCGCCGCCAGGCTCTGCTGCGCGACCTCTACCGGGCGATACTCGACCAGGCTGCCCAGAGCCAATACCTGGTTAAAGCCTATGTGGGCGAGCTGGCTATCGGCCTCTGCTTGGGGGGCTATCAGATCCAGCGGGTGGGTAGAAATTACCGTCTCTATCTGGGTCTCGGGGATCACAGCTTCCAGGGTTGTCAGCAGATCGCTTAGTACCACCAAGGCCTTGGCATCCGAGTCTCTGTATTGGTGGATCAGTTCTCGCTGGGTATACAAGGGGTTAGTGTTGACCAGTATCATGCCGGCCCTGAGCGCGCCATAGGCGGCGATAACAAACTGGGTGATGTTGGGCAGCTGGATGGCGACCTTATCGCCCACCTCAAGCCGGGTATGTTGCTGTAGGTAGGCGGCAAAGTAGCGGGAGTCGCGTTCAATATCGGCAAAACTGTTGGCCTTGCCCAGACACACATAGGCTGTCTTGTCGCCATAGCGCTCGGCGGCCGTTTCGATCAGATCGATCAGTGATGCATATTTTTGCAGATCTACATGGGCATGTGAGTCATAGGCCATGGACGCGTCTCCTTTGCTTATTATTGTCGGTATTCTTGGGCGCAGCTAAAAATCAAACAGGTGTTTAGACTGTGCTAAAACGCGCCTAAGGTCAACCTCTGCCCGCCTAAAACAAAACAATCGTTTAACCCTTATCTGTATGTTTAATATCGCTATTTTTATAGCGTGACAAAACCGTTCTGGTCTGACCTGATGGAGCCGTCATTATCGGGTATTGGGAGAGGGATTAAGAGTGAGGCGTGAAAGCGATTGGGTAAACGTGCATATAAGTGTCGGCCCCGGTGGCCAGTAACACCACCGAGGCACACTCGAGTCCTTAGAAGGCGCTCAGGCTAAAGAAGGGACTGGCCTGGGAGACCTTCTCCTTGGGGTTACTCAGGTTGGTGACCGTAAAGGCGATGGTCTGTTTCTGCAGCTTAGCGCCGACAAAGTCCGCCTGTTTCTGCTCGAAAACCGTTACCGGATAGCTCAGCTGCTCACCGGCCTTGATCAGCACCTGCTGTGAGGTCTCCTTGGCGAAGCCGTGGTTGCCTGTGTCCTTTAGGCTGATTAGGTACTGGTGATCTTCCTGGGTCTTGTTGCGGATCTTCAGGGTGTAGCTGTTTTCGATGCGGCCGTCACCCACCTCGCGGTAGAGGCTCTGGCGGTCACGGATAACGTTGAGATCTATGCTCTGGTGGCGATAGAGATCCAGGGCGAACACGCTGAGCATGATGATCACCGCGATGCCATAGCCGACAAACTTGAAGGAGGTAAAGCGTTTCACTTCCTTCTTCTGCAGCTCGTTTTCGCTGGCGTAACGGATCAAGCCCTTGTCATAGCCAAACTTATCCATGGTCTGGTCGCAGGCATCGACACAGGCGCCGCAGTTGATGCACTCATATTGCAGGCCGTTACGAATATCTATCCCAGTGGGGCAGACATCGACACACAGATTACAGTCGACGCAGTCGCCGAGATCGGTTGCCTGTTTGCGTTTTCGCGGCCCGCGAGACTCGCCGCGGGCGGCGTCATAGGAGACGGTCAGGGTATTGGCATCGAACATGGCCGACTGGAAGCGGGCATAGGGGCAGCAGTGCAGGCACATCTGTTCGCGCATCCAGCCCGCGTTGAGGTAGGTGCACAGGGCGAAGAACCAGACCCAGGCGGTAACCCAGAAACTGGCGCTTAGGGTAAAGATCTGTGGATAGAGCTCGCTGGCCGGGATGAAGTAGGCGATGAAACCACAGCCGGTGATCAGCCCCGCAAGTGCCCAGGCCAGATGCTTGGCGCCGCGTTTAAGCACCTTCTCAAGACTCCAGGGAGCCTTATCCAGGGCGTGACGCTTGTTGCTGTTGCCCTCTATCTGCCGCTCTATCCAGACGAAGGCGAAGCTCCAGCTGGTCTGAGGGCAGAGGTAGCCACACCAGACACGCCCCCAGAAGACGGTGACGAAGAAGAGGGCGAAGGCGGCGATGATAAATAGCCAGGCCAGCAGGGTGAAATCCTGCGGCCACAGGGTCAGGTTGAAGAAGTGAAACTCCTGGCGCTCCACATCCAAGAGGATCGCCTGGCGTCCCTGATAGGGGATGAAGGGCAACAGGAAGAAGAAGAGGATAAGCAGGCTGTTGAGGCCGGTGCGCAGGCGCTGAAAGCGCCCCTTCTGTTCTTTTATGTGTATCTTACCGCGCTGCACCGGCAGATTGGTCACGGGGATGGCCTGGCCCAGGGCGGCCTTGGTGGCGATTGGGTTCTCTGTATTGCTGAGATCTTGACTCATTGGCTTTCCAAACTCTTGCTAGGGGAATTGCCGACAGCCAATGCAAGTTGGGAACCAAGTTTTGTTGCTTAATAAGTGTTTGAAACTAATAGGGTTTAATTCATCTGCTCTATTTGTAATTAGCGATATATCGTGCTTTGGCGAAATATCGCTAATTTGCAAGAGATCACTCAAGATACTTTAGGCCGGACGCTTGATCCCCAGCTTGAGCATGCGGGATCTCAGGGTGCTGGCGGGCAGCCCGAGCAGGTTGGCGGCGCCGTTGGGGCCCGAGATACGCCAGTTGAGCCGTTTGAGGGTGCGGCGGATATGGGCGGCCTCGACCTGCTGCAGGGTCTGAAACTCCCCCTTGTCCTGAGGCTGCGGCTCGGCCTGTAGCGCCGGGATCTGCAGGATCTGACCGTGACAGAGAATGGTCTGACGCTCGATAACGTTCTGCAGCTCACGCACGTTGCCGGGCCAGTGATAGGCCATCAGGTGCTGCATGCCTTGCTTGCTGACCCCTTTGATCTTCTTGCCCAGCTTATGGTTTAGGTTAAGAAGGATATCGCTGACCAATAGTGGAATATCTTGCTGCCGCTCCCTGAGTGGTGGCACATTCAGGGGGAAGACATTGAGGCGATAGTAGAGATCCATGCGAAACAGCCCTTGTTCTACCCGCTTAAGCAGATCGTGATGGGTGGCGGTCACCAGGCGGATATCCACCTTGATAGGAGTGCTGCTGCCCACTCGCTCGAACTCCTGCTCCTGGATCACCCTGAGCAGCTTAGACTGGGCCTCGAGGGAAAGCTCGGCCACCTCATCGAGAAATAGCGTGCCCTGATGGGCCAGCTCGAATCGCCCCTTGCGGCGGCTGGTGGCGCCGGTGAAGGCGCCCTTCTCGTGGCCGAAGAGCTCACTCTCTAGCAGGGTGGGGGAGAAGGCGGCGCAGTTGACGCTCACCAGGGGCTGATCGCTGCGATCGCTGAGGGCATGTATGTTGCGGGCCACTAACTCCTTACCTGTGCCGTTCTCGCCGTTGATCAGCACGGTACTGCTGGTGTTGGCCACCAGTTTTATCTGCTGGATAAGCGACTGTATCGTCTCGCTCTCGCCCGAAATATTGACCTCCTGACGGTGGCTGGCCAGCTCGGTGAGCAGGTAGTCATTCTCGTTGGCCAGCTTCTCCGACAGGGCCTGCACCTGTTTCAGTGCCTCCCTGAGGGAGGCCTCTGTCTGCTTTTGAATGCTAATGTCACGAAATATCGCGACCACACCTATGAGGCGCTCGTTCTTGTAGACGGGGGTCGAGGTGTAGTGCACCGGGAAGCTGCTGCCGTCCTTGCGCCAGAAGAGATCATGGCTGATCTCCCGGGCAATGCCGTCGTGCAGCGTGTTGTAGATGGGGCACTCTTCCTGGGGATAGGGGCTGCCATCGGCGTGGCTGTGGTGGTGACAGTCGTGGATGTTCTTACCCAGCAGCTCCTCGGCCTTCCAGCCCGTCATCCGCTCGGCGGCAGGGTTGATAAAGACGGCGTTGCCCTCGAGGTCGAAGCCGTAGATCCCTTCGCCTACCGCGTTGAGCAGCAGTTTGTTCTCGGGTAGAAAGTCCACATGGGCATCATCGACCCTTGGATGTTTACAAGCCATGTTCGCCGCTCCTTGCTGGCAATGATTGTCGTGCTATCTCACTCTGAACATGAGGTCCGTATGCTAGGCGTGGAGAGCCATTCTCGAACAGTGACTCTTAATAAGTCTTTAGAAAAGTCACTCACTAAATGTCGCTCAGCCTTTAAATGAACATTTAAACTAACCTCTCACTTAGCCCCTATATTAGCCCGTTTTCTTGAATGGCGTCATCAAGCCTTTCCACGATATTTCGCTAATCTATCTTAGCTGCTCTGGCACTAATGCTAGATCGCCTGTTTAGCAGACCACTTTGCTATCTCCTTAGAGGTGGATGTTAATCATCGGTTAACGTTTTTCGCATCTTTTGAATATTTGCTTTAATCGAAACTGTTTGAGCTTTAATGATTAATCTTTTTGGGGTTTTATCGTGAATGCCACGTATTTGTTCGATTTTTAGTCTGCTAGTGTCTTCTGCTCTCGTCTAAATTAGACCAATTAGTATTAGCAATTATTTTTTGTTTGTTATAAAAGTGTAAATGAAATGTATTCATTTCACTCTGGGGTATGCCTGTGGTGGTTCGTGTGAGAAAGACGCGAATGATGGCGAAATATAAAAAAAACTATGCGGGAAAAATGATGACAACACATAAAAATAAAGGTTTCGGCGTGAGTGCGCTGAGTTTTGCCATCTCTTTGGCATTGACAGGGTCGTTAGCGAGTACACAGGCATTTGCCGATGATCAGCAGGCAGAAGCGTCTCAGAATATTGAAAAAATTGCCGTGGTGGGAACACGTTCTGCGCCACGCTCTATCGGCGATTCGCCGGTACCTATCGATATCATTAGCAGCGATGATCTGAAGAAGAATGGTTCTACCGACATGATCGACATGCTGGTCACCACTGTGCCTTCTTTCAACTCTCGTGCCCAGCCCATCAGTGATGCGGCAACCCTGATCCGTCCGGTCAACCTACGTGGTCTGCCGTCAGACAGCACCCTGGTATTGGTCAACGGCAAACGTCGTCACCGCGCCTCGGTGATCGCCTTCCAGGGCGGTGGCATCAACGATGGTGCTCAGGGCCCGGATATCTCGGTCATTCCGAGTGCGGCGCTGAAACAAGTAGAGGTGCTGCGTGACGGTGCGGCGGCGCAATATGGTTCAGACGCCATCGCAGGTGTGATGAACTTTGTGCTCAAAGATGATGCCGAAGGTGGCTCTATCACGGTCGGCCAAGGCGAATACTATGAGGGCGACGGTGCCACTACCACTATCGATGCCAACGTGGGACTCCCTCTGTCAGACGCTGGGTTTGTGAACCTCAGCCTGCAATACAAGAATGCCGATGCGACCAGCCGCAGCATGCAGCGTCCGGATGCGGCCAACCTGATTGAGCAGGGCAACACCTTCGTCCAAGACCCTGCCCAGGTATGGGGTAATCCAGAGATCAAGGATGACTACAGCTTCTTCCTTAACTCTGGTTATGACATCAACGACAATGCGCGCCTATATGCCTTTGGTAACCTCTCTTCGCGCGATGTGGTCGGTGGTTTCTACTATCGTAACCCTCACAATCGCGGCAACGTCTACTCGTTAGATGGCGGTGAAACCCTGTTGGTGGGTGCGGTCAATGGCGATCCTTCTACCTGTGCCGTGGTGCCAATTCCTAAGAATGCTGATGGTAGCGACGGTAATGTGCTAGAGACAGATGCCTACAAGGCAATGCTGGCCGATCCTAACTGTTTCGCCATGAACCAGCTGCGTCCGGGCGGTTATACGCCGCAGTTTGCCGGTACTGTGGAAGACACCTCTTTCTTCGCCGGTGTTAAAGGCGAGCTAGGTGCCTGGAACTATGATTTCAGCGCCGGTATGGGTAACAATAAGTCGACCTTCAGCCTGAAGAACTCGCTTAACCCGTCACTGGGCTTAGACACACCGACCGACTTTGAAACCGGTGCCTATGAGCAGGCCGAGACCACAGTTAACCTGGACTTCTCGCGCATGCTCACCCTGGGCAGCGTCGAAGATATCAGCTTCGCCACAGGTTTCGAGTGGCGTGAAGAGTCTTTCGAGATCACTCAGGGCGAAGAAGCCTCTTGGATTGCTGGCCCATACGCCGACCAGGGCTTCAACATTGGCTCTCACGGCTTCAAGGGTTTCGGCCCAGAGTCTGCTGGCAAGAACTCACGTAACAACATAGGCGTCTATGCCGACATGGAAGCCTATCTGGGCGAGCGCTGGTTGCTTGGCGCCGCGCTGCGTTACGAGGACTTCTCTACCTTCGGTGACACCCTGAACTACAAGCTGACCGCTCAGTTCACGGCTACCGACGATCTCTCTTTCCGCGCGTCACACAGCACAGGTTTCCGTGCGCCGACCGTGGGTCAGGAGAACGTGGTTAACACTCAGACCTCTATCGTTAACGGTGACCTGATCCAGACCTTTATCGCGCCGCCAACCGATCCGCTGTCGGCCTTCTATGGCGGTAAGGTGCTTAAGCCTGAGGAATCTGTCAGCTATGCCCTCGGCGCCGTGTTCGAGCATGAAAACCTCTTCGTGACTCTGGATTACTACAATATCGAGGTGACAGGCCGCATCGCGCAGTCGAGCCAGATTGAGGTTGAGGCGAAAGACTATGACGCGCTGCGCGCCGCCGGTGTCGAGTTCCCTGAGCTTATTTCTGCGGTGACTTATTACACCAACGACTTCGATACCACGACTCAGGGTATCGATCTGGTGGCGTCATACGACACTCAGCTGTTGTCGGGCGATACCAAGTTCAGCTTGGCCTATGGCTGGACGGATACCAGCGTCGACAAGTACAACCCAAATACCACAGATGAGGGTAAGGTGCGTCGTCTAGAAGATGGTATTCCGGCTCACCGTGCGACTCTGACCTGGGCACAGTCTTGGGACAGATTCAGCATGTCGCTGCGTGGTAACTACTTCGGTGAGTACTATGCGACTCACGCCGACGATACCTCGGATTGGGGCTCAGAGATGGCCGATTCTGCGGTGACAGTGGATCTGGAACTAAGCTATCAGTTCCTCGATAGCCTGACCGTCTCTATCGGTGCCAACAACCTGTTCGATCAGGAGGCGCAGAAGCTGAAAGACGGTACCCGTGGTGAGCTAGGTGCGATCTACTATGAGAGTGGCCCGTTCGATTACAACGGTGGCTACTACTATGGTCGCGTGAACTACCGCTTCTAATCTCGGCGTCTTAGGCGTTAGTGATTAAAATCACCAGGCGTTAGTGATTAAAATCACCAGGCGCTAGCAATTGAAATGATAAGAAGGCTGCCTTGCAGCCTTCTTTTTTTGCTTTTGTTTGAGTCTGGCTGGCGACTAACCGCGCGGAGGCAGGGCGCTGAGCAGGTCGTCGATTGACAGCACTCTTGGCAGGACTAAGCCATCGGGGTGAGCCTGACTGTAGACGATATTAAAGGGCACGCCATAGGCCTGATACTGAGCCAGATAGGCCTCTATCCTGGCATCGCTCTGGGTGAGGTCGCCGCGCATCAACACCATATCCTTATCCTTTAGCCGCTCAACCACTACCGCCTGATGCAGTACCCTGTCTTTGTTGGCCTTACAGATGTTGCACCAGTCGGCGCTAACATCCACAAACACCGTCTTGCCCTGGGCCAGTTGGTCTGGAATAGCATTCGGCCTTAGCGACTGCCACACCAGCTGCTTATAGGCATCATCGCCGGCCTTGGGGGCAATAAAATAACTCACGGCGCCGTTGATTAGCGCAAACACCAGCAGCACAGCCAAGACACCCGTTGGGATCTGGCTGCCCTTGAGCTTCTTGTAGCTGAGCCAGACAAATAGCCCGAGTAGCAGGCTTAGGGTGAGGGCGCTGACCAGCAAGATGTTGTTCATTGTGATGCCTGGTGTCCTTTAGTTGATGACTAGTGGTTGATGATGGGTTTTGCCTAGGTTTGCTAGGTATTTGGGCCCGCTAGGTCTTTGGGAGCAGCTTGCTATCCGGGTGTAGCAGAGGATTTGCCGCGCCATCATGATACCCCTTCTGACTCTATGCAACCCTCTTAAGTTCAAAAGCTTATCCCGATCGCGATAGCACATAGGCTAAAGGGAGCTTGTCATAAATATGACATCCTACTGAAGTAATCTGCTGCTAATGGAAATTCTTTTTAAGCCTTGCCAATAGCTTGCCGCCGACGCTAATCGCCTCGCGCTGGCCTGTGGCGTGGCAAAGATGCAATGAAGCCGCCGTTTCCCTGCGCTCAAAGGAGTAGTCGAGTGTCTCCCAATTCCGACAAGATGTTTATCGACAAGGAACTGTCCTGGTTGTCGTTTAATGAACGCGTGTTGCAAGAAGCCTGCGACAGCGAGGTACCGCTGGTAGAGCGGGTGCGTTTTCTGGGGATATTTTCCAGCAACATGGATGAGTTCTTCAGGGTCAGGGTCGCCCAGGTGCGCCGCAGCATCATGCTGTCGAGCCTGCAAGATGGCCGCAGTAACAGCCGTCACCTGATGGCCAAGATCCAGACCCGGGTGCTGGCATTGCAGGAGCGTTTCGACAGCATCTATACCGAGTTGATGCGCGAGCTGATCCGCCGCAACATACTGCTGATCAATGAGGGGCAGCTGAGCGACTTTCACAGCCAGTGGCTGAGGGTCTATTTTAGAGACCATCTCAAGCGTCATATCGCGCCGCTGATCATAGGCAATCACAGATCTATGGTGAAACACCTCACCGACAACGCCACCTATCTGGCGGTCTGCCTGCACAGCAAGGACAGGCGCCAATATGCCCTGGTGGAGGTGCCGACCAAGAACGTGCCCCGTTTCGTCGAGCTGCCGACCGGTAAGCCTAAGAGTAAGAAGTATCTGATCTTATTAGATAACATCATACGTCACTGCCTGGATGACCTGCTCTCGCCCTTCTTCGAGTATGAGTCTATCGACGCCTACTCGATGAAGCTGACCCGCGATGCCGAGTTCGATATTGCCGACGAGTTGGATCAGAGCCAGTTGGAGAAGATGACCCGCGGCCTCAAGCAGCGCCTCACCGCCGAGCCGGTGCGCCTGGTGTATGACAGACAGATGCCTGAGCATATGCTGGCGATGATTAAGGAGCAGCTGGGGATCAGTTCCACAGAGTGTCTGGTGCCCGGCGGGCGTTATCACAGCTTCAAGGACTTCATCGCCTTCCCCAACCCAGGGCGCAAGTATCTGGAGAATGCCAAGTTGCCGGCCCTGGACAGCGCGGGTTTCCAGCGTTGCAGCAATAGTTTCGATGCCATTGCCCGCGGCGATATCATGCTCAACTATCCCTACCATAAGTTTTCTCATTTTACCGAGATGGTGCGTCAGGCGGCCTACGACCCGGCGGTGAAGTTTATCAAGATCAACCTCTACCGGGTGGCCAAGAAGTCGCGGGTGATGCACTCACTGATGGATGCGGTGAAGAACGGCAAGCAGGTGACCGCGGTGATCGAGCTCAGGGCGCGCTTCGACGAGGAGCACAACATAGAATGGACCCGGATCCTGGCCGAGGCGGGGGTCAAGGTGCATCACGGTATCCCCAGCCTCAAGGTGCATTCCAAGCTGTGTTTAATTGGCCGGGAAGAGCAGGGCGAGACCCGCCTCTACTGTCATATCGGCTCGGGCAACTTTAACGAGGGCACCGCCAAGGTTTACACGGATCTGTCGCTGTTTACCGCCAATCAGGAGATAGCGCGGGAGGTGGAGCAGGTGTTCGACTTAATTGAGCACCCCTACCGGCGCGACAACTTCCAGCACCTGCTGGTCAGCCCCTTCGATGCCAGGCAGAAGCTGACGGCGCTTATCGATCGCGAGATCCTTAACGCCCGCTGTGGCGGCAAGGCGGCCATCACCCTCAAGCTCAACAACCTGGTGGACGAGCAGCTGATCAACAAGCTGTATGAGGCCTCCATGGCCGGGGTCGGCGTTAAGCTGATCATTCGCGGCATGTGTTCACTGGTGCCGCAGATCCCAGGGATCAGCGATAACATTCAGGTGATCAGCATAGTGGATCGCTTCCTGGAGCACTCCCGCGTCATGGTGTTCCATGCCGGCGGCGAGAATCTGGTGTTCCTCTGCTCCGCCGACTGGATGAGCCGTAACATAGACAGTCGCATCGAGGTGAGTACTCCCATCTATGATCCTGATCTGAAGCAGATGATCATCGACATACTGCAGCTGCAGCTGGGTGACAACACCAAGGCGAGGATCATCAACCAAGATCAGAGTAACCCCTATCGCGGCCGCGGCAATAAGCGTAAGGTAAGATCTCAAATCGCCATACATCAATATCTTAGCCAGTATGAGAAACAGGCCAAGGCTCGCATCAAAGCCGAAGAGACATCGAGCGAGCCTAAGCCCAACTATCCACTGCTGGCCGCCAGCTAGCCCCTATTGGAGGAACTTTGGCCCTAGTCACACAACGCCATTTTGTCGCTATCGACATGGGCTCAAACAGTTTTCATCTCATGATTGCCAGGGAGCAGGACGGCAGTCTGCAGATCCTCCACAGGGAGAAGGAGCAGGTCCGTCTGGCTCAGGGCCTCAACGCCGAGGGCTACCTGTCTGACGAGGCGATGGCCCGCGGCCTAGAATGCCTGAGAAACTTCGGTCAGCGTTTTTCCGACCTCCTTGAGACTCAGATCCGTCTGGTGGCGACCCACACCCTGAGAGTCGCCAAGAACCGCGACAAGTTTCTTAAGGCGGCGCTGAAGATCATCCCCTTTCCGATTGAAGTAATCTCCGGCCACGAAGAGGCCAGGCTTATCTACTCGGGTATCGCCCAGAGTCAGGTGCTGGCACGCAATAATCTGGTGATCGATATCGGCGGCGGCTCCACCGAGGTGGTGATCGGCGAGAAACACCTGCCGGTGAAACTCTCCAGCCTGCGCTGCGGCTGCGTCAGCTTTAACGAGCGCTTCTTCGAAGATGGCACATTGACCACGGCTGCCTTTCGCGCCGCCCAGGCGGCTGCCGACAGGCAGTTCTCCTCGCTTTCCAAGGAATATTTCGAGGCCGACTGGGAGCTGGTGCTGGGCAGCTCTGGCTCGGTCAAGGCGATCTGCGAGGCATTGGCGGAATTGTTACGGCGAGAGAGGCTGGCCGGTGAAGGTGCCAGTGAAGAGACACAAGAGAGCGATATCGAGCCCGGTCACTATGCCCCAGTGACCCTGAGTCAGCTCAAGCGCCTCAAGCGCTTGCTGATAGAGGCGGGTCATGTGGACAGGCTAGATTTTGCCAATATCGACCGCAAGCGCATCATACTGGTGCCGGCGGGGCTGGCCATTCTGCTCAGCTTCTTTCGCCGCCTGGAGATCCAGCAGCTTAGCTTTACCCCGGCGGCCCTGCGCGAAGGCGTGCTCTACGAGCTGGCGCAGATAGGTCAGTATCATGATGTGCGCCATCGCACCGTAGACAGTATTGCTCAGCTCTATCATGTGGATATGGCTCAAGGCGCCAGGGTGTGTAAAAGCGCCATGGCGCTGTTCGAGTCGGTGGCCGATGCCTGGGAGATCCGCCCTCAGGCGAGGCTGCTGGCCTATGCCGCGACCCTGCATGAGATAGGCATACACATCAACTCCCGCTCCCACCATAAGCATGGCGGCTATATCATAGCCAACAGCGATCTGCCGGGCTTTAGTCAGGATCTGCAGCAGGATCTTGCGCTGCTTATCGGCAATCAGCGCAAGAAGCCACAGTTCGAGCAGCTCAACGCCCTGCCGGATGGACGGCGCCAGCTGATGGTGCGCTTGTTGTGTCTGCTGCGCCTCGCCATCCTGGTCAATCTCGGCCGGGTCGCTCAGAGCCTGCGCCTAAGCTGCGCGCCGCTGGACACCAACGAGCTGGCGCTGCTGCCCGAGCAGAGCGCGCGGGTGGACCTGCTGCTTAAGGATCTCAAGCGGGAGAAGAAGCATATGCGCGAGCTGGGCCTTAGCCTGCGGCTGGAGAGCTAAGCGGGGCACGACAAGGGCTGCCGATTCGCTAGCGGCCCGTCGTCGTGCGTGAAAAATTTGTTTGCAATTGATGCTTTGCGACGCTTTGGGATTCTTTGTAAGCTGACCGGCCCAAATCGACAATAACAATAATAGGACGCGCTCCATGGCTGATATTTTTACGCGGCGACACTCAGGTCAAAACTATTCTAGTCAAGACCACTTGAGTCAAAATCCATTCAATCATCAGACTCATTTCCTATCGCGACTCAAGCTCTCCAAGCAATTGCTGGGGGCGGCTGGCCTGTCGCTGCTGCTTCTGAGCCTTCCTGGTCAGGCGGCTCAGGAAAAATCTAACGGCAAGCCTGCCAAGACAGAGGCACAGGCGCCAGAGGCCAAGGTGTATCAAACCACGGGTCAGGTGAAGATCAACGGCGAGCGGGTGCACTATGAGACCATCGCCTCGGAAACCATCTTAGAAGATGACAAGGACAAGCCGCTGGCAAGCATCTTCTCGGTCACCTATCTGCGCACCAAGATTGAATCAGGTCAGCCACGCCCCGTGACCTTCGTGTTTAACGGCGGCCCTGGCTCGGCCTCGCTCTGGCTGCACATGGGGCTGTTTGGGCCTAAGCGTGTGGTGGTGCCGGGTGATGCCAAGGACGATGGCGCCGCGCCTTATCACTTAGTGGATAACGAATTTTCCATGCTGGACAAGTCGGATCTGGTGTTTATCGATCCCGTGGGCACTGGCTTTAGCCGCGCCCTGGGTGAACACAAGGGTCAGGACTTCTGGGGCGTGAAAGAGGACGCCCAGTCGATTGCCGAGTTTATTCGCCGCTGGCTGATTGAACATGGCCGCTGGAACTCGCCCAAGTATATCGCCGGTGAGAGTTATGGCACCACCCGCGCCGCCGCATTGGTGGACGAGCTGCAATCTGGCTGGACTGATATCTCGGTCAATGGCGTCATGTTGATCTCATCCATTCTCGATTTTAGCCATGCCCGCTATCAGCCCGGCAACAATCAACCCTATATCGGCTTCCTGCCCACCATGGCGGCCACCGCCTTCTACCATGACAGGCTTGCTGCGACCGATAAGGCGATGGGGCTGAGCGCCTTCGTCGAGGCGGCGCGCCAGTTTGCAATGAACGATTATGCTCTGGCGCTGCTTAAGGGCAGTCGTCTACCTCTAGCTCAATACCAGGCGGTGCGCCAGCAACTGGCACGCTTTACTGGACTGACTGAGGACTATCTGGACAGGGTGAACTTGAGAGTCAGCGCCAGTCGTTATACCAAGCAGCTGCTCAGGGATGAAGATCGCACCGTCGGCCGCTTGGATAGCCGTTATCTGGGCGTCGACTATGACAGCGGCGGCGAGCGCACCGATGCCGACCCATCTGGCTATGGCATAGATGGCGCCTACACGGCGGCGATTCACCAATATTTGTATCAGGATCTGGGGGTGAAGATCACCCGTCCCTTTAACGTGCTCTCGGTCGACGTTAACCGTGGCTGGAACTGGAGCATCAGCGGCAAGCAGATGCACTATGTGAATGTCGCCCCCTATCTCGGTCGCGCCCAGCGTGAGAACAAGGATTTCAGAATCCTGGTGGCCAATGGTTACTATGATTTTGCCACTCCCTTCTTTGCCACCGAGAACACCCTGGCCGATAACGGCATAGACAATAGCCGCGTGGAGATGCACTACTACGAGGCGGGCCATATGATGTATATTGAGCCCTCGTCGCTAAAGGCGCTGGCTAAGGATATTCGCCAGTTCTATCAGGCGGACTAATCAGGACAGCGAGGAGATAAGATGAGTTTTAGTGCGTGGCTGGGGCTGTTGGCCATCTGTTGTTTGGGCGCCATGTCGCCTGGGCCGAGTCTGGCCATGGTGGTGCGTCATACCCTGGGCGGTGGCCGGGCTAACGGTATCGTCTGCGCCTGGGCGCACTCCATTGGCATAGGTATCTACGCCCTGGTGACCCTGCTGGGGCTGGCGGTGCTGCTTAAGCAGGCCCCGCTGGTGTTTAACGGTATCGCGATCCTCGGCGCCCTCTATCTTGCCTATATCGGTGTGCAGGCGCTGCGCTCTAAGGGCGGCATGTCGGATAAGCTGGCGGCGGGTAAGTCGACAGACTGGTTGACCGCTGCCCGCGACGGTATCGCCATCTCGTTGTTTAACCCCAAGATCATGCTGTTTTTCCTGGCGCTCTTCAGCCAGTTTGTGATGGTGGCCGACGAGCTATGGGGCAAGTCGCTTATCGTGTTGACGCCGCTGGTGGTCGATGGCCTCTGGTACACCCTGATTGCGTTCTTGCTGTCGCACAAATCGGTATTGCCTAAGCTAAGGGAGAAGGCGGCGCTTATTGATAAACTCTCGGGCGTGGTGCTGATTCTGCTGGCGGTGCGGGTGCTGGTGACCCTCTAGGGGCAATAGGCTTTGCTTAATCCACCTAAGCTTTTGAAGCAGTCATAACAATGCGGCTAAGGAATATTCCTTAGCCGCATTGTTTTATCTGGCTGTGTCGGTTAGCAGACTAGCCGTTAAAGACCTGTACGGCATCATCTTTGGCTGGCTCCTGCTGAGCCGCTGGCGGATTGTCGATATGATCGTCTAGGTTATCATTCAACATGTCCTTGTATTCTTTGGTAAACCACTCCAGTGCGTTGGCTTTCTCGGCCTTAAGATCGGCAGATTTCAGCGCGGCCTCGAAGGCGTTAAAGCGGGCGGCGGCGAAACGCAGGGCGGTACCCACCTTGGCGATATCCTGCTCCTCGGCGCTAAGCTCGTTGGCTAAGGCGATAAACTTGTCGGCTAACTGAAAAATAGTGGTTTCTTTTTGCTGTTCTGACATGCGCATGCTCACAGGTAGGTCAATAGTATGCTGGCATAGTAACGTAAATTAGCCGTTAATGAAGCATAGATTTAGAGGTAATGGGATCTGTATCGCCAATCCCAATGCGCGCCGCAGGGTTAACTGGCGGGATCGCTGTCGACCAGCACCCGGCCATCTCGTGAGTCATAGTAGATGCTGAAGTTTTGGTTGTCGCTTAGGTTGTAGCGACACTGGTTCACGCTGATATAGTTGGCCTTATAATCTGTGCTCGTCTGGGCATCGCTGCGCGAGACGCTGGGCTCGTCGCCCTGAAACACCGTCTCCCACACCGAGATGCAATCTTCTACGTTGTCCAGCTGCGGCGAGGCCTCGTTATCGGTAAAGTAGTGCTGCGCTGGCCAGCCATTGGCGTTAAAATCCATCTCGCCGGCTTCGTCGTCGCCGAAGGTCTTGAGGTTTTCCGCCGGGCCTGAGCCTACTCGGATCGCCCAGACGGCGCGGGCCATGTCGATGCCGGACTTGAAGGCGCCGCCGGTCGCCTTAACGCTGGCGACTTGAGCGTCCTGGGAGAGATTGATAAATTTTGGCAGGGCGGTCACCGCCAGGATCCCCAGCACTATGATAACGACCACGAGTTCGATAAGGGTAAAACCGCGTTTATGCGCCAAGGACATCGTAAAACCTCTTGGTTATGCAGAGACTACTCTCGGTAAGCTTGAATGTGGCGTTTTACTCTGTATGAGTTGGATTACGCCGTAAATATCACTCGATTCTAAGTTTTTTTCGAAAAAATATAAAGAGATAGCTATGACAGAGATCAGCCAATGGCAAGATTTTATCGACCAGGAGGCCCAGCAGGCCTACTTTGGCCAGTTGCAGTCTTTCGTGCAAGGTGAGCGCGATGCCGGTAAGGCGATCTACCCGCAAGAGGAGCAGGTGTTTAGCGCCTTCGAGCTAACGCCGCTGGATAAGGTGAGGGTGGTATTGATTGGTCAAGATCCTTATCACGGCGAGGGCCAGGCGCACGGCCTCTGTTTCTCGGTGCAGCCTGGGGTGAAGGTGCCGCCATCTTTGGTGAACATGTATAAGGAGCTGGCCAGTGATATCGATGGCTTTGCGATCCCAGACCATGGCTACCTGGCCAAGTGGGCAGAGCAGGGCGTCTTGATGCTCAATACTGTACTCACGGTAGAGCAGGGCAAGGCGCACTCTCATGCCAAGGCGGGCTGGGAGACCTTTACCGACAACGCCTTGAGGCTGCTTAATGAGCAGGAGCGCCCGATTATTTTCGTGTTGTGGGGCGGCCACGCCATGAAGAAGAGCAAGCTTATCGAGGCGGAGCAGCACCATCTGGTGAGCGGGCCTCACCCTTCGCCGCTCTCTGCCTACCGAGGTTTCTTTGGCTGTAAACACTTCTCAAAAATCAACGAGTTGTTAAAGGCCTCTGGCGAGACGCCTATCGACTGGCAGGTATAAAAACCAGACAAAGATGCTACAAAATCATACTTGCCGTACCATGAAAAGCTAATTATATTGATAGAGAAGTGTAACGTAACTGTTAACGGTTTTGGGTGGGATACCCTGAATGGTTTAAACAGGTTACAGCGGCTTGGGTAGGTAGCCGCCTCCCAGGAAAGGCTTTCAAGGCGGACAGGAATATGGATATTAGAGCTAAGCGAGGAACGCTTGTTCGTTGGAATCAGGAACAGAGGGTAGGTTTCATCGCCCCGGACGACGGATCGGACGAACTCAGAATTTTTGGCATCAATTTACTCCCCTATGAACACATGCCCAAAGAGGGTGAATCTGTGGTGTATCGCCAGTGGAAAGACGCGCTGCGCGGCACTAAGGTCACCAAGGGTGAGATAGATCTGGGTAATCCCATTACCTTGACCTCGCCTTTCGAGTCCCATGATAAGTTTGACAGTGAAGATGCCATCAGCTGGCGCGTCAAGGTTGGTCTGGTGGCCCTGGCGATCGCCTTTGGTAATCTGCTCTATCTGTTTATGGTCAACTATGACTACTCGGCCGATGTGGATATCAAACCGCCGGAGGGGCTGTTCCCCCCAGGGTCTGAGTATTACGTGGGTAAGCAGGAGCTGCAGAATGTGGTGTTTAGCTGCGATGCCCGCCAGCAGTGCCTGCAGATGACCTCCTGTCAGGAGGCCAAATACTTCGCCAACCATTGCCCCGGATTTGAGGTCAATGTGGGCGACACTCCCTGCGTCAATCTCTGGTGTAAATCAAATTAAGTCTGTCAGGCAATATCAATTGGCTTTCAACAGTTGATATTGCTGGGCCAGCGCTCCCTTAATTCGATCCCCCTTATCGTCCAGCATAAAGAGAATATTCTCGCCCACCTGAAGCTTCATGCCTCTGGCCTTGCTATCTAGGGTGATCTTGCTGCCCATCTCATTCCAGCTAAACTGCCCCTCGAGGACGACATCGGTTGCTTGATTTTGCTCACCAAGGTTTTGCTCACCAAGGTTTTGCTTGCCAAGATATTGTTGAGAGAGTTGATAGCTGTTGTCACCATTAAGCTTGAGGCTCATGGCGATCCCCTGACAGTCGGCGCAGGGCAGGGTGCCTTTATAGAGGCCTGGCCAATCCAGCGCGTTACGGCTGGTATCGCCAAGGGGCATAGTCTGAGCGGCTTGAGGTTCTGACGCTTGTGAGGCCGGCGCTTCTGTCTGAGGTTCGGGAGCCTGACCGGTTTGTTGGGCGCAGGCGCCTAGGGTGAGCAGAACAAGGGGGAGGAGTCGCGCGCTAATCTTCATTGTTTCATCCTTTAATGGTGAAGCGCCTGGCGGCAAATGGCGAAGAGCCTTGTGGCTTAGAAAACCTTTGGCCGCCAGTGCAAAAAGTCTCTGCACACTTTAGCCCGTAAACCTAAGGCTTTCAAAGTGAACCGAGTGGATAGCCTGATTAATTGGTAGAACAGGTGCGAGTATGCCGTCACTTAGGGCCTGCAGCATCACGAGCCGGTAAAAACTAGACTAAAATGTGAACTATCCTTTTGTTAATTCGCTGGAAAAGCTTAGATGGTTACAGCTTGTCATTCTGCTCAAGTTCGCCCGAGCACTGGCCTAGCTTCGCGTCGATTGGCGTCGGGCATCAGTGCACTTAGGCTACTTATGTCTCGTCTGGGAAGGTTTAAACAGTTGTGGCGAGTCTTGAGCCTAGCCTTGGGCCCAGTCGTGGGCTTAGTGTTAAGGATAGTCCTGTGCCAGGTGTTGCTTGGCGCCCAGGCCATGGCCA
This sequence comes from Shewanella spartinae, assembly GCF_019457555.1. Lineage (NCBI taxonomy): Bacteria > Pseudomonadati > Pseudomonadota > Gammaproteobacteria > Alteromonadales > Shewanellaceae > Shewanella > Shewanella spartinae. Next base: position 3,680,113 of record NZ_CP080418.1, on the reverse strand, counting down.
GCGACGGAGAGCGACACAGCGAGCTGCATCAACTGCCGGCGATGGCGAAAACGCCATTGATTAGCGTATCCAACGATTATCCGCCCTTCTACTCGCCGCAGATGCCCGAATGGGGCGTGGTGTACCACCTGGTGGAGGCGGTATTTCAACATGCGGAATATCCCCTGTCCCATGAGTTTTACCCCTTTATTCGTGCCCAAACGCTTATTAAGCGGGAGTTGGCGGATCTCATCATAGGTGTCTGGTACAGGCCCGAACGCGAGCAGTGGATCGACTTTTCCGACCCCTTATTATCTGTCTCAATCCGCCTGTATAAGCGCAGCGACAGCAAGATTGTCTTTCGCGATATCGAGGATCTCAAACCTTACCTCATAGGCATCGGCCGCGGCTATGCTAATCCAGAGGCATTTCAAAATGCAGCATTAAAAACTGAAGCCGCCAGTTCAGATGCGGTGAACCTAAGGAAGCTGCTGGCCGGTCGGGTGGATCTGGTGCTGATCTGTGAGGATGTCGCCCGCTACCTTATCGAGCGTCCCGGCAGCGAATATCGTGGCAAGCTTGAGCCGGTAGGAGACCCTTTGAGCGTGGAGCTGTTTCATATCGGGGTGGCCAAGCATCTTCCTAACGCCCGGCAGATTTTAGCCGACTTCAATCGGAGCCTGGCTGAGCTGCATCGCAGCGGCGAGCTGACCAAGATACTGACCAGCCATGGTTTCGAGCATAACGCCTATTGGCAGCAAAAGTCGCAGAGCAGCCAATAGTCGCTTGCCAATTTGACCTTAATTTGTGTGGGTGGCCGATGGGGTCACTATCATGGGCAGGGGCACATCCCAATGCTCGGTGGGCAGTGATTCGACTCGCTGGCAATCATGGGCATAGCCAATGGGGTAGGGTTTCCCCCTTAGCTGCCAGTCGCTCAGGCAACGGTCGTAATAGCCGCCGCCCATTCCCATACGATTTCCCAGCTCATCGAAGGCCACCAGGGGGGTGATGATCACATCCAGATGCTGGGGCAAGATCATCTCTGTGATATTGAGCTTGGGTTCCCAGATCTTGAGGCGGTTCTGGATCAGGTGGCTGGTGGGATGGTATTTAAAAAACAGCAGGTTGCCCCGTGAGAAGGGGTGCAGACGAGGCAAATAGACATTCACGCCCGCCTGCCACAGGGTTTCAATCAGCGGCTGGGTATCCAGCTCGCCATCACTGGTCAGATAAAGCGCCACATGCTTGGCCTGACGCTGATTAATCACCGCCATCAGCCTGCTGGCCGCCTCCTGGGCAAATTGCTTCTGGGTCTGCTCGGGGAGCGCCCGTCTCGCGCTGCGGATCTGATTTCTAATCGCCTGACGATTTTCCTGATTGGCGGCGCTCGGCGTTAAGGCTGGTTTCAATGTCCTTACTCCAGTGAAGGCAGTTATACCAATCGTAGTAAATAACTGATCATGCTAGCTTGTTAAAACGCCCGATAACGGCGTTATTATTTTTGATTGTAGAATAACTACTTATCGAAAAATTTTGCCTTGTTCTCGACCGTTTTTCCTGCGCTACTTCTGATCACTTACTTACCGTGATTGGTATTATCGAGTTTGCTTTGATGTGGGCAGTCTATCTCTGTTGTCATTACACTTTCAACTGCTCGGCAATTTAGCTAACGAGATGGCACGAGTTTGATCAGGAGATAAAAAAGGCCGAAAGGTTATCTTTTCAGATCAATGCCTTCCAACCTTATCGGTTTTTAGCGTTGTTGTTTGAGTTGCACCCCAAGATGCCGTTATCTGTGTAGCCCTTGAACCCATAATGGCTTCGAGGCGGGCAGTTTGCTTGGGATATAAAAAAGCCAGAAGATGGTGGACCTTCTGGCTTCTCAATTTGAATTGCTCCCCAAGATGCCGTTATCTGTGTAGCCCTTGAACCCATAATGGCTTCGAGGCGGGCAGTTTGCGTGGGATATAAAAAAGGCCGAAAAGTGTTATACCTTTCAGCCTCTTTAATTTGAATTGCTCCCCAAGATGCCGTTACCGGTGTAGCCCTTGAACCGTAGGTTCAAGGCGGGTAAATGATCAAATCCTAAGGCTTCTCGGTTCGCGCCGAGCTTGCGCAATGTCATCAAAACATTCACCCTGAGTTTGTAAATATCGGCACAGGGACATAACCGACTCACGCACACCACAGGGAGCAAAATTGTTGCGTATCGACCTTAGCGGTCGGGCGGCGATATTCGCGATAAATCGCTTCGCCTCACGCGTAATTACAGTTTAATCGCCTTTTGTGGCGCGCTCAACCAGCGCACTCTCTAAGGTCGACTGCAGCAGACCGATCTTGTCATCCATCTGCTTAATATAATCTTGATTCTTCTTCTGTTCTTCCAACAATTCGTAGCCAATATTTAGTGCCGCCATGATGGCAATTTCTTCCCGGCTAAGGTTATTGGTTCGAGCACGCAGGGAGCTCAGCTGCTTTTCCAGCTTGTTGGCCACATGGCGCAAGGCATCTTCCTGTCCTATCGGACAAGCGATGGAGTAGGTGCGGCCCAATAAGCTAATTTCGATAGCATGGCTACTCATTTGCGATGTAGATCCTTTTATCCTGTCGTTGAGCGGACTATATCGGGCTGCCCTGGAAAGTGCAATAACACTGGGGCCTTAATAACGCTTTGTTAGATTAAATGTTGTTTAGATAACCAATAGCTTAGCGCTGACCGCTTTGCCCTGGATGAATTGTGCGCAGTTACTGGGCCTGGCCATAGTCATCCATGGCCTAACTTGGTGGTAACACAATGCTTTTGGCTTGGTCGCGCAGGCCAGATCTGCTAGCATGTCCACAGTGAAATTATGATTGGAACACCTTATGGCAACCCCTCCCTCTTTACGCATCGAAATTCTGTTCGCCGAGCTCAATGCCGCCGATATCGCCCAACATCCCGTTGAAGTCCATGGCTCCCTGGTGGGCCTTATCTGCGGCGGCGTGGGTCAGGCCAAGAGCGAGTGGATCAAGCCCCTGCTCGAGCTGATCAACGATGGTCAGTTGCCGCCGCCTTCTCTGGTGCAGCTGCTCGAAGAGCTTTATCAAGACACTCTGGCGCGCATCACAGACGCCGATTTCGGCTTCACACCTATGGCGCCGGAAGAGGAGGAGACCCTGAGCAAGCGCGTCGAGGCGCTCTCTCTCTGGGTGCAGAGCTTCCTGACGGGCATCGCCATGGCGCAGCCTAAGCTCAATCGCGCCTCGAGCGACGTAAAAGAGGTGATTAAAGATCTCGCCGAGATCGCTCAGGTGGAGTTCGATGTGGCCGAAGATGAAGAGTCCGAGGCGGCCTACATAGAGCTGATGGAGTTTGCTCGCATGGCGGCGCTACTCTGTTACGCCGAATTCGGCCCCGAGCCGAGTGAGATCAAAGATCAAGACCCCATGATTCATTAATATTGTCTGCATTTATCGGGGCGAGCAGATTTAACTGCTTGCCACAGAAAGAGAAAGTGAATGACCACTTCGTCTGACCCTAAGCAGTTTGATATCGCCATCGTTGGCGGCGCCATGGCCGGTGCCACTCTGGCCCTGGGCCTGGCCAACCTGGCACAGAAACGCCAGCAGCTGCTGCGCATCGCCCTAATCGAGGCCAACCGTCCCGGCGACGGCCATCCGGGATTCGACGCCCGCTCCATCGCTATCGCCCAGGGCTCCATCTTCGAGCTTACCCGTCTCGGCATCTGGCCTAAGCTGGCCCACCTGGGCACGGCCATCGAGAATATCCATGTCTCGGATCGCGGCCATTTCGGCATGACCACACTCAACGCCAAAGATTTTCATCTGCCCTATCTGGGCCAGGTGGTGGAGCTTGAGCGTGTCGGTGCCAAGCTATTTAGCCTGCTGGAGCAACAGGATGTCAGCCTGTTCTGTCCCGCCAAGGTGGCCAGTATTGTCGCCGGCGTCGATGCCCAGCAGTTGATGTTAGACGATGGCACGGCCCTCAGCGCCAAGTTGGTGGTGGCCGCCGACGGTCTAAGTTCTAAGGTCAGACAAGACTTTAAGCTGCCACTGGAGCAGGTAGGTTTCGAGCAGGTGGCCGTGGTGGCCAACGTGATCACTGACAAGCCCCATCAAGAGTGGGCCTATGAGCGCTTCACCGACAGCGGCCCGCTGGCGATTCTGCCCATGGCCAACGTGGATGGGCAGTCCAGAGTCTCTCTGGTATGGGCGCTGGCGCCAGAGCATGCCGAGCTGATGCTGGACGCCGAGAAACCCGCATTCTTAGATGCGCTGCAAGATGCCTTTGGCCACCGCGCCGGGCGCTTTATCGATGTGGGCGAGCGTTACGCCTATCCCCTTAAGCTCTCTTACATGGCGCGCCCCATCTATCAGCGTACCGTATTTATCGGTAACGCGGCGCAGACACTGCACCCCATCGCAGGCCAGGGCTTTAACCTGGGGCTGAGGGATCTCGTCTGTCTGCTCGAGGTGGTCGACGAGGCGCTAGAGCGCGGCGAGGATATCGGCGGCGCCAAGCTGACCCATGAATACCTTAGCCGTCGCCAGCAAGACCGTGACACCACCATCACCAATGTCGAATTCTTAGTGCGCGGCTTCTCGAATCAGCACTGGCCCTTGGTGGCTGGTCGTAACCTGGGGCTGCGTCTGCTCTCCTGGTGTCCGCCGCTCAAGACGCCCATTGCCCGCAAAGCCATGGGGTGGAAATCGCCTCAATCAGCCAGCCAACTTGGATAAAGGATCGCTATATGTTCAGTACACAAACCTATGACGTTGCCATCATCGGCGGAGGCATGGTCGGGCTGGCAACCGCCGTCGGCTTGGGGCAGGAAGGGCTGAGAGTCGTGGTGATCGATGCCGGTGAAACCCAGGCGGTATTCGGCGAGGCCAGATTAAGAGTCAGCGCCATCAACAAGGCGAGTCAGCGATTACTTACCCATCTGGGGGCCTGGGCCTATATCGACGAGTCTCGCGTCGGGCCCTATCAGAAGATGGCGGTGTGGGATAAGGATAGCTTGGGCAAGATAGGTTTCGATGCCCATTCGATCAGCGAGCAGACCTTGGGCAGCATCATAGAAAATGACAACATCAGCCATGCCTTGGCGACCCGTGCCGGTGAGCTGAGTGAGATCACCCACCTGGAAAATCATCGCCTGGAGAAGATAGCTTTTGGCGAGCGTGAGGCCTGGCTGACCCTGGATAATGGCGACAACCTGTCGGCGGCGCTGGTGATTGGCGCCGACGGTGCCAACTCCTGGGTGCGCGAGCAGTGCAAGATCCCTATGACCTTCTGGGACTATGGCCATCATGCCATCGTCGCCTCGATCCGCACCGAGCTACCCCATAATGCCACCGCCAGACAGGTGTTCTTAAGCGACGGCCCATTGGCGTTTCTGCCGCTGTTTGAGCCAAATCTCTGCTCTATCGTCTGGTCGGTACCACCGGCTAAGGCGCAGTCGCTGCTGGAGGGCGACAAGGTGCAGTTCGAACGCAGCCTGACCGCCGCCTTCGACGGTAAGCTGGGCATGTGCACGCTCGAGAGCGAGCCCCAGGCCTTCCCGCTGCGGATGCGTTATGCCCGTCACTTTGCCCGTCACCGTCTGGTGCTTGCGGGGGATGCGGCCCACACCATTCATCCGTTGGCAGGTCAGGGGGTGAACCTGGGCTTCTTGGACGCCGCCGCCATTATCGAGACCCTGAGTGAACTCAAGGCCAAGGGCAAGGATCTCGGCGATTATGCCAATCTACGTCCGTTAGAGCGTTGGCGTAAGGCGGACGCGCTGGAGATGATCGCGGCGATGGAGGGCTTCAAGCGGCTGTTCGAAGGTAGCAATCCGGTGAAAAAAGCCCTGCGGGATCTGGGTCTCAACCTGGTGGATAACCTTTCTCCTGTGAAAACACTGTTTATGCAACAGGCTATGGGTAACAAAACCCGCTTGCCTGAGTTGTGTAAATAAGCTCGGGAAAAATGCGGCACCTTATCATTTTGTTTTTAAATACAAGTGGTTGACATCATTTGATTTGATATACGGATTCTCATGTAAAAAAACTACATTTTAAACATGAGAAAAAGTAATGGGAAAATGGTTCGGATTAGAAAATTCTCTTGTATACAAAACTGTGACGCAAGGTATAATTTCGCCGCATTTTGATACCAAGCGCGTATCTTAAAACAGAATTTGTTGATGCATCTTATTCGACGCAATTGATGCAAAAACTCATCTTTGCAATCACATCCTGGCCCTACGTACCCTAGGTTCAGGTGTGTCAGTTCGAGGCGGTTCACCATGACCGTCTGCTTCGCTACCGCCTATTGATGACAAGATAGTGCTTGACCGACCCTTTCGGCCTTTGCCCCATTTCATCAATCATGCCCTAGCGCTGAGGCACCGCCAGGTAAGACCCGAAAAGGGCAAAAAAAGAAGAGATAATAATGGCTAATAAAACTGTACTCTTTAACAAGCACCTAGAAGCTAACGCCAAAATGGTCGACTTTCACGGTTGGGACATGCCGCTAAACTACGGCTCTCAAATCGAAGAACACCATGTTGTGCGTCAAGACGCAGGTATGTTTGACGTGTCTCACATGACAGTAGTTGATGTTACGGGTGCTGAGGCCTGTGATTTTCTTCGTAAGCTACTGGCCAACGACGTCGCCAAACTCAAGGTGCCGGGTAAGGCACTCTACGGTGGCATGTTAGACCACAACGCAGGCGTTATCGACGACCTGATCACCTATTATCTCAGCGACACCCATTACCGTATCGTAGTGAACTCGGCCACTCGCGAGAAAGACCTCGCCTGGATCACCGAGCAAGTTAAAGGCTATGACGTGACTGTCACTGAGCGTCCTGAGCTGGCGATGATCGCCGTTCAAGGTCCTAACGCTAAGGCGAAAGCGGCGGCGGTATTTACCGACGAGCAAAACGCAGCGGTTGAAGGTATGAAGCCTTTCTTCGGTGTGCAGTCTGGTTCTCTCTTTATCGCGACCACAGGTTACACAGGCGAAGCCGGTTACGAGATCATCGTACCCGAGGCAGAAGCCGAAGCCCTGTGGCAAGCCCTGCTAGATAATGGCGTTAAGCCATGTGGCCTGGGCGCCCGCGACACCCTACGTTTAGAAGCAGGCATGAACCTGTACGGCCAAGATATGGACGAGAGCGTTAACCCGCTAGCGGCCAACATGGGCTGGACCATCGCCTGGGAACCTGAAGACCGTGACTTCATCGGCCGCGAAGCGCTAGCCGCTATCAAGGCCGCCGGCACAGATAAGCTAGTTGGCCTAGTGATGGAAGCTAAGGGCGTACTGCGCACCGGCATGCCAGTCTTCTTCACCGACGCAGAAGGCGTTGAGCAGCAGGGCGCTATCACCAGCGGCACCTTCTCTCCGACCTTAGGCTACTCAATCGCCATGGCCCGCGTGCCAAATTCTGTTGGCGATGTCGCAGAAGTAGAGATGCGTAAGAAGCGCGTCCCTGTTAAAGTGATCGCACCTAGCTTCGTGCGCAACGGTAAGCAGGCTTTCTAACTGTTTGATAAGGGTTATCCCTGTTTAGCCGTCAGGCTGCCAAAAGGGCAATAGCGGGGCCGGGTTGCTCTACCTAAGCAACTCGGGCCAAAGCTGCTAAAATATCGGCTGACCCAGTCGAATGACAGGCGCTTGAGTGGTTATACAGTCTTAGTTTTTAAAATTTAGCACTACGGAACAAGGAACAAAAATAATGAGCAATATTCCGACTGAATTGAAATACGCTTCTTCACACGAATGGATCCGCAGAGAAGAAGACGGTTCATACACTGTTGGTATCAGTGAACACGCCCAAGAATTGCTAGGCGACATGGTATTCGTTGAGCTGCCAGAAGTTGGCGACAGTGTTAGCGCTGGCGATGACTGCGCGGTAGCCGAGTCGGTAAAAGCCGCTTCAGACATCTACGCACCCGTTTCAGGTGAAGTGGTAGCGGTTAACGAAGCGCTAGAAGATTCTCCTGAGCTGGTTAACAGCGACGCATACGGCGATGGCTGGTTCTTCCGCATTATGCCAAGCGACCTGAGCGAACTAGACAATTTGCTTGATGCCGAAGGCTATCAAGCGGTTATCGACGAAGAGTAATTGTCGATGCCTACGAAGCCCCATATCGCAAAGAGATGGGGCTTCGTTCGTTATAAAGCCCACGCAATATGCAGGCCGATAACGAGAAGTAGAACCACATCAAACAACGAGACCGGTAACACCAGCCCCCTACAGCTAGGATACTGGCAAATATGGAACTAGGTTAATCATGACCACTGAAACCCTCACTCAGTTAGAGCAGCACGAACTATTTATCCGTCGTCATATCGGCCCGGACAGCGCAGATCAGCAAGAGATGCTGAACTTCGTTGGTGCAGAATCTTTAGAAGATTTAACACAACAGATAGTCCCTGAGTCGATTCGTCTTGGACGCGATCTTGCCGTTGGCAGCGCCTGTGGCGAAGCCGAAGGCCTTGCCTCAATTCGCAAGTACGCGGATAAGAACAAGGTGTTCAAGAGCTATATCGGCATGGGTTACTACGGCACTATAGTGCCAAGCGTGATTCAGCGTAACGTATTCGAAAATCCAGGTTGGTACACGGCGTACACCCCATACCAGCCTGAGATCGCCCAGGGCCGTCTGGAAGCCATCCTTAACTTCCAACAGCTGTCGATGGATCTTACCGGTCTTGACCTGGCTTCAGCCTCTTTGCTGGACGAAGCCACCGCAGCCGCCGAAGCCATGGCGCTGGCCAAGCGTGTTTCTAAGGCGAAGAAAGCTAACATCTTCTTCATCGCCGACGATGTGTTCCCGCAGACTATCGACGTGGTGAAGACCCGCGCCGAATGTTTCGGTTTCGAAATCGTGGTTGGCCCAGCCAGCGAAGCGGTTAACTATGAGCTGTTTGGTGCCTTGTTCCAATACACCAACCACTATGGTCAAATCACCGACTTCACCGAGCTGTTTGCCGCGCTGCAAGAGAAGAAAGCCGTCGTGACCGTTGCCGCCGACATCATGTCGCTGGTATCGCTCAAGTCGCCTGGTGCTATGGGTGCCGACGTTGTCTTCGGTAGCGCCCAGCGTTTCGGCGTACCAATGGGCTTTGGTGGTCCACACGCCGCCTTCTTCGTGACTCGCGACCAACACAAGCGTTCACTGCCAGGCCGTATTATCGGTGTGTCTCAAGATACCCGTGGCAACCGTGCCCTGCGTATGGCGATGCAGACCCGTGAGCAGCATATCCGCCGCGAAAAGGCTAACTCAAACATCTGTACCGCACAGGTGCTGCTAGCCAACATGGCCTCTTTCTACGCCGTATTCCATGGCCCACAAGGCCTGAAGATCATCGCCGACCGTATCCACCGTCTGGCCGATATCTTTGCCGCTGGCTTGAAAGTGAAAGGCGTTGAGCTGGTAAACAATACTTGGTTCGATACCGTTTCCTTCAAGGTTGCCGACAGCGCCGCCGTGCAGGCTCGCGCCATCGCCGGTGAAGTTAACCTGCGTATCGACAGCGACGGCATCCTAGGTGTCGCCATGGCTGAAACTACAACTCGTGAAGATGTGGCGCAGCTGTTTGATATCGTTCTGGGCGAAGGTCATGGCCTAGATGTTGCAGCAATCGATGCCGACATCATCGCTAATGGCTGCAACTCAATTCCAGCCGAGCTGGTACGTCAAGACGCTATCCTTGAGCATCCAACGTTCAATCGCTATCACAGCGAAACTGAGATGATGCGTTACATCAAGCGTCTTGAAAACAAAGATTTAGCACTGAACCACTCGATGATCTCACTGGGTTCTTGCACCATGAAGCTGAACGCGGCAACCGAGATGATGCCGGTGAGCTGGCCAGAATTTGGCAACATGCATCCTTTCTGCCCGCAAGATCAGGCCCAGGGTTATGCCGAGCTTATCGAAGAGCTGTCAAATTGGTTGGTCGACATCACAGGTTATGATGCCATGTGCATGCAGCCTAACTCGGGTGCATCGGGTGAATACGCCGGCCTGCTGGCTATCAAGAAGTACCACGAGTCTCGCGGCGAAGGCCACAGAAACGTCTGTCTGATCCCTCAGTCTGCCCACGGTACTAACCCGGCTTCAGCTCAGCTTGCTGGTATGAAGATTGTGGTAACCGCCTGTGACAAGCAGGGTAACGTGGACATGGAAGATCTTAAGGCCAAGGCTGCCGAAGTGGCCGAAAACCTCTCTTGCATCATGGTGACCTACCCATCGACTCACGGTGTGTACGAAGAGACCATCAGCGAGATCTGCGAAGTGATCCATCAGCACGGCGGCCAGGTATACTTGGACGGTGCCAACATGAACGCTCAGGTAGGTCTGACTTCACCTGGTTCAATCGGCGCAGACGTGTCGCACCTTAACCTGCACAAGACCTTCGCTATTCCACACGGCGGCGGCGGACCAGGTATGGGCCCTATCGGCGTTAAAGCACACCTTGCGCCATTCGTTGCCGGTCACGCCGTGGTTAAGCATGGTCGTGAGTCAGACAACAACGGTGCGGTATCGGCAGCGCCATACGGCAGCGCCAGCATCCTGCCTATCACCTGGATGTACATCAAGCTACTGGGTTACCAGGGCCTGAGACAGTCTACTCAGATGGCACTGCTAAACGCTAACTATGTGATGAAGAAGCTGTCTGCCCATTACCCTGTGCTCTACACAGGCCGTAATGACCGCGTAGCGCACGAATGTATTATCGACCTGCGTCCACTGAAAGAAGCCTCTGGCGTTACCGAGATGGATATCGCTAAGCGTCTGAACGACTACGGTTTCCACGCGCCGACCATGAGCTTCCCGGTTGCCGGTACCCTGATGATCGAGCCGACAGAGTCTGAGTCTAAGGCTGAGCTGGATCGCTTCATCGAAGCTATGGTTGCGATTCGCGGCGAGATCGCCAAGGTTGAAGCCGGCGAGTGGCCAGCGGACAACAACCCGCTGCACAACGCACCGCACACCATGGCCGACATCATGGACAGCGAGTTCGACTCACGTCCATACAGCCGTGAAACGGCCGTGTTCCCAACGGCTGCGGTTAAGGCTAACAAGTTCTGGCCGACTGTGAATCGTATCGATGATGTGTATGGTGACCGTAATCTAATGTGCTCGTGTGCACCGATTGACGATTACAAATAATTGCTGCTTGGACTCGCTACTGCGGCGTTGAATCTCAGCTTTCGTGCTCATTGACACAAGTCAACTCCGCGCGAAAGCTCTCAATCCGCCTTGCATTAGCTTCGTCAGCGACGCAATTATGTGATCGACTAACTGATAAAAAAGCGAACCCTTGTGGTTCGCTTTTTGTTGGCTAATCAGTTTATATAGCACGGCGTCATCCCGTTGTTTTCGCTGCTCATTGACTAGAGTCAACTGCGCGGCGAAAACAGCAGGCTTCCTTGTCTTATCTTCGGCAGTAACGTCATTTGGGATGTGTCTTAACACTGACCAAAATAAAAAAGCGAACCCACGTGTTTCGCTTTTTTTATATTCGTTAGCGCTGTGCGGCTTCGTTATAGCTGTGCGCGACTGAGCCGTTATCGGTATTGATAGTTGCAGGTGACGACGTCTCTGTCTTGGGGTGTAGTGGTGCCGTCGGGGGCGAGTCGTGTCGCGGCGATTGTCCTGTGCCAGCATTGGTTTAGGCGGATTTGATTCATTACAAAATGCTCCGCCCAAGGCCTGTTTTGATGAAAGACCTCATACTCGCTCTGACTGAAGTTAATTAAGGGCAGTTGCTCTGCTACGCCCAAGCCGTCTTCAGTGGTTTCTGTGCTTCTTAAGCCTTCTTCAATGGTCTCTGCGATTAACCAGGTTTTGCCTGTAAGCATGAGTTTGAGGTGCAGCACTAAACCATGTTTGCCAAGGAGTTTGACGTAAACGATTGGCTGTTTTCCCTCGCTGATTCCGCTCTGAATGTCCGTTGCTAGCAGGCTGGATATCTCTGTCTTGCTTTGCGCGATACGGATAAGCAGCGACTCGCTATCGCCTTCTAGCTTAAAGCCTTTTAGCTTAGAGTCTTCTAGTTTAAAGTCCTTGGCACTCACCAAGTTAAGCTGAGGCAGGTTGGCGAGGTAACGGTTAAAGGCGATAAATAGCCGCCCGGCGTGACGGTTCAGGCCGTCCATGGTGTCGCAGTCGCTATCACAACTTAGTGTCATGGTGGCGGAGAGGAGTTTGGCGGCGCTGATTTGCGGTGTGGCTTGTCTATCAACCCCGTTGCTATCTAATGTGAGCTCGATTTCGCTCACCATATGGATCTCTTGCCCGCTCTCCAACATGGCATCATTTCGATAGGTGAGGTTTGCCGTGTTATCGATTGCGTCCTTTATGCAGGGAGCCTCCATTTGGGGAGCCTGTAAGTAGGCATTTTCCAAGCAGGGGATGGCGGCGTTTGCCGCGCCCACCGACAGCCTTAAAACAAGTGTTAATACCAGTAATAAAGCCAATAATAAAGCCAATAATAAAGCCGGTAATAAAAACGGAAGAGGTATCCGGTTAAGCTGTGTCATTCCCTTTGACATACTTGCTATCCATTTGATCTAAAAACCTAACCTTGCTGTATTAACTGCCTGTGGGCAATTGAATTTTCTTCAAGCGACCTCTTGGGTCGGCGTTATACCCAACTGCTTGCAGATGTAGTCGATACACAGGGCTTGCTGCTGGCTCCACAGGCCGTAGCTTAGCGGCATCAGGCTGACGCCGGCGCGCTGCAGTAGCTTGTAGAGGTTAATCTCGAAGAAGTCCTCCCAGGGGCCAGGGTAGCCGATTAAGTCTATCGCCAGATACTGGTCACCGTGACGGCAGAGGATATCCAGCTCAAGCCCCGCCATATGGTAGGCGCGCCATACCGTAATGCCCTTCGCCTCCAGCGCCTGGGTCACCGCCTGACCGAACTCATCCAAAGCATCGACATAGTTGTGTTTGGCCTCAAATTGGGTCGCCGAGGTGAGGTATTTTGCTAGCAGATTATTGTTAGGCAGCGCCGTTTCATCCAATGACAAAAATAGCCACTGGGCCTGTTTGGCGCGGGTGATGGCCACGTTAAACATATCGGCGCGGTTAAGGTAGGCCGCGGCGCGACTTTCCTGTGCGGTCACGCTGAAAGAGAGCAGCATGATGTCGCGCTCCTCGCCTTGAAAGCCAAAAGGCGTGGCGATCCGCAGCTGATGACGTTCTATCTGTGCCAGGCTGAAACGGGCCATGATCTGTTTCGACAGATACTCTGTCTGATGTCGAAAACAGGAGAGTACCCCAATGCTAGAGGGCACCAAGGCATCGGCCTGTTCCTCAATAAGCTTGGCTAGTTTGTCTATCAAGGCCTCGGCCTCGAGAAGGTTTACTCCCTTGGCATCGCGCTCACCATTAACCTGAACTCTGTGCAGGTGCCCCGAGCTGGTGCAGGGCCTGTGCTGCATCACCTTGAGGGCATTTTGATAGAAGGCCTGATTACTGAACTGGATAAGCTCCGGCTTGCTGCGAAAGTGCTCGTCCAGGAAGGCAACTTGCGCCTGAGCGCTGAGTGAGCCAGATACCAGGTCGAGCATGCTGGCATCGCGATAGCTCAGCAGTCCGCGTCTGTCGGGCGCTATACCGAGCTGGGTTTGAATGCTGGCTTGTTTCTCGCGAGAGAGAAACGAGAAGTGTCTCAGCTGTTTGCTGTCACCCACCACAAGCGCCGCCTTGGCGCGCTGCAGGGCGGGTAGACACTCGGCAATGTTGGCCTGGGTGGCCTCGTCGATGATCACCAGATCGAACATCTCCTGCTGCAGGGGCAACACCCTATGCAGGTTGGCGAGGCTGGATAACCAGATGGGAAAGGTCTGCTGCAGCGCCGAGAAGTCAGTGTTGTAGAACGCCTCCAGCTGTTTCGCCGACTGGCGGGCCCGTATCGCCTTGGCAAAGTTAACCAGGGAGCTGCGTTTGTTTTGCAGCAGCCGGCTTTGCCTGTGACTGGTGGCCAGTTGCAGATACTTAAGGCTAAGCTTCTCTTTCTGCGCGATCAGGCCATTTAAGCTGTCCAGCACCTCCCACTGGCGGGAGAAGCGCCTAATGCCGCCGCGATAGAACCAGTTAAAGTAGGGCAGGCGCCAGCGGGATTTTTGCTGCTCGAGCCTCGCCAGCTTCTGGCCGCGGCCGATGGCGCGCTTGCAATGGCGCGTAAAGCTCTGTTCCAGCTTGGCCTGCTGCTTGGTCACGATCTCGAGCTGCTTATAGGCCTTCTGCAGCGTGATGTCAGTTACCTTCTTGTTGGCGACGGGATGAATGCCGTTGAGCATGTCGTCCACCTGGGACTTGAGCTGCTTGATAAACTGCGGCGAACCGGCGCGGATCAGGCTGCTGCCCAGCTGAAACTGTTGCTGCAACTTGTCGGCTATCACGTCCACGGCAACATCTGTGTGGGCGGCGATCAGCACCGACTTGCCGCGCAATATTTGCTCGGTGGCTATGGTGGCTATGGTGTAGCTCTTGCCCGTGCCGGGAGGGCCTGAGATCTGCCCTAGGGTGTGGTTGGCGGCGATATTCAGCGCCTGCATCTGGGCATTACTCAGCAATCCCGGCAGGCAATCTAGCTGGGTTGTGATCTGTCGTTTGCTCTGGAGCGATGGTTGCTGCTCGGCAAACAGGGCCTGTAGCGGCGGCGAAAGCTCAGTTGTCGCCATCAATAGGTCGAGTTCGTGCAATATGCCGCGACTGGCAAGGGACCGCTCGGCCAGCACCAGCTGGCTGCGACTCACCAGAAAGCCTTTGCGTTTGCGCCTTAAGCCTTCAAATATCGCTTCATCAATCAGCTTGGGAAAATGCAGTAGCTGGGTGGCATCCACATCGGCCTGTCCGGCGCGCAGCCAGGCTATCCAGCCGCTGACGTCGGTGGGGTTATCGCGTAGGTCCTGGGTCAGGCTGTGGCCTTCCACCACGAGTTTTTCGAGCAGTGCCTCGTTGATGGTAAATGGGTTCTGGCCGGTTAATGACTCGCTGGCTTGCAGAAAGATCTCATCACCATCAGCCTGTATCTGGCACTCGCGATAGAGCAGCGGTGTAACCACCTTACGCCGCTCGCCATTGAGCTCTATGGTGCCGCTAAAGAAGAGGCTGCAATGCAGTAATACCCGCTCACGCAGATAGAGGGCGCTGCGGTTCATTAACGCCGAGGCTAAGGTGTGTGGCAAGGGGAGGCGGGGGAGAAAGCCACTGGCCAGCTCATCTTCGCCCTGTAGCAGCAGCTGATCTTGCTCGGCCAGCTTATGGCACGACCAGAGGTTGATCTCGGCGCTGTCGTGCGCAAAGCACTGTTTGTAGTAGCTCAGAATCCCTTGCAAACCCTATCCATCCCCATGGTTTATTAGCGTTGCAAGAGTAACTTAACCATTAAATTTCAACAAGGTGTGGTGGGAGATTGCGCCCTGAGTTTTAGCCTTGACCATTGCATCTGAGGCGGTTCATCAGCACAATCAAACCTTATCTAAAGAAAGAGTTTATTCCCCGCAGCCAAGGTTAAGGGCAAGCTGGCGGATAAAGAAAGTGGATAGGTAAGCAGATAGCTAAGTAAGCGAAAAGCTTACGCAAGAGGTAAAGAGAGCCATGCAGCAAGGATTCCCCATCACCTTCACAGCCGATGATAGATTTTCGAGTTTACTTAAGCCTTTACTGGCCAAGCTTGAGATGTGGATTAATTTCCAGGCGTTAAAGGCGGATTGGTATGGCAAGGAAGACCATATCTTAACTTTCGATTTCACCCTGATCAGAAGCCTGGATGACAAGGCTGAGCTGTTAACCTCAGAGAACTGGATAGTCGAACCGGGTTATGCCTACCACTATGGGAGCAGTCGCCTGAATACCATCGCCTTCATCGCCGTTGATGACTTGCTTGAGCGCGGTACAGGCATAGAACAAGAGATAAAAAGCCGCTTGGTCGCGGTTGCTAATGCGGTGGGGCAGCAGCACGGCCTCATCGCGCTAATTGCTGCTTAGGCTTGATAATACTGCCTCAGTTCGAGATTTTCGCTGCTCATTGACTTGAGTCAACTCCGCGGCGAAAACCCCAAACTTCATTGTCTTATCATCGCCAGCGACGCAATTATGGAGTAGCTGGCTTTAGTGGTCTTGGTTAATAGGAGCGAGACGGTAAGGGCACTATTCACGCATCCACATTGGAGACCAACCATAAGCCTCCGATACGGCTCTGGATATTTCGTGGATTAATTGGAAGCCGTTATCCGAGTTGGTCATCACAACGAAGCCTCGTCCCGAATTTGCAAAGGAAACTGCATAGCAGGTGTATCCGGCGTTTCCGCCGCTATGCCTAAATCGAAAAGCGTCTGCTTCACCATCTATTCCTATGCCTGTTCCACCCGCGCCGGGCACTCTGGTTAACATGGTTTTGGCTGATTGTTGTGATAGCAAAGTTTTATCCTCGCCGCGATAAGCTTTACCCAGTGCTATCATAAACTTTGCCAAATCGGTGGGCGTGCTCCATAGACCTGCTGCCGCCTTCTCTGGGTAGAGATGGTAGCCCCCTTCAATCATGGATTGCTGGCTATTGTATCCTTTTGCAATTTGGCTCTGAAGTTCATTTGGCAATGCCAGTTCGAATGAGCTTTGGCTCATATTTAAAGGCTTAAGTATCAACTGTTGCATCAGTTGTGAGAAAGGCTGCTCACTAGTGTCTTCCATCAAGAGTTGCAAGACTGTCATGCCTCCGCCAGAGTAATATTCAGATTCACCTGGTGTTTGAAAGACCTTAACGGCAGGAGAGTTACTCAGGCTACTGCCTTGTAATATTTGAACTAATGATGGAATAGTCTGGTTTTGGGCATAACCTTCAAATCCAGAGACATTCAGCCCAGATGTGTGGCTCATGATTCGGCTTGGCGTGACTTTTTGTTGTTGGGTAAATTGGTTCTCGGGTACCTGCCAGCGTTTTAGTTTTAAGTTCACATCTTCATTAAGCTCAAAGTTGCCGTTCTGAATCATTTTAAATGCTGCGACACTGGTGACGGCTTTTGAAATGGAAGCGGCCTGAAATAATGTATCCCTGGTTACTCCTTGGTTCGATTCTATGTCTGGCTTGCCGTATCCCTTCGACCAGATAACTTGGTTGCTATCAAATACGGCAATGCTCACCGCTGGGACGCCATAAGCCTTCATTCGCGCTTCCAACGTATTGGTTGATGCGCTGCTGTTTCCATCATCGTCGATTGAACGAATACTGCTTTCGAATGCTTGTTGTCGGGCGAGTTGTTGATTTGCGGCTGTCGATTCTTGGTTGCTGACCGAGCATCCTGCCAACGCAAGAAACATTATTGTGAGTGTGAAATGGCTAAGCTTCATTTTGTCGCTCCTAATTTTCTTGTTTCCTGTCCCTGAGAAGTCACTTGTATGCCGTTTGCTTTATCGACAATAAAGGGGATTAGCTATGTATTCCAACACTTACACATTTCCAATTGTTACATTAAGTGTTTAGGGGGCAGTCTCATTGGGAGTAGAGGGGAAGTTAGCCGGCAACAGTGGTGGTTTGTGTTAGCTTAGCTCCGGCATTTTATGGTTATCCTCTTTTTTTCCACTAGCAATTTCGAGTTCATCGAGAATGTCGAATCCCCAGTGTTTAAATCGCATGCCGATGAATGCTGATAAAATAAGTAAGCTAAATAAGAAAAGTAATGGTGCTTGATGCTCGATTAACAGCGAGGCCATACCACTAATACCTTTTATTCTCCCTTCAAAAACTTCCTTTGCGAGAAAGATCAGTGGTGCGACAAATATAGTAAGGATAATGGCGTTATGGATATTTTCACCAATCTTGATCAGTGATTCGGCGTGGCGGGCTTTTGAGGCATTGGGCCTTGATGTCATTGGTTACTTCCTTGTGTATCTATTGTTTATCAATCTGAGAAATATGAGAAGCGGCAATCTATTCGTATTAGGTCTAAATCTCGCGGAAGTGAAGTGATGGCATCGGAAAGGCTAGAAACCATACCACTTTCATTGCTTTTTAAGTGTGCATATCGAAGATATACATTAGCTATGTAAAGTGCACATATAGAATCGATCACATTTTTAAGATTGGCTTTAGTGAAATGCTTATTTCTATTGTGTTTCACGTCGGTATGGCTTTTCCACCAGCTCGGGCTAATTTGTTCTTGCCATGCTTTCCAAGGTGTACAGCTAATACTAAACCTTTCAATGACTGCAGTTTCTGTAATGAAAGCATGCAGGTTACTTTCGATTACCTTCATGTAATCCATGATGTTATCTGATTTTGCATTTGGGGATAACAGGTAACAAATTTCTTTCATGACAGTGTCAATCTCTGCACATGAAGAGAGATATAACCGTGTTAGTTCTACTGAGTATGTCGAAAAGTTATCTTGGTTTATTTCAATATATCGGGATAACCGATTTAAATCATACTCGAAAGATTGATAGTACTTCCAATGTAAATCATTAAAATTCAATATATTACCTGTGTTGTGTGTTATTTGCTTAGGTCTACTGGTGAAGTGCACCTTTAATACTTTTTTCAGAAAAGAAAACCGGATAAATCCATAAGCCCTGCTCGTTAATGTAATTCGTTTCTACAAGGTGGTTAGATGACTTACTCTGTTGGTGCTGACTCAACCTGCATCCAATCGACTTCTACACCTGCCTGGTCAAACATATCCTGGCTGACCTTAATCTTATCGCCCCAGCGGGAGAGGAAGTCGTTGCTGGGTTGTGGGCTGTGGACCACCTTTAGCCCAGTCTGGATGATCTTGGCGGCGCAGTTGGGGCAAGGGAAGTGGGTCACCCAGATCTCGCAGCTGCTGAGATCCCGCTTGGCGTAGAGAATGGCGTTCTCTTCGGCGTGCAATGTCTTTAGCAGTTTCATCTCGCGGTTGTCTGTCTCGGCGCTATCGGAGATCCCGCGCGGGTAGCCGTTGAATCCCAGTGAGACAATGCGGTTGTTTTCAGTGATCACGGCGCCCACTTGGGTGGAGGGGTCTTTACTCCAAGAGGCTACCAGTTCGGCCATTTGTAAAAAACGTATCGCCCATTTGCTCATCATCTACTTAGGGTTCCTATTCTATATGGCTGAATATATTGACTTAACCAGAAACAATTCTCTGTCGAGAACAATGATAAATCAAGCCGCGCCCAACACAAAGCAAAGTCTGGCAGATTGAGTGTTCTTGCGTTAATTCATCATCACTAACACATTGATATGAACTCATCATGGGGGCCTTGGTTATTTTCCAAGGCCCTGGCCGATCAATCTCTACTCGCGATTATCTGAGGAATGGTTTCAATCTCGGGTTCAAATTCTGGCTCGAGTGTCGACGCGATAGTGGTTCTTACGCTTTCGACATGATAACTGCGTTTGGCGTCGAACCGAATCAGAGGAAGCCCCGCGGTGCGACAGGCATCCTCCACCAGTTGGTCGCGCGCTATGGTCTTGGCTTGTTTGTGGCTCTTGTCGTCGAGCTCGATGGCGGCGATAACGTCCAGGGTCTGCTTGTCGCACAACACAAAGTCAAAGTGTTTGGCGGAGATCTTGTTGAAAGCATTTTGCCAGTGTTGGCGCGTCATCCCCTTTTCTGGAGTGATCACATCGGCAATGCGTACCTTGCCAAGGATACGGTATTGCTCGCCAACGGCGTTATCTAACACCCCCAGAAACGATCGCTCGGCGGGGGTAAACAGGGCTTTATGTTTACGATATTGGTAGTGGCGACTGCTGGTGCTACTGCCTAGTCGCGACAGCAGAGTCAAAATGATGATAAAGCCAAAGGCCATTGCAAATAAAAGGTTGAGGTTCATCGAACATCCATCTCTTGAGGTTGGCGTCATTGCCGGTTGATTTGTTTGCACAATAAGCCTTGTCCCTCGCTTTTTCAACTCGCAGTCTTTTCAGTAGCAGCTTTGCCAACATAGCTTGAATCCCAATCGAAACCAGACTAGCTTGGGGTATTGCAATGGATGGTCGGTTTTTAAGCTGGCTGAGTGCGGTTCCTGGATGCAGGATGACAAAGGGAGTGCCAAATGATGTTGAAAAATATGTGGGGACAGCGCAAGTCTAGAAAGGATAAAGCAGGGCTGAGAGCCTGGGCGAGCAACCTAGTGAGTGCCTTGTTAGTCGCCTTTGCCAGTATCCTGGCCGGTGTCCTGGTCAGTGGCTGCAACAGTGACGATGAGGAGGCGCTAAACGCCATCGACTCGGCCAAGATGCAGCAGACGGTGGCAGAGCTGGCCGAGGATATGCTGGTGCCGGGCGCCGTGGTGATACTGCATACCCCCAAGGGGAACTTTGAGTACAACTATGGGGTGAGCCGGTATGGCGGCAGCGAGCCGACCCGTTTCGATCAGCACCTGCGGATTGGTTCCAATACCAAGACCTGGGTCGGCACTATCATCTTGCAGATGGTGCAGGAGGGCAAGCTCCAGCTAGAAGATCCTGTGGCCATGCACTGGACTGGCGTGCCGAGCGGCGAGCAGATCACCATAGCTCAGCTGCTGTCGATGGAGAGCGGCCTACATAACTACACCACCACATTGGCGCTGAATCAGATCTTAGATCAGGATCCCGCTTATGCTTGGCCCCAAGCTGAGCTGCTTAAGCTGAGTTTTGACTCTCCGCTGGATTTTATGCCGGGCACAGACTTTGGCTATTCCAACACTAATACGGTATTGCTTGGCCTGATCGCCCAGAAGCTTGATGACAGCACCTTGCCTGAGATCATGCAGCGCCGCCTGTTTGCTCCCCTAGGCATGACACAAACCCTGTTTCCTAAGATCACAGATAACGTGCTGCCCGAGCCCTACGCCCACGGCTATATGTATGGCACCAATGTGTTGACCATGGACGGGGCGCTGCCTGAGGCGATGCAGCAGGAGGCGCGTGATGGGGTGATAATGCCGGGGGATCAGACCGAGGCTAATCCCTCCTGGGGCTGGGCGGCTGGCGCGGGGATATCGACCGCCAGGGAGCTGCTGGTCTGGGTCGAGGCCTTGGTTGGCGGCAAACTGTTAAATGAGGAGATGCAGAAACTGCGTCTGGCGAGCGTAAAGCCTATCGATCCCGACAATCCCAACACCGCCTACTATGGCCTGGGCATCGCCAAGTTTGGCCAGCTCTATGGTCATACAGGCGAGCTGCCGGGTTATAACTCTTTCATGGGCCATGACCCAGATAACAAGGTGACCCTGGTGGTTTGGACCAACTTGGCCCCTAGCGTGGATGGGCGCGACCCGGCCACTACGATCGCGGCGGCGCTCATCAACCAAGTCTACCGGCCGGTTAACTCATCTAACTAGGGGACAAAAATGTCACTGATTCAGTCGCTGACGCTCTTGGTGCAGGTCTCGGCGTTTTCGGGTGTGCAGAGTTTGATGGGGGTAAAGACTATCTGCTCGAAGGCCTGGTCGCTGACAATTTTGTGCAGTGTGAAGATCGCCTGGCGGCCCATCTCGTAGGGGCTCTGGCCTATGTTGGTATGGGCGAGGCGGTCTTGCAACATGGCCAGCTGAGGCGGCGCCGCATCTGAGATAATCACGATTATCTCTTTGTTATTTAGCTTGATTTTATAGGGCGCTATCATCTTGCGATACAGGGCCTCATCGTTTTGCGGCCAGCCGCCCACTGCGATAAAGGAGTCGGCCTTGATGGGTTTACCTTTCATGACAGACTCCATCTGCTTCACCGCCTGACTGAGCTGATCGAAGTTAGAGAAGGGCTCCCTGATCTCTGTCCAGCCGTTATCGTTTTGTAGCCGCTTGCCTGGAGGGCTTTCATAGGTTTTGCCAGATAGTGCACTGCGAATGCCCATGATCCTCAGGTTGAGGTTGGGAGAATCGGGGCGGCCAGTTTGGATGATCAGGGTACCGCCATTGGGCCTGAGTTTTTTGAGTTGCTCGCCCAGTGCCAGGCCAAAGGCAAAGTTGTCGGTACCTATGTAGGCGCGGCGTAGATCTTGATGTTCGGCCAGGGTTGGGGCGTCGAAATCTGAGTCATAGGTGATCACCGGGATGCCGGCGGCCTTGGCCTTGGTGAGACTGTTTTCAGCGAGAAACTTAGACTGGGTGATGGCTACGGCAATGCCGTCTATGCCTTGGTCGATAAGCTGCTCGATCACCTTATCTTGCAGGCGCACGCTGGAGATCTCTGGCCCCAGATAGATACACTCGACATCCTTGAGCTGCCTTGCGGCGGCTTCGCAGCCGAGCTTACTCTGATCGAAGAAAGCGCCGTAAAATTTTGGCACTACGGCGAATCTCAGTGTCTTGGCACTGACATCCGCGCTGAGCGTAGTGGTGGCCAATAAGGTCAGCGAGATGAGTGTGATGAGTAACCGAGTCACGATAACCTCTCGAATCCATTTCCTAATAACTAGGTTAGTCGTAGCTAAGGTATTAGCAACTAACGTCTTGATAAGCATAGTCATATCAAGCCAGGTCAAGATTTTACATTTTGATAACCAAATGTAGCAAAGTGATACGGCTAAAGATATGTGTTGGATCAAGAATTTTCGGTGATAAATGCGCGTAAAACTAAGCGGGCTAAAGGTGTCGGCGCCTCTATCAGAGCAGAGGCGCCGAAACTAGCCTAGGCTAGCTTGAATTTACTCACCATGGCGCTGAGCTGTTGATTGGCGGCCGACAGGCTCTGAGTGCTTTCCAGTGTCTGTTGGCCATTTTGCAGCAGGGTCTGGGCCATCGCCTCTATGGTGTGCATGTTTTGGCTGATCTCGGCCGTTACCACGCTCTGCTGCTCTGAGGCGCTGGCGATCTGGCCGCCCAGGTCGTTGATCTCGGCGATGGAGTTGGTGACGGCGCCCAGATTTGAGGTGACGCGGGCGGTATTTTGGGTGACTTGCTGGCAGCTGTTTTGGGTTTCCAGCATCAGCTGCTCTGCGGTGTCGGCGTCGCGTCTCAGGGTGGAGAGGATCTGCTCTATCTGTGTGGTGCAGGACTGGGTGCGTGAGGCGAGTGAGCGCACCTCATCGGCCACCACGGCAAAGCCGCGTCCCTGCTCGCCCGCCCGGGCCGCCTCGATGGCGGCATTAAGTGCCAGCAGGTTGGTCTGATCGGCGATCTCTTTGATCACCCCCAATACCGAGATGATCTGATTGGTGTTCTCGCTCATAGTGTGAATGCTCTGGCTGGCCGAGTTCATCTCGCTTGCCAGTGCCTGGACACTGCCGGCGGCATCCGAGACGGTGAGTGTCGAGGTCTTGGCCTCTTCGTTGGCCTGATGCGTGCTGGTGGCCATCTTGCCCGCGCTCTGGGCCACGGCGTCTGCCGAGGCATTCATCTGGCTGATGGCGGTGACTACAAGCTCAGTCTCGCTGCTGTGTTTACTCAGCGCCTGACGATTGTTTTCCGAGTGGCTGTCGAGTTGGCCTATCCCCTGGGTGATCTTCTGTGAGGCGTGGGAGATCTCCAGCATCATCGCCTGCAGGTAGCCGATGAAGCTGTTAACCGAGTGGCCGATGGCCGCCAGTTCATCCTTGCTGGATATGGCCAGCCTGGAGGTGAGGTCGGCGTCGCCGGTGGAGAGGGTGTCGATGCGGTTTTTCAGCATCACCATGTCGGCGATGATCTTGTTGAGCAGGAATACGCAAAACGTCAGGGCGATGATGATAAGCAGGCTGGCAATGGCGATGCTGCGGTAAATTTTCTGTTTGAATATCGCCTCAGTGCCAGCGGTGAGCCCCTGTTCGATGGCGCTGATGTTGGACTCATAGGTGCCCGTGCCTATCACCCAGCCCCACTCGGGGAGGATCTTTCTGACATAGGCGATCTGCGTCTCTTGGCTGTGGGTCTTAGGGTCGGTGACAGGTAAGGCGACGAAGGCATCCGCTTGGTTACCGAGTGCCTGTTTCGCCTTGGCGGCGTTTGGTGTGACTTGGCCTATTTGAGATGACTGCGAGTGGGCTAATATCTTGCCGCTACTGTCCTGTATCCAGAAGTGGCCGTCTTCGCCAAACTTGGCGGCCAGCACGGTCTGCAGCGCGCTGTTAAGTTTGTCTTGTTTCAATGTGCTAACATATTCCCCGGTGGCGATCACCAGATTGAGCGGCTCGAAGTAGAAGGAGGCCGAGAGTTTCTCTTCCACCTGACCGGTCGATGGGTTGGAGAAGAAGTAGCTGGTAAATCCAATAGGATTGGCCCTAGCGGCGGCGACTATGTCCCGGGCATAGTAGTTACCTTTCTCGTCCAGGGCATCGCGGCTGTTACCCATGGAGACGCCGCCCATGCCGGATGCCTCATTCTCCAGGGTGTCAGCATTGTAGGCAAACAGGTAGCGGCCGTTACCCCATTGATACTCATTGAGGAAGGTGTAAACCATCATGGCGGCATCGTCGGTGAGGTTGTTCTCGTACATGCGATTAATGACATCGTGGAACATCTTTATCTCATCCCCCAGCGCCTGCTTGATATTGGCTTCTCGGGACTGTTGGTAGAAGTCGTTGACGGAGCGGCTGAGGGTGTCGACTTGGCCGATGAGGTTCTGTTTGATGAGGGCTTCAACCTGTTGGTTGATGTTGCTCTGTTCCTGCTTTAGGACCTCTTGCGCGATGATATAGGTGTTGATGATAAACAAGCCTGATACCGCGACAAGTAAAGCACCTACTAATATGATTAGTTTAGCTTTTATTGTTATTTTCATAAGAACCAGCCTAAGACAATTTTGACTAGATATAAGAAAAATCTAATGGATATTAAGTGGCAAAATTAACCCAAAGGCAATCTGGCGTTTACAGAAGCGTGATGTGGATGCAACTTGTTTGGCGCAAATGAGAGTTGATTAACAGATATGGCCAAGAGGTGAGCCAGGTGGCATTTAAGCTGAATCTAACTGATTGGCTAGATTAGCAAATATGGCTAGACCTATAGGATAAGAGAAGAAATGCAGGCATGAAAAAGGGAAGCCTGGGCTCCCCTTTAGTGTCGTGTCTTAATCTCAGCTTGTCGCTTTACTTATAGAAAGCTTCGATGGTGCCTTTGACTGTCATCATCAGCGGTTGGCCGTGACGGTCTAGGGCTTTAGGGCTAGGGATCTTCACCCAGCCTTCACTGATGCAATACTCTTCGACATTGAAGCGCTCTTTGCCGTTAACGAGAATGCCGATGTCGTGCTCGAAGTAGTCGGCCACATGGTGTGGGCTACGTGGATTGACAGATAGGCGATCGGGCAATGCAGGTAGTGATTTCGTGTCAGTCATAGTGGTTATCTTCATCAAAAAAGTTGTGCGCTATTGTAGGCAATAGTGTTGGTGGGCTCAAGAAATAACAGGTGGCAGGCGAAACCGCGAGAAGCAGGGTTGAGCGTTCGCCTTGAGTTTTTGTGTCTGGGCTGGAAAAATGGCCTGCCTGTTTACTATCGCCGCCCACATTTTGAGGATTTTGTCGCCATGAATGAAGCGATCGTCATCGCCTTACCTTCGCTGATCCATCGTATCGGCCGGGAGCAGGTGACTCAGGCGCAAATCCTGGCGGTGAAATTTGGCTGCAGCCTTAAGCGGGTGCGGCGTTCGCGCAACTGGCAACTGACTGGCGGCGCGGTGGATGTGCAATCCTTTACCCTGGCGCTTAAGCAGTGTCAGCCAGCGATGGCGCCCTATCTGATCGCCAAGATCGAGGCGGGTCTTCTGTTACATGCCGACAAGCTAGAACCCTTGCCCGTCAAGTTGGTGCGCCTGATCCGCGAGACCCCAGGCATCACCCTAGGGGAGCTGATGGAGCAGACCAAGTGCACCATTATCGAGGCGCGCCAGGCCAGGTTCGATGCCGATAGTTAAACCAAGTTTTTAATTTAAAAACAAGGGGGATAGCCGATTTGGCTATCCCCCTTGTGGTTATGGGTCAGAATAAAAGGCGCTAGGCGTTCAGTCTGCGCCAGGCACTGCCCATCAGGGTGAAGATGAAGGTGAACAGTTTGTAGGTGAGCCAGCAGAAAAAGATAAAGCCACCGATCATCAACACCCAGACAATCACCTCTACCGTGGTCGAAGGCTTCTTCTTAGCCTTGTCTGTCGCTTTTTCTGTTTTCTCATCTGCCTGTTCGTTGGCGGCGGTTTGACTGCTTTGCTCAGGCTCCGCGACCTTAGTGCTTGCCTTGCCGTCATCTGCACTGCTGGTGTCGGCTGTGACCGGCTTGCCATCGATCGATTGCAGGATGACGCCGAATTGGTTCTGGTTGTGGTCCAGCCTGACCTTGAGATTACGGGTCTTATAGCCCTTCTCGCTGACCTCTAGCTGGTAGTCTCCGGCGGCCAGTGGCATGCCGAACTCATATTTGGGCCCTATGTTCATCACCCTGACCTTTGCCGTGGTCGGCTGGGTCACTATCTCCAGCGGGAAGCTCTTACGGCCCTTCTCCCAGAAGGTGAGGGTTGCAATGTTGCGACGCTTGGCCTGAACATAGACTTTGCGGGTGATGGCCTGCTTCTTCTTGTCCTTAGGGCTGGCCTTGAGCCAATAGGTGCCGGGTGCCAGATAGGCGCGGCGGCTGATCGCTATCCCGGTGCCATTGGCCTGACGTGACAGGGTTGCCTTGTCGAGATCTGGGTTGCGGCCCAGGTCCAGCAGGCCGGCATTCTGGTTGGTGCTCACCAGTTGATATTGGTTACTCTCCACCTGTGCGATTAGGTGTGACAGCCCCGGCAGCTGAGCCAGTTCACCGGCGAAGGCCTCGAAGATGCCATCTTCAATCTTATCTTTGATCTTCTGCTTCAGATCGGCGTGGGCGACCTCGGGGGCAAGGATCAGTAGCAGCGCCGCACAGCAAGGTAAAATCCATTTATTCATCCGAACCTCCGATGATCTGCAGCAGTCCTGCGGCCAGCTCTGGGGCGGCATCGCCCAGTAGGTCGATGATCATCAATACTGTATCGGTATCACCGTGATTGACGATATAGTCGCGGATCATGGCATCGACCATCTCTTTGTTTTGCTTGTAAAGCTCCTCACCGCTGCTCTTGATCAACTCGTCGAGCGCCTCGCCTCTGAGGGCATCTTCGAGCTTCTGGGCTAGCTGGTTCGAAGTCTCCGTCTGGCGTTTGACTTCAAATGCGGTCTGATTATTAAACTCGATCGTATGATCGTTAATCTGCGCCTCCTTGATGCCCATCATCTGGGCAAACAGGGAGCTGATGTTGGAGAGGGCGACCACGTCGAAGATGTTTTTTTCGATCTCCGCTTTTTCCGGCATCTTCTGTTTGCTGGGTCGGCTAACGTTACAGATGTTGGCATCTGGGAAGCATTTATATTCTCCCTTGGCCGCCTCGACGCCGTCTATCACAAGACGCCATTCGAAGACCAAGCCAAAGACCAGCCAGAGAATATTACCGCCGGGATATTGGGTATCTCCCATGGTGATCGTCTCGTGCCTGAGTTCGCCAGTCCATACGCCGGATGAGCGTTTACCGTTTTGTTCGTTGAGGGACTGCATGTAACTGAACTCCAGGCTGACTTCAGGTTGTTTAAACCCTATGTCGCTATGTGGAGTGAACTGCACCAGCTCGTCGCCAAGGAAGCGTTTTTTGCCCTGGTTCAGCACGCTGGCGAGCTGTTTCTCGATGATTCTGCCGGCAACCTGGGGCTCGGGGTAGGTGAAGCGCAGGTGTTCCGGCGTCTTGAGCAGCTGAGCCTCAAAGGCATCGGGTTCGGCCTTCTGCTCGGCGCGCGCCTTGCGATTGGCGTAGTAACGTTGCATGAAATATTGCGGGTCTAAGCCACTCCAGCCGCCGACGAGCAAATTAATGTCTATGTCGCTAACCGGTTTGGTGCAGCTCATGTGTGTAGCTTTAACGCTGATCTGTGAATGACCCGTCTTGATCACCTTATGCAGCATGTCGAGGAACTCGGCATTGAGTCCTCGCTCGGCCCAGCCCTTGCGGTACATCTCGAGTTTCAGGCGCCCACGCTGATCGATCGACTGCATGGCGACATCCGCCTTCTTGATAAAGCGGGTGCAGTGGGCACGTCTGAGGGGATTGCTGCGTGCCCAGGTTAAGAAGTCGCGGTAGCCGGCCTTGGTGTCTGTGCTGACGGCCTCCTGCCAGCGCTTATCGGTATGGCGGTGGCGAGACAGGTAGGCGGTGAGCCAGACGAGCAGCAGCAAGGTGCCTAAGAATTTGCTCACTCCCTGAAAGCGCGGCGCGTAGGGGAACTGCTGGCTGAGGGATTTCTCTGTGGCCTTGCTCATGGGGAAGCTGGTTTGATAATCCAGCGACAGCAGCACAGGCTTGGCCAGTGCCTTGATGGGCAGCAGGCGGTTCTCTTCCCAAGCGAACACTGTCTGTACCTTGCTCTTGTAGGTAAATGTCTTGTCTGTGTAGATCTGATATTTCACCGAACCGAAGGCGATCACCACAAACCAGGCGGCGGCGCCTATCATCAGGTAACGGGCGAGTCGTCTTAGCTTGAGTCGCCAAATCGAGTCGGGTTTAGACTTGCTGAGCTTGCGAATAAACATCCATGCCACAAAACAGCCAAGAATGATCAGTTTTATCATTATCTCTTCCGTGTCCGAGCTGAGGTGTCATGGCGCGAGTTGGACTGAGTGATAGATTAGATGCGCCACGAACTGGGGTTACTTTTGTTAAAAACTATACCTATAGCCGCGGCGAAAAGAAACCTAAGCATTAGCCTAAGTGTGTGATTAATCACAGAAGATTAACATTGCTGTCATTAAGGTCTCGGCTTGGTGGCCTGTATTGCCGAACGAATGAAGGGGTGATGCAAAGAGGCAATGATGAAGGTTGTGAGGATGGTTTTAGAGATAGGAGTAGGGCGGTTTAGAAGATTATCTGCCCGCCACATCCTGAGTCAGAACCTTTCGCTGAAACGGCAATGGCAAAGCAGATTTTCTCTTGATGTTAAGAGCGGCGTTAATAGCTTTGTTAAGAGCGCTGCTAAGATCAGTATAAAGAGCCTAGCCTAAAGCGAAAGTGGACAGCGCAGGCCGAGTGTTTTAGCTTGAAGGCTATCTTTTATGCTCCTTAGGGCAAGCCAATCATTTGGCTCGGCTCAATTGGGGAGAAGCCAGTTGCAAGCATCCAGTGAAGAGGGAACAGACTATGTGTGGTCGACTCAATGTGATAAGCGATCCCCTGTGCGACTGGGTGTCGGGTCAGCTGGGGATCAAGTTTCATAGCGAGAGCAATAACGACCTCCGGCCCACCCAGCAGCTTGGGACCATAGCGCTGGACGGCGGCGCCCTGCGGCAGGTGGATGCCAGCTGGGGGATTAAGCCTGATTGGGCCAAGCGGCTGCTGATCAATGCCCAGGCCGAGACGGTGAGGCAGAAGCGCACCTTCGCCCAGGCCTTTGCCCTGCATAGGGCTGTGGTGCCCTGTAGCGGTTGGTATGAGTGGCAGCAGGCGGGCGGCGCCAAGCAGAAGTATCTGTTTCAAGGCCGTGACGGACAGCCGCTCTTGATGGCGGGGATCCTCTATCCTCAGATTGATGGCAGCCATGCTCTGGTAACCCTTACCACCAAGCCGATAGCCAGCTGCGCGCCCTATCATCATCGCATGCCGCTGCTTATTGAGCCCCAGGCGCTGGATTTCTGGTTTCACTCACAGCCCCATGAGCTGGACGCGCTGCTGACTGCGCCGGAGATCTCGCTCGCCATTACTCCCTGCATGTGAGCGTCAGTCTCTGCTTTGGTCCCTTCGATTATGCGCAGCACTCACCTAGGCTTTGATCTCCGTCATGGCTTGGCGGTTAATAAGTGGTCAGTATATTAGGCAGTTTAGATATGTAGTTACAGGAGGCTGGGGTGACAGAGGAAAAGGAGGCGGATGCTAAGCTGATTCGGCTGCTCAAGACCTGTATCGTCATTGGGCTCTGCCTGATTTTGCTGGGGATCTATCTGCATAACTTTAGTGAAACCATGGAGGCCATGGGAGTGACCGGCATTATCATCAGCGCCGTTTGTGTGGCCTTCGGCATGGTGCTCTCCTTGCCGACCAAGATGTATCTCACCTTTATCCTGGTTAAGCGCGAAGCTCAGGTTAACAGCGAAGCTATGGTTAAGCCCGAAGCAGAGAAACAGCAAGATTAGTCGGCCTGTCCTCGCTCGATTGTTATAGCTCCAAAGTCATAGCTCGAAAGTCATAGCTTGTCTGTCAGAGCCTGACCGCCTCTACTATATTTGCCTGTGGAGTCGTTGCCTGGGGAGTCGTTGCCCCTGGGGGCCTTGTATTTAGGCGCCTTGTATTTTGGGCCTTTAGGGCGGTCCGCTCAGTAGCCCTATGCTCATGTATAATTAGCAGATGCTGAATTAAAAGGTCAGTTTTTAGAACAAGGTTAAGGTTTTGAATGACAAGGTAATTTATACTGTGTCGGAATTAGGCCTGCTCGGCTGGCCGTCTTAATGAATCTGGATGAGTAAAACATATCGCCATTATGGATAGAGATGCCCCTCAGGAAGTTAACCTGACCTACGCTAAATACAAGAAGAGCATGGTGTATTCACTGCTGCTCCTGCTGTTCCTGTCTGCCGTACTGGCAATTGTCTATCTGATGTCCAGCGGCAATATCTCCCGCGAGCGAGAGATGCGCCAATATGCCGAGCTTGGCAACATGCAGGCGAGTCTGCTGGCCGAGCTCAATATCGTCGGCACCGACCTTGCCTATTACGCTCACAGCGAGTTGGCGGTGTCGACCCTGGAGGAGAAAGATCCTAAGGCTAAGGGGTACCTCACCTCGTTGATGTTCCAGATAGGCAATCTCTATAAACATTACGATCAGCTCCGCCTGCTCAATGACAGGGGCGACGAGGTGATCCGTATCGATCAGCAGCGGGATAATAGCCTCCAACTGGTGCCGGACGAGGCGCTGCAGAATAAGGCCGACCGCTACTATTTTCGCGAGCTTGCCGGACTCAAGCCCGAGGAGATCTATGCCTCGCCGTTCGATCTCAACGTGGAGCACGGTGAGGTGGAGCAGCCCCTTAAGCCCACCATACGTTTCGCCACGCCCATCTACAGTAAGGCGGGGGATTTTATCGGCGCCGGGGTGATCAACTACAAGGGTAAAGACCTTTTGCAGATCATCGACGATTTGAATGTGCATGAGGGTGACAGGGTCTATCTGCTGAATCACAAAGGTTTCTATCTCAAGGGAGAGCAGGCCGACAAGGAGTGGCGTTTCATGTTCCCCGAACGTGAGCAGCTGGGCTTTGACAGCGAGTATCCAACTGCCTGGCGCCAGATGCAAAAGGCGGAGCTGGGCAAGGTGGTGACGGACGATGGCGAGTACTATTTCAGCCGCTTCAAGCTGGCGCCCCATTCGCTGTTTAACATAGTGAATAGGGAAAGCGCCTACCTGGTGATGTTTGTGCCCGAAAGCACCATTCAGGCCGCGCAGCAGAACCTCAACAACAGTGCCCTGTTCGCCTTCTTGTTGGTGTCGCCCATGTTTATCTTCCTGGCCTACAAGCTGGCCGGTTCTCAGATAGAGCAGCAGCGCCTGTTTAGTAAGCTTACCTTCGACGCCCGCCACGATGCCCTGACCGGCCTGTATAACCGCAGCGCCATCATAGAGTATCTGGGCAAGAGCATCAGCCGCAGCCGACGTCAAAAGGCGCAGCTGGCGGTGAGCTTCATCGACGTGAACGATCTGAAGAAGACCAATGATCTGCACGGTCATGAGGCGGGGGACGATCTGCTCAAGGGCGTGGCCAGCGTGATCAACATGTCGATCCGCGACGGTGACTTTGCCGCCCGCATCGGCGGCGATGAGTTTCTCATCGTCTTTGTGGACTGCGACGGCAGCTGCGCCAGCGAGATCATGGAGCGGATCCAGGCCGCCTATGGCGTCATGGGGCTTGGCAAGACTGGCAAGGAGTGGAGCCTGAGCTTCGGCTGCACCCAGCTGCTGCACGAGACCGACGATGTGGACAGCATCATAGAGCGGGCCGACAGCCTGATGTATGAACACAAGACGGGGCAGAAGAACCAGCTGCTGCCTTAATCCGCTCTACTCATCTGTTTCTCTTATTTGATCTATTTTCTAAATTAACCACCGGCGCGGCGCAGCTTCTTTGTCGCCCCGGTGGTTAATTCGGCCCATTTGGCCTTTTTCGGTAATTAACCCAAGACTAATGGGGCAAAAACACCGATAATTCCCCTCAATTGTCTCATTTTCAAATAAAGCATGCTGGCCCACGGGTACAGGCGCGCAGTGGAAACCACCCCATGGAAATCAAAGTTAATTTTCTCGATAACCTCAGACTCGAAGCCAAATTCGACGATTTTACCGTCACCGCCGATCAGCCCATCCGCTACAAGGGTGACGGCTCGGCGCCTAGCCCCTTTGATTATTTCCTGGCGTCGTCGGCCTTGTGCGCGGCCTATTTCGTAAAGGTCTACTGTAAGGCGCGCGATATCTCGACCGACAACATTCGTCTGTCACAGAACAATATCGTCGACCCGGAAGATCGCTATAACCAGATCTTCCAGATCCAGGTCGAGCTGCCAGACGATATCTCGGACAAAGATCGCGAGGGGATCCTGCGCTCCATCGACCGTTGTACCGTGAAAAAGGTGGTCCAGACTGGCCCAGAATTTAAGATTGAGACGGTAGAAAACCTGGACGCCGATGCCAACGCCATGTTGATGGGCCAGCCTGAAGGCGACAGCAGCACCTATATTCTGGGTAAAGATCTGCCGCTTGAGCAGACTATCGCCAACATGACGGAGATCCTGGCTGGACTCGGGATGAAGATAGAGATCTCCTCCTGGCGCAACATAGTGCCCAACGTCTGGTCGCTGCATATTCGTGACGCGGCCTCGCCCATGTGCTTCACCAATGGTAAGGGCGCGAGCAAGGAGAGTGCCCTCTGTTCGGCCCTGGGCGAGTTTATCGAGCGTCTGAACTGTAACTTCTTCTACAACGATCAGTTCTTCGGCCTGGATATCGCAAACAGCGAGTTTGTGCACTACCCCAACGAGAAGTGGTTCGCCCTCACCGATGACGACTCGCTGCCTGAAGGCATGCTGGATGACTACAGCCTGGAGATCTATAACCCGGATGGCGAGCTGTGCGGCTCGCATCTGATCGATACCAACTCGGGCAACATAGATCGCGGCATCTGCACTATTCCTTACAAGCGCCGCTCGGACGGTGAGACAGTCTATTTCCCATCGAACCTGATTGAGAACCTGTTCTTAAGTAACGGCATGAGTGCGGGCAACAACCTGCAGGAGGCTGAGGTGCAGTGCCTGTCGGAGATCTTCGAGCGCGCGGTGAAGCGTCAGATCATCGAGCAGGAGATAGTGCTGCCGGACGTGCCTATGGCCGTGCTGGAGAAGTACCCTAGTATTCTTGCCGGTATCAAGGGACTCGAGGAGCAAGGCTTCCCCGTGGTGGTGAGAGACGCTTCCCTGGGCGGTCAGTTCCCCGTGATGTGTGTGACCCTGATGAATCCTAAGACTGGCGGCGTGTTCGCTTCCTTCGGTGCGCACCCAAGCTTCGAGGTGGCGCTGGAGCGCAGCCTGACCGAGCTTTTGCAGGGCCGTAGCTTCGAGGGTCTTAACGATGTGCCTAAGCCGACCTTTAACAGCATGGCGGTGAGCGAGCCGGAGAACTTCGTCGAGCACTTTATCGACTCGACCGGGGTGATCTCCTGGCGCTTCTTCAGTAACAAGGCGGACTATGAGTTCTGCGAGTGGGACTTCTCCGGCACCAACGAGGAGGAGGCCAAGGGGCTGTTCGGCATCCTGGAAAGCCTAGGCAAAGAGGTCTATGTCGCCGAGTTTGAAGAACTTGGCGCGTCTGCCTGCCGCATCCTGGTGCCTGATTACTCTGAGGTTTATCCGGTGGACGACCTCATCTGGGACAACACCAACAAGGCGCTGGACTATCGTGAAGATATCCTTAACCTGCACAGACTGAGCGATGATGAGCTTGCCGATCTGGTCAATCGTCTGGAAGAGAGTCAGCTGGATAACTACACGGATATCCGTACCCTGATCGGCATCGTCTTCGACGAAAACACCGTCTGGGGACAGCTGACCATTATCGAGCTGAAGATCCTCATCTATCTGGCGTTGGGCGCACACGAAGAGGCGCTGGAGCTGGTGGAAGACTTCCTGCAGTTCAACGACAACACGGTGCAGCGTGGCCTCTTCTACCAGGCGATGAGCGCGGTACTCGAGGTAACTCTGGATGAAGAGCTCGAGCTTGAACACTTCATCGGTAACTTTACCCGCATGTTTGGTGAAGAGGTGATGGCTCAGGTGGTAGGTTCGGTGAACGGCGAGGTGCGCTTCTCAGGCCTTACCGAGACCAGCATGGCGCTGGAAGGGATAGAGCCGCACCTGCGTCTTATCGAGAGCTACAAGAAGTTGCATCAGGCCCGTAAAATTAAAGCCGGCCTTTAATCTTTAGTACTGTTAGTAACAGATAGTGAGTTACAGATAGCGAGTTAAAAAAGCGAGCCTTGGCGCTCGCTTTTTTGTGCTCGATTTTTCGTGGCTGTTAGCCGAGTGGTTAGCCGTTAGCCTTGGCGCAGGCGGCTGCCTTTTGCTGCTGCACCTCTGGGCTTTTGTCTTGCATCGCCTTGAGGATCAACTCATTACAGCGTTTCTGCGCCCGTTGCTGCTCGCTGCGCAAACTTGGCTCGCCTATGTGGGCGATCATCGGCTTATAGCTGAGGGAGGCGTTACAGTACATGGTCGACAGGCGTCTGCCGTGCTGATTGAGATCGTCACGCCTGGAAAGCTGCTGACACAGACTGCTGAACATGCGCTTGGCCTTGCGGGTGCAGTAGGCATATTGAGTGACGTCTTGTTTGATGTCGGCGCAGACGCTCTGATCCCGGATACGCCACAGCTGATGTTGAAAGCCGATGGCCGTGTCTTCATACACCAGACGCTGGCTGACAAGGCGGGTATTGGCGGCATCTTCATAGCTGGCGACAATGTTGCTGCTGACCATTTCTAGATAGGCGGCAAACAGCTGGGAGATAGGGTCCATGACTCGTCCTTAAGTGGTTAACCTTAGCCATTTCCTTGCTAAGGGCTTTTGTGATCAGATACTTGGCCTATGCATTAGGCGGCGATATTTTACGCGATTTAGTGCCTCAGGGCTAGTGATTAGCCACAGCATGAAGCATTTGCATCTACACTTTGGGCAAGTATCTGCTTTGCCGGGAGTCAGTTATGCCAATCAAAGCTTTGCGATTAAAAGCTATGCAATTAAAAGCTACGCCATTAAAAGCCACGCCATTAAAAGCCATGCCACTAAAAGCCAAGCGACTACAAACCAGTGCTCTGTTGGGGGCGAGCCTGAGCTTCTTCGCTATGGCGGCGCCCTATAACGCCATCAATGAGTCGATAGACGATGGTTTTGTCGAGGCCGGAGATATATTGGTGATTGCCATTCCGGCGACCGGATACCTGGCGTCCTGGCTCTATGATGACTTTGAGGGCGCCAAGCAGCTGACCTTCTCTGTGCTGACGACCCAGCTTATCGTCGAGGCGACCAAGAGCACTGTGGGGCGCTATCGACCCAACTCAAATGTGGCGGGTGGAAGTTATAAGTCTTTTCCCTCTGGCCACTCCGCCGGGGCCTTCTCTGGTGCCGCCTTTCTGCAGTCGCGATACGGCAATGCTTGGGGGATCCCCGCCTATCTGGGAGCCGGTGTGGTGGCCGCCAGTCGGGTGCATGGCAGACGGCACTACGCCGATGACGTGCTCGGTGGTGCGGGCATCGCCATACTGGTGAACCAGTATTTCGTCGAGCGCTACGATAACCAAGGTCTGGCGGTATCCCTCTTTCCCAATGATGAAGGTGGGCTGCAATTTAATCTCTCTATGCCCCTGGATGGGCCCCTGAATGGCCGAGCTGGCCCGCGCGCCGAGAAGCGTGCTCAGCCTGCGGTTCGTGGCCCCAAGCGTCACCGCTTTGCCGTTAATCTCGGCTTTAACATGACAGATTCTCTGGGTATGGCAGGGGCGAAAGATCTGCTGCCAGACAGCCAGCTGGTGGACGATCATCAGCCGTTTTCCTATCTCTTGTACGAGTACTTAGACTCAAGTAAGACCTCGCTACAACTCGAACTTTCGCCTAACGAGACACGCCTGTTTGGCACCCTCTCGGGGGAGTTCGAGCTGGATGGTAAGCAGTATCAGGACGGTGACTCCCTCTATCTGGCTTTCAAGCAGTGGAGCCTGGGTTCGCAATATTTTTATCGTTTCGCGCCCCAGGGGGATTGGCACTTCAAGTTAGGTGGCGGTCTATATGCCTATTTGGTAGAGCTAGAGGTGGACTATCTGACCGGCGGTCAGTATGCCGGTGAGGGTAGCCTGGAGGTCATGCCCTCTATCGAAGGGCGAACCCGTTATCATATCGGTGGCGGATTGTCGGCCGATGCCATGGCACGTTTTCAGACTTGGTCCGGTAATCAACTGGTCGCAGCGGAAGCTGGCCTAAGCTACGCCTTGGGAGAGGAGTGGGTGATGGGGCTCAAGTATGCCTACTCAGAGGCCAAATGGGATGCGCTTAACATGGAGTATCAGACGGACTCTATCGTCCTCACGGTAGAGAACAGATTTTAGCCTGGCCACCTGCTTGCAATCTGCAGATGGCGGCAGGCTTTTGGTGCCCTAATGTGGCGATATTAACCGAGTAACTCTTCCACGTATGGGCGCACCGCCTCTATAGTGTCTAGCTCGTTGGGAATAGCGATGCTTCGGTAGCCGTCGCCGAGGAAGGCGCGATCCACTTCGAGCAGCACGCCTGTCTCCTCGCCGTTGTCGACGAAGCTGACTTCCAGCTCTCTGGCGCCAAAGAAGGAGTGAGACTCGGGTTTAAACTCATATTCCTGGTAGCAGGGCAGGTGCGAGGAGAACTCGTGGGCGTGGATATAACCCGCCTCGATATCTGTCTTGTAGAGGCGATAACCAGCCTGCTCGATAAGCTCTAACACCGCCAGCTGGGTGGGTGAGGGTAAGATGGTCAGCGGATCTTTATCGCTGCCGTCGATGCCGTTCTTGATATCTAGGCCGGTCTGTAGCCAGATCTTACCGATGCGCTGACCGAAGAGGCGGGTGGCCGGGGTCTCGGGATGCAGGTTGAGGGTAAACTGGCGCGTAATGGCCTCTCCTGGGGCTATGGTCTGCTTCAGCATGGGCTTCCAGCTTTGCAGTACCAGGCTCTTGTTATATTTTATCTCGTCCTCGCCGACGCTTTTTTCCGCCTTGGCCTCTGCCATGATGGCGAACTCCAGACCGTTGAGTTCCTGCTCCACCTCTCCGCCTGTGATCACTACCTCGATACGAAAGGGCTCTCCGGCGCGCAGTTGCTCATCGAGTAGTATGGTATCGACATTGGCCTTACCTATGCCGACACTGGCTAAGATCTTCTTTAACATATTCTTTCCTTGAAGGTTTAAAATTCGCGCTGACCCTAACATTGTCTGTTTAGACCTGCAACTCCAGCAGCGTAATCACTTATTGCCCCTAAAGACTGGGCTTTCGCTGAGTGGTCTTCTTGCTACTAAGGCGCCACTCGCTGGGCCGCCGAAGCCAGCAGCAGCTGATAGAGGTGTTTAGCCGCAGGCCCCGTCTTGGCCCCCTTGGGGAGCGTCAGATGCAGGGGCACCTGATAGCTGTGGGCATGCTCCAGGTTGAGCACGCTAACGTTTGGGTCTCGATATCTCTCAATGACGTGGTGGGGCACGCGGCAGTAACCGAGCCCAAGAGTAACCGCCTGCCAGGCGTGGTCGAAATTATCTACCGTGATGCGTTGATTGGACTTTAGCCAGCCGACATCCTGTTGACTCGTGTCGCCCAGATCGCGGATCACTATCTGGCGGTTTATGGCCAGATCGGCCGTAGTCGGCGAGGGAATAGCGGCGAGGGGATGTTGCCTGGCGACAACGGGGTAAAGTTTAACTAGGGCGAAGGTCTCAGAGGGATAGTCTTTGATAGGCAGATTGATGATGGAGATATCAGCCTGCTCCTCAACCACCATCTGGGTGGTTTTCGATAGCGAGGTCTCGACCACTTTGACCGAGGTGGCACTGTTGTGGGTGAGGAACTCACTCATTGGCTGAAACAGCCAGCTGCGGTCGCAGAGGTGATCTATGGCGACTACGAGCTGTGACTCTAAGCCGCTGGCGATCTGGGTGCTGAGCTCCTCGAGGGTCCTGGCCTGCTCCAGCATGGCATTCGCCCGCCTAAGTAACGACTTGCCCTGATCGGTGAGCACCGCCTTACGCCCTGCGATGCGCAGCAGCGGCAGGTCTAGCTGAGCTTCCAGTTTCTTCACGGCGTAGATTAAGGTGGTGTGGCTCTTGTTGAGGGACAGCGCCGCCGCCTGAATGCTACCCGCCTTATCTATCTCCAGTAGCGTCTGC
The DNA here is from genome assembly GCF_019457555.1 of Shewanella spartinae. Classification (NCBI taxonomy): domain Bacteria; kingdom Pseudomonadati; phylum Pseudomonadota; class Gammaproteobacteria; order Alteromonadales; family Shewanellaceae; genus Shewanella; species Shewanella spartinae. Next base: position 3,641,745 of record NZ_CP080418.1, on the reverse strand, counting down.
CATTGATCTAGGGTCGTCTTGAGTTTCATCGGTCTAATTTCTCTACATTAATGCGCAATATTATGAACTTTAATGTCTATATTTTGCGAGTAGTATGACACTCATCGACGGCAAACGCCTAGCACGTTTGCTAAGAAGCCTTACAAGATCCTTCGTCTTAGGAGGGATCCCATTAATGAATCAGTTAAACCGCATCTGGAGAGAGACGATGAGCAAGTTATTACAGGTAGATTTTGCATTTGAAGGCCCTTTTGGTCAGGAGATGGCCGAGCAGTTGGTGGGGCTGGCCGAGTCTATCAATCAGGAGCCTGGAATGATCTGGAAGATCTGGACTGAGAGTGAGAAGGATAAGTTAGGTGGCGGCATCTATCTGTTCGAAGATGAAGCTTCGGCGCGTGCCTATTTGGCCATGCACAGTGCCCGCCTCAAGGCGATGGGCGTCGACGAGGTACGCGGTCAGATCTTCGATATTAACCTGCCGCTGTCGGCTATCAATCGGGCCCTACTGGCCTAAGGAATGCTGAGATGACCAACAAGGTTTTCTTGAGTCTACACGGCGCCATTTACGGCTTGTTCGCCATAGTGCTCTTTTGCCTGCCGTTGCAGGTATGGCCTCTCTATGGGGTGCAGATACAGGATCAATATGCTTATTTCCTGTCGCAGCATACGAGCATCTTCTTAGGGGGCATTGCACTTGTGGCTTGGCTACTTAGGGAGTTAGCCCTGGGCAAGGTGGCGAAGAAGCTGATACTGGCGTTACTCCTGACCAATCTGTTGGGAGTGGCGATCACCACCTATGCCGGCGTGAAGGGAATATTTACCGGTTTTGGCTGGAGCGATCCCATCTTCTTCGCCGTGATGGTACTGCTGTCGGCGGCCCAATACCGTAAACAGGGGACGCTTTATACCAATCACGGTAAGTAAGTGATCAGAAATAGCGCAGGAAAACGTTTGAGAACAAGGCATTATTTTCGATAAGTAGTTATTCTACAATCAAAAATAGTAACGCCGTTATCGAACGTTTTAACAAGTTAGCATGGTCAGTTATTTACCACGATTGGTATTAGCCCCAACAAGGTTCACATCTTGGCTCACTCAGGGTAGAGTACGCGACATAGTGTTAGGCCCGTTAGCGGGCGGATGAAGATGAGAAGCAAAGTCATGAGTGATGATAAAACGGTTATCGACAACCTGGATGATCTTGCCAGCTTCCTGCTGGCGGTAGAAAACGGCGGCCTGGGACTGGAAGGGGTCGAAGGGGTTGGGATGGCGACCAATAACGCCGATGGCCGCCATTTTGTGGCCGTGTTCGATAAGAACCACAAGCTCCTGCATGCCCGTTGGATCACAGATGAAGTGTTCGAGCAGGGCAAAGAGATGGTGCGTCACGGCGTCTCTAAGCACTGAGATCTAGCGAATTAGTAAAGATAATAAAAGCCCAAGGCATAATGCTCTGGGCTTTTTTATTTAGGTTATTATGCGACACGCTTGCCTCGTTGCTCAGCTCGAGTCACAGCATTAAGTATCAACATAGGTTAGAGTGCTAGGCCATTGACTTAGGTTTGATTTAGGGCCATTAACTCAAGGGCAAGAATCCTAAAGCTGAGTCGGTTAGAACATGAAGAAGGAGAGGTTATGCAGCGCGCGGAAGATTTCATCAATGCATTGCAGTTAGAGCAACATGTGGAAGGGGGCTATTATCGCTCCTCCTACCGGGCACAGGAGGCCTTCGATGACAGGCGCCAGCTGTGGACCAGCATCTATTTCCTGCTGCGCACCGGCGAGGTGTCCCATTTTCATCGCCTGACCGCCGATGAGATGTGGTATTTCCATGGCGGCGAGCCACTGACCATCTATATGATCGACGGGGCGGGTGAGCTGACTACGGCTGAGCTGGGGCTGGACGTGGCCGCAGGTCAACGGCCGCAATTTTGGGTGCCTAAGGGCTGTATCTTCGGCTCGGCCATGAATAACCCGGGCTTTTCTCTGGTGGGCTGCATGGTGTCGCCAGGCTTTACCTTCGAGGATTTCGAGCTGTTTGAGCGCCAGCCGCTGCTGGAGGCCTATCCACAGCATAAGACGATCATAGAGCGTCTGACCCGTTAACCCTTTGGACGGCGTTTGCAGACGATTTTTACGGCGTCACCGCTTAGGAACGACTGCAAAAACAAACGGTAAAGTTACACAGCCTCCCATGAAAAAGGGCGGCCCAAATAGGCCGCCCCTTAATGCTTTAGCGAGTGACTACTTGCTCTGCCACTGAGCGATATAGTCTTTCAGATCTATCATGGCGGCGTTACCCACGTAAGGCACGGCGGCCAGGGCATCCATGTCGGCAATCGGTCTGGCGGCGATGATATTGTTGGCGGCTGTCTTGTTCATGGCCGCGTCGATATCCAGCTCGGTCAGAGTCGCGTTGTTGACGATATCCAGTACTACACCCACTTCGCTGGCGCTAAAGAAGACCCCTTCCCAGGTGCCTTCCTCATAGGCGGGCTTGGCGCACTCAGTTCCGTTGCCTGCTACGCAATAGGTGTAGCTGAAGTGTCCCTCAAACTCGGCGGCGGTCTCGGCGTCGTGGATAACCACTATGTTTTCGTCGTTACCAAAGGCCGCGGCGCCACTGATATTGTGGGACCCCGTCAGTACCATATCGTCTATAATCATGTACTTATGATGGAATTTATCGTTGCTGTTTAGCTTGGCTACGCGCACATCGGCAGGGTTTTCCCAGATGTTGTTGGCGGCGCCAGTGTAGCTGTCCACCTCGATCTCACCTGAGGTGTTAGGCTTTTCTATGCCTAACATATCCTGAAATTCAGAGTAGTAGCGAGAGAAGAAAGACGCATCGCCCAGGCCTTGCACCTCGACGCCGGCATCGTGTCTCAGCTCCATTTCATCGGCTACATCCTGGGCGCTAATAACAAATTGCGCCAGGTGAATACGATATTGGGCGTTACGAATGTATTGCTGCATGTTGTATAGGGTCGAGCCCACGTAGACGCTTGGCGACTGCGGGGTGAACTGTACATCGATGCGGATATTGTCGTTGTTGGTGTAGACGGTCTCCAGCTGATGATCAGGCTTACCCAGGCCAAAGAGTGAGTCTTTGGCGCCGCCCTGACCGTCGCCCCACATCAGATTGAACTGGTGGGTGTAGACGCTGGCTAGCTGGTTAGAGTCGATGATAACGATATGGTTATCATTGCCTTCGCTGATCAGGTTGCCCTGGGCATCCAGATCGCCATGCACGCCAGACTGACTAAAGTTGGTGCTGCCGGTGAGTACCTTCTTGCCGTCGACGACGATGAATTTGTTGTGCTGGATCTTGGAGCCTGAGCTACCGTTTTCGGTATCGTCGATCCAGGGGACGCCGCCTTGATTTAAGATGGCGATGGCCTGGTCATTCTCGCCGGCGATGTTGTCTTCGTCGGTGACAAACTTTACATCGACGCCGCGCTGTTTAGCGGCCACCATGGCATTGGCAATACCGGGCAGATCGAGATCATAGATCGCCATATACAAGGTGCTATTGGCGGAATCGATAAGCTGGATAATTTTCTGTTCAAGGTCGGCTTGAACGGCCGGTGGATTGACCACGTGATTAAAGTAAACTTCAACATCATCGGCATAGCTCATTGACGAAGCTAGCGATAACAACAACCCCATACTCAGTTTATTAATTTTCATGTTTTACCTTATTTTTATAATAAAAGTGTAAATCGAAAATGAGTAATCTGAATCCAATTTTCATTGTAGGTTTTAGCTACGTTTAACCATCCTTAGTTTAAAAACTCGACAGCATACTAACAGCCTATTATGACAATTAGTAGGTGTGATTTAACAAAAGTCATACAAATGTCTCAGTTTTTGTACATTTTAAAATTATGCGCGTTATCTGTTAGTTATGCAGTGTGTTGAATAAAATTTGCCCGATTAGGCGTCTAAAATGACTAATCATTCTGTCGCGATTGTTTTGCTTTAAAAACAGCGAAATAAGCAGAATAACTCTTGCCGGTGGCTAAGCTGCGACAGAGAGTTTGAGAAGGTTTAGGGGAATAGCTTATAACTGGTTAATATTATTTGTTTTAGATTTTAATTTGGCCAAATTATTTGAACTTGTCTTGCTTGTTAATTAAGTGTTAATTGATTTGTGCTGAAAACAGGTAGGATATATTAGACTGATTTGCTGGAGAGTTTTTGAATAAAAATAACTCAGATAAAAGAGGCGATATTGAAGATTCTGTGAATATAGTAAAAAGTATAAAATCGGTTCGGTAAGAGACATTCACGAGCCGATTTTATGTGTGCCTATTTTCGTATTACAGATTATTCCCACATCACGTTGTCATTATTCTTGGCCGCCGACTCGAATAACTCGATGAGGGGCAGCGCCCTTTGTCTCAGGCTCACATAGGGGCCCTTATCGTCCTCGTCATCTTCTGTCTGTGTGAGCTGAATCGGTGCATTGGCGACCGCCTGTTGCAGTCGGGCCAGCGCCGCGGGCACATCTTCGGCGCGAATCGCCCCCGGCACCGAGGTGCTGTGGCCGAGTATCTTTAAGAAGGTCTGGGCCACATCGCCAAACAGGGTGATGTTGGCATAGTGCTTGGTTTTAAAGGTGACTAGCATGTTGCGACTCCTTGGTGTGCGCCGGGACTATGACTCGACTAGCAATAGCCTGTCGATTGAATTATAACCTATTGTCTATTAAACGTTTTGTATTTAGACGGTATAAAAAAGCCCGGTAATCGAACCGGGCGCTTTTAAGTATTTCGTTACTGGGCATTCTTGATATCGAATACCTTGTGGCCATTGACCCAGGTCTGGTTCACCTGAGTTTGCCATAGCTGCTGCGGGTCCATGGTGAAGGGATCGCTTTCTAAAAGGATGAAGTCGGCCTTCATGCCGGGCAGCAGTTCGCCTATCTGGGTTTCCTGATGGGCGGCGTAGGCGGCGTCATGGGTAAAGCTGTTTAGCGCTTCGGTGAGGCTCATCTTCTCGCCGGGATACCAGCCTAGCTCTGGGCGGTTAGCATGATCCTGGCGGGTGATAGAGGCGTGCAGACCAAAGAAGGGATTGGCCGACTCGATGGGAAAGTCTGAACCTGCGGCAATCACCGCGCCGCTATCCAATAGCTTACGCCAGGCGTAGGCGCCCTTGATCCGCTGCGGGCCGACCCTGTCTTCGGCCATGTTCATGTCGCTGGTGGCGTGGGTTGCCTGCATGGAGGCGATCACCCCAAGCTCGGCAAACCTGGGAATGTCGCTCAGCTGCAGTATCTGCGCGTGCTCGATCCTGTGTCTCAGCGCCTTGGTGTGGGTCTTGGCGATCAGACTCTGGTAATCATCCAGTACCAGCTTGTTGGCGCGATCGCCAATAGCATGGGTGTTCACCTGAAATCCCGCTTGCATCGACTTCAGCATCAAGGCCTTCAGCTCATCTTCCTTGTAGAGTAGCAGTCCCTTATGGCCGTGCAGATCCGAGTAGTCCTGTAGCAGTGCGGCGCCGCGGCTGCCCAGGGCGCCATCGGCGGAGATCTTCACGCTGCTGATATCCAGCATGCTGCCAGGATGGCGATAGGGGCCCTTGGCCAGCGTCTGGTCGAACTGACTATCGTCGGCGGCGACCATGGCGTAGATGCGGATCGGCATCTGCTTATCGTCTGCCAGTTGGCGGTAGGCGGCGAGAGTATCGTGACCGACACCAGCGTCGTGTACACTGGTGAGGCCGAGACGGGCGAGATCTGTCATGGCTGCACGTAGCACGCGGGCCTGCTCGGGCTGGGTTAGCGCTGGGATCTGCTGCTCGATAAGCGCCATGGCATTGTCGATAAACACGCCGCTGGGTTGTCCCTTATCGTCTCGGACGATCTCGCCGCCGCTGGGGGCCTGGGTGTCGGCATTGATGCCCGCTAGCTTCATGGCGGCGCTGTTGGCCCAGCCGGCGTGGCCATCGACCCGTCTTAGCCACACAGGAGTGTCGGGAAAGGCCTTATCCAAGGCTTTGGCGGTGGGGAAGCTTTTCTCTGGCCAGAGCACCTGGTTCCATCCCCGGCCCAGCACCCAGTTAAGATCCCTGTTTTGCTTTCTAAAGGCCTGAACTCTCTCTACGGCCGCCTGTTCTGACTCGCTGCCCTTGAGATCGACCCGTATAAGGTTTAGCCCCCAGCCGAGCACATGGCCATGGGCATCGATGAGTCCGGGCAGCATGGTCTGCCCCTTGGCATCGATCACCTTGACGTTAGTGGATTGCGTTTGCAGTTCACTCGGCCGCTGCTGGTAGATCTTCTCTATCTTGTCGCCATTAAAGGCGATGGCGCTAAATTGGGTCAGCTTGCCCTGCTCTAGGGTGTAGCCCTTGAGGTTATGGATTAGGGTGGTTTGTGCCAGGGCACTGCCGGAAAGCAGCAGGCCAACGGCGAGGCTTACTTTAGTTAGGGTATTCATATTATTGGTTTTTTTAGGTTGTTATTGGTTTCATACTAGCAGCTTAAGCGCCGCTGGCAAACTAGCCATAGGTAGTGACTGGTACGCGCCAGGATAGCCTGAGCTAAAGCCGCAGTAGCGGCCTTAATTGCTGATGTTTAGTCGTTAACGGCGCGGATGTGGGGGCTTTCGGCTTCGGCCACGACCCGATTGCGCCCCGTGTGCTTGGCCTGATAGAGGGCGTTATCGGCGCGGTTGACCAGGGTCTTGGTTGTGTCATCTTCCCTAAGCTGGGCGGCTCCCAGGCTGATGGTGAGAGACTGGCCATCAAACTTCTGTGCGGCGATATCCTGGCGTAGCTGTTCGGCCACGGCAACACAGATTGAGAGTGAGGTCTCGGGCAGCAGGATCACGAACTCTTCACCGCCCCAGCGGGCCAGAAAATCCCCCTCACGGCAGAGGCTCCTGAGGCTGTCTGCCAGCTGGACCAGCACGCAATCGCCGGTCAGGTGACCGTGGGCATCGTTAATCTGTTTGAAGTAATCCACATCCAGAATCAGCAGGCTAAAGGGGGTCTGCCGGTGACGGCTCTGCAGCACATACTCCTCCAGCGTGATGTCGAGCTTCTCTCTGTTGTAGAGACCGGTTAGCTTGTCTGTCTCCGCCAGTTTCTGGATCTTGGCGTTGCGCTCGCCCAGCTGACGATAAGCCGAGGAGCGGGTGCCCTCGTAGAAGCGAAACAGCAAGATATGGGCAATCGATACTTCGATGACATTGAACAGGGCCCCCATGCCGAAGGTGACGGGCCTGGCCTCCTGGATCTGGTTATAGACTATATAGGCGCACACGCCGAAGGCGATTAGAGAGACCAGGCTGCCTCGTTGCCGGCCGAGGAGGAAGAAGGCGAACGGCGGGATCAGGGTTGCCCAATAGAGGGAGTGGGCATAGCCGCCCACAGAGGCAACGAACAGCAGGATCAATCCGGTGACCATCAGGGTCACCGCCCAGGAGGCGAGGTTGACGTTGGCGGTGCGGTTGAAGAAGGCCAGAATCGATAGGGAGAGCACGAAGCCGCTGGCGTCCAGGGTGGCGTACTCATAGCTCTCGAAATAGAAGATATTGAGCAGGGTAAGCACCAGGAAGAAGCTGCTGCTGAGCAGCAGGGTATGGCCGATCAATCGGGTGCGCCAATAGTCTCTGTGCCCCGGCGGATATTGGGCAAAGTCTTTGTACCAGTACTTTAGCATGATGTCCCTTTCCTCACTGCGTCAAAGGATTATTACCCAAAATTAAGTAGATTAACAGTGGCTTATATCGAGGTGATTTTTCGGTTCGTTTTCGCCAGCTTTTACTCCTGCTAGTCTCAGGATTAATGACGCCGAGTCTGTGTCTATGCTAGGGTGAGCGCCAAGGGAAAGCGGTTTAGCGAAAGATATTAGCGGACATTTGCGCTAAGCGGGCCGCTAGGGTTTTGATGGGGTTAGAAAGGCGATGACGGCATTCTTGCTACAAAGATGGAGTGAGATTGATTGGCAACTTGGCGGCGCCCAGCTGCTGACCATGGCCGTGCTGGCACTCTGGCTTTGGGCCATCTGGCCGGTCGAGGATGTGAAGGCGCTGATTAAAGACAAGGCGCTGCAGACCCGCTTGCTGCTGGCCATCTTCTTCGTCAATGCCCTCTGGCTTATCGACGCCAGCATCACCCCGGGGATTCATGCCCACTTTCTCGGCCTGGTGACACTGATGCTGATGTTTGGTTGGCGCCTGGCTACCCTGGCGCTGCTGTTGCCGGTCGCCTTCTTCGCCACCTTCATGCTTAAGTTGCCGCTGGATTTCGCCATCTATGGTTTGGTTGCTATCGCCTTGCCGCTGTTTCTCAGCTATGTGGTCTACAGTAAGGTGTTTAAGTATCTGCCGCACCATCTGTTCGTCTACATCTTCTGCGGCGCCTTCATGAACGCCTTCCTCTGCATAGTGTTTCACATACTCAGCTGGTCGACCTGGCTCTACCTGACGACCGACTATGACTGGGCCTATTTGACGGATAACTACCTGCTGCTGATCCCGCTGCTGGCCTTTCCCGAGGCGCTGCTGAATGGCATGGCGGTGACCCTGATGGTGGTCTATCGCCCCGAATGGCTCTATGACTACTCGGACAGAACTTATTTCTAAGCACTTGCTGTAAAAGAACTGGCTGTAAAAGCACTGGCCGTAAAAGTACCTACTGTAAAAATCATGTGAGAACTGCCTGTTAGCTTGATTTTAATCAAAGGTTATCAAGATGATGGCTTAAATGTTTCAATTTGTAACCTTAGGGCGTTAGTATGCCTCCTTGTACGCCCCGAAGGGATTTGCCTTCGTGGCGTACGGGGTCAGCCCAGGCCTTAGGCCGGGCTCAATAATAAAAATACTAGAGTGAAAATTTACGATGGATATGTATAAGTTATCAACGGCTGCGTTAGTTGCTGGCCTGGCTTTCAATGCCAACGCCAATCTGCTGATCAGCGAAGTGTTATACGATGCGCCCAACAACGACAGCGTCGAAGAGTATGTCGAGCTGTATAACGCAGGGTGCAGCAGTATCGACTTGAGTCAGTACCAGCTCAGCGACAACGGCAGCAGCCAGGCCTTGCAGGGCACGCTCGCCCCAGGCGCCTACTTTACGGTGGCGGCCAACCAAGCGGGCTTCTACAGCCTATTCAACACCAATCCAGATCAATCTCCCATGTCGTTAACTTTGGGTAACTCAGGTGATTTCGTGCGCCTGTCGAAGGGCAGCGAAGAGGTGGATCTGGTCGCCTGGGAAGGCGGCCTGAGTGGCTGGTCGCTGAATGTGCGCGACGTCTCCCTGGCGCGCACCACAGTGATCAACACTAAGTCACAGGCCGACTGGAGCGCCATGGATAACGCCGGCACGCCGGGCTCGGGTAGCCTGGATAGCTGCGACACCTCCGCAGGTAGCGGCGACAATCAGCTGGGTAATGGTCAGCCAAAGTCTGACCTTAGCGCGGCCAAGGGGCAGACCCTCAGCTACCTGTTCGATCTGCCCCAAGGGGCGAGCGATGTGGTGGTCACCATGAGTAGCGGCACAGGGGATGCCGATCTCTATCTGCGTCAGGGCAGCGAGCCGACGCTGTCAGAGTATGACTGCGCCCCTTATCTTACCGGCAACAACGAGCAGTGCAGCGTCACCACGCCTGTGGTCGGGCGCTACTATGTGCATATCAACGCCTATGAAGCCTTCACTGGCGTGTCGCTCAGCCTAAGCTACAGCGTGGCGAGTGGCGGTGATGGTTCTGGCTCTGGCGATGGTTCAGGCACTGGCTCGGGCACTGGCGGTGACGGCTCGGCCGGTGACAATGGGGATTATGTCTACACCAGCTACTATGGCGATGCGATAGGCAAAACCGGCGCGGCGCTAAAAGCCAGCCTAAATGGGATCATCAAGGGCCATACCCGTTTCAGCTATAGCCAGGTGTGGGATGGACTCAACTATGCCGATGAAGATCCGGACAACAGCAATAACGTGATCCTGCTGTACTCGGGCCGCTCTGAGCCTAAGACGAATCGGGCAGGATTGAGTACCTCACTCGATGCCTGGAACAGAGAACACGTCTGGGCTAAGAGCCATGGCTTCCCCAGCAGCAGTCAGTACGCCTATACCGATCTGCATCACCTGCGTCCGGCAGATGTTACGGTGAACAGCAGCCGCAGCAACAAAGACTTTGCCGCCGGCGGCGATGAGATCTCTGAGGCGCCGGGCAACTTTACCGATGCCGACAGCTTCGAGCCGCGCGATGAAGTGAAGGGCGATGTGGCGCGTATGGTGTTCTATATGGATGTCAGGTATGAGGGCAACGATGCCAGCGGCACGCCGGATCTTAGCGTGGTGAGCGGGGTTACCGGTAATGGTGAGGCTCTGCTTGGGGATCTCTGTACCCTGTATCGCTGGCACCAGCAAGATCCGGTCAGCGACTGGGAGCGCCGCCGCAACAACCGTGTGTTCGAGTGGCAGAAGAACCGTAATCCTTTCATCGACAACAGCAGTTGGGTGAGCGAGATCTACGGCGCATCTTGTCCCTAGGCTTAGTTAGCCTATCCGTTTGATGAAAAGCGCAGCCTCAGGGCTGCGCTTTTTTATGCCCAAAAAGGACTACCAGAAATAGCCATAGCTGAGACCAACCACGTTGAAGCCATCGTTCTCGCTGGCGAGATTGGCGTTAGAGTAATGGTTGAAGGAGATCCCGAGCTTGTGGTGCTTTTGCAGTATCACGCCGGCGCCTAACTTGTCTTCGAATTGCCAGTGGGAGCCCAGGCTGCGGTCAAGGTAGTGCTCGCTGTCGATATAGGTGATGCCTATGCCGCCCTCGAAGTAGAGGCTGAGGCTCTCCAGGGGATATTGATAGCTGAGCACTGGGATGAGTGACACGCCGTGATTGTCCCTCGGGGTGTAGTCTTGCCAGTAGTGGTAGGCCAGCTCCAGATTGATGCCGAGGTTGTGGCGGGTCAGCAGGGTGTCTTGCATGGGGATAGGATAGACCAGAGCGAGTCGGTGGGCCCTCGCGTTATCCGAGCCATGCCATTTGGGGTTGGTTTGCCCCAGGCTGTAGCTCAGGCCCCAGTCGGCGAATGCCGATAGCGGCAAGAGTGAGAGGCCCAAGATAATAAACAAATTTTTCATTGGGTTATCCTTAGAAGATGTGCCCTTGTCAGGAGATTAGCTAACGCCCTGATGCAGGCTGAAAGCCGCTAATGTAAAGTCGCTAATGTAAAGTCGATAAGGTAAGGCCGCTAAATTAAAGTCTTTAGAGCAAAGCTGTTAAATAAAAGCTCTTAAATAAAAGCTCTTAAATAAAAGCTCTTAAACAAAAGCTCTTAAATAAAAGCGCTTTTATTAAGGTTAGTCTAAATCACTGGTCCTCTCGTTAAAGTGCCCAAATCCAGGTCTGGCGAGTGTCATCTCCCTGTCGCATTGTCAGGCTAAGTTAAGCCCATGGATAAGCAGTGTTAAGCTGGGGCAATGAGTCGGTTCTCCTTCGAGCATGCCTTCGAGATAGATACCCTAAAGCGGCTGATCGCCCAGCATCAGGCGCATTTTCGGCATCGCTCACTGCTGGACTTTTATTTCCGCGGCGAGGCGCTGTCGGTGACCGCCATCGAGCTGGGGGCACAAGAAAGCGACGCGCCCTGCGTGCTCTTTGTCGGCGGGGTGCATGGGGTCGAGCGTATCGGCGCCCAGGTGGTGCTGGCGTTTCTCGGCAGCCTGCTTAACCGTCTCGACTGGGACACGCACCTGCAGGCGCTATTGAGAAGAGTAAGGCTGGCCTTCGTCCCCATAGTGAATCCGGCGGGGTTCTTGCGCGGCAGCCGTGGCAATGGTCAGGATGTGGACCTGATGCGCAACGCTCCCATAGAGGCGCAGGAGGGAGTCACCTTCCTGGTCGGCGGGCAGCGCTTCTCCCGTCATCTGCCCTGGTATCGCGGCGAGGCGATCGCGGCGGAAACCAAGGCCTTGATAGACTATGTCACCTCGCTACAGGCGCGCAGCAGTAGCCTGCTGGCGCTCGATGCCCACTCGGGCTTCGGGCTCAAGGATCACCTCTGGTTTCCCCATGCCCACACCCGCGAACCTTTTGCCGGCATAGGCTATGTCTATCAACTGCATAAGTTGTTTGAGAAGGGTTATCCCCACCACGGCCACTATCAGCTGGCGCCCCAGAGTCATTTCTATCGCACCCACGGCGACATCTGGGATTATCTGGTGACTCAGGTTGACGGCAAGACCCCCTTCGTACCGCTAACCTTAGAGATGGGGTCATGGGCCTGGGTGCGCAAGAATCCGCGTCAGCTGTTTAACTTTCCCGGCTACTTCAATCCTCAGGCGCCCCACAGACACCACAGGATCTTGCGTCGTCATGTGGTGTTGATGCAGTTTCTGCTCGACGCCGCCTACGGCAGGGTGCTGGAGCGCCTCTCGCCGTCCGAGCTGTCAATGCTCACCGCCGAGGGGCAGCGGCTTTGGTTTAATCGAGGAGCAAGATGACCACCTGGGTAATGCTTAGAGGCTTGATGCGCGACGAGCGCCACTGGCAGGGCTTTGTCGAGCGCCTGATTGCTGCCGGTGAGCGGGTGATCACAGTCGATCTGCCCGGTAATGGTCGCCTGGCATCTGAGCAGAGCCCCACGAGTATAGAGGCCTATTGCGACAGCGTCTGGGGCCAGGTATTGCCCCATATCAATCCCTTTAGGGGCAAGTCTGTAGTGCTGATTGGCCTCTCAATGGGGGGCATGACGGCGCTGGCCCTGGCCAGTCGCTATCCGGATCGCATCCGTCAGGTGGTGCTGCTTAACAGCAGCGCCGCCAATCTCTCCCCCTGGTATCGCCGCTTTCGTCTACTCCCCTTGCTGAGGGCGATGTTAGGCGGAGTGCGCCTCAAGCTGACCCAGCTGGGCACGGGTCTCAGCCTGGTGGAGGCCTGCGTGCTGCAATACACCAGTCTGTATCATGGCGACAACCTGGCGCTGATCGCTAACTGGAGCCGCTGGCGCGATGAGCGCCATACCAGTCTTTGCAACGGCGTTCGTCAGCTTATCGCCTGCGCCCGCTTTCAGGCGCCGCCGCTGTCGAGTATTCCCGTGACGGTTATCAGCGCCGCCGAGGATCGTCTGGCCGATCCCCGCTGCAGCCGCGCGCTGGCAAGCTTCTACCATACTCAGGCGCTGGTGTTGCCGAGTTGCGGCCACGATATCAGTCTGGACGCCCCCGAGGCGCTGCTGGCCAGTCTGCAGGCGACCATCAAGGATGATGGTGGCCAATCGTCACATTAATGTTGTCTAACTGTCATCTGCACTGGCTAGTATCCCTGGCCGACTATGGTTAATTAAGGGAATAATAAAGTGCGAATTCAATCAGCTAATCTAACTGCCTTAGCGGGCATCCTACTGGGAAGCCTCGGCCTGGCGGCTTGTAATAGCAATGATGATGACAAGCAGGAACCGAGCAATCCCCTCATCAAAGTGATGGGTATCGATAAGCAGGTTCCTGCCCAGGTAGGTGTTCGTCCCCTGTTTCTGGTGGATCAGATGGTCGATGGCGAGCTCAAGAGTCAGCTGGAGCAATGCCGTCAGGGGCCTTTCTATCGCAGCGACTTTGCCATCGGCCATCGCGGCGCGGCGATGCAGTTTCCCGAGCATACGAAAGAGTCTTACCAGGCGGCCATCGACTCGGGCGCCGGCGTGGTGGAGTGTGACGTGACCTTTACCGCCGACAAGGCGCTGGTGTGCCGTCATTCCCAGTGCGACCTGGCTACCACCACCAACATTTTGGCCATCGATGATATCGCCGCCAAGTGTAGCGTGCCCTTCACCCCGGCCGATGCCGTTAACGGCGTGAGCGCCAGTGCCAGCTGTTGTACCAGCGACATCACTCTGGCAGATTTCAAGCGCCTCAAGGGCAAGATGGATGGCGCCAACCCTAAGGCCACCAATGTGCAAGAGTATATGGCGGGCACCGAAAGCTGGCGCACGGATCTCTACGCCGGCGAGGGCACTCTGATGACCCACGCCGAGAGTATCGCCATGTTTAAGGCGGCGGGCGTCAAGATGACCCCAGAGCTGAAGGCGCCGAGCGTGACCATGCCATTTGATGGCATGACGCAAGCAGACTATGCCCAGATGATGCTGGATGAGTATCAGGCGGCCGGTGTCTCGCCATCTAGCGTCTATCCCCAGTCGTTCAACCTCGATGATGTGAAATACTGGATTGCTAATGCGCCCGAGTTTGGTCAGCAGGCGGTCTACCTGGATGACAGATACGATCTGAGCGACTTCGACCCCCAGGACAGCAGCACCTGGTCACCCGGCATGGATAGCCTGGCAACCGATGGCGTGCAGATCATCGCGCCGCCGCTCTGGGTATTGGTTACGCTGGACGACGAGGGCAAGATAGTGCCATCGGAATATGCCAAGGCGGCTAATGCGGCGGGCCTTAAGATCATCACCTGGACCCTGGAGCGTTCGGGCCTGCTGACCCAGGGCGGCGGCTGGTACTATCAGAGCATCACCGAGGCGATCAAGGATGAAGGTAAGGCCTTCGAGTTGCTGGATGTACTGGCGAAGGATGTTGGGGTGATCGGCGTGTTTAGCGACTGGCCGGCGACCGTGACCTACTACGCCAACTGCATGGCGAAATAGGCTCTACAAGCTGATTAAACAAGAGGCGCGCTCAAATGAGCGCGCCTCTTCGCTTTAGCGGCAAAGCAAAAGGCGCGGCTTAGCCGAGCGCCAGCTCCTTGGCCCGGCGGGCGGCGCTGTCCATCGCCCTGGCGACTAAGGCATCGAGATCCCCATGCTGAAAGGCCAGCACCGCCTGCTCAGTGGTGCCCTTAGGGGAGGTGACCTGATGGCGTAGATTAGCGAGTCCCTCCTTGCTGGCCATCGCCATAGAGACGGCGCCCATGGCGCTCTGCAGCACCGCCTTGCTAGCGGTCTTGGCTGGCAGCCCCTGGGCGATGGCGGCCTTCTCCATCGCCTCTAAAAACAGGAAGAAGTAGGCGGGCGAACTGCCGGCGGTAGCCACTATGCTGGCCATCTGCTGCTCATCTTCGAGCCAGACGGTATCGCCGACGGCGCGCATCAACTGCTCGGCATCATCGACGGCCTGCCTGTCCAGGTGGCCCGGCACATAGAGGCCGGTGAGTCCCTTGCCGATGGCCGTTGGCAGGTTGGGCATGGCGCAGACCAGCTGAACATTTTGGGGCAGCTTGTCTGAGATGCTGGCATGGGTTAGCCCTGCCGCGATGGAGATCAGCAATTTTTGCTCACTCCTGCCGTTATTAACTTGCCCAAGCAGGGGGCGTAGCTCGTCACACACCAAGGGGACGATGAAGGGTTTCACCGCCAGTATGATGATGTCGGCAAAGGCCACCGCGGCGCTGTTGTCCGAGTGCACCCTGACATTAAAATCCTGCACCAGGCGGCTGCGTGTGCGCTGGCTGGGGGCACAGACCAGGATATGTGCGCTCCTGTGGCCGTGTTTGATCAGGCCGCGAATGATGGCGCTGGCCATGTTGCCGCCGCCGATGAAGGCGATGCGTAATTGAGGATTTAACCCCGGGTCTTGATAAGAGATGTTGGGCCTCCTATGAATGTTTGCTAGGCGCGGATCTGACCGTCGCCATTGACCAGGTATTTCTCCGTGGTGAGGGACTCCAGCCCCATGGGGCCGTAAGCATGCAGCTTAGTGGTGGCTATGCCGATCTCGGCGCCCAGGCCCAGCTCGCCGCCGTCGGAGAAGCGCGACGAGGCGTTGACCATGACCACAGAGGCATCGACCGTGCGCTGAAAGCGTTTGGCGGTCAGCTCATTTTCGGTGCAGATCACCTCGGTATGGCGGCTGCCGAAGCGATGAATATGGGCGACGGCCTGGTCAAAGTCCTTCACCTGACGCACGGCGAGTTCGAGAGTAAGATACTCCTGGCCAAACGCCTCATCGCTGAGCACCTGGGCCCCATTGAAGTATTGCTGGGTATTGGCGCAGCAGTTGATCTTTACCCGGTGCTTGGCCAGCGCGGTGGCCGCCATGGCGAGAAACTTGGGGGCTACCTTGCTGTGTACCAGCAGGCCCTCGAGGGCGTTACACACGCCGGTGCGTTGGGTCTTGCCGTTCAGCAGCAGGGCCAGTGCCTTGTCCAGGTCCGCATCCTTATCCACATACAGGTGGCAGACACCCTTAAAGTGCTGAATAACGGGCACCTTACTGTGTTCGGTGACGAAGTTGATCAGGCCTTCACCGCCGCGGGGGATGATGACGTCTATGGTGTCACGCTGCTGCATCAGCTCCATCAGCAGGGCGCGGTCTGGGTCTGGCACCACGGCAATTAGCGAGGCCGGCAGGCCATATTGTTTGAGGACCTTCTGCAGCACGGCGGCGATCACCTTGCTGGTGTGCAGCGCCTCCTTGCCGCCTCTTAAGATCACCGCATTGCCCGACTTGAAGCAGAGGGCGCCGGCATCGGCGGTAACGTTGGGGCGCGCCTCGTAGATCATGCACACCACGCCGAGCGGCACCCGCATCTTGCTGATGGCGAGGCCGTTAGGACGGGTGCTCAGGTCGCGCTGGGCACCGATAGGGTCGGGCAGAGTGGCGATATTTTCTATTCCCTGGGCCATCGCCTCGATGCGATCTCCGTCCAGGGTGAGTCTGTCTATCATGGCGTGGCTCAGCCCCGCCTGCTCGGCGCTGGCGAGGTCGATTAGGTTAGCGCTGCGGATCTCGAAGCTGTTGTCGCGCAGGCTGCGTGCCATGTCCAGTAAGATGGTGTTCTTGGTTTGGGTGTCGACCTGAGCTAGCGTCTTGGCGGCCTGGGCGGCATCCCTAGATAGGGTTTCGATTATGCTCATATTTACTCCAATATGGCGATGTTCTCATCGCTTAAGATGGGACCGGTTTGCTGCTCGACATCATGGGCAAAGGCACGGTCCGGTTGCTTGGCGATAAAACTCAGTAAGCAACTGCTGTAATTGGCCTGGGCCTTCGCCAGCTTAGTGCCATCGCCTTTGCGCACTAAGATGGTGTCACCGACGGAAAAGTTGCCTTTTACGGCCACTACATCGTCGCTGGTCAGTTGCGTCTCCTGGTCGTCCAGGGGGGCGTCGAAGTTATCTTCGACAATCACTTCACCCTGGGCCTGTGAGGTGTGGGTCATCCAGTGCACATGCTCCTGCATGGGCTGGTCGAACGGGGTAAACAGGGTGCCCGGATTCTGGCCTTTGAGCAGACGGTTGAAGGCATCGGGGTCGAAGCCGTTGATGATCACCGTCTCTATGCCGTGGGCGATCGCCTTCTCTGCCGCCTCTATCTTGGTGCGCATGCCGCCTGTGCCGACCTCGCTGGTGGCGCCGCCGGCCATGGCGTAGACAGACTCGTTGATCTCGTTCACCTGTTTGATCAGCTTGGCATCATCGTGCAGCTGGGGATTCTTGGTGTAGAGCCCGTTAACGTCGGAGCAGATGATCAGGGCGTCGGCATCGGCCGCCGCCGCGACCATGGCCGACAGGTTGTCGTTGTCACCGACACGCAGTGTGTCTGTGGTGACCGCATCGTTCTCGTTGACTATGGGCAGCAGGCCGTGGTCCAGCAGGCTAAACAGGGTGTTCTTGATGCTGATGTAACGCTCGCGATCCCTGAGATCCCCATGGGTAACCAGCAGCTGGGCCGAGGGAAAGTCGAATAACTTGTCCCAGGTGGCCATCATATCGGCCTGGCCCGCGGCGGCCATCGCCTTCTTCTGCGAGACGCTTGGCTGTTTGACATCACCCAGTCGGTGCCAGCCGGCGGCCACCGAGCCGGAGGAAACCAGGACGACCTGGACGCCTTGGGCGCGGCAGTTAGCGATAAATTGGGCGATACCCAGCAGATAGTGGCTGCTGCATCCTTGCTTATGGGGCGCGATCAGGGCACTACCCACCTTAACGACGATGCGTTTCCAGTGTATGTTTGCCATGTTTCCCCCGCCTTATCTCTGCTCGGCTAGTTGACGCCCGGCCTCATCGAAGGTCTCTATGGTGTTTTCACAAGGATCGCCATCTAAGGCGCTCACGCCCCAGATCACCAGGCTGCTGGCCATAAAGCCAGGGATCATCTCATAGAGCATGGAACTCAGTGCCTTACCTTCGGGGAGCACAGGGGCATAGATCCAGAAGAGTACGGTGGCGGCACCGGCGACGATACCGGCCACGGCGGCCTTATGGGTCAGGTTCTTCTTGTAGAGGCTAAACAGCACCAGTGGACCGAAGGCGGCGCCGAAGCCGGCCCAGGCATTACTCACCAGTGACAGAATGCTGTTGGAGCGATCCAGTGCCAGCAGGCTGGCGACTATGGCCACCCCGGCTACGCCGAAGCGTCCCAATTTCACCATCTCCTCTTCGCTGGCCTCCTTCTTAGACACCACGCGATAGATATCTTCGGTCAGCGAGCTGGATGACACCAGTAGCTGAGACGAGATGGTGCTCATGATGGCCGCCAAGATCGCCGCCAGCAGGAAGCCGCTGATCAAGGGGTGGAACAACAACTCAGAGAAGACGATGAAGATGGTCTCAGGGTCGCTGAGTTTCATGTCGAACTTGTTGGCATAGGCGATACCCACTAGGCCGGTGGCCAGGGCGCCTATGATGGTGACCGTCATCCAGCTCATGCCGATGTTCTTGGCCGTCTTGATGTCAGACACACTACGGATCGCCATGAAGCGCACTATGATATGAGGCTGACCAAAGTAACCCAGGCCCCAGGAGAGCGCCGAGATCAGTCCCAGCAGGGTGACGTTTTGCATCGCCTCGCCGAAATGAGGGATAGACTCGTAGGCGAAATTCATCATCTTGTCGGCGTTGCTGAACTCCTGATAGGCCACCACGGGCACCAAGATCAGCGCGACAAACATGATACAGCCCTGGACGAAGTCGGTCAGGCTGACGGCCAGGAAGCCGCCCAGCAGGGTGTAGGAGACGACGACCCCTAGGGTGATCACCAGTCCAAGCTCGTAGTTGACCTCGAAGGCCGACTCGAACAGTTTACCGCCAGCCACCAGGCCTGCCGAGGTGTAGAGGGTAAAGAAGATCACTATGATGACCGCAGAGATGATGCGTACATTGCAGCTGGGGTCATGAAAGCGCTTGGCGAAAAATTCTGGAATCGTCAGCGCGTTGTTGGCCACCTCAGTATAGACCCTCAGTTTAGGCGCGACGATCAGGTAGTTCACCAGGGCGCCAAGTAACAGGCCTAAGGCGATATAGATGGTCTCGAAGCCCACCAGGAACATGGCACCGGGCAGCCCCATCAGCATCCAGCCACTCATGTCGGACGCACCAGCAGAGAGGGCGGTGACCTGAGGGCTCACCTGTCTGCCGCCCAGGATGTAGCCCGACACATCGTCGGTCGAGCGGCGGTAGGCAAACAGGCCTATGGCCAACATGGCAAGAAAATAGATAGCGAGGGAGATGTAGGTTAAATAATGCATTGAGTTAGTGGCCTCCTAACGCTTTGTTATTTTGAATCCCACCGGGTTTCAACATGACAAAAAGATAGGTACTTAAGATGGCGAAAAGACAGGTGAGTTGCATGGCGTAAGTGGCCTTGCGGCGGGCGGTTTGCCACACCTGTGAGATGAGATTTTCTTCCGTTGCATTGTCTGACGACATAGTGCCCTCCCGAGCGAAGTGAGTGTTTCTTATGAAAAATTAATTACACAACTAATAGTTAGTGCTCGAACTATATTAACACTCGATCGATCTATTTTTCCACCCTGAATCCAGAGATAATGCTTAGTCGTACCTTCATCTAATCCTCTGTAGCCCTTGCGGTTACTGAGGTTGAGGCGTGATAAGTGGACACCGAAATAAAAATATGAAGCGGCAATACACCTAGTGCTGTTGTGGGATTAGTCTTACCTTTGTGCGAAAAACAACCAGCGAACAATTATCAGCAGCTTGGCTGGAGCTGCGGTTTGGGACAAATCATGTCCATAGTCGTTGGTCATGTTGATGACTCAATGACGGCTGAGCGAATGGTTAGCACTTACCCTGTGGTGGCCTGGGTTGTTGTCCATGACTGAGGCCGATTGTGTATGCTTCTTGCGCGCTGCCGACCCTTATATAGCTAAGGGAAGTTTAGGCTGGCAGAGTTTAAATATGGGGAGTAGTTTAATTAGCTCTGTAACTATTTTGTCATCTTGATTTCTAGGGATTCTCTCTAGTCGACTTTAGGCTGTGCGTGGGTAAGCTCGGCGATCACGAAGTCGATAAACAGGTTGATCAGCGCCGAGTCTTTTCGCCTATGGCTGTAGAGGGCGTAGAAGTTGGCTGACGCAAGTTGGTAGTCGGGCAGTATGGTCACCAAATCGCCCCTCCGCAGGTCGGCATCGATCAGATATTTTGGCAGCACGGCGATGCCTAATCCAGCCTTGACCGCCTGGTAGATGGCGCTCTTATTGTTAAAAGTGAGTTCGCCGTCCAGTCGCTGTTCAATACTCTGCATGGCACTATGGTTAGTGCGCAGCAGCTTGATGCGATCGAATACCTTGTCCCTGCTGCTGAGGAGGATCATCTTGTGTTCAGCCAGCGCCTCTGGGGTCGGCGGGGCGGCATGTCGACTCAGGTAGTCTTGGCTGGCGCAAAGTATAGACTCATCTTTTGCGATCAGCCGCGCCAGGTAAGGCTCTGTGGTGATCTGTGTGCTGCGAAAGGCGATGTGTAGCTTGTCTCTGTGAAGGTCGCTGTGTTCGTTGGAGAAGCTGGCCTTGATGCGCACATCGGGATGATGACGCTTGAAGGCCAAGATGATGGGGGTCAGTATGCGTTCGCCCCATAGCTTGGGGGCGGTCAGGCGCAGCTCGCCGCTAAGCTGGGTCTTTTGGTGACTCAGGTAGTCGAGCAGTTCGTCGTTGAGCTCGAGGATCTCCTGGGACTTGTGATAGAAGAGTTCGCCGGCGTCCGTGGTGGTTACATGGCGGGTACTGCGCTGCAACAGTCGGGTATCGAGCAGGCTTTCCAGGTATTGAATATCCTTAGAGGCCTTGCTTGGGGTGATCGACAGCTGTGCGGCCGCGGCAGCAAAGGAGCCGCGGTGGACAATGGCGGCAAATAGCTTCATCAGGTAGATGGTATCTAGCTTACTCTTCACAGTTATTATTTCCTATTGGGAAATTTACTCTTGCTAATTTACCTGATTATATCGCCACAAGGAGTCGTGTACAGTAGGCGCCATGAGTTTAATGGTGTGGAATATCTACTATGGTGACGACAAGCTTTACTCATCCCCAGCTGTTTTGCCGCGCAGGTAAGAGCGCGAAAAACAAGACGGTTCTGGCCCCACTGACCCATAACATGAGCGAAGACAATGGTGATCTCAGCAGCGATGAGATGGCCTGGCTTAGCCTGTGTGCCCGGGGCGGGTTCGGCACCCTGATCTTGGCCGCCACCCAGGTTCAGACCGGCGGGCGCTGCTGGCAGGGGCAGCCCGGTCTGATGAGCGATCATCAGCAGGGACAGTTTGCCAAGGTGGCCGCGATGGCCAGGGGGCAAGAGGTGCTGACCCTAGTGCAGTTGCATCACGGTGGCGTACGCGCCTCGGTGGAGTTAAATAGCCGTGCGCCAATGGGGCCCTCAGCCATCCCACCGGGTGGACGCTATCCGCTCGGGGTACAGGAGATGAGCGGCGAACAGATTGCCGAGCTTAAGGAAGCCTTCGTTCATTCGGCGCTGCGGGCCTTTGAGGCGGGATTGGATGGCATAGAGCTCCACGGCGCCCACAATTTTCTGCTGTGTAATTTTCTCAATCCGACCCTCAACCAGCGTAGCGACGAATGGGGCGGCAGTGTCTATAAGCGTACTAAGTTGCTGCGCGACATCATCGCAGAGATCCGCCGTCGTCTGCCCCGTAACTTTATCGTCGGCGTTCGTCTGTCACCGGAAAGCTATGCCAATGTGCGTGGCATAGCACTGAGCCATCAGATGGAGGTTGCTAATATCCTCGCCGAGCAAGATATCGACTATCTGCACTTCTCCATGGGGGACAGCTTTAAGGCGCCGAATGAAGGCGAGGGGAGTTCCCTGCTGGCGAATATTCGTCAAGGCTTTATCGGTGATATTCCTTTGATGGTAGCGGGTAAGATTGCCGATGGCCTCAGTGCCCAACAGGCGTTGCATCTGGGTGCCGACATGGTGGCCGTGGGCAGTGCGGCCTTGGGTAATCCCGACTGGTTCAACCGGGTGTCGACTCGCACTAAGTTGATTAACCCGCCCTTTAGTCGAAAGCGGCTGAGTCTCAATGGCTTCAACGCTAAGGGACTTGAATATCTGCTCTCCGTGCCCGGGCTGGTTGCGACGCCAGACGACATTTAGGCTTAACTCAGGATAGGGAGAGGCTCTGTGGATTTCTCATGGTTACTGGTCTTTATGTTGACCTTCTTTCTCATGTCGCTCTCACCTGGGATCTGCATGATGCTGGCAATGACGCTCGGAGCTAACATCGGCGTGCGTCGAACCCTGTGGATGATGCTCGGCGTGTTGGTGGGCATCGCCTCGATCGCCACCTTGGCGCTTGTCGGTATCAGCAACTTGCTTAGCCGTCATGAATGGTTGTTGCTGATGGTGAAATACCTAGGGGCTGCCTATCTCATCTATCTCGGGGTGAAGAGCTGGCGATCGCCTTATTGTGCCAGTAAGGTGGAGAGTGCGTCGCAATCATCGCCGGGGGCACTGGCATTGAGTGGCTTCTCCGCCGCGATCTCTAATCCTAAGGCTTGGGCCTTTCTGATGACGCTGCTGCCGCCCTTCATTCGTCCCGAGCAGCCTTTGATGACCCAGGCGCTAGTCTTGCTGACGCTGGTGGTGGTCATAGAGTTTGCCTGTTTGCTGCTCTATGCCTATGGTGGTCGACGGCTCTCGAGCTTCCTCCGGCAGCGCGGCAGGGGCCAGTGGCTCAACCGTCTCTCGGGTTCCATGCTCTTTCTGGTAGCCGTGCTTTGGCTCAGTATTTAACTTAGAGAGCTGCACTGCCCAAGTGATTGACCTCGATGGCTAAATCACGCTTTTCGCCCCGGCTGTTATACTCAATGAACGGCGCAAAGTGAGGGGCGGGGCATGAGCTGGCAGGACATTAAAGAGATCTTATCTTTCGTTCTCTTCACCTACGGGGACTCGGCGATCACCGTCTCCCAGGTGTTACAGGTGCCGCTGCTCCTGCTGCTGGCTTGGTTTATCGTGACTCGCATCGGCAAGCTGATCCGCCGCGCCCTGTTGGCCCGTAAGGTCGCCCCGGATGCGGTGCATCTCTTCTCCCGCATCTATCTCATATTGGCGATCGCCATCATTTTGGTGACCAGCCTGGAGATCCTCAATATTCCCATTAAGGCCTTCGCCTTCGTCTCGGGCGCCGTGGCAATCGGTGTCGGTTTCGGCGCGCAGAACATCATCAACAACTTCATCAGCGGCTGGATCTTGATGTGGGAGCGGCCGATCCGCATCGGCGATTTTCTGGAGATAGGCGAGACCAAGGGGGTGGTGGAGAGCATCAATACCCGTTCGACCCTGATCCGCCGCAACGACGGGGTGCATATGCTGGTGCCCAATAGCCAGCTGCTGGAAAATACCGTCACCAACTGGACCCTGATAGACAACATCGCCCGCTCGACCGTGAGGGTGGGGGTTGCCTATGGGTCGGATGTGGAGCGGGTGGCGGATATCATCAAGCAGACCCTGGATGAGCATGAGGAGATCTTGACTACGCCGTCCCCGGTCGCCATCTTCGAAGACTTTGGCGATAACGCGCTCATCTTCGATGGCATCTTCTGGGTGTGTGCCAACACAGAGGCGGACATTCGCCGGATCCGTAGCGATATCCGTTTTCGCATCTACAAGCTATTTACCCAGGCCGACATAGTGATCGCTTTTCCTCAGCGGGATCTGCATCTGGATGGCGAGCTTAAGATAGTCAAGGCGCAGCGAGGAAACTCTGAGGATAAAGCCGCTGAATAATCGGCTTTAAAGAATGAACAGGGTCGCCAATCCTAAGAAGGCGAAGAAGCCCACCACATCTGTGACTGTGGTCAGCACCACGCCGCCCGCCAGGGCCGGATCTATGCCTATCTTCTTCAGCAGCACAGGGATGCTGGCGCCGGCCAACACGCCGGTGATCAGCACTATCACCATGGCGAGACCAAACACCAGCCCCAGCTGCCAGTCGCCAAACCACTTGCGGGCGATGAAGGCGACCAAGGATGCCCACAGCAGGGCATTGAGCGCGCCGATACCAAACTCGTGGCCAATCAACTTGATGATGTTATTACGATTGATCTGATCCAGTGCCAGGCCTCGGGTCACCATGGTGAGGGTCTGGCTGCCCGCGACGCCGCCCATGCTGGCCACCACGGGCATGAGCACGGCGAGGGCAACCACCTTCTCGATAGCTGCCTCGAACAGGCCGATCACCCAGGCCGCCAGAAAGGCGGTGAGCAGGTTTATGCCGAGCCAGAGTGCCCGGCGGCTGGCGCTGCGTACTATGGGAGCAAACAGGTCTGGGTGATTGTTCAGGCCGGCCTGGGAATAGAGGGCCTTGTCGGCTTCATCCTGGATCACGTCGATCACATCATCCACTGTGATACGACCAATCAGCTTATGCTCACCATCCACCACGGGGGCCGACAGCAGATCTTTGTCTTTAAAGACTTGCGCCACCTTGCTGGCGGACATCTCTGGGGTAAAGCTGGTGAACTCTGTGGACATCAGCTCGCTTATGCTGGTGTCCATCTCGCTGGAAACCAGCAGGCTCAGGGGGATGATGCCGACCAGGGTGTTGTTTCTGTCGACTACCATCAGGCTGTCCAGATGTTCCGGTAGCTGGCCTTCGCGCTGACGCAGGCGGCGCAGATAGCGCAGCGCGGCTTTTATCGAGACATCGGCGCGCAGGGCGCTGATATCCACATCCATCAGGCCGCCGGCGCTCTGGTCGGGGTAGTCTCTGACCAGCTCGTATCTCTGCCTGCGCTGGGAGTCCATCGCCTGCACCATGGCCGAGACCACCGGCATGGGCAGGTCGGCGTCGATATCCGCCAGTTCATCCATCTGCATCTGGCTAAGGCCGGCAATCAGTTTGGCTTCATCCGTATGTTGAATGAGCGCCCGGCGCTGGGGCTGTGGCAGGGCCAGGAGCACCTTGGCGCAGCGCTTGGGGGCAACCTGCGCCCAGACGCTTAGCCTCTCCTTTGGTGGCAGGGACTCCAGCAGCCTGGCTATTTCGGCGCTGGCTATCTCGGCTAAGATGGTCGCAATGGCGGTGTTATCGCCTGCGAGCAAGGCGGCATCTATCTTATCTGCAAGCTGCTGAAATTTGTCGGTCATTCGATATCCTTTACTGCCTGGGTTGCGCGACTCGGCCTGTCCGTTGTGAGCTGGACTCTTATCTTTCAAGTGACGGAAGGAATAAGCCAAGCTTAGTATACGCTAACGAATTTAGAGCCTTAGTGATAGCTAGCAACTAACCTTTAGCCCTTAGCTTCAAGCTTCAAACTTCAAGCTTAGTCATCTGCGGCAGTGTGGCGAGCACCGCATCTAAGGGGGAAATGCTTTGGTGGGCGCGGCAGAGGACGATGGCGACTATGATGTTGAGGGCGCGGGTTTGCGGCGACAGTGCTGGACTCAGTGATCGGCTGCGCCGTTCATACCATGTTGGAGGCCGGTGTGGGTTATGGCACAGCGGACTTGGCGATTAAGATGATGCGGCCCATTCCCCTCAACGAAACCCTTATCGCCCAGGCGAAGGTTACCCACGTCTCCCGTTCATTAGGGGGGGGCCGAAGGCACGATTCGTGATGCCAAAGGCATGTTGCTCGCCTGTGGCACAGCTAGCTGTTTTATCAAGCGGCCAAGGGGTTGAGGTTAAGGCGCTAGGGTCGACTTTTGTCAGGTGTCGGCCTTGTCGCCATAGATTGCTCTCATCGTCTCTCTTAGCCAGGCAATCTTAGCATTGTGAGTATTGCGCTTATGCCACATCAGGGTGAATGGGATGATTAGCTTGTCTAGGTAAGGCTGCGCTAGCGGTAGAGGGAGGCTGACTAAATCCGGGTGCTGCAAGGCGGTATAAGCCTCGCAGTACTGCGGCGCGGTGGTGACCATGGTATGGCCGGGCTGCGCCGCCATGAAGAGTGACTGTTCGAAGCTTGCCATGACCAGGCCTGCTTCCCGGGTTCTGCCCTGCTCGGCGAGTACCTCGTCCAGGGCCCAGGTTTCGCTTTTTTCCCAGATGATATTGATGTGCGAATAGGAGAGGAATGCGTCGAGATCCCACTCCTGCTGTAGCGCCGGGTGATCGCGACGAAGATAGACCCTGGGTACATCATAAAATAGCACCTCGAAGTCGATAAAATAGGGCAGCAGATCCAGCGACTCTTTCGATCTCGGGTGGCTCTCACGGCCGGTAAAGCCTATGTCTGCATCGCCGCGGATGATAGCTTCGAGGGAGTCGTAGTCCCAGTTGCTGGTTTTGACCTTGGCATCGGGGAAACGCTGCTGAATCTTAGGCAGTAGGGCATTTAACATGGTGAGCAGCAGCGGTGACTCGGCCATGAGGTGAAAGCTTAATCCCTTGGTCGACTCGTCGCTGCGCTTCTCTAGAATGTGCGGCCCCATCTGTAGCCAATCGTTCAGCTCCTGCTCCATGCTCAGCACGACGGGCGTCGGGGTTAAGCCGTTGGGCGTCCTCAGAAACAGAGGATCGTCGAACCAATCCCGCAGCTTACTCAGCGATTTGCTCACGCTCGACGGCGTCACATGCAGAATTTTCGCCGTCTTGGAAACACTCTGCTCCTGCAGCAAGAGCTTGAGCGTGACCAGCAAGTTGAGGTCAAGACGTGTGATGGATTTCTTCATAGTGCGCCGCTTGGATGGGGTTGGGTATTAATAATATTAACGCCAGGCAAACTATGCTACTGAATGCCAATATAAAAATCAGCATATTCTCAGCCGTGACCCCAAAGAGTCCCATAACCCAGATGTAGAAGGCCGACAGACAGACCTGGCTAACCCCCAGCAGCGAGCTGGCCACGCCGGCCCGAAGCGAGAAGGGGCTCAGCGCCTGATTCATGGTTACGCCATAGCCAATAGAGAAGCCGGCGCAGATCAGGGCAAAGCTGAAGAGATACCACTGAACACTCAGGTTGAGGGCGCTGGCGAAACTAACGCTGATTGCCGCCAGCCCAAACAGGCCCTGGGCGGTTAGCATCAGGGTGCGATCCTTGAAAATAGATAGGGCAAAGGGAGTTGAGAAGGCGGCGAGCATGCTCACCGCTGCGGTAAATGCCATCACAGAGGAGTAGCCTCCACGGTCAAAGCCGAGATTGCCCATGATCAGCATGGGTGAAACGTTCACATAGGTGAGGATAACGGTGCAGCCGAGGGAGGTGATCACCAGGCGGCTGATGAAATAGCGATTGCTGAAACGCTCTGTCGTGATGGGGACTGCTGTATCGGCTGGGGCCTTGTTGGGTTTGGTTTCGCGCAGCAAGGTGGCTGAGAGTAAAAGCACCAGGGAGCCCATGCCGGCCATGGTGGCAAACAGGCTCTGCCATGGGTGGCTCAGCATGATCAGGTAGCCCACCACGGGGGCGATTACCGGGATGATGCAGGTGATGCCATTGATCATCGACAGCACCTTGGCGCGGCGGGTGTCATCCAGGGTATCTCGCAAGATAGCGAATGCAACCACATAGCACGACCCTGCGCCTATTCCCTGTGCAAATCTGGCCATCAGGAAGGGCCCTACCTGCTCGGCGGCGCCCCCCAATAGCGAGGCGGCGATAAAGATAACCGCCCCAGTGATCGCGACCGGTTTTCGGCCTAGGGAATCGGCCAGCTTGCCCGCAAGCAACATGGTCGTCGCCATGCCGGCGAGATAGATAGAGAAGGCGATATGCAGCTGGGATTCGGTGGCGTTTAACTCCGCCGCGATCTGTGGCAGACCCACTAAATACAGGTCAATTGCCGTCGGATAGAGTAAAACAAGACAGAAGCTAGAGAGTAGAAATCTCGACATGGGACACCTCACAAATTAATCCCCAGGAGTTTAATCTGGGGGGCTCGCCATGCCGAGTGAGAGATAGGA
The DNA here is from genome assembly GCF_019457555.1 of Shewanella spartinae. Lineage (NCBI taxonomy): Bacteria > Pseudomonadati > Pseudomonadota > Gammaproteobacteria > Alteromonadales > Shewanellaceae > Shewanella > Shewanella spartinae. The sequence goes on along the minus strand of NZ_CP080418.1, from coordinate 3,613,668 downwards.
CAACAGAAAAGTCCGATGGCGACATAAGGGCGCGCCTTGCTTAAGGCGTGGGTTTAAGGCATGGGTTTAGGGCGTGGCCTTAGGGCTTAGAGTTCAGTGTGCTTTTTGTCTGAGCTTATTGGCCTTGTAAGGTCTGATTCAGGGCTTGATGTAGGGGGTCAGTATCGACAGCCAGCTGCGAGAGATGGCGGCATATTCTTCGATGCATAGCTCGGCCCTCTCTTTCCCTAGTAGCCCCTCTTTAACTATGGTTGCATACTTGTCGGGGGCGCTGCCGTAGACGTGACATAGGGTCGTAAAGTAGCGTTGATCGTCTAGGCTGTGCTCGTCCCAAAAGTCTTCATCTTCAAGGACCTCTCTGTCGTCACTCTCGATATCGAAGAGATCGGCGGCGCTTAACGCAATCTCTTGACCATCATCGAAAAACTCGACGAGTAGCGTTGTGGCGAGGGCATCGGCAGCATCTTCCTCTTTTCCGAGAACTGGCAGCTGATACATGTCGATGAGGGCGTGGGCAAACTCGTGAAACAGGGTGTGCAGCAAGGCATCATCTGTCGCCTGCTCAGGCGTCACGCCAGTCTTATCATATTTTGCCTGCTTGAATCTGCGCCTGACCTCGTCAACGAAAGCATAGGGGATCATTATCCTGCCGCTCTCGCCATCAAACAGCGGGCCATCATCGCCGCCGAAGGCAACCACAAGAGGCTCTGCGAGTTTGAAGTGGTCATTGATAAAGCTAACGCCCGTGTCTATGACATCAGATGCGATAAGCTCCTCTCTCACCGCCTTATCTGCCGCGTCGCCAGGATTACCATACTCGAGACGCACACCAACCTCAGCACTGGCCGACGAAGCCACTACGATCACACCCGCTACAGCAAGCGATAAAGATTTTACGATACTCAATTTTGTTCCTTACTATGTAAAAGGGCCTTAACGTCAACAGCCAAACTGTATTATGGGATTTTAACTCGATGTAGATCAATGATAGCGAGAAATGGGGGAATCAATACTTGCGATATCTAACTGATTTGTTGTTTATTATTATGAATCTAGATTCAGGGACGTGAGGCTTATGAGAAGTGGCATTTTATGTTTTTTGTTTAGTGTGTCTGTGATAAATGAAGTTAAATCGAAGAGACGATAGAAGTCAGTGTAAACACGATTTTGGCCTTCGAAATCAGGGATGATTTCGTAGAGCCCACACGGAAGTGCTCGCGGCGAGCCAAAATAGTGTTTGCACATGGGCTCGCCGCAGGCGATAGGTTACAGCGAAGGTAGGGTATTAAAAAAGCGAATTCAGTTCGAAAGAATGGTTGAGTGTAATTTACTAAGATAAATAGAGGGGCGGATGATGGTTAACCATCACCCCATTGAACACTTAGAATAAATCTTAGCATCAGGTCCGATACAACACCTTCACCACGTGCCAGCCGAACTTGGTCTTGACCAGATGCGGCGTGATCAACTCGCCGCTGAAGCAGACCTTGTCGAAGGCGGGCACCATCTGACCTTTCTTAAATTCCCCCAGGCTGCCGCCTTTCTTACCCGATGGGCAGGTGGAGTGTTTCTTGGCGAGCTGGTCGAACTTAGCGCCCTTGTTGAGCTTCTCGATGATCTCTTCGGCGAGTTCTTTATGTTTGACCAAAATGTGTAATGCGGCGGCGGTTCTAGCCATCTTAATGCTCTCTGGATTGGTGGGAATTAATCATTGCCGATGATTATAACTCAGCTTGCGGGCGAGATTCACGGGGCACTTACCGTAAAAGAGGAGAATTACTTGCACTTTTCTTGATACGGCTCAGTGTTGCCTAAGGCTTTTCTACTGCGCTATGTGCGCGGTTTTGTTATAATTCCTATCCATTTCTAATCGGTTTTTTCGAGGCTTTTGATGGCGCGTAGCGTAGGCACAGAACTTGAGCTTATCCATCTGTTTGTGCATCTGGTGAATACCGGCGGTTTTTCCCAGGTGGCCAAAGAGCTGGGTATGCCTGTGGCGACCGTTAGCCGCAAGGTGACTAAGCTGGAAAGCCTGCTTGATACTCAGCTGATCATGCGCAGCACCCGTAAGCTGAGGTTAACCGAGGAGGGCAGCGAGCTCTTTGGCCGCTATCAGAATGTGGTGGCCCAGTTTGACCGCTGTAGCGAGCCCAGAGTCGAGAAGGCCGAAGGTACACTGCGCATCGCGGCGCCCGTGTCTATCATCTCGATGATCTTCATCGGGGTGCTGAACGACTTCTCCAAGGCCTATCCGGATATTCAGCTGCATATCACCCAGAATAACTCCAGTATCGATCTGATCGATGAAGGGGTGGACGTGGCCATCGTCGGCGGCGCCCAGCCCGACTCTTCCTGGGTCTCTAAGTCGCTGGGGGTCTTGGATTATGGCCTATTTGCCTCGCCGGGCTACCTTGCCTGCGCCGGTACGCCGCAACATCCGGATCAGTTGGTGGAGCACTCCTTGATCAAGGTGTGGCCTTTGTTTAACTGGTCGATGAAGCATGTCAGCGGCGAAGATTTCTATTACGAAGGCCCGGCTAAGTTGACCCTTGGGGATCTCAACGGTGCGGTGCGCGCCACGGTAGACGATGGCGGTATTCTCTATGGCCCAGAGCTGTTCGTGAAGGGGGAGCTTGCCTCGGGTGAGCTTCGCCGGGTGTTGCCCGACTGGCACGGCGAGCAGCGACGCATCTCCTTGCTGTACCATCAGCGCACCCATCAGCCGCTCAAGGTGAAGCTGTTTATCGAATTTATGCAGGACAGAGCCAGCTGTTTGTTCCATTAACGCCGCGCTGCTAACACCTTTACTCAGCGGCAGTTTCGCAGCCCCTTGTCGTTGGCACCTGTCCAAGCAAACTCACTGCTAACCGCCTACCAAGATTTCGTCTGCATCGTCTCTGACGTTTGGCGACAAATTAAGACAACTAATATTTAAGAAATTCAGGCAAAAAAAAGCCACCACAGTGATCGTGGTGGCCAGGCAGTTTGAGGCTGCTAAATAGGGTTGAAGCTTAGAACCTAAACTAATGTTTTAAGCTAGGCGCTTAAACTAGGTAGACATTCAGGCTGCAGGCGCCGTGGGCACCCACGACCAAGGCCTGCTCGATGTCCGCCGTCTTGGATGGGCCAGCGATAAAGACGCCGAACTCACCGCTGTCTAAACCAATCTGTTTAATCGCCTGATGCATGTTGGCAACCACCTTATCGGCGCTCACTACCAGGAACAGGTTTTCACAGATGAAGGGAGTCACCCTGTGGCCCAGATGCTGGTTGTTGACCCAGATGGCGCCATTTTCAGCCACGGCAACATCGCCGGGGATCACCGCAAAGTCGATGTCTCTTAGCTCATGGGCCGTGTCGGGGGCGTTACGGTTGCCCGTGACACCTTCGACCTGAGAGATCACCTGCTTGCCTTCTTTGATCAGCTCGTCGACCTTGGCTTGCAGGGCGGCCAGGCCACCCTCGCGATGCAGGGTACCGGCAACTGTGCCTAGGTTGGTTTCAAACTGGCCAATTACATCGTCTAGACGTGGGCTGACATTGATTGGCGGCATGGCCTGAGGTGCAACCGCGACGCTTTTTAATGCATTGAGAATAGATTGCTTGCTCGACATTTTATTGACCTCTGTTTTTGTTAAACCAAGCTTCGAAGCTGGACTTAGGTGCGACTGGCAACTCTCTGTATTTGCCCCAGGCGCCAGAGAATGGCTTGAGCAGCGAGCCCGGCAGGATGCGCAGCGCGGTGCGGGCCACACTCATGGAGCAGTTGAGCATGGTTTCGCTGGCCATGAAGTTACCGACCAATGGCATATAGTTGCGCTTACCGTAAGGCAGTTTGCCCGCCTTGGCCTTGAGGCGACGGTGATGGTGGATGATCTTATCCAGCGGCACCTTGGTTGGGCAGACATAGCTACAGCTGCCACACAGGGTACAGGCCCAAGGGATAGAGTGGGTATCATCCGCCTGAGCACCCACGGCGATGCCGATAGGGCCTGGGATGGTGTAGTTGTAGCTGTAACCGCCTGAGCGACGATACACAGGACAAGTGTTCAGACAGCCACCACAGCGGATACACTTGAGCGATTCCGCCAGGATCTTGTCTTGCAGCATGTCGGTGCGACCGTTGTCGACGATGATCACGTGCATCTCGCCGCCGTCCTGTGGACCGCGATAGAAGCTGGAGTAGGTGGTGATCGGCTGACCGGTGGCGTTGCGGGCCAGGGTGCGCAGCAAGATGGCGGCGCTGTCGAGATCTGGCACTATCTTGTCTATGCCCATGGAGTGCAGCTGTAGCTTAGGCAGGTTGGCGCCCATGTCGGCGTTACCTTCGTTGGTGCAGACCACAACGGCGCCTTTGTCTGCGATGGCCATGTTAACCCCTGTCATGGCCGCATCGGCCGACAGGAACTGCTCACGTAGGTGAGCGCGGGCGGCGCGGGTGAGATAGAGAGGATCCGAGGCGCCCGCCTCTGTGCCTAACTTGTCGTGGAAGAGGTCGCCCACTTCCTCTTTCTTTAGGTGGATCGCCGGTACCACGATATGTGATGGCGGCTGCTTGGCCAGCTGAATGATGCGCTCACCCAGGTCGGTGTCGATCACCTCTATGCCCTTGCTCTCGAGGTAAGGGTTGAGGTGACACTCTTCGGTGAGCATAGACTTGGACTTTACCAGCTTTTTCACCTGATGCTTGGCCAGAATGTTATGGACTATCTGGTTGTGCTCGGCGCCATCTTTGGCCCAGTGCACGACGATACCGTTGGCCAGGCAGTTCTTCTCGAAAGTCTCTAGGTATTCGCCCAGATGGGTTAGGGTGTGGAGCTTCATTTCGGAGCCGAGCTGACGCAACTGCTCCCATTCCGGCAGGCTGGCGGCGGCGCGATCGCGCTTCTCACGTAGCACCCATAAGGCCTTAGAGTGCCAATCGACGCGAGCCTCATCTTGACAGAAGATGTCGGCCTTCTTCGCATGCACGCCTGAGTTGAGTGCGGTGGTTTGACTAGACATGAGCTACTCCTTACAGGGCTGCATTGATGACTTCGGCAATGTGGCGGGTCGCGATCGGCAATAGCTGACGGCGGATCATGCCATCTAGGTGCAGTAGGCATGAGGGGTCGAAACCTACTGCATAGGTGGCACCCGTGGCGGCGTGGGCCTGGGCCTTGTCTTTACCCATCTTGGCCGAAACGGCTCCTTCGTCGACGGCGAAGGTACCACCGAAGCCGCAGCATTCATCGCGGCGATCGGGGTATACGATTTCGATACCTGGGATACGGCTCAGCACGGCCTCGACCTTATTGGTGCGTGGGCCCATCTGCTCGCTCGGCGTCGCCAGATCCAACATGCGAATGCCGTGACAGCTCAGCTGCAGGCTGATCTTGAAGTTAAACGCCTTGTTGAAGGCGGGGATCGGCGCCACATCGTGGAGGAACTCGGTTAGCTCATAGAGCTTGTCGATCACTGCCTGGGCTTCCGGGCTGTCGTCGAACTCATGGAAGTTCTCCTTGGCGGCTACCAGGCAAGAGGCGGCCGGGCAGACGATGGCGTCACACTCGACGCCCTTGAAGGCGTTCAACAGCTTAAGGGTGGTTTTCTTGGCTTCATCAAAACAGCCCGAGTTAGTCATGGGCTGGCCACAGCAGGTCTGGCCCTTGGGCAGTATGACCTGATGGCCGAGTTTTTCGAGGAGTTCGACGGTGGCGATGCCGACATGGGGCATCATCTGGTTCACCAGACAGGGAATAAATAGGGCTATCTTCATGAAGCACTCTCTTATTTTGATGGCTGCATGTGGGCGAATGCGCTGGCTTATCGTGCCGCTACAGGTGGCATAAGCTGGGTATTTGGCCCATATCGCAGGGTTATTTGTGATGATAATTTAAGCTTATATCCACATAATAAGTAGTGCTAATTTAGTAAATATATATGCTTATTTTTTCATTTTTGAAACAGGGTGATTTCGCTCACTCATTAATGAAAAATGTCTCTGATCTAGGTCAAAAAAGGCCTGATTCAAACAATTATATGAAACAAGTGTTTAAATTTTTTATTTGAGCGTACACTTGTAACCTTTTGAAAAGAATGAGCTTAATTTTTAGTTGCGTTTGTAACTGTAAAATAAAGCATTTTTTTGAGGTTAGAATATTTGATCTAATTCATTTTTTGTGACGTAATGCACACTAGGTTTTCTGGTCGGATGAGTCTGAAAAATGAGTATTAGAACAAAATTTAAAAAAGTACTGCCGAGTATTTCTACCACTGAACAAGAGGCGCTCGACGCCGGTGATGTATGGCTAGAGGGATCTATCTATCAGGGGATCCCAGATTTCGATGCCTTGCGTCAGGTACCGGGGGCGACCCTGTCCGATGAGGAGCAGGCCTTCCTCGACGGCCCAGTGCAGACACTTATCGAGATGGTGGATGATTTTGCCATTCAAAACAGCCTGCATCTGCCAGACAACATACTGAATTTCCTAAAAGAACATAAGTTCTTCTCGCTGATCATTCCTAAGGCCTTCGGCGGCCTGGAATTCAGCCCTTATGCCAACTCGACAATTGTGGCCACCATTGCCGCCAAGAGTTCGGCGGTGGCGGTGACCGTCATGGTGCCTAACTCGTTAGGCCCGGGTGAGCTGCTGATGCATTACGGTACTCAGGCCCAGCAAGATTTCTGGCTGCCGCGTCTGGCCAATGGCCAGGAGATCCCCTGTTTCGCACTAACCAGCCCAGAGGCGGGCTCGGACGCCGGCGGTATTCCCGATATCGGCACCGTGACCATGGGCGAATACCAGGGCGAGCAGGTGCTCGGCCTGTCGGTGACCTGGGACAAGCGTTACATCACGTTAGCGCCTATCGCTACGGTATTAGGTTTGGCATTTAAGGTGGAAGATCCACAAGGCCTGCTGGGCGGCAAGGAGCAGCTGGGGATCACCTGTGCGCTTATCCCTAAGTCGCATCCGGGTGTCGAACTGGGTAACCGTCACGATCCTATGGGTTGTCGCTTCTATAACGGCACCACACGCGGTGAGAATGTATTTATCCCGATGGATTTCATCATAGGCGGTCAGCAAAATATCGGCCGCGGCTGGCAGATGCTGGTGGCCTGTCTCGGCGCCGGTCGTGGCATCTCTCTGCCGGCTCTTGGGGTCTCGGTAAGCCAGGCGTCTTTCAAGTCGTCGGCGGAATATGCCGCGGTGCGTGAGCAGTTTGGCCTGGCCATCGGCAAGTTCGAGGGGATTCAGGAGAAGCTGGCGGATATCGCCGGTAAGACCTATCTGCAAGAGGCGATGCGCGTGCTGACCACAGAAGGTCTGGGCCTGGGGCTCAAGCCCTCAGTCGTAACGGCGATGGCCAAGTACCATATGACGGAGATTGGCCGCGACGTGCTGAACTCGGCCATGGATATTCAGGCCGGTAAGGCGATTCAGCGTGGTCCGCAGAACACCCTGGCCTCTGGCTATGTGGCGCAGCCTATCGCCATTACGGTGGAAGGGGCGAACATTCTGACCCGCAACCTGATGATCTTCGGTCAGGGCGTGATGCGCTGTCACCCTCATCTGCAAAGCATGGTGGAGGCGATTCACAGCGACGATAAGGATGCCGACAAGACCTTTAACCGCATCTTCAAGCAGACAGTGGGCTACAGTGTCGGTAACAGTCTGCGTGCCTTCCGCCTAGGCCTACTGCCTTTCACTGCGGGAGCCAAGTCTGAGCTGAGCGAGGTAGTGGAATATGAGAAGGCGGTGCACAAGCTGGCGTCTAAACTGGCCGTGTATGCCGACTTCTCTCTCTTGGTGCTTGGCGGCAAGCTCAAGCAGGCCGAGATGCTGTCGGCGCGTCTGGGGGATGTGATGAGCTACCTGTATGCGGCCATGGCCTCGATTCGCTACTACGAGCAGAAGGTGAGCAGCGAGCATCGTGCCCAGGCTAAGCCTTACTTCGAGTACGCGACCCGCTGGGCGCTGGTGAACGCCGAAAATGCCCTGCTGAGCTTCCTGGATAATTTCCCGTCGGCTGCGACACGTCAGCTGATGAAGCTGATCACTGTGACCTACTCGCCTAAGATGAAGAAGATCAACGACGATCTGATCCGCGAACTGGCCCATGAGGCGCAGCTCAACACCCAGATCAAGCGTCAGTTGACTCATCTGGTGAAGCCGGTACCGGGGGATGGCAACGACATCAACCAGCAGGCTTATCTGGCGAAGATCGCCTGTCTGCCGCTGCTGGCCAAGGTGAAGAAGGGACTGAAGCAGGGTTACTTCAAGTCTGGGGTGAGATTCGCGCAGACGCTGGACCGCGCCCGCGAAGCCAAGATCATCACAGAGGGCGAGCACAAGCAGCTGCAGGACTATAACCTCAAGCGTGAGCGCGCCATTCGTGTCGATGAGTTCGACTTCGACATGCAGCTGATCAGCGACAAGGCGGCGCTGAAGATAGCCTAGCCTAATGGTTTGAGTCTGATCTGCTTCGTATCAGCAGCAATGCCAAGAGCCGCCCTAGGGCGGCTTTTTTGTGTGTCGATGTTGCGATTATCTTGGTCGCTGCTGGCGCGATTATCGAGGGCCATAACCAGCACTTGAAAGTGTGCCACACCTCCTTTATTGCCGAGGTCATGCATAGACAGAAAATAGGGTATGATGGCTGCGGGCAATTTTATGGGCAGGCGAGTGCTAAAACGAAACCAGTATCGACGTGAGGGACCAGACTATCGCTGCGGTGAGCAGGTGAGCTTTCACGACATCAAGGAGGTGTTTGGCCTCAATCATATTCGCCTGGGTAGCTGGGTGGAGGAGGAAGAGAAGCATAAGGCGGCCAACCTTATCTTCGACGCCTTTGCCGATCTCGCCTTCATGTTAAAGCTGCCGCCCAAGGCCATGGGGCTGAGACAGACGCTGAACCTGGCCTTCGGGACAGGTGGGCAGATGGGCGTGCAGGCCCACTATATGCCTGCTCAGAGAGAATTAGCCCTGGCAAAAAATGCCGGTGCCGGCGCCCTGGCACACGAGTTCTGGCACGCCTTCGACCACTATATTGCGACCAAGGCCTTCGAGATCCCATCGACGGGCATCGCCTTCGCTAGCCACTGCTGGCTGGCCGAACACACGCCAGTTGTTCATCCCCTTAACGATCGCCTGATGCAGCTGTTTGCCTGCGTCTTGCTGAGCGGCGATGGTCAGGACAGCCACGAGTATGTGCGCCGCGCCGTAGCGCTCGACAGGCAGCAGGGGAGGCAATACTTTTCCAAACCCACAGAGATGATGGCCAGGGCCTTCGAGGCCTGTATCGAGTCCCATCCCGAGATCCGCAATCCCTACCTGGTCAACGAGACCCTGGACTCGCCGCTGGCTAAGGCGGGCGGATATCCTAGCCTAGACCACAGAGAGCGCATCTATCGCCAGCTACTGGCCTATTTCGGCCCCTTGGGTGAGGCCTTGGGGCGCGAGGGATAGCCTTAATCTACCCAGTGCAGCACGTCCCGTATGATGGACCACCTGGGTTTAGGCTCGCTGGCGCCTTGGCCTAGCATCCAGTAGTTGTAGAGCCGCTCTTGGTGGCCATCCACCTTGCGCAGCTTTTGCCAGTTGTTGACATAGTTGAGCAGCGACTGGTTGTCCTGGGCGACCGCATAGGCGATAGGGTACTTCGCCTTGTACTCCAGCGGCGCTATGCCATAGCCGGGGAAGAAGAGGGTCCAAGCGGAGCCCGCTTCGGCGCTGATCACCACGGCATCATACTTGTCGCCCTTCTGACGGAAGAAGTCCTTGTAGCCCTTAATCTTGACGAACTTAAGGTTAGGGTAGAAGGCCTTGGCATCTTCTATGATGTCGCTGTGCTCCACGTAGGCGATGGTGGTATCTTGCATTGCCTTGATCGACTGGTTGCGCTTGAAGCTGTTGACCTTATGGTCTTTGGTAGCGATGGCAAGGTTAAGCAGCAGCACGGGCTCCACATAGCTCAGCTTGTCCATCTGCTCGATATCCATCGCCAGACCCGACATGGCGATATCGAAGAAACCCGCGTCGAGGGAGGCGGCCAGCTTATCCTTCTCGAAGGGGATGAACTCGACTTTTACCCCCAAATCGTCCGCCAGACGATTGGCCATGGCGCTGTCGAAGCCCACCAGTTGCCCGGCGTTGTTGTAGTAGCTAAAGGGCACATTGCTGGGGATATAACCGACCCTCAGCAGGCCGCGTGCGCGGATGGCGTTGACATCGGCGATGGGGCGACTGGCGCTCTGGCCCAATACCGGATATTGCTTGCTCACCTTGGTCGGCACTTTATCGGCCACCTGCATGTTGGCGATAACGCCGCTGGTCACCTCTGGGCTGTGAATAAACAGCCCCATGCCCACCCGACAGACGATGAGGGTGAGCACCACGCTGGCCCCCACGCCTATGGCCATCTTGAACAGTTGCGGTGGCCTGAGTCTCAGACGCTTCTCAAATAGCGCCACCGTCAACAGTGTCAGGGCAAACAGGTTCATCACGGCGGTGATGGAGTTAAACTTGCCCGTGATAAAGCCAGACATCACAAACAGCTGGAACAGATCTTGGGGCAGATGCACCAGGTCCAGCATGAAGGGGATCGCCACATAGACGCTGCCAAATAGCGACAGGACGCCGCTGATGGAGAGCGATGGCAGGGCGCTGAGCTCTATCGGTGTGCCGTTAAACCAACCGGCGAAGAGCACGAAGAGGATCACCGTCAGCTTGCCTATGTTGGGGAAGGTAAAGGCGATGGGCACCAAGATCTCCACGAGGGTTTCGGCATCGTCGCTCAGGCTCTGATGCTCGCGCATGATCTGCTTACACTCCTCGACGATCACCGGGATGACGATGAAGATGTTGCCGGTGGCAAAGGCGGTAACCAGGCTGGACTTGCTGATCCTTAGCGCCTGGGCGAAGGTGACCGGCGTCAGGGAGGCGACTATCCAGGGCAGTACCCAGAAGGTGAGCAGCAGGCAGAGGACGAAGTAGCTGATGAGATAGACCTGCATGCTGGCAAACTCATCCACCCCCATGGTGCCAGCGGCCGAGGCCGACATGGCGAAGATCCCTATGGGCAGTACCTTCACCAGCGCCTGGGTGATCTTGGAGAAGATCTCGCTGCAGGTGTGCATGAAGTTGATGATCAGCTGCTTGTTATCGCCCTCCATGCCAATCAGTGCCAGCCCCATGGCGATGGCGAAGATCACCATGGCCGGTACATAACCCTCGGCCATCGACTGGAAGGGGTTAGAGGGAATATAGAGCTTGAAATAGTCGATGGCCGCGGCGGGCTCGATGGAGCTGGTGCTGAAGAAGGAAGCGGTCTCGACAAAGGGGAAGGAGAGCGGCATCAGGGCGACCAGTAGCAGGCCGACAGCCCAGAGCAGCAGCATGATGACGCCGGCGCGGCTGAAGATCAGGCTGGCGGTGGCGCGCTTGAGTTTACCTATGCCCCCCACCAAGGAGACCAGAATATAGGGCAGTACCGTCATCTGCATTAGCAGGATCACGCTGGTGCCTATGCTGCTCATCCAGCCGACGGATTCACCGAAAAAGAGCCCCACAGAAAAACCGATAAACATGGCGACGAGCATCTGGGTCGAGCTGGTCATGGCGAGCAGTTTTTTTAGCACGAGAGTCATTCCCTTTTCACGTATGCTTGAGTTTCCGACTGCCTGATTATAAAAGGGGCTGCGGCTTGGCAAAAGGCTTTCATCTCAATCTGTTGCGCAGCAGCACAATTAATATCTGGGCAGATAGTCGTGGCCAGCCAAATGCCAAGGCTGGCCCGAACGCTTGCTGCTAGCCTCCCTCGCTAGAGGGAGAGCAGAGAATGGGACGCCTGAGGGATAGTGCGCTTGGCCTCGGGGTCGAAGATACAGATGCGATCCCGCCCGGTTTCCTTCGACTGGTACATGGCGCTGTCGGCGTCGTTGATCAGCCGCTCCAGCTTATAGCCCGACATCTGAGTATCTGTGATCCCAAAGCTGGCGGTAACCTCAAACTCATGGCCGGTGGCGCTACAATCAATCCCGGAAATTGCCTTACGGCAGGCCTCGGCCAGCTTAACCGCCGTCTGTAGGTCGCAGCCGGGCAGGGCGATACAGAACTCCTCCCCGCCGATGCGGGCGAAGATATCGTTCTTGCGTCCCTGTGCCTGACAGGCCTTGGCAACTTTCTTCAGCACCCAGTCGCCGCAGGCGTGACCATACTTGTCGTTGATCTGTTTGAAGTTGTCCAGATCGAACAGGATATAACTGAGGTCTACCTCGCTGCTCTCGCAGTAGGTGAGCGCGCTCTGGGCTACCTGGGTGAAGTGACCGCGGTTAAACACATGGGTCAGGGCATCGTATTCCGCCAGCTGCTTGAGGCGCTTCTGAATCGTCCATGACTTATAGGCCCAGAAACCCAGCAGGGTGATGATGGCGATCAGCAGCGAGATAAACAGTCGGTTGTTTTCCGCCTGGGTCTTCGCCAGTTGCTGTTCGGTCAGCAGCAGGTTGTTCTGTCTGTCCAGCAGTTTGATACGACTCTTCTGCTCCGCCGCCTGATGCTCGGCGAGCTGGAAGGCCAGATGCTTGGTCTTGATATCATCCAGATATGCCTTGTCGGCCTGGGCGTACTTGACGTGATAGTCCAGCGCCGCCTTGTAATTGCCGCTGAGCTCGGCGATCTGATAGAGCACCTTGTAGGCGGTAACGACCGCCTGAGTATTGCCTAAGCCTTTTGCCAGGTTGACAATTTTTTCTGCCAATAAGCGAGCCTCACCTATCTTGTGATCCTGCAGATAGGCGCTGGCCAGGGTGGCGTAGACCTCGGCGATAAGCCTTGGGTAACGGGTTTTCTCTATGGTTTCCAGCGATGGAGTGAGTTGGGCATAGACCTCTGCCGTATTCCCGTCTCGCAGGTGTTTAGTGGCGATAAAGGAGTGGATAAAGCTCTCCATTATCACCTCTTCATCACAGCTGGCGACCGCGGCCGGCAGGCTGGGCGAGTCGACCTCGAGTTGATTGAGGCCAAGCTGCGCCTCTATGGCTAAGCCATTGGCTAGGCAGGTGTTTCTTTTAGATGGCTTGCTACTTCTTAATTTTTCGGCGTAGCTTAGGCCTAACTCATACTGCTCAATCTGGTTGTAAAAAATGGCGGCGATGGCCAGTCCGCTCTGAACCGTTTCGGGATCCTTTATCTGCTCGATAAATTGAAAGTTTTTGGAGAGATGCGTCAGGCCTTTGGACCAATCCTGGGAGATTGCATAGATGTTGATTAAGGTTTGATTGGCCCGGAATTTTAGTGTTTCGTTAGCGTTCGAGTTAAGGATCTTGTTGAAAACGTCTATGCTCTGCGCTTGCTTGCCTTGGTAGGTCAGCTCATATCCGCGCAGGTAGTCTAAAAAATATCTCTGTTGTGGATTGAGTGGTTCCTTTTCTAGGGTATTTAGCAGCTCAGAGAAGGCTTTTGGATTGCTGCTCTTAAGTTGATCGGCCTGAGTTAAGGTTGCGTCAATATCGACTTCTTCAGCCATAGACTGGCTGAAGAAGAATATTAACAATAATAATAAATATCTGACTTTCATCTAAATAGTCTGAATAAGATTATTGGTTAACTGCGCTGGCCTGTTCCTGTTCTTCGTTTTCATTATTTTCATCTTCTTTCTGCTCATCTTCTGCCGGCAGTAGGAAGGCGACGACGTCAGGACAGATATCCAGCTGTTCATGCAGCGCTTCTGTGTCGTTGACCAGTAGCGAGTTTTTAATTTCAGCCGCGACATCGGCAGCTAAAATTTCTTGTGCTTTAGCGTCTTGGTTTTGTAGCGCCGCATCCTGACCCATGCGTTCCAGTAATTGAATAATGTTCGACATTGCTCTTCCTTAATTGTTGTTGGTAGTTAGTTTGTTGTTGATTAGTTTTCGGGTATTAGGGTGTCATCGACTCGGTATGCCGTTTCAAGTTTAGCCAGCTTCTCCAAGATTGTAGGGTTTGGCCGCATCTTTTCGCTTGGCGGGATCACCAGGGTGGTATGCATGAAGATCTCGGCATCGGCCAGGTCCCGTAGCGGCAGAGTGTGTTTGCGCACCTTATCTATGGGGAGCACGGCGGCTTCGTAGAGGATCACCTGATGATCTAAGGGGTAAGTCTCTGCCAGTAGTTCTATCAACACCTGACGATGGGCCTTGCCGGTGGCGAATCTGGCCATGCTCTTGTCGCCTGCCAGGCCTATCTGCCAGAGGATCAGGTAACAGGAGGGGTCGAAGCGCCGCTGGTAAAACATAAACTGGCTGGCTTCAAACTGCTGGCAGCCAAATTGGCCTGGGTCTATGCCTAGGTCGGCGATCAGGCAATCTTCGGCGGAGATGCCGGGCACCATGACTGCCTCGAACCCTTCGGCGCGTGCCGCCGCTATGGATCTATGGGGCGCCTGGGCGAACACGCCGGGGTGACCGTAGAAGGCGCCGACGACTTTCTTGCCTTGTCTGACCTCAGCCAGGATAGCGTCGACCATCTCTCGGTAGGTGATATGGCGTGACTTGCCCTCGCCGTAGTAAACCTGTAGCGAGCGTACGTCTGGGTGCATCTCCTGTAGCCAGAGTTCTACTATGCCGTTTGAAACGCCCGAGAAAACGACGTCGGCTTGTTCAATATAGCTGCGTGCCAGCGGGCAGATATGGGCGCCTAAGGTCATCCCTATGCCGACACAAGCCAGGCTTCCCGCCATGAATTTGGGTCCTGATGTTATGCATGTTAATTAAGGGTTAAAGCTAACAGCAATTTCTCTGTTTTAAAACCGCTAATTGCCTTGAATTGAATACTTATTTCGACCTTTTATAGTGGTGTGAATCGGCGAAGCAGGATTTCATCTGGCGAGCCTCTTTTGCCTCTGTGGATGCCAGGGGCAAAGCATCTGCGTCGAACACAAATCCCAGCTTCTTGACGAAGCATTCGGTGGCGAGGTTCTTGGCGGCAAAGTTTGCCAGGATGCGCGTCACCCCTAGCTTAAGATAGGCATACTCCATTAGCGACCCCATGGCTTCCTCCGGGTAGAGTTTACCGTTGGCTTCGGGTGTCAGCATTATGCCTATCTCGGCCTGGGTGCGATCCTCGCCCTGCCAGGTGAGCCCCTGTATGCCGATAGCGTGCTGGCTTCGTTGCTCCACTATCGCCCAGTTCATATATTGGCAAGCAGGTGCAGCGCCAGAGAGTGCCCGGTGCATCTGGCTCAAGGCTGTTTGAAACGCCCTGTCGGCCTGGGCCTGGGTGAGCGGCGCGCCGATATGGCGCATCACTCTCTCGTCGCAATAGAGGCGGCGATACAGCGCCTTGTCTGACTCATCTATCGGGCGCATGGTCAGGCGCTCGCTGGCAAAACTATGGTCTGCCAGGAAGTGGGTTAGCCTAGAGGGCAGCTTGCTTGAAGGCTGCTCCCTTGAGCGGAGTTGTTTTGATGAGAAGGATTTATTATCTGGCATGCTGCACCTCGGACATCTGCAGCGGTCGCTGCTCGGCGAAGCGGATCACCCCCTTGTCATCTACCGAGCGGTCGAACACCACATAGTAGGCGCTCATCAGCGGCAGCCCCAATATGGATTGATCCGGCCAGTTGGGCAGCTGCGACAACAGCTTGAAGCAGGCCTTGCCCTGAGTCGGCGTGTTGATCTGCCAGTAGTGCTGTGGCGTGACGCGAATGGCGATGGGCTCGCATCCCGGCGGACAGTCGGGATCGTTGCAGCTCGGCGCCGCGTCATGCTCGTTTCGCGGGCCGACAAAATAGAAGGTGATATTTGGCCAGCGCTCCAGCTGTAGCTCTGCCATGTCGATACCTGTTTGCTGAAAAGCGATATCGCTAAAGGGGGCTATCTGCTCGGTGAACTTGGGATCTATCGTTTCTAGGGCCTGAGTCAGCGCGCCAAACAGGTGACGGGTGAGCACGATTGCCGAGGCGCCCGTGTCTATGATGGCGTTGCTCTGCCCCCTGAGTGTGTCACAGATATGTACTCCATGGGTGTGCAGGTGCTGGCCGTCTGGGCAGAGCGCACTAGTGTCAGATGGTGAGTTATCTTGCTGGGCGTCGTCTGCTTCTGGCGCTTGCTCTGCTGACTCGTGCTCCGCTAATGCTTGCTGCTCTGCATTCTCTACAGATTGCGTCAGCAGGCTGGGGATCATCTCGCCATCGCCTATTTTTAGTCCCACCAGGTTGACGTTGTAATACCGGTTTTCGATCACCGCTATGGTTTTAAATTCGCCCTGGTACAGTTCGGTATGTTCCTCGCCGCCACCTAAGATCAACCAGCCCTGGTTGAGGGGATCCTGGCCGAGGAAGGCGAACTCGTTGGCGCTGTTGGGTGCGAGCACCTCTTTGCTGGCCACATGTATGCTGGAGCGGCGGGCGAAGAAGGCAAACTTGTTAGGGGTCAGGCCGTGGCTGGTTAAATTGCTGAAATAGGGCGGCAGATCATCTGTCGGCTGGGTACGCAGAAAGCGCTTAAACTGGCGTAGATCTTCGCTATTGAAGCTCGTCTCGGTCGCCTGATGCCACTGGGAGTCTTGCGCGGCGAGCGCGCCCTGACCCATGGAGAAGTCATGATTCGCGTCAGTGAGTATGGGGCGATAGTGCTGGCTGCACAGGTGGATCTCCTCATCGAAGGGCCAGGGGAAGGTGAGCGCTGGGGCTATGCCATAGTGATGAAAATAGTTCTTGAGATCATAGACCTTGTTAAGGGCGTCGTAGGCCAGACCTAAGATGCCGTCGGCATCGGCAAAGCTGGTCTCCTGGGCAAGAGATGACACCACGGCCACAGGACACTGCTCAAGCACAATCGGATGATGGGCATGGGGAACATGGTCGTCATGGAGATCGAAATCTATCGCATCCTCACGAATCCCCACCCGGGTGTAGACCACTGGGCCGTCCCAGCCGCCTATACCGTAAAGCACCTCCTGGGCGAAGCTGGTGGGGGTGAGGGCAGTGTCGCGCTCCTCGACATAGTCGCTGCCGGATACCACCAGCGTGCTGCTGCCGGTATCTAAGATCAGGTTCAGCGGGTGCTTCTCGGCGCCAATTCTTAACTGGGCACTGTAGCCACCTTTGGCATACACATTGACGAGAGGGACTTTGAGGGTGCGGGGGGCATTGGTGGTTGAACTCATCGATGACCTTTGGGGCTAAGGGAATTCATATAATTGTTATATAAGTGATTGTTTTACCCTATCCTCCTTAGAGGGTCAATTTAAGGACGGTGGTAGGTCTAAGGCCAGGAAGAAACCAAGAGATCCGGATGAGCCTGTTTGCGGGAGCCTTGCTGATTGACAAGTTTAGGAAATGTTTAGTTAGTCGGGAGATGGCCTGAGCAGTTTTGGTAACAGAAAAAGAGCAACGCGGCCCCTTTTCACTCTTCGGATTGTGAACCTGGCCTTAGCCGGCGGTGACCCGAACTCTTTCGATCTCAGCCTTAGGCACCGACATCATAAAATCCAGCTGAACCTTAGCCTGGCTGACGCCCTCGGGCGAGGCTTCATAGCGCCACTGACTCAGCGCCTTAACGGCTTCGACGTCAAACACACCGGCAGGGGATGACTCGATAACAGACACATTACTGACTTTGCCCTGCTTGTTGATATCAAAGGCTAGCTGCACATAGCCCTCGACACTTTGTTTCGCCGCCTCGGCCGGATAGGCTGGCTCGACGCGCATCACAGGGCTTGGAGCCTTGGCCTTGTCCTGGTGTTCGTCATGATGCTTGTCGCCCGCGACGGCGCTCTGGTTGATTAAGGCGCCCGACAGGCCCAGTGTGAGTGCCAGACCTAAAATGGCGAGAGGTCGCTTGGTGTGTGTTTTCTTCATTTGCATGATCCGCTCCTTGAGGATGGTCTTGTTTCCATAGTGAGTGTGTAGCATGCCCAGGTGGGCCTGCTGGGAGTAGGCCAATAGCGTTTGGCTATAGGCAATTCGCTGTAGTTTATCCATGTGGGTGGTGACCTCGGCATCGCAGGCTAGCTCCTGGTCGTCACGAAAACGACGATAGGCCAGCCAGCACACAGGGTTGAACCAGAAGAGCGTTGCCAGCAGGTAGCCAAAGAGGTTGGCTGCTATGTCGTGGCGGGTAAGATGCTTAAGCTCATGGCTGAGTACCGCCGCCTGCTGTGATAGGGCGAGCTGTGTAAAACCCGTCGGCACCAAGATCACTGGCTTGAACAGTCCCGCCAGCATGGGGGAATCTATCTCTGGGTGGCACTTGATCACCAGAGAGGTCTCGCGCTCTGTCAGAGATAGCGGCCCCTGGCTCAATGTTTGCGGCAGCTCGATCGCTTCGGCTCTGTTACTCAGGCGTTTAAGCTGAGTCGCCTGATAGAGCAGGGCGCCGAGCAGTGTCAGGCTGCCCAGCAGCCAGATGCTGGCCAATATCAGGTTTAGTGTCGGGTTCTCGCCCTGGGATAACAGCTCACCGGCCAGCACGCGATAGTGCTGTAGCTGCTCAAGCGAGGGGCTGGCAAGTCTGGCGGGAACCAGCTGACCCAGTAGTGTGCCCGCCAACAACAAGGGCACCGAGGCCCAGAGCATGTAGGTGTTGTGGGCACCCAGATGTGCTAGCAGCGGCCTGTGCAGCAACAGGATAACCGCGCACAGCAGGGTTAGCGGCAGCATCAGATTAATGATTAGCGAGATCATCAGGACTGCTCCTCTTCCCAGTTATCGATGAGTGCCTTAAGTTCGGCGATATCCTCTGGGCTCAGCTGTTTCTGCTTGGCAAAGCCTGCCACCAGGGGGGCGACCTTACCGGCGAACACCCGCTCCACGAAAGACTGGCTCTCCTTGAGTTGATACTCGCTCTGATCGATCAGCGGGAAGTAGCGATAGGCTCTACCTTCCTTCTCAAAGCCCAGGGCTTGTTTCTTCACCAGGCGGTTGAGCAGTGTCTTCACGGTTTTTTCGTGCATGCCCTGGCTGCTGGCCAGCGCCACTACCACCTCGCTGGCGCCTAGGGGCGAGTCTTGCCATAGGATGTTGAGTACCGACAGTTCGGCGTTGCTAATCTCTTTCATGATAGGACCGTCTTTTACGATTACGTTTGTAATTTTTAATTAAGATTACATCTGTAATCCAAAGCGTCAAGGAATTTTTCAGTCTTAATTTTTGTAAATCATCCGCTCCCTCTGGGTAACTTTGTAGTAATATCTGCTGGAAATCACTGGTGTTTAGTGATTCACACTGCAAATGGCCGCAGATTGTTATCGGTTTGTCGGCTATCTTTGTTTGCTATCTGGGTGTCGCAGCATTGAGGATGAGGTAGATAAAATGGATTTTTCACTACAGGTATTCACTCCGGCGTTGGCCAAAAGGCTGGTGCTCGCTCTGCCGCTGTTCGCACAGCCCTTGGACGCGACCGCCACCGAGCTGGCACAGATGTCATCACAGGCCCATGTTCAGCCCAGTCAATTGACGATCTTCAAGCAGAACCTTGGCCTGCATTTCCCCGCCAACTGGCGCCTGGCCTACAGTGAGCAGCGTGGCGATATGTTTTCGGCCGAGTTTGTACCCGCCCAGGAGCTGCTGGCCCATTGGTCGTCGCTCTACTGCGTGCAGGGGTTTAAGGGGATGGCGCAGCGTATCGACCCCGAGGCTTTTCTCGACGGTTTTGCCGATCAGTATCGCCATACCTGCGAAGGTGAGATGCAATACCAGAAACTGGGCGCCAGAGATCTCAGCGGTAAGGCGAGCTATAGCGCCATGTTGACCTGCGATAAGATGCCGCAGACCCACAGAGGCGAGCAGGGCATAGATAAGCCCGTCGGCGAGATAGGTCACTATACGGTTATT
Organism: Shewanella spartinae; assembly: GCF_019457555.1. NCBI lineage: Bacteria > Pseudomonadati > Pseudomonadota > Gammaproteobacteria > Alteromonadales > Shewanellaceae > Shewanella > Shewanella spartinae. The sequence continues at coordinate 3,593,871 of NZ_CP080418.1, read as the reverse complement.
GCCGGCAAGGAAGATCTGTTCCTGCTGCATCAATCGGCGCGGGGCGAGGCCTTGTTATCCCTCTCCTCCCTTAAGATAGCGCCGCCCGTCGAGCGTATCGCCGATGTGTCGGGCCTGAGATAACGCCTGCTTGACACTTGCTTGCGACGCTGCTTTAGTCAGGGTTAACAATGGCCGCATTTGTGGTTGTTTTTAGGCCAATTTGTTGTCATGTTAGTCAAGTTTTAGGCGCTCGCCCTTGTCCTTACCGGGAGCTTTCTCGGCAAGGCGCGGCGAGTTCTCACTCCTTCAGACATGATTAACGGGCCATAATGAAAAATAATACTCTGCTCCCCCTCGCCGCATTGACGGCTATGCTCTTGTCGCCATCCCTGTTTGCCAATGATGTGACAGTGATCCATGCCGGCACCCTGCTGGCCGACCCGGCCGCCAAGCCGCTCAGCGAACAGACCCTGGTGATCACCGACGGTAAGATTAGCCAGGTTGCCCCCGGTTACCTGAGCGTCGAGACAGTCGCGCCCGGCGCTATGTATGTGGATCTCAAGCAGGGCTTTGTGATGCCGGGTCTGATGGATATGCATGTGCATCTACAAGGCGAGCTGGGGCCCAAGAATGATAGCCAGCGCCTTAGGATGTCAGACGCCGATGTGGCGATGCAGAGCGCCTATTTCGCCAATAAGACCCTGATGGCGGGCTTTACCACGGTTAGGGACCTCGGCGCCAAGCCGGAGCAGATGTATGCCCTGCGCGATGCCATTGCTAAGGGGTGGGTAGACGGGCCGCGCATCATCGCTTCGGGCGGGGTGTCGGTGACCGGCGGCCATGGCGATGTGGATGGCATGAGCCCAGATCTGCTGGATAAGTTCACCACTAAGACCATCTGCGACGGCCCCTATGATTGTCGCCGCGCCACCCGCCGCGCCATCAAGTTTGGCGCCGATGTCATCAAGATCACCTCTACCGGTGGCGTCTTGTCGGATACCGACACGGGCACGGGCCAGCAGATGAACGACGATGAGATCAAAGAAATTGTGGCGACGGCCCATGCCCTGGGGCGTAAGGTGGCCAGCCATGCCCATGCGACAGAGGGGATCAACGCCGCCCTGCGCGCCGGGGTCGATAGCATAGAGCACGGCAGCTACGCCGATAAGGAGAGCATCAAGCTACTCAAGAAGAATGGCGCCTTCCTGGTGCCCACCCTGTTGGCGGGCGATACCGTGGTGCATATGGCCAAGGAGTCTGACTTCATGTCGCCGGCCATCAAGCAGAAGGCGGTGCGAGTGGGCGCCGATATGACGGCTAACTTTACCCGCGCCTATAAGGCCGGGGTCAAGATTGCCTATGGTACCGACAGCGGCGTCTCGGCCCACGGCACCAATGCGCGGGAGGCCGTGTTGATGAATCAGGCGGGCATGAGCAATAAAGATGTGCTGATCTCGGCCACCATCAATGGCGCCGAGCTAGTGAATATGTCAGATAGCCTGGGCACCCTGAGTGTCGGCAAGCAGGCCGATATTATCGCCACCCAGGGCAACCCGCTGGAGGATATCTCGGCCCTGCTGGATGTGGGATTCGTGATGAAAGGTGGCAAGGTGGTGAAGTCGCGCCTGTGAGTGAAAAAAGATTGTCATTAAAATTCAATTTATATTTTTTAAACTATTGATATATTATGACACTTATCCAATAGGGGGCTTAGGAATGGCCCCCTCTTTTATTGGAGTTTTTCAGTCAATTTACGTAAACAAAGGGAACTATATGGAATATTTTATTGGTGCGTTGAAGAAGTTTGCTGATTTCACCGGTCGTGCTCGTCGCAAAGAATTTTGGATGTTTACCCTGTTCTACATCATCTTCTATGCCGTGGCGGCAACCATAGATGTGGTGACAGGTCTGTATATGCTGAGCGGTATCTTCTCGCTGGCACTGCTTATCCCAACTCTCGCTATCTCGGCAAGACGCCTACACGACACCGGCCGTTCGGGCTGGTGGCAGTTGATCGGTCTGATCCCGCTTATCGGTGCTATCGTGCTGATCGTCTTCTATGTACAAGACAGCGTTGAAGGCAATGAATATGGTGAAAACCCTAAGGCTTTGGCCGAGGCGTAACTTTCCCCTATCTGCGATGAAGGAGGCTTAGGCCTCCTTTGTTGTTTTTAGGGAGTAATGCTGCTCTTGGGTGAAGATGCCGATTCGGGCCATCATGGGAGTATTAGACATTTATACGTGTAGACGTCTATAATGCCCGCGTTCTGTCACAGTAGCCGGGAGAGAGCCTCTCCTCAACGCCGCGGGTAAATCGCGGCTTGCCATGAGACAGAGCGTGACCTAATTTAGTCAACCTTATGTGGTGCCCTAGCCAAAATGGCGCAAGGGATAATCGGGAAGCCAGTGAGAATCTGGCACTGCCCCCGCAACGGTGATAGGTGAGAGCTGGGTGCGCCGTGCCTTTAATATCATGGCGTTAAAAAAATCTATGCTCGTCGTTTAAACCCTTTGTTTAGACTTAGCCTCAGTCCGGAGACCGGCCCTTAAGGTGATTTTGAGATTTCGGCGGGCAGATCTCGAAATGCGACCCTGGCGGTTTGATGGACTGCGCCCAGTCGTGACGCCTTGCCCTGTTTCCCTTTTAGGAGTTAAAGGAAAATGGGTACACAACCTAGTAAAATTGCGCTACTGCTTGGCGCCTGTCTGGCCGGAAGCTTTCCTGCCTTAGCGGAAAGTTCGGGCACCCCAGGGCCTGTGGATGAAACTATCACGGTTATCGGCCGCAGCGAAAACACCCCTATCAATATCGCGGCTAACGTCAATGTGATCGACGCCGCCGCCATCGAGCTCAGCGGTGCCACCAACCTCACCGATTTGCTGCGCGGACAGAGCGGTATTCAGGTCTCAGATTCAAACTCGGGCGCCGTATTTGCTATGCGCGGTTTCAGTGCCAGTCAGGCGGTCAACAACACCTTGATCCTGCTCGATGGTCGTCGCCTCAACAATATCGATATCGCCGCGCCGAGCATCGGCGCCATCGGGCTCAATCAGGTGGAGCGAGTCGAGATCCTCTCTGGCAGCGCCGGTGTACTCTATGGTGACCAGGCGGTTGGCGGGGTGATCAACATTATCACCAAGGCGCCGAAAGATAACGGCGGCAGCCTGCAGCTCTCCGGCGGTAGCTTTGACACCTTTGAGGCTAAGGCCGAGGGCTCGGTCGCCATCAACGACAACTGGCGCCTCTATGGCGCGGCCAACCACCTCAAGAGCGATAACTATCGCGATCACAATGCCAGCAAGACCAGCTCTGTGCTGGGGCGACTGCAGTATGACGATGAGGTGCAGCAGTTCTTCGCCGAGGCGAGTCACTATGACAACCACCGCGAACTCGCTGCTGCGCTGAATGATGATCAGCTCAAGCAAAACCCAAGACAAATGGGTGATCTGAAGCAGGGCGATCTCTTTATCGATGCCTACCTGCATGAGATGACCACGGCGGCCCGCACCGGCTATCAGCGCCAGCTGAATGAGGCCTGGTCGTTGGGCGCCGACCTTAACTACAGCGACACCCTAACAACAGGGCTAAGCACCTGGAACACAAGCCGCCGCGATACCCGCTCCCTGCTCGAGTTTAAGCCTAAGGCTGTGGCTAACATCAAGACGGATAACGGCGAGCTTAAGCTGGTGACCGGTCTGGATCTTAGCCGCGGCGAGGCGACATTTAGTAATCGCAGCAATGTGCAGAAGCTGGCCAGCGCCTATGTGCAGGCGACCGTGCCCCTCACCGAGAGTTTTAGCTATGTGGTGGGCGGTCGTTACGCCGAGGTGACAGATGAGCTGGTGGACGCCAGTGCGTACCCTAATGGGATAGATCTGGATCAGGATGCCCATGCCTTCGAGCTTGGCATCAACTATCGCCCGAGCCAGCAACATAGATTCTACCTGCGGGCCGACGATAACTTCCGTTTCGCCAAGGTGGATGAGCAGGCCTATACCCCGGCTAGCATTCAGGGACTCAAGCCGCAGACGGGTCGCTCCTACGAGGCGGGCTGGGATCTGCTGCTCGAGCGTAATACCCTGCGCCTGAGTGCCTATCGTCTGGATCTCGAAGATGAGATCGTCTTCGACCCCAGCGCCGAGACGCCTGTCGGTGGTAGTTTTCCCGGCGCCAACGTGAACGCCGATGCCTCGCGCCGTTATGGGGTGAGCGCAGACTGGGATTGGCAGGCGACTCAGGATCTACTGCTTGGGCTTGAATATAACTACATAGACGCCGAGTTTACCGAAGGGGCTAACGAGGGTAAGGCGCTCTCCTGGGTGGCCAAGAACTCAGGTCGTGGCTATGTCAGCTACGATGTATATGAGCATCTGCAGCTCTTCGCCGAGGCGGTCTACACCGGTGAGCGTTACATGGAGGGTGATAATGCCAACCAGGGCGATAAGCTCGATGCCTATACCCTGGCGAACATCGCCATCAACTATAGCCGCGATGCCTGGCTGGCCAGCCTGCGGGTCGATAACCTGCTGGACAAGGAGTATGTCAGCTCAGGGTATTTCAGCACCTGGGGTAGCGGTTATTACCCTGGCACAGGCCGGGCGCTGCGCCTGACCGCCAGCTACCGCTTCTAACGCGGCTTTAGCCTTAAGAGCCAGTCAGATCTGACTGGCTTTTTTATTGCCTGCTGTTCATCATAGGGCATAGATCATTTGGGAGTCTGTGGGATGAAATTTAAGTGGCTGCTCTTGCCCGTTATCTTGATCTTGGCCATCATCTTCTGGCCAAGTGGCGGGCCCTCACTTGCTCCCTTGCCGGGGAGTGCCAGGATCCTTGCCTTTGGCGATAGCCTGACTCAGGGCGTGGGAGCCAGCCCAGGCATGGATTATCCTGCGCAGCTGCAAGCAATAAGCGGACGCGAGGTGATCAACGCCGGCATCTCGGGGGAGACCACATCCCAGGGCCGCGAGCGCTTCGCCCGAGTACTGGATGAGACGGCGCCGGATCTCATCATCTTGCTCGAGGGGGGCAATGATTTTCTGCGTAATGGCAGCGCGGCGCAGGTCGAGGCCAACCTTTCTGCCATGCTGGCACAGGCCCACCGGCGCGATATTCCTGTTGTGTTGATCGGTGTGCCCCAGAAGAGTATCTGGCTAGAAACCGCGCCCCTGTATGGGCAGCTGGCCGCGCAATATCAGCCGCTATTTATTGAGGATTTTCTGACAGAACTGCTAAAATTATCAGAGGTAAAATCTGATGCGATTCACCTCAACGATGAAGGCTATCGTCGTCTCGCCGAGCACCTATATCAGCGTCTGCAACAGGCAGGTGCCCTATAGCTAAAATGGCCCTGGCAGTAGCCAGTCAATGGGCGTCACCCCTTGGTTAAGTGGCGGAATTTTGTCGCTTATCTTTCGTCCATTATAGGCTGAAAGCTCAAGCGTGAGTGGCAAGATGAATTTATTTAGGTTAATGTCCGTTTTTACCCCAAATCGACTTGACCCAGACAGTCGTTTTATGGGTAAATTCTCGGATAACAAATGGCGCCGTGCCAATAATAAATCAGGTTAATAACTTCTCATGACAGATCTTGAGCATCAGGTATTCACTCAAGTACGCGCAATTATTGCCAATGAAGAACAGGTTATCGGACGACGGGGGATTCTGATCCCGCTGAAGAAAGCCATTATTGCCGATGGCGATATCCGCAATGTGATCGATATAGTCTCTTCCGATCCCGCGTTGGCGGCACATCTGCTATGGCGCAGCAACTCGGCGGCTAACGCCAGCGTGTCATCGAAGAACCGTTCATTGAAAGATGCCCTGGTGCGCCTGGGCCAGGTCAATATCTACCGTTATGCCTTCACCTTTTACCTCAAGGAGCGTCTCGACGAGCTGCCACAGCCCTACAAGAAGCTGGTATACGGCTACTGGGCGCTCACCGAGAGCATCGCTACAGACGCCGTGGATAGCCTGCATCATATGGAAGGGGTGAACATCAATCCCGATGAGGTGCAGACCCTGGCGCTGTTTAGTGTGTTTGGCGAGATCATCGCCCTGACAGCCTTCGCCTACCTGAATGCCGAGTCGGAGCAGTCGTTCCCGCTCTCTATCATCAAGTCGCTGATCGATAATCAGAAGCAGACGCTGACCCTTGAGGCATTCGAGTCATTAGGCCTGGATGAGGAACTCAGAGAAGAGTTTATGATCGCCCATAACCTACGTCAGACTCGCAATCCAGACTCTCCGGGTCTGGTGCTGCGCAGAGTGCTATCCATGCGCAATCAACTGCTCAACCCGCTCTAGGGCATTCGACCTGACAAAAGAAAACCTGCCGAGTGCAGGTTTTTTTGTGCCTTAATTTTAGCTTTTCTGAAATTGCGCCTTTAGTGCCCCTGACGCTCCAGCCCCTCAGAGGTCACCAGATTGAGCCACTGCTGGGCGAGACGGGCGCTGCTGCCATTGCTGCGATAGGCGCCAAAGAGTGGGCGTCTGAGCCCTTCTGAACCCAATTTTACCGCCTTGAGCGACAGGCCGTGGGCCTCGTTGATCGACCAACTCGGCAGGGCGGAGACCCCATCTTTGCAGGCGATGCGTTGCAGCAACATGGCGGTGAGATCGCAGCGGATTTGCTTGGCAACCGGCACGCCCGCAGGCTCCATGAAGTGGCGATAGATATCCAGCCTGTCTAGTGGCACTGGGTAGGTGAGCAGGGTCTGATCCTTAAGCTGCGCCGCCGTGACATAGGGGAGCTCGGCCAACGGATGATCCGCGGCGACCAGGAGTTTGACCTCGAAATCGAACAGGTGCTGATAGGCGATATCATGGTCGGGAATAGGGTCAGAGGTGAGCACCACATCCAGCTGTCCCTGCTTGAGCGCGGTCAGCGAGTCGAACAGGTGGCGGCTCGACAGCTCTAAGTTGGTGTGAGGAAAGCTGGCATTAAACTGCTCGATCACCGGCATCAGCCAACGAAAACAGCTGTGGCATTCGATACCCACAAAGAGATCTCTCGCCTCGCTGCCCAGGCCATTCTTGAGATCGATTTCGGTTTCTATCACCTTAGGCAAGATCTCCTCGGCCAGATTGAGCAACCGCGCGCCCTCCTGAGTAAAGGAGAGGGGTTTACTCTTACGCACGAAAATCGCCGAGTTGATGCGGGTCTCCAGTTCCTTGATCTGGTGGGATAAGGCCGACTGGGTGACAAAGCGCTTCTTGGCTGCGCCCGCGAGACTGCCGCTCTCTTTCAGGGCGACCAATGTACGTAAATGCCTAAGCTCTATCATTTTTACCTCACATGAATTTGGCTCATGTTGCTCGTGAAATCAATTCGATTGCGAGACAACAGACTAGCACAATAAACTTCTAGACGTCCAGACGCCTGTTTTAGTTTGTTGTGCAATTTCAGTTCTCAAACCTGTATTGCGATGACAGCGAAGGGCGCTAACCATGAATTTCGCTCATCTTAATGCAAAAGGTATACAATATGCAAACTCTAGATATCGCTTCATTAGGCTTTCCCCGCATCGGCCGTCAACGGGAACTCAAATTTGCCCTGGAAAAATATTGGCGTGGTGAGATAGACCAATCGCAGCTGCAATCGCTCGCCAGCGAGCTGCGCAGAACCCATTGGCAGTGGCAGCAGGTGGCGGGGGTGAAGCAAGTGCCGGTTGGGGACTTTGCCTTCTACGATCAGGTGCTGACCCTGAGCGCTACCATCAATGCCATCCCGGCGCGCCATCGCAGCGGCGAGCAGGTGGATCTCGATACCCTGTTTCGAGTGGCCCGTGGCCGCGCCCCCACGGGGGAGGCGAGCCGTGCCGCCCAGATGAAGAAATACTTCAACACCAACTATCACTACATAGTGCCCGAGCTCACGGCGGGTCAGCGCTTCGAGATAGCCTATGAGCAGCTGTTCGACGAGGTGGCCGAGGCTAAATCCCTGGGGCATCAGCCTAAGCCGGTATTGCTTGGCCCGGTCAGCTACCTCTATCTTGCCAAGTGCGAGGGCGAGCCCTTCGACAAGCTGAGCCTGCTGCCCAACTTGCTCGAGGCCTACCAGGCGATTCTGGCGCGATTTGCCGATCAAGGCGTGACCTGGGTGCAGCTCGACGAGCCTATCTTAGCGCTGGAGCTAGATGATGACTGGCTGGCGGCCTTCGAGCCGGCATACAAAGAACTCAGTGGCCTGGGGGTTAAGCTGCTGCTAGCCAGTTACTATGGCTCTGTGGCCCATCATCATGAGTTGATTAAGGATCTCGTAGTCGATGGCCTGCATCTGGATCTGGTGAGCGATGCCGAGCAGCTCACCCTGTTTGGCGCCAGCTTGAAGCCGACGCAGGTGCTCAGCCTTGGGGTGATCAACGGCCGTAACGTGTGGGCGGCGGATCTCGACATCTTGGCCGAGCGTCTGCGCGCTGTGGTGGCGGATCTTGGCGAGCAAATCTGGCTGGCGCCTTCCTGTTCGCTCTTACACGTGCCCGTGGATCTGGAGAGCGAAACCGAGCTGGCGCCAGAGCTAGCCAATCAACTCAGCTTTGCCAAGCAGAAACTCGACGAGCTGGCGGCGCTGCGCACCTTGCTGCTTACCCCACAGAGCGAGGCAGCCCAGGCGATAGTGGCGCGTTGTGAGGTGAGGCGTCAGGCCCGTGAGCAGGCGGCCAACCCTGAGGTGCAGGCGAGGCTCAAGGCCTTAACGCCTGAGGATTTCAATCGTCCTAGCGGTTTTGGCGAGCGCCGCCTAAAGCAACAGGCCCGTTTTCGTCTGCCGCTGCTGCCCACCACCACCATCGGATCCTTCCCGCAGACGCCGGCCATTCGCGGTCTACGCAGTCGCTGGCGTAAGGGCGAGCTGACCGAGCAGGCCTATGTGGCGCAGCTCGAGGCGGTGACCCGCGACAGCATAGCGCGTCAGCTTAAGTTGGGGATCGATGTCCTGGTCCATGGCGAGGCCGAGCGCAACGACATGGTGGAGTATTTCGGCGAGCAGCTTGACGGGGTAGGCTTTACCCAGTTTGCCTGGGTGCAGAGCTACGGCTCACGCTGCGTCAAGCCGCCGCTAATCTATGGCGATGTCTCACGTCGTCAGCCGATGACGCTCGCCTGGGCAAGCTTCGCCCAGAGCCTGACCGACAGGCCGGTGAAGGGGATGTTGACCGGCCCGGTGACCATACTGCACTGGTCTTTCGCCCGGGAAGATATCGGCCGCGAGCAGATAGCCAATCAGCTTGCCCTGGCGATCCGCGACGAGGTAGCCGACCTGCAGGCGGCGGGGATCGGCATCATACAGATAGATGAGCCGGCGTTTCGTGAAGGCCTGCCACTGAAGGCCAGTGACTGGCAGCACTATCTCGACTGGGCGGTGGCTGCCTTTAAACTGAGCGCGGCGGGCGCCGAGGACGAGACCCAGATCCACACCCATATGTGTTACAGCGAGTTCAATGCCACCATAGATGCCATCGCCGCCATGGATGCGGATGTGATCACCATAGAGACCTCGCGCTCACACATGGAGCTGCTCAATGCCTTCGAGGACTTCGAGTATCCCAACGAGATAGGCCCGGGTGTGTATGACATCCACAGCCCGAACATTCCGACTGTGGAGCAGATGGTGGCATTGATTGAGAAGGCGGCGACCAAGATCCCTGTGGGACAGCTGTGGGTGAATCCAGACTGTGGCCTGAAGACGCGCACCTGGGATGAGGTGGAGCCTGCGCTGCAAAACATGGTGAAGGCGACTAAGGAGCTAAGACGCCGCCTGGGTTAGTCTCTTCTAATCCCCGTTTTTAGACTAAGGGTGACCAGCTTACTGGTCACCCTTTTTTGGGCTTATGTTTTGGGGCTAGCGCTTTTGGGCTTAGCGCTTTGGGGCTTAGCGTTTTTGGGCTTAGCGCGTTTGCAATTAGCGACGAGTGCTAGTGAAAGGCTAGTGACCTGTGAGTGCCTCTTGCCTTTCTTGTAAGCGCTGCTCAAACAGCGCCTGCTCTGACTCGCTAAAGCCTTGCTTGAGGCTGGCTAAGCTGCTCTCCATCTCGCCCGTGGGCAGAAAATAGAACTGATCTTCCAGGGCGATCTGTGCCCAGACGGCGGCATCAACCCTCTGGCTCAGCTCGGCGCAGGCTTTATGCAGCGGCTTAAATGCCAGGTTCTCGCCGGCGAGTGCGGCGCGCTCCAGAAAGCTAATGGCCTCTCTCGGATGGCGTTTACCTTTATCGTCTTCATGGAGCAGACGCAGGCCGTGGGTCAGATCTATGCAGGCCTGCTGGGACTTCTCTATGGGGTGCTCGGTGAGAAATGCTTGATACAGGCTCTCGGCCTGCTCCTTCTCATAGCTGCCCATCTTGGCACTTAATGTCTCGACCCGCTCAAGATGATAGGGCGCGGGATCGATCGCCGCCAAACGATAGTAAGCCAGGGCCGTGGGGAGATGTCGACGGGTGCCAAGCCCCTCTTCGTGGGCATGACCCAGGAGAAATAGGGCGTCTGTCATCCACTGCTGGGCCAATGGCGTGAGCAGGGCGATCGCCTCAAGGTGACTGTCGTTGGCGCGTTTATGTTTGAGCAGTAGCTCCCCCAACAGGTAGGTGGCGCTATTGTTTTCCATGGCCATCGCCTGTCTTAGGCACTCCTCTGCCTTATCGATATCCTTAGGCAGATGTTTACCTTCCTGATAGAGGTGCGCCAGCTCGATGAGGGCAAACTCGTTGTCCTCTGCTTCCTCGCGCATCAGGCGCTCGGCCTCACGTGGCTCGGCCGGGCCGCCTTCTCCCCTAAGTAGCATCTGCGCCAGTTGGCTCTTGGCCAGAGGGTCGCTGTCGGCAATGGCCGTGAGCAGGGCTCTGGCCCTGATGGGATCCGGCTTGCCATGGCGCGGTTCCAGCAGCACCTTGGCCAGATGATATTGCGCCTCAGCATCACCCGCCTCTGCCGCAAGCTCGAGATAGTGCAGCGCCTTGCTGCCGTCGGGGTCGAGCAGTGGGCTCTCCTGATAGAGTCTGCCCAGTTCGCCTTGATGCTGGCTGTTGCCCTGATCGGCGCCAGGTTTCAGCATGGCTTCCAGTTCGTGACTTCCACCTTTTTGGCTTGGATGAACCTTTAACTTGAGCATCTGGCGTTGAATCTGGGCAAATTGCTCATCCAGCTCGCCCGCTTGTTGAAACCAATGATTGGCCTTGTCTAAATTATACAGATGATGATCTTCGAGGCTGTAGAGTTCACCCAGGAACTGCGCCGCGTGGGCCATCCCCATGGCGGCAGCGCGCTCCAGATAATCGAGGGCCTGGGCTTCCCGACCGCTGTGCAGCAGTTGGTTGGCGAGAAAAATGACCTCATCCGGGCCGCCGGTGACTTCGATGGGCTGTTTGCCGCGCCAGTTTAGGTAGACCAGCAGCAGGCTGATAAAGAGTAGGGCTAAGATTATCGAGAAAATAACGACTTGCATTGTGATCCTTCACATTATCTATGGCTGAATTGAGGTGGCTTTTGGCCTTAGGGGATGGATTGCCCTAAATCGCTGGCAAGTGTGCACCCATTTATCTTGTTAAACAAGTCTTTACTGGTGTGGCGTTTGTCTTACTGTTTCGCTCTTAATAGATTTGAGCGCCCGCCCGCGAAGGGGACTGCTGGGGGAGGCGGGCAGGTGAGTGTAACCTGTCACGTTAAATCGGCGTCACGCCTGCGTAGGAGATGCCGGAGAGCCTTGCCATTTCGCTGTGCCAGGTGGCGAGATCGTCCAGGGTAAAGTCCTGCAGACGATGATGGCCACAGGCCCTGGCCATAACCTGCATCAGCTCGGTGGAGGCGCCCAGAAAGTTGGCCAGCTGCTGCGCCGACTTGTCGATGTTGAGGCGTTGGCGCAAGTCGGCATTCTGAGTGGCGATACCGGCGGGGCAGTTGTTGGTGTTGCAGATGCGGGCGGCGACGCAGCCGATCGCCTGCATGGCACTGTTGGCCAGGGCAACGCCGTCGGCGCCTAGCGCCATCGCCTTGACGAAGTCCATGGGGAGCCTCAGGCCACCTGTGATGATGAGCGTCACCCGGCCGCTGGCACCTTGCTGATCCAGGTAGCGGCGGGCGCGAGCCAGGGCGGGGATGGTGGGCACGCTGATGTGGTCGCGAAAGATCTGCGGCGCAGCGCCTGTGCCGCCGCCACGGCCGTCGAGTATGATGTAATCGGCGCTGGCATCGAGTGCAAACTGAATGTCCCGCTCGATATGGTTGGCGCTGAGCTTAAAACCGATAGGCACGCCGCCGCTGAGTTCACGTACCCTATCGGCGAAGCGTTTAAAGTCGGCCACCGAGTTGAGATCCCTAAACCTGGGCGGCGAGATGGCATCTTGGCCCGCTGGAATGCCGCGGATCTGGGCTATCTTGCCCTGGTTCTTGCTGCCCGGTAGATGTCCGCCTGTGCCTGTCTTGGCGCCCTGGCCGCCCTTGAAGTGAAACGCCTGTATCTTGGCCATCAAGGCTTCCTGATAGCCAAACTGGGCGCTGGCTAGCTCGTAGAAGTAGCGCGAGTTAGCCGCCTGTTCCTCGGGTAACATGCCGCCCTCGCCGGAGCAGATGCCGGTACCCGCGAGTTCGGCCCCCTTGGCCAGGGCGACCTTGGCCTCTTCCGACAGGGCGCCGAAGCTCATGTCCGACACCAGCAGGGGGATCTTCAGCCTCAGGGGCTTTCGCGCCTCAGGGCCTATGACAAGCTCGGTATCGACCGCTTCCTCCTCGAACAGGGGCTTGCTGGCCATCTGGGCCGTCATGATCTGAATCTCATCCCAGCTGGGCAGCTGATATCTGGGCACCCCCATGGCGACCATGGGACCATGATGGCCGAGTGTCTTGAGTCCATCTCTAGCGAGCTGATGGATCAACTCGACGCCGGGCTCCTCTTTGGTGACGACCGCCTTGGGTGCCTGATCGCTATCTGTGGCGATCGCCTCGCGGCCCGGGCCCTTCTTGCCCACCTGTTCGGCGCTAAACTGTTTGTGAGTGCCGTCGCAGTAGGGGGCGTTGCCCGTGTGTTTACAGGCGCACAGGTAGGCCTCGCCGCTTCGCTCGGCGGTAAAGGCCTTGGGGCTAAATCCCGTTCCCTTGTGGGAACCATCGCAGAAGGGCTGGCTGTTTGAGCGGCCGCAGACACAGAAATAGTATTCCTTTCCTTTGGTTAGCTCGATTTTTTTGGGCTTGTTATCGGCGATGACGGGGTTAACCATGGGAGCTCCTTAGGCTTGCTACGCGGCTGTTGTCTTTAGTCTAGGTGCTTTTGTGGCGGGTCGCCGCCTCGCTGTCTTTTGTTATTCCCCTTCTGTCATGGTCTCTCGATACCCTATGTGAGTGTTGACCCGGCGCGCCGAAAAATTCACACTCAATTGAATCAATTTGGCGATAATCAGGGTCTTATGTAAGGCGCTCTGACTTATGTCATGGGCAATCAAACAGACAGATCTAGTGAGCAAAGGGGAGATTCAGTTGGCGAGGAGTAAGCGCGAAGCAACTAAACAATATGCCTTCGAAAGCGGCCTGACCCGGCGCGACTTTCTTGTGCGCAGCGGCGCCCTGGGCCTGCTGCTGGCGGCGAAGCCTGAGTTAAGTCTTGCTGGCGACGAAGGCTTCTCTCTCACCACACGACCCAAAGATTTCGACGTGATCAACCGCGCCGTCATAGAGAGCGTGCAGCTGCACCTGTTTCCCGACGATGGTGATGGCCCTTCGGCCAAGGATCTGAACGCCTATCGCTATCTGCTATGGGCCATGGAAGATCCAGACAATCGCACCGATGAGGACAGGCAGTTCATCTTGCAGGGGGCGGCCTGGTTGGAAGATTGGGCCGATACCCAGACAGGACGCAGCTTCCTGGTGCTGAGCTGGGATGAGCAGGAGGCACTGCTAAAAGCGATCGCCAAGAGCCGCGCAGGTGAAAACTGGCTCTCCCTGCTGCTCTATTACCTGATTGAGGCATTGATGTTAGATCCACTCTACGGCGGTAACCCAGATGAGATTGGCTGGCGTTGGCTCGAACATCAGCCAGGCTTTCCACGGCCCGTGCCGGGTAAGAGCTATTTGGATTTTTAAATAGAGACTATGGGTCAGTTTTTACAGGAATATTTAATGGGATTAGCAGCTAAGAGTGAGGCGCAGGCGCCGCAACAGTTTGAGGTGTGTATCGTCGGCAGCGGCGCGGGCGCCGGCCCCATCGCCTATGAGCTGGCCAAGGCGGGGATTGCCGTCGCCGTGCTCGAGAAGGGCGACTGGTATACCGAGCAGGATTTCGTTAAAGATGAGCAGTTGCCGCGCCATAGGGTGTTTCGCTCTCAGTTCGATGAGGAGCGCCATGTGCTCGAGCTTCCCGACGGCGAGGGCGGCTGGCGCAGGGAGACCACGGCGCAGTTTTGGGGCGGCAATATCGTCGGCGGCGCCTCCAACTTCATGAGTGGCTATTTTCATCGTTTGAAACCGAGCGACTTTCGCCTCGCCTCCACGTTTGGGGCTATCCCCGGCGCCAACACGGTGGACTGGCCCATCAGTTATGAGGAGCTCGAACCTTATTATGCCAAGGTGGAGCAGATTGTCGGCGTCAGCGGCCGGGTGGTGAAGCATCCACAGCTAGAGCCGAGATCCACCCCTGATTTTCCCTTTCCGCCAACCGCCGAGCACTCCATTGCGGCGCGCTTCGACAAGGCCTGTGAGACGCTTAGGCTGCATCCTCTGCCCATGGCACGGGCGATTCTGTCTCGCCCCTTCAAGCAGCGTCTGAGCTGCGAGTATTCCGGCTACTGCGGCAGCTATGGCTGCCACTCCGGCGCCAAGGGCAGTTCGCGGGCAGCGCTGCTCAATGAAGCGGTGGCCAGCGGCAATTGCCGCATCATCACCCGGGCCAAGGTGTATCGCCTCAATACCGATGCCGAGGGAAGAGTGAGCTCTGCCGACTATTTCGATGCCAGTGGTCAAAGCCGGCGCATTGTGGCCAAGATCTTTGTGGTCGCCTGCTACGCCATAGAGAGTGCCCGCCTGTTGCTGGCCAGCCCCGGCGAGAAACATCCCAAGGGGATAGGCAATCGCTTCGATCAGCTGGGTAAGAACCTGCACTGCTGCGCCGGCGGCACGGGCCATGGGGTGTTTAAGCTCGATAGGCTACCAGCGGATACGGCCAGGGGGCTCAAGCAGCGTGGTCCCTTCTTTAACCGCGCCCTGCAGGACTGGTATCTGATCGACGACAAGACGGCGTTCGATAAGCCGGTGAAGGGGGGCACCTTAGACTTCGTGTTTGACCCGCCATCGCCCACCAGTGAGGCGAACGCGCTCAAGTGGCAGCAGGGCAACCTGCTTTGGGGCACGCCGCTCAAGCAGAAACTTAAGGCACACTTTACCCAGTCACGGGACTTTAAGTTCGAGGTCTTCTGTGACTGGCTGACCAATGACGATTGTTATGTCACTCTGGACGATGAGGAGCGAGACAAATGGGGCCAGCCGGTCGCCAGGGTGCGCGCCGGATTTCATCCCCACGATCTTAAGGTGGCTCAGTATCTGGTCGACCGGGGTGTGGAGGTGATGAAGGCGATGGGCGCCGACGAGGTGTGGGGTAATGTGTTTAGCGACCCGACCGCTAATTTGGTGGCAGGTGGCTGCCGGTTCGGTAAGGATCCAAAGACCTCGGTGCTGAATCCAGACTGCCAAGTCCACGACTGTGACAACCTGTATGTGACCGACGGCGCCTTTATGCCGAACGGCGGCAGTGTCACCCCGACTCTGACCATCTATGCCAACGCCTTTCGGGTGGCTGACAAGCTGCTGGCGCGGCTCGCGAGCGCCTCTGAGACTTCAACCTAAATGTAAATTATTCGCTTATTCCTCCTTTTAAGGGGCATCTGAGTGGCGATTACTGAACTCTGTGGCTAACTTCAATAGTCAGGAAAGGGAAGTAGATCGTTCATCATGCTTTAGAAAGGAGTTTCTATGCGCCATCTTAATTTCGTTGTTGCGGTAGCTTCACTCGTTATTGCACTGCCGTCGCTGGCTGCAACCCAGGCCAAGCCTGCGACGCCCCATACCCAGAAGGCCAATGCTGCGGTTCTCAAAGAATTGCCATTCCAAGATAAACAAGACTTTGAAAATGCCAAGCGGGGCTTTATGGCAAAGCCTGATGTCGTCACCATTAAAGACGCTAAGGGTAATGTTGTTTGGGACCTTGAGCAGTATAAAACCTATATTGCAGACGATAAGCCAGCACCAGATACGGTCAACCCCAGCCTATGGCGCAATGCCCAGCTTGGAATGCACCACGGTCTATATCAGGTGACAGAGGGGATCTATCAGATCCGTGGCTTCGATCTTACCAATATCACTTTCATCAAGGGGGATAAGGGCTGGATTGTCTTTGATCCGCTCATTTCACCTGAGACCGCCAAGGCGGCTCTCGATTTTATCAACCAGGAAGTCGGTACGCGTCCCGTGGTGGCGGTTGTTTATAGCCATAGCCATATCGATCACTATGGCGGTGCTACAGGGCTGGTTAGCTTGGATGGGGTTGAGTCGGGCAAGGTGGCCATCATAGCCCCCGAGCATTTTACCGAGCATGCGGTATCGGAGAATGTGATTGCGGGCAACGCCATGGGACGGCGCGCCGTCTATATGTATGGCGCACTCTTGCCTCGTAATGCCAAGGGCGGCGTAAATGGCGGCCTGGGGATGACGGTATCCACAGGATTGGCCGGACTTTTGCTACCCACCCATGAGATCACCAAGACAGGCGAAAAGTTGACCATAGATGGCATTGATATGGTATTTCAATTGACGCCGGGCAGTGAGGCGCCTGCGGAGATGAACACCTGGTTTCCTCAAGCTAAGGCTCTGTGGATGGCCGAGAACACCACAAATACCATGCACAACATCTTAACCCTGCGAGGCGCGCAGGTGAGGGATGCACTCATTTGGTCGAGTTTTCTGGATGAGACTATTGACCTCTGGGGAGATCAGGCTGAGGTGAAGTTTCAGAGTCACCATTGGCCAATGTGGGGCAATGACAAGATTATTCCCTACTTCAAGAAACAACGAGATATCTATAAGTTTACCCATGACCAATCTGTGCGCCTGATGAACCAAGGTTTCACAGGGGAAGAGATCTCGGAGATGATCTCACTGCCAAAAGAGCTGGAACAGAGTTGGTCTACCCGTGGCTACTACGGTACCTTGCGTCACAACAGTCGCGCCGTCTATCAGCGTTATATGGGATGGTATAACGGCAATCCGGCTAACCTTAACAATCTGCCGCCAGAAGCCGTCGCTAAGAAGTATGTGCAGTTTATGGGGGGCGAGGCTGAGGTCATCCGTAAGGCAAGAGCCTCCTTTGATGAGGGGGAATACCGTTGGGTAGCAGAGGTGATGAAGCATGCCGTGTTTGCCAACCCCAAAAGCATCGACGCTAAAGAGTTGTTAGCCGACGCGTTAGAGCAGCTTGGGTATCAGGCTGAATCTGGCCCGTGGCGCTCAGTTTACCTGCAAGGGGCATATGAGCTGAGAAATGGTGTCCCGGCGGCCGGTGGAACACAAACGGCCACGCCCGACACGATTCGAGCCATGACCCCCGAGATGTTGTTTGACTATCTGGCGGTGAGGCTAGATGCCGCCAAGGCGGAAGGAAAGCAGTTTGACATAGAGATCGCCTTTTCGGATCTCGACAGCCTCTATACCCTCACCGTTGAGAATGCGGTGTTGCATCACAGCAAACGTAAGGTGGATCAACCCGATGTTAAGCTGACTATGAGCATGAAGACCATGAACAGCATTCAATTGAAGGAGCTGAGCTTCGATGATGCGATTGCCAGCGGCGAGGTGAAGCTAACTGGCGATAAGGCCCTGTTTACCTCGTTCCTCGGGATGTTAGACGACTTTAACTTCTGGTTTAACATCGTCATGCCTTAGTGATGTTCAAGGCAAGCCTATGCAATAAGAAACCACCCTAGAGGTGGTTTCTTTTTTCGGAAATAGGGAAAGGCATTATTTCTTCTATACTCAAGTGGGTAGCCGATTTGCAACAGGAGATCCGCCATGAGTCATACCTACAAGATCATCGAACTCGTTGGTTCCTCGCCCATCAGTTCGGACGAGGCGATTAAGAATGCCATCGCATCGGCCAGTCAGTCGCTGCATCATCTGAGGTGGTTTCAGGTGGTCGAGACCCGGGGACACCTGGAGGCTGGGCTGATCGCCCACTGGCAGGTGACGGTCAAGGTGGGCTTTACCTTAGACTAGTGTTACCAATCGTAGTAAATAACTGATCACTCTAGCTTGTTAGAACGTCCGATAACTGTGTTATCATTTTTGATTGTAGAATAACTACTTATCTAAAAATGCTGCCTTGTTCTCGAAGGTTTTTCCAGCGTTATTTCTGATCACTTACTCACCGTGATTGGTATTAATATCTCCTCTGAGACGTTTGGCGAGTACCTTTAGCTCAATGGCCTAGGCGTCTCTGGGGAGTCCCTTCTCGACGGTGCGGATCACCCGCTGTGTCTTACGGTTGGCCTGATAGTCGCCAAGCCTCTGGCGCGTCAGTGCCCAGTCGATATGCTCGCGCACCATCTCATCTACCTCATCGCTTTCCCTGCGTGCTTCGAGGGCGGCGATGATCTCCTGCGATGCCGGTGCATTGCCCAGCGCGACCGCTATGTTGCGCAGCCAACGCTTGTGGCCGATGCGGCGGATGGCGCTTCCCTCGGTAAACTTAAGAAACTCTGCCTCGTTCCAGGCGAAGAGGGTGAGCAGCTTGGGATGTTTTAGCGGATCTCTAGTGTGGAAGTCGCTCTCCTGGGTGAGCGGCGCCTCGCCATTGACCGGGCAGACCAGCTGACAGTCGTCACAGCCATAGATGCGGTTGCCCATCAGTGGCCTGAACTCTTCGGGGATCGCCCCTTGAAGCTCTATGGTGAGATAGGAGATGCAGCGTCTGCCGTCCACCACATAGGGCTCGACGATGGCGTTGGTGGGGCAGGACTTGATGCAGGCGACGCAGGTGTTGCAGTCGGCCTGCACCGGAATGTCTACCGGCAGTGGCAGGTCGATCAGGAGTTCACCTAGGAAGAACCAGCTACCGGCCTCGTGATTGAGCAGCAGGCTATGTTTGCCGGTCCAGCCGAGTCCGGCCTTGTCGGCCAGGGGGCGCTCCAGGATGGGGGCCGAATCCACAAAGGGGCGATAGTTGGGGCGCTCGAGCCCTAAGGTTTCCAGCTCGGCTTCAATCTGTTGTCCCAGCTTTTTCAGGCGGTTGCGGATCATCTTGTGATAGTCACGACCACCGGCATAACGTGAGATATAGGCCAGGTTGGGGTTCTTGAGATGGGTGGCGAAACCCGCCTCCGGCGGCAGGTAATCCATACGCGCCGAGATGACTCGCACCGTGCCCGGATGCAGCTCCTGTGGGCGCGTGCGCATCATGCCGTGGCTCTCCATATAGCCCATCTCACCGTGATAGCCCTTATCGAGCCAGGCCTGAAACTTGGGCTCTTCGGCGCGAAGATCCGTGTCGCAGATGCCGATTTGCGCAAAGCCTAATGCCTTGCCCCAGGTTTTAATCTTGAGGGCGAGCTGCTGTAACGCTTGGGGCGAGAGGGGGCTTTGGTCTGGCATACTTGGGTTAAGAGTGAGAGGCTATGGTAAACAGTGGCGTCATGATACCAGTTTTGCGTGGGAGGAGAAAACTTAAGCCGGCTTGGGGACTGCCTGATACATAGAGAGGGGGCAGGTAATGAGATAGGTAAAGATCGGAGAGCAATAGAGAGGAGAGAGTGTCTGGTCTTGCCTCAGCTAGTGCCTATTGCAATTTGGTTGGGCGCTATTTATGTTGAACAAAGCAAGTTTGGAAAGCGCTTAGCATTCATGGCTTAGGGAAAGCCTGTCCATCTTAGACGATAATCAATAACAGGCGTTGGCCTCATTTCCGGGAGAACTATTTGATCTGGCGTAGCGTGCGGCTCATATCACTGGCCGGCCTATTACTGACGGGCTTATCACTGATCGGCATGTCGCTGGTCTTGTCATCCCGGCCTGTCGGGGCGGCATCGTTGCGCATGCTCACCGAAGAGTGGGCGCCCATGAGCTATCAGGAGCAGGGGCTTCCCATGGGCTATGGCGTCAGCCTGGTGCAGCGTCTTGCTAAGGAGCTCGGTGAGGAGGCCAATATCGAGGTGCTGCCCTGGGCCCGCGCCTTTGCCATCGCGGAGGGTCAGGCCAACGTGCTGCTGTTTGCCACCTCCCTTAATGAGCAGCGCAGCAGGGATTTCGATTTCGTCGGTCCCATAGCCACCACAAGTATCTCTATCTATGCCAAGGCCGATGACAGGGTGACCCCCGCCTCGGTGGCTGAACTGGACGTTTTGGGGAGCGTCGGCGTCTATCGCGGCTCCCTTGGAGAATCTATCCTGATGCGGCAAGGGGTCGAGCACCTGACGGTGGCCAGCTTTCCACAGCAGTCGGCGCGCCAGCTACAGCATGACAGGATACGTTTCTGGTGTCAGGCGGATCTGGCGGTGGAGCGTCTGTTGGCCGAGGTGAATATGGGGCTGGATGAGGTGCATCCCGTACTGGAACTGGCGCAGATAGACCTCTACCTGGCCTTCTCTAAGGGGACCGACCCTGAGCGGGTGAGTCGCTGGTATGGGGCTTTGGTTAAGTTACAGGCCTCGGGTGAGATGGCCCGCCTCTATCATGCTTGGTTTCCCAAGCTAAATCCCCCGAGCCGTGTCGAGCTGCTTAAACACGGCGACTAAGGATACAGCGATTGGGCGCTATTAGCCTGAATCGCGATCTCGCTTTCGTTTTGCTTTTCAGAATATTAGGTATCTAATATGGCGCAGTTACGACCCGATGACTTGGCGCGGTAGAGGGCATCGTCGGCGCGTTTTAGCAGATGCTCGAAGCTCTTGTCGCCGTCAGTGCAGGCGATACCGGCACTGATGGTGAGCTTGAAGTTCATGTAGACGTCATCGAAGTTGCTGCTCTCTACTGTGGTCACTAGGCGCTGCGCCACATTGAGCGCCTGCTCGGCCGTGGTGCCGGGTAAGATCACCAAAAACTCTTCACCGCCAACTCGACCCACCAGATCCTGTTTGCGCATCAGTCCGTTGCTGATGTTGGCCAGGGCGATGAGCACCTTGTCGCCTATGTCATGGCCATACTTATCGTTGACCTTCTTAAAGTGGTCGGCATCGAACAGTATGATCGACAGGGGTTGGTGCCCCTCATCCTTAGACTTGAAGTAACCCTCACCCTTAGAGTAGGTGTAGCGCCTATTGGGCAGCTGGGTCAGGTGATCCGTCAACGCTAGGATTGAGAGCAGCTTGGACTTCTGCGACTGCTTGTAGGCGACGATGGAGAGAATGATCATTATGATACAGCCCAGGACGATCACCGCCAGCTGCAGATACTTGTTCTGCTTGAGGATCACCAGCTCGTTCTCTTTGATCTTCTGCAGTTCGATCAGCTGCTGGTTCTCGCGCTCTATCTGCTCGGTATTGAAGCGGGTGCGCATCTCTGTGGTGCGGTTGGTCTGCTGGGTGGCATCCAGCGACTTATGGGTCTGTATGTAGCTCAGCAGCGCCTCGTAGGCCTGTTTCCAGTCTTTCTCGGCGACGAAGATCTGGCTGTGCACCATGTGCAGCTGTTCCAGGCCGCGGGCGTTCTTGATCTGCTTAAAGGTCTCTTCGGCCATGTCGATATAGTCGAGCGCCTGTTGATACTGGCCATTGGTGAGGGCAGATTGCGCCTGATACAGACGCATGAAGCTGTAGCTGGCGCCTTGGTCCGGGGTGATGCTTTTCTGCGCCGCATCCAGGTAGGGCTTGGCCTCCCCTTGACGATGCAGCTGAATCAGCACGCCGGCGACATTCACCGCCGTGTGGGCACTGGCTTCCTCGCCCAGAGTATCACGCCAGTATTGGTAGGCTTCCTTGTGCTTCTTTAGCGCGGCCTCATATTCGCCAAGTTCCTCCAAGGCGAAGCCTATCTCCGTCTTGATGGCGTTGGCGCCATCTTTATCGCCGGTATCTTCGAAGCCCTTCTCCAGCTTGCGATAATATTTTATTGCCGTCTGAGGATCGCCGAAACGGCGGTAGCTGGTGGCCAACTCGGTGAGGTTGTAGATAGCCCAGTGTTGCAGGTTGAGGGACTCATAGAGGTGCTGGGCGGTGATCAGATCCTCCAGCGCCTGGGCAAAGTTACCCTGGAAAGAGTAGATAGCGCCGCGCAGTGAGCGCGAGTCGGCGATGAGCCGTGGCGATTCTATCAGGTAGGCTTCGGCGACAACCTTGTTGTACTCCTCCAAGGCAATATCGACCTTGCCAAGTAATTGATGCATGAAGGCGCGGCACAGCTTGAGATCTGTGGTGGCCTCCGCCGAGGCGGCGACCCCTTCGGTGAGCAGTTTCAGGTCGGCAAAGGCGATGGCATCTTTGAGCGCCTGCTGCTTGGTGATGTCGTAGTTGTTCCAGCAAAGTACCGTCTGCAGCTTGAGGTAACGCTCCATGTCGTCGGCTGTAATATTGGCTGTCAGGTAGCCGAGCGCCTCTTTGATCGCCTGCTGATCTTTATACTCGCCCTGGTCGAACTTTTTAAAAATGGCGTCTATCTCTTCGGCGCTATCTTCTTGCGCTTGGCTCAATGGGCTGAGGCCTAAGAGTGAGAGGCTAAGACTGATCAGCAGCAGAGAAGTTATCCAGGATTTTGCTTTTGTTGTTCTTGTCATTTTTAGCTTTGCCAACCTTGCTATGTGACCATTTAACCATAGCATAAACACTTTTTTTGTAACTATATTATACGGATGACAGTTTATTGACAGTAAAAAGTATATTTTTTATGCGTTTATTTTTAACTTTTATATAACAAAAGTGTCAATTTTGCTTTTCAGTCAGACTAGGGTATAACGTCAGCCTTTATTCTGCGCCTGCTTGTCGGCTCTATTTGGCAAGTTTTGATAGGCGAACCTGCCGCGATGAATGCGGCGCTTTGTGTCGAGAGTGTTTTATGAGTAAACCCAGTCAAGAATATCAGGCGATCGCCGAGCAGGCGGCGCTGAATGTATGCAACACAGTGATCCCCATGGATAAGGTGCCGGCGAATCTGCTGGAGGCCTATGCCAATCTGTTCAATGAGCTGCTCAGCGATGAAGAGGAGAAGTTCGCGGCTGCCTGGGACGCCTTGCCTGCCAGCGCCAAGGGGTTAATTGGCCAAGCCGAATTCCACGGCTTCTATATCGCCAATTCTTGGTTGCAACTTAGCCGCGTCGCTCAGGATATTGCCGAGTTGGCCGACAGCGACGAGGCGATCGAGGAGAAGGAGTACAACAACATCTTCACCCGCCTGGCGGACGCCTCGCTCAAGGAAAGTGTGAAGAAGCTGAAGAAGGCGCGCACCGACCGCGCCCTGCTCAACAGCATCAAGGCGGTCATCGCCGGTCGATAACTGATTGCGGCGCGCTACTTGACCGAGGCTATCTCAGCCTCTGTCAGGTAGCGCCATTCACCCGGTGCCAGACTCTCGTCCAGCACTATCTCGCCAACAGATTCCCTGTGTAGTCCCACCACCTTGTTGCCGACGGCGGCAAACATCCGCTTCACCTGATGATACTTACCTTCGGTAATGGTGAGTCTCGCCTCGTGGCTGCCCAGCAGCTCAAGCCTGGCCGGTTTGGTGAGTCCCTCTTCGCTGCGTAGCGCCAGCCCGGTGGCAAATTGTTCGACCCACTCGGCCTTGAGGGGATCGGCAAGCTGTACCAGATAGGTCTTACCGCATTCGCGTTTCGGCGAGGTGACCCTGTGGGACCATTGGCCGTCACTGGTGATCAGCACCAGGCCCGTGGTATCTGCGTCCAGGCGTCCGGCGATATGCAGATCCTCTTTGTGGGGCAAGTCGAGCAGGTTGAGCACAGAAGGGTAGACCTCGTCGACGGTGGAGCAGAGGGTGTCCACCGGCTTGTGCAACATGATAAAACGCGGCCCAATCAGCGAGATAGGCTCGCCGTCCAGACAGACCTTCTGGTTCTCATTCAGCTTGAAGCTGCCATCTTTGATGACCTGACCATCGACGGTCACTTCGCCCCTGTGCAGGGCCTTCTTGGCCAGAGAGCGGGTGAGCTGGGTGGATTCGCTGATAAATTTGTCTAGACGCACTGGATTACCCTAAGGATGCTACTTTGGGGCGGTATTATGAGGCCGCCGAGAATTAATGGAAAGTGACAATTAAAAAGAACTCGTCACGAAAAGCATTAGTGAGAAACAGAGCTAGCCCTGAAAAGTGTTAGCATGGCAAATTTCAGACACAGTATGCATCCTCGAAAGGAGCCGGTAGGCGATGGAAGAAGTGAGTGAATTTGACAAGATGGTCAGCGGCCAGGAGTACAACTGCCTCGACGACGAGCTGCAGAGCCGTTGGCAGGCGCGGCAACAGGCTAATACCGAGATGAACCGCCGCGGGGAAGTGGACAATGAGCTGCTGCCTCATCTGGACGCCAAGGCTGTGGTTAAGCTGCCGCTCTATATCAGCTATGGGCAGAATCTGCATGTCGCGCCTCAGGTGTTCATCAACGTCAATGTCACCTTACAGGATAATGCTCCCATCACCATAGGGCGCCAGACCATGATAGGGCCAAACGTGCAGTGCTATACCGCCAACCATCCGCTGGATGCGGCGCGTCGCTGTCAGGGCTGGGAGCGGGCCGAGGCTATCCATATCGGTGAGCGGGTTTGGATAGGCGGCGGGGCGATCATTTTACCGGGCGTAACCATAGGCGACGAGGCCGTTGTCGCGGCGGGTACCGTGGTGACTAAAGATGTCCCTCCTAAGACGGTAGTGGGCGGCAATCCGGCGCGGGTGATACGCCACCTTGAGGCGTAATAGGGCGTTAGCGCCATGAAGAGGAAATCTTTACTTACATATGAGTGACCAGAAATTCGCCCAAGGGCAGCAGATAAACTTGTTTACATTGACCTAATCCCTTTAACATAGGTCTCTTGAAGCAGTTTTTGCACCATTTTGGCTTCGCCATGACAGTCGCATTGCTAACAAAAAACAATTAAGCATAAAAGGAATTCACATGAAAAAAGTGTTCGTTGGAGGGGTTTGCGCCTCTTTGATTCTTGGTCTTAGCGCTTGCAACAGCGACCAGGCAGAAGTTAAGGCCCCTGAAACCGCCAAGACAGAGACCGCGGTAGCGGTACAACAAGCCCTGACCTCGGGTATCGATTTCGCTAACTTCGACAAGTCGGTACGTCCGCAAGATGATTTCTATGCCTACGTTAACGGCACCTGGATCAAGAACACAGAGATCCCAGGCGATCGCACCAGCACTGGCGCCTTCTATGACCTGCGTGAAAAGTCACGTGACGATGTTAAAGCCATCATCGAAGAAGTGGCGGCTACCCCTAATCTGAAGGCGGGCAGCGACGAGCAGAAGGTTGCCGACCTGTATCGCTCTTTCATGGACACAGAGCAGCTAGACAAGCTGGGTATCAAGCCGATTCAGGGTGAGCTGGACAAGATCGCCGCTCTGGAGAATAAAGATCAGCTGGTGGAATACTTTGCCCATAGCCAGATGATTGGTGGCGGCACGCCGCTGGCCTTCTATATCGACATCGACTCTAAAGATTCTAGCCGTTATGCCACTCACATCTGGCAATACGGTCTGAGCCTGCCTGAGAAGGATTACTACTTCA
The DNA here is from genome assembly GCF_019457555.1 of Shewanella spartinae. NCBI lineage: Bacteria > Pseudomonadati > Pseudomonadota > Gammaproteobacteria > Alteromonadales > Shewanellaceae > Shewanella > Shewanella spartinae. The sequence goes on along the minus strand of NZ_CP080418.1, from coordinate 3,568,197 downwards.
ACGAAGCCGAGCGTTTCGTCAACATCCGTAAGGCGTTTGTGGCCCACATCGAGAAGATGTTCACCCTGGCTGGTCTGCCAAACGCGAAAGAGAGCGCCGAGCATATCCTGGCGCTGGAAACCGCTATCGCCAGCCGTCATTGGGACGTCGTCGAGACCCGCGACAGCACTAAGACCTATAACCTGTATCAGGTGGCCGATCTGCCTAAGCTGGCGCCGGACATCAACTGGAACGGTTATCTCAAGACCCTGGGCGCTGACAAGCAGGCCGACATCATCGTCAACCAGCCAAGCTTCATCGAAGGTTTCAACGAAGTGCTCAAGGCTAACGATCTGTCTGTGTGGAAGACTTACATGACCTGGCAGACGCTGACTCACTTCGCCGGCGATCTGAGCACAGATCTTGACCGTGAGAACTTCGAGTTCTTCTCTAAGACACTCAACGGTCAGGCTGAGCAACAGCCACGCTGGAAGCGCGGCGTGAGCACGGTAAACAACCTGCTGGGTGAGGTTGTGGGTAAGGTTTACGTGAAGCGCCACTTCAAGCCAGAAGCCAAGCACCGCATGCAGGAGCTGGTTGAAAACCTACGTCGCGCCTATGGCGAAAGCATCGACGGCCTGGAGTGGATGAGCCCAGACACTAAAGTTGCGGCTAAAGACAAGCTGGCTAAGTTCGATCCTAAGATTGGTTACCCAGATCGCTGGGAAAACTATGACAAGCTAACCATCAAGGCCGATGACCTGGTAGGTAACAGCATGCGCGCCAGCGAGCTGAGCCACGAGAAGGATCTTGAGAAGCTAGGTGCGCCAATCCGTAAGTGGGAATGGCATATGACACCACAGACGGTGAACGCCTACTACAACCCAACCATGAACGAGATCGTCTTCCCGGCGGCGATTCTGCAACCTCCTTTCTTCAACATGGAGGCAGATGACGCGGTGAACTATGGTGGTATCGGCGCGGTGATCGGTCACGAGATGGGCCATGGCTTCGACGATCAGGGCGCTAAGTTCGACGGCGAAGGCAACATGCGCGACTGGTGGACCGAGCAAGATCTGAAAGAGTTTGCTGCTCGCGGTAAGGCGCTGGTAGATCAGTACAATGGTTACTCGGTGTTTGACGATCTGAATGTTAACGGTGAGCTGACCCTGGGTGAGAACATCGGCGATCTGTCAGGCGTAACCATCGCCTACAAGGCTTACAAGATGTCACTCAATGGTAAGGAAGCACCGGTTATCGACGGCCTGACCGGCGACGAGCGTTTCTTCATCGGCTTTGGCCAGATCTGGCGTGCCAAGATCAAGGAAGAGGCGATGCGTAACCGCGTAGCGACCGATCCACACTCACCGGCTAAGTTCCGTGCCCTGGGCGCGCTGTCTAACATGCCTGAATTCTACACCACCTTCGACGTTAAGCAGGGCGATGCCATGTACATCGAACCCGCTCAGCGAGTGAAGATCTGGTAATTCGAGTTTTCTCGATAAAAAAGAGCGCCTTGGCGCTCTTTTTTTATATCTGTTTCATGATAAATAATTGTTCATCATCCATTCAGCAAGGGTTAAGTGAACCCTGGCTAGATTAAGGGTATAAGGTTTGCGCTTTTACCGAGGACGGTTATGAATAAGTTGTTTAGACCCTTTTTTATTTTCCTGTTACTTGTCTCCACCCGTAGCGCCCTAGCGACCAATTACGACGCCTTAATCGACACCAAAGAGGAATCTGGTTGCTACGCCCAGAAACAGTCCTTCAGTAAAGACCAGCATGGTCTGCACGCCATCGCCAGTAGCTCCGCCGCCCTGATCCGCCAGAGTAGCGACGACCTCGATAGCCTCTATGCCCAGGCCCAGAACGCCCAGCAGGAGCTGACTAGCCTGCTAGAGGGGCTAAATACCCAAGAGAGTTACCAGCTGCTGATCCCCGAAGTGAAAAGCTATGAGCGTGCTAAGGCCAAGATTGCCGCCAAGTTTGACGGCGATGCCAGCCGCATCACGGATCTTGCCAGAGCCAGCCTGGTGGCTAACGACATTCAGGGGCTGATGACGGCGTTTGAGGATCTTCAGCAGCAGGTCAAGGTATTGCAGGTGAAAAACCGTTTCGCCGAGCCTAAGGCTTCCGGTTATCGCGATCTCAATCTGCTGGTGCAGTTACCGCAAACCGGCATGATCGCCGAGGTGCAGCTGCACCTCAAGGCCATCGCCGAGATCAAGAGCGGTGAGGAGCATAAGGCCTACGAGCAGATCCAGGCCATCGAGGCCCGCGCCATGGCCCAGTCTCGCGACTTGAGCCAGCTGGAGCTGGCACAGATAACCCATCTGCGTCAGTCCTCCCACAAGCAGTACCACAAGGCGTGGCTCTACTATAAAAGGCTGGACAGCGCCGAGCTGTTAGCCGCCGCGGCCTAATCTCATTGAGGTGCAGCGTCTGCGATAAATTGGATTAACAATCTGGGCTTAAAGCGATTATACTTGCGGCCATTAGCCCATTTAGAGCAGACGACAATGCACGATCTTATCGAGCAACTCAGGGAACTGAGCGAGACAGTTCCCGTTCCTCTGGAGCTGCCCAGCTTCGATCAACTGGTCGAAGTGGAAGAGCAGATCCTGATCCCCTTACCCGCTGAGCTGAAAGAGTATCTCCTCTACGCCAGCGACGTGATTCACGGCACCTTAGAGCCCGTGACCGCAGCCGATCCCTATGCCCATACCTATCTGCCTGAGGTGACCTCCTATGCCTGGTCTATCGGCATGCCGAGGGAATATATCGCCATCTGTCAGCAGGGTGATGACTTTTACTGTATCGATCAGGAAGGTCAGGTGATGCTGTGGCAAGAGGGCGAGCTGGCCGAGGAGAGCTGGGAGTCGTTCTGGCAATGGGTCGAAGAGGTTTGGCTCCCCGCCTAGGCGCGTGACAAGATTAACTCAAATTTGGATATCAAGATGGCAAAGACAGCTGAATTAAATGCAATAGAAATTAAATACCTGCGTCACTCACTCGGCCTGAGTGCCGCCCAAGTGGGCGAGCTGAGCAAGTGCAGTGAAGCCGACGTACTGGCCTGGGAAGCGGGTGAGGCCGAGGTGTCGGGTCTGGCGGCTAAGAAGCTGCTGGAACTGGATGAGACCATAGAGATGCAGGTGCTCAACACCTGTGACGGCATCGAGGAGCTGTTTAAGAAGGAGCCTAAGCGCCGCCTGAGCTTCGTGGTCTACCCGACACAGGCCATCTACACCCAGTACAACCCCGAGTTCTTAAGTTCGCTGCCGCTGACCGAGCTGTACAACACGGCGGCCTGGCGCATCAAGAAAGAGTGTAAGCTGGTGCTGGAAGTCGAGGTCACCCTGGTGCCGCTGGATGTCGAGGCTTACAAGGCTTATCGCGAGAAGGAAGGCCTGAAAGAGAGCCGCGAGAGCCGCGCCAAGTGGGCTGCCACTCAGCTGTGAGTTAGCCCCTGATTCGATAAAAAGCCCCGCTCGTTAAAGCGGGGCTTTTTAATTATCTTTCATCTTTAAACTGTGTTGCTTCAACGAGCTCAATGCTATCTTGTGCAGATGTTACTTAAAGGTTAACTCAATTTGGACAAGGATATGTACCAAGCCGCCAGCCCTCGCCAGCCTACTTCACTCTTCATTGCCATCGCAGCGCTTATCTATCTCCCGCTGATTGAGAGCCTGTTACCCGGCCTGTTTGGCGCCTACTGGATTGATCCTAGCTTTATGGCTAAGGCGCAACCTGTGACCCTGCTGATCAAGCTGATTGCCCTACTGTTTGGATTGTCGCTGTTGGAGCGTTTTCGTCGTCAATTTGCACAGGTCGTCAAAGGCAGTTGGCCCTTAACCATTGTTATGGGGCTGAGTTATCTGCTGGGGGCCGTGCAGCTAATCTTCTTGGTGCTGGGTCTGTTTATGAGCCTAGTGTTTAGTGCGCCAGCCAATGAGCAGAGTCAGTTTAAGCGCTATGAAGATTACGCCATCTGGGTGCAGACCGTAGATCCCGGCGCCATGGGTAAGGCCTATCACAGGGTTTGGATGCAGTGCGATCTGCCCCTGTGGCGGTATCGATTGGCGCCGATTCAAACCTTGGACTGGATGGGGGAGTATGAGGTGAGCCTGGATGAGCATATCTTGAAGATAAGCTCTAGGTTTGACGAGATCAGTTTGGATCTCTCCAAGGTGCCAGATTGCCCATCTGCCTGATAATCGTTTGCTTCAAATAGCAAAGCGTTAGGCTATTCAGTAAGGCCTCATGGCTATAGATGGCAGCATAATCTCTATAGCGTTAGACATTATGCTGCTAAACCTTTTACGCCTAACTACTCTGCCGCTTGGGCGGCGACGGCTTCGGTTTTTTCCAGCGCGCGGATTAGAGCCGGGCGTGTCTTCATCCTGTCTCTGAAGGCGGCGAGTTTAGGCGGGATCTGCTGCTCAAATACCGTCGCCCACATCAGGGTATGGGCCAGCATGATGTCAGCCACAGTCGGGACATTTCCTAACAGGTAGTCGCTGTCCGGCAGCCACTGTTCGGCGATGGCGGCGGCCTTGTCGAATTCCCACACGGCTGTAGGCAGTATGGCTGGCAGGCGCTGCTCCTCGGGTAGGGCGAACTTATGCTTGCCCATGGTCCACAGGGGCTGCTCCAGTTCGCAGATGATGTAACTCATCCACTGGTGGTAATGGGCGGCCCCAGGTGTACCGGGTGTGGGCAGAAACTGTCCCTGACCATATTTTTCCGCCAGATATTGGCAGATGGCGGCAGATTCGGTGAGCACCAGGTCATCGTCCTTTATGACGGGCACCTTGCCGCAAGGGTTCATGGCCAGAAAGGCCTCGCTGCGGTTGTCGCCTTTGGCAAAGTTGATGAAATGAAATTGCCAGTCGATAGCTAATTCTTCCAGTAGCCAGGAGACGCGCAGGGCGCGGCTTCTTGGGGTTCCATATAGAGTGATCATCCTTTTCCTCGCTTATCTTTAGGTGAGTAATGAGTGTAAATAAAAATGGCATCCATTTGGATGCCATTTTTGTGACAGTGTATGTTTTACCTATCCGAGTAAATAGCTGATCATCCTAGCTCGTTAAAACGTTCGATAACTGTGTTAGGTTTTTTGATTGTAGAATAACTAGTTATCGAAAAATCCTGCCTGGTTCTCAAACGTTTTTCTTACGCTTTTTCTGATAGCTTACTTACTGTGATTGGTATTAGAACCTCATGCTCAACTTGGTATAGAAGTAGCGACCCATAGGGTTATGAGTGGCAATCACATAGCCGTAGAGGTCGGTGTCACCGTCGCCGATGGCAAATGGCGGCTCTTCATCCAATACGTTGTTGATGCCCACGGTCCACTTAAAGGTGTCGTTGAAGCGATATGAACCTGACATGTCCACCAATAGTTGAGACTCGACCATACGCGACTTGTTGTCTTCGAAGTCGAGTACGCCGTCGAAGTCGATATCTGGCGTATCTTCAAACTCGCCTATGTAGCTGAAGTTGATGTTGGCGGCGAAGTCATCCATGGTCCAGTTGGTGGTCAGCAACCAGCGATGTTGCGGGTAGCGGTACTCGCCGGTGTAATCCAGCTTGTCCTTCTCAAACTTGTGCAGGTAGCTGTATTCCAGGCCAAACTTGAGGTCGCCGAAGCGGTCCATCTCCAGGCCGTAGTGGCTGGAAACGTCCACACCTTGAACCTCTTGCGAGCTTAAGTTGATGAAGCTTGAGTGGATCAGGCTGATTGGGCCCAGAGTTTGCCCCGGCTGCGGCGCCAGACGCTCACACACAGTGCTGTTTTGATCGTTACAGTTAGCTAAGTAAATCTCGCCCAGTGGCTGCTTATCGATCTTGTTGTCCTGGGTGATACTGAAGACATCGAAGCCGATATCAAACTTCTGGCTCGGTGCCCAGATCAGGCCCGCATTCCAGGTTTCTGACTCTTCGGCGTCCAGATCTGAGTTGCCGGCAAATTCTGTGTTGTAGTCCAGTGCGGTACAGTCGACGTTGTCGGCGGCGCAGCGGTAGGTATCGATGAAGAAGCTACTCTCTCTCGATGGGCCAAGACCAATTTGTGCCAGAGATGGCGCGCGGAAACCGGTAGCCCAAGAGGCGCGAGCGGTCAGCTGATCGCTGATTCCCCACTGGAAGGCAACCTTAGGGTTGGTGGTTGAACCGAAATCGCTGTAGTGATCGTAGCGGCCGGCCAGCTGCAGCTCGAAGTTGTCGGTAACCGGGATAGAGAATTCTACATAGGCCGCATACTGGTCGCGGTCGGCCTGGGCTGACACGGCTTCGGTACCGAAGATCAGGCCACGCTGGAATTGATCATCCGGGACATCGCTCACATCCTCTTCACGGTACTCGACGCCCGCGGCCATCATGACTTCACGATCCGCCAGGGTAAAGGCCGGGCCCGTGATGCTGGCGTCATAAGCGGTCAGGTGTGATACACCTTGGCGAACCAGGCTGGTGGTGATGCGATCGATCACATCCTGTGAATTCATGGTGCCGCCAAATGGGTTGTAGTTACCAGCGTCGATTTCGGCTTGCAGGAAGTCGGTGCGCACCCAGCCCTGAGTTCTGTCACCCTTCTGGGTCGATTCGCTGCGGCCTTTCTGAGCCGAGACCTCCCAATCCCATTCATCTATGTTGCCACGTAGACCGGCAACCAGACGTAGGGTGTCAGATTCTATGTCCCAGCGACGGGCGCCGGCATCCACTGTGCGGTAACGACCTATCTCAATATCCTTGCCCCATGGGTTGTTTGGGTGGGTGCCTGGAACCGTCAGCATGGCATCTTCATCCAGCGGAGTCGGCGCGCCGCCTGCCTCAGAGGTGTTGTGCTGGGCCGCGACTTCCAGGAAGGCGGTCATCTCATCGCTCAGGTGATAGTCGAACTGGGCGATTGCGCCCACACGCTCGGCGGCTGGGATGGTGAGGTTGTATGGACCGTAGTCGAACAGACAGCTGCCACTGGCGGTGGCCGAGTCGGCCGGACAGTCAGGGTCTATGGTCTTGACGCCATCGACATAGAAGTAGCCGGGGAAGCCGCGTGATGAGCGGAAATCTTCACCGCCGTATGGGCTCTGGTTGGCGGTGCCGAAGCGGCCCATCTCGCTGGCGGCGAGTGTGCTGTTTTTGAAGTAATCGAGAATGATAGAGGCGCTGCCCTTATCGGATTGCATGCCCCATAGCATAGAGCCGCTCTGCTCGTCATAGCCTGAGCCTGAGGCTTCGCCATAGCCCAGGTTGACTTCGATACCTTCGAAGTTTTTACGCAGAATGATGTTGACCACACCGGCGATGGCGTCTGAACCATAGATGGCCGAGGCGCCATCTTTAAGGATATCGATACGCTCGATGGCGGATACCGGAATATTGTTGATGTCGACGAAGGAGTTAGTGATCCCCTCGGCGAATGAGCTGATGGCCACGCGGCGACCGTTGATCAGTACCAGAGTAGCGTCTGGGCCCATGCCGCGCAGACTGATAGAGGCCGCGCCGTTGGCGGTGGAATCCTGGCTGTTACCTCGGGTCGAGAAGGCGCCTGCCCCGTTGGCTGGCATGCGCTCCAGCAGTTGTTGTAGGTTGTCGAAACCCATGTTGGCGATATCGTCTTTGTTGATCGACTGGATCGGCGATGGGCCTTCGATATCGGTACGTTTAATGCGAGAGCCTGTGACTTCGATGCGCTCGACGCCTTCGTCGGCCGCATAAACATGTGGGGTTAGCGCAATGGTAATGGCGATAGCGCAGGCGCTGGGCCAATATTGAGGTCTTTTCATGTTCATCCCTTTTGAATCATTATATTTTTAATTCAGTGACTACCACTCAACTACCGCCACCATTTGTTACATTAACGTTACTAAACTAATTCCTTAAGTAACAAAGTCAATAGGGCGAATTGATAACAAATGTAAATAAATAAACCCATGAATTTGATTGATTAATACCTAGGCTCTTGGCATTGTCATAGCTCGGTTCCCGCCAGACCTATGGGGAGATGTAAATAAAATGGAAGAAAAAACACTGCTCGAGGCACGCTTTCACCACAAGCTTGGGCACTATTGGCTGACCTCTGGGGCGGTAGTGCTTGCCGTCTCCGTCGTGGGGATACCGCTCTTGCTGCTCTGGTATCCCATCGGCCTGTGGGCGACTCACAGGTATATCGCCAACATGAGCGCCGAGCTGACCACTAAGAAGCTTATCGTGCGTAAGGGAATACTTACCCGCACCGAAAATACCGTGCCGCTGGATAAGATCACCGACATGGCGATGATCCAGGGACCGCTGATGCGCCTGTTTGGCATCCACAAGTTGACCATAGAGACGGCGGGGCAGTCGGGCAATGGTGCACTGATCAGCCTTACCGGCGTCGAGGAGGTGGCCGAGTTTCGCGCCGCCGTGATGGCGCAAAAGAGTGCGCTGGCCGAGAAGAGTCAGTCCGGTGAGGCGAAAGTGGACGTGGCCGCCCAGACCCTGGCTTGCCTGCAGAGTATCGACGAGACCCTGAGGCGCATCGAAGCCAAGCTGGCTCAGTCTTAGTTCAAGCAGGCTCAGTCTTAGTTCAAGCAGGCTCGGCCTTAGCATCAACCGCAGCAGGCTAGCGCTGACAGAGCCCTGCCTGGGCAAACAATTTTAGTTTATCTGAAGGAAAATCAAGAGTGGAAGACGTTAGTGTAAATACAACCCAGACTAGCCTCTGGTTGCAGGGCCGCCGATTGTTAACCGCCACGGGCCCTGGTCTGCTAATGGCGGCCGCGGCGATCGGCGCCTCGCACCTGGTGGCCTCGACCCGCGCCGGGGCCGAGTTTGGCTGGCAGCTGGCCTGGGTGATACTTTTGGTGAACCTGCTCAAGTATCCCTTCTTTGCCGCCGGGGCCCGCTATACCGCGGCAACAGGTGAGAGCCTGCTGCACGGCTATCAACGTCAGGGACGCGGCTATCTGCTGCTCTTCTCGCTGCTCAACGCCCTGGCGGCGGTGGCCAGCACCGCAGGCGTCGCTATGTTAACCGCCGCGCTGCTCACCCAGTTTATTCCTCTGCCTATCGATCTGCTGGCGTTGATCGTCTTGGTCGCCAGCCTGCTGCTCTTGGTATTGGGTCATTACCGGGTGCTGGACAGGGTGACCAAGGTGATCATGCTCTGCCTGACGGTGACCACCCTGAGCGCCGCGGCGCTGGCCTTTAACGCCGAGCCTATTCTGGCGCCGGGCTTCGTGTCGCCTTCACCCTGGCAGTGGGCTCATGTGGGCTTCTTGGTCGCCATGATGGGCTGGATGCCGGCGCCTATCGAGGTGAGCTGCTGGAACTCCCTCTGGCTTTTGGAAAAGCAGAAACAGCAGATGGTGACGCCTAAGCAGGCACTGTTCGATTTTAATCTGGGCTTCATCACCACGGCGATACTGGCCGTGGTGTTTCTCTCGCTCGGCGCCATGGTGATGCACGGCTCGGGCGTGCACTTCTCGCCTTCCGGGGCCAAGTTTGCCGAGCAGTTGATTCAGCTCTATAGCCAGGTGCTGGGGGAGGGGAGCCGCTACCTGATCGCTCTGGTGGCCCTGCTCTGTATCTTCAGCACTACGGTTACCGTGGTGGATGGTTACAGCCGTACCCTTATCCTGAGTGTGCAGCTTCTGCGTAAGGATGAGGTCAGCGAGCGCGGGCTCAACCTGACCATGTTGGCCGTGAGTCTGCTGGGGCTGGGGATCATACTCTTCTTCAAGGGGGCATTGCTGCCACTGTTGCAGTTTGTGATGACCCTGGCCTTCATGACCACCATCATCTTCGCCTGGCTTAACTATCGCCTGATGACCAGTGACAACCTGGCGCCCGGCGAGCGCTACGGCGTGGCCATGCGGCTGCTTTCTTGGATCGGCATGATTTATCTGCTAGGGTTTGCGGCTTTATTTGTCTACTGGAAGTTTGTCGGTTAAAAAGCCGTTTAGGAGAACAAGGATGAAGATGAGTGTCGTGGCGAGCAGCCTCTGTCTGTTGGGAGCCTTGGCCAGCGGCAGCGTGTCTGCTAGCGAGTCTGTTATCGGGGATAAGCTTGAGCAAGCTGCTGAGAAGCGGGCTAATTTACCCTCTGCGCATGACTCGGTGAGTAGCACTAACTTTGCCGAGATAGGCAGTGCTTTCGACAGCATCATCGCCGCCAACGAGCGGCCTTTCTATGGGGTGATCGCCCTGATGCAGGGCGGCGAGCTGCGCTACGTGAAAGCTAATCCTTATGGTGAGGCCGCCGCGCCGACACTGGATAGCCGGGTCATGTTGGCCTCGCAGAGCAAGATGATCACCGCCGCCCTGGTGATGCAGGCGGTAAGCAAGGGCAAGTTGGCTCTGGAGGATAAGATTAATCCCTATCTGGCATCCAACAATCTGCCGACCTATGACGAGCGCATCACTATCGCTCAGCTGCTTAGCCACAGCTCAGGCATCGCGCCTCAGGGCAAGGCGAACCGGTTCGCGCCCGGCAGCGATTTTCAATATTCTAACCTGGGCTATCAGGTGCTGGCGCAGCTGCTCGAAATCGCCTATCAGCAGGACTTTGCCACCCTAGTGAATACCTTTCTGAGCGAGCATGGTGTCAAAGGCATCAAGGCCCAGCTTGGGGCGCAGCAGGGGCTGATTGAAGGGATAGAGATCGCTACCCAAGAGCCGATGGAATATGAGGTGCAGATGAACCTCTTACCGGGCGGCGGCATGACGGGCTCTGCTAAGGGGCTACTGAATTACCTCAGGGCGCTCCATGGCGGAAAGCTGCTGAGCGACGATGCCTACCAGGCGATGATGGCTCCTCAGATACTGCGGCCGCACCGCTGGTCGCAGCTCTATTACGGCTTCGGCGTGCAGGTGAGCAAGCAGGGGATAAAGGAGTACAGCCACTCAGGTTATCTGCCCGGCTATCAATCGTTGAGCCTGAGTTATCCCGAGTCAGACACTTATCTGGTGGTGCTTGAAAACGCCTCCTGGCCGATCGATCAGAGTAATCAAGCCTTTGGCCTGCACGATAAGCTGCGCCGGGCGCTGCGAGAGACTCTGATGGCAGGCAGAAAGCTTGAAAATAATGCCTCGGCGCCGATGCAAAGTCGGTTATAATGTCGTCGCTATGGCCGGCGCACCCGCGCGAGCCAGTAATTTAAGAATTTAAGTCATGATAAATAACGATATTTTACGCCGTCTACGATTCGTATTCGATTACAAGAATGCCAAGATGATCAAGATCTTCGCCAAGGTCAAACATGAGATGAGCCAGGAAGTCCTGCTCAACATGCTCAAGAAAGAGGCCGAAGAGGGTTATAAGCCCTGTAACGACAAGACCTTGTGCCTGTTTCTGGATGGCTTGATCATCGAAAAACGCGGCCTGCGCGATGGGGCAGAGATCCCCACTCCCGTGTCTCAGTTAAACAACAACCTGATCTTCAAGAAGCTGAGGATCGCCCTTGAGATGCGCGAAGAGGATATCATCGAGACCTTAGCCCTAGCGGACTTCAGAATGACGAGTTCCGAGCTGGGTGCCCTGTTTAGAAAACCCGGCCATAAACACTTTAAAGAGTGTGGCGACCAGGTGCTGCGCAACTTCTTGATGGGGTTGTCGATCAAGTATCGCGGCAAGTAAATAATATCATTCTCTAAAGACGCGGCTTAGGCCGCGTTTTTTTATGCCTTGCGTCAGGGCAATGCCATGGCTGTTTAAAACAACCGGAGTGTGAAAATAATCAAAAAATGATCGCGTGAAAGGCAACAAAGATCACACTTTGTGGTAATCTTGCCAAAATTGAACGCACAGCCATTCCAACATACCCACAGATAGAGAAAAGGTTACCAATGGACGATAATAAACGCCCGCTATATCTTCCTTTTGCCGGCCCTGCCATTCTTGAAGCCCCCTTGATCAACAAGGGAAGTGCCTTCACCGAAGAGGAGCGTATCTTCTTTAACCTAGAGGGCTTGCTGCCTCACGTGATCGAGACCATCGAAGAACAGGCATCGCGCGCCTACGATCAGTACAAGAACTTCGGCAACGATCTCGACCGTCATATCTATCTGCGTAACATTCAGGATACCAACGAGACCCTGTACTACCGTCTGCTGCAGAATCACATTACCGAGATGATGCCGATCATCTACACGCCGACGGTTGGCCTGGCTTGTGAGCGTTTCTCGAAAAACTATCGTCGTAACCGCGGCCTGTTTATCTCCTATCCCAACAAGGATCGCATCGACGACATCCTGAATAACTCGACCCGTCAGAAGGTGAAGATCATCGTTGTTACCGATGGTGAGCGCATCTTGGGTCTGGGTGATCAGGGGATCGGCGGCATGGGTATCCCTATCGGTAAGCTGTCGCTCTACACCAGCTGTGGCGGTATCAGCCCGGCCTATACCCTGCCGATCACCTTAGACGTGGGCACAGATAACCCGCATCTGCTGGAAGATCCTATGTATATGGGCTGGCGTAATCAGCGCATCGGCGGCGAAGAGTATGCCGAATTTGTCGAGGCCTTCATGGAGGCGGTACACAGACGTTGGCCGGATGCATTAATTCAGTTTGAAGACTTCGCCCAGAAGAACGCCATGCCGCTGCTTGAGCGTTACAAGGACAGATACTGCTGCTTTAACGACGACATTCAGGGCACCGCGGCGGTGACCGTCGGCTCCTTGCTGGCGGCCTGTCAGGCGGCGGACAGTAAGCTGAGTCAGCAGCGCATCGCCTTCTTAGGCGCCGGCAGTGCTGGTTGTGGTATTGCCGAGGCGATCATCGCCCAGATGGTGTCAGAAGGGATCAGCGACGAGCAGGCACGCCAGCAGGTATTCATGGTAGACCGCTGGGGACTGCTGCAAGACAACATGCCTAACCTGCTGCCTTTCCAGCAGAATCTGGCGCAGCAGGTGGCCAAGGTTGAGGGCTGGAACACTGAGAGTGAGAACATCTCGCTATTGGATGTGATGCACAATGGTAAGCCGACCGTGTTGATCGGTGTATCTGGCGCGCCGGGTCTGTTCAGCGAAGAGATCATCAAGGCGATGCACACTCACTGTGAACGCCCAATCATCTTCCCGCTGTCTAACCCGACTAGCCGCGTTGAGGCGACGCCGAAAGATATTCTGCACTGGACCAAGGGTCAGGCGCTGGTGGCAACCGGCAGCCCGTTCGAGCCTGTGGTGATCGAGGAGCAGACCTATGAGATCGCCCAGTGTAACAACAGCTATATCTTCCCTGGTATTGGCCTGGGCGTGCTGGCCTCTGGGGCCAAGCGCGTCAGCAACGAGATGCTGATGGCCTCGAGCCGCGCCCTGGCTGAGTGCTCACCCTTGGCGAAGGACGGCGAGGGATCCTTGCTGCCGGCACTGGAAGATATTCACTCTGTCAGTAAGCATATCGCCTTCGCGGTGGGCAAGGTTGCCATCGAGCAGGGCCATGCACTGCCGGCCAGCGACGAGCTGCTGATGCAGGCGATCGAAGATAATTTCTGGACGGCGGAATATCGCCGTTATAAGCGCACCTCTTTCTAACCTCGTTGGCTTAGCTGTTTGCGCTTTAAAAAAGCCGCCTCAGGGCGGCTTTTTTGTGTCTTATGCAAGATGAAATTTTGCTTTGGATCACAAAGCGTTACTTAAGCCTATGATCCTGTCGGCACTTCTTTCATCGCGATAGCTTTTTTAAGTTTGGCTTAATCTTGGCTGGTAATGCTCGCCGGATAGCTTGCTGCGACTTGCTCCTTGGATCTTGCATCCTGGATCTTGCGCCCTTTGGCCATACCAGGCGGCAAGCCTTTGAATGTAAACTTTTTAGTTGTTTGACTTGCCAAAACCAGGAGCCCGAGATGAAAACATTGATCACCCTAGCCGTCGGCCTGCTATTTGCTGGCGCCGCCGTCGCCATGGATTGTAAAGATTGCCATGAGCCTATCGACCTGACCATGCATACTGAGTCAGAGGCCACGCTGGCAAGCTGTAATGATTGTCACGCCATGAAGGATGCCCATGCACCCGATGCTGAGGTGCATACCCCAGAGCTAACCATTAAAGAGTGCAGTGATTGCCATGGCATGAACTAGTGACTGCGCCAATTTAAGATGGCATAAAAAAGGGCCCTCAGAGAGGGCCCAAAGACAAGGTCTAACTAAATGTTTTAGTGCCAGATACTGCTTAGTGCAGCTTACGGCGTCCGGCGATTAGACCCAGTAGGCCCAGTGCCAGGAAGCCAAGGCTACCACCCGAGTCAGAGTCACCGCCCTGATCTGGGGTTTCTGGCGCCGGAGGCGTTGGCTCAACACCGTCTGAGTTCACCGTCAGCATGAAGCTGGTGGAGGCGGCGTCAGATGGGTAGGCCATATCGTGTACGGTTACCGTCACCAGGGTCTCACCATACCAGTCGGCATCAGGTGTGATACTGAAGCTGTCGCCATCCACAGTTGCCGTGATGTGCTCACCCGATACCATGATGCCGTTGGCTGTGCCTTTAACATCGTTGTAGGTAACAGTGATGCCTTCCAGCGTGGTGTTTTCTTCCATCATCATGTCGGCAATAGCTGCCACGCTGATATTCGATGGGCTAGAGACCTCATGGGTTACCGTCACCAACTCTGAGTCTGCATACTGAGTATCGACTTTCACATAGTTGCTAGCGCCGACGGCATTTGCCGACACACGCGCCGAGAACTTGAGTGATACCTTTGACTGCTCAGGGCCGCGATAGTCGGCGCAGACAACAGTGCCTGAGCTGATCTTCTCGTCGACATCCTTATAGGCGAAGCCGTCGTTCAGCCAACCACCGGCAGGGCCGAAGGTGGCGCGCTCACCCCAGTAACCGTGTAGACCGACAGAACCGAACTGATCGTTCTTTGTGTCTAAGGTTTCATAGGCGAAGATGATCTCTGGGCTTGCCTCATCGAAGCTGATGTCAGTTGCGACGATAGTCTGAATGTTGAACTTAGCATCCGGATCAGGCGTATCGTTACCGCTGAGGAAGGCGTTCCACTCCTCACCACCATCCCACTGGAAGATATAGTGCTTATTGGTGATCACCGCATAAACAGCATGCTCATAGCGACCCGTATTCCAGTTGAACATGGTCTGCGGCATTTTCACATCGCCGCGCCATAGTGGTGCCACCATAGTGTCTGGGAAGCCCTGGAAGATATCGTTAAATTCCAGGTTGTAGTTCCAGAAATCAGGCATTGGGTCAAACTGCACATAGCCGAATGGCGAGATGGCTAACACGTCCTGTCCAAACACTTCAGGGTTACCATACAGTGGCACATGGGGTAAGCCGTTGGCACTGAGTGGGATCAATAGTGTCTGATTCGATCTTCCAGACAGACCTATGGGCTGAGATCCTTGAGAAGGCAGATCGAAGAAGCTGCCATCTTCCCCATAGGGCACTCGACAGGTCTCATCTGTGAGGTTGGTGGTAAAGACATAGTGGCGTTTCATCTTGCTCGAAGATGGCTGCACCGCCGCGATTGCGATATTGTTGCCTTCGACCGTCATGCCTTCGCTATAGTTGCCTATACCGCCCACAGAGACAGAATCTGGAATAAGCACTAGGCCATCGCTTAATTCTGTGTTGAAGGTAAACTCACGCTCACCACCAAGCAGGTTAGGCGCCAGTTCGACGACGAAATCTAGGATGTCACCCTCTTTGGCTGCCGTTTGTGAGGCGCTGATATTGGTGTCACTGCCCATGTGCATTAGCTTGACTGCGAAGTCACCTAGGTTAGTGTCGTTATACTCATCGCTTCCCAAACCGACCATGCCGTAGTAGACATCGCCTTCCTCTGCGCCTGGCAGATTGTAGTTGAGCTTCAGTTGATATGGAGTCATGCCGTCATTGGTAGCAGGTCCTTCGACGGTCAGGTTGCCAGTATCAGCGTCACCTACCACGGCAAGGCTTAGCTCGAATGGATCGGCGAGGTTCTTCTCGTCCTCATAATCCCACTTCCAGTTGGCAGCGATGGCCCAGTAACGACCCGGCATAGGGTTATTGATGGCGCAGAAGTCACCGTTATCTGTCTGTGAGAAACAGATGGCTTCGTCTAACCATTGGATATCCTCGTCGCCGTTTACATCCATACCTAAGTCTATCGAGGTATAGGCGTGTTTTGGTGCCGATAAGACTTCCCATACGACGCGCTTGGTACCTTCGGGCACATCAAAGAAGATAACCTTGGCGCCGCCATCCTCAATCTCCTGACGTGTATAGCCGTCTGAGTAGAGTCTGACGTCGGCGCGCTTAAGCTCGGCGTCGTGACGCTCACCTTTGGTGAGGCCATAGACACGTGAGTTTAGCGACTGTACCTCTTTGGTATGGATCTCTGGTGTCAGGTTGTGGCCCTGCTGGCGATGTATGATGCCAGAGACCTCGCTAGGCAGGGTGTCGCCCTTATAGCGGACTCCAACAGGCAGGTGCTGCATAGGCTTGCTGCTGTCGCTCGGCGTCAGCTTAACGCTACCTGTCAGCTGGTTCTGCGAAGAGTCGGCGCCAATGGCTTCCACTTCGAGGATCTTAGCCTTGAGGCTGATTGCCTGAGACTCGCCGGCCTTGAGGGTAAAGGTCTTAGGCGATACCTCAAGTTCCAGCATCTGTGCGCCTTCCATCTCGTTAGGCGTTGCCTCAACCGTCCAGGTACCGTCTTGGGTTGCGGTTACCGTACGCATCCAGGTACAGGTGCCAGCACAGCTATCGTGATAGAAGTAAGGCAGGTTCAGGGTGTGAATGTTACCACCATTCTTAGGGTTAGCGGCGCGATAGTTGTCGACGCTTTCATCCAGCAGCAGTGGAGCGTTGTTGGCGCGTGATACGTTGATCACCCCGCTACCCGCGTCGCTGAAGCCCGCCGCGACTGGGTCGTAAGGATTACCGTCACGAGCGCGTGTGACGCCTTCCAGTGATGCCGTGGTCATCAGCGCCGATTGGATCTGCGCAGGTGTCCAGTCAGGATGCGCCTGAGTCAGCAGCGCCATGGCACCGGCAACGTGTGGGGCTGCCATAGAGGTACCGCTGATCGCAGCGTAGTCGGCAGGCATGCCTTGGGTGGTGAATGGCATTTCATCGGCCCAGGCCGCGTAAATATTCACACCTGGAGCGGCAAGGTTAGGCGACATTACATCTGGCGCTTCCAGGTTGGGGCCGCGAGACGAGAAGTCGGCAACATAGTCGGCGGTACCTTCTTTAGTGCTGACCTCAGATGCGGTGATGGTCAGGGTGTGACCGCTACCTGCGGCGAGCCAGCTTTGCAGGCCGTAATAGCCGTTATCGCTGTTGCCATAGTAGCTGCCATAGTCGATGTTGATGCCAGGGATGACGTAAGGGTCGTTATGGGTCGGATCTGAATATCCTGGGTTCCACAGGATAAAGCCGCCAGCGCCACCGGCCTGAACGTTTACGGCCTTGCTGACTCGGGCGATATCGCCGCGCTTACAGACGACGATTGGCGCCGTGGCATAGGGATTGCCTTCTGGGTCGGCATCAAAGAAACCGGCTGGGAAGGGCTCGTTACACATCTCATACTCGCTGCCATAGGCCTTGGCCTCGACAACTGGGCCTGTGTAAGCTTCGGTGATCCCCGAGCCAACCAGATTGCTAAGTGGCTGATCGCCGCCCGTGGCATTGGTCAGCATCTTACCCTCGACGGCAATAACACGGCCATGTGTGGTGGCCGCTACCGAGGTGAGCCAAGGCGAGAAGTGATCGATGGCGCCGCGTGCCTGAGAGGCATATTCTGGCATGTAGGAGTTACCGGCAGAGGCCGACACTGAGATGCCTGCTTCACGGGCGGCCAAGAAGCCCAGCTCCATAGGATCGTCCCACGGGAATGTGCCGAAGGTAGTCCCGATAGAGTAGTTGATCACATCCACGCCATCGGCGATGGCATCATCGATAGCTGCAAGCAAGGCAGAGCCCTTACAACCAGCATAGCTGTCGCCAAAGCTGCCATCACCCGGGTAACAGACCTGATACATGATGACGTTGGCACGAGGCGCGACGCCTGAGATCTTGCTGAATTTGAGTCCAGTAGGAATACCGTCGCCGGTTTCGCCAAGTGAAGCCACCACATAGTCGACATCTGAAAGCTCGTTACCCGCCGCGGTCGAGGAGGTGTGTGAGCCATGGCCGTTGTAGTCTTCACCGTTTTGTGGACGCTTAGGATCCTCGACCTGCCAACTTGGGATATCTGGCTGGAAGATAGGATCGAGATAGCTGTCGGTGATCGCCTCGTATGAGCGTACCCCGATTAGCTTATCGTTACACATGCTGGCAAATTCGGCCTTTTCACAGTCACCGAGATAGTGGCTGTAACGCGCAGGCATCTGGTGCACATAGCCATCGCCGGCGACTGCAGCGAACGATGGATGATCTGTGTTGATCCCCGTATCCAGTACGCCGACGACTATGCCTTCGCCCTTAAACTTATCGTCTGCTGCGGTGCCCATCCACATGCCATCGGCGCCGATATGTTTAGGTCCAACGTCTGTGTGCAGCTCATACATTTTTTCCAGGCTGACATTGCGAATGCCTGGCAGTGCAGCCACACGAGCGGCTTGATCTTGGGTCATGCGCATTGCCATGCCGTTAAAGGCCAGGTTATATCGTTGCTTCACCTCGACATTACCACCTACTGTGGCACTGATCTGAGACAGTACCTGAGTCTGTTTGTCGGCGAGGTAGTTGGTGTATTGCTTCACCGCACGACTACTCATATCGACCTTGTTGTGGCCTCGTGCATTGAGCATCACGGGGACAGTGCTCATCTTAGGTGAGGTGGCCGCCAGGTTAGGCAGGTCGCCGCGATAGAGTGAAACCGGCTTGTCGCTGAGCTCGACGATATAGGTCTGCTCGCCTGTTAGGCCGGCCTCAAATTTAAACGGCACCTTGCTATTTTGCTGAGTGGCAATGGCGCGGTGTACGTTCTTGCCATTGCTGCCACGTTGTTGCAGCGATTCACTACTCTGGATACCGTTGCGCTGTTTACCGGCGCGCAGGTCCTCATTGTATTTCAGGATGGCGTCGGTGATCTCTATGCTGCGCATGTTATGCGTATCAGCATTACTCGACGCGGCGGCGCCGCCAACGCCGGCGGCATAGATGGCCGCTATCGTCATGAGACTTATTTTCTTCAATTTCATTGGTTGTTCCCTTTTCTTTTTATTGTCAAAGCTTGGGCTTGGTTGCAAAAGTAAGGCACTCGTACACCATTCGATTTTTATTGAGTTACGGATGTGCAGGCCAATGCGTAAAAGGTATAGGGGTATGCATAACAGGTATGTGGGGAGGAAAAGAGAAAGCTTAAATCGTCAGGGTGAGATGAGAGTTGATTGGTTTTTTAGGCTGTTAACTTTTCAATGAGCAGTGTTTTGTATTGCAATGGATGGATTTTGTCATTTTAACTGTTTGTGAGGAGAAACTTTTGTGGAAAGTTTGCGACTCGTATAACAGGCTGCCGTATGTATCATTTGGTAGCAAACTGATACAAATTGTTAATTTTGTGTTGCATGCGACCAATTTGTCTATTTGATTAGCGAATACTTAACCTTTAATGATGTTAAGTTTTTGTTTTAAATGATCTTGGTTGAATTTTGTCCAGAGGCTGACTTTTCTCTTCTGTATCCCCTAAGGCCCGAGTCTTGCGCTTGGTAGGCGCACCCCCTATTTCTCTTGTCTCGCGATAGTGATAGAAATTAAGCCTAGGCTGTATTCAATGCGGCACTAGGCCAAGTTCATATCTGTGGCAATCATAAGAATAACTATAAGAGTGAGATAGATGGAATTACGACACTTAAGGCACTTCATTGTTCTGGCAAGGTTGAAGAGTTTTAGCAAGGCTGCCAATGAGCTGCACCTAGCTCAGCCTTCATTATCTCGCAGTATTCAGAAGATGGAGGAGCGTCTGGGGGCCAGCCTGCTGGCCAGAGATGAGAAGCATTTTGCCCTGACCGAATATGGCCGCCTGGTATTGGCTCAGGGGGAGTTGATCGTTAGCCAACTCGAATACTTGGAATCTGAGATCAAAACCAAACAGGGGCTGGAGAAGGCCAAGCTGGTCATCGGCGCCAGCCCCATTCCGTCCAACAGTATTATTGGCCCTGCGGTAGGCAGGTTTATCCGCGATAACCCGGATATCTCTCTGGAGCTAAAGGTCGAGAGTTGGAGCCGACTCTACAAGCTGTTGCTTAAGGGGGAACTCGACATGTTCATCGCCGAGACTAATGCCACCTTACTGGATCAGCGAGACAATGTAATCACGCAGTGCCTGCCTCAGTCCCAGGCCATTTTCTGCTGCCGCCCCCATCATCCACTGACTCGTCTGAAAACCGTCTACCTACCTAGTCTGCGCGATTACCCTGTGGGTATGCCCAGCGCCATGCCGCAGCTGTTGAGGCAAAGATTTGAGGATCTGTTTGAGGAAGACAGACATGACTTCGTGGGCTTGGTGAAGTATGCCCAGTTTCAGCCGATCAAGTCGGCCATAAAAGAGTGTGACATGGTGGTGATTACCCCTGATATTTCGGTGCGCGAGGAGCTGGCATCGGGAGAACTGGTGGCTCTGGATGTGGTGGGGGTACCGAATATCAAGGCGAGCTTTAGTGTGGTATCAATGAAGAATCGTCGCTTGAGCCACAGCGCCGAGCAGTTTGTCGACTCCTTACTGACCCACTCTTCCGCCAAGGCGGTTGGTTTTTAGCTACTCGATAAGAGAAATAACAAAAGGGCCTGATATCAGGCCCTTTTTTGATGCGAAGATTCGGGTTGTCAATCTCAGCCCTAGCGCTGCTTGAGATTGATATCGCCGCTGATGGTGTTGATCAAAATATCGGCGCTGCCTTTGCCCATCTGGAATTGTAGCGAGCTGCCAGGACCATACTTAGGTCGTTTCGGTTTATCCTGGGTCAGGCGATTGTCGATGTCACCGCTTGGGCCGCCGTCGATGGCGAAGGTCGCATCCAGGTTTGCCGGTAGGCTGAAGCTGATGTCGCCGCTGACACTGTCCAGGCTGGCCTTGGTGGCCAGGGCGGAAGCCGATAGGTTCAGGTCGCCGCTGACGCTCTGGGCCTTGAGTCGGTCCACTTTATCTAAAGTCACCTTGGCATCTCCCGATACCAGCTCGATAGAGACCTGGTCGGCGCCGCTGTCGGCCTCGAGCTTACCGCTGACCAGGGTGTAGCTGACCTTACCCAGGCTCTGTTTATCTTTGATGTTGCCCGATACTGTCTCCAGCTTGAGCTTGCCTTCAAGCCCCTGGCTGACAATGTTGCCCGAGACAGTATTGATGGCCACCTGCTCGGTGAGATCTTCGGCCTTGATGTTACCGCTGACGGTCTGCACATTGATGTCACCGGCAAGCTTACTCACTCTGTAGTTGGCCGATACCCCTTCGCCGTTGAGCTTGAGCTTTGCCGGCACCTTGATGGTCAGGCGTGAGCCCTCCTTGTTGCTACCCGAGTAGTGGCGGGGCAGTTTATCTTCGATAGAGATGGTGCCGGACTTTTGCTCTACCGTGAGGCCTTCGCTCAGCTCATCCAGGGTGCCCGTGATGGAGATGGCGTCCTGATCCCAGGAGAGGATCTCGACTTCGCCGCGCTGCACCTCCAGGTTCAGACGCAGATCCCCTTCGACTTCGATGCGTTTATCCACGCTCTGCGCCGCCAGCACAGATTGGCTCAATAAAAGCAAAGGCAATGCCAGGGCGGTAGTTTTTAGTTGTATTTTCATATCATCTCTCCTGTGGTATCTCGATCGACAGGGAGTTTCTGCCCCTGTTTGATTAATTCAATCTCGCGTTGCTGGGTCCATAGCCAAAGCTGCCACAGCTGTTTGTCAGTCGGGTTGAGCTTTAGCGCCTCATAGATCTCCTTGGCGGCGGTTCTTAGCTGTTCTATCCCTTGCTCGACCGGCTGGCTGTAAGGGCTGCTGCGCCAATCGACTCGCGTGGTCAGGCTTAGCGCGTCGACGCTTGCCTTATGCTGGGCCTGAATGGCGGCCAGAGTCTGAATGAGGGCCTCGTTCTCGGCATCAGGCATTGTTGGCCCAAGGCTCAACTTGCCGACCAGCAGCGCCAGCAACAGGGTGCTGGCGATTGCCATGGGACGCCAGTAGCTACGGGGGCTATCCTTGGGCGCATCGAGGCGAAGTTCGACCCCTTGCCAGAGATCCCGCTCTGGCGTCATTTCCCTCGGCGTCTCTTCGAGGAGACGCTTGAGCGTATCTGCCTTGTCGACCATTAGATCATCTCCTGCAGTAATTTCTTGGCCCTGTGGTACTGCGCCTTGCTGGTGCCGGGGGCAATATTGAGGCGCTTGGCGATCTCGTCATGCTGATATCCCTCCAGGGCGTAGAGGACGAAGACGATACGGGCGCGCTCCGGTAGACGCAGCAGCAACTTATCCACCCCCTGATAGTCGAAGTCGATGGCGGCTGCATGGGTCTCTTCGCTCGACATAAACCTGGCCCAGAAGCTCTTATGCTTCTTGATACAGCTCAGGGCCTGATTCACCGTCAGGCTGTGGAGCCAGGTTGTAAATTGGCTCTTGCCATCGAACAGGGGCAGCTTCTGCCACAGGCGCACAAAGGTTTCCTGGGTGGCTTCTTCTGCCAGCTCGGTCTGGCCGGCCAGACGAAAACAGAGGGCGTAGACGCGTCTGTGATGCTGATCGTAGAGTTGTCGAAATGCCGTCTTATCTCCCTGTTTGGCGCGCTGCACCAATACGGCATCGAGGAGCTGGTGAGCATCATCTGGACTCGTGAGTGCGCTCAAATCTGTCTTCCCTGTGAGTGAACAATACCTATTAGACATAGGCAGCGATTGAAATGGTTTAAAGCGAAATGAAAAAAAGTGTTGGCTTAAGGTATATCAGCGAAGAACGAATGCCAACCAGGTGGGAAAAGTCGCATTTAAAGAGGTAGAAACATTCGAGGTTATGGTGAAGCAGCCTATGAAGAAACCGTCATTGAAGGAGCGAATGTCGAAGGAGGCAACGGTTAAAAGGGGCTAAGAAAACAGGGCGGCTTAGCTGTACTGGATTAGCTGTACTAGCTTAGCCGTCCAATGGTGTCATCTTATAAGCGTTAGGCCTGTTTTTCGTATACCAGCTGGGCACCCACCAGGTCCGCAAGGGCGGTGCCGACCGATTTAAACAGGGTAATGCCTTGCTCGTCTCGGCGACTAGGTATGTCACCGCGACAAAGATCCGCGAGTTCGCCCTTGACCTGGGATAGCTCAAACAGGCCTTCCGACACAGGGATCAGCAGCTCGCCCGCCTCGGCGAAGACATTGACCTTGGCATCCACATAAACCTCGGCCTTGACGACCAGCTCGCTGTCGCATTCGCGTCTGTCATGGTTGTGGTTGCCCACCAAGTCCACATGGGTGCCGGGCGCGACCCAGGCGGAATCGAAGAGTGGCGCTGGCGCCCCGGTGGCGCAGCTGATGATGTCGGCCGTGGCGACGGCCTTTGGCAGATCCTCACAGGCCTTCACCTCTATCTGCGGCGCGGCGGCCTGGATAGCGCTGATGGTCTTATCAACCTTATCCGGCGAGCGGCCCCATACGGTTATGGTGTCCAGCTGCCTCACGCTGGCATGCGCCAACGCCATAAAAGTCGCCAGCCGTCCTGTACCAAACAGCAGCAGATGCTTGGCATCAGACCGCGACAGATACTGGCTCGCCAGCGCCGAGATTGCGGCCGTGCGCCAGTAGGTGACGCTGGTGCCATCGACCAGGGCCTGGGGCTCACCGGTTTCGCGGTTAAAGATCAAAATCTTGGAGTAGAGGCTCTCAAGTTCGGGAGACTTCTTAGGATTGCCGGGAAAATAGGTGAAGGCCTTCACCGCTATGGTCTTCTGGTTCCAGGCCGGCAATACGGCAAAGGCATCGCTGTGGCTACTGTCGTCTAACGGAAAGACTTGGCGCTGGGGCATTCCGGCGGGCTGGGAAAAGGTGTCTCTTAGGGCGGCGGTGAGACTGGGGAAGTCCAGTGCCTGGTGCACCGCTTCGGCATCGATAACTTGCATAGTACCTCCTATTTATTTTGGGATATTGTATGCAGTTTGTGATTAAATTGAAAGCTGAGTCATTTACTTAAATCTGATGGTGGATTTTTTTTTAGCCAATCGAGCTCGGCAAGCGGCTGAATTATTAATAATTCATTAAAGATGAATGTATGTAAGTCGATAGTTACTATACTCAATATTGGAATCAAATTTGGCATTCCAAGGTGTTAATTGTCGTTGAAGACAAGTAAAGCAATAACTTCAACAAAAAGGATCTCCCCCTATGCTCATTCGTCACAAATTACTCGTTAGCGCAGCAGTGTCTATCTGTTCTGTGATAGCGATGTTTGGTTTGCAGCGCTTTTCGGCGGCAAAGCTGGATGATTTGTCCCATGCTGCACAACAAGTTATCGAACTTGAAAAGGATGTTTTGAGTTTACGTCGAGATGAAAAAGACTTTTTTGCCCGTTTGGATCTGGCCTATCTAGATAAGCACAAGACGCAGGCGAGAGAGTTAGACGAGAAGATGGTCAGCCTAGGAGCCATCTTCGATCGGCATGATATCTCCCAGAGCGATCTGCAAGCCTTTAGGCAGAACCTGACCCGTTACGAGTCTATCTTTGCCGATATTGCCGAGCTGCAAAAGCAGATTGGCCTGCATCCTAAGGATGGCCTCTATGGTGCGCTGCGCAGCGCGGTGCATAACGTAGAGACTCTGGTGAAGGAAAAGAACGAGCCCGAGCTGATGGTGACCATGTTGCAGCTGCGCCGCAACGAGAAAGATTTTATGCTCAGGCGCGCCATGAGTTATCTGGATAAGTTTAATGGCAACTTGGCGCTGCTGAGACAGCAAGTTTCTGGCTCCATGCTCAGCGATTCGGTCAAGGGGGAGCTTAATGCCCTGATCGACGATTATGAGAAGAACTTCAAGGCCTTGGTCAGCAAAGAGCAGGAGCTGGGTTTGGACAAAGACAGTGGCAGCATGGCGAGCCTGCGAGACAGTATTTCCTCGGCAGAGAAGTCCTTGGTGCAGCTTAAGGCACAATCCATGGACGCGATTAGCGATGCTGAGAGCGCAACTGTTACCATCAGTATCGTTGTTTTTATCCTAATTACTCTGGTTTTAATCGGTTTCACTCTGGCGATCATTCGCAGCATCATGGAGCCTGTGCAGCGGATCAGCGATGCGATTTCACGCATCGAGGCAACCAAAGATCTGACCCTGAGATGCGATACTAAGGTGGATGATGAAATCGGCCAGATAGCCCGTCATTTTAATAGCATGGTGGAGTCGTTTCAGTCGCTGATCCGAGAGGTGCTGACCTCGGTCGAGGTGGTGAATCACTCCTGTCAGGAGCTGTCGGAGAACTCGATGCGTGCCTCGGAAGGGGTGGGACGTCAGCTCAATGAGACCGACATGGTGGCGACCGCGATCACCGAGATGGGGGCGACCATAGATGAGATCGCCAGCAATACCGAGTTGGCGGCAGAGCGGGCTGGTAATACCCAT
Source organism: Shewanella spartinae (assembly GCF_019457555.1). Taxonomy (NCBI): domain Bacteria; kingdom Pseudomonadati; phylum Pseudomonadota; class Gammaproteobacteria; order Alteromonadales; family Shewanellaceae; genus Shewanella; species Shewanella spartinae. The sequence continues at coordinate 3,542,716 of NZ_CP080418.1, read as the reverse complement.
GACAATGCTCAGCAAGGTCAGGTCGGCGTTGAGCACACCATAGAGAAGATCCAGGCGTTGGCGGCGCAGCTCACCGACTCGGCTCAGGTGGTCTCCGAGCTTGAGAAAGACAGCGAGACCATAGGCAGCGTGTTGGATGTGATCCGTGGCATTGCTGAGCAGACCAACCTACTGGCGCTAAATGCCGCCATCGAGGCCGCCAGGGCCGGCGAGCAGGGCAGAGGCTTTGCCGTGGTCGCCGATGAGGTGAGAAGTCTGGCGATGCGTACCCAGGAGTCGACCGAGGAGATCGCCGGTATCATTCAGACGCTGCAGTCTCGTACCCGCTCTATCGTGCAGCTGATGGAAGCGACCCAAAGGCAAGGCATTGAGAGTGCGGATCAGGCAGCGAGTGCGGGCGCCCTGCTGGAGCAGATCAATGCCGATGTCACCAACATCATGGATATGAGCACGCAAATCGCCGCGGCCATCGAGGAGCAGAGCATGGTGGCCTCCGAGGTGAACAAGAATGTGGTGGTGATCCGAGACATTGCCGCCGAGTCGGCCCAGGCGGCGGATGAAAACGCCAAAGCCTCCGACGATGTGAAGGCGCGCACCCAGGTTCTCTATCAGGCGGTGAGTCTGTTTAAGATTTAGGCGGTTGATTTAGAAAGGGGGCTTAGGCCCCTTTTTTTTTGAAATTTATTTGTGAAATGCTGGGTTTATACTCAAATTCTGTCGTCGGGTCGACTAAGCTAGTCTAGAGTGCAGGACAAAAGAGAGTGGTCGATGCGATTAAATCACTTCCTAAATATTTTAGCCCTAGGGCTCTTGCTGCTGTCATTTCTGACCGCAAGCGGCATCTATTACCTCATCTACCTGCCAAGAATTGAAGAGCAAGTGATCTCAAGGCAAGACAGAGATCTGCAGGCGGTTCAAAAGGGGATCGCCTACGCCCAAAAAAACCTGGACACCCTCTGCTACGACTACGCCATCTGGGATGACATGGTGAGCTTTGTCGATAATGTATCGCCTGAGTTTGTGACCAAGAATTTGTTTGATAACGCCTTTGAGGCGGCCAATGTCGATGGTTTCTATGTGTTTAACCGCCAAAATCAGCTAGTGTGGCAATATCGAAGTGGCGCTGATTTTGACTCGCAGCAGTTGCCCTTAGGCAAGGTTGGTGTGGCAGGCAAGCTTCTCCCCTCAAAGGTGGAGATGGATACAGGGAAGCCTTCGGTGCGCAGCGGTCTGCTGCGCATGGGATCTAGGGTGGTCTATTTCAGCAATGTCACCGTCTTGCCCAGTAACGGCGAGGGAGAGGTGGCGGGTAGCTTGCTGACAGTACGTAACGTAAGTCAGGCGATTCATGAGGAGATAGAGCTGTTTAGCCTGATCAAGTTTGACCTCGAGGTACTGGCTAAACCTGAGCTTTCCGGTGAGACCTCGCTGGGCTTTAGAGAGACACCTAATGTGGATGAGATCTCTGCCCAGCATTCTTGGTATCTGCATGATGCGCTTAACGTGCCTTCCCTCAAGATCACTGTGATCCACGACCGGAACCTTATCCCCTCTATCTTTACCGTAGAGTCAATCCTGATGTTTTTAAGCGTCCTGGTGATGTCCTACATCGCCATCGTCCCCTTCTCGGCGCTGGTGGTCCGGCCGCTGCGGGTCGCCAACGCCGTACTGGATAAGATGGCCCACAGAGGTGTGTTACTCACCATGCCTACGGGTTGGGCGATCACCGAGGTGGCTAAGCTGACCGAGTCTTTCAATCTGGTGGTGGAAAAGTTGGAGCGGCATCAAAACTATCTGGAATCTCTCTCTTTTAACGACCCCCTCACTGGCATCGCCAATCGCCGCAGCCTGGAGGTGTTCGCCGAGCGCGCTCATAAACAGTGGCGCGAGGGCAAGGGGGCGATTGGCTTCATCATGCTGGATATCGATTTCTTCAAGCCCTATAACGACACGGTCGGGCATCAGAGTGGCGACCAAGCCCTGATCAAGGTGGCCCAGGCCCTGATGCTGGAGTGTCGTCGCCGTGGCGAGCTAGTCACCCGTTATGGCGGCGAAGAGTTTTGTGTGGTGATCCACGGCGATAACCTGGCGCAGATGGAGTTGCTGGCCAGGCGCATGCTGCAAAGGGTGCGGGATCTCAACATCTATCATCAAGCCTCGCCCTACGAGATCATCACCGTCAGCATGGGCGCCGTGCTCTACGACGGCTATCATCCCGAGTTTGCCGAAGACGACTGGCAGCATATGGTCAAGTTGGCCGACGAGCAGCTCTATCAGGCAAAAGAGAGCGGGCGAAATAACCTGCAGATACTGCATCGCAAGGTGAGCCCGCTCTTCGTGGTTGGCTGAGTCAGAGCCTGAAGGTGGTAACCTGTTGCCGCATCGAGTCGGCCAGCGAGGTGAGCTGGGCGATGGAGTGACCCAGCTCTAAGGCAGATTCCGTTGACTGGCTGGCGATATCGCTGATGGCGATAATGCTGCGGTTAATGCTCTCGGCGACACTGCTCTGCTCCTCCGCCGCCGTGGCGATATGGGTGTTCATCTCTGTGATGTTGTCGACCGAGGCGACTATCTCCTGCAACGCTTCCCCCGCCTTGTTGGTTTGTTGATTGGCATCATCCACCTGTTTAATGCCCACATCCATGGCGGTGACCGCCTCGTTCACCCCGCTCTGCAGCGTCTCTATCATGGTCTCGATCTCTTGAGTCGCCTCCTGGGTGCGCTGGGCGAGGGAGCGAACCTCATCGGCGACCACGGCAAAACCCCGTCCCTGTTCGCCGGCACGGGCCGCCTCGATGGCCGCATTGAGCGCCAGCAGGTTTGTCTGCTCGGCAATCCCCTTGATGACGCTGAGTACGCTGCCGATATGTTGGCTCTCGTGGGACAGGTGGGTGATCACCTCTGAGGTGTTCTGGATCTGCATCGACAACGCCTGCATGCTGCTAATCGACAGTTGGACGATATCATTACCGTTGGCGGCGAATCGGTCAGCATTTCTGGCCGAGTCGGCGGCGGCTGTGGTGCTTTGCGCTACCTCGTTGACCGTTGCCGTCATCTCATTCATGGCCGTCGCGGTCTGCTCCGTCTCCGCCTGCTGCTGTTGTATGCGGGCATTGGAGATCTGGGTGAACTCGTTGAGGGCTAACGCCGAGTCACTGACGCTGTTGGCCGCCTCGGCGACCCCTTTGAGGATGCCGCGCAGGTGGCGAAAGACATCGTTGAGCCCGGTGGAGATCAGCCCCAGCTCGTCCTTGTTCAGTTGCTCGAAGGTGACAGTGAGATCTGAGTCTTGCTGTATGGTATGTAGCTGAGTGCGTATGTGGTTGATGGGTTTCATCACGCTGCGGTTTATCCAGATGCCGAGCACTATACTGGCAATGGCGGCTACCAGGGTGATGAGCATGAAGAGGGAGATAGAGGACTCGTAGATCTCGGCGACCCTGTCTTTCTCCTCGCCGGCGACCTTGAGCTGCAGGCTTATCAGCTCGGCAATGGTGCCGCTGATGGGATCGATCACCCGGTAGAGTGGGATAATCTCCTCCCGTAGCTGGCCGGCAATGTTACCAGACTTACCCCCGAGCAGCTGTTCCAGATGGGTGATACGCTGATTGGCCGGAACAAACAGGCGCTCGGCCTCGTCGACCAAGCGTTTCTCATCCGTGGTGAGTTCGGTGGCCACGTATTGGCGCCACTTGCTGTCTATGTTGTTGCTTGCTTCCTGCAGGGCTTGATTGGCCTGCTCGGCGCTGAACTCACCGGCATTGGCCTTGTTGATGGCGTCGATGACGAATACGGCGTAATCGTCGGCGATCACCTTGAGATCTTCTAGCGGAACGACTCTGTCGTTATAGATGGTGACGACACCTTTCTCGATATTATTCATCATGTTGATTGCTAAGATGCAGATACAGATGAGGAGCGAGAGGGGGAGTAAGATGCCGAAAGCCATCTTGTGCTTGATTTGAATATTGTTCATATAGATACCCAAATGAAGGAGTAAATAGCAGAAAGCTAAAACTTATGACGTATCTATAGGTATAGCAAAAGATTGAAATGGGTAAGATGAATAGAAACAAAAAAGCCTCGCAGTGCGAGGCTTTTTTGTTTGGTGCGCTAGGCACCCTCAGAATATGGTGCCCGAACCCGGAATCGAACCAGGGACACGAGGATTTTCAATCCTCTGCTCTACCGACTGAGCTATTCGGGCGACGGGGTGCATTAAAAGGCTTTTGCGCATTTGAGTCAACACATTTTTGCAAAAACTTTGTTTATCTCGCTTGTTTGGATAACTTTTGCCCGAAACGTCGATTTTTAGATCAAATGTCGCTGTAAGGCCTCAGGGAGGAGTGAGAAAGGACGTGGACTGGGGAGTTAGTTCTTGGTCGTTCATCTCGGTGAAATCTGACTGCTTATAGGCGGAATGGATGGTTATTTCGGTAATAACGGGCAAGGTGTGACAACCATTAAGGTGTAATGGTAGTTTGTGCCGACAGTTGGGCCATGTGGTGGGTAAGAGGCTAGATAGCGAGTAAAAGGCTCCCGAGATAAAAACAGATCAAAAAAAGCCCCGCAGTTGCGGGGCTTCTTAATTCAATTATTGCCAGGTTTACTTGAGCATATCGTTGTTAGGGAAGTTGCTCTGCATCACCATGAGTACGTGATCTTTCAGCTTCTGCTGGCCGAGTTCCTCGTAGGCGGTTGCCATGATCTCAAGGGCGCGCTCGGTAGCAGGAGTACCCGGGTAGGTTTCCAGCACTGTCTGGGCACGCACTGCGGCGGCGCTCCAGGCATTCATCTTGATGTAGTATTCCGCAACCGTGACGGCGTATTTGGCCAGGCGGTTTTTCAGGAACTGCATGCGTTTTTGCGCATCGGCGGCATACTTGCTGTTAGGATATTGCTTGATCAAACGATCGAAGTCTTTGAAGGCGTCCTGGGCGGCCTTGGGATCTCGGTCGGTTCTGTCGATGTTGAGCATGTCGTGAAACATATAGTTGTCCGACTGCATGTTCACCAGGCCACGCATATAGTAGACATAGTCGATATCTTTATGTGTGGGGTTAAGGCGAATGAAGCGATCGATATTGGCAATGCCCGACGCCGAATCGTCCAGTTTGTAGTATGCGTAGATCAGGTCTAACTGCACCTGAGTCTTGTGTGGACCGAAGGGATAACGAGAGTCTAGTGCCTCCAAAGATCGCACCGCTTTACTATAGTTACCCAGTTCCATAGAGGTTCTGGCTTGAGAATAGAGGACTTCGGGGGAAGATTTGCTCAGTTCAATATCATCTTCGGGTTTACTACTACACGCCGCTAAGGCCAATGACAACAAGGCGATAGCTGCGCCTTTAGCAAAATTATGCATACTTGAATTCGATTCTTTGTAAGTTGTTGTTTAAGAATTTTTCCATTTCACGATAAAATAGAAACAATCCGATTGTAACAGATAGCACTTTATTTTGGACCCCAAAACGCGGGTACGGTTCCTATGACACAAGAGATTAATCTAAAAAGCGAGATCACAGCAACACAAACCGGGCAGAGATTAGACCAAACCTTGGCCGAGTTGTTCCCTGATTACTCCCGTACACGTATTAAAGAGTGGATTCAGGCTGGTGCCGTCTACGTCGATGGTATGGTGCAGACTAAGCCGAGAGAAAAGGTGCTCGAAGGCCAGGAAATTGAGATCGAAGCCACTCTGAAGGAAGAGATCAAGGCCGAGGCCCAGGCGATCGATCTGGATATCGTCTACGAAGATGACCATATTATCGTGATCAACAAACAGGCGGGTCTGGTGGTTCATCCGGGAGCGGGCAACAGCGACGGCACTCTGATGAACGCGCTGCTGCACCATTGCCCCGAGATCGAGCTCGTCCCTAGGGCGGGTATCGTCCATCGTCTCGATAAGGACACCACTGGCTTGATGGTGGTCGCCAAGACGGTCGAGGCCCAGACCCATCTGGTTGCAGCCCTGCAGGCCCGCGAGATCACCCGTGAATATGAGGCGATCGTGAGTGGCACCATGACGGCCGGCGGCGTGGTGGATGAGCCGATCGCCCGTCACCCAACCAAGCGTACCCATATGGCGGTGCATCATAGTGGCCGTCCCTCTGTGACCCACTACCGTGTGGCAGAGAAGTTCCGCGCCCATACCCGTCTGCGTCTGCGTCTGGAAACCGGTCGTACCCACCAGATCAGGGTACACATGGCGCACATAGGTCACATCTTGGTGGGGGATCCCGTCTATGGTGGTCGTCCTCGTCCACCGAAGAAGGCGACACCTGAGCTGATGGAGGCACTGAACGGCTTTAAGCGTCAGGCGCTGCATGCGGTGCGCCTCGAGCTGGCACACCCCTTCACCTGTGAGATCATGAGCTGGCAGGCGCCAATCCCAGAAGATATGGTGGCCTTGACCCGCGCTCTGCGTGACGACACTAAGGCTCATCCGGTGGAATATTAATGCTGCCTCAAGACTGGTTCATTCCCCCTGGCGTGAAGCTGGCTTTTAGCCGGCGTCAGGGTGGTGTGAGCCAGGCTCCCTTCGATAGTCTCAATCTTGGCGACCATGTCGGGGACGATCCCGAGCATGTTCGCCAAAATCGTCTGCTTGCGGCTCAGGCCTTGGGCATGTCTGGTAAGCCAGCCTGGCTGCAGCAAGTACATGGTATTGAGTTGGTAAACCTGGATCTGGACACTAACCGTGTCGCCGATGGTAGCTTCAGCCGTAGTGGCGAGCATACGTGTGTGGTGATGACCGCCGACTGCCTGCCTGTGCTTATCTGCGATCGCTCGGCGACTCAGGTGGCGGCGGTGCACGCCGGTTGGCGCGGCTTGTGTAACGGCATTGTCGAGGCCGCTATCGCTGAGTTTGATGCGCCCGCCAAAGAGTTACTTATCTATCTTGGTCCCTGTATCGGCCCCAAGGCCTTCGAGGTCGGGGCGGAAGTCAGGGCGCAGTTTATCGCCCAGCATGCCGAAACAGATGCCTTTTTTACCTCGAGAGACGATAAGTTTTTAGCCGACCTGCAAGGGATCGCCCGTTACCGGGCAGAGCGTCTCGGCATCGCTTCCGTCTTTCAACTGCCACACTGCACCTATAGCATGAGCGCAGACTATTTCTCCTACCGCCGCGAGGCAAAAACCGGGCGCATGGCCTCATTTATCTGGCTGGAAAAATAGCGTAAATTTTCAGCAATTTTTTCCTTGTTGCTTGAATCCTCCTAAAAAGTCCCCATTTATACTGGTAACAAAGCACTGAAGGTTTCCTTCATTCGTTAATTTTTAGGAGGCTGTATGCGACTCGATCGTATGACGAATAAATTCCAGATAGCAATCTCCGATGCTCAGTCATTAGCGTTGGGGCGTGACCATCAGTTTATTGAGCCGATCCATCTGATGATGGCGCTGCTTAATCAAGATGGTGGCTCAATTCATCCACTGCTGACCCAGGCCGGGATCTCGGTCAGCACCTTGCGTTCCGCCCTGAGCCAGGAGCTTGAACGATTACCGCAAATTGAGGGCACGGGCGGCGATGTCCAGCTCTCGCAGGCACTGATTCGCCTGCTGAACCTGTGTGACAAGCTGGCGCAAAAGCGTAAAGACAAATATATCTCCAGCGAGCTCTTTGTCTTGGCGGCACTCGAGGGGAGCGATGCGTTGGCGCAGTGTCTGAAGAAATCTGGCGCCACCAAGGAGCTGCTGGAGAAGACCATAGAAGAGGTGCGTCTTGGCAAGAATATCGACGACCCTAACGCCGAAGATCAGCGCCAGGCACTGAAGAAGTTTACCGTGGATCTGACCGAGCGCGCCGAGCAGGGCAAGCTAGATCCAGTGATCGGTCGTGATGATGAGATCCGCCGCACCATTCAGGTGCTGCAACGCCGCAGTAAGAATAACCCTGTGCTCATCGGTGAGCCGGGTGTGGGTAAGACGGCCATCGTCGAAGGGCTCGCCCAACGAATCATCAATGGCGAGGTGCCTGAGGGGATCAAGAATAAGCGCGTCTTGTCACTCGACTTGGGCGCCCTGGTCGCCGGGGCCAAGTATCGCGGTGAGTTCGAGGAACGCCTCAAGGCGGTGCTCAACGAGCTGGCTCAGGAAGAGGGCCAGGTGATCCTCTTCATCGACGAGCTGCATACCATGGTGGGCGCCGGTAAGAGCGATGGCGCCATGGATGCGGGGAATATGCTTAAGCCAGCTCTGGCCAGGGGTGACCTGCACTGCGTCGGTGCGACTACCCTGGATGAGTATCGTCAATATATCGAGAAAGATGCCGCCCTCGAGCGACGTTTTCAGAAGGTGCTGGTGGATGAGCCGAGTGTCGAAGACACCATCGCCATCCTGCGTGGCCTAAAAGAGCGTTATGAGCTGCATCACCATGTGGAGATCACAGATCCCGCTATCGTGGCGGCGGCCAGCATGTCGCATCGTTACATCTCAGACAGGAAGCTACCCGATAAGGCGATCGATCTTATCGATGAGGCAGCGTCCAGTATTCGTATGCAGATAGACTCTAAGCCAGAGCCGCTGGATAGATTAGAGCGCCGCACCATTCAGCTGAAGCTGGAGGAGCAGGCCCTAAGCAAGGAGAGTGACGAGGCGAGTCTGCGTCGACTCTCCACCTTGCGTAGTGAGCTTGCCGAGGTCGAGGCCAAGGCCGCCGAGCTTAATGAGGTATGGCATACCGAGAAGGCGGCGCTGGCGGGCACTCAGCATATCAAGGCGGATCTCGAGCAGGCCCGTATGGATCTCGAGGTGGCCAGACGTGCAGGGGATCTGACCCGCATGTCCGAGCTGCAATATGGCCGTATTCCCGAGCTGGAGAAACAGCTGGATCTGGCGGCTCAGGCCGAGATGCAGGATATGACGCTGCTGCGTAACAAGGTTTCCGATGTGGAGATCGCCGAGGTGCTGTCCAAGGCGACCGGTATTCCTGTGTCTAAGATGCTCGAAGGGGAGAAAGAGAAGCTGCTGCACATGGAAGAGGCGCTGCATACCCGGGTGATTGGTCAGAACGAGGCCGTGGATGCGGTGGCCAATGCCATCCGCCGTAGCCGTGCTGGTCTTGCGGATCCTAATCGTCCTATCGGTTCCTTCCTCTTCCTTGGCCCTACCGGTGTGGGTAAGACTGAGCTGTGTAAGTCGCTGGCGAAGTTCCTGTTTGATACTGAAGCGGCCATGGTGCGTATCGATATGTCCGAGTTTATGGAGAAGCATTCGGTATCGCGTCTGGTAGGGGCACCTCCAGGTTATGTGGGCTATGAAGAGGGCGGTTATCTGACCGAGGCGGTGAGGCGTAAGCCTTATTCGGTGATCCTGCTCGACGAGGTGGAGAAGGCGCACCCCGATGTGTTTAACATACTGTTGCAGGTGCTGGACGATGGTCGTCTGACCGATGGTCAGGGACGCACGGTCGATTTTCGAAATACCGTGGTGATCATGACCTCTAACCTGGGCTCAGAGGTGATTCAGGAGCGTTTCGGTATCGCCAGTTACGCCGAGATGAAGAGCGAGGTGATGAATGTGGTGACTCACAGCTTTAGACCCGAGTTCCTCAACCGAATCGATGAAAGCGTGGTCTTCCATCCGCTTGAGTCTGAACATATCGCTCATATTGCGCAGATCCAGATAGACAATCTGAAGGCGCGTCTGGCGGAGAAAGACTTTGAGCTTGAGGTGAGTGATGATGCCTTAGCCTTAATCGCTCAGGCCGGATTCGATCCCGTCTATGGCGCAAGGCCGCTGAAACGCGCCCTGCAGCAAGAGGTGGAAAATCCGCTGGCTCAGAAACTCTTGAGTGGTGAACTGTTACCAGGTGCGCCAATCAAGGTCGATGCCGCGGGTGGCGAACTCGCCTTCCATCAATAAGCCTTAGCCTTATGCAAGAAGCCCAAACCTAGGTTTGGGCTTTTTTTATCACTGGCATCAGATTGCATTTGGCTATTATTTGCACTAGTTTGCAAAGGGTGAGATCTCTTCCTAATTTAAGTTTTTATACTGTGAAGGAGTACTGGATGAAAGCAAGGTTAGCAGTTATAGCATCTCTGGCCGTGTTGATGACGGCATGTAGCTCAGCACCAATGCAAAGCAGTGGCCCGGCCTTTGTCGGAGTCGGCAGCGTTGACTATGACAGCCTCTATCACTATGGCTACAACACGGGTTGCCGTAGTGCCGGTTACCTGAAGCAAAACCCGGGCGCCGATACCTTAGAAGGAATGAAGGATAAGGTGTTGGATGGTTTGAGCGAGTTTGATAAAGGCTGGGACGCCGGTACTCAGGCCTGTCAGGATGGGGTGAGCCGTTCTATGTATACGGTGAAAGCGAGCGGCTAGATTCGGTCGGTTAAGGCTTTTTTTTTGGATGGTAAACCTAAAAACAAGAAGCGACAGCCAGAGTCATTTGGGTTGTCGCTTCTCTATTTCTTCTCTACTTCTCTGTATCTGGAGCGAAGTAGGAAAGAAGGCCTGTTTAAATTAGCAGAGCTATTTGTCGCAGAAGAGTTTGATGCGCTGTTTCTGCGCGGCGATCTCTGACTGCCTGTCTTCCTCTGTCATACGCACCATTTCACCATTTTCTTCATTCTTACGTGTCAGGCGAGTATGGGTCTCAAGCACATTTAACTGATGCTTGGCATTTTCGCAGATGGCCTTGGCCTGCGCCTTATCTTTCTCATTGATTGCCTCGGCGGCTAATGCGGCCTCGCTCTTCTGCTCGCCCTGTTTTTCGACGACCTTAGGGGCGGTGAAGCCAACCTTCTTCTGTTCGATATCTTCGCTATAGAGCTTTTCTGTCTTTGCCTCGGGGGGCTTTTCCTGACTGTAGTGGGTGACACCGTTTTCATCGACCCACTTATAGATGGTCGTTGCAAATGCTGGGGCGCAAAGGAATAGGCTTAACAGTGCGCTGAGATAGAATTTTCCGGTCATCATAGTATCCATATCTAGGCCGGGAGAGAGTGCAAGAGTGCCTCATCTGCCAACAATTAGAGGTCCGTATAAAAAGTGAGCTTAAATCTGTGTTATCTTTTTATTTTATCAAGATAACCTTGCTCCTTAGTATATGCAAAATTTAAACAAAGAGACGGTGAAGAACCGCGGTATCTACCTTTTACCCAACCTGTTCACCACGGCGGGATTGTTTTCCGGCTTTTATGCGGTGATCGCCTCCATGAATGGCCACTTTGAGGCGGCAGCTATTGCCATCTTCGTCGCAATGATCTTCGATGGCCTCGATGGGCGGGTTGCCAGGATGACCAATACCCAGAGTGCCTTCGGTGCCGAATATGACAGCATGGCCGACATGGTCTCCTTCGGGGTGGCCCCAGCGTTGATCGCCTATAACTGGGCCTTGGCCGATCTGGGCAAGGTCGGTTGGTTGGCGGCATTTATCTATTGTGCCGGCGCCGCGCTCAGGCTCGCACGCTTCAATACCCAGGTAGGTGTCGCCGATAAGCGCTACTTTCAAGGCTTGGCGAGTCCGGCCGCAGCGGCGATTATTGCCGGCGCCATCTGGACAGGCACCTATTATGAGATAGAAGGCCACCAGGTCAGCATACTGGCGCTGTTAATGACAGCTGGTGCCGGTCTCTTGATGGTGAGTAACTTCCGCTACTACTCCTTCAAAGACTATGACTGGCGCGGCCGGGTTAACTTTATGGTGATCCTGGCGCTGGTGGGCTTGTTTGTGGTGGTCTCGGTTCAACCGGCAACTATCCTGTTTATCGTCTTTAGTCTCTACGCACTCTCTGGTCCCATCTACACCATACGCACGGTGAAGAAGTTAAAGGTGAGCCATGTGGTGGGTGATGAGAATGAAACCGATATAGATATTGCTCAAGAGACAGATGAATCCAAACAAACTGAGCAAGATGATTCAGAAGCCGATAAGAAGCAGTAGCACTTAAGCTTATATTCTAAACCTATGCCCATATAAGGAGCCAAAAGAAGGCGACACTGGGATAAGACGATACTGAGATAAGACGATACTGAGACAAGGCGGCAAAAGCACAGATGCTATAAGGGCTAAATAAACCAGCAGGGCAGCCTTGCAATCAGGCTGCTCAGATTTTTGGCAGAGTCGAATTTTTTGTGCCAAACTTATTTTCCGGTTTCAAATAAGCGAGTCACCAAATCGGTAGTTTGTGGTGTTGTCGTTACTCGCATGTTGCCTTTGTGTGTGGCTTTTCGCTGAATCTATCTCGTTCTGCATGTTTTTTGTTCGATCGATGTTTTTCGTTAAAAAAGCCCTTGCGCAAAAGATTTGGCTCCCTATAATGCGCTCCCACTGACACGGCAAACGGCGCTACTTACCAAGTGAGTAGGTAACGAATGTCGAGTCAAGGCGATAAGCGGTTCGAGTTTTTAAGCCGGTAGTTACAGCGCGAGAGCGCAGTAATTAACCACTTAAAAATCTTTTGAAAAAAGCGCTTGACGCCGACAGGGATAAGCGTAGAATACGCAGCCCTAGCCCGCTGGAGTCCAGTATGAGGCAAACGTTCTTTAACAAGATAAAACAAGAAATCTGTGTGGACACTCACAGGTATTGAGTTAATCGAAAACGATTTAAATCTCAATGCAACGATGAGTGTTCATAGCAATATGTACAAACATCCTTAGATTCTTCCGAGTCTAAGTGATGAATCAGAATTCATTGAGTCGTTTGGCGCAAGCCAAACACAAAAACTTTTAATTGAAGAGTTTGATCATGGCTCAGATTGAACGCTGGCGGCAGGCCTAACACATGCAAGTCGAGCGGTAACAGAAAGTAGCTTGCTACTTTGCTGACGAGCGGCGGACGGGTGAGTAATGCCTAGGGAACTGCCCAGTCGAGGGGGATAACAGTTGGAAACGACTGCTAATACCGCATACGCCCTACGGGGGAAAAGAGGGGATCTTCGGACCTTCTGCGATTGGATGTACCTAGGTGGGATTAGCTAGTAGGTGAGGTAATGGCTCACCTAGGCGACGATCCCTAGCTGTTCTGAGAGGATGATCAGCCACACTGGGACTGAGACACGGCCCAGACTCCTACGGGAGGCAGCAGTGGGGAATATTGCACAATGGGCGCAAGCCTGATGCAGCCATGCCGCGTGTGTGAAGAAGGCCTTCGGGTTGTAAAGCACTTTCAGCGAGGAGGAAAGGTTAACGGTTAATACCCGTTAGCTGTGACGTTACTCGCAGAAGAAGCACCGGCTAACTTCGTGCCAGCAGCCGCGGTAATACGAGGGGTGCAAGCGTTAATCGGAATTACTGGGCGTAAAGCGTACGCAGGCGGTTGATTAAGCGAGATGTGAAAGCCCCGGGCTTAACCTGGGAACTGCATTTCGAACTGGTCAACTAGAGTCTTGTAGAGGGGGGTAGAATTTCAGGTGTAGCGGTGAAATGCGTAGAGATCTGAAGGAATACCGGTGGCGAAGGCGGCCCCCTGGACAAAGACTGACGCTCAGGTACGAAAGCGTGGGGAGCAAACAGGATTAGATACCCTGGTAGTCCACGCCGTAAACGATGTCTACTCGGAATTTGGTGTCTTGAACACTGGGTTCTCAAGCTAACGCATTAAGTAGACCGCCTGGGGAGTACGGCCGCAAGGTTAAAACTCAAATGAATTGACGGGGGCCCGCACAAGCGGTGGAGCATGTGGTTTAATTCGATGCAACGCGAAGAACCTTACCTACTCTTGACATCCAGAGAACTTTCCAGAGATGGATTGGTGCCTTCGGGAACTCTGAGACAGGTGCTGCATGGCTGTCGTCAGCTCGTGTTGTGAAATGTTGGGTTAAGTCCCGCAACGAGCGCAACCCTTATCCTTACTTGCCAGCGGGTAATGCCGGGAACTTTAGGGAGACTGCCGGTGATAAACCGGAGGAAGGTGGGGACGACGTCAAGTCATCATGGCCCTTACGAGTAGGGCTACACACGTGCTACAATGGTCGGTACAGAGGGTTGCGAAGCCGCGAGGTGGAGCTAATCTCACAAAGCCGGTCGTAGTCCGGATTGGAGTCTGCAACTCGACTCCATGAAGTCGGAATCGCTAGTAATCGTGGATCAGAATGCCACGGTGAATACGTTCCCGGGCCTTGTACACACCGCCCGTCACACCATGGGAGTGGGCTGCACCAGAAGTAGATAGCTTAACCTTCGGGAGGGCGTTTACCACGGTGTGGTTCATGACTGGGGTGAAGTCGTAACAAGGTAGCCCTAGGGGAACCTGGGGCTGGATCACCTCCTTACCTATACGATTGACTGATATTTGTTGAGTGTTCACACAGATAACTTGTTCTTGTTAGAGCGAGTGGCACGTCCGAGCGACGATGCTTGTTCTTTAAAAATTTGGAAAGCTGATAGTAATAATCGAAAGATTATTGCGAAAAATAATTGAGTTCTCAAAACACACTTTAATCAAGTGACTTGAGTATTCTTTTGGCGAAAGTAGAAACCGTTAGTTGCGATGCGACTCAGATGAAACTCATTTGGGTTGTATGGTTAAGTGACTAAGCGTATACGGTGGATGCCTTGGCAGTCAGAGGCGATGAAGGACGTAGTAACTTGCGAAAAGCGTTGGCGAGCTAGTAACAAGCATTTGAGCTAACGATGTCCGAATGGGGAAACCCGGCACCATAAGGTGTCATCACTAAGTGAATACATAGCTTAGTGAGGCGAACGAGGGGAACTGAAACATCTAAGTACCCTTAGGAAAAGAAATCAACCGAGATTCCCCTAGTAGCGGCGAGCGAACGGGGATTAGCCCTTAAGCCTAGAGGGTGTTAGTGGAATGTGTTGGAAAGCACAGCGATACAGGGTGATAGCCCCGTACATGAAAACTAACTTTAGGTGAAAACGAGTAGGACGGGACACGTGATATCTTGTTCGAATATGGGGGGACCATCCTCCAAGGCTAAATACTCCTGACTGACCGATAGTGAACCAGTACCGTGAGGGAAAGGCGAAAAGAACCCCTGTGAGGGGAGTGAAATAGAACCTGAAACCGTATACGTACAAGCAGTGGGAGCGGTTCTTGAGACCGTGACTGCGTACCTTTTGTATAATGGGTCAGCGACTTACATTTTGTAGCGAGGTTAAGCGAATAGCGGAGCCGTAGGGAAACCGAGTGTTAACTGCGCGTTTAGTTGCAAGGTGTAGACCCGAAACCCGGTGATCTAGCCATGGGCAGGTTGAAGGTTGAGTAACATCAACTGGAGGACCGAACACACGTATGTTGAAAAATGCGGTGATGACTTGTGGCTGGGGGTGAAAGGCCAATCAAACCGGGAGATATCTGGTTCTCCTCGAAAGCTATTTAGGTAGCGCCTCGAGCGAATACCATTGGGGGTAGAGCACTGTTAAGGCTAGGGGGTCATCCCGACTTACCAACCCTTTGCAAACTCCGAATACCAATGAGTACTACTCGGGAGACACACGGCGGGTGCTAACGTCCGTCGTGAAAAGGGAAACAACCCAGACCATCAGCTAAGGTCCCAAAGTTATTGCTAAGTGGGAAACGATGTGGGAAGGCTTAGACAGCTAGGATGTTGGCTTAGAAGCAGCCATCATTTAAAGAAAGCGTAATAGCTCACTAGTCGAGTCGGCCTGCGCGGAAGATATAACGGGGCTAAGCAATACACCGAAGCTATGGGTACTAGCGCTTGCGCTAGTGCGGTAGAGGAGCGTTCTGTAAGCCGTTGAAGGTGAAGGGGTAACCCACGCTGGAGGTATCAGAAGTGCGAATGCTGACATGAGTAACGATAAAGGGGGTGAAAAACCTCCTCGCCGAAAGACCAAGGGTTCCTGTCCAACGTTAATCGGGGCAGGGTGAGTCGACCCCTAAGGCGAGGCCGAAAGGCGTAGTCGATGGGAAACGGGTTAATATTCCCGTACTTCTGCTAACTGCGATGGAGAGACGGAGAAGGCTAGGCTAGCGCGGCGTTGGTTGTCCGCGTTTAAGGCTGTAGGTAGGGTACTTAGGCAAATCCGGGTACCTAATACTGAGAGTTGATGACGAGTCACTACGGTGATGAAGTAGTTGATGCCATGCTTCCAGGAAAATCTTCTAAGCTTCAGGTTAGCAGGAATCGTACCCCAAACCGACACAGGTGGTCGGGTAGAGAATACCAAGGCGCTTGAGAGAACTCGGCTGAAGGAACTAGGCAAAATGGTACCGTAACTTCGGGAGAAGGTACGCTCCTGTTGGTGATGAGACTTGCTCTCTAAGCTGACGGGAGTCGCAGATACCAGGTGGCTGCAACTGTTTATCAAAAACACAGCACTGTGCAAAATCGCAAGATGACGTATACGGTGTGACGCCTGCCCGGTGCCGGAAGGTTAATTGATTGGGTTATCTTCGGAGAAGCTCATGATCGAAGCCCCGGTAAACGGCGGCCGTAACTATAACGGTCCTAAGGTAGCGAAATTCCTTGTCGGGTAAGTTCCGACCTGCACGAATGGCGTAATGATGGCCACGCTGTCTCCAGCCGAGACTCAGTGAAGTTGAAATTGCGGTGAAGATGCCGTATACCCGCGGCTAGACGGAAAGACCCCGTGAACCTTTACTATAGCTTGGCACTGAACATTGACCCTACATGTGTAGGATAGGTGGGAGACTTTGAAGCGGGAACGCCAGTTCTCGTGGAGTCATCCTTGAAATACCACCCTTGTAGTGTTGATGTTCTAACTCTGGCCCCTGAATCGGGGTTGAGGACAGTGCCTGGTGGGTAGTTTGACTGGGGCGGTCTCCTCCCAAAGAGTAACGGAGGAGCACGAAGGTTGGCTAAGTACGGTCGGACATCGTACGGTTAGTGCAATGGCATAAGCCAGCTTAACTGCGAGACATACACGTCGAGCAGGTGCGAAAGCAGGTCATAGTGATCCGGTGGTTCTGAATGGAAGGGCCATCGCTCAACGGATAAAAGGTACTCCGGGGATAACAGGCTGATACCGCCCAAGAGTTCATATCGACGGCGGTGTTTGGCACCTCGATGTCGGCTCATCACATCCTGGGGCTGAAGTCGGTCCCAAGGGTATGGCTGTTCGCCATTTAAAGTGGTACGCGAGCTGGGTTCAGAACGTCGTGAGACAGTTCGGTCCCTATCTGCCGTGGGCGTTGGATGATTGAAGGGAGCTGCTCCTAGTACGAGAGGACCGGAGTGGACGAACCGCTGGTGTTCGGGTTGTCATGCCAATGGCATTGCCCGGTAGCTACGTTCGGAATCGATAACCGCTGAAAGCATCTAAGCGGGAAGCGAGCCCTAAGATGAGTCATCCCTAGACCTTTAAGGTCTCTAAAGAGCCGTCCGAGACTAGGACGTTGATAGGCAGGGTGTGTAAGCGTTGTGAGGCGTTGAGCTAACCTGTACTAATGACTCGTGAGGCTTAACCATACAACCCAAAAGGGTTTTACTGCAAAGTAAGTAATGGTTTTACGTAATCAAAAGAATACAAAGTACTTGATTGAAGTGCGAAGTCAAACAGCTTTCTAAATTTCCAATTTTGTCTGGAAACCATAGCATTGTGGTCCCACCTGATCCCATCCCGAACTCAGAAGTGAAACGCAATCGCGCCGATGGTAGTGTGGGGTCTCCCCATGTGAGAGTAGGTCATTTCCAGGCGCCTAATAAACGAGAAATCCCCAGCACCTTGTGCTGGGGATTTTTTCGTTTAACAGCTTTTGAAATATCTACTGGAACATGGGGAATATAAAGAGCCCGAACGTAGTGAGGTGCATTTCCATGTGAAGTAGGGCGAATATCGCGATAGCGATGTGCTTATGGCTGAAAGATATTCCCGACACTTTCAGCATTCCCTACATCCATGTAGTTCAGCGCGAAGCTTTAGCGGAGCTGGCCATGACAGGCGCCTAATTAAGTGAAGAAGCCACCTGAATAAGGTGGCTTTTTTGCGTTTGGGGTTTATGAAATTATCGGGTACCCTCTCGAAACCACCTTAATTAAAGTCAGGTGGCTTATTCACTTATGTAGGCATGAATGCCTACTCCCGACGTCGCCCCACCGCTAAGCGGGGTCTCCGGCTCGCAGCTTAGCTGCTTCGCGCTCCAGTCACCCATCAAGCTGCGCTTGATAAGCGGATGTCTTACGCCCCCATGTGAGATTGGATGAGCTAGTATTTGGCCATGACAGGCGCCTTTTCTCTTTATTCATTAGCCCCCTCAGCTCGCAGCCTAGCTGCTTCGCGTCCCAGTCACCCATCAAGCTGAGCTTGATAAAAGGGTGCCTTACGTTTCCATGTGAGATTTGGGGAATTAATATCTGGTATCTGGTATCTGGTATCTGGTATCTGGTATCTGCCTAGGAGCTGGCAATGCAAATGCCTTTCTTTTATGTGTAGCGACTCCTCAGTCCGCGCTTCGTGCTAAAAAGGCCTTGGATGTTGCGCATTCATAGCAGGACTTCTCTGCTCCATGTGAGAAACCTTTGGCGGATTCCATTTTTCGAGATATGACTAGATAGCGGTTTCCTAGCATTCAACCCTGTAATCTGTGCTTCAGCCGTCTAGTTAAAATGGACCTATATCTCCCTTTCTATCTTCATGCCTTTGTTCTATATCGACGCTTCGATGATTTAAGGCGAATGCCTTGTAGTGAGGTGGAGGGCTCGTAAGAACATCTGTTTTTGCGCTGTAGTTATCTAGGGCTGTCTTGGCCCTATTTGGCTCTCACATGGGGGGCTGAGTCGCAAAACACTCCTATATAGATGTAGTTGGATTGGGAGTAAGGTTTTTTGCTTGTGGTGTCTAGGATAGGAAGAGGAAGGTGCGGGTAGCAGGTCTCTATGTATTTGTCCCCTAATGCTAGTCTCGAAGAGGCTCGATGCAAAATTATGTAGGCTTTATTTTGGATGCTATAGGCTGGGCTGTTATTTGCCTACGAAGGTAATGGGGGATTTCAGGCTCGATATGCCATTAATCAGTGACGTATAACGTCATTAAAAGCAGGTTGAATGATGGTGTGGATGGCCATTTTTTGAGTGGGAAAGTGAGGATATGACTTAATATTCGCTATCTTGCATGAAAAAGCCGCAATTGAGCGAGTTAGCCATAAAAAGTCCTTTACCTTTGGGAGGGGTTTTAGCATAATTCCCCACGTCAACAGGGGTGTAGTTCCAATTGGTAGAACAGCGGTCTCCAAAACCGATGGTTGCGGGTTCGAGTCCTGCCACCCCTGCCACATTCTAGAGAAGCCGTTCAGAAATGAACGGCTTTTTGCTTTTCTGAGTTTTATCATTTCACTCAAGTTCATATAGTCTCTGGTCGTCGTGACACTCGCCTGGGCAGAGGTTATCCTTAAGGGGTTAGCATTTGTCTGGAGGCGATTTGGAACCGAGTGCATATTTAGATGCGATGGGTATAACCCGCTGGGTAGAGAAGGGAGCCGAGCTTCCCCTGTACCATATTCTTGTGGATCGAGGCGCGAGCGTCTCAGGTGACCACCCGCTTATCCGCCAGGTATTGGCGCTCTTTCCCGAGCAGGATAAGCAGGTCGTCGTCAGCGATTCGCTGAGCAGCACCAAAGAGGTGTTTTGGGATATGCGAAGTCTCAGGTTACCTAAGGTGGCATGTGCCATCAGCTCTGCACCTATAGCCGTTCTCGAGCAAGAATCTAAGGCCAAGCGCGAGCTATGGCAGCATATTTGGGAGAGCGATGCCTATGACGCTAACGCTTAAGACGCTGACCAAAGAAGACGCTCCTAAGTTGCATGAGCTGGAGTCGGCCTGCCATAGTTTCCCCATGTCCCTGAGTAACCTTGAGACCTGTTTCGGGCGTTTCTACCATGTTATCGGTCTCTATGATGATGAGACGCTGTTGGGCTTCAGCATTCTGCATCAACTCTTCGAAGATGCCACCCTGATGGATATCTGCGTCAGGCCAGACGCTCAGGGGCAAGGTTTGGGTAAGCGCCTCACCGAGGCGTTAATCGAGCTGGCAGCCACTCAGGGGGCCGAACGTATGATGTTAGAGGTGAGGGCCTCTAATGAAAGGGCAATCGCCTTATATCGCCAGATGGGCTTCGAGCAGACAGGAATGCGAGCCAACTATTATCAGCTGGAACAGGGCAAAGAAGACGCTATCTTGATGGAGCGTTTGTTCTAGCCGTTTGGATTTGTATTTGGGGATAAAAAAATAGCGCCGCAAGGGCGCTATTTTTGTTTCTAAGCGTTGAACGCTAAAGACAATTGCTTGCCAAGGTCTTAGGTTATTTAACCTCTTTACCTTGGGCCTGCAGGTCGGCGTGGTAGCTAGAACGCACCATAGGACCACATGCTGCATGGGTAAAGCCTATCTCTTCGGCATAGTCTTTCAGCTCGTCAAACTCAGCTGGCGGCACGTAACGCTCTACCGGCAGGTGGAATTTAGAAGGCTGCAGGTATTGACCGAGTGTCAGCATTTCAACATTGTGCGCACGCAGGTCGCGAAGCACCTCGGCGATCTCTTCGTTGGTCTCACCCAGACCCATCATCAGGCCCGACTTAGTCGGAATATGTGGGTGTTGTTCCTTAAATTTCTTCAACAGATCCAGTGACCATTGGTAGTTCGCCCCTGGACGAGCCTTACGGTAGTGCTTAGGCGCCGTTTCCAGGTTGTGGTTGAAGACATCGGGTGGCTCGGTGGCCAGGATCTCCAAGGCGGCGTCGATGCGGCCCCTGAAATCGGGCACTAAGATCTCAATCTTGATCTCTGGGTTGAGCTTACGGATCTCGCGGATACAGTCGGCAAAGTGCTGGGCACCACCATCACGCAGATCGTCACGATCCACAGAGGTGATCACCACATATTTCAGCTTCATGTCTCTGATGGTTTGCGCCAGTTTCACCGGCTCTTCGGCATCAGGCTTGAGTGGACGACCATGGGCCACGTCGCAGAAGGGGCAGCGACGGGTGCAGATGGCGCCCAAGATCATGAAGGTAGCGGTACCATGGTTAAAACATTCGGCAAGGTTAGGGCAGGAAGCCTCTTCACATACAGAGTGCAGACCGTTCTTACGCAGCGCCTGTTTGATGTCGACGATACGCTGGTTCGATGCCGGGAGCTTGACTCTCAACCAATCGGGTTTGCGTAGCATGGTTTCGCGCTCGGAAGGCACGACCTTGACCGGAATACGAGAGACCTTGTCGGCATCGCGTAACTTGACTCCGGGTTGTAATCTTTCAGGCCTACTCATATTAGTCTGTTAACCCTTGATGATGTTCTAGATGTTGATAGCCTAATTCTTGGCTAAAAGTTTGTATCAGTTTCTCGCCGGCTTCTTCGACGCTTTGTGGCCCCTTGAGCGGCTTACATTGAGCCATCTCTAATCCGGCATAACCGCAGGGGTTGATGCGCTGAAAGGGGGACATATCCATATCGACGTTTAGTGCCAGGCCGTGGAAGGAGCAGCCTTTACGGATCCGCAGACCCAGAGAGGCGATTTTGCGCTCCTCGACATAGACACCTGGAGCATCGGCCTTGGGATAGGCCTCGATACCATAGAGGGCGAGCATCTTGACGATACTCTGCTCTATGTCGGTCACCAGTTGGCGAACGCCTATTTTGAGGCGTTTGATGTCCAGTAGCGGATAGGCGACTAACTGCCCTGGGCCATGGTAGGTCACTTGGCCACCACGGTCGACTTGAATGACGGGGATATCGCCGGGGTTGAGAATATGCTCACTCTTGCCTGCCTGGCCTTGGGTGAACACCGGCGGATGTTCGACTATCCAAAGTTCATCTCGGCTCGTTTCATCGCGATTATCGGTATATTCCTGCATGGCGTGCCATACCGACTCGTAATCCTGACGACCAAGATGACGAATATGTAAAACCGTATCTTTCAAGGGCAACCTCTCCCCTCAGCGTTTAAGTGCGCCTATTATACGCGCGAAATCAGGAAATGTAAGGTAGATCACATTTCCTATCAGGAGGGCGCATCTTAGAGGACGCGCTTAACTCCTTCGATGGCCGCTAACTCGATGTAAAGCAGTTCGATCTGCTCTTTACTGTGAACCGTTACCTTGACGGTGATCGAGTGGTAGCTGCCTTTGCTTGAGGCCCTGGAGGTTGGCATATAGTCGCCTGGTACATGACGCTGCACAACGGCAACAACGTCATCGGCGAGTGTGTCTCTGGCGTCGCCCACGACTTTGAAAGGGAAGGCCGCGGGGAAGTCTAGGAGTTCATGAAATTTGGTGTCTAACATAGGTGTCTATCTCTTGCCTAACTTAATGGCTATAAAATGGGGGTTATTATACCTAATTCAAGCCTGAGAGGCTAAAAACAAAAAAGTCACCCTTAGGTGACTTTTTACTATCTCATGCATTTGTCGCTGTGAAATTAGTTAAACCAGCTGGCAAACATCTGCTTAAAGTAGTCCATCAGCTTGCTGAACCAGCTGCCTTCGTTCACCTCTTGCAGGGTGACCAGTGGGAACTGGGCAATGTCTTTGCCATTAAGCTGGAAGTAGATGCGGCCTACTGTCTCACCCTTGGCGATAGGGGCGGTCAGCTCCTTGTTCAGCTCGTAGTTGGCTTCGAGGTTTTTCGCCTGGCCACGGCTGATGGTGATGGGGGTATCTGTTAACACGCCAAGATCCACTGACTCTCTGTCACCGTACCAGATCTTCTGGGTTACAAAGCTGTCGCCCGCCTTGTAGGGGGTGATGGTCTCGAAGAAGCGGAAACCATAGTTGAGCAGTTTCTTGCTCTCGGCCTTACGGGCCGACTCGCTGGCGGTGCCCAAGACTACAGACACCAGGCGCATGCCATCTTTGGTCGCCGAAGTCACTAGGTTGTAACCGGCGCCAGAGGTGTGGCCCGTCTTGATGCCATCGACGTTCAGGCTCTTGTCCCATAGCAGACCGTTACGGTTGTACTGCTTGATGCCGTTATAGGTGAAAGATTTCTCCGAGTAGACGCGGTACTCCTCGGGTACGTCGCGGATCAGTGCGGCGCCCAGTAGCGCCATGTCGTAGGCTGTGGTCTTGTGATTTTCAGAGTCCAGGCCGTGGGAGTTCTCGAAGTAGCTGTCACGCATGCCCAGCTGCTTGGCCCAGGAGTTCATCAGATCTACGAAGCCATCTTCGGTACCGGCAATGTGCTCGGCCATGGCGACACAGGCATCGTTACCCGACTGAATGATGATGCCGCGGTTGAGCTCTTCGACAGAGACTTGCTTACCCACTTCGATAAACATCTTAGAGGAGTCAGGGAAATTCTTCGACCAGGCGTTCTTACTGATGGTCACCTTGTCTTGTGGCGAGATATTGCCCACCTTGATCTCGTGGCCTATCACGTAGCTGGTCATCATCTTGGTGAGACTGGCTGGGTTCAGGCTCTCATAGGCATTCTCTTCGGCGATGATCTGGCCCGAGTTGTAATCCATAAGGATAAAGGCTTTGGCTGCTACCTTAGGTGCATCAGGCGTAACAACGGGTGCCGCGTTGGCTGCCGTGATAGAGAGAGAGGAGACAAGGAGGAGTGTTTTCAAGCTATGATTCAGTAATTTCATATTATCAAGGCACGTCTTCTGGTTGAATGCAAAAATTTGGGCGCTATGTCGGGCGAGTATAACATTAGTCGACCATCGAAATCAGTGAAGGTTCCTTAATCTTAAGGAAAAGCGCACCGATTTCGGGTCGTTACCTTATTCGGTCACCAGATAGCTCTGCGGGTAGCCGTTTTGCTGCAGTGTCTGATGCAGCTGGGCAGCGATTTGCTGGCGTCCTATGGGGCCGAGTTGCAGGCGATAGAGATTGCCGCTCTGCTGGATACGAGTCTTCACCTGGTACTGGTCGGCCAGGGTCTGCGCCAGATGGTCGATGCGCCCCTTATCTGAGGAGGCGATCACCTGCACATAGTGAAGCTTGGTTTCCTGCAGTGCGGCCAAAGCCACCGACTCGGGGTTTTCGATGTAGATCACCTCGAGCTGCACCTTAGCCGTGCCCGTCTTGAGCATGTCGAGGCGATGCGCCGCGGCGTAGGAGAGATCTATGATACGGTTATCGTGGAAGGGGCCGCGATCGTTGACCCTTACCACTACCGACTTGTCGTTGGCCAGGTTAGTGACCTTCACATAGCTTGGCAGTGGCAGCGTCTTATGGGCCGCCGACATGGAATACATGTCGTAGGTCTCGCCATTGGAGGTGAGGTGACCATGAAACTTGGCGCCATACCAGGAGGCGATGCCTGTCTTCTGATAGCCTTTGCCTGTGTCGAGCACCCGATAGGTCTTGCCCAGTACAGTATATTCCTTGCGGTTGCCGCCGCGGCTGTAGGGCTCAAACTTGGGGTGAGCATCTTCTACCTTGGAGACGTCGGGCGCGTCGGTTGGCGCTAAGTCGTCGGCAATCTTATAGCGGCCGCTCTGCGACGAGCAGCCCGCCAAAACCAGTAGCAGGATGAAGGAGAGCAGTGACAGGGCGTTACTGTTTCGCATAAGCATCTTTGAGTTGTTGGCTAAATTGATACACCGCCATGGCGTACAGCGGGCTGCGATTGTAGCGGGTGATCACGTAAAAGTTGTTCAGTCCCAGCCAGTAATCTTTGCTGGCTTGCTGCTCAAGCTCGACCAGTAGTGCAGGTTGTTGCACGTCGAGATCGACATTCTGCGCCAGGGAGATGGTTGGCGACAGGATGTCGGCAACCTTGTAGGAGAGCTTCTCTCCCGACCAGGCCTTGAGATGCGCGGGCAGATGGTGAGTCGTCAGCGGTAGGGTGACCAGGCCGCCCTTCTGCCAGCCATGCTGATGGAAATAGTTGGCGACACTGCCGATGGCATCGACCGGATCGCCAACTAAGTCACGGCGGCCATCGCCGCTAAAATCCACCGCGAAATGACGGTAGCTGGAGGGAATAAACTGGCCATACCCCATGGCGCCAGCGTAGGAGCCTTTTAGCGAGCTCAGGTCCAGTTTTTCCTCTTTGGCCAGAGTCTGTAGCTGGGCGAGTTCCTTGCGAAAGAAGTCGGCCCGCGGCGTGTAATGAAAGCCCAAGGTGTAGAGGGCGTCGATCACCGGATAGGTGCCCATGTAGCCGCCGTAGAAGGTCTCGATGCCGATAATGGCAACTATGATCTCGGGGTCCACCTGATAGGTCTTTGCCGCCTTGGTGATGGTCGCATCATGGGTGCGCCAGAAGGCTAGTCCCTTTTCCAGACGCTTATCGGTGAGGAAGATGGGGTGATATTGAAACCAGGGCTTGGCTTCCCAAGGGGTGGTGATGGCGTCGATCACCTTCTGGTTGTATTGGGCGCTACTGAGAAAGCTGTCTATCTCTGCCTGGGTGAAGCCGGCGCCGAGTTGCTGCTCGGTGAAGGCTGTCTTCAACTCACTGATGTCACCCTCTTGGGGGATCACCTTGTCATCGGCCTGGGCCAGCATGCTGGCGCTGCCCAGCATCAGGGCGAAAAATAGCTGTGAAACTGGTTTCAAATCGTCTTCCTTTAACGGTCAATGAATCGTCTATGGGTATGTATGCTCATCAGAATGCCGAAGCCTGTCATCAGGGTCAGCATAGAGGTACCGCCGTAACTGATGAGAGGCAGGGGCACACCGACCACGGGGAGTAGCCCCGATACCATGCCAATATTCACAAAGACATATACAAAGAAGGTTAAAGTAATACTGCCAGCGAGTAAACGGGCAAAACTGGTTTGCGCGCGCGAGGCGATCACCAGGCCGCGGCCGATCACATAGAGGTAGAGGCAGAGCAGAATAAGGCTGCCGATCAGGCCAAACTCCTCGCCGATAACCGCGAAGATGAAATCTGTGTGGCGCTCGGGCAGGAACTCCAGCTGAGACTGAGTGCCGTCGAGCCAGCCCTTGCCCCAGATCCCACCGGAGCCGATGGCGATCTTGGACTGAATAATATGGTAGCCGGCGCCCAGTGGGTCCTTTTCCGGATCCAGCAGGGTCAATACCCGGGTACGTTGATAATCGTGCATCAGGAAGAACCAGAGCACAGGCAGCATGGCTAGCACGCCGCCGATGAAGCTGCCGACGATGGCCCAGCTCATGCCGGAGAGAAACAGCACGAAGATCCCTGAGGCCGCCACCAGGATAGAGGTACCCAGATCCGGCTGCTTGGCAATCAAGAGCGTCGGAATGAGCAGGATCACCCCTGCACCGGCCAGATAACGTTTCTTCGGCGGCAGCGGGAACTTACTTATATACCAAGCCATGGTGATGGGGAAGGCCAGCTTGATCAGCTCAGAGGGTTGAAACTCCATGAAACCCAGGTTGAGCCAGCGCTGCGCGCCCTTGTTGATCTCACCGAAGAAATGCACACCGAGCAGCAGAATCACCCCGGCGATATAGATGGGGAAGGCCCAGCGCCTGAGCACCTCGGGGTTGATCTGGGCGACAAACAGCATGATCCCCAGCGACAGTCCCATGCGAATCAGCTGACGCTCCATCAGCGCCATATCTTCGCCACCGGCGGAATAGATGACGAACAGGCCATAGCACATGAGTGCCAGCAGCCCAAGAAGCAGTGGCAGGTCGATATGCATGCGCTGCCAGATGTTGGGCCTATGGCTATGGGCGTTCATTGTGTGGGCTCCCGGCGGTTTCTAAGGGCAGGTTGTCGCGTAGCATATACTCATCCAGCAGGGCGCGGGCCACAGGGCCTGCATTGGCGCCACCCCAACCGGCGTTTTCCAGCACCACTGCCAGCACGATGCGCGGCGCCTCATAGGGGGCGTAGGCGACGATCAAGGCGTTATCCCTCAGGTGTTCGTCGATATTTTCTGCGTCATATTTTTCATCCTCGGCCACACTGAAAACCTGGGCGGTACCCGTCTTCATCGCCGCGGTATAGCCGGCATCGACGAAGCGTGACTTATGGGCGGTATCTCGCATGGCCTCGTTGATGATCTGCCAGTTGTGTGGACTCTTAAGCACCACTGGAGCCATCTTGTCTACCGGCGTGTCCACCTTGACGGTGTCATTCTTGATCGATTTCAACAGGTGCGGCACGAAACGTTCGCCCTTGTTGGCCATGATGGCGGTGGCGTTGGCCAGCTGCAGCGGCGTGGTGGTCCAATAACCCTGGCCGATCCCCACCGAGATGGTATCGCCGATATACCAGGGCTGATTGTATTTGAGGCGCTTCCAGTCCTTGGATGGCATATTACCGGCCGACTCTTCGAAGATGTCCACGCCGGTGCGCTCGCCAAAGCCGAACTGCTGCATGAAGTTGCTGATCTTATCTATGCCCGTCTTGTAGGCCATATCGTAGAAGTAGGTGTCGCAGGAGTGTACCAGGGCGCCGTTGACATCGACCCAGCCGTGGCCCCAACGTTTCCAGTCGCGATACTTGCGCTCGACGCCGGGGATCTGCCAAAAGCCTGGGTCCCACACCCGGGTCTTAGGAGTCACTACCTTCTCTTCTAGGCCCAGCAGCGCCATGTGAGGCTTAACCGTCGATGCCGGGGCGTATTGGCCCTGGGTGGCGCGGTTGATCAGCGGGCGAGAGCGAGCGTTGAGCAGATCGCTATAGGCCTTGGAGCTGATGCCGTGCACGAATTGGTTTGGGTCATAGCTGGGGCTGGAGACCATGGCCAGTATGCCGCCATCGCGGGGATCGATAGCCACGATCGAGCCGCGGCGACCTGCCAGCAGCTCCATCGCCTTCTTCTGCAGCTGAAGGTCCAGGGTCAGGTAGATGTCCTGGCCCGGCTCTGGCGCCACAGATTTAAGGGTGCGAATGGTGCGGCCGCGGTTGTTGACCTCTTCTTCCAGATGGCCCGGCATGCCGTGCAGCAGGCTCTCATAAAACTTTTCGATCCCTTGCTTGCCGATATCCTTGGTGGCGGCATAGTTCTGCCACTGGCCGTTGCGCTGCAATGCGGCCTGATCCCGGTTGTTGATGCGACCCACATAGCCCAGCACATGGGTCAGCAGCCCATCGTAGGGGTAGTGGCGTTTCAGGCCTGCGTCGATGGAGAAGCCAGGGAACCTGTGTTGGTTAACGCTAAAGATCGCCACTTCCTCCTCCGACAGGCGGTTCTTGACCGTGATCGGCTTGAAGCGGCGATGGTATTTGAGGGAGGCGACCAGGCTTTCTCTGTCATCCTTGCTGAGCTCGACGACCTTGGCGAGTTCATCCAGGGTCGCGGGGATGTCTTTAACCTTCTCGGGGATCAGCTCCAGCGAGTAGAAGGGCTGGTTCTCCGCCAGCAGTTGGCCGTGTCTGTCGTAGATCAGGCCGCGGCTTGGCGCCACAGGCACGACGCGGATGCGGTTGTCGTTGGAGCGGGTCTCGTAGTCTTTGTAGGATAAGACTTGCAGATGATAGAGGTTGCCTAGCAGTACGCTTAGCAAGACCACCACGCAGGCAAGAGTAAAGATGGCGCGGCGTTTGAACAGCGAGGCTTCGGCGGCATGATCATGCATGGCCATCCGTTTACGTGGCGCCAATTATACTCTCTCCGGCAGTATGTTGGTTGTCACTATCATCGTCTATCCCTCGATTGACTCGAGTATCGCGCGGCGCACTACTCTCTATGATACGGGTGGTTGTTGTTGATGCTCCAGGCACGGTATAGGCTCTCGGCCACCAAGACGCGTACCAAGGGGTGGGGCAGGGTCAAGGCCGATAGACACCAGCTCTGATTCGCCGCCTGTTTACAGGCGGGGGCCAGTCCCTCGGGGCCGCCGATAAGCAGGCTAACATCGCGACCGTCAAGTTGCCAGCGATTGAGCTGGGTGGCAAGCTCGGGCGTGGTCCAGTTTTTTCCCGGTAGATCCAGGCTGACGATATGATTTCCCTTAGGGATAGCCGCCAGCATCTGTTCGCCCTCTTTGTGCAAGATACGGGCGATGTCGGCATTCTTACCGCGCTTGCCGGCAGGGATCTCAATAAGTTCGAACGCCATGTCCCTGGGGAAACGGCGCTGATATTCTTCGAAACCTGTGGTGACCCAGGCGGGCATGCGAGTGCCCACGGCAACGAGTTGTAACTTCATTAAGCTGGCTTTTCAGACCACAGCTTTTCAAGCTGATAGAAGTCGCGGGTCTTGTCTTGCATCACATGAACAATCACGTCGCCCAGGTCGACCAGCACCCATTCGCTGCTGTCACGGCCTTCGACGCCATGGATATGTAGGTTGGCACGTTTGGCCTCGAGTACCACGTTCTCGGCGATCGCTCTGACGTGGGTCTTAGAAGTACCCGAACAGACCACCATATAGTCGGTAACATTCGACTTGTCGGTGACTTCCAGTACTACAACATCTTTTGCTTTTAAATCTTCGACCTTGTCGACTACAAACTGTTTAAGCTCGGCGCTTTGCACGCTAAATTCCTCATTCATTTTTAACAGCGAGGCAGTATAACAGGTTATGCCCCTAAAGTAATTGCTAATAGCGGTGCGCGAAATGCCTGTCTGCACCCTAATGGGCGTGAGTTTGGCTAAAGGTTGAGGCCTTGTTATCTGGCTGTTAGCGGTAGAGCCGATGGGCGGCGATATAGTCGGCGATAGCTTGCGGCATGGCATCGGTCGCCAGCTGATTTTGGGCCAGCTGCCGGCGAATCTCGGTAGAGGAGTAGGGCTGAGGTGTGATGGTCACCGGGAAGATGAGACCGGCGTAGCAATCGGACTCGGCTGCCCTATCAAGCCCTGTCTTGTCTGCGCGGCGAGTATTAAGCTGTGCAGCCATCTCGCTGTCATCACACAACGTCCAGCCCGGGCGTTGACAGACGGCGATATGACAGAGATCGAACAGCTGCCGCCAGCGATACCAGGTCGGCAGGCCGACGAAGGAGTCCATCCCCATGATGAACACCAGCTGATCCTGGCCGTGGGTCTGACGCAGGTGCTTCAGGGTCTCTACCGAATAGGAGGGCTGGTCGCGGTTTGCCTCTATATCACACAGCTTGAGCTGTGGGTATTGCTGACACACCAGCTGGGCCATCGCCAGACGATGCCGGGTAGAGGTGTTGGTGCCGTCCTTGTGGGGCGGAATATGGTTGGGCATCAGCCAGACTTCGTCTAGTCCCAGGGCGGCCTGTACCTCAAGCAATGGCTTGATATGACCATAGTGAATGGGGTCGAAGGTGCCGCCCAGTATGCCTATCTTCATCAGCTTATTCCTAGCCGAGTTCGATATGGCTAAGATGGCTATGAGCCTTGGGATCGTACAGCAGGCAGAGGTGACTCATGGCGGTCCAATCCTCAGCCCCCTGCTGCTTGAGCTTTAGCTCGATCTTCGAGGCGCTGGCCAGGGCTGTCTCTATCTGACTTAGGCTTAGGCGCGACAGCGCGCCCTGATACAGCCCCTTGCGCTTGTCCCAGATCCTGAACTGACTCCACAGACTCTGCAGCGGCGTTCCCGCCTCCTGAGCCTGCTTGAGCTGTAACAGTGTGGTCAGCTCCTTAAACTGGCCCCATAGCAGTATCGGCAGGGCCGTGCCCTCGGCCTGGAGCTGGGCCAGGATATGCTGGGCCTTCTCCTGTTGATTGGCCAGCAGGCAATCGGCCAGCTGAAACACGCTGAAACGGGATTGATCTTCGAAGTAGTTTTGCAGTTGCTCGCTGGTGATCTGGCTGCTGGGGCTAAGTAGCACCAGCAGCTGTATCGCCTGATCCGCCGCTAGCAGGTTGCCCTCATACAGATTCAGCAACAGCTGCTGGGCGTCAGGAGTCAGGTTTAGCCCTGCCTCGCGAATGCGGGTCTGTAACCAGCGCTGAAACTGTGGCCCTTCAGGCGTGGCGCAGGGGATATAAACCCCTTTGTCATCCAGCTGCTTAAACCATTTCGACTTGGTCTGTTCGCTGGCAAGCTTAGGTCCTGTGA
This sequence comes from Shewanella spartinae, assembly GCF_019457555.1. NCBI lineage: Bacteria > Pseudomonadati > Pseudomonadota > Gammaproteobacteria > Alteromonadales > Shewanellaceae > Shewanella > Shewanella spartinae. The sequence continues at coordinate 3,511,942 of NZ_CP080418.1, read as the reverse complement.
TCACCAGCAGAATATCTGGATTCACCTGCTGCATCAGACTCTGTAGCTGGCTACTGCCCTCGCTGCCGGGTTTGGCCTGGGGCAGGTGCAGCTCTATGATGCGGCGACTGGCGAACAGGCTCATGGTGTTCCACTCATCCTGCAATTCACGCCAGTTAAAGCCAGTCTCCTGAGTGAGCACTATGCGCTCCTCGAACCCTTCTCGCTTGGCCTGAACGAAGATCGCCCGCTTGCTGGTTTCACACAGCCAGGGATCGTCACCAAAGATCAGGTAACAGGGCTTGAGCGGCGAGAGCTGCTTGGCGAGCTGGTCCGGGTAGACGCGCATCAGTTGGTCTCGATAGAGGCCAAGATCTGGATGATCTGGTCGGCGGCCTGGATACGCATCTCTTTTACCAAGAGTTCCATCTCGCGGCTCTTTGCCAGTGCGGTGCGGGGATCGTCCAGGTAGTCGCGGTGAATGTCGACATCGAAGGCCTTAGCCTCGCGCTCGGGATACTGCACCGCGAAACGCACATGATAGTTGAGCTCATACTCCGCTACATTCCCCGTGGGGTAGAGGGAGAGGGTGCTTCTGTCCAGCGAGTCGTTGAGGATCCGCACGGTAGGCACGCTGGCGTCATCTTCCACCACTGTAATGCTGTTGAGACGCAGGCGTTCGCGCACCAGGCGGGTCAGCTCGCTGTATTCGTCCTGGCTGCTCAGGGTGAGCGTCTTAAGAGAATCTGGGATCGAGTAGCTGCGCTGAAGTTTAAAACCACATCCGGCGCTAAGCAGCACCGAGAGGGCTAAGATTGCAAAACATAAGCGTTTAATAAGCATAGGCTAAGCCATCTATTTCCATGTTTGATAAGACTCGGCCACCAGAGGTGGCCGAGTAAAGCGGGCAATTAGTTGGCTACGATATTGAGTAGCTTACCAGGTACATAAATCACTTTACGTACCGTCTTGCCTTCGGTGTGCTTGATAACGCCTTCCTCTGCCATACCGGCGGCTTCTACCGTGTCTTTGTCGGCGTCGGCGGCCACTGTTACCTTGGCGCGTAGCTTACCGTTCACCTGTACTATGATCAGCTTGCTGTCTTCGACCAGCGCCGACTCATCGACGACCGGCCAAAGCACGTTTTCAATCGTCTCTTCGTGACCCAGTGCCTGCCACAGCTCGAAGCTGGTGTGCGGGATGATAGGGTAGAGCAGACGCACCACGGCGCACAGGGCTTCCTGCATCAGGGCTCTGTCTTGCTCGCTTTCCATCGGCGCCTTTTGCAGACGGTTCATCAGCTCCATCACAGAGGCGATGGCGGTGTTGAACATCTGACGACGCTCGATATCGTCACCCACCTTGGCGATGGTCTTGTGCAGCTCACGGCGCAGCTCTTTTTGAGCGCTATCTAGTGAAGCAACATCCAGGGCAACGGTTGGGCCTTGTGACACATGGTCGTGGGCCAGTTTCCACAGACGCTTGATGAAGCGGTGAGCCCCTTCGACGCTCGACTCTTGCCATTCCAGGGTCAGCTCTGGTGGCGAGGCGAACATCATGAACAGACGCACGGTATCGGCGCCGTACTTGTCCACCATCTCTTGCGGGTCGATACCATTGTTCTTCGACTTAGACATCTTGCTCATGCCGGTGTAAACCAGTTCATGACCTTGGCTGTCGACGGCCTTGACGATACGGCCCTTGTCGTCGGTTTCGGTAACCTTGGCGTCGTTCGGCGATACCCAGACACGGGCACCCTTGTCGTCTGTGTAGTAGAAGGCATCGGCCAGCACCATGCCCTGGGTCAGCAGACGCTTGGCTGGCTCATCGCTGTTAACCAGGCCGATGTCACGCAGCAGCTTGTGGAAGAAGCGGAAGTAGAGCAGGTGCATACAGGCGTGCTCGATGCCGCCGATATATTGGTCCACCGGCAGCCAGTAGTTGGCCTTGGCAGGATCCAGCATCTGGTCGGCCTTAGGGCTACAGTAGCGGGCATAGTACCAAGAAGACTCCATGAAGGTGTCGAAGGTATCGGTTTCTCTGAAGGCTTCCTGACCGTTAACCTGAGTCTTGGCCCACTCTTTGTCGGCCTTGATTGGGCTCTGGATACCATCCATGACCACATCTTCAGGCAGGATCACCGGCAGTTGATCTTCAGGCGTTGGCATTACCGTACCATCGGCCAGAGTCACCATAGGAATTGGCGCGCCCCAGTAACGCTGACGGGAGACACCCCAGTCACGCAGACGATAGTTCACCTGACGCTTACCCTTGCCTTCGCTGGCCAGCTTAGCGTCGATGGCATCGAACGCCGCCTGGAAGTCCAGGCCGTCAAGCTCTGGGAATGAGTCGCCAGAGTTAAACAGGATCCCCTTCTCTGTGTAGGCTTCTTCGCTGATATCCAGCTCGCCATCTGCAGGCTTGATCACGCCTTCGATCGGCAGGCCATACTTAGTGGCAAATTCGTAGTCGCGCTGGTCGTGACCCGGTACCGACATCACGGCGCCAGTACCATAGTTCATCAGCACGAAGTTAGCGGCCCAGATAGGCACCAGCTTGCCTGTCAGCGGGTGGATGGCCTTAAGGCCTGTGTCGACACCCTTCTTCTCCATGGCGGCCATGGCGGCTTCTGTGGTGTCGGCGTTCTTGCACTCTTCGATAAACTCGGCCAGCACAGGGTTGTTCTCTGCTGCTTGCTGCGCCAGCGGGTGACCGGCGGCGATCGCCACATAAGTCACGCCCATTACTGTGTCTGGGCGAGTGGTGTAGATGTCGAAGCTCTGATCGCTACCCTCGACCTGGAAGGTCATCTCGATGCCTTCGCTGCGGCCGATCCAGTTGCGCTGCATCGTCTTCACCTGCTCTGGCCATTCGTCCAGCTGGTCGATGTCGTTCAGCAGTTCTTCGGCGTAGTCGGTGATCTTGATGAACCACTGCGGGATCTCTTTTTGCACCACCTGGGTGTCACAGCGCCAGCAGCAGCCGTCTTGTACTTGCTCGTTGGCCAGTACGGTTTCATCGTTTGGACACCAGTTAACCGAGGCGGTCTTCTTGTAGACCAGGCCCTTTTCGTACAGCTTGGTGAAGAACCACTGCTCCCAGCGGTAGTATTCAGGTGTACAGGTGGCGATCTCACGGCTCCAGTCGTAGCCGAAACCCAGCATCTTCAGCTGGTTTTTCATGTAATCGATGTTTTCATAGGTCCAAGGGGCCGGCGCCGTCTTGTTGTTGATGGCGGCGTTCTCAGCAGGCAGACCGAAAGAGTCCCAACCTATGGGTTGTAATACGTTTTTTCCTTGCAGACGCTGGTAACGGGCAACGACATCGCCTATGGTGTAGTTGCGGACATGGCCCATATGCAGTCGGCCAGAAGGGTATGGAAACATAGAGAGACAGTAAAACTTCTCTTTGCTTTCGTCCTCGGTTACTTCAAATGTTTTAGTGTCTTGCCAGTGCTGCTGCACCTTAGCTTCAATCTCTGAAGGTAGATATTGCTCTTGCATTGATGATTCCCGGCCATGCCGCCTATTTATTTGATCTTGCGCATCTTGCGCGCGAGTTAGATCTGCATAGAATAAACTAGAAGTGAGTCATTAAAAAGGTTCGCATGAAGGAGTATTGAACATGAGTGAAAGAAGTACCGAGTTGCTAGCGCTTTACCAGGCCCTATTCGAGCAGGTGAAATCGGATTTCTCTGAAGATAACTCAATGACTGCAAAGGAATTATATAAGACTGTCACGGCGAGTAAGGAGTTCTTGCTGCTTAAGGAGCAGGCCAAGGAGGAGGAGCTTGCCCTGGTAGAAGAATTTTTAAAGCGTGATATCGGCAGCTACCTGGCCGAAAAGAACGCCACGGATCTCAGCCACAGCCCCACAGTCATCGCCGCCGAGAACACCCTGTGGCATTGGCTGAGTGAGATCACCGACAGGAGCCAGGTGGAGTGGCACGAGGTGACCCAGGACTTCAAACATCACGGCTATTATCAGAGCGGTGAGATTGTAGGTCAGGGAGTAATGGTCTGCACCGGCTGCGGCCATGAGATGCGCATCGAATTCCCCGGGGTGATCCCCGACTGCCCCGAGTGCGATGGCGATCAGTTTACCCGTGAGGCGCTGGCACCTTAATTTGCTGAGCGCTTGATGCTTGAGTGCCTACCTGATGTTTTCAGGGGCTCATCCCTTGAGCGCCCGACGCAAAAGTATCTAACCAGAGTTGTGAGTATGACCGGCTCATAAAAAATCCCCGCGATAGCGGGGATTTTTGTATCTGTTCGAAATTTTTTGGAGGGCCAGGCTAGAGCTGAAGCTAGAGCTAGAGCCTGAGTCTACGGGGCACGGCACCGATTAAGATGATGGTGCACAGCAGCAGGAGCGGCGTCTGGCCCCAGCGGGCAAAGCCTGTGCTGCCGGACACCAGCGGCACCTCGGCCTTGAGCACCCCAGTCTCAAACTGTGGCAGGCTGTGGGTGATCTTGCCCTGTGAGTCAACCACGGCGGTGACACCATTGTTGGTGGCTCTTAGTAGCGGCCTGCCCAGCTCGATGGCGCGCATCTGGGCGATCTCCATGTGCTGCAACGGCCCATTTGAGCGGCCGAACCAGGCATCGTTGGAGACGGTAAGCAGCAGCTCTGTACCGGCATTGACGTTAGCCCTGAGCTGCTCCGGGAAGGCGATTTCATAACAGATGGCCGGCGCCAGCTGATGCCCCACGGCGTCGAGGTTAGGCTGCTGGAAGTCGCCTCTGGCGAATGAGGACATGGGCAGATTAAAGAAGGGGGCCAGGGGCCTGAGCAGATCTTCCAGCGGCACAAACTCGCCTATGGGCAGCAGGTGATGCTTGCGAAACTCGTTGCTGCCATCGCCGCGATAATCGGCGCTCTCTTGTTGTAGCTGCTGGTGGTTACCCAGGACGATCAGCGAGTTATAGAAGCGATTCTGCTGCTTGCTGATGATGCCCGTGATGATGGCGCTGTTATTCAGGTTGGCGACCTTGTTGGCGTTGTCGAGAAACTCTTCCACCATATACTCGGGGGCGGGGATCGCTGCCTCAGGCCAGATAAACAGATCTGTGTCGGCCAGCGACGGCCTTGAGAGATCCATATACTTAATCATGGTTGGCCAGAGCGCCTCGGGCTGCCATTTCATGCTCTGGGCGATGTTGCCCTGCACCAGCGCCACCTTGACCGATTTGCCTGTCGGGGTAATGGGGGAGAATTGCGCGCTGGCAAATGCCCCCAGGCCGGCAAGGGCGGTGATAAGGAGCAGCGGTGCTGCTCGCAAGCTAAATGAGCTCACCCCATTTGAGCTCACTCCATTTGAGCCTTGCCCATCAGCACGATGGGTAAAGGCAAGGGCTAAGGCGCCGGCGATCATGGCTAGTACCAGGCTGAGCCCCAGGGCGCCTATGTTGCTGGCAAGGGGCGCCAGCGGTCCATTGGTTTGGCTATAGCCGCCCCAGAGCCAGGGGAATCCGGTCAGCACCCAACCTCTGGCCCACTCGGTCAGCACCCAGGCGGCGGGGAAGACGGCGAGAAAGCGCAGTGTGAGCGACTTAGGCACCAGCTTGATGCTGAGGTAGGCCGCCAGCGCCGGGTAGAGCGCCAGGTAGAGGGCCAGGATGGCCATCAGGCCCAGTGAGGCGATAAGCGGCAGGCCACCGTAGGTGTCTATGCTGACATGCACCCAGCTGATCCCCACAGAGAAACAGCCAAAGCCAAAGCTCAGCCAGTAGAGAAATGTCTGCTTCGGGGTAAGCCGGCGGCTGTGCCCGAGGGCGAACGCCATGGCCAGCGGATAGATGGGCCAAAGTGCATAGGGGGCGAAAGCCAGTGCGGTACTGGCACCCGCCAGATAGGCGAGTACCAGCCGTATTACAGGATGATGGGCAATTGCCCTAAGTCGTAGCAGCATTATAGCCTCATCAGGGGACCGAAGGTTTACGCGTTTTCTTCTTCGGTCTGGGGATCGGGAAGTTTCACCCTGAGCTGAACCAGCCTGCGGGTGTCGGCGCTAATCACCTTAAATTCAATCTCATCTATGGTGATCTTCTCGTTGCGCTCGGGCAGGTGGCCAAAGGCGTGGGAGACCAGGCCGCCGACGGTATCGAACTCTTCGTCACTAAACTGAGTGCCAAAGGTCTCGTTGAAGTCGTCGATAGGGGTCAGTGCCTTGACCATGTAGATCTGTTTGCCCACCTTGCGGATCTCTGTCTCTTCGGCGGAGTCGTGATCGAACTCATCTTCAATCTCGCCGACGATCTCTTCGAGAATATCCTCGATGGTGACCAGACCGGAAACGCCACCATATTCATCGACGACGATCGCCATATGGTAACGCTGGGAACGGAATTCCTTCAGGAGCACGTCGACACGTTTGCTCTCTGGCACCACGACGGCCGGACGGATCACCTGCTCGAGGGAAAAGGGCTCGTCGTTATTTTTAAAGCCATACTGCAACAGGTCTTTAGCCAGCAGTATGCCTTCGATATGATCTTTATCTTCGTTGACCACGGGGAAGCGGGAATGGGCCGAGCCGATTACGGTCGACAGCAGCTCCTCTACCGTGTTGTCTATTTTTAGCGCCACAATTTGTGCCCGTGGGATCATGATGTCACGCACGCGCAGATCGGAGACTTCTAAAACACCTTTAATCATTTCGCGCGTGTCTTCGCTGATCACTTCTCTCTGTTCAGCGTCGTGGATCACCTCCACTAACTCGTCGCGACTCTGTGGTTCGCCCTGGAATAACTGACTTACTTTTTCAAACCAGCCCTTCTTATGGGCGTTGCTACTCGGTGGGTTATCGTCACTCATAGTAATTTCCTGACCAGAATTGGCCGGCTATTGCTCCTTGTAAGGATTGGGAAATCCCAAACTTTCAATAAGTTGAGTCTCTAAAGACTCCATTTCTTCTGCTTCGCTATCGATAATATGATCATACCCTAGCAGATGCAGACAACCATGTACAACCATGTGGGCCCAGTGGGCTGTAAGGCTTTTTCCTTGGATCTCAGCCTCCTGTTCGACCACAGGCACACAGATCACCAGGTCGCCCAGTAGAGGCAGTTCAACCTCCGGCGGCGACTCGAACGGGAATGATAGCACATTTGTCGGCTTGTCTTTGCCTCTATAGGTATGATTTAACTGCTGACTTTCCGCCTCATCCACCAGGCGTATGGTCATCTCAGCCTCGGGCATAACGTTGCCAAGGGCCAGACGTACCCAAGACTCGAACTCTTCCTGGGTCGGCAGCTGCTCGGTCTGGGTCGCAACCTGTAGATCCAGGTGCAGTGCAATTGGGCTATCAGGCATCATGGTGCTTAGGCTCCTCTGCCTTAAACTGGCTTTCGCGCTTGGCCTTTTCGCTGGCGACTTTTTGATCGTGCGCCTCATAGGCCTCGACGATACGGGCTACCACTGGGTGGCGCACCACATCCTTGGCCTGGAAGAAGTTAAAGCTGACCTCGTCGACTTCGCTAAGGACCTCGATTGCATGGCGCAGACCAGACTTCTGATGCTTGGGCAGGTCGATCTGGGTGATGTCACCGGTGATCACGGCGCGGGAGTTGAAGCCGATACGGGTGAGGAACATCTTCATCTGCTCTACGGTGGTGTTCTGGCTCTCATCCAGGATGATGAAGGCATCATTCAGGGTACGGCCACGCATGTAGGCCAGGGGCGCGACTTCGATGACGCTGCGCTCGATCAGGCGCTCGACCTTCTCGAATCCCATCATCTCAAACAGGGCGTCATACAGGGGACGCAGATAAGGGTCGACCTTCTGGCTGAGATCGCCGGGCAGGAAGCCGAGCTTCTCGCCGGCCTCGACCGCTGGGCGGGTCAGCAGTATGCGTCTCACTTCCTGACGCTCCAGGGCATCGACCGCCGCGGCGACCGCCAGGTAGGTCTTACCCGTACCGGCCGGACCAATACCGAAGGTGATGTCGTGGCGCACTATGTTGGCCACATAATCGCTCTGGTTGGGGTTGCGGGGCTTGACCACACCGCGCTTGGTCTTGATATAGAGCTCTTTGTCGTCGCGGGGGGCGTCGGCCTCCAGGGCGATCGCCTCTTGTATCGCCATGTGCACCTTATCGGGCTCCAGGTCTGGCGTGCTGCCGCGTACTGGCTGCGTCTCGATATAGAGTTCTTTGAGCAGGTTATTGACCGTCAGGCAGTTGCGGGCCTGACCGACAATTTGAAAATGGTTATTGCGATAGTTGATCTCGACGCCGATGCGACGCTCGAGTTGTTTGATGTTGTCATCAAAGGGGCCGCAGAGCGACGCTAGCCTACGGGTATCAGACGGCTCGAGATACAGATTGAGCGTGGTGAGTTTGTTTGACAAAAATAGCTCCAGTTGCGTTTGTCGTGAATGCGTGTGCCATCGGGGGTCATGCCCGACAGACTATAGTGACAGTTTACGAGGCATTAAGTTTAATTGCTAATGCTATTTGATTGCACCATTTGATTGAAAATTCGCCGCCCTTAAAAGGTTTATCGATTCAAGGCGCAGTAAAAATGCGCGATAGAAATGTGCAATAAAAAAGCGACCCTGGGGTCGCTTTCAATTCGCATTTTAGAGATGCCTAAGGGATAAACTGTGTCACCCCAAGATCGTCATCTTTCTTATGCTTGGCCAGGATGTCTGATGGACGCAGGTCACGGCGCAGGTCCATCTCATCTTCGCCGCGAATGAATTTGCCACGCAGCGAGTTGGTAAACACATCGACGATCTCGACGTCGACGAAGCTACCTATGTGCTTAGGATCGGCTTCGAAGTTCACTACTCGGTTGTTTTCGGTGCGGCCACGCAGCTCCATAGGGTTCTTCACCGATGGGCCTTCTACCAGGATACGCTGCACTGTGCCTAGCATCTGACGGCTGTAGCGCATCGCCTGCTGGGTGATCCTGTCTTGCAGTATCGCCAGGCGCTCCTTCTTCTCATCCAGCGAGACATCATCGGGTAGATCCGATGCCGGTGTACCCGGGCGTGCGCTGTAGATAAAGCTGAAGCTGTGGTCGAACTGCACATCTTCAATCAGCTTCATGGTATCGGCAAAGTCCTGCTTAGACTCGCCAGGGAAGCCGACGATGAAGTCAGAGCTGATCTGAATGTCGGGTCTTGCCTTACGCAGGCGGCGGATGATCGACTTATATTCGATTGCCATGTGGCCACGCTTCATCTGGGTGAGGATCAGATCTGAACCAGATTGCACCGGCAGATGCAGGAAGCTCACCAACTCAGGCGTGTCTTCATACACGTCTATGATGTCTTGGGTAAACTCGATCGGGTGGCTGGTGGTGAAACGAATACGATCGATACCGTCGATGGCGGCCACATAACGTAGCAGCTCGGCGAAGGTACAGATATCGTCATCGTGAGTCGCGCCGCGATAGGCGTTCACGTTCTGGCCTAGCAGGTTAACCTCACGCACCCCTTGCTCGGCGAGCTGAGCGATCTCTAGGATCACGTCGTCCACCGGACGGCTCACCTCTTCACCGCGTGTGTAGGGCACCACGCAGAAAGAGCAATATTTGCTACAGCCTTCCATGATGGAGACGAAGGCGCTCGGGCCTTCGGCGCGCGGCTCTGGTAGGCGGTCGAACTTTTCAATCTCGGGGAAGCTGACGTCGATGACAGCCTTGCCGCCTTGCTGGATCTGTTCGATCATCTCTGGCAGACGATGTAGCGTCTGTGGGCCGAAGATAAGGTCGACACACTGAGCTCTGTCTTTGATTGCCTTACCTTCTTGAGACGCCACGCAACCACCTACACCAATGATAAGGTTAGGGTTCTTGTCTTTTAGCGTCTTCCAGCGACCCAGCTGGTGAAATACTTTTTCCTGTGCTTTTTCGCGAATCGAGCAGGTATTGAGTAGCAGTACATCTGCTTCCTCGGCCTCTTCGGTCAAGGTGTAGCCTTGATATTCGTCGAGCAGGTCGGCCATCTTTGATGAGTCATACTCATTCATCTGACAGCCCCAGGTTTTAATGTGGAGTTTCTTACTCATCAGTTTTGCGCCGTTGTTGCAACTACTGGGAAAAATAGCGCAACATTTTACCCTCTGCGCCGCCTGCTGGCTAGCTTTTGCACGTCATAAGGGTGAATTTACTCGGTGCGCGCGGATCCTTTGACCGGGAAATCCACCAGGGCGACCTGCGCCTCGGGCGTCTGAGTAAAGAAGGCATCGGCCATCGCCTGGCTGCTGTTTTTGGCCTGACGCTGTATGCTTGTTTGGATCTCCGCCCTATAATGGCTCATTAATTCAATCGTATATTGATATAGGGCATAATCAAGCGAGTTGCGATAGGTTACAGTAATCCTCTCCATCCCAGAGGTGGGCGCGGCAAGGGCCGAGGCCGAGATTAGACTGGCGGCGGTGATTAGGCTGGCTAGCAGTAACTTTTTCATAGGACACTCCGTGACACTCAGCAGTAATGGTTAGCTGTATTGCAAGTTAGCTGTGAACTGAGAGTGTAAAGTCGCAAATGGCTTTATGCGCCGCGCCTTTGTAACTGAGTGTGAGTAGTTGCCTGCCTGGTAACATTTATACACGCAATCCGTCGATGTGACATATTTGGTAATAAGAAGTAGGGAGTCGAACCCAAGGTGAGTCAGAACCAGCGCAAGACCTTAGTGAAAGATGTTGTCGTGTTAGGCGGCGGTATGGTGGGGGCGGCGACGGCCCTCGGGTTGGCGCAGCTTGGCCTGTCGGTGGCGATGGTTGAGGCCTATGTGCCCAAGGCCTACGACAGTGAGCAGGAACTGGATCTTAGGGTATCGGCCATCAGCGTGGCCTCAGAGCAGTTGCTCGAGCGCCTCGACGCCTTGACTGCACTCGGCGAGATGCGTCAGGTGGCCTACAAAGGTCTGGAGACCTGGGAGATGGAAGGCTGCATCACCCAGTTTCATAGCGACCAGATTGGCGCCTCTCACCTTGGTCATATCGTCGAGAACCGTCTGGTGCAGCTGGCCCTGTGGCAACAATTTGACCGATATGACAATCTCAGTCTGCTCTGCCCTGCAAAGGTCAGCCAGTTTGCCCGCATGGAAGGCGGCATTCGCCTCACCCTGGAGGATGGTAGCGAGATAGAGACGCGGCTGCTGGTGGGGGCCGATGGCGCCAACTCTCAGGTACGCCAGTGGGCAGGGATCGGCGTGACGGGTTGGGATTACGCCCAGTCGGCCATGCTGATCAATATCGCCACCGAGCAGGACGAGCAGGATGTCACCTGGCAGCAGTTTACCCCTAAGGGGCCGCGCTCCCTGTTGCCGCTGCCGGGTAAGCACGCCTCCCTGGTGTGGTACGACGATGCCAGTCGTATCGCTCAGCTACAAAGCCTAAGTAATCAGGCGCTGTATGAGCAGATAGATGCCCATTTTCCTAAACGTCTGGCGCGTGAGTTTAAGGTGCTCTCTAAGGGAAGCTTCAAGCTGACCCGTCGCCACGCCCAGCGCTACTTCGACGATCACCTGGTGATTCTGGGCGACGCCGCCCATACCATCAACCCGCTGGCCGGCCAGGGTGTCAACCTGGGCTTTAAGGATGTCAGCGCCCTGATAGACACCTTCGCTGATGCCATCGCTAACCATAAATGCTGGTGGGATAACGAGGTGCTCAAGAGTTATCAGGCTAAGCGTTACACCGACAATCAGCTGATGATGACCACCATGGATCTCTTCTACGCCGGCTTTAGCAACGATCTCCTGCCGCTGAAACTGCTGCGAAACGGCGCCCTCAAGCTGGCGAACATAGACGGGCCTATCAAGCAGAAGGTACTCAAATACGCCATGGGGCTATAAGCTCCGGCCATATTGCCCTTGTCTGGGATAAATTTGTTGCCGACTCGATTGAGTGCTAAAATGCCGCGTTTTTTATTGGCACTTGCGAATGGACAAGGGTGAAATGAGCAATATAAAGCTTATCGTAGGCTTGGCTAATCCAGGCGACAAATATGAGCAGACTCGGCACAACGCAGGTGCATGGTATGTCAACGAGCTGGCACGGGTATGCGGTGTCAGCCTGGTGGCCGACAGCAAATACTATGGCCTGACCGCCAGGGCAACCCTGTACGGTAAAGATGTGCGCCTTTTGATCCCGACCACCTTCATGAACCTGAGTGGTAAGTCGGTGGGGGCCTTGGCAAACTTCTTTCGTATTGCACCCGATGAGATCTTAGTGGCTCACGATGAGCTGGATATGCCCCCAGGTGTGGCTAAGTTTAAGTTGGGCGGCGGTCACGGTGGCCATAACGGCCTCAAAGACATCATCGCCAAGCTCGCTAACGACAAAGGTTTCTATCGACTGCGGATCGGCATTGGCCATCCAGGCGACAAGAGCATGGTCAGTAACTATGTGCTGGGCAAGGCGCCGCAGACTGAGCAACGCCTCATCGAAGAGGTGATTGACGAGGCGGTGCGCGCCACCGAGGTGCTCTTTAAGGAAGACATGAGTAAGGCGATGCACAGGTTGCACTCTTACAAGGCCGGTTAAGTCGATTCGTCGGCAATGAACAGCTTTATTATCGCCTCGGCGATAAGGTTAATTAAATAAAGGTAATAATATGGGTTTTAAATGTGGCATCGTCGGCCTACCAAACGTAGGTAAATCGACTCTGTTCAACGCCTTGACTAAGGCGGGTATCGAAGCGTCAAACTTCCCGTTTTGTACGATCGAGCCTAACACGGGTGTGGTACCTGTGCCGGATCCACGTTTGGAGGCCCTGGCGGAAATCGTTAAGCCTGAACGTGTTCTGCCGACTACCATGGAATTCGTCGATATCGCCGGCCTGGTAGCGGGCGCCTCGAAAGGCGAAGGCTTGGGTAACAAGTTCCTGGCAAACATTCGTGAAACCGATGCTATCGGTCACGTGGTGCGTTGTTTCGAAGATGAGAATATCGTACACGTCGCCAACAAGGTTTCGCCTGCAAGCGACATCGAAGTGATCAACACCGAACTGGCACTGGCCGATTTAGATTCTTGCGAGCGCGCCATTTTGCGTCAGCAAAAGCGTGCCAAGGGCGGCGACAAAGACGCTAAGTTCGAGGTGAGCGTGCTGGAGAAGATGCGCCCTGTGCTGGACGAAGGTCATATGCTGCGCTCTATGGATCTGAGCAAAGAGGAGCTGGCGGCGGTTAACTACCTTAACTTCCTGACCCTCAAGCCAACCATGTATATCGCTAACGTTGCCGAAGATGGTTTCGAGAACAACCCACACCTGGATGCGGTACGCGAGATCGCGGCGAAAGAGAATGCGGTAGTCGTGGCCGTGTGTGCGGCTATCGAATCTGAGTTGGCCGAGATGGATCCTGAAGACCGTGACGAGTTCATGGCCGACCTTGGCCTGGAAGAGCCTGGTCTAGATCGCGTGATCCGCGCCGGTTACCAACTGCTGGATCTGCACACCTACTTTACCGCCGGTGTGAAAGAGGTTCGCGCCTGGACTGTACCAGTTGGCGCCTGTGCGCCGCAGGCGGCTGGCGTTATCCACACCGACTTCGAACGTGGTTTCATTCGTGCCCAGGTGATGTCTTATGACGATTTCATTGCCTATAAGGGGGAGGCGGGTGCCAAAGAAGCGGGTAAACTGCGCGTCGAAGGTAAGACCTATGTGGTTAAAGATGGCGATGTGATGCATTTCCTCTTCAACGTTTAGCGGTTGACGCCGTTCTTGGCGGCGAAAACCAATAAACGCTTAGGCGGCTCGATACTCATATCGGGCCGTTTTGCTTTCTCCCACGGGGAAAAATAGGCGTTAATTGCAGGTTTTTAGGGGTGAATTGCATAAGGCCTGTTCACTTTGGTGAGTTTATAGGCGAACGGCTAAGATAGTTTAAATTAGCGAAAAAAAGCTGTTGACCTGCCTACGCTGAATAAGCATAATACGCCCCGTTCCTCAGCAAGAGGGGCGCGAAATATCGATGGCTATGTAGCTCAGCTGGTTAGAGCACAGCACTCATAATGCTGGGGTCGCAGGTTCAAGTCCCGCCATAGCTACCATCCTTTCAAGATGTAAAATTGATAGTGGCAGACGCCACCATCTGTTCAAGATGTAAAACTAGAAGCAGTGCGGGAGTGGTGGAATTGGTAGACACGCCAGATTTAGGTTCTGGTGCCGCAAGGTGTGAGAGTTCAAGTCTCTCCTCCCGTACCATTTATTTTTGACTAGAGGTTGTCTACCTTTAGTCTTAAGCAAGAAAATTGGGGTATCGCCAAGCGGTAAGGCACCGGGTTTTGATCTCGGCATTCCTAGGTTCGAATCCTAGTACCCCAGCCATTTTCCTCTTGCTTAACTTGATTCTTGGGGTATCGCCAAGCGGTAAGGCACCGGGTTTTGATCTCGGCATTCCTAGGTTCGAATCCTAGTACCCCAGCCATTTATCAGTAAGATAAATGTGGCTATGTAGCTCAGCTGGTTAGAGCACAGCACTCATAATGCTGGGGTCGCAGGTTCAAGTCCCGCCATAGCTACCATCTTATTTCAGGTAAATCCGCCGTTATCGGCGCCATCTGCTCAAGATGTAAAACTTGAGGTCTGCTAGTTAGTTGAGCCTCGGTTCAGACATATGACTAGAATCTTCATCAAGATATAAAACTAGATGCTAAGCGGGAGTGGTGGAATTGGTAGACACGCCAGATTTAGGTTCTGGTGCCGCAAGGTGTGAGAGTTCAAGTCTCTCCTCCCGTACCATTATTTGAGGTTATAGGTGTATCCTGTAATCTAAGCCGAGCTTGTTGGGGTATCGCCAAGCGGTAAGGCACCGGGTTTTGATCTCGGCATTCCTAGGTTCGAATCCTAGTACCCCAGCCATTTTTATCTAGCTTAAGATGTTAAACTAAGCCATCGAATCAGATGTAAAGCGATGCGGGAGTGGTGGAATTGGTAGACACGCCAGATTTAGGTTCTGGTGCCGCAAGGTGTGAGAGTTCAAGTCTCTCCTCCCGTACCATTATTAAGATTGCAAAGAGCCTGTCCAAGTGACAGGCTTTTTTGTATCTGTCTTTTACCTATCCGTCGTTTGTTTATCTATCAGTTGCCTATCAGGCCTGATTCTGATTCCTCTGATTCGAGATTTAAGCATCGCTTCAACCCTTGCGAGAAGCCCTCAAGTCACGAGCCGACTCAAGCTTTGATCTAACTGGCTGGTCGCTGCTAGGCCCCTGTGATAGCATGAGTTTTTTATTATCACAGGGAGTGACAACCTTGAGCATTAAAACATTAGTCTGCGGTCTGAGCCTGCTGGCGCTTAGCTCTTTTATGATTAGCCCTCTGGTGCTGGCACAGCCCAGCACACTAACGATAAAGCAAAACACCAAGCCTAAGTCTTCAGACCGCTATATTCGCGCGGTGCATCAAGAGATAGAGACCCACAACATAGGGCTCGAAAAGACCCGTTACGCCATCCTGATGGGCATGCTGAATACCAAGGGTTTCGCCTGGGTGTATGACGGCGAGGGCGAGGGTTATATCCTGGCGCGCTTCGACTATCGCGGCGACACCAATGTGATGCGCATCGAATACGACGAGTCCCTGGTGCAGCTCAAGTATCAAGATGCCCTGGGCGATTATCAGTGTGCAAATCTCATCGATGGGATCTGTTATAAGAATGGCCGAGGCTACTTCAACTACATCAAGAACCTCAGAGCCAGCATCGCCAGACAGCTGCAAATGCGTTAAGGAAGCGTGAAGATGAAAAAGATTATGCTAGGAATGATCATAGGGCTAAGCCTTGTGGCGCCATTGCAGGCACAGGGGCTGCACCTCTATCAAGATCCCATTCCACTGGGAAGCTATGTGACAGATTACGATGACATGCTCGACAAGGCCGTGTCTCGCAACCACTGGCGCTTCGAGCGTGAGGGGGACAAACGCTTCGCCAGACTGAGCTACAAGACCTACGAGATAAACGTCGAGCTGGTTGAGAGCGACAAGGGCATCGCCATCACGCTGATCGATACCAAGCGCGAAGGCTGCACCAAGAAGTGTGACGTCGATATGGACAAGGTCAGTGGCTGGCTGGTCAAACTGCGCCGCACCATCGCCTATGATCTTACCCTGGCGGTGCGTGATGACGCCTTGAGGCGCACGGTCAGATAAGAGCTGGCTAACACAGGGGCTAGCTGATACTAAGTCATGCTAGATACAAAAAAGCCACTCGATTGAGTGGCTTTTTTCGTTACCCTTGAAAGCGGGTGATTAGTGCTTAAACATCGCAGAGATAGACTCTTCGTTGCTTACGCGGCGGATAGCTTCGGCCATCACGCTAGACATGGTCAGCTGAGTCACTTTATCCAGTGCCGCCATCTCTTCACTTAGTGGGATGGTGTCGGTCACGATCACTTCGTCGATCACAGACTCGGCGATGTTCTTAGGCGCGTTGCCTGAGAATACTGGGTGAGTGGCGTAAGCGAATACGCGGTTAGCACCGTGCTCTTTAAGTGCTTCGGCTGCTTTACACAGGGTACCGCCAGTGTCGATCATGTCGTCGACTATGATGCAGTCGCGGCCTTGAACGTCACCAATGATGTGCATCACCTGAGCAACGTTCGCCTGTGGGCGACGCTTGTCGATGATAGCCAGGTCTGAGTCGTCCAGTAGCTTGGCAACGGCGCGGGCACGTACTACACCACCAATGTCTGGTGAAACCACGACAGGGTTGTCCAGCTGCTTGGCCAGCATGTCTTCCAGCAGCACTGGGCTACCGAATACGTTATCTACAGGTACATCGAAGAAGCCCTGGATCTGCTCGGCGTGCAGGTCACAGGTCAATACGCGGTCAACACCAACGCTTGATAGGAAGTCGGCGACTACCTTAGCGGTAATAGGTACACGAGCACTGCGTACACGACGGTCTTGACGAGCGTAACCGAAGTAAGGAATAACCGCAGTAATACGGCCAGCAGATGCGCGACGTAACGCGTCTACCATAACGATAAGTTCCATCAGGTTATCGTTAGTAGGTGCACACGTAGATTGAATGATAAATACATCCGCCCCACGTACATTTTCGTTAATCTGGACACTGATTTCACCGTCACTGAAAACGCCAACCTCAGCGTCTCCGAGTTTACAAAATAGGCGATCTGCTATCTTCTTGGCGAGACTGGGGGTTGCGTTACCAGCAAATAGTTTAATGTCAGGCACTGTATGGACCTCAGGCGTATGCTTCATTGTAATTGTCGGGGTAACCTAGGCTATCCCGCATGAACTTAGCGCTGCGTTAACCGCAACGCTAATGGTGATTTATTTGTCCCCTTGGCGATGAAACCGCACAAACCCGCCGGCAATTTTGCAAAAACCTGCTCTGCCTGCTGGCGTGTGTCGAAGATACCGAATACACATGCTCCGGTTCCCGTCATTCTGGACGGCGCATATTCTATCAGCCACGCCAATGCTTTGGCAACTTGGGGGTATCGCTCGGCGACTCTGGGTTGGCAATCGTTGTGCCAGTCGCTGCTCATTAAATCATCCATGGAGAGCTTAGGCGTATCCCGTGGTAGCAGGGGATCGTTAAACACCTCGGCGGTGGAAACGTGAACATCCGGGGTCAGGATCAGGTACCAATTTTCCGGCGCCTCGACCGGGATCAACTTCTCGCCGACCCCTTCGGCAAATGCCGCTAAACCATTAATAAAAACAGGGACATCAGCGCCGAGAGACAGGCCTATCTTCGCCAGTTCATCCTGTGATAATTGGGTCTGCCAAAGATGATTCAGGGCGACCAGTGTGGTGGCCGCATCGGATGAGCCGCCACCTATGCCGCCGCCCATTGGCAGTTTTTTATCCAGCCAGATCTCGGCGCCTTGATGGGTACCCGTGTACTCCTGCAAAGATTTTGCAGCTTTTAGAATTAAGTTATCGCTATTTGCAACAACAGCTTCCATCTCGGAATGCAGGGTGAGGCTGCCGCTGTCGTTGACGGCAAAATCCAGGTAGTCGCAGTAGTCGATAAATTGAAACAGGGTCTGTAGTTCATGGTAGCCATCGGCGCGGCGGCCGTTGACGTGGAGAAACAGGTTGAGTTTAGCCGGTGCCGGCCAGGCGGTGGATCTATTGCTTGTCATCTGTCGATTCCGGTTGTGATGCGCGCTTGGGTGTCAGTGCCTGCCATTGGCTGACCTGTAGCTTTAAGCGAATTTCGTCGCGCTCTAGCTGCAGCAGTCTCGGCAGTTCGGCGCCGCTCTGCTCTTGCCAGCTGTTGAAGCTGACGTGCCAGGGGCTGCTGCCCGTGTGGTTGAGCACTTCCTTGGGGCGACCCTGCTCGTCGACCGCGACCACCTCATCTTGAGCGGAAACCTGCCCCGTGATCCACAGTGGCAGGGTGTCGACCGGTATCGACCAGCCGGTGAGGCGCCTGAGCAGCTCCTCGGCATCGCTGTCCTGATACACCTTGTCTTCTATCTCCAGGCTCGCCTGGCTAGGGGTCTTGTTGAGGGTCATGACAGTGGTGCCCAGCATAGTGGTTAGGGTCAGGTCGTCATTGGTCTGGGTATGGAACCAGTAGAGGTTGGTGCTGAATTTATCGTCCGGGGTACGCACCGCCAGCTTGCCCTGGAGCTCCCAGGCCTCTGCCTGGTTAGCACTTTCTACCTGTGCGGGGGCGTAGTCGATCGGTTTGTGGGAGGCACAGCCGGCGAGGGTCATTAGCGCTAAGGCCGCACAGCTTGCCGAAATTTTTGTGAAGTAGTTCAAATTATTCATCTATGGCTAAAATCACTAGCGCATATCATACGAGGGCTGACTTTAAATACCAACGACTAATCCCAAATTTCCTGCCAGCCTAGGCTAGGGTTAGCAATGGCTAATTTTCGCCAGGGCCTGAGGGCTTGATTTTAAGCCTCAGGTTTAATAGAAAAAAGTTGTGACAAGCCAGATTATTGTTCGGTTTTGTTAAGCGTATTCTGTTTTTAGTTGACTCAATTGCGTAGAATGACTGGCATTAAGTGAGATGATTCGGGCCTATGGCCGGTAGTCAATGAACTCGCAAGATTAACAGACCCTAGAGACCAGAAAGAGTCAGATGAGCCTTGTAGCAATCGGTATTAATCATAAAACAGCCACTGTAGACCTACGAGAAAAGGTAGCGTTTGCGCCTGATAAAATTCATGAAGCGATGAAGAGTCTTGCCAGTCGGACTAAGACAGGGGAGGCGGTGATCGTCTCGACCTGTAACCGCACCGAGCTCTATTGCAACACGGGTGATGAGGCGGATGTGATCAGCTGGCTGGAGTCTTATCATCAGTTATCTCACGATGACGTATTGCCTTGCCTGTACAAGTATCAGGGGCAGCAGGTGGTACAGCATCTGATGCGAGTCTCGTCGGGACTCGACTCGCTCATCCTGGGCGAACCACAGATCTTAGGTCAGGTGAAGCAATCTTTCGTGAAGGCCAAAGAGGCCGGCACGGTTGCCGTCACCATGGACAGATTGTTCCAAAATACCTTCTCGGTGGCCAAGAAGGTGCGCACCGAGACAGAGATCGGCGCCGCCGCCGTATCGGTCGCCTTTGCGGCCGTGAGCATGGCCAAACATATTTTCTCGGCGCTGAGCGCCACTAAGGTGCTGCTGATCGGTGCCGGCGAGACCATAGAGCTGGTGGCACGCCACCTGAAAGACAATGGTGTCGACTCCATGATAGTCGCCAACCGTACCATTTCCCGCGCCGAAGCCATGTGTGAAGAGTTCGGTGCGACGGCAATTACGCTTGAACAGATACCAGATTTTCTCCCTAAGGCCGATATCGTGATATCCTCTACCGCCAGCCCATTACCTATACTGGGTAAAGGCATGGTAGAAAAAGCGCTTAAGCAGCGTCGTCATCAACCTATGTTATTGGTTGATATAGCAGTTCCTAGAGATATCGAGGCCGAAGTTGCCGATCTGGACGATGCCTTCTTATACACGGTTGACGATCTGCAAAGCATCATTGAACAGAATATGGCCTCCCGACGTGAGGCGGCCGAGAAAGCTGAATTAATTGTTGAAGAGGAATCTCATCATTTCATGGAGTGGATTCGATCGTTAGAGTCGGTCGACAGCATCCGTGAATACCGAAGCCAGAGCATGGCAATAAGAGATGAGTTGGTCGAGCGAGCGATCAATAAGTTGGCCCAGGGTGGTGATAGCGAGCAGCTAATACTGGAACTGGCGAACAAGTTGACCAATAAGTTGATCCACGCCCCGACCCAGGCGCTCACCCAGGCGAGTCGCCGCGGTGACCTCAATAGCTTAGGACAATTAAGAGCAGCGCTCGGACTAGATAAAGACTAAGGTTAGCGTTGTAATGAAGGACAGTGTTATTCGCAAGCTCGAAGGCTTGCTTGAGCGTAATGAAGAGGTTTTGGCGCTGCTGAGTGATGCGGAAATCATCGCCGATCAGGAGCGTTTTCGCGCTCTGTCCAAAGAGTATTCTCAACTCGAAGACGTGGTAAAGAGCTTCAAGGCTTACCGTCAGGCAGAAGAAGATCTTGCCTCGGCGCAGGAGATGCTCGCCGAAGATGACGCCGATCTGAAAGAGATGGCGCAAGAAGAGATTAAAGAAGCCAAGGCGACCCTGGATGTCTTGGAAGGCGAGCTGCAGATCCTGCTGCTGCCAAAAGATCCTAAAGATGACAACAACGCCTTCCTCGAGATCCGCGCCGGTGCCGGTGGTGACGAGGCGGCTATCTTTGCCGGTGATCTGTTCCGCATGTACAGTCGCTATTGCGAGGCAAACCGCTGGCAGATGGAGATCATGAACGCCAACGAAGGCGAACATGGTGGCTTCAAAGAGATCATCGTTAAAGTCTCTGGCGATGGCGTATACGGCAAGCTCAAGTTCGAGTCGGGCGGACACCGCGTACAGCGCGTGCCTGAAACCGAATCTCAAGGACGTGTGCATACCTCGGCATGTACCGTGGTGGTGATGCCTGAGATCCCAGAAGCCGAAGCGATCGAAATCAATCCTGCCGACCTTAAGGTCGACACCTTCCGCGCCTCGGGCGCCGGTGGTCAGCACGTTAACAAGACAGATTCTGCCATCCGTATTACCCATATTCCTTCGGGTATCGTGGTGGAGTGTCAGGATCAGCGCTCGCAGCATAAAAACCGCGCCCAGGCGATGAGTGTCTTGGCCGCCCGTATTCAGGCGGTGGAAGATGAGAAGCGCCGCAGCGAAGAGGAATCGACACGTCGTAACCTGGTGGCCAGTGGTGACCGTTCTGAGCGTGTGCGTACCTATAACTTCCCCCAGGGACGTGTGAGCGAGCACAGAATCAACTTGACCCTCTATCGCCTCAGCGAAGTGATGGAAGGCGACCTCGATGCCATCCTCGGCCCCTTGATGCAGGAAAACCAAGCCGACATGTTAGCAGCCCTTTCCGAAGGTTAATCTTGCTATCATTGCCGCAAGGTGATTAAGGATAAGCTTTGTTCCAGACGTTAGCACAGGCCCTCGAATGGGCCTCGACTCGACTCCAGGATGTGTCTGACAGTGCCAAGCTCGATGCCGAGGTGATGCTGCTGCATATCATTCATAAGCAGCGCAGTTATCTCTATACCTGGCCAGATGAGCGTCTGACCAGCGAGCAGGTGACCGAGTATAAGCAGATGGTCGGTCGCCGCGAGTTAGGCACCCCCATCGCTCACATCGTCGGCGAACGGGAGTTCTGGTCGCTGCCCTTCATGGTCAATCCCACCACGCTGATCCCGCGCCCGGATACCGAGATTTTGGTAGAGACTGCCCTTAATCTGCCGTTGGCGGAGAATGCTAAGGTGCTGGACCTGGGGACTGGCACCGGCGCTATCGCCCTGTCGCTGGCCTTCGAGCGTAGTAACTGGCAGATCACAGCGGTGGATAAGGTGCTCGAGGCCGTCGCCCTGGCCAAGGCCAACCGTGACAACCTAAAGTTGCCTCAGGTGGAGGTGTTGCAGAGTGACTGGTTCGATGCCATCAATCGCTATGACTTCAACTTAATCGTCTCCAACCCACCCTATATCGATGAGGAAGATGAGCACCTGTCCCAAGGGGACGTGCGTTTCGAACCCCATAGCGCGCTCACCGCAGGTGAACACGGCTATGCGGATCTCTTCTACATCGCCGAGGCGGCGCGCGACTACCTGGCGCCCGGCGGCTATCTGCTGCTTGAGCATGGTTTCGGCCAGGCCCTGACGGTGCGCGATAAGATGATCGAGCTGGGTTACGAGGCGGTCGCTACAGTACGCGATTTTGGTAGCAACGACAGGTGCACCCTAGGTCGCTGGCCGAGATAGTTAGCCTAGGTGGTTTGACTCGCTAGCTTAAGTGCTACGTTAGCACCTCACAGCGTGACATTAAAACGCCATGGGCCTGAGCCTGTGGCGTTTTCTTTTCGTAATATTGTCGTTCTGTTTTAATGCCTCCCAGGATAGTCCATACTCAACAGGTCGTAGGCTAGGGCTGACCTGGCGTCTTAGGAAAACACCATGAAAATGATCGCTATGTTACTGGCCTTGTTAATCATAGGCCTCTTGTATTATCAGCAACTCGCCAAGCAACCCGTGCTCAGCGAGCAGACCGAGGCGGCCCTGGAGGCCACTCAAGGCACTGGTCCTAAGGTGCCGACCCGCCCGGATGAAATCGCCACCTTCGATAAGGAGATGAATGCCCTGATGCAGCAGGAGGCCGAAAAGCGGGCCAAGGCGTTAAAAGAAGCAGAGGGCCAGTAGCGCTGAAAAGAGAGGCCGCTACTGATTGAAGAAGCCTCTGGCGGTCAAAATTGATTCTCTAAGCTTGGTTAGCTTAGATTTGCTCGCTTAGATTTGCTCGCTTAGATTTAATTGCTTAGAGCGTCTTGGTCATGAAGTATTTGCAACCCGTCTTAGGGTATTGCTCCTGAGTCCACTCCAGTCGATAGCCTCTGGCCTCGTAGAAGGGACGTGCCTGGAAGTTAAGGGTATCTAAGGTGGCGTAGATGCAGCCACGCTCCCTGGCGATACGTTCGGCCTCTTCTAACATCCGACTGCCGATCTGTTGTCCTCTGAGCGACTCGCTCACCCAGAAGTTATCTATCATCAGCCAGTTACCGAAGGTGCGCGCCGACAGGCCGGCGTTCATCTCGCCCGTCTCGTTTTCCAGCTTAAGCCCTAGGGGTAAGCGCTCGCTCACCTCCCAACGCTGCCAATTAAACTCGGCGATTTTTTGTTTCACCCTGTCGGCGAATTCATCGGAGTCATCATGGGTAAAGTTAATTTTGTTATCTGTATTCAAGTGACGTTTCCTGTTTGAAAATTATCTGGCGGCATTATCGCTAAGAATCAAGAGTATGATATTGGTGCCCCGGCCTTTGATCGGGTACACTAGCGCCTTTGCGAGCCACGAAAGAAGATATAATGGACAGTTTATACCCAGCTATTAAGCATATACACCTCACCCTGATTGCCGTGAGTGTGCTGTTTTTTATCGTACGATTTGTGCTGCATCTTAAACAATCAGCCATCATGGACAAGAAGTTTGTTAAGATTGCGCCCCATGTGATCGATACCTTCCTGCTGCTCTCCGGCCTAACCTTATGCTTCATCATCAAGCAGTATCCGTTTCAGGATGCCTGGTTGACCGAGAAGATAGGCGCAGTGATCGCTTACATCTTCCTGGCGGCTATCTCGCTTAAGGCTAACCGTAACAAACTCTTCAAGACCTTCGCCGCCCTGGGCGCGTTGGCCTGGGTGATGTACGCTGCGAAAATTGCCATGTTTAAACAAGCAATATTAATGAGCTAATGACAAACCTGATTTTAAACGAGGCGCTCTCCCTTCCAGAGAGCGCCTTTGATATTTCCGAGCACCTGGGATTTTCCGATAAGGAAGCGGCTAAGTGGGCCTGGTTTGAACTGGCAGGCGCTGTACTTAGCCACTATCTGGTCGACAGAGAAGCCCGTCTTGAGGCGCTGTTGCAATGGTTCTATCAGGATCTCGGCTTCTGTGCGCGAGAGTCCTATTTCAGTATCGAGGCGGCGGATCTCGCCAGCTGCATCACCACGCGGCAGGGGAACAGTACCACGCTGGCAAGCGTGCTCATGCTGCTGGGTAAGCAGCTGGACTTGGTATTGCAGCCGCTGCTGTTGCCGGGCACCACAGTACTGAGCTGTCGCATCGACGATAAGGTGCGCTATATCGACCCGCTCACCGGGCAATCTCTGACTCGTCATCAACTGCATGTGTTGGTGCGCGGCGAGTTAGGCAATGGCGCGCCCTTTAAGCCGCGTTATTTGAAGCCCGCGAGCCTCAAGCGCCTGCTGTCACGCATGCTGCATGAACTCAAAGCCGGCGCCATTCTGGCGAGCAAGTTTGAGAGCGCCATGGAGTGCTGTAACTTATTGCTGCAGTGGCACCAAGACGATCTGAATCTTAACCGGGAGCGGGCCTTTATCGCCCAGCAGCTAGGTTGTATCAGCGTCGCAGCGGCGGATCTGCGACACTTTGTCGATAACAGTCCCCACGACCCGGTAACCGAACTGGTCAAATTACAGTTAAAAGAGCTCAACGACGAGGTTGAGGTCTATCATTAACCCTTAGCGTCGAGGCTAGGAAGGCCTGGCGCCGGGCGAAAATTGCCGCGATTGCCAATCGGCTTTAGTGGCCACCACTATAACTACAACAATAAATAACCCATACAAAATAAAAGGGAGATGAGATGAGCAGTACCGCGATAGTCAGCAATGACGCCACGGCATTAGTCACCAATGATGCCACGGGCCTGGGCCTGTTGGCGGTGATCTTAGGATTCGTGTTTTATACCAATAGCAGCCAGCACCCATTTTGGGTGAAGTTCTATCGTTTTATTCCTGCGCTGCTGCTATGCTACTTTCTGCCTTCGCTGCTCAACTCCTTTAATATCCTGGATGGCGATACCTCAAACCTCTATTTTGTCGCCTCCCGTTACCTGTTACCCGCCTGTCTGGTGCTGCTGATCTTAAGTGTCGACCTTAAGGCGATCCTAAGCCTTGGCCCCAAGGCGATTGTGATGTTTTTAACCGGTACCGTCGGCATAGTGATAGGGGGGCCAATTGCCTTACTTATCGTGTCGACCCTCAACCCTGAGATCCTCGGAGTGACTGGCCCAGATGCGGTCTGGCGCGGTATGACTACCCTGGCCGGCAGCTGGATTGGCGGCGGCGCCAACCAGGCGGCGATGAAGGAGATCTATGAGGCCGGTGGCAACATCTTCTCTATCATGGTGACGGTCGATGTGATCGTGGCCAACATCTGGATGGCGGTGCTGCTGTTTATGGCCTCTAAGGCCAAGGAGATCGATGCCAAGACGGGCGCCGATACCCGCGCCATTGAGACCCTCAAAAAGAAGGTTGAGAAGTATCACGCCGAAAACGCCCGTATCGCCAGCCTGCGAGATCTGATGATGATCGTCGCCGTGGGCTTTGGTATCACGGGCTTGGCCCATGTGATCGCCGATTTCCTTGGCCCCTTCTTCGAGGCCAACTATCCCTGGACTCGCGATTACAGCCTGACCTCTAAGTTCTTCTGGCTGATCGTGACGGTAACCACCATAGGCCTGGCCATGTCCTTCACTCCTGTGCGCCATCTTGAGGCGGCGGGGGCTTCTAAGGTCGCCTCGGCGTTCCTCTATATCCTGGTGGCGACGATCGGCCTGCATATGGATGTGTTCAAACTGTTTGACCCGGCCAACCTCTGGTATTTCGCCATCGGCATCATCTGGATGATAGTCCACGCCGGTTTCATGTTGCTGGTGGCCAAGCTGATACGCGCGCCACTGTTTTACATGGCGGTGGGCAGTCAGGCCAACGTCGGCGGCGCGGCCTCGGCGCCCGTGGTGGCCGCGGCCTTCCATCCGGCCCTGGCACCTGTCGGTGTACTCCTGGCCGTATTAGGCTATGCTGTAGGCACCTATATGGCGTGGGTGTGTGGTCAGATACTTCAGATCGTGGCCCAATAAAGAATTTGATTCCTGCCGGGCTTGCCCCGGCTTCTTAAGAGAGAAGTAGCGATGAGTAATAAAACCATAAAGTTAGGTAGCATTGAAATTGCAAACGACAAGCCTTTTGTCCTGTTTGGCGGCATGAATGTGCTCGAGTCGCGAGACCTGGCCATGCAGATCGCAGAGACCTATGCGGAAGTTACTCAGAAGCTGGGGATCCCTTATGTGTTTAAGGCATCGTTCGACAAGGCTAACCGCTCATCGGTGAACTCTTACCGTGGCCCAGGCATGGAAGAGGGACTGAAAATCTTCCAGGAGATTAAAGATACCTTTAACCTGCCGCTGATCACCGACGTGCATGAGCCCTACCAGTGCCAGCCGGTGGCCGAGGTGGTGGATATCATCCAGCTGCCCGCCTTCCTGGCACGTCAGACGGATCTAGTGGTCGCCATGGCTAAGACTGGCGCCATCATCAACGTGAAGAAGCCGCAGTTCCTGGCGCCCCATGAGATGCGTCATATCATCACCAAGTTTAATGAGGCGGGTAACGACGAGATCATCCTGTGTGAGCGCGGCTCTTGCTTCGGTTACAACAACCTGGTGGTAGACATGCTGGGCATGGATGAGATGAAGCAGTCGGGTTACCCAGTGATCTTCGATGCGACCCACGCCCTGCAGCGTCCAGGCGGACGTGCCGATAGCGCTGGCGGTCGTCGTGCCCAGGCCACCGAGCTGGCCCGTAGCGGCATGGCGCTTGGCCTGGCGGGTCTGTTTATCGAGGCGCACCCGGATCCAGACAACGCCAAGTGTGACGGCCCATGTGCCTTGCCACTGCATCAGCTGGAAAACTATTTGACCCAGATGAAGGCGATCGACGATCTGGTGAAATCGTTCGACCCAATCGATACCAGCAAGTAAGCTAGCCTTCACTCAGACTGCTGTAAATCGAGGTCGACATAATGCTTAAGCCCCGCCTGTGCGGGGCTTTTTGTTGTTCGTTAAGTTGCCTCTGGTATCTGCGCTTTAGCTTGCCATCGTCCTAAGGCTTAATCACACGGCTCACTGTCCATGAGGTATTTTCACTCGCCCGGCTGGCGGTTAGGCGTTAGGCTATTAGCCCCTTTTTGTGAGAGTCGCTTATGTGGATTGTCTTTACCTTTCTCGCCGCTTTCATGCAGTCCTGGCGTAATGCCCTGCAGAGTCAGCTGAGTCGTGATGTCAAGGTGGCCGGGGTGACGCTGGCGCGTTTTCTCTGGGCCGGGCCGATCGCTGCCTGTTATCTCGCCGCGCTTTACCTCTTCCTGCCGCCTGATCTGCAACAAGTGGGGCAACAAGCGGGGCAAGAGAGCCTGCAGCTGTTTCCCACATCCTTCTGGGGTTTCGTGCTCGGCGCCGCCCTGATGCAGATTGTGGCCACGGGCTTGATGGTGAAGCTGTTTCAGCTCAGAGACTTCGCCATAGGCGCAGGCCTTGCCAAGAGTGAGGCGATCGTCGCCGCCGTGTTTGGCGCCCTGTTTTTCGGCACCCAACTGAGCCTGCTGGGTTGGCTCGGCGTGGTGATAGGCGCGGTGGCCGTGCTCCTGATGAGCAAGGGCACTGGGGGTGCCAGGCTCTCGCCTCAGGTGTTGCTGCTGGGACTCGCCTGCGGCAGTGCCTTTGCGCTCACCTCGCTCTGGGTCAGAGAGGCGAGCCTGGTGCTGACTCTGCCTTTTCCCCACAGCGCCGCCTGGGTGCTATTCTGGGTGATAAGCGTGCAAACTGTCATCTTGCTGCTGTTTCTCTACTTGCAGGACCGTCAGACCCTGGCGGCCCTGTGGCGTCGGCCTAAGTTGACTCTGGCCATTAGCGTGACCAGCTGCCTGGGCTCCATCGGCTGGTTCAGCGCCATGGCCTTGCAGGCAGTGCCCTACGTGAAGACCCTGGGTCAGGTTGAGGTGTTTTTTACCCTAATCGTGGCGGGGAGTTATCTCAAGCAGAAGGTGAAGCCCAAAGAGATGACCGCCTTGCTGCTGATCGCAGTCGCGGTCATCTTGGTCATCTGGGGATGATGCTGTCTTAGGCCTGTTTTAGGCTGTCTGGTAGCGGGCGAGGATCTTGCCCAGACTCTCAGAGGCCTGTGACAGCTGGCTGACGCCTATCGAGGACTGGTTGGCCAGCTCCTTGATCACGTTGGCCTGCTGGCGTATCTCACTCAGCTCGGAGGCGATATCGTTGGCCACGGCGCTCTGCTCCTCCGAGGAGGCGGCGATCTGGAAGCTCATGTCGATAACCGATTGCGACGACTCGTTGATGGCGCTGACGTCTGTGCCTATCTCAGTTATCAGCGACTGGCTGGATTCGGCCTGCTTGACCGTGCGCTGGGTGATGTTGTCTATGTTATTGGTTTCTTGCTGCAGGTTCTCGATCATCGCCTGAATTTCCACCGTGGCCGACTGAGTGCGGCTGGCCAGGGTTCTCACCTCGTCGGCAACCACGGCGAAGCCACGGCCCATCTCACCGGCGCGGGCAGCTTCGATGGCGGCGTTAAGGGCCAGCAGGTTGGTCTGCTCAGAGATGGCGTTGATCGTGGTGATCACTTCGTTGATCTTGGTGGCGTTGACCTTGAGGGTGCTGACCGAATCTGAGGTCTGCTCGATAAAGCCCGACAGCTGCTCGATATCCTTGATCGCCTTCTGCACGCGCTCATAGCTCTGACGGATAGACTGTGAGTTTTGCTCTACTTTCTCCACCGAGCTGTTGGAGATGTTGGATACCTCACCGGCGGAGGCCGTCATCTCCTCCATGGCGGTGGCAACCGAGTCGAGGGATTGGTATTGCTGCTCGATCTGGCGCTCGCTCTCCTGATTCTCCGAGGCGAAGGAGCTGGCGGTGTGATGCAGCGTCTCGGCATTATCTTTCACCGTGACGACAAGCTCGGTGAGTGTATCCATGGCGTTGTCCAGGGCGCAGCCTATGGTGCCAAATTCGTCACGACCCGGATGAAAGCCCAGGCGCGAGGTGAGGTCACCCTTGGCGATATTCTTGGTGGTGGTCCATAGCACCCAGAGGGCGCCGCCGATGAAGGTGGCGTTCCAGTAGAGCAGGACGGCGAATGGCAGTAACCAGAGATAGGTGAGCAGTAGGCTGTAGAGGGCCGATTGTTTGGCATCACGCTCGCGGCTGGCGACATTCTGCGTCAGTGATAGGTTTTGCCCCGCGGCGCTGCGCACCACGGCGGTGACGCTGTCTTGGTTGCGGCTTGAGCTTGCCTGGCCATTCGACTGGATATTCAGGCTGGCAAACTTATCGGTCTGGCCGCTGGTTTCCAGGGCGCGTACCATGCCCGATAGCTCACTTTCCAGCGCCGTCATCGAGGCTTGCTCTATGGCATCTATGCTGCCTTGATAGCGGCTGACGCCGATGCAGGTGATGGCGATGAAAAACAGCGCTCCAATGACCCAAAATTTATCGTTAATAGACATCTTGATGAAGAGTTTGTCTATGGTGCGAAAATTAACTTCTCTCATAGTTTTTTTCCGTCTCGAATTAAGGCTGAGGCCTTAGACAATAGTAGAATAAAATGCGGCGACATCCTTAAAATTACGCCTTTTTTACCAATAAATACAGGATGGTTTAACGTTTTTTTTACATAGGTTGCTGCGCACCTGTCCTAGGTCAAGCTTGCCATTCGTCCCTTGAGGGAGTTGTGTAGCGTCAGCGCCAGTTGGCTGGCTAGCAGACCAAAGCTAGCGCCGGCCAGCAGATCCCCGAAATAGTGATAGTTGAGGCTCAACTGCCCGGTGATGACGGCAAACATGCAGCCAAGCCAGAGGGGCATCAGCTTAGGCGTGTGGCGCCAGAAGGTGAAGGCGAGGGCGAAGGTCAGCAGCGCATGTCCCGAGGGGAAGGAATCATAGGCGAGTCCCTGGGCAAAGGGATGAAACGCCTCGATACGATCGGCTACCCAGGAGGGATTATGGCCATCAGCCAAGGTTATCCAGCTCTCCGGCCAGGTGCGGCCAAAGAGCAACTTAGCGATCCAGCGAATCGAGAAGGCCAGCGCCAGGGTGAGCCCCAGCTCAATGGCGAGTGCCTGGAACCTGGCGCGAAAGCGCTCGCTGATGCAGGCAAAGATAGTCAGCCCTGCCAGAAACTCCAGTAACAGAGGGGTCTTACTCAGAAGCTTTAGTGCGGGGTGTGACAGCTGCTGGGCGTGCATCAGATCCGCCAGCTGGCGATCGATAAGGTGAACCGAGATAAGCACCAAGGTAAGCAGCAGGCCATAGAGGAGTAGGGCGCCATTGGCGCTACTGGGAAATAGATGTTTTAGCATGGAATTGTGCATCTTTGGGAGAAAGCTCTAGCCTAAGTCAAATCCGAGTGCTTGCAAAGTTTGCTGCTTCACACTCTGCTTATTTTGGGCTGGTTCTTGCTGCAGTTGTTGTAGTACTTGTTCACACTGCTTGTCAGGGGATGAGAGCGGGAGATGGAGACGTGAAAACTGAGCATTGAGAGAGAAGAGAGAAGAGGATAGGTAAGCGTCATGACGGCAGGCATTAACCTTGCCGCCATGACGAGCGACCGAGAAAGAGTTTGCTTAACTGCGCAGGCTCTCGATCAGGTAGTTGAGGCTAGGGCTTTCCTCTAAGTTACTGGTCGGGATGACGTTGTACTTAGGCGGCACCAGCCAGTCGCGCTGCACCAGCTCGTCGAGTAGATCCAGGTATTGCACGCTGGTCTTACCTACGAGCAGGTTGTCCAGGCTACGGGTCTTAGACAGGTGTAACATATCCAGGAAGCCGCTCAGGTAGAGGTGATCCTTAGTGAAGCCGCCGCCGCGATAGACACGGGCCGTGGTCATGAAGGCATCATCCTTGTCCATCTCCAGCTCATCGATGAGATAGCTGTAGGTGAGATAGAAGTCCTGCTCCTTGAGCATTGAGTCTACCGCCAGCACGCGCGCCGCCAGGGTGTTGAGGCGTGAGTGGGCCATGAAGCCCGCCTTAAGCTCGGCCAAAATCGCCAGGCCTTCCTGGGTATAGGTCGAGCCGGGCAGCCCCAGACGCAACACCTTGAGCGACTGCTGCTTGGCATTGAGCGTGGTGGCCATATGCACCCCAAGCTCATGCTGGATCAAGCGCTGCACCTCGCTCTCGTGGAACTGGGCATGGGTGCTGATCGCCAGCTGCGCCGGGTTTGAGCTGACCATGGCGCGGGCAACGATGGCACCGCTGAGGCCAATCTTACAGCGCATCTGCCACTGCTCGGCGCTCTGCTTCATCATCTCGCACACCTGATGGGCATCCAGGCTTTCCCCTCTCTCTTCGGGGATCTCCTTGGCGTACAGCAGGAACTTGGCGTTGGCGATGGCGCTCTTATCCGGGCGGCCATGGTAACGCAGCGAGTTATAGACGAAGCCTTCCTGACCGACGCTGGTCAGGAGATCTATCTGCTCGCCCAGCTTGTTAACGATATCCTTGTAGAGCTGCTTGAGCGCAGGGTCGGCAATATTGTCTATGGGTAGACGATAGAGGCGATACTTGAACTCGTTGGCATCGATAGGCAGCTGACGATAGGCAAAATTTGGCTTGAAACGACTCGGCGCCTTCATGAAGCGTCGACGCTCGGCCGCCAGGTTGGTCGGGTTGACATACTTCAGCGTGTCGACCTTCTGTGCCAGGCGGAACAGCGCGGCGTCTATCTCCAGCACCTCGGGCTCGATGGCGCTGCTGAGCATGTCGGCGCTACGGGTCTTACTCTGGCGATTGAGCTTACGCTGGAAGTAGGCGCTGGTGGCGCTAAAGGCGTTCTTCAGTCCCAGCTTGAGATCGTCCAGCACTATGGGGTAGACCTCGCCGGTCAACTCATCCATGAACACCTTCTTGATCTCCGTCGGCAGCACTAAGGTGCGGTCGAAGCGGGCGTTGGTATGAGCGATCAGGTAGCCGCGGCCCTCGAAGGCTACGTCCAACTCGGCGTCCACCTCTACGTTGGGCAGAGTGATGGTCTTGAGTTCACGCTGGAACTTGTGGACCACGCTGCCCCAGCGCTCCATATCGATCTGCGAGGTGCCTATGTTAAACACGGGCGTGGTCTTCTCGATACGCTTGTAGTTGTAGGAGTGCAGATCGAACACGATCACCATGCCGAACATGCTCTCTAACTTGGCGATCAAGGCCTCGTAGAGTCGATAGAAATCCTGGTGTTTGGCATGGCTGATGGCGCGCTGCTTGGCGCTTAGCG
Organism: Shewanella spartinae; assembly: GCF_019457555.1. Classification (NCBI taxonomy): domain Bacteria; kingdom Pseudomonadati; phylum Pseudomonadota; class Gammaproteobacteria; order Alteromonadales; family Shewanellaceae; genus Shewanella; species Shewanella spartinae. Next base: position 3,479,828 of record NZ_CP080418.1, on the reverse strand, counting down.
GCTTGCGCCACACCTGCTTCATCCAGGCGGACTTGTAGTAGGTACTCAGGCTCTTAGGACGATTGAGATCATACTCGAAGCGCGAGTCGCTGCCCGCCAGGGTAATAGGCTGGGAAGCGATCACCTCGTCGGTGAAGGGATCTTCCTCGAAGTAACGCTCCTCGGCGCTCAGCTGACATAATTTGATCAGCTCAGGGCGCAGGTTGTGCCCCGCGTGAATCGCGGTGCACACTACGGGCAGATACTCTTGGATGGTGATCACACAGCCGGAGGAGGCCAGCTGGCCTGAGAATGTCTCCCCGCGTTTAATCAGGGAGAGCATCTGGTCGAGACTATAGATTTGCATTTTCTACCGCTTGACGATATGCACTCTTACGTTGCACCAATAGCTCTTTGGAGTTGATGATGTTTTCGGCGAAATCGATCACCTGCTTCTGCAGGCGGACGCGGTTAAGCTTGTTGATACGCGTGATGCCGCCCGGGCTGAGGACGTTAACCTCGACCAGCTTGTTGCCGATCACATCCAGACCTGTGAAGTAGAGGCCGTCGCGCACCAGCTTAGGGCCGATGGCGGCGCACAGCTCGCGCTCTTCACGTGTGATTGTGTGTCTAACCACGCTGCCGCCGGCATGGACGTTAGATCTGAACTCGCCAGAGGCGGGTACGCGGCGCATGGCGCCAATAGGCTCGCCGTTGAGCATCAGGATGCGCTTGTCGCCTTCCTCGGCGCCTTCGATGTAATCTTGCAGGATCACATAGTTGCTCTGCTCGTCGGTACCGATATAGAAGTCCAGCAGCGAGCTGAAGTTTTGGCGGGCGCTCTTTTCGATCACGATAACGCCATGACCGCCGAAGCCATTGAGCGGCTTGAGGATCATCTTATCGCTTTCGCTCTCTTCCAGCACACGTTGCAGGTAGTCGCGGTTCTTCGACACGTGGGTGGCAGGAATATACTGGCTCGCCGCACCGCTCATGCTGGCGGTGTAGAGTTTGTTGTTAGCGACTCTTAACCCTTCGAGATCGTTGATGATCAGGGTGTCGCCCTTTACCGAATCCAGGAAGTTAAGCGCCAGGTTATCCAGCGGCGGATTGGCGCGCATAAAAATGCAGTCGAAGCCGGCCATGGGCAGGCGCGCCTTATGAAATTCGGCGGAGCGGTAAAAGCGGGGAATGTTGTCCGATATCTTCATCCCTTTCTTGATGATTTGACAAAACCCGTAGACGCTACTGTCACGAATGGTCAGCCCACTGGTCGTGGTGATGGCAACGGTATGACCACGCTGCGCGCACTCATGAACTAATCTCAGGGTGGTATCGGTTTCAGGATCGATACGCTCCCACGGGTACATCAAAAAACAGATGTGCATTCTTTAAGCAACCTCATCTTCTGGGGGAGATTCCACATATTCATACTGTTCAACACGCTTATTAGTCGTGCTGTTTAGGGTGTGGAACTTTTTTGGTTCGCGGGTAAGCTTAGTGTATTTCAACCATACATGCTCAAGCTTGGTATTAGCCTTGTTGGGGTGTTTTAGTACCTTAACAAAGTGTTTTTCCTCTGCAGTTTCAGGCTCGAGATCGCCTGCTTCAAAGGCCTGCATAGTGTCGCCATATAGGCTCAACAATTCAGCTTCAGACAAGGTGAACTCTCCGGACTTACTGAAGCCGCGGGGAAAGTTTTTGTCATCAAAAAAACGCTTTTGACCAAAACGAAATGAATCTTCTGACATAACAACCTCTCACTGTGATAGCAACGCTGTAACTACAGGGTTTTTCGATCGCGAAATTATGATTTTTGTCGTTAAAAGAGAAACAAAACTTTTTTATCGTCACCATTAGGATTAGTTGTTATTCTCTCGGTGAAATTGACCGAGAGAATAAAATGGACGTCAAAGTATTTAAGACCTTTTTAGAGGTGGCCAGAACCCGGCATTTCGGCCGCGCGGCGGAGAATCTCTATATCACTCAGGCGGCCGTGAGCGCCCGTATTAAGCAGCTGGAGTCCTTCTTCGACTCCGCCCTGTTTGTGCGTAACCGCAACAGCATTCAACTCACTACCTCGGGTGAGCGTCTGGTGCCCTACGCCGAAGTGATGGTGAGTACCCTTGAGCAGGCGAAGAACGAGTTGGCGCTGACCAACCATAAGGCGTTGCAGCTGACCATGGCGGGGACGCCCAATATTTGGGATGCCTATCTGCAGCACTGTTTGAGTAAGGTGACCGATGCCTTCGGTGGCTATGGCTTCCTGGCCGAGGCGCTGAGTCGCGAGCAGCTCAACCGTAACCTGCTGGAGCGCACCCTAGACATGGCCTTCGCCTTCGATCCGCTTAAGTCGGAGGAGCTGGTGTGTAAGCAGGTGGCCGATCTTATCCTGGTGTTGGTCTCGACTCGCCCCTGCGATCAGTCAGAAGCCCTGAGCGACAAGTATGTCTATGTGGATTGGGGCACACGTTTTGCCTCGGAGCACGCCGAGCGTCACTATCGTATGCCGCCACCTTATCTGCGTACCTCCACGGGGCGTATCGCGCTGGACTTTATTCTGGATAAGGCGGGGGCGGCCTATCTGCCGCTGTCGATCGTCGAGCCGTTTCTGCAATCTAAGCAGCTCTATCGGGTGGAAGGGGTAGAGCCCTGGAATCGTCCCATCTATCTCTCCTACCGCAAAGACAGCGGGTCGCTGGAGGCGATCATCAAGATTGAGGAGCTGGTCAAGGAGATAGACCCTCTGACCGCCTTCAGCCTGCAGCAGATAGGTCAGCTGGGCTGATCTGCTTGAACTGACTCTGGTGAAATGAGTAAGAGGAGGCCGGCTAATCGTCGGCCTCCTCTTTTTGTTTGCGCTTGATGGCGATGGCGATACACAAGGCGGCGCCGCCCCAGGTCAGCGTCAATGCAAACAGCATCATGATAAGGGCGCTGTGACTCATGGTTTACCTCCCGGATGTTGATCTGGATAGCCGGGCGACTTGCTGGTGAAGTTGATCAGCACGGCAAAGAAGAGCATGGTGCCCACCAGGCCCCAGCCTAAGAAGAGCTGATCGGCAATGGGGTAGTCGCCATAACCGTTAACTAAGGTGTTATAGAGGTTCTTCGCCAATATGGTGGCCAGAATGGCCGGGCTGATGAAGCGCAGGCAGATCACGAACCAGCCGCCGACCCTAAACTCCGAATTTTCATTGGCATGCTGGTGGATCACAGTCACCTTGAGCAGCCAGGTGATGATTACCAGTTCCAGCAGGCAGCTGAGCAGTAGGGCGATGTTGTTAATAAAGTAGTCCACCAGATCCAGCAGCAGCAGGCCACCATTGGTGGCAAAGGCCATGGAGACCAGATAGCCCAGGCTACACACCAGCACGGCCGCGGGCTTGCGGCGCACATGAAACTTGTCGATCACCGCACTGGTCACCGCCTCTATGATGGAGATGTGAGAGCTCAGTCCGGCAATCACCAGGGCGATGAAGAAGAGGGGGCCGAGAATATAGGGCGCCGGCATCAGGTTGATGGCCGTGGGTATGGTGACAAATGCCAGGCCTATGCCCGAGCTGACTACCTCGGTCAGCGGTTTCATCTGCTCCTCTGCCATATAGCCGAGCACGCCGAAGATCAGAATCCCCGCCAGAATCGAGAAGCCGCAGTTGATCAGTACCGTCATGAAGGCGTTGTTGTTGATGTCCGCCTTGGTGGGCAGGTAGCTGGAGTAGGCGAGCATGATGGCAAAGCCGACGCTGAGGGTGAAGAAGATCTGGCCGTAGGCGGCGGACCAGACCTGGGCATCCAGCAGGCGGCTAAAGTCGGGCTCGAACAAATAGTTGAGCCCCGACAGGGCGCCGGGCAGAAACATTATTCGGCCGATAAGGACCAGCACCATGATAAACAGCATGGGCATCATGATCTTGTTGGCGCGTTCGATCCCGCCTTTGACGCCGGTAAAGACAGCCATAAAGGTCATCAGCCAGGCGATGCTCATGGCGATCGCTATGCCGATTTGAAACTCGCCCAGGTGAGAGGGGGAGTTGTTGCCGAGTTTAAGATAATGATTGAAGAAGAAGTCGTTGGGGTTATTCCCCCAGGCCTGACTGAAGGAGAAACCGAGATAGGAGAGGGTCCAGCCTATGATGGCCACATAATAGACGGCGATCACCGCGGCGATAAACACCTGAAACCAGCCGAGCCATTCGAGTCTGAAGCCGAGGGTGTGGCCCAGCTGGGCGAAGATGCGTGGTGAGGTCTTCTTTATCTTATGGCCCAGGCTAAATTCCATGATCATAAAGGGGATGCCGGCGGTGATCATGGCGAATAGGTAGGGAATGAAGAAGGCGCCGCCGCCGTTGTCATAGGCCATGTAGGGGAACCGCCAGATGTTGCCCAGACCGATGGCCGAGCCGACCGCCGCCAAAATAAAACCTACCCTAGAGTTCCACTGCTCTCGTTTCATCTATCACCTCGAGCCTCGCGCCTTTTAAGAATAATTCTAGACGCTTATGTCGAGGTGGGGCAGAAATTGTCCTGCCCATGCTTGGTTAGAGAGCTTACTCGAGAGTTGGTTAGAGAGCTGACTAGATAGCTGGTTAGAGAGCTGGCTAGAGAGTCGGTTATTGCACCGCTTAATGCTCGGAGTTAGTCGCCCCGCTCGAGAGATTTTAGCTGGTGGTAGATGGCCTGGTTGGCCGGTGTGGCTATGCCGTGCTCGGCGGCGCGGCTCAGCAGGTAGCCGGTGATCGCCTCTATCTCCGTCTGGCGGCCATGGTGGATATCCTGATGCATGGAGGAGTAGTTGCTAGCGGTAAGCTGGATCACCTGATAGACGCGCTCGGTCAGCTGCGCTTGCTCCAGTGCTATCCCATCGGCGTTTGCCACGGCAACCACCTCCTGGACAAGTGCAGCTATGCATGGTTCGAATTCAGCACCGGCTAGCTTGCCGTTACGGCAGTCGTTGATGGCGGTCAGTGGGTTGATGGCGATATTGATGGCGAGTTTTTGCCACAGCATGGGCAGAATCGGTTCGCACCACTCGCTGTTGTGGATCGCCCCGAGCAGCGCTTGGCGCAAATTGTCCGCAAGTCTCGGTCCCTGAGCGTGACCAACTTGGGTCAGCCCGGCACCGGTTTGTTTGATCTGCCACCTCCCCAGTTTCAGGGCGCCTTGGGAGGTAGTTCCAAGGCTTAGGCCGCGACCTGCTAGATGGGGCGCCACGCTAAGGTGTGGGCCCAGGCCATTGTGCAGCAAGAGTATGTGGGCATCGGTCGGGAGGGCATCTAATAATGGTAGCAGGGCCGCCTCGACCTGATAGGCCTTGACGCAGACGATAAGCAGCTCGCAGCTGGCCAGCATTGATTTGTCGATAAACTGCGCCTGGCGTTTAATTGTCTCGCCTTCGAGATTGGTGAATTCCAGCGTCTGGCTATCCGCGCTTGCGTCTCTACCCAGCAGCGCGGGCGAGAGTCCATAGGCTGATAGCTGGTGGAAGATCAGCTGACCTATGGCGCCGGCGCCCAGGATCACTATCTTACCCGTATGAGTCATATCACTTGTCGTCATGACTGGGTCTTAGCCCGGGTTTTACCGATCACGGCGGCCTTAATATAGCGGCGGTAGAGCCAGAGGCCGAAGTAGAACAGCAACACACCCACCATGTCGGCGATGAAATCGGCGCTGGAGGCGCTGCGATAGGGCAGGCGCGACTGCACCAGTTCGATAAAGAGGGCATAGCCGGCCAGTATGCCTGCCAGGCTGTACCACTTAGGCTCGAAGGCGAGATGGGTCAATAGCGCCAGACAGAAGAAGCTGCCCAGATGGCCAAGCTTATCCATGTGCGGGATCACTTGTGGGTAGTTAGGGCGGGAGAATACCAGGTAACTGATCACTATGATGGCAAGAAGAAGCGCTATCTTAAAAAAGGTTTTTCGAGAATTCACGGGTCGTTTAGGTTAAGTGGTTTTGCCCAATCATAGGAAAATGTCATCTTAAAGTCATTAAGAAACGCCTGTTGTAATATTAAGAATTTTTGGCGCTCACAGGCCCGAGCGGGTAAACTAGCGGGCAGATAAAGTGGTTAGGGCCTGTTGAACTTCTAAGTTTAATTTTTGTTCATTCTAAACGCGTTTTGCGCGAGGCGAGAGCTATGAAGCATAGTTACTCTATGTGAATTGCAGCACGCGTTTAGATGAACCCGTTGGGAAGCGTTTGTAGGCCATTTCTACGGCGTTATCGCCAGTTTGTGTAGGATACTACACGACACAGGCTCTACCTTGTATAAATCACCTGCAAACTGCTGCAAAAACAAACAGCAAAGATCAACAGGCCCTAAATAGAGGATGATAAATATGCCTTCGATGGATATCGTATCGGAAGTAAACGAAGTTGAACTGCGTAACGCGGTAGACAATACGCGCCGCGAACTGGATAGCCGTTTCGATTTTCGCGGTGTCGAGAGCGAAGTCTCCTATAAAGATCATCAGGTGACTCTGTCATCTGAGTCTGATTTCCAGTGCCAGCAGATGGTCGACATGCTGCGCAATCAATTGAGCAAGCGTAACGTGGACCCAGCCTCTATGGATGTTGCCGAGAAAGCGATTCACAGTGGCAAGACCTTCTCGCTCAAGGTGACCTTTAAAGAGGGGATCGACAGCCTGGTGGCCAAGAAGCTGGTGAAGCTGATTAAAGACAGCAAGCTTAAGGTGCAGGCCGCCATTCAGGGCGACTCGATTCGAGTGACTGGCAAGAAGCGTGACGATCTTCAGGCGGTGATGGCGATTGCCCGAGAATCGGATCTGGGCCAGCCGTTCCAGTTCAATAACTTCAGAGACTAAATCTCGCCTGCTTCAATTTAAGAAGCGTTAAGATTTGAATAAAAAGCCCCGCCGATGAGCGGGGCTTTTTATTGCCTGTTATCGAGACGAGTGAGCTTTGGGTGCTAGCCTCTTGCCTACTGGTCTCTCGCCTGCTGGCCATTAGGTGAGTCCAGAGACTCGGCCTGCTCGTCGCCGTTGGGATGGGGGGCGTATTTCTGCACCAAGACAATCAGCCCCAGCACAGGGAAGCCGATGACGCTGGCGGCGACGAAGAAGTTCACATAGCCGTAGGCATCGATATATTGGCCCGAGAAGCCCGCCACAAACTTGGGAAACAGCAGCATGATGGAGGAGAGCAGGGCATACTGAGTCGCGCTGTAGCCACTGCTGGTCAGGCTGGAGAGATAGGCGATAAAGGCGGCGGTGGCGACGCCGGCGCTGAAGTTGTCTATGGAGATCACCACAGTCAATAGCTCTAGGTTGTAGCCGATCATCGCCTGATAGGCGAAGAGCAGGTTGGTGACTGCCACCATGAAGGCGCCTAAGAAGAGGATCTTCATGGTGCCGTAGCGGGCCAGCAGCATGCCGCCGGCGCCAGCGCCCACCAGGGTCATGATTAAGCCATACACCTTACTGAGGGTGGCTATCTCCGTCTTAGAGAAGCCCATGTCCACATAGAAGACGTTGGCCATGATCCCCATGACGATGTCCGAGATCCGGTAGCAGGAGATCAGTAGCAGGATCAGTATGGCGCTGCGGCCGTAACGCTTAAAGAAATCGATGAAGGGCAGTATGCTGGCGGTATAGAGCCAAGAGGCTGCGGCGGCCACGGGCCTGGGGTAGCGCTCAGATAGGCTATGCTTCAGGTCTGATTCTATCTGGTCCGCCTCCTTGGCCTCGACCTTGGGCTCGGGGCTCAATAGTGTGGTGAAAATACCGATAAACATCAGGCCCGCCATGACTAGGTAGGCAGTTTGCCAGGAGGCAAGATCATAGCTCTCGCTATTGGGGTCGACCCAGGCGGCAATGGTCAGGGCGCCGGCGGTGGCGACAATCATGGCGCTACGATAGCCCACCTGATAGGCGGCGGCGAGGGCGGCCTGCATCTTCTGCGGCGCTGATTCGATACGAAAGGCATCGATCACAATATCTTGGGTGGCCGAGGCAAAGGCGACCATGAGGGCGAATAGCGCCAGGCGCTCCAGGTCGGCCAGGGGGTCACTCTGGCTCATGCCTAAGATGGCGACCACCAACAGCATTTGGGCGAAGAGCATCCAGCCGCGGCGTCGTCCTAATATTTGCGTGAAGAGGGGCAGCGACATGCGATCCACCAAAGGCGACCAGGCCCACTTAAAGCCATAGGCGAGGGCTATCCAGCTGAAGTAGCCGATGGCGGTGCGATCTATGCCTGCTTCCCGCAGCCAGAAGGAGAGGGTGGAGAACACCAGCATCAAGGGGAGGCCGGCGGAAAAGCCGAGAAACAGCAGGATCAATACCCGCTTGTGAAAATAGATGGTGAGGGCGTCTCGCAATCGGGAAACTCGGGATGCAATCAAAATAGCAGTCGGCGTTGTCAGGCTAGGTGGGGTTAGCTTAAACGCTGGCGCCGCAAATAAAAAGTGAAAAATCCGTCATGAAAAAAGCCCAGTCCCGAAAGACTGAGCTTGGCTTTTTTTCGACTTATCTTAATAAAGATAGTCGCTATGACATTGAGCTTGGCCTGGTACCGACACAACAACTTGGGCAGGTGCCACCGAGACTGAGAAAATCGCAGCAATCGTCTATCTGCTTTCGCAAGAACTGATTGCCCCGTATGGTCCAGTCGGGCCACCTGTCGAAGGCGTGTATCAAGTGCCAAAACACTCGCTCGATATCGGTTTGCGCATCACCCTGATGATTGAACTGTGCCCACTCTTCAAGGGTGTCCCATAAGTAAAGCTGGATCTCATTGAAATCGAGTTGATTATTTAAAAACGCTTTTCCATATTGAGCCAGCTGGGGCGCTTTATTATCGATGAACTCATTGGGTGTCATCGTCCGCCTCCTTGCTACTACAGGCCTAAGTATAGCCAGTGGATTGAACGCCAGTTGTCTGAGATAAAAAATTTAATGTTCTGATTTATGGCACTTTAATGAAAGAAACATCAATCTTGAATTAAAGTGCCATTAATTTTGAATGAATGCAAAGCCTTATAGGTTTTTCAAGCCAGCAGACACCATCTATTGCCTAGGTAGCAGGGTCGCCTTCTTGAGGATGATCGGCTGCACCGGGAAGTCGGGCCAGCCCAGCTTGGTATTGATCTGCGTCTCTACTTCGGCCATGGCTTCCAGCACTTCCATCCCCTCGGTGACTTCACCGAAGACGGCGTAACCCCAGCGACGCTTAGAGGGATCCAGACGCTTGTTGTCGCCGACGTTAAAGTAGAACTGGGCGGTCGCCGAGTGAGGATCGTCTTCGCGGGCCATGGCGATCGTGCCCAGGCCGTTGCTCAGGCCATTGCCCGACTCGTTAACGATAGGCTTGCCATAGGGCTTCTCTTCCAGCTTGGGATTGAGGCCGCCGCCCTGCACCACGAAGCCAGGGATGATGCGGTGAAACAGGGTGTTGTCGTAGTGGCCCTTGACCACATAGGTGAGAAAGTTATCTACCGTGATCGGGGCACGCTTACGATCCAGCTCGACCACTATATTACCCATGGTGGTTTCCAGTTTGACCTTGGGGTAGATGGTGTCGCTCTGAATGTCCAGTGCCTGCGCCAGGCCGGAAAAAGCGAGTAATAGTAGGGCGCCAAGCCAGATTCTCATGTGAACTTCCTTATCTTAGTTATTGTTGGATGAACTGATTGAGTTCGGGGTCGTTGATGATCTTTGCCGTCAGATCGCCGAGCAGATCGTTGACTGACAGCTCCAGGGTCGCAAAGTCTGCGCTAAAGGGACCCGACACCAGGTTACGGGCGGTATAGCGCTTGGTAAAGGTCTTGCTTTCGTTGCTGGCGATCACATTGATGATGATATCGTTGGTCGCCTGATAGCCGAAGGTAGTGTTGCTGACGTCGGTCAGCAGCTTTTCCAGTTGCAGCTGCATATGGTTCACCGAGCTTGGGTCGATGCGATATCCCGCCTTGGTAAAGCCGTCGCGAAACACCTGCTCCAGCTGACGACGGGGTGACTCAGATGGGCTCACCAGCCTGGCGGCATCCCCTTCATTATTAAAGCGGGCAATAAAGTTTGCCGAGCGGGTATCTATCATCTCGATGGCGATGGGCTTGGCCGGGACCCCTTGAGATTCAATCGCAGGCAGCTGCGGATTGAGCGCCATATGGGTCGGCGTATGAGAGGCGCAGCCAAACAGCAGGCCAGCACAGGCGATGATGGGAATAAATCGTTTCATAGCGGAAAATCATGCTGTAAAAAAGGTGGCATCAGCATACCAGAATCCTCATTGGATGCCAGTGGGCGACCTGTTTGTTAAGGCTTTGTTGCTCGCCGGGGTTTTAACTTAAACCAGAAAGCGTTAGAGTAAAAATTCCACTAAAAAGGCGCGGCCAAGTGGCCGTCAGCCAGATAACAAAGATAAGAAAGATAACAAGCAATGAAGATGGATATTCAATCCGGCGCGGTGCAGACCCTGGGGGCGCCGGATAGCCTGATCTCAAACTCGGGCCAGGTGCAATATGGTCACTTCGATGGCCCGATCAAATCCTTTGGCCTGGAGCACTTTCGCTATACCAATGTGATGGACAGGCCCGCCAGTCATCTCGCTCGGCATTTTCATTTCAAGCAGTTTCAGTTTGTCTCTGTGGTGACACCAAGGTACGTGATTGGGGTCGCCATCGCCGATATCCGCTACGCAGGCACAGGTTTCTGTTACCTTTATGACATCAAGGCCAATCAGCTGGTGGAAACCACCTGGCTCAAGCCCCTGGCCATGGGCTGCCAGCTGGCAGACTCCCCCTGGAATGGCCGGGCGCAGCTTGCCAGCGGCAAAGGGAAGGTGACCATAGAGATAGCCGACGGAATATGGCAGCTTAATGTCGACACGGCGCAGATCAAGGCCGAGTTGGTACTCACGCCTATGCCCCTTAGCCTGCCCATGGCCATGTGCAACCCGACAGGCTATAGCGGCTGGACCTATACCCAGAAGCACAACGGCCTCAAGGTAGGCGGCGGCCTCACCATTCATCATGAGCCACAGCCCCTCAACCGTGCCCTGGCGGGCTATGATTTTTCCGCCGGTTATATGCGCCGTGAGACCAGCTGGCGCTGGGCCAGTATCAATGGCTATCAGGGGGATGATTTGCTCGGCCTAAACCTGGCGGCGGGGGTGAATGAGACCGGCTGCAACGAGAATGTATTTTGGGTCAATGGCGAGCGTCATCTGCTGGGACCGGTGCATTTTGCCTTTAGCCGCGCGCCCCAAGAACATGACGATGCCAGCTGGCAGATAAGCTCCCAGGACGGCCGGGTGGTGCTCAACTTCCGCCCGCTGAATCGCCGCCAGGAGAAGCTCAATCTCTGGCTGCTGAAGAGCAACTTCAGGCAGTATCTGGGCTATTTCGACGGCGAGATCCGCGACGGCCTTGGGCGTACTCACCACATAGATAATCTGCTTGGCTTAACCGAAGATCACTTTGCACGCTGGTAGGGACTTTGCCCGCTGGTAGGGCGTGCTTAGGAAATAACTTAGGAAATACCTTAGGAAGTAACTTAGGGAATATAAAGGAATAATTAGATGGATTTTAATTCACTCATCGCGCACCCCGAGGTGCTGTTACTGGTGCTGGCGCCGCTGTTTTTTGTCTGTATCCTGGCCGAGTGGTATCTGGGAGATCGTCGCGGTCGCCTGCCCGATAATGCCCGCTATTATCTGCCCGAGGTGCTGTGTAACTTTACCCTGGCGGGCCTGCATCAGGGAGTGGATATTCTCACCGGGCTATTGATCGCCAAGCTTTATCTGTGGGCGTTCGACTGGCGTCTGCTGGATATTCAGATGGGACTGGGCAGCTTTATCGCGCTTATCATCGCCCAGGACTTTTGCTACTACTGGTTCCACCGCGCCAGCCACAGGGTGCGCTGGATGTGGGCGGCCCACGTGGCGCACCACAGCTCGGAGCGCATGAACTTCAGCACCGCTTTTCGGCAGAGCCTGATGTACCCCTTTGCCGGCATGTGGATCTTCTGGCTGCCACTGGTGGTGGTCGGCTTCGATCCTAACTGGGTGGTGTTTGTCGTGCTGCTTAACTTAGGACTGCAGTTTTTCGTCCATACCCAGGCGATCAAGACCCTTGGGCCCCTGGAGTGGCTGTTTAACACCCCGTCCCACCATAGGGTGCATCATGGACGCAATCCCCAATATATAGATAAGAACTACGCCGGCGTGCTGATCATCTGGGATCGCCTGTTTGGCACCTATGTAAAGGAAGAGGAGACGGTGGAGTACGGCATCACTAAGCCGGTGAACAGCTTTAACCCGCTGGTGGTTACCTTTAGCGAGTGGAAGGCGATGTTTAGCGAGGCCTTCGCGCCTGGGCTAAGCTTTAAGCAGCGCCTTGCCCTGATGTTTGCGCCGCCGGCGGCGCCCGAGCCGCAAGATGAGATTGCTGATGCCGAGCCCGAGCGTAAGCTTGCCTCATAAAAGCAAGGTTAATAAAAGCAAGGTTAATAAAAGAATCGCTTGGTGATCTAGAGGGAAGTAGTGTCTGACTAACCGCTAAGCTTCACTCATAAAAAAAACAGGGCCCAGGCCCTGTTTTTTGTGTCCGCAAGTTAAGTTACGCGCTGGTCAAGTGACTAGTTGGTCAGATTCGGCCTGCTGGCCGAACCATCAGCTTTGGTGGTCTGGCTCGTTCACATCTTTAACCGGTTTTACCGGCTCTTTCGCTGACTTGATGGCCCGCAAGATCACAAACTTGCCGTTAGAGGCGGCTGTTTCGCAGTTCTTAAAGATCCGCTTGAGCTTGACGTGGTAACCCAGATGACGATTGCCCACCACCTGCAACATGCCGCCAGGCCTGAGCTGGTGGAAGGCGTCTAAAAACATCTGCCAGGCGATATGATCTGTAATAGCCTCGCCCTGATGAAAGGGAGGATTACAGAGCACCAGATCCGGTTTCACCTCATCACCCAGGTGGGTCAGGCAGTCGTCCCAGTGAAAGTGGCCTTGAGTTTGTGGCTGCTCAGGATTATCGAGCTTGTTCGCCTGCCAGTTTTGTCTCGCCGAGGTGATGGCCATCTCTGAGTCATCCACGAAATGAACCTCAGCGTTCGGATAACACTGCTTGGCCCGCAGCCCCAGGATGCCGTTGCCGCAGCCGAGATCCACTATGGTGTCGAACTGGCCTTCAGGCAGATTGTCCAGCATGATGCGGGCGCCGATATCCAGCTTGTTGGCGGCGAAGACATTGCTGAGGTTGCTGATGCTGAGGTTAAACTCCTTCACCGGCCAGGTCACCTCGCTCGGCAAGGGCCTTGGTTTACCGTCGGCGATACAGGTGATCACCCGGGTCTTCTTCCAAGCCAGGCTGGCGCTGGCAGGCCCCAGATGCTTGGCGATGGTCTCCAGCAGCGCCTTATTGATCGACTTGGCCTTGGCGCCAATATACACAGGGGTGTTGGGCGCTAGCGACTGAGACAGGCGCTGCAGCTGGTGGATAAAGTAGTTGAGATTTTTCGGCAGCTTCATCAGCACCAAGTTTATGCCTTGGGGCGGCAGCTCGCGGCTGTTGAGCCAGGTGAGCTTGCTATCGCTTAGCCGATTAGCGTGGAAGTTTTGCAGTGTGCCTAGCTGACTCGTCTTAGCATCTGTCTCGACCCAGATAGGCCAGTCGGCCGCCTGGGCCGTGAGGGCGGCGCACAGGGCGCCGAAGCTGTCGTTGATGACGGCGGTGTTATCAGCCTTCTGCTCAATCTCCTTTAGGTGTTTTATCAGGTGCTCGTCCGCCGCGTCCCAGGCCTGCAGGTTAGAGACCTGATTGGCGGGATAACGGGAGAGACTCAGCTCGATATCGGCAACGGAGAATTGAGTTGTCATGGCTAGGCTGCTACTTTGAAAATTGGGGCGGCGATTATCGCAGATTTGCTCCGCGAGGTATATGCCTGGCGATGTGTGAGTTAGGTGACTAGGCGAGTAGGAAGCGACAGATGCAACAGCAAGGGTTTGGGTTTGAAGATATTGGCGACGAGGCCAAAGATGTAGGGGCTGACAATCAACCGACTCCTAGGCCGACTATTACCCTGATCCCTGGGTATCTCAATCAGGCCCAGCAAGGCGCCTTGCTTGATGAGGCCGAGCATTATCCCTTCAGCCGACCAGAGATCACTCTCTTTGGCCGCACCCATCCCATCCCCAGACGTCAGGTATGGTTTGGCGACGATGGCTGCGATTATCTCTATTCCGGCCTCTTCATTCGCGCCGAGCCCTGGCCCAAGTATGCCCTGCGCCTGCGGCAGAAACTGCAGCGCGACTTTGGCCTGGTAAGCAATGGCGTGCTGGTCAACCATTATCGTGACGGCGGCGATACCATGGGCTGGCACAGCGATGATGAGGCCGAGATCGTCCCGGGTTCGGATATCGCCTCAGTGACACTCGGGGCCAGTCGCTCTTTCTTTCTGCGTCATACTCAGAGTAACACCAAGGTCGAGCTGATGCTCAATAGCGGCGATCTGCTGATCATGCACTGGCCCATGCAGTCGAGCTGGCAACATGCGCTGCCCAAACGAGCCAAGGTAACCCAGCCTAGGCTAAACTTGACCTATCGGCATTTAATTCCACACTTTCATCAGGGGTAAAGTGATCGCGCCGAGGCGGGAAGTGTAAGCTAGCTCTCACCTTTGCAGGGATGAAAGTTTTATTCTCATCGTGAGCAGGTGTGTCGCACAATGTCTGTGTGACCCTATCACCACCAGAAGGAGTTGCTTATGAATAAGATGTTCGTGACCACGGTAACGGGTATTGTCACCCCTGGGGTGGTGAAGGCGATGGCTAATCTGACCCGCGAGGCGGGTGGCGAGTGGTTAAGCAGCAAGGTGATCAAGATGGATGCCTGGTTTGCCGCCTTGATGAAGGTAGCGATCGCCGGGGATAAGGTCGCCTCACTGCAGGCCGATTTTGTGCAGCAGTTCCCCGAACTTGTCTTTAGCTTCAGCGACATGGCCGAGGTATTGAGCGAACACACCCGCAGCCTGAGATTTAATGTGGACTGCTCAGACAGGCCGGGGCTGACGCGGGAGATCGTCGATATCCTCTCTAACCTGGATCTCGAGGTGGAGCAGATGGAGTGCAACCGGGTCCATGTCTCTACCCTGGGACAGACGGTATTCTCTGCCAAGTTGGCCGTTTCCGTGCCCGATGAGATCAGCGGCGACAGCATTATCGAGCTGTTGGAAAACGTCTCCCAAGATGCCAGAGTCAGCCTGACCTAAGCTAGAGGCAAGGGCTGTGGGTTAAGTGATCGCCTGCGGAGTCTGGGTGATGGAGAGTTGATCTTTGTTGCCACTCACAGTACTCTGCGGCCACTTAAGTTTTCTATTCGATAGAGACGATAGCCATGTCAGTAAAACAGCAGATAATCGATACGCTCACCCAAGTCTTAGCCCCTGTGCATCTTGAGGTGATCAACGAGAGCGACAACCACCATGTGCCGCCAAATTCAGAGACCCATTTTAAGGTGATCGTCGCCAGCGCCGTATTCGAGGGCCAGCGTCTCATCGGTCGTCATCGAGCAGTCAACGAGGCGCTCAAGGCGCAGTTCGACGCCGGGCTGCATGCCCTGTCTATGCACACCTTTACGCCCGAAGAGTGGGACCAAGAGGTGCAGGTGCCTAACTCGCCCAAATGTAAGGGCTAAAAGCGTAACGGCTAAAGGTGTAAGGGCTCAACCCTAGCAATCGGCCCTAATGACCCATACGATTGCGCCATACAAAGACCACAGTGGGTAACCGCCGCTGTGGTTTTTTGGTATTAAGGCCTTGAGCTAAGTTCACTTTACTTTCCCCGGTACCTACCGCATATTGTGTAGGTCTATCGCGGAGCGAGGGAAAGCCCTGCCACCGCACGCCATACTGGTGCTCAGTATGTTGGCAAGTAGATAGTTTGAGCATCACCATTTTGGGAGAATAATAATGCCGTTACTCGATAGCTTCACCGTAGATCATACCCGCATGAACGCCCCTGCCGTTCGCGTCGCCAAGACGATGACCACCCCCAAGGGCGATACCATTACCGTCTTCGATCTGCGTTTTTGCGTGCCCAACAAGGAGATCCTGAGCGAGCGCGGCATTCATACCCTGGAGCATCTCTTTGCCGGCTTTATGCGTGACCATCTCAACAGCGATCGTGTCGAGATCATCGATATCTCGCCCATGGGTTGTCGCACCGGTTTCTACATGAGCCTCATCGGCACGCCGAAGGAGGCCGAAGTGGCCGAGTGTTGGTTGGCCGCCATGGAAGATGTGCTCAAGGTCAAGCAGCAGTCTGAGATCCCTGAGCTGAACGAATACCAGTGTGGCACCTATGAGATGCACTCTTTGGAGCAGGCCAAGGAGATCGCCAAGAACATCATCGCCGCCGGGGTGAATGTGAATCGCAACGACGACCTGAAACTCAGCGATGAGATCCTAAAGGGTCTGTAACTTCGCCTCGGAATTAGACGTCATCAGAGTGGCAATCTGAGTACTAATCTGAGTACTAATCTGACTGGAAAATGTCATAAAAAGCAGCTTAGGCTGCTTTTTGGCTATCTGTATCTTCTTTTTAGCGGTCGGTGGCAGTGTGCATCTGGCTCGTGATGCTCAAATAGACGCCGACTTCTGCCTGAGTTTGGCTTATGAGGTGGTTAAACTTTAGTCGAACAGTCCGGCTTTTCGCCGATTTTTTATGCGTTAAAAAGAGGTGAAAAAAAGCACGTTTTAGGGGGCGATTTTGCTTCGCAAATCCATATAACCCTGCTAGGACAGGGGGCTAAATTAATTTCCGTTTACCTAAATCATAAAAATCTCTCGAACTGTGATCTACTCCTCACCTTAAAAATCCCCGCATCCCTTTTAAAACACCCGTATTTTTCATGGCGATAAGCAATTATTTACGGTAAAATGCGCCCGACCAGCGTGATTGCGATCGCATTTCTGTAATAAATCTGCGCTAGCTCAATGCGATAGCTGATGTTTGAAATCTATCTCATTTAGCAGGAACGCGACGCATTATCTTTCCTTCATAAACGTAGTGCTTGTGGATATGATTACAATAAAGAAAGGATTGGACCTGCCTATAACAGGCGGACCAGAGCAAGTTATCCATAATGGCCCAGCCATTAAACACGTAGCTACTTTGGGTGAAGAGTATATTGGCCTGCGCCCCACGATGAAGATCAAAGTGGGTGATAAAGTGCAGAAAGGTCAGGTGATTTTTGAAGACAAAAAGAATCCTGGCGTTAAATATACTGCTTTAGCCAGTGGCACCATCTCAGAAATTAACCGGGGCGCCCAGCGTGTTCTTCAGTCTGTCGTCATCGAAGTAGAGGGAGACGACAGCGTTTCTTTCGCTAAGTACGATGCCGCAGCGTTAGACACCCTAGAGCCGCAACTCGTACGCGACAACCTGATCGAATCAGGTATGTGGCCTGCATTGCGCACGCGTCCTTTCAGCAAAGCACCAGCAGTTGACTCAACGCCTGCCGGTATTTTTGTGACCGCTATCGACACCCAACCGCTTGCTGCCGATCCTGCCGTTATCATTAACGAGCACAAGGAAGACTTTGCCAATGGCTTAAGAGTCCTTGCACGATTGACAGAAGGTAAGGTGTATCTGTGTAAGGCGCCAGGAGCCGATATTCCTGCGGCCAACGCACAAGTCGAAGAGTTTGCCGGTCCGCACCCTGCGGGTCTTGCTGGCACTCATATCCATTTTGTTCTGCCTGCATCGGCTAAACGCACCGTTTGGCATGTTGGCTATCAAGATGTGATCGCAATCGGTCAACTATTTACTACTGGTGAGCTAAACACTCAGCGCGTGGTAGCGATTGCGGGTCCTAAAGCCCTTAAGCCTAGACTCGTACGCACACACAGTGGCGCCTCTATTGCCGAGCTAACTGCCGGTGAAACTGCCCAAGGCGATGTACGCGTTATCGCAGGTTCTGTGCTTTCTGGTAAGACAGCCACTGGCCCACAAGCCTACTTGGGACGTTTCTTCAACCAGGTTTCTCTGCTTGAAGAAGGCCGCGAACAAGAATTTATCGGCTGGGCCATGCCTGGTGCCAACAAGTTCTCTATCACGCGCGCTTTCCTGGGTCACCTGTCACCGTCTCGTCTGTTTAACATGACGACCAGCACAGGGGGCTCTGACCGTGCCATGGTGCCTATCGGCAACTATGAGCGTGTTATGCCTCTCGACATTCTTCCTACCATGTTATTGCGTGACCTGGTGTCAGGCGATACCGACGGCGCAGCTGCCTTAGGCGCGTTAGAGTTAGACGAAGAAGATTTGGCACTATGTACTTTCGTATGTCCTGGTAAGTATGACTACGCGTCGTACCTACGCGACTGCCTAGATACGATTGTGAGGGAAGGCTAATGGGCTTGAAACAGTTTTTCAAAAGTATTGAACCCCAGTTCGAAAAGGGCGGGAAATACGAGAAATGGTATGCGCTGTTCGAAGCGGCATACACGGTATTTTATACCCCAGGTCACGTAAACAAGGGTCGTACCCATGTGCGTGATAACTTAGACCTGAAGCGTATGATGATTACGGTTTGGGCCTGTGCATTCCCTGCGATGTTCGTGGGTATGTATAACGTGGGTCTTCAGGCACAAGATGCCTTGCTGGCTGGTTTTGCGACGCCGGATACCTGGCAAACTGCATTGTTTGGCCTGTTCGGTACTGAGCTGACGGCTGACTCGGGTGTTGCTGCTCTGATGTGGTACGGCGCCTGTTGGTTCCTGCCTATCTACGCGGTGACCTTCGCCGTGGGTGGTATCTGGGAAGTCCTATTTGCTACGGTACGTGGCCACGAAGTTAACGAAGGTTTCTTCGTTACCTCTATCCTGTTTGCCCTGACACTGCCGGCAACCATTCCGCTATGGATGGTGGCGCTGGGTATCACCTTCGGTGTGGTCGTGGCGAAAGAGATCTTCGGTGGTACCGGACGTAACTTCCTTAACCCAGCACTGGCTGGCCGTGCCTTCCTGTTCTTCGCTTACCCGCTAAACATGTCAGGCGACACCACTTGGGTGGTTGCTGACGGTTTCTCTGGTGCGACGGCGCTGAGCCAAGCGGCACAGGGCACTCTGGACTATGGCTTTAACCAAGCTTGGTGGGACGCCTTCCTAGGTTTCATTCCAGGTTCTGTTGGTGAAGTGTCTACGCTGGCGATTCTGCTAGGTGGTCTGGTCATCATCTATACCCGTATCGCGTCATGGCGCATCGTTGGTGGTGTGATGGTCGGTATGATTGCCGTCTCTCTGCTGCTTAACGCTATCGGTAGCGATACCAACCCTATGTTTGCGATGCCTTGGTACTGGCACATGGTACTGGGTGGCTTTGCCTTCGGTATGATGTTCATGGCGACTGACCCAGTTTCTGCGTCTTTCACCAACCAAGCGAAGTGGGCGTACGGTATTTTGATTGGTGCTATGGCCGTATTCATCCGTGTCATTAACCCTGCTTTCCCAGAAGGTATGATGTTGGCCATTCTGTTTGCCAACCTATTTGCGCCGCTATTCGACCACTTCGTGGTTCAAGCGAATATCAAGCGGAGGATTGCTCGTGGCTAGTAATAAAGATTCGTTCGGTAGAACGCTGTTTGTTGTTGTTGGATTATGTTTTATCTGTTCGGTATTCGTTTCTACTGCGGCCGTACTGCTTAAGCCAACTCAACAAGAAAACAAATTGCTTGATAAGCAAAAGTACATTCTTGAAGCCGCTGGCCTGGTAGACACTAAGTCTGGTGAAGTCAGCAAGGCTAAGATCCTTGAGACTTACGACAAGTATGTTGAAGCTAAGCTGGTTGACCTTAAGTCTGGTGACTGGGTTGAAGGCAACGCCGACACATTCGACACAGAGAAAGCGGCTCGCACCCTAGAGACCTCTTTCAAGCCTGAGCACGACATCGCTTCAGTTAAGCGTGTGGCGAACAAGGGCGTGGTTTACCTGGTACGTGATGACGCTGGCACACTACAGACAGTGATCATTCCGGTTAAAGGTTACGGCCTATGGTCAACCATGTACGCCTTCCTGGCCGTTGAGTCTGACCTGAACACAGTTCGCAGCTTGGTTTACTACGACTTTACCGGTTCGGGTGAAACTCCGGGCCTAGGTGGTGAAGTACAGAATCCTAAGTGGATCGCCAAGTGGAAGGGTAAGAAGCTTTATGATGACCAAGGCAACCTGGCTATCAAAGTGACTAAGAACCCTGCCGTTGCAGAGAGCGTTCACGGTGTTGACGCACTATCGGGTGCAACACTGACCAGTAACGGTGTACAGCACTCACTGGATTTCTGGTTGGGTAAAGAAGGTTTTGCACGTTTTCTTGAGAAGGCGCGCAACGGAGGACTGAGCTAATGGCTGACGCAAAAGAACTTAAACAGGTTCTGACTGGACCTATCATTAGTAACAACCCGATTGCGTTGCAGATCCTGGGTGTATGTAGTGCCCTGGCGGTAACCAGTAAGATGGAAACTGCTTTGGTAATGACCATAGCTCTGACTGCCGTAACGGCCTTGTCTAACTTGTTCATCTCTATGATACGTAACCACATTCCAAGCAGTGTGCGTATTATCGTTCAGATGACCATTATCGCTTCACTGGTGATCGTGGTTGACCAGGTACTGCAAGCTTATGCCTATGACGTGGCTAAGCAGCTGTCGGTATTCGTGGGTCTGATCATCACCAACTGTATCGTAATGGGCCGCGCCGAAGCTTACGCGATGAAGACGCCGCCTATGATGAGCTTCATGGACGGTATCGGTAACGGTCTGGGTTATGGTGCCATCTTGTTGTCAGTTGGCTTCGTGCGTGAATTGTTTGGTAACGGTTCGCTATTTGGTGTCGAGATCCTAAGCAAGATCTCTGAGGGTGGTTGGTATCAGCCAAACGGTCTGCTTCTGCTGCCACCAAGTGCGTTCTTCCTGATTGCATCGTTGATCTGGATTATCCGTACCATCAAGCCAGAGCAAGTTGAAGCAAAAGGATAAGCGTAATGGAACATTATATTAGTCTATTAATCCGTTCTGTTTTCATTGAAAACATGGCGTTATCCTTCTTCCTTGGTATGTGTACCTTCTTGGCTGTGTCTAAGAAAGTCACCACGGCCATGGGCTTAGGTGTTGCCGTAATCGTGGTATTGGCGATTTCAGTACCTGTTAACCAAATCATCTATCAGGGTATTTTGGCTCCGGGCGCCTTGGCCTGGGCTGGCGTACCCGATGCAGACCTGAGCTTCCTTAAGTTCATCACCTTTATCGGTGTGATCGCGGCGCTGGTTCAAATCCTTGAGATGGCATTGGATAAGTATTTCCCACCGCTATACAACGCGCTGGGGATCTTCCTACCGCTGATCACAGTAAACTGTGCGATTTTCGGTGCGGTTTCTTTCATGGTTGAGCGTGACTACAACCTGGGTGAAAGTTTAGTGTTCGGCATAGGTTCAGGTATCGGTTGGGCACTTGCGATTGTGCTGCTGGCCGGTATCCGTGAGAAGTTAAAATATGCTGATGTCCCTAATGGTCTGCGTGGTCTAGGTATTACCTTCGTGACTGCGGGTTTGATGGCGCTAGGTTTCATGTCGTTCTCAGGTGTGTCTCTGTAATAGAGACACCTTAACGGCTTCTGATTTTGAACCTTTAAGGATAAGTTAATGGGTATTATTGAATCTACTCCAATCGATGTATACCTCGGTGTGAGTATGTTTACAGCCATCGTACTGGTCTTGGTGTTGGTGATTCTGTTCGCCAAATCAAAACTGGTTCCGAGTGGTGATATTACTATCGGCATCAACCATGATGCGGATAAAGCAATTAAAACACCTGCGGGCGGCAAACTACTGGGCGCTCTGGCTAGTAACGGTATCTTCGTATCGTCAGCCTGTGGTGGCGGTGGTTCTTGTGGCCAGTGTAAGGTGATCGTTAAGTCTGGCGGCGGTGATATTCTGCCAACAGAACTCGACCATATCTCTAAGGGCGATGCCCGTAACGGTTGTCGTCTGTCTTGTCAGGTCAACGTTAAATCAGATATGGAGATCGAACTGGAAGAAGAGATCTTCGGTATCAAGAAGTGGGAATGCAGCGTTATCTCTAACGATAACAAGGCAACCTTCATTAAAGAGCTTAAGCTGGCTATCCCTGATGGCGAGTCTGTGCCTTTCCGTGCCGGTGGTTACATCCAGATCGAAGCGCCTGCGCACCATGTTAAGTACGCCGATTTCGACGTACCTGCAGAATACCGTGGTGACTGGGAGCACTTTGGCTTCTTCAAGCTAGAGTCTAAGGTTGACGAAGAGACAATCCGTGCGTATTCAATGGCGAACTATCCTGAAGAGGAAGGTATCATCATGCTGAACGTACGTATCGCGACACCGCCTCCACGTAACCTGTCACTGCCTTGCGGTAAGATGTCTTCATACATCTGGAGCCTGAAGGCTGGCGACAAGGTGACTATCTCTGGTCCATTCGGTGAATTCTTCGCGAAGGATACCGATGCCGAGATGGTATTCATCGGTGGTGGTGCAGGTATGGCGCCTATGCGTTCACACATCTTCGACCAGCTCAAGCGTCTTAAGTCTAAGCGTAAGATGAGCTTCTGGTACGGTGCGCGTTCTAAGCGTGAGATGTTCTACGTTGAAGACTTCGACGGCCTGGCGGCTGAGAATGATAACTTCGTATGGCACGTGGCTCTGTCTGATCCACAACCCGAAGATAACTGGGATGGTTACACAGGCTTCATCCACAACGTATTGTATGAAAACTACCTACGTGACCACGACGCGCCAGAAGATTGTGAGTTCTACATGTGTGGACCTCCAATGATGAACGCGGCGGTTATCGGTATGCTTAAAGATCTTGGCGTTGAAGATGAAAACATCCTGCTGGATGACTTTGGCGGCTAAGCAATCATTCTTGTGATATTATTGCCGTGATTATCGTGCTCCCTAAGGCGCCCAAAGGCCCTTAGGGAGTGTGTTACCGGGTTATCATTAAGGACAATGGTCAATATGTATAAGACCTTTATCAAGGGGTTAGTCCTGGCGGGACTAGCCTTTTTTATTTCGGCCTGTAGTCAACCTGTCAAGATGATCTCCATGTCTGGGCAGACCATGGGCACCACCTACCACATCAAATTTGTCGGCGACAAGCAGATGCCCGACGAGCAGCTGCTGCAGGCGGAGATCGACCTCGCGCTTGAGCAGGTGAACGATCAGATGTCCACCTATCGCAAAGACTCAGAGCTATCGCTTTTCAATCAGATGACGCTCGAATCTAGCCTGACGGTATCGCCAGACACGGCCAAGGTAGTGCAGACCGGTATCGACCTCTATCGCAAGACAGATGGTGCGCTGGACATCACCCTGGGCCCGCTGGTAAACCTCTGGGGCTTCGGTCCCGACAAGCGTCCGACTCGCGTGCCAAGCGCCGAGCTGATTGCCGAGACCAAGGCCAAGACGGGTATCGAGTATCTTAAGGTCGATGGCCTTAAGCTGAGCAAGACCAATCCTGCTCTGTATGTCGACCTTTCTTCCATCGCCAAAGGCTTTGGGGTCGATAAGGTGGCCAAGCTGCTGAGCAAGTATCAGCCCAAAGGTTATCTGGTGGAGATAGGCGGCGAGATCAGCCTCTTCGGTGTCAAGGCCGACGACAGCCCTTGGGTGATCGCCATAGAGCAGCCCGATGAGGATGAGCGCGTGGTGCAGCAGCTGCTGGAGCCTGGCAATATCGCCATGGCGACTTCGGGCGACTATCGCAACTACTATGAGGAGGAGGGGCAACGCTTCACTCATATTATCGACCCGCGCAACGGCTACCCGATCGACCATAAGCTTGCCTCGGTGACCGTACTAGCCAAGGAGAGCATGATCGCCGACGGTTACGCCACCGCCATGATGGTGCTGGGCACAGAGGCCTCGCTGGCGCTGGCCGAACGTGAGCATCTGGCCATCATGTTGATCGAGAAGCAAGCGCAAGGTTTCAAGGTCTACTATAGCGATGCCTTTAAGCCCTACGTGGGTTTGTGATAGAATAGCGTCCATCGGTGCGCCGGCCCGCTCAATATAGTGGCTAGGCGCACTCTTAAATGCAGTCTTGCATGTCGGTTGATTAGCTTGTCAACGAGCTAGTCGACTAGTTAGCGAATGGTTAGACACATAAGCGAAACAGCCACTTATGTGTATCTGGAGTCAGTGATGAGCACTTTTTTAGCGGCTTTTGTGGTATTACTACTGTTTTTCGTTCTTATGTCTATCGGCTACCTGGTGAAGCAGAAGGCGGTTGCCGGCAGCTGCGGTGGTCTGGGGGCTCTGGGTATCGAGAAGGCCTGTGACTGTGACGACCCATGCGATAAGCGTAAAGCGAAGATGGCCGAAGAAGAGGCCCGTCGCGAGAAGCTGGCCAAAGATCGTATCATCTAGCCCACGCCTGTGAGGCGTCATTATTAAAGGTCCCATTCGGGGCCTTTTTTTGTTACCCCTGTTTTTCATTACTCTTCTCCGAGACTCCTCTGCTCCTTAGCGCCTTGCGCTTATTCTCGGCCTTAACACGCTGGATTTATTATCTTTAATCGCCTTGGTAATCAAAGCGCGAATGAGAACGATTTTCTTTGATAACTGATTGAAACTTAATGTTTATTTGTAATTGGATGAAAATTGCTCTAGGCTTAAATATTGATTTAGATCAAATCTTACTAAGGAGATCAAATGAAGGGTCATCCGAACGTCATTCGTCAGTTAAACAAGATACTGACCTTCGAATTGACGGCCATCAACCAGTACTTCTTGCACGCACGCATGTACAAAAATTGGGGTCTGGAAGAGCTCAATGAGAAGTGCTACAAGAAGTCGATCAAAGATATGAAGCATGCCGACAAGTTGATCGAGCGGGTGCTGTTTCTCGAAGGCCTGCCTAATCTGCAACAGCTCGAGAAGCTGCGCATAGGTGAGAACCCGGAAGAGATGTTGCAGTGCGACAAGACCATGCTCGAAGAGCAGTTGGTCGAGCTGCGCAGCGTGATCGCCCTGTGTGAGACGGAGCGAGACTATGTGAGCCGCGAGATCCTCGAAGACCTGCTCGAAGATGAGGAGGAGTATCTGGACTGGATCGAGGCGCAGCAAGATCTGATTAAGATGACGGGCATTCAAAATTACCTGCAGTCGCAGATGGAATCTGAATAGGGAGAGAAGCATGAAAGGCAATCAGGAAGTGATCGACACCCTCAACAAGCTGCTCACCGGTGAGTTGTCGGCGATGGATCAATACTTTGTCCACGGCTTGATGTACGAAGACTGGGGGCTTAACGAGCTGCACGAGCGGATCTCCCACGAGTCTGACGACGAGCGCGAACACGCCAAGAAGCTGGTGCAGCGGATTCTGTTCCTCGAGGGCACGCCAGATGTGGCCAGCCGCGAGGCGCTGAATATAGGTAAAGATCCCCAGGAGATGCTGCAGAATGATCTCAACTATGAGTATCAGGTGGCGGCCAACCTACGTGAAGCCATCGCCCTGTGCGAGGAAAAGCAGGATTACGTCTCCCGTGAACTGTTAGAGGTCTTGCTGGAAGAGACAGAGTCTGATCATATGTACTGGCTAGAGAAGCAGCTGGGCCTCATCGACAAGATAGGTCTGCAGAACTACCTCCAGTCTAAAATGTAATAGACTGAGCCGATATAATGCATTAGCCATTCGACGCCACGAAACAGAGACAAAGCCACCTTAGGGTGGCTTTTTGCTGCCTGTCATCTGGCGTCTGGCTGCCGTTCATCGCGAAGTGATTGAATACTGTTTAAATGTACAGTATTCTTGGCGGTGGAGGTATTAAGGTGAAAAAGATTATTCATGTAGACATGGACTGCTTCTTTGCGGCGGTCGAGATGCGTGATTTTCCCGAGCTCAGGGGCAAGCCTATAGCCGTGGGCGGACGCAGCGATCGCCGCGGCGTCATCAGCACCTGTAACTACGAGGCGCGCAAGTTTGGCGTGCGCTCGGCCATGGCCTCCGCCTATGCCCTCAAGCTCTGCCCGGATCTCATCCTGGTGCCCGGACGCATGTCTGTCTACAAGGAGGTGTCGGCGCAGATCCGTGAGGTGTTTGCCCGCTACACTGAGCTGATCGAGCCGCTCTCCCTGGATGAAGCCTATCTGGATGTCAGTGACTGCACCCAACACCAGGGCTCGGCCACGCTGATCGCCGAGGCGATTCGCCGGGAGATCTTCGAGGTGACCGGGCTCACCGCCTCTGCCGGCATCGCGCCGGTGAAGTTTCTGGCCAAGATAGCCTCGGATCTCAATAAGCCCAACGGCCAGTATGTGATCACTCCGCAGATGATCCCCGAGTTTGTGAAGACACTGCCGCTGATTAAGATCCCCGGTGTCGGCAAGGTGACCGCCGCTAAGCTGGAAACCATGGGGCTGATTACCTGCGCCGACGTGCAGGCCTCTAGCCGTCAGAGCCTGATGGAGCGCTTCGGTAAGTTTGGTGGTGTGCTCTATGACAGGGCGCAGGGGATAGACCCCCGCGGCATCTCGCCCCATAGGGAGCGTAAGTCTGTCGGCGTCGAGACCACCCTGGCCAAAGATATCTACACCTATGAGCAGTGCCAGGCGGTGATGCCCCAGCTTATTCAGGAGCTGTCTGGGCGTATCAGTCGCAGCGCCAAGTCGCGTCGTATTCACAAGCAGGTAGTTAAGCTTAAGTTCGATGACTTCAAACAGACCACCATAGAGCAGCGCAGTGACGAGGTCTCGGTGAAGCTGTTTTACGACCTGCTTAAACAGGCGCTGGAGCGCCGCGCGGGTAGAGGCATCCGTCTGCTGGGGGTATCGGTCGGGCTCGAGAGCGAGGCTGTGGGAGCCGGGCTGGATGAGGAGGAGCATGGGGCGCAGATGGATCTCGGGTTTTAGCGTTAACCCTATTAACCCTATTAACCTTATTTGGCTCGTAGCTTGGACGGTTATTGCGCCAGGTTAGATTTTTGAAGCTTTACCCTTCATGGCAATCTAACGCCTGCCCGGCGGGGGTTGTGCAAGCACGCTTTGACACGGTGAGTGAAGCGCAGCTTCGCGCTCGCGAACGAGAGGCATGGATGCCGAACTGGCATTTAAACACGGATGTTATTTGAAGATGTCCCTATACGCTCCGCGGCGGTACTGACCGACATGGATGTTGGGAATGCCAAAAAATGTATGGAACATTTTTGGCCATGTCGCAGAGGGTCAAAAGCCTGCTTACACCTGTATCTTCTATCTCTTCGATTTGACCTTTTTTATTTCCAATGGTTTGGCGCGAATTGACTTTAACTCTTTGTAACAGCTCCGATGAGCTTGTTAGTTTGGGCCATCTATGGGCTGTTTTCCTCTCTCATTCATTGCGTTTGCCCTGATGTATTAGGGCCAGATTTGCTTAAAAAACGAGCCCCTACAAGGGGTAGGGGTTTTTAGGGGAGCTATGGGGGCAGATGAATGATTCATCATCACCATTATGAATGTTACACAATCATTATAATAAATTTAAAAATTGGTAACGCGCTCCATATACTCGATTCTTACAGTCTTTGCTTATGTTTGTGGCCTGATGTACCGCGGGGGGAATAGGTGCTATGGCAATAAATATTGCAGTTAGTGCAGGACTCGGTAGGGAGGTGCGGCTGATTTCCACATCGCCAACATCCTAATAAATATAAAACGTAATAAAGGAAGGATAGGATGATGGAAAAATACATTAAACCCAATCACTTATTACGCTCCCGAGCAGCAGTAAGTCGGAGCAACATGAAGCTAAGTTGTTTGGCCATGGCGGTTTTTGGGGCTATTTCAGGTCAAGTTTTAGCAGAGGAAGCGCAGGCGCCAGAAGAAGCGAAAGAGCAGAAGGCGAGCGCGTTCGAAGTCATCGAGGTGACGGCGCAAAAACGTGTGCAACGTATGCAAGATGTCGGCATCGCGATCTCCGCGTTTAAAGCCGATGAACTGGAAGATCTCGGTGCCTATCAGGCATCGGCTCTGGCGGAATTTATCCCTAACATGGAGGTCGCCGTCTCAGACGATAGCGGCATCCCTATCTTCGTGATCCGCGGTGTGGGTCTGCAGGACTACAACACCAACAACACGCCTAACACGGCCGTGGTCGTCGACGACGTCTATCAGCCCTATGGCATCTATAGCGCCTTCGCCATGTTCGATACCGATAGGGTAGAGGTGCTCAAGGGGCCTCAGGGCGGTCTGTATGGACGTAACTCTACCGGCGGCGCCATCTCTTTCTCTTCCAAGCGACCAGAGCTGGAGACCACGGAAGCCAATGTGGCGGTGGATTACGGTAACTATAATTCGCTCAACATCCGCGCCGGTGCCAGCCTGCCGCTGGGCGAGGTCGCCGCGGTGCGCCTCGCCGTGCAGTCAGAGACCAGCGACGGTTACTACTACAACACTTATCTGAATCGCGATCAGGGCGGCAAAGATAAGCAGCAGGCACGCTTCACCCTGCACTATGAGCCAGCCGATTATTTCGCAGCAGATCTCAGATATACCTATGGCCGTGACACTTCAGAGGCGTCGATCCCCGAGGTCACAGGCTTGCTGGACAGCAACGCCTACTGGGAGGGACCGCTGGCGGGCTTCCCTGGGCTGCCGTCGATGAATATTCCCTACAATCAGGATGGCACGCCGGCCTATTGTGACGCCGTGCTGCAAACCGGTATCCCGGATGCCAGCTGTATCAACATGAACCGCGCCAGCGCCGATGGCGACCCATACAGCGGCGCCGATGCCAGGGTGCACCCTAACGACGACACCTACCATTCTGTGTCGTTGAACATGAACTGGGATTTCTCCGACTACTCGCTGATCTCCATAACCAACTACACCCAGATGCAGTTTAAGCATCGCAACGGTGTCGGCTCGGTCGGTCTTGGCCCTGGTCAGGATCAAGAAGCCTGGGAGCAAGCCAGTCGCGATTATGGTCGCCTGAATGGCGGCGATCTCAACGAGATGTATGTCACCCAATATGACTCAGACACCAGCTCATGGAGCCAGGAGCTGCGCTTGCTGTCCAACTATGGTGGCGACTTCAACTGGATGGTGGGTCTGGTGTATGCCGAGGATAACCTGGACGACCTGAGAAACTGCTCCTTTGCCGCCAACGTCTATGCCGACTGGAAGCAGTTCCCGGGCTGCGGCACCATGGCCTATACCCAGGATACCGAGGTGACTTCAGGCTATGCCCAGCTCACCTATGCCATCAGCGACACCCTGTCGACTACTGTGGACCTGCGTTACACCCAGGAGAAGAAGGATTATGTCGGCGACGTGTTTGTCAACGACGGCACCTGGATCTGTACGGCCAATGGCCTTAACACCACAGACCCCGATAGCCCGACCTACTGTGCCAACTTCATCGGTTGGGACCCAGTTACCGGCCGCTACGATCTGGCGCGAGGCAACACGTCTCACTATGACGAGAGCGACCCGTCGTGGAAGGTTAACCTGGACTGGAAGGTCACCCCGGATACCCTCTTGTATGCCAGTGTGGGCAGCAGCTTTAAATCTGGCGGCTTCTTCGGTGGCTTCCTGACCAACCCTAACGCTATCCGCCCCTACAAGCCGGAGCGCAACAACGGGGTAGAGCTGGGCTTCAAGTCGACTCTGGAAGATTATCGCGTGCAGATCAACGGCGCGGCCTTCTATTACGACTACCGCGACTTCCAGTCGGCTATCCAGGAGGTTGACCAGTCAACCGGCGGCGTCTTCAACGGCCTGCGTAACCTGGGTGACGTCATCATGCAGGGCGCCGAATTGGATCTGCGCTGGATGGCGACCGAGGACTTCGAGATCCGCGCCGCTATCGGCCTGCTCGACACCGAAGTCGACAAGGTCACCAAGTTCGAGTCTGCCGACGTCGGTATCACCAACATCTTCGGTGAAGTGATCGACATTCAGGGTAACGAACTCAACAATGCGCCTAAGTTCAGCGGCAACCTGATCGCCCGTTATCACTATCAGCTCAGCGCCGAGCTGGAAGGTTTCATCCAGTTGGATGCCTCCTTCAAGGATGACTACTGGCTGTCTGTGTCTAACGAACCCATCTATCGCGAGAAGGGTTACACCCTGGTCAATATGCGTGCGGAGATCTTCAGCCCGGCCGACAACTGGAGTGTGGCTGTCTGGGGACGCAACCTGACCGACAAGACCTATCGCAACAGCTTCTATCTGGATGGTTTGGACAGTGGCTATAGCGAATATAACGCGCCGCGAACTTTTGGTGTGAGCCTGTCTTACAACTACTAGAGCACTGCTTTTCCCCGGCTTCCCTGACTTAAAGACTGCACACTGTCGTCAGGGAGCCGCTTTTTATTCCTTCCCTGGCGATGTGACTGCATCGCCAGGCCTCGAAGGCGGGGCGGAAAGGGATAACCCTGGAGGGAAGGACTTAAGTTGAAGTAAGTGCAATAAGATCAATAACAGATAGGAAATGAGACATGGAACAAGTTAGGGGAAAATCACAGCGCGCCGCTTGTTGGCTGGCCGCCGGCTTGTTGACGATTTCGGCTGGTGTAACTCCCGTGGTAATCGCCGCGCCAATCGCCGCGGCCGAGTCTGCAACTAACCAGCCTGGGCAGAGCGAACAGGCTCGTAGCGAACAGGCTCTTAGTGAACAGGCTCTTAGTGAAAATAGTAAGGTGTCCAGCTTTGGCCACTACCAAGGCTACTCTCAGGAGCGTTTCGATGGCTGGGTGACCAGCTCAGAGTACATCACCACGCGCGACGGCACCAAGCTGGCGGCGGATATCTCGCGCCCGGCCAACCATGGCGTGGTGACGAAAGAAAAGTTACCCGTACTCTGGACCTATTCTCGCTACCACAGAGAGTTTGAGCCTGGGGTAACTAACATAGATGACGATGCCATCTTGCAGCGTCTGGCCAGGCACGGCTATGTGATCGCCAGCGTCAACGTGCGTGGCGGCGGGGCCTCTTTCGGTCGTTATCAGGGGCTGTTCAGCGCGCCCGAGACCCGCGATGCCTATGATGTCATCGACTGGTTGTCCAAGCGGCCGTACAGCAGCGGCAACATAGGTATGTATGGCCTCTCTTACATGGGGATCACCCAGTACATGGCTGCCAGCACTAAGCATCCGGCGCTTAAGGCGATCACCCCGGAAAACGGTTATTTTAGCCTCTATGACGCCGTTCGTCGTGGCGGCATAATGCGTCAGGACTTAGTGGAAAGCTGGGGCAAGGGCACCCAGTACCTGGATAAGGTACGCAAGCCAACGCCGGTCGATGCCGATAGCGATGGCACTCTGGCGGCGGCCGCCGTGAAGGAGCATGCCACCAACTTCGACCCCATAGCGCCACTCGCGGCGGCGAAGCTGCGCGACGATACCGCGCCCGAGTTCGATTGGTACAAGGATATGCCCTCGGCGATAAACACTGCCCTCAACGAGTCTGGCGTGGCCATCTACCATTTCGGCTCCTGGCATGATCCCTACACCACAGACACCTTAGTGCATTTCGAAAACTATCACGGCCCGCAGAAGATGGCCTTTGGCCCCTGGTCCCACGTCACCAATAACGAGGCGGAAAAGCTGGAGCGTGACAAGGTGTATGGCGCCGAGTTTCTGCGCTGGTTCGACTACTGGCTGAAGGGGATCAAGAACGGCGTGATGGATGGACCGCAAATTCATGTGGCCGAGGTGGATAGCATGCGCAAGCAGTGGCAGTGGATCTCGTTGCCCCAGTTCCCCCTCCAGAAGGCGCGCACCAGCTTCTATTTTGGTGAATCCAGCGCCAAGAGCGACTTGGTGACAGATCATCTGCTGTCGACTCAGGCGCCTGTGTTGTCGACGCAGAAACCCGATGCCAGCGCGCTACTGGCCTATCAGGTTAACAATCTGACCACTACGGGCACGGCAACTCGCTGGGACTCCAACTATGGCACTCAGGTCAACTATCCGGATATGACGGCTAACGACGGGCGTTCGCTGACCTTTACGACGGCGCCCCTCGACAAGGATATGGTGATCGCCGGTATCCCGCTGGTCAAACTCTTCGTCTCGGCCAGTACGCCAGATGCCGATGTGTATGCCCTGCTGGAAGAGGTGGAGGCCGACGGTCGCTCCAACTACATCACGGAAGGCAATCTGAGATTATCCCTGCGCAAGCAGCACAAGGCGCCCTGGAATAATCTGGATATCCCCTGGCATCGCGCCTTAAAAGAGGATCAGCAACTGCTGACGCCGGGCGAGGTGGTCGAAGCCAACTTCGACATCATGCCCGTGGTCTATCGCATCAACAAAGGCAATCGTCTGCGCGTCGCCATCATGGGCGGTGACAAAGACAATATGGAGGCGCCGCCATATCCCGAGGCGCAGCTCTCCCTGAGCGTAGGTGGTGCCCAGGCATCGCAAATCGCCTTGCCGCTGATGTAGCGTGTTAATCCTAATGGTTGATAAAACGGCGGAGATAGTGCTGCCGTTTCATCACATAACTTATTGAGTTTATTGGATATCGGCTTAGGTTTAGGTACCCAGTTTATACCGGCCGGGCAGATCTTGTCCCTGCGCCACAGCGCCCTCACTCGTGAGGGCTTTTGTGCCAGAGTGCGGTTCACTAGGCCAATTTTCGCAGACGTTAATGGAGTTTCCCAATGACAGTACAACTACTCAATGCCCGCGACATGGATTTTCTGCTGTATGAATTCCTGGACACAGAAGGACTACTGCAGCGCCCCCGTTATTGCGAGCACAGCCGCGAGGTGTTTGACGCCACCCTGGAGACGGCGAAAACCATCGCCGAGAAATACTTTGCCAATCACAACCACAAGGGGGATGAGCAGGAGCCGACCTTCGATGGTGAAAGGGTGCAGATGATCCCGGAAACCAAGGAGGCCTGGGATCATTTTGCCGATGCTGGCTTTCTGGCTGCCCACTATGACTTCGAAGATGGCGGCATGCAGCTGCCAGAGATCATACTGCGCGCCGCGATGGCCTATTTCAGCGCCGCCAATACCGCCACCGCCGGCTATCCTTGCCTGAGTCTGGGGGCGGCTAACCTGATCCAGAGCTTTGGCAGCGACGAGCAGAAGGCTAAATTTATTCCCCCCATGCAGGAGGGCCGCTTCGCCGGTACCATGGCGATGACAGAGCCGGGTCAGGGCTCGGCGCTGGCCGACATCACCACCAAGGCGGTGCCACAGGCCGACGGCAGCTATCTGATCACGGGCCAGAAGATGTTTATCTCAGGCGGCGATCAGAGCATCACAGAGAACATCATCCACATGACCCTGGCGAAGATCGAGGGCGCCCCGGCCGGCGTCAAGGGGATCTCCCTGTTTATCGTGCCCAAGTTCCTGGTCAATGACGATGGCTCCCAGGGGGAGCGCAACGACGTGGCCCTGGCCGGTCTGCTGCACAAGATGGGCTTTCGTAACACCACCTCTACCGTCTTGTCATTTGGCGAGAAGGGCGGCGCCGTGGGTTACCTGGTCGGCGAGCCCCACAAGGGCCTGGCCTACATGTTCCAGATGATGAATGAGGCGCGCATCTTCGTCGGCAGCACGGCGGCGGTGCTGGGCTACCAGGGCTTCAATGCCTCCCTGGAATACGCTCGTGAGCGTCCCCAGGGGCGTCTGCCATCGAACAAAGATCCAGAGTCCATGCAGATCCCTATCGTGCAACATGCCGATGTGCGCCGCATGCTGCTGGCGCAGAAAGCCTATGTGGAAGGTTCGCTGGCGCTGTGTCTATATGCCAGCTCGCTGTTTGAAGATAGCCACACGGCAGATACGCCAGAGGCCCGTCAGCAGGCCTTTATGCTGCTGGATCTGCTGACGCCCATAGTCAAATCCTGGCCCTCAAAGTACGCCCTCAAGGCCAACGATCTGGCCATACAGGTGCTAGGTGGCTCGGGTTATATCCGCGAGTATCCGGTGGAGCAGTATTATCGCGACAATCGCCTCAACCCAATCCATGAGGGGACGGAGGCGATCCACGGCCTGGATATCCTGGGACGCAAGGTGCCTATGGGAAATATGGCCGCCTATGAGCTCTTCGTGAAGGCGGTGGAAGCCACTGCCGCCGAGGCTGGCGCAAGAGAGGCGACGGCCGAGATGGGGAATTCCCTGCTCGCCGCACTTGGCAAGCTGAGCAGGCTCAATGCCGTGCTACTGCCCATGCTGGCCAAAGATCCGGATTTGGGCCTGGCCAACGCCACTTTGTATCTGGACGTGTTTGGCCGCATCACTGCTAGCTGGATCTGGCTACAGCAGGCCAATATCGCCGCGGCCAAGCTGGCCGAAGAGGGGGCTCTGTCTGTCGATGACGCCAACTTCTACCAGGGTAAGCTGCAGGCGGCTCGCTATTACCTGGAGTGGGAACTGCCGGAGATCGACCCGCAGATCGCCCTGCTGGAGAGCCATAACAGTGTGCCCTTCGATATGCAGGACGCCTGGTTCTAGTCCTAGGGGGCACGCTAGGGCTGTCTATGGCCTGGGTCTTAGATAGCCGATACTAGCCATACAAGTAGGATTAACATTAGCAATGCCAGTCGAGAGGGATCTCCGGCTGGCATTTTTTTACCTTCTGCTCTTTCTCTCCAGCTCCTTCCCTTCTGCTCTTTAACTCGAATCCCTGCTTCTCCCATCTGCGCCTCACCGAATCGCGGCATGCCTTTCTCAGCGTTCTCAGCTTTCTCAGCCTCTTCTCAGCGCGCTTTGCCTGTCGTCGAGACGCTGTATTGCCCGGTTGCATTGTATCGGCTTGGGGCAGCCTCAGGGCGCCTAGCGCTGCGTAATGCTGCTTAGTGAGCCGCTTAAGAGGCGACAGGAGAAGGGCTGTGACAGGGCCGTGATAGGGGAGGTTAGACGCGATAAAACAGGGAGAAAAAAAGCCAGCCTGTGCGTCGCACTGGCTGGCTTTGGGCTTATCTGATACCGGTAAAATGAGTTGTTTGACAGCCTTGGGCTTTACCAGGTATCGATACAGTTACGTTTCTTGCCGCTGCGCTTCTCGGGTTTTGGCAGGCAGGCCAGACCGCGAACGATCCAGTCGCGGGACTCCATGGGGTCGATCACCGCATCCAGCTCCAGATAGCTGGCGGTATTGATGGCGCTGCCGTGGCTGTAGAGCTTATCCACCATGGCCTTGAAGGTGGCCTCGCGCTCCTCAAGATCCTCTATCGCCTCCAGCTGTCGCTTGGCCGCGATGCGCACCGCACCCTCTATGCCCATGGCGCCAAACTCGCCACTTGGCCAGGAGGCGGTAAACACAGGTGCGGTGAAGCCGCCACCCGTCATCCCCATGACGCCCAGACCATAGCCCTTACGCAGCACCAGGGCGAACAGAGGCACAGTGCTGTTGGCGCCGTGGACGAAGAGGCGGGAGATATGGCGTACAGTGGCGCGTTTTTCCGACTCAGGGCCCACCATGAAGCCAGGGGTGTCGCACAAAGAGATCATAGGGATATCGTGGGCGTCACACAGCTGGATAAAGCGGGCCAGTTTGTCGCCGGCATCGGCATCTATAGCGCCGCCGAGGAAGCGTGGATCGTTGGCGTACAGGCCGTAGGCCTTGCCCTCGATACGCACCATGGCGGTGATCATATTCTTGGCAAACTCGCGCCTTAGCTCCAACACCGAGTCCTTGTCACACAGGGTGTCGATCACTTCGCGGATGTCATAGATGGCCATGCGGTTTTCGGGGATCAGATGACGCAATTTGCGCTGATCCGCCACCTGCCATTCGCTCATATCGCCCTGGAAGTAGGAGAGGTACTTCTTGGTGACCGCAACCGCCTCGGCTTCATCTTCTACCAGAATGTCGATCACCCCGTTGGGGCTGAGTACCGACGGCGGCCCCACCTCTTCGGGTTTAAAGACGCCCAGGCCGCCGCCTTCGATCATCGCCGGCCCCGCCATGCCAATGCTGGCCTGACGGGTGGCGATGGTGAGATCGCACACGCCGTAGAGGGCCGCGTTACCGGCAAAACAGTTACCGGCGGCGATACCCACGGTGGGCACCAAACCTGACAACTCGCCCAGGGAGGAGAAAGTGTGCAGGTTCAGGAAGGCCACACCAGGGTAGTCGGTATCCGAGGGGCGCCCACCGGCCCCCTCGGCGAATATCACCAGTGGCAGTTTCCACTTCTTACAGAGTTCCAGCAGGCGGTCGGTCTTCTTGTGGTTGACCAGGCCCTGTGAGCCCGCCATGACAGTGTAGTCGTAGGACATCACGGCGCAGCGTGCGGCTTCCTCGCCGAAGCTATTGGCATTGACTGTGCCTATGCCGGTGATCTTGCCATCGGCCGGGCTGATCTCCACCAACTTATCGATGGCATGCTTCTGGCGCTGGGCGGCGATGGCCAGCTGGCCATATTCGTTAAAGCTGCCTTCGTCGAGGAGATCGTTAAGGTTTTCCCTGGCGGTGCGCTTGCCCTCGCTATGACGCTTGGCCACGGCATCGCTGCGGCTCTCATCCAGTGTCTTGTCGCGGCGGTCGAAGAACTCGGCCAGGTTGGCGCGGATATAATCGAGATCGATCTCCATCTCGGTCTGACCGCCGGTGACTGAGACCTCGCCCGGCTGAATCACCGCCAGGATCTGATGCTCGTCGATCACCTCGCCGATGTTGCCGGTTAGCACCTCGGTGACGATACCTGCGTGCTCAGATTTTACCGGGATCTCCATCTTCATCGCCTCGATGACGGCGATCTCCTGGCCGGCGTACACCTCGTCGCCAGATTCGATGTTGACCTGCACCAGCACGCCTGCGGTGGGAGACTTGACCCCCTCACAGCCGGCGGGAATATTCACCGCCTGCACCGTCTCTTGCTGGTCGCTGGCGATGTTGAAGAAGTGCTCGTGGTGGTCGTCATCGGCCAACAGCTCGGCCATGTGGGCCTCGACGAAGCGGGTGCTGAGACGGTTGTGCTGCACCTCTTCACGCTGCAGCAGATTCATCAGCAGCGCCTTGTTGCTCTGCACCCCGTCGATATTCAGCGCCTTGAGGCTGAGGTAGACTTTGTTTAGCGCGGCGCTGTAGTCTTCGCCCTTGGCGATGATCTTGGCGCCCAATGAGTCGTAGCTGGGGCTGACCTTGTAACCTGCGTACAGGTAGTCATCCACGCGCACGTTATGGCCGTTAGGCACCTGGTAGGCCTTGATCACCCCAGAGGCAGGCTTGGTGCTGCCATCGGGCAACATCTGCTCCAGGTTGATGCGGGCCTGAATGGCGCAGCCGCGTTTGATTGGCGCTTCAGTCAGCGACAGCTCCGCCAGCGTCTTACCGGCGGCGAGCAATATCTGTAACTTGACCAGGTTCAGGCCGGTGATCTCTTCGGTGATGGTGTGCTCCACCTGGATCCGTGGGTTGATCTCCATGAAGTAGAACTTGCTGTGATCGTCAGCATCCAGCAGGAACTCGAAGGTGCCAAGGCCCTGGTATTTCACGTCGCTGGCCAGTTGTAATGCCGCCTCGATGATTGGCATGCGCGTCGCGTCGTCAAGGCTCGGGCTGGGGGCGATCTCCAGCAGCTTCTGATTACGGCGTTGCAGGGTACACTCGCGCTCCCAGGCATGCACCGCGGCGCCTGTGCCGTCACCCAAGATCTGCACCTCGATGTGACGGGCATGTTGCACCAGTTGCTCCACGTACAGCTCGCCGCTGCCGAAGGCGATGATCGCCTCCTCGCGGCACTGACGATAGGCCTCGGCCAGATCCTCATAGCGGCTGACGGGACGCATGCCGCGCCCGCCACCGCCGGCCAGGGCCTTTATCATCACCGCCGCGCCATCACCCAGGCTGGTGAAGAAGGCTTGCACCTCTTCCAGGCTGCAGGGCTTGTTGATGCCGCCGGTGAGCGGCGTGTCTGAGCGCAGGGCGGTTTCCCGGGCGGTAGCCTTGTTGCCCAGCAAGTCAAGCAACTCGGCCGATGAGCCGATGAAGCAGATCCCCTCCTCGTGACAGCGCTTTGAGAAGCTGCTGTTTTCAGACAGGAAGCCATAGCCGGGGTGCACGGCATCACACCCATGGGCCTTAGCCACGGCAATCAGCTGCTCGATATCCAGGTACGCCTTGACGCCGCGGCCTTCGAGGGCCACGGCCTGATCGGCCTTCTTGGTATGCAGCGACTGACTGTCGTCTTCGGCGTAGATTGCCAGGCTGTCGATGCCCATATCGGCACAGGTCTGTGCGATACGGATAGCGATTTCACCCCGATTGGCAATCAGGATCCGATTTAAAACACGTGTCATAAACTTTTCTCCAGATCCACCTTACGGATCTTGCCGGTGGCGGTCATAGGTAATCTCTCCTGGATGCGGATCTCCGGCACCTTGAAGATGGCCATGGCATTCACACACCAGGCCTGCAGGGACTCTTGGGTCTCGTCGAAGCCCGGCTTTAGGGTAACGAAGGCCACGGGCACCTGACCCTTGCGCTCGTCGGGGCGACCGACGACGCCGCATGAGGCGATGGCCGGATGTTGGCCCAGCATGCTTTCCACCTCGGTGGGGAATACGCTCATGCCGTTGACCTTGAGCATCTCCTTGCGGCGGCCCAGATAACGGAAGAAGCCTTCCTCTGTGATCATTCCCAGATCGCCGGTGCGGTACCAGCCACCCTCTTCAAACAGGTTTTTGTTCAGATCTGGCTTATTCCAGTAGCCCTTGAGTAGGGTTGGGGTGCGGATCTGAATCTCGCCTTCCACGCCCAGGGGCATGAGCTCGCCGGTGACAAAGTCGCAGATCTTAATCTCTGTGCCGGGCACGGGCAGGCCAAGGAATGCCGGGTCGAAGGAGAGATCCATGTCATCCACCTGGAAGCCGCGGGTGAAGGTGTCACAGGTGTGGGTCTCTGTCATGCCATAGGCCACCTCGAACAGTGTGGTGCCGGTCAGCTCGCGCCAACGTTGACGGTAGTCTCGGTTGAGTTTCTTGATGAAGGAGATGCAGGGCACTGTGGTCAGCGAGGTGAGGTCGAACTGGTGGAGCTGAGGGTGGTTGAGGATCTCATCCACGCTGTCTATCAGCATGATGGTCATATTGACCTTGTGGTGGTGTACCAGCTCCATAAAGGCCTTGGTGTCCCAGCGGGCCATCAATACCAGAGTCGCGCCCGAATACAGGGGGAGCAGTAAGCCTGTGTCTTCGCCGGCAATCCAGAACTCTGGCAGGAAGCTGAGCATCACCAGATCTGTGCCTTCGGGGCCGACCTCGCCAAAGGTGACCGGATAGTAAGAGGCCATGGTGCCTATCATGTTGCGGTGGGTGTGCATCACGCCCTTGGGCATGCCAGTGGTGCCGCTGGTGTAGTTGATGGCCGCAAGATCGTCCAGCGCCGGGATATAGTCCAGTACTTCCTTAGAGGCGTTATCTATCGCCTCGAAGAAATCGATAATGCCATCTGCCAAGGGGGTCTTGGGGATCTCAAACAGATCAGGCAGCACGGCGGTGATGGCGCGGGGCCTGACATCGGTATAGCTGGTGGTGATGATGTGCTCTATGCCCAGCTCCTGACAGACGGGGCGCATGGTGGGCAGCAGGGCGTCGTAGCATAGGGCGACCTTAGGTTGACTGTCACCCAGCTGGTGGCGCAGTTCCATCTCTTTCGACAGTGGGCTCACCGGCATGTGCACGGCGCCGCACTTTAAGATGCCGAGAAAGGCGATGTGAAACTGCGGGCAGTTGGGCATGAACACGGCAACACCGTCACCCTGGCCCACGCCAAGCCCTCTGAGGACGTTGGCAAAGCGGGTGCTCATCTCATCCAACTGGGCGTAGGTCAGCTCATAGCCGTAGAACTGGATGGCCACCTTGGTAGGGTTGAGTCTCGCCCAGGCGGAGAGATACTCGGTGACCGGCTTTTCGCCATGGGGGTAGATGGGTTCCCGGGTTGTGCCTTTGGGCCATCTTGCCGCTTGGAGTGCTTTGACCTGCTGGAGATAGGTTTGCTCGTTCATGTTTCTGCCTCGCTATTGTTGTTATGGGCCGGTGCCGGTCATATCGTGCTAACCCGTGATTAGCCCTATGGCACCACCTGGCGTATTCGATTCAAGTCAACCCAGTCCTTGCAGCCGGAGCCGTTAACTGTCCTGCTTGAAATTTCTTATAGTCTTGTTGACGCTGCGACACCGTATCCCGCGGCCGTTTCGACCTTGATTTTTGGTCGGCAGCCATCTGTGGATTTCGGCATTAGGCATTACTTATACAGCAAATGTATAATTACAGTAACTATAAAAATATGTCAATTATGATGTTAATACTTACGACTTATTGTTAAATTAATTTACATTTAGACTTGTGTGGACGTGACATCTCTGAAGGCGAGACCGGCGTGGCGACGAGCTAACGAAAGTTCGTTTTATCAAGGCAGTAAGTTAGAATGCCGGGATATTTTTTATGTGCTTTCGAAAAAAAGCGTTTTTAAGAAAAGTGTTTTCGAGACAAGCGTTTTCAAGAAAAGTGTTTTTAAGAAAAGCGTTTTAATGAAAGGCATTTTCAGGAAAGGCATTTTCACTTGAAGCGCGCTCAAGGTGAGGTTTTAGGTGGCGGACGATATGGCAGACGGTAAGGCTGAGGGGAAGGTAGAGGGCATGGCAGAAGGTAAGGCTGAGGTTAAGGTTAAAGGTAAGGCTGAGGTTAAGGCTGAGGTTAAGGCTGAGGTTAAGGCTGGGGGTAAGAGAGCCGAGATGAGCCTCAGGGAGCGCAAGAAGCTGCAGATGCGTCAAACCCTGCTGGATATCGCCGAGGAGCTCTTTTCGACCTTGCCTTTCGAGGAGGTGATGGTCGATGAGATCGCGGCGCGGGCCAACATCAGCCAGAAAACCTTTTTCAACTACTTTCCCACTAAGGCGCAGTTGCTGGAGGAGCTGCTGCTGAGCTGGCTGCGCCAGGTTAACCTCTGGCCGTCACCCACGGAGAATGTGACCGATGTGCGTTCGGCGCTGGTGCCGCCAAACCTCAATGAGATTCAGCTATGGGTGATCGCCCACAGGCATATTCTGCAGATGATCATGCGCCACACGGAGCTCTTCGCCTCCGTCTATTACTCCTCCCAGGTGCCTGCAGGCAAGAATCTGTTATTCCCGCCCGAGTATCGCCAGCCGCGGATGGACAGGGTCAAGCGGGCGCAGGAGCAGGGCGTCATACGCGGCGATATCGCCCCAGAGCTCGTCTGTGAGATGTATGACCTGCTGCGCATCGACATAGTGCAGCGTTGGCTCTGTATGCCTGAGGAGCAGGCCTGTGGCGAGCTGTATCAACGCACCTATGATGAGATGGTGGCCATCTTCTTCCGCGGACTGCAGCCCGACAGTAACTAGTCTGAACCAGACCGGTTTGCACTTAGCTTGGTGATTGCTGTTTCTTGTTTAGTGCAAAGCCAGCCATAATGAAAGCTAGTTTCGACAGACTTCGAGCACGACGAAAGCGCGCCCTTGGGCGCGCCTTGTTTATCAGCAGATATTTGCTGGCCGTGAGTTAGCTACACGGCCGTTCGCCAATCGCCAGTTAAGCCTGGTATTGGGCGAAGGTCTTGCCTTCTCTCACCAGCCGCTCCAGCAGGGGCGCAGGCTTAAACCACAGCTCTCCCTTGTCGAGGGTGTCGCGATACTTGTTCAGCGCCGTCAGGACCGTCTCCAGACCTATCTCGTCGGCATACTGCATTGGGCCGCCACGGAAGATGGGGAAACCGAAGCCGTAAGCCAGCACTACATCGATATCGCTGGCCCGCAGGGCGATGCCTTCCTCCAGGATCCGCGCCCCTTCGTTGATGATGGGGTAGATGGTGCGCTCGAGGATCTCCCGGTCGCTTATCTGCTCTGGCGAGCGGCGGGTCACGCCAAACTCCTTGGCGGCCTCGGCGGCCAGCTCAAGCACCTCTGGGTCCTCCTGTTTGTCGCGTCCCTCGTAAATATAGAGGCCGCGGCCCGTCTTCTGACCGTAACGCTGCTTGGCATAGAGCTTGTGCAGTATGGCGAAGTGGCTGGGGTCCAGATCTGTGGTGAACGCCTTGCGATCTTCCCGGGTGAGGATGCCCACATCGATACCGGCCAGGTCGACCATGGAGGGCAGCCCCATCGGCATGCCGAACTCTGTGTGTACCTTGTCTATCTGCGCCGGGCTCGCCCCTTCGAGGATCAGCGACATGGATTCACGCAGGTAAGAGTCGGTCGCCCGGTTGCCGATAAAGCCCCAGCAGACACCAGAGACCACAGGGACTTTCTTGATGCGCTGTGCCAGCTGCACAGTGGTGAGCAGGGCATCCGGCGCCGTCTTGTTAGCGCGCACTATCTCCAGCAGCCTCATCACGTTCGCCGGGCTGAAGAAGTGCAGGCCGAGCACGTCCTGAGGGCGGGAGGTCACCGCCGCTATCTCGTCCACATCCAGGGTGGAGGTGTTGGTGGCCAGTATGGCGCCGGGCTTACAGGTGGCATCCAGGGTCTTAAATACCTGCTTCTTGATCTCCATCTTCTCGAATACGGCTTCGATCACCAGGTCGACATCGGCGATGTCGGCATAATCTGTGGTGCCGCTGAGCAGCGCCATGCGCTCATCGAGCTGGGCCTGACTCAGTTTGCCCTTCTTGAGGGTGTATTCGTAATTCTTGCGGATCACCCCAAGGCCACGCTCAAGTGCCTCGCCGTTGAGGTCCAGGATCTGGGTGGGGATCCCCACGTTGATGAAGTTCATGGCGATGCCGCCGCCCATGGTGCCTGAGCCTATCACCGCCACCTTGCGGATCTCGCGGGTCGCCGTGGTTTTAGGGTCTATTCCAGGGATCTTGGCAACGCCACGCTCGGCGAAGAACAGGTGTTGCTGGGCGCGGGCCTGGGGCGTATTCAGGCACTCCATGAAGAGCTGATGCTCACGCTTGAGGCCCTCGGTCAGCGGCAGTTCACAGGCGGCTTCCACCGCCTGAATGCAGCGCTCGGGGGCGTAATAGCCGCGGCTGCGTCTGGCAATGGCGGCGCGAAACTCGTTAAAGATCTCACTGCTGATGTTGCGGGTATCGACACTCATCTCGAAGCAGCTGCGCTTAGGCTGGTGCTGCGTGACCAGCTCTTGGGCAAAGTCGACCGCGGCCTGAATGAAGTCGCCGCCCTCTTGATACAAATTATCGATCACCCCAGCATCCAGCATAGCCGCCGCGCCGAGGGGGCGACCACTGGTGATCATCTCAAGCGCCAGCTGAACGCCACCGATGCGGGGCAGGCGCTGGGTGCCGCCGGCGCCGGGCAGAATGCCTAAATTAACTTCGGGCAGACCCAGCTTGGCCGCAGGCAGGGCGATGCGGTAGTCGCAGGCCAGCGTCAGCTCGCAGCCGCCGCCAAGGGCCAGGCCGTTCACGGCGGCAACAACCAGCTTAGGTGAGTTCTCGAGGGCATCGCAGACCTGAGGCAGGTTTGGCTTGGCGAGGGCGTCGTCGGAAGAAAATTCGCTGATGTCGGCGCCGCCGCAAAACAGCTTACCCGAGGAGGCGAGCAATATGGCATCTACCGACTCATCGGCTTCGGCTCTCTTGAGATCGGCCAGCAGGTGGGTGCGCAGCGCCAGCCCCAGGCTGTTGACCGGAGGCTGGTTGAGTATGATGACGGCGGTGCGTCCGTGAATTTGGTACAGGGTGGCGTTTGTCATAGGGATACCCTTGTTATTGTTGTGAATGAGGATTAGATGGCAGAGACGCCACCATCGATGGCAATGGCCTGGCCGGTCATAAAGCCGTTGTCCGGGTTGACCATGTGCAGCATGGCGCTGACCACCTCATTTGGATCGGCCAAGCGGCGCATGGGCACGGCGCGGGTCAGCTGCTCGATTAGCGCGGGATCGACCCCCTCGGTCACCATAGGCGTTGGGGTGAAGAAGGGGCAGATGGCGTTGACCTGGATACCCTGGGCGGCAAACTCCAGCGCCGCGGTGCGGGTTATGCCGACCACGGCATGCTTGGCGGCCACATAGGGGGTCAGCTTGGGGGCGCCGTTAATGCCGGCCATGGAGGCGACATTTAAAATCGCCCCGCACTTATGTTTCTGCATCAGAGGGATCTGCGCCTTCATGCCAAAGAACACCCCCTTGGTATTGATGGCGAAGCTAAGGTCCATGTCGGCCTCTGTGGTCTCTAGCAGGCTCTTCATGGGGGCCGAGATACCGGCATTGTTGATGGCGATATCCAGACGGCCAAAACTCTCTTCGGCCAGCTGGGCCAGGGCCAGCTGATCGGCCTCGATGCTGACATCACAGCGCTGGCCGACCGCGCACTCGCCCAGCTCGCTGCACAGGGCGTCGAGCGCCGTATCGTTAATATCGCCCAGCACCAGCTTGGCGCCCTGAGGGGCCAAGCGCTGGGCCAGCAGCTTGCCAAAACCGCTGGCGGCGCCCGTGATGAGCACCACCTTACCTTCAAAATTCGACTGCATTGATTCTTCCTCTGTTAGAGCGTCAGGCCGCCATCCACCACCAGAGTTTCCCCCGTGGTGTAGCTGCTGGCATCGCTGACCAGGTAGAGCACGGCGCCGGCCATCTCGCTGGGCACGGCGTGGCGGCCCATGGGGATCCTGGCGATCAGCTGCTGATAGATCTTGTCGTTGCTGAACAGGGCGCCGGCAAACTGGGTCTTAGTGAAACCGGGCAGCAGGGCGTTGCAGCGGATTCCTAGCGGCGCGCACTCCTTGGCGAAGGCCTTGGTCATGCTGACCACGGCCGCCTTGCTGATGGAATAGATCCCCTGCATCTCCCCAGGCTGCAACGCATTGACCGAAGCGGTGTTGAGGATCACCCCGTGGCCCTGCTCGCGCATCATGCGACCCGCGGTGACCGACATAAAGAAGTAGCCCCTCAGGTTCACCTCCATGGTCTTGTTGAAGGCATTGAGATCCGTATCGA
Source organism: Shewanella spartinae (assembly GCF_019457555.1). Classification (NCBI taxonomy): domain Bacteria; kingdom Pseudomonadati; phylum Pseudomonadota; class Gammaproteobacteria; order Alteromonadales; family Shewanellaceae; genus Shewanella; species Shewanella spartinae. The sequence continues at coordinate 3,434,982 of NZ_CP080418.1, read as the reverse complement.
GAATATGGCCGAAGTAGGGGTTGGTGGCGGCGTTGTTGACCAGGATATCCAGCCTGCCGTGTTTGGCCTGGATCTGCTCGAAGGTGGCCTGGATGGCCTCGAGATCCCCCACATGACAGGCCATCGCCTCGGCGCTGCCGCCATTGTCGATGATCTGCTCGGCCACCGCCTGGCAACCTTCGGCCTTGCGGCTGGCGACAATCACATGGGCGCCATATGCGGCCAATAGCTCGGCGATGGCGGCGCCTATGCCGCGGCTGGCGCCGGTTACTAGGGCGATACGCCCGCTTAGGTCAAACAGTGATTTATTGTCCATGGCGTTACTCCTTAATCTGATCGGCGATGGCTTCCAGTGCCATTTCCGCCAGCGGCCCTACATGCTGGCCCAGCTCGGCGGCGTTCTTGTTGGAGGCATTGCCATCGATGGCGCGCTTGGCGACGCCCTGGATGATGGCGGCCAGGCGGAAGAAGCTAAAGGCGATGTAGAAACCGAAGTTGTCTATCTTGTCTATGCCAGTGCGCTGGCAGTAGCTGTTCACATAGGCCTGCTCATCTGGGATCCCAAGCTCGGCCAGATCTTTGCCGCGAAGGCCTGACACTGTGCCTATGGCGGGCATGCGCATCTGCATGCAGAGATACCCAAGATCGGCAAAGGGGTGGCCCAGGGTCGAGAGCTCCCAGTCCAGCAAGGCGACGGCTTTTGGCTCAGTTGGGTGGAACATCAGGTTGTCCAGTCGGTAGTCGCCGTGGACCAAGGATACCCGGCCGTCATCCTCGGGAATGTTATTACCCAGCCAGGTCATCAAGGCTTCCATCGCCTCGATATGATCGGTCTGCGAGGCGCGGTATTGGCTGCTCCAACGGTCGAACTGGCGCTGAAAATAGTTGCCGGGCCGGCCGTAATCGCTAAGGCCCACCTTGTCGATGTCGACGTTGTGTAGCGCCGCTAATACCCGGTTCATCTCGTCGTACAGCTGGCCGCGTTCCTCGCGGCTTACCTCGGGCAGGGCGGCGTCCCAATAGATGCGCCCCTCGCAGTACTCCATCAGGTAGAACATTGAGCCTATGACGCTGGTGTCTTCACACAGGTGATACACCTTGGCCACCGGTACATCTGTGTCGGCGAGCGCCTTGAGCACTCGGTACTCGCGATCCACCGCGTGGGCGGATTTAAGCAACTTGCCCGGCGGCTGACGGCGCAGCACATAGATGCCGGACGCCGTCGTCAGCTTGAAGGTAGGGTTAGACTGGCCGCCGGCAAACTTCTCGACCTGCATTGGCCCCTTAAAGCCGGCAACATGGGCCTCGAGATAGGGCTGGAGTGTATCGAGGTCCAGGTTTTCCACGGCGCGGCTCATGATACGGCTCCCACAGGTTTTGCAGCATGTTGAGCGACCAGGTTTTGGGCGTGAACGTCGCGGGCCAGGTTACGACCCAGCTGCATCATATGTACCTGATCCGGGCCGTCCGCCAGACGTATGGAGCGGGTTATCGTGTAGGCTTTTGCCAGGAAGAAGTCTTGGCTCAGACCACCGCCGCCGTGGAGCTGAATGGCGCGGTCGATGACGGCGCAGCCCATGTTGGGGGCGACAATCTTGATCATGGCGATCAGGTCTTTCGCGGCCTTGTTGCCGCCCTGATCCATCTTGGCCGCCGCCTTGAGGGTCAGCAGGCGTGCCTGCTCGACCTCGCAGGCCGACTTGGCGATGGCTTCACGCACCGACTGTTGCTTGCTCAGCGGTTTGCCGAAGGCGATACGGGTCTCGGCACGCTCACACATCTGCTCCAGCGCGCGCTGGGCCAGGCCCACGGTGCGCATGCAGTGGTGAATACGGCCTGGGCCGAGGCGGCCTTGGGCGATTTCGAAGCCGCGTCCTTCACCCAGCAGCATGTTGCTCACCGGCACGCGGACATTGTCGTAGATCACCTCTGCATGGCCCTCGGGGGCATCGTCATAGCCAAACACTTTCATGGGGCGCACGACCCTGACCCCAGGGGTGTTGGCCGGCACCAGTATCATAGACTGCTGCAGGTATTTGTTGCTGTTATCGGGATCTGTCTTGCCCATCACGATATGGATCTGGGTGTGATTGTTACAGGCGCCTGAGATATACCACTTGCGGCCGTTGATCACATACTCGTCGCCGTCACGGACGATGGAGGTCTCAACGTTGGTGGCATCTGAGGAGGCGACATCGGGTTCTGTCATGGAGAAGGCCGAGCGGATCTCGCCATTTAGCAGCGGCTGCAACCAGCGTTCCTGTTGCTCTTTGTTGCCGTAGCGGGCCAGCACCTCCATGTTACCCGTGTCCGGCGCGCTGCAGTTAAAGACCTCCGAGGCCCAGTAGACCCGGCCCATGATCTCCGCCAGGGGCGCATATTCAAGGTTAGTCAGGCCTGGGCTGAACTCGCCGTAGACTTGGGGCAGGAAGAGGTTCCACAGGCCGGCGTCTTTGGCCTTGGCCTTCAGCTCGGCCAGGATAGCCGGTGACTCCCAGCGATCGCCTTCTTCGACCTGTTGCTCCCACAGGGATTCGTTGGGGTAGATGTGCTCATCCATGAAGGCCAGCAGACGTTCGCGCAGCGCTTGTACTTTGGGTGAGAATTCGAAGTTCATGGTAGATTCCTTTAGCTGTAGCTGACCGAATCCCATCGGTCTGGACGATCCAGATGGGGGGTGGCATTGATGCCGGTAACATAGGTGGCGCTGTCAGAGAAATAACAGTGGGTGATCCCCGAGTTCTTGCTCTGCAAATTCAGGTTCACCACCGTCTGGGCGCCAAAGCCCATAATTTGGCTTAGGGCGATGCTGATGGCGCCGCCCGAGGTGGCAACCAGAGTGTTGCCCTTGGGCTGGCGGCGGGCAAAATCCAGCCCGTCGGCCACCCGCTGCTGAAAGGCCTGCCAGCTTTCCAGCGGCACCTCGGCGGGCAGGGTGTTCTCCGACCAGGCCAACATGGCGAGCCTGAGGCAGGAATACACCTCGCGGGGATTGCGCCAATCCCTGATGGCGTGCTGCGGGTTTGCCTCGCCGAAGCCTTTCAGTAGCGTCATAAAGTCAAACTCATTGAAGCCAGGGTGGCATTCAAATTCAGGGCGGTGCTCAAGCCCTTGGCAGATCGCCTCGGCCGACTGGCGATGGCGCGCCATATCGCCGCAGATGATGCGCTCGAAACGGATACTGCGCTCTTTGAGGTACTCTCCCAACCAGAGGCACTGCTGGGTGCCAAGGTCAGAGAGATGATCATAGTTGGCGCTGCCAAAGGAGGCTTGACCGTGCCGGATGAGATAGAGCGCTGCCATCAGTCTGGTGCCGCGTCTTGTTAGGCGACTTCGAACAGGCCGGCCGCACCCATGCCGCCGCCGATACACATGCCGACGACCACATATTTGACGCCGCGGCGCTTGCCTTCGATGAGCGCATGGCCCACCAGACGCGAGCCCGTCATGCCGTAGGGGTGGCCGATGGAGATGCCGCCGCCGTTGACGTTGTAGCGGGCGGGATCGATACCCAGATGATCGCGGCAGTAGAGCGCCTGCACCGCGAAGGCTTCGTTGATCTCCCACAGCCCGATGTCATCTATGGTCAGGCCGTGTTGTTTCAGCAACTTAGGGATGGCGTAGATGGGGCCTATGCCCATCTCTTCCGGCGCGCAGCCGGCTACCGCAATGCCGCGATAGATGCCAAGTGGCGCTAGGCCACGCTGTTCGGCCAGTTTACGTTCCATCACCACACAGGCGGAGGCGCCGTCGCTGAGCTGGCTGGCGTTACCCGCAGTAATAAAGCCACCTTCGATCACCGGCGCCAGATTTTGCAGGCTCTCCATGGTGGTCGATGGGCGGTTACACTCGTCGCGGTCCAGGGTCACCTGCTGGTAGGAGATCGCCTTGGTCTCACGGTCCTGAATCGCCATGGTGGTGGTGAAGGGGACGATTTCGTCGTCGAAGTAGCCTGCCTCCTGGGCGGCCGCGGTGCGCTGCTGCGACATCAAGGCGTAGATGTCCTGAGCCTCGCGGCTGACGCCATAGACCTTGGCCACATGCTCGGCGGTCTTCAGCATTGGCATGTAGGCGTGGGGCTCGAATTGCATCACCTTGGGGTCGGCGTTATCGGCGGCCCACTTCATATATTCATTCTGTACGGCGGTGATGTTTTCCTGGCCGCCGGCAACCACTATCTGCTGTTGATCGACGATGATCTGTTTCGCGGCCATGCCGATGGCCATCAAGCCCGATGAGCATTGACGGTCTATGGTCTGGGCCGAGACGGTGTTAGGCAGGCCTGCGGCAAGCACTGCGTTGCGGGCGATGTTCATCCCGGCGGTGCCGGCGGTGAGCACTGTGCCCATGATGGCATCATCTATCTCGCCGCCCTCAACCCCGGCGCGTTGGACGGCGTGCTTGATGCAGTGGCCCAGCATGGTTGGGGACTTGGTGTTGTTTAACGATCCGCGAAATGACTTTGCCATCCCTGTGCGGGCGGTGGATACGATTACGGCTTCTCTCATCTTGGGCTCCCTAAACTAGTGACGGATTGATGCTCAATCCTCGCATCTTTAATAATGGTTTAGACCGCCCGTTGGCGATCTTTGCGTTGAAAAAAGTATAGTGGCTGTACTAATATTTACGTACTTTATTATTTTGATACCTTGTTATTCATGTGATGTATATAACCAGCTGCCGATGGGAGCGCCAATGCGTCTACAAAATGTTGATTTAAATCTGTTTGTGGTGTTCGACGCCATCTACACCGAGCGCAACCTCACCCGGGCAGCCGAGCGTCTCTGTATCACTCAACCTGCGGTCAGCAATGCCCTGAGCCGGCTGCGAACCAGCCTCAACGACCCCCTGTTTATCCGCACCCCTAAGGCCATGATGCCCACGCCCGTGGCAGAAAATATGATAGGCCAGGTACGCGAAGCCCTTAAGTTGCTGAGCAGTAGCATGCACCTTGGGGACAGCTTCGACCCCCTACTTGCGGAGCATCATTTTCAGCTGGGGATGTTCGATGTGACCGAAGAGACCATGTTGCCATCCCTGCTTGCCGCCTTGCAGGTGCACGCGCCCAAATTGTCTATCTCCAGCTATCCGGTATCGCGGGAGGAGATGCTAAAGGAGTTTGTTTCCGGCAGGCTGGATTTGGCCATCGACGCCCCCATAGTCACCCATCCCGACCTTTACCATCATCCACTGGTTACTGTGCCCTATGTGTGCCTGGTGAGGAAGGATCATCCTGAGGTTGGCGACACCCTGAGCCTGGAGCAGTATTTGGCCCTATCCCATGTTCATGTTTCCAGCCGCCGTCAGGGGGTAGGTTATGTCGACGCCGCGCTTAACCGTCTCGGCAAACATCGCAACATCCAGGTACGTACCAAGCATCATCAGGCCGCGCCCAAGCTGGTGGCCGAGACGAATCTGGCGACCACAGTGCCCGAGAGTCTGGCAAAAAATACCGACCTTAAGGTCCTCAAGCTGCCCTTCGAGGTGGAGCCGATAGAGTGGCATCTCTACTGGCATCGCAGCGCCGATCAGGATAACGCCAACCGCTGGTTAAGGGAGTTTATTACTGCCTTGATGCAGGGGCAGGGGTAGATTGGCGAATGTTCGCCTGCCATTTTTGGTCGGTGAAATCTAGCTATTGCCTTCACCACCTTGTTTATTGGCTGGAAGGTTGAATGTCACTCCTTCATCTTTATCTAACGCCTGCCCGGCGGGTGCCGTACAGGAAGTACCAATGTCGTGGTCACAGGGTCAGTGATGCTCCCGACATCAGGCCGACATTTCCCATATCCCTATGGGTCAGATGTGGAGGAACGACGTATGTGCAAGTACATTTTGTGACACGCTGTACGTCTTCAGACCTGCATGGATGCTGGAGAGGCGATTGAAGGTTGTACCTTCGCTGTAATTAATAGCCTGCGGCTCGCTTTTGTGCAGATACATCTGCTACACGCCGTGAATACTTCCTTGTAGGCTCGACGATGGCATCCCTGCCATCGACGTCCGCAGATGCATCTGCACTCGGTATCTATCGTCTCTTCGATTTGGCGGCGTTGGACACGAATAGCTAATCAAAAAAGCCGGCTTGGTTTTGCCCCAAATGAGTTAACAAGTTGTCGGTGGATCATTAACGAGCAGATTTTCTGGCCTAGAAGTTTTCATCGCTACACCCGTAAGATGTAATTCACCTCTCCTGCTCAAAAAAACTGGATAAGTACACAGTTACATTTGAATCATCAGGATTTTGAACGATTTTCATCCTGTATTCGTGCGCGTTTTTTCATTTCGGTTTAAATATATTGGCTTAAAATCAATCGTTTACAGTACTAGTTGAGTAGATAATAGGTTTGGAAAACGCGCATGCGCGTTTTTTCAGATGGTATATTTAGCAGAATGCTGATAAGTTCATTGTATACAGATAGTTAACTGTGCGCGTTTTCACTGGTCCAACGAGGTAAACGCGCATGCACACTAATAAAATGTTATATGCTTTGAAGTTACCCCAAATGTTTGTGAAGCACCTGAGTATGGAAGAGTGAAGTAAAAATCAATATAATTAAAGGAAGTCATTTTGAAGGTTATTAGTTTAATAAACATGAAAGGTGGTGTTGGAAAAACAACATTATCAGTAAATATTGCAGATAGTTTAGCGCGTAGATTCAACAAAAAAGTATTGATCGTAGATATTGATCCTCAGTTTAATGCTACTCAATGTCTTTTCACTCCTGATCAATACATGAACCACTTAAAAGAAAAAAAAGAAACTATCACTGATCTCTTTGATAAGGAAACTAAAATCAGTGTTAGTGTGGTCAATGGCGCATCTGAAAATACTGCAAAAAAACTCGCAGATATAGAACCAGTAAAAGTAAAAAATAATCTATGGTGTTTGCCCGGAAATTTAGAGCTTTACAGGTTAGAGATTGCACCCGGTGAAGGACGTGAAAATAGACTTAAAAAGTACCTTCAAAGCAATCAGGAACTATTTGATTATGTAATAATAGACACGCCACCAACGCCATCTTTATGGATGACAAGCGCATTAATTGCATCAGATTATTACTTAATACCTGTTAAGGCAGATCCTATTTCTTTAACAGGGATAGATTTGCTGAATAATATTGTAAGCGAAAAGAAAGACGACCTTGATCTCTCTATCAAGTGTATTGGTTTAGTTTTAACCATTACAGAGAAAGGCACAAGAGTTTATAATTCTGCTAAAAGCACTATCGCTTCGAACTCAAGGTGGAGTAATTTAATTTACAATAGAGAGTTACCTAAACGTACGGAAGTAGCAGGTAAACAATTAAACAACTTTATTTTAGATTTGAGTGACTCAGCAATTAAAACTGCCCTGTCGGGCATTGTAGATGAAATGCTTACAAGGATAGACAATGAAAGTTAGAGATAAAAACAAAGTATTGCAAGCCGCTAACTTTATTGAAGAGCTAGCTTGGTTGTTGAACTCTAAGAAAAAAGTAGATCTCGAAAGTATTTCGGAGTTGCTCCGTAGTCAAATTGATCCAGCTCAGTCTGTAATTCCTGAGGTTCAACAGGTCAATAAACTGAAGCATTATATAGGTGTTTTGCCATTTCTCCTGCAGGATAAAGAATTGTTTAGGACAAATATGGATATTGTAGATTTTGCAGAAAACCTATTTAGTATAAAAATGTCTAGAAATGATCGACGTTCTCGATACGAGCTAATTGGTTTTATTGTTACAGAGATTACAAAAGTAGATAAAGACAAACTATTAACTGTGATGGATGCTTTATCCGTGTTGACGGAAAGTGACGATAAGTTAATTCAATTCAAAAAATCTCGTAATAATATAGATTTCTCTTGGAATGAAGCAATTTCAAAATTAAATAAATCTTGATAGGTAATTGAATGTCTAGAGAGTTATCTGCTGACTTGGAACACTTAGTCAGGTTTATAAAAAACTATAACCTTCAAGGCCTTGCTGAAAACACAGCTATGTTGCCTATTATTTCCAAAATACATAAAAAATATTTTTCCCTATTAGCTTTATTAGTTGAGCTTAATAGTCAAGATCTCGACAATAACGAGTTTAATAATAATGATGATTGTAAAAACTATCTTTTTGAGTCTTTATCTGATTTAGGGAACAGTTTTTTTCTTACCTTTAATGGTGGGTATAAGGCTTCTAGGTTAATGTTGCGGAGTTCAATTGAGACTTTTGTAAAAGGTATTTCAGTGGAAGAACTACCAGACATAACTTCTGAAAAACGTGTTTACAAAATATTTGAAGAAGCTTCTAAAATCAGTTTATTTTCAGATGAACCTCTTACATCATGCTTTAATGACATAAAAAAACAGTATTCTGATTTGTGTGAGGATACTCATACTGCTCGAAAATCAAACATGCAACACATTTCCGCTCTAAATTATTTCCCTAACCAAGATATTGAAAATGCAAGGAAAATTTCGGACATATTTGTATCGCTGACAAAATCTTATATTTTTATTATTTCAATGAAATTTAATCGACAATTTCATCAAATACACCATGTTAACAAGTCCAATATAATGAAGGCCATAAAAAAAAGTTACCGTCCTGTGGTTTTAAACGTAGTTTAATTTAAACAACGCATATAACAAAAAGTTGCACCTGACATTTTTTGCTACGCTTAATTGTGTATGTCGCGTAGCTCCATTTTGCACAATTTCTCTCCGCAAAAACTGCAGGTGAGCTTGGCGTTACTAATACTTTTCTTAATCCTTCAGTCTACCTTTAGAGTGTTTGCGTTAGCGCACTTTTGTCCAAAAATGATTTAGCTGTTGATTTTAGGGTGATACAAGCAAGGCCAAATCGAAGAGACTGATAACTCGGTGTGAACACGCTTATGGCCTTCGAAATCATGGGTGATTTCGTAGAGCATCCATGGATGGACTTGCTGCGAGCCAAAAGCGTGTTTGCACGAAAGGCATGCTGCAGGCAATTGATACACCATGAAGTGGTGACATTCCATAACCTTTCAAATACCAGAGTCTGGTAGAGACTCAAATCAAGGCGTGCTCTATTACGCTAAGGCATTAAATTCTACCTTTACGAAGATAACCCCCTAAATTTCGCCAACAAAAAAGGCGTCTTGTTAGACGCCTTTTCTCATCAGTTACCTAGTTCCGATATCTATTACGCTTTCTCTGGAATACGTTCCAATACGGCGAGGAGTAGCTTCCAGTATTGCTCGACGGTCTCGATAAGTACCATCTCATCTGGGCTGTGTGGGAAGCGGATGGTGGGGCCAATGGAAACCATATCCATCTCTGGGTAAGGCTTCTTGAACAGACCACACTCCAGACCCGCGTGGATCACCATGATGACAGGTTCCTTGTTGTAGATAGACTCGTAGGTGTCTTTCACAATCGCCATCACAGGAGAGCTGCTGTCAGGTTTCCAGCCTGGGTAGGCGCCGCTGAATTCCACTTCGGCACCGGCCAGGTTACTTAGGGCGGTGAGGTAGCCTTCGACCTCTTCGCGGCCCGAGTCGATCAGCGAGCGGATGAGGCAGAGGATGCTTACCGATTCGGCTTCTGTGGTGATCACGCCAACGTTGAGCGAGGTCTCGGTTACGCCTTGGATCTCATCACTCATGCGCATCACGCCGTTAGGGCAAGCGTTAAGCAGGTCGATCAGTGTCTGCTGGGTGGCTTCGCTCATCACCTGGGTGGCGGCCGGGATCTCGCTGAGGGTCAACAGCATGTCTGGGTCGGCGATGGCCAGTTCCTGACGCACCAAAGCTGTGTATTCCTGGATCAGGGCCTCGAGGCGTGGCAGGTTTTCGCTTGGCAGCATGAAGCTGACGCTGGCCTCACGAGGGATGGCGTTACGCAGCGAGCCGCCGCTGAAGTTGGTCAGCTCCAGTGCCAGCTCGTCGGCGTGGTTAAACAGGAATCGGGCCAACAGCTTGTTGGCGTTGCCTCGACCCAGGTGAATGTTCACCCCTGAGTGACCGCCCTTAAGTCCTGAGAGTGTTAGGGTGTAGGTCGACAGGCTCGGCTCGGCCGCCTGCCATACCATAGGCACAGTGATCTGGGCATCGACGCCACCGGCGCAGCCCATGTAGATCTCGCCTTCCTGCTCTGAGTCTGTGTTGATCAGGATCTCGGCGTCCAGGTAGCCGGCTTCCAGGCCGAAGGCACCTGTCATGCCTGCTTCTTCATCTATGGTCAGCAGGACTTCCAGCGGGCCGTGTGGGATGTCGTCGCTGCCGAGGATCGCCAACGCAGAGGCCATGCCGATGCCGTTGTCTGAGCCCAGGGTGGTGCCCTTGGCCTTAACCCACTCGCCGTCTACATAGGCTTCGATTGGATCTTTCTCGAAGTCATGCACCTTGTCGGCGTTTTTCTGCGGCACCATGTCGATGTGCGCCTGTAGGGCCACGACCTTGCGGTTTTCCATGCCAGGGGTCGCCGGCTTCTTGATGATCAGGTTACCAACCTTATCTTCGACAACGCTGAGTTGTTTGTCTTTGGCCCAGTTTTGGATGTATTGGCTTAGTGCCTGCTCATGCTTGGAAGGGTGGGGAATGGCGCAGATCTGTTCAAACCACTGCCAAAGTGCCTGAGGTTGCAATTGACTTAATGTGCTCACGGACAAACTCCTCTGTAATAAAGGTCTTTGAGGTCAAATTTGGCGATAGTCTATCATAGACTCTAGTGGTGCGGGGGCATGAAAGCGGGTAGGTATCCATCAAGTGTCATACTAAGTTGCCACCCGCCAAAAGGCGCCTTAAGGGGCGGCATCATTATTTTCATTTGGCATTGGCGCCAGATAGGAGAATAATGCCAACACTCACGGCGATTTAACCTTGCTGGACATGGCCTTAACCCAACCCTCAAACCTTGGGTAAGCGGCATTACAGAGATGGCAGGGGTTAGTATTGTCTTTAGTGAGAGGTTGATATTCACGATAGGCAGGCAAAGATCTGTCAAAGCTCAGGGCGCTTGTATGGCTTATATAGGTGCCAGTTGATTCGGCTAAGACCGAAAAACCGCTAGATGAAAAGGATGAGGCATGACCGGGGTTCAATTTATAGATGTAACAGATTCAGAAGCCATTTTTGACGATAACCAGTGGGATGCCGTGGTGCTGGTAACCCATGGCCTAGACGCCATCGCCCAGGAGGAGCTGGCCATGCTCGCCAGCCATGGCGCCCAGGTGGATGCCAGGGTAGGGCGCTCGACCACGCTGTTGTTTGCCCCCGGGCTGGCCGGTGGTCGCCTGATTGTGGCGCCGGTGGCAGATGGCGACAGCGATATTCAGGATGTACGCGGCTATAGCGACGCCGCTCGCCAAGGCATAAAAGTAGCCTTCGATGCCGGCGCCAGACGTCCGCTGCTGATCGTCACGCCATCGACTCAGGCGAGATATGCGCAGTCCATAGGGGTTGCCGCGCTGGGTTGTGCCCAGGCGTTATGGCAGTCGCTGGAGCGCCGCGAGGCACTGGGTGAGATGGACAACATCTCGCAGATAGGCCTGCTGGTGGACGATAAGGCAGGTGAACTGCTCAGCGCCATCGAGGCGGGTAAACACCTGGCGCGCGACCTTTGCGGCACTGAGCCTGAGCGCATGTCGGCGCCCGCCTTCGCCCAGTATTGTGTCGATGCGCTTGAGGGGCTGGGTTTGACCATGTCGGTTGTCGAAGACAGAGACGTGCTGGAGCGTGACTATCCGCTGCTAAGCGCCGTGGGCCGCGCCTCTTTTGCGGTCTCAAGGCATCAGCCTAGAGTGGTCAAGCTGGAATATAAGGCCGAGGGGCCTATCGAGCGCAGCTACTTCTTTGCCGGTAAGGGGGTGGTGTATGACACGGGCGGGGCCGACCTTAAGGTTGGCGGCGCCATGGCGGGGATGAGCCGTGACAAGGGCGGCGCGGCCGCGGTTGCCGGCCTGATGAAGACCCTGGCCCTGCTGAAACCTAAGGGCGTTCGTGTGGTGGCCGAGCTTGGCCTGGTGCGTAACAGCATTGGCAGCGAGGCCTTCGTGACCGATGAGATCATCGCCAGCCACGCAGGTGTGCGGGTGCGTATCGGCAATACAGACGCCGAAGGGCGTTTGGTGCTGGCGGATCTGCTGTCGCATCTCAGACTCAAGGCCCAGGACGCCGTGGCGCCGCAGCTCTTCTCGGTAGCGACTCTGACCGGCCATGTGGTGCGCGCCTACGGCGGCTATACCGCAGTGGTCGAAAATGCCGTGGCGCGTCAGCAGCAGGTGGGTGACAGCCTGCAGGCGATCAGTGAGGCCTGGGGTGAGCCGATAGAGGTATCACGCCTGCGCCGTGACGATTATCAGAAGATTGTCGATCCTTCTGGCGCGGCGGATGTGCTGTCCTCCAACAACGCGCCTTCCTCTGTGACGGCCAGGGGCCATCAGTATCCCGCGGCCTTCCTGCTGAAGGCCTCAGGGTTGGAGGCCCATGGACTGACGAGCGACAAGCCGCTGGCCTATACCCATGTGGATATTGCGGGTAGTGCGACCGAGGGGGATCCCTTGTATGGCACGCCTACCGCGGCGCCACTTGTCAGTTTGTGTCAGCTGATCCGCGGCTGAACCAAGCAGACCCTAGCCTAGCTGGGCGCAAAATTTGACCGGGGCAAGCATAGGCTTGCCCCTTTTTGTTGCCGGATCACAATAGGGTGAAAAAGCGTGATCTCGACCCGCCTCGTAATGGGGTTTTGATGTAGTAAAATTACAGTTTGAAGGGTTTTTTAAAAAAAATAGAAAAAAAGCTTGTAATAAAACTACATTTAAATATAATGGCTCTCGTTGGTTAGACACAGTGTCTTCCACCTCAAAGTCTATCCAGGATGGATAACTCTCCAAGGAACCGAGCGACAAGTTGACTGCGGCATGGCCCCGGAAATGAAAGGCCTGCCAAGTTTCACTAGAGATTATTTTTTCAACTTTGTTAGGAGTTAATGACTATGTCTTATACAGGAATTCAGCACGTTTATTGGCAGAATACTTGGTTTTGTACCGATGCCCTTCGCGGTGGTCTGTACGCTATGACTTTTAAGGGCTAACTACCCCTGAGATCATTTGAACCTAGTTCACTTGATTAAAGTAGTTGCATCATCCATCAACCTTACCCCATTTGGGGATTTTTAGACTCAAGTTGTCTATTGCTCATTGAGCGGTAGGCCAGTGTAACCCGCTAGCGCGGTAACTCTTTCCTTTCGGAACACTTGAAACATGTCTCGCCTGCTCTTTGAGCAGGCTTTTTTTTGCCTGAAATTTGCCATCTCTGTCTCGCATCCCCGGCGATAAATCTGGCGTAGATCACCTTTATGTAATTGTCTCGAGTCATGGCTCTAAACTGGCTCGCGTTTGCGCAATTATTGCGTATATAATCGTCGCTTGTTATCAAGTGGTTAACTTGGTTTCAACTTTTACCCTACCTAAATAAACCATAATTAAATCAAGGAACCTCGTTCCATGTTAGAAAAAGTATTTAAGTTAACCGAGCACCAGACAACGTTAAAACAAGAGGTGGTGGCCGGATTGACCACCTTTTTAACCATGGCCTATATCATCTTCGTCAATCCCATGATGCTGGCCGATGCGGGCATGGACCATGGCGCCGTGTTCGTCGCCACCTGTCTGGCCGCGGCCGTGGGCTGTCTGGTGATGGGCATAGTGGCAAACTATCCTATCGCCCTGGCACCGGGCATGGGGCTCAACGCCTTCTTTACCTATACCGTCGTTGGCGAGATGGGCTACAGCTGGGAGACGGCGCTGGGCGCGGTATTCCTCTCGGGTATCTGCTTCCTGATATTGTCTTTGGTGAAGATCCGTGAGTGGATCGTCAACAGCATTCCTATGTCGCTGCGTCTGGGGATCGCCGCTGGTATCGGCCTGTTTCTGGCGCTGATTGGCCTCAAGAGTGCCGGCATAGTGGTGGCCAGCCCCGCGACTCTGGTGACCATGGGCGATGTGACCGCCTTGCCGGCGGTGATGTCTGTGCTGGGCTTCTTCATCATTATCGCCCTGGTACACAGAGGCTATCAGTCGGCGGTGATCATCAGCATCCTGGGGATCACCGCGCTGGGCCTGCTGCTGGGGGATGTGCAATATAGCGGCATGATCTCGACGCCGCCGTCGATTGCGCCCACCTTCATGAAGATGGATCTCTCCAATGTGCTTGAGATCAGCATGCTCTCTGTGGTGTTCGCCTTCCTGTTTGTGGACCTGTTTGACACCTCTGGCACCTTGGTGGCCGTGGCTCAGCGCGGCGGCTTCCTCGACGACAGAGGCAGACTGCCGCGTCTCGGCCGCGCCCTGACCGCCGACAGCAGCGCCACTATCGCAGGGGCCATGTTGGGCACCTCGACGACTACGAGTTATATCGAGAGTACGGCCGGGGTGAGCGCAGGTGGCCGCACCGGACTGACCGCCGTGGTGGTGGGGATCATGTTCCTGCTGTCGCTGTTTATCTCGCCGCTGGCGGGCATGGTGCCGGCCTACGCGACCGCGGGCACACTCTTCTATGTCGCCATCCTGATGATGTCTGGCCTGGTGCATGTGGACTGGGAAGATCTCACCGAGGCGGCGCCTGTGGTCGTGGTCTGTATCTTGATGCCGCTAACCTTTTCGATCGCGACCGGCATCGCCATGGGCTTTGTTGCCTATGCGGGGATCAAGCTCTTCAGCGGTCGCTACAAGGATCTCTCTTTGGGCGTCTTGGTGCTGGCGGCGCTGTTTCTGGCCAAATTCATCTATGGCTAAGTCTATCTATGGCTAAGTTCATCTATGCTTAGGTTTTTGGCAGGAGCCGAATTTAGCTTAAGTTGAGTGCCAGCCAGCTTAGATTAAAGGTCATACAATGTATGGCCTTTTTTATGGGCTTTTATTGAAGGAAAGTAGACTGGCTCTAATCTTTTATCTTACCCGCTACCATTTGCCCTGGGGATTGGGTATAACTTGGGGTTCGGTTTTTTTCTGTCTAAATGTCAATGAACTTAAGTGAGATAGGCTACCGCCGTGTGGTGGTAAAGTTGGGCACTAGCGTGCTCACCTCCGGATCGCGCCAGCTGGATAAGGCGCATATGGTTGAGCTGGCCAGACAAATGGCCAAGCTGATGAAGTCGGGTGTCGAAGTGGTGCTGTGCACCTCGGGCGCCATCGCGGCCGGGCGCGAGCACTTAGGTTACCCCACACTGCCGGATACGGTCGCCAACAAGCAGCTGCTGGCGGCCGTCGGCCAGAGTCAACTGATCCTAGCCTGGTCACAGCTGTTTAGCATCTATGGGCTGCATGTGGGCCAGCTGCTGCTGACCCGCGCCGATCTGCATGACAGGGAGCGCTACCTCAACGCCAGAGACTCACTCAACGCCCTGCTGGCCAACGGCATCATTCCTATCATCAACGAGAACGATGCGGTGGCCACCAACGAGATCAAGGTGGGCGACAACGACAACCTGTCGGCTCGGGCGGCGCTGCTGTGTGACGCCGACCTGCTGATCCTGCTGACGGATCAGAAGGGGCTGTTCGATGCCGACCCAAGGGCCAACCCGGATGCCAAGCTTATTAAGCAGGTGGTGAACATCGACGATAGCCTACGCAGCCTGGCGGGCGGCGCGGTTTCCGGCCTGGGCACGGGCGGTATGGCGACCAAGCTGCAGGCGGCGGATATCGCCCGCCGCGCCGGGATCGAGGTGGTGATCGCCTCGGGTCATCATCCTAAGGTGATCTTAGATGCCGTATGTCAGCTGCCGGTGGGCACCCATTTTACCGCGCTGGAAAATCCACTGGAGAGCCGCAAACAGTGGATCTTGGCGGGCCCGGCGACCAAGGGCCGGCTGGTGCTGGACAGCGGCGCCATCAACGCCGTGACCCTGAAGGGACGCAGCTTGCTCTCTAAAGGGATACTGTCGGTGAGCGGTGTGTTCGACCGCGGCGCCACCCTGCAGCTGGTGGATGAACAGGGGCGGGAGCATGCCAGAGGCATGAGTCGTTACAGCGCCAAAGATCTGCAGAAGATCGCCGGTAAACATTCGGATGAAATTGAGTCGCTGCTGGGCTACGACTACGGCGATGCCATAGTGCATCGCAACGACATGGTGGTCCTGTAAGGTTTTCGGCAGAGTCAATCTGTGCAGATTAAAGATGAGTGGAACAGAAATGATGGACGATAAACAGCAGTACTTAAACACACTCGGTGAGCAGGCCAAGGCGGCCAGCTATGCCATGGCGAGCCTCACGGCTTCGCAGAAGCGCGACCTGCTTAGGGCAATTGCCGCCAAGCTTACCGACAAGCGCGCGCAGATAGTTGCAGCTAATCAGCAGGATGTGGCCAAGGCACGGGAAAACGGCCTGAATGATGCCATGATAGACAGACTGCTGCTGGACGAGGCGCGTCTATCTGGCGTGATTGCCGACATCGAAAACGTGGTGGCCCTGGCCGATCCCATCGGCAGCGAGCTGGAGAGCCAGCTGCTGGATAACGGGCTGCGTCTGTCCCGACGCCGGGTGCCGCTTGGCGTGCTCGGGGTTATCTATGAGGCGCGCCCCAATGTGACCGTAGATATCGCCGTGCTGGCGCTCAAGACCGGCAATGCGGTGATCCTGCGAGGTGGCAAGGAAACCCTGGCCTCTAACCTGGCATTAAGCGAGGCGATCAGGGAAGCCATTAGCGAGCAGGGGCTGCCGAGCGATGCGGTGCAGCTGATCCAAGATCCAGATCGCGCCTTGGTCTCTGGCCTACTCAAGCTCGACAAATATGTGGATATGATAGTGCCCCGTGGTGGTCAGAACCTGCAGCGCCTGTGCGCCGAGCAGGCGACCATTCCGGTGATCTTGGGCGGTATCGGTATCTGTCATCTCTATGTGGATAGCGAGGTGGATCAGCTAAAAGCCATCGAGGTGATCGCCAATGCCAAGGTGCAGCGCCCGACCGTGTGTAACGCCCTGGATACTGTGCTGGTTCACCAGTCTATCGCCCAAACTTTCCTGCCTAAGTTCTATGCCCACCTAAGTGCACTCGGCGTGAGTTTCTATGCCTGTGACCAGGCCCAGGCGATAGGCAAGGATGCCGACACTGTCACTCATAAGGCGAGTGATGAGACTTTTGGCACAGAGTGGCTGTCGCTGAACCTGGGTGTTAGGGTGGTGGATGATATGGATATGGCGATCGCCCATATTCGCCGCTTCTCAAGTGGTCACTCTGAGGGGATATTGAGCGATAACATTCATGCCACGGCCCATTTCATCAACGAGGTGGATGCGGCGGCCGTGTATGTCAACGCCAGTACCCGCTTCACCGACGGTGGCCAGTTTGGTCTGGGCGCCGAGGTGGCGGTGTCGACCCAGAAGCTGCATGCCAGAGGCCCTATGGGGCTCGAGGCGCTCACCACCTATAAGTGGATTGGTGTCGGCGACTACACCGCCCGCGGTTAACTCAAACTAACCGACAGTGAGTTTACAAAGGAGCCCTAGGGCTCCTTTTCGTTTTTCTGCTTCGCTAAATTTTATTCAAGTCACTTTATCTCAGTAGCTTTGTCTCATGATCGCTAGTGATGAAATTGACCAGATCCCTTGGTGAGTTTCGCAACTTGTTTGGGGAAAACCTTAAATCAAAAATACTAAATAACTATAAATTATTTTAATAACAATAGGTTACAGCTTTGGCATCTTGCTTGCTTTGTCTTAATCAATCTCACAGGGAGTCGGTTACGGAGCTTAAGATGAAAAACAACATGGTTAACAAGGCATTGGTAAGTTTAAGTCTACTAGTAGGTTTGATGAGCGTGGGCGTTCAGGCGGCCTCTAGCATTACACTCAACGATGAGTTCGACTATCGCGGCCAGAAGGTGGCGCTGGACATGGATGTAGGTCAGGCGGAGCTGATCGCCGGCGACCAGGATAAGGTACGGGTCGAAGTGGTCGTAAAAGCCAACGATTCGAAATGGTTTGGCTTCTGGCAAAACAGCGATGTGAGCTCGGCCAAGTTCGATATCCTCGATGATGGCGACAAGCTGGTGCTGCGCCTAGCGGATCAGGATGATGTGAACCAGAAGTGGCGTGTCTATCTGCCCCGTAACGCCGCGCTCAAGGTGGATGCCGGCGTCGGCGAGGTGATTGTCGATGGCCTGAGTGCCAGCATAGAGGTGGAACTTGGGGTAGGCCGCGCGGAGATCACTCACCAGGCGAGCTTTGGTGATGTATCGCTCGAGTCAGGCGTGGGCGAGGTGAGCATTCGTGATGGTGGTCAGCGCCTCAAGGTAAACCAGAACTTGGTGAGCCAGAGCTATCATCAGCAAGGCGCCGGTGGCGATGACCATCTGTATGTTTCGGTGGGTGTGGGCGAGATAGACGTGCGCAACTAGCCACTGAATATCAATGAGCGATAAAAAAACCGACCCTAGGGTCGGTTTTTTATGCAAGGGCGTCTATCTCTGACAGCTTATGTTAGCCGATGACTTAGTTCTCCGGCGTCAGGGCAGGGGCTGTTTTGGTTCGTAGGCGTTTAAGCTGAGGCAATAGCTGCTGCAGCGCCAGCGCGGTCAGGATAAGTCCCAGGCCGATAAAGGTCGACGGGGTAATGGTCTCTTGCAGGATCCAGGCGATGAAGCCCACCGAGAGCACAGGGGTGATAAACACCAGGGTACTCATGCTAGCGGTGCGATCTGCTTTTTTCAGCGCGACCAGCCAGAGGACAAAGGTGACTCCCATCTCAAACAGGCCTACATAGATGCCGGCGCCAAGGGCCTTGAGATCCCAGCTCGGCAGCGATTGGGTCAGCAGCAGGGTCACCAAAATAAACGGCAGTCCCACCAAGAAGCTCAGCAGCAGACTCACTACTGGGTCGCCCTCATCCTTAGTGTTGACTATCCAGTAGAGGGACCAAAGCAGGGTGCTGGTGAGCGCCAGCAGTACCCCGGTAGCACTCTCGAAGCGCACGCTGGTGATCTCGCCATTGGTGGCGATGACGAAGACACCCAGATAGGCGACCAGCGCCGCGGTGAGATCGCTCTTACGCAGCTTCTGTTTCAGTAGCGGCACCGCCAGCAGCGGCAGCAGTATGGCCCAGGTGTAGTTGAGCGACAGCGCCTGCTGGGCAGGCAGGAGGGCGTAGGCCTTGAACAGCACCAGATAATAAAGGAAGGGATTGAGCAGCCCCGTCTGTAGGTAGAACCAGGGACGACTGCTAAATTGGCGCTTAATGAGGTGCAGCTTACCGGTCGCGGCCAGTATGACGCCTAGGGTGACGATAGAGGTCGAGACGGCGACAAACACCAGCTGCAGCGGCGTAAAATGGCTAAGGGCCAACTTGAAGGCGGTGGCGACGGTCGACCAGAGTAAGATGGCCGCTAAGGCATAGAGATAAGCTTGGTTGGATGATTTCACTGAACCTTCTCACTAAACGAGACAACTAAAAAAATCCCACGCGCCAGGGGCACAGAGGGAGTTTTACTTCGATTGCATGCATTATACGCTTCTTGTTGGCCGGCCGGCAGCTTTTAAGATCAAAAAAATACTCAATTAAGTTAATTTTTATCTTTCTTGCCCTTGTAATCCCAATTGCTGTCCCAATATAGGGTGTTAAGGAAAGATATTGGCTCGGAAAATTAGGCTTGAAAACGAATTCGCCTATCCCCATATCTGAATCAGATAACAAAGTTAGCGTAAGTTAAAAGTTTTTTTGGAGGACTCCATGGGTAAAATTATTGGTATCGATTTAGGTACAACTAACTCTTGTGTAGCTGTACTTGATGGCGATAAAGCACGCGTGATTGAAAACGCGGAAGGCGATCGCACTACCCCGTCGATCATCGCATATACAGGCGAAGAAGTATTAGTTGGTCAGCCTGCGAAACGCCAAGCTGTAACAAACCCAAAGAATACCTTCTTTGCTATTAAGCGTCTTATCGGTCGTCGCTTTAAAGATGACGAAGTACAGCGCGACGTAGACATCATGCCATTTAAGATCATCGCGGCAGACAACGGTGATGCATGGGTTGAAGCGCACGATAAGAAGATGGCACCGCCACAAGTTTCTGCAGAGATTCTGAAGAAGATGAAGAAGACTGCCGAAGACTACCTGGGCGAGCCAGTAACCGAAGCGGTTATTACCGTTCCGGCTTACTTTAACGATTCACAACGTCAGGCGACAAAAGACGCCGGTCGTATCGCTGGTCTGGAAGTTAAGCGTATTATCAACGAGCCTACTGCTGCGGCACTGGCTTACGGTATCGATAAGAAGCAAGGCGACAATATCGTTGCGGTATACGACTTAGGTGGTGGTACCTTCGATATCTCTATCATCGAGATCGACAGCGTTGATGGCGAGCAAACTTTCGAAGTGCTTGCAACTAACGGTGACACTCACTTAGGTGGTGAAGACTTCGATAACCGTCTGATCAACTACCTGGCCGACGAGTTCAAGAAAGAACAGTCTCTGGATCTACGTAACGATCCACTGGCGATGCAGCGTCTGAAAGAAGCTGCCGAGAAGGCGAAGATCGAGCTGTCTAGCACGACTCAGACTGAAGTTAACCTGCCATACATCACGGCAGATGCGACAGGTCCTAAGCACTTAGTGGTTAAGATCACTCGCGCCAAGCTTGAGTCTCTGGTTGAAGACCTGATCCAACGTTCACTCGAGCCGCTAAAAGTGGCACTGGCTGACGCAGACCTGTCTGTATCAGACATCAACGAAGTGATTCTGGTGGGTGGTCAAACCCGTATGCCTAAGGTTCGTGCAGAAGTATCTGCCTTCTTCGGCAAAGAGCTGCGTCAAGATGTTAACCCTGATGAAGCGGTTGCTATCGGTGCTGCGGTTCAGGCGGGTGTACTGGCCGGTGACGTGAAAGACGTACTGCTGCTAGACGTAACGCCTCTGTCTCTGGGTATCGAAACCATGGGCAGCGTGATGACTAAGCTTATCGAGAAGAACACCACAATCCCGACTAAGGCTAGCCAGACCTTCTCGACGGCCGATGACAACCAGAGCGCGGTAACCATTCACGTGCTACAGGGTGAGCGTAAGCAATCTAGCGCCAACAAGTCGCTGGGTCAGTTCAACCTGGAAGGTATCGAGCCAGCACCACGTGGCATGCCACAAATTGAAGTGGCCTTCGATATCGATGCCGATGGTATTCTGCACGTGTCTGCGACCGACAAGAAGACGGGCAAGGCACAAAACATCACCATCAAGGCCTCTTCTGGTCTGAGCGATGAAGAAGTTGAAGCTATGGTACGTGACGCCGAGGCGCACGCCGATGAAGATGCTAAGTTCGAAGAGCTAGTGTCTGCACGCAACCAAGCTGACGGCATGGTTCACGCGACTAAGAAGCAGATCGAAGAAGCGGGCGATGCACTGCCAAGCGAAGACAAAGAGAAGATCGAAGCTGCGATGGCTGACGTCGACACTGCCACTAAGGGCAACGACAAAGAAGCTATCGAAAAGGCAACGCAAGCCCTGATGGAAGCGTCTGCCAAGCTGATGGAGATCGCTCAGGCTAAGGCGCAAGCTGGCCAAGGCGAGCAGGCTCAGCAGTCTAACGAAGCTCCTGCTGATGATGTTGTCGATGCCGAGTTTGAAGAAGTTAAAGACGACAAAAAATAATTCAGGCCCAGCCTAAATTATTTCCAGCGGGCGTTATGGGGTAACTCTAACGCCCGTTCGTACAACTTAAGGGTCAGTTGACCTTTGCTGTTTGTTTTTGCAGTTATTTGTTGGTCAGTTATACAAGGCAGAGCCTGTGCGGTGTAGTTATTCTACATAAGCAGGCGATAACGCCGTAGAAATGGCTAACAAACACTGTCCAAAGGATTCATCTAAACGCGCCTTGCCCTGCGTTACGTGCGACTTACATAGAATAACTATGCTGCGCAGCGCGAGCCTTGGGCACAACGCGTTTAGATTGAACAAAAAGTAAACCTAAAAGGTCAACAGACCCTAGCGCAGAAAGTATGAGACTATGTCAAAGCGAGATTATTACGAAGTATTGGGCGTAGGTCGCGACGCCAGCGAGCGTGAGATTAAGAAGGCCTATAAGCGCCTCGCCATGAAATTTCACCCGGACCGTAACCCAGGTGACAAGGCGGCCGAAGCCAGCTTCAAAGAGGTAAAAGAAGCCTACGAAATTCTAACCGACAGCGATAAGAAGGCGGCCTATGACCAGTTTGGTCATGCGGGAGTCGATCCTAACCGCGGCGGTGGCGGATTTGGCGGCGGCGCCGACTTCGGTGATGTATTCGGTGACGTATTTGGTGACATCTTCGGTGGTGGACGCCGTGGTGGCCAGCGTCAGGCGGCGCGCGGTTCCGATCTGCGATATAACCTCGAATTGTCACTGGAAGAAGCGGTACGTGGCCTGACCAAAGAGCTGCGTATTCCAACATTAGCCACCTGTGACCTTTGTGACGGTAGCGGTGCCAAGAAAGGCAGCTCACCCACCACTTGTGGTACCTGTCACGGTCAGGGCCAGGTGCAGATGCGCCAAGGTTTCTTTGCTGTGCAGCAAGCCTGTCCTACCTGTCATGGCCGCGGTAAGATCATCAAAGATCCTTGCGGTAAGTGTCATGGCGAAGGCCGCGTAGAGAAGAGCAAGACACTGTCGGTGAAAATTCCTGCGGGTGTGGATACCGGCGATCGCATTCGTCTGTCGGGCGAAGGGGAAGCGGGCGAATTCGGCGCGCCTCCAGGGGATCTGTATGTACAGGTCACTGTGCGTGAGCATGCCATCTTCGTACGTGACGGTAACAATCTTTACTGCGAAGTGCCTATCTCATTTAGTACGGCGGCACTGGGCGGCGAGATCGAAGTGCCGACACTCGATGGCAAGGTAAACCTGAAGATCCCATCGGAAACCCAGACCGGTCGTATGTTCCGTCTGCGTGGCAAAGGGGTCAAGTCGGTGCGCAGCCATGCGGTTGGCGACCTGCTGTGTAAGGTGGTGATGGAAACGCCGGTGAACCTGAACGACAAGCAGAAAGAGCTGCTACGTGAGTTCGATAACACCCTGACGGGTTCATCAAAGAAGCACAGCCCTAAGGCGGAAGGCTTCTTCGATGGCGTGAAGAAGTTCTTTCAGGACTTGAACAGCTAAGCCGTGCTGATACACAATTAAAAACCTCGCGATGCGAGGTTTTTTTATCGCCACATGTTTTATACCAATCGTAGTAAATAATTGATCAAGCTAGTTTGTTAAAACGTCCGATAACTGCGTTACTATTTTTGATTGTAGAATAACTACTTATCGAAAAATTCTGCCTTGTTCTCGAGCGTTTTTCCTGCACTATTTCTGATCACTTACTTACCGTGATTGCTATTAGCTATCTTTAAATAGCCAAGAATAAGGTTTCATAACGAGAAGGGATGAGAGATGAAACAGTTAACCGCGGCGCTGGTAATACTTTTATTAGCCGGCTGTGCTACCACACAATCGCCCACAGGGCGTAAACAGACCCTGCTGTTTTCAGCCCAGCAGATGGATCAGATGGGGGCCGAGTCTTTTGCCGAGATGAAGAAGCAGCAGAAGGTGAGCCAGGATAAGCAGGTCAATCAGTATGTGGCCTGTGTGGCTAATCGCATCACCTCGGTATTACCGGGCCGTCAGCCCAATTGGGAAGTGGTGGTGTTTGAATCGGATCAGGTTAACGCCTTCGCCTTACCTGGAGGACATATCGGTGTCTATACCGGATTGCTCAAGGTGGCGAAGAATCAGGATCAGCTGGCGACCGTTATCGGTCATGAGGTGGCCCACGTACTGGCCAATCACAGCAACGAGCAGGTGTCACGGGCGCAGATGACAGGCGTTGGCATGCAGATCGCCGGCGCCGCCATCGATGTCAGCGGCCTGAGCAACAAAGACCTCTACATGTCGGCCCTGGGCCTGGGCGCTCAATATGGCTTTATTCTGCCCTATGGCCGTGCCCAAGAGAGCGAGGCCGATGTGATGGGCGTCGAGCTGATGGCCAGAGCCGGGTTTGATCCTAGCCAGAGCATCAGCCTGTGGCAGAACATGGCCAAGGCGGGAGGCAGTCAGGGCCCAGAGCTGCTGTCGACCCATCCGTCCCATGACCACCGCATCGCCGATCTGCAGCAGATGCTGCCAGAGGTGACGCCGCTTTATCGAGCCGCGAGCGCCGGTGGAAAAAATCGCTGTGACTAGGGGGTGTTGACCTTTGCTGTTTGTTTTTGCAGCAAAAGCTGCCTGAAGGGTTCATCTAAACGTGCTTTGCTCTTTGTTATTCGCAATTTACATAGTGCGACTATGCTTCATTGCTCTCGCCTTGAGCAAACCGCGTTTAGATTGAACAAAAAGTAAACCTGAAAGATAAACAGACCCTAGGGGCAATTTTTAGGTTTTTTATCACAGTCTGTGATAAAATCCGCCGCGAAATTAATTGAATAAATGAGAGTACAATCATTATGTCTGATAAGTTCACCACAATTGAACAGCACGCCAGCTATGGCGTTGGCCGCCAATTAGGCGAGCAACTCGCAGCTAACTCATTCGAAGGTATCGATATTTCAGCTGTTCAGGTTGGTCTGTCAGATGCGTTTGAAGGTAAAGAGAGTGCTGTCTCTATGCAAGATCTTCAAACTGCATTCACTGAGATTAGTCAGCGTATTCAAAAGGTTCAGGAAGAAGCTGCTGCGGCTGCATCGGCCGAAGGCGAAGCTTTCCTCGCTGAAAACCAAAAGCGTGACGGCGTTGTGACCCTAGAGTCTGGTCTGCAATACGAAATCATCACCGAAGGTTCAGGCGATAAGCCAAGCTATGATTCGACTGTGCGTACTCACTACCATGGTACTTTCATCAGCGGTGACGTATTCGACAGTTCAGTACTGCGCGACCAGCCTGCCGAGTTCCCAGTTTCTGGCGTGATCGCCGGTTGGACCGAGGCGCTACAACTTATGCCTGTTGGTTCTAAGTGGAAGCTGTATGTACCGCATCACCTGGCCTATGGCGAGCGTGGCGCAGGTGCCTCAATTCCTCCTTATTCGGCACTCGTGTTCGAAGTGGAATTGCTCGACATTATCTAATCAAAATAGCCTAAGCGTTTGCTTAGGCTTTTTTTTGAAATGATTTGGCGTTAGCCTTGTGCTCAAATAACTGCAGCAAATGTTTAGGAGAATTAGATGACAGAGCAAGTAAGAGTGGCGATAACCGGTGGCAGTGGTCGCATGGGCCGAACTCTTATTGAATCGGCAAAACTCAGCAGCAACATCTATTTAGGTTCGGCGGTTGAGCGTGCGGGTTCTACATTGATAGGTGTCGATGCGGGCGAACTCGCCGGTGTGGGCGCGATGAATGTTGCCATCACTGATTCGCTGGACAATGCCGTAGACGACTTCGATATCCTGATCGACTTTACCTCGCCCGAGGCCAGTGTGGTGCATACCGACTGGTGTTCCCGCAACGGTAAGGCGATCGTCATCGGCACCACAGGCTTTAATCATGCCCAGAAAGAGCAGATTGCCGCCTACGCCGAGAACACGCCGATCGTGATGGCGCCTAACATGTCTGTGGGGGTCAACCTGATGTGGCGCCTGCTGGAGCTGGCCGCCGAGGTGATGGGCGACTACACAGATATCGAGATCATCGAAGGTCACCACAGACATAAGAAAGATGCGCCGTCGGGTACAGCACTCAAGATGGGCGAGGTGATCGCCGAAGTCTTGGGGCGTGACCTGGAAAAATGCGCCGTCTATGGCCGTGAGGGGATCACCGAAGAGCGTAGCCGTGAGACCATAGGCTTCTCTACCATTCGCGCCGGTGATTTGGTGGGTGAGCATACTGCCATGTTCGCCGATATCGGTGAACGTCTGGAGATCACCCATAAGGCCTCGAGTCGTATGACCTTTGCCAACGGTGCCATGCGCGCCGCATTTTGGCTGGGCGATCAGGGCCCGGGATTATACGACATGCAACAGGTCTTGGGCCTGAAGGATTAGTATTTAAAAAAAACGCCAATTTGGCGTTTTTTTTTGAAAGAAAGTACCGCTTATCTATAGACGAGCTTCACAATTACCTTTAAAATTGTCGGAATTTGTCAAAATTTCGTATTTAAGCGGAAGTTGGTATTTTAAACACAAAATAAAACCTTATTATTCAATGGCTTGGCTCTTTTCGGAGGTCGCGTTGACAAAGTCTGCCTTACTCGTACTCGAAGATGGAACCGTATTCTCTGGCACTGCAATCGGTGCTGATGGACTCGCAGTTGGTGAAGTGGTATTTAACACTTCCATGACGGGTTACCAAGAGATCCTCACGGATCCTTCCTATTCTCGTCAAATTGTTACTCTAACCTACCCGCACATTGGTAACACTGGTACCAATAGTGAAGATACCGAATCTGAAGCCGTCCATGCCTGTGGTCTGATCATCCGCGATCTACCGCTACTGGCGAGCAACTTCAGAAATGAGCAATCCCTCAGCGATTACCTAAAAAGCAATAATGTTGTAGGCATTGCCGATATCGACACGCGTAAACTAACACGTATCCTCAGGGAAAAAGGGGCACAAGCGGGTGCCATCTTAGTGGGTGACATGGATGAAGCTAAGGCGCTGGCGGCTGCCAAGGCGTTCCCTGGCTTGAAAGGCATGGACTTGGCCAAAGAGGTGACCACGCAGAAGCAATACCAATGGCGCAGCGGTAGCTGGCGTCTGGTGGGCGGCCTGCCGAGTGACACCCCTGAGTCAGACCTGAAATACAAGGTCGTGGCCTACGACTACGGCGTTAAGCGCAACATCCTGCGTATGCTGGTTGACCGTGGCTGCGATGTGACCGTAGTACCGGCGCAAACCCCAGCTGCCGAAGTGCTGGCGATGAATCCAGATGGCATCTTCCTGTCAAACGGCCCTGGCGACCCAGAGCCATGTGACTACGCCATCGAAGCGATTCAGGCTTTCCTCAAGACTGACATTCCACTCTTTGGTATCTGCCTTGGCCATCAGCTGTTGGCACTGGCCTCTGGCGCTAAGACGCTGAAGATGAAGTTTGGTCACCATGGTGCCAACCATCCGGTAAGCAACCTGGAGAAGGGCAACGTGATGATCACCAGCCAAAACCATGGTTTTGCTGCCGATGAGACCAGCCTGCCGGCCAACGTTAAGGTGACTCACAAGTCGCTGTTCGACGGCTCGTTGCAGGGTATTCACCTGACCGACAAGCCAGCGTTCAGCTTCCAGGGCCACCCTGAGGCAAGCCCGGGTCCACACGACGCCGCGCCGCTGTTCGATCACTTTATCGAGTTGATCGAAGAATATCGTCATAACGCCAAGTAGTCCGGGAGATAGTTTCAGCAATGCCAAAACGTACAGACATAAAAAGTATTCTTATCCTGGGTGCCGGCCCGATTGTTATCGGTCAGGCATGTGAGTTTGACTACTCGGGTGCTCAGGCGTGTAAGGCGCTTCGTGAAGAGGGTTACCGGGTTATTCTGGTGAACTCTAACCCAGCGACCATCATGACAGACCCAGAGATGGCCGATGCGACCTACATCGAGCCGATTCACTGGGAAGTGGTGCGCAACATCATCGCTAAGGAACGTCCCGATGCGATTCTGCCGACCATGGGCGGTCAGACGGCACTGAACTGTGCCCTGCGCCTGGAGGCAGAAGGTGTGCTGGCCGAATTTAACGTCGACATGATAGGTGCAACCGCCGATGCCATCGACAAGGCCGAAGACCGTAGCCGTTTCGATGCGGCGATGAAGAAGATTGGTCTCGAGTGTCCTCGCGCCGGTATCGCCCGCAGTATGGAAGATGCCTACGAGGTACTCGAGCAGGTTGGTTTCCCTTGTATTATCCGTCCATCATTTACCATGGGTGGCTCGGGCGGTGGTATCGCCTACAACAAGGAGGAGTTCGAGGAGATCTGTTCTCAGGGTCTCGAGCTGTCACCGACCAACGAGCTGCTGATCGACGAGTCGCTCATCGGTTGGAAAGAATATGAGATGGAAGTGGTTCGTGACCGCAACGATAACAGTATCATCGTCTGCTCTATCGAAAACTTCGATCCTATGGGCGTGCACACCGGCGACTCAATTACAGTGGCACCGGCGCAGACCCTGACTGACAAAGAATATCAGCTGATGCGTAACGCCTCACTGGCAGTACTGCGTGAGATCGGCGTCGAAACCGGTGGTTCAAACGTTCAGTTCGGTATTAACCCGAAAGATGGCCGTATGGTGATCATCGAGATGAACCCGCGTGTATCGCGTTCATCTGCCCTGGCATCGAAAGCGACAGGTTTCCCTATCGCCAAGATCGCCGCCAAGCTGGCGGTGGGCTTCACCCTGGATGAGCTGAGCAACGACATCACTGGCGGTGCAACGCCAGCCTCGTTCGAGCCTGCCATCGACTACGTGGTTACCAAGGTGCCACGCTTCAACTTCGAGAAGTTTGCCGGTGCAAATGACCGTCTGACCACTCAGATGAAGTCTGTGGGTGAGGTGATGGCGATTGGTCGTACCTTCCAAGAGTCGCTGCAAAAAGCACTGCGCGGCCTCGAGGTAGGCGTTAATGGCCTGGATCCTATCGTCGATGTCGAAGATAACGATGCCCTGTCGCGCATTCGCCACGAGCTGAAAGAGCCGGGCGCCGAGCGTATCTGGTATATCGCCGATGCCTTCCGCGCCGGTCTGAGTCTGGATGCCATCTTCAAGCTGACCAATATCGACCCTTGGTTCCTGGTGCAGATTGAAGAGCTGCTATCACTTGAGAACCAAGTGAAAGAAGCCGGCATGGCTAGCATGGACAAAGATTTCCTTTACAAGCTCAAGCGTAAAGGTTTCTCCGATGCGCGTTTGGCGGCCCTGATGGGGGTTAGCGAGTCAGAGATGCGTAAGCTGCGTTACCGTCACGAAGTGTACCCGGTGTACAAGCGCGTCGATACCTGCGCCGCCGAGTTCTCAACCGATACAGCCTACATGTACTCGACCTATGAGGAAGAGTGTGAGGCTAACCCATCTAACCGCGACAAGATCATGGTGCTGGGTGGTGGTCCTAACCGTATCGGTCAGGGTATCGAATTCGATTACTGCTGTGTGCACGCGGCGCTTGCCCTGCGTGAAGATGGTTACGAGACCATCATGGTTAACTGTAACCCAGAGACAGTCTCTACCGACTACGATACCTCTGACAGACTCTATTTCGAATCTGTGACCCTGGAAGATGTGCTGGAGATCGTGCGTATCGAGCAGCCTAAAGGGGTTATCGTGCAGTACGGTGGTCAGACGCCGCTGAAACTGGCTCGTGACCTGGAAGCCGCCGGTGTACCAATTATTGGTACCAGCCCGGATGCCATTGACCGCGCCGAAGACCGTGAGCGTTTCCAGCAGGCGATTCAACGCCTGGAGATGAAGCAGCCTGAAAACGATACCGTCACCACGGTAGAAGGTGCCGTGATCTCCGCCGAGCGTATCGGTTATCCGCTTGTGGTACGTCCATCCTACGTACTGGGTGGCCGCGCGATGGAGATCGTTTACGACGAGCAAGACCTGCGTCGTTACTTCAACGAAGCGGTTAGCGTCTCTAACGCCTCGCCAGTACTGCTGGACCACTTCCTCGATAACGCCACCGAGGTGGATATCGATGCGGTATGTGATGGCACGACTGTTGTGGTTGGCGCCATCATGGAGCATATCGAGCAGGCGGGTGTTCACTCGGGTGACTCTGGTTGTTCGCTGCCTCCATACACACTGAGCCAGGAGATCCAAGATCAGATGCGCGAACAGGTGCGCAAGCTGGCGATGGAACTCGGCGTTGTGGGTCTGATGAACGTGCAGTTTGCGGTACAAGACAACACCATCTACATGATCGAGGTTAACCCGCGTGCGGCCCGTACCGTACCATTCGTCTCTAAGGCGACGGGTGTACCGCTAGCTAAGATCGCCGCGCGCGTCATGGCCGGTCAGAGTCTGGAAGAGCAGGGCTTTACCAAAGAGGTAATTCCACCTTTCTACTCGGTGAAAGAAGTGGTACTGCCATTTAACAAGTTCCCGGGGGTTGACCCGCTACTTGGCCCTGAGATGCGCTCTACCGGTGAGGTAATGGGCGTGGGTGCAACCTTCGCCGAGGCCTATGCTAAGGCTGAGCTGGGTGCCACCTCTGAGGTGCCTAAGTCTGGCCGTGCGCTGCTTTCTGTACGTAACAGCGACAAGAAGCGTGTTGCCGACCTGGCTGCCAAGCTGATTGAGCTGGGCTATGAGATCGATGCTACCCACGGCACCGCAGTCGTGCTGGGCGAGGCGGGTATCAATCCTCGTCTGGTGAACAAGGTACACGAAGGGCGTCCGCATATTCTTGACCGTATCAAGAACGATGAGTACACCTATATCGTGAACACCACCGAAGGCCGCCAGGCGATCGAAGACTCACGTCAGCTGCGTCGTGGCGCGCTGCGTTACAAGGTGAACTACACCACAACTTTGAACGCCGCCTTCGCGACCTGTATGGCGCACTCTGCTGACAGTCGCACCAATGTGACTTCAGTGCAGGAGCTGCACCAGCGCATTAAAGGCTAAGGGTTAACCCTTAAGAAAAGGCCGCGCAAGCGGCCTTTTTTATGGGCGTTCAATTAGTTGAAATAGATATAACAAGGCAATCTTGATACTGGGCGAATGGCGCCATCTTGCTTGCCTTGGGCGCGCCATGGAACACACAGTTCTAATGGCGCGCTAACAATCTCTTGGGGATCCGATAGCTTCTCTATGCATCAGGGTATAGAATAGATGGATTCCAAGCGTTCTTTATTCCTGGTCAGTGGCCCTAGTGGTCAGGCTGACTAGGCTGCTTTTGTTTTGAGGAGACGAGTGTTCCTATGAATAAGGTTCCAATGACAGTTGTTGGTGCAAATCAACTGCGTGAAGAGTTAGATTTTTTGAAGTTTGAGAAGCGTCCAAAAATTGCCGAGGCCATTGGGATTGCGCGTGAACTGGGCGATCTGAAAGAGAACGCCGAATACCACGCCGCCCGCGAAGAGCAGGGGCTGTGTGAGGCCCGCGTGCGCGATATCGAAGGCAAGCTGTCTCATGCACAGATCATCGACGTGACCAAGATGGAAAACACGGGTCGTGTTATTTTCGGCACCACGGTAACCATCCTGAACCTGGATAGCGACGAGGAATTTACCTACCGTATCGTGGGTGAAGATGAAGCCGATATTAAGGCGAACCTTATTTCTGTGACCTCGCCAATCGCTCGCGGCCTGGTGGGTAAATCGGAAGGGGATGAAGTCTCTATTCAGACCCCGGGTGGCATGACAGATTATGAGATCACTGCGGTAGAGTATATCTAAACTGATTTATGCTCGATTCATGCCCACAAAAAAGCCGCTATCGATAGCGGCTTTTTTGTGGGCATGAGTCCAAGAGTTACTTCGCTCTTGGTACGGCAATCTTCATCTCTGGAGATTGACGGAATAGGACCAATACGTGACCGATAAGCTGAACCTTTTCAGCTTGAGTTTCGCGTACAATGGCGTCAACGACTGCATTTTTTAGCTCTCTGTCTCCAGAGGCAACTTTCACTTTGATTAATTCATGATGAGAGAGTGCATTATCAATTTCAGCCAGTACACCTTCAGTCAGGCCATTGGCACCAAGCTGCACAACAGGCTTGAGGTTATGCGCTAAGCCTTTTAGATGCTGTTTTTGTTTGGTTGTTAAGTTCATTTCTACCAACTTTATGCTGAGTTACTGTTGAAAAACCGCTATTCTACCCTCATATAGCCTTTGTGTAACTCATATTTGTTGCGGATTTTAAATGTCAGGTAAAAAACGAACAGCCAGTTCCACCCGTTGGATGCAGGAACATTTCGATGATCATTATGTTAAGTTGTCGCAGAAACGGGGATTGCGTTCGCGCGCTGCGTTTAAAATAGAAGAGATACAACAAAAGGATAAGCTGATCCGCCCCGGCATGACTGTGGTGGATCTCGGGGCTGCCCCTGGGGGCTGGTCGCAGATCGCCGTCAAGTTGGCGGGAGAGACGGGTAAGGTTATCGCCTGCGATATCTTGCCTATGGACCCCATCGTCGGCGTCGATTTTCTACAAGGCGATTTTCGTGAAGAGAAGGTGCTTAACGCCTTACTCGAACGGGTCGGCGATGCTAAAGTCGATGTTGTGTTGTCGGATATGGCACCTAATATGAGTGGTACGGGCGGTGTGGATCAGCCGCGCGCCATGTATTTGGTGGAGCTGGCGCTGGATATGTGTCATCAGGTGTTGGCACCAAATGGTAGTTTTGCTGTCAAAGTCTTTCAGGGGGAGGGCTTTGATGAGTATATGAAGGCGGTGAGAGAGGCATTTACCACCGTTAAAACACGTAAGCCAGACTCGTCGCGACCGCGTTCGCGTGAAGTCTATCTTGTGGCGACGGGTTACAAGTTGTAGTAACCTAACGTCAGTAACCGCAAGACTGTATGAGGTCTAGTAATTTTGAGTGATATGGCAAAAAATTTAATTCTCTGGGTTGTCATCGCCGTCGTGCTGATGTCAGTGTTTCAGGGCTACTCCCCCTCTTCATCGAACTCCATGAAGATGGATTATTCAACTTTCTTGGATGATGTTCGCTCCGGCCAGATCAACACCGTCGAGGTGAAGAGTGACCAGCGTACCATCGAGGGTACCAAAAGAACCGGGGAAAAATTTACCACTATCATGCCTATGTATGATCAGGATCTGATCAACGATCTTGACCGTAAGGGTGTGACCATGAAAGGTCAGGAAGCCGAAGAGTCAGGTTTCCTCACACAGATCTTCATCTCTTGGTTCCCTATGCTGTTACTCATCGGGGTATGGATCTTCTTCATGCGCCAGATGCAGGGCGGTGGAGGTAAAGGCGCCATGTCTTTCGGTAAGAGTAAAGCCAAGCTGATGAGTGAAGATCAGATCAAGACCACCTTCGGTGACGTCGCAGGTTGCGACGAGGCCAAGGAAGATGTCAAAGAGCTGGTCGATTACCTCAAAGAGCCGACTAAGTTCCAGAAACTGGGTGGCCGTATTCCTACCGGTGTGCTCCTCGTAGGTCCTCCAGGTACGGGTAAGACCCTACTTGCCAAGGCGATTGCCGGCGAGGCCAAGGTGCCTTTCTTCACAATTTCCGGTTCTGACTTCGTTGAGATGTTTGTCGGTGTCGGTGCCTCACGTGTTCGCGACATGTTTGAGCAGGCGAAGAAGTCTGCGCCTTGTATCATCTTCATCGATGAGATCGATGCCGTAGGTCGCCAGCGTGGCGCGGGTGTCGGTGGTGGTCACGACGAACGTGAGCAGACCCTAAACCAGATGCTGGTTGAGATGGATGGCTTTGAGGGTAACGAAGGTATTATCGTTATCGCGGCGACTAACCGTCCCGACGTATTGGATGCCGCCTTGCTGCGTCCGGGTCGTTTCGACCGTCAAGTGGTGGTTGGCTTGCCAGACGTACGTGGTCGTGAGCAGATCCTTAAGGTGCATATGCGTAAGGTGCCGCTGGCCGATGACGTTAAGGCGAGCGTGATTGCCCGCGGTACACCAGGCTTCTCTGGTGCCGATCTGGCTAACCTGGTAAACGAAGCGGCGCTGTTTGCTGCCCGTGGTAATCGCCGCGTGGTGGGCATGGAAGAGTTCGAGAGCGCCAAAGACAAGATCATGATGGGCGCCGAGCGCCGCACCATGGTAATGTCTGAAGAAGAGAAAGAGATGACCGCCTATCACGAAGCGGGTCACGCTATCGTTGGCTGTCTGGTACCCGAGCACGACCCTGTGCACAAGGTGACTATCATTCCTCGTGGCCGCGCCCTGGGTGTGACCTTCTTCCTGCCTGAGGCCGATGCCATCAGCCAGAGCCGTCG
Source organism: Shewanella spartinae (assembly GCF_019457555.1). Classification (NCBI taxonomy): domain Bacteria; kingdom Pseudomonadati; phylum Pseudomonadota; class Gammaproteobacteria; order Alteromonadales; family Shewanellaceae; genus Shewanella; species Shewanella spartinae. Next base: position 3,401,166 of record NZ_CP080418.1, on the reverse strand, counting down.
TAAGCTCGAGAGTCAGATCTCTGTGGCCTATGGTGGACGTATCGCCGAGGAGTTGATCTACGGTAGCGAGCGTGTCTCTACCGGTGCTTCTCAAGACATCAAGTATGCGACTACGATTGCGCGCAACATGGTGACCCAATGGGGCTTCTCGGACAAGCTAGGTCCGGTATTGTACGCCGAAGATGAGGGCGAAGTGTTCCTCGGCCGTAGCATGGCTAAGGCGCAGCATATGTCGGATGAGACGGCGTCGATTATCGATCTCGAAGTGAAGCAGCTGATCGATAATAACTATGGACGCGCGCATCAGTTCCTGACCGATAACATGGATATCCTTCATGCCATGAAAGATGCACTGATGAAGTATGAGACCATAGATGCGACTCAGATTGACGATCTGATGGCCCGTCGTGAGGTGCGTGCACCGGCCGATTGGAACATGGACGAGAATGGTTCAAACGGCAAAGGTAATGGCGGTCGTGGTGAGGCGGTTACATCGCCAGAGCCGAGCGAAGCGCCTGCCGCGGAGCCAGCGAGCGAGCCAAAAGAAGGTGATGAATCACCTGTTATCAAGTAATTATCTTTGCGATAGATTAACTGCATTATCTCAGGAAACCCCTTAACGGGGTTTTCTTGTTTACGTCATCAGTGTGATCGAGGAGCCTATCTTGCAGCAAGGGTTTCAACTTGTCTGTGGTGACAAACGCCTGGACCTTTCCCAGCCCAGAGTGATGGGAATACTTAACGTGACGCCGGATTCCTTCTCAGACGGTGGTCGCTTCGCCAATCTTGAGCCGGCCTGTCGCCATGCCGACACCCTAGTCAATGAAGGCGCTAGCATAATAGATATCGGTGGTGAGTCGACTCGCCCCGGTGCGGCCGAGGTCAGCGTGCAACATGAGCTGGACAGGGTGATCCCTCTGGTGGAATATGTCAGTGCCAATCATGATGTGTGGATCTCGGTCGATACCAGCAAGCCAGAGGTGATGAGTGCGGCGGTTGCCGCCGGCGCCCATCTTATCAACGATGTGCGCGCCCTGCAGGAGCCTGGTGCCCTAGCCGTGGCCGCCAAGCTGAATGTGCCCGTCTGTTTGATGCATATGCAGGGGCAGCCGAGAACCATGCAAGATGCGCCCATATACCAAGATATCATAGGAGATATCAGCGCCTTCTTTGAGGAACGTATCGAGGCCTGTCTGCGGGCGGGAATCGCCAGAGACAATCTGCTGCTGGACCCAGGTTTTGGCTTTGGCAAGACGCTGTCACATAACTATGAATTGTTAAACCGTCAGGCTGAGCTTAAGGCTTTCGGTCTGCCGCTGCTTATCGGCCTGTCTCGCAAGAGCATGATAGGCAACCTGCTTAACGTGCCGCCAAGCGAGCGTCTGGTGGGCAGCCTGAGCGCAGCGCTCTTGAGTATTCAGCAAGGCGCACATATTATTCGTGTCCATGACGTAAAACCGACTATGGATATGATCAAGGTCATGCAGGCTTACGCCAATTATCAGGCATTATAGATTGATGCGCGGCGCTAAGAGCGGCGACGCCAATTGGATTAAATAGGAAAGACCCTGGGATGGGGCAGAGGTAATAACAAGTGAGAAAATTCTTCGGAACCGATGGTATCAGAGGCAAGGTGGGCGCGGGTAAGATGACCCCGGAATTGGCGCTCAAACTTGGCTGGGCGGCGGGGCGCGTGTTGTCCCGCGCCGGCACTAAGAAGGTGATCATAGGTAAGGACACGCGTATTTCAGGCTATCTGTTCGAGTCTGCGATGGAAGCCGGCCTGTCGGCCGCTGGTTTGAATGTGATGTTGATGGGGCCTATGCCGACACCGGCCGTGGCCTATCTGACCCGTACCTTCAGGGCGGAAGCCGGTGTGGTAATCAGTGCATCTCACAATCCCTACTATGATAACGGCATCAAGTTCTTCTCTACCGATGGTAGCAAGCTCGATGACGAGGTCGAGTTGGAGATCGAGCGTGAGCTTGAAAAGCCGCTGGAGTGTGTCGAGTCGCATCTGCTGGGTAAGGTGTCCCGTATCGAAGACGCCGCCGGTCGTTATATCGAATACTGTAAGGGGAATTTCCCTGCCGAGCATACCCTCAACGGTCTAAAGATAGTGGTCGACTGTGCCCACGGGGCAACCTATCACATAGCGCCGAGTGTATTTCGCGAGCTTGGCGCCGAGGTGATCACCATAGGTGACAAGCCAGATGGCATCAACATCAACCATGAGGTGGGCGCTACCTCTATGGGTAAGATCCGCGAGACAGTGATCGCCGAGAAGGCAGACCTGGGTATCGCACTGGACGGCGACGGTGATCGCATCATGATGGTGAATCGTCATGGTAAGGTGATCGACGGCGATGAGATCCTCTATATCCTGGCTTGTGATGCTCAGGACCGCGGCGTGCTAAAGGGCGGTGTGGTCGGTACCCTGATGTCTAACCTGGGGCTGGACTTGGCACTCAAGGCCCGTAATATTCCCTTTGCCCGCTCTAAGGTGGGCGACCGCTATGTGATGGAGCTGCTCAAAGAGAAAGATTGGCGCATTGGCGGCGAGAACTCAGGCCATATCCTGAACTTGGATCATGGCACCACGGGTGATGGTATCGTTGCCGGTATTCTGGTGCTGGCGGCCATGTGTCGTAAGCAGGCGACTCTTGAGGAGCTGACCGAAGGGATCAAGATGCTTCCCCAGGTATTGGTGAATGTCAGATTCGAAGGTACTCACAATCCGTTAGAGGCCGACAGCGTGTTGAGCGCTCAGGCGGAAGTGGAAGCCAAACTTGGCGAACGTGGCCGCGTGCTACTGCGTAAGTCGGGCACAGAGCCGCTGATCCGTGTCATGGTCGAAGGCGATGTCGCCAGCGATGTAAAAGCCCACGCAAACTATATTGCCGAGGCCATCAAGGCGCTAGTTTAAGGCCCTTGTACAGGATTTAGCCTCGCCAGGTTAAATCCTGTGCTATTTATCCCGCGCGAGGATAAAAAGTAATCGCTTCGACACTTTATCGCAAAAATTCGAGATTTAGGTATTGTAACTTAACAAGTGGTTCGCTATTATTCAGCCCGCTTTCAGAAGGAGACAGTGATGGCACTAAGACGCCCAATGGTCGCTGGTAACTGGAAAATGAACGGTACTGCGCAACTAGCGCAAGAGTTGTTTACCAAGTTTGCTACCAAGCTTCAAAATGATTCTGCGGAAGTGGTTTTGTGTCCACCAAGTATTTTTCTTGAAAGTGTTCGTCAGCAACTCGATGCTAACAAAGAAGCCTTAAATGGCTGCTTAGTTAGAATGGGTGCCCAAAACCTGAGTCAGCATGACTTCGGTGCCTATACGGGCGAAGTATCTGGGCAGATGCTGAAAGATTCTGGATGTCGCTATGTGATTATCGGTCACTCCGAGCGTCGTAGAATGTACGGCGAAACAAGCGACATCGTGGCGGAAAAATTTGCCGCCGCACAGAAGCATGGTTTGACCCCTATCTTATGTGTAGGTGAGTCGGGTCCAGCACGTGAAGCAAGACGCACCTTCGAGGTGATTGCCGAAGAGCTGGATGTGGTCATCGAGAAGAATGGCACCATGGCTTTTGATAATGCGATTATCGCCTATGAGCCGCTTTGGGCTGTAGGGACAGGTAAGAGCGCTACGCCAGAGCAGGCGCAGGAAGTACACGCGTTTATTCGCAAGCGTCTCTCTGAAGTGTCTCCGTATATCGGAGAGAATATCAGGATTTTGTACGGTGGTAGCGTAACGCCGAGTAATGCAGCAGATCTATTTGCTCAACCTGATGTAGATGGTGGACTGATAGGCGGTGCTAGCTTAAACTCTACCGAGTTTTTAAGTTTATGTTCGATAGCGATGAGCGCATAATATGTACGAAGTTCTAATGGTTATTTACTTGTTGGTTGCGTTGGGCCTGATTGGCTTGATCCTCATCCAGCAAGGTAAGGGAGCTGACATGGGGGCCTCTTTCGGCGCCGGTGCATCAGCCACTCTGTTCGGTTCTTCTGGTTCGGGTAACTTTTTAACTCGTTCCACAGCGATACTGGCAATTGCCTTCTTTGCCCTGAGTCTGACGATCGGCAACTTGAGCGCAAACCACGCTAAAACAGAAGAATCTTGGAAAGATTTAGGTGCCGATGCGGCAGCCGTAACTGAGCAAGTTACCGATGCAGCAAAAGACGCACAAAAGTCAGAAGATAAGATCCCTGACTAATCGCTCGAAAGAGCATAGCGCGACTTAGATTAGACCCTGGTTTTATTTAGGTAGCGCGACTGGAAAAGATGAGTCTCCTCAAACTCATAAAAATTCTTAACCAGTCGAAGTAACGATCACATGCGGATGTGGTGGAATTGGTAGACACGCCATCTTGAGGGGGTGGTGAGCCTAGCTCGTGAGGGTTCAAGTCCCTCCATCCGCACCAAATTTGGATTGAGCCTAGCTTGGTCTGAATCGATAAAGTGGCAGAGGTTTCTGCCTTTATCATTGCAAATATTGTTCACAATCAATATAATTGCAGCAGTTGACGCGGGGTGGAGCAGTTTGGTAGCTCGTCGGGCTCATAACCCGAAGGTCGTCGGTTCAAATCCGGCCCCCGCAACCAGCTTCCCAGTGATGAAGCAGCGCTTCATTTCTGTTACAGGTTCTGAATGATATGACCTCGTGATTACGGGGTTTTTTGTTATCTGGACTTTTGAAATATCGTCATTTGATGATGTCGTACTGGGGCTTTATGCCCTTTTTTGTTTTTCGGGGGGTAACCTTGGCAACTTTAGAAAGTAAGCTGGAACAGATGCTTATCGCACCAGTTGAAGCATTGGGCCATAGTCTGTGGGGATTGGAATATGTACAGGCAGGCAAGCATTCAGTGCTGCGTGTATATATAGATAATGAAAACGGCATCTTTATCGATGATTGTGCCGATGTCAGTCGCCAGATCAGTGCCGTGCTTGATGTCGAGGACCCGATTTCGACCGAATATACACTAGAAGTTTCCTCACCGGGTGTCGATAGACCATTATTTACTGCAGAGCAGTATGCGCGATACCTAGGTGAAACCGTAAAGGTACAACTGACTATGCCTGTCGCTGGTAGTCGTAATTTAAAAGGGACCGTCGCGGGCGTTGAGGGGCAGATGCTGACCCTTACCGTAGATGGCAACGAACTGATTATTGCCTTGGATAATATCCGCAAGGGCAACTTAATCGCTAAGTTTTGATGGATTCGAGCTGAACGAGGCAAGAGAATGAACAAAGAGATTCTGCTAGTCGCTGAGGCGGTTTCAAATGAGAAGGCCGTGCCACGCGAAAAGATTTTTGAAGCGTTGGAGATTGCGTTAGCGACGGCTACCAAGAAAAAATATGAAGGCGATATCGAAGTTCGTGTCGCTATCGATCGTAAGACAGGCGAGTACGAAACTTTCCGTCGTTGGATGGTGGTTGAGGACGAAGGTCAGGCGCTGGAAAATCCTTTCCGCGAGATCACCCTGGAAGCGGCCCGTTACGAAAACCCAGAGATTCAAGTGGGCGAGTATATCGAAGATGAGATCGAGTCAGTCGTCTTCGACCGTATCACCACTCAAACCGCTAAGCAGGTAATCGTACAGAAGGTACGTGAAGCCGAGCGCGCTCAGATCGTCGACCAGTTCCTGGAAAAAGAAGGCGAGCTGATCACGGGTGTGGTGAAGAAGAGCAACCGCGAGAGCGTCGTTGTGGATCTGGGTAACAACGCCGACGCCGTGCTGTTCAAAGAAGATCTTATCTCACGTGAGAGCTTCCGTCCTGGCGACCGCGTTCGTGCGTTGCTTTATGCCGTACGTCCAGAGGCGCGTGGTGCACAGCTGTTCCTGACCCGTACCAAGCCAGACATGCTGATCGAGCTGTTCCGCGTAGAAGTACCGGAAATTGCCGACGAGATGATTGAGATCATGGGTGCCGCTCGTGACCCAGGTTCTCGCGCTAAGATTGCGGTCAAGTCTAATGACCGTCGCATCGATCCTATCGGTGCTTGTGTGGGCATGCGCGGAGCGCGTGTTCAGGCCGTGTCTAATGAGTTAGGCGGCGAGCGCGTTGATATCGTGCTTTGGGATGATAACCCAGCGCAATTTGTGATCAATGCGATGGCGCCGGCCGATGTGGCTTCTATCATAGTCGACGAAGATAACCATTCTATGGATATCGCCGTTGAAGCCGACTCATTGGCGCAAGCTATTGGCCGTAACGGTCAAAACGTACGTTTGGCGACTCAGTTATCGGGCTGGGAACTAAACGTGATGACAGTGGAAGATATGCAGGCTAAGCATCAGGCGGAAAGCGCCAAGATCGTTAACCTGTTCGTCTCCGCACTGGATGTCGATGAAGATTTTGCTCAAGTACTGGCAGATGAAGGTTTCACCTCACTTGAAGAAGTTGCCTACGTACCTGAGTCAGAGTTGCTGGAAATCGACGGCTTCGACGAGGAGATCGTTGAGGCACTCAGAGAACGCGCCAAGGCTGCGATCTCTACACGGGCTTTGGCATCCGAGGAAGCACTTGACGGTGCTGAGCCAAGCGAAGATTTACTTGCCCTAGAAGGTTTAGAGCGTCACTTGGCGTATGTGTTGGCAAGTAAAGGCGTGATTACGCTTGAAGATTTAGCCGAACAAGGCATTGATGATTTGATCGAGATTGAAGAATTAACAGAAGAAAAGGCTGGTGAGCTCATTATGGCGGCCCGCAACATCTGTTGGTTTGGCGAAGAAGCTTAAGTCGATCAACAGAGGGGAGTTTACAGATGGCAGATACCACAGTAGCAAAACTGGCCGAAGAAGTAGGGAAGAGTGCTGATCGCTTAGTTGAGCAGTTTTCTGAGGCCGGTATTAAGAAGAGTAAGACCGACACAGTTTCAGAAGATGAAAAGCAGAAGTTGCTTGAGTTTTTGAAGAAGCAACACGGTGGCGATTCCGCGCCAACCAAGATGACTCTGCAGCGCAAGTCTATCTCGACACTGAGCGTGTCGGGTAGCGGCGGCCAGTCGAAAGATATCAAGGTAGAAGTGCGTAAGAAGCGTACCTTCGTCAAGCGTGATGTAGCGGCTGAAGCCGAGGCAGAAGCTAAGGCCAAGGCTGAAGCCGAAGCCAAGGCTGCTGCGGAAGCAGAAGCTAAGGCCAAGGCAGACGCGGAAGCCAAAGCCAAGGCTGAGGCGGAAGCCGCGGCAAAAGCTAAGGCTAAGGCCGAGGCAGAAGCTAAGGCGAAGAAGGCTGCCGAAGGTAAGCCTGCTGCTGAAGAAACAGCAGAAGAGAAAGCCGCCAAGGTGGAAGAAGCTCGCCTGCTAGCGGCTAAAGAAGCTGCCGCTAAGGCTAAGGCTGACGAAGAAGCTAAGGCTGCTGCCGAAGAAGCACGTCGTCTTGCCGAAGAGAACGAGAAGCGTTGGGCGGAAGAAGAGCGTCAGCGTAAAGAATCTGAAAACAGTGCCGATCACCATGTGACCACATCGAGTGAAGCGCGCGCCGCCGAAGATTCGGCGGACAGAGACGCCGAGCGACGTGGTCGCCGTGCACGTAAGCCTGCCGGTGGCAAGAAAGAGCCTATCGGCAAGAAGCGTGGCGGTAAAGAAGTTCGCGGTGGTCGGAACAACCGCAATCAGCGCAACGCGCCTGAGGCGATGGACCATGGCTTTAACAAGCCTGCAGCGGCCGTTACCCGTGACGTGACCATCGGCGAAACCGTAACGGTTGCCGAGCTGGCACAGAAGATGGCGGTTAAGGCGACCGAGATCATCAAGCAGATGATGAAGATGGGCTCTATGGTTACCATCAACCAGGTACTGGATCAGGAAACTGCGCAGCTGGTTGCCGAGGAGATGGGCCACAAGGTGGTTCTGACTCGTGAAAACGAGCTTGAGCATCAAGTACTCGCCGACCGTGATGGTAACGTTAAGGTTGAGCCACGTGCGCCGGTTGTGACCATCATGGGTCACGTTGACCATGGTAAGACATCGCTACTCGACTATATTCGTCGCGCTAAGGTAGCTTCTGGTGAGGCGGGTGGTATTACCCAGCATATCGGTGCATACCACGTTGAAACCGACAATGGCATGATCACCTTCCTGGATACCCCAGGTCACGCCGCGTTTACCGCGATGCGTGCACGTGGTGCCAAGGCGACCGACATCGTGGTGCTAGTAGTAGCCGCCGATGACGGCGTGATGCCACAGACCATCGAAGCGATTCAGCACGCTAAGGCGGGCGGTGTACCGCTTATCGTTGCGGTGAACAAGATTGATAAGCCAGAAGCGGATCCTGATCGCGTTAAGTCTGAACTGTCTCAACATGGCGTGATGTCAGAAGATTGGGGCGGAAACAACATGTTTGTTCACGTGTCTGCGAAATCTGGTGAAGGTATCGACGAGCTGCTGGAAGGCATCTTGCTTGAAGCCGAAGTACTTGAACTGAAAGCGGTACGCGAAGGCATGGCAGCTGGCGTTGTGGTTGAGTCTAAGCTAGACAAGGGCCGCGGCCCTGTAGCGACTATCCTGGTACAAGAAGGTACCCTGAAGCAGGGCGATATCGTTCTTTGTGGCCTGGAGTACGGTAAAGTCCGAGCGATGAAGGATGAGAACGGTAAGTCGATCACCGAAGCCGGTCCATCGATTCCTGTTGAGATCTTAGGTCTTTCTGGTGTGCCATCTGCCGGTGACGAAGCTACCGTTGTTCGTGACGAGCGTAAGGCGCGTGAAGTGGCTCTTTACCGTCAAGGTAAGTTCCGTGACGTCAAACTGGCCCGTCAGCAGAAGTCTAAGCTTGAGAACATGTTTGCTAACATGACCGAAGGCGAAGTCCAAGAGCTGAACATCGTCCTTAAGGCCGACGTACAAGGCTCGCTGGAAGCGATTTCTGACTCGCTCAACAAGCTGTCTACCGACGAGGTGAAGGTTAACATCATCGCCAGCGGTGTAGGTGGATTGACCGAGACAGATGCGACCCTGGCGGCTGCGTCAAACGCTATCATGGTTGGTTTCAACGTTCGTGCCGATGCACAGGCCCGTAAGACGATTGAAAGCGAGAGCGTTGACCTACGTTACTACAGCGTTATCTATCATCTGATCGATGAAGTTAAGGCGGCGATGGGCGGCATGTTGGCACCTGAGTTCAAGCAAGAGATCATCGGTCTTGCCGAAGTGCGTGACGTGTTCAAGTCGCCTAAGATTGGTGCTATCGCAGGTTGTATGGTTACCGAAGGTACCATCAAGCGTAGCGCGCCAATCCGTGTACTACGTGACAACGTGGTGATCTTCGAAGGTGAGCTAGAATCACTGCGTCGCTTCAAGGATGACGTTAACGAAGTTCGTAACGGTATGGAGTGTGGTATCGGCGTGAAGAACTATAATGACGTCAAAGTTGGCGATCAGATTGAGGTCTTCGAAACGGTCGAAATCGCTCGAACCTTATAATACCAAGGGGCGGCGTAAGCCGCCCTTTTTGTTCAGGCATGACCCAGCGTCAAGAGGCGACCCAAATAACAGCGGTTGCAGCTTTACCGAGCCGGTCACCTGTTTTTGAGATGGCAAAATATTATGGCAAGAGAATTTAGTCGTACTCGTCGCATCGCTCAGCAGCTGCAACAGGAGCTGGCTCAGGTGCTGCAACGGGACATCAAAGATCCGCGTATCGGTATGGTGACGGTTAACGACGTCGATGTATCTCGCGATCTGAACTACGCCAAGGTCTATGTCACCTTCTTCGAGGAAGACAAGGCGGTTGTAGAAGAAAAGCTGGCGGCGCTGGAAGCGGCCGCGGGTTATGTTCGCTCTCTGGTGGCGGGTCGTATGAAGCTTAGGGTCATGCCCGAAATCCGCTTCATCTACGATGCGTCGCTGATCGAGGGGATGCGCATGTCTAACCTGGTGAGTCAGGTGATCACCAAAGATAAGGCTAAGGCGGCTGAACACGGTCGTGACGACGAAGAGTTGGACGACACCGAGCAGGACGATAAATAATGGCGCGTAAACCTAGAGGTCGCTTGGTCGACGGCATAGTGCTGCTGGACAAAGACACGGGAATGAGCTCCAACTTCGCCTTACAGAGAGTAAAGCGAATCTACAACGCCGCCAAGGCGGGACATACCGGCGCGCTGGACCCTCTAGCGACCGGCATGCTACCGATCTGCCTGGGGGAGGCCACCAAGTTTTCGCAGCATCTGCTCGATGCCGATAAACGTTACCTGGTGACCGCCAAGCTAGGTGTGCGCACAGACACCAGCGACTCAGACGGTGAGGTGGTGCAGACGCGCCCGATTAACTTCACCGAGCAGCAGCTCGAAGAGGCGCTGGAGCATTTTCGTGGTGAGACCATGCAGGTCCCCTCTATGTACTCGGCGCTCAAGTATCAGGGCCAGCCCCTGTACAAGTACGCCAGAGAAGGCAAAGAGGTGCCGCGCGAGGCGCGTCCTATCAAGGTCTTCGAACTCAACTTTATTAAGCTTGAGGGTGACGAGCTGACCCTGGACATCCACTGCTCCAAGGGGACCTATATCCGCACCATTACCGATGATCTCGGTGAGATGCTGGGCTGTGGTGCTCATGTCATCATGCTGCGCCGCACAGGCGTTGCCGGTTATCCTTACGATAAGATGGTGACACTGGAGCAGCTTGAGGCCTTGCTTGCCAAGGCGCAGGAAGAGGAGCGTCCGCCTAAGGAGCTGCTGGATCCTTTGTTGCTGCCCATGGATACCGCGGTGAGCGGCCTCAAAGAGATCAACGTCTCCGATGAGCTGGCCCACTATCTGATGAACGGTAATCCGGTTCAGGTGGCTAATTTGCCCGTCGATGAGTTGGTGCGTATCACCCTAGGTGAAGCGAAACAGTTTGTCGGTATCGGCCAGATGAACGACGATGGCTTGCTGGCGCCTAAGCGCCTGGTGGTATTGCACGACGAGCAGGCTTGAGGCTTGCTTAATGGCGCTAAAATCGGTACTATAGCGCGCTCTCTTTGGCTGAGTTAGTGATCGGCTGAAGTTTCTATCTATTTTTGGAGAAAGAAATGTCACTAAGTAAAGAAGTAAAAGCACAAATCCTGGCTGATTTCGGTCGTGGTGAAAATGACACTGGTTCTACTGAAGTTCAGGTTGCTCTGCTAACTGCACAGATCAACCACCTACAAGGTCACTTCAAAGAGCACATCCATGATCATCACTCACGTCGTGGTTTGCTTCGCATGGTTAACTCTCGTCGTAAGCTTCTAGCTTACCTGAAGCGCACTGAAAACGAGCGCTATCAAGAGCTTATCAAGAAGTTAGGTCTACGTCGCTAATCTATCGATTAGTGCTGTAGTGAAAAAAGGAGGCTAAGCCTCCTTTTTTTATGCCTGATTTTCGGTGATGGCTTTAGCTAATCGCACTGGCTAATCGCTTTGGTGACATTGAAGCGGCGATTAAATCTGGCTGATGCTGGCGGTGTTGGGGACTATATAGCGGTTCTCGAATTCGCTGATATCCAGCGGCTGACTGTAGTAGAAGCCCTGGCCTATCTCACAATCCATCTGCTTTAGCCAGTTGAGCTGCTGCTCATTCTCAATCCCTTCGGCCACGATATGTAGGTTGAGCTGCTTGCCGAGCATCAAGATAGTCGAGGCGATGGCGCTCTCGTTAGGCAGATCCGTCACGAAGCAGCGATCGATCTTCATGGTGGTGATCGGCAGATGACGCAGGTAGGAGAGCGAGGAGTAGCCGGTACCGAAGTCATCGACGGCGATACCAAATCCAGCCCCCTTGAGCTGCTCCAGTTTATGGATGGCGAGCTCGATATCATTCATCAGTGAGGTCTCGGTGATCTCCACCTCTAAAAGACTCGGGTCTATCTGGTATCTCAGCGCCAGCTGCTTAATGTCCGGCACCAGGCTGGCATCGGCAAACTGCTGCGAGGCGACGTTGACCGCGATGGGGATGGCGTAGTTGTAGCGCTTACGCCAATGTTTCAGGGTGCGGCAGGCCTCTTCGATCACCCAGCGTCCCAGCGGGATGATGATGCCCGTCTCTTCGGCCACAGGGATGAAAGACATGGGGCTGATGAGCCTGCCATCTTTCTTCCAGCGAATCAGCGCCTCACAGGCGATCACCTTGCCGGTCTTGATATTAAACTTGGGCTGAAAATGCAGCAGGAATTCGTTGTTCTTCAGGGCGTCGTGCAGGGAGGCCTCGGTTCTCAGACGCACCGCGGCCCGTTCTGTCATCTGCTGCTTGAAGAAGGCCCACTGATTAGAGCCGGCCGCCTTGGCGCTGTACATGGCGATATCGGCGTGGCGAATCAGATCTTCGGCGCTCAGGCCATCGTCGGGGTAGATGGAGATCCCCACCGACGCGGCGGGATGTATGGTGTGCTCGTTCAGCTGCAGTGGCACGTTGAGCTGCATCAGTAGCTTGTCGACAAAGTCGGCGGCCTGATCCGGCGTTCTGGCATCTTCGGCCAGGATGACAAACTCATCGCCGCCGAGACGCGCCACTGTGCCGCGATCGCCGACTACCCGCTCCAGCACCCTGGCGATACGGGCCAGGAACTGATCACCAAGGGCATGGCCCAGAGAGTCGTTGACGTTCTTGAAACGGTCGAGGTCGATAAACAGCATGGTAAATTGATGCTTATGCACCCTGGCGCGCTGAATCGATACCGCTATGGTCTCCAGCAGCAGGGTGCGGTTAGGCAGTCCGGTGAGAGGATCCCGGGTTGCCATGCGGCGAAGCTTGCTCTGGGTCTGGCCAAACTGAATTAAGATTTGATTAAATTTTGATGTCACCAGGCCCAGTTCGTCATCTTGGTGGGCGGTTGATGTGGGCAGCAGGTTTTCGTCTGGCAGCTCAGGGTCAATCTTATCAATCGCCTCACTGATCTGCGCGATCGGCTTGGTGAGGAAGCGGTGGAAGATGATGGACAGTGCCATGGTGACCAAGAGCGCCCGGGCCAGGGTGGCCAGGAAGCTAAAGCGTAACTGAGAGAAGAGGGAGTCGGTCAGCTCCTGGGTGTTATAGAAGATGGTCAGGGTGCCGATGATCTGCTGCTTCTCCGTGCCTTCGAAGAAAGAGGGGCGGTAGAGGGTGCGGCTTATCTGTTTCAGGTCGCCAAACAGCTTTTCACTGAGCTTGCGCACCAGCGGATTGTCGGTGAAGGGGTTGTTCATGGAGACAAACATGCTGCCATCGTCGAGCTCGATCACCGCCTCGCCCACATGCTCGACCTTGAGTACCCCTTCGAGGGTCTGAGTCGCCAGATTGTCATCCAGTGCCCAGACGGCGTTGGCGGCGGGTTGTTCGATGGAATCGAGCAGCTCTTCCTGGGCGACCATGAGTTGTTGACGGGCCGAGACGCCGACTAAGGCGACTTCGACGATAAAGATGGCAACGGCAAAAAATAACGCTGAAAACACGACCAGTGTCGTCTGTTTCCATGTTAAGGATTTAAACCGAGCGCTCATTTGCCACCCCTTGTTCCTAGTGACCAATCACATTCTATTTTCAGAAAAAGCAGCGATAGACAGAAATTTATCTTTATCTAACCACTTTAGAGAAAAGATTCAGCTTTGTCATCTACATGTGCTCTTTATCTATTGATTAGACTTGCAGTATACTTAGCCGCGAAATTAAGGTTATTAAATTAAGGAAAGGTTCACGTGAATCCAATCGTAAAGAGTTTTGAATATGGTCAGCACACAGTCACGCTAGAGACTGGGGTTATTGCACGTCAAGCAGACGCAGCTGTTTTGGCAAGTATGGGCGATACAACAGTATTGGTTACTGTTGTTGGCAAGAAAGCTGAAGAGCCAGGTCGTGACTTTTTCCCGTTAACCGTTAATTACCAGGAAAAAACTTACGCTGCGGGTAAAATCCCTGGTGGATTCTTCAAGCGTGAAGGTCGTCCATCTGAAGGCGAGACCCTCACTGCACGTCTGATTGACCGTCCTATTCGTCCTCTATTCCCTAATGGTTTTAAGAACGAAGTTCAGGTGATCATCACTGTTGTTTCTGTTGATCCAGAAATCAGCCCAGAAGTGATCTCTATGATCGGTACTTCTGCGGCACTGTCTATCTCAGGCATTCCATTCAACGGTCCACTGGGTTCTGCTCGCGTGGGTTATGTCGATGGCGAGTACATCCTCAACCCAACGGTTTCACAGCTAGAAAACAGCCAACTGGAACTTTCTGTTGCCGGTACTGAAAATGCAGTACTTATGGTTGAGTCTGAAGCCGATGCGCTGCCAGAAGAAGTGATGCTTGGCGCCGTGGTTTACGGTCATGAGCAACAGCAAGTTGTTATCCAGGCGATCAAAGAGCTAAAGGCCGAAGTTAATAAGCCAATGTGGGACTGGACTGCTCCAGTACAAAACGAAGAGCTGGTTGCTAAGGTTAAAGATTTGGCCGAAGCAGGTCTAACCGAAGCGTACCAGATTGTGGTTAAGCAAGATCGTTATGCTCAGGTTGATGTCGTTAAAACGGCGGCTAAAGAAGCATTACTGGCTGAAAACCCAGATGCCGATGCACGCGAAATTGACGGCCTACTTGGTAGCCTAGAGAAGAAAGTGGTTCGTAGCCGCATCATCGCGGGTAACCCACGTATCGACGGTCGTGAGCCAGACATGGTTCGTGCCCTGAGCGTGATGGCGGGCGTACTGCCACGTACTCACGGTAGTGCTCTGTTCACCCGTGGTGAGACTCAGGCGCTGGTGACTTGTACCTTAGGTACTGAGCGTGACGCACAGAAGATCGACAGCATCATGGGCGAGCAAACCAGCCGCTTCATGCTGCACTACAACTTCCCTCCATACTCAGTGGGTGAAACCGGTATGGTTGGCTCGCCTAAGCGTCGTGAAATCGGTCACGGTAAGCTGGCATGGCGTGGTATCCACGCGGTAATGCCTACCGCTGAAGAGTTCCCATACAGCATCCGCGTAGTATCTGAGATCACCGAATCTAACGGTTCAAGCTCAATGGCGTCTGTGTGTGGTACTTCACTGGCTCTGATGGATGCCGGTGTGCCAATCAAGACTTCAGTTGCTGGTATCGCTATGGGTCTGGTTAAAGAAGGCGACGATTTCGTTGTACTTTCTGACATTCTGGGCGACGAAGACCACTTGGGTGACATGGACTTCAAAGTGGCTGGTACCCGTGACGGTGTTACCGCGCTGCAGATGGATATCAAGATCGAAGGTATCACCAAAGAGATCATGCAGATCGCTCTGCAACAAGCCTACGGTGCTCGTGTACACATCCTGAATGTGATGGACCAGGCTATCTCTGGCCACCGCGCCGAGATCTCAGATCACGCGCCGCGTATCACCACACTGAAGATCAACCCTGAGAAGATCCGTGACGTGATCGGTAAAGGCGGTGCGACTATCCGTGCGCTGACCGAAGAGACTGGCACTACTATCGAGCTGGAAGATGACGGTACGGTTAAGATTGCCTCTGCCAACGGCGATGCGACCAAAGAAGCTATCCGTCGTATCCAGGAGATCACTGCCGAAGTTGAAGTGGGCACTGTCTACAACGGTAAGGTTGTTCGTATCGTTGACTTCGGTGCCTTCGTGACTATCCTGCCGGGTAAAGACGGTCTGGTACACATCTCGCAAATCGCCGAGGAGCGTGTTGCCAACGTTTCTGACTACTTGGAAGTGGGTCAGGAAGTGAAGGTTAAGGTGATGGAAGTCGATCGCCAAGGCCGCGTACGTCTGTCGATGAAAGAAGCTCAGCCGAAAGAAGAAGCGGCAAGCGAATAATCGATAGCGAAAGCGAGTGAAATTTGAAAGGAGACCATTAGGTCTCCTTTTTTATTGGTTTTTTCTCATAGAAGATAGCCGTCACTATTTGGTATTGCTATGATTGAGGCTATTGCAGCGCTGAAAAGGTTAAATGGATGACTCATAAATTACGCTCGGTCTCGTTAGCGGTGATGACCAGCCTAAGTTTGTTACTGACAGGATGTGTATCGACTCAACCGGCGGCGACGGCGGAGCAGGGCAAGCTGATGGTTGCCCCGGTTATGCCTGACTATAAGCTCGAGGTGACCCTCGCCAGATTAAACGATATCTTGGCCTCGGCCGAGTTGACCCCAGAGCAGCGTGCACGTTTTCATTATGACCGCGGAGTGATCTACGACAGCGTCGGGCTGCGCATTCTGAGTCGCATCGATTTTCATCAGTCGTTGAAGCTGCAACCTAATCTTGCCGATGCCTATAACTTTATCGGCATCTACTACACCCAGGAAGGGGAGTTTGAGAGCGCCTACGAGGCCTTCGACGCCGTGCTAGAGCTGTCACCCGATTATGACTATGCCTACCTTAATCGCGGAATCGCCCTCTATTATGGGCAGCGCGATGAGCTGGCCGTGGCCGACATGCAGTCTTTCTATCAGGCCAATGAGCAAGATGGCTACCGTGCGCTTTGGCTCTATATCACCGAATCGAAACTCGATGGCGAGCAGGCGATGCAGCATCTCGCCGCCAACAGAGCAAAACTGGATGACTCTCAATGGTCGACCACGCTGGTAGACTTCTATCTGGGTAAGGAGAGCCGCGAGCAGGTGTTTGAGGTGGCCAAGCAGGGGCTGAGCCACCCCAACGAGTATGCCGAGCGCCTGTGCGAAGCCTACTTTTATATCGCCAAGATCGCCGAGAAGCAGGGCAATTACAGTGACGCCGCGAACTACTTCCGCCTGGCCTTGGCGACCAACATCTATGATTTTGTGGAGCACAGGTATGCAAGGGTCGAGCTGGCGAAGATAAACGAGCTGATTGCTCAGCCCTAGTGCCTGGTTTAGGTTCGCCAAGCCGAACGATTCAGCAACTCAGCAACCTATCACTCTATAAGGCTCGCCATTCTCGGCGGGCCTTTTTACTTAGGTTAGATGCCCGCCTCAGTTCCGCCGCGCTAAACTAGCCATAGGTGCAGCTTGGCGCTATAATTGCCCGCTTTTAACACTCCATCAAATTCGCAGGTAATCATGTCAGGCTATACAGTTGAAGTCGACAAGCGTCGTACTTTCGCCATCATCTCGCACCCGGATGCGGGTAAAACCACCATCACCGAGAAGGTCTTGTTGTTCGGACAGGCGTTGCAGAAGGCGGGCACGGTAAAGGGTAAGAAGTCGGGACAGCATGCCAAGTCTGACTGGATGGAGATGGAAAAGGATCGTGGTATCTCGATTACCACCTCTGTGATGCAATTCCCTTACCGCGAGGCCTTGGTGAACCTGCTGGATACTCCAGGTCACGAAGACTTCTCGGAAGATACCTATCGTACGCTGACGGCGGTTGATTCTTGCCTTATGGTGATCGACTCGGCAAAGGGTGTTGAGCAACGCACCATCAAGTTGATGGAAGTCACTCGTCTGCGTGATACGCCGATCGTGACCTTCATGAACAAACTTGACCGCGATATTCGTGATCCTATCGAGTTGATGGACGAGGTAGAGAATGTACTGAACATCGCCTGTGCGCCAATTACCTGGCCTATCGGTGCTGGTAAAGAGTTCAAAGGCGTGTACCACCTGCTGCGTGATGAGGTGATCCTCTATCAGAACGGCATGGGTCATACCATCCAGGATTCTCGCGTCATCAAGGGCTTGGATAATCCTGAGCTGGATGAGGCTATCGGCAGCTACGCACAAGACCTGCGCGATGAGATGGAGCTGGTGCTGGGTGCCTCTCATGAGTTTGATCTTGAGGCCTTCCTTAAGGGTGAGCTGACGCCGGTATTCTTCGGTACCGCGCTGGGTAACTTCGGTGTCGACCATATTCTCGACGGTATCGTCGAGTGGGCGCCGCGTCCTCAGCCGCGCGAGTCGGATCAGCGTAACGTCGAGCCCGATGAGCCTAAGTTCAGTGGCTTCGTGTTTAAGATCCAGGCAAACATGGATCCTAAGCATAGGGACCGCGTCGCCTTTATGCGTGTCTGTTCAGGCCGCTATGAGCAAGGTATGAAGATGCATCACGTGCGTATCGGTAAAGATGTGAACGTCAGCGATGCGCTTACCTTTATGGCAGGCGATCGTAACCGCGCCGAGGCGGCCTATCCTGGTGACATCATAGGTCTGCATAACCATGGCACCATACGTATCGGCGATACCTTCACCCAAGGCGAGAAGCTACGTTTCACCGGTGTGCCTAACTTCGCACCTGAGATGTTCCGTCGTATCAGGCTGAAAGATCCACTAAAGCAGAAACAACTGCTCAAGGGACTGGTACAGCTGTCAGAAGAAGGTGCGGTGCAGGTGTTCCGTCCGCTCGACTCTAACGACCTGATTGTAGGCGCCGTGGGTGTACTGCAGTTTGAAGTGGTTGTGCAGCGTCTCAAGAGCGAATACAAGGTCGAGGCTATCTACGAGGCGATCAGCGTGGCAACGGCGCGCTGGGTCTACAGTAAAGATGCCAAGAAGCTGGAAGAGTTTAAGCGTAAGTGCAGCAACAACCTGGCACTCGATGGTGGCGATAACCTTACCTATGTGGCGCCGACCATGGTGAACCTGAATCTGTCGATGGAGCGTTATCCTGACATAGAGTTCGCCAAGACCCGCGAAAACTAATCAAACGAAAAAGCAGCCTAGGCTGCTTTTTTTATGCACATTTTTTGAGCCCTTCAGTATAGTAATACCAATCGTAGTAAATAACTGGTCATTCTAGCTTGTTAAAACGTCCGATAACGGCGTTATTATTTTTGATTGTAGAACAACAACTCATCGAAAAATTCTGCCTTGTTCTCGAACGTTTTTCCTTGGCTATTTCTGATCACTCACTTACCGTGATTGGTATAAAGGTGAGCCATAGAAGTGAGGAGTTAAGATGATAGTCAAATGGTGGCGGGCCTACATCGCCTGGTGCGACCGTATGGGCCTCACGCCCGAGAATCAACGCTGCTGCGCGCCCAAGCTGAGCGATCCCTATTTAGATAAACCAGAGCTAGGTAAACCAGAGCTAGGTAAGCCCGAGTTAGATAAACCAGAGCTGAAGGACTCAAATTTAAGCTCAAGCTCCCAAGAGGTTCAAGAGCCTCTGCAAGCCCTTCAAGAATCTAAAGAATCTCAAGTATCTCAAAATCTTAAGGTCAAAGTCGATGATGCCAGTCGCTGATATTCGAGACGGTGACCCTGTCGATAAAAGCCTTAGGGTGATCGACAGTCATGTGCATCTGGATTTCGACGAATTTGATGCTGCGCGTGAGCTGCTTGTCGAGAGACTCAAGGCCAATGGCCTTAAAGGTGCGGTGATCCCAGGGGTGAGTGTCAGTCAATGGCCTAAGCTGCAGGCGGTCGCTAGCCGCTACGGATTTCACTACAGTCTCGGGGTGCATCCCTGGTATTGCACGGCAGATTGGCGGCAAGATATTGAAAACTTGTCTAAACTGCTTGATGAGCGAGGCGGTGATCCTAAGCTGGTAGCCATCGGCGAGTGTGGGTTAGATGCCTTGCATAAAGGTTCCTGGGTGGCTCAGCTTCCCTGTTTCGAGGCGCAACTGCAGTTGGCCCAGCAATACGATTTGCCGGTGATTTTGCATAGCGTCAAGGCCCATAACGAGGTGCTGGCGTTACTCAAACGTTACCCACTAACAAGAGGAGGTGTGATACATGGCTTTTATGGCTCGATGCAGCTGGCTCAGCGATATGTGGATGCGGGGTATTACCTAGGTATTGGGCATCTGTTGCTGGAGGAAAAAGCGAAAAAATTGCAAGAAACTCTTGTCAAGTTACCGTTAGAACATCTGGTGATCGAGACTGATTTAGCCCTGGTTTCCCAGGTGAAAAAGTCGGACTTTGCCGATAAAACCGGCGGATCCAGCTTAATTTTGCATTTGCTAATTGAGAAAATCGCTAAATTGCAAAAAAAATCTAACGTTCTGGTATCAGAACAAGTGTTCCTAAATACACTGCAACTCTTTGACCTCTAGTTTATTTTTGAAAAAACAGATGTTAATCGCACCAAGTTTTTTTTGTAACACCTTGAAATAAAACTTCAAAAACTTGATCAAAACGACGATTTTAACCATTCGGTCGGGTATAATCTGACAGTGAAAAAGGTTGGTTAACAACATAATTAAAAAGTATTAACAATAGGGTGATGGTTAATGGATATTTTAATGAGTTTAGTAGGGGTGGTCGTCCTACTCGCGATAGGTTTTTTGCTTTCTAACAACAAAAAAGCTATCAACATGCGTACCGTATTTGGTGCACTTGCGATTCAGGCATTCTTTGCAGGTTTCGTACTGTACGTACCTATCGGTAAAGACATTCTAAAAAGTGTTTCAGATGGCGTATCTAGCGTTATCGGTTACGCACAAAACGGTATCGGCTTCCTGTTCGGCGATCTGGCTAACTTCAAAGTGGGCTTCATCTTCGCTATCAACGTACTGCCTGTTATCGTCTTCTTCTCATCGCTGATCGCGGTACTTTACTACCTGGGCATCATGCAGTGGATCATCCGTATCATCGGTGGTGGTCTGCAGAAAGCTCTGGGTACTAGCCGTACTGAGTCTATGTCAGCGACTGCTAACATCTTCGTTGGTCAAACTGAAGCGCCACTGGTTGTTCGTCCATTCATCGCGACTATGACTCAATCTGAGCTGTTCGCTATCATGGTGGGCGGTCTAGCCTCTATCGCTGGTTCAGTATTGGCTGGTTACGCGCAGATGGGTGTACCTATCGAGTACCTAGTTGCTGCATCATTCATGGCTGCACCAGGTGGTCTATTGATGGCTAAGCTAATGCATCCTGAAACAGAGAAAACTGTTAACGAAATGGATGAGCTGCCAGAAGATCCAGACAAGCCAGCTAACGTACTTGACGCTGCGGCTGCCGGTGCTTCATCTGGTATGCACCTAGCTCTGAACGTTGGTGCTATGCTGCTAGCCTTCGTTGGTCTGATTGCGATGATCAACGGTATTATCGGTGGCGTAACTGGTCTGTTCGGTGCTGAAGGTATCACCCTAGAGCTGATCCTTGGTTACATCTTCATGCCACTTGCATTCCTAATCGGTGTGCCTTGGAACGAAGCGCTTATCGCAGGTTCTTTCATCGGTCAAAAGATCGTTGTTAACGAATTCGTTGCTTACCTGAACTTTGCTCCATACCTGAAAGACGTTGCTGACGGTGGTCTGCTAGTTGAAGCGACTAACGCTGTAATGACTGACAGAACTAAGGCAATCATTTCATTCGCTCTGTGTGGTTTCGCGAACCTGTCTTCTATCGCGATTCTACTAGGTGGTCTAGGTGCAATGGCTCCTACCCGTCGTCACGACCTAGCTAAGCTTGGTATCCGTGCGGTGATAGCTGGCTCTCTAGCTAACCTAATGAGTGCTACGCTAGCAGGTCTGTTCCTAGCGTTATAAGTCTCAGGAAATTCCTTGGGGGGATGCCCCTGAACGACGACTCTGCCCAGCAGGGCAGAGTCAGCGTTAACTCAACCATTTTTCAACATATTAGTAACAAGATGACTATTTATCACAGCCGTTGATGCTTAGTCATGGGTAGATAAACTTCGATCTGGCCGGTGATAAAACGCCAATATCAGTGATAAATCAGAAGTTTGTTTTAGTGTTAGAATATTGTGTTCGCATTTTTACATTAATTATATTGTGATTTAATACAATTTGAGTAAAATGCGGCGCCAACAAAGAAAGAAACGCTGACTCGTAAAGAGCAGTAAAACCATAAAATAATGGGGTTGATGATGAAAAACGTTAAAACTTTAGCTTTAGCCGCTACCGCAGTAGCAGCAATGTCTAGCAGTGCTTTTGCAGCAGATCGTTCAGATCTATACGCTACCGACTACAAGTGGATGCAGTTCAACGCTATGTACTCTGTAGACGAGCTACCAAGCTCAGGTGAAAGCGGACACAACTACCTAGAGATGGAATTCGGCGGCCGTAAAGGTATCGTTGATCTATACGGTTATGTTGACGTGTTCAACCTAGGCAACGAAAAAGCTGGCGACAAGGCACAAGGTTCTGGCGCTAGCAAAATGTTCATGAAGTTTAACCCACGCTTCTCTCTAGATGCGATCACTGGTAAAGACCTGTCTTTCGGTCCTGTTCAAGAGCTGTACTTCTCAACTCTGTTCAACTGGGGTGGCGGAGCTATCGGTGAAGACGTAAACGCTACTTTCTGGGGTATCGGTGCTGACGTAAACGTGCCTTGGTTAGGCAAAACCGGCATGAACCTATACGCTCACTACGACCTGAACAAGAAAGAGTGGAACGGTTACCAGTTCTCTGCTAACTGGTTCAAGCCTTTCTACTTCTTCGAAAACAAGAGCTTCCTATCTTTCCAAGGTTATGTTGATTGGCAGTTCGGTGGTGACGAAGATATGGGTAACGAGTTCGTTCCTATGTCTGACAACGGTGGTGCAGCCTTCTTCGGTCTGTACTGGCACTCTGACAAGTATGCACTTGGCTATGGTCTGAAAGGCTACAAAGACGTTTACCTGCTGAAAGATGGCGCTGGTATCGTTGGCCTGGAAACCACTGGTTGGGGTCACTACTTCACCGCAACTTACAAGTTCTAAATTCAGAATTTTGTAGGTTTGGGAGCCGCCTGAAGGCGGCTCCTCATCTCTCTTAGGTTTGTCATGATTGTTTAACCTAAGTGAGTAATCTTTATCTAAGCATGGACTATATTAATAGAGCTTGTTTACATAAAGGTTAGTAGTTTTACGCGCTAAAAAGGATTTTTCGCGGAAAGGCTGGAACACTACTCTACAAAGTATAATTACTTAGTTCCCCCTTCCCGGTCTTCAAGGATTCAAGTCGTGACCCTTGTGTCAGGATCGCCACTGGTTTCACCAGGGCATTGAATACCTGAATTAGTAAACTTGTTATGTCGTACCGATAAAACAAATTTACGGCAACGCCTGAAGGCCCGGCCATAAATATAATCAGAAGATGCCAACTCTAGGTGCTGCCATACGTCGATTTCTTGTTTCTGAATTTATAATTTACGTTTCGGAGAGCTAATATGAGTGATTTAAAAAAAGCAGCACAGAAAGCCATTGAGCTGATGGATCTTACCACCCTGAACGATGACGATACCGATCAGAAGGTGATTGAGTTATGTCATAAGGCTAAGACGCCTGCAGGCAACACAGCTGCAATCTGTATCTATCCTCGTTTTATTCCTATCGCTCGTAAGACCCTGAATGAAATGGGTTGTGAAGAGATCAAAATCGCTACAGTCACCAACTTCCCTCATGGTAACGATGATATCGCGATCGCCGTGCTAGAGACGCGTGCCGCCGTTGCCTATGGTGCAGATGAAGTTGACGTAGTATTCCCATACCGTGCCCTGATGGAAGGCAACGAAACCGTAGGCTATGAGCTGGTTAAAGCTTGTAAAGAAGCCTGTGGTGACGACGTTCTGCTGAAGGTGATCATCGAGTCTGGCGTACTGCAAGATCCAGCGCTTATCCGCAAGGCTTCTGAGCTGTCTATCGACGCCGGCGCCGATTTTATCAAGACCTCTACCGGTAAAGTGGAAGTAAACGCTACCTTAGAAGCCGCCGAGATCATGATGACAGTAATCGCCGAGAAGAACCCTAAAGTTGGTTTCAAACCAGCCGGTGGTGTGCGTGATGCCGCAGCCGCAGAAGAGTTCTTAGGTGTCGCAGAGCGTCTGCTAGGCAAAGGCTGGGCGACTCCACGTACCTTCCGTTTCGGTGCGTCTAGCCTGCTAAACAACCTGCTACACACCCTGGAATTGGCCGAAGCGCCTAAGGGTCCTCAAGGTTACTAAGCGACGCGGTTAGCTTTATTAGTTAAGTGTGATCTAAATCTATTTGATAACGCCAAAACTTGTATATATTGTTCGTAATTAAATTACGGTTTTGGCGTTAAACAAGAGAATTTGTCACTCAAATACGATTTTTTGTGACAAATTTGGAGGCAGTACCATGTTTCTAGCACAAGAGATTATTCGTAAAAAACGTAATGGCGAAGTGTTGTCTACCCAAGAGATCCAATTTTTCGTTCAGGGGATCACCAACAACACAGTTTCTGAAGGCCAAATCGCTGCACTGGGTATGGCGGTCTATTTCAAAGACATGAACATGGATGAACGTATTGCGCTGACCACAGCCATGCGTGACTCTGGCACCGTCCTTAACTGGAAAAACCTCGGCCTCGACGGTCCTATCATCGACAAGCACAGCACTGGCGGTGTGGGCGATGTGATCAGCCTGATGCTTGGCCCCATGGCTGCCGCCTGTGGCGGATATGTGCCCATGATCTCCGGCCGAGGCCTGGGTCATACCGGCGGAACCCTGGATAAGTTCGATGCGATTCCAGGTTACCAGACTGAGCCAGACAGCGACCTGTTCAGAAAAGTCGTTAAAGAAGCCGGTGTCGCCATCATAGGTCAAACTGGAGACCTGGTCCCCGCCGATAAGCGTTTCTATTCTATTCGCGATAATACCGCAACCGTTGAATCCATCTCTCTCATCACAGCTTCTATTCTTTCTAAGAAACTTGCCGCCGGTCTCGATGCATTAGCCATGGACGTTAAGGTGGGCAGTGGCGCTTTCATGCCAACTTATGAAGCCTCTGAAGAGCTGGCTCGTAGCATTACCGCGGTAGCCAATGGTGCCGGTACCAAGACGACGGCTCTGCTGACCGACATGAACCAAGTATTGGCATCATGTGCCGGTAACGCGGTAGAAGTGAAAGAAGCGGTGGATTTCCTCACGGGTGCATACCGTAATCCACGCTTGTATGAAGTGACTATGGGTCTGTGCGCCGAGATGTTGCAGCTAGGTGGCCTGGCTGCCAGCGAAGCCGAAGCCCGCGAGAAACTCAACCGCGTGCTGGATAACGGTAAGGCTGCTGATATCTTCGGCCGCATGATTGCCGGTCTGGGCGGCCCAGCCGACTTTATCGAAAACTATGCTAAGTATCTGCCACAGTCGCAGATCATTCGTCCTGTATACGCCGACCGTAGCGGTTTCGCGGCCTCTATGGATACCCGTGAGCTAGGCCTTGCGGTAGTAACCCTAGGCGGTGGACGTCGTAAGCCAGGTGATGCCCTAGATTACAGCGTGGGCTTGACCCAAGTCTGTGCACTGGGCGATGAGATCACCTCAGATAAGCCGATTGCCATGGTACATGCGCAATCTGAAAGCGCCTTCGAAGAAGCGGCGGCAGCCGTGAAGAAAGCGATTCACATTGGCGATGAAGCGCCAGAGAAAACACCAGAGATCTATCGTTACATTCGTCAGTCAGATCTCTAGGAGAGTAAAAGATGAAAAGAACTGTCATTATGATGCTCGACTCTTTCGGGGTCGGTGCAGCAAAAGATGCTGAAGCCTTTGGCGACTCAGGTTCAAACACCTTCGGTCATATTGCTAAGGCATGTGCCGAAGGCAAGGCCAACGATGGTCGTGAAGGCCCGCTTAAGCTACCTAACCTGGCCAAGCTTGGCCTGGCACTGGCCGCTAAAGAGAGCACAGGCAGCTTTGCTGAAGGCTTCGGTGACGATGTCGAAGTGATCGGTGCCTACGGTCATGCCGATGAGCTGAGCTCGGGTAAAGACACTCCGAGCGGTCACTGGGAGATGGCGGGTGTTCCCGTTCTGTATGAGTGGGGCTACTTTAGCGACCTGAAAAACTCTTTCCCTAAAGAGTTGACCGATAAGATCCTTGAGCGCGCCGGTCTATCAGGCTTCCTGGGTAACTGCCACGCCTCAGGCACGGCGATCCTCGAAGAGCTGGGGGAAGAACATATGACCTCTGGTCTACCTATCTTCTATACCTCGGCAGACTCTGTGTTCCAAATCGCCTGTCACGAAGAGACATTTGGTTTGGATAACCTCTACACCTTGTGTCAAATCGCCCGTGAAGAGCTTGAGCCATACAACATCGGCCGCGTTATCGCCCGTCCATTCGTTGGCACAGGCCCAAGCGATTTCGCCCGTACCGGTAACCGTAAAGACTACGCGGTAGAGCCACCATCAAAGACGGTTCTCGATAAGCTGAAAGAGGCCGGTGGTGAAGTGGTTAGTGTAGGTAAGATTGCCGATATCTATGCGCACTGCGGTATCACCAAGAAGGTAAAGGCCACAGGTTTGGAAGCTCTGTTCGATGCGACCCTGGAGCAGGTGAAGCAAGCGGGTGACCGTACTATCGTGTTCACTAACTTCGTCGATTTCGACTCTCATTACGGCCACCGCCGTGACATCGCCGGTTATGCCCGCGCGCTGGAGTACTTCGACAGCCGTCTGCCAGAGATGTTGGCACTGCTGGGTGAAGAGGATCTGCTGCTGCTGACTGCAGACCATGGTTGCGACCCAACCTGGCAGGGTACAGACCACACCCGTGAGCGCGTGCCAGTACTCGCCTATGGCGCGGGTCTAGCACCTGGTTCACTGGGTCGTCGTAACAGCTTCGCCGATATCGGCCA
Source organism: Shewanella spartinae (assembly GCF_019457555.1). Classification (NCBI taxonomy): domain Bacteria; kingdom Pseudomonadati; phylum Pseudomonadota; class Gammaproteobacteria; order Alteromonadales; family Shewanellaceae; genus Shewanella; species Shewanella spartinae. The sequence goes on along the minus strand of NZ_CP080418.1, from coordinate 3,374,765 downwards.
GAGCATTGCGAGCTACTTCGGTCTAGAGCCTATGGAATACGGCGAGTCATTCGTCGCCTAGGCAATAAGGATGACTTAAGGTCATCCTGCTACAATATTATGATTTGGTGGCTTAAATTGGGCCACCGCTACTAGAAAAAGACTTAAGTCTAAAAATAGGGGTTATATAGATGGCTACACCACACATTAATGCAGTCGACGGTGCATTCGCTGATACAGTGTTATTCCCAGGCGACCCGCTACGTGCTAAATACATTGCAGAAACTTTCCTTGAGAACGTTGAGCAAGTCACCGACGTACGTAACATGCTAGGTTTCACAGGTACTTACAAAGGCGTTCGTATCTCTGTTATGGGTTCAGGCATGGGTATCCCTTCTTGCTCTATCTATGCGACTGAGCTGATCAAAGACTACGGCGTGAAAAACCTGATCCGCGTGGGTACTTGTGGTGCGATCAGCACAGACGTTAAAGTACGCGACGTGATCATCGGTATGGGTGCTTGTACCGATTCTCAAGTTAACCGTCTACGTTTCAAGGGCCAAGACTTCGCCGCTATCTGTGACTACAGCCTGTTGAGCGCAGTGGTTAAGGCAGCCGAAGAGAAGGGTACTAAGTACCGCGTTGGTAACGTATTCTCTGCCGACCTGTTCTACACGCCAGATCCAGAAATGTTCGACGTGATGGAAAAGATGGACGTGCTAGGCGTTGAGATGGAAGCCGCTGGTCTATACGGCGTTGCTAAAGAGTTTGGTGCTAAGGCGCTATGTGTGGTGACAGTATCTGACCATATCCGTACTGGTGAAAAGACCTCTTCTGACGAGCGTCAAACCACCTTCAACGAGATGATCGAAATGACACTGGAAGCGGCAATTACTCTGTAATTATCACGCGAGTGTTTAATAAAAAAACGGGCCAATTGGCCCGTTTTTTTATGTCTGTTCGATGTGTTCTCTGGCCAAGTTTTTCTCTGACCAGGGCTTTCCTCTGATCAAGGTTTTTGTCTGACTTAGCCTTTCATCTGGCTAAGAGTTTCCTCTGCCTAAACCTGGCTTATGTTGAGCGCGAGTCTTGTCTTTGTCCTTCACCCGGGACGGCTTAATTGCCTCGCTTCTTATCACCGGCTGCATCTGGGGCCGAGCCGTCGCTCTCCTGCGCGTCATCCGCTCCCAGGGTGGCGGCGATTTTCTTACCGATCTTGCTCTTGGTCTTGCGACGCTCGAAGTCGGCCCGTTTAAAGGACAGGGCGCGGGAGAGCAACATGCCGATGAGGCCTGCGATGATCAACATCATCTGCTGCTGTTCCATGTTGAGCTGATGCGCTTCCTTGATCTCATTGAAGAAGCGCTGCGGCACCAGACGCACCTCTATATAACCCAGGTTCTTATCATCCTGCAGCACCGCCTCTACATAGGGCGGATAAGGCGCCAGCAGGGCCTTTAACTCTGCCGATTCAGGTTCCAGCTGCTCGTCGGTGACGCTCTGGGCAAATGCCAGGCGTTGTCCCTTCTCGCTGAAGATGGTGGCCGACATCACCTTAGGGTCCAGCACCAGGGCGCTGGTGAGCCATTGTAGCTGCTCATCGTTTTGCAGTTGCAACGCTGGGGCGGCGCCATAGGCGGTCTGCTGCACTAATAATCGTGCCATCTTTTGGGTTTGGGACTTTAGAAGCTGCTGACCTTGTAGTAGGCTAGTTTCCCATAATTGGAACAGGCCCACCATGAGGGCGACCGCCACAGCTATCTGCAGCAGTCGCGTCAGCCTCTGGGTCTTTTTGAGTCCTTTAAGAAAAAACACTTTGTACCTGAAGATGATAAGGGTTTTATTAATCATAATGGATTATCCTCTAACCCGATACCCGGAGACGCACGACTAATGGCAAATCAGCAACAAAATCCTCTGTTTTCATGGCTCTATGATGAGGTTAGCGCGAGTATCACCCTGGATGGCTGTCAGCTTACACGCCATGAGGAAGCAAGCGCCCCCAACGCTGATTTTCGCCTGCGCCTTGTCTATCAGGGCTCTCAGTGTCAGGTGATTATCGCCGAGCAGCTCTTGTCCTGTGCAGCGTCTGTGAGCATCGCCCTTATCATCCGCCAAAACGATCTTACCTGTATCGAGCTCTGCCTCGACAAGCAGGCGGGGCAGAAGCTCTCCGATACGCTCGGCGAGCGAGACGATATCGAGCTGCTGCATATCGGCGCTGAGCAGCCAAGGCTGGATAGGCCCGGTCTACTCGTGATGGACATGGACTCGACGGCGATTCAGATCGAGTGTATCGACGAGCTGGCGGCCATGGCCGGGGTTGGCGAGGCGGTGGCCGAGGTTACCGAGCGCGCCATGCAGGGCGAGCTGGATTTCGAGCAGAGCCTGCGTGAGCGGGTGGCCAAGCTGGCGGGCGCCGATGCTGGTATCATAGATACCCTGTGTGCCCAGCTGCCGCTAATGCCGGGGCTGGAGGCCATGGTAGCCGAACTGCAGGATTATGGCTGGCGCCTGGTGTTGGCCTCGGGCGGCTTCACGCCGTTTGTTGGGCATCTCAAGCAGGAGTTAAACCTAGATGCGGCCTATGCCAACGAGCTGGTGATTGTCGAGGGTAAACTCAAGGGTGAGGTGATAGGCACTGTGGTCGATGCCCAGTTTAAGGCCGATACCGTGCTGCGCAGCGCCGAGAGCTGGCAGATCCCTTTGGGTCAGCGTCTGGCTATTGGCGATGGTGCCAACGATATCCCCATGGTGCAGGCGGCGGATTTTGGCATCGCCTATCATGCCAAGCCTAAGCTAAAGGCGGCAGCCGATGCGGCGATTGCCAAGTTGGATCTAAGGGTGCTGCCTTACATGTTGGTGAACCTTGCTTAGGTGGGATACTTGGGTAGGTCTAACACAGCATCAAAAGGCTCGCCTTGTGCGGGCCTTATTTTATCTCGAATATAATGGCTAAGTTTCTGCCCGAGTAAATATTAAACTCATGTTTAAAATCATCCATTTATCTTTGATCTTTAAGTCATTATTTTTAAACAGATGTTTAAGACGGATTTAGGCCTGTTTGAGCAGAATTTTTCTCTCGCTTTGCTCTTGTGTTACTCCTTTAAAGTCAGTACTTTAAATCAAATTTTACTGGGATGTTTTCAGTGTCGACTCTGATCCAAGAATCACGTTTTATCCCCTATCGCCAGGGACAGCTCCATTTACGTCTGCTCAAACGGCCCGATGCCGACATGAGCAGGCCACCCATATTGATGCTTCATGGCGCAATGTCTAACGGCCGCGTCTTCTACAGCGATAAGGGCAGGGGGCTTGGCTGCTACCTGGCAGAGGCGGGCTTCGTGGTTTATGTGCTCGATACCCTGGGGCGCGGCCTGAGTACTCCCAAGTTAAGCACAGGCGCCAGCCATGGTCAGGGGGAGGTGATCCGCGAACAACTCCCTCTGGTACAGCACTATATTTTGTCTCAGCATCCCGAGGCTCATCAGGTGCATTGGTGCGCCCACTCTTGGGGGGGCGTGCTGATGGCTAGCGCCATCGCGCGCTTCGATTTCTTTCAGACCAGTGTCGCCTCCCTGCTGACCTTCGGCAGTAAGCGCGCCATCAAGGTACGCTCCCTTAAGAAGTGGCTCATGGTGGATCTGGTGTGGAACAAATTGGCGCCGGCGATTGCCGCCGGGCATGGCTATCTGGCCGCCGACCGTTGGCGCATGGGGATGGATAACGAGACCAAGGCTTCCCTGTCCCAGAGCATCGACTGGGTCAGAGGTGAGTGGATAGATCATGACGATGGCTTCGATTACGCCAAGGCGGCAACTGCCTTAGGGGCAAAGCAGGGCTGGCCTAAGAGCTGGTTTATTGCTGGCAAGGGGGATCAGGTGCTGGGTAATCCGGCCGACGTGCAGCGGATGATTAAGGAGTGCCATATCAAGCCGGTGACCTATACCTTGCTCAGCAAGGCTAATGGTAACCGCCACGACTATGGCCACGCCGAGATGCTGACCAACAAGGATGCCACAGAGGATCACTTTCCCCAGGTGCTGAGCTGGTACCAAGCGCTCTAGCCTCGGCTGTTACTCTTTTTGCGGCTCAAGCAGCTCTGGATAGCGCAGCATCACCTCGTCCGTGATGTCCAGCAGCTCACCAACCCCTATGATGTGCCACATCAGCTGCTCCAGTTTCTTGGCCTTGTGCTGGGCATGTAGGCCAATATATTCTAGCTCGCGCTTGATATAATTGATATCCGGCTTACCGGCGGCGCCTCGGTAGACGCGAAGCGCCATGAAGCGGCCCAGGTTCTGGCTCTGTCTGATGAAGTGTAGCTGAGCCTGTTGGTCGCCAATCTCCCTTGGCGGTACGCATTTTATCTTGATCCGTCCCTGAGACTGGCGGGAGATCTGTACATAGGTCTCGAAAAACTCGAGTCCGTGTTGCGGCTTCATCTGACGGATAGGGGTGATGAAATCCTCTTTGAGACGCCCCTTGTCCAGCAGAGCACTGAGGTCATATTTCAATGCCTCCTGGGTGGCCGCGGCGAAGAGGTCGGCGATGGCGTTGGAATGTTTGCTCACCCCTAATATGCTGAGTTTGGCCGATTTTGCCGTCTTCTCGATGAAGTAGGGGACGGAAGCCAGCTCACGCATCAGCAGGTTCTTCAGCCCGTCCGAGAGCTCCTTCATGTCGCTGTTGGCCTCGGTCAGCTTTCTCAGCTTGTCACGATTGGCCTCGATGAGGCGGCTGAGGAAGGCGACGCCGACATGGGGCGTGTGGCCGACCATGGCGGCCAGGTGTATGGTGACGCCGTTCTTGCGGGTGCGGATCAGCCGATAGGGCAGCTGCGCCAGACGCGTCTTACCCGCCAGATGTTGCAGCTTAGGAAAGGCGACCATCACAGGGGCCGTGGTATCGAAGTTGGCCGGCTCATCCAGGGTAACCTGCAGCCCCTTGCCCGAGATATCTAAGGTGAAACCGTGGTGAGTCTGCTTGCCCTGGCTGACGGTGACCAGGGTCTTGAAGGAGAAGCGCGCCTCGTTGCGCCTTTCGGTAAATTGCAGCGACAACAGCTTGATCTGATCTTCCGGCAGCTTCTCCTGGCCGAAGCGTTTCAGTTCGTTGGCCTGATGGCCTTTGGCATCCCAGGCCTCATATTGCGGCAGCACCTCCTCGTTGGTGAGATCGATCAGCTGCAGCACATGGGTGAAGCACTTGAGCTGGGCCTCGGTCAGCGAGGCGTAATAGCTGGAGTCACCGGGTAAGATACTGGATTTATAGGAGATCTCATGGTCTATCTCATGACAGGCCAGCTTGAAGATGCGCCAACTGGCCTTAGTAGCACCAAAGCGCAGGAAGAGGCCGAGCAGCTCGCTCTGTTTTAGTTCGGCCAGGCTGGCGGAATAGAAGAAGATCGCCCCCTGTGCCTGAAAGGTAAAGCAGAAAAACAGGTTGTGATCTGGGTCTTGAGACGCATTAAACAGCGCCTGTAACCGCTCATGGGTCAACATGCCGCCAAGCTGGCTGACCGACTTCTCGTCGACAAAATACTGCTGCAGCTTCTGGTTGTCGCGGCTCAGCAGCTTGTGGGTGATGCGATGCTGGCCATCCTTAAGCTCCACATATAGCGGCAGGTGGGGCAGATGGGGCAGATAGTGACGCTCGAAGCCCAGCCCTGTGGCGGCGACCAGTATGTCGTTGATATCCACCTTGTAGCGAAACTTGTAGCCCTGGATCAGGTTGGCCAGCATGTCCGACAGGGCGTCGCTGCCGCCGACACGCTTGAGACGCATCCAGCTGAACTCGTGATTACTCTCGACATCAACCACCTGATACTCCACCCCTTTCTGCAGGTCATCGAAATAGTATTCGGCGCTCAGCTCCAGCAGCTTGACGATAAGCGGCTGTTCAGGATTGAGGCCGTGATCCACAGGCAGGCGAATGCGGGCGCCGCCGACCGAGAGGTCGACCGTAATTCCTTTCACCTCGCTGCGTCCCGGCTGCAGCACGCCGATGCGGATCGCATAGTTCATCCGCTCTTCGGCGCGATTGAAGTAGCTGCCTAAGATGGCGCCGCTGGCCACATAGGGGGTGAGGGCAGTGTCGGCCCCTTGATCGCCTTCGCGCGCGCGTTGCCGGCGCAGCTTATGCCCCTCGATCACCTGCTCATATACCCCAAGGGTGTACTGCCCCTGATACAGGGCTAGGGCCTGAATAAAGTTCTCTTTCGCCGGCGCATCGATAAAGTGTGTCTGGGCACCGCTGCTAAAGGGGGCGCAGGGCAGTTCGGATCTGTCCCTGAGATCGATAACCCGGGTACAGGGAGAGGAGAGGCGGTTGAGCTCCATCTTGAGCAGAAAACGGGTCGAATTAGACTCGCCTGAGGTCAGATGTTCAAACAGCTCCTGGAAGTTGGTTTCCATCAGCAGGGGTTTTAACTGTTCGATCAATGCCTTATGTTGCTCTAGACTCATGGATAATATCTTTTCGACTCAAAGTGGATGGCGCGGCTTATCTTCTTGTGTCGGCAGCTTAGGTCAAAACTTGATAGCCTTTTGTTTATTCAGCACAATTTGCTAACGCTGCGGCGGACACTGTGGTTGAAAGCCCTAACGCCAGTGTAAGGCATTTTAGCCCCCTTGTGGGAATCATTTTACTGCAGAGTGATGACGCGGATTGGCGTATGCGCACTACAGCCGCTCAAGATACTCATGTAGAATGCCTGCATGGAAAAGGGCCTTTTGGGTTTGCGCGAGCAGATACTGGAGAGTCCGGACATTGATGAGATGACAAACAGTTAAGCTATGGCGAAGAATAAAACAGCATATGTGTGCAGTGAATGTGGTCAGGACTTTCCCCGCTGGCAGGGGCAGTGTAATGCCTGCGGTGAGTGGAACACCATCTCAGAGGTGAGGCTGGCACCGGCTAAGTCAAGCGCGGGCTCGGTGGCCGGTTATGCGGGCGCCGTCGGTGGCGGTTCCAAGAAGCTTAGCGAGGTGGAGGAGTTCGAGGCCAAGAAGCTGCTTACCGGCATTGGTGAGCTAGACCGGGTGCTGTGCGGCGGGCTCACCACGGGCTCGGTCAACATCATCTCGGGGGATCCCGGCGCCGGTAAGACGACCATTTTGTCGGATCTGGTGTCGCGCATGTCTCAGCTGATGCCCTCGCTCTACTGTACCGCCGAGGAGTCGTTGTCGCAGTTTAAGAATCGGGTCAATCGCCTCAGGCTCGACTGCAACGAGGAAAACCTCTACCTGATGGCCGAGACCAATGTGGAGGCGATCATCGCCGAGCTGGAGGCCAAGCAGGTCAAGTTTGCGGTGATCGACTCGATTCAGGCCGTGGTGACGGACCTGGCCAACGGCAGCCCGGGCTCGCCATCCCAGGTCAAGGGCAGTGCCCAGGCGCTGACCCAATACTGTAAGCAGAACAATGTCACCATGTTCTTGGTGGCCCACGTGAACAAGAACAACGAGACGGCAGGCCCGCAGACCCTGATCCACATCGTCGATTGCCTGACGCATCTCGAGTGTAACGACGGCCAGGTGCGCACGCTGAGGGCCAACAAGAACCGTTTCGGCGACGTGGATACCGTAGGCATCTTCAGGATGACCGAGCGGGGCATGATAAGTGTCGATAACCCCAGCGAGATCTTCCTATCGGGGTCGACTACTGAGTCTCCCGGGGCGGCCATCACCTGTATTCGCAAGGGTAATCGTAACCTGTTGCTGGAGATCCAGTGCCTGACCACAGAGGCCGAAGGGGAGTTTCCCCAGCGAGTCTGTGTTGGCCTGAACATGAACCGTATCAAGATGTTGACCGGGATTTTACGTAAACATACCCGCACCAAGATCTATCACGACACCTATTTCAATCTGGTGGGCGGACTCAAGATTGACGAGTCTGAGACCTGTATCGATCTGGCGCTGGTGGCTGCGCTGCTGAGCAGCCTCAACGAGTTTGTGGTGCCGCGCACCACCTGTATCATGGGCGAGCTGAGTCTCAACGGCGATGTGCGCCCCATCGACAGCGGCGTGCCCAGGGTGAAGGAGGCGGTGCAGCATGGCTTTACCGAGATCTTCATTCCGTTTCGCAACTATCATAAATCGATGGAAGGTCTGGGCGCCAAGATCAACCCCATCAAGACGATACACGAGCTACTAGAGCTGATCTGTTAAGGTGAACGGACAGCGAGAGGAAACCCATGCATATACGTAGCGAAGCACCCGGCGATATCGCCGCTATAGAAGAGATCACCAAGGCCGCCTTTCTCGAGGCGCCCCACACAGATCATACCGAGCATCTTATCGTTAACGCCCTGAGAGATGCAGGCGCGCTGGCGATATCGTTAGTGGCCGAGGTGCAGGGAAAGATAGTGGGGCATGTCGCTCTGTCAAGGGTGAGCATCTCCGATGGGAGCCAAGACTGGTATGGACTCGGCCCCATCTCGGTATTGCCCGAACGTCAGGGAGAGGGGAGCGGCAGCGCCTTGATGGGCGCCGCGCTGGAGGCGCTCGATAACGCAAGTGCCCATGGCTGCGTGTTACTGGGCGAGCCTGAGTTTTATCAGCGTTTTGGCTTTGCCCCCAAGGCAGGGCTTATTCTGCCCGGTGTGCCCGAGGCTTATTTTCTCGCGTGTAAACTGCGCGGCGAATGGCCTCAGGGCGAGGTGAGTTACCATGATGCCTTCCGGGTAAGGGATTAAGCTAACGGCCCAGATTAAAAAACGGATCCGTTTAGATAAAAAAAAGCCTCCGATATCGGAGGCTTTTTTGCGCTTAGGGTCTGTTAACTACACTTGCCAAAGGTTGGTGCGGCGCGACCTTCGTGAGCATCGACTGAGAGGTTCGCACAGACCGGCTCTTTGCCAACGCTAACCTCTGCGAAGTTGAACTTGATCTGATGGCCTTCATACAGGTCTGAGTAGACGGTGTCGCCGTTCTTCAGGTTGTACTGTACGGTGAAGAAGGTTGGGAACACGCCGCCTTCTTCCGCAATCTTAGGACCATCGACGAAAGGTGCCTGGACTGATTGTGGGATGGCTACCGCGCTGTGGAAGGCCAGTAGCTGCGCCGCCATAGTCTGCTGATAGGTCATGTTCTTGAAGTCCTGGCTCTCTGCATGGTGCAGGCCGCGCACATAACGTGACAGTGGCGAGTAATCTGCAGGGAGTTTAGTCCCAAGTGCACTGCGGTCAATCGTCTTAGAGAACTCCAGGTGATCCTGGAACAGGGGCTCGTTGGTGACGAAGCGCAGTTCATCGTTGGTGCTACCACGCCATACCTTCAGCTTACCACCTGCGTTGAGCTGGATGAGGGCCACGTTACCCTCATTATCACGCAGGTTAAAATGCGCAGGTACTAAGTGATCCATGTCCATCAGGGGATCAGAGAAGGCTGGCTGCCATTCGCCTTTTTCCAGGCCGTCGATAGCTTCGGCAACGGTTTTGTAGTTTGAGGTTATGTAGGTGGCGAGCAGGCCGTTGTTGACCGCTGGGGCACCATTATCATTGTCTTTGTGCATTGTCAGGAACGGCTTGCTGGCTTCCTGATACTGACCATGTACCGACAGGCCTTGATCGTTGATGGCATCGTAGGCGGTGCCATGGAAGATAGGGTTGTCAGACAGTGACATTGTCTTGTATTTGGTGGTCCAAGTGGCCTGAGTCTTGTAGCTAGGCGCCTTGGAGCTGATTTCTACGCCAGCTGGAATGATCTTGGCGCGAGCTTCTACGTGAACATCCCAGTCTAGTGAGCGGGCGACTAGCGTGCCATAGTCTGTGGTGGCCGAAACGCTAGAGCAAGCTGAAGCGGTTTGTACTGCACCGATTGTCATAAGCGCGACGATGCTGGCTGCGACGATTGATTTTTTCATGATGAGTGCCTCGTTTGGTTGAACCTAAAATGGGTTGGTTTCTCGGCTAGGTCTTGCCTATGGGTCTAGAATAGGCTCAAAACCTGATAGTTAATAACTAATACCCATTCGATATTCGAATATGTTGGTTTGGTTCGCGCCGAGCCTTTAGGGAGGCTTTTAGCTGTGCTTTGGTAAGCCTTAACGCGCGTTTTTAAATGAGAGGTTAAGCGAGTTGCTAAGAGAGTTATAAAGAGAGTTAAGGAAGTGCTTTAGCGGGTGGCTAAGCGAGTGGTTAGATGGTGGTGGGGGAGGTGAGCTTGCGGTCTATTGACAGGAGAGTATAGGAGTTAATTTATGGTACTAGCATCAGGTAGTGCCAGGGTTAGCAGTCAGCCCAGTGGCTAGAGCGAAGGCAAGTTGCGCCAGATCGAAAAGGGGACCTTAGGTCCCCTTTGTGTTGCTTTCATTGAAGCCTGGTGCGGTCAAGTTAAGTGCGATTGGCTAAGTGCGCTCAAGCTAAGCTCATGGCTGTCAGGAGAGCGCATCAGCCCTGATCATGTACCTCGATAAACATCTTGAGTTCACGGTCGAGCAGAGAGGCATCGCCTGTGTTGAGCTCTAGCATGCGCCTTAAGTGGCTGATGCTGTCGATATCGATATGCAGGCATTCGAGGCCGAGTTGGCCATCTTGACGGTGGATCACCTGGGTCTCCATGGTGACCTCGACATCTGAGCCTTCCAGGGTGAAACTCAGGAGTATTGGTGCCGGGTTTGGCGCGAACTCTTGGGGCAGCTCGACCAGGGCACCATTCAGGCTAAGATCGTGCAGCTTGGTCGACCACACCTTATCCTCTTGGGTGAGCGTCGCATCGACATCGAAGAAGATGCGCGAAAATTGCCGCCGTTCATTCATAACCTGTCCTAGCCTCAAGTGTGAGCGTAATGTTAATAAGGTAAGCATAAGCTAACATGACCCGGGTGTAAAAATCTTGATTTATATTTAGCTTTAGTGACTTGTGCCAAAATCTATTTGCACCGAACGTGAGATCTGATAGGCAGCATAGGCCTTAATAACAGGGGCGCTATGGCGGCTAAAAACCGCGCCAGATCTCATAATTGAGATAAAGCTGATATGCAATTATGAAAAATTGTGAATAATAGCCTTAACCTTTATTTAACGCGTCTGGGAGCGGGGTAATGGCCCTAACTTCATTACAACCTTGTGTGCTTGTGGTCGATGATGAGGCGGTGATCCGTGCTCGCCTGAAGGGCTATTTCGAGAAAGAGGGTTATCGGGTGCTCGAAGCCGCCGACGGTGAAGAGATGTGGCAGCAGTTCAGTCAGCAGCATATCGATCTCGTGATGTTGGACATCAACCTGCCCGGCGTCGATGGCCTCAGCCTGACCCGCGAACTGCGCAGCCGCTCCGAGGTAGGCATCATACTCGTGACCGGGCGTGACGAGGCGATCGATAAGATCATCGGCCTGGAGATGGGCGCCGACGATTATGTGACTAAGCCGTTTGAGCTGCGTGAACTCCTGGTGCGGGTGAAGAACCTGCTCTGGCGCATCTCACTGGTGAAGAAGGCGCAGCAGCAGGCGATTGCCGAGCTGGAGCGCTGTGACGATCTTATCGAATTTGAAGATTACAGCCTAGCCCTCAACAGCCGCAAGCTCTCCCAGGGTGAGGCGGTGATCAAGCTCACCAAGGCTGAGTTTGAGCTGCTTAGCGCCTTCGTGCTGCACCCACAGCAGGTGCTGAGCCGTGAACGCCTGATGCAGCTGACCAGCCACCGTAATCAGGATGTCAACGACAGAACCATAGATGTGATCATCCGCCGCCTGCGTAATAAGCTACATGCTGAGCTCTTCGTTACCGTCCACGGCGAGGGCTATCTGTTCTCCGCAAAAGTAGAAGATTAGGGTAGAAGGCTAGGGTTGAGGAGTCGCCTTAGGCGCCTCGACCCGGTAGATGGGGTAAAAATCCGCCGGCGCCAGGCTGTCGGTCAGCTGCTTCATCTGAATATTATCTGGAGTGAGCACCTTTATCCTGGGGCCGATATCGCCAAAGGGGGCTGCGCCCTCGAGTTCCCGCACCACCACGTCTATCGCTAATTTCCCTTGCAGCACCACCTGATCGTCGCTACTAAAGGCGACCCTATGGCGGTAAAGCCCACGCAGGGTGGCGGGTGAGAGATAGCTGCTCACCAAGGCTATGCCTTGCGCTGTGTCCTGTTGCGCCAGGGCGCCTATAGCAGCCTCGATGGCCACGGCGCTGCCCAGTATATAGTCTGGCCTGTGATCCTTGAGCAGATGATGTAGCTGATCCCGATAGAGATCGCGATTGTTATCGGCGTGGCGGTTGGAAGAGATGGTCACACTGCTCCCCTTGAGCGCCGCCATGATCCCTTGCTCGACCCAGGTGCTGCCGCCGAGTTTCTCGGGGCCGAGCAGCAGTGCCAGTTGCACAGGCTTGTCGGTTTTAGCTTGCTCGGTGTTAGTCTTGCCAGGCTGTTTTGCTGTAGTGCGATGAATATAATCGCCGGCATGCCAGCCCATCTGATACCAGTTGACGCCTATGCGGGTACTCACTAGGGGGCTGTCGAGGCGGTTGACCAGGGCCAGCATAGGTTTGCTTATCTGCCCCTGATAGTGCTTCAGTAGCTCAGGGTCCACAGTGCCCAGCAAGATGGCGTCGAAATCGGATTTCATGCAGTGTTCCAGCTGCTCGAGCTGCTTCGCCTTGCCATAGTAACTGCCGGCCTCAAATAGCTCCAGGGCGACCCCCAAAGTTTGCGCCCGGGTCACCAAGCCATAGTCTATGCCAATCCAGTAGGCGTCTTTGAGGTGGGGCACCAGGGCGCAGAGTCGCCAGGGCTGTTTCGCCACACTCAGGGGGCGATAGCTGAGCGACTCCACCTGCTGGAGCTTGGCGTTATAGGGGGTGCGCTGCTCCAGTGACCAGGTCTCAACTGCATTGGCCGTCACCGATACCGAAAAACTGGCGGCGATTGCCAGCCCATGGAGGCAAGCCCAGAGGGAAAAGGCGCGGAAAAAGGGAGATTTATTATGCTTCACCACAGGGCACTCAGTATAATGTAACCAGACGCATGTCATTGATTCATTGTAACAGTTAAACGGGAGCCATGTGGGCGCTTTATCACTCTCGGGGAAAAGTTTAGTCGGTCGTCTCATGCTGGCCTTTAGCCTGCTGGCGCTGCTCCTGCTGATGCTGGTGAGCCTGGGCAGCATATCCCTCTACTGGGTGAAGGCCGCCGACAAATACCTCTATGAGGAGGCGCTGCCCGCCTCGGAAGCCGCGCGCCAGTTGATGCAGTCGGTCAGCGCCCTGCAGGAAAATGCCCAGGCCTTAGAGCGAGCCCAGGAAGAGGCGGAGCGCGCCTTTCTCGGGCGCAAGTTATCTATCGAGAGCAGTAACCTGCTCGGCGCCATCGCCCGCCTTAAATCGCTTAATCTTCAGGGCGACAGCCAACTAGGCCCCAGGGCGGCCGAGATCATCCACGACTTGACTCAGCTAGGCCATCAGGTGGGCGAGCGTCTGGCCCTCGCCAAGCAGCTCAAGGGCGATGGCCTGGCGCTGGTAGACGCCTCCGGACGAGCTATTGAGTTGCTGGAGGCCGAGCTGGCGGTTGTCGATTCCGCCGTGCTGGCCAAGCTGAGCCTGGCCTATCCCGAGGTAGCTGGCACGGCCCAGAGCGGCCATCTGCTCGATACCATCATAGAGAAAGATCTCGATATTCAGGCGCGCCTCAATCGCGCCCTGGCCCTCATTCATCACCTGGCGCTGGTGGGCCAGCTGCTGCAATCGCCCGAGCAACATCTGGGGCTCAGCAAGGTGCTGGTGAGCATGTCGCGGGTGCTGACCGAGCAGGGCGGCGGCGAGTATCGATTGCAGCCAACTGAGGCCCTGGTCGGCATGCCCGGCAATGAACCCGCCAGCGCAGCGAGCTATGTTCTTGCAGGCATCAATCAACCTAATCTTATGCCATTAGAGCTGCTCAAGGGCGTGGTGCGAGACCCTGTGCGAGCCACAGAGCTGGCCCATGAGCTGGCGATACTGCGCGGCGTCGGCGATAAACTCGCGCTGCAGCGCCGCTATGCCGGGGTGCTCGCCTTGCAGATGGCGCAGCTTCAGACACTGAGCGATAAGCTGAGTCAGCTCAACACTCAAGTTGACGGAGCCATGACGGCCCAGCAAACCCAGGCGGAGCTGGCCAGGGGGGATTTCTTGCGCCAGCTCTTCTGGGCCAAGGCGGGGCTCTGGGGCACGGGCCTGTTGATGCTAGTGTTGATCCTGATTGTGGTATACCGGGTGATCTACAAGGGGATCGCACTTAGACTCCACGAGGCGACCGACGCCCTGTCACGGCTGAGCCGAGGGGATACTCAGGTGGCGCTGGACCCCCATGGGGATGATGAGCTAACCGCCATGGCCTCGGCCATCGATGCCTTCAAGAAGAAGACTGCTCACAATCAGCGTCTGCAATCTGAGCTGCAGGAGACGGCCGATGAGCTATCGGCCCACAAGGCATCGCTGGAGACGACGGTGCAGGAGCGTACCCAAGAGCTGGCCCAGGCCAATCGCCGCCTCGATGCCGAGGTGCAGGGCCATGCCCAGGCGAGACAGATGGCCGAGGCGGCCGACAAGGCCAAGTCACTCTTCCTGGCGACCATGAGCCATGAGATCCGCACCCCCCTCAACGGCTTGCTCGGCACCCTGACCCTGTTGGGGGAATCTGACCTGCCCACGGCCCAGAAGCAGATGCTGGCCCTGTCCCAGTACAGCGGCGCCCTGCTGCAGACTGTGCTGAACGATATCTTAGACTTCTCCCGCCTGGAGCAGGGCAAGCTGAGTAATGAGCCGCGCCCGGTGGCCATCAACGAACTGCTCGACGAGGTGGTCTCCATCATGCTCGCCGGGGCGGGCAACGCTGGCCTGTCGCTGCGTCTGGAGCGAGACCGCCTCCCCGAGTGGATCAACATAGATGGGCCCAAGCTGCGCCAGGTGTTGTTTAACCTGCTGGGCAATGCCATCAAATTTACCCCGGCGGGGGAGATCTGCCTGCGGGTGAGCCAAGCAGGGGCGCGGCTTAAGTTTACCGTGAGCGATACTGGCCTTGGGATCCCCGAAGATGCCAAGGCGCGATTATTTATCGCCTATAGTGCCCAGCCCAATCAGGGCCGTAGCCGCGGCACGGGCCTAGGACTGGCGATCAGCAAGGAGCTGGTCACCCTGATGGGGGCCGGCAATGAGGGGCTCTGGGTCGAGACCGAGGTGAATAAGGGCAGCACCTTCGGCTTCAGTCTGCCCTTGGAGGCTTGTGAGGCGCCCATACTAAACACCACAGATATCATCCCTCTGGTCGCACCAAAGAGAGTGCTGGTGGTGGAGGATAATCAGGTCAATGCCATGGTGGCCCAGGGCTTCCTGGCGCATCTTGGCCACGAGGCGGTATTGGCGCCGAGCTGCACCGAGGCCTTAGCCGTTTTTGAGCGCCAATCGCCGGGGTTCGATGCCGTGATGTTGGATGTTCAGCTCAGCGATGGCTCGGGCATAGATCTCCTGAGTCAGCTCCGTGAGCGCGCCGCGAGTGATGTGCTGTTTGCCGCCTTCACCGCCCAGTTGCAGCCACAGGATCTCGAAGTTTATCGAGCGGTAGGATTCGATGAGATCTTGGCTAAGCCGCTCAACATGCAGGCCCTGATGCGCTGGCTAGGGCGGGCAACAAAAACATCGGCTCCTGTCGCCAAAGGAAGCGAAGAGGCCGAAGAAACACAAGAGGCCGAAGCCGTAGAACGAGTCGAATCTGATGAAACGTCGGCGGAGGCTTTAGAAAAGAATGCTCCTCTGCTGAATGACCCTGTGCTGAATGACCCCCTATTGGATAAGGCTCAGTTTCAGGGGGATCTCGACTGTCTCGGCGAGTCGGCCATGGCGCAGATGCTGAGCCTCTATCTCTCCTCCAGCGAGGCGCAGCTGACTCAGTTGGAGCAGCTTGTCGAATCCACGCCTGAACAGAAAGCTGAGCAGGCAGCCGAACAGAAAGCCGGACAGGCCGCCGAAGATAAGAATGAGGTGTGTCGTAAGCTGCTCCACGGCCTTAAGGGCAGCAGCGCCAACATGGGTATGGTCAGGCTGACAAGGCGCTGTCAACAGCTGGAGCAGAGCACGCCGGAGGCGGTGGATATTCTCGGGCTCAGGCAGCTGTGGCGTGACTCGGTCGCCGCCTTCGAGGCACAGCTAGCATCAACGCAGTAGTGCAGCTAGCATCAACGCAATAGTGCAGCTGGCATCAATGCAATAGCGGAGTTAACAAAGCGGCGCATTAGGCGCCTGAATCTGCTAGAGCCATGGGCGAAATCTGCTACACTTGCGCCCCATTGTTAACCCTCTACTCACAACAGCAACTAAAGCGGGATCTTCACCTATGTTATTTTCTCAATTGTCTCTGCCTCAGCCGCTGCAACAGGCGCTGGAAGCCTTGGCATTTAGCGAGGCGACTCAGATCCAGGCCGAGGCGATCCCCCTGGTGCTGAGCGGCGTCGATCTCATGGCCTCGGCTCAGACGGGCACGGGCAAGACAGCAGCCTTTGCCCTGCCTATCCTGGCTAAGCTGATGGGCCTGGCGCAGGCTGAAGGGTCAGATAAACAGCCCAGAGCCCTGGTGCTGGTGCCCACCCGCGAACTGGCGCTGCAGGTTCATCAGGGGATCTCAGATCTTGCCCGTTTTACCTCGCTGTCGGCGGGGCTGGTCTATGGCGGCGTCAGCATAGAGGCCCAGTGTCAGCAGCTTGCCGCAGGCGTCGACCTGATCGTCGCCACCCCGGGTCGCCTGCTGGATCTGCACAGACGCGGCGCCGCCAAGCTAGATGGGGTGGCGCATCTGGTGTTCGACGAGGCCGATCGCATGTTGGACATGGGTTTTGCCGATGAGATTACCGAGCTGATGACGCTGTTGCCGAGCGAGCGTCAGACCCTGCTGTTTTCCGCAACCCTGGATGACAAGGTGCTTGCACTGAGCCATCGCTGGTTAAAGCAGCCCAAACGCATCGCCGTCAGCCCGCAGAACAGCGCCAGCCAGGATGTCGAGCAGAAGGTCTATGCGGTGGATAGCGATCGCAAGTTCGGCCTCCTGTCGCATCTGATCAACAAGGGGGATTGGCAGCGGGTATTGGTATTTAGCCGTAAGAAGGTGGCTGCCGACAAGCTGGCCGCCCGCCTGAGTGAGCAAGGCATAGCCGCCAAGGCGTTTCATGGGGATCTGGGCCAGGGCGCCCGCGAGCAGGTGCTGGCCGATTTCCGCCGTGGAGAGATTAGGGTGCTGGTGGCCACAGATGTGGCGGCGCGGGGGATAGATATCGAATCTCTGGACTATGTGGTCAACTATGAGCTGCCCTATGTGGCCCAGGATTATGTACATCGCATCGGTCGCACTGGCCGTGCGGGTAAGCAGGGGGTCGCCGTGACCCTCTACTGCGAAGAGGATGCCTTGTTACTGGAGGAGATAGAGGCACTGCTGGATAAGCGTCTGCCTCAGCAATGGTTGCCCGGTTTCGAGCCGGATCTCACCAAGGCTGACCCTAATCCCCGTCGCAATGGCAAGGCGGCGCAGAAACGCCGCGCCAAGCGGCGCGGTCAGGGTGGCAGACGTTAATTAGCAGCTCTGATATCAGGCGCCAAGCGCCTCACAATCCAGGCTGACCCAGATTTGGGTGAGCCTGGCGAGGGCCTGATAGAAGCGGCCTGGGTCTCTGTCACTCACACGCTTGGCAAATTCGGTTAGCCAGGCATCCAGATATTTAGCGATAAAGACTTGCTGCGCCTTATCATCCAGGCTGGTGGCCTGCTGGGCGACATAGGCCAAGATCACCGAGATATGATCGGCTGGCTCGGGAAAGTCACTCTGCACTCCCAGCTTGCTCTGCTTGAGCAGGGCAAGCATCTCCTGATGCTGAGGGCCGAACAGCAGGGGCTGCTCCTCATCGCCTTCAGGCGTCAGATATAGGCCTGCATAGGGATTGGCGCTCTGCTTGTCACCTACCAGGAAGAGGCCGCAATAATCCGCGGCCAGATTCAGCAGGGAGGGCTCGTCGCCCAGCCCCGCCAACACCGCCTGGATGGTGTTCACCTCAGGCGCCAGCCTGGATTCCCCAGCCAGCAGGTCAAAGAAGGCCTGCGCCTCGGCGCTTTGCAGGCTCTGTCGGCGCTGATGATCTATCTCTTTGGCAAACAGATCCGACAGCAGGCGGTAGACCCTGGCTCGCGCCTGGTTGGCTGGTGTTTGATAAATCGATGGCTTATTCATCTTAAATCTCCTTTGACCGCTAGCTTACTTTAGCGGCTGATCTCTATGGGGCCGCTGAAGGCGCTGACTTCTGGGACTTTACCGCTGAACTTCTCGAACTCCACCAGACAGGTGTAGGCGGCGCAGGCCTGTGCCAGCTTAGAGCTGCCGATATCCTGGGTCAGGGTGTTGGGGTCGCCGTAGCTGCACAGGGCGCCTATCTCGTTGCCGCCTTGCTTACTGCCATCCTTGCCCACTGGGCCATACCAGGCTCCCTCGTGGATACGGATCACGCCTTGAGGGAAGCGGTTCGATACCCTGGCACCCGCCAGCAGCTGACCCCTGTCGTTGAACACGCGCACCAGATCGCCATCCTTGATGCCGCGAGCCTTGGCGTCCAGCGGATTGAGGTAGACAGGCTCGCGTCCCTGGACTGTATAGGTCTCACGGTACTCCTGGGATTCACACATCTGCGAGTGCAGACGCTGATCCGGGTGACATGACTGCATCCAGATGGGGTACTTGTCTGAGCCAGGGCCGCCGTGGCTGCGCTCGCTCTTCTCCATCCAAGTTGGATGGCCGGGGCAATCGTCGTAGTTAAACTGGGCGATCTTGCGGCTAAAGATCTCGATAAGGCCTGATGGCGTGCCCAGCGGGTTGATCTCAGGGTCGTCCCTAAAATCGCTGTGGCGTGTCCAATTCTCTCCTTCACCGAAGTGCACATAGCCCTGCTGCCAGAAGGTATCGAAATCTGGCATCTCGAACTTACCGGCGTTTGCGGCCTTACACTCGTCGTAGAGCTTTCTCAGCCAGTCCATCTCGGTCATGCCACGGGTGTATTGCTTCGCTTTACCCATGAGCGCCGCGAAGCGGGTGAAGATTTCAAAGTCCGACAGGCTCTCGTACAGAGGCTCGACCATCTTCTGCATCGCCAACACGCCGCGGTTGGCATAGCTACCGTACACGTCGATGTCGTTGCGCTCGAAGGTGGTACAGGCCGGCAGCACTATGTCAGAGAAGCGACAGGTAGCCGTCCAGTTCACGTCTATGGTGACCACACATTCCAGCTTATGGAAGGCGCGCTTCATCTTGTTTCTGTCCTGGTGGTGGTTCCAAGGGTTGTTGCCTGAGAACACCATCATCTTTATGTCGGGATAGGTGACCTTGCTGCCGTTGGCATCTATGGTCTTGCCTGGCTCCAGGATGGCATCTATCCAGCGCGCCACTGGAATGGTGCTGCTGGCACCCTTGAAGTCTGTGCTGTCAAACAGTGGCTTTTGGCCCTCATCTAGGTTACGTGGGAAGGCGCCCGGCGCCGCTGCGCCCGACGATGGTACGCCTATGCTGGAGTAGTGGTGGCCATAGCTGATACCGCCGCCCGGCAGGCCGATTTGGCCTATCAGGGTGGCCAGTACCGCCGCCATCCAGTAGGGCTGCTCGCCATGCTGCTGGCGTTGAATACACCAGCCCATCATGATCTGGGTGCGTCCCTTGGTGAGCACCTTGGCCAGATCTTTGATGATCTCGACGCTCACCCCTGTGATCTGGCTGGCCCACTCTGGGGTCTTGGCGATACCATCTTTCTCCCCAAACAGGTAGGGGAGAAACTCCTCGAAGCCCAGGCTGTAGCCGTCGATGAAGGCCTTGTCGTGCAGATTCTGGCTCACCATCTCGTGGGCGATACCCAGCATCAGGGCCACGTCTGTCTGTGGGTTGATGTAGAGCTGCTCGCAGCCCAGGTATTTCTGGGTCTTGGTGACTACGGGATCTATGCTGATCACCCGGATCTTGCCCTGAGCCACTTTTTCTTTCAGCTGCGCCAGATAGGCGTAAGACTCGTGAGTCTCGGCGTTCCAGCCAACCTGCAGGTTCTTATAGGGGTCGTTTGACCAGAGCACTATGGTGTCGCTGTGCTCGAGGATCAGCGGCCAGGAGGTGCCCTGGGCGTAGACCTCGGTGGAGCCGAGAACGTAAGGCAGAATCGTCTGCCCGGCGCCGGTGGAGTAGTCGCCCACCTTCTTGACGAAGTTGCCGTGCATCCCTACCGCGCGCTGCATATGGCTGGTGGAGGAGTGCAGCTGACCCGTGGCGCGCCAGCCGGTTTGGCCCGCGTGTAGCCCGGATGGACCATACTTGGTCTGGATCTCATCGAGTGAGTCCTTAAACAGCGATAGGGCCTTGTCCCAGGTGACGCGCACGAAGCGGTAGTCACCGCGCTCTGAGGTGTTGCTCTTGTGCCCCTTGAGCAGGAAGTCGAGGCGCACCATAGGGTAGCGCACGCGGGACGGGTTATAGACCAACCCCTTGACCCCATTGATCATATCGGTGGGGTATTTATCCAGGTCGAAGGGGATCACCTTATCGATGACGCCATTCTTGCGGGTCATCTTAAAAGCGCCGAAGTGGGAGCCCGTGGTTTTCCACACTTCATCCGTGCCCGTGCTGGCCAGGGCGTTGAGCGGCGCCAACAGCGATGAGCCGCTTAGGGTGACATAGGAGCTGGCGGCGAGGCCTTTTAGAAAATCTCTTCTGTTCATGATGCTATCCTGTTAGTGCGCTGAGGTGGCAAAAGTCGATGAATGTTCTTGCAGGTATTTCTGCACCAGTGCCTGGGTGTCTTGGTCCATGTTGACGAAGGCGATCATTCCCTGAAACATGCCGGGCCAGGTGTTGGCGTCGAAATGGGCCTCATCGGGTTGGGTGTGACAGACACTACAGCTGCTGGAGTAAGTGTCGCGGGCGTAATCCCAGAGTGGTTGCAGGTCTTTCACCAGATAGTCGCCATCCACCCATATCTGCGCCTCGACGCGCTGCCAGATCAGGCCGGTGAGCGGGTCTTGCTGCTCTTCGAACACTTGCATCACGCCAGGCTCCAGGGCGGCATCTTTCGAGAGCTGGGCCGAGAGGATGTTCATGCCGAAATCGAAATAGATCACCCTGCCTGCGCCTATCTTCTTACGCCAGCCGTCGATACCTACCTTGGCGCGTTGCCCCTTGACCTCGAGCACCTTCACCTTAGTGGCGATGTTGAGTGTGCCCGCCTCTACGTCTGTCTTCTCGTTGAAGAACAGTGGCTTGGTCAGGGCGCTGAAGTAGCTTTCGCCGATAGCCAGGCTGCTCTCGCCAGACCCCACCTGGGCGATAAGCTCTGGGGCGCGTGAGGTGCCCATGTCAGGCAGCTTGTGGGCGATCCCCTTGTGGCAGTCGATGCAGCTCTGATCCAGTTCGGCGGCGCGTTTCATCTGCTTCTGGGCCAGCTTGGACATCTCGTCCCACTTCATCGAGTCATAGTTGTGGCAGTTCTTACAGGCGAGTGAGTTGTCGCGATCGAAACGTTTCCATTCACGGCTCGCCATCTCCAGACGCTTGGCCTCGAATTTCTCTTCGGTGTTGACGGTTTGCAGCAGCCAGCCCCACATGTCGTGGGAGGCCTCTATCTTGCGGCCGATCTTACGGCTCCAGTTGTGGGGCACGTGACAGTCGGGGCAGGTGGCGCGCACGCCTGAGTGATTCGACCAATGCACTGTGCTTTGCAGCTCCTGGTAGGGTTTACTCTCCATGCTGTGGCAGCTGATGCAGAAGGCTTCGGTGTTTGTCGCCTCCAGGGCGGTGTTGAAGCCACCCCAAAAGATGATGCCCATCAGGAAGGCTGACAGGCTAATGGCGCCAAGGGTGAGGGTTTTGGCGGGTTTGTTGAGGGTACGCCAAAGGGTGATAAACCACTTCATAGCAACATCCTTTCTCAAGTTGGTAATGGGTTAATGGGCGACGACGCCGCCGAAGGCCTGGATCATCCAGATGATGAAGCCATAGGCGCTGATGCCTGTGATGGTCAGCATCGGGAAGAGCAGCACTATGATGAAGCCGAGGGCTTTGAGCTCTTTGGATTTATCCTGATCTCGTGTTTCGCTTATTGGGTGTGATGGCATGACAGACTCTCTTAGTTGATCTTTGTCCATGGCTGCATGGTAGAGGAGGGATGTGAATGGGGGTGCTGCCTGGCATGAACCAAGGGTGACAAGTTATGAAAAAATATGAATAAAACTGAGCCTGGTGGTTTGATGGCGAAGAGTTCGTTTTTAACTATCTGATATTAAATGAGTTAACTGAGTGTTCTCTTGAGCGGACCTCCCATGGTTGTCGCGGTATCTCAGGCTAAAAAAGCCTTCGCGCGAAAGTTGAACAAAAGTTTGGCGAATTGTTAGCTTGCTCTAGTTTATGTCACAGTCTTTGCTGTAGAATGCGCCGCCAACAAAGGCTGTGTTATGGGTAAGTGTTTGCTTACCTTAAAAGGTCGGTATCTCCTCGGTTACCGATCTGCAGGTCACGTAAGGTACACCAATAAGTACCCAGTGGATCTCTCACCCACAGACATCTGTCGTGGGGCTCTAACTTGCCACAGCCTTCCAAATTAAGAGATCAAAAAAGGTAACTACTATGAAGTCTGAACAGACTCTCGCTGCACCCGCTGTACCTGCAAGCTCCCTGCTTGACCGTTATTTCGCCATCACCGCTCGCGGCAGCACGCTGCGCCAAGAGGTGATTGCCGGCTTAACCACCTTCCTCGCCATGGTCTATTCGGTGATCGTGGTGCCAAACATGCTGGGCGCCGCCGGTTTCGATCCCGGCGCCGTCTTCGTGGCCACCTGTCTGATTGCCTCCTTCGGCTCCCTGCTGATGGGGCTGTGGGCTAATCTGCCGATGGCGATTGGCTGCGCCATCTCACTGACCGCCTTCACCGCCTTTAGCATGGTGCTGGGCCAGGGGATCTCGATTCCCGTGACCCTAGGGGCCATCTTCCTCATGGGCGTGGTCTTCACCCTGGTGAGTGTCACTGGCGTGCGTCAGTGGGTACTGACCAACCTGCCTAAGGGGATCGCCCACGGTACCGGCATAGGCATCGGCCTGTTCCTGCTGCTGATCGCCACCAATAGCGTGCATCTGATCGTGGCTAACGACGCTGGGTTGCCGGTGAAGCTTGGCGATATCCACAGCCTGCCTGTTATCGCAACAGTGATTGGCCTGGCGGCCACAATAGGCCTAGAGCGCCGCGGCGTGCCCGGTGGCATTCTGCTGGTGATCATCGCGCTTTCGGGATTTGGCCTGGCGTTCGACCCGAGCGTGACCTACCAGGGTTTATTCGCCCTGCCTGATTTAATGTCAGATAAGTCGCTGATCGGTCAGCTGGATATCATGGGCGCCCTCAACCCTGTGGTGCTGCCTATTGTGCTGGCGCTGGTGATGACGGCGATCTTCGATGCTACGGGCACCATTCGCGCCGTGGCCGGTCAGGCGGAACTGCTGGATGAGAAAGACAACATTGTCGGTGGCGGTAAGGCGCTGACCTCAGATTCCATGAGCAGCATCTTCGCAGGTGCCGTGGGCGGTGCACCGGCGGCCGTGTATATCGAGTCGGCGGCGGGTACCGCGGCCGGTGGTAAGACGGGCCTGACGGCGACAATCGTTGGCGTGCTCTTCCTGCTGATGGTGTTCCTGGCGCCGCTGAGCTATCTGGTTCCTGCTTATGCTACGGCGCCGGCGCTCATGTATGTGGGCCTCTTGATGCTGAGCAACGTGACTAAGCTGAACTTCGACGACAAGGTCGATGCCATGGCGGGACTGACTTGCGCCGTGTTCATCATCCTCAGCTGTAATATCGTTACCGGTATCATGCTGGGCTTCGTGACCCTAGTGGTTGGCCGTCTGGCCAGCGGCGAGTGGCGCGCCCTGAAACCCGGTGTGTTAGCCATCACTATCGGCCTGGTGGTCTTCTACATGGGCGGCTGGGCTATCTAGAAAGTATCGAGTCAGCAGCTTTGAGCTGCAGCTCAAATAACACAAACCCAGGTCGCTTGACCTGGGTTTGTCGTTTAAGGCTGTGGTTCGAGGCTGATAAGTAAGGCTGTTGAGTAGGCCAATTTCAAAACTGGCGAGCACTATTCCTGTTGGGGAACCAGCTCATCATGGCAGAAGGCGCGCAGCAGATCTTTCCAGGTGATGATGCCCACTATCTTGCTAAATGCCATCACGGGCAGGCAGCCGATGTCGTGGGCCAGCATGAGTTGCCCGGCGGTCTTGATGTCGGCCTCGGGGGCTATGGTGATGGGATCCCGGCTCATCACCTGATGGGCGCGGCGCTGCAGGGTATCGCTGTCGCGCTCCGTCTCGCCTATGCTGCCGATATGGGGGCTGAGGGTGCGCAGATAGTCGCGCTCGGATAGCACGCCTTGCAAGCTGTCGTTCTCGATCACCAGCAGATGATGAAAGGGGGCGCTGTCAAAGATCTCTTTGACTATGGTAAGCCTGTCGTCCATCTCTATGGTGACGACCCTGGTGCTCATGATCTCCGATACCCGTGTTGCCATGGCAGACTCCTGAGACTTAGGGGGAGGTTGACTGAGTTTTGTAAGGTTCTCAGTGACTTTGGTGAATGTTCACCCTGTTTCCAGTTATAACAGATAAATGAATGTTCAACAAATGACCATCTAAATTTCACATAAATGTCATGGGTTTGCCCTTTAATGGTTGGGTTTATCTTAGTATCAGGGCAAAAAGATGAAATCCATGCCATTGGCATCCCAGGCCAGTCAGTCCGACCCTTTCTATGTCGATTCTAGTCATTTTCAGCTCACACAAGGCAAGCACAATCAAGACGAGCTAAGCCAGGAAGAGCTAGGCCGGGAAGATCTAAGCCGGGAAGATCTTAGCCAGCACAAGGCGGTGCGTTATTGCCGTGAGCTGATGCGCCGCCCCTCTATCACCCCGGAAGATGCCGGTTGCCAGCAGTGGTTAGGAGAAAGGCTCGCTGCCATGGGTTTCGACGTCAGCCACTATCAGGATCAGGGGGTGAGCAACCTGTTGGCCTCCTTCGATGAGCGCCTGGCGCAGCTGGCGCTGGCGGGACATACGGATGTGGTGCCGCCTGGGGATCTGAGCCGCTGGCAGACGCCGCCGTTTGCCGCCACCTTAGTGGATGGCATGCTGATTGGCCGCGGCGCTGTGGACATGAAATCAGGCTTGGCGGTGATGCTGGCGGCGGTCGAGGATCACATCAGTTGTCATGGCCTGCCCAAGGCCAACTGGCAGTTTATCGTCACCAGCGACGAAGAGGGCGAGGCGGAACATGGTACCCGCACCCTGGTCGAGCGCCTCAAGGCTCAGGCACGTCTACCCAAGTATTGTGTGGTGGCCGAGCCGACCGCCGATAAGCAGGCGGGCGATGTGATTAAGATTGGTCGTCGCGGCGCCATCTCGGCCCGGCTAACGCTCAAAGGCAAGCAGGGACACGTGGCCTATCCCAAGAACGCGGTCAACGCCCTGCATATGGCGGCGCGGGTGATGCAGGCATTGGAAGCTCTCATTTGGGATGAGGGCAGCGACGACTTCCCCGGTACCAGCTTGCAGGTGACCCATGTGGATTCTGGGGCGTTTACCGACAATATCGTCCCGGGTAGCTGTGAGATCTGCTTCAACATCCGCTATAGCTATCGTTACAGCGAGGCGGGGATCATGGCGCGGATCCAGGCCTGTCTCGACGGGCTTTCCCTGGGGGAGGATGCCATTAGCCTGCGCTGGGAGCGCGGCTGTCTGCCCTACCATACCCAGGAAAATGATGAGCAGAGCCTGATCGCTCAGGTGGAGGCGGCGATCTTTGAGGTTACCGCCAGCTTTCCGCGCCTTTCCACCTCGGGGGGCACCTCTGACGGGCGTTTTCTGTCATCACCCCAGACTCAGGTGATCGAGCTGGGGCTTCCCAATCGCACCATACATCAGGTCAACGAGCGGGTAGAGCTGGCGCAGATAGTGCGCCTGTATCGTATCTATCGCGCCCTGCTGATGCGCTTTCATGACTAGAGATTCATGACTAAATAGTTAAGCTTGGGTGGCTTGGGCTGATGTTAATTGAGAGTCCGCCAACGCTATTGGTAAAACTAACTCACAAGCCTTTGTCGCAAAACAAATTCACAAAAGCTTGTCGCAAAACCAATCCACAAAAGCTTGCGATAAAAAAGGACGCCCTGAGGCGTCTTTTTTTATTGCTTGAAGATAGCCCTGCTAGCGCAAGAGCTAGCGCTTTTGCTAGAGCCATTGCTATTTCTATTTCAACGGGCTGTCTTCGCCGCTGGTGTTGAGTTCGGGCAGGTGGCAGTCTATGTAACGGGCGCGCTTCTTGGCCTTGAGCTTGTGGGTGTCCACCAGCACCAGACCGTCGATGCAGTCGCCAAACTCGGCGTCTATGCCAAAGTCGAGGAAACTCACCCCTAAACCGTCGCACAGCTCGCCATACTGTTTATACAGGGCGGGCACGGCCGCCCCCATGCTGGCCAGCGCCTGTTTGAGCAGCTTAAATTCCGCCTGATAGTCTTCGCCGGGGAAGAGGCTATCTAACTGTTCGTGCTGCTCTGGGGTAAAGCTGTAGCGGCTGTTGGCGTGGGCCAGCTCCTGTACCGGGCAGAAGTGGGTCTGGTAGAAGTAGACCAACATTGCCTTGGCCTGCTCCGGCAGGGCGTCGCTGATGGAGACGGGGCCGAACAGGTAACGATATTGTGGGTGTTTGGCGAGGAAGGCGCCTATGCCGAACCAGAGGTAATCCAGGCTGCGCTTGCCCCAATACTTAGGCTGCACGAAGCTACGTCCCAGCTCCAGCCCCTGCTCGAAGTAGGGGGCAAATTCGTCGCGGTATTGAAACAGCGACTGGCTGTAGAGGCCCTTATGTTCATCCTGGTAGAGGCTCTTGGCGCTGGCGAAACGGTAGGCGCCGACGATCTCCAGCGCCTTGTGATCCCAGAGCACCAGATGCAGGTAGTCGGCGTCGTGCTTGTCTGTGTCGCGGCGCTTGCCGCTGCCTTCACCTACGGCGCGAAAGGCGATCTCCCTCAGCCTACCTATCTCACGCATGATGGGATTGCTCTGCTTGTGGCGGTAGAGATAGATGAGTTTCTCGTCGTGGGTCTGGCCCAGCAGCTCGCATTGGGACAGGGCTTCGATCAGATCGCTGCGCGACTCGGGATGGGCGATGGCGTTTTGAGTCTTAAACAGTGGGCTGCGATTCTTGCCGATGCGATAGAGATGGTTCTTCAGCAGCTTCACCTGGGTCTTGAGAGGGAAGTCGCTGCTGGCCACCACCTCCTTGGGGATCAGCTGGCCTATGCGCAGGGGCATGGTGCGCTTGGCCTGCTTGAACATCTCCTTGACCAGCAGCAGACTGGCCAGAGGCTTGTAGATCATCGAGGCACCGTAGAAGGTGGCCGAGTTCTTGGCATCGGCAAACATGGGCAGCAGCGGCGCCTGACAGGCCTTGGCGATCTTCAGAAAGCCGCTGTGCCAGTGCAGATCTCTCACGCCGTTGGGGCGCAGGCGCGAGACTTCGCCGGAGGGGAAGATCAGCACGGCGCCTTCGCTCTTGAGGTGTTGGTGGATCTTCTCAAGATGCTGTTTGGGGGTGCCGCCCGTCATGTTACGCACCGGCAGCAGGATGGAGTGCAGCGGTTCCAGGGCCATCAGTAGCTCGTTGGCCACCACCTTGATGTCCGGGCGCACCTTGCTGATCAGCTTGATCATGGCCAGGGCGTCCAGTGAACCGATAGGGTGGTTGGCATAGATCACCACCCGGCCCTCGCTGGGGATATTCTCCACCTCTGTGCTGGGCACGCTGTAGGTGAAGTTGAAGCTGGCCAGGACCTGCTCGATAAAGTCTACCCCCTCCAGGTAATCGAACTCCTGGGTGATGGCATGGCACTCTTTTTCCATCAGGAAATAGCGCAGCAGCGCCTTGGTGGGGGTCGCCAGCCAGGGGCTCTGATTGAGCTTGGGCAGGTTGTTGGCAACCACATCGTCTACGGTGAAGATCATCTTTTGCATGGGGTCTGCTCGCTGTGTAAGGGATGGTGCCCGTGATGGAGACACCCTATCCATAGCGCCAGAGTAAGAGGGGAGTTTGACTAAGAGATGAACAAATTATTGCAGCCAGATGACGCCTAGCGAACGATCAGGCTGTCGGGCAGATGTATGATAAAGGTGCTGCCGCGCCCCTCCTGGGAGTCTATGCTGATCTCGCCCTTTAGGACCTGAGTGACTATGTTGGAGACGATGTTCATCCCCAGACCGCTGCCGCCCTTGCCGCGCTTGGTGGTGAAGAAGGGCTGGAACACCTGGGCCTGAACCTCCTGGGACATGCCGCAGCCATCGTCCTGATAGGTGATGCAGATCCCCTGGTCGGTTCGCTCGACGTCTAGGCTGAGCTTGCCTGACTTACCATCTGGATAGGCGTGGATCACCGAGTTGTTAAACAGGTTGCTGACGATCTGGTAGAAGGCCCCCGGGGTACTCTGGATGATCAGCTTCTCCGGACATTGATAGCTGTACTCATGGGGCGTGCGAGACAGCATGGGGTTGAGGGAGATGAAGATCTCCTCCAGGTAGGCATGTAGGTCGAACTCGCGCACATCCTCGTGGGACTGATCCACCGAGACCTGTTTGAAGCTGGCGATAAGCTTTGAGGCGCGCTCCAGGTTGGCCAGGATCAGTCGGCAGCACTCGGCCACTTCATTCTGATACTGCTCGAAATCCTCTTCGGTGATCTCGCCGCGGTGATAGAGCTGGTCGAAGTGTTTGACGCTCTCCTGCAGGTGGGAGGCGGCGGTGACGCTGATCCCTATGGGAGTGTTGACCTCGTGGGTGATACTGGCCACCAGGCCGCCCAGCGCCGCCATCTTCTCCTTGTCCATCAGCTCGCCCTGGGTATGTTCCAGCTCATCCAGGGTGTGTTTCAGCTCGTCGTTGCGCTGTTGCAGCTCAAGGGTGCGCTCGTTGACGCGTTGCTCGAGACGCTGATTGAGCTCGCGCAGGGCGTGCTCCGTCTCTTTCTGCTGCTGTATGTTCTTGATGGTCCCTGCGATGCGTACCGCCTTGCCCGCCTCGTCACGCTCTACCACCTGACCACGATTGAGCACCCAGAGCCACTCGCCGTCGGGCGCCAGGCCACGATAGGTGAGGGAGAACTTATCTATCTGGTCGTTGATGCACTCCTTGGCGACCCGTGACACCTTGGGGATGTCGTCCGGGTGGACACAGGTGGCTATGGTCTTCTTCAGCTCCTGTTCCTGCTCGGGATACTTGAGGAAGGTGTTGGTACGGGTGGCATTGCCATGAACGATATTCCAGTCCCAAAACTCATCGCCGCTGCCCCACAGGGCTAGCTGCAGGCGCTGCTCGCTCTGGGCCACCTCGTGCAGCAGGGCGGCCTGTTGCTGATACTGTGACCACTTGCGATAGAAGATCAGGCTCACCAGCATCAGGGTCAGAGTGAAGTACAAGGTGTAGGCGAAGGGGGATTGCCATGGCGCGGGCTCCAGCATGATCTTGAGGCGCCTGATGGGGCTGTATTGCTGGTTGATATCTTTGGCGCGGATCTCAAACAGATAGTTGCCCGGGTTGAGGCCGGTGAAGTAGGCAACCTGCTCCGGCGAGCCCGCTATCCAGGTGTCGTTGAGCCCAAGCAGGCGGTACTGATAGCTGAGCCGGGAGGCGTTGTGCAGATCCGGGCTGTGGTAGTGCAGCGAGAAGATATCGGCGGTATGGGGCAGCGCCAGCGAAGGGGGCTGTCTTGGCGTGCCCTGGTCCATGTCGGGGAGTCCCTGGGCCTGACCCAGCACAAAGAGATCTGTGATCACCGGCAGGGTCGGTGGCTGACGGCGGGGCAGCTGGGCCGGATTGAAATGGTTAAAGCCGTTGACGCCGCCAAGATAGAGGCTGTTATTACGCCCGAGCGCCGCGGCGCCGAAGTTGAACTCGTTATCCTGTATGCCGTCGATATCTGTGTAGTTGGTGGTCTTCAGGCTGTCGGGGTCGAGCTGAGTCAGCCCCTTAGTGGTGCCGAGCCAGAGGTGGCGGCGCTGGTCGGCAAACAGCAGATAGATGGTGTCGTCGATCAGGCCATCCGCCGTGGTAAGCAGTCGGCTGCTGAAGTCTTGGGTATTGAAGTGTACTAGCCCCTCGTTGCTGGCGATCCATAGGCTGTGGTTATCACCGGCGACTATGGAGAAGAGGTGTTGCTTGGGCAAGGCATGGGGCGTGTGGCTGGCGAAGTGGGTGATCTCGCCATTGGCTGCGAGCCTCAGCAGGCCGTCGCTGGAGGAGGTGAGCCAGTAGTTGCCGTCGCCGTCCTGCAGCATGTCGGTGACCGTCTTGATGGGCAGAGGCACTGCAATGAAGCCAGTGGCTATGCCGGCGTATCTGGCTATGCCGCCATCGCTGCTGGTGATCCAGGGGGTCCCTTGCCTATCGAAATAGAGCGAATAGAGCTGATTGCTGGGCAGGCTGTTGGGGCTCTTGGCATCGGCCAGATAGTGAATATAGCTCTGCTTGTCTGCGGTATAGATAAAGAGGCCATCGCCCCGGGTGCCTATCCATAGCTGACCTAGCTCATCCTCCTTGATAAAGCTGATGAAGGCCTGACTGAGGGCGGGGTTTTGCACATGGAAGGGGATGAAGCCCGTCAGCTCGCCCCTGGGATTTTTCAGCCCCCGGTAGACACCACTGGCGGTGCCGACCCAGAGAGTGCCCTGGCTGTCCTCCAGCAGGCTGCGAATGTCCACGTTGAGCAGGTTATTGTCGTTGAAGCTAAAACCATGGATATGACCGAAGTATTGGGCGTCGAGAAAGGTCTTACTCAGGCCGCCGCCCTTGCTGCCGATCCAAAGCTGCTGCTCGTTGTCTATCCACAGTGAGGTGATGACTGGGCTGTTGATGCTGTAGCGGTTCT
This sequence comes from Shewanella spartinae, assembly GCF_019457555.1. NCBI lineage: Bacteria > Pseudomonadati > Pseudomonadota > Gammaproteobacteria > Alteromonadales > Shewanellaceae > Shewanella > Shewanella spartinae. Next base: position 3,343,868 of record NZ_CP080418.1, on the reverse strand, counting down.
CGGCGGAGGCGTTAAGCCTGTGGATCTCGTTGCGGCTGGGCTCATACCTGGCCAGTCCTTGGGCGCGAAAGCCTATCCAGAGGCTGCCGAACTTATCCCGCTTGAGGGCGGAGATGGAGAAGGCGGGGCTGGCGGGTACGGCGGCGATCGCCATGGCCTGATCATTGGTGATATCTAGCAGGAACAGGCCGCGGGCCTGGGTGCCGACCCAGAGGGTGTTGCTCTTACCCGCCTCGATGGCGGAGACGCCGCGCACCTCAGGGGCGTATTGGGAGACACTAATCTCATCTGCTGTCTGCTTGAGGCTGGCGAGACCGTTGAGCGTGCCTATCCAGAGCCTCTCCTGCCGGTCGCGATACAGGGTGTTGATGCGTCCGCTGGGTAGCCCCTGGGTCGTGCTGCTGTCCAGGGTCGCCAGCAGCTTGTTGCTGGCGGGGGAGAAGTAGAGCAGGCGATTGTCGGCGGTGGCGATCCATAGGTTACCCTGGGCGTCTTCATCGAGATCGACGATATCGTCGGGCAGCGGGCTGTTACTGGCATTGAAGGGCTCGAAGATGCCGCTGTCGGCATGATAGCGGTTTATCCCTTCATTGCGGGTGATGAGCCAGAGGGTGCTGCGGCTGAAATGCAGCTTCTTGATATATTTGGCCGTGGGGCCGCGGTTATCCCCCTGGGTGTCGAAGATCTTGAAACGCTTACCATCGTAGCGGTTGAGCCCGGCCTGGGTGGCGATCCACAGATGTCCCTCCTTGTCGTTGACTATATCTGTGACCGTGTTCATCGACAGCCCCTCCTTGGCGCCGAAGGAATCAAACTGCGGCTGATAGCTGAAGGCTAGGCTGGGCTGGCTCACCAGTAGCAATAACAGGAGTGAGAGAATGAGTGCTCTCATCTAGGCGCGCCAACTTGTGTGTTTGCAAGTCATAACTTGGCCCTTGTGATCTTGGGGGCGGTTTGGCGCTCAGTTTTTTGGGGATGGGGGGCGAAAAACAGCCGCGTAAATCCCGACACAATGAGCGCTGCTTGAGTGTTTAAGTTTAGAAGTCTTTGGGGAAATTGCGAGTTGAATGAATAAGATAATGTGCCATTGCAGCCATAAAAAAGGGCAGCCTGAGCTGCCCTTTTTAGCTAACGCCTCTGCCTTAGAAGATAAGGTGGGCGACGCCTGCGATCACCGGCAGGGTGACCAGGGTTCTTAGGATAAAGATGACAAACAGCTCTAGGATATTGACCGGGATCTTGCTGCCGATCAGCAGGGCGCCCACTTCACTCATGTAGATCAGCTGGGTCACCGACATGGCGGCGATGATGAAGCGGGTCATGTCAGACTCGATGGAGCTGGCCAGGATCGACGGGATGAACATGTCGGCAAAGCCCACCACTATGGTCTTAGAAGCCTCGGCGGCTTCCGGCACCTGTAGCAGCTCAAGCAGCGGAATGAATGGCATGCCCAGATAGTTAAAGATAGGCGTGTATTCGGCGATCATCAGGGCGACCGTACCTATGGCCATTACCACAGGGATCACGCCGAAGATCATGTCGATCACGTTCTTCAGACCATCTTTCAGGGTATGACCCACGCTTTCGGCCTTGGCCGCCTTGGTCAGCGCCTGCTCCAGGCCCCAGGCGAAGACGCCTTTGCCATGAGGGATCACCTCGTCGTCGGGATGACGCGGGGTCTCATCTATGTAGTGATCTTTCTTCCAAGAGAGCGGGGGCAGCTTAGGCACGACGATGGCCGCGACCACACCGGCCAGACAGACGGTGAGATAGAAGGGCACGAACAGGTGTTCGAGCTTAACCTGAGAGATCACCACCAGCGAGAAGGTGATAGAGACTGCCGAGAAGGTGGTGCCGATCACCGCCGCTTCTCTTTGGGTGTAGAAACGGGATTCATATTGCTTACTGGTCATCAGAATGCCGACGCTGCCATCGCCCAGCCAGGAGGCCATACAGTCGATGGCGCTGCGTCCCGGCAGGTTGAACACAGGGCGCATCACCTTGGTCAGCAGGGTGCCGAACAGCTCCAGCAGGCCGAAGTTAAGCAGCAGTGGCAGCAACATGCCGGCAAAGATAAACACGCAAAATAGCACGGGGAGCAGGTCGTTTAGCACCAGTGCGCCCGTATTGCCCGAGTGAATCGCCTCGGGCCCAGTGCCGGTAAAGGTCAGCACGATGAAGATGGCACCCAGCACACGCACCAGGGCCCACATGGGGCTGACGTCGAGCAGGGCACGAAAGAAGGGATAGCGATTGAGTATCGCGGGTTTTGCCGCCTTGCAGATGAGAGTCGCGACAGCGGTGAGCACCACAATGGCGGTGACGATGGCGACAATGCTATCGCCCAATAGATTTTGCAGCCCCTTAGATACGATGGCGATGGGGATCGTGATGGCATCTTGATAGCTAATGGGGGTCATGAAGAGTAACAGTCCGATAATGGAAGGGACTAGAAACGTCAGCACGGTTTTAATGTTATGGGTTTGTTTTTCAGCCACTTTATTTAGCCTTTATTCTTTGCTTCCCAAGGATGGGCAGCCATCTACTCAAAGATCCGTTAATCAATACACTCTGAATATCCATTCATGAGATAAGCGGGGAAGGTTACCCCCTAAGTCCAGTGATGTAAAACGATTATAATGCTTGGTGAACCGTTTCACCGCAGCAGCATAGTTATTAGCACTTTATGACTATTTATATTGTACCTAAATTGCCAAGGTCTAGGCTAGGTAAATATTGGTTAAACTCCTTTGAAAACAAGGTTGTGCATTTGTTGCCTGGGTGTTGCGTGGCGGCGCGACGTTTAGTCTGAGAGATACCCCTTTAGTGGAGGTGAACTATGATTATCATGTATGATTTTTGTTGAGTTTTTATTCAGTCCGTGTCAGAAATATGCGCTAGACCTCTGCAAATAATTCTGATTCCATATATGGTTAACCAATGAGTGTGTTAAACGATAAAGGGCCTATGACTTCAAAAGAGCAGAAACTGTCTAAATTAGCATTTAGGTTTGGCTTGCTTGGACTCGTAGGACATCTTATCGGCTTGGTGGCGGCCAGCTTAGGGTTCAGCGATTACAGCGGCCAAGGCTTTAGCTTCTACAACTTCTCCCTGAGTGAGCTGGGTCAGTATGGCCACTCCGAGCTGGCGGTGGTGTTTAACGGCGGACTCTTCTTCGGTAGCTTGAGCCTGGTGTTATTTGCCCTGTTTGCCCTGCAAAACAGTGACGGCCCTTGGGTGTTGACCAGCTTCTCTGTGTTGGTGGCCTCGCTTCTGGCGTTGGCCTGTGTCGGCCTGTTTCCAGTTAACGTCTATCATTTGCATATCTTAGGCATAGAATATTTCTTCTACTTCGCGGCGATGAGCGTGGCGGCGTATCTTGTTTACCTGTTGAGACGCAGCGACAGGCCTAAGCGCTTTGCCCTGCGCGGTAGTCTGTTGATCTCTGGTCTGACGCTGGGCTTGCTGCTGGCGTTTATCCTGATGGCCCATACGGATGATGGCGTGGTGGCGAGCGGAACCTGGTTTTACCATGATCTCGTGATGGTGGAGCCCAGGCCCGAGTTTCGCTGCCCTGTGATCATGGAGTGGGCCGCGCTGTTTAGCTTCATGGGTTGGCTACTCTCGCTGGTGTGGACCCAGCGAGAGACGCGTCGACTAGGTTAACCTTCCTTTTGATTCAAGTCGACGTTTTATCTGCTTTTTTAAATTTCCCCGATGAGTCCTACTTTTTTCATCTAGTTGTCGCTCGCCTAGCTAAGGGTCAGACCCGGCAGCTGATGCCAGTAGCCGTTGCACTGTCTGTCGTGGCTGGCCGATTTGGCCGGTAACTTATCGGCCAAGGCGATGGATGCCAGGGACGAGGGTGAGATGCGGAAGTAGTCGACCCCCAGAGCCTGCATCTGAGTCTGTTGGTCGCAGAGATCCATATAGTTGGCCGACTGTGTCTGAATGCCGTTGAGGCGCAGCAGCGGCTGATCTTCCTGAGTCTGCACCAGTAATCCCTCGGGATTTTCGATACAGATGGTCTGACACTTATCCTTGGTCAGCCCCTTGTGGCGGGCGGTGAAGCAGCGGGCCGAATGGGCCAGCGGCATGAAGCCATGGCCGAACACCTCTACTTCTACCTGGCGTGGGCCGAGATCCTCAAGCACCTGAGTGAGCCAGGCCTTGGACAGCTCCAGCGGCATCACGAAACGTTGCATGCCCCAGCTGGCAAACTTCTTCAGGGTCGCGGCGTTATAGCTGTTGACGCTGGGCCCACAGACGAAGGGGATCCCATGCTCCTTGGCCAGATAGATGGCGCCGACATCGTTAGCCTCTATGGTGAACTCGCCGTTTTCCACTTGCTTCTTGAGTTCAAGAAATTCCGACTGCGCCTCGATAAGCGTTAGGGTAGAGAGCACCACCTCCTTGCCTGCGGCCTTTAGCATGCGCGCCAATGCCATATAGTCGCTGAACTTAAGCTCGCGGCGGCGGCTACAGACGGTCTCGCCCAGATAGACCAGGGGCACGTTGCTCTGGGCCACGGCCTCATAAAATTCGACCACCTTCTCTTTGGGCCAGCAATATTGAATCGGTCCTAATGAGGTTTTCATCTTGTTATCCTTTTGTCTTTATTGCTTTGCTGTTATTGCCAAGTGCGCTCATAGGCGCCCAGTGTGGTGACCTGTCCCTCGGAGACCTTGGCCAGGGCCTGATCCCACTGGGCCTGGGTGGTGTAGGCCGCTGGATCGCTTAGGTAGGTGTCGATCGCCTGACGCCATACCCGGGTCACCTGCTCCACATAGGCCGGACTGCGCTGACGCCCCTCAATCTTGAGGGAGACCACGCGAGCCTTGGCGAGCTCCGGCAGCAGGCTGAGGGTGTTGAGGCTGGTGGGAGACTCCAACAGGTGCGAGGCCTCCTGGCTGTCGCTGGTGGTGTAGCGCCCCTTACAGACTACGGGATAACCCATCTGCTCATCCTTGCCCGATTGATCGATTAACACGTCGTTGAGGCGGGTCTGTTGGCTGTCGCCCACATCTTGCCAGCGTACATGTTTTGCCGGCGAGCAGGATCCGCCCGTGTTGGGGGACTGGCCCGTCACATAGGAGGAGAGGTGGCAGCGCCCCTCGGCCATGATGCAGAGGCTGCCGAAGGCGAACACCTCCAGATCCACAGGGGTTACCTTGGAGAGGTCTCTGACCTGTTTCATCGACAGCACCCGCGGCAGAACCACACGGTCGATGTTGAACTCCTGCTTATAGAGGCTAAGTGCCCCCAGGTTAGTGGCGCTGGCCTGCACCGACAGATGCAGCGGCAGGTGAGGGTAACGGCTGTGGGCATAATCCAGCAGGGAGAGGTCGGCCATGATCAGCGCATCGACCCCTGTGTCGGCGGCCAGATCGATCGCCTGGTACCAGCGTTGCTCTTCACCGGGTTTTGGGAAGGTATTGATGGTCAGAAAAATCTTCTTACCCGCCTGCTGGGTGAGCTTGGCCGCCTGGGCTAATTTTTCCGGCGTAAAGTTCAGCCCGGCGAAGGAGCGGGCGTTGGTATCGTTTTTCAACCCAAGGTAGACGGCGTCGGCACCGGCGTTTAAGGCGACCTTGAGGGAGGCGAGGTTACCCGCCGGACAAAGAAGTTCCATGTGCTGTTCTCCCTTAAAAAGTGTGAAGTGTAAAAGGGAATGGCTGAAGAATTCTTGATGTAAAACAGGTTTGTGATCATAAAATCTGGTTAAAATTGATTTCCTTATCACTCTCGACAGCGGTTGTCGGGAACCTCACTAAACATTGATCGAAGTCACGATTTCGGTCCTCCAATTTGGTAGGAGAATCTCTGTCATGCAGCGAAGTGTGTTGGCAAACATGGCCAAACATCTATTGCAATATGGGCCTAAAGTCATAGCTAAACCATTAAACTTAGTTCCTTTTTCAATTAAGGCTCAGCTTATCGAGCGTATATTAAATCTGCTGATGGCGGCGCAGATTAAAGATGGGGAGCTGGACTTTTTGCAGGCTCGCTGGGTGAAGATTAACGTGACCGATCTCGAGTTAAGCTTCGAGGTTAGCTTCGATGAGCGCCTCATCGTCCGTGAAAGTGGCGAGGCTGAGGTGAGCTTTAGCGGCTGTAGTCAGGCGCTGCTTCTGATCGCCGCCGGTAAGGAAGACCCAGATACCCTGTTTTTCCAGCGCCGCTTGGCGATTGAGGGAGATACCGAGCTTGGGCTCGAGGTAAAAAATCAGCTCCTCAGCATAGAGTTCGACACCATGCCGGTATTTATGCGCCAGAGCATCACTCAGGCTGCCGCCATGCTGACCCAACTGCAGCGCCAAGCGAACATGCCATGGGCCTGAAATAGCCGATTGAGCTAACTCATGATGAGTCATCAATAAGCGAAGCCAAGGCTTCGCTTTTTGTTTATTTGAAGACGGTTAACTCTTGTTGGTCACTTAATCGATCGGCTTACCGGTGATCAGGTGATACTTGACCAGGAGTTCATCCTGGGACTCCACATGGGCGGGGTCCGGGTCGATACAGTCGATGGGGCAGACGGAGACGCAGGTAGGCTTGTCGTAGTGGCCGACGCATTCGGTGCACAGGTTAGGATCTATCTCATAGATCTCTTCCCCCATGGTGATCGCCTGGTTGGGACACTCAGGTTCACACATGTCACAGTTGATACAGCTGTCGTCGATCAGTAATGCCATTTAGTTGTAATACCTTATACTTGCCTTTTATAACAATCAGTTAAGTTTACTTGTGATTGTTATCGATAATCTTATTTCGCCCGTTTAAGGGCCTAGTCTTACGCCGATTTTCTGTCTCATTTACTGGAGATAATCGCTTAGCGCCTATTGTATCACAGGCTTTGGTTATCCGATGACAAAATAGCGTTGGCCAGGTGGGGGCTTTTTGCTGTCAGACTCAAGCACACACCTCTTCTCCCTATGGACCAGAGCCTTGACGGGAGTGCCTCTCCTTGCTTGGAGTTATCCTAATGGAGATAAACTAGCGCTTTGGGTTGTGCAAGGCCTTGTTTCGGTAAATGCCTGGGGTGATGCCTATGACCTTCTTGAATTCGCGTATGAAGTGAGCCTGGTCGTAGAAGCCGACGTGATAGCCGATGTCGGTGAGTGACTTGTCGGCGTCATGCCTGAGTAGCTCCTTGGCATAGGCGGTGCGCTGTAAGATGCTGTAATTTTTCGGCGTCATGCCTACATCTTGCAGGAATAGACGCTCCAGCTGGCGCTGGCCGATATCTAGCTCGCCCAATAAGTGGCGCAGCTCGCCCTGGCCTCTCTGTCTGGTTATCCAGTTTAAGGCGTGCCTCATCCTAGATTCACTGGCATCAAACAGTGATTCCTTGGCTGCCAGATAGTGCAGCAACCTGGTTTCCAGCAGGGCAATTCGCGCCTGCGCCGTTGGCTGCGCGGCTAGGCGCTCGGTCAACTCATCGCCGAGTAGCGCGAGGGATAGATCCGTTGGCGTCAGGTTTTGCCCCAGCATCTCCGACAGGGGGGCATTTAGAAAGGCGCGCCCGCTGCCGGGCCAGAAGCGCACCCCTAAGGCATCGACCTTGCCCGACAGTTCCAGTTTGGTGCTTTGTCTCGTGGGCCCTGTCACCAGGCAATGGGCGCCATGTTGCATGCCATCCAAGTGAATCGGCGCGCCGAAGTTGAAGATGATGCCACTACCGCCCTCAGGATGCATAAACTCTGTCGACAGCGACTCTGGTCCCTCAGCCCTAACAATATGCCAGTAACACTGGATATAGGGCTGAAGCGCGACGCAGGGAAGAAAGCGCTGAAAGCCAAGGTGTGCCAAGGTTGGCATGTTAATCTGCTCCATTAACCTCTCAGTCCAGTTTATTTGTGCATGGATGCGGTAAAAGCGAGTCGTCTCCTTCGAATCTTAATGAAATGTCGAAATTTTACAATTCGCATTTCCCAGCTTTACATAAGATGCCCTTAGTCGCGATATCTGCCATGGCAGGTTGAACTTGTGCGCTCGCCAGGTTTGGCCCTTTGGCCTGCGGCCTTCATTAGTCATCATCGAATATGGGAACCCAGCATGAAACTCCTAGCAATTAAACCCTCCAAGTGGCTAACCGTCAGCCTGTCTGCATTGTTGCTATCCGCGGCGTTTTTGGGGCAGGCGTTGGCAAAAGATGATTTTGCCGCCGAGGGGGAGAGAAGGGCCAAGCTTGCCGGCAGCGAGCTGCTTGGTAAGCCGGCGCCGCAGCGCCAGCTGACCACATTAGCCGGGGACAAGATTAATCTTGGCGAGCTGTATGGCAACAAGCCTGTGTACATCAAGTTTTGGGCGACCTGGTGCGTTCCTTGCCGCCAGCAGATGCCTGGATTTGAAAAGATCTATCAAGAATATGGCGACAAGCTGCAGGTGATTGCCGTAAATACTGGGATCAGTGACGACAGCAACTCAGTCGGCGCCTTTGTAAAGAAGGCTGGCCTCAAGATGCCGGTGACCATAGATGACGGCTCCCTGGCGCGGGCCTTCAAGTTACGGGTGACGCCGCAGCATTTCCTCATCGATAAGAATGGCCACATCACTTATGTCGGACATCAGGATGACGAGGCGCTTCATCAGGCATTGGAGCAGGTTATCGCGGGAAATCATTCCAATGGTCCTTCTGGTAATGCTCAGGCCGTTAGTGGTTCAGCTGTTGTAAGAAACATGGCCGAGCAGGCGTCCGGCTACGAGCTGGGTGCAGAAGTGAGCCCTATGTCATTGAAGGCGCACGATAACAGTGACTACCCATTGCCGTCGGCGGCGCGCCACGGCAAGGCAACCGGACTCGTGTTCTTCGCCCCTTGGTGTGAGTGGTACCTGGCAGAGTCCGAGCCTAAGACGGCCAAGTCTTGTCAGTTGGTGCGGGAGCGGGTCGAGCAGTTTGCTGCTGATGTCGCTGCCGATAATGCCACTGCAGAGAGCGCCACTGTAGACAACGCCGTCCAGTGGCTGCATCTCTCCAGCAACCTCTGGTCCACCCAGGCCGATCTGGTCGAGTATCAAAGCAACTATCACACTCGCTTGCCCATAGTCTTCGACGAGGATGGCAGCCTGTTCGAGCGATTCGGCGTTACCCAGCTGCCGACGATAGTTTTCATCGATGAGACAGGCAAAATCACCGAAAAGGTTAGCCTGAGAGCACCCGACTTTGCCGAGCGCCTCGAGTCGCTGCTCGCCGACCTAGAACGCAAATAAATCACGCGTTTGGAGTATAGGTATATGTTTAAAAACAGAACCTTATTGGCGCAAGCTGCTGCCGGATTCTGGCTAATGTTGTGCTTGGCCATTCAGGCTCAGGTTTTGCCAGCGCAGGCCACACCGGCTCAGGCCAGTGACGAGGGCGGCCGAAAGATAACGGCATCCCTAATGCTGGAGTCTGACGCGCCTGCGCCCGGCGCCGAAACTATGCTGGCAATCATTATGTCTCCCGCAGTTGGCTGGCACGGTTACTGGCTTAACCCAGGGGATGCCGGGTTTCCATTAAAGGTGCAATGGCAGCTGTCTGACGGGGTGAAGGTTGGTGAGCTGCAATATCCGGCGCCCGAGCAGTTGCTGACCAGCGGTCTGATGAATTACATCTATCATGGTGACTACGCCCTGTTGGCACCGCTGCACATAGACGAAGATCTACCGATCGGCAGCCTTATCACATTGACTGCGGATCTTCGTTATCTGGTGTGCAGTCCCAAGCTGTGTCTGCCGGAGCAGCAGAGCCTTCATGTGCAGTTCAGCGTAGGGGATGGCGGCGCGACTCAAGAGGTTCGCGAGACCTTCGATGGCTGGCGCCAACAACTGCCAAGGCCGATTGTGGCCAGCGCCGAGTTTAGTATTCAGGATGGGCAATTTGTATTGTCACTCCCTCTGCCTGAGTCTGTCCAGCTGACTGACACTGCCCAGCTGACTGACATTGCCCATCTTTACCCAGAGGTGAACGGGGTGATTTCAAACACGGCGCCGCAGCGTTTTATCAGAAAGGGCGATCGCCTCTTGATGACGACTACGGCCGGTGATGGCGATGGCGATGGCGAGGGAGATATCAGTGACTTTTATGGGGTGATCACCCTAAATGAGTCGCTGGCCGTCAGATTCAGGGCAGTTCGGCAGCCGCAAGCTGCCTTGGCGTTTCCAACCTCATCGGCCTTGATGCTCATCGGCCTTGATGGCTCAGGTCGCAGTGCCAACCCAAGAGGACTATTCAATTGCCGCTATACCGCCAGGGGCGCCCGGCAATCCGCTGGTCACAGCTGCGTTGGCCGTATTTGGCGCCGTGTTGGGCGGACTCCTGCTGAATCTGATGCCCTGTGTCTTTCCCATTCTCAGCTTGAAGGTGCTCAGCCTGACTAACTTGGGGGACGAGCGTACAGCCAAAACAGGCGCGTTGGCCTATACCCTGGGAGCCGTGTTGGTGTGCGTCCTGCTGGGCGCGCTTATCTTGATGCTTAGGGCGTTTGGCCTTCAGGTGGGCTGGGCGTTTCAGCTGCAGCGCCCGGAGATCATAGTGGCACTCATCCTGCTGATGATGGCCATAGGGCTCAATTTGGCCGGTTTGTTTGAACTGGGTACCCTAAGCTCCGGAAGCAAGCTGCAACAAAAGCCCGGGTCTGCGGGAGATTTTTGGACCGGCGTGCTGGCCGCCTTTGTAGCGACACCTTGCACCGGCCCCTTCATGGCGACGGCCTTAGGGGCAGCCATGGTACTGCCCACCAGTGTAGGCCTTATGGTGTTCGCCGGTTTGGGCTTGGGGATGGCCTTGCCTTTCTTGCTGGTGGGGTTCATTCCGGCGCTGCGTAAACGCATGCCAAGACCCGGCGCCTGGATGCTAACGGCGAAACGCTGCTTTGCCGTGCCCATGTTCTTAACGGCCTTGGGGCTGGTATGGGTATTGATGCAGCAAGCTGACAGAGGCTATCTGTTCATCGCCTTGCTGCTGTTGCTCTTGTTGAGCCTGGGATTATGGCTGATGGGATTGTTGCAACGCTCGGGTCGCCACCGCCCCTGGTGGCCGCTGGTACCGATCGTTATCCTTGTTGGCGGCACCCTGATGATTGCAACGCCCGGAGGCAGCAATCATCTCGGGGCGAACTCGGCGGCGAGTACTGAGATGAAGGCTGGTGCTGAGGCAGATGCTGCGACTGAGTCTGTATGCCCTCTGGTGTTCGATGAGGCTAGCCTATCGGCCTTGGTCAAACAGCAGGATGTGTTTGTGTATTTCAGCGCCGACTGGTGTTTAACCTGTCAGGTCAATGAGAAGGTCGCCATCGAGCGCCAGGAGACCCAGGCTGCCTTCGCCCGTGCAAATACGGCTGTGATGCTAGGCGACTGGACCAAGGGGGATCCGGCGATCACCCGTTTCCTTGCAAAAAACCGGCGCTCAGGTGTGCCGCTGTATCTCTGGTACAGCAAGGGCAACCCAGCGCCGCAGGTGTTGCCACAACTATTAACCCCTTCGCTGCTGATAGAGAAAGCCAGCGCAGGAGGCTGATGTCACCAGAGCTGGCTTAGAAGCTATAGGTGACGGCAAAGCCCGCGAAGTTGAAACGGGCGTCGTTATAATATTCGTCGGTGTCCGAGGTCTGCTCTAGCTGACCGTAGAAGAGTGAGGCCGCCCAGCGCTCGTTGATCTGGTAGGTGACATCGCCCCAGAAGGCGCTGGAATCAAAATCGGAGAGACCGGTAATGCGATAGCCCAGGCTGGCTTTGACTGCCGGGGTAAAGCGATAACCCAGCTCCGCAGCGGCGGCGGGGACGATGAAGAAGTCGTTAAACTCTCCAAGATTTCCGCCCTCCAGGTCATCGAGGCGGATCCATTGATCGATCAGGCTGATACCGGCGCCGACATTCACTATCCAGTCGTTCTTTGGCATCAGGTTAAACATATAGTCGGCGGAGAGGTTCCAGCTGCGATAGGCGGCGATGACCTCGCTACCGGCGGCGTAGCGCTTGCCGTTAAAGCCGATATCCTGGTTAAGTACGCTGGTGTCTCTGGCCTCCAAGGGGGTAAACCTGAAGGAGAGATATTGCTGCTTGCCCACCCCCCAGTTGACCAGTGCCGAGGCGTAGGTGTTGGGCTCACTCTCTTTGCTGAAGCCGTTAAGGTCGAAGCCGGTTTCCTGCTTGTCGCGAATATAGTTAGTGTCAGTATCGAAGCCGCCGATCATCAGGGTGTAGCTGTTATTGAGCGGCTTGTCTTGCTGGCCCCAATCATGGCTTTTTTCGCGCTCGCTCCGAGGGCCCTTGTTACCCGCCAGCCCTGGGGTGTAGCTCAGCGCCAGGCCAATATGATCTTCCCCCAGGCTTGGGGCGATCACCAGATCTGTCTGGGCATAGGGGTCGGTAAAATAGAGGCTGGTCATCACGGCGATGGAGCCGCCGGCAAGCACATCGTCCATGTAGTGGCGGTTGGCCCAGATACGGCTGCCGCCCACGAAGGCCGCCGCCGCATAAGCCGGAATGCCGTAGGCGTTACCGTATCTGTGATGAATAAAGGCGGCGCCGGAGAAGGCCGCCGAGGTATGCCCCGAGGGGAAGGAGTTGGACTCTGTGCCGTCGGGTCTCAGGCGCTCGACGCCAAACTTCAGGGTATGTGTGATGGCCGCCGTGGCCGCGACGCCCTTGGTGACCTGCCAGGCGCCTTCGGTATCGCCTATCCAGAGGGCGCCGATAAGGCCCGCGGCGGGCAGGGCGATCTGCACCACATCCCCCACTTCAGAAATCGTGCCTGACTGGCCTTCGAGGATCTCACTCTTGCCGTAGGCCGTCGGTGACGCCAGGCTAGCGGCCATTAGAGTAGGGAGTAGACATTTCACGGAAGCGCGGGGAGTCTTCATTTTTATACCTTGTATTTCATCAAGATAACTATGCGTTTCAGTTTAACAGCTAATGGCGGGCTTGCTACCAAATTGTAGAAAAAATGTGAAGATGTAACAGGCTCTAGTGCGGGACTTGGATGTGGGACTTGAATGTTGGAGTCAGTTGTAGGACTTGGGTGTGGAGCGTGTGCGAGGCATGGCTATGTCTAGGGTTAGAGTCAGATATTGGGAGGCGTTCGCGGAGCAGACGCTTGCCGAGTCTGGCACTCCGCCATAGTCGTTCAAGGTAAGTCGCTTAGGGTAAGTCGCTAAAATTAAGTCGCTCAAGGTAAATCACTAAGGTTAAGTCATTTAAGTTAAGTCACTTAGGATAAGTCGCTTAGTCAGAACTAGAGTAAGTCGTTGCGCTAGGTGTTGAGCTAGGTGTTGAACTAGTAGGCTTATTTTGTGGGGATAAAAAAACAGCCCGAGAGATTCGGGCTGTTTAGAGGCTGTGTTTAAGTCGCTCGAGGCGAATCTTAAGGGTGTGGCTGACGTGTGCTCTGCTCGCCCGTCAGGTTGCGCATCAGGATGGCTCGCTCGACCTCGACTTCGGCCGGTACCGGCAGATAGACGAAGTGACCCGAACCAAGCCCCGACTCGACGCTCTCGCCCTTGCGGTTTTCCAGGTGTTCTATGGTCAGGTTGATATTGCCCTGGGGCGTCATCAGTTCGACGCTGTCGCCGACGGAGAACTTGTTCTTCACGTCGATCTCGGCCATCCCCTTGGCGTTGCGCTTGCCGGTAAACTCGCCGACAAACTGCTGGGTATCGCTGATGGAGTAGCCGTAGTCATAGTTCTGGTACTCGTCGTGCACGTGACGACGCAGGAAGCCCTCGGTGTAACCTCGGTGCGCTAGCCCTTCGAGCTGGTACATGAGCGCCGGGTTAAACTCGCGACCGGCCGCGGCATCTTCGATCGCCTGGCGATAGAGCTGTGCGGTACGGGCCACATAGTAGAAGGACTTGGTACGGCCTTCGATTTTCAGTGAATCTACGCCCATCTTGGTCAGACGCTCGACGTGCTGGATGGCGCGCAGATCCTTGGAGTTCATGATGTAGGTACCATGCTCATCTTCAAACGCCGGCATATATTCGCCCGGACGTCCCGCCTCTTGCAGCAGGACGATTTCGTTGCTTGGCGCACCTTCACCCAGGGTTGGGTTGTGCATCTGCACCTCAGGATTAACCGCCACTATGTCGCCGGTCTCTGTCTGCACCGCCTCGTGGGCGTCGTACTTCCAGCGGCAGGCGTTGGTGCAGGTACCCTGGTTAGGGTCACGCTTGTTGATATAGCCAGAGAGCAGGCAACGGCCTGAATAAGCCATACACAGGGCGCCGTGTACGAAGACCTCGAGCTCTATGTCTGGGCAGCGTTGACGTATTTCTTCAATCTCATCCAGCGACAGCTCACGAGAGAGGATCACACGCTTGATCCCTTGTTGCTGCCAGAACTTAACCGAGGCCCAGTTGATGGCGTTGGCCTGAACAGACAGATGCACCGTCTGATCCGGGAATGCCTCACGTACCATCATGATAAGACCCGGGTCTGACATGATCAGCGCATCGGGCTGCATGGCTACCACAGGCTCCATATCCTTGATATAGGTCTTGAGCTTAGTGTTGTGGGGGGCGATGTTGCTCACCACATAGAGTTTCTTACCCAGGCTGTGGGCCTCTTGGATACCCGTTGCGAGGTTTTCCATCTTGAAATCGTTGTTTCTGACACGCAGGCTATATCTCGGTTGGCCTGCGTAAACCGCATCGGCGCCATATGCGAAGGCATAACGCATATTTTTTAGGGTCCCGGCAGGAGACAGCAGCTCAGGTTTAAACATCATTTCTCTCAATTAACAGGTATCGAACAAACTTGGGGCGGGCATTTTACTCAATGGGGCAAGGCTTATGCAAATTAGAAGTTGTTTATTTTATCGACAGCCGTCAATGACTGACGATAAAAGCGGGCAAACAGGAGAAATTTAAGCCAATTAATAACCTATAATCTTAAACTTAGCTAAAATTACACAAATTCTTAACTGGATGGACGATTTTTACCATCACGGTTAGCAAGAGTGCTGATATACTCTCTGGCAACATCAATATGGGCATAGTTTTTTTAAGGAGTTTGCATGTCTAGCGAGCATCAACTACTGGTTGGGTTACTGAAAAAGTTAAAGGCAGATGCTTTGGTCTTGCCGACTTTGCCCGAGGTAGCAATGCGCGTTCAGGAGGTGGTTTCCCGCCCCGACTCCAGCCCTAAGCAGGTGGCCGAAATAATCGGTCAGGATGCCGCCATCTCGGCCCGTATGATCAAGGTGGCCAACAGCGCCATGTATAGCCGCGGCATCAAGGCGGAAAACATCAACGCGGCGGTGACTCGCATCGGCCTGACGCAGATCAAGGCGATCGCCACCTCAGTGGCCATGGAGCAGCTGTTCATCTCTACCAACGAGATGGTGTGGGAGGTGATGGACGAGGTGTGGCGTGCCTCTATCGAGGTGACCTCGGCGGCCTGCGCCCTGCTACTCAAGTATTCCAAGACCCACAAGGGCTGTGGACTCAACTACGACACCCTGACATTAGCGAGCCTAGTGCACAATATCGGCGCCTTGCCGGTACTGACCGAGGCCGAGGCCAATCCCCATCTGTTTACCAGCATAGAGCAACTCAGGGCGCTGGTTAGGAAGATGCAGGGGCCGCTAGGTCGCGCCGTGCTCAAGAGTTGGGACTTCTCGCCCGAGGTGACAGAGGTGGTCGAGCGCTGGGCGGATCTGCCCTATTTGCCAGAGCAGGTGACCTATCTGGATTTCGTGCGCGCGGCCGCCTTCTATACCGGCGAACTGCGCGCCGGTCACGATCTGGAGGAGCGTCTGGACGTGTTCCTTCAGCGCGGATTGCCCGTGAGCCCAGAATATCTGGGATCGGATGAATTTCTCGACAACTACCATTCGATTAAATTAAGTTATGAATAGATACGAGCAGGTCGGCAGAGTGTGCCGATCCGTCTTGTCGTTTCTTTATTTATCAAAATATTAGGGATTGTGTGACGGCAACTGAGCTGGTTTGGTTAATAGTCTATCTGATAGCAATCGGCATCGCTGGTATCATCTACTGGTACTGGCATAGGCGCACTGAGCTTAAGTTTATTAAGCGTCTGGTGACCCAGTTAAGTCAGCAACATAAGGTGCGCCAGCCCCTGAATATTGCCACCGTTCCCTACCGTTTTATCCCCCTCTATGTGCAGCTGCAACACCTGTTGAAACAGCTACCGCCCCCAAAGGGTCGCGATAAGCTGACCGGGCTGCTCAATCGCGTCGGTCTCAAGGCCAAGTTGACCCGCAAGATGCCTCTCACCCATGGGATGTTTGTGCTTATCGATATCCATCGCTTTCGCTATGTGAATGATCTCTTTGGCTTCTCCCTGGGGGATAAGCTGCTGCAGGCCTTGGCAGAGCGCTTGGAACGGCGCATCGGCGATAAGGACATGCTGGCGCGGATGAATGAAGATGAGTTTCTGATCTACTTTAATACCCCCATGAGCGAGGCCGAGCTTATGGTGTTTCAGCAGGGACTGGCGCAGCCCATCAGCATCAAGGGAACCGTGATCAATTTGCAGCTGCAACTTGGCTATCTCGAGCTGTCATTGCACCACGCGGATGTTAGCCAGATGCTGCGCCGCCTGGACTTGGCATTGGTGCGGGCCAAGTCGGCCAGCAACTATATCGCCGCCTATCAGGAAGGAGACGATCGTAGTCAGCACAGGCAGTTGACCATAGTCAGCTGTTTCCCCAAGGCGCTGGAGCAAAACGAGCTTTATCTGGTGTTTCAGCCCAAATATAACCTGGCCACAGGCAACTGCACCCACGCCGAGGCCTTGATCCGCTGGGACAGCTCTGTGCTTGGGCCTGTCTCGCCGGGGGAGTTTATTCCGCTGTTAGAGTGCGCCGGGATGATCAGCTTGCTTAGCCAGTGGGTGATCGATCAGGTGCTGCTGCAGCAGGTGCGTTGGCAGGAGAGTGATATTCGCCTGCAGCTGGCGATCAACCTGGCGATAGACGATCTGAGCGAGAAGCAGCTGAGTGAGCGGATCATCACCCGCCTAAAGCAACATGGCCTCAGTGCTCAGGTGCTCTCTATCGAGATCACCGAGAGCCAGCTGATGACAGACATGGTGCGTACCGTGGCCGTGCTCAATCGTCTCAAGCGCGCCGGCGTCAAGGTGGCGATAGATGATTTTGGTACCGGTCACTCCTCGCTGGCCTATCTCAAACACCTGCCGGTGGACGAAGTTAAGATAGACAGGGCCTTCCTGACTGGGCTGGAGTCGGATCCGCGGGCGCAGCATATCGTTCGCAGCGCCGTCGACCTGGCCAAGGGGCTGGACTTTTCGGTGACCGTCGAGGGCGTCGAGCAGATGCCGGTGTTTAATCTATTGCAGGAGATGGGGGTCGATAAGGTGCAGGGGGATATCTACGCCAAGCCGATGCGAGCGCCAGAGCTTGAGATGCATTGGCGCAAGTTAAATCAGCCGCTCCTCTAGGATTTAAGTGCTAAAAGGCTTTATTACAGGCTGATGGCTTGGTCGAAGTGACGGCCGAGCTCCTCGATGAGGGGCGGCGTCATGGGGCAGAGCTGCCTCGCCTTGTTCATACATACCATCTCGATGTGGGCGGTCACCGCCGGCTTGGTGCCCTTGGGGCGCCAGATCTCCTGCTGCCATACGGTGCGATACTTACTCTCGAAATAGAAGCGGGTACGCACATCCACCACGTCGGCAAATTCAACCCCTTCATGGCAGAGCATGTCGCTGCGATAGACGGCAAAACCCAGGCCGTGCTGCTGCCAGAGGGCTGCCAGTCGCTCGGCGCCGATCACATGCTCACGAGCACGCTCGAAATATTTCAAGAAGTTAGGATGGTACACCACGCCGGAAAAGTCGGTATCTTCGTAGTAGATCTGCACCGGAAAATGAAAGGTAGGGCTGAACTTATCGTCTGGCTTCATCTGGAGTCTGGGCTAAATTAGAGAGGCGACAGCATAGCATACTCTCGGTCTGTCATGGCACGACTTGTTGGCGAGTGGTGTGTTAAAGCGCTATTTGCTGGCGATCGCCTGTAGGCTGTTCATTATGCTCTGATAGCTGCCGTCTTGCTTGAGGGCCTTGAGGCCGAGATCTAGCTTGTCGGCAAACAACTGGGCGTTGGGACGCTGCTTGGAGAAGGCCACATAGAGGTCGCCGGTATGATTGTGCACGCTGCGGCTAATCACCTTGCCGACCCCCATCTGACCAAGATACTGATTGGCCACCTCGTCGTACATGATGGCGGCATCGATGCGGTTGAGCAGCAGCAGGTTGATTAGCTGATTGTGATTGTCCACCTCGACTAATCTGAGCTGTTTGAGCTGTGACAACTCATCGCCATATTCATAGCCCTTGATGATGCCGACAAGTAACCCCTGGGGCAGGTGCCATTTGTCCTCTGCCTGCAGCGGATGGGCATTATTTTGATAGAAGGAGGCCGATGTGGTGAACAGGGGGATCTGGCCGAAGACAAACTCCTCCTGGGTCTTGCGCTCTTTGTGCAGATTAAAGACACCATCTACTATGCCTTGCTTGGTCATCACCACGCCGCGGGCATAGGAGACCACCAGACTGTCGACATCGACATTGACCCGGGAAAACGCCTGCTTGACCAGACGATGGGACAGCCCCTTACCATAGGGATCGGCAAAAGGCGCCCAGTTATCTTCGGCGGCCAGCTTAACCTTGAGCGGCGCCGACGGGCTGTCGGCCGAGGCCATATTCAGCTCCTGGCCGGTGGCGGTGAGGCTAAAAAGCGCCAGCATGAGTGTCAGGCCAGAGATGAGGTGATTGATTTGCCGAGATAAGCTGGGGTGCAACATCAGATTCCTTGCAGCGGTCGCGTCCTTATGTTGCCCATGATAAGGGGTTTTCGAGGGAGATCAACTGCATTGCTGCGGCTGACGGGGTGTTTTTTGTAGCATTCGAGCTACATCTGTGTGGAGCTTAGGCGATTTAGGCTGTCATTCGCTGCTGCTGCGGTGATTTGTATGGCTGGGCAAGAGGTTGCGGGACTGAGGGAGAGGCGTTCAAAATCATTAGCTTATTATGATTTAGTGGTTTTTTTTTCGGGGCTTCTGCTACACTCTGAATGATGTTATCAGGTTGATAATAAAAAACTTAGCCTCGAGAAAATTTAAGCCTTGTATGAATCAAGATACATTATTTTCGCTCTCTCAAAATGCCGCGCTCTTGTTGATCATGGTATTTATCTACGACGCGGTGCCACGGCACCATCGTAGCGAGTATTTTCTGTTGTGGCGCCTCATCATGGGGGCGGTAATAGGCGGCGTGACAGTACTGACCATGATGACCTCCTGGGAATATCAGCCCGGGGTCTTTATCGATACCCGCTCTGTGGTGTTGGCCATCAGTGGGCTCTTCTTCGGCGGCCTGCCTACATTCGTAGCCGCTTCTGTTGCCTGTGCCTATCGCCTGTTCCAGGGGGGCGATGGCATGCTGGTCGGGGTGACAGTGATTCTGGTCTCCGCCCTGTTTGGTAGCCTGTGGCGCTACTATCGCAAGACCACCATCGCCGATCTCAGCTTTATCGAGTTGTATCTGTTTGGTTTCCTGCTGCATTTCTCGACCCTGTCGCTGCTGTTTATTCTGCCCTTTTCCATGTTTGTCGATCTCCTGGTGCAGATCGCTTTGCCTGTGATGTTGATTTTTCCCATAGTGACGGCCCTGCTGGGGATGTTGCTGGCCAGGCGGCTGGAGGTGGAGCGGGACGCTAAGATTCAGCTTCAGGATGACTTTATTTTTCGCTCGCAATTTAACGTTGGCAACATGGGGATCGCTATCACCTCGGTCGATCAGCATTGGATCAAGGTCAATCCTCGCCTGTGTAAGATGCTCAAATATTCCGAGACAGAGCTGCTCAACCGCACCTGGACCGAACTGACCTATTTCGAAGATCTTAAGGCGGATATGACCCAGTTCCAGCGCATGTTAAAGGGGGAGATAGATGCCTACGAGATGGACAAGCGCTTCGTTGCCAAGGATGGGGAGATTGTCTATACCCACCTGACGGTGGCCTGTCGCCGCAACCATAACATGGTGGATATGGTGATCGCTGGCCTTATCGACATTACTGAGCATAAACGGGCGGATATGGCGATGCGCACCAGTCAGGAGCGCCTGGCCCTGGTGCTGGAGAGCAGCGATCTTGGCATGTGGGACTGGGATATCAAGAGTAACGAGACCAAGCGTAATCCTTGGTGTGCCAAGGTGCTGGGCTGCGACCTCGAAAGACTTAATCGCGACAGCCGTATCTGGATCGACGCCATCCATCCCCAGGACAGGATGGCGGTGCTGAACTCCATCGACCGTCACCTCAAGGGGGAGACTCAGAAACATTACATCGAATACCGGCTGATTAGCCTTAGCGGCGAAGAGCATTGGATCTTGGATACCGGCAAGGTGGTCAGCCGTGACCGTAATGGCCTGCCGACCCGCATGTGCGGGGTGCACTCGGACATTACCGAGCAGAAGAAGGTGCAAGAATCGCTAGAGCTGGCGGCCTCTGTGTATAACAACTCCAGCGAAGCCATGAGCGTTCAGGATCACAAGGGGCATATCATCACCATCAATGCCGCCTTCACCGCGATTACGGGGTACAGCCAGGAGGAGGCGCTGACGCAAAATATCCGTATATTGCAGAGCGCACGCACCCCGAGAAGCCAATACGATGAGATGAACAGCGCCATTCGCGATACCGGCTATTGGCAGGGGGAGCTGTGGATCAAGAACAAGAGCGGCGAGGAGTATATGGTCTGGTTGACTATCAATACCATCTTCGACCAGCACGGCCAGGTGTACCGCAGGGTGGCGCTCTTCTCCGACATTACCGAGAAGAAAGAGGCGGAGCATATCATCTGGAAACAGGCCAACTACGACCCCCTGACCGGCCTGCCCAATCGCCGCATGTTGCTGGAGTACCTCAATACCGAGATATTGCGTATCGATCGTAATCATAGCCACTTTGCCTTGATGTTCCTGGACCTGGACTTCTTCAAGGAGGTCAACGATACCCTGGGCCATGATATGGGGGATCTCTTGTTGCAGGAGACCGCCAAGCGGCTCAAGGGCTGCATTCGTGAGTCGGATGTGGTGGCGCGCCTGGGGGGCGATGAGTTTACCGTAGTGCTCTCGGGGATCGACTCCCCCAGCGGCGTCGAGCGGGTGGCCCAGAGTATACTGGAGCGCATCGCCGAGCCCTACAGCCTGGGGGATGAGACCGCCTACATCAGCGCCAGTATCGGCATTACCATCTACCCCGACGATGCCACTAGTATCGAGGGGCTGCTGAAACATGCGGATCAGGCGATGTACGCCGCCAAGGAGCAGGGGCGCAACCGTTTCCATTACTTTACCCCCTCGATGCAGGAGTATGCCCGCTATCGCATGGCGCTGATCAAAGATCTGCGTAACGCTATCAATCGCAAGGAGTTTGAGCTCTTCTATCAGCCTATCGTCGACATGAACAAACAGGGGGTCTACAAGGCGGAGGCGCTGATCCGTTGGGTGCATCCTCAACGGGGCCTGGTCTCGCCGGGCGAGTTTATTCCGGTGGCGGAAGAGACTGGGCTTATCAACGAGATAGGCAACTGGGTATTTGAGAAGGCCGCCCAACAGAGCGCCCGCTGGCGGACTCAACATGGCGTCGAGATCCAGATCAGCATCAACAAGTCGCCAATTCAGTTCAGGGACGAGGGGGACACCTTCAGCGACTGGCTGGCGTTGCTGCGTCATCTTGAGCTATCCAGCAACGCCATCTGCGTCGAGATCACCGAAGGCCTGCTGCTGGATGCCTCCATGGGAGTGACCGACAAGCTACTGGCCTATCGTGACGCCGGTATTCAGGTGTCTCTGGATGACTTCGGCACCGGCTATTCGTCGCTGGCCTATCTGAAGAAGTTCGACATAGATTATCTCAAGATCGATCAGTCCTTTACCCGTAACTTGGAATCCGACAGCGACGGCGTGGCCCTGTGTGAGGCGATCATAGTGATGGCCCATAAGCTGGGGATCAAGGTGATCGCAGAAGGGGTGGAGACCCAGTTCCAGCACGATATCCTGGCTAGCGCCGGATGTGATTTTGCCCAGGGCTATCTCTACTCCAAGCCTGTCTCCCTACCGGAGTTTGAGCGCCTCTATGTTAACCCCGAGGCGCGCTAGTCTGTGCGGTGAAGATAGCATTACCTTTATGGGGCGCTTTTTGCTAGACTCCGCGCTCACTTTTTATCAGCTCGCAGGTTGCCCATGAATTTCGATGCCCTCCCGTTAGACCCCTTACTGGCCCAGGCGGCTAAGGCCTGCGGCTACGAGACCCTGACCCAGGTTCAGGCCAAGGTGATCCCCACGGCGCTGGCCGGGCGGGATCTGATGGCCTGCGCCCAGACAGGAACAGGTAAGACGGCGGCCTTTAGCTTTGTGTTGTTGCAGCGCCTGCTCAATCAGCCAAGAGCAATTGGGCAACTCAGCGCCTTGGTTCTGACTCCAACGAGAGAGCTGGCGATCCAGGTGGCAGACAGCATCAGTCGCTACAGCCAGTTTACCGAGCTGACCACTCTGGCCGTCTATGGCGGTGCCAACATCAACCCCCAACGCAAGGCCTTGGCGAGAGGGGTCGATATTCTGGTGGCCACGCCGGGGAGGCTATTCGATCTCTTGGGCCAACATGATTTGAGCCTGGAGACGGTAGATCAGCTCATTGTCGATGAGGCAGATCGCATGCTCGACATGGGGTTCGTGAGAGATATCGAGCGCACCAAGCGGCTGCTGTGCGCGTCTCACTCGACCATGTTGTTCTCGGCCACCTTCACCCCAGAGGTGAAGACGTTGGCCACCAAGATGCTGGATAACCCTGAGTGGATCAATGTGACCAGCGCTAGTAGTGGGCCGCAGATCGAGCAGAAGATCTATCCCTTAGATGCAAGGCGTAAGGCGGAGCTGCTGGCCGAGCTTATCGGTCGCAATAATTGGCAACAGGTGCTGGTGTTCGTCAACACCAAGGAGAGCGCCGAGCGCCTGCACCGCGAGTTGAAGCTCGATGGCATCAAGAATGCGGTGTTTCACGGGGATAAGACCCAAGGGGCGCGCAATCGGGCGCTGGAGCAGTTTAAGGCCGGCGAGCTGCGGGTGCTAGTGGCGACCGACGTGGCCGCCCGCGGCCTGGACATCACAGCGCTTCCCTTAGTGATCAACCTGGAGCTACCCGATGAGCCTCAGGACTATGTTCACCGTATCGGTCGTACCGGCCGCGCCGGTCTTAGCGGGGTTAGCATCTCCTTCGTCGCCAAGCAAGATGAAACGGCACTTGGCGCGATCGAGGCCCTTATCGGCAAGACCTTGCCACGAGAGGTGCAGCCCGGATATGAGCTGGGGGCACCGCTACCGGCCAGGTATCGCGAGCTCGACACCAGAGTCACCTCTAAGGCGGCCCAGCCTAAACGAGGCAAGGGGCAGAAGTTTGGCAGCCAAGACGGTAGAAGGGGACAGGCGCCCAAGCGCAAGACTAGTAGCGACAAGGCTAGTAATGACAAGGCGAGACGCCCATCGAGTGATAAGGGCTTCAGGGGCAAGCGCTAGCAGGTTAAGTGAGGGCTGCTGAAAAGGATTGCAATCTCAGGCCTGCCCTTTACACTGGGGGCGATTTTTCAGTGCGGAGCCGCCAATGATCCTCAAGCCCATCCCTACCCATGTCGTGACAGGTTTTCTCGGTGTGGGAAAAACCAGTCTTATCCAATATTTGCTCGCCCATAAGCCAGCCGATGAGACTTGGGCCGTGCTGGTGAACGAATTTGGCGAGATTGGCATAGACGGTGAGCTGCTCAAGGGTGAGGGCGGTGATGTCGCCATCAAGGAGGTGGCGGGTGGTTGTCTCTGCTGCGCCGCCGGGGTGCCGACTCAGGTGGCGGTCAACCAGCTTATCGCCAAGGCGAGGCCTGATCGCCTGTTTATCGAGCCCACTGGGCTGGGCCATCCCAAGGCCATTGTCGAGACCCTGAGCCAAGGGCATTTCAAGCCGGTGCTGTCGATGCGCGCCAGCCTCTGTCTGGTGGATCCCAGAAAACTCAAGGACCCGCGTTACCTGGAGAGCTCGCTGTTTACCGATCAGCTACGCATCGCCGACCTTATCCTGGCCAACAAGATGGATCTGGCAAGCCTGGCCGACTTACAGCAGCTAGAGGCCTATTTGCAGCAGCAATCCATCACGGCCAAGGTGTTGCCGGTGCAGATGGCGCAGCTACTCTCGGCAAAAGAAGCCAGTCTGTATCAATATCTTGAGAAGCACTATTTTGCGCGCCCTACCGCCTGGCGCATTAGTAAGCCTGCAACCTCGACAGGCTCCTCACTATTAGGCAGCCGGCCCGCGATGCCCTTTGATGAGGCGGATGATACGCGTAAACTATCGATTGATGAGCAGGCATTTGATGAGCTGGGGATCTACCGCGCCAGCAATCGGCATGAGGGCCGTTATACCCTGGGTTGGGTGTTCGACTGTTGCTATGAGTTTGACTTCGAGGCTCTGGTGGCTTGGGTAAAGGCGCAAGATTGTCTGCGCCTCAAGGCGGTGATGATAACGGGCGATGGGATCGCGGCCTTTAACTATGTGGACGGTCAACTCGGCGTGATGGAGCTGGATGATAGCCTGGATTCACGCCTGGAGATGATAGCCGATAAGCCGTTGCCCCAGGCAGAGATAGAGCAGGCGCTGCTCAGTCTAACTAAACGCCTGTCTAACTAAACGCTTGGCTATCTGATATCTTCGCTCTCCAATAGCCGTTTAGGTGTTGAATCAACACACTATCAACAACCATGATAGAGAAATTTTCCGAAAATCATGACAGAGCATCATGCCGCGCACCAGAGTGATGAGCACTCAGATCTAGCCACAGCCCCCATCCCTAAACTGGTGTGGCGCTATGCCATTCCCACCATACTCTCCATGGTGGTGACCGGCGTCTATGTGGCCATCGACGGTATGTTTGTCGGACACTATCTTGGTGAGGTGGGGCTGGCAGGCATGATGCTGGCCTATCCCGTGGGGGCGATACTCTACGCCGTCGGCGCCCTGATAGGTATGGGCGCCGCATCATTGGTGTCGATAAACCTGGGGCTTAAAGATGTCGCCCGGGCGCGGCACTTGCTGGGTAACGCCTTCACCCTCTGCCTGCTGGCGGGCACCGGACTGGCCCTGCTGGGTACCCGTTGGAGCCAGACCATACTCATCTGGCTGGGGGCCGAAGGGGAGGTGCTGACCAGCGCCGAGCAGTATCTGTTTTGGTATTTTGCCCTCGGGGTCTTTCCCGTATTGGCCATCGCCTTTACCGCCTTGCTGCGCAACGATGGCCGCCCCGGCTTCGTCACCCTGGTGCTTATCCTCTCAGGCTGTTTGAACGTGTTATTGGATTGGCTGCTGATCGTCGTGTTTCCCTATGGCCTGGCGGGCGCCGCCATCGCCACCATGATCTGTCAGGCCTTCACTGCGCTCGCCTGCCTGCAGCATTTCTTCACCAAGCGCACGCGATTGGGGATAAACTGGCAGCAGATGCGTCTGAATCTGGACCATTGCAGCAACATCCTCAGGGTCGGCGTGCCAAGCTTCTTGATGAACCTCTATCTCTCCATCGTCCTGACCCTGCATAACATGGCGTTTCTCTGGGTTGGCGGCCCCATTCATGTGGCGGCCTATGGGGTGGTGAGCTACGCCGAGGCGCTGTTTTACCTGATCTTCGAGGGGATAGCTTTTGGTACTCAGCCTCTGTTTAGCTTCAACACTGGGGCGAAGCGTTTCGACAGGGTGTTCGAGACCCTGAGGCTGGTCATCATCATGACTCTGGTGACCGCGCTGGCGGGCGTCGTCTTTATCTACTGGGCGCCAGAATATCTGGTTTATATCTTTGCCGGGGATAATTCTGAGCTGGCGCCCGTGGCGATAGAGGGGATGCGTCTCTACTTCTGGGGACTGCCGTTCGAGGGGCTTATTCTGGTGGGCGCCGCCTTCTTCCAGGCGATCAACCGTCCTAAGGAGGCCTCGATATTGACAGGTAGCAAGCTGGTGTTGATCGCCATGGTGCTCTATCTGTTCGCCTGGCTGTTTGGGGTCACAGGTGTTTGGATCTCCCTGGCGAGCTGCTCCTTATTGCTGACCATCTGGATGGTTTACACTTTAACTAAGCTTTCCAAGAAGTTAACTGACCCTATGTTTTAAGTTAGTCAGGGATTTAAATTAGCCAGTGATTTAAGTTGGCCTGGATTCCTGTTACCCTAGTGGCGATTGTAGTTTCCGCGCCGCGAGTCGATACTCCGGGTGTGCCAAGGTGGGCGTATCCCGGCTGAGATTCGGTAAGGCTGTTCTGAATTACTCGTAGGAAACTAATCGCTGGATGCCATTCTCTACATGAGAATCTTGCAGGATCACAAATAAGGATATTTGTTCACTATGAAGAAGTCATTATCAGGCCTCGCCCTGGTGTTGTGCGCGCACTTCGCTGCGCCCCTAAGTTTCGCCTCGCCCTTTAGCGAAAGCTACGCCGCCTATCAGCAGGCGCTGGCCGGGCAAGATAAAGCCCAGGTGGCGCTTACCGCGGCTAAGGCCTACGAGCTAGGCCAGGGCTATTTCGAATCAGACAGTATCGATCTGGTCAATCTCGAGCTTAACCTGGCCACTGCGCTGCAAGATAGTGGCGAGACTCAGGCCGCCCACGAGCATTTCAACAATGTCATTCAGGTCTATCGTAAGCACTTTGGCCGCGATGCCATAGAGCTTGTCGATCCCTTGATTGGCGCCGCCCAGACCATGGCTGCCTCGAGAGAGAAGGTGGATCTGTTCAAGCAGGCGATCGCCATCGCCGAGGACGCCGACAAGCCGCTGCTGCTGGCCGAGGTGAAGATGTTGACCTTCCATGGTCTGGCATCGACCCATTTCTATACCCGGGAGATACGTGACGAGGCGCTAGAAGCCTACGAGATCTATCGCCAAGAGATGCCGGCCGATGCCATGGCAAGGCTCAAAGCCACTTACTATGTTGGCATGATCAAGGCGGCGGAGAAGAAGTATGATAAGGCGGTCCCTCTGCTCGAAGAGGTGATCAAGCAGTTCGCCGTGCTCGACTTTAGCCATCCCTACAAACTGGCCGCCCATGCGCGTCTGGTGGAGATCTATGAGGCCGAAGGCGAGAGCGACAAGTCGACCCAGCATTGTGTGGCCATCGGCAGCATGAAGCCCTGGTCTGACGAACAGGAGCAGGCGCCCCTCTACCGGGAAGCGCCAAAGTATCCTATCTCCTATGCCAGAGATCGCCGGGAAGGCTGGACCCAGATGTCCTTTACCGTGGATGAGCAGGGGTTTGTGCGTGACCCTGTGGTGCTGGCCTCTGAAGGGGGGCAGCAGTTCACCCGCGAGTCGCTAAAGGCCATCAAGCGCTGGCGCTACGCCCCTAAGTTTGTCGATGGTAAACCCGTACCTGCCGAGGTGAGCGTGCAGCTCGAGTACAAGGTCAACTAATAAAAAGCCCGCGAAAGATGCGGGCTTTTTATTGATACTGGCGGCCTAAAACAGCTTGCTGCCCCAGCCCAGTTTGTTTCTAAGCACGTGAAAGTAGTTGTAGCCCTTGGGGTGGATCAGTCTGAGCCGCTCCTTACTGCGCCTGACGATGATCTCATCTCCCGGCAATACAGGTAATGTGACGTGACCATCGCAGCTCACCTCCAGGGCGTCGCCGTTGTCAGGCGATACGACCAGCTTAATGATGCTGCAGGCATCCACTACGATTGGGCGGCAGGAGAGGGTATGGGGAAACATTGGCACCAGGATCAGGGCTTCCAGATTCGGCGTCAGTATGGCGCCACCGGCAGACAGCGAGTAGGCGGTCGAGCCCGTTGGGGTGGAGACTATCATGCCGTCGGCGCGCTGGCTGTACATGAACTTGTCGTCGATATAGACCTCGAACTCGATCATGTGGGCAATCTTGCCCGGGTGGAGCACCGCCTCGTTGACCGCTGTGTTGCTCGACTTCATCTCGCCGTGTCTGTGCACCTCAGATTCCAGCAGGAACCTGTGCTCAGTCTCATACTCACCCTGGAGCACCTTGCCCAGGGCCTCTTCGAAGGTATCTGGGGGCAGGTCGGTAAGAAAGCCCAGGTTGCCGCGGTTAACGCCAATCACGCCGATATCGAAGCGGGCTAACACCCGTGCGGCGCCGAGCATGTTACCGTCACCGCC
This sequence comes from Shewanella spartinae, assembly GCF_019457555.1. Taxonomy (NCBI): domain Bacteria; kingdom Pseudomonadati; phylum Pseudomonadota; class Gammaproteobacteria; order Alteromonadales; family Shewanellaceae; genus Shewanella; species Shewanella spartinae. Next base: position 3,315,688 of record NZ_CP080418.1, on the reverse strand, counting down.
CACCACTATGGCCAGATCGCAATACTCGCCAATCTGCAGCAGATCCACGGATTTCACCTGTGGACCTATCTCGGCGGCAACCCGCTCTTCGACATAAACATCGTAGGACTGCATGGTCAGCCAATGATGCAGACGTTTGAGGGTCTTATGGGTCCCTGAGTGATGGGGTTTGCCGATTAAGCCGATTGAGTGAAACGCTTTGCTCATATTTCTGTTTGATCCATGCCTTAGGGCTTGAAACCTCAAATTTGATCCCCATAATATGCCCAGAGCATGCAGAAACAAAGCATTTTTAGCTGGAGTAACAATGAGCAAAGAGTCAAACAAAGCCCAAGAACCACAGATTGAAGAAACCGAAGCTGTAGCCGTTGAAACCGAGGTGGTTGAAGATGCAGCCAGTTTGATGGACGAGCTTACCCAAGCTAATTTCCGAGTTGAAGAGCTGGAGCAGGCCCTGGCGGCTGCCGAAGCTAAGGTGGAAGAGCAGAAAGATTCTGTGATCCGCGCCGCTGCCGAGGTAGAGAACGTGCGTCGCCGTGCGGCCATCGACGTCGAGAAGGCCCATAAGTTTGCCCTGGAGAAGTTTGCCAACGAGCTGCTACCTGTTATCGATAACATGGAGCGCGCGCTACAAGGTACCAGCAGTGAAGATGAGGCCACCAAGGCTATCTACGAAGGGGTTGAATTGACCCTGAAGACCTTCACCAGCGCCGTGGCCAAGTTTGGTCTGACCCAGGTCGATCCTCAAGGAGAAGCCTTTAATCCGGATCATCACCAGGCGATCGGTATGCAGCCTAGCGAGGAGTTTCCGGCCAATACCGTGATGATGGTGATGCAGAAAGGTTATATGCTAAACGAGCGTCTGTTGCGTCCTGCCATGGTGATGGTATCTCAGGGCGGCGCCAGCGTCGATACTCAGGCTTAATTGGCTGAGGCTGATTTAAGTCAGTAAAAGAAAGCGATAAAAAAGGCCTCAATATGAGGCCTTTTTTGTTCGCATAAAATGGATTTTAGTCCGCCAGATAGGCGCGGATCTGCGCTTCGATGCCCGGGCCATCTAGCTGTAACTCGGCCAGGATCTCGCCGCACTCGCCATGCTTGATAAACTCATCGGGCAGGCCGATATTGAGCACAGGCATAGGCAGCTTAAGCTGCTGCAGCAGTTCGAGTACACCCGAGCCTGCACCGCCCATGATGGCGTTCTCTTCCACAGTTACCAGCAGATCATGGCTGGCGGCCAGCTGTTTCACCAGCTCCACATCCAGCGGTTTAACGAAGCGCATGTCTGCCAGGGTGGCATCAAGCGCCTCGGCCGCCTGACTCGCCGATGCCAGCGTGGTACCGAAGTTGAGGATGGCGATCTTCTTGCCTTCGCGCTTGATCAGGCCCTTGCCAATCTCATAGGCGGTCATGGTCTCGACCTGAGGCTCGCCGGTGGCGCTGCCACGTGGGTAACGGATCGCCGTCGGTCCCTCGTTGTAACAGTAGCCTGTATAGAGCATCTGGCGACATTCGTTCTCATCCGACGGCGCCATGATCACCATGTTAGGAATGGCGCGCATATAGCTGAGATCGAAGGCGCCCTGGTGGGTCGGGCCGTCTGGGCCGACGATGCCGCCACGGTCGATGGCGAAGATCACCGGCAGCTTCTGTAGCGCCACGTCGTGGATCAGCTGATCATAGCCGCGTTGCAGGAAGGTGGAGTAGATCGCCAGTACTGGCTTGTAGCCCTCACAGGCGAAGCCCGCGGCGAGAGTCACCGCATGCTGCTCGGCGATGGCCGCATCGAAATACTGATTCGGGAAGCGCTGGGAGAACTCCACCATGCCTGAGCCTTCACGCATGGCTGGGGTGATCCCCAGTACCTTGTCATCCTTCTGAGCCATGTCGCACAGCCAGCGACCAAACACCTGAGAAAAGGTGGGGTTAGCCGGTTTCGCGGCTGGCTTGGCAAAGGTGGAAGGATCGAACTTAGGCACGGCGTGCCAGCCGATGGGGTCTTTCTCCGCCGGCTCGTAGCCGCGTCCCTTCTTGGTCATGATGTGCAGAATCTGCGGGCCGGAGAGGTTACGCATGTTGCGCAGGGTCTCGACCAGGGCGTCGACATCATGGCCATCGATAGGGCCAATATAGTTAAAGCCCAGCTCCTCAAACATGGTGCCGGGGACGACCATGCCCTTGAGATGCTCCTCGGTGCGCTTGGCCATCTCCTTGATGACGGGCATCCCCTTGAGCACCTTCTTGCTGTTTTCGCGAATGGTGGTGTAGAGACGGCCCGACATCAGTTGCGCCAAGTGGTTGTTCAGCGCACCGACGTTCTCGGAGATCGACATCTCGTTGTCATTGAGCACGACCAGCATGTCGTTGTGTAGATCGCCGGCGTGGTTCATGGCCTCAAATACCATGCCGCCCGTCATGGCGCCGTCGCCGATGACCGCCACGACCTTGCGGCCAGCCTGTTCCTTCTCGGCGGCAACGGCCATGGCCAGCGCCGCACTGATAGAGGTGCCTGAGTGACCCACGCTGAAGGTGTCATATTCGCTCTCTTCCCGCCATGGGAAGGGGTGAATGCCGCCTTTTTGGCGTATGGTAGGCATCTTGTCCCGGCGACCCGTGAGGATCTTATGGGGATAGGCCTGGTGGCCTACATCCCAGATCAGGCGATCGAACGGGGTGTTGTAGACATAGTGCAGGGCAACCGTCAGCTCGACCGTGCCCAGGCCAGAAGCGAAGTGGCCACTGGAGATGCCTACCGACTGTAGGAGATAACTTCTGAGTTCGTCAGCAAGTTTTGGTAGCACACCCTGGGGAAGCTGTCTTAATTCATCTGGGGTGTCGGCCTGTGCCAGCACAGGGTATTTCGTAATATCCAAACTCATAGCGAGATTCTTTGGCTCTTTATTATACTCTTCGCTCTATGATAAAACGGGCGAATTCGGCAATTAACTGGCTATTGTATGGTAATTTAGCCAGCGCTGATAGGGCGTCTTCGATCAAACTTTTCGCAGTCGCTTGGGCCCCGGATAAACCGAGTAGTTTCGGATAGGTACTCTTGTTCGATTCGCAGTCCGAGCCCTGGGGCTTACCCAGCTCTTCTGTACTGGCGATGATGTCCAGCACGTCGTCTTGTACCTGGAAGGCGAGGCCGATGGCGTCGGCAAATGTTAACAGATGGCTCGCTTGCTCATCTGTGACCTTGGCAGCAATGATAGGTAATTCTACTGCACAGCGAATCAAGGCGCCGGTTTTTAATCTGTGTAACCGCTTTAGGGTCTCGAGATCTATCTGTCTGTCGGTGGCGTTAAGATCCATCGCCTGACCACCACACATGCCGCTGTAGCCAGATGCCTTGGCAAGGGCGCGCACCATGGCCAGTTGTTGGCTGGCACTCAGCTCGCTGCCTTCCTGGCTGATGATCTCGAAGGCCAAGGTTTGCAGGGCATCGCCGGCCAGGATGGCGGTGGCCTCATTAAAGGCGATATGCACTGTCGGCTGGCCGCGGCGCAGGGCGTCGTCGTCCATCGCCGGTAGATCGTCGTGGATCAGCGAGTAGGCATGAATACATTCGATGGCGGCGGCGCAGGCATCTAGCCTTTCCAGTGGTACACCCAGCATCTCGCCCACGGCGTAGACCAGAAAGGGGCGGATACGTTTGCCGCCAATCAGGGCGCCGTGTTCCATGGCGGCCTTGAGTTGTGGCTCGGTATCGTCTTGTGCATTGATAAAATGGCGCAGCTGGCCGTCGACGCGCTGCTGGTATCGCGTTATCGCTTCATTTAGCAATTATTCGCCCTCTGGCAGATAGGGTTGCAAGCTGGGTTGATCTTGTTCCTGGGTCAAGATAGAGACTTTCTGTTGGGCCTGTTCGAGTTTGCCTTGGCTGTTTCTGACCAGATTGATGCCGCGCTCAAATTGTTTGAGGGCGTCATCCAGAGAGACATCGCCCTGCTCCAGGCTGGTTACGATGTTTTCTAATTCTGTGAGTGACTCTTCGAAGGTCAGGTTTTCAGGTTTTTTGGCCACGGTGATTTTCCCAAGAATTTAGCGACAGACAAAGTATCTCAGTCGACCCTAGGGGTCAAATTGCGCTGTCGTATATTTGTGCAATAGCACGCTTTAAGGAGGTTTTTTTATAAAAAATTGAATTTGTAGCTAAACTTGCGTGTAAGCTGTCCGATAATTGAATTAGAACAATACTCAATTTTGTCAGATATTATATCGTAAACTCCCGTCTGCGGTTAGGCGAATTCCCGTCTAATTGACGACTTTTGTGTCGTCGTCCAGGTCCTGGGAGATGCCTTTCATTGCAAGAGTGAGTAGAGTAGAGACCTGTCTCGAGATGATTATGGTGTTGACTGAGAGCTTGATCCCGAGATCAAGGTATTAGCAACGGCCGATACTGTAAATGAGGAAGAGTTGTGGATTTAGCGACCCTGATAGGCCTGATTGGTGCATTTGGTTTTATTATCGGAGCTATGGTCAGCAGTGGTGGTATCGCCATCTTTGTTGACGTGCCCTCTGTGCTTATCGTGATGATAGGCTCTCTGTTTGTGGTGATGATGAAATTTAACCTCAAACAGTTCCTCGGTGCGGTCAAGATCGCCGCAAAAGCCTTTATGTTCAAGATAGATAAGCCGGACGAGTTGATCGAGCAGTCGGTCACCATGGCCGATGCTGCCCGTAAGGGGGGCTTTCTGGCTCTGGAAGAGGCGGAGATCAGCAACAGCTTCATGCAGAAGGCGGTCGACATGTTGGTGGACGGCCATGACGGCGAGGTGGTGCGCGAAGCCCTAGAGAAGGATATCGCCCTTACCGAAGAGCGCCATAAAACGGGGATCAGCATCTTCAAGGCGCTGGGTGATGTGGCACCTGCCATGGGGATGATAGGTACCCTTATCGGTCTGGTGGCCATGCTGTCTAATATGGACGACCCTAAGTCTATCGGCCCCGCCATGGCGGTGGCCTTGTTGACTACGCTCTATGGCGCCGTGATTGCCAACATGATCGCCCTGCCGATCGCCGATAAACTCTCGCTGCGCATGGGCGAAGAGATGCTCAACCGCAACCTGATCATGGATGCGGTACTCGCCATTCAAGACGGTCAAAACCCTAGGGTTATCGAGGGCTTCTTGAAGAACTATCTCTCGGAGAAACAGCGGAATATAGACACGACGGACGGGGAATAGCCAGATGGCTAAGAAGGTCAAATGCGATTGTCCGCCCGCCGGGGCGCCCATGTGGTTGGCAACCTTTGCCGACCTCATGTCGCTATTGATGTGTTTCTTCGTCTTGCTGCTGGCCTTCTCCGAGATGGACGTGATGAAGTTTAAGCAGATCGCCGGGTCGATGAAGTATGCCTTCGGTGTGCAGAACAAGGTTGAAGTCAAAGATATTCCCAAGGGCACCTCGGTGATCGCGCTGGAGTTTCGCCCCGGTAAGCCAGAACCCACTCCCATCGAGATCATCAATCAGCAGACCAATGAGATGACCGAGCCCACCATTGAGGTGCAGGCAGGTGAAGACGACAGTGCCGGCGGCGTGCAGCAGCAGCGCGGTGAGCAGCGCGGCGGCGAGGCCTCATCGACGGCTCAGGAAGAGGCTGATGCCGAGGCTCAGGCGAAGCAACAGCAGCAGGAGGCCGCGTCACAGGATCAGATCAATGATCAAGTGAAGAAGATGGCCCAGGAGCTCAACAAGGAGATCGTCGACGGGGCGATCGAGATTGAGTCCTTGGGGCAGCAGATCATCATACGTATCCGAGAGAAGGGCGCCTTCTCATCGGGCTCTGGCTTCCTACAGCCAAGGTTTAAGCCGGTGATCCGCCGTGTGGGCGAGCTGCTCAAGGATGTGCCGGGGATCATTACCGTATCCGGTCACACGGATGATATGAATATCAGCAACGAGCTCTACAGCTCTAACTGGGATCTCTCCAGTAAACGCGCCGTGGCCGTGGCTCATGAGCTGGTGCGTGTGCCCGGCTTCGATCAGCAGCGGATGAAGGTGGTGGGCATGGCCAGCACGGCGCCGCTGGTGCCGAACGACTCTGCCGCCAATCGCGCCCGTAATCGCCGGGTCGAAATTGCCATCGAGCAGGGCAAGCCGAAAGAGTCAGACGAGATTCAAGTCGAGCAGTAGCCTGTCTATTTAGGTCTTAACTTAAGGCAAATAGTTTCAGATAAGGCGTCCACACCGGTGGACGCTTTTCATTTCTACCAGCCTATCCTCAGCCACTCTCTTCGGAGCGGATTATCCTAAGCTGAATAAATATTGCGCACATTAAGGGGGCGAGGGCAGAAAATCCCTGCCGAGTCGCTGATTTATGGGCATTTGTGCACCGGGCTTGGTATAATGGCAAGATTGCTGTTTAAAATTATTCCCGCGGAACGCCCATGAAATTTATCGTAAAACTCTTTCCTGAAATCATGATGAAAAGCAAACCGGTAAGAATGCGTTTTACCAAGATGCTTGAAACCAATATCCGAAATGTGCTGCGCAAGGTCGATGAAGAGGCCAGAGTGCAGCGTCAGTGGGATAAGATCATGGTCAGGGTGCCAGAAGACAAGCCTGAGATGATTGAGCGTTATGCCGAGCGTCTTGCCTGTATTCCGGGTATCGCCCATGTGCTGCAGGTGCGTGAGAGCACCTTCGAGTCGGTGGACGATATCTATCAGCAGACGCTGGCACTCTACAAAGATGAACTGGCCGGTAAGACCTTCTGTGTGCGGGTTAAGCGTAGCGGTAAGCATGAGTTTAACTCAATCGAGGTGGAGCGTTACGTGGGCGGTGGACTCAACCAGTTTACCGAGGCGGCCGGTGTCAGGCTGAAGAACCCCGACATGACGGTAAACCTAGAGATAGACAACGAGCATCTCTATCTGGTGGAGAAACGTATCGACGGCTTGGGCGGTTTCCCTATGGCGACCCAGGAAGATGTGCTGTCGCTGATCTCAGGTGGTTTCGACTCTGGGGTCTCCAGCTTCCAGTTTATCAAGCGCGGCTCTCGTACCCATTACTGCTTCTTTAACCTAGGCGGCGACCAACACGAGATAGGTGTGAAGCAGGTGGCCTATCATCTGTGGCAGAAGTATGGCGAGTCGCACAAGGTGAAATTTATCTCAGTGCCATTCGATCCTGTGGTGCAGGAGATCCTAGAGAAGATAGATAACGGCCAGATGGGCGTTATCCTTAAGCGCATGATGATGCGCGCCGCCAGCCGTATCGCCGAGAAGATGGGCATTCAGGCGCTGGTGACGGGTGAGGCGATGGGGCAGGTGTCCAGCCAGACTCTGACCAACCTGAATGTGATCGACCGCAGCACAGATATGCTGATTCTGCGTCCGCTGATCGTGATGGATAAGCAAGATATTATCAACATGACCCGCGAGATCGGCACCGAAGACTTTGCCAAGTCTATCCCTGAATACTGTGGCGTGATCTCACAGAAGCCTACGGTGAAGGCTGTGATGGGTAAGATCCTCGCCGAGGAGGAGAAGTTCTCCGAAGACTTGATCGACCGCGTGGTGGAAGCCGCTGAGGTGATCGATATTCGCGATATCGCCGTCAGCATGGATACCAAGATCACCGAGACTGAAACCGTCGATGCGGTATCCGGTGGTGAGGTTGTGGTTGATATCCGCTCGCCAGAAGAGGAGGAGCAGAGCCCGCTTAGCCTTAACGGCATCGAGGTGAAGTGTATTCCTTTCTTCAAGTTGGCGACCCAGTTTGCCGATCTCGATAAAGAGAAGACCTATCTGCTTTATTGCGACAGAGGCGTCATGAGCAAGCTACAGGCGCTCTACCTGCAGGAGCAGGGCTATCATAATGTGAAGGTCTATCGCCCCGCATAATGGCTTTAAGTGGCTCTCTTTAGAGAGCCAAGTATTAGAAAGCTAAGTATTAGAGAGCCAAGCATTCGAGATTAAGGCTGCCAGTGGGCGGCCTTTTTTATGGGCTGTTTCTATGGAGAACTTTCACCCATAGCGGTATAAAACCTTGGATCTGTTTAGCTTCTCACGTAACGTATCTGGCGGGTCGGTCTCGCCTTTACTGCCAGAGATGGGTTAGCTGTGTTGGTGGGCTTAAAGCTGGTGGGCATAAAAAAGCCGCATCATAAGACGCGGCTTGTTGCTTAGTGTTTGCAGCTGGCTATCGGTAGCTGCAGACTATTGTTAACTGCTGGCTATTGCTAGTTGCCGGCTGGCGATTACTCGGCGCGCTGGGCGCTGACGCTGGTGTCCGCCTGCTCGTCTTTCTGAGCAACCAGAATGGCGTTGAGGTCTTCATTCAGATCTTGTTGCATCTGCTCTAAGCCTTCGGCCAGTTGCGCGCTGATGGCGGCATGCAGGTCTGTGGTATCGATAACGATTTCATCGGCAGTGGCAGCGGTTGAGGCTGAGAGCAGTGCGATGGCAAATACAGTTTTAAAGTTAATCATAGTGGTCGCCTCCGGGCGGCATATCTTGGGGTGTCAGACACTCCCCAAATACGTCGTAGAGGCTGTCTAACTTCAATCATTTCGTTGGCGCAAAATTTAACCAAAACCCCTTCCCTTTACAAACGATAAAATGTAACAATACGGATTAGAAAAACTAATTAAAATGTGAGACAAGGATCACTATGTCGAGACGTTTACCTCCATTGAATGCGGTGAAGGCTTTCGAGGCTGCAGCCCGTCACTTAAGCTTTACGCGCGCCGCGGAAGAACTTTTTGTGACACAGGCCGCAGTAAGCCATCAGATTAAGGCATTAGAAGAATATTTAGGGCTAAAGCTCTTTCGTCGTAAGAACCGATCTTTGCTGCTGACCGAAGAGGGGCAGGGCTACTTTCTCGACATAAAAGATATCTTTGTGCAATTGGCCGATGCCACCGACAGATTGCTGGCCCGAAGCGCCATAGGCTCGCTCACGGTAAGCACTTCGCCCAGTTTCGCCATTCAGTGGCTGGTGCCGCGATTGGCGAATTTCAGCGAGAATAATCCCGACATCGACGTGCGGATCAAGGCGGTGGACGATGAGACCAGCAGCCTGACCGACGACGTGGATGTGGCCATCTATTACGGCATGGGCAACTGGCCAGGGCTGCGCGCCGATAAGCTGAGAAACGAGGTATTGATCCCTGTCTGTTCGCCCATGTTGCTCAGCGGCCCCAAGCCGTTATCTCAGCCGAGCGACCTGAAACATCACACCCTGCTGCACGACTCCAGCCGTCATGATTGGCAGGCTTGGTTTAGACAATGTGGAATTAATGACATTAATGTGAACCAGGGTCCTATCTTCAGTCACTCCTCCCTGGTATTGCAGGCTGCCGCTCACGGTCAGGGGGTCGCCTTGGGTTACAGCGTATTGGCCCGTCCCGACATCAAGGCCGGGCGCTTGGTGTGTCCTTTCCCCGAGGTGTTGGTGAGTAAGAACGCCTATTACCTGGTGTGCCAGCAAAACCACGCCGAGATAGGTAAGATAGTCGCTTTCAGAAAGTGGATGCTGGACATGTTCGAAGAGGAGTCTCGCAGCGAGCTGCTGCCGGGCTAACCCGATTGAATTACCTGGCTACGCCCTTTATGGGTGGTGAGCCAAAGATAAAGAGGCAAGATGAGTTTTACCCAAAAATTGAATGCGCGGCTCGAGGCGGCCGAGTTGCCCGCGAGCCAGTGCCTAATCTCGGGCCCGCTGGATGACAATGCGCTGGCCTGCGATACCTTAGTGTTGCTGGCCCATGGGGCTGGCGCCAACATGGCACACGATTTCATGGCGCAGATGGCTGAGCGTCTCGCAGGCCAGGGGCTTGGGGTGATCCGCTTTAATTTTCCCTACATGCGGAATAACGCCATAGATGGTAAGCGCAGGCCGCCGGACAGGGCGCCTAAGCTGATTAAGGATTTTAGCCTGCTGTTAGAGACGGTGCGTGAGGTCTATAAGCCCAAGCGCCTTATAGTCATGGGCAAGTCCATGGGCGGACGCATGGCGGCGATACTCGCTGGCGAGCAAGCCGTCGATGGGGTTATCTGCTTGGGTTATCCCTTCGTGCCGCCCAAAGGGGGCGAGCCCAGACTCGAGCCTATCGCCGAGTGTCAGGCGCCGCTCCTGGTGATACAGGGGGAGCGCGATAAATTTGGCGCCAAGGGGCAGGTCGAACCTTGGCTTGCACCTTTTAAGGTCAAACTAGTATGGTTAGCCGATGGCGATCATAGTTTTCTACCAAGAAAGTCGTCAGGCACGACCCAAAGCGCTAATCTGGATTTGGCAGTCTCACACAGTATTAAATTTATTAGGGGGTTAGATGCGTAAAGGGTTTTTATTGCTGGCAGCCTTGAGTGGTTTTTTAGCCGTGGCTCTGGGAGCCTTCGGCGCCCATGGACTCAAGCAGGTGACCACGCCAGAGATGATCGACATCTTTAATCTAGGGGTCGAGTATCAGTTTTATCACACCTTTGCACTGATCGCCGTGGCCTTTAGCGGTCACTGGCTCAAGTCGCGCCTTATCGACTGGGCGGGCTACCTGTTCCTGTTGGGCATAGTGATGTTTTCCGGCTCCCTCTACCTCTACGTGTTGGTGGGTAGCAAGTGGACTGGCCCTGTGACGCCTATGGGTGGCGTCTGCTTCCTGCTGGGTTGGTTGTTCATCGCGGTGGCCGTGTGGCGTAATCGCGTGGTGGAGCTGGACGATTAACCGGCCATTAAGATAATCGTATTCATTTTCGAGAAAGTGTAGAATGGCGCCCCAATGATATGGGTCGCCATTTTTTATTCAGGATCTTCCTATGATAAACCTATTTTTATATTGCCGTGCCGGCTACGAGAAAGACTGCGCCGCCGAGATCCAGCAGCGAGCCGCGGAGCTGAATGTTGGCGGCTTTGTAAAGACTAATCGTAACGATGGTTACGTGATTTTTCAGTGCTTCCAGGCGGGAGATGCCGATCTGTTGGCCGAGCAGATCGAGCTGGACTCCTTGATCTTCACCCGTCAGATGTTTGCCGCCAATGAGTTGCTCAAAGATCTGCCCGAAGGGGATCGCGTCACGCCCATCGTCGATGCCCTGGCTAAGGTGAGCAAGGCGGGCGAGCTCAGAGTCGAGACGCCAGATACCAATGAGGCCAAGGAGCTATCGACCTTCTGTCGTAAGTTAACCGTGCCTTTGAGACAGGCGCTGAAACGCAGCGGCGCCCTGCTTGAGAAGGAAAACCCTAAGCGTCCTATCATACATGTTTGTTTTGTCGGGCCGGGTACCGCCTATGTGGGCTACTCCCTGAGCCACAACAGCTCGCCCTATTTCATGGGGATCCCCAGACTCAAGATGGCCAGCGATGCGCCGAGCCGCTCGACCCTCAAGCTGGACGAGGCCTTCATTCACTTTATCCCTAAGTCGGAGCAGGAGCAGCGTCTGCGCAGCGGCATGAACTCTGTGGATCTCGGCGCCTGCCCAGGAGGCTGGACCTATCAGCTGGTGCGCCGCGGCATGTTTGTGGCGGCGGTGGACAACGGCCCCATGGCGCAAAACCTGATGGACACCGGGCAGGTGAGACACTATCAGGCCGACGGTTTCCGTTTCGAACCGCCTAAGAAGAATATCTACTGGCTGGTGTGCGACATGGTTGAGAAGCCCTCGCGAGTAGCGGAGCTGATGGAGGCCTGGGCGATCAACGGCTGGTTCAAGGAAGCGATATTTAACCTTAAGCTGCCGATGAAGAGCCGCTACAAAGAGGTATCGACCATCCTGGAGACCATGCAAGAGGTGCTAAGGGAAAATGGTATCGACGACTTCCACCTGGCCTGTAAGCATCTGTACCACGACAGAGATGAGGTGACAGTGCATCTCTGGCTGAAACCTAGCGTCGGTTTTAATTTTGGTTAATAACAGGATCCATGGTTCACAACAGAATCATTGGTTAACTTAAGAAATGTCGGTTAACTACCGAATTTTCGGATAATAAAAAGCCCCGCGATTGCGGGGCTTTTTGTTTTAGCTTATTCGCTTACGGCTTACTTGGTCTATTACAGACGCTCGAGTACCGCCTGAGTGAAGTCAGAAGTACCGTGAGTACCGCCAAGGTCGCGAGTCGTGCGATCGCCTTCTTCGATCACGGCAGAAACCGCCGCGCGAATGGCTTGTGCCTTGTCTGACATGCCCAGGTATTCCAGCATCTGGATTGATGCCAGGATCACTGACGTTGGGTTAGCCAGGTTCTTACCTGCGATATCTGGCGCGCTGCCGTGTACCGCTTCGAAGATCGCCGCGTTCTTGCCGATGTTGGCGCCAGGTGCCATACCCAGGCCGCCCACCAGACCGGCACACAGATCCGATAGGATGTCGCCGAACAGGTTGGTGGTGACGATCACGTCGAAGTTTTCTGGGTTCATCACCAGCTTCATGCAGGTCGCGTCGACAATCATCTCTTCAGTGGTGATGTCTGGGTAACGCTGGCTTACTTCACGAGCTACCTTCAGGAACAGGCCTGAGGTCGACTTCATGATGTTAGCCTTGTGAACGATAGTCACCTTCTTACGACCCTCTTTGCGCGCTAGCTCGTAAGCGAAGGTAGTGATCTGCTCGGCACCCTGACGGGTAATGATACTGGTGGCTTCCGCCGTCGCACCATCTTCTGAAACGGTTTGACCTAGGCCTGAGTACATGCCTTCGGTGTTTTCACGTACCGTGATGATGTCGATGTTGTCATAACGTGCCTGAGTGCCTTTAAAAGACAATACAGGGCGTACGTTGGCATATAAGCCGAATTTTTTACGTAAAGTGACGTTGATTGAGGTGAAACCTTCGCCGACAGGGGTCGTTAGTGGCCCTTTCAGCGTGATACGGTTCTTCTCGATCATATCCAATGTACGTTGAGGTAGAAGTTCACCTTGCTTCTCAAGTGCGGCTAGGCCAGCATCGGCAAATTCGTATTCGAAATCACATCCAGCTTTATCTAAGATCTTGATTGCTGAGTCGATTATGCTTGGGCCAATCCCATCACCCGGGATAACGGTAATAGTTCTTTTTGACATGGAGAGTCCTTCCACGGTTGGTCGTTACTGCTATTGTCTGACCATGTCGAAAGACACGGTGTTATGACTATGAATTTTTAGAATCTTATCGGTCTTATTTTAACTACTTTTGCGCAAATTTCACAGGAAATAGTGAGCAATCTCACGTTTTTTTGTGTAGGCTAACTTGCAATAACAAAGGCTAATGACGATGATTGATCCTTAAGCGTTAAAAAAGTCTACTTTAGTCTAATAACCCAGGCTACATCCGTTAATGACAAGCTGCATCCGTTAATAATAAGTTAAAAACGAGGAAGACCTTGAAGCCATTACCGACCCTATCCCTCTTGTGTGCCAGTCTCTTTTCTTGCGCCGCCTTCAGCGCCGATGTGACACCCGATGTCATCATGAAATTCGAATCTCTCAATAAGCCAGTGCTCGCCGCCAATGGCAGTGCCTTTGCCGTCGAGGTCAGTCCCGACAGGGGAGACAGTCACGGCATGGTGAAGCGCCTAGGCAGCGAGCAAAGTTTTACCGTGGCGGGTGGCAGCAAGCCGCTGATCAGCCATGATGGCCGTTTCGCCGCCTTTGCCATCGCGCCAGCCTTGCTCGAGCAGGAAAAAGCCAGCCCCAAGGCCCGCAAGAAACTTAAGGCCGGTCTGGCGCTGCTGGACACTCAATCTGGCAAAGAGACCCGTTATGACAAGGTGAAGGAGTTTGCCTTTAACGATGCCGGGACTCATCTGGCCATCTGGTATGAGGCAGGTGAAGAGGCCGATAGCGATAAGAAAGATGAGCCGGAAGCTAACGACAAGAATAACGAGGCTAAGCCTGCACTCGCTGCCAAGAAGCCCAAAGTCGATAAGTATGACAAGGGCCGCACCTTAGAGGTGGTGAACCTGAAGGCGGGTAAGAGTGAGAAAATCGCCCATGTGACCGCCTTTTATTTCGATAAGGCGGGTCGCCAGCTGGTGGTGGCACAAAACGATATCGCCAACAATCTGCACAGAGTGCAGCGTATGGATCTTGCCAGCGGTGAGCTGCAGGTGATTGCCGGTTATGTGGATCAACAAGTAGGCGCCGTATCGGCCAGCGAAGATGGCAAATATGTTGCCTTCACCTATGGTAAGGCCGGCGATGCGCCCTGGGGTCGTGAATATCATCTCGCCCTGCATCAAGTGGGTAGCGACAAGTTGCATCAGGTGGCCAACGCCAAAGAGTGGACCCTTAACCGTTACAGCGAGCTGACCTTCTCCGAGGACAGTAAGCGTCTGTTCTTCGGCCGTGTGCCCGAGGTGAGTCAGCAGCTAGAGCTGCCTAAGGTGGCCAAGGCGGACGATCTCTATGATCCTGAGGTGATCACAGGCCAGCGCGAACTCAGGGTTTGGCATGGGGACGACCCACGTATCAAGCCAAACGAGGTCAAGCAGTACAAGAAAGAATTGAAACGCACCTATCTGGCGGTGTTACACCTTGGCTCTAAGCAGGTGGTGCAGCTGGCCGATCAGGCGGTGCCGGATATTGAGCTTGGTCAGCAGCAGCGCTTCATGCTCGCCAGCACAGATGTGCCTTACCTTAAGATGATCACCTGGGCCGGTTTCTACCGCGACTATTATCTGGTGGATCTCAATACTGGGCGCAAGCAGGCGTTTCTCGTTCAGCAACCTGTTTCCGAGAAGCCGTCGCTGTCGCCTAACGAGCGCTTCGTGGCCTATTATCAGCAGGGCAATATCTTCCTGTATCAGATCGCTCAGGATAGCCGGGTCAAGCTGACCAAAGATTTCAAGACGCCGTTTGCCGATGAAGATCATGACTATCCGTCTGTGGCGCCAAGCTATGGACTAGGCCCTTGGCTCGAAGATGGTTCGGCCTTCCTGGCCTACGATAAGTATGATATCTGGCAGTTCAATACCGACTCTCGCGATGCGTTTCGTATCACGGCCGCCAAGGGACGTAAGGCGCAGATCCAGTATCGCGTTACGGGCTTGCTAGACAAGGCGGACAAGCCGGATCTGCTAAAGGCGGATCAGAGCCTGCTACTGCATGGCTATAACGAGCGCACCAAGGGCGACGGTTTCTACAGCGCCAAGGTGGGCGTCTCTGGCGTCAAGCCGCTGATGGAGGGCGACTATAAGCTCAAGCTGCTGGCCCGCGCCGAAGAGAGTGATAAGGTGCTGTATTCTAAGGAGCGTTATGATCTCTACCCGGATCTCTACGCCAGCGATCTGCAAAGCCCTGAGCAGGCGATCCGCCAGACCCGTCTCGACGACCAGAAGCGTCAGCTCGATTGGGGTAAGGCCGAGTTGGTGCACTGGACCAATGGTGATGGCAAGCCGCTCGATGGCATGCTGATCAAGCCCTCTAACTATGTGGCCGGTAAGCGCTACCCTGTGCTGGTCTATTTCTACCGTTTCATGAGCGACAGACTGCATGCCTTCCCAGACATGAAGCTGAACCACAGACCAAACTTCGCCTGGTATGCCGATAACGGCTACGCCATCTTCCTGCCAGATATCCGTTTCGAGGTGGGTTATCCAGGTGCAAGCTCGGTTCAGGCGCTGACCTCTGGGGTGCAGAAGCTTATCGATATGGGCATCGCCGATCCCGATGGCGTGGGCATCCAGGGTCACTCCTGGGGCGGTTACCAGACCGCCTTTGCCGTGACACAGACCTCTATCTTCAAGGCGGCGGTCACCGGCGCGCCTGTATCTAACATGACCAGCGCCTACAGCGGCATTCGTCATGGCACTGGGCTTGCGCGTCAGTTCCAATATGAGACGGGACAGAGCCGTATCGGTGAGAGCCTGTTTAAGGCGCCGCAGAAATATATCGAAAACTCCCCCGTCTTCTATGTCGAGCGGATCAAGACGCCTATGATGATCATGTTTGGCGACAAAGACGACGCAGTGCCTTGGGAGCAAGGGGTTGAGCTGTATCTGGCGATGCGCCGTGCGGGTAAGGATGTGGTGTTCCTCCAGTATCAGGATGAGCCACATCACCTGAAAAAATACCCTAACAAGGTCGACTATAGCCTGCGCATGATGCAATACTTCGATCACTACCTGAAGGGCAAGCCAGCGCCTAAGTGGCTGTCTGAGGGAGAGGCCTATCAAGAGTATAAGAAGGCGGGCTAAGCCCAACTTGTATACCTTAAGCCGGGCCTAGCCCGGCTTTTTTATGGTGTATCTTAATAGTGTGCTGCACCCTAAGATAATTAAGCGTCTGGGTGTTTGAGGAATTAAAGGATTAAGGAGAGCGAAACAATATGGAGCAGGACATGACAGATACCGACAGCAAGGGCGCCAGCGTCAGGGTGCCGCCGCCCTTGATCTTTATCATCTCCATGGGCCTGGCTTTGGCCTTAGAGTGGCGCTATCCCATGGGGCTGACGAGTCACCCCATAGGTCAGATAGCCGGTGGCGCCTTGCTGCTGGCAACTAGCTTAGTCTTGCTGCATATAATGCTCATTTTCAGGCGACGTCAGACCGCCATCGAGCCCTGGAAGCCTACCTCCAGCATTATCACCTCTGGCTATTATCGTTATAGCCGCAATCCCATCTATTTGGCCTTCTGCGGCTTTCCCATTGGATTAGGGCTCTTATTAGCCTCCCCTTGGTTATTGCTCAGCACCTTGCCCGCCTGTTTCGGGGTCTATTGGTTGGCGATCCGCCGTGAGGAGGTCTACCTGCTGGCAAAGTTTCCTAAGGAGTATGGGGCGTATCTATTGAGTGTCAGGCGCTGGTTGTAACAGCGCCTGTTCTATCTTGGCGGTTAGCCGCCGATGGGAGAGTCGAGATATTGCTGATAGGTGTCCTGGCCCCAGGCGATCAGCTTGTTGTTCTTAAACAGTAGCGGGGTACATTCGTCGCGGGTGGTCTCGCCGTCCGACTTGCTGTGATGGGTGCGATAGAAGAGTACCTGTAGGGTATCTTGATTGCTGCTCTTGGCCTCGGAAAAATCGGCCTTACCCATGAGTGTCTTGATCTGTTCTATCGGTTGTCCTATGGACAGTTCGGTTAACTTGGCGTTGTTGTAGGCCTGTCTGTCTTCCCAGTCCATATCGTCTGGCGTGGGTTCATAAACCAGGACGACGACGGCGACAAAGGCCAGATAGGCCGCGAAGATTGAGCCTATGATCACTGGAACTTTAGATTTCATCTTACCTTGGGATCCTTCCATGCTGCGGGTGTATCTGCAGTGGATTAAACCACTGCAACATATTGCTTACAATATAAAGCAGATGAAAAAGGTATGGTAGTACCGTTATTGCTTACAGGTGCGAGAACGCCAACAAATAAGTAAGCGAATGTTTACGCCTTGGCCGTCTGCTCGACCCTGAAGTTAGCCAGACGGGTATTGAGGGGGATATCGGTCTGCAGTTGCACCAGTTTATAGCTCAATCTCGCTAGCGAGCGTCCCTCTTCGAGCTTCTTAGCCTGCTTAGCGCCTATCTTATCCAGGGAGGCGTAGACGTTGGCCAGGGTGCGGAAGGTCTTTAGCAGCTCACTGGCCGACTTAGGGCCGATACCCGGGATACCGGGGATCTTGTTGCCGCTGTCGCCCGCCATGGCGAGAAAATCGATGAACTGACTCCTATCGACGCCGAGCTGACGCTCGCGATCTTCTATGGTTATCGACTGCTGATTGAAGTGATCCCACAGCTGTATCTGGGGGGAAAGCAGCTGGGTAAAGCCCTTGTCGGTGGAGACAATGATCGCCTCTCCCTTGGCCTGTACCATCTTGCTGGCCAGGGTGGCGATAACATCGTCGGCCTCGGCTATGGCGTCGATGGAGTGAAAGCCGCGCTCGGCGAGGTGCTGCTTAAGGGCGGGCAGCGCTTGACTCAAGGCCTCTGGCATGGGCTTGCGCCCCTTCTTATAGTCGTCATAGAGCTTCTTACGCCAGGAGATGGCATCGCCATCCCAGACCAGGGTGACATGGCTGGGGTTGTGTTTGCTCAGCAGCTTACGGCAGGCGGAGGTGACCCGTTCCGGCAGGCCATTAACATCGTTCTCGTTAGGCTGGGCGGCGTGGATGCGCCGCACCAGGTTGAGTCCATCTATGATTAAAAATCGGTTCATCTTGTCTCTAACATAGGGTTAAGTGGCGATCCGATAGCAGGGGACATAGGCACTGCCGGGTAGCTTCATGCGCTGCTGATCCACGAAGGCCTGCAGCAGGGTGTCCATCAATTTCATCAGCTGCTTGTCGCCCCTGAGCTCGAAGGGGCCGGAGCGCTCTATCTCTCGCATGGTGTCCATCTTGACGTTGCCCGCCACTATACCAGAAAAGGCGCGTCGCAGGTTGGCCGCAAGATCCGCCTTGTTGGGCTGGAAGTAGAGGTTGAGGTTGTTCATGATCTCATGATCGGGAACGAAGGGCAGCTGAAACTCGGGCTCTATCTTCAGCGACCAGTTGTACTGGTAGGAATCGCCCGTGTCTCTGCGGTGCTGCTTGATGACTGTCATGCCGTGGCTCATGATCCGCGCGACCCGCACAGGATCATCGATGACGATCTCATACTTGCTCTGGGCCTCTTCGCCCAAGGTGGCGGCGACAAACTCATCTATCTTGGTAAAGTAATCGGCGCTCTCCCTCGGACCTGTGAGCACCAAGGGGAAGGGGATGTTGGCATTTTCCTTGTTGAGCAAGATCCCCAGCAGGTAGAGCAGCTCCTCGGCGGTGCCGGCGCCACCGGGGAAGATCACTATGCCGTGTCCCAGGCGGACGAAGGCCTCAAGGCGTTTCTCGATATCGGGCAAGATCACCAGCTCGTTGACTATCTGATTGGGGGGCTCGGCGGCGATGATACTGGGCTCGGTCAGACCGACATAGCGGGCGGTGCGCACCCGCTGCTTGGCATGGCCGATGGCGGCGCCCTTCATGGGGCCCTCCATGGCACCCGGGCCGCAGCCGGTACAGATATCCATGCTCCGCAGGCCCAGCTCGTAACCTACCTCTCGGGTGTATTGGTATTCGTTTTCATCTATGCTGTGGCCGCCCCAGCAGACCACTAGGTTGGGATCCTGACGGGGGATCACCTGGGCGTTTCTCAGTATGTCGAACACCACGTTGGTGATATGGCTGGAGTTGGTCAGGTTGATATGTTTCAGATTGTCGTAGCGATCGCTGAGGTAGACGATATCCCTGAGGACGGCAAACAGATGCTCCTGGATCCCGGCGATGATGTTGCCATCGACGAAGGCGGCCTCGGGGGGATTGACCAGCTCTATCTTGATGCCGCGCTCGCGCCTGAGCACGTTGATATTGAAGTTACTGTACTGTTCAAACAGGGTGCAGGCGTTGTCGCTCTTTAATCCTGAGGCGAGTACCGCCAGGGAGCAGCTGCGAAAGAGTTGGTAGAGTTCACTGCTAGCGTTTTGCTTGAGGCGATCAACTTCCAGCTGGGAAAGTTGATCCATACTGCCTCTGGGACTGATATTGACGATCATGGCGACTCCTTAGCAGTAGACCCAAAGCCATGACACCGGGGAAAAGGGTGGAAACTCCTGGGGAAGGCCCCAGGATTAGGCGTCAATAATCACTCTGTCTCTGCTTTCATGTTTGGCCTTGTAGAGTGCTGCGTCGGCGCGTTCGAAGGTTTCGCTTATCTGCTCGTTTTCAAGAATTTGTGCAGCACCTATTGATACTGTAACTGTAATTCTCTGATTTTTAAACTTAAAGGGAATATTTTTTACTTTCTCCCTCACGCGATTCAACAGCTGCTCTATGTCGTTGGCCGACACATCCGGAATGAGGAGGACAAATTCTTCACCGCCGTAGCGGGCCACAAACTCAGATTCACGCAGGGAGTTTTTCAGTGCCATGGCGATCACCTGTAGCGTCTTATCCCCAGTGCTGTGGCCGAAGTTATCGTTGATGGATTTGAAGTGATCTATGTCGGCAACCGCCACCCATAGCGGATGACGATGGCGTTGATAGTTGCGGAACTCCTGCTCCATACGCTCTTCCAGCGCCGCGCGGTTGGGCAGCTGGGTCAGGGTGTCGAGCAGGTTGAGTTTCTGCTGCTCGAACAGACGCTCTTTATAGGCGTTGGCCTCTTTGCTCAGCTCGTTGAGCTCGTCGCGCATCGTCTCCATCGATTTGCGCAGCATCGCCTGTTCGCGCTGCTCCAGCGCCTCCTTGCGCCCGAGGGCGGTGCGGATAGAAGCGAGTTGCTCAGTGACCTGCAGCTTGAGGTGGTCTATGTCATCGATGTCTATGATGGCATCGCCTACATTGTCGACCCGCGAGTTGATCTCACGGTTGAGCTGCTTCTTCAGCTGATAGCTGCGCTGGTTGCTGTTGTAGGAGTCATTCACCACCTCACGCACCGCTGAGAGGGCATCGTTAAGGGCGTAGAGGAACTCCTGAGAGGCGCTCTTCTCCAGCGCAATATTTTCCAGCAGCAGTGAGAGTATGGTCTGATAGGCGTCGATAAGACCGTCGACATCAATCTCGGCAGCCAGGTAATCCTTGATCACTAGTACCTGATCGCGCTGATCCTTACGAAACTCGATCTCAGAGATCATCTGTGCCAGCTCGTGGGCCAGCTGCCTGTGTTTCGGCAGAACCTCTAGCTTGTCGCCCTGGCTGAGCTGCTCATGCATGATGGCTTCGAAGAAGCCCACCAGGCGCTCTACCTTAGGAAAGTAGTCCCAGTAAGTATGAAATGGCTTGCCGAGATCTTGCTTGTAGTAGGCGATCTCTTTCTTGAGTTTGTCCGGTACCGAGTCTACACGCTGTAGCTGACGGATCACCTTTGCGAGGCTGGCGCGGCCATCTTCGAGCTGTCCCATCACATGATGGTACTGCTGCTTGAGTAGCTGCTCGACCTCGAGCAGGTCCGGCAAGACCTCGTCGATATGTTCGACGTTGATAAGGTTGTGGCGCAGCTTGGCCAGCTTGTTGTCCAGCTCTATGCTCTGACCCTTACAGGCGAGGCTGAGATGTCCGATAAATTGCAGCAGTGAGCTCTGGCTCTGGGCCTTCTGATCGTTGAGTTCGGCCAAGGCGATTTTGGCAGAATGGAGTTTCTGCTGAAGGAGCGATACCTGGGAGAGGCTTGTCATAGCGTCTTTCATTCTAGACCTTATCAATAAGCTTCAGCGTCAGTTTATGGAAGAAACTTCTATATTGTAAAGCGGTTAGAAGTTGCCGAACAATTTTACCATTGTCTAATGGAGACCTATTTGAGGCCAATGGTATCCGATCTCGTAGGTTATGCAAATGCACCGTCGAGGGTATGTGACCCAAGCAGGATACTTTTGTGAAATTATGTGGGGTCTGCATCGTTTGCTCCCTGCCATTTGGGCCATTGGATGAGTGCCTTATTCTCATTGCATTCGACCTTTACCAATCCTCGGCTGATCCCTTTTTCCAAGTGTAAGTATAGCGGGTTAGACAAAATTGCTGCCGGCGCAAAATTCAGTGGTGTGATACTGACATAACAATCTTTTTGCGTGCCCAGACTCATGGCGCCTGCTACTAACATCTGCAGCACATTGAAGTAGGTATCCGGTGTCACCTTGATGTCCGGATTACCAAGTAGCGGCACCTTGATGCAGCCCAGCTTGAAATGAGTGCCCTGACTCTGTGGCTGGTCATCGAGCAGGCTGCGGATCCGCTCCAGCAGTGCTTGATGGGCGTTTACCTCGTTAAGCGTCAGCAGGATGAGGCCCGGACGAATAAGATAGGCCTCTCCGGCCAGGCCCCGACTCAGGGTGTCCATCAGACGCGCGGTGGCCTCGAGATAGGTATCGTTGCCCAGGTTGAGATCCAGCGTGTGGCCGTCATCGAGAGAGAGCAGCGCCAGCTGGGCAATCTCATTTTTCTGTCGCATGCGGGCGATGAAGCCGTGATAGCCAGGCAGCTGGGTGATGGGTTCCTGATTTACCTTCTGTTTTAGACTAGCCAGTTGCCTTTTCAACTTACTCTTACCGCGCCACTGGTTGATGCCGGCCAGCGCCAGCAGCAGACTCACGATAAAGATGATGCTGGCGGCCAACCTGAACTGATGGGCCTGCTTCTCTTGTGTCTTGTTTGATGCCTGCAGCTGACTGAGCTGCAGCTTGAGCTGCTGTTCGGCCAACACACTCGGGCTATAGTCTGAGGGCTTCTGGCTCTCGTGTTCGAGATCCTGACTCAGGGTGATTAGCTGCTCCAGCGCTGCCAGGGCCTTGTCGATGTCGCCCAGTTCCTTCAAGGCGCGGGTCTTATATTGCAGCGCCTCAAACATCTGCTCCGGCAGTTTCTTCTCCCGGGCTAATACGAAGGCCTTGGCGGCATAGGCGTTGACCATGCTCCAGTCGCCGAGTTGGCTGGCCACCTGGGCGATCAGCAGATCGTTATAGATCAGGTAGTGCTTGCTCTTCTTTTGCAGGAATAAGCCGTTAGCCTTGATAAGGTTTGTCAGGGCGCGCTTGGGTTCCTTGTTGTTGAAATAGGCTTCGCCCAGGTTGTGCAGGTTGAGGGCCTGGGCGGTCAGGTTGCCGCGTCTGACATCTATCTGCTGGGCATTGAGGTAGTAATCGATCGCCTGATTCCAGCGCTCCTGTTCACCATACACCATGGCGATCACCGTCATGGCGCTAGACAGATAATTGTCTTTACCCACCTTGGTAAAACCATCGGCGGCCTTGTGGGCATAGGTCAGGGCCTCATCCCAAGACTTGAGATCCCGATAGACGCGGGCCAAGCGCAGCGACAAGATGGCGTTGAGGAAAGGCTTGTCCAGCCCCTCGGCCAGGCGGATCGCCTCGGTATAATGTTGCAGCGCCTTGGCAAATTGCTCATCGCCGCTGTAGTAGCGCCCCAGTGTCGACTCGGCCTTGGCAATTAGATAGTCGTCTCTGAGCTGATAGGCCAGCTCGCGATATTGGTTGAGGTGGGTGAGGGCGGCGTTCTTCTGTAGCGTGATGCGATAGAGGTCGCCAAGCTGGTAATGAATGTTGTGTAGCAGCAGCTGAGTCGGCAGATCTTCGCTGGCCTTGAGCTGAGCCAGCGCCTGCTGATAGTAAGTGATCGCCAGCTGGTAATCTTGCTTATCCCGGCCTGTCTTGCGCCCCTGTAGCATCAGCAAGTAAGCCCTGTCGTAGGGAGTGTCGGCGATGATCTCAAGCTGGGTCATCACCTGCTGCGCCTTCTCCATGGCGTCATCGACCCCTATACCCGGCTCTAGGTAGACACGGGCCAGCCACTGTAGCTGCTGCTCTAGCTCCTGGCTACTGAAGCCCTGGGTATCGGCGAGGTGATTGAATTCCACTTCGCTGGCAAATTCGATGGGAAAGGAGAGGCTGGCGATGGCGTCTTGGTAAAACTCGGGGGCCGACTCTTTAAACTTAACCTCTTTGCTGATCAATTGGCTGAAGGCTGCATTGACCGAGGTCGCACAGCAAAAGAACAGTAGCAGACTGTAGAGAAATACGCGCATTTTTGTAGCATCACCGAGCCGCAGGCGGGCATATTATGTTTTTAGAATTCTGTCCGCAGTGAGAGGGATAAATCGGGTTATACTGACGAACTTCACATTACAACTATGATAACAGAAGGAAGCCAGAGTGAAACTAGCTGTACCCTTGATTTTGATTTTTAGTCCTTTTTTCCTGTCTCAAGCCCACGCAGATGTTAATTACCGGATCGATCTCACCCAGCCTCAGCATCACCTGGCCAAGGTGGAGGTCGATTTTCCCCGCAGCGAGGCCAAGCAGCTTAGTGTGAATCTACCCGTATGGCGCACCGGCAAGTATCAGGTGTTGTCCCTGGGGGATGCGATTCGCCACTTTAGGGCCGAAGATGAGTCGGGCAGGGCGCTGGAGTGGCAACGCAGCGCCAGCGGCGAATGGCAGGTGAAATTGAGCCAGCCGACTCAGGTCAAGGTCACCTATCAGCTGTATGCCAACAGCCTGGGGCAGAGAGTGAGTCATATCGACGACTCCCATGCCTATTTGGACGCCAGCGGCGTATTTGTCTACAGCCCAGAATTTCGCGATCAAAAGGTAAATGTCTCGCTAAAGGTGCCTGAGGCCTGGCGCAGCTACTCGGGCATGGAATCAAAGGATGCTCATCTATTTATTGCGGACAATTATGATGTGCTGGTGGACTCGCCCATAGAGACGGGGATCAGCCAGCACAGAGCCTTCTCGGCAGACGGTCGTGACTACGAGCTGGTGGTCTGGGGCGAGGGTAACTATGATCTCGATAAGATGGTGGAAGATCTTACCAAGCTCAGCGGGCAGGCCAAGGCGATTTGGTCAGGCTACCCCTTTAAGCGCTACGTCTATATGGTGCACGCCACCAGCGGCGCCAGTGGCGCGACCGAGCATCTGAACTCAACCGTTATCCAGCGCCCACGCTTTAGCTTTCGCGAGCGCAATGATTACCTCGGCTTTATCAAGACGGCTTCCCACGAATTCATTCATACCTGGAACGTGAAGGCCTACCGCCCTCAGGGGCTGGTGCCCTACGATTATCAGCAGGAGGGGATCACCGAACTCTTGTGGATCGCCGAGGGCTCGACCAGCTATTTTCAGAGTCAGTTGCTGCTACGTGCCGGCGTGATCACCCCTAAGGAGTTTCTGGAAGATCTGGCCCGGCGTATCACGCGCAACGAGCAGACACCGGGGCGGGAGGTGCAGTCTGTCGCCGAGGCCAGTGCCGGTCAGTGGGTGGCCGGTGGCGGCGATTATGCCCAAAACCACAGCAGTAACATCTATGCCGAAGGCTATCTGACCTCGCTGGCATTGGATTTCAGCCTGCTGAGTGACACCCGACTCAAGACCTCCTATCGGGATCTGCATGCCAAACTGTATCAAGACTATAAGCTTCCGGTGGGATACCAAGTTAGCGATGTAAAGCAGATTCTGCGTGAGCTGTCGGGCAAAGATTATGGCGACTGGTGGCAGCGTCATGTCAACAGCCCGCTGGTGCTGGACTATGACGCCTTGCTGGCCAAGGCGGGACTGAAGAAAGACT
This sequence comes from Shewanella spartinae, assembly GCF_019457555.1. Classification (NCBI taxonomy): domain Bacteria; kingdom Pseudomonadati; phylum Pseudomonadota; class Gammaproteobacteria; order Alteromonadales; family Shewanellaceae; genus Shewanella; species Shewanella spartinae. Next base: position 3,290,739 of record NZ_CP080418.1, on the reverse strand, counting down.
ATGGCAGTGAGAATAAGGCGATCGCCTATGCCGGCATGCAGACTCGTGAAGGTAGTTTAAGACTCAGCCATGTGAAACGTGAGGGACCGGCCTGGAGGGCTGGCATAGTGGCGGGCGATGAGCTGGTGGCGATAAATGGCCTTAAGGTCACCGCCGAAGGCTTTGGGGCGCGCATCAAAGACTTTTCCCCGGGCGATACCATCAAGGTGACGCTCTTTAGTAACGATACCCTAAAAGAGGTGGCGCTGATGTTGGCGGAGCAGCCCAGTGAGAAGCTTAAGCTTGTTAGCGTCGATAAGCCGAGTCGGAAACAGAAAGCCTTCTTCGAGGCCTGGCTGGGGATCGACTGGCCCTTCGATAGCGAAGGTAAGTTGAAAAAATAAGGTTCAAGCGTCGCGTTCCTTGTATCGAGGCAGGCGTATTGAATGCCTATACGTATGAACGCATGAATGCCTGAACCCATGAACAAAAAAACCACCCGCTTGGGTGGTTTTTTATTCCTTGGCAACTCGAAAGTTAGTCTCTCAAGCCGTCAAGAATCTTGGCTTACAGACTATCTTCCAGGCCGCCCAATACTTCGACTAGCGAGTTCATCAGGGCGATCAGCTCGCTGCCCATCAGGGCAAAGTCGGCGTCCAGACGCGCCAGTGGATCTTCTGTGCCCACCTCGTCGTTGTGCGCCCTAAACTCTTCCGAGAACTTCAGACGTTTGATGCCGGCATCTGACTGCAACACGAAGGCGATAGACTGGCCGAAATGCAGCGCCAGCTTATGCACCTGCTTACCCACCTCAAGATGCGCCAGCACCTCGTTTTCGGTCAGGTCTTGCTGTTTAAAGCGTACTATGCCGCCTTCATCTGAATCTGACTTAAGCTCGGCTTCATCCTGCATCTCAAATGGTGCAGGCGCGCTGTTGCTCTTGAGCCACTCAGTTAGCTGGGCTTCGATTGGCGTCTTGAAGCTCATAGGGATCACCGGCAGTGAGCCCAGCGCCTTACGCAGTAGGGCCAGTAGCTCTTCTGCCTTTGTGGCGCTTGATGAGTCCACTAGGATCATCTCAATCTCAGGCAGGATCAGCGCGTGGATCTGGCTGCGGCGAGAGAAGGCGCGTGGCAATAGCGTGGTGGTGATCTCCTCTTTGAGCGCATCTTTCTCTTTCTTGGCTAGCTTGCGGTTTTCTTCGGCTTCGATCTGCGCCACTTTTTCTTCGAGGGCTTCTTTTACCACCTGAGAAGGCAGGATCTTCTCCTCTTTGGTGGCACAGATAAGGTGTCTGTTTTCGGCGCTGTGTACTAAGGTGTGGCCGAGTTTACCCAGTGCTTTGGAGAAGCCGAATTTGCTGATGTCCTGGCTTGAGCAGGGAGAAAAGGTAAAGTCTTCCAGTGACTTCTCTAGCGCTTCGGTATCGACAGAGAAAGGTTTATTAAAACGATATACGGTAAGATTCTTAAACCACATGATAGGCGCTCAATCAAAAATAAAGCCGCAGTGTAAGCCATTGCGCCGCGCGGGTAAACCGCTAACAATCTTCCTCAAAATGTCACAAATATTGCTCAAGTGACATAATTCATCAAACTGTAATATTTCTTTTTGTCGCCTCGAACCGCCCATATCGCCTGGGTTTGTGGCCAGGGGGCGTAGTTCATATTATCAAATTTATCCAGTTGCTAAATCGATGAAATAAAACTGCAACATAAAAGTTGCACACTTTCGGCCGTCCAAACCAATAACCAAGACGAACAAACGTCGAAAGGATTAAATGATGAACGTTTTTTGTAAAACACTACTCGCTTCTGCGCTAGCAACTGCCACTCTCGCTTCTGCACACGCTGCAGAGCCATTGACTGTTTACGGCAAACTAAACGTAACGGCTCAATCTAACGATGTAGATGGTGATGCAACGACGACTATTCAGAGCAACGCTTCTCGTTTTGGCGTGAAGGGTGCTTTCGAGCTGAGCAGCTCACTTGAAGCTTTCTACACTGTTGAGTATGAAGTGGACACAGGTGATGCGGCTAAGGAAAACTTCTTGGCTCGTAACCAGTTCGTTGGTTTAAAAGGTAACTTCGGTGCTTTCTCTGTGGGTCGTAACGACACCATACTGAAGCAATCTCAAGGTAAAGTTGACCAGTTCAACGACCTGTCTGGTGACCTGAAGCACCTGTTCAAAGGTGAAAACCGTATCGAGCAGACTGCGACTTACATGACGCCTTCTTTCAGCGGTTTCAAAGTTGGTGTGACTTATGCTGCTGAAGGCGCTAGCTCACAGTATGGCCAAGACGGTTTCAGCGTTGCCGCTATGTACGGTGATGCTAAGCTGAAGAAGTCTCCTATCTTCGCTTCTATCGCTTACGACTCAGACGTTAAAGGCTATGAAGTTGTTCGCGCTACTGTTCAAGGTAAGATCGCTGGCCTGAAGATTGGTGGTATGTACCAGCAGCAGGAAGAGACTTACAAGAAAGACGGTACTGCCGTTGTTGGTGCTGACAGCAAGACTGGTTACCTGGTAAGCGCTGCTTACACTATCGATGCCGTAGTACTGAAGGCTCAGTACCAAGACATGGAAGACAAAGGTGATTCTTGGTCAGTGGGTGGTGACTACAAGCTAGGCAAGCCAACTAAACTGTTTGCCTTCTACACCAACCGTGATTTCGAAGGTGTTGACACTACCGATAAATTCTTCGGTCTGGGTCTAGAGCACAAGTTCTAAGTTATTGATAAATAACTTTCACTCGCCAGTCGAGTGCTGACTAAAGGGAGGCTTATGCCTCCCTTTTTGATGTAAGATTTATGACAAAATAAGCTGTTTTATGACAAACTAGCCCTGCGGTTTCATAATTTTGTAATAAAAAAGACCAATAATGGACACGTGGGAATTCACAGATAGAAGATCGCATATGACTGCTAGGATTTTGATAGTTGAAGATGAGCTGGCCATCCGAGAGATGTTAGCTTTTGTTTTAGAACAACATGGATTTACGACAACTACAGCAGAGGATTTCGACTCAGCATTGGATATGTTGTCAGAACCTTATCCAGATTTGGTGTTGCTCGATTGGATGTTCCCGGGCGGCAGTGGTATCCAGCTGGCCAAGAAACTGCGCCAGGATGAGTTTACCCGTCACATTCCCGTCATCATGCTGACGGCCCGTGGCGAAGAGGAAGACAAGGTGAAGGGGCTCGAAGTGGGCGCCGATGACTATATTACCAAGCCTTTCTCGCCCAAAGAGCTGGTGGCACGCATCAAGGCGGTAATGCGCCGTGCAGCACCGACGGCACTGGAAGAGCCAATAGACGTACAAGGATTGGTACTCGACCCTGTGAGCCACCGCGTGACCGTGGGCGACCAGGTGCTGGAGATGGGCCCGACCGAGTTTAGGTTGCTCCATTTCTTCATGACCCATCCAGAGCGCGTCTACAGCCGTGAGCAGCTGTTGGACAACGTCTGGGGCACCAATGTGTATGTCGAAGACAGAACCGTCGATGTGCATATTCGTCGCCTGCGTAAGGCCGTCGAGCCATCGAATCACGACCGTTTGATTCAAACCGTTCGTGGTGCGGGCTACCGTTTCTCGACCCGTCTCTAGGGCCAAATTTCTTTGTGGTTTAAGATTCATCTAAACAGGTTTTGATTGCATGGCTTGGGGTTTGTAGTGACAGACTGCTAGCCGGCAAGAAAACACAGACGCTGTTTAGATGAACCCTAGGGGCCGCGCCTCTTGTGCCTTATTTGTCAGCCATCCCATGCCTGTGTACATCATTGCTTCAGACATGGACTGCTGGGGAAAAACGCAAAAGATCGCCGCAGAAACAAACAGCAAGGGTCGATAGATCCAAGCAAATTGATAGGCACAAGCGGCAATTTAAGCTATCTTGTGCCCATTCGCTCACTATGGCTTATCTATGTTTGATTCATATTCAGGGTATCAACTACTCACTCGATTAGTGATATATCTACTGCTCTGTCTTGCCGTTGGATTACTCATAAATCAGGTGCTGTGGATCATGTTGCTGGGCAGTATCGCCCTGCTCATTTGGCACTATAAACAGATCTCAAGACTCAACTATTGGCTGTGGCGCGATAAGCGGCTGACGCCCCCCAACGGCAGTGGCAGTTGGGAAGGGGTGTTCAACGGTATCTACCGTCTGCAAGGTAAAAACCGTAAACGTGTCAGCCAGCTTGCCTATCTTCTCGCCCGCTTCAGACAAGGGGCCGAGGCGCTACCCGATGCGGCCGTGGTGCTCGATTCAGAGAACAACATCGCCTGGTGTAACAAGCTTGCCCAGCTCATGTTAGGCCTAGTGTGGCCCCAGGATAACGGTCAGCGGATCGACAACCTTATCCGTCACCCCGACTTCTCCAAATACCTCAAGCAGGCCGATTTCGACGAGCCGTTCGAACTTATCGACACCCAGAGTGATAGCCGGATCCTGGAGATACGTATTATGGGCTATGGTTCGGGGCAGAGGCTATTGATTGCCCGCGACATCACACGTATTCGCCAGCTCGAGGGGATGCGTAAGGAGTTTGTGGCCAACGTCTCTCACGAGCTCAAGACGCCGCTGACGGTATTGCAGGGCTACCTGGAGATGATGCAGGGGATGGCCGAGCCAGACTCGCCCAACGCCAAAGCGATGTCGCAGATGCAGCAGCAGACCAACCGTATGCGTTCCATGGTGGAGCAGCTGCTGGTGCTGTCGCGCATCGAAGATGGCAGCGCGGTTAATCTCGAGACCAAGGTGAACATGACAGTGCTCATGGAGACCCTCAAAGAGGAGGCGCAGGCGCTGGCCTTGGGGCAGTATGAACTGTCTATCGAGGCGGATCCCGGCCTGAATCTCTATGGCAGCGAGGTGCAGCTTCGCAGTGCCTGCTCTAACCTGGTGTCGAACGCCATTCGTTATACCGAGCCCGGCGGTAAGATCAGCATTCGCTGGAAACGTGTGCCTATGGGGGCCGAGTTTAGCGTGACTGATACCGGCGAGGGTATAGCGCCGCAGCATCTTACCCGTCTGACCGAACGCTTCTACCGGGTCGATAGCGCCCGCTCGCGCCAGAGTGGCGGCTCGGGATTGGGTCTGGCGATTACCAAACACGCTTTGCATCATCACCAGAGCGATCTCACCATAGAGAGTAAACTCGGAGTGGGCAGCCGCTTTAGCTTCATCATCCCTAATCATCTGCTCGACCTTTAGCGGTTAGATGTGAGGTATTAGACGGCTGAAGTTTGGTACTAGTTGGATTGCATAGATTAAACGCCGTCGCTAATGACGGCGTTTTTTATGGGACTTATTTAATGGCGGCTAGGCTATGGAAATCGCCGCCACCCATGACGCAAACTTGACGATTTGATGTCAAACTTAATATGGCGACGCTAAAAAGCGTATTTGCGGCAATTTAATTTGTCATTGTCATCTAAGTGTCACATCACAGTCATAGACTTGTCACTGTTGCGATTGATACTGGCTGCAACTTAAATGAAACGAGTAAGCAAGTCCGCTTAACACTGGAGCATAGAATGAAACTTAAACAGCTTGTCGGTGCGGTGAGTTTAACAGCCGCTAGTGTATTCTCAGCAGCCTCTATGGCCGCTCTTGATCCATCACTGCCAACTTATGAAAAAACAAGTGGTGTATCAGGTAACCTATCTTCTGTAGGTTCAGACACTTTAGCCAACATGATGACCCTATGGGCGGAAGAGTACAAAGAAATGTACCCTAACGTTAACATTCAGATTCAAGCAGCGGGTTCATCTACTGCGCCACCAGCACTGACTGAAGGTACTTCACAGTTCGGTCCAATGAGCCGTAAGATGAAGCCTAACGAAATCGAAGCATTCGAAAAGCACTACGGTTACCAGCCAACTGCTATCCGTGTAGCAATCGATGCTCTTGCAGTATTCGTACACAAAGATAACCCAATCAAGGGTCTAAGCATCGAGCAGATCGACGGCATCTTCTCTGCAACACACAAGTGTGGCGGTAGCGATGTTCAACGTTGGGGCGATGTAGGTCTAGACGGTTCTTGGGCTGCTAAAGACGTACAGCTATATGGTCGTAACTCAGTATCTGGTACTTACGGTTACTTCAAAAAGAAAGCACTTTGTAAGGGCGACTTCAAGGCTAACGTAAACGAGCAACCTGGTTCTGCATCAGTGGTTCAGTCTGTATCTCAATCACTTAACGCTATCGGTTACTCAGGTATCGGTTACAAGACAGCAGGCGTGAAAGCGGTTGCTATCGCTAAGAAAGGTACCAACTACATCGAAGCATCGGCTGCTAACGCTGCTGACGGTAGCTACCCACTTTCACGTTACCTATACGTTTACGTGAACAAGCACCCTAACAAAGAGTTGGCACCACTCGAGCGTGAATTCCTACGCTTCGTACTGTCAAAGCAGGGTCAGCAAATCGTAATGAAAGACGGTTATGTACCACTACCACGTAGTGTGACTGCTAAAGACCTAGAAAAAGCTGGTATCCGTCTGTAAGACGACAGCTTGAACTGAAAAGGCCTCCTAGTGAGGCCTTTTTTGTCTTCCAAATAAGACGATATTTTGTTTGCTTGAGTTGTATTTGACGGCAATCTCATTTGTTGAGTGTGTCTGATTTGTCCACATTCATGGCAACCTATCACCTGCGGTGAGCTTATGTGCAAACACTCTTTTGGCTCGCCACGGGCACATCCTTGTGGGCTCTGCGAAATCATCCATGATTTCGAAGGCCAAAAGCGTGTTTACACTGGAATCTAAACGTTTCTTCGATTTGACCGTGAATGGTGTAGAAAGGGAGCAAAAGCTAACTTGGTTTTGTTTCAAAGTGTGTTGATCTTGGAATGAAGGTTTGGCATCTCTATAGTTTGCTTGATTAGCATTTGGCGACATAGTCATTTATTAATTGAGTTGAAGGTCACACCTTCATGGCTATCTAACGCCTACCCGGCGGGGAATGTGCAGATACGCCTGTGACACGCTGTGCGCCATCCCTGGCCGCTCTGCGGTTTCATCCCTGAAACCGAAGGTCACAGCCGTATCTACACTCGGTATCTAATATCTCTTCGATTTACCGTCATTGAGAAGACATAGATTCAACTCACTATTTTTTAGAGAGAAATCTTTGATTAAATGTGACCTAGCATGTTGTATAGCCCTGACGAGATAGATTAAAGTATCATCAATTAAGGACAGAGCTAGGCTAACTCGAATCAAACATCGACTACGCCATTCAGGGAATGAAAAAGCCAACCACATGAGCCAATCAGCTCCTTTATAAGATTACTCTGCCCCACTTATTTACATGCTTGGTCTCCTACCTTACAAGGTAGCGTACCTTGCAAGGTCTCACTAATAAGTTGTTATGTGCTAAGAGAGTTGAACCATGTTTGAGGAACTTTTTAACGTCTTTTCTCGAAGACAATTATCTGACTCAGAGCCAAAACTTACGCCGCTCACTAGAACCTTTAGAAACAGGTTGATCATGTTGCTTCGCGATCATCTGCAGAGTCGTTTTGGGGAGTTCCTAGGGCAACTACATACGAAGATTGGCTATTTGCACGGGGAGTTTCAGCTCTCAAATGCGCGAATGCTGCAGCCGGACGACACACTCCAATTCGTCCTCAATTGCAAAGATGAGGAGTTGTTTGATGTCATCGAACTCATCTTTAAGTCAAACCTGCCCGGCATTACTTGGCCGGACAATCCTTTAATAGAAGGGATCAACGATTTTTTTAGAGTTGACAAGTTACCGTACCACCTTACTGGTTATACCTTAGAGGAATTTCAATCTTCGCTTTATGGAACTCCGACGATGGCCACAAGGATCGGCAGTTATCCCCAGATCATTAGGAAAGACAGCGAAGCTCTACACAAGACCGCCATTGAACCGGCACTAACCTTGCTTAAGGGAAAAGAGTTCCACCAAGCAAATACAGAGTTCTTGAATGCCCTGGAAGATTTCAGAAAGCAGGATTTCGGGGATTGCCTAACGAAATGCTGCAGCAGCTTCGAGAGCGTTATGAAAGTGCTGTGTATGCGAAAGTCAGTTGCATACAAGCAAACGGACACCGCATCTACACTGCTCAAGGCGCTGATGGGTGGATCGAACTTGGATTCATTCTGGGAGCAGCCACTCATCTTGATTGCAACACTGAGGAACCGCCTGAGTACATCACATGGCGGAGGAACACAGTCCAAGATAGTGTCTGAAAATATAGCAATGTACTCGATCAATGCCACTGCTGCGGCCATGTTGTTGCTAAATGATGAGTTCAAATGAACGTCGTACATAACAAAGCCATGCAAGGGACTAATTTTCCGCTACGCTCCAAATTTGCCCCTGATAGCCAGCGTTAGGTTGCTAAAGGTAACTGATGTTCTGGATCTTAGTTTTAGCCTTTTTGTTTTTTTATTGGTTTGTGATGTCCCAGGGATGGAGAAGGATCGAAGGAATTGCAGACATAATAAAAACCCATAAAATCAGCAAGCCGAAAAATACCAAATGGCGCTGGGCTGGTAGCGGTCTGTTAAGGGAAGAAAAATCAAGTGTATGGGATGGCTTTGGTCATTTCGCTGAAACACAGGAAGGTTTGTATTATTGGTCGTTGGGAAAACCATGTTTATTTTTTTGTTGGTCAGATCTCACAATCATTCAAACGAAAAGGAATTGGTCGATGAGAAAATACCATCATATAAAAATCAAAGGGTTTCCAAAGATAACGTGGTTAGTTCCCTGTAAAGCAATTAGATGTATCGGCAGTGCAACCTAACAAACTGGTTAAGAGGGATTCAGCACGCGTGGCATTTTGGATATGCGTCAGGTTTAGTGGTTAAGGTTGTATGCAGAAGGAATGGTATTGCATGGTTTACACCTTAATTCGGCGTTAAGCCTAGTCAACTAATATATCGTTTGGAGAAGAAGTAATGGATTCTGCACTGGAAAGAGGAAGGAAAGCTGTTAGAGAAGTTGACCCTCAGCTCGAAGAAATCCTAAGTGAGAGATATGATGGAATACTCCCTGAGTTTTCAGAGTCACTAATTGAAATGGCCTATGGCCGCATATATTCGAGACCTGGACTCGATGTAAAAACAAGATTTATTGCCACCATTGCAGCACTCACAGCGCAAGGCGCTCAGACTTTACCTCAGTTGAGAATAAACATCAGAAATGCTCTAAAGGTTGGTGTGACTCAAAGAGAAATTAGTGAGGTAATTTTTCAGATGGCATTGTATGGTGGCTTGCCATCTATGATAAATGCTTTAAATGCGGCTAAAGAAATCTTTGAAGAAGAGGCTGGAAAGGCTTAACAAGGACCAGCCACTGTGACCGGTGTTACCCATTTAAATATTAATCAGGGCCAAGTGGATTAGAATAAAAATCTAACATGGAAATGCCCAAGAATGTTTTTAAAGCTTGGCTGTGCAATAACGTTAAATCGAAGAGACTATAGATACTGGTGTAAACACATTTGTGACCTTCCGAGGCATGGCCAAAAATGTTCCCGACATTTTTGGCATTCCCTCTGTCCGTGGAGGTCAGATAACGAGGTAGAGCTCTCATGGATGTGCTCGTAGCGTGTCACAAATGTGTTTGCACATAAGCCTGCCGCAGGCATTTCAAAACCATTAAGGTGAACGCATCTATCTGCGAAGTAAAAACCTATACGGCAGGATGCCGTAAGCCTTAATGTCAGGCCCTTTATTCGAAGGTAAACCTAAGCAAATTCAGGATAAAAAAAAGCGACCCTGATGAGGTCGCTTAAGTTCCAAATTCGGAATCTAAGGATAGTTGCGCTAGAAACTATCTAAAGGGAATGATGATGAACGGTAAACACACTGATGATTAATTAAGACCTGTCACTGGGATAACTAATCGATGCAAATTCTGTTCATATTATCAGAGTGCTTTCATCGGGATTAGTTCAGAAAAATTCTGAAATATTTTCATCTTTTTTAAAAAACCTTATTAAATCAACAAAAAGCTTCATGTTTAGCACCGGCTAAAGTAGTCTGTTGCCTGACTTACTACTCATCTTTCGTCATCAATAAGGACATTGCGCCGACATGAAGTTCCCCCATCTGGTCACATCGCTGGCTATCTTCTTAACTTTCTCTTTGGCCAGTCAGGCGTCCTCTGCTGTAGCGGTATCCGAACAAGCGGCGCCTGCTTCTAACGCGGTTGCTAAAGCGTCCGTGCCTAAGGTGGAGATCCCTCGCACTCAGATCTTTGACCTGACCGATCCCGTGAGTAAGCGCATCTATCCGCTCTGGGTCAAGTTGCCGCGCTCTTATCAAGCCGATAGTACGAGGCGTTACCCTGTGGTCTATGTGTCCGATGCGCCTTATGCCTTTCAGATTGTCTCTGGCATGACCCGCTTTCCCATGAATAGCGGCAAGATGCGTGAGGCCATCATAGTCGGGCTCTCCTATGCCAAGGGTGACAAGGGGCCGCAGAGCCGAGTGCGCGACTATACCCCCTTTAACGATTCGAGCTGGAAGCTGACAACCGGTGGTGCCAGTCACTACGCCGATTATCTAGAGACTCAGGTGTTACCCTTCATGGCCGAGCATTATCGGGTAGATGATAAGGAGCGCATCTTTGTGGGCAACTCCCTCGGCGGCCTGCTTGGGGCCTATCTGCTACTGGAGAAGCCGAATCTGTTTGATAACTATTTGCTGGGCAGTCCGTCGGTGTGGTTTAACGGCGAGCAGCTGTTATCCCTGACGGCAAAGCCGAGGGCCGAGGAAAAACAGGCGCGGCGAGTGTTCCTGGCGGTCGGCGCGCTGGAGACACCTGCTAAGGCGGGGATGCAACACGACATGGTCGCTGGAGCGGATAAACTTGGTCGCCACCTAAGGCGCCAGCTGGGGGATAACTTGGTACTCGAGAGCCTCACCATAGCGGGGGCGCGCCACGAAACCGCCTTTCCCACCACGGCGAGCCAAGGCCTCTATTGGCTCCTGGCGCGCGATGGAGAAGGCAGTACTCAGTAGTAAGCTCGGCTTTAAGAGGCTTGTTTAGCGGTGCTGGTAGCATTCAGCGCCTTAAGCCAGGCCTGAAACTCCGCATCCATGCTGGTGCCCCACTGCTTTATCAATGCCTGATATCTCGGGTAGTCGCCCTTGCGGGTAAAGCCTAGCATGGTGTCTATCTTGTCTTTGTGACGCTCCATCATGAAGCGCACCGCCAGATAGCCCCAGCGATAAACGCGATCTGTGCCGCCGTTGTGCTCATAGCTGGTGTTAAATAATTCACTCAGCTCGAAGTGCTGTTTGGCGATGATGGCGATGGCCGCCGGGTTGTCGTCTCCCTGAGAGATATATTCCCCTAATCCTTCGCTCCACCACACTAGGTGAGGCAGCAGCGGCGCCGGCTCAGGGCAATACTCGGGGGCGCTGTGGGAGTCGTGCAGCGAGGCGCAAAAATCGCCATAGAGATTGAAGTGACCATCCAGGTAATGCACATACTCGTGGGCTAGGTTCCAGATCTGCCCGCCGCGCTCATAGGCGACAAACTCTGCCTGATTCCCTGCTAGGTGGGGAAGTCCCTCCAGGAACATGCCGCCGTTGTCGCTGGGCACGTCGAAGTGCGCTGTGACATAGCGAGTATAGTCGTCGCGGCTGTGGTAGACGTTGGCGCGCATACGCTGATTGTTGTCATTGGCGACCGGCTTGCCTTGGGTGTCAAACAGCTGGTGGAACTTGGCTTCCTGCTTCTGCATCAGGGCGCAGGCCTGGGTTATCTGCTCCTGGGTGAGCGCCTGGGAGCGAATGGTGATGGTGGGGCTGCAGTCGTGATTCTGGCTTAAGATTTGTTGTAATGGGGCAACCGGCGAGGTTTCACCTGCCTGTAGGGCAAAGCTGGTCAGCAGGGGCAGGGCAACCACAAAACCCATGAGAGATGATTGAGACACAGAGGTTTCCTTATTGTTATTTTTGTATAAAATATCCAGATTGTTTCACCTTCATTCGTTGAAGTCAATTTCTACGCAGATTGTATAAGCGGTCCGTATAGCCCGTTTGCTTAGTCCGTTTGCTTAGGCCATTTGTTTGAGCCAATCGCCTTAGGCTTTATTTAGTCAGGTCGCTCTATCGGGTGGCCATGACATTCTTAGCCAGCGGGACTAAAATGGCACCAGCCCTACATCATAAAAAAGGAATCCTTGTGGTCACTCAGTGGGATAATCAACAAGATCATCATTCGTTTGCCAATGTGGACGCCCTGCGGGTCACGCATTTGAGCCTGGCCCTCGAGGTCGATTTTGCGGCGCAGCAACTCATAGGTTGCGCCCGGCTTAACTTAGATTATCGCGAGCAAGATTGCCGTGTCCTCTATTTAGATACCCGCGAGCTCACCATCACCAGTGTGCAGGACGAAGCTGGCAATGCTTTGGTCTACCAACTGGATGAGCAAGATGTGGTGCGCGGTCAGCGCCTGGCCATCGAACTGAGCTCGCCAAGTAAACAGGTCACTGTGCAGTATCACACCTCGCCCTCGGCTCAGGGGCTGCAGTGGCTGTCACCGGAGCAGACCAGCGGTAAGCAGTTGCCGTTTCTCTTCAGTCAGTCGCAGCCCATTAATGCCCGCAGCTGGATCCCATTGCAAGACAGCCCCAAGGCGAGAATCACCTTCGATGCCAAGATCACAGTGCCGCCAGGCATGCGCGCCGTGATGAGCGCCATGAACCATGGCGATGCGCCGTTAACGGGCGAGTTTAGCTTCGAGATGGAAAAGCCTATCCCGACCCATCTGCTGGCGATTGCCGTTGGGGATCTACACTTTGGCGCCATAGGTTCGCGCACCGGCGTGTATGCCGAGCCCGAGGTGCTATCCGCGGCGGTGAAGGAGTTTGAAGATACCGAGAAGATGGTGGAGATCGCCGAGTCCCTGCTTGGCCCCTATGCCTGGGATCGCTACGACATGCTTATCCTACCGCCTAGCTTTCCCTTTGGCGGCATGGAAAACCCAAGGCTCGCCTTTATGACCCCAACACTCATCGCCGGCGATAAGAGCCTGGTCTCTACCGTCGCCCACGAACTGGCCCACTCCTGGACAGGCAATCTGGTGAGCAACGCCACCTGGCGGGATCTCTGGCTCAACGAAGGCTTTACCACCTATTTCACCAACCGCATCGTCGAGGCAGTGTATGGCAAGGAACTGGCTGAGCTTGAGGTTGTGCTGGAATATGGCCGCCTCAAGGAGGAGTTGGTGAGCATGCCACTCGAGGCGCAGACTCTGCCGGCTAATGTGCAGGCGGGTGACCCTAACGATGCCTTTAACCGCTTCACCTATGACAAGGCCTCCATGTTTGTTCACGAGCTGGAGCATCGTCTGGGGCGTGAGGCCTTCGATCGTTTCCTGTTCGAGTATGTGAATCATTTTGCCTTTGAGGCGATCACCACTGAAACCTTCGTCGATTACGCCAGACAGACACTGCTTATCCAGCACGGCGATAAGATAACCGAGGCCGAGTTGCTCGAGTGGGTCTATGGCGAGGGGATGCCCGCCTGGTTCGTGCCGCCTAGCTCAGACAGCCTGGAGAAGGTCGATGCCCTGCGCGCCGCCTGGCTCGCCGGTGAGCCGATCAATAAGGCCAACACGGCGGGTTGGCGGGTGCACCACTGGCAGTATTTCCTAAACAGCCTGCCCGAGGTGCTCGAGCAAGAGGCGTTGATCGACTTAGATACCAGCTTCGATTTCAGCCGCAGTACCAATGCCGAGATCGCCTGTGACTGGTATCGGGTCGCCATACGTAATCATTACGATCCCGTACTGCCTTTCGTCGAGACTTATCTGATGAAGATAGGGCGGGGGAAGTTTGTGCGTCCCCTGTATAACGAGTTGTTGCTGGCCGGCTATGGCGAGGAGCTGCGTCGCATCTATCAGAAGGCGAGGGCGGGTTACCATCCTTCGCTGTCAGTGCAGCTGGATAAACAGCTATTGCCGTAAGACAGATCGCTTGCAGTAGAACGAAAGAAGCAGGATAAAAAAATGGCAACCCAAGGGGTTGCCACAACTATCTATTTGGAGAAAGAAATCTGTGCGCTAGCGAAATTTCTTGCCTCCTGAGACCAACTCAGTCTCGAAGGGAGATGATGAACAAACAATGATGAACAAACAATGATGAAAAATCTGTTACATCTCTTCAGAGTCACCAATATCAAGTTAGTTCCCCACGCCGCGACAATTAGTTAAAAAATTTTCGAAAAAGGCCGATTTTTCCCGTTAGCTGGGAAGCTAGGCACCAAAGTGTCTAAACAGGCAAAAAAAATGGCAACCAAAGGTTGCCATGAATCAAATAAGTGTCGAGTCATAAACCTCAGTGCGCTAGCGAGGTAGATGCTCTTGGGACCTAGAGGGTCACCAAAGGGAGATGATGATGAACAATGTAACTTGAGCCAGGTAAGCCTACCGAATCATTCGTTAGCTAAATTACCCAACCCGCTAATCCGTTCACTTATTCAGAGTCTCCTTTAGCAGATAAGTTCAATAAAGCTTGTAAAAAATTCAAATTTTTTTCCTATCCGTCGCCAAAGGGGCAATTTTAACCTTTTAGTATAGATGTCAGATTGTCATCTTGCCGTCGGGAATTGACATAAATTGCTCCGGGTGTTGGGCAAGAAGCTGTGGGAGTTTGAATCCTAATAGATTGATATGGATGATTTTTATAAAAAAAGGCAACCAAGGAGGTTGCCTGTCGATCCATCTAGATCTAGGGGGACTGCGCTAGAAGTCCCAGGGAGAATGATGAACATGAAAAAGCAAATCTTCGTGTTCAATAATTGGAGTTTTCAAACGTTGAAAAGTTCAAAAAATAACCAAAAATGTTTGAAAATATTTCCAACATTCTCCTATCTATTTGGATTGGCTCACTAAAGCAGCAATTTTTTCTGCCAAAGATTCAGGTTTTGTGGTGGGAGCGAAGCGTTCCAGCACACATCCGTGTCCGTCGACCAGGAACTTGGTGAAGTTCCATTTGATCGATTCGCTGCCAAGCACCCCCTTGGCTTCACGCTTGAGGTAACGATACAGAGGATGAGCCTTGTCGCCGTTCACCTCTATCTTGGCAAAGAGCGGGAAGCTGACGCCAAAGTTGAGCTCGCAGAACTGACTGATCTCACTCTCATCCCCCTGTTCCTGCTGACCAAACTGGTTGCAGGGGAAGCCGAGCACGGCAAAACGCTCAGGACCGAACTGCTCATACAGCGCCTGTAGCGCCTGATATTGAGGGGTGAAGCCACATTTACTGGCCGTGTTGACGATAAGCAGTACCTTACCTTTGTAATCCGCCATCGGCTGGGTGCTGCCATCGATGCGGGTGAGTGAAAAATCGTAAATCGACATAATAGGCTCCTCCTGATGATGCTATAAGCCTAGCAATAAAATAAATTGCGCGCAATTTAAATTGCCGTTTTGAGGGGAATGAGCTCGCAAGGGCCTAACCCGCTGCGGGTCGGCATCGAACAGGCTTAGGTGACCTTTGTGTCTGACTCGATGGGCTTGTAATGTCTATGGGGTTAATATGCAGCGAGTTTGTTAATAATGCCTTTAAAAACAATTTGATGAAGCATATTTAATGGTGAGCGAAAATACAGTCTGATACCCTCTTGGCCGAATAAAAACCGTATTCTAAGGGGTGAAGATGAAAACCAAATTTGCGCTACTGCTCTTAGGCACCCTGAGCCTCACGGCCCAGGCCAACGACTTTAATCTTGGAATTAATGATGATGTGATCTCGACGGACCTGCAGATGGATCTTAATCCGTCGGCCAATCTGGTGATGGGGTATCTATATTCCAATCATGAGGGGCACGCTGTCTCGGCCGCGGCCCATATGAGTCACGATGCCGGGGTGCATCACTTCGAGATAGGGCCAAAGTTTTCCCATTACTGGGCGAAAAACAGCAGTAATGGCAGCGTGGTGGCTATCGGTGGTCGTTACTCGTTGGATCTGGGCTCAAACATTGCCCTTAAGACCTCGGCCTACTATGCGCCTTCCGTGCTGAGTTTCGGCAGCATCGATGGCCAGTACGAGCTGGATGGCAAGATACAGTTTCAGGTCAACCCCAGCCTGGGGCTGTTTGCCGGCTACCGTAACATTCGCCTGCAGTACGATAATCGCCCCGATAACACCTTCGACAGTGGTTTCTATATCGGCGCCAGCGCCCACTTCTAATCGGCGATTAGCCGCTCGGCAACTTGGGTGAGCCGGATCTTACGCTCACCCAAGCTTTCATCTGAGCGAGGTATTTACTCAAGAGTGGCTAGCGCCAGATCTCTTCGTCAAACTCGTCATCATGGTCATAACGCTTTGGTTGGTTTGCCTGATGGCGACGTCTCTGCTTGCTACGCTTGTTGCGTAGCTTATCCTGGGCATCAAATTCCCAAGTGGGTGTCTGCTCCGATGCCATCTCAAATTCATCATAGTGTGACATGATCTCACCTGTCGCTTGTGACTTATCTAATGTTACGAATCTTCTGTGATTAATCTTTTGTGGCTAAATTTCAATGACTAATCTGCTGATACCAGCCTCTTGTCATTAATCAAGCCGAAGTCGCATGGTAAGAAGCTAAGATGACGCTTAGGTGACAGAGATGAGACGAACAGGTGACACGTGCGCCGCCAGATCACGGAGCCGGTGCAGTGAGCAACAGCCCTGAGCCTGTGCGGTGAGCCAGAGCACGGAGCCAGCGCACGGAGCAAGAGCACGCCGCAAGAGAGCGGCGCAGCGTGTTGACAGATGGGAAGACTACTCGCCCTGGCGGATCATCTTAGCGACAAACATGCCGTCGCTATCAGCCTGATAGGGCAGTACCGTCAGCATCTGTGTGGCCTCATTGGTGAAGGGATGGGTCAGTGTCTGCAGGCTGAAGTCGGGTCGTTTGGCCAGGAAGGCTTCGACCACCTCTTGGTTTTCCACCGGGCTGATAGAGCAGGTGGCATAGACCAAAGCGCCGCCGGGTCTTACCGCCTCACAGGCACGGCTTAAGATATCCAGCTGCAGGCTCGCCTTGTCTGTGATGGCACTGGCGTCATCCAGCCAGCGCATATCCGGGTTGCGTCGCCAGGTGCCGGTGCAGCTACAGGGGGCATCGACCAGCACGCCGTCGAAAGCTTGCGCGGCCACAGGTAGGGCATCCGACTGCCAGGGCTGGGTGCTGATCTGACTAAAACCGGCGCGCTTGGCGCGCTTAGTGAGTTCTTCGAGCGGTTTACGGCGAATGTCAGAGGCGACCACGCTGCCGCTGGCCTTGCTATCTTGCTGCAACATCAGCGATCGCAGCTGCAGACTCTTACCGCCGGCGCCGCTACAGGCATCCCACCAAGTTTCATCGGCCTTGGGCGCGCAGATATTGCCTATCACCTGAGAGCCGAGATCCTGGATCTCCAGCTTACCCTCGCCATAGAGTGCCACGCCATTGAGGTTGATGCTCTTATGGCCAAGGTTGATGGCATCTTTGAAGTAGTCGCTGCCGCTCGCCTCTATCTCCTGCTCCGCCAGCTTGCTCTTGGCCTTAGCCAGGGAGATCCCCTGCAGACGACCCCAGATAGGCGGGCGAGTGCTTAGGCTGCTTACTAAGCGCTCTTGCATCTCAAGGTCTTGGTCGAAATGGGCCCAGAACCAGTCGGGCGCCAGTGCGGTCAAGGGGAAGGCTTGAGCTGGGAAAGCGGCCGCTAGCATGGCCTGCTTGATCTTAAGATCGTCAGTGTCTGCTTGAGCATTTATTACTGGCCCATCGAGTTCAGCAAACCCGCGCCAGGCCGAGACGATATCCTGCCAAGAATGAGCCTCTAGGGCGGCGGTCATGGCTAGCTGGGCAAACCACTGCTGGGTGATAGCCTGCTGGCTGTCGCCCTTTAACGGAATTAATTTGAGCCAGCCATGCCAGCGAAACAGGCCAAACAGGGTTTCGCGGATCACCCGTCTGTCTTTGGAGCCATGTTTCTTATGGGCGCGAAAATAGTCGGCCAAGATGCGATCGCCCGGCAGCTTACTCTGCAGGGTCTGACAAAATAGCTGGTGTATGGTCAGGCTGTAACTCAGGGCGCGTTTCTCGGCGCCGCTCTGGGCGTTTAGCGCCTGATGAAGCTGCTCGCTGCTGATGCTGGCGACCGCCAGAGGAGCCTTGCTAGAGGTGGTTGCCGAAGTTGTGGAGTCGCCCATGAGTATACGCCTAAGCTGAGATCTGATACCGAGGGCGCAAGTGTACCAGATGTCGGCATTTTTGCTACCGCCGAGGCACGCGAAACACCCCATGAAACCTTGACTCTAGTCGCCACTCTCGCCACATTCACATTGGCACATTAAGTTCGCAAGATGTCGAAAATCTCCAATAGCGCAAATCAGATGCTGGGTATCCTGATGCTACTCGACTATCGGAGGAACCCAAATGAGTACAAGTATCGATTACATGACGCTGGCGCCAGAGGCCCTCGGCATCTTATACAACCAAGAAAACTATCTAAAGCAGGTGTTTAGTGACCATGAGAAGTTGGGGCTGGCGGAGCTTGAGCTGTTGAAACTGCATATCTCACAGGTAAATGGCTGCGCCTTTTGTATTGAGATGCACACCAAGGTCGCCTTGGAGCTGGGCGTTGGCCTGGACAAGATAGTCGGTCTCAGTGCCTGGCGTGGTCTACCCTATTACAGCGAGGCGGAGCGTGAGGCGCTCGCCTGGGCCGAGCAGTTGGCATTACCGCACATTTCTATCGAGGCCCGTGAACAAGCGCGGCGCTATTTTGGCGACAAGCTGTTGGTCGATTTGACCTTGGGGATCAACGCGATCAATAGTTGGAATCGTCTCTGTAAGGCGCTCAAGCCTAGCCTTATTTAAACAGACAGGTTTCGAGACCAGAATTTAAAGGGAGCAAACGTGAGCAGGGACTTAGACTTTCACCTCTTCTGTCCTAAGGGCGCGCTGTCTGACTTAGTTCAGGGGATCTGGTCTGTCTCGCGCCCGGCAGAGGCCGACGAGTTGCATGCCTGGCTCCATAGTGATGCTGCCAGCGGCCTGCTGATTAATCTCGGCGCGCCGCTGGGTTATGACGAGCAGGAGGTGCCCGCCGGAGTCTATCTCCTGCCCGTCAACAAGCAGACCACCAGGGTGACGCTGCCGCCCGGCGCCCTCGCCGTTGGCGTGCGTTTCCTGCCCGGCGCCGGGCGGGCCTGGATGATGGAGCGTTTCGCCTTCGAGCAGGGGAGGGAGGCCATTACGCCGCTCACTTCTCATGCGGAACTCATGGCCTTGGCGGCATCGCTGCGCGCATGTCGTGGCCATCGTCAGCGGTTAAGCCTGACCTATCGCTGGCTGCGAGCCAATCAGACGCTAAACCAGCCATTGCCACGAGTGATCAAAGAAGTGCTGCAGGCGCTAGACAGGCCCGATGCCGACATGACGGCCTTTGAGAATGGGGTCATGAGTCAGCGGCAAGTAGAGAGGTATTTTCGCCGTTATCTCGAGATGACCCCCAAATATTATCAGCGGCTGATGCGGGCGAGACAGACCCTGCAGGCCTTGAAACTCACACCTCTGGCGCCCCTTGCCGATGTCGCCTTAGCGCTTGGCTTTGCCGATCAGGCCCATATGACCCGAGAACTGAAACAGCTGATTAAGATCACCCCCAAGCGTTATCGCCAGTGTCTGGCCCAGGACGCCAGCTAACGCCTAATACGCTAGCTTTCGTCGGTCTGAAGCCGTTCTACTGGCTCCATCTTTCTCGATATTTAAAAAACCTCAGCATAGATAAGCCCTTGGCATTAGTGCAAAAGCAGAGCAAATGATAAGCTTGTATTGCTTTTTTGCTAATAGAGCATGAGTCTGGAAATTATTTCTGGTATGGTGCGGCTGAAACGAGAGGAGATTATGGAAAAGTACGAACAACTACTGATTTCGCTGCGCCGCGTGATCCGCGCCATCGATATACATTCTCGGCAGCTCAACAAGCAATCTGGCCTCACCGGGCCGCAGCTGATGGTGATGCAGACCATTGCCGCCTACGACCGTCCGCTGGCCAAGGAGATCGCCCAGGAAGTGGCGCTCAGCCCTGCTACGGTCGCCACCATTATCGATCGCCTTGAGGCGCGAGACCTAGTGGTGAGAACTCGTAGCGTGTCAGACAAGCGCAAGTGGCACCTGTCTCTCAGCGAGGCGGGCATCGAGATCTTAAAGGCCGCGCCTAAGCCGCTGCAGGATCACTTTATCAAGCGTTATCAAAACCTTGAAGACTGGGAACAGAGCCAGTTGCTCTCGTCCGTCGAGCGTATCGCCTCCATGATGGATGCCCAGGAGCTGGATGCCGCCCCTGTACTCCTGGTGGGACAGATCCAGGCGGAAGAGTAACTTGTGTTGGGCGCGGCGCTACAAGACTCAGAATTACCGGGATCAGGAATGTCAGGTTCACCCTTGCCAGGCTCTGAAACGACAGCAGCGGCCGAGTTCAGAGTGGATAACTGCGCCTTGGTACTCGAAGGCGGTGGCCTGCGCGCCATCTATACCGCCGGCGTGCTCGATGCCTTCTTGGCTGCGGGGATCCATTTTCAGTATCTGGTGGGGGTCTCCGCCGGCGCCATCTATCCCGCCTCCTATCTGTCGCGTCAGATGGGGCGTAACCTCACCATCCAACAGAATTTTCTTGCCGATAAGCGCTACATGGGGCTCAAGCACCTGCTGCGCACCGGCAACTATGTCAACACCGACTTTACCTATCGCCGCATGGCTCACGAGCTGGTGCCCTATGATTTCGATGCCTTCGCCAGCAGCGAGGCCGAGTTCAAGGTGGGCGCCTTTAACTGCCTGACCGGCGAGACCGACTTCTTCGGTATGGCGGACTTTGCCGATCACGACACCTTCCTCGAGGTGCTTATTGCCTCGAGCAGCCTGCCGTTTATCTCAAAACCTACCGTCATCGACGGCACGCCCTATCTCGATGGCGGCATAGGGGCGCCGATCCCCCTGGCACAGGCCCGTGAAGATGGCTTTAAGCGCCAGGTGGTGATTCTGACCCAGGAGCAGGACTACCGTAAATCGGCTTTCAAGGCCAAATGGCTGGCGAAACGTCTCTATCGCCGCTATCCCAAGGTGGCCAGCGCCTTGCTTGCCCGCCACCAAGTCTACAATCAGGCGCTCGATGACTTGGCCAAGGCTCAGGTCGATGGCAGTGCCCTGGTGTTGCAGCCCGCCACGCCGCTGGGGCTGTCGCGTCTGGAGCGGGACGTGAGTAAGGTCGAAGCTGTCTATCGCCGCGGCCTTAGTGAGGGGGAAGCCTTTATCCCAAGCCTGTTGGCCTTTATCGCCAACAGCTAACTCTTCGCTATCTCTTGCACTTTGTGTTCACTAGGTGAACCCTAATCTGTCTTTAACCTTGCAGTCTTAACCTTGTTCCTATTGTTTGTTTAAGCCTCCGCTTTAACCCTCGCTGCTTTAGTCTCATTACTCATCTTCAAGTTCATGATTATGGTTCATGGCTGATGCTTCTTAGCTCTGGCTGATGGCTCAGGAATGGGGTTGACCTTTGGCGGTTTTACAAGCACTTTAAACGAGTGTTTATAATCATGACGTAGAAGGAGTCTCTATGGATAAGGCCAAGTATGATCAAGGGTTAGCCATCAGGCGCGAGGTGATGGGCGATAGTTTTGTCGACAGGGCGCTGTCGTCGGCCAGCGATTTTACCCAGCCCCTGCAGGAGCTGGTAACCCGCAACGCATGGGGCGAGGTGTGGGCCAGAGAGGGACTCGACAGACGCACCCGCAGCCTGATCACCATAGCGACCCTGGCCGCACTCAAGGCCTCCACCGAACTCAAGGGCCATGTACGCGGCGCGCTGCGTAACGGCTGCACCGTCGAGGAGATCCAAGAGGTGCTGCTGCATTCCACCGTCTACTGCGGCATGCCAGCCGGGGTTGAGGCGTTTCGCGCCGCCAATGAGGTGATCGCCGAATGGCAAGAAGGGCAATAGCCTCTGCTGTTGGGCCGTGAGTCCTATCTGACAAATCTAGGCCGTTAGCCTACTGCAGATCTGAATTTCTGTAATTCATATCCCGGGTTTAGTTTTACCGAGATAATTCGTTTCAGAAATCAGTTCTGTTGGTGAGCCACCCTAATCGGTAGCCATAAAAAAGCGGGTAACACTATGTTTGTAAATTTAAAAAATCTTCCTGTCAGTGCCATGAGTCTGCTGGCCCTTGCCGTGCTAGCCGGATGTAACAGCGCCGACACGCCACAAGCGCCTCAGATTACTCAAGCCGCCGAACAATCAGGCGTGACGCAGCTATCGAACGACGCCAAGCATCAGTTTAGCCTGGGCGAGTGTAGCGTAGAGGCTATGCCAATACTTCACAATGTGCGTTATACCCAGGTAGAGCGCACCGATACCCATTGCCTGGTCAGCGGGGTAATTGAAAGAGAGATTAACTTTACCGTCTCGCTGCCCGATGATTGGAACGGCATGTTCGCCCAGAGCGGCGGCGGTGGGTTTGTGGGCTCTGTGGTGGACGTGATTCATCTTGCCACCTCAGATAAGGGCTATGCGACCGCTGGCACAGATTCGGGACACAGGGCCCATGCGCTCGAGTCAAACTGGGCGGCCAACACGCCCTACAGAGAGGAGCGGTTGACCAATTTTGGTGGCCGGGCGACCCATCTCACCACCCAAAATGCCAAGCTGCTCATTCAGCATTATTATCAGCAGGAAAGCCAGCGTAACCTCTTCTTCGGTTGTTCTAGAGGCGGTGGAGAGGGCCTGATCGCCGCTCAGCGTTATCCGACCGACTACGATGTGATTGTCGCGGGCTCGCCGGCCTACGATTATGCGGTGAGCGCGGGCGCGTTACATGCGGCGATTGCCCGTAAGATGTTTCCCGACCCTAACAACTTAGATCATGCCATCGTCGGCGACAAAGAGATCGAGTTAGTCAATCGTGCCGTAGCCCAGCAGTGCAGCAATCGTGATGGCCTGGACGCCAATGTATTGAGTGAGCCCTGGAACTGTCAGTTGGACCTCAAGGTATTGCAGTGCTCGGCAAGCAACAATGAGGCGTGTTTAACCCCGGAGCAGGTTGAGGTATTCGATCTGGTTTTCAACGGCCTGTATGACAGCCAGGGTAACCTCATCGCCGAAGGTTTCTATCCAGGTGCCGGTGTCGCCATGTTCAACAAGTGGCTTGCGGGTGGCTTGGCGGTCAATGACTTAAGCCAGTTCCAGTCGGGCGTGCAGATAGACCCTGATATGCAGCCACCGCTTACGCCGAGCTTTGGTTACGCCTTTGGCAATGGCATCATGAGCAACTTCGTCTTCGATGGTGAGTATGACGCCGCGAGTTATAACTTCGACAATATCCGTGAAGATGGACAGTGGGTGACGAACAACATCAGCGCCACTAGTCCAGATCTGGCGGCCTTTAGAAAGCAGGGGGGAAAACTCATTATTTGGAATGGCTTACACGATATGGCGGTGACACCTGCCAGCACCAGAAGCTACTATCAAGAGGTGATAAAGCATGATCCTAAGGCTGCGGAAGATGTCGCTCTCTTCTTATTGCCGGGTATGGATCACTGCGCCGGCGGCGCGGGCCCCTGGATGGTGGACTGGATGGCCGAAGCCAATCAATGGCTAGATAGCCAGGAGAAGCCTCAAGAGATGGTGGCACACTGGTTTACACCTGGCCAGGGCGTCACGGGCAACCGAAAAATTTGCGCATACCCTCAGGTTGCCGTGTGGGATGGCAAGGGCGATGACCGCAGCGCCGCAAGTTTTCGCTGTGAGCTGCCGGATGACAAGCCGAAAAGCCATTAGCTCAGCAATGGCCTAACGTAAAAGGGTTGGGCCAAAGCGCTAAACATAAGCGCTGAACATCAGCACTAAACATAAGCGCTAAACTTAAGCCCCTTAACTTAAGCCCATTTATTTAGTGGCAATAGTTAAGGGGCTTTCTCGTTTCTCTAACATGGTAGCGCTTTGCTTTTACTTTCCCTGTCATCTTCTGCTGACTCAGACCGCCAGCGTCTAAGCCATCTTTCTTACCTCTGCTCCAGTATTCCAGGCCGCCCGTCTCTCTGGGGCAGGCTTACTATTTACCTAATTTGAATGGCATTAACCGTCCCGCGAAACGCCTCCTCTACTTAGTGGTTAACCTTTAAAGGAGAATTGCAGATAGCTAACGCCTGATAGCTGACTCCTAATGGCTGATTCCTAGTGGCTGATTCAGGCGATGAATGATGTTGGCCTGATGGACTCTGGTTTGCCGTTCAGCTCAGGGTACATAGGTCATCTCTCATCGCAGGAGGTGATTCTTTGCTTTCGTCTTATCTGTGATTCTGCGCAGGTGCCTGATTTATATCGAATCTGGCTCACACCTAATCTAGCTCACATCTAACCTAGCTCATATCTAACTCTTACCTAGCTCATACCTAGCTCATACCTAGTTCCTACCTAGTCGTGCTTTTATCTCGCCGGAGTGAGTTCGAGCCTGGCTCATGTCATGGTCGAGGCTTAGGAGCTTTCCCCCTCACTCTGCACTTCTTATTCCTTGCTCCTTACTCCTTGCTTCTCATTCCTAACACTCTTCATTCCCAATACTCGAGCCAGTGGTTCTAGTGTCTGCCTATCGACCTCGGCTACAGGCGCGAACAGCATACTCTTAGTGGCGAGCCTGGTTTCACCTGTAAGTGTCTCTGCATGTGCTGCAATCAATTGATAAGCGACGTGATATAGAAGTCCTATCCTGAGCCCTAATCAAGCGTGGCTTGAGCTTAATCGGCGCTTAGCGGGGGCCAGAAAAACTTATCTAGACGAGGCTGTCTTAGAGGTGATCTATCGGGGAGAAGGGGGCTAAGGAAGATCACAATACCAGGTCGAATCTTGATTGGCAGGCTCACTCTGCCAGGCTGGTGACTAATGGAATCCTAATGGGGAGTGACTAGGTCGGTGGCGATTGGCATAAACCAGCAAGGAAGGAGTGACGCCTGGTGAGGAAGGGATGCTGCCTAGTAACGCAAAGAAAGCGGCCAGGAGATTCTCTTGGCCGCTTGGGATGAGTCTAGAAGTGCCACTGCAGGGTGAGGCTTTGATAGTTACTGCCGCCTTTGATACGGCCAAACATGGAGCTGCTCTCAAATATGCCGCTGCGGTGATGGATGCTGTAGCCGAGCCACAGGGGCGAGAGCGACGGCGCTTTTAGCAGATCGCCGACATTCACCTCTAATGAAAAGTCGAGGTAATTCAATAGCCTCGATGGTCGATAGCCCTTGGCTTCCAGTTCGCTGCCCTCGATATAGGTTACATCGCCTATGTAGGATAACCCTTCGGCAACGCCAAAACGCCATCTTGGGCCTAGCTCGAAGGTCCAGAATAGCTTTACCGCCGCCACGGCTTCGAAGGTGCTGGATTGCACTTGGCTGCCATGATGGGCGACCAGCCCTGGGGTGAAGTAGAGCGACAAGGGGAGACCAAACAGCTTATCTGTCAGTTGGTTACCGACAAAGACCGAACTCATCTGGTTGTTATAGCTATCGCTTCTGGCATTACCGGCAAGAATGTCCCCCAGGTTGGATGGCGTTGCCCAGCCATGGGCGAGGCGCACGAAGGCGTCGCCATCGGCCATGTGACCACGGCGCTTGGGCGGGGCGAAGAGGCCGACGCCCACAAAGGTCTCCATCTGATAGTGGCTGTCTATCCAGGGGAGGTCATGCAGCTTGCTCGGTAGTCGCGACACACCACCATGAGCCAGCAGATAGAGGTTATCGGCCAGGTGCCAGCGGCCGCGCACGCCGCCGCTGATGCTGGTACCCGAGCCAGGCGATAGCTGATCAAAGCCATAGTAATGTTGGTTGAAGCGTCGGCTCTGCCAATCCAGTTCTAGATAGGGGGTGAGCTCCAGCCTGTCATGCTGCCAATCGTAACTCAGGCCGCTATTGAGATAGCTCCTGCCATCATTGTCGGCCAGCGCCGCCACATGAAACTGCCAGGCATCCTGGCTCCAGTTGAGCTTAAGCCCAGCGTCAAAACTGTCGGCCTGGAGCTGATTTTGCAGCCCCTTAGGCAGATCGACGAAGCGAAAGCGACCATGTACTTCTGCGCTAAGCCCCCGGGATTCGTCCTGCCACAGGTAGGCGCCCGCCTGCAGGCCGCGCAGATAGCCATATTTCCCCTCATATTGGATCAGGGGGACCACATCCGAAACCCAGTCTGCGCCAGAGAAAGGTACCTCGGCGCTACGGATCCCCATGGCCAGGCCCCATTGGTGGGCCTCTTCATCGACCGTAAGCACCTCGGCCTGAGCCAGAAGGGGCGAGAGCCCCAACAGGAGTAAAGCAATCTGTTTCATTCTCTTCTCTTTAAATGTCTCTGAAAATGGCGCTTAAAATTTCATGTGAAATTGCAGGCCAATGTAGGTGTCTTCCATCCTGACGCTGGTGGGCAGTTGCCCCGGGTTGGACAGGTGCAGGGTGACGTCTGTCTTGATGAAGTCGCTTCCCACCCAGTTGTTGAACCCCCGGGCCAGGGAGTCGACGGGGTCTAGCATGAACAGCGCGATGTCGCCCATGGTCTGCGAGCCAAACACCAGGCCATCGTTGGCGCGGATCTCTTGCTCTTTATGAAAAGCCCACTCGCCGTATAGCCAGCCACCTATGGGGGTGACGATCAGATCTTGAATCGAGGGCACCTCGGCAAAGGCCTCGACGCCATACTCCCAGTAAAAGGTGCTCATCAAGGCCGTATACAGGAAGGCGTTGAACTGGTCATAACCACTCTTACGGGCCACCTGATAGTAAACGCCACCGAAGTAGGGATGGCCGACATAGTTGATCAGCCAATGGTCGTCGTCCCACACGGGGCCTGTTGAGACGTTTTCCCACCATTTCTTGGCCAGGCCACCCTTGCCGAGTGCCGACTTGTCCCAATTGGTCACAGACTCAGGCAACAGATAGAGGCCGCCCGCCACGCCAACCCCCAGACCAAACATAAATTTGGTCTGTGACCATAGGCGCTCCGAGTCTACCCCTGGCCCACCCTTGAACAGGGTGATCTCGGGAAAGGCCACCGCCTCGGCGTCACTGGGCGCTAAAAGTGCTAAGGCCAGGCTCAGGCCTAGCATGGTTTTTTTCATCTTGATCCCACCTTGAAATATTGCTGTGGCACAAGATAAAGCCCGGCTTGACTTAGGGGTATGAATTAGAGAAATTCAATAATGAACATTCACATAACAAAGAGTTGGTGTGGCGATGCAGAATCTACTGGAACAACTGGATTTAAACCTGCTCAGGATGCTCAAGGCCATAGTGGAAACCGGCAATACCCATCAGGCAGCCGAGCGGCTCAACGTCTCGCAAACCAGCGTGAGTCGGGGCATGGCTAAGCTGCGGGAGGTGTTTGGCGATCAGCTCTTCGTGCGTAAGGCTCACGGGGTCGAGCCTTCGGAGCTGGCAATCCGTCTGGCCGATGCCGTCGATCAGATGTTGTCGCCCGTGTCTCAGGTGCTTCTCGAGTACCACTCCTTCGAGCCGGCCACCTATCAAGGCACCCTGAAGATCATCGCCAATGGCTACCTGCTTGAGATCTTCGGTTGTGAGCTGCACGATGCCCTGCGGGAAACGTTTCCCGAGGCCCACCTGCGTATCGAGCAATGGCATCCTACCAGCACTGAGCTGCTCAACAGCGGCGATATCGACTATGGTATTGAGCTCGAAGCGGTTCCCCTGCCTCAGAGTCTCTGCGGGAGGGCGCTCTGCGATCTCGAGATGGCGATTATCGCCAGGGAAGATCACCCAGTATTGTCACATAGCAGCGAGTGGGCCGATATTAATCATCTGCAGTTGATTCAGCTGGTGATCCCCGGGGTAAACGAATACCGCAATCATCTGGCCGAGTTGTATGCGCGGCTCGGCTTTCGGGCCAATATTGCACTGCGAACCCAATGCCAGCAGATTGCCGCCCATGCCATGCAGCGGAGCGATGCCATCCTGTTTGCGGCCAAGCAGACCAGCGGCCTCTATCCTGGACTCACCACCTATGAGTTGCCGCCAGTCAATCCCGATTATCGCCAGCTAAGGGTGAATGGTTATCTCGCCCAGACCAGACGCAACTCTCCACTGCACCTTAAGATACATGAGGTGATATCGCAGACGCTGAGCTTGGGGGAGTAAAGGTAAGGGATTGGCAATTCCTTGTTGCTTAAGTAGCGTTTGACGGTATGTTCATCTGTTAAGTGGGTTTGAAGGTCAAACCTTCACTGTAACTTATCGCCTGCCCGGCGAGGGATGTGCAAACACGTTTTTGGCGCGCAGCAAGTCCATCCATGGATGCTCTGCGAAATCATCCATGATTTCGAAGGCCAAAACCTTGTTTACACCCGTATCTCAACGCTTCTTCGATTGGAGGTGTTCGGGTTCGAATAGGTTCAACTCATTATTTTTTAGAGATAAATCTTTGATTAAATGTGACCTAGCATGTTGTATAGCCCTGACGAGATAGATTAAAGTATCACCAATTAAGGACAGAGCTAGGCCAACTCGAATCAAACATCGATTACGCCATTCAGGGAATGAAAAAGCCAACCAGATGCGCCAATCAGCTCCTTTATAAGATTACTCTGCCCCCACTTATTTACATGCTTGGTCTCCTACCTTACAAGGTAGCGTACCTTGCAAGGTCTCACTAATAAGTTGTTAGCCAGTCACACAATTCTAGGAAATAACTAAATGACTACTAGAGCAGACAGAATTTTTAGAATTCTCGAAGAGGATGGCGCTAGACGGATGAAAGTCGCCGGCATCTTGGCAAAACTATCAGAAGAGGAAGATGCGCCAGATTTACACCCCTCAGCCGTTACGACAGTCGTGAGGTGGGATAATCAGTCTAAAGATGCTAGAGGACAAACACCTCGATTTAACCACTCAGGTGATGGCACGGAAGATCGCGGTTACATTTCGATAAGAGAAAAAAATGAATCAGTTAAATCTATAAAAGCTATTACAGAGGACTATCAAAAATCAATTCCAGAAATTATTGAAAAGGCGAACTCAGATGCAAAATCGAAGCTTAGAAACGCCATATCAAATCTTCCTTGGCAAGAATTTGAAGATAACTTTCTTGAGCAAATTTTGGATGCCTTAGGGTTTTCTTCCATTCAGATTACCAAGAGAACAAGGGATGGTGGCAAGGACGCAGAATGTGCATACAAACGTGGACTGGTTAGCAGTAAAACGATAGTTTCTGCAAAGCACTGGAAAGTAAAGAAAGTTGGCCCCGAGGAAGTTCAGCGCCTAAGAGGTTTAAAAGGGGATACTGATACAGGAGTAATCGTCACATCTAACAGCTTTTCTTCTGAAGCCATTAAAGAGGCTGAGCCGAGCCAAAACCAAAGGTCGATTGTGCTTATCGATATTGATATTATTGTAGACACATGTTTTGCAAAGGGAATTGGCGTAGAAAAAGTACCATTGCAGAGCTTTTATAAATTTAAAGGCTTCAATGACGATGCAGAAGGCTAACAAACGCAATCAGCCGGAAATATTTTCCGTTCCTTGTTTTGTGGTTTAACGCTACGCTACCACAAAACAATCCACTCCAAATATTCCGCTGTTGCGGGCGTTAAGTGTAAGGAGAAAATTTTGCAATCAAGGATATCCATTCCTACAGATAATATATATAAGTTCTATGCTACGTTTGGACTTGTACTTTTAGTTTCAACTATGGCACTTTTTCTATTCGTTTACTCTACATTTCAAGCTAACTCTCATGCTCGCTATGTAGAGCTTAAGGTATTGTCTTCCTTATCTAAACTAACGCCAGAGCAATCGGCTCGAAAAGAAGTTTTAGAAGCAAAGGAATTGATAGATACTTCGGACAAGAAAACCTATATGAGTGCTATTGGCTTCTTTCTAGCTTTGTCATTATTTTTGTTGGCTTTTGGGTTTTATCGCTGGCATAAAAAAATTCAACCGCTACAAGATGAGCTTTTAATGAAGCAAAAGGAAAAAACGGAGCTAGAGATTAGGTTGCTTAATAAACAGTTGAACTCTTCCCGTATCAAGCAAGTGGGCAGAAACACTTAACAAGGCGTTTAAGAGGGATTCATGCCGCGTGGCATTTTTGGTATGCGGTGGTTTTTGGTGGTGAAAGTGGTTTGCGGAAGGTTGGTTTGGGCGGCATTCATCCCTTAACGCAGCGTTAGGTAACTCAAAAGGAATTGTCGTGAAATTCTTCTTAAGTGGTGAAATTGATGGAACAAAGCCACAAGACCAAATCGATAAAAAGTTTCAAGTTGCTAGCGACTACGTTACTGAAAAGTTGACTCCAATTTTTGAGGTAGAAAACTACGGAAATGAAGTGGCTGAGCTAAATATTATTCCAATAATCGTAAAACTATCCGATGAAATGGAGGCTGCTGGTTGGCATAAAGAACGGAAACTTTTTAAAAGAAAATCACACTCAACTGACTTCCGTTTGCGCATTGATTATGATGAATTTTGCAGCGGTAGTGACGAACAAAGGATCAAATTACTAATCGGTAACATTATCGAATCTGTGCGTATACTTAATCAGCGTGCAAATAAAAATTTTGACGGTCAGCGGCTAGAGTCTGACATTCGAAATTGTTTTGGCGTATCCTTTACCTAATGGACTGTTTATCAAGGACAAAGTGCAGTTGACCTTTTGCTCATTCGTCGCTTGTTTTAGCAACTATATTTAGCTTGTTAACAGGGCGTTATCTCCTTTGAGAGTTTAGTGAATTGAAAAAAGAAGATATAAAACGTTACTTAAAAACTTACTCTGTTTATAGCAAAAGACGTACGACAATTAATCATGCTTTCGCTTCAGCTATCGCACCCAGTGATGACTATTCAGAAGAGAAAATGAAACAGGCACTGTCATTTTTGGGGCAACTTCCAGATAGTGATTTACTCTGTGTTTTCTGCGATTCAGAGGCTGAGACGTGGGATCATTTACTAGGTTTAGTAAAAAATGGTGAGTTACGTGGGTTTGGTCATCAAATTGGTAATCTTGTTCCATGCTGCAAAGAGTGTAACTCAAAGAAAGGTAGTAAAGAGTTCGATCGTTTTATTCGAGAATCAAACAGAATAACCAAAAATAAAGATGAGCTTATCCTACTACTAAAAAGTTACCAGAACGAATTTGCAATAGAGATTGATTTGGCAAGATTACGTGAGAAATCATCAAAAGAGTATGATGAGTTTCTTAAAAAGAAAAAAGAAATATTTCGGCTTATGTCAGAAGCCGATGATTTAGCAAGTACTCTGAGAAAGAGTATTTTAGATTAAGAGATAACAAGCGGCTGCAACCGACCTCCGGCAACTAACGGCTGAGCCGGGCGTTAATAGAGTGCGAGCTTGAGCTTTGGCTTGGGCTCGCCTTGTTTGTTTTAGCCCTTTAGGAGTGATGCTGTGTTAGCCGTTGACGGCTATGATGGCGGGGCGTTGTTCCATCTTGTTTAGCCAGGCGGTGAGGTGGGGCTGGTCGTCACTTGGGGTGATCTCCAGGTGTTTGATGAAGCTCATCATCACGTAGGCGGTGATGTCGGCGATGGAAAAATTCTGTCCGGCGATAAAGGGTTGCTGGCTAAGCTGCTTCTCTAGCGTCGGCAGAAACTCTATCACGCGCTGGCGGGACTCTTGGCCCCAGGCCTCGACGCAGCGCTCTCTGTCTTCATACACCTTGGTGATGTTTCTAAAGGCTTGGAAGGCGACGAACAGGCCTTGCAGTTCACAGATCCGCTGCCACATCTCAACCTGAGCCTTCTCCAGCGGCGTGTTGCCAAACAGCGAGTGTTCTGGCGCAGTGATTTCATCGAAATAGCGGCAGATGGCCACAGATTCACACAGGGTCTGACCGTCGTCGAGTTCCAGCACCGGGATGCGGCCGTTGATGCTGATGGCCTTGAACTCATCACTCAGGTTGTCACCGGCGCGCAGGTTGAGGCTCTCACGCTCAAGACCTATCTCTTGTTCGTTTAGACCAAGTTCCTTAAGGAAGATATTGACGCGTCTGGCGCTGGGGGTCATGGCTAATTCGTAGAGTTTCATCTATCCCTCTCTGACTCTTGTGGAAGTTGTTGTGGTGGCCGCAGTTGAAGGTTTTTGCTTTAACTGAACGCTCGTTTAGAATAGAATCTAATTCATAACTGAACGTTCGGTCAAGAAACTTGTTGCGAACACTTTTGACTAATATTGAGCAAAATCATCTATGGCGAGAAGTTGTAATTTTGATAGGCAGGAGAAGCTGGTAGAGGCGATGGAGCTCTTCTGGCAGAAAGGCTATGCCGACACCTCGGTGGCGGATCTGGTGGATCACCTTAAGATTAACCGCTTTAGCCTGTATAACAGCTTCGGTGACAAGCTGAGCCTGTATCGTGAGGCGCTGGCCTACTACTTCGATAACCATGCCATGCCCAATCTCACGCCCCTGTTTGCCGAGACGGCAGGTTTAGATGAGTTGGTGACCTATCTGGAGGAGTTTATCGTCAGGCAGTCTAACCAGCCCTTCGGCTGTTTCTTGCAAAATGCCGTGCTGGAAAAATACCTAAGCGATGAGGTGGTGCAGGGAATCTGTACTCGCCTGTTTGACGAGCTGCATCAGACCTTCGAGCGGGTGCTGCAAGGGGCGCAGCAACGCGGTGAGTTGTTGGCAGGTGTCCAATGTACGCAGCTGGCAAGCTTTCTGGTGATGCAGATGCAGGGAATACGTGTGCTGGGCAAGGCGAGGCAGCAGGCGCGTATCGCTCAGGCCCGTGAGGTGCTTATGGGTTATCTTAAATCGCTAGCTGTGAGTGGTTAGCTTAAGTTGCTCGCTAACTAGTTTGTTTAAGGCACGCGAATCAAGGCCTCACTAATGCTTTATCGCTGACGCTTCTAGTGCCTGTCGCCTAAAGGACGACAGGCTTTTTGGGTTCAGTTACTGCTATTTGGCGCCCTTGATCAGGGGGATGCCGTTGGTGCCGACCGGAATGTAGACGGTAGTGTGGTTGGGCGAGTCGGCCATCTTAAGCTGGGCGTTAATCGCCTCGTGCTGCAGATAGTTGGGGGTCAGGGTCTCGTTGATGATCTTCTGCGCCTGGGCGATACCCTTGGCCTCTTCGATACGGATCTCCGCATCCTTCTGGGCGATCTCCTTCTGGGTCTCTTTTTCCGACAACAGCTGCTGGGCGGCGAGCTTCTTCTCGACCGCGATGGCGACTATGTCGGGATAGTTGATATTACCCACGATCACATTGTTGAGCTGAAAGGGCGATGTCTTGAGGTAGTCCTTGAGCTTGACCGACACCGCCTGGGCGATCTCCGAGCGGTTCTCCTTGAGCGCCACGCTGTCATAGCGTTGCACTTCGTCGCGCACATAGGTGCGGAAGGTCTCGCGCACGAAACGCACATACCAGTTCTCGGCGCCATATTTTTCCACCACCTCTTTCACCGTGCCCGACTTGATGGCGATCACCGCGTGGAAGTTAAAGCTGATGTTGAGGTCGTCCTTGGCGAGGATCTTAAAGTTTTCCGTGTAGGTGTTGGGACGCATATCGATGTTAATCACCTCGTTGCGCCACAGGGAGACACCATAGTTGCTGGGGCCTATGAGGGTGCCGCGATAACCGCCTGCGCCAAAGATGCGCGGCTTCTCAAACACATAGCCCTCTTCCCCCGCCGGGGTGTTGGGGTTGGTGCAGCCAGAGAGGCCACCGGCAAGGGGCAATACCACCACAAGCGGCGCGATAAATTTAAGGCGATTGAACATGTTCAGGCGCTGGCTCAGACGTGAGTTTAGCGGCTTGTTTTGTCTACGGTTAAACATCAAAAATCCTTTTTAATAATTAAGATCCAGGGCGAAACAGAGGTAGCCCATGAGTTTGTTGACCTGGTTAAATTGTTCGGCGCACCAGGTATCGAAATCTTTGGCAAACAACTGCTGGGTGTCGAGCGGCTTGATGGCGATAAAGTCCTTACGCTTGAGCTCGTCTAACATGGGGTGATGCTTGTCATAGCCCTTGGGCGGACGCTGCAGGCTGTCACCCTCCATGGCAAATCCGGTGACGCTTAGCTGCTTGAGCGCCTGTTTGTAGGCGTTGGGGTTATCGTCTATGCAGCTGCGGATCTGGCTCAGCGCCTTGCTGTCAGGGTGCCAGATCCCGGCGCCGAGAAAGCAGCCGTCGTTGGCGATATGCAGATAGAGCCCGGGAGCGTGCACATCTTTGCCCTGAAAATGGCGAAACTGAATGCCCACGTTGACCTTGTAGGGAGTCTTATCGCTGCTGAAACGGGCATCGCGCTGGGGGCGCATCAGGCTGCCGCCGACCTTCTTGGGCACGGCCGTGAGGCGCGGCGAGAGCTGCTGGATATGGGGCGCCATGGCGCCGATAAAGTTAAGCGCCGGGGTGCGAACCTTGGCCTCATACTCGGCCTGGTGGGCCTTGAACCAGTCACGCTCGTTGTTGCTGGCCAACTTAGCGAGAAACTCGAGACAGTCCGGGCTGAAAAGCGCTTCCTTGGTGGCAGATGTGGTCATAATCTATCTACTTAAAATCTATCTATTTAAAATCAATGTATTGAATAAATTACCATAAGAGATCCCCGGAGTGTTAATGCCGCTTGCTAAGGGGTAAGGTCACTCGTTATAAAGCGCGAGAGCTATGCTATAGTGCTCGCAGCCATGATTGACTGTGATGACAGGAAGAAGAGATGAAAATTTGGGTCGATGCCGATGCCTGCCCAGGCGTGATTAAAGAGATACTGTTTCGCGCCGCCGATCGCGCCGAGATTGCCGTGACCTTAGTGGCCAACCACGCCATGCGGATCCCGCCATCGCGTTTTATTCAGCTGGTGACAGTCTCTTCTGGGTTTGACGTGGCCGACAATGAGATAGTGCGGCGCGCGGCGCCTGGCGATCTGGTGATCACTGCCGATATTCCACTGGCCTCGGAGGTGATCGACAAGGGCGCCCTAGCGCTGAATCCCAGAGGCGAGCTGTATACCGAGCATAACATCAAGTCTATTCTCAACATGCGCGACTTTATGGACACCATGCGTGCCAGCGGCGTGCAGACCGGCGGCCCGGCGGCCATAGGCCAGAGCGAGAAGCAGGCCTTCGGCAATCAGTTGGATCGCCTGATCACTAAGTATCACAAGCGTTAGACTGCTCAGCCCGTCGTTTAATCAGCGCCAATCTGGCGCTTTTTTTATGCTCGAAAGTTAGTGCTTGCTGACGCCGAAGTGCCTCTCCGATTGGGAAATAGCTAGCAGGGCTGTGTGGTGCACCTCACATAACCACTTGATTCCGATTTTGTTTACCTTGCGCTCGCTGGCGAAATCGATTAACGTAAAACAAAAGTTTGGAATACAAACATTTGTTTGTGTTTTGGTATTTGCTTGCTATAGCTTTGCATAGCCAGACAGTACCCATGCACACACTACCCATGCTTAGTGAGATCGCCTAAATGACGGAACGTGAATTAGAAATCTTAGCACTACTCAAGCAAGACCCTTTGATCCCTCAGCAGGAGCTGGCCGACCGTTTAGGGATCAGCCGCTCCGCCGTGGCGGGGCATATCATGAATCTCACCAACAAGGGGGTGATTCGTGGTAAGGGCTATATCCTGGCCGAAGCCAAGTATGCCATGGTGATTGGCGGCGCCAACATGGATATTCTCGGTCGTCCGGCGTCTAGCCTGCGGGTGGGGGATTCCAATCCGGGGAGCGTCAGCTGCAGCCCAGGTGGGGTGGGGCGTAACATCGCCGAGAACCTGGCCCGCTTGGGGTCGGATACCCGCCTGATGACCGCAGTTGGCAAAGATGCCTACGGCCAGCAGATCGTCGAGCACTGTCAGCGCGCCGGCATAGACATGAAACCCAGCTTGCAGCTGAGCGATGGCGTGACCTCCACCTATCTCTCTGTGCTCGATGGTGACAGCGACATGCATGTGGCGATCAACGACATGGCGATTCTGGAGCGTCTCGGGGTCGAGCAGCTCAAGAGTCAGCAGGAGATGCTCAAGCGCGCCAGCCTGGCGATTATCGATGCCAACCTGTCCGAGGCCGCCTTGGCCTACCTGCTGAGCAACTTCGCCGACATTCCGCTGTTTGTCGACACCGTCTCCTGCGCCAAGGCAGAGAAGATTAAGCCCTATCTCGGCGCCGTCCACACCCTCAAGCCGAACCTCAAAGAGGCCGAGCAGCTCTCGGGGATCTCGATCGCCAACTATGGTGAGCTGCCAGTGCTGGCGAACTGGTTCCACGAGCAGGGGGTTAAGCGCGTCTTCCTGAGCCTGGGCATCGACGGTGTCTTCTACAGCGATGGTGAGGAGCAGGCCCATATTCCGGCCATTCCGGTGGAGATGGTCAACGCCAACGGCGCCGGCGATGCCTTCCTGGCGGGCCTGGCCCACGGCTTTATTCAAGGCTGGTCGACCCGTCAGTCGACCGAGTTTGCCATGGCGGCGGCGGTAGTCGCCCTGTCGGATCTGGCAACGATTAACCCAAATATGTCTGAAATATCAGTTAACCGAGTTATCAAGGAGTCTCTATGTTAGCGCAGTACCTAGATATCAACCCAGAAGTGAAAGCGGCATTGGAAGCTGGTCGTCCCGTGGTGGCACTGGAATCGACCATCATCTCTCACGGTATGCCTTACCCGCAAAACGTCGAGACGGCTCTCAAGGTGGAGCAGATCATCCGTGATAACGGCGCGGTACCTGCGACCATCGCCATCCTCAAGGGACGCCTCAAGGTGGGCATGACCCACGATGAGATCGAGTATCTGGGTAAGGCGGGTCAGGCGGTGATCAAGACCAGCCGACGCGACATCCCCTTCATCGTGGCTAAGCAGGCCGATGGCGCGACCACGGTTGCGTCGACCATGATTTTGGCGGCGATGGCGGGCATCAAGGTGTTTGCGACCGGCGGTATCGGCGGCGTGCATCGCGGTGCCCAGCAGACTTTCGATATCTCTGCCGACCTGCAGGAGCTGGCTAATACCGACGTGGCCGTGGTCTGCGCCGGTGCCAAGTCGATTCTGGATATCGGCCTGACGCTGGAGTACTTAGAGACTCAAGGTGTGCCAGTCGTCGGTTATGAAACCGAGACGCTACCCGCCTTCTACACTCGTGAGAGCGATTTTGGTGTCGACTATCGTCTGGACACCCCTAAGCAGGTGGCCGATGCCATGACGGCCAAGTGGCAGATGGGCCTCAAGGGCGGCGTGGTTGTGGCTAATCCTATTCCTGCCGACTACGCCCTGGATAAGGCGATGATCGATCAGGTGATTAAAGATGCGGTGGCCGAGATGGATGCCAAGGGGATCTCGGGTAAGGCCTCGACGCCTTTCTTGTTGGCCAAGGTGGCCGAGAAGACCGAAGGCAGTAGCCTGGCCGCCAACATCCAGCTGGTGTTTAACAACGCCAAGTTGGCGGCGCAGATCGCCTGTGAATACAGCCGTTAATACCTATTGCTAGGAATTAAAAAGAGCGCTGCGGCGCTCTTTTTTTGTGGATTTACGGGTCGTTTATCTTGAGATGATTTTAATTCGTGAGCCGTTCAGCTCGTGAGCAGCTCATCGCGGATCAGCCGTAGCAGATAGGTCTCACGCTCGATAGACAATCCCTTCTTGTCGCTATGGGCCATGGTGTGTTCATTGTGGGCGATCGCCTCATGAATCTCTATCCAGACCGGGTGCATGCCGTTTTGTAGCTCATGGCTCTCAAGCCTGGTGTCGCCCAGCTCCTCACCAATTTCGCAGACAAAGCAGTAAGACTCCATCTGCACGAAGTCGAATCCGGGTTTATACCAGGGACGAAACTCCTGGTAGCGGCCGAACTCACTCAAGATCTCGATAGTATGGGCGCCGGTTTCCTCTTCCAGCTCTCTCAGCAGCGCCTGGCGAATATCTTCGCCCTCATCCACGCCGCCACCGGGAATGCTGTAGTCGTGATACCGCGCCGTGTAGAGCATCAATATTTGGCTACCCCTAAGTACTATGGCGCGCGCCGCGCGGCGGATGAAGCCCTGTCCGGTTACCTCCTCTGGCGTGGCGGCGTTAAGGTCGGGATGGATAGTGGATTTCAGCAGGCGCATAAGTGACTCACTTGAAGATGAAAAAGGAATGCCAAAGACAACAGGCTAGGCGCTAAGCAGGTCCAGCTGCGCCTGATAATCTGAGATGGCGCGCTCGAGCAGCGGTTTCTGCTCTTGCTTACTGCCTCTGACCACCTGATGATAGTGTTTCAAAAGGCGCCTTAGGTAGGCCTGCTGCAACTCAAACGGCGCCTGTGACCAGAGGCTGTCGCCAATTGCCGTGATGGGACGCTCGCCCCGGCGCGCCACATGCAAAA
The DNA here is from genome assembly GCF_019457555.1 of Shewanella spartinae. NCBI lineage: Bacteria > Pseudomonadati > Pseudomonadota > Gammaproteobacteria > Alteromonadales > Shewanellaceae > Shewanella > Shewanella spartinae. The sequence goes on along the minus strand of NZ_CP080418.1, from coordinate 3,252,418 downwards.
GCTCGTAGCAGCGCCTGTTCTCGCTGATGAGTTTCTCATCGACCAGATTGATCCCCATGGCACTTAGCCTGTCTCTGAGCTGATAGGTGTGATGCACGGGGCAGAGGAGAAACTCTATGCTTTGCCCGAAGGCGTCGGCGCTGGCTTGAATCGCGCTGACCAGCTCGCCGGTCAGCTCGCCGCCAACCCCAGCGATGATCACCAGCTGAGGCGTGTTGCTCGGAAAGTCCGCCAGCGGTAGCTTGGCCACATCTATGCAGTGCACCCGCCATTGAGGGCTGGTGACATCTTGATTTAGTGGGAAGAAGCGCTCGAGTTTGCCCTGCAGGGTCTGCATGATGCCAGGCACTATGTCGACAAAATGCAGGGTACCGGCCACCTGCTTCTTTAGCAGGGCGGCGCCGAGCAGGCCGTGATCGCAGCAGCAGTCCCAGATATGGGCGTAGTGGTCATCGACCATGTCCTGCAGGTGAGAGAGGCGTTGACTGAGTTTCAAAGGGGAGACTCGTCACCGGGAATGGCGGTTGTATCGACATTCCCGGTGTTTAATGGGTTGCTTGATCTAGGTCGTTAAAAGTTAAAGCAGATCGATTTCCAGCTCGATATCCGTACAACCCTTCTTACAAAACACGCCGTAATGGCCTGTTTGCGCCTTCTCGGTGGGCACGATCAGCTGCAGTGGTTGTTTACATTTTTGGCAATCGACTCTGTTGCCCTTAAATAGCCGCTTGATCAGATTCTTCTGCTCGTTAAAGGAGGCGGCCGTGCTCTTGTTGATGGCCGAGAAGTCTACTGCTTGGTTTGCTGGCGTGGCGTTGTCTGTCATCGTCAATGTCGTCAATAGTGGCAAATGAGGCCCTAGTATACCAGCCTTGGCGCGTTGCAACAGCGCTTTTACCAGCTGACAAGCCGCGATCTGTATTGCAAAGCGTCTTGTCTGATGAGCGCAAAGCCTCTTGTCTGATGAGCGCAAAGCCTCTTGTCTGATCGCAAAGCGTCTTGTCTGGCGGCGCGATAAGCCTGCCAGCGAATTCCACTCCGAATAAAATGTACGCCCGTGCAACATATGTTTATTTTTTGTTAACACCTTGTTGCTATCAAGTTGGTGTGATAGCTTGTGCCTTGTTGTGTGGTAGTAAATGCCAAATCAGGTCGCAATTGAAGAGAGATATACCGCGGCATTTGCTATTCAGGGAAGTTCTAATAAAAAGACTCTTAACAAAATAAATATAATGGAGAGACCTCTATGAAGTTAACTAAGTTGGCAAGTGCGGTAATGGCATTAAGTGTTGGCCTATCAACTCAGGCATTTGCCGATGATGATCGTTACATCATCCAGGTAGACAATGGCAGTAAGGGTGTCGTTAAGGCACTGGCTAAGCAGTTAGGCGCACAGATCCATGTAGATGGTGAAGGCTTTATCGCTGCAACCTTTGCGGGCAAAGATCTGGCCCAGGTCAAGGGACTGTTAAACAACCCACACGTTAAATTAGTCGAGGCGGACCAGCGTCGTCATCTGATGAGCTTTAGCGATGATGCGGGCAACCCAATGACGCAGCAGGTAACACCTTACGCTGTGTATCAATCACAGGCTAACCAGCTGACTTTCAACGCCGCAGCGGGCATGAAGGTGTGTATCATCGACTCGGGTCTTGACGCGTCTAACCCAGATTTCGAATGGAACAAGATCACTGGTGACAACGATTCGGGTACAGGTAGCTGGAACGTCAACGGCGGCCCACACGGTACTCACGTTGCCGGTACTATCGGTGCAGCCGACAACAACGTCGGTGTGATCGGTATGGCGCCTGGCGTCGACATGCACATCATCAAGGTATTCAACGCTGAAGGATGGGGTTACTCATCTGATCTGGCCCATGCCACTAACCTGTGTAGCGCGGCCGGCGCCAACATCATCAGCATGAGCTTAGGTGGCGGCGGAGCTAACTCTACCGAATCTAACGCTTTCCAAGCCTTCGTCGATGCAGGCGGTCTGGTGGTCGCCGCTGCGGGTAACGATGGTAACAACGTACGTTCATACCCAGCGGGTTACCCATCGGTCATGATGGTGGGCGCGAACGATGCAAACAACAACATCGCCGATTTCTCTCAGTTCCCATCTTGTACTTCGGGTCGTGGTCCTAAGGCGACTTCAGACGAGACTATCTGTGTGGAAGTGACTGCCGGTGGTGTAGACACACTATCAACTTACCCAGCAGGCATGGCGACTGCGTCTAACTTGAGTGCAGATGGCGCTTCATTTGCCAGCAGCGCGATGGAAAACTCAGGCACAGTTTCAGGCAACACCTATTACATGGGCACTGCCGAAGCGACCGATGCTGGCGCTAACGGTAACATCTGTGTGATCGACCGCGGCGTGATCTCTTTCCACGACAAGGTCGCTAACTGTGAAAACTCGGGTGGTGTCGGTGCGATCATCATCAACAACGAGCCTGGCATGCTGTACGGCACTCTAGGTGACACCAACACTACCTCTATCCCAGCAGTAGGCACTGCACAGGAAGATCGTGCGGCGCTGCTAGCGGCGAGCACTGCGACTGTAGATATCGGTACTGCCGACTACGGCTTCATGAGTGGTACTTCTATGGCGACGCCTGCGGTATCTGGTATTGCGGCGCTGGTTTGGTCTAACCACAACCAGTGTACAGGTAGCGAGATCCGTGCTGCGCTGAAAGCGACTGCCATGGACAGCGGTGCACCGGGTAAAGATGAGTACTTCGGTTACGGTATCGTTCAGGCTGCGGCTGCCGATGCTTACCTGACCGCTAACGGCTGTGCCGGTGGCGACAATGGTGGTGGAGACAATGGTGGCGGAAACACTGGTGGTGATTTCACTCTGTCGGCCAACGGCTACAAGAACAAGGGCGTTAAGACAGTGGATCTGACCTTCTCTGGTGCCGCTGGTGCAAACGTAGATGTTTACCGTGATGGCAGCAAGCTTGCGACCACTTCGGCGAGCAGCACCTACACTGACACCATCAACACTAAGGGTGGCGGAACTTACGTTTATAAGGCTTGTGACGAAGGTACTTCTACCTGTACTGCCGAGCAGACAGTGATCTTCTAAACAACTCCCTGAGTAACACTAAAAACGCAGCCTAGGCTGCGTTTTTTTATGGTTAATTCATTAGCAATAGATGGGCGTAATGAAAGAGAGCAATGAGTTGGAGTAATGAATGAGCCGCAAGTGAATGCCTGATACCCTGAATGTAAGGCGCGAACTGTTAGCCTTGCTCAACTTTTGTTATTCAAATTGCTTTGCTCAAACTTCTTTGCTCAATTTCCTTTGCTCAGTTTTCTCTGTAGATCCTGCTTTACTATCTCTAAAGCCGCCAGCGCCACATCTGGCTCAATCTCATGACTCTCTAGAAGATAAATAAGGTCTACGGCGAGTTTTATTTCGTCACTCGCGTCATCAAGAGCCGTCTTAGCCGTGGTCGAGTTATCTGGTGCTTGTGTCATATTCTTCCCTCAAATGCCTGCTGTCGATTCTCACATAGGGCACCAATGTGAACAAGTTGCTTAAGCTGTCCCTAGTATGCATCTATGTGTGGCTAAATAAAAAAACAGGCCATAAATGGCCTGTTTTAGTGTGATAAACCTACGGGGGTTAGTAGGTATATTTGGCTTCTAAGAAGACGTAACCACCATTAAAGCCAAATGGCGTATTGGTTAGTGGATAGACGAAGATACCATTGAAGTTATTGCTGTCCGGACGCTTCTCCGGGTAGACATCAAACAGGTTTTGCGCCCCGGCGGTAAAGCTTAGCGCCTCAGTTGCCGCATATTGCACCGACAAATCCATTACCCATTGGTCGCTATAAGTGACATCGCCAGAGGAATAACCCACAGTGTAATCGCCGAAGTAGCTTAGACGAATGTTGGTCTTGAAGTCGCCAAGCCTATGGGTGAGCCCCAGGTTGCCTGTGTTGTTTGGCGTGGCCGCGGTCATACGGGTTTGTTCGATACGATCGAAGAGTTCTTTACCTACGCCGTCTAACACCTGCGGGAAATGAATGTCTTCAATTTCCGTTTTGTTATAGGCATAGGCCAGGTTGGCTTGCAGATCGCCCCAAGCGCCGATATCGAAATCCTGGCTTATTACTAGATCGACGCCTCGGGTACGGGTATCGACGGCGTTGATGAAGAAGCGTGCCGATTCGGCATTGGTGCCGGCCAAGGCCTCTGCGACCGCAGGTGAATCATCGGGCGTGACTGAGCTCGACAAGATGATACGGTCATCGATAGAGATCTGATAGGCGTCCAAGGTCAGTGCCAGGCCCGCATCATTGCGATAGACCAGACCTAGACTGAAAGATTGTGATAATTCTGGCTCGAGCTCATTGATCCCTAACCCTTTTGTCACGGGTGACAGGGTGTTAAAGGTGCCCGATTCTGTCGGTACCAACTGACCCGTGACAGGATCGGGGTTAAACAGGGTAGAGATGTTGCTGAAGTACAGTTGCTGCACGCTTGGCGCTCTAAAGCCTGTGTTGATGGTTCCGCGCAATGCCAGGTTGTCGGTAAAGTCATAGCGGCCCGCTAGCTTCCAGCTAGTGTTGTCGCCGAAGTCTGAATAATTTTCGTAACGCAGCGCCGCCGCCCAGTAAAAGTCATCGGTTAACTGGTTTTCAAGCTCGACATAAACGCCCGTGTTATCTCGGGTCTCGTCGACTTCAGATTCTGGGGTAAAGCCCGAGAAGCCCTGGCTGCCGGCGGCGCGATTATCAAAACCGCCATTGATGTAGGAAGCACTCTCGCCCGCTTCAATTTGGTAACCATTCTTGCGCCATGACACACCCGCGGCAAAGAGGATCTCTGAGTCGTTTGCAAAGTTGAAATAGCGCGACGCATCGATATTCAAGTTGGTTTCACGGGTCGACAAGGTGCCTGCATCAAACTCGGTCGGGCTGTCGGGGCCCAAAGATGCGTTTAATGAGTTAACAATATTGTAGTTAAATGAGTTTTCGCCGTGGCCTGCGGAGGTATCGATGTTCCATTCACCCAGGGTGAACTCATAACCTAGCACTAACGAGGTGTCGATAATTTCAGGGTTGATCTGGGGTAAGAAACCGTCGGGGTAAACTTCGGTTAAGTTACGCTTATCCAGGGCTCTGCGGTAGAAGGCGCCTGATTTTGTTTCGCGTTTGCTCACGCCACCGAAGGCGTATAGCTCGCCCTTGTCTGAAATGGCCTTGGCGGCGTTGATGAACAGGCCTAGGTTGTCGTATTCGGCGTCGCCAACCTGGTGGCTCTTGCGATTAAAGGTAGCTTCGCGAGGATCCGCTGAGCCATCGGCTAACTGCGGATACTGCTGGCGAGGATCTAGCCCTGCGCGGTTAGTGCTGTCTTTATGGTGTGCTTCGAGTGAGACATTGACGAAGCCATCGTCACCCAGGGCTATGCCATGGTTGGCACCCAGTCGCCACTGTTCGCCGTCACCCGCGTAGGTTTGGCCAGCTTGTGCCGATACGCTACCACCTTGTTCACTGTCTTTTAGCACCACGTTGATGACGCCGGCAATCGCATCGGAGCCATATTGCGCCGACGCGCCGTCACGCAGGATCTCGATGCGCTTGATTGCGGTCATCGGAATGGCGTTCAGGTCGACGTTAGATGAGCCTTTACCAACTGTGCCACTCAGATGGACCAGTGCCGAGCCGTGACGACGCTTGCCGTTGACCAAGACTAAGGTGTGATCCGGTGATAGACCGCGCAGGCTCGCCGGGCGCACCGCATCTGATCCATCGGTTACCGATGAGAATGGAAAGCTGTAGCTGGGTGCGGCAAATTGCAGTGCCTTAGCCGTTTCTGTCATCCCCGTCGATTCGAGCTGCTCGGCGGTAATAATGTCCACCGGTGCCACACTATCTGTGGCGGTGCGTAGTGCGATACGTGAACCTATGATCTCGATTTTCTCGAAGCTGGCTTGTTGATCTAAGGTCGCTTGTTGATCTTCAGCGTGGACGCCAGGAAGGATGAGTGCAGATGACACTGCTAATGCGGAAACAGCTAAGCGCATAAGGCCTCTTAATAATTGGTATGTAAAACAATAATGAGAAGCGCGGGATAATATCACTGTAACAATTGTTACATTTAGAAGGATATGTACTAACTCAGTGCAGACGGTTCTATTGAGTACTCGCGATTGCGTATCGAAGGAGCATTTTATCTCGCCTAACGCACCCAGTGAACTGGATGACGTTTGCAGAATGGGTCTTTGTCGTTGGGGAGGAGGACCGCCCAAATTTAGGCCTGACGATAGGTTCGCGGCCAGCAGATAAGAGTAGATATTGATTGCATTAACCATGAAAAACGACGGCTGCTTTGGGTAAGCAGCCGTCGTGGAGAAGACTCATCTTGATGGCCAGATAGCCAGGCTGATTGGTCTATTCAGGAGAGCAGCGAGTCACTGTCAGCGGCGCACTGCGATGCTCCTCGGCATCTGCGACAAAACACTCATCACCGCTTATCCAAAGCTGGACTATCTGCGGTAGCTCAAAGTTACGGCCCATCAACAGCTGACCGTTAGGATCCTTATGGGGATTGCGCTCAAGCGCCAATCGACTGTTTCGGGTGAACGCATCGGCGGCTAGGGTCACCTTCTGCATCTGTAACAGCTTGGCGATGGCATTTTCCAGCTCAGCCAGACTCTCTGCACTCGGCTCGCTGACTATTGCAGGCACAGGGGCTGGCACAGGATCCGGCAAAGCAGCGTCTTGTGCCTGTAATGAGCAGCCAAGAAGCGTTAACGGCATGACGCCGAGTATGATACGAACTATGCGTTTTATCATAAATCCTACTTAGGCTGAGTCAGAATCCGGTTATTAAACAGCAGGTTTTGATTGCGGGTATCTTGCAGCACATAACCCGCATCGACAAACTGAGGTTTCGCCTGAGTACGTGATGCCTTTGCCACCTGAGCCGGGCAGCTGTTGTTGTCACGGTAGTAGAGGGCCGCAGCCAGCTGGCTCTCCTCCTGGTCTCCCAAGGCATGATTGAAGTCATCTGCTACGTCACAGCCTGGCACTTCGCTTTGTAGCGTCGGGTTGCTGCTGGGGACGAAACCGTCTGAGTAGTCGCCGAAGCCCTTGTCGTTTTCCCCCTTGAACTGAATGGTGAAGTAGGTGGTGGCGCAGTTTGGCGTTGGGTAGAAGCCATAGGGCTTACCACAGGTGGTGCCGCCAATCTGGATCACTTCGACATCGATACCGCGTAGGCTGTTGATCAGCGCCTCACTGGCGGAGCAGGTGTTGTCTGTGGTGAGCACGAATACCCGTGACAGGTTAAGGCTTGGCAGGCTCTGTCCACCACCCAACAGGCTTGGGTTAAAGCCAATGGTTTCATCGATGAAAGGCATAGGCGTTAATGTCTGGCCTGTGACAGGATCTTTGGTGGGGTACTTGTCGTTAAAGGTGCTGCGCTCGAAGATACGATTTTGCGTTGCCTGCTGGCCGGCAATCATGTAGCCCAGCTGGCTCGCCATGGCCAGTAAGCCGCCGCCGTTGTAGCGCAGATCCAGTACCAGATCGTCTACCTTGGCATTGGCCAGCGTGGCGATGGCATCATAGAGGCCGCGCTCTGCCGTGGCGATGTGGGAGTTAAATTGGAAGTAACCCACGTTACCCGATGGGCTGGCGAGCACCTTGGTATTCTGTACTGGGGTAGAGACTACGGTTTGCGCGGTAAGAACCACGTCACGGGTCTGGCTGGCACCAAGATCTAGAATAGTGAAGCGTGTCTGCTGGCCGTCGTCACTGGGGAAGAGGCCGTTATTCAGGGTATTGATCGAGGCCGTGTCGTTGGCATCTTTCACGCTCACGCCATCTATGCTGACGATGACGGCGCCGCGGGCGATATTGGCGCTGGTGGCCGGTGAGCTAGGCTCTGTGTAGGTCACGGTAACCTTTCTGTCTGCGGTGCTGCTGGCCTGCTGGAGATGGAAGCTCATGCCATAGCCGACCGAGGCGCCCGATTGATTGAGCTGTTCCCATTCGCTGGTGGGCATAGAGAAGTGGAACTGATCTTTAGGGTTGCCAGTGGCCGACAGGTTTTCGGTTTTCAGTAGGCTGAAATATTCTAAGACCTGGTAAGGAGCCGGATCTCTGTCGATGATCTCGCTGTACCAAAGGTAGGTGTCGTTACTCCAAGAACGTAACCACAGTTTTTCCTTGAGACCCGCATCGCATTGGTTGGCCAATTGTGCATAGGGAGTAAATTCTCCCTCGACCCATTTCACCGTGCTGCCCGTGCCTATGGAGCCGCCGCTGCCAGAGGTATCGCTACCACTGCCACCGCCGCTACAGCCAGTGAGCAAGAGGCCTGATGCGATCAGGCTTGTAAACAGAGCATTTGAGATTGACTTCATAAATAATCCTTTATTATTAAACTCTTGTGTTTGGTGACGTTGCAATTGTTAACGGGTCTCATGCCGGAAAACATGGGTGTAACAATTTCTTGACCATCTTAGCTAAGAATTGCATACAGGTATAGCCTAAGTCGCGGACGCTCTTGTGTTTTCCTACTCGTTTTCACACCAGTTTGTAGCCGATTGCATCGAGAAGGTGGCCTTAACGGGGCGAGGATTCAGATAAACCGACGATAAGCCAGCAGAAATGGTCGAATATGCAGGCATTGGGATCGGTTCTAATTTACCTGCGTTTCTTCGTTTGCACCCATTTAACTGTACCTTATAGCCAGCCGACAATTGTCACCTGTCATGCTTTTGCTGGCGATGAGCCGCCTGAGGGAGCGATTGCGCATAACCACACCAATTAGACATTAAGATACGAGGAAATTGAGTTGCAATATCAATGGGCTATGATTAAATGAATCTTGGCAGCCTTTGACCACTTTGACCCTTGTTAACAAGTTGAATCCATAATGAATAATTACCTGCTCGACCTTATCGCCGTGACCTGCTTCTTTAGCTGCTGGATAGGTTACGCCCGCTTTGCCCGCAAGAAGGCCAAGAACACTAACTGTATCGCCCGTTGCCTGCATCAGCATCGTATTCATTGGATGTATCAGCTGCTAGGACGCGAGGTGAGGGTGGCGGAGGCAGCCCTGCTGGCTAATCTTGAGCGAAACATCACCTTCTTCGCCAGCACCACTATGCTGGTGCTGGCCGGGGTATTGACCCTGTTTGCCCAGGTCGAGCGTCTGGAGGCGGTGATCGCCTCTATCCCCATGACGGCGCCGCCGGTTCACATGCTGATCCAGTTCAAACTTGGCATATTGACGCTGATCTTCGTGATGGCCTTCTTTCAGTTCACCTGGTCGATGCGCCAGTATGGTTTTCTCAACGTCATGGTGGGGGCGACCCCGGTCGATAAGAGTGGTCAAGATGAGCAGCTAAAGGCCTATGCGCTGCAGATGGCGATAGTGCAGGACAGGGCGGCCCACGCCTATAACTATGGCCTACGCTCCTATTATTTTTCGATGGCTGTGCTGGGCTGGTTCTTCCATCCGCTGCTGTTTATCGTCTCTAGCCTGGTGGTGGTCTATACCCTGTATCGCCGCGAGTTTAAGTCCAGGGCGGTGCAGGCGATCACTCAGGGAATGTTGATCCTCGATGAGCGTGAGCAGGCCAAAGCGACTAAGACTGTCTAGCGCTAAATAGAACTAGAGCAACTGACTACCCAGAGCCCAAGATTGCCCTGAGCAACTAGCTGCCCAGCGCCGCTGTTAGTCGAGCACTAATTTCCGATAAGGTTAAAGCGTCTTAGGATTAGTGGTCTCTAAAAATTAGTGGCTTATGAGAATACGAGAGCAAGCAGCAGGGTGTCTTTGGGTCAGGGGGGCGAAGTGTAATCTTTAGGTATCACTTGTTATCTATTTGTTGCTCATTGTTTTTGTTAATGTTTTATTGCTTGGCTTTTATGAAGTTTTTATTGCACTTTTCCTAAACTATGGCGTATCGTTAGCGCCGCTAGGAGAGCGCCGGATATTTATTCTCATAAATATCAGAATTTTACAATGGATTGTGTAAAACACCTTTCTATTTTTTGTCTTTTATTCTCCTAGCTTCATAAATATAAGGGAATACATTGATGAAAAAATCAGTAACAGCCGTTGCCATTCTTCTTGGTCTTAGCAGCATGAGCGCCATCGCTGCCCAGGACAATGCCTTTCAACACGAAGCCGGTTTGAACTATAAGTCTAACTCTGAAGCGTTCGGCGATGGTACCTGGAACGCGAACTACCGCTACTATGTGACGCCAGTGGATCAGAGCAGCAGCCCATACGCCCTAAATGGCTTCCTGGCGCAAAGCTCTAACCTGGGGGCTTACTACAGCAACATCGACGATGCCGACCTGGACTATTACGGTATCGATGGTACTTATGTATTCGCCTCTAAGTGGTTTGTTGGCGTGAACTATAACAAGCACGACTATGCTAACTTTGACTTCGACACCTATGGCGCAGAAGTGGGTTACTACTTCAATGACTCTTCATCTGTGTCTGTCTTCTATGCCGATGGCGACAAGGGTGTTGAAGAGAGCTATGGTGTGAAGGTTCGCAGCTATATTGCGCTACAATCTACTGCTGGCGTGGATCTACAAGCTAACTGGACTCACAGTGACAATGACGACAAGATTAACCTGGGCGCAGACTGGTATGTGAACAATGCTTGGTCTGTGGGTCTGGGTTATACCGATACAGAGTATGATGATGCATTCGACGTGAGAACCGCTTACTGGCTGCGTATTTCTGATAACTTCTCGGCTAAGTTCGAATTGATCCGCGTGTTGGATTCAGATTTCGATGGTGTCAACATAGGTCTTGGCGTAGTCGGTCGTTTCTAAGATTTCTGTCAGACAAATGTTTGAGACTCAATGTCTTTTACTTGGTGTCTCTTATCTAATGTCTCTGACCTAATGTTTCTGACTAAGTGTCTCTGCTTTAAAATCTTGTTTTCAAGGTGAGAGACATAGTGAGTAACAAAGGCCTGCTAGCGCCCTGGCTTAGCAGGCCTTTTTCTTACTTCTTTTTCTTTTTTTTATTATGTTAGTGATGCCTAGCTCAGTGCTAATCCTTTTCTGCGCTCTGCTCTCAGGTATCAGAACAGTGGCCTTTGGCGCTAATGCTTTGCTACCTATTTTGCTTTTTCGCGCCCAATCTTTTTGCTGCTAGCATTAGAACTCGGTGGAGTCGAAGGTGGCTTGAATTCTGAGCACCTCGGGGAGAGCCTCATGGAGGGCGGCGACACAGTCGGCGTCCAGCTTACTGCCCGCCAGACGTGCAAGCTCGGCAAAGGCATCGCTATTGGTCCAGGCGGCCTTGTAGGGGCGCTCACTGGTGAGGGCATCGAACACGTCTGCAACCGCCACGATTCTTGCCTCGATCGGCACAGCTTCGCCAATCAGTCCCGCTGGGTAGCCGGAGCCATCCATCGCCTCATGATGACAGAGTACGATATTGCGCAGCATCTTGGTGTGGTCCAGGTTACTCAGGCGATAGTTACACAAGAGTTTGTCGATAAGATCCCGGCCCGACTCACAGTGTTTCTGCATCTCGGTGCGCTCATCTGGGGTGAGCGGGCCACGCTTAAACAAGATCTCGTCGGGTACTGTGATCTTGCCAATGTCGTGCAGAGGCGCAAACATGAAGATATGTTCGATGAAGTGATCATTTAAGCCTCTCTCATCCGCCACTCGCTGGGCGATCAGCCGCGAATAATGGGCCATGCGGCTCAGGTGTCCTGCGGTTTCCGGGTCGCGAAAATGGGTGACATCTATGGCGGTCTTCATGGTCGAGGCCAGGGTGATCACCTCGCTCAACTCGTTGATCACCATCAGAGCCAGCAGATTGCCGATAAGATCCAGATGCTCCACGCAGCGCTTGTCGAACACCTGCTCGTCGTCGCCGTTAAAGAAGATAAAGCCCAGCAGGGTATCGCCTGAAAGCAGGGGCAGGGTATAGCTGCTGCGATAGCCCGCCTCATAGATCTTGATGGCGTGCTCGTGTCGGCTGTCTCTGTAGATGCCAAGATCTTGCACTATCCTGGCCTCTCTGGAGCGGGCAACTTCTTGCAGCGAGTGGCACTGGCTGAGATTGGCCTGATAGTGGTTGAGGGGGGAGGGCTTGCCGCTATAGATGAAGGTGCGCACTATGTCGCTGTCCTGGTCGAATAGGGCGACGGCGATACGGGTGATCTGCGGCAGCTTGGCCTGGGTGGTGGCGTGAAGGTGTGACAGCTTGCTCATGATAGAGGGGTGCTGATTAAGGTCCGTCGAGGTGTAGTACATGTGCCGCTCCCTTGGCCTGTCGCCTGCTTGCGCGCAAATCGCTACCCATCATTATAGTCAACACATCGGCAGAGATAGCATTATACCTATGGCTTAGGGGCAAAAGGCGTAAAACCATGACCTTAATCAAGAAATCGGAGTCAACGGTTTTTGACATCTCGGCCACTAAAGCCTGATTCGAATCTTATTTCAGGTATTTGCTAAACCATGCTATCGCCTCCGTTATCGAACGCGCTGAGTTTTTCACATAGGGGTCGAAGTGACCGTCTGGCAGCAGGCAGAGCCGCTTGGGCTCGCGTGCATTGTTATAGGCTGACAAGGCTATGTCTGTCGGTGTGACAGTGTCATTGTCAGCGACTATCATCAAGAGCGGCGTGGGACTCACGCGCGCAATCCAGAGCCCAGGCTCATACTCGCTCGCTTTTTCGCTGGACCTGAGTGTGACCCGATTCTCCCATCCGTCCGCGAGCGCCCAGGCTTTGCTGTAAAACGCCATGGCTTCATCGCTGGCATAGATGCCGGATTCCTTCTCTTGGTGGATCACTCCTATGTAACTGGGCGTGTCGCCCTGGGACCGCCTTGTTCTGTCCTGCTCAAATTCTTCTTGCACTGTGCTGAGCCGTGTACCCGCGCGGCGAAGGAACGTTTGATAGCCGCTGATGGTCGGCACCTGGGCGACGACACATTTCACCCGGCGATCTAAGGCGCCCACCATGATGGCATGTCCACCGCTATAGCTGGTGCCCCACACGCCTATCTGCTCGGCGTTAACCTCGGGATGAAAGCTCAGCCAGCTGATCACCTCCCTCATATCTTCTATCTGTTGATAGGGGATGATCTCGCCTCGGGGTTCACCGCCACTCTTGCCGAAATTTCTGTGGTCATAGAGCAGCACGGCAAAGCCCGCCTTCGCAAATGCCTCGGCGAACTTGTCGATATACAACTCTTTAACGGCGGCGAAGCCGTGGCTCATCACAATTGCCGGGGCTGGTTTATTCAGGGATGCTTCTTCGTGGACAGGCAGATAAAGCCAGGCGTCTAGCTCGACACCGTTGGCTGGCACCTTAACACTGTGGCGGGTAAATTGACTCATAGTCACCTCTATATCACTCATTAACTCGGGACCTCAAATATGGGGAAACGAGAAAATAGTAAGGCGAGAGGGCGAAGGGGTCTGCCTTGGAACGGACAGGTATCTTCGCTAATCAGACAACTTGCGTGCGAAACTCGCTCGGGGTGACTCCCATCATCTTTTTAAATGCCGATGCGAAGGCGCCGGCAGAATCATAGCCCATCTCCATCGCCACCCGTACTATGGGCTCGCCGAGATTTAGCCTGGGGATGGCGGCGAATATTCTGGCCTGTTGACGCCAAATGGCGAAGCTCGTCCCAAGCTGGGTTTGAAATAGCCTGGATAAGGTTCTGGGTGATGCGCCGACTATCTCCCCCCACTGGCTGAGCGTGCAGTCGTTGCCGGGATCTGCGAGCAGGCCTAGGCAGATCTTCTGCAGCCGATTATCTTTTGGCATGGGGAGCTTCAAGGGGATCTCTTGTGCCCAGCTAATCTCACTCATCAGGAGTTGCATCAGGTGCACCTCTCTGCTGCTGGGTGGGCTGCTGCTGGTCACCGGCATCGCACTCTTCATCAGCTCTCGAAGCAGAGGGCTGACCACCAGACTTTGGGGTTGCTTGGAGAAGCTATCGGGCAGGGCATCTGGTTGAAAATAGACGCTACGCAGGCTGACTTGGCCTCGGGCCTTGAATCTGTGGGGCAGCTCGGCGGGCATCCACAGGGCTTGCTGAGGCGAGATTATCCAGAAACTTTCTTGGCAGCTCAGTTCCATCACGCCGGACTCGGCGTAAATCAGTTGGGCGGCGTGGTGCCAATGGGGCGCCAGTAGTTGGCCATCTGGATACTCCCGAGCAACCGGCTTAAATAGCTGAGATGGCGAGCTAAAGACGGGAATATGTGCGATCTCTTGCCTGTTCATCATCAAGCGTTTGACCTCTTTGTCTTCATGCCTGCCTTCTCCTTTTTAGCATCTAGACCGCTTAGCATCATAGCCTAATCCAAGGTTTGTTGTTACCCCAATATTTTCAACGCCTTGCTTTATTTTCGTGCGCCAAGTCTTACTAACTAGGCCGTGTAAACTGCCAGGGGAGGGGGACTCAAGGTGAGAGATAAAAAACGGCCCCAATGGCCGCTCCTCGTAGGGCGGTGCTTGGGGCCGATATCTGAGTTGGCTTGTTAAGTCAGTTATCTAAGCGCTTAGCAGTAGACGTTTAAATTAGATCGCCTTATCCAGCGCCTGAGAGACATCCGCGATAATATCCTCGATATGCTCTATGCCGACCGAGATGCGAATAAGATCTTCTGAAACACCCGCCTTGGCCAGCTCTTCGCCGTTAAGCTGTCTGTGGGTGGTGGTTGCCGGGTGGCAGGCCAGGGACTTCGCGTCACCTATGTTGACCAGGCGCAGGATCATCTGTAGGGCATCGATAAAACGTCCGCCGGCCGCCTTGGCCGCCTCGCTATCTTCGGCCTTGATGCCGAAGCTGATGATGCCCGAGGCCTTGCCCGAGGTGATCTTCTCGCAGTTGTCGCGATAGGGGCTGTTGTCCAGTGCGCCATAGTTGACCCAGCTGACCCTGGGGTCTTGCTGGAGGAAGTTGGCCAGGGCCAGGGCGTTGTCGCAGTGACGCTCCATTCTTAGGGCCAGCGTCTCTAAGCCTTGCAGTAGCAGGAAGGCGCTCTGGGGCGAGAGGGCGGCGCCGGTGTTACGTAGCGGTACCACGCGGCAGCGACCAATGAAGGCCGCCGGACCGAAGGCCTGGGTATAGACCACACCATGATAGGAGGGGTCTGGCTCGTTGAGCAGGGCGAAACGTTTAGGCTGGGCCGCCCAGTCGAATTTGCCCGAGTCGATGATCACCCCGCCTATAGTGGTGCCATGGCCGCCAATATATTTGGTAAGTGAATGGATGACGATGTCGGCGCCATGCTCGAAGGGGCGGCAGAGCACCGGAGTGGCGACCGTATTGTCGACGATCAACGGCACACCGTGTCTGTGGGCTATCTCGGCCAAGTGGGCGATGTCGACGATATTGCCCGCCGGGTTGCCGATAGACTCGCAAAACAGCGCCTTGGTCTTGTCATCGATATGGGCCTCCAGGCCATCAAAGTCGTCGAAGGCCGCCATACGCACCTCAACTCCCTGGCGTGGCAGGGTATGGGCAAACAGGTTATAGGTGCCGCCATAGAGCTGACTGGTGCTGACTATGTTATCGCCCACCTGTGTCAGCGCCTGAATCGCATAGGTGATGGCGGCCATGCCGGAGGCCAGTGCCAGGGCGCCGATACCGCCTTCGATGGCGGCCAGGCGTTGTTCGAGCACATCTGTGGTGGGGTTCATGATGCGGGTATAGATGTTGCCCGCCACCTTAAGATCAAACAAGTCGGCACCATGCTGGGTGTCGTCGAAGGTATAAGAGGTGGTCTGATAAATGGGCACGGCCGCCGCCTTGGTGGTCGCTTCCGAGGTATATCCATGATGCAGGGCTAGAGATTCGAGTTTCATCTAATTCATCCTATCGCTTAACTGAAAACCTGTGATCGAAAAATGACCATAGCATTTAGACTTCTAGATGTCTAAATGTTTTTAATTTGCTGATGATTTGCTCGATGAGATGAGTTCTATGGTCGAATTGGCTCGAGAGGGCATTGCCTATCCGCCTTTTTTCTCTGGATCCTATTGCATCAAAACAGGCAAAAATAAGCCCGGATGACATCACTCGAGTCGAGCAATTTTTGTCCCAAATTGAATGTTTTAGCCCCAGCTAAATAAGCGGCATCCCCTTTACCTGTTTTATTGTTATAAAACTACATTGTTAACAGTTCTTAGGATTCGCTAGCGATCAGGATCACAAATCTGGCGGAAAAACTGTAGCTAAGTTACAAGCCGGTGTCGGAATGTGACCTCAATAGCGGAATCCCGGTTAACAAACTTTTACCATGAGGCATCCCAATTTAGTAACGGTTGATGTTTGCGATGGCAGGTTTTCCAGACAAGATTAAGACGATAAAGAAGGGCCTAGATGTGCCTATCGCCGGCGAGCCGAGGCAAGAGATAGATTGCTGCGCTCGTCCTGCAAAGGTGGCACTCCTGGGTGAAGAGTATGTTGGCCTGAAACCCACCCTCTTGGTGGAGGTCGGCGATCGGGTGAAGAAGGGTCAGACCCTGTTCGAAGACAAGAAGGCGCCGGGCATAGGTTTTACCGCGCCGGCCAGTGGTGTGGTCGTCGAGATCAACCGCGGCGAGCGTCGTGTGTTGCAGTCTGTGGTGATCCAGGTCGAGGGCGATGAGCAAGTCACCTTTAAGGCCTATTCAGATCTGAGCCGCCTGAGCCGTGAAGCCGTACAGCAAAACCTGGTCGAGAGTGGTCTGTGGACCGCGCTGCGCACTCGCCCCTTCTCGCGTGTGCCCTTGCTCGATAGCGAACCTGCCGCCATCTTCGTCAACGCCATGGACACCAACCCGCTGGCGGCCGATCCCCGCGTGATCATCGCAGAGCAGCGCGAGGCCTTTGCCGCAGGACTTCAAGTACTGACATATCTCACCTCTGGCAAGATCCACCTGTGTCACGATGCCGGTGAGGCCCTGCCGGGCGCCGAACTGCCGAGCATCGAGAGCCATCGTTTTGCCGGTGTGCATCCCGCAGGTCTGGTGGGCACCCATATTCACTTTATCGCGCCTGCCAGCCTGGAACTCCCAGTATGGCACCTTGGCTATCAGGATGTGATCGCCTACGGCAAGCTGTTCCTGACCGGTGAGCTCTACACAGATCGCGTGGTGGCCCTGGGTGGCCCGACGGCGCTCAATCCAAGACTACTGCGCACTCAACTGGGCGCTCAGCTCAGCACCCTGGTAGAGGGTGAGATCAAGCCAGGCAGCAACCGTGTGGTGTCTGGCTCTGTACTGGCCGGTCATACCGCCTTTGGCGTTCACGACTATCTGGGCCGTTTCCATCAGCAGATCTCCGTGCTGGCGGAAGATGCTAAACATCAGCTACTTCCATGGGTGCGCGGCGGCGCAGACAAGTTCTCTATCACCCGCGCCGTGACCTCTCGCTTCAAGGCGACCAAGCGTCTGTTCGACCTCACCACTCACGCCGGTGGTTCACACCGCGCCATGATGGCCTTCGGTCAGCTGGATCGCGTGATGCCGCTGGATATCCTGCCGACCCTTTTGGTACGCGACCTCGTGGTGCGTGACACAGATGAGGCGCAGGCCCTGGGGGCCTTAGAGCTGGATGAAGAAGATCTGGCCCTGTGTACTTTTGTCTGTCCGGGCAAGTATGACTTCGGACGGGAACTTCGCATCTGCCTAGATATTATTGAGAGGGAAGGTTAATGAGTAAGCAAGACAATAAGCCAGATGTGCAAGAGAATTACTATGCCCACGGCTCGTCGATGCGTAGCTTCCTACGCTCGCTGCTTTATGCCCACGGCCGCAGCACTAAAGGCAAGGTGCACGTTCGCGATGCGATCGATGTAAAACGTACCATGACCCTGGTGGGTCTGTGTCTGCTGCCGGCGATTCTGTTTGGCATCTATAACCTGGGTCTGCAGGCGCAGCTGGCGCTGGCTTCTGGCTTGACCACGCCCGATGTTTGGCAGCTACTGCCGTTCAATGCCATCACCGGCGGCCTCGGCGAGCAGAGCGGTTTCTTTGGCCTGTTTGGCTATGGCCTGAGCTTCTACCTGCCCATCTATCTCACCGCGCTGTTGGTGAGCCTGTTTTGGGAGATGGTGTTCGCCAAGGTGCGTCGCCAGGAGCTGCATGAAGGCTTCTTCGTCACCGCCTTGCTGTTTACCCTGATCCTGCCGGTATCGACACCGCTGTGGATAGTGGCCCTTGGCATCACCTTCGGGGTGATCATGGCCAAAGAGGTGTTTGGCGGCATGGGGTACAACTTCCTTAACCCTGCGTTGGCTGGTTACGCCTTTATCTACTTTGCCTACCCGACCGAGGTGGCGCAGATCGCCCAGTTTGTGGCGGTCGATGGCTTCTCGGGAGCGACAACCTTGATTCAGACGGCCGCAGGCAAGATGAGTTTCGAGGGTTACACCTGGTATCAGGCCTTTAGCGATCCGCTGTGGTGGGATGCCTTCTTCGGCTTCACCGTCGGCTCTATCGCCGAGACCAGCACGCTGGCCATTTTGATCGGCGGTCTGTTGCTGCTGCTGACTCGCCTAGCCGACTGGCGCGTGGTGGCCGGTGTGATGGCCGGTATGGTGGCAACCGCCGTGCTGTTCAACCTTATCGGTTCGGCCAAGAACGAGATGTTCGCCATGCCTTGGACCTGGCATCTGGTCACCGGCGGCTTCGCCCTGGGGATGATGTTTATGGCCACAGATCCTGTGACCACAGCCTATACCCGCCAAGGCAAGTTTGCCTACGGCGCCCTGATCGGCTTTATGACGGTACTGATTCGCGTGCTGAATCTCAAGATGCCTGAGGGGATCATGCTGGCGATTCTGTTTGCCAACCTGTGGGCACCACTCTTCGATTACCTGGTGGCGCGCAGCAACATGAAGCGGAGGCTGAAACGTAATGCCTTATAAGTCAGAACATATGTTAAGGATCCAGACTGCCAACCTCTGGTCGTCAATCTTCGCATCCTTTTTGTTTCGTCGTTCCAGAGAGCGAGCCACTATGGAGAAGCAACGCTAATGGCATTTAAGAAAGATACCGTTGTGGGGACCATGATCTTCACACTCGTCCTCTGCCTCTCTTGTTCTTTTATGATCACAGGAACGGCCGAGGTACTCAAAGAACGTAAGTTGGTGAAAAAGCGCGACGAGCTTAAGCGCAACGTCTTGCTGGCCGCCGATATCGATATCAGCGGCGACAAAGATTTTCGCGCCATCTTCGAGCAGTCTGTGAAGCCTCTGCTGGTGGAGCTGGACAGCGGCGTCATCGATAGCCAGGCGAACGTGCTGGATTTCGACGACCGTATGGCAGCCATCAATCCGCAGACCTCGAGCAAGCCTAAGAAAGATATCGCCAAAATCAAGACCCGCGCCAATCAGGCCCGCGTGTTCAAGGTGTTTGACGACAAGGGCGAGCTGCACGCCGTGGTGCTGCCTATCTATGGCAAGGGGCTCTGGTCGATCATCTATGGCTATGTGGCGCTCAAGCCGGATCTGAACACCATAGAAAACGTGGTCTTCTACGAGCATGGTGAGACACCGGGTATCGGCGACTTCCTCGACGACAAGGCATGGACCGACAAGCTTAAGGGCAAGCAGCTGTTTGACGAGAAGGGACAGGTTTCCTTCAAGGTGGTCAAGGGCGGTGCTAAGGCCGGCGATCTCCATGGTGTGGATGCCGTGAGCGGCGCAACCATGACGGGACGCGGCGTACAGCGTGCCATGCAGTTCTGGTTCGGGGTCGAAGGTTATCAGACCTTCCTTCACAAGCTAAAAGCGTCGGAGGTTTAAGATGAGTAAGAGTATGACGGCGACCCGGGACATTCTAACCGGCCCGATTTTCGCCAATAACCCCGTGGCCATGCAGGTGCTTGGGGTCTGTTCGGCGCTGGCGGTGAGCAACTCGATGCAGACCGCATTGGTGATGACTCTGGCGGTGACCTTCGTGTTGGTCTTCTCCAACCTGATCATCTCCAGCATTCGTAACTTTATTCCTAACAGCGTGCGCATCATCGCTCAGATGACGGTGATCGCATCCCTGGTTATCATCGTCGACATGGTGCTGCAGGATGTGGCCTATGAGCTGTCGCGTCAGCTGTCGGTGTTTGTGGGCTTGATCATCACCAACTGTATCATCATGGGCCGCGCCGAAGCCTTCGCCATGAAGATGCCGCCGCATCTGGCTGTGGTGGATGCCATGGGTAATGCCATGGGCTATGGCGTTATCTTGCTGAGCGTCGCCTTCGTGCGTGAGCTGTTGGGCGCCGGTACCCTGTTTGGCCATGAGATCTTAAAGACGGTCGAGAACGATGGCTGGTATCTGGCCAACGAGATGTTTAAGTTGCCGCCGAGTGCATTCTTCCTGATTGGCTTACTGATCTGGGCCATCAATGTTATCCAGCGTAAGCGAGGTTAAGGCTATGGAACACTATATCAATCTTTTTGTTCAGGCCGTCTTTATCGACAACATGGCGCTCTCCTTCTTCATGGGCATGTGTACCTTCCTGGCCGTGTCGAAGAAGGTATCGACCTCCTTCGGTCTGGGTATTGCCGTGATCGTGGTGATGACACTCGCGGTGCCGCTGAACCAGCTGATCTACTCTAAGGTGTTGGCGCCGGGCGCCCTGGCCTGGGCGGGTTATCCCGAGCTGGACCTGAGCTACCTTAAGCTCATCACCTTCATCGGCGTGATCGCCGCCCTGGTACAGATCCTGGAGATGTTTCTGGATAAGTATATTCCCAGCCTGTACGACAGCCTGGGGATCTTCCTGCCGTTGCTAACGGTTAACTGCGCCATCTTCGCCGGGGTGATCTTCATGGCGAACCGCGACTACACCCTGGGTGAGTCTGTGGTGTTTGCCACCGGTTCAGGCCTTGGCTGGGCGATGGCCATCGTGCTGCTGGCGGGCCTGCGTGAGCGGATGAAGTTTCACGCCATTCCAGCCGGGCTGCAAGGGGTGGGTATCACCTTTATTACCACGGGCCTGATGGCATTGGGCTTTATGTCTTTCTCCGGCATCTCGCTGTAACGGGCGTGCTAGTGTCAGTGCATTAAGAAAAAGGGTTATTAGATGGAAATGGCAATAGGCATAGGCATGTTCACCATAGTGGTGTGTGTGCTGGTGATGGTGATTTTAGTCGCCAAGAGCAAGTTGGTGATCAACGGTGACGTGAGCATCCGCATCAACGACGACGATGACAAGAGCATAACCACGGCGGCGGGCGATAAGCTACTGGGCGCCCTGGCGAGCAAGAATATCTTTATTCCTTCGGCCTGTGGCGGCGGCGGTACCTGCGGTCAGTGCCGGGTGAAGGTTAAGTCGGGTGGCGGCGATATCCTGCCGACCGAACGCGATCATATCAACAAGAAAGAGGCCAAAGAGGGCTGTCGTCTGGCCTGTCAGGTGGCGGTGAAGACAGACATGGAGCTTGAGCTGGAAGAGGAGATCTTCGGCGTCAAGAAGTGGCAGTGTGAGGTGATCTCCAACGATAACCAGGCCACCTTCATCAAGGAGTTGCTGCTCAAGTTGCCCGAAGGGGAAGATGTGAAGTTCAAGGCGGGCGGATACATTCAAATTGAGGCGCCTGCTCACGAGGTGAAATACAGCGATTTCGATATTCCTACCGAGTACCGCGACGACTGGGAAAAGTATGGCCTGTTCGATCTGGTCTCGACCGTAGAGGAAGACGTGCTGCGCGCCTATTCCATGGCCAACTACCCGGATGAGAAAGGGGTGATCATGCTGAATGTGCGTATCGCCACCCCGCCATCAGAAGGGCTGCCACCGGGCAAGATGTCCTCCTACATCTTTAACCTCAAGGCGGGCGATAAGGTGACTATCTCAGGGCCATTTGGTGAGTTCTTCGTGAAGGAGACAGACGCCGAGATGGTGTTTATCGGTGGTGGTGCCGGCATGGCGCCGATGCGTTCACACATCTTTAACCAGCTAAAGGGTGAACAGACCAAGCGTAAGATGACCTTCTGGTACGGTGCCCGTTCACGCCGTGAGATCTTCTATCAGGAGGAGTTCGACGCGCTGGCGGCGGAAAACGATAACTTCGAGTGGCACGTGGCCCTGTCGGACCCGCTCCCAGAGGACAACTGGGACGGCTACACAGGCTTCATCCATAACGTGCTCTACGAGAACTACCTGAAGAATCACAAGGCGCCGGAAGACTGTGAGTTCTACATGTGTGGCCCTCCGATCATGAACTCCTCGGTGATCAACATGCTAGAAAGCTTAGGGGTTGAGCAGGAAAACATACTACTGGACGACTTCGGCGATTAATCCCTGAGTCTTTCTAAGATAAAACGCAGCCAATGGCTGCGTTTTTTTATGTCGACGTGGGACAGGTTGCTATTTGATCTGTGTCATAGTGGTCTAGCAGGCTTAGCTTTATATTGTTTTGTTATCTAAAGGTTAACTAAGCAATGATATGAGCGACAAGCCAGCGGGAAGCGAGAGCACGGCACCTAAGAGCACTTATACTGTGTCGGCGCGGGGCAAGGCGGATCATCAGTCGGTGATTAAGTTTTTAAGACAACACTTTGCCGCGGTGCCCCTTGGGCAGATTGAGAGTGTATTTGGTTTCGTCGAGCCATCGACCCTATATGGCGGGCGTTTCTATCTGATGCGTCAGCTGTCTGAGCGGGACACGGGCCTGCTGGCGGATCATGGTATTGGGCTTAGAATTCCCTTTACCAATCACTTTGCCACCAAGGAGGAGTTCGACGCCAATCGCGCCTTGCTGGCTAAGTATCATCACAAGCGCAACTCTATTATCTGCACAAACGATGACCTCGCTTACTGGATCAAGCAGGAATTTCCCGACTATGACATCGAAGCCAGCGTGATAAAGAACCTGCTAAAACCCGAGCAGATCGAAGAGGCCTTTGGGCTCTACGATACCCTGGTGCTTCCTATGGTGCTCAACGATGATGAGGCTTTCCTGGCAGCACTACCTCATAAAGCGCGTATTCGTCTGTTTGCCAATGCGGGCTGTGCCTACACCTGTCCGGCGCGTACCTGCTACAAGTCTATCTCTAAGTTTAATAAGGGGCTAGGGGGCGAGTTTAAGTGTTCCCAAGATCTTAAGGCGAGAGAGATGCAGGGCATGATAGATTTCGAACTACAAAGGCTGAGAAACCTGGGATTTCATAAGTTTAAACTGCTCAGGGCGAGGGCCGGTGCCCAGACTGGTTATTAGTGGATTTTGGTCGATAGCAGGGAAGTAAGGCGCTAGACAAGCCCTAATATTTAGCCCATTAGGTCGAGTCGAGTTGCTGCCAAGGCTTTATCTTTAGCAGCGCTTTCTCTTTTTCTGCGTTTTCTATTTGTCTGCGCTTTCTATCTGGCAGAGCGTTATCTTTGGCGACGCTTTTCTCTGATCGCGTATCAGACGATTGAGCTTGGGCAGTCTCTGCTTGCTCTATGCTTATTACCTGAATAAAATCAGCTTGATACTACAAATCTTGGCTGGCGCTTAGCCAGCAATATTCCCCGTTCAATCAACATACTTCTTTGTCTCTTTAGCTTTGAGCTGAGTTGCCGTTGAGTCACTGCAACCCAGTTGTCTCTGTGAAATTACGGATTTACAAAATATTCACATTTGGGTTTACTCCTATTTTTATTTGAGTATATTGTATACAGAATATTTTATCTCAATAGGTAATGTTGTTATTCGCCCGAAAGGAAGCGCAGACGCCAGGGAGAGGGCGATTTACCCTAAAAAGCTAACAATAAGAGTGACTAATAACATGACCAACAAATTGACTTTATCTATCCTGGCCGCCCTGTTGACAACTAGCGCAGGCGTTAGCGCCAGGCAGCCCGAGTTTGCCGCCGATCACTGTAAGGCGGGGGAGATCAACGCTCAGCATTATCGTAATTTCCCTGCCGCCGAGGCTGAGGCCAAGGCTCGTCATGCCAAGCTGTTTGAGCGTAAGCGCGCCATGGCCAAGCCTGGCGATGATGCCAGTGTGGCGACCGGCGATACCCCTTCAGCGCTGGCTTTGTCGACGACCCCAAGTTATGTGATCCCAGTTGTTTTCCATGTGTATGGCACCCAGTTCAATGGTAAGACGGTGACAGATGCGGTGATCATAGATGCGCTCAACAAGACCAACGAAGACTTTCAGGGACGCACCGCCGATTTCGCCGACATAGATGCCGAGTTCCAAGGGGTGAAGCAGGCGCTCAACATCGAGTTTCGCCTAGCCAGTATCGATCCCCAGGGGAATCCCACTTCGGGTATCGTCTATCATCCGGCATCGTCCGGGGCGGGTAACTATTCCAGTTCAGATGTGAAGCGGGATCACTGGGATAACTATAAGTACATGAATGTCTACATTCAGAATGACCTCTATGCCGATGGTGTCACCAACAACTCAGGGGTGGCCTGGTACCCGGATACCACAATGTCAGACGAGGGGCTGGCACGGGTGACCTACAACGGCGCCTACCTTGGCAGCAATACCGACGAGAACTTTCGCTCTGTGTTGACCCACGAGTTTGGTCACTTCCTGGATCTGATCCACACCTTCGAAGGCGGTTGTAAACGTGGTATGGAGCGCCGCTGCGGCACCACGGGCGATGAGAACTGCGATACGCCACAGCAAAACAGCTGGCAGATGAACCCGGGTGATGGCGGCATAGTCAACTGCATGGGGCAGACCATCAACTGGCAGAACTTTATGGCCTACTCAGATCAATACGCCAACTTCACCCAAGATCAGGTGGCGCGTATGGTTAATGGCCTCGACAGTCAGGCTCGCGTGACCCTCTGGTCGGCGCAAAACCAGGCCGCGACTGGTGTGGCTAACTAATAGCGAAAGCCACGAAAAATGATAAAAAACGCAGCCTAGGCTGCGTTTTTTTTATCTCTTGAGGCGAGGATTAGACAAATGGCTAGATAAATACCGGGGCGTCGTATTCGTAGCTCTCGTCGGTATAGGCGGTCACTATGGCATCATCCACCAGGCCGGTGGGGGAGCTCACCTGAGTGTCGAAGAAGTGTTTGATCTGCTGGCGACGGCCGTGAGCCGTCCAGCTTTCGCCATCGGCCCAGATCTCGTTGAATACGATAGGGTAGTCGGTGCGACTGGCGCTCGGATGGTCAATCTGGCGGGTGAGAATGTACTGAATACAACCTTGTTCCCGCAGTGAGTCGGGCTCCAGAGCCTTAAGCACCTCGAAGAGTTCGGCGGCTTTTCCCGCCTTGGGACGAAACTGGGCTATCACAAAAACGCGTGTTGACATCTGTGGCTCTCCGCTGGTTAAAAACCTAAATAAAATCATGGATGACCTCTGAGTCTAGCCTAAAAAGCGGCGCGGTTTAAAGGAGGCGTTTTACTGATATGCTCGTAAGTTTCTGGCGAGTAGGGCAATGGTTATTCAGCGTCGTCTGAGAGTGCTATCATCAGGGCCCTAACAGAGCGTAGAGGAAACAGAGTGACACAGAGACCAGCTAATGATGCCCTTAGCGTTTTTGCTGAGCGATTAGCTCAGCTTGGACTGGCGGATGATGGATGCAGCGAGGCGCTGAGTCAGGCCAAATGCATGTGCGCGCCCCGAGGTGAGATACTGCTGCACCAGGGGGCCTGCCAGGAGCATGGCTATTTCATCGTCGATGGCATCTTGGGCGCTCAGTATTATGGTGATTGTGGCGGCCTGTTTTCGAAGGAGTTTTATTTCGAAGG
Organism: Shewanella spartinae; assembly: GCF_019457555.1. Taxonomy (NCBI): domain Bacteria; kingdom Pseudomonadati; phylum Pseudomonadota; class Gammaproteobacteria; order Alteromonadales; family Shewanellaceae; genus Shewanella; species Shewanella spartinae. Next base: position 3,226,734 of record NZ_CP080418.1, on the reverse strand, counting down.
GGAGCTCTGTCTGCTCTATCACAGCCTGCTGACGGGGGATGCGACGCCCTATCAGCTGGAGGCGGTGACTGACGCGACCTTGGTGCGCTTCCCCCTCGCGTTGCTCAAACAGGCGAGCTGGCAAGCCGTGCTGATCGCCTTGCTGAGTCAACAGCTGTTGTACAAGGAGGAGAAGGAGGCCTTCTTGCTGCTCAAACGTCCTGAGGAGCGCTATCTCTATCTGGTCAATCACAGGCCCATGTGGGTCGAGCGCCTGAGTAACGTGCAGCTGGCTCGCTATATAGGTATTACGCCCGTGAGCCTGTCGCGGCTCAAGGCCAGGCTAGCCTAACCTGAGACTAACTGATGAGAGGAACGAATGAGAAGCAGTAGTTTTAAATGACAGATTTATTGCTATAGGCGAAAAGATACCGGTCGGCACTTTCCATGCCTTGGTATAAGCTAGTACATATAAGCACCGAAAAGATTCTTCCCGACTTATCTTAAGTTAATGCGCCTTGAATCAAGGCTGAACCATACTAGCGCCATCTTTAGCATGTTGAAATCTTAGGTGGTCTATGTCGCTGTTTCTTCTGTCTCAATGCTTGATCGCCATGGCGATCGTTACAGACATTCTCTCTTTTCAATTCAAGCAGAAGCGCCACATAGTGCTCTGCCTCGCACTGTCTGGGGTATTAATCAGCGTTCATTTTGCGCTGCTGCTCCAGTGGACGGCCGCCGGACTCATGTTGGTTGCCGCGATTCGTTACTTGGTAACCGTATTTTCACACTCGCGGCGTCTGCTCTGGCTGTTCCTAGGGATCAATAGCCTGATCGCCCTATTTACCTATGCCGGCCCCCTGAGCCTGATAAGTTTTGCCGGCAGCTGTACTCAGACCATCGCCGCCTTCTGTTCAAGGGATCAAGGCCTGAGACAGCTGATGTTAGTGGGTACCAGCATCTGGCTGCTTAACAATTATCTGGTGGGTTCGCCGACGGCTGTGGTGATGGAGCTGCTGTTTATCGGCAGTAATCTGGTGGGTTACTACCGTTTCTATGGCTTGCCGTGGCGCCCTAGGCTGGTAGATTAAGACGCTGGTAGATTTAGGTGAAAAGGGTGCGGGATCCGAGTATTGCTGAACTGATTCGAGAAAATGGCGGCGGTGATTGCCACCGCCTTAATGCTTGCTCTTTCCTAGGCGAGCTCCCAACTTTACCGCTCCCTACTTAGCTATTTAGTTACTTAGCGACTTACCGCTTAGTTATCACGTTGCTTAGTTCGGCCCTGTTGGTTGTGAGATGAGGCGCCGCGACCGTTATTGGTTTGATGGCTCCTTTCCCGCTGAGGGCTCTTCACTGGCTGATGGCTCCTTTCCCGCTGAGGGCTCCTCTCTCTTTGATAGCTCTGGGGCTGAGGGCTCCTCTCTCTTTGGTAGCTTTGCTGTTGATGACTCTTATTGTCGCGCTGATGGCTCTTCACCTCTCGCTGAGGGCTCTTCTCTCTATTCCACTCTTTTGTCCTGTTGTCGGCCTTATTGCTCGATGAGCGGTTATCCTTGTCATTCAGGCTGAGTCGGTCGCGCTTCTCATAATACTTGGTCGGCGTCTTATGCGCGTTTTGATGACGGTCATGCTGGCTGCGTGCATCGCTCAGCTTATGGCTGAAGTTCTGCTCGCGGCGCTTTTGAACCTGCGCCGCGTTGTAGTGCTTGGCCTGACTCGGCTTGGCCTGCTTTGAATTGGAATAGCGCTCGACGCTGCTATTGTGTTTTACGTCATAGCGGTTAGGACGATACTTGTCGTAGCGGGCCTTAACCTTTGGCGAGCGATACGCCACACCGTGTCTGTGGACCGGCTTGTGGTGCCAACGTTGGGCGCCGCTGCTGGTCACGATTCGGCTATAGGGGCGGTAGCGAGTCGTGTGGTGGTGATGGGTCACCACTATGTGACGCTGACGCCAGCTAAACGCACTAAAGAAGTAGTTAAAGCTGATATGTATGCCGCTGTTGAAGTAGAAGTGTCCCGAAATATGACCCGGGTAGTAACCGGCATAATGGGGCGGATAGGCCCAATATACTGGCGGGTAGTTATACCAGTGCCAATGGCCGTAGACCACTCGGGTGTCATAGTAAGGCACATAGATCACCTCTCGCTGCACAGGTTCGATAACGATCTGGCGATTGACCTTAGTGACCTTCATATTCTCCATATCGTCGAAGGTATTGGCGCGCTCGGCCTGCTGTCTCAGGCTCTGAATGCTGTCCAGCACTCGCTCCTCGTCCTGCAAGAAGGCATCGCCCAGCTTCTGAGTCCACTCGAGATCGTCACTCAGTCGTTGCAGCAGGTCGGGAAAGGCGACCAAGGCGGTGACGCTGGGATCCCAGTCCTGTTTCTCAGCGCGGTTAACCGCCTCAGCGCCTTCTAACGACTTGTTTTTGTTGCGCCAACGATTGGCCTGCACCACCTCTAGCGGATAGGTGGAGGCAATTAAAATGTGGGTGAGTAGGCTGTCGGGATACAGGGCGATGGGGGCCAGCATCTGTGCCAGCTCGGCATCACTAAACTGGATCTCTTGAACAGCGTCTTCTGCCCGCGACACTGAAGGGGTAAGCAGTGACTGTGAAAGGGCAATGAGCAGGAGCAAAGTCCATTGTCTGATGCTTTTCATAACGTCTCCTAGGCTTATCTGTCATTGGATTTACTCAGATAATAAAAGGCCCAAGATGAACATTAGCTGAAAGCTAAAAGTGGGGAAGAAAATAATAAATAAATGCTGAACCGAGCTGATTTAGGCTTTAGATCAAACCCGGCTTTTGCTCACGCTATGGCTACTCGGCGAACTGCTGAGGGAAGCTCAGGATGAATTTGGCGCCGCCAAGCATCGCCGAGCTGTCTATGGTGAGCTCTCCCTGATAGCTCTGCACCAGGTCGCCGGCGATGGCGAGCCCTATGCCGTGGCCCTTCTCATAGGTATCGGCGCGTCGTCCACGCTCGAGTATGAGCTGACGCTGCTCTGGGCTAACTCCAGCGCCGTCATCTTCGACGCTGATGATGAGCTTTCCATTGTCAGTGTCGACGCTCAGCATCACTTTGCCGCGTGCCGCCTTGCAGGCGTTATCCAGCAGGTTGCCCAGCATCTCGGTGAGATCGCTCTGATCGCCGTAGAAGATCTGGTTTTCCTCTGGGGCCTTGCCATAGCTGAGGGCTACCCCAGGATGGATCTTGACCAGGGTGCGCAGCAGCTTGTCGGAGACCAGGCTGACTTTGATCCCCAGGTGCCAGGCGTTACCGGCGGCGCTCTGGGCACGCTTGAGTTGGTGGCCTATGGTGCGATTGATCTGTCCGACCTGCTCCAGAGAGGTGGGGCTGAGATCTTTCTGGCTCTGGATCACCGCCAGTGGCGTCTTGAGGCTGTGGGCCAAGTCAGAGAGGGCGTTGCGATAGCGGCTGCGCTGGCGCTGCTCTGTGCTCAGCAGTGTATTGAGTTGTTTGGCCACCGCCTGCAGTTCATTGGGGTAATGGCCGCTGAGCTGCTCCGCCTCGCCTCGCTGTACCTGTCCCAGCTCCTCTCTGAAGCGTGCCAGGGGTTTTAGTGTCCAGGCCAGCCAGGCAAATTGAATCGCCAGCAGCACCAGCATCAACACGACCAGCCAGCTCCACAGATGTTGGCTAAAGGCGTTGAGCTGCTGCGCCACGCCGTCGAGATCTTTGATGATGTGGATGGTGATTGGCGCGCTCTGGCGCTGGGCCTCGCCGGGGGAGAAGCGTACGCTGAAGCTGTAGATGAGATGGGGCTGCTGCTCTAACATCAGCTCGCCAAATTCGCTGCGTCCCACCTTGGGATGGGGCAGGGGCGTCGTGATGTTTAACCCAAGAAAGGAGTTGGATGACCAGAGGGGCTCAACGCTGGCCTGGCGTTCACTTTCAATTTGGTTGTTACCCTGGCGGTCGCTTTCAGTTCGGTGATCGCCTGCGCTGTCGATCACTGCGTAGAGGCCTGAGCCTATGACATTGAACTGATTTTCCAGCAGCGCCTCTGGCATATAGAGCTTGCCATCGTCCATCTCGGCCACCGCCAGTACAGAATAGAGGTAGGCGCTTAGCTGCTCTCTGACGTTGGTCATCACCTGTTGTTTAAACGCGTTGTTGAGGGCGAAGCCAATGGTCGGCAGCAGCAGCAATATCAGCAGCAGGGCGCTGAGGATCAGACGAACCCTGAGGGAGTTGAGTTTGCCCTGTGGGGCGCGCTGGCTGCTCATCAGATGGCCTCGAAAGCTTAACTGTTATCCAGTGGCTTGAGGCGGTAGCCCTGGCCACGCAATGTCTCGATAAGACCATACTGGCCGTCGGGGTCGAGCTTCTTACGCAGGCGGCGGATAAAGACCTCGATGACGTTGGAGTCTAAGTCGAAATCCTGATCATAGATGTGTTCGATCAATATGCTCTTGGACTTCACCTCGCCGATATGCAGCATGAAATACTCGAACAGCTTGTATTCGGAGCCGCTCAGGCTGACATCCTGGTCGCCAAATTTGATCTCGTGGCTGCTGGTGTTGAGAGAGTATGGCCCGTTTTGAATCACAGGGCTGGATTTGCCCGCCGCCCGGCGGATCAACGCCTTGAGCCTGGCAACCAGCTCTTCGGGATGAAACGGCTTGGTCAGGTAGTCGTCGGCGCCAGCATCCAGGCCTTCGACCTTGTCTTGCCAGTTGTCGCGGGCGGTCAGGATCAGTATGGGGTAGTCTATTCCCTCTTCTCTTAACCTGGCGATCAGCGCGATACCATCTAACTTAGGCAGTCCCACGTCGATAATGGCGGCGTCGTAGGGATACTCTCGTCCCTGAAACAGGCCCTCTTCGCCGTCGCTGGCAATGTCTAGGGTGTAGTTGGCATCGAGCAGGTGTTGTCTTAAATTTTCCTGAAGGGCTAAATCGTCTTCAACCAGTAGTAATCGCATTGGCGTGTCCTTTCTTAGCAGGTTATTGTCGGCTCATCTGTCCTGTGACGGCGTCGATGGCGACATAGAAGACCACGCCATCTTTACTGAGCAACTTGGCGCGGTAGCCTGGGTTGCCATTGACCCGTGATGATTGCACGCTCAGGACCTTGGCGTTATAGCGCCCCTTTACCATCTGAGTGGCCTGCTGACGATTTTTAACACGTAGATTTTGATTCGTATTTTTCTGAGCCGCCATCAAGATGCTGCTACTGGCCGCCGATATTCCATAGCCCGCACTGTATCCTTGTAGGGGAAACAGGAGTGACGCTATGGCGAGCAATATTAGGGCTGGTTTCATCAAAATCACCTGTGTTGAATTCTTCGGACAGTGTAAAAGATCCTATAAAAATAAGAAACATATGCCGCGAATCTCCATGCTCGCCAGGGGAAAGCGGCAAGCGTGCTTTTTCATTGTTATCTGGTGCAGATGAACAGGAGCTGAATGTTTAATTTTGCGCCATCTTGTTGAATAGGCTGATTTTTAATGTTCAGCTTACGTTCATTTTCGATCGCATCTAATGGCCTTAAGCAAGACGCAGTCCATTTTATGGAGATTGATTATGAACAGACTCACGATGAAAACGAGCCAGCAGCTGGCAACTAATACGCCATTAACTAAGACGCCTTCAATTAAGCCCCCCTCTGCTCTGGGCAAGCTGTATAGCGCCATCAAGGCCACCGCCTTGTTGACCATGCTGGGCAGCGGCGCAGCCATGGCGGCCGACAATCTTGGAGAAAATACAGGTGAGACTAGCGCCTTGGTCGGCTCGGTATCGACCAGCGTAGTGCAGGATGAACAGACGCTGGCCCAAGGTTTTAGCCGCGCCGGGCAGGCCATGACCAGCACGCAGCAGGCGAGCGCCGAACAGCTTAAACAGCAGGATGTGGAACTTGCCCCGCGTAAGACGCGTGAGCAGGTGATTGCCGAGCGTCAGGGGCTAGCACTTAGCTCATCTGATGCTGGGATTAAGGTGCTCAAGTCCTCCGCTCAGCGCCTCGAGGCGGGGATCTACCACGAATTTGCTATCTATGAGGCCAGCAGCCGCCTGTTTGAAGATATCGATTATGACGGCTTCTATCGCACCTTCAGCGTGACCTTCGATGCCGACGTCCACAGTTATTATCTGGGTGAGCATGCCAACGTCTATGCCGACCTTTATCTGAGCCGGAATGGTGGCCCCTGGGAGCTGTACCACACCACAGATGTGTTCACCATAGTGGATGATGCCAGCGACGATGATTTTGAGGTGCTCACCACGCTGCATACTGGTTATCCGACGGACCATTATGATGTGTTGATCGATCTCTATGAGGTGGGTTACAGCGATATCGTCGCCACCATCAGCAGCGATGATCTGGATGATCTCTATGGTCTGCCGCTGGAGAGCGCCGATCGCGATCAGTATGTGGTCGAAGAGGTCGTCACCGAAGTCGAGGTGAGTGGCGGTAGCCTCTCTGTGGGCTGGCTGTTCGGGCTACTGGGGTTGGGCTGGTTGAGCCTTATCAGACGCCGCCAGCAGGGTTAACAAAGTTATCGAGATCTTCCTTCGTAGCAAGATTAATTAACCATAAAAAAAACAAGGTTAAGTTGCCTTGCCATGAAGCATATTTCACAAAATTTTGCTCCCAACAGGCGTATATTATGAGCCACTGGATAAACGTCTGAAATGGGGGAGACGATGCCAAAAGAGGCGATTAATCAAGTGGCTGCCAATCAAGGGGCCGTCAGTCATCAAGGAGTCAGTCAAGAGGTGAAGGTTTACAAGGTGTGGGACAAGCCAACGCGGTTGTTCCACTGGATAAACCTTGGCTTAGTCATGGTGCTGATCTTCATCGGCATGGTGATGCTATTTAAGGGCGATATCGGCATCAGCGGCCTGGAAGCCAAGATTGGCTTGAAGAAACTGCATGTCTGGGTCGGTTACCTGTTTGCCATTAACCTGAGTGTCAGGCTGATCTGGGGTGTCATCGGCAGTCATAGCGCCCGCCTGAGTCAGTTTCTCCCGGATCTCAAGGGGCTGTCTGGCTATAAGGCCAAGCTGGCCAAGGGGGAGTCACCTCAATATCTGCATCATAACCCCATGGGGCGTCTGGCTATCTTTGCCATGATGCTGCTGTTGGTGACCATAATGGTAACAGGCCTGGTGCGCGCCGGAACCGATATCTATTACCCACCCTTTGGCGGTGTGGTCAGCGACTATATCGCCCAGCCTGGCGTCGATGGTGCCAGCATCAAGCCCTATGACGACACCGGCGTCGATGCGCAGAAGGTGGCGGTATTAAAGCCCTATAAGTCGCTGGCCGGCGAGGTGCATGTGTATAGCGTCTATCTGCTGATCCTGATGATAGTGCTGCATGTGGCCGGGGTGATAGTGGCCGAGATTAAACATCAGCCTGGCCTAGTGTCGGCGATGATATCGGGTAACAAGCCCCTCAGCGGCCCCGCCGAGGATGAGAAGCACTAACTACGGCAAACAAAGGCGTTAGAAGATTCATTGCCTAAGCCAATGCAATCAGTTAACTGGTTTTAGACGTCCTTGTGAGAAAAATGCAGCCCAGGCTGCATTTTTTATGCCCTGGATTCTACCTATTTGCCGAGCGGGCAAAGCTTGGTTGGTTTTTTATCAAAGTGGCAATTAAAGACTTAATTTAATGCGATTTTTGGTCTAGTATGTTAGCTACTTGTAAATGTTTCGTTTCCGGGGGAAGCATGAAGCGCGCATCTATGCTGGCACTGTGTTTGGCGAGTCTTATCGCATCGGGATCTGCGATGGCGGTTGCCGATATTAAGGGGTATTACCTGGGGGCCATGGCGGGTCATTCTACGCTAGAGGCGGGAGAATTTGACGAGTCGGCCATCAGTTATGGTCTCTATGGCGGTTACTATTTCAGTAAAAACTTCGCCGTCGAGAGCACCTATGTTCGCACCGACAACTTTGTCGATGTAGGGGATGTGAAGGCCAATCAGCTGTCTATCGCGGCCAAGTTCCATCACTATTTCAATAATACTTACTCTATGTTCATCAAGGCGGGTATGGCGGCCACTAAGGTCGAGGCCGATCTGGACTACGACGGCAACGGCTGGCTGTGGGGCACTGGCTTTAACATGGCTTTCGACAATGGCATTAACGTGCGTATCGCCTATGAGATGCTCTATACCGATCTCGATGCGACCGGGCTCAATGAGCAGGTGGAAAGCGACTGGGGCAATGTCTATCTAGGCGTGCATTATCAGTTTTAGGGGCTAGATGGACTTTTAGGCGTTAGCCCAACTTTAGACTCACCTCCATTTTTAGACTCAGGTCCAATTTTAGATAGTGAATGTCGATAAATAAGATGCAGCCCCAGGGCTGCATTTTTTACGCTTTAAGTTTGCAAAACGTCATCTAAGGCGTATTTACAATGTAAAAAATCTACAATAACTCCTTCTTAAACAATTACAAAGCATCTGCTTCTCTCTCCCCTTAGCTTCTCCATATTGAAAGCTTATTGATAATCGTTATCATTTGCGTGCAATTTTTAGGGGAATTCTTAACAAATGAAACAGATGCGCTTATCAGCAGTCGCGCTAGGATGTGCCGTATCCTTATCGGTATCGGCAGAGCAACACAATACCAGTATCGAGCAACAAGCTTCGGCACAGGTCGAACGCATTACCGTATATGGCCGGCAAAACAAGGTCGTGATGAATTCAGGCCTGGCCACTAAATCTGATATGTCACTCATGGAGACGCCAGCAGCCGTAGTGGTGGTCGATGAGGAGTTGATCACGACCCAGGGGGCAACAGAGCTGCAGGAGCTGCTGCGTAACATCAGTGGTGTGACCCAGGCGGGCAACAACTATGGCATAGGCGACAATATCGTTATCCGTGGCCTGGGGGCGAACTACACCTATGATGGCATGTATGGTGGTGCGGGTCTCGGGAACACCTTTAATCCGACACGTTCATTGACTAATGTCGAGTCGGTTGAAGTGCTAAAAGGCCCTGCAACCGGCCTCTATGGCATGGGCAGCGCCGGCGGCGTGATCAACCTTATTGAGAAGAAGCCTCAGTTTAATGCCAGCCATCAATTCACTGCCGAAGTTGGCCAGTGGGACAGCTATTCACTGGGGCTCGACAGTACCGCGGCATTGACAGATAAGGCGGCCTATCGTTTGGTGGCAAAGCATGCCAGAAGCGAGGGATACCGAGACATAGGTACCGACAGGGATGAGGCTTACGCTTCATTAAAATATCTACTGAGCGATCAGCAAGATATCATGTTCAGTGCCGCCTACATCAAAGATGCGATAGCGGTAGACTCAATCGGACATCCTATTCGTATTTACAATGCCGCGTCGGTTGGGGGTAAGCCTGCGGGTGAGGTTAGCTGGCAGGATCTGGTCAACGATGCTTCTAGCGCGGGATTACAGCTGAGCGATGAACAGCGCCAGCAACTGGCTGACTCGCTATCTGCCGGCGATGGACTGACCCCCTATGCCTTTGGTGAGGCAGGGATCATTTCGCCGATGGCGAAAGACAACGAGGGTGAAGAGCTAAGGTTTAAGCTGACCCATAATATCTTTTTCGCTGACAATCTTTTCCTTAATCAGCAGTTGCAGTATCGCGATTATCAGTCGGGATTTGCCCGTCAGACAGGTGCCTATAACTATGTTTATTGGAACCGCAACGGGGTGATCAACAGCGATCCCCGAGCGCCTCTGGTGGTAGATGATCGTCTGTATCCCTTCGCCGCACGTCGCCAGGAGTATCGTCAGGTTCAGGCCGACGAGACTTCGTGGCAGTATTTTGCCGATCTGCGTTATGACTTTAGCGTCGCGGGAATAGATAACGAGCTGTTAGTTAACGCCAATTTTGAAGATCGCAATATTCGCTTCAAGCAATACTCCATCTATGACGCGGACAAGGTGATCAAGAACAAGGCCGGTGAGGTGATCTATCAGGGCCAGCTGCCCTATATTTTCGATATTCGCTCACCCAACTGGGCGGAGGGACAGTTCGAAGATTATGACCCTCTGATGACCAGCAACTATAACAAGAAGGTGCAGGCATGGGGCGTGGGCCTTCAACATGTGAGCTACTTTGATTCTGGTATTACGACGCGAATTGGCGTCGCCTTCAATGACATCTCTCAGCGTTACGAGCATTATGGCGTCGATGCGCGCTACAGCGCCAGTCTCGCACAGCCTACGCCAGAAGCCGATACCTCAGATGATGGGATGACCTATAACTTGGGCATTACCTACATGCCAACCGATGATCTGTCGTTCTTTATCAATCACGCCAAGGGGCGTACCGCCTATAGCGTGCTGGGCAGCCTAAAGGGCGATGGTGCCGATAGAGAAGACTCGGAGTCTATCAGCAACGACATAGGGGTACGTTTTAAAGCCTTTGATGATCAGATGCTGGCCTCGATTGTGGTGTTTGAAAGTTCACGAACGAACTTGCAATACAACAACAAGGACTATGAGGCGGGGGTATCGGGCCCAGATGTAGCGCAATATTTCTATGACGGCAAGGAAGAGACCAAAGGGGTTGAGCTGGATCTCAATGCTCACCTTGGCGAGCGCTGGGCGATAAATATCAATGGTGTCTATCAGGACGCCAGAGATAAGCAAGATCCCAACAGCACTAGCTTCGATACGCGTCAGAAAGGTGTCCCTTACGTGACGGCCAGTACCTGGGTGACCTATGATGCCGACTGGTTTAAGTTGCCGAGTCCGCTCAGTGTCAGCCTGGGCGCAAAATATGTGGATGAGCGCAGCACCCACTCCGCATCGTTTGGGATCCCAGATGGTTATGTGCCCAGTTATACCGTGATGGATGCTGCGTTGAGTTATCAGGCAGACAGTTGGACAGTGCAGCTGAATGTGAATAACCTGCTGGATGAGGACTATTATGAGAAAGCCATGTTCCTCGGCGGTATGCCTGGCGCCGAACGCAACGCTAAGCTGAGCCTCAGCTATCGTTTATAACTGGCCCTGTTATCAGCTAGATAGGTAATAAAAAACGCAGCCCAGGCTGCGTTTTTTTGTGGGTAAATCCTAGCGTAATTTACCCGGCAGATATTTGAATCTCGCCATCTGCTCGCCGTGGTGCTCAACGATTTTCGCCACCTGCTCGTCGCTCAGTACCTGACGCCACTGGTTCTTGCTGCCTTGGCGGAAGAAAGACTTGGCATTTTCATGTTTCTCCACAAAGCCGCGTTTGCTTTCCTGGGCCTTAAGCTGGGCGAAGGAGGAGTGCTTGATGGCGTTCTTGAGGCGATTGGGGTCTTTCTTCAGGCCGAGGAAAGATTCTATCTTGCGAAACACCTTCTTAGGGTCATCTAAGATATCTTCGTAGCGCAGGACCAGCTTGGCCTCTTCTGGGTTTTGAGTCCAGCTGGAGACATGCATTGACCATGAGGTGATCACCTGTGGTACGTTTTCGGGCTCGTTGGGGGTGCCTGTCATCTCTTCTGCCATGTAGGCGATGGTCTCATCTATGCTGTAACCGAAGTAGTTGGCCATAGAGACGGTGACGTCTAAGGGGTTTCGGACTATGTAGATGGAGCCCGAGGTCACCGAAGAGTTATGCAGCGGATACTCTTTATATGTGCCCAGATAGTTATGGGTCTTCACGAAGGTGGTGCCGTGAGCCTGCATGGCGATGTCGGCTTGCACCGCGGGCCTGAGGGCGCAGATCTCATCCAGACTGAGGTCTGTCGTCTTACGGCCATCTTGCAGGCGCGCTTGAAAGCGGTGCGCTGCCGACTCGGCGGTCGAGATCTTGTGCATGGTGTTGATGTTGACCCCTTGCTCGGCGTTCTGGATATAGTTTTCAAGGAAGGCGCGAACCCAGGTGTTGCCCGATTTGGGATAGGAGGCGACCCAAAGAATATTCCCCATCAAAAAGTCCTTTCATTATTCTTGTGACTAGCTGGACGTATGTGTGTCCGGGTACAGGCATATGAAACTACCGATTTGCCGGGCAAATGGCAAGGGAGAGGCAAAACTCTCTTTTGTCTCGCCGGTGGTGCATGGGATATAGAATAATGGCTAGATTGGTTTCCTCCCTAAGAGTCGTTATGCTGAACACCTAGTGGAAAAATTTTAGGCAATGGAGTCAAGCATGTTACGCCAGATCATTCATCAATCCTGTTTAGCGGGCGCCCTGGTTGCCCTCGGCACCAGCCAAAGCCTCTGGGCCCAAGACGAGGCGCTGTCGCAGTCGGTCAAGCAAGCCATGCCGGCGCTCTCCAGTCTCTATCTCGAGCTGCACCAAGCTCCCGAGCTTTCTTACCATGAGCAACAGAGTGGCGAGAGAATGGCGGCCGAGTTCGAGGCCTTAGGTATAGAGGTGACCCGGGATTTTGGTGGTCATGGCGTGGTTGGCATCTACCGTAACGGTAAGGGGCCCACTGTGATGATCCGCGCCGATACCGATGCCCTGCCGATTGTTGAGGAGACGGGCAAAGCTTACGCCTCTAAGGTTACCACCCTTGATGCCCAGGGCAATCAGGTGGGGGTGATGCACGCCTGTGGCCATGATGTGCACATGACCAATCTGGTGGGCACGGCGCAGCAGTTGATTCAGCAAAAAGATAAGTGGCAGGGCACCTTGATGCTGGTGGCTCAGCCCGCCGAAGAGGTGGGGGGCGGTGCCAAGGCGATGCTTAAACAGGGGCTGTTTAGCCAGTTCCCGACACCCGATCATATTCTTGGGCTGCATGTCAGCGCCTCAGTACCTGCGGGTAAGGTGGCCATCGCCCCGGGCTATGCCCTGGCGAACATGGATTCGGTGGATGTCAGCGTGAAGGGGCGCGGCGGTCACGGCGCCTATCCCCATACCACGGTCGATCCTGTGGTGTTAGCGGCGCGCATAGTGCTTGCTTTGCAGACTATCGTCAGCCGGGAGGTCTCGCCATTATCGCCCAATGTGATCACCGTGGGTTCGATTCACGGCGGCTCGAAACACAACATCATAGGCAACGAGGTGAAGCTACAGCTGACGCTGCGCTCCTACGATCCTAAGGTGCGCGAGCAGCAGATCGCCGCCATCGAGCGACTCACTAAGGGGATCGCCATCAGTGCGGGACTGAGCGAGGCCGAGTGGCCTGATGTGTATGTGCATCAGGAGGAGAGCATTCCATCGACCTACAACGACCCGGAGCAGACAGCTAAGGTCAGGGCCAGCATCGCCAAGCAATTGGGGGATGATAATGTCTTGGAGGCGTCGCCTGTGATGGCGGGAGAGGATTTTGGTCTGTATGGCTTAACGCCCGCTAAAAAGCCAATCACCCTGTTCTGGTTAGGCGCTGTGCCCGCGGCCGATTATGCGGCCAGTCAGGCATCGGGCGCGAGTCACCCCTCGCTGCATTCCAGCAAGTTTGCGCCGGATTACCCCGTCGCCATCGAGGTGGGAGTGCAGGCGATGAGCCGTGCGGCCTTAGATCTGTTTAAGGAATAGCGTGTTAACCGGTCGATATTTAAGACTACTAGAAGTTTTTAAGGTAGGGCTGGCATGTGCCAGCCCTTTTTGCTGTAAGGACTTAGTTGTTAGGACTTATTTATTAGGAATTAGTTGTTAGGACTGAGTAGTTGCTAGGGCAGAGTTGGGGTATCAAAGCCGTAGCTGGCCAGAATTTTTTGCCCCTGTGGTGACAGGATAAAGAGCGCCAGATCCGCCGCATGGGGCTGCGCATCCTGAATGACGGTCAGGCCGTAGTTGGCGCCGACACTGAGGTTTTCAGGTAGCTGCACTATCTTGAGGGGCTTGACCTCTTTCTGCGCCAGCACGGCGTTGGTGCAGTAGGTGAGGAAGATATCCGCCCGCTTGTTCTCCATTACCCAGCCGTAGGGATTACGGCCTTTAGGTGGCTTAGCACTGTCCGGGCCACCGGTTAGCTTAAGTGCCTTGGCTTCCAGCTGCTGCTGGGCGCCGGATGAGATGGCCTCGGCGCGCTCGAACACCTTAAAGGCGTAGTCACCGGCGGGGTCTGCCTTAGGGGTCGAGGTGCCAAGACGTATCTTGCTATTGAGCATCTGGGTCAGCAGAGTCTCGCTTGAGAGTTCGACCTCTGGCTGCGCCAGGGCGCAGAGCTTGTTACGGGCAAACATCACCACATCGCCGCTGCGGGAAGCTTGGCTCAAAGTAGTAGGATGTTTCATGTTGGCCGAGGCAAAGAGATCCACCTTCTCACCGGACTCGATACGCGCTCTAAGCAGTCCAGATGGGGCAAACTGAGGGGCAACCTCGCTATGGCCCTTGGCCTGATAGGCGCCAATCACCTCTGTCATGGCGGCCTTGAGGCTGCCGGCGGCGCGAAATTCGATGGGCGCCTCATGGGCCGTTACCTGAGCGCTCATGCCTGCGATGAAAAGCGTGCTTAGAAACCACTGATATTTCATGATTAAAATCCCTGTTTGTCATAGATTGGCCTATCAAACCCGAGATTTCGCCCCTGGGCAATAGACGGCTTTAGGCAGGAAGTTAACTTGCTACAGGGATCGCTGAATTAAGTGGTGGGCGAGACAAAATGTCGCGCCTTGGATTTACCAAGTTATGGATGGCGCACTTATGAACAGCCTGCTTCAATCACAGCTTAGCTTTCCCTTATTCTCAACATTTTTTAGCTTCAACATCCCTAGCCTTAACATCTCATGAGCTTTGCATCGGCAGGGTCTCTATAGGGCTTATATTCCTGGATAAATTTTGTTCGGCACCAATTTGATTTATTGGATTTTCACTTCTATAAATTAGTGTTATTTCAAATATTAATGCTGAAATGAATGAGGGGATAAGGATGTTTACATTGTCGATGAAAACGCCATTTATGGCGGCTATCTTGGTTACACTCATTGCCGGTTGTGCCACAGGCAATACACCCGAGGCGAAGAAGGAAAATGCCCGTAAGGAGACCCAGGAGGCCCTTGCGAGTATCTACGCCGAGCATCCAGCTGCCAAATCGGCCGTGGCGAGTTCGATTGCTCACGTGGTCTGTACCGGCAGCAACAGTTATCTGTTTGCGCTATCGACGGGGGGTGGTGGTATCTGCGTGCTCAGCGAAGGCGGCAAGAACAGCTACTATCGCTTCGCGACGGGCGGCGTTGGCGCGGGGATTGGCTGGAAACAGGTGGCTTTCGTGCAAGCCTTCATGAAGCCAGACGCGCTGCAGCGATTCAAGGACTCTGGTTATGAGGGTCAGGCCCAAGCCGAAGCCAGCGCCAAGTATGAGGAGAGTGGCGATCAGATGTCGGCCAATCAATCTGCGGATCTCGATGGGGTGAAAACCTATCAGATCAATTTGATGGGGGCGGCGGCGCAGGCGACGGTGCAAGGCTATAAATACTGGCCGACAGACTTTACCGATGATTTCATCGAGAAAGATAAGTAGCGGCTATTTGGCCGAGACAATCGCCAGTCTGACTGGCGATTGCAGGCGAGTCTGATTAACTCCCACTCTTAGTATTCAGTTTTAGCTTTAGCGCTAGTCTTAACTCTAGCCCTAACTTTAAACTCTAGTGTTGGCCTAGCGACAGCTATTTAACTGACTACTCGTTTCGTTTGATTCACCCATTTAGCTCATCCCGATTAGTTCATTCCCTTTCGCTTATCCATACGCTTGTATCGACTCTGGCTTATTGCCTTCGATGTTCCATCACTCAAACTATCTTCATTATTAATACACTTTAGATTTATCTATTATTCAATCGGGTAGATTTGCTGCTGAGCTCTCACAATTGACCATCTGTTTTGCATTGTTTAAATGCCTGGATATATTACGCGGAAACTTTATATGTTCTTTATATTCAATTGGTTAAAACGTTTTTGCGTATTTCGCGCAGGCGTTAATAGAGAGTTGGTATGTTTACAATTTCGACAAGAAAAACACTTTTGGCTTTTATCGGGATAACACTTGTTGCTGGCTGCGCTACAGGCAATACGCCCGAGGCGAAGAAGGCCAATGCCCGTCAGGAGACCCAGGAGGCGTTGACAAGTATCTACGCAAAGCATCCGGGGGCTAAGCGCGCGGTGGCGAACTCGGTTGCCCACGTGGTCTGCACCGGCAGTAACAGTTATCTGTTTGCGCTATCGACGGGGGGCGGTATCTGTGTGCTGAGCGAAGGTCGCAAAAACAGCTACTATCGCTTCGCGACAGGCGGCGTTGGTGCCGGGATCGGCTGGAAGCAGGTGGCCTTCGTGCAGGCCTTCATGAAGCCTGATGCCCTGAAAAGATTTAAGGACTCAGGCTATGAGGGCCAAGCCCAGGCGGAGGCCAGTGCCAAATATGAGGAGAGTGGCGATCAGGTGTCGGCCAATCAGTCGGTGGATCTCGACGGCGTAAAAACCTATCAGGTTAATTTGATGGGGGCGGCGGCGCAGGCGACCGTACAAGGCTATAAGTACTGGCCGACCGACTTCAGCGAAGATTTCATGCAAAATCGGCAGTGATCTCTGCCTTGCCGAGACAACCGCCAGCGAGCCTAGCGATTGACGATTAGTTAGCGCTTAGTAGAGCAGCAGGCCGATCAACTGGCCGAAGAAAAATGCGGTGAGACACAAGAGTCCCAACAACGCCAGAGCGACGAGTGGTTTTAGTAATTCGGGGGTGGCGTCCCATGCCTTGAGTAGTGAGTTCATCCTTGTTTCCTCATGCCAATTTGTGCTTTCCATTTCGCTTATCCATTAGCCTTCACCGACGCAGTTTAGTCTAGTGAGCGATCGATGCAACAGGCCAAACTTGGATTTGGCCTTAGCTTATAGCCAGTCATAGCATAATCGCAGATTGTGACACAATAAAGTCGCAGGAACTGCCTAAGCAGTTGCTCAAGCCGGTATTCAGTCACTCAAGTCATTCAAGTCATTGACTGTGTGAGGCGGAAGTCACATCAGTGGCTTGGCTTGGCGCGAAAAAGCTCTCTCTTATCCTTTCTGTCTCGCCGCTGGCACGCATTCTCTCCAGTTCGTCGGCCAGGGCGTGAGCCTTACTGCCGGGCGTCAACAAGAGTCTTCTGTTGGCGATGGAGTCGGCTTGGCTGGGATCGTAATCAGGATTGGGTGAGGCCTTAAAATAGCGACTCGCCCGTGAAAATCCCAGATACATGTCGCGCATCGGCTCGCAACATTCTGGGTGAAGCTTGAGCTCGGGATGGGGATGGTGGGCCAGTTCAAACCTTAAGGTGGTCTCATCATAGCTGAAGAAGTCGCCCTTCCGGGCAATCAGTAGCTCAAAGGCCTGGGCGGCATCCATCTCCGGCGGACGACGGGTGATTATGCCCTTAGGAATACCATCGAGATCATAGCCCCCGGGTGAGATGAGTAGCACATAGGGGGTGCCGACCAACTCGTTAAGGGAGCCGATTTGTGCTAGGTCTTTGTGGCTGATCCCTGTGTAACGCTCATAGAGGCCATTGGCAATGAAGTAGCTGTACTGATTACGCTTTTGTGTAAAACCAAAGCCCGGATAAAAGTCCACCTTGCCCAGACGCATTTCTCTGAGTATCCGCTTCTTGGGAGCCCTGAGCACCTTGAGGGTACAACCTATTCGTTCGCTGGCTACCTGGTATAGGGCGAGATAGAGACCCTGGTCATTCGGCTCGGCATGTATGTAAGGCAGGCGCTCGCTGGTGCGATAGCCCATGGTGAGTTCGCAGGAGGCGGCGTTAGCGCTGAGTGTTAGGGCAAATGTAAGCGTGAGTGTAAGCGCGAGTGTATGGGCTAGTGACAAGGAGGGCTTATGAGGGATGCGTGCGAGTCGACCTATTAGACTCTTCAGGCCAGCAGTCTGCCCAGGACTTGCCTGTAACAACCTTGCTGCTCGCTTGGTTAATCCCATGGCCAATCATCCCTTTTATGCATTGAATCCCTTTTTACTGCCAACTTTAATCGATTTGCGTCAAGTTGTGCCTAGTCGCGCCGAGAGTGGCGTAGGCCGAATGATAAATTTAGCTTATCTTGCAATTGGTTAGCTATTTCATTGTTGCCTTGCCACCAATTATCTTAAAAGCGGGTACGCCTCTAATCAAGGTATCGCGGGCAAAACACTGCTCGCAGTTTGGGCAATGGCAGGGCATGTGCGTATCATCTTCTACGATGCGCTCCTTGAAGCATTTGACCAAGACACCTTTACCGCCCTTACGATACTTAAACAGCCGGGTCTTACACTGGGCACAGAAAATTTCGACGGTGCGACTGGGCGCTTTCTTGTTGGGGCGGGCCATGGCTGTTTTGTTATTTTTAGTGGTTAAAGTTGAAGCTACTAGAGAATGAATTGTCATTGTATTGCAATCTTATCCGTTAAGCGAAACAGAAAGGCCCTGGGGTCAATACCACAGGGCCAGATATCTATCATCGCAGCGGGAGGGAACCCTAGGTCGTTTGAAAGTGATCGACCATGGTTTTTAGTTCCAGCGAGAGTTGGCTCAACTCAATACAGGCCTGGGCCGTCTGGCTGGCACCCTGAGCAGCCTCCGCCGAGGAGACATTGATTCGCTCTATGTTTTGGCTGAGGTTTTCGGTCACCGAGTTTTGTTCGCTACAAGCGCTGGCGATCTGAATGTTCATCGCCGCAATCTGTGCAACGGCGACTTCGATTTCGCTTATCTTATCGCCGGCTGCCAGGCTCTGTGACACACAGCGACGAATCATCTCACAACTTTGTTTGGTGGCGCTGCCGGCCTCGACGGCTCTTTGTTGCAGCTTCTCGATAATCTCCACTATCTGACGAGTAGAATCTTGAGTCCTGCCGGCCAGGGTTCTCACCTCGTCGGCAACTACAGCAAAGCCTCTGCCTTGCTCGCCGGCCCGTGCGGCCTCGATGGCGGCATTGAGCGCCAGCAGGTTTGTTTGTTCGGCGATACCGCCTATCACGTCTACGACCATGGAAATACTGGCAGAGTCCTTCTCCAGTTGCGCCACCATTACTCCGGCCTCGTCGATCACAGTGGAGACCCGTTCGATGGCCTGGATATTATGTTTGACCTCTTGGTTGCCTCGGTCGGCAAAGTCATTGGCGGCGTTGGCCGATGTAGAGGCGTCCTCTGTATTCATGGCGACTTCATTGACCGTGGCCTGCATCTGCTGCATTGCCGTGGCGACCATAGTGATTTCACTTTGCTGCGCAGCCATGCCTTGAGAAGACTGGGTAGAGATGGCGCTGACCTCTTCGATAGAGGTGCTTAGCTGCTCTACCGCGGCACTGATCTGAGTTACCAAGGCCGTTAAATTGTTTTGCATGCTGATACAGGTATCGGCTAGTTGGCCGAATTCGTCTGTGCCTATCTGCTTACGATCTATGTTGTAGGTCAGATCACCACTGGCAATCGCCTGAGCCATCTGCATCACGGCATGCAGCGGTGCGCGAATCTGCCTGCCCAGTAAAAGTGTCATCAATGCCATAAGGACAATTACGGCGGCGATACCTATATAGGTTTTAATGGAGGTGCGACTCACACCTTCTAGGGTGCTGACTCTGTCGGCTTCGGTACGGGTCACATTGATGGCGGTAAGCTGGTTTAGGGCTTCTTGCATCTTATTGAACTGCTTGTATGAACTGAGCAGGTAAGTGTTTGCCCCGGCTAAATCTTGTTTCAACACTATCTCGTTAAAGCCACTCTGGGCGGCGAGGTAATCGCGCCAATGTGTTCTTGCCAGTATAAACGCCTGACGCTCGGCGTCGGTTTTAATGGCTTTCTCGTAGGAGTCGATCATCCTAGTGACATCTTGGATCATATCGTCTGTCGTTTGCATCCAGCTCTTCATTTCGGGGTCGCCAATACTGGGAAGAAAACTGAATTGATCTCGGCGAATGAAGATAGTGACAAACTTAATTTTCTCGACCAGCAAGACGTTGGGCAGCACCTCATCCGTCAGGGTGAGAATATTGTCACGTGTTTGATTGAGTCCCGAAATTAGCATCATGCTGAGAGCCACGATGGCAACGGCGATACAGCTAAAGGCGAGCGCTATCTTGTGATTAACGGCTAGGTTTTTAAGCTTGAACATGCGCTGATAACCTCATTGATAAATTAAAAAAAGCCTTCGACGGGGCGAAGGCTGGGCCAAAAGCTATTCGTACAGCGTTAAACGAACTCGGAGCCGACCCTAAAGGTGGTCATCGACTATCGAATGAGGGTGGCGTCCGATAGTCGATAGACCACACTGGCGGTTAGAAATAGTAGGCCATGCTGATATTGATGCGCTTGTCCCAATCGTTGCCGACTTCGGGCAGGCCGACATGGTCGTTGTTAGCGGTAGAGAAGGTCATGTTTTTACCCATGATGAAGTCGATATGGGTGTAAGTCGGACCGGCAGATAGTGCGGCGCCTAATACGTTCTGCATACTGTTGTCGTAGGTGTCATCATCTACGTCCGGCGTCATCAGGCCGAAATCGTTGTAGAACTTGATACTGCCCCAATCAGTGGCAATAGTCTTGGCGATGTTCAGGTTGTAGATCTGGCCTTTCGATGCTACTTCGTACTGCCAACTCACCACGGAGACGGCGATCTTGTTGTCATCGACCGCATCGGCGGCATTGAACTCATATTGCATTGCCTGTAGCTGAATGTTCCAGCCGTCGAATACTGTGTTGAGGTGAGCCGCAACGGCGTAGCGATCACCGTTATTGCCTGTCTTGGCGTTGTAGATCTGACCCGCTTCTAATGATGCACCTATAGTGGTGGTGCCGCCCTGATGTTCGACAGTGTAGGTCTGGCGCAGGTTGATCTGATTGGTTTCTTCGTTGTTGTATTCGGTGCCATTGATGGTGCCTGTGTAGAGATCGGCGGCATAGCGTTTGTTTTCAGTTGGGCCATACTCGGCGCCTTTGTAAAAGGCCATGTCGGTATGCCAGCCGTTGCGTTCGAAGGTCGCCTTCACACCAATGTCATAGTCGTCTTCGAAGCCCAGGTAGTAGGGCAGGCCGAACCAATAGCTATTTGAAATATAATCACGGTTGCCGAAAGGTACCTGGTTGATACCCATCTGTAGTTGCCACTCTGGGTTGAGATCATAGAAGGCGTAACCATACTTGATGTAGTTGGTGCCAGAGGTGAAACGATAGTCAGATTTCAATCCCCAATTACCCAGTTTGCCATCAAATCTTAGCGAGGCCATATCGAAGGTAAAGTCACCGCCTTTGTCTTTAGAACTCTCGCTATAGTCTTTATAAGCATAATTAATACGCACGGCGCCGTGAATATTAATACCATCTTCTTCTGCGGCTAAGGTATTGAAACTACTGAGCGCCATGGCGCTGGCTAAAATAGAAAGGCAAAATGTTGTTTTATTCATCATCGTATATCCAATTTAAATTTTAAACTGTGTTGCTTTATGTTTGTTTGTTACTTTTTAAACTTTATTGATGTAGCGCTTTATATATCTTGTGTTTTCCAAGGTGTGCAAAACCTCCTTACCTGAACTCTGCAAGAGTGGTAATAATTTATTGAATGTTTTATTTCTGATTAATTAACTATCGAAAGCGTTATTTATTAAGCTGTCTGTATTGTCCTATTCTTCATGCCGATAATACTCGTCATTCATCCAGTTAGGATGGTGCTACTCAAAGTCCACCGAGCTGGTGGTCTCCAGTGTCAGCCCCTTGGTTTCCGGCGCCATAAAGACGGAAACCAGTAGCCCAAGCAGGGAGATCGCCGCGCCAACTAGCAGGGTGGCCGAGATGCCATAGGTCGCCATAAACAGTGGTAAGCCATAGGTGGACACGATAGTGCCTATACGGCTGAAAGACATCACGGCACCAACCGCCGAGGCGCGTATCTCTGTCGGAAACAGTTCGTTAGGATATAGCCATTGCAAGATCCCCGGGCCACCGGAGAAGAAGGCGTAGATGGCAAATGCGGCAACAATCAGACAGATACTCGGGGTATCCACTATTCCCAGCACCGCCAGGGCGGCTGTCATGATGGCGAAGCTGCCGATGAGCAGGGGGCGACGACCTATGGAGTTAAGCCAGTACATGGCCGGAATGCAGCCCGCCATGAAAAAGATGCTGATGACAATATTTCCAAGGGCGGCATCTTTACCGTCGGTGAAGCCCAAGAGTTCGATGATCTCCGGGCCAAAGGTATAGATAGCGAACATAGGGATCACCTGGCAGGTCCAGATAATGCCGACAAACAGGATACGTTTTAAATAAACTGCCTCGAATAACTTGCTGTATTTAGTCTGCTCTGCAGTCTCAAAATTCAGGCTGATATCTTTGCCGAAAAATTGGTGCATCACCTGTTTGCACTCTTCGATACGGCCTTTCTTCAGCAGCCACCTGGGAGATTCCGGCAGGTGGAAGCGTCCGAGCAAGATAACCAGGCAGGGGACGATAGCGCTGCCAAACATCCAGCGCCATCCATCGGTGACATCGTATAGCAGATAGCCCACCATATTGGCGGCGGTCGCGCCCACGTACCACATGGCTGCGATGAAGCCCATGGTAAAGGCGCGTTGTTTCGTTGGGGAAAATTCGGCGACCATAGAGGTAGCGATGGGGTAATCGGCGCCTATGACTATGCCAATCAAGAAACGCAATATCACCAGTTCTATGGGAGAGGAGACGAACATGGTTGCGAAAGAGAGCACAGCGATGGCAATGATATCTATCATGAACATCAGTTTGCGCCCAAAGAGATCGGCGACATAACCAAATAGCGCCGTACCGATAAACAGGCCGACCAGGGTCGCGGCTCCTACCAGTCCTATCCACTGGGCATCCAGCTCTAGAGCAGGTGTGAGCTGTTGTAGGGCTAATCCTATGATCACTAACACATAACCATCGAGGAAAGGACCCCCACTTCCCCATAACATTATTTTTTTATGAAGCGGAGTAAACTCCAAATCATCGAAACTCTTCTTTGATTTCATGCTTCTAACCACCGACTTAACTTGTTAATTTAAATCACAACTTGTCAGGTTGTGCCGGGCGTTAAAATGTACACAGGTTTAAATTTGTACATTTGATCTTTTTATAATCATCGACCCGCGCTGTTATTTTATCTGGTTTACATTTTGTAAACGGTGATGTAACCAAGTTTTTTGTTCTGTTTTAAAGTCTGTTAATTGTTAATTTATAACTTCGTGATCGGTGTAGGGCTTTGGTTATTTTTATCGCGCGCAATAAAAATTTTATGATTAATATCGTTTCAAGTATTCATTTATTTGAATGGCCGATATCTATTTGCCATATTATTGGCGCGATAATAACGATTAAAGACTTATTTATATCCCAAACGGGTTATCCGTAGCGGTATTCGATACCGAAGGTGCCCCTTGGGTATTCCCATTTCTCTAGAATGGTCTCGCCACAGAGAAACTTACAGGTGCCGCATTCCAGGCAACCAGCGGAGTCGAAACGTATGCTGCCGTCCTGCTCCAGCTTATAGAGGCCCGCAGGGCAGGCGTTTACCAGCTTGCGATACTCCTTAATGTCCGGGTTGTCTTTTAAAATGATGTGCGGGTGTCCCTCATCGACATAGAACTTATTGACACCCAATTTCACGTCGACATTGACTGCTTCGGTCATATTGATGTGACTCCTTTATAACCATCTTTGATTAGGTTCATGAAACCCACCTCTTTGCAGTGTTTCAGCAACGTCTTGCGTAGTGGCTGTGCAGGGGTTCCGTCTATGGTGAACATCTGGTGCATGATGTCGGCGACCATTTTGGGATACTGATTGAAGATGCGCGGCGTCTCCATGAAGGCGGGGAGCTGCTTGTATAGCTTCATATCCTTCATCAGGAAGCTCTCTTCAAGCAGGCTCTGGTAGCTGCTCAGCCCCTGGGCCGAGAAGTCTTGCAGGGCCCGCGCCGAGAGTACTGCTTTGGCCGCAGCCTCACCCGAGGCGATGGCGAGATCCATGCCGCGAACCGTGTAACCGACGTTTAGGCAGAATCCCGCAGCATCGCCGGTGATCAGCACGCCATGGTCAACCAGCTTAGGCACCATGTTGAGACCCGCCTCGGGCACTACATGGCCTGAATATTCCAGTAGCTTGCCACCTTCGATGAGAGGCTTGATGAGCGAGTGATTCTTAAAGTCTTCCAGCATCTGTGGCACGCTCTTATCCGACTCACCTATGCCATGCAGGCCACACACTATGCCTAGGGAGATGCTATTGCGGTTGGTATAGATAAAGCCGCCACCCATCAGGCCATTGGAGGGGGAGCCGGCAAATAGCCAGGCGGCGCCTTCGTCATCCTTGAGGTTAAATCTGTCTTTGATCACCGACTCGGGGAGCTCGATTAGCTCCTTGGCACCGACCGCCATAGCATCGGCGCTTACCTTAGGCTTCACCATGCCTAGCTGTTCGCCCAAAATGGGGTTGACCCCTTCGGCCAAGATCACCGCCTTGGCGGTAAGCTCATCGCCGTCGGCCTTAACACCGATAACCTTGCCATCCTGGGTGAGGATCTCGTCCACTCGGATCCCTGTGATGAACTGAGCGCCCACCTCTTCGGCCTTGCCCATGAGCCACTGGTCAAACTCACCGCGTAGCAGGGTGTAAGACTCCTGCACCGGGCTCTGATCGCGGCCGTTGTGATAGTCCAGGGTGACGCCGGTATCATCGGTCAGGAAGGTGACCTTTTCCTTGGTGACCTTGCGTTCTATGGGGGCCTCCTTGGCAAAGCTTGGGATGATCTTCTCCAAGCTATGGGCGTAGAGGCGGCCGCCCGTCATGTTTTTGCTGCCGGCGTAATTACCGCGCTCGATCACCAATACATCGGCGCCCTCTTTGGCCAAGACATAGGCGGCGACGCAGCCTGCGAGCCCGGCGCCAACGATGATCGCGTCAAATGCTTCTTCTGACATATCTAGTCACTCTTGTGTTGGGGGAGGGAGGCCGAGCCCTAGGCCCGGCTCTCCGCCTTGATCTGCCTAGCCTTTCATGGCCTGAATAAGGGCTGGCAGTACCTTGTTAATGTCACCTACCAGACCGTAATCCACGTATTGGAAGATCGGCGCGTTCTTATCTTTGTTGACCGCGAGTATGGTTTGAGAACCTAAGGCGCCCACCATGTGCTGGATCTGCCCTGAGATACCCAGGGCAAGGTAGATGTCGGGTTTAAGCATGACACCCGATACGCCCACGTAGCGTTCGCGCTCCATCCACTTCTCGGTCTCGGCGATAGGGCGCGAGCAGCCGAGTTCGGCTTGAATCGCAGTGGCGAGTTCACCAGCCAGAGCCAGGTTGTCCAGGTTGCCGATGCCGCTACCGACGGCGATAACCCGCTTGGCCTTACCCAGATCGACGCTGTTGCCTTGCTTGACGCGGCGCTCGATGCAGCGAATGGCCTGTTTAGGCGCAACGAAAGCTAAGGAGACCCCTTCACCCGTTAGTGAGGTATCGGCAACTTGTGGCTCAAAGGCACCGCTGGCCAGGGTGACTAGGGCCACGGGGGAGGTGATTCTCTCAGTACCTATGGCCAGGCCGCCATAGACCATATGTTTGGCGGTGACGCCTTCATCCAGGCTTACCTCGGTGGCATCGTTGATCAGGCCTGCCTCAAGCTGGACACTGAGTTTTGCTGCCAGTGCCTTGCAGCGTTTGGTGGCCGGAAGCAAAACGAGGGTTGGCTTGTCGCCGTCATTGATCGCTTGGCTCATGGTGGCTGCATAGTCTTCCACCATCTGAGCATCGGCCTTGTTGCCAAGGTAATAGACATGCGTGGCGCCGTAGGAGTAGGCCGTGGCGATATCGGCTTCGCTGCCGATGATAAAGGCAGAGACTTTTTCACCTAAGGCGCGACCACCGGCGATGGTCTCGGGTAGACGTGTGGCAATATCACTAAATACCCATACATTTGATAGTTTGCTCATCGTATTCCCCTCGATTAGTTCATTGCTTTACGTAGATGGTCGGCAAAGGCCGCGATTTGCGTCTCATCGTCACCTTCGACGATGATCTGTGCGCGCTCAGCCTGCTTCGGTGCGACTACACTGATGGCGTCGACCAGTTTAGGTAGCGCTTCCAGCGCCAACGCTTGGGTGTCGAGTGTGGTAACGGGCTTCTTCGCTGCCGCCAGAATTGTCTTCATAGATGGGATCTGCGGCTCATTGATGTCGGCAGAAACTGAGAGCACTGCAGGTAGGTCGATCTCCAGCACTTCAACTTCATCGTCCAGGGCTCTTTCTACCGTTAGAGTGCTGTCCGTGGCCGCCACAATCTTGCTGACGGCATTGATGCAACTGACGTTAAGCAGTTCACCCAATTGCATGCCCACCTGTTGGGCGAATAGATCGCCCGAGCCATCGCCACACAGGATCAGGTCAAACTCGCACTGGCGTGCTGCGCTTGCAAGAACACGTGCGGTTTGATGGGGCAGTAGTGCCCCAAATTGCTCATCGATCACTAGCGTCAGATCGTCAGGACCACGGGAGAGGATATCTTTGCGTGCCTTAGGATTATCCAGTGCTTTGCCGCCAACACTTAGGGCGGTGAGCTGACTGCCTTCAACCATAGCTTTAAGCTGTACACCGGCTTCGACGGCGTTGAGATCGAAAGGGTTAATCTTAGGGGCGGCCTTGTTGGTATCTAGCGAACCGTCACCATTTACCGATATGTCTTGTTCTTCGGGGACCAGTTTATAGCAGGTAATAATTTTCATTATATCTCCAAATTATCAGTGTTTATTTATGGCCTAATCAAAACGATAAAATACTAATTCTGATGATCTGCTGTCGTTGAGTGAGACAGACGTTCTAGAATTCTCATTAATAGAATTAAACATGTAGTCGCTACAGATAGACGATAAATAATTTGTATTTGCCATTCTGTTGATTGACTGTGGGGTAATTATAGGATCATAAATATTTAATCTGATGTTACACGCTTCACATTTATGCTTTGAATTTAATTTTTGCCTGAGAGGGTTTCTAACAGATATATTAGTCAGGCTAATATATCTGGTATTTTTTAGTTTTATTTAAAAGGGTATAAGTATGGCTAATAAGATGATTTAGTTTTTCTTATGACCAGTTAAGCCAAACTTATTCTGTCATTTTTAGATTTACTAATAACCTATTTAGTATTTATTGTTAGTCGTCTTGATTCTAGGTTTTATTATCGCCATCAAGCCGTAAGCTTCTGTATTTTATGGTTTTACTTCCATTGAGTTGTATGGCGTTAGCTGGTTTAACTATGATTTAAATCACTTTTTATTTCTAATTTGATATCGTGAGTACATGTTTTTTGTGACCGTGTCGATGATTGATTATGTCTTATAGATGTCATTTGGACGGTCTGTATTTATGGCTTTTTTATTGATTTTATTTATACGTGATAACGATCACTGAACAATAAGATTGCCTACGTATTATTTAAATGCCTGCTAACCATTTAATTACTCGTTAATTGCGATGTAATTAACGTTGTGTGGTGAAACAAAATAAAAACTGCTTATCAATTGTATGTGGAAGTGTTTGGTCGAGGTCTGCTTGTCGATAAAACATAAATGTACGGATGAAATTGGCTTTTACCTATTGTCCTCCTATAAAGAGGGAGATCTATTAAGATGAACGAAAAAACCATGGGATTTGATCTCGCAGAAGGGAAAAAGAAGAAGGTGACGATTGAACCTAAAATCTTTTTCCCTTCTCTGATTGCCGTGATATTGCTCTCTTACTTGACCGTAAGAGATCTCGATGCGGCCAATGTTGTTATCAAGGAAGTATTTCATTATCTGACCCATTCTTGGGGATGGGCATTTGAGTGGTACATGATTGCCCTGGCCATAGGTTGGGGTTGGCTGGTATGGGGACCCTATGCCAACAACCGTCTGGGTCAGGAAAAACCTGAGTTCAGCACAGGAAGCTGGATCTTCTTGATGTTTGCCTCCTGTACCTCCGCTGCCGTGCTCTACTGGGGCTCGTTAGAGGCATACTACTATCTGACCTACCCGCCATTCGAAATTCAGTCGATGTCGGTACAGGCCAAGGAGCTTGGTGTGGCCTATAGTCTCTTCCACTGGGGCCCCTTGCCTTGGATGGGATATGGCTTCTTTACCGTTGCCTTAGGTTACTTCCTGTTTGTGAAGAAGATGGATGTGGTTCGCCCCAGCGGTACCCTGGCCCCCGTGCTAGGTAAGCATCACAAGGGGATCCTCGGCACATTCATCGACAACATCTATGTGGTAGCACTAATCCTTGCCATGGGCACTAGCCTTGGTTTGGCGACGCCGCTGGTGACCGAATGTATTCAGTGGTTGTTCGGCATTGAGCGCACCATAGAAGTGGATACCTTCGTGATCTCTGTGTGGATCATCTTTAACGCCGTGTGTGTGGCCTTCGGCCTGACTAAGGGCATTAAGATCGCCAGTGACCTGCGCAGCTACCTGAGCATCATCATGCTGTTCTGGGTGTTCCTGATCGGTGCGACCAGCTTTACCGTTAACTACTTCACCGAGTCCGTCGGTGTGATGCTGGCTTACCTGCCACGCATGCTGTTCTATACCAGCTCAATCAGCGCCGACAGCTGGCCACAAGACTGGACCGTATTCTACTGGGCCTGGTGGGTCGTGTATGGCATCCAGATGTGTATCTTCCTGGCTAAGATCTCTCGTGGCCGCACAGTGCGTGAGCTGTGTCTGACCATGGTATTGGGTCTTACCGCTTCTACCTGGTTCCTGTGGACCATCCTCGGTAGTAACACTGTGAACCTGATGCACGAAAGCATCATCAACATGGGCCAGTTGATCCAAGATCATGGGGCGCCACGCGCCATCATCGAGACCTGGGCCGCCTTGCCGATGAGCACTATCACCATGTGGGGCTTCTTCATCCTCTGTTTCCTCGCCACAGTGACTCTGATCAATGCCTGTTCTTACACCCTGGCCATGTCGACCTGTAAGGGCGCCGACGCCGACAACGAGCCACCTGTGTGGATCCGTGTGGGTTGGTCTGTGTTGGTGGGGGTGATCGGTATCGTGTTGCTGTCACTGGGTGGGTTGAAACCCCTGCAAACCGCCATCATTGCCGGCGGGGCGCCGCTGGTGATCGTCAACATCCTGGTGATCATCTCTTTCTTGAAAGATGCACGTAAAAACAATTGGGCTTCTTAATGGGGCCCTCCCACTAAGCAGCCGTTAACTGTAAAGATAGGAATATACGATGGACTTTAAATTAACCGACGAGCAAGAGCTATTCGTTTCTGGTATTCGCGATCTCATGGCGAAGGAGAACTGGGAAAGCTATTTTGCCGAGTGTGACGAAAATAGCCAGTACCCTGAAAGGTTTGTCAAAGAGCTGGCCGAGATGGGTATCGATAGCCTGCTGCTGCCAGAGGAGCACGGTGGCTTCGAAGAGGGCATGGTGACCCTGACGGCGATCTGGGAGGAGCTGGGCCGCCTAGGCGCGCCAACCTATGTACTGTATCAGCTACCTGGCATCGCCACTGTGCTGAGACACGGTAACCAAGATCAGATCGATAAGATCATGGCGCTGCGTGGCACGGGTAAGCAGATGTGGAACTCGGCCATTACCGAACCAAGCGCGGGTTCTGATGTGGGCAGCCTGCTGACCACTTACAAGCGTCGCAACGGCAAGGTCTACCTGACGGGTAGCAAGTGTTTCATCACCAGCGCCGCAGGTATCCCCTATGTGGTCGTGATGGCCAAAGATGCAGACAGCGAGAAGCCAATCTTCACCGAGTGGTTTGTCGACATGACCAAGCCGGGCATCAAGCTGAGCAAGCTACCTAAGCTGGGTCTGAAGATGGACAGCTGCTGCGAGCTGCAGTTCGACGAGGTCGAGCTGGAAGAGTCTGACATGTTCGGTATCGAGGGCAACGGCTTCCTACGTGTGAAGGAGGAGTTCGACTCTGAGCGATTCCTGGTGGCCCTGACCAACTATGGCGCCGCCTACTGCGCCTTCGAAGATGCGGCCAAGTACGCCAACCAGCGCGTACAGTTTGGCGAGACTATCGGTCGCTTCCAGCTGATCCAAGACAAGTTTGCTCACATGGCCATCAAGCTCAACAGCATGAAGAACATGGTCTATGAAACGGCCTGGAAGTGCGATCAAGGCACCATGACATCGGGTGACTCGGCCATGTGTAAATACTTCTGTGCCAATGCCGGCTTCGAGGTGATCGACTCCGCCATGCAGGTACTGGGTGGCTATGCTATCGCCGGTGAACATCGCATCAGTCGTATGTGGCGCGACATCCGCGTCGACCGCGTATCCGGTGGTTCGGATGAGATGCAGATCCTTACCTTAGGCCGCGCCGTGTTGAAACAATATCGCTAAGTGGGGAGGGTAGCGGCGCGGCTCCCAGCGTCGCTGCCCACGGATGGCGGTGTGATGGCCGCCGTCCTCCTCACACTCTATTAAGTTTGTAAATTCGCTACCGCATTGATGCCTTTGCATTGGTGCCGGGGACGGGTTTGTGTAAAAAAGGATGTTAGATATGTCGAAGAAGTTATTTACCCCGCAATTTGGTCCCCTGTCGGGCCTGCGTGTGGTGTTCTCAGGGATTGAAATTGCCGGTCCTTTTGCGGCGCAGATGTTGGCCGAGTGGGGCGCCGAGGTGATCTGGATTGAAAACGTCGCCTACACAGATACCATTCGCGTGCAGCCTCACTATCCAGAGCTGTCGCGTCGTAACCTGCATGCCCTGTCGCTCAATATCTTTAAGGATGAAGGCCGCGATGCCTTCCTTAAGTTGATGGAGACTACAGACATTTTCATCGAGGCCAGTAAGGGCCCTGCCTTTGCCCGTCGTGGCATCACAGATGAGGTGTTATGGCAGCACAATCCTAAATTGGTGGTCGCTCACTTGTCTGGTTTCGGCCAGTACGGCACTGATGAGTACACCAATCTTGCGGCCTACAACACTATCGCCCAGGCCTTCAGTGGTTACCTGATCCAAAACGGCGACAAAGACCAGCCTATGCCCGCTTTCCCATACACCGCAGACTATTTCTCAGGCATGACGGTCACCACAGCGGCCTTGGCGGCCCTGCATAAGGTGCGTGAGACGTGTATCGGCGAGAGTATTGATGTGGCCATGTATGAGGTGATGCTCCGCATGGGGCAGTACTTCATGATGGACTACTTCAACGGCGGCGAAGTCTGCCCGCGCATGACTAAAGGTAAAGATCCTTACTATGCCGGTTGCGGTCTCTACAAGTGTGCCGATGGTTACATCGTCATGGAGCTGGTGGGTGCCATGCAGATTGAAGAGATGTTCAAGGACATGGGCATTAGCCACCTGTGGGCAACGCCCGAGATCCCAGAGGGCACTCAGCTTATCCATAGGGTGGAATGCCCATTTGGCGACGAAGTCGAGACCAGCCTGGACAACTACCTCAACGGCAAGACCATCGAAGCCGTGTTGGCACGCTTTGCCGAGCTGAAGATTGCCTGTGCCAAGGTGCTGACCATCCCAGAGTTGGAAGGAAATCCTCAGTACCAGGCGCGTGAGTCTATCACCGAGTGGACCAACATCGATGGCAAGGCCTACAAGGGCCCTAACGTGATGCCTAAGTTCAAGAACAACCCAGGCAAGATCTGGCGCGGCATGCCTAAGCACGGCATGGATACCGAGGCGATTTTGAGCGATATCGGTTATTCGGCAGAAGAGATCGCGGCGCTGAGCGCCAAGGGTCTTGCCAAGGTGTTTGAAGGTAAGTGAGGCAAGTGATGGATATCGTGGGCAGCAGAACATTAAGGTGCATGTGGCAGGAGCGTGCTCAGCAGTACAGTGATAACACGGCATTGATATATGAAGATGCTGGCGGCGATATCCGCACCTTTACCTATCAATCCCTGGACGCCCAGATTAACCGGGCGGCCAACCTCTTCCTCAAACAGGGAATAGCCAAGGGCGACAAGGTGGCGGTGCAGCTTTATAACAGCCCGGAGTTTATCTTCTGCTGGTTTGGTCTGGCCAAGATAGGCGCGGTGATCGTGCCTATCAACACCCAATATGTGCAGGGTGAGTGCAGCTACATACTGACCAAGTGTGACGTCACCGCCCTGGTGACAGAGCCAAGCTTTCTGCCTATCTATGAGGCGGTGGCGGCGAAGGGTCAAAGGCTCGAGCAGGTCTTGGTCGCCCGTGCTGCGGGAGAGCAGTTTGCGGGGCGGGTGAATTTCGATGATCAGTTAGCACTGCAGGCGCCAACTCTCGACCTGCATGTGCCGCTGGAAAGCGAAGACCCCGCGGAGATCCTCTTTACCTCGGGGACGACTTCTTTACCCAAGGGAGTGGTGCTTACCCACTGCAACCTGCAATTTGCCGGGCACTATACCGCCTGGCAGACCCGCTTGACGGCCAAGGACAGGTATCTCTCCATGATGCCCAATTTTCACATCGATTTTCAGTGCAATGCGGCCATGGCGGTGTTTACCGTCGGTGCTTGCCTGGTGATGTTGGAGAAATACAGCGCCCGCCGTTTCTGGAAGCAGATTTGCGACTACCGAGCCACGCTGACCCATAGCATGCCGATGATCCTGCGCACCCTGATGCTGCAACCCGTGGCCGAGGGGGAAGACCAGCATTGTCTGCGGGATATGCTGTTTTTCATGCATATCTCAGATCAGGAGAAGCTGGATTTCGAGACGCGCTTCAAGGTGACCCTGTTTAACTCCTACGGCATGACAGAGACCCTGGTGGGCTTGATTGGCGACACGCCCGGCGAGCCTCGCCATTGGCCGTCAATAGGACGACCCGGGCTGGGATATGAAGCCAGGGTGACCGATGAGACCGGCCAAGAGGTGCCGCCCAACGTGGTGGGGGACCTCTGGGTCAAGGGCGTGCCTGGCCGCAGCCTGTTTAAAGAGTATTACCAGGACCCACAGGCGACCCGGGCGGCGTTAGGTGACGATGGTTGGCTGCTCACCGGCGACAAGGCTTACGTGGATGAGCGAGGCCTGTTCTACTTCGTCGATCGCAAGAGCAACATGATCAAGCGTTCGGGCGAGAACATCTCCAGCACAGAGGTGGAGAACGTGCTGATGTCACACCCCGCCATCCAGGATGCCGCCGTCATCGGCATAGCCGATCCGATTCGAGATCAGGCCGTTAAGGCGTTTGTCATCTTCGCCCCAGGCCAGTCACTCACCCGAGAGGAGATCTTGGCGTTTTGTAGCGCCAACATGGCCAAGTTTAAGGTGCCCAGTGCGGTGGAGATCCGCAAGAGCTTTCCCCGCACCTGCACCTGCAAAGTCGATAAGAAACTGCTCGAGACCCGTTGAGGCCACGAGCCGTACAAATTTTTCCGTTATCACGCGATAACTTCAATGGAGTAGTAACATGAGCGAATCATTACACGTAACCCGTAATGGCAGCATCTTAGAGATCGTTTTAGACCGACCTAAGGCCAATGCCATCGATGCAAAAACCAGTTACGAGATGGGGGAGGTGTTCTTGGCATTTCGTGACGATCCCGAGCTAAGGGTCGCCATCATTACCGGTGCCGGCGGGCGTTTCTTCTCTGCGGGTTGGGATCTCAAGGCGGCGGCAGAGGGAGAGGCACCAGACGCCGACTTCGGCCCGGGTGGCTTTGCCGGTTTGACCGAACTGTTCGATATCGACAAGCCGGTGATCGCCGCGGTCAATGGTTATGCCTTCGGTGGTGGTTTCGAGCTTGCTCTGGCGGCTGATCTGATCGTCTGCGCCGACAATGCAAGCTTCGCGCTGCCTGAGGCCAAGCTAGGCATAGTGCCAGACAGCGGCGGCATGCTGCGCCTGCCTAAGTTGCTGCCTGCACCTATCGTTAACGAGTTGATGATGACGGGTCGCAGCATGGACGCCCAGGAGGCCCTAGGCTGGGGCGTGGTAAACCGTGTAGTTGAGCAAGAAGCCCTGATGGACACCGCTCGCGAGCTTGCTAGAGAGATCAGCCAGAGTGCGCCGCTGGCACTGGCGGCCATCAAGGAGATCTATCGCGAGACCGGCGAGCTGTCTGTCGAGCAAGGCTATGCCCATATCCGCAGTGGTCAGCTGAAGCACTATCCAAGTGTGCTGCACTCTGAAGATGCGCTGGAAGGTCCGGCGGCCTTCGCCGAGAAACGCGATCCTGTGTGGCAAGGCAAGTAAGCCGCAATAGACGCAAATTGGGATGGAGGTCGCCTAATAGGCGCCTCCAATTCTGTATCTTTATCAGCAAGATGAGACCGGACGAGCCTTGTGAATGGCGACGGTGAAACGAGCGCAGCTTGGGGGCGACTCAATCTAAGGCGCTTTAAGTATAAGGAGTTAGTCATGCCACTCGATCCCGAGGTAGCGCAATTTTTACAAGAGGTTGAAGATTCAGGGGCGCCTGCCTATGAGACGATGACGCCTGCCGAGGCCAGACGTCAGGAGCTGACGGATCTCGCCATCGCAAATGCGGGTAAGACGCCTGAGGCCGTCAGTGAGGTGATCCACAGTTTTATTCCCGGCCCGACGGCGGATTTGCCTGTGCGCATCTATCGCCCCCTGGGCATAGAGGTGCCTGAGGCTGGCGCACCAGCGCTGATCTTTATTCATGGCAGCGGTTGGGTGGTTTCTAATATCGAGACCAATGATCACTTCAGCCGTGCCCTTGCCAATCGCACCGGCGCCGTGGTGATCGCGGTGAACTACCAGAAGGCGCCTGAGCATAAGTTCCCTATTCCCATGGACGATTGTTACAACGCGACGCTCTGGGTGTTTGAACAGGCTAAGGCGCTGGGGCTGGACCCTAAGCGTATAGGTATCATGGGCGACAGCGCCGGCGGTAATCTGGCCGCCGCGGTGACCATGAGGCTGCGCGATGAGATGGGGCCTCTGCTGGCTTGTCAGGTGCTGGTGTATCCAGCTGTGCATTATGGCTGGGACACGGACTCGGCAAAGCTTCACGGCACTGGTTATCTTTTGCAAAGAGAGAGCATGAAATATTATTGGGGTCATTATCTTCGCAGCCCAGCCGACGGGCAGAACCCCTACTGCTCGCCCTTAGATGCCGCCAGCCATAGCTGTCTGCCGCCGGCGCTCATCTATACCGCTGAGTACGATCCCCTGTGTGACGATGGCTTCAACTATGCGCAGAAGCTAAAACTGGCCGGGGTGCCTGTGTCTTACAAGATGTATGAAGGCACGATTCACGGCTTTATCAAGATGTTACAACGCTTTACTCTGGCGCAGACCTTTCTTGACGAGCTGAGCGAGGCGGTAAGGCCGCTGCTGGCGCTCCAAGGAGAATAGCCGGGCTATCGCTATAGGAACTCAACGAGCATCGTGAGGAGTGGGGTTGGCCGCAGGATCTGCTGTCATCCCCCGCTTAAGTTGCTGCTTGTGGTCGATATCACTGCCTCATGCTTATCACTTAGTGATCTTAGTCTGATTACCGCAATGAATCAGTAATTTAACCTGGTGTTAACTTAGATATTGTGCGCGGCGTTACATCTTTTCTGCAGATCCCTTGTTAGCATTTTGATTCGGTTTTCGCTTTGCTAAAGAATCATGAACAATAATATTCCGCTAAGAGCACTGCAGATATTTGAGGCATGTGCCAGATTAGAAAGTTGTTCCCTCGCGGCCAATGAGCTGTGTATAACCCAGAGTGCGGTGTCGCAGCAGATAAAGCAGCTGGAAGACTATTTCTTAGAGAAGTTATTTTACAGGCAAGGCGGAAAGATCAATCTTACCGAGGCGGGCATAGAGCTCAGAGAGCGCCTGGCTCCTGTGTTTTACGATCTCAACAGCGTCTGCTCCAGCCTGGTGCAGAACATGGCGGGTGAGGTGAGGGTGCATTCCTACACCTCGCTGGCGGCCAGATGGCTGGTGCCTAAGATGGAGCAGCTTAGGCAGATGTACCCGGAGCTCAATATCAATGTCGGCATGTTCCAGAATGATATTGAGATGAGCGACATGATCGCCGATATCTTTATTGTCACCCGGGAATGTCAGGACGGTTATACCATCATCCCTCTGGTCACCGAGAAGCTGGTGGCCTTCTGCAGCCCAGATTATCTTGCTCAGTCACAGGGGATCAGCCTGGCGACCCTAGATCAACATTGTCTGCTCTATTCCAAACATAAAGACTATGGCGTCGATTGGGATACCTGGTTTAGAAACAATGATATCGCCATCAGTCCCAACCAGAAGAAGATCTTCTTCAATCACAACATGCTGGCAGTGCAGGCGGCTATCTATGGCCAGGGGATAGTATTGGGGCTAGAGCAGACACTCAAGGTGGAGCTGGACTCGGGAAATCTGGTGAAACTGGACCTGCCGACTTGTCTTTCGGGACTGACCTATTACATCGCCTACAAGACTTCCAAGAAGCGTGACGCGCGTATTATGCGTATCGTCGACTGGATCATCGACAATTATCCGGGGGATCATCCGGGAGATCGTACCTTGGCGCGTTAACCTTCATCCTATGGGGTAGCGCGGCCTTGGCCTAGAAAGCAAATACAAATTCGTTTTAGGAGCTTAACAAGTAAGCAACTTTTGTTATGATGAGTTTCCATTGACTTATCACTCGCTTATCTCATGTTAAGACACCTGAAAACCCTGTTGCTCATCCTACTATCGCTCGTTTTTCTGCTGGTGGTCGGCGTCTATGTCAGCCTCAATCTCAGCCTGCCCAAACTCTCTGGCGAGGTTCAAACTAGCCAGATCTCGGCCAAGACCAGCATAGGACGGGATCGTCTTGGCACTGCGGTGATCCACGCCGAGAATCGTCAGGATGCCGCCTTTGCCCTGGGATTTGCCCATGGTCAGGACAGGTTTTTTCAGATGGACCTGCTAAGGCGCAACTCTGCCGGTGAGCTGGCCGAGCTGTTTGGCAAGCCAGCGGTAAAACTCGATGAATCGCGCCGCTTCCATCAGCTGAGAAAGCGCGCCGAGCATATCTATCGCCATCTGCCCACCGCCCAGCAACAGCTGTTGCAGCGCTATGCCGACGGCGTCAATCGCGCGCTCACCGCCCAGTCGCTGCCCTCGTTCGAGTATCTGCTGACCCGTGCCAAGCGTGAGCCATGGCGACCCGCCGACAGCCTGCTGGTGATCTACAGCATGTATCTGGATCTGCAGGGCAATGGTCCCAAGCGCGATCTCACCCTTGATCATATCGAGCGCCGCTTCGGCCCGGAGATGCGCAGTTTTATCACCCAGACCTCAAACTATCAGGCGGCGTTGGATAACAGTCTGTTTCCTTCCGATCCACCGGCAATTCCAAGCCTAAGTCCAAGTGTCAGCCTAAAACAGAGCACGGCCTCGACCCTGTCCCAGCGCCTGGCGGTGACCATAGAGGAGCCCATCGAAGTGGGCAGCAACAACTGGGCGGTGACAGGCAAGATGACCCGCACCGGCAGCGCCATGCTGTCAGATGATATGCACCTCTCCTTCGCCGTGCCCATCATCTGGTACCGCGCGCAGCTAAACTACCCGGATGGTGAGGGCAAGGCGGTGCAGGTGACCGGCGTGTCACTGCCCGGCGCACCGGCGATTGTGGTCGGCAGCAACGGCAAGCTGGCCTGGGGTTTTACCAACGCCTATATCGACACCGCCGACTGGGTGGCGCTGGACAAAGATGAGCCGCTTGAGGTGGTCCACGAGACCATTAAGCTGCCAAAGGGGGAGCAGGACTATACCATCACGCTGTCGCGCTTCGGCCCAGTTCGCCGCCTGGGGGAGCAGGCCTATGCCCTGGCCTGGGTCGCTCATCAAGAGTATGCGGTCAATATGGAGCTGATGGCGCTGGAGCAGATAGATAGTGTGCCCGAGGCGATGGTCAAGGCCAGCGGTTTCGGGATCCCGGTGCAGAACCTGATGCTGGCCGATGATAAGGGCCACGCCGCCTGGCAGCTTGCCGGCGCCGTCCCTGCGCGCACCAATAGCAGCGATATCGCCCTGCCAAGTGAGGAGATAGCCTGGGATAAGTGGCAAGAGAGAGACAAGGTGCTGCCGTCGCTTCAGGATCCCACTAGCGACAGGCTGTGGAGCGCTAATGCCAGGGTGATGTCGACCCAAGAGGCAGAGCGTTACGGCGATGGCGGCTACGCCCTGGGGGCCAGAAGCGCGCAGATCCGCGACCGGCTGCTGGAGCAGGAGCTGTTCGATGAGAGCGACTTCTATCGCATTCAGCTCGATAATCAGGCTCGCTTCTATCGCCCCTGGCAGGCCTTTTTGTTGGAGAGCTTGATGCGCGAGCCCAAGCGCTTTGTCAAGGATATAGTGCAGCTGCGTGACTGGCAGGAGTGCGCCTGCGCCGAGTCGGTGGGCTTTACCCTGGTGAAGGCGTTTCGCAGCCAGGTGTTAGACAGCGCCTTCGCGCCGGTGGAAGCCGAGCTAAATAGCGCCCAGTTGAGTCTCTCTGTGCTCAAGCGTTACCTGGAGCCCGCCATCTGGCAACTGCTCAAGCAGCAGCCTGCCGACTGGCTGCCACAAGATGTTGCCAGCTGGGATGAGCTGGTGATCGCCAGCTATGTCATCGCCCGCGACGAGCTGCTAGATAAATACAGCGAGGATGGTGAGCTGAGTGCGCTTAATTGGGGCCGGGTGAATACGCTAGCGATACAGCATCCCTTTAGTCGCCAGTTCCCGCTGCTGAGTCGCTGGCTGGACATGCCAAAGGTGGCCGGTTTCGGTGACACCTTCATGCCGGCGGTGCAGCGCAAGAGTTTCGGCGCCTCCCAGCGCTTTATCGTACAGCCCGGCTATGAGGAGCGAGCCATCATGGCGATCCCCGGTGGTCAGTCTGGCCACCCCTTGTCGAAATATTACCGCGCCGGCTTTAGCGAGTATGCCCGCGGCGCGGCGACGCCACTGCTGCCTGGGGAGATAGAGGCTAAGCTGACCCTGATGCCGAGCCAGGCGCAAGACTGATTGAGTAGGTCTCGGCATTAGCTGTTTAAGCCGACAAAAAAGCCACCCTAGGGTGGCTTTTTTTGATCTAGCTAGAGTCCGAGTTAGCCGATGGTCAGGCTCACGCCAGAGCCACTTGCGGCTTGTAACGCAAGAGCTCGCCAGGCAGCTTGATCCCTTGTGCCTTGATGGCGTTGACCCGCGCCAGATAGGCGGCGCCATACATCAGGTGCTTGGCCAGATCCACCGCATGACGCTTGCTGTAGTCATCCAAATAGCTGCCCTTGGCCCACTGGTTGAAGGCGCCCAGCGCGGGACCAGCCCAGATCTGATAGTCCATCTCGCGGCCCTGCTCGCCGGTGTTTGACCAGCGGCTCGACAGCCCCAGATACCAGCGGAAGATCAGCGCCATCTTACGCTTGGGATTCCCCTCGGCGCGCTCGATCTGCTTAGGGTCGCGCTCGTTGAAGTGGGCGACTGTGCCGGCCCAGATCTCATCTAGGCTGGCGCGAAACACCTGCTTCTCCAGCTTGTCGCGCTCATCGACAGGTATCGCTTCTATCGAGTCGTAGCGGCTGTAGATCTCATATAGCTTATTGGCGCGCATGGGGAACAGGGTGCCGCGCTTGACCACCTGCAGCTTAACGCCCATCTCAAACATGTCGGCGGCCGGCGCCATGGTGACATCGGCCATCTCTGTGGTGGCCAGCAGTTTGCGGGTGTGCTCGCTGGCGCCCGCCTCGACACAGGACTGGTTGATAGAGCCTGTCACTATGTAGGCCGCGCCCATGTTGAAGGCCGCCAGGGCCGCATCCGGTGTGCCTATGCCGCCGCCACAACCGACGCGCAGGGGCGTGGCATATTGATACTTGTCCTGGATCTCCTCCTTGAGCGCCAAAATGGTTGGCAGCAGGGTCACCAGAGGACGGTTATCCGTGTGGCCGCCCGAATCCGCCTCGGCGGTGATATCATCCGCCATGGGCACAGCCTGGGCCATCTCCATCTGATCATGGGTGATCAAGCCCTCGTCCACCAACTTCTGCAGCATCTTGATAGGTGCTGGCTGCATAAACTTCTCGGCGACCTCAGTGCGGCTCACCTTGGCGACCACCTTGTTGCCTATGACGATGTTGCCGTTGGCGTCGCGGCTCAAGCCGGCGGCGCGGTAGTAGACGATCTGCGGCGTCAGCCCCAGGAAGGCCGAGGCCTCGACCGTGCGCACCTTATGCTTAAGGAAGAGCTCGACGCTGCCGCGCTCCAGGGCTGGCTCGCTCGGGCTGTGGATCAGGTTAAACATGTAGGGGCCGTTTGGCAGCGCGGTTTGGATACGCTCGATCGCCTGCTCGACCCGGCTGGGGATGAGTCCCGCGGCGCCGAAGGAGCAGAGGATCCCCGCCTTGCCTAGGGCGATCACTAGTTCTTCCGACGAGATGCCATTGGCCATGGCGCCAGCATAGTAGGCGTACTTGACGCCGTGCACCCGGCGAAAGTTGCCATCGCCCAGGCTCTCAGTGCCCAGGGCCGGGGTGAAGGCGCTGACCGGGTGGCCCGAGGCCTGAGCGCCCGAACCTTGATTATTAGTCATCAGGCTCGCCTCGGTGGCGATGCCCACCCCCAGGTCGCTGTCGTTGACCAGGTAGCAGGCGCGGCTGAAATCTTTGAGCGCAGTCGCCATGGCGGCCGTGTCGAAGCTTATCTTGCTGTCGCTTACCTGCCAGGGCCAGGGAGAAAGCTGCTCATTTGTGGTAGTCGGATTCATCTAATAAAAGACCTTTTTCGTCTTGGGCGACCCGGGAACATGCCTGTTTTATAAGGCATGACCCGTATCGGCCGATTTTCTTATGTTGCTCAATCTATGTGTTTTTATCGCGCTGTCTACATCTTTGTTTGTGCTTAGGCTTCTTCGATGCAGATGGCGATGTCGGTGATCTCGTAGATCCGCAGGCCATCCTTGCTCAGGCTGGCGTTACCTGTGATCACTCTCTTACCGGCTTCTTCTTTAATCGAGGTGATACTCACATCCATCGACATTTGCTTATTCAGTGGGTTGATCTGACCGCGATACTTCCACTTGATGTTGGAGAGGATCTGGCCAAATTTCGGATTGCTGAACCCGGCGCCCAAGTCTTTGCTGATGGCATAAGTCTGCATGGTTTCTATGATGGCTTCAACGCCTAATGAGCCCGGCATCACAGGATCCTGATGGAAGTGGAACTGGAAGAACCAGTCGCTAGGATCTATGGTGCGCTCGGCGTAGAGGTAGCCCAGGCCGTGGGTGCCGCCGTTATCGACAATCTCGACGCTGTCGATAAAGTTAAGCTGACCGCCCGCCAGACGGTAGTGAGGCTGGCTCGCTGGCGCGTTGAAGTGGCGGCCGCCCTTGTCCAGCAGATCGACCCGGGTGTCCGGCGCAATGCCCTTGGCCTGATGCCAAGGCTGAGTGACCTTACCATTGTCTAATCCCAGCTGGTCTTTGAGCGCCTCGGCCTTGAAGTAACCGAACACCGCTGTGCCACGATAGAAGGGCTCGCCATCTGTACTCAGCTCGAAGCTGAAGCTCTGAATGATATTGGTGCCCGCCATCACGGTAGAGAGCAGACGCGAGTCGTTAACTATGGTCTTGCCGCGCAGATCCACCTTGCGCAGCAGCTCGCCGCTGCCATCTAGGTTACGGAAGAAGAGCTCCAGGCCAGGGAAGCCGAGGGTAGTGCCCATGTAGCCTGAGATGAAGCCGTTTGGCTGCAGGGCGATCTCCATCATCACGGAGTAGGGCATCAGCGCCTGATGGCTGTTGGCATCGAAATACCAGGCATCGCTTGGCACCTCATATTCGGCAATACAGCTGGCGGGGCGCTTGAAGTCGCCGCGCTGGCCGTTAACCTCTATCACCCGGGTGGTGAGCTGCAGATTGCCGCAGGGGGTACGCGGCGGGATCATGCCGCGGTAGATGGCGAACTCTGGGCCGAAGCACTTTTCGATATCGCCGGTGGCGAATTCGAACAGATGATAGGGCGTAA
The DNA here is from genome assembly GCF_019457555.1 of Shewanella spartinae. Taxonomy (NCBI): domain Bacteria; kingdom Pseudomonadati; phylum Pseudomonadota; class Gammaproteobacteria; order Alteromonadales; family Shewanellaceae; genus Shewanella; species Shewanella spartinae. The sequence goes on along the minus strand of NZ_CP080418.1, from coordinate 3,184,967 downwards.
AAGGCACAGTGTCGGGCACCCGATTTGGATAATCCGGGATGAGCGGGGCCTCGACGTGAGTGAGTGGGATCACGCCCTTGTTGGGCTCGGCGTTAAGATCCGGTATCTGAGCCATCAGCGGAGCATTAGTCATCAGCGGGGCATTGGCTGATACACCTTGACCGTTTTTGGCCTGTGAAGCGCCTTGCTTCGTCCCGAGAGCTGGGTAGCGGGTGCACTCAGCTTCCTCTTTGATCATGACCCCTAGGTTTTGGAAGTCGACCACCACCTTGCCATTGAGCAAGATATCGATATTCGCCTTGGCAAAGGGGCGAGGGCTAAAGCCTATCTCTGTCACCTCCATGCGGTAGGTGAGACGGGCCGATTGCGGGATCACCTGGCCGCGACAACGCACCTTCTGCGAGGCATTTTCCAAGGGCTGGAAACGACCGTTTTGGGTCTGGGTGTGCATGCCAAGGTGCAGCATGTAGAACTGCAGCAACTGACCACAACCCTCGGCCATCAGTGAGCCGGCCATCACCTGATCGTCCTTGAAGTGGCAAGGGAAATACCAGTGGTTAGGCTCGAGCTGCTTGTGGCCCTCGACTAGGCCAAGCCCCCAGGCGCCGCCGTTTCGTTCTACCTTGCTGACCTCTTCGATCATCAGGAACTTCTCAGAGGCGAAGCAGAGCGAAGGCTGAGCAGGTCCTGCGTGGGATGGACCGAAACAGCCTTGGATATCGGCCGACAGCAACTTGTGGATGTCGCCATAGCTGAATTGGGTGCGCGGACAGTCCAGGAGTGGATTAAAGGTCTGCTTGGTGGCGCGGCTGCGGGCCAGCAGCTCCTCTTCGGTGCGGATCACCCCTTTACCGTCGGCCAGTTCGGCGTCGGTGAAGAAACCGGCGCAGCCGCCATCCATCTTGAGGATCATGGTATCGCCGACGAAACATTCGTAGGAGAAGAAGAACAGCAGGGTATCGCCATTGCGGGCGAAGTTGTTGATCTTAATCTCATACCTTAGGGTATCGCCGCCACGGGGGAGATCTCCTAAGAAGGTGAGGGTACAGTCAAGCAGGCGATAGACACGCTCGCCCTTGTTCTCGAAGTCTATGCCCAGGTAACTAATTAGCATGAGGTCGCACTGGCCCGATTCCACTGCGACCGCCCACGGGATCTGACCGTCCACCAGGTAGGGGGCGTCGACGGGAATGTCGTATTCCGTGGTCATGGTGCTGGGCTTATATTCGCCCAGTTTGGCGTCCAGCTTGGTGACCCGTGATACCAGCAGATAATCTGTGGTGGGCAGGCGCACACGGCGGGAGTAGCCGTCGATGACGTCATACTCTTGGCCGAACACCTTGGCAATATCGCCCTCGGCGTATTCCACCAGGTCGTGATAGTCCCAGATGCAGGGCTTATGGGCCGGAACTGGCGCGCGGTATGGCGCGACCAGATCGTGCCTTGGTCTGAGTGGCATCTGGGTGACGCTTGAGGTCGAAGCTGGCGCCGATGGGCTACCTATGGCTTGGGCCAGTTGCTGCTTAAGCAGCAGGTCGGCCACTTTCAGGCCTGATTCACGGCTCTTGAGGAAAGCGAGATGGGCCTGACGCGCCTTTTGTTGATTGTCGTGAAAGGCGCGGAGATCAGGGTTGCTGATCGGTGAGCCAGGTGGCTGAGCTGAATGCTGGGTCATAGTGGGTAAGTTACCTGTTGCATCGCCTGTCATCGACGGCGTGGCAAACTGTGATGCTTGAGTCGTGCTCGAATTAACCTGGCCAAAATAGCTTATAAGCTTGGCCACTTTTTTCGGTTTAGTTTGAACTTGTCCATTGGCCGCGGCCAACTTGTCTTGTAGCGCTGACAGTTGCGTCAGCGGCTGAGTCAGTATGTGTTCTATGATGCCGCGTCCACCCAGGGTGACCCGCTTGATCAGGCTACGCCCCTCATGGGTGGTGAGGTCCTGGTCTAGCCTTTGGGTCAGCGCGCTGCGCTGGGCGTGGGTTTGAGTAAGGTGCAGCAAGGCGCTCTGATCTTCGCTGAAGTTGGCGACCAGGGCGTTGCCCGCGCTTTCTTGTGTCATGCGCAGCAGTGTGGCGATAAGGCTGGTCATGCCGGCGGCGGCAAAGCTGTGGCCCAGTTGTTGGTCGCTCTGCACCAGACGAGCCTGCGCCGTAGGCAACTGCGCTATCAGCTGTTGGGGCTGATGCTGGCTGCAAGGTGCCACACTCATCTCGACCAGTGAGATCTGCTCGGCATCTGTGCCATTGAGGGTCAATAGCTCATCGCACAGGCGCGCTAATTGATGCTGAGGACCAAAGTTGAGGCTCTCTATCTTGCCATAGGCGCTAGCGCCACGCTGGCTTTGGTGAGATGAGGTTTCCAGCACCAGGGCGCCGGCGCCTTCCGCCAGTCGCCAGCCGTTTGGATAGCTCTGACTGGCCACGGGGGCGATAGCATTTTTCAGCATCACCTGCTCCAGGCTGCCACAGAGATCGACCGCGGCGATCACCACAGCATCAAGCTGCTCCTGCACCATGATATTTTCCGCCACATCCAGGGCGCGGCCCACAGATTGCTCGCCAGCGGAGATGGTGAAGGCCGGACCGCTGAAGTCCCACAGGGAGGCGATACGCGAGGCCATGATGTTGCCGATAAAGCTGGTGTATTGGTTTAGCTTGGCGGCGTCGAGCACGCTGTCCATGGCCAGGGCCTCAAGCTCGCGATATTGGCTGTCACTCAGGCTGGCGCCCATAGCATCCAGACTCTGTTTGAGTTGAGTGTGCAGGTTTACCCGGCCGCGAAACTGGTGCAGTTCCAGCTCTGTCTCCATGGCGACCAAGACGGCCACTTTTTGCCCTGGCTGTAACGCTGCGTCGCGTATCGCTTCGTCGGCGACTTTCATCAGCATCAGCTGTTGGCCGATAAGGCGGTCGTCTTCATTGGGGGGCAGTTTAAAGCGCAGAAAATCCAGCTCGAAGCTATCCACATAGGCGCCTCGGGGCGCCGAGTCCAGGCCAAATTGTGCTAGCAGTTCTGGGTGTTGATCTAACCCTTTCCAGCGCGCTGGCGGTAGGGGTACAAAGGCCTCTTGCTCTTGGCGAATACAGGTGTCGAGGGCGTTAATACTGCCAAGTGGGCCAAGATGCGCCGCAATACCACTGATCACAAATTGCGGTGTCGAGCCGTTGTGACAAGGCGCAGTTAACTGCGGCGATGTCGCTGTGGTTGAAGGCTCGCACTCTGTGGGTGTATAGGACTCTAACAACAGATGGGCATTACAGCCACCGAAGCCAAATACCGACACCCCGGCCAGGCGCGTTTGATTATCGACCTTAACCGGCCAAGGGGTCACTTGACTGGGCAGGGTATGAGCGCCAAATAGGCCGTTTGGCGATTCGATGGCCTCACTGAGGTTGATGCTTGGGGGCAGCTGGCCCTGATTCATGGCAAAGATCATCTTCATGATCCCTGGCATGCCCGCGGCGGTAAGTAAATGCCCTAAGTTAGACTTGGCCGAACCTATCATGGGCGCGCTCGCACCTTCGAGCCGAGGGGCAAAAAATTGCTCCATAGAGGCTAGCTCTACCTTGTCACCCAGCGGAGTACCCGTGGCGTGGCATTCGATCACTTCAATCTGTTTAGGCTCGACGCCACTGTGGCGATAGGCACGCTCGAAGGCCTTGACCTGCCCCTTACTGTTGGGGCTGAGCACAAACTGTCCCTTGCCGTCATTAGACAGGCCGATGCCGCTGACGATGGCGTAGATCTTATCATTATCACGCTCGGCGTCTTCGAGGCGTTTGAGTGCCAGTACCCCGGCGCCTTCTCCGGCAAACAGCCCTTTGGTATTGCGATCGAAGGGGGCCGAGAAGCCATGCTCTGGATAGGCATGGAAGATGGAGAAGCCCATGTTGATAAAGAAAGGGTCGGCGCCGGAGACGGCGCCCGCCAACATGAGATCGGCCTTGCCCGTATTGAGATAGTCGCAGGCCAGTTTCAGCGAATAGACAGAGCTGGCGCAGGCGGCATCCAGGCTAAGTTGAACGCGCCCAAGGCCAAGGGCATCGGCCACTAGCTTAGAGGCGTTGTGGGCGATGGCACCATTGGCAACGTCTAAGGTGTTGGCTGCGGGGCGATGGGCGTCATAGTCGCTCAGGCTGAAGTCTGGGCAGGCCAGCTTCTGCTTAAGGGCTTTTTCTACCGCCTTATGGTAGAGGGGCAGAAACAGCTCATTCGATTTTGCCGTAGGGAAAGAGAGGGTGCCCATGATGATGCCGCAGCGTGATAGCTGAGGAGAGTCCAGGGCAATGCCCGCATCGAGCAGGGCATTGCGACTGGTGTCCAGCGCCCACAGCAGGCTATCGTCCATCCCTTGGAGTTGTTCGGGCGGCAGTTTATAGCCATAGGGATTAAAGTGAAAATCTTCAATATACCCGCCCTTATCGCAGTAAAAGCGATCGGCCTCGCCCTGCTCGCCACGATAGTCGGCTAAGTGGGCGCCGAGCTTGTCATCGCTGAGTTGGGTGCGAGAGTCGCGTTTGTCGAGCAGGTTTTGCCAAAACTGCTTAGGGGTCTTGGCGTCTGGGTAGAGGTTTGCCAGACCCACGATGGCAATCTTGCCATGACCTCGGGTCTTTGGGGACATTTGTTTGGCAGAAGGCGCTTCATTTGAAGGCATTAGACTTCCTCTTGAAATAGGGTATTGGCGAGCGGTGGCTCACCTTGAGCGCTGCGCTGTTGCAGCTTAGCCAGTTCACGCTTGAGTCCCAGTTGCAGCACAGTGAGGCTGACGGGAACTCTGTGGCTGATCAGTGTGCCTAAGGCTTTGAGCAGAGTGATCACCTCGTTTGCGCCGCGGGCATTGACCGGCACGCTGACGTGGGGTGTCTCGCTGGCTTTTAGAATTTTATCTATCAGGGTGCAGTTTTGTCTGTCGGCACCGACCTCGACAAATAGCGCTGCGCCCTGATGGGTTGCGCTCTGGATGAGTGACTCAAAATCGAGGCGATGACAGAAGGTCTTGGCTATCGAGGTAGCGATCGCTTCGGCGCTCAGGGCCTGGGTCTCGTTGACCGCGCCATCTTGGCCATCGATGAGGCTGGCGGCGCTGATAAATTTGACCGGATGCTCGGCGGCCTCGGCCATGATCGCCTGATGATAGAAGGCCTGCACCTGCGACTGCAGGCTTAAGGCTGGTGGCGTATGCATGGCGGTCACTCGATTGGCGGCTATGCCACGCTTACCCAGTTCCTGTAACAGGGCCTGGCAACTGGCCTGACAGCCAGCTATTACACAGGTATCCCCCTGGGTGATGGCCAGATAGACTCTGGGGTAACGCTCCAGCAAAGTCTGAATATCATCGCCTTGGCATCGCACCAGAAAACTGTTCCATTCGAGAGGATCCTTGTCTGACAGTTGCCAGTGACGACGAACCGCCTTGAGCGGACCCGAGATCTCCTCGGTAAACAGGGGATCGCTCAGGGTCTTATCGATCAAGCTATGGGGGGCTTGCCACACATCCAGGCTGGCCCACATGGCGGCCTCACCCATGGAGTAACCCAGGGCAAAGTGCGGCTGCACTGCAAACTCATCCACCAAGAGCTTGGTCAGCAGGTAGCTGGCGCCCACACCGGCAATGGCCATCTTGCTTAGAGGCATCTGCTGAGTGTCGGCCTTATCTTCTTGATAGATCATATCGGCCTGCAGCATCGCCTTGAGATCTCCTTGCTGCTGCAAGCGGCTAAACAGGGCCGGAAAGTAGCTGTGCAGCTCATGCAGCATATCTGGGTAGATGGTGCCAACGCCGGGATAAACGAAGGCCAGCTTGGCCTGACCCAGCGGCGCGGCGCTGAAATAGCTACCCGAGGGGGTACGGTATTCCCCTTTCTCCTTACAGACCTTGGCCAGCGCCTGGCTCATGGCGGTGATCTCCTGCCCAAGCGCCTCGATACTTATGGCCTGTAGACAGCTCACAAAACGTGTCGGGCCGCTGGTGACAAAGGCATCGAGATTTTGCTGCATCAGCTCAATGATCGCCATCTCGCGCGCTAAGGACTCGGTCTGTGATAAGGCGAGCTTATCCAAGGCCGCCGCCAGGGCCCAGAGCCCTTGGTTGAGCGCGGCTTCACTGCTACCGGGTAGCAGAAAGAACAGCTGGCTGGCCGACAGTAGCGAACGCGCCTTGAGCCGGCCTGTGCCCTGTGTCAGCACCATGGCCAGATGAGTTTGCGCTTTCCCTTGCTGAGGCTGGGTATTCTCCAGGGTAAGCGTCGCCACTCGTCCCTGATAGGGCTCGGTAAACCAATAGTGACGCCGAGTATCTGAACGCCTAATGGTTCGCTGTGCAATATCAGCGATCAGGCGACACAAGGCGTCGAAGCCCTTGTTCATATCATCGATATGCGCTCTGCATTGAACACTATCCGGTTGGCGTTTGGCCTGTGCCAGCGCGCCTTGCAGTGCACTGCTCTGGCTTTGACCATATTGCAGCGCCGCCAGATGGGCATGAGGGTGCAGCTTGTGCTGCGCCGCCTTGAGAGATGGCATCAGCAGCAAAGTTTGCTGGGCGCCTTGCAGGCAAACCAGATCGCCTGTGGCGACCCAGCTCACTGCCTGCTCTAGCGTCTGAGCCAGCTTATTCTCAGTAAGGTCAGCCTCGGTTAACTTAGGCTCAGTTTGGTCAACTCGCAGCTCCCGAACGGGCTGATTGGCTAAGGTATCGGGCAAGGAGGCATCTTTTGGCAACAGCAAGAGGGCTACCCGCAGTGGGGTAGTGCCTTCGCTGTTAGCGTTAGCATTGCTTACCTTTTGGCCAAACTCCTGGGTCACTGCGTCGCCTCCTCGTTGGCCGTTTCACCGCGCGCACCGTGTGGCACGAAGGCAGCATTGAGGGTTGAGCTGATGGTGATCCTGGCTCCTTTCATCAGGGCGCTCAGGCGGCCATCTTGATGGTAAAGCGCTACATCGGCCGTCAGGCTTCTGCGATTGCTCTTGACCACGTTCAGCTCGATATAGCCAGTTTCGCCGCCGTGCATCGGCTGCACACTGATGAACTCTTCGATGGCCGATGGCAAACTGGCCGCCCCATAGCTGAGCCTTGCCCAGACCAACATGGCTTGGAGCAAGAGATCCTCGGCGAAAGGCTGACAGCCTGCGCTGCTTAGGCTAGGTACAAACTCGCCGCAGTCGGCTTCGCGCACCAGGGGCAGGCTAACAGAGGCGATAAGCCCCTGCTCATCGAACCTCACAACCTTATCCAATCCCTGCAGTCTAGGCCCATGAAACAGGGTGCCGTCACTGTAGAGCGTGCTGGCATCGGTCACCGCCTCGCCGTTGTACAGCCGCTCGAAGGCCTTGATTGGCGCCGAGCTGTCCTCGCTATCCATCAAACAAAGGCTCGCCTGGTACTGCGGTCGTCCCTCGCTGCTTATTGAGGCCTGAATGGCCGTCAGGCTATCGCCCTTATATTCAGGGGTTAGCGTAAGCACTAAGGTTTGCGGCGCTTCGGTGTCGAAAATAATGCCTTTGAGCAGCTTATAGCTGCGCACTTTTACCGGGGCGCCAATGTGCGCCCGAGCGGCTTCACGCATCCATTGGATAGCACAAACCGTCGGTAATACCGGGTTACCGCCGATCACATGGTCAGAGACAAAGGCCATGGTCGTGGGCGTTAACTGGCGCGTTAAGGTGACAGGCGGCAGCGGATGCTGTGCGACGTGCACCTCATCCGCATCAGGCTTTTTTACTGAGCTTGCCTCATCGGCTTTAGCTGTGTTGCCTTGCATATCACTGCCTACCAGCAGCTGTACGCCGCTGTCGCCAAGCAGCTTGGTGGCAAACAGCTCGGCACCCGCCTGCAGTGGGATCACATAGACGCCGCGATCGACAAACATCTTCTTCAGCGCAGGATTGACCATGCCGCCATCCCAAGGGCCCCAGTTAAAGCTCATCACCTTAGCCTGGCTCTTGTGGGTGAGTTGCAGTGCCGCCTTGTTAAGGATCTCGTTGGCCATGGCGTAGTCGCTCTGCCCCGTGTTGCCGTAGAAACCGGCCGCCGAAGAGAAGAGGGCAACCAGCTTGAGCTGGGCGGGATCGATCACGCTTAGTAGCGCCTTAAGCCCGGCCACCTTAGTGCCGTAGACTCGCGCAAGCTCATCTAAGGTTTTGTCTTGTATGTGTTTATCGGCTAGTACGCCCGCACCATGGATGAGTCCTGTAATTGGCGTTAGCTGATTGATGGCGCCTAGGGCCTGCTCGATCGCCTCTGCCTTGCTGACATCCATCGCCAGATATTCCGCCGAGGCACCCACCGCCTCGAAAGCGTTGAGGGCGGCCTGGATCTCAAGGCTACTCTTTACCGGCCAGATGAGGGCGTCGACCTGTTTCGGCGTCGGCTTGTCACCGCTGGCGAGTAGATGAGCGATAGCGGCCTGCTTAAGTTCGCCGATAGTCTTGCCCTGAGCCCATTCTGGCAGATCCTTCGGGCTAATATGTTCGCTGCGACCGGCCAGGATAAAGTGCGACTGACAACGCTTGGCCAGCGCTAAGGCGCATTCGAAGGTCACCCCTTTTGCACCCCCGGTCACCAGTATTTTATCTGAGCTATCTAGCTGGGATTCTGCGGTTTTTATCGCCGCTTCCCCCGGCTGTAGCCTATGACGGCACAGTTTGCCGCCGGCATCGACACTGATACCGACCTCGTTGAGACCGCTGTCGCTGTCCATGAGCTCCGCGAGTAGGGTATCGCCCAGCTGCGCTGCGCTCATCTCTGGCGCTAAGTCCAGTGCGCGGCAGAAGATGCCTGGCCACTCATGACTCAGAGTCTTGGTGAGACCCGAAAGCGCGGCCTGATTAAGTTCGCTCTTGGCCAGTTGCTTGGCATCCAGGTAGCCGAAGCCGCCGTCGATACGACTGACGGTGACAAAGCAGCGACGGCCCGTCTGCGCGCTTAATGGCGCCTGCAGATGCTTGGCCCAGAGGAACGCCGAACTCAGGTGGTTAAAGCCTGCGTCGCTCAGTTGTAGCCCTGAGACAGCGTTGGCCTCCTGCTGAGGCTGTAGGTGTACAAAACCTGCAATGTTACCGTGGTCTGCTCTAATTCCTGCTATCGCTTGCACCACATCTTGCTCAGCCAGTCCTTCTGGCTGCCAGCTGGCGATGGCGCTGCTCAGCGGTGACTGGGGCAGACCTTCTGGCAGGCGCACAACCACGACCTTGAGTCCTTTGTTACTGAGTTTCTCGGCCAGTACCCCGGCATTGTGACCATCATCTTGGATCACTAGGGTAGCATTGGCGGCGAAACCCTCGGCATCAGGCTTCGCCGCTTCAAGCTTTTTTAGCGCCACCTCGCTGTGAGGCGGTAACTCGACCAGCGGCTCGGCGGAGATGGCTTGCACCTGAGTAACAGTGGCGCTCTGCTCTTGGCTGCTTGTCGTGTCAACTATCGCGTCTGCGGCGGGCAGTTTGCTGTTCATATACGCCACGATTTCACCCAGGGTGCGGCACTCGGCCAGATCTTCCGGGTTGAGATCCGGTAGTCCCGGTAGCTCATCCTGAACTGTGCCTAAGATCTCCACCCGCTTGATAGAGTCGATGCCTAGGTCGGCTTCCATATCCATCTCGAGGGCCAGCATCTCGGTTGGGTAACCTGTCTTATCAGCTACCACGCTCAGCATGGTCTGCTGCACCTGTGTTGATGACAGGCTATCAGTCGCATCAGAGCTTTGAATCTCTGGGCTGACTGTAGCGCCTGCGGCGGCTTTTGAAATGTGAGTACCAACGGCGGGTAGTTTTCCTGCCATATAAGCAACTATCTCACCAAGGGTGCGGCACTCGGCCAGATCTTCCGGGCTGAGCTCGGGCAGTCCTGGCAGTTCGTCTTGAACCGTGCCTAAGATCTCGACCCGCTTGATGGAATCGATGCCAAGATCGGCCTCCATATCCATCTCAAGGGCCAGCATCTCGGTTGGGTAGCCCGTCTTATCAGCTACCACGCTCAGCATGATCTGCTGCACCTGTGCTGATGACAAGCCAGCGCCCGCTTGAGTTTGTGCTGTCGGCTGTTGGTTGGTCATAGCGCCTGCGGCTTGTTGAATTGCGCCAGCGGCGGTTTCTGTAATATGAGCGCCCGCGGCTGGCAGCTTGCCTGCCATATAAGCAACGATCTCACCCAAGGTGCGGCACTCGGCCAGATCTTCCGGGCTAAGCTCCGGCAAACCCGGCAGCTCATCTTGCACTGTGCCTAAGATCTCCACGCGCTTGATGGAATCGATGCCGAGATCGGCCTCCATATCCATCTCAAGTGATAGCATCTCGGTTGGGTAACCTGTCTTATCGGCCACAACTGTGAGCATGGTCTCTTGGACTTGTGTCGATGACAAGCCCGCGGCGGCTTGTTGAATTGCGCCTGCGGCGGGTTGTTGAGTAGCGCCAGCGGCGGACAGTTTGCTGTTTATAGCGCCTGCGGCGGGCAGCTTGCTTTCCATATACGCCACGATCTCACCCAAGGTGCGGCACTCGGCAAGATCTTCCGGGCTCAGCTCAGGCAGTCCCGGCAGCTCATCCTGCACAGTGCCTAAGATCTCGACGCGCTTGATGGAATCGATGCCGAGATCGGCTTCCATGCCCATCTCAAGGGCCAACATCTCGGTAGGGTAGCCTGTCTTGTCAGCCACAACTGTGAGCATGGTCTCTTGGACTTGTGTCGAAGATAAACCGCTAGTAGCTGTGTTTTGAACCTCTGTTGTAGCAACAGTGCCCGCGGCGGCTTGTTGAGTTGCGCCTGCGGCGGTTTCTGTAATGTGAGCGCCCGCGGCGGCTTCTGAAATGTGAGCGCCTTCGGCGGGCAGCTTGCTTTCCATATAGGCCACGATCTCACCCAGGGTGCGGCACTCGGCCAGATCTTCCGGGCTGAGCTCGGGCAGTGCCGGTAGTTCATCCTGAACCGTGCCTAAGATCTCGACGCGCTTGATGGAATCTATGCCGAGGTCGGCCTCCATGTCCATCTCAAGCGACAGCATCTCTGTGGGATAACCTGTCTTGTCGGCGACCACCTCAAGCATTGTCTTCTGAATCTCGTCTGCACTCGATTTTGCAGCAGTACTTGGGGTCGCAGGCACTGGCGCCTGAACCTCTGCGGCATGAACTGGTGCTGCTACGACAGGAGTCTGAGGCGCCTGTTGCACTTGCTGCATCACTGGTGCCGACGTCATTACAGGAGCGCTCTGGACGGCGGGCGTCTCTGCTGGTAAAGATTGAGGCTGAATAACAGGCGTCACTAGCGGCGCGGCTTGCACTGTAGGCGTTAGCGGTTGACCGCCTTGTCCCATCAGTTGCAGGGCGCTCTGATTGCTCTGGGCCTGCATCTCGAGGAACTGAGTATGGCTCTGTAACGTCTGCGCCTGATGTTGGTGGAACTGCTCCATGGCGCGCTGCAGGCTCTCAGGGATCGCGACCCCGGCGGCGGCCATCTGTGCCTGCGCCGTCATCAGCTGAGTGACTGTCTCACCATACTGCTGAGGTATGGTCAGGAACTGTTGATGCAGCTGAGCCGTCTGTTGCTGGGCGGCGAACAGTGCCGTCAGGGCATCATCGCCAGCGATTGTCTGTAACGTCTGGATGGCAGGTGTATTGATGACTGAGCCATGAGAGTCATTGGCCTGTGGCGCTTGGGCTGCGGGGATAGATTTTTCCACTATCTTCTCTACTTCTACAAATTTTTCGACAACTTTTTCGACTTCGACCAGTTTTTCAACTTCCACTATCTTCTCTTGCACTCGGGTTTGCGGCGTGATGGTGCCCTTGTTAAGGGATTTTTCCATCTTTGCCAGGGTCGCCGGGCTGATGTAGTTGGTCGCGTTGAGCGTGATATTCATGGGTGAGACAGGCTCGGCCTGGGCCGGTTCGGCTTGGTACGGGTCTATCTCATCCAGTGCGATGCCGCAGACGGCAAGCTGCATGGCGCCCTGACGAAGTTGCAGGTCGCTATCGCCCTTAGGATTAGGGTTGAGGCTGATGGTGCACAGGGTATCTAGCTTGTCGCTAAGGGTGTTCTCCACCAGTTTTTGTAGGATGTTCTTCGGGCCAAACTCGACGAAGACGCGCGCACCATCGGCGTACATGGCCTCTAGCTGCTCGCTAAAGCGCACCGATTGCAGCATGTGCTGCTTAAACTCGCTCTTGATGGTCTTGGCGACATTGGCGTAGCGAGCGCCGCTGGCGTTGGCGTACACAGGCAGCGCCGGTTTGGCAAACTTCACCTTGTCGATCGCCTCGGCAAATGGTGCCTGGGCGTGGCCCACCAATGGCGTGTGGAAGGCGCCGGATACCGGCAGGGCGATCGCCTTGAAGCCGAGCTTGCTTAGGGCCTTGGCCGCTTGGGTAGTGGCATCTGTCGGCCCGGCGATCACCAGCTGGGTCGGCGCGTTGTAGTTGGCGACCTTAACCCCCTCAAAGGTTTCAAGGGTAGATTCCAGTCGAGTCAGATCCTCGGCGGTTTTGGTGATGATGGCATACATAGTACCGCGATCGGCCCCCTCGGCACTCTCGACACTTGGGCTGGCCATGGCATCGCCACGGGCGAATGTCAGCTGGTAGTAGTCTTCGAGGCCTATCACCCCGGCGGCGCACAGGGCGCTGAGTTCACCAAAGCTGTGGCCTGCCACCATGTCGGGCGTGAAGCCGGCTTGCTTGAGCAGGGTGTATTGTCCCATGGAGATGGCACCGATGGCGCTCTGGGCATTGGCGGTATTGGTCAGTAGTGCCTCTTGTGCCTTGCGCTCCTCAGTCGTGAAGACTGGCACCGGGTACACCAGTTGCGACAACGGCGTCTTATCCTGGCTGGCAAATACCTTGTCGGCCAGAACAAATTGCTCGCGCATCTCGGGGAAATGACAGGCAAGCTCAAGCCCCATATTGAGGTATTGGGCGCCTTGTCCGGCAAACAGCGCGGCTACTTTAGGGTTAGCCAGACTGCTACTGCGATAGTGCAGGCCGCCAGGTAGCGACCAGTATGCCTCATCGCCCGCTTCTAGGCGGCTAAGCGCCTGATTAAGTAGGGTCTTGAGGCTGTCTGTGTCGCTAACCACCAGGCCAAGACGCGGTGCATTGGGCTCTAATACGCGCAGCGGATGTTGAGCGGCCAGGGCGTCGAGGGATTGTTTATCTACGTCTGCAACGAGCTGCCTGATGGTGGCGATGAGCCCCGTCTTGTCGGCGGCGCTCAGTAGCAAGCTTTGAGGCACGGCGCGCTGGCGGAATTGGGTCAGCTTGCCCAGATCGCGGCTATGTTCGCGCTGATACTCCTCGAGCACGAAGTGGAAGTTGGTGCCGCCAAAACCGAAAGAGCTGATACCGGCGCGGCGCGGAGTGCCGTCGGGGCGTGGCAGCCAGGGGCGCGTCTCGGTATTGAGGTAGAAAGGCGAGTTGGCGATATCCAGCTTAGGATTGGGCTGGTCCACATTGATGGTCGGCGGTAACACCTTGTGGTGCAATGCCAGCGCCGCCTTGATAAGCCCGGCGGTGCCAGCGGTCGACTTGGTATGGCCGATTTGCGACTTCACCGAGCCCAGGGCGATATGCTGCGTTGCCTCGCAGCCTTCGCTGAACACAGACTTGAGGCCGTTAAACTCGGCCACGTCACCGGCGGCCGTGCCCGTGCCGTGGGCTTCCATCAGCCCCAGGGTATGGGGCGGGAATCCAGCATCGTCGTAGGCGCGCTTGAGCGCCTTGGCCTGGCCTTCGGGGCGCGGTGCGTAGATAGACTTAAACTTACCGTCCGATGAGGCGCCTACGCCCTTGATCACAGCATAGATGCGATCGCCATCGCGCTCGGCATCTTCCAAACGCTTCAGGGCTACCATGCCTATCCCTTCGCCTATCATCATCCCCTTGGAGTCGATGTCGAAGGGCTGCACCGTCTCGTTGGTGGTAAAGGCGGGGGTCTTGGAGAAGCTCATATACATGGAGGGGGAGTTGTCGGTACAGACGCCACCGGTGATCATCATCTCGGCGCGGCCGTCCACCAGTTCACTCAGTGCCATGCGCATGGCTGCCAGCGAGCCGGCGCAGGCGGCGTCGACGACGCAGTTCATGCCGCCTAAGTCGAAACGGTTGGCGATACGCCCTGCGATCACATTACCCAGGGAGCCGGGGAAGGAGTTTTCTTCCCAGTGGACATATTGGTCCTGAAACTTCTTGATCAGCATCTCACTGTCGGCGTCGCTGATGCCGCTGTGCTTGAACACCTTCTTCAGCACAGGATATTGCAGCCTGGCGTTGAGGCTGTGGCTGATCTTCTGACCGCCGCCCACACCTAGGGTAATGCCTATCTTGTTTCTGTCGTAGTCGCTCGGAAGCTTGGCATCGGCGAGCACCTCTTTAGCGACGATGAGTGACAACAGCTGTGAGGTGTCGGTCAGCTCTAGGATGTTCGGCGGCAGGCCAAACTCCATAGGGTTGAAGTTGACCTCGGGCATGAAACCGCCGCGTTTGCAGTAGCTCTTGTCCGGCGCGCTCTTGTTGCTGTCGTAGTAATCGTCGACCTGCCAATGGGTGTCTGGCACCTCGGTGATGGCGTCAATCTTGTCGCAGATCAGATCCCAAAATTTGTTGAGATAACGTGAGTTGGCAAAGATGCTCGCCATGCCAACGATGGCAATGGGCATATCTTTCAGACGCTTGTTGAGGCGCTGATCGCTTGACGTCTTTGATGTTTCGGTCTGGCTCATTATGAGTCTCCGCTTGCTACCTGATGCTCAGGTGTCTGTATGTCAGCGCCGGGTGTTAGCTGTGCCATGGTGGCACCTGGGAAGCGCTGTAAGAAAGTGTGATAGTTGCGTACCAAAAGCTTACGCAGATGAAACGGCCCCTGACGAAGCAGATGGGTGATGTATCGCTTGGTGGCCTGGGTGTTACCGTCTTGATAGATATCTAAGTAGATCCAGTCGCTGTGGGGATCTATGCCCAAAAGTACCGAGCTTGGCTTGGCGTCCGCCAGTTGTGGCGGCAGGGTGAGCGAGGCCACCTGCAGCACTGTGTCGCCGTCGGCCTGTGGTAGCGCCAGGGTATGGGCCAGGGTTTCAGGGTTTAAGGTATAGGTGACGATATCGCTGCCCTGGGCGATGGGCAGCTGATTGAAGTAATGATCTGGCACCTCGGGGCGCTCGATGTTGTGGATGCGCGATACCCCGTAGCGCTTGAGGCAGCGGGCGAGGCCGGAGCGGGACACATTGGGATTGATAAACTCTTGAGTCACCTTGAGCAGCCTGTCCAGCGGCATCTTCAGCTGGTAGCGCAGCCCCACGACCACATACTCCTGCATAGGCGTTAGTGTGGTGTTGAGATGGTGTGGGGTGTTGGGCGTGTCTTCGATGGAGTCGCGCCGGCGCCATTTACGCACTGTGGCTTCGCTGATGTTGAGCACCTTTGCCAGCTGGCTCACCGGTAGTTTCGATTCCTGGATAAACTGACGCATCTCAGGGGTGGTGGTGGCATTCTTGTGCCTATATTCACTGGCGCTGAGTTTTCGCGCCGCGGTTTGCGAGTCCCGGCGCTGCGTCTTGTGGTTAGGCTTCTCGAGCATACTGGTTAGGGCGTTCCATCAATAATCTATTGGGACAAGTGCCGTCGCGGTTTGCTGCTAGCCTGCAAAATTCCGCGTTGTCCGTCTGAACTGACGTTAATAGAGCAGCAGACTACAGTAGCTTGAGGGCCAATACAATCACCTGGGACTTAAAAGTCTTCGACACCGGCTATTTTAGCTTACATATGTTCGCTGTTTGTGACAGGCGTTAGCTAAATTAACCCTGTGAGTTAAAGCGTGATCTCGATCAAAAGCAAGGCATGGTGACAGGCCTATACTGGTTGTTAATAGACCGATCACAACACATTGTTTTTGTTTGCAGCAAACACGATTTTAGTGGCAGGGAAAGAGATCGTGGTGCTGTTACCTATTGATATAACAGATCAAAGGAGGCCGATATGGCTGAGTTTACCACGGAGCAGATCCGGAATCTGGCGGTGCTCGGACACACAGGGGCGGGTAAATCCACTCTGCTCGAGGCATTGCTGTTCCAGGGCGAGGCGATCGCCCAAAAAGGCAGGGTGGACAAGGGCACAAATCATGCTGATTTCACTGCCCAGGAAAAAGACCACAGACATAGCCTAGAACCTTCCTTCCTCAATCTCGATTTCGACAATCATCACATCAATTTCATCGACACGCCGGGTCTGCCCGACTTCTTCGGCCGTGCGCTATTGCCGCTTAGCGGCGTGGAGTCTGTGCTCTTGGTGATCAACGCCGCCACCGGCATAGAGACCATCACCCAGCGCGCCTTCGAGGCCGCCAGGGCACAGGGTAAGGTGGTGCTGATTGCGATTAACCATATCGACGGCAATGGCGCCAATCTGGCGGGGTTGCTCGATGAGATCCAAACCAAGTTTGGCCATCGCTGTCTGCCGGTGAATCTGCCTAACGCCGCCCTGGATGATGTGATCGACTGTTATCTGCATCCTCAGCCTGAGTTGCAGGGTGAGGCCCTGTTCCACGATGTGGCCAGTGCCCGCGATGAGCTGGTGGATACTGTGCTCGAGGAAGACGATGAGCTGATGGCGCTGTATCTGGAGCAGGGGGAAAATCTTACGCCTGAGCAGCTGCATGCCCCGCTGGAAACTGCGCTGCGCATGGGCCATTTGGTGCCTGTCTGTTTCACCAGCGCCGAGCAGCAGGTCGGCATAGGCGCGCTGTTAGAGCTCATCATCAAGCTGAGCCCCAACCCATTAGAGGCCAATCCGCCCCAGTTCATCAAGGGGCAAGGGGAATCGGCCCTGCCGGTGGATGTGACCCAGTCCAGCGAAGATCACGCCCTGGCCTATGTTTTTCGGGTGGCCATCGACCCCTTCTTTGGTCGTATGGGAGTGTTTAGGGTCTATCAGGGCACCATCTCTCTGGGGATGAAACTGTTTATCGGCGATGGTCGTAAACCCATCAAGGTGGGCAACCTGTTTAAGTTGCAGGGGGACAAGCAGATCAGCGTGACCTCGGCGGTGCCGGGCGATATCTGCGCCATCTCTAAGGTGGATGAGCTGACTGTGGGTGCCGTGCTGCACGACAGTCACGACGAAGACGAGTTCCACCTGCCTGAGTTGGTACTGCCACAACCTATCTTCGGCCTGGCGGTGTCGGCCAAGCGCCGCGGCGATGAGCAGAAGATTGCCGAGGTGCTCAACAAGTTGGTGGTGGAAGATCCTAGCCTGCATATCGCCAAGAATGAGGCCGAGGGACAGACGATTCTACAGGGCCAGGGGGACTTGCACCTGCAGATCGCGCTGGAGAAGGCCCATGATCTCTTTAACGTCGATATGGAAACCGATGTGCCCGCGGTGGCCTACCGCGAAACTATCACCCGCAGCGCCACGGCGCGTTATCGTCACAAGAAGCAGTCTGGCGGTGCCGGTCAGTTTGGTGAGGTGGAGCTCACCGTCGAGCCGTTGCCAAGAGGCGCAGGCTTCGAGTTTGTCAGTAAGGTGGTGGGCGGTTCGGTGCCGAGCCAATACATTCCTGCGGTCGAGAAAGGGGTGAAGGAGGCGATGAATGGCGGCGCCGTGGCGGGCTTCCCTATGCAGGATGTGCGCGTCTCCCTGCTGGATGGTAAGCATCATAGCGTCGACTCGAAGGAGATCGCCTTCGTGATGGCGGGTAAGAAGGCCTTCCTCGATGCCGTGCAGGAAGCCAACCCGGTGATCTTGGAGCCGATCGTCGAGATGCAGGTGCAGGTGGCCCAGGAGCATGTGGGTGACATTACCGGGGATATCAGCGCCAATCGCGGCATCATCTGCGGCACCCAGGCCCAGGGCAACGGTAAGGTGGAAGTAGAGGTCGAGGCGCCGCTGGCGACCGTCGACGATTACTCGACCAGGCTGAAATCCTTAACCGGCGGCGACGGTCAGTTTGCCATGACCTTTAGCCGCTATGATGTGGTGCCGGATCATGTGCAGAAGGCATTGGTCTCGGCGGCAAAGGCTCACTAAGAACCGATTAGGCATTAGCGTCATATGCTAGTCATTGATGAATGAGCCTCGAAAAATGAGCCGGAAAAAAGGAGAACTAAGTTCTCCTTTTTTCTTGTGCCAGCGCTATCTTGCATTAGCTAAATGCCCTGACGCTTATTGCACTCGCTGGGTCTTAGGATTAGCTTGGTCGCATCATAAATTAATCTAGCAGCGGAAATAAGGAGTGGGCATCGATGAAGGTGGTCAGTCGCGACAACAGTGAGCACTATCTTTGGGGCGAACAGGATATGGAAGGCAACGCCTGTGATGGCTGGCATCTGGTGAAGCGTTCTGCGCTAAGCGTGATTCAGGAGCGGGTGCCTGTGGGTAGGGGCGAGCAGCGTCACTACCACAAGGTGGCGGAGCAGTTTTTCTTCATCCTGTCGGGCACGGCACTGCTTGAGGTGGAGGGTATCGAGCATAGACTCACTGCTCACCAGGGGATGCATGTGGCGCCGGGTCAGGCTCATTGCCTGCGCAACGGCGGCGAGCAGGTGCTGGAATTTCTGGTGACCTCGACACCGCCAAGTCATGGTGACAGGGAAAAGGCTTAGGAAAAGGTTTAAGTAAGTTTAGAGCGAGGGAAAAAAAAGCGGGTCACACTTTCGTTTGTTTCCTTTTAAGACAACAAGTTATAGTCTAAAGTTTTAGTGTTTAGCACGGCATTTGAGCAATTGGGGGAGGCGTCGACATGGATGGAGCGAGACCTTGGTTAGCGGGCATGCTAGGCCTTGCCTTGGTGTGTATGGCACCAAATTCAGCGACAGCCGAGACTCTGGTTACTGAGACTCTGGCTACTGAGACTATGATTGCCGAGACTGCGGTTATAAATAGTAGCGACGCCCTGGAGGCGCGCGAGATAGTGCGCCGCGCCGACGAGCAGATGCGCGGCAAGTCCAGCTATGTGGTGGCGACCATGAATATTGTGCGTCCGGACTGGACGCGCTCCATGAGCATGAAGAGCTGGACCAAGGGGCAGGAGCTGTCGCTGGTACTGGTGACGGCGCCGGCGAAGGACAAGGGCAGCGTGTCTCTCAAACGCTACCGTGAGATGTGGAACTGGGTGCCCGCCATCGAGCGCATCATCAAGATAGCCCCCTCCATGTTGAGTCAGTCTTGGATGGGCTCAGACTTCACCAATGACGACCTTATCAATCAGTCCTCCATAGTTGTCGACTATCGCCATCAGCTGGTGCAGCACGAATCGATTCAGGGGGATGACTGCTTCGTCATCGATGCCTTTGCCAAGCCTGACGCGCCCGTGGTCTGGAGCCGTATCCGTCTGTGGATCTCGAGTCGCGATTATCTGCAGCGTAAGGTGGAATTTTTCGACGAGTTCGATGAGCTGGTAAACACCCTGACCACCTCAGGCATTCAGGAGATGGGCGGGCGCATCTTGGCCACCAAAATGGTGATGATCCCGGCCGATAAACCGGGGCAGCGCACCGAGCTTATCACCCATGAGGCGGCATTTGATTTCGAGATAGGTGATGATTTCTTCTCTCAGCAGCAGATGAAGGCGCTGCGGGACTAACACAGAGATAAATCTAAGACGCTAAGGCTAAGGTACAAGGACTTAGGTACAAGGACTTAGGTACAAAGACTTAGGTATAGAAACTTAGATATAAGAGTAGAGGTGAGGCATGTTGATTAAGCTGGCGTGGCGCAATCTCTGGCGGCAGAAGCGGCGCACCCTGCTGACCGCCTTCGCCCTGGCGCTGGCGCTGTTTCTCTCCCTCTTTATGCGCAGCATGCAGGAGGGCAGTTACGAGCACAATATCGACAACAGTGCCCGCTTCTCCACCGGCCTGATCCAGCTGCAATCCCCCGAATATGCCATCACAGAGAGCATCGAAGATCTGCTGCCCGGCGATGATGATTTTATCGCCCCGGCCAAGGCCTTGCCCCACATCAGCTACGCCCTGCCCAGAATCGAATCTTTCCTGTTGGCCTCCAGCAAGGAGCGCTCCAAAGGCGTGCTGGTGTATGGCGTGCGCCCGCAGCTTGAGAGCGACTATTCGGGTATAGATGACAAGCTGGTGGCCGGTCGTTACTTAACCCCAGGAGCCCAGCAGGTGCTGCTGGGACAAGGATTGGCGGAGTATCTGAAACTGGGTGTCGGCGATGAGCTGGTGCTCTATGGTCAGGGCTACCATGGTCAAACGGCGGCCGGAGTCTATCCTATCGCCGGCATACTGCATTTCCCCCTGGCGCAGCTGGACAATCAGTTGGTCTATATGCCTCTGAGTGCGGCCCAAGGCTTGTTTTCAACCGGTGATCAGGTGACCTCCTGGGTACTGCATAGTGACAACTTAGATGAGGTGGCGCCTCTGACCGAGAGGCTTTCTGTGCTTTATGGTGATAGGGTCAAGGTACGGGACTGGCAGTCGCTGGCCCCTGAGATGGCGCAGCAGATCGCCCTGGATAGGGCCGGCGGCCTGTTTATGATCTGCCTGCTCTATCTTATCGTCGGCTTCGCCCTGTTTGCCACTATCTTGATGATGACACTGGAGCGCAGGCGGGAGTTTGGCGTCATGCTGGCGACCGGCATGGCGCGCCTGACCTTGCTGCGCCTGGTGATGATCGAATCCTTGTTGATCGCCGCCTTGGGGACGGCCCTGGGGCTTGGGGTCAGTAGCGTGGTGATAGGCTACTTCTATTATCACCCCATCTCTCTGACTGGCGAGACCGCCAAGATGATGCTCGAGATGGGCTGGGAGCCTGTGATGCCCATGAAGGTATCGCTGGCGCTGGTGCGCAATCAGGTGATCATCATCCTCAGCCTGATGGCGCTCTGCCTCTGCTATCCCCTGTGGCGCACCCAGCATCTGGTGGTGGTTGCGGCTCTCAAAGGAGGCGATGATGACCAAGGATAATTCTGGCTGGCATCCGCCCATGTTGGCCCTTTTGGCCTGGCGCAATCTGTGGCGTAACCGGCTGCGCACCAGCATCATGGTGTGCGCCATGGTGTTTGGCTTGGTGGGCGTGGTGGTGATGTTAGGCTTCATGACAGGCATGTACGCCAACATGATAGATAACGCCGTCGCCTGGCAGACCAGCCACCTGCAGGTGCATAACAAGGATTACCTGCTCGACCCGGATATCAATAGCCGGATACGCGCGCCCGAGCCCGTGCTGACTAAGCTTAGTGAGATCTCCGAGGTGCAAGGTGTCTCGGCGCGCTTTGTGGTGCAGGGGATGCTGGCCTCGCCCCGGGCGAGTCGCGGTATTCGCATCAATGGCGTCGATCCGGCCGCCGAGGCCAGGGTGACGCCCATCGTCGACAACATCACCCAGGGGGGCTGGCTCGAGGCCGGTGGACGGCATCCCATAGTGATCTCGGAGAAGACGGCGAGCCGCCTCAAGTTAAGGCTGGGTTCCAAGGTGGTGCTTACCTTCAGCAACGCCGATAAGGCGGTTAGCGGCGCGGCGTTTCGGGTGGCGGGCCTCTATCGCTCCCCCTCCAGCACCTTCGATGAGGCCAATGCCTATGTGCGCCGCGCCGATCTGACCGCCTTGGCGGGGCTGGATGGCGTGCATGAGATCGCCATTCGCCTGACAAAAAGCGATAGTCTGGACAATAGCCGCGCTAAGGCGCTTGCCAGGAGGTTGTCGAGCGTGCTGTCGCCCCAGGACAGGGTGCGCGACTGGCAAGAGATCCAGCCCATGCTGGCTACCATTATCGCTCAGATGGACACCAGCAACGCCGTGATTCTGCTGATCTTCATCTCGGCGCTGGGGCTGGGGATCGCCAACATCATGTTGATGGCGGTGTTTGAGCGCACGCGGGAGTTTGGTGTGCTGATGGCCATCGGCATGGTGAAGCGCAAGATAATGGGACTGATCCTGCTGGAGTCTCTGCTGCTTGGGCTGACGGGGGCGCTACTTGGCCTTATGCTCAGCGTATTGGTGATCGCGCTGCTGGTAAACACAGGCATCCCCCTTGGTAACATGGCCGATGGACTCGGCGCCTTCGGGGTGTCGACCACCCTCTATCCCCAGGTCACCCTCGGCCAGTATCTCTCGACCTTGGCGATGGTGGTGATTGTGAGCCTGCTGGCGGCCCTCTATCCTGCGAGGCAGATAGTCAAGCAGCGTCCGGTAGACGCCATGTCGCAGAAGCATTAGGCCAAAGGAGTCAGATATTTAATGACCATAGCGATTCAAGCATTAACTAAGATCTATAACCCCGAGAGTGACTTTCCGGTGGCGGCGGTAAAGTCTCTGGACCTCACCATAGCCCAGGGCGAGTTTGTCGCCATCATGGGCCCCTCCGGCTCAGGCAAGACCACGCTGCTTAACATGATAGGCGGCATCGACAGTCCGAGTAGCGGCGCCGTGTTTATCGACGGCGAGGATATCACCCACCTGAGCGAGCAGGCGCTAATCGCCTTTCGCCGCGACCATGTGGGCTTTATCTTTCAGGACTATAGCCTGCTGCCCGTGTTGACGGCGCTGGAGAATGTCGAGTTTGTTATGCAGCTGCAGGGCCATAGCGAGACTGAGTGTCGCGAGCGGGCCATGGCGCTGCTCGCCCAGGTAGGGCTGACAGGCCAGCAGGATAAGATCCCCGCCAAGTTGTCGGGCGGGCAACAGCAGAGGGTAGCCGTTGCGCGCGCACTGGCCCCCAGACCGAGGTTTGTGATGGCCGATGAGCCCACCGCCAACCTGGATGCTAAGAGCACCGCCGAGCTGTTGGATATCATGCAGTCGCTCAATGAGCAGGAGGGCACCACCTTTATCTTTTCGACCCATGATCCCCGGGTGATCGCCAGGGCCAAGCGGGTGATAGTGTTTGAAGATGGCCGCTTGGTCGAGGATCGCCGTCAATGAATCGGGCGGCTGAGTGCTTATGCTAAAGCTTGGGTTAAGGCCAATGTTGACTGCCATCCTCTGCCTTTGGGCGGCTGTGTTGAGTCTTGGTGCCTTGTCAAGTCGGGGCTCACAGGCGGCGCCCATTCCTGGCGTTACGCCAGAGCAGCCCTGGCAGGTCAAGGGCTATGTGAGTTATCTCGGCTCTGTCATTGCCCCGGCCGAGGGCGAGCAGCTTTGGGACAGCCTGCTGCATAATCGTATCGACGCCGAGTATCGCTGGCAGTCGCTCAGGGTGAATGTCGGCCTGCGCAATCGCCTCATGGTCGGGGACAGCAGTAGGCTGCCGGGATACGGTGACCTGCTTGCCTGGGATCCCGGTTACTGGGATCTGTCGGCCAACTGGCTAGATAGCGACGGCTGGATCGGCAACAGCCAGTTAGATCGCGCTTATTTGAGCTGGCAGTTTGCTGACAACTGGGAGCTGGTCGCCGGGCGCTTTAGGGTTAATTGGGCCATGAGCACGCTTTGGAATCCCAATGATATCTTTAATGCCTACTCCATCTATGATGTCGATTATCCCGAGCGCCGCGGGGTCGATGCCGTTAAGCTTAGCCGCCAATTGAGTTACGCCAGCCAGCTGGAGTTTGTCTATAGCCAGGGGGCGGATAGCGCAATAAATGATGTATCGATTGGCTGCACGAATCGTCAGTACGCCGGGCGCTATCTTGGGCATAACTTTTTTGGCTATGACTTCGGCGATGACTTGGGGTATGACTTGGGCTGGGATTGGCAGCTGATACTCGGCGAGACCCGTGACGACAGGGTGTTTGGCGGCGGATTCGCTGGCGATATTTGGGGCGCGGGGCTGCGGGGCGAGGTGAGCCATTTCGATCCTATAAATACGTCATACGTGGCGCCTGTCGATGCCGAGCCTAGGACTATACAGTCGCTCGCAAGCGCGACACAGATACTTGAGGCCAGTACTGTGGCGACCCTGGAGATGGATTACAGCTTCGCCACTGATGCCAACTGGCGCGTACTGGGCGCCGCCCTCTATATCTCGTCGCCCCTGAGCGTCGACAGCGCCTTGCTCTATCTGAATCTGCCGCTCTCGGCCCGTACCTTGAGCTTCACCACCTGGACCTATTATCTGGATCTGGGTTTTGATCTGACGCCGCTCAGTCGTCTCAGTGCCAACGCCAGCTATTATGATGATGACTCCTTTTTTGTCGGCTTAACCTACCAGTATTCGCTGGCGGATGACTGGCAACTTAGCCTGATCGCGCAGCGCTTCGACGGTTCGAGCGCCAGCCTGTTCGGCCAGTCGGCTTCCACCTTGGGCTACCTGCAGCTTAAGTGGAGCTTTTAGTTCGAATGTCTAATCCTATGCTTAAGGCCTTGCTTGAACGATTCCTTTTGAACGGCGCCGCTTGAAAGGCTCAGCTTGAAAGGCTCAGCTAAAAGGCAAGTGTGGTACTCCAAAGCCTGAGATGTTAGGCTTGGGCCTCTTATCTTTTCTCCTCCTCTGCTGGACATTAAGCGCAGGGCATTAATCCCAGGACATTAATCGAGTTGAACATGGCCGCTGGCGACGCTATCTCCCTATATCTTTATCTTTGCCCCTTGAACTTGCCGGGACTTAGCAGCGAGCTGCAAGCGTATCTGCTCGATACCTTACCTTTGGATGAGCAGCAGAAAGTGATGCGTTATCGAATGGCGCCGGCAAGGGAGAAGGGGCTCCTGGTCAGGTGCTATCTGCGTGCGCTATTGTCAAAAGCTCATACCCAGTTAAACCAAAGCCAGTTAAATTCCGACATAGGCGGCGCTATCGCCCCGAGTGAGTGGCGCTTCGATTACCTAGATAAGGGTAAGCCCATGCTCAGCAAAGCTTTTTTTGCGCGCAGCCATCTGGTGTTTAACCTGAGCCATAGTGGCGACTATATGTTGCTGGCTATCGCTAAATCGCCTCAGCTGGAACTCGGGGTCGATATTGAGCGTCTGAGGCAGAACACTAACATTCATGCCATCCTGAATCATTACTTTACCCGCCAGGAGCGAGAGGCCCTGCTGGCGCTGCCGAGCGCGCGTCAGCGTCAGCGTTTCTTCGATCTCTGGGCGTTGAAGGAGTCCTACATTAAGGCCAAGGGGCTTGGGCTGGCACTCTCGCTCAAATCTTTCTATTTCGAGTTGAGTGAGACTCAGCATCAGGCGCTAAATTTTAAGGGGCTAGATGCCAGACAAGGTAGGCTCGAGCAGGCGGTGCGCCTGTTTCTCGTCAAAGAAGATTCTCAGCAAACGGATTTAGGCAATGACCCACAACAGGCTCAACCGGCTGCGGGCTGGCAGAGTATGCTGTGGCAACTCGGTGATGAGTATCGCTTCGCGCTGAGCCTCTCATCGGCAGATCCGCTAGATTTACGCTGTGAGATGGTGAGTGCACAGGCCTTGTTGTCTGAGTGACATGCCTTACCCGAGCTACAGATTTCACTCAATACAGACTTCATCCAATAAAGACTTCAATTTAGCCCAAAAGCTAGCTGGATATTTACCGCTAAAAAAAGCGGGAAGGCCGAGGTTTTCACCTGTGGTTTTCCCGCAAAAAGCTGTTGCTACTCAGGGAGTATTGGCGCCTATTGCCCGTCTCGGGCGATAGGAAAAGGCTTAGTAGTTTGCCTGGAAGGTCAACCAGAGTTTATCTGTGTCGTTGGAGAAGGCATATCCAGCATCGGCGCCGCTGAAGCTGGCGTATTTCACCCCTAGGCTATAGTGTTTGGCGAAAGGATAGGTAGCCGAGACGCCCCATTCCTTACCCATGTCCACATCGCCGTAGTCTGAATCAAACTTGTGGTACTTGGCCAACAGTTTCAAGCCTGCAACCTTTGCGGTGAGGATCACGTGAGTATCTACGATACCGTTTTCCCAGTTACCCTTGCCGCCGAAGAGGAATTTATCTGTCCAGCCGTTAAAGGCGTGTAGTGTGGCCAGTGGCGTGATAAAGCCCGCCTTGCCATCGTCAGAACCTAACACCTCGTAGCCGACTTTCGCGCCGAAGGCTTCGAAGTTCACCCCCGCACCCAGCTTATAGTAAGGGGCTGAGTAGCTGACAGGGTTGTCGCCGCCTTCAGATTGCTGGGCGTACTCCGCCTCGTAGTTGAACTTGAGTTTTTCCAGCTTGATATCGCCTGTGGCGCGCAGACCATAGGTATCTGTGGAGAAGGCGGCCACATTGACGTTGTCGATAAGATAGGCGTAACCGCTGAGCTTAACGAAGTCTAACCCTTTGTAGTTAACGTTAACCAGGTGGGTCTTGTTCTTGTGCTCATCCTTACCCGAACCTTCCGGGAAGATACGATTAACGTTATTCACATAGGCGTAGTAAGCCGTGAGCCCTTCTACCGCTGTGTTCTTCACCGAGAAGGCATCATAGGTCTGTTCGTTTTGACGGAAGCCAACACCACCGACGAAGCGTTGGTTGTCGAGCAGGATGCGCTGACGGCCATATTGAGCCAAGGTATTCGCCGGGCCGCGGTAACCGATAAAGGCCTGATTAATTTGTGTATATTCATAGTCGGCAATCAGTGGCTCATCGTCGGTAGAGCGCACGTCGTCCACTTCAGCCAGGGCAAATAGCTTGTAGATGTCGCCGGTTTGATAGGTCAGGCGGGTACGCAGCGTGGTTTGATTTTGCTGGTCGACATCGGCCAGGTCCACATCTTCATAGCGCAGGCGGAATTGCACTTTGACTTGAGAGTCGTCGATAAAGGCTTTCTTAAGGGGATCGACGCTCTCTGTCGCAAGGGCAGAGGCGGACAAGCTAGCAAGCACGGCGATGCTGAGGGCGTGAAGTTTCATTAATTGTGATCCTTTTGTTTGGTCATTGCTCAGGAGCTGTTATAGGGCTGCAAAAGGATCGGTTTGTTGATCTAAAACAATGTTGCACAGTGATTGATTTTTTGTGTCAATAATTGTGATAAAGATCATGAGCTTATACTAAATTAGAGGTATCTCTAAAGTGGTATTTTTAAGGTGTGCTAAATAATATTTTTTGCATGCATTGAGGTGAAATGAAGTGAGATGAAGTGAGATGAGGTGGCACCTGAGGTGAGTGTAGCGCTTTTGTCACTTCAATGGGTCTCTATAACAAAAAGCCCGCTTAATGCGGGCTCAATCCTTCATTCATCAGGTTACTGGCGTGCCAGTCGATGGTTTTCGGGTGGATTTTCAAAGTCGCTGCGATAGGGGTTGATGTCTAAGCCGCCGCGGCGGGTGTAGCGGGCGTAGACGGTCAGCTTGGCGCAGTGACACAGGCGCTTGAGGTCGACGAAGATGCGCTCGACACACTGCTCGTGAAACTCATTGTGTTGCCTGAAGGAGATCAGGTAGCGCAGCAATTTTTCGCGATCTATCTTTGGGCCCTGGTAGCGGATCATCACGCTGCCCCAGTCAGGCTGAGAGGTAATAAGACAGTTAGATTTCAACAGGTTAGATGTTAGTGTCTCGGCCGCCACGCTCTTGTCATCTGTGCTGTCGATAAGATAATCGCTCGAAAATTCGTAGTTGTCGATCTCGATATCCAGATCGTCGATGCAGGTGCCTGGTAGTTCCACGACGCGCTGATGGGCGAACTGCTTTGGCTCGATGATCTTGACCACTACCTCTCCGCCTGCGCAGGCCGACAGATCCTTAGCCAGGGTCTGCTGAACCTGTTCGATGGAGTCGAAGCGGGTTTGGTTGAAGCTGTTGAGATAGAGCTTGAAAGACTTGGACTCGATCAGATTGTCGCTGTTAAAGTCGAGGATAAACTCGGCGATGGCCACCATGGGCTTGCCTTTGGCGTTTAACCAGGAGAGTTCATAGCCGGTCCAGATGTCGGCGCCATGGAAGGGCAGGGTATCGCCTAAGGCGATGGCATCCCGATTGAGCTGGCGTGGTACGCCTTGTAGCAGGGAGGAATCGTATTGGGCTTGATAGCCGGTCGATTTACTTAAGGTCAGTTTGGACAACGCGGGGGCGTCGCGATAAGGGTCATGAACCTGTGTCATCAATCGTTTTTCCATGTCAAAATAGGCGCACATTATACTTAAAATTCGGGTAACTGCTAAGTGTCTTCTTTGCCTGCACTGGATCAATTTTTTACGCTTTATCATCAAGCCTATAGCGATAGACTGGGTGAATCGCCCCGTTATTTCCCGCAGGGGGAGGCCTCTCCCTGCGTGCTGGAGTGTGATCAGGAGAAGGTCGATGCATCGCCCGAGCGGTCGGTGCAGTGGCAGGCGGTAAAACGCGACAGCCAGGGACAGTTCGATAACATAGAGCATGCCCTCTCAATCACACTGCATCCAAGCATACAGGCCTTCTACGGGCGTTACTTTGCGGCGCCGTTGATGTTTGACTCAGACTTTGGTGAGGGTGAGTTGTTGCAGCCCTGGAACCAACAAGATTTCGAATATCTGCAGCAAAACCTTATCGGCCATCTGATGATGAAGCAGAAGCTGAAACAGCCTGCGACCTGGTTTATCGGTGTGCTTGGGGAGGGGGATGAGATGCTGGTGGTGGAGAACGAGACCGGCAGCGTCTGGATAGAGATCCCAGGGGAGCAGCCACATCGTCAACTGGCCGCTAGCCTGGAGGATTTTATCGCCTCTCTTCGCCCGCGAGTCTGCCCGCCACAAAAGCCGGTCGAAGCGCCTATGCCCGAGACGGATCATCCCGGGATTTGGCAACGACTCAAGACCATGTGGCGGCACCTAGGCTCAAGGAGATAGTCGGCGTGCTAAAAGATAATTAGCTCGCGAGAAGAGAGTGAGCGCGAAACGCCATTAGAGATGATCCCATGAGATGTTGGAGACGACGCGGCAGTTGTCGCACCTGAAGTGGAACAGATCCAACAAAGGGGTTTCCAATAGCCAGTGAGTGTTGCCGCAGCGTGGACAGGGCCTTTGCTGCTCGGCGGCCAGGCTCTCGCCGCCCACGCGGTATAGGTAGTAGTAGGTGGGGATCTTGGTGAGGTATTCGATGCGTCCACGCAGATCCCAGCCACGGCGAAACAGGTCGCTGTCACACTGGCTCAATTCATCTAAGGCGGCGAACTCTGCCTTGGTGGCCGCCGCCATCTGCAGCTCATCGCAGGCCTGCCATTCGGTTTGCCACTTGATCACCCGCTTGTGATCGCCGTTGAAGGTCGCGGGGATCTGATACAGGGGAATGGGTTGCAGGGTATCGCCGTTTCGTAGCGGCGAGCACATGTGTACATAGCTGGTGTAGAGCAGTTGCCAGCTGGGGGTCTCTGTGCTGCTGACTTCAGAGTTGATATCCTGGCCGATATATTTTTCCCTTGGATGCAGCAGCTTAGCCTGGGTGAGCTCCTCGAGGGCATAGTTGACCCAGGGGCTGTTGAAGCGTTTGGCTAGGCTACTCTTTTCTGGCAGCAGCAGGCGCACCCTGAACTCCCCTTCGTTGAAGGCCACGGCAAATTCACGGCCTAGTACCTGGCCATTGGCCCGGTAGGCTTCCAGCAGACCATTAATCGCGCGTTCGGCGGCCGTGATAGTGGTGTTGTCAAAACACTCGAATCTGAGTTCCACCACGTGCATCAGCGAGGGTCCTTGTCGTTTAATTTGGCTTCGAGTTCGCTGATACGCTCAACCAAGGCCTGTTGATTGGCTGTGAGCCTGGCAACCTGCTCGGCGAGCTGGGCCAGCGTTGGCATAGCGTCGTCGCTTTGGACATTTGCTGCTGGCGCGCTTGTGGTTACCACTATCGCCGCCTGCTCATCGGCTGACATAGATTTAAAGCGTTGTAATCCTTGAACCAGGATAGGCATGGGAAGCGAGTTGCCCAGACTTGCCTTGATCAATGCCAGGCTGGGAGGCTTACCCGCCAGACTCAATTTACGTGCGGCGACCAGCACCTGTTCGAGTGGACTCATGATTGGTGAAATTCCTTACTTTTTAGCCTGACAGACATACACTCGAACCTTTGATTGTTACAAGGTATTGAAAAATATGGATATGTCTGTTTGGCATAAGCTTTGCTTTACCTGAATCCAGTTATAATAGATAAACAGGACGTGAAAGTGAAAACAAAATTAATAACAGCATTGGTCTTCGGCGCGACCAGTTTAGTGCTATCTGGGTGTGTATTGAATGTGGGTGAAGGTGACAAGGGCTGGAGCACGGGTAATTCTTGGGAGCGCGTGCAGGAGCAAAATCGCGTGAATTTGTCTAAGTTGTCCTTGGGGATGACGCGCGATCAGGTGATGACGCTTATGGGCACCGCCGATTTTAACGAGGCCTATACCAAGCAAGATAAGACGATCAACGTGCTCTACTACCGTACCCAGCGTACGCGGGAAGATGGCACCACCACCAAGGATGAATGCACGCCTATCGTGATCACAGACAATCGCGTCGTGGGCTGGGGTGAGAAGGCCTACCACAACATGTAATGGATACTCTTTAGTAAAAAGGCAAGCCAGTTCGGCTTGCCTTTTTTGTATAAGCCATTCACAAGTGAGACTTTTCGAAGCCAATTTTTAAGCCTATTCTTTAGTCCCAGATACCCGAGTCATAAGAGGATGTTTAAGCCTCGCTATCTAAGTGCGAAGCTGGGCATCGAGGTGATCGATCACCTCTGTCCACATGGCATCTTCTGCTAAGGCTTCGGCTAAAAAATTCCTCTGGGCCTGGGTCCAAAAGGGGGCCTCGGCGATATGGATCTCCGCGGCGATGGAATGCTGCTTGATGAAAGCCTCAACGGCATCGGGTTCACTCGGCAGGCCGAGTTGGTCAAATAGGGTGGCTAGATCCGGTTGTGTGATGTCCATCTTATCCCTCGCTTGTTGATGATGAGGTGCTTCTATTTAGTATGCGATAAATTGATAAAGTTTCGAATCGATTAAAGTTTGCACTTTTTTACAAGCTTGTTACATTGGACCATGTTGATCTGGATCAAGGAATAACAGCAATGATGACAACAGCTACCCCACCTGTTAACGAAACCTATAAAGCTGTCTATTTAACCGCCGAAGACCTACGCGTCGCCGCCTCGATTCTCTATAACGCCTACCATGACGACCCCTTCTTTATTGCTGCCCTGCATAAGGGAGACAAGGCGCAATATGAGCAGAAGCTACGCGGTGCCATTCGCGAGGAACTGCACACCCTGTGGCAAGAGGAGCAGGCATTGATTGGCCTGTTTGAGGAGGAGCGCCTGATTGGCTTGGCCTGTATCGTGACCCAGCAGGTGCCATTGGGGGAGGCCAGATACTGGCATTGGCGCCTGAAGATGTTGTTGAGCGCCGGCTGGCAGTCGACCCAGGCGCTGATGAAGAAAGAATCTTCGATTCTAGAGCATCTACCCAGCACTCAATGTGGCATATTGCAGTTTATTGCCGTCACACCGATCGAGCAGCATAAGGGGTTAGGTAGACGTTTGATCCAGGCGGTGATGAGCTGGTGTGACGAGCAACCCGAGCTCGAAGGGGTTGGGGTTTATGTGACCCAAGATGATCATGCCCACCTGTTTTCCTCCATGGATTTTGCCCCCATCGAGCGCCTCGTTATAGGCGGCGTGCCGGGCGAGCTGCTTTTCTACCGGAGCCCTGAGATTGAGTAAGCGCTACACCAGCTTCAAAGACTTCTATCCCTTCTACCAGTCGCAACATAGGGATCCCAGATGCCGCGCCTTGCATTATGTGGGGAGCCTGTCAGTGATCGCGCTCCTGGTGGTGGCCTTAGTGCTGGCCAAGTATTGGCTACTCTGGCTGCTGCCTGTTCTGGGTTATGGCGCAGCCTGGATAGGGCATTTCGTGTTTGAGCGAAACCGGCCGGCAACCTTCGAGTACCCTTTATACAGCTTCTTTGCCGACTGGGTTATGTTGGCCCAGTGGCTAACGGGCCGTCGATGACAGCTTTATCCCGCGACTGTCACGGGGGAGGTCGTGTGATCACAGACATCATTATAAAACCCTTAAGATGTGCCTACTCACAATTTGCCAAGCCGTTTGTGAGAGATCGCTTACAAACATGTGAGTCTTTCTCCTGAAATTAACCCTGTTTTCGCCTGCGGATATTTGAATATCATTAATGTTCAATAAGTTAACTGCATATTTGTCTTTGGCTAAAATTTAAGCTGTTCACAATTGTTTTTGATGGCGTACATTCTGGCGCAGCGGTAAGTATACTGAACTCAAGTTAAGGAGCTTACTTAAGCAATACGGACGGCGAAGGAAAGCCAAGGATAGCAAGATTGTCGAGGAAGCGAGAATCTTAGCGTCAGGGATGAGAGCAGGATGCTTTAGGACGATAGGCGATAGGGATTATCGCGAAATGGACTTCAGCTAAATGGACTGTTTCTAAAAGGATTGTCACTCAAGGGATTGTGAGTGTAACCAAGGATGTTTATCAAGGAATTGCTTACCAGGGAACAGGTAAGAGTAAGCATAATTGGATAATGGCAGGACGCGTTGGAGCCCATAGGATGTGGGAGCGTGGTTGAATGAGTCGACCACCCAGGGAAGAATAAGACAGGATGTCTCAGGAATTGGAGACGGCAGGACGCCGATGTGATCAGGATGATGCAGGGAGCACGGCGATAGCAGGATGGCTAACACAAGAGTATAGAAAGGCGCACTATAAAGTGCGCCTTTTCTTTTTCTGCTCGATTTTTTTAGCCCTTCTTTTTAGCTGGGGAATCCAGAGTTCTGGGGGCATTGAGTGAAAGGTTTTGCTGGAGTTGGCCTTTGCTCACAGAAAGTGCCCGCCGCCGTGTGAGACATCTCTTACATTGATGTGCGAGATAAAGCTGATAACATGCTGTCTATATCTGTAACCTTGCTTATTTATTATTAAATTCATGCGCTTACTGTTAATTACCAAGATGGCAATAATGTGACTCCTTAAGCAGAATTTTTTCCATCCCTATTATTGGGCGACAGGGACACTAGAATTAACAGTGTTCAAGGATGAATGCGCAGGGAAGGGTCAGGATGACCTACACATCATCAGGATGATGATGGCAAGGATGGTACAAGGATGGCAACTCACGGAAGAGTCGACAACTAGGGAAGGCCGAACACTCACGGATGATGGATATCTACCTAGGATGGTAGATGACAAGGAGTGTAGGAAAGGAATCCCAAGGAAGAGACTGGACATGCTTAGGGATTAAGCAAACTTGGTAAATGGATGATCAAGCTCAGGGACGGTACCTTAGTATGGAAGTGCTAAAAGGTACAAGGAATAGATGGACCAAGGAAGATGCAAGGAGCATAAATTCGCAAGGATGGAGCAGGGAGCACTAAAATAGCTGGATTGCTTAGCGAAAAAGATAGAAGGCGCGACTCTTAATTGAGCCGCGCTTTTTCTTTATCTGGGTTTTAGAACAGTAGCTCTGTTGTAATGGCAGGTGCCTGGATTTATACCAATCACGGTAAGTAAGTGATCAGAAATAGCGCGGGAAAAACGTTCGAGAATAAGGCAGCATTTTTTGATAAGTAGTTATTCTACAATCAAAAATGATAACACCGTTATCGGACGTTTTAACAAGCTAGCATGATCAGTTATTTACTACGATTGGTATTATGCATGGCTGCAGACTGACTGTTAATTTGAGTAAGCATTGGAATGCGAGGCAGCCGTCGATGCGTGCTTGATGGCTTATTTGCAGCCGCCAGAGTTGCAACCGCCGCGACTGCCACAACTGCCGCCGACCGAACCTCGTGCCTCTGGGGCTTGCAACCATTCGGGTTCGGGAAAGATAGGCCACTGAATCTTCTCTATCTTCTTACCATGCATCCAGATATGGGCGCGATATTGATTGATACCGTCGGTGCTGAACTCCATCAAGAACTTGGCTTTCCAGGTCAGCCCGCTAGTGCCCCCTACGCTGGGGCGGGCAGATTCCATGGCGATAGCCAGGAGCTGCACTCGCTGCTTCTTACATTCACTGCTGGCAAATACCCGGCTCAGTTCGGCCATCTGGCGTAATTGCCAGAAAAAGGCAGCAATGATCACCAGCGCGGCGATCATTAAAAAGTCTGTCATCATGCTTTGGTCACCCTAAAGAGTCCACCTATGGCATTGGCGAGGGCCTGGCTGCGTTCGCTGTCTCTTAATGCCATCAAGAGTTGAGTTCGTATCGCTGGAATTGCCACAATATCAGCAAAGATCTGGTTAAAGAAGCCCTGGGGTTGTTTTGCTAAGGCCTCGAGATAGATCTTGCGAGACTGATCGTCTTTTAATGCGGTCCAATTTCGGCCCGCTATGGTGATCAAGGCGTTGTCATCCAGCGCATCTTGCTCATCCAGGTACTGTATCGCTTGCTGAGCAAGGGCTGGCGCCGAGGCTAAGGCGCGCAGGTAGTAGAGTCTATGTTCGGGACTGGCTTGATAAAACGCGCTTAACAGCCGCTCGGCTAAAGGCGCCTCGAGTGTGATGTGCTCCAGCTGTTGGCACAGGGCTATCTTGACTTCGTCTGCGCTGTGTTCAAAGGCGTTAAGCAGCTGCTCATTGTGGTCGAGCGCCGTGGCGCGCACACAGATATCCGCTAATCCCTGTAACCCCACATCTTGCCAACGCTCAGGTGAAACTTGCCCCGATAGGTATTGATAGGCAAATTCATATTGCGCCGAGGCGGGTAGGCCCAGCTGTTTACGTACCAAGGCGTTGAAGAGCGCAAGTTTCTCCGCACTCGGTTTAAAGGCGAAAGGATGGTTGGCGAGCTTGTCTTGCTGATCTTGTGAGAGTGCCTGGGTTGGATCGCTGCCCAGCGCCTCTATCACCATACGAATAAACTGGGTTCTCGGCGCAGGTGAGAGTAGGCCTCGTTCATCCAAGGGGAGCTTAAGGAACCAGATGAAGTGTTGGTTGGAGTCGTCCCAGAAGACGATGGCAAATTGGGCATGGCCTTGGATAGGCGAGGGATAAGGGGCCTGGAGCGCCTCAATCTGGGAGAAGGCCATCATGTCAATATGCTGTACCCGGCGGCCGAGATCATAGACTTGGAATTGGGTGTTAGCCGTGCTGAGAAATTGAGTAAGAGTGGTAATTTCAGTCATTAGAATGCCGTTTTACTTACAGGGAACAGATTAAATGGCGCTTATTATAGGGAGAAGTCCGCTGAGATGGTACAATTTCGGCCGAAATAGCTCGCAGGCTAAAGTTCTTGTACTGACTCATGTGCTGACTTGGGTTCATGTAAAGGCTTAGGCGCCACGGCGATCATTATCATTGAGGTGAGTGTGTCTCTCTATACCGAAAAACAGCTGGGGCTTATCGAAGCCGAATTGAAACGACTGCATTTGTGGCAAGACCAGCCGCCTTCTGCCGAGGCGATGGCGGACCCGACGCCCTTTGCCTGCGAGTCGATGACATTTGAGCAGTGGTTGCAGTTTATCTTTCTGCCCAAGATGGGCGAGATCATCGCGGTCAATGGCGCGCTGCCCAGTCAGATTGCCTTGGCTCCCATGGCCGAGCATGTGTGGCAAGGTAGGGCCGAGATGCGAGTATTAATCACCATTATTAATCAATTAGATGAGCATTTGAGTGGATCTAACTAACCCTGAAACCATGGAAAACCTTAATGAGCGGCTAGCTGGCGACGATGACAGCCTTGTCGTCGAAGCGGCACCGACAATCGAGATCCTCTATGAAGATGACGATCTTGTCGCCATCCACAAACCCGCTGGTCTGCTGGTGCATCGCAGCTACCTTGCGCGGCGGGAAAAATATTTCGCCATGCAGATGACGCGGGATCTGGTGGGCTGCCATGTGTTTCCCGTCCATCGTCTCGACAGACCGACCTCGGGTGTGCTGCTGTTTGCCAAGAGCAGTGAGATGGCGAACCAGTTGTGTGAACAGTTCGCCAGCAAGTCGGTGCAAAAGCATTATGTTGCTCTGGTCAGGGGGAACATGCACGAGCCTGGGCTGCTGGACTACCCTTTGAAGCAAGAGCTCGACGAGCTGGGTGACAAGAATGTCGACCCTAACAAGGCGGCGCAGGAGGCGCAGACCAGTTATCACCCCTTACTCAATTGTGAGATCCCTTATCCTTCTGGCCGCTATGCCAGCAGTCGCTATGCCTTGGTTCAGCTAACTCCCCATACAGGGCGCAAGCATCAGCTGCGTCGGCATATGGCCCATCTGCGTCATCCCATCATTGGTGATACCACCCATGGTGACGGCAAGCAGAACCGTTTCATGCGCGAGCATAGTGGCATCAATCGTTTGTGGCTGATCGCCAAGAAACTTGAGTTCAATCATCCTCGAAGCGGCGAGCGAATAGCGGTGGAGACAGAGCTCGAGGCCGAGTGGCTGTCGCTGTTTGAACTGTTCGGCTGGGATGACCAGCAGCTGAGTGGCGAACAAGCGTTACTTATCTGTGAGGCTTAATGTTTTAGGCATAAAGGTAACGCTAAACAGCGAGCGCAAAACGGCGTGCGCCTAGATAAGTTTATTCCGCCTAACCCTAAAGGCCCGTGACTCGATACTTGAAGTTCGGGCTTTAGGGTTACTTGACCAGCGCGCAGGCCGATTTGATGGCTGTGAGGGGCGATAGCTTCTCTTCGGGGAGGTCAATTTCTGATGGGGGATGCGGGTTGAGCGAGAGGGACTGAACGGTTCTGAAATAACACATGCGCCTGATGTGCGCGCTGCGGTGAACATGCTTTAGATGTTTCTGTCGGCTCGAATGTCGCATCGAATTGATCCTTGAAACTCAATAACCTAGTGTAGCTATCAAGCTTTCAATAAAGTATGTTTAGAGTATAAGTAATTAATGCGCTAAGGGCTAAGTAAAACATGAGAAAAGTGAATCTGGTATATGGAACTGTCTATGGCAATGCACAGTTTGTTGCCGAGACCCTACAAGAAGAGCTATTGGCCAAAGATATCCAGGTCACTCTGATGACACCAGAGACCCTCAACGGCTTCGTTCCGCCCGAGGATGAGTTGCTGCTGGTGGTCACCTCTACGACGGGGCAGGGCGATTTGCCCGATGATATCAGCCCCTGGTTTGAGACCCTGAGAGGCGAGGCACCTTACCTGCCAAAGCTGGAATATGGCGTCGTGGCGCTGGGGGACTCGAGCTATGAGACCTTCTGTTTTGCCGGTATACGTTTCGATGAGTTGTTAACTGAGCTTGGCGGCACGCGCATAGGTGAACTGCTTAAGATAGATGCCTGTGAGACGATGGAGCCGGAAGTAGAAGCAAAAGCATGGTTAACCCAATGGACCCAACTCATCAACGACCACGCGGCCGACTAAGCCGGATCAGTCGTCAATGGTTTAAGTTTGCCCAGCGGCTGAGCCAAGCGCTGCTGCTGCCTATCGCCATCTTGCCCGCGGCGGGGGTAATGATTGGCCTGGCAACCAACCCCATTCCTTTTATTTCGGCGGATCTCGCCACGCTCATGTGGACCGTGGGCAACCTGGTTTTCTCCATGATGCCCATGCTGTTTGCGGTCACTATTGCCATAGGCTTCTGCCGAGATCAGGGGATAGCCGCCTTCAGTGCGGTCTTCGGCTATGGAGTCTTCTTCTCTAGCCTGTCGGCGCTGGCGAAGATCTATCATTTGCCGACCGAGATGATCTTGGGGCAGGCCACCATAGACACGGGCATTGCCGGTGGCATGATGGTAGGTGCCTTTACCTGTCTGGCGGTTAAGCACAGCGAGCGTATACGCCTGCCGGCGGTATTTTCCTTCTTCGAGGGACGCCGCTCGGCGCCGCTGTTAATGCTGCCGATGGCCATCTTGCTGGCCTACCTGTTTCTGCTCCTGTGGCCTTTATTGTCTAGTTGGATCGAGCAGATCTCTAACTGGGCCGTCTATCAGGAACCCGCCTCGGCCTTTGCCGTATATGGCATGGTGGAACGCTTGCTGATCCCACTTGGGCTACACCATATCTGGAATGCCCCTTTCTACCTGGAAATGGGGCAGTATTTCAATGGCGATGAGTGGGTCAGAGGCGAAGTGGCCCGCTATCTGGCCGGCGACCCACAGGCAGGTAATCTGGCCGGTGGTTATCTAATAAAGATGTGGGGCCTGCCCGCAGCCGCGCTGGCCATCTGGCGCTGTGCCGATAAACATGAGCGCAACCGGGTCGCCGGGATCATGCTGTCGGCGGCCACCGCCTGTTGGCTGACCGGGGTCACCGAGCCCATCGAATTTGCCTTCATGTTTGTCGCCCCGCTGCTGTTTATTCTGCATGCCTTGATGACGGGGATTGCCTATGCGGTGACGATTTCGCTGGATATCCACCATAGCGTAGTGTTTTCCCATGGCTTAGTCGATTTCAGTCTATTGCTGGGACAGTCCAGAAATGTAGAATGGTTTTTGATCCTCGGCCCCCTCACGGCGGTTATCTATTATCTGGTGTTTCGCGGCGCCATCTTGGCGTTTAACCTCAAGACCCCGGGACGCATGGAGGCGGGCAGCGGCCAGCGGGCCGGGCTGATCTCCATGATCACCGCCTTGGGTGGACAGGATAATATCAATGAATTAACCGCCTGCCTGACACGACTACGCATCAGCGTGAAACACGCCGAGCTGGTGGATAAGGCCCAGCTCAACAAGCTGGGCGCCAAGGGTGTGGTATTGGTCGGCAACGGGGTTCAGTTGGTTTACGGCACGAAAGCGGAGAGTATTAGGCGCTTATTGCAGCGCTATCTAGATAGGCACAAATCGTGAATTTGAAAGGTTAGACATTTAGAGGTAGAGAAGATGCAACAGAGAGTATTAATCACAGATTGTGCCGACGCACCAGGACTTATCACTAAGATCACGGGTGTCTGTTATGCCCACGGGCTCAATATCGTTAAGAACAGTGAATTTGTCGACAATGCTCAGGGGCGATTCTTCATGCGCACCGAATTGGAAGGGCTGTTCGACGAGGCGAAGTTCCTGGCCGATATCGATGAGGTGCTGCCTGAGCAGCGTCATCGTAAGCTGGTGGTCAAGGGCAAGAAGCGCGTGGTGGTGATGGTGACCAAGGAGGCCCATTGCCTCGGGGATATCCTGATGAAGGCCTATTATGGTGGCCTGGATGTGGAGATCGCCGCTATCGTCGGTAATTACGACACGCTCAAGCCGCTAGCTGATA
Source organism: Shewanella spartinae (assembly GCF_019457555.1). NCBI lineage: Bacteria > Pseudomonadati > Pseudomonadota > Gammaproteobacteria > Alteromonadales > Shewanellaceae > Shewanella > Shewanella spartinae. The sequence continues at coordinate 3,146,022 of NZ_CP080418.1, read as the reverse complement.
AGTTTGAGGTGCCTTTCTATTGTGTCTCTCATGAGGGCAAGACGCGTCATGAGCATGAGCAGGAGATGTTAGCCGTGATTGCGCAACATGACCCTGACTACCTGGTGCTGGCGAAATTTATGCGGGTGCTGACCCCAGAGTTTGTCGAGCAATATCCAAACCGTATCATCAATATTCATCACTCGTTTTTGCCAGCCTTCATTGGCGCCTCGCCCTATCGTCAGGCGTGGGAGCGTGGGGTGAAGATCATCGGTGCCACGGCCCACTTCGTAAACAACTGCTTGGATGAAGGGCCGATTATCAAGCAGGATGTGATCCCTGTGGATCACAGTTACAGCGCCGAGGAGCTGGCCAGGTGTGGCCGGGATGTGGAGAAGAGTGTGCTGAGTAAGGCGTTGCAATTGGTGTTGCAGGAAGAGGTGATCGTCTACGGTAATAAGACTGTGGTCTTCTAGTCTGTAGTACCGAGTAAATCTATAATTTATAGTTAACAAAAAAGAGCCTGTAGGCTCTTTTTTATTGGTTTTTAGCTGCAGGTCAGCTTGATGCCCAAGCTTATTAACTTAGAAGTTAACGGCTAAAATCTCTTCGTCACCATAGTTCATGGCGAGATCTTTAATGGTCACAGTACCTAAGCTGTAGCGTTCAATCTTAGCGGCAGTGCGATCGGCGCCGTTGCTCAGAGCAAATTGATGGAAGCTCTGGTCATTGCAGACAAGGCGAGGGAAGACGCGCTGTTTGTTGATGCGATACTCTTTCATTGTACCGTTAAATTCAATAATGCTGTTGCTTGCGCCGGCTTTACATACGGCCACTAAGGTTTTTTCCATATGAGGCGACATGGCGGCTTGTGAAGAAAAAGCCAGTGGGGCTAATGCGATGGCGGCAATCGTTAGTAACTTTCTCATTTTGTGCTCCTAGCATATTTCTGTTGGGATCGACTATGAGTAAAGCCCTTTATTTAGTGAAAAGCTGTTAGCTATTTGTCGCGAAATGTATCGGTATGTGAGGAGTGGATCAGGCTATGTCTGGGAGTAACAGAATGTGTCTGGATATCCCTTTAGAGGTAAAAAAAAGCCAGATAAATACCTGGCTTTTTAAGGTTAGGGTGCGACAGGGATTAATCGACGATGCGTAGCAACTCGTTGATACCTACTTTGCCGCGGGTCTTGGCATCGACCTTCTTCACTATGATGGCGGCATACAAGTTATATTTGCCACACTGAGAGGGCAGGGTGCCTGATACGACAACCGACCCCGCTGGCACGCGGCCATAGTGGATCTCGCCGGTCTCACGGTCATAGATGCGGGTGCTCTGGCCAATGTATACCCCCATAGAGATAACACTGCCTTCTTCGACCACTACGCCTTCGACGATTTCTGAGCGCGCTCCGATGAAGCAGTTGTCTTCGATGATGGTAGGGCCTGCCTGTAGCGGCTCCAACACGCCGCCGATGCCGACACCGCCAGACAGGTGCACGTTCTTACCAATCTGGGCGCAAGAACCTACAGTCGCCCAGGTATCAACCATGGTGCCTTCATCGACATAGGCGCCGAGGTTAACGTAAGACGGCATGAGTACGGTGTTCTTGCCGATAAAAGAGCCTTTACGCACAGCGGCAGGCGGTACTACGCGGATCGCTTCCTGCTTGAAACGTGCCTCGTCATAGTCGGCAAATTTCATCGGTACTTTGTCGAAGAATTTGGTTTCCGCGCCGTCGATCACCTGGTTGTCGAAGATGCGGAAAGAGAGTAATACGGCTTTCTTTAGCCACTGGTGTACATGCCATTGGCCGTCGATCTTCTCGGCGACGCGCGCTTCACCTGTGTCTAGCATGGCGATGGCTTTCTCAACGTCGGCGCGAACACTCGGCTCGACCGTGGTAGGGGTGATTTCTGCGCGAGCTTCAAAAGCTGCTTCTATACGTTGGCGTAAAGCCTCCATTAACGTCTCCCAATTATCATAAAATTGTCTGTTGATTAAACTTGGTTTTGCGTATCGAGCGCCTTGACCAGTGCTTCACTGAGCGCCTCTTGTTGTGTCTCGTTCAGTTGCTGCCCATCTTGTGTCTGCAACATAAAGAAATCTTCGGCGCGCTCGCCTATGGTGGTGATCTTCGCCGCCAACAGGGTGATCTCACAACGATAGAAGATATCCCCCACCTTGGCCAATAGTCCTGGGCTGTCCAGGGCGATCAGCTCCATCATGCTGGTGCCTTGTTTGCGCGCCGGCAGGAAGCTTACCTGGGTCGGTACCCTGAAAGGTTTCATCTTACGCGGCAGCTTCTTAAATTTCGGCAGTTTCGCCGTGTCATTGCTTAAGGCTTTCACCAGTGCCTTCTTGATCCCCTGGATACGGGAGATCTGCGACACCGGGCTGCCATCTTGCTCTAAAATGACGAAAGAATCCAGTGCGTAGCCATCTTTTGAGGTCATGATGCTGGCGTCATGCACGTTAATGTTCTTGTTATCCAGCACCGCCATCACTGTGGCAAATAGCTTTGGCTTATCCTGACTGTAGACAAACAGCTCGGTGCCGCCGCGGGTGGTGTGCTTGGAGATCAGCACCAGGGCCTCATCGTGCTTGTGTTTGAGTATCGCCTCGGCGTGCCAGGCCACCTGATTGGGCTGATGACGCAGGAAATAGTCGGCCTTGAATCGTTGCCACAGGGTATCAAGACTCTTCTCCTTGATCCCGCGGCGCAGCAGCTCCTTCTTCGCCTTGCCCTGATGCTCGCGCACGCGGGCGCGAATATCCACCGGCTTCTCCTTGCCCCTGGCAAGCACCCTCTGGGTGGAGAAGTAGAGATCCCGCAGCAGCGAGCCCTTCCAGTTGTTCCAGGTCTTCTCGTTGGTGGCGCAGATATCGGCGACCGTGAGGCAGTAGAGGTAACTCAGGTGCACGGCGTCACGCACCCTGTCGGCAAACTCGGCCACCACATCGGGATCCGAGATATCCCGGCGCTGGGCGGTGACCGACATCACCAGGTGATTTTCCACCAACCAGCTCACCAGGCGACCATCATGCTTGTTGAGGCCATGCAGATCGCAAAACTCTTGGGCATCGACGGCGCCGAGTTTACTGTGATCGCCGCCGCGTCCCTTGCCGATATCGTGGAAGATGGCCGCAAGCACCAGCAGCCCCTTCTTCGGCAGCTGATTGATCAGTATGGAGCCTAAGGGGAACTCATCCTTCTGCTCCGTCTGTGAGAATCTGTCGATGTTGAGCAGCAGTCTATGGGTATGCTCGTCGACCGTGTAGGCGTGGAAGAGGTCGAACTGCATCTGCCCCTCGATGTTGCGCCAGGCTGGCAGGTAGGCCGACAGTATGCCGTGGCGGTGCATCAGGGAGAGAGAGGCTATGCCCCGAGGGTGGCGCAAGATCTCCAGAAACACCTTGCGGCAATCCTCATTGTCCATCAGCGGCGTCTGCTGGGCGCGACGGGCGCGCCTTAGGCTGCGCAGGGTAGGGGCGTAGATCCCCTTGATATTAGAGTTGCGCGCCGTGTGCAGGAAGAGGCGCATGATCTCTACCGGGTCATGGAACAGATCCGCCTGCAGGGATTCGATAAAGCTACCGCGGCGCTGGTAATCCTCGTCTATGGGCTGGATCTCCAGCTCCTTGGTGTGGCCCAGGGTCGCGCGCTTGAAGAGTTGCAGCAGCATCTGATTGAGCTCCATCACCCGGCGCACGGTGCGATAGTAACGCTTCATCATCTGCTCGACCGCAAGTTGGGTCTCGTCCTTGTAGCCGAGCAGCTCCGCCACCTGACGCTGCAGGTCGAACAGCAGGCGGTTCTCGTCGCGCCCCGAGATAAGGTGCAGGGCAAAGCGCAGCTGCCACAGATAGCCCTGACACTCCAGCAGCTCCTCGAGTTCATCCTGCTCGAGGAAGCCATGGGCGACCAGCTCCTCGGCGCAGCTGGCATCGAAGTAGCGCATCGCCACCCAGGTGATGGTCTGAATGTCTCTCAGGCCGCCCGGGCAGGATTTGAGATTGGGCTCGAGATCGAAGGCGCTGGCCTTGGCATGGCGCGCCACCTGTTCATCGCGCTTGGCGACAAAGAAGTCGCTAGCGGGCCAGAAATCGCCCTCACGCACCTTGTCATACAGAGTATTAAACATCGCCTGGGGGCCGCAGAGTAATCTGGCTTCCAGCAGGTTGGTGGCGATGGTGATGTCGGCCTTGCCCTGAGCTATGGTCTCATCAATTGTTCTGACGCTGTGACCCACCTCGAGGCCCGCATCCCAGAGGAAGGCGATAAACTGACTGAGTTTAGCTTCGTCGCTGGATTCGAGCGAACCTTGGATAAGAAACAGCAGATCCACATCGGATTGGGGATGCAGTTCCCCCCGGCCATAGCCGCCGACGGCGATTAGCGCCACGGGCGTGGTATCGAGTTGATGGGCTTGCCACTGGGCAATAAGGAGTTCATCGACGAAACGGCAGCGTTGGCTGACCAGGGCGGTCACAGATTCGCCGGCGCTGAAACGTTCTAGGAGTTCTTGATTTTGTTGTTTTAGGGCGTTCTTAGCTGTTAGCGCAGTGTTCATTGCAGTCCTTAACCTCAGAGCGAGCATAGCAGGCCGGATGGCCTGCTATGGGAGTAAACCACAATTTAGCTGCGTGTGCGATTAGTGGTTGATGATGCGGGGGAAGTTTTCTTCTTCGCGCAGGGTCAGGACCTCTACACCCGTAGGGGTGATCAGCAAAGTGTGTTCCCACTGAGCCGAGTTTTTACCGTCAGAGGTGGTCACCGTCCAGTTGTCGTCCTTGTCCAGTACGCTGGTGTGACGACCGGCGTTGATCATCGGCTCTATGGTGAAACACATGCCAGGACGCAGTACCGTCTTGTCATTGTTCTTGTAGTGCATCACCTGCGGCTCCTCGTGGAAGCCGGCGCCGATGCCGTGGCCACAGTAGTCGGTGACGATACTGTATTTTTCCAGGCCGGTTTTCTTGCTCTTGATATATTTCTCGATGATGGTGCCGATCTCGCCCAGTTTCATGCCTGGACGCACCTTCTTGATCGCCTCATACAGGCTTTCCTGAGCCACGCGGCACAGGCGCTTGTCTTTGGCGCTGACGTCACCGATGAGGAACATCTTAGAGGTGTCGCCATGGTAGCCATCTTTGATCACTGTGATGTCGATATTGATGATGTCGCCATCTTTCAGGGCGCGATCGCTTGGGATGCCGTGGCAGATCACTTCGTTGATGGAAGTACAGATAGATTTAGGAAAGCCATGGTAATCTAACGGGGCCGAAATTGCGCCTTGCTCTTCGGTATATTTCGCACAGATATCATTGAGTTCGTTTGTGGTTACCCCGGCCTTAACATGGGGGGCAATCATCTCTAATACCTCGGCGGCCAGCTTGCCTGCCGCGCGCATTTTTTCGATCTCTTCGGCTGTTTTTATCACTATACTCATTAAGCTTTCTCTGTTGTGTCGGTAGTCGAATTTGGGGCGCCTCAAGGCGCTAAAAATTTGTGTTGGCGCCGATATTATGGTATAAAGCGCGCCGTTATGTTTGACTCTTGCCGATGAGGTTCATTATGACCCCATCTTGGAGCGAATGTGGCGGCCATTATACATGGCTATGACTAAATACTAAATCACACACGTATCGACACGTTCTTCGGGGTGCCTATTTAGGTCGGAGATATGGGATGCGTGGAGGTCTAACCCCCAATTTTTTAAGGTAAAAAAATGACTACAGTTTCAATGCGCGACATGCTTCAGGCCGGTGTTCACTTCGGTCACCAAACTCGTTACTGGAACCCTAAGATGAAGCCTTTCATCTTCGGCGCTCGTAACGGTGTACACATCATCAACCTAGAGCACACTGTGCCTATGTTCAATGAAGCACTAGCGTTCATCAGCAACGTAGCATCTAAGAAAGGTAAAGTACTTTTCGTTGGTACTAAGCGCGCTGCAAGCGAAGCGATCAAAGAAGCTGCTATTTCTTGTGATCAATACTACGTTGACAACCGTTGGTTGGGCGGCATGCTGACTAACTGGAAAACAGTTCGTCAATCAATCAAGCGTCTAAAAGATCTTGAGAGCCAGTCTGTAGACGGTACTTTCGACAAGCTGACCAAGAAAGAAGCGCTAATGCGTACTCGTGAGCTTGAGAAGCTAGAAAAGTCTCTTGGTGGTATCAAGAACATGGGCGGCCTACCTGACGTTATCTTCGTTATCGGTGCTGACCATGAGCATATCGCTATTAAAGAAGCTAACAACCTAGGTATTCCAGTTGTTGCTGTTGTTGATACTAACTCTTCTCCAGACGGCATCAACTACATCGTTCCTGGTAACGATGACGCTATGCGTGCAATTCGTCTGTATGCTGAGTCAGTAGCAGCGGCTGCTAAAGCAGGTCGTGGTCAAGACCTAGCGGTACAAGCTGAGCAAGACGGTTTCGTAGAAGCTGAATAATAAAGGCGGGATGAATTTCATCGCCCTTATTAACCAAGATAGATAATTGGTGAACAGGGGCCCTAAGGCCCCTGTTTTTTCACATTTGATTTGTAGAGTTACCTATAGAGGATTTAACAATGGCAATTACTGCTGCCCAAGTTAAAGAACTACGCGAGCGTACTGGCGCTGGCATGATGGATTGTAAGAAAGCGCTAACTGAAACCAATGGTGACATTGAGCTAGCGATTGAAAACATGCGTAAGAGCGGTGCTGCAAAGGCTGCTAAGAAAGCAGGTAACATCGCTGCTGAAGGTACTATCCTGATCAAGCAAGGCGAAGGTTTCTCAGTACTTCTAGAAGTTAACTGTCAAACTGACTTCGTTGCAAAAGACTCTAACTTCCTGGCTTTCGCTAACGAAGTTCTGGATGTTGCTGCAGCTGGCAAAGTATCTATTGCCGACCTACAAGCTCAGTTCGAAGAAACTCGTGTTGCGCTAGTTGCTAAAATCGGTGAAAACATCAACGTTCGTCGCGTTGAGTACATCGATGGTGCTAGCCAAGCTTCTTACCGTCACGGCGACCGTATCGGTGTTGTTGTAACTGGTGAAGCTGACGAAGAGACTCTGAAGCACGTTGCTATGCACGTTGCTGCTTCTAAGCCAGAATACGTTAACCCATCAGACGTACCAGCTGAAGTTGTTGAAAAAGAGAAAGCCGTTCAGATCGAAATCGCGATGAACGAAGGCAAGCCTCAAGAGATCGCTGAGAAGATGGTTGCTGGTCGTATGAAGAAGTTCACCGGTGAGGTTTCTCTGACTGGTCAAGCTTTCATCATGGAGCCTAAGAAGACTGTTGGCGAAATCCTAAAAGAGAAAGGCGCTACAGTAACTAACTTCATTCGTCTAGAAGTTGGTGAAGGTATCGAGAAGAAAGAAGAAGATTTTGCCGCTGAAGTAGCAGCGCAAATCGCCGCTTCTAAGGCGTAATCGCCAGTTGTAAGATACCCTAAAAACCGCAGCATTCGCTGCGGTTTTATTATGCCAATTAGATTGCTGCACAGCGCTTTTTTTTCTATATAATTGGCACGTTACCCATCGGCATTTATCAGGACAAACAACTATGAGCACAAATCCAAAACCTGCTTTTCGACGTATTCTTCTCAAACTGAGTGGCGAGGCCCTGATGGGCGAAGAGGGCTTTGGCATCGATCCCAAGGTGCTAGATCGCATGGCACAAGAGATTAAAGAGCTGGTTGAGCTTGGTATTCAGGTAGGTGTTGTGATTGGTGGCGGTAACCTATTCCGTGGTGAAGGCCTAGCACAAGCAGGCATGAACCGTGTGGTGGGCGACCATATGGGCATGTTGGCAACCGTAATGAATGGTCTGGCGATGCGCGATGCGCTGCACAGAGCCTATGTGAATGCCCGCCTGATGTCGGCCATCCCCTTGAAAGGCGTGTGTGACGACTATAACTGGGCCGAAGCGATTAGCCTGCTTAAATCTGGCCGTGTGGTGATCTTCGCCGCCGGTACGGGTAATCCTTTCTGTACCACAGACTCTGCCGCCTGCCTGCGCGGTATCGAGATCGAAGCCGAAGTGGTACTCAAGGGCACTAAGGTAGATGGTGTTTACTCTGATGACCCAGTCAAGAACCCAGAAGCGGTAAAATATGACGAGATGGGTTATGGCGAAGTCCTGGAAAAAGAATTGAAAGTGATGGATCTTGCGGCATTTACCCTTGCAAGAGATCACGATATGCCTATCTTAGTGTTTAATATGAACAAGCCTGGTGCGCTACGACGTGTTATCATGGGCGACCATGAAGGTACGCTTATTAGAAGTAGCCGTAAGACTGCCGAATAAATAACCCGATACGAACGAATTTAAGGATATTTAACGTGATTAACGAAATCAAAGAAGATGCAAAGAGCCGTATGGCGAAGTGTGTTGAAGCGACTAAGAATCAAATGGCTAAAGTACGTACTGGTCGTGCTCACCCAAGTCTGCTTGATTCGATCAAGGTGCCTTACTATGGTACGCCAACTCCGCTTAAGCAGGTAGGTAACGTATCTATTGAAGATTCTCGTACTCTGGCAATCACTGTCTTCGATACCACTATGATTGCAGCGGTTGAGAAGGCGATCATGAGTTCAGATCTGGGCCTAAACCCTATGTCTGCCGGTACGACTATCCGTATTCCACTACCAGCACTGACCGAAGAGCGTCGTAAGGACCTGATCAAGGTCGTTCGCGCCGAGGCTGAAAACGGTCGTATCGCCGTACGTAACGTACGTCGTGACGCTAACTCTGACGTGAAAGCGCTAGAGAAAGAGAAAGAGTGTACCGAGGACGATGTACGCCGCACTGAAGATGAGATTCAGAAGTTTACTGACGCTCACATCAAGCAGATCGATGAGATCTTGACGGCAAAAGAAGCAGAGTTGATGGAAGTCTAATCTCCCTGTTTCGTTACTAGAGTTCGCACGCCGTGTAGGGGTATACTACACGGCGTTTGCTATTTTTAAGGGTTGTAATAGATGTCAATCGAATCTCAATCTGGCTCTGAGTTATCTAATGAAGCACTCGCAGAGCTGGTAAAACAGTCTATTCCCAAGCACGTGGCGATCATCATGGATGGCAACGGGCGCTGGGCACAGGCACAGGGCAAGCCCCGTGTTGTAGGCCATAAGGCCGGTGTAAAGACTGTTCGTCGCGCGGTGAGTATGGCGCGTGAGATGGGGATAGGTTCGTTAACCCTGTTTGCGTTTTCCAGTGAAAACTGGCGCAGACCCGAGAAAGAAGTCAGCCTCTTGATGGAGCTGTTTTTCACCGTTTTACAACGAGAAATAAAACTGCTGGATAAAAACGGGGTAAGGCTCAACATCATAGGGGACATCAGTCGTTTTTCTGTCCGCTTACAAAAGCAGATCGCCGCGGCGATGGAGAAGACGGCCAACAACACTGGTTTGATCCTCAATGTGGCGGCCAACTACGGCGGTCGTTGGGACATAGTGCAGGCGGCGCAAACCTTAGCCAAAAAGGTGGAATCTGGCGAAATGACCAGCAGTCAGTTCACCGAGGAGGCGCTAAGTCAGCATTTAAGCATGCAAAATCAACCGGAAGTTGATTTAATGATTCGCACCGGTGGCGATTTTCGCATTAGTAACTTTGTGTTATGGCAAGCGGCTTACGCAGAGTTAGTGTTTACTGATGTGTTATGGCCAGATTTTGATGAACAGGCCTTTAAAGATGCGGTAGCCGTATTTGCTACCCGGCAGCGCCGTTTTGGATTGACGGGTTCTCAAATTGAGACTTTGCAGGCTGAGTAATAAATTTAAGAGGGAAAGTTTTGCTAAAACATAGAATAATAACAGCAGTATGGTTGATCCCATTGGTGATGGGAGCCATTTTCTTTTTCCCTGTGGAGTATTTTTCATGGGCTTTGGTGGCTGTGTTCCTGATCGCCGCCAAGGAGTGGGGACGCATCATAGACAAGCGCTGTAATGTGACCCAGTGGAGTTTCACCCTGACCATAGGCATCTTGCTGGTGGCGTTAAACCTCCTGGTGCCCACCGAAGAGGTTTGGTTTAAGGGGCAGCTACATCCTGTCTATCTCGCCATCACACTGATTGGTGCCATGTGGTGGGTCATCTCGTTATTCCTGGTGCTCAGCTACCCTAAAAGCGCCGCCCTCTGGGGCAAGAGCCACATGCTGAAATCCATGTTCGGTCAGCTGACCCTAGTGCCCTGTTTTACCGCCTTGATCGCGCTAAAGGCCCTGAGCACGGCGAGCATGCCATACTATGGCGGCGCCTTGGTATTCCTGGTGATGCTGACCGTGTGGGCGACCGATTCTGGAGCCTATTTTGCCGGTAAGGCCCTGGGCAAGCACAAGCTGATGCCTAACGTGAGCCCGGCGAAAACCGTCGAGGGGCTGCTCGGTGGCCTGGTGACTACCATGGTGGTCGTGGCGGGCGTGATGATGGTCTCGCCAGAGCAGGAGCTGGGGCTCGTGATCGGCGTGACCCTGTTTGTCGCCCTGGTCTCGGCCCTTGGGGATCTATCGGAAAGTATGTTTAAGCGTGTGGCCGACATTAAAGATTCTGGCACCATATTGCCGGGTCATGGCGGGGTGCTGGATCGCATCGACAGCCTGACGGCGGCGCTGCCCATCTTTATCCTAATTTATATCGCATTTTGGATGTAACCATGCAGAAAATGGTGATTCTAGGCGCCACAGGTTCTATCGGCGCCAGTACCCTGAGCGTTATCGAGCAAAATCCTGAGGCCTACAAGGCCTTTGCCCTGGTCGCCCATAAGAGTGTCGATAAGATGCTCGACTTGTGTATCAAGTACAATCCATCGATAGCCCACATGGTCGACCCCCAGGCGGCGGCCGAGTTGCAGCGTCGTTTGCCGGCGCACATGGCGATTGCCGTCTCTTCGGGCGAAGATGAGTTGGCGGCTATCGTCGCGCTGCCCGAGGTGGATTGCGTCATGGCGGCCATCGTCGGCGCGGCGGGTCTACCTGCCACACTGGCGGCGGTTAAGGCGGGTAAGCGGGTGCTGCTGGCCAATAAAGAGTCGCTGGTGATGTCGGGTCGTCTGTTTATCGATGCGATGCAGGGCTCAAACGCCAAGGTGTTGCCAGTAGACAGTGAGCACAATGCCATCTTCCAGTGTCTGCCAGAGCCTGCTCAGCAAGCCATCGGCGCCTGCGATCTGGCCGGTGCCGGCATCTCCCATATTTTGTTGACCGGATCAGGCGGACCTTTTCTCACCTCAGATCTCGATAGTCTGAGTCAGATGACGCCGGATCAGGCCTGCAAACATCCTAACTGGTCGATGGGCCGCAAGATCTCGGTCGATTCCGCCAGCATGATGAACAAGGGACTCGAGTATATCGAGGCCCGTTGGCTGTTTAATGCCACTAAAGAGCAACTCAAGGTGGTGGTGCATCCCCAGAGCGTGATCCACTCTATGGTGCAGTATAAGGACGGTAGCGTGTTGGCCCAGATGGGCAATCCAGACATGCGCACCCCCATAGCGCACTGCATGGCCTATCCGCAAAGAATTTCGGCGGGCGTTGAACCTTTAGATTTTTTCAAAGTCGGACAGTTAAGCTTTCTTGAACCCGACTTCAATCGCTTCCCCTGTCTGAAGCTGGCCATAGATGCCTGCGAGCAGGGACAGGAAGCCACCACGGTATTGAACGCGGCCAACGAGGTGTCGGTCGAGGCCTTCCTGGCAGGATTGATACGTTTTACCGATATCGCACGGGTAAACGAGTATTGCCTGAGTCATGTCGAGCAGCGTAGCTTAGACACCATAGAAGATATTTTGGCGCTGGACGGCCTGGCACGGCGTGCAGCGCAGGAGCGGGTCGCCAAAATATAGGGCTCGCGCTAGCTCGTTTTAAGGTTTTGCCGCTTACGTAAGCAGAGATAAGGAGAGGAATGCTAGACTTTTTGTGGAACTTGGGCTCATTCATTATCGCCCTTGGAATTCTCATCACGGCCCATGAATATGGTCACTTCTGGGTGGCCAGACGCTGTGGCGTGAAAGTTGAGCGTTTCTCTATCGGTTTCGGTAAGGCCATCTGGCGCAAGATCGGCGCCGATGGTACCGAGTACGTGGTGGCCATGATCCCCCTCGGCGGCTACGTGAAGATGCTCGACGAGCGGGTCGATACCGTTGCCGACGAGCTAAAGCCCCAGGCCTTTAACCGTAAATCTGTCTGGCAGCGCATCGCCATCGTCGGTGCCGGCCCCATGGCCAACTTTGTGTTCGCCATCTTTGCCCTCTACATCATGTACCTTATTGGGGTGCCCTCGATTAAACCTGTGATCGAATCGACACAGTCCGGCTCGCCGGCGGCGGTGATTCAGGTCAAGAAGCCGATGCAGGTGATTGCCGTTGGCGATCGCAGCGTGCGCAACTGGGAAGAGGTGACCTACGCCTTGGTCGGTCACATAGGCGATGACGCCATCGACGTCACCCTGGCCCCTTTGTCGGGCGTGATGGGCGAGGAGCGCACCTATAAGCTAGATACCCGCAAGTGGAAGTTTAATCCTGAGACTGAGTCGCCCATTACTTCGCTGGGCCTCAATGTCTTTAGGCCTGCCATCACCCCTAAGTTGGGTTTTGTGGCCGAAGATGGCGCCGCCTATGCCGCGGGTTTGCGCCTAGGTGACACCTTAGTCGCCGTCGATAACAAATCTTATGGCGATTGGGATCAGTTTGTTGCCAAGATCAAGGCATCGGCCGACAAGCCAATTAGCGTGACCATCAGACGCGATGGTGAGCAGCTTAAGTTTAATGTCACCCCTAAGGCGCGCACTATTGACGGCGGTAAGGTCGAGGGCGTGATTGGCGTGGCACCAACCCAGGCGCCTTGGCCCGAAGAGATGCGCCTGCAACTGGAATACGGTGTCGGTGAGTCTCTCATGGTCGCCGCCGATAAAACATGGCAACTTGTATCGGTCAGCATTAAGATGATCGGCAAACTCTTTACCGGTGACGTGTCGGTGAAGAACCTGAGTGGCCCTATCTCTATCGCTCAGGGCGCGGGAAACAGCGCCAACTATGGTTTAGTTTACTTTTTGGGATTCCTGGCATTAATCAGCGTGAATTTAGGCATTATTAATTTATTGCCTTTACCCGTGCTTGATGGCGGGCATCTGTTATATTACTTCATCGAAGTGATCACAGGCAGGCCTGTACCGGAAAAGGTGCAGGAAATTGGATTCAGATTTGGGGCAGCCTTGCTGCTAATATTGATGAGTATCGCCCTTTTCAATGATTTTTCCCGACTCTGAGCAAGGACACACACATAATTAGAAGTGCTCTATGAGATTGAATAAAATTTTTGCCTCGATGTTATTAGTCGGTGCGTCTTTATCAGGGAAGGGTTGGGCCGATACATTCCAGCCTTTTGAAGTGACCGACATCCAGGTTAAGGGACTGCAGCGTGTTGCACTGGGTGCGGCGCTGTTGAATATTCCTATCAAGGTGGGAGACACGGTCGACGAGATGCGTCTGCAGCAGGCGATTAAGAGCCTGTATTCCTCGACCAACTTCGAGCATATCGAGGTGAGCCGCGATGGCAGCGTCTTGGTGGTAACGGTCAAAGAAAGGCCTACCATCAGCGTCGTGACCTTCGAAGGCAACAAGGACATTAAAGACGAGCAGCTGCAAGAGAGTCTCGACGGCAGTGGCGTCAAGGCCGGTGAGTCGCTGGATCGCACCATGCTCAGCGGCATCGAGAAGAGCCTGCAGGACTTCTACTATGGCGTGGGTAAATATGGCGCCAAGGTTGAGGCTCAGGTGATCAACCTGCCGCGTAACCGTGTCGAGTTGAAGTTTAAGTTTACCGAAGGTTTGGCGGCAGAGATTCGTCAGATCAACGTGGTGGGCAACACAGTCTTTAGCGACGCCGAACTGATCGGCATGCTGGAGCTGAAAGACTATGTGGCCTGGTGGGATCTCTTTGGCGAGCGCCGCTACCAGAAGCAGAAGCTGCAGGCCGACCTTGAGACCATCAAGACCTTCTACCACAACCGCGGTTATATCCGTTTCGAGGTGACCTCGACTCAGGTGGCGATGACCCCTGACCGTAAGGGTCTCTATATCACCATCAACGTTGACGAGGGTGAGCAGTACAAGGTTAAAGAAGTTAACCTGACTGGCGACCTCATGGGCCGCGAAGAGGTGATGCAGGCGATTCTGCCGATCAAGGTAGGCGATACCTATAACGGCGCAGACGTGACCTTTACCGAAGAGATGTATGGCAAGTATCTGGGCCGTTTCGGCTATGCCTATCCTGAGGTGAAGACCTATCCTGAGATCGATGATGAGACCAAAGAGGTCGCCCTCAACGTCAACATCAAGCCGGGTAAGCGCGTTTATGTGCGTAGCATTAACTTTACCGGTAACCAGGTTACCAAAGATGAGGTAATGCGCCGCGAGCTGCGTCAGATGGAAGGCGCCTGGCTGAACTCGGCCCAGGTTGAGCAATCCAAGGCGCGTCTGAACCGCCTGGGTTACTTCGAAACCGTCGACACCCAGACGGTTCAGGTGCCGGGCACAGACGACCTGGTTGACGTCGACTTCACCGTGAAGGAGCAACCATCAGGCTCGTTCAACGCTGGTGTGGGTTATGGTACCGAGTCGGGTCTGAGCCTACAGTTTGGTGTGCAGCAGAGTAACTTCTTGGGTACAGGTAATCAGGCAGGTATCAACCTTAATACCAACAAGTACTCGAAGAACGTCAACATCAACTACACAGATCCTTACTTCACCAAAGATGGCGTGAGCCTGGGTGGTAGCATCTACTGGAACGAGTTTGACGCTCAGGAAGCGAACCTCGAACGCTATAAGAACAGTTCTTATGGTATTGCGGTCAACTCCGGCTTCCCGATCAACGAATACAACCGTATCAACGGTGGTATCGGCTATCGTCACAACAGCATCTCGGAGATCTCGGCCTACGAGCAGGCCCTGCGCTTCTACAACATCTATCGTGATGCCAACGATCCTAACGCCGACCTGTCGTTCGATAACTTCGAGCTGACCCTCGGCTGGTACCGCAGCACGCTTAACCGCGGCACCTTCCCAACCGATGGTTCGTCACAGCGTCTGAGCGGCAAGATGACGGTGCCAGGTTCGGATCTGCAGTACTTTAAGACAGATTTCGATACCAGCTTCTACTGGCCAATCAACCGCAGCCACAGCTTCGTGCTCCTGACTAAGGCGCGCCTGGGTTATGGTAACGGTTATGGTCAGTACAACGACAACGACCAGATCCTACCTTTCTGGGAGAACTACTACTCGGGCGGTAGCAGCTCACTGCGTGGCTTCAAGTCTAACTCTGTGGGTCCACGTTCATTCTACCTGTATCGTGGTAGTGAGCCCTGCTCGCCAGATCCAGCAGGGGATACTTGTACCTTGCCAGGGGATCCTAACCGTGTCACTGTGAGCGGTGGCCGCTCTATCGGTGGTAACGCTATCGCTACGGCGAGTGTCGAGATGATAGTGCCAACCCCATTCCTGGATGAGGCCTACACTAACTCGGTGCGTACCAGCTTCTTCGTCGATGCCGGTAACGTTTGGGATACCGAGTTCGATTACGACTCATATCGCTTCCTGCCGGCTGAGCAGTTCGACAAGCTGTCTGACTATTCAGACCCAGGACGTATCCGTGCCTCGGCGGGGATGAGCGTTCAATGGTTGTCGCCAATGGGACCTATGGTATTTAGTCTTGCATGGCCAATCAAAAAATATGAAGATGATGACACAGAGATCTTCTCGTTCAACATTGGTAAAACTTTCTAAAGTAGAACTAATTTAAATAAAAAGTCATCGGCAAGTTTTGCTGATTATAAGGAGTTTATTTTGAATAAGATGTTTAATCGCGCAATGATGGTGTTGGTTCTGTTAGGCGCACCTATCGCAGCACAAGCTGAAAAGATCGCCGTAGTCGATATGCAGGCGGTATTTGAGCAGCTACCACAGCGCGAAGAAGTCAGCAAAACACTGAAAACCGAATTCGGCGATCGTGTGGCTGGCGTACAGAAGATGCAGGAAGAGCTTCGCGGCATGCTAGAGAAGCAGCAACGCGACGCGGCCCTGATGAGCGAAACGCAAAAGACTGAGATGCTGCGCAAGATGGAGTCTCTCAAGGCTGAGCTGCAGCTTAAAGGCAAGGCGCTGGACGAAGATATGCGTCGTCGTAACGGTGAAGAGCAAAACAAGCTATTGGTTAAGGTTCAAAAAGCCATCAGCGCTATCGCCGAGAAAGAGAAGTATGACGTAGTGCTACAGCGCGGCGCCGTGATCTACGTGAAGCCGACTTCAGACATCAGCAGCAAAGTGGTTGAAGCTCTGAGCAAAGGCTAAGCATTGATGACAAGTTATACCCTAAGTGAGATCGCCGCCCATCTGAATGCCGAGGTCAAGGGTGACGAGACGGTGACTATTCACCGTGTCGCCACGCTGGAGAAGGCACAGGCGGGGGAGATCTCCTTTCTGGCGAATCCAAAATACCAGAGTCAGTTAGAAGGCACGGCAGCCTCTGCCGTGTTGCTCTCGCCCAAGATGGCCGAGCATTTCAGTGGTAATGCCATAGTGTTAGCCGACCCCTATGTCGGGTTTGCAAGAGTCGCTCAGCTGCTCGATACCACGCCTAAGGCCGCCGAGGCCATTCACCCCAGTGCGGTTATCGACCCTAGCGCCCAGCTGGGTGAAGGCGTCGCCATAGGTGCCAATGCGGTGATAGGCGCCAATGTTATCTTAGGTGAGAATGTTCAGATAGGTCCCGGCTGTGTGCTTGGCCAGGATGTTATCGTCGGTTCAAACTCTATCCTGTGGGCCAACGTGACCCTTTACCATGACGTACAGCTGGGTACAGACTGTATCGTGCATTCGGGTACAGTGATCGGCTCTGACGGTTTTGGTTATGCCAATGAGCGTGGTCAATGGATCAAGATCCCACAAACCGGTGGGGTGCGTATCGGTAACCGTGTCGAGATCGGTGCCTGCACCAGTATCGACCGCGGCGCGCTGGATCACACAGAGATCCACGATGGGGTTATTATCGACAACCAGGTGCAGCTTGCACACAACGTGGTGGTCGGTGAAAACACCGCGCTGGCCGGTAGCTCTACCTTTGCCGGCAGTTGTACCATAGGTAAATACTGTATCATAGGCGGCAGCAGCGCCGTGGCTGGGCATCTGTCGATTGCCGACGGTACCCATATCTCGGGTGGCACCAATGTGACGAGTGTTATTCGTGAGCCTGGTGTATACTCTTCTGCTACCGTTGCGATGGAAAACAAGTTGTGGCGACGTAATACCGTCAGATTCAGACAACTTGATGAATTGTTCCAACGCGTCAAACAGCTTGAAAAAAACGTTAAATCAGATGATTAACTGCCCGAGGGCAGCTAAGGAAGTTATTGAGTGTCAAATCAATTAAATACGATGGATATCAAAGAGATCCTAAAGTTCCTACCTCACAGGTATCCGTTTTTATTGATCGATAGAGTCCTCGACTTTACGCCAGGTGAAACACTGCATGCGATCAAGAATGTCACCATCAACGAGCCATTCTTCCAGGGCCATTTCCCTGTAGCTCCTGTGATGCCAGGTGTATTGATCCTAGAGGCGATGGCTCAGGCGACCGGTCTGTTAGCGTTTAAAACCATGAGCGATGAGCCATCTAACGATGCCTTATACTATTTTGCCGGTATCGATAACGCTCGCTTCAAGCGTGTGGTCGAGCCTGGCGACCAACTTCATTTCGAAGTTAAGATGATTAAAGAACGCCGCGGGATTGGCGTCTTCACAGGTGAAGCTAAGGTCGATGGCGAACTAGTTTGTTCGGCAGAGATCATGTGTGCCCGCAGAGAGATTGCCAAGTGATTGATAAGTTAGCATTTGTACACCCAGATGCCAAAATCGGTAACAATGTTACCATAGGCCCATGGACCTATATCGGCCCAGATGTCGAGATCGGCGACGACTGTCATCTGAGCTCTCACGTGGTGGTCAAGGGCCCTACGGTTATCGGCAAGGGTAACCGTATTTTTCAGTTCGCCTCAGTAGGGGAAGACTGCCAGGATAAGAAGTATGCTGGCGAGCCAACCCGACTGATCATCGGCGATAACAATGTGATCCGCGAATCTGTCACCATACATCGCGGCACGGTACAGGATAACAGTGAGACCCGTATCGGCTCTAACAACCTGTTTATGGCCTATGTGCACATCGCCCACGACTGTGTGGTGGGTAACAATGTGATCATGGCCAACAACGCCTCTATCGCCGGCCACGTCCATGTGGGCGACTGGGCGATCCTAGGCGGCATGACGGGTGTGCATCAGTTTGTGCATATCGGTGCCCATGCCTTTACCGCTGGTTATTCATTGATCCTGCAAGATGTGCCGCCATTTGTGATGGCGTCGGGACAGCCTGCTATCCCAAGGGGACTGAACAGCGAAGGCATGAAACGCCGCGGCTTCTCCAAGGAGAGCCAACTGGCGGTGCGCCGTGCCTATAAGACCTTGTATCGCAAGGGCTTGACCATTGAAGAAGCGGTTGCCGCCTTGGGTGAGGATGCCGAGGACGAGCAGGTTAAGCTGCTGATGGACTTTGTGGTTAACTCGAGCCGAGGCATTATTCGTTAATCGGTTTCTTTAATCGGTTTAGCTAATTGGTTTAGCTATCGAAGAAAAGCTCGTGTTCACGGGCTTTTTTATTTTCAGTAAGCAAGTAACAGAAGATGAATCAGAGCAATCAAAAAGTATTCGCCATGGTGGCGGGTGAGCTGTCCGGTGATATTCTCGGCGCCGGCCTGATCAAGGCCTTGAAACAGAAATACCCGGATGCCCGCTTCGTCGGTATCGGCGGCCCGCAGATGGATGCCTTGGGGTTTGAGTCCCTGTTCTCTTTCGAGGAGCTGGCCGTGATGGGCCTGGTCGAGGTGCTGTCGCGCCTGCCGCGCCTGCTTAAGGTGCGTAAAACGCTGATCGACGAGCTGACCGCCCTAAAGCCAGATTGCTTCATCGGTATCGATGCCCCCGATTTCAACATAGGTCTGGAGCTGAAGCTTAAGGCACAGGGGATCAAGACGGTTCACTATGTCAGCCCTTCTGTGTGGGCCTGGCGCCCGAAGCGGATCTTCAAGATCGCCAAGGCGACCAACATGGTGCTGTCGCTGTTGCCCTTCGAGAAGGCCTTCTACGATAAGCACGATGTGCCTTGTACCTTCGTCGGCCACACACTCGCGGACGATATTCCGCTAGAGAGTGATAAGCTCAGCGCCCGCGAGACCCTGGGGTTAGATCCCCACGCCGAATACCTCGCTATCTTACCCGGCTCTCGGGGCGGCGAGCTCAAGCAGCTGGCCGAGCCTTTCGTGCAGGCGGCGGTAAAGTTGCGCCAGCGTTACCCGGACCTTAAGTTCGTCACCCCGCTGGTCAATGCCAAGCGTCGGGCCCAGTTTGAGCTGGCCCTCAAGACCCATGCGCCGGATCTCGACATACATCTGGTCGAGGGACAGTCTCGCACCGTGATGGCCGCGGCCGACGCTATCTTGCTGGCGTCGGGCACTGCGACCCTGGAAGCCATGCTGGTGAAACGCCCCATGGTGGTGGCCTACCGGGTATCGCCGATCACCTATCGTATCGCTAAGGGAATGATGCAGATATCTCATTACTCCTTGCCTAATTTGCTGGCGGGCAGGGAGATCATCCCTGAACTGATCCAGGCCGACTGTACCCCTGATAAGATAGTCGACGCCGTGTCCAATCAGCTCGATGGCGATCATCAGCCGTTGATGGAGACCTTTATGACGCTGCATCAACAGCTAAGATGCGATGCCAGTGCGCGCGCGGCCCAGGCGGTTATTGAGCTAGTGGAGACAAAATAGTGGCTATCTATAAACAAATTACCGCCGAACAGGTCGAGGCACTGTGTTGCGGCTTCTACGCAGGCGTCGATGAGGTCGGCCGTGGCCCCTTGGTGGGTGATGTGGTGACCGCCGCCGTGGTGCTGGACCCGAACAATCCTATCGAGGGGTTAAATGACTCCAAGAAGCTGTCGGAGAAGAAGCGCGACGCCCTCTATGAGGAGATCCTCGCCAAGGCGCTGGATGTCAGCGTCGGACGCTGCTCGCCGCTGGAGATCGATGAGCTCAACATACTGCACGCGACCATGCTGGCGATGCAGCGCGCCGTTGCTGGACTGCGTGCCCGACCTGACAGAGTATTGATCGACGGCAATCGGGTACCGGACTTTACCGATGAGACCCTGGAGGGGCATGCGGTGATCAAGGGCGATGGCCTGATCCCGGCCATCAGCGCCGCCTCTATCGTTGCCAAGGTGGTGCGCGACAGAGAGATGGAAGCCTTGGATGAGCGTTATCCCGAGTACGGCTTCGCCAAGCACAAGGGCTACCCCACCAAGGCGCATTTCGAGGCGCTCGAGGCCCATGGCGTGCTGGCAGAGCACCGCAAGAGTTTCAGGCCGGTCAAGGAGCGTCTGGAGGCCTGTTAAACCGCCCTCGCGGGGGCGCCTGCGACTGGTGCCCTGTGTGTGACTCTGGTACTCTTTCAAGGTTGCTCTTTAAAGGTGACTTTTCAAGGCGACTCTTTCAAGGCGACTCTTTCACGGGAATAGTTCGCCGCATAAATATTAGAAAATTAGCTAACTAAATCAGAACCTCCTTATGTCAGAACCTCGTTTCGTGCACCTGCGCGTACACAGTGATTTTTCCATGTCTGATGGCCTCGCCAAGGTCAAGCCCATTCTCGCCAAGGCCAGTGAAGATCAGATGGCTGCACTGGCCCTGACCGACAACACCAACCTCTGCGGTCTGGTGAAGTTTTATGGCGGCTGTCACGGTGCGGGGATCAAGCCCATCGTAGGTTGTGACTTCTTCATGCTGGTGCCGGGTTTCGAGGATGAATTCTGCTCCCTGACTGTGCTGGCGATGAACAACGAGGGATATAAGAACCTTACCCTGCTGATCAGCGATGCCTACCTGCGTGGCCATGTAAAAGACAGGGCGGTGATCGACCAGGCCTGGCTGGAGCGCTACAGCGAAGGGCTGATCCTGCTATCCGGCGCCAAAGATGGCGACGTGGGCAAGGCGCTGCTCAAGGGGAACCAGGGCCAGGTGGACTCTCTGGTCGCCTTCTATCAGACCCACTTCCCCGACCGTTATTATCTCGAGCTTATCCGCACCGGGCGCCCCGACGAGGAGCGTTATCTGCATATGGCAGTTGAGCTGGCGGGCGAGAAAGACCTGCCCGTGGTCGCCACCAATCAGGTGGTGTTCATACAGCCTGAGCAGTTCGAAGCCCATGAGATCCGCGTGGCCATCTCGGATGGTTTCACCCTGGCGGACCCAAGGCGGCCGCGCCGCTACAGCGAGCAGCAATATTTCCGCAGCCAGGATGAGATGTGTAAGCTATTTGACGATATCCCCGAGGCGCTGCAAAACAGTGTGGAGATCGCCAAGCGCTGTAACGTCACAGTGAGACTCGGTGAATACTTCCTGCCGAACTTCCCCACCGGCGATCTCTCCATCGAAGATTTTCTGGTCGAGGTCTCCAAGAAGGGCCTGGAGGAGCGTCTCGAGTTCCTCTTTCCCGATGAGGCACAGCGCGCCGAGCGCCGCGGTGAGTATGACGAGCGTCTCGATGTCGAGCTGACGGTAATTAATAACATGGGATTCCCCGGCTACTTCCTCATCGTGATGGAGTTTATCCAGTGGGGGAAAGACAACGGTATCCCTATCGGTCCAGGCCGTGGTTCGGGGGCGGGTTCTCTGGTGGCTTATGCCCTTAAGATCACCGACCTGGATCCGCTGGAATTTGACCTGCTGTTCGAACGTTTCCTTAACCCAGAACGTGTTTCCATGCCCGACTTCGACGTCGACTTCTGCATGGACAGACGCGACGAGGTGATCGATCACGTGGCCGAACTCTATGGCCGCGACGCCGTGTCGCAGATCATCACCTTTGGTACCATGGCGGCTAAGGCCGTGGTGCGTGACGTGGGCCGTGTACTGGGTCACCCCTATGGCTTCGTCGACCGTATCTCTAAGATGATCCCGGCCGAGCCCGGCATGACCCTGGCCAAGGCGTTCGAGGCCGAGCCGGCACTGCCCGAGGCCTATGACGCCGACGAAGAGGTGAAAGATCTCATCGACATGTGCCGGGTGCTGGAAGGGGTCACCCGTAACGCGGGTAAACACGCCGGGGGCGTGGTGATCGCGCCGACGGTGATCACCGATTTTGCGCCGCTCTACTGTGATGCCGAAGGGCACAACCCGGTTACCCAGTTCGATAAGAACGACGTGGAAACCGCCGGTCTGGTGAAGTTCGACTTTCTGGGTCTGAGGACCCTGACCATCATCGACTGGGCGCTGCAGATGATCAATCCGCATCTTGCGAAGCAGGGCAAAGAGCCTGTGCGTATCGAGGCGATCGTTTTGGACGACCCGGCTTCATTCCGTCTGCTGCAGCGTTATGAAACCACCGCCGTGTTCCAGCTGGAATCCCGCGGCATGAAAGATCTGATTAAGCGCCTACAGCCTGACTGCTTCGAGGATATGATCGCACTGGTGGCCCTGTTCCGTCCCGGGCCGCTGCAGTCGGGCATGGTAGATAACTTCATCGAGCGTAAGCACGGTCGTGAAGAGGTTTCTTATCCCGATCAGCAGTGGCAACACGAGAGCCTTAAGCCGATTCTGGAGCCCACCTACGGCATCATTCTCTACCAGGAACAGGTGATGCAGATCGCCCAGGTACTGGCGGGCTATACCCTGGGCGGCGCGGACATGCTGCGTCGTGCTATGGGTAAGAAGAAACCCGAAGAGATGGCCAAGCAGCGTAGTGTCTTCGAAGAGGGCGCTGTGAAGAACGGCGTCGACGGCGAGCTGGCGATGAAGATCTTCGACTTGGTGGAAAAGTTTGCCGGTTACGGCTTCAACAAGTCGCACTCGGCCGCCTACGCCTTGGTGTCCTACCAGACCCTCTGGCTCAAGACCCATTTCCCGGCGCAGTTTATGGCGGCGGTGATGTCGGCGGATATGGACAACACAGACAAGATCGTGACCCTGGTGGACGAGTGTGAGCGCATGGGCTTGCCGCTGTTGCCGCCGGACGTCAACAAGGGCCTGTTCCGCTTCACGGTAGATGACGACCTCAACATCGTCTATGGCATCGGTGCCATCAAAGGCGTGGGTGAAGGCCCGGTGGAATCGATTCTGAAGGCGCGGGAGGATGGGCCATTCGTGGACCTGTTCGACTTCTGCGCCCGGGTCGATCTCAAGAAGCTAAACCGCAGGGTTATCGAGAAACTGATCTGCGCCGGCGCCTTGGATAACCTGGGACCGCACCGCGCCGCCATGATGGCGACTCTGCCTGAGGCAATTCGCGCCGCCGATCAGCATGCCAAGGCCGAGGCGATTGGTCAGCACGACATGTTTGGCCTGCTCAACAGCGAGCCGGAAGACAACAAGCAGCAGTTTGTGCACTGTACACCTTGGCCCGATAAGGTGTGGCTCGAGGGCGAACGGGAGACCTTGGGTCTGTACCTCACCGGTCACCCGATTAATCAGTACCTCAAGGAGCTCAAGCACTACACCTCGGGTAGGCTCAAGGATGTGCATCCCACCGAGCGGGGCAAGACCACCAAGGCCGCCGGGCTCGTGGTGGCGACCCGTGTGATGATGACTAAACGCGGCTCCAAGATGGGCCTGGTCACCCTGGACGACAAGAGTGCGCGTTTGGAGGTGATGCTGTTTACCGAGGCCTTTGAGAAATTTGGTGAGCTGCTGGAGAAAGACAGGATCTTGATCGTCGAAGGGGAGGTGAGTTTCGATGACTTCTCCGGCGGCAATCGCATGACGGCCCGCAACATCATCGACATGGGTGAGGCGCGCAGCCACTTCGCCCACGCGGTCGAGGTGGATCTGGATGGCACCAGTATCACACCAGAGTGGCTCGGCCAGTTCCAACAAGCTGTCGAGCCCTGGAAGGCGGGCAGTGTGCCCTTGGTGATCAACTATGCTCAGCCCACCGCCAAGGCCCAGTTTAGGCTGGGGGATGAATGGCGGGTCAACCCGACCGACGAGCTGATGCTGGCACTGGAGACACTGACCGGCTCTGACAAGGTAAGGATCCTCTTCTAGATGGCGCCCGACAGCTTCTGTCCATTTGATGCCCTGACCCAGCTACTAGCGCGGGTGAAGCCTGCGGCCGGCACTAAGCCTGATACTAAGTTAGTACTGGCTTACAGCGGCGGCGTCGACTCGGAGGTGCTTGCCCATGGCCTGAGCCTATTTGCCAAGCAGCATCCCGAGTTTAATTATCTCCTGGTGCATGTGCATCATGGCCTCAGCGCCAATGCTGAGAGCTGGCAGCGCCATTGTGAGCGTCGCGCCCGCGAGTATGGCTTGCCGATCAGCGTCAAGCGGGTGACAGTGGCTAGTGGCGCCCGCATCAGTCTCGAGGCAGCGGCCCGCGAGGCGAGATACGATGCACTGCGAAGCGAGTTAGCCCCCGGCGATATCCTGCTCACCGCCCATCATCAGGACGATCAGTTAGAGACGCTATTACTGGCCCTCAAGCGTGGCCTCGGGCCCAAGGGGCTGGCGGCCATGGGAGAGGTGCAGGCTTTTACCCCCAATAATCTGTTGCTCAGGCCGTTGCTGACCACATCCCGCGCCCAAATAGAAGCCTTCGCTAAGGCCGAGAGGCTTAGCCATATCGAGGATGAGAGTAATAAGGACAGTCGTTTCGACCGCAACTTTTTACGCAATCAGGTGCTGCCGATCCTCACGGCGCGCTGGCCGGCCTTTGCCGCCACCGCCAGTCGCAGCGCTCAATTGTGCGCCGAGCAGCAGGCGCTGATCGACGAGGAGGTGAGTCTTCGTTTACCTGCCATGCTGCTATGCGTGCCCCATAGCCAGGCGACCGTGCTGGATCTGAAGGCGCTGGCAGAGCAGCCAGGGCGCTGGCGTCCCCATCTGCTGCGGGGCTTTATCGAGCATCGCGGCTTCCCTTTACCCTCGGCGGCGCAGCTGGGGGATATTTTGGCGCAGCTTGAGGCCAAGGCAGATGCTCAGGTGGCGATTCGCATCAGATCTATGGTGCTGAGACGTTTTCAACACGCCCTCTATCTGGACTCAGCAGAGGTTGCACCTAGACATAACCAAGTGCTGCAAGGCCTGGATGAGGATGTGAGATCCCAAGGCTCGACGTTAAGCTGGCCTATCGATAGCCAAAGCCAGCTTGTGGCGAACTGGAGCCTGACGGGGCTTCGGCTACGTCTAGAAAAGACAGACGACCTGACGCTTCGTTTTGGCGCCCCGGGTAGCCTGCGCTGTCATCCCCATGGGCGGGACAAGGGGCGGGAGCTTAAGAAGTTGTGGCAAGAGTTTGCCGTGCCTCCCTGGGAGCGAGGACATGTTCCGCTTATCTTCTCGGGCGAGCAATTAGTTGCCGCTGTGGGGCTCTGGGTGGATAAACGTTACCTGGCACCTGAAGGCGAGGGCGGCTGGAAGTTCAGCCTTGCCGAAGTTAATGGCTAATAGCTGATATCTAATCGCTAACATCTAGTAATTAACAGCTAATACCTAACATCTAATAGCAATCTTCCAATACCTAACATCTAGGCGGCAGGATGGCGCTATCCTGCTGGGTACTTTTCAAATCGCGACTTCTTTAAATCTGCTCTAAACCTGTTCTAAAGTCCTTTTAATCTTCACTCGATCTCGTCTTTGACTCGGATGCCACTCTAATCGACGCGGTAGCAGCGACGTCCGGCCGCCTTGGCGCGGTAGAGGGCCTTGTCGGCCCTGAGGTATAGGGTCTCAGCGTCATTGCCAAGCTGCCACTGGGCAAGGCCCATGCTGGTCTGCACCTGAAACTTGGTCAGCAGGCTATCGCCTTCCATCATGGCGAGGATCCGCTCACACAGCACGCTGGCCGCCTGGGTATCGCCTTCGATCAGCAGGGTAAACTCATCACCGCCGATACGAAACGCCTGGTCGCTGTCGCGAATCGCCTGCTCTAGGGTGTGGCCGAATTGACTCAGCACCTCATCGCCCACCAGGTGGCCATACTTGTCATTCAGGCTCTTGAAGTTATCGAGATCCAGCACCACTAAGGTGATCGCATCCCCATGGCGTTGAGCGCGGGCCAGAACCTGCTTGAGGCTCTGCTCATAGTAGCGGCGGTTGCCCAGATGGGTGAGTGAGTCATGCATCGCCTGTCTCGCCATCTGCTGGTAGGCGATGGCGTTTACCAAGGGACTCAGCAGCAGTGACTGCAACTGATATAGCAGCTCTGTCTGTGGCTTGATCAGCGGCGCCGATAGACGATAGGCGATACTAATGCTCACCCCATCATGGCTAAGGTTTTGTTTTATTAGTAAACCTTGCTCACCGCCCCAGCTTAGCTGATACTCTTTATAGCACAGGGTGATCCCCTGCACTGGCAAGTGTTGTCCCATGAGTTTGCCGTAGCAGGCAAATACCGTCCGTGGATCTAGGCTCTCATGCAGCTGCTGCATGACGGTGACCAAATTAGGCGCACCGACTGTATTGTGATGGTGATCTGGCTGATAGCGATATTCGTCAAACGAAAATTCTGTCGCTAAGGCAAAGTCCATAATCTTTACTCCACAATGTAACGGACCCGAGATAGGTTATATAAAGCAAAAAACGTGCCTAATACTAAATGATGAGTTTGTCTATATATGTCATTGAGTTAGTCTGGGGAAGGGGGGCTTAGTCGGTGACAGTATTTTGACTCGGGCAAGAAACTTGACGCTAGAGTTCGTGTCCAGGCCCATTTGGGCACACCGTTTTGGGCACACAGTTTTGGGAAGAGCGTATTTGAGGGCAGGCAGAGGAGCGCGCAGCGGTAATGGAACACAGCATACTGATTAAGATCCTGTTGATGTTGATGATGGCCATAGTGGCGATCGCCCTCTTTAGGCGGGCGGGCCTGCCGGCTATCCTGGCCTATCTGATCACCGGGGTGATCAGCGGCCCTTCTGTGTTCAACTGGTTCACTCAGCAGCAGATCCACTCGGTGGCCGAGCTGGGGGTAGTACTGCTGATGTTCTCTCTAGGTCTTGAATTCTCGCTGCCCAGGCTGTGGGCCATGCGCCGCACCGTATTTGGCCTGGGTAGCGCCCAGGTGTTTGTCACCGCCGTCCTCACCATGTGCATCAGCATGCTACTGGGGCTTAACCTGAGTGAGTCCATCGTGGTGGGCTCGGCCATCGCTCTCTCCTCTACTGCCATCGTACTCAAGCTGCTCAACGAGCGTGGCTGGCTCAGGCGGCGCCACGGTGAGCTGTCTGTGAGTGTCTTGCTGTTTCAGGATCTGGCCGTGGTGCCCCTGTTGATCCTCATGCCCCTGCTGGCCTCAGATGGCGAGATGCTGAGCTGGCACCAGATCTTGCTCGCCATGGGGGAGGGGGTATTAGCCTTCATCGCCCTGATGGCCGTGGGTAAGTGGGCGCTGCCTAAGGTGTTTGATGAGGTGGCGCGCTCGCGCTCCAACGAGCTATTTGTGCTCTCTACCCTGGTGGTGGCGCTGGTCACAGGCGCCCTGACCCAGTGGCTGGGGCTCTCCATGGCGCTGGGCGCCTTTATCGCCGGTATGCTGCTGGGGGAGAGCCAATACAAACGCCAGCTGGAGGCAGATATTCGCCCCTTCAGGGATCTCTTGATGGGACTCTTCTTCATCTCTATCGGCATGCTGCTCGACTTTAGCCTGGTGATCACCTTCTGGTGGCAGGTACTGCTGCTGGTGGTGGCGGTGATCATCGCCAAGGCCTTGATCGTCTTTGGCCTGCTCAGGGCGGCCAAGGAGTCGTTTCGCACCTCTGTGGCTACTGCCATCAGCTTGGCGCAGGTGGGGGAGTTCAGCTTCGTGGTGCTGGCGCTGGCGGTCAACTATCAGCTGCTGGAGATCACCGTCAGTACTAAGCTGGTGATGGTGGCCGTGCTCTCGATGGCGGTGGCTCCCTGGCTGGTGCGTCACAGCGTAGATATCGCAAGGCGCCTGCACGGGGTCAAGTCGGTTAAGCAGGGCGGCCACGAGACTATTCCTATCCCGGAGCAGAGTAGCGACCTGGTGTTGATTCTAGGTTATGGCCGGGTGGGGCAGACCATAGCCCGTTTCATGAAGACCGAGGCGATCCCCTATCTGGTGCTCGACCGGGACCCCACCAGGGTGAGCGAGGCGCGCCGGGCGGGGGAGCCTGTCTATTTTGGCGATGTGGCCAAGCGGGCAATCCTCAAGCAGGCGCAGATCAAACAGGCCAAGCTGATCGTGCTGACCTTTACCAGCAGTCATGTCCTCGATGAGGTCTTGCCCCTGTGCCGTCAGCTGGCGCCCGAGGCCAAGATCTTGGTGAGGACCCGCGACGATGAGGGCATGGAGGCGCTGGAGGAGGCGGGAGCCAGTCAGGTGATCCCGGAAACCCTGGAGGGCAGCCTGATGTTGGTGTCTCAAGTGCTCTATCAGTGCGGCGTGCCCCTGACCCGGATCCTCAAGCGCCTCGAATATGAGCGGCGTAACCACTATCAATATCTGCACGGCTTCTTCTCCGGTGAGGAGACAGACTTTACTCTGGAACTGCTGCACGCCGTGGCCCTGCCCAAAGGCGCCCAGGTGGTGGGCCAGCCGCTCTCGGCCATTCCCTGGGACAAGCTTAGGGTGGAGCTGCGGGCGGTGCGCCGCAGCGGCGCCGAGGTAGAAAGCCCTGAGCTTGATTGGCTCATTCGCCCCGGGGATATCCTCATCATCCTCGGTAAGCCAAGGCGCATCGAGAAGGCCGAGCATTACCTGCTTCAAGGCTAACCGGAGAAGAGAGGGTAAAAGCGCTATGGTACGACCAGCCCTGTTAATTGTGCTCTCTCCGCTGCTCTTGATACAGGCGCTGTGGGTCAAGTGGCGCACGCCAAGGCTGCCAGAGCCCGATGGTGAGCGCAGTGGCGAGCTGGGGGAGGGGAAGCCACTTAGGCTCCTGATTCTTGGCGACTCTGCCGCGGCGGGCGTCGGCGTCACCCACCAGGATGAAGCCCTGAGCGGTCAGCTCACTCGTCTGCTGGCACCTCACTATCGCCTCAACTGGTGCTTACATGCTAAGTCGGGCATGACCACGGCCCAGACGCTCAAGCTTATCCAGCAGGCACCAAATAGGGTCGATGTTATTCTTATCTCTTTGGGGGTCAACGATCTGCTCTCGCCCATCGACGTGCAGCGCTGGCTCGCCTCGACCGGCGCGCTGATAGGCGGCTTACTTGAGGCCTCACCCGGCGCAAGGGTGCTGCTGACGCCGCTGCCGCCCCTAGGGGACTTTCCGAGATTTTCTCAGCCTCTCGCCGGTGTGTTGCGGCGACGGGAGGCGCGCTTTAATCGGGCACTAGAGCAGTTTTGCCAGGGCCAAGGGGCCTGTCAGCTTCTGCCCCTCATGCTGCCTCTGACGCCAGAAGCCCTGGCCAGCGATGGCTTTCACCCCAGTGCGGCCAGCTATCGTCTGTGGGCGGAATGCGCCAGTCAGGCGATCCTCGCCCGCCGCGGGGCTGTCACCTTATAGTCGACCCGTCCAGTCTAGTTAACGCCTTTTGAGAGTCTTTAGCGGATATTGAAGAAGGCCTTGATCTCATCTATTTGACACATGGCATCCTGATAACCCAGGTTGATCAGTGCGCTGCAATAAGACTGCTCGAACAGCAGGTAGGAGACGATACTCGAGTCAGATTGCTGGTTGATGCCGATTAGCCGCAGCAGGGCCTTCACCGCCATTGGCATATCCTGATAGTGTTGGGCGGCGATAAGGCTAAGGTCTTCGCTGGGTTTAATCACAAGTGTGTCTATGGTCTTGAGCGACGCCTCATGTCTGCGCTCCTTGGGGATCAGATTGAGTGTGCTGTTGATCCGCTGTAGACGCTCGAGATCGCTGTTTAACGTATCGGAGAAGATAGTATCGAGCAGGTGACCGGCTATGGTCGCCGTCTTGGGATGATGCTCGAACTCCTTATGCACCTGCTTATGGGGGCTCTCCAGGTTGATCACCATGATCTTCTCCGCCCCCAGATGAATTGGGCTGCTCAGGGGCGCCAGCTGATGCACAGAGCCGTCACCATAATAGCCGCGATTGAGCTTCACCGAGGGAAACACCAGGGGGATGGCGGCGCTGGCCAGCAGATGTTCGGTATGCAGATGAGTGCGCTGGCCGCCACGGCGGGCGCGGTTCCACTCATCAATCTCCTTGGCGGCCTGAAAGAAGCTCACCGAGCGCGACGAGTTGTAGCAGGAGGTATCTACGCTCAGGGCATGCAGGGCGCCGTTGGCGATATTGCGGTCGATCCGCTCGAAGTTAATAAGGTTGTTCAGCAGGTTTCTCAGGGGCTGGTTGTCGAACAGGCTGCCGGCTTCGGTGTTGATCTTCACATCCTGCAGCCCCATCAGCGCCATCTGCGCCAGGTGGGAAAAGATGCCGCCAAAAGAGGAGCGGTAGACCTTGTGGGTGCTAAAGTGGCGCCAGACCCACTCGAGCTTACGTACCCCTAAATGAAAACAGGAGGCATGGGTCGCAATAGAGGTGCCGTTGATGGCGCCGGCAGAGGTGCCGCAGATGATCTTAAAGGGCACGCCGTGGTTACGGGGATAGAACTGAACTATCGCCTTGAGTACCCCGACCTGGTAAGCGGCGCGCGCACCGCCGCCCCCTAATACCAATGCTGTCTTATCTGGCAACTGAGTTCCCTCTGAATGAATTCTATTGTGTCGCGCCTGGCGGCAAGTCTTGTGATTGTGCTGGCCTTGACCAGTCTGTCATTTATATATGTCTTGCCAAGTTAGCTATGTCCGGCTGTTGGTAACGTCCCTTAGCGCTGTCTCGCTTACAATGGCCAAGGCCGATATTGATTAGAATATGTGAGCCGTGAGCCATGTTCAAGCCAGTGTCCCTGGATGATTTTCTCGCCCCTACGGCGCAGCTTCTAGGGCCTTTTGGGATTAACAAGCTGCGATAAGGCCTCAATACGCCATCTCTAGCACAAATAATAGGGTGATGACCTAGATAATAAGTCTATATTGACTCAAGCCTCTGTGGCCGCTTTTGGCGTCACAATGCCGCTATCTACTTGTAATGTAAATGTTAACTGACAAGCTGTCCCTCGACCATGGGTTTTGGGCCTGTTTGATAATCTCTAAGGTTCGCGTAGACTGGAAATGAGTACATATGAGGGATCAAGCATGTTACAGCCACTAAAAATAATAATAGCTGATGATCATCCACTGTTTCGGCAAGCACTCGTAAACACCCTAACCACTCAGTTCGATCAGCCTATGCTGTTTGAGGCGGAAACGGTGACGGCACTGGATGAGATCTTAACCCAGCATCAGGATGCAGACCTGCTCTTATTGGATCTGAACATTCCCAATGCGCATGGATTCAACACCTTAGTCAATATTCGTAACAGCTATCCCCACATAGGGATAGTGGTGATCTCCGGCCAGGAAGATAAAGTCACTGTGGGCAAGGCGATGTCCTTCGGCGCGGCGGGCTTTATTCCCAAGTCCTCGCCGGTCGAGCAGATGGTTAAGGCGATCAATGCCGTGATGGCCGGCCGCCAGTGGATGCCGCCGGGGTGTGAGGATCTCAGCGCTGTGACCCTGGACAGCATGAGCAGTAAGATAGCCAGTCTGTCGCCGCGTCAGCATAAGATCCTGATGATGTTTGCCGACGGCCTGCTCAATAAGCAGATCGCCTATGAGTTGGGTCTGTCAGAGGCTACTATTAAGGCCCACGCCAGCGCCATCTTCCTCAAGCTTGGGGTACATACCCGCACTCAGGCGGTGATCGCCATGAGCCAGCTCTATCTGGACAAGACGCCGCTGACCGCCGAGGTAGAAGAGGTCTAGTCGTTTCAGGCTGACAGGTTTCCCATATTTAATAAAAAACGCCCCGCAGCGGTTTATGTCCGCAGCGGGGCGTTTGCTTTTAATCGGTCAGCGGGTCCACCAGATTAAAGTGGGGGCTCGGCTGGGCCGAATAGTTGTTGTGCAGGCTGTTGGCCAGGGTGGCGCTCATCACGGCGCGCAGGGCGATGGGCTTGATGATCTTACGCAGATAGCCATAACCCAACGCCTTGGTGCGCTGCACCACCTCCTCGTCTATGGTGGCGGTGATCAGAATCGCCGGAATGGGGCGGCTGGAGAGGGCCTGTAGCTCGGCCATGAGATCCAGGCCGTTTAGGTTGTTATCCAGCTGATAGTCCATCAGCACTATGTCTATCTTGCTGGAAAACTGGCTGACACAGGCCTTGGCCTGCTGCGCCGAGGAGGCGGTATGCACCTGACACTTCCAGCCCTTCAATAGCTCCTCCATGCCAGCCAGCACGTTGGGGTCGTCATCGACGCACAGCACCTTGACGCCGTTGAGGGTAAGAATATCCGGCTGGCTGCTCTGCTCCTCTATAAGCTTTGGCTGGGCGACATTTAGGCGCAGGCTGAAGATACTGCCCTGATTAACCTGTGATGACAGGGTAAGCCGATGCTGCATCAGCTCCGCCAGCCCCTGGGCGATATTCAGCCCAAGTCCCAGGCCGTTAACGCCCTCGTGGCCCGAGTGCTGCAGACGGGTAAATTGCTCGAAGATCACCGCCTGCTTATCGGCGGGGATCCCGGGGCCGTCGTCCACCACTTGGATGGCGATGGTGTCACCGTGGCGGCGACAACCCAGCAATATGCGCCCGCCGCCGGCGTAACGAAACGCGTTGCTGATCAGGTTCTGCAGTATGCGTCTGAGCAGCACCTTGTCGCTGCGCACCCAGAGCTTGGTCTTGATGCACTTAAACTCAGCCTGTGTGGTGCTGGCCATGGCGCTAAACTCCTCCACCAGGGAGTCGAGCACCTCCTGCAGGGCAAACTCTGTGATCTCGGGCACTACCGTGCCACCCTCGATGCGTGACACCTCGTTGAGATCCAGCAGCAGCTCGTTGGCCACCTGCAGGGCGTTGTCGATATAGCCTATCTGCTGTTTCTGTTTGTTGGACAGCTGCCCGCCCTGGACGAAGGCGGAGGAGAAGAGGCGCGCCGCCGACAGCGGCTGCAGCAGATCATGGCTACAGGCCTTGAGATACTGGCTCTTCTTCTGGTGCGCCTGTTCTACCTTCTGTAGCGCCTCGGCCAGCTCTTCGTTGGACTTGGCCAGCTGCAGGTTGGCCTGCTCGAGTCGCTTGGTGCGTTCAAACACCCTGGCCTCCAAGTCTAAATTTTTCTCTTTCAGTAGTTTCTCGGCCTCGCGGTACATGCTGATGTCGGAGAAGATCATCACGAAGCCGCCACCGGGTATGGGGTTGCCCTGAATGCGAATCGTCTTGCCGTCGGGTTGGATTCGCTCTGTGGCGTGGCGGCTCCCCTGGCGCAGGAAGTTGAGGCGCCGCTCCACCTGTTCATCCAGGTTGGGGATATAGCCCTTGCCGAACTTGAGGTTGTACTCGATCAGCTGGCGCACCGGGCAGCCGATGTAGACAAGGTCGTCCGGGTAGTTAAACAGGCTGAGGTATTGCTGGTTCCAGGCCACCAGGTTGAGGTCTTTGTCGATAACCGAGATCCCTTCGCTGGCGTTCTCGATGGCGCTGTGCAGCACGCTGCGACTGAACTCCTTGCGATGGCTGGAGGCCTCCTCTACCAGTTGGGCCACATCCTCGATGGCGATGTCGCGGCCATGGAGGGCGCAGGAGAGCACCAGGCGCGCCGAGGCAGAGCCCATGACGCTGGCGAGCATGTTTTCGGTAAAGAAGATCAGTGCCTGATTGTGGGCGTTCTTGTCCAGAATTGGCTGGGGCTGACAGGAGAAGAAGGAGTAGAAGCCCTGGGCGGCCTTGTCCTTACCCACGAAACGGGCCACCAGTAGCTCAAGCTCGGTCGGGTTCACATGCTTGGGCACCTCGGGCAGCGCCTTGTCCAGCTCTGGGCGCTCAATGAAGTGACCTATCTGCATCTGCTCGTGCACGCTCTGGCGGGTAAAGGAGGAGACCAGCCAGATGGCCATCACGTTGACAAACAGACCCACCAGAGTTGCCATAGTGGTCATCGAATAACCGCTGCCGGCGAAGGGGTGACCGTAGAGACCCAGCTGCGGCAACAGGTTCAGCACCAGCCAGAGGGCGAAGCCGCTGGAGATCCCAACCAATACGCCGATCAGCGTGACCCGGCGCCAGAGGAAGGCGGCAAACAGCGCAGGGCCTATCTGGGCGATGGCGCCGAAGGCTACCTCACCCAGGGAGGCCAGTGTGTCGGGCGGGGCGATGAGGAACATGCCATAGCTCATGAAGATCACCAGCAGTACCAGCGCCTTGCGGATATTAAGCAGGTGCGAGCGGAACTTGTGGAAGTCATTGCTCTGTATATTGTTGATCTTAAATAGGGTCGGGAAGACGATCTCGTTACTCAGCATGGTACTCAGGGCGATGGTGGAGATGATCACCATAGAGCTGGCCGCCGAGATGGCGCCGAGAAAACTAAACAGCCCCAGCCAGATATCGCCGCTGAAGACGGGCAGAAACAGCACATAGGCGTCGCTCTGTAGCGAGTCGCCGTAGAGGATATTACCCGCCTGACCCAATGGCGTGGCGAAGAAGGCAAACACCAGCACATAGAGGGGGAAGGTCCAGCGGCTCCAGAGCACATGCTTCTGTGATTTCAGCTCGACGATCAACACCTGGAACTGCCTCGGCAGACAGAGAAATGCCGACATCACGATAATCAACAGGCCAAACAGCGAGATGAAGTTGGGGTAGTTAAACTCCGCCTCTAGGGGCTTTATCTCCGTCGCCTGGCGCCAGATATCCATGGGCGAGTCGAACAGGAAGAAGGAGACGAAGATGCCTATGGTGAGATAGGCGATAAGCTTCACAAAGGACTCGAAGGCGATGGCTAGCATCATCCCCGGATGGCGCTCGGTCACATCAATGGCGCGCACCCCGAAGACTATGGTGAAACCGGCGAGGATCAGACTCACCACCAGGCCCAACTGCCAGGAGGAGAGCAGGTGATCTTGCCGCAAGATCTCATAGGAGTTGACGATCGCCTTCTGCTGCAACGCGATATAGGGCAGGGTGCCGAACAGGGCGACGAAGGTGACTACCACCGCCAGCAAGGGCGATTTGCCGAAACGGGCCGCCAGCAGATCGGCAATCGAGGTGATGTTGAGCTTGAGACAAACCCGGATCACCCGCTGGATAAAGGGCCAAGCGAAGATAAACAGCAAGATAGGCGCGATATAAACCGGCAGATAGGCGAAGGAGTTATTGGCGGCCTGTCCGGCGGTGCCGAGAAAGCCCCAGGAGGTACAGTAGACCCCAAGGGAGAGGGAGTAGATGACGGTGTGCTGCCCGGCAAACCACTTGCCTCGGTACTTGTCACCCAGAAATGCCATTAAAAACAGCAGGCCGATATAGCTGATGCTGATGGCAACCAATAGCCAGTTTGGGAACATCTGTCACTTATCCTATCTTTTCAGGAGCTTATCTCGCCATCAAGGCTCGCTCCTTTTATTTTGTTATTCAAGCCAACATATCACAGTTAAGGTGAAAGTCGGCATTTACGGCCATCGACTTAAGTATTAGTGCTTACTGCCTAATCCTCGGGTATTGCGCCCTATGGCCTACTACCGCTGCATTACTACCTATTCCCAATTGAGGCCAAGGAGGCATTTCTCCATCTTGGAGGCAACCACAAAAGGGGATAATCAAGATGCTCACATCAACAATAAAAAAACTCACACTCGCAACTTCACTCGGTCTGATGGCCAGTTCTGCCATGGCAGGTTATGACTTTAACGTCGGCGACGACGGCAAGCTGTCTTTCGGCGGCTACCTCAAGGTCGATGCCCGCTATGTTAATGGCGATGTCGCCTATCGCGACTTCTGGATCGGTACCGGCACGCCGCTCGAAGAGAGCG
Source organism: Shewanella spartinae (assembly GCF_019457555.1). Taxonomy (NCBI): domain Bacteria; kingdom Pseudomonadati; phylum Pseudomonadota; class Gammaproteobacteria; order Alteromonadales; family Shewanellaceae; genus Shewanella; species Shewanella spartinae. Next base: position 3,110,091 of record NZ_CP080418.1, on the reverse strand, counting down.
CGTCACAGTTCCGTATCTTCGCCAACGAGTCTCGTTTCAATACCAAGTATGTTCACGGCGACGTGATGGGTTTCATCGAGATGGATTTCCTCGGCGGTGGCGGCAACCAGGTGGTGTCTAACTCGGCCCATCCACGTCTGCGTCACGCCTTCATCAAGTACAAAGACTTAACCGTGGGTCAGACCTGGACCACTTTCATGAACACCAGCGCCATCCCGGAAACCGCCGACTTCGCCGGTGCCACGGTCGGTCTGGCCTTCGTGCGTCAGGGCCAGATCCGCTACGACATGGGCGGCTTCCAGGTCTCTATCGAGAACCCTGAGAGTGACGGCGGCGATACCGCCAACGACGATCTGCCGGATGTGGTAGCCCGTTATAACTTCAAGGGCGACTGGGGTAACGTCTCCATCTCGGCGCTGGGTCGCAGGCTCAACACCCTGGGCGGCAACAGCGAGACCGCCTTCGGTGGCTCGATTGCCGGTCGCATCAACACCTTCGGCAAAGATGACCTGCGCTTCCAGTTCCATCAAGGGGAAGTGGGCCGCTACGTGGGCCTGGGGGTGACTAAAGATCTTATCGGCGAAGAGGTGGAAACCAGCACCTCATACCTCGCCGCCTACCGCCACTACTGGACAGACACCCTGCGCAGCACCTTCCTCTATGGTCGCATAGAGACCGACAAGTCAGATGCCGATCGCAGCCAGTGGAGCGTCAACCTGTTCCAGAACCTGACACCGGCACTGGCCGTGGGTATCGAAGTGGGTAACTTCGCCCTGGACGACCAGAAGGTCGATTCTAACTACGCACAGTTCTCAATGCGTTACGCCTTGTAAGTGCTCTTGGGGGAGGGCCTCCTCCCCACTTTTTTTACCCGTTTAGTTTCGCCAGGGGCCAAGCCCCTGGCACTCACCGCCGAGACACCCAGGCAGAGCCGTTTAAAGGAGTAGGGTTGTGAAAGATACCATTTTAACTGTCGATCAGATCTCGCTCGCATTTGGTGGGGTAAAGGCCCTGACCGATGTGAGCTTTGAGGTCGAGCGCGGCGCCGTGTTTTCGATTATCGGTCCCAACGGGGCGGGCAAGACCTCGATGCTCAACAGCATCTCGGGTCGCTACCGTCCGCAGAAGGGGACAATTCATTTCGATAATCAGGATGTCACCCATCTCAGACCCAATGCCCGTGCCGATCTCGGCATAGGCCGTACCTTTCAAAACCTGGCCCTGTTTGGCCACATGTCGGTGCTGGACAACATCATGGTGGGTCGTCATCACCTGATGAAAAACAACTGGCTCACCGGCCCCCTGTACTGGGCCTCTCCGGCGCAGAAAGAGGAGCTGGCCCATCGCCGTCAGGTGGAGGAGATCATCGACTTTCTCGACATCTCCCATGTGCGTAAATCCATCGCCGGCACCCTCTCTTACGGCCTGCGCAAGCGGGTCGAGTTGGCCCGCGCCATGGCGCTCAACCCTAAGCTTATTCTGCTCGACGAGCCGATGGCGGGGATGAACCTGGAGGAGAAGGAGGATATGGCCCGCTATATCCTGGATCTCAACGAAGAGTTCGGCATTACCGTGGTGATGATTGAACACGACATGGGGGTGGTGATGGATATCTCCCATGAGGTGATGGTGCTCGATTTCGGTAAGAAATTGATCTCAGGCCTGCCCGAAGCGGTGATGGCCGACGAGCACGTGAGACAGGCCTATCTTGGCCTAGAAGATGACGAGCAATTACAAGAGGTTGGCTAATGACTCAGGTAAATAATGCGTCGATGGCGCGGGCCTTCGACATGGGCTCACTCGATACCTTTCCCAAGATCCTGCGCCACAATGCGGCCAACTGGGGTAAAGAGATTGCCATGCGCGAGAAGGAGTTCGGCATCTGGACCGAATTCAGCTGGCAAGATTATCACAACCGGGTGAAGTGGATGGCGCTGGCCTTCGACCACCTGGGCATCAAATCACACAGCACCATAGCCCTGCTGGGCGAGAACCGTCCCGAGTGGGTCTGGGGCGAAGTGGCAGCCCATGCGCTGGCCTGTTTTTCCTTGGGGATCTATCAAGACTCGCTGCACGAAGAGGTGGCCTATCTGCTCAATCGCAGCGAGGCCCTGGTGATCGTCGCTGAAGATGAAGAGCAGTGCGACAAGCTGCTGGAGCTAGGCGACAGCATCCCTTCGGTGAAATATATCGTCTATTGTGACCCTCGCGGCATGCGCAAGTATGACGACCCACGTCTTATCAGCGTCGAGGAGATCTATCGTCTCGGCCAGGAGGTGGATAACACCCAGCCGCGCCACTACGACAACCTGGTGGATGCGGGCAAGGCCGAGAACATCGCCATCTACTGTACCACCTCGGGTACCACCTCTAAGCCTAAGATTGTCTTGCTGCAGGGCAGCAAGTTTATCGACCATTGCTGCTCTTATCTCAGAGCCGATCCCCGCGCGCCGGGGGACAACTATGTCTCCGTGTTGCCGCTGCCTTGGATCATGGAGCAGGTCTACGCCGTGGGCCAGGCGCTCATCGCCCGTCAGATCGTCAACTTCGTCGAAGAGCAGGAAACCATGATGGCGGATCTGCGCGAGATAGGCCCAAGCTTCGTGTTGCTGGCCCCGAGAGTATGGGAAGGGATCCTCGCCGATGTGAAGGCGCGCATGATGGACTCGACCCCGCTCAAGCAGAAGCTGTTCGACTTTGCCATGAAGCGCGCCGAGCAGCGCCTAGCCGAGGGCAGACGCTCTAAGCTGGCCGACATCATCTTGATGAAGGCGCTGCGCGACCGCCTAGGGTTTTCCTTCCTCAAGTCGGCGGCCACCGGCGGCGCGGCCATGGGGCCGGATACCTTCAAGTTCTTCCAAGCGATAGGCGTGCCGCTGCGTCAGCTCTATGGCCAGACCGAGATGTGCGGCGCCTACACCATACATGACGAACATGACGTGGACTACGACACTGTCGGTGTGGCCTTCGATACCGCCGAGCTTAAGGTGATCAACACAGACAGCGAAGGGGTGGGCGAGGTGATCGCCAGAACCGTGGGCATGTTCAACGGCTATCTGGGCGATCAGGCGGCCTATGATGAAGATGTCAAAGATGGCTGGATGCACACGGGGGATGCCGGTTACTTCAAGCCCTCGGGTCACCTGGTGGTGATCGACCGCATCAAAGATCTGGCCAAAACCAGCCAGGGCATTCAGTACTCGCCGCAATATATCGAGAACAAGCTTAAGTTCTCCTCCTTCATCGGTGAGGCGGTGATCTTAGGTAAGGACAAGCCCTATCTGTCGGCCATCCTCTGTATCCGTTTCAGTATCGTCTCCAAGTGGGCCGAGCAGCAGGGACTGGCCTTCACCAACTACACCAACCTGTCTAGCCTGCCCGAGGTGTATCAGCAGCTACAGGTCGAGGTGGAGCGGGTGAACGAGACACTGCCAGATGCGCAGAAGATCAACAAGTTTATCTTACTTTACAAGGAGCTGGACGCCGATGACGGCGAGCTGACCCGTACCCGTAAGGTGAGACGTGGGGTGATAGCCGACAAGTATGGCGAGATCATCGAGGCCATCTATGGCGACCAGTCCCATGTGGATATCGACACAGTGATCACCTTCCAGGATGGCACTAAGTCGCGCATCCAAACTCAAGTCAAGGTGGCGACCGTGATCGCCCCGCGTCAGTCCATTGAGGGCGAGGCGAGTCAAAGGAGAGCATCATGAATTTTGAACTCTTAATTCAATTAATTATCAACGGCCTGATCGTCGGCCTGCTGTATGGCGTGGTGGGCATGTGTTTCGTGCTGGTGTACAAGTCGACCCAGATCGTTAACTTTGCTCAGGGGGAGTTTCTGCTGGTGGGGGCTTGGGTCTGCTGGGCGTTTTTGACTTATTTCCAGCTGCCGTTTTTCGTCGGCTTCCTTTTCACCCTCTGTTTCATGGCGGTGTTTGGCGTGCTCTTACAGATGATAGTGCTGCGCCCCATGATAGGCGAGCCGATCATCTCGGTGATCATGGTAACTATTGGCCTGTCTATCTTCTTCCAGTCGCTGACCAAGTGGATCTTCGGCGTGTCGCCCCAGAGCTATCCTCAGGTGTTCGACACTCAGTCCATCGCCATCTTCGGCCTGAACATAGAGCTGGCTTATTTGATGAGTACTGTGATCGCGATACTCATCATGGCGGCCTTCTTCCTCTTCTTTAAGTACTCCAAGCACGGTCTGGCGATGCGCGCCACGGCGTTTGACCAGCAGGTGGCCCAGAGCCTGGGGATCTCGGTCAAGCAGGTGTTTGCCATGAGCTGGGGCATCGCCGCCACAGTATCGGCCACCGCAGGCGTGGTGATCGGCATGGTCAACGGTGTGTCTGATTCGCTCTCCACTATAGGCATCAAGGTGTTCCCCGCGGTGATCCTGGGCGGGCTGGACTCCATCGTCGGCGCCATCGTCGGCGGCGTGGTGATAGGCGTGCTGGAAAACATCGCCGAGTTCTTCGACAGCCAGTGGCTGCATATCGGCAACATGTACGACATCGCGCCTTTCTATGTCTTGCTGGTGATCCTCTGGTTCAAGCCCTACGGCCTGTTCGGCACCCGTGATATCGAGCGAATTTAAGGAGCATTGCCATGACACAGCTAATTGCGTTCGACCCTATTGCAGTTCAAGGAGTTTTCTATGTCTAGTTTAGCGATGCGCCCGTGCGGGGATTTTCGCACCAGCTATAAGGCTGACAACACGATTTTTGAAACCAAGACCATACGCCTGGTGACCTGTCTGGTGATCGCGCTGGCCTGCGCCGCGCCCCTGGTACTCGATGGCTATTTTCTGACCCTGTTTATTCAGATCTCATACTTAGGCATCGCCGCCCTGGGGCTGAATATCCTGGTGGGCTTTACCGGGCAGATATCCCTTGGCCACGGCGCCTTCTTCGGCTTCGGCGCCTTCGCCTCGGCCTGGCTCAACACCAGCTTTAACATCCCTGTGGTGTTTTGTATTCCGCTGGCGGGCTTTCTCACCATGGGCGTGGGCATGATGTTCGGCATGCCGGCGGCAAGGATCAAGGGGCTCTATTTGGCCATCGCTACCCTGGCGGCCCAGTTCATCATTCAAGATTTCTTCGGCCGCGCCGAGTGGTTTTCGGGTGGTTCGTCTGGGGCCATGGCGGCGCCCGTGAGCCTGTTCGGTTTCGACTTCGACACCGACATGAGCTTCTACTTCATCGCCCTGTTTGCCCTGGTGTTCATGTATATCTGGGGTTGCAACCTGATGCGTAGCCGTGACGGCCGTGCCTTCGTGGCGGTGCGTGACCATTATCTGTCGGCCGAGATCATGGGGGTCAAGCTCAACAAGTATCGTTTGTTGTCCTTCGGCATCTCCTCTTTCTACGCCGGCATAGGTGGCGCCCTGTATGCCCACTACCTGGGGTATGTCTCCTCCGAGGGCTTCACCATCTTAATGTCGATTCAGTTCCTGGCCATGGTGATCATCGGCGGTCTGGGCTCTATCAAGGGCACCCTGATGGGCGTGGTCTTCATGGTGCTGCTGCCCGAGGTGTTAGAGGGCATGGTGGGGCTGATGAAGTATACCGACTACGGCAACCTGCCTATGGTCACCGACGGCCTGGCCTACATCAAGGAGATGGCTATCGGCCTGGTGATTATCCTGTTCCTCATCTTCGAACCCGAGGGACTGGCCCATCGCTGGGGACAGATTAAGAACTATTGGAAGTGTTACCCCTTCGCCTATTAAGTCGAGGGCTAATGAAATTGATGTAAAACCGACACAGTTTGAATAGCAATGAGCGTTGATCCTGGCTGTAGCGCTGCGTTAACCGCATTCAATCTATCTGGATCATGTTGAAGGAAGATAACGATGACTAAAAAAATATTACTTAGCACCACGCTTGCTTGTTTCGCTTTCGCCTCGGGCGCTGCCCAGGCCGAAGACACGGTTTTTGTTGGCCATCTGGCCGACATGTCTGGTCCCACGGCCTTCGTGGGTAAGCCATACGCCGACGGTGTGCGTGATGCCCTGGCCTATATCAATGCCCATGGCGGCATCGACGGCACTAAGCTGGAATATGAGACCATAGACTATGCCTACAAGGTGCCTCAGGCGATCGCCTCATACAAGAAGTGGCTGTCGCGCAAGAACATGGTGGCCATGCAGGGTTGGGGCACGGCCGATACCGAGGCGCTGATCTCTTTTGCCGCCAAGGATAAGACGCCTATCTTCTCGGCCTCTTACTCTGGCCATTTGACCGACCCTCAGGGCAAGAACCCGAATACCACCAAGCCGGCGCCTTATAACTTCTTCTACGGCGCGTCTTACTCTGACGCCTGTCGCGGCCTGGTGCAGTGGGCGGCGGAAGATTGGAAGGCCAAGGGCGGACAGGGCAAGCCTAAGTTTACCCATATCGGCGCCAACCATCCTTTCCCTAACGCGCCTAAAGAGGCCTGCGCCGAGTACGCCACCGAGCTGGGTTTCGATGTGCAGCCATCCGTGGTGATCTCCATGAAGCCGGGTGACTTTAAGGCCCAGTGTTTGAGCCTCAAGAGCTCTGGCACCAACTATGGTTATATCGGCAACCTGGGGGGCTCGGTGCAGTCGCTGATCAAGTCTTGCGATACTGTCGGTACCGATATCCAGTTCATGTCTAACATCTGGGGCGGCGATAAGTTGGTGTTCAAGGCCGCCGGTGAAGGGGTGAAGAACTACATCTTCCCGACCATGACGCCGTTCTGGACCGACGATGTGCCGGGCATGAAACTGGTGCGCGAGATCTCTAAGATGTCTGACAGCACGGGTAAAGAGGAACGTCTGCACCACTATATTCGCGGCGTCTGCTCGACCTACTTCATGAAGGAGTCGATGGAGTGGGCCAAGGCGCACGGCGGCATCACAGGCGAGAACGTCAAGAAGGGCATGTATGTGCACAAAGACTGGGTGCCTAAGGGGCTAGAGGGCGTCTGCCTGGCCGCCACCTGGACGCCGGAAGATCACCGCGGTATCAACCAGGTCAACATCTACAAGGGTAACTTTAACCATGGTGACATCAAGGTCGAGAAGGTCAGTCAGGTGACCCTCGAGCGCCGCGTCGACTGGTTAGGCTACTAATCTCTTTTCCCTGCGCCGGGTAAGCCCGTCTTGCCCGGCCCGCTTCTTGACCTTGGAGTTGTTATGACACAAGCAGTGCAGTTAAAGCCCGAGACACCACTTCTCGCTATCAACAATATCGAAGTGGTCTATGACGATGTGATCCAGGTGCTACGCGGCGTGAGCATAGAGGTGCCACAGGGCGAGATAGTGACCCTGCTGGGGCCCAACGGCGCCGGTAAGTCCACCACCCTCAAAGCGATCTCTGGCTTGCTAAAGACAGAAAATGGCGAGGTGTCCCGCGGTGACATCCACTTCATGGGCGAGCGTATCGATGTGAAGAACGCCGACGACGTGGTGCGCTCCGGCCTGTTTCAGGTGATGGAAGGGCGCCGCATCGTCGAGGATATGACGGTGATCGAAAACCTGAAATTAGGGGCCTACACCCGCCGAGACGGTCAGGTGAATCAGGATATCGAGATGGTATTCAACTACTTCCCGCGCCTCAAGGAGCGTACCGGGCTGGCGGGCTATCTGTCGGGCGGTGAGCAGCAGATGTTGGCCATCGGCCGCGCCCTGATGGCCAGACCTAAGATGATCTGCCTGGATGAACCCTCAATGGGGCTATCGCCTCTGCTGGTAAAAGAGGTGTTTGGCATCATAGAGAAGATCAACCGCGAGCAGGGTATTACCATGCTGCTGGTGGAGCAGAATGCCAACTACGCCCTCAAGGCTGCCAACTATGGTTACATCATGGAGTCGGGCAAAATCGTACTCGACGGCACCAAGGCGCAGCTGCTCAACAACGAAGATGTGAAGGAGTTCTATCTGGGGGGCGGCAACGAAACCCGTAAGAGCTTCAAAAACTTAAAGTCGTACAAACGCCGTAAGCGTTGGCTGTAGGGAGGCAATATGGCCGATTATTTCAAACCCGAAGAGGCGCTTGCGCCCGAGCAGCGCGAGCAGCAGCTGATGGCGGCGCTGCCCGAGCAGCTCAGCTATGCCAAGGCAAACTGCCGCTATTACGCCGAGCTATTGACCGATATCGAGGTGAGCAGCATCGATAGCCGTGAGGCGCTGGCGACCCTGCCCATCACCCACAAGGCAGACCTTATCGCCCTGCAGGCCAAGCAGCCGCCCTTTGCCGGCATGACGCCAAGCAAGCCCAGCGGGCGCATCTTTCAGTCACCCGGGCCCATCTATGATCCCGAGTGTGACGGTCATGACTGGTGGCGCATGGGCCAGGCCTTCTTCGCCGCCGGATTTCGAGCAGGCGACCTGGTGCAGAACTGCCTGGCTTATCATCTGACGCCCGGCGGCTTCATCATGGACTCGGGCGCCAGGGCCTGTGACTGCACCGTTATCCCGGCAGGGCCTGGGCAGAGCGAGATGCAGCTGGACCTTATTGCCTCGCTTAAACCAAATGGCTACAGCGGCACCCCCTCGTTTCTCAATATCTTGCTGGAGAAGGGCAAGGCCCTGAGTAAGGACACAAGCTCGATCACCAAGGCGCTGGTGTCGGGCGAGGCGTTAACCCCCTCCCTCAAGGCCAGCTTCGAGGCGGCGGATATCGACGTCAAGCAGGCCTATGTTACCGCCGATATCGGCCTTATCGCCTTCGAGAGCGTTTCGGGTGAAGGCCTGGTGGTCGCCGAAGACATCATTGTCGAGATAGTGCGGCCCGGCACCTTAACCCCAGTGCCCGAAGGCGAGGTGGGGGAGGTGGTTGTCACCAGCTTTAACCGTGATTATCCCCTGGTGCGCTTCGCCACCGGCGACCTGTCGGCCATCATGCGGGGCACGAGTTCTTGCGGTCGCACCAATGTGCGTATCAAGGGCTGGCTGGGCCGCGCCGATCAGACCACTAAGGTGAAGGGGCTGTTTGTCCATCCCGAGCAGGTGGAGCGGATTCGCTGCCGCCATCCCGGTATCGCTAAGGTGCGCTTGGTGGTCACCCGCCAACAGGAAAACGATCTGATGCGTCTGCTGTGCGAGGTGGATGAGGCGATGCGGTCACAGCTGGATATCGCCGCGGTGCAGGCGTCGATCCGCGCCGAGACCCAATTGTCGGGGGAGGTGGCCTTGGTGGCGCCTGGGGCCTTGGCGGATGATGGAGTGGTGATTGAGGATCAGAGATAATGGTCTAGGCATGGTCTAGGCATTGTCTAGCCTGACTTTGAGGGTAATGCCCGGCCTTGGATGAGGTTGGGCATTGTTGTTTTTAATGGTTTCTGTTGTTTAACTATTAATCTTCTACCGGAGTTTTTGTTGGAAAGATATTTGAAGGTCGCACCTTCATGGCTGCCTATCACCTGCGGTGAGCTTATGTGCAGATACGCCTGTGAGACGCCGTGAATAAATCCCTTTAGGCTCTACCGAAACATCCCTGTTTCGGAAGCTCACCGGCGTATCTACACTCGGTATTCAACGTTTCTTCGATTTGGCGGTATTGGTGTGTTTAGGGCGTGAAAGCTGACTGATTTTTGCCCCAAAGCTTGTTAGGCAAGGGGTCGACGGAGTTGTAACGAATGGACTTTCTGGTCTGGTAATTTTCATCGCTACACCAGCGTAATGTAATTCACTACTGCCCAACCAAAAAAACTGGATAAATACACAGTCATATTTAAATCACAAGGATTTTGAACGATTTTCATCCTGTATTCGTGCGCATTTTCTCACTCCTACTTAATCAAATGCCATTAAAATTAATCACTTAAACTATTCGTTAAGTAGATAATAGGTTTGGAAAACGCGCATGCGCGTTTTTCCAGATGGTATATTTAGCAAAATGCTGATAAGTTCATTGTATACAGATAGTTAACTGTGCGCGTTTTCACTGGTGCAACGAGGTAAACGCGCATGCGCACTAATAAAATGTTATGTCATGAGGATATCGTGAAATTTATTATATTAGTTATGCTTTTAGTTTCTTCTGCTGTTTATGCAGTGGAAATACCGAAAAATGGAAAGTTAAACTATTTAGGCAATGGTTGGGAGTGCAAAAAAGGCTTTTACAAGTCTGGCGGGCAATGCCATGCAGTTAAAATTCCTCAGAATGCAAAGCTAAATTACTTGGGCAATGGCTGGGAGTGCCAAAAAGGCTTTTACAAGTCTGGCGGGCAATGCCATGCAGTTAAAATTCCTCAGAATGCAAAGCTAAATTACTTGGGCAATGGCTGGGAGTGCCAAAAAGGCTTTTACAAGTCTGGCGGGCAATGCCATGCAGTTAAAATTCCTCAGAATGCAAAGCTAAATTACTTGGGTAATGGCTGGGAGTGCAAAAAAGGCTTTTACAAGTCTGGTGCGCAATGCCATGCAGTTAAAATTCCTCAGAATGCAAAGTTAAATTACATGGGCAATGGCTGGGAGTGCCTGCCAGGGTATAAAAAGTCCTCCTCCTCTTGTATTGCTATGACAGCATCAGAAATACAAAGGCAGAAAGAAAGGGTGGCAGCAATTGCCTTAGAATTACAAAAGAGACGAGCTCAAGGGGTTAGCGGTGATGATTGCGAAACCGAATACAAAACAAATGCTGAAGTCTGCGTAGAAATCACTGGTGGCGACATTGATTGCAATGAAAATTATAGTGGTAATTATTATAACGATTGTGACGTTTCACTAAGCTATGACGTTAATACAGACTATAGCGGAGGTGCCTATTTAGATGTCAAAGTTGAATGTACAGTAGAAATTGAATATAAAGGCCGGAATACCTATTCAACACAATCTGATTCAAGTAGCGACGATGAATCTCATAGCTTATATGCACACGGCAGTGATAGTGAAACATTAAACTTCAATTTTTCTTTTAGCTCGTATCAAGAAATAATTAGCGCCAAAATTAGTGGTGCAGACTGTTAGCGCCAAAATTAGTGGTGCAGACTGTGAAATTGATAGTGTGGATATGTACTAGACATAACAAGGCGCTGCTGTCGGACAAATTTTACGCTGCGCTTCAAATTTGCCGCAGAGCGCGGCGTTACTATTGAGATTTTTGCATCATGTCAATGTCTACGGTGTGATGAGGACTAGTGTTAAAAATCAGCGGATTATCAAGGAGTGATATCTATGTTTGAAGAAAGGGTTGCAGAGAGTACGTTTTGGGTGGTCATGTTTTGGATCACAGCAGCTTATCTGTTAATTCCTTTTCCCTTTAAGGTTGGCGCGCTGGTGATGGGAAAGGATAAACGCCCCGTGGCTGCAGTCATCGAAGAGCAAGCCAATGCGATATTTCATTTTTTAGGGCTTATCGCATTTTGGGGATATGTTTATGCTGACAATCGTGTGGCGAATCCTATGCTTTGGTATGCCTGGTTAGTCATTGCCATTCTCTGGTCTGTCATCGCGCTATTTAAATCGGCAAAGGTCGATTATGCCGTGAGTCAAATAGGCCCTAAAGTCACTAAGATACTTTGCTTGGTAGGGATGCTGCTCTTTTTGCCTATGTATATCGCCGTGTTTGAATATGCGGCCATTTCCTAGAGTCTCGCTGAGTGGCTCAACAATATAAATAGATAATGGAAATGGACAATTGTCAGGGCTGATGATGGAGGGAACCTAATAATGTTAAGCGCGTCAGTAAAATCAAAAATACCTCTGCTGTTTCTTGTTTGTGTCTCTGTCTGGTGGGCGTTTTATTACCAGAGTAATGGCCCGTTCAATGATTATGGCAGGGCTAACTTTGAATGGCTTTATCTGCTTGATGCCTTAGTGGTCGCGCCGCTGTTGTGTTTCTTCTGTATTAAGGAGAAGAAGGATGCGCTCATTAAGGCGCTGGCGCTTATCTGTCTCGGGGTCTTGTTTGGCAGTTTTATTGTGCCTGAGCAGAACAAGTTTATCTGGCACCACCTGGAGCAGGGGCGTTATCTGATCGTCGCCGTGATGGTGCTTTTTGAGGTGGTGGCGATAGCCAGTGTTATCTTAGCCATCCGTTCGGCGCTCGCGCAGGGCAGAGATCCTGATCTGGCGATCGATGAGCCAATAACAAAATTGCTCGGAGGCGGCGCTATTGCCTCTTTATTACGTTTCGAGACCCGTATCTGGACCTACGCCCTGTTTGCCTCTCGCATCGACACGCAGCAGTTTAACGGCGCGAAGCACTTTAGTTATCATCAAAAGGATGGTGCTCAGAGCAACCTGCTGGGTTTTATCTTAGTGATTGCCTTTGAGGCGCCACTGATGCACCTCCTGCTGCATTACCTCTGGTCGCCCATGGCGGCCAATGTTATTAGCCTACTGACGCTGTTGAGTTTAGTCTTCTTTGTTGCCGAATATCGCGCCCTGTCCAGACGGCCTATTTCACTTAGCCAAAATGATCTCGTGGTCCGCTACGGTCTCTATTCGCCCTTGGTGATCCCCCTTGGTAATATATCGCGAGTGGTGCCAAACCAGGCCTTCGTTAAGCGATCCTCCCAGATTAAACGTTATAACTTTGCTGGCATTCCCAATGTTGAAATCAGCTTAAGTGAGCCAATCGGTCAGCTAGAAAAGGTGTATCTCGGCGTGGATGACCCAGGAGCGTTTATTCGGGCTATTCGGTCCAAGCTCGATAAAGGCTGCTGAAAAAGCCAAAAGAGCATGGCAATAGGCAGGAGAAAGGGAAATAGAAAAGGGAATTAGACAAGGGAAATAGAAAAGGGAATTGGTAAAGGGAGATAGTGTGTCAGTCGATTATTCGAAGTGTACCTTGGATGAGCTGCTTGATGTTAACGACAACATAGATAAAGCGCAGTACCCAGAAAGGTATCAACAACTCACAGATGAGATAAAGCGTAGAAGGGCCGCCGGCGAGGTTGCCACTAGCAGGCAAAGGCCGCCAGATTGGCTTTATGATGATGAGGACGATGTTTTTATTGAGTTCCCATCGGATGGTCCCAAGGGCTCCAGATACTTGTTTATCTTTTTATTTTTCATGGTTAACCTCGTCGTTTTCGCCTATGTGTTGCCTAAATATCATGTGGCCGATTTGGCAGACGTGCATGAGTATTCGACCACTATCGATGCTATCCAGTGCCGTAGTAGCGAGGTTATCGATGAGGAGACGGGGGGGACTTTTTATGACCTGGAAATTACCTCTTTTCAGGATAACTTCTATGCCGTCAATATCGGTGCGAGCAAGTGTCATCGCCTAGCTCAAAGCCTTAAAGTGGGGGAGAAGATCGCCATCTGGCATGAAGCTGGACTGATACTTCAGCTGAAAGCCGCGAATAAGACTCTGCTTCCCTATAAATATATGAAGCCTAAGGTACGTCAGTTTCAAACCAGTTATCTAATCTACTTCTGGTTTGGCTTGCTTATCTTTTGGAGCGGGCTGTTTAAATCTCTGGTCAATGCCATGGCGCCAGGCACCTTTAAGGTGCGAGAAGACGTGCCCGAGGTCAGTCGTTAATATCTAAAACTCTTGGTTATTTTTTTCATAGATAATAAAAACGCCCGGCAGTTACCGGGCGTTTTCTTGTAAGCAGCTAATTTGAAAAGTTAGCTTGCGCTTATTACTTGGCAGACTTGATGAAGTCGACGATCTCCTCGAATGGGATCTCTTGTTTCTCGCCGGTACGACGGTTCTTGTACTCGAACACGCCGTTGTCTATGTTGCGCTCGCCAATCACGATAACGTGCGGCAGACCTATCAGTTCCATGTCGGCAAACATCACGCCTGGACGCTCTTTACGGTCGTCGAACAGGACTTCGATGCCGGCATCACAAAGATCGCTGTAGAGCTTCTCGGCCATATCTTTGATGCGATGTGACTTGTGCATGTTCATCGGCAGGATACCTACCTTGAACGGTGCAATGGCGGCTGGCCAGATGATGCCACGATCGTCGTGGTTCTGCTCGATGGCTGCGGCCACGATACGGCTTACGCCAACACCGTAACAACCCATCAGCAGTGTCTGTGCCTTGCCGTTCTCGTCCAGTACGCTGGCGCCCATGGCTTTCGAGTAGTTGGTGCCCAGCTGGAAGATGTGACCCACTTCGATGCCGCGTAGCAGGCCGATGGTGCCCTTGCCACATGGGCTAGGCTCACCTTCGATAACGTTACGCAGGTCGGCAACCTCTGCCTGTGGCAGGTCGCGTTCCCAGTTGATGCCCACATAGTGCTTACCGTCTTTGTTGGCACCGGCGGCAAAGTCGCTCATGACGTTGACGCTGTGATCCACATACACAGGGATGGTCATGCCAACAGGGCCGAGTGAGCCTGGGCCTGCACCCAGTGCGTCGCGGATCTCGGCTTCACCAGCCATCTCAAATGGTGCCAGTACGGCATCGAGCTTCTCGACTTTGACTTCGTTCAACTCGTGGTCGCCACGAACGATCACGGCTACCAGAGGTGCCTCTTCGCTGGCGCCCTTAACGATAATGGTCTTGATGGTCTTCTCGATGGCGATACCGTGCTGCTCAACCAACTCTTCGATGGTCTTGGCGTTTGGCGTGTCGATAACGCTCATTTCCATGGTGGCGGCGCCACGAGGCTCGGTAGGCATTGGCGCCTCGGCCTTCTCGATGTTGGCGGCGTAGTCGCTCTCGGTCGAGTAGGCGATCAGGTCTTCACCGCTGTTGGCCAGCACGTGGAATTCGTGTGACATGCTGCCACCGATAGAACCTGTGTCGGCCAATACCGGACGGAAGGCCAGACCCATACGGCCTAAGATGTTGCTGTAGGCGGTGTACATGGCCTGATAGGTATCATCCATGGTTTCCTGATCAAGATGGAAAGAGTAGGCATCTTTCATCAGGAACTCGCGTGAACGCATCACGCCGAAACGGGGACGTACCTCGTCGCGGAACTTGGTCTGGATTTGATACAGGTTCAGCGGCAGCTGCTTGTAAGAGCTAACCTCTTTACGAATGATGTCGGTGATCACCTCTTCGTGGGTTGGGCCCAGTACGAAGTCGCGGTTGTGTCTGTCTTGGAAACGTAGCAGCTCTGGGCCAAATTTCTCCCAACGGCCGGTTTCAACCCAAAGGTCTGCCGGTTGCACCATGGGCATCAAGATCTCAACAGCACCTGCATTGTTCATC
This sequence comes from Shewanella spartinae, assembly GCF_019457555.1. Classification (NCBI taxonomy): domain Bacteria; kingdom Pseudomonadati; phylum Pseudomonadota; class Gammaproteobacteria; order Alteromonadales; family Shewanellaceae; genus Shewanella; species Shewanella spartinae. The sequence continues at coordinate 3,094,982 of NZ_CP080418.1, read as the reverse complement.
TCTTCGCGAACGATCGCTTCGACCTTGCGCAGCACACGTAAGCCCGACGGCAACCAGCTGTATAGGCCAGAAGCGTTACGACGTATCATGCCGGCGCGCAGCATTAATTGATGACTGACCACCTCAGCGTTTGCTGGGGTCTCTTTTTGTGTTGAAAGCAGGTACTTGCTAACTCGCATTCCCAATATCCAGTTGTGTGATGAAATAGGTCGACATTTTAGCACCCTGACGTTTGATGTCACCTAGTTTGTTGGCCAGTAGCCGCGGGAGATTTATGTCGGTAAGCAGGCGGCTTCAGACCTCTGCTGTTTGCTTTTGTGGCAATGTGTTGACGATTCATACAGGGTAGGGCTAGCGTGGTGCAGTTCTTCTGCCCAAACGAGTGATAAGCCTTTAGAAAGAGCCGATAAAAGGGGGGGCAAGGGGCAGGTAACGCGCTCAGGATTATTGTGCGTTATCGCGTGCAGTTCGTGCGCAATTGACCTCACTCATTGCATCCTGTTGGCTATCGCACTATTCACAACATTAGCCACCTCACTACTTTCTTCACTGGCCACTTCATTGCTCGGCTCGTGAGCAAATCGCGCTGAGATTAAACAGAATTTAACCTTAAACATAAACAACCCCTAGTGATCAACAGGGATAAATCGCGTAAAGTATTGGGTTTTTCGTAATAAGCTACTGTCAGCTTAAAGGTAAACAGTTACATGGAAGTGATCGCACAGATCTATCCCGACCGTATCGTGGTGAGTCATGGCGAGCGGCAAACGGCCCTGTCGCCGAGTACGCCTTTTACCACCCGGCGTTTGCTGGTGGGCAATTTTTCCCCTGCCGAGCAGTGCCTCAAGCAAGGCCTGAAAGAGCTGGGCTGCATTGGTCTGTTTAAGCGGCCAACACTCATCATCCAACCTATGGCCATGTGTGAGGGCGGCCTGTCTGAGGTCGAGGAGCGCTGCCTGATGGAGCTTGGCCTGAGCGCCGGTGCCCGTGATGTCAGGATACAGCTAGCGTGAGCCTCGTCCGGCCTATGGCGCCGGAAAGAGCAGGCGCTAGTTACCTGTCATTAAGGCCAGCTATTTTAGGCCGTTATTTTAGGGCAGTTATTTAAGGACAGTTATTTAGGCCGTTGTATTAAGCGCGTTTATTTAAGGACAGTTATTTAAGGATAGCCATGAAAGCAAAATTTATTATCGTCATCGGACTGACCCTTGGGGCCTTGTTTGTGATGCCTAAGCTCGAGACCACCTATCAGAAGGCGACCCTGAGTAACGACAAGGGGGAGACGGTGCAGTGCGAGGTGAATTGGACCGGGCTTGGCTTTGGCGACAGCCTGTCAGACAGCAAGTATCAAGCCTGTATCGACGACTATATCGACCAGGGCTATGTGATCAGCCGCAACGAGAAGCGGGTAGAGAAGGTGGGCGCCCAGCTGCTGAGCCTCTGATATCAGCCTCTAAAATCAGCCTTTTAAATCAGCCTTTTAAATTGATGCTAGGCACCTGATGCCGGGCAAAAAAATGCCAGCCTATTTAGGGAACAGGCTGGCGAAGGGCTAGCTGGGATCGCTAGTTGCAGTTGATCGCCTCATACAGCTCCTGATACATCATCTCGCGCATCTTGAACTTCTGGATCTTACCGGTCACCGTCATGGGATACTGCTCGACGAACTTGATGTATCTCGGGACCTTAAAGTAGGCAAATTTCTCGGTGAGGAAGTGACGTATCTCCTCCTCGGTAACGCTGGCGCCTGGTTGCACCTTGATCCAGGCGCACACCTCTTCACCATATTTCTCGCTCTTCACACCGAAGATGGCGGCATCCTGCACGTCTGGGTGGGTGTAGAGCTTCTCTTCGATCTCTCTTGGGTAGATGTTTTCGCCGCCGCGGATGATCATATCCTTGATGCGGCCGACAATTTTTACATAGCCTTCGCTGTCCATCTCACCCAGATCGCCTGAGTGGAGCCAGCCTTCGCTGTCTATGGTGGCGGCGGTCTTCTCGGCGTCGTTCCAGTAGAACTGCATCACGCAGTACCCGCGGCTGCACACCTCACCGGGTTGGCCGACGGGGAGCACTTCGCCAAACTCATCGACTATCTTCACCTGGGTGTGGGCCAGGGCGCGGCCGACCGTGGTGACGCGTTTCTCCAGTGATGAGCCGATCTCCGTCATGTTGTTGATGGGGCTACATTCCGTCTGGCCATAGCCTATCAGCACCTCTTTCATGTACATGAGATCTTGCACCCTGCGCATCACCTCTTCGGGGCAGGTGGCGCCAGCCATCACGCCGGTGCGCAGCGAGCTGAGATCGAAGCGCTTAAATTCTGGATGCTCCAGCTGGGCGATAAACATGGTGGGAACCCCATGCAGCGCGGTGCAGCGCTCGGCCTCGACGACTTCTAGGGTGGTGAGGGGATCGAATGAGTCGCTTGGGTAGATGGCCGAGGCGCCCACAGAGATGCAGGAGAGGTTACCCAGCACCATGCCGAAGCAGTGATACAGGGGCACGGGAATACAGAGTCTATCTTCCAGCCCAAGGCGCATCGCCTTGGCGACCAGCAGGCCGTTGTTCAAGATGTTGTGATGGCTCAGGGTCGCGCCCTTGGGGCTGCCGGTAGTGCCCGAAGTAAACTGGATATTGATGGCATCGAAGGGGGAGAGCTGCGCGGCCGTATCTTTGAGCGCCTTGCGATCGCTCTCGGTGAGCGGACGCTTGAGATGGTTGAAGTTGAGCATGCCGGGCGAAGCTTCATCGCCCATGCGGATCACAAACTCCAGGCTCGGCAGGTTGGCTGATTCAAGCTGTCCCGGCAGGCACTGCTTTAGCTCCGGGGCCAGCTCGTAGAGCATAGAGAGGTAGTGGCTGGACTTAAATTTCTCGGCGCAGATGATGGCGCGGCAGCCCACGTTGTTGAGGGCATATTGCAGCTCCTCGGGGCGATAGGCCGGGTTGATGCACACCATGATGGCGCCTATCTTGGCGGTGGCAAACTGGGTCAGACACCACTCGATGTTATTGGGCGACCAGATACCGACGCGATCGCCGGGCTTGATGCCTATGGCCAGCAGGCCGGCGGCCAGTTCGTCGATGTGGGACTGATATTCCTGATAGCTCCAGCGGATCCCTTGATGATGCATGACGATGGCGAGTTGGTCGGGGTGGCTGGCGGCCATCTGATCCAGGTAGTCGCCTATGGTTTGTTCGATGAGCGGCGTGCTGGTGTCGCCGTCAAATTGGCTCAGTTGTAGGGGAAATTGGTTCTCAGTTGCAAATGTCGTTACAGCAGACATAGAGCCTCCGTGCATAGGGTGTGTCGATAGCGGTCTGAGGACACACTACTCAAAGTGTGAGGTTTCTCACAAGCAAAGAATGGCGTTTATAGACTAAAGAACTAAGTTGACAGTGGGGGATAGATAGAAAGGTGAAATTAGGTTTTTATTGAATAAAAACAATATGAAAAAGGAGGCTGCAGCCTCCTTTTGTCGGTAAGTATCACGGCTATGGCTAGCGGCCATCCTGGGCGCGACGGGTCTTAAAATCTGACGCCTCGAGCCACTTTGGCCAGTCGTTATTGTTGGCCAGCTTCTCCAGAATGTCGCTGATGAGCGCCAAATCTTGCTCGACGCCACCGAGTGTCCAACTTGGGTCATAATCATCGGCGCCCTGATGATACTTGTGGGCGATATAATCAGGGTCGGTATCTCCCAGACTCATAAACATCAGACCGGGCACCCCCTGTTTGGCCAGGGCGAAATGATCCGAGCGGAACATCAGGCCATTTTGCGGCCGCGGATCGGCCTTGACCCAACGCCCTTGGGCCTTGGCGGCGTTGTCCAGGTAGTTTTCCAGCTCTGAGACCCCTTCACCATAACGCAGTATGTAATCCACTCCCTTGCCGACATTCATGCCGTCTATGTTGAGGAAGGCGACCAGCTGCTTGGTGGGCACAGGCGGGTTTTCGGCGAAATACTGGGCGCCGATGAGGCCGGTTTCCTCGGCGGTGAAGGCGCTGAACAGCATGGAGCGCGCAGGCGGCTGAGTAGCGCTAAGCTCCTTGAAGTGACGTGCCAGCTGCAGTACCCCGGCCACGCCCGAGGCGTTGTCTACCGCGCCGTTGTAGATGCGGGTCTGATCTTCATGGACAGTCTTACCCAGGTGATCCCAGTGGGCGTGCATCACCAGCCACTCGTCTGGGCGCGTCTTGCCAGGCAGCAGACCTGCAACGTTATAGGAGGTGGCCAGCTCGATATCGTTTTTCACCTCCAGATTGGCCTTGAGTTTCAGCGATCGCGACTTAAAGCCTAGCTTGGCGGCGGTGAGTTTGAGCTTGTCGTAATCCAGGCCCGCGGCGGTGAAGATCTTCTGCGCCACCTCGTGTTGGATCCAGCCCATGACGCCTATGTGTGAGCGGTTCTTTTCCTTGTCCACCAGGGTGTACTTGGTGTTGGTGTTGCTGTTTTGCACCACGTTCCAGCCATAGGCGGCGGGAGCGGTTTCATGGATGATAAATACCGCCTTGGCCCCTTGTCTGGCGGCCTCTTCATATTTATAGGTCCAGCGGCCATAGTAGGTCATGGCGTTGCCCTTAAATACCTCTGGGTCTTGAGTGGCAAAGCCTGGGTCATTGACCATGAGGATCACCGTCTTGCCTTTCACATCGATACCCGCGTAGTCGTTCCAGCCGTATTCGGGGGCGTTGATGCCATAGCCGACGAAGACGATTTCGCTGTTATCCAGCTTGATGCTCGGCTGGATCTGCTCGGTGCGGGCGGTAAAGTCGCTGCCGTTGTTAAACACCAGCTTGCCTACTTTTAGCTGCATATTCTGATCGGCGGTGATCTTGGCCATGGGCACGCTCTGGCGATAGCTGTCGCCAAAACCTGGTGCCAACCCCATCTTCTTGAAGGCATTCTCCAGATATTCCACCGTGAGGGTCTCGCCCTGTGAGAGGGGGCCGCGGCCCTCAAACTCATCGCTGGCGAGGGTTTTAACATCCTGGCGGTAGCTTTGTTGGTCAAAGACGAAGGGGGCGGCACTGGCGGCCGGTAGGAGCAACAGGCCGAGTAAGCCCAAGAGGCGTGGGGTATTCACAGACGACTTCCTTTTGTGATGTTTGTTTTATTATCTGGTGCTCGCCGCCATGGGTAATGGCAAACGATTAATACCAATCAGGGTAAGTAAGTGATCAGAAGTAGCGTAGGAAAAACGGTCGAGAACAAGGCATGATTTTTCGATAAGTAGTTATTCTACAATCAAAAATAATAACGCCGTTATCGGACGTTTTAACAAGCTAGCATGTTCAGTTATTTACTACGATTGGTATAGTCATCATATGTGCATCAGAAAGGTTGATGCAAGAGGGGAGCGATGGCGGGGCAAAGATCTGTTAAGTTTGTTTGCTTGTTAAAAAAATCTGCTTTAGCTTTAAGCTATTGGTAAATGTAGGTTTGCCATTGTTTGGTGCTATTCATGTTAGTGGATTCAGGTAATGACGATGAAAGTCACTTGGGGTAAGGAAAAGACGATGAAGGCTACAATAATCGTGCTGATGGCAAGTGTCAGCTTAGGAATTATGAGCGGCTGCGCCAGTAATAAATCTCTCGATCAGGCCTTCTACGATGGGGTTAAGAAAAGCGCCGAGTCGCGGCCCAATAACCCGGATAATCGCGTGGAAGATAAGGACTTAGGCGGCGGAGTCGTTAACGTGATTTTCCATGGTACCGGTAAGCTGATCCATGGAGATGGTACGACTAAATAGTGCGGCCGTTTATTTCTTATCGCGCCTGTCGCCTATGATGCGGGCTGGATTACCGGCGACGATGGCGTAGTCGGGCACATCTTTGGTGACGATACAGCCCATGCCGATCACGGCGCAGTCACCTATGGTCACCCCATCGACTATCCCCGCCTGGGCGCCGATCCACACATCTCTGCCTATGACGATCCCCTTCGACTGACTGCTCTGCTGATAGATAGGCGTGTCCGGGTGCATGCCGTGGTTGAAGGCGTAGATGGTGACATTGTTGGCGATGCGGGTCTGATCGCCAATCACTATCCTGCCGCGCCCGCCGTCCAGGGAGCAGCCATGGTTGATAGCCACCTCGTTACCCATGACGATGGGGCCGTGCAGAAAGCTGTCGGCGGCGATCATGCAGCGATCACCGATTAGGATATCCCGGCCCGGCTCGGCAAACAGTTTCGCCTGGGGAGCGATAAAGCACTCCTTGCCTATGCTCACGGTTTCAACGCTCATCAGTGCTTGCTGCACCTCATCCTGCCAGGGCTTGGCCCAGACCAGATGTTTGGGCTTTAAGGAGAAGTAGAGCCAGGGCATGTAGGCCAGGCGCTGCTTATGTTGCTCACGGTAGTCCACCTGGCTATCTAATGGGGCCTGCATGATTAATCTGTTTCCCTAAGCGCGTCGGGCTGCACCGGGCGCACGGCATCGACCAAGATGCCAGTCTCATCCACATGCCAGAGGATGTCCAGATCATAGAGGGCGACCTGATAATGCTTAGGATCTTCCTTGGCCTTCTTGTAGGCTGGGCGGGGATCCTGTGCCAGCACCCCTTCGATGATGGCCTTGAGGTTGGGGTACTTGTCCTTGGAAAGCTTGTCTAGCTGACCCAGTACCGCATCGCTAAAGCGCACATCGATCAGCACCGGCGCCTCGTGGGCGATGCCGCCGATGGCTCCCTCGATGGCGTCGGAGAAGGGGATGTAAGGCTTGATATCCAGAATTGGCGTGCCGTCTAGCAGATCCATGGCGGAGATCTCGAGCTCCACCTTGCCCTTACGCTGGTGGATGGCGTGCAGCTTAACCACAGACTGGCCTATGCCGTTGGGGCGGAAGGTAGAGCGGGTGGCAAATACCCCCAGCTTCTCGTTGCCGCCCAGGCGCGGCGGCCTGACCGTGGTCTTCCAGCCTTGGCTCAGGTTTTCATGGAAGGTAAACAGCAGCCAGATGTGAGAGTACTGGGACAGGCCACGCACGGTATCGATATGGTTATAGGGAGGCTGCAGCTCGACAAAGCCGCGGGCGGCGGTGACCAGCCCCGGCTGTCTGGGAATACCAAATTTCTGCTTATAGGGAGTGCGGCAGATGGCCACCGCCTCAATTTCACGCTTGAGTGTCATGGTAAAGACTTATGTTCACGCTATTACGCAGGGCGCTATAACTAGTTTTCTGTGGTGGGCAACAATATGGCCTGACCGACACACAGGGCTTGGCTAACACAGGCCTTGCTCGGCTCTTCGATGAGGGCGCAGCGCTTGATGATCAGCCCGTTGGCGCCTTTATCGGCGGCGGCGCGGCGGGCCATGGTGCGGGCCTCGCTTACCGATGCCGGCACATCCTGGGCGCGCTCCTGACAAGATTCACCCTCGACCATTCCCTTGAGCTCATAAGGCCCCTTGGGTTGAGTCTCTTGAAACAGCTGGACCTCACCGGCCTTGAAGTAGTCGTCGATGGCCTGACCATCTAAATTGCTGTTGAAGGTGTATTCGCCTGCACAGCCACCGAGCAGCAGGGCAGAGATCAGCAGGACAGACTTAGGAGCCATTTTCAGAGCAGTGGTCAGGTCGGAATTAGTCATGATTTGGGCCTGTATTAGGAAGAGAGCTCAAAACTGGCCAATAACCGGCCAGTTTTGAGTCGTTTAGAAGCAAAAGTCTAACGCTTTAGGTACTTTTGATAAAGTTGTTGTTGGCGATTATTGAGATCTATTTGGCGACCGTCGATAAACACAGCATCTATCTTGCTCGTGGCGGGATCGAGAATGTCGCCCTTGGAGAGCACCAGGTTGGCGCGGTAGCCCACGGCGATGGCGCCCATGTCATCCACGCCTAAGATCTTGGCCGCATCTAGGGTGATGCTCTTAAGCGCCTCTTCCTTACTCAGGCCATAGGCCGCCGCCTGACCGGCCGCAAAGGGCAGGTTACGGGCGTTCCAGTCGCCGCTAAAGCCGATGGCGAAGGGCACGCCCGCCTGTTTCAGCAGGGCTGGGATCTTAAAGCTCATCTCTACCGGCTCATCCTTGCGCAGCGGCAGGCTGAGGGTGCGGTTGTAGATCACCGAAGCGCCGATCTCACCCAGTTGCTCCGCCAGGCGCCAGGCGTCATAGCCGCCGACAAACACCAGCTTGAAGCCGTAGGGGCGGGTCATGGCGATGGCGCGCTCTATCTCTTCGCTGCGATTGGCGTGGATAAACAGGCTCGCCTTGCCTTGATACAGGGGAAGCGCCGCCTGCCAGCGGTTATCCAGCTTCTGCACAGTTCCTGCCTTGTCCGCCAGATAGTAGCGGTAGCCATCTTCGAGCTGCTCGGCTAATCGGGTCATCTGTTCATCCCGCGCCTTGAGCTGCTTGGCGGCGACCTCTTTATCTTTGGAGAGATAACGAATGGCGGGCCAGTAGAGATGGAACTGGGGCGCGGTACTTACCAGAGCATCTTCTATGGTCCAGCTGTCGAGGGAGACCAGAGAGGATTGACCGGCCAGGGCATCGCCCTGGGGCACCACCTGGGCATGGGTGATACCGTTGACCCTGATGGTTGGGATCAGCTCTGAGTCGGGATTGAAGGCACTGACGGCCAGCAGCTGCGGGTTACTGTCACCCACCTCGAAGGCGTCGTTGCTGGCGCGCATCATCTCCACCTCGACGATGCCGATAGAGGTGTCCAGCGCGATAAGCCCTGGGTAGAGATCTTGCCCGCTGGCATCGATCACCTTGGCACCCTCTTGTGAGAGCTGTTGACCTATGGCGACTATCTTGCCCTTGTCGAACAGTACGTCGGTAGCATCCAGCACGCCGTTAAGGGCGGTGTGCACCCGGGCGTTGTGGATCAGTATCGGCTGGCTCTGGGCGCTGGCCGGTACCATGTCGTGGGCAAGGGCAGCACAGGAGAAGAGGCCTAGGCTAAGGGCAAAGAGTGTCTGCTTCATTAGAATGCCTCCATGAATGCGTGGTTGTGGGCGCTGTTTTTGGTTTTTGTTTCGCTTAGGGCTGTATTGCCCCAGGCATTGTAGTGGGTATCGCAGTGCCACTGGGGCTCGCTCTTCTCTTCTGGCGTCTCGCCGGGGACCTCGGGTTTATCCCGGGTCAACACCGCCTGGATCAGCGCGGCGCGCTCCTGCTCCACCTCATGTTGCGCCTGTTTATCCTGCTGGCGGTCGAAGTAGCGACGACCTCCCACCCAGGTGTTCTCCACCTTGGCATAGACGGAGAGGGGAGAGTCGCTCCAGAGCACCAGGTCGGCCTGCTTGCCTTCCTCCAATGAGCCAGTCAGCTGGTCGATCCCCAGCTGTTTGGCCGGGTTGATGGTGACCATGTTCCAGGCGTCTGTTGGCGACATGTCGCAATACATCATGGATTTCGCGGCCTCCTGGTTGAGGCGTCTCTGCATCTCATAGTCGTCCGAGTTGATGCTGGTGAGCACCCCCTTGTTGTGCATCAGACAGGTGTTTTGCGGAATAGCATCATAGACCTCGAACTTGTAGGCCCACCAGTCGGAGAAGGTGGAGGCGTAGGTGCCATGCTTAGCCATCTCCTCGGCCACCTTGTAGCCCTCTAGGATATGGGTGAAGGTGCCGACCTTAAACTTGTACGCCTCGGCGAGGCGCAGGAACATCAAGATCTCAGATTGCACATAGGAGTGAATGTGTACCTGACGATCGCCACGTAGCACCTCGGCTACCGCCTCGAGTCGATAGTTTGGCTTGGGCGCTACCTGCTTGCGTTGCTGACTGCTGCGTAGGCGATCATAGTCTGCCAGGGCTTTCTCGTAGGCGAGTGCCTCGTTGAAGGCCTCCTCAAACAGCGACTTTACCCCGATGCGGCTCTGGGGGAAACGGCGGTTGTAGTTGTCGCCCCAGTTGGCCTGCTTGACGTTTTCCCCCAGGGCAAACTTGATGCTGGCGGGGGCCTGTTTGAGTTTCATCGCCTCGGCGCTCTCGCCCCAGCGCATCTGGATCACCTGGGCTTGACCACCTATGGGGTTGGCGCTGCCGTGGAGGATCTGCGCCGTGGTCACCCCGCCCGCCAGAGCGCGGTAGATGGCGATATCGTCTGGGTTGATCACATCGCCGATACGTACCTCGGCGGTGACGGCGTCGGTATCTTCGTTGGTGCCGCCGTTAAGGGCGATGTGAGAATGCTCGTCGATAATACCCGCGCTTAGGTGTTTACCCCTGGCATCCAGGGTTTGGTAGCCAGATGGCGTCTTGAGGGATTGGCCTATCTTTTCGATACGGCCGTCGCGGATAAGCAGATCATAGCCTTCCAGTACCCCTTGCTCGCTCGAGGTCCACAGGGTGGCATTCTTGATATGCAGGCGCTCAGCATTGGGCTGCTTAGCGATGCCATAGGCGGTGTTGGGTTTGGTCAGCTTAGAGATAAGTTCTGGGGCTGGTGACTCGCTCTCTTTATCTTCTGGGGCTGTTTCTTTTGCTATCACCACACCAGCTATGGGGTGTTGGCGATTGCCCTTGTCCAGCATGCGGCCGTGAATACCCTGGGCGTCGAACCAGAGGGTGAAACGGCTGATGCCAGGGTAACCCGCCTCGCCGAGATCGGCATTAAAGGTGAGACGCTCCTTGGCATATCTAAGATCGCTAAGTTTGATCTCCTGCTCGCCGCTGGCCAGGGTGCCGCTCAGCTTGTCGTCATCGACTAAGTCCAGATCTAGGGTGAGTTCGCCCAGGGTCAACTGATAGCCCTGGCTTAGCCAGTGTCTGTCGCGGGGTACCTTTTGGGTCTCGCTGCCCTGCAGCCAGACGCTGACTATCTTGCCTTGGGTAAAGATGTCACCGTCTGTGACCACAAGATCTGCCATGAAGCCGGGTTTCAGCTTACCGCTGAAGGCCGAGATGCCGGCAATTTCTGCCGCCTCTGTGGTGAGCGCCGCCAGTGCGGTTTCTTGGCTAAGCCCCTGCTTGACCGCCTGTCTGAGTCTAGGCCAGAAGGCGTCGGCCTTGATGCCATGTTGGGTAAAGGCAAAGGGAATACCGGCGGTTTCCAGTGCGTGAGGATTACTCGGCGCGCGCTCCCAGTGTCGCAGATGAGCCAGGCTTATCTCTCGCTCTTTATCGCCATCTTTAATATTGGGCGCCGCAGGAAAATTGAGCGGCGCAATTATGCTAAAGCCACTGGCTTTCACCTCATCGATTCGCGCATATTCTCGGCCACTGCCGACCAGAGTCGCCGGCAATTTAAACTCGTTTAATAAGTGAGCGGCGCGCAGTAAGTTATTTAAATTCTTGGTTTCAAATACCGTAGGGCCCTTGCTTATATCACCCAGGCGTTCGAGCGCGATATTAAACTCTATGTTCTTCTCTTGGGTGGCCGAGTCGGCTTTATCGATATTGGCCTGATACCAGTTGGCATCGGCCAGAGTTTGCCGAATAAGGGCGATGCTACCCATCAAGGAGTTGGGATAATCCTGAATCGAACTGCCTTTATCGAAGGCGAGCAGGTGGCTGGATTTTGCGCGATAAATAATGTCATTGGCTTTTAACGGCGCCAGCGAGACAGTCGCCGCCCGGCCTCTGAATATCCCATCCAACATGCCGGTTTGTACGCTGGTAAATCCATTATCTATCCATTGCTTCGCCGCTTCCTGGTCGGGATAAATATAGTTAAACCACTCTTTCTCTGCGTGCACGGCACCATTATCGGCGTTGCCACCGATACGCTTAATTTCATATACCGGGCGAGCCACTTTCTGCTGGTCATATTTAAAGTCGATACCGTAATTGGTGTAGGGATCGATAAAGCCGGGATATATCAACTTACCCGTCATGTCGATGACATAGGCATCCTCGGGTATTTTGTCGTTGGGGATAATGGCTTTAATTTTATTATCTTCAATTAACAGTGTGGCATCCTGCTTGGTTTCGCCGGGGGCGATCATCAGGGTGGCGTGGGACAGCGCCGTTAATTTTGGCGTGTTATCAGTTAATTGAGAATTCGCTATCGCGGACGGACTCGCCAAGAGACAGGCCGCCAGACTCGCGCTCACAGAGAGAAAATGGATTCGCATAGAGTTTAATTATTATTGGCTGGGATCAAAAGTAGCCCAAGATTATCCCATATCATGAACAATTTCCAAGGGCGGAACTGTATCGGTTTATGTCAAACCATAGGGCAGGTGTTATCCGAAAGGATAGGCTATTGATTGACTAACTTTAACGGGAATAGTAGCAAGGAATAATGCCCGGAAGAGTGACCTAAATGAATGACCTAAATAAGGATAGATAAAATACTCTAGACATGGCCAAGGCATATGAGCGACATAAAGGGCAAAACGCGCTTAATCAAATAAAGAGTAGAAATAAAAAAGCCAACCTTGAGGTTGGCTTTTGCGTGCGACGCCCTAAGTGGGGCGCTTAGGCTTAGATAAGGAAGTCTTCGAGTGAACGACCCTTATCTAATTCATTCTTAAATACGGTTGGTGTGCGACCCTGACCCGTCCAAGTGATCGTTTCGCCATTCACTTCAATTTTATATTTTGGTGGGCGTGGAGCACGTTTTTTAGGAGCTGGCTTAGCAGCCACTGTACCTAAATCGTCAATTGATAAACCAACAGCTTCCATTTGTTGGCGAATCTCTTCTATCTTTGCATTGCGCTCGGCCATAACCGCGCTTTCTTCTTCTGCTTGCTTCTCTTTCTCGGTGATGATTTTTTCAAGCTTAACCGCTACATCTTTTAAATCTTCTACCGACAAATCTTTAACAGCAGCTTTAAAGCGACGACCATGCGTCAATATATCTAGAAATTCGCTCATATTAATTATGTCCTGCTTAAAAATAAAATAGTAAATAGGATTACAGGGCTAATAATAGAAACTAAAAAAGGTTTTATCAAACGAATTAAATGAATATTTGACGCTTTAATGTAAATTTTATTTCAGCTTTTCTATTTTCGCCCCTTTTTGACCCTTCACTTCCCACTAAACACGCTGTTTTTGATCTGATACAAAGATGCTGATGACTTCCTGTTGACGTTAACGTCAACAGCACGTAAAGTGGCATAAGTTGGTGATAGTTTCGCTATGCACTATTTGTTATCCAGAATAAAGACGTAAGAAGGAAGCCTTATGAAAGTATTGGTGCCAGTTAAACGCGTCGTCGATGCTAATGTGAAGGTCAGGGTTAACGCTGACAATACAAATGTCGATACCGCAAATCTGAAGATGGCCATTAACCCATTTTGTGAGATTGCTGTAGAAGAAGCGGTACGTTTGAAAGAAGCAGGTATTGCGACCGAGATTGTGGTAGCAACCATAGGGCCTAAGGCGTCGCAAGAGCAGCTACGTACGGCGATGGCGCTGGGCGCCGACCGCGGTATTCATGTTGAAACCGACGAAGAGCTTGCGCCGCTTTCTATTGCAAAGATCCTTAATGCGATTCAAGCCAATGAACAGGCTCAGCTGATCATGCTGGGTAAGCAATCAATCGATGGCGACAATAACCAGACTGGCCAGATGCTGGCGGCGTTGGCTGGACTGCCTCAGGCTACCTTTGCCTCTGAGGTGAAGGTTGAGGGCGAACAACTTGTGGTGACCCGTGAAATCGACGGCGGCCTGCAGACCCTTAAGATGCCACTGCCTGCGATTGTCACCACAGACCTGCGTCTGAATGAGCCTCGCTATGCCAAATTACCTAACATCATGAAGGCGAAACGTAAGCCGCTCGATACCGTGACGGTAGACAGCCTGGGCGTGACCCTGAAACAGCACCAGAAGGTGCTCAAGGTGACACCGCCTGCCGAGCGTCAAGCGGGTATTATGGTGGCTTCTGTTGAGGAGCTGGTGGAAAAGCTAAAGAATGAAGCGAAGGTGATCTAAATGGCGATTCTAGTAATAGCAGAACATGATAATGCGACTTTAAAACTCGATACCGCCAAGGTTGTGGCTTGTGCCCAGGCTATCGGCAGCGAAGTCGATGTGCTGGTAGCCGGTCATAACTGTGGCGCCGCGGCCGAAAGCGCCAAGCAGCTTGCCGGTGTACGTCAGGTACTGGTTGCCGATAGCGGCGTTTATGCCAACGCCATCGCCGAAAACCTGTCACAGCTGATCGTCTCAGTGGCCAGCGAGTATCAACACATCCTGGCTGCGGCTTCAAGCGTAGGTAAAGATGTGCTGCCTCGTGTGGCGGCGCTTCTGGATGTGGCGCAGCTTTCTGAAGTGGTCGAAGTGGTGAGCGAAGACACCTTCGTGCGTCCTATCTATGCCGGTAGCGCCATGGCGACGGTTCAGAGCCTTGACAACATCAAGGTGATGACGGTTCGTGCCAGCGCCTTCGATGCGGTAGCCCAGGACGGTAGCGCCTCGGTGCAGACCCTGGACAACGAATACAGCGGCGATGTTGAGTTTGTAACTCAGACACTGTCAGTGTCAGAGCGTCCAGATCTAGGCGCCGCCTCTGTGGTGGTTTCAGGTGGCCGCGCCATGGGCAGCGCCGAGAATTTCGCGATTCTCGAGCAGTTAGCCGATAAGCTGGGCGGGGCACTGGGTGCATCGCGCGCCGCGGTCGATGCCGGTTACGTGCCGAACGATCTACAGGTTGGTCAGACGGGTAAGATTGTCGCGCCGGATCTCTATATCGCCGTGGGTATCTCGGGTGCCATCCAGCACCTTGCGGGGATGAAAGATTCTAAGGTGATCGTGGCGATCAACAAAGATCCAGAGGCGCCTATCTTCCAGGTAGCCGACTATGGTCTGGAAGCGGATCTGTTCGAGGCAGTGCCTAAGCTACTCGAACTTCTTTAATAAAATGTAAATGCTTGGTGAGCACTTTGGTGTTCATCTAAAATTTAGTGTGATATAGATCACATGGAGCGGCTTTGAGGTAGCGTCCTTAAAGCCGCTTGTGTTTTTATGTGCCTCACGTTTGCCGATAGTGACATTGGCAGGCGTCCTGAGACGTAGAGGTGCATTAAATATCAGTAGTATTCGTTAGGGTGATGCCGTTAAGCGAATATGAAAGGATTTGGTGCCGAAGTGGTGGAGTTGATCAAGGCTTGCCGCTGGGGCTGTCATCGAATAGAGGCAGCACTGCCATAGTGCTTCTTATCTGGATTGATAAGTGGAAGGTATACCGAGAATGGGTATCACTATGGAGCGCTACTGATAGGACAGGTGTAATATCTCATGCTATATCCCACCAGTTCAGTTGCCCTCCATTCGTATTTTAACGAAGACAAAATTTTACAATGACAACTTTGAGTTATGCCGATTCGGCACTTTCTTTGCTGCCGCCCGTGGTAGCGATTCTGCTGGCGATCTTTACCCGCCGCGTCCTGCTCTCACTCGGTGTGGGGATCCTCCTGGGGGCACTGTTAATTGCCGACTTTTCACCGTTGGATATGGGTCAATACTTGGGACAGCAGGTGGTGGGCCTGTTTTGGGATGATGGCGCCCTAAACAGCTGGAACGTTTATCTGCTGGGCTTCTTGATTCTACTTGGGATGATCACCGCCCTGATCACCGTCAGCGGCGCCGCCAAGGCCTTTGCCGATTGGGCGCGCCAGCATATTCGCAACAAGCGTGATGCCAAGCTGCTTACCATGTTCCTGGGCTGCGTGGTCTTTATCGATGATTACTTCAATAGTCTGGTGGTGGGCAGTGTCGCCAGACCCCTCACCGACAGATACTATATTTCGCGCAGCAAACTGGCTTACCTGCTGGACTCAACTGCCGCGCCTATCTGTGTGATCTCGCCCGTCTCTAGCTGGGGCGCCTACATCATCGCGCTGATCGGCGGCATACTCACCGCCCACGGTTTCACCGACAGCGGTCATCTGAGCGTGTTTATCCAGATGATCCCGATGAACTTCTATGCCATCTTCGCCCTGGTGTTGCTGCTTTGCGTAGCCTTCATGGGGCTGGATGTGGGACCCATGCGCCAGCATGAGCTCAATGCCCAGAAGGGCAATCTGTATGACGAGGCCAAGGGCCTGCCGCCAGGAGCTAACAGCGACCTGCCCGAGGCCGATTCAGGCAAGATCTTAGGCCTGTTCCTGCCTATTACTGTGCTGGTGTTTGCCACCATCTACTTCATGATAGCTAGCGGTGCCGATGCCCTTGCGGCGGAGAACCTGCCCTTTAGTGTCATTGGTGCCTTCGAGAAGACAGACGTTGCCTCATCGCTCTTCTTCGGCGCCGTGGTTGGCCTGGCTGCGACCTTGGTATTGGTGGTCAGTCAGGGACTGGATAAGGCGCTTATTCTTAAAGGCGTAATTGCCGGTGCCCGCTCTATGCTGCCCGCCATCTATATTCTGCTGTTCGCCTGGACCATCGCAGGTGTGATAGGCCAGATGGAGACGGGTAAATATATGGCCAGCCTGGCGACGGGTAATATTCCCTTCGCGCTGCTGCCAGCCGTACTGTTCGTGCTGGCGGGCCTGACCGCCTTCTCCACTGGCACCAGCTGGGGCACCTTCGGCATCATGCTGCCAATCGCCGCCGACATGGCCATGGGCACCCATACCAACATGATGTTGCCTATGCTGGCCTCTGTGCTGGCGGGCGCCGTGTTTGGCGATCACTGCTCGCCTATCTCGGATACCACCATCTTGTCCTCTACCGGTGCCAACTGTCACCACATAGACCATGTGCTGACTCAGCTGCCCTATGCCCTTATCGTGGCGGGGATCAGTTTGGTGGGTTATACCGTGCTGGGCTTTACCGAATCTGTGGGGGCCGGTCTGGCGGCCTGTAGTACGCTGTTTGTCGTGAGCGTTTTGGTGCTGCGCCATAAGGCCAATCGCCCGGCTTAATTCAGCTACGCCAAATCAAGGTTCAATTGATATAAAAATGCCGCTCATCGAGTGGCATTTTTTATGGGTGACTCCCCATTACTGGGGAGTGAGTTGAGGCGGGAATTAGTTGAGGCCACGGCGCTGAAGCAGGGCATCAGTGGTCGGTGCCTGACCACGGAAGGCCTTGTAGGCTTCCATCGGCGGCACGCTGTTACCCACCTCGCGGATGGTCTTGCGATACTTCATACCTATTTCGCGGTTGAGGCCGCCCTGGGTCTGCACATAGGCGAAGGCGTCGGCCGCCAGGATCTCACTCCACATGTAGGCGTAGTAGCTGGCCGAATAGCCACCCGGGAAGGCGTGGGCGAAGTAGGTCGACTTGTAGCGTGGCGGCACGGCGGCGATATTGATGCCGTGTTTCTTAAGTGCCTTGGCTTCGAACTCGGCCACATCCTGCATCGGAGTGTCGGCGCTCAGTGAGTGCCACTCGAGATCCACCAGGGCCGCCGCCATATATTCCAAGGTGTCGAAGCCTTGGTTAAAGCTGCGTGATTTCAGCAGTTTCTGTAGCAGCTCAGCGGGGATCACCTCGCCTGTCTCATAGTGCTTGGCGTAGTTGGCCAGCACCTCGGGGTGGGCCGCCCAATCTTCTTCGAAGGTCGAGGGGAACTCCACAAAGTCGCGGGACACGGCCGTGCCCGACAGGCTAGGGTAGGTCACCTTAGAGAACATGCCGTGGGTGCCATGGCCCATCTCGTGGAACATGGTGGTCACTTCGTCGTAGCTGACGAAGGTCGGCTCACCCTCTGGCGCCTTCTTGATGTTCATCACGTTGACCACCACAGGCTTCTGGTTTAGCAGCTTAGACTGAGTCACGAAGGAGCTCATCCAGGCGCCGCCGCGCTTGCCTTCGCGGGCAAAGTAGTCGGCGTAGAAGATCGCCATCGAGCTGCCGTCGGCGTCAAACATCTCGTAGGCCTTCACATCTTCATGGTAGACAGGCAAGTCGGGGCGCGGCTTGAGGGTCACACCATAGAGACGCTCCAGGGTGAAAAAGACGCCATCTTGCAGCACGCGGTTGAACTCGAAATAGGGCTTGATGGCGGCGCCGTCCAGGTCGAACTTGTCTTTACGTACCTTCTCGGCATAAAACGCCCAGTCCCATGGCGCCAGGGTGAAGTTGCCACCAGTCTTGTCGATCATCGCCTGGATATCATCGGCTTCCTTCTGGGTGTTGGCCACCACGGCGGGCACCATAGAGCCGAACATCTGGTAGACGGCATCTGGGGTCTTGGCCATCTGCGGCGTCAGGCGGTAGTCGGCCCAGCTCTTGTAACCCAGTAATTGGGCGCGTTCGGCGCGAAGCTGTGCTAGGCGGGCAACCAGTGAGGCAGTCTCATTCTCACCGCTCATGCCGCGAGTCGATGAGGCCTGCCACACCTTCTGGCGCAGCTCACGGTTTTCAAGCTTGGCCAGGATAGGTTGGCGGGTGGTATTGGTGATATTGATGAGATACTTGCCTTCATGGCCAGCGGCACTGGCATCGGCCTTGGCGGCGCGGATCTCGCTGTCTGACAGTCCCTTTAGCTCATCGACTCTGTCGATCACGACGGCGATCTCCTTGGTGAGTCTCAGCAGACGCTGACCAAACTCATTGGTAAGCTTAGATTGCTCTTCGTTAAGCAGACGTATCTGCGCTTTTTGCGCCTCGGTTAGCTTGGCACCGGCCATGACGAAGCGTTGGTGGTAGATCTCGATGAGGCGCACCTCTTCGGCGGTCAGCCCTAAGGTGTTTCGGCTCTGATACAGGCTATCGATGCGGGCAAATAGCTTGCCGTTGAGGTGGATGTTGTCCGAGTGGGCGGCCATCTTAGGCGCCATCTCGCCCTGAAGCTTACGCAGCGCTGGGTTGCTGTTTGACCCTGTTAGGTTATAGAACACCTTGGAGGCGCGGGTCAGCAGCTCGCCGCTGGTCTCCAGTGCCACGATAGTGTTGGCAAAGGTGGCGGGTTCGCTGTTGTCGGCAATGGTCAGCACCTGGGCATAATGCTCATTGATGCCTTGCTCTAGGGCGCTCTTAAAATGCTCATCCTTGATCTGGCTAAAATCTGGGGCCTGATATTGCAGGGGGCTTGGTTGCATCAGCGGGTTTTGCGTCTCGATGCTGGCGGTGGCCTGTGTGGTAGAGCTGCTTGATTGACAACCACTGAGGAGCAGTGTGGTCGATAAGGCGCCGACGACGGCAAAGGCGATAAGATTCAATTTCATCTAGTACAACTTCCTTAGATTTGCGATTGTTATTTTTATGTGGGCGAGTTTGGCGTTAATGTAGCTTTTGTAAATTAACTCAGGCTGAAAATGGCCACTGGGGCCAAGAAAAAAGGAGCCTGGCGAAGGGCTCCTTTGGTTGGAACTAGGGATAGTGTTTAATTACCTTGCTGTCACCTCAGGCGTTAGCGGGTAAAGTTATGGTAATTTTCGATACCAAAACTGCTGCCTTCGGCGTGACAGGTTGCACAGGACTCGGTGGTGCTGAGCTTGTACCACTCGGTAGCAGGTACATCTTCCGTGGTGGTACCGCCGTTTTGCATCATGTGGTTCAGCGCGCTGTCATCGTTATGGCAGGCGTAACAGTTGGCCGTGATTGGGCTGGCCATCTTGTTGCTTACACCATAGGCACGTGCTTTGATGAACTGATTTGGTACGGCTTTCAGGTCAACCACACCGCTGTCGTGACAGGCCACACAGCCGGTCTGCGGTGCGATCACGCTGGCAGAGTTAGACACTTCCTTGCCATTCTCATCCAGGCTCTTGCTGCCCACACCCCAGTGCATGCTGTGCACCATAGGACCGAATCCTGGTGAAGAGTTGCCGGCGCGGCGATCCTGACCATTGTTGTGACAGGCCACACAGCCCAGACCACCTTCGGCGAAGTTACCATTCTTGTGGAAGTTGGCTTCGCTGTTGTGACAGGTGGTGCAAGACTCGCTGCCGACGTTGTGACGACGCTCGTAGGCTGTCACAGCGCCATCGGCTTGTGATGCCACATCAGTGTAGCCGTGGATAGTCACCACGTCAGATTCGGCGCCCATGTAGTCTTTGGCGGTGAAGCTGACACGTAGTGAGGCCATCAAGCCTGCATCAGCCCAAGCCGTTAGATCCGGCGTTGAGCCGACGACATGTGGATTTCCGTGGCCAGCATCTTGCGCAAAACACATGGTCTTGCGACCCTCTGCGTCATAGCTGTAATCATAGGCACCTGTAACACGGCCAATCACGCTGTCGTTATACACACCGTGCAGGTATGAGCCCACATAGTTAATTGGCTTGTCAGGGTTATGAATTGTCTGGGTATCATCAAACAGTTCATGTAGGTCGACTAAGGTTTCCTTGCCTTCGGCATCGACCTTAAACAGCGACAGTGTGGTACACCATTGACCCGCAGCACCTGAGTCTGGGAACCAGGCTGGCGCCGTGCCCGTCACCTTGTAGCTATCTTTGAGCGCTTGGTTAGAGGTGATGGCGCTCTTGGCTTCGTGTAGCTTACGCAGATCTGAGCCATTGCCGAGAACGATATCGCCTGGGATGCCGCCAGTGTCATGACAGTCGATACAGCCTGGGCCGGCGACGTTGACGTTGACGGTTGGCTCGCTGTGACAAGAACTACAGTTCAAGGCGCTAAAGCCGGTCTCAAATTCCTGGTGGTTGATGTGACCTATCTTAGAGAGGGTGTTTCTGGCGTAGCCGCCAACTGAGAAGCCTTGTTCATTCACCACATTACGGCTCACCGAACCGTGACAGGCCATACAGCCCTCGACGAAGGTGACTTCGCCGTCCATGCCTTGAGACACATAGCTTGAGTGGCGATTAGGGCTGGTCGAGTAGTCGACGTGACAGGAGAAACAGGCTTCCGTGGTGGTCGAGAAGGCGCCTTCTGGCTTGTTGACCACTATCTCATTTGAGCGGGCGATACCCGACTCGCTGTTACCGCCAACACGTAGCCAGACGATCCCTTCGGTACCGGCGTTGACCCCAGGCATAGGGGCATCGAAGCGGTAGTGGCCGTCACCCAGAGCGGTCAGTGTCGCGCCCTCTGTGCTCATGGTTACCGCGCCACCGATGTGGACATTGTCTTCCACTTCGTTGATTGGGCTTTCGTTACGGTTGTTGATAAAGCCTTTGTCGGTCAGTGCGGCGACTTTACCTTCGGCGTTCATCAGGCCGTTGACCAGCTCTTCGTTTTCATTGGTAAGTTCGAATTCGAAGCTGATGGTGCCTTCGCCCAAGGTGTAGTCGATCACCTTAACGAAGCTCTCCAGAGAGCTGGTAGCTACCGGCGGTTTCCAAGATTCGCCTGGTGCGCCGGGTTGACCATCAACCCCATCTTTACCATCTTTACCGTCATCTCCACTGCATCCTACTAGCGCACCGGTCAGCACGGCGGCGACCAGGTAGGCGAGTCTTTTCGATGTGAATAATTTCATCATTCATCTCCGTTCGATCCAAAGTGCCAGATGTGATGCCTTAGGGCGACTGCTTGCAGGGGAGGGCATTCGTCTCAACACATACCCCGAGCCTTTTGGATACTGGTTATATTTATTATTTAAACCGACGCTAATGCATCTATCGATAAAGAAAATGGATGCGAAAGCTATCGATTCGAAAATGAGTGTATTGTTAAATCCCTGTTGGTTATTTGACCCAATTCACAGGAAGGTGTATCTCTTTGGAGGTAGATCTCATTTTTGTTAAATTTATTTAAAATCAATAACTTGATTAAGGTTTGTTAAGTTTAAATTAAGGTTAAATTAAGCTTGGGTTTGCATTTTTGTAACATCTTGGCCTGGGGCATAGTTAAAGGCCCTTTGGGGATATTTGAAGGGACACCTGAAGGGACATTAGTTGGGACATTAGGAGGAACATTTGAGGGAACAACTGAGTGGGCAAAGGGAATGTCGAAAAACCATAGGGAAGGACGAAGCGCCAAAAGCCACTAGCTAAGGGCTAGGAGCTGAGGGTCAAGAGGGGCGGCAAGCGAGTCTATTGCCGAGCAAGCGAGGGAATAGGCCTCTAGCTTGCCTATTCCTCTGTCTTGTTTTCCTGTTACTCTCTAATCACTTTCGCCTTTTCGCCTTTTCGCCTTTTAGGCTTAGTGGCTGGCTATTGGCGAGTGTCTGTCTTCTAAGCTTTCACCTTCCAACTATCCTTTGCCCTTCCACTCTTTTGTCTATGGCTTTGCTTCGAGCTTGTTAACCGTCAAGGATAAAGCGAGGGGAAAGCATGATAATGTGCGGCATCGCCCAATGCTAAGGCCTTTGGCGCTGCTAATTGGCGCAAGATGGTGATAGAATCGCTCGATAACAATAATCAGGGGACTACTCGCTTTGGCACAGCTCTATTTTTACTATTCGGCAATGAACGCCGGCAAATCTACCTCACTGCTTCAATCTTCCTATAACTATCGCGAGCGTGGCATGAATACCTTGGTCATGACGGCGTCGATCGATGACCGCTACGGCGTGGGGAAGGTGGCGTCTCGTATCGGTATCGAGACAGATGCTCAGGTGTTTGCCAGCGACGATAACCTGATCGAGATGGTCAAAACTGCCTGTCAGGCACAGACCCTGCACTGCATCTTGATCGATGAGTCGCAGTTTCTCAGCAAGGAGCAGGTGAGACAGCTGACCTATGTGGTCGATGTGATGGATATTCCCGTGCTCTGTTATGGCCTGAAGACAGATTTCCAGGGTGAGCTGTTTAGTGGCAGCCAGTACCTGTTAGCCTGGGCCGATAAGCTGGTGGAACTCAAGACCATATGTCACTGTGGTCGCAAGGCCAACATGGTGGTGAGACTCGACGGCGAAGGCCGTCCGATGAAAGAGGGTGAACAGGTGGCCATCGGCGGCAACGAGAGTTACGAGTCAGTCTGCCGTAAGCATTTCCGCGAATTCCTGTGGGATTAATGCCCGCCATGGTGATCGCACCGCTAAAGAAGCCACCACTTGGGGTGGCTTTTTTAATGGCCTAGTGTTTTAAATATGCTCTGGTTGTCAGCGACGCTAACCGCCGAATGGGATTATGGGGTGTGTCAGAGCATTAGGTGAATAGGTTTAAGAGGTGAAAAGGTTTATGAGGTGAATAGATTTATGAGGTGAGTGGCGAGCCCTTCACCTCGTCGGCTTTCTCGTCATGGCGCTGGGGATGTTCGGGAAACCATTTCTCATAGAGGCGTTGTATCTCGCCTTCGCTGATCAGCGCCTCCAGCGCCTCATCGATCTGTGTCAGCAGTTGATGATTACCGCGTTTGACGGCGAAAGCCACCGGCGAGCCCGGGTCCGGGTTGTCCAGTATCTTAACTTGTATCCCCATCTGCTGCGCCAGGTAGAGGCCGACTGCCTTGGGCATTATGGCCGCCTGGATCTTGCCCTCTTTTAACAGCTGCATCGACCTCTCCTTGCTCGGAGTGGCAATGATGCGAAAATCGTACAGTGTGCCCAGCTCCTTCCAGTGGGTCTCTATGTAAGAGTGGCGATCGCCGCTGACAAACTGGTTATGAAGATCTTCCAGCTTAGTGATCTGCTGATTGTCTTCGAGAATGAAGATCACGTCATATCGATAGTAGTAAGGCCGGGTGAAGTCGAAAAACTTGGTCCTGAGGGCGTTGATCTCCATACCGGCGATCAGCTCAATATCACCAAACCTGAGTTCGTTGAACACCAGATCCCAGGCCTGCTGCCGAAACTGAAACGGCATGCCAAGACGCTTGAAGATCAGCCTGGCCACGTCGGCATCGAAGCCTGTGGTCTCACCGCCTGAGGAAAACTGATAGGGGGGAAATCCTGTGGCCACGCCGCAGCGCGCCGCTGGGGTATTCTGCGCCGGCGCCGGCAGGCTCAAAAAGAGGAGGAGGGCGACAAGGAGCTGCGTCTTGTAGGCAAAATAGCGCATCAGTTGAGGTGGCCTGCAAATTTCATCATTTCACTCATACGGCTTTAGTTTAGTTGGTTTTGTCATCTTGATGGCGAACGCGCTATGGGCCACCCTGGCAGGCGCGTCGTCGCTAAAGGCCATGATAATAGTGTGGATTAGACGTAAATAGCAAACAAAAGCTGTTACAAGGTATTTTGTGGTCATAAATTCAACGAATTAGGTGGAAATAATCTTTATTATTAACGCCTTAATTAGTAGCTGTTGAAAGATAGCTCCTATGAGATCTGGCTCAAAAAATCAACAGTTGTAACCTTTCTTGATACAGAAACATTGCTTTAGATCAATTGCCAATGAATTGTCAGGCGTCAAAATTCAGTCACCGCTTGGATAACTAACTAAAATGCAATGCGAAACAATCAACCCGTGATAGACAACGAGGTCGTGCTGACCGACGATGATATTCTGCTGTCCACGACGGATCTCAAGGGCAATATCGGCTATGCCAATGAGGATTTTTGCCGTATCTGTGGGTTTTCCGAGGAGGAGCTGGTCAGGCAGCCCCACAACATAGTGCGCCATCCCGACATGCCCAAGGCCGCCTTTGCCATCTTGTGGCAGCGCCTGGCGCAGAAGCAATCCTGGCTGGGGGTGGTGAAGAATCGCTGTAAAGATGGCTCCTACTACTGGGTCAATGCCTATGTGGCGCCCGTGATGGAGAATGGTCAGGTCAAGGAGTATCAATCGGTGCGCCGCCGGGCGAGTCAGGCCCAGGTGGAGCGTGCCAGCGATATCTATCAGAGCCTGAATAAGTCAGAGCAGCGCAGCGAGATCAAGGATGCCAAGCTCAGTTATGGCGGCAAGCTGACCCTGTTTGCTCTTCTTTGCCTTATATTGGCCATTGGCCTGAGTAACATCTCCCCCTGGTTGGCACTGATCTGCGCGCCTCTGTTGGCGATCGGCATGAGGCTCCTCCTAACACCGCTGCGGGCGCTGAATGACCATGCGCTCGCTATCGTGTCAGACCCAGTGGCCAGACACATCTATGCCGGGCGGCGGGATGAGCTGGGCAACATTCAATTTGCCATGGAGTTCACCACGGCGGAGATCGCCGGGGTGGTAGGGCGGATGACAGATGCCTCAAGCGTCATCGCCAGGGACAGCGATGCCCTGCTCGGCTCTATTACGGCCACGGCGGATCGCGCTGATGGTCAGAATCAACAGACGGCCCAGGCCGCGGCGGCGGTGGAGGAGCTGACCGCCAGCTTTAACGAGCTGGGTCAACAGCTTAAGCAGGTCTCGGCGGATGTGGAGGCCAGCCAGGCGGCTGTGCTGCAGGGCTATGAGCAGCTCGATGCTGTGGTGGCCAGCATAGATGAGCTACACAAAGAGGTGGGCAACTTTGCCCAGGTGGTCAGCGAGATAGAGCATGACAGCGTGGCCATCAATCAGGTGCTTGAGGTGATCACTAAGATTGCCGAGCAGACCAACCTACTGGCGCTTAACGCCGCCATCGAGGCGGCGCGGGCCGGTGAGTCGGGTCGGGGCTTCGCCGTGGTAGCGGACGAGGTGCGCCAGCTATCGGCGCGCACTGCAGATTCCACCAGTCAGATCGATGCCATCATCGCCAAGTTCCAGCAGAGCACGGCTAATGCGGCGAACACACTGACCGCGGGTCAGCGTCAGGCGACCCAGGCGGTGCAGCTGGTGAAGCAGGCCGAGGCCGTGTTTGCCGAGCTGGTGACCCGTATCGATAAGATCAATCAGATGACGGAGCTGAGCGCCGATGCCATGCAGGAGCAGGGATTGGCAGCGGTAGATATCAGTGATTCGCTGCAGGCGATCAGCGAGCTGGCCAGCGAAGGCTTTGCCCAGTCCCAGGCCGATAGGCAGCTTGGCGAGCGCAGCTCACTCAAGTCGATGGAGTCACGCCAGCTAGCGCGTCAGTTCTGGCGTCAGGCGGTGCACCGCGCCAATGCCTAACCAATGCCTAGGGAATGCCTAAGCGTTAGTTTTCGGTAATAAAAAAGCCCAGAGTTCACTCTGGGCTTTTCTTTTGAGGATTCTCTTTTGAGGCTTAAAGCCTAGGGATTAGAGCTGCATCTCAGGTACATGCTCAGGCACGATAAGCTTGCCGGCGGTCTTCTCTACGATCTCCTCGACGCTCACGCCTGGGGCACGTTCCAGCAGGTGGAAGGCGCCATCTTTGATCTCCAGGAAGGCAAGGTCAGTCAGCACGCGCTTGATGCAGCCATAGCCGGTCAGCGGCAGCTCACACTTAGGCAGTAGCTTAGAGTTGCCGTGCTTATCGGCGTGCATCATGGTGACGATAATATTGTCGGCACCGGCCACCAGATCCATGGCGCCGCCCATGCCTTTGATCAGCTTGCCGGGGATCATCCAGGAGGCGATTGAGCCCTCTACGTCCACCTCGAAGGCGCCCAGCACGGTGAGATCCACATGACCACCGCGGATCATGGCGAAGCTCTCGGCCGAGGAGAAGAAGGAGGCGCCGGGGACGGCGGTGACCGTCTGCTTACCCGCGTTGATCAAATCGGCGTCTATGGTCTCTTCGGTGGGGAATTCACCCATGCCGAGCAGGCCGTTTTCCGACTGCAGCATCACCTGCATGCCTTCGGGAATATAGTTGGCGACCAGCGTCGGGATGCCAATGCCCAGGTTGACATAAAAACCATCCTGTAGCTCCTGGGAAACACGCTGTGCCAGTTGTTCTCTCGATAAAGCCATGGTGTCTCCTCCCTATTTGCT
Organism: Shewanella spartinae; assembly: GCF_019457555.1. NCBI lineage: Bacteria > Pseudomonadati > Pseudomonadota > Gammaproteobacteria > Alteromonadales > Shewanellaceae > Shewanella > Shewanella spartinae. Next base: position 3,068,528 of record NZ_CP080418.1, on the reverse strand, counting down.
CTTCACTGTGCGCTGCTCGATACGCTTCTCGAACGTACCTTGGATCAGGCGATCCACATAGATGCCTGGTGTATGGATATGGTCGGGATCCAGCTCGCCCGGCTCGACGATATGCTCGGCTTCGACCACAGTGATCTTACCGGCCGTGGCCATCATAGGGTTGAAGTTAGCCGCCGTCTTGCGAAACACCAGGTTACCCATGGTATCGGCCTTCCAGGCGCGCACCAGGGCGAAGTCTGCGGTCAGCGCAGGTTCCAGCACATAGTGACGACCATCGATCTCACGGGTTTCCTTGCCTTCGGCCACTGGGGTGCCGTAACCCGTCGCGGTGAAGAAGGCGGGGATACCGGCGCCGCCGGCGCGGATCTTCTCGGCTAGCGTGCCTTGCGGCGTGAGGATCACGTTGAGTTCACCCGAGAGCATCTGCTGCTCGAAGGTGGCGTTTTCGCCCACATAGGAGGCGATCATGGTGCTGATCTGGCGGCTCTTGAGCAGCAGCCCCAGGCCAAAATCGTCTACCCCGGCGTTATTCGAGATGGCGGTGAGCCCCTTGGCACCACTCTTGACCATCTGGGCGATCAAGCCTTCGGGAATACCGCAGAGGCCGAAACCACCGACCATGACGGTCATGTTGTCTGTCAGACCTTCCAATGCTTCTTCATAGCTGGCGACCAGCTTATTGAGTCCTGCCATTATCATTATCTCCTTTGAGCGTGAGTCGGGCCTGAGCCCAACCCTATTATTCTGTTAGCGCGCGTGCGACCTTGGCACCGCTGACTCTGCCAAGCGCCTGGCTGATGTTGTTGCCCGCGGTGATCAGGGCGTTAAGATCCACACCTGTCTCTATTCCCATGCCGTGGAGCATATAGACCAGATCTTCCGTGGCCAGGTTACCCGATGCGCCTTTGGCATAAGGGCAGCCACCCAGGCCGGCCACCGAGCTGTCGATGACGCTGACGCCAGTCTCCAGGCAGGCAAGAATATTGGCTAATGCCTGACCATAGGTGTCATGAAAGTGTAGCGCCAGTTTCTCCACCGGCACCCTTCGCGCGACCGCTTCCACCATTCTACGGGCATTTAAGGGGGTGCCAACGCCTATGGTGTCACCCAGAGAGATCTCGTAGCAGCCCATTTTGTAAAGGATCTCTGCCACGCGAGCCACTTCCTCGACCTGGATCTCGCCCTCGTAGGGACAGCCCAGCACGCAGGACACATAGCCGCGCACGGGGATCTGTTTCGCCTGAGCCGCCTCCATCACAGGGATGAAGCGCTCGATCGACTCCTCGATAGAGCAGTTGATGTTACGCTGGCTAAAGCTCTGCGAGGCGGCGCCGAAGATGGCAACCTCGTCGGCCCCGGCGTCAAGCGCAAGTTCCAGCCCCTTGAGGTTAGGAGTCAGGGCGCTGTATACCACGCCCGGGCGTTTAGAAAGCTGGCGGAAGATATCGCCCGAGTCGGCCATCTGCGGCACCCACTTGGGGGAGACGAAACTGCCGGCCTCGATGCGGGTCAGGCCCGCCGCGCCCAGTTGGTCAATTAGAGCTAGCTTGTCGGCGGTGGTGACCGCCTTCTCGTTCTGCAGGCCGTCGCGGGCGCCGACCTCGAAGATGCTGACCTTGCTTGGATAGCTGTTCGTCACGGACATGGTTAAGCGTCCTCTTTCGCAGTGACTTCGAGCAGCAGGGCACCATCGCTCACCAATTCGCCTGGCTGGAAGAAGAAGGCAGCGACTTTGCCATCAAACGGCGCCTCTATGGTGTATTCCATCTTCATCGCTTCCATCACCATTAGGCCTTGACCCGCCTCGACCTCATCGCCCACCTCGACCAGGTGAGTGACGATAGTGCCGTTCATCGGCGCCTTGAGCTTGTCTTCGCTGTTGGCTTGCTCTTCTACGACCTCTGTCTGCAGGGCGCGGAAGTGATAGCTGCCGCTTGGCAGGAAGAGGGTGAAGTCGTCGCCTTCGCGGCTGACCGGGATCTTGCTCTTGTGGCCGTTGATCTCGGCGTGCAGCAGATCTTGCTTCAGCTCGCCGCTCAGGGTCAGTTGTTGATCGTTAAGGTTCAGGTAGTAGCAATCGCCAATCTGGCTCAGGGTCAGGTGCTGCACCTCATGCTCGTCGTCCAGCAGAGACAGCTGATGCATGCCGCTGCGGTTGAGCCTGAAGCCGCTCACCTGTCCCCAGGGTGAGTAAGGATCCTGGCTGTTGATGGCGGTAAGCTTGGCCTGTTCCTTCTGGGCGCACAGGTGATAGAGGGCGGCGAAGGCCAGGGCGCCATTCTGCTCATGGCTGTTGTCGCCATCCAGGTTGGCACCTATCAGGGTGTCGCCATAACGCTCGATAAAGTCTGTGCTGAAATCCGCCTGGCTGAAGGCTTTGTGCTCGGCGATGTTGGCCAGAAACTCAATGTTGTGCTTGAGGCCGCTGATCTGGTACGACTCCAGGGCGTGCACCAGGCGCTGTAGGGCGCGGGGGCGCGACTCGTCCCAGACAATCAGCTTGGCGATCATAGGGTCGTAGAAGTTACTGATCACATCGTTCTCGCGGATGCCGGAATCGATGCGCACATAGCGGTTCTGCTCCGGCTCACGCAGGAAGTTGAGCTTGCCGCTGGCGGGCAGGAACTCGTTCTGCGGATCTTCGGCGTAGATACGTACCTCGAAGGAGTGGCCGTGGATGCGCACATCCTCCTGGCTCAGGGGCAGCTCGCTGCCGCTGGCAACCATGAGCTGCCACTTGACTAAGTCTTGGCCTGTGACCATCTCAGTTACCGGATGTTCCACCTGCAGACGGGTGTTCATCTCCATGAAGTAGAAGCTGTTGTTCTCATTGGTCGCATGGGTGTCCAGCAGAAATTCCACCGTGCCGGCGCCTACATAGTCGATCGCCTTGGCGGCGGCCACGGCGGCCTCGCCCATGGCGCGGCGCAGGCTGTCAGACAGGCCTGGGGCCGGAGCTTCTTCGACCACCTTCTGGTGACGACGCTGGATGGAGCAGTCGCGATCCGACAGATAGATGCAGTTGCCCTGGGTATCGGCAAACACCTGCACCTCCACGTGGCGAGGCTGTCTCAGGTAGCGCTCGATCAGCAGCTTGTCGTTGCCAAAGGAGGAGGCGGCTTCGCGGCGGGCCGAGTTGATCGCCTCCAGGGCCTCAGACTCGGACTCGACGATACGCATCCCTTTACCACCACCGCCGTAGGCGGCCTTGATCAGCTGAGGGAAGCCTATCTCTTTAGAGGCCTTGAGCAGCACCTCGTCGCTCTGGTCGTCGCCGTGATAACCCGGTACAAGAGGCACATTGGCCTGCTCCATGATGATCTTGGCGGCGCTCTTGCTGCCCATGGCATCGATTGCATCGGCGCTCGGGCCGACGAAGGCGATACCGGCCTGCTCACACTGGCGGGCAAAATCGGCGTTTTCCGACAGGAAGCCGTAGCCAGGGTGAATAGCCTGGGCGCCGCTGCGCTTGGCGATCTCCAGGATTAACTCGCCCTTGAGGTAAGACTCGCTCGGGGCGCTGCCGCCCAGGTAAAAGGACTCATCGGCCATGGCCACATGGCGGGCGTCCTTGTCGGCGTCCGAGTAGAGGGCGACGGTCTTGATGCCCATGACCTGTGCGGTCTTGATGATTCTGCAGGCGATTTCGCCGCGGTTGGCGATCAATAATTTGGTAAACATGTTAGCGTGCTCCCCGAACTGGTAGGGCAATAGGGTCTAAGATGATCTCTGGCTTCATTAGGCGTTCCACCTCGGGCTTCTCTTCTCGAAGAAGGCGTTTAGCCCCTCCTGGCCCTCGTCTGAGACGCGAATGCGGGCGATACGCTCGCTGGTGTAGGCCAGGGTCTCCTGATCGATCACACCATCTTCCAAGCGTGACAGCAGGGTCTTGACCCAGGCCATGCCCTGAGGGCTGTTGCCCTTGAGCGCTTTGATGATGGGCGCGCTGGCACCCTCGAGATCATCGTTAATCTCATGGATCACATTGAGCTTGAGCGCGGTTTCGGCGCCGAAACGCTCGGCGGTCAGCATGTAGCGGCGCGAGGCACGCTGGCCCATGGCGCGAACCACATAGGGGCTGATCACTGCCGGGATAAGCCCGAGTTTGACCTCGCTCAGACAGAAGCTGGCGCGGCTATCGGCGATGGCGATATCGCTGGCGCAGATAAGCCCCAGGGCGCCGCCGAAGGCTGCCCCTTGTACCAAGACCAGGGTCGGCTTGGGGAACTTGTCGAGCTTGTGCATCAGGGTCGCCAGTTCGTTGGCGTCACTCAGGTTCTGCTCGAAATCCATCTTGGCCTGCTTGCGCATCCAGTTGAGGTCGGCGCCGGCGCTGAAGTTACGGCCGTTGGCCTTAAGCACCAGCAGTTGACAGCTGTCGTCGGCCGCGAACAGATCTAGGGCGGCGATCATCTCAGCGATCATCACCTCATCGAAGGCGTTGTGTTTGTCGGCGCGGTCAAGCACCATCTCGCCGACCCCGTCGCTTAGGGCGCAGCTTAAGTATTCAAATTCTTGCGTAATCGTTTGGCTTGTCATGGTCTACTTCCTTGCCTCTGCGTTATCGATTGTTGACTTAGCGGCGCATTACATGCGGAACACGCCAAACTTGGTGTCTTCAATCGGCGCATTGAGCGCCGCAGAGAGGGCAAGGCCGACCACGTCACGGGTCTGGGCCGGATCGATAATGCCATCGTCCCACAGGCGTGCGCTGGCATGATAAGGATGTCCCTCCTTGTCATACTGAGCCACGATAGGGGCGCGGAAGGCGGCCTCATCTTCGGCCGGCCAGTCCACTCCTTTGCGGGCCAGACCATCGCGGCGCACGGTCGCCAGTACGCCGGCTGCCTGCTCGCCGCCCATCACAGAGATGCGGGCGTTAGGCCACATCCACATCATGGTCGGTTCGAAGGCGCGGCCACACATGCCGTAGTTACCGGCGCCATAAGAACCGCCGATGATCACGGTGAACTTAGGCACGGTCGCACAGGAAACTGCGGTCACCATCTTGGCGCCATGCTTGGCGATCCCTTCGTGCTCATACTTCTTACCCACCATGAAGCCTGTGATGTTTTGCAAAAACAGCAGCGGGATCTTGCGCTGACAGCAGAGCTCGATGAAGTGAGCGCCTTTTTGCGCCGACTCGGAGAAGAGGATGCCGTTGTTGGCGACGATACCAACTGGGTAGCCGTGGATACGGGCGAAACCGCACACCAAGGTGGCGCCATAGTTGGCCTTGAACTCGTCGAAATCCGAGTCATCGACAATACGGGCGATCACCTCTTTGACATCGAACGGCTTTTTCAGATCGGTACCCACTATGCCGTAGAGCTCGTTGATATCGAACTTAGGCGGCTTGACTTGGCTGAGTTGGCTGGCGATCTGCTTGTTGTGATTGAGGCGAGTCACTGACTTGCGCGCCAGCTCCAGGGCGTGCTCATCGTTTTGCGCCATATGATCGGCCACGCCCGAGATCTTAGTATGCACCTCGGCGCCGCCCAGCTCTTCGGCTGAGACTTCTTCGCCGGTGGCGGCCTTCACCAATGGTGGGCCCGCGAGGAAGATGGTGCCTTGTTCCTTGACGATGATCGACTCATCGGCCATGGCGGGCACATAGGCGCCGCCCGCGGTACACAGACCCATCACCACGGCGATCTGTGGGATGCCCTTGGAGGACATCTTGGCCTGGTTATAGAAGATGCGACCAAAGTGGTCTCTGTCGGGGAATACTTCGTCCTGGCGCGGCAGGTTAGCCCCGCCCGAGTCCACCAGATAGATGCAGGGCAGGTGACAGCGCTCGGCGATCTCCTGAGCGCGAAGGTGTTTCTTCACCGTTAGCGGATAATAGGTTCCGCCCTTCACCGTGGCGTCGTTGGCGATGATCATGCACTCGACACCGCTGACGCGGCCGATACCGGCGATGATGCCCGCGGCCGGTACCACGTCGTCATAGACCTGGTAGGCGGCAAACTGGGAGATCTCCAGAAACGGCGAGCCGGGATCCAGTAGCTTCTCGACACGCTGACGTGGCGACAGCTTGCCACGGGAGAGATGGCGCTCCATGGCGACGGCGCCACCGCCTTGTTCGATTTCAGACAGTTTTAACTTGAGATCGGCGACCACCTGGCTCATCTGTTGATGCTTGGCCTTAAACTCGTCGCTGCGGGGATTGATTTGACTGCTCAGTTGCGTCACGGCTTGGTTCCTTTTAAGACTGTGGTGAACGGGAAGTGGCGATTGCCCGCCCGAGGCCGGACTGGGTCCGGCCTACTCTACGCATTCGACTATTTCGACTCGTTGAACAGCTCGCGGCCGATCAGCATGCGACGGATCTCTGAGGTGCCGGCGCCAATCTCATAGAGCTTGGCATCACGCAGCAGGCGACCCGTGGCGTATTCGTTGACATAACCGTTGCCGCCCAGCAGCTGGATGGCATCCAGGGCCATCTTGGTGGCTAGCTCCGCGCTATAAAGGATGGCGCCGGCGGCATCTTTACGCGTGGTCTCGCCGCGATCGCATGATTTGGCCACGTTATAGACATAAGACTTGGCGGCGTTCATGCCGGTATACATATCGGCAAGCTTGCCCTGTACCAGCTGGAACTGACCGATAGACTTGCCGAACTGCTCACGCTCGTGAATGTAAGGCACCACAATATCCATACAGGCGGTCATGATCCCCAGAGGGCCGCCAGAGAGCACCACGCGCTCATAGTCCAGACCGCTCATCAGCACCTTAACGCCGTTGTTGAGGCCGCCTAGAATGTTCTCTTCTGGCACTTCGCAGTCTTCGAACACCAGTTCACAGGTGTTAGAGCCGCGCATGCCCAGTTTGTCGAGTTTTTGCGCCTGGCTGAAGCCCTTGAAACCACGCTCGACGATGAAGGCGGTAATGCCGTGTGGGCCCTTGTCCATGTCTGTCTTGGCGTAGATCACATAGGTGTCGGCATCTGGGCCGTTGGTGATCCACATCTTGTTGCCGTTGAGGATATAACGGTCACCCTCTTTGCGGGCGCTCAGCTTCATCGAGACCACGTCTGAACCTGCGTTAGGCTCGCTCATCGCCAGGGCGCCGATATGCTCGCCGCTCACCAGCTTAGGCAGATACTTGGCCTTCTGTTCGGCGTTACCGTTACGGTTGATCTGGTTAACACACAGGTTAGAGTGGGCGCCATAGCTTAGGCCGATAGAGGCCGAGGCGCGGGAGATCTCCTCCATGGCGACCACGTGGGCCAGGTAACCCATGTCTGCTCCGCCGTACTCTTCGGGCACTGTCACCCCAAGCAGGCCCATCTCGCCCAGCACGGGCCAAAGCTCGTTAGGGAAGGCGTTTTCCTGATCCACCTTGGCGGCGATAGGAGCGATTTCGTTGGCGGCGAAGCTGCGTACTGCGTCACGCAGCATGTCGATATCTTCGCCGAGGCCGAAGTTGAGAGAGGAGTAGAGTTGAGTCATTGTTTTATCCTACAGGTCAGATGCTTTTATAATTTTTTATCAGGCCGGTTTACCCAGCCTTGCTTGTGTTCAATTTGTTGCTGCGTTAACTCGATATGGTCTGTGCTTGGCCTAGGCGCGTTCTTGCTGTTCCAGGGCGGCGCGGCACTGCTGCTCGGCGGAGTTGAGCTCCATCAAGACCACCTTGATGTCGTCCATCTGCTGTTGCAGGGCCGATTTCTTCTCTTCCACCAATTCCAGCATGGTGTGAAGCTGGGTACTGCTGTTCTTGTCGGCGTCGTAGAGCTCGAACAAACGGCGGGTTTCGGCGAGCGAAAAGCCCAGACGTTTACCCCTTAAGATCAGCTTGAGACGAACGCGATCTTTCAGGCCATAGATGCGGGTTTGTCCGCGGCGCTTGGGTTTCAGCAGCCCCTGATCTTCGTAGAAACGGATACTACGGGTAGTAATATCGAACTCCTTCGACAGGTCGCTGATAGAGTAGGTGGTCTGTGGACTGTGTTTGTCACTCATCGAAAAAATACCATATTGATTAACTTTCCTAGCACGATATATGAAGTTTACGTAAAGGTAAAGATTTTAGGTGGCGCTATTGGTCCATTTGGCTGTAAAAATCACACGGCAAACTGGTGAAATAACCGCCAGCCGCGGGTTTGGGGTGAGGTAAGGGAAGTTGCGCATAAGTCCTCGTGGCACTCTGGCTTACACATCGATTGGCGTTCAAGGCGTCTGACTGAAGGCATGCCGGGGCCTGGCAAAGTCAGATAACGCAGAGAGCCGGTTGCTGTGAAAGCCCCGAAGGGCGTAGTTTACAGGTCAGACTGCTGTGTTGTGCTTCTTGCAAAGGACTTAGGCCATTTGCCGCGAACCACGCCTTGCATTCAGGCCTGTAAGCCGACGCAGAGCACACAGGGGACTTGTTCGCACCTTCCTTATGCAAAGGTCTAATGGGAAAAGTGCAACTTGGCTCCATAATGTGATCTATGGCGCATAAGCCAAATCGTATGGAAGGGGAAGCCGATATGTCGACCGTGAGTGGCGGGCGCATGTCATTCGGAGAAGATCACATGAAGGATTTGCATAATCAGTTACACCAGGAATCTATCGATAATCCTAACGCCTTCTGGGGCGAGGCCGCCGGGGCCTTAGCCTGGGACAAGACGTTCGAGCGGGTACTCGATGACAGTCAGGCACCTATGTATCGCTGGTTTAGCGGCGGACAGCTCAATACCTGTTATAACGCGGTCGACAGACACGTGGAGGCCGGGCGCGGCGAGCAGGTGGCGATTCAATATGTGAGCCCGATTACGGGCACAGAATATGGGATCACCTACAACGAGCTGCAGGCCCAGGTGAGCCGACTGGCGGGCTACATGGCCAGCCAGGGCGTGGTCAAAGGCGACAGGGTGATCATCTATATGCCCATGGTGCCAGAGACCGCCTATGCCATGCTGGCCTGTGCGCGACTCGGCGCGATTCACTCTGTAGTGTTCGGCGGTTTCGCCGCCAACGAGCTGGCGACCCGAATCGATGATGCCAAGCCAAAGATGATCCTCTCCGCCTCCTGCGGCGTCGAGCCCTCGGGCGTGGTGGCCTATAAGCCGCTGCTGGATGATGCGCTCTCGCAGGCCGCTCACAAGGTGGAGCAGTGTGTGATCCTCAACCGTCCTCAGCTGCAAGCTGACTTAGTCGACGGCCGTGATGTCGACTGGCAGGGGGCCATGGCCGATGCGCCAAACATCGACTGTCAGACGGTAGAGGCGACCGATCCCCTTTATATCCTCTATACCTCGGGCACCACGGGGCAGCCTAAAGGGGTGGTGCGGGACAATGGCGGCCACGCGGTGGCGCTCGCCTGGTCGATGAAGCATATCTATGATATCGACCCGGGCGATGTCTTCTGGGCGGCCTCGGATGTGGGCTGGGTGGTTGGTCACTCCTACATCGTCTATGGCCCCTTACTCGTTGGCGCCACTACGGTGCTGTTCGAGGGTAAGCCTGTGGGCACGCCGGATCCCGGTATCTTCTGGCGCACCATAGCCAAATATAATGTGAAGAGTTTCTTTACCGCGCCGACTGCGATCCGCGCCATCAAACGCGACGATCCCGAGGGCGATTACCTTAAGGATGTGGACCTTAGCTGTCTCGGCACTTTGTTCCTCGCCGGCGAGCGCTGCGATCCCGATACCCTGCACTGGGCCGAGCAGCAGCTCGACAAGCCGGTGATCGACCACTGGTGGCAGACGGAAACCGGCTGGCCGGTAGCCGCCAACCTGATGGGCACGGCGCCGGTACCTGTTAAGGCGGGCTCTCCTGCCAAGGCAGTGCCTGGCTATGATGTGCAGGTGCTCGATGAGATGGGCGATATCGTGGCGCCGGATCAGTCGGGTAACGTGGTGATCAAGCTGCCGCTGCCGCCGGGCACGCTGGCGACCCTGTGGCAAAACGAGGGACGCTACAAGGAGAGCTACCTCTCCATGTATCCGGGTTACTACCTCACAGGGGATGCCGGTTACATGGATGAAGAGGGCTATCTCTATATCATGAGCCGCATCGATGACATCATTAATGTGGCCGGTCACCGTTTGTCGACCGGACGCTTCGAAGAGGTACTGTGTCAGCATGAGGCGGTGGCCGAGGCGGCGGTGATCGGGGTGGACGATAAGCTCAAGGGGCAGGTGCCTCTGGGGCTGGTGGTGCTCAAGAAGGGCTGCGATCTCAGCGATGAGCAGCTTTACAAGGAGCTGATCGCCCTGGTGCGTGAGCAGATTGGCCCTGTGGCCGCCTTTAAGCTGGTGAGCGCCGTGCCTAAGCTGCCTAAGACGCGCTCGGGCAAGATACTGCGCGGCACCATGCGTAAGATTGCCGACAATCAAGAGTTCAAGATGCCGGCAACCATAGAAGATCCCTACACGCTCGAGTTGGTGCGCAACGCCCTGACTCGCATGGGTTACGCCGACGCCCACGTTTAGCGTGTCGTCGACTCGATATTAAAAAGGGGCCCTAGGGCCCTTTTTTGTTGCATGCTTCTCGCTACTTGCGGGCGTTTGGTCTGTGCTTATGGCTTAAAGTAATAGATTAAATAAGATCACAAACGAAATAGCCAAACCGCTAATTTTCATAGATTTATCCATTAAAATACTTGCCAAAATAGATTCATCTATCGAACATAGCGGGGTATTCGGCGCAGCCTATGAGTCGCGGCCTCCTGGTTTTAGAAAGGTCTGGGGAAAACCTGGCGAAGCGCAAGTTGGTCAAGGAGTGAGGAAAAGGATCTTGGCAAGGGAAGTTGAGAATAAGGGAAGTTGAGAGTAAGGGAAGTGGAGAGTAAGGGATGAAGGCGAAAGGATTACTGGTGGGTTTAATGCTGATAGCGCTGAGCGCAGTGGGGCTTAGCGTGAAAATGGGTGCATTCACCAAAGACTATGTCGACTTCGATAAGCTTGAAAGGATCGATGGCCGCTTTCATCTGCGCGGTGAGGCCGAGCCCTATAGCGGTAAAGCGAAGTTTTTCGGCGATGACGGCTGGCTGAAGCAGCAAGCCATGCTCAGTCAGGGCAAGCTTAACGGCGAGCTGCAGGACTTCTATGAGAGCGGTGCCGTCCAGGCGGTCACGCATTATGTCGATGGTCAGATAACGGGGGTTACCCGTGTTTATCTGGAAGATGGCACCCTGAATAAGGAGATCCCCTATCAAGATGGGCTGAAACAGGGCACAGAAAAACACTATGGCTTCGAGGGAGGCCTGCTGTCTGAGTCCATCGAATATCGGCTGGGCAAGCGTAACGGCTGGAGCACGAGTTACTGGGATCCGGGCAGATTAAGGAATCGCATCCATTATGTGGATGACCTGCGCGACGGCCTGTGGCAGCAATACAGCTTCGGCAAGGTGGTGGTAGAAGGCACCATGGTCGAAGACAAAGAAGAGGGCGAGTGGCGCACCTATTTTCAGGATACCGACATCTTGCAGGGGATCGCCCATTTCAAGGCGGGCCAGCTTAACGGTGAGGTGACCGAGTTTTATGAGAATGGTGCCAAGGAGTGCATCGAATATTATGCGGCAGGCAGCAAGGTCGGCACCTGGACACGTTTTTATGATGATAGCAGCCTGGAGCAGGTAAAAAACTACCGTAATGACAAGCTAGAGGGCAGCTATCGCGAATATTTCCGCGGTGGTCTGCTCGCCGAAGAGGGGCAATACCGAGATGGCGAGAAGGTCGGTACATGGCGACGATTCAGCCCGAATGGTGAGCTACTCTCCGAGCATGAGGAGCAAAGGGTCAGGCTGGAAGCGGACATAGCTGTGAGCGACGAGTAAGGCGCTATTTTGTAAGGAATGAGTGAGGCATTAAATATGGAAGTGATTTTTATCAAGGGAGATGGCCGCTACGGCAGGCTCTGCTGCGTGCGAGAGGACGCCAGTCGCACCGAGACTCAGATGCCGGAGCAGGGGATCGCGCCCCACGACATGATCCATTACGTGGTGGAAAAGACCCTGGGCATAGGCGGCGCCTTTTATGGTCAGCTAAAGGCCGGCGCCAACATCAGCTTTACCCTGGAGCACAATCAGCTGTCGCGGCAGATAGCCGATAAGACCCAGGTGTGGCAGACAGAATCTATGGTGGAGGCGCTGCAGTCGCTCTATTGGTCGCAGGATCTCAACTTTGATGGCTTCTGTTATCTGCTCGCGCAGGGCTGTGAGCAGCGAGGGCTAACCGTGCCCGCAGTGAGTGAGCATGAGTTCAGGCAGATAATCGACGAGATCACCGAGCTTACCCGCCATTGGCAGGCCCTAACACAGGGGCAGAGCATGACGTTAGTCTTCTAGTTGGTTCTTTTAGATGAAGGCTGCTAGCCCCTTACATTAGCCCCTTGTATTAGCCGCTTGTATTAGCTGGGGATTATCTTAGGCGGTCGCCGAGGGAGCAAAGCCTGCTCAGGGTTTCAGCCGTAAATGTTGCGGGATAAATCTTGAGGCGCAAATCCTGTCATTGAAATATGGCTTTAAGCTGTCGTATGCTGGGACCAAGATTGTTTTTCAAGAGGTTGGGGAAATGAAGAGTAAGTATTTAGGGATTGTCCTGTTGGTTATCGGCGTGGCCTTGGCATGGTGGGGCTACAACATCTACGATTCTACCAGTTCGCAGATCACCCGCGCGGTTAACGGCGACACCCCAATAGAGGCCTGGGCCGGCATGGTCGGCGGCGCCATCTGCGTGCTGATTGGCTTGCTGAAATTGAAATAGCCCTTAGGTTCCAGACATCGCTAAACCAAACAGGGATAAAGCGTGTATTAGATGAAAAGCCTGCATGATGCAGGCTTTTTTCTTTTGCAGGGCGCTTATTTTTGCAGAAAAAGTTTCTTTGCAGGGAGTCTCTTTCCAGGGAGTTTCTCTTAGTCCAAATAAGCTGGGCAGATCCTTTGCCCTTAGGCCGAGCGGGGTTTAGGCCTAATTTTTCCAATTTTTTAGAAACGGTAGCTCGCCATCAGGTTGGCCGACCACTGATTGCGTGAATCGGTAATGGGCGAGTCGGCAATCTCCTTGCTTAGGCGGGTGTAGCTGGTCTGCTGGGTAATGCGCCAGTTGCTCGAGAGCGGCAGTATCAGCTGGTAGCCAACGTCGTAGTTAACGCCGGCCTTGGCCTCGTACTGCGCACGCTTAGGCAGAGCCTCCTTCTTGCTGACGCCAAAGTAGTGATCGTTAAACTTGGCGCTGTTGTAACTCACCGCCACAAACGGCACCAGATCCAGGCGGCCAAGGTTGAGGATCTGCTGATAGCGCACACCCGCCACATAGCCTTTATATTCGCCACTGATATCGTGCTGGAAGTTGGTGGAGAGTACGCCGCGCGGCCCCACCTTGATATCCATGTTCAGGCCCAGATCCGCGCTGATACGACGCTCTTCCATGCCGGCCAGCACCTTAGACACATCCTTGTCCAGCCAGAGGCCGTTACCTGTCAGGTAGGTGCTGAAGGTAATGGCATCTCTGTCTTTGCCATAGAGGCGGTAGTTGATGCCCTTGTCCAGATCCGCGTTGAAGCGATCGCCGTGATAGCCCACATTCACGCGGGGGCCGAAGCGGTTGTGGTCGCCGAAGGCAAATTTGTAGTCGTTCTTCTGTTCTTTGATGATGTCTGAGTTATAGCCGGCGCCAAACTCGACCACCCAGCCTCTGCTGTGATAGACCTGACCATTGCTGATATAGGTGTCCGACTCGGCGGCCTGGGCCAGATTGATGCTGCCAAGGGCAACTAGGGCTAAGGGAAGGTAATTCATTGCTCACTCCACTTTGAAGGTTTTCATTGGTTGAGGGCAATGTACTCGCTGGGCACTTAGATAAGTATCATGAGTTTGTAAGCCTGTGTCGCCTTTGTGTATGGCGGGCAGTGAATGCCCAAGACTTTGTTGTATAAAGGTAAAAAAAGACCGGCCCTATGGAGCCGGTCTTTGTGGCGTTATCTTGTGAGGTGAATGCTTACAGCTTAACCACCATCTTACCGCGGTTTTTGCCTTCAAACAGGCCGATAAAGGCGGCCGGGGCGTTGTCGAGTCCCTCGTAGATGGTCTGCTCGGCCTTAACCTTACCGCTGGCCAGCCATTGTCCCATCTGCTTGGCGAACTCGCCATAATGCTGCCAGTGCTCGAACACGATAAAGCCTTCGACTCTGAGCTTCTTCATGATGATATAGGCCAGGTTGCTTGGGCCCGGGGTCGGCTTAGTGTCGTTGTACTGGGCGATCATACCACATACGGCGATACGGCCATGGTCGTTCATGTTGTCCAGCGCCGCGGCCAGATGCTCGCCGCCGACGTTTTCAAAGTAGACATCAACACCTTGAGGTGCGGCGTCCTTCAACGCCTGACTCAGGTTGGGTGTGGTCTTGTAGTTGATCACCTGCTCGATTCCCATCGCCTTGAGGGCCTCGGCTTTTTCATCCGAGCCGACCGAGGCAACTACCTTGGCGCCCATCAAGAGACCTAGCTGACAGGCAACGCTGCCGACCGCACCCGAGGCGGCCGAGACAAACAGGGTCTCACCTTCCTTCAGCTGGGCGATGCGGTTAAGGCCGGTCCAGGCGGTCATGCCAGGCATGCCCATGACGCCGAGGAAATGAGATTCAGACAAAGGAGTGTCCGGTAGCAGGGTATGATCTGCACCGTCGGTGACATAGTGGCTGCGCCAGCCCTTCATGCTGCTGACCTTGCTGCCCACAGGGAAGCCGTCATGGTTTGACTCGATTACCTCACCAATGGCGCCGCCTTCTAGCACTTCACCTAGGGCGAAGGGGGCGATATAGCTTTCTCTGTCTATCATGCGGCCGCGCATGTAAGGGTCGACCGACATCCAGAGGTTCTTGACCAAGAATTCGCCCGGCTTAAGGGCCGGAAGTTCCACCTGCTTAAGGCCAAAGTTGGCTTGGGTTGGCATGCCTTCAGGGCGGCTGGCCAGTGTTATCTCTTGTGCTTGCATGGAATTAACCTCATTTTGCTTTGCGCGCTAACTAATTGTGGTAGACTCTACAAACAAATTGAGCACAATGCAAATACTTTGTGCGCAAAGTAATGTATTTTTAATGTCCGCTCCTTGCCCCTGAATTCTGTTAAGATAGCCGACCTAAAGCTTGAGGCAGCTAGCACAAGCGAGCAAGGCGCTGAAACTTTTAAGTCATAAGACGTTAAGTCATAAGTCATTAAGTAGCACATTAAGCGTTAGCGCATTGAGCAAAAGTTGAGTAACAGTTAAGTCAGATAGATGGGTAAGACTATGAGTAAGCAGATGAGTGAAGCAGAGACAGCAGTAGTAACTGAAGGGGCGCAATGCCTGTCGGAGAATGTCTGCTTCGCCCTCTATACCGCCGCCAATGCCCTGGTACGCGCCTATCGTCCCTTGCTGCAGGAGTGCGATCTGACCTATCCGCAATACCTGGCGATGCAGGCGCTCTGGCTAAAAGACAATGCCAGCCTGACGGATCTCTCCCAGGCGACACGGCTGGATCTCGGCACCTTAACCCCAATCGTCAAGCGCCTGGAGGCCAAGGGGCTGGTGGTGCGTCATGTGGACAGCCGGGATGAGCGTAAGAAGGTGATTCAGGTGACTCAGGCCGGCGAGGCCCTAAAGCAAGAGGCGCTGGCGCTGAAGCAGCAGCTGCTGGAGAAGGTGAGCGTGTCGGACATTGAGCTGGAACAGCTAAGGCAAGTTTGTCTGACCCTGACCCATGAGCTCAATCAGAAATAGTCGATTCAGCAAGCTATTCAGGTGCTTGATGGCGCTACCTTTTAAATGAGAAAACACTGTTCTGCACAGCGGCCAGTAAGCCTGGACTTTTCCTAGTAATTAACTTACCAACTTTTGTATAATCGCGACCAATTTCGTGCCTATCGACTATGTGGCTCGCAGTTGAAGCAATTGAGCGATTTAAGCTTATGATTTGACTCAGATAGTCCAGACTATAATAAAGGATAGGTGTAGACAATCTCAGTTTCCCATGGGGAAAAATCTCATGCAAAATCACTCAGACCTCCTCGACATAGGCGTGATAGGCCTAGGCGTTATGGGCAAAAACCTGGCGCTTAACATTGCCGACAATCGCTACCGCGTCGCCGCCTTCGATCTCGACTCAGCCAAGCGAGATGCCCTGCTTGAGCAGGAGCAAAAAGAGCGCCCTGCCGATCAAGTCCAGCGCATCCTAGGGTGTAGCAATCTTTCAGAAATGTTATCCAGTCTCGCAAAACCTCGGGTGTTGGTCCTGTCGGTTCCTGCCGGTGCGCCAGTGGATGGCGTCTGTAATGCCCTGCTTGAGGCCGGGATAGAGCAGGACGATATCGTGGTGGATACGGGCAACAGCTTGTGGACAGATACAGTGGCCCGCGAAGCCCAATATCAAGACAAGTTTATCTTCTTTAGCTGCGCCATCTCAGGCGGCGAGATGGGTGCCCGCTTCGGGCCCTCTCTGATGCCGAGCGGCGACATCAAGGCCTGGGATAGAATCAAGCCCATCTGGGAGGCGATTGCCGCCAAGGTAGACCCTAAAACCGGCCTGCCTATCGAGCGCCAGGAGCCGGGTAACCCTGTGACCGAGGGCGAGCCATGCACCACCTACATAGGCCCGGCAGGCGCCGGTCACTATGTGAAGATGGTGCATAACGGCATTGAATATGCCGACATGCAGTTGATCTGCGAGGCCTATCAACTGCTGAGCGATGGTCTTGGGCTGAGCGCCGCCGAGGTGGGTGAGATCTTCGCTCGTTGGAACCAGGGCAGCCTCAACAGCTACCTAATGGAGATCAGCGCAGATGTGCTGTCGCAGGCCGATCCCCTAACCGGCAAGCCGCTGGTGGAGATGATTCTGGATAAGGCGGGTCAGAAGGGCACCGGCCTGTGGACTGCGGTCAGCAGCTTGCAGATTGGCTGCCCGGCGCCGACTATCGCCGAGGCCGTATACGCCAGGGCGGTGAGCACACAGAAGCAACAGCGTCAGCAGCTGAGCCTGTTGCTGGCAGGCCCCGAGCCGCTGACATTGAGCGGTGATGAGCGCGCCGCCTTTATCGATGAGCTGGAGAACGCCCTCTACTGTGCCAAGATCGCCTGTTATGCCCAGGGATTCCAGTTGATGGCCATGAATGCCCAGGAGCGCGGCTGGCGGTTGGATTTTGCCGAAATCGCCAAGATCTGGCGCGCCGGGTGTATCATTCGCGCCACCTTCCTGCAATCGATCACTCAGGCCTATCAAGAGGCGCAGAAGATGGGAGAGCCTCTCGACAATCTGTTGATGGCCGAGACCTTTAGCCTGGCCTTGTCGGCCAAGCAGCAAGACTGGCGACGTGCGGTGGCAAGGGCCATCATGAGCGGCGTGCCCGTGCCTTGTATCGGCTCGGCGCTGGCCTACTACGACAGCTACCGCAGCGAAACTTTGCCGGCCAACCTGCTTCAAGGTCAGCGGGACTTCTTCGGCGCCCATACCTTTGAGCGTATAGACAAGCCCGCCGGCGAGAAGTATCACCTCAACTGGAGCCATAGTGAACGCACGCTAGAGAAGCTCTAGTGCTTCATTAAGCTTCAATAGAAAAGAAAAACCGCTAGCGATTGACTAGCGGTTTTTTTATCTCGGCGCTGTGGTCGCCTAGCCCTGACAGCCACCGCTCTCGTAGCAGCTTGGCTTGCGGGGGCAGCTAGCGCCGCGGGAACAGATGAGCCTAGCCTCGCTGTCGATGCCGCGCTCGACCCAATTGATGTTGAGGATCTTGGCCACACGCTTGATATCCGTCTTGATGTTGCTGGGCAGGGGCGCCGAGCCGCCACTGTCCACACAGACTTCTTTGAGTTGCTGCGCCACCTGGTTGGCATCGCCGCCCTGAGCCTCGATGGCCGGGTTAAGATCGATACCGGCGCAGAGCACATGGGGATTGCCCGCCAGGTCTTTCACCCGAATCGATTCGCAGCAGTAAATCTTGGGCTCGTTGGCCACATCCAGGATGGAGATCTGCGCCGAAGAGCCCTTAGTCGAGGCGTTGATCATCCTAAACACCGCCCAGTGTTGGCAGGGATCTTCCACCTTGCGCATGTTGCCCCAGGGCAGAGGAATACCGTTGCCGCGATACACGGCCTTGAGCTTACCTGGCGAGTAGGCATCGAAATAGTGCCAGTGGCTGTAGGGGGAGACCGCCGTCATGCGGCGCATGGCCACCGAGGGGGAGACATCTACCAACTTGGCCACATCTATCTCATAGCCGTGACGGTCGAGCAGCTGCCTGAAGGGCACCTTAGGGCAGAGCAGGGCGCCGGCGAAGAAGCTGGACTCGAAATCCCGCCAGGCATGCAGGATATCCTGGGCGTCCACTGTCGAGGATTGCCCACGATTGTCCGCCTCATCCACCAGGCTGGTGCCATGGCTGCGTCCGGCCACCATGATACTTTTTAAACCGTCTTTATTGTGCAGCACGCTGTGGCCGATATGGACCGCAAGGTCATATTTGAGGCGGCGGGTATGCTGGTTGAGCAGCTGGTTGAGGCAGATCTTGTTGGGCTGCTCGAAATAGGAGGTGATGATGTGCTGCTTGCCGGCGCCCGCCTCTTCGCGGATCGCCTTGGGCGCCCGGGTAAACCATTTCACCACCAGGCCGAGACGCTGGACTATGGCCAACAGATCCTCGAGGCTCAGCGGCATGCGTTTGAGCCCCACCTCTTCGGCGGCGCGCTCGAGATCGGGAAAATGATTCTGATGATGTTCCTGATGGGCGCGGATCAGTAGGTGCGCAAATTGCCGGCCGCTGATCCCTGTCTGTGAGAGCATCTCTGGGATGGCGATCTGCAATATCTCGTTGGAAAACAGGAAGCTCGGCTCCAGCGCCATGCCACTGATCCCGCCGCGAGACCCCTTGACCGGGGTGATCGCCTGCTCCTCGGGAGCGTCGTCGAGAAACCAATCCACCTCCTTTTGAAACACGGCGGCGATCACCGCCAACATGCCGGCACTGGGCACGCGCTTGCCGCGCTCTATCATGGAGAGGTAGGAGACAGAGGGTGCGGAATCCGCATCCACCCTGACACAGCGGGCCGATAGGTCTTCCATGGTTAGATTATTACGTTTCCTGAGATTGCGTATCTTAGTGCCCAGGAAATGCGATTTTCTCATCAAGCTGCCATTGGTCTTCATTTTGTAAAATTCACACTGTGAAATTTCTATTGTGAAATTGTAATGAAAAAGCCGCTAGACTACAAATTAAGCAATCGGGGAAGCGACAAATCCCTTAGAGCGCCACTTAAAGCTGTAGGGCAAAGATGTCATCAGCGAGTCAAACATAGCGATAGATAGCATAAGTGAGAGGGATGAGGCGATGAATATACAGACAGAACAACTAGACCAGAGTATTTACAACTTCATCAAGCAGGTAATGCCTATGACACAGATTAATGGAAACAATGCGCTGGCACCTCAGATGCAGCAAGATGGCCTGACCTATGCCAAGCAGATCTTGGATCAGTACTTTCCACTGAGTCAGGGCTCTCACCAGGATGTCTGCAGCTATGTGATCTACTACAAGCAGCTACTGGCCTTCTTCGCCGATGGTAGCCAGAGCGGTCTGGCACAGCCCAAGCAATTTGTGGCCCTCTCTGGTCATAAGTGCGAGCCAAGCTCTCTGGTGCTGAAGAACAACGGTTTCCATATCGAGATCGCGCTGGATCGCCGTGGCGAGCAGGGACGTCACGACTTGGCCGGCATTAACGATGTGCAGGTCGAGGCGGCGCTGATGACTATCGTCAATAGCGAGCAGAGCCCTTGTCAGCGTACCTGGACCAGTCTGGTCACGGGTCAGGCAGATCAACACTGTAAAGAGTTCACCTCGAAAGACGGGACCGAATACTGCCTCTAAATTGTGTGATGACTCGCCATAAAAAAATGCCAGCAATTGCTGGCATTTTTTATGGCTATGTCAGTTTGCCGCTTTAGGCCAAGGCGAGCCCCAGGCTGAACAGGGCGCTGAAGATCACCGTGAGTTTCGCCGTGCGTCCCAGCAGCGGGTTTAACGCCGCCCCCGAGGTCTGGCTAAATTCGCTGTTAAGTTTGCGCGCCAGGATCAGCGACAGGCCACCGAGCAGCACAGGCAGGCCGGGCAAAGTCCCAAGCAGAAAACCGCCGATGACGAGGGCAAAAGGCAGATAGACAAGCGCCTGATACAGGACTCTGGCCTGACTTTCACCTATCTTAACCGCCAGGGTGCGCTTGCCTGCCTTGGCATCCGTGGGGATGTCTCGGGTGTTGTTTACCAGCATCACGGCGGCGTTAAACAGGCCAATGGCGCTGCCTAAGATCCAGGCGGCGACACTGGTGTCATGGGCCTGAAGGTAGTAGCTGCCGACCACGGCCACCAGGCCGAAGAAGATAAAGGCTGCGACTTCACCCAGACCATGGGAGGCCAGCGGGTAGGGGCCGCCACTGTAACCCAGGGCGCCCAGGATGGAAGCCGCGGCCAGGATGGCGATGGGCCAGCCACCATGATAGATGAGCAGCGAGCCCACCAGTAGCGCCAGCAGCAGGCAGGCGATCATGGCGTTACGTACCTTGCTTGGGTCGAGCAGGCCACTCTGGGTGACGCGCACCGGGCCGAGTCGCTCTTCGGTGTCGATACCGCTCTTAAAATCGAAGTAGTCGTTCGCCAGGTTAACGGCGATCTGCAGCAGCAGGGCGCACAACATGGAGGTTGCGGCAATGAGCCAGCTAAATTGTGTCAATGACAGGGCAAGGGCATTACCGACTAAGATAGGGCCAATGGCTGCGGGAAGAGTACGTGGGCGTGTCGCCAGGATCCAGGGATTCATTATCTGCGTTCGTAATTATTAGGTAGGGACTGAGCTAGGCTCGAAAATATAGCCCAAGCATAGCAAAAAAGCCCAAGTCGATGAAGCGCTTGCATTAGCATTATGTGAACAGCCTCGTTTTATTTTTCAGGGAGCTATAGCCTAATACCCAGAGCCTTTAATAAAGCTTAAACGCCTTGTTAAAAATTTGTGTAATTTTGACGCGGCGCACATCTTTGTCACCCCTTTCCTTCAAATCTGTTGCCAGCCTCAAAGAACTCTTGCCATACATGTGCTGTTATAGCTGTCTGACTGTGAGATTCTGCTGGGAATGTTTTAAGCTTATCTAATTAATTTATATAGATTTTATAAATTTAGCACTTGGCTTAACTAGGGCGTTTCGGCGGCGAGAGACAAGGATCAGGATGATGCGTTTTGATGAACAGGTTGCTGTCGTCACAGGAGCGGGGGTTGGCTTAGGACGAGCCTACGCGATCGCCTTAGCCGAGCGCGGGGCGCGCTTGGCCATTATCGATTCGGGCTGCGGCGATAGTCGCTGCCAGACTTATGCTGGCGCTGGCCTCAACAAGACCGCCCGTACCCTCGCCGAACTGGGCGCCGACTGCCTGAGCTTTCAGTTGGATGTCACCGACAGTCAGGCCCTAAAGAGGGCGATAGAGACTGTCCTCAAGCGTTGGGGTCGCATAGATATCGCCATCAATAACGCCGGCATCCACACGCCAGTCTCCTTCGATAACCTGAGCTTCGAGCAATGGCAGCGGCAGCTGGATGTGGATCTCAACGGCAGTTTCCATCTGACCAAGTTGGTGTGGCCGCAGATGAAACGGCAAAATTATGGCCGTATCGTCATGACGGCGGGGGCCAGTGGCCTGTATGGCGACATGCATGAGACCCCCTACAGTGCCAGCAAGATGGCGCTTGTCGGCCTGGTCAACAGCCTGGCCAAGGAGGGACGCGACTACAACATCTCGGTCAATACCCTAGTGCCACAGGCCTTAACCGCCATGACGGCGCATCATCTCAGCCCTCTGGTGAAGCCGCTGTTTAGTACCTCTTCGGTCAATGCCACCCTATTGTATCTCTGCTCATCGACGGCCTGCAGTGGTCAGCATCTGCTGGCCGCGGCCGGCAGCGTGAGCCACGGGATGTTTGTCGAGTTTCAGCCGCTGCGTATTGTGGAAGATGGCTGCAAGCCCGAGGTGATTGCCCAGCGCTGGGATGAGCTGTACCGGGCGCAGCCCTGTCATTTTCATGAGTCTGGCGAAGAGCAGGTGACCGCCTGGGCGAGGCGCAGCGCCGCCGAGCACCATGTCGACATAGAGTAGGACCTGATAACAAGAGATAAAGAAGAGATGGCGAATAGGTGATAAATTGCTGCAGGAACCACCAGGAAAGGTCAACAGCCCTAGGGACTGTTGATCTTTCAAGTTTAATTTTTGTTCAATCTAAACGCGTTTTGCGCGAGGCGAGAGCCATGAAGCATAGTTACTCTATGTGAATGGCGAACAACAAAGTGCAGCGCGCGTTTAGATGAACCCGTTGGGCAGCGTTTGTAGGCCATTTCTACGGTGTTATCGCCCGTTGGTGTAGGATACTACACGACACAGGCTCTGCCTTGTATAAATCACCTTCAAACTGCTGCAAAAACAAACGGCAAAGATCAACAGGCCCTAGCAAGATAAGGGGAATCTAAGGTAAGCTTGACGACCAATATTGATGAGTTATCGGTGAGGTTGCATGAGTCAGGTGTTAGATGATCTGTTATCCCTTTTATCGCTGGAACAGATAGAGGTAGGTCTCTATCGGGGTCAGAGCCAAGATCTGGGCTTTGGCCATGTGTTTGGCGGACAGGTCATGGGCCAGGCCCTTAGCGCCGCGGCGCAAACCGTCGACAGCGAACGTCAGGTACACTCCTTCCACTCCTATTTCTTGCGCGCCGGTGATGAGAAACAACCCATAGTCTATGACGTGGAAAATATGCGTGACGGCGGCAGCTTTAGTGCCCGCCGGGTGAAGGCGATTCAGAAGGGTAGACCCATCTTCTACATGACCTGCTCCTTCCAGAAGCCGGAGCAAGGGTTAAATCACCAGAGCAAGATGCCGGATGTGCCGGGCCCTGAGGGCCTGCTGAATCAGCAGGAGCTGGCCTCGACCCTGAGGGACAAGGTGCCTCGCAAGGTGCTGGAGAAGTTTATGGCGGACTCGCCGCTTGAGATGCGCCTGGTTAACCCATGCAATCCCATGGAACCCAACCAGAGCGAGCCCATCAGGCATGTGTGGATCCGCGCCAATGGCAAGGTGCCCAAGGATCTCTCGGTGCATGAGTATCTGCTGGCCTACGCCTCAGACTTTAATTTCCTGGTGACGGCGGCGCAGCCCCACGGCGTCTCCTTCTTAACCCCTGGCATGCGCATGGCCACCATAGATCATGCCATGTGGTTCCACCGTCCGCTGGATCTCAGTCAGTGGCTGCTCTATAGCATAGATAGCCCTAATGCCGGTGGCGGCCGCGGCTTTGTGCGTGGCGAGTTTTACACCCAGAGTGGTGAGCTGGTGGCCTCGGCGACCCAGGAAGGCTTGATTCGATTAACACAGGGATAAACGAACAGTGAGTGAAAGGTTGAATGTGATGAAGATGAAAATGAAAGCCATATTGGCGTCTTTGCTGCTTATTATGTTGGCGGGTTGTGTGACGGTAGAGCCTGAACCTCCGATTTTCGTCAACGGCGCCGCCGGTTATCTGGAGAAGATTAACCTGCCGCAAGGCAGTAGCATTACCATAGCGGTGATCGATCTCGACACCCCGGGTGCCATCATCGCCCAGAAGAGCTTCGATATCGCCAGGGCGCCAGTGCCCTTCAAGTTTGCCTTCGCCCGCGAGACCATAGACAAGAACGTCAACTATGGCGTGGTCGCCATGATCCAGTATCAGGGCAAGGTGATCTTCCAGACCTACGACAGGTTCCCGGTGATCAACAACGGCAAATACACCACGGAAGTGGTGATGAAGCTGGTCAAATAAGCTGGTCAAATAAGCTGGTCAAATAAGCTGGTCAAATAAGCTGGTCAAATAAGCCAAGCAGTTAACGAATAGATAAGGGAGCCTCAGGGCTCCTTTTTTATGCCCTTATTTTGCCTCTAATTTATCACCCGATTTTTGCTTCAAGTTATCTCCTCATGTCGGGCGTCGTCTTTGCTCTTATATCTATTAACTTGAGTAAATTTCAGCCAGGTGCCCTCAGATGAACCTTGATTAAATATATTTTATCCAATATGGTGAAGTGATAACAATAACAAATCAAGGAAGAGTAGATGCAGTTTATCGGCAGTCATCATCTCATAGGTAGCTTGCCCGGCGCCGAAGAGCAGGGCGCTGGATCTCAAGACAAGCGTGAGCAGCGTAATAGTTCGCAACATGCTAGTTGGCAACATCCTGATGCTCAGGAGCCCCTGTTTGCCAGCCTGGTACTGCTCAGCCTGGCGATGCTGTGTCTCACACTCGCCATCTCTTCGGCGAGTTAGCCGAGTCTAGTCAGTTCAAGTTTGCCGTCTCAAGCCTGTTCTCTCAGGGGGCTCAGCTAGGGATTGTTATCTGGGGTTAGTTATCTTTTGCGTGTCATCTAGATAGTGGCATCTCAAGCGTGTTATCTCGAGCTTGGCATTTCGAGCGTGGCTTCTTGAGCTTGGCATCTAGAGTGTGTCATCTAATAAGTGTCACCTTAGCTTTGCCATCTCGGAGCTGCGAAAGCAGGCGCCTCTTGTTATTAGTTTCTTATTTCTAGCGCCGTATTCCTAACGTCATATTCCTTGCGCCGCCCCAGGCTTATCAAAGTTGCCCCGGCTTATCAGAGTTGCCCAGTCAGCTTGATGCGCTAGCCCCTGCACTCATATCTGCCAAGTGCGCGGTTCTTCTATAGGCCGGTATCGCTTGCTCACTTCTCCCGTTTGCTGAGTTTCCCTCTGCGCTTTTTTAAGAGGCGTATGCTTAAATGTAGCGCCATTTCACATCGTGTTATCAGCTTGTTAGCAATCTAATTTGGCCGAGATCGGTTTGGTTGATCAACTAGTGATCGATGCGGATATGGGTCACGAAAATTAAAGGGGTATTGTCAATATTTGTTTATTTGCTGTGATCTGGATCGCGCCAGGCTATACAAAAAGGGGTATTACTCTAGCTTATTGATTTGGATCAAGAACTTCTTGGTGCCTATCTGGCAGGATACGCGCAAATGTAAGGATTTTGATAATAAAAACAACGTTAACTGTTGTATTAATGGAGTAGTATGATGAAAAAAACTATCGTTTCAGGTCTGATCGCTGCCGCCCTACTGTCTACTGGATTTGCCGCTTCTGCTCACCAAGCTGGTGACATCATCGTTCGTGCCGGTGGTGTTGTTGTTGCCCCTAATGAGTCGAGCGAAGACGTTGCTGGTTTTGGCGAATTCAACATCAGCAGCAATACGCAGCTGGGTCTGAACTTCGGTTACATGCTGACCGATAACATTGGTATCGAGTTGTTGGCCGCTACCCCTTTTAGCCATGACGTATCGCTAAAAGGCGTTGGTAAGATTGCCGAGACCAAGCACCTGCCACCTACCTTAGTGGCTCAGTATTACTTTGGTTCGGCCGATTCTAAGCTGCGTCCTTATATCGGTGCCGGTGTGAACTTCACTAACTTCTTCGACAGTGAATTTACCAATGACCTCGATGGTGCATTGACCGACCTTAGCCTAAGCAACTCTTGGGGCTTAGCGGCGCAAGCGGGTATCGACTACCAAGTGAACAAGAACTGGTTGGTTAACGCCTCAGTGTGGTACGCCAAGATCAATACCGATGTGAACTTCAAGCTTGCCGGCCAAGCGGTTAGCATCGAAACCGATATCGACCCTTGGGTTTACATGGTGAGCGTAGGTTACACCTTCTAATCTCGCTAAATATCGAAAATAAAAAAAGGAGCCAATCGGCTCCTTTTTTCATATCTGCTTTTTAACTTTCTGCTTTCTTTGGCCTATTGCGCCTTCTTGGCCGCTCTGGCCGCCTTGCGCTCTTCCTTGGTGCGCCAGTGACGGGTGTTGTAGATAAATTCAGGCAGCAGCTTGGTTAACCAGGCCACCAGACGCCAACGCTTGGTGATATAGGCGCGGCGTTTGCCTTTCTGCATCGCCTTGAGTGCCTGGCGCGCCACCTCATGGGGTGGTGATAGCCAGAGACGGCTCTGCTGCATGGCCGCCTTGTCAAGCAGACCAAGTTGAAGATCGCTAATGGTGATCGGTAGCTTGAGGCGCTGGGCATGCATGCTCAGTCCTTCGAGATAGCTGCTGGCATAGGCCTTGGAGGCATGATAGGCCACGCTGGGGCCGCCCCTCAGTCCGGCGATGGAGTTGATGGCCGCGAGCTGGCCATAACCCTGATCGACAAATAGTCTGAATGCCGTATTGCATATGGCGCTATAGCCCTGCACATTGACGGTAATGATATCCTGTTCCAGTTGCCAGGGAAGCGAGGCGTCGTAGCCATTGAGGCCGGTATTAACGATCACCAGATGGGCGCCGCCCAGTTGCTGCCAGACGCTTTTCAGAGTGGCGATAATATCCTTTGGTCTCTCTATCGCCAGCTCATGCAGGCTGACCTGGGTGGACAGAGAATGGGAAAATTCCTTAAGGGATTCGGTATCTTGTGCCAGCAGGGCCAGTTCGACGCCTTGCTCGGCAAGTTGTTTGGCAATTTCACGACTAACGAGTGAGCTGGCGCCCACAATTATTGCAGTAGCTTGAGACATGAGGCTATTTCTCAATAAATGGTTCGCCTATGATATGAAGATCTCTGATAGAGAACAAGATTTATAGTATAGACATATGGACATCCAGAAGTCTTGATGTATGATTAGGAGCAAGAGTATGAACAGATGGTTAAAACCCCTAGCGGCAGTGGCGATGAGTGCGGGCCTGTTGACAGCTTGTGCAACCCCTAATGCCAGCGTGGAGATCCAGGGGGAGGTTTGGTTTAAGGAGCGAATCGCCTTACCACCCCAGGCTGTGTTGTCGGTGCAGATCCAGGACGTGTCTAAGATGGATGTGCCTGCCGTGGTGTTAGCGGCCTTCGAGCGCGACGACGTGACCACACCGGCACCTTTTGGTTTTGTCATCCCAAGGGATCAGTTCGAGGCGGGACACACCTATAGTGTGGGCGCCAAGATCACCCTGGATGGCAAGCTGATGTTCATCAATACTCAATCCTACCCCATAGATTTAGGCGATAGTGCGCCTATCTCTGTGCTAGTGCAGCGCGTCGGCGGTTAAGGTGAGACACCGCGCCGCTTGCGACACCTAGCCAGTTGTGGGGCTCTGTTAACCAGGTCGAAAGAGGCGCGGTATGCCGGTAAAAATTCCCGATAATCTGCCAGCGGCGGAAATTCTCGAATCAGAAAATATCTTTGTCATGTCCGAGACCCGGGCGGCCAATCAGGATATCAGACCCATGAAGGTGCTGATCCTCAATCTGATGCCAAACAAGATAGAGACTGAGACTCAGCTGCTTCGCCTCCTGGGTAATACCCCCTTGCAGGTGGATGTGGATCTGCTGCGCATCCACGACAAGGTCTCCAAGCACACCTCAATCGATCATATGAACAACTTCTATCGTGATTTCGAGGCGGTGCGCCATAAGAATTACGATGGCCTGATCATTACGGGCGCGCCGCTGGGGCAGATAGAGTTTGAAGAGGTAACCTACTGGGATCATATTCGCGAGATCATCGACTGGTCCCAGCACCATGTGACCTCTGTGTTGTTTCTCTGCTGGGCGGCCCATGCTGCCCTGTATCACCTCTATGGCCTGCAGCGTAAGCTGCTCTCGACCAAGCGCTCCGGGGTGTTTAATCATCAGCGCACCCATAAACATTTTCCGCTGCTGCGGGGGTTTGACGATGAGTTCTTCGCGCCTCATTCTCGCTTTGCCGAGATGGAGGTGGCCGATCTCAAGGCTCACAAGGAGCTGCAGGTGCTGGCCGAGTCCGACGAGGCGGGCGCCTATCTGGTACTGAGCCGCAACAATCGCAACCTGTTTGTGATGGGTCATCCCGAATATCAGAAATCCACCCTGAAGGATGAGTATCTGCGGGATCTCGCCGAAGGCCTTAACCCGAGTGTGCCGAAAAACTATTTTCGCGGCGATGATCCCAGCCAAGCGCCAGTCGCCCGCTGGCATGGTCATGGCAGCCTGCTGGTCAGCAACTGGCTAAACTACTATGTCTACCAGCTGACACCCTATGATCTCCATGACATGAGCGCCATCACCCCCTGGGAGCATGAGTACAAGGATACTGAGGATAATGACTAAAGCGGATACGGGCGCAGCGCCAACTCTGATAGAGACGCCCAGGCTCATCATGCGCCAGTTTGTGCTGCAAGATGCCGAGGCGGTGTATCGTTTCTCCTCTCATCCTGAGGTGGTGCGTTATACCGGCGATGAGGATGCGGTCAAGAGCCTAGATGATGCCAGGCATGTCATAGAGAAGTATTGGCTCGCAGGTTATCGCGACCCAGGCTATGCCCGTTACGCGCTGATCCATAAGCAGAGCAATGAGCTGATCGGCTTCTGCGGCGTCAAGCATGAGCCGCTGCTCAACCGCGGACAGGGCGGGGTGGATATCGGCTATCGCATGTTGCCCGAGTATTGGGGCAAGGGGCTGGCCACCGAGGGCGTGATTGCCTGCCTGCATTACGCCAGAGAGACATTAGGCATAGCCTGTGTATACGCCGAGGTGGTAGTGGAGAACGTCGCCTCCAGCCGGGTGCTGGAGAAGGCGGGCATGGAGCGGATAGACTGCTACGAGGATGACGGGGTTAGTCTGTATCTCTACCGCACCCCCGAATAACCTTGCTAGGCTCTCGGGGCGTAGCAGCTCTGGCACATAACCGCCCTTGTAAATAACAGACCTGGCACATAACAGGCTAAACGGGAAAAATTGCCCAGAGTCGCGCTGGCTGCGCTTGAAGAACAAGGTGTTAGGCGCTATTTTATCTAGACCTAGCGCCCGGTATTCACCCGACGCGTCACCCTCGAGAATGGATCCTCATGTCAGAGCCACAACAAGCCGTACTCCTGTTATTGGCGCATCCTTCCCAACATAGATCTGAAGTTAATCTGCCCCTGTTTGAACTGGCCAAGACGATACCCGGTGTCACCACTGTGGATCTCTATGGCGAGTATCCCGAATTTGATATCGACATCGAGCGCGAGCAGCAGCGCCTGCTGGCCCATGATGTGGTGATCTTTCAGTTTCCCCTCTATTGGTATTCCACGCCCGCCATCCTGAAGGAGTGGCAAGACCTGGTGCTGGAATATGGCTTTGCCTATGGCACGGATGGCAATGCACTCAAGGGTAAACGCTTCTTCTGCGCCATCACGGCCGGGGGCAAGGAGGAGGCCTATCAGGCCGAGGGTTACAATCATTTCACCCTGAAACAACTGCTGGCGCCGCTGGAGCAAACCGCCAGCCTTACTGGTATGCGTTATCTGCCGCCGTTTGCCCTGTTTGGTGCCCGCACCGCCGTCGAAGATGGCCTGATGGCGCAGCACCTCGAGGAGTGGCGCGAGCTGCTCACCGCACTGGTAGCGGGTAAGCTCAATCGTCGTCTGGCTGCCAAGCTTGAGAAGTTAAACGGTCATCTTGATCAGATCATCACCGGGTAAGCGCCATGACCAACTATTTCCTGCAAGCCTTTATCTATCTGGTCGCCGCCGTGATCGCCGTGCCCCTGGCCAGACGTTTTGGCCTGGGGTCGGTGCTTGGCTACCTGATCGCCGGGGTGGTGATAGGGCCTGTGATCGGTCTGGTGGGGGAGGAGACCTCAGTCATTCAGCACTTTGCCGAGTTCGGCGTGGTGATGATGCTGTTTGTGGTGGGACTGGAGCTCGAACCTAAGATGCTGTGGGCCATGCGGACCAGCCTGATGGGCCTGGGTGGGTTGCAGCTTACGCTGACCACGGCCGCCGTGGCGGCCATTGCGCTCTATTTCGAGGTGCAGTGGAGCATCGCCTTTACCATAGGCCTTATCTTCGCGCTCTCATCGACGGCGATCGTGTTGCAGACCTTCAACGAGAAGGGACTCAATCGCACCGATGGTGGCCGCAACGCCTTCTCTGTGTTGCTGTTTCAAGATATCGCCGTGATCCCCATGCTGGCCTTTATCCCATTGTTGGCACTGCCCGAGCTGGTGGAGCAGGTGCAGCAGGCGGCGACTCAGGTGGCGACCCAGCATGAAGAGATAAGTCTGGTGGCCGGCTTGCCGCCCTGGGCCTACGCCATAGTGATCGTCGCGGCTATCGCCATCTTAGTGGTGGGCGGTCACTACCTGAGCCGTCCCCTGTTTCGTTTCGTGGCCTCATCCGGGGTGAGGGAAATTTTTACCGCCACCGCCTTGATGTTGGTGATTGGCATCGCGGCCCTGATGAGCCTGGTGGGGCTTTCGCCGGCCCTGGGCACCTTTTTGGCGGGCGTGGTGTTGGCCAACAGTGAGTTTCGCCATGAACTTGAGTCCAATATCGACCCCTTCAAGGGGCTGCTGTTGGGGCTCTTCTTCATCACAGTCGGTGCCGGTATCGATTTTGGCATACTGTGGCAGGATCTCGGCCTCATCCTGGGACTGACCCTGGGGATCATAGTGCTTAAGGCCTTGGTGCTCTTGCTGATCACCCCAGTGTTCAAGATAGGCAAAAGTGATC
The DNA here is from genome assembly GCF_019457555.1 of Shewanella spartinae. Lineage (NCBI taxonomy): Bacteria > Pseudomonadati > Pseudomonadota > Gammaproteobacteria > Alteromonadales > Shewanellaceae > Shewanella > Shewanella spartinae. The sequence continues at coordinate 3,038,026 of NZ_CP080418.1, read as the reverse complement.
GCTGGCTGTTCGCCCTCAGTCTGGCCCAGGCGGGGGAGTTTGGTTTCGTGCTGCTCAGTTTTACCGTGCAAAATCATGTGCTGCCAAGTGAGCTGGCGCAGAAGCTCTCATTGGTGGTGGCCCTAAGCATGATGCTCACCCCAGGGCTGTTTATTCTGTTTGAGCGTTTTATTGAGCCCAGGTATCGTAGCGCCAAGGCAGATCGCGAGGCAGACACCATAGATGAGCACGGCAGCGTGATCATCGCGGGCGTCGGCCGCTTCGGGCAGGTGATCAATCGCCTGCTGAGCGCCAATGGCATCAAGACTGTGGTGCTGGATCATCAGATTAGCCAGGTGGATATGCTGCGGCGCATCAATGTGAAGAGTTATTTTGGCGATGCGACCCGCCCGGACCTGCTGCATACGGCGGGGATAGAGGAAGCCTCCCTGTTGGTGGTGGCCATGGATAATCGCGACAGCGCGGTGGAGCTGGTGAAGTATGTTAAGCATACCTATCCCAAGGTTAAGGTGCTTGCCCGGGCGTTCGACCGCGGTCATGCCTATCTGCTGCGGGATGCCGGCGCCGACTTCATCCAGAAGGAGACCCTGCTTTCGGCCCTTGAGCTGGGAGCCGACGCCATGAAGTGTCTCGGCTTTCATCCCTTCCATGTGGAGCAGCAGAAGAACACCTTCAAGCGCATCGAGAAGCGCAGCTCCGATATGCTCTATGGCGCCTGGAAAGATGACAGCAGCGGTGAGCGATTCGATAACAACTATCGCAAGCTGTTTATCGAGCTGGAAGAGACCATTAAGGCCGCCATGGCCAGGGATAGAAACGACAAGTATGCCATGAGCGAGCGGGGTTGGACGCCGCCGCCCAAGGGCTATGACGAGCTACTGGACGGCGATGAGCCCCTGACCGTCAAGCGTGTCGAAGAACCTTTGCCATCGCCTGGTGATGAGCAGCTCAAGCCTTAATCAACACTCGAGCCTTAAGAGTCATTAAGCCTTAAGCGCTGCCAGGCTGGGCTGCAGCGCCTCGGGGAGTGCCACATGCAGCGGCTGCTTGCTTAGGGGGCAGGTGAAATCCAAAAAGCAGGCGGTGAGCTGCAGATTCACATCGCCCGTTTCGGCGCCGCCATGTTGTCTGTCACCCACCACGGGAAAGCCTATGCTGGCCATGTGGATGCGGATCTGATGCTTGCGGCCCGTCTCTATCTTTACCTGCACCAGGGACATATCCAGCTCGCTGTCGTATTCCACCAGGCTGGCGTGGGAGCACGCCGGCTTTCCGTCCACCTCAGTGGTGATGGTGCGCGTGGCCTTGGGAAACTCCCCCTTGACGATCACCCTGTACTGTTTATCCAGCTCGCGATGCTCGAACTGAGCCGCGAGCGCCGCCGTGGTTGTCTTGCTGTGGCCGATGATCACCAATCCCGTGGCCGCCCTGTCCAGACGGTGGATGATAAAGGCGGGGCGCTGCGGTGTGAGATGAGTCTCGACGAAGCGGTTGATGGTGGTGTGATCGCTCCATTTTGAGCCCTGACACAACATGGCGTAGGGCTTGTACCAGATACTGTATTCGCCCTTATCCAGAATCAGCTGGGCATCCTCTACCTGCTGAGCCAGCACCTTAGGGTTGTAGTAGAGGTGCAGCTGATCCCCAAGCTTAAGCGGTTTCTTGGCTCGGCGCAGACGCTGGGTATATTTGCCCCTTGTGAGCCACACGGCGCCCTTGGCCATCGCCTGTTTAATCTCCTGCTTGGAAAGCTGGCTCGCCCCGGCCAGCAGGGTGCAGGCGTCCGTCTCTGTCTGGCTGACCTTGAGATGATGTTCGATAGGGTTTAGCTTGGAGTCTGGTTGCATGGCAGGCTTATCTTCTAGGTGCTTATCTTTTGCGGTTTATCTTTTACGGCTTATCTTTACGGCTTATCTTTACGTGCTAGAGAGCTCTTGGGCGAAAAACCCCGTCAGTTTACACTATTTTTCCCCTTTTGCGGCGCCCGACGCTTGGCCATGTTGTCATTGGTTAAGTTCTGCTCTCGGCTCTTTCCCTCTGTTCTCTCCCTCTGCTCTCTACCTCTGCATCGACTGCTATACTCAAGGCTGTGGGGATCAGGGAGGAGCGACATGGTGCAAAGTGCGAAGGTGTGCAAGACATTCGTTTGTCTGAGAAAAGCTTGCTTGTTTACTGCTTGTCTCATAACTACCTGTCTCATAACGGCAACTGTAGCGCGGGCCGAGGTGACCGAGGTGCGCTACAACCTGTCGACCCATTTCGTCGATCCCAAACAGAGTTACTATATTGACCTGCTACGCCTGTCCCTGGAGAAGAGTCAAGATCAATATGGCGACTATCGCCTGTTGCCGGTGGAGATGGATATGCCCCAGGGGCGCACCATCAAGCTGGTGGAGCAGGGCAAGCTGGATGTGGTGTGGACCATGACCAGCATCAGCCGGGAGCGTCAGCTGCGCGCGGTTTACTTTCCCCTGCTCAAGGGGCTGATGGGCCATCGTATCGCCATCATACGCACCGAAGATGAGACCCGTTTCGCCAACATCACCCAGATTGAAGCGCTCCAGAGGATCCCCGTTGGCCAGGGCAGCGACTGGCCAGACAGCGATATCTTGCAGCGCCAAGGCTTTACCTTGGTCAGGGGCGCGGCCCACAGCCTGTTGACCATGCTGGAGAAGGGCCGCTTCGACTATTTCCTGCGGGCACTCCATGAGCCTTGGGACGAGATTGCCGACAGACCAAACCTGATGGTGGATACTCAGTTCGTCATCGTCTATCCCGCGCCCCTCTATTTCTTTGTTAGCCCTGATAATCTGGCGCTGGCAGAGCGGATCGAATATGGCCTGCGCGCGGCGTTGAGCGATGGCAGCTTCGATGAACTTTTTTATCATCATGCTATTACAGAAGGTATGTTGGGGCGGGCTAGGCTGACCGAGCGACGTGTGTTTCGCCTGGATAACCCATTCTTGTCGCAGACCAGTAAGAACCTGCTCAGCGAACCTGAATTGTGGTTCGATTAAGTATATTGATTTGTCTGGCTATTCTTGTCTATTTGGCGTCAAATAGGGTGTAATGAGAGTGAGTCAGGCTGCATTGATGGGGTGGTTATGATCGCAAATGAGCAGATGGTCGCCGTGCTTGAGGCACTGCCGGATCCCGCGTTTATTTTGTCCAGTAGCGGCAAATATGTGGCCGTCTTCGGCGGCAGCGATGCGCGCTACTATCACGATGGTCGTGGCCTCATAGGTGCCTACCTCCATGAGGTGATCAAGCCCGCCAAGGCCGCCTGGTTTCTGCAAACCATTGACAGGGCACTCTCGACCCGCCGCCTGCTGATCGAAGAGTATGAGCTGAGCAACAAGGATGTGAAGGGGTTGCCCGACGAGGGGCCGGTGGAGCCTATCTGGTTCGAGGGACGAATTCAGGCGCTGGATTTTCGCGTCGACGGCGAAGAGGTGGTGCTCTGGGTCGCCAGTAATATCTCTAAACGCCACGAGCTGGAGTTAAGGCTCAGGGAACTGAGCGATACGGATCAGCTGACCGGCCTTTATAATCGTCGCCGTCTCGAGCGTGACTTTGCCCTGCATTTCGACAACTTCAGCGAGCAGGGGATGCCAACCACTATATTGATGCTGGATATCGATAACCTGAAACAGATCAACGACGCCAAGGGCCACCACAAGGGGGATGAGAACATCCTGGCCGTGGCCGAGATCTGCCGCCGCGAGTTCCGTAAGACAGACTATGCCTACCGCTTCGGTGGTGATGAGTTTGTGGTGGTCTTGCCGGGTCTGCTGCCGACTCAGGCGATGGCCATGGTCGAGGCGCTGCATCAGAGCTTCAATCGCGCCTTATCTGCCCTGGCCGAGGATGAGCTGCTGGCCACCATCAGCTTGGGGATGACGGGGATCAAGGTGGGCGATACCTCCTACCAGGATACCCTAAGGCGCGCCGATATGGCCCTGTATCAGGCGAAAGATCAGGGTAAGAATCAGCTGAGCTATATTCCTTAGGCTTTCGCTAAGCCGTTTTACCTCCGCTATCGACGCGCTCATTCTGGCGCTGGCGACCATCTAGGGGCAGGCCGCCTCTTTGATAGCTAAATCGGCACTAGAAACAGGTCACCTCAATTGGGGCATCCGGGTGTTTCTTCTATAGTTTATATAATGAATCTTTAATGCAAATTCACTTGTTAACCCCTTCAGGCAGACATACTGTTAAGGGAAACTGGTGCAGCGGAGGCATTATGCAAACACAGATACAGGCAAGGATAAAACATTGGTTGAGTCTCGATAGCGACGCCAAGAGTCGCGCCGAGATCCAGGCCCTGGTCGATCAGGGGGCGCAGGAGGAGCTGGCCGCAAGATTTGCCGGCCGTCTCACCTTCGGTACTGCGGGCATTCGCGGCGTGGTGGGCGCAGGTCCCATGCGGATGAACCGTCTGGTGGTACAGCAGACCTCCAAGGGGGTCGCCGAATACCTCAAGGCTCAGGTAGAAAATGCAGTGAGTCGCGGCGTTGTCATCGGCTACGATGGCCGTCACGACTCCAAGCAGTTTGCCGAGGACGCCGCCAGCGTGCTCACCGCTGCGGGTTTCAAGGTGTTCCTCACCAGCAAGGTGGCGCCGACCCCTCTGGTGGCATTCGGCGTTCTGCATCTGGGGGCGGCTGCCGGCATAGTGGTGACCGCCAGTCATAACCCGCCGCAGTACAATGGCTATAAGGTTTACTGGGGTAATGGCGCGCAGATCATTCCGCCCCATGATACCGGCATCGCGGCGCGTATCGAGCTGGCGGCCAACTCGCCGGTGGATATGTTGCCGCTGGAAACGGCACTGGAGACTGGTAAGCTGGTGATGCTCGAGGAGGATTACTATCAGGCCTATCGTCAGGGCGTGTTAAACGCAGAGGTGCTGCAAAGCCCCTCCCGTCCCGAGCTGGTGAGCCTGGCCTACACCGCCATGCATGGGGTCGGCGCCGAGATGGCCGAGACGCTGCTTAAGGATATCGGGGTTACACAGGTCTATTCGGTCGCGGCCCAGCGTGAGCCAGACGGTGACTTCCCCACGGTGAACTTCCCCAACCCTGAAGAGGCAGGCGCCATGGATCTGGTGATGGCCGAGGCTCACAAGCATGGTGCCATGCTGGCCTGTGCCAACGATCCAGACGCCGACCGTTTCGCGGTGGCGGTGCGTAAACCCGCTGCCACGTCAGAGATGCTGGCCTCTGAGGCCTATCAGATGCTGACCGGGGATCAGGTGGGGGTCTTGCTGGGCCACTACCTGCTCTCCCACGCCAGTGATGATCAGCGACTGCTTTGCTGCACCATAGTCTCCTCCAGCCTGCTGACCCGCATCAGTGAGGCATGCGGCGCCCGCTGCGAGACCACACTCACAGGCTTTAAGTGGCTGACCAATGTTGGCATGAGCAAACAGACTCAGGAGAATCGCTTCCTGTTCGCCTACGAAGAGGCGCTCGGCTACACCGTCGGCAGCATGGTGTGGGATAAGGATGGTCTCTCAGCCTTGGTCGCCTTCGTGCAGCTCACTGCTGAGCTGGCTGCCAAGGGGGAGACTCTGTGGGACAGGCTAGAGACCATCTATCGTCAATATGGCTATTATCTCAACCGTCAGGTGAGTATCGCCCTCAGCGGTGAGCCAGGTGCGCCCACCATAGGCGAGCAGCTAAGGGCGCTCAACCCCAGTAAGATTGCCGGTAGGGCCCTGGTGTCTGTGGATGACATCAGCCTGGGCGTGCGCCGTTTTGCCGATGGCCGCGAAGAGACAATAGACCTGCCTCGCAGCGACGTGCTCATCTATCGTCTGCAAGGCAACGCCAGGGTGATAGTGCGCCCCTCGGGCACAGAGCCTAAGGTGAAGTGCTACTACGAGGTGGTCGAGCCCTTCGGCGAGCAGGAGGGGCTTGCGGATGTGCAGCGCCGCGCCGAGGCCGCCATGGCGGAATTTGTCACCCGGCATCAGGCGGGCTTGCCTAATGCCTAATGCCTAATGCCTAATGCCCAACGCCTAAAGCCTAAAGCCTAAAGCCTAAAGCCTAAAGCCTAAAGCCTAAAGCCTAAAGCCTAAAGCCTAAAGTCTAAAGCCTAAAGCCTAAAGCCTAAAGCCTAAAGTCTAAAGTCTAAAGCTAGGAGGCGAGTCATGGTTTGCTAACCGATTGACAGCCTACTGACACTAGGCTGTCAGTAGGGGGGCGTTAAGCTCTTCTTGCTGACCGAGTGAGGGAGACGCTCAGGGTTGAGCGTCGCATTCGGCCGATTAAGGAGAGCAAGATGCAAGAGCAACAAGTGTTAAACCAGGCACCTTTACACCAGGCGCCTTTACAACAGGCACCTTTAGTCTGGGGCGAGATCGCCGTCGAGGATATGGCGCGGGCCAAGGCCTTCTATCAGACTCAGTTCGGGGTGCGTTTTCGCGATGAGCAGATGTTTGGCATGGAGATGGCCATACTAGAGACTGAGGCACCCCAGGCGGCCAGCATCGCCCTGGTAAAACATGATATGATGCGCCTAAGTGGAGCCGGAAGCATTCTCTATCTACACCTTAGCGATCACCTGGCCCCCCTGGTTGAAAGGTTGGAGCAAAATGATGTCGAAATCGCTTTGCCTGCCATGGCTATCAAGGAAGGGGAGTGCGGCTATAGCTGCGTCATCGTCGATAGCGAAGGCAATCGCGTCGGCCTCTGGGCACCGAGTCTGAAAGGCTAGTGGACTCATGTCCCAGCGCATTTAAAGTTCTGGCACGATAGGGTAAACGCAAGCGCCGCGGCGCTTGCAAGCTATGTAATTCAAGCTATTAAAGCAAGCTATGTAAAGGATATAACAGAAGGAATTGAGATGAAGACGATAAACCTCGCCCCCAAGTCACTGGTCGGCATGAGTGTTCGTACCAACAATCGAGCCGAGTCTGAAGCGGCGACGCAACAAATCGCTCCCCTGTGGCAGGCCTTCATGGGGCAGTATGGCGAGCAGATCTTCGGTAAGTTGCCTGTGTATGGGGTCTATTACGACTATGCCAGCGACATGGATGGCGACTATAGCCTGATGACGGCGGTCGAGGCGGGCACCATAGAGCATGACGACAAGTTAACGCCGCTCACCTTAGAGGGCGGTAACTACCTCTGTTTCAGCGCCACAGGAGAGATGCCCCTGGCGGTGATTTCACTCTGGCAGCAGATCTGGGCCTATTTTCAGCGCCCCGATTGCCCCTATCGTCGCCAGTATCTGACCGATTTTGAGTGTTACGCCGAGCCTGACAGCGTCGATATCTATATCGGCGTCCACGTCGAAGTTTAGATAGGTAGAGGTCTAGCCAACGTCTAGTTAAGCCTAGATTTAGCAAGGTCCAGTCATAATCACCACGGGCCGTCCAAGGGGCGGCCAATTCAGGTAAGTCATGCGCCGCGCCGATCGCCTATTTCAAATCGTACAAATTCTCAGACACAGACGCCTCACCACGGCCAAACAGCTGGCGGAGCGACTCGAGGTCTCTAGCCGTACCATCTACCGGGATATTCAGGATCTCTGCCTGTCGGGGATCCCCATCGAAGGGGAGGCCGGCGTTGGCTATCTGCTGCGCCAGGAGGTGAATGTACCGCCACTGATGTTTAACGAACAGGAGTTGGAGGCGATACAGGTGGGCATGCGTATGGTGCAGGCGCAGGGGGGGCACGAGCTGGCCAGCGCCGCCAAGCAGGCGATGATCAAGGTCGAAGCCGTGTTGCCCGAGCGACTCAAGGCCTATCAATCCTTGATGTTTGCCCCCGATTTTTACAGTGATGGGCAGCTGTTTTCCTTTCTCGACCTGCTGCGCAGGACGGCACGAGAGCGGGAATATATTCTGCTGAGCTATCAAGACGTGAAACGGAGTGCTAGCGAGCGCCAGGTTCGCCCCCTCGCGCTCTATTACTGGCAAGGGGTCTGGACACTACTTGCCTGGTGCGAGCTGCGCAGTGATTTTCGTAACTTTCGTGTCGATCGCATAGTGGGCGTCTTGCCCCTTGGCAGCCATTTTCAGCACACGCCGGGCCAGGAGATGCCAGATTATATCGCCATGATGCAGGCGCAGCATGGCGAGTGTTAGCTGTCTTACCATCGGTATCTTAAATTATTCCGGCAGCAGCGGGCGCATGAAGCTGCGCTCATAGCGGCGGATAAACTTGTGCTGCTTGGCGTACTCGAAGGCGGCGATACATTCTTTGTCATGCACTGAGGCCTCGCGGTATTGCTCGTAGCTGGCTAGTGACGGAAAGCTGAATAGCGCCAAGGCGACATCGTTGGCCCCCTCGCTGGGCAGGAAGTAGCCGTGATGTTGCCCGCCAAACTTGGCCACCAAAGGCAGCCAGAGTCTGGCATAGTGCTCAAACATATCCAGCTTATCCGGGTCGATGATGTATTTCACGTGACAGGTTACCGCCATCTTAATTTCTCCCTAATGTATGATGAAAAACAGCGCCATGCTCACTAGCACGGTCAGCAGTGTGTTGCGGGTAAAGTAGGCCAGTAACACGGCTACCAAGCCGCAGATCAGGTAGCTGTTATCGAATGTGATCGCCAGCTGCTGGTTGCGCACGAAGAGTATGGGAGCGGCGATGGCGGTTAGCACCGCAGGCGCGGAATATCCAAGAAACTGCAGGGTATTTTTACTCAGGCGCAGGGGCAGTTTCGGCTCGAGAAACAGGTAACGACTGAGGAATATCACCGCCGTCATGGCGATCATGGTAAGCCAGATCATTATGCCTGCCTCCAGGATTCACCGCTGAGTTTGGCATAGAGCTGGCCGCAAGCCATGCCGGTCAAGGAGGCGATAAGCAGTCCCGCCTGCAGCTCCATCAGGGCGCACACCACACTGGTCACCATGGTGACCAGAACACACACCAGGATTGAGGGGCGTTTCACCGCTGGCACCACAATGGCGATGAAGGTGGCGGCGATGGCGAAATCCAGCCCCAAGGCGTCCAGATTCTCTATCTTATGGCCCAGGGTTATCCCCATTGCCGTGGCCAGGTTCCACCCCAGATAGAAGCTAAAGCCGCCGCCGAAGGCGAACCAGGGATCCAAGCTGCGCTGTTTGCCCAGGTTGGCGATGGCAAACAGCTCATCGGTGAGCAGAAAGCCCAGGGTGAGTCGCCACTTAAGTGGCAGTGGGCTGATCTGCGGGCGCATCGCCATGCCATAGAGCAGGTGGCGCGAGGTGATCAGCAAGGTGGTGATTAATATGCTGGCAAGGCCAATCCCTGCCTTGATCATCCCAAGCGCCACAAGCTGCGCCGCACCGGCGAAGACCAGCGCCGACATGGCCTGACTTTGCAATGGCGTGAGCCCGGCGTCTATGGCAAAAGAACCGGCGAGTATGCCCCAGGGAACGACTGCCAGTGTCAGGGGCGAGATGGCCAGCGCTCCCTTGAGCGCCGCACGCATTGGTGATGCTTTGCCTATTCTTTCGTTAACTAGGCTTTCGTTACCTAGGCTTTCGTTTTTGCCCCTTGCGCGTTCGCGCATAGCGTTTTCGGTATTAGCGCTGTTTGCATCTGGGCTTTCGGTATCAGGGCTTTCGGCGGCCGAGTCAGGCAAAGGCTTTTTCGAGTCTGGTTGAGATTGGGGTGTCATCTTAGCTGGTTTTGATTGAGGGATTATTCGACCTTACTAGAAAAGGGCGCACCTTGCTTGTACATTGTTGCGCTGTTTTTTGTCCTGCCTTGCCTTACAGATTGAGCTATTAGCCTCTTGGCCTACTGGCTTCGACCTCTCTGGCATACTGGCCCGGGGTGACGCCCAGGGCACGTTTGAAGTGACGATTGAGGTGACTCTGATCATGAAAGCCACAGGCCAGCGCTACCTCCAGCAGCTTGCATCCCTGGCGGATCATCTGTTTAGCCAATCGAATTCGCCCCTGGATCTGGTAGGCGTGGGGGGGCAAACCATACTGGCGCTGGAACTGCTTGATCAGATAGAAGGGGCTGAGCCCCGCGAGCTTGGCCAGGGCATCGAGGGAGACATCGGCGGTGGGCATATCATCCAGAAATTGCTTTACCAGTGCCAGCTGAGCAGTTGGCCGCAGCGACTTATCGACCGGGCGGCTGGCGCCATGGCGGGACATCAGGCGTGCCAGGCTGGTGTAGATGAGGCTCTCACGCAGCAGGGCATTGTCTGAGGAGCTTAATGTGTCGAAGGTGAGGCGTAACAGCTCAGCCAGCGGCTTGTCGTGCACCACAGGCTCAGGAAAATAGGGCGCGTCGCCAGCCTTACCGCCTAGCTCATCGTGGACCCTGGCAAACTGCTGCGGCAGGGGATACATGGCGCGATAGGACCAGCCAAAGTCTGTGGCCGAACGGCCGTTATGCACCTCATCGGCATTCACCAATATGATGCTATGCTGAGGCGCCGTGTGATCGCCGCCGGTGCGATAGAAACGCTGGGCGCCGGTTTCGATAACGCCCACCGTATAGCCCTCGTGACTGTGGCGCGAGAAGTTTTGCTGGTGGTAACTGGCATCCAGTAGCTCTATGCCGCCCAGCTCCTTTGCCAGGCTGAAGTTGGCCTGCTCTTTTGTCTGCTGCTTTTCCCGGGCTATTGCTTGGGCCTTTGCCGATTTACGGCAGAGACTTTGGGGATCCGCAGCGGCATGCTTGGTTGTTGACTCAGTTGCTGGTGACTTCATGGGTGTTTGGGCAATCTCTTTATACTCGCGTCGAGAGGCCGATGCTCAGTGGTTAGTACTCAATAGTTCTGGTTTGTCACTCGTTTGTATCGGCTATTAGCCATCATAGCCTAAATGGGTTGACTGTTTTTGTACAAAATTGGCCTCTGTTTGAAATCGACTAAAGCGGATTATGGCGACTTGGGTGGTACACTCAGGAGAGAGGCGAGCGCTTTCCAAGCCCTGAGAACTGATAGCTGATAGCTGATAGCTTGGGAAGCGAGTCGAGAGCCGAGAACGTTGTGAGTCGAAAGTCGATAAAACGGCAAAAACGAGGAGTCAGCAAATTAACAATCAACCCTCTGACATTGAGGACAGCGCCCAGCAGGGGGATCGCTATCCTTTAGTGATCTTCGATGGCAGCTGTAACCTGTGCCACGGCGCGGTGCGCTTCATCGTCAGGCGCGACAGGCGTCAGCATTTTAAATTCGCCTCGATTCAGAGCGAGACGGCCCAGCGGCTGTTGGCCAATCGCGGTATAAACGTGGACCTTGAGGATCTCAGCAGCTTCTATCTGCTCGATGAGCAGGGCGTGTTGGCCCAGAGCGAGGCGGCGCTGGCGGTGGCAAGCAAGCTCGATGGCCTCTGGCCCCTGTTAAGGGTATTGAAAGTGCTGCCCAGGGGCCTGCGAGACTGGGGCTATCGCCAGATAGCCAATCGGCGTTATCGCCTCTTCGGCCGCAGAGTCTGCGCCCTGCCATCCGAGGTAGACAGGGGCAGATTTATTGAATGAATCAGGTCTGTTTTGGCTGACTAATGCTCAGAAACTAGTGCTCAGAAACTAGAGCCCAGAGACCAGAAAGCGCAAACCAGAAATCAAAGCGCAGAAACCAGAGCCTAAAGAGCAGAGATTAAAGCGCCAGCAATTTCGGCAGGAAGCGGTCGTCTAGCTTGGCGATGTCGCGCTGCTCATCCAATACCTGCTGTAAGATCTCATTGCTGGTCAATGGGTTGGCCAGTACCACGCGGAACACCACAGAGGTCTGCTCCAGGTTATTGGCCGGAATTATGCGGGTACGGGAGACGAAGGATTTTCCCTGCTCACGTTGGCGCTTCTGGATAAACTTTGTCAGGCCGTCAAGCAATGCATTAATCTCGCTCACCCGGGCCGCGTCACCGGCTGCGACCGCCTCATTGAGCAGCGCCTGCACCTTGGCTGGCACATAGCGGTAGGTCAGCAGGCAGAGCTCAGGCCTGGAAACCAGCTGAAAATCGTCCTGAGCGGCGATCAGCTCGCCGAAGTAACGCGCCTTCTCCAGGCTGTTGTTGATTAAGATCTCATAGCCGTCGCGGCCGATGATCTGTAAGCAGGCATGAACCAGCATGGCCATGCCGGGGCGCGAGCCCTCCAGCGTCTGGCTACCCAGATCTTTCGAGCCCTTACGCAGAATATATTCGGCGTGGTGTTTGATGGCGTTGGCAAATTCCGGGTCTTTAAACAGCACCATACCTGCGCCCATGGGCACGTACATCTGCTTGTGGGCATCGATCGTGACCGAGTCGGCGCGTTCTATGCCGGTTAACAGATGGCGATACTTGCTCGACAGCAGGCTGGCACCACCCCAGGCGGCATCCACATGGAAGTGGCAACCCAGCTGCTCGGCGAGATCCGCAAGTTCATCGAGCGGGTCGATATTACCTGTCTCCGTGGTGCCGGCCACGCCGACAATCGCCATCACCTTGATGTTCTGCTCGGCTAACTGCTCGGCCGCCTCGCGCATCTTGGCCACATCTACCTTGTTGTCGCTGGCGCAGGGCACGCTGATGATGTTGTCGCGGCCTATGCCTAACAGATCCGCGGCCTTGCCGAGAGAGTAGTGACCTCGAGTTGATACCAGAATGGCCAGATCGTCATAGCCGTAGTGGCGCAGTGCTCGCATCAGGCCAGATTGGGCCACGCCCTTGAAGTCGCCGTCCGGCTTTAACAGACGGTTACGGGCGATCCACAGCGCCGTGATATTGGCGACCGTGCCGCCGGAGCAGAAGGCGCCTAATGAGTGACTGGCGCTGTGCATCCAGCTCTGGTAGAACTCTTCTGTCTGGCCATAGACCATGTGGTGCATCATCCCCAGTACCTGGCGCTCCAGCGGCGTGAAGGCCTTGGAGGTCTCTATCTTCACCAGGTTCTGGTTGAGTCCCACCATCATCTTCGACAGCGGCAGCACGAAGTAGGGCAGGGCTGAGGTCATATGACCTATGAAGCTAGGAGCCGAGGTGTGCACGCTGTGGGCGATCAGGGTCTGCATCATCTGCTCGGCATAGTCGGAGACGAAGCTGGGGGCTGTGGGGATCTGGTAGGCCTGGAAATCTTTTTCTATTTCGGTCAGCGGCTTCTCGACCGCGACGATACTCTCTTTGAGGAAGCCCATCAGGTTTTCCGACAGGTTTTTCTCTATCTTACCCAGGGTCGAATTCGGTGCCTCGGGCAGAGTGAAAATACGCATCAAGGCCTCTTCAGAGGCGGTCGCTTGTCGTGTCTGTTTTGATGTCATCGAGGCGCGTCGCTTAACTTGTGTCTGTTTTGAAATAGAAAAAACAGGCGATCGAAAAAGGGAGCTAACTTTACTGTAAGCTTTATACCGCATCAAGGGGAAAAGTGAAATGGCTGGCGGGCGACAGCTTATTAGAGACCGTTCTTGAGCTTATTATACGTACTGATAGTAAAAAGCCCTGAGCCAAGGTGGCGCCAGGGCATTTAGGTTAAATCAGAGTGGCGGCTAACGCCCCAGACGATAGAGGCGGGCGATATTGACTGCGCAGCTATAGAGGTTATGACGGGCGCCGGCCAGCACCTCTTCCAGCGGTAAGGCCCTTGGGGTCACGGAAAACAGGGCGTCTATACCGTGGTCCAGCAGCACATTGGCATCCTCGCTGACGCAGCCGGCGATGGCGATAACCGGGATCCCCTGTTTATTGGCCTCGCGGGTGACGCCCATGGGGGTCTTACCATGCAGGGTCTGGCTGTCGAGGCGGCCTTCGCCCGTGATGACAAGATCCGCGCCCTTGAGATGTTCGCTCAGCCTGACCGTTTCCATGACGATATCTATGCCGGGTCTTAACTTGGCGCCTAGATAAGCGAGCATGGCAAAGCCCATACCGCCCGCGGCGCCCGCCCCCGGCATGTCGCGGCACTCCTTGAGGCCAGCCGCATGGGTGATATCGGCGAAGTGGCTAAGGGCCTTGTCTAATCTGGCGACCATGATCTCATCGGCGCCTTTTTGCGGCCCGAAGATGGCCGAGGCGCCCTTGTCGCCGCACAGTGGATTATCTACGTCGCAGGCGACCTCAATTGCTACCTGGGCAAGCCGTGGATGCAGCTCGCCGATATCGACACTGGCGAGGTGCTCAAGCGCCGCGCCGCCGGGCCTTAGGGGCTTGCCGTCATTGTCCAGCAGGTGCGCGCCCAGGGCTTGTAGCATGCCGGCGCCGCCGTCGTTGGTGGCGCTGCCACCAAGGCCGAGGATCAGATGGGTCACGCCACTGTTGAGGGCATGACAGATAAGCTCGCCTGTGCCATAGCTGGTGGTGACTAAAGGGTCGCGCAAGAGGGTCGGCACATGGTGCAGCCCAGAGGCCGAGGCCATCTCGATCACCGCGGTGCGCTGCCCGGGCGCCTCCTGGCCGAGCAAGCCATAGTGGGCATCCACCTGACTGCCCAGGGGGCCGGTGACTTTAAGTTCGACTAATTTGCCGCCGGTGGCATCCACCATAGATTGCACCGTGCCTTCGCCGCCGTCGGCGACCGGCAATTTGATATATTCGGCGTCGGGAAGCACCTCACAAAACCCCCGGGCTATCTCGGTGGCGACTTCCATGGCGCTCAAACTTTCTTTATATGAATCGGGCGCGATGACTATTTTCATGCAGGCTTCCTGTGTGAAGAGAGAAGGACATTTCTGAAATAAACGAGTTGGGTTGTCCGGCGCCCAGGCCTAGGCCAATGGCGCCGGCTTGCTTAGCTTAGAGTAGGACGAGACTCAGCAGGTAGACAAGGATCATGGCGGTGACACCCTGGATAAGGGTCGCCATGGTTTGCGCCTTGTAGGCCTGCTTCACGCTCATGCGGCTAAACTGAGTCACCACCCAGAAGAAGCTGTCGTTGGCGTGGGAGACTGTCATGGCGCCAGCACCTATGGCCATTACTGTCAGCACCCGGCCCATGTCGCTGGCAAGGCCGATATCGCCAAGCATAGGGGCTACCAGGGCCGAGGTGGCCACCAGGGCTACGGTCGATGAGCCTTGGGCCGATTTCAGCGCCGCGGCGACGATAAACGGCATGAAGATGCCTATGCCTAGGGCGGAGAGTGAGCTGCCGAGGAAGTTACCTATCTCGGTGGCCTTGAGCACGGCGCCGAAGGCTCCGCCCGCCCCCGTGATCAACAGGATAGGAGCTGCCACCACTAAGCCGTGGCTGATGCGATCGCTAAACTCTTTGATCTTATCCTGACTCTTGAGCAGGCTCAGTGATAGGAACAGGCCTATCATCAGGGCGTTTACCGGTTGACCCAGGAAGGCCAGGGTATCGAACAGGGCGCCATCACCCAGTGGTTGTGAGGGGAACTTGGCAATTGAGCCCAGGCAGATCAGCAAGATTGGCACGAAGATAGGGGCAAACGCCTTGACCGGACTAGGTAGCTCGCCGTAGGCGGCCTTGAGCTGCTCGAAATCTTCCACATTGCTCTTTAGCTCCTCGGCGCCTTCACCGTCGGGCTCGACATGAGCGAAGCGGTTGGCCCATAACATGCCTGCCAGGGCGGCGACGGCGGCGACGAAGATGCCCACGCCTATGACCAGACCCAGGTTTGACTCCAGCCCCAGGTTACCGGCGGCGGCAATCGGGCCGGGCGTTGGCGGCACGAAGGTGTGGGTAGCGTACAGGCCGGTAGCCAGGGCGACGCTCATGGAGACGCTTGATACCTTCATGCGGTTGGCCATCGACTGCTTGAGCGAGTTGAGGATCACGAAGCCCGAGTCACAAAATACCGGGATGGAGACCAGGTAACCTATGATCGACATTGTCAGGGTCGGGAAGCGTTTTCCGAGTACCTTAATCACCACGTCGGCCATGGTGATGGCCGCACCGCTCTTCTCCAATATGGTACCTATGATAGTACCCAGCACGATAACCAGGCCGATATAGCCCAGGATACCGCCGAAGCCGGAGGTGATGGTTTTTGCCACATCGGCGCTGGGTAGCCCGTAGGCAAAGGCGGCGATGAAAGAGGCGAGAATGAGGGTTAGGAAGGGGTGAAGCTTAAATTTGGATGTCGCGATAACGATGAAGGCTATCACGGCGATCAAGATCAGTACTAGGCTCATAGGGTGTCCCTGTATTGGGTTATATTTGTTGGCTATAGTTGTTGGTTTGATCTAGCGATGACCCGTTAACTCGCTCCAAGCGCGGGAGCAAAGGGTTTTCAGGCTGGCACTATTATCCGGAGAATCGGACAATCTGGCTTCGTGCCAGCTTCCTAATATTTAACTTATGTGCAACCGATATTTGTGCTTTTGCCCAAATATCGGTTGGGGGAGAGGAATAAAGTCGGTCTAGATCACAAAATGACCGACAGGGCGTGTTCGATTAGGCGGTTAATTTAGCGTCGTTGGCCGATTGCCAGCTGGCCTCGCCGCGACAGGCGCTGCCGAAGGCCTGGAACAGCTTGATTGAATCCGGATTGTCATTGGCCTGCCACTCGGGGTGCCACTGGACGCCTAGGATAAACTGACCATATTCCGGGCCGTGGATCGCCTCGATCAGGCCATCTTCGCCATAGGCCAAGGCCTCTAGCCCCTTACCCAGGGTACAGATCCCCTGGCCGTGGAGAGAGTTGACCATGGTCTTATCGCCAATCAGCTTGGCCAGCCAACTGCCGGGCACCATCTTGATGGCGTGTCTTGGGCCATATTGCACATGGTTTGGGGTCTGTGGATCTTCACGGTGATCATCGAAACCTGGCTCACTATAGACCTTCTGATACAGGGTGCCACCCAGTGCGATATTGAGCTCCTGCATGCCGCGGCAGATCCCTAAGATAGGCAACTTGC
Source organism: Shewanella spartinae (assembly GCF_019457555.1). NCBI lineage: Bacteria > Pseudomonadati > Pseudomonadota > Gammaproteobacteria > Alteromonadales > Shewanellaceae > Shewanella > Shewanella spartinae. The sequence goes on along the minus strand of NZ_CP080418.1, from coordinate 3,021,270 downwards.
GCTTGAGGGCGCCGGCTATGATGGCCAGATCGACGGTGTCGCGATTTACATCTTGGCTTTTTTCCGGGGTGAGGTTTTCCTGACCATAGAGGCTGGGGTCGATATTGGAGCCCGCGCCCGAAAGATAGACGCCATCGACCATATCCAGGTAGCGGTCTACATCCTCTGTGCCGAAACAGGTGGGCATCAGCAGCGGGATGGCCCCGGCGATCTCCACAATCGGCTGCATATATTTGTGGGTCATCACCTGGTAGGGATGCTGGTTCCTGTCTTGCTGACCCATGGTCATCAAGATGATTGGTTTGGATTTCTTAGCACTTGTAGTCTGTGTTATTGGCATAGATCACCCGTTTGGTCGATTTGTATGTCACCCGATCCGTGACGTCTGTGTAGCCTGGTGAGGCCGCTACAGGCCTTAGCTATCGCCTTTCTTAAGGATAGCAAAATGTGAATAAGCACATTTGTTGACCACCAGTCTGCCCATTAGTGTTCATTATGTCAAACGTGGTGGGTGTAATTAATTACATTTTGGTGCTGGTAGGAGGAGAGGCGAAATCCCTGATTTCATTCTCTGGTCGTGTTTGTTTGAGTTGATCTTGTTTGCTTGCTTCGGGGAATTTTAAATGTTTGCGTCTACCTGGATTGTTCTTTGGAGGGGGATTTAAGATCAATACCAACGACCTTGATAGACATGTTCATTACTCCTGCTCTGACTGTACTTAAAGATTGGTATAGCGACGGGCTTTGTTTCCTAAATCGTGAGTAGGGTTGGATCTTTGCTCATACCTCAAGACTTAATCTCTAGTCACAATAAATTTCGTTAAATCGAAGAGGCGTTGGAGCTATTGTGTAAGCACGATTTTGGCCCTCGGCGACAGGACGTCGCCGTGGAGCGTATAGGGATATATCCACAGCGTGCCAAAATAGTGTTTGCACGATCCCCGCCGGACAGGCGTTAGGTGGCTATTAAGGTGAGACCTTCAAATACTTTTCAAAGAAGATTTATAGTAGATGCAACAAATGGAAAAAAATACCCGCCGGACAGGCGTTAGTTTGCCATGAAGGTAGCGGCCTTCAAGGACCTTTCAAAGAACCATGTCGTTAGAAACTACAACAAATAACTCTGGTAGACGCCACCATCATAATCCCCAGTCGGCTGATCATAGCCTGACAACAAACCGATTTAGATCAAAACAAGCTCGCGAAATACCCCTTAAGATTGGCGTTAAATATTACCCTATAGCTGATGTTCCCGCTCCCAGTCATGACAGAAGGCGATAAAGGTTTTCAGCAGTGGGCTGAGATACTTCTCCTTGTGGACCAGTAACCAGAAGCGGCGCTTCATGTTTAGCGGCAGGCTGAGCACCTTTACTCGTCCATCGCGGATCGCCGGTTCGGCGGACAGGCGTGACAGGCAGGCGAGGCCAAGGCCGGCCGAGACCGAGTTGATCAGGGCCTCAGTGTTGTTGAGCTGAAAGGCTTCATGCCATTGCTCTAGCCTCGGGGCGACGACCCGCAGGAAAAATTCCCGGGAGCCTGAGCCAGCCTCTCGCAGGATCCAGTGACTGGCCTCGAGATGATGCAAGGGGATGTCGGCATCTGCTTGCAGGGGATGATCTGGCGGGCAGATCACGCACATCTCATCTGAGCTGAAGGGGGTTGCATCGAGTTCTGGGTGCTGGATCTTACCCTCGATCAGCGCAATATCCAGCTCGTAGGCGATCAGCATGTCGCAGATCTGCGTCGAGTTAGAGATAAACAGGCTCTGCAACTCGTGCTGGGTATGGCGGCGAAAGTCACTCAGCAGATAGGGGGCCACCTGATTGCCTAGGGTATCGCTGGCACCGATACGCAGCTGACCCGAGAGTGACTGTTCATCGTTAAACAGCTGCTCGATATCGTCGGCTCTGTGTAGGAGCTCATCGGCCAGAGGCTGCAACTTGTGTCCCTCCTGATTGAGGATGAGACGGTTGTTCACTCGGTCAAACAGGTGGTGGCCGATCTGCTTTTCCAGCTCCGACAGCGCCATACTCACCGCCGCCTTGGAGAGAAACAGGCTGTCGGCCGCGGCCGTTAGGGTCTTGTGTTGGGTGAGGGTGCTAAAGACCTTGAGTTGCTTGAGCGAGATGTGGCTGGCCATAGATGATGTGTGTTTAGTAATTCTGAACGTTGGTTATAAATAATTAGATATAACGAAACGAAAGGCAAGCGTATTATCGCTTCACAGCAAGAAACTTGATTGAGATTGTGATGATTCATAAAACGAAAAAGGCAGTAATGGGCGTTCCTACACCTATGGCGGGCTTGGCGCTAGGTATTGCAAGCTTAGGTTGGTGTTGGGAAAACTTCACTGAGCTTAATGGCTATGGCCAGTGGGCCGGCGCCGCGATCGCTAGTGTGTTGTTAGTCGTCTTGAGCGTTAAATTTTTCTTTCATAACCATCTTCTAAGGCAAGATCTCGCCCACCCGGTCGTCGGCAGCGTGGTGCCTACCTTCGCGATGGCGACTATGGTCGTGTCTAACTCATTGGGGCAATTCTATCCAGGCGTTGGCGATGCCCTGTGGCTGGCGGCTGTAGTGCTGCATATCGTCTTCCTGGTGAGCTTTATCTATCACAGGGCGAAGGATTTTGAGCTGCACCACATGGTGCCCAGCTGGTTTGTGCCTCCTGTGGGCATAGTGGTTGCGGATGTGTCCTTCTCCGGCAATCCTGTGCTTGCGACTATTGCCCAGGGCACTCTGGTCTTCGGCATGTTGGCCTATGCCGTGATGCTGCCCATGATGATCTATCGCCTCATGTTCACCCATGAGGTGCCCGATGCGGCCAAGCCTACATTGGCGATTCTGGCGGCGCCGGCCAGCCTGTCTCTGGCAGGCTATCTAACGGTGACAGCGACGCCATCGCCGGTGATCATCGCCCTGTTATTTGGTATCGCCGTGTTGATGACGGCCATCATCTACTTGGCTTTTTATAAGCTCCTCAGGCTGCCCTTTAGCCCCGGCTATGCGGCGTTTACCTTCCCCATGGTGATAGGCAGCACGGCGCTGTTTAAGATGGCCAACTGGATGGTAGTAGAGGGGATAGAAGCCGAGTATGTGCAGCAGGTGCGAGACCTCGCGGCGCTGGAGTTGGTGGTGGCGACAATTGTGGTGGTCTATGTTGCGCTGCGTTACATCAACAGCCTCCTGATACAGCCGCGCCTAGTGTCACGGACGGTTTAGTGTCACGGACAGCCAAGTTTTACGAATAGCCTAGTATCGCGTCCTGTCTATAGGGCAATGGCGATATGCATTATTGGCAAGGATGCCTTGGTTTCAGCTCTCAATTGCCTTTCGTTAACCTGTATAGCAAGAATACAAACCTGGCTGCCTTTCTCCTCATGGCGCAAATTATTACGTCAGTCCCATGACTTCACCGGCGTGAGCGCGTAAAATCCCCGCTTTCAGTAAGGGCCCTAATGCCAAATGGGCCCACTTATCGCCTATTTACTCAAGATGTCAGACGCCATGTACTGTGCCCAGCAATGTTTTACCCCCTTTAGTGCCTCAATTGAGGGCATAGCGCTGCCTGAGCGGTTTACCTTTCCCTTCTATTATGAGCCCCACAGGCTGTGTGAGCTAGCGGCCAGCGAGCTGCAAGCGCATTTAGAGCAGCAACAGAGCTGGCAACATAACTTCGGCCTAACGGGGCAGCGCGAAGGGGCCATAGGTAAGATGTTTGGCGTGCTGGTGGTGCAAAAGGTTGATGGCGAGCTTGGCTATCTCAAGGCGTTTTCCGGCAAGTTAGCCGAGCAGAATCTGCTGCCGGGCTTCGTGCCGCCGGTATTTGACATGCTGACTCAGGACAGCTTCTTTCATGGCGAGCAGCTGGCCATCAATCAGTTAACTGCTGAGCTTGAATCGCTGCAGCAGGCGCCAGAACTTGCATCGCTTAGTGATGAGCTAAACACATTAAACGCTGGTAAAGCCGCAGCGGTGGCCGAGCTGCGGGCGGAAATCATCGAGAACCGTAAGGCGCGGAAGGCCAGACGTGTGGCCGGTGAGCGGCTAGATGCCCAGGCATTCGAGGCGTTGCAGCAACAACTTGGCCGCGAGAGCGTGGCCGAGAAGCACAGACTCAGACAGTTAAATGAGCAGTGGGATAGCCAGATCGCCGAGCGCGAGCATCGCCTTAGCGCACTGCAAGATGAGATTGAGGCGCTTAAGCAGCAGCGGGCTAGTCAGTCCAATGCGCTGCAGCGCAAGCTGTTCGCCCAGTATCGCTTCTTGAATCAGGCGGGGGAGGTCAAAGATCTTAACACCCTATTTAGCCTGTCGCCAAAAGGATTACCTCCTGCGGGTGCGGGAGAATGCGCCGCGCCTAAGCTGCTGCAGTTTGCCTTCGCCAACGGCCTCAAGCCCATCGCCATGGCGGAGTTCTGGTGGGGGGCATCGCCCAAGTCGGAGGTGAAGCAGCACAAGCAGTTCTATGGCGCCTGTCATGGCAAGTGTGAGCCGATTTTGGCCCATATGCTGAGCGGCATAGTGCTGGATGACAACCCACTGCTGAACAATCCCGCCGAGGGCAAAGATCTCTCCATTATCTATCAGGATGAGGCGATCGCCGTGGTCCATAAGCCGGCGGAGTTTCTCTCTGTGCCGGGCAAGCACGTAACCGACAGCGTCTATAGCCGCATGCGTCAGGCCTTTCCCAAGGCGACAGGTCCGCTGATTGTTCACCGCCTCGATATGTCCACCTCAGGGCTTATGGTGATCGCCCTGAGCAGCGAGGCCAATACCGCATTGGTGCAGCAGTTTATCGGCCGCACAGTGGAGAAGCGTTATCTTGCCAGGGTAGCGGGTGAGGTGCAGGGGGAAGAGGGCGAGATCAAGCTGCCGCTGCGGGTAGATCTCGACGACAGGCCGCGTCAGCTGGTGTGTTTCGAGCACGGAAAACATGCCCATACCTATTGGCAGGTAAAATCCAGAGCCGAGGGGACGACCTTGCTGTCACTGTTTCCTAAGACGGGACGTACCCATCAGCTCAGGGTGCACTGTGCACACCAGGATGGCCTGGGCATGCCCATCATAGGCGATGATCTCTACGGGGCTAAGGCCAACCGCCTGCATCTGCACGCCCAGTATCTGGCCTTTAACCATCCCATCAGCGGCGAGCGAATCAGCTTAAGCTGTGATCCAGATTTCTAGGCCTGTTTGCCACTGTCATCACTTAACCTTGGTCCTGACCGCGGCTTAGTAACACCTGACCCAGGTAGAGCTGTAGCAGGCCGTCGAGTTTTTGAATATCCACCTTAGTGATCTGGGCTATTTTATCCAGGCGATACCTCAGGGTGTTGCGGTGGATAAACAGCGCCTTGGCGCAGGCCTGCTGGTCGCCGAAATGGCCCAGATAGCTGGCCAGTGTCTTGCGCAGCAGAGCGTTTTTGTCCCTGTCGATGAGGCGCTGAAACGGCCTCAGCAGCTGCTCGCCGCGCCAGTCATGTTTAAGCCCAGAGAGCATCACCAGCAGGGCATGATCTTCATACAGGTACTTACTCTGTTCTGGGTGTAGCTGCTGGCCAAAATTAAGGGTTTCCAGCGCCGTCTGATAGGAGCGGTTGATATCCATGGTGGCGGGAAAGTAGTGGCCCAGGGAAATCTTCAATCTGGCGTTTAGCTCGCTGGGCAGACGCTTGAGCAGACGGTCGATACGCAGGCTCTCGGCCTCGGCGCTCCAGGCCTTGCCGTCGAGGAAGGCGGGTTTGAGGATCACCAGCTCAGTCATAGAGGTCATGGCGATCAGGTTGCCGCGGGACGGCGTCTCTAACAGGTGCAGCACCGTCTTGAGCTGGGAGTTGGCCAGCTCGTCGCCGGCGTCGTCGCTGATACGCAGCACGGCTGCGACCCTTGGCATCTCGAGATCGATATCCAGACGCTGGGCCCAGATCTTCAGGTGATTGAGGTCCCGCCCCTCGGGTTTTATCAGCTGCAGAATAAACTCCTCCTGCTGACGGGCGCGCCACTGGGCCACATCGAGCGAGTTGGCCTGCTCGACGATCATCTCGGCGGTCATCTTCAATAGCTCACCGAATGCCTTGAGGTGTTCGGGTTCTCCCGTGATGCCGATGACGCCGATGATCTCCCCCTGATAGTGCAGCGGCAGGTTGATGCCGGGCTTGACCCCCTGCAGGCTGGCGGCACTGGCGCTGTTTAGCTCGACGGTGCGGTTCTGACTGATGGCCAGCAGGGCACCCTCGTGGGTGGAGCCGATGCGGTGGGGCTCGCCCGAGCCTAGGATCACCCCTTGGCTGTTCATCACATTGATGTTGTGTCCTATGATCGCCATGGTGCGATCCACTATCTGCTGGGCGAGTTGATTATCGAGAAAGTACAAGGCGCTGCGTCATCTTGGAGGTGGTGTGTTGAGCTTACGGTAAAAGCCTGACGGGAAAAAGCCTGGGAGGCTGTTTTTGCGAGATGGCAATCAACGATGGAGCATAAAAAACCCGCGACGGGCGCGGGTTTTTAGCTAGCTATAAATGCACGGTAATTACAGCTTGTAGCTCATGCTCAGCATGATCAGGTGAGCGTTGTAGTCATGGCTGTTGTAACCAAAGCCGACAACGTTCCAGATCCCGTCTGGCGCTATGCTGTTACCTGGGTCATTGTCCTTGTACTTCTCCATCTTGTAGTCAAGACGCAGTGCCATATTGTCTGTGGCCTGGTATTGACCGTAGACATTGACGTTATGGACCTTGGCAGAGTAATCACCATAGTCGCCGCTGAGACCCTGTTTCACCTGGGTGTTGCTGCTCGAATCTGAGTAGGTGTAGTCCACGCCCAGGCGTAGTTTCTTCTCTAACAGATTGTTGTAGCTGAACCCGGCGCCGATCACATCGACCTGATCTTCCACCAGACCAAACCAGTTAGGCGTGCTGTAGTTGCTGCTGCCTGCCTGCTCTGAGTCTATGTTTTGACGATTGTAGAAGGCATTCACCATCATGTCGTCGTTGATCAGGTAGCTGGCGTTGATGTCGTAGCTGACATCTTTCGACTCGGTCAGACCGATTTGGGTGTCGTTGTAGTCGTCCAGGGCATAACGGCCACCGAAGTCTATGGTCAGGGCATCGATTGGCGTGTGGCTGATGCGGGCTTCAACCATGGTGCGCTGACGATCCGCTAGATTGTACTTGCGCAGCAGGCTGTTAGACTCGCTCGAGGTCCACTCAGAGGCCTGATATTCAGAGCCATCACGCTCGCCATAGCTGCCCTTGATCCACATATCCCAGTTGTCGAACGCGCTGAGGTGGAACTTGGTCCATAGCGTGTTCTCATCTGTGGTTTCGCGGTCCTGGTAGCTACGCTCGTCACGGCGGAAATCATAACCCGCTTCCAGCTTCATGCCACGGCTTAGACGGAAATCGGCGCCCAACTTAGCCCTTTGTGTCGTGAAGTCATAAGGAGTGTTGTAAGCCACCTTGCCTGTGGTGGAGTTGATGCTGATCTGGGTCCACTCTTCCACATTGGTCTTGTTATCGCGGTCGCTATAGTCATAGCTGGCGTTAACACGAACCGTGCGGTTGATGCGAGACACCACCTTGAGGTTAGCGCCCTTCATGTCGACCTTGGCATCCAGCGCATCCACAGGTGTCTGGTAACCATAACCTGAGGTAACCAGCGCCTGATCCTGGCTCATCTGACCGTAATGCACGCGGCCGCTCATGATGGTGCTGCCCGCCGTGTATTGGCCCATTAGCGAGACTGTGTGCGCCTCGTTGTCTGGGTCTAAGGCCATGGTGCCCTGAGTCTGGGCGCCGAAGGTCGGATTAAAGGCGTTGTCGAAGGTGAGCTGGCTGTATTGGTTCTTAAAGCTCGAGCCTGAGTAGGCCAGGGCGGTAAACCAGTTGTCGCCTTTAAGCTTGATACCCGCCTCAACTGTGTCTGTGGTGTAGTCCACAGGCTCTGCCAGCATCATAGACTGATTGAAGAAGCTGCCCGATGCCTGCTTGAGGCCGGTCTTGTCTTCACGCTGGTAGTTGACGTAGGTGCTCCACAGCTCTTCACCCTGATACTCGAAGCCGATGCCGGCGCGCTTGCGCTTGAGTGACAGCTCCAGTGGGTTGAGGCTGCTGTATAGCTCGCTCATATCCTGGCTCGAACCCGCCGTCTGCCAGTTGTCTGGCAGGGTCAGGTGGTCGCCGCCTACGCCTTGATAAGGGCTCATTGCCTTATCAGTCTTGTAGGTGGCTATCTGACGGTAGTTGAGGCTTAGCTTGTGCTGACCTACCTTGCCAGACTCGAGATCCAGGCGGCCGTTTTCCATGCCGAGGTTTTGCGCCTCTATGCTGGCACGGTAGCCAGATTCGCTGATGTAGCTCACATCGGCGTCGACCTTGCCGACAAATTCATTTTCGGCGGCAAAGGCGTTGGCCGAGCGGATGTCGTCGCTGTCGTTGTAACCGACGCCGGCACCGATAGTGCCAGTGACGCCTGTCTCAATCTTACAGCGCTTACAGTCCCAGTTATCGAACTTCACCTTTTCTGTGTTGGCGTTTTGAATGCCATAGCCGTCGGCCAGCGCCATGCCGGGAATGGCGATACCGGCATTAGCGATAAGGGCGAGGGTGACTACATTGAGTTTGAATTTCATCTTCTCGTCTCCTTAGCGCTGGAACAGTTTGCCAGATGGATGGTTAGAACCATGGATCTGGTTGTGACAGTTCAGACAGCTGCGACCACCGGTAAAGGCATTGCCACCCACGGTAGAACCTTGGTCAGTGTTGCCCATGTAAGCATTGCTGGCATGGCCATCGCTAGCGTGGCACTGCTGGCAAAGTTGCGGGGCGCGGGTCTTCAACATGCCCTCGTTAACACTGCCGTGCGGGTTGTGACAGGTAACGCAGTTTTCAGTTACGGGCGCATGTTCCCATAGCTTTGGGCCGCGTTTTTCTGCGTGGCACGAATAGCAGGTTTCGTTAACGCTGGGCTTGACCAGGTCCGAGTCCGACAGGGTACCGTGTGGATTGTGGCAATCGCTACAGACCATCTGCGCCCACTTCATCGGGTGAGAAGAGCGCTTGTTCATGTCGGCTTTTTGCTTGGTGTGACAGCTGGTACAGACTTCCATCTCTGTGTTCTTAGAGAGCACAGGATCTTTATCTGTGTGCACCGAGTGACAAGAGGCACAGGCAACATCGGCGTTGTCATGGTGACCGCCGTTCCAGGCCATGCGCTTGTCATCTTTGTGACAGCTCATACAGACACTGTTTTGCTTCTCGGCAGATAGGGTAGAGTCGGGACCGAAGGCGATCATCGGCTCGTTACCGCCGCGGTTATGCTTACCCATAGGGCCGTGGCAGGCTTCACATTGCAGGCCGGCCATCGGGCTCTTGCTCGAGTCGGCAGCGCCGTGTACGCCCTTGAACAGGTCCATGACCTTTTCAGACTTGCCGTGACACATGAGACAAGAGTCGGCGCCCTTAGGCGAGTACTGGCCTTCGGCGAACTTCTTGTCCAGGGTGGCTTCCACCTCGTCCGGGGTCATCTTGGCATCCCACTTGGACGCTACCGCGCCCTGGCTTATGCCAAGGGTAAGTAGCGCTGCCGCCATCACCGCCGGAAACAGGCTTTTGAATTGATTTGTGATTTTCATAATAGGCATCCTAATTTGCACAAATGAGTCGTGAAAAGTGGGGGAGGTGACTCCCCCGGTTTTCAATTTGAGATGCGCAAATTACATCTTCACCGCTGTGTGATCTTCGATAACAGGTGCGTGGCAGAAGAAACAGGTTTCTAGCTGCGCCGCATCGTTAGCGACATCTTTAGCACCATTGATGATGGCACCTTGGCTTTCGGCGTGGGCCTTGACGCTATCGCTGGTGTGACAAGAAGTACAAGTCGCGGCGATAGGCGTGCTGTATTGGCCAGCAGCAGTTGCCAGGGCACCTTTAGCCTTGAAGGCGTCCAGGTTGAAGTCGTTGTGACACTGGGCACAATCTTTGATGATGCCTTGCTCGCCGTGTACCACGTGCAGCTTCATCTCCAGGGCACCCTTGTTCGCGCCGCCAGCGTATGTGCCGTCAGGTGTGTGACAGGCCACACAGGCATCGACACCTATGATAGGCATGTCGTTGGCGTCTTTCGCGTGAGAGAGCTGCTCAGACAGGACGAAACCTGCATGGTGGCTACCCTTGTGCACTTCAAACTCTGTGGTGTGACAAGAGGCACAGGCGGTGAAGTTCACTGAATCGACGTGACGCATGCTTGGCGCCTTGTCTGCTAGTGCGGCGAAGGCCTGGTCGGCTTTCATGCCGGTGTACTTGTCGGTGTCGCTACCGTCGAAGGCAGGATCGTCACAGGTCACGAACTCACCCTTGTCTGAGCACATCGCCCAGCCAACGAAGGTAAAGGCGGTCTCGCTGTCGATACCGTTGGCACCTAGCTTAAGATCTTTGCTAGTGGTGTAAACCAGTTTGCCATCTTCGACTAGCGCCTTGGCATCGACCACGCCATTCTTCACGGCGTTGATAGAGTCTTTACCGCCATAACCTAGGGTCACATTGTTAGGACCTACGTTAGTCACGATCTCAAAGCGCTGTACCATAGGCAGAATGGTGTTGATATCAACGGCGGCGCCGCTGGCATCGACTACTTGAACACTGATAGTGGCAGCAGTGCCTTCGGTGTTGATGGTTGACTCAACATTCAGGCCGTATTGGTCGATAAGGGCTTTCTTGTCGTTGCCTGCTTGGGTGTGCAGCTCGGCAGTCCAGCTCGCGTTATGACAGGCAACACAGTTGCTGTTGTCATTTTGCTGAGAGTGGCCTTTACCCGCCTTAAAGTCGATGTTGACGTGACAGCTAGTACAGGTTTCCATGGTTGGAATACGTGACCAGTTGCCCCACTCTGTGAGCTCGTCAGATTGAACGTGACAGGCTTGGCAGTTGTCCTGGACAATGTGGTGCGCAGTTTCGGCGCTCTGGTCCATGTTGCGGCCATACATCTTAGCGTCGTTGTGGACGTTGTGGATCAGATGGTTAAAGGCAACTTGTGGCTTACCTTTCTCATCAGCCATCTCTTGGGTGTGACAAGAGACACAGGTCTCTACGCTGGTGTAGCTGTGGTAGATCTTCTGTCCTTCGGCGTGACAGCTGTTACAGCTGGCGGTTGAGACCACATTCTTGGTGTAGAGTGGCTCATAACCTTCGCCAGAGAAGTCTTCGGCGATCTCGGTTTGCGGCACCAAGGTGACGCCGTCGAGCAGTGTCGAGGCCTTGGCGACGATATTGTATCTTTGGGTCAGCTCTGGGTTGTAGCCTTCCACGTCGATGGTGAAGCTGTAGTTACCATTCTTGTGGTCGGTGAAGGCTTTTTGTGAGCCGATATATTGCCATTCGGCGGCATTACCTGCACCGGTCGCGCCTTGTGGCAGTAGCTGAACCACTTTTTTCACTTCAAGATCTTTCAGACCGATAACAGGAAGATCTTCCTGGTTGGTCGCAAAGACTGTGATTGTGGGTGTGCCGTTGTCGTATTCAACCTTGGTGACATCAAGGTGAAGTACTTCAATGGCATCGGCTGCTGGGCCGCCTGGGTTGCCCGGATTACCATCACTACCGTCGCTGCCACCACAACCGGTAAGAGCCATGGAGACGGCACCTGCTGCGAGTAGCAGCTTAAATTTATTATTTTGTACGTTCATCATTTTTTCCCTGCATAGGTTTGGCATCGTCTTAAGTGCATGGCCATTGATTGCGCCAGTTCTCAGTTATAAGTTGTGCGACCTAAGTCAATGCTGGAAATAGAAATCCCCAAGGAAATGCTAACGTAACAAGCGGCTAAAATCTGCCTGACTGAGTCTAATGTGTGACCGAGATCTTTCTATTTCTAAAGGGGTAGCTCGGCGGGCGAAGAATGGGGCGGATTGGGAGAAAAAATGTTGCAAAATGAAACAGTTTTGCGATTTTTGTTCTTATTTTAGCGTTCACTGTTCTACAGTAAAAACAAAGGGAGGCGAGTGCCTCCCTTCGAGGTAGATGTCGACCCACTAACCTTGAGAGTTAGTGGGTCAAACCTACTAGTGACCGTGCAGTTCCATCACCTTTTCAGGAGTGTGACAGGTCTTACAGGTTTCTGCTGCGCGAGTACGTACGTCATCGGCATCAACACCGTCTAAGATACCGCCGTTGGTCTCGATGTGAGACTTGGCTGCATCGCTCAGGTATTTCTGGTGACAGCTCATACAAGCACCTGCATCGGAAGATACCCAGATGTCTTCACCTGTTAGCAGGTTGCCATAGCGCCATGTACGCTCAGGAGCGCGGCCCAGTTCGATACCGCCGTCTGTGTGACAGGTCATACAGTCGGTTTTCACAACAGTGCTAGAACCTACGCCAGCATACTTGAGGAAGTGACCCTCAGCTTCGTGTGCCTTGTAGGCGTAGCTGGTTGGTTTCTTCGCATTTGGATACTGCTCGCTGGCGTTAGCCTTAGTGGTCTTGTCAGAAGTGTGGCAAGTCTGACAGTTGTAACCATTGTTGTAGTGATGGTTTTCCTGGTTGTGGCAGCCCTGACACTTGCTAGGGTCAATGATGTCACGACGCTCAGCAGGTGTTGCGCTGTCGTCGATGGCGCCATCTTTCCAGACGAAGTGCATCGCTTCTTGTTTAGCTTCTACCTTACGTACGCCTTCGGTCGCACAGGCGGTAGGCTTAATCTCGGCAACGCCATAGCCACCGTTGTTGAAGCAGACTTTCAGCGCTGACCAGAGCTCGAAGGTCTTGCCGTTGGCATCGGCAGGTAGATCAAACTTAGTACCGGTTAGGGTGTAAGTCTTAGTCTCGGCGTTGTAAACCCCTTCTTCTAGGGCGATACGACGATTGCTATAAGAGGCATCGCTGTAGGCAGGGAAGTCTTTGTCGATATCCCAGGCCACAACCACACGTGATTTTGGATCTAATAGCTCGCCATCCAGGGCGGCGCCATCGGCACCCAGTACCTGTACGTCGAAGACGAACTTACCATTAGCATCAACACCTATGTTGCTGAACTTAACGCTCATCGCCTCGGCATCTTGGTACGCTTTCAATACGTCGCCATGACGCTTGAAGGCGCTACCTGTGCCGCCGTATGGTTCGGTGCTGTTGTGACAGGCCATACAGTCTGTGCTGCTGTGGTGAGAAGATGGTTTCTCGCTGTGACAGGCGATACAGGCTGTGTTGCTCAGGTCTGCCTTGTAAAGGTCGGCATTTGCCGGTGCATTGCTGCCCTCGACGTGACAGGCGCTACAATCGGCCGCTGGTTTTTGTGGGAACATCACCTTGCCGTAGTCATGTACGCCGCCGCCATAGCCGATCACCTTGTAAGGTGCTGGCACCTGGTTGCCGTCGGCATCATAGGTGTGACGTTCTTCACCACGGTGAATGGCGTGGATCATGTAAGTGAAGTCGACGCTGTTGCCGGTTTCTGGATCGCCTGAGGTGGCGGTGTGGCAAGAGGCACAGTTTTCGATGTTAATACGACGGCCACCGTGCAGCGCCAGACTCTCTGGCTGGTGACAGGTGTAACAGGTCTCGATAGAAACCACGTTGCGGGTTTGAATACCTTCGGTCGCACCACTAGAAGGTTGGAAATCATAGTTGGCGTTAGCCGTAACGCTAGGTTGTTCCAGCTCGAGCGTAATACGCTGAGTCGCATCGGCGTCATAGGTCACAGTGACAGGTGAGGTGACGTTGGCGATGTTGGTCTGGAAGGTATAGGTGTAGCTACCGTCTTCGTTGTCGACTAGGCAGTCGTCGCACTTGGCGGCCTGCTCTACGTTGGCTTGGAACTGGTTAGACGGATTGATGTCGGTATCGCCCTCTGGTACCCAGTCTGGGTTAGGCGCCTTCTCGCTGTTGATGTAGGCCTGCCATTGGAAGCCGCGATCGGCGGTTTCGCCATCGGCTTTGGTTTCAACCACATGGGTCAGCTGCGCGACACCAAATCTCAGGTCGTGGTCTTTGGTGAGCCCAAGTACGGCAACGCCATTTGCATCTTGAAGCTTGAAGTCGACCGTGACTTTACCTGCGTCGATTGTCGCGTTGGTAAAGGTTGCCTGAAGGGTAGGTGTAGTGTCGATATTGACACCAATGACGCCGTCCTTACCATCTTCGCCATCTTTACCGTCGCTGCCGCAACCGGATAAGGCGAGAGAGAGAAGTCCGGCACCTAATACAGCTTTTGTCGCTGCATTAACATTGAACTTTTTCATCATGATTATTCCCTGCAATAGTTTTAATCATCACTAATTGATTGTTCTTCAATAAAAACAAGCACTGAAATTGAGAACAGTATTTGTTTTGTCTACTGAAAACACCCGCTTAGTGTGTGGAATTAATTTCCACCTCTAAGGCTATCGAAATGGCAACTTTTTAGCAGGTGTTTCAGTCTGCTTATGTGATTGAGATCTGACTATTTCTTTAGAGGTAGGTAAAAAAATGCATTTTTGGTGAAATTTTTATTTTCAGTCAAGAAAGTCAGCCAGTTAAATCACATCCTGTTAATTTGCTGTAGCCGAAAATGTGGCGCCTTTGGGGGTATGTAGAGCCTGTGTTTCTCTGAGTTTGCTCCATGCGCACCCGTGGTCTTGCGGCAGATGGGAGAGAAAGTGGAACAGAAAGCGGCGATAAAAAAGAGTGCCAGGCATGGCCTGACACTCTTGGGCTATTTTGAATGGGTCTTTAAAACAGTGGCGTCTGTTTTAGTTTTGCTTGTGCAGCTCGGCGACCTTCTCTGCGCTGTGGCAGGTGAGGCATGACTCGCTGTTTAGCATGGCCGCTTCATAGCTGCCGGCAACGACGCCGCCCATACTCTCGATGTGAGACTTGGCCGCATCTTTACCACCGCCGATCTCATAGCTCGATGAGACGTGACAAGAGGCGCACACACCGGCCTGTGGGCTGGAGTAGCTGGCATCGCCCTTGTTCCAGCGCATCGGGGTTGAACGTGCATTCTCTAGACCGAAGTTGAGATCGCTGTGACAGGCTGAGCAGTTGGCGCTGCTGACCAGTTGATGCACATCGGCTCGGCCATGGGCCTTACCGAAGGTGCCGTGAACGCGCACCACTAGGCTGTTGTAGTCACCGGCTTCGTGACACTGGGCACAGGTGTGTACGTCGGCGTTGCGGTAGTGCGCTGCACCCTTACGGGCCACCATGTCGTTGTTGTGACAGCTTGCGCAGTTGTCATAGTCCACGGCGCTGGCACGCACCGCACCAGGCGTTCCGTCAAGCTTAACAAACTCAGTCTTCGCCGCGTTGGCACTTAATACGCCGACGCAGTTGCCTTCGCCGTCAAGTTCAACCAAGGTTGAAGACTTGTTCTTAAAGCAGGTGCTAAAGCTTGAGGTGATCGCCAGATCGGCCCCATTGGCAATAACCTCGGCCAGTGAAGGTAGGCCATAGTTAGGCTTAGACGCATCGACGGTCACCGTATAGCTGCCATCAGGATTCGCGGTTGCACTACCACTGGTACGCGCCGCCAGGTAGGCGTCAGGTTTAACCGCATCGACGGCATTAACGTACACGGTAACGCGCGGTACATGTAGGCTGGTAACCGCCTCTTCACCCTTATTCAGGTTAAGGGTAAAGCTTAAGGTCGCGCTGGTTTCATCCCAGGCGATCTGGCTGTAGCTAGCACCGACTAAGATACCGGCCTGTGAGGCCGCCTGGCTGCTGGCCTGCTCGTGACCGGCAAAGTGACGGAAGGCGCCGCCGCGGGTATTGCCATCTTGGCTGCTGTGACAGGTGACACAACCTACCATTGTTGCGCCATCTTCACCCGGCGCCACCAGGCTGCTGCCCTTGTGGTATTCGCCATGACAGCTCTGACAGCTGGTCACATCTTTATCGCCAAACCAAGCGAGGGCGTGAGCGGTCAGGCCTTCGGGCAGCGTCTCTTCAGTGGTGGTGTAGCTTACGTGACAGCTTTGACAGTTGGCTGTCGAGGCCGGGAAGTTAAGCTCGGCCTTAGGATTGCCTTCACTATCGAGCGCCGCACCATCAAATTCATAGGCAAAGGCTGGGTTGTTGGCATTGGCGATAACCGAGTTGAACTTGGCCAGCTCGCGGCGATCTCCCTCTGTGATGCCTGTGTGCACGGCGTGAACCAGTCCCTTGATGGAGCCATCAAAGTTAAATTCGACTGTGTTGCCTTCACCATCGATACCTGAGCCGCTGTATTGGGTGTAGTCTGTGTGGCAGAAACCACAGCCGTCGGCGGTATTACCATAGTTGCCGTGGCGGATATGATCCTGACCTACGTGACAGCTGGTACAGGTATCCATCTCCAGCACTTTCTTAGGCGAAGAGACCGACTGCTCGGTTAAAGGATCCCAGTAGTAGGCTTCGACATTCTTCAGCTTGTTTTGGCCCACGCCATAGGTGATCAGGTAGATACCGTTGATCTGGTTGGCATCATAGTCGTAGTCCAGGCCATTGGTGTCTATGATCTCTGGCGCCGTAACCCGATAACGGCCTTCGCCTAGGTAGCTCAGGCAGCTAAGTCCTTCAGGGCAGTCACGAGTTGGACGCCAGTTGTTGGTGCCCGTCATAGGTACGCCGTTCTTGCTGGCGTTGCGGTAAGAGAGCCAGATCTCCTCGTCGCCATCGGCGCGGCCGGTGACCTGGGTGCCATCTTCCAGGCTGTAGGGTGTGAAGGCCTCGCTGCGGGTGCCCATGCGACCGAAGGCGATGCGTAGTGGGTCGGTGAGCGCCTCTAATCCTGTGACGGCGACGCCATTAGGATTGGTCAGGCTAAATTCGAAGCTTAGGGTCTTGGCCGCCGCGTCATAGCTGGCGCTTTCTATCTTGGTTTGGACCGCAGTCGCGCTGTTGATATCGACCGCGATTTCACCAGGCTTGCCATCTTCACCATCTTTACCATCGCTGCCGCCACAGCCGACCAGCGCCAGAGACAAGGCTCCGACACCGAATGCTGCTTTGACTGCGGTACTGATTGAATACCGTTTCATCATTTTTCCCCTGCATGAGAATGAGAGTGATCTCAATTTTTTCTTTTTTGGTATGAACAAGGTGGCCTGAGTTATTGCTATTGCCTCAACAACTTGGCGGCACCTTAGGGGCCATATTACTTAAAAGGGGGTAGGTGCAACGGCCCACTTGGCGCAAACGTGAAGCGGATCCATTAAGCTTGGTGGAAATTGATAAACTTGTTAAATCTATTATTTTACAAGTGGTTATAAGTTTTGTTTGAGGGCGTATTCTCTTGGGTGGCCTAAAAATAAGCCTTTTCTTAAATAAAGCTTAAGCGGCAGGGGATTTTTTCAGCGCAGTTTTGATCTAACGCAAGCATAGGCGCTGGGAAACCGATCCATTTTGCCGATGAAACTCCCGCATTTGTGGGCTTGATGTTATTAATTTGTGAGATGTGCGGCTGAGCGGCGCGGTTTATGGCGTCATGCATTGATGGCATGCATCGGTGTAGGGCGATAAAAAAGGAGGCCGCAGCCTCCTTTTATCCAGTGTTTCGCTCACCATCTTTTATAGTGCGATGCTACTCCTGGTGAATGCCTAACAGCTGAGCCGGCGTATGGCAGGTGGCGCAGGTCTCTGCCGCCCGGGCGCGCACATCGTCTGCGTCCATACCGTCTAAGATACCGCCGTTGGCCTGGATATGGGCCGCACCAGAATCCTTAAGGTATTTCTGGTGGCAACTCAGGCAGGCGCCGGCATCGGATGAGACCCAGATATCGACGCCTGTGGTGGTATCGCCATAGCGCCAGACGCGATCGCTGGCGCGGCCAAGTGTGATGCCATCATCGGTATGACAGGTGAGGCAGTCTGTCTTGAGCACAGTACCCGACTGCACGC
Source organism: Shewanella spartinae (assembly GCF_019457555.1). Lineage (NCBI taxonomy): Bacteria > Pseudomonadati > Pseudomonadota > Gammaproteobacteria > Alteromonadales > Shewanellaceae > Shewanella > Shewanella spartinae. Next base: position 3,003,421 of record NZ_CP080418.1, on the reverse strand, counting down.
CGGCATACTTGAGGTAGTGACCCTCTGCCTCGTGGGCCTTAAAGGCGAAGCTGGTGGGGCGACGTCCGCCCGGATAACTGTCATCACCGCTGGTGGTCTTGTCTGAGGTATGACAGGTCTGACAGTTATAACCATTGTTGTAATGGTGATTCTCTTGGTTGTGGCAGGTCTGACACTTGCTGGTATCGACGATGGCGCGGCGCATGGCCACCTGGCCATCTTCGGCAACGCCTGTACCGGACCAGACGAAGCGATAGGGCGCCTCTTTAACGGCCACCGAGCGGGTATCATCGCTACAGGCGGTCATAACCACATCGGTAACGCCATAGCCGCCGTGGTTGAAGCACACCTCTATGGCAGACCAGAGCTCGAAGGTCTTACCTGTGGCATCCATTGGCATGTCGAAGCTGCTGGCCACTATGGTGAAGGTCTTGCTGGCATCGTCATAGGTGCCTTGGGACAGCCTGAAGCGACGATTGCTGTAGGAGGCATCCGTGTAGGCCGGGTAGTCTTTGTCCACATCCCAGGCTACCACGACGCGGGTGCCAAGCTCGATAAATTCGCTGGCTACCGGATTACCGGCAGAGTCGGTTACTTGGAGATCAAATTTCAGCTTGCCGTCGCCATCCAGGCCTATGTTGCTGAAGCTGACGCCCATGGCTTGGGCCTGCGAGTAGGCCTTTAGCACATCGCCATGGCGCTTCTCGGCGTTGCCTGTGCCCGGATAGGTATCCGTGGCGTTGTGGCAGGCGACGCAGTTGGTGCTAGAGTGATTCTGCGATGGTTTCTCGGTGTGACAGCTGATACAGGCAACGCTGGAGTTATCTGCCTTAAACAGGGCGGCGTCGCTTGGGGCGCCGTCCCCCTCTTTGTGACAGGCGGCGCAGTTAGCCGCCGGTTTCTGCGGGAACATCACCTTGCCATAGTCGTGCAGGCTGCCGCCAAAGCCCACTATCTTATAGGGGGCGGGTACAATCCCTTCTGGCGTGCTGGTGACCCTGTCCTGACCCTTGTGGATGGCATGGATCAGGTAGGTAAATTCGATGCTGTTGCCGCTCTCGGGATCGCCTGAGGTTGCGGTATGACAGCTGGCGCAGTTTTCGAGGCTGATGCGGCGGCCACCGTGCAGTGCTAGGCTCTCCTCCTGGTGACAGTTAAGACAGGTCTCCTTACTCACAACATTGCGGGTTTGAATTCCGTCGGTCGACCCCGAAGAGGGCTGCCAGTCATGGTGGGCGTTGGCGGTCGCCTGGGGCAGCTTCAGCTCCAGGGTGACCCTGTGGGTGTTATCGCCATTGTAGGTGATGGCTAAAGGCTCGGTGACATTGGCGATGTTTTGCTGAAACTTATAGGTGTAGCTGCCATCGAGATTATCCGTCAGGCAGTCTTCGCAGGCACTGGCGGCCTCGACATTGGCTTGATATTGAGGCGAGGGGTTAAGGCCAGAGGTGTCATCTGGCAATGAACCCGGCTGTCTGAGGCTATTGATGTAGGCCTGCCACTGGTAGCCGCGATCGAAGCTTTGGCCGTCAATCGTCTCTGTGACCTGGGCCAGCTGGGCGATACCGAATCTGAGGTCATAGTCTTTGGTCAGGCCGAGAACGGCCACGCCGTTGGCATTCTCAAGCTTAAAGGTCACGCTGACCTGACCATCTTCTACCGATGCCTGGGTAAACTGGGCCATCACGCTTGGGGTATCTGTGATGCTGACGCCTATGACACCGTCGGGGCCGTCTTTACCATCCTTGCCGTCGCTACCACAGCCCAGTAGCAGCGCGCTGCAACTCAGGGCGATGAGGCTCCATTGATTCACCTTCTTCTTCATATCCATCATAGTGCCTTCCATTTCAGTCAATCTCTCAATGCGTTGTCGAATCGGCGCCAGTGGCCTGGCGCCTTGTCCGGTTTATTTGATGGGATGCACGGTCAGCACATCGGCATCGGCGCCTTGTCGGTGACAAGTGCTGCAGCTCTCGGTGCCTGCGGTGGCATCGGACAGGGTGCCGCTGAATACTGCGCCTTGCTGGATCATATGGTTCTTGTTGGTCTCGCTGCTGTGGCAGTCGCTACAGATGGCGGCCGTCGGGCTGGTGTAGCTGCCATCGTCTATGGCCAGCGGTTTCACACCGGCATCCAGCGGCAGGGCGACCGAGAGCACGCCATCTCTGTCGGCGTGGCACTGGGCGCAGTTACCTATGTTGCCCGGGTAGTTGATCCCTTCGAAACCGGCGCGCTGGCCGCTATGAATGCCGTGGATGAGATGCTTGAAGTCCGCTGTGGTGAGGGACGGATTGTCCGCAGCCTCGGCTTGCATGTTGGGGTTGTGACATAGCTGACACTGACCCTCAAGATCGTTGCGCGAACCGTGGAAGTTCAGCTGTTGATCCCCGTGGCAGCTACCGCAGGTGTCGTTGTTGACCACCACGCGGCGGCCGCTATCGCTCAAGGCATCGGTGGCGAAGAAGCGATGGCTGGATTTGATCACCACTTCGCTGTTGGCCTCATCACTACAGGCGCCCAGCACGCCGTTGGCGGCGCAGACTCTGCCTTGAATCGCTAGCGTGCCTTTATCCATCTCGCTACCTGCGGGGACCGTCAGCCCGGCTATCTGATAGTCGAAGCTGCCGTTGCTGCCGGAGATAGGCGCGGTCTCATGCACACGTATGGAGCGCGCCGAGCGGGTGGCATAGTCGAAGCTGGTGCCCCAGTTGGCGTATACGCGAAGGTCGGAGACGAAATCCAGTTGGTCGGCGCTGGCCGTGTAGGGCTGATCCGTCGCGGGGTTTTCCAGTGTCAGGGTGAATGAGAGGGTATCGCCACTGCGCATCGCTTTGGTGATCACAGGCTTAAATTGTGCCAATGCCTGGGCGTTGCCACCGTCGTTGTGGACGCTGGCGGTCCAATCTGGGTTGTGACAGGCGACGCAGTTGGCGTTGTTGAGCTGCGCCGGATGGCCTTCCCCCTTCTTGAAGTCGATATAGGTATGGCAGGCGCCGCAGGCCTCCATGGTGGGTACCCGCGCCCAATTCATCTGCTCGCTCAATGTCTCGTCCTCGGCGTGGCAGGTCTGGCAGTTTGCCAGCGAGCCGGGGAAGCCGGTCAGATGTTTGCCGTGGATCATCTGCGGGAAGATGTTATCTGGATTGCTGACGCGATCGGCGTTGTGACAGGTCACACAGGTCTCAATCTGGTTATAGTTGCCGCGGTGAAAGGCCAGATCGTTATGACAGCTGTTGCAGGTTTCTATCTTGATCAGGTTGCGGGTGTATAGCGGATCGCTGCTGGTGCCGTCTTTGTCGCCCTGCCAGTCGAAGTGCTGGTTGGTGATGGGCAGGCTGGTGCCGTCGGCCAGGCTGTCGCCCCCTAGCTTAACCACTATGCGCTGGGTGGCGCCAACCTGATAGCCGACATCGTTTAAGCCGTCGAAGGCGGCGCTAAAGGTGTAGCTGTAGCGGCCATTCTTATGATCCACATACTCCCCAGGGCAGCTGTCGTTACAGCTCTCCGAGGTGAAGTATTGCCACTGGGAGGCATTGCCCGCATTGGTATAGCCCTGGGGCAGCAGCTGAGCGGCAATAAAGGTGGCGCTTGGGATCCCCACTACAGGTTCGTCATCCTGATTGGTGACGCGGTAGTTTACCGTGGCAACACCTGATTGCATCTGCACGGGATCGAAGCTGACCACTAAGGTGTCGATCACCATGGCTGGTGGGCCGCCGGGCTCGCCAGGATTACCGGGTTTACCATCATCGCCGCCACAGGCGGAGAGTAGCGAAACTAGCCCAAACAGGGCGGCATAATGGAAAGTTTTGTTCATCTTCATCATCGCTTCCTTGGCATAGGGGGCGCCTGAGTTACAGCTGGTAACTCAGGGTCACTCCAAAGTAGTGGGCGTTGTAATCATGGCTGAGGTCACCGAAGGTCAAGACGTTGGGGATGCTGTCTGGCATCAGCTTGTCGTTGGCCCAGTCGGCGTCTTGGTACTGCTCGAAGACCCAATCCAGCCGCAGTCCCAGGCTCTCGCTGAGATTAAAGTCGGCGAAGGCGTTGAGATTGTGCCGGGTGGCGTAATAGCTGCCGTATGGGCTGTGCAGCCCCTGGATGACCTCTGTGTCGCTCTGGCCGTCGCTATAGCTGTAGTTGAGGCCTAGTCGCAGACGGTTCTCCATCAGGGCGTCGTAATCGAACCCGGCACCGATAAGGGTCGCCTTATCCTTGGTGGTGGCAAACCAGTTGGCACTACTGAAGTTGTTGCTGCCCGCCTGATCGCTGTCGCGCCAGTCCTGATTGACGAAGGCGCTGAGGTTAATCTGCTCACTCAGGGCATAGTTGGCGGAGAGATCATAGCCTTGGCTATCGACCTGGGTCAGGCCTATCTGGGTGTCTGTGTAGTCATCCTGCATCAGGTGCAGGTTGAGCGTGGCGCTGAGTGCCTCGCCGTTATAGCTGGTGTAGAGGCCATAACGCTGGCGCTCACGATCGGCGAGATAGCTGCGCCTTAACAGCGGGTTGTTGGGGCGATTGCTGACGCTCGAGCCCAGATATTCGCTGCCGCCGCGATCCTCAAACTCGGCCTTGAGCCAGGCCTGCCATTGGGAGGAGAGCCGATAGTGGAGCTTGGCGGTAACATCTGATGTCTGCAGGCTGTCGCGGTCGAGGGCGTTGTAGTTGTTGTGCTCATACTGGTATTGCAGATCCAGATAGAGGCTGCGGGTAAAGCGGTACTTGGCTCCCAGATTCGCCTGTTGACGGGTTCGGTCATAGGCCTGATTAAGCTTATCGCCGCTGTAGTAGCTGTCGGTAATGATCTGCGGGTAACTCAAGATCTCAGACTTGTTGTCGCGATCGCGATAGTCGTAGCCGGCCCTGAGGCTGAGCTCTGGGGTGAGACGCCCGAGATACTTAAGCTTCATCTCCAGCAGATCCACCTGGCCGTCGAGATTACTTGCCGGCAGCATGGGCGAGGGGCCATTAATGGTGGCCGGCAGATAGGGCTGATCTTGGGTCATGCGGCTAAAGCCCAGATGCATCAGCACCTGCTGCCCCGGGGCGGAGAACTGACTGTGGGCCGCGACCCGATAAGCCTTGTTATCGGGCGCCACTGCGCTCTGGCCATAATAGGCGGCGCCGAAGGTGGGGCTGAAGGCCGATTGCCAGTGCAGGGCATTGATATCGTTTTTGTAATGACTGAGCTCGGCATCTATGCCGGTCAGCCACTGATCGCCGCGAAAGTAGAGTTTGCCTTCGATGCGATCGTTCTTGTCGTCGACGGGCTCGGCCAGCATGGTGCTGTTGGTGAGCAGGTTGGCGCTGGCACGGCGATTGCCCTGACGCTGCTCATGTTGGTAGCCAAGGCTAGCCTCGTAGAAGCTGCCGGTATAGGCGGCGTCGAGACGGTAGCGGTCACGGGTGATCTTAAGCTCACTCGCCATCAGGCTATCGTTTAGGCTGCTCATCTGATCGGTTGTGGCGGCGCTCTGCCATTGGCTGGGGAGCTGCCAACTAGCGGCCGTTAGTCGATAGGGGGTTAGCGCCGCGTTGTTGTCGAAGCGGGCAAAGCCTCGATAACTGGCGGCTATCTCGTACTGGCCCTTGCGCCCCGTGGTTAGGCTGGCCGAGCCGGCGTCGTAGCCTAGGCGGTCTGCCTTAAATTGGGTCTGGTAGCCAGAGGCCTTCTTGTGGGTCAGGTCTGCCTCCAGGCTCGCCACGGCACCATCTGTGTCTGTGCCCGTGGTGTTGCCGAAACGGCTATCGCCGCCGTCGTTATAGGCGACACCGACGCCTATCTCACCTGTAGTCGCATTTTTGACTTCACAGCGCTGGCATTTCCAGGCATCCATCTTCACCGAGCTGCGATTGGCGGAGGCGAGATCGTACCCCTGAGCCGATGCCAGGCTGCTGAGAATAGAGAGGGTCAGCAGGCTAAGTGACCAAGCGCGTGTGTGAGTCCCTTTAAGTCTGTTCATCGCTATGCTCCCTCATTAACGTTGCAGTAGTTTGCCCGATGGATGGTTAGAGCCATGCACCTGGTTGTGGCAGTTGAGGCAGCTTTGGCCGCCGTTGAAGGCATTAGGGCTGTTGGCAAATACCGGATTGGCGGCGTGACCGTCGCTGGCGTGGCACTGCTGGCAAAGCTGAGGGGGCTTGGCGATCAACATGGCCTCGTTGACCGTGCCGTGGGGATTATGACAGTTGGCGCAGTTATCGGTGACCGGCGCATGTTCCCACAGCTTAGGCCCACGTTTCTCGGCGTGGCAGGCGTAGCAGTTGTCGTTGATGCTCATCTGTTTTAGGCTGGCCTCGCCCAGACCGCCGTGGGGATTGTGACAGTCGCTACAGACCATCTGTTGCCACTTGAGGGGGTGGCTGCTGCGCTTGTGCAGGTCGGCCTTTTGTTGGGTATGACATGTGGTGCAGACGGCGACCTCCTGGCTCTTATCGCTAATGGGGTCGTGACCCGTGTGTACCTGGTGACAATCGCTACAGGCGACATCGGCATTGTCGTGATGATTGCCGCTCCAGCCCATGCGCTGGTCGTCGTTATGGCAGCTCATGCAGACGCTGTTTTGTTTCTCTGCTGGCACGGGTGAGTTGGCGCCGAAGGTGATCATAGGCTCCTTGCCGCCACGATTATGTTTGCCCATGGGGCCGTGGCAGGCTTCGCACTGCAGGTCGGCCATGGGGGAGCCTTTTACCTGGGGATTGCCATGCACGCCGTCAAATAGCGCCATGACGGTTTGGTTCTTGCGATGGCACATGAGGCAGCTATCGGCGCCTTTTGGGGAGTATTGACCTTCGGCGAATTTGCTATCGAGGATCTTCTCCACCTCCTCGGCGGGCATCTCGTCCCAGGGGGTTGCCTGAGCGAGCAAACTAAAGAGAGGGTATAGCGCGAGTAGGGCCGTTAGCCTAAGGGCACGCAGCCAAGTCGATTCCTTTTTCATCATCATCCATCCAAGCACAGTGTGGCGTTTAGTTGTTATCTTTATGAATTACTAATTTACCAAAGCTAAATAATAGGCAAGATTTGTGACGAATGTGTAAATTTTGTGGCGATAAATAATGGGTAAAAATGAAGTATTTGAGCGAATTAGCACTTTATGTGATCTAGATCACGTGGCACCCGTAGGTTGGGACGTAGAATTGCTCGCTAATGAAAATGGTTCTCATTTGATAATCTCGTTTACTGATTGAGATATCTGTCACATAATATAAAATACAATTGAAAATTATTATCGTTTCCAATCATAAATATTGATCTAGATAAAGTTATTGGAAGCCTTGCTCCGTTAGAATCTGGTGTAGTTCAGATTTATCGAGACCTGAAAAGGTAGAGTTGCAATATGAAATTAAGCGAATTAAAGCCTGGCGATAGTGCAGTGATCTCCGAGGTTGGCCAGATTAGCCTGCCTGCGGTGGTGAAACGCAAGCTTTTATCCATGGGGATCACCCCCAACACCTCTCTGACCCTATTACGACGCGCCCCATTGGGCTCGGGATTAGAGTTGGCCATTCGTGGCAGTAAGTTATGCATGCGTAAGGACCTGGCTGAAGTAATTGAGGTGGAGCTGGCTCATGGCTAAACAATTTCATTGTGTGACCGTTGGTAACCCTAACGCGGGCAAGTCAACACTCTTTAATGCGCTAACCGGTGCTAACCAGCAGGTGGGTAACTGGTCTGGGGTAACGGTAGAGAAGAAGACAGGGGCCTTTACCCTGAACGATACCCAGGTGCTGCTGACGGATCTGCCTGGTATATACGACTTACTGCCAGCCGGTAGCAGCTGCGATTGCTCTCTCGACGAGCAGATTGCCCAGCAATACCTGGCCGAGGCGCAGATGGATGGTATCATCAACCTGGTCGATGCCACTAACATCGAGCGTCACCTGTATCTGACGGTGCAGCTACGCGAGCTTGGCATTCCTATGGTGGTAGTGATCAACAAGATTGACGCGGCCAAGGCCCATGGGATAGAGGTCGATGTCGACAAGATGAGTCAGCAGTTAGGCTGCCCAGTGATCGCCGTCTGCTCTCGCGATATGAATGATATCAAGCAGGTACAGGCCCAGGTGGTCGACCTGTTAGATGGTAAGGTGTCCGAGGCACCTCTGGTGCTGGACTACGATGTTGAGATCGAGGCGGGTATCGAGGCGCTGTTTGAGCGTGATAGCCAGCTGAGTCGTGGCCGCGCCCTGGCGATGATGGGTAACGGTCTTGGCTGTGGCCAGTGTAAGAATGGTCAGATGCTGTCTGAGGTTTCCCAATGCTCCGAGCGCTTAGCGGCCCAGGGCAAGGATATCGAGATCATGGTGGCCACCACACGTTTCGATTTCGTGCAGCAGGTCTTTAACCAATCGGTGAAAGACAGCGATCAGCTTACCCTGAGCGACCGTCTCGATAAGCTAGTGTTACATCCCATCGCAGGTGTCCCGGTATTCCTGTTTGTGATGTACCTGATGTTTATGTTCAGTATCAATGTCGGTAGCGCCTTTATCGACTTCTTCGACATCACGGCCGGCGCTCTGTTTGTCGATCATCTCGGCGCCCTGATGACCAATATCGGTGCCCCAGCCTGGTTGGTGACCATAGTTGCCGGCGGTATGGGCCAGGGTATCCAAACCGTAGCCACCTTTATTCCCGTTATCGCCGCGCTATTCCTGGCACTGTCTGTGCTGGAAGGCTCGGGTTACATGGCGCGCGCAGCCTTCGTGGTCGATGGCCTGATGCGTCGCATCGGTCTGCCGGGTAAGGCGTTTGTGCCTATGATCGTCGGTTTTGGCTGCTCGGTACCTGCCATCATGGCGACCCGTACCTTAGGCAGCGAGCGTGAGCGTATCGTGACAGGTATGATGGCCCCCTTCATGTCTTGTGGTGCGCGTCTGCCGGTTTATGCCCTGTTTGCGGCGGCCTTCTTCCCCGAGTCGGGTCAGAACCTGGTATTCCTGCTCTATATCATAGGCGTGTTAGCCGCGGTAGGCACGGGCTTGTTGCTACGTTCAACCTTGCTTCCCGGCAGCAGCAGCGCCGTGGTGATGGAACTGCCTAACTACGAGAAGCCGAAGCTTAAGGCGGTGATGGCCAGAACCGGTAAGCGTACCAAGAGCTTTATTCTGGGCGCAGGTAAGACAATCGTTATCGTGGTGACCCTGCTTAACTTCATCAACGCCATAGGTGTCGACGGCAGCTTCGGCCACGAGGACAGCTCTGAGTCTGTGTTGAGTGTGGCGAGCCAGAAGGTTACCCCGCTCTTCTCGCCAATGGGCATAGAGCAGGATAACTGGCCAGCAACCGTGGGTATCATCACAGGTATTTTCGCCAAAGAAGCCGTGGTGGGCACACTGAACAGCCTCTACTCGACCGCGAGCGGTGAAGATGAAACCTTGGCGCCACTGTCTGAGAGCTTCAGCGAAGCCTTGGCAACCATTCCTGAAAACCTGTTTGGCATCGCACCTGAAGATCCGCTATCTATCTCGGTTGGTGACATTCAGACCATTGAGACGGCCTCGAGTGAACTGGATGTAGATACCTCGACTTTCAGTGCGCTGCAGAGCGGTTTCAGCGGTGTGACGGCAGCCTTTGCCTACCTGCTGTTTATCCTACTCTACACCCCGTGTGTGGCGGCTATGGGCGCTCTAGTGGGTGAGTTTGGCTCACGTTGGGCAACCTTTGCGGCAACCTGGACCCTGGGCCTGGCCTATGGCACAGCGACCGTCTTCTATCAGGCGATGACCTTTGCGGCGCACCCGCTGCAGTCTGGTCTGTGGATAGCCTTCTTCCTGGTCGCGCTGGTGGTCTTCTACCTCTGGTTAAAGCGCAAGGGACAGCGTGCTCAGACCATTATTCCTGTGATCAATGTGGTGACCGAGTAGATTTAAGCCTGATGTAAAACAGCTTGTTAAACCGAGAAAAGCAGCGATAAGTCGCTGCTTTTCTGTTTTTGCGCTAAATCATGGCAGTTTTTGCGATTTGGCCGTTGTAACGAAGCGAAATCTGTAGGAATATGCAGGTTTTCTCCCATTAGTCTCGAGCGGCACCTGTGCGCCCGATGAAATAGAGTTCGCAAAGAGGATTTCCATGAGTCATGTGGACACCGAAGTACGTCCAAGTAACTTCATTCGTAACATCATAGATGAAGATTTAGTGAGCGGTAAGCACACCCGCGTGCACACTCGTTTTCCGCCCGAGCCAAACGGCTATCTTCATATCGGTCACGCAAAATCGATCTGTTTGAACTTCGGTTTGGCGCAGGACTACAAGGGGCTATGTAACTTACGTTTTGATGATACCAACCCTGAGAAAGAGGATATCGATTACGTTAACTCTATTCAGGCCGACGTACATTGGTTAGGTTTCCAATGGGATGGTGAGATCCGTTATTCGTCGAACTATTTCGATCAGCTGCACCAATACGCGGTAGAACTCATCAAGAAGGGACTGGCTTATGTCTGTTTCCTCAATGGTGAGCAGACCCGTGAATACCGTGGCACCCTGAAGGAGCCGGGTAAGAACAGTCCATATCGCGATACCTCTGTCGAAGAAAACCTTGAGCTGTTCGAGAAGATGCGCAAGGGCGAATTCAAAGAGGGCGAATGTGCACTCAGGGCCAAGATCGATATGGCGTCACCCTTCATGTGTATGCGCGATCCTGTGATCTATCGTATCCGTTTCGCCCATCACCATCAGACAGGCGACAAGTGGTGCATCTACCCTATGTATGATTTCACCCACTGTATCTCTGATGCGCTGGAAGATATCACTCATTCGCTCTGTACGCTGGAATTCCAGGATAACCGCCGTCTGTATGACTGGGTGCTGGATAACCTGGACGATTTCCAGGCGCCAAACCGTACCCGTCAATATGAGTTCTCTCGCCTGAATCTGGAATACACCCTGATGTCTAAGCGTAAGCTTAACGATCTTGTGGTGCGCGGTCTGGTATCAGGATGGGACGACCCACGTATGCCAACCATCGCCGGTCTGCGTCGTCGTGGCTACACGCCTGCGGCGATTCGTGAATTCTGCCGTCGTATCGGTGTGACCAAGCAAGAGAACATGGTCGAAGTGAGCATGCTTGACGCCTGTATTCGTGAAGAGCTGAACGAGCACGCGCCTCGCGCCATGGCGGTGATCAACCCGGTTAAGGTTATCATCGAAAACTACCCAGAAAGTCAGGTAGAGAAGCTATCTGCACCGGCGCACCCGACTATCGAGTCTATGGGCGAGCGCGAGCTGGTATTCGGTCGCGAACTCTATATCGATGCCGACGATTTCCGTGAAGAGGCCAACAAGAAGTACAAGCGTCTTATCCAGGGCAAAGAGGTGCGTCTGCGTAATGCCTATGTGATCAAGGCCGAGCGCTGCGATAAAGATGAGGCGGGCAATGTAACCACCATCTATTGTACCTATGACGATCAGACCCTGGGTAAGAACCCAGCAGATGGCCGTAAGGTGAAAGGGGTGATCCACTGGGTTGAGGCAACAAGCGCAGTGCCAGCCGAGTTCCGTCTATATGACAGACTCTTCAATCAGCCAAACCCGGCGGCCGCCGAGACGGTTGATGAGGTGCTAAACCCTGAGTCATTGGTGGTTAAGCATGGCTTGGTCGAGCCGGGTCTGGTTAATGCACAGGCCGAGAAGGCCTATCAGTTCGAGCGCGAAGGTTACTTCTGCGCCGATAGCAAAGACTCATCGCCTGAGCATCTGGTGTTTAACCTGACGGTTGCTCTGCGAGACTCTTCTAACTAAGTAAATGCTTGGTATTAAAAAAGGCTTTAGGTGAACCCTAAAGCCTTTTTTGTATCTTGCGTCAGCTAACTCGTCTATTGGTACATGGGGCCTAGGCCGAAGCTCCAAAGGATGACGCTCGAAGCCATCAGAGCGACCAATAGCACCAAGCCTGCGGTGACTACCGAACTGGCATAGATGAAGCCTTTCTCTTCCGGGATATTCATGATGATAGGTACCCCAGTGTAGAGCAGGTACACAGAGTAGGTGAGTCCTACGAGTCCAACGACCATCATGAACCAGAGCGCAGGATACAGCGCCGCCAGGCCGACCATGAAGAGAGGCGTTGCGGTATAGGCTGCCAGCTCGATCGCCTGTGTGTAGCTAGGCTGAGCATCGAAGGTCTTTGCCATCCAATAGGCCAGATAGGCCAGGGCGAAGACGCCGGCAATCAGGCCGAAATACATGCTGATGGACATCATCATGGCGCTTTGCTTGGTGAGGAAGAGGGGATCGGATACCCCTAGGTTCCAGCCGAACATGGTGGAGGCAAGATAGGTACAGACGGCCGGTATGAGGGCGATTAGCATGACATGGCTAAGACTGCTTCTCAGCGCTTCGTGGTTTTTCTCAATTGTGTGCCACTCTTCTTTCGGATGAGTGTATAACCCCATTAAGTGATTCAATATCATTATAATTATCCTTGTTCAGCTTTCATATTGTGCTCGCCAAACTTCAGACGAACCCGCATTGCCTGTTGGTCTGCTACCCAATAGACCTCAGGCTCCCAAACAGCCCTGTGAGGACTGACATAGTTTATTTATTGAACATAAACTTAGACTAGTCAAGCTAACTTTCATCTGTTAGGCAGATGGACCTGCCTAAGGCCATCTTTTAAGGGTAGAATAGTCGGCGTCTGTCCGTTTAACCCTCGAGTGTGTGATGCAAGCCCTTTTAGCCCCGATAAAGCAATTTTTACAATGTGAAACCCCTGATGAGTGGATAGCGCTCGCCAGCCAGAGCGAGCAGCTTGCTGCGCTGCTTATCGATCACTGTAACTGTGAGCTGAAGGCGGCGCAGACGGCGATGTTTTTGATCCGTAAGTATGCGGTGGATAAGGCGAGTGGCGATCAGCTACTCCAGTGGGCCAAGCCCTATGAGGAGTTCGTCTATAACAAGTCGCGGGATATCGATGCCTTTCTGGCGCGGGATGTGAAAAAGAATGAGCTGGTGGGTGAGTTGACCGCGAAGGATGGGGTCGATTACGGTCAGGATCTTATCGCCAAGATGGTACGCCTGATAAAAGAGGAGTTTCACCATTTTGAGCAGGTGCTGGAGATCATGCAGGCACGGGGCATACCCTATCAGAATCTCACTGCAGGCCGCTACGCCAAGGGGATGATGCGCGCGGTGCGCACCCATGAGCCGGCTACCCTGGTGGATAAGCTGATCGTAGGCGCCTTTATCGAGGCTCGCTCCTGTGAGCGTTTCGCCAAGCTAGCGCCTTATCTTGATGAGGGCCTGAGTAAGTTCTACGTGTCGCTGCTGCGCTCAGAGGCGCGTCACTATCAAGATTATCTGGTGCTGGCCCAGGCGATATCGCCTGAGAATATAGATGAACGTGTGGCTCACTTTGCCAAGCTGGAGGCGGAACTTATAAGCGCGCCAGACAGTGAGTTTAAGTTTCACTCGGGAAGGCCTGAGACCTGTTGATACGGGAAAAGTCTGACAGACCTTAGTTAGTGCGTACTGTAAACTAACGGGGGATCAGGCTGTTTCGGCTGGCCTATGCATCTGTTTCACCAAAGGGCAGGCTCTGCAGGTTCACTTCCTTGGGGCTGATTTTCAATACGCTGCCTTGCTCATACCAGTCGCCCACCACGATACGCTGAGTGTCGTTGGCGAGCCGATGAATGTCTGGTCTGTGGGTATGACCATGGATCATGCGCTTAGCTCCAGTCTCAGCCATCAGCTGCTCGACCGCGCTCTGCTCCACATCCATGATGCTATAGCTTTTAAGCTGATTGCTCTGCTTACTCTTGCTACGCAGCTTGTCGGCGATGGCGATGCGTTTCGACTTAGGCAGGTGATTGTAGATAAACTTGGCCCAGGCCATATTTCTAAAGCGGCGGAATCTCTGATAAGCCTTATCCAGGGTGCACAGGCTATCGCCGTGGAGCAACACGCTGGGCTCACCATAGAGGTCGATGCTATAAACCTCAGGCAGCAGCGTCATGCCTGCGCGCTTGGCGTACTCTTTACCCAGCAGGAAGTCCCGGTTGCCATGGATAAAATAGATGGGCGTATGGGTCGAGAATCGCTTTAAGCGCTCGGCAAGCTCCAGGGCAAAAGGCTCGGCAATATCATCGCCCACCCAGACTTCAAACAGATCACCCAGGATATAGAGGGCGTCGCAATGGCTGGCATCTTGGTCAAGAAATTGATGGAAGGCGTTTAGGATATCGGGGCGATCGGCACTGAGGTGCAGATCGCCCACAAACAGGGTGTAGTTCAACGAGTGTCGGCCCTGTGATTAAGCTTCGACAGTTACGCTTTCGATGATCACGGCTTCTAGCGGTACGTCTTGATGCATGCCGCGGTTGCCGGTGGCAACGGCCTTGATCTGGTTAACCACATCCATGCCTTCGGTGACTTTACCAAATACACAATAACCCCAGCCTTGTACCGACTCAGATTTGAAGTCGAGGAAGGTGTTGTCGTTGATGTTGATGAAGAACTGCGCGGTGGCCGAGTGTGGATCTGAGGTGCGGGCCATAGCTATGGTGCCGACCAGGTTAGACAGACCATTATTGGCTTCGTTTTCGATCGCTTCGTTGCAACGCTTTTGCGACATATCTTCGGTGAATCCACCACCCTGGATCATGAAACCATCGATAACGCGGTGAAAGATGGTGCCATCATAAAAGCCGTCTTTCGTATACTTGATGAAGTTAGCGACGGTTGCAGGGGCTTTTTCGGCATCGAGTTCGAGTTTAATAACACCGTGGTTGGTTTGCATTGTGATCATATGACTGTATCTCATCATGGTTACTTATTCAGATAGCGCCAGATTCTAGCCTATTAACCAAGGCGCATAAAGGGATGGCGTGACTTTTCTCCCTTGGAACATGCTTAGCCGTGCGATAAACTCTCGCATTTTGCCCTGTCTGGCCCAGAGAATGTGCGGGGGCACAAAAAACGCTTTAGATTCACGCAATCACGCTGGAAGCGGCCGTTTTCAGGTGGTAGACTGAGCGGCCTATTTGTTGTCAATTATCTGTAGAGAATATCAATGTTGAAGCTATACAACAGTCTTACCCGCCAAAAAGAGGAATTTAAGCCAATACAGCCAGGTAAAGTCGGCATGTATGTCTGCGGGGTTACCATTTATGATTTGTGTCATATTGGTCACGGACGTACGTTTGTTGCTTTTGACATGATCGTCAGATACCTGAGATATATCGGCTATGATGTGAATTTCCACCGTAACATCACAGATGTCGACGATAAGATCATCAAGCGCGCCACCGAGAATGGCGAGAGCTGCGACGCCCTTACCGAGCGTCTGACCCAAGAGATGTATCACGACTTCGACGCGCTGAACATGAAGCGCCCCGATTTTGAGCCTCGTGCGACTCAGCATATGCCTGAGATCATCGAGATGGTCGAGCGTCTATTGGAGCGTGATCATGCCTATATTGCCGACAATGGCGATGTGCTCTTCAGCGTTGCGTCCTTCCCTGAATATGGTCGTCTCTCTGGTCAGAACCTGGATCAACTGCAGGCTGGGGCCCGTGTAGAAGTGGACGAGAACAAGCGCGATCCTATGGATTTCGTGCTGTGGAAGATGTCTAAGCCGGGCGAGCCAACTTGGGATTCGCCATGGGGCCCTGGTCGTCCAGGCTGGCATATTGAATGTTCGGCGATGAACAGCAAGCATCTGGGTGAGCATTTCGACATTCATGGCGGCGGTTCTGATCTGCAGTTCCCTCACCATGAAAATGAGATCGCTCAGTCATGCTGCGCCCACGACACCCCGTATGTGAACTACTGGATGCATACCGGCATGGTGATGGTGGACAAGGAGAAGATGTCCAAGTCGCTCAATAACTTTTTCACCATTCGCGACGTCCTCGCGCATTATGACGCTTCGACCGTGCGTTACTTCCTGCTGTCTGGTCACTACCGCAGCCAGCTGAACTACTCGGAAGATAACCTAAAGCAGGCTAAGGCTGCGCTAGAGCGTCTCTACACCGCGCTGAAGGGACTGGACCTGAGCGTCGAGGCAGCGCCAGCAAGCGAGTATGTGGCTAAGTTTAAAGAGGCTATGGACGATGACTTCAATACGCCTGAGGCCTACTCAGTGCTGTTTGACATGGCCCGTGAGATCAACCGTCTAAAAGTTGATGACCTAGCGGCGGCTTCTGCCCTGGGTGTTAGCATGAAGCAGTTGGGTGACGTGCTGGGGATCCTAGAGCAGGATGTCGATGGTTTCTTTAAAGGAGAGGGCAGCGATGATGAGGTGGCCCAGATCGAAGCCTTGATCGCCGAACGTAACCGTGCCCGCGCAGAGAAGGATTGGGCCGCGGCCGATGTGGCGCGTGATGGCCTCAATGCCCTTGGGGTGATCCTTGAAGATGGCCCGGAAGGAACGACCTGGCGTAAGAAGTAAATCGTTATGACGTTTGCCGTCACTTAAAAAGTGACAAGCGTAAAAAAGCCTGCAATATGCAGGCTTTTTTGTATCTGTCGCTTAGTGAATCAAGTCAGACGGCTAATACTTGTCGACATTTAGCCGTCGACGTTAGTCGAGAAAGCTTAGTCGAGAAAGCTAGTCGTGATAGTTTTCCGCGGCGTACAGAGTGTTTTCCAGCAGGCTGGCGATGGTCATAGGACCTACACCGCCCGGTACTGGCGTGATATGGCTGGCTTGCTCGGCGGCCACATCATATTGCACGTCGCCCACGAGTTGACCGCTCTCTAAGCGGTTGATGCCCACGTCGATAACGATGGCGCCCGGTTTAATCCACTCGCCTGGAATAAAGTTCGGCTTACCCACGGCGACGATCAGCAGGTCGGCGCGGCGCACCTTGTCTTCAAGGTCGCGAGTGAAGCGGTGACAGGTAGTGGTAGTGCAGCCGGCTAATAACAGCTCTAGCGTCATCGGGCGGCCAACGATATTAGAGGCGCCAACGACCACTGCGTCCAGACCATAGGTATCTACGCCGGTGGACTTGATAAGTGTCATGATCCCCATTGGCGTGCAAGAACGCAGTACTGGAATGCGCTGAGCCAGACGACCCACATTATAAGGATGGAAACCGTCGACATCTTTGTCCGGGCGAATACGCTCGATCACCTTCGACTCTTCGATATGATCCGGCAGCGGCAGCTGGACCAAGATACCGTCGATGCTCGGGTCTTCGTTGCACTTGTCGATCAGGGCCAGCAGATCGGCTTCCGAGGTTTCGGTCGGCAGGTCAAAAGATTGTGATAGGAAGCCAACCTCTTCACAGGCGCGGCGCTTACTGCCGACATAGACCTGAGAGGCGGGATCGGCTCCCACTAAGATAACGGCTAATCCCGGTACACGTTTTCCAGCCTCTTTGCGGGCGGTTACTTTGGCACTCAGTTGCTTTCGAATGGATTGAGCAATCGCTTTGCCATCGATTATTTGTGCTGTCATGGGGGGTGGATTTCCTTAATATGGCGCGATAATAAAAAATCGGCGACATTTTAACAGGGGGGGCGGAAACTGTCATTGACTTAGCTCGATAACAGTCAGTTCTAATATATGGATAATATAGGATGGGGTTGGGATATGTCTCACTACGCTTAAAAGGATATTTAGGGGGATGAAACTGATTAATCCCGTAGATATTTGCGCGAATTGCTTAATAAAGTTGCGGATAGCTGCTTAAATAGTCAGGCGCGTCGGCATTGCAAAAAAATCGTTGACGCTAACCATATGAGGGGATAATATGCGCTCCGTTCTCGACGACACCCAGAGTATCGTCAGGAAGCAAGATTCTCGGTGATTAGCGCAGTCCGGTAGCGCATCTGGTTTGGGACCAGAGGGTCAGAGGTTCGAATCCTCTATCACCGACCAAATTTTAAAATAACGTGGAGACGTTATTTGCCCTGTTAGGATATGAACCAAGTTCATAACGACGCGCCCGTAGCTCAGTTGGATAGAGCATCCGCCTTCTAAGCGGATGGCCGCAGGTTCGAATCCTGCCGGGCGTACCAAATCAGTGGTGATTGTAGCTCAGTTGGTAGAGCCCCGGATTGTGATTCCGGTTGTCGTGGGTTCAAGTCCCATCAGTCACCCCACTTCTTTCGAAGAAAATAAAAAAGCGACCTCTGGTCGCTTTTTTTACGTCCGTAATTAGAGCTTTGAGGCTCGACTATGCCGAAAACCGTGGCTATAATGTCGCGTCTTGATAAATTTCAACTATGTGCGACGACTGCCAAACCCAGTTACCAAGGCATTTTAGTCGTTTTTTTAGATCAAGAAACGAATACCTTAATAGTTGATGATTCGGCTATTACAAAAGACGTTTGACATATTTCGAGGTAAAACAATGCAAGTTTCTGTAGAAACAACACAAGGTTTAGAGCGCCGCCTAACTATCTCTGTTCCTGCTGAGCAGATTGAAAAAGCCGTTTCTGATAGTTTGAAAAATGAAGCTAAGCGTGCACGTATTCCTGGTTTCCGTCCAGGCAAGGTACCTGTAAGCGTGATCAACAAGCGTTATGGTAAAGCGATTCGTCAAGAGATCACTGGCGAAGTAATGCAACGTAACTTTATCGAAGCCATCATCGCAGAAAAGTTGAACCCAGCCGGTGCACCAACTTTCGTTCCTGGTGAAACCGACGCTGAAAACTTCCAGTTTGTTGCTACCTTCGAAATCTACCCAGAAGTAGAACTAAAAGGCCTAGATGCGATTGAAGTTGAGCAACCAACTGCCGAAGTTACCGATGCAGACGTTGATGCAATGATCGAAACGCTGCGCAAGCAACACGCTACGTTCGAAGCGGTTGAGCGTGAAGCTGCCGAAGGCGACAAGGCGAAGATCGACTTCGTTGGTTCTATCGACGGTGAAGAGTTCGAAGGCGGCAAGGCTGAAGATTTCGAACTTCAACTAGGCAGCGGCCGTATGATCCCAGGTTTCGAGTCTGGTGTTGAAGGTCACAAAGCCGGTGAAACATTCGATATCGACGTGACTTTCCCAGAAGACTACCACGCAGAAAACCTGAAGGGTAAAGTAGCTAAGTTCGCTATTACTCTGAAAGAAGTACAAGCGGCTAACCTACCAGAAGTGAACGACGAGTTCGCTAAGCTGTTCGGCGTTGCCGATGGCGGCCTAGAAGCGCTGAAAGTTGAGATCCGTAAGAACATGAGCCGTGAGCTTGAGCAAGCGCTTAAAGCTAACGTCAAAGATCAAGTGCTAAACGGTCTGCTTGAGCAAAACGAAATCGACCTGCCTAAGGCACTAATCGATGGCGAAGTCAACGTTCTGCGTCAACAAGCTATGCAGCGTTTCGGCAACCAAGCCGCTAACATGCCTGAGCTACCAGCTGACCTGTTCACCGAGCAAGCCGAGCGCCGCGTAAAAGTGGGTCTGCTACTTGGCGAAGTGATCAAGACTAACGAGCTGAAAGCTGACGACGAACGTGTTCAAGCGCTGATCGCTTCTATGGCTTCTGCCTATGAAGATCCACAGGAAGTTATTGAATACTACAATAACAACCAAGAGATGATGCAGAACATGCGTAACGTTGCGCTAGAAGAGCAAGCTGTTGAAGCACTGCTGAAAACTGCCAAGGTTACCGAGAAAGCAGTTCAATTCGAAGAATTTATGAACAAGGCTACCGGTCGCGCGTAACCTATGCTTGACTTAAATGGCTGTTAGCCATTTATAATGGCTCGTATGAGGCTCCTCATGCGGGCCGTTTTTATTTAGGGAAGTTAATAATGCAAAATGCGCCAGAATCAGTACTGAATGCACTTGTGCCTATGGTCGTTGAACAAACTGCCAAAGGGGAACGTTCATATGATATTTATTCTCGTCTGCTCAAAGAGAGGGTGATCTTTCTCGTTGGTCAGGTTGAAGAGCATATGGCTAACCTGATTGTGGCTCAGCTACTGTTCCTCGAGTCTGAGAGCCCAGATAAAGATATCTATCTTTATATTAACTCTCCTGGTGGCTCGGTCACTGCGGGGATGGCGATTTATGATACCATGCAGTTTATTAAGCCAAATGTCAGCACAGTCTGCATCGGTCAGGCCGCCAGTATGGGCGCCTTCCTGCTTGCCGGTGGTGCCAAGGGTAAGCGTCACTGTCTGCCAAACTCACGTGTAATGATCCATCAGCCATTGGGTGGCTTCCAGGGCCAGGCCTCTGATATCGCGATTCATGCACAAGAGATCTTGGGCATTAAGAACAAGCTGAACCAGATGCTTGCCGATCATACAGGCCAGCCGCTGGAAGTGATCGAGCGCGATACGGATCGTGACAATTTCATGAGTGCAACCGAGGCCGCAGAGTACGGATTGGTTGACTCTGTGCTCGATAAACGAGGCTGATATTTGTCGCTTGCTGAGCTATGATCAGTAAAAGGCGTAAGAGAAGAATTGTGCAGTGAGTGAAACTGCAAAAGAGGTAAACTAATGGGCGACAACAAAAGTAACGGTGATAGCGGGAAACTGCTGTACTGCTCTTTTTGTGGAAAGAGTCAGCATGAGGTTCGTAAGCTCATCGCCGGCCCTTCTGTGTATGTATGTGACGAGTGTGTAGAGCTTTGCAACGATATTATCCGTGAAGAGATACGTGAGATATCGCCAAAGCAAGATCAAGATAGATTACCTACGCCACATGAGCTCAGAGCGCATCTTGACGACTATGTCATAGGTCAAGAGAAGGCGAAGAAAGTCTTATCTGTTGCTGTATATAACCACTATAAACGTTTAAAGAATGCCACCCCTAAAGATGGTGTCGAGCTAGGTAAGAGTAACATCTTGCTTATTGGCCCAACGGGTAGTGGTAAGACGCTGCTTGCCGAGACCTTAGCTCGGTTCTTGAATGTGCCTTTTACCATGGCCGATGCCACCACCCTGACAGAAGCCGGTTATGTGGGTGAGGATGTCGAGAACATCATTCAGAAGCTGCTGCAGAAATGTGACTACGATGTCGAGAAGGCCCAGCGTGGTATCGTCTATATCGATGAGATCGATAAGATCAGCCGTAAGTCAGATAACCCATCAATCACCCGTGACGTGTCTGGTGAAGGTGTGCAGCAGGCCCTGCTTAAGCTGATCGAAGGCACAGTGGCTGCCGTACCGCCTCAAGGCGGCCGTAAGCATCCACAGCAGGAGTTCTTGCAGGTCGATACTTCTAAGATCCTCTTCATCTGTGGTGGCGCCTTTGCGGGCCTAGAGAAGGTGATCGAGCAGCGCTCTCATGTCGGTACCGGCATAGGTTTCGGCGCCGAGGTGAAAGGCGAGGCAGATAAGGCGACTATCTCAGACGTGTTGCTGCAGGTTGAACCTGAAGATCTGGTGAAATATGGTTTGATCCCTGAGTTCATCGGTCGTCTGCCTGTGCTGGCAACCCTGGCCGAGCTGGATGAAGCGGCGCTGATTCAGATCCTGTCTGAGCCAAAGAATGCGCTGACTAAGCAGTTTGCCGCCCTGTTCGAGATGGAAGGGGTTGAGCTTGAGTTCAGAGAAGATGCCCTCAAGGCAATTGCCCTGAAAGCGATGGATCGTAAGACAGGGGCTCGCGGTCTGCGTTCAATCGTCGAAGGCATTCTACTGGACATCATGTACGACCTGCCATCGACCGAGAACGTGGCCAAGGTGGTTATCGATGAGTCTGTGGTTAAGGGCGAGTCCGCTCCTATCCTCATCTACGAAGCCAACGAGACGCAAGCCGCGGTGGCTGAACAATAATTCGGCTAACGTGAAGCGAAATAAACATAAAGGAGTCCACTGGGCTCCTTTTTTTATATTTGCCATTGAAACCCACTGAAACACCCCAATATACTCATTAATATTGTTACCAAACGGAATCGAGCTATGACCTTAGAGCGTGAAGCGCGAATCGAACTCCCGGTACTGCCATTGAGAGACGTGGTGGTTTACCCCCATATGGTTATTCCCCTGTTTGTCGGTCGGGAAAAATCTATTCGCTGCCTGGAAGCAGCTATGGAGCAAGATAAGCAGATTATATTAGTGGCCCAGCGCGATGCTGAATTAGATGAGCCGACCAGCGATGATATCTTCGAGGTCGGAACCGTCGCCTCTATCTTGCAATTGCTCAAACTGCCTGACGGCACAGTGAAGGTGCTGGTCGAAGGTGGCCAGCGTGCCCGTATCGACAAGTACACTCAAGAAACCGAATTTTTTGTGGCGACCGCCCAATACCTCGAATCGGAAGAACTTGCCGATAAGGAAGAGGAAGTATTGGTGCGATCGGCCATCGGTCAGTTCGAAGGTTATATCAAGCTAAACAAGAAGATCCCGCCAGAGGTATTAACCTCACTGTCGGGGATCGATGAAGCCGCGCGCCTTGCCGATACCATGGCGGCCCATATGCCACTTAAGCTTGAAGATAAGCAGGCGGTGCTGGAGATGGTTAACGTCTCCGAGCGCCTCGAATATCTGATGGCCATGATGGAGTCAGAGATCGATCTGCTGCAGGTGGAGAAGCGTATTCGCTCCCGCGTGAAGAAGCAGATGGAGAAGAGTCAGCGCGAGTATTACCTCAACGAGCAGATGAAGGCGATTCAGAAGGAGCTTGGGGATATCGACGAGTCTCACGACGAGTTTGAGACCCTGACCCGCAAGATTGAAGAAGCCGGCATGCCGAGCGAGGCCAAAGAGAAGGCCACCGCTGAGCTGAACAAGCTGAAGATGATGTCGCCTATGTCCGCCGAGGCCACTGTGGTGCGCAGCTATGTCGACTGGATGATCTCTGTGCCCTGGAAACAGCGCTCTAAGATCAAGCGTGATCTCGCCAAGGCCCAGGATGTGCTGGACACAGACCATTATGGTCTGGAAAAAGTTAAAGAGCGCATCCTCGAGTATCTGGCGGTGCAGAGCCGTGTAAAACAGCTTAAGGGACCTATCCTGTGTCTCGTGGGGCCACCGGGTGTGGGTAAGACCTCTCTGGGGCAATCTATCGCCAAGGCGACCGGCCGTAAGTATGTGCGCGTAGCGCTCGGCGGCGTGCGAGATGAAGCGGAGATCCGTGGTCATCGCCGTACCTATATCGGCTCAATGCCGGGTAAGGTGATCCAGAAGATGTCTAAGGTTGGCGTTAAGAACCCGCTCTTCCTGCTCGATGAGATCGATAAGATGAGCAGCGACATGCGTGGTGATCCGGCGTCGGCGCTGCTTGAGGTGTTAGACCCTGAGCAGAATGCGACCTTTAGCGATCACTACCTGGAAGTCGATTACGACCTCTCTGATGTGATGTTTGTGGCGACCTCTAACTCGATGAACATTCCTGGCCCGCTACTCGACCGTATGGAAGTGATTCGTCTGTCGGGTTACACCGAAGATGAGAAGCTCAACATCGCTAAGCAGCATCTGTTGCCTAAACAGATAGAGCGTAACGGCCTCAAGGCCAGCGAAGTCAACGTCGATGAGAGCGCCATTATCGGCATCATTCGCTATTACACCCGCGAAGCAGGTGTGCGTGCACTTGAGCGCGAGCTGTCTAAGATCTGCCGTAAGGTAGTTAAACAGATCCTGCTGGACAAGTCGGTGAAGCATGTGGATGTCAACCAAGACAACCTCAAGTCTTTCCTCGGCGTGCAGCGCTTCGACTACGGTAAGGCCGAGTCGAACAACCAGATTGGCCAGGTGACAGGCCTAGCCTGGACCGAAGTAGGGGGCGATCTGTTGACCATAGAGGCCACCTCTGTGCCGGGTAAGGGCAAGCTGACCTACACTGGCTCATTAGGTGACGTGATGCAGGAGTCGATTCAGGCGGCCATGACAGTGGTACGTGCCCGCGCCGAGCAGCTGGGCATCAACCCAGATTTTTACGAGAAGCGTGACATTCACGTGCACGTGCCTGAGGGAGCTACGCCGAAAGACGGTCCTTCTGCCGGTGCGGCCATGTGTACTGCTTTGGTCTCTAGCCTGACAGGTAACCCTGTGCGCGCCGATGTGGCCATGACGGGTGAGATCACCCTGCGTGGTGAGGTCTTGCCAATCGGCGGTCTGAAAGAGAAGCTGCTGGCGGCTCATCGCGGCGGAACTAAGCTGGTGCTTATTCCTAAGGAGAACGAGCGTGACCTCGAGGAAATCCCAGCCAATGTCGTGGCCGACCTTGAGATCAGACCCGTACGTTGGGTGGATGAGGTGCTTAAGCTGGCGCTAGAACGACCAATCGAAGGCTTTGAAGTTGTTAAAAATTTGGTCTAACGCAAGAAAATGCCTATTTGCATTAAAAAAAATGCAAAAAGGGGCTTTTTAAAATCTAAACCTGTGGTAGCCTAGGTCTGTGGATAGCATTTTAGCTGCAGCCCTTGGCGCTGCTGGTTTTTAGGCTTATTCCAATTTTATTTCTTAGGTTTTCCTATTTGGCTTGAACTTTAGTTTCAAGCTTGTTATAAAAAGCCTCCGCAGACCGCTCTAGAGAAGGATTTGGTTGCGGCGCAAAAATTAAATTCAAGGGGATGACATGAACAAATCTGAACTAATCGAGAAAATCGCTTCTGGTGCTGATATCTCTAAAGCGGCCGCTGGTCGTGCTCTAGATTCTTTTATTTCTGCTGTGACTGATGGCTTAAAAGATGGCGATAAAATCTCTCTAGTTGGTTTTGGTACTTTTGAAGTGCGTCAACGCGCAGAGCGTACTGGTCGCAACCCACAGACTGGTAAAGAGATCAAGATTGCTGCAGCAAACATTCCAGCATTCAAGGCCGGTAAAGCACTTAAAGACGCTGTAAACTAAGACACACTTAGTTAAGGTGGCCTTTGTAAACCTTACGAGTAGTTTGATAAGCACTGTTTAGACAGTGCTTTTTACGAGTAGGGGTTTTGATAATGTAACCCTCATTATCAAGCCGTTGGCCTAACATTACGCACTGTGTAAACTAGGTCTACAAATTACAAAAATGGCGCATCCTCCAATAGGTGATGCGCCTTTTTATTTTTATTGCAACGAGCGAGAAGTCTGATGTTAGAAAAGATTCGCGAAGGCTCACAGGGCGTGATTGCTAAAGGCATTCTCGTTCTTGTCATTTTGTCCTTTGCATTTACTGGCGTGAGTAGCTATTTGGGTTCATCTTCGGAGCCGAGCGCGGCTACGGTTAATGGTGAAGAGATCAGTAAATCTGCACTGGAGCAAGCCTATCAAAGCGAGCGTGCTCGATTAGAGCAGCAACTGGGTGATATGTACGACACCTTGGCCAGCAACGAAAGCTACCTGGCTAGCGTTAAGCAGAATGTATTAGAGCGCCTGATCGCCGACAAGTTGGTGGATCAAGCCACTGCCGACTTAGGGCTTACAGTGTCTGATCAACAGATCAAGACGGCTATCATGAATGAGCCTGCCTTCCAAACCGACGGTAAGTTTGACAACGACCGTTACCTTGCGCTAATTCGCCAGCTGGGCTATCAAGCCAACAGCTTCCGCGACATGATGCGTGGTGACATGACACGTCGTCAGCTAGTGGTGACCGTTGTAGGTTCTGAATTTGTGTTGCCTGGTGAAGCCGAGTATCTGGCCAAGATCCAGGGGCAAACCCGTGACATTCGTTACCATGTGGTCGATGCCGAGCCTATGCTGGCCGCAGTAAGTGTGAGTGACGAAGAAGCGAATACCTACTATCAGCAAAATCAGTCGCTGTTTGTGCGTCCTGAAACCATTGCGCTGGATTATATCGAGCTAAGTGCTAATCAATTGGCCTCGGCGATTCAGGTAAGCGATGAAGAAGCTAAGACCTATTACGACGAGAACAAGGCGCAGTACCTGCAGCCTGAGAAGCGTCTGGCCGCCCATATCTTGGTGAGCCTGGGTGATGATGAAGATGCAGCTAAGGCTAAGGCCGAAGCTATCATGACTAAGCTCAAGGCGGGTGAAGATTTTGAGGCGCTGGCTAAGAGTGATTCAGATGACAGCTTCAGCGGTGAGCAGGGCGGTAAGCTGGATTGGTTCGAACAGGGCGTGATGGAAGCGCCTTTCGACCAGGCGCTATTCGCACTGGAAAAAGGTCAGTACTCAGACATAGTGAAGACCAGCTTCGGTTACCACATCATCAAGCTGCTCGATCTACAAGCGGCATCGACCTCGCCATTTGAGGCTGTAAAAGACAAGATCGTTGCCCAGATCCAGCAAGACAAGGCAGTTAACGAGTTTTATACCCTGCAACAGCGCCTGTCTGACGTGAGCTACGAAGTACCCGATACCCTAGCCGAAGCGGCTAAAGAAGTGGGCGTTGCGGTTAAGACCAGCCCTGTATTTACTCGTGACAATGCGCCAGAGCCACTAAACTCTGCCGATGTGCTTAAGGCCGCCTTCTCTAACACGGTTCTGCTCGATGGCATGAACAGTGATGTGATCGAGCTGGGTGATAACCATGTGGTCGTGGTGCGTGTGAATAAGCACGCTGCGGCGGGCACCATGGAGTTTGCCGACGTGAAGGCGACCATTGTCGAGCGTCTCAAGCAAGATAAGGCTAACGAGCTGGCGCGCGACAAGGCACAAGAGATGATGGCAGCGATCAAGGGCGGTGAGATCCCGGCCGAGATGATCACTCGCACTCAGCTAAGTCGTGGCGAGCAAGGCATAGATACCTCTATCGTTAGCAAAGCGTTCGAGATGGCCCAGCCAGCCGAGCAGTTTGTGGTTGATACTGCGGCCCTGGCTAACGGCTATGCCGTGGTGATTCTCGATAAGGTGAATCAAGCCGAGAGCGTAGATGAGAGCCTGGTTACGGCCCTTAAGCAACGTTTGAACTCTCAGTACAGTGAGAACGACTACCGCGCGCTTATCGCCGCGCTGAAGGCTCAGGCGGAAGTGGTTTACACGCCAGCCGAATAACTTATCTTGAGAATAAGATGGGTTGCCAAAAGCCAGTCCTAGTGACTGGCTTTTTTGTTTCTAAGATTTGGCCATAGGACATTCAACTCGGTTTGACAGTTCGTTCAGAGCGACAATCCGACTAAGGGGGGATATCTGCCTAAGTTGCTGCTTAGAAGCCATTTCCGCCGTTTCCTTAGGGGAGGTGGGTGTCGATAACCGCCTTTCTATCGAGTGTTTGGTCTAGGCTTCTAGCCAGTAGCGGTCAGCATCTGCTTTTGCAGTTATCACTCTGGATTGTCTTCTATGGGGGATAGGTAGGGAGATTGTCTTTAGCCTACTCATAACGCCGCTTAGAAGAGATGAGTTGAGAGAATGCAACTTTTATTGGGGCTTATGGCAGGTTTCACCAATCGCGCCCTGATAGTGCCTCTGAGGCGCTCCAGGGAAAATAAGCCGGAAAACAAAAAGCCACGGCAATGGCCGTGGCTTTTTATCGATGAGCGAGCGGTTTAGAACTGCTCGACGTCGAAGTTCACCTCAGGGTTCACATCGGCGTCATAGTCTACAGACTCGATACCGAAGCCGAACAGCTTGAGGAACTCTTCCTTGTACTCACGGTAGTCGGTGAGTTCGCTGAGGTTATCTGTGGTGATGGTCGGCCATAGGTCGCGGCAGTGCTGCTGAATTTCGTCACGAAGCTCCCAGTCGTCCAGACGCAGGCGGTTAGCATCATCGACTGCCGGTGCTGCACCGTCGGCGCGGTAGAGGCGCTCGTGGAACATACGGTTGATCTGCTCCTGACAGCCCTCGTGCAGACCCTCTTCGCGCATCTTCTTAAATACCATGGCGATGTAGAGTGGCATTACCGGGATGGCCGAACTTGCCTGAGTAACCACACTCTTGAGCACGGCAACGTTGGCGCTGCCACCTGTGGCCGATAGCTTGTCGTTGAGTGCGTGCGCGGCGCGGTCAAGGTCCATCTTGGCCTTGCCCAGGGCACCGTGCCAGTAGATAGGCCAGGTCAACTCTGTGCCTATGTAGCTGTAGGCAACTGTCTTACAATCTGGAGTCAGCACGCCAGCCTCGGCCAGGGCATTGATCCACAGTTCCCAATCCTGACCGCCCATGACGGTAACAGTATCTTCAATCTCTTGCTCTGTGGCCGGCTCTACGCTGGTTTCGATGATCAGATCTTTGTTGGTATCAACCGCGGTAGACTTGTATGTCTCGCCAATCGGCTTCAGTGAAGAGCGAATCAGCTCGCCGCTGTCAGGCAGTTTTCTTACCGGAGAGGCCAGTGAGTAGACGACCATGTCTACCTGACCCAGATCTTGCTTGATCAGATCGATAGCTTTCTGCTTGGCTTCATGGCTGAAGGCATCACAGTTAAGGCTCTTAGAATAGAGGCCGTCTTGCTTTGCAAACTTGTCGAAGGCCGCTGAGTTATACCAGCCTGCCGTACCAGGCTTAGTCTCGGTACCTGGTTTTTCAAAAAAGACGCCGAGGGTTGCCGCGCCGCTGCCAAAGGCTGCCGCAATGCGCGAAGATAGACCATAGCCACTTGAAGAGCCGATCACTAATACTTTCTTAGGGCCGTTGGCGACAGGGCCTTTTGCCTTAGTGATGTTGATTTGCTCTAGTACATTTGCTTCACAGCCAACCGGATGAGTGGTGGTACAAATAAAGCCACGTGTTTTGGGTTTGATTATCATGTTTCTGCTTCTCTTGAAAAAGTGCCATAAGGATAATTAAACCACGCTGAAATGGCACACCTTTTTTAATAATAAGACGTTAATGTTCCAGTGGTTGGAGCAGTTTAACGCTTGTAGGAAAACATGGTCTGTTCCTGAATAAGCCGCTGGGTGTATTCATGCTCGGGGGCGTTAAACAGCTTCTCTGTGGTGGCTTTTTCCACCATCTTGCCCTGGTGCAATACCATGATCTTATCGCTGAAATGGCGAATGATATTCATGTTGTGGGACACGAAGATATAGGAGAGTCCCATCTCCTGCTGCAGCTTGAGCAGCAGGTTCAGAATCTGCGAGCGAACCGAGAGATCCAGCGCCGTTAATGCCTCGTCGGCGATGATGATTTTTGGGTTTAACATCAAGGCCCTGGCTACCGCTACCCGCTGTTTCATCCCCTCTGAGATCATGTGAGGGTAGAAGTCGGCGTGCTCGGGCAGCAGGCCAACCTTGCGCAGGGTATCCACTACCTGAGCGAAGCGCGCCTGCTTGTCCAGATCCGTATTGAACCTTAAGGGCTCATCCAGCAGCTCACCCACAGTCAAGCGCGGGTTGAGCGAGGTGTTGGGGTCCTGGAAAATCATCCGAATGAGCCTGCAACGCTGCTTCAGGTTGCGGCTTTCCAGCGCTTCGCCCTCAAATAAGATCTCGCCATCGGTGCGCTGCTCGGCGCCCACCAAGATACGCGCCAGGGTGCTCTTGCCCGAGCCTGTCTCGCCCACGATCGCCAGGGTCTCGCCGCGATTAAGCTCGAAGGAGATGGGCTCGAGGGCATGATTATACTGGCGCTTAAAGCCCTTATAGCCGGCGAAAAAGGTTTTACTGAGTCGATTAACTTTTAGTAAGGGGCTCTTCATGGCATGGCTCATTGTGATAAGGGAAATGACAGGCAAAATAGCGATCTTTCTGGTGACACAGGCTTGGCTGGTTGACGCAGAGCTTCTGTGCTTGGGGGCAGCGGGGGCCGAGTCGGCACCCTATGGGCAGATGCTGTAGCGCCGGCGCAGAGCCTGGCAACGTCTGCATCATGGTCTTGTGGTGCTCGGGATTGGAATAATCGGGAATGTTATCCAACAGCGCCTTGGTGTAAGGGTGATAGGGATTGGCGATAACATCGCTGGCCACTCCCGATTCCATCACCTGACCGCTGTACATCACGGTTAGGCGGTCACACCACTGTGAAAGCGTCTCTAATTCATGACTAATCAATAGGATAGATACGTTTTGTAGCTGATTGAGTTTACTCAGTAGACGGAAGATCTGTGCCTGAGTGCGTACCTCCATCGAGTTGGTGGGCTCGTCGGCAATCAGCAGCCTGGGCTGGTTGGCCACGGCGATGGCGATCATCACCTTTTGGCACTCACCGTCGGAGAGCTCCCAGGCGTAGCTGGACATGATCTTCTGGGTCTCTTTGATACCTACCTTATGCAGCCACTGCTGAGCCTTCTTGCGCTTATCGCTGCCGCGTTTCCACCAGGGGAGTTCCTTGTTTTCCGGCATCGCCTCGATGATCTGGGTGCCGACGGCTATGGCCGGGTCTAAGCTACTGATGGGATCTTGAAAGATCATCGCCATCTCGCTCCCCATGAGTACACGTCGCTCGCTGGGCGACATGTCCATCAGGTTCTGGCCATCCCACATCATGCGATCCGCCTGAATTGTCCAATTGTGTCCCGGGATCCCCAGGATGGCCTTGGCCAGCAGGGTGCGGCCGGAGCCCGACTCGCCCACTAGGCCGTGAACCTCGCCCGGATTGAGGGTAAGGCTCACACGCTCCAGGGCTTTTACGCGGCCGTGGGGCGTATCCAGTTCTATGGTGAGGTTTCTAATGTCCAGTAATGGCATAGCAGCGTCTCGTTAGGAGCGAATCGGCGAGAGGGCCGAACGCAGTCCGTCTCCCACCAGGTTAATGGCTAGCACGCTACAGAGAATGGCGACGCCGGGAATGGTGACCGTCCAAGGAGCGGTGAGCAGGTTGTCCAACCCCTGAGACACCATGGCGCCCCATTCTGGGCTAGGGGCCTGAGCCCCTAGGTTAAGGAAGCCCAGTGCGGCGATATCCAAGATAGCGGCCGAGATCCCTAAGGTGGTCTGAATGATCATGGTATCCATGACGTTTGGTAGGATCACATACCAGAAGATCTGTAGGCTGTTGGCACCATCGAGTCTGGCGGCGGTGACATACTCTTTCTGTAACTCTTCGTGCACCGCCTGATGAATGGCGCGTACAAACTGCGGGGTGAGGGCGATGCCCACGGCCCAGAAGACGTTGCCAAGCCCTGGTCCTGTGACCGCCACCACTAGAATCGCCATCAGCAGCGAGGGGATAGATAACAGGGCGTCTAGCAGGTGGCTCAAGATACTCGACTTGAGGCCCTTCATCATGCCCGAGATGGAGCCTATGATGAAACCCAGCAGCAGGGCGGTGATAACGATTGCCAGCGCCATACCGAAGGTGAGGTGGGCGCCATGGAGCAGACGGCTGAAGATGTCGCGGCCCAGGTCGTCTGTGCCTAGGAAGTGCTCTACCGTGCCAGTGGGCTCCCAGGAGGGCGCGAGCAGCAGCGCCAAGGGATCTTGATGCTCAGGGCTATAGGGGGCGATAAGCGGGCCAAATAGAGCCAAAAGCAGCAGACAGCAGACGGCCCAGAGCCCGGCGAAGGCGAACGGGTTGTCGGTAAAGGCGGACCAGATCCGGCTCAGGGGCGAGGGGATATGATCTTCCTGATAGATTTTAATTTGCGGCATAGAGCTCTTTCCTGCTGAGGGGGTTCATTGCCGTATGGATCACCTCGATAAGAATGCTTAAGAAGATGATGATTAAGGCGACGGCGAGGATCCCGCCCTGTATCACAGTATAATCCCGTTGGTAAATCCCGGAGACCAGCCAGGCGCCCACGCCAGGCCAACTAAAGATCACCTCCACCACCATAGCATAGCTGGCGAAGGCGCCCAGCATGAGGCCGAGGTTTTTCAGCACGGGAATAAAGGCGTTCGGCAATGCGTGGCGCAGCACTATGATGCTGGTGTGAAGGCCACGGGCCTCGGCGGCCTTGATATAGGTCTGATCCATGATGGATATCATCGCCGCGCGGGTGATACGCACCACCACGGTAAAAG
Organism: Shewanella spartinae; assembly: GCF_019457555.1. Classification (NCBI taxonomy): domain Bacteria; kingdom Pseudomonadati; phylum Pseudomonadota; class Gammaproteobacteria; order Alteromonadales; family Shewanellaceae; genus Shewanella; species Shewanella spartinae. The sequence continues at coordinate 2,971,787 of NZ_CP080418.1, read as the reverse complement.
GCAGTACCGCCAGGGTCACCGCCGGTAAGATGATATGCAGCAGGGCGTCGATAAAGGCCGAGGTGGCGTATTGCGAGTCCGACAGCAGGGTATCGATCAGCAGAAAGCCGGTGACCGGGCGTATGTCATACAGCAGATTAATCTGCCCCGAAATCGGCAGCCAGCCCAGCTGCACACCAAACCAGAGCGACAACGACAGGCCGAGCCAGAACACGGGAATGGAGTAACCTGTCAGGGTGATCGCCATGATGGTGTGCTGGGTGATCTTATGTTTGCTCAAGGAGGCAAGCACTCCCAGCGGCAGGCCCAATACCAGGGCGATCAGTCCGGCGACAATCCCCAGCTCGAAACTGGCGGGCAGCACGGCGGTGAGCTCGTCGATCACCGGATTCTGTGAGGTGGCCGATATGCCGAGGTTGCCCGACAGGCGCTGCTGCAGGTAGGCGAGAAACTGATGTGCCTGTGAGCTATCGAGTTGATAATCTTGCGCTATTTGCGTCAGGTCCTGGGCAGTTGGTGATTGCAGGCCGGTTAATGCAAAGGTGTGAGCGACGGGAAACTTTCCGGTGGCGATAAACATCACCAGGAAAAGCACCAGTGAGGTCGCCAAGAAAAGATTTAACCTACGGATCAGGTATCTGGCCATCAGTTACTCTCCTTGTTGTCGCTGGCAAGGCGAGGCTGGGCGGACGTCTTGGTGAAGGAGATGCCGCCAAAGGGGGTCAGCTTAGCCTCGGTCACCGATTTTTGTTTCACTACCATGCGGGTTGCGTGGGCGAAGGGCAGCATAGGTACCTGTTCGGCTACATACTGCTCAGCCTCTTGATAGAGACGCGCTCGCTTCTCTCTGTCTGTGGTGGACTTGGCCGCGTTGAGGATATGGTCGAAGGCGGGGTCGCACCAGCGCGAACGGTTACTGTTTGAGCCCACCGAGGCGCAGCTTAAAATGGGGGTAAAGAAGTTGTCGGGGTCGCTGTTGTCGGCGTTCCAGCCGATGAGCACCGAGTCGTAACCATGCTGGCTCAGCTTCTGATTGAAGACGCTCCAGTCGTAGTTGACGATATTGACCTTAACGCCAATGTTGGCCAGGTCCGCCTGGATAAGCTCGGCTGTCTTATGGGCGTTGGGGTTGTAGATACGGGCGACCGGCATGGCCCAGATATCTATAGTGAGGTTTTTCACTCCAGCCTCGTCGAGTAGCTCGCGGGCTTTCTCTGGGTTGTAATCGATCATCTTCTCGTTGGCCGAATAGGCCCAGGAGAGTGGTGGCAGCAGGCCCACCGCCTCTTCGGCCGTCTTCTGGTACACGGCTCTGAGGATGTTCTCTTTGTCTATGGCGTGGGCCAGTGCGCGGCGCACCCTGACATCGTTAAAGGGGATCCGCTCGGTATTAAAGGCCCAGAAGGCGACGTTAAATCCGGGGAGCGACTCCACCTCGAGATCTTCTTTCTCGATCACCACCGGCAGTTCACCGGCCTTAGGCAGGGCCGAGACGTTACAGTCGCCGGTGATAAGCTTAGCTAGGCGGGTAGTGCTCTTTGGCGTGATATCAAACACCAGCTGGTCGACCTCTGGGGTCAGGCGCCAATAGTAGGGGTTGCGGTAGTAACGAATAAAGTCGTTCTTGACGTAATCGATCAGCCTGAATGGCCCGGTCCCTATGGCCAGTTTGTCCAGCAACTCTTCCTGGCCCGTGCGCTGTAGTTGGTCGGCATATTCTTTAGAGAGGATCACCGCAAAGCCTGTCGCCAGGTTAGAGAGGAAAGAGGCATCCTTGTGCTTGAGATGAAAGGCGACATGGTAGTCATCTATCTTCTCTATGTCGTCGATAAGCTCGGCAAAGCCGATACTCTGGAAGAAGGGATAACCGCTTTTAGAGACAAAGTGATAGGGATTGTCGGTATCTATGATGCGGTTGAAAGAGAAGAGCACATCGTCGGCATTAAAGTTGCGACTCGGGGTAAAGATGTCGGAGCGATGAAATTGCACGCCCTGGCGTAGCTCGAAGGTGTAGACTTTCTCGTCATCGCTCAGGTGCCAGGAGGTGGCGAGAGACGGGGTCATCTCACCGGTTCTGGCGTCGTAATCCACCAGACCGTCGTAAAGCTGCTGTGAGGTCGCATCGACTGTGGTCCCAGAGGTGACCAATTGGGGGTTGAAGGACTCAGGGTTGCCTTCAGAGCAATAGACCAATCCCGAGGGCACTCGCGTCGGTCCACAGGCCGACAGCAGTGGCACGATACAACAAAACGCCGAACCTAACGTGAGACGTTTGAGTAGCTCTTTCATCAGCAGATGTAATAGTTATTTGAATGAAGGGGTTTATTTTAACAGTGGTCTGGAGTTAGGGGCAAACATCATCTGCCCCAGGTGCGCTTATTTATCCAGTAAGTTGTACTTTTTTAAGATGCCTCTCAGTTGATGGTAGCTGAGTCCAAGTAGCTCCGCCGTCTTCTTCTGGTTGTATTGCCCCGATTCCAGCGCCTTCTTAAGCAGCATGATCTCCTGCTGCTCGCAGTGCTCTTTAAAGTCCAATGGGAAGCTGATATCTAGGCCGTTAGCCTTACTTGTTGATTCGGTAGCGGGCGTCGCTGGGCTCTCCTGTTCAACGACCGCCTCACTCTGCACCTGACGGGACTTGGTCTTGACGCGGTTGGTCGGCCGATACGGTGAGGCGAAAGGGTCAATGATGATGCTGTCGATCGGCTCTTCCTGATCCGTATTGCGATAGACGGCGCGCTCGACCACGTTCTTCAACTCACGGATATTACCCGGCCAGTGATAATCCAGTAATTGGTCGATGGCATTTCGGCTAAAGCCGTCAAATTGTGGCTGTTTAAGCTGGCGGGCCATGCCGATGGCGAAATATTCGGCCAGGGGCATGATATCTTCTGGGCGATGACGCAGAGGCGGCAGGGTGATCACATCAAACGCCAGGCGGTCGAGTAGGTCGGCCCTAAATTCGCCGGCTTCGGCCAGTGAGGGAAGATCTTCGTTGGCGGCGCACACCAGGCGCACATCCGTCTGTACCGTCTTGCTGCCCCCCACACGTTCAAATTCGCCATATTCGATGACGCGCAGTAACTTCTCTTGGATCAACCCAGAGGTGTTGGCGAGCTCGTCTAAAAACAGAGTGCCGCCATCGGCGCGCTCGAACCGTCCTTCATGCTTCTTGTTGGCGCCGGTGAAGGCGCCTGCATCGTGGCCAAATAGCTCGCTCTCTAATAGGTTTTCACTGAGAGATGAACAATTTAGCTTAATAAAGCTTTGATCCCAGCGCTTGGAGAGATAATGTAGGCGCTCGGCGATCAACTCTTTACCGGTTCCGCGCTCGCCAATAATTAAGACTGGCTTAGATAAGGGTGCAATTTTTGAAACGTGCTCAAGGACTTCCAGTAGAGCGTTCGACTGACCTATGAGGTTGTCTTGTTGAAATTGATTGGCCACTTTATTTTTTAGTCTTTCACGCTAATTATTGGTGAAAATTATAATATGTGCCCTGTGAATTAAAATAAAGAAAAAGTTATGAATATGTTTAACTGATTGTTTTTAATCGGTATAGTTAAGTTGGCACACTTAATGTATTAATCTAGGCGAAACCAACATAAATTTGAGGACAGTATTATGGGAATTTTCTCTCGCTTTGCAGATATTATTAACTCGAATATCAGCGCATTACTCGATAAAGCAGAAGATCCAGAAAAAATGGTTCGCCTGATCATCCAAGAGATGGAAGATACGTTAGTAGAAGTTCGTTCTACCTCAGCCAAGGTACTGGCAGAGAAGAAAGAGATCATTCGTCGTATCGCTAAGGTGCAGGAGCAGGTTCAGGATTGGCAGGACAAGGCGGAACTGGCACTGTCGAAAGACCGTGAAGATCTGGCCAAGGCCGCTCTGCTTGAAAAGCAAAAGGCCAGTGAGCTGGCAAGCACCCTAGAGCAAGAGCTAGTGGTTGTCGAAGAGCAGATCGCACGCCTGAAAGAGGAAGTGAACCTGCTGCAAGAGAAATTGGCCGATGCCAAGGCACGTCAGAAGACTATCATTATGCGTAAGCAGACTGCGTCTTCGCGTCTTGAGGTGAAGCGTCAGTTGGACTCTAGCAAGATTGACAATGCCATGAGCCGATTCGAGCAGTATGAGCGTCGTGTCGAAGGTCTTGAATCTCAGGTGGAAGCCTATGATCTGGGTAACCAGAAGACACTGAACGATGAATTCGCCGCGCTGGAAGCTGAAGATGCCGTTAGTGCAGAGCTAGAAGCCCTGAAGGCTAAGGTAAAAGCAGCGAAAGCCAAGAAACAGACTAAATAACAACAATTCTGAGGTGAGTTATGGATTTGGATTTATTAATAGCCCCAATTATTATCTTTATGGTAGTGGTGGCGCCCATCTGGCTGATACTGCACTATCGTAGCAAACGCCAAGTGAGCCAGGGACTCACTGAAGAAGAGTATGCTCAGCTGAATGAGCTAATCGGCAAAGCTGATAAAATGGCCCAACGCATAGAGACATTGGAAGCGATTTTAGATAGCGAGGCCCCGCAGTGGAGGAATCGAGATGAGCGAATCTAAGGGACGACCCTTATATCGAATCCCCGAGTCAGGCAAGATAGCTGGAGTATGCGCAGGGATCGCGGATTACTTCAACTTCGAAACCTGGTTGGTCAGAGTGGTCGCCGCATCGATATTTTTGCTTGGGGGATCGGGGGTAATTCTTATCATCTACGTACTACTCTGGATGATCTTGGATATCAAACCCGGCAGCGCAAAGAACAAGCAACAACACAAGGAGATCGAGGTGAAGAAGAAGGTATGGCAGGCAGGAGAGCCAGCTAAGGCCGCCTTAAGAGACGTCAACAACCAGTTCCGCGATTTAGAACTCAGGTTGCAGCATCTTGAAAGGCACGTCACCTCAGATAGCTTCGATCTTAAACAGCAGATCAACAATCTTTAAATCCTTTCAATGGGCGGTGTATACCGCCCTTAGCCGTATTAAGATAAGAAGCCCTTAACCGTAACGCTCTTAGCCATAAAGCCCTTAGCCAATAGTAAAATCAAATGATGAATTCATTTAACCGCTCACTTCGTCAACTCGGCCATCACTCCAAGTCACTGGTTAAACGCACCACGGACAATCATGTTCGTCTGGCGGTGACAGGCTTATCGGGCGCGGGCAAAACCGCCTTCATTACCGGACTGGTCAATCAACTGCTGCATGCCGGTGTCGGTCAGCGCCACAATGCGTTGTCGCTGCTGCAGGTCTCCCGTGAGGAGCGCCTACACGGGGTGAAACGTGCGCTACAGCCGGATCTGACCATCGCGAGTTTCGACTATGAGGGCGCCATGAGCGCCTTGTGTGGCGAGCAGCCTGCCTGGCCACAATCGACCCGCACCATCAGCGAGCTGCGCCTGGCCATTCGCTATCAGCCTTCGGCAGGCTTCAGGGCGAAATTTACCGACAGCGCGACGCTTTATTTGGACATAGTGGATTACCCCGGCGAGTGGCTGCTGGATCTGCCTATGCTCAAGCTGAGTTTCAAGGCCTGGTGCCAGGTGCAGGCGCGCCGCGATGCCGTGTTGTCTCAGAGCGCCCATTATCAGGCGTTCGTAGCGGCCTGTCGGGAGCTGGACCTCAAGCAAAGTGCCGATGAGCTCATGTTAAAGCAGATCGCTGGGCTTTATCAGGCGCTGCTGGTGGATCTTGTCGAGGAGCAAGGCTTCTACCATGCTCAGCCAGGGCGCATGTTGCTGCCAGGGGAGCTTGCCGATACCCCCATCCTGGCCTTCTTTCCGTTGCTACATCTGAGCGAGGCCGAGCTGGACGCCGCCGAAGAGAGTCCAAAGCACTCCTACTATCAGGTATTGAAGCAGCGCTACCACAGCTATGTTAGCCAGGTGGTAAAGCCCTTCTATCGTGACTATTTTGCCAAGTTCGACCGCCAGCTGGTGCTGGTCGACTGCCTGACGCCGCTCAATCGCGGCAAGGCGCAGTTTGATGATATGACGGGGGCGCTCGATGCCATCATGGAGAGTTTTCATTTCGGGCAATCGAATCTGTTGAGACGCTTGTTTGCCCCGCGGATTGACAAGCTCTTGTTTGCCGCCAGCAAGGTCGATCACATCACCCGGGATCAGCAGGGCAATGTGTTGTCGCTCTTGTCTCATCTGGTGAAACGCAGTCAGCAACATGCCCAGTTTGAAGGCTGTGAAGTCGAGGTGATGGCGATCAGTGCCATCAAGGCGACTCAGCACGGCATGGTGCAGAGCCAGGGGAAATCGGTCGAGGTGGTGAAGGGGATTGAGCTTGCCTCAAACCAAGAGGTGACTATGTTCCCCGGCGAAGTCCCCACTCACTTACCTAGTGGCGATTTCTGGCGAAAGCAAGGATTTGAGTTTGTCGATTTCGCCCCGCCGCAACTGGCCGAGTCTGGCCATCAGGCGCAGTTTGAGCATATACGCCTGGATCACCTGTTGCAGTTTTTGCTCGGCGACAAGCTGAGTTAAATCGGGCACTTGGGTGTAGAGAGCTAGCAGTTAGAAAGCTAGCTGTTAGAAAGCATGCATCGCAAAGAGGGCACCGAAAAGCGTTATGAGTAAAGCCGATATGCAGATTGAAAAGAAGCAAGTGTTCGAGCCAAAGCAGGCGTTAAGCGTCACCGAGCTCAAGGCGGCAGAGCGCTTCGATGACCAGGTGGTGTTCGAGGATGCCGAGAGAGGCGAGCTCGGCGAAGCGGCGCTCCAGGCACTGGTACCTGAGCTTGACGGCATCGTTAGCAGGTCGCCATCTGGCGCGCGTCGACGCTCATGGTCATGGCTTGCCAAGGCGTCCTTGCTCGGGATTGGCAGCATTCTGCTGGTGGAGCTCGGGTTGACCCTAAGGGAAGCGTGGGCTCAGAGCCCTTGGCTGTTTGGTCTCTATGGTAGCGTGACCGCCATCGTGAGTCTTTGGGCTATCACTCTAGGCGTGAAGGAGTGGCGCCAACTGCGCAGACTACGCGCGGTAGAAGAGGCCCAGGCGGTGAGTGAGCGCTTATCTCAGAGCATGCAGAGGGGCGAGGCGGACAAGTTTATCGACAGACTCATCTCAAACCTACCAGAAGATATTGACACCAATAGTTATTATCGCCTGGTGCACGAGGAGCATAACGACGCCGAACGCCTGATACTGTTCGAGAGCAGCGTGCTGCCACAGGTCGATGCCAAGGCGAAGAAGCTGGTGCATCGCTATGCCAGCGAATCGGCACTCCTGTTGGCGGCCAGTCCTATCGCCGTGCTGGATATGGCGATCATACTCTGGCGCAATCAGAAGATGATAGCTGAGCTGGCGCGCTGCTACGGCATAGAACTGGGTTACTGGAGCCGCATCAAGCTTATCCGGTCGGTGATCACTAACATCATCTATGCCGGCACCAGCGAGATTGTCACCGATATCGGAGCTCAGCTGTTTTCGCTGGAGATGTCAGGCAAGATCTCCGCCAGACTGGCCCAGGGGCTGGGTGGCGGGCTGCTCACGGCGCGTCTGGGCTATCAGACCATGCGACTGTGCCGCCCCGTGGTGTTTACCCCAGACTCCCGACCTAAGTTGAGTAAGATACACACGGCCCTGCTTGGCGAGTTGAAAGACTTCTCCATTAGCGTCTTAGGTAAAACGACTGTTCGTAACAAAGATTTTACATCCAAATAGGAGATAATTTCTCGAGACAGGTTTACTCAGCGTCCCGAAACTGGGCAAGTTAATGCATCGCTGCCACGCTAAACCAATAAATATAAGCCAACAATAATACGCAGCGAGTATGACGGAGAAAGTGTATGCAAGATAAATGGAAACTTGCCACTCAGGTGATCCATGCTGGGCATGAGGCCAATCAGCATGGCGCCTTGGTATCCCCTTTGGTGCAAAGCGCCACCTTTACCTTTGAGACAGTCGAGCAGGGCGGTGATTGCTTTGCCGGCGAACAACAAGGCTATATTTACACTCGCCTTGGTAATCCCACCACGGCAGAGCTAGAACGTAAGATGGCAGTGCTGGAAGGCAGCGAAGCCGCAGCCGCGACCGCATCCGGCATGGCGGCGGTATCTGCGGCCCTGCTGACCAATCTAAGTCAAGGCGACCACCTGGTCGCTTCCAAGGCTGTCTATGGCTGTACCTTTGCCCTGATGACGGAGCAGTTTAAGCGCTTCGGCATCGAGGTGACCCTGGTGGATTTCTGCGAGGTGGCCAACATAGCTCAGGCCATTCGCCCCAACACTAAGGCGCTGTTTTGCGAGACGCCTGTTAATCCACATCTGGATGTCTATGATCTTGAGGCTATCGCGGCGCTGGCCAAGGAGCATCAGCTGGTGAGTATCGTCGATAACACCTTCATGACGCCGCTGTTGCAGCGCCCGCTGAGTATGGGGATCGACATGGTGATCCACAGTGCGACTAAGTATCTCAACGGTCATGGCGACGTGATCGCCGGTATCGTTTGCGGAACAGAAGAGATGATCACTAAGGTGAAACTCGAGGTGCTTAAGGATATCGGCGGGGTGATCTCGCCCCACGATGCCTGGTTGATCCTAAGAGGGCTTAAGACCTTAGATGTGAGACTTGCGCGCCATTGCGATAACGCCGAGCGGGTCGCCGCATATCTTGAGCAGCATCCTAAGGTGGCCAGAGTCTATTATCCTGGCCTCAAGGGACATTCTGGGCATGCCTTGCTGGGTAAACAGATGCGCCGGGCAGGCGGCGTGGTAGCCTTCGAACTTAAAGGCAGCTTCGACACTGCCAAGGCGTTCGCTAATAGGCTCAAGCTGTTTAAGATTGCGGTCAGCCTGGGGGACGCAGAGTCTTTGATCCAGCATCCCGCCTCGATGACGCATTCCCCCTATTCGCCAGAGGCGAGAATGGATGCCGGCATAGGCGATACCCTACTGAGGATCTCTCTGGGCCTTGAAGATAGCGAGGATATTATTGCCGATCTGGCCCAAGCCTTCGAGGCTTAGATCGAGTGCTATTGCCTAGAGTCTTGAGCCTTATGTGAGCGGTTAAATCGGACGAATAAAAAAGCCTGCAGTTGCAGGCTTTTGTGTTTTTAGATGGTCCAGAACAGATGGGCGATCACATAGAGCGCCAACATACTGATGAAGTTGATGATCACCCCGGCGCGCATCATCTCAGATTGCTTGATAAAGCCAGAGCCGTAAACGATGGCGTTTGGCGGTGTGGCCACTGGCAACATGAAGGCGCAGGACGCGGCGATACCTATAAGCACAGAGAGCATTACGGGTGACAAGCCTAGCGCCTCGGCGATGGCGGCAAACACAGGCACCAGGAGGGCGGCGCTGGCGGTGTTACTGGCAAATTCGGTAAGCATCACCACAAAGAAGATCACCGCAAAGGTAAACAGCGCCATATGGGTATTGCCGAAGATGTCGGTGACCCAGTGGGCCAGGAAGACGCTGGTGCCCGTGGTTTTGAGGATGGCGCTGAGCGTGAGGCCGCCACCGAAGAGGATCAACACGCCCCAGTCTGTGGTTTTCTCAATCTTCTTCCAGTCGACCAGGCCAAGCCCGGCTAGCATGACGACTGAACCCAGTGCCACTATGGTATCGAACTGCTTAATTCCCCCCAGTGCGGTGGAGATAGGCTTGCTGAAGATCCAACAGCACACAGTGGTAAGGAAGATAAGCAAGGTGAGTTTACCCTGCAGGGCGAGATGTTCGTTGCTCTTGGGGATCTCACACACCACATTGAGGTTGGGTTTTAGGTAGATATAGAGAGCAATCAACATGCTAGGCAGCATGAGTGCTACGGTAAGCAGACCAAACTCTAGCCAGTCGGCGAAACTCAGGCCGACCTGGGCTGCGGCGATCGCGTTCGGCGGGCTGCCCACCAGGGTGCCTATGCCGCCAATGTTGGCCGAGTAGGCGATGCCCAGCAGCATGAAGAGATAGGTGCTTCTGTGCTCCTTGAAATCCAGTTGCCTGAGGATCCCAAGGGCCAGAGGCAGCATCATGGCCGCCGTGGCCGTGTTGCTGATCCACATGGAGAGTAGCGCTGTGATCCCAAACAGCAACATGCAGGCGATGCTGAGTTTGCCCTTGGAGGCGGTCAATACCTTTTGGGCGATGCGTCTATCAATGCCCTGATGGTTGAGGGCCGCAGCCAGCACGAAGCCACCGAAGAAGAGATAGATGATAGGGTTGGCGAAGTTGCTCATCGCCGCCTTGGTTTCAAAAACCCCTAGCAAGACGCCCATGATAGGGATCAGTATGGCGGTGACGCTGATGTGAATCGCTTCGGTCAGCCAGAGTACGGCGGCGAAGACGAGAATAGCGATGCCGGTATTCACCCCTGGCTCGAAAGGCAGGAAGTTATAGAGCAAGGCGAACAGCACTATATCGCCAAACAGAATCGGCAAGTTGGTTTGGGCTGCCTGCTTTGGCGGCGCGGCGAGCGCCTCTTGTGTGGTGTCGAGGGACATCGGGGTTCCTTAATTATTATTTTGGCGCTCTACACTAGCCTAGCGATTGCGGGGCGCAACTAAATTTTTTCTGTGGCAAAACTACATTTCATACTTTTTCCAGTGTGATTCAGATCGCTTTTTTGTGGCTGTTTGGCGTGTAGGTCACGCAGTGGTGACGTCTGACGATCAATTTTTTTTACGGCGGCTGGGTAACGGGGTGCTAATTAATAACAGACTGAAATAAATTAATATAATTTATTTTGTGATCCACCTCTCGTAGCGGTCGGCGCGGTATGTTTGTCGGTCACGAATTGGCGAAATTTTTGAAGCTGTTCTATGTTTTCGAGGTGGCCGAGGAAAATGGATTGTTGGCCATGAACAGCATAAGGATATTTAAGGAGAGCCCCAATGAAGAACCTACTTTTAGCTGCGTTCGTCGTAGCGTCATTTTCCCTCTTTCCCGCGCTGGCTGCCGAACAGGTTTCGATACCTGCCGACACGGCCCAGGCGAGCCTAAGCCAGGTTAATATCAATACCGCAAGCGCCCAGGAGCTGACTCAGCTCAAGGGGATTGGTGAAGCTAAGGCGTTGGCCATAGTCGAGTACCGAGATGCTCACGGTAAATTCAACAGCATTGAAGAATTAACTCAGGTAAAGGGTATCGGCCCTAAGGTGATCGAACAGAACAAGGCGATATTGGCCCTGTAGACACCCTGAACGTCGATGGAATTTGGCCCGCACTCGCGGGCTTTTGTTTATAGAATGGGCAGTTGGGCCTATTCTGGCGATTACTCTCGGTTATTGACTTGATTGCCGGGCTGCCATAGTAGATAATGCACGCCGTCTTAAGGATTTAATTGCTTAAGAATCTATGGTGACCCTAGGGTCCCCCCGCAATGATAACTTGTGAACTCGGCCAGGCCCGGAAGGGAGCAACCGCAGCAGGCGACTCATGTGCCGGGGTGTTGGCTCTAGGGGAACCTCCAATCCCAACTATTATCAACGAGTTAACTCAGAAATACCCCAGGTGATACACTTGGTGGTACACTCGATGATAAATAGTCTATCTAAAAATCCTCCTTATCTGTTTCGATCTCGTCCACGCAAGGACATCAGACATTTGGTATGCAAGAATTGTCGTGCCTGAGTCTCAGCAAGGTACTTTAGGCAAGAGGGAAATCAGAAAGTCACTCGCACCAGAGACAGATTGGAAGCTGCTGCATGTACATATGACGGCAATGCACCAGGATTATCTGGCTTTCCCCTGGGCTACTCCGCCTGAATCTGCTCTTCCGGCAGTTTTGACTTTAAGAAGGCGCGCGATTTTTCCAGTGCGGTCTGGATCTCTTCCTTCATCTGTTTGAGTTCGTTGTAGTCTTCGAAGAAATAGGTATCCACCAGATGACGTATATAGCGCACCGGCAGTTGGTTTAGGGTCACGCAGCAGAGATCGGCAAGATAGTCTTCGGGTAGCTCGTCAAATAATCCTTCATCAGACAGTAACTCCATCAACAGTACTTCGTAATAATTGCGAATTTCCAGTTGCATAGGTCTCTCCCTCAGGCTTCATTATGGTTTAACTAAGCATAATCTAGTTTGCTACCATATGGCATGAGCGGCAATAAAAACTTGCGCGTGGCGCTCTGCGAGCACCTCTATCTCCTTGCTATAACCCCCGCCGACGACGCAGGCGATGGGAATGCCGGCCGCCTTTGCTATCGATAATACTTGCTTGTCCCTTTGGTTGATCCCTTCTGTGGTGATATTGAGGTGGCCTAGCCTGTCATCCTGATGCACATCGACCCCGGCATCATAAATAATCAGATCCGGTCGATAGAGGCGAATAGCGAGCGCTAAGGTTTGAGCGACAGCCTCGAGATATTCCTCATCACCGACACCGCGGCTCAACTCCAGATCGAGATCTGAGGTCTGTTTGCGGGCGGGGAAGTTTTCCTGGCAGTGAATGGAGCAGGTGTAGAGATTTTCATAGCTCTGGCCCATGGCGGCGGTACCGTCGCCCTGATGTACGTCACAGTCGAAGATGAGTACTGTCTCTATGCCCGCCAGGCTCTGGGCATGCAGGGCGGCGGAGATCAGGTCGTTAAATACGCAGTAGCCGCTGCCAAATTGATAGTGGGCGTGGTGATAACCGCCGCTCAGTTGCAGGGCAACGCCATGTCTAACCGCCAGCTCACAGGCAAGATGGCTGCCGCCGACAGAATAGAGCGTGCGCTCGGTCAGCCGCTCGCTAAGGGGAAATCCCAATCGACGCACCGCCTTGTCGGGCAGACGCCGCTCGATAAACTGCATGACATAGTCGGGACAATGGATAGATTTCAGCCACTCTAGGCTGACCGCCTCGGGGGAGTGAAATGCGGTCGGGTCGACTATCTGTCTATCCAATAGGTATTGATAGAGCGCCTGGTATTTAGTGATGGGAAATCTGTGGTGGTGGGGTAACGCCAGCTGAGAATAGCTGGCGTGATAGACAAGTGGAACCATCTAAAAGTTACAGCTGTTTGATTGCCCAGCTCATAAACTCTTTACGTGTCTTGTCGTCGGCATGTAGCCACCAGTATTGCAACATCTGCTGAGCATGAGCGGCATCGCTTGCACTTGGATTAGCCGGTAGCGTCGCGGGTAAGGTAACGGCTTCGACAGTGCCAACTGGTTGCACTGGCGCAGTAGCATGGGCGGCGACGGCTGTACCTGTCGCGGCTGCGGCTGCTGTTTCGATATCCTGACCCGAGTTGCCGTTAAACAGCTTGCTGACGAAGCTGTCTTCAGTGAGCTCGGTGTGAGTCACCTTGTAGTTGACCGCGCCGCCATCGATACGGCTGATCACTACCGCTGGTGATTTGGCGAATGATTTGGGCTTCTTGATGATCTCGCCTTCGGCCGGCTGTAGGCGGTAATCATAGTCGCCGTCAACCGCCAGGGTCACGATGAAGGGAGATGATTTTACAAAGCTTTCGCTGTCGCTGAAGTCGTCTTGCACCATGTCATGGTAACGGATAGCGATTTTGTGCGTGCCTTGGCTTAGCTCAAGATCAGATTTGTGATTAAACAGGCTGCCTTCTACCTTCTTGCCATCTAGGGCAAGGTATTCGAATGCCATGGGGATGGAGAGGTTGGCAGCCATTGCCGATGAGGCACCAAGCAGAGCGATTAAAGCGGTGATTGGCTTGATTGATTTCATTGTTGCTCCTTAACGATTCTGATGCTTGTATGGGCGTTCGAACGCCTGAATACGATCTTCTATATAGCTGATAGCTTGTCGGCACTTGCCTAAGCGGCGATGGACCAAAAGTATTTCATTTTGCAGTGCAATTTTGTCAGCACTATGACAGTTTTCAAGCTTAGATTGCAAATGCGCAATTTTTTGTTCAAAGGTGTGAACCCAGTTCATATGTTTGTTCAATTCTTCATAGAGCTGGTGGCTGTTATTCATCACGCCGGCCGCGATCCAACTAAATCCGCTCTGGGCATGGCTCTTCTGTCGCCGCTTGCGCGCATGGGCGATGCGAGACGCCTTCTGCTGCTCGGCCGACTTTACCCCAAGCGCCGTGGTATTCAACGCGCGCCTCAGGGCGGTAAACCTGTCCTGAATGCCTTCGCAGGCCAGGGCGATGGTCGTCGCCGAAATATTGCCCTGGAGCAACTTCTCGAGCTGAGCAATCTTCTTACTGAGCTGATCTATGCAGGGGCCAAGCTGAGCACCCGCCTGATTAAACAGATTGTCGTTAAATCGCTCTGTATCTTGCAGCAGCTTACGCTCGCCCTTAGGCAATAGGCTGTCGTGTTGCAGCACCTCTTGCTCTAACTGTTTCAGTTGGACTCGCAGGCGGTGGATAAGTTCATTTGTCTTCATGCCCAGGCTCCCCAGGCCAGATTAATGGCGATGAGTATCACTATGGTAATAAACAGGGGGCGAATAAAAGGCACACCAAACTTGATGGCGGTGCGGGCGCCGATAAATGATCCTAGCATCATACACAGCCCCATCGACAGTCCGACCATTAGATTCACCTGGCCTAATGCCAGAAACACACTCAGTGAGGTGAGGTTGCTGATCAGCGTCATGGCTCTGGCAAGGCCGCAGCTATTGAGCACTGGCAGCTTATATTGAGACACGCTGCTGATGGTCCAGAAGGCGCCGGTCGCCGGGCCGGCAAATCCGTCGTAGAAACCAAGCGGTAGCCCTTGGCGCCACTGCTTAAATTTAGAGGGCGGCTTTACCGGCGGCTCATAGGTGGGGCAGCCCATGGCATTGGGTTTTAGTAGCGTATAGAGGGCCACGGCGATGATAAATAGCGGTAGCCACTTCTCGAGCCATTGATTGTCGATGAGGTAGACCACAAAGGTGCCTATGACAGCGCCGATAAAGGTGGCAATGGAGGCGTGATACCAAAATCTGGGGGTGAAAAACTGCTTGCGATAGTAGGTGAAGGCCGCCATGGAGGAGCCGAAGCTGGCCGCCAACTTGTTAGTGCCCAGCGCCGTATGGGGTGGAATGCCTATGGTGAGCAGGGCCGGGATCGACAACAGGCCACCGCCACCGGCGACGGCATCGATAAAACCTGCGATAAAGCCGGTCGCAGCCAGAATCGCCCAGCTACCTGGGTCGAGTAATAGATCCAATGGTTATCCTATTCGGTTGCTTTCTATTAGATTGCTTTCTATTCAATGACTTGACGAAAGGGAGGCAGGGCATCCAGTAGGGATTTGCCGTAGCGTTTGGTCACTAAACGGCGATCCAATATGGTGATTCTGCCATAATCCTCTTCTTTACGCAGTAATCTACCACAACTTTGGATCAGTTTACGCGAAGCATCTGGGATCGTCAGCTGTAAGAAGGGATTTCCTCCCTTTGCCTTAATGTATTCCGCGTGTGCCTGTTCCACCGGCGAGGTAGGCACGGCAAAGGGCAGTTTTGTGATGATCAGGTTCGTCAGGTAGTCGCCGGGAAGGTCGAGACCCTCTGAGAAACTGCCGGTACCGAAGATGATGCTGACCTCGCCGTTATCGCAGCGCTGCTTATGATCTTGCAGCAGCTGCTGACGGGAGGCTTCCCCTTGGATAAGCAGCGGCGACTTAATCTTGCTTCTGACCAGATCGGCCACCTTCTCCATCTGCCAGTAGGAGGCAAACAGCACTAGGGTTGCCATCTCACCGTCGATTAGGGTGAGGATCTGTTCCGCCAGCTCGTCGGTATAGCGATCGTCCGTGGGTTCGGTGCGCATCTTGGGCAGATACAGGGTCGCGTTCTGCTGGAAATCAAACGGACTGTCCATGGCCAGATAGCGACTGCCATCGTTGATGGAGAGCCCCACCTGATGGGTAAAGTGGTTGAAGTTATTCAGTGCCCTCAGGGTAGCGCTACAGAGGACCACGCCGGCGGCCTTCTCCCACAGCAGGGTTTCGAGCATATATCCCACCTCGATCGGCGAGACGTTAAACAGATAGTCGCTCTGTTTGCCTACCAGGTGCTCGACCCAGCGAGCCATGGGGGCGCCCTTGGCGCTGTCTTCCTTGGCCATCATCTTCCACAACTTCTGCAGATTCTCCAGGCGCTGTAACATGAAGCCTGTCTCGCTCAGTAGCTGCTCCGACTGATGCTTAGGTAGCTCGCCATCTTTAATCGCCTCGTTGAGCAGCACCAGCATCTTGTTGAATTGCTTAAGTGCGCTGCTCGATGCCGTGGCCAGGTTTTCCGCCAGCATGGTCAAGGACGCCGGTAGCTTGCCGTGTTCGAAGCGGATGCGCCGCTCGGGGTTATCAAATTTGGCTGCCTGGCCGTCGCAATATTGGGCGACGCTGGTGAGCAGGCTGGTGAGATCGTTGATGTGATCTAGCATGGCCTGGGCGGGGGCTATGATGTTGTTGCTCTTGAGCTGGTTCTGCAGCTTGGCGCTGGTTTTGCCGACCTTTTCAAGCCAGTCGATGGCGCCCCTGAGCGTTGCCTGGGCGCTGGAGAAGTCTCTGGCCACTATCGGTAGGTGATGGGCCTCGTCGATCACATAATAGAGTTCTTCCGGATCTGGCAGAATCACCCCGCCGCCCAGTTCGAGATCGGCAAACAGTAGGCTATGGTTGGCAATTAGTACGTCCCATGTGTCTACATCTTCACGGGCCTTATGGAAGGGGCAGTGTCTGTGGCTGGCGAGTTGTCTGTGGCAGCTGTGTTTATCGCAGGCGATCTGCTGCCAAAGGTGATCCGGCAGTTGCTGAGACAGTGTGTCTCGCTCGCCGTTCCAGCGTCCTTCGTGAAAGTCTTTCAGCAGGCCTTGTAAGAGCTCGACCTGGCTATGGTCAGGCTTGGTCTGCCACATGGCCATCTGAGTGCCATCATCGCCGCCGATCAGCATCTCAAGCTTAGAGAGACAGACATAGCGCTGACGTCCCTTTACCAGGCCGAAGGTGAAGTTGAGCCCTGATTGCTTGGAGAAGAAGGGTAAGTCCTTGTTGAGCAGCTGCTCCTGCAGGGCAACCGTGGCGGTGGCGATACAAACCTTCTTCTTGTTCGCCAACGCCAGTGGAATCGAACCTAAGATATAAGCCAGCGACTTACCTATGCCTGTGCCTGCCTCGACCACTATGATGCGTCTATGCTTGTCATATTCACCGGCGAGTGTCTTGGAGATCTCGGCGACGATATAATTTTGTTCCCGGCGCGACCTAAAGTTAGGCAGGGCGGTGGCAATCTCTTTGTAAATCGTTCGGATCTGGGTTTTAACGTCGGCAGATAACATGAAGGCTTAGTGCTGGCAAATAATGCTGTACATAATAACAGTGATTACATAGCCTAAGAAGAGTTGAAGCAAGGAATTCACGACTTATTTGTTGTCGTGTCACCTAATGTATTGAAATTAATTGGATAATAGCCAGGATTGCATGATTTAAACACCCCGCTGGTGAGCGTAAAAGGGCGGATCTTAACCCGTCACCATCAAGGCAGCGAATTACACTATTACCTTAGTACGGCCGAAGGGCCAGCTCGGGTCATTGTGCCCAATGGCGAGCGCATCTGTTTTTGTCGCACTCAGGATGAGTTGAGCCTGCTCGGCGGCAACCATGAGAGTGGGGTACGCAGCGAAGCGCTTAACTTGACCACCTTCGACGATGAGCCGGTCAGCGCACTCTATTTCGCTAATAATCAAAGCTATCGTCATCTCAGTCGTATCGCCGCCGATAAGGGGATCTCTCTTTACGAGTCTGAACTCAGGGCCGAGCAGCGTTATCTTATCGAGCGTTACATAGCCTTAGACGTGGAGTTTATTGGCCACTGGCAAAACCAAGCACTAGACACGCCAACGCTCATCGCCGAGCGCGCCAGACGCAGTGAGCTAGATATTAATCGAGAAGTTAAACTGGCTGTGGTCTCGCTGGATTTCGAATGTGCCATGGATGGTGAGCTTTTTAGTGTCGGGCTGTACGGTCAATCGGCCAACGGCGAGTGCTATCAGCAGGTGATCATGGTGGGGGAGACATGTGACTCGCCGCCAGAGTATCTCGAGCTTGTGCCCAATGAGGCTGCGCTGATTAAGGCGCTGCTTGACTGGTTTAAGCTCAATGATCCCGACATCATTATAGGTTGGGCGGTTGTGACCTTCGATCTGGCGCTCTTGTATCGCAGGGCCAAGGTGCTCAATATTCCGCTGACGCTTGGCAGGCTAGGCAATCAGCTTTCTTGGCGGGTCGATAACAAATATCGACCGGAGACCTTAATCTTGCCTGGGCGTGTGGTGCTCGATGGCATCGACTGGCTCAAGGCGGCCTTCTATCAGTTTGACAGTTTTAGTCTGGAATCTGTCGCCAGAGAGTTACTCGGTGAGGGGAAGGCGATTCACAACGTCAGTCACCGCGCCGAGGAGATAGCGACCCTGTTTCGTGAGGATAAGGCGGCGCTGGCCCAGTACAATATTACCGACTGTCGCCTGGTGTGGGAGATCTTTGCCAAAACCGATCTGTTGGCATTTGTGATGGAGCGTTCGCGTCTAACCGGCTTAGAGCTTGGCCGCGTTGGCGCCTCGGTGGCGGCGTTTAACAATCTTTATCTGCCCCATCTGCACCGCGCCGGCTATGTCGCCCCCAGCGTGCCGGTCAGCGATGGCATAGAGAGCCCAGGCGGCTATGTGATGGACTCTAAACCCGGCCTCTATCAACATATATTGGTGCTCGATTTTAAGAGCCTCTACCCGTCGATCATCAGGACGTTTTTGATTGACCCAAAGGGGTTGGTGGAAGGATTAAAAGCAGAGGCTAATGCCGGGGTAAAGGGAGTAAGAGAAGGCAATGATACCGTGCCTGGCTTTTTGGGCGCCCAGTTTAGTCGCAACTCGCCTATTCTGCCCGGCCTTATCGCCAGCCTGTCTGCCAAGCGCGAAGAAGCCAAGCGCGAAGCCAATGCCCCCCTGTCGCAGGCGATAAAGATCATCATGAACTCCCTATACGGCGTGCTGGGGTCTCGCGGCTGCGTATTCCACGATGCGCGCCTGGCAAGCTCAATTACCCTTAGGGGTCATGAGATCATGAAGCAGACCAAGCAATGGATTGAGGCGCTGGGCTTGACCGTTATCTATGGCGATACTGACTCTACCTTCGTGCATATCTCCTCGCCCGAGCGTGTCGGTGATATCGATGCCTTTGCCAGGGAGTTGGTCGCATCGATCAACGAGAAATGGCGACTCAAGCTCAAGCAGGAGTTTCAGTTAGATTGTTATCTCGAGCTTGAATATGAGCGACATTTCGAGCAGTTCTTCATGCCGACACTGCGTGGCTCTACCGAAGGCTCTAAGAAGCGTTATGTGGGCGCCTACCTGCAGGAGGACCAAAGCCTCAAGCTGGTGTTTAAGGGGATGGAGCAGGTGAGGAGTGACTGGAGCCCCTTGGCGCGGGAGGTACAGGCCGAGCTCTATTATCGACTGTTTGCCAAGCAGGATGTGCTTGGCTATTTGAAACAAATTGTGGATGCGCTGCAGCGGGGAGAACTCGACGACAAGCTGATTTTTTCTAAACGCCTCAGGCGCAATATCGAAGACTATACCGCCAAGTCATCACCCCATGTGAAGGCGGCGACTCTTTGGTGTCAACGAAGTGGCGATGACAGTCATGGCAAGCGGGGCGAAAAAATAAGCTATCTGATGACACAAAACGGCGCAGAACCTGTACAGCATCTACTCGGAAAGATCGATTATCAGTATTATCTGGATAAACAGATCGCCCCCATTTCTGATCCCATACTTTCAATTTTAAACACTAGTTTCAATAATCTTGTGGCCAAGCAAATGTCGTTAATTTAGTTGTTTTCTGGTTGTTGAGATAGTGATGAGTTGTTAACGTTTGGTGTAAAGTCTGAGTTTTCTGGAATTCTTTAGTTAACTTGGTGAAAAATAGCGCCGTTATTGTGATATTCGTCTTTGAGGGAATGCTAATCTTTTGCTAGTCTTTAGCTGAAATTGGAACGAAATAAAACAACGGAATGTCGCACAATAAGATAAAGCAAACTGAACATAACAAAAGGTTAGACTAACAGATGAAGAAGAGTGTAATAGCAACAGCGTTAGCGGCTGTCATTTTTGTCCCCGCTGCATCCGCTATCGAAATCTATAAAGACGATAAAAATGCGGTAGAAATTGGTGGTTTTATTGATGCCCGTGTTATTAACACTCAAGGTTCAACTGAAGTGGTTAACGGTGCGTCACGGATCAATTTTGGTTTCACCCGTGAGATGAGCGACGGCTGGAAGGCGTTCACTAAGCTGGAGTGGGGTGTGAACCCATTCGGTAACAGCGAAATCGTTTACAGCAGTGAGAGTAACTTCGAATCTAAGAGCGGTGACTTTCTTAACAACCGTCTCGGTTATGTCGGTATCGCCCACGATCTCTATGGTAGCCTGACCATAGGTAAGCAGTGGGGTGCTTGGTATGACGTGGTTTACAACACTAACTACGGTTTCGTATGGGACGGTAACGCTGCCGGTGTTTACACCTATAACAAGGCAGATGGTGCGGTAAACGGTGTGGGTCGTGGTGACAAGATCGTTCAGTACCGTAACAGCGTAGGTGACTTGAGCTTTGCGGTTCAGGCGCAGCTAAAGAACGATAAGTTCTATACCTGTGAATATGATCCTAACCTGTCTACCGACTGTAAAGAGCGTTGGGACAGCCAAGATCCTGTCTTAGATTCAGAAGAAGTTAAGTACAACTACACCTATGGCGCGTCTGCGACTTATCAGGTTAACGACAAGCTTTCTGTCTCTGCTGGTATCAACCGTGGTGAGTTTGATGTCACCTTCAGAAAGACCTCAGAGCAGATCACCGCAATCGACGTGATCTACGGTATGGGTGTGACCTGGGGTAACTGGGACGCCGACGGTTTCTATGGCGCGGCTAACTTTAACAAGAACGAGAACCACGATACCGATAACCTGGGTCGTCTGATCAAGGATTCATACGGTGTCGAAACACTGTTCTCTTACAAGTTTGATAACGGTTTCCGTCCCTTTGTTTCTTACAACATCTTAGATGCCGGTAAGGACTATGTGATCCAGCCTAACAACGTTGACCCTAACTCTTCGTTCAAGCGTCAGTTCGTGGTTGTTGGTCTGCACTATGTGTGGGATGCCAACACAGTGCTTTATGTTGAAGGTCGTAAAGACTTCAGTAAGTTTGAAGGTGCCGATGCTGAAGCCCAAGCTAAATTCGAAGAAGACGGTATAGCCATAGGTATTCGTTACACTCTGTAATACGCCTTGTCATTACGAGTGAAAGTCTGACCAATTCAAAGAAAAGCGCCTAATTGGCGCTTTTTTATTACCTTTCTAAAATCCCAATTCTTATCCATTGATGGCGAGTGATGACCCTGCCATAAGCTACTCTATTTATTCTGCTCGACTGGTTTTTCACACTAATATTTGAGTGTCTATCAAGAGTCGAAGCTAGGTCTCATTGCCTGGCTCGAGGCTAGTCTCTATCTGCGCCTAGTCTAGTCTTAGTAGGATCTGGGTCTAACCTTAGTCCTTACCTTGTTTTATCTTAACTACCCCTAATGCTGCCGAATTTGCCTTATGTGAGAGGTATTGCGATTTAATCTCTAACAGCAGGTTAATTTGTAATCAATTCTTTACGTACGGTTGCTGATTTTACCCAATTGACAGCGTGATTTTACAATTAAGCTTCTTTGTTACAACTACTGATATTTAACATCTTGTCGATCATTGGTTTGATGAATCGCTAATTAATAGCCCACCTAAATTAGTTTTATCTGTAATCAGTGTCCGTATGTCAAAATACTATATCTCATTGGTTTTATATGGTTTATTCATAACTCCTCTCTGTTCGCAATACTTTGTTGCGGCAATTTTTGCCCTAAATCGTCGACTTGCTACATCTAGCAAAAATCTGACTTATTGTGACAGGCGTCTACAAATTGAGCGATCGCCAATTAAATCTGTGAAAATAGTGATGCGATTGTTGATTAAATGTTTCACATGTGGTTCTATTTGTTGGCGAATGTGCACAAGTGTAACGATTGATGTTTATTTGTGTTTACTTTCACAAAAAAATAAAAAATAAAGTCCAGGGAGAAACAACATGTATAAGAACAGCTTATTAGCTAATTCAGTGCGTTTCGCACTAGTTGGCGGTGCAGCTATGACAGCTTTTACTGCTCCAGCAGTATTCGCGGCAGACGAGCAAGCTGCAGATAAAGTTGAACGTATTGAAGTTACTGGTTCACGCATTAAGCGTAGTGATCTTGAAGGTGCTTCACCTGTAACAACGATCACTGCAGACGATATGAAAGTTGAAGGTAACTTTACAGTAGCCGATGCGCTACGTAACAGTAACTTAAACTCTTTTGGTTCATTCTCTGAGCGCTCTGGTAGCTCTGCTCAGTCTCAAGCAACAATCAACCTACGTGGTGCTGGTTCAAGCCGTACCCTAGTTCTGATCGATGGTAAGCGTTTCCCAGGTTCACCTACTCTAGGTGGTTCTTCTGCTAACCTTAACGCCATCCCTATGGCAGCGGTTGAGCGTATTGAAATTCTAACCGACGGTGCTTCTTCTACTTACGGTTCTGACGCGATTGCTGGTGTTGTTAACATCATCATGAAGAAGAACTTCCAAGGTATCGAATTCAACGTTGGTGGTGGTTCACGTGACCGTGACGGCGGCCTGACAAGTAAAGAATTCTCTGTGGTTGCTGGTTATGAAATGGATAAGGGTAACATTACCTTTGCATTCGACCATCAAGACCGTAAGGGTATCGCTGACGGCGACCGTGCTTTCTCAGCTCCTTGGATGCGTGACCTGAACGGTGACGGTGAAATCCAGGCTTACAGCGAAACTGATGGCTGGTCTATCTATGGTGCAACCATTGCTTCTCCAGACTTCTCAGAAGCTCAAGCTTCACCACTTTGTGATGACTTAGCAGCACAATACGGCGACAACGTATTCAAGACTGTTAAAGCTGACGATGACTGGGGCCCAGGTTCAACTTACTGTATGTATGCATACGGTAACGTTTCTTATAACAAAGCTTCTGTTGACCGTAACACTGTTTATGTAGATGCAAACTATGAAATCGCTGAAGATGTAGAGTGGTTCGGTCGCATCATGTTCACTCAGAACAACTCTTTCGGTCGTTATGCGCCTCCAGCAGCTGCTTGGAACAACATGTCTGCCGATAACCCACATAACCCTTACGGCGAAGAAACTCGTGGTTACTTCCGTTGGGTTGGTATCGGTACTCGTGACGGTAACGTAGATGACTACAACCAAGATTACCTGACTGGTCTTCGTGGTTCTATCAGCGCATGGAACGATGCGACTTGGGAATTCTACTACCACTACAACAAGGCCGATAACAAGTCTATCGGTGAGTACTACCTGAGCTACTCTGGTCTTGCTTACAACGAAGCTAACGGAATCGATCTAGGTTCTGAAGCCGGTGTAAACAACATGAAGGCCACTACTCTGACTCAAGACCGTGCTACCTTCCACCAGTACAATGCTGGTATCGGTTTCGATGCATTTGAACTGCCAGGTGGTGCTGTTGCTCACTACTTCGGTTTAGAGTACTTCGAGCAAGATTTCGCTTCTATCTATGACGCGCAATCTGAAGCGGGTCTAATCGGTGGTAGCGCTGGTAACTCTGCTGGCGGTGACCGTCAAGTATGGGCTGCATTCTATGAAGCGGCTATGCCTCTAACTGACACCATCGAGCTGAACATCGCAGCTCGTTACGATGATTACAGCGATTTCGGTAACAACGTAGCGCCTAAGGCATCTGTTCGTTGGCAAGCTCTGGATAACTTGGTTCTACGTGCTTCTTACTCAGAAGCGTTCCGTGCACCAGCTCTGGATCAGCTATATGCTGCAACCACTTTCAGTGCTGATGACGGTACCGACTACCCATACTGTGTATCTAACGGCATTGCTGATTGTCCTGAGAAGCAATACGATACATACATCCGTGCTAACAAGGACCTAGGCCCTGAGACTTCTGAGTACATCAACTTAGGTCTTGCATGGGATATCGTAGATAACTTTGGTATTAAGGTTGACTACTTCGACCTGAAGATCGATGACGTTATCAGCCGTCGCTCTATCACTAACGTAATGCGTGGTATTGCAAGTGGTAACCTGGCTCCATCTGATACCTTCTACGTAGTTCGTGCTCCAGGTGAAGCAGGTAAACTAGGTAAGGCATTAGAAGTTGGTACTGGTTATGGCAACAGCGATAAGCTACAGATCAAAGGTATCGACGTTGGTCTAAACGGTAACTTTGAAACTGACTTTGGTGACTTCGGTATCGCATGGACTAACAGCTTCGTTCTTGAGTATGTTGAAGAAGTTGAAGGTGGTTCAGGTGCAATCGACACTGCTGGTTGGTCAGGACAGCCTGAGTACAAGTCTGTATTTACTACTACTTATACAATGGGTGACCACCGCGTATCTTGGAACATGAACTACACTGACAGCACTTATGAGTCAAGCAAGTCAGTTGGTGACACTATTGTTCCAGAAGGTAGCTTAGATTCATGGTTGATTCACAACATCAGCTACACCTATGATGCAGGTTCTTTCGGTCGCATCATGCTAGGTGTTAACAACCTAACTGACGAAGATCCAGTTCTATCTTCAGACGGTAAGTTCGAAAACGCTGACCTGTACAACAACTATGGCCGCGAATACCGCGCAAGCTACACTCTGAAGTTCTAAGAGTAAGCTAATAGTTTTAGTATAAATATCTGATAAAAAGGCCCTATTTAGGGCCTTTTTTTATGGTATTAATAAAAGCCGATAACAAAAACGACAAAAGGGCGAGCATTATGAGCCATCACTGGGACGAATACTGGCAACAGGGACACCTGACATCTTTTGGTGACAGTTTTTCTGGCAATTACTCTGGTGTGCTAGAGACAAATTGGCATCAGGATTTTAATGCCTTAGCAGACAACTTTAACGTGCTGGATCTCGCGACTGGCAACGGGGCACTACCGTTGCTGTTGAATCAACATTTCAAAGGCGATAATAAGAAAGGTGAAGTAATAGGTGTAGACCTTGCCCAAATTAATACCAAGTTGGACGAGTTGGCGTTAAGTGAGCAGGTGAGGGTATCACTGCTTTCCCACATAGATTGTTCGTGCTTGCCTTTTGAGGATAATAGTTTTGACCTGGTTATCTCCCAATATGGTCTTGAGTACTCTGATTTAGCTCTTTCTATTCCGGAGGCGATTCGTGTGCTTAAGCCCGGAGGCAGACTTAGCTTGGTGACTCACCATAGCCGTTCGATGATCATCAATCGAAACCGGCGAATATTGAATGTCGTCAGTCAGCATTCGATAACCAAAGTATTCGAGACCATAGAAGCGCTCATTTTGAAGATGGGCTCACTTACCAACGCAGAAGATGTTCAGCGCATCAAGCAAGATAGCGAGTGCGAGCGATTGCGCCACCAATTGAATCAAGAGATCTCAACACTGGCTCAGTCCGATGAGGAAGGACTGAAGGACAGTGAGTTGCTTACCTATGTGGCGAGCCTTTTTCAACAAGGCCTATTTTGGCCCTTGGCAAAGAAGCAGCAATATCTCTCTTTTGCACGGCAGCAGATTGAAACATTAAGAGATCGCCTCGGTGAGCTTGTCGAAGCATCTTTAGATGAATTGGCACTTTCAGCCATGTTAGCTAATCTAATTGAACTGGGAGCGAACTTAAGCAGCATTAATCAGATTGAAGATAATGACGGTCAGGTTTTGGGGTGGAAGATTGTCATAAATAAAACTATCTAGTATTCGCGGGTCTCAATTCGCTATATGTATAAAAGATGTTTCAGATAGACCACGTGGTAATACCAGCACAACATAATTTGATGCAAACGTTTGCGATAAAGTCATTTGGTTAATGGTTTGTTAACGGTATATTTGGTTTTTGTTATTGGTTATATCTTATTAAAATCATGTAGTTAGATGTGTATTGTTGTTTAAGTCGGCTCATGTGAACTAGATTTGTAAATATTGACTTGTTTGAAAAAACACCTCTTGTGTTATTTTCAGCCCCTAAGAGCTTTTTCTGCTAGTTTTAGCCGTTTCCAAATGTTGACACAGGTCAACATTTTGTGAAATGATGCCTGCGGGTCTACACCTTGATTGGTGTAGAAAAGGGAAGATAATAACTAACAATCACAAGAGAAATGCACACTTATGGTGGCGGAATTCATGCAAATATAAGCAGAAACCCCGTGTTACCAATAAGTTAAACCTTTTATTTTTCACTTCAAATTGGTTGGGAACTATGTCCAAGGTAAGCAATAGAACTAAAATCGCTACGGCGCTCATTGGCGCGCTGGCCTTAGCAGGCAGTAACTTAGTGGTTGCCGATCCACTTTCTGATGTTCAGAAAGCGGATGCGAAAATTCATGCAGATGCAGCCGCATCTCAAAAGAAAGTTGATAAGTATTACGATCAAGCGCAAGACATGGCGTTTGAATATGGCCAAGTTGCAGACACTCGTGAGTCAACTAAGTCATACAACGATTATGTAGCTGGCCTGGTAGCAGACCAAGAAGCCACCATGAAGCTTATCCAAGAAGACATCAACGGTGTTGATAAGCTACGTCAAGGCGTTGTACCGCTAATGTTCAAGATGGTTGATGCACTAGAGCAGTTTGTTGCTCTGGATCTGCCATTCAACAAAGAAACTCGTGAAGCCCGTATCAAGCGTCTTCGTGAAACTCTAGATACCGCTAACGTAACGCTAGCTGAGAAATACCGTCTGATCCTTGATGCTTATAACATCGAGCGTGAATATGGTTCTAAGTTGAATGTTGAAACCGGTAAGCTGCAACTTGACGGTAAAGAGATCCTGGTTGATTTCATCAACTTCGGTCGCGTTGCCTACTACGCACAAAGCCTAGATCAAAAGTCTGCATGGATGTTCAATCCTGAGACAAAAGCATGGGATAAGCTAGAAGATAGCTATCTACGTAACATTACTAAAGCAATTCGCCAGGCTCGTGGCCAGGGTGCTCCAGATATGTTCGCGTTACCAATCCCAGCTGCGGAGGCTGCACAATAATGAAAAAGTTAATCTCTACAGCAATCGTTGCTGCAAGTCTGTCTTTAACTGCTGGCATGGTGAGCGCTGCTGATGCGCCTAAGAACATCGACCAGCTACTTAAGCAAGTTCAAACCGATCGTGCTAACGCTGCTAAAGTAAACAAGAAGCGTGAAGCCGAGTTCCAAGCCGAGCGTGGCGATAAAGCTGCACTGCTAAAGCGTGAAAAAGCGGCTCTAGCGGCTGAAGAACAACGCGGTAAAGATCTTTCTCAAGCATTTGCCGATAACGAGCGTAAAATCGCTCAGTTAGAAGAAGACCGTAAGATTGCTCAAGGTGACTTGGGGGAGATGTTCGGTGTTGTTAAAGGTGAAGCCGGTGATTTCGCTGGTAAGCTTGTTTCATCAAACGTTAGCGCTCAGTTCCCTGGTCGTGATGCTTTCATCGCCGAGCTAGGTGCACGTAAAGAGCTGCCAAAAATCGAAGAGCTAGAAAAGTTCTGGGAAGAGCAGCTATTCGAAATGGCTGAGTCTGGTAAAGTGGTTACTTTTGAAGGTGCCGTAACTGGTATCGACGGTAACGTTCACAACACCAAGATCACTCGTGTTGGTGCTTACAACCTGCTAGCCGATGGCCAGTATGTTGTTTATAACGCCGATCTAGGTCTGGTTCAGCAGCTTTCACAACAGCCTGGTAGCGAGCAAGTTGCCAGCGTTAAAGACTTTGAAGGTCAAACTTCAGGCGTTCACAAGCTGTTTGTTGACCCTGCACGTGGTGTACTGCTAAACGTGTTCACTCAGAAGGCAACTATTGAAGAGCGTATCGAAGCCGGTGGTACTATCGGTTACATCATCATCGGTCTGCTTGTTCTTGGTGCCCTGATCTCTATCGAGCGTCTGGTGACTCTGTATGTTGTTGGCGCGAAAGTTAACGCACAACGTAAGAACATCGACAACCCAGGTAACAACCCACTGGGTCGCGTACTTAAGGCATACCACGATAACAAAGATGTTGACGTTGAAACCCTAGAGCTGAAACTTGACGAAGCGATTCTGAAAGAAACTCCAGCACTTGAGACTCGTATCTCTATCATCAAGGTTCTAGCGGCTATCGCACCTATGATGGGTCTACTGGGTACAGTAACAGGTATGATTGCAACCTTCCAAAGCATCCAGCTATTCGGTACTGGTGATCCTAAGCTAATGGCTGGTGGTATCTCTATGGCACTGATGACGACCGTACAAGGTCTGGTTGCTGCACTGCCACTAATGCTAATGCACGCTATCGTGATTGCACGTAGCAAGTCAGTTGTTCAAGTACTTGAAGAGCAAAGTGCAGGTATCGTTGCCGAGCACGCTGAGAAGAGGAACGCCTAATGATGCTATACCTGATGGACATCTGGGATTCCGTCAGGGGCTTCATGGCCTCCGGAGGCGACGTCCTCTGGTTGGTTGCGGCAGTGCTATTCCTCATGTGGGTGTTAATGCTTGAGCGCTATTGGTATCTCAATCTGATTGCGCCAAAAGAGCACAAAAACATTATCACCGCATGGGACAAGCGAGAGGATTCAACCTCTTGGCATGCACACCGTATCCGTGAAGCTTGGGTATCCCAAGCGAAACAAGATATGAATGCTCGTATGCTGATTATCAAAACCTTAGTAGCCATCTGTCCAATGATCGGTCTACTAGGTACCGTAACCGGTATGATACAGGTATTCGATGTGATGGCAGTTCATGGGACGAGTAATGCTCGTATGATGGCAGCTGGTATTTCAATGGCAACCATGCCGACAATGGCGGGAATGGTCGCAGCGTTATCGGGAGTATTCTTTAGTACTCGCCTAGACGCCAAGATGAAAATCAGTATGGAAAAGCTAAAAGATAGCCTGCCACACCACTAGAGAGAGATTGAACATGGCACGTAAAAAGCATTCAAGTATAGAAGAAGAAGCGCAAATTGATATGACACCGATGCTCGACATCGTGTTTATCATGTTGATCTTCTTTATCGTAACAACGTCGTTCATTAAGCCATCTGGTCTTGACTACAACAAGCCAGAGGCTTCTCAAGCGACAACTCAGAAGTCGGCAAACATCTTTATCGGTGTGAGCAAGACAGGCGTGATCAAGATGGAAAACCGTCAGGTTGACATCGAGCGTGTAACAGCAAACGTTGAGCGTATGCTGGCTGAATCACCAGAAGCGGCTGTATTGATCGAAGCAGATAAAGAAGCTGAACACGGCATTGTTGTTAAGGTTATGGACAATGTGAAGAAAGCTGGGATCAACAAGATTTCGGTATCAGCGGGGAAAGACTAATATGCTGAGAGGAATAGTATCATTATTAGTTGGTGGTGCTGTTACTTTCGCCCTGTTTGTTTTCATGGCCTTCTTGGTCGGTGGCGGCGCGAAACGCGCCGACACTGCCACTGATTCTCCGGTTATTGAGATCAGTATGGATAAACAGGATACGAAAGTGCAGGACAAGCCTAGGGTTAAACCTAAGCCACCTACACCGCCTGAGCAGCCACCTTTACCAGATACGCCACCGCCTGATAGCTCATCAGACATCGACACTAACATGTCTTTCAACATGACTGGTGTAGTAGCAGGTGCAGCATCTACCGGCTTTAAGCTGGGTAACATGATGACTCGTGACGGTGATGCAACACCTATCGTTCGTATCGAGCCACAGTACCCGATTGCCGCAGCGCGTGACGGTAAGGAAGGTTGGGTTCAACTTAGCTTTACCATCAACGAACTTGGTGGTGTAGAAGATGTGCAAGTGATCAACGCCGATCCTAAGCGTATCTTCGACAAAGAAGCTAAGCGTGCACTGAAGAAGTGGAAGTACAAGCCAAAGATTGTTGACGGTAAAGCCCTCAAGCAACCTGGTATGACTGTACAACTAGACTTTAAACTTGATGGAGGCAAATAGAGATGCAAAAGGTTAATACACTTGCAGCCGCGCTATTGCTTGCCATTGGTGGAAGCCTGGTCGTTGCACCAGCGGTAAACGCTGCCGAAAAATGCCCCATTGAGAAGCGCCAGTCTAAGGCCGTAGGCCAAAGCTCG
The DNA here is from genome assembly GCF_019457555.1 of Shewanella spartinae. Lineage (NCBI taxonomy): Bacteria > Pseudomonadati > Pseudomonadota > Gammaproteobacteria > Alteromonadales > Shewanellaceae > Shewanella > Shewanella spartinae. The sequence goes on along the minus strand of NZ_CP080418.1, from coordinate 2,941,707 downwards.
GCAAAGAAAGTACAAAAGTCTTTCGAAGCTTATCAAGAAGGCAATATCGACGAAGCGATTGCCGTATTGCTTGAAGCCAGCCCTCGTGATGCTTTTGATAAGGCCTATATTGCCCGTATGTTGGGTAACTTTTACGCCGAAAAGAATCAGATGGGTACGGCGATCAAGTACCTGAAGCAAGCCGTTGACGCTGATGTTCTTGGCGGTACAGACCATGGTGCAACCCTGCGTCTATATGCCGACCTGTTGATTCAGGAAAAGAAGTTTAAAGAGTCTATCCCTTACTACTACGAGTGGATGAAGTTTACCTGTAAAGAAGATCCACAAGTGTATCGTCGTATAGGTATCGCTTATTCAGAACTCAAAGAGTGGGATAAGGTGCTCAGCGTTGTCGATAAGGGTCTGTCTATCAGTACTAAGCCAGATAAAGGCTTGTACCAGATGAAGCTGACGGCTTACTTCAACAAGAAAGATTATAAAAATGCGATTAAAGTCCTAGAGACTATGGTGCCTCTTTTCCAAGAAGATGGCCGTCTATGGGTTCAGTTAGCGCAGTTTTATTTGATGACTGAAAGCTATGATAAGTCTTTAGCAACCTACGACTTAGCTTATAAGAATGGATTTTTAGAGACGTCGGGTAATATCACGCGTCTGTCTCAACTGCTGGCGCAAAATGGTTCACCCTATCGCGCGGCGAAAATCTATGAAAAGCATATGAAGAGTGGCCTGATTAAGGAAGATGAGAAGACTTTCTCTATCCTAGGTGGCTTCTATCACAATGCTAAAGAGCTAAAGGAAGCGGCGGATTATTATGGTAAGGCTGCTGCCATCAACAACGATGGTAAACTTTACCTTAAACAAGCCCGTCTGCTCACTCTGCAAGAGAAACACAAAGAGGCGATCCCTGTGCTGAAAAAAGCATTGGCTGCCGGCGGTGTGAGTGAAGGTGAAGTTGAGTTTGAGCTAACCTTGGCTTATCTAGGTACTAAGCAGATTAAAGCGGCATACAATGCCTGCTTGAAGGCTGCTAAGGATGAGAAGACTAAACGTTCAGCGACAAGTTATCTCGCCTATATCAAGGAAAAGGCACGTATCTATAACGTCGCACTTTAAGCCTTAAAATAAAAAGCCCCGCAAGGGGCTTTTTTTATGCCTGTAGACAAGTAAACAAGTTAATTCAGACAATGCATCGCCGTATGGTGTTCCTTCTGCCCCTCTAGGGTGTGGGTCAATGAGCGGACATCTTCAAACAGGTTTTCGATGTTGAGATCGCTCTCGGGTTGGCAGAGACACCCGGCCAGCTCATAGTCGATGCGGTTGCTGTGTTTGCGTTGATAGTCTTGATTGAAGTCCATTATTTTCTGTTCTATGCGGGCGATAACGATTTCGGTTCCTTCTCTATCTATGTTAAACAGCCCCAAGGCAAAGTTATCCTGATTCAGTCTGGCGACCATATCCGTTGTCCTAAGTATCGCTTCTTGAACCTGTTTCATGAATAATTCCAGTAAATGAGGTTGCTTTACTGTTTCATGAATGTGTGGGCAAAGATACAATAAGGCCAGCGTCTGGCGTTCGCGCATGTGGCGGTGCCACTCACGGTTAAACACCTCCATAAAATAGGTTTGGTTGTAGACGCCAGTTTCGGGATCTCTGAATCCAGAATTACTAAATGAGTAAATCATTAGCTCGCTCCTCAGATACACCTAAGGTAATTATAGAAAACAACACTCACTTGCACAGAATATGAAGGATATAACTCGAATGAACAAAACGCTTCTCGCATTGACGATATCAGCTTTGGTGGCCATGGTGGGCTGCTCAGACAAGGAAACCAGTGCAAGCCAGGCCAAGACCTCTGCGCCAGAACAGACTGTGGCGCCTCAGGTACAAAGCGCCGAGCAGGAATACCTCGCCTTAGTGGATCGTTATTTCAACGACATGCTCAAACTAGAGCCAATGTACGCAACATTTGTCGGCGTCAATGACTACAACGACCAATTTGGCGGCGATCTGACCGAGGAGTATCTCAAGTCGCGTCACGAGCTTAACAGTCGCTACCTGAAGGCGGTAAAGGCGATAGATCGCAGCGCCTTACCCGAGCCGCTGCAGCTGAGCTACGACATGTTTACCTACGACAGAAACATGGCGCTGGTGTCCGAAACCTTCCCGTCCTATTTCATGCCGATGAACCAGTTCTACAGTACAGTCATTACCATGGTGCAGCTGGGCAGCGGTGAGAGCGCTCAGCCATTTAACACGGTTAAAGACTATGAAAACTGGCTATCGCGTCTATCGGGCTTCATCAACTGGACTAAGTTGGCCCAGGAGCGTATGGATGAGGGGATTGCCAGCAAGGTTGTGTTACCAAGAGTCTTGGTCGAACGCATCATACCGCAGCTGGAGGCCCAGTTAGTTGATAAGCCGAGTGACAGCCTCTTCTATGCGCCTATCACTAATCTGCCAGAGAGCTTTAGTGAAGAGGAGAAGCAGAAGCTGACCCAGCAATATGACACTCTGATCGGCAAAGAGCTGATCCCAGCGCTTGCCTCGCTCAAGCAATATTTCCAAGAGACCTATCTGCCCGTGGCCAGAGCCAGCGATGGATGGTGGGGACTGCCTAACGGTAAACTCTGGTATCAGCATCTAGCCAATGCCCACACCACGACCACTATGCCGGTTGATGAGATCCACCAGATTGGCCTTAATGAGGTGGCGCGTATTCTCAGTGAGATGGATAAGGTGAGAGAGCAGGTGGGCTTCACGGGCGATCTCAAGGCCTTCTTTGCCTCACTGTCTTCTGAGCCGCAATACTTCTTTAGCGAGCGTCAGGGGCTGATCGACGGCTACATGGTACTGAAGGACAAGATCAACGCCGTATTGCCTAACTACTTCAATGTCATGCCTAAGGCCGACTATGTGGTCAAGCCGGTCGAGAGCTTCCGCGAGCAGTCTGCGGCCGGTGCATCTTATGAGGCGCCTGCGGTCGATGGTTCGCGTCCAGGTGTGTTTTATATCAACACTTATAACCTGAAGGCGCAGCCTAAGTGGGGGATGACGACACTGTCACTGCACGAGGCCGCACCTGGGCATCACTTCCAGATCGCCATCAAGCAGGAGCTGACCGGTGTGCCTGAGTTCCAACGCTTTAGCGGCTATACCGCCTTCGAAGAGGGCTGGGCCCTGTACGCCGAGTATCTCGGCATCGAGATGGGCCTATTTGAAGATCCTTACCAGTATTTCGGTAAGCTATCCGATGAGATGCTGCGCGCCATGCGTCTGGTGGTCGACACGGGGCTACATGCCAAGGGCTGGAGCCGCGAGCAGGCGATTCAGTATATGAAGGATAACTCGCCGATGGCCGAGACCGACATCATCGCCGAGGTAGAGCGCTACATGGCAATCCCTGGTCAAGCCCTCTCATACAAGGTGGGACAGCTGAAGATCTTGGCCCTGCGCGCCGAGGCGGAAAAGGCTTTGGGTGACAAGTTCGATCTCAAAGGCTTCCACGATCAGATCTTAACCTCTGGCTCGCTGCCGATGGCGGTAATGGAGCAAAAAATCCACCGCTGGATAAAAGCTCAGGGCGCTAAGGCATAATCTGAGCGTTATACCTTTTTAAACCCAGCAAATGTTTTATACTTGCTGGGTTTTATTTTATTCATTTTTAGGGAAATCAAAGGAGTGCCACATGGTACAAGCAACAGCACGTCATCTATTGGTTAGCAGCGAAGAAGAATGCGCACAGATCAAGCAACAGATCCTGGATGGCGCAGATTTCGGCGAGATGGCCAAGGCGCATTCATCTTGTCCATCAGGGGCGCAGGGCGGTGACCTAGGTTCTTTCGGTCCTGGCATGATGGTACGTGAGTTCGACGAGGTAGTGTTCAGTGCGCCGCTAAACGAGGTGCAAGGCCCGGTTAAGACCCAGTTCGGCTACCACCTGCTCGAAGTGACCAGCCGCGGTTAATCTCTTGATCGTCGAGTTATATACAGACAACTTAAAGATCCGCTCGCTCATGCCTGAGGACTGGCCGCATTTCCTGTCGGTCCATCAGGATGAGCAGCAAAACCGCTATGTCAGGGCGCCCCAAACTGAAGGCGTAATCCGGGAGAAGTTCGAGCAGCGTCTCGCGCCCTGGGATTACGAGTCTGGCGCCTGGCTGACCCTGGTGATTGAAACCATAGAGGATGGTGAGTTTATCGGTTTCACCGGCTTCTACGGTGTCGATACCGGCCTGGGGCAGGTCGAGGTGGGCTATATGCTAAGCAATAGTGGCCAGGGGCGCGGTTATGCCACCGAGAGCCTAAGGGCGGTGATCGATTGGGCCTGTCTGCAGTTTAAGGTGCATAAGTTTATCGCCCTGTGTACGGACCATAACCTTGCATCGGCGCGGGTGCTGGAGAAGTGTGGCTTTGTCCTTGAGGGCACCTTGAGGCACAACTTTAGGCTCAACGAGACCTGGGTGGACGATCGCTACTATGGATTGCTTGCCTCGCAGCGCAGTGATAGCCCGCAATAGGCCGGAGTGATATACTCCCGCCGACTCAGTTAAATAAAGGTAGTTAGTGTGACCACAGAATCTCAAACCTTGACCCTGTTACCGGGTGAAGAGTTTATTGAACTTTATAAAGTATTGAAGGTGCAATCCATGACCTCAGGTGGCGGCGAAGCCAAGATGGTGATCAGCGAAGGCCTGGTAACCGTCGATGGTGAAGTCGAGACCCGTAAACGTAAGAAGGTGATTGCCGGACAGGTGGTCAGCTACAACGGCGAAAGCGTGACAATTGTCGCTGAGTGATTCGTCGCGACAGATCCAGAAGGAGTCAAACTATGCAGTTCCCAGATGATGATAATGGCAAGATGTTAGCCGCTATGGCCGAGGCCGGTATCGATTTAACCAAGGCCTTGGATGTGGATTTTTTCCTGATCTTCGACGATCAGCGCGATGCCGAATCTGCGGTGGAAGAGCTCTCCCAGTCAGAGCTAGAAGGTGAGTTGGAGCTACACCTCAACGATGAGCTCGGCAAGTGGGAATTGATTGTCTGCATCAACATGGTGCCGGAATATCAGGCCATCGTCGCTCAGGAGGTTGAGCTCAACGAGTTTGCCGCCGAGTTCGGTGGGGCGACCGATGGCTGGGGCGTGATGCAGCATCAGGAAGGTGACGATGAGTTTGCCGACCATGACCATGAATGCGATGACGACTGCCGTCATTAATCGCGGCTAATTTAAAATGCCACTAATTTAATAAGCCACTATTTATAGTGGCTTTTTTTTGCGGTAACGTTAGCAATAAGATAAGTAAGCCAAGGATTAGGGAGAGCAGATGGCGAAGCAGATCAGTTTTGGTACCCCGGTCAACGACGCCGAGCGCTGGGCATTTGCCATGCTGGCCGACGAGTTGCCCGACAACTACATACTGCTGACCAATGTGGAGATCCCCACCAAGTCGGGACAGGCGATGGAGGTCGATGCGCTGGTGATCGGCGAGTGGGGCGTCTATGTGGTCGATGTGAAGGGCTATATCGGTCGCCTGGACGCCGGCCTGCATGCCTGGTCGCTCGATGGCCGTCAGGTGGATAACAGCCTGGCCAAAGCCAACTATGTGGCCCGTGTATTGGCCGGTAATGTCAAACACAAGATCCCCGTGGGGGTCTATGCGCCCTGGTGTCAAGGGATGGTGTTTGTCACCGGCCGCAAAGGCGAAGAGATTGAGCTTGAGAAACAGCAGGGCTCTTTGAGCATCTATACCCCGAGTCAGATCGTTGCCGCGCTCACCAAAGAGTGGGGTCTGACGGCGCCGCGTAAGCATCAGGTGACCGACAAGCAGAAACAGATGGTGCTGGAGACCATAGGCCAGGTGGCCTTGGTGGAGCAGCGCAACAACAAGATCCAGGATTTCGTTAAGCTCAAGTGTCTCTTCATCCAGAGCGGCCTCGAGGTGTGGCAGGCTGAGTACAGCCCCGGCGGTTGGACGGCGCCCTGGCTGCTCAAGGTATTAGTGCCGACTCAGTTTGAGAACAGCGATGAGTCGCTGCAATATGAGCTGCGTCTGCGCGATGAGTTTAAACGCCTGCAGACCCTGGCGGGCTGTAGCGGCGTGCCGCAATGCGCGCCTCTCATTCAAGATGGCGAGCAGTTGGTGTTGCCCATTCGGATGCCACGGGGCGTGCCACTGGATGTGCTCGAACATGAGCAACTGACCACCTATCAGCTACTGGAGATCCTGCGCCGCGCCGTCTCCGGCTTGCAGCAGATCCATCGTCGTGGTGTCACGGTTGGCGGCTGGCAGAGCAACTGTCTGTTCGTCTCGGATCTCGGCGATGTCGAGTTTATCGATATCAAGGACAACCTCAATACCAGCCAAGATATCACCGCCTTCGCCGCCAGTTTTCTTTCCCTGGCGGAGCAGACACGTCAGCCGAGGATCTATCAATGGTTTCGCCAGGCCGCCAGTGGAAGTACTACAGATCTGGACATGATCCGTTGTGATATCGCGGCATTGATCGACAACGGCGTCTGCGACACCCTGCCTGAGCGTATCGAAATTGCCAGCGGCGCTATTATCGATCATCACTATCAGCTGGAGCAGTTCATTGCCGCCACCGAGCATAGCCAGTTCTGGCGCGCGCGCCACCTTCAGGGCAACTATCCCTGCGGCGTCTCCATCTATGCCAAGGTGGAGACCGACTGGCTGATGCTCAGCAGCCTCTATCGCAGCCTGTCGAAACTCTATCATCCCCACGTGGAGCAGGTACTTAACTTTGGCCAGCTGCCCCAGAGCGATGAGCTGTTCATCAGCCGCGCCTGGGAGCGCGGCGTGTCGCTGGATGAGCTGAGCGATATTCAACTGGGGCAACCGGCGACCTGGTTTACTCAGTTATTGTCGGCGCTGCAGTATCTGCATCAGATGGATATCTATCACGGCGCCATCTGTCCGAAAAACATCATCTGTAGCGACGATAAGGCAGTACTGGTGAACTTCGGCATAGGGCTGGATATCGCCACCAGTCATTATGCTCGCCGTTACGCAGACCCTCAGCTATGGGCCGCCGAAGGGGAGGCGGAGAAGGACCTCTACGGCTTAGTGGCAAGCTTTATCGCCACCCTGACGCCGGTCAAACTCCAGGGGGATGGCGGGCAGGCCGGGATCATCAAGGCGCTGCATGCCTTCGACCGGGAGTGGTTTGGCGAGAAGACCTTCGATACCTGCCTCAAGGTGCTCAACTTCGAGTTCGATGTGGGCCAGGGCGTTAACTATCTCGACGCCTTCGACGCGAGCGATCTGCTTGAGTAAGTTCTAGCTTAGATCGTCGCTTTGGTGGCGGTATGGGGCAAAGATCTCCAGCAGCCAGTCGATAAAGGCCTGGACCTTGAGTGGTCGCTCACTTTGCTTTGACGGCGGTAGATTCGGCGTCAACACATAGTAGGCGTAGGGGCTGGTAAATTGGGTCGCTAAGGGGATCACCAGGCTGCCCTCTGCCAGCTCCTTTTCGATGAAGAAGCGGGGGATCAACGCCAGTCCCATGCCGCTGACCGCCGCCTGACTCAGCATATAGAAGTGCTCCATCCCAAGCATCTTGTCTGTGGTCAGCTTGAGTCCCACTTTCTCGGCCCACAGTGGCCAGAGCTCGGGGCGCGTAGTGTGTTTCAGTAACGTCTGACGGTTGATAGCTTGAAGGCTGTCTATCTGCTTGGCCAGCTGCGGCGCGCAGACCAGGCAGAGATCTTCATCCATCAACTTGAGTACATGGCAATGGGTCGGGCGCACCGTGGCGCTGCGAATGGCCACATCATACTTATCCCGCTTGAAATCCACCTGAAAGTCGCCGATGGAGAGATCCACATAGAGGTGGGGATGGCGGGCCTTAAACTCCTCGAGTCTCGGGATCAACCAGTTGATGGTGAGGCTGGGCAGGACGTTGATCGACAGCGCCTGCGCGATACCCGGTTGTGACCTTAGCTCCTCTGTGGCCTGGCTGATACTTTGCAGTGCGCTGCTGATATGGCGCAGGTAACGCTCGCCCTCAGGCGTGAGGCTGAGCTGTTTATGCTGGCGGCTGAACAGGCTGACATCTAGGTAAGACTCTAGTGTTTTTATCTGCTTACTGATGGCGCCATGGGTGACAAAGAGTTCATTCCCGGCGCGGGTAAAGCTTAGGTGTCTTGCCGCCGACTCGAAGGCGCGCAGGGCATTGAGGGGCGGGAGTGTCAGTTGGTTCATCTTCACTCTGTGAGATTATTTCACGCTAATGCGAGGATAACTCCTTTGCTAAATGTATGCAAAGCGCGTTTAATAGCGGCCAATTGAGAATAAGCCTTTATAGAGTTTCTATGTCCCTCGAACTGAGTTATGAACTGATGGCACTGCTGTTTGCGGTGGCCGCCCTGGCCGGTTTTATCGACGCCATCGCCGGAGGCGGCGGCCTGATCACCATTCCCGCGCTCATGTGGGCGGGCCTGCCACCCACGGCGGCGCTGGCGACCAACAAGCTACAGGCCTGTGGCGGCAGTTTCTTTGCCAGTTTCTACTTCGTGCGTAAGGGGATGGTGGATCTCAGTAAGATGAAATTAGCCATCTGCTGCGCCTTTCTTGGCGCCGCGCTTGGGACGGTCGCGGTGCAGCTAATCGATGCCAGTGTGCTGAAGCTGCTGCTGCCTTTCTTGATCCTGGCGATCGGCTGCTACTTCCTGTTTTCCAAGTCCATCAGTGAAGAGGATAAGCATCAGGTGATGTCGCCAACCCTCTTTGGCCTGACGGCCGCCTTAGGCGTGGGCTTCTACGACGGTTTCTTCGGCCCGGGCACCGGCAGCTTCTTCGCGCTGGCCTTCGTGTCGCTCGCCGGATACGGGCTGGCGAAGGCGACCGCCCATGCCAAGGTGCTCAATTTCTCCACCAACATTGCCTCACTGATCTTCTTCGCCTTGGGCGGCAAGGTGTTCTGGCTGCTGGGCGGCGTTATGCTGCTGGGTCAGGCGATTGGCGCTACCTTAGGTTCGCGCATGGTGGTGACCAAGGGCAGTAAGATCATCCGCCCGCTGGTGGTGACCATGTCGATAGCCATGAGCGGCAAGTTGCTGCTGGAGCATTACCTGTAGGCCGCAGTGTACTTTTTTCTCCGATAAAAAGAGCCGTTGTCGCGGTAAGTCAGTGACTTAAGGGATCTGACAGCGGAAATCGAATGCTGTGTAATTCACCTGAGTTTTGTGTAGAATGGTTGAAGGTTTAGTTTAATCTCATTACATTTCAGTAACATGCAAAGCCAGGGAAGTTAGGATGGCCTTTAGCCAAAACAGGATTGTTTGTACGGCATTGACGCTCTGTTTGAGCCTGTTCGCGTCTCAGAGTCATTATTGTGAGGCGAATAGCCGGGAAACGGATGCCCGCCCCCATGAATATCAAGTCACCATGAGTACCCTCTATGCCCATGGTGACAATCAGCAAGTCGGCGTCCGGGCCCGGGCGCTCCTCAAGTATCAAACAGATTCTGCATTGAGTAACACCGAGTCGGTTAGCCTCTCTGTTATCCCGACTATGCTGCAGTATCAAGACCCTGCCTATCGACTCAATATCAATAGTTTCGATGATGCGGGCCGCGGCGCGGCGCTGGCCAAGATAGTGCGTCAGGGAGTGCAATTAAGGGGTGATGACAAGGTCGCTACAAGTCAAAGCCAGGCGCGTTTCAAGGCTCAGGATGAGTGGGATGCCTATCTGGCCAAGCAGGGCAAAGAGGCAACTAGGGCGCTGGCGCCGCTAAAGTCCCTGTTTGCGTTCAATCCGCTCATTCCCCAGACTCAGTGGCAAGCAAAGGCGCCTAATGTGGGTGACACCCTTAAGCTCGGCAACCTGTTTCTAATCGCAGCGAGTGAGTCAATGTCCTGGCAGATAACCGCCATCGAGGGGCAATGGGTGACGGCGACGCTCGAGCAGAGCAGTGTGCAACAAGGAATAGAAAACCGGCGCTATGGCCAGCTGAGGTTCGACAGGCGTAGCGGCTGGCTAGATAGTATCTTGCTGGTGGAGCAGCAAGAGAAAGGCGATAGGAGGCAGACGCGCCGCTGGCTGCTGGCGCCGAAATCGACTCTCTATGTGAGCGACTTGCTGTGGCAGGATGAGGGTGACTCGATCGATGACCTTGAGCACGACTTGTATGAGATCCCAACCTTACCCATGACGGCGGACGACCCTGATGCGACTCTCCCTATGATGGAGCCGGACCAAGGGATCATGTCAGCCGGGTGGGGCGGTGATGATATCGAGCTGCGCTATATTCATGGCCTAGTTGCGGGGGACTTTGCTACCTCGGTCGAATACCAAAATATTAAGTTTTTCGACTGGCGGGACAGAGAGATAGATCTGCCCTTGTGGCGTCATAGTGCCCGGGGCGCCAGCGCCCTGGAGGGTGTGGTCAGCTCTGGGGTTAATCTGCTGCCGCTCGGCTGGGGTGAGAGCCGGGCCAAGTTGGAGGAGCTCTATCAGATCCGCGCTGAGGTGAGCTTAACTCCGGTACGTACATACACCGAGCAAGTCTCCTGGCAGACGCTGTTGAAGCAGCCTTACCATTTTGGCGAGGCGACGCTAACACTCAGCGCACTGAACAAACCCGGTCGCTATCGCCTGGTCGTGACTAATCGTGGAGTTAACAGCCTGTCGCCTGATTTCAACGGCCTAAACGGCAAGCTGGGCTTCGAAGCGCCAGTAGATAAGGGGCCTAAGTGGCTGACGAGCACAGAGCAGCAACTGCTAGCTGAGCTATTTTTCCGTGAGCAGGTTTCCCGCGAACAGGCTTCTGGCGAGCAGGCTTCCCGTGAGCAGACTAGTCATGTCTACATCTTGCAGTTAGCAGAGGTGCCTAAATTACTCTCAATCCTCCATGGTGAGCAGCTACCAGATAAGGTGAGGACAAAAGCTATCACCTTTGTGACTCAGGCAGACTATGAGGCGAACCTCGCTAATCCACCTCTAACGCCAGTCTCAAGGGGCAGCTTTAGCGGCGATGCATCTGCTAAGTCCAGGGATAGATGGCAGTTCGCTGAGCCGTCGGTCGTCTCTCGCACAGGTAACGATCTCTATATCCCCATGCCGACCGCCCTTGCCGAGGTGTGTCGGCCGCAGATAGATAAAGGGTTTAACGAGGCCGGTAAGCCGGTACAGTGGCGCCTTATCGATAACGGTCAGGGGCAAAGCGCCTATGTGTTGGCTAGCCAAGATGGCAGCCGGCGCTATTTCTACGACAAAAGCATCCAAGGCTGCATTGTCTGTCAGGGGCGCCCCCAGTGGCAGAGTATTGGGCAGGGCGATAAGCGTCGTCCCTGGCTGGTGGATCTCACCCCCTGGCTATCCAATCTGGATAAGCGCAAGGCTCAGGTGAGCAGTTTGTATCGCTCGTTGCTGATAACAGACGCCAAGGGGCGGCCACTGTCGCCGCGTCTGCCTAAGGACGCCGAGGGCCTAGATAAGGCCTTGATTGAGGGGCGATTTCTTAGCGTCGATGGCGCGGCGAGCAGCGCCGCCTATCTCGCCATCGGCGATGAGCCTATGAGCTTTCCCTATCAGTTTAAGCTCAAGCCACTGCCCTAGGAGATGAGTATGCAGCGTATCTTACTGTTTCTGCTTGTCTTGTGTGTAAGTTCGGGCGCCACCGAGGCGAGCATCTGGCTCGATAAGGACTGGCAACCGACCGAGCTAAAGAGCGAGGCCAAATTTTATCTCAAGAAACCGCTCGAGCCTCTGCCCGGCTCATCCTTGGGGCGGTTTCGCTTCGAGCCCTATTATCTCGGCACAAACATCAAGCAATTTAGTGGCGCCCTAAGCAGCGACCGCCTGGGAGATAAGGGCACTCATCCCGTGGGGCCTTATCGCTTCTTCGCGAGCGATGGCGCCTTGATCGAGCAAGGCGAGTTTAATGACCAAGGGCAGCGCCAAGGCTTGGTGAAGATTTACGATGAGCAGGGAAAACTCAGCTGCGACTGCCAGTTCGATAGGGGCGAGAGAGAGGGCACCCAGAAAGAGTATTACCCAACAGGCGAGCTTAAGCGCGAGTCTGTCTATCACCAGGGCAAGCCTGTGCAGCAGGAGATGGTCTATACACAGACCGGGGCGCCGGTACGAGTCCTATGTCATACCGGGCAGTGCAGTGACCGCTTCTACAACCCACAGGGGCAGCTGACCATGGAAAGCCAGAAGCGAGGTGGGCTTAAGCATGGCACCGAAACCTTCTGGCAGGATGGCAAGGTGGAGGTGACCCAGGCCTATCGTGATGGCAAGGAGGAGGGCGACTACTTTGCTTATTTTCAAAGTGGTCAGCTCAAGCAGCATCACAGATGGAAAAATGGGGTCAAGACGGGCGAGCAGCTGAACTATTTCGAAGATGGTCGCCTGGCCAAACGTGAGCTCCTCGATGAGCGTGGCCGCACCGAGAGCGTGGTCGAGTATCGCGACGATGGCGAGCGCTATCTCGAGGCGGAATATCGCTACCTTGCCGATGGCGACCGCCAAGAGGTGAGGCGCTTCTATCAAAAAGAGGTCTTGGTCAAGCAGATAGAGCAGCACAAGCAGAGGCAGTGGCGTCTGGTCAGCCAATATCTTGAGGGCGAGATGATAGGCCGCGAGGAGACTATTGCGGGTAAGCTCACCGGATTAAAAATTGAGGCCAAGCTTGGCGGGAGCATTAAGCTTAGCGGTAACAACAGGCTTGGCGCAAACAATAGTCACGCAGCTAACAATAGCGACGCTGCCAGCAATAAACAGGGCCGGAACAATCAAGTCGCCTGGATAGAGAAGAGCCACTATCACGACGGCGTGAAGCAGGGAAAGGCCGAGAAACGAAGCGGCGATGGCAAGCTCATCTATCAGGGAGAATATGCCGCCGATAAGCAGGTGGGTGATTGGGTGATGCAAAGCCGCGAGATGCGTACCCAATGCCACTATAACCGCCATGGTCGGCTCGATGGCGAGTATTTATCCCTGGGAGAGGCGGGTCAGGTGTTGGAGCGAATCCATTATCGCGATGGCGAGCTGACCGGCAAATTTGAGCGCTACTATAGCGACGGCGAGATTTACGCCCTAGGGCAATATCTTAACGGTCAGCGTGACGGCGATTGGATAGTGTCGTCGAGCGAGGGGGATTATTCGCCGCGCCCCGTGGCTAGGCGCGAGAATTGGCAAGGCCAATATAGGGCAGGTAAGCAGGTCGGGAAATGGCAGCGTTTCAGCGCCCAGGGCTATGCGCTGGCGATCGCGAGGTTTGATGAGCAGGGGCGCCTGCATGGCACTCAGTATGCGTTTTATGATGATGGCGCCCTGAGCAAGCGAAGCGAATATCGTCACGGCGAGCCGACCGAGGCTGAACAAAGCTGGCCCTATCGCACTCAGCATGAGCTGATCTTTCGGCGATAGCAGCAGGGCCTGGCTGCACCCAGCATTATTCAGTAAATATTATTTTTTAGACGTCTTTTAGAAACATATTGTTAGGAACATATCGTTCGGAACAGATAGTTAGCAACATGTTGTTAGGAACAAATAGTTAGGAACAAGGAAGCTTATATGCACTCTAATCGCGCTTATTCTGTGTTGTTGGCTGGGATCGGCCTGGGCGTGTCTACCTTTATCGCCAGCCCCGTGGCGGCGAGTCAGAATCTTTCCACTCTGATGGTGGAGATCCGACAGCAGGAAGGGATCGCCACCTACTACAACCTGGCCACCGGCATGGCGCTGAGTGGTCAGGTGACCCTGGTGCGGGATAATCAAGGCTATACCCTGGGGGAGTTTGCCCAGGGCGTGCCCAATGGTCGTTGGCAGGTCTATCTACCTAATAATCAGAAGTTGGTGGACGGTGAGTATGTCAGCGGCCTGCAGTCGGGGCGCTGGCAGCTGTTTAGCCCAAACGGCGAGCTCAGCGAGGAGCAGTTCTATCTCAACGGCGTGGCAAGCGGCGAGTGGGCCGAATATGATGACTTGGGTAATCTGTATCAGAAGACGGTCTATGAGGCTGGGGCGAAGACCCAGGTGCTGCGCTATTTCGCCAGCGGTAAGCTTAAGGCCAAAGAGACTTATGTCGATAATCTGCGCCACGGAGTGTGGGAGACCTACCATGCCAACGGCGTGCTGGCTCAGCGACAGCAGTTTGCCAACAACCAGTTGTCCGGCCCTTATCTTGCGCAAAATAGCGAGGGGCAGGTGATTGAGACAGGCATGCTAGATGCCAACGGCGAGCGCCAGGGCCGCTGGCAGACGTTCTATGATGATGGTACGCCCGAGCGCGACGAGCATTACGTCGCCGGTCGCCTCCATGGCGAGAGTCTAAGCTACTATCCCAATGGCCAGTTATCGCTGCAGGGTCAGTATAGTGAGGATCTGCGCCAGGGCACTCTGGTGCATTACAGCGACACCGGGGTCAAGCTCGAGGAGGAAAACTACCTCGATGGCGAACATGAAGGCATTCAGCGCTATTTTAACCGTGCCGGCATCCTGGTGAGTGAGCTGAACTATAAGGCGGGGCTGCAGGCGGGCGAGCAGAAGACCTATTTTGACGATGGTAAACCCAAGAAGGTGATTCGCTACCAGGATCAAATTCCGGCCGACAACGGGCAGTATCCCTTGCATGGCCTGCAGCAGCGCTTCGATCCGGCGGGTAACCTGCTGGCCACTGAGCATTACGATCTGGGGCTGAAAGATGGCAAGTTCGAGACCTATCGTCAGGGCAAGTTGCAGCGTCAGGAGCAGTGGCGTCAGGGCGCGCGTCATGGGGATTTCATCGCCTATTACGATAATGGCAAGCTGCGCAGCCTGGATCAGTATCAGGACAATCGCCAGACAGGCAGGGCCGAGCGCTATTTCGATGATGGCACCCTCAAGGAGCGCGGCACCCGCATCGAAGGGCAATGGGTCGGCACATATGAATCCTTCTATGAGACGGGTAAACCTAGAGAGCTTATGCATTACAGCGATGAGAAAATCGCCGGTCGCAGCCGCTATCCGCTTCATGGCGAGTTTTCCCGCTGGTATGCCAACGGCGATCTCAACGAGGCTGGCGAGTACAAGGATGGCGAGAAACAGGGCACCTGGCGTCAGTATCGTCAGGGCATAGTGAGCCGCGAGATGACCTTCGAGGCGGGCAAGCTAAACGGGCCTTACAGCGAGTTCGATAATGGACGTCGCCGGGTAACAGGTCATTACCTTGAGGATCGCAAGGAGGGCGAGTGGACCGAGTATCGCTATCAGGAGAAAGATCCTAGCTTCGGCCCTATCCCCGAGGGTAACATCTATCGCGTCAGCCATTACCATCAGGACAAACTCGAGGGTGAGCGGGCCTATTACAGCTTCAAGCAGGTGCGTTATCGCAGCGAGCAATATCAGGCGGGTGAACTCAGCGGCCACTACAGCGAGTACTACGCCAATAACGGCCAACTCAAGCGCGAGGGCGAGATGCTTAAGGGGGAGCAGGTCGGACTCTGGCAAAGCTGGTTTGAAGACGGCGTGCTGTCGGAAAGCGGCGAGTATCTTGCGGGTAAACTTAACGGCGAGTACGCCAAATATTACCCCAATGGCCAGTTAAAGGTGCGTGCTCACTACCAGAAAGACAAGCTTAGCGGCGAGCAGCTCAGCTATTTCCAAACGGGTAAGCCCCAAGCCAAGGAGCAGTGGCTGGATGGTCAACGTGAAGGCGAGGCCAGCTATTTTCACGCTAATGGCAAGCAGGCCGAGCAGGGGGCCTTCCTGCGCTCTCGTAAGGAAGGCTTGTGGCGCGCCTACTGGCCAAGTGGTGAGCTGCGCAGCGAAGGCAGTTATATCGCAGATCGTCAGGCCGGCGACTGGGCCTTCTATGATCAATTCGGCAAGCTGATCAAGACGGAACATCACTAGATGAGAAGAAGATACGTGCCATTTATCCAAAGGACGCTGGAACAGCTCAATTCGATCAAAGCAGGAACAAGAATCCGAGCTTTGCTCGAAAAAATTGGAGCCGGGATAAGATGAAGCCTGGCGTCAAGCTTATCTCTCCGGCGTTCTTGGTCTTCTTGCTGTTACCCGGCTGCCATCAGGCGCCTCAGTTGCCCATAGATGAGCAGTCGCTTGCGCCTATCGAGTGCAGCAAGCAGCAGGTTTACGGGATCTGGGTCGAGACCGACTGCCTCACTGGCTATCGCGGCAAGCCCTTTAGCGGCATAGCGACCCGAGGCGAGCCGGCGAACTACTTTGGCGCCACCCAGTATCTCGAGGGGAAACGCCATGGATTTAGCTTCTCAGCCGAGGGCCGTCGCATCTTGTCCCAGGGTTGGTATCGCCAAGGGATAAGAGAGGGTGAGCACTTAGACTACCATGTGCAAAGCCAGCGACCGAAACGTCAGGCCATCTACAAGAATGGCGAGGAACAGGCGGTCGCCCTGTTCGATGAGGCTGGCATCATAGAAAGTTATCGCCGCCTGGAGGGCGAAAAGACCATCGAGTCCATCACCTATGAGCAGGGACGCCCCTGGACGCACCGCTTTTTTCAGGACGGCGAGCAGCGTGAGCGCCTGCGTCACTATTTCCCAGACGGCAGCTTGGCCAGCGACGCCCTGTTTCGTAAACAGGATCTTAAGCGGCTCAGCGAGATCACCTTTTATGCCAGCGGTAAGATAAAGACGCGCTATGCCTATGATAGGCAGAGCAATCTGGCTGCGCAGCAGACCTACTGGCCAAACGGTCGCCTTCAATCGCAGCAGCAATATGGCTTCGATCCGCTTATCGAGCGCCACGGTGAGCAGCGCAGTTTCTGTCAGTCTAGCGGCGCGCTCGAGGAGCTCGCCCACTATGAGATGGGCGTCGAGCAGGGGCGATTCGAGTCGTATCACTGCAATGGCCAGCTGATGAATGCCAAGGAGTATCGCCAGGGGATCATGGTAGATACTGAGGTGAAGACCTTCGATGAATCGGGCAACCTGATTAAACGCGAGCGCTTCGACGGCCAGGGGAAATTGCTCGAGGCGTTTTACTTTAACGCTTCCGGTCAGCAGACCTATTACGAGCGGCCATGAACCAAGACTATGACTCAGGGGCTTTGATCCGGGCGCTATGATCTAGGTCCTGTTTTGTTATCTCAGGGAAAGGTAATATAGCCGTCTTATTTTTCGTCAGATTCGATGTGAGATTTTAACGCCCGTGACGCGCAAGCCAGATAGCACCACCGCCATGTTACAGCTGATCGATCAGGTCAAGCAGGCGATGCCGCTCAATGAGCCCGAGACCTTCGTCTGTGGCCCTCAGGGTTCCTGTATCGGTTGCCCCAAGAAGTTACTCGAGCTGGTCGACAGCGAGATGCGCTATTGGGAAAGCGCCATCCTGCAGGGGGACACGCCATTACTCGGTGAGGTGAGCCGCTTCGCCAAGTTGTGCCGCAATGTGCATCGCGGACTTGCCCGCAGCGGGATCTTAGACAGGTATCAGGCCAAACAGGTGGGCGAGTCGGATGCTGATGCGGATTCGGATTAAGTCAGTCTGAAATTCCTATTATTGAGCGAACGCCTGTCAGTTGTGGCCTTGCGGCGAATGGCGATTTTCTTTCATGCCAATTCAGTTGGCCCTATAGCCAAAGGTTCTATCCAATTGACCCCCAAGGGTTTAAATTGTCAGCATACGCCCCGAGATCACTCCAGGACAGAGTATGTCCCCAGCGGGCATGGCGCGAAGCTATCGCGAGACTATTGCGAAAACTATTTCGAAATTATTGCGACGCGATCGCGACACCAACTAATAAGATAAAGGAAGCAATATGTCTGAAACCTATATTCCCCCGAAAGTGTGGACCATGGACAGCGAAAATGGCGGTACCTGGGCCAGCATCAATCGCCCCACGGCGGGCGCCCGTCATGAGGCCAAACTGCCCCAGGGCGAGCATGGCTTGCAGCTCTATTCCCTGGCGACACCCAATGGCCAGAAGGTCACCATCATGCTTGAGGAGCTACTCGCCCTCGGCGCGGATGCCGAGTATGACGCGCATCTTATTCAGATAGGGGAGGGCGAGCAGTTCTCCAGCGGCTTCGTGGCGGTCAACCCCAACTCTAAGATCCCCGCCTTGCTGGATAAGACGGGCGATACTGAAGTTAACGTGTTCGAGTCTGGCGCAATCTTGTTTCACCTAGCTGAGAAGTTTGGCCATTTCCTGCCAGCGACTGGTCATGAGCGCACTCAGGTACTCAACTGGCTCTTCTGGCTGCAGGGTGCGGCGCCCTACCTCGGCGGCGGCTTCGGCCATTTCTACGCCTATGCACCGGAAAAGTTTGAGTATCCCATCAATCGGTTCTCCATGGAGGTAAAGCGTCAGCTGGATCTGCTGGACAAGCAGCTCGCAGAGAACACTTATATCGCCGGGGACAACTACTCCATCGCCGACATGGCGATCTGGCCCTGGTATGGCAATCTGGTGCTGGGTCATGCCTATGACGCCGCTGAGTTCCTCGACGTCGACAGCTATGTGCATCTCAAGCGCTGGGCCGAGCAGATCGCCGCGCGGGACGCGGTGAAGCGCGGTCGCATAGTCAATCGCACCTGGGGCGAGCCCTGGGAGCAACTGGCCGAGCGTCACAGCGCTGATGATATCGACGCCGTGCTGGCATTGATGCCGGATAAATAGCTCGCGCGTACAAGCTTGTTAAATAGAGAAGGCCCACCCGGTAAGGTGGGCCTTTTTTATTTAGAAGAAATAAAACGCTGGCCAAGAGTTTATGGCTGGGCAGGTTTTGGCCTAATACTGAGCAGCTGCTCAGCCGCTTTTACAAAGCCTTGGGCGGCGCATTGCCTAATGGGGTGACATTTCTTACTATAGCCTGCAGAGCTTCTCTTCCTATCCTCCTCATTTTTAAACGAGAAAAGATGAAATTTATCCATACCTCAGACTGGCATATCGGCCGTCAGCTGCACAATCAGAGCCTGCTGGACGATCAGCGTCATGTGCTCGATCAGATAGTCTCCCTGGCTAAGACCCATGAGGTCGATGCCTTGATTGTCGCCGGTGATATCTATGATAGATCCGTACCGCCAGCCAACGCTGTGGCCCTGCTCGATGAGGTGCTCAACCAATTCATCGCCCTTGGGATCGACGTCATCATGATCGCCGGTAACCATGACGGCCATGAGCGGCTGGGGTTTGCCGCGCGCCAGATGCAAGCCAGCGGCCTGCACATCATAGGCCCCTTGGCGCCCAAGGTGAGCCCCATAAGATTAAGCTCAGGCAGCGGTGATGCCATCTTCTATCCGCTGCCCTATGCCGAGCCCGCCACCGTCAGACAGAAACTGGAATGCGAGGCCAGCAGCCATGAGGAGGCGATGGTCGAGCTGCTCAAGCAGGTGCAGGATCATGACAGTCAGGGATTGCCTAAGGTGGTGATAGGCCACTGTTTCCTTGACGGCGGCAGCGAATCGGACTCGGAGCGACCGCTGAGTATCGGTGGCGCAGACAAGATCTCGCCTAAGCATTTCGTGCCCTTCGACTATACGGCCCTGGGCCATCTCCATGGCCCGCAATACAAGGGGGCGGAGCAGGTGCGCTACTCTGGCTCCATCCTCAAATACTCCTTTAGCGAGCAGCATCAGAATAAATCGGTAACCCTGGTGGAGCTCACGGCAGACAGCCAGGCTGTCATGACACTGCTGCCGCTCAGCCCGCTTCGCGATGTGCGCATCATAGAGGGCGCGCTCGATGACTTGTTGCAGCAAGGGGTAAAAGATCCCGGCCGAGAGGATTATCTGATGGTGCGACTACTGGATAAACACGCCATCTTAGACGCCATGGGTAAGCTCAGAAGCGTCTATCCCAATGTGCTGCATCTTGAGCGCACCGGCCTGATGGCCAATAACCAGCAGCTGGCCATCGCCTCGGATCACATCAAGAAGGGTGAGCTCGAGATGTTCAAAGATTTCTTCACTCAGGTCTCCGGCGATCCACTTAACGAGGCGCAGCTTGAGCTGATCACCCAGACACTGGATGAGCTGCACAAAGGGGAGGCGGCGCAATGAGACCACTGCGACTGACCATGACCGCCTTCGGCCCCTTCGCCGACGAGCAGATCATAGATTTTGCCGCCCTGGGCAGTAACCCGCTGTTTCTAATCAACGGCCCCACGGGGGCGGGTAAGACGACGATTCTCGATGCCATCTGTTTCGCCCTCTATGGCAAGACCACGGGGGATGAGCGCGAAGGCACCCAGATGCGCTGCGACATGGCCGATGAGCAGAGGCTGACTCAGGTCAGCTTCGAGTTTGAGCTGGGCAGCACGCGTTATCTTATTCGCCGCGTGCCCGAGCAGCCAAGGGCCAAGAAGAGTGGTGATGGGGTGACGCTGCAAAAGAGCGAGGCCCAGCTGTCTCGCGTCGACACGGATGGCAGCGAGACATTGCTGGTGGCGGCCAAGGTGTCTGATGCAACCGCGCAGATAGAGCAGCTGACCGGCCTGGATGTGGATCAGTTCCGCCAGGTAATGGTGCTGCCCCAGGGCAAGTTTCGCGAGCTCTTGATGGCCGACTCTAAGGCCAGGGAGAAGATCTTCAGCCAGCTGTTTCAGACCCATATCTATCGCCGTATCGAGGAGCGCCTCAAGCAGCAGGCGGCCGGAATTCGCCGCGACGTCGAGGCGATGCGCAATCGCCGCGGCGGCATTCTGGAGGGCGCCGAGTTAGCAAGTGATCAGGCACTTATCGAGGAGCAGGCGCTCATCGCCCCCGAGCTGGAACTTGCCCAAGCGCACAAGCAGCAAGCCGAGCAGGCACTGCTGACGGCCAACCAGAATCTGGACAAGGGCCTCAAGCTGCAGAGTGATTTCAATCGCCTGCAGGCGCTGCAAAGCGAGGGCGAGGGGCTTAAGGCCCGCCAGGTGGAGGCGATTTTGTGGCAACAGAGACTGCAGGCGGCCGGTCGAGCCAATAGCCTGAGCCCCCTTTACCGGGCGATGCAGTCGCGCCTCGGCGAGCAGCGCTCGGCAAGCCAGCACTTAGGTGAGTGTCAGCAGATGCAAGCAAGCGCCGAGCAGGCATTGAATCAGAGCCAGCAGGCCTTCGAGCAGCTGGGCGCGCTCGAGCAAGAGCAACTGAGCCAGCAGCAGCGCCTGACCCAGCTTGAGGCGCTAGCGCCTCAGCTTGAACAGCTCAATCAATTGAGTGAGCGACTCGCCGATGGTCAGGCCAAGATGCAGGCAGCCGAGACGAGTGGTAAGCAGAGCGCCAAACAGTTAGACGAGCTTAACCAGGCCCGCCAGGAGATGGTGAGTCGCCGCGAGACCCTTAAACGTGACGCCGAGCCGCAGCTCGCGTTGCAACAATCCCTGAGCGACGGCCGCGCCCAGCTCAAGGTGTTTGAGCGCTGGCAGCAGCAGGGGCTGGAGATCGCGGCCCTCGAGCAGAAGTTATTGGCGGCTAAGAGAGCAGGCAGTGAGCTTGCCGAAAAGCACAAGCAGGCGATCGATGCCCATAAGCGTCTGGAGCTTAGCTGGCATCGCGGTCAGGCGGCGCGCCTGGCGGCAGAGTTATCACCGGGCGAGCCTTGCCCCGTCTGCGGCAGCCTGGAACACCCAGAGCCTGCCATGGGCGAATTTGACCTGCCGAGCGACGAGGCGCTGGCCCAGGCCAAGCAGCTAGAGAGCGACGCGCTCAATCTGCTGCATCAGGCCAGAAGCGAGTATAAGCTGCTCCAGCAATCTCTGTCGAACCTGCAGCTAAGCGCATCTCAGCTACAAGAGGAGCTTGGCGAGGCGGCAGGCTTGTCGTTTGATGAGCATCAGGCGCGACTCGCAGCGCTTAGCGACGGGTTAGAGCGGGCCAAGGCGGCGCAGCAATCACTTGCCCAGTTAGAGACTCAGCTTGAGATAAGCGAGCACCAGGGACGAGAGCTACAAACCGCGCTGGATGAAGCGCGTGCCCACTACGGTAAACTGGCCGAGCAGCTGGCCAGCGACAAGGGGCAGTATCAGCAGATAAGAGCGGCTATTCCCCAGGGCTTTAGCGACCTAGCCACGCTCAGCACGGCCATTGCCGATCTTACCAAGACTATCGATGAGCTTAAGTCGCGCCAGCAGGCGGTGAGGGCGGCCCATGCCAAGGCGGAGCAGGATAATGCGGCGGCCAAGGCCTCGCTGGAGGCGGCGAGCCGCCGTATTGGTGAGGTGAATGCTCTTGCGGAGCAGGAGACCCTGAGTTTCCAACAGGCGCTAGCGACTTCGGAATTTGAAAGTGTTGCCGCCTTCGAGCAGGCCTGCCTGACCGAGGCCGAGCAGGCCGAGTTGTCCAATCAGATCAAGGCGTTCGAGCAGGCGCTTATCACTCATCAGGCCAACCTGTCTCAGCTCCAAGAGACCTTAGCCGATTGTGAGGCGCCGGATATGAGTGCACTCGAGCAGCAAAAAATGGACGCCGAGCAGGTGATGCAGCAGGCCTTGGCTCAGTGGCAAAAGGTGAGCGCCAGGGCGGCTCAGCTAAGTCAAACCCAGGAGCAGCTCAAGGCGCTGGATCTTAAGGCCGGCGCTCTCGAGCAGCAATACGCCGTGGTCGGCACCCTGGCCGATGTGGCCAATGGCAACACGGGTAACAAGATAAGCCTGCAACGTTTCGTGCTGAGCGTATTGCTGGACGATGTCTTGCTGGAAGCCAGCCACAGATTGCAGCTGATGAGTAAGGGGCGCTATCGCTTGCTGCGCAAGGAGGAGAGGGCCAAGGGTAACAAGGCCTCTGGCCTTGAGCTGGAGGTGGAAGATGCTTACACCGCCAAGGTGCGTTCAGTGGCGACCCTGAGTGGCGGCGAAAGCTTTATGGCGGCCCTGTCTATGGCCCTTGGGCTGTCGGATGTGGTGCAGGCCTATGCTGGCGGCATTAAGCTCGATACCCTGTTTATCGACGAGGGCTTCGGTAGCCTGGATCAGGACTCTCTCGAGCTTGCCATCAGAACCTTGATGGATCTGCAATCGGCCGGTCGCATGGTGGGGGTGATCTCCCACGTGACCGAGATGAAAGAGCAGATCGCTAGCCGCATCGATATCCTTAAGAGTGCCGAGGGTAGCGAGATTAAATTAGTTTTACCTTAAGCTAGATTAAAAGGGTGCTGATATCAGTGGGATTTTCAGCACCTTTTTAGTTTTTTTGTCTGTTTGGTCGCCAAAAACCTCTGTTTATTCCATTAAATTGTGTTGTCGATCGGTTTGTAAATGCCGTTATTTTTGATATAACTTGGCATCGACCCCATGTTTTATGGGGTTTTGGGCTCTAATGATAAGCATAATAATGAAAGATGAGGCACAGGTTGCGCGCAGGTAAAATTTCTTTTTTGAGCATGTCTCAATCCCGTATCATGGCGTTACCCTCGCCCCACAAGAAGATCTTATTGGCGGCCGGGCTGGTCGTGGGCGCGGCGCTGCTCTGGCCAAGCCAGAAACAGGCCCTGCCACAACGCATTCCGGTGGCGCTGGATATTGAGTCTCTGGTGACTAACCTGCACCTGGGCGACGAAGCGGTCGAAACCCTGTCTCATGCCGATTTTGTTAAGACCATAGTATCCGGCGATACCCTCAGTGGCCTGTTTGTCGAGGCCAATGTGGATCAGCAGACCATGTACAAGGTGTTGGAGGCGGATCTGAATATCCTGGCCCTCGATACTCTCAAACCCGGCAACATCATACGTTTTTGGCTCGATGACTCGGGTCAGCTGGAGAAACTCGAACTCTACTTCAATGCGGCGCGTCAGGTGGTGTTTAGCCGTTACGAGGAGGGGGGATTCAGTGTCGATGAGATCAATATCGAGGGGATCTGGCAGGACAGGGCTTTAAGCGGTGAGATCCAGGGCTCTTTCTATCTGTCGGCTCAGCGTATCGGCCTGAATGCCGGCGAGATCCAGCGCATCGAGACCCTGCTGAAAGAGAAGTTGAATTTTGCCCGGGATCTGCGCGCGGGCGACCGATTCTCTGTGCTTAAGAGCGATCAATATATCGATGGTGAGGTGACGGGCAATAGCGATATTCTCGCCATCACCATAGAACGTGGCCGCAGCACGATCAACGCCTACCAAAATAGCGACGGCAACTTCTATGACGATCAGGGCCGCAGCCTGGCAAGGGCCTTCCAGCGTGTGCCGCTACAGAAGAACTACCGTGTCAGCTCACGCTTTAATCGCCATCGTCACCATCCGGTTACGGGTCGCACCGCGCCCCATAACGGCACAGATTTCGCCACGCCGATTGGCACTAAGGTGGTAGCCCCTGGCGATGGCATAGTCTCTTTGGTGACCGACCATAGATATGCGGGTAAATATGTGGTGATCGACCACGGCAACAAGTACCGTACCCGTTATCTGCATCTCTCTAAGGCCTTGGTGCACAAGGGACAGAGGGTGTCTCGAGGCCAGGTGATCGCCCTGTCGGGTAAGACGGGCCGTATCACAGGGCCACATCTGCACTATGAGTTTCATATCAATGGCCGCCCCGTGGATCCTATGAAGGCGGATATCCCTATGGCGAGCAAGCTGTCGAAGAAGCAGATGGGCGAGTTTGCTCAGCTGGTCAAGGTGCGCCAGATGATGATGGGCCAGAGCTAAAAAGCTAATTAATACCGATTGATTTAACTGCTTATCGAAGAGAAAAACGCCACATGATGTGGCGTTTTTTATGGTTAGGCTTTCTCTTGGGCCTCGAGATCCAGCATGGTGAGCCATAGCCGCAGGTCAAACTCCAGCTGATGGTAGTCGCCCTGCATATGGCAGCAGAGCTGATAGAAGGCCTTGTTGTGATCCTTCTCTTTAAGATGCGCCAGCTCATGTACCACCACCATACGCAACAGGGGCTCGGGCACCTCCTTGAGGCGCGCGGCGATGCGGATCTCATTCTTCGACTTGGTCTTGCCGCCGTGATTCTTGGCGACATAGCTGTGCAATCCCAGGGCCTGCTTCTTGAGGGTGATCTTATCGTCAAATATCACCTTACTCAGGGGCGAAGACTTCTTAAGATAGCGATTCTTCAGCGCCATGGTGTAGTCATACAGGGCCTTGTCGCTGCGGATCGTGTGACTATTTGGATAGCGGCGTTCGAGGACACTTCTCAGTCGATTAGTCTCGATCAGTTCGTTGACCTGGCTGATAAGCTCGGGCCGATAGCCTTGCAGATAGGGCAGTGATGACATAAGCGAAAGCCTAGTGGATGACGGCTGAGGTGAAGCGATTAGATAATGCCGGGCGGGATGCGCCCGGCAACAGGCTTAATCTTTCTTGGCGAAGATGCACTTGTTTTGGTAGCAGTAGGCGACCTCGAAGGCGCTCTTTTGGAAACGCTTGAGATCCAGTCCTTCGAAATCCACCATAGGTGGATTGCGCTTGAGCTGCTCCTTGATGTTGACCGGTGAGATCAGCTGCACAGGCAGGCCGCAAAGCTGAATCGCTGTTTCCATCTTGAAGCTGGTGGCGCTGCCCGCCAGTTTGCCTTTCTGCTCGCGCTCTATGATGGCGACCTGATCGACCTTGTAGTCTTGCATCAGCTTGCTGAAGGCGAAGTGGAACTCTTTGATCGACTCAGTGCTGGCCGAATTAGAGATGGTCAGTGAGCGAGAACGGCAATCTGGGATGTTAAAGGTCTCACCCTCATAGCTCAACAAACAGATGATGGCTTCGCCACCTTTTAACTCAACGCCACAAACTCTCATGATAACCCTAATATAAAAAAATCAATGGCGGCTATTGTAACCTTAATTGGCCCAATTGAGCACTAGTTGTTAGGTGAAAATCGCCGCTATCGTCTGCCGCTTGATTTAAAGTTGGTGGCATGTGCCATAGATAACCGCCCGACAGGATTGGCATCGGATGTTGCAGAACAGATAGAGAGCAGATAGACGACAGATAAAACGGGTAATAAAAAGCGGCCCTCAGTGAATACTAAGTGACCGCTAAGTGCCCGCTATGTGACCGCAAATCATAGGTTTTAGGCTCGGGGCCAGGCGTTAATCTTCAGGGGTATCCTGCAGTTTCGCCTTGGGCTTTCTAAGCATTGGCGCATCGCCTACATCTACGCCTGTGATGAAGCGCTTATCCCGCTGCTTCTTCGGCTTGTCGCTGCTGGCAGCCTTAGCCTTCTTGGTCTTAGGTTTCGCCTGCTGCTTACCCAGGCGCTTCTCCTGGCTCGGCTTGTCTTTTAGCCCCTTAAACTTAGGCGCCAACTCCTCCAGCTCGCTGAACTCAAAGCTTTTACGCAGGAAGTTTTGTACCTGCTTGAAGTTGACCCAGTCTTTCGGCCCGACCAGGGAGATAGCATCGCCCTTGGCGCCGGCGCGGCCGGTACGACCGATACGGTGAATATACTCTTCGGCAAACTTTGGCATGTCGAAGTTGATCACCAAGGATACGTTAAGTAGATCCAAGCCGCGGGAGGCGACGTCTGTGGTGACCAATATCTGCTGCTGACCGCGGCTGAACTGGTCCATGATCTGGTTACGCGCCGCCTGTTTCAGCTCGCCGCTGAGGGAGCTGGTGCTAAAGCCCTGTTCGGCCAGCACGCCAGCCAAGCGGTCGGTATCGCCACGGGTGGCGGTGAAGATGATCACCTGCTTGTGGGGCTCAAGCTGTAGCAGGCGGGTGAGCAGCTGCTCCTTGTGGCTCAGGTTGTCGCACAGGTAGATCTTCTGGGCGATATCCTGGTTCTCCACATGGGAGGCGCCTATGGCCACATGCTCCGGCTCCTTGAGTAGCTCGGCGGCAATCTCGTTGATCTGGCCGTGATCTAAGGTTGCCGAGAACATCAGGGTCTGGCGACGCTTGTGATCGGCGGCCTGGTTGATGGCCCTGAGCTGTTCGGCGAAGCCAAGGTCCAGCATGCGGTCGGCCTCATCCAGGATAAGCAGCTCTAGTCCGTTGAGGAACAGGTGACGTTGGGCCAAGTGATCTGCCAGACGGCCCGGGGTTGCCACCACGAAATGAGGGTCTCTGGCCAGGGCCTTGGCCTGATCGTTAAAGTTCTCCCCGCCGAGGATCTTGATCGCCTTGTATTGGGTGTTGGCGACCAGTAGGCGCAGCTGACTGTAGACCTGGGTGGCCAGCTCTCGGGTCGGTAGCAGGATCAATACCCTGGGATCGCGCTTGCTTAGCGCCTTGGTGGCGATGACGCGCTGCATTGCTGGCAACAGGAAGGCCAGGGTCTTGCCCGAGCCCGTCTTAGACGATGCCATAAGATCTCTTCCCGATAAGCCTACGGGTATCGATTGCGTTTGGATCTCGGTCGGCGTGTCGATGCCCATGTGTTCAAGGCTGGTCAGTAGACGTTTATCGAGTGAAAAATCTGAAAATTGCAATGCTGTGCTCCGAAATATAGATAGGGGCGCATTATACATCGCCGTGAGCGATTCAGCCATGACTTGCGCGCTGGCTCGTCGCCAGTCAATGCTAAGGCTCAGCGCGTAGATTAATTTTTACCGCTATGGGCTGTGCGGCGTCATGGTTTGGCTTATGATGAAAACTAAAGACAATAAGACGCAGCTGCTCAAGCGGCTCGCGTCCCGGGGAGAGAAACAGAGAAGATGGCGAATATCGGCATTGCACTGGGCAGTGGTGCGGCGAAGGGATGGGCCCACATAGGGGTGCTAAACGAGCTGGCGAACATGGGAGTCTTCCCCAACAAGGTGGCCGGCTGTTCTATCGGCGCCGTGGTGGGCGCCGCCTATGCGCAAGATAACCTTAACGATCTAGAGGCTTGGGTGACCAGCTTTTCCAGCTGGGATGTGTTGGGCCTGATGGATCTGAGCTGGCGCAAGGGGGGGCTGATTGGCGGTGAGAAGGTGTTCGACGTGATGCAGCAGCATATCGGCAACCTGGATATCGAGCAGATGCAGATGCCCTTTGCCGCGGTGGCGACCGATCTTTATACCGGCCAGGAGATCTGGTTTAAGCAGGGTAGCCTGCGTCATGCGGTGCGTGCCTCCTGTTCTATGCCGGGGATCTTGCCGCCGGCGCGAGTCGGCGAGCGCTGGCTGGTGGATGGCGCCGTGGTTAACCCGGTTCCCGTATCGGTGAGCCGTGCCATGGGGGTTGACCTGGTGATTGCCGTGGATCTTAACGCTCACAGGAAGACACGCCATCAGCAGCTGCCCGTGGCCATCTCTTCCGATATGAAGGCGAGCCAAGCAGAGCAGGTGAAAGCCGAGAAGGAGCTGGAGAGCGGCTTCATGGATCTCCTGGCCCGGGGACGGGATTATGTCAGCGGCTTGACCGATAAGTTTTCCCTTGGCAATCGCAGTGAGCCAGGCATGTTGGCTGTGATGTCCCAGTCGATGGATATCCTGGAGCAGCGCCACAAGCGGGTGCGCCTGATGGGAGATCCGCCGGATATCCTGATCACCCCTAATGTGATGGAGATTGGTACCATGGAGTTCCACCGCGCGGGCGAGGCGATCGAGGCGGGGCAAGAGGCGGTGAGGCAGGTGGCTCATATCATCCGCGCCCGTATCGATGAGCTGGAGCGTCACTGATAGCCTGAGTAATAGTCTAAGTAATAGTCTTTAGGCGTGAGTGCATAGTTGTTAGCCCTTAGGCGTCAGTCCTTATAAACAGGAGTTGTTTAAATAAACGGCTAACATTCCTTAAGGCTTGTCTCTTTAGGAGCTGTGGCTAGGAGCTTTGGCCTGGTTTTTGCTGCTTGCAGGAATAGTTCTCTGCAGTAGTCGAAAAATTGACAATGAATTCAATCAGCCAGGCCATTAATGGTTCACAAGCCAATCTGATCGCTAACAGTTATGGCCTAGAAACACACGGCCAAGAAGCACATGGCCCTGATACACATGGAAATGGCGCACGCGATGTCGACGGCTCATCGGCCAGTGACAAGGTGACCCTGTCAAATCAAAGATCCAAGGTGCAAACGACAGGACCAGATATCCCCCAAGAGGCGGTATTTCTCTCGCCAAGGGCGGAGCGGGCGCAGAAGATAGAGGCGATGGCCAAAGACTTCTTTTCCAAAGGGCAATTTGGCATCGGCGATATTCCCAAGTTAATTCAGCGTCTGTATCAGGACGGCATCTTGTCGGAAAATCAGCTTAATCGCCTGAGCCAGGCGGGCTTTGAGATCCCAAGGGGTGATGGCTCGCAGCCGTCGCTGCTCGACTTTATCGCCAGCCAGCGCGAGCAGCTCAAGGAGAGTAAACCTGATAGCGTGATGATTGCCATGCTCGATGACGCCGAGTCTGTGCTCAAGCAGATGGACAGCCTCGACAGTCAGGGACTGAGCCAGAAGGCGGCGCGGGTATCGGCCCAGCTGTCGGTGTTTGTACAGGGCGATAACGGTCTGACGAGCAGAGACAAGGAGATGTGGCAGGGGCTTAAATCCACCATGCAATTGGCCGCCGCATCGGGAAGTTCGCAACAGGCTTCCGGGCAAATACAGCGTTATCTGGCACTATCTAAACGAATTACGTAATTTATTCACAGCTTGTCCCATTTTTATCCCGCATCTAGCTCCCTTTGCCGACTGGGTCAAGGCAAGTTTTAACGATAAGTGGCCCAGTTGGCAGTAATCTTGTGTCACAAAATTCCATCCGCAAATTAATGATCTGGATCAAGGTACTTGAGCCTAACTTGTAGCTTAATGCGCTACATATTGTGTTCATCGTCTATATTAACACTATATATGGTGTTAATTTGGCCGTTACTTGAGGAGATATTGAACAATGCCAGTGGTTATTAAGCGGGATGGTTACCGCACGCCTTTTGACGAAACAAGGATTCGAGATGCAGTGGTTGCTGCAGCAAGTTCGGCAGGTATTGATGATGTTGCCTATGCCACCGAGGTGGCCCTACAAGTACGCCAGTCGGTGGCCGAACTCGAGCAGGTGGATATTCACGACCTGCAAGATGCGGTCGAAAACCAGTTGATGGAAGGCCCCTATAAGCAACTCGCCAGGGTCTATATCGAGTATCGCCACGACAGGGATATCCATCGAGAGTTGAGCAGCCGTCTCAACCGCGAGATCCGTGGCTTGGTCGAGCAGAGTAACGCGGCGCTGCTGAACGAGAACGCCAACAAAGATTCCAAGGTGATCCCGACCCAGCGTGATCTGCTGGCGGGCATTGTGGCCAAACACTATGCCACACGCCATATTCTGCCTAAGGATGTGGTGGCGGCCCATGAGTCGGGTGAGATCCATTATCACGATCTCGACTATGCGCCTTTCTTCCCCATGTTTAACTGTATGTTGATCGATCTGGCCGACATGTTGACCCATGGTTTCAAGATGGGCAACGCCGAGATCGAGACCCCTAAGTCTATCTCGACTGCGACTGCGGTTACGGCGCAGATCATCGCTCAGGTGGCCAGCCATATCTATGGCGGCACCACTATCAACCGTATCGACGAGGTGCTCGCGCCTTTCGTCGCCAAGAGCTATGACAAACACTATCAGGTCGCGCTGACCTGGGGGATCACAGATGCCAAGGCTTTTGCCACGGCGCAGACAGAGAAAGAGTGTCACGACGCCTTCCAGTCGCTGGAGTATGAGGTCAACACTCTGCATACCGCCAACGGCCAGACGCCTTTCGTCACCTTCGGCTTCGGCCTGGGTACCTCCTGGGAGTCGCGCCTCATTCAGTCATCCATGATGAAGGTGCGCATGACGGGCCTGGGTAAGAACCGTAAGACGGCGGTCTTCCCTAAGTTGGTCTTCGCCATTCGCGATGGCATCAACCACAAGGCGGGTGACTGCAACTATGATATTAAGCAGATGGCGCTCAAGTGTGCGTCGATGCGCATGTACCCCGATATCCTCAACTATGAGCAGGTGGAAAAGGTCACTGGCTCCTTTAAGACGCCTATGGGGTGTCGCAGCTTCCTCGGCACCTACGAGGAGGAGGGCGAGCTGGTGCACGAAGGGCGTAATAACCTTGGCGTGGTCAGCCTGAACCTGCCGCGAATCGCAATCGAGGCTAAGGGCGACGAGACCCGCTTCTATCAGCTGCTTGATGAACGTCTGGCCGTGGCCCGCCGCGCCCTGGACACGCGCATCGAGCGTCTACAAGGCGTGAAGGCGAGGGTGGCACCAATTCTTTATATGGAAGGCGCCTGTGGCGTGCGTCTGCGCGCGGATGATGAGATCAGCGGCATCTTTAAGAATGGCCGCGCTTCTATCTCCCTGGGTTATATCGGCCTGCATGAGACCATCAATGCCCTCTACGGCAATGAGACCCATGTGTATGACAGCGAGGCCCTGCGCGCCAAGGCGCTTGCCATTATCGAGCACCTCAAGGCGGCGACCGTGCGTTGGCGCGAGGAGTCGGGCTATGGCTTCAGCCTCTACAGCACACCGAGCGAGAACCTGTGTAGCCGCTTCTGCAAGCTAGATACCGAGGCCTTTGGGGTGATCGACGGCGTAACGGATCGCGGCTACTACACCAACAGCTTCCACCTGGATGTGGAGAAGAAGGTGAATCCCTACGATAAGTTGGATTTCGAGCAGCCTTATCCGGCGCTCACCAGTGGCGGCTTCATCTGCTACGGTGAATACCCTAACATGCAGCACAATATCGAGGCGCTGGAAGATGTGTGGGACTATAGTTACAGCCGGGTGCCTTACTATGGTACCAACACGCCGATTGACGAGTGCTACGACTGTGGCTTCACCGGCGAGTTCAGCTGTACCAGCAAGGGCTTTACCTGTCCTAAGTGTGGCAACCATGAGCCGAGCCGGGTGTCTGTAACCCGCAGAGTGTGTGGCTACCTGGGCAGCCCGGATGCCAGACCCTTCAACTATGGTAAGCAGGAAGAAGTTAAACGCCGGGTAAAGCACCTCTAGTGAGCAGAGCCAGGCAGCACTAAGTTTCGGCTGCTGGCACAGTGAAGTAGAAAGTAAAAGAGAAAGTAAAAAAGAAAGTAAAAAAGAAAGTAAAAAAGAAAGTAAAAAAGAAAGTAAAAAAGAAAGTGAAATAGAAGAGATAGCAAGCTGCCTCAAGGCTCTTGCTATCTTTGTATGAGGGACACTAGCTACTCTTTTTATGAGGTGATCTCGCTAGCTAGGCATGAGGGGCACATGAACTATCATCAATATTTTCCCATCGACGTGGTCAATGGACCCGGCACCAGGGCGACCCTGTTTGTCTCGGGCTGCGAGCATCAGTGCCGGGGCTGCTACAACCAATCGACCTGGAATCCTGACTCGGGCCATCTGTTCGACGAGGCTATGCTTGAGCAAGTGATTAAGGATCTCAATGATACCCGTATTGTGCGCCGCGGCCTGTCGCTCTCTGGCGGCGACCCGCTGCATCCGGGCAACCTCGATGTCATCTTGGCCTTAGTTAAACGGGTGAGGCAGGAGTGCCGGGGCAAGGATATCTGGCTGTGGACCGGCTATAGACTCGATGAACTCAGCCCGGCCCAACAAGCGGTTATCGCCCATGTGGACGTGCTGGTGGATGGCAAATTTGAGCAGTCGCTTGCCGATCCCAGCCTGGTGTTTCGCGGCAGCAGCAATCAGGTTATTCACTATCTCACCGAAAAGCGCTGATTTTAGCGGCAGATAGAGTTACGGCTCGGATGCTGCTGGTGCCGGATGACTTGTTCGTACCTTCCCCATTAGTGGTATAATGTTCGCCAAACTGGCAAATGCTGCCTATTTTTATCTGAGTGGCATTTGTATATTCGCGAGATTTTTAAGGCAAGTTAATGAATTTAAAGCAAGAGTTACAGCAGTTAAACGATCGTCTCGACAAGTATCGTCGTAAATTAGATGCGGCAGAGAAGCGTGGCGATCAGGCGGTGATTTTGCAATTTAAGCAAGAGATCAATGCGGTAACTAAGCAAATTACCCATGTTAAACAGCAGCAGAGCCGTCAGTTGAACAAACGCGGCACAGAGGTGAGCGAACTTGCCTTTAGTCGTGCGCTGACCAAGGCCGAGCAGGCGGATATGGGTAAGCTCAAGCGTTCGGTGAAGGGCTTGATCGTTGTGCATCCCATGACGGCCCTTGGGCGCCAGATGGGACTGACTCAGGTGACTGGATACGCGCCTAAGGCCTTCTAGGCCATAGAGGATTTTGATGGCGGCGTGAGCGACTTCAAAGCCTTGCCGCCACTCAGGGCGTATCCTTATAAGCCAAAGCGGTTGCGGTGAAGCAATAACCGATTTCGTTACTCGGGTATTTCACTGTTAGGCAAAAACACATAGAATGCTCGGTCTGAGAAAGGGGAGAGTCTCTCCTCCTGGTTTTCATTTTTCGTTCGCTTCTCAGACAGAGCGAGTTGTAAAGGTTATTTCATGTCGATTAAGTATGTCGCCACCTCAAAGCTTCCCACCCCTTGGGGAGTGTTTGCCATGCATGGTTTCGAAGATACAGAGACGGGCAAAGAACATGTGGCGCTCACCTTTGGCGAGTTAGATGCGAGCCAGCCCATTCTGGGCAGAATCCACTCCGAGTGTCTGACCGGCGATGCCCTGTTCAGTCTGCGCTGCGATTGTGGTTTTCAGCTACAAACCGCGATGCAAAATATCGCCGAGGCGGGTCAGGGATTTATTCTCTATCTGCGTCAGGAAGGCCGTGGTATAGGCCTGCTCAATAAGATCCGTGCCTACGAGCTGCAGGATCAAGGCGCCAATACGGTGGAAGCCAACGAGCGTCTGGGCTTTGCCGCCGATATGCGCAAATATGACATGATCAAGCCCATGCTTGAGAAAATTGGTGTGCAGCAGGTGAAGCTGATGACCAATAATCCCCGCAAGGTGAAGGCGATGAAGGAACTTGGCATCGCGGTTATCGAGCGTGTGCCACTGCAGGTAGGTAAGAATCGTTATAACGAGGCCTATCTGAAGACCAAGTCGACCGAGCTGGGTCACATGATGTCTGAATATCACTTCACCGAAGATCATCAAGACTAACTTTACCTGTGCCGTGGCTAAGTTCACGGTATAGGCTTTGGGATAACTCCTACATATGAGTTAGCACCGTGGTGACCTAAATGTGTCGCCACGGCCTATATGCTGGCAACTCTTCCACTATAGATACTATTCTCTTGGCTGAACCTGCTTCTCTTTGGCTTTTAGCAGAGCCATCAGCTGGTTGGTGGTGATAGCTATCTGATCTTGTATCTGCTTGCGCTCCAGCTCCGCCGCCTCAGAATCGTCCCCCTGCAGGGCCTGAAGCTCCAGCTGTAGCTCTTCGAGTTTCTGTTTTAATTCTTTGATCTTCTTGTCGATATCAGACAGATTCTCATCTTCCTCTGTCTCCTCAGCCTTGCGCGCCTTGTCTGTCTTGGCAGCTTCGCTGTTGTGCAGCGCCTTGCCGGTTGCATCGGCAAGGGCCTTCTTGCCGGCCTCAGACAGGCTGACTCTGTCACTGCTGGACTGAGTTTGTTCACTCTGGTTTCGGTTGCTTGGGTTTTGAGCCGCCTCGGGCGCATTGGGATCGCGCACATCGAGAGAGCTTAGGCTCTGTGGGCCCAGGCTTTGGGCGCCGAAGGCGTTTATACCCTGAACATTCATCTGCTTAACCTTCCTTGTTACTTCATTAGTTAGATGGAATTAAAAGTATGCCTGACGTTAGTATCGGCAGGCAGGGCAGAAGCTTAAGCGGATTTTAATGTGATTAATCTGATGAAGCTCGATTTTCTGGTGAAATCACCTGGCTTAGTCGTCAGATTTGCCCCAAATATGTTGATTGACGCCGCTGTTGCCTGAGCTTTCTGCCTCATCGCCAGCAGTGGGTTTAGGCTTGGGCGCATCTATAGGACGACCGGCATCGCCGCGTAGATGCGCCGGGATAGGCTTGCCAATCATCTTGAGGTAGAGGCGCTCCACCTTTTCCCTGGCCCACTGGGTCTTACGCAGGAACTTGAGACTGGATTTGATGGATGGGTCGTGGTTAAAGCAGCGTATGTCGATGCGTCTGCCAAGCTCTTCCCAGCCGTAGTGGTCGACGAGGTCTGTGAGTAGGGCTTCGAGTTTGATGCCGTGTAGTGGGTTATTCGCCTGAGTCATGGTGATAGCTGAGTAAAAAATTTGGCCCATTATATCAGCTTATCCAAGGCGTTTTCGATAAAAAAGGGGACCCTGAGGTCCCCTATCTTGATGATGCGATTATTGGAAGCTTAGCTGCCACGCATCGATAGTGCCTGTGTCGCGACGGGCGCTATCAACTGCCTTCAGTGTCCAGGTGCCGGCAGATTCAACGCCAGACATGTCGACTGTGTAGCTCTTGATGATGTTGTCGGCACTGCCGCCACTGTTGTCATGTAGCACGGCTACTTGACCACTTGGGCTGTGCAGTTCAACCTGCAGATCGCCGATGTAGGTGTGGGTAATGTTAACCGTTACCGTTACCGTGCCTGAGTCGCCGCTGCGAGTCACATCGATTGGGCTGCTGATACCCGCAGTGTTGTTATCAGGGATCGCATAGCTGGTGTTGTTGGTATAGGTGGCTGGGCCGCCTGTGTTACCGCCAGTGCTCTGCTCTGTGTAGCTGGCTGTCAGGCTAACACCGCTAAAGTCGCTATAACCTTGAACCATCACATAGTAGGTACCCGCCTGTGGTGTGCTCACTGGGCAAGACTCGCTGTTGCCGCCTTTCCATGGACGACAGTCGTAGCTGCTCAGCGTAGGCGCCGCGCCATACTGGACGTAAAGGTCAGCATCGCCTGTACCACCGCTCATGGCGAAGTTCAGATCGCTGGCACCGGCTGGTACGTCGATAGAGAAGTGTAGCTCGTCGCCTTTCACGCCAGTCAGGTTGGTCTTAGCCACGCCATTTTCCAGCACGTTACCACCGGTGCCTGTACCTGGATCGGTTGGGCCGTTACAAGAGGCATCTAGGTACTCTTTGGCGGCAACCGCGTTAACCAGACCGTAACCAGTCTTGTCGTCGCGACCGGCAACATCGAGATCTTCAGCCGTTGCAGTTAGCGCAGCGCGCACCTGAGCGGCGCTACACTCTGGGTGGTAGCTCCATACCAAGGTTGCAACACCCGATACGTGTGGCGTTGCCATAGAGGTACCATTGTAGTACTCGTAATCTTCACCACTAGTGTTGGCTACTGTAACGTTAGTGCCTAGGTGAGCACGTAGTGCCTGACCTGTGGCGCGATCGACAGACACAGAAACCATTGGGGCTTCGTTGTTGGTGTCAACCAGGAAGGGGTTTTGCAGACCTGGCAGCGCAGTGTTACTGAACACGATAGCTGCTTGGGCGCCGGCGTTATTACATGCCTTGACCGCATCGAACTCTGGGTAGCTGGCGCCTTGGTTGCCAACACGCTCAACCAGACAGACTTTGCCAGTCATGTCGCCACAGTTAAAGACACCGCCCGATACGCTACACTCGGCCAGCTCGGCAGTGACAGAACCTGTGATAGGCGTGCCAACATAGTTGCCGCTGCTGTCTTTCACATAGCGGTTGTGAGGCACTACGCCATTGTCGAAGTATGACTGACCACCGGCTGTGATGTTAGCCAGACGACCTTCACCGCGAGTAACGGTTGACAGGATCGCTTCACCTGGACCTGAGATCTCCACCTGGTTGGTGTACTGAGAGAAGGCCGCGTGATCTTTGTTGTTATCAACCGCAGCTACAGACATAACCGCATCGTATGATGCTGGGTAGCTGTGGGTGTTGTTACCGTCGTTACCGGCCGCTGCGATCAGCAGCACGCCATTGTTGGCGTGAGCGGCTAGGGCGTTTTTCTCTGTGGTGGTTGACTGAGAGCCACCCAGAGACATGGTCACTACGTTGGCGCCGTTGGCCACACAGGTGTCAACTGCCGAAACCAAAGATGATGAGTAGCCCCAACCATCTGAGTTAAATACTTTCACTACGTGGATGTTGGCGTTCTGGTTTGGCATCACACCGACCACGCCGTCGTTGTTGGCGATCGCGGCGATAGTGCCCGCTACGTGAGTACCGTGAGCGTTGTGAGCGCCTGGCTCATACCAGTTACCCGTACCTGAGTTGTTGGTACCTGTGACATTGTTACCGCTCAGCTCGCTGTGGCTACGGTCGTAACCCGAGTCGATGATACAGATGGTGCGGTTGCCGGCCATGCTGTCGCTCAGGCTGGTGGCGCCCACAAAGGTTTGACCCCAAGGTGTGTTTTCGCTCAGCAGGTGGCGCGGCATATCTTCTTCGACATAATCAACGTCGGCGCGCAATTTCAGGGCCTTAACGCCATTGTTATCCAGCTGGGCTGAGTAAGCATTTGAGCGACCGATGCGCTTCATCTGCTTAGCCTTAACGCTGTTCAGTGCTCTGTGCTGAGAGAAGACTTCGTTGGCTCTTGGCTGATAGTCGTTCAGGCTGTTGGCATCGGCCTGTGCAGCGGCCTGGGCATTCTTAAACTTGACGATATAGCGCTTAGGCAGGGGAGATGCTTGATTGATACGAGCATTATCTGCCTGAAGGTGGAGTCCTTTCGCAGGCGCCGCATTGACGTTTGCTGCAATTGCCAGGGCAAGCGCAGACAAAGACATAGCGACCGCAGTTGTCTTTTTAACTGTCATATTGTCTTCCATTTTAAAAGTTAGAATTAATAATTATTATTGGAGTGCATAGCAGCATGACTGCCATCATATGCGTTACTCGACAGTGAATTTATCTGTTGATGAAACATTTGTAAACAAGCTGTTAAGTCAGTGTTTGGGTAAAAGAAGCGATTTGTGTTGAGAATTTTTATGCAGAAAATATTCAGTGAATACGATTGTTTCGCCGATGGGATAGTGTGTTTTTGAGTATTTATTCGAATTTTCAGCCTGTTTATTTGCTTGGTGTGTTGCCTGATTACCTGCGACGTAAAATTGACCATAATTTATAACTTATTGTAATTATAGAATAATCGTTATTCCATAAGTGTAATAACATATAGCTAATGGTTATATGTTGTTTCAATTGTTACAATTTTGCAGTGTCCTAATGTCGCGAGATCCTTAGCCTTCTAAAGGGGGAGGCATGCTTTAAGTGTAAAAAGGCGCCTGTTTAAGAAGGTCGCTAACGGACCAGCTTGCTAATGAGCGAGGCTGCTAGTGAACAAGGCTATTAGTGAACAAGGCTATTAGTGAATAATATTGGGAATAAAAAGGCAGCCAATGAAAAAGGCAGCTAATGAAAAAGGCACCCTGGGGTGCCTTAGTCGGTTTAAGGATGTCTGAGCGTCAAGCTCATTTAGTCCTAGTGCTTAGCCAGGCTCTGGTAGCCGCCGCCATTATAGGTGTTGCTGTAGCCGAGTTTTACCAGGCTCTCCTGAGCTATGCCACTGCGACGGCCGCTGCGACAGTAGAGCACCACAGACTGATCTTTGGCGATGCCGCGCTTGGTAAACTCTTCGGCAATGTTTTCAAAGGGAATATTAATCGCGTTCTCTAGATGTCCCTCGGCAAACTCCTCCGGAGTTCTGACATCAACGACCATGGCCCCTTGCTGTATATGCTCCCAGGCAACCTTAGGGTTTTTCTCTTCGCCATAGCTTGGCGCCGATACGCCCATGATGGCGACAAATAGTAGCGCCATCAGGCTGATGATTGACTTGGATAGCATCTTATTGGCTTGTCTCACGTTGGCTCCTTGTGATCTGTGAGTTATTTCATGCGGGCCAATTCCGCTTCCGTCTTGATCCCCATCTTCTTCATTAACATGGCGGCGGGACAGAAGCCGGTAAAGGCGCTTTGAAATAGATTAGCGCCTACAAAAGCCGTTAGCCAGATAAAATTAGGGTGGACAAAGGTCGTGAGCAGCAAAGACAACATGACCATAAAGCCTGCAAAGGCGAAAATACTACGTTCGACAGACATACTGTATCTCCTTAAGATTGCGGATTAACCGCGGCAAAATATTCGGGGCGGTGACGCATCACGGCGTAATAGAGCACGGGGATCACCACCAGGGTTAACAGGGTTGATACCAAGATGCCGAAGATCAGGCTGATCGCCAGGCCGTTGAAGATCGGATCATCTAAGATGAACAGGGCACCTATCATGGCCGCCAGTCCCGTCAACATGATGGGCTTGGCCCTGACGGCGCCAGAATGGATCACCGCCTGCTCGAAGGGCACACCCGCGGCGGTTTCCTGATTGATAAAGTCCACCAAGAGGATGGAGTTACGCACGATAATGCCCGCCAGGGCGATCATGCCTATCATAGAGGTGGCGGTAAATTGCGCCCCCAGCAGGGCATGGCCCGGCATCACCCCTATGATGGTGAGCGGAATAGGCGCCATGATGATCAGCGGCACGCTGTAGGAGCGGAACTGACCCACTACCAGGAGGTAGATGGCGATCATGCCCACGCCATAGGCGATACCCATGTCTCTGAAGGTCTCATAGGTGATCTTCCACTCGCCGTCCCAGAGCACGGCGATGCTGTCCAGCCCTGAGGGTTGGTTGACATAGTGTTGATCGAAGCCCAGACCACCCTCTTGATTGATACTGCCGGCGATCTCGAACATGCCATAGAGTGGGCTGTCCAGCGGGCCCGCCATGTCGGCGACCACCATGATCATAGGGATCATGTTCTTGCGTATGATAGGCGCGTCTATGGCTCGCTTGTGTATGGTGATCAGCTCAGAGACGGGCACAGAGTTACCCGAGGCATTGGTGAGCCTGAGGTTAAGCACCTGCTCGAGATCCACCTTGGCGCCTTCCTCCAGCTGAAGCTTGATAGGCACAGGCGACTTTTGATTCGGCTTGTGCAGGTAGCTCACCGCCTTGCCGCCCACCGAGGTGGCCACCAGATCGACGATATTGCTGTAGGGCACGCCCATCAGGCTGGCCTTGGCGCGGTCGATATTGACCTGCCATTTCTGCTGCGCGGCGGGCAGATAGATGTCGATATCCACCACATTCTGGGTATCGTGGAACAGCTGCTGCAGAGCATTGGCTGCGGTCTCGCGCATCTCGGCGTTAGGGCCATAGACCTCGGCCAGGATCGGCGACCACACGGGTGGGCCTGGGGGCACTTCGACCACCTTGACGTTGGCATTATATTGCTTGGCGGTGGCCTGCAGCGCGCGGCGCACCTCGGAAGCTATGCTGTGGCTGTCTCTGTCGCGATCGCCTTTATCAACCAGATTGACCTGAATGTCGCCCAGCTCCTGGCTCTGTCTGAGGAAGTAGTGGCGAACCAGGCCGTTGAAGTTCATTGGCGCTGCGGTGCCGGCGTAGAGCTGGTAGTTGTCCACCTCTTCGACCTTATCCAGCTCCATGGCCAGGGCCTTGAGTACGCGCTGGGTCTGCTCAACCGGCGTGCCTTCTGGCATATCCAGCATCACCTGAAACTCCGACTTGTTATCGAAGGGAAGCATCTTGAGCACCACCAACTGACCCACGGGCAGCGAGACGGCGATCATGATCAGCAGGGCGATGGCGGCGCCCAGACCAATCCTAGCCTTACCGGCCTGTTTGCCTCTGACGAAGGGGGAGATCAGCCTAGTAAACAGCCTCAGCATGCGATCGTCCACATCATGCTCGCCATCACCGCCTTGGTGTTGATGACCCTTGAGCAGCTTAGTGGCCAGCCAAGGGGTGACGATGAAGGCGATGGCCAGGGAGATCAGCATCCCCATGCTGGCGTTGATGGGGATCGGGCTCATGTAGGGGCCCATGAGACCCGATACGAAGGCCATCGGCATCAGCGCGGCGATCACGGTAAAGGTCGCTAATATGGTGGGGCCGCCCACCTCGTCGACGGCAACGGGGATCAGCTCCACGAAGGAGCGTTTGCCCAGCGCCATGTGCCTGTGGATGTTTTCCACCACCACGATGGCGTCATCTACCAGTATGCCGATAGAGAAGATCAAGGCGAACAATGAGATACGGTTAAGGGTAAAGCCCCAGGCCCAGGAGGCAAACAGGGTGATCGCCAGGGTGATGATGATGGCGATGCCCACCACCACAGATTCGCGTAGCCCCATGGTGAGGAAGACCAAGATCACCACGGCCGAGGTGGCAAACACCAGCTTGAGGATCAGGGTGTTGGCCTTGTCGCCCGCCGTCTTACCATAGTTGCGCGAGACTGTGATGTTGACATCGTCGGGCACCAGTATGTTGTCTATCTTGTCCAGGCGCTCGAGGATCACATTGGCGATATCCACGGCGTTCTCGCCCGGCTGCTTACCGATGGCGATGGTGACCGCAGGATAGATGGCCGACTTATCGCCGTGCCAGGCATGCTGGACCGGGATGTCGCTGTTGAGGCTAATCTTGGCGATATCGCCCAGGTACACGGGGGCGCTCTGGCCCGACTCGTCCTGATACACGGCGACGACCAGCTGCTCAACCTCTTGTTTCGATTTTAAAAATTGCCCAGTTTGTACCTTGATCTCCTGATTATCCTGCACCAGAGATACCGGCATGGAGACATGGTTATTGCTCGACAGGCTACGGTTGATATCGTCGTAGGTGAGGCCATAGAAGCTCATCTTGGCGGGATCGATCCTCACGTTGAGGCTGATCTCATGACTACCGACGCTGTAGATCTCGCGGGTGCCCGGAATGCGTTTCAGCTCGCTCTCCAGTCCCTTGGCGATATGGGTCAGCTGCTCGGCAGATTGTGCCTTATCTTTCGACCATAGGGTCAGGCTGACGATGGGTACATCGTCGATGCCGCGGGGCTTGATCTGTGGCTCGCCCACGCCTGCCTGGCTGGCAACCTTGTCCTTGTTGGAATAGACCTGATTGTAGAGCTTGACGATCGCCTCGTTGCGCGGGATCCCCACCTCGAAGATGGCGATGATCAGTGCGCCGTCTGGCTGTGAGAAGGAGTAGAGGGTGTCTATTCCCTTGATCTGCGAGATCACCTCCTCCATAGGCTGGGTCACCAGATGTTCGACCTCGCTCGGCGTGGCGCCGGGGAAGGGGATGTAGATGTCGGCAAAAGTGACATCTATCTGCGGCTCTTCCTCTTTTGGGGTCACCATGACGGCGAACAGACCCAGCAGCAGGCCGAGCAGGGCCAGCAAGGGGGTGATGGCGCTCAGCTGGAACATGGCCGCCAGGCGCCCGGAAAATCCCAGACGTTTTGGGCTGTGCGGGTTATCTTGGTGTCGATCTTGCTGATTCATATCTATACGGCTCCTATTCGATCACCAGATCTATTGTTTCAGCTTCAGCAGCACTTGATAGGCGTCGATGGCGATGGTGTCGCCATCACTCAGGCCCGAAAGCACCTCGAAGCTATCGCCCTGCTTGTTGCCCAGGCGTACCTGGTTGAGCATGAACTGATTGTTCTGCATCAGATAGACCGCGCTCAGTTCGTTGTTGTAGATCACCGCAGACTCGGGGATGGTCAGGGTATTGCGATTGCCGGCGTTGAAGCTGGCCTTGACCCACATGCCCGGCATCAGGTTGGGCTCCTGAGGCGGCAGGTCGATACGTGTCTTATAGCTGTGGCTCTTGGCATCGGCGAAAGAGAAGATGGTCAGGGCGTCCGATTCGAGCTCCTTGCCGTTGGTCAGCACTAGCTTCATCTTGGGATTGGTACGCAGCGCATCTATGTAACGCAGGGGCACATGGGTCACGGCGCGCATATGCTCGGTGGCAAAGCCGCTCAGCAGCGCCTGGCCGGGAGACACGGTTTCGCCCACTTCCACATGGCGCTTGGTGACCACGCCGGCAAAGGGGGCGCTGACCGTGGTGTACTGCAGAGACTCGTTGGCCTGAATGATACGGGCTCTCGCTGCGCTGACCGCCTGGGCCGAGGCGCGGGCGTTGGCGATGGCCTGATCCATGTCACCTTGGGAGATGGCGCCCTGTGGGAACAGCTGCTCATAACGCTTACGCTGTTTCTGCGCCTCTTCGTTTTGGGCCTGGGCGCGGGCAAAATCGGCCTCGGCGGCCGCTAATTCGGCGCCCTGGGCCTTGCTGGTGATCTCCAGCAAGGATGCGCCCTGGGGCACAATATCGTTGACGTCATAGTTGATCTTGATGATGCGGCCCGAGGTTTGCGCCGATACAGTTGCCGACTTTACCGCCTCAAGCTGTGCATCTAAGGTGATCCACTGGGGCTGAGAGTGTTTGGCTACCGTCATGGTGGGCAGTTCGCTGGCGCCAGATACCAGGCTGACGAGTGACAGCAAAATGCCGATGGAAAGTGTGTGTTGTACTTGCATGGAAGATCACCTCTTAAAACTTCATAAGAAAATTCTAATGGACTTTTTAAGCTTGTGCAATCTTTTATTAGAAAAATACGATTGAAGGGGCGAAAATCCTTTGCCCCTTTAAAACTAATCGTTTAAGTAATAGGTCAGGGTCGAAACCACCCTGACTTTCTTGATACTCGGCGTGTTGCTGTCACGGTTGCTGATGGTAAATTGCCCCTGAGACGCCTGCTTTATCTTGCCAAGTTGGGAGGCGGAGTCTTTGGCAAACTTCTCGGCGGTTTGGCGGGCATTTTCCGTCGCCGTCTGCACCATCTGCGGCTTGAGCTCATTCAGGCCGGTGAAGAGAAACTCGGTGCGGCTGTTGTAATCCTGGTTGGAAATGGCAATCCCTTCCTTAGTAAGCTCGATAAGGTTGCGCTGGGTGCCCAGCAGCAGATCCACCCGCTTGGTGTAGAGGGATACTGTGACCTGGGCCGCGTAGCGATACTTGACGTTAGGGTCTACATAACCCTGGGCCTGCCTGTCTTCGATGGAGGGCAGGGAGCTTGAGATCTCATCTTGCGTAAAACCTTGTTTAATCAGGAAGGCGATCACCTTATCCGTCTTACTCTGCACCTCCTGATAGAGGGTATTGAGATCATTGTCGACCTGGGTGAAGCGGATGGGCCAGATGGCGGTATCGGCCTTTACCTCGACTTCGGCGAGACCCTTGACTGTGACGGTTCTTTCCATGGCGCGCATCTTGATGATGCTGTCGCCAAGGCTAGTGCCTAACAGATAGAGACCGGCGCAGATGAAGCCGCCTAAGAGAATACTTGCCACTGATTTTTGCATGGATAAGCGTCCGAGTTGCTATGGGGTAAAGCCAGCATATGCTTGTTTCGTTTGGTTTTCCAGGGGAAACAGCGCTTAGGTTTGGGTGCTGGGTTGCCAGAGCTCGACCTTGTTGCCGTCGGGGTCGATA
Source organism: Shewanella spartinae (assembly GCF_019457555.1). Classification (NCBI taxonomy): domain Bacteria; kingdom Pseudomonadati; phylum Pseudomonadota; class Gammaproteobacteria; order Alteromonadales; family Shewanellaceae; genus Shewanella; species Shewanella spartinae. The sequence goes on along the minus strand of NZ_CP080418.1, from coordinate 2,897,699 downwards.
AACCAGCCGAATCGGCCAAATTCTGAGTCCTCGGTTTCGGCCAAAAGCTCGGCGCCGCCTTCGGCCACCTGAGACAGGGCCTCGTTGAGATCATCGACGATCAGGTTAAACATAAACTCTTTGCTTGAGGGGTGAAGATAATCTGTGTCTCTCCCCATTGGGGTCCAGACGCTGTAGCCGGTGGCCGCCATAGGCATCAGGTTGTTGAGGTAGAAGGCCGCGCCGCCCCAGTTTTCTACCGGCACCTGCAGGTAGGTTTTGTACCACAGTGCGAGCCGCTGGGGATCGTCACTCTTGAAAAATATGCCACCTAAACCAATTACTTTTGCCATTGTCCATCTGTCGTCACGGGAGCTTTGTATTAACTGTAGAAAAGTTTTCCGATAACTACAAAAAAGCCGCAGTAGGCTGCGGCTTTTTGGGGACACTCGTACAAGTTAGAACTTGTAGTTGTACTGCATAGAGTAGTAAGTGGCGTTCGAGCGTGTGGTCGCGTGAACCATGCCAGTATCAGGACCGATAGGCAGGCCGCCTGTGATGGCGCTGTGCTCGATAAGGTCTACATCTTCACCGCGGATGAAGGCGACACCGAAGTCCAGGCTCGCATGTTTGCCCAGGTTATAGGTGGCACCAGCGGTGAACCACTGACGGTCAGAGTCAGGGATGGAGATAGAGCTGACTTCGCCAACGACGCCTTGGTCAAACATGTAACCGGCGCGCACTGTCCAGTCCTGATTGAGGGTGTAGGTGCCGCCGACGCTGAACAGCCAAGAGTCATCCCAGGCGTAGGTTTTGAGGCTAGCCTCAGGTGCGACAGGCACGCCGCCTATGGTGCCGTCGGTCACAGTGATCTCTTTGAAATCGCCCCAAGTGGTCAGCTGCGCCGTGTAGTGCAGAGCAAACTTCTCGGTCAGCTGATGGAAACCCGCCACCTGGAAGATATCCGGCATAGGGATGTTGATCTCATCGAAGGACACGTTGGCACCGGCAACTGGGTTATACATGTTGATGTCGCCTGTTGCCTTGAAATCTGGGCTGAAACGGTAGCTCATACCGAATCTGTGATCGGCATTGATCTCATACACTGCGCCTATGATGCCGCCGAATGCTACGCCGTCGGCGTCAACATCCACAAGATCTTGCTGCACTGCACCGGCTTGAGTCGGTACCAAACCGCCGCGGGTCAGGGTGCCTTGGCCATAGATCACATCGACGCCGGCGCCGACGCTGAAGTGGTCGTTAAAGCGGTAAGAGGCGCTCAGGTTAAAGTTGAGCGTGGTCACTTCTGTCTTACCCAAAAGATCCAGCGGGGCAGGCAGGCCGTTAACCAGCTGCTGTGACATAGGGGTAGTGTCTGTGCCTGTGCCGAAGTTGCTGAACATGGCAACGCCATAGGCAAACTTGTCGTTTACCGGGCTGACATAGTAGAAGTTAGGGATGATCTTGGCTTCTGCGGCATCGTCCACATGACCATAGTGGATCGGGCCCACTAGCGAGTCGATGTAAACATCTTTCACGCTGACTTCGACATCGGCGTAGGTCAGGCCCATAGAAAGTTGCTTCTCGTCAAACAGGGCCATGGCCGCTGGGTTGCGAGACAGCACTGAGGCGTTGTCAGCGATGACGGCATCACCGGCAAATGCACGGCCGACACCAGTGGCTGACTGGCTGTTGAGTTGGAAACCGGCGGCCATCGCCTGTGAGCTAGCGAGTGTGACGGCTACTGCGAGTATTGTCTTGTTGAAACGCTTCATAGTTTGTTCTCGTTATTGTCGGCCCGGCTGCATACTGCGCTCATGCTTGTGCCTGAGTCATGGCGGCCAGGTCCATTTTATAATTCCCGTGCATAGTAGGGATGAGGTGTTACCTCAACAACTCCGACCAGATGCAACTTTTTGTTGATTTTGTGTTAAATGGATGGCCAGTTTTATGCAGGAAAGTTAGCTGTTGTTTGAAGAGGTGCTTGATGGCGCTATGCCACGTAGCTTCTGGGTTTAATTAAGGTTTTGCTAAAGGTTAACGGGTTGTGAAATGGCAAATTGTAAGTAAAATTTATGCGGTATAAAAAAAGCGTACACTTGTACGCTTTTTTGATCTTCCGCTCATTTTTACGTCAGCGAAGTGGGAGCCTTGCCTCAGAGTTTCTGGCTAAATTGCTCAAATTGTTCGCGGGTGCTTTCTGCTGGCGCCGAGACCAAGCTGACTAAGACACCGGCCAGGGTGGCGAAGAGGAAGCCAGGCAAGATCTCATACAGGTCGAAGATGCCGCCTGTGCTCTGTTTCCACAGCACCACTGTGATGGCGCCAACGACGATAGTGGCTACCGCGCCATTGCGGCTATAGCCACGCCAGAAGAGAGACAGGATCACCACAGGGCCAAATGCCGCGCCGAAGCCTGCCCAGGCATAGCTCACCAGGCTCAGTACACTGCTCTCAGGGTTCAGGGCGATGACGCCAGAGATGACGGCTATGGTCAGCACGCCGATACGGCCAATCATCATCAGCTCCTTGCTGCTGGCATCGGGTCTGAGCCACTTCTTGTAGAAGTCCTCGGTGATCACGCTAGAGCAGACCAGCAGCTGTGAGTCTATGGTGCTCATGATGGCCGAGAGGATCGCCGCCACCAGGAGGCCGCCGATCCAAGGGTTAAAGGCGGCGTGGGCCAGGTGGATAAAGATGGTCTCTGGGTTGTCGATAGGCTGATCGGCAAAGTAGAGAGTGCCGGCAAGGCCTGTTGCCAGCGCGCCCATCAGCGCCACTATCATCCAGCTCATGGCGATACGGCGCGAGACCTTAAGGTCGTCGGCGCTGCCGATGGCCATGAAGCGCGACAGGATATGGGGCTGACCGAAATAACCAAGACCCCAGGCAAGCAGAGATGCCAGGCCTATCATAGTAGTGTTGTCGCTCAGCAGTGACAGCATGGCAGGATCCAGGCTATGGATGCCGTTCTGGGTCTCAGGCTGGCTGAAGATGGTAACCGGCACGATCAGCAGGGCGATCAGCATCAGACAGCCCTGGAAGAAATCGGTCCAGCTCACGGCGAAGAAGCCGCCGACGAAGGTGTAGGCCACTATGATGCCAGAGCCGATAAGCAGGGCCAGGTTGTAGTCAAGGCCAAACACCTTCTCGAACAGTATGGCGCCGCCCACCATGCCTGATGAGGTATAGAAGGTGAAGAAAACCAGGATGGTGACCGCCGAGACCAGCTTAAGCACAGACTGCTTGTCTTCGAAGCGTTTCTCGAAGAAGTCCGGCAGGGTGAGGGCATTGTCGGTAAATTGGGTGTAGATCCGCAGGCGTTTGGCCACGAATAGCCAGTTTAGCCAGGCGCCAAATACCAGGCCTATGCCGATCCAGGCTTCTCCCAGGCCACCGAGGTAGACTGCGCCCGGAAGTCCCAGCAGCAGCCAGCCGGACATGTCCGAGGCGCCCACGCTGAGTGCGGTGACGGCCGGTCCCATGGAGCGGCCACCTAAAATATAATCGTCGACAGAGTCGGTTGCTTTATATGCCCAAAGGCCAATGCCCATCATGAGGATGAGGTAGCCGAAAAAAGTAACTAATATCGGTAATTCAATATTCATGCTTTCGCCATATTGTTCTCATGCCAATGCCTTTTGTTAGCCGGGATCTGAGCCCATCGTCAAAGTGCGATGACATGTCTGTTTTAAATGAGCCTGTATGCTAGCAGATGTTTGAGCGCTAGCCCAAATCTGCCGTGAAATGTGATCAAGATCTAGGCTTTATCGGTCGATTAATTGCCAAGTTATGCGGAAATGTTGTGGCTTTGTTGGTCATATTGGCGGATTGCGGCTCGTATATGTTAGTGGCCGTGGGGTTAAATCACAGTGTGAAAGTTAAAGGGAGCCAACCTGCGGTCGACTCCCTGTATTAGCTTACTTCATTAGTTGGAATATGGTTTGGACTCTGGTCTAACGGTAGGAGCCCTAGATGAAAGACTCTTTCACTTCGTCTCTGACAAAGTCCAGATCTGTGGCATGCTCGCCGACCAGCAGGACGTAGGCGTTGTCAGACTTGAAGCCCATTCCCTGATAGCGGTTGTCGGCAAAGGCCTCCTCGAGCACCATGCGATCTTCCAGCGGCACGATAAACAGGGTGACCTTGCCTTGCTTGCCCTGCATCACCAGATGGATGCTCTTCACTCCCTGGAAGTCACAGTAGGTGCTGTAGAGCACGCGACCGGGCTGCTCGGTAAAGTGGGCATGCTTCAGGCTGGTCAGCGAGGCCAGCTGAGTATTGACCTCATCGACACTGATGTTCTCTTCACTCTTCATCGCCATCTCTTCATGATAGACATGAGCCAGGGCGTGCTGTCCCAGATCCACCGGGGCGAGACGCAGCAGGGTGAAGCTGATGCCGGCGATGAAGGCGATAGAGGCCACCAGAGCCAAGGTAAAGCCTGTCTTGCGGCGATCCACCTGATGCTGATGCAGCTGTTGGTTGAGCAGCAGTTTAGCCTCGAGATCCTCTGGCACCTCTATCTTGAGGGCGGACTCGAGTTTCTTGTCTAATAGCTTGAGATCGTTGACAAAGGCAGTGCGCTCACTCGACTCGTGCATCGACGCAAGAAACTCGTCGTCTTGACGGTTTGGATTTTCATAGGCCTCGCGGCGGAATTTGAGCTCATCCATTAGAGCGCCCCCTGGTTTGCGTGTCATCGAGTATCTCTTTTAGCTGATTTCTGGCGCGAAATAAGCGAGTCATTACGGTATTACGATTCAGATCTAAGATATCGGCGATCTCTTCGCCGCTGAAACCGCCGATCACCTGCAAGATCAAGGGCTCGCGGTATTCGGCTTCGAGCTTGGCTATCTGGCGCCTCAGCATATGCTGCTCCATGTTCTCCTCGCTGGAGGAAGAGATGTGGTCGGCGATATCGGCCTGCTCCACATCCGAGTAGTCAAACTGCTTACGCTCGAAGCGGCGGGCATTTTCACGCCGTAATATGGTGATCAGCCAAGCCTTGGCCGCCTTATCATCTTTGAGTGATTCCAAGGAGCGCCAGGCGCGTAAGAAGGTTTCTTGGGTGATATCTTCGGCGATATGTTTATCCCCGCACAGCCAGAAGGCGTAGCGGAACAGGTCGCCATGAAGTGCCCTGACAAGGCTATCGTATCGTCGTTGTTTATTCAGCATGTCTCTATTGACCGACTTTTTCGGTTTTTTATTTCGTATCACGCTAAACATTTTTTACTCGCAGCATAGAAAGGAGGGGAGGCGCGTCAATTGTTTCGACTACGTTAACGCCATTGGCGCGCCTGAGGCAAGTTGTTAGAGCGGATTTAAGGGCCTTAAAGCAGATTGTGTGCTGTGGGGCGCAGCTTTTGGGGCATTTTTCACCGCGGTGATCACTTTTTCAACCTCTAGCCCTTGGCCGTCTGGGCTGTATCCTTGACGCTGAATGGCTTGAATCGCCTGTTCGAGATCGTAGCTTACGGCGGCGATATCGGTCAGGGTCATCGGCTTGCCCGCTTGCTGGCTCATGTGGCGCTGCAGGGCGACCAGGGCGTCACCCGTCTTATCATCCCGGCAGGCGGTTTCAAATTGACGTAACGCATCCGTGGCTTTGGGCGCGTGACTCGCAGTCCCTTCGTCTGCACCGCTTGGCGCGGCGCGATAACGATAAGCTTGGTAGTGACGGTACCAGAGCAGGCTAGTCGCCAACCAGAGCAGGGCAAACAGGGCGCTGATGGCCGGCCAGAGGCCGCTCGAATCGGATTGTGGTGTTACCGCGGTGAGCTGCGGGCTCTCCTGGCTGGCGCTGGCCGGCGCGACGCTGATGTTGCGCGCGGGCAGGGTGGCGAACTCCTGCTTCTGGGTGCGGCTGTTCCACCAGGGAATACGGATCTCGGGCAGGGTATAGCTGCCGGGCTGAGTCGGGACTATCGCCGTGGTCTGGTTGAGCTGGGCGACCACCTGCTTATCGCGCACATAGGTTTTGCGCTGGGGCTTTTCCGGGTAGACCTTAAAGGATTCGGGCAGGCTCAGGCTGATGCCGGGCAGGCTGGTGTCGTCGGCGTTGGAGGCCAGCAGGCTGATGTTGCGCGTGATGGGCACGCCTACCTGATATTGGGCATCTTTTTTCCAGTCCTCTTTTAAGACCACGAGATCGCTCACCAGCCAGTCGCCCTGATAACCTGCGGGGATAGGCAACACCTCTATCTCACTCGGGGCGGCCTTGGCCTGCATGGGACGGCTCTCGTTGAAGGAGAACATGCCGCCGCGACGGGAAGATTCCACTAAGACATCGCCGGAGAAGCTGGCGCCGGAGAGCGACAGCGTGCCGGGCTCGTCGGCGATCAGGCTATAGGTGCGCTCGATCACCCGGTAGCGACGGCCATCGATGATCTCTGCGCCATCGACATCGTCCCCCAGTTGCTTAAGCTGCGCCCCCTCGACGTTGGGCGCGCTGAGCACGCCACGTTGCAGCTCGACGCCCAGGTAGAGCTTGACCTTATAGGTGATCAGCTGGCCCACATAGGCGGTCTCGGTCGAGACGCTACTGCGGATAAACAGATTCTTCATCTGCTCGGGTTGGCTGCCGGGGGCGGCCACCTTGAGCTCTATGGGATCTGAACTTATGTTGTCTATGGTCATGGCGGGGATGATCACAGTGCCGATCTTCTTGGGCGCCAGCAGGATCTGCCAGCGGGTCTCTTTGCTGGCGTCGAAGTTCATGATCTGGGTGCTGCGACTGACACTGGTGCGCCCGACGATAAAGTCCTTTAACAGACCGCTGGTATCCAGGCTGGCGTTGTCAACATCGTCATCGGCCTTGATGCTGAGCACCAGATATTCCCCCTGGATGGCGGGATTTCTGTCTACCGAGGTTTCTACCTTGGTTAAGGCATAGGCCGGCGCCGACAGGCTGAGTGCCAAACAGGCTAAGGTCAAAAAGCGTCGTATTACCACTGTTGATTGTCCTTTATGGTCGCCCCCTGACGGCGGCGTTTTTGATATTCCAATTGCATCTTGTTGCGCAGCAAGACCTGAGGGTCGTCTATCACCCCGGTAAGGGCGCGTTGCATCTCGGGGGGCAGATCTTCCGGCGCAATGGCGTTGGTTGCGGCCGCGACCGGCTCGCCTTGCTCATCGCCCTCGCCGGGTTTGCCCTGGGTCATATTCGCGGCCTGGGCCAGGGCTTGAGTGCTCTCTTGTTCGTCTTGCGGCTGTTGGCCTTGTCCCATCTGCTGGCCAGCGTCGGATTGGCTCGCCTCAGATTGGTTTGCGTTGCCATCCATTTGGTTTTTGGCGTCCTTGGCCGGATCGGCGCTCATCTGAGCGTCATTAGCGGTGCCTGTCTGCTGGTCTTGCGACTGACCATCCTGCTCGCCAGAGGCTTGTTGCTCGGGAGTTTCTTGCTCAGGACTTTCTTGGCTAGCGCCTTGCTGGCCAGTGCTTTGTTGGTCAGTGCCTTGCCCATTTTCTTGTTGACCATTCTGGCCTTGAGACTGCTGGCCTCTCGAGCCCTGGCCCGATTGCTGATCGCCTTGGCCTTGTTGCTGACCTTGATTTTGCCCGGCGCCGTCTTGTTGGGACTTATCTTGCTTATTTGAGTCCTGATTCGACTGGTCTTGATCAGATTGATTCTGCTCGGACTGTTTTTGATCCGATTGGCCTTGATCTTGGCTAGCTTGCTGTTGCTGCTTTAGCTGCTCGGCCAACTCAAGATTTTGCTTGGCCTGAGTAAGCTGAGGGTCTTTCTTGAGCGCCTGCTGATAACGCTCGATGGCCTTATCGAGGTCATTGAGCTGCATCAGGCTGTTGCCCTGATTAAACAGGCCACTCGCCGAATCATCCTGCTCGAAAAGCTCGAGCGCCTCTTGATAATCACCATTCTTGTACAGGGATGCGGCCTTCCACTGGGGCGAGGTAAACTGCTCGGCCGCACCTTGATAGTCTTGCGCCTGATAGGCCTGCATCGCCCGCTGATCGTCTGTGGAGAAGGGATGTTGCCAACTGGCGGCCTGGGCCTCTGGGCTTGGGGCGAGAATAGCTAAACAGGCAAGCGCGGCGAAGGCGTGTCTGAAACTCAGCAGCGCCGGCAGCAGCAGGAGCAGGGCCAGATAAGGGCCGAGATCTTGCCAGGCTTCCCCTTGGCGATCTGAGGTCTTGGCATCGCTCTCCTGACTTAAGCTCTGGGTCAGGGCCTCAAGATCTTTGCCATCGGCGCGGTAGGCAAATAACTTGCCACCGCTGTTGCCAATTAAACTATTAAGCTGAGCGAGGTCCGTTTGACTGACCACCACCTGATCGCTTTGGTCACGCATCAGTTGTCCATCCGGTAAGCGGATGGCGGCGCCCTGGTTTGTGCCCATGGCGATGATGGAGAGACGATACTGAGTATCGTCCAGTATCGATTTGACCTTGCTGATTTGGTCTGGGTTGACGCCATCGGCTAGCAAGATGATCTCGCCCTTAAGGTGACCGCCCTGGACAAGCAGCTGCTTGGCCTGCTCTAGCGCCGCTGGCAGGTTGGAGCCCAGCACAGGCATTATCTCCGGCGACAGGGTCGGCAGCAGGTTCAGTAGAGTTGATTTGTCCCGGGTCATTGGGCTGATGGTAAAGGCATCTCCAGCGTAGGCTACAAGGCCGGTCTCACCCTCTTTGAGGCTCTTGATCAGATCCGTTGCCTTAAACTTGGCCTGAGTCAGCCTGTTAGGTGCCAGATCGGTCGCGTACATGGAGAGCGACATATCCATCACTATCACCCGGCCAAGGTTGGCTTCAAATACCGGCAGCGTCTGCTTTGTCAGCGCCGGGCCAGAGAGCGCCAGGACGCTAACGAGCCAGATAAAGGCGATGAGGCCCAGGTGTTGTTTCTTGTTGCTTGCCTGACCGCTCACTAACACCTTAGCCAGGTGCGGCGCGATATAGCGATTCCAGCTAGAGGCCTGATGTCGCTGGCGCTTTCGCAGCCAGAGCAATAGCGCCAGGGGGATGAGGGCCAGCAGCCATTCGGGACGGAGAAAATGGATCATGATGCGCTCCGTGGTAAACGTTGAACTAAGGCCTGCACGGCGGCAAAGCCGCTTAACATCATGAGCACACTAATAATCAGGGCGATGGCCAAGGGATAGTAGAAGAGCTCGGCCTGTGGTCGATAGCTGAGTTGGTCGCTGTCGGTAGGTTCTAACTTGTCTATTTCCTGGTAGATCTGCTCGAGTTCATCGGAATTACGCGCCCTGAAGTAACGCCCCTTGGTCTTCTGGGCCAGCAGGGTGAGCTGCGTCTCGTCGAGATCCATCGACGGATTAACGCGCTCCTTGCCAAACAGGGTGCGGCGCTCCATCACTTCGGCGCCCACCCCTATGGTATAGATGGTTACGCCTCGTTTGGCGGCGATATCGGCGGCCTGCTCCGGCGTGATGCTACCCGAGTTATTTGAGCCATCGGTGAGCAGGATAAGCACGCGGTTACTCTGCTCGGCCTTGTCGAAGCGTTTGACCGCCAGCGCGATAGCTTCGCCGATGGCGGTCTGTTTGCCCACCAGGCCGATTTGCGCTTCGGTCAGAAACTGGGCTACCGAGCGTCTGTCCTGGGTGAGCGGGGCCTGCAGATAGGCGTGATCGGCAAAGAGTATCAGCCCCAGCTTGTCGCCCTTGCGGCGCTCGATAAACTCGCTCATTACCTGCTGTACCATGGCGAAACGATCGACCGTTTTATCATTTAGCACCATATCTTCTATCTGCATACTACCCGACAGATCCACCGCCAGCATGAGGTCGCGCCCCTTGCTGGGGAGCTCTATGGCATCGCCAACCCATAGCGGGCGGGCAACGGCGAATACCAGCGCCGTCCAGATGAGCCAATAGGGCCAGCGGCTGCGGCGAGGGGAGTGATCGAATCTTGTCGTTGGTGCTTCAGCGACGCCGGGCATCTGTAGATGACCGCCGCCCGTCTGCGTGGCTTGTTTGTTGCCGCTTGCTTTGCCGAGAGAAAAAATCAGTGGCAGCGGCAGAATAATGAGGAGCCAAGGCCAAGCTAGTGTGAACATGACGCCTCCTTACCAGCCTTGAGCGGCAGCGCCTGCTGTAGCCAGGCTTTGGCGCCATCGAGGAGTTGCGTCGCCTCGCTTGGTGAGAGCTTATCCGCTTGGAAACGCTTCTCCAACAGGCTTGGCAGCATAGGATCCATGCTCGGCACCTGTGACCCTAGCCAGGCATACCAGGCATCGCCCTGTAGTGAGGCGACCTGCTCCCGGGGCAGATAACTTATGGCGCTGCGTTTTAATAGGCTGTTGACTGCCAGTGGCAGCTGAGGGTCCTCTGGCATCACCTGAGAGAGAAGAGTAAGCGCCTCGCGTTTGGCCGCCAGCTGCTTGCCTCTGCGTTTAACATAGATGAACAGGGCCGCTATCAGCATAAGCACTAGTAGCGCCAGCAGGTAATAACCATAGGCGAGGGGCCAGACGCCGACCGGGGCCGGCGTGATGATATCCTGCAGATTGGCGAGCGCAGGTTGACTTGCCGCTTGCATCTACCTCAGGGCTCCAATTTGTTGATTTAACGGCTGAGCCGCGTCGATGCGTCTTGGCCGGGCGTTGATCTGATTCATCATGGTGATAAATCCCTGTTGCTGTGTTTGTTGCTGAGCCAGCCAGGCATCGTAGCTGCGTCTGTCTAACATCAGCTCCTTATCGCCATCTCTGACCGGGAATTGGAACTGTGGCGGCAGCTTAAGGGTGCCTTGCCTAAGGGGGTCAGTGATCAGAAAGGCGCCGATATCGCAGTGGCGTTTAAGCTCGCTCAGTGGCCCCAGACACTGGGGGCTGAAATGGCTGCCATCGCTGATGATCCAGATTAGCGAGCCAGGCTTGGCGATTCGCCTAAGGCGCTGACAGGCCTTGAAGATATGCTCGGGCTGTTTCACCGGCTGGTCCAGCTGATGAAGTTGCTGCTGGTGCACTTGCTCTATGGCCGAGATAAGCGCCAGCATGCCTGTTTGTCGGCTGCGGGGTTTAAGTTCGAGATGCTCGGCCTCGCTGGCGATAAGTGCGCCCAGGCGATCGCCGTGACCGACGGCGGCCCAGCCTAGGGTAGCTGCCAGATGCGCCGCCTGTACCGATTGTAGCATTAGACTCGAGCCGAAATAGAGGCTGTGGCTGAGATCCAATAGCAGTAATACCGGGCGCTCACGCTCCTCGACAAACAGTTTGGTATGGGCCTTGCCGGTGCGGGCAGTCACTCGCCAGTCTATGGTGCGCACATCATCGCCGGCTTGGTAATGGCGAACCTCGGCAAACTCCATCCCCCGTCCCTTGATGCTGCTGGCTCTGTGGCCGGCTAGTGCCGCGCGCGCCTTGGTCTTGCGCTCGGGCAGGGCCCGGGCGAGATTTTGGCAGGCTAACAGCTCTTTCTGATTGAGGGAGACGCCATCGGCAAATAGGGGTAAAGCATTCTGTCCCATTAAGGCACCGCTACCTGACTCAGAATATGGTTGATCACCTGATCACTGCTCACGCCTTCGGCCTGGGCCTGATAGCTGAGTAGCAGGCGGTGGCGCAGTACGTTGGGCACGACGGCCTGAATATCTTCCGGCGAGACAAAATCGCGCTCCATTAGCCAAGCGCGGGCGCGGGCGCAGCGCTCGATGGAGATGGTCGCGCGTGGGCTAACGCCATATTCCAGCCAGTTGGCCAGTTGATCGCTATATTGTTGTGGCTGGCGGGTGGCCATCACGATGTTGACAATATATTGCTCCAGCGGCTCGGCGAGATAGATATCCAGAGCGGCCTTACGGGCGGCGAATACCTCTTCCTGGGCGATCGGCTCAACCTTTGGCAGCTCCTGGGTGAGGGCTTCGCTGCGCGATAAGCGCATGATCTCAAATTCGGTGGCGGCGCTGGGGTAGTCGAGATTCAGGTGCATCAGGAAGCGGTCAAGCTGCGCCTCGGGCAGGGGATAGGTGCCTTCGTTTTCCAGCGGGTTTTGTGTCGCCATCACCAGAAATAGCTTTGGCAGCTTGTAGCTCTGTTTACCCACGGTAACCTGGCCCTCGGCCATGGCTTCCAGTAGCGCCGACTGTACCTTAGCTGGCGCACGGTTGATCTCATCGGCCAGGATAAGGTTGTGAAAGATAGGGCCTGCCTCAAACTCGAAGGTGGCCGTCTGGGCGCGATAGATGTCGGTGCCGGTGAGATCCGCCGGGAGTAGGTCCGGGGTAAACTGAATACGGTGAAAGTCCCCCTCTACGCCATCGCTCAGCGCCTTGACCGCACGTGTCTTGGCCAGACCCGGCGGGCCCTCAACCAGTAAGTGACCATCGGCAATCAGTGCGATCAATAAGTTTTCGGTAAGAGTGGGTTGACCCAGGATCACTTTATCCAGGTATTCACGTAATGCATGAAATCGACTTAAGGGCATGATGCTACTCGGTATTATCTATTGTGTGAGCTGTAGACAGCGTATCGGGTAAAAAATTCAGTGATAAACGCCTTACCTCAGCCTTAGGTGAGTTGGATGACCTTGTGGGCTTGGCGGCGCCAAATTTCAATCAGCAAAATAAGTTAGCATGCTTAAACTGGGAATTAAACCGGCATTAATGGCTAATTTTGCTTTTATTAAACATTGTTAATCAACATCTTTTTCGATATTTGTCGTTTAAAAACCAAACAGGTGTTTAAAACCTTGAAATAAGAAGTTAGAATCAGATCACACTTTGATGGTCTGACCTGTTGCGAGAGTGTAGCGAGATACCCGGCAACGGGGTAGGGAAGAATAATAACGGCGTTAGTAGAAGCGTTTCTATCAGACGCGTCACGAGGGCAAAAGATGAGTGAATTACAGCAAGTAAGGAACGCGAAGGGCGATCGCATCGCGATAGTGATGGGGCTTAGAACCCCCTTTGCTAAACAGGCGACCGCGTTTCATGGGGTGTCGGCATTGGATATGGGCAAGATGGTGGTGAACGAACTCCTGTCTCGCTCGGAACTCGACCCGAAAGAGATTGAACAGCTTGTTTATGGTCAGGTAGTACAGATGCCTGCAGCGCCCAACATCGCCCGCGAGATAGTCCTTGGCACGGGCATGAATGTGTCCACCGACGCCTATAGCGTGACACGTGCCTGCGCTACCAGTTTCCAGTCGACAGTCAATGTGGCCGAGTCCATCATGACGGGTAATATCGAGATAGGGATTGCCGGCGGCGCCGATTCATCATCCGTACTGCCAATCGGCGTGTCAAAGAAGTTGGCCCATGCCCTGGTGGATCTCAATAAGGCGCGCAGTTTTGGCCAAAAGTTGGCTATTATTCGTCGCCTTGGACTGAAAGATCTGCTCCCTGTGCCCCCTGCGGTTGCCGAATACTCAACCGGCCTTTCCATGGGACAGACCGCCGAGCAGATGGCTAAGACCTACAACATTAGCCGCGCCGATCAAGATGCCCTGGCGCATCGCTCACATACCCTGGCGACAGAGACCTGGGATTCGGGCCATCTGCGTGACGAGGTAATGGTGGCGCACGTGCCGCCATACAAATCCTTCATCGACAGAGATAACAACATTCGCGAAAACTCTTCGCTCGACTCTTACGCCAAGCTGCGTCCAGCCTTCGACCGTAAACACGGCTCTGTGACGGCGGCCAACAGTACGCCGCTGACCGATGGCGCCTCGGCGGTACTCCTGATGAGTGAGAGCCGTGCCAAGGCCCTGGGTTATGAGCCTATTGGTTACATTAAGAGTTACGCCTTTAGCGCTATCGACGTGTGGCAGGATATGTTGATGGGGCCTTCCTATGCGACGCCACTGGCACTGAAACGCGCCGGTATGGAGCTTGAGGATCTTACCCTGATCGAGATGCACGAAGCCTTTGCGGCGCAGACCCTGGCCAATATGCAGATGTTTGCCTCGAAGAAGTTTGCCAAGGAGAAACTGGGTCGCGATCGCGCTATCGGTGAGATCGACATGACTAAGTTCAACGTCTTGGGCGGCTCCTTGGCCTATGGTCACCCCTTTGCGGCGACCGGGACGCGTTTGATCACTCAGGTGTGTCGCGAGCTGAAACGCCGCGGCGGCGGTACCGGACTGGCAACGGCCTGTGCGGCGGGTGGTTTAGGTGCAGCTATGATAGTAGAAGTGGAGTGATCTCATGGAAAAGAGTTTTACATTAAATCGTCTCGACAACGGCATTGCCGTGCTCACCATGGATGTGCCTGGCGAGACCATGAATACCCTCAGAGTCGAGTTTGGCCCGGAGATCTGTGAGATGTTGGCCGAGATCAAGGCCGATACAGGGATTCGCGGTGTGGTGATCATCTCGGGTAAGAAGGATTCCTTCGTGGCGGGCGCCGATATTTCCATGCTGGATGCCTGCGCTACCGCCGAAGATGCCAGGGAGCTGTCCAAGCAGGGGCACGAAGTGTTTTTTGCGCTGGAGTCGCTTTCGATTCCCGTGGTAGCGGCCATCAATGGCGCCTGCCTCGGTGGGGGATTAGAACTGGCCCTGGCCTGTCATCAGCGTGTCTGTACCGACAGCAACAAGACCATGTTGGGATTGCCCGAAGTGCAACTTGGCCTGCTGCCAGGTGGCGGCGGGACTCAACGTCTGCCACGTTTAGTGGGTATTGCCAAGTCGCTGGATATGATGCTCACCGGCAAGCAGCTGCGCGCCAAGCAGGCGTTGAAGATGGGGCTGGTTGACGATGTGGTGCCTGAATCGATTCTCTTGCAGACGGCGATAGAGATGGCACTGGCTGGCGCACGTCCGGCGAAGAAGCCAAAGCTGTCGACGGTAGAGAAGCTGCTTGAGGGTACGCCTGTTGGTCGCAACATCATCTTCGAACAGGCGCTTAAGCAGGTCAATAAGAAGACTCAGGGCAACTATCCTGCGCCAGAGAAGATCATCGACTGTGTGCGTCAGGGCGTGACCAAAGGCATGGTGAAGGGTCTCGAGGTTGAGGCGCAGCACTTTGGCGACCTCGTGGTCTCCAATGAGTCAGAGGCTCTGCGTAGCATCTTCTTTGCAACCACTGAGATGAAGAAAGAAACTGGTGCCGGTGATGTATCGCCAAAGGCCGTCAACAAGGTGATGGTACTGGGCGGTGGCCTGATGGGTGGCGGTATCGCCTCTGTGACCACCACCAAGGCGAAGATCCCGGTGCGGGTGAAAGATATCAGTGAGACTGGTTTAAGTAACGCATTGGCCTATGCCTATAAGCTGCTGGCCAAAGGGGTGAAACGTCGTCACATGACGCCTGCGGTGCGTGATAATCTGATGGCGCTGATGACCACCACCACAGAGTATAAAGGGATCAAGGATGCAGACATGGTGGTGGAAGCCGTGTTTGAAGATCTAAACCTCAAGCATCAGATGGTGAAGGATGTGGAGCGTGAATGTGGCGAGCATACGATTTTTGCCTCTAATACCTCATCCCTGCCCATCAAGCAGATCGCCGAGGCCGCCGAGCGTCCTGAGAATGTGATTGGCCTGCATTACTTCTCGCCGGTAGAGAAGATGCCGCTGGTCGAAGTGATCGCCCATGACAAGACCTCGCCACAGACTATCGCCACTACAGTTGCCTTTGCTCGCAAACAGGGTAAGACGCCTATCGTGGTGAAAGATGGTGCCGGTTTCTATGTTAATCGTATTCTAGCGCTCTACATGAACGAGGCGGCGAATCTGCTGCTGGAAGGTCAGAGCGTAGATCATCTGGATAAGGCGCTGGTGAAGTTTGGTTTCCCCGTTGGTCCTATGACGCTGCTCGATGAGGTCGGCATAGATGTGGGCGCCAAGATCTCGCCGATTCTGGAGAAGGAGTTGGGTGAGCGCTTTAAGGCACCCGCGGCCTTTGACAAGCTCTTGGCCGATGACCGTAAAGGTCGTAAGAATGGTAAGGGTTTCTATCAATATGGCGCTAAGTCGAAGAAGAAGCTGGTGGATGAGAGCGTCTATGGAGTGCTTGGATTAACACCTGGCGCCGACAGCGAGCCAAGAGCATTGGCCGAGCGATGTGTGGTGCAGATGCTCAATGAAGCGGTTCGTTGTCTGGATGAGGGGATTATCGCCTCGCCACGAGACGGTGATATCGGCGCAATATTTGGCATCGGCTTCCCGCCATTCTTGGGTGGACCTTTCCGTTACATGGACTCCCTAGGTGCCAAGCACTTGGTCGAGACCTTGAAACGTTATCAAGATCAATTCGGGGATCGTTTCGCGCCATGTGATCGTTTAGTCGAGATGGCCGAATCGGGCAGTAAGTTCTACGAATAGTCCTATTTACATTTAACAATGCGGCAACATAATGCCGCATTTTTTTTGCCTGAGGATTATTTTTGCCTGTTTTTTGTTCATTCAAGGCGTGGATTCGGTTATCATGCTGGGCTCGTTTTGGCTGTTTTTAGCCTTATTGACGCCGTTGTTGTGAGGTAGTGTCTGTGGTGATTTACATTCTTGGTGTGTTGATGGTGAGTAGTGTGGCGATGGGCAATATGGCATTTCGCGCTGGGCTAGGGGTGAAACGCTGGGCCATGCTAGGACTCATCATAGGGCCGGTCGCCTATCCGCTATTTAGTACTCACAAGCGATTCGCGCAGAAGCGGGCGCAGGGTAAGCAAAGCATGTCTATTAAGGTATAGAGCTATTAAGGTATAAAAGCCATAAGGGTGTAGCGCTATCAAGATGTAGAGCTGCGGTGAATATGAGTGACTTATTAGCAAGTTTGAAGTGCTAGCTGATGCCATCTTCTCTGCTTGTTTAGAGTCGTCTAGGTGCTGACCTAGATATCTACATCTCGGACAATAGTCAGTTCAGATAAAGAATTAGATAAAAATCAGATAGATAAGTCAGATAAAAAAAGGAGCCTTTTAGAGCTCCTTTTTTATGTGTCTGGTTTTCGAAAGACGTTTGAAGTCAATTAGTTCCACCAACCTTTTGCTGGGATCACCTCTAGGTGATTCAGGCCTTCTGGAAGCTGTACTTTTTTGCGCTCTGGTTTGTGAGTAAGTCCTAGAGCTTTTTTCAATGAATCTAACATAATCATTCTCCTTAAGACTTAAGCAACGGCTGAGTTGATGAATTTGATGTTTGGAATACTAGCTACTTGAGTCTCGCTGAACTTGATGTTCGGAATGCTCGCTAGCAGAGTCCCAGAAAACTTGATGTTCGGAATGCTCGCTATCTGAGTCCCAGAAAACTTGATGTTCGGGATGCTCGCCAGTTGAGTCTCAGAGAACTTGATGTTCGGAATGCTCGCCAGTTGAGTCTCAGAGAACTTGATGTTCGGAATGCTCGCCAGTTGAGTCTCAGAGAACTTGATGTTCGGGATGCTCGCGAGTTGAGTCTCAGAGAACTTGATGTTCGGGATACTCGCGAGTTGAGTCTCAGAGAACTTGATGTTCGGGATACTCGCGAGTTGAGTCTGAGAGAACTTGATGTTCGGGATACTCGCCAGTTGAGTTTCAGAGAACTTGATGTTCGGGATACTCGCCAGTTGAGTTTCAGAGAACTTGATGTTCGGGATACTCGCCAGTTGAGTTTCAGAGAACTTGATGTTCGGAATACTTGCAAGCTCATTATTACCGCCATTAATGGCAGAACATGTTAGGGTAAAAGCGATGGCAGTAACTAGTCCGTTAATCATTGTCTTTATCTCTCAGGGTTATTGAAGTTATAGTGCCAACAATTTGTTGACGTCTGAGAGATGTGTTGCAGGTGTTATGCCAATTTTTATTTTTAGCTTAATTTTAGTTAAACATATTCCTCTTTAAGTGTGTGATTTCCCATTCTATGACTAGGCTTTCTTGTGTTGTGAGACAGGTGTGTAGGTAAAACTCTCCTGTTTTAGTAGCTCGGTGAAGCTGGTTTCATTTACTGCCTTGCTGTAAATAAATCCTTGTATTTCTTCGCATTTCAATGCTTTCAAGATGCTAAGCTGAGAGGCTTCCTCGACGCCTTCACCGACCACAGATAGGCCCATGTTATGGGCAATAGTGATAATAGAGTCGACCATCTTTAGATCTCTGTCAGATTTATCTATGTCGTCAACAAAAGCCTTATCGATTTTTAGGGTGTCAATTGGGAAGCGCTTTAAATATGACAGTGACGAATATCCGGTGCCAAAGTCGTCTAACGCAAGGCTGACGCCCATCTTAGAGAGTTGCATCATCACCTTTATCGCTTTTTCTGGCTGTTTTATGACGGTGCCTTCGGTAATTTCAAGCTCAAGGTTGGCTGCGGGCAGTTGAGTTAGACGTAAAATTGACTCTATCCGTTGTTGTAGGTCCGGAAGAGCGAATTGTTGTGATGATAAATTGACAGCGACCCGACCGTCGAACAAATTTTGACGACGCCAATTTTGTGCCGCGAAGCAGGCTTTACGTAGAACCACCTCGCCAATTTCGACGATGAGTCCATTCTCTTCGGCCAGTGGGATAAAGTCGCCCGGCGGAATAAGACCGTGTTCAGGATGATTTAATCTTACCAGGGCCTCCATACCAGCCATCTTGCTGGTTCTGAGGTCAATCTTAGGTTGATAGTAGACTTCGAAGAGATCGTCCCTTAAACCTTCGCGGATAAGGTTCTCCACTTCCAGCTGGCGAATGGCATTGCGATTGAGTGATTCCGAATAGAATTGATAACGATTGCCACCGGCAGATTTTGCGTGATACATGGCAATGTCCGCCTTGCGCAGAAGCGCCTGTTCATTCTGATCGTCTTCTGGGTAGAGCACTATGCCTATACTCACCCCGACAACGACTCTGTCTTTGGTGAGCTCGAATGGGCTTGAGAAGGCATCGACTACATGATTGGCGATGACGGCGCTGGAGCCGATATCAGGATTGTTATCGACCAGTATGGCGAACTCGTCGCCGCCCAAACGATAGATACTCGTATGGTAAGGCACCGTGGATTCGATGCGTCTTGCTACTTTGATCAATAGTTCATCACCTACTTGGTGTCCCAGTGAGTCATTGATCTTCTTAAAGTTATCTAAGTCCAAAACCATCAGGGTGTGATGGGTATCTTTCTTCACCAAGTTACCCAGGGTGACCATGAGGCTAGAGCGGTTTGGCAGGCTGGTGAGTAGATCGTTGTTGGTTAGTTTACGTAACTCTTCTTCCTGTTGCTTACGACGGGAGATATCAGAGAACACCCCTACATAGTGGGAGAGTACACCTTGTTCATCGTAAATCGCATCGACGGTTAGCTCCATCAGGAAGCTGCTGCCGTCGCCCTTGGCGGACTCAACTTCGTTACTCCAGCTACCTTGTTGCTGCAGAATATGGCGAATCTGCTCTGAGTAGCTCTCGGGATAAAGGTCAAACTTAAACAGCTCGCCAATAAAGTCATTACGACTCTTCTCACACAGATCGCAGCAGGCCTCGTTGACTTCAACAAATTTAAATTTGTTGTCCAGGATGAACATGCCTTCTGAGATGTTCTCGATGGCGCGTTCGAACAGTCTTAGCTGTTCCTCGGCTTGCTTAAAGTTGCTGATGTTTTTTATTGTACCTGTCATACGCAGGGCTTTATCTTCTTCATCGCGTTCAACGATCTTTGCCCTGTCCAAGATCCAGATCCACTGGTCATCTTTGCCCTTAACGCGATAGGCTGCCTCGAAGTGATCGGTTTCACCGTAGAAGTGTTTATTCAGCGCCGTGTTAACACGTTCTTGATCCATAGGGTGAATGTTACTCTCTTCACCTTCCTCACCGGAGCGCTGGCCATCACGTGGAAACTCGAGAGATCCCCAGATATTTGAGCGGTAGATTTGACCTGTTTCGATATCCCAGTCCCACATCTCATCACCGCTACCCCACAGGGAGAGCTTCAGTCGCTCTTCAGACTTAGCGATCTGACGCTGTACCTCTCTTCTTCTTAATGCTGCTTTGACTATGGCACCCGTGATTAAGAGGGTAATAAGTAGGTAGACGAGTTTAGCCTGAATCGATAACCACCAAGGAGGAGTGATTTCAATAGACAGACTCCTTACATCTCCAGCCTTTTGAGTAAGAGGCTCAATTGCATATACGTTAAATGTATATTCCCCAGGCGACAGGTTGGTATATGTAGCAGAGTTAGTACCTTGTGAATCAATCCAAGAGTCAGAAAGCCCACTCATTTGGTATTTGTAATTGACGCTTTTAAATGGCGTGTTTGGACTGTTAAATGTAATGGTGAAAGGATAATCTGAATACTTTAGCTTTATCCTTTGTGTTAGAGATAGTGGCTTATTTAAAACATTGCCTGTAATACTCTCTGGTAAGTTGAAGATTAAAAGATCGTCTAAGTCAGCCGTTGGAGTCGGGGCAGAGTCGATCAAATCTTTTAACTTTTCAGAGGATATTTCACTGAGGCCTGATATCCCACCTAGATAAAGGTGATTAGCTAGTTTAAGTGCAGATTGTGCATTGTACTCATCTTGACTTCCATATTTGTCAGTCAGACTAAATATTTTGTTTGTCAGTATGTCTATTACAACAACCTCTTTTATTGAGGCTGCAAATAACAAGTTGTCAATTATAGTGGTAGAGAATATCGGTTTCTTATTGTTGTAGACTGTTTGGATTTTTCCTGATGCTTTATTGTAACTTTTCAAGGAGCTGCTTGTTCCAAAGAATATGTTGTTCCCTGAGTCGCTCAAACTAACTACAAAGTTATTTTTATACAGGTTGGTGACACTCTGGTTTATCACCTTGTGTAAACCACCTTGTGTAGCCACATAAATATCATTGTCATCGACTAAAATATCGAATATTGGATTGCCTTTGTCGATAAGCACTTCTCTAGACGAGTAGTCTTTCAGGTCAATAGTTATTAACTCCCCTGATGGCGTTCCCGCTAAAATCCGCTCTTGCTCTGAATCAAACTTTATTGTAAATACACTGTTTTTATTTATTTTTTTGATGCTGTGATTTGTTAGATCTATAGCGTATATGCCTAAATTGCTGCCGATGTATAGACTGTCATTTTTTATTAAAATTGACTTAGGACCTTCAATGTCACTGTTGACTTGTACTTTATTATTAAAAGACAAGTCGTAGATATATATATACTTAGAGTCTGTACTTATTGCTATTTTAGATTGATTATCACTTGATATTGACCAAATATTCCCAAACTCTTCGTCAAAATCAACTTGAGAAACTGTGTTTAAATGTTTTGGGATTACTTCAAATCCTGAGCTTTTTATTGAGGCGTATATATTGTTCCTTCCAGAAAAAATAGCGTTTACAGAGGGGGAAGTTATTCTTCCAAGATTCACTTTGTCTAAGAAAATGTTGTTTTCTGAATCTAAGAATATATTTTTTCCAATTTGTTTGTTCGCTAGTCTAATTATCTTGTTGTTGATTTTTATAACATTGTCTTGTTGAACGCTGTATGTGCCATTATCTGTGTAAATTAATAAATTGCCATCGACGATAGAAAGATCGTTGGTTTGTTTTGCAATTACATTTTCTTTGTCAATATTTACAACTTTTCCATCATATTCTCTGATGTAATAATTTTTGTTAAACTTAATTGTTTTCTTGATTCCGTTAAATTTACCAGTATATTTTTTAACAATGCTAAGGTTGTCGTTTAAAATATATACTGTTTCATCTGTGGCTAATGCGTATCCCTGATCAACTCTACTGATAGACCAGATTGCTTTATCTCCAATGTCGGATAGAGCAATGACCTTTTTAAATGAATCATCAGCCTGGTTATATTGTACTAAACCTTTATCAGTTCCAACTAGAAGTGACGTTTTTGTTTGCATCAGACTTCGAATAAATGAGCTGGGTAATCCCGAAAACTCATCTGCAAAATAATGTTTAAATTGTTTACCATCAAACCGATTTAAACCGTTAACCGTTCCAATCCATATATGACCACTATTACCCTCTTCTATGGATGTCACATCTATCTGAGATAATCCATCAGAAATACTGTAGGTCTTAGTTTTTAAAAGTGTCGGGGAGTAAAGCTTTTCTTCGGCCAAAAGGCTTCCCGATACGGTCAGGGCCATTAGCAGTGAGAGTAGCAATCTTGAGAGGATTTTAGGCATAATTATTAGTTTGATTATTAGCCAATAATGCATAGGCAACAGTTATTTAACCTACTTTATTCAGAAATAGGGGGATTTGTCAAAAGAACACTGAATTTTCTTGTTTGCAAATTACTTTCATTTTCATTGTATTTTAGGGTTTTGTACTGCTAAATCTTCTTCGCGATCTGGCTTTGTCTGTTGTGTGGGAACCAATCAGGCGTTTGTACTATATCGCGTATTTTAGCGATTGAAGCAAAAAAGACGCTAAGAATCAGTGTACTGGCGTTGGGGGAATGTAGGCTCGGCGCAGTGAGGTAAAAGCAGGTTCGATCTGTTAACGATTCTACCCTGTAGTCTCATAGTCGGTCAGATAGGGGGGTAGCGCTTAAAACACAAGAACTAATCAAAGGACTCACCAAAGGATTAGGACGAATGTATCAAGTACTGAGGCTAGCAACTCAATCTTAAACACGCAGAGTGAACTAGTATCCAGCAAGAAAAAGCTCTTTAGCACACTATTAGAAGAACGCTACCTCAAGTAAAGTGTCTTAACACTGTGGCTATTTAGGTTCAAAGCCCAAAGCCCAAACTGCAAATCCTTAAACATTAAGCTGCCAGACTCTAGGGAAGGGCGTTGGCCTAATAGCTAAACTTGGCGGCTCGCTGTTTAAAGCTCCTCAGATCTGTGATCATATTGTCTGAGGTTAGCTGGTCTTGATTTCTGTGTTGCTCTCCTGTGGTGAAGAGGATCAGGCGGTCGCCGTGTTTGGTGCGCATCTTCTGCATCATAAACTTAATCAGATCAGAACGGGTGAGTTCGCCAATTTGCTCGGCAACCAGTTCTCGCTGATTAAAGTCGTAGTCTTTGTTTCCTATGCTCGACCAATATCTCTGCCCCCGGGTCTTAAGGTTGGGGTCGTGTTCCATGATCTGGTTGATCAACCCTTGCTTGGTGAGTTCCCATTGATCATTGGTAATCTGCATGACGGCGTAGTTAAAGTCGGCAATAAACTCATCTATGGCCTCCAGTAGCTTCAGGGGGCCGGCAGTGGGGGACTGTACATAGAAGATCATCCCAGGATAACGATTCAGCGGCAGATAACCTGTGCCCACCATGTAACCTAGCTGACGCTTGGTTCTCAGCTCGTGGAAGAAGGTCGAGGACATGGTGTGATTTAACAGGCTGAACAGCGCCATCTTTAGCGGCGTTGCCTGGGCCGATTGGTAGTAGACTATGATGCTGCTGTCCTGATGATTGACGCTGACCTCACGCATCAGGGTGCCGACATTTTCAAGTTTTATCAGCTCTCGTTCGGACTCACCGCTGGGTGAGGAGACCAATGAGAGTATGTGATCTAACCGTTTACCCAGGGCCTGAGCCTCTTCGGTCAGCCAGTCGCCATAGACAAGACCCTCGAGATGGATCTTCTCATAGAAGGCCCGAACATGGTTGTGAAGGTCGTCCAGGGTAATGTCTTCTAGCTCCTCAGCCATACGTTGCGGCTCGAAACTGCGTTTCTGCAGCGTCACCGTCAGGCTGGTAAATAGCTGAGAGATGGGCTTTGCGCGGCTCTGGTTAAACCAGTTGCGTAGGATCTGTTTCTTTATCTGCTTAAACCTGTCCTGGGTAAAGTTACGTTCTCTGGCTTTGTTGATCAGCAGTGACAGCAGAGCCTCTTGTTTACCGGTTAATCCGGTCAGATGCAGAGTGATCCCCCCCTGGTGAGGGTAGATGTTGTAGCTGAGCCCTGCGACTTCGGCCGGATAGGTAAACTCGGTCAGATAATCGAGCAACATCTCCACGTAGAGGCGGGTCAGCGCCGCGTGTTTTGGGGTTGTGGCGGCCTGGTGTGAATCCAGGGACAAGTACATATGCCCCTTAGGTACGTTAAATTCGTCATCTTTCTTGTGCCAAATACGATAGCCGGTTTCCTGACAGACGACGACAGGCACCGGATGGTCACTCTTAACGTCTCTGGCGATCGAGTCTTCGATAATAAAGGGGTTAGGCTCCGGCAGTTTAAGTGCCTCTCGAATCTCAGGCTCGCGCCAATGCTTGAGTCGCTGTGCATCTATGGGCTTCATCTGATAGGGTGAGTGATACCAGGCGGCCTGTTTCTCTGTGTCTAAATCAGGTGAGATCAGCTGAATACGCAAATTATCCGGGCTCATCAGGTCCAGCAATTCGGTGACCTGAGCTACATCCAAACCATCCATGCGATAGTCACCATAGATGAGATCAGATACCTCGTAGTGGTGCATATTGATGCTGAGATGACTGGCCAGATCCAGTGGTTTTATCTGTTCCTGATATTTGAAGGCAAGCTTGAGCAGGTTGGCTCGCTCTTGATAGCGCCAGGCCTGCATGCCCTGGGTCTTAATGAGTTTCAGGTATTCGAAGCTCGCCTGAATCACATCATCGAGCTGTAGCAGGCCTTTCTCGGTCAGCTGGATGCTAATGTTATAATCTTTAAAGTTATAGCCATTGACCCCGCCACCGGCCGAGAGATTGATGGCCAGTCCCTGATCCTTTAGGTGACTCAGCAGGCTGCCTTTGCCCTCATAGCCCAATAGATGACTGATAAAGGTCAGCGGCTTGCGCTTGTAGAAGCGGTCGATGGCGGGTAGAGGAAAGGTGATCGCCACGCGGCGCTGCTCTTTCAGCGGTACTATGTTGATCTGCTGGCCAAGCTGAGCCGCTTCATAGATGGCCACATTTGGGTATTGCTTTGCCAGCTTGCGGTTTTCAATCGGCACAAAATAGCTCTCGGCCAATGCCAAGAGTTCATCTAGTGGTAAGGGTGCTACCAGACACAGGGTCATCAGGTTGGCGCTGTAATGGGTCTGATAGAAATCCAGCAGCTCTTGCCTCAGTGTTTTCTCATCGCCGTCTAAGGTCTTGAGATTGCCAACCGAAAACTTTGAAAAGGGATGAGCCGGATTAACCGTTTCCTTCTGAACCTGATAGGTGCGGCGGATATCATCTTTGAGCTTGAGGCTAAATTCGGACTCGATGGCATGACGCTCTCTATCGACCAGCTCAAGATCGAAGCAGGGCGCGATAAAAAACTGGCTGAAGCGATCCAGCGACTCCTCGAACACCTCGGCGTCGATGGAGAAGAAGAAGTTGGTCTGCTCCGTGCCTGTCCAGGCGTTGTTGCTGCCGCCGTGTTGATTGATGAAGGCATGGTATTCGCCAGACTTGGGGTATTTTTCCGTGCCCAGAAACAACATATGCTCGAGAAAATGCGCCATGCCGGGGCGCGAAGCGGGATCGTCAAAATGGCCGACGTTGACTGCCATCGATGCCGCGGCCTGTTGCGCCTGGAGATCTTCCACTAGCAATACACGTAGCCCGTTGTCCAGCTGCA
This sequence comes from Shewanella spartinae, assembly GCF_019457555.1. Classification (NCBI taxonomy): domain Bacteria; kingdom Pseudomonadati; phylum Pseudomonadota; class Gammaproteobacteria; order Alteromonadales; family Shewanellaceae; genus Shewanella; species Shewanella spartinae. Next base: position 2,872,334 of record NZ_CP080418.1, on the reverse strand, counting down.
GATACTGATACTGGCGATGATCGTTGGGGCTTTTAGTGATCGGCATAGATGTTTGCAATGGCTGGCTCCATCCTTATGCTGGACAAACGTATGATATTCATCGGAGTTTAGGCGACTAAAGCGGTAAGCCTACATATTGAGCCTCAAAAAAGACTTTGGCAAATATCTTATCCATTATTCGACTAATTAATAACAGGGTTAAGGTTTGTTGCGCTGCACTTTAACGCTACAATTCATAGTAGAACAAGAATAATCATAGCGAGAGTAGTATGAAGCTATATTTGATGCGACATGGCGAGGCGGGTTATCACGCCCACTCAGATCGAGAACGAGTACTGACAGAAATCGGCCGTTATCAGACTGAATTGATGAGTAATTGGCTGGCCCGTGATGTGACCGAGTTCGATCTCGTGTTGGTGAGTCCCTATCTGCGTGCGCAGCAAACATGGCAGGAAGTGAGTAAGCACTTCCCCGAACCGAGAAAGTGGCTGGTATTAGACGAGCTGACTCCATCGGCCGAGCCGACTCTGGCCGCCGATCTGACCCTGGCCTACGCCGAACAGTATAAGGCGGACAGTGTGTTAGTGATTGCCCACATGCCGCTGTTGGGTTATATGGTAAGCGAGTTGGTGCCTGGTATAGAGCCGCCGCTGTTTGCCACCTCAGGTGTGACCCTGATCGACCGTCATGGCGAGCGTGGCTCGCTCAGCTGGCAGCACACCCCTCACACGGTGAGCTAACTCAGAGAAAAATGCATTAACGCATTTGCGTAACCGTTGACTACATAAACAAAAGGACGCCAAGGCGTCCTTTTTGATCTCTACTGAAATAAGAAGGCGGCACTTCACTCATCTCGTCAATTAAGCAGTGAGCTTCATCGTTTCCGCTGGCCACATTCCCAAAAGACAAAGGATTAATCCCAGCTCGGCAATTCGCCAACGTCAATCAACACCAGGAGGGCTGCATCGCCGCCCCATTCCTTAGGCGCCTTGTGAAAGGCCTTAACTTGAGGGTGCTGGGCCAGCCACATGGGAAGATTCTGTTTTAAGATGCCAGTGCCATGGCCATGCATCACGCAGCAGCAGTGGCTGTGCTGTTTAACACAGGCCTGGATTAGGGCCGCAAGTTCAAGTTTGGCCTCGGTTTGGCGCATGCCGTGTAAGTCCAGCAGCAGATCCGGCTGATAGTCGCCGCGTCTGAGCCGTTTGAGTTCGTGGCTGTCGACATCTTCTCGCGACCAGCGCATGGCACCCTCTAGGGGCAGCAGGGGCTGGTAGGTATCGGAAAAATAGCTGTCGGCGTGCAGCTGGGTGGTGGCTATCTCCAGCTCTCGCTTTGGTTTTTGCGGCGCGGCGAAATGACGCTTATCCTGTTTAAGCGGCTTTATCCCTTTGGTTAACGCCGAAAAAAGCGCCAATTCATCATCATTTTCTTTATTCATGGCGCTATTTTATTGAATCCGATGCCATATGAATAGAGTTCAGTTACAATGAGGCGGAACTATCTAGCGGGAGCCAGTTTTGGACAAGATTTTTGTTGATGAAGCCGTGACGGAATTACGTACAATCGGCGATATGTTACGTTGGGCGGTAAGCCGCTTTAACGATGCCAATATCTACTATGGTCATGGTACCGATAACGCTTGGGATGAAGCCATCGCTCTCGTGTTCCATGCGCTGCATTTGCCAGAAGAGATTGGTCAGCAGGTGATCCATAGCAATCTCACCAGCAGTGAAAAGCATAAGATTGTCGAGCTCATCATTCGCCGGGTACGCGAGCGTCTGCCCGTGCCTTATTTGACCAACCGCGCCTTCTTTGCTGGCCTGGAGTTCTATGTGGACGACAGGGTGTTGGTGCCGCGCTCGCCGATCGCCGAGATGATCGCCAATCGTTTCAGCCCTTGGCTCTATAACAAGCCGGTCAACCGTATTCTGGATCTCTGTACCGGCAGCGCCTGTATCGCTATCGCCTGTGCCTATGAGTTTGAAGATGCCGAGGTCGATGCTATCGACATCAGCAGCGATGCCCTGGAAGTGGCGCAGATCAACATTGAATCATTAGGGGTGATGGACAGGGTATTCCCTATCGAGTCTGACATGTTTGCCGCCATCCCTAAGGGGCCGCAATACGATCTGATTGTCTCTAATCCGCCTTACGTGGACGCCGAAGATATCGGTGACATGCCAGAGGAATATCATCATGAGCCAGAGCTAGGCTTAGCCTCGGGTCGCGATGGTTTGGATCTCACCAAGCGCATCCTTGCCAATGCGGCGGATTACCTGACTCAAGATGGTCTGCTGGTGGTCGAGGTGGGTAATTCTATGGTTCACCTTGTGGAACAGTTCCCCGAGGTGCCATTTACCTGGGTTAACTTCGAACATGGTGGTGACGGCGTGTTTGTGCTGACTCGCGATCAGTTAGTTGAAAATGAATCACTTTTCGCCATCTACAAAGATAGTGAATAATGTATGGTCGGCTAGAGTCTGATTGGCCAATGTTTTGTCGGCTTAGAATGACTAAGCCGATTTAGGAATATAGCCAGTGGCGGCTTTAGGTTATGCTGAGGCAAATAATCAAGTAGAGGTGAAGTAAGCGAATGTCGGGTAACAGTATCGGTCAAAATTTTGTGGTGACGACTTTTGGTGAGAGCCATGGTAAAGCCTTAGGTTGTATTATCGATGGCTGCCCTCCGGGTCTGGCGATCGATGAAGCCGATATGCAGCATGATCTCGACAGGCGCCGTCCGGGCACCTCGCGTTATACCACAGCCAGACGCGAGCCCGATCAGGTGAAGATCCTCTCGGGTGTGTTCGAGGGGCAAACTACCGGTACCTCTATCGGCTTAGTGATCGAGAATACCGATCAGCGTAGCCAGGATTACTCCAACATCAAAGATCAGTTCCGTCCGGGCCATGCCGACTATACCTACCAGCAAAAGTATGGCCTGCGTGATTATCGCGGTGGCGGGCGCTCATCGGCGCGGGAAACCGCCATGCGTGTGGCAGCCGGCGCTGTGGCCAAGAAGTATCTAAAACAGGTGCATGGCATAGAGATCAAGGGTTATCTGTCACAACTTGGGCCTATCTGCGCCGAGACGCTGGATTTTGATCAGGTTGAGCAGAATGCCTTCTTCTTTCCCGATGCCAGCAAGCTCGAGCAACTCGACGAGTATATGCGAGAGCTTAAAAAGAGCGGTGACTCCATAGGCGCTAAGGTGTCTGTGGTGGCGACCAATGTGCCTGTGGGACTGGGTGAGCCGGTTTTCGACCGCCTCGATGCCGATATCGCTCACGCCCTGATGGGGATCAACGCCGTCAAAGGGGTGGAGATTGGTGATGGCTTTGCCGTGGTAAACCAGAAGGGCTCCGAGCACAGAGATCTGATGTCGCCAGACGGGTTCGCCTCTAACCATGCGGGCGGTATTCTTGGCGGGATCTCGTCGGGTCAGCCTATCGTTGCGCATATCGCCATGAAGCCGACTTCCAGCATCAGCGTGCCGGGTGAGAGCATGACGGTGCAGGGTGAGCGCGCCGAGGTGGTTACCAAGGGGCGTCACGATCCCTGTGTGGGGATTCGCGCCGTGCCGATCGCCGAGGCCATGTTGGCTATCGTCCTGATGGACCATCTCCTCAGGCACAGGGCACAAAACATGAATGTCGAGAGCATTACCCCTGTGATAGGGATGAAGTAAGACGCAATTGAGCGAAAAAGAGGGCACAGTATTGTGCCTTCTTTTATGGAGCCCATTAATGCAATGGGTTCCAGTCAGAATAAAAAGTCATTATAAGAAGTCGCTCCGAGTCACCTCGAGAGCAGATAGTAACCCTGCTAGAAATCGCTCTACACATAGGAATAGCCCTACACAAATGTCGTCCAACGCCCAGTCATCTACGAGTATGTCTCCTAACGGCATGCAACAGCCTGATCCACAACACCAACTGCATTGGATTAGCGCCTGTTACTTTTTCTTCTTCGCGATCCTCGGCGTGCTGGTGCCTTATCTCGGGGTCTTCTTCGAGAACCGGGGCTTCGATGCTCAGCAGATTGGCTTTTTGCTCGCCATCCTGATGGCTACGCGCATCATAGCCCCGAATATCTGGGCCATGGTGGCCGATAAGACGGGCATGCGTGGCCAGCTGGTGAAGATGGGGGCGGCATGTTCGGCGGTCACCTTCATGAGCTTCTTCTATCACGGTGGCTTTGTCTATCTGGCCATCAGCCTCAGCATCTATACCTTCTTCTGGAACGCTATCTTGGCCCAGCTTGAGGTGATCACCCTAGAGACCCTGGGGGAGAACACCGGGGGCTATGGTAAGATCCGCAGCTTCGGCAGCCTGGGTTATCTGGTGTTCGTGGTCAGCGTAGGCTTTGCCATCAGCCAGTTCGGCACAGAGATCTTGCCCTTCGTCGGCCTGGCTCTGTTCCTTGGCTTGCTGGGCTGCTCCCTGTCTCTGCCAAGTACCCGGGTGAAGGTCGATAAGAGTCAGGTGCCCACACCTCTAAAGCTAGATGCGGGTATCGTCTGGTTCTTGCTATCGGCCATGTTGCTGCAGATGAGCGCCGGACCTTTCTACGGCTTTTTTGTGCTTTACCTTAAACAGGTGGGTTACAGCGAGTCCAGCGCCGGCATCTATGTCGCTCTTGGGGTGCTGGCCGAGATTGTCATGTTTATGTTTGCACCAAGATTGTTGGGTCGATATGGGGTCAGTGCCTTGCTGGTGATCTCTATCGGCTTCACGGCGGTGCGGTGGCTACTCATGGCCTTTTGCGCCAGCAACATGATATGGCTCGGGGTTAGTCAGCTGCTGCATGCCTTCACCTTTGGTCTGGTGCATGCGGCCTCGATTCAGTTCGTTCATCAAAGATTCGACGTGCGCCACCGCAGTAAGGGGCAGGCGCTTTATGCCAGCCTGAGTTTCGGTGTCGGCGGCGCGCTGGGCACCTGGCTGTGCGGCTTTATCTGGGGCGATGGTTCCCAGGCTTGGCTGAGTTGGTTGGCGGCCGCCGTTTGTGCTCTGCTGTCCATGCTTGCGGTACTGTTAATCCCTAAGGCGCGCGAAATTGCAAAACAATAAGAGATGATAAGGAAATATCCATGAAACAGACATTTCGCCTCGGCGTGATCATCAATCCTCTGGCAGGCCTTGGGGGGAGTGTGGCTCTCAAGGGTAGCGATGGCGTGGCAGATGAGGCGATAGCCCGCGGCGCCGAGCCTAAGGCTCATCTGAGAATGGCCCAGGCGCTAGAGGTGATTAAACCTTATCTGGATAAGATCATTGTCGTTTCCGCATCCGGTGCCATGGGCGCCGATTTAGCCGCGAAGATGGGATTTAATCATCAGGTGGTTTATCAGGCGGGTGATACCACCGCGGCCAGCGATACCCAAGCCGCCGCCAAGGCGCTGCAGGCCGCAGGCGTGGATCTCTTGCTGTTTGCCGGTGGCGACGGCACGGCGCGTGATCTGTTTGAGGTGGTCGATGAGGCTCAGCCTGTGCTGGGTGTGCCGGCCGGGGTGAAGATTCATTCGGGTGTCTATGGCATCACGCCGCACGCCTCGGGCATGGTGGTCAAATTGCTGCTCGAGGGGGCTTTGGTGAGCCTGATGTCCGCCGATGTGATGGATATCGACGAGGTGGCCTTCAGGCAAGGAGTGGTAAGGGCGCGCCGATTCGGCGAGATGCAGGTGCCTGCCGAGCCCCGCTACATTCAGGCGGTCAAGATGGGCGGCAAAGAGGTCGACGAGCTGGTGCTGGCGGATATCGCCGCCGAAGCGATTGAGCAGATAGACGATGGGCTCGCCATCATGGGCTCGGGCAGCACAGTCGCCGCCGTGATGGAGGAACTTGGGCTGGATAACACTCTGCTCGGGGTGGATTTGATTGACGCGGGTGAGCTGCTTGCCAGCGATCTCAGCGCTAAAGCACTGCTCGAGGCAACCTTAGGCCGTGAGTGTAAGTTAGTGATCACCCTCATCGGCGGCCAGGGGCATATCCTGGGGCGGGGCAACCAACAGTTGTCGCCGGCGCTTATTCGTCAGGTGGGCAAAGAGAATATTATCATCCTGGCGACAAAAACTAAGTTAAAAGCACTTGAAGGTCGGCCCTTAATTGTGGATAGTGGCGACCCAGAGTTAGACAGCGAATTATGTGGTTATTATAAAGTCGTGACCGGCTACCACGATTATGTGATGTATCAGGTGGCTAATCCTGACCTAATCAGCCTAGATTTAGTCAGCCCAGATGTAATTGGGCAGCCTGAGTAGCAAGATGACAATTGGAGACACAATGTTAGAGCAGTATGAGCAAGCATTAGACGAGTGGATCGCCACCAAGGTAGCAGGTGGTGATGACGACCAACTCTTTGCCAGTGGTTACCTACAGGGGCATGTGGCCGTGGTGCTGTCAGAGCTCGAGCAGGAAACGGTGCAAGACAGCGAGGCGCTGGAGGCTAAGATGCAGGTCTGTCTGGAAACGGCCAAGTCTGAGCTCGAGCCTGCCGATCTTGCCCTGGTGGTTAATGCCTGGGCTGAGCTGCGCGAGAAGATAGCTCAGGTAGCAAACGCCTAGTCATGGCTAATGCAAGCAAGGTGATCATTGGGCTGCAAAACCCAAAGAGCCCGACGAACGTGGGCGGCGTGATGCGCGCCGCCGGCTGTTATCGCGCCGATGAGGTGCGTTACACGGGTAAACGTTATGCGCTGGCCGCCCAGCACAGGGGCGAGCAGTACAATACCGACACCAAGCGGGTGAGTCAGCATATTCCCCTCAATGGCGTAGAGTCGCTGCTTGACTCACTCGATGCCGATACCAAGGTGATCTGCGTCGATCTGGTGGAAGGCGCCACGCCATTGCCAGCCTTTAGCCATCCGCAGAAGGCGATTTACCTATTCGGCCCTGAAGATGGCACCCTAGATCAGGCGCTTATCGATTGCGCCGATGAGGTGGTCTATGTCCCGACCGTGGGCTGTATGAATCTGGCCTCCTCGGTCAATGTACTGCTTTATGACAGGTTGGCCAAGGGGGAGCATCTCTCGGGCGATGACCTCATTCGTGCCAGTCGCGACACCAACAACCGCGTCAGGGTCAAAGCCTAACTCATCTGGTGGATCACTTACCAAGGGCTTAACTACTAGCCCTTGGTACTCATTGCTTACCCCTAATCTCTCAAGTTAGCGCTTACAGCGCCTTTCCCTTAATCAGCTTTCGCATCCACATGCGGTTGGGGTTGAGCAGGGCTAATATATCCTGAGTGGCGGGCAGGAGCTCGCCGCAAAGCTGGGCGGCTAAGATCTCTGCCGCCAGCGGGCCAGAGGTGAGGCCCCGCGATCCAAGTCCTCCGAGAATAAACAGTCCCTGATGAACGGGGGCTGGAGTCACCTGCCAACACTTGGCGCTCTCCTTGGTACTCTTCTTGGTTTGCTGATGGTTGAGATAGGTTGCCGATATCGCCTCAAAGTCGGGTGCACAGCCCATCATGGGGGCATGATCCCGTGTGACCATACGCACACCTACGCGAGCGCTATGGCCTGTAATATCTACCGCCTTGGTCCACTCGCCGCCGTAGCTTGTGCGGATCTTGTCTAAATTCTCCACCTGCTCCACCGCGCTGTAGTCGAGATTGCTGGCGTCTTTCACATAGCTGGCCCCTGTGCAGTGCAGCTTATCGTGGGCAGGGGTTAGGTAGCCGTGGGCGCAGAGCACCGTCTTAAGATCCTTAAGTGGCGCTCTTGCCGGGATATGGCTGACCTGACCACGAAAACCGCTGATGGGTAAGTGGGCGGTTTGCGCAAAGTCGGTCAGGTGGCGGCCATTGGCCAGCACCAGATTGGCAAAGGGGCCCAATTCGACTTCTTGAGCATCTTGAATGGCGCTGAGATACCACTGCTGGTTTACGAATCTAATCGCCGTGATTTGGCATTGGTAGTGGCTGGTCTGTTTACCTAACTGCTCGGCCTGGCTGATGGCCGCGCGGGTAAAGGCTTGGGGCGACACCCAGCCTGCGAGCGGATAGTAGATCCCCTGGTGTTCTATGGTGACCCCGGCGAGCGCCGAGGCCTGGGTTGCATCGACGGGGCGTGCAATAGATTCGGCCCAGGGCTGAGCATTGATTATCTTGGCGAGGCGCTTATGGCTGCGCTCATCGTGGCCGGTCTGCAGCACGCCGCAAAAATCATGGGGGATCTCATGGCCCGCCTCAAGGAGCTGCTTGATCCTTTGACGACTAAAGAGGTAACCCTGCAGAAAATAGTGACTCAGGCTGCCATGCTCTGGGGTGAGCAGGGGATAGATGGCGCCCTGTTTATTGCCCGAGGCTTGCTCGCCCGGCGCCTTATCCATACAGAAGAAGCTAACCTTTTTGCCGCGCTCAGCCAGCGATAGCGCCAGGTTCGTGCTGGCGACCCCACCACCTATGATGGCGATTTCTCCTTCACGACCTTGTGTTAAGGGGTTGAAGGCAAACTGATCTAATTGTTGGCGCCTAAGAGCGCGCCGCTCCACCATGGCGATATCCTGCGACGCTAGACTTGGTTTTTCGAGTAGAGTCACGAGCAGGTCATCTTCTGGAGATAAGTTAAGGCGATAGCAGGTAAAACCCGCCTTGATGATCAACTGGGTCAGTAAGTTTGTATTGGCGTTATCTGAAGTCTCGTCTAGATTGACGTCGCTATTCTCGAGAAGGAGCAGGTCGGCGTTATCTTGGCTGAGGCGCGCCATCTGCCAGATAAGCGCCTCATCGGTAGCCTGGGTATCGGCCAGCCAGCTTTGGATGGCTTGACTTGCTAGGTTTGGGGACACTAAGTCTTTGAGTTGGGTAAGCGGATCGCCAAGATGGATGTCTATGATAAGCCGCGCATTTACCAGCTTGAGCCTGTGACAGCCCGACACCCGAGCGTCGTAAATTGCCTTAATTTGTTCTTTGGCTGGTGACGCCAGGGTTTCACTCTCGGCAAGGGCCTTAAGCCAGCTTGCCTGATGCTGGGCGAACAGGTGTAGTTGAAGGTGCTGCTTTTGAAGGTGCTGCTTTGAACCGGCTTGTGTTAGTCGCTCTGTTATAAGCGCGGCTGGCCAGTTGGCATCACTGCTTGGGAGTAGGGCGATAATTTGGTGAGAGTTTTGACTCTTTACCGGCGATAAATGGCTGAAAATTGCGTCGAATGTAGGCATTTTGTCATTATTTTGTGCGTTATTCGGGTGTTCGGTGGCCAATGAATTTACTCTCAAGGGGATATTAGGCATTATTTTACCTGCCTTTATGGAAAGCTGACCACTTAAATGCAGTAAAAGCGATACTATTGGCGCAGCTAAATTGGTACTAGACGTACGGAATGGATAGTAAATAATGAAAAGAGTCGTGATCACCGGCCTTGGCATAGTGTCAAGTATCGGTAACAACAAGCAAGAAGTCACCGAGTCACTCAAAGCGGGTCGCAGTGGTATTACCCACTCAGATCAGTTTGAAGAAATGAAGCTTCGTAGCCATGTTTGGGGCGACATTAAGTTAGACCCTAAAGAACATATCGACCGTAAAGCATTACGTTTTATGGGTGATGCAGCCGCATACGCTTATATTGCCATGGAGCAAGCGATAGCCGATGCTGGCCTCACCGAAGAACAATATTCAAATCACCGCGTCGGTATCATTGCCGGTACTGGCGGCGCGTCATCGGCTAACCAGGTTCAGGCTGCCGATACTCTGCGTGAGAAAGGTGTGAAGCGCGTTGGTCCTTATATCGTGCCACGCATCATGTCGAGCACGGCTAGCGCCTGTTTGGCCACGCCATTTAAGATCAAGGGCATGAACTACTCAATCAGTTCGGCTTGTGCCACCAGTGCTCACTGTATCGGCCATGCGGTCGAGTTGATTCAGATGGGTAAGCAAGACATGGTCTTCGCCGGTGGTGCAGAAGAGGTGGATTGGACCCTGACCATGGGCTTCGACGCCATGGGCGCACTGTCGACTAAGTATAACGATTGCCCTGAGAAGGCTTCTCGTACCTATGATGCGGACCGTGATGGTTTCGTTATCTCTGGTGGCGGCGGAATCGTGGTTGTCGAAGAGCTTGAGCATGCGCTCGCTCGTGGCGCTAAGATCTATGCCGAAGTGATAGGTTACGGCGCATCTTCAGATGGTTACGACATGGTTGCACCATCTGGCGAAGGCGCGGTGCGTTGCATGAAGATGGCCCTCGAAGGTGTAGACACACCAATCGACTACATAAACACCCATGGTACTTCAACGCCTGTTGGCGACATGCGTGAGCTGGAAGCCTTGGCCGAAACCTTCGGTGACAACCTGCCTGCTATCGCATCGACCAAGTCTTTGACTGGTCACGCTCTGGGCGCCGCGGGTGTGCATGAGGCGATCTACAGCCTGATCATGATGGAGAACAGCTTCATCGCACCAAGCATCAACATCGATACTCTCGACGAGAAGGCTCAAGGTATGCCTATCGTGACCGAATATCGCGATGCCGAGCTTAACACTATCATGAGCAATAGCTTCGGCTTCGGCGGCACAAACGCTACCCTGGTCATGCGCAAGTACAAGTAATTGCTCAGACATTATTGATTGTGATTAGAAAAGGGAAGCAGATGCTTCCCTTTTTTGTGTCTCGCTTCTGCTGGTCATCTTACTGATAAAAAGTGAAACACGCCCATTAAAGCGGGCGCGTTTCTGATGACTGAGGCTTAAACCACCGAGCTTTAAGCTACCTGCCTTAAACTACTGGGCGTTAAACTGCTGGCCCGTGACGCCTTTAGCATCGTCACCCATGAGGTAGAGATAGGTCGCCATGATCTCTTCTGGCGCCTTGAGATCCTGTGGGTTCTCGGCAGGGTAGGCATTGGCGCGCATCTTGGTGCGGGTGGCGCCAGGATTGATGCTGTTGACTCTCAGGTTGCTGTCTTCATATTCGTGGGCCAGAGACTGCATCATGCCTTCGGTGGCAAATTTTGAGATGGCATACTCGCCCCAGAAGGCGCGTCCCTGACGGCCAACGCTGCTGGAGGTGAACAGGATAGAGGCAGCAGGAGCTTTCTTCATCACGGGAAGCAGCGCCTTGGTCATCATGATCTCGGCGACCAGGTTAACCTGTAGCACTTCCTTGACCGAATCCATCGAGATATGTTCGAACGGGCCTAACACGCCCAGCAGGCTGGCGTTGTGCAGCAGGCCGTCGAGGTGACCAAACTGCTGCTCTATGGTTTCGGCCATGTCCTGATAGTTTTGCTCTGTGGCGCCTTTGAGATCGAGTGGCACGATAGCGGGGGTAGGGTAGCCGGCCTGTTCTATCTCATCATAGACGGCTTCCAGTTTCTTGACTGTCTTGCCCAGCAAGATCACCGTGGCACCATGTTCAGCGTAGGCCAGAGCAGCGGCGCGACCAATACCATCTCCGGCGCCTGTGACCAGTATCGTTTTATCTTTAAGTAAATCTTTTGCTGCCTGATATTCCAACATGAGTCAATTTTTCCTGTTAGCGGAATTCCCCGCCATTTCTATGATTTATTTGAGCCTGAAACGAATGTTTAAAACAAATGACTGATTAATGACCATCGTTCTGTTGTTTGTGTGTGACAAAATTGTAGCTAACTCAATAATTTTGCGTTAACTTGAGTAGCCATAAGGACACTAAAAGTCCTATTGGTCACACAAGGAAGACTATTGTGACCAATTTTTGGGGAAAACAAAATTATTACAACAAGATTTGGGGAAAAAAGATGAAAAGACTCTTTTTGGGTGTCGCAATTGCATCCGCATTGGGAGTGGCTGGTTGTAGCGAAGATAGCGTCGATCAACTCGCAGAGAAGACTGAGCCGCTAATCCCTCTTTCACACATGGTATTCGATCCTGCTAACAGCAAGGTACCATTACCCAACGATCTACTCTTTAGTGGCACCACCGACGGTACCCTGACCATGCCGGGCGAAAAAGCCGACGGCTCAAGCGATTACACCGACCCTCAGATGGCGTTGGGCGCGCTTGATGGTTGGTCGACCACCTCTCCCATCTCTATCACGGTTGAACCTGCTACCGACCATGACGGCACTATGCTGACGCTGGCGGCAGCCTCTGTGGCCCAGCCTGGCGCGGTGCGCATGTTCGAAGCCACTGTAGGTGGTCCGCTATCATCGGATCCCGAGTGTCAGTCTGCGCCATCTGTGTCGGCCTGTAAGATCGGCAACGAGCTTCAGTTTGGCGTCGACTTTGTCGCCAGCGCCTCGGGCAACACTATCGCTATCGTACCGCTCAAGCCCCTCAAGGCGGGCCAATCTTATGTGTATGCGACCACAGACCTGATTCAAGACTCGGCAGGCCGCCCTATTGCGCCGTCGACCACCTATGCCACGCTGAAACTCGATATCGAGACCAAGCCGCTGCAGACACCCGATCAGCTGATGCTGCAAACGCTGGTGAACAGTTATGAGAAGGGCATGGCCGCCGCTCACGGCGTAGATAGCGCGACTATCAGCTATGCTGGCCTGTTTACTACCCAGGCGATCAGCGATGTCTATGAGACGACTAAGCTACTGATGCTGCAAGAGGGCACCCCTTTTGCGCCGTCTCTCTCTGTGCCTCAGCCGCATCCGCTGGGGATCACAGTTGCCCAGGCGGCTGGCCTGACACCAGCCGATGGCGTGGCCTATGTGGTCTCTAGCCTGGCCGATGTTTATGTTGCAGAGCTGACTCTGCCTACTTATGGCGCCTGTAACTCTGTGATGTGTAATGGCATTAACGGTAACTGGCATGCGCTGGGCGACAGCCCTGTAGCCGTATTGTTAGCCCTGCAATCGGGTACCCTGAGTCAGCAAAATTACGGCGCTCAGGCCGTGGCGCACGGTATCGACCCCGCAGCGGGTCTGGCCGATCCTGCCCTGTTAGCGGGTAAGGCATGGCTACTCGATGATGGCACACCTGCCGATAAGGCCAAGCACCTGACTAAGTTCAACCCTATCCCTGCTCCAACTGGCGCAGAGAAGGTCCCTGTGTTGATCTCTATGCCAAACGCCGAGCGTCTGGCGCAGTTCTACTCCTCTCAGGGATTACCTTTTACGCCGCCAACTGGTGGTTGGCCGACTACCATCGCCATGCATGGCCTAGGCGGTGGTAAAGAGATGTCACTGGCCTATGCCGGTAGTTATGCCGCCATGGGCGTTGCCACTATCGCCATCGATATGCCGCTGCACGGCGCTCGCTCATTCGATGCTAACGGTGACGGCATCTATGAGGTATCGGCTTCAGATCCAGCATTTGGCGCTGTGATAGGTAACCCAGATGCGTTTAAGAATGGTAACCCCTTGGTGTTTGTTAACATTGCGAGCACTCTGGCGGTACGTGATAACTTCAGACAGGCAACGGTTGACCATCTGGCGCTTCGCGCCGCCCTCACCGGGCTTGCCGGTGGCCTAGCCGCCGCACAGATGCCGCAGATGTTCGATATCACCAAAATAAGCGCACAGGGCCTGAGTCTTGGCGCCATCGTCGGCACCGACTTTGCTACCTATGCTAACTCTGGCCTGAGCCATCCGGCTAACGGTGCGGACCTTAGCTATGTGCATAAGCTCAATGCGGTTTCTCTGGTTGCGCCAACTGGTGGCTTATCGGGCACCTTCATCGGCTCTGCCACCTTCGGCCCGCTGCTGTTTGAAAACGTAACCGCCAGCGATACCTTCAAGGCATTGGTGGATGAGGCTAACGTTGCCGGTTATGAGCCTGGTACGCCAGAGTATGCGGCCCTGGTTCAGGCTGTGTACGCCGAGTTCATTCCAACCTTCGCCTTCGCGGTACAGACGGCGGTAGATGGTGCGGATCCTATCAACCATGCAGCGACGCTTAAATCGACTGGCCTGCCTGTACATCTGATTGAAGTCGTGGGGGATGGCAGCAACTTAGGAGATCAGGTACTACCTAATCGCGTAGACAAGTTCCCTGTGGCGGGTACCGAGCCGCTGATTGCCAACCTGGGTCTTGAGTGTATAGATACCACGACAGTTGGCTCTGGCGCCGTGCGCTTTAGCAAGGGTCATCACAGCTCGCTGATTAGCCCAAGTGAGGTCCCAGGCGTGACAGATGGTAGCGCCGCCGCGGCTACGGTTGAGATGCAGCAGCAAGTTGCCGCGTTTGCCCTGACTGCGGGTAAGGGCCAGGCGAGCGTACTGGTGCAGGATGATTCGGTGATTCAGCCTTGCGCGGTGCCGGCTAACTAAGCCTAAATCCAAAAAGGACTAAATAAAAACCCAGCCTGGCTGGGTTTTTTTATGGCTGGATTTGTTATTGCCCTCAGGGCTGATAGAATAGCGGCCAGATTTTAAAGGCCTGATCACGGAGCTGAATTTTGGAATTTTTGTATGAGTATGGACTCTTTCTGGCAAAAGCCGTCACCATAGTGGTGGCTATCGTCGCCGTCGTGGTGCTGGTGTTGGCATCTGCGGTAAAGCAGAAGGCCGATAAGGGTGAGTTTAAGCTGACCAATGTGTCAGAAGATCTTAAGGCACTCAAACACGACTTAAAGGAAGAACTGCTGAGCAAGAAGCAGTTTAAGGCCTACGAGAAGGGCCTCAAGGCCGAGGCCAAAGCCAAGGAGAAGGCAGAGAAGGCCGATGGCGAAGCGGCGCCTACGCCTCGCGTATTTGTTATCGACTTCAAGGGCAGCATAGATGCCCATGAGGTGGCGTCACTGCGAGAAGAGATCAGCGCCATCCTGGCGATTGCCGAGCAAGGCGACGAAGTGGTGGTCAATGTCGAGAGTGGCGGCGGCATGGTCCATGGCTATGGCTTGGCGGCGAGCCAGCTCGATAGATTGCGCAGCGCCGAGATCCCACTGACCATCTGCGTCGACAAGGTGGCCGCGAGCGGCGGCTATATGATGGCCTGTGTGGCCAATACCATCTATGCCGCGCCTTTTGCCATCGTAGGTTCTATCGGCGTGGTCGCGCAGATCCCTAACTTCAATCGTCTGCTGAAGAAGCATGATATCGATTATGAGCAGCACACCGCCGGTGACTTCAAGCGTACCCTGACCCTGTTTGGTGAAAATACCGACGAAGGAAGACAGAAGTTCCAGGAAGAGCTGGAAGAGACCCATGTACTGTTTAAAGCCTTCATCAGCAAGTACCGTCCTACGCTAGACATCGCCAAGGTGGCGACCGGTGAGCACTGGTATGGTCAGCAGGCGTTGGATCTTGGTCTGGTCGATGGCCTCTCTACCAGTGACGATGTGGTGATGAAGCTTGCCGAAGAGAAGACAGTGATCAAGGTTCGCTATCAGCTGAAGAAGAAGATCGCCGACAAGCTTGCCCACAGCGCCTCTCTGGCGGTCAATGCCGTGTTCAATCGCTTGGCGGAAAAGAATCAACCTCTTAACTAAGGCTTGTGACTTTCACCGGATAAAAACCCGCCCTCGGCGGGTTTTTACATATTTGTAACTTTTTATCCCTACTGGGCTTTTACTCGCCCCTAAAATCTTATACAAAATACTATTATCCTTGGATGTTGTAATGATGAGATGACGAGTAATACCCGCTATCAGGCGACATTAAAAGTTGGCGATCAATCTTATCCCGCCTATGAACTGAGAAGTCTGGTTCATTTCCTAGCCGAGCGTTACGGCGAGCATCATGCCGAGCAGCTGTGTCAGGAGATAGGCCTGGGGCTAAACGAGCTGGCCAAGTTAAACTTTGTCTATGTCTGGCAGGTGGATTACGCCATGGCGTTTTTGGGGAACTTAGCCGATGACCCTCAGATAGGCGCGCGGCTCGGCGAGACCTACAGGGTGGAAGAGCTGGCGCTTATCTGGCCCTATCTGGCCAAGTGTCAGACCTTAGGTGAATGCCTTGAGTTTGTTATCGCCCATCCCGAGCTGGTGGGCAGCGTCTCCGATACCCTGGTGAGCCATGGCGAGCGAAGCCTCTATTTTCGCTGGCTCAATACGGCGAAGATCTCGGCGCCCTATTTCAGCCTGCAGTTTCAAAACAGCGTCTGCTCCATGTTAGCCCTGGCGCGTCAGCTCACGGGCCAGATGGTGACACTCGAGCGGGTGCTGCTGCCCACCCCGGTTCACGACAGTGAGTTCCTGGCGGCGTTCTGCCAGGCCGACGTTGATTTCGACGGCGAGTTCTTCGAGTGGGCCATCTCCCATGAAATGCTCTCGCTGCCTGTTGTGTATGACTTCTCTCTGCTGCAACTTGATGAGCAGGCTCTGCATGACACCTCCTTGATCGAGAAGGTATTGGCCATCCTAAACCAGGATTTTCCTAATAACCCTAAGCTGGAGTCGATGGCGCTGAGACTCAACATGAGTGATCGTACCCTGAGACGACACCTGGCGAGTGCCGGCACCAGCTATCAGAAGCTGGTGGATCAGGTGCGCTGCCAGACGGCTATCGGCCTCATCGTTCAGGGCGACAAGAGCATAGTGGATATCGCCGACATCATGGGCTTCGGCGATGTGAGCCATTTCCGTCAGAGCTTCAAACACTGGCTTGGCTTGCCGCCAGGCCAGTTTATTCGCAAGATCTAGCCTGCATGCTGGCAGTTGCCTAAACTGGGCGACAGGCCATCTATCCAGCTTTGCAGCACGGTCAATGCCTCCACATGGCTTAGGCTTCTGCCTATGGGCGGCATACGATCTTTGGGGGCATCGAGCATCTGGCGATAGAGCAAGATGGAGTGCTCACCATCGCCGGGGATGATGTCGTAGGAGAGGCCCTTCTCGCCGCCGTCCCAGCCAGGTGGCTGCTTACAGATCCCATATTGATAGCTGGTGTGATCCACATAGAAACCCAGGCGCAGGCCCGAGATGCTGGCAAAGCCTTCGGCCCTGTGACAGTGGGCGCAGTTGATATCCAAATATCCCTTGGCTCTAATGGTCAGTTCGACGCTCTCATCTGTGATTGCAGGCGCCGAATCTGGGGCGCCGCCCGCCGGTAGGCCGTTTAAGCGTCCCTGGTCGCGCCAATGTTCGAGCTGATTCACCGTCTGATTATCGACTAAAACTTCATGGTTTAGCAGGTAGGGCTTGAGGCCTATGGGATAGATCTGGGCGCCATTGTCACCAGCGCGTTGATGGCACACCTTACATTCTGCCCGGCTGGGCACATGGTAGGTGAATTCGAGCTGTTCGCCCTGACGCGTCAGGCTGTGGGCCTGATTGGCACCGGCAACGGCGAGCCGCGCCTCGCCGCCTTGCCAGAGATAGGGCAGCGCCGTCCAGCCGCTCTCGCGGTGGATAAGCAGACGGGTTTCGACCAGGGTCTCGTAGGCTTCCCCTGTGAGCTGGGTGTCGCTCGGCAGGGCAAAGGTCTTAACCAGCACGGCGCCTACCGGCAGGTCGAAAGTATCGCTCGGGTGATAGTCGATCTGGCTGCCATCGGGCAGGAAGATGAAACGGTATTTATGGGCGTAGTCGGTAAACAGCTGGCTGGAGAGTTCGTAGCTAAAACTTGGGCCATTAGGAGCTGTGGTTGGTTTATCAGGCTGCTGAAATAGCCGATATTGGGACAGAAGCTGACAATCTTGCTCCATCAGCGCCTGCCAGTTGATCTCCCCCTCCTGGCTATCGCATATATCCGTAGAGGGATCTGTTCCGCCCGCCGGCGGGGTCACAGGCGTGCCAGGCTGGTTGGTGTCTGTGCCTGTTTGATTGGTCGAGGAGTCATCGCTGCCGCCGCAGGCCGTGAGGCATAGCAGCAAGAGAGCTAATAAAACTGGGCTCGAAAGCGGCAGCAAACCTTTTACTGGGCTGGTTAACATAGTTTCGGCTCGTGAGAAAAAGGGCCGCCAGATGGCGGCCCTTGGGTTGGGATTATTGAGAGCAAGTGGCCAGCGGTAATCGCTTGATCCACTCGGCAATCAAGGCCGTGCCTTCGGTGTGGGACAGGCTGCGACCTATCTCTGGCATGCGATCGCCAGGTGTCGTGCTATCCATGCGGAAGTGCAGGATAGAGGTCTCGCTCGAGCCAGGCACCACATCGTAGCTCAGCGAGCCACCGCCATAGGCGATTGGCGACTTACAGGTACCGTGAGAATAGCCGCTATCCTCCTCGTAGGTGCGCCAGTACTCCAGTTTCAGGCCAGTGTTAGAGGCGTTGCCTTCTGGGCGGTGACAGTGGGCGCAGTTGATATCCAGGTAGCCCTTGGCGGTTTGCATCAGCTCGGCATCTGTCATGGCAGCCACCTTAGCCTCGTCGCCATCGTGGAAGGCGGGGACTGTAGGGATGCTTGCCGTGTCTGGCACGTCCTGCAAGATACCGGCGGCCTGCCACTTCATCAGCTGGTTCATGGTGCCGTCGCTGTAGGCGTAGTCCTTGTTCAGATGACGCGCCTTAGGGCCAATGGGCACGAATACCGCGTTACTGGCATCGTCACTCTTGAACTGGTGACACTGCTTACACTGGTTCATGCTGGGGACCACATAGTCGAAGTCCAGCGTCTTACCATTGTGAACCACCTGCTTGGCCTGGATGGCACCGGCCTTGGCCAGCACGGCATCTGTCTGCTCTGCGTTAAACACATAGGGCAGGGCCGACCAACCTGTGGCGCGTTTAATCAACAGTCGGGTCTCGACCAGTGTCTCGTTGGCCACGCCGCGCTTGCTGGTGTCGCTTGGCAGGGCGAAGGTCTTAGTGATCACAGTACCGACGGGGAAGTCCATGCTCTCGTTGGCCGAGTAGTTGGCCACCTTGCCCTCTGGCACGAAGACGAAGCGATACTTGCTGGCATAGTCGGTAAACAGCTGAGTGTTGAGATCGTAAGGAATGCCGCCTGAGTTCGCCCCAGTGCTCGGATCCTTAGTATCGGCAAACAGCTGATAGTCTGAGAGGTTAGGGCAGTTGGCGCCCTGCAGGGCATCCCAATTTACGCCCGGGGTGGTGGTGCTACACAGGCTAAGGTCACCATCGCCCACCAGACCACCTTCACCTTCGCCTATGGTGCCGCCACCACCGACCAGGTTACCGCCGTCACAGCCCTCGACATCGTCATCCACGCCGCAGCCGAAGATCTGATCGCCAAAGGTGACAGTATGTACAGGCAAACTGACCTGGGCACAGTTCATGATCTTATCCTGGGTCTTCTCATAGAGGACGTCGGCGATGCTGATATCTGTGTTGCTGTTGGCATAGAGACGACCGAAGGAGACATCGCCGTTATCGCGGGCACAGATGTTGTCGCTGCCATCATCGGCAAAAGGCAACTCCTTAAGCCCCAGATAGGCGGCGGTGCCGTTGTTGGAGAGCATTTCGCCCAGGCCATCGTAGAGGATCCCCGGGAAGGCGCCGTGGCTCAGCAGGTAGGCCTTGATGATATCTTCGATCAGATAGCCATTAGGCTTCTTGCCATAGTCTGTGATGACGTTGTCATGCAGATAGATGTTGCGTGGTGTCGGGCGCCAGCCATCTTCTATGGGTTGGCCCGGCTGGCCATAGTTGCCCACAAAGCTGGTCATATCCGGCTCGGCGATGAAGAAGCTGGATACGGTCACCCCTAAGGTGTCGTGGCCGGTGATCTCGTTGTTGAAGATCTCGACATCGTTAGTGGAGAGGATGATCACCCCAGTGCCCGGCGGCACGATATGTACCCCGGCAGGGTTAGAGGAGGCGTTGGCGAAGTTAGGGGTGTTGTTGTTATACACCTTGTTGTTGAAGATACGCACGCTGGAGCCATATCTGTGGTTGTTGATCGGCAGATCGAATACTAGGATGCCGCCCGTGTTGCCCATGGCTTCATTGTCGTAGACGTCGGCGTATTTAGAGTTTTCAATCTCGATACCGGCTACGTTTTCCTTGGCGATGTTACGGCGAACCACTATGTACTCAGACTGACCCACATAGATACCGGCATCGGCGCTGCCGCGCACATAGGTGTCTTCGATGAGGATGTTTTCACACTCCACCGGATAGAGGCCGTAGGCGCCGTTATCTTCATCCAGCGCACCTTCCCATACGGTGGCCAGGCGTCTCAAGATGATGCCGTTGGTGTTTTTCAGCTTGATGCCGTTGTTCTTGGCCTCATTGACCGACAGATCCTGGATAGTGATGTTAACGGCGTTCTGCACGAAGATACCATCGCCGGTGATCGACTCGGAGAAGTCCAGCACAGTCTCTTCCATGCCGTAGCCCATGATGGTGATGTTCTTGGCGTAAGCACCATCACCGTCTACGTCGCCGTCAAACAGCAGGGTCGACTCTATCTTAAAGTGTCCCTTAGGCAGCACAATCACATCATTGCTCTGTGCGTTGATCAAGGCTTCCTGAATGCGGGTGGTCAGGTTCTCGCCATCTTCGATGATGATGGCGCCGACCGGAAAGCTTGGGCCGGGATCCGTTGGTGTGGTGGTAACAGGTGGTGTTTCTACTTGAGGGGTATCTTCATCATCAGAGGAACAGGCGGTGATGGAGAGGGCCACTGCACTGGCCACTAGACTTGGGAGCAGCCACGAAGGCATCTTGTTGAACATAGTATCTCCTACTTATTTTTATTATTCCCACTCTAGATTGCACTGGCGTACTAGATAAGCAATGTGAAATCTGGCCAACAAATCATTAACATCCGTAACAATCAGTGGCTTAGTACATTTATTAAACAGGTGTTTGAGATAAAATTGAGGGAAAACAGTGAGGTGTGTAATTTATCAAACGGTAAAATTTGCCACACCAAACTGGTAGGATGAGTTGATTTTAGCATTCAAGCCTGATAGGGAGCCTAAACCGTTAGCCTTGGGGCCGTTGTTTGGGACCGTTGTTTTGGGGCTGTTGCTTGGGGCTTGGGGCTTGGGGCTTGGGGCTTGGGGCTTAGCGGGTAGGGCTGGATATAGGCTATAAGCCATTTGCGGCAATTTGTGGCGAGCCACCGATAGGCAGAAGGGGACTTAGCACGGGCTTGATCAAGCAGGGATTTGAGCAAGAAAGGGCTTGAGCAAGCATGGATTGGAGCAAGCAAGGCTTGGGGAGATATCTGGGCGCAGGTTGGTGCAAAACAGGAAGGGAAGGCCAAGTGTACAATTAGGGGGAGCTGTCAGCACTTGGCGTAAGAATAAATCACTCGGGCAAACAGGTGTGCATACCGGGATAGGCTGCCCAAATGCGTGCCTCAGGTGATCCTATTTACTCGATTGCTGCGTATCGATAAGCCAGGGGCGGATAAAGCTGACGATCTGTGGCTGTGCCTCTTCGTTGGGGTGTATGCCGTCGGCCTGCATCAGCTGGGGATGAATGGCTATCTCTGTCATGAAGAAGGGCACTAAGGTGACCCCTTGCTCGCTCGATAGCTCCTGATAGACCTGGGTAAATTGTTTGGCGTAGCGCGGACCATAGTTGGGAGGCACCATTACCTCGCTGAGCAGCACCTCGGCGCCTGAGTCCTTGGCGAGCAGTATCATTTTTGTAAGATTATTTTTCAATTGCTTAGGCGAAAATCCGCGCAGGCCATCGTTGCCGCCGAGCTCGATAAAGACTCGCTTGGCCTTGGTCGAGTCAAGCAGGGCGGGCAGTCGGCGCAGACCGCCGGCCGAAGTCTCACCGCTCACAGATCCATTGATGATGGTGACACCGGGGGATTGTTGCTGCAAAAGATGCACCCAGCCCTTGTCTTGTTCCATGCCGTAGCTTGCGCTTAGGCTATCACCTAAGATCAATATCGGGTTAGCATGGGCCTGGGGGATCAAGAAGACAAGCAGGCAAGCGGCTTGCACCAATCGGCTTAAGCGACGAAGCGAGAAGGAATTTATGTTAGAAAATAGTGCTATCAAGGTCAGTGATCTCTATAAATCGGTAACTACCCAAGAGGGAGAGCTTACTATCCTCAATGGCATCAATCTGGATGTCAAGTCGGGGGAGAGTGTGGCGATTCTTGGCCCCTCTGGCTCGGGCAAGTCGACCCTGCTCGGACTGCTGGCGGCGCTTGATTCGCCCACCAAGGGGGAGATAGTCCTCGATGGCGTGACACTCAATGGTTTGGATGAGGAAGGCAAGGCCGCACTGCGTAAACAGAAAGTCAGCTTTATCTTTCAGTCTTTCATGCTGGTCGATACCCTCAACGCCCTGGAGAACGTCATGCTACCGGCCGAGCTGTCGGGGATCAGTAACGCCAAGCAGAAGGCGCAGCAGATGCTCGAGCGTGTAGGCCTAAGCCACAGACTCAACCATTTCCCCAACCAGCTGTCGGGCGGCGAGCAGCAGCGTGTTGCCATCGCCAGGGCCTTCATCTGTGAGCCTAAGGTGCTGTTTGCCGACGAGCCGACGGGAAACCTGGATGGGGCCAACAGCGACAGGGTGGCGGACATGCTGTTTGAGCTCAACCGCGAGAGTGACACCACCTTGGTGCTGGTGACCCATGATCTCCAGCTAGCCAATCGTTGTCAGCGCCGCCTGAACATGCAGGCGGGGCAGTTGAGTGAGGTGATGAGCGAAACTGACAACAGCGGCGAGCAAGAGATGGCCCGTTCGAGCGCGGCGGAGGCGAGTTAATGGAGTCTCGCATCGCATGGAAGTTGTTTAAACGAGAGCTGCTACAGGGGCAGCTGTTACTCATCATTTTGGCGATCACCCTGGCTGTATTGTCGGTATCTGGTCTTGCGCGGGTGAGCGAGCGCCTGCAGCTTGCCATTAACGGTCAGGCCTCTAAGTTTATCGCCGCCGATCGCATCATTAACTCGCCGGTTCCGCTGGACGAAAAGATATTAGCCAAGGCCGACGCACTGGGGCTCAGACACGTTGCCAGCATGCAGTTTAACTCCATGGCTTACGCAAGAGACGCCTTTCAGCTGGTGACGGTAAGGGCGGTTGGCGACGGTTACCCCTTAAAAGGCGTGATAGAACTGAGCGATGGCCCGACCGATAAGCTGCCCAAGGCGGATCAGCTCTGGTACGAGACCCGCCTGGGTGGGATCTTGGGATACCCTAAGCAACTTGAGCTAGGTAATGCCAACTTCAGCCTGAGCGCCGAGATAGCTAGGCTGCCCGATGCGGGCTTTAACCCCTTCGCCTCATCTCCCGTGGTGCTGATGCGTCTGCAAGATGTGCCCAAGACTGGGGTGATTCAACCTGGCAGTCGGGTGAGCTATATCCATCAGTTCGCTGGAGAGGCTGACCTGCTCAAGGCCTTCGAGGCCGAAGTTAAACCGCTGCTCAACAACAGTCAGCGCTGGGTCGATGTGCAGTCGGGGGATTCGCCCATCGCCGGCGCGGTCAAACGGGCCGAGCGCTTCTTGCTGCTTGCCAGCTTGCTGGGGATAGCACTTGCCTGCGCCGCCATTGGGATAGCCGCCCAGCGTTACTGCCAGCGCCATTTCGACGTGGTGGCCATGCTCAAGACCTTCGGCGCTTCCAGCCGTCAGATTCGTATTCTCTTTGGCCTGCATCTACTATTAGTAACTCTTGCGGGTATCGCGTTGGGGCTCATCGGCGGTTTCCTACTTGATACGTTGATCAGCGCCTATTTGCCTGCCTCGATCTCGGCGTACTCGCCGCCGCTATTTAGGCCTATCGCCTTAGGGGTCGCCACTGGGCTTATCTCGGCCTTCATGTTCTCGGCTTATCCGCTGATGAGGTTGTTGGCCATTCCGCCCCTTAGGGTGTTGCAGCGCCAGCTGGAGGGGATCCAGCTGGGGATGTGGCTGCACCTGGTGCTTAGCCTATCGGCGATGGCACTGCTTGGGTATCTTTACTCACAGAGTCTGGTACTTACCTTGACTGTGGTTGCGGCCGTGATGCTGCTCGGCGTCTTGCTGAGTCTGTTTGGTTTTTTATTGATCCGCGCTGGTCACAGCGTAGGCATGAAGACCACCAATCCGATGCAGCTGGCCTTGGCGGGACTGAGACGCCGCGCTAGGCAAAACGCGGTGCAACTGGTGGGCTTTAGCAGCGCCCTGGTGTTGCTGCTGACCATCATAGCGCTTAGGCAAGACCTGCTCGATGAGTGGCATAAACAGCTGCCCGAGCAGTCGCCCAACTATTTCCTGGTGAACATAGCGCCCGAGGAGCAGGCGCCGCTGGAGGCTTATTTTAGTGACAATCGCGTCAAGGCAACCGATATCTATCCTGTGATCCGCGGCCGTCTGGTGGCGATCAATGGCGAGAAGTTGATCTCTGCAGAGCAGGCAGATGAGGGGGCCCAAGGCCGAGTGGGGATTTCCCGCGAGCTGAATCTGACCTGGCGGACCTCTCTGCCGCCTAATAACGAGCTGGTGTCGGGTCACTTTAACCAAAAGGCCGATGAGGTGTCGGTGGAGTCCGGCGTGGCCGAGCGTCTCGGTATCGGGCTTGGGGATGAGCTGAGCTATGTGATAGATAACCAGCCGCTGACCGTTAAGGTGGCCAGCATTCGCGCCGTACACTGGGAGACGATGCAGCCAAACTTCTTCATGATCTTCCACCCCGACGCCCTGGTGCCCTTTGCCTATACCTCAATGGCCAGCTTCTATCTGGACGACAGCAAGCGACCCATGGTGATCGAGTTGATCAAACACTTTCCCACGGTATCCATCATAGATGTCGGCGCCATGGTGAAGCAGCTTAGGCAGATTATCGATCAGGTATCCCTGTCGCTGACCCTGGTGCTGGTACTGGTTCTGCTGGCCAGCAGCCTGGTGATGATAGCGCAGACCGAGGCGGGGATGGCGACACGTCAGCGCGAGCTGGCGGTACTGCGCACATTCGGCGCCTCTGGCTGGTTGCTGCGCATGGCCACCGCACTGGAGTTTGCCCTGCTAGGGCTTATCGCCGGCCTGCTTGCCGCCATAGTCGCCGAATTCACCATCTACCTGCTGAAGACCCAGGTGTTTGAGCTGGTGGTCTATATGCATTGGGACTGGTGGCTGTTGGCGCCGCTTGCCGGCTCGGCCATCGTCGCCCTGCTGGGCACCTGGCGTTGTCGACAGCTATTGCAGAAGTCCTGTCGACAACTCTTGCAAGGCTAACGGGAAGGAAAAGAGGAGAGCGGTGCGATTGGTTAGCGCGCCGCTAGTTCAAGGCTCAAGGTTCAAGGCTCAAGGTTTAAGCCTTTTAGGCTCGAGGGGTAAGACTTTAGCTTGTGGAGGCGCCAAATAGATTTGTCAGAGCGTCATCCAGATGGGTGTAATGAAAACTAAAGCCCGCTTGGGTTAGCCGATCAGGGTAGACATATTGGCCTTCAAGTAATAGCTGGGACATCTCGCCAAGTGCTAGGCTTAGGACAGAGGCGGGCATGGGCAGCAGGGTGGGGCGGCTCAGTGCGGTGCCCAAAGAGTTGGTAAATTCGCGATTACTGACCGGGTTAGGGGCGGTGGCGTTATAGATCCCCTGGCACTGCTCGTTATTTAACAGAAACAGTATGATGGCGATAAGATCTTCTCTGTGGATCCAGCTCATCCCCTGTTTGCCAGAGCCCACCACGCCGCCAGCGCCCAGTTTAAAGGGCAGCAACATCTTCTTCAGTGCGCCGCCGTTTAAACCTAGCACCAGGCCAATACGAATCACACAGACCCGGGTCAGCCCTTGGCACTGCAGGGCTAACTCTTCCCACTTGGCGCAGACGCTATGGGGGAATTTCTCCTCTTTGCCTGTGTCTTTGAAGTGGGCGAGATCGAAACTCTCATCCAGGTGCACCTGCTTGTCATGATCGCCATAGATGCCGATGGCAGAGCCGCTGATGAAGACCTTAGGCGGCGTCTTGCTGGCCTCGAAGAGTTTGGCCAGACGCGCTGTGGTATCCCAACGACTGTCGCAGATCTTCTGCTTTACCTCCAGGCTCCAGCGCTTATCGGCAATGGGTTCACCTGCTAGGTTGATGACGGCATCGAAGCCGTCGAGATTGGCTAGGGCGCCAAGGTTACCCAGTAACTTGTGTTGGTTACCAAGGGTGAGGTGGGCCTTGCCGGCCGAGCGGGTGAGCAAGGTGAGTTGATGTTCGCCTTCCAAGGCCTTCACCAAGGCCTTGCCTATGAATCCGGTTCCGCCGGTGATCAAAATCCGCATGCCGACTCCAATTTTTTAGGGGATATCAAAAATATACACCATAGCGAGGGATTCGGATCACTTTTAGGTGGCAGGCGCTTAGGGAATGGGTGAGGCTTAGCCCTTCTTGTAGCAGAGCTGCATCGAGACCGAATCGGCAAATCTCAGGGCATGGGGCTTGTCTATCTCGACCGAGGCGAAATCGACCCATTCATGATCGCTGGCAATGCTTAATACCTGATCCGTGAGGTGTTCGAGCAGTGAGAAGCGATTGTTTTCAACTAAAGCAATGATTTTTTTCGTTATCGTGCGATAATTCAGGGCGTCTTGCATGTTGTCGCTGTTACGGGCCTTAGCGGCGCAGTAATGGATTTCTGCGTTGATGGTGACGTCCTGTTTGTTGTTGATCTCATCTTCCTTGATGCCAATGTAAGTGCGAAGACGAAGATTTTTAATTCGAATGATGGCGATTTCTGGTTTCATGATCGTAATTTTTCTTGTGTAAGATTTAAGTTAAGCCTATCAATATTATGGGTAATTCAGAAGGACTTTATTTAGATGACTCGATTTGATAATCAGGGGGTCGCGTTTAAAGGCTTTGCCATCATGGCGTTTATCGTCGTGATTCTGGCAGGGATAAAAGCCGCCAGCCCTATCGTGGTTCCCTTTGTGCTGTCGGCCTTTATTGCGGTGATCTGCAACCCGGCAATCAATGGCATGACCCGCCTTAAGCTGCCCCGCGCATTGGCGGTGGCCATCATGATGGTATTTATCGTGCTGATGGGGCTCTGGCTGGCCTCCTTGGTGGGGAGCTCAATCAACGAATTTTCCCGTCAGTTGCCCCTTTATAGGGATCAGCTGGTGGAGCAGTTTTCCTGGGTATTGACCAAGTTACAGGCGCTGAATATCGAGGTCTCCAAGGAGCAGATCTTGGCCTATTTCGACCCGGGTATTGCGCTGTCGATGACCACCAACATGTTGTCCAGTGTCGGTGGCGTGATGGCTAACCTGTTTCTGATCATTCTGACCGTAGTGTTTATGTTGTTTGAGGCTCAGGACTTACCCAAGAAGCTGCATTTCGCGCTGGACGATCCTGACATGCGCATCAAGCAGATAGACAAGTTCCTGCAGTCGGTTAACCAGTACATGGTGATCAAGACACTGGTGAGTGTGGGGACCGGCGTGGTGGTTGGAACAGGCCTGGCGCTGATGGGTGTCGATTATGCCTTGCTCTGGGCCGTTGTCGCCTTCCTGTTTAACTATATTCCCAACATAGGCTCTATCATCGCCGCGATTCCGCCTGTGCTACTGGCCTTTATTCAACTGGGCCCTGCGGGGGCGGGGGGCACGGCGCTGCTCTATCTGGCGACCAATACCGTGATGGGCAACATCGTCGAGCCCAAATATATGGGGCGCGGCCTGGGACTCTCGACCCTGGTGGTGTTCCTCTCCTTGATCTTCTGGGGCTGGCTCTTGGGCTCTGTGGGCATGTTGCTCTCTGTGCCGCTGACCATGATCGTCAAGATAGCGCTGGAGTCGAGTCAGAGTGGTGGTTGGCTGGCCATCTTACTGGCCGATCGCGTCGATGAGACCCTGGTTAACGCCGATGCACAGGTTAATGCCAAGGTACAGGTTAACGCTGAGGTACAGGTTAACGCCGATGCTCAGGTAAGTGGCAAGGCCAGCAAGCAAACAGACGCCAGCGAACAAGCCGACGCGGAAAAGTAGTTCATTATTCGATAATGCAAATAGCATTAGTTAAAGCATAAAGTAATAGGTAAATAGCGTTAGATGGAGTCATTTAAGCAAGCAATACAGCAGGTGCAATTCTCTGATGAGGCCGAGCGGCTGTTCCATGGCCGTGGTGGTCGTTATGAGGGCGCCGAGCATCTGTGTCTCGACTGGTTTCCCCCTGTGCTCCTGCTCACCAGTTTCAAAGAGATCGATGAGGCGGCGCTTGAGGAGTTGACTCAGGTGATTCAGGCGCGTTGGAGAGAAGAGCAGGGAGAGCAGGGCTTTAACCTCGTATTCCAGCACAGATGCGCTGGGCAGACCCAGACCCATCTGCTATATGGTGAGGTGCCCGAGCCACATCTGGTGAGTGAAAACGGGGCGCGTTTTCAGATCCATCTGCTGCGCGGGCAAAACCATGGCCTGTTTCTCGATATGCGCGCCGGGCGCGCCTGGGTAAAGGCTAATGCTGCCCAGGCCAATGTGCTCAACCTGTTTGCCTATACCTGCGGCTTCTCTGTGATGGCGCTGCAGGGCGGTGCGGATCAGGTGGTCAATATCGACATGAGCAAGGGGGCGTTAGCCATAGGCAAACAGAACCATCTGCTCAACGAGTTCCCCCATGGTGCACGCTTCCTAGGGCACGACATCTTCAAGTCTTGGGGCAAGCTAACCAAGATGGGGCCTTATGATCTCATCATCGCCGATCCGCCGAGTAATCAGCGGGGCAGCTTCGTGGCGACTAAGGATTATGCGCGCCTGCTGCGCCGTCTGCCTCAACTGTTGGCACCGCAAGGCGAAGTCCTGCTCTGTCTCAACGCGCCCGAGCTTGGTATCGATTTTCTTAAACAGCAGGTGGCAGAGCAGAGTCCGACGCTGGAGTTTGTCGAGCAGCTGGCTAATCCCGAGGTGTTTCTAGATAAAGATCCCGACAAGGCGTTGAAGGTGCTGCGCTATCGTCAGCGCCAAGCAGAATCAGAATAGGCTTTAAGGGCTAATGAGCCGCGCTCATGGCCAGATCTATTAAAGCCATGAGCCTCTAGTTTGTAGGGGGAGAGTTAGTAGCGGTAGAGTTCCTGAATCAAGGACTGACCGTGAGATTCGATGACCTGGGCTATCTGTTGGTGGTCCAGGTTTTTTAATGCCGAAATTTCGTTAAACAGTTTCTCTTGTACGTCAAAGGGCATGGACATCGAGTCCATGAATAGGTGGATAGATAAGGTGTCTCCCTGCATAAACAGGTCGGCTAGCCTTTGGGCCTCAAATTCGATCAGCGTGTTCATTGCATCACCTCACTCCTGCTTGCGCAAACGATTCGCTATTAATTAATTGATAGCAGTTCTCATTTGAGTCATTAGATCGTTTTATTGTAAAGAAAATGTTTTTTAGTTTTCGTAGCAGTAAAAAAATGAAAGACTTTCACCCTGATCATTGAATATTGACACTTTTAGGCATTTATTTGCTAAATGTGGCCACAATACTGAAAGTTTTCTGTAAGTCACACTTTTTTAGTGTTACACTAGCGCCCATGAGTTAGCAGATAGTTGCAGCTTATACCCAAGGCAAAATGCACCAATAAAAAAGCATGCCTGTACCCTACACAAAAATCTGGAGTCGTTATGGAAGCCCGTGAATACGAAAGCGCTTATTACCAAGTACAAGATGAAGTAATTGAGTCATTACCCGTTGAGATGGATGACGAAGCGTTTTTGGATTAAGGAAATATCCAAACTGAATTTTCACTTAGGTGCCGAGTCTAACTGGGTGCGTTAAGGTGAGAGTCTTCAGACATAAAGAGCAGCCCTAGGGCTGCTCTTTTTTGTGGTTGTGACGCTAATTGTTTTGCCGCTTTATGGGCGACACTATTGCCCGTGTGTAGGCTCGATCTCTAAGCTAGGTCTGTCTCTAAAGCTAGGCCTCCAAAGCTAGAACTCTGGCATCGGCCACTCCGGTTGAGACAAGAGGTTGTTGAGACCAGTGCTTGTTGAGATTAGGGCTTGAAGAGACTAGCGCTTAGTTGAGGTTGCCTTTCTCCGGCAAAATTTCCACTATCACCCAGCGTTTATTAACCTTGTGCAGGCGTATGGTGCGATCGTCTATCCAAGGTTGGCCGCCCTTGAGTCCCGTCATCTTGACGATCACCGTGACATCCTTGGTAAATTTGCGGAAGAAGTCGATATCTATCTCTTCGATCTCCAGGGTCACGTCGCGCATGGAAAGGTTTAACACGTGGCGCTGCACCGAGGCGGCGATATAGTAGTGCGACAGCACCTTCTGCATCGGCTCATCGACAAACTGCTTGGCCTTCTCGACATCTCTGTCGACATAGATAGCGCGAAAGAATCCTAATGAGACCTGCTCAGGTGTCATGACGCCCGACACGGTTTCCGAGTCTGGGCTGCAGGCCGTTAAGAATAAAATGAAGATAAAGAGTAATTTTTTCATAGGGTTTAATCGAAAGGCTTTGGCCTAGTATCGCGATTCTCTAAAGCCTTGGCAAGCGGGGCGCGTCAGTCAAAAGTACTTGACTCTTAGGAGCTGGGCTGGCATATCTGAATGAACAAATTGTTACGGTTATCCACAGAATCTGTGGACAAGTATGTTGAAGAGTCGATGCATAACTCTTAAGTGACTGAACTTAATTGGTAAATTTGTGTGGTCATTTTTTGATGCATTGTGCATCTCTGAATATTTTTTAATCTTGCCAAACCGTTTGAGTATAAAAAAAGCCTGTCTAGTGACAGGCTTTTTCGATCTTACGGCGAGTACAGATTAGTTCTGTGAGGCTTGAATCGCCGTTAGGGCGATGGTGTAGACGATGTCGTCGACCAGGGCACCACGAGACAGATCGTTAACCGGCTTGCGCATACCCTGCAGCATAGGGCCGATACTGATCAGGTCCGCACTACGCTGAACCGCCTTGTAGGTGGTGTTACCTGTGTTCAGATCTGGGAAGACGAACACGGTTGCCTGACCGGCCACAGGGCTGTTAGGCGCCTTAGACTGAGCCACGTTTGGCATCACGGCGGCGTCATATTGCAGTGGGCCGTCGATCACCAGCTCAGGGCGTTTCTCCTTGGCGATACGGGTTGCTTCACGCACCTTATCGACGTCTGAACCTGTGCCTGAGCTACCGGTTGAGTAGCTGATCATGGCAACCTTAGGCTCGATGCCGAAGGCGGCGGCGCTGTCGGCCGACTGAATGGCGATATCCGCCAGCTGCTCGGCGTTTGGATCTGGGTTAATGGCACAGTCACCATAAACCAGTACCTGATCCGGCATCAGCATGAAGAAGATAGAGGAAACCAGGCTAGAACCCGGCGCCGTCTTGATCAGCTGTAGTGGCGGACGTATGGTGTTGGCCGTGGTGTTTACCGCACCAGAGACGATACCGTCGACTTCACCCTGTGCCAGCATCATGGTGCCCAGTACCATGTTGTCTTCCAGCTGCTCACGGGCGACCACTTCTGTCATGCCTTTGTGGCGACGCAGTTCAACCATAGGCGCAACATAGCGCTCACGAGCGGTTTCAGGCTCGATGATTTCTACGCCTTCGCCCAGAGTTACCCCCTGTTGGCTGGCGATACGCTGGATCTCTTCAGGGTTACCAATCAGCACACAGCGGGCGATGCCACGTTCGGCGCAGATGGCGGCCGCTTCGATGGTTCTTGGTTCGTCACCCTCAGGCAGAACCACTGTCTTGGCCGCGGCGCGGGCAAGCTCGGTGAGCTTGTAGCGGAACGCTGGTGGCGACAGTCTGTGCTCACGCGGTGAGTTCATGGTGACGCTTTCTACCCAGCTTTGATCGATGTGGCTGGCAACATATTCCTGCACCTCTTCGATACGCACGGCATCATCCACAGGCACCTCATGGTCGAAGCGCTGGATGTTGAGCGAGGTCTGCCAGGTGTTGGTGTCGATCAAGAATACCGGTAGGCCTGTCTCGAAGGCTTGCTCACACAGGGCCATGATCTCAGGCTCTGGCTCGTAGCTACCTGTCAGCAGCAGTGCACCCACCTTAACGCCGTTCATCGCCGCCAGACAGGCAGAGACGATCACATCCGAGCGGTCGCCCGACGTAACTAGCAGAGAGTCTGTCTTGATGTGGGTAACCATGTTAGGAATACTGCGGGCGCAGAAGGTGACCTTGCGCAGACGACGGGTATTCATCTCACCGGCGTTGATGATGCGGGCACTCAAGTGCTTGGCCAAATCTGAGGCGCGTGGCGCGACCAGATTCAGGTTGTATGGCACGCTACCTAGGATACGCAGCTTGCTCTTGCCAGGAAGCTGGAACATGCTGGCGGCGTCTGGACGCTGTACATCCTGGTGATCGAACACTTCTGACAGATCCGGGCGGGCGCGGCCTTCATCGTCTACCGGGGCACCAATCTTATTGATGATGGCGCCGATGAGGCGTTTGTTCTTGCTGCCACCCCAGGCGTTATGGGCGATCTCGAGACGGTTCATCAAGGCGGTCGGGGTTTCGTTACCCGGCGCGGCGACGAAGATGATGTCAGCATCCAGTGCCTTGGCGATCTCATAGTTGATGTCGTCTGAGAAAGGGTGGTTGCGGGTCTGCACCAGACCTTCGACGATCAGGGTCTCGCTTGGATCGGCGCACTCGGTGGCGCGGGCAATGATCTGCTCCATCAGGACATCAGTCTGATCGGTGCGGATCAAGTGCTCGGCGTGAGCCATGTCGAAGGGCTCGAGCGGGTTTACCGTCGGCGACTTGCTAAGGATGGTGGTCGAACGCTCAGGACCCTTATCGGTTGGGCGCTGCTGGGCGATAGGCTTGAAGAATCTCACCTTTACCCCGTGGCGCTCCAGCGCGCGTACCATGCCTAGACTGATAGAAGTCAGGCCGACGCCGGTACCATTGGGGATGAGCATAATATTGCGAGACATAGTTACCTCTTATGCCCCGGCCAGACATACGGCCGGGTCTTGTCAAAATTGGTGGCGGCGCAAGGCGCCGCGATAGCATTTACTGCTGCGATAACATTACTTTAGCAGTGAAACGGCGTCTTCGGCGATCACCCACTCTTCGTTAGTTGGGATCACCATGGCAACTGGGCCATTATCTGTGGTGATCTGACCCTGGTTACCAAAGCGTGCCGCCTGGTTACGCGCTGGATCCACTTCGAAGTTGAAGATGGTGAGCAGGTTAAGCACCTTCTCACGGATAAGATCTGAGTTCTCACCGATACCACCAGTGAATACCAAGGCGTCCAGACGACCGAGCGGCACAGTGTAAGAGGCGATATATTTGGCCAGACGGTAGCAGAATATCTCAAGCGCCAGCGTCGCGCCCTTGTGGCCTTCGGCGTAGCCTTCTTCGATGCCGCGACAGTCGTTAGTCAGCTCAGAGATGCCCAGCAGACCGCTCTGCTTGTTCATCAGGTTGTTGACTTCATCTAAGGTGTAACCCAGACGATCTACCAGGTGGTAGATGATAGAGGGGTCGATGTCACCACAGCGGGTGCCCATGACCAAGCCTTCGAGTGGTGTCAGACCCATAGAGGTATCGACACTCTTACCGCCTTTAACCGCGGTGACAGACGCGCCATTACCTAGGTGGGCACAGATGACGTTGGTGTCGGCTAACTCTTTACCCAGCGCCTTGGCAGCTTCGCGGCTAACAAACAGGTGGCTGGTGCCATGCATGCCGTAGCGACGGATGCCGTGTTCGCGATAGAGCTTGTAGGGCAGGGCATACACGAAGGCGCGCTCTGGCATGGTTTGGTGGAAGGCGGTGTCAAACACAGCTACCTGTGGCAGGCCAGGGAAAGAGGCCTGGGCGGCGCGAATACCGATAAGGTGCGCAGGGTTATGTAGCGGTGCCAGAGCGGCACAATCTTCGATACCCGCGATCACGCTGTCATCGATCACCACCGAATGGGTAAACTTTTCACCACCGTGAACCACACGGTGACCGATTGCCTGGATCTGGGCGGCGACGTCAGGATACTGGCCCAGAATCTCTTTAACGATAAACTCGACCGCCTCGCGGTGGGCGGTGAAGGCCCCTAGCTTAGACTCGAATTTGTTGCCATCGACTTTCCACTTGATGCGTGAATCTTCCAGACCAAAGCACTCTGCTAGACCTGAGATCTGGTCGTCACCCGTAAGCGCGTCGATAATGGCGAACTTCAGTGATGAGCTGCCGCAGTTTAGTACCAAAACCAGTTTGTTAGACATGTTTAAAACCTTTTGCAAAGTGAGTGAATGACTGGCATTCACCAAAATTAAATGACCACAAAGCCTAGGGCCGGTGTCGCTTTAAATTCTCGTTCCTGAGATTAAGATTCGGTCTCTGCCAAGGCGATGCCGCTTGGGGCTGACGCTCGCCTTGTGCTATGGTAAAGACAGTCTCTTAAGTGTTAGGTGTCATCATTGACTGTTCAAGTGTTAAAAACCTTAGGGGTCGGTCGTCGCTATATGAAGACCTGGCCTATGGTTAGACAACTTAGTTTTTATTTTCCAGAGTATCGCGTGATCCGCGCGACGGCTCTGGCGATTCGCTTGATGCCGCTGCTGGCCCTGCTGGCCGGTGGCAGTCAACTCTATCTGTATGGCTGGGCCTGGTTACCTCAGGCTATCACCATCGCCTTATTCTTTATCAGCTTGCCTATTCAAGGCTTGCTCTGGCTCGGTTGGCGCGCCAAGCATCCGCTGCCACTTTCTCTGCTGGATTGGGGCAATAATTTGTCCGCCAAGCTCCAGGGGATGGGGGTGGCTTGTCCCCCGCTAGGTGCTAGTGCCTGTTATCTGGACATGGCGGTCATCTTGAAGATGGCCTTCGAGCGTCTCGATAAGCACTACTGGGAAGCGCTCTAACCTTTGTTAGTACACGGCAGTTATGCCGGCTTCCACAAACACCTGTTTAATCTGTTCCATGGTTTCGCGCGACGGGGGAGAGATATCCTTGAGGGTGTACTCTTCGCCCATGGCTTCCCATTTGTGTTTTCCTAGCTCGTGGTAGGGCAATAGCTCTACCTTCTCCACGTTGGTCATAGGTTTAATAAATTCTGCCAAGCCCTTTGCCGAAGCAAGATCATCGGTATAGCCGCCCACGACCACATAGCGTATCCACACTTTTTGTTGGCGTTTTTGGAGATACTGGGCAAATTGCAGCGTGCGATGATTGCTGACATGGGTTAAGGCGATGTGTTGGTCGTCATCGATATGTTTGATATCGAGCAGCACCAAGTCTGTGTTATCGAGAAGTTCATCGATAACTGGGGTGTATTTACGTACGAAGCCGTTGGTGTCTAGGCAGGTATGTATCCCTTGCGCTTTGCAGGCCTTGAACAGGGCTGCGACAAATTCGGCTTGCAGTATGGCTTCGCCGCCACTGGCGGTTACACCTCCGCCGCTGGACTCGAGAAAAGGTCGATAGCTGATGATCTGTTCCATCAGCTCGTCGACCTCAATTTCACGTCCACCGTGAAGATCCCAGGTATCACGATTATGGCAGTATTGGCAGCGCATCAAACAGCCTTGCATAAAGGTGATAAACCGAATGCCGGGACCGTCAACTGTGCCAAAGGATTCCAGTGAGTGAATCCGCCCTTTTACTGTCATTGTGACTCCGAAAACTTCAATTAAAGTAGGCTGTGCTAAATTAGTGCACAGCCTAGCTTATATTCACCAAAAATCTAGCGTTTGACCGCTCGATTGACGGAAATTACATCCCTTTGGTGAAAGTACGTGTAATGACGTCCTGTTGCTGCTCTGGTGTCAGTGCGTTGAAGCGCACGGCGTAACCAGATACACGGATAGTCAGCTGTGGATACTTGTCTGGGTTAACCACTGCATCTTCCAGCATTTCGCGGTTCATCACGTTCACGTTCAGGTGTTGACCACCTTCGCGGGTCTCGTTGTGAGCGAAGTAACCATCCATCAGCGCAGCCAGGTTAGCGCGGCGGCCGTCGTCATCTTTACCCAGGGCATTTGGCACGATAGAGAAGGTATAAGAGATACCGTCCTGTGCGTGAGCAAATGGTAGCTTGGCAACCGAAGTCAGTGAGGCGATAGCGCCTTTCTCGTCGCGGCCGTGCATTGGGTTTGCACCCGGTGCAAATGGCGCGCCGGCTGGACGACCGTCTGGTGTCGTACCTGTCTTCTTACCATAAACCACGTTTGAGGTGATGGTGAGGATAGACTGAGTCGGGATCGCGTTACGGTACATCTTCTTGTGACGGATCTTAGCCATGAAGCGCTCAACCAGCTCGGTGGCCAGGTCATCGACGCGTGCATCGTTGTTACCAAACTTAGGATATTCACCCTCGATGTCGAAATCGACGGCGATGCCGTTTTCGTCACGAATTGGCTTAACCTTGGCAAACTTGATGGCAGACAGTGAGTCGGCAGCAATAGACAGACCGGCGATACCACAAGCCATGGTGCGACGTACGTCTCTGTCATGTAGCGCCATCAGGGCCGCTTCGTAAGAGTACTTGTCGTGCATGTAGTGAATAGCGTTCAGCGCAGACACATATTGGGTGGCTAGCCACTCCATCATGGTGTCCAGGCGGCCCATCACATCGTCAAAGTCCAGGACTTCATCTTTGATTGGCTCAAACTTAGGACCTATCTGAGTCTTAAGCTTCTCATCCACACCGCCGTTGATGGCGTAAAGCATGGTCTTGGCCAGGTTGGCGCGGGCGCCGAAGAACTGCATGTGTTTACCAACAACCATAGGGCTCACACAACAGGCGATAGCGTAGTCGTCAGAGTCGAAATCTGGACGCATCAGGTCATCGTTTTCGTACTGAATAGAGCTGGTGTCGATAGAGACCTTAGCGCAGTACTTCTTGAAGTTCAGCGGCAGCTTCTCTGACCAAAGCACTGTGATGTTTGGCTCAGGGCTTGGACCCATGTTGTACAGTGTGTGCAGGAAGCGGAAGCTAGACTTAGTCACCAGAGTACGGCCATCAAGACCCATACCCGCGATAGACTCTGTGGCCCAGATTGGGTCGCCAGAGAATAGCTCGTCGTACTCAGGAGTACGTAGGAAGCGCACCATACGTAGCTTCATCACGAAATGGTCAACCATCTCCTGGGCTTGCTGCTCGGTCAACACGCCATTATTGATGTCGCGCTCGATGTAGATATCTAGGAAGCTAGAGGTACGGCCTAGAGACATAGCTGCACCGTTTTGGCTCTTCACTGCGGCCAGGTAGCCGAAGTAGGTCCACTGAATCGCTTCTTTAGCGTTGGTTGCAGGACCTGAGATGTCACAGCCGTAGCTGGCAGCCATCTGCTTCATTTGACCCAGGGCTTTGTGCTGCTCGGCGATCTCTTCGCGTAGCTGCATGGTGGCAGAAAGATCTTCACCCGCTTCAAACTGTGTCTGCAGTGAGCTGAACTGGGCAAATTTTTCCTGCATCAGGTAATCGATACCGTACAAGGCGATACGACGGTAATCACCAATGATACGACCACGGCCGTAAGCATCTGGCAGACCTGTCAGTACGCCAGACTTACGGCAGCGCATGATCTCAGGGGTGTAGATGTCGAACACGCCTTGGTTGTGGGTCTTGCGGAGTTCCGAGTAGACATACTTGATGTTTGGATCCAGTTCGCGACCATAGGCAGCGCATGAACCTTCGACCATGCGGATACCGCCATTGGGTAACATGGCACGCTTAAGTGGCGCGTCTGTTTGTAGACCGACAATGGTTTCAAGATCTTGGTCGATGTAACCTGCTGCATGAGAGGTAATGGTAGAGACTTTGTCGGTATCGAAATCAACCGGCGCGTGGGTGCGGTTTTCCTGTTTGATACCTTCCATCACTTTGTCCCAAAGCGCACTGGTCGCTTCGGTGGCGCCGGCTAGGAAAGATTCGTCTCCTTCATAGGGCTTGTAGTTCTTTTGAATAAAGTCGCGTACATTTACTTCAGACTTCCAATCACCAGGAGTAAAACCTTCCCACGCTTTGGTGAACAGCTCAGTTTTTTCGGTCATCGTACTAATACCTTCTGTTTGAGATAAAGGTTATTGGTTATCGAGAGGCTGTCACTGCAGACGTTGCGATACACCAATAGCTATTCTTCGCAGCTCCCTTCAATGTATTACCCGGATGATGGGAACTGAATTATCGAACCGGTAAACCGTGTCGATTTGAATCTGTTTTACGCGATATCCGAAGCCGTTTGACACTCACTGTCTAAATCGATTCGGTTATCGTTAAATTGGTAAGACCAATTAACCATAATGATAGTACCATATCTCCCTAGACGCTGCATCTGAATCGGTCCGCTTTTGCCCGAGTTAATGCCAAAATTGCTATCGGGTTATCATTTTTGGCGCAAAATTTCGTTTGCATCTCACCTAAGAGTCGGTTATTTGCGCGAGGTGGTTCACACCTTTGTATGACTGCCAATGACATCGAGGATAAGGGCGATTCCCTGGCGTTATGAGCGCCATGCCCATAGGGCATATTGATGCCTGTTATCAGCAAGTTTGATGTAAGTATAGGGGAGATAAAAATGAAGAGGGCCTAAGCCCTCTTCGTTGTCGTTTGCGCGATTAAAGTAGCGCCGGGATCCCTTGAATCATTCCCACCGCGAGCATGGCGGCGAGACAGATAACAAAGGCCAGACCCGGAATGATCAGCCTGTCGGCTAGGCTCAGGCTAGCGGCACGTTCTTTATCACCAATCAGGCCGTTATTGTCTAACAGCATGGTGAGTGCCCAGGCCAGCACAGGGTTGGCGACGAATGATGCGAAGATACAGATCCCCGCCGCCTGGCTGCTTTGGGTGTCTTTCACCATCTGCATGCCGGCTTCCAGTAGTGGCAGGAATACGCCAACCAGCAGCGCGATTGACATTACTGGACGCCATACGGTGACATCCATTGGGTAACCCAGTACCGCGACTATGATACACAGGCTGCCCAGCAAGATGGCGCCGGCAGGAATAGGACGCTTAGCGATCGCCGCCGGGATCATGTAGGTACCCCATGAAGAGGTGATGTTACCGCCACCCACAGCCGTACCAACTATTTGACGTAGCGAGCAGGTGGTCATGGTGTCATCCACATCCATCAGCACTTTCTCTGTGCCTTTCGGGTAGTTCAGTTCCTGGAAAATACGGTGACCTAGGAAGTCTGGTGACCACATGGCAACCGCCAAGATGGCGAAAGGCAGTGATGCGATGAAGTGTTCGAAGTTAGGTAAGCCTAGCTGCCAGCCGTGTTCGGTAGAGCCCCACCAGTACACTGGGTTCAGGTTAGGGATGCCTGGTGCGGTAACAAATTGCAGATCTAAGCCGGCGCCGAGGGCGAAGGCCAGCGCAATTGCCGCGATTGAACAAAGCGGAATAGCCAGCCAGCGTTTACCCACCTTGGCCAGATAGGCGTACAGGACGACGTTCACCAAGAGGATGAAGAAGGCCACATAACCCAGGCTATAGTCCAGGGCGTGCTTGGCCTGCAGGCCGCCGGCCCAGTCAAACAGCGAAGTGATCTGACTCTTGGCGCCCATGAAACCCAGGAACACTAAGAGTCCCCCAGCGACGCCGCTGGAGGTGAGGTTTACCAACCTGGAGCCACCTTTAAAGTAACTGAGCAGCAGACCAAAAATACCCAGAAGGATCGCAAGCGCTAACGGGTGTGCACCAGCTAAGGCGATGGTACCGATAAGCGGGATCATGGGGCCGTGGTTGCCGCCAAGGTTAGCGCGAGGGTTGATAAAGCCGGAACTGATGATACAGAAGAGCAGGGCGGGGATGAGCATTTCGACGCGAACCACCTGAATGGCGAATTCGGCGCCCAGGTTGATGTGTTCCCAGCGCTCACTCAGGCCCGAAGCCCAGGCGGCCATTACGGCGGAATACATTACCGTGATGCCGATAGTACCAGCGATGGCGGGTACTAAGTCTTCCCACTCGAAGCGGAAGTCGCGTCCCGGAAGGTTGAGGCCCCAACGTCTGGGCTTCATGATCTGTAATTCGTGGTCTAAATATTCTTCACGAGTGGCAAACTCGCTGGCAGGACGGTGAAGCGCCTTGTAAGTCAGCTCAGAGGCTTCCATCTCTTCTTTTTTGACTGTTTCTGACATAATTTCTCATTCTCCGAAAAGAACTTATTGACTCATCAATTCGATGAAGACTTAGAGGTAATCCTTGCAAGTCAGCGAGTGTCGTTTGTTGAAAAACCCCCAGGTGCCACTCGAGTAACTTGTCCGCCCCCTAGAATGGATAAAACACCCTAAATCCGGCGAGCAGTTGCATCCCTAACGCTGTTTGAAATTGGTCTGACCAATTTACCTCATAAATCTTAACATAGTGAATTTCACCTGACATTAACTATCAATAAACTTGAAACTGGTGATTAGATGATTTGGGAGCTAGTTAACATCTTGTATCGCCATTTCAGATCAATTTTTACATTAGGCATATATATTGCGTTTGGATATGGATCGCGCCTTTTGTCACTTTTGGGAGCCACTCCCCCCATTCTCAGCAAATTAGAGATGCCTCGCACGGCTCACAATTTTGGGTTGGGTCAGCTTCACAAAAGGGCTGTACGATGTGCGCGATACCTCACAAATGCTTGTCTGGGCTTGCCGCTTCGTCTCCTGCGCGCCCACACAAAGGAATCGTCAGGGATGTTAATCAAGATGCCTTATAGCTTAGGCAATAGGTGGTTAGTTGCCAGTTTGCCCTGGTGAGCCGCACGCCTTTACACCTCATGGGCGCTTTTATCTCTATTTTCCTAAGTAACATTTGTTTTCTTATAACCTATTGTATTTAATCGCTTTAAAGGTTATTTGTTGCTGACTTAACAACTTGCTTACCTCCAGGTTTGGTTATCAAATTTACTGATTGTCTCATTCATTATTATCAAATTTTATTCCCTCCTTTTAATGGCTAATCTCGGCATCAGAGAGTGAGGCAATAGGCTAACTCTTTGTAAAAACATTTATTAATTAATCGCCGTCTTTCGGGACTTGGCACTTGCGGAGATGATGTTAATGAAATTTCACCCCTGTTTTACGCTCGGCTGGAGATGGACGCGCCATGACGATACCTAATCTAGTGCCACTTGCAGCCAGGCGGGTCGAGCCAGCGCCTTCGATCGAGCCTAGCCTGTGTCAACGCGCCGCGACTTATGGTCAGGAGAAGGTGACTAAGCAGGCGATGCAGTCTATCGGTCAGGCGATGTTTGCCGGCGCCTTTATTGCGCTCGCCTTCGTGTTTTATCTCACCGTTACCACGGGGGCATCTGGCGATTGGGGCATGGTGCGGCTCGTTGGCGGCCTGGCCTTTAGCTTGGGGCTGATGTTGGTGGTGATCTGTGGTGGCGAGCTGTTTACCAGTAGCGTGCTGAGCAGCGTCGCCTGGGCGCAGAAGCGTGTCAGCACGCGGGAGCTGCTGGCCTGTTGGGGACGCGTCTATCTGGGTAACTTTTGCGGTGCCATGTTTATGCTGGCATTGATCCTCAGTGCCAAGATGTATCTGTTAGACGGTGGACTCTGGGGCCTCAACGCCCTGAAGGTCGCCCAACATAAGCTGCACCACTCCTGGGGCCAGGCGTTCGCCCTGGGCATCCTATGCAACATGCTGGTTTGTTTGGGGGTTTGGATGACCTTCGCCAGTAAGGAGGCGCTGACTAAGGCCATCTTGTTGATGCTACCCGTGGCGATGTTTGTCAGCAGCGGCTTCGAGCACAGCATAGCCAATCTCTTTATGGTGCCGCTGGGGATCGCCATTAAGCAGTTGGCCATCTGGGACTGGTATCAGATCCCCGGATTTACCGCCGAGCAATTTAGTGATCTGACGCTGCTGCATTTTCTGACCAATAACCTTATCCCTGTGACCGCGGGCAATATCGTCGGCGGTGGCCTAGTGGTGGGGCTGGGTTACTGGTGGATAGATTCAAGTAAGGCACATGATGGCCCACTCGCTCAGGTGACATCTATGGCGGTGCATCTCGAGCCTGTGTTAAGCCGCAGTGATCAGAGTAACAGACAGGACAACGGCAGCGAGCTCGCTGCAAATTCAATCTCAATATTATCTAGTAAAGTTTGTAGGGGAGAGACCCAAATGCCTAAATCGATTCAAAAATTAAATGTCAGCGCGCTGATGGAGCAGACACCTTTTACCCTAGCGCCTGAGCTCTCTGTGTATGAGGGGCTTAAGCAGCTCAACGAGAAGCAGCTGCGCGGCGCACCTGTGGTTGATGCTAAGCAACGTCTGCTGGGGTTTGTCTCTCAGCAAGATCTGTTGCGCAGCCTATGGTCAGAAGAGTTTGTCCGTGGCATTAGCTACAAGGTGGCCGATCTGATGCAGACCAGGGTGCTGACGGTAACCGCAGATGATGCGGTGGCCGATCTTATCGAGGTGATGGTGGTAGA
Organism: Shewanella spartinae; assembly: GCF_019457555.1. Lineage (NCBI taxonomy): Bacteria > Pseudomonadati > Pseudomonadota > Gammaproteobacteria > Alteromonadales > Shewanellaceae > Shewanella > Shewanella spartinae. Next base: position 2,830,304 of record NZ_CP080418.1, on the reverse strand, counting down.
TCGTGACAAGCTGTTTCCCGTGAGTGACATGGGCGTTTTGACCGGCCATACCTATGCCAGTTACGAGGAGCGACTGCGTCATGCTAGCGCCAGTAAGCCCAGCTGTTTTCCAGTGGTCAGTGAAGGCAAGTTAGTCGGGGTGATTAACCGAGAGGCCATCGTAGCTAAGGTATGCGCCATCTACGAATAGTGGCTAAGACCTGCTGCAAACAACAAAAAAGGGGCGAATGCCCCTTTTTAATGTCTACTGAATTGCTAGCTCAATTGTCTGTTTGATTTGCAGTTCAATTGCCCTTTCAATTTCCAGTTCAATTGTGTACTCATTTTACCTATGAGTTAAGCAGTTAGTGAGCTGTGCAACTAACCAAATTCGCTATTTATTGCTTTTGGCGTGCTGGCGATGTTTGCTCAGGCGTCTGGCCTCGGTGATCACGCAGTCACGTAGCGGATTCTCGCCTGAATCGCAGCGCCACACGAAGGAGAGGTGCCTCTGCATATTGAGCTGCGGGGTCGGTAGGATAACCAACTCGCCGGCGGCCACCTCTTTCTCCACATCCAGGAATGGCAGGCTACTCAGATAGGGGCCATTCTTCACTAAAGCCTTGAGCAGGGAGACATGCTCATACTCTTTCCATACGTGAAGCTTTTCGATGACGCCGTGGATGGCTCCCTCGAAGATGCGGCGGGTCCCGGCGCCTTGTTCGCGCAGCACCCATCTTGCCTGTTCAAGCTGCGCCAGGCTGATATTGGTCTGCTTGGCGTAGGGGTGGTGAGGCGAGGCGACTACCACCAGATGATCGTCTAACCATTGCTCCTGATAGAGTCGGCTGTCGTCGTTACGGCCTTCTATGATGCCAAAGTCATATTCGTAATTAAGTAAGCCCTCGACCACGTTCTCGGTATTTTCCACTGTGAGCTCGATCCTAAGTTCGGGAAAATCGGTATCGATTTTACTGATGAGCTCGGGCAGCAGATGCTCGGCTGCCGTCTGACTCGAGCATAAACGAAAACGACCGCTTATAAGGTGTTGTTCGTGAAGGCCTAATTCGATCTGTTGTGCATCCTGTAGCAGGCGTCTCGCCCTTGGGCGTAACCAGTTTCCCCAGTGGCTGAGGGTGAGGCGGTTGCCCTGTCTGATAAACAGGGGGCGGCCGAGCAGGTTCTCCAACTGGCCAAGGGACATGCTGACTGCAGACTGAGTCATCGACAGTTTTCGCGCCGCGGCACTCACACTTTCCAGGCTGGCTACGGCATCGAATACCATGATTTGTTTAAGTGAGTACTTCATCGAGCTTGTGGCGTCCTAACTGATTTAAACAATAAAGAAAACTATCAATAAAATTGATGCTTGTGTGATATTGATTGTATGAGCGCCCGAGTGCTTTCACAAGTAAAGCGTTGATTTTATCTAAGTTACTCGACCTGCCTCACTCTTTGGCGGCGTCTTGTGCGCCCCATGACATTTCTTGCCAATACGTGAATCCTATCCAGGGATGTTTGAGCCATTATGGCTGCCTAGTCTGAGGGTTATCCATTATTGGCCAGCGCGGGGGATTCTTGTGCAGCAAAAGGGGAATTGGTTTATATTGGCGGGCAATAACTTAGACTCCAAGAATAACCATGGAAAAACAATGGCAAATCAAGCGCCTTCCCCGGCGGTGAACCCGCAAAAGAAAATTCCTTTACCCGATACCTTAGTGATAATCTTCTTCGTGGCCTTGGCTGCCATGTTGCTGACCTATCTGGTGCCAGTCGGCTCATTCGAGACCCAGGAGATCCATTATCTTGCCGATGGCGTCGAAAAACAGCGTAGTGTGGTCGACCCGAACTCGTTTCGCTTTAGCCTGGATGAGGCCGGAGAGCATCTCAAGCAGCCGGTCGCCCTGTTTGAGGGAGGCGGAGGCATAGGTTTCTTTAACTTTGCCTTCGAAGGCTTAACCTCGGGTTCTAAATGGGGCACCGCCATCGGGGTGATCATGTTTATGCTGGTGATAGGCGGCGCCTTCGGCATCGTGATGGAAACCGGCACCATAGATAACGGCATCATAAGGCTTATTGATAAGACCCAAGGCAACGAGCGCCTCTTCATTCCCGTGCTCTTTATACTGTTCTCCCTTGGGGGGGCCGTGTTTGGCATGGGGGAGGAGGCGATCGCCTTTGCCATCATCATCTGCCCTTTGATGATACGTTTAGGGTTCGATGGCATCACCACTGTGATGGTGACTTATGTGGCGACTCAGGTGGGCTTTGCCAGCTCCTGGATGAATCCCTTCAGCGTGGCAATTGCCCAGGGCATCGCCGGCATTCCCGTGCTTTCCGGCGCTGGGGTGAGGGGCCTCATGTGGGCAGGCTTCACCCTGATGGGGGTGATCTTTACCATGCGCTACGGCGCTAAGATCCAGGCCAACCCCCAAAGCTCACTCTGTTATGAGTCGGACAGATATTTTCGCGAGCATCATGGAGCGAACGAGTTACAGAGTCGGTTTAACCTTGGCGATAGCCTGGTGCTGCTCACCATCTTGCTTACGGTTATCTGGGTGATCTGGGGCGTTGTCGCTAACGCCTGGTTTATTCCCGAGATCGCCAGTCAGTTCTTTGCCATGGGGGTTGTGGTGGGGATGATTGCTGTGATCTTCAGGCTCAATGGTATGACGCTTAATCGTATGGCGACTAGCTTCAAGCAAGGCGCAGGCACCATGCTTGAGCCAGCTCTGCTGGTAGGCTGCGCCTCGGGGATCTTGCTGCTTCTCGGTGGCGGTAAGCCCGATGAGCCAAGCGTACTCAACACCTTACTCAATAGCGCAGGCAGCTTGATTGGCCAGTTACCTGCTGTTGCCTCGGCCTGGTTTATGTTGCTGTTCCAGTCGGTGTTTAACTTCTTCGTGACCTCGGGATCGGGCCAGGCCGCGTTGACCATGCCCTTGATGGCGCCCCTTGCCGATATCGTCGGCGTGTCGCGTCAGGTGGCCGTGTTGGCCTTTCAGTTGGGGGATGGCTTCACCAATGTGCTGGTGCCAACGTCGGCGTCATTGATGGCCACATTAGGCGTCTGTCGTGTCGATTGGGGCATTTGGGTCAAGTTTATCTGGCGTTTCATGCTAGCGCTGTTTGTGGTCTCTAGCCTTGTGGTAGTCGCCGCTCATTATCTCGGCTTTGTCTAAGAGCAAGTCTTTAATTTTGGCAATAAAAAACGGCATCCTAGGATGCCGTTTTTTCATTTAAGTTCAGTGAGATTAGAACTTCACTTCACCTTCTAGGAACCACTCACGACCACGTGCGTTGTACACAGAACGTGGGTAGTGCGGCCAAGAAGTATCGGTTGGGTCGAAGTTAGGACCTGCATCGAACAGGTTAACTACGCCAGCTTTCACCTTGATAGCATCAGTGATGTTGTAACCTGCAGTCAGGTTCCACTTAGTTTGTGATGCCACTTCGTGTGCGCTTTCGTCGAATGCTTCGTTGTTGTCGATAGCAGATTGCTTGAACGTCTTGTATTGAACACCGTGCATACGCGCAGTGTGGTAAGCACCTAAGGTCGCTTCGAAGTCATCGATGTAGTAACCCAGTACAACGTTTGCACGGTACTGTGGCAGACCACCGTTTTCTAGATCGTCTTCAACTGGATCAGTTGGTGACAGTTGGTACTCAGACAACAGGATGTAAGTACCGGTGAAGTTAAGCTTCAGCTCACCAATGTTGTCCAGATCCCAGCTATAACCAGCAGTGATATCTAAACCACGTACTTTTTGGAATGCCAGGTTCTGTGCAACGGCGTTCACGTGAGTGATAGTGCCGCTTGCATCACGAGTCAGCATGCTTTCGTACTGTTCGTATTCACGAGCAGCCTTGCTAGCGCTGATGTCGCTAACCATGTCATCCAGTTTCCATTCCCATAGGTCGAATGATGCGTTGAGTGCATCACCGCCCCATACCGCGCCTATGTTAGCTGTGTAACCAGTTTCGGCTTCCAGATCTTTGTTAGCACCTGTTGTAGTGTCTACGTGAAGTTCCTTACAAACAGCATTCAGTGTTTCATCGCCTGGGTAGCCCTGACCTGGAATACCACCAAGTGCTTGACACTGTTTGAAATCGATAACAGTAGAGAAGCCCTTAGTCGCATCACCATATACACGATGCATGTCTGGTGCGCGGAATACTGAGCTGATAGAACCACGAACCAATAGTTCGCTTAGTGGACGGTATTCAATAGTCAACTGTGGAGACAGGTTGCCACCGAAATCATCGTAGCGGTCATAACGTAGTGCCGCGTCGACAGTCAGTACGTCAAGAACAGGTAGGCTCAATTCGGCATAAGTTGCCCAGAAAGAACGCTCACCGGCACCTGAAGAACCACCAGTGGTAAGGATGTTACCTTTCTTAGACTCTGAATCTGTGTTGGTTTCATAGTCTTGCTCTGTGTACTCAGCACCGAATGCAAACTGAGCGTCACCCGCTGGCATTTCGAACGCCATACCAGAGATGTTAGCCTGGATGTTCTTCTGAGTAGACTGAGCCTTCTCAAATGGTGAGTAAGAGGCTTGTTCTACATCTTCTGCGCTCATGTTCTTCAGCAGAGAGTTGCCGTTTTCACCGGCAGTGATGTAGTCGAACATGCCGCCAACAGTAGCATAGCCACTGCGGAACACGTCTACGTTAGTACGGCCGTAGTTAACTGATGCATCCCAGCTGTATTCATCAGCCAGTGTGCCTTCCAGACCAGCGGTGAAGAAGTAGTTACGCGTCTTAGTCTCGCCAGCACGGTTGCTGAACTCGTGTAGACGACGTAGGTAGTTGTAATCACCATCGGTTGCGTTGGCGAAGTCACCGCCTAGGGCAGTAGTCTTGTCGTTGAAAGTCTTGCTTAGATCGCCATTGCTTACGGTGACGCTGTTGCCTGCGACTTTTATGTCGTAGTCATTGATCGCCATAGGCTCGATGTTAGTGGTAGATTTCGCTTCGGCGAAATCTAAACGACCTACGAAGCTAATGTCATCGGCCAGCTCATAGTTGAAGTTGGTTGAGCTGATGAAACGTGAGCTCTTAGGTTGTAGGTCGCGCCATTCTGAACGGTCGAAACCACACAGAGAGCCAGTCCACAGGTAACCGCCAGCGGTACATTCTTCTTCAGTCAGTTGACGTGCGCCAGTACCAGAACCTACGATGCGAGCACCGTATGAGCTGTAAGCAGAAAATTCGCTGTATGGTACTTTGTCAGTGTGTAGACCGAAGTTTTCACGATCAGTCGCTTTTAGCTGCTCGTTATCGGTAAATTCGATGAAAGTCGATACGTTACCGCGATCAGATGAAGCACCTAGAGAAAGCGCGATACGGTCACTTCCGCCGCCACCGTTTGTGGTGTCACCGTGACGGTACTTAAGTGCTACACCTTCGAAGTCTTTTTTCAGGATGATGTTGATCACACCACCAACGGCGTCAGCACCGTAAATAGCAGAACCACCAGATTGCAGTACTTCGATACGTTGTACCGCTTCCATAGGCAGGTTAGCAGTATCTACGAAGTTATCGGTACCACCAGATGGCTTTGGATATTGGTTTAGACGCTTACCATTGATCAGTGTCAAAGTACGGTTAGCACCGGCGCCACGTAGACTGATAGATGAGGCGGCTGGTGTGAAACCATGAACTGACTGGGTGGTCATTGCACTGGTGGTTGAAGTTAGACTTTCCAACGCATCTTGAACGTTAGTGAAACCCTGTTTCGCCATGTCTTCTGCGCTCATGACGGTAACAGGTGTAGCCGTTTCCATATCGGTACGCTTAATACGTGAACCTGTTACTTGAATACGTTCTACGCTGTCTTCGTCCGCCGAATAAACGGCAGGTACGCTTAGTGCTGCCGTCGCGGCACCACCAATTAATGCGAAACGAACAGCTTTAGCCAATATAGAATTAGGCTGCATTGTGTTTCTCCCTGAGACTTATTTTAATTTTTGATTTGAACACTTATGGACTGACCGCTTTTATTCGATCTAAGTGTCGATCTTTATTTAGTAAAAACTTTTCAAATATTTACTTATATTGATAAATCTTTACCTCGTGCTCGATATAATCATAGAGAGGTAACAACTGCAACAAGGCGGCTACAGCCGATACGTCTGCTTACGCACTTAGATTTTTATCTTTTTTTTAACAAATAAAAAACAATTAACATTGCAAAGTGGGTGTTAAATAAGCGATTTATTTCAAAATACTTCTAGATGTTATATTTTGAGGTTGTCTGTAGCGATGATGTGAAATCTCGTGGGGTTATTTGTTTTTCACTTGTTTTTATTTTTGTGGGTGGTTGTTTTTTACTTGTGTTGTTTGTTATTTAAAAAAAATACAAAAAATATGAAAAATATTGTGGAAATGATTTGTTTGTGACCAAAATCACCGCTATTCATGTCTGTTTAATTGTTTGTTTATTGTTAACGGCAAGGTGTGAGGGGATTAATTTCTAATACTAATGTGCGGTGCTTTTCTTAATTCATGGTCTATTTGGCGCCCATGATAAGTCATTATTATTAAGTTTGAGGGTTAGGCTTGTTAAATCTGTGTTGCTCTTTTCCGCTCGACTATTTGCACCAATGAGAGGGCAAAAGGAAGGGAAAGGGAAAGGGAAAGGGAAGTCACCTTGACGGGCGACGGTTTGTTGGCTGAGAAGGTGCTTAGCAACACATTTGGCCCAGCCGAGTTGGCTATTAAGCTTATTAATCTAGTGTCTATACATCTATTAACCCAAACCTAGCGCTATTTAACAGAGTACACATCGGTACTATAGAGACTAGAGAAAATAGAGAGCTAGGTAGACCGCAAGCGTGAGGTCATTGGTCTACCTAAGATTTAAGATTTAAGATTTAAGATTTAAGATTTAAGAATTTAGGTTTAAGTATTTAAGGCTTTCTACGACAGCGCAGCAAGGTATGGCCCAAGCCTATATTATCGATATCCTCGTCGACATAGAGGCCCGCCGATGAGATCAGCTTGAGCAGATCTTTCGAGTGGTACATGCGGCTATTGCCGTTTGCCATGGCGGTGAAGTAGAGCGAGGTGGCATTGACACAATAGGCACCGGCTTCGCAGGGTTGTCTGTCCCAGAAGGTCTCTAAGATGCAAAGTTCGCTATGGGAAGCCATATTGGCGGCGGCTAGTTTTAATATGGTCAGTATCTGCTCCTCGGAGAAGCAATCTAAGAACTGACTCATCCAGTAGAGATCCCCTCCCTTAAAGAAAGGCGTATCGGCCTTTAACAGATCACATTCGAAGCCATGGATACGTTCACTCAAGCCCTTCTCCTTGGCATTTTCCATGGCGACCTTCAGCTGACCCGGGAGATCCATGATGGTGACTTCGACGTCGGTATCGTAGCGGGTGCAGGCAAGGGCCCATTTTCCCGTGTTACCGCCGATATCCACTAGTGTCTTCGGCTTGGTCTTAAAGATCAGCGGCAGCACAGTGCCAAAGGCGTGATCGGAATAGAAGTGGTCGAACTCGAACCAGCTCTGCTTGGCCGCCGGTGGCAACAGGCTTAAACCAGGATAGATGGTCTGCCAATCGCCAAATACTTTAAGCCCACTGGCTTCGCCATTCTCCAATGCCTTGTCGAGCTCGAACATCCCTTGATAACAAACGTCATGGTTGAAGTTAAGGTTGACTCTGGACATCTCATCGTGAAGCAGGAAGTGGCCAATTTTGTCTAGGTGAAAGCCTTGATCATCTTGCCAGACGAGTCCCATGCTCAGGGCCATATCCAGCAGGACGCCGACGCCATAGTCTGAAAGTTCAACCAGACTGGCGAGCTGTGCGCGGCTCGAGCCAGGTTTAGCTTCGATTTGGGCTAAGAGATCGAATTTCAGCAGGCAACGGGCAACCTGGAAAGTTATGGGAGCGAATGCGATTTTTTGTGCTTCAAATTTGGCATCAAATGCCGATATCTGTTTCGGCGATTGGTAAAAGTCCATCAGAGTCTTGACGCTTGAGTGAGTGAAATGCCATCCACTCTAGCCCGATCCCCTGCTGAGGACATCAAGTCTATGTCGTTTTATCGACCTGGCTCGCGAAAACAGTTCCAAGATAGCCGAAATTATCTACGATACAAGGCGTTATTGATCGTTGAGAGGGGCGTGTAACGATGCTGTGCTAGGTCAAGTGTTACTCAGGTGTTAACATAGCATCAGCTCTGTCGCCGACGGCTTAGATCGATAAGGATGGATAAATGCAGCAACCTCTTAGTTATGTTGGACGTATCACCCACAGGGCCGATGGTGAGGCGCGGCGCGTGGCCATCTTAGAAGCGACTCTAAGGTTGATCGTCAAGGAGGGGGTTCGCGGCGTGCGTCATCGCGCCGTGGCAACAGAGGCGCAGGTACCGCTTGCCTCGACCACCTATTATTTTAAAGATATCAAAGATCTGATTAGCGACGCCTTAACCTACTTTGCCGAAAAGACCCTGTGGATGAACAACACTCTGGAGCAGAAGAGTTTTCAGCTACTTGAGGCGCTTAAGGCAGACAGTCACCAGATGGCCCCGGACAAGGTGGTGGCGCATCTGACCGAATTTCTCTGTGAACATATTCAAACCCAAGTGAGTCACAGGGACGATCGCATTCTCGAGGTCGCGTTTCACGAAGAGGCGCTGCGTAATCCCGCGCTCGCCGAAGCGATTCAACTGTTGGACAATGGCTTTGTCAGCACTATCGAGCAGTTTTTTACCGCCTTAGGATCAACCACGGCCAATGCCGATGCCCATCAGCTGTTGGGGCTGATTCGTTGGGTGGAGTATCAGAGCATTATCAGTGGCAATCTAAACAACGACTTTTTGCAGCAGACCCTTGGCGCCTGTATCGACAAGATCCTGCGCGCCATAAAATAAAGCCCCAATAGTTTAAAACTATCGGGGCCTCAAGTTAGCTAACCAGCCTTATTAGGCGAGTCTTACTGAACGTTTTCCGCGTCGCCAAATTGGCCTTGGAACAGGACAGAAGAGAGGTAACGTTCGGCCGCAGATGGCAGGATCACTACGATGTTCTTGCCTTCAAACTCTGGCAAGTCGGCGATACGGTTTGCCGCAACAACCGCTGCACCCGAAGAGATACCTACCAGGATACCTTCCTCTTTCATCAGGCGCTGGGCCATCTCGATCGCTTCTTCGTTGGTCACGGCTTCTACGCGATCGATCACGTCAAGATCTAGGTTGCCTGGGATGAAACCTGCGCCGATACCTTGGATCTTATGTGGACCAGGCTGCACAGGTTGACCGGCCATGGTCTGGCCAATGACAGGAGAGTCTGCAGGCTCAACTGCAACCGAGGTGATAGCCTTGCCTTGGGTTTGCTTGATATAACGACTCACACCGGTAATGGTGCCGCCGGTACCCACGCCCGCCACAACCACATCGACTTCACCGTCTGTGTCGTTCCAGATCTCTGGACCTGTGGTCTTCTCATGGATCTCTGGGTTTGCTGGATTATCGAATTGGCCCAAGATCAGATATTTTTCTGGCGCAGATTGACGCAGCTCTTCAGCCTTGTCGATGGCGCCCTTCATACCCTTGGCACCTTCGGTCAGCACAAGATTGGCACCCAAGGCTTTAAGCAGTTTGCGACGCTCTAGGCTCATGGTGTTTGGCATGGTCAGGGTTAGCTTATAACCACGGGCCGCGGCGACATAGGCCAGTGCAATACCTGTGTTGCCTGAGGTCGGCTCAATCAATTCTTTGTCTTTAGTGAGCAAGCCCTTCTTTTCGGCGTCCCAAATCATATTCGCGCCAATACGACACTTTACACTAAAGCTAGGGTTACGGGCCTCAACCTTGGCGAGCACATTTCCCTTGCTGACGCGATTTAGGCGAACAAGAGGTGTATTACCTATGGTATATGAATTGTCTTCGAAAATTTTACTCATGGATTACTTGCTCCTTAATGTATACAGCTAAATCATAGTGTGGTTTGGGCGCATTAGAAATGATAGTTTCATCTTCGTTATTCTTTTCTGTTATAAAAGCTGTCACTTATATCATAATTACATCGCTAAGGGGGCTGGTCTAATGGGGATCCTATTGATAAGTTAGCGAAATGTATCAAGCCCGCTAGCCAAAATAAGCAGAATAAATCGCAGGGAGCAGATGAGTGAGCAGCACAAACGATAGGATAGGGGATGTGGCAAATATGCCGAGCACAGCGCATGGATCTTCGAGCCCTGATTCAGCTAAAAAATCTAAGACAAAAGCTCCAAACTCCAAAGATCGTAAGACCAAAGATCCTAAGAGCAAGGACCCTAAGACAATAGTTACCCCCTTCGCCTTTCATGTGGCGCCAGAGCTGCTCTATACCCCGCTGGCCTCGCCACTCAAGCGTGGTCTGGCGATGCTGATCGATGGTTTGCTGATTAGCGTGTTAGCAGAGCAGGCCGGCGCTCTGTTCATTCTCCTAGTCGGTTTAACCTTAGTGATTGAGCGTCGCAGCCATCAACTGGGCAAGGCGCTGAAGTGGGGGCTCTATCTTGCCATGCTCTTGATGACAATCTGGGTCACCAGCGACAACATCATCTCCTACGGCGATGCGGATAAAGGCAAGAACGGGGAGAAAGTGGCGCAGACCACAGGCCAGCAGGCGGAGTCGCTGAATGCACTTAAGGTCATGCCGCAGATCATAGCCCTAAGTCTGTGTGAGGAGGCAAGCTGCGCCGACGAGAAATTAACTAAGCTGCTTAGCGCGATGGACAGCTTAAAGGCAAGCGACAGGGAAAAAGTGGCGTTGGCATCTCAGCTAATCGGCGAGCTGTCTCTGCCGAGTCAGGAAAAACAAGCACTGATGCAGCGCCTAAAGCAGGCTTATCCTAATGGCTATGCTGCGAAGCAAGGCGAGGTTAAGCAAGACGTGGTGAAGCCAGAAGCACTGCAGCAAGAAGCACTGAAGCAAGAGACGGTGAAACAAAGCACGGTGGAGCAAGAGGCAAGCGAGTCAAGCCAACAAGCCTTGATAGATGAGCCAGCAGCGCTCGGGATTGACCCGGATAAGCTTGATGAGGAGGAAGATAAGCCTTCGCCCTACAGCCTGCTCGAATGGGCCAAAGGTATCTTAAACGATCTCGGGCTTGGCTTTGGCTGGGCCGCCTTCTACTTTACTATCTTTACCGCCTGGTTCGATGGCCAGACGCTGGGTAAGAAGCTGCTCAACATTCGGGTGGTGCCGCTGGACGCTTCGTCTATCTCGTTATGGGATGCCTTTGGACGATATGGTGGCTATGGCGCCGGTTTCGCCACAGGTTTACTCGGATTCCTACAGATATATTGGGATGCTAACCGTCAGGCGATTCAAGATAAGATCTCAGAAACTGTCGTTGTTGATCTCTCTAAGCCAAGAGAAATCCCAGCAGAGGAGAGCTCCCCTGAGGTATACGGTGGCGCCTGATTCGTGATAAAAAGGCCTGCAATTGCAGGCCTTTTCTTTTGAAGTGAGCTTTATTCAGGGGCAATCTGCTCATTGCGATAGGCGGCGCGGTATTTGTCGACCCACATAGAGGTGGCGCCACAGATGGCGACTGGCATCACGATAAAGTTGATGATGGGGATCATCGAAAACAGAGTGACCGCGGCGCCGAAGCTAAAGCTGCTGCCCTTGGTCTGATTGAGGGCAAACTTCATATCATTAAAGGGCACCTTGTGATTATCGAAGGGATAGTCACAGTATTGGATCGCCATCATCCAGGCGCTAAACAGAAACCAGAGTACAGGCGCGGCGGTCTGGCCGATGAAAGGCACCCAGAAGAGGATGAGAAACAGTATGGCTCTGGGCAGGTAATATTTCAGTTTTATCCACTCACGCCCCAGGATGCGCGGCAGATCTTTAATCAGATCTATGGTGCCGCCGGTATTGAGGTCTTTGCCGGTCAGGTACTGCTCAACCTTCTCCGCCAGCAGGCCGTTGAAGGGGGCAGCTATCCAGTTCATAACGGAGCTGAAGATAAAGGAGAGCACCACCAAGAGGGTGAGGACCGCCAGCGGCCAGAGCAGGAAGTTCAGCCAGCTCAGGTACTCGGGCAGTTGACCATTGATCCACTGAAACACCTGCTCCAGCTGGCCGATGGCGAAGTAGATCACCGCCGCAAACAGCACCAGGTTGACGCTCAGCGGGACGAAGACGAAGCGTCTCAGGCCGGGCTGTTTGATCAGCCGAAAGCCGTCGAGAAAATAGTTCACGCCACTCTTAGCGGGCTTGCTTGCTTTTTGATTCATAGTCTTATCTGAATATCCTTATGTCTTGCTTAAGGCCGATTGTGTGTCAGCCCTGTTGTAAAAACAAGGGTGAAATCACGTCGCTTAACAGAAAAAACGTTACAAAATGCGGCATGCTTTGATAAAGTGGCTAGCAATAATAACAGCGATACCAAGCGCGCCTCCCAATAGACGACCAAACTGGCACAATGAGACTCACACAGATAAAACTTGCTGGATTTAAGTCGTTTGTCGATGTCACTAAAATCCCTTTTAACCAACCGCTTACGGCAATTATCGGCCCCAATGGCTGTGGCAAGTCCAATGTGATCGATGCGGTGCGCTGGGTGCTGGGCGAAAGCTCTGCCAAACACCTGCGCGGCGACTCCATGGCTGACGTTATCTTTAACGGCTCCTCGGCCAGACGCCCGGTCTCAGTGGCCAGCGTCGAGCTCAGCTTCGACAATCAGCAGGGCCGTCTGGGCGGTCAGTATGCCAGCTATCAGGCGATTGCCGTAAAACGTCAGGTGAGCCGCGACGGTGAATCCAGTTACTTCCTCAATGGCCAGAAGTGCCGCCGTAAGGACATTACCGATCTCTTCATGGGTACGGGCTTAGGTCCACGCAGCTACGCCATTATCGAGCAGGGCACCATCTCACGTCTCATCGAATCTAAGCCTCAGGAGCTGAGGGTCTTCATCGAAGAGGCGGCGGGGATCTCCCGCTATAAGGAGCGGCGACGCGAAACGGAAAACCGCATCCGCCATACCCGCGAGAACCTCGAACGCTTAGGGGATATCCGTCAGGAGCTGGGCCGACAGATAGACAAGTTGGCCGAGCAGGCAGAGGCTGCGCGTCAATATCGGGCGCTGAAACAGACGGAGCGGGATCAACATGCCCAGCTCGAGGTGGCCAAATATCTGGAGCTGAGCGCTCAGTCTGACAAGTTATCCCAGGAGATAGAGGCCAAGACGCTGACCCTGAGCGAGGGTGATGCCGGACGAGAAGCCCTGTCGCGCAACTTGACCGAGCTTAAACTCAAACTCGATGAGCTTGAGCGCCAGGAGCAGCAACAGGTCGAGGCCTTCTATCTTAACGGTAATCAGATCGCCAAGCTCGAACAGGAGGTCAAGCATCGTCAGCAGCAAGATGCGCATCTCAAGCAGCGTATCAAGCAGGACGAAGATAAGCTGTCACTGTTAAAGGCGCAGGAGCAGGCGCTTATATTGGCGCGCGGCGATCTCGATGGACGACAGCACGATGCCCGGGAGGCCCATCAGACCTTGCAGCTGCAGCTCGAGCTACTCGATGAGCAGCTTGGCGAGGTCGAGTTATCACTGGAGCAGGCACAGGAGGCCGAGAGTCAGGCCAAGCAGGCGGTTAACCAATGTCAGCTACGCCTGGAACTCACCAAGGGGGAGCTCAAGCATAAGCAGGGCGCCCTGGCTCAGCTGAAGTCGCAATACGAGAGCGCGTTACGCCAGCTTGAGCAGTTATCCCATCAGGATGAAACCGCCAATCTTGCGCTGCAACATGCTCAGTGTGAACGTCTCGCCGAGCGGCTCGATGAGCTTAAGGGCGAGATTGAGCAGGGGGCTGCCACTCAGTCTCAGCGACAGGAGCAGGCGCGCCAGACCCAGGCGCAGGTCGAAGCCTTGTCGCAGTCACTGGCCGAGGAGCGGGGGCGTCTGGCGGTAGTCAAGCGTATCTTACCTCAGGAAGACGCGCTTCAGGGCCGCGCCCTCTGGCAGGCGATTCAGGTCACGCCCGGCTGGGAAGCGGCGGTTGACCTGTTGCTCGACGGTCTGCTCACCCAGAAGGTGAGTGACAAGCACAGCACAGAGGAAACAGATAATGAGAGCGGCTTTGCGTTAAGCCGATCTCAAAAGTGGACTGGCCTCAGCAGCGAGGTCAATCTGGCGCCCTGGCTGTCCAGGCTCAACTGGGTCGATAGCCTGAGTCAGGCTAAAGCCATGCTGGGATCACTTGAGGATGACGAGCGCATAGTGACCGCCGATGGCTACATAGTAGGTAAAGGCTTTGTGCTGCAAAAGGCCGAGCAGGGCAGCCAGCTGGTGCAGCTTAAGGCCGAGCAGCAGGCGCTGGAGCTCAGCATAGCGGCCAGTGTCGAGGCGATCGATGAGCGTAGGGCGGTGCTTGCCGAGGTCAATCAGGGCTTGGATGAGCAGCGTGAGGCGCTCACCCAGCTTAATACCAGTTTGCAGGGGACGCAGCTTGAGCGTGAACGCCTGATGGCGCAGGCTCAGGCGACCCAGGAGCGAATCGCCCAGCAAGGTGAGCAGCAAGCCAGGCTGAAGGCCTTGCTCGAAGAGCAGACTGGCGAGCTAGAAGCCGTGGAGCAAAGCCTGAGTGAGCTGACAAGTCGCCGCGATCAAGACGAGGCGCAGCTGACTGAGCTGACGCGCTCAGCCGACAGCCAGGTGGCAGGACTTGCCGATTGCCGCGCCCAGCATAAGGCGCTGGGCCGCGAGCGGCAGACGTTGGCGGAGCAGTCCCAGCAGCTACAGCAGTCGCTGCAGGCGATCAATACCGAGCAGGCGCTTAGCCGCCAGCAGGGTGAGCAGCTCAAGCGGCAGATGAAAGAGCTGGCCCAAGAGCTGAGCGAGCTTCAGGGGCAACTCGAGGGGCAGGATAAGCTAGATGGTAAGCAGCAAGCCGATGCCATGACAGCCCAGCTCAATGATGCGCTGGCGCGTCAGGGGGAAGCCCAGGCGGCGCTCGATGCCCTGCGTCTGCAGCAGGCTGAGCTGCAAAATCAAGCAGACGAGATCGGCGCCAAGCAAAAACAACAACTTGGCAAGTTAGAGCACTTGACTCAAGCCATCAGCGCGTTAAAGTTACGTCGCGAAGGGATAAAAGGTCAAATTGACAGTCAGTTAGCCCAGATCAGGAGCCAAGAGGTGGATATCGCCGAGGTGCAAGCTTCGCTGGATCTGACCGTGAGCCTGAGCCATCGTCAGAAGGCGCTGGAGCGCACAAAGGCGCAGATCGAACATCTTGGCGCGATTAACCTCGCTGCAATTGAAGAGTTCGAGCAGCAGAGTCAACGCAAGGCCTATCTCGACAGTCAGGATGCGGACTTGGCCAAGGCCCTCGGCAGCCTGGAGGAGGCAATTCGCAAGATCGACCGCGAGACCAAGACGCGCTTTAAGGAGACCTTCGATAAGGTCAACCAAGATCTTGGTGTGCTGTTTCCTAAGGTGTTTGGCGGCGGCAGCGCCTATCTGGCGCTGACCGATGATGATCTGCTGGAGACTGGGGTCACCATCATGGCCAGACCGCCGGGGAAAAAGAATAGTACGATTCACCTGCTTTCGGGTGGAGAAAAAGCATTAACCGCTTTATCATTGGTATTTGCGATTTTCAGGCTGAATCCAGCGCCATTTTGTATGTTGGATGAGGTCGATGCACCGCTCGATGATGCCAATGTCGACAGGTTCTGCCGGCTGGTAAAAGAGATGTCTCAGAGCGTGCAATTTGTTTATATTAGTCACAATAAGATCACCATGGAATTGGCCGATCAACTAATAGGTGTCACTATGCACGAGCCGGGGGTTTCACGCATAGTTGCCGTCGATATCGATGAGGCGGTGGCATTAGCCGACGCAGTATAATTTTGGGAAAAACAGGGTAATCAATGGAAAATTTGCAACTGGTATTGTTCGTGTTAGGCGCGGTAGCCATTATCGCGGTACTTGTGCATGGTTTTTGGTCCATTAGGCGGCAGCAACCTAAATCATTAAAAGAATCGCCCATGACAGGGCTATACACAGATAAGACACGTGACAGTGACGGTTTCGACGCAGATGGCGTTGGCCCTGTAAGAGTAATTAAAAATAACGGCGAAGATCGCAGCATTCCTAAGGCCACCTCGACCAGTCGTGCCACACCTGCCGGTGCTCGCGCGCAAGAGAGTGAGCCAGCAGAAGTCTCGCCTAGCTTCTCTCTGTCGGATGAGCCTAAGCAGAAGGCGCCGCGTTCGCGTCAAGAGCCGGTGATGTCGGTAACCCCTAACGAAGAAGTTAGCGACGCCCATCTCGAGCAGATGGAGCTTGGCCTGGGTCAGGCCCCGGCGCAGCCTTCGCTGTTTGAAGATCCTGTTACCGAGCGTAAGCAGGAAGCAGTTCGCCCCGCACCGAGAGTCGAAGCGACTCAGTCAGTAGCGCCTGCATCTGTAGAGCCTGTGCCTGTTGAACCAGAGCCAGCGCCAGAAGTGGCCGAAGAGGCGCCGCTTGGCGATCCGCAGGATGTATTGGTGCTGCACGTGGTGGCCAAAGAAGGTGAGGCCCTTAATGGCGCCGAGCTGCTACCTAGCCTGTTGACCCTTAACTTCAAGTTTGGTGACATGGATATTTTCCATCGTCATGAGGATAATGCTGGTACAGGCAAGGTACTGTTTTCATTGGCTAACATGGTTAAGCCTGGGGTGTTCAACCCTGATGAGATGGAGCAGTTCACCACTCAGGGCATAGTGCTGTTTATGACGCTGCCTTGCTATGGCGATCCTCTGATGAATTTCTCCATCATGCTTAACTCGGCCCATCAGCTGGCCGACGATCTCGGCGGCGAAGTGCTCGACGGTGGTCGCGGCGCCTGGAGTGAGCAGACCAAACAGTCTTACCTGCAGCGCATTCGCGCGCAGATGTGATCTTTAGGGTCTGTTTATCTTTCAGGTTTACTTTTTGTTCAATTTAAACGCGTTTTGCTCAAGGCGAGAGCAATGAAGCATAGTTGCACTATGTAAATTGCGAATAACAAAAAGCAGGGCGCGTTTAGATGAACCCTTCGGGCAGCTTTTGTAGGCCATTTCTACTGCGTTATCGCTCATTTATGTAGAGTAACTACACTACACGGGCTCTGCCTGGTATAAATCGCCTACAAAATGCTGCAAAAACAAACAGGAAAGGTCAACAGACCCTAGACCGACATTGAAGTAGAGGCCGCATCAGCGGCCTCTGTTGCTTAAACTGGATAAGAAATCATGCAAGCCATACAAGACGAGATTAAACAGTTAACCGACGAGCTTAATCAGCACAACTATCGCTACTATGTCGATGACGCGCCCTCGATCCCCGACGCCGAATATGACCGTCTGATGCGTCGCCTGCAGGAGCTGGAGGCCGAGCATCCCGAGCTGGCGCTGGCCGACTCGCCAACCCAGAGAGTCGGGGGCGAGGCGCTGAGCAAGTTTAATCAGGTGGCTCACCTCAAGCCCATGTTGAGCCTGGATAACGTCTTTAGCGAAGAGGAGTTCAACGCCTTCTATAAGCGTGTCGGCGATAAGCTGCCGGAGGCGCCGGCATTTTGCTGTGAGCCTAAACTCGACGGTCTGGCGGTGAGTATCCTCTACCGCGATGGCGTGTTTGAGCGCGCCGCCACCCGTGGTGATGGCACCGTCGGTGAAGACATCACCGAGAACGTGCGCACCATCAAATCTGTGCCATTGAGACTTAGAGGCAGCGGTTTCCCGCCACTGCTCGAGGTGCGCGGCGAAGTCTTTATGCCTAAGGCAGCTTTCGAGGCGGTCAACGATAAGGCCCGCGCCAAGGGCGAGAAGCTTTTCGTCAATCCGCGTAATGCCGCCGCCGGTAGTCTGCGTCAGCTAGACAGTAAGATCACCGCCAGCCGCTCCTTGGCATTCTATGCCTATGCCCTGGGCGTGGTGGAGCCAGAAACCTGGCCGCTGGCAGCCAGCCATTTCGAGCAGTTGATGCAGCTTAAAGAGTGGGGCAGTCCGGTGAGCAGTGAAGTCAAGGTATGTGAGGATATCCCCAGCGTGCTGGCCTATTATCAGGACATACTGACCCGTCGCAGCGAGCTGGCCTATGAGATTGATGGCGTGGTGCTTAAGGTGAATGATATCGCCCAGCAGCAGACTCTTGGTTTCGTGGCTAAGGCGCCTCGCTGGGCCACCGCCTATAAGTTTCCGGCCCAGGAGGAGATCACCCTGCTCGAAGGGGTAGACTTCCAGGTGGGCCGTACCGGCGCGGTGACCCCGGTTGCGCGCCTGCAACCTGTCTTTGTCGGCGGGGTTACCGTCTCCAACGCCACTTTGCATAACGCCGATGAGATCGCCCGTCTCGGGGTGATGATAGGCGATAGCGTGATCATCCGCCGCGCCGGTGACGTGATCCCTCAGGTCGTTGCCGTGGTGCCCGAGAAGCGCCCGAGTGATGCCCAGCCGATCCAGTTCCCGCCGCAATGCCCCGTGTGTGGCAGCGACGTGGAGCGCGTCGAGGGTGAAGCGGTTGCCCGTTGTACCGGTGGTCTCTATTGTGAGGCCCAGCGTAAGGAGGCGATCAAGCACTTCGCCTCTCGCAAGGCGTTAGATATTGATGGCATGGGTGACAAGGTGGTGGAGCAGCTGATCGATAAAGAGCTGGTGACCAGCCCTGCGGATCTCTTCAAGTTGACCGCCTCGGCGATCACTATGCTGGATCGTATGGGGATGAAGTCGGCCACTAATTTGGTCAATGCCCTGGAAGCGGCCAAGCAAACCACCTTTGCCCGTTTCCTCTATTCGCTGGGGATCAGGGAGGTAGGTGAAGCCACCGCCGCCAACCTGGCTAACTATTTCAAGACCCTTGAGAAACTCAAGCAGGCGGACGCCGAGACCTTTATGAAGGTTGACGATGTGGGGGTGATCGTCGCCCAGCATCTGGTGCATTTCTTCGAGCAGCCCCATAACCTTGAGGTGATAGACGGCCTGTTGCAGGCCGGCGTGCACTGGCCCGACATCGAAGAGGTTGCCGAAGAGGCGCTTTCCCTGAAGGGGCAGACCTGGGTATTAACCGGCACCCTGACGCAACTCAATCGCAACGATGCCAAGGCTAAGCTGCAGGCATTAGGTGCCAAGGTGGCAGGCAGCGTCTCGAAAAATACCGATTGCTTGGTTGCCGGAGAGGCCGCTGGCTCTAAGTTGACCAAGGCGCAGGAGCTTGGAGTTAAGGTGATCGATGAGGCAGAGCTCTTGGCAATCCTAGGCTCTTAAATTGGCTGTGTGAATTAGCCGACTAAATTAGGTCGAAGTTAAACGAGAGCGTCATCGAGAGATGGCGCTTTTTTTATCCTTCACCGCCACCATTTGTTATCAGATGTTGAAATCCACGACATCATCACCATATAGAGAGAAACGGGGGAGGGAGAACACTATTGAATTTTGGACATATTAATTGGTTAGACGATAAGGGACACTTTAAGCCGCCGCTTATGTTGTACCTGATGTTGGCCTTTATCGCCCGGGGATGGTGCGTGTTTATCGCCTCCCTGACTCAGGCCAGCGATCGAGCCGGTTTGGTCGCCCTCATCTATCCGCAAAAGTCTGACTTTCTGATGGCCTTGGCCGCAGGCGTCGGTGGCTTATTTCTCTATGGATTAGTGATCGCCGAGCGCAAACGCGCTCCACTCTGGTTAAGACCCGCCTTTAATCAACTTAAACCTCTGCTGATTGTGCTTTTGATGGTAGATGCCGGCCTCTTGTTGCAGCGCCTCATTCATAACCATTTTCTCTATAGCTGGAGCTTTGGCCTGGACGCGCTGTTTCTCTTCTGGAGCCTGCTCTACATCGGCAAGTCGAAGCACCTTAAATACTACCTGCAGGATTGGCGCAATCAGGCGGATTAGCGAATCCCGGCCAAAAAAAAGCGCTGCAAGAAGCAGCGCTAAGCATATCTCTTTGAATGAAAATTCAGTCTCAAGATATCGGAATGTTACAAAATACCTTATAAATCAATGTGAAAAACAACAAATTCACAGGACTTATATTAAGGACAATTGACAGCAACACTCTTTAAAGAAACATAATCCGGGGTTGCTACGTATCTCTAAAGAACAGAAGCATACTAACACTAATTGAATATTGTATACAATAAATAATTTCAATCTTAGTTTAGACTTTTTTGCATATCTTATAACCAGCAGCTAATTGTCTCTCGGTGCACTTTGGCGTCAATCTGTGCGTAAGTGGTCAATTTAATGACAGATTGTACAAATTGAGTTGCTATTGACTATAGTTATGTTATTAAAGTTAGGTTGCTTTTCATATTCTTAGGGGATCATCCCGCATCCAGATCTGGAGCAGGGGACCCAATGGGTATGGGGAAAATCAATGGAGTTGCTTCGAGTGGCCAGAACTGAGCCGATACAATTACCCCTGTCTAAGTTACAAACAGGTATCACTGTTAAGTTACCCTTGTCTTGGAAAAACCATCCTTTCCTTTTTAACCGCATCAAGATTGAAGAAGAGGCGCAGATAGAGCTGATCAAGAGTCTTGGCGTGCCCTATGTTCTGTTGGTGTCGGGTGAAGAACTGTTGGAAGAGGAGAATGATGAGGGGGACGAGCAGGCTGAAAAGGCAGAAGAGGTGGTGGATCCCATCATAGAAGCCAAACGCAATGTGCGTAAATCCCTGCGTCTGAGTCAGAAACGCTTCATCGATTGTGTCAACGAGTGCCGCTCGACCTTTAGCAAGATAGCCAGCGATCCCGAGGGCGCCTATCGCGAGGCCGCCTCGCTGGTGGAGTCGCTCATCGAGCATATGTTTGAGTATGAACAGACCCACCTGGCGTTAGTGACCGCAGGTGAGAGCGATAATAGCGTGACCCAACACGGTATCTCGGTGGCTGTATTGGCGCTGATGATCGCCAGGGCCATGGAGCTGCCCAAATCGGACATGCGCGACATCGCCTTGGGCTGCCTGTTTCACGACATAGGAAAGCTCAAGGTCCCCGAGTCTATCCGGCGCAAGAAGACACCGTTAACGGCCTCAGAAGCCAATTTCCTCAAGATGCACCCCAACTTTGGCTACGAGATGCTCAACAAGACGGGCCTGTTTAATAAGGCGGTGCTCAGTATTGTCTTGCATCATCACGAGTTTATCGATGGCTCTGGCTTTCCCGATGGCCTGACAGAGAAGAAGATCCCCATCACCACTCAGCTGGTGAGCCTGGCGAATGATTATGACGGTCAGCTGTGGGCCGAAGAGAGCCGCTCGCCTCAGATAGCCCTGGGTTATCTGTTTAAGAACCATGCGGGGAAGCATTCTGAGACGCTGATCGCCGTGTTGGTTAAATTGCTGGGGATCTATCCGCCGGGCACTCTGGTGCGTCTCAGCGATGGCGATGTGGGCAAGGTGATGGTCACCACTCAATCGGTGAAACAGCCTCAGGTGTGGGCCTGTCATCCCGACGGCAGCGAGCCCGGCCTGCGTTTCCTCAGCCAGGAGGAGGTGTTTGTCGATAGTGTGCTTAAGCTTGAAGAATTAACCGAAGGTGCAATGCGCGTGTTACAGGCCGACAGTGGAATTAGTTTTTATTTTGCTGGCACCCCCTAGTCCCCTTGCGTTATTTTAGAAGTCTGGTTTCAATTCAAAATATTTTAATTTAGAGCATTCAAGATGATAACTTCTGTTGCCGTCGTCGGCTGCGGCTGGTTTGGTCTGCCTTTGGCCAAGGAGTTAGTGAGCCAAGGATTAAAGGTCACGGGCTCCAAACGCTCGCCACAGGAGGCCGAGGCCTTATCAGCCGATGGAATAGCAGGCTTTGCGCTGGATTTAGAAGCACTCGAGAGTGAAGGTTTGTCCTCTCAGACCCGTGAAGCGATAACCCAAGGCCTCACTTGCGATGCCATAGTGATCAACATTCCCCCCGGACTTCGCCGTGGGGATAACGGTTATCTGGACCGTCTCAAGCGCCTCAAGGCGTTAATGGGCAACCACGAATACCGCCGTATCATTTTTATCAGCACTTCTGGTGTCTATCCTGCCTGTGGCGGTTGTTTTTCGAGCGAGAGTGGTGAGAGTGGTTGTGTCGAGAGCGATGCTAAGGTCCACAGCCCGGCGAGCGAGACCTTACTGGCCGCCGAGGCGCTCTTCTCTGGTGCTAACTCTGCCGATGGCGTGTCTAACAATCACTCCGCTGGTGGCGAGTCTAACAATAACTGCGTCGTCGTGCGTTTTGCCGGTCTCATAGGTCCCAAAAGGCATCCAGGGCGCTTCCTGGCAGGAAGAGAGGATGTGCCTGGTGGTAACCTGGCGGTAAATATGGTGCATCTCGATGATTGCATTGGTGCCGTGACCTCACTGCTGAAAGCCGAGGGGCCTTTATCGCCTGCCTATAATCTCTGCGCGCCGCTGCATCCCACCAAAGCCGAATTTTATCAAAAGGCGGCGACTCAGTTGGGGCTCACGCCGCCAAACTTTATTGAGGGTGACTTAGCTGAAGATAAGCGCGTTGATGGAGGCCTTATCACCCGGGAGCTAAACTATCAGTATAAGTTTACCGATCCCCTAGCCATGTTGGCCGATTGCTAGGCTAATGCTTGTGAAAGCCAGTGTTCGTGAAGGCTAATGTTCATAAAGGTTTGCGTTCAAAAGGCCGAAGCGTATTTGGTTGCGCTTTTGACTGAATTTATGAGTCCTTGTCTTGGTAAGAGAAGATGGTAAGTGAAGATAGCAAGAGAAGATTGTGAGAGAAGGTTGCAAGATAAATAAATAGCCTCAGCTAAGCCTGGGGTAGAAACATTTTTTCAATAATAAGAAGAGTTGGTTATGAAAAGAGTCGTGAATCTATGTCGTTATGTGAGTCTGTTGTTTATCGCCCTGGCCGCCTTTCAGGTCAGCGCCCAGGCTAAGTATGTCGAAGGGGTCGACTATGTGAAGGTGGCGGGGATCCCTGAGGTGAATCAGCCTGTGGTGCGTGAGTTCTTCTCTTATAACTGCCCCCACTGTTATCGTCAGGATGGCTTGATTACCTCGGCCGTGTCCAAGTTAAAGGCGGAGCTGGGTGATAAGCTGGCATTTGAGCGCACGCCGGTGGCGGGCGGTCGTGCGGCCTGGCAGTTGAGCCAGGAAGCCTACTACTTAGCGAAGAAGTTTCATGTGACCGAACAGACCCATGGTAATCTGTTTAAGCGGATCCATGAGGGTAACGGCGCCTTTAAGCGTCAGGAGGAGCTGAGTCAGTTCTTTGTCGAGCAGGGCCTGTCGAAGGCAGAGGTCGACAAGGCGCTGGCGTCGGTAGATAACAAGTTGGCGATCGCCGACTATGATACTCAGGCACAATTATCTGGGATCCGCGGGGTGCCTTCGCTACTGGTGAACGGTAAATACCTGGTGAGCAATAAGCAGCGCAGCGCCGAGGAGTTGGCCGATCTGCTTGCCTATCTTTCGACCCTGAAATAGGTCACTTCTTACTAGGAAGTCCCTCAATAGAGAGTCTCTTAATTGGGAGCCTCTCTATCCCATCAGCCGCCACTTGGCGGCTTTTTTGTACAATCTATTAACAATCCTGTTCGACCTTAGTCTAGTTTGCAAGCCTATGAAAATTATAGGTTTACGCTGACGTCAACTTTGATCTTATTGTTTTGTAACGAAAATGTTTTAATTCGCGCTCAGGTTGACGCTGGCGTTAGACCAAAGTCGCGATTGTCCTAATGACTGCGCTTGCTAGATTAATTCATGACTTAATAATAATCAGCACAGGGGAGTCGCAATGGCTTTTGAAAATAACGAAAAGGCAGAAGGTTACTGGCGTGAAAATTTACGTCTAGTGCTCGGACTGCTAGCAATTTGGGCTGCAGTGTCATTTGGCTGCGGTATTTTATTGGTCGATGTACTCAATGAGATCCATTTCATGGGCTTCAAACTGGGCTTCTGGTTTGCTCAGCAGGGGGCCATGTATGTATTCGTTGCACTGATTTTTGTCTACGTGGCGAAAGCCAATGCCTTAGACAAAAAATACAATGTTCATGAAGACTAAGGAGCAATGAGATGGATGTTCAAACGTTAACCTATTTGATTGTGGGCTTTACCTTTGCCCTCTATATTGGCATTGCGATCTGGTCTCGCGCCGGCTCAACTAAAGAGTTCTATGTTGCTGGCGGTGGCGTACACCCTGTGATGAATGGTATGGCCACGGCGGCAGACTGGATGTCGGCGGCGTCTTTCATTTCATTGGCGGGTATCGTCTCCTTCGTCGGTTATGACGGTTCCGTCTACCTGATGGGCTGGACTGGCGGTTATGTGCTGCTCGCGCTCTGTATGGCACCTTACCTGCGTAAGTTTGGCAAGTTTACCGTGCCTGACTTTATCGGCGATCGTTACTACTCCCAGGCGGCCCGTACCGTTGCGGTAGTCTGTGCCATCTTCATCTGTTTCACCTACATCGCCGGTCAGATGCGCGGTGTGGGCGTGGTGTTCTCACGCTTCTTGGAAGTAGAGGTCGATACCGGTGTTTATATCGGTATGGCCGTGGTCTTCTTCTACGCAGTACTCGGCGGCATGAAGGGCATTACCTATACCCAGGTGGCTCAGTACTGCGTATTGATCTTCGCCTTCATGGTTCCTGCTATCTTCATCTCTGTGATGATGACAGGCCATATCCTGCCGCAGCTTGGCTTCGGCGCCGAGTTGGTGGATGCTGCGGGCAACAACACGGGGGTATACCTGCTTGAAAAACTCGACGGACTGTCAGCTCAGCTTGGCTTCTCTCAGTACACAGAGGGCTCTAAGGGGATGATCGACGTCTTCTTCATCACGGGCGCACTCATGTTCGGTACTGCGGGTCTGCCACACGTTATCGTTCGCTTCTTCACCGTACCTAAGGTGAAAGATGCGCGCGTCTCAGCGGGTTGGGCATTGGTGTTTATCGCCATCATGTACACCACTATTCCAGCACTGGCCGCCTTCTCTCGTGTGAACATGATCGAGACAATCAATGGTCCTGAGTCAACGGGTGTGGCTTATGAAACGGCACCAGATTGGATCAAGAACTGGGAGAAGACAGGTCTGATCAAGTGGGACGATAAGAACAACGACGGCAAGATCTACTATGCCAAGGGTGAAACCAACGAGATGAAGATTGACCGCGACATCATGGTACTGGCTACCCCTGAGATCGCTAATCTTCCAGCCTGGGTGATCGCTCTGGTTGCGGCAGGTGGTCTGGCGGCGGCGCTGTCAACTTCTGCGGGTCTGCTACTGGTTATCTCAACGTCGGTATCGCACGACCTGTTGAAGAAGAACTTCATGCCGGATATCTCGGATAAGCAGGAGCTGCTCTATGCCCGTATCGCTGCGGCGCTGGGTATCGTCATGGCGGGTTACTTTGGTATCAATCCTCCAGGCTTCGTAGCGGCCGTGGTGGCAATCGCCTTCGGTCTGGCGGCATCGTCACTCTTCCCGGCGATCATCATGGGTATCTTCTCTCGTACCATGAATAAAGAGGGCGCCATTGCTGGTATGGTGATAGGTCTGCTGTTCTCGGCAAGCTACATCATCTACTTCAAGTTTGTGAATCCAGGTGATAACAACGCGGCTAACTGGTTGTTTGGCATCTCGCCAGAAGGTATAGGCATGCTGGGTATGATCATCAACTTCGCGGTAGCCTTTATCGTCAGCAAGGTAACGGCTGCAGTACCACAGAATGTGGTTGATATGGTGGAATCAATCCGCTTCCCTAAGGGAGCCGGTGAGGCCCACGACCACTAATCGATAGACTTATCGACCTAGGGAGCGCAGTGCGCTCCCTTTTTTTATTTCATATCTTATTGATTTACCTTTTGCTTATCTGGCAGTCTCAGGGTTTGTGTTTGGAGTTTTAGGGGAGTAGGGGTGAGTAACTATCAATTATCTGTGGCGACCTTTAATAAGCTGGCGCGCCAGTATCAGGATAAATATATGCAGATGCCGCTCTACGAGCCCACCTATGCCCGCTTGAGTGAGTTACTCGGCGAGCAAGATAAGGTGCTGGAGCTTGCCTGCGGCCCGGGTAACATCGCCCGTTATCTGTTGGCGCGCCATCCACGGCTCGATTACTTGGGGACAGATCTGGCGCCGCAGATGGTGAGCCTGGCAAGAGAGAATAACCCCACCGGCAAGTTTGAGGTGATGGACTGCCTGGCCATCGACAGTCTAACGGAAATGTTTGATGCCATAGTGTGTGGATTTTGCCTACCTTACCTCAATAAAGAGGAGGCAAAGGTATTGATCTTGGCGATGGCAAGAAGGCTGAATGCTGGTGGGCTGCTCTACTTGAGCACCATGGAGGGGGATTATGCCGCCTCAAAGCTGCAGACCTCCAGCAGTGGCGATCAGGCCTTCATCTATTATCACTGCGGCGACTGGCTCAGCGCTGAGCTGAGCTCGGCAGGTTTTGAGCTGCTAAATTGCCACCGTCAGGACTATCCAGAGCGGGGCGATGTGGATCTCTTCATCATTGCCAGGCGGCGCTAGGGAATCGGCTGGCCTTTAGTCGTATACAAGAGTTTGTTTGTTAAGGCTATAGTGAATAAAACGGCCGATGCTTGGCGAGAGTCCAGGGCGAGATGCCGACCATAGCGTAAGAGGGAGATCATGGACGCGAGCGAACTGCAACCTATTACCCAATTTCTTGGCCAGCTGACGCCCTTTGACAGCCTATCTGAGCAGACGCTGGAGCGCTGCTGCCGCGCCCTCACCGTCGGTTATTACAGCCGCTCCTCTGTCTATGTGCCGCTGGATGAGGAGCATCCTCAGCTCTATATCGTCCGCAGTGGCGCCTTCGAGGTGCGCGGCGAAGATGGTGACCTGATCGACAGGCTCGGCGACGGCGATTTTTTCGGCTTTCCCTCGCTGCTCTCCGGCGAGAAGGTGAGCAACAGAGTACAGATCCTCGAAGATGGTCTTGTGTATCACTTAGACCCAGAAACCTTTAATCAGCTGAGAAGCGAGAGCCGCGAGTTTGATCGCTTCTTTAACCGCGCCTTTGCCAAGCGGCTGCGTCATCAGGGGCGCTTCAAGGCCAAGGAGCTTGGCTCCACCAACAGGGTCAGCAGCCTGATGTCCAAGCAGCCCCTGTGTCTGGATATCAATGCCAGCGTCAGCGACGCCGCCCGTCTGATGCGGGATAACCGGGTCTCATCGGTACTTATCATAGATAACCAAAAGCTTGCGGGGATCCTCACCGACAGGGATCTGCGTAACCGCGTGCTAGCCGAGTCCCTCGATGGCAGCCTGCCTGTGCATCAGGCGATGACGGTAACCCCGACCACCCTGAGTGCCAATGCCCTGGTGTTCGAGGCCATGTTGCTGATGAGCCAGCACAACATTCACCATCTGCCTATCATGGACGAGGGACACCCCACAGGGGTGATCACCAGCACCGATATTTTGCGGGGCCAGAGCTCGCAGCCCTTGCTGCTCATTGGCGAGATAGAGCGTCAGCATGATCTCGAGAGCCTGATCCATGTCTCTAAACAGATCCCACTGCTGCTGCAAAACCTCATCAGCGCCGATGCGAGGGCCGAGGAGATAGGCAGGGTGCTGACCTCGGTAACCGATGCCTTGACCCGGCGGCTGATCGTGCTCAATCAGCAGATCCTCGGTCAGGCGCCCATGCCATTTTGCTGGCTGGCGTTCGGCTCTCAGGGGCGGCAGGATCAGGCGGCGTGTTCGGATCAGGATAATGGCCTCTTGCTGGCACATGAGATGGACGAGCATGCCCAGGGCTATTTCGAGGCCCTGACCAAGGCGGTCTGCGCCGGACTGGATCGCTGCGGTTATGTCTACTGCCCTGGGGATATCATGGCGCAGAACCCCAAATGGCGGATGACGCTAGCCCAGTGGCAACAGAAGTTTGCCAACTGGGTCGAGCACCCCGAGCCTAAAGCCTTGATGCATGCCAGCATCTTCTTCGATATGCGCTGCGTCTATGGGCCTTCGAGCCTGTTTGAGGGGCTGCAGTCTCAGGTGCTGGAATCCACCAAGGATAACGATATCTTCCTCGCGGGGATGGCGGGCAACGCCCTACAGGTGTCACCACCGCTGGGCTTCTTCAAGAAGTTTGTTCTGGAGCGTGACGGCCAGGAGGTGAAGGGGATCGATCTTAAGCACAAGGGCAGCGCACTCATCAACGATATCGCCAGGATTTACGCCCTGTCGGCGGGCATCAGCGAGGTCAACACCGCCAAGCGCATCCGCCTACTGATGGAGCAGAACATCATCAATCGCAAAGATGCCCTGAATCTCGCCGATGCCCACGAGTTTATCGCCCACATGCGCCTGTCGAATCAGGGCTATCAGTATACTCACAACCAGCCCCTCACTAATTATCTGATGCCCCAGCAGCTCTCCTCTCTGGTGCGTCATCAGCTGCGTGACGCCTTCAAGGTGGTACATGACGCGCAGGCGGGTCTAAAACTTAAATTTACCCGGAGCTTCTAGGTGCTGGCAGGGATTAAGGTCAGATCCCAGCTCTGTTGGCGAGCCCTGAAGGCAAAAGATGCCGGGCTCAAGGCCTATCAGCAGGCGCTGATGCCGGTTATCGACAAGCCATTGTCTGAGGTGGAGCTGCTGGCCATAGATCTCGAGATGACAGGACTCAATGCCAGCTTCGATCAGATCTTGAGTATCGGCGTGGTGCCTATCCGTCAGGGGCAGCTTATTCTTAGCGAGGCGCAGCACAAGTTGGTGCAGATAGAGGGCAGCGTCGGCCAGAGCGCCACCATACACGGCATCTTAGACACTCATCTGGATGCGGCCTTGACCCCGGAGCAGGCGATGGCCTGGTTTTTATCCGTGAGTGAGGGCAAGGTGTTGGTGGCCCACCATGCGCCGCTGGATCTCGCCTTCTTACAATCTGGCCTGCAGGCCTGTTTGGGAGAGAAGCCGCGCCTTCTCGCCATAGATACTTTATTGCTGGAGAAGCAGCGACTACTGAGGCAACAGGAACATCTGCAAGAGGGCAGTCTGCGCCTGGGGCGAAGCCGCGCCCGTTACGGTCTGCCCGTGTATGCGGCTCATAACGCGCTGATCGATGCGCTGGCCTGCGGCGAGTTGCTGCTGGCACAGGTGGCTGCCATGGGCGGCGCAACTAAGGTAAAGATCGCCGAGCTGCTGCCTTAATACTCGGTTATACTTGGTTACATTTTGCGCCTTTATCTTTGGCGACTTTCCGCCATTATCTCAATAGAGACAGGAGCTTGGATGGAGCCATTTAGATGGTATTGTCCGGCTATGGCCTGAGTCATGGCATAAGTAATAAGCAAAGAGGTTAATCATGGCGCTTCCTTTACTCTGGCTCGGCGGGGCCGCTCTGGGGGCCGCCTTTATCGCCGACGCTAAGCAGAAACAACGACAGTTGACCTTAGACAGGCGGTTAGGCCGTGCGCCCAAGGCGCCAGAGGGTAAACGGGTGAGCCCGCTCGCGCCCAGTGTGTTGCACCTCGGCGAGGTCAAGGTCACGCCGCCCCCCGGTGCCCTAGTGTGTTGCTTCGTCTTCGGGGTGATAGAGCATACCGGGATCTGGCTTGGCGACGATACCTTAGTAGAGCTGCATGGCAGCGGTCTGATCCGGCCCGTGTCATCTAAGCGTTTCTTGGGGGGGCGCACAGGTAGCCGCATCTTTGTCGCCTGTGACCATCAACATAGACCCTTAATTGGTGAATCCGTGCTGGAGAGGGCGCAGCAGGCCATCTATCGGTATCGCGACTATGATCTGTTTGATAACAACTGCCATCGCTTCGTCTGGTATTGTCTTACTGGCGAGGAGCTGAGTATCTCGAGTTTCGATAAGTTTAATCATCTGCTGGCCAGTCATTTCGCCCAGGCGATCTATTGGGATGAGGCGGCAATAGCTAAGTGTGATTAAGAAAGGCTTAGCTTGGGCCTGGTTCGAAGGTCAATTCATTAAGTCTTAAGCTAAAAAAAATGCCGACATTATGTCGGCATTTTCTGTTCTCAATCTGGCGATTATTCGCCGCAGAAGTAGTTCACGGCACGCTTCACCAGCTCGATACCCGTCTGATCGCATGGCGGTAGCTCGGCATCCGATTCGCTGATCGGTGTCACGCGCTCGCCCCACTTGAACAGCACTGCTGCCGAGGTTAGGCCGGCGCCGAAGGCGCAAGACAAGATGGTTTGATTAGGCTTGATCAGACCCTTCTCCAGCGCATCACAGATGGCGATAGGGATAGTGGCCGCCGAGGTGTTGCCGTAGTTGGCAATGTTCACCACAGCCTTCTCTTTCGGGATCTTCATGCGGTTGATCAGGGTATCGATAATGCGCTCGTTCGCCTGATGCGGGATCACCAGATCCACTTCGTCTTTGTCGACGCCACATTTTTCCAGCACTGTGTTGCTGAGCTTGCCCATACCGGCGATGGCGCGCTTGAAGATCTCTTGACCGTTGAATTCGATGTAGAAATCCAGTGAAGCGGCGTTGAACCTGTCCATGGCGGTACCAAAGCCCGCCTTGAGGATATCGCGACCGGCTGGGTCATTGTTGAGCTCATAGCCCAATACGCCGCCAGGCTGATCTGTGGCTTCGACGACCACTGCACCTGCGCCGTCACCGAAGAGGACCGCAGTTTCCCGGCGAGACCAGTCGAGGTAGAAGGAGAGACGTTCGGCGCCGATCACCAATACCTTCTTCGACTGACCACTCTTGATCTGTGAGCTGGCCAAACCTAAGCCGTAGAGGAAACCACTACAGGCGGCGTTGATATCGAACGCACCGCAGCTGGCGCCAATGTTGGCCTGTACGGTTGATGCTATGTTTGGAATCAGCGTATCAGGGCTGGCGGTGGCCAGAATGATAAGATCTATCTCATCGCCCTTAATACCGGCAGCGGCCAGGGCGCGCTGGGCGGCAACGGTGGCTAGCTCAGAGGTGTTGACATGACTGATGTGTCGCTGACTGATCCCAGTACGCGGCTTAATCCATTCATCGGAAGTATCGATAAAGGTGGCAAGATCATGGTTGGTAAGCGTTGCGGGGGGAACACATTTTCCCCAGCCGGTAATGGTGGCGTACTGCATCTGAATATTCTCTCAAAAATAAAAAGGCAGAGTACATCAGCTCTGCCTTATCAAACTAATCTAATAAGCCTAGCAATAAGTCAAGCAAGCTACAGTGATTTAGCTCACCTGTTGGGCAACCAGCTCACGTATGGCGTTGGCTGCATGTAATATGTGGTCTCTCAGAAGCGTTACTGCCTTGTCAATTTCTTGGTTACGACAGTAGGTGAGCAAGTCTCTATGATCTTGCGCCGCTCTGGGGATGCCGCCTGCCAGCAGAAGCTGTAGACGTATGTAGCGATCACAGTTGGTATTTAGACCGTGTACCACATCCATGGTGTGAGGACGATCGGCCGCCTGATACAGGCAGGTGTGGAACTTGGTATTGAGTTCACTCCAGCTGCTCACGGCATCTTCCTGTTGGAAAGCCGCCTCCAGTTCATCCAGGTAACCCTGGGCCTGAGCCAGCATCTCATCATCGAGATTCGGGATCGCCTTGGCAAGCAGATCGGTTTCGATTAGGGCCCTTAGCTCAAACAGCTCGGTGACCTGATCGACCGACAATTCGGTGGCAGTAGCGCCCTTATGGGCTTCAAACTTTACGAGTCCTTCGGCTTCGAGTTGCAGCAGGGCTTCTCTGACCGGGATGCGACTGACGTTCAGTGCCTCGGCTAAGGCGCTCTGGCGTAAAGGTTCGCCGGCGGCAATTTCGCCTGAAAGGATTTTCTCTCTTAAGACTTCCACCACGACCTGGGTGCGCGTTTTATGAACGATTGGAGTTGTTCGGCTCATAGTTCCCGTAATGTCTTTTCGTTATTATATGTGATCCGCATAAGATTACCGCTTATAGCACTATAAATAAAGGGAAACCGTGGTTTCCCTTTATTTAATATGCCTGTTAGAAGCGCTTTAGGAGACTTTGTCCATCTCGCAATGCTTCGGGCAGCAAAGCGGTTGGCATGTTTTGATAGCAGATGGGCCGTGTCCAGCGGTGTATCGCCATGCTGCCCACCGAGGTGCTGCGACTGTCGGTGCTGGCAGGGTAGGGACCGCCATGGTTCATCGAGTGACACACCTCGACGCCTGTTGGCATCTGATTGAAGATAAGCCTGCCGACACGCTGGCCAATGGCATCTACCAGGCTATGGGCATTTGTCCAATCGCCCTCGTTGCCATGAAGCGTGGCGGTGAGCTGCCCTTCGAGCTGCTCGGCAACGGCCTGCATCTGCGCGGCGTCCTGGCACTCGACCACTATCGCGAAGGGACCAAAGACCTCTTGTTGCAGGGCGCTGTCGGCCAGATAACCTGCCGCATCCACCTTTACCGCCACCGGGCGGGTATGGTGGCTGGCCTCGGCTGCCTTGCCCTGAGCAAGTAGCGTCAGCTGCGGGTGTGCCAGCAGTGCCTCTGTCTGCTGCTGATAGGTGGCGGCGATGCCAGGGGTGAGCATGGCACTGGCGGCTTGCTCGGCCAGGGCCTGGCTGAGTCTATCGCAGTAGCGGGTTAGCGCCTCGCCCTTGATGGCGACAATCCCCCCAGGGCTGGTGCAGAACTGACCATGGCCCATCATCATAGACTGCACCTGAGTCTCGGCCAGCGTCTCAGCCTGCTCGGCGAGTGTCCCTGGCAGTAGAAATTGCGGATTGGTAGAGCCCAGCTCACCATAGAAGGGGATTGGCTCGGGGCGCGCCGCGCAGCGATCGGCCAGGATGCGACCCACCTTTAGCGAGCCGGTGAAACCCACCGCCTTGATCTCTGTCGCCTCGACCAAGCCAGTGGAAAGCGCCGGGGTGTGTCCCTGCAGCAGACTAAATACGCCAGCTGGCATGTCGCAAGCCTTGATCGCCTTGTCGATAGCCTGAGTGACCAGTTCGCTGGTGGCCGGATGCGCCGGGTGCCCCTTGACGATAACGGGGCAACCTGCGGCGAGCGCCGATGCGGTGTCCCCCCCCGCGGTGGAAAACGCCAGCGGGAAGTTAGAGGCGCCGAAGACGGCCACAGGCCCTAAGGCAATCTTGCCTAGGCGGGTATCTGGCTTTGGCAGCGGCTGACGCTCTGGCTGAGCCATGTCGGCAATTGACTGCTCTATTGGGTTAACAAGGTTTTGGGCAAACAGGCGCAGCTGACCACAGGTGCGCCCGGTTTCGCCCTGTAATCTGGCCAGAGGCAGGCCGGTTTCGAGGTGGGCGGCTTCTATGATCGCCTCTTTGTCGGCCTCGATATGCTCGGCAATGGCGCTCAGAAAGGCGGCGCGCTCGCTGTCGCTCTTGTTGCGATAGCTGTTAAAGGCCTGCTTAGCCGCCTTGGTGGCCTGGGCGAGCTGCTCGTCGCTTGCGCTGGCAAAGTGCCAATCAATCTGAGTATTAGCGACGGGGTTAAAGCTTTGAAAGGAGGAGGCTTCGCCCTGCCACTCGCCATTGATGTAATGCTGACCGGTTAATCTGTTGGTGATGCTTAGTGTCATTGCTATTGTCCTTTTGGGCTGGCCGGTTAGACCACCTGAAATCCGAAGGCATAGGGATCGTCATCGTCGACCGTGATGGCGTTGTGCCCGGTGATGCGCGCCCAGCCCTTGATACTTGGCATGATGGCGTCAAACTCGCCCACTTTGGTGGCGGCTTCGATGCGGCCGACAAACTGGCTACCTATGATGCTCTCATGGGTGTACTCATCGCCGACCTTGAGCTCGCCGCGGCTATAGAGCTGCGCCAGACGGGCGCTGGTGCCTGTGCCGCAGGGTGAACGGTCGATCGCCTTGTCGCCATAAAACACAGCATTAGCGCCGTTTGAGCCTTCGCTGATGGTGTCGCCGGTCCAGAGCACGTGGGAGACGCCGTTGACCGTGGGGTCGTCTGGGTGCACGCAGTTTAGTTCTCTGTGGGCGATTTCGCGCACGATCGGGCTCCAGCGCAGGATATCGCCGGCGTTCCAGTGGCGCAGGCCAGGGAAGTTGGCCTGGGGATCGACGATGGCGTAGTAGTTACCGCCGTAGGAGACATCTATCTTGAGCGGCCCAAGCCCAGGGATATCCAGCACCACATCTTTATGGGCTAAATAGGCGGGTACGTTGAATATCTTGACCCAATCCACCTTGGCGCCGGTTTGCTGGTACTGCACCTTAATTTGCCCGGCGGGCACGTCTATGGTGAGCTGACCCGGCATCTTGGGGGTTAACAGGCCAGACTCGAGCGCTGCGGTGATGGTGCCTATGGTGCCGTGGCCACACATGGGCAGGCAGCCGCTGGTCTCGATAAACAGGATGGCGGCATCGGCGTTGTCGCTGCAAGGGGGGTAGAGGAAGGCGCCGGACATCATGTCGTGGCCCCTGGGTTCAAACATCAGCGCCTTGCGGATCCAGTCATACTGCGCCAGGAAATCCTGGCGCTTCTCGCTCATAGTGCGACCCTTGAGGTCCGGATGGCCACTGGTGACCAAACGGACCGGGTTGCCGCAGGTATGAGCATCGACGCAAAAGAAGGTACCTTTTAACATCTATGCCATACTCCCTAGATTTAGTTGAGGTTGTACTTGTCGAGATCCAGGCGGGTAGCCAATGCCTCAGCCATCACCTTTTCCACATAGGCACGCTCGTCACCGATCAAGGTCATGCGCGGCAGGCGCACATTTTCGCTGCCGCGGCCGACGATCTGCTCGGCAAATTTGATGCACTGTACCAGGGTCGGAATGGTGTCCAGGCGCAGCAGCGGCATGAACCAGCGGTAGATCTCACGGGCTTCTTCAATACGGCCGGCACGGGCCAGTTTAAACAGAGTAACAGATTCTCTTGGGAAGACATTGGTTAGGCCAGAGATCCAACCTGTGGCGCCCAGCAAAATGCTCTCCAGCGCAATATCGTCGACACCGCAGAGGATGTTGAAACGATCGCCGAAACGGCTCTGCAACTCGGTGAGGCGGCGGGTATCTGTGGTCGATTCCTTGATGGCCACTATGTTTGGCTCTTCGGCCAGCACGGCGGTCATCTCCAGGTTGATGTCGACGCCATAACCTACAGGGTTGTTGTAGATCATGATTGGTAGTTTGGTCGAGCGCGCTACGTGTTGGTAGTGGGCGATCACCTCACGGTCTGTGCCGCGGTAGACCATGGCGGGCAGTAACATAAGGCCATCGACGCCGAGCGCCTCGACATCCTGGGCGTATTTTGCCGCCTGCTGGGCCGTGTTTTCGGTGCAGCCAGACAGCACCAAGATGCGGCCATTGACCGTCTCGACCGTGTGCTTGATGAATTCACGTTTTTCTTCCGGAGAAAGGGAGGCGTTCTCGCCTATGGTACCCAGGGCGATCACCCCATCGATACCGTCACGAATGAGGTCTTCCAGCATTCTCGCGTTCGACTCATAGTTGATCGAACCATCGTCATTAAATTGGGTAGAAATTGCTGGGAATACACCTTGCCAGTTTACTTTCATGTTCAGACCTCTATAGATATTGCCGTGCAACGTGCGCGGCGAAAAAGTGATATCAAGTTTTGGCGTTTACCAAAAGCTATAGTATATTGTATACAATTTTGAGGGGAAGAAAAGCCCCTTGGTGAGATTGCCGCTATTTATGTTTTTATCTCTCACCGGTAAATACTATATATTGCATACAAACAATAACAAAGGAAGTCCCGATGCGCCTATTAGATTTAAGTCCTAGCTTTCTCGATGCCTGTACCCGATTTAAGACCCTCGACGCTCACACCGAAGGCGAGCCGTTGCGGATCCTGCTGGAGGGATATCCCGAGATCCCCGGGGATACCATTTTGGCCAAACGCAGATATCTCACAGCGCATCTGGACCATTATCGTAAGCTCTTGATGCATGAGCCCAGGGGCCATGCCGATATGTACGGCGCCATCATCACTGCGCCTATCACCCCGGGCGCCGATTTTGGCGTGCTGTTTCTCCATAACGAGGGATACAGCAGCATGTGCGGTCACGGCATCTTGGCCTTGGTAACTGTGGCGGTCGAGACGGGCACCCTAGCGCTCGGCGATATGCCAAGAGAGATAAAGATTGATGCGCCGGCAGGGCTTATCCATGCCAAGGCCTATCGTGATGAGACGGGAGAGCTCAAGGTGAGCTTTCGTAACGTGCCTTCCTGGGCCGAGGCGCTGGATTGTCGCGTAACCGTCGAGGGCATAGGCGAGGTGGCTTACGACATAGGTTTCGGCGGTGCCTATTACGCCTATGTCGATGCCGATGCGCTGGGGTTGAGCTGCGCGCCGGATAATGTCGCCCAGCTGATCGATTGGGGTCGGCGCATCAAGCACGCCGTGATGGCTCAGCATCCGTTAGCTCATCCATTAGAAGCGGATTTAGGCTTTCTCTACGGCACCATATTTACCTCGAGCAAGACCAGCTCCAATGATGCCCACTCGCGCCATGTGTGCGTCTTTGCCGATGGCGAGGTGGATCGCTCGCCCACAGGCACTGGGGTGGCCGGTCGCATAGCTTTGCTTCACGCTCGAGGCGAGGTCGTACTGGGTGAGCGCCTGAAGATTGAGAGTATTGTCGATGGCGCCATGCAGGTTTGCGCGCTGGATAACGCCGACTTTTATGGCAAGGCGGCGGTGATCCCCGAGGTGAGTGGCCGCGCCTTTATTACCGGGCGTCATGAGTTTATCTTAGATCCCAAGGATCAGTTTCAGCAGGGATTTATGCTCAGATGATCGAGGTTAATCACATGACAAACCACGAGTTAACTGGCCAGGATAAAGCCTCACCGGCCAACGTGTCTTCTACCCGAAACGCGGATATCACTGTCATAGGTGCTGGCGTTATAGGCCTTGCCAATGCCATCGCCCTGCAAAGGGCGGGCTTTAGCGTGCGCGTCATCGACAAGCAAGGGGTGGCGGCGGGCGCCTCCTTTGGAAACGCGGGCCACTTCGCCACCGAGCAGGTGTTTCCCTTGGCCGACCCGGCCATGTTACTCAAACTGCCCGGCATGTTGCTCGACCCATTAGGGCCGTTTCGCATTCAGCCGCGCTATTTTCTCAAGGCCTTGCCTTGGTTTATGCGCTTCTTAGTCAATATGGTGCCCGCAAGACGCGCCCATAACTCGGCGGCGATCAAGGCCTTAAATCAAAAGAGTATCCAAGCCTGGCAACAACTGGTGAGCGATTGTGGCTGCTCCGAGCTACTCAAACTCGAGGGCAGTCTCTTGGTGTTTGAGCAGACGCCTTTTATCGAGGTCGAGCGGGTATACAAGAGCTATCGTGATACTGGCGTGGCGGTTAAGCTAATCAGTGGTGAGGAGGTGAGGGCACTGGAGCCGGATCTCAGCCCCAATATCAACCACGGACTATGGTTTACCCAGGTCGGCCATACGCCGGATCCGGCCGAGCTGTGTCACCGCTTGGCAACGCAGTTTGAGAAGCTGGGGGGCGAGCTGGTGATCGCTGAGGTGACTCAGTTAGCTGCTGAATGTCAGGGAGATAAGGAAGAGAAAGGTGTTAATGTCAGTGTCGCTAGCGGAGTAACTTATCATAGTGATAGGTTGCTGCTCAGCGCCGGCGCTTGGTCTAAGCCTTTGGCGCAGCAGCTTGGCTTTAAGGTGCCGCTGGAAACCGAGCGTGGCTATCATCTGATGATGCCACAGCAAAGTCGTCTGCAGCGGCCGGTGGCATCTTTCGAGCGCAAGTTCATCATCACTCCCATGAACCGAGGAAGCTGTCTGGCTGGTACGGTTGAATTTGGCGGTCTCAAGGCGCCACTGGTCGAGGCAAGGGCCGATTGTTTGCTGCCCCATGCCAAGGCGCTGCTGCCAGATGTGTTGGCCAGTGCTAAAACCTCCCAGGGAGAGCGCTGGATGGGCTTTAGACCCTCGCTGCCCGACTCCCTGCCTGTGCTGGGCGCTTCACCTAAGAGTGATAAGATCTTCTTTGCCTTTGGTCACCAGCACCTGGGACTCACCTGGGCCGCCTTTAGCGCACAG
Source organism: Shewanella spartinae (assembly GCF_019457555.1). NCBI lineage: Bacteria > Pseudomonadati > Pseudomonadota > Gammaproteobacteria > Alteromonadales > Shewanellaceae > Shewanella > Shewanella spartinae. The sequence continues at coordinate 2,792,361 of NZ_CP080418.1, read as the reverse complement.
CTTATGGCGAAGACCATCAAGAGGGAGGAGGCTTTGGTCGATATGACCCCTTATCGCATCGACCGATTTTAGGTGGCGGACTATGAGACATAGTAAGTGATTTAAGGATAACGAGATAAAAGAAAGGCGGGTATGCATGTCTGTAAGATCGCATCTCGGTGAAGATTCGATTGCGATTTAGCTTTGGCATTGCTGTAGCATTATATTGGTTAATAATATTTTGCCGGAGCCTTTATGGAATCCTTAGAACAACTACTAGAGCGTATAGCCCGCTGTCAGATCTGCCAGCCGCATCTTAGTCATAAGGTGCGGCCCGTGCTGCAGGCCGAATCAAGCGCCAAGGTGTTGATTGTCGGTCAGGCGCCGGGCACTAAGGCCGCGGCCAGCGGGCTTCCTTTCGACGATCCCAGCGGTGACAGGCTCAGGGATTGGCTGGGGGTTAACCGCGAGCAGTTTTACGATTCTTCCCTGTTTGCTATCGTCCCTATGGGGTTTTGCTATCCGGGGAAGGGACGCTCAGGGGATTTGCCGCCAAGGGGCGAATGTGCGCCGGCTTGGCGAGAGGCTCTGCTGGCACATCTTAAGAATATTCAATTAACTCTGGTGATTGGCCTGTATGCCCAGGCTTATCATTTCGGTAAGCAGTGTGGTGGGGTGACCGAGTGCGTGCAAGGCTGGCAGAGTCATGGAAGTCAGATCATGCCGCTACCGCATCCCAGCCCTCGCAATAATCTCTGGCTCAGGTGTAACCCTTGGTTTGAAACCGAATTATTGCCTGTGCTCAAGGCGAGGGTGGCGAGCGCTATCGCGTATTAGCTTCTTTAGAGTTCTAAGCCCAAGAAACCTCGAGTCATTAGAGCCCTAGTGCTGTTATAGCGCTCACGTCATTAAAAACTAGCCGCGCGCCATGAAGGCCTCGATCTCGGCAATTGACCTAGGTACTTGCTCTGACAGGTTTTCATGGCCGTCAGTAGTAACTAGGATATCATCTTCGATGCGGATCCCCATGCCGCGATAGGCTTCTGGCACATCTGTGGCTGAGGCCGGAATATAAATGCCTGGCTCTATGGTAAAGATCATCCCAGGCTCAAGCCTGCGCCACTCGCCATTCTCATCGTGATAGGGGCCGACATCGTGGACATCCATTCCCAGCCAGTGCCCCGTCTTATGCACAGTGAAGCGCTTGTAGCTTTCGCTGGCCATCACCTCCTCATAGCTCCCCTGTAACAGATCGAGTTCGATGAGGCCCCGGGCCATCACCTGCATACAGGTCTCATAGAGGTGATTCCAGGGCGTGCCAGGTTTGACTTTGGCGATGGCGGCATCGAGGGCGTCGAGCACTAGTTGGTAGATCGCTTTTTGTGCCTGCGTAAAGCGGCCGTCTACCGGAAAGCTGCGGGTGATATCGGCGGCGTAGTGATTGAGCTCGGCGCCGGCATCGATCAGCAGCATCTGACCAGATTGGGTCTGACAGCAGTTCTCTTCATAATGTAGGCAACAGGCGTTGTTGCCCGCCGCCACTATGTTGGGATAGGCGACCTCGTTAGCGCCGTGTGCGGCGATAGCATAGTTAAAGGTTGCGGCCAGCTGAGCCTCATTGATGTCTGCGCGGCAGGCCTTAATCACAGCCTTGTGGCCGTCGACAGAAGCGTTAACTGCGGCGCGTATTGCCGCCTGCTCATTCTCATCTTTGATCACTCGCAGTGGGTGAAGGTATTTGGCCAGTGGCGTGATGCTCCGGTAGCATTTGGGTGTATCGAAACCGCTGGCCTGGCGCTGGACGTTACACCAATCGATCAATTTGTGATTAAAGCGGCCCAGTTCGTCGCTGATAAATACCTGACGCTGATGGGTGAGACTCGATGCCATCACGGTATCTAGCTCGGCGATGTCAAAGGCCTGAGTCGCGCCGAATATTTCGATAGCACCGGTAATGCCCGCTCTGGCACCGAAACTAACCTCCTGTTGAGGATCCTTTGGGCGACATAGCAAGGTGTAATTTATCTCGCCTTGCGGGCCACGATAGAGCAGAGCAACCGCATCGGGCTCGTTAAAACCTGTCAGGTAGAGAAAATCATTGTCTTGGCGAAAGTGATACTTGATGTTCTTGCTGCGCACCTTTTGCTGATAACCCACGAGGATCACAAAGCTGTCCTCGGGTAGGCTATCCATGAGGCGTTGGCGTCTAATTACATATTGGCTGTTTGCGGGCATCTTTATCCCTATCTCTTTATAGCGGTATGCGAATGGCTTAACTATATTTGTATATTTTATTCATTTCTAGTCCTCATCGACTTTATTCGTGATTGTTCGGTGCATTTTGTTGATTCAAGTGTGATAATAATGGCCAACTAATTTTTGGTTTCAGTCGGATTGGGGAAGTTTTCGTGAATCGTGCCGTTTTCCTGGATAGAGATGGAGTGATTAATATCGACCATGGTTATGTGCATCAGGTCGATGATTTCGAATATGTCGAGGGAGTATTCGATGCGTGCGCCGCGTTAAAGCAGCAAGGCTATAAGCTGGTGGTGGTGACCAATCAGTCGGGCATCGCCCGCGGACTCTACACTGAAGATCAGTTTCACAGTCTGACCGAATGGATGGACTGGAACTTCGCCGATAAGGGGGTCGACCTCGATGGCATCTATTACTGTCCTCATCACAACGAAAAAGGCATTGGCGAGTATAAGCAGGACTGTGATTGTCGTAAGCCTAAACCCGGCATGCTCAAGAGTGCGGCGCAGTTTTTAAAGATAGACCTGAGCCGCTCTGTTATGGTGGGGGATAAGCGTGACGATATGCTAGCTGCCGAAGCCGCAGGGGTGCCTACACGTATCTTAGTGCGCACTGGCAAAACGGTAACAGATGAAGCCATAGCCGCGGCTACTGTTGTTTTAGACTCTATCGCCGATGTGCCGACTTACCTGGCGTCGCTAAACTAGTTACAAGTCCTTATAAGCTCGTGATGAAGTCATTATCGGATTAAGTCCTTATCTGATGAATGTGTTATCTGATGAATGTGTTTTCAATAGCTATTAAGTCGTCTTTATATGCCTTTGATGGGCGAATCTAGTCAGAATCGCCCTTTTGCTCGTTTATCTCGACTAGATTAGACGAACCAAGCGACCGAAAATCACTATATCATTCCTCAAAATGTGCCTTTTATGATGGCTAAATCGTCACATTGTTCGATGTTTGAGCATTTGAGCCGAATTTATAAAACAATCTGAGAAAAGGCCTTGACGCCTCGGTCGCCCTGAGTAGAATACGCAGCCCTAGCCACTTGGAACTGCCGAGATGTGCTAGCGCTCATAAGGTGTTTAAGCCACCGTGAGCACGCTCTTTAACAATTTATCAAGTAATCTGTGTGGACACTCACAGGTATTGAGTTAATCGAAAACGATTTAAATCTCAATGCAACGATGAGGGTCCATAGCAATATGTACAAACATCCTTAGATTCTTCCGAGTCTAAGTGATGAATCAGAATTCATTGAGTCGCTTCCTTTTGAATAAAGAGTGAAGCACAAAAACTTTTAATTGAAGAGTTTGATCATGGCTCAGATTGAACGCTGGCGGCAGGCCTAACACATGCAAGTCGAGCGGTAACAGGAAGAAAGCTTGCTTTCTTTGCTGACGAGCGGCGGACGGGTGAGTAATGCCTAGGGAACTGCCCAGTCGAGGGGGATAACAGTTGGAAACGACTGCTAATACCGCATACGCCCTACGGGGGAAAAGAGGGGATCTTCGGACCTTCTGCGATTGGATGTACCTAGGTGGGATTAGCTAGTAGGTGAGGTAATGGCTCACCTAGGCGACGATCCCTAGCTGTTCTGAGAGGATGATCAGCCACACTGGGACTGAGACACGGCCCAGACTCCTACGGGAGGCAGCAGTGGGGAATATTGCACAATGGGCGCAAGCCTGATGCAGCCATGCCGCGTGTGTGAAGAAGGCCTTCGGGTTGTAAAGCACTTTCAGCGAGGAGGAAAGGTTAACGGTTAATACCCGTTAGCTGTGACGTTACTCGCAGAAGAAGCACCGGCTAACTTCGTGCCAGCAGCCGCGGTAATACGAGGGGTGCAAGCGTTAATCGGAATTACTGGGCGTAAAGCGTACGCAGGCGGTTGATTAAGCGAGATGTGAAAGCCCCGGGCTTAACCTGGGAACTGCATTTCGAACTGGTCAACTAGAGTCTTGTAGAGGGGGGTAGAATTTCAGGTGTAGCGGTGAAATGCGTAGAGATCTGAAGGAATACCGGTGGCGAAGGCGGCCCCCTGGACAAAGACTGACGCTCAGGTACGAAAGCGTGGGGAGCAAACAGGATTAGATACCCTGGTAGTCCACGCCGTAAACGATGTCTACTCGGAATTTGGTGTCTTGAACACTGGGTTCTCAAGCTAACGCATTAAGTAGACCGCCTGGGGAGTACGGCCGCAAGGTTAAAACTCAAATGAATTGACGGGGGCCCGCACAAGCGGTGGAGCATGTGGTTTAATTCGATGCAACGCGAAGAACCTTACCTACTCTTGACATCCAGAGAACTTTCCAGAGATGGATTGGTGCCTTCGGGAACTCTGAGACAGGTGCTGCATGGCTGTCGTCAGCTCGTGTTGTGAAATGTTGGGTTAAGTCCCGCAACGAGCGCAACCCTTATCCTTACTTGCCAGCGGGTAATGCCGGGAACTTTAGGGAGACTGCCGGTGATAAACCGGAGGAAGGTGGGGACGACGTCAAGTCATCATGGCCCTTACGAGTAGGGCTACACACGTGCTACAATGGTCGGTACAGAGGGTTGCGAAGCCGCGAGGTGGAGCTAATCTCACAAAGCCGGTCGTAGTCCGGATTGGAGTCTGCAACTCGACTCCATGAAGTCGGAATCGCTAGTAATCGTGGATCAGAATGCCACGGTGAATACGTTCCCGGGCCTTGTACACACCGCCCGTCACACCATGGGAGTGGGCTGCACCAGAAGTAGATAGCTTAACCTTCGGGAGGGCGTTTACCACGGTGTGGTTCATGACTGGGGTGAAGTCGTAACAAGGTAGCCCTAGGGGAACCTGGGGCTGGATCACCTCCTTACCTATACGATTGAATCGATATTTGTTGAGTGTTCACACAGATTACTTGATAGAAAGATAGAGCAAAGTATCGAAAGATATTTTGAGGCTTTTGATTCTTAATCAAGGCACTTGATGAGTCTCGCAGGGAGTGTGCTTAAGCACATGACTGAGAAACGAAGAGAGTAACGCCGAGTAAGGATTAAAAAACCAAAAAGAAATGGGTCTGTAGCTCAGCTGGTTAGAGCGCACCCCTGATAAGGGTGAGGTCGGTGGTTCAAGTCCACTCTGACCCACCAATTCTTCGTTGATACTGCGTTATGTATTTCGTCGTTTAGCAGGCTAAACGTCCTCAATACATGCCTTGTTTCAACTCGAATTGGCAATAGTATACTTTGTTCGCTGCATGTAATGGGGCTATAGCTCAGCTGGGAGAGCGCCTGCCTTGCACGCAGGAGGTCTGCGGTTCGATCCCGCATAGCTCCACCATTTGCTCTTAAAGAGAGCATGCAGTTATGGTTAGAGATGCCAAAGATAAATGCAGAATTTATCTTTGGCTTTTTTAAGCCCGCTCTTTAAAAATTTGGAAAGCTGATAGTAATAATCGAAAGATTATTGCGAAAAATAATTGAGTTCTCAAAACACACTTTAATCAAGTGACTTGAGTATTCTTTTGGCGAAAGTAGAAACCGTTAGTTGCGATGCGACTCAGATGAAACTCATTTGGGTTGTATGGTTAAGTGACTAAGCGTATACGGTGGATGCCTTGGCAGTCAGAGGCGATGAAGGACGTAGTAACTTGCGAAAAGCGTTGGCGAGCTAGTAACAAGCATTTGAGCTAACGATGTCCGAATGGGGAAACCCGGCACCATAAGGTGTCATCACTAAGTGAATACATAGCTTAGTGAGGCGAACGAGGGGAACTGAAACATCTAAGTACCCTTAGGAAAAGAAATCAACCGAGATTCCCCTAGTAGCGGCGAGCGAACGGGGATTAGCCCTTAAGCCTAGAGGGTGTTAGTGGAATGTGTTGGAAAGCACAGCGATACAGGGTGATAGCCCCGTACATGAAAACTAACTTTAGGTGAAAACGAGTAGGACGGGACACGTGATATCTTGTTCGAATATGGGGGGACCATCCTCCAAGGCTAAATACTCCTGACTGACCGATAGTGAACCAGTACCGTGAGGGAAAGGCGAAAAGAACCCCTGTGAGGGGAGTGAAATAGAACCTGAAACCGTATACGTACAAGCAGTGGGAGCGGTTCTTGAGACCGTGACTGCGTACCTTTTGTATAATGGGTCAGCGACTTACATTTTGTAGCGAGGTTAAGCGAATAGCGGAGCCGTAGGGAAACCGAGTGTTAACTGCGCGTTTAGTTGCAAGGTGTAGACCCGAAACCCGGTGATCTAGCCATGGGCAGGTTGAAGGTTGAGTAACATCAACTGGAGGACCGAACACACGTATGTTGAAAAATGCGGTGATGACTTGTGGCTGGGGGTGAAAGGCCAATCAAACCGGGAGATATCTGGTTCTCCTCGAAAGCTATTTAGGTAGCGCCTCGAGCGAATACCATTGGGGGTAGAGCACTGTTAAGGCTAGGGGGTCATCCCGACTTACCAACCCTTTGCAAACTCCGAATACCAATGAGTACTACTCGGGAGACACACGGCGGGTGCTAACGTCCGTCGTGAAAAGGGAAACAACCCAGACCATCAGCTAAGGTCCCAAAGTTATTGCTAAGTGGGAAACGATGTGGGAAGGCTTAGACAGCTAGGATGTTGGCTTAGAAGCAGCCATCATTTAAAGAAAGCGTAATAGCTCACTAGTCGAGTCGGCCTGCGCGGAAGATATAACGGGGCTAAGCAATACACCGAAGCTATGGGTACTAGCGCTTGCGCTAGTGCGGTAGAGGAGCGTTCTGTAAGCCGTTGAAGGTGAAGGGGTAACCCACGCTGGAGGTATCAGAAGTGCGAATGCTGACATGAGTAACGATAAAGGGGGTGAAAAACCTCCTCGCCGAAAGACCAAGGGTTCCTGTCCAACGTTAATCGGGGCAGGGTGAGTCGACCCCTAAGGCGAGGCCGAAAGGCGTAGTCGATGGGAAACGGGTTAATATTCCCGTACTTCTGCTAACTGCGATGGAGAGACGGAGAAGGCTAGGCTAGCGCGGCGTTGGTTGTCCGCGTTTAAGGCTGTAGGTAGGGTACTTAGGCAAATCCGGGTACCTAATACTGAGAGTTGATGACGAGTCACTACGGTGATGAAGTAGTTGATGCCATGCTTCCAGGAAAATCTTCTAAGCTTCAGGTTAGCAGGAATCGTACCCCAAACCGACACAGGTGGTCGGGTAGAGAATACCAAGGCGCTTGAGAGAACTCGGCTGAAGGAACTAGGCAAAATGGTACCGTAACTTCGGGAGAAGGTACGCTCCTGTTGGTGATGAGACTTGCTCTCTAAGCTGACGGGAGTCGCAGATACCAGGTGGCTGCAACTGTTTATCAAAAACACAGCACTGTGCAAAATCGCAAGATGACGTATACGGTGTGACGCCTGCCCGGTGCCGGAAGGTTAATTGATTGGGTTATCTTCGGAGAAGCTCATGATCGAAGCCCCGGTAAACGGCGGCCGTAACTATAACGGTCCTAAGGTAGCGAAATTCCTTGTCGGGTAAGTTCCGACCTGCACGAATGGCGTAATGATGGCCACGCTGTCTCCAGCCGAGACTCAGTGAAGTTGAAATTGCGGTGAAGATGCCGTATACCCGCGGCTAGACGGAAAGACCCCGTGAACCTTTACTATAGCTTGGCACTGAACATTGACCCTACATGTGTAGGATAGGTGGGAGACTTTGAAGCGGGAACGCCAGTTCTCGTGGAGTCATCCTTGAAATACCACCCTTGTAGTGTTGATGTTCTAACTCTGGCCCCTGAATCGGGGTTGAGGACAGTGCCTGGTGGGTAGTTTGACTGGGGCGGTCTCCTCCCAAAGAGTAACGGAGGAGCACGAAGGTTGGCTAAGTACGGTCGGACATCGTACGGTTAGTGCAATGGCATAAGCCAGCTTAACTGCGAGACATACACGTCGAGCAGGTGCGAAAGCAGGTCATAGTGATCCGGTGGTTCTGAATGGAAGGGCCATCGCTCAACGGATAAAAGGTACTCCGGGGATAACAGGCTGATACCGCCCAAGAGTTCATATCGACGGCGGTGTTTGGCACCTCGATGTCGGCTCATCACATCCTGGGGCTGAAGTCGGTCCCAAGGGTATGGCTGTTCGCCATTTAAAGTGGTACGCGAGCTGGGTTCAGAACGTCGTGAGACAGTTCGGTCCCTATCTGCCGTGGGCGTTGGATGATTGAAGGGAGCTGCTCCTAGTACGAGAGGACCGGAGTGGACGAACCGCTGGTGTTCGGGTTGTCATGCCAATGGCATTGCCCGGTAGCTACGTTCGGAATCGATAACCGCTGAAAGCATCTAAGCGGGAAGCGAGCCCTAAGATGAGTCATCCCTAGACCTTTAAGGTCTCTAAAGAGCCGTCCGAGACTAGGACGTTGATAGGCAGGGTGTGTAAGCGTTGTGAGGCGTTGAGCTAACCTGTACTAATGACTCGTGAGGCTTAACCATACAACCCAAAAGGGTTTTTACTGCAAAGTAAGTAATGGTTTTACGTAATCAAAAGAATACAAAAGTACTTGATTGAAGTGCGAACTCAAGCAGCTTTCTAAATTTACTATTTTGGTTAATTACGCAGGTAATTGTTTGGCTGACAAAGCCGTAACGAAGCGAAGCGCGGAGTGTACTAGAGTACATGAGCACTGCAGCGAGGAAACAATGCCGTCAGACGAAGAATTAACCAGTAATAATTTGTCTGGAAACCATAGCATTGTGGTCCCACCTGATCCCATCCCGAACTCAGAAGTGAAACGCAATCGCGCCGATGGTAGTGTGGGGTCTCCCCATGTGAGAGTAGGTCATTTCCAGGCGCCTAATTAAGTGAAGAAGCCACCTGAATAAGGTGGCTTTTTTGCGTTTGAGGTTTATGAAATTATCAGTATCCCCTCTCGAAACCACCTTAATTAAAGTCAGGTGGCTTATTCACTTATGTAGGCATGAATGCCTACTCCCGACGTCGCCCCACCGCTGAGCGGGTTCTCCGGCTACGAAGCATAGCTTCTCCGCGTTCAAGTGAGGCTAAATACTGCGTATTTAAAGCGCCTCACTTTCACCCCCATGTGAGAGTAGGTCATTTCCAGGCGCCTAATAAACGAGAAATCCCCAGCACCTAGTGTTGGGGTTTTTTTTCGTTTAACAGCCTTTGAAATATCTACTCGAACATGGGGAATATAAAGAGCCGAACACAGTGAGGTACATTTCCATGTGAAGTAGGGTGAAGCTCTTGCGTTTATCAAACAAAGTTTGATGCAAGGGGTGAACGCGGAGAGCTTTGCTCGAAGCTGGCCATGACAGGCGCCTTTTCTCTTGATTCAATAGACCCTCAGCTCGCAGCCTAGCTGCTTCGCACTCCAGTCATCCATCAAGCTGCGCTTGATAAACGGATGCCTTACGCCCCCATGTGAGATTGACGGAGTTAGTATCTGATGTCTGGCTAGAAGCTGGCCATGACAGGCGCCTTTCCTTTTTATTCATTAGACCCCCTGCTTAGCTGCTTCGCGCTTCAGTCATCCATCAAGCTGCGCTTAATATACGGATGCCTTACGCCCCCATGTGAGAGGCCGTCTGCGTATGCCATTGCTTTTGCTGGGCTTTGACCTAGCAGTTTATCTCCATCCGTTAATACATCCGTTAATAAGCACTGAATTAGCAGATGTCGTAAGCCTCTATGTGAGAGGCTTGGATAAGTTACTTTGAGCTTACTTGGGCGTTAATAGATGTTTTCTATCTGCACGATTTGATCATTCAATTATACAGGGGAGCTAGGGGGATTTAGATTTAGGTTATGAAGCTAATGGCTAACTGGGGCACTAAATCTGTGACGCATTCTCTTAATACTGGTTTTCCTACTGCCAGTTTTCCTAAGACTGGTTCTCAAAATACTGATTCTACCGGCTCGCTTTCTCTGATGGGGCAATCCTTTACTCCTAAGGGAGAGGGCAGCCAGATTGAGCGAGTAATTACGCCCGTTCAGGCCAACACTGCGTTGATCGCCGAAGGCGGTGGGCAGCGGGGGATATTTACCTCGGGTGTGTTAGATGCCTGGCTTGAGAGAGGCTATAACCCTTTTGCGCTGCTCATTGGGACCTCCGCTGGTGCGCAGAATCTCTCGAGTTATCTCACTGGGCAGATTGGCTTTGCCAAGCAGGCGATTAAGGGCTTGTCCCGCGATCCGCAATTTGTGAAGGTGAGTCGCGGTCTTGCCGGGAAGAGTACTGTGGATCTCGATTGGTACTTTAATCAGGTGCAAGGCGAGTCCTTAGGCTTGGATCTGTCAGCAGGGATGCGGGCATTGACCCATCGCCGGCTGCTGTTTAGCATGACCAATGGTTCTAACTATCAGGCGATATTTCGTCAGCCCAATATGCAGAATTGGCTCGAGTTACTCAAGGCGTCGAGCGCGCTGCCGTTTCTCTATCGTCAAGGGGTGCCTTTAGAGGACAGTTTTTATGTCGATGGCGGCCTGTCGGCGCCGCTGCCGGTAGAGGAGGCCTATCGGCGCGGGGCGACTAAGATAGTGGTGATACGTACCATGCCAGAGGAATACCAGGCTTATACCCCCTGGGTGAATCGTCTCAAGTCTTGGATCTGTAGCTCGAATCGCTGCCCGAGGGCGATTGAGTATTACTTGCACCATGAAGCCGAATATAAGCGCTCACTCTCCTTTATCGACAATCCACCTGAGGGCGTGGAGATCATTCAGCTATTCCCCCGCCGGGCACTGGCGAGCAAGTTACTCGGCAGTTCGACGGCAGAGCTTGATAGGGATTATCGACTTGGGCGGCAGGCGGGATTTAAGTTCCTGAAAGAGGATGGCCTTTCCACCTTGAAGCGCGCCGCATAAAGTTATGCTGGCTAAAGCTATTTTACTTAAAGCTATTTTACTTAAAGCTGTTTCACTGAAAGTCATGGCGCCTATCGATACCGGTAGTATCCAACCGGCTGGCTTAATGCCCGTCTCGCTGCTCCTGTTCGATGAGTCCTATACGCTTTTTAAAGGCTTCTCTGGTGGCTTCATCCGCTTGTTCGTACCAGAAATCTAGCATCTGGCCGACATTGATCTGATCGCGGCGTGGCGTGCCTGTTTGAGTTACAGGCTGAGTGCTTGGTTGACTAGTTGGCTGGCCAACAGGCTGCGCTGCCAAGGTCGTTGAGGCTGCTGCAGGGTTTGCCTCGCTACTTGAGGTACTGCTTGAGGCTCTGTTTGAGGTGCTAGGCGCCATCTGGATCGGCTGATTGATCGCGATGGCCGCAACGCCTTGGCCCATGTTGTAGGCCTTTATCTCTTCGCTGTAATCTCGGCCTATCTGAATGCCATCCTTTAGCAACTTATCTATCTTGTAAGTGACATTATTGCCCTGAGTATCTGTGAGGCTAATTTGAGGAGCGTTGTTAAATTTCTCCGCCGATTTAGGTGAGCTGATCTTAGGTAGGCTGACGCGATAGTGATTGTTTTCGCCAGAAAAGGTGACGATAAGGGTCTCTGAGACGAAGCGCTTCTGTTGGCCAAATTCGCGGTAGCTGGCGCGGGCATTAAAGACCAGTTGCTGCGGGCCATTTTGCGAGATCAGCTGATGGCTAGTGATATCCTTACCGTTAAGCAGCAGTGGCTCTGCGCTATCTGGCAGTGTGATGGTGACTTCGGCGTGCGCTTGTACAAAAAAGAGTGGGATCAAGAATAGGCAATGGATTAAAGATTTCATGGTAAACCGGGAAAAGAATAATTTATCTGTGTTATAGCACCTCGTGGCCCAGTTGGACAACTTTACAAGCGGCCATTAGGCTTTTTGAGCATCCTGAGTGTTGGGTTACAGTAATTTGCTTGCTAAGACTCTATAATGGTGGGGATTAATTCCAGGAGCTTAGCGTGTTAACTAAAATATTAGTGACTCTGTTAGTGATTGCCGCGGCGATCGCCTATCTTCGAAGACCTAAGGTGGTCAGCCAACCGACGGCCAGTCAGTTGGGTCAGCGAATCGTGTTTAAATACCTTGCCTTTGGTATCGCGGCTCTGGCGCTGCTGGGGAGTGGTGGTTACTGGTATTGGTCCTGGCAAGAGGGCAATCAGCTGGTGTATGTCACCATTATCTCGCCGGCGTCGGCCTCGAAAGAGGTCTACCTGGTACGTAAACGCGAGTTACAGAGCGATGCCTTCACCACAGTCGACGGCCTCAAGGTACGCTTGTCGACCCAAGAGCGGATCGTGATTGCCGATACCCCGCCGAATATAAGGTAGGCTGGTTTTTAACACCGCTTCATTTTTATTTTGGTTATATTCCCTTCATTAGCAGTCGATTAGGCTGTTCAATGGCGCGTTATTCGGTAGAATAACGCCAAATTATACCCTGCGCTTGGATGTGGTGCGTTTTCATCTAAGTGTCTTTTTCAGGAGGTCCTATGATCACGGCTTATGTCTTTCAAGCGAATAAGTTATCCATTGTCGAGTTGAATATTCGAGACAGTGTTCCTGAGGGGACCTTATGGCTGGATCTCTACAAACCTGAAGATGACGAACGTGAATGGCTGAGGGGTTATTCGGTAGAGGAGCTACCGGACGAGGAAGATATTAACGAAATTGAGGCCTCGGCGCGTTTCTATCAAAACAAGGACGGTCTACACATCAACTCATTATTCCCCCAGCGTGTGGGACAAGATGTTAAAGGGGTGAACGTCTCCTTCAACCTGCGTCCACAGTTTCTGGTGACCCTGAGGGAAGATGATGTGGGGCTGATCCGCTTACTGCGTAACTATCTGCGTTTAGGCCGCTTAGAGGTACAGACTCCACAGGCACTGTTCCTGGAGCTGTTCAACCTTAAGGTGGATTACCTCTCGGATCTGATCGAAGATGTCTATTCTGTGCTGGATAGTGTGGGTGAGCAGGTGTTTGAGAGCAGTGAACTCGACGATGTGTTTAAGCTGATCACCTTGCAGGAAGATTCCAACGGTAAGATACGCCTGAGTTTGCTCGATACCCAGCGCTCCCTGCGCTACATGCAGCGTTATTATCGCGGCAAGTTGACCGATGAAGATCTGAAAGATCTGCGGGAGATGTTGTCGGATATCGAATCTCTGATGCCCCACAGTCAGTTCATCTTCGATAAGTTGAACTTCTTGCTCGATGCGGCCATGGGTTTCAGTGGGCTACAACAAAACAAGATCATCAAGATCTTCTCGGTTGCGGCGGTGATTTTCCTGCCTCCGACCGTGATTGCCAGCGCCTATGGGATGAACTTCGCCAACATGCCAGAGCTTGAGTGGCAGTGGGGTTATCCTATGGCGATCATGATGATGATTGGCAGCGCGGCCTCAACCTATTTCTTCTTCAAGCGTAAAGGCTGGCTCTAATATCAGCCTGAGCTTGGCACTGGCCTAGCTTAAAGTTTTGGCCGGCAGCCAAACGCACATCTTAACGGCGTGAGTTATTTACCAGGATAACAGAGCACCTTGGCTCTGTTATCTGTGTAAAGGTCGGGCTGATTGATCACTTGGTTTAAGGTTATGAACTTGTCATTCATCAGCCGCAGCGCCATATAACAGCGGGCGTAAGGCGTGCTGCAGCGCGACAGCTTGAACTCAAGATGATGACGAATGGTTTCCAGTTGGGCGCGGTTGTTGGCATGGGCCTCGCTGATCAAGGCCTTGTTGAGATTTTTCTGCAGGGTGGCCAGTTGCTGCGGCGCATGCTGCGCCAGCCATTTCAGGCTGTCGAAATCGGGTAGCTCTACCATACTCTTTCCCCCTAGCGCATAAACGCCATAATGCAAGGCCAGTACTCTAATTTTAGTCTGGCCCGCGGAGAAAGACAGTCAGGCGTACGTTACGCCTTCTTATCGCCTCCGAAGAAATAGCTGACCCGCTCTCTGGGACTCAGGTATTTGAAGATCTTTTCCGGCAGCGCCGAGGGGGCGATACACCTGACGATAGTTAGGCCTTCGCTCTCCAGATCCACGATAGGCGCCTGCTCTTTTGGCACGAGCGCATCGTAGACCAAGATCCTTGGGAAGAGGATCTTCTCGAGATTCACCGCCATCACCATGGCATATTGTCCGCTGGAAAGTTCCACCACACTGCCAGGCGGATAGACGCCGAGCATCTTGATGAGCTTACCAATAGCCTCTTGATTGAGCCGCTCCTTGTAGTTCTTATACAGGTAGCCCAGTGCCGCATAGGGGGTTCGCGCCTTAACCTGTCCCTCTGGGTGACAGAGCTGATCGTAGAGGTTGACCGCGGCGACCAGCTGGGTCGGCAGGCTGATTTGGTCCGCCTTTAATCCCCTGGGATAGCCGCTGCCATCGAGAAACTCATGATGGTCTCTGACGATTGGCGCCGCATCTTCGGGGAAGTTATTGGCCAGCTTCAACAGTTCTATCCCCATGGCGGGGTGTTGCCGGATGAAGTTCAGCTCGGGCTGGGTGAGCGGCGTCTTCTTGCGAAGCAGCTGAGGCGGGATCTTGAGCTTGCCCGTATCATGGAACAGGGCGCCCATGCCGACGGCCTCGATATCTTCTCTTGGCCAGTCCAGCTCCTTGGCGATCATCATTGAGAGCACCGCCACGTTGAGGGAGTGATAGTAGATCCCGTCGCTGTCTTTGGCGTCACTCATCAGGTGCAGCACCAGGTTGTCGGAGTTAAGCAGCTCTTCGGTGATGCTGTTGATCAGCTCCTTGGCATCGGATATGGCGTTAAGCGGGCGATTTCTCAGCTTGGCGATCAGGTTGCGCATCATGGCAACTGAGCGGTCAAATTCCTGCTCGGTTTTCTTTAGGTCGCGCTTGAGTTTCTTGAGGTGCTCGATACGCTCCTGCTTGTTTTGATTCATCTGCTGGCTGAGCTTGGTCAGGTCGCCGTCATCTTTAAAGCTTGGGGCATCGTAGGCATCTTCTTTGCCCAGTGGCGGCGCAGAGCTCTTATCCAGGTCGACAAACACATACTCGATACCGAGTTTTTTGATCAGTTCGATCTGAGCTTCTTGCTTGAGTCTAAAGGAATTAAATAGAAAGGGATGGTCTTTCCAGGAGACAGGTAATCTAACAAAATTGCCCACTTGTAGTTGGTTTGTGTTTACCTTACAGCTTCTGCTCATGTGTCTTTACGTTTGCCTTAAGTTGCGCGTTATTTTATCTGAACCAGCTGGCTTTACAATTACTTAAGCTATGTGTCAGCATAGTTGCATCACAAATTTG
Source organism: Shewanella spartinae (assembly GCF_019457555.1). Taxonomy (NCBI): domain Bacteria; kingdom Pseudomonadati; phylum Pseudomonadota; class Gammaproteobacteria; order Alteromonadales; family Shewanellaceae; genus Shewanella; species Shewanella spartinae. Next base: position 2,776,944 of record NZ_CP080418.1, on the reverse strand, counting down.
TCTAATTTAGCGAGTTGTACATGGATTTCATCGAAGTCTACCCCAATGCCATCCCAGATGAACTGTGCGATCGTCTCATCGAGACCGTCAACACACATCCTGGTGTCATTGATGGTATTACGGGTCATGGTGTTGACCTGGAAAAGAAAATTAGCCGTGACATAACCATGGATAACTTTCAGGAGTTACTGCCACTGAGAAACGAACTCCTTAATTATACGCTAAAACACAGTGCGCAATATTTTGAAAAATATGCCCTGGGTTTGATGGGGGCGGTGGCGGTCACTCTGGCGGACGAACAGGGTAAGCCACAGACTCTGACCCCGGATAACTTCGATACCCTGGGAAGGCACAGGGTACAGCCATTGGTGCAGTACCTGTATCGCAGCGGCACCATTAATATTCAACACTACCAGCAGGGCAAGGGGGGCTACCCCCATTGGCATTCGGAGCAGTTTCCGCAGATGGGACACAACGAGGCGCTGCACAGGGTCGTGCTCTATATGTTTTATCTGAACGATGTGGAAGAGGGGGGGGAAACCGAGTTCTTCTATCAGCAGCGTAAAATTAAGCCGAAGAAGGGTACCATGGTGATTGCCCCTGCAGGCTTCACCCACAGTCACAGGGGCAATATGCCCATCAGTGGCGACAAGTATATCGCCACCTCTTGGGTGATGTTTAACCGCGCCGAGAAGCTATACGCCCCTGTGGGTTAAAGCGGGATCTTGATGGTGAACCTCGCTCCCTCGAGGGATGAGGTATCTATGCTGAGGCTGCCGTTGTAACTGGAGACGATTTCGTTACAGACGGCAAGCCCTATGCCTTGGCCGGCCTTCTGAGTGTCGGCGCGCACGCCGCGCTCAATGATCCTTTGACGAATGGCTTCGGGTACCCCCGGGCCGTCATCTTCCACGATCAAGATAAACTCGCTGTTATCGCCGTAACGGGCGGTGACCGCTACCTTGCTGATACAGAGCTTGAAGGCGTTCTCCATCAGGTTACCACACAGCTCCATCAAATCGCCTTTGTCACCGGGGAACACCTGATCATCCGGAATATCGGCGCTAAATTGGATCTGCTTGTCACGGTAGACCTTAAACAACATCTGCGATAGCTGGTCGATCAGCGGCGCGACCAGGGTCTGCTCCTGCTTGAGTCCCTTACGACCGAGCATGGCGCGCTTGAGCTGATACTTGACCAACTGATCCATCTGACTGACTTGTTCCATGATCTTCTCGCTGGCACTCGACTTGCTCAGGGTCTGATCGTCCGTGATGGCGTGCACCGCCGCCAGACGCGTCTTCAGGCTGTGGGCGAGATCGTTCATCGCGTTCTGGTAGCGCTCCTGCTGGGCGCTGGATTGCACCAGCAACTGGTTGAGCGCCTGGGTGACCCCTTCGAGCTCCACTGGGTAATCCTCGGAGAGCGCCTTGGCCTTGCCGCTGCTGACCTGGTGCAGCTCGTTACGCATACGCACCAAGGGGCGCATTCCCCAGTAGCCGGCACTGATTAATAGCACCAAGGCCAGGGCCAAGATCATGCCGAGGCGCCAGTAGGTGCGGCGACTGAACTTGTCGAACTCCTGCTCCAGCTTCTGGGCATCTTTCATCACCAGCAGGTTGTATTTTTGCTTGGCGATCTCCACCGAGAGCAGGTAGACGAAGTAGTTTTTATTGTCGGCGAGATTGAGGTAGTAGGGCGGCGAGTCGAAGCGTATCTCGTTGAAGCGCTCGCAGGTATCGAACAGACCACGGTCTACGGCCAGAGAGGAGGTCCATACCTGCTTAAACTCCTCGTTGCAGCTGGCGATGATATATTTTTCCGGGGTGTTGTTCTCGTCCAGCCATTCTGAGGTCTCTGGGATCAGGTCGTGCTCCCGCAGCTCGGCGGCTACCTTGGGGATCTCGGCGATAAGCTCGGCGGTTTCCTCGTTGTAGCTATTCTGGGCATACAACAGGTTGACCAGCCAGGCGAGGCCGAAGCCCACCAAGGCGATGATGGAGAGCGAGGTGAGAAACATCCGCGTGAGCAGACGCTGTTTGGGCTTAAACCTTATTTGCATGACAGATTAAACTTGTAGCCCTGACCGCGAATGGTGGCGATGGGGTTTTCCAGTCCGCCCTTGGTCAGTTTCTTGCGCAGACGGCTGACCATTACTTCAATTGTGTTGGGATCGCCTTCCTTATCGCCATAGATCACATCCAGTAGTCGCTGTTTGGCCACCACCTCGTGACAGTGGCGCATCAGGTATTCAAGGATCTGATATTCGAACGCGGTCACCTCCATGGGGCTCTGATCCAGCGTGACCTGTTTGGCGGCCAAGTCCAGTTCCAACGGTCCGCTGGTGATCTGTGGCTTGACGAAGCCCGCACTGCGACGCACCAGGGCGTCGAGTCTGGCGACCAGTTCCTCTTTCTGAAAGGGTTTCACCAGATAGTCGTCGGCGCCGGCGTTGAGCCCCTCGACCTTATCCTGCCAGTTGACCCGGGCGGTGAGGATGAGAATAGGCGCCTTGAGTTCGGCCTTGCGCAGCGACTGGATCAGCGAGATACCGTCTTGATCCGGCAGGCCAAGGTCTATGATGGCAATGTCTATGGGATAGTTAGTCGCCTGATAGAAGCCTTCTTTGGCGGTTTGGGCGACTTGAACCTGGTTGCCTAACTCGCTCAGTTGTACCTTGAGGTGGTGGGACAGTAGGGGATCATCTTCAACGACCAAAATTCTCATATGCTTTGCCTATGTTTATTTAAGTGCTCGCTCGGCGACCCGTTAGGGCAATTGTTAGCCAAGCGGAGGACGTTTTATAAAACATTAATTTATAATAGGTTAGCTTAACAGGGACTGACTCATCTTCAAACAAAGTTTAGTTGTTAGATTTTTGTGAGCAATAAGGTCATGTTCCGCCTGTTAATTTGCCTGTCAAATGGTTAGAATCCGGTAAATTTCTTACTCGTTTAGGCCTAGATATGTCCTTCGCTAAAATTCTACCCTTAATCTTTACCTGTTTGTTTGTGCCGGCGACATTAGCCGAAACCTTTACCTTTACCGCCATCCCTGATGAAAACGAGAGTCAGCTAAAGACGCGTTTTAACAAGGTAGCAAAGTACCTGGAGACTGAGCTGGGCGTTAAGGTGAACTATGTACCGGTCAAATCTTACTCGGCAGCCGTTACCGCGTTTCGTAACAATCAGGTGCAGCTGGCCTGGTTTGGTGGCCTCTCTGGCGTGCAGGCGAGACGTCTGGTGCCTGGCTCACAAGCGATTGCTCAGGGTTATGAAGATCAATACTTTAAGAGCTTCTTCATCGCCAATGCCTCGACTCCGCTCGAGCAGTCGACCAACTTCCCTAACCTGAACGGTTATACCTTTACCTTCGGTTCGAAAGGATCGACCTCTGGCCGCCTGATGCCGCAATTTTACATTGAGCGCAACATGGGCAAGCAGGTGAAAGATATCTTTACCCGTATCGGTTTCTCTGGCGACCATAGCCGCACCATCGCCCAAGTCGAGGCCGGTGCCTACCAGGTGGGCGCGGTAAACTACAAGGTATGGGAAACGGCGGTGGCCAATGGCACTGTGGATACCAGCAAGGTGAAGGTGATCTGGGAAACCCCAGCCTATCCAGACTATCAGTGGACGGTACGTGCCGACGCCGATCAACGTTTCGGTGCAGGCTTTACTGAGAAGCTGACCAAGGCGCTACTGGAGATGAAAGATCCGGATCTGCTAGCCAGCTTCCCACGTCAGTCGTTTGTTGAGGCAGACAACGCAGATTATGAGCCTATCGAATCTGTGGCCACGGCGATCGGCCTGCTAGATTAATTCTGTGCTCCACATAGAATCACTCTCCCTGAGTTATCGTGAGACTCGGGTCATCGACGATCTCGACTTGTCGATTAAACGGGGAGAGTCTTTAGCCATAGTCGGTCCTTCTGGGGCGGGTAAGTCGACGCTGCTGAGTTATATTTACGAGCAGCTTAAGCAAGACGCCGCCCTATGCAGTCAGTCCCAAGGTTTGGTTGATGCCCTGAGCGTGTTCCATAACGTCTATATGGGCGCGCTGGCCAGGCACTCCTTTGCCTATAACCTGTTAAATCTCGCCTGGCCATTGGCGGCAAGGCGTGAAGAGGTGGCCAAGCTGTGCGCCGAGCTGTACCTTGAGGCGCCGCTGCAGAAGCCTGTCTCTTCGCTCTCTGGCGGCCAGCGTCAACGGGTTGCCCTGGCGCGGGCGCTCTATCAGCAAAAACCTAGCTTCATCGGCGACGAGTCGTTTTCGGCCCTGGATCCCGTGATGGCCCAGCGCCTGCTGAGTCTGGTCAAGGCGCGTCACGAAACCGTGATCATGGTGCTGCATGACAGCGACTTAGCCCTGAGTCACTTCGATCGCATCATAGGCCTTAGCGAGGGTAAGTTGGTGCTCGATAAGCCGACGTGTGAGCTCGATGGTGAGCAGCTGGCCTGCTTCTTCGATAACCAGATGGCGGCGAGCGGGGATGTTTAAAATTAGATGTTCACATTCGATGTTTAGATCAGATGTTTAAGTTTGTCGGGCCCTGGCAGCGGCTGACATTGGGCCTCTGGCTGCTGGTGGCGATCAGTCTGCTGTTTGTCGATATTGAGATCATCAGTCTGGATCCCTGGGGTGAGCTGCTGCGCATGGGGCAGGGGCTGCTGACGCCAGATTTCTTCGCCACCGAGTCGCTGGTCAATGCCCTGTGGCAGACGGTGAGCTTTGCCCTGCTCGGGGTGAGTTTCGGCCTGCTGCTCGGCTCCCCCTTGGCATTGGTTTATCGCTCGCCCTGGATAGCTGGGATCTGTGCCATGGTGCGGGGGATCCATGAGATCTTCTGGGCACTGCTCTTTCTGCAAGTTTTTGGCCTGTCGCCGGTGACGGGTGTGCTGGCGATCGCCTTACCCTATGGCGCCACCTTTGCCAGGGTATTTCATGACATACTGCAGCAGGCGCCCAGTAGCACCAATGACACCTTGCCTTTCGGTTGCGACAGGCTGAGTGCTTACTTCTACGGAAAGCTTGGCCATGTGCTGCCTTTGATGCTGGCCTATGTGCGCTACCGGTTCGAGTGTGCCCTGCGCAGCAGCGCTGTACTGGGCTTCATTGGCATGCCGACTCTAGGTTTCTACTTGGAGACCGCCTTTCGTCAGGGTAAGTATCACGAGGGGGCGGCGCTGCTCATCCTCTTCGTGGTCCTGATCGGCACTATCCCGTTCTGGTCTCGCAGGCGTCTGCTGCCGCTCTATCTGTTGGCGGCGCTGTTTACCCTGCCTAAGCTGACCAGCGTGGATCTGCAGCTGGTTTGGCAGTTCTTAACGGTAGATATTCTGCCTCCTGGGATCCGCGAGGTGATCTATGGGCAGCAAGAGTTTGCACAGGGACTGTCGCGATTTGCCAGCTGGTGGCAGCGTTTGACTGTTGAGCAGGCCTTACCCGGCGTGGGGGCCACCTTAGTGCTGGCGATAAGCGCACTGGGGCTAACCCATCTGCTGGCACTTTTCGGCCATCGTTTTGCCAGCATACATAGCCGTGGCAAGTTTTCTATGCCCATAGGGCAGCTTTTACTGCTGATCATGCGCTCCATGCCTGAGTATATTCTGGCCTTCATCTTCATGATGCTCTGTGGCCCCTCCATGTTGCCCGCCATCTTGGCTCTGGGGCTGCACAACGGCGCCCTGATCGCCTATCTGCTGACGCGCCAGGACAGCCTGGTCAACCCCAGCGCCCTGTATCAGCGCCGCAGCGACCACTATGGTTATGAGGTGTTGCCGCGCATCTATCCCAACCTGATGTCGCTACTCTTCTATCGGTTCGAGGTGATACTGCGGGAGACCGCCATCTTTGGCGTGCTGGGGGTGATGACGCTAGGCTTCTATATCGATAGCGCCTTTAGCGAGATACGTTACAACAACGCCTTCTATCTGCTTATCGTGACCGCTTTACTCAACGTGCTGGTGGATAGTTTGGCGCGGCGCATGCTGGCCAAGCGCCTGAATCAAGGGATGGCGGTCGGCCAGGTATCTTGCGTGGTCTAACTTTTTTGCCAAAGACAAGTTCGCGAATGACTCGTTAGTGCATGACTCGTTAGCGAATGACTATTAAATGAGAGTCTAGCGCCTAGCCTGTCTCAGGCGCTGCACGCCTTGGCAGCAGAATGATGCCAGCAGGGTAAACAGGGTCACCGCCGACATTATGATGGCAAGTCTTAGCCAGGGGGCGTCCATCGAGATGCGCATCTGCACATAATCCAGGCCGCTCAGGCCCCAGACGAAGATGGCGCTTAAGATAAGCACCAACTGTAGGGTGCGGGTGATGGCCACGTGGCGAATGAGTAACAATAGTGGCGCCGCGATGAAGGCCGCGCTGATCAGCGTCTGGCCGAAGCGCATAAAGTGGGCACCGAGCAGTGCGAAAGCGAGAAAGATGATGAGAATGCGCCACCACATAATAATTGCCTCAAGTTGTCGGAGTGAGAGTAAACATCTTGGTGGCAGATTACCTTGGGGCAGCGGCGCATTCTATCGCATTGTTCACAATTTCATTTATTTGCGATCATCATTGTTTAGCGCCTGTTGAAGTTTGCGCCTTTGGTCATCGCTCAGCTTGCCGGTTTCGATAAGCTGGATCAGCTGCTCCACATCGGCTTGGTCATCGCCTCTTATCACCACAAACTCTCGCTCACCGTCACCGTGGTATTTCATTTCGATCTCGGCAATCTCGGTGGCGATCTCGGCGATATCGTCCGATAACAGCTCTATGTTTTTATTAAACTCGCCATCTTGCGTATCTATAATCACCTCAAATTCACGGGCCTTAGCTTCAAGCTCTGCGGCTTTACGTTCCATTTCGGCTCTTTTGGTCTCCATTTCAGCACTTTTGGCCGCAACTTTAACTTCTATCTTAGCGATGTGCTTGGCTAGTTCGGCCTCTTTCTTGGCCATCTTCTTGGTGAGCGCGTCCATTCTGGCCTGATCGGCTTCAGATAGCTCACTGTGGCGCAGGTAATGGTAGTGAGACTCGTGACCGTCGATCTGCTTGAGCAGGCGGACCATCTTATCTTTGGTCTCTTTAGGCAGCTTGGCGAGCTTCTGCCTGATGAGCTTCTCATCTTTTATCTCATCATTGCTGAAGCTGTAGTGGTGCTGTTTACCCTGGAGGTCCAGGGTCAACTTAGTGTCCTTGTCGCCATCTTGAATCAGGTTGGCCTTGAGTTGGTTGTCATTAAAATCGATTTGACGTACATCGGTAGGTGCCGCCGCCAGGGTAAATGACAGTAGCGCAGAGCAGGCGATAAGCGAAGTGAGTTTATTGAGTTTCATGGTGTTTCCTTCCATAGTGATGAATTATGATTTCCCTATGTATTGCTAGAGGCGTGCCAAACTAGCGAAATCCAGACTGGATAAGGCATTCGCGAGCAGTTGTCGTAAAAACTCGCCTATCGCCCCAGGCGATTCACCCCCATATGGGACATGGATTTCCCTATATGGGGAAATTCATGGCTGAGTCTGGGCATGGCTAGAGACACCCGGAGGTTAATCGGGTGATCCACAAGGGGTTTTATCTTGGTACTGTTTTTGTATAACCTGAGAGGCGGGCGCTCTATTACTAATCTTCTCAAGCGCCGACGCGGCATTGTTATCGAAACTAGAGGGCTCTATGTCGATTAAAGGTTATCTGTTTGTGCTATTTGGCGCGCTCATCCTGATATTGGGAGGCAGCCAGCTGCTGGTGTCCCATTTCTATAAGGCGCAGTTGCAGAGCGAGCTCGGTGAGCGCTCGCGGGATCTGTCGCAAAACCTGGTGAAGGTGTTGATCGACAACGTCGGCACAGAGCAAGAGTTTGTGGTGCAGTTTGATGAGCAGGTCCTGCAGGAGTCACTTCAAGATGCCGAGGCGCTCAGGCAGGAGTTTGAGCAGGATATCGAATCTGTCTCCCAGGCGATTGCCCAGCTTAGCGAAGAGGTGGTGCGCATGGAGATGGAGACGGATGATGCCTCCGCCGAGCAGAAAGCCTTCTTTCGCGCCAAATTGGCGGCCAAGCAGCAGGAGCTTAGGGATCATCTCAACGCCATGATGTCCTACGAGAAGGAGCTTAAGCAGCGCCAAAGAGCGAGTATTGCCGAGGCCAAGCGCGAGGCCGCCGATGAGTATCGCCGGCGCCTGCATGACGCCGTGAGCCAGATTGAGATAGACACCAACAGCTGGCTCGACAAGGGCAACGTGGCCATCATAGACGCACCTATCTCGCCCACTGCGCCGGAGAAGGGTAAGGTTGCGCTGGAATTTGCCCATGATATCAACTTGCCTAATCAGGAGACCAATGAGCAGTTGGAGCGTTTCAGCGAGTCCATGATAGGGGCGATTCTGATGAGCTCACTGGCTGGCCTCTTATTGGTCTATATGCTCAGCCATGTGATCAGCGCGCCGCTATCGGCCCTAGCGAAGGGCCATAAGAAGTTGGGGCAGGGGGAGCTTGGCTATCAGGTGGATGAGCGTGGGGTCAAAGAGCTAAAGAGTATCCTCAACGGCTTTAATAAGATGAGCCGTCAGCTCGCCTCCCTTAGCGAGCAGAAGAAGCAGATGGCGCAGCAGAAGCAGCTGGCTGAACTGGGTGAGGTGACCCGGGGGATCGCCCATAGCCTGCGTAATCCGCTGCATACCCTGGGGCTCTTGTCTGAGGCGGTCGCCCAGTCAGAATCGATAGAGGATGCAAACAAGCTGCTTAGCCAGATGCAGCAGAAGATCGCCATGATGGATAAGAGCATTCAATCTCTGCTGACACTGTCGAGCACCCAGGTGAATCGCCAGTTATGGGTGCCATTGGCGGCCACAGTGCAGGATATCTTGCTGGAACTGTCGATCAACGGCAGCAAGCCCAGCATCGCCTTTCACTGTGAGGATCAAGGGATCCAGGTGCAGGGCGCCGAGTCTGAGATCCGCAGCATCTTGCACGCCGTGGTGATCAATGCGGTGGAGGCCACCCCGGACACAGGCCGTATCGACCTGACCCTGGCGGAAAATGATGAGAGTTATACCTTAGTGGTGGCCGATACCGGCAAGGGGATCAGCCCTGAGGTGCGTGATAAGCTGGCGCAGCCCCATGTGACCACCAAGGCTGAAGGTACTGGCATGGGGATCTATATCGCCGAGCGTTTGATTCAAGGGCACTACGGTGGGCGCATCACCTTTGCTGATAATCCCGGCGGCGGCACTCTGGTGACCCTCTATTTCGCCAAGCCAGATAGTAATAAAACACAGCAAGAAGATAAGCCCCAGACAGAGGAAGTATGATGGAGCAGCCTAAGTTGCATATTTTGGTGGTAGAGGATGAGCCGGATCAGAGAGCATTGATCGTGCAGATGTTGACGGCCAACCAGTATTTGGTGGAGAGCGCCGACAGCGTCGAGCAGGCGATCGTGATGATTAAGGCATCTGCGCCGGATCTGGTGTTTTCCGACTGGAAGTTGGGACAGTTAACCGGCATGGATCTGCTTAACTATGTGCGCCGCGAACACCCGGATATGGGCTTTATCATCGCCACCGCCTACGGCACCATCACTCACGCGGTAGACGCCATGCAGGCGGGGGCAGACGACTATCTGGCCAAGCCCTATCAGCGCCAGAGTCTATTGTTGGCCATCGAAAAGGTGGCCAAGTCTATTGCGCTGAAGCGGCAGAACCGCCGCCTCTCTTCCGAGCTGTCTCAGCAGCAGGAGCTGGTGGGGCTGGTGGGGCGCTCTTCCCTGATGCAGAAGGTGTATCAGAGGGTACAGCGGGTGAGCGCCACAGATGCAACCGTGCTGATTGGCGGCGAGAGTGGCACGGGCAAGGAGCTGGCGGCGCGGGCGCTTTACCAGCTGTCGGGCCGTAGCCATAAACCCTTCGTCGCCATCAACTGCGGCGCGATCCCCGAGTCCCTGGCCGAGGCTGAGCTGTTCGGCGCCGAGAAGGGGGCCTATACGGGGGCCAATACCCAGAAGATAGGTAAGTTGGAGGCGGCCGATGGCGGCACCGTCTTTCTCGACGAGATAGGCGAGCTGCCCCTGCTGCAACAGACCAAGCTGCTGCGTTTCTTGCAAGAGGGGGTGATATCCCGCCTCGGGCAGAACAGCGAGATCAAGCTGGATGTCAGGGTGATCGCCGCGACCCATAGGGATCTGCAGCAGGAGGTGGCCGAGGGGCGTTTTCGCGAGGATCTCTATTACCGCCTCAACGTGGTGCCTATCCATATGCCGGCGCTTAGGGAGCGACCCGAGGATATCGGCCGACTGGTGGAGCACTTTCTTAAACTCCACGCCAATCAATATGGCATGGAGGTGCCCAAGCTAAGCCGGGATACCTTAAAGTCGCTGCTGGATCATAGCTGGCCGGGTAACGTGCGCGAGCTGGCGAATCGCATCGAACGTTTCGTGTTACTCGGCGATGAAGATGAGATGGTGCAGGAACTCGGCGCCGCGCCGCAGCCGCTGGATACCAGGCGTTTTGTCTTGCCCGAGGCGGGTATCGAGTGGGAGAGTTTCGAGAAAGATTGCCTGCGCCAGGCCCTGGACCGTTTCGAAGGTAATCGTACCAAGGCCGCCAAGTGTTTAGGCCTGAGCTACAAGGCCTTTCTCTATCGGCTGGAGAAATATCAGCTGGTCTAGATTAGCTGTGTTGCCGCATTAGCGGCCTGCTGTTGCTTGAGGAATATTGATAGCGTCTATGTCAATTAAAGCGATAGCTCACCAGGCCGCGAGCAACAGCCTGAGTCTCATGCCCCAGCTGCTGGTGGCGCCAGAGGTCTTAAAACGAATTTGCCCTTGCTTGTCGATGATGTAGATGGCGGGGAAAACGCTTGCCCCCCAGGTCTGGTGCAGCATCTCCTCATCGCTGATGACGTCAAATCGATAGTTGTGCTCCGCCATGAATTGGTTGATCTCATCATCTGTGCCCGAGGCGACGGCTATGCTGATCACCTTGTGCTGCTCGGCCACGCCGTCGACCATGGGCGAGGTGACGCGGCAGACCGGGCACCAGGTGCCCCAGAAATAGACCAGAGTAACTTGCCCCCGCTCAAGTGCAATGGGCTGACCTTGGGTGGTGATGCCGCGCAGGGGCGGCGCCTCGCCTGAGATCATGTTGCGCTGCTGATAGCTGAGCAGAGCAAAGGCAAGTAGCGCCATTAATGCGGCATCTCTGAGATAGCGATACCGCTTGCGCCTAGGCCTAACGAACGGCTTTAGCTTGCTTGCCAGGCTTTTGAAGGTCGATAACACAGAATTGAACCCTTAGGTTTAGCGCTTCACCGGTTAGAGAAACTCGGGCGGCGTCTGGCGGGTCCAGATGCGGCTGTAGGCCATCAACTGAGGATAGAAGGTGCGAAAGGCTATCTCTATCTCGGTATCCATCCGCTTAACCGTGTCGATGGCGCCATCGAAAATTTCCGGCTTTGAAACCCTTTTGCTTACCGCCTTAATGGTTTGATTCAGCCCTTCACGGCTCTCATAGGCGATTAGCCAGTTTTCCTGGCGCATGCGAATGATGAGATCGCTCAGATTAACAGGCAGCTGCTCGGCGCTGCTGAGCGCTAGGTAAGCCTGCTGAGCAAAGTCGGGCAGTGGCAGGTGGTGATACTCTTCCCAATATTTGGCCAGCATATGGTCGAAAGCCAGATCGATCAGTATCGGCGCGGCGCGTTGCAGCGTCTTGGGGAAGGCCGCCTTGAGCTCTTTGGTGAGTTCATGGCTATCGGTAAGCGAGTCTATCTGCCTGTGCAGCCAGATCCCCTGTTGCAGGGCCTTGGGATGGTCGGCGATATTGCCCTTGGCAAAATCACCGGCAAGGTTGGCGGCAAGATCGGTTTTACTGTTATCTGCCAGGTGCAGATGAGCCAAAAAGTTCATTAGATAAAGTTAATTGCTTTGTTAAATCACGCTTTTCACGTTATCATGCCAGAAGGTGCGATGAAACCTTTATTCTACGCGACGTTATCTTTCACCGACGGCTTGCTTAGGTATTGGGATCGACAGGATGTGCACCTATGACTCCTCATATTAATTATCGGTTTAAAGGATCATGGATGATGTGGAACTGGTTAATGAAACGCCTAGGCAAAAAATCTTCCTCTCGACGGCGGCGGGTCGAGGTCGATATCCCCTTCGAACAGCACAGTTATCGAAAAGCTAGCTTAGATCTACAGGCCAATATTGTCGTGGCCGACAAGGAGAAGAAGGCCAGCTAAGCTGTGTGTCTTGATCTTATCATCATCAGCCAATAGACTAGCGGCCGATTTATGCTAAGCAGAGACAGACTATGCGCGTTGCCGACTTTTCTTTCGATCTTCCCGATGAGTTGATCGCCCGTTACCCCATGCCTAATCGCACGGCGTCCCGACTATTGACACTCGATGGTAATAGCGGCGCGGTGGCGGACAAGCAATTTACCGATATCCTGGAGATGGTTAACCCTGGCGATCTCATGGTGTTCAACAACACCCGAGTGATCCCGGCGCGCGTCTTCGGTCAGAAGCAAACCGGTGGCAAGCTGGAGATCTTGGTTGAGCGTATGCTGGACGACAAGCGTATTCTGGCTCATGTGCGTAGCTCCAAGTCACCTAAGCCCGGCACCATCATCTGCTTAGACGGCGGCTACGAGATGACCATGCTTGCCCGTCACGACACCCTGTTTGAGCTTGAGCTCAATAGCGAGTCCACCATACTCGAGGTGCTCGAAGAGGTTGGCCATATGCCGCTGCCGCCCTATATCGACCGTCCCGATGAGGATGCCGATAAAGAGCGTTATCAGACAGTCTACAATCAGAACCCTGGCGCAGTGGCCGCGCCAACGGCGGGTCTGCACTTTGACGATGCTCTGCTCGTCGCGCTGAAAGAGAAAGGTGTTAACGTTGCCTTCGTGACCCTGCATGTGGGCGCGGGCACCTTCCAGCCGGTTAGGGTCGACAGCATCTTAGATCATAAGATGCACTCCGAGTGGGCCGAGGTGCCTCAGGATGTGGTCGATAGCATTAAGGCCACCAAGGCGGCCGGCAAACGCGTCATCGCCGTAGGCACCACCTCGGTGCGCTCATTAGAGAGTGCGGCCAAGGCCAGTGAAGGAGAGCTTAAGGCCTACAGCAACGACACCGACATCTTTATCTACCCAGGTTATGAGTTTCAAATTGTCGATGCCATGGTGACTAACTTCCACCTGCCGGAATCGACCCTTATCATGTTGATCAGCGCCTTTGCCGGCTTCGATGAGGTGAAAAACGCCTATCAGCACGCGATTGCGCAAAAATACCGCTTTTTCAGCTATGGCGATGCCATGTTTGTGACTAAAAAAGCGATCTAAGCGATGATTTTGCTTTAAAATACCCACCCACACTTGAGGTGGGTATTTTTTTAGAGATTTTTATTGATAAGGGTTGATACTGAGTTGTTTGCCCTTATCTCTGTTGTTCAGCTGTGTCTGTTTTAATGGCACAAGAGAGTCAGACTGTTTCTCTGGCGAGGTTAAAAATGAAATTTGAATTAGATACAACCGATGGTCGCGCGCGTCGCGGTCGCTTAGTGTTCGAACGCGGTACGGTAGAGACCCCGGCATTCATGCCTGTGGGCACCTACGGTACGGTAAAAGGGATGACACCAGAAGAAGTGCGCGCCACGGGCGCCGATATTCTGCTGGGGAACACCTTTCACCTTTGGTTACGTCCTGGTGAAGAGATCATGCGCAAGCATGGCGATCTGCATGACTTCATGAATTGGCAGCGTCCTATCTTAACCGATTCAGGCGGATTCCAGGTATTTAGCCTGGGTGACATTCGTAAGATCACCGAAGAGGGCGTGCATTTCCGCTCGCCAATCAACGGCGAAAAGATCTTCATGGACGCGGAAAAGTCGATGCAGATCCAATACTCGCTGGGCTCAGATGTGGTGATGATCTTCGACGAATGTACGCCATACCCGGCGACACATGACGAGGCGCGCAAGTCGATGCAGATGTCGCTGCGTTGGGCACAGCGTTCACGCGATGAGTTTGACCGTCTGGAAAACCCTAACTCCCTGTTCGGGATCATTCAGGGCAGTGTGTATGAAGACCTGCGCGATGAGAGCCTTAAAGGCTTGTTAGAGATTGGATACGACGGTTATGCCGTCGGCGGTTTGGCGGTTGGGGAGCCAAAGGAAGATATGCATCGTATTCTTGAGCATGTCTGCCCACAGATCCCGGCCGATAAGCCGCGTTACTTGATGGGGGTAGGTAAACCGGAGGATCTCGTTGAGGGGGTACGTAGAGGTGTCGACATGTTCGATTGCGTCATGCCGACGCGTAACGCGCGCAACGGCCACCTGTTTACCAGTGAAGGGGTTATCAAGATCCGCAATGCGCGTCATCGTGATGACACTTCACCGCTCGATGCTAAGTGTGACTGCTACACCTGTAAGAACTACTCACGGGCGTATCTGTACCACTTAGATCGTTGTAATGAAATTTTAGGAGCACGTTTAAACACCATTCACAACTTGCGTTACTACCAAATGTTGATGGAAGGTTTGCGTGGCGCTATCGAGACAGGTACATTAGACGCCTTTGTTGAGGAGTTCTATACCAGTCAAGGTCGCGAAGTTCCTAAGTTATCCGATTAATTTTACTGCTAATAAGAAGAGAGAAATATGTTCATTTCAAATGCATACGCAGCCGATGCGCCAGTAGGTGGTGCGGGTGGTACCATGGAACTGGTTTTCATGCTGGTCATTTTCGGTCTGATCTTTTACTTCATGATTTTCCGTCCGCAATCTAAGCGTGTAAAAGAACATAAGAACCTGATGAGCTCGTTGAGCAAGGGTGATGAAGTGCTCACCAGTGGTGGGATCTTGGGTAAGATCGCTAAGATCAGCGATGACAACGATTATGTGTTGCTGACGATCAACGAAACCTCAGAAATCACAATCAAGAAGGATTACATAGCGGCTGTTTTGCCTAAAGGGTCTATTAAGTCACTTTAAGTTGAAAGTTAAGTCACTTTAAGCCAAGAGGGCGATGGTGTGTTAAATAAATACCCAATGTGGAAGAACCTGATGGTGGCGTTGATCATCGCCGTCGGTGCCTTCTACGCAATTCCAAATTTATTTGGTGAAGATCACGCGGTGCAAGTCGTGGCCACACGTGGCGCGGAAGTTAATGCTTCGACTCAGAGTGAAGTCACTGACATTCTGTCGGCGAAAGGCATCGCGGTGAAGCGTTCAGAGTTGGAAAACGGTCAGCTATTGGTACGTGTTGCCGATGCGGACCAGCAACTGCTGGCGAAAGAAGCAATTGCCGAGGTACTCGGCGACAAATATATCGTGGCGCTTAACCTGGCCCCGGCTACGCCTCAGTGGCTGGAGTCTATGGGTGGTAGCCCGATGAAGCTGGGTCTGGACCTTCGTGGTGGTGTGCACTTCCTGATGGAAGTGGACATGAGCGAGGCGATCCGCAAGATGACCGAAGCGAAAATTGCTGATTTCAGAACCGATCTTCGTGGTGAAAAAATTCGTTATGCGGGTATTCGCAATACCCCTAAAGGGATTGAGATCAAGTTTCGTGATGCCGAGAATTTAGCCAAGGCAGAACGATTCCTCAAGAGCCGCACTAACGAGATGGTGTTCGTCGATGCGTCATCTGGTAGCGATTTCATGCTGCTGGCGAACATGAGCGAGATCTACCTCAAGCAAGTTAAAGAGGAAGCGCTGCAGCAGAACATCACCACCTTGCGTAATCGTGTAAACGAGTTGGGTGTTGCCGAGCCAGTGGTTCAGCGCCAAGGCGCGGAGCGCATCATCGTCGAACTACCGGGTGTTCAAGACACGGCCCGCGCCAAGGATATCCTGGGTGCGACTGCGTCTATCGAATTCCACATGGTAGACGAGAAGGCCGATGCGGCGGCGATTGCAGCCGGTCGCGTATCACCAGGTTCGCAGATCTATGATCGCCGTGAAGGCGGTAAAGTGGCTCTGCAAAAAGAGGTAATGCTTACTGGTGACCATATTCAGGGCGCACAGCCAAGTTTCGATGAATACAGCCGTCCTCAGGTGTCTATCAACCTGGATTCTAAGGGTGGTTCTATCTTCTCGAATGTGACCAAGGACAACATCGGCAAGCCGATGGCGACCCTGTTCATCGAGTATAAAGATAACGGTGCCAAGAACCCTGACGGCAGCGTGAAGATGGATAAGATCGAAGAGGTGATTTCGGTTGCGACCATCCAGGCGCGTCTGGGCCGCAACTTCGTGATCACCGGTCTTGACCACTCTGAAGCGCAAAACCTGGCCCTCTTGCTACGTGCCGGTGCTCTGATTGCACCAGTCTCAATTGTCGAAGAGCGCACCATTGGTCCTAGCCTGGGTGCCGAGAACATCGACAACGGTCTGCAGGCGATGATCTGGGGTATGGCGGTCGTATTGATCTTCATGCTGGTCTACTACCGCGGCTTTGGCCTTATCGCTAACCTGGCGCTGACGGCTAACTTGGTAATGGTAGTGGGCGTCATGTCTATGATCCCTGGCGCCGTGCTGACCCTGCCGGGTATTGCCGGTATGGTATTGACAGTCGGTATGGCGGTTGATGGTAACGTATTGATTTACGAGCGTATTCGTGAAGAGTTACGTGCAGGACGCAGCGTACAACAGGCGATCCATGAAGGTTATGGCAACGCGTTCTCAACCATTGCCGATGCCAACATCACCACCTTTATGACGGCCTTGATCCTGTTTGCCGTGGGTACCGGCGCCGTGAAAGGCTTCGCCGTGACCCTGATGATAGGTATCGCGACCTCTATGTTCACCGCCATCGTGGGTACTCGCTCGATAGTTAACGCTATCTGGGGCGGTAAGCGCGTGAAGAAACTGTCTATTTAAGGGGACGTTGACCATGTTCGAGATTTTATCAATTAAAGGCACGATCAACTTCCTGCGTCACGCCGTGGCTATCAGTGCGCTATCACTCATCTTGGTGATCGGCTCTCTGGCTTCTCTGGCGGTTAATGGAATAAACTGGGGTCTAGATTTCACCGGCGGTACCGTCGTTGAGATGGAGTTTAAGAACCCTGTCGATCTGAATCAGCTGCGCGCAGCCCTGACCTCAGACGAGACTGATGGTGCCGTGGTGCAGAACTTTGGTTCGAGCCGTGACGTGCTGATCCGTCTGCCGGTAAAGGAAGGCGTGAAGAGCGACCTACAGGTTGCGCATGTGATGGAGGCCGCAGCTAAAGTCGATCCAGGTGTAAGCCAGAAGCGTGTTGAGTTTGTTGGTCCTCAGGTGGGTAAAGAGCTTGCCGAGCAGGGCGGCCTGGCCGTCTTGGTGGCGCTGATCTGTATTCTTATCTATGTCTCTTTCCGTTTCGAATGGCGTCTGGCGCTCGGTTCGGTGGCGGCATTGGCGCACGACGTGATCATCACGCTCGGTGTGTTCTCGCTGTTCCAGCTGGAGTTCGATCTGACGGTGCTGGCGGGTGTGCTCACGGTAGTAGGTTACTCGCTCAACGATACTATCGTTGTGTTTGACCGTATCCGTGAGAACTTCCTCAAGATGCGTAAGGGTACCCCAGAAGAGGTGGTGAACAACTCTATTACCCAAACCATGAGCCGTACCATCATCACCACAGGTACTACCCTGGTGGTAGTTGTGGCCCTGTTCCTCAAGGGGGGCACCATGATCCACGGCTTCGCGACAGCCTTGCTGATGGGTATCTTCGTGGGTACCTTCTCCTCTATCTATGTGGCGAGTTTCCTGGCGGTCAAGCTGGGGATCAACCGCGAGCATATGATGCCTGTGGAGATCGAAAAAGAGGGCGCGGATCAGGATGCATTGATGCCATAGGCACATGCTGCCCGACCAGTGTCATGAAAAAGCCACGATTGCGTGGCTTTTTTATTGCCAAATTGGCCGGATCCCGACTCGACAAAATGTAAGTTTTAAGGCTAGGATGTTCAGCGATTAATCAATACACCTGATAATTTGCCAAAAAGAGCAAGCGTTGTAGGGGATAAAGATGGAAGAGCGCAGTAAGTTGGTGGCCGGTGGTAACTTGTTACAGGCCCATGCTTGGAAAGGGATGTTGGAGGCCTGCGGTATCGGGGTCGAACTGCGAGGCGAGGCCTTGCTGGGTGGGATCGGCGAGTTGCCGGTGGATCTACAGGATGTCGAGCTGTGGGTGGCGGAGTCTCAGTATGAGGCAGCCAGGGCGCAGCTTGAGACCCTAAACAGCGAGAGTCCCAAGTGGCAGTGCGTCAAATGCCACGAGATGAATGAAGGTAACTTTGAGCTCTGCTGGCATTGCAGCGCCGAGCGCAGCGAGCAGCTCAGCTAGTAGTGCTTGCCGCTCGCAGAGGCTTACTTTACTCTTGTCTTATCCTTAGTCGAGACAAGTCATTTAATCGATGCAATATTTTCCCATTTTCGCCCAGGCCGATGGGCTGAAGATCCTGATGATAGGGGCTGGCGAGGTTGCCAGCCGCAAATTAGAGCTGTTGAGCCGCACCCAGGCCCATATTCGGGTGATCGCTCCGGATGTCTGCGATGCCGTGATGGCCATGGCTAACCAGGGGCAGATCGCCCTGGAGCAGAGATTCGCCGAGCTCGATGACCTCGAAGGGATAGATCTGCTCTATATGGCCACCAGTGACGAGCCTCTCAATCGTCAGTTTGCCCTGCAAGCTAAGGCGCTTGGGCTCTGGGTCAATGTGGTCGATGCCCCCAAGCTCTGTAACTTCATCACCCCCGCCATCGTCGACAGGGGCCGCCTACAGGTTGCCATCAGCACCAGTGGCGCCGCGCCTGTGTTCGCCCGCGAACTTAGGGCACGTTTGGAGACCTGGCTGCCGGCCTCTTTGAGTGAACTGTTCGATTTCATCGCCGATAAACGCACCGAGGTGCAGCATCGCCTGCCGGCATTTGAGCAGCGTAAGCTGTTCTGGGAGCAGTTCTTCCGCCTCAATGGTGACAGATTCGACGAGCGCACGGATAACTATTTCGAGCAGGCGTTCGGTACGCTTTCGGGGAGCGGCGAGCTCTTGCTGCTCGAGGCCCACACCCCAATCGATCTGCTGCCTCTGGCCGCTGTGCCTATGATGCAGCGTCTCGACTGGCTCTGTAGTGACTTAGTGCTGCCTGAGCGTCTGTCTGAGTTGGTGCGCCGCGACGCCGGGCGTCAGCCCATGTTACCGCTCAGTGAGTTGTCAGCCAGGTTAGATAAGGGCGAGCGGGTGATGGTCTATGGTGAAACTGAGACCATAGCCCAGCTGGTGGCCCATTTCCCCAGGGCGAAACACCTGCGCCCGGGCGCACTGTAACGCATCTCTTGCTCAAAGAGCGCCTATTTAGGGTAAACTAGGCGCTTTATTCTTAACGACTGAGCATTATGGCGCCCAAAGCAACCGTTTATAAAGTGCAGCTGCAGATTGCCGACATGGATCGTGGCTACTATCAAGATCATTCCCTCACGCTTTCACAACACCCATCCGAAACCGATGCCCGCATGATGGTCAGGCTGCTGGCCTTTGCCCTGAACGCCAGCGACACCCTGGCCTTTAGCAAGGGGCTGTGCGTCGAGGGTGAGCCCGAGCTGTGGCAGAAATCCTTAAGCGACGAGATAGAGCTGTGGATCGAGTTTGGTCAGAGCGATGAGAAGTGGCTAAGGAAGGCCAGCAGCCGCGCCGATAGGGTGTTGCTCTATACCTATGGCGGCCGCGCCGTGCCTATATGGTGGCAGCAAAATGAGCAGGCCCTCAGCCGATATCAGAACCTTGCTGTGTGGAACCTGCCCGAAGAGCAAGTGAAGGCGATGGGCGAGATGGTCAGTCGCAACATGAGCCTGCAATATAATATCAGCGAGGGTGAGGTGTGGCTCTCCAACGATAGCGGCAGCGTGCATATTGTCCCTGTGCAGCTAAAGGGATAAAGCGCTCTGGCGTTGAGCGCTAAAACGATTGGTGTTGAGCGTTAAAAGGATTGGTGTTGTCAGCGATACCGACACAGACATAAAAAAACCAGTCTTGCGACTGGTTTTTTACTTTGGGGGATGTTACTGGAGTGTTTAGGCTTCTTCGGGTAACTCTTCTTCGCCGCGACCCTTAGTCTTCACTATGATGAGTGCGGTAATGACCAAGGTCGATACTACACCGGCAATGGTAGAAACCGTCATAGGTAGGCCTGCACCTAAGGTGGCAGAATTCAGCAGGAAGCTAATAACCACAGTGGTCATGAACATGGCCGGTACGGTACAGATCCAGTGCAGCTTGTTATGACGCAGCAGGTAGGCAGAAGCGGTCCAAAGCATCATCACGGCCGTGGTTTGGTTAGCCACACCGAAGTAACGCCAGATCACCCCGAAGTCGACCTGGGTCAGAATCGCACCAATCACAAACAGTGGGATAGCCAGGACCAGACGCTTAGGCAATGCAGTCTGTGGCATCTTGAAGAACTCAGACAAGATCAGACGTGCAGAGCGGAATGCGGTATCGCCAGAGGTGATAGGGAGAACAATCACACCTAGGATAGCCATGAATCCACCCACAGCGCCTAGCAGGCCGGTAGAAGCTTCATACACAACGTTTGCAGGGTTGCCCGCCATGCCGGCATTCAGGCCTTCTACACCGCCGAAGAATGACAGGGCGATAGCACACCAGATCAGGGCGATAATACCTTCACCTATCATGGCGCCGTAGAACACGAAACGGCCGTTAGATTCATTCTCGACGCAGCGAGCCATCAGCGGTGACTGAGTGGCGTGGAAGCCAGATACGGCGCCACAGGCGATGGTGATGAACAGGGCAGGCCAGAGTGGCATGTCGTTAGGGTTCAGGTTAGACAGGAAGTCACCGGCGCTGAAACCTGGCAGCAGGGTGTGCTCGCTAGAGACGATCAGTGCTATGGTCAGACCCACAGACATGAACAGCAGTAGGGCGCCGAAGAAGGGATAGAGGCGACCAATGATCTTGTCGACCGGCACGATAGTGGCGATCAGATAGTAGGTGAAGATGATGCCAAGGAACAGGCTAACGTCCCAACCGGTCAATTTACCGAGCAGGCCAGCAGGCGCCGAGATGAAAACCACGCCCACAAGCAGTAGGAGTATGATGGCAAACACGTTCATGAAGTGCTTCGCGCTGTTGCCCAGGTACTTACCGGCAAGGTTTGGCACAGACTGGCCATTGTTGCGCACCGACAGCATGCCAGAGAAGTAGTCATGCACCGCACCGGCGAAGATACAACCGATCACGATCCACAACATGGCGGCGGGACCATAGAGGGCACCTAAGATAGGGCCGAAGATGGGGCCGACGCCAGCAATGTTCAGCAGCTGGATCAGGTAGACCTTACCTTTTGACATAGGCACATAGTCGACGCCGTCTGTCTTGGTAAAGGCGGGGGTTTGGCGAGCGGTATTGATACCGAACACCTTCTCAACAAACTTACCGTAGATGAAGTATCCGCCGAGTAGCAGGCCGACACACATTAGAAACCACATCATAATTAGTACTCCCATTTAAAGTTAACAAGAGTGTAACCTGTCGGCAATTTAAGGAAACCGACATTTAGGTGAGTGGTCGAATAAGCAGATTAAGCGGTAAAATCGAGCCGGTAACTGTATTAGTGAAAGCCGAAGTGCTGTTTTATCGGTTTCAGAAAGCGGCGGGAGACAGGGACCGTCTTACCCGAGTGGGTCAGCACCTCGGCGCCGTTTTCTAAGATAACGATCTCGCTGATCGCCTGGGGTGAGACCAGATACTGCTTGTGACAGCGCACCAGATCTGTCTTCTCTTCCAGCACCTTGAGGGTCAGATGGGTGTGCACCTGCTCCTGCGCCGTGGTGACATGGATGCCGCTGAGATCGCTAAAGGCAAACTCCACCTCTTCGACGTTGATCACCTTGAGACGGTTACCGCAGTAACAGGGGACATGTTCGAGCATCGTTGGCAACACGGCATCGAGTGGCACCTGGTGCAGGTCCCGGCGCACCCTGGATATGGTGGTGGCCAGGCGTGCCTCATCCACGGGTTTGAGCAGATAGTCGAAGGCATGATTATCGAAGGCCTTGATGGCGTATTCATCGAAGGCCGTCACAAACACCACCCTGGGCATGCTGTCGGGATCCAACATGGCCACCATTTCGAGCCCGCTGATCTTGGGCATCTGGATATCGACGAAAATCAGCAGCGGCTTGAGTTTGCCTATGGCCTGCATTCCCTCGATAGCGTTGCTGCACTGGCCTATGACTTCGAGATCGGGATAGGCTTGAAGTTGGTCGTTGAGGGCTTCGCGGGCAAAGGGTTCATCGTCGATAATTAAGCAAGTGATCACGCTATGGGTTCCGTTTGTGCCACATCATTTAGCGGCAGGGTAATAATGACTTGAGTAAAACGGTCCTTCTCGCAGTTGATCTTAACGCCATAGTGGGGGCCAAACAGGCTCTGAATCCGCTTATGGACGATGGACATACCTAATCCTGAGGTGTCTGCATTGAGCTCTTCCCGATACAGACCTGCATTATCTTTTACTTCCAATATTAATAAATCTTGCTCGGCTCTGCCACTGACCCAGATTTCCCCGGGCTCCAGCAGGTGTGAGGTGCCATGCTTTACCGCATTCTCTATGATGGGCTGCAGGGTAAAGGCCGGTAGGCGGTAGTGGTGCAGCGTGGCGGGAATGTCGATATGCACGCTGAGCTTATCGATAAATCTTGCCTTTTCTATGGTGAGGTAGGCGTCGATATGTTCCAGCTCGTCGCTGAGGGTCACTAGGCCCGTGGTGCGCTTGAGGTTGATGCGCAAAAACTGCGACAGGTGTTGCAGCAGCTGCCTCGCCATCAGGGGATCTTTGCCTATGATGGCAGCGATGGTGTTGAGCGCGTTAAACAGGAAATGGGGATTGACCTGCGCCTGCAGCAGCTTGAGCTCCGCCTGAGTCAGCAGGCTCTGTTGCAGTTCATAGCGGCCGTAGAGGATCTGGTTGCTCATCAGCCTGGCGATCCCTTCACCCAGCGTGCGGTTAATGTTGAGAAACAGCTTATTCTTGGGCTCATAGAGTTTGATGGTGCCTATCACCTCAGACTCGCACCTCAGGGGGATCACCAGGCTGGAGCCGAGGCGACACTGGGGCGAGATGGAGCAGGCATAGGGGGTCTCCACACCGTCGGCGAACATGACACAGTTCTGTTCTATGGCATCTTGGGTGATCTTTGAGGAGATGGGCGTGCCGGGAATATGATGGTCGTCGCCGATGCCGATGAAGGCCAGTAGTTTCTCCCTGTCGGTGATCGCCACCGCGCCGACATTGGTCTCCTCTAAGATGATCTGCGCCACCTTAGTGCTGCCCTCCTGATCGAACCCCTTGGAGAGGATCCCCACGCTGCGCTCGGCAATCTTAAGTGCCTTGGTGGAGAAGGCTGAGGAGAGCTTGTCGAACATGGTCTTCTGATCCCGCACCATGCTCATGAAGAGGGCGGCGCCGATGGAGTTGACCGTCAACATGGGCAGGGCTATCTGTTTCACCAGGGCTAGGGCATCACCATAGGGCTTGGCGATGGCCAGGATCAGCGCCATCTGTAACATCTCGGCGGAGAAGGTGACCAGGGCGACCAGCAGCGGCGCATAGACCATCTCGCTGCGGTTTTGCTTACGCAGGTAATAGCCGACTATGCCCGCCGATAGGCCCTCTAACGTGGTGGAGATGGCACAGGCCAAGTCGGTAAAGCCGCCCATGCTGTATCTGTGCAGGCCGCCGGTTAGGCCCACCAAAAAGCCGGTAACGGGTCCGCCTAACAGGCCGCCGAGCACGGCGCCCATGGCGCGGGTATTGGCGATGGCATCGTTGGTCTGCTCGCCAAAATAGGTGGCCATGATGCAGAAACCCGAGAAGATAAGATAGATGTAGATCTTATGAGGCAGACGGGTTGCCGTCTCGGCAAATAGCTTGAACAGTGGCGTCTTACTCAGCAGGTACACTATGACCAGGTAGAGGCACATCTGTTGGGTTAGCAGGAGGATCAAAGGCATAGAAACTTGGGTACTCGTGTGGGAGAGGCCTTAGTGATCCTCAGCATAGCACCGGCGCTGGTTTTAGGACAAGGGCGGGCTTTGGGCTCGGGATCAAAGTTTCTGCCACAGAGATAGGTTATAAAGAGATATCTATTTTATGTCTTTTAGGAAGAGTATGTCAGATTCAATTCATGGCCATCAGGTGATGGAACTTATGTTGTCCTTGGGCCGCGCAATATCTAAGGGGGAGCTGACTCAGCTCATGCATAAGGAGTTTGGTGAGCAGGCTCGTTATCATACTTGCTCGGCCAGCGAGATGGATGCCCAGGAGCTGATCGCGTTTCTCGAGCGTAAGGGTAAGTTTACCGAGTCGGCCGAGGGGATTGCCACCGCAGCCGATCGTATCTGTAATCACTAACAACGAGTCATCAACGAATAGTCACTAACGAATGACTAGTCCTGGCTGAGCTCTATTAGCACCTCTAGCTCGGCCTTGGATTTGCTGGCGAACTCGGTGATCATCATACGGATCAGCCGCGACTTGGCGACCTTGCTCTCCTTCGCCAGCGTATTGAGCTGGGCTATGCTGGTCTCGGTCAGGGTGAAGGTGGCGTGGCGAAAGATGCGACTCGCCTGTTTCTTCTGATTGACCGTGGTGTTGGTTTTGCGCGATTTCTTGACGCGATTGGCAAGGCTCGGCTGACCAAACGCATAGTTGTTGGCATCCTCGATAAAATCTTCAACCGACAATTTCTTGCGAGGTTTGGATTTACGACGTTTAAGATCAGTTAAGCTCATAGGAATTTTCTGGTGGTATCGCAAACAGTTCATCGGCGATAGCACGTATCTCGGCGGCGGCTTTTCCATCCGGTTCGATTTCGATGACCGACGATCCCTGTTCTTCACTGTCATCGTAGACGTTGCGGCTAAAGGTTACCGCGTCCAATACCCTCAGCCCAAATGACTCAACCACCTCTTTGGCCTCCAATATGCGTTTATATTGGCTGGGTAGCGCTGGGCATTGTGTCATTACCACGGTTGCAACCATCTTAGGGTTAACCATCTTACAGGTGCTGAGCATATCTTCCATATGGGGGAGGGTCTTGAGATCGCGCCGCTTTGGCCTGAGTGGGAGCACCACATAGGTGGCTACCGACATGGCCGCACGCATCGCCAGGTTATCCTGACCGCCACAGTCGACGATCACATAGTCAAACCTTTGGTCTAACCCAAGCAGATCATTACGGATTTTACCGTACAGTTGGATACAGTTGATCGCGGGCAGGCTGGCATCTTCGTTACGGGCCTGGATCCAGTCTGAGGTGGTGCGCTGGGGATCACAGTCGACCATCAATACGTTGGCATTGAATTTTTGAGTGATATGTACGGCGATATTCTGGGCCAGGCAACTCTTGCCCGCGCCGCCTTTCTCACCCCCAACAAGCAGAATCATAGCGTGTCTCCCTCAAGCATTGGCACTGATTTATGTCGCAGAACTTGTGCTGTTTAGTATAGAACAGAGTTATGGATACTGCCTGAACTCCCGTTTTTAGTTCACTGAAAAGCCTAAATAATTTGCATCGCAACCTGGAAACGGTGCGGGGCACATTCGCTGCAGCGACACACCTGAGCCTTGATGCTGTTTTGTTTATCTGTGTTGGGATTGAAGGTCACCGTGAGCAGTTCACCCAGGGTAAAGGCCTGCTTGTATTCAATCAGCACACCACGACGTGCCAGATCCATACAGATAGCATCATCTGTGTGCACCACGCCTAAGCCATCTGTCCATGAGATCAGTATGCGTTCGGCTTCCATGTCAACCCGCAGGGATTGACGGCGTTCTTCAAAATCTTCGTGGCTTTGATCCATCAGAGTATTCCTTGCTGTTAGAGATAGGGGTAAAGCCCTTTAAACGTAGCACAGTTTATGAGGGAAATAATAGTTATAACAACATGAATAACGGTTAGTTATTTGCGGGCGAGCTAATGGGTAAACAGGCTAGTGAGGAGCGATGAGGAGTGAATAGGAACGCAGTAACGCTTGGGGAGTCTATGTCGGCCGAGTCAGGCATTTAATGATAAGAGGGGCGGCGCTTACCGTCTTAATAGCATACCGTCTTAATAGCTTACCGCCCCGTAACTTGTCTGCCATTGAAGGCCTAGAGCTCACTGGCTCATAAACAGGCTAGTGGTCGTCCTCTTTGCGCGGATAGGGAAGCTTTAGCTGACCCCAGCGGATCACGATAACCGTGCTGGCAAGCACCAGGGTAGACACTGAGATCGCCAGAATGCGCCAGTCTTCCATTCCCTTCATATCGAGAATCAGGTACCGGGCCAGGGCGACGATGGCGATATAGAGCGGCATCCGCACCGGCAACTTACCCGACTCGGCGTAGTTGGCCACCATGGCCAGCACCTCGAGATAGATGAAGAGTAGCAGCAGATCCGCCAGTGCCACCTCTCCCATCTTAATGATGTGCGCTATCTCTTGCCCTATGGCCACTATGGTGGCGATGGCGATGATAATTAAAACAAAATGTTCTATTGCTTTGAGGCTTTTAGAGCCATATTGCGTGTAGAGTTTTCCCATAAATAGCGCTCAATTGTGTTTTTATAGATGGTAACAAGTATTGAGCGCTACGCCAGCGTCTGGGTGTGATGCTTTTCACAATCTGACGCTTTAGCCTCTGTTAGGGCCTAGCCAGGTCTGCCATCTACCCTTGGCGTGAGCAAAATAGGGGCATAACAGATAACGAAAGTGCCAAAGGCAAAGATCCAGGCCACAAGTGCTATAGTCAGCCAGAGCATAAACTGCGTCGGGAACAGGCTGGCCAAGACGCGGGTGATGGTCGAGATGAGGATCAGCGCAAAAGCGCCCGTCATCACCTTAGGTGGCATGAGGTTGCGACCCGTGTGACCTAGCGAGACCCTGGCCATCATCGCCAGGATCATGCCGCCGAGCCCCCCCACCGTCATGGCATGCAAACCGGCAGAGACGCTGGCCCCCACAGCGATCAGCAGTAGACCCACAGGAATGCAGAGATAACTCAGGTGAAGCGACCAGAGCAGCGGCACGCCAAAGGTCGATTGCACGCCCCAACGGGACCAGCGCACCAGTAGGGTGATCCCAGCCACGGCGGCGCAGAGCATTATTGCAAGGGACTGACCGATAAGCATGGCGATAAAGAGTGCCATCAGGCTGACGAAGGTGAGCTTTTCCAGCCAGGAGATGTTGTCCAGTCGCTGCCACTGTGTGGCTCTGTCGGTGAAGAAGGGGATCACCCGGCCGCCGATGAGGGCCACTATGGTGACCATCAAGATGGTGGCGCCGTGAAAGGCGTGGGATACCAGCAGACTGTTTTGGCTGCTGACGCCGTAGTAACTCAGGGCGTTGGCCACAGTAAGCAACAGCAGGATGGGGATGAAGGCAAAGTTGCGCCACTGCCTGACGGCGATCACCTGTCTCGCCAGTACCAGCGCGGCCGCCGGAGCGAACAGCAGATCCAGCATGGCGACCACCTCAAACGTGCCCCATTGATTGTTTGCCAGCAAGATGCGCGGTGCCAGCCATAGCAGGAAGAGGGCGCCCAGAGGCCAGCCCTTGATACTCTTCTGGCCGGTCCAGGTCTGCGAGGCGGTTAACAGGAAGCCGGCGACAATCGCCATCACGAAGCCGAATAACATCTCATGGCCGTGCCACCATAGCGGATTACCGTGGGGCGTGAAGCCGAGACGACCGGTGAGGAAGCTGCCCCACAGCGCCAGGGCGACCAGGCTGAATAGGGCGCCAAACAGGAAGAAGGGACGAAATCCCAAACGTAGCAGGGCGAGTTTGGGTTGGAGATGGGCGGGTTCGTCTATGTTAAGCATACGCGTCTCATTATATATCCGAGTAAATATGTAGGATATTATAAGGTGTAATTTATATGCATGTAAATAAGCGCTGCTCGCTTTTAATTAACCAGGATTGATTCCGTGCACCGGCTTTGAATGAAGGCGGCTTCTTCGTCTGGGACAGCAATTTCGCGTGGCGGCTTTTAACAAGGGGCACTCTTGAGGAAAGCTGACTGCAACTAACAGTTGAACGTAGGACAGACATAGAGAAAAGCGCTACTCGAAGACATAAACAAAATCGATTAACAGATGCCTTAAAATTCAGACATAAAAAAACCGCCATGAAGGCGGTCTTTAGCGTGCGATGCTATTTAATCCGGGGATTAACGCTTAAGGGCATCGCTCAGCAGAGGGCGGAAGCTCTTCACCATGGCAACAGTCGCCTTAGGGCTACCAGCGATGATGTTGCCTGAACCCATGTAGCCATGGTTACCGGTAAAGTCGGTGACGGTACCGCCGGCTTCACGGACGATCAGGTCGCCAGCAGCGATATCCCAAGGCTTGAGACCGATCTCGAAGAAGGCGTCCATACGACCCGCTGCTACATAAGCCAGATCCAGGGCGGCTGAACCTGCACGGCGCAGATCGGCACATTGGCTAAAGGTAGAAGCAAAAAGTTTCATGTAAGTTTCAGTGTGTTGCTTCGCCTTGAAGGGGAAACCTGTACCCACGATGGCATCATCGAGATCGCTCGCCTTGCTTACGCGAATACGGAAATCGTTTAGTTTGGCGCCTTTACCGCGCACGGCGGTGAACAGCTCGTCACGAACAGGATCGTAGACGACGGCAACTTCGGTCTTGCCTTTGTGTTGTACGGCGATAGATACCGCGAAATGAGGGATGCCTCTAACAAAGTTGTTAGTGCCATCCAGAGGATCGACAATCCACATGTAGTCGCTGTTTTGACCCTTGTTCTCACCATTTTCTTCACCAACTATGGTGTGGTCAGGGTACGACTTGCGGATTTGATATGTAATGGCAGCTTCAGCTTCTTTATCTACGTTAGTCACGTAGTCATTGATACCTTTTGCGCTAACTTCTACACGGTCGAGTTCGGTATAGGCACGCATAATTGTTTGGCCGGCGGCGCGAGCGGCGCGCACGGCGATGGTCTGCATCGGATGCATTACAATCCCCTGGATGTTAAAGAACAGATATAAATAATCGGCGCGTATTATACGCTTTTCAAGCGTTATATCAAATATAGATTTTTATATTAAGGGATCCCCTTGCGCTGTGGTACCATCAATCCACTGTTCTATAGAAAGAAATCAAACTTGTTTCATGCTTAGCAATATTCGTGTCGTTCTCGTAGGAACCACTCATCCAGGTAATATAGGTTCAACCGCCCGTGCCATGAAAACCATGGGCCTTTCCACGCTTTATCTCGCCGAGCCCAAGGTGGCACCCGATGGCCAGTCTGTGGCGCTTGCCGCCGGGGCGTCGGATATCCTCAAGCATGCGGTGACCGTCGATTGTCTGGAAGATGCCATCGCCGACTGCAGCCTAGTGATCGCCACCAGTGCCCGCAGCCGTACCCTGGACTGGCCCATGTTGGATCCCCGTCAGGCGGGTGAGAAGCTCGCCGGAGCCGCCGTTAACGGCCCAGTGGCCATCGTCTTTGGCCGCGAGAGTAACGGCCTGAGCAACGACGAACTGCAAAAGTGCAACTATCATGTGAGCATACCGGCCAATCCTGAGTACACCTCGCTGAACCTGGCCCAGGCGGTGCAGATCATCTGTTATGAGGCGCGCGTGGCGCACCTTGCCATGGATCCCGAGACGGTAGAAGAACAGGCGTATCCCCTGGCCAAAGAGCAGGAAAACTTCTTCGTTCACCTGGAGAAGACCCTGCTGTCAACTGGGTTTATCATCAAGCAACATCCGGGGCAGGTGATGACTAAGCTCAGACGCCTCTTTAGCCGGGCGAGAATCGAGAGTCAGGAGATGAACATTCTCCGCGGTATCCTGACCTCGGTCGACAAGAAGGTTGAATTGGCACAGCAGGCCACACAAGACGCACAGTCAACGAAGGAAGAATAGAGCCATGGGCGTGATTTCCAGAATTAAAGATGACATAGCCTCCATCTATCACAGAGACCCGGCGGCAAACGGTACCCTAGAGATCCTGCTCAACTACCCTGGTATGCAGGCGATTTGGATCCACCGTGTCAGCCATAAGCTTTGGAAGGCCAAGTGGTGTCTCACCGCGCGCATGATCTCAACTTTCTCCCGTTGGCTGACCGGGGTGGAGATCCATCCTGGTGCCACCATAGGCGACCGTTTCTTTATCGACCACGGCATGGGTGTGGTGATAGGGGAGACCGCCGAGATAGGCAACGATTGTACCCTATACCATGGCGTGACCCTGGGGGGAACAACCTGGCAGGCGGGCAAACGTCACCCGACCCTGGGTAACAATGTAGTAGTGGGCGCAGGCGCCAAGATCTTGGGGCCGATCACCATGCACGATGGGGCGCGTGTCGGCTCTAACTCTGTGGTGGTCAAAGAGGTACCTAAAGATACCACTGTGGTGGGGATCCCCGCCCGTGAGGTGGCCAGACCCAGCGAAGAGGCCAAGGAGCATGTTCAGCGCCGCACCGAGATGGCCAAGAAATATGGCTTCGATGCCTACGCGGTATCGCCCGATAATCCGGACCCTGTGGCCAATGCCATCGGCAAGATGCTGGATCATATGCACCTGATGGACTCTAAGGTGCAAGAGGTGTGTCAGGCCGTGCAGAGCATGGGCGGCAGCGTCTGTACCGAGCGCCTTCCCGAGCTTGAAGTGGGTGAATTTAGCGACGCCGAGCAGGCCGCGGCCGAGAAGCGCCAGCAGGCGATAGATGAGTTTGATCCCATTATTTAATAAAGAGTGAGATTTATTGCCCTCTGAGCGTTGAATCTTTGCCTTGAAACAGGTTAAATACCCCAGCAACGAAGCAGGGTATTTCCTGTTTCCGATAACGTCCTTAATACCTGACTAATCTGCTAGGTTTTATACTTGACTAAAATAGTCAAGTATGGTTGAATTGACCCAAGCATTTTAGAGAGCAGTGGTAGCTATGAAACTAACTTCAAAAGGTCGGTATGCGGTAACGGCAATGTTAGACGTTGCAATGCATTCTACTTCTGGCCCGGTCCCATTAGCTGACATCTCCGAGCGTCAGGGAATCTCCCTTTCCTATCTTGAACAACTCTTCGCTAAATTACGTAAGCATGGATTAGTCTCCAGCGTCAGAGGACCCGGTGGCGGTTATCGTCTCGGTTTCGACGCCAGCGATATTTCCGTGGGCATGGTGGTTAGGGCGGTAGATGAGTCGGTTGACGCCACACGTTGTCAAGGTTTGGGAAATTGTCAGAGCGGCACCCGATGTTTAACCCATTCGCTCTGGGGCGATTTGAGCAAACAGATTTCAGATTTTTTAAATGGCATTAGCCTTGCGGGTCTGATGAACAAGCGAGATGTGCAATTTATCTCAATCAAGCAAGACAAGATGCAACAGGAACAAAGGGTAACCCTGTAAGTTAACTTTGTTATTAATTATTACTATATGTACGTGGTTAAGTGGTCGCGCCATGACTACTCAGTACGGAGTGTGAGATGAAGCTTCCTATTTATTTAGATTATGCTGCTACGACGCCGGTCGATCCGCGCGTGGCAGAGAAAATGATGCAATACATGACGATGGACGGGATTTTTGGTAACCCCGCTTCACGTTCTCACCGTTATGGCTGGCAGGCCGAAGAAGCGGTGGATATCGCCCGTAACCAGGTCGCCGAGCTGATCAACGCCGATCCACGCGAGATCGTTTTCACCTCGGGTGCTACCGAGTCTGACAACCTGGCCATCAAGGGTGTTGCGCATTTTTATCATAAGAAAGGCAAGCACATCATCACCAGCAAGACAGAACATAAGGCTGTGCTGGACACCTGTCGTCAGCTAGAGCGTGAAGGCTTCGAGGTAACCTACCTTGAGCCTGAGTCAAACGGTATCATCCCTATCGAGAAGCTCGAAGCGGCGATGCGTGAAGACACCATACTGCTCAGCCTGATGCATGTTAACAATGAGATCGGCGTGATCCACGATATCGACGCCATCGGCGAGCTATGCCGTGCCAAGAAGGTGATCTTCCACGTGGATGCGGCACAAAGTGCCGGCAAGCTACCTATCGACCTGCAGAAGAGCAAGGTTGACCTCATGTCAATCTCAGCTCACAAGATGTACGGCCCTAAAGGCATTGGCGCCCTGTATGTCCGTCGTAAGCCACGTATTCGTCTGGAAGCGACTATGCACGGTGGTGGACACGAGCGTGGCATGCGCAGTGGTACCCTGGCGACTCACCAAATTGTGGGCATGGGTGAAGCGGCGGCGATTGCCAAGGCCGACATGGAGAGCGATAACGCCCGTATCCGTCGTCTGCGCGACAGACTGTGGGACGGCATCAAGCATATCGAAGAAACCTATATCAACGGTGATTCAGAGCAAAGATACTGCGGCAGCCTGAACGTCAGCTTTAACTTCGTCGAAGGTGAGTCTTTGATGATGGCGCTGAAAGATCTGGCGGTCTCTTCTGGTTCTGCCTGCACCTCAGCAAGTTTAGAGCCTAGCTATGTGCTTCGTGCATTAGGATTAGACGATGAAATGGCGCACAGCTCAATCCGTTTCTCTATCGGTCGTTTCACGACTGAAGAGGAGATTGACCATGCGATCGAGACCATTACCAAGTCTATCGGTCAGTTGAGAGAGATGTCTCCATTGTGGGAGATGTTTAAAGATGGTGTTGACCTGTCAACAGTGCAGTGGGCACACCATTAATCCGGCCGATAAACGAATAGAGATTGGAGCAGAATCATGGCTTACAGTGAAAAAGTAATAGATCATTATGAGAACCCGCGTAACGTAGGTTCATTCGACAAGAACGACCCTTCAGTGGTTACCGGTATGGTAGGTGCGCCTGCCTGTGGTGACGTAATGAAGCTTCAGCTGAAGATCGACGACAATGGTATCATCGAAGATGCCAAGTTCAAGACTTACGGCTGTGGTAGCGCTATCGCGTCTAGCTCTCTGGTCACCGAGTGGGTGAAGGGCAAGACGATTGAAGAAGCGCAAGCGATTAAAAATACGGATATTGCTGAAGAGCTTGCCCTACCGCCTGTGAAAATTCACTGCTCAATCTTGGCTGAAGACGCCATCAAGGCAGCGTTAGACGAGTACAAGGCTAAGCACGAAAAGTAATAGTCGGAGTAATAATGGCAATAACGATGACACCGGCGGCGGCCGATCGAGTAAGAAGCTTCTTGGCCAACCGCGGTAAAGGTATCGGATTACGTTTGGGACTGAAAACGTCCGGCTGCTCCGGCATGGCATACGTGCTGGAGTTCGTCGACGAACTCAACGACGACGATGAAGTTTATGAGATCGATGGGGTGAAAATCATCATCGATGCCAAGAGCTTCATCTACCTGCAAGGGATCGAGTTAGATTTCGTCAAAGAGGGACTCAACGAGGGCTTCCAGTTCAACAACCCCAATGCGAAAGGGGAGTGTGGCTGCGGCGAGAGCTTCACCGTTTAGAGCGAATCGAGATACATGAACTATTTTGAGTTGTTTAGTTTATCGCCATCGTTTGAGCTAGATACCGCTGTGCTTTCAGAGCGGTATCGCGAACTGCAGCGTGCGGTGCATCCTGACAAGTTTGCCAATGCCAGCGAGCAGGACAAGCGCTTGGCGGTGCAGCACACCGCCCAGGTTAACGATGGTTATAACACCCTGAAACATCCCATCTCGCGCGCCGAGCACATGCTCAGCCTCAAGGGAATCGACCTCAGTCACGAATCCACCACGGTTAAAGACACAATGTTTTTAATGCAGCAGATGGAGTGGCGCGAGGCGCTGGAGGAGATTAGCGATTGCGATGATCCCGATGAGGCTATCGAGCACCTGCATCAATCCTTTGGCGAGTATCGCAGCGACATCACGGCGCAGCTGGCGCAAAAGATAGGCAGTGAAGAGGCTTCAGTCTTGGAGCAGGCCGCCGACCTGGTGCGTAAACTCAAGTTTATGGATAAGTTGCAGGCGGAACTCGAGCGAGCCGAAGACGCTCTCTTTTAAGCGCGAATGTTTTTTATGGCTCTGTCGTCGATTGCGGTCGACTGAGCCTTTATTTTTTTAAGTTGGAAAGATATGGCACTTTTGCAGATCGCTGAACCCGGACAGAGCGCCGCACCGCACCAGCACAGGCTGGCGGTAGGCATTGACTTAGGTACGACCAACTCACTGGTGGCGGCCGTACGCAGCGGCGTAGCCGATACCCTGGCCGACGAATCTGGTCGTCATGCCCTGGCCTCCGTGGTGCGTTACAGCGAAGACGGGGTGCAGGTAGGCGTGGATGCCGAGCGTTTCTCCGCCCAGGACCCGCTCAATACCGTGGTCTCGGTGAAGCGTTTCATGGGCCGCAGCCTGAGTGATATTCAGGCCAAGGATGACTCTCTACCTTACCATTTCTCTGCCAGCGAAAATGGCCTGCCACTGTTCAACACCCAGGCGGGGCAATTTAATCCCATTCAGATCTCTGCCGACATCTTAAGGCCACTAGTTGATCGCGCCGAGAAGACCCTTGGTGGTGCCTTAGAAGGCGTGGTGATCACTGTGCCGGCCTATTTCGATGACGCCCAGCGTCAGGGCACCAAAGAGGCGGCAAACCTGCTTGGTGTCAAGGTGCTGCGTCTGCTCAATGAGCCGACGGCGGCGGCCATCGCCTATGGTCTGGACTCGGGACAGGAAGGGGTGATTGCCATCTATGACCTGGGTGGTGGTACCTTCGATATCTCGATCCTGCGCCTGAACAAAGGCGTGTTTGAGGTACTGGCGACCGGCGGCGACTCGGCGCTGGGTGGAGATGACTTCGACCACGCCCTGGCCGCTCACCTGCAGGAGAGCTGGCAACTCACCAGCCTTACCGCCAGTGAGCGCCGCGCACTCTTAATCGAGAGTCGCCGTGTGAAAGAGGCCCTGACCGAACAGGCCAGCGTGACTGCGAGTCTGACCCTGGAGCAGGGCAACGTTCATGAACAAGTTGTCGACAAGGCGCAGTTTGACGCCTTGATCGAATCTCTGGTGAAGAAGACCATCGCCAGCTGTCGCCGCGCTTTGCGCGATGCGGGGATCAGCAATGATGAAGTGCTGGAAACCGTGATGGTGGGTGGCTCGACCCGCGTGCCTCTGGTGCGTGAGCGCGTCGAAGGCTTCTTCGGTAAGGCGCCGCTGACCTCAATCGATCCCGATCGCGTGGTCGCCATCGGCGCCGCGATTCAGGCTGATATCCTGGTGGGTAATAAGCCGGAATCTGATCTGCTTCTGCTGGATGTTATCCCGCTGTCCCTGGGAATCGAAACCATGGGTGGCCTGGTGGAGAAGGTGGTGTCTCGTAACACCACGATTCCGGTCGCCCGTGCCCAGGAGTTCACCACCTTTAAGGATGGTCAGACGGCCATGGCATTTCATGTGGTGCAGGGCGAGCGTGAGCTGGTGGCCGATTGCCGCTCATTGGCACGCTTTACCCTCAAGAGCATTCCACCTATGGCAGCCGGCGCGGCACATATTCGTGTCACCTTCCAGGTCGATGCTGATGGCTTGCTCAGCGTGACCGCCATGGAGAAATCTTCTGGCGTACAGGCGAGCATTCAGGTGAAGCCTTCCTTCGGTCTGACCGACGAAGAGATCGGCACCATGCTCAAAGATTCGATGGCCCATGCCAAAGAGGATATCGAGCGCCGCATGTTAGCGGAGCAGCAGGTAGAAGCGGCCAGGGTATTAGAGTCCCTGTCGGCGGCGCTGGCCAAAGATGGCGATCTGCTGGACGAAGCGGAAGCGGCGACCATCCAGGCGGGCATGGCCAATTTGGCACAGGTGGCGAGCCAGTCGGATACTGACGCCATCGAGAAGGCAATTGCTGCGCTGGACGATGCCAGCCAGGACTTTGCCGCGAAACGTATGGATAATTCCATTCGATTGGCGCTCAAGGGCCAGTCGGTTGACAATATATAGGTAACAATATGCCTCAAATAGTTTTTTTACCCCATGAAGAGTTATGCCCGGACGGCGCGGTAGTCGAGGCCCAGGTGGGCGAGACTGTGCTGGATGTGGCGCTGCGTAACGGCATCACCATAGAGCACGCCTGTGAGAAATCCTGTGCCTGTACCACTTGTCATGTGATCATTCGTGAAGGCTTCGATGAGCTCGAAGAGAGCGATGAGCTGGAAGATGACATGCTGGATAAGGCCTGGGGCCTGGAGCCTGAGAGCCGTCTGTCGTGCCAGTCTAAGGTGCCTGACAGCGATCTGGTGGTAGAGATCCCTAAATACACCATCAACATGGTGAGTGAAGGCTAAGCCTGCTTAATGTATTAGCAATCTCAAAGAAAGCCGGTCTATCAGACCGGCTTTTTTGATCCCGCCATCTGCCTAGGGGCTAAACTTAAGGGATAAGCATTTGCGATAGAGGTAAGACAATGAAATGGATAGATTCTCTCGATGTGGCGCTCAGTCTGCTCGAGGCCCATCCCGATGTGGATCCCGCCAAGATCCGCTTTACCGATCTGCGGGAATGGATCCTGGAACTGGATGAGTTTGACGACGACCCCAACCATTGCAACGAGCGGATCCTGGAGGCGATTCAGGCCTGCTGGATCAACGAGTACTGAGCCAGTATCGAGGTTTAAAGTCTCGCTTGCTTACTAGCTGGTTTCGATTTGCACATGCCAGTTTGCTAGCCGGATCGCGCCAGCCTAGATGACGGTTTGATGAATGTCTCATTCATCTCGCTATAAAGGTAGGTTTTTCGGATTTAATTTCGTATAATCCGCGCGAATTTTTAAAAACCTGTTTAATGAAGGAAGCTAGACATGGCTATCGAACGTACTTTTTCTATCATCAAGCCTGATGCCGTTGCTAAAAACCACATCGGTGCTATCTACAACCGTTTTGAAACCGCTGGCCTGAAAATCATCGCTTCTAAAATGGTTCACCTAAGCAAAGAACAAGCTGAAGGCTTCTACGCCGAGCACAGCGAGCGTCCTTTCTTCGGCGCACTGGTTGAGTTCATGACTTCTGGTCCTATCATGGTTCAAGTACTGGAAGGCGAAAACGCTGTTCTGGCTAACCGTGAAATCATGGGTGCAACTAACCCAGCTGAAGCGGCTCGTGGTACTCTGCGTGCTGATTTCGCCGACAGCATCGACGAGAACGCCGTTCACGGTTCTGACGCCGTTGCTTCTGCAGAGCGTGAAATCGCTTATTTCTTCAGCGCTGAAGAACTTTGCCCACGTACTCGTTAATTCGAGTCTGATGCAAAACTCTCGAAAAGGAGCCTTAGGGCTCCTTTTTTGTGCCCGAAATTTACTGCAAAAAAATAGTGCGGCAAAATAGTACGGCGAAATAATACGATAAAGTAGCCCCAAGTAAACTGTGAAGAGAAGTCGATGAAAATTGTAGCCGATGAAAACATGCCCTATGTCGAAGCCCTGTTTGCCGATCTTGGTGAGGTGGTGATTGTCGATGGCCGCACCCTGACCCAGGCTCAGGTAAAAGATGCCGATGTGTTGCTGGTGCGCTCCGTCACTAAGGTGAATAAGAGTCTGCTGGACGGCTGCGACAAGCTCTCCTTCGTGGGCAGCGCCACCATAGGCATGGACCATCTGGATTTGGACTATCTTAAACAGCGCGGCATCTTCTGTACCAATGCACCGGGCTGTAACGCTGTGGCCGTCGGCGAATACGCCTTCAATGCCATGCTGGAGCTGGCCAGGCGCTTTCACAGTCCGCTAAAGGACAAGACGGTCGGCATAGTCGGCGCGGGTAATACGGGCACGGCGCTGCAAAAGTGCCTTGAGGCCTATGGGGTCAAAACCTTGCTTAACGATCCCTTGCTCGAAGAGGCGGGCGATGAGCGTGAGTTTGTCTCGTTAGATGAGCTTATTGAGCGCTGCGATGTGATCTCGTTGCACGTACCCCTAACTCGAGATGGCGAGCATCCCACCCATTATCTGTTTGACAAGGCGCGCCTGAACACACTCGGTGAAGATACCTGGCTGCTGAACTGCTGCCGCGGTGAGGTGATCGATAACCGCGCGCTTATCGAGGTGAAACAGCAGCGCAACGATCTTAAGCTGGTGCTGGATGTTTGGGAGGGGGAGCCTCAGCCTATGCCCGAGTTGGTGCCGCTGGTTGAGATAGCCACCCCACACATAGCCGGCTATAGCCTGGAGGGGAAGGCTCGCGGTACCTTTATGCTGTATCAGGCCTTGATGGCGCAGCTGGGCAGGGCGGTCGACAAGTCCCTTGCCAGCCTGTTACCAGTGCTCTGGAGTCATCAGTTGTCGCCCTTGTCTGTGCCCGATGAAAAGGCCTTGCTCAGCCTGGTGCGTCTGGTCTATGACCTACGTGATGACGACGAACTGTTTCGCCAGCGCTTTCAAAATGACAAAGGCTTCGACCTGATGAGAAAAAATCATAAGCATCGACGTGAATTTAGCGCGTTAATGCTAGCCAATACCGCGGGTTCTGATGTAGATTGGTTGCTCGAATTAGGTTTTTCAGGAGTCGGTCTGTAATTATGTCGCAGGAATTTAACGTCGTCGTTTTAGGTGCATCGGGAGCCGTGGGTCAAACAATGATTGAGATCCTCGAAGAGCGCAACTTTCCCGTTGCCAACTTGTATCCTCTGGCCAGTAGTCGTAGTGCGGGCGACACGGTAACTTTCCATGGTAAACAGGTCGAAATTTTGGATGTGGAGACCTTCGATTGGTCTCAGGCACAGATAGGTTTCTTCTCGGCGGGCGGTGACGTGTCGGCCAAGTGGGCCCCCATCGCCGCCGAGCACGGTTGTGTGGTGATCGATAACACCTCGCACTTCCGTTACGACATCGATATCCCTCTGGTCGTCCCCGAGGTGAACCCACAGGCGATAGCCGATTTCCGTAATCGCAACATCATCGCCAACCCAAACTGTTCGACTATCCAGATGCTGGTTGCCCTTAAGCCTATCTATGATGCTTACGGGATCTCACGTATCAATGTGGCGACCTACCAGTCGGTATCTGGCTCGGGCAAGCAAGCCATCGAAGAGCTGGCCAATCAGTGCGCCAAGCTGCTTCAGGGGCTGCCGGTAGAGCCTAAGGCCTATCCAAAGCAGATCGCCTTTAACGTGTTGCCACAGATAGATAAGTTTATGGACAACGGCTACACCAAAGAAGAGATGAAGATGGTCTGGGAAACCCAGAAGATCTTCGGCGATGACCAGATAGTGGTTAACCCAACTGCGGTGCGTGTACCGGTATTTTATGGTCACTCTGAAGCTGTGCATATCGAAACCGTGCAGCCGGTGAGCGCCGAGGATGTTAAGGCCGTGTTGCGTGATGCGCCTGGCGTGGAGCTGTTCGAGTCTAACGAAGAGTATCCAACGGCAGTGACAGAAGCGGCGGGAACCGATCCTGTATACGTTGGCCGCGTGCACGAAGATATCTCTCATCCTAACGGCATCAACCTCTGGGTTGTGTCTGATAACATTAGAAAAGGCGCGGCGCTCAATAGCGTGCAGATAGCCGAAGTCTTGGTCAGAGACTACTACTGATCCCTGGCCCTAAGGGGCTAAGTAGTGCATAAGTGGAGAAAAAGCCTGCAGTTTGCAGGCTTTTTTTATGTGATCACTTGTTTTTGAAATGTGAACAGTAGCAGGCCATCTAAAACTGGTTTATAGTAATCTCAATAAATACAATTGCCTAAAGCACACTGCCAAATGGCAGTCCATCATCGCTTGAAAGGGAAGAATTGATGAACTTTCGCACATCGCATCTTGCTGGTTTGCTAGCCAGCGCTCTGCTTGTTCTCTCGTCGACTTCGGGTCTTTTATCTGCCGCAGAACCTCTCAATATTACCGGCCCAGATGGCGAAAGTCGCCAGACCCTGCGCCAATATGGCCCAACTACGGCATCCGATACCTTCTGGAGTATTGCTCAGAAAACCCGTCCCGATGCGAGTGTGACCATCTATCAGGTGATGGCAGCGATTTATGAAGCCAATCCTCATGCTTTTACCAGCGACAACTACAACAGCCTAGAGAAGGGGATGATCCTGCTGATCCCATCTAAAGAGGTGATGCTGGCTATTCCTAAGAGCCTGGCGAAACAGCAGGCAGAGAGTAATGATAAAGGCTGGCGTCAGAAGCCACAGACGGCAGCTAAGCCTAAGCCGGTAGCGACACAGACTAAACAGGC
This sequence comes from Shewanella spartinae, assembly GCF_019457555.1. Classification (NCBI taxonomy): domain Bacteria; kingdom Pseudomonadati; phylum Pseudomonadota; class Gammaproteobacteria; order Alteromonadales; family Shewanellaceae; genus Shewanella; species Shewanella spartinae. The sequence continues at coordinate 2,736,775 of NZ_CP080418.1, read as the reverse complement.
TCAGGCGTCAGAAGCTCGTCAGCCAGAGATGGTTCAGACAGATAAGCCTAGCGCCGAGCAGCAGAAGCAGATCGAGGCGCTAACCGCCAAGCTCGAGGCCGAGCAGGCTAAGAACCTGTCGCTCACCGACGAGCTGGCCAGGGCACAAGATAAGTTAAACCTGGGCAACAACGACAGCGAGATGCTGCAGGCTAAGATAGACGAACAAAGCAGCCGTATCGCCGAGCTGGAAGAGGCGCTGCTGGTTCAAAAAGAGCAGAAGGCGCAGCTAAACAGTGAGGTCGAGCAGCTTCGTCAGCAGCTGGCCGCCGCGACTCAACCGGCAAAGCCTAAAGAGGTGGACGACAGCTGGCGCACCATGATGGATAACCCCCTCTATCTCGGTCTGTTCGCGGCCATTCCGGCGCTATTGCTGTTGGTATTGGTATGGCTGTTTATCAAGCGTCGCAACAACAAGAGCGAGGCGGTCGAGTCGAGCGCGCCCGTAACGCCGCCGATGGACGATAAGCCTGTCGCGCCAGCGCCTGAAGATAGCGAAGAGATGATGGCTGTGCATCTGGATACAGATGATGAGGCCGATTCGCTGGATTCCTTGATGAAGGTCGATGAGACTCAGCTTAAGCCCGAGGCGGATCTGAGTGATGAGCTGCCTCAAGAAGCTGCCGAGATGGTAGTGGATGCGGGTGATGAGCAGGTGATGTCACCGATTGAGGATGAAGGTCAATCGCTGGACGATCTCTGGGCCGAGGCCATGGGTGAGCAGGAGCAGGAAGAAGCCAAGACAACTCAGGAAGATGATCTCGACAGCCTGCTTGCCGAACTAGATGCCCCGCAAGAAGCGCCAGTCGAAGAGACACATGTCGAAGAGAAGAGCATCGAAGAAACTGCCTTCGAGGCGCCAACTTTTGAAGAAGAGGCGACCACAGAGACAGATCTCGACGAACTGCTGGCCGAATTTGAGCAAGAGACGCCAAGCGAAGACGCTAAAGAGGAAGACTTGGATGCGCTGCTGGCGGAGTTTGACCTGCCGGCAGAAACAGCAAACGAAGAGGCTAACGTAGAAGAGACTCACGCAGAAGAGACTAGCTTAGAAGAGATTAAGCCAGAAGAAGCCGCCGAGCCTGCAGCGACAGCAGCGTCCGAGGAAACCTTGGCCGATGAGATTGCCCAGGAGCTCGAAGAGGCGATCGAGGCCAAAGGTGATGAGGGCGATGTCGATGAGACAGATCTCGACGCCTTGCTGGCCGGATTCGATGCCGAGCCGGCAGCCCAAGCGACCGATAGCGAGGATGATGAGATAGCGCGTCAGATCGCCGCCGAGCTTGAGGAGGAAAACGATGAGGTTGAAGAGGCGGATCTTGATGCCTTACTGGCCGAATTTGAACCAGCTGCATCGGCAAGCGAGCCAGAAGCCGAAGTCGCCGATCTTGAGTTCGCCGAGGCTGAAGCTGAGGAGGCTGCACCTGAGGAGACAGGGCCAGAACTTGACGTTGCAGCCGAGTTAGCCGCAGAGCAGGAAGAGAGCAAATCGGCCGGTCACGCGCCGCTCGAGTTCGACCTGGGTGAAGATAAGCCGGCTGTAGAGGCGGAAGCCGAGCAAGAGATTAAGGCCGAAGATGACGGCGAGGTGGATCTCGACGCGCTGCTCGCCGATCTCGAATCGGTCGAAGAGGCGGAAGAGCCTAAGGTCGAAAAGGGTGAATCGGGTTTCTTCGGTGATCTCAAGGGGAACAAGCGCAGCAGCGATAACATGCTGGAGTGGGAATCAGCCTTGACCAGCGATGCGCCAAGCGCCCAAGAGAAGCCGGTTGAGGATGATGACGATGGTATCTCGCTGCAGCTGGACGATGATGATAATCTGACCGTAGATCAGGCCTTGGCTGCCCTTGATGCGGCGGAGAAGAAGCGTCCCGCCAGAGCCGTGCCCGAGCACGATCTGACCGCCTTCCAGCAAGACAACGGCTTTATCGATATCGACAGACTGCTCAATGAGGCCGACGAGGAGCAGCTGGATGTCGATAAGTACAAGGAGCTGGATGTTGACATGGGCGAGCTCGATAGCCTGATGGGCAACGCCGCCATGGTCGATGTGGACGACGAAGAGAATGCGGTCAATGCCAAGCTGGATCTGGCACGCGCCTATATAGAAATAGACGATATGGACAGCGCCAAGGCGCTGCTTAAAGAGGTCGAGCTGGACGGCAACGAGCGTCAGCAGCAGGAAGCCAAGAAGCTGCTAGACGAGCTCTAACCCTGACGCGCTCTAAAATAGAAAAGCGATTTGAAAAACGGTGCTTAGGCGCCGTTTTTTTATGGCGGCGAGCATATTTTTGATGGCGGCGAGCCTGGAGGTTGACTATCGGTGCAGTTAACTCTCCACTTAACTCTCTCCTTAACTATCCAGTTAACGCGCCATTTACTATCCAGTTAACACCTAGCTTGTGCTAGAATCCGCCGCCTAGCGAACAGATTTATTTAAACGTGAGTAATTAAACATGAGGACAGGTATTTCATGCGCGTAGCATTAGGTATCGAATATGATGGCAGCCGTTATTTTGGCTGGCAACGTCAGGCCGAGGTGGATTCGGTACAAGCCCAGCTCGAGAGAGCCCTATCTTTCGTTGCCAACGAACCTATTTCGATTCAATGCGCCGGACGTACCGACGCAGGTGTACATGCTACGGGCCAGGTGGTGCATTTCGAGACCAATGCCGTGCGTAAAGAGAGTGCCTGGACCCTAGGGGTCAATGTCAACCTGCCGGATGATATCGCCGTGCGCTGGGCCAAGGATGTGGATGACGAATTCCACGCCCGCTTTACCGCCACCGCCCGCCGTTATCGCTACATGATCTATAACCATCAGTTCAGACCCGGCATTCTCCGCTCTGGCGTGAGCCACTATCCGGGGCAGATAGATGAGAGCAAGATGCATGAGGCGGCCCAGTTCCTGCTGGGTGAGCAGGACTTTACCAGTTTCCGCGCCATCCAGTGCCAGTCGAACACTCCTTTTCGCTGTGTTCACGAGGTCAATGTGACCCGCCAGGGCATGTATATCTGCGTCGACATCAAGGCCAACGCCTTCTTGCATCACATGGTGCGTAATATCGTCGGCTCCCTGCTCGAGGTGGGTTATGGCCGTCAACCCGTGAGCTGGATTAAGGATCTGCTGGCGCTGAAGGATCGCACTCAGGCGGCGGCGACCGCTAAACCTAACGGTCTCTATCTAGTGGATGTGACCTATCCCGAGCACTATGCCCTGCCTAAACTGGCCCTGGGGCCACTGTTTATGCTCGACTAACCCCAACTATATTTCTGAATAACAACACTGAATAACAAAGAGTTAGAAAGATTCTGATATGACACCTGTACCCAACGCACAATCTGGCCTTAATGACTGGCTGAATCATCTGATGGCAATTCATCCCACAGAGATAGATATGGGCCTTGGCCGTGTCGCGGCCGTTGCCAAGGTCATGGGGCTCGATAGCCTCGAGGGCACCACGGTGGTGACCGTTGCCGGCACCAATGGCAAGGGAACCACCTGCGCCATGATAGAAGCCATCATGAGAGAAGCCGGGCAGCGCGTTGGAGTCTACAGCTCGCCTCACATGCTCAAATATAACGAGCGGGTACGCATCGATGGGGTAGATGCCAGCGATGAGGCGCTTATCGAGGCGTTTTGTGCCATAGATGCCGCGCGCGGCGATACCTCGCTGACCTTCTTCGAATATGCCACCCTGGCCGGACTCTACCTGTTTAAGCAGGCGAAGCTGGATCTCGTGTTACTTGAGGTGGGGCTTGGCGGACGCCTGGATGCCACCAATATTATCGATGCCGATATTGCGGTGATCACCGCCATCGACATCGACCATCAGGAATACCTGGGCGATACCCGGGAGTTGGTGGGCCGCGAGAAGGCGGGGATCATGCGCGCTGGCCGTCCCGTGGTGATTGGCGACCCAGACTTGCCAGTAAGCGTTGTTGAATACGCCGAGTCTATCGGCGCCAAGATGGTACGGGTGAATCACGAATTTAGCTACAAGGCGAGTGAGACTGAGTGGTGCTTTACCTTAGGCGAAACCATACAGCCGCAAATCTCTCTGCCTAGGCTCTCAATAGAAGGGCTGCCACTACCGACCCTGCCTTTGGCCAACGCGGCAACCGCCCTGGCTGTGGTGCAGCAATTGTTGGCAGAACAGTTTGTGACTCAAGCGGCTCGCACATCTATCGATGCCGGGCTAAGCGGGGCTAAGTTAACCGGTCGTCTGGAGGTGGTCAGCGAGCAGCCTAAGATCATTTTAGATGTGGCCCATAACCCCCATGCGGCGGCCTATCTGGCCCAGCGACTCGAGGCTTACAAGGGTAAGCGTATCTTCGCCCTGTGCGGCATGTTAAAAGATAAGGATTGCCGCGCCGTGCTTGGCCTGCTCGAGGCTCAGATCCACGTCTGGTATCTGACGGATCTAAACTGTGAGCGCAGCGCTAAGGCGCAAGATCTGCTCAGCTATCTGAGCGGCGACAAAGCTGCCTATGGGTTTGCCTCTGTTGAGCAGGCATACCAGGCGTTAAAGCCAGAGATTGGCCAATCCGATGTGGTAATTGTGTTTGGCTCCTTTTACACTGTGGCAGAGTTTAAGCAATTGGACCTAAGTTAAATGCAGGTGGATGAAGTAGAAGTCAAACAAGAGAAGGTATCGAGCCAGTTTCAAAACCGTCTGGTGGGCATCATAGTCTTGGTGGCCCTGGGGGTGATCTTTTTGCCCGATATCTTAGATGGTAAGAAGCAGCATCAGGAAGAGCAGTTTGCCGAGATCCCACTGCGGCCCCAGGCCGAGTCCCGCCTCGATGAGCAGGAAAGTATTACGGCTATAGACCTGAGTGAGCAGCAGGCTCAGTTCGACAACCAGGTGAACGCTCAAGATGAAAGCGCCGGCCAAGCCTCAGCCGAGCAGCAGGGGACGAATGATGGCGCGGATGATAAGACAAGCGCGGCGAAAACGGACGCCTCTAATACCAGCGTAGCTAAAACCAGCGAGCCTAAAACCAGTGAAGTTAGGCAAACCCCAGCGAAAGTCACGCAAGCTAAGGCGACTGAATCTAAGGTTGAGGTCGCAAGCTCGGCCTATACCCTGCAATTGGGTAGCTTTAAGAATGCGGATAATGTGAACGCCCTGGTCAAGCGACTGCGAGGCGAGGGCTACCGTGCCTATACTGTGCCGAAAAAGCCGGTGGATGGTCAGCTGACTAAGGTGTTTGTCGGCCCGGATATCTCCAAGAGCAAGTTACAGAAGTTGCAGACCAAGCTGGATAAGTTTACCGGCCTTAAGTCGGCGGTGGTCGATTATAATCCGCTGCTCTAACTCACTGCTTTGCTCTACCGTTATCACTTCCAAACGCCCAGGCTTTGTCCTGGGCGTTTTTGTCTGCGCTACAGGGGGAAAATAGCCTCAAGCCAGAACTCAGTGTCCGTAATTGCGGATAAACTAAATCACTTTTAAATTAGGCTAGGGGGTGAGAATGTCTTCAGTCTCTGGTAAAATCCCGCCGTCTTAATGCTAATGCTGGATCACCTTATTCAATGGTTTGGATCGATTATGCCATTATTGCGGTCATCGCAATCTCGACTTTAATTAGTCTGCTTCGTGGTTTCGTTAAGGAAGCCATGTCACTCGTGGTCTGGTTTGCCGCCTTCTTCGTGGCGAGTCAATTTTATGAAGATCTCGCCGTCTACCTGACCCAGATGCAAGATGAAATGGTGCGTAACGGCATTGCCATCGCAATCTTGTTCATCTCGACCCTTATTCTCGGTGCCTTAGTTAACTATCTTATCGGCCAACTGGTGGTCAAGACGGGCCTGTCTGGTACCGACAGGGTGCTGGGCCTCTGTTTTGGCGCTCTGCGTGGCGCACTCATCGTTAGCGCGATACTCTTTTTCCTGGACGCCTTTACCGGGGCGCCCAAGACAGACTGGTGGGCCAGCTCGCAACTGGTTCCCGAATTCGGAGTGGTTATCCAGTGGTTCTTCGACTACGTGGAAAACACCTCAAGCTTTGTACCTAAAATATAAGAATGCGTAAGCATAGGCGTGCCTTAACCTCAGGTCATGGCCGCAGATAATAATTATCAGAACATCTTAAAATGAGGAAACCTACCCATGTGTGGTATCGTCGGAATAGTTGGCCGAACATCGGTTAATCAGACAATCTATGATGCACTCACAGTGCTACAGCATCGTGGCCAAGACGCCGCGGGCATTGTCACCGTTGATGGCAATGCGTTTAGATTGCGTAAGGCCAATGGTCTGGTAAAAGACGTATTTGAACCTAAGCATATGCAGCGCTTGCAAGGCACCGCCGGCATAGGTCACGTGCGTTACCCAACTGCGGGTAGCTCGAGCGCGTCTGAGGCGCAACCTTTCTATGTTAACTCTCCTTTCGGGATCTCTCTGGCGCACAACGGCAACCTGACCAACACGGTCGAGCTGCACGAGCGTCTGGTGAAGCAACGTCGTCACGTGAACACCACCTCAGATTCTGAAGTCCTGCTTAACCTGTTGGCCGACGAGCTGCAACACACCAAGAGCCAGTACCTCACTGCCGACGAAGTCTTCGAGGCGGTCACTAAGGTACATGAGCTGACACGCGGCGCCTACGCCGTGGCGGCGATGATCATCGGACAGGGCCTGGTGGCGTTTCGCGATCCTTACGGCATTCGTCCACTGGTACTGGGTAAGAACGAGACAGAGCAGGGCACCGAATATATGGTGGCCTCTGAGAGCGTGGCCCTTGATGCCGTAGGTTTCGAGACGGTACGTGATGTCGCTCCAGGCGAAGCCATCTATATCTCGTTAGATGGTCAGCTCTATACCCGCCAGTGTGCCCAGTCGCCAAGCTATTCACCTTGTATCTTCGAATATGTCTATTTTGCCCGTCCAGACTCGACCATCGACAAGGTGTCTGTCTACGGCAGCCGTGTCAACATGGGTACCATGTTGGGTGAGAAGATTAAGAAAGAGTGGGAAGATCACGATATCGACGTGGTGATCCCGATCCCTGAAACCTCATGCGATATCGCCCTAGAGATCGCCCGTAACCTGGACCTGCCATACCGTCAGGGCTTCGTGAAGAACCGTTACATCGGCCGTACCTTCATCATGCCGGGTCAGCAGGAGCGAAAGAAGTCGGTTCGCCGCAAGCTAAACGCCATTAACGCCGAGTTTAAGGGCAAGAACGTGCTGCTGGTGGATGACTCTATCGTGCGCGGTACTACCTCAGAGCAGATCATCGAGATGGCCCGTGAAGCCGGTGCCAAGAAGGTTTACTTCGCCTCGGCGGCTCCTGAGATCCGTTTCCCTAACGTCTATGGTATCGACATGCCGACCTCGAGCGAGCTGATCGCCCATGGTCGCGACGCCGAAGAGATCAATAAGCTGATCGGTGCCGATGGCATCATCTTCCAGGATCTGGAAGACCTGATCGAAGCCGTACGTCAGCAGAACCCGGATATCAAACGCTTCGAGACCTCGGTATTTGACGGTAACTATATTACCAACGATGTGGATCAGGCCTATCTGGATCACCTGACCCAGCTACGTAACGACGATGCCAAGGCCAATCGCATCAAGGATATCGGCACTAACTTAGAGCTACATAACGTCTGTCATCCCTAAGGGATAGCGCATGCGTCCGCTAAAAACCGACCCCTAGTGGTCGGTTTTTTTATGGGAGTGGTCGGTATTTTTATAGAAGTGCTCGGTTTATTTATGGGGCATTTTGCTACATCACTTTTTCTGCAAGGGTAATTAAATACCTGATAGCATGGTGTTTTAATGCTTTAGTGCTATGTTTAATGAGTGAAAGTATTAAGCCTCGAGCCTGCCGTCATCCCTAGGAGTGATAAATGAAACACTTGTCCATCAGTACTAAGTTGCTTTGGATCACCTCAGCGCTGTTTTTGATCATAGTCGCCATCCTCTCCTTCAGCCTCTGGTGGTCGCTCAGCGATAAAAACGCGCAACTGGCGGGCCAGGTGCAAGGCGCTTTGCATGATGAAACTCGCCAGCGCCTCAGCGCCCGGGCCGGTGAGTATGGTGAGCGGGTGGCGGGTTTTATCAATGAGGCCTATCGGATCCCCTTTTCGTTTGCCGGCATGATAGAGCAGAGCGCCGCTAGCCAGCCGCTATCTCGGGAAGGGGTAGAGGAGTCGGTGGCCGGCGTGCTGCGAAAGAACAGTCAGCTCTCCTCCATGTATGCCCAGTTCGAGCCCAACGGCTACGATGGCCGCGACGGCGACTATACCCAGAAGATCAGTCATAGCGTGCCCGAGGTGGGTACCCTGGAGATCTATTACACCCGCAGCGACGATGGCAGCGTCGAGCATCAGCAGGTGGATGACGCCAGCGAGAAGTACGATGCCACCCTCAAGGAGTTTGGCGTGCGCGAGGCAGAGTGGTACCTGTGCGCCAAGGACACTAAGCAGCCTTGCCTGATGGAGCCCTACCTGTATGAGATAAGCCCAGGCAACACGGCGCTGATGACCTCCTTAACCGTGCCTGTGGTGGTGGGCGGCAGCTTTCGCGGCGTAATCGGCGTGGATGTTAATCTGCCCGTGTTTCAGAAGCTGATCGACGAGCTCTCGGCCAGCCTGTATCAGGGCAAGGCCAAGGTGACCCTGCTGAGCCAGAAAGGCTTGGTGGTGGCGGCCAGCCACTATGATAAGAAGGCGCGGCCACTGGGTGAGTCTGTCGCCCCGTCACTTGCCAGTCAGTTGACCGGGCTACATCGCCAGGGCGGTTACCTCGAGCAGGGCGATAACATCATAGTTGCCTATCCCATCGAGATCCCGCTCGCCAAGGCGCAGTGGTCGCTGGTGATTGAGGTGGCCAAGGCCGATGCCTATCAGGCGGCGAATGCCATGGATAAGGCGATGTCTGCCATGGCCAGCTCTCTGGGCAGCCTGCTGCTGATCGTAGGCGTCATCGTCTCACTGATCGCCGTGGTTACCATCAGCCTGGTGATCCGATCTATTGTCGCGCCGCTTAAGGTGATTCAGAGCCGGGTGGAGAACTTAGCCAGCGCCGAGGGGGATCTGACCCAGCAGGTCACAGTGGAGTCCCACGCCGAACTCATCGCCCTAGGCGGTGGCATCAACGGCTTTATCAATAAGTTGAGGCTGCTAATTGGCGAGCTTAAGGAGCTGGCGTCACGCTCGCAGGCCGAGAGTCAGGTGGCGGCGGAGATAGCTCAGCAGACACACAACAGCGTCAATCGGCAGTACAGTGATATCGAGAGTGTGGTGACTGCGGTCAACGAGATGAGCGCCACCGCGCTCGAGGTGGCCAAGGCGTCTGAGCAGACGGCGTCGGAAACCGAGGCGATGACCCTCAACGTCAAGGCAGGTGAAGACAGCCTGAGCCAGGCCATGGGCTATGTGACTCATATGTCTCAAGAATCCCTGCTGGCTAAGGAGGCCGTGGGTAAGGTGGCGGAAAGCAGCACCAACATCAGCAAGATCCTCGAGGTGATCAGCGCCATCGCCGAGCAGACCAATCTGCTGGCACTTAACGCCGCCATCGAAGCCGCCCGCGCCGGTGAACAAGGCCGGGGCTTCGCCGTGGTCGCCGATGAGGTGCGTGCGCTGGCCTCCAAGACCCAGAGCTCGACCGATGAGATAGGCAAGTTGATCGAGGCGCTGCAGCGCGAGGTCAACAGTGCCTCGCAGATCATCGACCAAGGGGTGGATGGCGCCCAGCGCGCCGTGGCCCAGACAGAGTCGGCCCTGAGTTCACTCAACACCATTGTGAATCAAATTCAGGAGGTCTCCAGCCAGGTGACCCATATCGCCACCGCCGCAGAGGAGCAGAGTGCAGTGACCGAAGAGGTCAGCCGTAACATCACAGGTATCTCAGATTCAGCCTCCGAGCTGGCGAGACTCGCCGACGAGGCCCAGCAGAGCAGTGCCAGCCTGGCGGGCCTGGTAGAGCAGCAACATCAGCAGCTGGGTAAGTTAAAGACCTAAAGCTGAGGTTTTCATATCTGTAATATAGGCGTCTCCTGGGAGGCGCCTTTTTTGTGGTCAGATGGCAGTCGCATCGAATGCCGCGGCTGTGGCTGTGGCAGGGGCAGCGGCCGCGGCAGAGCTAAGTTTTAGCTTATAGAGGCAAGCGCAGGTTAGCGATCACACCGGCATTAGCAACCCCTGGCTTACCCACACCATTAGCCAGAGGCCGAAGAGTAGCCCAAGGGCCGGTCTATGGTGTGCGCCATGCCGGGCGAGGGCAAACAGGGTGCCGGCGCAGCTTAGCAACAGCAGCAGGCTAAATTGCACTAGGGGATCCAGACGCCAGGGAAAGAGGGAGGATGACAGCGAGAGTAACAGCAGCGCCGTCGTCATCAGCGTGGCGTAAATCAGTAGGCGTTCGGGTCGTTGTGGGGTCTTGAGTCGTGTGTGCATATCGGCCTCCGTGAATTGCCCTTAGACTAGCCTTTAGATTAGGCATTGGTGAGAATGATTCTCAACTAAATTTACACGTAAGCATGAGATTGTTTTTCCTATTTGCGCCAGGGCCGCGAGTGGTTTAAAGTTACTGTTAATTTATACAGTAATTGATGTCAGTATGATCCTATACATAGCAGAGAAGCCCAGTCTCGGGCGGGCAATCGCCGATGTGTTACCTAAACCCCACAAGAAGGGCGAGGGCTATATCACGGCGGCCAATGGCGATACCGTCTCCTGGTGCATAGGGCACCTGCTGGAGCAAGCCGAGCCCGACAGCTATGATCCCGCCTTCAAGTCGTGGTCGTTCGACCATCTGCCCATAGTGCCGCAGCAGTGGAAGATGACCCCCAAGAGCAAGACCCGTGGTCAGCTCAGTGTGCTGAGAAAATTGGTCAAGCAGGCCTGTCAGTTGGTGAACGCCGGGGACCCTGACCGTGAAGGTCAGCTGCTGGTGGATGAGGTGATCGCCTATCTGGGGGTCAAGGGCGACAAGCTAGAACAGACCCAGCGCCTGCTGGTGAGCGACCTCAATCCCCAGGCCGTTAAACGGGCCTTGGGGCAGCTGCGTAGCAACCGAGAGTTTATCCCCCTGTCGACCTCGGCGCTGGCGCGCTCCCGCGCCGACTGGCTCTATGGCATGAACATGACCCGCGCCTATACGTTGCAGGGCCGCAAGGTGGGCTATCAGGGAGTGCTCTCTGTCGGTCGGGTGCAGACGCCACTCTTAGGCCTGGTGGTGCGCCGCGATGAGGCCATTGAGAATTTCGTCAGCAAGCCTTTCTACGAGGTGCTGGCCAATCTCTATACCCAAGAACAGGCGCATTTCAAGGCCAAGTGGCAACCCAGCGAGGCCTGTCAGCCCTACATGGATGAGGAGGGGCGGGTGCTGTCGCGCCGTCTGGCGGAAAACGTGGTAGGGCGGATCACAGAGCAGCCTGCCAAGGTCACGGATCTGCAGGCCAAAGATAAGCAGCAGGGGCAACCCTTACCCTATAACCTGTCGTCGCTGCAGATAGATGCGGCGAAGCGATTCGGCATGAGTGCTAAGACGGTGCTCGATACCTGTCAGTCACTGTATGAGAAACATAAGCTGATCACCTATCCGCGCTCCGATAGCCGTTATCTGCCCAAGGAGCAGCTGGCCCTGGCCCCCGTCGTGATCGGCGCCGTGCTCAAGGGGGCTGGCGAACTCACCGCCCAGTGCGCCGCGCCGGATCTTAAGATAGTCTCCAAGGCCTGGAACGATGCCAAGGTGGATGCCCACCACGCCATAGTGCCCACCGAGAAGGTAGCCACCCTGAGCGCCCTGAGTCAGGCCGAGAAACAGATCTACCTGCAACTGGCCCGTCAGTATCTGGCGCAGTTTTACCCCGTCTATCGTTACCATGAGACTCAGGTTGAGGTGGAGATCGCCGGCGGCCATTTTCATACCAAGGCTAAGCAGGAGATCGCCCCCGGCTGGAAACAGCTGTTCCCTAAGCGCAGCGATGACAAGGCCGACGGCGATGAGGCTTTGGCCCTGCTGCCGCCGCTACATAAGGGGCAAGAGCTGCACTCTGGCCTGGGAGAGCTTATCGAGAAGCAGACCCAGCCTCCCAAGGCCTTTACCGATGCCACCCTGCTGAGTGCCATGACGGGGATCAGCCGCTACGTGACTAACCCTGAGATCCGTAAGATCCTCAAGGAAACCGACGGCCTGGGCACAGAGGCGACCCGCGCCGGGATCATCGAGTTGCTGTTCAAGCGTGGCTTTCTGACGCGCCAGGGAAAGTCTATCGTCTCGACCCCGGTCGGTCGCGGCCTCATCAATAGCCTACCCGAATCTGCCACCACGCCTGATATGACGGCGTTGTGGGAGAGTCACCTTGACGCCATCAGCCGTAAAGAGGCCAAGTACCTGAGCTTTATGGCGCCGCTAGTCGAGTCGCTCAATGGGCTTATCATGCAGGCCGGTGCCCAGCTGCCCAAGGCCTTGCAAGGGGTTGAGGCGCCTAAGCGTTCGTTTAAGAAGCGTGGCTACGGCAATCGACGCGGCGGGGCGACAGGTGCCAAAGGCAAGGCTAGCGGGGCGAAAAAGACTGCAACTAGAGCCGCGGCTAAAACAAGGGCTAAAACAAGCGCCTAATTAAGAGGCTAAGCAAGAATCTAAGCAAGAACATAAGTAAGAGCATAGACAAGGGCATAGGCAAGGGCGTAAGCAAGAGAAAAGGTAAGGGCCTGAACGCATAGAATGTGACGCAACTCAGACCCTTGGGGTGGGGCGTTTAACGCTTGATCAGCTGTATGGCATAGCCGCCGTTGGCCGCCATGTTGAGATCTAGGCTGTCGCCCTTGGTGACAGTTTTCTTGATCAGCTTATAGTCTTCGGCGAAGTTACCCGCGTTGATGCCATCTTGCAGCAGCTGCATCTCATACTCACCATCTCCCAGAAAGTCCAGGTTGATCCGCTGGCTTCTCGCCTGGGTATTGGTCATGGCGCCGATATACCAGTCATCACCTGCGCGTCGCGCTATGGTGAAATACTCGCCTATGCTGGCATGCAGCACCTTGAAGTCATCCCACACCGTAGGAATGGCGGCGATGAAGCACGGGATCTCAGGCTCGGCGCGGTAGCTGGTTGGGGTGTCGGCGAGCATCTGCAGCGGGCTCTCGTAGATCACATACATGGCGATCTGCTGCGCCCGGGTGGTCAGGCTCATGGGGCGAGACCAAACCTTGTTGAAGTTCTTCTGCTGGGCATTGGCCATGGCGCCCGGGGTGTAATCCAGCGGGCCAGCTATCATGCGGATGAAGGGCAGATGCAGGTTGTGGGTCGAGGTCACCTCAGACCATTTGTTGTTTTCCAGTCCTCTGACCCCCTCGCGGGTCATCACGTTGGGGTAGGTTCTGTGGATCCCCGCGGGCTTGTAGGCGCCGTGGAAGTTGACCATCAGCTTGTACTTGGCGGCCATGGCGGCGGCTCGCCAGTAGAAATCCACCCGCTTGATGCTGTCACTGTCCATGAAGTCTATCTTGACGCCGTTGATCCCCCATTTGGCGTAGAGCTTAAACGCCTCTTCCAGATTCTTGTCCAGCGCCGAGTAGGGCACCCACAGCTGCACCCCGACGCCCTTTTCTTTGGCATGGGCGATGATCGCCTGCATGTCTATGCCTGGCAGCACGGTAAGCACATCTTCCTGTGATGACCAGCCATCGTCGATAAGGATGTTTTCGATACCAAAGTCGGCGGCAAAGTCGGCGTAGTATTGGTAGGTCTCGGTATTGATCCCCGCCTTGAAGTCGACCCCCTTGAGGTTGTTCTCGTTATACCAGTCCCAGGCGATCTTGCCGGGCTTGATCCAGGAGGTGTCTTCGATGCGCGACGGCTCGGCCAGGGTGTAGCTCATCTGGTTGTCGAGCAGCTCGGCGTCGCTGCGGGCGATGGCTAGGATGCGCCAGGGATAGCTGCGAGACTTACTGACGATGCCCAGATCCTTTGTGTACTGCTCATCTTTATCCAGCTCGAATGGGTGCACGCCATAGAGATTGCCATCACCTTTGCCCCTTAGCCAGAGACCGGGATAGCTCTGCAGATCTGTCTCGGTCAGCAGTACATTGACGCCATTGACCACAAACAGGGCCGGCAGGCTACCCAGCTCCTCCTTGTCTATCCCCTTGGCGGCGATGGGGGTGAATCTGGGCTGGGTGGCGCTGGCAAACTTCTTCTCGAAGGGGAAGTAGGCGAAGGTGCCCTTGGCGAAGTTAAACTCGGCCTGCTCAGAGGTGAGGGCACTCTTACCTGACTGCTGGGCGCTGAAACGATAGGCGACCCCTTCATCGAAGGCGCGAAACTCCACCCGGTAGTTATCTTTGAAGCTCAGGTTCAACTGGTTGTATTGGTTGTCTATCTTGGCGGTACGCACCTTTATAACCGGGGTGAGCTGCTCTGAGATGGCACTGCGCTTGACCTCAACAACTTGAGGCGCGTTGCCGAGGGCCGTGCCATCGGCAAAGGTCATGGCGATGTGTGATGGGGCCAGGATGGTCTGGCCGTCGACGCTGACGCGATAGCTGAGCTGCTCCTCGGCGATGACATCGACCAAGATGCTGCCGTCCGGGGAGCTGAGTTGATAGGTCTCGCCCATGGCCAGTGCGCTGGGAAGCGTTAGTACTCCTGCCAACATCAGCTGCTTATACGCCTGGGGCGCCGTCAAAAAACGCTGCAACATGTTTCATTACTCCTGATTCATACGGGGAAATTCCCGAAGGTAAGTCATTGAAGCATGTCGATTGACGCCCGGGCGCATGAAAACGGGGCTAATGTTTCCCGAAAAATAACCTCTGTTTCGCCCCGCCTGCTGCGTGTTAGATAGATACTCCTAGAGCGAGTGCGCCATCAGTGCTCTTAGCTCAATTAAGATCTCATCTAAGCTGAGGTGCTCACCTTCAATAAAGGTTTTTTTGCTGGTTAAAAGCCTGCTGGCTTGGTCAATGGGCAGCGTGATTACACGCGACGACTGCTCCTCTGCTAGCCAAGGCGTAAAGCTGAGACGGGCGCTGGACGGCTCGCCGCAGAGGCTTTCATCTAAGGTGAGTGCTAGGGCGCCATCGCCGAGCAGGTAGCTGACGGTGTGGCGATTGAGGCAGAGCTGCTCACCGGACGGGAGCTGACCAAATGTGACCCGGCCATCTCGATAGGGTCGGCTCACCGTCTGCCAGGGCACCTGTTGTCCGGCGATCTTGTCATAGAGCAAGGATGTTTGAATCAAGGCCTCTGGCGCCGTCTGACTCGAGGCGTCTGATGCTGCTTGACCTGCGGCGCTCGAGCACAGGCCTAAGGCGTCTTCGCTGACGCTACAGCCGAGCAGGGCGTCCGGGCCTATGCCCACATAGCTGGCTTGCTGTTTCACCTGGCCGCGAATAAGGTCTCTATACCAACTCATCCAGGGCCAGCTGTAGTCGTATACCTCGGCGGCGTGGACCACCTGGCCGTCGCTGCTGGGCTGGGCATAGCCCTGATCGGGAAAGAACCACTCCGCCGTGGTGTGCAGCCACTCGTGGATGTACATGCCCGGGTCTCTGTCATTTGCCTTGGCCGCCTCGATCCGCCCGCTAACATCATCATAGAAGCGTATGGTGTAGTAGGAGGCGTCTGAGTTGAGCACGCGATAGTCATACCAGGCGATGCCCTTGAAGTCGTCGATATAGCACTCGTCGCTACCGGCGCCGCCGCGAAAGAAGCTGACGATAAGGTCATAGTCGCCCTTGTCGACGCTCGTCAGATAGGGCTCGATCTCCGCCGGGCCGATGAGCTTGTCATTGCTGAGGGTCACCACCTCATTCGTGATATCCAGGCGCTCAAACTGCCAATCCATGGTGTGGTAGCTGTAGGGCTCGACGCGCTCCTTAAAGCTCCAGCGAAAGAAGTCAAAGCCGGCGTCGAGCTGCTCGGTTTGGTATTGGCTGACACATCTAGCACCCTGAGCCTGCACCTTGGCCACGCCGATAAACAGCGCCTTCCAGGCCTTGGGCGGCTGGCGATCGCTCTCATCCAGCGCCAGGCTAATGGTCTGGTCGGCCTCTACCTGAACCGTGCGTCTAAGATACTGCTCACTCTGGTTGAGCCCCACGCCTATGGTGTATTCGCCGGGCTCGAGTGTAAGCTCGGCCGGGGTCAGCTTGCCAGTGAAGCGCCCATCTAGGTAGATGGCAGCGCCGCTCTCGCTAGCAGATACTGTGAGGCTCCCCTCTGGTGTCGGTGTGGCTACCGGTGGTGTAACCGCTGGCTCGCTAGTTTGGCCGTCATCGCCACCTGAGCCGCAGCCCGCTAGGCTCAGGCCTATGATACCTAAGAAGAGTAGGCTCAGTAAGGGGGATGCTCCGTGCTTGCTTAACTGTATGTTTGGCTTATTGCTTAGTTGCCTGTTTGGCTTATTGCTTAAATGTCTTTCCATGTGAAGAATCTCCCTGTCGATGAAGAAGTAGGTGATTGTGTTGGTGATGGATTGATATCCATGAGCGACTAAAACTTAAGCCATCCAGGCTGGCCCATTCAAGGGCTAATCAGGCCTAAAGTAGTTTTCGAGAAACACTATTAATTATTCAGGAATATCAGTTGGATAAGCTAAATTTTGCGGCGAGGGATGGGGGTAAAAAAAGCCCATCACCTAGTGGTAATGGGCGAACAAAACGATTGCTTAAATTGTCTTTGAGCGAATCATTTAACAAGGGAGATTAAAACTTGAAGCGAACCCCCGCACGATAACTACGACCCCAGCTGGAGATATAGTCCACGTGGTTCTTGTCCCCGTTCAAGTACTGCACATAATCGGGGTCAAGCAGGTTGTTGGCCTCGAAGGTGAGGGTGATATTGTCTGTGACGTCATAGCCCACCTGCATATCCAGTTGGCCCCATTCGTCGACCTGTAGGGTCTCTGAGGTCCAGTCGTTGAGGGCATTTGACCAATACCACTGCTTGCCCAGGCTGTACTCGGAGCGATAGTTATAGGCCACATTGACCTTAAGCCCATGGTTCTCGTAGAAGGCGACCACATTGTACTGATGATCAGACAATCCCTTGAACGGCAACTGCTCGCCATCGTCCGTGTATTCACCCGACTCGCTGTTGTTATAGGTATAGTTGGCCTGCACACCGAAGCCCGCGAGGGCATCAGGCAGGAAGTCGTCGAAGGTCTGTAGCCAGTTCAGCTCATAACCCCGGATACGCGACTGGTTTTCATCGTCATTGTAGGGGCGGGTGACCTCGAAGCTGGCGCCATTGATGGTTTCCCGTGTCGGTTCGTAGATCACGAAGCCGTGCAGCTCCTTGTAGTAGAAGGCCAGGTTGAGGGTGCCGCTATCGCTGTAGTACCACTCCAGCGTGGTATCGAGCTGATCGGCATAGTAGGGCTCCAGGCCTGGATCGTTCTCATAGATGAAGTTCTCCGGCGGCGTCTTCTCCTCGTTCTGCCAGATAGAGGTAACCGGCGACAGGTTGGTCAGCGGCGGACGTGATATCGCCTGTGACAGCGACAGACGCCAGACCAAATCATCGGTCAGCCCCAGCTTACCGTTGAAGCTCGGCAGCAACTTGTTGTAGTTGCCTTCAAACTCCACCAGGCCGACGGTATCCACCGCGTCGGTAAACAGGCCGTTTTCATCGAAGGCGATGTTGGCGGGATCCTGTGAGTAGCCCCAGGAGGTGACGGTTGTGTCTATATAGCGCAGACCGAAGTCGAGCATATAGGGCATGCCGGCAATCTCATCATCGAGGATCAGCTCGGCGTAGGCGTGAATGGTCTCCTCTTTCACCCCATAGGTGTTGCCGCCGGTGAGGTTAGGTCTGGGCACCAGGTATTGATCGAATGCCTCGCTGTCCAGCGAGCGATAATAGTCGAACAGCCCGGGAATGTTGATCCCCGCCCATGTGTTGGGCAGGTTGGCGTTTGAGCTGCCCATGAAGTCGTTGAAGTTGCCCGGATTGAGGGCAGTCGCCGGTAGCGGCCCCCAGAGGGTGTTGCCGGCGATATCCACCTTCTCGCTGTCGGGGGCGTTGATCCACTCGCTCTCTGTGGTGCCGTTACGGAAGGTGTAGGCGCTGGGGTTTTCCTGGCTCCAGTAGGTCTTGCCCTTATCCTGCATGTTATAGCCGGTGCCGAACAGCACCTTGCTGATGATGCCATCGTCCGGCTCATAGGTGCCGTTGAAGTTAAAGTTACCCGTCTTGTCCTTCACCTTGTCGCCGTCGATGCGGGCATACCAGGCGCCATAGTCGATATTCTCATCCAGCACGGTATCGCCGAAGGAGATGTCGGGCACCTGCTCGCCGTTATCCCAGTTGACCGTGAGGGTGTCGATGGCGGTGCGCACCACCACCCAGCTGACCGCCGCCGAGGCATCTTCCGCCTCCGAGTAGGCGACATCGAAGTTAAAGTTAAAGTTGTCCCAGATGTAATTGAGGTTCAGTCCCACCTGCATGGCATCGCTGTCGCGGGGATTTTGCGATTCCAGCAGTTCGGCGATGGCCGGCGAGTCCATGTTGCCCGGCTCACCGATAGTGATGCTGTTGGTGTGACCATCGGCGCCAAACTGCACATCCTGGATGTTGTCCAGGTTGGTGCCCTCAAACAGGGCCAGGGAGATCATGTTACCAGTAGATTCAATCTCATACTTGGTATAAAGGGCATCAAAGTTGATGTCCAGGTTCGGGGTCGGGCGCCACTGCAGCGCCAGGGTGCCGCCGCTGCGCTCGCGCTGATCCGTGCTCACCATGATGTTAGGCCAGCTGGGGAAGCGGCCCGACACGTTAGGATCGCCGTTTGGCATCAGCTCCGCCTCGCTCCATTCATTCCAGCCCCACTGGGCGCTGTGGCTGTCGAAGCGAGTGAAGGAGGAGGTGTGATTAGCGGAGATCAAGATCCCCAGCTCGTCGTCGTTAAAGGTCTCGCTGATCAGCAGCGAGGCCTGGGGATCTGTCTCACCGGCGCGCTCGTTATAGTAACCCTCGATAGAGCCCGCCACCTTACTGCCCACGTTGAGGGGCTTGAGGGTGTCGATGTTGATGATGGCGCCTATGCCGCCTTCGGGTAGAGAGGCCTGCTGGGTCTTGTTGACCTGAATGCCACCAATCAGCTCGGCGGCGATCAGATCATAGTTAAAGTCGCGCCCCACGGTTTCCGAGGCGATCTTTCTGCCGTTGAGCGTGGTGACGTTGTAGTCGCCGGATAGGCCTCGGACGGTCACGCTCTGACCCTCGCCGCGCAGGCGGTTAACGCTTACCCCAGGGATACGCTGCATCGCCTCGGCGACGTTGCTGTCGGGGAATTTACCTATATCTTCGGCGACCAAGGCGTCGACCACGTTGTCGGCTTCCTTCTTGATCGACTGCGCCTCTTTCAGACTGCTTAAGATCCCCCGTACCTCGATGACTTCCATCTCGGTCTCATCATTTTGTTGCTTCTCTTCGTCCTCGGCCCCGTAGGCGGGAAGTGAAGAGGCCAATGCAAGGCTAATCGCAAAGGCAAGATAATTTCTTTTCATAGTGTTCCCTTCGTGTTTTCAGGCTTTTTGAGCTTTATTGTTTGGGCTGAATTAATTCTTATCAGGCTCAATAAACTAATTTTTGAAATCAGTTCACCCTGATATTTATATCCCCGAGACTGGAAGGGAAACTTCCCGAAATAGTGCCTATGATTTCCAGAAAATATCCTAACGAATATTTAACATCAGGCTTTTTCATGCTCGCTACTTGAGTAAGTTTCACTCTGAACCTTCCAGAAAATCAGGTATAACTTCCCGAAAAATAACTTATGTTTGTTAATCAAATGTATTTGAGTTAGCTTCGCTTAAGGTGGGTTAACTGGGGTTATCCTTATGTTCGAATGGGTCGAGAAAATTTCGTTTAGTGAAGCCAGTCCGTTAACGGCGCAGGCGCAGGACAATAAGTTTGGCTTTCATCGCAAGCGGCCAGAGGTGATGGCCCACAGCCATTGGCATGGACACATAGAGATTAACTACCTCTTTGATTGTTCAGCCGATTATTTGATTAACGGTCAGGAGATCTCCGTGCCAGAGGGGCGGATGATCATCTTCTGGGCCTCGATCCCCCATCAGATGACCGCCTGTCATGGCGACGGTGAGATAGTCAATATCTACATTCCGCTGCAGGCCTTTCTTACCTGGATGCTGCCGGGCGAGTTTGTCAGCCAGCTGCTCCACGGCGAGGTGATGGTGTCTGACAGCCTCTATGTGTGCGATCGCCAGCTGACGCAGATCTGGGAGGCGGATATCGCCAGTCAGGAGCCCTTGCTCGCCAGCCAGGTGATCAACGAGATCCGCAACCGTATCCGCCGCATGGCGATAGAGCATTACAGCACCTTTAATCTGGCCCATCGTAGCGGCCATGAGGTCGACAAGCCGGTGTTTGGTGGGCTTAACCATATCCAGACCATGCTGCGTTATATCGCCGACCATTATGATCAGAAGATCACCATAGAAAACGTGGCCATGTCCACCGGGCTGCACAAGAACTATGCGATGAAGCTCTTCAATCGCGTAATGAAAGTCTCAATAAAACAATATATTAACCAGCTACGGTTGCAGCATGCCCAGGCCTTGCTGATCGATACCGAGAATCCTGTGCTGAACATAGCGCTGGAGGCGGGATTTGGCTCGGTGAGCCGCTTCTATGACATCTTTCAGCGCGAGTTCAACATGTCGCCGCTGGAGTTTCGTCGCCGGGTGGGATGAGGGTTATTTTTCGAGAACGTGTCATTGTTTTTTAGTAAGCCTGTTGCTGGCCTCGCGTGCTTCAATCTGTAAAGCGCTCGCGCTTAGCCCGTCCAGACTGGCTAATCAACAAAGGCGCAGCGAATAAAAGCTTAGCGGGTAAATAGAGAAGGCTATTTAACAAGAGTCTCTATTTCCTTGGATATTTATCGGCATGAGCCACTTATCAAAAATAATACTGAATAGTAATAACCGAGTGTCTTTGATTATTGGGTTAAGCCTTGTCGGCTTATTTTATATTTTGACTATTATAAATAGCCAAATATTCGAATGACACAAGATAAAAACGTTATTAATACCGAGAAGAGTATGAAAAAAAGCATTTTATTATCGGCATGCGCAATCTCCATCCTATCGGCCTGTTCTTACCAAGCGCCCCGTTCAGGCGATCAGCAAGTCGCCCCAGAAGCCCCTCAGGCCCAAATGCAGTTAAACGATCTCGCCAATACCCTGAATGACCGCTGGCAGTTGGGCGATGAGGGGATCACCTGGCAGGTACAGGACAAGCATGAGGATCATATCGAGATGAGCGGCGAGCAGATCTCGGCCATCATCTACTACGGCAGCGACGAGCAGGGACAGCTGACCCTGAAGCGTAAGCTGGTCTGGCCCATGCTGCGCACCATTCCTAACGACACCCATGCCAGCCTGATCCATGATTTTCCCTTGAGTGTCTCGCCCGAGATCATGCTTGGCGGTAAGCCGCTTGTGAAAGAGTCGCTTGAGCGTGTGACCATAGATGGCACCCTGAATCTAACCAGCCAGCTATCTGATGGGCAGGGCAGCAAGGTCCGCCTCAGTCGCACCCTGTCGCCCAGCACCACAGGGCCTAAGATGATCGAGCGCTTGCGGTTTACTAACCAGGGCGAGCAGGCCGTCGTGCTGGAGTTTAAGCCTTTAGATTACAGGGTCGAGACGGATGCGGATAAGGGGGTCTATGGCCGCTATCTTATCCAGGCCAGCAGCGATAAGGCGGGGCAGTTCAGCCTGGCGCCCGGCAGCGACCTAGAGCTCTTCGTGACCTTCGAGGCCCACAGAGCCGACAAGCAAGCCGGTGAGGCGGGTCCTGGCCAGGCGCGAGCTCAAGCGAAAGAGCTAACGCCAGCACAAGAGCTAACGCCAGCTCAGGAGATAAGCGCACGTAAGGATTATGTCGCCCAGCTGAATCAAAACCTTCGTCTGGAGACGCCAGATCCTGTGCTCAACAAGATGTTCGAGTTTGCCAAGCTACGCAGCGCCGAGTCTATCTTCAGGACCAAGGGAGGCCTGATGCATGGCCCCGGCGGCGGTCGCTACTACGCGGCGATCTGGGCTAACGATCAGGCGGAGTATATCAACCCCTTCTTCCCCTTCCTGGGGGATAAACGCGGCAACGAGTCGGCCATCAACAGCTTTGCCCACTTTGCCCGTTACATGAACGATGAGGGTCGGGCGATCCCATCCTCTATCATCGCCGAGGGGGACGATTACTGGAACGGCGCCGGTGACAGGGGCGATTGCGCCATGATCGCCTATGGTGCCAGCCGTTTCGCCTTGGCCTATGGTGACAAGCAGCAGGCCCGAGAGCTACTGCCTCTCATCGACTGGTGTATCGACTTTAGCTACAAGAAGCAGACCCAAGATGGGGTGATCGCCTCCGACAGCGACGAGCTGGAGGGTCGTTTCCCCGCAGGAGAGGTGAACCTCAGCACCAACATGCTGACCTATGGCGCACTGATCTCCTCGGCCTACCTGAATCAGGAGCTGGGCCGCACTGAATTGGCCAGCGACTATCGTCAGCGAGCCGAGGCGCTAAAGGCCGCCATCGAGGGTTATTTTGGCGCGAACGTGCAGGGTTTCGATACCTATCAGTATTATCAGGGCAACGACAAGCTGAGGGCCTGGATCGCCTTGCCGCTAACCTTCGGCATCTTCGACCGTAAGCAGGCGACCCTGGATGCCCTGCTGTCGGACTACCTGTGGAGCCCAGAGGGGATCTACAGCGAGGCGGGCAACAAAACCTTCTGGGACAGGGCGACCCTGTACGCCTTCAGGGGGATCTTCAGCGCCCAGGAGACAGACACCGCCATGCGCTACTTTAAGTATTATTCGCGCAAACGCCTGCTGGGCGAGCATGTGCCCTATGCGGTCGAGGCTTGGCCCGAGGGTAACCAGCGCCACCTCTCGGCCGAGAGCGCCCTCTACGCCCGTGTCGTGACCGAGGGGATCTTCGGCATTGAACCCACAGGCTTTAATCGTCTCAAGGTCGCCCCCTATCTGCCGACCGGCTGGGACAAGATGTGTTTAAGGGGGATCCGCGCCTTTAACAGTAAGGTAGATCTCTGCGTTAATCGCACCCAGGCCAAGGGCGATGATGCCTATCAGATCAGCGTCCAGCAGCCAGGCGGCAAGGAGCAGAAGTTCAGCTGGGACGGCAAGGGACCTGTGTCGCTCTCGCTCTAAGCTGTTATCGCTAACAAGCGCCTTTCTGTCCTTATACCGGAGCGGGAGGGCGCGTCTTCAACTTGTTGCGAGTCAGGTCTGAATCGCCTTAGTCCAAATCGGAGGCCCTAGCTGTGAGCATCTTATCCATTGCCATCGTCGGCGGCGGCGCCAGCGGCTGGCTGGCTGCCAACCATCTGGGCCTGGCGCTCAAGGGACGTAGCCCTAAGGTGAGCATTACCCTTATCGAATCGCCCGATGTCCCCACCATAGGGGTGGGGGAAGGCACTGTGCCTATGATCCGTAAGTCCCTGCAGGCGTTCGGCATTGAGGAGACGGCGCTGTTCAGGCGCTGCGATGCCAGCTTCAAGCAATCGATTAAGTTCATCAATTGGCGTCACCGAAAGCCTGGCAGCGAGATGAGCGCCTTTCATCACCTGTTCGACCCGCCGAGTCCCTTTGGTGTGGATCTTAGTGATTTCTGGCTCGAGCAGTTCGCAAAAGGGGCTAGCCCCATGGGGTTCGATGAAGCCCTGTCGCCCCAGAGCTTTAGCTGCGAGGCGCAAAAGGCGCCCAAGACGCTCGCCTCCGCACCCTATCAGGGGGCCCACGCCTATGCCTATCACTTCGACGCCGCCAAATTTGCCGAGCTGCTCAGGGAGAATGCCATGGAGCGTTTCGGCGTCGAGCATATTCAGGATCATCTGCTCGAAGTTGAAACAGGCAGGCTTGAGACGGACAGGGCTGAAGTGGGTAATGGCAGTAAAAATGATAGGAAGATAGTGGCGCTGCACCTGAGAGAGGGCGGTCGCCGCTGTTTCGACTTTTACCTAGACTGCTCAGGCTTTAGTGGCCTCTTGATGGAGAAAGCCCTCGGCGTCGAGTTTACCTCTCTTGCAGATAAGCTCTGGATGAACAAGGCGTTAGTGACTCAGGTGGCCAGCGCGCCCGATGCGCCGCTGCCGCCCTATACCCAGGCGAGCGCCCATCAGGCCGGTTGGATCTGGGATATCGCCCTGCCCAAGCGGCAAGGCGTGGGGCTGGTCTATTGCGACCGCTACCTGAGCGACGATGAGGCGCGCCGAAAGCTCCAGCGGTATCTGGGTGACCAGCTGCTAAGTGCCGGCGAGTTTCGCAGCCTCACCATGCGGGTAGGCCACCTGCAAAAGTTCTGGCAGGGCAACTGCGTCGCACTTGGGCTGGCCCAGGGCTTTCTCGAGCCCCTGGAGGCGACCTCTATCCTGCTGACTGACTTCGCCGCGTCATTACTTGCACGAAAATTCCCCACAGACAGTGAGACACTGCCTGTGCTTGAGGCCAGGTTTAACCGTATCGTCGGCCACGCCTGGCAGGCGGTTATTGACTTCGTGGCGCTGCATTATCAGCTGTCGGACCGCTGTGATTCCGCCTTCTGGCGCGATTATCGTACTCATCTGGGCGCCCAGCCGACGTCCGAGGAGCTGGCGCGGCGACTCGCCCTGTGGCACCACTTCTCGCCCCATCCCGACGACTTCTTCTCTCAGTTCGAGGTGTTTGGGGTGGATAACTATCTCTATCTGCTCTATGGCATGGGCTTCAGTACCCAGTCAAAGGCGCTCGATGACGCGGCGCGCCAGCAGGCCAGGGCGCAGCTGGATAAGATCGCCCACGCCAAGGCTTTTCTGGCGCAGAAGCTGCCGGATCACAGGGCCTTTATCGAGGCGCTAACTCAGGGCTAATCTCTGGCTTAGTCTCAGGGCTATTCTCAGGCCGAATATCAGGCTTAAGCGAGGTAAGGCTGGAAAGGTGTTACCAGTTCGCGCCGCGCTCTGCCAACGCCTGCTTGAGAAAATCGATAAACACCCTGAGGCGGGCGGGCATATGTTGCCGCTCCGGAGTGAGGGCGTAGATGCCATGTGTCGGCGCCTGGTAATCGCTGAGCACTGGCACCAGGGTGCCCGCTGCCAACTCCTCTTCCACCAGATACCTGGGCATCAGGGCGATCCCCATGCCATCGAGCAGCAGGCGGCGGATCACCTCGCTGTTGTTAACTTTGATGTTGCCCCGGGGCTTGATTCGGCTCACCTCGCCGCGCCGCTCAAAACTCCACTCCAGTCCGCCGCGAAAGTACGAATAGAAGAGGCAGTTGTGACCCCTGAGATCCGCAAGGCTTCTGGGATCGCCCTGGCGCGCAAGATAGTCGGGGGAGGCGCACAGCAGGCTGTGACAGGGGGCGAGCTTGACCGCGACCAGGCTGGAATCTGGCAGATCGCCTATTCGCACCACCATATCTAGGCCATCTTTAAGCAGATCCACCACGCGATCGTCCAGGCTCACCTCTAAGTTGATGGCCGGGTATTGGCGGCTAAATTCGCTCAGCAGCGGCGCGATATGACGCTGACCGAAGACGTTGGGCAGGCTCACCTTTAGGTTGCCCTGTACTGCCCCCTGTTGGCTGGCCAGGGCATCCTGGGCCTGTTGCATCAGAGAGGCGGCCTGGTGCACATATTCATAATACTGCCTGCCGGCATCTGTGAGGTGCAGTCTGCGGGTGGTGCGCTGGATAAGCTTGACCCCTAAGGCTTGCTCTAAGGCGCTGATGCGCTTACTCACCGCCGACTTGTTGATGCCTAAACGCCGCGCGGCCTCGGAGAAACTGCCCAGTTCGACGACCGAGACAAACAGGGGAATGTTGGCGTAGATATCCAAATATAGTTTCCATTATGGCAACAAAGAGTTTCGAATATAACGGATTATCTATTTTATAGAAACAGATTAAAGTGGCGCCATCGAGATTAAGATGACTAATAAGACGCTATTTAGCGTGGAACGAGACGATGACGAAACAGCTAATGCGACAATTAATGCCACAAGAATCGGCACAACTGATGCCACAAGAACCGACAAGCCAGGCTCACATTGACCTTAAGACACAGGCAAGCACGCCACTAAACCTGATGCTTGGGCTGCTGGGCGGAGTGGCCCTGGCGGTGATGATCGCCCTAAACAGCGAGTTGGCCAAGTATGGCTCGCCGCTGCTGGCCTCCTGGGTCGCCCATGGTGTCGGCACCCTAGTCGCCCTCCTATTGCTGGGCGCGGTGCGCCTGAGACAAGGTGCCCTTACAAGGCGCAACGAGGCGGCGCCCTGGTGGGCCTATCTGGGCGGGCTGCCCGGCGCCTTCACCGTGGTGCTGGGAGCCATGACGGTCAACAGCGCCCTAGGGCTGAGCGCCAGCATCGCCTTCATCATGGCGGGGCAGATCCTCTTCGGCCTGGTGTGCGATAGCATGGGCTTGTTTGGTATGGCGAGGCGCCGACTAAATTGGGGGCAGGGTGCGGCCCTGACTGTGATGGCCCTGGGCGCACTGATTGTCTTGCTGGCTCAGGAGGGCGCGTGATGTTAGCGCTTATTCTGCTTGCGCTGCTTAACGGCGTCTGTATCGGCCTTTGCCGCATCCTCAACGGTCGTCTGGGACAGGCAAGCGATGCCTACTATGCCTCGCTCTGGAACCATGGCGTGGGCTTTATCTTCTTGAGTCTGTTGCTGGTGTCTATGCCGACTCCGCCCATCGCAGGCCTGCTCGATGCCCCCTTCTATGCCTGGCTAGGCGGCGTCGTGGGCGCGGTATTTGTGGTGCTCAATACCCTGGTTATCCTAAGACTGGGCGCGACTCTCTGCAGCCTGCTGGTGATCTCGGGTCAGTTGCTGAGCGGCGTGCTGTTCGACCTTGTGGTCAAGGCGGTCAATCCGCTGCAGCTGCTTGGGGTGATCATCATCTTCGCCGGTGTGCTCGCTTTTCGCCGGATGGAGGCGAAAAGTGTCGAGCGGCAGGAGTTTGAGCTGGAGCAGCGAGAGACTAAACACTGAATGGTTATCGTCTTATGTTCATGCCTGTGTTTGTTCGTCAGTAAAAAGGCGAGTGGGACAATCGCCGCACTCGCCAAGTGGCCAAAACCGTCTGAAGATTAATGGCCGTTTTGAATCAGCACAGGCACGGCCCAGTCGGCATGATCGAAGTTGATGTTATCGCCGCCGTCTGTGGTGACCAGACGCATCTGCTGGGCGCCGCTGACATCGACGGCGATGGCATGGGGTGAATCGCTGCCAAGCAGTGTGCCAGAGTCGTAGGCGAGCTGGCCGTCGAGGTAGATCTCAAAGGCCACACTGCCATTGCTACCGGTCTCATCGTCAACGCCGACTTTGGCCTCGAAGTCGCTATAGAGGCCCTTTAGGTCGTAAACAAGTTCGCTGGTGGAGTGGGTACCTATGCCAGTCGCAAAGGTCTGGCCGCCCAGGGTAAGCGGATTGCCCTCTATGCTCTTGTCATACTGCATGTTGCCCCAACCTGTGCTGGCACTTAGGGGCGTGAGGCTGGTCAGCGGCACTGTTACCTTCTGGGTCAGGCGGGGCTGTAGCCAGTCGGCGTGATCGCTGTTGATGCCATCGCCGCCATCCTCAATAACCAGCCTAAGCTGCGAGACTCCCACGACATCAAGATCGAGCGCACTGGCGGCGTCACTGCCTGTCTTCACGCCTGAGTCGAACGCCAGCTGATTGTCAAGATAGACCTTGAAGCGCACCGAGCCGTTGCTGCCCACCTCATCGTCGACCCCCACCAGAGCGGTAAAGCCTTGGTACTGTCCCTGCAGGTCGTAGATGATCTCGCCACTTGCATGTGTGCCTATGCCGCTATCGTATTGCTGACCGCCTACCCTCAGGGGGTTACCGTCCACGCTCTTATTAAAATTGATGCTGCCCCAGTCGCTCTGCTGGCTGACGGGCGTAAGATCTGTCAGTGGTGTCCAGGCAACAGGCGGCTCTACCGGTGGTTCGACCGGCGGCTCGGTGCCATCTTCTGAGGTCGAGACAACAATGCTCTGGCCGCCGTTGAGGTCGAGATCCACATAGGAGAGGGTGACGCCGTTTATGCTTGCCTGGCTGGCGGTCAGGGCCTGACCATCTACATAGAGACTTGGGTAGCTACCGATAAACTGGGCGCGCCAGGTCAGCGGCTCGCCGCTACCTGTACTACGGCTCAGTGTCGTGCTGTGCTGGCCGTCGTGACGCAGAGTGAGCAGGCTGTCTATCTCCCTGTGATAGTCGCTGGTCTGCATCAGGCTCTGGCCAAGGGGTAGGTTGGCTACCACGACATGCCCAAGGCTCGCCGGCAGTCGCGATAGGGTGCTGACACTGTGCTGGGGTACATTGGGCTCGAAGCCCATCATATGGGTCACCAGGTTGGAGACGTTGGTAAAGGCGATCTCCGGATAGGTCTTGATCACCTGATCGTCACTGCGATCGGCGAAGAAGCGTTTGAGCCCCGTCTGCATCCAATACCAGCCACGGTCGTTCTGGCCATAGTTGAAGAAGGCCTCGGGCAGGTAGGTCTTGGCCTCTTCGTTGAGGCTTTCCGAGTTGTCGTGGATAAAGCTTAGGTAGGCGTCGGCCTTAGCCCCAGGCTCCAGCAAATCTTTCATCGGCATGAAAAAGCTGTTTTCATGGCCCCAGCCGAAGATGGCGTTGCCATAGCCGTCAAATGCCCTGGCGTAGGTCATCTGGCTCGCATCGTACCAACGGGTCTGGAAATCGCTCAGCAGTGACTGGGCACTGACATGATACTGGTCGGCCTTGGCGATAAGCGTCGCGGCCTCTTGGTTGTCGTTCACCAGTAGCGCCTTGGCGCGCAGCATCTGCTCATAGGCCAGTATGGCCTGGTATTGAACGCCCAGGGTATCACCGGCTTCGACCACGCGGTTCATGTTGTTCTCGATGCGATAAAGATCGCGGTTTTCCGTGGGCGTCTGGCTGAAATCCAGTGTTAGATTTACATCCTGCAGATTGTTCCAGTCCAAGGTGACGCTGTGTTGACTCAAGATGGCATCGGCGTAGCTGTGGGAGCCAGATTCTACCACCAGGCGGGCCTGGCTGGCATCGCTAAACTCGAAGCCGAAGGAGAACTTATAACGATAGGAACTGTTGTCTATGATCCTATCCAGATAGCTTTTGCTAAGGGTTACCTGATTGCCATTGACGCTATAGTCAGTGCCCGGCACCAAGGGGGTCTTGCCGTCGGTGAGTGTGGTCAGTGTAACGCCAGGCGCTCGGTTAAAGCTGAGCAGCAGATCTTGGGTCGGCTGGGTATTTTCGATAAACAGGTAGTCGTTAGAGAGGATAGGTGCCTCGCCCGTGGCGGAAGTCAGGTTGTTTATTCTGACCCTGAGGTAGTCGTCGCGGCCGTTTCTAAATCTCACCTTTAGGCTCATGTCCTGCACACCGAGGCGGGCGAAATAGCTCTTGTCTATGGCGAGGGCACCGCCTTGCTGGTCTGGCGACAGGCTAAAGCTAAGCTCGTTGTCACCGATATGGCTGGCGCCCTCAAACTCCCACAGGGTGGGCAGTATCCCTTCGTTACCGCGGTTGTCGACTATGCCGTTGCCGTTAAAGTCGTAACGACTGGCGAACTCATTGAGCAGCTGCTCACCATAGTCCATGAAGGTCTGGGATAACCAGCGCTCATCGCCGGTGAATCGGTACATGCGATAGACTTTTTCTAACAGCTCAAGCGGCGCCGGCAGTTCCTGAAAACCTGCATCCATATAGTAAGGCGCGCCGTAGAAGTTGTAGGACCATAGGGTCCAGTATTCCTGCCAGAAACTCTTAGGGCGCGCCGAGGCCCAGGGATCTAAGGGGTCTAGATTGGGGTCGCTGACTTCGACCCGTTTATCCTGCAGGGCGTCGAAGGCGAAGCGGGTCAGCATGTCGATATTTTCTTCGTTGAGGCTAAGCAGGGCCGCGCCCTCAGTCTGATGGGCGACATCCCGCAGGCAGAAGTTTTCTCTGTAGCCCGTGGCATTGGCCGTCGGTGTGCCATGGTAGCTGCCCCACAGAGATGGGACGGCGGGTACCCCAGCGTCGCGAAACTTAGTGATCCGCTCGGCTTCTTCCGTGGTGGGGTATTGCTGAGGGCCGACCACCAGATAGTCGTAGATGTAATCGACCGAACGGGCGATGGCGAGATCCAGCTGAGGATCGCTGGAGCTAACCGTGATCTGGGTGTCAGGCCTGATCCTAGGGTCGCGGATCAGGCCATCGGCCAGACCGGCCTTGGGCAGGGTGCCCAGCGCGAGGCCGATAGCCAGGGTGAGAGTTACACAGGGTCTTGGGGTTATTTTCATTGTTAAACTCCTGATGAGTCATTTATACATGATGATTAACCTCAGCAACTTCAGCCGAATCAACAGTTTGGCTATGCAATAATTATCGGTGGCTTTCTTTTTGATAAGCCAGACTATCCAAGCATCCCAAGTTGTCAGGGATCACCTCGAAAATACGTCAATCATTATTGAAAAATCAGTTTTGGGCTTTTTAACACCTTTTGCTGACAGCTTGATTTTGCCGCCAATAGTTGGCCCGCTATGCTCCGGCCGCAAAGCTTTAGCCGCAACGTTTTGGTCGTAAAGTTTTGGCGGCGATTGTCGGGCTAAGATAGTCATTTTGTTTGCACGGAATCGAATTAAGATTGCGCGGTAGAGAGGGGCTCATACGGATCAGGCAAGAAAATGGGAAATAAAAGCCCCTTTTCAGGAATGACTGTAAGGGGCAACTGGCCGAGCATAGCGATCACTTAAGAACCAAGGATGTAGATCGCTATTATGTTTCAAAAGACCCTGGCTAAGCCGCAGTTTTCAACCGATGAACACCCCCATCGCCGTTTCAATCCCCTCACCGGCGAGTGGGTGTTGCTGTCACCCCACAGAAGTAAGCGGCCCTGGCAGGGACAGACCGAGGCGCTGGATCTAACCACCGCGCCCAGCTACGACAGCGAGTGCTTCCTCTGTCCAGGCAATAAACGCATCAATGGCGAGCAAAACCCTAAGTACGACACCACCTTCGTGTTTCAAAACGACTTCGCGGCCCTCAATAGTGACGGTCCCAAGGCTCAGGGGGAGGACCCGCTGTTTCGCTTCGAGACGGTAGAGGGGGAGAGTCGCGTGCTTTGCTTCTCACCGGATCACAGCCTGACGCTAGCGCAGCTCGACCCCGAGGCGATGCAGGCGGTGATCGCCGCCTGGCAGAGCCAGAGCGAGCTTTTGGGGCGGAAGTATCTCTGGGTGCAGGTATTTGAAAACAAGGGCGCCGCCATGGGGTGCTCTAACCCCCATCCCCATGGGCAGATCTGGGCCCATAACCACCTTCCCACCCTGGTGGCGACGAAACAGCAGCGCCTTGCGGATTACTACCAGCAGCATCATGGCAATCTCCTGGGCGAGTATGTCGAGCGCGAGCTACAGCAAGAAGTGCGCATTGTGGTAAGCAACCATGATTGGGTGGCGCTTGTGCCTTACTGGGCCAGCTGGCCCTTCGAGACCCTCGTGCTGCCAAGATTTGATATTAGGCGCATGACCGAGCTGACCGCCGAAACCCGTGAAAGCCTGGGGGAGATCATAGGCGCGCTCACCGTGCGTTACGACAACCTGTTCCAGTGCGCCTTTCCCTATTCCATGGGTTGGCACGGCGCGCCGTTTGATGGCCAGGACCACCCCGAGTGGCGCCTGCATGCCCACTTCTATCCGCCGCTGCTGCGTAGCGCCAGCGTGAAAAAATTCATGGTGGGCTATGAGCTGCTGGCCGAGATCCAGCGGGACATCACCCCAGAGCAGGCCGCCGCACGTCTGAGGGAACAATCCCCAATCCACTACACGAGTAGCCATTACAAGAACAGCCACAACAAGCAGAGCCACGACAAGCAGAGCCAATAAAACACAGATAAAGCCATGCTTTAAACAAAAGGACAGAAAGATGAAAAATGGCGAGTTAACTCAAGCTCTTACTCACGCCTGGATGAAGGCCTTCACCCAGGCCTTCGGCCAAGAACCTGCGTTGGTGGCCTATGCCCCGGGGCGGGTCAATTTGATAGGCGATCATACCGACTACAACCTGGGCTGGGTACTACCTGTGGCGCTCGACAGGGGCACCTTAGTGGCTGCATCACAGCGCGATGATAGCCAGATCCAGGTGGTGGCGAGAGACATGGACAACGAGAAGGTTAGCTTTTCGCTCGATGACCAGGCAATGGCGCAGATGCCACTGGATAGCGTCTCGCCCTGGAGCAACTATGTGCGCGGTACGGTGAAGATGCTAAGCGCCTATCTGGCCGAGACGGGTCAGCCACCTCTCAGGGGCGCCAGCCTGATGATTAGCGGCAATCTACCTAAAGGAGCGGGGCTTAGCTCATCGGCCTCTCTTGAGATGGCGCTGATCAAGGCCTTCGCCGGGCTATTCGATCTCAAGGTCGACGGCATCAAGGCGGCGCAGCTGGGCCAGCAGGCGGAGAACGAGTTCGTTGGCTGTAACTGCGGCATCATGGATCAGCTGGTCTCGGCGATGGGAGAGGCGGAGCGCGCCATGCTGCTCGATTGCAGCGATCTCGCTATCAATCAGGTAGCCCTACCGCGCAGCCTAAGCCTGATGATCATCAACTCTAACGTGAAGCGGGCGCTGGTGGGCAGCGAATATAACCTGAGGCGCGAGCAGTGCCAACAGGTGGCGCAGCATTTCGGCGTGAGCTCGCTGCGGCAGGTGAGCTACGAGCAACTGTGTCAGGCAGAAGCCTCGCTCGAGTCCACTCTGTTTCGGCGTGCCCGCCATGTGGTGAGTGAAAACGCCCGGGTGCTGGAGATGGCTGAGGCGCTAAGCGCAGGCGATAGCGCCCGCATCGGCCGTCTGATGGCCGCCTCTCATCGCTCGCTGCGAGATGATTTTGCCGTGAGCACCCCTGAGGTGGACTGTCTGGTGGCACTGGTGAGCGAGGTGCTGGGCATGGATGGCGGCGCGCGCATGACTGGCGGCGGCTTCGGTGGCTGTGTGGTCGCTCTGCTGCCAGAGCACAAGATAGCCAAGGTGCGCGAGACAATCGCCGCCGAGTATCAGGCAAAGACAGGGCTGACGGCGGACATCTATCTGTGCCAAAGCGGGGCGGGGGCCTTCGCCTAAGCGTCTAAGCGCCTAAAGGCCTAAGTGCTTAAGCCTGTTTGGGGGCGGGCCAGGGGCTCGCCATAGAAAAAGTCATAAGAATAAGAGAAGACGACTATGTTAGAGACACTGGATATTGGCATTTTGCTGGTCTACGCCCTTGGGCTGTTGGGGCTGGCGCTGTGGATCTCCCGCCAGGACAAACGTCATGAGCGAGACACAAAGGACTACTTTCTGGCGGGCAAGGCCTTGCCCTGGTGGGCGATCGGCGCATCTTTAATCGCCTCTAACATCTCCGCCGAGCAGATCATCGGCATGTCGGGCTCTGGTTATGCCATCGGTCTGGCCATCGCCTCCTACGAGTGGATGGCGGCGATCACCCTGATCTTGGTGGGCAAGTATATGCTGCCCATCTTCATCAAGAACGAGATCTACACCATGCCCCAGTACCTGGAGCAGCGCTTCGACAAGCGGGTGAAGACCACACTGGCGCTGTTCTGGTTGTCTGTCTACATCTTCGTCAACCTCACCGCCGTGCTCTGGCTCGGCGGACTGGCGATCGAGACGGTGGCGGGGATAGACTGGCTCTATGGCATGGTGTTCCTGGCGCTGTTTTCCCTGGCCTACTCCCTCTATGGCGGCCTCAAGGCGGTGGCCTACACAGACATCATTCAGGTGGTGCTGCTGATCTTCGGCGGCCTGCTGCTCAGCTATCTGGCGCTGGACAGGGTCGCGGACGGGCAGGGCGTCTGGGCCGGGTTCGACAGGCTTTCCAGCGCCTTGCCGGAACATTTCGAGATGATCCTGAGTCAGAGTAACCCCCACTACATGAGCCTGCCGGGGATCTCTGTGCTGGTAGGCGGCTTGTGGATCATGAACATCAGCTACTGGGGCTTTAATCAGTACATCATACAGCGCGCCCTGGCGGCCAAGAGCGTGGCCGAGGCGCAGAAAGGGATCGCCTTCGCCGCCTACCTCAAGCTCTTGATGCCGCTCATTGTGGTGTTGCCGGGGATAGCCGCCGTGCTCCTCTATCCCGGACTGGAGTCGCCGGATCAGGCCTATCCCTCCATGATGGCCCTGATGCCCGCCGGGGTGAAGGGCTTAGTGTTTGCCGCCCTGGTGGCCGCCATCGTCTCCTCCTTGGCCTCCATGACCAACAGCATTTCGACCATATTCACCATGGATATCTATGCCATGCTGCGCCCGGCCAAATCCGAGGGGCACTATGTGTTGGTGGGCAGGCTGTCTAGCCTGATAAGCCTGTTGATCGCCCTGGTGATGGCCCAGCCGCTGCTGGGTGAGTTCGAGCAGGCATTTCAATATATTCAGGAGTTTACCGGGGTATTCACCCCAGGGATCGTGGTGATCTTCCTAACGGGCATGTTCTGGCGCAGGGCGACCTCTCAAGGGGCGCTGGCGGCGGCGCTGGGCTCGGCCATCTTCTCCTTCGGCTTGAGGTTCTACTGGCCCGAGCTGCCCTTCATGGATCGCATCGGCCTGGTGTTCCTGCTCTGTCTGGCCCTTAGCGTGCTGGTCTCCCTCATGGGGCGCTCTCTCGAAGAGGGGGCGAGTGTGGCGCTCTGCGGCGTCAGCTTCAAGACGGGCAGAGCCTTCAACCTCAGTGCCCTCGGGGTAGTGGTGATCCTCAACTTTCTCTATGTCACCTGGTGGTAGGATATTGAATTGATGAAAGGTGAAAAGATGAACGTCTTAGTCACAGGGGGCGCCGGCTACATTGGCTCCCATGCCTGCGTCGAGCTGCTGAGCGCCGGGCATCAGTTGGTGGTGCTGGATAACCTGTCGCGGGCCAAATTCGAGTCCCTGGTGCGGGTCGAGCGGATCACCGCGGCCAAACTCACCTTCGTCGAGGGGGATATTCGTGACGAGCGGACGCTGGATGCGCTGTTTGAGCGCCATGCCATAGATGCCGTGATGCATTTTGCCGGGCTCAAGGCGGTGGGGGAGTCGACCCGGCTGCCACTGGAATATTACGACAACAATGTGGTCGGCTCCATGCGCCTGCTTAGCGCCATGACGCGCCATGGGGTGAAGACTCTGGTCTTCTCCTCCTCGGCCACCGTCTATGGGGCCAATCCAACATTGCCCATTATTGAGTCGGCGCCTTGTTCCAGCACTAACCCCTATGGCCAGACCAAGCTGGTGGTGGAGCAGATGTGCGCCGAGTGGGCCAGCGCGCAGCAAGATGTGAGCGTGATCCTGCTGCGCTACTTTAATCCAGTAGGCGCCCACGAGTCCGGGCTGATTGGCGAAGATCCCAAGGGGGAGCCCAATAACCTCTTGCCCTACATCACCCAGGTCGCCATGGGGCGCCGGCCCTATCTGTCGGTATTTGGTAGCGACTATGCCACAACCGATGGCACAGGTCTGCGCGACTATATCCATGTGGTGGATCTGGTGCAGGGGCACCTGGCGGCCCTGACGCGCCTACATGGGGTGGCGGGCTGTCATATCTTTAATTTGGGTTCGGGGCAGGGCTATTCTGTGCTTGAGATGGTAAGGGCCTTCGAGCAGGCGAGCGGTAAAGACATTGCGCTGCATATGGCGCCGCGCCGGCCCGGGGATATCGCCGCCAGCTATGCCTGTCCAGATAAGGCGGCCCAGGAGCTCGGCTGGCGGGCGGCGAGAGATCTTACGCAGATGATGCAAGACAGCTGGCGCTGGCAGTGTCGCAATCCCCTGGGATATAGCTAAATTGCTTCTTGGTTTACAGCTTCTTAACTCGCTGGCAGGTTAATCGCTATTTACAGGCCTTGTATTGGTTGCTGATGGGGTCATATTCGAACCCAGAGGCCGCCAACTTCTGCTCAAGCTGGGCGCTGGGAATGTCCAGCTGGTAGAAGAGGTCTTGCCTATCATGACAGTTCAGCCTGAGCTGCTCGTTGACTATGCCCACCAGAATATCGCCGCTTAGCTGGGTTAAGTGGTAATCCATCTCGTCCTCCTGCATCTGAGTATGCATCTGTTATAGGTTTAGCCCAGTTTTTATGGGCTGACAACGGCGCTGTTACTCGGCTTCGCCCTTTGATGACACCTCTTTCCATAACTATTTACAACGATATTTAACTGTTAACACGATATTTAGTGATGACGTATCACGATATTTCGTGAACGTTTGATCTTATTCTAACTTCCTGTCGATACAGCCCTTTTATCCAGTGCTGGCACGTTAGCTGCTGGTAGAGAGAGGTCATTGGGAATACCCAAGCTAACAAAAAAACAGCGTAAACACTGATAAAGGGAAAATGTGATGAATAAGAAGTTATTGGCTCTGTTGATCCCATCTGTATTGATGGCCAGCTCGGCGCAGGCTATCGAGTTGTACAAGGATCAAACCAATGCTCTGAATATGATGGGCTGGCTAGGTTTCGCCGCGGTTAACGATGGTGACGATACCGCCGTGGTCGATAATTTTTCGCGTGTCGGCTTCCGGTTCGACCGCCAGGAGAAGAACGGCTGGCGCAGCTTCGCTCACACAGAGTGGGGCATCAACATGGTCACCAGCGACGACTCGCTCAAGTATGTGGGCGGCCAGCTGGGCGCGCAGAAGACCTCAGACTTCCTGTTTAACCGCCTGGGTTATGTCGGCCTGTCTCACGCCAAGTGGGGTAGCCTGAGCTTTGGTAAGCAATGGGGCGCCTACTATGACGTGGCCTACACCACAGACGTGCTAAACGTCTATACCGGCTACTCGGTTGGCGCCTATACCTTCGGTGACGGTGGCCTAACGGGCGCGGGACGTGCCGATTCAGCCTTCATCTATCGTAACAGCTTCGGCGATCTGGATATCGCGCTGCAATACGCCGCCAAGCAAAATGGTGACGTCGCCCTGTTTGATAAGAATGGTCAGGCGGTGGACGATGGCTCTCACCTGAGCTTCGACACCAGCTATGGCGCCAACCTGACCTATCATGTGACCGATAAGTTCAAGGTACTTGCCGGCTTTAACCGCGGCGATTTCGAGGGTGAGTTGGCCGGAGTTAGCGTCGATGATACCAACGAGATCATAGGTATCGGCGCCCAGTATGGCTCCTTCTACCAGTATGCGCCGGGCCGCGACGCCAAGGGCCTCTATGTCGGTTTCAACGCCCATCAGAGCAAGCAAAACGAATTGGTGGCCGGTCAGCTTTATGACTCTACCGGCGCCGAGTTCCTGGTGGCCTACCACTATGACAATGGTTTCGTGCCTAGCTTCCTGATCTCTTATCAGGATCTGGATACCGACGAGACTACGGCCATCAAGGGTAACTGGACACGTCAGTTTGCCGTGCTAGGCCTGCACTATCGCTACAGCCGCGATACCGTGATGTTTGCCGAAGCCAAGTTCGACTTCAGCGACATGGATGATAAAGGCTTCGAGGCGGCACAAGACAACAGCTACGCCGTCGGTATCCGCTACTTCTTCTAGTTTGATTGTTCCCTGCAAGGTTCAAAGCACTCCTCGGAGTGCTTTTTTTTTGGTCTCTGATATTTAAAAGCCTAGCGCCAGTTTCTAACACTAAGCTCCTAATGCCAAAGCAATTAGCACAGCCCCAGCTTCTTCATCTTGCTGCGCAGGGTATTGGGGTTGATGTCCAGCATCTCGGCGGCGCCGCCCGGCCCATAGAGTTTACCGCCGGTGATCCGCATCGCATGGGCGATATACTTACTCACCATCACATCCAGGGGCACCAGTTTATCGCTGGCGTGGCTGGGATCGATAATGATGGTCTCATGTTTGCCGCTGGCCGCGGGTTCCACCTTGTCCACCTGAGTCAGGTTGAAGTTAAGCGGTCCCTCGGGGGCTTCGATCATGGCCCGCTCCAGCACATTGATCAGTTCACGCACGTTGCCCGGCCAGTGGTAGTGATTCAGGCTGTCGAGTTGTTCACTGCTGACCCTGGGCAGTTTGTTCAGATTAAACTTGGCCGCCAGCACCTCGATAAAGTGCTGCACCAGCAGGGGAATGTCCGAGCGGCGTTGACGCAGCGAGGGGATCTCGATAGGAAAGACCGCCAGGCGATACCAGAGATCCTCACGAAAAGTCTGCTTCTTCACCATGGCCTGCAGGTTTCTGTGGGTGGCGGCGATCACCCGAATATCTAGGTTGATGGCATCGAAGCCGCCTACCCGAGTGATGGTGCCGTTCTGCAGCACCCGCAGCAGGCGTACCTGTACCGACAGGGGAAGCTCGCCGATCTCGTCTAAGAAGATGGTGCCGCCGTTGGCCTGTTCGAAGAAACCTGCCTTACGCTGCTCGGCGCCGGTGAAGGCGCCTTTCTCATAGCCAAACAGCTCAGAGTCGATGAGGCTCTCTGGGATGGCGCCGCAGTTGACCTTGATGAAGGGCTTGTCGGCCCGCTGTGACTTGCAGTGAACGGCGTTGGCGATCACCTCCTTACCACAGCCGGTTTCCCCCAGAATCAACACGCTGGTATGCAGCTTGGCGATCGCCTCCACCTGGGTCATTACCCGCTTGAGGCCAGAATCGGCGCCGATCACCCCGCAGGGGTTGAAGGCCTGTTTGAGTAGGCGGTTTTGTTGGGTGAGCGCCTGATTGGCCCTGAGCAGATTACGCCCCTTGAGATTAAAGGCGGTGATCAGCGACAGGGTGTCCTTGTGGGGCTCGATAAGCTCGGCGTGGCGATGACAAAACTGCGCCTTCTGCTTGGCATAGAAACCCACCACCCCCAGATGGGTGTTACCGCTGAGCATGCGCAGCAGAATTACCGACTGGATATTGGGGATCACCTGGGGCGCGACGAAGCCTGTCACCTGATCGTGCTCGAGATCGTTGATTATGCGGATCACCGGACGGTCGGGCTGGCTCAGCAGGGCCTGCATCTCGGCGGAGATCTTCACCTGTTTATTCAGCGCCGTGGTCTGCGCCTCATCCACATGGGCCAGAAACTGGATGTCGCCATATTCGGGGCGGTAGATATTGAGGTAGATGCCGTCGATGGGCAGGTGTTGCCTGACATATTCGAAGTAGGCCCGCAGGGACTGCTCCAGCTCCAGGCTGCTACAGAGTCGCTGGGTGGCTTCGAAATAGAATTGTTTTTGCATTGAAATGTCACGGTGATCACGAAGTTTCGTGATTGTAGATCATCATATTTCGTGATTCTGTGCCCCCCTTCATAAATTGTTGCTTATCCCCCTCTTTTTAGGTAGTTGGCATGCCGGGTGCAATCTTATCTGCATGAAATCGAGGCGAATTCCCCCGATTCTACTTTGCTCAAATGGTCGAAAGGAAAATTAAAAATGAAACAGAAAGATCTGATAAGCCCGGGTCGTCGCCAGCTGTTAAAAGGCGGCGCCGCGATGGCCGTCAGTGTGGCGGGACTGGGTGCCATGAGCGCCCAGGCGGCCGAGTGTAGTGGTGACACGCCGCCCAGGTTCGATGAGATAGTCGATGTGCTGGTGATCGGCAGCGGTTTCGCCGGCATGTCGGCGGCGCTGCAGGCCAAAGAGGCCGGTGCCAGCGTCATGGTGATCGACAAGATGCCCGTGTTTGGCGGCAACTCCACCATCAATGGCGGCGCCATGGCGGTGGCCGGTTCTAAGTTGCAGGCCAAGGAAGGGATCAAGGATTCGGTCGATACCATGGTGGCCGACATGCTCAAGGCGGGTCGCGGCATGAACGATGTCGAGATGCTCAAGCTGGTGTGTAACGGCACCGCCGAGTCTTGTCAGTGGCTGGAGGCCTATGGCGTCGAGTGGAAGCCTTTTGTGCAGCACTTCGGTGGCCACTCGCTGCCGCGCGTGTTACAGACGGTGCAGAGCTCTGGCGCCGGCATCATTCGCCCCCTGATCAAGGCGGCGAAGCAGCATGGTATCGAGATGCGAAATCAGACCAAGCTCGAATCTTTCGTGAAAGATCCGGCCGGTCGCGTGATCGGTGTCCAAGTTCGCGATGGCTATTATTTCCCGCAGGAGCGCACGGGTAAAATACGTCTTATCGGCGCACGCAAAGGGGTGATCATGGCCACCGGCGGCTTCTCCCGCGATCTCGAGTATCGTCAAATGCAGCAGCCTGAACTAAATGGCGATCTCGACTCGACCAACCATCCCGGCGCGACCTCCGAGGCCCTCAAGCAGATGATGTTGATCGGCGCCAACCCGATCCATCTGGATCAGATCCAGCTCGGCCCCTGGGCATCACCGGACGAGAAGGGCTTCGGCACCGCCTCTCAGTTCAACACCATCGCCACCTATCCAAGCGGCATAGTGGTGGATGTGCG
Source organism: Shewanella spartinae (assembly GCF_019457555.1). Lineage (NCBI taxonomy): Bacteria > Pseudomonadati > Pseudomonadota > Gammaproteobacteria > Alteromonadales > Shewanellaceae > Shewanella > Shewanella spartinae. The sequence goes on along the minus strand of NZ_CP080418.1, from coordinate 2,696,398 downwards.
TACCGGCGAGCGTTTCTTCAACGAGCTGGCCGACCGTAAGGCTCGCGCCGATGCCATCATGACCCGCCGTGATGACCAGGGTAATCCCGTCTATCCCGTGGGCTTTACCAATGCCAAGGGCGCGGCCCAGGCCCAGACATTGGAGTGGGGCCTTAAGTACAAGGTGATCCAGAAGGCGGACACCCTGGAAGAGTTAGCGGCTCTGTATCAGATCCCCGCCAAGGCATTGAAGGCCCAGGTGGCGCGCTGGAACGACGCGGTAAAAGCCGGCGAAGACAAGGAGTTTGGTCGCCCCATGCAGAAGGCCATGGCGCTGGAAGAGGGCCCTTGGTACGGCGTGCGCATGTGGCCCAAGGTGCACTACTGCATGGGCGGCGTGAAGGTGAATACCCAGTCTCAGGTGCTGCATCTGGTGAGCAACGAGCCGATCGACGGCCTGTATGCCGCCGGCGAGGCGACGGGTGGCATCCATGGGGCGAGCCGTCTCGGCGCCTGCGCCGTGGCAGAAGGTGTGGTGACGGGCAGAAACGCCGGTCGTATCTGCGCGGCGAGCGCGGCAATCGAATTAAAACAGGCTTAGCACAGGTGTGCAGCCGAGAAAAATATTAAGGAATTGATGATGAAAAAAGTAAACACTCTGTTGGCAACTACCGCCCTGGCAACTAGCGCCCTGGCGATGACCTCTGGCGCCGCCATGGCAAGCGATACCGTGGTGCTGGACGGTCAGCATCTGACTCAGGCTCAGGCCTGGGCAATCGCCGATGGTGCCAAGGTAGATATCGCGCCTCAGGCGGCCTCCGCTTTGGTGAAGGCTCACGATCTGCTGATGGAAGCGGCGCGTCTGGGTAAGCCTGTGTATGGTCTCACAGTAGGCGTTGGCTTGAACAAGGACCACAAGCTGTTCGATGCCAACGGCGAGCTAAGCGCCGAGGTGATGGCGGCCTCTAAATCCTTTAACTACAGCACCCTAAGAGCACACAGCGCGGGCGTTGGCGAGCCGATGCCGGTGCGACTCACCCGTGTCGCCCTAGCGGTACGCCTCAATACCATCTTGTCTGGTCACACCGGCGTGCAGCCCTATGTGGCCGAGATCTACAAGGCCTACCTGAACAAGGGGATCACGCCTGTGATTCCATCGCTGGGCACAGTAGGCGAGGCGGACATTTTGCTGGCATCCCACGTGGGCCTGGCGATGATCGGCGAGTGGGACGTGTTCTATCAAGGCAAGCGCATGAGCAGTGTCGATGCGATGAGCAAGGCAGGCGTCAAGCCGCTTAAGCCTATCGGTAAAGATGCGCTCTCTATTTTGTCGAACAACTCGGTCGCCGTGGCCTACGCCATGCAAGGTTATCAGGACGCCGAGCATCTGCTGCAGGTCTCGCCAACCGTGTTTGGCCTGAGCCTGGAAGGGCTAAACGGTAACGTGGCGCCATTCCTGCCACAGACCAATGATATTCGTCCTTTCCCTTATCTGAAGGCGACCACTGAGGATATCTTGGGCTCACTCTCTGGCAGCTACCTGTGGGATCTCAACAGCGAGCGTCCGCTGCAAGACCCGCTGAGCTATCGCACCACCGCCTATACCCTGGCGAGTGCCCAGAAGGCGCTGTCTGATCTCGGTCAGGTGATCGACATTCAGATCAACCACTCAGACGATAACCCTGGGGTGATCCTGGGCGCAAGCAAGCAGTACGCCGAAAACTCTCAGGTGGCCAAGTATCTGGTCGAAGGCAAGGGCGGTGTGTTCCCGACTACTAACTTCGAGCCGCTCCCTGTGGCCCTGGCGGTGCAGCAACTGAGTGTGGCCCTGACCCATGTGTCTCACAATAGCGCCATGCGCACCATTCACCTGTCGGACGATCACTTTACCCATCTGCCACGCTTCCTGAGCGCGCCGGGTAACAATGGTCACGCCTTCGGCGCCATCCAGAAGACCTTCGTGGATATGCAGGTGCGTAACAAGATGTTGGCAACCCCAGTGTCATTCGACGGCATTCAGATCGCCGGTAACATCGAAGACACCTTTACCAACCTTAAGCTGGCGAGCGACAACCTGATCCAGATAGTCGACAACATCAACACCATGTATGGCCTGGAGTTGTTGCACTCTACCCAGGCGGTCGACCTGCGCAAGGCCGACAACGCCGACCTTAAGCTAGGTAAGGCGACTAAAGCCATGTACCAGGCGTATCGTCAGCAGGTGCCTTTCGTCGAGCTTGACCGTCCGTTCACGCCAGACATTCAGGCGTCACACGACTTCATCGTCAAGTACTGATGGATTGGGCGTTAGCCTAAGCAAGTTATTAGCTGGGGCGCTGGTCGCCCCACAATAAGGATTCAAGATGTTAAGAGTATTATCGGTCCTCTGTTTGGCGGCGCTACTGAGCGCGCCGGGCGCACAGGCCATGAAGTTAAAAGACTATCACCAAGAGATCATGACCAACGAGCAGGGCAAGATCGAGTGCAGCGCCTGTCATGGGGAGGCGAAACGCAAGAGCATTCCTAAGATGAGTGCTTGCGAGTCTTGCCACGGCACGGCGGCCGAGATGGCGGAGCTGACCAAGCGCCCCGAGGGGGCAGGCCACAGCGTTGAGCCAAACCCCCACGACAGCCTGCACTATGGCAGCGATCTTCCTTGTACTTACTGTCATCAGGAGCACAAGGAGAGCAAGGTGTACTGTAACCAGTGTCATGAGTTTAAGTACCCTAAGATGAAACGTTAGCCAAGTTCGGCTAGGGCGCCCAGTGCCGAGTCTGGGGACAAGGGCCACAGCGCACGCTCCCGCTGCTGTGGCCTTTTTCTTTGCTTTTTCTTTGCCTCTTCCCCGCAATTTCCCAGCAATTACCTTCAGTTATTCTAGTAAATAGGCTACTTTGTCTTTGATTATCAACATCTGATGACTAATTTGGCGACTGATTAAGAACGAATAGGGGAGCTTATCTTGGATAGAATCGATACCATGAAGGCCTTTACCGCCGTGGTGCAGGAGGGCTCCTTCACCAAGGCGGCAGACAGGCTAGGGCTCTCCTCACAGCTGGTCAGCAAGTATGTGTCTCAGCTCGAGGAGCATCTCAAGGTGCGTCTGCTCAATCGCACCACGCGGCGGGTCAACGTGACCGAGGCGGGCAGGGCCTACTTCGAGCGCTGTCAGCAGGTGCTTATCGATATCGAGGAGATGGACAACGCCCTGACCAACCTCAGCGAGACCGCCTCGGGTCTGCTTAAGGTCAGCGCCCCCATGTCCTTCGGTATTCACCATCTGCCCAGTGCCCTGGTGCAGTTTCAGCAGCAACATCCGGATGTCAGGCTGGATATCACCCTAACGGACAAGAAGGTGGATCTGCTGGAGGATGGCGTCGATGTGGCGCTGCGCATCGGTCAGCTCTCAAGCTCTTCGCTTATCGCCAAGAAGCTCACCCCGATCAAGCTGGTTGTCTGCGCCTCCCCCGAGTATCTTGCCGAGCGCGGTGAGCCCAAGACCCCGGCGGATCTTATCCATCACAACTACCTGCATTTTAGCTATTCGGATCTTGGCGCGGCATTCGGTCGTTTCGGCGAGCACTTCTCGGCGCTGAAGATCCCAAGCGATCTGGCCTGTAACAACGGCGACATGCTGGTGGAGGCCGCCATCGCCGGTCGCGGCATTGTGGTGCAGCCCACCTTTCTGGTGAGCAAGGCCCTGCGTAGTGGTAAGCTCAAAGCGATCCTCATCGACTACACGCCAGAGCCCTTCGGCCTGTACGCCGTCTATGTGCACCGTAAGTTTCTCGCCAGCAAGGTGCGCTGTTTCGTCGACGCCCTGAGCCAATACTATGGCAAGACCCCTTACTGGGATGCGATAGACGACTAGCTGGCTCACGCCTGCTTCCTCGCATTAGCCAGCTTTCTCGCTCTGGCCAACTTTCTCGCTCTAGTTAGCTTTCTTGCATTAACCAGCTTTCTCGTTCTCAAGCTTTCCGAGCCCAAGCTCATCTGCCGTCCAGGCCAATTATCGCCATTTTGTTGTTAATCATTAAATGATAGTGATGTTTATCAATTTAACGTTGAGAGCTACATTTACCTCATCGGCAGCGAATGGCTAATACCTAATCCAAGCCAAAGGCTGCAAACCAAACATCTTTGAGGAGAGCATTATGAACAAGCAAACGTTAATCAAACTACTTAACAGCGATGTAGGACTGGCCCCCTTGGTACTGCGTCTACCCCTAGGACTCATCTTTGCCGCTCACGGCGCCCAGAAGCTGTTCGGCTGGTTCGGCGGCTATGGCCTGGAAGGCACTGGACAGTGGATGGCCAGCGTCGGCTTCGAACCCGGTTACCTGATGGCCCTGCTGGCCGGTAGCGCCGAGTTCTTCGGAGGTCTGGCACTGGTGCTGGGTCTGCTGACCCGTCCCGCCGCGGCGCTGACCGCCTTCACCATGGCGGTGGCCATGACGTTGCACGTGGGCAATGGCCTGTTTGTCTCTAACAATGGCTACGAGTTTGCCTTGATATTGCTGGCGGCCTCGCTATCCCTGGCGGTGCAGGGCGGCGGACGCTACTCGGTCGACAAGCTACTGACCGGTCGTCTCTAAGGTTAGCCAATTTTACGGTAGGGGCGGGTGTAGGAGACTATGCCCCGCATCCTGTTACGGGTTTAGAAGGAGAAGCAGATGTTAGTCGATGGTCGTTGGAATGGAGATTGGCAGCCGGTGCAGGCGAAGGATGATGAGGGGCGTTTCGTGCGTCAGATCTCTAGCTTTCGCAACTGGATAACACCGACAGGCGAGGCAGGTCCTACGGGTGAGGGCGGTTTCAAGGCGGAGTCTGGCCGCTATCATCTCTATGTCGCCTATATCTGCCCCTGGGCCTCACGTACCCTGATGGTGCGGGCGCTCAAGGGCCTTAACGAGCATATCAGCGTCAGCGTGGTCAACCCCGTGCTTTCGGAGCAGGGCTGGCAGTTTGGCGGCGCGCCTGATAGCAAGGTAGCTGGTGACAGCGACAGCCTAAATGGCCACAAGTATCTGCATCAGCTCTATACCCAGGTGGATCCACGCTTTACCGGCAGGGCGACCGTACCCGTGCTCTGGGATAAGCTGCGCCAGGTGATAGTGAATAACGAATCGGCAGACATCATACGCATGTTAAACACCGCCTTCGATCACCTTACCGACTCGGCGCTAAATCCGGCATTGGACCTCTATCCAGAGGGGCTGCATCAAGCTATCGATAGCCTGAATGAGCGTCTCTATCACGAGTTAAACAATGGCGTCTACAAGGTGGGCTTTGCCACCAGTCAGTTTGCCTACGAAGAGGCCTATCAAGGCATCTTTAGCCTGCTCGATGAGCTGGAGCAGACCCTGAGCGATGGTCGATCCTACCTGCTTGGCGAGCAGCTGACCGAGTCGGATATTCGCGCCTTCGTGACCCTGGTGCGCTTCGATGTCGCCTACTATGGCCTGTTCAAGTGCAACCGTGAGCTGATCGCCCAGAAGCCGCAGCTACAGGCCTATCTGCAGCGCATCTATGCCCTCGATGGCATCGCCGCCACGGTCAACATAGAGCATATCAAGCAGGGTTATTATTCGATCAAGGCGCTGAATCCAACAGGCATAGTGCCTGTCGGCCCCAGGTTAGCTTATGAGTTCAGTAAAGAGTTTAAAAGTGAGCACAAATATGAGTTCAAGACAGATTTCCGTTGAAGTGAGTGAGCGGCTAAAGACTGCAACCAGTGCAGGTGTAATGCCGAGCCTGTTCGTCTCCCACGGCTCGCCCATGTTGGCCCTGGATGACAGCGACAACGCCGCTTTTCTCGCCGAGCTGGGCCAGCTGCTGCCAAGGCCCAAGGCGATACTGGTGTTCTCGGCCCACACGGATATAGGTGGCAAGGTGCGTATCACCTCAAACGATGCCCCGCGCACAGTGCATGATTTCTATGGCTTTCCCGACGCCCTCTACCAAGTTAACTATCCGGCCCCTGGCGCACCTAAGCTGGCCGCCGAGGTCGCGGATCTTCTGCAAACCGCCGGGTTTGACGCCGAGTTAGATGACAAGCTTGGCTGGGATCACGGCCTCTGGACGCCGCTTTGCCGTCTCTATCCCGAGGCGGATATCCCTTTGGTGCTGGTCTCTATCGACAGCCGCCAGGGCGCTGACTATCACTACCGCCTGGGACAGGCGATAAAATCCCTGCGCACTGACGGCGTATTGGTGCTGGGTTCGGGCGGCATCAGCCACAACCTGGGCGAGCTGTTTCGCCGCCCCGGCGACCCGCAGAAGGTAGAAAAGATGCAGAGCTTCGTGAATTGGATCGCCGATAAGCTTTCCCAAGGAGATCTGCCCGCTCTGCTGGATGTCGAGCGCCAGGCCCCACACGCCCGGTTCAACCACCCCAGCATAGAACACCTGATGCCCTTCTACGTCGCCCTAGGCGCAGGGCAGGGCGACGGAGTTAATGAGGCCACCAAGCCCCCTCTGCGACTACACCAAAGCATCGAACTACAGATCCTCGCCCTAGACACCTACGCCTGGCTCGAGTGATTTCCCGGCATAGACCTGCCGTAAGTTGTTTTTGATTAGAAAAAGCCTTCGAATGAAGGCTTTTTCTTTTTGGCTTGAAACATCTAGCCGTAAAGGTTTTTACTTCGCCGATGCTAGCCTTGACCCTCATGGTGTTGAATTGCTTGCAGCAGGCCCCATGTGCAAACACATTTGTGATACGGTGAGTGAAGCCTAGCTTCGTGCATACGAACGAGAGGCATGGATGCCGAACTGGCCTTTAGACATGGATGTTGTTCGAGCACTTCCCTGTGAGCTCTACCTCGGCATCTGACCTTCAAGGAAAGAGGGAATACCAAAAAATGTCGGGAACATTTTTTGGCATACATAGGAAGGTCACAAATGTGTTTACACCAGTATCTATCGTCTCTTCGATTTGACGTTACAGGACAGTCCAGCTTTAAAATATTCTTGGACAGAAATGCGATAGAGCAAGGAGTCTAAATCTGGGCGAGGTTGAGGATAAATATGGTAATCAAATAAAGTCTACTCTGCCTCGACATATCCAAGCCATGCTCCCCTTCGCAGTGTACTATATGTGATCTGGCCGTCATGTGTCATAAGAGCTGGAAGACAGCTAAGGAAGGAATAGTGAAGGTCTAAGAAAAAGGTATGTTAGGCTAGTATTAGCACCTTTGTATTGTACGTACATACAGTGTAGAATCCCCCATCCTTGTTATCGCTTTGGTTATTGTTTTAAGGCTTTTTATGGCGAGTATATTTTCTTTTTTCACAGGTTCAGGTTTTCTGGATTTAGGGTTCGAGAAGGCTGGGTTTGAAACAGCGGCTGTGAATGAATATCACCTGCCGTTCCTTGACGCATACAAACACTCGCGAAAGGTCATGTCTTTGCCTGAGCCTAAGTTTGGCCATTACCATTGTAGTATCGAGGAGTTCATCGGTGACGGTGAATATGTTGGGCGGCTAAAGGATCAAGTCAGTCAGCTACAGTCTAAGCGTGAAATGGTCGGTTTTATTGGCGGCCCGCCTTGCCCTGATTTTTCCGTAGGAGGTAAGAACAAGGGGCACGAGGGTGAAAATGGGCGCCTTTCGCGTACCTACGTGGATGCTATTATCCAGCACAAGCCGGACTTTTTCTTGTTCGAAAACGTTAAGGGCCTTTGGCGCACCAAGCGCCACCGCGAATTTTACGAGCAGCTTAAATCTGATCTGCGTGATGCGGGGTATGTGCTGACCGACCATCTGGTGAATTGTATCCAGTATGGCGCACCACAGGATCGTGACCGTATTTTGATGTTCGGGATCAGGAAGGAGAATGTAGCTTCCAAGCTTGATACTCAATCTCTTGAAGCAATGGCCATTCCAGACTCGCTGTTCGACTGGGAGTCCCATATGGAATACGGGCGTGACGAGGCGCTGAAAGTACCGTCATGGCCGGAGATTGCACGGTTTAACGAAAGTGTTGAATCCCCTATGCCCGAAGGTGTTATCCAACCGTTGACGATAGAGCATTGGTTTGAGAAAAACGATGTTCTCAACCACCCCAATGCAGATGCTTTCTTCAAGCCTAAGTCAGAGAAGTTCAAGCTTGTCGATGAAGGTGATACCAGTAAAAAGTCGTTCAAGCGCCTGCACCGCTGGCGTTACTCTCCGACGGCTGCGTATGGCAATAACGAAGTTCACCTTCATCCCTACGAAGCCCGTCGTTTAAGTGCTGCAGAGGCATTGGCTATCCAGTCTCTGCCTAAAGAGTTTGAGCTGCCTGCCACCATGACGTTGAGCGATAAGTTCAAGACCATTGGTAATGGTGTACCGTATGTTGCGGCTTTGGGGGTAGCTAAGACTATTAATGATTTTATTCATCGAATAAAATGAGTTATTTCTTAATTTGACCGAGGAAGCTTCGCATTTAAGGCGAAGCTTTTTCAGCCTGCTAATGGATCTTCTAAAAATGTATGCAGGAACTTGATATTGTCTATCCCACACATACTCCGTCTTGTTAGGTGGTATAAATCAAGAATTGCTGAGTAAGGTAGGTACTTAATGTTCAGCTCTCTGAATTGGGGTTCGTTGGCTTTCTGGTTGATTTTTGTTCTGTATTTGTCATCAGGCGCCGCTATAACATAGGTCATATCCATCAGCCGTGGAGCTGCTTCCATAAATCCTTTCATCCGGGTTAGTCCGGAAGTAACCCCGGTACTGTGCTCGATCTCAATGATTGCCGGTATATTTCGGCCTTCCTTATCGAACCAAATGCAATCGATGAGTTCCCCAGCTTTTGGTGCTCCCATATAACCTTGCAGTGCTGCGACTTTCCGTAGGTCTTTGATTACGTTTTCTTGCTCGATAAGTCGCTTCCCATTGTATTGGACACCATGATCATTCTTGGCAATCCATGCCTTCAACCCAAGCGCTTCGGCGCATTTTACCAAGAGTACCTGCATCTGTTCGTGCTCGCGTTGTAGCTCCGCCTCTGCTCCTTTAAGCTGTGGTTTATTAGATGTAAGTGCATCAATTTGAATATCTCGGTCTGCTTCGATAATACACATACTATGTACTTCTTGTGTTTCGATGATCCCTGCGCTATGTGGGTTATCTGGACAATAAATGAGATGTTTGTGGCCGTTTTTTATTTTAGTGCTTTGACCAACGTATTGAATTCTGCCTGGGTAACACAGATAGAAATACTCAGTGTGTAACAACAAGGTTTCTAAAGCTGAGCGCGTATTATAACTACCACCGAATACCCGATCCACGTTAACAGGCCTGTTTGGTTTGATCGCATTGGCCAGGCGCTGGATCATATCCACGGAAATACTGATCTCTTCTTTCTTTTGCTCTTTTTTCCCTTTGGGTGTGGTTATTCTTTCTATCAAAATTGGCCCTTCAGGTAACGTAACTTGAAGGATTCTCAATCTGCTTTTGGTTGTTTTTGTTGGGTAGTCGTAGATCGTTCTTCGGTCTAGACTATCGATTGCCCTTGCGAGGTTTGTTGCCGTGTAGTCACTGTACTGCATAAATAATCTTCCCCTTTGTAACCAATTGCAGGTTAAAGTAAAGTCATTAATTAGTAAAGCACTGTTATTTAATAATAAAACGTCTGTCTGATAGTATTGTTATAGCTTCAATCTACTTTATTTCACATCCATCGCCTTCAGTCGTGCTTCCCTCTTATCGGCGGTTTCATCATGCCTAAGTGTGTTGCGCAACGTCTTGTCCCTTCTGGTGACGATTGGGGCTAGTAACAGCTTAGCTATTCGTCTCCTGCGGGAAGATCGATTTATACGCGTAGTATCAGTCAAGTTCTACGGCAATGAATCGCGGTTCTCTGGAATTTTTCATCGCGTTAATGGTGAAAGAAATAAATGGGGTAAGAGTTAACTTTTTGCGGGATTTGGTTGGCGAATGTTGGTTTTTTTCATTCCCTGAATGGCGTAGTCGATGTTTGATTCGAGTAGGCCTAGCTCTGTCCTTGATTGGTGATACTTTAATCTATCTTGTAGCTGGTATTCAACATGCCACGTCACATTTTTAATGCGCTTTCTGTATTAAAAATAATAGCTTGCATCAAAGAGAAACAGATGAAGCTAAATCGAAGAAACGATAGATACTAGGTGTAGATGCATTTGCGGACGTCGATGGCAGGGATGCCATCGTCGAGCCTCCACGGACGGATTTACGGCGTGTAGCAAATGTATCTGCACATAAGCCTGCCGCAGGCAATTAATAGCAATGAAGGTACGACCTTCAAATCACCTTAACAAACGCCAATCCCATTAACGGCGAAAGTAATCATGCTAGAAATGCGATAGAGCATGAACTCTAAAGCTGGGGGTGAGGAAAAATATGGTAATCAAATAAAGTATACTCTGACCCCACATATCACTGACTCCACATATCATATGGCTAGCCCGATTAATTTCTTTTGCGCTCTAGAGACGGGCTTGAGTGATGTTGAAGTGTTGTTGGATGGTATCCATAATTTATGCAATTTACTTCTTATGCCAAAAAAATGAGGGATCGGATGACCATGTTCCACTTTTAATATCCAGAGTTCCCCAAAATGATTCTCTAACATACACCGCAAACTGCCCATGCTTTTCTAGATCCCAGGAATCATCAGTTTCTACTTCACTGGGAAATTTATTATTGGCGTAAACACTAATAGTCCAATAATGAGGTCTAAAAGGATCAAACAAGCTTCTAGTCCGTTCAATTGCCTCGAAATCGCTATATAAGACATTGTTGTCATCCAAATACTGTTTCGCCGCGGCAACTATCTTGCTTGGGGGCTGATAGACTCTTTTTTCAACAGGATATAACACGACAATAGACAACATGCCTATGGTCCCAAAAATCAACATATTCGGCCATTTAGCAGGCCCGAAATACCAAGCGATAAGACCGGATAATATCAGCCAGATAGCAAAGCATATGTAGAGCGGCTCCAAATCCAGCAACATAGGGAAAAAAGAGACACCAGTATCCCCGGGCGCTGCACTGTAAAACAGTGCAGCGCCGAATAATAGCGAACACAACGCCTCTAACATTCTTAACTTAATCAAACTGAATGCTCCACTGTGTTAATGTGCCAAGACTGTCCATAAAGCACAGCCGCCTGATTTCCGGCTGTTTTCTTAATTCAATGGGGTCAGAGTTAACTTATTGAGGGATTTGATTGGTGCTTGTTGGTTTTTTCATTCCCTGTATGGCGTAGTCGATGTTTGAATCGAGTTGGCCTAGCTCTGTCCTTGACTGGTGAAACTTTAATCTAATCTATAGTTGGTATTCAACATGACGCGTCATATTTTATGCGCTGTTTTCCTTAAAAATAATAGCTTATATCAACGAGAAACAGATGAAGCTAAATCGAAGAAACGATAGATACTCGGTGTAGATACATTTGCGGACGTCGATGGCAGGGCCAAAAATGTTCCTAACATTTTTTGGCATTCCCAATATCCATGTAGGTCAGATGCCATCGTCGAGCCTCCATGGAGGACTCCCTTTAAAACAAAGAGTCGGCGTGTAGCAAATGTAACCGCACCTGCGGCAGCAACTGATAGAGATAAAGGTTCGACTCCCAATTCACTTAACAAATGAACAGTTACAAATTACTACCCGTAGCAAATGAAGCCAAATCGAAGAGACGTTGGATACCGAGTGTAGATACGCCGGTGAGCTTCCGAAACAGGGATGTTTCGGTAGAGCCTAAAGGGATTTATTCACGGCGTCTCACAGGCGTATCTGCACATAAGCCTGCCGCAGGCAATTAACAGCCATGAAGGTGCGACCTTCAAATCATCTCAACAAACGCCAACACCACCAACGGCGAAAGTAATCATGCTAGAAATGTGAAAAAGCCTCGATGTTCGAGCCGCCGAATGAAACAGGAAATGATCAAGAGATAGAGCAGGGAAAAGGGGCGAGCGATACGCCCCCTAGAAGATTTACCTGAGTCGTTCCCCTCGATTAATCCCAATCAACCTATCCAAAATATGCTCACCATCCATACGGATGCCATTATGCTCATATTCAGAGGTGAGCCAGTACTGCAGGTTACCCACCTGAGCCGCCGTCTCCAGGCTGTAATTCATCTCCACAAACATATCTTCGCTGTAGATGGCCGCGGCCACAGGCACCTGGTTGTCGGCCAGCTTGGCGGGATCGTACAGCATGGGCCAGTCGGCCTTGTCGGCCAGCAGGTGCGCCGCGTGTTTCAGCGGCTTGAGGTTAGTGAACTGGTCGAAGAACCAGGGGTAGACCATCTCACCGGTAAACAGGAAGGGCTTGTCCGCCTGATAGTTAAACTCGTTATAAGTCTGTCTTACCCTATGGGCCGCCCAGCTCGAGGCGTCTTGCTGGCAATAGATGCTCTCGTGCAGCAGGGCGAAGATGGGGTTGGTGTTAAAGTCCAGCAGCTGGCAGAAGTGAGCCAAAAACAGTGGGTTGACCTGAGTGCCCTGGGTCGTCTCTATCAGGGCCTGTTCCAGCAGGTAATAGACGGGCTCGCCGCCTTGCTCCATGCCTATGTTGATCCCAAGTAGTTGCAGCATCTCCACCGTGAGACGCTCGCCAGTGGCGATGCGCACCTCGTTCTGTTGCAGGTAGGCGGCCAGGCGTTTAACCAGTGCTTGCGCGTCTGGGAAACGGGCGAAGAAGTCCTGGTTCTTGGCCAGCACTCGCTTGTAGGTGGCCTGATAGACCTCATCGGCGCTGCGGGTCAGCGAAGGGATGCCGCCCGTGATATAGGCTTCATGCAGGCCATGGGGCGCATCGTTTAGGTATTTCAGCACGCAGAAGCCGCCGAAGCTTTGACCGAGTATGCTCCACTTCTCATCGCCAATCAGCTGTGCCCTGATAAGCTCGGCATCCTGGATGATGCTGTCGGCGCGAAAATGGCTGAGGTAGTCGGCCTGGGCTTGTGAGTCCAGATGGGCCAGTGAGGCATAGTTGATCGGGCTCGAGAGGCCTGTGCCGCGCTGATCCAGCAGCAAGACGCGATATTCCTGCAGGGCGCGCTTTATCCAGCCGCCGTTGGCCGCGGGTCTGATGGCGCCAAAGCCCGGACCACCCTGGAAGTAGACCAGATAAGGCAGATTGCTATCTGTGTGTTCAGGCGCCACTAACTCCCGGGCGAAGACAGTGATGCACTCGCCATCTGGGGCTTGGTGATCCAATGGCAGCGAAAAAAAGTGTTTGCGGCAATGGATGCCGGCGAGGCGTTGTAGATCGGACATGATGAGCCTTTAATTGATTCTTGTTGGTAATGCTTTTTGATGAATAAATGTGCGCTAATGTCAGGCAATAGGGTACTAAATGACGCGGATAGGTTATCCTAGATCAATCTTTTTGTCAGTGCCGTTAGAGAATCCCAACCCGATGATTTAACCTATGCCGGGGTGGATGAAAGTGGAAAGAATAAGATGAAGTATCAAATTGTGCCTGTGACGCCATTTCAGCAAAATTGCAGCATCATCTGGTGTGAAAAAACCAAACAGGCGGCCGTGGTCGACCCGGGTGGCGACATAGAGCGGATCCAGCAGCAGCTGGCCCATCACGGCCTGACCCTGGAGAAGATCTTGCTCACCCATGGGCATATCGACCATGTGGGCGGCGCCAAGGCGTTGGCCGACGCGGCGGGTGTGCCCATCATAGGCCCCCATAAGGACGATGCCTTCTGGCTTGAGACCCTGCCGCAACAGAGCAAGCACTTTGGTTTTCTGCCCGTGGCCGCCTTCGAGCCGGCCCAGTATCTTGTTTCGGGCGATCGCGTCACAGTGGGCGCACAGTCCCTGGAAGTGCTGCATTGCCCTGGGCATACGCCGGGCCATATCGTGTTCTACAGTGAGGCCGACAAGCTGGCCTGGGTGGGTGATGTGCTGTTTAAGGGCTCTATCGGCCGCACCGATTTTCCTCAGTCGAGTCATACGGATCTGATAAATTCCATCACCCAGGTGCTCTGGCCGCTGGGGCGTGAGGTGAGCTTTATTCCCGGCCATGGGCCTATCTCGACCTTCGGCGCCGAGCGGCAGCAAAACCCCTTCGTGGCGGATCAACTGCTGAACTGATCTCACTAACTAATCTTGATAATCAGGATTCTAAATACTTGTTTTAAGACGGCGGTTCATTCGAATCGCCGTTTTTTCGTTGTGAAATCTTTTGCAACGCTTTGAGTCTGTTTTTTATTTCTGTGTCTGCTAGGTTAAGGCATTAGCCCTTAATTTTGCCTAAGAGACACAGGGATATGTCACATCACATCGAAGATCTGCTCAACGCCTGGTCGGCGGCGCCCCAAGATGATTGGGTGCTGGCCGTGGTGACCCATGTGGAGGGCTCGGCCTATCGAAAGGTGGGCGCCATGATGCTGATCCACGGTATGGGTAAGAGTGTCGGCCTGGTGAGCGGCGGCTGCCTGGAGGCCGACCTGCGCCGCCGGGCCCAGAAGGTGATCCAGACGGGGCAGGCCGCCAGCGTCTGTTACGATGCCACCGACGAGGCCGATGCCAGTTATCAGCTGGGCTGTGGCGGACTCGTTCATCTCATGCTGGTGCCCCTGTGCGTCGCCAATCATTATCTGAATTTTCAGGCGCTTAAGGCCGCGCTCGCCAGCCAGGGGCGATGCCATTATCAGTTAGATCTTGTCGATGCTTCGCTGTCGCCTAGCGCTGCTGGCTCCTCAGATTCAGTTGGCGCCCAGGTGTGGACCAGCCAGCAGGCCCTGGATGATGCCAAGGCGGGCTGGCAATTGAGCGACTTTCCCCGCCCCGGCATTTTACCGGGCCAGTCAGTGCTGGGCCAGTCAGTGCAGGGCCTGTCAGTGCAAGGCCAGTCAGTGCCAGGTGAGTCGGTACAAGGTGAGTCTGCGAGTTTAGTCGTTCCCCTGCGTGAGCGTCATCGCATCGCGATCTTCGGCGGCGGCCTGGACGCCCAGCCCGTGTGTCAGATTGCCCAGCAGCTGGGCTGGCGAGTGGATGTGGTCGACCGTCGCACCAGCTATGCCAGGGAGTATGACTTTGTCGGCGCCAACATCATCAAGCTACCGGTCAACGAGCTGCCCAAGAAATTCTGGACTCGCCTCGATGGCGCCATCGTCATGCAGCATAACCTAGAGCTGGATGCCCAGGCCCTGGCGGCAATTCATCAACATGCGCAGCAGCTTAGCTACCTAGCGCTGCTTGGGCCGGGCCATAGGCGTGACAGAGTGCTGGCCCTTGCCGGGCTCGACGCGGCAAGCTTTAACGCCTATTTCTCGGCGCCGGCCGGACTGGCCCTGGGGGGCGAGCTGCCATCTTCGATAGCCCTCTCCATATTGTCCGAATGTCACGGCGTGCTGCACGGCGCCAAGCGGGTCGCCCTCAAAGAGGTGATGGCGTGAAGCCTGATACCTGTATCCAAGGTAAGGTGATGATCGCCCTGCTGGCGGCGGGGCAGAGCCAGCGTTTCGGCGGCGTGAAGCTGGCGCAGTCCCTAACAAATGATGATTTGGCGAGTGATGACTTAATCGCTAATGACCTAGCAAGTGCTTCGTCAGAACCTAAGCCGACTGAATCTAAAAACATAGTGGCTCATTACGTTGCCGGTCCATCCCCGACGACCCTGATAGGTCACCAATTTCATGCGCTAAGTGAGGTGGCAGCCAGATTAGGCGCGAGTCTTTGTGTGATCACCGGTGCCTACCATGAGGCGGTGGCAGCCTGCTTGCCGCCATCGGCTAAGCTAGTGCATAACCCTGACTGGAAAGGGGGGCTTGGTCACTCTATCGCCGCGGCGGCCAAGGAGGCCAGGTCGAAGCGCGCCGAGACGCTATTGATTGCCCTTGGGGATCAGCTGCTACTGGGGGCTGATGATTACCTTGGGCTGTTTCGCGCCCGCGCCCGGGCAAACACCCGGGTTTGTGCCTATTATGAGTTAACTCTGGGGGCGCCGGCGCTGTTTCATTTTGACGATTATGAGGCGTTGTCGAGTCTTCGCGGCGATCGCGGCGCCAAGGCCCTCTTGTCTCGACGTTACCAGGAGGGCAGCCTCATCGCCATGGCGATGGAGGATGCCAGCGTCGATATCGATACCCGATCTCAGCTAATGGCGTATTTGGCGAGGAGCAAGGCGGGCGCCCAATGACACAACTGACTCAAATTAAAGCTATTCATATTAAAGCAAGGCCGTTAACCATAGCCTATTGGTCAACAAGGAGAAACTGATGTCCCAATCGAAACTAGGACTCAAGATAAACGGAAAAGATTACACCTTAGATGCCGATCCCAATATGCCCGTGCTCTGGGCCATCAGGGATCTCCTGGGGCTGACTGGCACCAAATATGGCTGCGGCGCCGGACTCTGTGGCGCCTGCACCATACATGTCGATGGCGAGCCCGCCAGGGCCTGTCTGACCAGCCTAAAGCAGGTGCAGGGCAAGCAGGTGACCACCATAGAGGGGCTGGCGGCCGATGGCCTTAAGCAGGCCTGGCGCGACAATAATGTGCCCCAGTGCGGCTACTGTCAGGCGGGGCAGTTGATGTCGGCGGCGGCGCTGCTGAGTCAATATCCTCAGCCAAACGACGCCCAGATAGAGGAGGCTATGGTGGGCAACCTGTGTCGCTGCGGCACCTATACCCGCATCAAGGCGGCGATCAAACAGGCGAGCGGCACAGCGGCTCAGCTTGATCTGAGCGAAAGGGATGTGAGCGAAAGGGAGGTCGAGGCATGAGTCAGTTCAGCGCGGTACAAAATTTCAGTCGCCGGGACGTATTAAAGCTGTTCGGCGCCGCCGGTGGCGGTCTGGCCCTCGGAGCCAGTGGCCTTGCCTGGAGTCCGATGGCGCTGGCCCAAAACGGCGAGGCGCGCCTCAACCTGTTTATCGCCATCGGCGAAGATGACAGGGTCTATCTCACCTGTCACCGCTCCGAGATGGGGCAGGGGATCCGCACCGGCATCCCTCAGGTGCTGGCGGACGAGCTGGGCGCGGACTGGGACAAGGTAGTGGTGGTGCAGGGGCTGGCGGACAAACGCTACGGCAGTCAGAACACCGATGGCTCCCGCA
This sequence comes from Shewanella spartinae, assembly GCF_019457555.1. Lineage (NCBI taxonomy): Bacteria > Pseudomonadati > Pseudomonadota > Gammaproteobacteria > Alteromonadales > Shewanellaceae > Shewanella > Shewanella spartinae. The sequence continues at coordinate 2,679,356 of NZ_CP080418.1, read as the reverse complement.
GCATACGCAAGGGGTTCGACAAGATGCGTGAGATGGGCGCCATGGCCCGTACCATGCTGGAGCAGGCCGCGGCCGAACGTCTCAAGGTGCCGATAGCCGAGCTGAGCACGGCCGATAACAAGGTCACTCACTCGGCCTCCGGCCGCAGCCTCAGCTTCGGTGAGCTGGCCATGGCAGCCGCCAAGTTGCCGCTGCCCGAGGTGACCGGCCTTAAACTCAAGTCCGCCAAGGCCTTTACCCATATCGGCAAGGGCCACACCATAGTGGATATGGAGGCGATTTTAGACGGCAGCGCCGAGTATGGTTACGACATTCAGCTGGAAAACATGCTCTATGCCAGCGTAGTGCGCCCGCCGGTGCTGGGCAGCAAGGTGGACAAGCTCGATGATAAGGCGGCACGCGCCGTCGCCGGCGTGGTGGATGTTATTACCCTGCCGAGACATCAGGGGGCGCCAAGCTTTCAGCCGCTGGGCGGCGTCGCCGTGCTGGCCACTAACTCCTGGAGTGCGGCCCAGGGGCGTAAGGCGCTTAATATTAGCTGGAGCGACTCACCAAACCATGGGCACGATTCCAGCGCTTATCTGGCGCAGCTGAAGCGCGCGGTGCAGAAGAGTGGCAAGCCCGTCAGGCAGCTCGGCGAGCAGAGCCAGAGCTGGCCGGCGGACAAGACCATAGAGGCGGTCTACAGCGTGCCCTATCTGGCCCATGCCATGATGGAGCCACCGGCGGCGGCCGCCAGCGTGACCGACAAGGGCGCCGAGATCTGGGCCTCGACCCAGACGCCTCAGAGTGCCCAGGGCACAGTTGCCGCAGCCTTGGGGCTGCAGGCCGAGCAGGTGACAGTGCATGTGACCCTGCTGGGGGGCGGCTTTGGTCGCAAGTCTAAGCCAGATTTCTGCGTCGAGGCGGCGCTGTTGTCCCAAAAAACCGGGCGGCCGGTCAAGGTGTGCTGGAGCCGGGAAGATGAGCTGCAAAATGGTTACCTGCATGCCATCAGCGCCCAGTATTTCAAGGCCAGAGTCGGCGACAAGGCGGTCGAGGCCATATTGCAGCGCACTGGCTTCCCCAGTATCAGTTCTACCTTCGCCGAGGGTGTGGATGAACCCAGCGCCTCCGAGCTGGATCTGGGCTTCGTGGATGTGCCTCTGGCCATCGACAGCCTGCGCTGTGAGTCGGTAAAAGCCAGCGCCCATACCCGTATCGGCTGGATGCGCTCTGTGTGCAACATTCAGCATGGCTTCGGCATCGGGGTGTTTGTCGATGAGCTGGCGAACAAACGCGGCCTGGATACCTATACCATGTGGCGCGAGTTGCTGGGTAAGGACAGGCAGGAGACCTTTAGCGATCAGCAGTTCAACTATGGCAACTATGGCGAGACGTTAGAGCGTCACCCTGTGGACACCGCCCGTTATAAAGGGGTGATCTCAGCGGTGGAGCAGAAGGTGAAGCAGATGGCTAAGCCTGAAGCAGGCCAGGGGTGGGGCTTTGCGGTGCACCGCAGCTTTACCGCCTATGTGGCGGCCGCGAGCCTAGTTGAGGTGACTCAGGATAAGCAGCTTAAGGTGCTTAAGACGGTTATCGCCATCGACGCCGGCACCCTGGTCAACCCCGACCGGGTGGCCTCTCAGCTCGAAGGCGCCGTGATGTTTGGTCTGAGCATCGCCCTGATGGGGCGCATTAGCTTTAAGGATGGACGGGTAGAGCAGTCTAACTTTCATGACTATCCGCTGCTGCGTCTGAGTCAATGCCCCGAGATAGAGACCATCTTGGTGCCATCTATGGCGCCGCCCGCCGGGGTGGGCGAGCCGGGTGTGCCGCCCATCGCGCCCAGTATCGTCAACGCTATCTTTGCGGCCAGTGGCAGGCGCATTCGCGATCTGCCCCTGAGTGATCATTTCAAGATCTAGTCGCTATCCATAGATACGCTGTAGACCATTAGAGCCAGTCGTTATATCGACTGGCTTTTTTCTCGCCGTTCTTATGCATTTGTGACACGATTTTTGGTTCTTTTACTACAAATGGTGCCGGTTTTTCAATTCAATAACATTTAATCCGGTTTATTTGGCCTAGATCCTGTTTTTGTCATTCAATTTGGAGTAATTTAACCAAAAATAATATTCCAATGTAATGAGGGGTCATACATGGAAAATCGTATGCAGGTCGCATTATCTGCAGGGCTACTTGCTGCCGTTTGGGCAGGGGTCGCCGATGCATTTCACTTAGTCACTTGGGTTGGCTTTCTCGCGTGTAGCACTTTCTTCGCTCAGCCAAAGGCGGGTTTTCAAGGAGTGTTAATGACTTGGTTCACTAATCTCTCCGGTGTGTTCTGGGCCTGGGTGGTGATCTCCGGTGGTAGCTATTTCGATACGCCGCTTGTGGGTTATCTGCTGACGGGTATCGTCACTAGTCTGATGTGCCTGCAAGCCAGTTATCAAAGACTCGCCTTCATTCCCGGCGCCTTCATCGGCTGCTGCATCACCTTCGCCCTGGGTGGCGATATGGCAAGCATACTGCCACCACTCGTGATAGGTGCGCTGCTGGGTTATGCCATGACACTCCTAACGGGGCAGATGGTGGCTTTTACCGCCAAGACCATACCTGCCATAAAGTTACGTCTAATCAAGGCTCAACAATAAAAATTGTGCTTAACTTGATTCTGTAGGTCGAAAGAAATTGTCAATTTAGCCTGATAAACAAGTGGGTTTCCATGAAAGCTATCCAGTTTAGAAAGATAGATGCCTTGCTGATCAAACTCAGTCTTAACGGTAAATTTTGGGTGGTCTGCTCTATGGTGACGGCCATTACCCTGACCATCGCCTTGCTGAACCTTAATGCCGCTAACAACCAACTTCACGCCGGTTCGGCGGCCCGGGTACAGGCGAGCGTCGATGCCTATGCCAAGGTGGCGAGCCAGATGGGCTTAAGTGGTGAGGCGCTGGGGCGTTTTGCCCAGGACAACGGCCTGAGGCTGGCATCTCGCGATGAGCAGTCGCGCCGCGGTGATAGCGTGACCGCCAGCGCGCCGGTCGCCGGTCAATATCTGCAGCTGAGCCAGGAGGTGACCGCCTGGGAGGCCGAAGGCAAGAGCGATGCCTGGTGGATGCTGTGGGTCGCCCTTATCGCCCTCTATCCGCTGTATCAGCTAAGTTACTGGATCTCCACCTCCCTGGGCGGCGGCCTGTGGGACATGTATATCGCCATCAAGCGCTTAGCCGATGGCGATCTCTCCTTCAGACTCAATTTCTTCGGTAAGGATGACTTCAGCCTTATCGCCAGGGAGATCGACAGAAACGCGGACAACATGAGTGAGATGGTCAAGGCCATAGGCAACAACGCCAGAACGCTCGCCAATGCTTCCGATGAGTTTAATCTGCAGGCAAAACAGAACGATGAGCTGGCGCAGTTCCAGCATCAGTTTCTCGATACCGTCGCCGTGGCGATGGATCAGATGACCGCCGCCATCGAAGAGGTGTCCCATAACGCGGCCAACACCTCAGATCATACCAAGCATAATGCGACGGCCGCTGCTGACAGTAAGCAGCGTATCGCCGAGGCGGTGCGCCGTATCGGCCAGTTGACCGGCCAGATTGATGCGGCCTCCAGCGCGGTGGATCAGCTGTCGGGCAACGCCACAGAGATTGGCGCCGTGGTGACCACCATCAACGGTATTTCCGAGCAGACCAACCTGCTGGCGCTGAATGCGGCCATCGAGGCGGCGCGTGCCGGTGAGCAGGGCCGTGGCTTTGCCGTGGTGGCCGATGAGGTACGCACCCTGGCGGGACGCACCCAGCAGGCGACGGTGGAGATACAGTCGATGATCGAGGGCTTGCAGTCGGGCTCGGGTCAGCTGGCGGATATTACCCATGAGATCGTCGAGCAGGCCGAGCTTGGCCGCGCGGCCATAGAGTCAGTGGGCAGCGATGTGGATACCATGGCCGATTCTATCGATCAGGTGTTCGACATGAGCTCGCAGATCGCGGCTTCGGCGGAGGAGCAGAGCGTGTCGGCGCGTGATATTGCCTCCCAGCTCAATGAGATCCGTGACCAGTCTCAGACCATCAAGGAGACCGCCGAGCGTTCGGTCGTCCTAGCCAGCGAGCTGCAGCAATCCTCCACTGAGCTGGATGGAATACTGTCGCAATATCGCCTGCAGTAGCTAGATGAATCAATAGTCTATAAAAGTGACTCAATAAAAAAGGCGCCCTCGGCGCCTTTTTCGATCCATCACGAACTAATCTTTGAAGCAGCTCCAGATGGGCGCATGATCGGATGGCTTGTCGATACCGCGCAGATCATAATCTACGTCAGATTCGGTCAGACGCTCGGCCAGAGAAGGCGTTGCCAGGATCACGTCGATGCGCAGGCCGCGGTTATCGTCGAAGCCCTTGCTGCGATAGTCAAACCAGGAGTAGCGCTCAGAGCGTGTCGGATGCAGCTGACGGAAGGTGTCTACTAATCCCCAGTCCAGCAGCGTCCGCAGCCACTCACGCTCTTCGGGCTGGAAGCTGCATTTACCCGTCTTCAACCAACGCTTGGCGTTGACTTCACCTATGCCGATATCCAAATCGATTGGCGAGATGTTGATGTCGCCTATGATGGCGATATCTTCATCTGGACTATGGTGCTGCTGCAGATAGAGCATCAGGTCCTGGTAAAACTTGCGCTTGGCCGGGTACTTGGTTTCATGGCTGATGTTCTCGCCCTGGGGGAAGTAACCGTTGAGCACCGTCAGTTGACGACCGTTGGCCTGGGTAAAGGTGCCCATGATCATCCGGCGCTGGGCCTCGTCATCATCTGTGGGGAAACCTTTCTGTACCTTGACCGGTGGCAGTTTGGAGAGCATGGCCACGCCATAGTGGGCCTTACCACCATGGTAGTGCACCTGATAGCCCATGGCCTCGACCTCGGCCAGGGGGAAGGCCTCGTCGTGGACCTTGGTCTCCTGCAGGCCGATGATATCCGGGCTATGGCTGTCGATCAGCGCCTGTAGCTGGTGCAGTCTGGCCCTGAGACCATTGATGTTAAATGAAACTATTTTCAAGTGCTTGCTTCCTGCGATTTTGGTTAAGGGAGTACGCGCTTAAAGGGTTTTACGATGACGCTTTGGTAGACACCGGCGGCCACGTATGGGTCTTGGTCTGCCCAGGCCTGCGCCGCTTCCAGTGAGTCGAACTCGGCAACCACCAGAGAGCCTGTGAAGCCGGCTTCGCCTGGGTTGTCGCTGTCGATAGCTGGGTGTGGACCGGCGATCATCAGGCGACCCTCGTCAGAGAGCTCCTGCAGGCGTGCCAGGTGGTCAGGACGGGCTTGAAGGCGTTTTTCTAAGCTGTTTTCAACATCTTGAGATGAGATCATGTACCACATTATTTGAGTTCCTTTTTATGTTCTTCAGGCATGTGTTTGTAGAGGTATACCACAGTGATCACTGTGTTGATCAGTGTCAGGGCCGTGAGGCCAAACACCTTGAAATTGACCCAGGTTTCCTGAGACAGGTTAAAGGCGACATAGATGTTAACCAGGCCACAGGCGAGGAAGAAGGTGACCCAATACCAGGTGACCCGCGACCAGATCTTGTCGGCGACGATAAGCTCCTTACCCAGCATCCCCTTGAGGATCGGCTTCTTCAGATATTGGCTCAGGGCCAGCGCCAGGGCGAACAGGGCATAGACCACAGTGACCTTCCATTTGATAAAGGCATCGTCGTGAAAGACCAAGGTGAGGGTGCCGAAGAAGCTCACCATGGCGAAGGTGATCAGGTGCATCTTCTCTATCTTCTTATAGAGCAGATAGGTGACTACCAACTGCAGGGCGGTGGCCACGATCAGGGCGCCGCTAGCGATATAGATGTCGAAAAATTTATAGACGGCGAAAAAGATCACCAGAGGTAAAAAGTCGAGCAGTTGTTTCATGTAGGCTAGTTCACCAAACAAGGGATATAGATGGCTGGCAGTGTAACATGCCTCTTGAGTGGGGCAAACGTTGGGGCGCGGTGAAAGCGGCGCAATTGGGATGAAATTCCCTTAATCTGGGCTAGCGCACACCTGGTGTTTGATAATCAAGTGACCTGGCTGTTGCTCTTTTGCGCAGTCAGGCTAGTCTTAATGCACATTTGTTGTTTGTATGTTAATGATTATTAGTGAGATTTTTGATTTGTCTCAAATCTTGATGCTATTGAGGCGCAGTTTTTTGTTTAAGCTTGTGTTACATTTTTGCAGATGATTCCAAGTAGGTTTATGAAAACCTTGGCGTCTCAGAGCAAGCAGCGAATTTCCTCCTGGGGGCAGGCGTACAGCATATGAAAGTGGAACTGGATGTTTCTGAACTGGCCGTTGGCATGTATGTGGTTGAGATCACTCAGCCCAAGAACAAGTTTCAACTGGCGGAGCAGGGATGGATCACTAAACAGCAGGTGATCGATGGCTTTAAGCGTAAAGGCATTGAGAAGCTGTTAGTCGACAGCAGCAAACAGCGTGTGACACCAGCTGAACCAGCCAAGGTTAAACAAGCCGCCGAGCTAACGAAAACGCCTGGACTGTTTAAACAGCGACTGAGTCAGGCCAAGCAGTTGTTCAACGAGTCTAAGGCGATACAGAGACGCCTGTTTGACGATGCCCAAGCTGGCGTGCCCCTGACGCTGGAGCCGGTGAGACGGGTCACGGATCAGTCTATCGAGGCGATATTCGATAATCCCGATGCGCTGGCCTGCGTGATCAACATTCGCCATAAAGATCAGTACTTGCTGGAACACTCGGTGGCCGTCTCTGTGCTGATGACGATTTTTGCGTGCTATCTCAAGATAGATAAAGAGATAGTGAGTGAGCTGGCGATCGGCGCCTTCCTGCACGATGTGGGTAAGATCATGATCCCCCCAAGCATTCTCGACAAGCCGGGTCGGTTGACGACCGAGGAGTTCGAGGTGATGAAGACTCATGCCAATCACTCCATTCGCATCATAGAGAATACGCCCAACATCAGCCCGCTGAGCCTTGAGGTCGCCAGGCTGCATCATGAGAAGCTCAACGGCAAGGGTTATCCCTTTGGCGTCAGTGCCGAAGCGATCTCCCGTTTTGGCCGGATGATCGCCATCTGTGACATCTTCGACGCCTTGACCGCCAATCGCTGTTATAAGGCGGGCTATCCTCAGGTGAAGGCCTTTAGCATACTGCGCGCCCTGGGGGAGAATAACGAGCTGGACGCCGAGTTGGTGGATCACTTCATCAAGTGCATGGGAGTCTATCCCGTGGGCTCTCTGGTGCAGCTGGAATCTAACCGTCTGGCGATTGTCGAGAGTCATAACCATCAAGACCCTATCCGCCCCAAGGTGAAGCCCTTCTATAGCCTGAATCCCAATCATTTCGAGATCTCCGCCAATATCGATCTGGCGGCGATGCGTGATGACATCATAGTCAAGAATGTGCGCGCGGATGATTTCGACCTTAACATGGATGAGATCATCGAGTTTCTCTCCCACGAGGGCTAGCGCTTTATTGGACGAGCGCTAGCTTATTAACGCCTTAGCCACTTAACCCCTAGCTCTTTAACGACCTGAGTTAATAGGGTTTTCCTGGATCATTGAGAGGCCTGTGTGTATTGAATAGCCAGCTCGGCGAGTTGCAGCTCAAAATCTCCCGCCTGGCCATTGCCAATCAAGAGACCAACGGCGACCAGTTGAGTCAGGTCTGGGTAGGGCCGCGTTGGGTAATCCGCGCCGCGAAAGGTTTCGATAAACTCCCCTGGGGCAAAGGTCCACTGCTCGAGTCTGCCCGCCTGGGTATCGAAGTTTGCCTTGTAGCTGACCAGCTCGCCCTGTTTAAGCACTTTGAGCCTGAGCTGGTAGTGCTTGCCATCGCCTAAGGTGGTGAGGCGAATGCCGCCTGGATGAGCCTGTTGTAAAATCTGTTGCTCCTCCTGGCTCAGGGTGCGCGACACAGAGGCGAAGCCGCCGTTGTTCTCGAGAGAGACATTGCCGCTAAAGCGCAGTCGATATTGCTGATTGGCGTTGAGGAACTCACTCAGTTCACTCTGGGAGCGGCCGCCCATTACCCCATCGTTGACGATTTGCCAGTGACCTGGGTGAGTCAGTAAGGCTAATGTTTCCATCTTAGTATCGACTCCTTGGATAGTGAGAAGGTAAGGGCCTAGCAAGGTCAAGCCAAGTAGCATCTTCATGTGCGCTGCTTATTGTTTGCAAGCTCAGGCGCACAGAGAGATGGAGGGTAAGGCCCTGTGCAGCGCCATGAGATCCCTGAAGATGTAGCTGGCGCCATGCTGCTCGCCATAGGCTCTCTGCTCGCTGACTAGCACAGATGGCATGCCCGCTCGTTTGGCAGCCTGGATATCATAGTGATGGTCGCCCACATAGGCTATCTGCGACGGCGGCAGCTGCCACAACTTTGCTAGCGCCAGCAGACAGCTGGGATCTGGCTTGGCCGGGCCATCGTCGCGACTGAGAATGAGATCGATTGGCAGGGCGCAGCGCTCTATCTTTAATTCGGCCGCCTGGCGGCTGTTGCGGGTGACGATTGCCGTGGGGATCTGTTGCAGCAACAAAAAATCCAGCAGGGCTAAGGCGCCACTCATCGCCCTGGCACTCAGGGCATCTAAGTGCTCGGCCTGAGTGATGATGCTATGGGCCTTCTTGGCACGCTCTGTTGGCAGTTGCTGTACGAAGGCGAGAATATCCTGGTCTAACGGGCAGCCGACCGCCTGCTTGAGGGCCTTAAAGTCGAGGGAGCTGCTCACTAAGGTGCCGTCGAGGTCGAAGATCACTCCCTTAAACAAGTTATTAAAGCTCTGCATGGTGTGTCCTTATCTAGATTGAAGGTGAAGGCTGTTGTTAAGAAGGCTGATGTTAAGAAGGCTGTTGTTTAGAAAGTCGCTGGCTTAATAGCTATAAGTATAGCCAGTAGCCGCCTGTCACTCCTGTCAGGTTGACATTAGCGAGCGTTTCAAGCGCCGGCTCCCTTTTGGTTTGATTGAGGATATACGGCGCCCGGCGACTAATGGATCAGTAATGGGGAGTAGCGGATAAAAAAATCCCCGCTGGTGCGGGGACTTTAGATTGGATGAGAAGGGGGTTAGACGTTTAGGCTTAGGTCGCCGCCTTCATCTCACGGGTAAACTGGCCCAGGGCGCTGAGCAGGGCCTGCTCGTCGTCTTGATGGGCCTCGATGATCTTCACCACGGCAGAACCCGAGATGGCGCCTGCCGCGCCCGAAGCTATAGCAGCCTCGACCTGAGCCGGCTCTGCGATACCAAAGCCCAGTAGGGGCGGCGGGGCATCGAAGGCCTTGAGCTGGGTCAGGATATCATCAAGCGGCATGCCTGCCTTCGACTCTGTGCCCGTGACGCCGGCGCGTGATAGCAGGTAGGTGTAGCCCTGGCCCTGCTCGGCGACCTGGCGCAGCGTCTCGGCATCGCCATTGGGCGGCGCGATAAAGATTGGCGCTACTTCGTGTGCCTTGGCTGCGGCGATAAAGGGGGCTGCCTCTTCCACCGGCACGTCGGCGATAAGCACAGAATCCACGCCGGCGGCCTTGGCTTTGGCGTAGAAGGCTTCGACGCCGTTGGCATAGACTAGGTTAGCGTATAGCAGCAGGCCGATGGGCAGTTCTGGGTACTTGGCGCGCACCGCAGTGATGATCTCGAAACAGCCACCCGGAGTAGTGCCCGCAGCTAAGGCGCGCAGATTTGCCCCCTGGATCACAGGGCCATCGGCGAGGGGATCGGAGAAGGGAAAGCCCAGCTCCAAGGCATCGGCGCCGTTTTCCACTAAGGTCTCGATGATCTTCAGCGACAATTCTCTGTTGGGATCGCCTATGGTGACGAAAGGCACGAAGGCGCCGCGCCCGCTTGCGTTAAGTGCGGCAAATGCTGCCTGATAACGGTTACTCATTGCCGCTCTCCTCGTTGTTTGCTTGTTGTTTCTCTAAGATGTCGGCGACGGTGAAGATATCCTTGTCGCCGCGGCCTGAGAGGTTCACCACCAATAGCGTCTCCTCGGTGGCGGCCTCGGCCAGCTTGATGGCATAGGCCAGGGCATGGGCCGATTCCAGCGCGGGGATGATCCCTTCGCTGCGGGCCAGCAGTTGGAAGGCGGCGAGCGCCTCATCATCTGTGGCCGACTCATAGGTGGCGCGACCGGTCGCCGCCAGATGGGCGTGCTGCGGGCCCACAGACGGGAAGTCCAAGCCTGCGGAGATGGAGTAAGACTCCTCAATTTGGCCCTCTTTATCTTGCATCAGCGGCGCCTTCATGCCGAAGAAGATCCCCGTCTTGCCGTGTTTGAGGGGCGCGCCATGTTTAGGCGTGTCTATGCCGAGTCCGGCAGGCTCGACACCGATTAATTTTACCGAAGGCTCGTCGATAAAGTCGGCAAACATGCCGATGGCGTTAGAACCACCGCCGACACAGGCGATCACCGCATCGGGCAGACGTCCTTCACGCTCTAGGAGCTGCGCCTTGGTCTCTTCGCCAATCATGCGCTGGAATTCGCGCACTATGGTGGGGAAGGGATGGGGGCCAGCGGCGGTACCCAGCAGGTAGTGGGCCTTGTCGTAACTGGCTGACCAGTCGCGCATCGCCTCGTTACAGGCATCTTTCAGGGTGGCTGAGCCTGAGGTGACGGGGATCACCTCGGCGCCCATCAGACGCATGCGAAACACGTTGGGCGATTGACGCTCGACATCTTTAGCGCCCATGTAGACCTTACACTTGAGGCCTAATAGCGCGCAGGCCAGGGCCGTGGCGACGCCGTGTTGCCCGGCGCCGGTTTCGGCGATGATCTCTTTCTTACCCATACGCTTGGCCAGCAGGGCCTGACCCAATACCTGGTTGGTCTTGTGGGCGCCGCCATGGAGCAGATCTTCACGCTTGAGGTAGATCTTCACCAGAGGATTGGGGCTGAGGTTACGGGTCAGCGTCAAGGCGGTCGGTCTGCCGGCGTAGTTTTTCAGCAGATCGGTAAATTCGGCTTGAAAGCTCGTATCGTTCTGCGCATCGACGAAGGCGGCTTCGAGCTGCTTGAGGGCGGGCATCAAAATCTGCGGCACAAACATACCGCCATATTCGCCGAAATAAGGGTCCAGCTTAGTCATCATAAAGCTCTCTCTGTATGGGGCGGCGTCGTTTCGGTGCGCCGCAAAACGTTAATATTCTCTAAGGGCGGTAAAGGCTTGCTTGATAAGCTCCGCATCCTTGACGCCGGGAGCCGACTCGAGGCCCGAGTTAAAGTCCAGGCCAAAGAAGCCCTGCCGGGCGGCGTCGAAGGCGTTGCCTGCGTTAAGCCCACCGGCCAGCATGGCATCAGCCTTACTAGGCAGTTGCTGCTGCCAGTTAAAGGCATGGCCCGTGCCGCCAAACTGCACGCCGTTTGCCGCCTTTGTCTTGCTGTCGTAGAGCAGGCGATCGGCATTGTCTGGCGTGGAGGGGGCCTGGCAATCGTCGCTATCGACGCTGACGGCTACCGCTTTCCAGATCTGGGTCTGGCAATCAAGTTCATTTAGCTTAAGTCTGAGCTGATCGATATCATATTCGCTCTCGCTGCCGTGAAGCTGCACCGCAAACAGGTTTAAACGTTTGGCCAGCTCGGCGATGATGGAGAGCTCTTCGTTGACGAAGACGCCGACAAAATTCAGCCCCTTGCCACTGCTTCGCTGCTGCTCGACTATGTCTAGTGCCTGCTCTGGGGTCACGTAGCGAGGCGATTTCTTGGCAAAGATTAGTCCGCCGTAGAGGGCGCCGGCGTCAATGACGGCGCGCACATCTTCACTGCGGGTCAGGCCGCACACCTTGTTGTGGCCAAGGGTCAGGGCGCGGCAGGCGAGATCAAGATCGGCCTCGGCCATCAAGGAGCTGCCCACCAGGAAGCCATCTACCAAGGGGCTCAGGCGTCTTACCTGCTGCTGAGTGTAGATGCCTGATTCGCTCACTACCACGCGGTCTGCTGGGATGTGCGGCGCGAGCGCCTCTGTGGTTGCCAGGTCTGTGGTGAGATCTCTTAGGTTGCGGTTATTGATCCCTATGATGGCGGCGTCAAGGGCGATGGCGCGCTTGAGCTCTTCTTCATTGCTGACCTCGGTCAGCACATCCAGCTGGTACTGGGCAGCCAGGTTCGCCAGCTGGCGATAATGCTCATCATCCAGTACCGATAGCATCAGCAGTATGGCATCGGCGCCTTGGTGGGCCGCCAGTTTCACCTGATAGGGATCGACGAAGAAATCTTTACATAAGATGGGTTGGCTCACCCGGGCGCGTACCTTGGGCAGGTAATCCATATCGCCTTGAAAAAACTGCTCGTCGGTCAGTACCGAGATGGCCGCGGCATAATGCTTGTAGACATCGGCGATAGCCTCGACATCGAACGCTTGTCTGATGAGGCCCTTAGAGGGGCTGGCCTTCTTGCACTCGAAGATGAAGCCGGCATTGGGCGCCTTGAGTGCCTGGTACAGGCTACGATCCGACACCTTGGGCGTTAGCGAGGCCTCGGGGAAGCGCTGTTTCAGGGCGGCGATATGAGTCGGTTTAGTGTCGACGATACGGGTCAGCACGTTGCTGCTTGTTTTAGAAGCGCTAGTTTGACTGTTTACACTCGCTTGCATCAGTTTGTTCCTAGGTTGTCACTTTGGCTCGCGCTAGCAAGCTGCTCGAGTAAGGTGTATGCCTTGCCGCTGGCGAGGGTCTGTAGCGCCAGCGCCGTGCCTTGCTGTGGGCTGTCACAGCAGCCGGATACATAGAGGGCGCAGCCCGCATTGGCAGCTACCGCCTCAGTGTGCGCCAACTGGCCATTGCCTTGCAATATGGCGCGGGTGATTTCGGCGTTTTCTGCAGGTCCTGCGCCGGCGAGATCGCTTATCTCGGCGCGGCTGAGCCCCAGGGCCTCGGGTGAAAGGTAATATTCGACAATTTCGCCCTGTTTCAGCTCACAGACTAAGGTTTCGCCGTGAACCGCAACCTCATCCAGGCCGCTACCGTGAACCACCATGGCGCGTTTTACATCCAGCGCCTTGAGTACGTCGCAGATAGGACGCACCAGCATAGGATCATAGACCCCCAGCAGCATGTAGTCGGGCCGGGCTGGATTGATCAATGGACCTAAGACGTTAAACAGGGTGCGGGTCTTCAGCGCCTGACGTACAGGCACCGCGTGGCGCACGCCGCCGTGATAGTGGGGCGCGAACAGGAAACAGAGCCCCAAGTCGTCGAGACAGTCTCTTGCGGTCTCGGGCGCCATGGTGAGATCGATACCAAACTGCGCCAGTAGATCAGACGAGCCAGACTTGCTTGATACGCTGCGATTGCCGTGCTTGGCCACCTTGGCGCCCGCCGCGGCGGCCACGAAGGCTGAGGTGGTCGAGATGTTGATGGTGTTGTGACCGTCACCGCCCGTACCCACGATATCCACTATGCCCTGGGTGCGTGTCGCCTCACTGGGGGCGGGAAACGCCTTGGCGGCTTGCAGCAGGGCGTCGGCGGCGCCTGAGATCTCATCTATGGTCTCGCCGCGCATCTTCATCGCGACCAACATGCCGGCCATGGCCACGGGATCCATCTTGCCCTCGACTATCTCGCTAAACAGCGCCTTGGTCTCTTCGCGGCTGATGGTTTGCCCCTGATAAAGCCTGTCGAAAATCGGCTGTAGTTCACTCATTACTATACTCCTTGGCCGCTGCTTAGTTGGGCATCTTGGGTCAGGTAGGTCAATGTCTGGGTCAGCAACTGGCTGCCGAGCGTGGTCAAGATAGACTCGGGATGGAACTGAAAGCCCACCGCCTTGACGCTCTTGTGGGAGATGGCCATAGGCATCTCCTCTGTGGTGGCGATCACCTCGAGGCAGTCTGGCACTTGTGTCGCCACCAGGCTGTGGTATCGGGCCACTGGTAGCGGCGAGGGCAGACCGGCAAATATCCCCTGGCCGTTATGCTCTGTCGGGCTGGCCTTGCCATGAACCACCTGCTTGGCGCGTTCCACCTTGCCGCCGAAGTGTTCGATCATCGCCTGGTGGCCCAAACAGATCCCCAGCATGGGCACCTTGCCAGCTAACAGGCCGATAAGTGCCATCAGGCAGCCCGCTTCATGGGGCGCTCCCGGGCCGGGTGACAACACCAGCGCCGCCTTGCCTTGCTCTTGCAGTAACTTGTCGGCGATAAACTGGGCATCTAAGTCGTTGCGGTAAATCACCACCTCGAAGCCCAGGCTGCGGAACTGATCCACCAGGTTGTAGGTAAAAGAGTCGAAATTATCCAGTAGGTAGAGCTTCATTGTCCGCCTCCCATCTTGATGGCTGATATGACCGCCTGGGCCTTCTGGCGGGTCTCGTCGGCTTCCGCCTGGGGATCTGAGTCATACACCACACCTGCGCCGGCTTGAATATGGGCCGTGCCCTCTTTAACGAAGGCGGAGCGGATCACTATGCAGGTGTCCATGTCACCAAGGCCGTTGAGATAGCCTACGGCCCCGCCATAGCTACCGCGACGTGTCTTTTCGGCGCCGCGAATAAGCTGGGCCGCGCTTACCTTAGGGGCACCGGTTAGGGTGCCCATGTTCATGCAGGCCTGATAGGCGTGCAGGGCATCGAGATCGCTTCTAAGCTGGCCAGTGACCCGGCTGACCAGGTGCATTACATGGGAGTAGCGATCCACTTTCAGTAGCTCGGCCACCTTGCGGGTGCCGCTCTGGCTGATGCGGGCCACATCGTTACGGGCCAAGTCCACCAACATCAGGTGCTCGGACAGCTCTTTTTTGTCCAGACGCAGTTCCAGCTCGATGCGGCTGTCGAGATCGAAATCGATCTCGCCGCTCGCGGTCTTGCCGCGTTTGCGGGTGCCGGCGATGGGGTAGATCTCCACCTGGTTGGTGCTGGCCTCATATTTGAGGGCACTCTCTGGCGAGGCGCCAAACAGGGTAAAGTCATCGCCTCTGAAGTAGAACATGTAGGGGCTGGGATTGGTTAGTCTCAGGGCGCGGTAGGCGCCCAGGGCATTCGGGCAAGGCAGGCTGAAGCTGCGCGATGGCACCACCTGAAAGATATCGCCGGCGACGATATGAGACTTAAGATCTGTCACTATGGTCTTAAACTCATCATCTGACACATTAACCTGGGTCTCGGCATCCACAGGGCAGAGCGGGGCGATATCGGGAAGGCTGCTGCAGGCCTGGTGCAGCTGGGCGACTCGCTCGGCTAATGCCGCCTTAACATCTGCCTGTTGGGTAAAATCATGGCTGATGATATCGGCGCTGCGCGCTTGATGATCGACCAGGATCAGGGTCTCGGCCAGGTAGAAGAGGTAATCAGGGCAGGTATTGGTGCTTTGGTTCACCTTTGGCAGCGGCTCTACCGTGTCGATAAGATCGAACGCCAGCACGCCACCGAGGAACAGGCTCTCGAACTGGGCATCATTGCCCATGTCGATATGCTTTATCAGGCTGCGCAGGCCGTCGAGCGGTGAGGTAGATTTTAATCTGGCATCTTCATCCAGGAGCGAGGTGTCTTTTTGCAGGAGTAAGTTGAGTGTCTTTCCATCGACCAGGCTTTCATCTTCGCCGAAGAAGCGGGCAATGGGAACCAGCAGCGCCTGACCATTGTCGCTCAGCGCGGTGAAGCTAAGTTGGTAACCTTCACAACGTATGGCCAGGGCGGCGTGGGTCATGATGATGCTTTTAAGGTGGTCCTTACTGTCGATCTCAGCCGACTCCAGCAACATGGTATGTGCCGCATCCTGCGTCAGGTGCTGATACAGCTGGAGAGGATCATCATGATAGGTGATCCGCTCCTTTATGGTGTTGACGCTGGCCAGAAACTCTTGCCCCATATTTGCGCTCCTACTTGCCGATAGTAGACTAACTTGTTTATGCGTTTGGGTTAGTCGTGTATAAATCTATTAATAAAATTAGGCGATTAAATGCAAAAAGCCCGCATCGAGTGCGGGCTTTTTGTTTAAATCTTGTCTCTTTTACATGAGCACAGAAATTCACACCACCCGCTATGTTGGGAAGTGCCACCACCAGTTGATGTTGTTGAATAGCTGCGTCGTCATTTCAGTGTCTATCTCATGTAAAGGTAAAATCTTGTTGATGGCTATATAAAAACATCCCCTCCGTTGCCTTGTCAATTGAATATTTTTCTATTTGGCGTATTTATCATTTTGGGATCACAATCTGCAGTGATTACCGAGAAGATTTAACGAATCTCATGCAATTTCGTCCATTTTCATCCAATTAGATGTTTCTAATAACAAAGTCGAGTAGAATAAAGGGATGACAGATGAAACGCGTTTAATCGATCTTCACAGCCACACCACGGCATCCGACGGCCAGTTAACCCCGTCAGAATTAGTGACCCGCGCCCTGGACAATGGGGTGCAGATGCTGGCCATTACCGATCACGATACCTTAGCCGGTCTTAAGGAAGCCCACAGCTTCAACGACAGTCAAGCAGAGCCTTTGACTCTGATTAACGGCTGCGAGATCTCTACCCGCTGGAATAATTTCGATATTCATATCGTCGCCTTAAATATTGATCCTGAACATCAGGGGCTGGATGCCTTCTTGACCCAGCAGCGTGCCTTGCGTGAGGCGCGGGCGATGGAGATAGGCGTGCGCCTGGAGAAGGCGGGTATCAGCGGCGCCTATGAAGGGGCTAAGGCGTTAGCCGAAGGTGCGGCGCTGAGTCGCGGCCACTATGCGCGCTGGTTGGCGGACAACGGCTATGCCACCAATGCCGCCGCCGTGTTTAAGAAATACCTGGCCCGGGGCAAGACAGGCTATGTGCCCAACAATTGGTCTGACATGGAAACCGCTATCGCCATCATTCATGAGGCGGGCGGCGTCGCCGTGCTGGCACACCCCAGCGGCTACAAGTTGTCGGCCAAATGGTTAAAGCGTCTGGTACGTGAATTTAAGGCCGCCGGTGGCGATGCCATGGAAGTGGTGCTGGGTCAGCAGACCCTGGACGATCGTAACAATTTAATTGCCTTGAGTCGGCTAAATGAACTGCATGCCTCGCTGGGAAGCGATTTTCATTTTCCCGGTAGCTGGCTCGAGTTAGGTAGAAATATGTTCCAACCCCAAGGTGTCGATTGGGTGTGGCAAATGGATAATTGGATGGGAAACCCATGAGTCAATTTTTTTATGTACACGAGGAAAATCCTCAGGTTCGTCTGATTAATCAGGCGGTCAATGTGATTAAGCAGGGCGGCGTGGTGGTCTATCCCACAGACTCTGGCTATGCCCTAGGTTGTCTGCTGGGTGAGAAAGATGCGATGACCCGCATAGTGCGTATTCGTCAGATCGAGAACGATCACAACTTCTCGTTGATGGTGCGTGATCAGTCTGAGCTGGCGACCTATGCCAGGGTGGATAACCAGGCCTATAGAGTGCTCAAGCACAACACTCCTGGTCCTTTTACCTTCATCTTCAAGGCCACCAAAGAGGTGCCTAAGCGCCTACAGAACCCGAAGAAGAAGACAATCGGTATTCGCGTGCCAGACAATGTGATTGCCCTAGCGCTGCTGGAGGCACTCGATGCACCGCTGATGTCTACCAGTCTTATCCTGCCGGGTGAAGAGTTTACCGAGTCAGATCCCGAGCATATCCGTGACATCCTCGAGCATCAGGTAGACGTGATTATACATGGCGGTTATCTGGGTGAGAAACCGACGACGGTTATCGATCTTTCAGAGGGCGATATCGAGATTTTACGTGAAGGTGCAGGTGATGTTAGCCAGTTTGGCTAAAGCCCTGTCTATTGGTCAAATTTGCAGGTATAATCGCGCGTTTGGTGTCGATTAGCCTCGCCAGAAACGGGTGATTATTCGCCCTAAATGGCGGTAATTTATCGTTATGATCTAACCTTTAGCCTGTGGCAGGAAATTGCCTGTCTGCTGACTTGGAGAGCGGATGCAGGGGACTCAGCAAAGTTTACCTTTGGCCGTGGTCAGGGGCGAGCCCGTTAAGGAGCTGCCGGCGGATCTCTTTATTCCGCCCGAGGCGCTAGAGGTGTTTCTTGAGTCTTTCGAAGGCCCGCTGGATCTGCTGCTCTATCTGATCCGTAAGCAGAAACTGGATGTGGTCGAGATGGCCATTGCGCCGGTGACGGATCAATATCTTGAGTATATCGAGCTGTTGCAGGGGGCGAGGGTGGAGCTGGCCGCCGACTATCTGGTGATGGCCGCAACCCTGGCCGAGATCAAGTCGCGCCTCTTGCTGCCAAGACCCGAGCTTGCAGAGGAAGATGAGGCCGATCCTCGTGCCCAGCTGATCAGGCAGCTTAAGGCCTACGAGGTGATTAAAGACGCGCAGCAAAGGCTAGATGCCTTGCCGCGACTCGAGCGAGATGTGTTTCAGGCTAAGGTGTTGCCCGCGCCTGATATCAAGCCGGTATTAGTGCCGCCGTCGGTTTCCCTGGTGGAGTTGGCCGGTGCCTTCGCCGCCGTGTTAAAGCGGGTCGAGGCCACTGAGCATCACCATGTGCAGCGTGAACATCTGTCGACACGGGAACGCATGACGCAAATATTGGCTATGCTAGAAGGCAAGTCCTATGTGCCTTTCGAGCAGCTGTTTGATGTTTCTGAGGGGCGAGCCGGCGTGGTCGTGAGCTTTCTTGCGCTGATGGAGCTGGTAAAAGAGCTTTTGGTCGACCTTATTCAGGCGCAGCCGCTGTCGACCATACATGTTAGGGCCTATTGATTGTCGAGTAAGAAACTGCAAATAAACCCGGATCAACTCAAGCAGTTGATTGAAGCCAGTCTGTTTGTGATGGCTAGGACTGTCTCTATCAAGCACTTAAATGAAAGTGTGCTGGCAAACTTTAGTGTCTCCCGCGCCAAGGTGAAGGCCGCCATAGAGGAGTTGCAGCAGGATTATCAGGGGCGCGGCATAGAGTTAGTCAAGGTGGCGGGCGGCTATCGTTTTCAGTCCATCGAGACCTTGAGTCCCTATCTGCAGCCACTGTGGCAGGAGAAGGCGCCGAGATATTCCCGGGCGACCCTGGAGACCCTGGCGGTGATCGCCTATCGTCAGCCGGTTACCCGCGCCGATATTGAGTTTGTACGTGGTGTGGCGGTGGGAAGCCATATCATCAAGAGTCTATCCGATAGACACTGGATTAAGATTGTTGGTCATAAAGAGGTACCGGGCAGGCCCGCGCTCTATGCGACCACAAATGAATTTTTAGCCTATTTTGGCTTGGACAGGATAGCGGACCTTCCTCCCTTATCCGATGCCGAGTCACTAGCGGCGCTGTTTGGACAAACCCAGGCGGTCGAGTCGACCCCTGACAATACAGCGCCTCAAACCGATGAAGAGTCTACCTAATGAGTGAAAAATTGCAGAAAGTCTTGGCCCGTGCAGGCCATGGCTCCCGTCGTGAGATGGAGGCATGGATTGCTGCAGGCCGAGTTAGTATAGACGGTGAAATTGCCAAACTTGGCGATCGTATTGAGGCCGATGCCAAGGTGCGTATTGATGGTCGTACGGTATCGATTAAGTCGGAAGACGACTTGGTATGCCGCGTGATCGCTTATCACAAGCCTGAAGGGGAGATCTGCAGTCGCAAAGATCCCGAAGGGCGTCCGACGGTATTCGACCGTCTGCCTAAGACCCGAGATTCTCGCTGGGTGGCGGTAGGTCGCCTGGATATCAACACCTCAGGCTTGTTGCTGTTTACCTCAGACGGTGAGCTGGCTAACCGCCTGATGCACCCGTCCCATGAGGTGGAGCGTGAATACGCCGTGCGTACCTTTGGTGAGGTGACCGACGCCTGCATTCAGCGTCTGCGCAGCGGCGTAACCTTGGAAGATGGCCCAGCCCATTTTGACAAGGTGAAGCCTGCTGGTGGCGAGGGCATGAATAAATGGTGGCATGTGTCGCTGGCCGAAGGTCGTAACCGCGAGGTTCGCCGCCTATGGGAATCCCAGGAAGTGCAGGTGAGCCGCCTGATCCGTATTCGCTACGGCATGATAGATCTGCCTAAATCCTTGCCTCGCGGTGGTTGGGTCGAGTTGCCAATCGAGCAGGTGAACTATCTGCGTAAGCTGGCCGGCATGGATGAGGAGACGCGCACCCTGCTGGGCACAGACAAACACAGTGTGGCCCGCGCCAAGGTGAAAAGCGCCAAGATCCGCCGCGCAGTGCGTAAGCACAAGACCACAGCGGGTAAAACGCCACGCCAAAGAAGCTAAAATAGAGATTGTAGTAAAAGCCGCCTTGTGCGGCTTTTTTTATGCCTTTTTCTAGTGTTGCCTAAGGAAGGTGCGAACAAGTCGTCGCACAGCTCTGGCTTTGATAGCAGCGGCAGTTCAAGGCATTCAACTGAGGACTGCTGAAGTTGAATAACGCCGAAATGGTGTTGCTATCAAAGCCCCGCAGGGCGAGGCTTACAGTGGTATTTGCTGCGTTACAGTTCTTGCGAAGGACTAGGGCCATTCGCTGCAAACTGTGCCTTGTATCTACCCACTTTAAGCACACGCAGAGCAAGCACTGGACTGATTCGCACCTTCCCTAAGCCTCACAGACTTGAGTCATCTGTCGTCGTCAGCCATGATGAAGCTTATTAGCAACAGGAAGCGCAAGATGAAATTATGCTCAGTCACCAAAATATGGGATAAGTCGGCTCACAATGCCTTTACCGATCTTGCTCTCTTTCGCGGCAAACTCTATTGCGTATTCAGGGAAGCCGGTGCCCATGTCTCACCTGATGGTGCGCTGCGGATCCTATGCACCGATAATGATGGACAAGACTGGCATAGTGTTGCCCTCATCGAGGCCGATTTTGCCGACCTCAGGGACGGTAAGCTGGTGGTCGAGGGGGATAGCCTATTCCTGTTTGGCGGCGCCGCTATGCATGAGGGCAAGGGTGAAGGCATGCGCTCTTACTGCTGGCAGTCTGATGATGGGATACATTGGTCTGCGCCAAGGGCGCTGGTAAAAGAGAGAGAGTGGCTGTGGCGCATCACGCCCCATAAGGGCCATTTCTATGGCATAGCCTATTATTGTCATGAACATGATGGCTATGCGGCGCTGTATAAGAGCGACGCTAATACCGATTTTCATCCCTTAGTGGAGAAGCTTAGTCAGGCCGGTTATGTCAATGAGTCAGGTCTAGTGTTCGACGAGGCAGACAAAGCCATCTGTCTGCTGCGCCGGGATCCACTGTGGCAGACCGATGAGCGTGCATTGCTGGGCGAGTCAGCGCCTCCATATACCCAGTGGCATTGGCAAACGGCGAATTGCCGCGTAGGGGGACCCGTAACCTTTCTCTATCAAGGTCAGCTTTATGGCGTGGTGCGCCTCTATGATGGTCGTGTGCGTACCGCTCTGGTGGCGATCGACAGACAAAGCGCGCAAATAGCGGAGTTGCTCACCCTGCCTTCGGGCGGCGACACCAGTTATGCCGGTGTCGTGCTCTGTGACAATATCTTGATGGTCAGTTATTACTCCTCCCACGAAGGCGACTGCGCCATTTATTTCGCTAAAATTGCCCTTTAACCTATTTAAGACCGAGTGAGACATCATTTGGTCTTTATCACTTCTGTATTTTCGCATTTTGTTTAGTCAAATATCCTGAATGTCAATTCTTTCTAATTCTGTGGATTTTTAATTTATTTTTAAGGTAAAGGTTAAGGTGCGTAATAGATAAATTTTAATGTTTTTGTTGTTAAAATTGTTGTTTACCATTTCTTACTGTCGAGATACATTATTTTACATTGTTACTTTTGTGGTTGTTTTTTATATTTAATTGATCTTTCGTTAAACTATTAAACATATTTGGTACAGGCGTATTAATTTGTATCGTCTGATTGTTTTTTCATTTTTACATTTTCTGATAATCTTGGTTGTTATGAAAACTCGTTGTAAATCAAGTGTATGTGTTGTTTTTGGCGGTTGAGGGTTATCGGTTTTTATTATCGAGTTGTATCAATGTTTATCATTGTGGTTATTTTCATGTTAACTGCGTTGACTTATTTTATCTTTTTTCACAATATCTTCACCGAAGGACATTCTTCTTATTTTAAAAATAAAAAATAAATTAATGATCGAAACTCAGATTGTCTGGTTTCGTATTGTGAGGGAAACATATGAACTCTTTGACCTTAACAGCAAAAGCGGTTCGCGTAGGCTTATTTGCCGCCGCGACATCTAGCATTGCATTTTCTGGTATCGCAATTGCTGAAGAGCAAAGCGATAAAGTTGAACGCATCGAAGTAACTGGTTCGCGTATTAAGCAAGTTGATATGGAGACTTCGTCTCCTGTGACTGTATTAAGTGCGGCAGATATCGCGTTGACCGGTGAAAAAACTGTTGCCGACGTATTGAATAACTCTTCTATCAACGCCTTTGGTTCTTGGCGTGGTACTTCGGGTTATGGTTCGGGTGCGAGTGCGACTTCAACAGTCAACATGCGTGGTTTAGGTTCTCAGGCTACCTTGGTATTGCTTGATGGCCGTCGTATGCCTGGTACCAGCTCTAGCTCGGGTGCCGAGGCAGATACATCTCAGATTCCACTAGCAATCGTTGAACGTATCGAGATCCTGCGTGATGGTGCATCTGCAGTTTATGGCTCAGACGCCGTAGCAGGTGTAATTAACATCATTACCAAGAAAGAGTTTGATGGCTTCCAAGTCGACTTCAGCACAGAGCAGCCTAGCGTAGAAGGCGGTGATGCCAATCGTTTCTCTATTGCGGCTGGCTTCAACTCTGAGAAAGGTAATGTGACTTTTACCTATGAGTACTATGACACTAAGGCTGTGATGGACCGTGACATCTGGAACATGGATGATCCTAGCTATGGTGACTACAGCTCTTTTAGCTCTGTGCCGAATGGCTATTATAACACCGGCGAGAAAGATGCCGATGGCGATGATATCTATGCATTCTACTCAAACTCTGAGATGTGTGCCGATACCGATAACGTTGCCGATACCACAGATGGTCAGAACAATGGTCGCTGTCTATACAGCTATGGCGCGGTAACCAAGCTATTTGGCGACATGACCCGCAACTCTTTCATGACCAACTTTAACTATGACATCACGGATAACATTCGCTTCCGTGGTCGTGGTACCGCATCTTTGAGCGAAACCAACACACGTTATGCCGGTACACCCGTATCGACTAACTATCCTGTGATGAGCGCGGATAACCAATATAACCCAACGGGTAAGGACATGACGCTGTACATGCGCTCTGTTCAGATTGGTGAGCGTGACACCCTAACCGAAACAAACAGTTTCGATATCCTAGGTGGCTTCGTGGGTTATGCCGACGTGGGTAATGGTATCGATTGGGAGCTGAACGCGCAGCATTCTGCATCGACCACTAACGCCTTTAACTACAACCTGATCAATGACAACATCATTCAGAGCGAGATCGATACTGGCAACTATGATGTCTTCAATACCTCAGGTATGAGCTATGCAGAGTGGGAGCAGCAGATGACTGCACTGTATTCTGCCGCTAATCACACAGGGGTATACCAAGGTAAGTTCGACAGCACGCAGATCGACGGTCTTGCCAGCACCATGCTGTATGAACAAGGTGATTTCTCAGTGGCCATCGTAGGTGGTTTAGAGTATGAGATGATCAACTTCAAGCAAACCTCTGATCCAGAGTCGGCTTCTGGCATTATCTCTGGTGGTTCGGGTGGTGACGATGTTGATGCTGAGCGTACACGTCAGTCTGCCTATACCGAAATCCAGATGGCACTACCTGCCAACTTCGAACTGTCAGCGGCGCTACGTTATGAGCGTTATGAGCAGGAAGGTACCTTGACGGGGGCAGAAGGTCAGGTGACTAACTCTTCTACGTTCGATGCTGTTGTACCTAAGTTTGGTTTGAGCTGGCGCCCTGTCGATTCGTTGCTGCTTCGTGCTAGCTACGGTGATTCATTCCGCGCACCAAATATGGGTGAGATGTTCTCGTCGCAATCTCTGAGCTTCGAGAAGGCCTACGATTCGGTTTGGTGTGAAGCCAACAACAACTCTGACGCCAACTACTGTGCTACAGGTAACCAGCACAAGACTTGGTTTGGTGGTAACCCGAATCTAGAAGCGGAAGAGGGTAACTCACTGACATTGGGTGGCGTCTGGAACGTGACCGATGCGTGGAGTGTTGAACTGTCATATTACTCAATCACTTATGACAACAAGATTGAAGCCGTTAGCGCATCAGACGTGATCCGTGATGAGAAGATCAACGGTGGCTCTGACTTCGTGACTCGTGGCCCAGATGGTAAGATTGAGTACCTTGAAAGTGGTTATGTGAACAAGGCATCGCTGGAAACATCTGGTTTTGACTTTGCTTCTTCATACAACTTCGAGACAGGCTTCGGTGACTTCAACCTTAAGCTAGATGTTACTCACATCCTCGACTTTAAAGAGCAGGCCGATGCCGAATCAGAGAAGATCGATTACTCAGGTACGCAAGACTATCCTGATTGGCGTGGTAACTTCGCCGCGGCTTGGTACTACAACGATTTCAGCGCGGCTTGGACAACCGTGTATATCGGTAGTCAGTCAGGTGCAATGTGGCGCGACCTTGGTTACGACTACATCATCGACACACCAAGCTACTTCAAGCATAACTTCCAGGTGGGTTATACCCATGATTGGAACGGTACCATCACAGTGGGTGTGAACAACCTGTTCGACGAGAAAGCACCGACTTGGTATGACTATGCGGGTTATCGCGATGTGAACACCAACCTATACGATGTATTGGGTCGTACCTTCTATCTGCGTATTAACCAGAAGTTCTAAATCGTTATTCACCCTCCCTGTGACTTAACGATAAAAGCCTCCTGATTCAGGAGGCTTTTTTTATGGGCGTTATTAAGTGGACTGTCTTTTAAATTAAGCGTCTACTGGCGCGGCTAGCGCGACTAACCTTGGCTAGCGCGACTAACTCAATTGGCGCGATTGAGCGAACCGCTCGATTAGCAAGCAGCCCGCTTAGGGATGTGGCTTAGTGGGTGAGCCTGAGCTCGTGTCTGTGCTCGTGGGCGTAATCGGCGGCGCACTGGGTGCAGCGCTGCTCGAGCGGATTGGCGTTGAGCCGCTCGGCTTCGATATCGGCCTCGCAGTCTGAGCACAAGCCGTAGAGACCCAGATCCAGCTGGCACAGCGCCGCATCGAGTTGGGTCAGCTTGATAAACAGGGGCTCGTCGGTCAGTTTGGCTGCGGTCATCTCGTCGATGAGGGAGGTCAGCGAGAGTTGCTGGGTATCGAGCGTTATTTGATGTAATGCCAGCAGGGTACCTAACTCTTTCCTGAGATTCGCTTCAAGCACCGACAGTTCATGTCTGATATGGGATCTGCTCACAAATCATTGCCTAGTTGATATTCTTAGATAATCAGTCTAAACCGCTTGGGCGTATTGGCTATGACTAAGATCAAAAGTCGGTGACTTTTATGGTGAATCGCGTTGAGGGATGTGAAGATCAGACCAGTTAAGGCGCGACTGGGCTGGCTATTTGTCGCGCCTTGAGATAGGGAAGGCTTGAAGGTTAGCAGTGCCTGATGCCCTGAAGCATCATAGAGCCTACAGATGCGACCGTCAGGCACAAGTATCTTGCTAGCAACTGCGTAGCAGGGACAAGATGCTCTGGGTATCTTTCAGTACGCGTACCTGGCGGAACAGGGCTTCGCCCTCCTCATAGTGGCGGGCGATAAACCTCAGCCACTGTTTGATGCGCGCCGGATAGTACTTCTCTTTCTCGCTGACTATCTCAAATTCTGAATATTGCAGCAGCAGCGCCAGCACCTCGGGCCAGGGCATAGGTGCCTGCTCGCCTTTAACGACGTGGGCCAGGTTGGGGATGGTCAGGGCGCCGCGCCCGAGCATGACGTCATCACAGCCGCTGGCCTCGCGGCATTTGAGGTAATCTTCTCTGCCCCAGATCTCGCCATTGGCGATGATGGGCAGGCGAGTGACAGATTTTATCTGCGCGATATATTCCCAGTGCGCTGGCGGTCGGTAGGCTTCCTCTTTGGTGCGGGCGTGCACCGTGAGTTCGGTGGCGCCGGCCGCCTCGATAGCCTGGGCGATTTCGGTGCAGCGGCTCTTGTCATCCCATCCCAGGCGGATCTTGGCCGACACAGGCTTGTCCTTGGGCACCGCCTGCCTCACGGCCTGGGTCACCCGGTAGATGGTTTCGGGCTCTTTTAACAGCGCCGCGCCGCCCTTGCTGCGATTGACCATAGGGGCTGGGCAGCCATAGTTAAGGTCGACGCCGCGAGAACCGAGCTCGACCGCGCGAATGGCATTTTCGGCCATCCAGTTGGGCTCCTGACCCAGCAATTGCAGGCGCACCGGAGTGCCCGAGGCGGTTCTGCATTGGTATTTAAGCTCGGCGCAGAGTCGGTAGAAGACTTTTTCCGGCAGCAGCTGATCGACGACACGAATGAACTCGCTGATCACCATGTCATAGCCACCAACGCTGGTTAGCAGGGCTCGCATCGGGGCGTCGGCAACGCCTTCCATCGGGGCTAAGATGACACGCATGATTCTCGTTTTCTCATTAATTCAAGGCGCAGAGCCTAAAAAGGTGAACCTGTCGGCCATGGTGTACGTACTGCTTGAGTACTGCATTGCCCGGGCCGGGTAAAAGGGCGCTTATTCTACGCCAAGCGCCTGGCAGATACAAAGCCTGTGTGCGTGCGGGAAGGTGTGGGGATAACGGCTGCGCCCAGCCAAACTTATGAGTCAGATACGAGCATCTTTTGTTATTGATGACTGGCTTATCGATTTTTAGTCAATAAAGACGTGAGATCAATCGATTACTGCTGTTTAGATGCTTGCGCTAACACATAATTTGGGTCATAAATGTGATGCCTGATAAGTTTTTTGAAATAAAAATCTAGGGGGCCGGGTCATATTATCCGAGCCAGCAACGCACTGATGTTGGCAAACCATTGCATATAAGAGATCAACAAAGGAAGAGATTATGAAATTAGTTAAGAATACTGCTGTTGCTGTAGCGTTAGGCACTGTGTTTGTTGGTAGCGCGTTTGCGGCGCAGGCTCAAGCTAATCCGTTTGGTTACAGTGAAATGCAAGCTGGTTACCAGATCGCCGATGGCGAAGGTAAGTGTGGCGAAGGCAAGTGCGGCGAGAACATGAAGAAAGGCGCCAAAGAAGGTAAGTGCGGCGAGAACATGAAAGCCAAAGAGGGTAAATGTGGCGAAGGCATGAAGAAAGGTGCCAAAGAAGGTAAGTGTGGCGAAGGTAAATGCGGCGCCCAGATGAAGGCCCATAAAGAGGGTAAGTGCGGCGAAAACATGAAAGCCAAAGAAGGTAAGTGTGGCGAGAACATGAAGGCCAAAGAGGGCAAGTGTGGCGAAGATATGAAGAAGGGCAAAGAAGGCAAGTGTGGTGGCCATAAGTAATAGGCCTTAAGGCAATTGCCCATGTCGATTAGGCCAGTTTTCACTGGCCTAATTCTTTTTACATAAGGTAAATGCGTCAATTTGTTCACTAGAGGTGAGGTGATGATGACACAAGCTAAGGTGGGGCTCGGCCTGCGCCGCGAGATGCTAGATGAGTTTTGCCAGTCTGTCCCTGGTGCCATCGATTTTTTCGAGGTGGCGCCCGAGAACTGGATGACACTTGGTGGTAAGTTTGGCCGTCAATTTAGGCAGTTAACCGAGAAGCACAAGTTTTTCTGCCACGGACTGTCGCTCTCTATCGGTGGGCCTGAGCCCCTAGATACCCGTTTCGTTAAACAGGTGAAGCACTTTCTCGATCATCACGACATAGAGATCTATTCGGAGCATTTAAGCTACTGTTCGGGCAAGGGCCATCTGTATGACTTGATGCCAATCCCCTTTACTGATGAGGCGGTGCGACACGTGGCAAGGCGTATCGAGCAGGTGCAGGATATCTTAGAGCGTCCCTTTATTCTGGAAAACGTATCTTTTTACGCCTCGCCCGCGAGCGAGATGAGTGAGTGCGAGTTTGTCAGCGCCGTGCTGGAAGAGGCAGATTGCCGCCTGCTGCTGGATGTAAACAACATCTATGTTAACGCGATCAATCATCAATATGACGCCGAAGCCTTCTTAAGGGCCATGCCCAGTGAGCGTATCGCCTATCTGCATATTGCCGGTCATTACGATGAGGCAGAAGATCTTAAGGTCGATACCCATGGCAGCGAGGTGATCGACCCCGTGTGGCGTTTGTTAGCGATCTGCTATCAGACCCATGGTGTGTTTCCAACCTTGCTTGAGCGTGACTTTAATATTCCAGCCACCTCAGAGTTGCTCAAAGAGATCAACAAGATACATGACTATCAGACTAAGGCTCTACAACCCAGCCATCGGAGCGCCTAGATGAGTTTTACCCAAGTTCAGCAGTCGTTTATCGATTACATCAAAGACCCTTCATCGCCCCTGCCTCAAGGCACCGATGCCAGGCGTATGGGGATCTATCGCGAACTGTTTTTTAATAATGTGAAGGGGTTTGTCGCCAGCGGGTTTCCTGTGCTCTGCTCCTTGTATGAAGAAGATGACTGGCAGGCGCTGGTGCAGCAGTTTTTTGTGACCCATGATTGCCAGACGCCGATCTTTATCGAAATCGCTCAGGAGTTTTTGCTGTTCTTGCAAAACGAGTATCAGATGAGCGAGGAAGATCCTGCCTTCATGCTGGAGCTGGCTCACTACGAATGGTTGGAGCTGGTGGTGGCCACAGCGGCCGATGACAAACAGTCGCAACGTCTTGACGAGCAGAGACTGGAAACCCAGCCCCTGGGGTTAAGCTTGGCCGCCAGGGTGGCCCAATACCATTTTGAGGTGCAGCGTATCAGCCCCGACTATCGCCCCGAGGCGCCAAGCGAGCAGCCTAACTTTTTCTGTATCTACCGGGATGCTGACGATGAAGTCTGTTTCTTGCAGCTCAACCCCCTTGCGGCCCAGGTGCTGGCCTATATCGAGCAGCAAGAGGGGGTGGAGTTTGCCGCGCTATGCGACTGGCTCGCGGCGCTTTATCGGCAGATGCCGAGGCCTCAGATAGTAGAGGGTTGTCGGCAGTTGCTGCTGGATATGGCCGAGCGGGGCATAGTGGTCGCCGCGAGATAAAATTTGTCCAAATTAGGCCTTTCTATCGTGCTGGCTTGTCACTATAATGGCGGCGAAAATTGATCTAGATCAATAAAAGTTGTCAATCATGAGTGAGGAAAGTATGAGTCAGCCGTTTAAAGACCCGTTTAATTTTGTTTATTTTCTTGGTTTCTTGCTGGTAATGATGTTGCCTACGCTGCCAGCTACCCTGTCATGGTTGAAACACCTAAACCTGATCTCTTAAGCGTTAGCCTTAAGCATTAGCCTTAAGCGGTTAAGCAGCTAGCTTAGCGGGCTAAGTCGGGTATACTAACCACTCATTCTTGAGTGGTTTTTTATGCGAGGAATTCATGGTTATCAAGCGGGGCTTCTATCTACTCCTAGGCCTTAGCAGTCTGTTTCTCGGCCTGCTTGGCATTGCCCTTCCGCTGCTGCCGACCGTGCCTTTTATTTTGCTGGCGGCCTTTTGTTTTGCCCGCTCGAGTTCGCGCCTGCATGACTGGCTGATGACCCACCCTTGGTTTGCCGATGCGCTGCAGAACTGGCATAGCGAGCGCGCCATTCGCCGCGGCTTGAAGCGCAAGGCCTATGTCGCTACCTGTTTAAGTTTTAGCGTGAGTATCATCTTGGTGCCGCTGCTGTGGGTGAAGCTGATGCTGCTGGCCATGTTGACAGGCTTGCTGCTTTATCTCAGGCAAATTCCCGAATTAGACGACTGATTGTGGACTTAGGTTGTGAACCCTGGCGGTGAGTTTGGTTAAGCTTTGTGACATTCGCT
This sequence comes from Shewanella spartinae, assembly GCF_019457555.1. Classification (NCBI taxonomy): domain Bacteria; kingdom Pseudomonadati; phylum Pseudomonadota; class Gammaproteobacteria; order Alteromonadales; family Shewanellaceae; genus Shewanella; species Shewanella spartinae. The sequence goes on along the minus strand of NZ_CP080418.1, from coordinate 2,649,534 downwards.
GTTGCAACCCATATCAAAGGAGCTTAAGCTTTAGCCGAAAATTCTAGTCAAAACTGGCCCTATGGCCAGTTTGTCCTTTTTAAGGGCTCAAACGAAAAAGATGGTAGTAATGAATACAGACAAGTTAGCCTTGATCAAGCAGAGCATTAAGACAATTCCAGATTATCCGAAACCAGGGATCATGTTTCGCGATGTAACCAGTTTAATGGAAGACCCAGCGGCCTATCAGGCGACGATTGCCCTGTTTGTTGAGCGCTATAAGGATCTTGGCGTGACCAAAGTAGTGGGCACCGAGGCGCGTGGCTTCCTCTTCGGCGCGCCGCTGGCGTTAGAGCTGGGTGTCGGTTTCGTGCCCGTGCGTAAGCCGGGTAAACTGCCCCGCGAAACCATCTCTGAGAGTTATGAGCTGGAGTATGGCCATGACATGCTGGAGATCCACACGGATGCCATTAAGCCGGGCGATAAGGTATTAGTTGTCGACGATCTGCTGGCTACAGGCGGCACTATCGAAGCGACAGTAAAGCTTATCCGTCAGCTCGGTGGTGAGGTTGAGCATGCGGCGTTTGTGATCTCTCTGCCAGAGCTTGGCGGCGAGCATCGTCTAGCCGAGATGGGGCTTTCTCTGATGACCTTGTGTGAGTTTGAAGGCGAGTAATACCATCTAATGGATCGCTCATGTCGAGCATCTAAGTGCCGTGGCTATGCCGCGGCATTTTGCTATCTGCCCCTGTGATGTTAGGCGATGAGATATGTGAGCCTGGTGTCTATCGAATGGGACTGAAGGGCGAGGGGAGATGGCTAGCATTGCCCTGTCAACTCGCTAAAGACTGACTAAAGAGTGGCTCAAGATGGCTTAGCATTAGGCCTCATTTGGGCGGGCAAAGCGGGTGATAGGTTAAACATGAAGCAAGCTGGCTTAACAAAGATAAATTAAGGCGCGCTAAGCGCTTAGCTTGCTAGCGAGATGGACCTTGGCATGTTATTGTTTGCTGATTAATGAAGTGTGCTTCGTAATAGTTACCAACCTTGGGGAGTTCCATGTCATATCAGGTGTTAGCCAGAAAATGGCGCCCTGCAACATTTGAGCAAGTTGTCGGTCAGTCACATGTGCTGCATGCCCTTACCAATGCCTTATCGCAAAACCGTCTACATCATGCCTATCTGTTTACCGGTACCCGAGGGGTAGGTAAGACGAGTCTGGCCAGGCTATTTGCCAAGGGACTGAACTGTGAGCAAGGGGTAACGGCCACGCCCTGTGGCCAGTGTGCCAGCTGTGTCGAGATCGCCCAGGGCCGCTTTGTCGATCTTATCGAGGTGGATGCCGCGTCGCGCACCAAGGTTGACGACACCCGTGAGCTGCTGGACAACGTTCAGTATCGCCCCACACGCGGCCGCTTCAAGGTGTATCTCATCGATGAGGTGCACATGCTCTCGCGCAGCAGCTTCAATGCGCTGTTGAAGACGCTGGAAGAGCCCCCAGAGCATGTTAAGTTCTTGCTGGCGACCACAGATCCCCAGCGCCTGCCGGTAACCGTACTCTCCCGCTGTCTGCAATTTAACCTTAAGAGTCTGACACTCGATGAGATCTGCGTGCAGCTTGGCCATATCTTGGCGCAGGAGCAGGTTGGGTATGACGATGGCGCGGTAAAACTACTCGCCAAGGCCGCTAACGGCAGTATGCGTGACGCCTTGAGTCTGACGGATCAGGCCATCGCCTTCGGGGCTGGTCAAGTCAGGCTCACTCAGGTGCAGACCATGCTAGGCACCATAGATGAGCACCATGTGATTGTGTTGCTCAAAGCCCTGTGTGATGGCGACGTGGATCAGCTGATGAAGGTGACCGGAGAAGTGCTCTCCTTTGGCGCCGATCCCCATGAGGTACTGCGCAGCCTGCTGGAACTGCTGCACCAGATCACCTTGACCCAGTTTGCGCCCAGCGCCGCTCAGCTGTCGCAATATGCCGAGCAGATCAAGGCATTCGCCAAACAGCTAAGGCCCGAGCAGGTACAGCTCTATTATCAATTATTGCTAAACGGTCGGCAGGATCTGCCCCATGCGCCCGATCCTAAGTCTGGCCTAGAGATGGCGCTATTGCGCGCTATCGCTTTCGTGCCCGAGGCACCCGTGCAGCGCTGGATGGGCGAGGCTGGCAGCGAGATCCTCTTACCTGACACACCATTACCAGAACAGGGCAAGGTTGAAGATGTTGCGCTAACCTCTGCTAAGCCAGACGAAACAGTTAAGTCGGTGAAACCTGCTGCGTCTGTGCCAAACAGTCAGGTCGAAGTGGAAGCCGGGGTTGAAGAAAAGGCTAAGGTAGAAGAAAACGCTAAGGTCAAGGCCAGCAGTGAAGCAAGTGCGGCAGTGTTTTCTCAAGACGATGCGCAAACGACAACTGCAGAGCAGACGAACAAGTTAAGCGATACTGACGGCCCAATTGAAGCGGATTTAGTCGAAGCGGATTTAGTTGAAGCTGATTCGACAGAAAAGGATGCGCTTGAAGAGGATGAGGGCGCACTCGATCTGTTTGCCGAGCAGCAGCTTATCTTGAGTCAGGCCCAAAGCCAAGGGCACAGCCCTGAGCCTGAATCTAGTCCTGAGCCTAGCCCTGAGCCTGAATCTAGCCCTGAGCCGAGCCCGCAAGAAACAAGCTCGGCAAATAAAAGTCCCGTAAGCGAAGCATCTGCCGAGTCTAAAGTGGATGCGTCGACGAGTGCTGCGACAGCACAGGGCGGTGAAGCGGCTCTGTCAACCGAGCCAAAAATGCCGGCAGAAAGCGTCGAGCAAACAGCTTCAATAGCCGAGCAAGCCAGTTCGTCAGCAGACGAGAGTGGCAGTTTTTACGATGACCTCTATTTCAGTTCAGATGACGATGAGTCAAGTGACCCAAGCGACTATGAAGCCTACCTTGCCTATCAGCAGGGACAGGATAGTCAGGCATCTGGCGATATCTCTTCCTCTGCGGCGACAAGGCCTGTTGACAACAGTGCCCAGGTTAGTAGCGCTCCGGTAAATGAAAATGCACCACTTGGCGGCTTGACGCCCGATACAGCATCGCCAAATGAAGAAACAACGTCCAACCTGTTAGAAGATGATCTGCTCGACGCCGTATTGAATGCGCGTCAGAGCCTGCTTAGCGATCTTGAGGAAGATGCGGCTAAGGAGGACGCGGCTAAGGAGGGCGCATCAAAAAAGCCCCTAGTCGGCGCTAAGAAGCCTGGGGCTAACCAGGTTCAACCGAGTAGCGAACAGCAGATCGGCGAAGAGAGCAAGTTTGGCGCAGAGCCTTATGTGCCGCCCAAACGGCCAGAGCAAGCAGCCTTGAGCGTAGAAACAGCCCCGAGCGGGGAAGCAACTCCCGATAACGTCGAAGCTGACTCGAACACGGCTGTGACGAACGAGCAAGAGACTGAAGTGCCTGAGACGCAGAACAATAATTTTGCGGAGCAGCCTACTGCGTACCTAAATGATGAAGACAGGCCGCCTTGGGAATCACCAGAGCCAAGCCCGCAGGCGATGACCGCGCCGAGTGATGAAGCGCCTAATCTTGCTGGGCAAGTCGATACTCAATCTGAGTCACACGCCCGCGCCGATGCATCTGCTCAGACTGAACAAGGCTTGGATGACCAAAGCTTGGATGACCAAGGTCCGTATGAAAGCGCTGCTATCGACAATCATCCCGTCCAGCGTCTTGAGGCCCAGGAGTCGTCGGCACCTTCAGCCGTAACCGAGCCCGTCAGCCAGACGACACAAGTGGCCTTTGTGGCCGATGAGATCACAGGGCACGATACGGATCTTAAATGGTATCGCTTGATGTCGGCGCTGGAGATCGGCGGCCGGGTAAGACAGCTGGCGGTCAACGCCGTATGTAAGGCTTTTAGCGAGCCTCTGCCTTTGGTGCTTAAGCCCAATCAGAAGCACCTGGCGGCGCCAGGCGCCATCACGCAGCTCGAAGATGCCTTGTCTAAGGCGTTAGGCGGCAGCTGCCAGGTGGCGTTTAGCGTCGGGGTCGAGCCTGAGCGTGAGACGCCGTTAGAGATCCGTCAGCGTTTTCATCGTGAGCTGCTCGAGCAGGCGCATCAGGGGTTATTGCAAGATGAAAACATTCAATGGCTGACACAGGTGATGCAGGCAGAGATGGAGCCAGACAGCTTAAGTTATCTGCCGGAGCTGCTGGGTAAGCGGGGCCAGACGATAGCACTTATCGATAAGTCGAACTTTGTGGCGACAGAGGAGTCTTAACTCACGCGAGTTATCGCTTACATGAGCGATAGCTTGAGTCAGTTGTTAGTACGACTTGCTAATGTCCTCAGCAAACGCAGTGAGCTCGATGGAATGAATTGGTTTAGCGGTGCGAAAGGGCTCGCAGGTCATAAGTTTTAAGATTGGTGAGCAGCTTTGATTGCTTATTGGTGCTAATTCAGTAAGATTAGCCAGTTTTTTTAATATTGAAGAGAACTCGATATGTTTGGAAAAGGCGGTATGGGCAACCTGATGAAACAGGCCCAGATGATGCAAGACAAAATGGCCAAGGCGCAAGAAGAGATCGCGCGTATGGAAGTCACCGGTGAAGCCGGTGCGGGTCTTGTTAAGGTCACTATGACAGGCTCTCACAGCGTACGTAAGGTCGAGATCGACCCAAGCCTGCTAGAAGATGACAAAGAGATGCTCGAAGATCTGATCGCGGCGGCTTGTAACGATGCGGCGCGTCGTGTCGAAGAAAGCCAGAAAGAGAAGATGGCTGAAGTCACAGGCGGCATGCAGTTGCCACCTGGCATGAAGATGCCTTTCTAACGATGAAATTTAGTCCCCTCGTCGATGAATTGATCCAGTCGCTGCGCTGCTTGCCCGGGGTTGGCCCTAAGTCGGCTCAGCGCATGGCATTTCAGCTACTTGAGCGCGATCGCAAGGCGGGTCACAAGCTGGCTCAGGCATTGTCGAGTGCCATGAGTGATGTGGGACACTGCAGCAGTTGCCGCACCTTCACCGAAGAGAGCCTGTGCCCCATCTGCGCCAGTAGTCGCCGTGGCAGCTCAGATCTGATCTGTGTGGTCGAGACGCCTGCAGACGTGCTGGCGATTGAAGCCGGCGGTCACTTCTCTGGCCGTTATTTTGTGCTCTTAGGCCACCTGTCACCCCTCGACGGTGTTGGACCGGACGAGCTTGGGCTGAGCCTGCTGGAGACCCATCTGGCTAGTGGCGAGGTGAGCGAGCTTATCCTGGCGACCAACCCCACGGTAGAAGGGGACGCGACGGCGCACTTTATCGCCGATATGGCCAAGCAGCATGAGGTCAATGTGAGCCGAATCGCTCATGGTGTGCCCGTAGGCGGCGAGCTGGAGTATGTCGACAGCACCACGCTGGCGCTCTCCTTTAATGGACGCATTCCGTTATAAGGCTCTTTTAAGTCCTACAATAAAATCCAGTTCATCTTGAGCTGGATTTTTTTTGACCAATTAAAACCCTTTGTCTGTTTTTGGCTTGAAAAGCGAAAATCCAGCCCCATCTCTAAAGCCATAAGCGTTTTTGTGAAATAGAGAAGGAAACATCCATGTCACATCAAGAAACCCATGGCTTTCAAACAGAAGTCAAACAACTACTCAATTTGATGATCCACTCTTTATACTCCAATAAAGAGATTTTCTTGCGTGAATTGGTCTCTAACGCCGCCGATGCGGCCGATAAACTTCGCTACGAAGCCCTGACTAAAGATGAGCTTTACGAAGGCGACGGTGAGCTGCGCGTACGTGTCAGCGCCGATAGCGAAAAAGGTACAGTGACCATTGAAGATAATGGTATAGGTATGACCCGCGATGGCGTGATAGAACATCTGGGGACCATCGCCAAGTCGGGCACCGCAGAATTTTTCAAGAACCTGTCGGGCGATGAGTCTAAAGACTCACAGCTGATCGGTCAGTTTGGTGTGGGCTTCTACTCGGCCTTCATCGTTGCCGACAAGGTGACCGTACGCACTCGCGCCGCCGGTCACGCGGCAGATGAGGCGGTGCAGTGGGAATCAGCCGGTGAGGGCGAATTCACCGTCGAAAATATTGTCAAAGAGAGCCGCGGCACAGAGATCATCTTGCATCTTCGCGAAGAAGAGAAAGAGTTTGCGAGCGATTATCGTCTGCGCTCTATCATCACCAAATACTCAGATCATATCTCGGTACCGGTAGAGATGTGGCAAGAAGGCACGCCAGCCCAGGAAGCGACCGAGGAGGGCGGTGAGGCCATTCCTGCTACCGAAGGTCACTGGCAGGCGATGAACAAGGCGACCGCCCTGTGGACTCGTAACAAGAGCGATGTCACCGACGAAGAGTATCAAGAGTTCTACAAGCATATCTCCCATGATTTTGCCGACCCTCTGCTGTGGAGCCACAACCGTGTCGAGGGTAAGCAGGAGTACACCAGTCTGCTTTACATCCCGTCGAAGGCGCCTTGGGATCTGTGGAACCGCGACCGTAAACACGGCCTGAAACTCTTCGTGCAGCGCGTATTCGTGATGGACGATGCCGAGCAGTTTATGCCGAGCTACCTGCGTTTCGTACAGGGTCTTATCGACTCAAACGATCTGCCGCTGAACGTCTCGCGTGAAATCTTGCAGGACAACAAGATCACCACGGCGCTGCGCACCGCAGTCACCAAGCGCGTGCTTGGCATGCTAGAGAAGCTGGCTAAGAACGATCCTGAGAAGTATCAAACCTTCTGGGCCGAATTTGGTCAGGTATTGAAAGAAGGTCCGGCGGAAGATTTCGCTAACAAGGAGAAGATTGCCGGGCTGCTGCGCTTTGCCTCGACTCACACCAACGAGGCGGCCCATACCGTTTCACTGAGTGACTATGTTGAGCGCATGAAGGAAGGTCAGAGCAAGATCTACTATATCGTTGCCGACAGTCATGAAGCGGCGGCCAACAGCCCACACCTAGAGCTACTGCGTAAGAAGGGTATCGAGGTGCTGTTGATGTCGGAGCGTATCGACGAGTGGTTGATCAACCATCTCACCGAGTTTGACGGCAAGCAGCTGCACTCGGTGACCCGAGGTGATCTCGAACTGGGCGAGCTGGAAGATGCCGCCGAGAAAGAGGCCCAGGAGAAGCTGGAAACCGAGTCTGAAGGCCTGGTGAAACGCGTCAAAGAGGTGCTGGGCGATAAGGTGGCCGAGGTGAAGGTGACCAGTCGTCTAACCGACACCCCAGCCTGTGTGGTTGCTGGCGCCGGTGAGATGTCGTCGCAGATGATTAAATTGATGCAGGCCGCCGGTCAAGCAGTGCCAGAGAGTAAACCTGTGTTTGAGCTTAACCCTGAGCATCCGCTGGTGAAACGTCTGGACAACGAGCAGGATGAAGAGGTGTTTGGTCAGTGGGCCGAGCTCTTGCTGCAACAGGCGCAGCTGTCTGAGAAAGGCAGCCTGGCCGACCCATCAGCTTTTATCAAATTGATGAACAAGATGTTGTTAGCCAGCGTTAAGTAAATCTAAGCTAGAGTTAGTAAGAGGCAGTTTGACTGCCTCTTATGCTATCTACTTATCGCTAACTCATTAACAGAGACAAGCTCTCTCAAAAAAAGAGACGCTCTCGATAAAAGAGATATTATGGATTTAGTATTGGATTTAACCAAAGAAAACATTCAGCAAGTGGTCGATGCCTCCATGCAGCAGGTGGTGGTCATTACGTTTTGGAGCCAGCAGAGCCCAGAGAGCCTGCAGCTGATGCAGATGCTGACCCAGATCGCCGCCCAGGGACGTTTCCTGCTGGCTAAGGTCAACTGCGATCAGGAGATGGAGATAGCCAACTATTTTCAGATCCAGAGTCTACCAACCACTTTGGTACTGAAAGAGGGTAAGCCTGTCGATGGCTTTGCCGGCCTGCAAGAGGCGGCGCAAATTGAGGCCTTACTCGACCAGCATCTGCCTAAGGCCTGGCAAGTCGCGCTTAATCAGGCCAAGGCGCAACTGGCGCAGGGCGATGCCGAAGGGGCGCTGCCGCTGCTCAAGCAAGCCTATCAGGAGTGCCAGACGGCCGAGGTATCTTTAGTGTATGCCGATGCGCTGCTGGCCGTGTCAGACATCAATCAGGCTAAGGTGCTGCTCGATGGTGTCGGCCTTGCCGATCAAGACGCCTACTATCAGAGCCTCAAGGCCAAGCTCTCCCTGGCGCTGGACGCCGCCGATACGCCGGAGATCAGAAGTCTGCTGAATGATGTCGAACAAGACCCCAGCGATTATGCCAAGCTACTTTCCCTTGCCAAGGCACTTCACGGCGCCAAGCGCGATGAAGAAGCGCTTGAGCGTCTCTATCTGGTATTAAAGACAGATCTGCAGGCCCAGCAAGGTGAGATCAAGCAGCTTTTCATGGAGATCCTCACCGCGTTAGGTCAGGGACATGCCGTGGCCAATCAATATCGCCGCAAATTATACACCTTGCTCTACTAGGGCCTGTTGATCTTTGCTGTTTGTTTTTGCAGCAGTTTGTAGGTGATTTATACAAGGCAGAGCCTGTGCGTGTAGTGTTTTTATAAACCAGAGTTACACAAACGGGTGATAACGCTGTAAAAATGGCCTACAAATACTGCCCAATGGGTTCATCTAAACACGCACTGCACTTTATGAAAGGCTTCCTGCCTTTCACCGTGGGCGGTCAGCAATGCTGTTGGAAATCGTTCCAGACGATTTCTTGGTTGTTCGCCATTCACATAGAGTAACTATGCTTCATGACTCTCGCCTCGTGCAAAACGCGTTTAGATTGAACAAAAATTAAACTTGAAAGTTCAACAGGCTCTAAGGAGTCTCTGCATTGGGCCGTCATGCCAGTGATATATGCTGATCAGGTCGCTTTGTAAGGTGGTATCTGTGGTATCAGCCTAAAGTCGAATTAAAACTGGCCATGCGGCCCTTCAAATAGGCGCCCATTTGTGCGAAGATCGCCGCCCAGATAAAACTAATAATCAAATTTATGCGAAATAAGAGGACTCTCAGATGCGCATTATGCTATTAGGTGCCCCAGGTGCCGGTAAAGGTACTCAAGCCCAATTCATCATGGAAAAATACGGTGTGCCACAAATTTCTACGGGCGACATGCTCCGTGCAGCCGTTAAAGCGGGAACGCCTCTGGGTCTAGAAGCCAAAAAAGTGATGGATGCAGGACAGTTGGTTTCTGATGAGCTGATTATTGGACTGGTTAAAGAGCGTATCGCCCAAGACGATTGCGCCAAGGGCTTCCTGCTAGACGGTTTCCCACGTACCATTCCTCAGGCAGATGCCATGGCGGCTAGCGGCATCGATATCGATCACGTGATCGAAATTGACGTGCCAGACGAAGAGATCGTTAAGCGTATGAGCGGTCGTCGTGTACACCCAGGTTCTGGCCGTGTATACCACATCGTTTACAACCCACCTAAGGTGGAAGGTAAAGACGATGTGACCGGTGAAGATCTGGCTATCCGTCCCGATGATGAAGAGAGCACAGTGCGTAAGCGTCTAGGCATCTATCATGAGCAGACTAAGCCGCTGGTTGAGTACTATGGTAAAGTTGCCGAGCAAGGCAAGCTGTCCTACAACAAGTTCGATGGCACCCAGAGTGTTGGTGCTGTGAGCGAGGCTATCGTTAAGGCGATTGGCTAATTCCGCTGCTATAAAGTGAAGCGCTATATGAGCTGCTTCTCATATTTGAAAAAGCCCACCTAGGTGGGCTTTTTTTATGCCAGGGTGGGTGCTAGCCTAGCGCTATCCTTGCCAGAGAATATGAGTAGAGTAATTCTTGAATAAAGTCGACAACTTATCTCCCGCTAAGCTTGGTGTCTTGCTGGTTAATCTCGGCACGCCCGATACGCCCACGCCTAAAGATGTAAAGCAGTTCTTAAAACAGTTTCTCAGCGATCCCCGTGTGGTCGACCTAAATCCTTGGATCTGGAAACCCATACTCAATGGCATCATATTAAATACGCGTCCCAAGGCCGTAGCCAAGCTCTATGAGTCTATCTGGTGGCCCGAGGGCTCGCCCCTGATGGTGATCAGCGAGCGTCAGCGTGAGGCGCTGAGTGCGATTCTAAAAGCGCGTCATGGCAGCGATATTCCGGTGGAGTTGGGGATGAGTTACGGCAACCCCTCGTTGACAGATGGGATAGATAGCTTGCTGGCGAAAGGGGTCGAGCGCCTAGTGGTGCTGCCTTTATATCCCCAGTATTCCTGCTCGACCGTGGCACCGGTATTCGATGCCATTGCCAGTGATTATAAGGGCAGACGCAACTATCCAGAGACCCGCTTCAGTAAAGAATATTTCGAGCACCCGGCCTATATCTCGGCGCTGGCCGATTCTGTAAGGCGTCATTGGCAAGATAAGGGCCAGGGGGATTGCCTCTTGATGTCTTTTCATGGTGTGCCACTGCGTTATGTGACCGAGGGTGACCCCTATCAGCGTCAGTGTCAACGTACTGCCGAGCTTCTGGCCGAGGCCTTGGGGTTGACCGAGTCACAGTGGCGCCTGTGTTTTCAATCGAAATTTGGTAAGGAGGAGTGGCTGACACCGGCAACGGATGCGCTGCTCGAGAGCCTTCCGGGTCAAGGGGTAAAGCGCGTGGACATTCTCTGTCCGGCTTTCGCCGTGGATTGTTTGGAGACGCTTGAAGAGATCTCCATTGGCGGCAAAGAGAGCTTTATTGAGGCCGGCGGTGAGGCCTATCATTTCATCCCTTGTCTGAACGAGGATGAAGCTCACATGCAGCTGCTTGCGGACTTGGTCGACGAACATGCGGCGGGCTGGCTTAAATCTTAAGCAAAGAATCTTAGGTAAACGGCATAAATCACTGCCCGATGCTATTTTATATGGTACGATCTGCCGCCGTTTTTTTGAGGCGATGGCGTCCGCGTAGCATTAACCATAACGCGGCCTGGTAGACAGCAGACTAAGGGGGTCTAGTGTGCTGTTTATTCTTATTTGATTCTGCATGGATGCATTAGAGTGAGTTCTGTATGAAGTTTCCCGGTCAACGTAAGTCGAAACATTACTTTCCAGTTAAGAATCGCGATCCATTATTGGCGCAGTTAACCCTGCAGCCGCAGCATATTTCAACCCATATCAGTGGAATCGATCAGACGCTGGTCGACATCGAAGCCAAAGTGGGGGACGAACTGCTTAGCCGTTACGCCCTGCCGAAAGGAAACTCGACACTGATCGATGACGAGAAGGCGCACCAGCTCTACACCGAACTGAAGTATTCTGAGCTGATCAGCGATGAATTTGCCGGTGGCACCATAGGTAACACGGTACACAACTACTCTATTCTCGCCGACGATCGCTCAGTGCTGTTTGGGGTGATGAGCAACCACATCGAGGTGGGTAGTTACGCCTATCGTTACCTGTGCAACACCTCTTCTAAGGTGGATCTTAACTTTCTGCAGCCGGTCGATGGGCCTATCGGTCGTTGTTTCACCCTGATCTCAGAGTGCGGCGAGCGTACCTTTGCTATCAGCAAGGGCTCGATGGATAAACTCACGCCTGAATATATCGACCAAGAGATAGTGCAGACCTCGTCGGCGCTAGTGCTTACCGCCTACCTGATGCGCGCGAGCGGTGGCGATAAGATCACAGATGCGGCGTTAAAAGCCATAGAGTACGCCAAGGCGGCAGATGTGCCCGTGGTACTTACTCTGGGAACACGCTTTCTTATTGAGGAAGATCCCCAGTGGTGGATCGAATTCATTAAGGAAAATGTCACCATACTGGCAATGAACGAAGATGAGGGCGAAGCCCTGACCGGCTTTAAAGACCCCTTGAGTGCCAGCAATGCGGCGCTTGAGTGGTGTGATATGGTGCTCACCACGGCGGGGCCGTTAGGGCTCTATACCGCGGGTTATACCGAGGACTCTGAGAAGCGCGAAACCAGTCATACGCTGCTACCTGGCGCAATTCCAGAATTTAATCGCTATGAGTTCTCCAGACCTAAACTAAAGCGTGACTGTCAGACGCCGATCAAGGTATTTGCGCATATCTCGCCTTATATGGGCGGTCCTGAGATCATACGTAACACCAATGGCGCGGGAGATGGTGCGCTGGCGGCGCTGTTGCACGATCTTGCCTCTAACACCTATCATAAGGCCAATGTGCCCGGCTCAAGCAAGCACAAGCGCGACGGCCTGTGTTACTCCTCTTTCTCGCAGATCTGTAAGTATGCCAACCGCGTAGCCTACGAGGTGCTGGCGCAGCACAGTCCGCGCCTGTCTCGCGGCCTGCCAGAGCGGGAAGACAGCTTAGAAGAAGCCTACTGGGAAAGATAGGCTATTGGGAAAGACAGGCTTTGGCAGTTTTAAACAGGTTTGTGCTGTTTTCAAGAGGCTTGTGCTGATTTAGAAAGGCTCGATTAGGCTAATTTCTGTTCTACTGTATATCAATAGAAAAGGCGTCCATTGGACGCCTTTTTCGTTTTTACAGATTGATGATATCTAGCATTTTTACTCTTTGAGCTCGGCGTTTACTTGATCGACGAAGCTGCCCGCCGTCTTACCTGCCTGAGGATCATCGAAGGTAGCCTGGTTAAAGGCATTTTCCGATTTGGCAATGATCACAGTCGCCACCGAGTCGCCGGTCACGTTGACCGCGGTGCGCACCATATCCAGCAGTCTGTCGACTCCCATGATGAGGGCGATACCCTCAACAGGCAGACCCACCTGATTCAGTACCATTGCCAGCATGATAAGACCGACGCCTGGAACGCCCGCCGTGCCGATAGAGGCGAGGGTCGCTGTGACCACCACCATGGCATAGTCGGTAATGGTGAGATCGATACCAAAAACCTGGGCGATAAAGACTGTGGCGACACCCTGCATAATTGCGGTGCCATCCATGTTAATGGTGGCGCCCAGCGGCAGAGTGAAAGAGGCAACCTTATTATCCACCCCTAGACGGTGCTCAGAGGTCTCTAGTGTCACTGGCAGCGTGGCATTTGAGCTGGCCGTACTAAAGGCGAACAGCTGCACATCACGCATCTTACGAATAAAGGTAAAGGGACTGAGTCCGGAGAAGAGTTTTAATAGCACAGGGTAGCTCACGAAGGCGTGCACTAATAACACCGCCAGTACTACCATGAAATATTTAACGACGCTTTCAAATGTCTCGAGACCTAAGGTTAAGGCGAGTTTACCCATGAGGGCAAATATACCGTAGGGGGCTAGCTGCATGATGAGGGTGACCACACGCATGATCACTTCATTTAAGTCATTAAATAGTGCCGATACACGTTTGCCGCGCTCGCCAATATGGGAAATGGCAAAGCCAAAGATCACTGCAAAGATGATGATCTGCAGCATATTCCCTTCTGTCATTGCCTGTATCGGGTTGCGGGGAACCAGGTTGATCAATACGTCCGAAAGACTAGGGGCCTCTTTAACGCTGTACTGCATGTTCTCTGCCGCTAGCGAGGCGTTACCTGGATGAACGAGCAGCGCGACCAAAATGGCCATAGAAAGGGCAATCGCCGTGGTAAACAGATAAAAAGCGATGGTTTTTCCACCGAGCCTGCCAAGGGATGATGGGTCACTCAGCGAGCAGGTACCACAGACTAGGGAGATGAAGACCAGAGGGACGACCAACATCTGTAAACTCGAGATAAAAATACTGCCGATCACGTTCAATAAGCCGTTAGTAATATACTCTTCGATAAACTCACTACCGGGGAAAAAGCTGCGTAGCAGTAGCCCGATTAAAATGCCTCCGGCCATACCTATGAGTATTTTTCCGGTGAGGCCTAATTTTTTGTTTTGCGTGCCAGCCATAGTGCTTCCTGTATTATTTTTATGCTTTTCAATTTGCACCTAAAGCCTAGCAAGAAACCCTAGGTGATGAAACGGCTAAATAGTTAAAGTTTTTGTCACTTTTACGCCCTTAATTGCGATTAGTGATGGAAAAGTTATGGGAAAATTGTGTAATGTTAGCCTATAAGTAATAAGCAGATGCTTTTAATGATAATCTGAGTAACAGGGAGTCTGACAATGAAGTCAGCGTTTAAAGTTTTTACCTCATATTTATTTTTGCTTTTTATTGTCGCCTGTAGCGGCGGGGGAAATGTCACAGACGGTGGATCGGGTGGTACACCGACGCCGCCAACTATCTCTATTGCTTTATCTATCGATAATACGCAGATCTCAGTAGCGGAACCCGCGATGATCACCGCTAAGGTGAAAGATTCAACCGGAGCCGCAGTCAGTACACTAGTAACGTTTAGCTTGAACAATGATACTTACGGTACCTTCTCTCCAGGTACGGGTGAAGTCGCCACCGATGCCGATGGTATTGCTAAGGTGCGCTTGGATACGGCAGCCATTAATACTGGCGCGACTATTACTGCGACGACCAGTTCTGGCGAGAGTGCATCACTTAACGTCACCATGATAGGTGATGGCGGCGAAGCCGGCGGTGGAGCGCAAGTTTCTGTATCACTTACCGACAGTACCGGTAATCCTATTCAATCGATAAGCATTCTTGAGCCTGGCAAGATCACTGCCACGGTAACAGGCATCACTAAGCCGACAATCGTGACCTTTGCGACGACTATCGGCGACCTGCCTATCAAGACGGCGGTGACCGACTCTGAAGGTAAGGCTACGGTAGACATCTATGCGGGTAGCTCTTTAGGGGCGGGTGAAGTGACCGCGAGCCTGTCTACCAATGAGGTGGGAAAGACTATCGTTGTGGTTGGTGCGACCAATGTAGTGATGGGAAGCGGCGATCCTTTTGTCCAAGGAAAAGCTGAGATCAGTACCGCAACTCTCTCAGCTGGTGGTACTGCAACGATTTCCGTGCTTATTCAAGATGATAAAGGTAATCCTTTCACTCAACCTGTAGATGTTAACTTCTCTTCAACCTGCGCGACTAAGAATCCTGCTCAGGCCGAGATTAGCTCGCCAGTCTCTTCGAGCAATGGTGTTGCTACTTCAACCTACCGTGCGCAAGGTTGTGTGGGTGAAGATCAGATTAACGTCACGGCCAACGCAGGTGGAATTAGTCTATCTTCAACGGGCACACTAACTGTCCTGCAAGCAGATGTTGGCAGTATCGTATTTGAATCGGCAACGCCGCAGAATATCGCAATTTTGGGTACGGGCGGCATAGAGTCTTCTGTCGTTAAATTTAAAGTGCTGGATAAGAACAGTAACCCTGTTCCAAACCAAAACGTTTTGTTTTCACTTAACACAAAAGTAGGCGGCGTAGATATCTCGCCTCTGCAGGCGACTACTAACAACGAGGGTATCGTTCAAACTGTCGTTACTACGGGTACGGTAGCCACATCGCTACGCGTTACCGCGACCGTTGATAATGGTGCGGTACCGGCCATTTCGAGCCAGTCGAGCCAGTTGATTGTCTCTACCGGCATTCCTGATCAAGACAGTTTCTCACTGTCTGCGTCAGTCTTTAATGCAGAAGGTTGGAACGAAGATGGCACTAAAGTAGTCGTTACCGCTCGTATGGCCGATGCCTTCAATAACCCTGTGCCTGATGGGACGACGGTTTCATTTACTACAGAAGGTGGTTCAATCGAAGATGCCTGTCAGACGGTCAATGGTGCCTGTTCGGTGACTTGGACCAGTCAGTTACCACGTCCTGAAGGTGAGACTATTATCTCTGGCGCAGGAGAGATGATTCGTAATCCAAGTGCGGCTTTGATCTATTATCCGACGCTTGGGGTATACGGAAACGTTTATGGTCAGAAGTATGGTGGTCGCGCCACAGTTACGGCTACGGCTATCGGTGAAGAATCTTTCCCAGATCTCAATGGTAATGGTCGCTTCGATGCCTCTGAGATGGCAGAGTTTACCAATGGTACAGATGTAACGGGTCAGTCATTCGATCTGACCGATGCCTATAACGATTACAACGAAGATGGCTTGTTTAACCCGCAGCAGGCTGGCGGACAAGACGGAGGCTCACTCGAGGAGCTTATCGATTTCAACTCAAATGGTATCTTTGAAGCCAAAGATGGTAAGTACAATGGGGTCTTGTGTTCAGACCCTGTGCATGCAGGCTGCGCAGATGGTGTCAATGATTCGAAATCTCTCTATGTGCGCCGTAGCTTGGTAATTGTCATGTCGGGTAGTACCGCTTATGCGACTGCACCGGACGACATCCTGATCAGCGACAAAGATGGTGATCATTACGGTGGCAGCATCAATATAGTAGGTAAGGGGGCGGCCAATGTTTCCTTTACTATCTCGGATCTTCATAACCAGCAGATGCCTGCCGGCTCTAAAGTTCTCTTTAAGACGAGTGCGGGTTCTGTAGTAAGCAGTGCTGAATATGTTTGGCCAAGTTCTAACTATAATGGTGGTCGTGAATTTACCGTCACATTGAAGGGTGAGGATCAGCCTAACTCTGGGGTGTTTATTGTTGAGGTAGAAACGCCAGGTGGAACCACTACACAAGTAGTCTCTATTGGTGTAAATATCCTTTAGATTATCCTTTGAAAAAGGCGCCCTAGGGCGTCTTTTTTATCGAGTTGATTTTATCTATTTGATGAATAACAACTGGTAGTTGCCAATTCCTTTCCGAAAGAAACAAAAAGCCATCTTTTCAGATGGCTTTTTCAGTTTTAACTTAGTAGTTAATAGCTATTTCTGGAACTGATACACGCTGCCGAGCTTCATGATCTGTGTCAGTTCGTCCAGCGCGGTGCGCGATTCGACGATGAGCTGTGGATCGGCGAGATCGTCGATGGCGAGCTCATCACGGTAGTGTTTCTCTACCCAGAGGTTCAGCCTGTTAAACAGCTCATCATTCATCAAGGTGTTGGGGTTGACGGCAGCAAGCTCGGTCTCGTTCATGGCGACGCGCAGGCGCAGACAGGCGGGGCCACCACCATTTTGCATGCTCTGCTTCACATCGAAATAGTGCACCTGCTTGATCGGTGTGCCCAAGGTGACGAGTTCGTTAAGGTAGGCATATACCGCCTCATTTTCCTGACAGTTTGTCGGCGCAATAATTGCCATCTCACCATTGGGTAGGGTGACAATCTGGGTGTTAAACAGGTAGCTCTTTACCGCATCCTGAATGCCCACCTTGGCTGTAGGGACTTCAATAAAGTGCAGCTCTTTACTGTTGAACTTACCTTGGATCTCGGCCAGTTTCTTCTGCGTATCGACAAAGGCCTGCTCGTGGTAGAAGAGCACATTCTGGTTACCCACGGCAATCACATCGTTGTGGAACACGCCTTGGTCGATGACATCTGGGTTTTGCTGGATAAAGACGCTGCTCTCATCATCGAGTTGATGCAGACGGGCGATGGCTTGTGAGGCTTCGAGTGTCTGTCTCGCCGGGTATTTCTTTGGCTTTGGCGCGTTAGGGTTAGTCGCTTCCTGGCCGTAGACGAAGAGTTCGATACCTGCATGTCCGTATTCGCTGCAAAGACGCGTATGGTTAGCCGCACCTTCGTCGCCGAAGCTCACGTGTTCAGGCAGGTGTTGATGGTGATGGAAGTAACGCGAATTATTAAAGGTGGCGGCCAGTATGTTACCTGTGGTCACAGGCTCTATGCTGCGATGGAGCTTGTCTACCAGGTTTGCCGGGGTGAAATGAATCTTGCCATCATGGGTATCGGCGCTTGGTGAGACGGTTGCTGCATTGGCTGTCCACATGCTCGAGGCGCTGCAGCAGGCTCTGAGGAGCGCAGGGGCCTGTTTGGCGGCTTTATTTAGTACTTCGGCATCTGTACCAGAAAAGCCAATTCGACGCAGTGTGTGAAGATCTGGGCGCTCCTGAGGGGCAAGCATCCCTTGGGTCAGGCCTAAATCGGCGAGGGCCTTGGCTTTCTTGAGGCCTTGTTTCGCAGCCGCCTTAGGGCTGGATATTGCGGCGGCGTTATTTAAAGAAGCCACATTACCGTATGACAGGCCCGCATAATTATGAGTCGGTCCGACGAGTCCATCAAAATTCGCTTCGTAATGCTTCATTGCATATCCTTCAAGTTATTATTGCTTTAATAGGGCGTCAACACAGGGTAGAGGTGGCGCCGTAATTCGTTGAATTTGTGCTCCAGTATACTTGAGCTTTGGGGCATAACAAGCTAGGGGAATGGGGCCTTATCTGTGATATTGGCTCAGAAATGCATAAGTATTACTTGCTAGTTGGGGAATAATGAAATATTAGTTTTTAATTACGCAATATTATTTTTCACATTTTTTTCAAAAACGGTTAAAAATTGGCTCGCCGTAACAAATAAAACAGGGATTAGCTTGAAACTATTGATACAACCCTCTATATATGGAGCCAATTTACAGAATTTTGAGACTTTTTGGCGCAGATCATTCTATGGGTAAATCGCTAGTTATTGTCGAATCACCGGCCAAAGCCAAGACTATTAACAAATATCTCGGCAAAGATTACATCGTAAAATCGAGTGTAGGTCACATCCGTGATCTTCCTACCTCATCCACCAGTGACGCCAGTTCGTCGACTAAATCGCCCGCCGAAGTGCGCAAGATGTCCCCCGAAGAGAAGGCTAAATATAAGGCAGAGAAAGCGAAGAAAGCCCTGGTTGCGCGGATGGGCGTCGATCCAGAGCGAGGCTGGAAGGCTAAGTATCAAACCTTGCCTGGCAAAGAGAAAGTCGTCAAAGAATTACAGTCACTTGCTGAAAATGCAGATCATATCTTCCTCGCAACCGATTTGGATAGAGAGGGGGAGGCAATTGCATGGCATCTTCAAGAAGTGATTGGTGGGGATCCAGAGCGCTATCAGCGCGTGGTCTTTAACGAGATCACTAAGAGCGCGATTCAAGAGGCGTTCAGCCATCCGTCGCAGCTCAACACCAATATGGTTAATGCCCAGCAGGCGAGACGTTTTCTCGACCGCGTAGTGGGTTTCATGGTGTCACCCTTGTTGTGGAAGAAAGTGGCCCGTGGCCTATCTGCAGGACGTGTGCAATCGGTAGCGACGCGTTTGGTGGTCGAGCGTGAAGGCGAGATCAAGGCGTTCGTACCAGAAGAATTCTGGGACATTCATGCCGAGCTGACGACCTTGAGCAACGAAGGGATCAAGATGCAGGTGGCTAAGTTTAAGGGTGATAACTTTAACCCTGTAAACGAAGCTCAGGCCATGGTGGCGGTTAACGCACTAAAAGACAGCAAGTATCAGGTCACTAGCCGTGAAGTCAAAGCGACTTCTAGCAAGCCATCGGCGCCCTTTATCACCTCGACCCTTCAGCAGGCGGCCAGTACCCGTCTCGGCTTTGGGGTGAAGAAGACCATGATGATGGCTCAGCGTCTCTATGAAGCGGGTCATATCACCTATATGCGTACGGACTCGACTAATCTGAGTCAGGAAGCCCTCGACAGTGTGCGTGACATGATCGGCAAGGAGTATGGCGATAAGTACTTGCCCGATGCACCGATCCGTTATGGCAGCAAAGAGGGAGCCCAGGAGGCTCACGAAGCGATTCGTCCGTCTGATGTGAACGTCAGTGCCAGCAGCCTTAGCGATATGGAAAGAGATGCCCAGCGTCTCTACGAGTTGATCTGGCGCCAATTCGTTGCCTGTCAGATGACCCCAGCGAAATACGATGCTACGCGTTTGACCGTGACCGCAGGGGATTACGAACTCAAGGCCAGTGGCCGTACCCTTAAGTTTGACGGTTGGACTCGGGTTCAGACCGCGCTTAAGAAGAAAAATGAGGAAGAGAACACCCTGCCGATGGTTGCCGAGGGTGATGTGCTGGCGTTAGAAGATTTGTTACCTAAGCAGCATTTCACTAAACCACCCGCGCGTTACAGCGAAGCATCGCTGGTGAAAGAGCTCGAGAAGCGCGGCATCGGTCGTCCGTCGACCTATGCGACCATCATCTCGACCATTCAAGACCGTGGCTATGTGAAGGTCGAGAATCGTCGTTTCTACGCCGAGAAGATGGGTGAGATCGTTAGCGAGAGCCTCATCGGCAGCTTCGAAGAGCTGATGAGTTACGACTTCACCGCCGGCATGGAGCAGACCCTGGATAACGTGGCCCAGGGCCAGCTCGAGTGGAAGAAGGTGTTGGATAACTTCTATAAAGGTTTGACCGCTCAGCTTGAAAAGGCCGAGCTACCGCCGGAAGAGGGCGGCATGCGCCCTAACGAGATGGTGCTGACCGATATCGCCTGTCCGACTTGTGGACGCCCAATGGGGATTCGCACCGGTACTACCGGCGTGTTCTTGGGCTGTTCAGGCTATGCTCTGCCGCCGAAAGAGCGCTGTAAGACGACCATGAACCTGACGCCGGGTGAAGAGGCCGTCAGCGAAAACAGCGAAGATGCCGAAACCGATGCACTGCGCGCCAAGCACAGATGTGATGTTTGCGGCACGGCGATGGACAGCTATCTTATCGATGAGAAGCGCAAGCTGCATGTGTGTGGTAACAACCCTATCTGCGGCGGCTACGAAGTCGAGCAAGGGCAGTTTAAGATCAAGGGTTACGAAGGGCCGATTATCGAATGCGATCGCTGTGGCAACGATATGGAGCTGAAGAATGGCCGTTTTGGTAAGTATTTTGGCTGTACTAACAGCGAGTGTAAGAATACTCGTAAACTGTTGAAAAATGGTGAAGTGGCTCCGCCAAAGGAAGATCCAATCCACCTGCCAGAGCTGAAATGCACCAAGTCTGATGGCTATTTCGTGCTAAGAGACGGCGCCGCAGGCATCTTCCTGGCCGCGAGCACCTTCCCTAAATCCCGTGAAACCCGCGCGCCTTTAGTGGAAGAGCTGGTGAAGTACCGTGAGCTCTTATGGCCCAAGTATCAATATCTGGCCGATGCCCCTGTAACGGACGATGACGGTAATAAGGCAGTTGTGCGCTTTAGCCGTAAGACCAAGGAGCAGTATGTGGCAACCGAAATCGACGGTAAGGCGACCGGTTGGACGGCCAAGTTTGTCGGCGGTAAGTGGGTCAGCGAAGCCAAGGCTAAGCCAAAGGCTAAGAAGAAAGCCTAACTGACATCCTGTCAATTATCTAAGAAGAGCCCTAACTGAGTTAGGGCTTTTTTATTGGGATAAATATTAGTGGTTCATAATCTGTTGTATTAGGCTAATATAGATAAGATTACCTTGCTAATCATTCAACTAGCTGGGTTTCACCGCAGAGGTTTCGACGGACTTAGGGTTATAAATGGAGCGTAAAATGAAAACACTGATCATGGCAGCAGGACTTGGGATCTTAAGCTTAAACGCCTATTCGGCCGATTGGCAGGTGAGTAACCAGGGGTCACGGGTTAACTTTATCTCAATCAAGAAGGGTGATATCGCAGAGGTGCATCACTTTACCCAGGTCTCGGGCAAGCTTAGCGACGCCGGCGCCTTTAGCCTGTCTATTCCCCTGAACAGTGTGGTCACCAATGTGGAGATCCGCGACCAGCGCATGAAAGAGATATTGTTTGAAACCGCTCAGTATCCGAGCGTCGAATTAAGTGCCAGCCTCGACGGACAGGCGATCGATAAGGCCAGCGTCGGCACCATAATGTCGATGAGTGTCGATGCAAAGGTGAGTCTGCATGGTAAGACCCAGACTCTACCTGTGATGGTGAGTGTGGCCAAGGTGGCCAATGATAAGTTAATGGTGGCCAGTGAGGCGCCGCTGGTAGTCAATGCAGGTGACTTTGGCCTGACACCTGGGGTTGAGAAGCTCAGAGAAATAGCCGGTCTGCCAGCCATCAGCAAGGCAGTACCGGTTTCTTTCGTGTTAACCTTAATGCGATAGAAAAACGTGCACTAACAACAAGATTGGATACTCGATTTATATCATAATGGCGGTAGAAACTGGATATTGAGCATGGGCTATACCATGCTCATATATAAGTCGTGTGTTTAGGGTAAAAAATGGTTACTGATAAAGACGGATACATACATCTAATACAATATCTTACCGAGCATCTAGGCCTGTTTGAGGCCTCCGAAGCAGGTGGGGTAGCGGGTGACACCGTCATGGAGTTGTTTGAAGAGCAGTTGGCGGCGCAGATCATCATGGTGTGTGGCCAAAATCCTTCCTTAACCTTTGCCGAACGCAACATGGTGATCCGCGAAGTCGACGCCATCGTCTATGACTTAGAAGAGATCTTAGCCAAGGTGGCAAACCACAATGCCACCCAAGAGCAGACCCTGTTTATTACCGAGTTTTCGGGATTGATCAAAAATCTGTTCGATCAAGAAATTGCCAAGATGCAAGCTTAGGTTTTGCAATCCGAAACAGGTGTTTACAACTCACTGCTTGAGAATGTCAGTCTTTATTCCTACTGTTAGCATAAGTGCGAAATTGGGAAGTTTGTGTGCATGTCTGCAACCTCTATCAGTAAACAACATTTTGTTATCTATGCGGTACTCGTGTTGTTTTGGGTTATTTTTCAGATCTTTAGTGCTAACGCCTTGGCGTTTGGCTGGGGGTTCATTCCGTTCGTCATCTCCTTGCCCTTTGTGCCCTTCATCTTGGTCTGGTTGGGAGTGCAGTTTGTGCGCCATTACAGGTACATACGATTAGGACCCAACATCAGCGAGCACCTGGTGCACTGTGTCTGTACCTGTACGCTATTTTGTCTCTTCGTCTATCATTTTGTTTATTAGTTCAAAAGGAGTGGTTGATGATAGAACTACTGTCGGGATTTCATCATGATACCGTGGCGGTCAAAGCCAGAGGCGTGCTCTCTCGGGCCGACTATGATCAGACTCTGGTTCCGGCGATAGAGACCAAGTTGCAAGATCACTCAACCATTAAGCTCTGGTATGAATTTAGTGAAGAATTTGAAGGGGTTTCTGTTGAAACCTTGTGGGATGATGCCAAATTAGGATTCTTTCATTTGACGGACTTTTCCAGAGTGGCCATCATCACAGATAGTGAGTGGGTGGCCAACACTGCCAAAGTGATGGCCTATATGGCGCCCTGTCCGGTGAAGGTATTTGCCCGGCAAGCGGCGGATGAGGCGCTGCGCTGGCTGGGTGAGAGTTCGCCGGAATAAGATTGTAGATAGGCCGACACTCAGTCGGCTTCGTTTCATTGGGTTTAGGATATTTTTTATGATTAGAATGTTGACCTTGAGCATGTTGACCTTGAGAACATTGAGCCCTAAAGCGTTGACCAAAGCATTAATGTTAGTGGCGCTATTTCTGCTGGCGCCAGCCTATGGCGAGGATAAAGCCGTCATTGGCCAGACGGCCATGATGACGGTCGATGAAGCCGGGCTCGTCTATCAGGCCCGCATCGATACCGGCGCAGGTAATACCTCCTTGCATGCCTTCGACCTTGAGATCCAAGGGGGCAGTGCCAAGAAGATGGCTGACAATGTGGGTAAGACCATCTGGTTTACCACAGAAAACGTTGCCGGCGAGCGTAAGCGTTTGAGCGCCAAGATAGTTAAAACCTCTACCGTCAGCAACTCTCAGGGTACTGAGACACGTTACATGGTGGAGATGCATGTCGGTTTTGCCGGTGAGACCCGCAAGGTCAAGGTAAACCTTAGAGACAGAGGTCACATGGATTATAAGCTGCTGATCGGCCGTAACTGGCTAAAAGGCAAGTATGTGGTGGATGTGTCTGAAAAGCGGGTGATAGGTGCCAGGGCCCCCATCAGCATCCTGGAAACCGGCCTGTTGTTTGATACCCGCATCGATACCGGCGCGGTAGAAAACTCGCTACACGCGGTGGATCTCAAGGTGGAAAATGGTGTCGAAGATATGGAGCAGAATGTCGGTAAGATGCTCACTTTCACCACGGAAAACGAGAAAGGTGAAACAAAACGTGTCCATGCCCGTATCGTCGAAACCTCGCTTATTCGCAATGCCCAAGGCAGTGAGGTGCGCTACATGGTGGAACTCAATGTGGGCGAGCCGGGCAGGGAGTATAAGGTCAAGGTGAACCTGAGAGACCGTACTAAGATGTCCAACAAGCTTTTGATTGGCCGTAACTGGTTGCAGGGCCACTACCTGGTCGACGTCGCGAAGTAACCCGTTAGACACGGCAGACAAAATAGCGTCCCCGGAAGTGGCCACCTCCGGGGATTTTTTATGCCATATCGAGATGTAACTCGCATACCAGCTCGGTAAACTGCGCGCTCTGACTGGCGACTGTGAGTCTGCCGTTGAAGTGGGCCTTGAGCCACTGATTGATATGGATGAGGGAGCCTTGTCCCTTGCCACTACTATTGCTATTGCTGTCAAGTGCTTGAATGAGTTTCTCCAGCCGAGCTTGGCCAATTCCTAGGCCGTTGTCTCTCAGGGTCAGCGTGAGTACACCCTCTTGATAGCGAATACCTATGCGCAGCTGTTTCGGTCGATTGAGCGCCTGACCGTCGGGAAACGCATGTTGTAGGCTGTTGCCGAGCAATCTGTGGCAGAGCACCAGAAAATGCCAGGGTGAGATGGGCAGTGTCAGGTGATGGGGACAGTCTATCTCCACCGCTACGCCCTTGGCCTCGAGTTGAGGCCTTAACATGGCCACCAGGTCTTGCAAGAAGAGGTCTGCTACAGTGGCGCGAACATCTGTGATGTCTGCGCTGATCAAGGATTGACCATGACGTATGATATCTATCTGGGAAGTCAGGGCCTCGGTAAATTTGGCAAGCTGAGGCTCTTCGATATCGGCTGCATCTAACTGACGCAGCATGATAAAGATCTGCTCTAGCGCTTGCAGCTCCTGGCGGAGTAACTGATGAACTACTTGAGGCAAGATAGCCTGCTGGGCCAGCTCTATCTGTTTAAGCTGCGCCAGCCCCTTGGGATCTATCCCTTCTTTTACCACGGCTTGTGGCTTGGCATCTAAGGCCTGTTTTAGCTCTGTGTTTCTTGCCCCTTGTAGCTTGATGGTTTGCTCCAGCTCTGCCTGCTTGGCCTTGAGGCTGCTGATATCCACTGCCATGGCCCCCAGGGCGATGATGTTGCCATCCTTGTCTTTGATCGGGTACTTAGTGATCAGGTAGATACGCTCGCCGTGTACCGTCGGCATGGGCTGCTCGAAGCTCTGGGCTTGATCGCTATCTAAGATGATATGGTCGTGATGATTGATGATCTCGGCAATATGCGCCGGATAGAGGTCGCTGTCGCGCATGCCGATGACCCGGGCTCGCTCTATGCCCATCACCTCGCAGAACTTGTCGTTGACCAAGGAGTAACTGCCGTGGGTATCCTTGATGCAGATGAGGTTTTGCGAGGCGTTGAGCAGGGAGTTGATCAACTCCTTCTTATTCTCCAGTTCCTGCTGCGCCAGTTGTTGCATCGCCAGTTGCTGCTCCAGCGCTAGGTTGCTGGCATCTAGACTTGCATAGGCGATCTCCAGCTGATTGCTGCGGGCGATAAAGGCCTTGGCCAGTTGGCCAACCTCGTCGTGGCGCTTGTTGGCATCTAGCTCCAGCCTGCCCAGGTTACCGCTTTGCAGCGCCGAGACGATCTGAAAGATTGGCCGGATAAAGAGCTTGTGCTGAAAGATAAACAGAATGAGCAGGGCGATGAGCTGCGCCAGCAACAGAAACGCGCCTATCTTCAGCGCGATGGCGTTGGCCTGGGATGCGAGGCTCGACAGCGGCGTTACTAAGATGATCTTCCACTGGGTCTGGGCCATGGTGAGGATCGACACCAGCACGGGCTCGTTAAACAGGG
This sequence comes from Shewanella spartinae, assembly GCF_019457555.1. Lineage (NCBI taxonomy): Bacteria > Pseudomonadati > Pseudomonadota > Gammaproteobacteria > Alteromonadales > Shewanellaceae > Shewanella > Shewanella spartinae. Next base: position 2,623,951 of record NZ_CP080418.1, on the reverse strand, counting down.
GATCGCTACTTAGCTCCAGGGTCACTATAGGCGTCTTGCCATGGCTTCCCCTGATAGAGGCATTGATGAGTGTGGTTAAGCGCTCTCGCTCCTCTCTAGGCGTCTGTACGAGCACTTTCTCGAGCTGTTCGGGGCGATAGGCCGGGCTGGTCATTATCTGCTGACTAAAGGTCTGGTCCATCGTCTCTATGCGTTTGGCGATGGGGGCGAGCTGCGGGTAGCGCTGAATAAGTCTAGAGAGCGGCTGGCCGAGCATGGCGGTCTGCTGTTTATCAGACTCGTCGAAAGGATCTGCCAGCAGATTGTTGTAGCTGTCCAGCGCCAGTATATATCCCTTAGAGAGGGGGTTCTGGTCGGAAAAATTAAAGCGCTTATCCAGGCCGCGCAGGGCGATGTCGACCGTGGCCACACCGATGAAGCTGTGGTTGGCGCGCATGGGCACAGAGGCGGTGATCATCACCTCCTTGGTGTAGGGGTCGACATAGGATTTAGACCAATGGGTATGGCCATCTTGGAAATATTTCGCCGGCAGGTACCAGAAGGCCTGATGATAACCTGGGCCTTCGGCGCTGTTGTAGTTGTCCAGGTATTGAAACTCATCATGCTTGTCCCGCGCCCAGAAGAAGCTGTTACGCGTCTTCTGTTTACCAAACATGCCGGGCTCGGGCCAGATCCCGCCGCCAGCGATCAGCTGATGGCGCTCGCCAATATCCAGCAGGGAAGGGATCAGTTCTTTGACCACCTCATCCTGACCACGATAGGTTTCGCCCACTATGCCTATGGTGTTCGCTAGTGTCTCGATTTTGGAGGTGACCTGTTGCAGCTGTTCTATGACCGCCAGGCCATAGTTCTGGCTCAGCGAGAGCTGGGTGTCCATGTGATGTTTCTTCTCGGTTGAGAAGATCAACCAGATGCTTGAGGCGATGATCAGGACCGCGACCACAAATTGGACTATGGTGAATTTAAAGGTAAGGCTGTTTTTCCACTGGGTGTTTAATGAGCCGGCCTCGTCTTTCTCATTGGCGACCATAGGGGCTTGTGATCCATTCATGCATTAGTGATAGCTCAAGATTAAATCAAAATGCGACAGGATTAAACTCTTATGAAGTCGGCTTAGGGTGACGAGTTGCCTCCCTAAGCCGTTAAAGTGACTAGCTTTTAGTGACTAGAACATTAGTGACTAGACTTTCAGTCCAACCAATAGCTGATCCAACTGCTCGGCGGTGGCGTGCAGTTCGTCGCAGCCTGAGACAGACTGGTTGGCGGACTGTTCCACGTCATGAGACTGATTGCGGATCTCCATCAGGTTGGTGGCGATCTCGTTGGCGACCGCCGATTGCTCCTCGGCCGAGGTGGCGATCAGCACGCTCATCTCGTATACCCGCTCGCTGTGATGGGCGATGGCCTTGAGATCCTCACCTGTCTCCAGCACATGCTGCTTGCCGTCCTGGGCCTTCTCGACCGTGCGTTTCATCACCTGGGTGAGCGCCTGAGAGCCTGTCTGCAAGGCCTCGATCATCGACTTGATCTCGACCGTTGCGGCCTGGGTGCGTCCCGCTAGGGTTCTGACCTCATCGGCGACCACGGCAAAGCCGCGACCCTGTTCACCGGCGCGGGCTGCTTCGATGGCGGCGTTGAGCGCCAATAGGTTGGTCTGCTCTGAGATGGCGTTGATGGTGGTGACCACCTCGTCGATCTTGGCGGCGTTGTCGTTCAGGGTATTCACCGCCGTCGAGGCGTCGCCAATTTCGTTGGCAAGATCGCCAATCGCCTCGACCGTGATGGCGATATCTTTCGAGCCCGCCTCAACCTGTTGGTTGGCCTCTTGGGTCTCGTTAGAAGATTGCTCTGCGTTGCGGGCCACCTCTTTCACCGCGGCGGTCATCTCCTCCATGGCCGTGGCCAGTGAATCCAGATGCTGACGCTGCTCGGCGGCCAGGGTTTGTCCCTCTTGAGCCGTTTGTCTGAAGGCCTGCACTACGGTGCGGATCTGGCTGCTGGCCTGGGTCATGCGGCTCACCAGCTGATGCTGACGCTCGACGAGTGTGTCTATGCTCACCGCCAGGATGCTGAACTCATCTTTCACCTCGAAGAAGTTCAGTCGTCCGGTGAGATCGCCATCGGCCGCGCGTTTAAGTGCCATCACGTTGGTGTAGAGGGCGCCGCCGACGAAGGTGGAGATATAGTAGCTGCTTAGCAGGATAACAAAGATAAGTGCCACCAGGCTGATGATGACCACGCTCTGAGCCGAGCTGAGTACCTGGTCGAGATCTGTCACCTCTGTCTTGGCTACCAGGTTGGCGCTTGAGGCGCGGCTATGTGCTGTCAGGCTGTCCCCCTGCATTAAGGTGCCACCACCTGCCTGTACTAGACGGCTCGCCTTGGCGTTGAGGGACGATGGGTTATCGGCAAAGCCGGCACTGACCAGTTCCTGCTTAAAGCTCGCCGCCTTGTCATTTGGCACGTACTTAAGGCTCAGGTCGATAAGCTCGACCATCTTCTGGGCATCTGCCAAGGCACTCTGTTGGTGACTCTGCTTAATCTGGCTATTGAACTGCCCATAGAGGATATAGGAAAGCCCCATTAGGGTGATGATGGGGATGATGGCCAGAATGGTAAATTTGGTTTTCAGGGTCATATGGATAAGATACTGATCTATCCATCGAAACTTTACTTCTCTCATAGCTTTTCTCTGCCGCCTGGGGATGATCTCGTTATCGGATCGCAAAGTGATTACTTAACGAGAATTTTGCCCCAGGGCGTTTGTTTGTTGTTTATTTGTACTGGGATTTTATCGTTATTGTTAAATAAGGTACGGCTCAAGTGTACATGCTTGCTGTGATCGCGGCGAATCAAAATTACATTTTGGGATGGCTTTTTAGCCTATCTGAGTTTGATGCTTAGTCAGCTTGGCCTTTTCTCACGGATTTCGTTAGAAAAATACCAAATAAGCCCTAGTCAAACGTCTTATGGTCACGTAAAATTTGTCTCTTTTTCTATTTTCGTAAAGATTAAATAGTCAGCATATAGAAAGTCTTGGCTCTCAGCGTGAGGGCGGGCGTACTGGAAGAGATGATGTCAGAGTTAACAGAAATCGTAGAACAGGCCTTACAGGCAATCGAAGGGACAGATGATCTGAAAGCCCTCGATGACCTTCGTGTCGATTACCTGGGTAAGAAGGGTAAGATCACCGACATGATGAAGATGATGGGTAAGCTGAGTCCAGAGGAGAAGCCGGCCTTCGGTCAGGCGGTCAACCAGGCGAAGCAAGCGGTACAGCAAAAGCTGTCTGAGCGTATCGAAGGCTTAAAGGCTCAGGAGCTCGAAGCTAAGCTGAGCGCCGAAAGTATCGACGTGACCCTACCTGGACGTCGCATCGACAATGGTGGCCTGCATCCTGTGACCCGTACCATCGAACGTATCGAAACCTTCTTTGGTGAGCTGGGATTCAGCGTAAAGCAGGGGCCAGAGATCGAGGACGATTTCCATAACTTCGATGCGCTCAACATTTCTGAGCATCATCCGGCACGTGCCGATCACGATACCTTCTACTTTAATCCTAAGCTGATGCTGCGTACCCAAACCTCGGGCGTGCAGATCCGCACCATGGAAACGGAAAAGCCGCCGCTGCGTATCATCTCTCCGGGCCGCGTTTACCGTAACGACTATGACCAGACTCACACGCCTATGTTCCATCAGGTGGAAGGTCTGTTTGTCGATGAAAATGTTAACTTCGCGGAGTTGAAAGGGATCTTGCATGATTTCCTGCGTAACTTCTTCGAAGAAGATCTACAAGTACGCTTCCGTCCCTCTTACTTCCCATTTACAGAGCCTTCAGCCGAAGTGGATGTAATGGGTAAAAACGGCAAGTGGTTAGAAGTCTTGGGTTGCGGCATGGTTCACCCTAATGTCCTGCGCAGTGTTGGCATCGATCCCGAGAAGTACCAAGGTTTCGCCTTCGGTATGGGGGTAGAGCGTCTCTCTATGTTGCGTTATGGGGTTAATGACCTGCGTTCTTTCTTCGAAAACGACCTACGTTTTCTTAAGCAATTCAAATAACGGAGCGAGTAAATAATGAAATTCAGTGAGTCTTGGCTTCGTGAGTGGGTCAATCCAAGTATTAGCCGTGACGACTTGTCACATCAGATCACCATGGCGGGCCTGGAAGTCGACGGTGTCGATCCGGTAGCCGGTGATTTTTCAGGCGTTATCGTAGGTGAGGTGGTCGAATGTGGCCAGCACCCAGACGCCGACAAGCTACGTGTCACTAAGATTAATGTCGGTCAGGATGAATTGATCGATATCGTCTGCGGCGCGCCAAACTGCCGTCTGGGCCTGAAAGTGGCCGTGGCTATGGTGGGCGCCGTCTTACCGGGCGACTTTAAGATCAAGAAGGCCAAGCTACGCGGTCAGCCATCATTTGGCATGCTCTGCTCCTATGGCGAGCTGGGTATCGACATCGAGAGCGATGGCATAATCGAGCTGCCGCTCGATGCGCCTATCGGTCAGGACGTACGTGAGTATCTGGACCTTAATGATGCGGTGATCGATGTCGATCTGACCGCTAACCGCGCCGACTGTCTCGGTATGGTGGGTCTCGCCCGCGAAGTGGGTGTGCTTAACCGTCAAGCGGTTGTTGCCCCGACATGGGAAGCGGTCACCCCTAGCATCGAAGATGCTATCGAGATCGACAATCAGGCGCCTAACGCCTGTCCACGCTACCTGGGTCGTGTGGTGAAAAACGTTAACGTTAAGGCGCAGTCGCCACTCTGGATGCAGGAAAAACTGCGTCGCAGCGGCATTCGCGCTATCGATCCTATCGTCGACATCACCAACTATGTGTTGATCGAGTTCGGTCAGCCGATGCACGCCTTCGACTTGGCGAAAATCGACGGCAAGATCCAGATCCGTCTGGGTGATGGTGAGGAGAAGCTGACTCTTCTCGATGGCAACGAAATTACCGTACCAAACGATACCCTGGTTATCGCCGATAACAGCCAACCTCTGGCCTTGGCCGGTGTGTTCGGTGGCGAGTACTCGGGTGTGACCGGTGAGACCCAAGATATCCTGTTGGAGTGCGCCTTCTTTGCGCCGCTGGCGATCATGGGTAAATCACGTCGTCTTGGCCTGCACACAGACTCGTCACACCGCTTCGAGCGTGGCGTCGACCCTGAGCTACAACATAAGGTGATCGACCGAGCGACCCGTCTGGTGCTTGAGATCTGTGGCGGCGAAGCCGGCCCTGTGGTTGAGTCTAAGGCCGACGAGCATCTGCCTCAGGCTGCTAACATACTGCTGCGTCGCAGCAAGCTAGATCGCGTGCTCGGCCATCATATTGCAGATGCCGATGTCACCGAGATCCTTGAGCGCCTTGGCTTTGGCGTGTCACGTGTGGATGACAACTGGCAGGTTGTTACTGCGACTTACCGTTTCGATATGGCGATCGAAGAAGATCTTATCGAAGAGGTTGCCCGCATCTATGGCTACAACAATATTCCGAATGTTGCGCCTGTGGCGGCCCTGAGCATGCCTCTACACAATGAGTCGGATATCGACCTTAAGCGCGTGCGCGCCATGATGGTGGCCCGTGGCTTCCAGGAAGCCGTGACCTACAGTTTCGTCGATCCTAAGCTGCAGCAGCTGGTGCATCCGGGCGTCGATGCTATGGTGCTACCGAATCCTATCTCGGTAGAGATGTCGGCCATGCGTTTGTCTATGTTCACCGGTCTGTTGACTGCCGTGGGCTACAACCAGAGCCGTCAGCAAAACCGTGTTCGCCTGTTTGAAACGGGTCTGCGTTTCGTGCCAGATGCCAACGCCGAATCGGGTGTGCGTCAAGAGGCTATGCTAGGTGCCGTCATTGCCGGTAACCAAAATGACGAACATTGGTCGATGGAATCAAAAACTGTAGACTTTTTCGACCTTAAGGGCGATCTGGAAGCCATTATCGGCTTGACAGTTTCAGAGGATGAATTTACTTTTAAAAAAGCATCTCATCCGGCGCTTCATCCGGGGCAATGTGCTGAAATCTTAAGAAATGATCGTGTGATTGGTGTCATTGGTGCCGTCCATCCGAGCCTGGAAAAGCCCTTCGGCTTAAATGGTAAAACCATCGTATTCGAGCTCGAATTAGATGCCTTATTGCACGCAAGTTTGCCGCAAGCCCAGACTGTGTCTAAGTTTCCAGCAAACCGACGTGACATTGCCATCTTGGTTGATGAAGATGTCTCGGCAGGAAATGTTGTAAATTTGATAAGAAAAGTTGGCGAAAATCAGTTGGTTGGCTTAAACTTGTTCGATGTATACCAAGGTAAAGGTGTTGAACCAGGTAAAAAGAGTCTGGCGATTGCACTTACACTACAAGACAACGCTCGTACACTTGAAGAGAAAGAAATTGCTGAAATGGTAGAAAAGGTAGTTTCTGAACTCAAGACCGAGTTCAACGCATTGTTGAGGGATTAAAAGTATGGCACTTACCAAAGCCGAAATGGCAGAACATCTTTTTGAAACGCTTGGCATTAACAAGCGAGTTGCGAAAGAGATGGTTGAGGCATTTTTCGAAGAAATTCGTCAAGCCCTCGAGAACGGTGAGCAGGTCAAGTTATCTGGCTTTGGCAACTTTGACCTAAGGGACAAAAATCAAAGACCGGGTCGCAACCCTAAAACAGGCGAGGATATCCCGATTTCTGCTCGCCGCGTGGTGACTTTCCGTCCAGGACAGAAACTTAAGAGTCGTGTTGAAGAGGCTAACGCCGGTAAATAATCCGACTTAACGCATAGAGAAGGCCACTCCTTGAGTGGCTTTTTCTGTTTCTTCTGAACTGGTTATCTGTTGTTTATGCCTGTGTGGTCACAGGCGCTGGATGAGTAAGAGGTTGTACTCTTGTCTAGAAAACCTAAGTATTTCGATCGCCGCTTTCGCGCCGAGTTATTACATCCTAAGCATTGGCCCACCTGGTTTGCCATAGGGCTGCTGGTGTTTTTCGGCCTGATGCCCGCCTGGCTAAGGGATCCGATAGCGCGCCTGCTCGCGCGTCTGGTGAAGAAGATCGCCAAGAAGCCTCTCAGGGTGGCCAGGGCGAACCTGGAGACCTGTTTCCCGGATAAATCCAAGGTCGAAATCGATAAGCTACTCGATGAGAATATCGAGAATTTCGTGTTGATCCTGTTGGCGCAGTCAGAGTTGCTGCTGCGCTCAGATGCTAATCTGCGTCGCCGGGTTCAGCTTGAAGGCTTCGAGCATGTGCAGCGCGCCCGTGATGCAGGTCAGCCGGTGATCTTCATCATGCCCCATGTATGGGGCATAGAATATGCCGGGCTCAGGTTGAACCTGGAGCTGCCCATGGTGACCATGGCCAAGGCCCATCGTAACAAGCTGTTTGACTGGTTCAATAACCGCATGCGTAGCTCCAAGGGCGGCAACGTCTATATGCGCGAGGCGGGTATTCGTGCGCTCCTATCTGAGCTGAAAAACGATAACAGCTTCTTCTATCTGCCAGATGAAGACCTAGGCCCAGAGAAGAGTGTCTTTGCGCCATTTCTTGGCACGGTTAAGGCTACTCTGCCTGTGGTAGGGCGTCTGGCCTCGGCCGGTAATGCCCAGGTGATGCCGGTGAAGATTGGCTATGATCAGCAAAAGCGTCAGTATCTGCTGACGGTACTGCCGCCCATCTCACCCGAGGAGATGCAGGGTAAGGAGAATGAGGCCTTAGCATTAAACCGCGCGGTGGAGCAGGTGATTAACGCCTATCCTGAGCAATATATGTGGTTCCTTAAACTGCTGCGTACCCGTCCGCCGGGCGAAGCCTCTATCTACTAGCTTTTAAAGTTAGCGCTTTGCGGTTAGCGTTAGAGTTAGGGATACGATTACGCTGAAGTAGATAGTGATAAAAAAAGCGGCTCTATGAGCCGCTTTTTAATGCCTGAAATTCAGACTTATTCCGTTAGGCCTCTGTGTTTTAGCAGGGCATCCACGGTTGGCTTTCTGCCGGTGAACTTGATGTAGTCTTGCATCAGATCTTCACTGTTACCTTTAGACAGCACGTTGTCGCGGAACTTGTTACCGTTCTCCAGTGACAGGCCGCCGTTGTGGCTCATAAAGTCGAAGGCGTCTGCCGCAAAGACCTCGGTCCACAGGTAGGCGTAGTAGCCCGCCGAATAACCGCCGGCGAATGCATGGCTAAAGTAGGTTGACTTGTAGCGTGGTGGGATAGGCGCAAAGTCGATGCCGTGTTTCGCCAGTGCCTGCTGCTCAAACTTAGCCACGTCGTCGATCTTGGCATCGACACCAATTGAGTGCCACTCCATGTCCAGGATGGCCGCCGCCAGATACTCTGTAGTATCGAAGCCTTGTCCAAACTTGCTCGCCGCCAAGACCTTCTTCAGCAGCTCGGCAGGGATAGGCTCGCCAGTCTGATAGTGCTTGGCGTAGTTGGCCAGGACTTCGGGATCGATCGACCAGTCTTCGTTGGCCTGTGATGGGAACTCGACGAAGTCTCTCGGGGTAGCCGTACCCGCCACACTTGGGTATTTCACCTGAGAGAAGAGACCATGCACAGCGTGACCAAACTCGTGGAACATGGTGCTCACTTCATCATAGGTCATCAGGGTTGGGCCTGAGGCTGGCTTTGGAATGTTCAGCGCGTTGTAGACCACAGGCTTAGTGCCTAGCAGGCCGCTCTGGGTCACAAACTCATCCATCCAGGCGCCGCCGTTCTTACCTTCTCTGGCGTAAGGGTCCAGATAGAAGATGCCGATAGAGCTCTTGTCTTTGTTAAAGATCTCATAGGCGAGCACATCCGGGTTCCATACAGGCAGATCTTTGCGCGGCTTGACCGTGATGCCGTAGAGTTTTTCCATGGCGAAGAAGAGACCGTCGTTGAGGACGCGGTTAAACTCGAAATAAGGCGTGACTTGGCTCTGATCCAGGTCGTACTTGGCTTTACGAACCTTCTCACTGTAATAGGCCCAGTCCCAAGGTGCCAGTTCGAAGTCTTGACCCGATGCCTTAATCTGCGCCTGTATGTCCGCCGCCTCTAGCTTGGCCTTGGCCACGGCCTTAGGTGCTAGGTCATCTAAGATCTCATATACGGCCGTCGGTGTCTTGGCCATCTGATCGGCTACCGTGTAGGCTGCCCAAGAGTCATAGCCAAGTAGCGCCGCCTTTTCGGCGTGCAGGTGTGACTGCTTGACGATATTCGGGCCGTTAAGCGCCATGGCGCGGTTTGCCGAGGTCTTCCACACTTTCTCTCTTAGCTCGCGATTGTTTAGGCTGGAGAGGATAGGTTGGCGAGTGGTGTTCACAAGGGTGATCAGGTATCCCTCTTTGCCTGCATCCTTTGCGGCCTGGGCGAGGGTAGCGATTTCGGCGTCAGATAGGCCGTCGAGCTCTGCCTTGTCTTTAACTATGATCACCTCGTTCTTAAATGAATCTAGAACGTTCTTAGAAAACTCTGTGGTTAGGCTGGCGAGCTGACCGTTGAGATCGCGCATCTTCTCTTTATCTGCGTCAGATAGCTTGGCACCGGCGCGCTCGAATGCCAGGTAGTAATACTCGACCAAGTGTTTATCTTCGGCGCTCAGGCTGTCGCGGCTCTTGTAGACGCTCTCGACGCGGGCAAACAGCTCAGGGTTTAAGAAGATGTTGTCCCAGTGCGCAGACAGCTTAGGTGCTAGCTCGGCTTCCAGGGTTTGTACCTGGCTGTTAGAGTTAACGCTGGCCAGGTTAAAGAAGGTTTTGGCCACGCGGGTAAGCAGGCTGCCAGACTTTTCCATGGCGACTATGGTGTTGTCAAAATCTGGGGCGGCCTGATTGTCGATGATCGCCTGGATCTCTTTATCGTGCTCTATGATCCCTTGGGTGAATGCTGGTGCATAATCGTCGAAGGTGATCTTATCAAACTCAGGCGCCTGATACTGTAGCACGCTCTTCTTGAGCAGTACGTTGCTGGCATTGATTTGGCCTTCACTCTCCTGTACGGCGGGCTTCGCCGCTTCGGTACTTGCTACTTCTGTATTGCTTGCTTCCTGACTCGCTGGTGTACAGCCAGTGAGATATAGACCGGCTAAGATAGCCGTGGTGAGGATAGACTTACGCATGGGTTCTCCCTGTTGCTGGCGCCCAATCGTTTTTTTACTGCCTAACAGGCATGGGGGCGCTAAAGATGTGATTGCCGCCATACCTTATCAAGCCGGGCAGGGGCGCGGCAAATCAAAAGTTTAAGATTGGATTAATAAAGTTGTGAGAAAATATTAAGGCAATCTTTACAACTGGTTTTTTAACTGCGGTTTGAGTTGCCAGATCCTATCTTGTTTGTCTCTCGTTAGTTAATGTTCATTTTCGTTGCCTTACCTTTTATAAAGTTGAGGCAAGCGGTGCTTTAGAGACGAGTTGCAGGTTTTATTCCCCTCCAATATCCAGGCCTGAATGGATTGAGACTTGTTGGGTTTCTTTATATCGTGCTGATTTTATTGGGTATTGCGTGTTAAACCGTTTAAATGGATGTGCTGTCGTTATTTGAGCTAAGCTATGTTGGCCGACAGCGGATGAGGTTTCTCTCTCTGAGGTAAGTTGCCATCTTGGTCACGTTTGGGCAAAGCGAATTATTGGCGCAGATTAATCGAGTTTTTAGTCGCCGTTAGATGGCGCGTCTATCTGCTTTAGCAGATTAATTTTCTTTCATCATTGCCTTATGAACGAGCGGCGCCCGTTTTTCACGCCATTGCTAGCGGCTTTTTGGGCTCAAGCTCAAACATGATGAAACCACTTCTGGGTGACATTCCAATAAAAAGGCCAGCGTCTGTTGAACGCTGGCCTTAGTGATTAGCAAATCCTGTATCTCATCTTGCCCTGGCAAATTATGCCAGTTGAGCATCAGAAGCTTAGCGCCATTAGGCTTGGATCAGTTGATACTCATCGCGCAGGATATCGATGATCTCCTGACGAGGATTCTCGCTCAGGTGTAGCTTCTCACCTATGATGGTCTCGGCGATGCCTACGTAGGTGTTAGAGATATCCATCATCACCTCGGTTGGCAGCTTGTTGTCGCGCGCCAGGGCGAAACGCTCAGGCATACGCTCCTTGTTGAGCAGAATATCGGGATCTGGGAAGTGGTTTAGCAGCCATTGTCTGAAGCCTTCTTTCGACTTCTCGACGATCTTGCCGTTACGACGGGCTTCACCGTCCCAGATACGTGATGAGTCAGGGGTGCCCACTTCATCCATATAGATCAGTTTTTCCTGACCACTGGCATCTTTCACGTAACCAAACTCAAACTTGGTGTCGACGAAGATCTGATCCTGCTCAGACAGGGCCTCGCTGATCACCGCAAAGCCCTCTTTAAGCAGCTTCTCGTAAAGGTCGATATCGCCCTTGCTGTGGAAGTTAAAGCCTTCCAGGTGACGCTCCAGATCCGCGCGAGAGACGTTAACATCATCGGCTTCGGGAACGCCCTCAAGACCCGTCAGTACGCCTTTGGTCGATGGGGTGATCAGCACCTCTTCCAGTTTCTGATCCTTCTCCAGTCCCTCGGGTAGTGTGATACCACAGAAGTCGCGCTCGCCCTTGCTGTAGGCACGCCACATAGAACCTGTGATGTACTGTCTTGCAATCGCTTCGACCATCACTGGCTGCGCCTTCTGCACGATCCACACGAAAGGATGTGGAACATCCAGAATATGGCTGTCTGCTAAGCCTTTCTCTTTAAATAGCTTGAACCAATGGCTAGAGATGGCGTTAAGCGCCGCCCCTTTGCCAGGGACGCCGTTGAGGCCGTTTTCGCCTTGCCAGATGCAGTCGAAGGCAGAGATACGGTCACTGATCACCATGATCGCCAGCGGCGTGTCGGCGGGAACATCATAACCTTTCTGCTCGATCAGGCGCGCACTGTCTTCGGCGGTTAACCAATAAACACTGCGGACTTTACCTGAATGTACCGGCTTGTCGGTGCGGATGGGCAGATCATCGTTAACGGCTAGAACTTTATTAGATTGATTCATAGGGTACTATTTTTATATGTAATGTTAGAGGAGGAAATTACGGCGAAATTGTAGCAGAACTGCTATGGGACAACAGCTTTTTCGCTTTAATTCTTTTGCGAAAACAGAGTGTTCTCATTGGAAGAAGGTGAATGTAAGATGCACGATAAAATTGGCGTTTTCTCGCGCGAAATGGCGGCTTTCTGGGCTAGGATTCTCGGGTGTTGGTCTGCCATGATTCAGCGCGCTTCTGGCTCATGTTATTGTATGGATTATGGACTTTGGTCTGTGGAGGACTAAGGACTAAGGACTAGTACTTATCTCTTGTGGCTGAGCAGCCGAGTAACCCGAGATGAGAAGTTGCCAGCCCCTTAGCGTGCCTATGTCGCCTGCGGCCAGGTCACTCACCTTGAGGATCCAGTCGCCTTTTATCGCCTCGTTATTGAAGACCTGGGTGCGGTATTCCCGATGCTGATTGTCTCTTCCTGCATGGCTTTCTTTTGACGAATTGCTAGCTTTTACTGTTTTACTTTCTTTTGCACCATAGCTTTCGCTTTCTAGTTGATAGCTTGTGCCCATGGGGGAGGTGAGGGTCATCTTAAGATCCCTGTGCCAGGTATGGGAGACATTAACTAAGACGCGCACGCCAAAGGCGGCAAGTTCATCTTCGACGGTGATGCGACTCTCTATCCCCTCAGGAGCATTGTCTATGATGGGATGCCAAGTGAAGTTGGCCTGCTGTATCTCTCGTATGTCGCCGGGAAGCAGGCTAAGATTGACACTTTGCTGCTTGACCCAATTGCCGCCGTCAGCCGAGGCGGTCACGGTGAACATGTAGTCGCCCCATCGGGCGTCACTATTTGATGGCACCAAGAGGCTGAATGTGTCGCCAGGATGAACCCTTTCTTTAGAGAGCCTGGCGCCGGGAAGCGAGGAGGCCAGGCTCAGGCATATCTGTCCCCCTAATTTCTCACTAACCAAACTCGTTCCTGTAAGGCTAGTGTCTACAAGAGTCCCGTCTTCAAGTGTCGAGAAGTGATAAATCGCGGTCTCACCGGCAGCTTTGCTTAAGCGTTTCTCTTTTACCGACAGCACGAAACCGGGCGTCAATTCCGTAGGCTTGTCCTCTGGAGTGGCTGAAGCCTCCTTTTGATCGCTCGCTATCGGCGTCTTGCTTTTTGTGTTCGTTTCGCTTATCCGTTTGGGTTTTATCTCTACTGAGCCGATAGTTGCCTTGCTCTGGGCGTTAAACTTTTCAAGCGTTTCCCGGTCCTCGGCAACCATATTGAGCAGTGGGTCGTTATAGCGGCTCTGGTAGGCGCGAAATTCGCTCGAGCCATGGGTGAAGGGCGTTAGCATAAATAGCAGGAGTATCGCGAATAGGGAGAGTCGGTTGTTGTTCACCGCTTGTGCCTCGGGTGTCTGCCCGGCCTGGATGTTGGTCAATCCAGCGGCGGAGTGATTGCTTTTCATAACGTTAGATAGCGTTAGCTAAAATTAGATATAGATAGAAAAAAAGGAAGGCTCTTGGCAGAGCCTTCCCTGGGTTACAACTTACTTGTTTCTACCTTTAGTCTTAGGAGTAGCCACAATGGTTTCCTCTAAAGAACAGGTGCTTGTGCCAGTTTCACATACTTGGTAAGTGAAGCTAGTAGCGCTAGAGCTGAAGCGATCTGTGTAGCTTGTTTTTCTTACACCAGAGCTTACTAGGGCACCGTCGCGGTATACATCGAAGTTTACCTTATTCTTCGAAGTCCAAGACAAGCTTGCTACCACACGGCTACCATCACTGCTTGCGCTGCCTTCTAGTACGATAGATGGCTCAGTTACAGTTACTTCTTTAGTGACTGAGTGCTCGGCGCCGTCATCATCGCTAACGGTCAGGGTGACAGTGTAGATGCCTGCGGCGTCATAGCTGTGGCCTGGGTTTGCTAGCGTTGAGCTAGCACCGTCGCCGAAGTCCCAAGACCAGCTGCTTATCGCGCCGTCGCTGTCGCCCGAAAGGTCGCTAAACTGCACCGCTAAGAAGTTAGTCGCGAAGCTGAAGTCAGCCACTGGGGCTTCGTTAGCAGGCGCATCTAGCACGGTAAAGCTTACCTGTGCCTGGTCGAATGCGTCTTCAGAGTCGTGAGCTACTGCTGTCACTATGTGGTCGCCTGCGACGAGTGAGCTAGTCGTGAATAAACCACCGGTACCAATCTTACCGCCGAAGTTTGAGTACCAGTCGATACCGGCACTTACGTCACCGTCTTCGGCGTCAATTGCGCTGCCTTCGAAGGTGATGCTGTCGCCCAGGTTGAAGCTAGTACCACCCATAGGAGCATTGATAGTCATCACAGGCGCTGTGTTTTCAGCAGGAGGCGGAAGTACTGCATCGCCGTTTGAAACCGAGATGCTCCAGTTGTTCAGTACGCCATTCATGATGTAGCTAGAGGTATCTTCTACAAACAGACGCCATGTACCCATGCTCGACTCGCCTGCGAACTCAACCGGGTTGAAGGTCTTAACCAGGTCTTTGTTCCAGAACTGACGCCAAGTCACCAGTTTAACCAGGGTGCCAGACGGAGACTGTAGCCACACGTTCAGGTATTGAACCGATTCGAACGAGATATCGACATTGACTTCGATTGCATCGATAGCAACGCCGGTAGGCAGGTCGATCTCAGTAAATACCTTGCCGCCCATCTCAGGCATAGCAATAGCCGTGTTATTAGCACCGCTTACTGTAGTGTTAGCATCGGCAACAGATAGCTCAACAGTTTCTGTGCTTGCCTGGCCTGCTGAATCAGTAGAGGTCGCAGTGATCACATGGTCGCCTACCGACAGGTTAGACTTAGTGAACGATGCGCCGTTACCGATAACGCCGTCGATGCTTGAGGTCCAAACGATGCCAGACGTCAGGTCGCCGTCTTCGGTGTCGTTTGAGCTTGCGCTGAAGCTGACGGTTTCACCGGTCAGGTACGCGCCTTGGTTAGCAGGCGTCGCTATCTGTACGTTTGGTACGAAATCCGTGCCTGCCGATGGTGCGCCAGTCAGTTTTAGCGACCAGTTGTTGATAGCGCCCGTGTCGCCCGCAACTTCGTCAACAACTTTCAGTGTCCACTCACCCAATGCGTTGTCCAGCTCGTATTCGGTAGGAATAAAGTTGCCAACAAGGCCAGTACCATTGCCGCCCGCACGGTCGTGCAGTATGACTTCTTCGCCGGCTGGTGAAATGACAGACACAAGCATGTCAGGTGCCCAAGCGTGGGTGATGTCAACAAACACTTCAACCTGAGTCAGCGTCATGTCGTATGGAACATTGATGCTGCTGGTTGCAGGGAATGAAGGATCGTTATCGCTGATAGGCACGACTTGGTTGCTGGTCAACATAGTAGAAACAGTACCTTGAGGCCATACTTTCAGCTCCAGGTTGATGTTCTTAGAAACGGCTCCGTCGGTGGCGTTGACCGTCATGTTGTACGTACCAGGCGCAGTTTGCTCGGTCGTATTGATCGTCATAGTGTTAGTGGTGTCGCCCGCAACCGGGTTTTGTGCAAATACCACGTCAGCGTTGAGCTCAGGCACGCTGCTCAGACTCATGGTCGCTGTGCCGTTGAAACCGCCCGCAGCCACCAGATCGATAGCATAAGCCTGGCTGTCGCCTTGGTTGACGGTCGATTTAGTTGGTGTTGCTTCCATGAAGAAAGAAGGTCCCGCTCCGCCTGAATCGATCAGGGCGTTGGCAAGATTCAGGCGCTTACCTGAGATGGTTTTACCTTGCAATGCTGTAAGCGCATCACCAGTATTCATGAGTACACTTTTTAGCTGAGACGTGGTCAGGTTCGGGTTACCCGCCAGGATCAGGGCGGCGGCGCCAGCTACGTGCGGTGTCGCCATCGAGGTACCGCTGAAAGTGTCGTAGCTGTTATTAGGCGTCGTTGACAGGATGAATGAACCCGGTGCAGCCAGGTGAACCAGTTGATCGCCATAGTTAGAGAAACCAGACAGGTTGTCGGCGCTATCGGTAGAGGCTACCGCTACTACGTTAGGCACATCGTAACCGGCAGGGTAGAAACCACCGTTGTCAATGTCTGCAGAATCGTTACCCGCAGCCGCGACGAAGAGGATGTCGGCATTGTTGGCCGCCGAGATGGCATCCTTTAGGGTTTGAGTGAAGCCACCGCCACCCCAGCTGTTGTTCAGCACGCGGACGTTGTTGCCGGCGTTTTTAAGACCGATCATATAGTCGATACATTGAACGCCATCGGCTAGGGTACCGCCGCCTGTGCCGAGGAAGCTACAGCCGACCATGTTGGTTTGCCAGTTTACCCCGACAACACCCAGGGCGTTGTTACCTTTGGCACCGATAGTGCCAGATACGTGAGTGCCATGAGCACCTGTATCAGACGGGTTACCGTTATCCAGGATAGCTGAGATACCGTGGATATCATCAATGTAGCCGTTGCCGTCGTCATCGATACCGTTGCCCGCGATTTCATTTGGGTTGGTCCAGATGTTGTCAGCTAGATCTGGGTGGTTGAAGTCGAAGCCGGTGTCGATAACACCAACAACAACAGAAGAATCACCGATCACATAGTCCCAGGCCGTTTCAGCTTGGATCTTCTGCATGCCGTAAAGGCTTGCATATGAAGTATCGTTGGGCACCGCAGTGGTGTGTACTATGTAGTTAGGTTCTGCGTATTCAACTAGTGGGTGGTTTTTCAGGCTGTTGAGGACGGCCTCTACCTGGCGACCCTGGCCAAGATCGAGCACGGCCAGGCGACCATTGGCGATGTTACGTAGGCGGTCATCCACGCCGTCGTTGTTCTTATCTTTGAAAGAGACGCCCAGGTTACGGGTCAGCGCCTTACGATCTTTCTTAGTGACTTTCTGTTTGAACTTGACCAGTACGCTTTGGTTATCGTACTGCGGCATTGCCTTCAGCGGCGCCTTGGTTACGGCCAGTGCTACAGGGCTCAAACCAGTTAAGAGTGAGGCACCTAATAGTGTTGTGAGCAGCTTGGAAGATGATTTCTTGGGTGTAGTCATCAACTGTTCTCCTGTTGTTATAAAATTTATAAGTACTCAGTGTTGTCGCACCCAGTTACTTGATGAGGTCTTCAATAGGGCTATATCACATACAAATGTATTCGATATGTATACATTTATATACCTCGATTTGGTTTTGATCAACATTTGTTTATCAAAAATGTCACAAATTCGTCTTAAATGTGAATTTATGTATATATGTTTTTGTGTGTTAATCTGACTGAGTGGTCGCAATGGACTGATATTTATAAATAAATAGCATTTGATTGGAGATAGATGCGATGGAGAAGGGGAGTGCTCTGTATATAGTGTGGAAGTGGTGAAGCAGTGTATGAGTTGGGGAAATGTACTGGGATCGACGAATCCCTAGACGACAAACACTGGGATTCAACTAACATTGCTTAATCGGGCACTGCTTAATCGAGCCCTGTCTAACTCAGATTTGACTAGTCGAGCTTTGTCTAATCTCGCCCTGTCGAATTGAGATATGTCTAATTGAGCTCTGTCCAATCAAGAATAAGGGCAGAGATCAAATGAGATGATCTCCGCCCTTCAATTTACTTACGCATAAGGCGCTCGTGTCTAACGAGTTTGTGCTCAATCAGCTTGTGCTTTACGAGCTTTTTCTTAGCGAGCCTTTTCTTACCGAGCCTTTTCTTAGCGAGAGAATGCCCAATGAGCTCGCACTTGATGAGCTAATGCTCAATGGCTCGCGTCAGCCGCTACAGCACTCATCTCTAAGGCTATCAGCACCTTACCAAATCGCCTTGATTAGCTGCAGCGAAAAATCTCCGTGACTAGAAGTTGACGCTTTGGGTCTCGGTACAGATCTGGGTATTTTCCTCACAGGCCTTGTAGCTGAAGTTGCCACTCGCCTTGCGACCAAAGCTATCGGTATAGAGGGTGTTTGCCGCTACCGTGGCGATGAGCTGCTCGTTACGGTAGATATCTACTTTAGGACTCGATGCTGCGACCGTCGTCAGGTTAACCCTGTGTTTGCCTCGCGCGTATTCATACTCGGCGTTTAGGCTAAAGCTGCCCGGCGTGCCGCCTTGACCGTTACAGCCACTGCTTTGCAGATAGTCATAAGCGGCCTTGGCCTTGACTATGCCAAAGCCAAAATACTCATCGTGTCCAGGTATGCCCTGATCTTCGGCGGTCGCCTTAAGCGCTTGACGGATCTCGCTGCCAGTACATTCTGGGAAGTTTGACCACACCAGTGCTGCTACGCCCGACACGGCAGGGGTCGCCATCGAGGTGCCGCTCATATAACCGTAATCGCCACTCGCGATAGACACTGATGCCTGAGTCGCTGCCATTAAGGCTGTGCGGTCACTGAGCGCCGCACCCACGGCGGGAATCTGAGTGCTGTTGGCGTCACCCAGCGTGCCATATAGCATGCCGTCGACGTTATTGACTATGATGGCGCCGATACCGCCAGAGGCCTCACAGTTGGCGACCTTGTCATGGAAGGAGATGTTACCGCGATCGATAACGCAGACACTGCCCTGGGCTCGGGTGTCTAAGGTTTCGGCCGTGCCCATGAAATAGGTGCTGCCACTGGCGCTGCCGATATTTTCCATGGCCGAGGCCTCGAAGAAAACATCATCCGCCGACATGGCGGCTATGGTGGCCATTTTGGCGGGATAGGTAGACAGCGTTTGTACGCCGCCGGCGGTGACTTCTACGCAGGTCATTTCATCTTGGGTTGCATGTTTGCCTCGGCCACTGCTACAGCTAGGAAATTGTGAGAAACTGGCGATATTGTTATCGGCATCGTTGGCGCCAACCATCATGACGGCGGGGTAGGCGGCTGGGTAGGAGCGGGCGTTGTTACCATCGTTGCCGGCGGCGGCGACCACCAGGCCACCTGCCTGGGTAAAGGCTTCGAAGGCGTTAGATTCAATGCTGCTCGCACCGCCACCACCTAGACTCATGCTGATGATGTTGGCGCCCGCCTGGCTACAGAGGTCGGTGGCATGAGCCAGATCAGAAGAGTAGGCCCAGCCACTGGCGGTAAAGACCTTGATGATATGCATATCGACCCCAGGTGCCATACCAACGACACCTATGCCGTTGTCTGCCGCGCCTATGGTACCGGCAACGTGGGTGCCGTGAGGTCCGCCGTTGACATCCCAATCGCCTGTGCCTGAATCGTTATCGCCTGTGATGGCTCCCCAGTTAAAGTCAGGGTTGCTTCTATCCAGGCCCGAGTCGATCACGCACACCTTAATGCCGGCGCCCGGCACGAAATCAACTTGATCTGCCTGAGACTGATAGATGGCATAGGGGGTGAGTTGGCTCAACATAGGGTCGCCTGCATCATCCTGATAGAGTGACTGCAGGGTACGGCGTTGGTCTTCCTCGACCAGCTTCACATGGGGATTGTTTAACAGGCCTTTGACCTGGGCGAGATCCTGGGCGTTAAAGCTGGCGGCGAAGAAGCCATCACCATCGAGTTCGATTGTCGCGCCCGACTTGACCGCCAGGGCCTTCACTATGCCCTTGTGTTGATTATCGACTTGAACCACATAGCGGTTGTCTGCTGCCTGACTCGAGGCGGCGATGCCCAGTGTGATTAGGGAGATCATGCCTGCTAGTTTACTGATTTTCATCTTATATGCTCCACGATTTCCTGTTGCATTGGCAGCTTGCATATCCTGCTATATCGCTGCCGGCTCAGGTGCCTCGTTGTTATTGTGTGTGGTAGGGATGAGCTAGGCTCATGGCGCCGCTCCCCTTGCTGAGGGGGATTTCTCTGCAAGATTTACAGCTTTAAATATACATTTATATACAAAGATATTCATTTAATCAAATATATTTAACAAATAACAAACATTTTTTAGGGTGGTTTAGTGCATTAGGCGGAAAATGTTGGGATGCAACCGGATGAACTCTCGTCGCTTGGGGGTGAAAAGTTGGCTTATCAGCAGGGAGATTAGAGGGGCATTAGAAGAGGAAGGGGGATGAGCAGCGAACTGGCACTAGCAGCGGATCGGTTTTATAGACCTGTTTCTACAGGCTTTACCGACTTTCTGTTTCTGGCTTATCTGTTTTCAGGGGCTTTGCATTCGGCCGATTGATGTTCCGTCGCCTTATGTTCTACCGCTTAGTGTTCAGCTGGCTTGGTTGAAGAATTTTTGTTATCAGACTCTCTGTTAACTAAAGGGCAGGCGAGCGACAACTTGGCGCCGCCGAGCTTGGACGCGGAGATGGTGAGGGCGCCACCATGGGCTTCGCATATCTTCTTGGCCAGCGCGAGACCCAGGCCGATACCGCCCGAATCCCGACAACGGCTTTGATCTAGCCTGACGAAGGGCTCAAATACCCTTTCTCTCTGCTCCGTGGGGATCCCTGGGCCATCATCTTCTATGATGACCAGGATACGGGACTTTTCTTGCTTGAGGCTAATGAGTACCTGAGAGCGGGCGAAGCGCGCCGCGTTGCGCAGTATATTGGAAAATACCCGCGTAATCTGGGTGCTATCGGCCTTAACCAGGCAAGTTTCGCTTGGGTTAACCTCCAGCTTAAAGGCCTTGTCGGGATAGAGGACACTATTGGCGTCCATCAACTCACCCAGCAGTTTATTGAGGTTAACCAGTGAGAGGTGCAACGGCCTGGATTTACTCTCTATCTGGATGAAATCCAGTGCCTCTTTGATCAGCTTCTCCAGTTCACTCAGGCCTTTGTTGATGGTGTCGATAAGGCGAGTGGGTTTGTCCTGCTCAAACTGTTCTTCCAGCATGTCGAAGGCCAGCTGAACCCGGGCAAGCGGGGATCTAAACTCGTGGGCAACGGCTTGAATTAATTCACGTTGAGATTGAATATTCTGATTGAGGGAGGCGTTGATCTTGCGCTGGTGATGTCGATTCACCAGCAGGAGCAGGATGATAAACAAGACGCTCAGACCACCTAGCCATACGTTGCGCTGATAAGTATGTTGAGCCAGTTGGGTCTTCTGCAGCGCCTGATCGGCCTGTAGCAACTTTATCTGCTGCTCTTGTTGCTCGGCCTCGAAGTGGCTGAGGAGAAAGGCCATTCTCTGGTCGCTCTCAGAGTTAAACATCTCATCGTTTACCTGCTTAAAGGCTTCCAGACTCGCCAGCGCCTGTTCGGCCTGCCCGAGATGTTTGTAGAGCTGATAGCGAAACTCGTGTGCATCGCGCACGATACGCTTATCTTGCAGCTGCTGGGAGCTGCTTAACGCCGCCGCACTCAAGGTGAGGGCGCGTTCACTGTTGCCGCGTAGCTTCTCCACCTTGGCGAGGGTCAGCAGGCCATAGGCGCTGAGGGAGACGATGCCGAGCTTATTGGCCTGATCTAAGCCCGTGGTGATCTGCTTGAAGGCCTGCTCGGGGTCATCGAGTTCGATATAGGCATTGGCGAGATCTATGTTGATCCTGGCCTCGAGCGCCGTATCCGGGATCGCTTTTGCCAGCGCCAGGGCCTCTTGGTACTGCAACAGCGCCGATTCCAATTGATGCTCGTGCAGATGGACCATGCCTAGGTTGCCGTGGATCTCGGCGATGCCCTGTTGATCCTTGAGGGATTCGTAATAACCCAGAGAGCGTTGCAGGTAAGAGAGCGCCTGTTCGCTGTCCTTCAGATAGAAATAGGTGAGGCCGATATTCCCTAGGATCTGGGCCAGGCCAGGCAGATCGTTCAGCTCCTCGCGAATCTTCCTCGACTGCAATTGATAGTCCAGCGCCAGGCTATAGTTGCCGCTGGTGCCATACATGTTGGCGATGTTATTGAGGGAGACGGCAATGCTCTTTTCATCCCCCACCTCTTTTTGAATGTTGAAGGCGCGTATGAAATAGTCGAGCGCCTTCTCAGGTTGCCCCAGAGTCTGGTAGATGATCGCCATATAGTTGGTCGTGCTGGCGATTCCCCTGAGATTCTTCTCCTGCTTGGCTATCTCCTGCGCCTGTTCGAAGGTCTTGAGGGCGGTCTGATAGTCCGCTTTGCGCCAATAGATGATCCCCTGCATGGTCTGTGCGGTAAAGAGTCCATGTGGGTCATTGTTTGCCTTGGCCAGTTGTTTGGCTTGGTCGGTGCGCAGCTGAGCATTTTCATACTGACTCAGGGAGACATATATCCAGGCCATGTTGTTCAGCACTGTGACTTTACGGATATCGTCGGGGATCTTGGAGAAGAGGGTCAGCGCCTGTTCACCATAGGCCAGGCTCTTGAGGGGGTCGTTGTCGCGATAATGTTTGACCAGCGCGGTGAGCAGCTCTCCCTGCTGGTTTTCCGGTAGCGTCGTCAGCTGTGCCTCTCGCTCTGTGATGTCGGCCCTTGCCTCGGGAGGATCCATACGTGCGGCGATACCGACCAGGCTTAGGCTGATCAGTATCGCGAGCAGTAGTAAGGCAATGGGCTTTTTTCGCATCTAGAGTCAGTCTCCGACAAACAGATAACCCTTGCCGTGGATCGTCTTGATGCGCGTGGCGTGGCTGGGATCGTCGCCAAGCTTGCGGCGAATGCGTGACACCCTAAGATCTATGGTCCTGTGGGAACTCTCGTACCCCAGGTCGCTGAAGTAATCAGAGATAGAGTCTCTGTCGCAGATCTCGCCGGGTCGGCTGGCCAGCAACCACAGCAGCTCAAATTCGGCAGTGGTGAGTTCGATATCCTGTCCATGTTGTTGGATACGTTGATATTTCTTATCTATGCTGAGGCCGTCAAATTCGATGAGGCTTTCGTTATTGCTGTGCAGTTTACTGAGCTTCTCGGTGACAGGTGGCTCAGGCTTACGTCTCAGTAGGGCCCGGACTCTGGCCAGCAACACCCGGGAGCGCACGGGTTTGGCCAGGTAGTCGTCGGCGCCTGTCTCCAGGCCGGCAACTTCGTCGATATCGTTGTTAAGGGCGGTCAGCATCAGGATAGGGCCGTTGTAGCTACCCTCGATCCCCGGATGGCCATGACGCACCGCGCGGCAGATGGACAAACCGTCCATGTCGGGCAGCATCACATCTAAGATAACCAACATAGGTTGCTCGGCAATGATGCGCTCGACGGCCTTGGCACCGTTGTGTTCTATCTCGGTCTTGTAGCCGTTCATCTCGAGAAAATCGGCGACCAGGTTTGCCAGATCGGCATCGTCATCGACAATCAGAATCCAGTTTTTATCCTTCACGATATCCCTCTGAAGTGTTGCAATACTGTAAAAGGTTTATTGCCAGTTATTATATATCACTTTTGTATTCTAATGTATGTTTATGTATATAAAACTTGTTGTGAAAGCAATAGTTAGCGCAAAATTGGTCCAACTTCGGGGCAAACAGGCTTATTTTCCAAGCCTATTTTCGGCGTTTATTTTCGAAGCTTAATTTCGAAGAGTGGCTAGAAACTATAGCCAGCGACATAAGCTAGCAGCATAAATTAGTGACATAAGTTAACTGCGTAATGGAAGGGTTAGAAGCTGAGGGGAGATAAAAAAGTTTAAGGCTTCCCTGCCTTAAACATAAAACCTAGCACTTAGCACTTAGCACTTAGCACTTAGCACTTAGCACTTAGCACTTAGCACTTAGCACTTAGCACTCAGAACGAGATAAGGCTGTTGTTGGGAGGCTAGAAGCTTTGCTTAAAAAGCGGCTTTCCTTAGAGACTCTGCCTAGACAATGGCTTAGATGAAACCATAGCGATTCGAGGGATCTTGGCGGGGTCTAATTGCAGCTCATCCGGGATAGACAGCTGGTCACTCCCCATGTAACTAAACCAGGTATTGCGCGAACTTGTCTTGGCCTGGTACAGCGCCATATCGGCAAGATGAACCACCTGCTCCCAGCTTATCCTGTCCGCCTGGGCTGTAGAGAAGGGGTAGGGGGCGGCGCCGACCGAGGCGGTGATCTTGATGTTGCGCTTAGCGTCGAGTTCGATCTCCATCGACTCGATGGCGTGACGGACTTTTTCCGCGAGCTGGTCTATCTCTTGGCGATCGATAAAGCGTGCTACCACCAGAAACTCCTCACCGCCCCAGCGCACCACATAATCATAGTTGCGAAACAGAGTCGTCAGTCGCTGACCCACCTGGCTCAGCACGCGATCGCCGGCCAGATGACCATAGGTGTCATTAATGGGCTTAAAGTGATCGATATCTATGATGAGCGCCAACAAGTCGGCTTTGCTCGGCAGCTCTTCATTCCTTAGCTGCGTGGCGTCATAGCTGCGGTCGACCCGATTCAGGTCTTGGGCAATCATCTCTTCGATGAAGCGGCGATTCTTAAGTCCGGTCAGGGGATCTCTGT
Organism: Shewanella spartinae; assembly: GCF_019457555.1. Taxonomy (NCBI): domain Bacteria; kingdom Pseudomonadati; phylum Pseudomonadota; class Gammaproteobacteria; order Alteromonadales; family Shewanellaceae; genus Shewanella; species Shewanella spartinae. The sequence goes on along the minus strand of NZ_CP080418.1, from coordinate 2,599,694 downwards.
GACTCATCTCCTGCAGGCGCAGGTTTTCAAGTTGCAGCGCCTGAGTGCGTTCATCGATCGCTTGCTCCAGTCGTGTTCTGGATAGGGTACTGGCCTGTCTGTAGATCCGCTGCATCACCAAGGCGATGGCAATAAGCGGCGCAAGATAGTGAAGCAGCAGATTCGGATAATGGGCTTTGAGCTTGCCCAGCCATGAGGAGCCAGTGCCGGCCTGACGGCTTGGGTCGTGTAGCGGTGATGCTGAGGCCTTGGAAATTTGGGAAAGCCCTGCGGATGCCATACTCGATTGCGCCTTGGCAAACTGAAGCTGGTTACTGCTCTGCTCAAGTCTAGGGCTTGCGGTGGCGACCATGCTATAGGGGGCGGCCAACGTACTAGGCATGAGTGCACTAGGCATAAGTGCGTGAGATGTGAGTGCATAAGGCATGGGCTGAGCCTGGCTAGTACTCGCCGCGACCTGGCTAGTGACTAGTAGCATTAAGCTAAAGGCAAAGCATGTAGTTGTTTTGAGTGAGAGCTGTCGAAAACGCCTAGCCATAACCGGATACCTCTTGTTTGAACGCTAACATCAGTGGGCATTTCATCGGTGAATTTGTAATGAATTTGTTGCCAATAAGTCCGTTTGTTACACCATGTATTCTTTTGTATATGAATGTATATTATGTGCCAGAGTGGATTTTTGCAATAGCGGCGTGGATTTTTACGACAGGGACGTGGATCTTTGAGATAGCGTAGTGGATTTTTGAGACAGTGGCTTAAGTCGCCCAGAGGAGTATGAAAAGGGGGATTGCGTGGGGATGGGCATAAACCATCATGGCAAGATATAGATCAGGGCGCCCGCTTCTCTCGGACGCCCTTAATTGTATGGCTAATGCTAACCTTGGCCTATTTGCTGGCGGCGCTGTGACGCGCTAGCAGGTTGGCGGTGACATCCTCTAGGCTAAGGTCTTGATCTTCAAGTAGCACCAGCAGGTGATAGATGAGATCTGATGCCTCGTTGATCAGCTCCTCCTTGTCATGGGTGGCGGCCGCCAGGGCGGTCTCCAGTCCCTCTTCACCGACCTTCTGGGCGATCCGTTTGGTGCCGCGCTCGAACAGGTGCGCCGTGTAGCTGCTCTTGGCATCTTGTCCCTTGCGCGAGGCGATAAGATTCGCCAGATTGTCGATAAAGGGATGTGCCTCGCCGTCGGGCCAACAGCTTTCCCGTTCCAAGTGGCAGGTGGGGCCGTTGGGGATCACCTGCACCAGCAGGCTGTCGTTGTCACAGTCGCTGTCGATGGCGATAAGATCTAGGGTGTTGCCCGAGGTTTCGCCCTTGGTCCACAGGCGCTGCTTGCTGCGACTGAAGAAGGTGATCTTGCGGCTTGCCAGGGTCTGGGTCAGCGCCTCTTGGTTCATATAGCCCAGCATCAACACCTTACCCGTGAGGTGGTTCTGGACCACGGCGGGCAGCAAACCTTGCTGTTTGTCCCAATCTAAGTTGTTAAAATCTTCTAGGTTTTTCATCTTAATTCCTTGAACTAATTTGGGGCGGTTACAGGCGCATCTGTACGCCGTTGTCGAGCAGGTATCGTTTAAGCGCCTCTATCTCTATGATCCCTTTGTGAAAGACGCTGGCCGCGAGGGCCGCATCCACACCCGCCTGGGTGAACACCTCGAGGAAGTGTTCCATGGTGCCGGCGCCGCCCGAGGCGATGAGGGGCACGTCGCAGATGGCGCGCACCATGGCGAGTTGCTTGATGTCATAGCCCTGACGAACGCCATCCTGGTTCATCACGTTCAGCACTATCTCGCCGCAGCCACGTCTCTGCACCTCTTCCACCCAGTCTTGGGTGTACCACTGGGTATCTTTGGTGGCGGCCTCGTCACCGGTAAATTGCTTCACCTTGTAGCAGTCGGTGTCGGCATCATAGTAAGAGTCTATGCCTATCACGATACATTGACGGCCAAATTCATCCTGCAGGCGGTCGATCAGGCTGGGATCGCTAAGTGCCGGCGAGTTTATCGAGATCTTATCGGCGCCGAACGCCAGTTTTTCCCGAGCCTGCTCGATACTCTTGATGCCGCCGGCGACGCAGAAGGGGATATCTATCTGCTCGGCGACGCGGCTGACCCAGCTCTTGTCCACCACTCTGTCGTGGGCGCTGGCGGTGATGTCGTAAAATACCAGCTCGTCGGCGCCCTCTGCGGCGTAACGGGCAGCCAGGGGCACTATGTCACCGACGATCTCATGGTTACGAAACTGAACCCCCTTGACCACCTTACCGTCACGGACATCCAGACAGGGAACTATGCGTTTGGCCAGCATGCGATCGCCTCCTTCACGGTAAAGTTGTTGATGAGTAGGGCCTTGCCTATGATGATGCCGCTGGCACCGCTATCACGCACGGCGCTGACATCGTCCAGGGTGGCGATGCCGCCCGATGCCTGCCACTCAATATCGGGATAACGCGCCGCGATCTCCTGATAGAGCTGGGTATTGCTGCCTTGCAGCGTGCCGTCTCGGCTGATGTCGGTAACTAGGGCGTGCTTGAGCCCATAGGGGGCGAAGGTGGCCACCAGAGATTCCAGCGTCTTACCGCCGCCACTCTGCCAGCCCGACACGGCGACTATCTTCTCGCCCGCCTCGTTGATGTTCACATCCAGTGCCAGGCAGATGGCGTCGCTGCCGTAGGTCTCGAGCCAGGATTGCACCAGCTCTGGCTGTTTGACGGCGAGGGAGCCTATCACCACCCGCTTGACGCCGAGATCTAACAGCTCCTTGACCTGGGCCTCGCTGCGAATGCCGCCGCCCACCTGAATATTGGCCTGGAGATTCTCGACCAGTTCACCTATGAGTCGGGTCTGGCGTCTGTCTGGGTCTTTCGCTCCGGTCAGATCGACGATATGCAGCCAGGTCGCACCTTGGGCCTGATAGCCCTGTAGCTGGGCGAGCGGACTCAGGTCGAAGGTGGTCTGCTGGGCATAATCGCCCTGATAGAGACGCACCACTTGGCCCTCGATGAGATCGATTGCTGGGATGATCATAGGGTGCGCTCCTGTGTAGATTTGTGGTTACCTGCAAAGCTGCCGGCATTCATTTTCATAAAGTTTCTTAATATGGTGGCGCCCACCGCGGCGCTTTTTTCCGGGTGGAACTGCACCCCCATGAAGTTATCTTTGGCGATGGCGGCGCTAAAGCCCTCGCCATATTCGCACTTGGCGATGGTGAAATCGCCAAGCGGTGCCCGGTAGCTGTGAACGAAATAGACATAGCTGCCCTCGGCAACCCCGGCAAACAGCGGGTGATCGCTCGGACTTATCTGATTCCAGCCCATGTGGGGTAGCGGCAGGCCCTTGGCGTCCAGCTGCTCTATATTGGTGTCGATCAGCCCAAGGCACTGACAGTTCTTGCTACTATTCCCGTAACTTAAGCCACCGCGCTCCTGTGACGCCTTGGTTAGCATCTGCATGCCGAGGCAGACGCCGAGCACAGGCTGGGTGAGGGAGCAGATGGTGTCGATAAGCTTCTTGTCCTTCAGCGCCTTCATGGCGGCCCTGGCGGTACCAACGCCCGGCAACACGACTCGGGTGGCTGCCTTTATCTTGTTGATATCGTCACTCACCTCGACGTCGGCGCCGATCCGCTCGAAGGCGTAACGCACCGAGCTTAAGTTAGCGCAGCCGGTATCTATGATGATGGTATCGGATTGGGTCATAGCACCCCCTTGCTCGATGGCAGGGCGTCACCTTCAACCTTCACCGCCTGGCGCAGGGTGCGGCCAAAGACCTTAAACAGGCTCTCCACCTTGTGGTGATCGTTATCGCCCTGAGTCGAGAGGTGCAGGGTGCAGCGCAGGCCATCGGCGAGGGAGCGGAAGAAGTGAGGCACCATCTCAGTGGCCATCTCACCGACCATCTCGCGCTCGAATTGCCCCTCAAACTTGATGAAGGGGCGACCCGAGAGATCCAGCAGACAGCTGGCGCTGGCTTCATCCATGGGGATGCTAAAGCCAAAGCGGGCGATGCCGCGTTTATCCCCAAGGGCCTGCCTGAGGGCATCACCAATGGCCAGCGCCGTGTCTTCGACGCTGTGGTGATCGTCGATTTCAAGATCGCCATTGACGCTCACATCCAGCCTGAAGTTACCGTGGGTGGCTATCTGATCCAGCATGTGGTCAAAGAAGCCGATGCCGGTATTGATGCTGCTCTTTAGCTGGCTATCGAGATCGACAGTGACCTTGATGTCGGTCTCCTTGGTAGTGCGCACCACAGTCGCCACGCGATTACCCCCAAGCAGTTGTTCGGCAATGGCGTCCCAGTTCAAGGTGTCGCGATTGTACTGTATGCCTGTGATGCCCATCGCCTCTGCCAGGCCCAGATCGGTCTCTCTGTCGCCGATCACCGCCGACTGGGTAAAGTCGACCCGACCCTCGGTGAGGTACGCCTTGACCAGACCCAGCTTAGGTTTGCGGCAGCTACAGTTTTCATCGTCAAAGTGTGGGCAAATGAGCACCTCATCGAACTTGACCCCTTGGCTGTTGAAGATCTGCATCATCATATCCTGGGGTGCATCGAAGTCGTCCTTGGGGAAGGAGGGAGTGCCAAGGCCGTCCTGATTGCTCACCATCACCAGGCGATAGCCGGCGCCCTGCAGCTTAAGCAGGGCCGGGATCACCTGAGGCTCAAACACCAGCTTAGCCAGGCTATCGACCTGCTTGTCGGTGACTGGCTCCTCGATCAGTGTGCCATCGCGGTCGATAAAGAGGATTTTCTGTTTCATCATGCTTCTACCTTAAATCTGCTTCTATCTTAAATTTGTCGTTATTGTCTGGCTGGGTGAGGCTCTATTAGTCGGCCTTGAGTATGGCAAGCAGCGTCTCGGTCTGGGCGTCGCTGGCAAAGCTAAAGCGTATCGCATCGGCAAGAGCCGGGTCTTTGTAGGCCCTGGCGACCACACCCGTCTGTTTGAGACGTGCCTGCATCTCACTGACTTCTATCTCATTTGCCTGGTCGAAATAGGCCAGCACGAAGTTGCCATAGGCAGGCAGCACTCTGGCCCCAGCTTCCCGTAAGGCATCGGCGAGTCGTTGGCCGTTAGCCTTAAGCTGAGCGACCTGAGTCTGCATTCGGGCTATCCCTTCCTGACTTAGTGCATCTATCGCCAGCGTGGCGACCGGTAACGGTACGGGATAGGGGGCGATCACCCGCATCACCATCTCGATGACCTCTGGGTTTGCCAGCATGAAGCCGCAGCGGGCACCAGCTAAGGCGAAGGCCTTGGACAGGGTGCGCAGCACCACCAGGTTGTTGTACTTATCCAGCAGGCTTGCCACGCTGTAGTCCGGGCAAAACTCGATATAGGCTTCATCCACCACCACCAAGGTATCGGGCAGGCTGCGGATCACCGCCTCTATGGCGTCTGGGGCGATCACTGTGCCGGTTGGGTTGTTGGGATTGCAGATAAACACCAGCTTGGCATCGCCGACCTGGCTGCAAAGTGCTTGTGGCAGCTGATACTCACTATCCAAGCGCAGCGCCTTGACGCCGACGTTGAAGGTCTTGGCGCTGATGGCGTACATGCCGTAGGTGGGGCCGAAGCAGGCGATGCTGTCCCGCCCCGGGATACAGAAGGTGCGGATAAGCAGCTCTATGGCTTCATCGGCGCCGCGACTGGTGAGTACCTGCCGATTACTTACGCCCGCATACTCGGCGTAACGCGTAATAAGCTCGGGCGGCTGGCACTCAGGGTAGCGGTTGAGGCTGTCCAGGTCGCTGTTATTAAAGGGCGACTCGTTGGCATTGATCCAAATTTGCCCCTCGCCGCCGATGCGGCGCGCCGACTGATAGGGCTCAAGCGTCAGGAGCTCGGGCCTAGCGAGACGCTCGGCGAGCGATGTCGCGTTAACATTCATCTTAGCTTCTACACTCATCTTATTTCTCCTCGCCCGTTAGCGTGGCAAGGCGCACCGCGACGGCATTTCTGTGGGCATCGAGCAGCTCGGCGCTGGCCAGAGTCATCACGCACTCGCCTAGGCCCTGCAAGCCTTCGGCGCTAAGTTCCTGCACGGTGAAGCGGCGGCTAAAGTCGGCCAGAGACAGGCTGGAGACGGCGCGGCTATAGCCATAGGTTGGCAACACGTGATTGGTGCCACTGGCGTAATCGCCAACGGACTCTGGTGTGTAGGCGCCGAGAAATACTGAGCCGGCGGCGCGGATTTTACTCAGCAGTTCACGGGGGGCGCGGGTCTGAATGATCAGGTGCTCAGGGCCATAGCGGTTAGAAACCTCGGCGGCCTGGGCCATATCTTCGACAATCAGGGTGCGACTGGCGCTCAGCGCCTGTAAGGCGATCTCGGCCCTGGGCAGTCTTGCCAGTTGCTCGCTAAGGCTCAGGTTGACCGCGTCTGCCAAGGTTTGGCTGTCGGTGACCAGCATCACCTGAGAGTCGGGGCCGTGCTCGGCTTGAGAGAGGAGATCGGCGGCGATGAAGTCGGGATTGGCATCGTTATCGGCAATCACTAATACCTCTGAGGGGCCGGCGGGCATGTCTATGCTCACCACGCAGCGGCTGTCCTGGGCCACCAGGCGCTTGGCCTCGGTAACATAGCGGTTGCCCGGACCGAAGATCTTATCGACCGCTGGTACAGATTCAGTGCCTAGGGCCAGGGCGGCGATCGCCTGGGCGCCGCCTATCTGATAGATATCTGTGATGCCACAGGCCTTAGCGGCGTAGACGATAGCATCGTCGATCGGTGGTGGGCTGACCAACACCCGCTGCTCACAACCGGCTATCTTGGCCGGCAGTGCCAGCATCAGCACGGTAGAGATGAGCGGCGCACTGCCACCGGGAATATAGAGGCCCACCTTTTCGATAGGCTCGCTTCTAAGCTCGCAGCGCACTCCGGCTTGGGTCTCAAGGTCGATCCCCTTGAAGGCCTGGGCCTGGTGAAAGGTCTCGATGTTCTGTTTGGCCTGCTCGATAGCTGCCTTGATCTCGGGCGTCACTCGCTCGCTGGCGGCCGCTATTGCCGCTTCGCTAAGGCGCAGGGTGTCGAGTTCTACCTTATCGAACTTTTGGGAGAAGGCTTTTAGTGCCGCGTCGCCCTGGCTGGCCACCTGGTCGATAATCGCCTTGACCTGCTGCTCAAGGTTGGCGTCGCCAATCAGAGGTGAGCGTGACAGGGCCTCTCGTCTTGCCTGGTCATCGAGCGCCTGCCAGTCGAGGCGCTGCATCTGTGTGGATGTCATGGTGTTTGTCGTCATGGCGCTATCCCATCATCTTTTCGATTGGCATCACCAGGATGGAGCTGGCACCTAGCTGGGTCAGGGCCTCCATGGTATCCCAGAAGAGATCTTCGCTGCTTACCGCGTGGATCGCCACGCGATTGGTGTCGTCGTTCAGCGGCAGTACGGTCGGGTTCTCGGCGCCTGGCAGTAGGGCGACGATCTGATCCAGTGCCTCGGTCGGGGCGTGCAGCAGGATATATTTGCTCTCCTTGGCGCGCACCACACCGTTGACGCGGGAGAGGATCTTATCGATCAGCGCCTGTTTGGCCTCGCTCTGCTCCTGGGTCGATTGGATGATGCAGGCCATGGAGCGATAGATCACCTCAGTCTCGTACAGGCCGTTGGCCTCTAACGTGGCGCCAGTTGAGACCAGATCGCAGATACCGTCGGCCAGGCCAGCGCGGGGCGCAACCTCCACCGAGCCCTTAAGCATACAGTCGCGATAGCTAATGCCTTTCTCCTGCATGTAGCGACGTAGCAGGTTAGGGTAGGAGGTGGCGATGCGCAGGCCCTCGAGCGAGCTGGCGTCTTGATAGCGAAATTCGGTAGGCACCGCCAGCGACAGGCGACAGGCGCCGAAATCCAGTTGGCGCAGCTTGATGCACTCGCTCGGCTTGTCCAGGGACTGGCGCTCGATCTGCTCCTCTTCGAGCACGTTCTCGCCTATGATGCCAAGGTCGACCACGCCGTCCATCACCAGGCCGGGAATGTCGTCGTCACGAACCCGTAATAGGTCGATAGGCATGTTGTCAGAGTGGGCGATGAGGCGCTGTTCGTTAACGTTAAACTTGATGCCGCAGCTCTTGAGGAGCTTCTGGGATTCCTTGGACAGGCGGCCGGACTTTTGAATGGCGATACGTAATCGGTTTGACTCTGACATAGGATATTTCCTCATTTGTTGATTCAGTAAAATTGTTTAAATCGTTTTAAAACAAAATCTTAAGCTAAAAACTAAAAACCCCCGGAATTCCTTCCAGGGGTCTTAGATCGCTTTTGAATCAACCGCCAGAAGGAAATAGTCCTCCGGCAGTAAGCATCCGAAGGCTACCGCATATGATGGTGATGATGGATAGTATTCAAACGCTGTGTCATGTTCTGTCTTCTCTCGCTTAGTGCGTATCAATGGGCAGTATATGCCCTAAGTTGTATTTAAACTAATCAAGTTTTTCGGCGTATGCAAGCGCTAATTTGGGTCGATTGAAAATTATTCAACTAACACTGCAATATCCCCATGGGATCTCAATGATTTCCTGTTTCTTTATCGCGGGTGCTTTGTGGCTTGTACTGGGTAAGAAAATCCGCATAATGCCAGCATGTCATTTTAAACATTAACTATCATCAGCCATTCATTGAATAAACGACTGACCCAGGATGTACAGCAGGTATTCGCCCCAGATGGCAGCTTAAGCCGTCATATCAAGGGCTATAGCTGTCGTGTCCAGCAGCAGACGATGGCGACTCGGGTGAGCGAGACCCTGCAAAAGGGCGACAACCTGGTGGTCGAGGCCGGCACGGGCGTGGGCAAGACGTACGCTTATCTGGTGCCGGCGCTGCTCAGCGGTAAGCAGATCATCGTCAGCACCGGCAGTAAGAACCTGCAGGAGCAGTTGTTTTTCAAAGATCTACCCGCACTGCTCAACATCTTAGGGATCAGGCCCAAAGTGGCCCTGCTCAAGGGGCGCAGCAACTACCTGTGCCAATACCTAATGGAGAAGCAACTCAGCGGCGTCGAGGTGAATGATGGCAAGATCCTCGACGACCTGCTGCGAATCGATCAGTGGGCCAGTCAGACTGTGGATGGCGATATCGGCAGCCTCTACGCCGTGCCGGAAAACTCACCGGCTATCCCGCTGGTGGTGAGCAGTAAAGAGTCTTGCATAGGCAAGGCCTGCGATCACTATGAGGCCTGCTTTACCCGTAAGGCCCGCGCCAAGGCGCTCGATGCCAAGGTAATAGTGGTCAATCATCACCTGTTTTTTGCCGATCGCATCCTAAAAGAGACGGGATTTGCCGAGCTGTTACCCGACAGCGACGTGGTGATCTTCGATGAGGCGCATCTGCTGCCGGATATCGCCGTGACCTATTTCGGTCAGCAGCTCAGTATCAAGAGCCTCATCCGCCTGCTGGAACGTTTCAACGAACTCTATCGTACTCAGATGGCCGATTCGCCGCAGATTGGCGCCATGACGGCCCGCTGCCATACTCAGCTGATCCATTGGCAGGGGCTGTTGTTTGCCACCGAGGAGCGTGACTGGCGCAGGCTTATCGGCGATAAGGCACTGATGGAGGCGGCTTGGTCGCTGGTCTCCGAGCTGACCGCCTATCGCACCATGCTGCTGGGCTATCTTGGCCGCAACGAGGCGTTCGACGATGGCGTCGAAAAAATCGATGGGCTGCTCAGCAAGTTAACCGTGTTCATTCAATGCGATAACCCAGATAGCGCCTACAGCATAGACTATGGTTATCAGCACCTGACCTTAAGGATCTCGCCCATCAAGGTGGCCAAGGAGTGCCAGTCGCTGTTTAGCCCGGATGTCAGCTGGATCTTTACCTCGGCCACCTTGCAGATCAATCGCGACCTGTCGCTGTTTACTAAGGCAATGGGGCTGGAAAAGGCCAACACGAGTATATTGGACAGCCCCTTCGACTATCGGCGCCAATCCCTGTTCTGTGTGCCGCGCCATCTGGCATCGGTCACCAGTCAGGAGCGCGCGGCTAGGCAGCTGGTGGAGGTGGCGGTGAAGGCGATAAACGCCGCCAAGGGGCGCACCTTCATGTTGTTCACCAGTCATCGTATGCTCAATCTGGTGGCGGTGATGTTACAGGGGCGGGTCGATTATCCGCTCCTGGTACAGGGCCAGGCGGGCAAGCAGACGCTTTTGAAGAAGTACCGACAGCTGGGCAACGCCGTGCTGCTGGGCACGGGCGCCTTCTGGGAGGGGGTAGATGTGCGCGGTAAGCTGCTGAGCTGCGTCATCATCGACAAGCTGCCCTTCGTCTCGCCGGACGATAACCTCTACAAGGCCAGGGCCGACGGGGTGCAGCGTGAGGGCAAAGATCCCTTCATGACCTTGTCGCTGCCCCAGGCGGTGATAGCGCTTAACCAGGGCGTCGGCCGCCTGATTCGTGATGAGAAAGACAGGGGCGTGTTGATCCTCTGTGACAATCGCATCGTCAATCGCCCCTATGGTCAGGCCTTTATCAACTCGCTGCCGCCCATGCATCGCACCCGGGAGCTCGACAGGGCGGTGCGTTTCCTGCAAGCCATAGACTAGCGCTAAGCCTGCTTAGTGCAGCTTCATCCGTGGGCGCACCACTCGCATCATCTTCTCCACCAACCAGAGGGCGATGGTCTTGGCCAGGCCGTGAATTGCTTTTTGGTGCATGCGGTAGAGGGAGATATACATGAAGCGGGCGATCTTTCCCTCGACAAACATGCTGTCTTTGGTGAGGTTACCCATCAGGCTGCCCACGGTACTAAAGCGTGACAGATTAACCAGGGATCCGTGATCCACATACTCATATTCGGTGAGACCCAAACCTCTGAGCTCGTTGAGAATATTGTGCTCGACACACTGGGCCATCTGGTGCGCCGACTGCGCCCTGGGCGGCACGAAGCTGCCATCGGCCTGCTCACAGGCGCAGCAATCGCCGATCACATAGAGATCGTCATGGCCTTGGGACTGTAGGGTCGGACGCACCAATATCTGATTGGCGCGATTGAGGTTAAGTCCCTCAATTTTATTGATAAAATCTGGCGCCTTGACCCCGGCCGCCCACAGCATCAGGTTGGCGGCGATCAACTCGCCGTCTGCAGTGACAAAGCCCTTAGAGGTCGCCTCTTCGATGCGGGTGTTTTGTCGCACCGACACGCCCAGTTTAATCAGCTCACGGGTGGCCGAGGCGGCGATACGCTCGGGCAGGGCGGGTAAGATGCGCGGGCCCGCCTCGATCAGTGTGATACTCAGCCTGTCGGCGGTCATCTTGCTCAGGCCATAACTCTTGAGCAGATCGGTCACATGGTAGAGTTCGGCGGACAACTCCACCCCGGTGGCGCCACCGCCGACGATGGCAATATTGAGTTTTTGCTGCTCCTCCGATTGATGCATGCGGGTGAAGCTGTCGAGCAGGGCGTTGTGAAAGCGGTTCGCCTGGTGGTGGGAGTCGAGAAAGAAGCAGTGCTCCTTTACGCCCGGGGTGCCAAAGTCGTTGCTGACGCTGCCAACGGCCAGCACTAAGGTGTCGTACTCAAGTTCTCTGGCGGGCAGTAGCGCCTCGCCCTTATCGTTGCTGATGGCACCGAGCTGTAATCGTTTGCCCTTAAGGTCCAGCCCGGTGAGTTCCCCCAATTGAAATTGGTAGCCATGTTTAACCGCATGGGCGGAGTAGACCACGCCGTCGAGGTCGGCGTCGAGTGAGCCGGTGGCTACCTCATGGAGCAAGGGTTTCCAGATATGAGTGCGGTTTTTGTCTATCAGCAGGATCTCGGCCCGCTGCTTCTTGCCTAACTTGTGTCCCAGTTGGGTGGCTAGGCCGAGTCCGCCGGCACCGCCGCCCACTATCACGATTCTTGGGATCTTTGCACTCATCGACAACTCCTTCTATTGGGGATTAGGGGCCCGGCGTCGCTTGCGCGTCTGTATCAGTCCGGCGCAGATGATAAGGCCACAGCCCATTAATTGTATCGGGGTGAGGTGCTCGGCAAACAGGCTCCAGCCGAGGATCACCACGGTCACAGGTTCGATATAGGCCAAGGTGCCGAAGGTGGCCGCGGGCAACACCCGTAGCGCCTTGACCGCGAATAAGATCGCCAGAAAGCCGGGAAACACGCCGATCAGCGCCAGCCAGAACCACTGGGTTAAGCTTGGGAGCACGGCTTGATGCAGGGCGAAGGGCAGCAGGCAGAGCGCGCCGAAACTCAGTTGAATAAGCGTGCTCTGGTAGGGGCTGGCACTGGCAGGCCTGCGATTGATTAACATGAAACCGCTGTAGCTCAGCAGCGCCAGCAGGGCAAAGCCATAGCCCTTGAGTTCGGCCGTGCTGCCCGTGAGGCTCTCAAGGCTCGGCAATATGGCTACGACGCCAATAAGGGCGATGCCTATGGCTAATAGGTCTTGGCGCGTCAGCCGCTCATGGAAGAGGAAGTGAGCGCCAATGGCACTGACCAAGGGGGCGAGGTAGATCAGCATCACCGCATTGGCCATGTTGATGTAACCTATGGATTGCACGTAAAACACCATGAAACCGGCGAGCATAGCGCCATTAAACAGATGGCGTTTCCCCGGACGATGCAGGATCTGTCTGGCCTTGCCTGTGGCAAGCATGTAGGCGATGAGACAGGCGGCGCCGATCAGCAGGCGATAGAAGGTGATGATACTGGCTTCTAGGTTGGCGGTGCGCGCCAGTGCGCCGATTGTGCCCATTAAAATGGCCGAGCCTAGTGCCATCATCACGGCCTGGGAGGAGGAGTGGGATAGCGATTGTGACAGAGGTTGGGACTGTGCTCTTGATTGACTCATTACGTCATTAGCCTACATCTGAGTACGACTCTAGATCCTTGGGTTGAGTGTCTGTGCTAGCTTTCTGTATTTGATTTTGTATTAGGTCATTAGCTTGCGCGCTGATTTAAGCGCCAACTTAAGCTAAGAAGCCGATAAGCGTGAGCCTATCCTATCGGGTTTATCTCAAAGAGAAAACGGATTTTTTGCCCTGGCGTCGATATCAACTCAAGGGGCTATAGGGACAAAGGGCAAGTGACGTCTAGCCGCTAAAATACCTAGATTGACCGCTATGGTGCGGGCAATTAAGGCTATACCTAAGCGGGTTTTACGTTATAATCGGCGCCATTCATCCTATGGTTTTGGCGATAAGGCGTTAGCGCAGTTCGAATAGCCGCGCAGTGCCATGATATCGCGACAGATTTGGTTCGTTTTTGCATGCCGGAAAATAAAGATTTCTCAGCCCCATTAAGTTTACTCGCCCTGGACACCTGCACCGAGTTTTGTTCGGTCGCCCTGCAATATCAGGGACAGGTGTTTGCCCGTGAGGCCGATGCGCCGCGGGAACACAGCCAACGCCTGCTACCCATGGTGCAGGAGGTACTGCAGGAGGCGGGGATCGCGCTGAGTCAGGTGGATGTGATCGCCTATGGCCGTGGGCCAGGCAGCTTTACCGGGATCCGTATCTGCACCTCTATGACCCAGGGGCTGGCCTTAGGCCAAGATATCCCGGTGGTGGGGATCTCAACCCTGGCGGCCATGGCTCAGGCCGCTATCGAGATAAAGGGCGCGACTCAAGTAGCGACCGCCATCGATGCGCGCATGGGCGAGATCTACTACGGCGAGTACCTGTCTGTAGATGGCTTGGCCAGCCTGGTTGGGGAAGAGCGGGTCTGTGCGCCAGAGGAGTTGTCGAGCCAGCTGGCTTTTGATACGCCCCTTGCCGCCTGTGGCACTGGCTTCGATGCCTATCCGGCGCTATTGACCGAGCAGATGAGCCTGGTTGAAGAGGCTAAGTTCCCATTGGCGCGCTTTATGTTGCCGCTGGCAGAAGCCGCGGTGAAGGCGGGGCTGGCGACCGATGTGGATCAGTTAAAGCCAGTGTATCTGCGTGATACTGTGACCTGGAAAAAACTGCCCGGTCGCGAGTAATTTAGTGTAGGCTTGAAGCATTATCGTGTAACCAGACTGTCAGGAGAGAAGGGGGAATTACTTTGATGCAAGTTTTGTCATCTAACCTGATGCCCGGGCTCTCTTCGGCCGCCTCTGCTATTAGCGATGCTATCGCCCCACAGCAGGATCTGCGGACCAATGTTATCGATGTGACGCCAGTGGGTCCCGCCGTACCAGCTAGAGACGAGATCCAAGTTGCGGCAAATGCTAGTGCCACTAGCGATGCAAATAGCGACGCTACTCAGTTGGTCGAGCGCAAGCAGGAATCCCTCGAAGAGCGGCTCAGCGCCAAGCTTGAATACGATCAACAAACTGGCGGCAGTCGCGGCGCCATAGGCCAATATCTGCTGCACCAACACGCCGCCCAGCGCGATGCCATCTCCCAGATGGTGGGCGTAGACACCTATGTCTAGGTTCATGTTTAGCTAGGTTCATGTTTAGTCTCGTAAACAGGGATATGTTTAGTCTTCAATAAAGGAAGATGTTTCGGCGTAGCGCCAGCGTGTCTAAATTGCCGGCCATTAAGGCATCAACAACCTATAGGACGGGTTCTTCAGTATGGCTTTTTCTATCGATTCTCCCTCTTCTCGCTCTGGTATGCCATCTCGCAGCCTCTTCATGGTCGAGTTACTGCTGGCTTTAGTCGTCACCCGCATTCCCTATCTAAGCGTGCCCTTTAAGTGGCTGGAGAGTTATTTTCACGAGGCGTCTCACGCCCTGGCGACCCTGATTAGCGGCGGTATGGTGAGTCATATCGAACTTTATCCCAACGGCGCCGGTCTGTGCGTGAGCCAGGGAGGCTGGCCCGTGTTGATTGGCTTTGCCGGCTATTTCGGCGCCGCGCTCTGGGGGCTACTCATCTTTTATCTGGCGACTTGGGCCCGGGGGATCCGCGTCAGCTTTAGCTGTCTCGGGTTGGTGGTGTTGCTAAGTATCGTGCTCTGGGGGCGGGACCTGCTCACCGTCGCCATCTTGCTAATGCTCGCCTTGCTGTTTCTGCTGCCGTTAAAACTCAGTCATAGTCCACTGCTGACCTTTGCCCTCAGGGTGATGGCGCTGATGGTGATGTTGAACGCGCTCGCCAGCCCCACAGTGCTGCTGGGCATGCCGGGGCGCGGCGATGCGGCCATGCTGGCGGAGCAGACCTGGATCCCGGCCTGGATCTGGGTCGGTATCTGGCTGCTCACCAGTTTAACCATGCTCTGGCTCTGCTGGCGCCGGGTCGATAGTGCCAATCAGCTGAGCGCGCAAAAAGTGTAACCGACTGTATATCTAGTTTAATTTTCGTTATTAGCCTGATAGCTTAGGTGTTTTAGCCTTATCTAATATCTAGGGAGAGAATATGAAGAGTTTAACCTTAGCGGCCTCACTGGCATTAGCCATAGGCGTGGCGGCACCTAGCCTAGTCAGCCCAAACTATGCCCAGGCTAACGAGACACATCTGGTCAATCAGCAGGTCACAGATGCGCTCACCAATCCGCTGAGACAAGCGGCAAATATGGAGCGTGATCAGTATCGTCACCCGGGGGAGACCCTGAGCTTCTTCGGTGTTAAGCCAAGCGATACCCTGGTGGAACTCTGGCCGGGCGGTGGCTGGTACGCCGAGATCCTCGCCCCATATTTGGCGAAAGAGGGTCACTATATCGCCGCGAATTTCGATGCCAACCCGCCTGAGGGCCTAGAGGTACCCGGCTATCGTATTCGCCTGGGTAAGGCGCTGGACAAGTGGCTCAAGGATCATGGCGATACCTTAGGCCAGGCGTCGAGTATCAGTTTCGACCCTCCAAGGCTTATAGAGCTTGGCGCGCCTAATAGCGCAGATGTGGTGCTGACCTTCAGAAATCTGCACAACTGGGCCAAGTCTGGGGTATTAGAGCAGGTGTTCGACTCGGCCTACAAGGTGTTAAAGCCTGGTGGTACCTTTGGCGTGGTGGAGCACAGGGCAAACCCTGGCATGGATCTGAGCACAGGCTACATGGTGCAGGATGAGATGATCGCCTTAGCCGAGAAGGCTGGCTTTACCCTGGTGGCCACCAGTGAGGTCAATGCTAATCCTAAAGACAGCAAAGATCATCCTAAGGGCGTCTGGACTCTGCCGCCAAGCCTGCGTCTGGGCGATCAGGATAAAGCCAAGTATCTTGCCATCGGCGAGAGCGATCGCATGACGCTTAAATTTGTGAAGAAGTCTTAATCATGAGCGATCCGCTAGCCCCTCTGTGTCAGCCCTCAAGTGATGGCAATGAAGTGATGCTATCACTGCCCCATATTCGTCTCTCTGGTCGGCTGTGGGGGGAGGCGGATAAACCTCTGCTATTGGCGCTGCACGGTTGGCTGGATAATGCCAACAGCTTTGCACCCTTGGCGGAGCATTTAAGCGAGTATCGCCTGCTGGCAATCGATTGGCCGGGCCACGGCGCGTCACAGCACAGGCCCGGCGGCTATCCGCTGCACTGGATAGATTACCTCTATGATCTCGAGCTGCTTATCGATGCCATAGTGCGTCATCAGCCCCTGCATGGTGTGATAGGTCACTCGCTGGGCGGCATAGTGGCCTCGGCCTACAGCGCCGCCTTCTCCGAGAAGGCCAAGCATTGGATCGTTATCGAGGCGCTCGCGCCGCTGTTTGAGGCGCCCGCTAAGAGCAAGCTAAGACTCAGGCGCAGCTTCGATGCCCATCAGCGGGCCGCCATGAGTCAGCTCGCACCTAAGCCTGTGATGCTGGATGCTGCCGTCAGGGCAAGGCATAAACTCACCGGGCTGGATATGTCCTGGTGTAGGCTAATCCTCGAGCGCAACCTGCAGCTAACAGACGGTCACTACTACTGGCGTAGCGACCCCAGACTCAAGTTAGATTCCCCCATGCGGCTCGATTTTGACCATGTCAGCGGCCTGATGCAGGGCCACGCTGGCAAGGTGCTGGTCATTAGAGGCAAAGAGGGTTATCCCCTGATGGGCTATCACCAGACAGAAAAGGTGTCTGAAGCCCATGATACGGCTGGCGAAGATCTATGCGAAGCCGCCGCTTCTTGGTATCAAGATCTCACTCAGGTGACCCTCGAAGGTGACCATCATCTCCATATGGGCAATAGCCTGGAGGTGGCCAAGGCAATTAAGGCATTTTTAGCGTGACAGCCCCTCGGGGAGGGATGGTAAAATTACACTAGGATTTTTACTCTAATTGTGTGATGATGTTCAAAATTAAAACGCCCGTATGATTTTTCGGGTGTTACCTACAATATTTATAAGTCAGTGTTTAGTTTCTGTTTTTGAAACCTTAAGTGAATGACCTCATTCACCTAACTCTGCCTGGGGATTTAGGAGAGACTCGTGGAACAGCTTTGGACGAAAAATTTACCCCATGATGTGCCCGCTATTATCGATGCAAAGCAATACAGCTCGCTGATCGACCTGTTTGAAAGCTCGGTAGCCAAGTATGCCGATCAGCCCGCCTTTGTGAACATGGGCGCGACGCTGACCTATCGAAAACTCGAAGAGCGTAGCCGTGCCTTTGCGGCTTATCTGCAAAACGAACTCAAGCTGCAGAAGGGCGATCGCGTGGCGATCATGATGCCTAACCTGCTGCAGTATCCCATCGCCCTGTTCGGCATACTGCGTGCCGGCATGGTGGTGGTCAACGTGAACCCTCTGTATACCCCGAGAGAGTTGAAGCATCAGCTCAACGACTCGGGTGCCAAGGCGATCGTCGTGGTATCTAACTTTGCCAACACCCTGGAGCAGGTGGTGGATCAGACGCCGGTGAAGAGCGTGATCCTCACAGGTCTTGGCGACCTCTTGAGCGCGCCTAAGCGCACCCTAGTGAACTTTGTGGTGAAGTACATCAAGAAGATGGTGCCTAAGTATCATCTGCCACATGCCATCTCTATGCGTCAGTCGCTCTCTAAGGGTCGTCGCCTGCAGTATGTGAAGCCGACCATCAAGGGGGATGATATCGCTTTCTTGCAATACACCGGCGGCACAACCGGTGTATCTAAGGGCGCCATGCTGACCCACGGCAATATCGTCAGCAACCTGCTGCAGGCCGACGCCGCCTATTCGCCGTTGCTGGCCGATGGTAAGGAATTTGTGGTTACCGCGCTGCCCCTGTATCACATCTTCGCCCTGACGGTGAACTGTCTCTTGTTCCTCCATAAAGGCGCGAACAACCTGCTGATCACTAACCCAAGGGATATCCCGGCCTTCGTGTCTGAGCTGAAGAAGCATCCGTTTACGGCGCTCACCGGGGTGAACACCTTGTTTAACGCCCTGGTGAGCTCGGAAGAGTTTAAGACCTTGGATTTCTCCAATCTTAAACTCTCTATCGGTGGCGGCATGGCGGTGCAGCGCGCCGTGGCCGATAAGTGGCAGGGGATCACCAAGACGCGTCTGCTGGAAGGTTACGGCCTGACCGAGGCCTCACCGCTGCTGACCTGCTGCCCCTATAACCTGGAGGGCTACAACGGCTCTATAGGTTTCCCGGTCGCCAATACCGACATGCAGGTGCGCGACGAAGAGGGCAATGTGCTTCCTCAAGGCGAGACCGGCGAGCTGTTTGCCAAGGGCCCTCAGGTGATGAAAGGCTACTGGCAGCGCCCCGAAGAGACGGCCAAAGTGATCGATAAGGATGGCTACCTGGCCACCGGCGATATCGGTTACATGGATGAGCAAGGCTTCTTCTTTATCGTGGATCGCAAGAAGGATATGATCTTGGTCTCTGGCTTTAACGTCTTCCCCAACGAGGTGGAAGAGGTGGTTGCCCTGCATCCTAAGGTGCTGGAAGTGGCCGCCGTCGGCGTTCCCCATGAGGTGAGCGGCGAGCTGGTGAAGGTATTTGTGGTACCAAAAGACAAATCTTTGACCGAAGAGCAGGTGATCAAGCACTGTCGTCATCATTTGACGGGATATAAAATTCCTAAGCTGGTAGAATTCAGGGATGAGCTACCTAAGAGCAACGTGGGCAAGATCTTACGCCGCGAGTTGCGTGACGAAGCCAAATCGGCCTAGTTATATAGGAAACCACCCGTTGTAGGTGACTCAAAGCCGGCATTATGCCGGCTTTTGTGTTCACCGAGCCATAGCATTTGGAGATGAGATTTGACCTTTCAATATGTAGAGGATGACGCCAGCCTAACAGAGCTGGTGGCTAAATATCGTCAGGCTAAGGTCCTGATGTTGGATACCGAATTCGTTCGCACCCGCACCTATTACGCCAAGCTGGGACTGATCCAGGTCTATGACGGCGAGACACTGGCGCTGATCGATCCTGTTGCGGTAAGCGATCTCTCTGCATTTTGGGCCCTGCTGGAGCGCGACGATATGATTAGCGTGCTGCATTCTTGCAGCGAAGATCTCGAAGTCTTGGCCCGTTACGGTCGCTGTCAGCCTAAGGTGCTGTTCGACAGCCAGATCGCCGCCGCCTTCTGCGGCTGGGGTCATGGCATGGGCTACGCCAAGCTGGTGGAGCACTGCCTGGGCGTGCAGCTGGATAAGGGCGAGTCGCGCACCGACTGGATGAAACGTCCGCTCAGCGATGCCCAGCTGCAGTATGCGGCCAACGATGTGGATTATCTCTATCGGCTCTATCCTCAGCTGCTAGAAAAGCTGCAAGAGTCTGGCAGAATGCCTTGGCTGCTGGAAGAGGGCGAGCGCATGACCCAGGGGCGTCTGGAGAGCCCGGATGGTGACACCGCCTATCTCAAGGTGAAGAACGCCTTCCAGCTAAGCCCTAAACAACTGGCCTATCTGAAGGTGCTGGCCAAGTGGCGCCTACAGAAGGCGCTGGACAGAGACTTGGCCCTGGGCTTCGTCATCAAAGATCACGCGCTGCTGGCGCTGGCCAAGAAGCAGCCCAAGAGTACAGGCGAGATCTTCAGGATGACAGAGCTGACCGAGCAGGAGAAGCGTCTGCATGCCAAGGCGATCATCGCCGAGATGGCCAAGGCGGATCTGGATAACCTGCCCGAAGCTATCGATGTGATCGCCCTGAAACCTGGCTACAAGTCGGCCTTCAAGGCGATCAAACAGGCGCTAACCCAGGTGGCGGAATCCCATCAGGTGCCGATGGAGCTGCTGGGCTCTAAGCGTCATATTCATGAATACCTGCAATGGCGCTGGAATGATGGCCAGGGCGAGATGCCTTTGGTGTTACAGGGCTGGCGCGGTGAGTTGAGTCAGGCTGCCTTGGCCGAGATCAGCTGTTAAGCCGGGATTATCCAACTTGCTAAACGCCAAACGGCGCCCATGAAAAAGCCCTCAAAAGAGGGCTTTTCTGTATGCATATTCTGGCTATTGAATAAGACCTGCTCGTCGCCTATGGCTTTTCCGGCAGGGTCACGTTCAGTTCCAGTACCGACAGGTTGTCGTCGTTCTGATCCAGCTGCACCGATACCTGATCGCTGTCTATCTGCACATACTTGCGGATCACCTCGATGATCTCCTGCTTCATCGCCGGAAAGTAGTCTGGCGCATCACGCTCGCCGCGCTGATGGGCGACGATGATCTGCAATCTCTCCTTGGCGGTGGTTGCGGTCGTAGGCTCTTTTTTCGCTCTGAAGTAATCGAGTAAAGACATAATTAGCTACCAAATATCCTTTTCAAGAATCCTTTTTTCTCTTCGGTGACGAAACGCATCTCTACGTCTTCACCCGTTAGTCGTGCCACGGCGTCGCTGTAGGCCTTACCGGCATCGCTCTCTTGGTCGATGATCACAGGTACGCCCGAGTTAGAGGCCTTGAGTACGGCTTGCGACTCGGGTATCACCCCAAGTAGCGGAATGGCCAAGATCTCTTCTACGTCGGCCACGCTCAGCATCTCGCCGGTGGCGACGCGGGTAGGGGAGTAACGTGTCAGTAGCAGCAGCTCCTTGACCGGCTCCAGGCCCTCTTCGGCGCGCTTAGACTTGCTCTGCAACATGCCCAGGATACGGTCCGAGTCGCGCACCGAGCTAACCTCAGGGTTGGTGGTGACGATCGCCGTGTCGGCAAAATAGAGGGCCATCATGGCGCCGGTTTCGATCCCCGCAGGTGAGTCGCAGATGATGTATTCGAACTCTTGCTTAAGCTCGTCCAACACACGGCCGACCCCTTCTTTGGTCAGGGCGTCTTTGTCACGGGTCTGAGAGGCGGGCAGCACGAACAGGTTGCTGGTGCGCTTGTCTTTGATCAACGCCTGATTCAGGTTGGCTTCGCCGTTGATCACATTGACGAAGTCGTACACCACGCGGCGCTCGCACCCCATGATGAGGTCCAGGTTACGCAGGCCGATATCGAAATCGACCACGACGGTTTTATGTCCTTTCAATGCCAGGCCGGTGGCAATGGCCGCACTCGAAGTGGTCTTGCCCACT
This sequence comes from Shewanella spartinae, assembly GCF_019457555.1. Classification (NCBI taxonomy): domain Bacteria; kingdom Pseudomonadati; phylum Pseudomonadota; class Gammaproteobacteria; order Alteromonadales; family Shewanellaceae; genus Shewanella; species Shewanella spartinae. Next base: position 2,578,412 of record NZ_CP080418.1, on the reverse strand, counting down.
CCACCCTTACCTGAGGTGACAACAATAATTTGTGCCATGTTTGTTTCTGTCCTTTTCAATTTCTATAGCGATAGTGCTTCGACGGTAAGGCTGTCGCCGTCAAGCCTGATGCAACCGCTCTTGATCGAGGCATGTGCCTGTAGATTCTCGGTTAACCAATATTGCCCTGCGATGGAGACCAGCTCGGCATCGATATTCTGGGCGATGATCACGGCATTCTTGTCGCCATTGGCACCCGCCATGGCCTTGCCTCTAAGACTACCGTATATGTGTATGCTGCCATCTGCAATCACTTCTGCGCCATTACCGACGGCGCCTATGATGATGAGATCGCCATTTTGCGCGTAAATCTGCTGCCCGGAGCGAATGTTCTGCTTCACTATCTTGGTGGTTTTTGGCAGCTGCGGCTGGGTCTGACTCTGTTTGCCAGACTTGATCAGCGCAAGCCCCAGGGCCTTGGCCTGATTGGCGATAGCACTCGGCGCGCCTGTGATCCCCACAATCACCAACTGCCTGGAGATCAAGAGATCTTTGAGGCCGGCGAGGTTGTAATCGGGGTCTGAGATGGCGCTGAGGTTAACCACTAGGGGCGCACCAAGAAAAAACTGCGGCGCGATGGCCAGTTTATCGTCGAGTTCGCGGGCAATTCCGTCGAGATCTGCATCATTAATATGCAGCACTGAAAGCGTAAATGAAGAGCCTTTTAATTCGAGGCTAGGTTTCTGCATTCCTAAACTTGCTCTTGATAAAATTAACCGGCTCGCGCCGGCTAGATATTATTATAATCCTTGCGCTCCATGTTATAGTGTGCGCAATTTGCTGGCAAGTTGAATAAACTGGAAATTTCACCCTATATGATCTGTGCTGTATATAAGAGTCGCTTAAAACCCGATAGCTATCTTTTTGTGGAGAAACGCAACGATTTCGAGCGTGTGCCCGAGCCTCTGATGAAGATGTTTGGCACGCCAGAACTGGTGATGTTGCTGCCGCTAAACAAACGTGAACAGTTAGCCCTTGCCGATATCGAAAAAGTAAAAGTTGAACTAGCCGAGAAGGGGTATTATCTTCAATTACCACCACCGCCGGTTAACCTACTCGAAGAGTACAAGAAAGAGATAGGTTATAGCAGAGACTAGGAAAGTGCATGTTTTTGAAGAATGTTTTGCTAAGTGCTCTACTTGCAAATGGCTTGGTTTTGACCAGCTCCTTGCAAGCCCAAGAGTCAGCGCTCAGTTACGATCAATATCTCTCTGAGTTAAAGCAGCAAGCAGTCGAGCAGGGGATCGCCCAAGGCACCATAGACGCGGTTTTCGATCAGATAAAGCTGTTCAAGAAGGCGGTGGTTAACGAACCCGCCGCCAATGGCCCGCAAAATAGCCCGCAAAATCTGGATACCTATCTCCCAGAGCGGGTGAGCGAAGCCCTGGTAGAGGAGGCAAGAAGCCTGTATCGCGATAACAAGGCGCTTTTCGACCGTCTAGGTAAGGAATACGGTGTCCAGCCAAGGTTTGTGCTGGCCTACTGGGGCATAGCCTCGGCCTTCGATGCCAGCGACTATCCGGCGCTGACGGTGATCGCCTCCAACGCCTATCATGGTGATGGCCAGGATGCGGCGTTTCTCGCGGCGCTCAAGCTGATGGAGCGTGATAAGCTTAGCTTCGACAGCCTCAAGAGTGATGCCACCGGCCTGATGGGCTACCCCCACTTTACCCCTAAGCAATTGGCCAAGTACGGCAAAGACGGTAATGGCGACGGTAAGGTGGATATCTGGCAGAACCTCGCCGATGCCTTCGCCACTACGGCAAATTATCTCAAGCAGCTCGGCTGGGATTATGATGGCACCTGGGGACGCCAGGTGAAATCCCCTAGCGAACTGCCCAAGGATCTGGTGGGGCTAGAGGTACACAAAGGCTTTGACCAGTGGCAGGCGCTCGGCGTAAGGCGCTTCAATGGCAGCGACTTGCCGTCACGCAAGGATATGCAGGTGTCGCTGATCAGGCCCGATGGCAAAGGAGGTCGTAGCTATCTGGTGTATGACAACTACCGGGTGCTGAGACAGACCCAGGCATCGGATCATCTGACCCTGGCTGTGACCTACCTGTCAGAAAGAATTAAGTATCCTGAGATAAAATAGGCTACTCGAGACGCCGAGCCGGTTTGAGCTGGCTCGGCGCCTAAGCACTCCGCTAACTCTTGAGCATTGAAATATATGGCGTTTGAAAGAGTTGGCCCTTGAAAGAATTGTAAAGATGTCGTTTTGGAAAGAGAAAACCCTCGCAGAGTTGAGTGCCCAGGAATGGGAATCGCTGTGCGATGGCTGTGGTAAGTGTTGCCTCAACAAGATCATCGATGATGAAACCGATGAGCTCTACTACACCAACGCCGCCTGTAAGCTGCTCGATGCAAAGGCGTGTCACTGCATGCACTATGAGCAGCGTTTTACCTTCGTCCCCAGCTGCACCAAGGTGACGGTAGATAACATCGCCGAGCTCACCTGGCTGCCAGACAGCTGCGCCTACCGCCGCCTGTATCAGGGCCGGGATCTTCCCAGTTGGCACCCGCTGTTAACCGGCGATAAGGCCAAGATGCATGAGCTGGGGATGTCGACCCGCAACAAGATAGTGAATGAGAACAAGGTCAGGTACCTTGAGGACCATATCGTTTTGTGGCCGCTGAAGGACTGTGACTAGTTCTTCACTTTCTCGTTAAAGTGAGGGAAATGTGGTTGTAGCGTCTACTAGTTTGGGCATTTGATAGGATTTTGAAGGTCATACCTTCATGGCAACCTAACGCCTGCCCGGCGAGGGTTGTGCAGATACATCTGCTACACGCCGTAAATCCATCCTTGGAGGCTCGACGATGGCATCCCTGCCATCGACGTCCGCAGATGCATCTACACTCGGTATCTAACGTTTCTTCGATTTAGCCTTTCTGACTACTAGTTGATGTTTGGGCTAGAGCGTCTAGCGACGTTTTGTATTTGGAAGGGCACCTAGAATCATCACTTCATGGTGGAGCAATTGCCTGCGGCAGGCTCAAGTGCAGATACGCTTGTGAGATAACTCTGCTACTGTGCCTGTTGGGCTTGGTTATTTGCTAAAGTATCTAAAGCCATAATTTCATTGTTATCTAACGCCTGCCCGGCGGGGGAAATGTGGTTGTAGCGTCTACCAGTTTGGGCATTTGATGGGATTTTGAAGGTCATACCTTCATGGCAACCTAACGCTTGCCCGGCGAGGGTTGTGCAAGCACTCTTTTGGCACGCCGCAAGCACGTCCGTGTGGGCTCTGCGAAATCATCCCTGATTTCGAAGGCCAAAAGCGTGCTTACACCCGTATTTATCATCTCTTCGATTTAGCATTTCTGATTACTCGTTGAAGTTTTGGCTGTAGCGTCTAGCTAAGTTTATATTTGGCAGGGAGCTTCAAACCATACCTTCACGGACATTTAACTCCAGCCCGGCGGATGCTGTAAAAGTACCAATGTTGTGATCGCTGGCATGTGAAGTAATTATGTATTTGCAACTGCTTTATTGTTATGGTGAATGAAATGAAGCGTTACTCTTATGAACGAGAGGAGTGGATGTCGAATTGGTAATAAAATAGTAAGTTATTGGAGAACATTCGTTTGGGTTTTTATATTCCCTGATTTTGAAGTCTAAAAGCGTGTTTATACTGGGTTATCTGACTTCTCGAATTGTCCTCTAGCAAAGTTTTCTTAAAGGTAATTACAATTTGGAATTATAACTTATTATCTCACCCACTAAATCTGCTCCATACTTTAAGCACAGCCGGTTAATAAACTGAGGTTCTATCGAATGAATATATGAAATGTAACCGGATAAATAAGAGCGTTCAGCTTCATTTAGTGTTTTCCAATTGTGTACTTTACTTTTAACTGTTCTCTTCTTATTTCTTCCAATTGACAGTTTTTTATCATGAGTTAGTATTAATCCAGTTACTTGTTTCTTTCGTTTTCTAGATGAATGGAATGTTTTGTTATTATTTACCGTCAGTCCTGAAGGTAGTTCAAGGTTAGCTACAATTTTTAACACCTCTTTTTCAATAAAAAATAAAATATTTCTTTCAGAAGTTGAAAAATATAAGTCGTCAGCATACCTACTATATACTACATTATTATTTTGACATAAACCTGACAACTTCTTGTCTAGCTTGTAACATATAGCGTTAGATATACATGGGGAAGTTACTGCTCCCATCACTAAACTATTTTTATAGCATAATAATTTTGCTAATAATTTAGTGTCGCTATGTGTCCAGTTTGGGTCTAAGATCGAAAACTCTCTATCAAGGAAGTTCTCAATGTCATCATAACTAATTGAATCAAAGAATGATTTAAAATCCATTCTGAGCAGAAAATCATTATTTACATGAAGTAATGCATTTTTCTTTACACTACAACCTCTATTATATGCAGTGCTTGAAGGATGAATCTTTAACTTATCCAGAACGTTATCATTAACAACCCTTTGAATTAGTTTTAATTCCTTTTTTGGATGATGAATCCATCTCTTCGTCCCATCACGTTTTAAAATGTGGAATTTAGAATAAAGACTATTGGAACGATTGATTATGCTTCTAATATAATCAATATCCAAAAATGTTCTTTTTTGTATCTCTTCCAATATCAAAAGTTTAGGACCTTATTCAAAGTTTTATTGTATGAGTCAATATATACCAAAGAGCTGGCGCATTTAGCTCTAATGTCTTGAGATACTTTCATTAATGCTTGCATCGACTTATTACTTTTTAACTCTTCAAATGAATTGCAATAATAGTAAACAACTTCATTTATTTCAATGCAGCCTATAACACCTAGTGCAACAGATAAAGAAACAATGAATTTCAAATCAGACACTTCTGTTTTTGTATGTATATTGAAAGAATCTTTGCAGGCATCAAGAATGATATCTTCAGTAACTGGGCCAATTGAAATAATTATCAGGATTACAATAAATAAGAGTTCCTTTCTGTTGAACTTCATATTTCCATATGTATGTTCTTCATCTCTTGTGGTATAGTTTCGGCTGCGTCTTAAATCCACTCGGCTTATTAGTTCTGGCATGCACGTAAGAATTGATTCGAACTCTGAATATATGCAAGGGCCATATTTCGATTCTTGATTAACCCATTTAACCGGTCCTGTGTTAATAAATGATGGGACATGTTCAAACTGTTTATCAAGTATTGGCAATAACTTCCTTCTAAGATCCGTGGCCATGGAGAAGGCACCTAACTCAGCCACTGTTCCAAATGATTCAACAAGAATAATCACAACATCTGAAAAGTCGGCTAGCCATTCTTCTAAAGCTAACGCATTAATATTGTTTTTACGTGATTTTACAATCGTATCCCATGCATACTCAGCACGAAACGTTAGTATATTAGATGCGTGCCTTTTTAAGTAAACTTCCATCACTTCACGATTGGAACAAAACTCTGGGTCCCCTCCACATATAAAAATTATTTTGGGAAGTGGTTCCCTACCAAATAAGTACGATCGTTTAGCGGAAAGGCTAGTAGAAGAAGAGTCTCGCTTAAGTTGAGAAATCAACTCTCGGTATGCTACTTTGTATTTTGGGTGCTCAAACCACATTCACGGTACCAAGATGAAAAGGAATTAGAAAAGTCCTTACTGCAGGAGTACGGAATCTGTCAGAGATTCTAGGTAACTAGAATCGAAGACATATTCTGTGCGACTGGGTACTAAACAGAATCTCGCTCTGCGAAGGAGCGGATCGAGATTCTGTTTAGTACCAAAAGAATCTCGATCGATTTCTTCGGGTCGGCTATTCACCAACCTCAAAAGATGCAGTAAATTACTACACTTCATGCTAAGGACTTGATTTCATCATAAGTTCTTAAATTGTTGTTGTCTACAATTGATACAATCAACTTTCCCTTAAAAATAGTGCAGCCTCTAAAATAAACCAAAAGTCTTACACTAAATAAATGGGGTCAGAGTAAACTTTTTAAGAGAGTTGATTGGCACATGACTCTTGTTGAATTTTGTGTTTATCGTGCGATGGGGTAGGCTCGGTGCGAGCGTTGCTTACGCCGAATGTGGCGTTATGTGAAAATCGAATTATGGAGAAGTCGATGAAGATAGAGAAATGGAAGCAAGTACGTGCCAAGGGCAAAGCTAGGTTTATCTGGATGAATGGCTTTCTACTTTGGGGCGTTTCTACTGCAGTGCTATGGTCAATTTTGATGCAGGTTTTTCAGCCACAGGAACCTATTTGGGTTAGACCGCTTGTCGCTATTATCGTTTTTCCAGTTGGCGGTCTAATTTGGACCAATTGGCTTTGGTACTCCTCAGAGCGCAAGTATCGTAAAAATATATAACAAGTGACTTCGGCGTTTAGACTATTGTTATCTTAGTTTTCACACATCGTAGCCCCTCATTCTTAAGTAGGGGCTTGTACCTCTAGTCCCTGTCTTATCTCCTTTTTATTGCCAATACCGCCAAATCGAAGAGACGTTAGATACCCAGTGTAGATGCATCTGCGGACGTCGATGGCAGGGATGCCATCGTCGAGCCTCCATGGAGGGATTCACGGCGTGTAGCAGATGTATCTGCACATGAGCGAGCCGCAGGCTATTAACTAGGTTGAAGGAGTGACTTTCAAATATCTAGTCAATAGGATTCAAGGTAGATGTGTGAACAAGGTACGTCTGTGGCTAGGCGATAGCTAGCCACAAAAAAACGCCCATTAAGGGCGTTTCTTATAAGCGGTAACCTAAACGCAATTAGGCTTTCTTAGTCGGCATTAGTGCCGGAACAATAAACACCACCAGGGCAATCAGGTAGGTGCTGAAGGCCACCACCATCCACTGTGACATGGTGATGCCAAACATTTCCCAGGGAATGTCGGTGCACATGCCGGTGGGCAGGAAGACTGACGGGAACCACTCGTGCAGCGGCATCCATTCTGGAAATTCCGGCAGGAAGGAGCAGGTGGAGAAGGGCGATGGGTTGGTCTGCATCTCGACCAGTTCAAGTGCCAGCTTGAGGCCCCAGGCGGCGCTAACTCCCCAGAGGAGTACGCCGAGGAAACGCAGCAGACGCAATTGATGGCCAACTACGCCGATGAGGCCGGCGGTTAATACGCCGAGCACCGCTAAGCGCTGATAGATACACATGACGCAGGGGTCGAGTTTCATCACGTGTTGAAAGAAGAGGGCACAAGCTTCCAGGCCTGCGGCTGTGAGTAGCAGTATACTCCAGGCTAAACGAGACTGTGCAAATCGGGTCAGGGCACTCAACGATATTCTCCTATAAAAAAACGCCTCTAACTGCTAGAGGCGTTTTTAAGACTTTACGAAACTAGATAAGTTCAGTCAATCAACAAATTAGTGTCCGGTGACTGCGCCCTTGGCCGCTTCCGCCACGGAGTGGTGGATCAGCATATGGGAATCGTAGAAGTATTGGGTCATCTCGCCCAGGAATCCTGTCTCGATGGCCAGGATGCCCACGATAGACAATACGATAGTGTAGGGCAGCGCCATCCACACCATGCGACCGTAGGAGAGTCTGATCAATGGGGCAATCGCCGAGGTCAGCAGGAACAGGAAGGCTGCCTGACCGTTAGGGGTTGCCACAGATGGCAGGTTGGTACCCGTGTTGATGGCAACTGCCAGCAGGTCGAACTGATCGCGGGTGATCTGGCCATCTAACAGCGCGGCTTTCACCTCGTTGATATAGACGGTACCCACGAACACGTTATCACTCACCATAGAGAGCAGGCCGTTGGCGATATAGAAGATCACCAGCTGAGTGTTACCCTCGTAGCTCAGTGCCCACTGGATCACAGGGGCGAACAGCTGCTGGTCGATAATCACGCCTACGATGGCGAAGAAGACCGCCAGCAGCGCGGTGAAGGGCAGTGCCTCTTCGAAGGCCTTACCCAGGGCGTGCTCGTTGGTGACGCCGTTAAAGGCGGTGGTTAGGATGATCACCGACAGACCGATAAGACCCACAGAGGCCAGGTGGAAGGCTAAGCCGACGATCAGCCATACACCCACAAACGCCTGGATAACCAGCTTGATCTTGTCATGCTTGGTGCGGTGCGCATCTTCATAGGAGGCGTAATCGGACAGAATTTTGTGTACCGCCTCTGGCAGCTGTTGGCCATAGCCAAACCACTTAAACTTCTCCACCAGGAAACAGGTGGCGATACCTGAGATGAACACTGGCACTGTGACCGGGCCCATGCGCAGGGCAAACTCACCGAACTGCCAGTTGGCCTGGGCGGCGATGATCAGGTTTTGTGGCTCACCCACCATGGTGCACACACCACCCAATGCGGTACCAATACCGGCATGCATCAGCAGATTACGCAGGAAGCCACGAAACGCCTCCAGCTCATCTTCACACAGGGGATGTCCTTCACCATGACTATCTGAGGTGTGGTCGTGATCGTCGGTAAAACTCTTGCCTGAGGCCACCTTGTGGTAGATGGAGTAGAAACCCACGGCCACGGCGATGATCACGGCGATTACCGTCAGCGCATCGAGGAAGGCAGACAGGAAGGCCGAGGCGATACAGAACATCAAGGAGACCACGACCTTAGAGCGGATCTTGGTGATCATCTTGGTGAACACGAACAGCAGCAGCTGTTTCATGAAGTAGATGCCGGCCACCATGAAGATCAATAGCAGCAGTACTTCTAGGTTGGCTTCTATCTCATGCAAGACCTGACTGGGCGAGGTCATGCCTATGATGACGGCTTCGATGGCCAGCAGACCACCGGGTTGTAGGGGATAACATTTCAGCGCCATTGCCAGCGTGAAGATGAACTCGACTACCAGTAACCATCCGGCGACGAATGGGTTGAGGTAGAAGACGATCGGGTTGATCACTAAGAATGATAAAATTGCGATTTTGAACCACTTAGGAGAATTTCCTAAGAAATTGTCAATAAACGCCTGACTCATGGTCACAGGCATGGCATCCTCTCATCTATATAATTATTTTTTGACAGAAAGTTAACGAACTGTCCGCTGTTCAATTCAGTGTATCCTAATGATATGTAGAATTTAATACCTTTATGGTCCCCATTGCCCAAAAACAGACATTAACTGCAATCTATATCACAAGCTTGTTGATGTGGTGTGTATTTTGCTCATTAATGAGATCTGAGTCCTTGATCTTATCCAGTAATGTTACGGATTAGGTTTCCATTTTTTACCGCTCTGGTATGATCAGTTCCCAAGATAACTTTGAATAAATTGGAATAGTGGCCTGATGACAACTGTCCCCCAAGTACCTGTAGCGCCTAAAGACAAAGATATTATTGAAGCGAAAGGTCCTGCGAGCTTTGCCGAAAAGTATATTGTTCGTTCGATTTGGGAGGGAAAGTTTCCACCCGGTTCCATTCTACCTGCCGAGCGTGAACTGTCTGAACTGATTGGCGTGACACGTACTACGCTGCGTGAAGTGCTGCAGCGCCTGGCCCGTGACGGCTGGTTGACCATTCAACACGGTAAGCCAACACGAGTTAACGATATCTGGGAAACCTCGGGTCTGAACGTGCTGGAAACCATCGCCGATCTTAACCCTGCCGGTGAACCTGTGCTGCTGGAGCAGCTTTTATCTGCCCGCACCAACATCAGCGCCATCTATTTTAAGGGCGCCGTGCGTTACAACCCAGACAAGGTGCTTGAGGCGTTAGCCCCACTGGCCACCCTGAAAGACGATGCCAAGGCCTTCATCGAGTTCGATTACCAACTGCATCACACCCTGGCGTACCACTCGGGTAATCCTTTGTATGTGTTGATCCTCAACGGCTTCAAGGGCCTCTATAGCCGCGTGGGTGAAGAGTACTTTGCCATCGAGAAGGCGCGCGAGCTGGCGCTGGATTTCTACCAGGCGCTAGAAGCCCTGGCCAAAGATCATAACCACAATGACGTACCTGTGTTGATGCGTAGCTATGGCATCAACAGCGGTAAGGTGTGGCAGCGTTACAAGGCCAACCTGATGCAGTCGGCCGAGGCGAGTAAGGCTTAAGCGCCAGCCGCAAAACCGTATGATAAAAAAGCCGCTCATTGAAGCGGCTTTTTTTGTGGTGTCTTTTTATCTGGTAGTTTCTAGCAGTACTAATCGATATCGAAGTTGTAGTAGATATCCAGTGTCTTGGAGATGGTGCCCGAGACGCTCTCCAGATAGAGCTGGGACATCAGGTAGTAGCGCACCGTCATCTCATAGCCTGGGTTAAACACCCCCACACCATATTTGACCATAAGATCTTCGCCGATAAAGCCACTGATGGCGACCTTGCCTTCGTCGTTGGCGTCGAACTGCACGTTGGAGATGCCGAACTTTTCTATGATGCCGGAGGCTGAGCTGCCAAGATTGCTAAAGGCGTTATCCCCCAGCTGATTGCCCAGGGTGAGGGCGGCGCCCATCATCAGGGCATTGTTCTGATCTGAGCTTGAGTTATTTAGCCCTGTGCCCTTGATGATGTAGGAGAGGATTTCTGCCTGCTCCTTGGCGGGATTGGAGAAGAGGGTGACCACAGGTTTTAGCGGCGTGCCGGTAATGCGCACCCCGGCGACCACATCTTCATCCTTGATCTCGCGGATCGCCTCGATATTCAGGTTAGGCACCGCCATGGGGCCGATAAATTGCACCTCGCCCGCCTTGATCGACAGTGTCTGGCCCATAAATTTATAGTTACCGTTTACCACCTTGATGTCGCCATAGAGTAGCGGCGGCTTAAAGGCGGCCTGGCGCAGCTCCAGGGTACCGACTAGCATGCCTCGCAGCCCCATACCGTCTATGGTGAGCTTGTCGCCTACCTTAACCGCTATCTGGCTGGTGACGGCGATGGGATCTTTTACTTGGGCTTGGCTGGCCAAACTATCATTGAACACCACATCGCTGGACTCGGCCACGCCGCCCTCGGGCAGCTGCACTATTTTGATATGGCCAGAGGGCACATCCAGCTTGCCGCTAATATCCAGGTGTTTATCGCTAAAGCTGATGTCGAGATCCGGTGACACATCTAGTATCGCCAGCGGCGGCTGAATGATCGCCAGCTTGTCGCCGCTAAAGTTAAGATCCCCCTTGAGGCCCTCCTGCCAGCCGATTTCGCCATCTAGGCCAGCCTTGCCATCGCCCATGGTCCACTGACCCTTCACCTGACCCGTCTGCCCCAGCAGGGTGAGTTTGAGCTTGATGTTATCCAAGAGGGTCGGGTTGGCGGCGGCCGCCAGTTGGCCGTCGATGAGATCTACCGTGCCGCTGAGATCAGGTTCATTCAGCGTACCGCCCAAGATGATGGCGCTTGAGACCTTACCGTCGAGCACCTCAAGCTGAGGCGTAAAGTCGGCCAGGGCATGCAGGTCGATATCTTTAAGATCTATCTTGCCGCTCAGCCTGTGCTCGGGATCGGTACTTATGGTGAGCTGACTGTCTATCTTGGCAAACCGCTCAGATTCCAGCTGAGTGTCTATGGCCAGTTGCAGCTCATCCAGGCGGGCCTTGAGGTTGAGGTAATGGTATTGGGCCTCGATATGGCGCTTGGTGGTGGTGAGATCAAACTGTCCCGGCGCCATGGCCAGTGTCAGCTCGCCCGTGGGCTTGGTTCCCTTGGCCCATTGCAGCTCGCCATCGAGTTGAGTCGGCCCCCTCCATTTGAGGTTTTCCGGCAGCACGGGTGCCAGCAGGGCGCCGAGATCGCCGGCAAATTGCAATCGGGTATCGCCTTTGTCGCCAAGCTCGGCGGTGTCGGTGAGGCACAGGCTGGCGGCGTCATGGCGCCAACAGAAGGGGGAGATCTCGCCCTTGGCGTGCTTGTTATCCCAATAGAGGTCGAAGGGTTCATCCAGCGCCATGGCGCCGAGGCGAGAATTGAGGCTGATGCGCTTTATCTTGGCGTCGAAGCGCTGGGTTTTCTCGTCGAAGGTAGAGGCGATAGAGGTGTTGAGCTGCAGGTCACCATAGGTCTGTAGGCCCAGTTTCTGTTTGGCGATATCCCCCTTGAAGCCCAAGGTGAGGTCGCTCAGCGCCATGCCTTGCCCCTTGATACCCGAAGATTTTAGCGACAGGGCAAATTGGTGCGCATCCTGGGGGCGGTAGAAGGCGATAAGCTTGGCCTTGTCTACCGTGATATCGGCGTACTTAAACTCTATGGTGTCGGCGTTGATGGCCACTTCCGGGTGCTCGTCATCGCCCGAGACGTTGATCACCGCCTTGATGGCGCCGCTGGCGCTCGGATCCCACAGGCTCAGCGCAGGCACGCTCAGCTGGCCATCCAACGCCCAGGCATCATCTACCCGTCCGGAGAGGGTAAGCTGTGATTCAAGGGCGTCGAGCTGCAGATGCTCGGCGTTAAGCTGGAACTTATCGTTCAGGGAGATATCCCCCTGAAGCCTCAGGGGATATTGATCCACCTGGCCTTCGAGATCCACCTGGCTGATGCCTACTGACCACTGCTTGTCGCTGAAGCGTCCCTGACTATGCAGCTTGCCGCTTATCTGGGTCTCGGGCAGGGGCTTGTCTGGCATCACATCCAGCTGGGCAAGATCTAGGTCTTGGGTGTCGGCCTCGAGCTGCCAGCTAATCGCCTCGCCGTAACCCAGCTTGCCCTTAAGATCCAACTTGCCCATCTCGCTGTCGACGGAAAGCGCAGCCACCTCGACGTTTTGGTCCTGATGGGTCAACTGGGTGTTCAGGCTTAACCAGGGATGATAAGGGGTCTTAAGCTCACCACTTAGGCTCAGGCTTTGGGCCGCTAGGCTGCCGCTCGATGTAAGGTTCAATGCCTTGGCCTCATATTGCGCTTGGGTAAGTGGCCACATCAGGTGCGGGCTGGAAAGCGTCATCTCGTAGGGCATCGCAGGCGTGCTCAGATTCCCTTTGGCGTCGAGATCCAGCGCGAGGTGGCCTTCGCCCTTGAGCTTGACGGCAAGGGCCGAGAAACCGCCGTTGATCTCGGCGTTCAGGCGCTGGCGCTTGAGTTCCGGCAGCTCGCTGATCTTGTTGGCATTCAACTCCGCCTCAAGATGCAGGGCCATGGGATAGTCTTGAGTCAGGCTCATCTCGCCATCGAGGCGCGCCTTACCATAGTCATGGCTGAAGGCCAGGCTATCGACGGTGATCTTATAGCCAAGGTAACTGCCGGCAAGATCGATAGCGGCAAATTTGTCTATGCGGCCGCCGAGCCTGAGCTCACTGTTCACCAGATGCGCGCCATCGACGAAGATGGGCATGGGGATCTCGACCTCGGGTAGCTGACTCAAGGGCCAACTCGCCTTGGCATCTTGAGGTTCGCCTTTTACCTGCTTTTGAGCCTGGATTTGGCTATTAGTTTGATTTTGCTGAGTATCATCTTCGCTCTGTCCAAGGGGAATCGAGACCAAGAGTCCGGCGCTGTCGAGCCGATTGACCCTCAGGCCTGTCTCTAACCAGCTGGCCTTGGCCGCGAGCTGCTCGGCATTAAACTGCATCTCATTGACCCGCACCCTAATTTGATTGAGGTCGCTCTGGTTGAGGATTATGCCGATAGGCAGGGTGAGCGGGCCATGCTCGCTTGTTTCGTCTGTCGGAGTTGTCTCCTCGAGAGGAGCATCTGGCGATGATGCGGTGAGCAGGTCTGTGTCGATATCGACCCGCACCGCATCGGCGTCCAATTCGTCGACGCACACCTGGCGCTGCAGCAGACACAGGGGGCGCCAGTTGAGGCTAAGCCCTTCTGTTTCGACCTCTATGCCCGTCATCTGCCACTTAGCATGCTCCAGTTGCAGCTGGCCATTGAGGGTACCGCCGCCATAGCTCAGGCTTAAGTCCGGCACCAAGAGATCGGCGAGGTTGACCGCGATGCGACTGCCAAAGGGGGTGCCTATCAAGATGGCCAGCAGGATGAGCAGGGCCAGTGGCAGATAGAGCAGCACCCTAACCAGGTTACGCAGCCAGCAGAGCAGGCGATATAGCAAAGATCTCTGTGCTGCCGCTTCGCCGCCCTGCGCCGATAGCAGCTGTTCCTGGGTCATCTGCCCTTGGTCTAACCCATCTGGCCGCTCTATCATAGCTCGGCCCCCATGGTGATATGGATGCGCCAGCTGCGATCAACTGTCTCTGTCTCCTTAAGGCCGACACCCAGGTCGAGCTTGATGGGGCCGATGGGGGAGATCCAGTGGACACCGCCGCCCACAGAGACGATAGGCTCGAACTGCTGATTATCGAAGGCGTTACCGGCATCGACGAAGGTAGCTAGACGCCATGTGGGGGTGAGGTAGTATTGATACTCCAGGCTGCCGACCATCAGGTAGCGGCCACCCACTACCATGCGGGCCAGCTGATCTTGGCTGTTGGTATATTCGATATAGGGGCCTAGCTCCTGGTAGCTATAGCCGCGGATGCTTTGATCGCCGCCGGCAAAGTAGCGCAATGAAGGCGGAACCATGGGGAGATCCTCTTCGCTCACCAGGTTGGCGCCCAGATCCAGCCGGGAGACAAACCTGTGCTTGTCGAAGAAGGTGTCTATCCACTTAAACTTGGCCTGGAGCCGGGTCAGACGCAGATCTGAGCCAAGACTCGGGTCGGCATACTCCAGGCTGTAATATTGGAAGAAGCCCGACTTAGGATCCAGGCTCTTATCGCCCCTGTTGGTCTTGGACAGGCTGGTGCCGAGCAGCAAGATGTCGGGATTATATTTGATATCCGACTGGGTATACTCTTCGTTGATGGCATCTAACGAATAGGTAAACAGCCATTGATTGTGCAGGCGTTTTTGCCTGACGACCCCCATGAGTTTCTTGACCGACTCCAGCTCACCCGTGTTGCGATAGTCGCGTTTATCGGGGTCGTAGATCTGGGTCACCCCATATTTGTCCCTCAGCAAGCCGAGGCGTAGCTTGAGCTGATCGTCCAGTGGATGGGTGAGGGGAATGGTATAGGTGGTCAGAAACTTAGGTCTGTCCGGCGACCACTCCAGGCTGGTCTCCTGGGAGTGGCCATAGCGATTGATCTGCGGCGTGCGCCAGGTGACCCTGACTCTCGGCTCTATGTTGTTGTCGATGGAGTTGCCTATGTCGGCGCCCAGACCTAGCTCGATGGAGTGGCTGGGTTTAGGCGTCACCTCAACCCGAATGGGCACCCTGTCATCCTGCATCTTGTCCAGCTGCGGCAACACCTTGATATTGGTGAAGTAGCCGGTATCTACCAGCTCACGGTTGAGGGCGCCTATCTTACCCGTGCTGTAGTGGGAATCTGGCTCAAAAGGGATCAACTTGTCGAGAAAGCCGGGCACCAGGTCGTGACCATTGAAGCTGACCTCGCCGATACGATAGCGCGGGCCGGAGTCGTAGTGAAGGCTGATCTGCGCGATGTCGAGATCCCGGTTGACCACTATCTTATTGGTCAGATATTTGCCTTCGAAGTAACCCCTGGCCAAGGCGTAGGTGAGCAGCTGCGACTTGATCGCCTCATATTCGCCATGATTAAGTACATCACCGGGTTTGACCTTTATCTGCCTGAGCCAGGCGTTGATCACCTCATCATCAAGGATCTCGCCAGAGAGCTGAATATCTATCCACTGGATCACAGTCGGGGCGCCCGGGGTGACGGTGAGGCGGAGCGTCCAGGGGCCGGATTCCGGGCTCTCCAGCTGCTGGTCTATCTTGCCCTTGTAGTAGCCCAGGGAGTGAAGTGCGGCCTCTATGTTCTCTTCGGCGTTGAAGATATAGGCACGGCGCTGCACCTCTGAGCCTGGCAGGGCGCCGAGGTGGGCGGTGATGTTGCGTTTGAGCGACTCATTCGCGCCGTCGACCTCGACCTTCAACCAGTCGTTTGCCCAGACGGGGGAGATACCCATGCTGAGGCTGAGTAGGGCGAGTATCGATAGCCGGGATAAGGTCGCAAAGATCCGCAAGAAAAAGGCTCTATCTAGTTGAAAAGTTTGTTGCTGTTTATTGTCGCAGATTATAGAGGCCAAGCAAGATGGTGATTGTAATTAATGATGAAAATCGGTACAAAGAAGGCAAACAATAACGAGGAAGCCTACCGTGAGAAGCACTATTACCCCCTGCCTACTGGCCGGCCTGATGGGCCTGTTGATCAGCACTAGCACTCTGGCCGAAACCCAGCCATTTTCCATTGCCATCCATGGCGGCGCCGGCACCATCTCTAAGGCCAATCTAACCGAGGCGCAGCAGCAAGCCTACCGCGACAAGTTAAAAGAGGCGGTGGATGCCGGCTATAAGGTGCTGGAGAAGGGGGGCGATAGCCTGACGGCGGTGACCACTGCAATCAATATTCTCGAAGACAGTCCGCTGTTTAATGCGGGGAAAGGCGCGGTTTACACCTATGACGGCACCCATGAGATGGACGCCTCCATCATGGATGGTCGCAGCCTCAACGCCGGCGCCGTGGCCGGGGTGAAGCATATCAAGAACCCGATCAACCTGGCGCGCGCCGTGATGGACAAGTCGCCCCACGTGATGCTATCGGGCCAGGGGGCGGAGGAGTTTGCCCTGAGTCAGGACTTTAGCCTGGTTCCTGTGACCTATTTTGATACCGACAGCCGCTATCAGCAGCTTATCGATGCTAAGGCCAAGTTGAAGGCGGCCGAGAGCAAGGAGGCGGGCAAGCCCGACTATCAGGCCTCGGTTAACTATCTGGATCTGGATTACAAGTTTGGTACCGTGGGCGCCGTGGCCCTGGATAAGCAAGGCAACTTGGCGGCCGGCACCTCGACCGGCGGCATGACGGTCAAGCGTTTCGGCCGTATCGGCGATTCGCCGGTGATCGGCGCCGGCACCTACGCCGAAAATCAGGTATGCGCCGTGTCGGCCACAGGCCATGGTGAGTATTTCATTCGTTACCATGTGGCGGGGGATATCTGCGCCAAGGTGAAATATCAGCAAAAATCGATTCTGCAGGCGGCGGATGAGGTGATCAATCAGCGTTTGATCACCGCAGGTGGTACCGGCGGGGTGATCGCCATCGATCAGCGCGGCAACATCGCCACCCCATTTAATACCGAAGGCATGTACCGCGCGACCCGCAAGGGCGGCGAGCCGGCCAAGGTGATGATCTGGCAGGATAACTAATTACTTTCGACAAAAAGCACTTTCAACAAAAAGCACTTGCAACAATCAGCACATCCAACAATAAGCTATCTAAAGTATTAGCTTGTTTTGAAGCCGGGCCTGGGCATATAGCCCTGGGTCTGGCTTTCGCTTTAAACATCTCTTTTTGTCTCTTTACCTCATTTCCTTCTTCTTTTTCAAACACATATCTCGTACTTCTTCACGTCAGATTCTAAATCCGTCTACCTCAGTAAGCCTCTGTCGACTGACCTCATCGAACCGCTGATAAAAGAGAATTGTGCTGCAAAATCACCTCTAAGCTGTCAATTGTGCTTAACACCCTACGCATTAACTTTATGTAAAATTTGTAACCTCTTTGTCACTAAGCTGATTTATAGTGTGCGCTGGTCGAAGGATCAGTACCGCAGTAATTTGAGCGATAAGACTCGGATACTGTCTAGCACAGCACTAGTTAAACACTAGGTTAATGGATAATTTTAGGGGTTAATATGTTTACCAAAGCAAGCGCGCTTGCCTTGGCGATTGGTGGTGTCTCCACCTTTGCCCAGGCCGCAGACGATCTGATCATTTCAGAGTATGTAGAAGGCAGCAGCAACAACAAGGCCGTCGAATTCTACAATCCCACCGGCGCCGCCATCGATTTAAGTCAATATCAACTCGAGTTCTACTTTAACGGCAGCACCAGTGCCGGCTCTACCATAGCCCTTACCGGTAGCCTGGCCGCCGGCAAGACCTATGTTCTGGCCGACAACGATGCCGCCGCTGAGATCTTAGCGGTCGCCGACCAGCTAAGCACAGCCAGTTTCTTCAACGGTGACGACACCTTAGTGCTGCGCAAGCAGGGCCAGGTGATCGACAGCCTTGGCCAGTTGGGCACAGATCCGGGGTCTGAGTGGGGCAGCGGCGATCTGTCGACCCAGAATAACACCCTGCGCCGGGATCCTAACCAGCTGATCGCCGATACTCAGCTCGATGATGCCGTGACCCTGGCCACCTGGACAGGTCATGCACAGGATGATTTTAGCGATCTCGGCCAGTTTGCCGGTCAGGGACCGACAGACCCAACCGACCCGACGGATCCTACCGAGCCGCCGGTGAGTCTGGTTTGTCATGATCCGGCCACCAAGATCTCAGAACTGCAGGGCAGTGGCGATGTCAGCCCGCTCAATGGACAGAGCGTCACGGTCGAGGCGATCGTGACCAGCAACCAGGAAGCTGGGCTCAAGGGTCTGTTCCTGCAGATGGCCGATGCTGAGGCTGACGCTGACATCAACACCTCTGAGGGGGTCTTCGTTTATACCGGTGGTTCGCTAGGTTATCAGGCGGGCGATCGTGTGCGTCTGACCGCCACGGTCAAGGAGTACAACGGCCTGACCGAGCTGACCAATGTCAGCGAGCACGCCTTGTGTGCCAGCGCTCAAGAGTTGCCGAGCGCCGCCGAGGTGAGCCTGCCGCTGGCTAAGAGCAGCGACCTGGAAGCAGTCGAAGGCATGCGCGTACACTTTACCCAGAACCTGGTGGTGAACGAGGTCTATAATCTGGGACGCTACGGCGAGATCTTGCTCGGTAGTAAGCGTCACTTCATCGGGACTCAGGTGGCCGAGCCTGGCAGCGAGGCGCTGGCGGTGAGTCAGGCCAACGCCTTAGACTCAGTGCTGCTGGACGATGGGTTAACCTCGCAAAACCCAGATCCTGTGCGTTACCCAGCGCCTGGCCTGAGCGCCAACAATACTGTGCGTGTGGGCGACTCGATCACCGAGCTTCACGCCGTGATGCACTATGGCTTTGGCAAGTATCGTCTGATGCCAATCGATACAGTTAACTTCGTGGCGACCAACCCAAGAAGCAGCGAGCCAGCACTGGCCGTCGGCGGTAACCTCAAGGTCGCCAGCTTCAACGTGCTGAACTACTTCAACGGCGATGGCCTGGGCGGTGGCTTCCCGACGGATCGCGGCGCCGACACGCCTAGCGAATTTGCCCGTCAGCGCGCCAAGATCATCAGCGCCATGGTGAGCATAGACGCCGACATCTTCGGCCTGATGGAGATAGAAAACGACGGCTTTGGTACTGAGTCGGCTATCAATGATCTGGTGAGCGGTCTGAACCAGGCGGTGGGCGAGGCAAGATACCAATTTATCTCGGCGCCAACGCCAACCATAGGCACAGACGCCATTACCGTGGGCATGCTGTATCGTAGCGATCGCGTCACGCCTGTGGGCGCGGCTAAGGTGCTGTCTAGCGCCAACTCGCCGCTGGATGAGCAGGGTGAGGTGCTGTTTAACGATGGTAAGAATCGTCCGAGTCTGACCCAGGCCTTCGAGGTCTTGGGTGAAGAGCAACAACTTGTGGTGGCGGTGAACCATCTTAAGTCTAAGGGCAGTGATTGTGTCAGTCTGGGCGACCCAGATCTCAACGACGGTCAGGGTAACTGTAACCTAACCCGTACCCGTGCGGCGACCGCCCTGGGGGCTTGGCTGGCCAGCGAGTATGGTGAGCTGCCGACCCTGGTGATTGGTGACATGAACGCCTATGCCAAGGAAGATCCAATCGATGCGCTACGCGGCGCCGGTTACCTTGAGCTGTTCTACCATCTGGGCAAGTCGGGAGCATACTCCTATGTCTTCTCCGGTGAGACGGGGCAACTGGATCATGCACTGGCTAATACTCAGTTGGCCGACAGGGTTGTCGATGTGACCGAGTGGCATATCAATACCGACGAGCCAAGACTGCTGGATTACAACGAAGAGTTTAAGTCTGCCGGTCAGATTGAGTCGCTCTACAGCAGTGATGCCTATCGCTCATCGGACCATGACCCTGTTGTGATCTCTCTGCTGCTTGAGCGTGAGACCATAGCGCCAGTTGCCAGCTTTAGCTATGAGCTGCAGGGCCGCACCCTGAGCCTGGTGAGCAGCGCCACAGATGAAGATGGCGAGATAGTCGATTATCAATGGGATCTTGGTAATGGTGAGACCGCCAGCGGCCAGCAGCTAAGCTATCGCTATGCCAAGGCCGGTGAATACCCTGTGACCCTGACGGTAACCGACAACGATGGTCTGAGCCATAGCGTGACCCAGGTGGTGAAGGTACAGGTGAAGCAGCAAAAGCCTGTTGCCGTTATTGAGCACCTGGATCTCTGGTTTATGCATCTGTTTGTCTCGCTAAGCTATGACACAGACGGTGAGATAGTGTCGCAGTCGTGGAAGTTTAACAACGGCAGCAAGCAGACGGGTCCTGTGGCCATCAGCTTGGGTCACCGCGCCAGTAAGGTGAAGCTGACCGTTGAGGATAACGACGGCCTCAAGGGTAAGGCTAAGTTAAACTTCTAATGTTTAGCTAATACAGCTTGAAAAGGCCGCCCTAGGGTGGCCTTTTTTATGCTTAATTTATATTAAATTCTATCTAATCTGATGATTTTAATGGTTAAAAAGCCATTTTGCGCTCAGCTAATAGCTAAAGGTTTCCATTGGGGCTAGGTTAGCTAAAAATGTTCTTAACAATAATCATTTCTATTATCATGAAGTTGCCGCAAACCCACGCCAATAAAGGGCTAGCGCCATTTTGGCGCCTCTAGCTTGAGCTACAATTAGGTGCGAATCCTAGGTGAGAGCAAAGTTATGGATAGCTATCAGAGACTTTTAGTGGTTGTAGATGAACACGATTTCAGTTTAAAGGCCGTTTCCCGCGCCGTGTATCTGGCCAGTAAAACCAACGCGGCAATCATAGTGATGATGTTAGAGCACAGCCACTTCGTTAACCGTCTGGTGGACACCTTCGAGGCCGATGGCAACGAGGGGCAGACCCAACCCCTGACCAAGGAGCGTAAGCTGACCTGCTTAAACGCCTTTATCAGTCAGGCCGCCCAATCGGGGCTTTCTATCTCCAAGGCGTCTATCGCCTGTCATAGCAGCGACGATGTGCTGCAGTTTTGCGACGACTTCAAGGTGGATGCGGTGATCTTGGCTGCCTCGCGCCATAAGCTATGGAACTGGCTGACCATCAAACCGCTGGATGTGCGGCTGATCCGCGAGTCTTCCCGCCCCGTGGTGGTGGTTAAGGACCATCTGTGGCAACCCGGCGGGCACATTCTCTCCCTGGTTGAGCCCTGCGCCGATGATGTCACCCATAGGGCGCTCAATGACGCTGTGCTGCAGACTTCGGAGCATTTCTCTCAGCTGCTGGCGGGGGATTGTCATCTTATCGATTGCTACTATGGCGAGACGCCAAGCATCTCCTTCCATCAGGCGCTGGCCCCTGCCAATGATGAGAATTACCACCTGCAGAAGATGTCTAGTTATTCCAGCCGCTATCACCTGCAGCCAAAGGGGGCGGCGGTGAGCAATCATCATCTTCATCTGGCCAAGTCACTGCCGGAAGATGCCATCGAATCCTTAGCCAAGGAGGTGGATTCTGAGCTGGTGATCGTCGGCGATACTGGCAATGGCAGCATGTTTTCTAACATGTGCGGCCATGTGGGCGAGCAGGTGATCGACAGGATCCAGTGTGATCTCTTGGTGGTTAAACCTCAAAGCGCTCACGCCATCTAGCCCTAGTATGTTTGAACGAGTCACTGCGAGAGCAGGTGGTTAGTCGGTTAGATAAATGAGAGTTAAAGATACCAATAAGCGACGCATTAGGCGTCGCTTATTGGTTAGGCACTCATCATAGATTGAGAAGGGAACTAGCAGCCAGGACTATCAACGGCGACTTTTTGCCCATCTATTTATGCCTCATCTATTCTTTGCATCATTTATTTCTTGACCCATTTTCCTTGGGGAGTCTGAATATAATGGCCCTTGGCGGTAGCCGCTATCGCCTTCTCGGCGGCCAGCTTGGCCACATCATCTACGCTGATCTGGTTCTTGCGGGCGATCTTTTCGTAGTGCGCCTTGCGTTTGGCGTTGACCGATTTGGCCAGGGCGCTGGCTTCACTATTGTTGACCACCACACCGAGATAGCCGTTGACCTGTTCGCCCACTAATCCTTGCGCCTTGGCGTCTTGCAACGATATGGCGAAGGCATTGAGGCTGAGAAGAAGTCCGGCCATGAGGACGAGTATTTTGCTTTTCATTAGGATCACCTTATACCTTGATTAGAAGAGTTCATCGTTGTTGATCAGCTCATCGAGCTCTTTATCCACCTTAATCTTGATCTCATGTTCAATCTTAACGTTAAGGTTGATAACGATAGGCTTCTCAGGTGGCTCTATCTTGACCGTTGGCGTGCAGCCGCTCATGAGCAGCACGGCGGCCAGGCTCAGGGTTATCGTCGGCAAGGTTAGCAATTTCTTCACAGTGCTTCCTTAATCTGGTTGAAAATTTTATTGGCTATGGTCTTAGTGTAGATCCCTAAGATGACCATAGGCTGAACGTTTGCTTTTATCGCTGGCTATGACTCTTATGTCGAGTCTTGTGCCAAAAAATTAGTTGGCCATGGCCCGCTCGATTTCGCTCTGCAGTCTATCACCGATTTGTAAACTCTTGAGTAGCTGCAACATATTTTCTTCCTGAGCGTAGTTTAAATGGATAGGACGTTCAATATCTTTGGCTCGCCCCTTCACCTGAACCTTTAGTAGGGCATCGCCGTTAGGGGCCATGTCAAAACTGCTCGACAGCTGGGTGTAGTGCAGCTCCTCAAGGGCCGAGAAGGCAAAATCGAGATAGGGCTGTGACAGGCGCATCTGCAGCACGGCCGGATTGTCATCCACCTTGATGAGGCCACCGGGGGTGCGCGCCGCGAGCTGCCCATTGGTAATACTCACCTGACCATGCTCGAGCTGCACCGGCAGTACGCCGTCGAAGATGCCGTCGGCATAGATGCCGGTTTGGGGCTGAGCGGCGAGCAGCTGCTCGAGATCCAACCCCTGCAGCACCAGATAAGCGGAGGAGGGGGCGCCGAGGTTCAGGTTAAAGATAGGCAGTAAGATCTCGCCCCCCAAGGTGTTGGCCCTGGCATCGAGCTTCACATCGGCGCCGCTCAGCGCCAATTCTGCACTTGTTTGAGCACCGACTGCGGCTTCTGTTTCTCCCTGGGTCAGATCTAATTCGAGTCTGGCGTGGGCGTTTATGTCGGTGATCAGCACCCCAGGATTGAAGGCGGCGACCTTGAGCGACAGCGGCTCACAGGCAAGCTTTGCCGTTTGAGAGTGAGGCGCTTTGACACCATCTAACTGACATTGGCCGGTAAACTCGGCCTGCTCGAAGGGCAGGGCGTTATAGCTACCCTCGCTGAGCTTAACCTCTGGGGTCAAGGCAAAGGCGAAGTCCATCCTATCGCCATGCCAGTTGAGGCTGTGCTTGCTGGTGAGATTGATATCGCCAATTAAGGGATTTTCCAGGCTTGTGCCTTGCATACGGGTTACACGCTTCATCAGCTCGTTGGCATCACTTGCTAGTGTGAACTCTCCGGTAAGCAGGCTTGGCTTAAGTGAATGAGTCAGCGCAAGAAGATGCTCGCTGTAAAATGGCAGGCCATCCAGGTTCCACCGCTCTTCGGTCGCGAGCTGATAGCCTGGCGACGAATCTTTTACTAAGCCATCGTGCTCAGATTGGATCAAAATTTTTGATGACTCAGAGCCAGGCTCATATTCATATGCTGCTGCGGACTTAGTGCCTGAGCTGCCAAAAGTTTGCAGGGCACCTTGCCAATGCAGCGACTGACTCAGGCTGGTGCTGGGCAGTTTAAGCAGCGTCTTGCGGCGCAATTTATTGAGGCGAACACTCTCCTCGCTCACCTTGAGATTAGTCAGCTGGTAGTTCACCTCACTCTGCCAGGGGAAGGCTAACAGGGCATCTGGCGACAGTGATAGCGTCGACTGCGATAACGTCGACTGTGATAGTGTCGCCGCGGCGTTTTCCGCTTCTGTCCCAGCCTTGGTGGCTTTTGGCGTTAGCGCTATGGTCTGGGTGGCAAGGCTTAATTCATCCAGGTTGACCCGAGTGGTTCTAACTTGAGTTGTTTTAACTTGAGTGGTTTTAACCTGAGCTTGAGCCTGTTCTTGGTCCTTTCCCTTAACGGCTTTCTGCTCGCTGGCGGCTAGCGCAATAACCTTTAACCCGACGGGCGGGAGCACCACTGCTTGCGCATCGAGGCGCATTGGCTGCCTGGCTTCGAGTACAAATTCACTAGCGGTAAGTTCGCGCTCCAGCGGTTTTGCTACTCTCTCTGTTTTTGAGGCGCCTGTGATTGAGGCGTCTGTCATAGAGGTGTTAGCCAATGAGACCTCAGGTATTGAGGCCTGTGGCAGCGTCAGATGAGGGGAGTGAGTGATACTCATAAAGCTCGCTAACTCGGCCAGAAGAGGCTTACCTGGGATAAAGGTAAAATGACCGGCGCCAAAAGTGGTGCGGGTCTGCTTGCTGGTTAGCTGTGCTTTTGGCTCTTTGTTAGCCATCTCCTGCATAGCTGGCCAGCTTAGATGATGCCCATCGATCGCGACTTTTAGCCCTTGCCAATCGAGGTTTAGCTTAAGTTCTGGCCTGGTGTTGATGCTGAGATTAAGAGGCGCCGGAATTTCTGTGGTGATACTGTGCGCGCCCACCTTAAGGTCTCTATGATTAAATTCGGGTTGCGCTAGATTCAGCTCGCCCGCCAGGGTTAGATTAATCGCGCTACTTCCCGGCGAATCATTTGTCGAATCATCTGTTGCATCTGCTTGTCTGGCATCCAGTTCGCCTTCAAGCTTCAAGTTTGCTTTAGCAAGCGTGAGGCGATTGTCTATGTTGGTTTCATTCTTAGCCCGATCCTGACAGCCGTTGCCTGTCTCTGGATAGGGCGGTAGGATTAGGCACAGCGGCTGTTTAAGCGCTGCATCAAGTTGCCAGTTGCCGGTGAGCTGCCAGGCCGAAGTCGGCTTTGACTGAGGATCTGAATCAGGATTTGAGGCTGACTTTGGCTGGCTAACGTGTTCTAGCCTAGCTTTTTCAAGCTTAGCTGCGAGCATCAGGCCTTGAGTTTCAACCTTGGCGGTGAGAACTCCTAGCTGCAAGTCTACATCTTGGAGCGAAAAATCGAGCGCATCTTCATCGCTCATCTCTTGGCCAAGCTCCAGAGAGAGCTTGGTCGTATGTTCATCGGCTGAGCGCTGGTTTGGAGCTCGCATATCTGGCGCCTGCTTATCATGTGCCTGCTTATCATGAGACTTTTTATCATGAGACTGGGCCTTAAGTGCCGTGAGTAGGGCGGCGACCGACTCAGATTCACCTGCCAGTTCTCCAAGCTGCTCCAGCGATGTGTTGCTGGTGACTAAGGTTGGCGACAGCGTGAGATGCAGATCGTTAAGGGGGCCATTGAGCCCAAGTATCATGCTTTGAGCCTGACTGGACTGAGCATGACTTGATTGAGTGAGATTAGCGCTTTCTTGTTTAGCTTGTCCCTGGCCGGTCACGGTAATGCTTAGCTCTGGCGATAGCGTCTGGCCAGCTAGCTGTTTTAGCTGGATCTTGAGCCCATCAAATTCATGGCTTGAATGCAGTTCACCCTTGATAAGGTCTAACTCGCCGCGGGAGCTGAGGCTGCCGCTTAGGGTAAAGATTTCGGTTAAACGCTGGTTAACATCATGCAGGGCCGTGACTAATGCAGGTGCCTTTGAAAGGCTAGGCATGTCTGAAACGCCAGACGCCTCTGAAACATTAGATGCCTGTTGCGCAGGAGACGTGTCTGGCTTTGGCTTACTTGGACCGGCGGTAGAGGTCAGCATGCTGAGCTCGCCGATGAGCTGGCCAAGGGGCTCGAATTCGAGGCGACTATCGAGTCGCCAGCGGGTCTTCTCGAGTGTCGCAGCTAAGCTCAGCAGTGGCGCCTGATAGAAGCTGAGGGCGCCGGTGAGCCGACCTTGATTATCCAGGTTAAGATAATCCAGCTTGAGGCCCAGTGGCTGGGTCTTTAAGGAGCTAGCTTGTTTGCCTAACAGGTTGAAGCCGACTTCGCCCAGGGCG
The DNA here is from genome assembly GCF_019457555.1 of Shewanella spartinae. Taxonomy (NCBI): domain Bacteria; kingdom Pseudomonadati; phylum Pseudomonadota; class Gammaproteobacteria; order Alteromonadales; family Shewanellaceae; genus Shewanella; species Shewanella spartinae. Next base: position 2,552,404 of record NZ_CP080418.1, on the reverse strand, counting down.
ATCTGCGGCAGGGCGCCCATATTGAGGGCGCTGCTGGCGCCTGATTCTTGCTCACGACCTAGATTATCGAAATAGTCCTGGCTCAGTGACACCTCGGCGCGGCGCACCGAAAGCGAGTCTATCTGGGTGAGACCCATTGGCGCCGATAACCAGTCTTCGGCGAGTGTAAGCTGAAGATCGTCGAGTCTCACCAGGTTGCCATCGACCTTAAGCAGTGCCATGGGCAGCTTAAGCGCCATCAGATCGCTGGAGCTTAAGCGCAGCGCTTCTATGCTGATGCCGGCATCAGCCAGATAGGGATTGGCGAGACGTTTAACCAGGTATTCCAGTTGACTCGCCGCTAGCACAAGGAGCAGCAGCAACAGCAGCAGGGACAGCGCCATGGCGCCGGCTATCCATTTTATGCTGCGGGAGGTAAAAAAGCGTCGCGACATCTGTCCCTGTCTCTGATTATTTAGCGTTAGCTGTTAGCTCTGCCTACTGAGGTCTCAATTATTGAAACTAACCTTTTCATTTTAGCGCTCTTGCCAGTAAAACCTATCCACTAAAACCTATCCACTAAAACCTATGACTGCCAGTAAAACCTATGCAGTAAAACCTATGACCACCAGTAAAATTTTTGATCAATAGGAGAGAGCGGCTTCGATGCATCGCTAGTTTACCTGGCTAAAGAGGGCACCTTATTAATCTGGTGCCCAGAATCTCATGTTTAGCCCTGAGGTTGCCAGCGGATATGGGTGCTCAGGGTATGAGACTCACCCGGCGCCAGCTCGACCCTATCTTCCAATACATTAGCGGCCTCGAGGCAGACCATGGTGAGATAATCCTGATCGTTAAAGCGCGACAGACGCTTAGATTTCTCTATCCAAGGATTCCACAGCACCGCCGATCGACTGTTTTCGCGGCGCACCTCTATGATCCCCTGTGGGGTATGCAGTAGCTGGCAGTCGCCAAGCTGGGTGTAGACACGGTCGGTTTCCCGGTCAAATAACACGGCATCGCCCTCCTGCTCGAAGGGGCCTTCGCCAAACTCGATATAGCGGGCGCCGCTAAATCCGCTGGCCTTAAGCTGATGAATATCTTCGATAGGGAAGTAGGTGTGCAGCGCCTGGGTCAGATTGAACGGGGTATCACCCAGGTTGGTGTTGACCAGGCTGACGCTTAGGCTATCGCTTAAGGTAAAGATGAGCTCGACCCTGCTCGGATGCGCCCAGTACTGCCTGTCTTCATCGCTTACCGTCAGGCTAAACTTGAGCTCCACCACCTGATCCAGCATCTGCACCGAATCTAAATTCCATAGGCGGGTACGGGCAAAACCGTGTTGCGGCCACTGAGGGTTCTCATGCATGCCAAACCAGGGCCAGCAGACAGGGATGCCGCCTCGGATGCCGCTACCCGGCTGATAGTCGTCGGCGCTCGATACCCAGAGCAGCGGGGCTTGGCCCTTAGGCTGAAACCTGTCTATCTGGGCGCCTTGCATGAAGATGCGCGCCTGACAGAGATCGGTATCGACCTCGACATATTCGAGTCCCAGGGGATGTTTTTTTACGGTTACAGAACCCATAAATGCTCCTCACGAGTTAAGCCGGGCTGGTCATTTAGCTGATGACCTAGCTTACAGAGTTTTCGTTGTAAGCTGTAGTATGACCTTGATTGTTTTTAGGCTTTTTGACGATTGAAATAAAACAGCCGAGTTTAAGGGCTGTATTTTTGAGCAGATTTGGGTAAAGTGGTCGGAGCACTATAGTTGAGCGAGCGCTAATGTCCCGGCTAGCGCCTGTTCGTTTTGGGTTTCGACAATAGAAGGATTAAGGAATGCCAATCTATCAAGCTCCACTGCGCGACTATCAGTTTATTCTCTCCGAGCTACTTAACATCTATGGGCGCGATGACCTTCAGGGATTCGATGAGATCGACGCCGAGCTGAGTGACGCCATTCTTCAAGGGGTCGCCGACTTCACCACAGAGATCATGTTGCCGCTCAACAGCCAGGGCGATACCCAGGGTTGCCGGTTGGTGGACGGTCAGGTGCGCACCCCCGAAGGCTTTAAAGACGCCTATCAACAATACGTGGATAACGGCTGGGCGACGCTCACCAGTGACCCAGAATATGGCGGTCAGGGTCTTCCCGAATGTATCGGGGTGTTTGCTACAGAGATGAAGACGGCGACCAACATGGCCTTTGCCATGTATCCGGGCTTAACCCACGGCGCCTATGCGGCGATCCATGCCCATGGCAGCGACGCTCTCAAGGCCAAGTACCTCGAGAAGCTGGTGTCGGGTGAATGGACTGGCACCATGAACCTGACAGAGGCCCATGCGGGCACGGATCTGGCACTGCTGCGCACCAAGGCTAAGCCGGTGGGCGAAGACACCTATGCCATCAGCGGCGAGAAGATCTTTATCTCATCTGGCGATCACGACCTGGCCGACAACATAGTGCACCTGGTGCTGGCGCGTCTGCCCGATGCGCCCGATGGCGTGAAGGGTATCTCCCTGTTTGCCGTGCCCAAATACCTGGTAAATGATGATGGCACCTTAGGTTGCCGTAACGGCGTCGAGGCCAGTGCCCTGGAGCATAAGATGGGGATCCACGGTAACTCTACCTGTGTCATGGTGTTCGACGGCGCCATCGGCGAGCTGGTGGGCGAACCCCATCAGGGACTGAGGGCCATGTTTACCATGATGAATGAGGCGAGACTCGGCGTGGGCGTGCAGGGGCTCGGGGTCTCTGAGATCGCCTATCAAAATGCCCTGAGTTACGCCAGAGAACGCCTGCAGGGGCGCGCCTTAAGTGGCGTCAAGGCGAGCGAGTCACCGGCCGATCCGATTCTGGTTCATGGCGATGTCAGACGCATGTTGATGGCCCAGAAGGCTTTCAACCAAGGCGCTAGGGCCCTGATGGGTCAGCAGGCCCTATGGCTAGACGAGTCTCACCGTCATCAGGACAAGGCCAAGGCGACCATAGCGGCCAAGTTAGCGGCCCTCTTTACCCCAGTGGTGAAAGGCTTCGTGACCGATCAAGGCTTTAAGGCCTGTGTCGATGCCCAGCAGGTCTATGGAGGCCATGGCTATATTCACGAGTGGGGCATGGAGCAATTTGTGCGCGATAGCCGCATCGCCATGATCTACGAAGGTACCAACGGCGTGCAGGCGCTGGACCTCGTTGGCCGTAAGCTGCTTGCCGATAAAGGCGAGGCGCTGGGGCTCTGGTCTGAGATGGTCAAGCCGTTCCTGGCTAAACATCTCGAGGATGAGGCGCTGAAACCTTACCTGATGCCGCTGATGGAGGCCACGACTGATCTCGAGAAGGCGACCCAGTATATCGTCGCTCATGGGGTTAAGAATCCCGACATCATAGGCGCCGCCTCCATGGGTTATCTGCAGATCCTGGGTATAGTGGCCCTGGGCTGGATGTGGGCGCGGATGGCGGTCAAGTCTCAACAGGCCATTACGGCGGGCGAAGAGGAGGCATTCTACGCCAACAAGCTGGTGACGGCGAAATTCTATATGAGTTACTGGGCGCCTCAGAGCAGGAGTATTCGCTACCAGATGGAGCGTAGCTGTGAGCTGCTGACTCAGTTACAAGACAGCGATTTCGACTAGGCCAGATTCGATTCGGCCAGATTCGAATGGGCAAGTTAGGATTGAGTCAGATTCGATCTAGCAAAAAGGGCCGCAAGGCCCTTTTTTAATGCCCATTCACTTGCTGATTTAAAGAGTAAGCGACAGGGGGATGTTGTTAGCGCATGAAATGCAGCAAACGGTTGTTGGCGGGCATTGCATGGTCGGCCTCTAGGCTGAGGCCCGCCGAGTTGGCTAGATCCATTATCCATTCGATGTCGCGGATGCCACTGTGGATGTTGCGATGCTTGAGCCAGACATCGAACTGGCGATTGCTGTCGCTGGTGTATTGGTTGTTGTAGTTGAAGGGGCCGTAGACGCAGAGGCTGCCAGTCTCGCTGAGGTGGCGATCAACACCCCTGAAGAAATCGGTCACCATGGCCTCGCTCATGATGTGCAGCGTGTTGGCGCTGAAGATGCCGTCAACCTCTCCCTGGGCCAGGGGCCAGGGGGCGGTGACATCCAGGCTAACGGGCGGCGCGATGTTATCGCCGCCCTGCAGGGCGATTCGCTTCTCGAGCGGCTCGATAAATCGCGGCTGATCGCTGGGGCACCAGGTGAGATGGGGCAGGTGCGCCGCAAAGAATACCGCGTGCTGGCCCGTGCCGCTGCCGACTTCAAGCACTCGTCGTGTGGTCCTAAAGCTCTGTTGCAGTACCGCCAGAATAGGCGCCTTGTTGTTTTCGCAGGATTGTGAAAAGGGCAGTTGGCTGAGAGACATAATGCATGTTAATTGTGGGCAGTGAGTGCCAATCTACGATATTTCAGCGCCTGTTCGCAAGCCAATAAAAAAGCGCCCGTAGGCGCTTTTAACTATGAGGCTTTTTACAGAATGATCATTTCGCGACGGGATCGCTGGTCAGATCGATGCGGTAGATGGCAAAGCCAAGGGCATCAGGCTCGGCCAGCTTTTCCATCTTACGCAGCTGGTTGTCGCTGATGAACTTGTCGGCCTTGTCGCTGTTCTGAGTCTCGAAGCGGATGTCCAGCGCCACCTGAGTGTTGATGGTCTTGAAGTCCCAGTTGTAGTCGGCTCTTGGGTCGACCATGCCATCATAACCACCCTGATCGTTTGGCTTGGATTGCGCCGTGATATAGGCGGCCAGCGCCTCACGGTTGGTGTCTGGCAGCTCCATCACCACATACTCTGAGCCCGTACCGGCAAACTTGCCGCCAAAGGCGCGGTAGTTGTTAGAGGCTACGATAAACTCCTGGGCGCTTAGCGCATCACCGGTTAACACCTCGCCTGTTGGCGTGGTGTAGGCCAGATCGACGATACGCTGGGCGTTCTCGTTGCCAGCAATAACGGCGCAGTTACGGTCAAACTTGCTTGGCTGAGTGACATCTATCTTATAGGTCACGCCGTCGATCACATCGAAGTTGTAGGTAGGATGACCATTCCAGTTGATCAGTGACTGAGGCTCGCTCGAGCTCGGGTCTATTTGATTGAACTGGTTGGCACTACACTCTAACCAGTCTTTCAGCTCGACGCCTGTGATCTTCACCGCCACCATGGTATTAGGGTAGAGGTAGAGATCGGCGGCGTTCTTAAAGGTCAGATCGCCGGCATCCACCTGCACGAACTGCGAGGCATCGGCCTCGGTGGCGTGACGCCCACCCGCCTTGAAGGGGGCTGCGGCCGAGAGGACTGGGATCCCCTGCAGTGATTCGGGTAGCTTGGCGCTCACCTGGGCAATCTGTGCATCCGAGACGATTTGTACCGTAGGATCATCTTGTACCAGAGTCAGGAAGCTATACATGTCCGCCGCGGCAACCCCTATGGGCTGATCCACGAAGGCCAGGGTGCCTTGATGTTCAAGCTCGACCGCATCGTGAATATCCTTGTCGGCATCGACCAGTGCTACCTTGTTGGCGCCATCATAGATGGGACGCGCCTCGGTCTGGGCATCGGTTACCGACCAAGCGCCATCTTTGAGGGTCAGCTTAAGATCCACCACCCCTAAGTTGTCGCCCCAACGGCCCGGCATGACGGCGGCCACACCGTTGAGCAGACCCTTCTCCACATCGGTATTGGGCAGATCGGCATAGTTAGCGTGGGGGAAGATAGAGTGGCTATGGCCAAACATGATGGCATCGATGCCTTCGATATTGGTGAGGGCGAAGGTGGCGTTCTCAGCCATGGCATCGCCAGGGTTTTCCGTCGAGCCTATGCCAGAGTGAGGGATGGCGATGATCACATCGGCGCCTTCGGCCTTCATCTTAGGCACAAACAGCTTGGCGGTCTCTATGATATCTTTGGCCTCTACCTTACCGGTCAGATGCTGCTTGTCCCACAACATGATCTGTGGCGGCACGAAGCCTATGTAACCTATCTTGATGGTGTGTTCACGGCCCTGGGTGTCGATAACCACTTTTTCCTTGATCAGGTAAGGGGTAAACAGGTTGTCGCCTTTCTTGATGTCATTCCAGCAGTCATCGGCCGCGCAGTAGACGTTGGCGTTGATATAGGGGAACTCGGCGCCGCTGAGGGCCTTCTCAAGGAAATCCAGGCCATAGTTAAACTCGTGGTTACCTATGTTGGCCACCTCATAGTCTAAGGTGTTCATCGCCTTGTAGGCTGGATGGACATCACCTTCCTTGAGGCCGATCTTGGCCATGTAGTCGCCCATGGGGCTGCCCTGAAGCAGGTCACCGTTATCCACTAGCACGAAGTTGGTTGCCTCTTTACGGGCGGCGTGGATCAGGCTGGCGGTGCGCGCCAGGCCTATGGTGGGATCGACCTTAGACTGGTAGTAGTCATAGTCCATGATGTTAGTGTGCAGATCTGTGGTTTCCAGTACTCTGAGCTCCACGTTTGCCGAGGTGATCGTATCCTCATCATCATCGTTCCAGCTACAGGCGGTGAGTCCGATACTCGATGCGATAACCACGGCTAATAGTTTTTTATTAAACATATCCATCAATCTCTATTAATTATTGTTTGACCCCGAAGCCGCTGTTGATTTCAGTTGGGCTTCATTTGTGCGGCAAGGCCTTGGTCAGGCTTATTTTTAGCCTGCTTATCCCCGAGTGCCGCCTGGCGAATTATAGAGAGATGAAATGTAAAAACTGTGACAGTAAGCGACTGTTTATGTGACAGTTTGTATCGACTTGCTATGGGTTGGTGAACCCTTGAGCAGGTTGCGCAGGAATTGCGCAATCTCGCGGTTTGATGGGATAAAAAAAGCACGCCGGAGCGTGCTTCTTGTCGATTGACGAGTGCTGCTTACTTGGCGAGCAGGCCACGACTGCGAAGCAGCGGCTCGATGCCCGCTTCCTTGCCGCGGAACTGCTTGTAGAGCAGCATAGGATCTTCGCTGCCGCCTTGAGACAGTACGTTGTTTCTGAAGGCGTCGGCGGTTGCCTTGTCGAAGATACCGTTCTCTTTGAAGGCCTCGAAGGCATCGGCGCCCAGGATATCAGACCATAGGTAGCTGTAGTAACCGGCAGAGTAACCACCCGAGAAGATGTGTGAGAAGTAGGTGCTGCGGTAGCGCGGCGCGATCTCCTCAATTAAGCCCATCTTGCTCAGTGAGTCGGCTTCAAACTTGGCCGCATCCTTAGGCTCGAAGTCGCTCAGGGTGTGCCAGTCGAGATCCAGCTTGGTGGCCGCCATATATTCAACCGTGGCAAAGCCCTGGTTGAACTTGCTGGCTGCTTGGATCTTCTCAACCAGCGACTGAGGGATCACTTCGCCCGTCTTGTAGTGTTTGGCAAACTGCGCCAACACTTCAGGTTGGGTCATCCAGTTTTCCATCACCTGTGATGGGAACTCTACATAGTCACGTGGCACTGAGGTACCGGCCTGTGAGCGATACTCGACGTCCGACAGCATGGCGTGCAGGGCATGACCAAACTCGTGGAACAGGGTGCTGGCCTCATCGAAGGTGAGCAGCGCCGGCTCGTCGCCTACCGGACGTGGATAGTTGAGCACGTTGACGATAATCGGCTTAGACTCGACCCCATGCATTTTGTACTGCTTGCGATAGGCGTTGGCCCAGGCGCCACCACGTTTGCTGTCGCGCACATAGTAGTCGCCCATGAAGATCGCCATCAGCGAGCCATCTTTGTCATACACTTCCCAGGTACGCACTTCGTCGTTGTACTTAGGCAGGTCGGTGCGCTCTTTAACTGTGATGCCGTAGAGGCGGTTCGCGGTGTAGAACACGCCTTTCAGGGTGTTTTCCAGCGAGAAGTATGGGCGAGTTTCCTGCTCGTTAAAGCTGTACTTGGCCACACGGATCTTGTCGGCATAGTACCACCAGTCCCAGGCCGCCAGCTTGAAGTTACCGCCTTCGGCGTCGATCAGCTCCTGCATTACGGCGACTTCTGCCTTGGCTTGACCAAGGGCTGCCGGCCAGACCTTGTCTAACAGACCGTAGACATTTTCAGGGGTCTTGGCGGTGCGCTCTTCCAGCACGAAGTGGGCGTGACTCTTATAGCCCATCAACTGGGCGCGCTCGGCGCGCAGGGCCGCCATTTGAGCCAAGATCTTCTTGTTGTCGTGGGCGTTGTTATTGTTGCCACGCTCAACGTATCCCTTGTAGATCTTCTCACGCAGCTCGCGGTTGTCAGCGTAGGTGAGGAAAGGGGTGATAGATGGACGCTGGGTGGTGAATACCCATTTGCCCGGATGACCTTTCTTCTCGGCGGTTTGCGCGGCGGTGTTGATCACATCCTGCGGCAGACCTTTGAGGTCGGCGGCGTTGTCGATCACCAGCTCGAAGGCGTTGGTTTCGGCCAGTAGGTTATCGCCAAATTCTAGGCTCAGCTTGCCGATCTTCTCGTTCAGGGCTCTGAGTTTAACCTTGTCGGCATCGCTCAGGTTAGCGCCGCCGCGAGTGAATGACTTGTAGGTATCTTCCAGTAGCTTCTGCTGGGCAGTATTGAGGGCCAGGCCATCACGCTGGTCATATACGGCCTTGACGCGCTTGAACAGCTGGTCGTTAAGCAGGATGTCATCACCGGCGGCAGACAACATAGGCGAGACCTCTTTAGAGATCGCCTGTAGCTGCTCGTTGGTGTCGGCACTGGTCAGGTTATAGAAGACGCTGGCCACCTTAGTGGTGAGATCGCCGGCAAATTCCATGGCTTCGATGGTATTGGCGAAAGTAGGGGCCGCCGGGTTATCGATAATGGCTTGGATCTCAGCCTTGTGCTGGGCGATACCCGCCTTGAAGGCCGGCAGGTAGTGCTCTGGCTTGATCTTGTCGAAATCTGGCATACCCAGGAAGGTATCGTAGGGCTTGAAGAAGGGGTTGCTGGCGTTGTTGTCTATGATGCGCTGCGCGACCACGTTGGGTGCGACTTCCGCTTGCTGGCTGCTACCTTGCTGGGCGCTACAGCCGCCTAAGGCGATGGCGAGTGCCATGGCCGACACGATTGGCTTGAGGGTCAATCCCTTCATAGTTAAATTCCCCGATGATTGGCTTGTTTTAGGCCGCGATCTGGCGTCACGACTCGTTAAGCGGCCAAATTGACCGCAAATATCTGCGCTTAAATTGGCTTAAGCGGCGACATTAAACTGCTCATTATCAGGTTTCTGACGGTTAAATCTATCGATTTTGTGTTTTGTTTGTAACAAATGTTTTGAGTTGGCTGTTTTTGCACCCTAGATGCACATAAATGTGGCAAAATGCGTCAATTCGACGTTAAAAATGATAATAACAGATGACTCTTAAACTCTCCCTTAAAGCCGCCGGCGCCTTCAGTCTATTGCTGTGCAGCGGCTTAACTTTTGCCACGTCTCAAGCCGATTCACAGCTTAGTGCCCAAGGCGATTCAGATGTAAGTGCTAATGCCTCTCTACAAGCCGCGCCTAAGGTCTCGGCCCTGGCCGACCGAGTGGCTCAATATGCCCTGGCTACCTATGGTGATGAGACCATAACCGCGCTGTCGACCCTGATCCCCTTTAAGACGGTGGAAACAGAGGGGATGACCCCCTTGACCCATCCCGAATTTGTCGGTTTCAAGGCGCAGTTAAAGTCTTTGAGTCAGAGTTTGGGGCTAGATTATAGCGATCAAGGCTATGTGGTGCTCATCGGTCTGGGGGAAGGGGAGCAAAAACTTGGGGTGATCACCCACGGCGATGTGCAGCCTGCCGATGCCAGTTTCTGGCAGCAAGACCCCTTTACCCTGGACAGTCAGTCACAGCCAGGCTACCTGATTGGCCGTGGCACCGAAGATGACAAGGGGCCCATAGTCACCGCCATGTATGCCATGAAGGCGATCAAAGACAAGGGGCTAATTCTGAATAGGCGCATCGAGCTGCTGGTCTATCTGGCCGAAGAGTCGGATTGGGCGCCGCTGAAGGCCTTTTTGACCGAATTTACCCCCGCCGATATCAATATCACCATAGACGCCGAGTACCCGGTGGTGACCGCCGAGAAAGGCTGGAGTGAAATTCGCCTGACTATTCCTAAGATGCCCAAGACGCCCAAGATGCCTAAGGATGGTATAGCAACCTCTGGCGCGTCGGCCAGCTTAGATGGTTTTTCTGGCGGCGCCTTTGCCAGTCAGGTACCCCAGCAGGCGGTGGCCAAAATCTCAGGACTAGATAAGAAAACAATCGCTGCGCTAAAAGAGAAGGCCAGCAACCAACAGGGGATGAAGTATCAATTTGAGCAGGCATCATCGGCGGGCCAGGCTAACGGACAGCTGACCATCACCGCCGAGGGCAAGTCTACCCATTCTTCAACGCCTGAGGCGGGGGTCAACGCCGTGACTCATCTGGCAGCGCTGTTAAAGGGGATTCATTTTTCGCGTAGCGAGTCGGCGTTGACGGCGCATTTTATTCAGCAGATGGTTGGGTTAGGGCTCTATGGCGAACAGTTTGGTGATATCGCCTATGAAGATGATTTTATGGGGCCCATGACCCTGGCCGCGACTCTGGTGAAGCCAAATGATCAGGGCACGGAGATAGTGCTTAACCTGAGACGCCCCGTGGGCAAGACGCCCGAGCAGCTGGACCAAGAAACGTATAAGGCGCTGGAGAGCTGGCAGGCGCAGCAAAGTGTGTCACTTAAGGGGGTCGAGACCTATTGGGGCGAGCCTAAGTTGATGGATAAGGCCCCGCATCTGCAGACCCTGCTGTCGGTATTTGGTCACTTTACCGATACGCCATCGCCAAGGCCTGTGGCCATCGGTGGCTCGACCAACAGTAAGCTGTTTCCCAATGCACTAAGTTTTGGCCCCGCCATGCCTGGCGTTGAATATACCGGCCATAGCGAGCACGAGTTCATCACCAAGACGCAGTTTATGCTCAATCTACAGATGTATACCGCCGCCTTCGTCGAGCTGGCCGCATCGCCAGAGCAGCTATCCGAGCAGGCTAAGCAAGGGACTAAGCAAAAGACTAAGCAAGCGGCTAACACTGGGGCGCAGCGCAGCAGCGATTAAGGCTTGCAAAATAACCTGACAATTTTTAAGGTAATTTAGTCTTTGTTGATAATTATCAATGACTTTTTAATTGCGTTAGATAAGCATAGCTAACGTCTTTGTACCCAGAAGAACAATAATATGAAAAATAACCAACCTGTCACCCAGAAAGAGAAGGTGTTTGCCGCCGACACTATCTTGTTGTCGACCACAGACCTTAAGGGCAAGATCAAATACGCTAATGCTGGCTTCACTCAGGTGTCTGAGTTTACCCAGGATGAACTCTATCGCCAGCCCCACAATATTGTTCGCCACCCGGATATGCCGCCGGCGGCCTTCGAATCCATGTGGTCTCGCCTCAAGCAGGGTAAGCCCTGGATTGGTATAGTGAAGAATCGCGCTAAGTCGGGAGATCACTACTGGGTCAACGCCTATGTCGCTCCCGTGTTCGAAGGCGGTGAGGTACACGAATATCAATCGGTGCGCAGAAAGGCCACCCAGGCGCAGATAGATAACGCCCAGGCACTCTATGGCGAGCTCAACGCCGGTAAACAGCCCCGCGCCCTCAAGGCGGCGCGCCTCGGCTTTGGTAAGCGTTTGGGCTTGGTCTTGCTGCTGAGCCTCGGCGTCGGCGTCGCGCTCGCCGGCTATTCGCCCCTGCTGGCACTGCTGGTGGCTGCGGGCCTGGGACTAGCCGGACTCTCTCTGATCCTCAAGCCCTTTAATGCGCTGGTGGAACAGGCGAGCGGCATCATAGACGATCCTCTGGCGACCGCCGTGTACTGTGGCCGTCAGGATGAGCTGGGCAAACTCAGCTTCGCCCTGCAGTATCTGCTGACAGAAACCGGCGGCGCCGTGGGTCGCATGGCGGACTCGGCCGAGTCGATACAGGAACTCAGCGTCAGTCTGAATGAGACCATCAGTCATACCCGGGATCGCGCCGACAGTCAGAGCCAGCAGACCAGTCAAGCGGCTACCGCGGTGGAGGAGATGAGCGCTAGCTTTAACGAGGTGAGCCAGAATATCCAGCATGCGGCCGAAGAGATGTCGATGAGCCATGAGGCAGCCGAGAAGGGCCATGAGCTGCTGGACGAGGTGATCCAGGCCATCAAGGGTCTGCATCAGGAGGTGAGTAACTTCTCCGCCGTGGTAGCCTCAATCGAGCAGGACAGTCAGGAGATCAACGAGGTGCTGGAGGTGATACGGGGTATCGCCGAGCAGACCAACCTGTTGGCCCTCAATGCCGCCATCGAGGCGGCCCGCGCAGGTGAGTCGGGCAGGGGCTTCGCCGTGGTGGCCGATGAGGTGCGCCAGCTCTCTAGCCGCACCAGCGAGTCGACCAGCCATATCGAGGCGATCGTCAGTAAGTTCAGAGACAGCACTTTAAAGGCGAGTCAGACCATGCAGGCGGGTCAGCGTCAGGCACAGCACTCGGTAGGCTTGGCCCAGCAGGTGGATGCCTCCTTCGAGGAGCTGCGCGCTTCTATCGATAAGATCAATCAGATGAGCGATGCCAACGCCGCGGCCATGAGCCAGCAGACGGCGGTGGCCAGTGAGATCAGTCAGTCCATTCAGCTGATCAATGAGCTAGCCCTGGCCAGCCTGAGTCAGACCCAGGCCGCGGCAGAGCGGGGCGGCCAGGTGGAGCGTCTGTCGGCCAAGACTCATCATCTGTCACAGCAGTTCTGGCGTCAGAGTCTGCGCATTAAGTGATAAAACATTGAGTAGCAATATTGAGTAAAGAAAAAGGGAAGCTTAGCTTCCCTTTTTTGTGGGTCATACTACTGCGAATGATACTAGTAACCCGCAGTCGCGCTGCCGGCGCGGCGAGGATCTGAGGCGCCAAACAGGCCTTCGTCTGTGATCATGATCGACTGAGTCGAGCCCATGGCGTCTTTGACGCTGACCTTGTGGCCTCTGGCTTCCAATAGCGAGATGGTGTCGCGATTGAGGCTCTTCTCCACTCTCAGCTCGTCGGGTAGCCATTGGTGATGCACGCGGCTGGCGTAGCTGGCCTCGGCGATATTGAGTCCATGGTCGACCACATTCATGATGATCTGTAGTGTGGTGTTGATGATGCGTGAACCGCCTGGGCTGCCGGTGACGATGAAGGGCTTGCCGTCTTTCATCACTATGGTGGGGCTCATAGAGCTGAGGGGGCGCTTGCCGCCTTCGACCGCATTGGCATCGCCGCCGATCAGGCCATAGCCGTTAGGCACGCCGGGTTTGGCTGAGAAATCGTCCATCTCGTTGTTGAGCAGGATGCCCGTGCCTTCGGCTACCAGACCCGAGCCATAGCTGAAGTTGAGGGTGTAGGTGTTAGCCACCGCGTTGCCCCACTTGTCGACCACAGAGTAGTGGGTGGTCTGTGGACTCTCGTAACCTGCTAGCTTGCCCGGGGCAATTTCGCTGCTTGGGGTGACGCGGTTGATGGCGATCCCCTTGGCGCGGGACTTGGCATAGTCTTTACTGATGAGCGCTTTCACCGGTACATCAACAAAATCGGGATCCCCCAGATATTCGCTGCGATCGGCATAGGCGCGTTTCATCACCTCGGCCATCAAATGCAGGGTATCGGCCGTATTATGGCCTAACTTGGCGATGGGATAAGGTTCGAGCATGTTGAGCATCTCGATAATGTGTATGCCACCGGATGAGGGGGGCGGCATGGAGATCACCTGGTAGCCGCGATACTCGCCCTGCACGGGCTGACGCTCGACCACACGATAGCCTTTAAGATCATCTAAGGTCATGATGCCGCCGGCCTGGGTGACGCTGGCGACTATCTTATCGGCGGTTTCGCCCTCATAGAATCCCTTGCTGCCGTGCGTCTTGATCAGCTTGAGTGAGTGGGCCAGCGCCTTTTGGCTGAGGGTGTCACCTATCTCGAAGTTGCTGCCATCTGGGCGATAGAAGATCGCCTTGGAGCTTGGCCACTGAGAGATGCGACGTTTAAGCCCGGCAAGGGAGGTGGCGAGATCCGGGGTGACTGTGATGCCTTGCTCAGCAAGCTTAATGGCGGGCTCGATCACCTGGGCCATGGTCATGGTGCCATATTTCTTAAGGGCCAGTTCCATCCCCATGACGGTGCCGGGTACGCCGACGGCCAGGCCATGTTCGCGGCTGAGTTTGGCGACCGCATCGCCTTGCTCGTTAAGGAAGATATCCTTGTGGGCGCGTTTTGGGGCAACCTCGCGATAATCGATGGCGACCGTCTTGTTGCCCTCGGCCAGATGCACCAGCATGAAACCGCCACCGCCTATGTTGCCGGCCCTTGGCAGGGTTACCGCCAGGGCAAACCCGACGCCGACCGCCGCATCGACTGCGTTACCGCCTTGCTTGAGAATATCGACCCCGACTTGAGTGGCTACGGCCTCCTGGCTGGCCACCATGCCGTGCTTGGCCCAAATGGGTTGAACTGTGGCGCTGTGGCTATAGATGGAGGATTCGGTGGCCTGGGCAAACTGACCAGCGACGAGCGGCAGGCTGAGGCTGATGGCAAAGAGTAAGGTTTTTATTGGACGCACACGGGTTCCTTAATGATTAAAGTAATAAAAGTATTGCAATGAATACGCGCGTTAAGAGTAAGAAGAGTGATAAGAATATTAAGCGTGTTAAGCTACTGAGTCAGTTCTCTTGGTTTCAATGTGCCGATTATCACTGCTGAAATCAAGCCATCTTTTTAAGGAGCAGCTCTTGGCGACATCATATTCGATTCAGTGTGTTAGTCAAATCGCTATCCTGGGGGCGCCTCTGTGGAATGCCCTGATGGCGAGCGCGAACATGCAGGATCAGAACGGACCGGCTAACCCCTTTTGTCGTTATGAGTATCTACATGCCCTCGAGTTAAGCGGCTGCGTGGGAGAACAGACGGGTTGGCGACCCATGCATCTTGTGGTTAGCGAGGCCGGGCAAATAGGGGAAAATAATCAGGGCGATGAGAGTCAGCTTGATCCCAATAAGGTGCTCGCCGTGATGCCGCTCTATCTCAAGGGGCACTCCTATGGCGAGTATGTGTTCGATTGGGCCTGGGCCCAGGCCTATGAGTGCCACGGGCTCGAGTATTACCCTAAGCTGGTCAATGCTATCCCTTTTACTCCGGTAACGGGGTCGCGCATCGGTTTTAGAGTCGATCTGTCTGAGGCGCAAAAAGCGGGGCTTATCGGTAAAATTGGCGAGCATCTGGATTTGCTCACCAAGGCCTGCTCGGCATCGAGCTGGCACAGCCTGTTTCTGTTAGAGCATGAGCGGCTGCCCTTGGTGAGTCAGGGGTATCTTGAGCGCCTCGGCACTCAGTTTCACTGGTTTAATAAAGGTTATCAAAGTTTCGATGACTTTCTCTCGAATCTAACCAGCCGAAGACGCAAGTCGATCCTCAAAGAGCGCCGCGCCATCGTAAACGCTGGGCTGAAATTTCGTTTCATCGACGGAGTAGATATCACTGAAGATGAGCTCACTCACTTTGTGCACTGCTATCAGCGCACCTATTACAAGCGCTCCGGCCATCAGGGCTATTTAAACGCCGCCTTCTTCAGCGCTATCGTCAAAAACATGGCCGATAACGTGCGCCTCTTAATGGTAGAGTGCCCGCAAGCTAACAAGCTTCAAGCTCAGGCAGTGAGTGAGGCAGAGAGTGAGGCAAGGAGTGAAGTCGGGAGCAAGGCAGAGAAGGAGGCAGAGAGCGCGCAAGAAAGCGAGCCCATCGCGGCGGCGCTCTATTTCGTCGGTGGTGATTGCCTCTATGGCCGTTACTGGGGGGCTTTGGAGGAGATAGAGGGGCTGCATTTCGAGACCTGTTACTATCAGGGGATAGAATACGCCATCGCGCAGGGGCTTAAGAAGTTTGATGCCGGCGCCCAGGGAGAGCACAAGGTGCTCAGGGGCTTTGAGCCTATCCCCACCTATTCGGTGCATGAGATCTTGCACAGTGATTTTCGCCGCGCCATTGCCGATTTCATTGAGCAGGAAGCGCGGGCGGTGAAGATCTATATGAGTGAGCTCGAGGCCATCTTGCCCTTTAAGCGTGAGGGCGACTAAGTAAGCAAAGCAAGCTAAGTAAGCAAAGCAAGCTAAGTAAGCAAAGTAAGCAAAGTAAGCTTAAGTGTGCTTAGCCCAACGCCAGCCAGAAGCCGACCCCTATCATCAGGGAACCCGCGATACGATTGAGCCACTTGATGTTATCGCCCTTAGCCAAAAACAACTTGAGCGACTTACCGCCGCTGGCGTAGGCTAGCATGCTGACAAACTCTGTCATCATGATGATCATCAGTAGCAGGCTCAGCTGCGGCGCCACCGCGCGCTCTACATCGATGAAAGGCGGCAGCAGAGAGATCATAAAGGCCCAGCCCTTGGGGTTAGCAATGGCAGTAACAAAACCCTGTGAGATCAAGGCCTGGTTGCTGATCTGTGTGTTTTGATCATCGAGACTCGCCATCTTGCCCTTGGCGCGCCACATCTGAATGCCGATATAGCCAAGATAGGCGCCGCCGACCCACTTGAGCACCTCGAAGATCTGCGGATAATTTAGCATCATGGCGGCGACTCCCATCACGGCGGCAACCGCCACCAGGGCAACCCCGGCCAGCTCGCCTATCATCATCCACAAGGTGCGGCGCACCCCTATGCTCATGCCGAGGGTCATCGCCAGTGTCATGCACATCCCGGGTGTGATGGAGACGAAGAAGAAGGTGGGCAGAAAAACGGCAATAAGAATATGATCTGACATCTTGTTGTGCGATGAATGAGTGACTAGGCAGGCTAGTGTAGTGATTTATCGCCTTGCTGCAAAGCAAAAAAAACCAGCCGATGAGGCTGGTTCTTAGTGTCATACTGCTCTGTATGAGCCAGTGTTTAGAGTACGCCGCGACGCACCTGGTCACGCTCAATCGATTCGAATAGCGCCTTGAAGTTGCCTTCGCCGAAGCCCAGGTTGTTCTTACGCTGAATGATCTCGATGAAGATAGGACCAAACAGGTTCTTGGTGAAGATCTGCAGCAGGTAGCCGTCCTCGTCACCGTCCACCAGGATCTGGTGATGCTTGATGCGCTCTCTGTCTTCGGTCACCTGTGGCAGCTTGTCGAAGATGGTGTCGTAGTATTCAGGGATAATGTCGAGGGTCTGAATCGAGCTACCTTCCATCGCATCCAGTGAGGCTACGATGTCGCGGCTACGGAACGCCAGATGCTGCACGCCTGGGCCGTCATATTCTCTCAGATACTCGTCGATCTGGTTTCTGTCATCGCCTTTACCTTCGTTGATTGGGATACAGAAGCTGCCATCGGGTGAGCGCAGGGCATAAGAGATCAGTGCGGTCTGCGAACCCTTGATGTCGAAGTAGCGCACCTCGGTAAAGCCGAAGATATCTTTGTAGAAGTTCGACCAATGCTCCATGGTGCCCTTGTAGACGTTGTTGGTCAGGTGGTCGACTTCGATAAAGCCTTTCTCTTGTACGATTTCTGGGTTTTCAAGATCGACAAAATCTGTGCCGTAGATGTTGTTGTCCGCGCCGAAGGTGTCGATAAAGTAGATCAGGCTATCGCCGATGCCGTAGATGGCCGGATAGGGCAGGTCTTTCACCTCATCACCTGCAGGCTTGGCGCCACGGGCAACCGCACCCTCGAAGGCGAATTTGGCATCTTCTACGCGCCAGCCCATAGAGCTGATGGCAGCGCCGTGCTTCTTGGCAAACTCGGCAGAGAAGCCGCTCTTCTCGTTGTTTAGCAGGAAATTGATGTCGTTTTGTTTGTAGTAAACGATATCTTTTTGCTTATGCTTCTTCAGCTTAGAGAAGCCAAAGTCGATGAAGACCTTGTGCATAAAGTCGAGATCTGGGGTGCAAAACTCGGTAAATTCGATGCCCAGTAATCCCAGTGGATTTTGTTCGCTTGCCATGTGAGTATCCTCGTTCAATTTGTTACAACCACAGTCACTCTTTGGTGACTTGTCTGGCTATTCATTGTGATTCGGTGTGTACCGAACGGTATTAGTCTTCTAACCAAGAGCGGTTGTAGTCTTTACTCATGCAACCTTGTACATGTTGGGTTAGCTGCAGTGGGGCGAAGGTGTCGACCATCACTGCGTATTCATAGGTCTCTTTCTTGCCGACTGAAGCCTCGGTGCGGCCTGGTTGTGGTCCGTGTGGTACCCCTTTCTGATGTAGGGTCATGTAGCCGGCCTCGATGCCGGTGCGGCTCATGAAGTCGCCGTCGACATAGTAGAGCACTTCGTCGCTGTCGATATTGTTGTGGTAGTAAGGCGCCGGGATCGACTGGGGATGGAAGTCGTACGGGCGCGGCACAAAGTTACAGATAACGAAGTTGTGGGCGGTAAACACCAGATGATCCGACGGCGGCAGGTGGATCTGACCTACCTTAGGGGCGTAATCCTGAATGTTGAAAGCCCAAGGGTAGACACAGCCGTCCCAGCCCACGAGATCGAAGGGATGCCATTCAAGCTGTGTCAGCTGATACTTGTCACCAAATTTACACACCAAGGGGAAGGTGCCTTTCTCGACCACGGCTTCTTGTAGGCTAGGAACGCGGATGTCGCGCTCACAGTAAGGAGCAGATTCCAAAAGCTGTCCGTACTCGTTTCTGAAATGCTTAGGCACCTCCACCATGGAGAAGGCTTCGATAACAAACAGGCGAACCTGGCTGTAATCGTCAAACTTAAGCTGGTAGGTGGTGCCGCGCGGGATAACCAGGTAGTCCCACTTTTTCACCTCGAGCACACCATATTCGCTGTAGAGCTTGCCCTGGCCCTCGTGGACGAAGATCACCTCGTCGGCGTAGGCGTTGCGGTAAAACTCTTCGGTCGCCTCGGTGACCTTGGCGCTGTACATGGCCACGTCGTTATTAAAGAAGATCTTGTTGCGCGCCGAGTAGAAGTTACCCTCGCGGTCGGCCAGCTTAGCGTCCAACTTATAGTTCTGAATCAAGGTGTCTTGCCAGGTTTGGCCGTGATTGACCTCGAACGGGCTCACCTCTAATGCCTTGGTCGGCATGTTGTGGTGATACTTGTTGGAGTAGATATTGGAGAAGCCATGGGTGGAGAAGAGTTCTTCCCGGTAGAGTTCACCATTCTCTTTCTTGAAGGTGATGTGGCGTTTATGGGGGATCTCCCCCTGTCTTACATAAAATGGCATGGCTTCTTTCCTTGGGTGCTTTAGCGGGCACACTTATGTTTATGTGATCTAAGTAACAATTTAGTTGCTGGCATGAACAAAAAAAAGAATAATAAATAGCTTAACTCAATCTAAATTTTAGATGGTTGTCTTTTGTTTACGCCGAGGATGTGAGATGAAGATCGATGTGGAAGCCTTTAGGGTGTTGTCGATTCTGGTGGAAGAGGGCAGTTTCTCCAAGGCTGCCGAGCGATTGCACAAGGCGCAGTCGGCGGTGAGCTATCAGGTGAAGAAGCTGGAACAGCACCTGGGTGTAAAGCTTTTTTGTCGGGATCAGTATCGCGCGGAATTAACCCCAGAGGGTAAGGTGATCCTCGCCGAAGGTAAACGCTTGCTGCAATACCTTGGCAACATTGAACATTTAGCCAGCCGTTTCAGCGAAGGCTGGGAACCTAAACTCGAACTTGTGGTGGATGGCTCACTGCCCATGGAGCCTATCATGCGGGCGCTGAAGCGGGTGTCTGAGCATAAGATCCCTACCAAGATCCAGCTCAACATGGAGTTTCTCGGCGGGGTACAACACAGGTTCGAGCGGGATAATGCCGATCTCATGTTGGTGAAAGACTATCGCACCGGGCCTAGCTATCGGCCGCAGCCTCTGCCTGACATTAACAGCATACTGGTGGTGAGTCGCTCTCACCCCTTAGCCAAGGCCAAGGAGCTCAGCCTGTTTGAGTTGCTGCAGCATGTGGAGCTGACCATCGAGGATTCCTCCCCCGGCAAGATCCACAGCGATGAGCTGCAATTTGGCGGCGATAAGGTGTTTTACCTGTCAGGCTTTATCATGAAGAAGAATGCCCTCCTGATGGGGTTGGGATTCGGCTGGATGCCTGATTTTCTCATTAAAGAGGAGCTGGCCAGCGGTGAGTTACAGGAACTGGATTTTCTCGGTGGCAGTCGTTACAGCTTTACCCCTCAGTTGGTATCGACCATGGAGCGCCCCTTAGGTCGCGCTGGGCGGCTCTTTACCAGCCTGATCCTGGAAGAGTTTAACCTTTACCAAGCCCAGGCCAGTCGTTAAAGCCGATATTTTTAGATCAAAAAAGCGAGCCGTTAAGTTCGCTTTTCAATATGGCTAGTCTTAATTGCAAGCTAGTCGCTTATAATAGCTAGTCGTTAATAATAGCTAGTCGTTAATAATATCGAGGATACGACGTGTCTTGTCGTGCAGCTTAATAAAGGTGCCATCGACATCTATGGTGATGTTGCCATCACGGTCGATAGGCACATGGATCTTGCCGCGATCATAATAGTCATCAGACAGGTAATCGCCCTTGTGCAGTTTCTTCTGCCAGCCCGGTGGTAGCGGCTCGCCGCGGGCCACCTTCTTCTGCAATCCAGGTGGCAGGCTCTTTTCGTTATGGGCCTTGGCACCGTGTTCATGCTTATCGTTTTTAGCCAGGGTTAGCGGCGAAAAACCGATAGACAGTCCCAGTAGGATAAGGCTAACGCCTGTGGTGTATTTCTTCATCTGAATTCTCCAGCGCAATCATTGCGTTCTCAGCTAGCATATGGTCTCGCCCCGTCAATGTCCAGCCAGTCAGGACCTTAGCCATGTTCAGCTTGTATTCAGCATCTTCTCATTAACCTGGAGTTAAGTCATTGATAAAGCGCCGGGCTCACCAGGCTATTAGCCTCCTAGGTAAGCTGTGGTACGGAGTATGCAAATTCTCTAGGTAAGAGGCTTAGCGAATGTCTTCTTATAAGGCTCAGCAAGCGTTTTATGAGATGTGAAGTCAGGTAAACGCCTAGAAAGTAAGGCGAAAGGCGTTAGGGCAATGGGGGCCGCTAAGGGCAACCTGTCCTTGGGACTAAGGAGTGCGATATGAAAAGTGTAATATCTTTGCAGATAGCAAATCTCTACTCTCAATATGCCACGCAGTTTGCCCGTGGCGATCAGGCCAGCAGTCAGCTGACGATGCAGGGCTTTGTCGAGCAGCTTGCTCAGCAGGGACTGTTACTCGATACCCTCAACTGGCAGGAGTGGTACCAAAATGCTCATCTGGTCGATAAGCCAGATTATATCCGCGAGGCGAGCTTTTATCAGTGCCGCTTACTGTTAACCGCCATGAGCCGCTTGGAGCGCTTCAGCCGAGGCGTATTGGAAAATATGCGCAGGCAAGGGGTGTTGCTGGCGATTCTGGAGCGGCTCAACGTATTGACTCATAAGAGCTGCGGGCGCGACCTCTTTGTGCTGGCTTAACTCTTTGTGCTGGCCCAACTCTTTGTCTTGGCTTAGTTTTTGTTGGTTTGCCACCCTTTATTGGCATAAGACGCCTTAGCGCCCAAGCCTTCATTGGTGGGAAATAAGCCCTATTGGTGGGAAATAGCGCTAATGGTGGCACATAGCCGCATATTAGCGGCTGTAACGCCAATCGCGCACCTTGGCGTCAAGCCAGGCGGCGCTGCGGGTCATCTGTTTCTGGCTCTTCTTTAGCCAGCCTCTGGCCCAGTGATACTCCAGGCTTAATACAGCAAGTCCTATGGGCAGCAGTAACCAGGCCGGGCCAGGCAAGATAACCAGCGCCAACCCGAGTAGACAAAGTGCGCCGCCGATGACGGTGACCAAGGTTTTTCTCAGCATAAATACCTCATTTGACCTTCTCTCCTATACTTGTTTTGCATCATCTTGTTTATCCATGCCAGTGAAAATGTGTAACAAAAGGACATCTATGGCGCGATGGAGTGCGGCGAAACAGTGATTCGGGGGAAGGGTGTTGATGAGAACAGGCGGCTTTAACTTAAGCATAAAAAACGCTAATAGGCAGGCCTTGCTCTCTACGCCGCTATTGCCAGTAAAGCTATGGCCAGGGGCGCTACGACGCTTCCATTTACTGCTTGTCTCCATCTTCATCGCTACCTTGTTGTGTGTTGTTTCAGCCCCGAAGGCCGAGACACTCAAGCTTTCCTCTTTAAATTGGCCACCCTATTCGGGGCCGACGCTGAAGGATGGCGGCGCCTGTGTGGTGGTGGCCAGAGCCGCACTTGCCGCCATGGGTCATGAGCTTCAGGTGGACTATTTCCCCTGGAGCCGCACAGTGCGTGTGGTGACCCGGGACGACTCTGGCTATCAGGGCTATTTCCCCGAGTATCATCACCCAACCGATAAATTCATCTTCTCCGACTCCATGGGACAGAGTCCCCTTGGGATCTTGGAGCAGAGCCAGCACCCCATTACCTGGTCGCGGGTGCAGGACCTCAATGCCTACACCTTGGGCGTGGTCAGAGACTATGTGAACACCCAGGCGCTCGATGAGATGATTGCCATCGGTGCCCAGCCGGTAGAGCTGGTAAGCTCAGATGAACACAATATCCGCAAGGTGGCCACTGGAAGGGTTCAGGGCGCCGTCATGGATCTCTATGTTTATCAGTTTCTCATCGAACAGCCACACCTGAGCGAACTCAAGACCAGGCTGCAATTTAATAAGCAGTTGCTGGAGTCGAAACAGCTCTATATCGCCTTTAGAAACACTCCAGAGGGGCGCAGGTGGCGAGAGATCTATAACGCAGGCCTGGCCCGTATCCAAGTCGAGCAGCTCCTCAAAGATTATCTGCAAAGCCTCTAGTTCGTCGCATAGTAGTTATCCTGATTCGGTTCAACCGTCGATACTGCCGCTCTCCTCATCTGACCTTGAATCAAGCCTTGGCCGTGATTGTCTGCCCTATAGGGGTCAGGCTCAGCAGCGCCAGTTTCAGGTGCTGAATGCCAAAAGGGATCCCTATGATGGTGACGAAACAGGCCAGCGCGTGGGTGATATGACCGATGGCAAGCCAGATCCCAAATAGCAGGAACCAGACGATATTACCTACCATGCCGAGCGGGCCAGTACCGATATCATCGACCCCTTGCAGCGCACGGCGATTAACGTTTTGCTGACCAAAGGGCCAGAAGGCCATCTCACCGATAACGAAACAGGCGCGTCCGAAGGGGATGCCTATGATGCTGATAAAACAGAGCAGGCCTGCCAGCCACCAGGCCAGCCCCATCACGAATCCGCCTAAAATAAACCATGCAATATTAAAGATTAAGTGCAGTAGTGCCATGAAGAGCTCCTTGTTGCAGTGCTTTTATTGTTGTTAAGGCATTGGCCTTAAATTAGATCTACTAGGGAATAAGCGAAAACCATGCCATGTTATATCTCTATGTTTTTATTGATTATTGTGTTGGTGTGATTCTGGAGTGTTGACATAATATGCCAAAAGTCGGTCAAATTACGCATTTGCCGTTAAAGGGTGTACACTCTGGCGCGTCATTTCATTCAGGCCCGATAACATGAAGCTTAGCCACACGCCCGTAGAGGCTGTCTACCTTGGGGAGCACAAGGTCTATGTGAAGCGCGACGATCTGCTGCATGCCGAGTTTTCCGGTAATAAGGCGCGTAAGTTTGCCTATTTCCTCGAGAACGACTTCCCCTCTGTTAGGCAACTGATTGGCTATGGCTCGCCCCAGGCCAACTCCCTCTATTCGCTTTCGGCCCTGGCTAAGCTCAAGGGGTGGCGGCTGGATTTCTACGTGGACCATCTCCCCGGTTATCTGACGGAGCACCCCTGCGGCAACTACCTGGCCGCGTTAGATAACGGCGCCAACATAATAGATCTCTCAAGAAAGACGGATCGAGATGGATTGGATAGCGAAGCTTATATAAGGCAAAGGGTGTTGACGGGCAGCGATGAGCAGCTGTTTGTGCCAGAAGGCGGGCGCTGCGCCTTTGCCGAGCCGGGCGTTGCCCAGCTTGCCCGCGAGATAGCCAGTTGGAAAAGCGCGCAGCCCCTTAACGAGTTAGTGGTGTTTCTGCCATCCGGCACAGGCACCACGGCGCTCTATCTGCAGAAACAGTTCCTAGCTATAGATCCCAGCATCAGCGTCATGACCTGCGCCGTGGTGGGGGGTGATGAGTATCTTAAGAAGCAATTTTTAGCGCTTGAGCAAGACGAAGCGCTGCATCCTCAGATAGTCCCGGCCGCTAAGCGCTACCACTTTGGCAAGCTGTACCCTGAGTTTTACCAGATGTGGCATGAACTCGAGTCGACGGGGATAGCGTTTGAGCTGCTCTACGATCCCCTGGGCTGGCTTTGCCTCAAGCAGCTGTGGCAACAGGGGTTAGCTGCGCCCGTGCTCTATCTGCACCAAGGGGGCCTGCTGGGTAATCAATCTATGCTGCCTAGGTATAGGCGTAAGTTTGGTGAGCTAGAGAGATAAATGCCATTTGGCCAGGTCGGTACCTGTGAAAGGGGTACAACCTGAGCCAAATGTTACCTGCTGAGTCGTTGACGAATGGGGTCAATCCTACTTGTTGCCTGGGCAACCTTCGATACGTGTGAGAGGAGGTGTATCGAATAGCGTGGGGGTTATTTGTTGCTTGAGAGCAACCATTTCATAAATTGCAGGGCGTCGGTACGCTTAGCAAAAGTTTGTTTGTTTTTTCCTAGGCTATCGGTAAATGCGATAGAGGATTTGTTGACTGAAATTGAGTCCACCGGGAAGTTTACCGTGATCTCATGACCGTTAACTTTGTACGACATAGGCCATACTCCTTATTACTATAACTGCCTTGTGGCAGTAAAAATTTAACAAATAATAGATCCTTAGCTGTTGCGAAAGATGAATTAAATCCTTTCTGAGACTACCCAGCCTAATTTAAATAATCAAGTGATCTGCCTCGCTAAAGCCGTTGCTTGCGCCCTAAACGGGGGCTTTTCACCGGATTGGACACAGTAAATCATCAATAAATGACAATAGTGTGACGATAAAACTGCGAGTTGTTGAAGCGATGACTATGTAATGATCTGGGTAATGACCTGGAGTCTAGCGATGCAAAACTTGAAGGCAGAAAACTTAAAGCAGGGTACTGCAGAAGTGACGCATTATAATCTCGGCGCCGTACTTGTCAATATTTAATCAATTCTGTCGATTTGACCACGCCCATGGCGATGAAAAGGCCCGTTCCTGCTTAGCTTTCTACTGTGCAATTTAGGAATAAATGCTAATATTTCTAGGCGCTTGTTAACAATTAAGGGGACTGGGATGCGCTTTGTTGTTTGGCAGTTTATGTTGGTGATGAGTTTTTTTGTCGGCAGCGCCTGGAGCGCGGCGCCAAATAGTTTGGTGGGGGCCTTAAGCGATGCCGCCGCCGACAGTGGTCAGAGCCAATTTGTGCGCTCGGTTGAGCACTTCGATTATCAGGACAGCCTGCAGCGTGATACCCCCAGGGGCACGGTAGAAGGCTTTATGGCGGCGGTTTATGAGCAGGATTATGAGAAGGCGGCAGAATATCTGGATCTGCGTTACCTGCCCGAGGGGATGTCGGCCAGCAAAGGCGCCGAATATGCTAAGCAGCTACAGCTGATCATAGAGCGTAATCTCTGGCTCGACCTGGGACAGCTTAACGATACCCCTTTGGGACAGGATAACGATCAGCTTCCTGCCTATCGGGATCTCTTCGGCCGGGTCGCCTTGCAGAGCGATCAGATCGCCCTTTATCTACAGCGGGTACCCAGTGAAGGCGGCACCATCTGGAAGGTCTCCAACGCTACCGTGGCCAAGGTGCCACTGCTCTATCAAAACCTGGGCTATGGGCCCGTGGCTGAGTGGTTTGTCAATCATATCCCCGAGGGGCGCTGGTTTAACGTCAACCTGTGGGAGTGGGCCCTGCTGCTGGCGTATCTGATCACCGCATTTCTGGTGATGGTGCCCATTACTTGGATCATCAAGCGCGTTATCTTGCTAACCCAATATGAGCTTAAAGAGGAACTGGCCTATATCGTCGCCGGGCCATTGCGTTTGCTGGCGGCCGTGTTACTGGTCAGAGCCTGGGTGTCTCATAGCAGCATCTCTCCGGCGGCAATCGAGATGATAGACACGGGGTTTTTGCTGGTGTCGGCCATCATCTGGTTTGGCTGGAGTGCCATGGGGATCTTCCAGCAGGGCCTGAAGAAGCGCTGGAAAGAGCAGGGCAAAGATCAGGCCGCCTCCCTGCTGCGGCCGCTGACCAATTTCCTGCGGGTGATCTTCGTGATCATGGCGGTGCTGTTATGGCTCGAACATCTAGGCTTTAACGCCAGCGCGATCATCGCCGGCATGGGCATAGGGGGCATTGCCATCGCGCTCGCCTCCAAACAGTCGATCGAGAACTTTATCGGCACCATTACCCTCTATTCGGCGGCGCCGATTAAGGTGGGCAACCTGTGTAAGTTTGGTAGCATCAGCGGCACGGTCGAGGAGATAGGCCTGCGCTGCACTCAGATCCGCACCCTGGACAGGACGCTTATCCATGTGCCTAACGCTAAGTTGGTGGAGATGGAGATCGAGAACATCTCCCAGCGTGAGAAGATCCGTTTCAAGGCGGATATTCGTCTCGATTATGCGGTGACCACCTCGGAGCAGCTCAAGGCGATTGTCGCCGAGATTAAAGCTATGCTCGAAGAGCATGAACTGGTGCTCAAAGAGCCCCTCAGGGTCACCTTTAAGGGCTTCGGTCTTCATGGTCTGCAGGTCAATGTGCTGGCCTATATCGGCACCAAGAGTTTTCCCACCTTTCAGTTGGCATCGGAAGAGTTACATTTAAAAATCATGGATATAGTGGTGAGGAATGGCTCTCGCATCGTGCCGGTGGCACCTGTTGCCCTGAATAATGGATAAATGTTAAAGCTGTGATCTCTGGGTCTTGATGTCGGCTCGAAATCCGGGGATCATGGCTATAATTAATGGCGTATCGCGTCCATCACATCATGACGTAGTGAGAATTGTATGGCTAAAGTGCTAGAGAGTGTCGATCAGCGTACCCAGTTGGTTGGCGAAAACCGTCTCGAGCTGTTGCTGTTTCGTATCAATGCGACGCAGCTGTTTGCGATCAATGTGTTTAAGGTCAAAGAGGTGGTTAAGCTGCCGAAGCTGAGCGCCTTGCCCGGTAGCCATCCTAGCATCAAGGGGGTCGCCAACATACGTGGCACCTCGATTCCCGTTATCGATCTTCGCGCCGCCATCGGTTTTCAGCCCATGAACAGCGACCAGGAAGCAAACCTGATCATCACCGAATATAACCGCAGCGTGCAGGGCTTCATGGTGGGCAAGGTCGACCATATCATCAATATGACCTGGAGCGACATCATGCCGCCGCCCAAGAGCACCGGCAGTCACAACTATCTGACCGCCATCACTAAGGTGGAGGTAGATGGCGCGACGCGTCTGGTCTCCATTATCGATGTGGAGAAGGTGCTGGCGGAAATCGTTCACTATGATATCGCCATCTCGGATGGGGTGTTGGATGAGGCCTTGGTGGACAAGATGATAGGGCGCAAGATCTTGATCGCCGATGATTCGGCTACGGCCCGCCGTCAGGTGAAAGACACGCTCGCCCCCCTGGGTATCGAGGTGATAGAGACCTCCGATGGCCTGCAGGCGCTTAAGCTGTTGAAGCGCTGGTGCGATGAGGGGCGTGATATCAACCAAGAGATACTCATGCTGATCACCGACGCCGAGATGCCCGAGATGGACGGCTATCGTCTCACCTATGAGGTACGTAACGACAAGCGGATGGCCAATCTCTTTATTACCCTCAATACCTCGCTGAGTGGCAGCTTTAATAATGCCATGGTGGAGAAGGTGGGATGTGATCGCTTTATCTCTAAGTTCCAGCCGGATCTGCTGGTGGATGTGGTGCAGGAGCGTCTACGTACTCAGTTGCCCGAACAGGTAAATTAAGCGGAAATTTTCTATGCTATTAACCAACTATTAGCCAACTACTAGCTAACTACTAGCTAACTACTAGTTATTGTCGGCAAGCTACTCATCGTCTAACAAATCATTGTCTATCGAATCATTGCCTATAGAATCATAGTCGAGGGCCTGCTCGGCAAGGATATCTCGCAATACCTGACGCTTGACCACGGCGGTGGAGACGATATTGATCCTGGCGATGCGCACCGCGTAGCCGAAACGGTCACGGCCGACGGCGGCCAGCAACTGATGCAGGAAGGCCTTATCCAGTCCCAGCATCTTGGCGTAATGTTCGACGGCCTTGGCCAGCGACGAGAATTGCACGCCATCGAACTCAAAACCGCCGCCAAAACCTGCGGTGTCGAGCGGGATCCCCCTGAGGCTGAGGGGCCAGGGGGCAACGCTCACCCGCGCCTTGGCGACCTGATACATAAACCAGGCGCTCTTCTTAAAGCCTTCGAACACCTTACAGCTAAAGTCCGACTCTTCGAGCTCCTCTTGGGTCCAGTTTTCGCCTATGGCCAGGTGTTTGGCATAGCGGCGCATTAACTCGTCTTTAACTGCGCTGTGGCAGTCCCAGATAGAGCTAAGCGGTGCCTTCTCGGCGATCTGCAGACACTCCTTACAGGCGGGAACCGCTAACGAGGGGTGAGGGCAATGGCCCAAGGCGTGATAGTCAAACTGATGAGCACAGGGCTCGGCGCAGAACCAGCAGGTGTGGCGTCTGTCGAAGGGGATGTCGACCAGGGGCAGGCTTGCAGACAAGGGCTATCCCCTGTCTGCTACTTGGCATAAGCGCATATTAAAGCGTAAGCTCTGGGCTTACTCTTGCTCTATGTCGACCAGGCTCTTGGCCAGGGTGATAGGATCTAACTCAAGGCATTCCTGCTCGGCGACCCAGTCGATACCCACTAATACGCCGTCATCGTGCAGATCTTGAATCCAGTATTCCAGCAGCTCTTCCAGTGGAATGGGAGCCGGCTGATAATCCTGCCATTCTTCAGTGCAGTGTACCTTGGCCTGATCTTCGCTAGACCACAGCGGCATCACATCCGTCTCTTCATATTCTGACGAGTCACACACGACCCAACCTTCGCCAGTTTCATCTTGCAGGCCCCAAACGGCTTGCTGCTCTTTTACGTTGTCGATAAAGCTTGCTAAAACGGGACTATTGTCTGTCATCTTAGTGTCTGTCATGTGAGTTCTCTTAGAGTGGGTAAAATCGAGCCCATTATACGCGATGTGGCTAACGAGCCAAGCGCTAGGTGACCCGATCAGCCCACTATTTATCCGCTCACGGGACAAACTGGTCTTAGTTCGAATAATTAATCATAAATCATTTAGTATAAGTGTCCCGAGTCGTTATCATGTCTGGGGAAGGTCTGGTTTCTCGCTGGCTGCAGATCATTAAGTTTCTTATTTTTTTAGCCGTTTTCTTTTGGAGTCTCTATTTTGAAAAAATTGCTCACCTTTGCATCCCTGATCCTGGCAACCGGCTTGCCAAGCCTTAGCGTGCTCGCCCAAGATTTCGATACCTGTGTCAGTGCACTCAAACAGAAGGCGCTGGCCGCCGGGGTGTCGAGCAAGACGGTAGAAGAGGGGCTGGGTCAGGTGAAGTTTGTTACCAGGGTGATTGAGCTGGATAAGAAGCAGCCGGAATTTAGTCAGACTTTCGACAACTATTTCTCCAAGCGGGTTACCGACTGGCGGGTTCAGGAGGGCAGGCGTCTGCTTAAGCAGCATGGCCAGCTTCTGTATAAGTTGCAGCAGGAATATGGCATTCCGCCCCAGTATCTGGTGGCCTTCTGGGGACTGGAAACCAATTTCGGCTCCTATAAAGGCAAGATGCCAGTGATCGACTCCCTGACAACCCTTGCCTGCGATCCGAGACGTAGCGACTATTTCACCGGCGAATTGATTCAGGCGTTGAAGCTTAAAGAGGCCTACCAATTTGATAACGCCCAGATGCAAGGCTCCTGGGCCGGCGCCATGGGGCACACTCAGTTTATGCCCTCGGCCTATGCCAAGTACGCGGTGGACGCCGATGGTGACGGCAAGGCCGATCTGTTCAATAGCACCCAGGACGCCCTGTCGAGTGCAGCTAACTTCTTGAATAATCTCGGGTGGGTGCGCAACGAGCGCTGGGGCCGCGAGGTCTCCCTGCCAAAGGATTATGATTATCGCCACCTTGGGCGTAACGATAAACAAAGTTTAACGACCTGGGCCGGTTTAGGGATCACTCAGGCCAATGGCCGCGCGCTGTCGACCCCCGACATGCAAGCCGCCCTCTATCTACCGGCAGGGCATACGGGCCCGGCATTCTTAGGTTATGGCAACTTCGATGTGATCATGCGCTGGAACCGCTCAGAGTTTTACGCCATCGCCGTCGGGCATCTGGCCGATCGCATCAATGGTGGTGCGCGCCTGCATGTAGCGCCGCCGAAACATGACAACATCAGCCGCGCCAAGCTCAAGCAGTTGCAGACCAAACTCAACGAGAAGGGCTATGAGGTGGGTAAGCCTGATGGGGTGCTTGGGGTCAACTCCCGCGTCGGCCTGCAGGCCTTTCAGCGCAGTGTTGGCCTGGTGGCCGATGGTTTTCCAAGCGATGAGACCTTCAGCGCCCTGGGCATCAAATAGTGCTAACCATTATGATTGCATCTCGCTAAGAATTACATTAGCTTAAGATTTTGGCCGGGCAGTTTGCTCGGCCAAATTGTAATAACTAACGAGTGGCCACATAAGGTAGCAATATGGATGCGATGGAGAGTTTGTCATTTGCCCAGCGGCAACGTCTGGCGTTTATCGACTTTAGTTTGCAGTATTTTGGCCAGGTATCGCGCCAGGACTTGATCGCCAAATTCGCCACAGGCCTGGCGGCGGCGACCCGGGATTTCGCCAGCTACCGCGAGTTGGCGCCCCACAACATGGAGCTGGTGCATCAGACCAAGCGTTACCATAGGCGCGCCGAGTTTACCCCCCTGTTTGACCATGATCCCGAGGCGATCCTCCATGGATTGGCCAATGGCTTCGGCGACGGGCTATCCCATCCGGTGACGCCAAGTAGCGTCTGTCTGGATGCGGTGCAGCTTATTCATCCCGATACCAATATTATCGCCGCCGTGATGCGGGCTATCGCCCATAAGCAGGCGATAGCCGTGACCTATGTGTCTGTTTCATCGGGGGAGACTCAAAGAGAGCTGGTGCCGCACACCCTGGTGAATAACGGACAGCGCTGGCATGTGCGCTGTTTCGACCGCACCCATCAAGTGTTTACCGACTTTGTGGTGACCCGCTTCAAGGCGGTGACTCAGAGCGCTACCGAACCCTTCGATCATGAGCTGCAAGATAAGGATAGCTACTGGCAGAAGCTGGTCTCTCTGGTGTTGATCCCCCATCCTAGCCTGAAGCATCCCGAGGCGATCGCGCTGGACTATCAGATGAGCGAGGGGGAGTTGGTGCTCAGTTGCCGCGCCGCCTTAGCCGGTTATTTGCTGCGCCAGTGGAGCGTAGACTGCTCGGCTCAGCATCAGATCCGCAGCGGCGTCTGTCAGCTGGCGCTTAAGAATCACGCCATCTTAAGCGAGATAGAGCATCTGGCCATAGTGCCTGGCGCCAAGGCATAACAGGCGTAGCGCCCCGGGGGAAGTTTTGCTAAGCTTCGCCCACTTGATGAAAAGAGACTAACTAAGGACGCTTGATGAGCATTAAAGACGATATGGTCGTGCAGTTTAACTACACCTTACGCGATGAAGCAGGTGAAGTGCTCGAAACCAACGAAGGATTAGATCCTATTGCCTACCTACATGGGCATGACAACATGATGCCTGGCGTCGAGAAGGCGATGGAAGGTAAGGCTGTGGGCGAGAAGTTTTCTGTGACCCTGCCACCGGAAGAAACCTATGGCGTACGTAACGAAAACGGCGAACAGCGCGTGTCTATCAAGCATCTGCAAGGCGCGAAAGTGTGGAAGCCTGGCATGCGTGCCATCGTGAGCACAGACCAGGGCCAGCGCCAGGTGACCGTACTCAAGGTGGGTAAGTTTATGGCGACCGTGGATATCAACCATCCTCTGGCTGGCCGCGAACTGACCTTCGATCTTGAGGTTGTCGACGCGCGCGAGGCGACTGCCGAAGAGATCGCCCACGGTCACGCCCATGGCGTCGGCGGTCACCACCACTAGAATGGTCACGGCCACTAGACTAGTGGCGAATACCTGAATAACCATAGAGACCCGGGTGAACCTGGGTCTTTTTATATCAATCACGGTAAGTAAGTGATCAGAAGTCGCGTTGGAAACCGTTCGAGAACAAGGCATGATCAGTTATTGACTAGGATTGGTATGATATCAATTGAAGGAAGATCTAGTGGTCATCGAATTTTCAGGGGGGCGGATAATCGTTTCGCCCCATGAGGTGCTGGTAAAACTCACCACAGGTGTCAGCCTCTATGCCATGGCCGATGATCTACGCCTACTCAGTGCGGGCAACATCATGGTGGCCGATGCGGGCGCGGTGCGTTGGCACCTCATCTTAGACGATGCAAACCAGCTAGGCGATATCGCCGAGTGTCTCGGTGTCGATATCGCCTAGCTGCGTTTGATTTCTACTTCATCAGTTGCTGCCCATGCCGCCCGTTAACGGCCATGCTTGTGGCGAATAAGCAAGTCTCGTCTAAGCAAGTCCCGGCTAAGCATGTCGCGTCTAAGCAGGGCTAATTGTGGCCAAGTTTGTCGCGGCCGTGGGGCGAGTCGAGATCTAAACTGGGCCCCTTGGGAACCACGCGCGTCGGATTGATCTGGCCATGGCTGAAGTAGTAGTGCTGCTTGATATGCTCAAAGTTGACCGTCTTGGCGACTCCAGGGTGTTGGTATAACTCCTTCAGGTAGGCCTGGATTGCCGGCATGTCAGCGATGCGATTGCGATTGGTCTTGAAGTGACCCACATAGACGGCATCGAAACGCACGAGTGTGGTAAACAAGCGCCAGTCGGCTTCGGTAATTTGGTCGCCCACTAGATAGCGCTGCTGGCTAAGACGAGTCTCTAAGGTGTCTAAGGCGTCAAACAGTTCATCGAAAGCCTGCTCATAGGCCGCCTGTGTGGTGGCAAAACCGGCTCTGTATACCCCGTTATTGATCTTGTGATAGATCCAGTGATTGATCTCATCTATCTCCTCGCTATGGGCGGCGGGGTAGAAGTCGAGATGATTGCCGATGATCTCGTTAAAGGCGCTGTTAAACATGCGGATGATCTCCGACGACTCGTTACTGACTATGGTTCGGGTCTGCTTGTCCCACAGCACGGGCACTGTCACTCTACCGCTGTAGTCTGGCTTGGCCAGTTGATAGATCTGGTAGAGATAATCTTTGCCGTTTAGCCTGTCGATCTCACTACCCTCTATATGCTGGGCGCTCTCACTCTGCTTGGGGCCACTAAACTCCCAACCGTTGCTCAGCATATGGGGCTCGACGACGGTGACGCCGATATGGGCCTGCAAAGACTTCAGCTCGCGAAAGATAAGGGTTCTGTGTGCCCAGGGACAGGCGAGAGAGACATAGAGATGGTAGCGACCCGACTCGGCTTTAAATTCGGGCTCAGGCTCATCTGCGCTTGGCGCCTTTATCCAGCGGCGAAAGGCGGCGTCTTCCCGCTCAAACGCGCCCTTGCTCTTGTCAGTGTCATACCATTTATCGACCCATTGGCCACCTTGAAGTAATCCCATCTGTGTCTGCCTCGCTTTTCTAACTCGTTAAGTGCAGTGTAACAGTCGCCTAAGCGGATAAAAAACGCGAAAACTGGCGTTTTTTATTCGACTTTATCGAATAGTTGGGTGGACTATAGTTGGGTGGAATTAGGCTTCCTGATATGATCGGCCGCACATAAACACCTAATGAAGAGTAATAAAGGAAACCCTATGTCTCAACAGCCGTTAGAGAGGATCACCATAGAACCTCAATCCCAGTGCCGCGCCTGCGTGATCTGGTTGCATGGTCTTGGCGATTCCGGTGCCGGTTTTGCCCCTGTGGTGCCACTTCTGGGTCTGCCCGATGAACTCGGTGTGCGCTTCATCTTTCCCCATGCGCCAAACATGCCGGTGACCATCAACCAGGGGTATGTGATGCCCGCCTGGTATGACATCAAGGGGATGGATGTAGACAATCGCGCCGACATGGCTGGCGTCTTGGCCTCTGAGCTGGCGATTAGCGCGTTGATCGAGGAGCAGATCGCCTCTGGCGTGCCGAGCGATAAAATAGTCCTGGCCGGTTTCAGTCAAGGCGGGGTGATGAGCTTGTTTACTGGGCTACGTTTTCCTAAGCGTCTGGCGGGGATCATGGCACTATCTTGCTATCTGCCGACGGGCCATGCCATGCCCGATAACTTGAGCGAGGCCAATCGTAATACGCCGCTGCTGCAACAACACGGTGAGCAGGATGAGGTGGTGCCATTGGCACTTGGACGCGCGGCCTATGATCTGATTTCTAAGGCGGGTTATTCCAGCGAGTGGCATACCTATCCTATGGGCCATAGTGTGTTGCCAAATCAGCTTCAGGAGATAGGTCAGTGGCTTAAGGCGCGTCTGAGCGAATAGGCTACCTGTTTACCTGGCTATTACCTGCCTGCTCTGAAACAGGATTATTACAATAAGCGAGGGGCGCCAGTTGGCGCCTCTTTTTTATGCTTGCAAGAGTGTGATGGATATCACGTCAATCAATTGGCGGGTACAGCCTGATCATTTTTCCGTAACCATAAGTTAACAATTACCGATAAATGGCGACCTTTGCGGCTAAAAAAGCATCGATTTGTGCTGTATTACGTTTTACTGCTTTAGATAAAGTTGATCTAGTGTGAAATTTTTACCGGTTTTGTGATCTAGGTACGCTAGAGCTTGTTTGTTTAATGGGAGTATCCTCATTTTTTAGAAAACAGATGCAAGTTAATAAAATAGATGGGAAATCGATATCTATGGCCGTTTTAATTTATCGATAGGTCTCGCGATTCATTTTTACCTTGTTCTGATGGTGAAACAATGAAAGGCGTAAAACGCTTTTAAAATAAACATTTGCCCTATGTTTGTTCATAAAAATGCCACATTTCCTAGATATTGTTTGCTATTATATTTCGCGGCGAGATTATGACGTTCGCTATCAAAAAATATGATGGTTAATAAAAAAGATAATCTAGGGGTTGATGTAATGACAAATAAGCTTTTAAAAGGATTAGTCGCTACCGCTGTATTGGCAGCACTTGCTGGTTGTAACAGCAGCGATGACGACAAGGCGCCAACAACATGTGCTGAAGCTGGCACTGCTTGCACCAAATTTACCGTACTGCACACCAATGATAACCATGGTCGTTTCTGGGAAAACAAAGACGGCGAATATGGTATGGCGGCACGTAAGACGCTGATCGAAAAGATCCGCGCCGAAGTGGCGGCCAATGGCGGCGAAACGCTGCTACTTTCTGGTGGTGATATCAACACAGGTGTACCTGAGTCTGATCTGCAAGACGCACTGCCAGATTTCCTTGGTATGAACGATATCGGTTATGACGCTATGGCGGTCGGTAACCACGAATTTGATAACCCATTGGCGGTACTGGATTCACAGCGTTCTATCGCTAACTTCCCAATGCTAGCGGCTAACATCTACAAAGAAGATGGCACTCGCTACTTCGAAGCCTACAAGGTATTCGATGTTAACGGCATCAAGATTGCTGTTATCGGTCTAACCACCGAAGACACGGCTAAGCTGGGTAACCCAGAATTTATCTCAGGTCTTAAGTTCACCGATCCTAAAGAAGAGATCGTTAAGGTGATCAAAGAGATCAAAGACGCTAAGGCAGCCGATCTTATCTTCGCAACGACTCACATGGGTCACTATGCGAACGGCGAACACGGCAGCAACGCACCTGGCGACGTGGCTTTGGCCAAGGCGCTTGAGCAAGGTCAACTTCAGGCTGTGATCGGTGGTCACTCACAAAACCCAGTTTGTATGGAAGGCGGCGAGTATGCTGACTTCGCACCGGGCGACGAGTGTACACCTGATCAGCAAAACGGTACTTACATCATGCAAGCTCACGAGTGGGGTAAGTATGTTGGTCGTGCCGATTTTGAATACTTCAACGGTGAACTGCATCTGGCTAACTACAAGTTGGTTCCAGTTAACCTAGTGAAGAAAGTAAAAGATGAGCAAGGTAACGAGACTAAAGTACTGGTAGGTGAAGCGATCGAGGCAGATGCTGCACTGAAAGAGATGCTTTCTTACTATCAAGAGCGTGGTCAAGGCCAATTGGACGAAGTGATTGCTTCTACCGATGGTTTGCTAGACGGTGAGCGTGCAAACGTTCGTTACATGCAGACTAACCTGGGTCGTCTGATCGCCGATGCACAGCGTACCAAGGTTGCGGCCGATGTGGGCGTGATGAACTCTGGTGGTGTTCGTGCGTCAATCGAAGCCGGTGACATCTCTTACCGCGACGTACTGACAGTACAGCCTTTCGGTAACATGGTGACCCTAAGCACCATGACAGGTGAAGAGCTTAGCGCTTACCTGGGTGAAGTGGCTAGCCTACAGATTGGTGCAGGCGCTTACGCTCAGATCACTGGCGTTAAGATGACGGTTGACTGTGCGGCTAAGACAGTGGCCATCAGCGAAGTTAACGGTAAAGAGTACAGCGCGACTGGCTCTTACACCATGACAGTACCTAGCTACAACGCGGCAGGTGGTGACGGCTATCCTAAGCTAAACCCAGTACAAACTGGTTATGTTGATGCCGAAGTACTGTACACCTTCTTCAAGGATGCAGGCACTATCGTAGCGGCCGACTACAACCCAGTAGGCGACATCGTTTACGAAAACTCTGAAAGTGTTGAAGGTTGTCAGATCACTGCTCAATAAGCAGGATTAAGCGACACAAAGGGCAGCCTCAGGGCTGCCTTTTTTATGTCCAAGATTTTTCACATTCATCTAAGTCGGAGTAAGTTAATTTACGAGAGGAATTAGCCGGGTCATTCTCTTGGTGATTCTCTGGGCCATTCTCTGATCCACGCTCTGATTCGATTTCTGGTGCAATTTCTGGGTGATCAGCTTGTGTATTCGCCCATTCATAAGCGCAGAAAAATTTTTTAAATTTCTTCCTTGAAATCATAAATGCCTATCCACATATAGTGAGTATGGGGCGCTCATCGAGGCCCCTGATGTTACCCAAGATGTTGATCTTGTTATGGCAGTGCCTTTGGGCTGCCCGGTGATATCACTAAAAGGCGCGGCGCAATTTATTCGAATCATATCGTGTGAATTATTGTCGGCCACTAACCTCTATATTGCTTAATAAAAGGATATACCTATGCGTAATTATGATTTAACCCCTCTATACCGTAGTGCCATTGGATTCGATCGTTTAGCCCAGCTTGCCGAGCATGCTGCATCGAACAAGGGTAATTCGGGTTATCCCCCATACAACATAGAGCTGCTGAGCGAGAATCGCTATCGCATCACCATGGCGGTGGCCGGCTTTGCGATGGAAGAATTAGATATCACTAGCGAAGGCGACAAGCTAGTGGTGAAAGGCACCAAGGCGGAGCAGGAGAGCGAGCGCAAATACCTGTACCAAGGCATCGCTGAGCGCGGTTTTGAGCGCACCTTCCAGCTGGCCGATTATGTGACTGTGATTGGCGCCGACCTTGAAAACGGCCTGCTCAATATCGATCTGCAGCGTGAGATCCCCGAGGCACTAAAGCCGCGCAAGATTGAGATCTCAACTTCAAGGCTGCTAGACGCCTAAATGAATGGCTAAGTGCAGCGCTTTAGAGCGCAGCATCGAATAAAAAAAGGGAGCCCAGGCTCCCTTTTTTAATGGCTAACGTTCACCTTTCAGGTTCAGCGATTAAGCCCGGTCAGAATGGCTTCGTTCAGGTATTGGCTAAAATCATCGCCATGGTTAGCC
This sequence comes from Shewanella spartinae, assembly GCF_019457555.1. Classification (NCBI taxonomy): domain Bacteria; kingdom Pseudomonadati; phylum Pseudomonadota; class Gammaproteobacteria; order Alteromonadales; family Shewanellaceae; genus Shewanella; species Shewanella spartinae. The sequence goes on along the minus strand of NZ_CP080418.1, from coordinate 2,514,561 downwards.
AGCATCTTAGGGAACATAGATATCGGCGTTAGGCCCGGGAAGGTGTTGATCTCGTTGAGTAAGATCTCGCCCTCTGGCGTGAGGAAGAAATCGATGCGCGACAGGTGTCTAAGCTTCATGCCATCGAATACCTTTACCGCATAGGCGCGGATCTGCTCGGCTACCTCATCGCTGACTTCAGCCACGACCTTAGTGGTGGCCTTACTGTCGGCAGCATACTTCTCATCATAGGTGTAGAAGGTGCCACCGGCGCAGATCACCTCGCCAGGCAGGGTGGCGACTGTCTCGCCGCGATATTGATAGACGGCGACTTCCAGTTCACGCGCCTGAATGGTCTTCTCCACCACCACATAAGGAGAATAGCGAAATGCATCGGCCAGAATGGCCGGGATCTGCGCCGCGTCATCGACCCGGTAACAGCCAACCGATGAGCCCTGTGAGGCGGCCTTTACGAATACTGAGCCCCACTTGGCCAGGGCATCTGTGGTCTGGGTAATTGCCTGCTCGTCCAGTTGATTCAGGAAGAGGTAAGGGGTGTTAGGGATCCCCAGAGCGCTAAACCACATCTTGGCGGTGATCTTGTTGAAACAGTTGCGCGAGCCCTCGGCGTCACAGCCGAAATAGGGCAGGTTTATGAGTTCGAAATAGGACTGAATGTCGCCGGTCTCGCCAGGGTAGCCATGAATACAGGGGATCACATAATCCACCGGCCAGGGCGCCAGGCTTTCATCTTCGAAGCGGATCTCGCGGCGGTTGGTCAGCTCACAACGCTCACCTGATTTGGTCTGATATTGTCCCTTGGCATCGAGTTCGACCCGCAGCACATTTAGGTGGGGAAGTTTCGCCAGCGAGGTCTCGAAGTAGTTGGCCGACAGCAGGGAGATGGCGTGTTCATCGCCGCCACCACCGCATAAAAGTAAAAGGTTGATCGGATTCATCGGGTCTCCGTTTTCGACTCAGTATCGTTTTCCATGCTCACTATGACGTGCTGATTTTTTTATGCAAGTCCTGGATGCAGCTTAAAGAAAGCTTAATGTCTGACCGGGCAATTTGTGGCCGAAATCATTATCTGTGGCGCCTTAACGCTCGGCCCAAGGCGCCTCATAGAGCGCATCATAACCGGTTTGCGCCAGCACAGTTACCCCTACCGCCTCAAGAAACAGCGCTTGTCCCTGGGAGATGGGCTCACCGGCATAAACATAGTAGGCCGCGCGTCTGCGCTCGGGAAAAGCCTTATACAGCTTGGCGCGCTCGATGAGCAACCAGCGCAGAAAGATCTCGTTGCTTTCAAGCCCGAGTCCTATAAACACCAGTTCGTTATGCAGCAAGATATTGAGCCAGGTGCTGTTACCGCGCCAATGCGCCTTTAGCGCCTTTTTAAAGCCTCCACCCAGATGGCCCTGATGCAGAATATCCCTGGCCCTGTCTACCGCCCCCATGTAATGGCTCAGTCCCAGGCGCACGCTGCGGGCATATCTCTGCATGCCGTTAATGTGCCAGATGGCAAATTCCGCTGTGGGCGAGGCGATGGGCGCGCTAGCGAAGTAGCTGGACCAGGGGTAGAAGTCGGTAAAATGTTTGGCCTGCAGATGATGTAGCTTAAGTTGGTGACTTTTCGCCAGGGTCTGTTCGAAGTTGGTGGTCAGCACAGGCGTGTTGTTCGCCGCTGCCCAGGCAATCATTCGTTGGTGTTGACGCTGGGGTTGCCAGCTGGCCATCAGGTTACAGAACGCTTTCTGTAGCTGCGTGTTGGGCTGACTACTGATGAGATCCAGCGCATCATAAAACTCGGTGAGGGCGATGCCAGCCGGGATGCTTGCTACCTCATCGCCCTGGTGGGCACGCCAAAGGCTGAGGAGCATCTTATCCCAGGCGTTGATGCTGGTTGCTTGCTCGTCACTTTGACTGCTAGGGCGATAGCGATTGATGCCGTTACCCACCACTAATGCCCTCGGATGGGCACTCTGGCGCTGGTTGAGCAGCTGGAACAAGGTTTGACTCATGCCGGCCACAACCTCTGGGCCAGACCCGAGGCCCTAAGGGTCGCCTGGCTGCAGGCCGCCTCGAACACCGCCTGGCTGCCAAGACAGCTAAAGTGTCCCTTGGCGCGGGTGATGGCGGTGTAGACCAACTCCTTGGTGAGCAACTGACGCTGGGCGACGCTAGGCCTTGGCGGCAAGACGAAGGCGACCTGCTGAAACTCGCTGCCCTGACTCTTATGCACCGTCATGGCGTAACAGGTCTCGTGGCTCGGCAGGCGGGCGGGCAGCACCTTGAGCAGGCTGCCATCGGCCTGAACGAAATAGGCCATCAGGCGGTGGCTGGGGCCGTGGCCTGGCAGGATCACCCCGATATCACCGTTAAACAGCCCAAGGTTATAGTCGTTACTCTGAATGATGATAGGGCGTCCAGCGTAAAATTCGCTGGATGGCTGGATCAGCTGGGCATCCTTCAGTGCCTGGGTGACCGCCGCATTGATCCCCTCGACGCCATATTCGCCGGCGCGCATGGCGCAGAGGATACGGTAGTCGTTGAAGCGAGTGATGATCTGGTTGGCGATTTCGTCCAGATCCAGTTGTTGATCTGCCTCTTTATCTACTTCTTGAGCCTGCTCTTTGTTGGCCAGGTGACAAACCAAGTCAAGATAAGGGCGATATTTGTAGACGCTCTGTGCCATCAAGGCCTTGAGTCCGGCGTCGCCCTGGGGCGAGAGTTGATGCTCAAGCCAGCTAAGCTCTTCGTATCCTCTCTGCCAGACACTTAATATGCCCGTCAGATCGCGGCGGTTGACGGCGCCTGCTAGTTGGCCGATACCGGCATCGCCCTTAAATCTGTGGCTGTGCATCAGCATGGCCAGACTATCGCCCAGTGCCGGGCGCGCATCGATATAGGCGCTGAGATCTTCCTTGGTTAACTGACTCAGGAGTGCTGCCTTCTCTTGTGAGTAGCGCATGCGCCAGCCATTTGCTTGCTGAATCTCAGCGTTCAGAGAGCCAATGTTCAGAGAGCCAATGTTCATAGAGGCAATGCTCTGAGCTTCTGCTTGCTTGAGCCCGGCGCAGATATCAGCCAGCACGGCGCCGGCCTCGACCGAGGCGAGCTGGTCCTGATCGCCAAGCAAAATGAGCCTGGCATGCTCCGGCAGCGCGGCCAGCAGCTTGTGCATCATGGGCAGATCCACCATGGAGGCCTCATCGAGGATCAAGAGATCTAGCCTGAGAGGATTGTCCTTATGGTGCCTGAATCTGTGGGAGCCGGGGATCACCCCCAGCAGACGGTGCAGGGTGGCCGCCTCTTCGGGCACCTGCTTAAGTTGCTCAAGATCTAACTCATCACCATAGGGCGCCAGCTCCTGGGCCAGCCTCGCCTTGGAGGCCTTGATCGATTCGCTAAGGCGCGCGGCCGCCTTACCCGTTGGCGCCACCAACTTGATGGTGAGTTGCTGCTCCAGGCAGAGCAGCAGTAACAGCTTGGTCACAGTCGTGGTCTTGCCCGTGCCAGGTCCGCCGGTGATCACCGCCAGCTTCTGGCTAAAGGCGGTGGCGGTGGCTACCCTCTGCCAATCGGGCTTCTCGGCCTGACCGGCAAACAGAATATTCAGTATGCTGGCTACCTTGTCTGGCGCGGCAACTTTGATGGGCTGATTGAGGCGAGTGAGACGTTCGGCCACCTGAGTCTCAAACTGGTAGTAACGCTGCAGGTAGAGCCTGTCGCCATCGAGGATCAAGGGGGTGTTTAGCTCACCATCGGCCGGGCTAATGGCTTGATATTGAGTCAACTGCTCGGCCAGTGCCTGGGGTGACAGCTCAAGCTGACACTGAGGCTGCTGTTCATGTAGCGGGTTATTCCTGTCTATCTGGGTCAGGGGCAGACAGGTGTGTTGCTGAGACAATTGACGGCTGAGCAGGGCGCAGATCAGGGTAAAGAGATCGTCGCCATCGCTATGTAGGGCTTGCATCTGCAGCGCAAAGTGGCGATCCAATGGGGTCAGCAGTCCCTCCTGCTGCCAGTGCTTAAGCAGCTGGCTAAGTGGCTGTGCTAGCTGGATCATAGGTCTAGCTCTCCTTGTGCTGGGCCTGATGGCATGTCAGATTGCCTGTCTGTTGGCGAGTGCGACTCAGGCTCAGCTTGAGACTCAGCTTGAGATTTGCTGGTTTCTGCCTCGCTAAGCAGGGTGTCTAGGGCCTGGATCAGCCCAAGGGGAGGCTTGTCGTAATAGACGCCGGTACTCGGTGAGTCGGCCGACATGCCCCTAAGGAAGAGGTAGTAGCAGCCGCCCACATGCTGGTTATACTGGTAGCCGGGCAGGCGTAGCTTGAGGTAGCGATGCAGCGCCAGGCTATAGATGATGTATTGCAGGTCATAGTGGTGACCTGCGATGGCCCGCAGCATGGCGGGCTTTTCATAGTGACTCAGGTGATCCCCCAGATGATTGGACTTATAGTCGGCGATATAGAACTTGCCCTGGTATTCGAAGGTTAAGTCGATAAAGCCCTTGAGCATCCCCTCGAGGGTCTCGAAATTCAGTGCGGCGCTATAGCCATACTGCCTCAGCAGCTGATTAAGCCCAGGTGCATCGAGCTTGCCTATGGGCATGTAAAACTCCATCTCCACCAGTTTCTGTGCCTGGCTTAGGCTCGCAAGACGCAGCGCATCACCATCGAGCGGCACATGCAGCAGATCCAGATACCAGGCATGCAGCATATCTTGCCACTCGCTATCGATACCGAAGCGCTCCATTGCCTTGGGCAGCTCATCGCCTAGACTGGTATCGGCCTGGGTAAAGTCTATCTGCTCTAGCACCCAGTGGAGGAAACTCCCCGCGTTGGCGCCGCGCTCGAAGCTGAACCGTGACAGCTGCTCGCTGTCGGGAGCTAACTGCTCAAGTTCGGGAAAGGCCTCATCACCCATACCTGGGCTGATCTGTTCGTGAGCCGAGTGTTTCACCAGGCCAGAGTAGCTGCCCACCCGCCAGGGGATCTCGCGCCTGCGGCTAAGTGGCCGCGGCGCCAGCTTGACGGCATCGGTAGTGTCGATAGGGTCAAAGTCTAGTTTGGGCGCGTCGCTTTCCACCAAATCGACCGAGATCGCCTCGCTCGCCAGTGCCTGGGCGGCGGCCTGAATGTCGGCAAACTCGCAGGCCTTGGTCTCTATGCCCAAAAGGTAACCTATGGCAGTCTCGAACAACTGGCTGCTGATGCCGTCACGCTTGGTAAAGCGCGAATGGTTGGCGACATAGCAGTAGCAGGCGAGCACCGGGCGGGTGAGCGCCACATAGAGAAGGCGCAGATCTTCGGCGAGATTCTCCGCCTTGTATTTGGCCCAGCCCTCGTCGCTCTGGTCGATATCCCACACCAGGGCGTCTTGCTCGTGGTAGAGCATGGGCGCCGGTTTGCGGCGATTGTCTCTGGCCAGGCTGACGAAGGGCAGGAAACAGATGGGATATTCCAGTCCCTTACTCTTGTGTATGGTGACTATCTGTACCAGATTCTGCTCGCTCTCCAGCCTGAGCTGGGCCTCTTCCGTGCTGCTTACCTCGATCAGCGTCTGCTGATACCAGTTGAGCAGGGCGCTGATGCCGTCGAGCTCCATCGCTTTTTGTTGCAGCAGTTCACCGAGGTGCCTGAAATCGGTCAGGCGGCGCTGCCCCTCATCTGCAGTCAGCAGACGCTCGATGAGGTGGGTATCGGCCGCCAAGGCCATCATGCAGGGCATGATCCCGCGCTTGAGCCAGGTGTGATGCAGGTTGTCGAAGGCCTCGAGCTGCTGCTGACGCACATCTTCATCCAGGTTAAAGGCATGGATCGCCTGGGCATCATAGCCCAGCAGGGCTGTGGCCATGGCGCTTCGCAGCGCGCGCTCATCTTTGGGATTGGCGATGGCAAGTAGCACCAGGGCGAGTTCCTTGGCCACCAGGGTATCGAATACGCTGTCGCGGCTGAGAAAGACGGCGCCTATCCCCCGGGCACTCAGCGCCGATTTGATATAGGCGGCCTCGTTGCGATCCCTGACAAGCACCGCGATATCTTTTGCCTTGAGTGGCTTATTCTGTTTCAGACACTCGCCGCGCTGGGCCTCGTTGAGCAGCCTGGCTATCTCGTTGGCGGCATCTTCGGCCAACTGGCTGCGGGCGCTGGCCTTATTGAGCCCGGCGTTGGGATCTTCGCCGAGTAGCTTAAGCCGTAGCGCGCTCGTTTGGGATACCTTCTCGACCAGGCGCTTCTCTGCCGCCTTGGGCGATGGCTTGATGAGCTCAAAGGGGATCGCCTGGCTGATAAAGGGATCGTCGCTCCTTGAGAACAGCTGATTGACCGCCTCGACCATGGCCTGGCTGGAGCGGTAGTTGGTGTCCAGGCTGTAGTGGTTTTCCGTCTGGCCCCTGGCATGGATATAGGTGTGGATATCGGCGCCGCGAAAGGCGTAGATCGCCTGTTTAGGATCGCCAATCATCAGAAGCCCGAGGTCGCTATCGGTCGAGACCTGCTGGCCTTGATAGATGCGGCTGAAGATCTGATATTGCAGCGGATCTGTGTCCTGAAACTCATCGATAAGGGCGATAGGGAAACGCTTGGCGATGGCCCGTGCCAGCGCCTGCTCCTGGTCGGTTTCTTCGCTCAGGGCATCGGCCAGGGCGATCAGCAGATCGTCTGGCGTGCGCAGATTCTTAAGCTGTTTCTGCGCCGCAAAGCGGCGCTTAATCCCATCACGGGCGCCATAGAGGAAGCTGGGCACTAAGGTGTCTATGGTTTCTGTGACGCGCTCTATATGGGCAAGCAGCGGCGCCTGCTCCGGCGTTGGGATCTCGCCGCCCTTGTTGAGCTTGAGGTCGCCTAAGGCCAAGGCCCCTAGTACCTTGCTGTCGGGCAGGGAGAGCGGCTGAGCCGCCCAGTTATCCATGGCGGCGAACAAGGTCTCTAGCTTGGGATAGCCCTGATCTTTCTTGCCAAAGCGGGTGCCGTTGAGCGGCAGCGTCTTGAGCAGCTCAAGAGTGGCTTCGCGCTCGCGCGGCCAGATAAGCCTGAGTCTCGAAAGGCTCTGACTCAGGCGCTCCGATACCTGACTGAAGGCTTCGGGTGTCGGCGAGACGCTGGCCTGATTGGCGCCGAGTAGCGGCCTTAGCTGCTTGGTCAGGCTGTCTGGATCGCTAAACTTGTTGCTGATGATCTGCGCCAGATAGCCGGGCAGCGGATAGCAGGCCTCTCGCCAGAAGTCGCGCACCGCATGGTGCAAGTACTCGCTGTCGTCCAGGGTAAATTCAGACTCAAACAGCAGGGATGATTCGAACGCCATGTCCGACAGAATGCGCTGACAGAAACCATGAATGGTAAAAATCGCCGCCTCATCCAGCGACTTGAGCGCGAGATCCAGGCGCTTCAGCGCCTGGCTTCGCGCCTCGGGCTCGGCCTCAGCCTCAGAATAGAGTGTGTTGATCAGCGGATCATCCACCTCCATGCCGAGAAAGGCGCGGTAGGCCAGCTGGATCTTCTTGCGGATACGATCCCTAAGCTCCTGGGTGGCGGCGTTGGTAAAGGTCACCACCAGGATCTGCTCGCAGCTTAGCGGCGCGCGCTGGCTATCGCCCAATAATAAGCGCACATAGAGTCCGGCGATGGTGTAGGTCTTGCCGGTACCCGCGCTGGCCTCGATGAGCCGAGTACCCGACAGCGGCAGGCTTAGGGGATCCAGTGTCTGTGTCGCCATCTTATTGGCCCTCCACGAAATCGGCCAACTCGCTCAGCGGCGCCTTGTGATAGAGACTCAGCATGGGTGAGAGCAGCGTGCTGGCGATGGTGCCAAAGCCTGTCTCGCTAAAGTCATCGGGGAAAGCAAACAGCCGCTGATAGTGAGCCTCCTGTCCTTCGCCCAGGTTAGATTGTTCATCCAGCCATTGTGGCTGGGCGGCGATCAGCTTCTCTATATGATCACCCTCGGCCTCGACATAGGCAAAGGCGGTTCTTGGCATGAAGGGCAGGGGCTGGCTCTGCCCCTGATGATAATGCTCGGCCCAGAGCGAGAGCTGATTGAGCGCCTGCTCGGGCGTTATCGGCGCGAAGGCGTGGAAATGGCCGATATCGAGCAGATAGCTGTGGCGCTGCCAGGGCGTTGCTTCATGGCTTTCCATGTTGGTATTGTCGCTAAGACTGGTTTTGAGGCTGGCGTTAAGACAGGTGTTAAGACTAGCGTTAAGACAAAGATGACGCAGATAGACGCGGATCAGATCCCTTGCGTTTGCCGTTCCCGGACGGTAGTTGACCAGCCCCTTGGCGCTGACGCCGTCGATTCGCCCAACCAGAGCCGTAGCGGCGCTATCGCTCAACAGCAGGTCGATATCCTGGGTATGGCTGCTCTCTCCCTGTAGATAGAGGGTGCGACCGACCAAGGCGCGAATATCGTGCTGATACTGTTTAAGCAGGAGATCATCAAAGGGGGCAAGGGGCAACTGCCCCGAGAGCCGCAAGCGCTCTAGCAACTCACTCGATGGCCGCTCATCGCCGGATTTGACCGCATCTTCTATCAGGGTCGATTGCAGCTGATAGCGAGACAGGGGATTGAGGGCGAAGGGCTCATCATTTTCATCCGCCTGTATGCTGAGATTAAGATCCAGCTTGAGGGTGCGATTGAAGAAATACTGCGCCGGATTGCGGTAGAAACGGATCAGCGCCGAGAGCTCAAGCGGCTCGCCCTTATCTTCATCGGCGACCAGATTCAGCGGCGCCTCGATGAAATGACCAGCACTTGCTGGCTTGGCACCCTGCTCCCCGTCGTGCTGCTTATCCTGCTCAGTAAGGGCGCTAGGGCACCACTGCTCGCTATAGCTCTGGCGAAGACGTCTTGGCTCACTATTTGCGCCTTCAGACTCTGCGCCTTCAGACTCGTCTGCCAGATAGAGGCGTTCATCGAAGGGTTGTAGCGGCATGGTGATGATTAGCTGGTCTAAGATGGCCTGCTCGATTTTTGCAATATCTGCTGTGCTTGTGTCATCTGCATTAGCCCCGTTCAGCAGGTGGGCACAATTTTCCGGCAAATAGCAGAGCTGACAGTATTCGATGAGCTCGGACGCCAGCATAGAGGGGATGCGCTCACTGTTATCCCGCTCGCTATGGCCGATATAGCTGATGTAGAGCTGCTCTCTGGCAGAGAGCAGCGCCTCGAGGAACAGGTATCTGTCATCCAGCCTGCGGGAACGGTCGCCCTTACGTGGCCCTTCTTGCGCTACCAGGTCGAAGCCGACTGGGTGCTGTACCCTGGGGTAGACGCCATCGTTCATGCCCAGCAGACAGACCAGCTTAAAGGGGATGGAGCGCATCGGCATCAGGGTACAGAAGTTGACGCTACCGGCCAGGTAGCGCTGTCCCACTCGGGACTCGGTGAGGTGACGGGTAAACCAGTTCTGCATCACCTCAAGTTCGAGTTCGCTCTGATACTGTGTGGCGGTGAGCTCCTCATCCAGACGGGTGATTGCCTGTAAAAGCTCCTGTTTCTGACTCAGCTCCTCATCGACACAGTCGTAGAAGGTCTCCACCAGTGATTGCAACTGAGTGATGCGCACGCTTAAGGGGCAATGCTCGCCAAGCGCCAGGTTAAACTCGTCGATTGCCTCGATAAAATTAAGCAGTTTACCCAGAGCCTGGGCAGACTGCCCCTCGACACCGGGGAGGGCCAGGCTGTCATGATAGATGGGGGCCTCATCGCTGAAGCTATAGCCCAAGATCAATCGCTTGATACCAAAGGCCCAGGAGTTGTGTTCGAAGGCAGGCAGCTGCTGCGCCTGACGGCTGTGCTCATCCCGTCCCCAGCGCACGCCCGCCTGCTCCAGCCAGCGGCGGATAAGCAGGAGATCATCATCGTCCAGGTCGAATCGGCGCATCACGGCGGGCACCTCGAGTATGCCTAAGATGTCCGTCAGGGCGAAGCGGCTCTTGTTGAGATCTAGCAGGTGCAGGAAGCTGTTGATCAGCGGTGATTCCTGGGCCGCGCCGCGATCGGCGATAGCGTAAGGGATAAAATGATCACCGCGCTTGGAGGCAAATACCGCATCTATGTAGGGCGCGTAGGCCGCCACATCTGGCATCATCACCACGATATCTTTGGGGGCGAGACCATCCGATTGCGACAACTGCTCCAGCAGATGATCGTGCAGGGTCTCAAGCTCCCGCAGTGGGCTGTGACAGCTTCTGAGGGTCAGGGAATCATCGTCAATCTTAAGTACTCGTCTGCCTTTGGTGGTGAGATAGAGTTCGGCGTCCGGTCCTAGGGTTTCGCCCCGGGTGCAAAGCTCCAAGATATCTTGCTGCACGCCGTGGAGCAGGGTGTTTGAGCCTGGGTCTTGATAGCACTCGAAGTTGAAGTTGGTATCGTTTTCCGGCAGTTCCAAGATAAGGTCTAACAGCTCGCGGCCCATCTTACCGTTGTTGGCCAGCAGGGGATTACCCACCTCGAGCTTACTCTCCCAATCGATGGCGAGTTGCTGCTTGTCGCCATATTGCAGCGCCATTCGCGCCCTGAGCTTAGGATCTACTATGTCGCCCCAATAGTGTTGGCAGGGGCTTAAGTTGAGCATCACCACATCGATCCGTTTGGCCAAAAAGTAGAGTACTTCCAGGGTCTGCGGCGCCATGGAGGAGATACCAAAGACAAACAGGCGCGGCGGCAACTTGCTAAGATCGCACTGGGGATCGCTTAAGGCATCAAATAGCGCCTGGTGCAGGTTCGCCCTGTGATAGCGGCTCTGGTTCAGCGTATGATGATTGTAGTGGATAAGTTCGCGCCACAGCAGGCTTTGCCACTGCTGGTTGGCCGCTAGCGGACGCTCCTTGGGGGGCAGTCGATCCTCACCCTGTTCCCAAGCCAAGATCCAGTCGGGGCGATAGACCAGATATTGGTCGAAGATGTCGGCTATCTGGCTGCAAAGCTGAAACAGTTTTAACGAGTGCGGCGCCGCGCTGTCTGTGAGTATGGCATCGTCTTTCAGATAGTTTGCCAGCGGGGTAAACACCTCCTGAGACAGGAGGCCTGGCAGCAGCTCCATCAGCTTCCAGGTCATCGCCGGTTTGGTAAAGGCGTTCTCCTTGGGAACATCCGGCAGCAGCTGGTGGCAGAGTTGCCAGATAAAACTCGACGGCAGGGGGAACTCCAGCGCCGCCGCGACCTGATTTTGCTTGGCGATGGCGAGCCTGAGCCAGGTGGACATGCCGGGGCTTTGGACCAAGATCTGCTCATTGCTCAGCGGCGACTGACCCGGCAGGGGCGTCTGTAGCTCGTTGGCGAGCAGCTCTGCCAAAGCTTCCATTCGATTCGATTGCACCAAATACAGCATGAGATCACTTATCCATTTCGTTGTTCTGTGGCCATTCTAGGACATCTGGGTTATCCGGCCAATGCTCGCCGTATAATAACGGCGTAATTCGATATGTTAGCCCAGTTTATGCTTATTTTTCACACATTTTCAATGGCTTTGCTTGAGGATTAGCCTGCATCAACAACACCTGAACAAGCATCCTGACGTTATCGAACTAATTTGTATTTATGTGGCCACTAATCTGTGTTTTCGCTGGTAGCTAAGTTGCCCTTGAGCCTGAGGATAGCCAGGCGCAGGAGGCGCAGATCCTGTTTCAGCTGGCGCTTAAGCTGCTTGCTGGCTTTTGGTGAGGGGGCGCGATATTTAAGGGTCATATAACTTGTGGTGTATCGTGTCATGGGCTCGCTCAGCTCGGGCGCGGCGGCGAGTACTCGCGTTTGATAGGCATCGACCGACTCACCCTGAGCACGGGGCAGGCCGCGTTTGGCCAGCATGGCGCCTATCTGCTCAAAACCCGCGACGACAGGATCCGGATGGCGAGTAAAGCGCAGCAGGCCAACGCTGTAGGCGATAAACAGGGCGATGACGCTGAAGGAGGCGATGATGAAGATCGCCAGCTTGGTGGCGTTGATCTCGCCCAGCAGTTCCTTGAGCAGCTGGCTTTGTCTCTCTTCATCGAAGCCCAGTACCCACTTGCTCCAGTAGTAATCTATGCTCGCCAGGGACATGCGCAAGTTATTGAGCAGGGGATACTGACGCAGCCTCAGGCTGCTAAAGGGGTTGTTGATCAGATAGCTCTGCTCGGGGGAGAACATGGCATCGAAGCCTGCCTCGACCCGCTCGGGGGCGATCATGGCGGTGGGGTCATAGCGGGTCCAGCCCTTGCCCTCGAGCCAGACCTCGACCCAGGCGTGGGCCATATATTGATAGACGCTGAGGTAACCGCCGGCCTGATTCCACTCTCCGCCCTGATAACCCGTGACCATGCGGGCTGGCAGGCCTGATTGGCGGGCGAGAAACACCATGGCACTGGCGTAGTGGGCGCAGAAACCGGCGCGATTCTCAAACAGAAAGTCATCGATCTGCTGTGGGCCGACCCTAGGCGGCTCCAGGGTATAGAAATAGGGCGACTCGTTAAACAACGTCATGATGGCGTTAAGGCGCCGCTCGGGTTGCGGGTAGTCGCGTTTCAACTCAAGCCCCAGAGTCTGAGATCTTGGATTGGAATTTGGGGGTAACTGCAGGTTGCGGCGTCTAAGCTCAGGTGACAGACGAGGATCCAGTTTCGCCTCTGGATAGGAGGAGACTCGATACTGGTATTTTTGACTCAGGGGCGCCTTGGCGTAGAGGCGGCCATCTGGCAGCTCAAGGATCTCCCTGGTATTGGTGTAGGCGAGATCTAGGCCGAAGAGCCAGTTTTGGTAACTCGGCTCTGCGATCACCTCATAATTTATCGAGGTGCCTTTGGGGCTAGGGCGAGCGTTTGACACTGTGAGTTGTCGTTGCAGCGTCTTGATGCCTGGGTCTTGGGTCCAGGTCTTGCCATCATAGTGATCCAGCACCAGGGCGCGCCAATAGAGCTGATTGTTGGCAGGACGGCGGTTATCGAAGGTGACGCGATAGGCCAGGGCGCTGGAGCGGGTCAGCTTGCCGATATCGCCGAAAGAGAGCTCGTCACTGAGTCCTGTGGTGGCATTCTTGGGGTTAGGCACAAGCCAGAGTGGTGGCAGTCTGGGCAGCACCATAAACAATACAATCGCCAATGGCAGGCTCTGCAGCATGATTTTGGCACCAAGCTTGGCGGTGCGGCGAATGGAGCTGGCATTAAGATAGAGGCTGACCAGCACACAGATGTTAATGGTGGCGACCAGTGTCAGTTGCAGGGTAAACCAGAGGCTCTGCTTCTCGATTAGGGTGACTGCGATGAGGAAGAAGCCCACCAGCACCACGGCGCGCACGTCGCGTCTGTCGCGCATCTCGATATACTTAAGGGCATAGCCCAAGATCAGCAAATTGATCAAACCGTTAAGCAGGCCTATTTGCGTCGTGACTAAGGCGAGAGTGACAGCGGAGGCGATCGCCAATGTGGTGACCAGGTATCTCGGTGGCTTGGCCACCTTACCGGCAAAGATCCCCACCCGCCATAGGAGGCAGATGGCGCAGATGGCCATGCTCCAGGGGGTCATCTTATCGTAGAGGGGCGCAAGCACGCAGAGGTTAACCAGCAGCAACCAGAGCAGGCTTTGACGGCCGATGTTTTCGCTCTTGCTATCGGCCATGGGGACTCTCCAGATGCTCAGGATAGACGGCGACAGGATAGACGGCGAGAGTGGCGAGCACTAAACGTCTGTGTTGCTCGCCGCTGGCGGGCGCTAATGTTTTGTTCGGTAGCTTGAGGCCGAAGACCTGTCCCTTGGCAGCAAGCCTATCTGCCGCCCAGGTCAGCATGCTAAGTTGCTCCTCTATCGGTGCGTTTGTGTCTAAGGTCAGCCATTGTGGTGCACTCTGGGGCTGCTCAAACTCTTTGGTGAGCATGCCGCGGCCCTGGGCCAGCTGTTTCCAGGCGATCTGATTGAGCGACTCGCCGGTGACGAAGGGCTTGAGGCCGCGAAACTCCTCGACGCCTATGACGCTCTTACCCATATCCTTCGCCTGATGATCGTCGCCTTGCTGCTCGGCGCTGAGCTCATATTGGCCCGCCTTGGGCTGGGCGAAGGCGATCTGCGCATTGGCGAGATCCACATGGGACCAGGCCCGGCAAAGCCCCAGCGGATAGCGGCTTTCTACCTTGAGGCGGCCGGGAGCGATCCAGCCTCGTTGGTTGTTGCTCAGGGGGATCAGCGCTTCTTGGGGCTTATCATCTACCCTGTCTATGGTCTGTACCTGGGTCTTATCATAGCTGAGTTCCACCTGATGTTGCACCTGTTTGGCATGGAGTGAGATGCCATAGAGCAGGGTCTCGCCGGCATAGACCTCGGGCCCGGTTTTCGCCTCTAATGTCATGCCCGCCAGATTACGATAGCTGTAGATGATGCAGGTGTTGAACAGGCTGAGCAGCAAGATAGAAAGCCCGATCACCAAATTATTCTGATAGTTGGTGCCAAAAAGAAACAGCAAGACCACAAACAGCAGCCAGAAGAGGCCAAAACCCGTGGGTAGGATAAATATGCTGCGGTGGGCCAGGGTCACCTTAGTGCTGGCGGGCAGGCGTCTGGCGATCCAGGCCTGCCACCATGCTGTTAATCTACTGCTCTTCGTCTTCATCCTGGCCATGGGCTTAATAAGTGAGGCTTACAAGATGGGGTTGGTGCTGGCGAGCAGGCGCTGGGAGAGGGCCTCACCCTGTTGCTGACTGGTGTGTCTTAGCCTGTGTTCGGCCACGGCGGCAAATACCGCCTGCACATCGTCGGGCACCAGATAGTTGCGTCCCTGAATGAAGGCCCAGGCTTTGGCGGCGTTGAGCAGCGCCTTGCTGGCCCTGGGTGATAGCCCGTAACCTTCGTTGAGCTTGCGCGAGCCTTTTACCAGGGCGAGAATATAGTTGAGCAGCGCCTCAGAGGCCTTAACCTTACTCACCTGAGACTGCAGCTCAATCAGGGTGAGTGGGTCGACACAGGCGGGCAGGTGTTGCAGCTGCGGCGAGATATCTTCCCCCTTCAGCATGGCCATCTCGGCGGTCTCATCGGGATAGCCGATGGAGATCCGCATCATGAAGCGGTCGAGCTGGGATTCTGGCAGGGGAAAGGTACCCGACTGCTCGCTGGGGTTCTGGGTAGCGATCACGAAGAAGGGGCTGGGCAGGGCGTGGGTAACGCCATCGACCGAGATCTGCTGCTCGGCCATGGCTTCGAGCAGCGCGCTCTGGGTCTTTGGGCTGGCACGGTTGATCTCATCGGCCAGGATCATCTGCTTGAAGATGGGACCTGGATGGAACACAAACTGGGACTGCTCCTTATCGAAGATGGAGACGCCGAGAATATCCGCCGGCAGCATATCGCTGGTAAATTGGATGCGCTGATGGCTCAGCCCCAGACTCTGAGCCATCCCTTGGGATAGGCTGGTCTTGCCCATGCCGGGCAGATCTTCGATAAGAAGGTGTCCTTTGGCGAGGATACAGGTGAGGGCCAATTTTATCTGATGGGGTTTACCCAACAGCACTCGTTGCAGCTGGTTTAAGATCGCCGTGATGTTGGTATGAGACATGGAACTCCTTAATGGCGAGCAGGTATTAATCAAAGAATAAAGTCGAAAGTCACCATGATGATGACCTTTAACTATGAGGCAGAAGTCTATGATTGGCCAGCTTTTTTCTTCTTTTTCTTAAGAGAAATATTGCTCTGAGTTTTGCCAGAATTTTGACATATCCTCTGTACTATTATCGGGGGGACTGCGGGGCCTATTGTGGGGGCTTGTTACGCGTAGCGAGGTGAGGCAAAGGTTTCATATAAGCGCCAGCCTCTTGACGGCCAGTTGGACTTATCAAGAGGCTAACTAAGCAGCTGATGAAGGGTTAATACTTGAACGCTAGCTCCTCGGCGGAGAAGAGGGCGATAGGTTTTTGCTGTCTCGCCTGGTAGATGGCGCGATAACTGAGCACCGCCTGCACATACTCGCGGGTCTCGGTGAAGGGGATAGACTCGATAAAGGCATACACATCTAGTTTGCCCTGGCTCTGCTCTAACCAGCGGGTTACCCTGTGGGGGCCTGCGTTATAGGCGGCAGTAGCCAGCACCCGATTGCCATCGAACTTGTCCAGTAGCGACTTGTAGTAACGGCTTCCCAATGCAGTATTGAAGGAGACGTCGTAGAGGCTCTTGCTGCCGCTGTATTTCATGCCGTGCTTACGGGCGGTCTCCTTTGCCGTAGCCGGCATCAGCTGCATCAAGCCGCGGGCGCCCACGCCTGATGTGGCGTAGGGATAGAAGGCGGACTCCCTGCGGGCGATGGCGCGGATCTCATCGATATCAACCTTGGCGCTCTTGCTGGCGGCCTTGAAGGCCTCGTCGGCGGCGTAGGGAAAGCGCAGCGTCATGTCGTTCCACAGCTGGCCCTGAATACTGGCCTGCACGGTCAGATCGTGCCACCGGTTGCGTTGAGCCAGCAGGGCATACTGCGCCTGTTTGTTCTGTGGATGGCGGCCAAGCAGCAACACCCATTCGGCGCGGGCATCGATTTTTTTATCCAGCGCCAACAGCTCTTCGACCCGGGCAAGGCCTGGGTCTTGGGCGAGCTGTGGCGTCAGGCTGTCATCGAGCTGTGTGTCTATCTGCGCCAGGTTTATCGAGGTCGATATAAGGTCGGCCGCGGTAAAGCCGTAGAAGTTGCGTTGTTTACTTAAGCTCGGCAGCGCGGTCTCGGCCATCTCTGTACCTGTCTCCATCTGACGCCTGGCTATCCAATATTGCCAGCGAGCCTTCTGCCGCTTAGCCTCGCTTAGCAGGGGCAGGTAGTTGTCCAGACTCTGATTGTCCGCCTCTCGAATCGCCCAGCGCAGGCGCAGCGCCTTAAGATCGTCGCTGTCTGTCTTGGGCAGGCGACTGTCGACGAAGGCTTTGAGCTCTGTCTCCTGAGCAACTAGGGCCCGTTTCATCAGGTAGCGTGCCAGTTTCTGCCCCTGATAGTCGCTGAAGCGATGGGCCTTTTCATACTTAGTAAACAGGCTGACTGCCTTAACAAGATCTTTTCGGGCCAGACGTCTGAGACCGGCATCGACGATATCACCATAGATGGCGGCCTTAACCTTGAAGCGTTTGGTGTGCCTCAGGCTGCGGGGATCTTGATAGACGGCCAGGAGTTGCTTGGCCTCTTTCTGGTGGGCGGTGACCTTACTGGCAAGATACTTGAGTAGGCCATACTCGCCACCGTTGAAGGCCAGTAGCATGCGCGACCAGAGCAGAGATTGGCTGCGATGGCCAGCCTTTTCCCAGGCGTTAAACAGGGGATCGCACTCCTTTGGGCGCGAATGGCCGTGGAGCCAGAGCTTCTCGGCGCCGTCGAAGGCTGCGGCCTTATCGCCCTGGCTTAGCTGGGCGCGGTAGTAATAACACTGTAAGTTGATGCTGCGGGGCAGCTCAGGGCTCATGGCGAGAAAATCTTGCCAATGTTTTTGCTTACCGGCATTTTCCAGATAGCGGTGACGGGCGCTGTTATAGAGCGGTGTGCCATCGAAGCGCGCCATAGACTCCAGTGCCTTAGCACCCGGCGCGTCGAGAATGCTATCTATCTCGGCGTGGTAGTCGAGATATGGGGTGAGGGGATAGCCATTGAGTTGCTTTCTCAGCGCCTGATAGCTGTCTAGTTGGCCCTTATCCAGGGCCTCTCTGGCATCCAGGTAGCGCTGCTGGATTGGGGTTAAGCTGGCGGCGGACAGCGTCATGGGGATGAGCGCCCCTAAGCCTAAGAGGAGATAACGTTTTGCCTGAAAAAGTGTGCCTAACCGCTTTGGCATTGTCTTCCTATCCTTGTTTTCCTGCAGTGCTCGATTCGTCCAATGACGCAGATTTACCCATCTACTTACCCATTTACAGTGTAACGCCGGATCAATTCAGTTTTATGTCATGCTCCAGGTGGTCGCTGAGAGCCTTGTCGAGCAACTGATTATCCAGCTGCTTGTTGGTGGTGACCCCCATCTGCTGCATCTGATGGGCTTGGCGGATCAGGTTGCCCTTCCCCGTGCTCAGCTTGCCCATGGCCGCCTGGTAGTGCTTGTCCAGCGACTCCACCGCGCGGCCAATCTTTTCCATGTCTTCGAGATAGCCGCATAACTTGTCGTAAATCTTACCCGCCTGCTTGGCAATCAGCTGGGCGTTCTGGTTCTGATATTCATAGCGCCAGATGTTGTTGATGGTACGCAGCGCCACCAGCAAGTTTGTCGGGCTCACCAGCATGATATTGTTCTCCAGCGCATAGTTGATCAGGCTGGGCTCATGCTCGAGTGCCAACAGGAACGCGGGCTCCAATGGAATAAACATTAGCACATAATCCAGGCTTGTTAAGCCGTGAAGCGCTTGATAATCCTTTTGACTGAGGCCCTTGATGTGGTTGCGGATAGACAGGCAGTGCTCCTTGATAGCGGCCGCCTTGACGGTCTCATCTTCGCTGTTGAAGTAACGCTCGTAGGCCACCAGCGACATCTTGGCGTCGATCACCACATCTTTGTTTTCCGGCAGATGTACTATCACGTCGGGCTTGAAGCGTTTACCGTTGTCGTGTTTGAGATCCTGCTGGGTCTCATACTCGTGACCCTCTCTGAGGCCGCTCTCTTGCAGCACGCGCTCGAGGATCACTTCGCCCCAGTTGCCTTGCTGTTTGTTGTCGCCCTTAAGTGCCTTGGTGAGGTTGATGGCATCCTGACTCATCTGCAGATTTAGCGCCTTGAGCGATTCCAGCTGATGCTTGAGGGCGCTACGTTCATTTTGCTCAACCGTGTAAGATTCCTGGACTTGCTTTCTAAAACCTTCAAGCTGCTGTTTGAAGGGAGACAGCACATTAGAGAGCTGTTGCTCGCTCTCATGCTGTATACGCTGCGCCTTAGCATCAAAAATTTTGTTGGCGAGATTTTCAAACTGTTGGGTCAGGCGGGTCTCTGATTCATGCAGGTGCTTAATCTTGTCTTCCAGTGCCTGCTGCTCTGTCTCAAACTTTACCGTCAGGGTCTGCTGAATAGCATTAGACTTGGACAGGGCCAGTTGCGTCTCCATCTGTTTACGTTGGCTCTGTTGGAGCTGCTGCTCGAGATCGTCTGCGCGCTGGGCCTGGGCCTGGCTCATGCCGAGTAGATTAATCTGGTGTTCAAGCTTCTGGTTGAGCTGGGCGATATCGCTACGCTTCTCTTCCAGGGAGGCTTCCAGCAGCGCGATGGCCGTGGTGTGCTCCTGGACTAGCTCCTCTCTGACCCTCTGCCACTTATTTCGGGTGAGTCGCTGATTGAGCAGGGCACCGATCAGTAGTGCTAACATGGCCACCGCGCCTAAGGCGATGATTTGTGGGAGAGATAAAGGAAGTTCTGTCAACATAGTCGATACCCGTTATAAGCTTGGCGTTAAGCCTCTCACGAGGCCAGTGCAGGTTCAAGGGGAGATAGGGCAAATGACGAACACTTGTTCGTTAAATATTATTTAGGTGAAATTTTTTAAGGGTTTTGACTATCTAATTAAGCATGGGCTGAAACGCAATGGATAAAAGGTGGTAACAGATATGGCGAAGGGCATCATGGGTACAGGAAGAAAGGCTTGGCAAGAGAAGAGTGCGCACGTCACGCCAGAGGCGGTATTTAACGATAGACGCAACATCATCAAGGCGCTCGGCCTCGGCGCACTGGGGGCAAGCATACCTGGTCAGGTGCAGGCAGGGCTGTTTGATCTGTTCGGTAAATCTGAGCCCCACGCCCCCTTTGTGACGCATCCGTTAGCCTTTAGCGGCAACAAGGCTTACGGCCAACAGGAGATCCTCACCCCCGAGAAGAAGGTGACCACCCATAATAACTACTACGAGTTTGGTACCAGCAAGACAGATCCCTTCGAGAATGCTCAAGGCTTTAAGGTGGATCCCTGGACGCTGAGGGTAGAGGGCATGGTAGACAACCCGCTGACACTGGATCTGGAAGATCTGACCAAGTTGCTGCCACTGGAGGAGCGCATCTATCGCCTGCGCTGCGTCGAGGCCTGGTCTATGGTGATCCCTTGGGTGGGCTTTCCCCTGAAGGCGCTGCTGGCTAAGGCCGGGGTCAAGGCGGGCGCGACCCATGTTGCCTTTGAGACCCTGTTCGATCCCGACCAGATGCCGGGGCAGAAGAGCCGTTTGATGGGCGGCGGTATACATTACCCCTATGTCGAAGGGCTAAGGCTGGATGAGGCAACCAACGAGCTTGCCTTTATGGCCGTCGGTCTCTATGGCAAGACGCTACCGCCGCAAAACGGCGCGCCCATCCGTCTGGTGGTGCCCTGGAAATATGGTTTCAAGAGCATCAAGTCGGTGGTGCGGATCCGCGTGATGGACAAGCAGCCACCCACCAGCTGGAATCAGTTGGCGCCTCACGAATATGGCTTCTACGCCAACGTGAACCCTGAGGTGGACCATCCAAGGTGGTCTCAGGCGACGGAGCGTCGCATAGGTGAGGGCGGGATCTTCTCGGCCCAGCGTATCGCAACCTTGCCCTTTAATGGTTATGGCGAGCAGGTAGCCCATCTCTATAAGGGGATGAACCTGCGGCAGTACTATTAAGCCTTCATTTATTAAAGTGACCCAGTAAGGAGAAGCCTTTGTTTCGATTGCAAGCCAGGCATCTGTTGCCCTTAAAGATAGCTTTTCATCTTATCGCCCTGGTGCCCTTGGTGGTGCTGGTGTGGCGCGTATTAAATGACCAGCTTGGGGGCGACCCCGTACAGTACATCATCCACTACACCGGGATGGGGGCGATCAATTCTCTGATCGCCGTGCTGCTGATCTCGCCGGTGGCGAAACACTTTAAGTTAGGCCTCTTGATGCAAACCCGGCGCTTGGTGGGCCTGTATGTGTTTGCTTATGCCAGCTTACATATCTTGGCCTTCTTGAGTCTGGATTTGCTGTTCGCCTGGCAACTGCTGCTGAGTGAGATTGTTAAGCGCCCCTATATTCTGGTAGGCGCCACCGCCTATCTTATCTTGGTGCTGCTGGCGATCACCTCCTTTGCAAAGGTCAAACGCGCCATGGGGCGTCGCTGGCAACAGCTGCATAACTGGGTCTATCTGGTGGCCTTGCTGGCACCTATCCATTTTTATTGGTCGGTGAAATCTGAGGTGATAGAGCCGAGTCTTTATCTTATCGGCTTGATTTGCTTGCTACTTATCCGGGTTAATCTCAAGCAGTTGCAGCGGCGACTGTCGCTGCGGGCCAACTAGCCCACCTGGCTTTCATCTATTTGACTCTCGTCTACCTGGTGTTTGTCAACCTGGCGGGCTACCTGCTCGGTAAAGCGGTGGCTGTTCCCCTTAACCTGCTTGGCTTGGTACATGTTGTCGTCGGCGACTTTGATCAGGCTGAGACGGGAGAGTTCGTCGCGCGGATACATGGCCACGCCTATGCTGACGGTGAGTGAAACCGTGGTGCGGCCACAGACGATAGGTGGTGAGATCTGACGTATGATCTTATCGATCACTATGGTCACCTCTTCGATGTCGTTGATGGGTTCGAGCCAGACCACGAATTCATCTCCCCCCAGGCGGCCGCAGATGTCTGAGCTTCGCACCGCACTCTGTATACGTCTCGCCGCCGTCGACAGCACCTTGTCGCCATTGTCATGGCCCAGGCTGTCGTTAACCTGCTTAAATTTATCCAGATCGATAAACAACATGGCGGCGTGCATCTGGGTGCGTTGACAGCGGGCGATGGCGGTATCTATCTGGCGCTCGAAGGCGCTGCGGGAATAGAGGCCGGTGAGATCGTCGTGCTCCGCCACATACTTGAGCTTTTGAGTCTGGCGCTTGAGTTGCTTGGTCTGCGCCGCCACTTCGCCCTGAAGTGCCTCCTTGCGTATGGTGGTCTCCTTGAGCTTGTGGGTCATGGCGTTAAATTTCTGCGCCAGTATCGCCAGCTCGTTCTGGTGGACTATCTCGATATGACTGTCCAGATCCCCCTGGCTGAGTTTGCTGATCCCCATCTTCATGCGGTGCAGGCTCTCTCTGAATGCCTTGAGAGTCGACATGGTAACCAGCAGCGAGATGACTGAGCCTGCCAGCAGGAAGAGAATCGTGGACGAGAGGATCTGCGATTGCTGCTCGGCCAGGCTGTCGATCACCAGACGCTGTAGACTGGTGAGATCTTCACTCATCGACTGTATCGTGATGTTAAACCGGGTGGTTAACATGCCGCGGGCGGAGGTGATGCCCCGTTGTGCCGGCGAGCTCATATGCTGCTGGGTGAGTTTGAGTAGTGCGGCCAGGCTGTCCGCCTGACGATTCAAATTGGTGGTTAATACTTTGGTTGCGGGCGCCAAGAACTGCGCCTCGGCAAGCTTGGCTTTGAGCTGTTGATGAGCGTTGAGGGTCTGGGTCAACACCTCTTCATCCTGAAACTCCTGCAGGGCCCAGAGCCGGCTCCTGAGCACGTCTATGCTGCTTTCCAGCTGCATGATATGGGAAAGCTGCTGCAGGTTCTCCTGCTGTATGTGTCTCAGCCCGGCAAAGGTTAACAGTATGGTAGTTGTCAGAAAAAGGCTGATAAAGAGCAACAATTTCAACCGGGTATTGATCATCATTTGCTGTTAACGTCCTAGTTATCGAGCGCCTGCTTGAGTGCTGAATCATCCAGAAGCAGCCTAAAATCCGGGGTGGTCTGTGCATCGACGGCGCCGCTGGCAATGGCCCAGCGTGCCTGCGCATGTAAATTTGAGATCAGTGAGTTATTTAAAGATAGCCGAAATACGTAATCATTCCACGCCCACTCCAGTTCGGACAAGGAGATATCCAGATAGTCGCTGATGATCTGCTTGGCACTTTGAGGGTGCTGATTAATAAAGTTTTGTGCACTCTTTAACGCCCGCAGAATATCAGCATGCTGCTTTTCATGTAGCCTGGCGTTGACCGCCGAGGTGACCAGGTTGAATGAGAGGTTGTAGATCCCTTTACCCGGATACTGGTAGATGGCATCGCCATGCTCTTCGATCAGCTTATAGCCGAAGGGTTCCCATACCGAGATGGCGTCGACGTCACCGGCCAGCAGCGCTGGCCCTAACGCCTGGGGGGACATGAATACCTTCTGAAAATCCTGCTGTTGATGACCACTGATGATCAGGAACGCATCGGCAAAGAACTCGCTGGAGCTGGCTTTGACCATGCCTATCTTCTTATCGCTGAGCTGGGTGATGCTCTTGGGTTGTTCATCGTTGAGGGTGAGTAGCTTGAGATCGTTATCCGACTCGACAAAACTTGCCAGCAATCGAAAGTCGCTGCGCTGAAAGCCGTTGAACATTATCACGGTTTCCGAGCTGGTCGCCAGATCCGCAACGCCCTGTATCATCGCCTGAAAACAGAGGTGACCACCGCGCAGTGGAATAAGTTCGATATCCAGGTTGTAGGGCTTAAACAGCTCAAGCTCCCTGGCGATGATCAGCGGGGCACTCAGGGGCGTGGTAGAGGTTGCTATTTTTAACTTAATGGGTGGTTCGGTAGCGGGCGCCTTGCCACCCCACCAGTTGATCGATAAGAGCCCCATAACGACTAAGACCAGAAGCACTATTCCCTTAGCTTTCATCGTGAAAGATTACCCTTATAAAAAGTACTGACACTTTAGTTTAGTTGTTATCGGCCGACACAGACGAATAATTAACCAATAGGTATTATATCCTGCTTTCGACCCCTGTTTATTCCACTAAAGTATGCATTTATAGGTAGTTAGCGGCTTTGACAAAAGGTTTTGAATGGGCGAGATTTAAAGGGCTGTCCTATTTTTCCTGTCACTTGCCTTAAGGTGATCGCCATGAACGCCATTTACGCCCTGTTTCGCAAGTTTAAAATTGCCCATCGTTTGCTATTTATGTTGCTGCTTGCCATCGTCGCGACCGGCATCATGTTTGTGTTTGCGTTGGCAAATATCGAAGAGGTCTTGGTTAAGGAGAAACAGGCTAAGTTATCGGCCCTGTCCGACGTGGGCGAGAAGGTGATCAGTCAGTTTTATGAGGCGTCACAGGCCGGTAGCATGAGTGAGGAAGAGGCCAAGCGCAACGCCATCGCCGCCCTGGATGCCCTGAGGTATGAGGGTAACGAATATTTCTGGACCATAGATAGACAGGGGGTCATGGTGCAGCATGCCTTTGCCAAGAAGCTGGTGGGCACCAATGTCTTGGGGATGAAAGATCCCAATGGTGTCAGGCTATTCGAGAAGATGGTGACAGGTACGGCAAACAGAGATTATGCGCTGATCGAATATATGTGGAATCGTCCCAATGCCTCGGCGCCGAGCCCTAAGATGAGTGTGGTCAAACGCTTTACTCCCTGGGGATGGATAGTCGGCACCGGCATCTATGTGGATGATATCCAAGAGGAGATGCAGGCCTTCATCTACAAGTATCTGCTGATCTGCATTGCGGTGTGGCTGCCGGTGATCCTGATCTTAGGGGTGATTTCCCGCAGTATCTCGGCGCCCATGGCCGACACCATAGCCGCATTCGAAAATATCGCCCGCGGTGAAGGCGACCTCACCTTGAGGCTTGAGGAGTCGGGCGGGGATGAACTTAAGCAGGTGGCGGCGAGCTTTAATGAGTTCGTTGCCAAGATACAGGCGCTGGTCAATTCGGTGAGCGCCTCAGTGACTCACAGCCGCGAACTGGCCGAAGGGCTTGCGGATATCTCGGCCCAGGCCAATATGGTGACGGCCAATATGCAGGCGGAGACCCAAAGTGTCGCTACCGCCATCAATGAGATGTCCATGGCTTCCTCCGAGGTGGCGTCTAATGCCCAGCTTGCCGCCGATAGTGCCGGCAGCGCCGATGGCGAAGCCGATGATACCGTGACCGTGGTCGATGGCGCCGTGGCTAAGATCAAAGGTCTGTCGAATGAGTTAGAGGTGACTGCCGATGAGGCTCAGGCGTTACAGATAAGCTCGGGTAAGATAGGCCAGATCTTGGATGTGATCGTCGGCATCGCCGAGCAGACCAATCTGCTGGCGCTTAACGCGGCTATCGAGGCGGCGAGGGCCGGTGAGGCAGGGCGCGGTTTTGCCGTGGTGGCCGATGAGGTGCGCACCCTGGCCAGTCGAACTCAGGAATCGACCCAGGAGATCAATGCCATCATAGAGGCTATCCGCGCCTCGGTAGACAGTGTCAACGCCTCGGTGGCCAGGGCCAAGGCGCAGTCGGAGCAGACGGTGGGTGAAACCAGTCAGGTGGTGGAGGCGCTGCAGACCATCAAGTCTTCCATCAGACAGATCTCCGACATGAATATCCAGATCGCCACGGCGACCGAGGAACAGAGCGCGGTGATCGCCGAGTTGAATATGAATGTGACTCGGATTAACGATATTTCGCTGGAGAATCAGCAGAAGAGTGAAGAGATTGGCAGTACTAGTGAGCAGATAAAATCGGGCTCGGCGGATCTTGAATCCCTTATTTCGACCTTTAAGCTGTAATGGAAAATAACCTGCTATCTGGCAGGTTATTTGGATTACTTTGTTCCATGCTGCATGATCTCAAGTACGCGGTCGTAAGAGATACCATATTCGCGGGACAGGTTAATCACCTTGGTCTTATAGGTTTGGATGTTTTCCTGGCGGGCCAGATTGGCCTGTTCTTCGTCGACCAGCTTGCCAACGACCTCTTGTAAAATCATCAATCTGCGCAGGTTGAAGTCTAACGATCTAAGATATTTATCCATCTGCGTATGGGTGCGGGCCTGACTCAGTTCGCTGCTGTGTTTTTGCTCGTAGCCATATTCGTCGAGAGCAGCCATTGCATCATGTAAATTGAGATGATCTGTCATGTGATTCCATTATCGCTTGGTCGATATTGGTCAATATCGACGTGTCTATTAGCCAGGGTCTTGTGTTTATTATCTTGATGATTTAATCGCCAACCTATATTAGCGAAGGCACATTCTAAAACCGATCGAATTTAAATTCATCTAATTTTCATTTTATATTCGCCTTGTTATAGTAACTTAACTTTTCTCAGTTCTGCAGGGAGGCTGCAATGCAAGATCTACTGCCCGATCTATTTGACCACTATGAGACTCAACTGTCGTTATTGGCGCCCCATTATCGACAATTTGGCCAGAAGCGAATCTTCTGGGGAGAGGTGGTCACGGTGAAGTGTTTCGAAGACAACTCCAAGGTCAAGCAACTGCTGGGACAGCCCGGTGAAGGCAGAGTCCTGGTGGTGGACGGCGGCGGTTCGAATCGGCGCGCGCTGCTTGGCGATATGATTGCCCAGAGTGCAGTGGACAATGGTTGGAGCGGCATAGTGATCAACGGTTATGTGCGTGATGTCGGCGCCTTGGCGCAGATGCCCATTGGAATTCAAGCACTTGGCGCTAACCCCATCAAGACGGATAAACGGGATCTTGGCGATGTTAACGTTACGCTTGAGATAGATCGCGTTATAATAAAGCCAGGTATGATGCTTTATGCCGACGATAATGGCGTTGCCGTGTCGTCAGAGCAGTTGGATCTCTCGCAATTGGCCTAACGGGCCAATTGCTCACCCTTACCAGACGGAACCTGTTATGAAATTTGTAAAATGGCTACTCATAGTATTTGCCTCCCTTTTCCTATTATTGATCGCCTATCTCACCCTTATATTCGATCCCAATGACTTTAAGCCGCAAATTGTCGAGGCGGTGAAAAAGCAAACCGGGCGCGATCTACTTATCAAGCAAGACCTCAGCTGGACCTTCTTCCCCAGCATAGGCATCGCCCTTGGTGACATCAGCCTGTCGAATCCTGAGGGGTTCAAACATGACACTATGCTTAAGGTCGACGGCATAGTGGCCGAGGTGGCACTAATGCCGCTGCTGAGTAAAGAGGTGGAGATCGCCCAGCTGAATTTAGATGGCCTGACCCTAAACTTCGACAGCTATAAGAATGGCCGCAGCAGCATGGATGGATTAACGTCCACTGGCGAGAAGGCCGATAAGGCTGGCGACAAAGCCGGTAGCGATGGGGCCGCTCAGGGTAGCGTGCAGCTGAGTAGCCTGAATATTGGTGGCATCGCCATCACCAACACTCAGGTGAATCTTTATGATGAGGCGACGGGTAAGACCCAGGCACTGACACTTGAATCCTTAACCTTAGGCGAGTTCTCTCTGGGGCAGTTTGCCGATCTGGGTTACAAGTTCTCCATGACCCAGCCTGAGATGAAGGTCAGCAGCCAAGGTAAGGGACAGATCAAGGTCGACCCAAGTCTTGCGAAAATCGCCATCAAGGATTTTGAGATTGAGAACAGCCTGGAAGGGGATGCCATTCCCAACAAGCGCATGAACATCAATCTCACCACTCAACTCGAGCTGGACAACAACGCCAAGACCATGGCCTTGGTGCTCTCAAGCCTGAATATCGAGCAGATTAAGGCCCAGGGCAAAATGTCGGTTAATTACGGTGCCAAGGTGCCAGATGTGGTGGCCTCGATGAGCTTTGGCGATGTCGATGTGACGCCATTTATGGCCAAAGATGATGGCACTAAGGGCGAAGATAAGACGGCTAAAGGTGAGGGCACGGCGCCTGCCAAGGAGCCTGACCTTAGCGGCATGAAGGCGGTTAACCTCAAGCTGGATCTCGATGCCAAGTCTGTGACTGCCGATAAGATCAAGACAGAGAACTGGTTGATGAAGCTGACCCTGAAAAATGGTGTGCTGGATGTCAGCCAGCTAAGCGCCGAGCTCTATCAGGGTAAACTACTTGCCAGCGCTCAGCTAGATGGCCGTAAATCTGTGGCCAGCTACCGCTTCAACAAGAAGATCTCCGGTATTAAGGTGCGTCCTTTGCTGACCGATGCCGCCGAGGTCGACATGCTGGCCGGTACCACTAATTTTGAGGTGACAGGCAGCGGCCACAGCCTGATCCCGGATAACATCAAGCGTAACCTCGATGCCAAGGGACAGTTTGAGATCGCCGACGGTGCCCTTTATGGGGTGAACATTCCGCAGATGCTGCGTGACGCCAAGGCAAAACTCGGTGGTAACCTGAATGCGGCCTCCAGCGGTGAGAAGAAAACCGATTTCACCAGCCTGACTGGCAGCTTTACCATGGCCAAAGGGATAGTGAACAACCCGGATCTCAATATGGCATCGCCGCTGATTCGTTTACAGGGTAAGGGCAATGTGAATCTACTCTCCGAGGCGATCGATTATGCGTTGAAGACTTCGGTGGTCGGCTCGTTAGAGGGGCAGGGCGGCGCGGAGAAAGACGTGCTCTATGGCGTCGAGATCCCCTTTGCCATCGCTGGCACCATCAGCGAGCCTAAGTTTTCCCTCGATACCGCAGCCCTGTTCGAGTCCAAGTTGAAAAAGGAAACCGAGAAGGCGACCGACGAGCTAAAAGACAAGCTGTTTAAGAAGTTAGGCGGTCTGTAAGCGAGCGCTGTAACCGATAAACAAGCGCTAACAAAGAGCACTAACAAAAGAGCACTAACAAAAAAGCACTTATAAAAAAGCGATGCCGAGACATCGCTTTTTTGCGTGTGGTAATTGCTGCTTAAATAAAAGCTGTCATAAAGGTAAAGCAGTCATGAAAGTAACGCTGTCATACTTGGTAGTGTGTGAGATTACACCCGAAACTTTAAACCCGGACTTTAACTCCGGTCTTTACATCCGAGATTTACACCCTAGATTTAGTCACATCCACATACAGAGTCAGCTTCTGGCCTGGTTGCAGGTACTTCTTGGTCGAGAGGCTGTTCCACTTCACCAACTGGCTCACGCTGACATTAAACTTAGTGGCAATCTTAGCCAGTGAGTCGCCGGAGCGTACCGTGTAGTTCACCGTGCGGGTCACCGCCTTGCTGTCGCCCTGTTGCCAGATCACCAGCTTCTGTCCGATAGAGAGGGGATCCTTTGGCGCCATACCATTCCACTTGGCAAGCTTGGCAACGCTCACCTTATGCTGCTTGGCGATCAGCCAGAGGGAGTCGCCAGATTTTACCTTGTAACTCAGCTTATAGCCGCTGCCGCCGGACTGACGCTTTTGCAGGCGCTGCTCGGCCGAGAGCAGATATTTTGCCGGATCCTTGGAGGAGACAGGGATCAACAGATGCTTACCTGCGATGATGCGGTTGTTCTTAATGTCATTTACCGCGCGAAGGGCCGACGGTGTAGTGTTAAAACGCTTGGCGATCAGCCCCAGGCTATCGCCGGACTTGATCTTGTAGCGCTGCCACTTGAGACGCTGGTCTTGGTCGCTGGCGGCCAACTTGGTCTCAAACAGCTCGGCGTGATCCAGGGGGACCACCAGACGGTGTGGGCCTTCGGGCGCCGTCGCCCACTGGTTAAAGCCTGGGTTGAGCGAGTGCAGCTCGTTGAGCTTCATGCCGGCCATGTCGGCGGCCAGTGCCAGATCGATCTGACTGCCTACCTCGACAACCTTGAGCTGTGGCTCATTAGGAATGGGATAGAGGGAGATGCCGTAATCATCGGCGTTGGCGATCACATCGGCCAGTGCCAGTAGCTGAGGCACGTAGCGCTCAGTCTCCCGTGGTAAGTCAAGTGCCCAGAAGTCGGTCGCCAGCCCCTTGGCCTCGTTGCGCTTAACTGCGTTGAGCACCCGGCCTTCGCCCGTGTTATAGGCGGCGATGGCGTACAGCCAGTTGTTGTGCGTCTTCTGGTAGAGGTATTCCATCATATCCAGCGCGGCAACGGTGGCGGCGGGCACATCGCGGCGACCGTCATACCACCAGTTCATCTCCAGGCCAAAGTGTTTAGCCATGGGGGCGGTAAACTGCCACAGGCCTGACGCGGCGCCGTGGGAATAGGCGAAGGGATCGAAGGCGCTCTCGACGATCGGCAGCAGCGCCAACTCTATCGGCAGGTTGCGCTTCTCAATTTCTTCGACGATCAGATACATGAAAGGCTCGGCGCGCTCAGATACCCGGGCCAGGTGCTGTGGGTGTTTCAGATACCAGTTACGGTATTGATTGACCAGTTTCTGGTCCGGTACCGGGAGGCTAAGTCCTAGCCGGATACGTTGCCACACATCGGTGATCTTAATCGGCTCAGGCTCGACAGGAGCGATAACTTGAGGCTCGACGACCACGGGCGCTGTGGTGATCGCCGGCGCAACCGGTTCCGGCTGGGTAAAAGTTTGACAGCCTGTGAGCAGAGAGAGTCCCCCTGCGACCAGGACAATGGGTAAGCGCATCGACAATAATTCCTTACTTTTGGGTCCCTCTCGGCAAGGCGATAACCCTTGGGCCGCCTCGGTGGGGACTTAATTAGCGCGCCATTGTATAGGAATTATCAGAAATTGTCCTTCCATTGACGTAGAAGCGTGAAACTGGTGGCGTCATCTGTCACATCCTGGGCGAAATGGCGACTCAGATTCTGTTTTATGCTTGCCTGCTCAGGGCGCAGGAAGGGGTTGATCTGCTTCTCTAAACCTATGCTGGAGGGCAGACTCGGAAGGTTCTGGTCACGAAGCTGTTTAACCTTGGCGGCATGGGCGATGAGGGCCTCATTGTCATTTTCGACAGTCAGGGCAAACGCCAGATTTGCCTGAGTATATTCGTGGGCGGGATAGACTTGTGTATCGTTATCGAGCTGCGCCAAGGTTTGCAGGGATAGGCGCATCTGAGCTGGGGTGCCCTCAAACAGTCGGCCGCAGCCGGCGCTAAACAGGGTATCGCCGCAGAACAGATGAGCGTCAATCAGGTAGGCAATGTGTCCCAAGGTGTGGCCGGGAAGATGAAAAACCGCGGCGTCACTGTCGAGTTTTTCTGGCTTAACGGACTCAGTTTGCCCCGAGATAGGATGATTGATCCCTTTGATGTTTTCGTTATCTGGGCCGTAGACAGTGAGTTTATGGTCATGGCTTGCCTGTAGCTCGGCGATGCCACCTGTGTGATCGCTGTGGTGGTGGGTGATTAAGATGCCATCGAGCACAATTTGATGTCGCTCGAGATAGTCAAGAACCGCCTGGGCATCACCGGGATCGACCACATAATGACCGCCGCTATCTTTAGCATGAATCAGCCAGATATAGTTGTCGTTGAAGGCGGGGATGGGGGTAACAGTATGCATACTCGTCTCTCACAGGGATTGGGTGACACGGATTTAGTTTACTGAGCAAAGCTATTGCGTGTATAGCGCTTTAAGGATTTAATACTAAAATAGTCAAATCATTAGGGAAACCGGAAAAGTGAGTCGCGGAGTGGCCAGTGTCCTTTAATGTGATAAAACCCCAGGCTTGGCAGGAGTTGCCCAACGGCTTGTGGCTGCAAGAGGCCATCGAGGATAAGCTGATGCCCTGGTGGCCCAAGGTGTTTGGCTATCATATGCTCTGCATGGGGCCCCTCAGTCATGCGCTTGAGAAGCCTAACCTGCCAATCGGCCGTGAGTTTTCCCTGTGTGAGTCTGCCTTGTGCTGCCTACAGGGAGAGTATTCCCAACTGCCGATTCAAAATGGGGTGATCGACGCCGTGGTCTGTTCCATGTTGCTCGATTTCGAGGCCAATCCCTATAGCGTGCTGCGCGAAACCGACCGGGTGCTTATCTCCGGTGGCTATCTGTTTATCATAGGTTTTAACCCTCTGAGCCCGGCTTTTTTTGGTAAGATGCTCCCCAGTCGTCAGGAAAAGCTCCCCTGGAGCGGCCGTTTCTTTACCCCCGCCAGGGTCAAGGACTGGCTCGGCCTGCTGGGCTATCAGGTGGTGGGCGATGAGCGTTTGGTCTACCATCATCTGCTCAGTGAGATCCGCGGCGATTCCATCTGGCAGCATGCGCTGCAGGCCTGGCTGCCTGGCAGTGGCAGCGTCTATATTCTGGTGGCTCGCAAGTTGGACTCGCCCATGACGCCTATCCTAGACAGGCAGAAGGTGCGCCAGCCTAAATGGTCTACCGCGCCAACCGCGGGCAGGGTCAAGCAGTTTAAGCTTAAGTAATTAAGTGTTAAGTAATGAGGCGTTAATTAGTTAGGTGTTAAGCGCTAGCCTTTCGCCTGATAGCCTGTGTCTACCTCACTCGGGCCAGCCTCGGCGGCTTCTCGCGCCAGGGTATCGCAGCGCTCATTCTCGATATGACCCGCGTGGCCCTTTACCCAGCGCCAGTCTATCTTATGTTCACTGGTGGCGGCATCTAGGCGCTGCCAGAGGTCGACATTTTTCACCGGTTCCTTGGCGGCGGTGAGCCAGCCGCGATTCTTCCAGCCATGGATCCACTGGGTGATCCCCTGGCGCATATATTGGCTGTCGCTGGTGAGAATGATCTGGCAGGGCTCCTTGAGCGCCTCCAGCGCCATGATGGGGGCCAGGAGTTCCATGCGGTTGTTGGTGGTCAAGGCGAAGCCGCCGCTGAGTTCCTTCACGTGGGCCTTATATTTCATCACCACGCCGTAGCCGCCGGGCCCCGGATTGCCCAGGCAAGAACCATCGGTAAAGATTAAGAGTTGTTTCAGTCCGTGCATCAAGTTGCTACCATAGCCAAATAGGACTGCAGTATACCCAATATTTTTTTGTAAAAGCGTGTAATTATATGAATATTATCTCCAATGCTAAGCGCCAAGTGATTCTCGATACCGAAACCACGGGTATGAACCAGGGGGCCGGTGCCGTCTATTTTGGCCATCGTATTATCGAGATAGGCTGTGTCGAGGTGATTAACCGTAAGCTGACCGGCCGCCATTTTCACGAATATATCAATCCGATGCAGGCGATCGACGAAGAGGCGATCACGGTGCACGGTATCACCAACGAGTTTGTGGCCGATAAGCCTGTCTTTGCCCAGATAGCCCCAGCCTTCCTCGAGTTTATCGACGGCGCCGAGATTGTGGCACACAACGCGAACTTCGACGTGAGCTTCATGGATCACGAGTTTTCGCTGCTCACCCCCAGGGGACCCAAGACCACTGATATCTGTCAGGTGCTGGATTCGCTGGAGATCGCCAAGTTTCTTCACCCAGGCCAGAAGAATAACCTGGACGCCCTGTGTAAGCGTTACGGCATAGATAACTCGCGCCGCGAACTCCACGGGGCATTGCTGGATGCCGAGATCCTGGCCGATGTTTACCTCATCATGACGGGGGGACAGACCAAGTTTGAACTCTCAAATGAGAAACCGGGGCAGGAGAGCGGCGGCATCATACGGCTCGCAAATAATCGTCCAAGTCTTAAAGTGATCGGCGCTTCGGCCGATGAACTGAATATGCATGAGCAAAGATTAGATTTAGTCGAAAAATCAGGACAATGTATTTGGCGAGGATAAACGTCATCCTATGAGAAATTGGCTGCTACGCGCGATTTTCACCTCAGGATTATTGCTGCTTACTTTGAATGCCACGGCCCAGGTCGTGCCATCATCCCAGGCGAGCGAGCTTAAAAACCGTTTCAGGATCGATCATATGGTCGATGAGCTGACCCTGTTTGTGCAGCGCGACTATGGCAGCGCGCCTGTGATCATCGTGCTGCCCGACGGCAGCAAGTGGTATGTCTCGCGCCATCCAGAGTCGGTGCAGTGGGTCGATGGCTTAAGCGGCGACATCATCACCATCAAATCTCCCATGCCTGGGCCTTGGCAGTTGCTAGGTAAGGTCGCTAAGGGGTCTAAAATTGATAAGGTCTCCAAGCTGGGGATTGAGGTCGACCCCATGCCACAGCCGCTCTATCAGGGTGAGCGTGTCAAGGTAACCGCCAAGCTGTTAGGCGACGAGCAGCGGATGCGCATGCCTGGACTGGATTACTTGGTGGACTGGACGGCGAAGTTCATCAGCGAGCACAGACCCGGGGACGAGAACTTTGCCGCCGGTACCTTAATCGTCGGCAGCTATAAGGATAACGGCGAAGGCTTGGATGGCGCTCCCGACGATGGCATCTTTACCGCCGATATCAACCTCAATCAGCCCTGGGGCCACTATCGTTTTCTGGTCAGCGCCAAGAACAACACCTTCAGCCGAGAGGTTGGCGGCGACATCGTCTTGCTGCCCATGCCGGTTTCCCTCTCTGTCATCGCCCCGAAGGATCACCTTAAAGGCCGCTGGCAGGTGGAGGTGATTGTCGATGATGAGCAGTTGCAGCTGGCAAACACCCATTTCGAATTTGAATTAGTCGGCCCCGCCGGGCTGCAGCTGACCCTGCCGGTGCAAAGTGTTACCGATAAGCGTATGCAGTTGACCCTGCCTCAGGTGTCTGAGTTCGGCAGTTATCGAATCAAGGGGATTGCGGCGGCCACCTCTGTCTCCGGGCGCGAGGTGCTGCTCACTCTGCCTGAGAAGTTCTTTAATCTGGTTCCACCACCCGAGCCACCGCCAACGGCTGAAGAGCTGGCGGCCATAGCGGCCAAGAAGGCGGCTATAGCCGAGGCCAAGGCAAAAGATGATGCTATGTTCTGGATAGTTACTGTGAACCTTAGCCTCTTGGTCTTGGGCACGCTGGCGCTACTGGTGTGGCGCAAGCGACAAAATCTTAAGCAGGCGCTGGCGGTAACCGCGGCGCGCCTCGAAGAGCAGCGGGCTAAGGAGATAGGGCCGACCCTGGATGAGATCGACCTGACCATGCCGGAAGAGGACGATCTAAAAGGCGCCGAGCCGGAGAAAAGCTAGCCGCTCTTGTTGAATAATCAGGCTTGGTTGGCGAATTTTTAACTGATTAGTTTGTTTCAGGAAAAAAGTTATTGACGGGACTAGGTGGCCTAAGTATTATCCTTCGCAACTTGATGTGGAGCGGTAGTTCAGTTGGTTAGAATACCGGCCTGTCACGCCGGGGGTCGCGGGTTCGAGTCCCGTCCGCTCCGCCAGTCAAGTACCTAATTTTGATGAGATGCCAAGGCGTTTTATCCGAGTTTAGGAGCGGTAGTTCAGTTGGTTAGAATACCGGCCTGTCACGCCGGGGGTCGCGGGTTCGAGTCCCGTCCGCTCCGCCAACTACATCGAAGCCTCGTCAGCAATGACGGGGCTTTTTTGTATCTAT
The DNA here is from genome assembly GCF_019457555.1 of Shewanella spartinae. Classification (NCBI taxonomy): domain Bacteria; kingdom Pseudomonadati; phylum Pseudomonadota; class Gammaproteobacteria; order Alteromonadales; family Shewanellaceae; genus Shewanella; species Shewanella spartinae. The sequence goes on along the minus strand of NZ_CP080418.1, from coordinate 2,479,690 downwards.
TTTTCTTTGATTTGCATAGGTCCCAGATTACCAGGGTTTTAGGATAAGCACTGTAGCTCAGTTAGTTAGCGCTTTTGAAACCATGGCGGCATGTCATACCGGAGGGCGCAATTTCGAGTCCTGTCCAACTCTCCGACAAGATTCAGGTCTCAATGGTGAAGGGACGAGCAATCTTTCCAATATCTTGTTTCTGTAAGGAGCAGACTCTCCAAACTGCGCTGCTCGCATCCAGTTGTCCTATACATTTGAGCTGACAGTGTTATCTTGCAAACAAAGGGAAAGTAGGCGTGCTATTTAGTCGCCCGTCTTGGCTATACTCATGCTAGTTACTGGGACGAGTCAGCCTTAGCGCATTAAGGATAAAAATAATGGTAGAAAAGATCACGGCCATGTTGGGGTTAGTGGGGATCTTGTCAATCGTGTGTCAGTGGCTCGGTTGGCGGCTGCGACTGCCGGCGATTCTCCCCTTGCTGCTCTGTGGTCTGTTGGTGGGGCCAGTTTTTAATTTGCTGGATCCCGACGCCATTTTTGGCGATTTGCTGTTTCCAGTGATCTCCCTCGGTGTGGCGGTGATCCTGTTTGAAGGTGCCCTGACACTCAATTTCTCCGAGATCCGCGAACATGGCCGCATGGTGACCCATCTGGTGTCACTCGGCACCTTAGTCACCTGGCTCTGTATCGGCGTAGCGACGCACTTCATCATGGGGTTCTCTTGGGAGCTGGCCATGTTGTTTGGCGCGCTGGTAGTGGTGACCGGCCCTACGGTGATCGTGCCTATGCTGCGCAGCATCAAGCCAAAATCGCAACTGGCCAGTATTTTGCGCTGGGAAGGGATAGTGATCGACCCCATCGGCGCCTTGCTGGCCGTCTTAGTATTTGAATATTTGACTGTGGCCGCCGAGCCCGCCAGTCATGTGCTGTTATCGCTGTTTTCCATGCTGGGTGTCGGCCTGGGACTTGGCGCCCTGTTTGGTTATGGCATAGGGGTGATGCTGCGCCGTGCCTGGGTGCCGCATTATCTTAAGAATACCGCCGTGCTCACCATCATGCTCGGCGCCTTTGTGGCCTCTAACCTGCTGCAGGAAGAGTCTGGCCTGCTTACCGTGACCGTGATGGGGATCTGGCTGGCGAATATGCGCGGTGTGGATATTGGTGAGATCATCGAATTTAAGGAGACGCTTACCGTACTCTTCATCTCGGGCCTGTTTATTCTGTTAGCGGCCAGATTGGACTCTACCGCGCTAATGCAACTGGGATGGCAGGGGCTGGCGCTTTTGCTGGTGGTGATGTTTGTCGCCAGACCCTTAAGTGTCTGGTGCTGCGCCGTGGGCACCTCGCTGCCTCGCGCCGATAAATGGTTTCTCAGCTGGGTGGCTCCGCGGGGGATAGTCGCGGCGGCGGTGTCTTCACTGTTTGCCATCAAGCTTGAGCGCCTCGGGGTGGCGGGCGCCGATAAGATAGTGCCGCTGGTATTTTTGATCATCATAGGCACAGTGGTGTCGCAGAGCCTCACGGCCGGGGCCTGGGCGCGGTTCTTAGGGGTGAAGGCGGGTTCCGCTCAGGGGCTGCTGATTTTTGGCGCCTCCAAGTTTGCCAGGGAGCTGGCCAAGGTACTGCTTCAGAAGAATGTGTCCGTGGTCTTGGCAGATAACAACTGGGATAACATACGTTTATCGCGCATGGATAATATTCCCGTGTACTTTGGTAATCCCGCCTCAGAGCATGCCGATAATGCACTGGATATGACGGGATTGGGTCGCCTCCTGGTCTTGTCTCCCTATCGTCAGCTCAATCCGCTGGTGACTTTTCATTTTCAAGATATTCTCGGCAAGAATAAGGTGTTTGGCCTGGGAAGCGGCGAGGGTAACAGCGCCCGCCATCAGTTGTCCGAGTCCTATTTGGAGCGTCTGTGTCTGTTTGGTGACAATGTCACCTATGCAAGGCTCGCCAGCACCATCGCCAAAGGCGGCAAGATCAAGAGCACCAGCCTGACGGAGAACTTTAGCTTCGCCGATTTTAAGCAGCGCTACGGCGAAGGCGCCTTACCGCTCATCTATCTGCAAGAGGGTAAGGTGAAGCTTATCACCCAGGCGGTGGATGACTTACCTGTGGGCATAGAGCTTATCAGCCTGTTATCCGAGGAGGCGCTCAATGAGGCGCTGCTGGCCGACGAGAAGAAGGAGGCAGCGTCCCTTGAAGACGGTGAATGTGTGCCTTCTAGGTCAGTTGATGGGAGTCAGGAAAGTAAAAGCAGTCAGCAGCCGTCTGCCGCGACGGCAGACGAGAAAGCGGCAGGTTAATGTTTTAGTCTTAATTTTTATCGCTTCAATATTAGTTGGCAGTTTTAGGAGATAAAAAAGGAGGCGATTGCCTCCTTTTTTTACGGATCAGTTATCGCCTCGAGTTCAGGCGGCCTGATGTTGAGTCTCATCGTCTAGGGTCTGCGCTCTGAGCTCGGCTGGGTCGAAGTCATCGACATTGATTGACTTCATGCGGCCAATTTCGGCGCGCTCGAGCAGCGCCACTTCCTCATCGCTCAAGATCCCCAGTGCCTTACCTTCGGCGGCTAGCTTGTCCAGCCACATGAAGGGGTGGCGCTTACCTGTTGCCTTGCAGATCTTATCGTGCAGCGGTTCACAGGCCAGGATATCTTTAAAGGTCTGCTCCTGAATTCCGACGGCGTTGAATGGTGACGGTGTCCAGAATTGGCCTTTACCCAGGCGATCTCGGCTTGCACAAGGGGTTTGCATGATCTTAGCCACCTTATGATCCAGCACATCGCTTGGACGCTTAAGTGGACGACCAAATGGGAAGAGGATGACTCTTAGCACGCGGCCCAGTCCCATCGGGAAGTTGTTGAGCAGATCGTCCAGCGAGTCTTGCAGCTTGTAGAGGGCATCTTCAACCGCCCATTGTACCAGCACAAGATCTTCACTCTGACGGCCTTCGTCCTGATAACGCTTCAGGGTCGCCGAGGCCAAATACAGCTGACTTAGCAGATCGCCAAGACGGGCAGAGACGCGCTCTTTACGCTTGAGGCCACCGCCAAGGGTTGCCATGGCCAGGTCCGATAGCAAGGCCAGGTTGGCACTGAAACGGTTCATGTGCTGATAGTAACGCTTAGTCTTGTCCTTGTATGGGCTATTCGAGAAGTAGCTCGAGGTCAAGCCCAGCCAGAAGCTACGCACCAGGTTGCTGGTGGTAAAGCCGATATGGCCAAACAGGGCTGAGTCGAAGTCGTTCAGCGACTTGTGCATGTCAGGGTCAAACGCCGCTTCCATCTCGGCCAGTACGTAAGGATGGCAACGGATCGCCCCTTGACCATAGATGATCATAGAGCGGGTCAGGATGTTAGCCCCCTCAACGGTAATGGCGATAGGCGCCGCCTGATAGCCACGGCCCAGGTAGTTGTTCTCGCCAAGACAGACGCCTTTACCACCGTGAATGTCCATGGCGTCGATGACGCATTTCTGCATTCTGTCGGTCAGGTGATACTTAACGATGGCCGAGATCACCGATGGTTTCTCGCCAAGATCGATACCTGTGGTGGTCAGGGTTGTGACCGCATCCATCAGATAGGCGTTGCCGCCGATGCGAGCCATTGGCTCTTCGATACCTTCCAGCTTACCGATAGGTAGCTTGAATTGACGACGAATGCGGGCGTAGGCGCCTGTGGCCACCGCTGCGGTTTTGATGCCGCCGGCTGAGTTAGAAGGTAGTGTGATGCCGCGTCCAACCGAGAGACACTCGACCAGCATGCGCCAGCCCTGACCGGCCATCTCTGGACCACCTATGATAAAGTCCAGGGGAACGAACACTTCGTTGCCGCGTGTCGGACCATTTTGGAACATACAGTTCAGCGGGAAGTGACGACGACCGGTTTCGACGCCAGGCACATCCGTTGGGATCAGGGCGCAGGTGATGCCCAGCTCTTCCTTGTCGCCCAGCAGTTTGTTGGGATCTTGCAGCTTAAACGCCAGACCCAGCACGGTCGCAACCGGCGCCAGGGTGATATAGCGCTTGTTCCAGGTCAGTTTCATCCCCAGCACTTCTTCGCCTTGCCATTGGCCTTTACAGACGATACCAAAGTCAGGGATGGCGCCGGCATCCGAACCCGCTTCAGGGCTGGTGAGGGCGAAACAGGGAACTTCGAGGCCTTTGGCCAGGCGAGGCAGATAATGATCTTGCTGCGCCGGGGTACCATAGTGCTGTAGCAGCTCGCCGGGGCCGAGTGAGTTAGGCACGCCAACGGTTGAGGCCAGCTCACTGGAGACGCCCGCCAGCTTTTGCAGCACGCGAGACTGGGCATAGGCAGAAAATTCCAGACCACCGTACTTCTTCTTGATGATCATGGCGAAGAAGCCGTTGTCTTTGAGGTATTGCCAGATAGACTCTGGCAGATCGCCGAGCTGATGAGAAACCTGATGCTGGTTGAGCATCTTACACACTTCCTCAACCGGTCCTTCGATGAAGGCCTGCTCTTCGGCAGTCAGACGGGCGACCGGATAGTTGTGCAGCTTCTTCCAGTTTGGCTTACCGGCAAAGAGATCCGCTTCCCACCAGGTGGTACCGGCTTCGATCGCTTCTTTTTCGGTGGAAGACATCTCCGGCATGATCCCTTTATAGAGTTTCAGCAGCGGACGGGTGATCACGCTTTTTCTGAAGGCGCCTATGTTAAGCGGTAGGGCGATGGCCAGGAAGACCAGCCAGGCAAGGGGGGAAATGCTCGCGGTTGCTGTACCCAGTGCCATCACGATAGCCGCGATGATGGTCGAGGTCAGCAGGGATACTCTAAGGTAGGCTAAGGCGCCTAACGCAAAGAGCATCACAAAAATCCAAAGTAAGCTAGTCACGGTAATTCTCCTTCAATAGCGACCGAAAGCTGCTCTATGTCAGCATTTTTTATATGACCATAATCACAATTATAGATGCTGGTCAGACCTGTGTCGCATAAAATCTAACCCTATGGCGGGTTTTATACAAGCATTTTTCAAACAATTGTTTAACTTTTTTGTTGAGGCGAGGATTCCACAAATTGGGTCAAGTCGTTAGAATTAAATAAGATAAGCAATTTAGAGTTAAGGTGTCTGTTTATGTGTGAGTTGCTGGCCATGAGTGCCAATGTGCCCACGGATATCGTGTTTAGTTTTACCGGGCTGGCGGAGCGTGGTGGCGTCACAGGTCCCCATGTCGATGGTTGGGGGATCACCTTCTATGAGGGCAAGGGGAGTCGCACCTTCAAGGATGCCTGCCCAAGCAGTCAGTCTCATGTGGCGCAGTTGATCAAGTCGTACCCCATCAAGAGTGAGGTGGTGGTCAGTCATATCCGCCAGGCCAATCGCGGCTGTGTATCACTGGAAAATACCCATCCCTTCACCCGTGAGTTATGGGGACACTACTGGACCTATGCCCATAATGGCCAGCTGAGCGATTATCAGCAAAAATTTGCGGTGCGCCGTTATCAGCCTGTAGGTGACACCGACAGCGAACTGGCGTTTTGCTGGATTCTAGAGAAGGTGGTGGAGCGCTTCGGCGATCAGGCGCCAGCGGATCTGCTGCCCGTATATCGGTTTATCGCCACCTTGGCCGATGAGATCCGCGCCCTTGGGGTGTTTAACATGATCTTGAGCGATGGCGAGCACCTGATGAGCTATTGCAGCAATAACCTGTGTCACATCACCCGACGGGCTCCCTTTGGTAAGGCCAAGCTTATCGATACCGATGTGGTGATCGATTTCGACAAGGAGACCACGCCCAACGATATCGTCACCGTGATCGCGACCAGGCCGCTGACCGATAACGAAGACTGGCATATTCTTAAGCCCGGAGAGTGGAAGCTGTTTGCCCGGGGCGAGCTTGTTTTAACTCAAGAAGGCTGAAGCCAAGAGAGCTGAAGCCAAGCGAGCTTAGGTTAAAAGGGCTTAAGTTAAAAGGCTTAAGCCAAGCAAACGGTTAGTTGTAAACCGTGGAAAAAGAGAAGGGGCCTAAGGCCCCTTTTTAATGCTGATGTTGGTAACGCCAATCCTTCGGGCAGAATGCGCGCGTGATTCAGACGAGTAATTCAGTCTATGTCTGATTTTCATGGCCGACTTTTAATGGCTGACTTTCTATGGGTGAGATTGGTTTTGTCTATCTACGAGGGCCTTGGCCTGTTCACCTGACTGTTGATTCGCCTGTTTACTTGCCTGTTTATTGGTCTGCTCGCTGGTTTGCGCCATGGTCGGCTCACTGTACTGATAATTAAGCAGGGTGATATCCAGCTGTTTGCTGCCCTTCTCGAAGTGGGTGAGCCTGACAGGCAGATAGCCGAGCTCGGGCGACATCCAGAAAAAGGTCTGGCGTTTGTCGTTGTCCCGCACCACCTCTATCTTGACCGTCTCATAGGTGCCGCTCGCGATCACCATGCGCTCCTTGCCGACCACCTTAAAGTCATACTCATCTATCTCGCCGCTCTTGAGCATCTTGTAGTGCAGCTTATTGCTGCCCTTCATTATATCTAGCCTAAACTGCAGCTGAACCATCAAGGGGTCGAAGAGATCCGGGGTATAGGGAAACTTTGCCCGTTCATCCTTGTAGCGGCTGTGCACCAGTTTCTGATCCAGTACATAGGCGGATTGCTCCTGATAGTCGGAGCCGGTGCCGTTGCGGTTATGGGTGAAACGCATGGGAATAAGCTGCTCACCCTCCTTGCTGAAGGTGCTGATGACGGTGCGTTTATCCCACAGCATCAACAGGCTGACGTCGCTGTCGAAACGATATTGGTACAAGTTGCCCTGAGGTGCCGGCAGTTGATAGCGCGCCTTACCCAACTCTATGCTGCCGTAGTTCACCTGATACTCGGCCGTGTGGGGGGTCAAGGGGTATTCATCGGCCTGTGCGGTAAGGGCAATGGCACAGAAAGATGAAATCATGAATGCGGATTTGAATATCGACAAGGCCTTCTCCCGGGTAACTAAAGGTTAAAAGGGTAATGCAAACACTAGGGTCGCCAGATCCGGCTGCCACTCATACTTGGACAGCTTAACCCTACCTCGGTTCACTTCTATCGCTTCACTTCTTAATCTCTGCATCTGCTCGATAAAATAGGGACTGGTCTCTGGAAAGGCTATTTTGCCTTGGCTGTTGATCACCCTATGCCAGGGAAGCTCCAATGTATCGGGCGCCATCTTGAGGGCGCGGGAGACATAGCGTGCCCGTCCGGGCAGCCCCGCGAGATCGGCTATCTTGCCATAGGAGCTGACCTTTCCCTCGGGGATCAGGGCAATCACATGCCATATCTTGGCCATGGGCGATAACTGTGTCTGATCCACGCGTTCTCCGTTTTGGCCCTAAGGCCTCTGCTTATTTAGGTTAGTGATCTATTTGTTTAAGCCCAGAGTGTTTAACACAAAGTGTTTAGCTCAATGCGCTTAATTCAAAGCGCTTAACTTAAGCACGCCTCTGTCCGGCTTAAGGGCTATGTTCTGATAGTAAACCAGATTTTTTATAATTTCTAAGGTTAAAGGCGGAGTTAATTTATCCGAGAGCCTGAGCGGCGAGAGCGGCGAAATGGGCGAGTGAGATGAAATGGGCAAGAGAGGTGAAGAACCCGCTGCTATGAGTTTGCTGGGGAAAGAGAACAGACAGGTCCTTGTCGCTCGGCCTGTCTGTTCAACTGTCTGTTTACTTATCTGCGTAAAGCGGCGGTATCGCTAGCCTTGTGCGCCCAAGGCGGTTGGCTGGACTTGTGATAATGCCTGTTTGGCACCAAAGCGGTGAAACAGCACCAGGCCTATGGCGGCCAGCAGGCCAAAGCCGCCTATGATGTACCACATCAGGGCGGGCTCCCCGGCGCCCTTAGCCACTTCGGCGTAGAGGTAACCAGAAAGCGGGCCTGCCAGCAGGAAGCCGATGGCCGATGAGACGAAATAGTAGCCCATAAACATCGCTTTCTTATCTTGCGGCGCAAAGCTGGCCACATATTCCTGGCTCTTAGGGGATGCCACCATCTCGCCGATAGAGAAGACTAAGATAGAGGTGAGCACCATGGCGCCGCCCATGAGTATGCCGTGAGCCAGTCCACCCAGCGCCGTGCCCAGTGCCAGGATGAGGGTGCCGGCTACCAATACAGGTAGCGGACTGAAGCGCTCGGCGATGCGACTCACCATCACCTGCATCAGCACGATCGAGAGAAAGTTCAAGCCGATAAGGTATTCGGGGTTCACCTGACGATACTGCTGGGCGAACTGCTGGCTGTATTGACTGGCTAGTTCTGGCGTTTGTGCGATGGCGCCAAGGGCTGCGCCCAGCTCCTCCCTTGGGATCATTACCTTGGCATGTACTAAGTCGAAGTAGGCCTCTGACAGGCTCAGGCTTCCTGCTGTGTAGACTTTTGCCGCGTTCAGTAGCTCGTCGCTGAGCAGAGAGATATCCACGGGGGCGAAGAAGTCGAGCAGTCCTGGCCAGGGGGCGAGCATAGCGACCAAGTCTGAGGTATCGACAAAGTCACGGATATAGATGGGTAGGGTGATGAAGATCTGCTGGTAGACCATCCAGAAACCGGAGAGGATAAGCAGGTAGATCACGAAGGGTTTGTTGCCCAGGGCGATCTTCTGTTGATACCAGGGCAGTTGCTTATCTGACTTGGCCAGCGTGTTCCAGAGAAAATGCAGACTAAACCACACCAGATAGATGGTGAGGCACTGCTCGCCACTGATCCACTTGGCGCCGTAGGAGAGCAGGATCACTAAGGTGCCGAAAAACAGCAGGGCGAAACGGGCGTTGCCCAGCACCTCTTGGATGTCTCTCAACACCTGAGACAGCGGCTTGCCCCGCTGCTGGTGGGGATCCGTCGGTTCACGGTAGAAGAAGGTTGCCGGTATGAAGTTAATGCCTATCCAGATCGCCGACATGATGAAGACCCAGTCCCAGCTGATGGCGCGGACATAACCTGCGATGAAGGGGCCGAGGAAGCCGCCCACATTGACCATCATATAGAAGATGCCAAAACCCAGGCCGCGGTTGGTGTGATCTGTGGTGCGTGCCACAGTGCCCGTCACCACAGGTTTAAAGCAGGCCGCGCCTATGGCGACCCCCATGAAGGCGATGAAGAAGCCGCTAAAGCTGCTCACCTGACCCAGGAGGAAATAGCTGGGACACATGATGGCGTAGGCGATAAGAAACATCTTACGGTAGCCATAGCGATCGGCCAATGCGCCGGTAAGTACGGGAAACAGGTAGAGAAAAAAGGGGATCATTCCCTGCAGCAGGCCACGCTCCTGTTCGCTAAAGCCTAAGCCACCTTGGTGAGCAGGAGAGGTCATGTAGAGGGAGGAGAGGGTAAAGAAGCCATACCAGGCGAGACGCTCGAAGATCTCCATGGTATTGGCCACATAAAAGGTACTGGGCAGAGGGTTACGTATAGGGGTCGTCATTATTATTCTCGTATATTGTATACATTTGTCTGGTCATGCTATCGACTTGAGCGATGAAATACAAGTCGCCGGCAGGGTATGGCCTGAAGGGAAAACCCGATTGCGGTTGCCTTTAATGTGATTTCGGTCATAATGGCGCCACTTTATATGCCTAATTTGATTAACCAGAACCTGAGACTATGCCTGTACTCGATATATTGACCATTCCCGATGAGCGCCTGAAACGTAAGGCCAAGCCCGTAGAAGACATTGCCGCCGTGCAAGGTTTTATCGATGATCTGATCGAAACCATGTACCACACAGACGATGGCATAGGGCTCGCCGCTACCCAGGTGGGCAGCGAACACGCCATCTTAGTGATCGATCTGTCTGAGGATCGCGATCAGCCCATGGTGGTGATCAACCCTGAGTTCGTCGAGCGTTCGGGTGAGATCGTCGGCGAGGAGGGTTGTCTCTCTATTCCTGGCTACCGCGCCAAGGTGACACGTTTCGAGAAGGTGAAGGTCAAGGCACTTAACCGCCAGGGAGAGGCCTTTGAGATCGAGAGCGATGACTTCCTGGCAATCGTCCTGCAGCATGAGATGGATCATCTCGATGGCAAGGTCTTTATCGAGCATCTGTCGCCCCTCAAGCAGCAGATAGCGCTCAAGAAGGTAAAGAAATATCGCTAATCAAAGGTATAACCGATACCGATAACCGATAAAACCACCTTAGGGTGGTTTTTTTGTGCCTGTCTGCCGCTTGTTGGCACGATGCTTTGACATGAGCTTCCACTCCAATCTTAGGTTTCTCTGCTTGCGATCTGCCAATTTATAAATATACTGTGTTTATATACAGTGCTTGTGTGATATTTCTGTTGAGTGTTGCTCGGACGTCAGGCATGGCGATAGCTTAAGTTAGGTCTAAGCCTATAGTCCGATTTCCGAGGGAGCGCTTAACCGAACCGAATGAGAGCGGGTGCATCATGGCCTTGGCAGATCTTCAACTTGAACGTTTACTCCAGCGCAGCGATCTCTGGCGCGGCGATGCCTATCATCCCCAACAAATGGGGCTGGACAGCGGCTATCCCGAGTTTAATCGCCATCTGGGACAGGGAGGCTGGCCCAGTCAGGGGCTGTGCGAGATCTTCTGCTCCAGCGAAGGGATCGGCGAGCTGAGCCTGGCGCTGCCTCTGATGCGCCGTCTGATCCCTAGGCAATCGAGGGAGGGAAGTGCTGCCGGGTTGGTGAGTCTGGTGGCTCCGCCTCACGTGCCTTATCCCCAGTCGCTGGCGATGCAGGGGATAGATGTCAGTTGTCTCTTGTGGGTCGATACCCAGACGCCGAAGGAGCAGCTTTGGGCGCTCGAGCAGATCTTAACCAGCGGCGCCTCGCCTCTGGTCTTATGTTGGCTCGAGGATCTCAGTGTCAGTCAGGCCAGGCGCTTGCAGCTTGCCTGCGAGAAGGGCGAGAGCCTGTGTCTCTGTTATCTGCCAAGCAAGGTCAAGGAGCAGGCTCATCCCGTGCCACTGCGGATCGCCTTGCAACCCAGCACAGAAACCAACACAGGAATCAACATAGAAACCAGTAGCGAAGCTAACATAAAAATGGGCAACGATAGGCTTCTCGAGACCCAGGTGGATATTCTAAAGCGCCGTGGGGGCTGGCCGGCGCCGCGCTTCTCCTTATTCCTGCTACCTGAGTTGCTGGCCCAGAGTCTGATGCTCGATGTGACTAAACAGCAGGATGAGAGATTGGAAAATAAGCTTAATAAGCAGCAGAGCGGTCAGATCTTACAAGGTCCCTGGAGTGCGTAGATGTTGTGGCTGGCGGTCTATTTTCCCCACTGGTTACTCCAGTATCAAAGCTATCATCAAGGCTTGCCCCAGGGCAACGAGCTGGCCCTTTTCGAGCGTCAGTCGAGTCAGATCCTGATCGCCTCAAGAGCCGCGGCTAAGCTGGGCGTGGAGCCGGGGCAGAGCCTGGCTACCGCCCAGACGCTCTGCCCATCGCTGCAACTGCTGGCCTATGAACCCTCCTTGAGTCAGGAGGCCAGCCATTGGCTGTGCCAGTGGAGCTATGGCTACAGTGCCAGGGTCGTGCCGCCTGTCTGCCCGTTCGAGCAGGCCCAGCAGCATAGGCTAAATAAGCCGAGTAAGTCACATAAAGCAAGCAAATCGAGTCGATCCTCTGATGTGCCCAGTGTGGCAGATACCCTGCTGCTGGAGGTGGGCTCAATGACGAAGATCTTCGGCGGTCTGGACAGGCTCATTAGCCAATATCAGAAGAGCGCCCAAGGCTATGGCCTCGAGTGTCAATTTGCCCTGGGGGAGAATGCACTGTTGGCTCAGCTGGGAGCCAGGCATCTACCGCTCACTCTGTCTGCAGATGTCACCTGTGATAACAAGAGAAACCCGAAAGAAACTCGCGAGTCTAGGTGCACTAAGTTAGGGAATTCTAAGCGAGGGAACTTTAAGCCAGAGAGCCTAGAGTCGGAAATTGGTGCCACAGCATCCACATATCTCGCCAAACGAGAAGTGAGAGAAGCTGCCCTAGAAGAGAAAAACCAAGGAGAAGAAACCAAAGCCCAATCGATAGATGATCGGACAGTCGCGTATTCGGTGAATTTACCTCAGATCGCTCTCAAGCTGATCGCGCCCCTGCCGATCTCTGTCTTGCCACTGTCTGGGCATGTGCTGCAGTCTTGCGAGAACATGGGGCTTACTCAGGTGCAGGCGCTGCTCGACTTGCCACTCAAGGAGCTTGGTGAGCGCTTTGGCGAGAGTGGCTTAATCCTGCTGGCTCAGCTCAAGGGGCAGCTGCCTCAGATGCATGAGTTTTACCAGATGCCAGAGTCTTATCGTCACAAGCTTGAATTGCTCTATGAGGTGAGTCATCTCGAAGGTTTGGCCTTTCCCCTCGGGCGCATGCTAGGAACCCTATCGGCCTATCTGGTGCAGCGCCAGCAGGCAGTGCTGGCCCTGTCATTAACCTTAGTGTTTCGCGACTTGAGTCTGGTGCCACTGCGCTGCGAGATCCGTTATCCCTTCGCCGAGCATAGGGGGGATGCCTTACTTAAACTCTGCCGTGTGCAGCTAGAGAGTCTCACCCTGGCGGCGCCGGTGATCAGCCTGGCGATTCAGGCCGATACCCTAGTGCCGCTATCGGTGCAGACATCCAATTGGTGGCAGGGCGAGGGTAAGAGTGATGCCAGCATGCGCCTGCTCTCACTGCTTGAGGCACGTCTAGGAGCGGATAAGGTTAAGGGACTTGAGCACTGCAGTCACCATCTGCCGGAGCTGAGCTGGCAGAGCCGCTCGCTTTCTCAGAGCCGAGTCTCTCAAAGCCGCTTGGGTGCCCAAGGGTGCAAGGGATCTAATCAAGCTGTTTCTCAAAGCACTTCTCGTCAAAGCACTTCTCGTCAAAGCCTTTCTACTCGAGGTGCTTCCAGCCAAAAGTTTGAGAGCCAAGTGCTTGAGCGCCAAGCGTATGAACGGTGCGCCGAGCCGAGGGCAAGCTATCAGGGTAAGACTCGGGCGCTGAGCGAGGAGGCGACCTTGTTTACAGATCTGTTTCATGGCCTGTGCGATGGCCGCATCCGCCCTAATTGGCTCCTGCGCCAGCCCGAGCCGTTGGCGCCTGAGTCGGTGAGTTTACTCAAGGGGCCAGAGCGGCTGCATAGTCCTTGGTCGGCGGCCTCGCCGCGGGATTATTACCTTGCCCGCATGCATCAGGGAGGGCTCTGCTGGGTATTTCGCTCGCCTGAGGGGTTATTCCTGCAGGGATGGTTTGGCTAATGTACAGCGAATTACAGTACGCCGAGTTGCACGTCCTCTCGAACTACAGCTTCTTGCGCGGGGCCTCTCATCCTCATGAGCTGGTGGAGCAGGCCAAGCGCCTTGGCTATCAGGCATTGGCGCTGACCGACGAGTGTTCCTTTGCCGGTGTGGTTAAGGCCCATGAGGCGGCCAAGCGCTGCGATCTTAAGCTGATCTTGGGCGCAGAGTTTCATCTCGATGAGGGGTTGTTCGTGCTGCTGGCGCCTTGCCGTCTCGCCTATGGTGAGATCAGCGCCCTGATCACCAACGCCAGGCGAAGCCAGGGCAAGGGTGAGTACCGGGCGAGCCTGGAGGCTATCTTGGCTCAGCAGCAGAGCCTGCTGCTGTGGCGCCCGCCCACGCTGGCGCAGTTCAGGCTGGCTGGCGAGGCAAGGAGTGGCGAGGCAAGGAGTGGCGAGGCAAGGAGTGATGAGGCAAGGAGTGATGAGGCAAGGAGTGGCTTGGCCGTAAACGATACGGCAGAGAGTGAGATGGCTGGGGGCGATACGGCAAAGGGGAGTGTGGCACAGAGCGATGAGCCTAATCTGTTGTCCCGTTATCGTGAGCACATCGCGAGCATCGCCTCACGGCTGGTTGTAGCCTTCCCGGACCGCCTGCATCTGCTGATGGAGCGGCTCTTACTGCCGGGAGAGGCCCTTAATCTGCAGCAGTGGCAATGGCTGAGTCAGGCTCAGGAGATCCCCTGCGTGGCGGCCGGTGGCGTGCGCATGCACGAGGCGGAGCGTCAGCCGCTGCTGGATATTTTAACTTGTATCGCCCATGGTCGGGATCTCGACAGCGGCGCGGCGCTATGCTCCATCAACGCCGAGGCTAGCCTCAAGCCGATTGCAGCGCAGCGTAAACGTTATCCACAGGAGTGGATCAATAACGGCCTGGCTCTGGCACGTCGCTGCCATTTCTCTTTGGATGAGCTCAAGTATGAGTACCCGGCCGAGGTGGTACCCGCCGGCATGCAGGCCAGCGATTATCTGGCGCAGGCGGTGCGTGAAGGCGCCAGACGCCGCTTCCCCGACGGGGTGCCCGATAGGGTGAAGGCGCAGTATGAGAAGGAGCTAGAGCTGATCGCGGCGATGGCCTATGAGTATTTCTTTCTGACCATCTATGACATCGTCTGTTTCGCCAAGTCTCAGCAAATCCTCTATCAGGGAAGGGGCTCGGCGGCCAACTCTGTGGTCTGTTATTGCCTGGGGATCACAGAGGTGGATCCCACTAAGATCAACATGTTGTTCGAACGTTTCATCTCCAAGGAGCGCAACGAGCCGCCAGATATCGACGTGGACTTCGAGCATGAGCGGCGCGAGGAGGTGATTCAGTACATCTACCGCAAATATGGTCGTGAGCGTACGGCGTTGGCCGCGGCGGTGATCTGTTATCGCTTCAAGAGTGCCATGGGGGATGTGGGCAAGGCGCTGGGGATAGATGCCGAGCAGGTAGCCCTGATGATTAAAAATATCGATCGCCGGGATCCCAAGCATCACTGGACGACTCAGCTTGCCGCCATGTTGCCAGAGGCTGGGCGCGGGCGCATGTTGCTGCCCTTGGTGCAGACGCTGATCGGTTTTCCCCGCCATCTGTCTCAGCACGTGGGAGGCTTTATCATCTCGGCAGGGCCCTTGTCTGAATTGGTTCCCATTGAAAATGCGGCCATGGCGGATCGCACCGTGATCCAGTGGGATAAGGATGACCTGGAGAGCCTGGGGCTGTTAAAGGTGGATATCCTCGCCCTGGGGATGCTAACCGCGATCCGTAAGACCTTCGCCTTGCTGAGCGGCCCAGAGCAAGTCTTTTCCATGGCCGATGTGGTATGGGAAGAGGCCGAGGTTTATTACATGTTGCAGGCGGGCGACAGCATAGGGGTGTTTCAGGTCGAGTCCCGGGCGCAGAGCGCCATGCTGCCAAGGCTGAAGCCAGCTTGCTATTACGATCTGGTAGTGCAGATCGCCATCGTTAGGCCAGGGCCAATTCAGGGGGACATGGTACATCCCTATCTGAGAAGGCGGGATGGTCTGGAGGCGGTGGAATATCCCAGCCCGGCGGTCGAGTCCGTGCTGTCCCGTACCATGGGGGTACCTATCTTTCAGGAGCAGGTGATCCAGCTGGCCATGGTGGCCGCGGGGTTCAGTGGCGGCGAGGCGGATCAGCTTCGCCGGGCGATGGCGAGTTGGAAGCGTACCGGTGAGCTGGAAAAGTTTGAGGTTAAACTGCTTCAGGGGATGGCGGCGCGGGGGTACAGCCAAACATTCGCCGAACAGATCTACAGGCAGATCAAAGGCTTTGGTGAGTATGGCTTTCCCGAGTCGCATTCGGCCAGCTTTGCCCTGCTGGCCTATGTGTCGGCCTATCTTAAACATCATTATCCGGCGGCCTTCTGCTGCGCCTTGCTTAACAGCCAACCCATGGGCTTCTATAGCCCGTCGCAGCTTATTCAGGATGTGCAGCGCCACGACGTTATGGTGCTACCGGTGTGCGTCAATCACAGTGAATGGGATAGTAGCCTGGTGACCCTAGTGGAGGTTGAGCAGCCTGCGATACGCCTGGGCTTTAGGCAAGTGAAGGGACTCAGGCTGGAGGAGATCAAGACCCTTATCGAAGCGCGCCCCGAAGGCGGCTTTACCCGGGTCGAGCAGCTCTATGAGCTAGGTTTATCTCAGGGCTGTCTGACCTTGCTGGCTAGTGCAGATGCCCTGTTGACGCTGGCCGGGCATAGGTATCAGGCGCGCTGGCAACTCAGTGCCTATCAGCCGAGTCTTCCGCTGTTCGATGACTTACCAGCTGTCGCCAGTGAGGTGGTGTTGCCGCCTCCAAGTGAGATGGCAGCCATGCACAGCGACTATCGCCATCTGGGGCTCAGCCTGGGGCGCCATGTGATGGCTCAGCTCAGAGGGTTGGCGCCATTTGTGGGCTGTCGCCGTGCCAGTGAGTTAGCCGATTGTCGTCATGGGCAACTTGTGCATGTGGCGGGCGTGGTGGTGGGGCGTCAGCGTCCAGGTACCGCCTCAGGGGTCACCTTCGTGACCTTAGAAGATGAGACGGGCAACATCAATGTGATCGTCTGGAGCGCCACGGCCAGGGCGCAGCGTCAGCCATTTTTGACATCAAAAATTTTAAAGGTAACAGGGGTGCTTGAGACCCAGTCTGGCGTGTCACATGTTATCGCGGGTAGACTGGACGATCTATCGGCTCTGGTGAATGATTTTGAATCGAGCTCGCGGGACTTTCGTTAGTGGTCGCACGTTAATCATGTCATCCGGGCGAGCCACAACAGGCCTACTCGGGTTGTTCCTGTCATTGTCCTCGTTCTAGCCCTAGTCCTTTGAGGTATACTCATCGCCTTTGGTTTAACGATAGGCGTGAGTTTAGGCTCCAAATACCAGCAAAATGACGGGGAGAGAAAGGGTGAAGTTTGTCTTGTTAACGCACGAGCGGGAGTACGATCGTCCCAGTAACACAGGCCAGCTGGCGTTAGCCGCATTCCCTGAGCTGTGTCGCCGTGTGCCCTGGTCACGGGTTACGCCCGATGAGGCGTTAAAACAGGCCTGTGAATCGGGTGAAGCTCTGCTGCTCTTTCCAAAGGAGTACGATGCAGATGAGACGGACTCTGGTTCGAGAATGGGCTCGAGCGTGAATCAGGCTATCACGCCCGAGCAACTTCAGCTTAAAAAGGATGGGGAGCAGGGCATGCGTCAGGTGATCATTCTCGATGCCACCTGGCAGGAGGCCAGAAAGATGATGCGTCAGAGCCCCTATCTGCAAGCGGCGAGAAGGCTGACGCTGCAGGAGAGCGAACCGTCACGCTATCGCCTAAGGCGGAATCAATTATCTCAAGGTCTGTGCACCATAGAGTGCATCATTAGCCTGATGCACAGTTTAGGGATGAGCCAAGAGGCACAGCAGCTCGATGAGGCGTTTGATCTCTTTATGTTAGATCACCGTCAGATAGACGCATAGGAAGTGGCTGAGGGCGCCTGCGAGGACAAACAGATGCCAGATGGCGTGATTATAGGGAATGCGTTTACCCACATAGAAGATCACCCCGACGCTGTAAAAAATTCCGCCAGCCAAGAGGAGCTTAAACCCTAGTGGACTCATGGCTGCAAGCAGCTGCTTCATCACTATGACACACAACCAGCCCATCACCAGATAGAGCACTAGGCTAAAGATCTTGAAGCGGTGAATAAACAGCGTCTTAAACAGGATCCCGCCTAGGGCCAGACCCCAGATGGCGATGAGAATGGCATCGGCCTCGACACTGTCGAGCAGGATCTGCATCAGCGGCGTGTAGGTGCCGGCGATCAACAGATAGATGGCGCAGTGATCGGCTATCTTGAGTTTATGCTTTAACTTAGGTGCCGAGACGCTGTGATAGAGCGTTGAGCAGAGAAACAGGAGTATGATGCTCAAACAATAGAGTGCCAATCCGCCAAGTTGAAGATCGGTGAGCCTGTCCCATCCCTTATGCAGTGAAAACGCCAGCGCCAGAATACCGGCAATCACACCCAGGCCATGGCTGAGGGCGTTTGCCAGCTCTTCTGCGCGGCTATAGGGAGCGGCCGTAGCAGCAAAGCTGGGCTGACTATTCAGGCCGATCTCTTGGGGCTGTATGGTTTGTGGGGGCAGGGATTGTGGTGGCATTAGACTCTCTAAAACTGGTTAGACCTCGTTAATGGTGAGTCTAACAGCATGCTGGTACAAAAGAAATAGTTAGGCGTACATGTGTACGCCTAATTTGGATTTTGTTTTGTTAGCAATTGAATTTATTATTTTTTAAATTTAACGCTGTCCACTATCTATCCTTGATTGAACTAATAGCTTCTCTTCTTCTCTAAAATGCTAAGTTTCCTAAGGAAAGGATGAGTTGCTATTGCGAGTGCCCCCTAAGGATAGTCAATCTTCCTGGCTTGACCTCAATCTTAATCTAAACCTTAATGCTGATATTGATGTCGAGCAATTGGCCTTCTGTCATCTCGTCTACGCTCCATTAGCGAGAGAGCCTTTGGCGAGTGAGCACGCCGGGCAAGGCGCTCATGCTGAGGAGCTTTTGGTTAAGGAGCTTTCGCTTGAGGAACTTTCGCTTAAGGAGCTTGTTCCTAACGCACCTCTTGAAGGCCCACTATCTATCGCTATAGCTGCAAGGATTGGCTGGAAAGATCTGTCACTCTTCTTGGTCGTCTTGCTGGCGCACCTTGTGTTGCTGGCTTTATTGAGTTGGCAGTTTAAGGGGCCATATTTAGCTCAGGAATCAATTAAGCGAGACAAGCAGGCCATCAGCGCCTATATGCTGACTCAGGCAGAGTTTGACGCCATGAAGGCCAAATCTCGCCCTGCCGAGGTACCAGTAAACGCGCCGCTGACGAGCCAGTCAAATCAAAACGCGTCAAAGCAAGATACGCTTAATCAAAGTGTTGAAGTGACAGAGGACAATCTGGCGCCGGTTTCTGCTCAGCAAAGTGCCGCTCCGATTAAGTCGAGTCCTGAGAAGGGGGCGTCAGCGACTCAAGTTACTCGTTTCCAGCCTAATGTTACCCAAGCAAGTGTTGATCCTGCCCTTGAGCCAGCAGTTGAGCTATCCGAGTCTAACATCGTCTCTAAAATCGAGGCTCCCGCTGATACTCAGAAAGAGAATGAAGCATTCTCCTTCGATGGTGCGAAAGGTCTTAATCTGGAGAGCAGCGCGGCAGCAGACTCGGGAGCGGTAAGCGCTGCAACTGGCGATTATATGGCGAGATACAGGCAGGCACAGCTGGATAAGCTAGTCGAGCACGCCGCCGACAAGGCCACCCAGAAAAAGTCGATGAGCGAGATGAATGGCAAGATGAGGGTGTTAGCCCTACCTAAGGAGAACGAGTATGAGACGGCAATCACCTTAGACAGCAAGGTGGATCCCAATCGCATCGTCAAGATAGGGGATACCTGTTATCGCGTGGTGAGTGTGGCGACACCAATTAACCCCCACGGGGAAAACTTAGGCTTCCCCTTTAAGTGTGGTGGCGATAAGGTGAAACAGGCGATTAAAGACTCCCTTGATAAGCATCTGAGTATGATGGGAGTAGAGATTAAAGATAAAAACTAGTGTGATATATTTTCAGGCTTAAATTACCATGATACTTTTATTTTATACAATTTATTGATTTTATTTTATTATTTGTTTCGATTAATTTGATTTCAGCTAGAGTTTAAAGGGGCTTGCCACCCTCACTCCCTTATGTCTATACTGAGCCCCTCTTGTCGGAGTGCCATTAGGCTGAGACCGTTTATTCGGGATCCGTTGAACCTGATCAGGTTAGTCCCTGCGAAGGAAACAAGCATAATATGACCTTAGTGTCCCGCCGTTTTTTATCGGCCAATGGGATTAAAATCGCCGCAAATTTGGCGAGTTAAATCCCAGTGACACCCAGCATATTTTTGAATCAGGCCATTATCTGGCCCGGCTCAATGCCCTCAACGCCAAACTTCTCCAGACAAGCAACTTCATCTAACCCTATAGTGAGATTGCTTATGTCAACACGTCGTGAAATGCGAGCAGAGGCCCAGGCCTTTATCGATAACCTAAAACCCTTACAACACCCTAATTCGCAAAAATTTTACCTAAGCGGCAGCAGGCCGGATCTCAAGGTCGCCATGCGGCAGATCTTTCAGTCAGACACCCTGATTGGCGGCACGGCTGAGGCGCCTGTCTATGAGAAGAATGCCCCCATCACAGTCTATGACTGCGCCGGGCCCTATTCAGATCCCGAGGCCGATATCGATGTGCGTCGTGGTCTTGTTAAGCTGCGCAGCGAGTGGATCGCTGAGCGTGGCGATACCCAAGAACTCGAGCAGGTCAGCTCAGGTTTTACCCAGCAGCGTCTGGCCGATGAGGGGCTGGATCATCTGAGATTTGAGCTGCTGCCCAAGCCAATACGCGCCCTTGAAGGCAGAGTAGTGACTCAGATGCACTACGCCAGACGCGGCATCATCACCCCAGAGATGGAGTATGTGGCCCTGCGTGAGAATATGGCTCGCGAGACAGTGAGCGAAGAGGTGCTCAATCAGCGCGCGCCGGGCGAGAGTTTTGGTGCCAAGCTAGGTGAGCCCATCACACCAGAGTTTGTGCGTCAGGAGTTGGCGGCGGGCCGGGCAATCTTACCGCTTAACATCAACCACCCCGAGGCCGAACCTATGATCATCGGCCGTAATTTCCTGGTGAAGGTCAACGCCAACATAGGTAACTCGGCGGTTACCTCTTCTATCGAAGAGGAGGTGGAGAAGCTGGTGTGGGCCACCCGTTGGGGCGCAGATACCGTGATGGATCTCTCGACCGGTCGTTATATCCACGAGACCCGCGAGTGGATCATACGTAACTCGCCGGTGCCCATCGGGACTGTGCCCATCTATCAGGCGCTGGAGAAGGTCAATGGCGTCGCCGAAGATCTTACCTGGGAGATCTTCAGAGATACCCTGATCGAGCAGGCGGAGCAGGGGGTGGATTACTTTACCATTCACGCCGGTGTCCTCCTGCGTTATGTGCCTATGACGGCTAAGCGCCTCACTGGCATCGTCTCTCGCGGTGGCTCCATCATGGCCAAGTGGTGCCTCTCTCATCACAAGGAAAACTTCCTCTATGAGCATTTCGATGAGATCTGCCAGCTGTGCGCCGCCTACGATGTCTCCCTCTCGCTGGGTGATGGCATGCGTCCAGGCTCCATCGCCGATGCTAACGACGAGGCGCAGTTTGCCGAGCTGGAAACCTTAGGCGAGCTGGTTAAGAAGGCCTGGCAGTATGACGTGCAGACCATCATAGAAGGGCCGGGTCATATCCCGATGCAGCTGATTAAGGAGAACATGGAAAAGCAGCTCGAGCTATGTGACGAAGCGCCGTTTTACACCTTAGGCCCTCAGACTACCGACATTGCTCCAGGCTATGATCACTTCACCTCTGGCATAGGGGCGGCGATGATCGCCTGGTATGGCTGCGCCATGCTTTGCTACGTAACGCCCAAGGAGCATCTTGGTCTGCCAAACAAGGAAGATGTTAAGCAGGGGCTGATCGCCTATAAGATTGCCGCCCATGCCGGCGATGTCGCCAAGGGCCATCCCGGCGCGCAGATCCGCGACAACGCCTTGTCTAAGGCGAGGTTCGAGTTCCGCTGGGAAGATCAATACAACCTGGGATTGGATCCCGACACCGCCAGGGCGTATCACGACGAATCACTTCCGCAGGAGTCGGCCAAGGTAGCCCATTTCTGTTCCATGTGCGGCCCCAAGTTCTGCTCGATGAAGATCACCCAGGAGGTGCGCGAATACGCCGCGGCCCAAGCGATTGAGGTGAGAGAGATTGAGGTGAGGGAGGTTGAGGTTAAGCAGATTGACGTTACTGCTAGCGCGCCAAAGGCGGAGATCCAGCAAGGAATGGCGCAGATGTCGGCGCAGTTTAAGCAAAGTGGCAGCGAGCTCTATCACAGCGCGGTGAAGCAAAGCCCTGACGTTGAAAGCGCCTCTCTCGAAAGTGCGGCTCTCGAAAAAGCAGAAGAGGTGTAGCCATGTCCGCTAAAAAACCTATCGTCTGGACCATTGCCGGTTCAGACAGCGGGGGCGGTGCGGGCATTCAGGCGGATCTTGCGACCATGGCGGATCTGGACTGCCATGGTTGCAGCGTGATCACCTGCGTCACCGCGCAAAATTCGGTGGCGGTTAACGGTGTCGAGCCAGTGAGTGAGGCTATCTTGCTCGCTCAGCTCGATACCTTGCTAGCAGACCTGCCGCCCGAGGCGATCAAGATAGGGCTGCTTGCCAATCAGCGTCAGATTAATCTTGTCGCCGATTGGCTGGCGACTCATATTGCGCCACTGAAAACGGATGATGGCCAGCCTATTCCGATTATTCTGGATCCCGTGATGGTGGCCTCCTGCGGCGATGCCTTTACTGGCGAACCTGCTGTTCAGGCTTCCGCTCACCCCAAAACTGAGCTCAAAACTGAGCCCAAGCACCTTACCGGGTTGGATTTCACCGCCTTCGCTAAGCAGCTTACCCTGATGACGCCGAACGCCAGCGAGTTTGGCAAGTTAGTGGGAAGCGAGGCGAGATCGAGTGATGAGATGTTAAGTCAGGCAAGTGCGCTTTCAACGCGTTTAGCCTGTAATCTGCTGATCACAGGTGGTGACAAGGGCGCGCTCTGGCACAGCAATAAGGCGGAAGATCTCTTTATCTGTAACGCGGTGGCGCATACCTCGCCGCAGCACCAGCACACCAGCTTTCGCTTGAATGGTGAGCGAGTGGATAACCCCAATCACCACGGTAGCGGCTGCACCCTGTCATCGGCGATTGCCAGTTTTCTGGCCCAGGGCCTGGTGCTCCACGATGCTGTTCTGCTTGCTAAAACTTATGTCGCTCAAGGGATAGCGTCGGCCAAGGCCTTGGGCGCCGGTGCCGGGCCTTTAGCCCGCTGCGGCTGGCCTTCGGGCCTGGTATCGCTTCCCCGTATCACAAAGTTGGCTGGCACCACTTGGTTAAGTTCTTCAGATCGCGCTTCAGATAGCCCCTCGACGCTGAGTTTTCCAAGGCTTAAGCATCCCATTGGGGTGTATCCCGTGGTGGATAATCTGAATACTTTGGAGCAGGTGTTGGCCGCCGGGGCAAGCACGGCTCAGCTGAGGATCAAGCTTGAGGATGATGGCCAAGCAGCTAGCAATCAAGAAGAGAGCAAACAAGAAGAGAGCAAACAAGAAGAGGGCCAAGGCGCTGCCGCGTTAGAAGCGCAGATCCAAGCGGCAATCGCGCTGGGGCGTAATTACGATGCGCAGGTGTTTATCAACGATCACTGGCAGCTGGCGTTAAAGCATGGCGCCTTCGGTATCCATCTTGGGCAGGAAGATCTATTTGAGGTGGATCTCGAGAGGATCGCCGAGGCGGGTATAGCCCTGGGCGTCTCCAGCCATGGGGTGTTTGAGTTGGCACTGGCCTGTCAGCTTAATCCATCCTATCTGGCGCTGGGGCATATCTTCCCCACACCGACGAAATCTATGCCTTCCAATCCTCAGGGGCTGAGTACGCTTGCTCGTATGGTCGCGCTTTGGACGCCCGATTGCCCCAGAGTCGCCATCGGCGGTATAGATGCTTCGCGTTTGGAGGGGGTTAAAGCAACAGGTGTTGAGGCGGTGGCCGTGGTGCGCGCGGTGACTCAGGCGGACTCGCCGGGCGAGGCCTATACACAGCTTGCCAAGACGTGGGAGAAAGCCTATGTCCCTCGATGATAAGACGTTTATCCAATATTCACGGCAGATCATGTTGCCCGAGGTCGGCGAACTGGGCCAGCAAAGGCTGATGGAAGTAAGTGTCGCCATCGTGGGGCTTGGCGGCTTGGGACAGCTCTGCGCCCAGTATCTGAGCGCGGCGGGGATCTGCCGCCTGATCCTGATCGATGATGACAAGGTGGAGCTGAGTAACCTGCCCAGGCAGCTGCTGTTTTCCCATGACGATTGCGGCCAGTACAAGGCGGAAGTCGCCAGAGACAGGCTGGTAGAAAAAGGCAAGACTCAAAACAGTCAGGTATCAGCTTTTTATCAGATAGCGGCCAAGATTGTGCGTCTGGATGGCGATAACGCCGAGTCTCTGCTTTCAGGTGTGGATCTGGTGCTCGATTGCAGCGACAACTTCGCCACGCGCCAGCATATTAATGCCGCCTGTGTGGCGCTGAGCACGCCTACCGTGGTGGCGGCTGCGGCCCACTTTGCCGGTCAGTTGATGGCGTTTGATCTGAGCAAATCCCCGGATTGCGGCTGCTATCACTGCCTGTTTCCGGCAGAGCTTAAGGTGAGCGAGAGCTGCAGCACCATCGGCATACTTGGGCCCATGGTGGGCACTATGGCGTCGATGCAGGCGCTGCTGGCGATAAAGCTATTGCTGGGGTTACCGGGCCTGGGCTGGTTGCACAGATTCGATGGTTTAACCGGCGAAATCCAGAAATTCGCGCTGCGCCGGGATCCCAAATGCGCGGTCTGCGCGGAAATTAAAGAATCGAATGAAAAGGCTTATGCGGCACGTGGTGAGACAGCCTGTTCATCGGCCTTAGGAGAAAATGATGAGTGAGATCAGCTTAAGTTTAAATGGTCAGTTAATACAGGTGCCAGCCAATGCGAGTCTGCTGTCTATGCTGGAGGACCAGCAGATCACCCTGGATAGCGTGGCGCTGGTGCGGGCAGGTGAGGTGGTTCCAAAGTCTCTGTGGGCATTAACCCTGTGTGAGGCGGGCGATGTGATTGAACTCTTTGGCGTAGTGGCAGGAGGTTAATATGTTAACGATAGGCGATAGTCAGTTCTCTTCACGCCTTTTTACCGGCACGGGCAAGTTTGCCAGCGCCGATCAGATGTTGGCGGCTTTGGCAGCAAGCGGTTCGCAATTAGTGACGCTGGCGATGAAGCGGCTCGATCTCAAGGCGGGTTTCGATGATATTCTGGCGCCCATACGTCAGAGCGGTGTTAAGCTGCTGCCCAATACCTCTGGAGCGCGCAATGCCAAGGAGGCGATCTTCGTCGCCGAGCTGGCTCGCGAGGTGCTGGGTACCTCTTGGATAAAGCTTGAGATCCATCCCGATCCTAAGTATCTGATGCCGGATCCAATAGAGACCTTTAACGCCGCCAAGGTGCTGTGTGAACGCGGCTTTACCGTATTGCCCTATGTGCATGCCGATCCTGTGCTCTGCCGTAATTTGGAATCTGTAGGCTGTGCGGCCGTGATGCCTCTGGGTAGCCCAATAGGCTCCAATCGCGGGCTGGAGACGGCGGCATTTTTGAAGATGATCATAGAGCAGGCCAAGGTGCCTGTGGTGGTCGATGCCGGAATAGGCTCACCCTCTCAGGCGATGGCGGCCATGGAGATGGGCGCGAGCGCCGTACTAGTGAACACGGCAATTGCTGCCAGCCGCGATCCGGTGAAGATGGCGCTCTGCTTTGCCGATGCCGTCTCCACGGGGCGTAAGGCCTATGAGGCGGGCCTGGCCCAGGTTCACCAGAGGGCGATTGGCACCAGTCCCCAGCAGGCGCTCACCGCCTTCTTATCGGAGTAACCCAATGAGTTTCTTCGATACCTTGAGTGGACTCTCTCGCGAGCAGTTGCGTATGGCGCTCTATTCCACCACGGCGGCCCAGGTAGAAGCGGCGATCGAGGGTGAGCAGGGCAACTTGGATCATCTGTTAGCCCTGCTGTCGCCGGCCGCTGAGGAGTACCTAGAGCCGATGGCGCAACATGCTGCCGCCTTAACCCGGCAGCGATTTGGTCACAACATCGGCCTCTATCTGCCGCTCTATCTCTCAAATCTCTGCGCCAACGAGTGTGACTACTGTGGTTTCACCATGAGCAACAAGCTTAAGCGCAAGGTGCTTAGCCATGATGAACTGGCGGCGGAGATGGCGGTGATTAAGCCTCAGGGATTTGATTCCATCTTGTTGGTCTCCGGCGAGCATGAAACCAAGGTCGGCATAGATTACTTTGCCGATATCTTACCCTTGGTGAAGGCGGAATTTAGCCATGTGGCCATGGAGGTGCAGCCGCTGAGCCGTGAACACTATGGGATTTTGGTGGAGAAGGGGCTGGATGCCGTGATGCTCTATCAGGAAACCTACGATCCTGAGACCTATCGCAGACATCACCTGAGGGGCAATAAGCAGGACTATGGCTATCGTCTCGAATCGCCGGAGCGGATCGCCCAGGCGGGCGTGGATAAGATAGGCCTAGGTGTGTTACTGGGTCTCGATGATTGGCGCATGGACGCGCTCTTGATGGGCTATCACCTGGATTATCTCGAACGCCGCTTCTGGCGCAGTCGTTACAGCATATCCCTGCCCAGGCTCAGACCCTGCGTCGGCGGTATCACGCCAAAGGTGCAGTTGACCGACAAAGGTTTAGTACAACTTATCTGCGCCTTTCGTCTCTTCAACGAGCAGCTTGAGATCAGCCTCTCGACCCGAGAGACGCCTAGTTTGAGAGATAACCTGATAGGGCTCGGCATCACCCAGATGAGCGCCGGTAGTCGCACCGAACCGGGTGGCTATGTCAATCCGGCCGCTCAGCTAGATCAGTTTGAGATCAGCGATGAACGTAGCGCCGCCGAGGTTGCCAGTGTCCTTCGAAGCCGTGGCTTTACCCCTGTGTGGAAAGACTGGGAGGCTGGCTGGATAGGCGCAGGCTAACCAATTCAAGATGTTAGCCGAGCCCTCTGTAATGCTGTACTTTGCTTGGCTTTTGATTAATAATTAGCCATAACTGTGACTCATGAAAAAGGGCCATCAATTATGGAAATACCATCGAGCTTTTCTTCCGGTCTGGCCGGCTTGCAAAGCGCTCAGTCTGGCCTGACTCAGGCTACTGTGGATGTCGCCAAACCCAGCCAACCTCAGGTGAGTGAAGCTGGCGGCACAGAGATGACCAATCCGGTCAACGCCACAGATAAAACTGAGGCCCTGGTCTCGGCGATAGAATCGAAAAACCAAGGGGAAGCCGCGGTTGAAGTATTAGAGACCGCTAACGAGACCCTAGGTACAGTGATAGATATCAAGGTGTAGGCCATGGCCGGTGCCATGACTACGCCCCCCTTAACGGCGATGCGCCTTAGCGCATTGCCGTCTTCTTCTGCTTCAACGTCTTCAATTTCCTCATCCTCTACAGCTTCTTTATCTTCTTCAAATAGAGCTTCAAGTTCTGTAAGTGCTGTTTCAACGCCAGCTTTCTCTCATCAAGCGTCGCATGCCAGCCTAAAGGCCAACACGGCGGTTTCTTCGACGCCTTCGGTAGCAAGCAGTGTACTGACCTCTGGTCACTTAAGTTCTAGCCTGACAACGCAAAGCGGCTCAAGTAAGAGTCAGCCTGTCTTCAATGGCAGTTCGTCAGGCCAAGGGGGATATAGCCTCTCCAGCGGGCCGCTCGGAGTCGGCGGCCTACTCAATCAAACGGCGAGCTCTGGTTTTAGCAGTGGCTTGAGCAAAGGCATGGGCAATGGCGGCGGGATCGATGTTGCTCTTGCACTACCGGGCACTGGAGGCGGCGTAACACCTGACTCTGGTTTTACTCGCGGTTTAGCGCCTGATACAAGTCGTCATGAAGGACAAAGTGCGAGTACTGCAGCCGGACAAGGTGGTGGGGCAGATGTTAGTCGCGGCAGCGCAGTTGAGGGGGAAAAGCCGGTAGTCGATATCTTTGGTGGGGCCGAGGAAACCCGCGGCGAGGCATACAACCCCTTCGCGGACAAGCGAGAGGGAAAGGACGCACCGGGCGATGAGAGCCGCTCACAAGATCCAGAACTTGCCCGCCAGGAGGCCGAGCTAAAAGAGCTGTCCAGACGTGACGCCGAGGTGAGAGCCCATGAGCAGGCCCATGCTAGCGTCGGGGGAACCTTCGCGCGCAGCCCAAGTTTTAAGTATGAGCAGGGCAGCGATGGCAGGCGTTATGCGGTAGATGGCGAGGTGGCGATCGATATCTCCTCCGTGCCTGGAGATCCCCTGGCTACCCTGAACAAGATGAAGCAGGTCTACGCGGCGGCGATGGCGCCCGCGACCCCATCGATGGCAGATATCCGGGTGGCCAGCGAAGCCCTGCGTAAGATGAATTCGGCAAAGGCGGAGCTGGCTAAGACGCGGCAGCAAAGCGCCATCACCCCAGAGCAGATGCAGCCACTTATCGATGCTGGTAAGAGTGAGCAGCAGCGTCAGCTGCCAGAGCCAGTGACGCCAAAGGTGAGCGGTAACGTGGATGATAAGGGCAAGATCTCTGCGGCCAGAATCGACTCCCCCTCGCCGCTGGATGATGATAGAAGCCCTTCACAATCGATAGAGCGGATCAGTCGCCAGCTCCTGGCGGCCAATGGTCTTCTGTTTAGCGCTGAAGCCCTGTCGATGCGCTACCAAGCGGGCGAGTCTGACGCTTCTTCAACATCTGCCTCATCCTTCGCCTTCTCCCTCTAAGACTGAATGATTCTTGAGGATCAACTGCTCCAGCAACTGTGAGGCGGGTCCTTGCTTGTCGCGGTTGGGGATAACCAGGCTGAGCGGCACCTGACGATGACTCGAGCCCTTGAGGGTCAAGCGGGTGAGGCGACCTTCCTTGATAGCATCGCAGATCAGATGACTGGGGATCCAGCAAAAGCCGAGCCCCTTGGACAGGACCACCAGGGCCTCATGGAAATTGGCTACCGTCCAGCGCCGCTCCGCCTTGAGCCAACCCAGCTCGCCGCGGGCGATCTGGCCCGTATCTTTTATCACTATCTGTAGCTGCTCAGCCAGCGTCTGATCGTCCAGCGGTAACTCCATGCTCGCCAAGGGGTGAGAGGGGTGACAGACCAGGTGAAAATCGACGTTGCACAGGGGCTGAGCCAGATGACCCTTTGGCGGCGCGCCGCCTATGATGGCGAGATCCACGGCCTCCGACTCGACCAGTTCTGCACTGCCGCTGATCACCGAATCTAAGATGGTGATCCGGGTGCCGCGCCCCTGAGGCTCAAACTCGGCCAGGGCGTCGATGAGATGTTCCATGGGATAGATCATCTCGCGGGAGATCAACAGGCTCGGCTCCCAGCCTTTCTCCAGATTGCTGGCTAACTGCTCCAGCTCACTCACCGAGCGGGTGATGTGGCGAGAGCGCCGAAGTAGCACCTCGCCGCTCTCGGTGAGATAAGCTTTACGTCCCCTCACTTCCAGCAGGGCGACCCCCAACTGGGTCTGCAGTTTGGCCACCGCATGGTTAAGGGAAGACTGACTCTTGTTAAGCTTCTCTGCCGCCTGGGCGTAGCCACCGCAGTCAACAACCGCCTGTAGGATCCGCCACTGCTCGAAGGTCGATTTTGCCTGACTCATATTGCTCCTGCGCTCCTAATGCGTTTCGGCTTTAGATTTTGCTTTATCGGTTTTTCCCTTTGCAGCATCGGCCTTGATGCTGACCAGCTTAGGCAGGTACTTCTTGGTCGCCTTTAGCTGATGGAAATAGGGGCCCTGATGCAGGCTCTTAGGCCAATCTAACAGCATCATAGCTAACACGTTGCGGTGCTCGCCCAGGGCGAGATCTGGGTTGCCACGGGGTGAGGGTATGGTCTGTGCCTTAGGATCGAAGGCGGCCATGATGTGCGCCTGGGTCTTCTTCACCACAGGATTGTCTGACATTCCCGCCAGATGGAAGCTGATGCCCACCTCGGCGATGATATCGTCGGTGGCATCTTTCAGGATCCTGTCTATGTTGGCCTCGAAGTAATCTAAGATCCAGGCAAACTCAGCTCTATCGACCGGATGCTGATAATACTCACTGGCGGCAAAGATAAAGTGTGTCATGCCGTAGATTTTGTTGCGAAATTGCTTCTTATCGAGTTTGGCATCGCGACTCTGAGGATAGACGCGATTGAACCCGTCCTTATACTCCTGCACATAATCACCCACACCAAGCTGCTTCGCCCAGTAAACATAGTTCACTAGCTGCGCCGCCCAGGCTTCGATCATCGCCTTGTCGGTGAGCCCGCGTTTAAGATCGGTTGCCTTTAGCGCCTTGACCAACTTGTCGTGACAGGGACCTTGTAGACCAAACTCGTCGATGCGGCTCGAGAATCTTAGTAGCACGTCGGTATAGAAGAGAAACTCGGGGAAGGGAGCCAGCGCCTTCTTGCGAGCCTTGGCTCTTGGGCCCTTACCCAGCACGTCGATGGCGGCCTGAGCTTCTTGCTCGATAAAACCCGGTTTATCCAGCTGACAGGCGTAGAAGGCCTGAGACTCTGTGACGGCGTAGAGATCCACCAGGGCCGCATTGGCATACTTGTCATCGCCCGTCATGCGATAGAGGCGGATGCCGTAATGTCCCTGCACCCTTGGTGGCAGCTGGTAGAGGTTATCTTCCAGGTTTTGTTGGATCGCCTGTTTGACGCCCTGTGCGTCCAGTGATGCTGTTGTTTTAGCCGCCGCAGGCAGGCTAGGGAGTAGCAGGGCGGAGGTGAGTGCGAGTGCACCAAAGATTCTAGTGTACGGGCTTAGGTTGATCATGTTGGCTCCTTTCTAGGATGGTGGCGACAGATTGCGCGCTGCCAAAAATTGCGGTGAGTTGCTCATCAAGGGGCTGTTGCTGCTCGTTGATGAGAAGGAGTTCAAAAACCTTTTTTGCCTCCAGCTGAGTGTCACTCAAGATCTGCTCAGCCAGGCGCTGATGCCACAGCGTGAGGTAATAGAGTGGCCCTTGAGTCACCACACCGGTAAAACTGTAGAGGGCGTCATCGGCACATGGCCAGGGCGCGCCGAAACTGGCACCAAATTCCTGGCTGAGATCCCGGTAGAGTCGATTACCGAAGGTTTGATACGCAGACAAAGCCAGCTTGCTGCGAAATACCTTTAGCTGCTTGGAGAAGGCCTTAAGCTCGGCTTCGCGGCTATTGGATGGCAGCTCGGGCAGCAGCTGTTGGCTCAGATATTGATTCAGCCAGAGACTGGCGATCGCCTGGCCATCGCCTAAGGTGTTGTTGAGATAGTAGCGCCCACCTGTGAGCAGGCGAGACACCATCTCGGCCACCGCTGCGATAAGCTGTTCCTGACTGCGATAATCATTTAACTGATCTGGCAGGGTCAGGGTCAGCTGACCAAATTGTTGCCCGACCACGGTTTGTCTCAGGGGGCTCAACTGAGCCTTATGTTCCTTAAGCGCCTGCGTCTTAAGTGTCGGCGTCTTAAGTGTCGGCGTCTGCGCTTTCTCTGTTGGGGGGGGCTCTTGTTTTCCTAGCGGCGGATTAGCTCGCTGCGAACCTGCTAATTGGGGTTTGGGTGGGCGATCGAGAAAAACATCCCCCAGCAAACGCCCCTTATGCCAAAGCCGCAGCATATTGGCATTAACGGTTTCAAATTCAAGGCCAAAGAGCGAGAGCTCGGCTTGAATATCATCCAGCAGCTGCTCACCCGAGTGTGGTGTTACCTCGACCTTGGAAAGCTTTGCAAGTACGGCCCCGAGTGCCCAGGGGGCTGGGGCTAGCTGGGTCTGGCTGTCGAGGAAATGTTTGACTTGTGCGGGGGTGGTGAGCCGCTGATGGCTCAGCGCCCAGCTTGCATAGTCGTCGGCGCCATGCTCGAGCGCTATCGTCTGCTTGGTCGCCATGATGAGGGAGATGGCCGCCTGATTCTTCTGTTTGGCCCTGACCTGGTAGGCCTGCCACACCTGACGCTTACAGCTTTCATCTTGTTGATGGATAAGGTAGCTGGCTATCGAATTATCGAAGGTCTGCTTTGTTTGGTCAGCGTGATCCGTTTCTTCATCAGTAAGGCGGCACTGACTCTGACCTATGATGAGCGACAGATCTTTCTGCTTCAGACCGTGGGCGATGCTGGCCTGGGCGGTGTGGATCTTTGCCTTCTGCTGCTGGTCAATCTGCTCGGCGATCTGCTGCGTCAGCAACTGACCAAACTGGCGCAGCCCTGGCGAGTCGCTTTGAGACCAGTTCTGGCTTTGGGTCTGGAGCCAAGGCTCGTGTGCCAGGCGGTCAAACTCATCGGCCAGATGCAGCTGACATTGAAGCAGCGCCTCTTTATCTTCGGCATTTAAAGGATAGTGGCGATAGAAGCGCACGCTGTCTTTGAGGTTAAACAGACCGATCAACTCGCGTTCGAGTCGCACACTGGCATCGAGCGGTGTGGGGCTTTCCTGAGCTTGAGACAGGGAAACCTGATAGTCGATACACTGCTCGCTGAGCAGTGTGATAGGAGAGGCGGCCAGGGCCGCCGGACTGAAGTTAAGCGCTAGGGAGACTGCTAAAATGCGTTTTAGCATAGGCGACGCGCTCTTCCACTGACATAGATTTGTTCTTCATCTGCTCGACATGTTTGAGCCTTGGCAGCAGGCCCTGGCCGTTGGCGATTTGAATCGCCAGACCCGGACGAGCGTTGAGCTCAAGCAGCAGAGGACCAAGCTTCTGATCCAGCACCATGTCGGTACCCAGATAACCCAGCTCACTCATCTCATAGGCCTTAGAGGCCGTATGCAGAAGCGTGTCCCAATGGGGCACCTGGATCTCGGTGAGCTTCTTGTCGGTATCCGGATGCAGATCGAGCGGACGGTCAAATTGTACCGCATGCAGGCCTCGGCCTGTGCCGATATCCAGGCCGACGCCCACGGCGCCTTGGTGTAGGTTGGCCTTACCGTCGGACGCCGCGGTGGATAGCCTGAGCATCCCCATCACAGGGAAGCCCTTGAAAACGATCAGGCGAATATCGGGCACCCCTTCGAAGGAGTAGCCGTCGAATACGGGGTCGAATTCGATGAGTCCCTCGACGATGGCCACATCTGGCTTGCCGCCCAGAGAGAAGAGGCCGCTCAAAATGTTAGAGATATGGCGGTCGATCTCGCTTGGCGTCACCTCGTGCCCGTTGGGTTTGAAATAGTGGCCATTTTCTACCTTAGTGATCACCAAGATCCCTTTACCGCCCGAGCCCTGTGACGGCTTGATCACGAAACCGTCACGGTTGTTGACCATCTCGGGGATGTGCATGATCTCATGTTGCTGACAGACGGTGCCGATTAGCGCCGGCACGGCGATATCGTTCGCCAGGGCCAACTGCTTGGTGGTGAGCTTGTCATCCACTCGCTTGTAGAACTTGCGCGGGTTGTAGCGACCTATGTAGTCGATATTGCGCTTGTTCATGCCAAGTACGCCGTTTTCCTTCAGCTTTCGGGGCTTTGCAAACAGCATAGTTATTCTCCCGCTAAAGGTCTAAAGCGTCTAAGTTCCAATAACTTATAACCTGTGTATTGGCCCATCAGGAGTACAGTTGCCAGGATCACCAGGTGGATACCCAGGAAGTTAAATACCCAGTGTTGTACCCAGGTAGCGCTCATGGCCAGGTAGGCTAAGGTGGCAACAAACAGGCTGCCGCCGCCCTGAACCATTACCTCTTTGGCGCCTTCCTCTTCCCAGAGAATCGACATACGTTCGATGGTCCATGCCAGGATGATCATCGGGAAGAAGGTGATGGTGAGACCCTCGCTCAAACCGAACTTATAAGAGAGCAGGGTAAACAGGCCTATGATGCCGATCACCACAATGATCACCGCCGAGATCCGCGAGATCAGCAAGAGGTTGAGATCCGACAGATAGGAGCGGATCATTAAACCGAAGGCGACGATCAGCAGGAAGCCGACAAGGCCGGTCAGCAGGGTTGTCTGAATAAAGGCCAGGGCGATCAGCACGGGCATGAAGGTACCCGAGGTCTTGATGCCGATAATCACCCGTAGGAACACCACCATAAGCACGCCGATAGGGATCAGCAAGATACCCTTAAACAGGCTCTGCTCTTCCAGCGGTAGCTGATAAAGGGAGAAGTCCAAGGCATTCTTGTTCTTCAGCATGTCGATAGAGGTGGCGAGTGCCGAGCGGGTGTCTTGCAACATGGAGAAGTTAACCTGAGAGTTAACCCCGCCTACTACGTCCAGGGTCGACTTGGCGGTTCTATCCCAGATGAGCAGGTTGTCAGGGCGTCCCTGGGTACCATCGTTGGGATTGAAGATGATCCACTGACCCTGATGATAGACCTCAACATAGTTGGTCAGCTGCTGACGACGACGTTGATCTTCTAAAAACAGACCGCTGACCTTCTTCGCCGGGATCCCTTTGCTGTTGAGCATGCGGATAAACAGTTCGGCGCGGGAGTTACTGGTCAGAAGTAGTTCAAGGTTCTGGCTACGCTCGGTGGCGTTGAAGCTCTTGTTAAGCTGCTGCGCAAACGACAGGTTAGTGGCGCTGCGCGACCAGATCTCGCTCATCACCTGCTCGGCAGCGGCCTTCTCTGTGGCAGGCCAGTTGTAGGCCTGCGGCGCGTCGGGTTCTTTGTCGGCCGGGATCTCATTCTTGCCGGTCGGTACTAGTGTCACCTTATAGTAGAGATCTTGCTGACCAATCGCCTCGCGGGTCGACCAGGTGACCTGACGGCCTGTGTCATCCTCTTTGGCTGACAAGCCGTAGCCTGGTGAGGTGGCGTTTTCCGCTAAGATCTCAAAGGCAGGATCCTTGGGCAGTGAGAAGGTCACCTCGGCAGGTTCGCCGGTGCCCTGGAAGCTCACCTTGGCATCCACGGCCCAGCTCTGTACCTGCTCGCCTGGGAGGAAGGGGACATTGTGTTCTATGCCGCGATAGACGCTGGCGGCAATGCCGGCGATAAACAGCAGGGCCACTAAGATATAAAAAGGTTTTTTAGAGTGCATCGAATTTACATCCTATTATTTGGCTGTTTTTGATGGATTGTTCTTACCGTGCACAAAAGTCTGTCCTACATCGACGACGGCAATGTCTTGCATAAACTTACGTCCCAGCAGCAGCTGATAGTCGAGGTGACTACGATCGACCAGGTTAAGATCGGTTTCCGCCTTGTAATTGCCAATCTGTAGATGGGCATGGATCACCGGGCGTCTGTCATTCTTATCTTCTGCATCTTGCTTGATGCGCACGAAGCGCTCGACCTTTGACTCGAAGGTCTGTGATGGCTTATCGACGCCTTGAGTGAAGACATCGAAGCGTACCCACTGCTTGCCATTACGCTCGAACAGTATGATGTTGTGGGCATCGAGGGATGAAGATTCAGCGCCGGTATCGATACGGGTCTCGAAGCCTGCCTTGATCTCATCGATATAGACGTGTTCAACCGCGCCCAGGATAAACTTGTCACCGATAGGGGACGGGTCACACTGCATAGGAACCTGTACCACCTGCTTCTCGGGTTGGGACTTGACGGCCGCCACTTGCTTGGACAGCTGCTCCAGCTGGGCAGACAGGGAAGTCAGCGCCGCCTGCTGCTCTCTTTGGCTGGTGCTTATCAGGGTGACTAGCTCGCTCTTCTGCTCGCTCAGGCTCGCATTGAAGGTGTCGACATCGACAGGCGCGGGCTGCTTAGGATCTTGGGTGGCCGCGCAGCCTACCAGGCTGGTTACTAAGGCGAGAGTGGTCATCTGTTTTAACATAGTGCTTCCCGTTTACTATTTTTGTTTAAACCAAATCTTTGTTAGGTTGATTCTTAACGGCGATAAAAGTGGCGCGTTTGGGCGCCGGATACCCCTCAACCGTCAGGCTGACATCGTTAGGATCCAGGTAGTCCACCAAGGACTCATTAGGCATCCATTCTGTGCTGCGCTGCTCTGCAAGTGAAGTCACATCGATATCGACGCAGCGAACATCGACAAAATCCGCCTTCTTTAGCCAGGCTTCCAGCGCCTTGGCCGACGGCAGGAACCAGACATTGTTCATCTTGCCGTAGCGCTCCCCTGGGACCAGTACGGTATTTTCATCGCCATCGACCACTAAGGTCTCGAGGACGAGTTCACCGCCGGTTCTCAGTTGATCCCTCAGTTGCAGCAGGTGATCTATGGGGGAGCGTCTGTGATATAGCACGCCCATGGAGAAGACGGTGTCGAAGGCATCCAGTGGCGGTAGCTGCTCTATGCCCAGAGGCAGCAGATGCACTGGGTGATCATTGCCCGCCAGGCGTTTTACCGCTTCAAATTGACACAGAAACAGCGGCGAGGGGTCGATACCCACGACGCGTTTAGCGCCGTCACCCAGCATACGCCACATGTGATAGCCGCTGCCACAGCCGACATCCAGCACGGTGCGATTCTTCAGTGGTGAGATATGGGGCTGAACTCGCTCCCACTTCCAATCTGAGCGCCACTCGGTGTCGATATGGATGCCATGTAGATCGAAGGGGCCCTTGCGCCAGGGGCAGAAGAGTTTAAGCAGGTTCTTGAGTTTTTCCTGCTGGCCCTTGCTGAGCTGCTCGCCGCTGCCGACCTCTACCTTAGTGGTGAAATCGATTCTGTCCGGCGCAGGATAGTGCAACTTATTGAGCACCTTCTCCCACTTGGGTAGGTTGCCATGCTTATGTTCACGTTGCCACTGGCCGAGGATCGCCGGCAGCTCTTCTAACCAATGTTGAAGATTGGAGTCGGCAATTTGTTGATAAAAGGAGCTGAAGCTGATCACTTGATGGCCACCATAGATGCGAAATTAAAACATTGGAACCAGACGCTGAAATGGCTAAAGCCCTGGGCTTTAAGCCGTTGCTGATGCTGAGGGAGGGTGTCAGGTTTCATTACATGCTCGAGCGAGCTGCGCTTTTGGCTGATCTCAAGCTCGCTATAGCCGTTGGCGCGCTTAAAGTCGAGGTGCAGCTCATCCAGCAGATGCTGCACCGGCTCATCTTCGAACACTAATTTTTCTGACAGCACCAGAATGCCGCCGGGCTTGAGCCCCTGATAGATCTTGGCGATCAGCGTCTGTCTGTCTTCTGGGGCCAAAAACTGCATGGTGAAGTTTAAGATGACCATGGAGGCATCTTGGATCTCGATATCGCGAATATCGGCGCAGATAAGGTCGACCGGGGTTTCGCTGACATAGGCGCTAAGGTTCTGTTTACAGCGCTCGATCATAGATTCGCTGTTGTCGACGGCGATGATCTCACATCCGCGACCTTCGATGCGGCGACGCACACTCAGGGTGGCCGCACCTAAGGAGCAGCCCAAATCATATATCTTGCTATTGGGGGTGACACATTTGTCGGCGAAATCGCCCAGGGTGTTGATGATCTGTCCATAGCCGGGAACAGAACGGCGGATCATATCGCTAAAGACGCCTGCGACTCTATCGTCGAATTGAAAGTCACTGATATGTTCACAGGCCTGTGCGTAAATAGTATCTTGAGTTGAGTTCATCAGAGTTTTTTGAGTAAATTCAATATTTCATTCTAGCTAATGATAACAGTTCGCAGCAAGTCTGGTACTGGTAATTAGGAATAAAATTCTGTCTAATATCCTAATAACAACATATATTTTACAGCGCGGTGACTTTGCGCTCGACGCAGAGATGCTAAGGTTATTTTTTGTAGCCAGCTTGTAATATAAGCTGCATTTTATAAGCCCTTTTTATAAGGGACTGTTTTTAGAACAAGTGATAGCTTGGCTTGATATAAAAATGATAATAGAAACTGGGACCTACCTTTGACACCACTACACTCTTTTGCTTCGGCCTATGTTGCCTGGCGACGCCTCCTGTCGCCATGCATAGTCTTTGCGCCGCTTATGATGGCCCGTTTTGTGCTGGGAACTGCCGCGTTGGCGCTGAGTCTAATGCTTAGTTTTCAGGTGTCTGCAGAAGAGCAGCAAACCCCGCTAGTCTTGGTCATGGGGGAGGACAGCTACCCTTATCAGTTCGTCGATGAGAATGGCGATGTCAAGGGGGTCTTGGTGGATCTCTGGCGTGAGTGGTCGTCTCAGACTCAGGTGCCCGTTGTATTTGTTGCCCGTCATTGGCAGGACTCCTTGAAACAGCTGGCGCTGGGGGATGCCGATATCCATATCGGCCTTGGGATCACCAAGGAGCGGGATAAAGATTTCGATTTCGCGGCGCCCATCGCCTATGTCAGTACCTATCTCTATGTGCGCAACACGCTAAAGGGTAAGAAGAGTTTTAGCGATCTCCAGCCCTATCGTATCGGCATAGTGACCGGCTCATCCCATGAGTCCATTCTCAATCAGCAAGTTAATGGTTTGAGTTACCGCTACTACAATAGCCGCGCCGAACTGCTCCGTGGCGTGGTGGCAGGCGAGGTCGATGTCTTCGCCGGCATGGAAGGCTACTTAAAGGATAACGCCGTTAGCCGCGCCGTCCTGGAAGAGTTTCCCCTGGATAATCGACTGCTTATCAAGAAGACGGCGCTGGTGCCCGCCGTCAGCAAGGGACGGCTGGATCTTATCACAGAGATCAACCGCGGCTTTGACCGCTTGAGCCAAACCAGCCGCGCCGAGATAGACAAGCGTTGGCTAGGTTTTAGCCATGATGCCAACACCTTAGTGATTGCCACCACGACAGGTATCCAACCGTTTGTCGATACCGGCGGTGACGGCGAGCCACACGGTCTCTATATCGATATCTGGAAGCTCTGGTCTAAGAAGACGGGCATAGAGGTGGAGTTTCGCCCCGCCGCTATGGAAGATGGCCTGGATGAACTCAAGTTTCACCGCGCCGATATCCATGTGGGGTATCCAGAGAGCGACACCATGAAGACCAATCTCACCCGTGCGTGGCGCACCTATCAGGTCAAGAGTCGTCTGTTCAGTTATGGTAAGGCGATCAATAGCCTGGATGAGTTAAAGGGTAAGCGTGTCGGCGCCGTGCCCACCGCGCCTTATCTGGATAAACTCAAGCAGGCGCTGCCAAATTCCGAGCTCAAGCTCTATACCGATGTGACTCAGATGATCCAAGCCGCCCAGCAGGGGCATATCGCCGCCTTCGTGGCGGCATCGGCTTGGACCCAGCACTATCTGCTGCGCGCCGAATCCTGGTCTGACTTTCACCAGTATCGCAAACTGGCCTTCACCACAGACATCTATGCCTTGACCCGCAACGAGGACAAGGGACTGGCTCAGCGTATCGCGGCGGGCTTTCGTCTGATCAGCAACGCCGAGCTCGCTGCCATAGAGAATAAATGGATCTTGGATAGAGACGACAGGAGCGTGCAGTCTCTGCTTAATCCGCTCGCTATCACTGAGGAGCAGCGCCGTTATCTGGATAGCTTGGGTACGCTTAAAGTGGGCTACCTTGCTGCCTGGGCGCCCATGGAGTATCAGGGGCCGTCCGGTGAGTTTATGGGGATCAACAGCGAGATCAGCCACTGGGTCGCAGAGCAGCTGGGCTTAACCATAGAGGGTGTGCCATTTGATCGCTGGAGCAGTCTGCTAGAGGCGCTTAAACAGGGTGACATCGATATGGTCGGCAGCGTCGCCCATACCCCAGAGCGTGAGCGGGAGATGATCTTTACCACCCCATATTGGCCATCCCCCTGGGGCTTGGTAACCAACCTTAGCCAAGTGACTGTGTTTAACCTGAGTCAGATGAGTGGTAAGCGTCTGGCGATCGTCGAGGGGTATCATCTCATCGCCAATCTGATGAACAAGGCGCTGGGAATCGAGCTGGTGATTGTGCCCAACAGCCGCGCCGGTGTCGATGCGGTGGCCCAAGGCAAGGCCGATGCCTTCATCGAGAAGGTGATCAACATGGCTATGGTGCTTAAGGAGTCAGACTACAAGGCACTTAAGATGTCTGTGCTGGCGGACTTTTCCCAGCAGCAGAGCCATTTCGCCCTGAACCCTAAGTTTGCTGCGCTGGTGCCTCTGTGGGATCAGGCCATCGCCCAGATCACCCCAGAGCGGCAAGAGGAAATCTATCAGCACTGGGTAAAAGAAGAACCTAGCAGTTGGAGGGCCTGGGTGAACTATCAGAGTGCCTTCTATCTTCTGGCGTTACTCAGCTTTGTGGTGTTTGTCTATCTTATCTGGCGCGCTCAGCGTAGCCGCCTGGCGGCCGCCAAGGAGCTTGCCCATGAGCTGACCCGGGCTGGGCAGTTCGATGCACTCACCGGCTTGCCGAATCGCAGCCTGCTCGATGACAGATTGCAGCAGTCTGTGCTCTTACATCGCCGCGAGATGCAGCCCTTTGCCGTACTCTTTATCAGCTTTGATAACCTGCGTGAGATCAACCAGACCTATGGCCATCAGGTGGGCGACAGGGTACTGGCCAAGGGCGCGCAGCGCCTTAAATCGGCGGTGCGTAAGTCTGATACCCTGGCGCGTTTCGGCGGCAACGAATTTGTGATGGTGCTTAATCGCAGCAAAGATCTCGATACCGTGTGCCAAGTGGCCGATGGCATAGTCGGTGGCTTTAGCGCCCCCTTTGCGATCAACGGCCTAGATGTGGCACTATCGGTCAGCATAGGGGTGGCCATGTTCCCAAGCGATGGCGATACTGTGGTGGAGCTACTCAAGACCGCCGACAAGCTGATGTCGCGGGCGGTGAAACAGGGCGGGCGCTGTTACCAGAGCGCCTGATCTGTGACCCCAGTTCAGGATTTGATGGATATTTATCCAACCCAAAGGTTTACTTCATTTTAAGCGGATGAAGTTGTTTTGAAATCGGCAATATTTCACTATAATGCCGCTTTTGTCATGTATTGAATATCCTCAAGCACGGCCTTGACGGATGAAAGGAAAGTGTTAGATGCGCAGTCATTATTGTGGAGACGTTAATCGGTCTCATGTTGGGGAAGAAGTTACTCTCGTAGGTTGGGTTAACCGTAGTCGCGATCTCGGCGGCGTGGTTTTTCTGGATTTGCGCGACCGTGAAGGCGTGATTCAGGTAGTATATGATCCTGATCTGCCAGAGGTATTCGATGTCGCCAGCACACTGCGCAGCGAGTTCTGTGTTCAGGTGAAAGGCCTGGTACGCGCGCGTCCAGACAGCCAGATCAACGACCAGATGCGCACAGGTGAGATTGAGGTGCTGGGTAAGGCCCTGACCATACTCAACAGCGCACCGGCACTGCCGATCAACATGGACAAAAATCAACACAACACCGAAGAGCAGCGTCTGAAGTATCGCTACCTGGATCTGCGTCGCCCAGAGATGGCCGAGCGCATCATCTTCCGCTCTAAGGTGACCAGCGCCGTGCGTCGTTTCCTCGACGGCAATGGTTTCCTCGATATCGAGACCCCAATTCTGACCAAGGCAACCCCAGAGGGTGCCAGGGACTATCTGGTGCCTAGCCGTACCTACAAGGGCCAGTTCTTCGCGCTGCCACAGTCACCACAGCTGTTTAAGCAGCTGCTGATGATGTCTGGCTTCGACCGTTATTACCAGATCGTGAAATGTTTCCGCGACGAAGACTTACGCGCCGACCGTCAGCCTGAATTTACCCAGATCGATATCGAAACCTCTTTCATGACCTCAGCGCAGGTGATGGACAAGACTGAAGAGATGGTACGCGGCCTGTTTAAAGAGCTGCTAAACGTCGACCTGGGCGAGTTCCCTAAGATGACCTTCGCCGAAGCGATGCGCCGTTACGGCTCAGACAAACCAGATCTGCGTAACCCGCTGGAGCTGGTCGATGTAGCCGACCTGGTTAAAGATGTCGACTTCAAGGTGTTCCAGGAGCCAGCCAACGACAGTGAAGGCCGTGTTGCCGTGCTGTGTGTGCCGGGCGGTGCTAGCCTGTCACGTAAGCAGCTTGATGAATATGGCAAGTATGTCAACATCTATGGCGCCAAAGGCTTGGCATGGATGAAGGTCAACGAGCTGGAGAAAGGCCTGGAAGGCATTCAGTCGCCAGTGCTTAAGTTCTTAAGCGAAGAGGTGGTTAAGGAGATCCTGGAGCGCACAGGTGCGGCCAACGGTGACCTTATCCTGTTCGGCGCCGACAAGGCGAACATAGTGGCCGAAGCCATGGGCGCGCTGCGTCTCAAGGTAGGTGAAGATTTCGACCTGCTACAAGGCGACTGGAAACCACTATGGGTGGTTGACTTCCCAATGTTCGAGCGCACCTCTGACGGTGGCCTGCATGCCATGCACCATCCGTTCACCGCGCCGAGTGGTATCACGCCAGCCGAGCTGGAAGCGGATCCTACGGCGGCCATCTCTGATGCCTATGACATGGTACTTAACGGTTGTGAACTGGGCGGTGGCTCGGTACGTATCTACGACGCAGAGATGCAGTCGGCCGTGTTCAGAATTCTGGGGATTAACGACGAGGAAGCCCAAGAGAAGTTTGGCTTCCTGCTCGAGGCCCTCAAGTATGGTACGCCGCCACACGCAGGTTTGGCATTCGGCCTCGACCGTATGGTGATGCTGATGACAGGTGCCAGCTCGATTCGTGACGTGATGGCCTTCCCTAAGACCACCACGGCAGCCTGTCCGCTCACCAATGCCCCTGGCTTTGCTAACCCTGTACAGCTCGAGGAGCTCGGGGTCAGCGTAGTAGAAGCGAAAAAAGAGCAGGAATAAAGCAAGATTGAACCAATAAGCCGAGCATCTTGCTCGGCTTTTTCGAGGCAAACTCGAATAAGGAGTCCCTATGGCCGGTCACAGTAAATGGGCCAACATCAAGCACCGCAAGGCGGCACAAGACGCCAAACGCGGTAAACTCTTCACCAAATTCATTCGCGAACTCACGGTAGCGGCCAGAGAAGGCGGCTCGGATCCCGATTCAAACCCGAGACTCAGGGCAGCAATCGATAAGGCGCTGTCAAATAACATGACCCGTGACACGGTCGAGCGCGCCATCAAGCGAGGCGCCGGTGAGCTCGATGGTCAGGTGCTGGAAACCATCATGTATGAAGGTTATGGTCCGGGCGGCACCGCCGTGATGGTCGAGACCATGACAGACAACCGTAACCGCACCGTCTCTGGCGTACGTAACGCCTTTAGCAAGTCGGGCGGTAACCTGGGCACGGATGGTTCTGTAGCCTATCTGTTTGAGAAGCGTGGCGTGATCTCTTACGCCGAAGGCAGCGATGAAGACACCATCATGGACGCGGCGCTAGACGCCGGCGCCGAGGATGTGGTGACCAATGATGATACCTCTATCGATGTCTACACCACGCCTGAGGCCTTTGGTACGGTTAAGGATGCATTGGATGCAGCCGGTCTCGAGGCGGTTAACGCCGAGGTGACCATGGTGCCATCGACTAAGGCAGAGCTGGATGCTGAGACGGCGCCTAAATTTCTGCGCCTCATCGATAACCTTGAAGATCACGACGATGTACAAGAGGTCTATCATAACGCCGAGATCTCAGATGAGATCTTAGCCAGCCTCGAATAGGCAGAGTATGCCGATAATCTTGGGGGTGGATCCCGGCTCGCGGATCACAGGCTATGGGGTGATCCAGTGCCAGGGCAGGCAGCAGATCTACCTGGGCAGCGGCTGTATTCGTACCCAATCCGATGATCTGCCTTCCCGTCTCAAGGTAATTTTCGATGGGATAAGCGAGATCATTCGCCAATACCAGCCGGATGAATTTGCTATCGAGCGGGTGTTTCTGGCTAAGAATGCCGATTCGGCGTTAAAGCTCGGCCAGGCGCGCGGGGCGGCCATCGTCGCCGCCACCAATGCTCAATTGCCGGTGGCCGAATATTCGGCGACCCAGATCAAGAATGCCGTGGTAGGCACGGGACGGGCGCAGAAGAGTCAGGTACAGCACATGGTGCAACAGATCCTCAAGTTGCCGGCGGCGCCGCAGGCCGATGCGGCCGATGCGTTAGGCGTTGCCCTGTGCCATTTCCACACATATCAGAGCCTGATCGCCATGGGCGGTAAGGCTAGCGCGAGAACTTACGGAAGATATAGATGATAGGTCGTTTACGGGGATTACTCGTCGAGAAGCAAGCGCCCGAGGTGCTGATTGAAACTGGCGG
This sequence comes from Shewanella spartinae, assembly GCF_019457555.1. NCBI lineage: Bacteria > Pseudomonadati > Pseudomonadota > Gammaproteobacteria > Alteromonadales > Shewanellaceae > Shewanella > Shewanella spartinae. Next base: position 2,436,254 of record NZ_CP080418.1, on the reverse strand, counting down.
TGTCGGCTATGAGGTGCAGATGCCGCTCACCAGTTTTTATGAACTGCCAGATTTAAACCAAGAGGCGGTGATCTACACCCACTTCGTGGTGCGTGAAGATGCCCAGCTGCTGTATGGCTTCATCACCAAGCAGGAGAGGGCGCTGTTCAGGCTGCTGATCAAGACCAATGGCGTCGGTCCTAAGCTGGCACTGACCATTCTCTCTGGCATGACGGCGGGCGAATTTGTGAAATGCGTCGAGCATGACGATATCGCAACCTTGGTTAAGCTGCCGGGTGTCGGCAAGAAGACTGCCGAGCGTTTGCTGGTTGAGATGCGCGATAAGCTCAAGAGCCTGATGGAAGCCTCCCATGGCAATGAGCGCGAGTTTGTGTTGCAGTCTAACTATACTCCTGCACCTGTGGTCAACACCGCGGAAGAAGATGCCATCTCGGCGCTTTTGGCGTTAGGATATAAGCCGGCACAGGCCAGTAAGGCGGTGTCCAGTGTCTTCGAAGAGGGCATGGATTCAGAAACCTTGATCAAGGCATCGCTGAAATCGATGCTCTAGCGCTCAGAGTGAGAAATAGATGATTGAAGCCGATAGGTTAGTTCACGCCCAGCCCCAAGGCACAGAGGAGCGGGACGAGCAGATAGATAGGGCGATGCGTCCTAAGCTGCTGGATGAGTACACGGGCCAGGACGATGCCAGGGCCCAGCTTAAGGTGTTTATCGAGGCGGCGCAGAAGCGCGGCGAGGCCCTGGATCATATGTTGATCTACGGACCACCAGGTCTGGGTAAGACCACGCTCGCCATGATCGTCGCCAACGAGATGGGGGTTAACATCAAGTCCACCTCGGGCCCTGTGCTGGAGAAGGCGGGGGATCTCGCGGCCCTGCTTACCAATCTCGAGGCAGGTGATGTGCTCTTTATCGACGAGATCCACAGACTAAGCCCTGTGGTGGAGGAGATCCTCTACCCGGCGATGGAAGACTATCAGCTGGATATCATGATAGGCGAGGGCCCGGCGGCGCGCTCCATTAAGCTAGAGCTGCCTCCTTTCACCCTGATTGGCGCCACCACTCGTGCCGGCGCACTGACATCGCCGCTGCGTGCCCGTTTTGGCATCCCCCTGCGTCTCGAGTTCTATAACGTCAAAGATCTTAGCAGTATCGTCACGCGCTCGGCCAAGGTGCTTGAGTTGCCGATCGATCAAGAAGGCGCGGTAGAGGTTGCCAGACGTTCTCGCGGCACGCCGCGTATCGCTAACCGTTTGCTTAGACGGGTGCGTGACTACGCCGAGGTGAAGCACGATGGCGAGGTCAACAAGGTGGTCGCCGAGAGCGCTTTGGATATGCTGGATGTGGATGTCGAAGGCTTCGATTATATGGATCGCAAGCTGTTGCTGGCTATCATAGATAAGTTTATGGGCGGCCCTGTGGGTCTGGATAACCTGGCCGCGGCCATCGGCGAAGAGCGTGAGACTATTGAAGATGTGCTCGAACCCTTCCTGATCCAGCAAGGCTTCATCCAGCGCACCCCAAGGGGTCGTATTGCGACAGCCAGAGCCTATCAGCACTTCAACCTGATCCAGCCGGAATAATCACTAGACGAACGGCTATTATCTTTCACATTAGTGAGTTGAGCGTTAAACAGCGTGGTCGAGAGGCCGCGCTTTTTTGTTGTCACCAACTGGCTCGACATACGATTGCTTTGCTGTCTACCCAGTACCTCCCTGTCTGAACATTTAATCAAAGCTTTCAATCAACACCTTCAATCAAAGCCTTCAATCAAAGCCTTTAATCTAAGGCGCTAATATAACGTCTTCATGAGTGTGCCGTGAGCGTTATGATCTTGCGGCTGTCGCGCTGTCGTTGCTAGGGACGCATTCGAATTTCTATGCAATCAGGTCGATGATTCGAGTCGGTTGCTGTCTAGCTATTCTGAATCCTATTTCAGAATCCTTTCGTTTAAAATTTAAGCTAAAAGAGTTCATGTTAAGGGAATAAAAGATACAAAGCGTTACACTTATATAATTTAATAAGCCTACTTGTTAGTGATTGTGTTAATTCTCCACAAAGATTGAGTGTATTTAAATTGAAGCTTGATTTATATCCGCTTTATTAACTCTGCACTTAGTTACTCCTTAAGATTAAATGCGTTAAGTCAGTAATTGATTTAATTGGGCGGGATGGAAACTAGGTAGAGAGATAAGTTAACTAACGCTGCTTTTCTCCGCGCTTGTAAAATATTGTAACAAGCAAGTCTAATCATCGCTCAGCATCCTTATTCATTTAAGGCCCAGGTCGGCGGATTTGTTAATGGTGGCGTGTTTATGTGCCTGCGGCGTAAAAACGCCAGATTGAAACAAGTGTTTAGACTGTTAATTTGTGATGGTGATCACACTTTTGTCTTTTGTGTGCGTTGTGATTGTGTTGCAACTCTTGCGGAGGAAAACACTGGCTCGGAACAAATTTTCTAGTTAATTAAACCAGGTGAATGCTTATTCACTCTCTGGGGTGAAATATTAAACTTGCGTTGTTACTTAAATAATACTTTGTATTAACTTTTATTTTTCATTGGTTAATGAATTGGTGGATTGACGCATTTGGGGTGAAAGGAGAGTATCGAATCGAGCGTTGAATAAATAAAAGAACGGCGCCGAATAAAAATTGAATTAGGGAGTAGACCTACATGATTAAAACAAGCAGATTAGCTGCGGCAGTTAAATTAAGTTTAATTGCGACAGTGTCGACCAGCGGATATTTTGTTGCCAACAATGCAGTTGCTGCCGAAGAAAGTGCCTCTTTTGAACGTATCGCGGTAACGGGTTCACGCATTCAACGTCAAGACATGGAAACGGCTTCACCTGTTACCGTTATCGACGCCAGTGCCATTCGCGCCGAGGGTTACAACTCGGTCGATGAGATCCTACAGGCGCAACCGGCCATGGCGGGTATGGCAGTAGGCTCTACCACTAACAATGGTGCCGACGGTGTCGCCCAGGTGGATCTACGTGGTATGGGCGCAAGCCGTACGCTAGTGCTGTTAAATGGCCGCCGCATGGTGAACTCAGGTTCGGGCGCCGACAGTGCAGTGGATCTGAACACTATCCCTGTGGCGATGATCGCCCGTGTGGAGATCTTGAAAGACGGTGCCTCAGCGGTTTATGGTTCTGACGCCATTGCCGGTGTGGTGAACATCATCACCAAGAAAGATTTTGAAGGCTTCCAGCTGGACATCAATGGCGGCGCGACCGACAAGGGCGACGGCGAAAACGTTGAGATCAGCGCACTTTACGGCTTCAACACAGACGGTGGTAACTATACCTTTGGTGTGGCTTACTCAGACCGTGGTGGCGTGATGCAAAAAGATCGCGACTGGGTCGAGAAGGGCGCCAGTAGCTTCATCCCAACCGGCTCATTAGGCGGCAAGGTACAAGACGAGAACGGTAACTGGGTCGATCGAACCGAAGGTTATGACTATACCCAGGACAGCTGGCTACAGACACCTAACGAGCGTTACAGCTTCTTCGCCAATGCGACCCAAGAGTTTGCGAACGAAATCGTCTTTACCGGCGATCTGCTTTATACCAAGCGTCAATCTGAGCAGATGATGGCGGCTCAGCCAGCCTCTGTGATGTTAGATGTGTGCACACCAACTTCAACAGGTAACTGCATCACGCTAACCGACGAGATGGTTGCCGGTGGCATCACGCCTGACGACCAAGGCCGCGTCGAATATCGCAGAAGAACGACAGATGCGGGTAACCGTATCTATGAGCAAGACACTGACACCCTGCGTGTCTCAGCGGGTCTGGCCGGTGAATTCGATGTTCACACAGGCATCGCCTGGGATCTTTCCTACACCTATGGTAAGAACAAGGCAGAGACCTGGGTGCACAACTCAATCAACGCTAAGAACATGGCGCAGTCTGTCTATGACAACCAGGATGCCTGGTTCAGCGGTGACCCACTGTCTCAAGCTATCGTCGACGACATCAGCTACCTGGAAAGCACTACCGGTGGTAACGAGCAGCACATCGTCTCCGGCGTGATCAGTGGCGAAGCCTTCGACCTGGAAGCGGGCCCAGTAGCGTATGCGATTGGCGCCGAGTATCGCCATGACAGTGGTTACTACAATCCAGATCCAGTGATCGTCGCCGGTGAAGGTACAGCAGCACAGCAAGACCCTACCGATGGTAGCTACAGCGTGGTGTCCGTCTATCAAGAGGTGAGCGTACCTTTCACCGACAAGCTGACCGGTGAATTTGCGCTGCGTTTCGATGACTACTCAACTTTTGGTAACGCATCAACTTGGAAGATAGGCTTGACCTATGAGGCGACCGACGATCTTATGCTTCGCGCTGTAGCGGCAACCGGTTTCCGTGCGCCAAACGTGAGCGAGTTGTTCGGTGGTAACGTGGGGTCATACGATTACCTGGACGATCCTTGGGGCAACGAGCAAGACCCACAGATCCTGGTGAACTACACTTCAGATCCCGATCTGAAGGCTGAGTCTTCAGAGTCTTACACAGCTGGTCTGGTCTACTCGCCAAGCTATATCGACGGTATGTCACTGACGTTGGACTACTGGCGCTTCAAGATCAAAGACGCCATTTCGCGTCTGGACGTTCAAGCTGGTCTGAATGCTTGTCACGCCGGTGATACTACAGCTTGTGAAACCTTCGGTGTTACCCCTGACGGTAACCTGGAGAACCTGACTAACCCGTTGACCAACGTGGGTTATCAAGACACAAGTGGTATCGACTTTAACTTGGCTTACCGTTTCGAAGGCCTGGGTCTGGACTGGAGCATCAGCAACGATCTGACTTACCTGCTCGAGTTTGAACAGGATGGCATCGACTACACTGGCACTATCGGCGGCATGTTCGGTGGTTACGCTAAGGTGAAGAACAACTTCAGCGTGAAGGCCGGCCAGGGTGACTGGAGTCTGATGTACTCTAACCGCTTTATCGGTGAGATGGATGACATCAACTATGGTGACACAGTTGATTCAGTGCTGTACCACAACATCTCGGGTATGTACCACATCAACGACAGCATTACGGCAAGCTTGGGCGTGAAGAACTTCACCGACGAGAAGCCTGTGATGGTGGCAAGTGGTAACGAGGCAGGCACAGTGCCTGAGGTTTACGACACTATCGGTCGTCAGATCTACGGCGGTGTAACCGTTAAGTTCTAACGAGTAGTTGAAAATAAAAAAGCGCCCTAGGGCGCTTTTTTTATGCGAGTACCAAAATTAGCCTAAGCCATGCTGGGCAGATCTCATCTGAATGAACTCAATCTTGTAGCCATCAGGGTCTTCTACGAAGGCTATCTCAGTCGTGCCACCGGCAACGGGGCCAGGCTGACGGGTCACCTTACCACCGGCGGCTTCGATGGCGGCGCAGCGGCTGTAGATATCCTCTTCGCCGATCGCCAGATGACCAAAGCCGGTGCCGAGATCATACTTGTCCGTATCCCAGTTGTAGGTGAGCTCGACCACAGCGGCGCCAGTCGCCTCTTCGTCGAAACCAACGAAGGCCAGGGTATAGCGGTATTCTGGATTCTCGGACTTGCGCAGTAGCTTCATGCCCAGGATCTCGGTGTAAAAATGTATGCTACGATCGAGATCGCCGACCCTCAGCATGGTGTGTAAAAGTTGTGCCATAAGGACCTCTTTTTAGGGGAATGCTAGGCCCAAGTATACCTTATTTATCCGCCATTTAAATCTGCGCTATCGGTTTGCTTGCTCAATAACAGCCTGGGAATAACAGGCGTAAATCGCCATGATCACTGTCACAGAATGGGGTGATGTCACTGGTGTTAACCCGGATGGCTGAGATAATTGAGCTTGGTTACTAGAGGAGTTGTCGATGCCAAACGAATTGAAAATGGCCCTGGGATTAACGGCCACCATAGCACTGTTTCTATCTGTGTTTTTTGTCTGTATGTTTTGATACCAATCGTAGTAAATAACTGATCACTCTAGCGTGTTAAAACGTCCGATAACGGTGTTACCATTTGTGATTGTAGAATAACTACTTATCAAAAAATGCTGCCTTGTTCTTGAACGTTTTTCCCGTGCTATTTCTGATCACTTACTTACCGTGATTGGTATAGCTCAGCAGCGAACCCTCGCTACTGAGTCTGATAAAAGCCGCATCTGCGGCTTTTTATCTTTGAGAGCTTATTTTTATTCAAGAGTTTGCTTAAGTGTTTGCTCAAGTATTAGTTCTAGAATCAGCTCAAGCCTGAACGCCTATTCGTCTGGATAGACCTTCTCTTTAAACTCGCAGTGCTCTTCAATCACACAACTGCCGCATCTTGGTTTGCGGGCGACACAGGTATAACGCCCGTGAAGAATAAACCAGTGGTGCACATCTACCTTAAACTCGGCCGGTACCACCTTTAACATCTTCTGCTCCACCTGATCCACATTCTTGCCCATGGCAAACTTGGTGCGGTTGGCGACGCGAAAGATATGGGTATCGACGGCAATGGTCGGCCAGCCGAAGGCGGTGTTTAATACTACGTTGGCCGTCTTACGACCCACGCCAGGCAGGGCTTCGAGTGCCTCTCTATCTTCGGGCACCTCGCCGCCGTGCTTCTCCAGCAAGATCTCGCACGCCTTGATGACGTTGATCGCCTTGTTGTTATACAGGCCTATGGTCTTGATATAGTCTTTGAGCCCCTCGACGCCTAGGTCATAGATGGCTTGGGCGGTATTTGCGACGGGAAATAACTTGTCGGTGGCCTTGTTGACGCTCACGTCCGTGGCCTGGGCCGACAGGGTGACGGCAACCAGCAGCTCGAAGGGAGAGGAGAAGTTAAGCTCGGTTTCTGGCTTAGGGTTGTTGTCGCGAAAGATCTCCAGGATCTTGCGGCGCTTCTCGGTATTCATAACTTAACTCACCTTGGTAATGCGTGCGCGGGTGACGGCTGGTGCGGCCTCTAAGGCGGGTTTACGCGCCTCGAGCTGCTTGTCGATCATGTTCTTGATGGCGATAAGAAAGCCCATGGCGATAAAGGCGCCGGGCGGCAGCATGGCCAGCAGGAAGTTGGTATCCACCTGCCAGAGATGAATCGTTAGCCCTTTAGCCCAGTCGCCAAGCAGCAGATCGGCACCGTCAAACAGTGTGCCCTGGCCCAAGATCTCGCGGCAAGCGCCTAACAGCATGAGCACCAGGGTGAAGCCCAGTCCCATCATCAGGCCATCGAACGCCGCCTTAACCACGCTGTTGCGTGAGGCGAAGGCCTCGGCGCGGCCAATGATGACACAGTTGGTGACGATAAGCGGCAGGAAGATCCCCAAAGACAGGTAGAGGCCATAGGCATAAGCGTTGATCAGCAGCTGCACGCAGGTCACCAACGCGGCGATGATCATCACAAATACGGGTATGCGGATCTCTTTGGGCACAAACTCTCTCACCAGGGAGACGAGCACGTTGGAGCCCACCAGCACCACAAGTGTCGCTAAGCCAAGGCCTATGGCATTGGTCAGGGTAGCGGTGACCGCCAGCAGCGGGCACAGGCCCAGGAGCTGTACCAGGCCCGGGTTATTCTTCCATAGCCCTTGCCAGGCGATATCACGATAGTTACTCATACTGGACCTCACAGTTGGCAGGGCGGTTTAACAGGGTCTGCTGGTTGGCATTGAAATAGGCCAGGGTGCGCTTGACGGCGCCGACATAGGCCCTTGGCGTGATGGTGGCGCCGGTAAACTGATCAAACTGACCGCCATCTTTCTTCACCGCCCAGCGCTTATCTTGCTCGCCCTGAATACTGTGACCCTTAAAGCCCAGTACCCAGGAAGACTTACGCAGATCTATCTTATCCCCAAGGCCCGGCGTCTCGTTATGGTTGAGCGTACGCACCCCTAAAACCTCGCCCTTGGCATCGATGGCGACGATCAGCTTAATCTGACCGTTGTAGCCGTCCGGTGCGACGGTCTCCATGGCGATGGCTACCGGCTCACCACCATGGCTGGCGATGTAGGCGGGCAGAGGCTCATCTATGCCCAGCACATCGGCGTCCTGGATCAGGATGCAGTGCTCAATAAGCGCGTTGTCGTGCATCTCATCAGGGATGATCTGATGCAGGGTGCGCATTAGCTCGAGATCTTGCTGCTGCTTGATCCGCTCGAAGGTGAACTGGTTAACCAGGGCCACCAAGGCGGTACACAGGAGGGCGAATAATCCCAGTAAGCTAGCATTTTTGACGATAGAACGTTTCACTTCATACTCCTGCCGTGGGCTTAGCGGCTTGCTCTGTGGCCGTAGGCTCGGGGTTTGACATAATAATCGATAAAGGGCGCGCACAGGTTTGCCAGCAGCACGGCAAAGGCAAAGGCATCGGGATAGCCGCCGAAACTGCGGATCAGATAGACCAGGAGACCGATCAGGGCACCGAAGATCAGTCGGCCGCGGGTACTGGTCGCCGCGGTCACAGGATCGGTTGCGATAAAGAAGGCCGCTAACATGGTGGCGCCGGAAAACAGATGCAGCAAGGGGCCCATGTGGGTATCAGGGCTCAGCAGATAACCTATGCTGGCGCAGACAAACAAACTTGCCAGGATGGCGGTGCTTATCTGCCAGCGGATCAGCTTAAGCTTGAGCATCACCAGACCGCCAGCCAGATAGGCCAGGTTTATCACCGCCCAGCCGATGCCAAAGCCGTCGCTAAAGCTGGCCTTAGTTAAAATCTCATCCAGGGTCAGGCCGGTGGAGAGGCCTGTCTTCACCGCATCGAGAGGCGTGGCCATGGTCACGCCGTCTATGCCGGCGCGATAGGCGAGGATCAGCTCGGCGTCGGCGCCTTGGAAGATGATGCTCAGGCTCTGCATAAGCCCCAGGTCATGCAGGGCAGCGCCGCTTGGGGCGACCCAGGTGGTCATCTGCACCGGGAAGGAGATCAGCAGCATCACATAGGCCGCCATGGCCGGGTTGAAGATGTTGTTGCCAAGGCCGCCGTAGAGCTGCTTGACCACTAAGATGGCAAAGACTACGCCTATGGCCGCAATCCACCAAGGTGCCAGGGCAGGAATCGCCACACCTATGAGCAGGCCAGTAAGGCCCGCGCTGTTGTCACTGATGGTCTTGCCCACGGGACGCGCACGTAACTTTAGTACCGCCGCCTCTGTGGCCACTGCGATGGCAATAGCCAAGGCTATCTGGATCAGGGTTCCCCAACCGAAAAAGTAGCACTGGGCCAGCGCGCCGGGCAGGGCGCACAGCATGACCTTAAACATCAGGCCACGGGTTTGTGCCTTGGTGGATAGGTGTGGCGATGAGGCCAACTTAAATGCCATGATTAATCCTTGTGCTCATTGTTTGGGGTCTCTGCCTCGGCCTTAGCCTGCTTCTTCGCCTTGGCCTTGGCGACAGCGGCGGCAATTTTTGCCTTCTTGATGGCCTCTGGGCTGCTGGTATCGGCAAAGTCTTCGGTATCGGCAAAGTCTTCGATATCGGTCTGGCTTTCACTTGGCGCGAGTTGCTCATCACTTGCGTTTGCCTGAGCGGCCTTTTTCGCCTTGGCCTTGGCGACAGCGGCGGCTATCTTTGCCTTCTTGATGGCTTCAGGACTGTTGGCCTCTGCATCGTCGATCGCTTCTGCTTGTACAGGTGCAGCTTTAGCTGGCTCTGCATCAGTTGTGACTTCCGCTTTTGGCTCATCGCCTGATCCGGCCTGGTGTGTCTTTCTGGCTTTCGCCTTAGCGACCGCCGCGGCTATCTTGGCTTTCTTGATCGCTTCAGGACTGTTGGCCTCTGCATTGTCTATCGCTTCAGCTTGTACCTGTACCGCTTTAGCTGGCTCTGCATCAGTTGCGGCTTCCGCTTTTGGCTCTAGTCCTGATCCGGCTTGCTGTGCCTTCTTGGCTTTAGCGTTAGCGACGGCGGCGGCAATTTTTGCCTTCTTAGCTGCCGCAGCATCGGCCTTCTCGGTGCCTTCGGCATCATCTGTGCTAGCACTCTGGCTTTCGCTTGGCTTAACTGGTTTGCCGCTGCGCTCAACTGGCTCGTCGCTGTGCTCAACAGTCGCGGTTTGCTGCTCGTTAGAGCCTGCTTGAGCGGCTTTCTTGGCCTTGGCGCGGGCGATTGCCGCCGCGACCTTCTCTTTCTGGCTTAATGGCGCAGTCTCAGCACCTTGCTGAGCGGGCGCTTGGCTTGCTTCAGTGGTATCGCTCGTGTCTTGTGCGGCCTTCTTCGCCTTGGCTCTGGCGATGGCGGCGGCCACTTTCTCTTTCTGACTCAGAGCGGCCGATTCGCTATTGTCGGCACCCGTGACTTGTGATGCTGGCTGCTCGGTCGTCTCAGTTTCTGTTTCGCTGGAAGCTTTCTGGGCCGCTTTCTTAGCCTTAGCTCTCGCGATAGCGGCGGCGACCTTGTCTTGTGGCTGCTCTGTTGTAGCGCCTGCTGAGGCTTGTGCCTCTGCGGCTTTCTTGGCCTGGATTCTTGCCATGGCGGCGGCGACGGCATCTTTATCAGAGCCAGTCATCTGCGCCTTGCGACGCTCGGCCGCCTGTTTGGCTTTCTCTTCACGCGCCAGTTTCTCCTGCTCGAGACGCAGGGTGCGGGAATCGAATCTCTGCTTGGCAAGCTCCGCCTGTTTCTTCTCTTCCGCCTCTTGGCGCAGTGCAGATTTGGCGACGCGATAGTATTCCACTAGTGGAATGTCGCTGGGGCAGACATAACTGCAGCAGCCACATTCGATGCAGTCGCGCAGATTGTAGCTGGCGGCCTTGTCATATTCCTGGGCCTTGGCATGCCAAAACAGTTGCTGAGGCAGCAGCTGCGCCGGACAAGCCTGGGCACACTCGCCGCAGCGGATGCAGGGCTGCTCCGGACTCGGCGGTGCAACCTCTTGCTCACTCGGCATCAGGACACAGTTGGTGCCCTTGGTGATAGGCGCCGCCACATTCGGCAGCATGTAGCCCATCATGGGACCGCCGATGATCACCGGGGCATTAGCATCGCCCCTAAACTGACCCACCTCTAGCAGGTGCTCGACTGGCGTGCCGATAGGGACCCAGTAGTTGCCGGGTTTGGCGATATTTTGGCCTGTCAGAGTCACCACGCGCTCGACCAGCGGCATGTTGCGATAGACTGCCTGGGCTATGCTGTAGGCTGTACCCACGTTTTGTACCAGAATGCCCAGGTTGGCCGGAATGGCGCCCGATGGCACCTCTTGTCCTGTGAGGATCTGGATAAGTTGCTTTTCGCCGCCCGACGGATAGAGCGTGGGGATCTTGCTCACTCGCGCGCAGTGACTCGGCAGCTGGCTGCGGTTAAGCGCATGGCCCATCTGCTCGATGGCCTCTGGTTTATTGTCTTCGATGGCGACAATGATGCGTTTCGGGCTGAGTAATTGATGGACTATCTCTATGCCGCGGACTATCTCATCGCAGCTTTCCTGCATCAGCTTGTCGTCCGAGGTGATATAGGGTTCACACTCGACGCCGTTGATGATCAGCAGTTCAATCTCGCTAACCGGTTTCAGCTTGATATGAGTTGGGAAGGCGGCGCCGCCAAGGCCCGCTATGCCGGCCGACTGAATCCGCCTAATGATGGCGTCGTTGTCCATCTCAGCCACTTGTTCAAGGCTCAGTGGCGCGTGAACGCTTTCGATCCACTTTTCCTGATGATCGTTTTCAATCACGCAGGTGAGCACGGGGAGTGCAGAGGCGTGGTTGCTGGCACGCTCTTCGATGGCGACGACTTTGCCTGAGACAGGGGCGTGCACCGGCAGATGGCGAAAGCCTTCGCCCAGGGTCAGGGGCTGTCCCTTGGTGACAGTGTCGCCGACTTTCACGGCTAATGTGCAGTTTTCGCCGACGCCCGGGACAGGAATGAGGTAGTGGTCCGCAAGGGGCAAGCGGCTTATCTTGCTCTGGTTGGAAAGCGTTTTATGTTCGGGTGGGTGAATACCGCCGGGGATACGCCAGAGTGTGCCTTTATCTATCTGTTCTAACAAGGTTAACACTTAGATTCCTCGCTAATATTGACCACGGGTATGGCATTGAGCTGCCAGCTCCAGTTTTGCAGTGTCTCGGCAACGGGGATCATGTCGATACAGTCTACAGGGCAAGGCTCGACACACAGATCGCAACCGGTGCAGTAGTCTGTGATAACCGTGTGCATCTGTTTGCCTGTGCCTAGGATGGCATCGACCGGACAGGCTTGAATACATTTAGTGCAGCCGATACATTCGGCCTCGCGAATGAAGGCGACCTTTTTTACCTGGGTCTCGGCGCTGGCGGTAAGTGGCTCTGGGTCGACGCCCATCAACTCGGCAAGTTTCTCCATGGTGGCGGTACCGCCCGGTGGACACTTGTTGATCTTCTCGCCGTTGGCGATCGCCTCGGCGTAGGGACGGCAGCCTGGGTAGCCGCATTGGCCACATTGGGTTTGCGGCAGTAGTGCCTCGGCTTGGTCGATAATGGGATCGCCTTCGACCTTAAATTTTTCGGCGGCGTAACCCAGCAGCGCCCCGAAAGCGAGGGCGAGTAATCCTAATAGGATAATGGCAATAATAACTTGGCTCATGCTTAATTAACCAAACCTGTGAAGCCCATGAATGCCAGAGACATCAGGCCTGCGGTGATCATGGCGATGGCGCCGCCCTTGAATGGCGCTGGAACATCGGCTGCGGCGAGGCGCTCACGCATGGCGGAGAAGAGGATCAAGACGATGGAGAAACCGACCGCCGCGCCAAAACCATAGATGGCCGACTCGATAAAGTCGTGTTTTTCGTTGACGTTGAGCAGGGCTACACCCAGTACGGCGCAGTTGGTGGTGATCAGCGGCAGATAGATACCCAGAGCCCTGTGCAGGGCGGCGCTGGTCTTCTGTACCAGCATCTCGGTAAATTGCACCACGACGGCGATAACCAAGATAAAGGCCATGGTGCGCAGATAGCTGAGATCGAAAGGGGTCAACAGATAGGTGTCGACCAGATAGCTTAAGATAGAGGCAAGGGTGAGCACGAAGGTGGTCGCCATCGACATGCCGATAGCCGATTCCAACTTACTCGAGACCCCCATGAAGGGGCAGAGGCCGAGAAATTTAACTAATACAAAGTTGTTGACCAGCACTGTGCCGACCAATAGGAGGAGATATTCGCTCATCTCAATGGGTTATCTATATCTAATTTACGGGCTATTATCGGCCTTTCGGCCGGGATAAACAACACAAAGAATGAAGGGATTATTTATCCCGCCGTCTGACTGCGCGCAGATTGTTCATCCTTTACGGTGAATGGTTTAGGCTTAGCGATGTAAAAGCCTTGCAGACCGTCCACCAAAAGCTGCTCCAGGGCAAACTTCTCTTCCTGGCGCTCGATACTAGAGGCGATCACCTTCACTGACTGCTTACGGGCCACATCGACGATCATTTTCACGAAGAAGCGATTGTTGCTATCTGTGTCTATTCCCTGAGAATAGCTGCCGTCGAGCTTAATAAAGTCGGGCCTGACCTCTTTAAAGAACTTGAAGGAGGTGAACCCCATGCCAAAGTGCTCGACCGCCACCCGTGCGCCGACGCTGTGCATGTCACGTACAAACTTATGGGCCTGGCGGATATTGGCCTGCATTCCCGCCTCATTCACCTCCAACACCAGGCGCGAGGCGATCTGGCGCTGACGCACGAAGATATCTTTCAGCCAGGCGGTAAAGGCGGGCTGGTTGACCGAGGCGGTACTGATATTGATCCCTAAGGCGCCGGTGAAGGTTGGGGTGTCGAGCAACAGGCGCAGGGTGCTGAGTATGATGATCTTATCCAGCTCTACGCTGAGCCCATGACGCTCGGCCATGGCGATCACTGTGCCAGTGGGCAGAAACTTGCCCTCGCTGCTATAGAAGCGCGACAGCAACTCGCGATAGACGTTGTCGGCGCCGCGACAGGGTTGAATATCTTGGGCGTGAAACTTGATGGCGCGGCGCTTGATAATATCTTCGATGGCCAGTTTCCAATGGGAATCGCCAACCAGTTCCTCGTCGCTGAGCTTCTCCTGCACATGATAGCTGTTGGGGCCGAGTGTCTGGGCGATGCTGACGGCCGCGTCGGCAATATAGACCAGAGACAGGGCGTCGCCGCCTTGCTCATAGGGCACCATGCCGATATAGGCGACCGATTCGAGATCGCTGCCTTGCTGGTACTCATCAAACTGGGCTTTTAATTTCTCCAGTGGCTGCTGGGCATCCTTTAGTACCAGATCCGGTATGAAGACGGCAAAATCGGCGCTGCTGATCCTAAATGCCTCAATATTGGGCATCCCTTGTAGGGCCTTGCGGATGCAGGTGGCGACGCCTGCCAGGTAGTCATCGCCCGCTGCGCGGCCCTGGCTCTGGTTAACATGGCCAAGTTCGGTGGCCTTAATCATCGCCATCAATCCGATACGCGACTTGCCGGGCTTGGCGAGGGCGTCGAGCTTCTCGGTAAACTTGGGGCGGGTGCCAAATAGGGTGACAGGATCTTGATAGGCCTCACGATTAAGCTGCTCTGTCTGTTGCTGCAGCTGATCGAACTTGTCATGCAGGGCGACGCGGCAATGCTCCAGCGCCTGGCCTAAGGGTTTGAGTTCGCCGTGAAAACGTGAATGGGCGATGGCATCAAATTTAAGCTCGGCGAAACCGTCCAGGGCATTGACCGCATAGCCTATGGTCCGCTTCTGTCTGGCCATCAAGAGGGTAAAGAGTACCGCCAGGGCCAGATAGCCACCGACTATCCAGATAAGAGTCTGGGTAAAATGAGTCAGTGCATCCTTGGCTATGGCGCGGCTGGAGAGTTTCACCTGCAGGCGGCCTTGGGGCAGTGCCTGGGTGTTTTCCCTTGGCTGATTAAAGAGCGCCGTTGCCAGATCTGTGTCTGAGGCGATAAGTTCGCCATGGGTGTAGTTGAGGTTGCCGTCTAATTGGTGCACATATTGGAAGAACTGAAACTCGTATTGCTTAGTCAGCAGGGTATAGAGTGCCTGGCCTTGCTCGGGCAGGGGCTGTTGCCAGATGGGATCGGCCTGATATTCCTTGAGTTGGAAGTCAGCTATTGCGGCGATCTCTTGTCGCTGATTGAGATAGGCCAGCGCCGTCAAGGCAAGACAAGCCGTTATCAGCAATAGATGTATAGATTTTCCAACGCCCATAAGAAAGTAACCTAAATTGATCGACTGCTCATTCTAGCTAAATTTGAAACAGTTAGTCTAACGCTTTATGGCCGATGAGTTTTTTAGGTTAACGCAGAGGGTAAAACTTAAGAAGGTGGCTCCCCAGACTGGACTTGAACCAGTGACATACGGATTAACAGTCCGCCGTTCTACCGACTGAACTACTGGGGAATCGAGAGAGATATGATAGTGAAGTGGCTCCCCAGACTGGACTTGAACCAGTGACATACGGATTAACAGTCCGCCGTTCTACCGACTGAACTACAGGGGAGTAGATACTTCTCTATGGTATAAGTGGCTCCCCAGACTGGACTTGAACCAGTGACATACGGATTAACAGTCCGCCGTTCTACCGACTGAACTACTGGGGAATTGATACTTATATGGTTAACTAAATTGGCTCCCCTGACTGGACTCGAACCAGTGACATACGGATTAACAGTCCGCCGTTCTACCGACTGAACTACAGGGGAACATCTATATAGCTAACTCATCTTCTTCAATTTGACGCTTGGCTCCCCAGACTGGACTTGAACCAGTGACATACGGATTAACAGTCCGCCGTTCTACCGACTGAACTACTGGGGAATCGTGTAAGCGACTCGTCGTTGAAGACGGAGCGCATATTAAATCGCTCTTACACATGAGTCAACTCGACTTGGCAAAAAAAGTGTAATTATGCTGTTAAGTGCTCATCTAATGCGCACAGTGATCGCTAAGTGCGCATTTTGCTGCTTTAACGGCCATATCTGGCTGAAATTTATCGGCTATTGGCATTTTATGCTGACGCTATATGACAGCCGACGACGCTCCTCTGATAGGTTGGGTTTTCAAATGTAGTAAAATTACATCCCTATAGCGAAAAGGGCGGCTATGTGCAAAAGGGGCTAAAGCCGCGATTATCCTGAGGTTGCGGGAGTTATCCACTAAATCTGTGGATAAGCCTGTGGGTTAGGCACTAAATCGCCGGGCAAACGCAGTGGCTCTGCGGGTTGTACTTAAAATGACAAGAATTAGCGCATCTTAATATTGGCACCAATTATCAACAACTTATGAAAATCAAGCCCCTTAATGCAATTATCTGCAAGACGTTACAGATATGTAATGACTTTTTGCCCTTTACTTGTGTATTAAATTGGCTACAGGCGTGAGTTTTAGCCTGTTTTTTGACCGCTGAGTACAAATTTGCCGCTTGTACAAAACTTACATGACAAACCGATGACATTTATGGGGCGATTCGGTGAATTCTGCCTAATAAGAAAATGAACCGTCTCATTGGCTAATAGCTGTGGGTACTTTAAGATAGGTGCACAGCTATAAAGGAGTGCACCATTGAGTGAATCAGCATTTGATCTCGTTTCGCAGTACGCGCCCGCCGGCGATCAGCCAGGGGCGATTAAGCAACTTGTCGACGGCCTGGATGCCGGGCTGGCAAGCCAGACACTGCTTGGGGTAACGGGATCCGGCAAAACCTTTACCATCGCCAATGTTATCAAACAGATGCAGCGCCCAACTATCATCATGGCGCCCAACAAGACTTTGGCGGCCCAGCTCTATGGCGAGATGAAGGAGTTCTTTCCTAATAATGCCGTGGAGTATTTCGTCTCCTACTACGACTATTATCAGCCCGAAGCCTATGTGCCGTCGACCAATACCTTCATCGAGAAGGATGCCTCGGTCAACGCCCATATCGAGCAGATGCGACTCTCTGCAACTAAGGCATTGCTTGAACGGCGCGATGTGGTGCTGATCGCCTCTGTGTCGGCCATCTATGGTCTGGGCGACCCTGAGTCCTACATGAAGATGTTGCTGCATCTGCGTCAGGGCGATTTTATGGGGCAGAGGGAGATCCTGCAGCGCCTGAGCGAGCTGCAATATACCCGTAACGATATCGAGCTGGATCGCGGCACCTTCAGGGTACGCGGTGAGGTGATAGATATCTTCCCGGCCGAATCTGACAAGCAGGCGATCCGTGTCGAACTGTTCGACGATGAAATTGACCGTCTCAGCCTGTTCGATCCCTTGACCGGCCATATTTTGCAGCGCATCGCGCGCACCACTGTCTATCCTAAGACCCACTATGTGACGCCCAGAGAGAAGATCCTGGCAGCCACAGAGGAGATCAAGCAGGAGCTCAGAGAGCGCAAGCAGTATCTGCTGGACAATAATAAGCTTATCGAGGCGCAGCGGATCTCCGAGCGGGTGCAATACGATATTGAGATGATGACAGAGCTGGGATACTGCTCCGGCATCGAAAACTACTCCCGCTATCTCTCTGGCAGACGTCCGGGTGAGGGGCCGCCGACCCTGCTGGATTATCTGCCCGCCGACGGTCTGTTGATCCTCGACGAGTCTCACGTGACCGTGCCACAGATCGGCGCCATGTATAAGGGGGACCGTTCCCGCAAGATGAATCTAGTGGAGTATGGTTTCCGTCTGCCCTCGGCGCTGGACAACCGTCCGCTCAAGTTCGAAGAGTTTGAGTCTTTGATGCCACAGACCATCTTCGTGTCGGCGACCCCGGCCCAGTATGAGCTGGATAAGAGTGACGGCGAGATCGCCGAGCAGGTGGTGCGCCCGACAGGCCTGCTGGATCCCGAGATAGAGGTGCGCCCGGTGGCTATTCAGGTGGACGACCTCTTGTCTGAAGCCAACAAGCGCGTCGCGGTGAACGAACGGGTGCTGGTGACCACGCTAACCAAACGTATGGCGGAGGATCTCACCGAGTATCTCGATGAGCATGGTGTCAAGGTACGTTATCTGCACTCAGACATAGATACGGTCGAGCGGGTGGAGATCATCCGCGACCTGCGCCTCGGTGTGTTCGATGTGCTGGTCGGTATCAACCTGCTTAGGGAGGGCCTGGATATGCCCGAGGTCTCCCTGGTGTGCATCCTAGATGCCGATAAGGAAGGCTTCCTGCGCTCGGAGCGCTCCCTCATTCAGACCATAGGTCGCGCCGCCCGTAACGTGAACGGCAAGGTGATCCTCTACGCCGATAATATAACTAAGTCGATGGCCAAGGCGATCGGCGAGACTGAGCGTCGCAGGGAGAAGCAACATGAGTTTAACCTGGCCAACGGTATCACACCGAAGGGGGTGTCGAAGAAGATCGCCGATGTGATGGATCTGGGTGACTATAACGAGCATACCGCCAAGGTGTTGCCGAAATATCAAAAGGTGGCCGAGTCCAGAACTACCTATGCCAAGCAAGACGCGTCCAGCCTCAGTCATCAGATCGATGAGCTGGAGAAGCGTATGCACCAGCATGCCAGAGACCTGGAGTTCGAGCAGGCTGCCGCGCTGCGTGACGAGGTGTTGGCCCTGCGCGAGGCGCTGATTAAGGCTTAGCACTCACTTATAAGCGATGCGACAAAGAAAGGCTCACCTAGGTGAGCCTTTTTATCTTTTCAGGGCCAATGTTATAAGCAATGCCGTTAACTAGGTTATTAGCGTTAGGTCATTAGCGCTTTGTCATTAGTGCCTGGTCATTAGCGCGCCAGTCGCCTGATGAGACGATAGAGCAAAAATACCAGCCCGCCGCTGATAACCCCAACCAAATGCGCCTCTGTGGCGACCCTGGCATCGATCAGCTTAGTGATCTGATCCGTGGCGCCGTAATACTGCTCATAAGCCACCTTGAAGCAGACGCCGGCAAACAGCAGGTAGCCGGAGCGGATCTTCATCTGAATATCTTTGAGGGCGCCGTAGGCAAACAAACCATGCAGCATGCCGCTGAGGCCTACATAGCCGCCTAAGGTGGGGAAAAACCAGTAGAGCCCCAGTCCCTGTAGCAGACAGAGAAGGACAAACAGCAGGGTTAAATTACCGGCGCGGTAGTGGTTTTCGTGCAGAAAACTGATCACCCACAGACCCGCCAGGTTCATCAGCAGGTGCCAATGATTGGTGTGCAGCAGATTACCGCTAACCAGGCGCCACCACTCTCCGTGGGCAATGGCACTGCGGCGAAAGGCGAGTGTACCGTCAAGATGGAGAAAGTAGAGCAGAGCGCAGAGTATGCTGATCCCCAGCACCACGCCATAGGGCGTAGCGCGCGACGTCAGCCGACCTAACATTTTGTGTCCAGTTCGGCCATGACGCCTGCTTTGTCATCTAGATAGTCATTCAGTCCCTTGGCTCTCAGCAGGCAGGCGGGGCAGGTGCCGCAGCCACTGCCGACGATACCGTTGTAGCAGGTGAGGGTCTGGTCTCTGACCAGCTCCAGGCTGTGGTATTTGTCTGCCAGTGCCCAGGTCTGTGCCTTGTTAAGCCACATTAAGGGAGTGACAAGCTTAAGTTCACGATCCATTCCCTGCTCGAGCGCCGATTGCATCGCCTTGATAAATGAATCGCGACAATCTGGATAGCCGGAGAAGTCGGTTTCGCACACGCCGGTGATCACACTCTCGGCGCCCAGCTGATAGGCGTAGATCCCGGCCAAGGTGAGAAACAGTATGTTGCGGCCGGGCACGAAGGTGTTGGGCAGGCCGTTTTCCATTAATTCATTCGACACAGGAATGGCATCACGGGTCAGGGCTGAGATAGCCAGCTCGTTCAGCACGGTTACATCTAATATCTTGTGGCTGGCGACTTTGAGGTCCTTGGCCAGCTTGGCGGCGGTGGCGATCTCTTCGCTGTGGCGCTGGCCATAATCGAAGGTAACCGCATGCACTTCATCATATTGATTCAGGGCTTGAATTAAACAGGTGGTGGAATCTTGTCCGCCACTAAACACAACAACAGCTTTAGACATCTGCTCTGTCCAGATAGAAAATTTGTCGATAGTTTAACTGACCCACAAGGCCTTGCAAATTTTCTTGTGGCGATCCGCCTAAGCCATGGGCAAATTGGTGAAACCTTGGGGAATTAATGGGGTTATACTTGCTTGTAGGGGCAAAATCTTCTATAAAAGCCGCCCGCAAGTGACGAGGTTTAAGATGAAGTATCCGGTTAATGAAGTTTTTGAAACCATCCAAGGTGAAGGGGTTTACACGGGCGTGCCGGCGATCTTTGTCCGTCTGCAGGGCTGCCCTGTGGGGTGTTCATGGTGCGATACCAAACATACCTGGGAAACCTTAGCCGAGAACCGCGTCTCCTCGGAGCAAGTGATCCAGGTGGACGGCGCCATCGGCCGCTGGGCCGAGCTGGATGCCCGTGAGCTGCTGATGCACTTCAAAGTGCAGGGCTTTAGCGCCAAACATGTGGTGATCACCGGCGGCGAGCCTTGTATCTATGACCTTATCGCCTTGACTCAAGCTTTTGCGGATGCCGGTATGCAGTGTCAAATCGAGACCAGTGGGACCTTCGATGTGTTGGTGGACCCTCGTGCCTGGGTGACGGTATCGCCTAAGATCAACATGAAGGGCGGATATAAGGTGTTAGAGCAGGCGCTGGAACGCGCCGATGAGATCAAACACCCGGTCGCCAAGGCTTCGCATATCGAGGAGCTCGATGAGCTGCTCAAAGGCATTGATACCCTGGGCAAGACCATCTGTCTGCAGCCGATTAGTCAGAAGCCTCGCGCCACCGAGCTGGCGATGAAGGTCTGCATCGAGCGTAACTGGCGCCTCTCTATTCAGACCCATAAATATCTGAATATCGATTAAGTATTAGGGATACTTATATTTACATAAAAAAACGGTGCCAACCGGGAGTAACCAGTTAAAGGCGCCGTTTTTCGTTGATGACTGCTTGAGCCTCTTTATCTTCTCTAAAGTCCTTGTTTGAGAACCGAAAAGATTGAACTCGCTATTCCAAATGCCCCGACTCATTAAAGGCCGTAAGCTTGGCCTGATACTCACTGATGTCGCCGATATGCTCATCGACCCATTGCTTGTCGTAGTAAGTATCGAGATAACGATCTCCCGAGTCGCATAGTAGGGTAACGATAGAGCCGGTTTGGCCGTTGGCATGCATTTCGCTCGCAAGTTGCAGGGCGCCATAGAGGTTGGTGCCTGTAGAAGGACCTGCCTTACGGCCTATCAGCGTCTCTAACCAATAGATAGTGGCGATCGATGCGCTGTCGTCAATCTTGACCATATGGTCGACTACCCCAGGGATAAAAGAGGGCTCCGCCCGCGGCCGACCTATGCCTTCGATACGGCTGGCACTGGCGCAGCTGATGGTGGCGTCGCCACTATGGTAATAGTCATAGAACACCGAATTTTCTGGGTCCACCACACAAAGCTTGGTCTTGGCACACTGGTAACGAATATAGCGGCCTATGGTGGCCGAAGTGCCGCCCGTGCCAGGGCTCATCACGATCCAGCTGGGAACGGGATGCGGTTCTCTTTGCATCTGCTCGAAGATGGAGTTGGCGATATTGTTATTACCGCGCCAGTCGGTGGCCCGCTCTGCATAGGTAAACTGATCCATATAGTGGCCCGATAGCTCGTCGGCCAGGCGTTGTGATTCGGCGTAGATCTGACTCGAATGCTCGACGAAATGGCAGCGTCCACCATAAAACTCTATCTGTTGGATCTTCTTCTTGGCGGTAGAGGCGGGCATCACGGCGATGAAGGGTAGCCCCAGCAAGCGCGCGAAGTAGGCCTCTGATACTGCGGTACTGCCAGATGAAGACTCTATGATGGGCGTATCTTGGGTGATCCAGCCATTACACAGGGCGTAGAGAAACAGGGATCGCGCCAGGCGATGCTTGAGGCTGCCTGTGGGATGGGTGCTTTCATCTTTTAGGTAGATATCGATGCCGGGCAGCATGGGCAGTTCCAGCTTGATCAGATGAGTGTCTGCACTGCGTTGATAATCAGCCTCGATCTTTGCGATGGCCTGGTTGACCCAAGATTGATCCATTGTGGCTCCTGAGGTTATTGAGCGGATAGACCTTATAGCTTAACGAAATAATTTATAACGAAAAGGAAAATCGAAAAGAAATGCGACTGAGCGTTGAGGGCGCGTGTTGTGATGATTGAAGGAGCGACAGGAAAATTGCTTAAGCCGTAGGCTGCAGTGGGTAGCAAACGGGACGAAATTAGTTTTGCTTTAAAACAGATGCGCTTTAAGGCAATAGGTAAAACAAACGGGGAAGCCAAGTTTTAAGAGAAAGCTGAGGTTTAGGATAAAGCTGAGAGATGAGATAACGCAGGAGAAAAAATGGTGGAGGGAGAAGGATTCGAACCTTCGAAGGCTGAGCCGTCAGATTTACAGTCTGATCCCTTTGGCCACTCGGGAACCCCTCCATATTTTTTACAGCAGCACAAGGTAATAACAAGATAAAGATGGTGGAGGGAGAAGGATTCGAACCTTCGAAGGCTGAGCCGTCAGATTTACAGTCTGATCCCTTTGGCCACTCGGGAACCCCTCCACGAGTATCTCTTTATTACATTGTAGGCAAATGGTGGAGGGAGAAGGATTCGAACCTTCGAAGGCTGAGCCGTCAGATTTACAGTCTGATCCCTTTGGCCACTCGGGAACCCCTCCTCAATTGCGGCGGCCATAGTAGTCAGAATCGTTGGCGCTGTAAAGCCCCAATTTAAAATAATTACTAAAGTTATGGCGCAAGCGGTCGATTAAATAGCAACGAGCTGTTTTATTGATGTTTTTTTATGCGAACTAGTCAGTTGATCATCAACGAAAATCAATTGGGGACCCGACTCAACCAGGCGATAGTCGATCATCGCCGGGGCGAATTTGGTCTGCTGCTGGCCATGTTGTCTAACGACGCCCGCGATATGGCGCAGTTTAACCTGGAGCAAGCACCCAGTGATATTGAGGCGAAACTCAAGCGTCAGTTTGAGTTACCGGACGCTCAGCCCCTGACCAGCGCACTGCATCTGGGTGAAGACAGAGATAATAGTGAGCAGTTTCATCAAGCGGGTCTCTGTGGTTTTCATCTACAGCAATATTTAAACCCCGAGCCCTTGGTGCATAGAGGGCGAGATCCACTGGCGATGCAAGAGGTGTTGGCTAATTGCGATCCCGTTACCTTGGCGCGTTTTCATAATGAACTCGACGCCGATGCACCTGTGATGGAGCTGCCCCATTTTACCGAGCAGATCGTCAGGCAACGTGCGTTAGGAGACATTTTGGCTTAGTTTTAAGTGCGAACGCTCGGGTTTTGCTATATATAGCTAAGAGCATTTTCAGTTAAAAGGTTAAGCGTCAAAATGAAGAAGATTCAAGAAGGTCAATCCGAGTTAGTCAACGATACCTGTAACGATTGTGGCAGCTATGCCGATATTGGCGCGGTGATCGATGAGTTTGATACCGTACTGACTCTGGTTCGTGAGGGTGACAAGGCCCAGAGCGAGTTGCAAGCCATGGCAGATGCGGCCAAACAGCGTTTCGAGGGCGTAGAGAGTGAAATTAAGGCGGTAGAAGGCGCCCTGGAGCTACGTCTGACCTTTGGTTACAGCGCCGAGAAGATGATTTTTCAACTCGAGCATGGCCTCTAATAGGGGGCAGCCATATTTGCTTGCTAATTAGCTAGTTATTCGTGTAATGTGCACAAATTGAACGTTAAATAATAACAATAACATCTATGTTGTACCGTCTTTGGCGGTTTTTATCTTGATAACCTTTTTATTGGCAAAGGTTATCGGCAGTAGGATTTTATGACCAAGCGACAATTTCAACATCTGCTTGAAACGATAGTCAATTCGACGCAGAAACAAGAAGGCCAGTTTAAAGAGACGGCCGAGCTTGCCTGTGATCTGCTCAGTCAATCCCTGAAGGTCGACAACATAGGTGTTTGCCTGTTTTCCGGTTGCGAAACAAGTGAGCTCATAGCTCTTTCGGGTTCTCAAAGCCAAGCTTCATTTAATCACTCTGCTCAGCGTCATGCTTCGCGCCCCGCACAGGGTCTCTGTACTAACTATTTCGAACAACTCAAACGTGGTCGTATCATAGATGTGCTCGACGTGGAGCAGGACTACCGCGTCGCCGAGATTCGTGAGCATCTAACGGCTAACGCTGTGGTGTCACATCTCGATGTGGCGATTCGGATCAATGGCCATCTTGAAGGTGTGCTCTATCTCGAGTCTTTACAGCCCCATGAATGGCCGGAAAGCGAGATCCATATCGTTTCCCAGGTCGCCGATCAGCTAGCGTTGACCCTGGCCACCCAGAGAGCCTACGAAACAGACGAGCGCCTGAGCCTGTTCTTGAAGGCGATAGAGCAGTCTGAACAGATCAGCATGGTAGTCAATCTGGCCACGGATAAGATTGAATACGTCAACGGCGCCCATCACGCCATCTCTGGGGTGCCTAAGCAGCAGATCTTAGGCAAATCGCTCGCCTGTCTGGATTTTTTTAAGCAATCGCCGGTGCAGGCCGATGCGGTACTCGCTCAGGTCAAGCAAGGCAAGATCACCAAGGGAAACACCCAGTTGACCCGCCGCGACGGCGAGAGTTACTGGCTGCGTTATCGAGTGCGTCCCTTCACCACGCCCAGAGGCAACCATTACGCCTTGGTGACCGCAGAAGATTGCTCGGAAGAGTTGGTACAGCAGAATGAACTCGAGCGTCTTGCCTGGCGCTGCTCGCTGACTGGCCTGTATAACCGCAGCTATTTCAATCGCGCCTTGGAAAAACTGCGCAGCGGCCACCTGATGCTGATCGATCTCAGGGGCTTTAAGCGCTTCAACGATACCTATGGTCATGAGAAGGGCGATAGCCTGTTGATCGAGGTAGCGCGTCGTATCAAACATTTTGCCAGCGTGAAGAAGGCTGAGTTGATGGCCCGTGTAGGCAGCGATGAGTTTGCCCTGGTGCTACAAGGGGTAGAGGATGAGCAGAACCTGGATTATGCCATCAAGCGCCTCTATCATCAGCTGAGCCTGCCTGTGCAGGTGGGCGCCGAATCATTTGAAGCTAAACCTGCGCTCTCTGTGGTCGAGATAGATGCCCTGGAGGCAGGGTTTTCTGCGCTTACCTGCGCCGATATCGCAGTGCAATATGCCAAGAAGAAGCAGGGCAGCGCGATACAGATCTTTAACCACGCACTGTTAAACACTTTCAAAGAGGATGCGCAGATCGAACGGGATCTGCAGGCGGCATTGAAGAATCGTGAGTTTGAACTCTATTATCAGCCGCTTAAAGATCTCGGCCGTCAGGCCTATATCGGCGCCGAGGCATTGATCCGTTGGCATCACCCCAAAAAGGGCGTGCTCTATCCCGGCGCCTTTATCGATATCGCCGAGCAAACCGGAATGATCGCCGCCATTGGCGAATGGGTGTTAGAGGCCGCCTGCCGTCAGCTCAACCTGTGGCAGCACCATAACATCAACATTTCCATGCATGTGAATGTATCGGCGCGGCAGTTTTTCAGTACTCAGCTCTATGATCAGGTATGGCAGCTGGTCACCCGTTATCGTATTCGGCCCAATACCCTGATCTTAGAGATCACCGAGACAGAGCTGATGGAAGATGTGGTCTATGCGACGCATCTTTGTAAGGAGCTGGCCGAGCTAGGGGTAGGGTTGGCGATCGACGATTTTGGCACGGGTTACAGCTCGATGCGTTATCTCAAGCAGTTCCCCATCTCTAAGCTTAAGATAGACAGATCCTTCATCTCAGATCTGAGTGTCAGCCGTGAGAGCCGTGAGATCGTCAGCGCCATCATCGCCATGGCCAAGGCACTTAACCTGTCGTTGACGGCCGAAGGGGTCGAGACCGCAGAACAAGAATCTTTCCTATCGGCATTGAGCTGTCATCAGGCCCAAGGTTTCCTCTACAGCCCAGCCCTTAGGGAGGCCGAATTCAGCCAGTTCCTGCGAGCCAATGCCGAGACGCCGCTGCATTAAAGCAACCAAACTGATGCCACAGTAATGCCACCGCTTTGTAGTGAGCTAGCGTTGAAAGTTGGCGTGGGCGCTCAGGTTTGTGGTGGATAAGCCGCCATAGCCGGTTTGCTAGCCTATCTATTAGTTTTCTCGGCTAAATAAATCCAATCTAACTATTTAAGACAGCACTGCTTAAATTTCTTGCCGCTCTGGCAGACACAGGGATCGTTGCGTTTGGGGTATTTAGGCACAAGTTGCTCGCCCTGGGTGTACCACCAGCGACCATCTTGCTTCACAAAGTCTGAGATTTCATGAATGGCGTCCAGTCCGTTGCTGCTCTGGTACCAGGCGTGAAACTCTACCATTCCCGCATCTTGGGTACTGCTGCTTCGATTAACGCTCAGCCCCAGCCAACTCGTATGATTCTCTTCATCGAGGATCTCGACACTCAGGCCGTCCAGATGATCGGGATGATGGGTCGCGATCAGATACTTGTGCAACTTGAGCACGAAGGCCGAATAACGGCTGCGCATCAAAGATTCGGGATCCGGTGCAATGACCCCGAGATGAAAAGGTTCACAACACTGGTTGTAGCTTAGGGGTTTATCTTTCACCGACCTGCCACAGGGGCATGGGAGGGAGGGGTTAATCATGATTGCTGCTTGACTCATTTAGGGTCGAAAACTGACGGCCATAATAGAGGTTAGGTAACGGCTTGGCACTGTAGTAAAACGACGGTTCCGAGCGATTGTTGGTATCTACCGTGAGGTACCATTTGCCATCTGCTTTCTTCTTGGAGACGGTGACAAACTTACCGGCGAACTCACTCACGGGTTCTTCGGTTTCTTTAGGCGGATAGAAGCGGATCAGATAGTAGCCCACATCTGTCGCCTGTTGTTTATCTAGCTGGCGCTCGACCACGCGAAAATCCACCTCTATCTGAGCATTCTTATGTTTAATCTTGCCAAAGAAGCGTTTGTAGAGCTCGATAATGTTATCGCGCCCCATGGTGATCTCTTTGTTCTGTTGCTCGGGAATGTAGCAGGCATTCTCCGCATAGATATCCTGAATGATGGCCGCGTCTAGCTGTTCAAACGCGACGCTGAACTGCTTATAGAATTGATTTAAGGCATCATTGTCATTCTTTTGGGCAAAGGCTTGGAAATTGAGAGCACAGAGCCCCAAGACAAGGACAAATTTGAAGAGTTTCATTTAGCTATACGCTGCTGCTAATACTAGGGTCACTATAATCCATGGCCTTTTGATGCGAAAGATTTAGTTCTTAACAAATTGTGTCTCTGGCACTGGACGTTGCTTTTTTCTGCAACTTTACCGCTAATCACCTCTTTCCTAGACGTTTACAAGCATCAAGGCTTCAGAGCTTTATAAGGCCTGCAAAGCAAAACCTACCAGGTTGCTGACCATGGATTGGTGATTTTTGAGTCGCTTGAAGGGGCCCGCTCGATACCGCACTTGAGTTTTGCTTAGGCTAAACGGATACTTTTACCTGACCGGGTGCTTGTATGCTGCAATTGGTTTGCGATGGTTATTGTGATTGGTTTCGCGATGCTTGTAGCAAATTAACCCTGCGAATGACTCGCCGATTTGCTTATGCATTGAGTGAGCTTTTAGGCGGTGTCGCTCGTAACAATAACACCCATAGCGGTTCCCGGCGTGTTAGTGAAAGAAAGAAGTTGAGGAGATAGGCATGAGTGAAGATGAAAGCGCTTTATTTCTCGCTTCTATGCAAGGTGTTAAGCCATTAAAGACAAGTAATGCGGCCACGCCAATAAAGAGTGGTTTGAGCGCTGAGGGGCAGCAGCGTCATCATGATGCGCAGCGGCGCTTAGCGCTGGAGAACTTGTCCCTCGAACTGAATGATATTACGCCGCTGGACCCACATGCCGTGGTGAGCGTTAAGAAACAGGGCGTGCAGGGACAGGTGTTTAAGCTGTTTCGCCAGGGAAAATATGCTGTACAGGCGGATCTGGATGTAACCGGCCTGAGTCTAGCCAGGGCCAGAGAGCTGCTTTTCGATTTTGTGATAAACAGTCAGGCGTCAGGGCTAAGAAACCTTATCGTGATCCACGGCACAGGGGTGAATAGTCAGCCTATTCCCGCCAAGCTCAAATCTTACGTTGCTGCCTGGCTTGCCGAGATAGAGGTGGTGCAGGGCTTTCATAGTGCGCCAGCTGCCTGGGGCGGTCCAGGTGCCATGATGGTGATGCTAACGAAATCGGAGCAAGATAAGTTAGACACCGCAGAGCAACATGCTAAAGGCACACACCGCTGGGCTTAACCTAGCAAGGCTCTTAATTTGTGAGAGCGTTTGTTGCTGCCTTAATAGTGTTTAGTTTAAAAAAATCACCTCCGAGGAGGTGATTTTTTGTTTCTACTGTATCAAATCAGGCTATGTGTTGGTTTAAGTGTGCCTGTTTAATGAGATTACCGCTTACCAGCCACACTGACGGTTAGCCTGCTTGTTCTGCTCATCCAGCCAGACTTTTAGCGGCGCAAAGTAATCGAGTACCGCTGAGGCATCCATGTTTTGCGAGCCAGTGACCACTTCAAGGGCTTCTGGCCAAGGCTTACTCTGACCCATCTCTAACATGGCGTTTAGCTTAGCGCCCGCGTCCTTGTTACCATAAATGCTGCAACGGTGAACCGGGCCCTTATCGCCGGCGATATCACACAGCGCCTTATGGAACTGGAACTGGAGAATATGCGCCAGGAAGTAGCGGGTGTAGGGCACGTTGCCGGGTACATGGTACTTGGCACCCGGATCGAAGTCGGCTTCGCTACGGGCGATTGGCGCCTTGACGCCCTGATACTTCTCACGCAGTTCCCACCAGGCTTGGTTGTATTGCGCCGGGGTGATCTCACCGCTAAATACCTTCCAGCGCCATTGATCTATCATGAGGCCAAAGGGCAGGAAGGCTACTTTATCAAGTGCCTGTCTTAGCAAGAGGCCGATATCCTTAGAGGCATCCGGCACCTCTTGCAGTAGGCCGATCTGTTTCAGATAGTTAGGCGTGATCGACAGGGCAACCGTGTCACCAATCGCCTCATGGAAGCCGTCGTTGGCGCTGTTCTTAAAGATGAAGGGTTGCTCTTTATAGGCGCGTTGATAGAAATTATGGCCCAGTTCATGGTGGATCACGGTGAAATCTTCCGCCGTCTTCTGGATACACATCTTGATACGAATATCATCTAAGTTATCCAGATCCCAGGCAGATGCGTGACAGACAACGTCGCGATCCTTAGGCTGCAGGAAGAGCGAACGGCTCCAGAAGGTTTCTGGTAGTGCGTCAAAACCGAGCGAAGTGAAGAAGCTCTCGGCCTGTTTAACCATCTGATGCTCATCGTAGCCCTGTTTCGCCAGCAGTTCGGTCACATCATAGCCAGGGTCCGCATCTTGCGGCGCCACCATGTCATAGACGTTACCCCATTGCTGGGCCCACATGTTGCCAAGTAGGTGGGCTGGAATAGGGCCTTTGTTAGGTGCGACTTCATCGCCATATTTTTCGTTCAGCTCGCCCCTGACATAACAGTGCAGCGATTCATACAGAGGCTCTACTTGGCCCCAGAGTCTGTCGAGCTCTGCAGAGAAAGCATCAGGCTGCATGTCGTACTGGCTACGCCAGAGCTCAGACAGGTTGGCATAACCGAGATCTTTAGCCCCTTCGTTGGCTAACTCAACCTCGCGCTCAAATAGCGGACGCATCGGCTTGGCGATCTCGCGCCAGCCTTTCCAGATCTCCTCAAGCTCTTTTGGATCGCGTGAGCTGGCCATGATGCCCGAAAGCTCTGGCTGAGTGAGACAACGTCCATCGGCCAGACAGTATTTGCCTTTACCATAGAGGCCATTTAGCTCGGCGCTGATATTGGCAAGCTCGGCATTCTTCTTAGGATCCAGAGGGGCCGGCAGCACCAATGCGCTACGTAGGATATTGAGTTTACGGGCGTTAACCTCATCCAGCGGCAGCTGGCTATAATTGGCGGCCTGGGTGGCAAGTTGTACCGATAGGGCGGTTTGGCGTTCGCCGACAGAGGCGGCGAGGGCGGCCGTGTCTTCTGTGATGAAGTTGCTGTAGATCCACTCGGCGCGGTTTTGTTCGATAGACAGATCGGCGAGTTGGCTCTCGGCATTGCTGATAAACTGTTTGGCCTCGGCCAGCTTATCTTGCTCAGAGGTTTGCTGTTTTAGACCATCTTGCCCTGCTGCCTGCTGGGCTTTGCTTTCTGCAGTGGCCTTGCTTTCTGTATTAGCATTGTTATCGTCGTTACAGCCGCCGATCCCTAGAGAGAGTGCGATGACCACGGCAACCGGGGTCAACTTGGCACAAATTGGTTTCATGAGTGCTTCCTTTGTTATTTTTGTGTGGCTTTTTGTGGGGCATAGTTTACTCAATTTCACCAAATTTTACAGTTGAACGCGCGTTTCCTTGTCTGTCATAGCCATTAATGGTCCCAATGCTTGTGCAAGGCCGCGTAAAGCTTGTCGATTTCCATTTGACAATAGGTGAACCAGTGTTTAATTTAAACACACGTTTAAATCAGAGTTGTAGGTCACGGAATGGCAAATCGATCCGACACGAAAACAAGAATACTGGATGCGGCAGAAAAGCTATTCGCCGAGCGCGGCTTTTCAGAAACTTCCTTGCGGCTGATCACCAGCAAGGCAGAGGTTAACCTCGCCTCGGTAAACTATCATTTTGGCTCTAAGAAAGAGCTGATCCGCGCCGTACTCGCGCGCTATCTGGACCGTTTCATGCCAGAAGCCTCAGATGCCGTGGTGCAATTAAAACAGGCTAGCGAACCTAGCCTGAATGAGATCTTCTCGTCATTGGTAAAACCGCTCCTCGAGCTTAACAAGTTTAAGGCCGATGGCACACGCACCTTTTTGCAGTTGCTGGGCCGTGGCTATATTGAGAGTCAGGGGCACCTGAGATGGTTCATCACCACGCATTATGGTGAGCATCTGAGCGAGTTTGTGAAGGCGGTTGCCGAAAGCGCGCCACATATTCCCCCCGCAGAGATGTTTTGGCGATTACACTTTACCTTAGGCACTGTGGTCTTCACCATGGCATCGGCCGATGCCTTGACCGAAATTGCCGAGGCAGATTTCAATGAGCACAATGATATCGAAGCCGTGATCCGCAAGGTTATTCCATATCTGGCTGCCGGTGTGGCAGTGCCTGTGACAACGCAGTAGGGGGCAACATGACACTCTTTATCCTAGCACTATTGGTCATCATAGTGCTTTTTGGCGTCAAAAATATCCGTATGCAGTGCATCACGCGGCCCGTATTTGCCTTCTTTAAGAAGGTGTTGCCGCCGCTCTCCGATACTGAGAAAGAGGCGATGGAAGCCGGCGATGTGTGGTGGGAAGCCGAGCTGTTTCGTGGCAAGCCCAACTGGGACACGCTGCACAGCTACGGTCGTCCAAGGCTGACCGAAGAGGAGAAAGCCTTTATCGATGAGCAGGTGATGACGGCCCTGACTATGATTGATGATTTCAACATAGTGCAGGAGCGTAAAGATCTGCCGCCCGAGCTGTGGGACTACTTTAAGAAAGAGGGCTTCTTCGCCCTGATCATTCCCAAAGAGTATGGCGGTAAGGCCTTCTCTGCCTATGCCAACTCAACCATCGTCAGCAAGCTTGCCAGTCGTAGCGTCAGCGCGGCGGTGAGTGTTATGGTGCCAAACTCTCTAGGCCCTGGCGAACTGCTGACCCACTATGGCACCAAGGAGCAGCGCGATCACTGGCTGCCGAAACTGGCCAGCGGTGAAGCTGTGCCCTGTTTTGCCCTGACAGGTCCCGAGGCGGGTTCAGATGCGGGCGCCATTCCCGATACCGGCATAGTCTGCCGCGGTGAGTTCCAGGGCGAAGAGGTATTAGGCCTCAAGCTTAACTGGGACAAGCGTTATATCACCCTGGCTCCGGTATCGACGGTATTGGGCTTGGCCTTCCAGATGCGTGACCCTGAAGGCTTGCTGGGAGACAGAGAAGAGATAGGGATCACCTGTGCCCTTATTCCAACGGATCATCCCGGCGTTGAAATAGGTAATCGTCACAACCCGCTTAACATGGGCTTCATGAATGGTACCACTCGCGGCGAGGATGTCTTCATTCCGCTGGATTGGATCATTGGTGGGCCGCAATACGCGGGCCGTGGCTGGCGTATGCTGGTCGAGTGTCTCTCTGCAGGACGCGGCATCTCGCTGCCCGCCTTGGCGACGGCTTCCGGTCATGTCACCACTAAGACCACGACTGCTTACAGTTATGTACGCCATCAATTTGGCTTGTCGATCGGCCAGTTTGAAGGGGTGCAAGAGGCCCTGGCGCGTATTATCGCCAACACCTATCAGCTAGAGGCGGCGCGCCGCCTGACCACAACGGGGATAGATCTTAAGGTCAAGCCTTCAGTGGTTACCGCTATCGCTAAGTATCATATGACAGAGATGGGCCGGGATGTGCTCAACGATGCCATGGATATTCAATCGGGCAAGGGGATCCAGCTTGGGCCTAAAAACTATCTAGGTCATGGCTATATGGCCACGCCGATATCGATCACGGTAGAAGGGGCGAACATTCTTACCCGCAGCCTGATGATCTTCGGTCAGGGGGCGACACGTTGTCATCCTTATGTGCTGGCCGAGATGGAAGCCGCGGCCATGGAAGATACCGGCGAGGCGTTAGAGCGTTTCGATAATCTGCTGCTGGGTCACATTGGCTATGCGGCTCGTAATGCCTTGAGCTCACTATGGGGCGCGTTAACCGGCAGCCGATTCAATTCGGCGCCCGTATCTGGCGAAACCAAACAGTACTACAAAGACATGACTCGTCTGTCGGCGGCGCTCGCCTTCGTCACAGATCTCTCCATGTTGGTGATGGGCGGCGATCTCAAGCGCAAGGAGATGTTGTCGGCGCGACTTGGTGATGTGCTCAGTGAACTCTATCTTGGCTCGGCTACCCTCAAGCTATTCGAAGACAATGGCCGTCAGCAGGATGATCTTCCGACCGTACACTATGTGATGCAGCTTAGGTTGCAAAGGGCAGCTAAGGCGCTTTATGGCGCGCTGCGTAACTTCCCTAATCGCCCACTGGCCTATGCGATGCGTGCGCTGGTGTTCCCTCTGGGTAACCATTTCGATGGTCCAGATGACAAGCTCACCATTGCCGTGTGTCAGAGTATGCTCAGACCCGGTCCTGCCCGCGATAGGTTGACCCATCTTTGCCCAGATTTCGAAGGGGATAATGGCGGGATCGCCGAGGTGGAAGATGCGTTTATCGCTCAGTACAAGGCAAAGCACCTGTTTAAGACGCTGCGCAAGGCTCAGAAGGAAGGCAAACTTGAGCGTAAACAGGCAAACGATGCCCTGTATGCCCAAGCCTATGAGCTTAAGATCATCACAGAGGCAGAGCGCGACACGCTACTCGAGGCCGACAGGCTACGTAAGATAGCGATCGCTGTGGATGAGTTTGAAAGCCTCTAACGGTCGGTGACGTTAAGCTTTCAGTTTTAATATGCAGGCGCTGACATTTAGCCTGGCATAAAAAAAGGTACGCATTGCGTACCTTTTTCTTTTAAGGCGGTTCATCTAACTAAGCGAACCGCTTGATTGTTGCTGAAAGTCTTAGGCGACGATCAGAACCTTACAGGTGTTAGTGCCGCCGATAGTTTCCATCGCGTCACCCTTGGTCATCAGTACCATATCACCGGATGTGAGGTAACCTGCTTCGGTCAGGGCTTCGAGTGCCTTCTTCGCTAGCTCGTCTGCGCCGTGGGCCGTTGAGTCGAAGTAGACAGGTTGTACGCCGCGATACAGTGCCATCTTAGCCAGAGTCACGTCGTGACGTGATAGGGCCAGGATAGGCAGGGCAGAGCTGATGCGAGACATAAGCTGAGGTGT
This sequence comes from Shewanella spartinae, assembly GCF_019457555.1. NCBI lineage: Bacteria > Pseudomonadati > Pseudomonadota > Gammaproteobacteria > Alteromonadales > Shewanellaceae > Shewanella > Shewanella spartinae. The sequence goes on along the minus strand of NZ_CP080418.1, from coordinate 2,402,457 downwards.
CGCACCAGATTCTGTCAGCGCAACGATAGCCTTTACGCCTTCTAGGTGGTTGGCCGCATACATGGTTGATAGCGCGATGGTTTCTTCAACCGAGGTGAAACGCTCGTCCATACGGTGCTTAGACACCTGAACGCTTGGGTGAGCCTCGGCGCCAAGACAAACGTTAGCCATCGCCTTAACGGTTTCTTCTGGGAAATCACCGGCAGCGGTTTCGGCCGAAAGCATCACGGCGTCAGTGCCATCAAGCACGGCGTTAGCCACGTCCATTACTTCTGCGCGGGTTGGCATTGGGCTGGTGATCATAGACTCCATCATCTGAGTCGCGGTGATCACGCTCTTGTTCAGCTGGCGAGAACGGCTGATCAGTTTCTTCTGTACAGCCACCAGAGCAGCATCACCAATTTCAACACCCAGGTCACCACGGGCAACCATCACGGCGTCAGAGGCCAGGATCACATCGTCCATCGCTTCGTCAGAGGCAACGGCTTCGGCGCGCTCAACTTTAGAGACGATCAGGGCATTGCTACCAGCCTTCTGGGCCAGTTCACGGGCGTAGTTCAGATCGGCGCCGCTGCGTGGGAAAGAAACCGCCAGGTAGTCGACCTTGATAGCCGCTGCTGTGATGATGTCTTGCTTGTCTTTCTCGGTCAACGCCGCGGCAGACAAACCACCACCTTTCTTGTTGATGCCCTTGTTGTTAGACAGGGGACCGGCAACCGTCACTGTGGTGTGAACCTTATTACCTTCAACTTTTTCTACTTTAAGCTGAACACGACCATCGTCGAGCATCAGGATATCGCCGATGGTGACATCTTGTGGTAGCTCTTTATAGTCAATACCCACTTGGTGCTCATCACCTTGGCCTTTTTCGAGATCGGCATCTAGGATAAATGCCTGACCGATATCCAGTTGCACCTTCTTGTTGTCTTTGAAGGTTGATACACGGATTTTAGGGCCTTGTAGATCACCCAGTATGGCAACGTGAACACCGAGTTCTTTGGCGATATTTCGCACGTCGGTGGCACGTTTCAGGTGATCTTCAGGTGAACCATGAGAGAAGTTTAGGCGAACAACGTTTGCACCAGCCTTGATGATACGACGTAGATTGTCGTCGCGATCGGTTGCTGGACCCAGAGTCGTTACAATTTTGGTTCTGCGGAACATGAGATACTCCGTTAAGTTTTAAATAATCTTACTCTATATTAACAGACAAAATGGAGTTTTGTAGGAAAATTACAAACAAAATGATCTATCTCAAATTATTAATTTTGTGAACTGCTGCGATTAAAAGTGAAAAAAAAGGCGGCCCCTTATACAAGGGCCGCCTAATATCCTTACAAAACTGGACTATAGTGTCGCTTCTTTGTCGATGCGAGACTCTTTCAACACCTCTTTTACCCGCTTCAAACTCTCTCTGAAACGTGGTCCGCGGCGCAGGGTAAAACCAGTTGCCAATACGTCGACAATGACCAGTTGAGCCAGACGTGAAGCCATGGGCAGATACATGTCGGTATCTTCGGGGACTTCCATGGTCACCGGTAGGGTACATTCGGCGCTCAGCGGTGAGTTACGAGAGGTGATGGCGATCACCGCGGCACCGTTCTCACGGGCCAGGCGGGCGATATCAATCAGTGACTTGGTACGGCCCGTGTGGCTGATCAATACCACCACGTCGCCTTCGCTGCTGTTGATACAGCTCATGCGTTGCATCAAGACATCGTCGAAGCAGATCACAGGGACATTGAAGCGGAAAAACTTGTTCTGTGCGTCATGGGCAACAGAGGCCGAGGCGCCAAGGCCAAAGAAGGAGATCTTCTTTGCCTGCGTAAGAATATCGACCGCCTTATTGATGGCAGCCGTGTCCATGCTCTGTCTGGCGGTATCCAGTGCCGCCATTGAAGACTCGAAGATTTTGGTGGTGTAGGAGTCTGGGCTGTCGTCTTCTTCGACGTGGCGGCTGACATAAGGCGTACCGTTGGCCAGGCTCTGTGCTAAGTGCAGCTTAAAATCGGGGAAGCCTTTAGTGTCGAGACGGCGGCAGAAGCGGTTCACAGTAGGCTCACTCACGTCGGCCATCTTAGCCAGGGTGGCGATGCTGGAGTGAATCGCGGTTTGTGGTGACGCCAGGATCACCTCAGCCACTTTACGTTCCGACTTACTGAAATGTGTTAGGTTTTTCTGAACCTTTTCTAGGGTATTCATATGCGTACATCCACTGGATTGTAATGTAATTATATTTATTCTTTTATGTCATGATAGAACCAAACAAAAAGTGCTACAGTTTGGTTTATATGACGAATTATGATCTAACTACAGAGCAAACTTTCTACTATATATAGTAATTTAATCACAAAAAGCATATCAGATTTTGGTGTCTCGTTGCTAGTTTACTAATAGGTCATTTTTTGCAAAATTTAGATGCAATTAACAAATTCTGTTGTTATATTACAACAAACATGTGAGCTTCTCATCGAAACGATGGGACACAGTACATAGGAGATTTTTAAGCTATGGGCATGACATCACCAGAAGCCAAAGCTTGTGATTTTGTATTGTTCGGCACCAAAGGCGATCTCGCCAGACGTAAGTTACTCCCTTCTCTTTATCAATTGGATAAGGCCGGTCTGCTCAATGAGGAGACTAAGATAGTCGGGGTAGCCAAAGACGCCTTTAGCCATGATGAGTATCAGGAGCTGGTCGTCACGGCACTAAAGAGCTTCGTTAAAGAAGCCCTGTGTGATGAAACCCTCGAGCGATTCCTAAAGCGCTGTGTCTATATTGGGACTAACTTCACCGAGGCAGAAGGTTACAGTGCCTTCCATGAGATCCTCGAGCCTAAGAAGCGCGTCATGGTGAACTACTTCGCGACGCCGCCGGCCATCTTCGGCGATATCTGTCGTTGCCTCCATGAACAAAACCTTATCTATCCCGATACCCGTGTCGTCCTCGAAAAGCCCATTGGCTCAGATCTCGCTTCTTCTAAAGTCATCAACGATCAAGTCAGCGCCTACTTTAATGAAAACCAGGTCTATCGTATCGACCACTACCTAGGTAAAGAGACGGTACAGAACCTGATCGCACTGCGATTCGCCAACTCTTTGTTTGCCTCTAAGTGGGATAACCGCACGATCGACCATGTGCAGATCACCGTTGCCGAAGAGGTGGGTATCGAAGGGCGTTGGGGCTATTTCGATAAGGCCGGTCAGATGCGGGACATGATCCAAAACCATCTGCTACAGGTACTTACCTTGGTCGCCATGGATCCACCGGTAAACCTGGATGCAGACAGCATTCGCGATGAGAAGGTAAAAGTGCTTAAGTCACTGCGTAAGATAGATGCGGATAACATCTATGAAAACACGGTGCGCGGTCAGTACTCGGCCGGTTTCCTCAAAGGGGCGCCAGTACCTGGTTACCTAGAGGAAGAGGGCGCGAATACTCAGTCTCACGCCGAAACTTTCGTCGCCCTGCGCGTCGACATCGACAACTGGCGTTGGGCCGGTGTGCCTTTCTATCTGCGTAGCGGCAAGCGTATGCCGACCAAGAGTTCTGAGATTGTCGTCTATTTCAAGAATCCACCACACAACCTGTATCGCTCAAGCTACCGTAACCTGCCGCCAAACAAGCTGACGATTCGTCTGCAGCCTCATGAAGGGGTTGAGATCCAGATGATGAACAAGGTGCCGGGTCTTGAGCAGAAACAAAGACTGCAAACCACTAAGCTGGACTTGAGTTTCTCCGATACCTTCAAGAACGATCGTATCGCCGATGCCTATGAGCGTCTGCTGCTCGAAGCCATGCTGGGTAATCAGGCGCTATTCGTACGCCGCGATGAAGTTGAACAGGCATGGACCTGGGTCGACGGCATCATCCAGGCGTGGGAAGAGAGTAATGAGAAGCCTAAGCCATACCCTGCCGGTAGCTGGGGCCCTGTGGCATCAGTTGCTTTGATCGCTAAAGACGGCCGCTCTTGGGACGAATAAGGGGATTTTAAGATGATTAAAGAATCCGTATTCAAATCTTTTGATAGCAAAACCAGCCTGGAGGCGCAGCTTGCCGATCGCATCGCCGAGCAGCTTCAGGCGGCTATCGACGCCCGCGGCAAGGCGAGCCTAGTAGTGTCTGGCGGCTCGACACCGCTGGCCCTGTTTAAGCTGCTGAGTCAGAAGGCAATTGAGTGGAACGATGTCTATATCACCCTGGCCGATGAGCGCTGGGTCGATAGCGAGCACAGCGATTCCAACGAGCGCTTGGTGAGACAACACCTGCTGCAAAACCGCGCCGCGGGCGCTAAGTTTCGCGGCCTGAAGAATATGTTCACCACCCCAGAGGCTGGCGTCGACATGGCCATAGAGCAACTCGCCAACTTCCCGAGGCCCTTCGATGTGGTGGTGCTTGGCATGGGCAACGATGGCCATACCTGTTCATGGTTCCCTTGCGCTAAGGAGATAGAACAGGCGCTGACTACCCAGGCGTTGTGCCTGGCGGTGAATCCGGGCGAGGCGCCCCATGGTCGCATGACCATCTCCAAGCAGGGGATCTTAGCGTCACGCCAGATCTATTTACACATAGTCGGTGAACAGAAGCTCGCCGTTTACCGACAAGCGCTCGAGAATGACGATGCCAAGGCGATGCCGATACGTGCGGTACTTGCCCAGCACAAGACACCCGTCGATGTTTATTGGAGCGCTTAAGGAGCGATTATGCATTCAGTAGTACAGTCAGTTACCGACAGGATCATTGCCAGAAGCCAAGCGACTCGCGCAAAGTATCTTGCGGCGCTGGGCGAAGCAAAAGCCAACGGCGTTCATCGCAGCAGCCTGAGCTGTGGCAACCTAGCCCACGGTTTTGCCGCCTGTAGCCCGGCGGACAAGAATGCCATCAAGGCATTTAACAAGGCCAACATAGGTATTGTCACCGCCTTCAACGACATGTTGTCGGCCCATCAGCCCTACGAGCATTACCCTCAGCTGTTGAAAGACGCCTGTCACGAGGTCGGCAGTGTTGCCCAGGTGGCAGCCGGTGTGCCCGCCATGTGTGACGGTGTGACCCAAGGGCAACCGGGCATGGAACTCAGCCTGCTGAGCCGCGAGGTGATTGCCATGTCAACGGCTGTGGGTCTGTCTCACAACATGTTTGATGGCGCCTTGCTATTGGGGATCTGTGACAAGATAGTTCCAGGCCTGTTGATCGGTGCCCTGAGCTTCGGTCATCTGCCTATGTTGTTTGTGCCAGCCGGCCCGATGAAATCCGGTATTCCTAACAAGGAGAAGGCGCGGGTTCGTCAAAAGTTTGCCCAGGGGCAGGTGGATCGCGCTGCGCTGCTTGAAGCTGAGTCTAAGTCTTATCACAGCGCTGGCACCTGTACTTTCTACGGTACGGCAAATAGCAACCAGCTGATGCTGGAAGTGATGGGTCTGCAACTGCCAGGTTCCTCATTCGTGAATCCTGATGATCCGCTGCGTGAAGCCCTCAATAAGATGGCGGCAAAGCAGGTGTGTCGTCTCACCGAGATGGGCACTCAATACACGCCTATCGGTGAAGTGGTCAACGAGAAATCTGTGGTCAATGGCATAGTTGCCTTGCTGGCAACGGGTGGCTCGACGAACCTGACCATGCATATCGTTGCCGCTGCCCGTGCTGCCGGCATTATCGTTAACTGGGATGATTTCTCAGAGCTGTCAGATGCCGTGCCGTTACTCGCTCGCGTCTATCCTAACGGTCACGCCGACATCAACCACTTCCACGCCGCTGGCGGTATGGCCTTCCTGATCAAGGAACTGCTCGATGCCGGACTGCTGCATGAAGATGTGCTGACGGTGGCCGGTCCTGGTCTGCGTCGTTACACCCAGGAGCCACGCCTCATCGACAATGAATTGGTTTGGGTCGAAGGCCCAAGTGACTCTCTAGATAAAGAGGTGCTGACAGCCGTGGCATCGCCATTCCAGGCCAACGGCGGATTAAAACTGCTTAAGGGTAACCTGGGCCGCGCGGTGATCAAGGTTTCAGCGGTTGCCGAATCTCACCGATTCGTCGAGGCGCCAGCCGTAGTGATCGACGATCAGAACAAACTCGAAGGCTTGTTCAAGGCCGGAGAGCTCGACAGAGACTGCGTCGTCGTGGTTAAAGGTCAGGGACCTAAGGCGATCGGTATGCCTGAGCTGCACAAGCTAACGCCTATCCTGGGCTCGCTACAGGATAAAGGCTTTAAGGTCGCGCTGCTGACCGATGGCCGCATGTCAGGCGCGTCGGGTAAGGTGCCTGCGGCGATCCATCTGACGCCAGAGGCATTAGACGGTGGTCTGATCGCTAAAGTTGAAAATGGTGACCTGATTCGTGTCGATGCTAATACAGGTGAGGTGAGCCTGCTGGTCGATGAGGCTGTACTGGCGAGTCGTGAAGCGGAAAAAGTCGATCTACGCAGTACCAGTTTCGGCATGGGCCGCGAACTGTTTGCGGCGCTGCGTTCCAATTTAAGTAGTCCAGAGACGGGTGCACGTTGCACCACGACCATAGACGAAAATTATTAATCATTGAGGAAGCTTTTAGCAATGGCTGAGAATAACTGGTCAATTCAACCCCAAGATATTTTTAAACGTAGCCCGATCGTTCCCGTCATGGTGATTAATAAGATTGAGGATGCGGTTCCACTCGCCAGAGCCCTGGTCGAAGGTGGCATCAGCGTATTGGAAGTGACGCTGCGTACCCCTTGTGCGCTGGAAGCGATCACCAAGATCGCCAAAGAGGTGCCCGAAGCCCTGGTTGGTGCAGGTACCGTGCTCAACGAAGCGCAGCTGCAGCAGGCTATCGATGCCGGCGCTCAGTTTGTGATCACCCCGGGTGCCACGCCTGAGCTGCTAAAGGCGGCGATGAAGGGTAGCGTGCCGTTAATCCCTGGCGTTGCTAGCATCTCTGAGGTGATGGCGGGTATGGCCTTGGGTTACACCAACTTTAAGTTCTTCCCAGCAGAGGCATCTGGCGGCGTGAATGCGCTGAAGGCCTTCTCAGGTCCGCTAGCCGACATACGTTTCTGCCCAACCGGCGGCATTACCCCGAGCAGCTACAAAGATTATTTGGCGCTTAAGAATGTCGATTGTATCGGCGGCAGCTGGATAGCCCCAACCGATGCCATGGAGCAGGGCGACTGGGCGCGTATCACCCAGTTGTGCAAAGACGCCATCAACGGCCTGTAATAACTGCTTCTAAATACAGATAGCAATATAAAAAACCTCTGCCTAGGCAGAGGTTTTTTTGTATCTGATGAATATGAGCTACAGGCCGTCAACCTGAACAGAACTACTTGGCTTCGCTGTACTGGTAGTCGCTGCTGGCCTGCCAGATGCGGTATCTAAGCTGAGCACCTGCTGGCAAGTAAAACACCTTAGGTAAGCGACTGTCGTAGGCTAAGGTAAGTTTCTCAGGCAGGGTGAGAAATGCTGTCTTCTTTGCCTTATCGAAACAGGCCATCATGGTGCTAGGGCCTTGATGTATGGCATCGACCTGATAATAGTTATAGCCCCAGCCTTGTACCGTATGCTGAGTTATCTCCCCCGACAGCCCATGTTTGTTGCAATCTACCTCTTCGCTTCGGCCGATGGCTATCTCCAGTCGGTAGTCGTCCTCATTGGCAAGCTTTGGCAGGGTAAGAATGTGTTGCACCAGGCCGTCAGTTGGCGCAGGAAACATCTTAGTTGCATCCTCGGCTTGATAGTCGCTTGCAGAGTAGCTTATTGCGACGGGCATGGTTAACTGCTGTGGCTTGGCAGGACTGGTCGCCTGGGCACAGAAGGTGCTAAGGGAGAGACTCAGGCCGATTAATAGGACAGATGTATATTTGTTCAATGGTAATTTCATGAAAGCTCCTAGCGTTAAATTGAACGGTTATACCAGGTATAAACGCTAGCATAGAGGAAAAGGGTTAAAAGCAAAGAAATAATTTTTAATTTATTGTTTTTAGTTAATTTTTAATATGGCTTGTGACGAGAATGGCACTTTTCTATTCGAGCATCTCATATTTGTTTACTTTGAAAATCAAACTAGTTAATATGCTGATTGTTTGGTTTTCAAAGTATTTGGCTGAGCGTCTCGGGTACTGATAAACACAAACTGCTAGCTTCGAATCAATATACGAGCCGATGTACGAACCTATATACGAACCAGTAGAAGTTAATCGTTAAAAGCTAAACAACCCAAGTTAACTAGCCAAAGTTAATTAACCAAAGTAAACAGCAAAAGCTAACCAATAAAAACGAATAGAGAAACATTCATGCCTAACGTAAAGGATCATCTAGCCCCCTGGCAGCACAGCCACCAGTTCGCTAATTTAAACACTGATGGCGAGCGCAACACCCGTTATGTGTTACTGCTAACCCTATTTACAATGATTGCCGAGATTGTTGCTGGTACCGTATACGGTTCGATGGCCTTATTGGCCGACGGTTGGCATATGGGTACCCATGCCGCAGCGTTTCTCATTACCCTGTTTGCCTATCACTATGCGAAGAAACATGCCAACAGCCCTGATTTTGCCTTTGGTACAGGTAAGGTAAGCGTCTTAGGGGGCTTTACCAGTGCCGTCGCGCTCGGACTGGTAGCGTTACTTATGGTGGTTGAGTCGGTGAGCCGCCTGTTTAACCCCGAGCAGATCCACTTTAACGAAGCCATCTTTGTGGCGGTGATCGGCCTGACGGTCAATGTAATTTCTGTCTTTTTGCTAAAAGACCACCATGGACATCACCACCACGGGCATCATCATGATCACAGTCATGGACATCATCACGATCACAGCCATGACCACCATCATGATCACAGCCATGAGCACGAAGATAGCCATGACCTTCACCACGATAGTCATCACCATGATCATAGCCACGAGCATGATGCTCATCACCATGTTCATGAGCATAAACATCAAAAAGCGCATGCACAAGGTGACAAGGGGCATCATGATCACAACCTGCGTGCCGCTTATTTCCATGTGATGGCCGATGCTTTGACCTCTCTGCTCGCCATTGGCGCCTTACTGTTCGGTAAGTATCTGGGACTGACCTGGTTAGATCCCGTGATGGGCGTGGTTGGCGCTGTGATCATTACCAGCTGGGCGTGGGGCTTGATGAAGCAAACCGGGCCGATTCTACTCGATGCCAGCATAGAGAAACAATACGTTAAGCAGATGGTCGAGTTGATCGAGGCTGAGCAAGATCATCAGGTGAGCGACATTCACGTCTGGCGCATTAGCGCCGATCATTATGCCGCCATGGTCTCAATCGTCAGCCATGCGCCTAAGGAGCTGGATTATTTCAAGCAGAAGTTGGCGAGATTTGAACGTATTGACCATCTGACGGTCGAACTCATCACTTGCCGTCAAACCGCTTGCCAAGTGGCAGAATAAGCTTAAGTTTCGAACTCTTTAAAAAGGAATTGTGCGTTAAAGATGAATAATGACCTATTGAGCCACACCATAGTCGAATTTTATGAAAAGCTCTCGTCTTGGGAGATGGCCGTAGTCAAGGATGCTGGCCACTCCTTGCCTCAGATCCATGCCGTAGAGATTTTGGGCGGCAATGGTGACATGCGCATGAAAGAGCTGGCGGAGAAAATGGGGATCACCACAGGTACTCTGACGGTGCAGATCGATAAGATGGAGCAGGCGGGTCTGGTGGCACGCAAGGCCCACCAGCAAGACAGACGATCGATTCTGGTTGGTCTAACCCAGCAGGGGCAGGCTGTCTACCGGGAGCATGACCAACTGCACCACGGTTTGTCCGATCAACTTACCGCTAAGTTCTCCGACAGCGAGCGTGAGCTCTTGTTGAGTTTTTTTCAGCGCATGAACAGCGAGTTTTAACCCGCAACTCATGCACTGCGTCTGTAAAAACACTTTTTTTTCACCTCGGGTGTGTAAACTCCCGAGTGTTAATTCAAAACTTTCAAATCGTGCTGGTTAATAGGATTACGCGATAAGCAAATAGCAGTTAATAAATAGCCTTTCACCTATCGCCCTTAAATCATAGCTGTTAACAAAGGTGTTCTGTGCCTGTGTTGGTAGGCGGATAGCGATTACAATTGTGGCGCAGTGTGTTGATTGGTAATATTGCCGCAACATTTCTGCGCCAAGGCTATCTGAAATTTGGCTAATGGCAAAATTTTGATAGCTAAGTGCTATTTGAGAAGTGCTATTAGTTAAGTACTTTTAGTTAAGTGCTGCTAGCTAAGTGTTAAAAGTTAAGTGCTTAGAGCATGAATTGCTTCTGACTCAGGCCAGGTTTGGCCCTGATGTGAAAGATGATGCAGAAGATGAAAACGAAGTCTTGGCGTTATTTGATAGGCAGGTCGTTGTAACCGGCGGCTTGGCGATTTTTTTGAACGTCATTTTAGGTTTATTTACAGAGAGAACACTCAGTGCTGTCACGCGTTAAAACCCTTTCGGTGAATCAGTTTACACTGATCACCGCGTTATTTTATGTAGGCGTATTTAATATTCCGCTGTTTCAGATCGTTCAGCAGGGTATAGAGAAGCAGGGCGAGGTTAATTACCTCTTCATCGCCACCATTCCGCTATTTCTTATCTTCGCGTTAAGCTTCATCTTCTCGCTTTTTTCGGTTAAGTATCTACTTAAACCGTTTTTCATCATCGTTACCCTGATCTCTTCCAGCGTGTTTTTCGCCGCGCTGCAATATGGCGTCGTGTTCGATTACGGCATGATTGAAAACACAGTGCAGACCAACAGCGCAGAGGCCTTAACCTATCTTAACTGGTCATCAATCTTAAACTTTACCCTGACCGGTTTGCTGCCGGCCCTGCTGATTTTTAAGGCCGATATCGTCTACAAGCCTTTCGTGAAAGAGTTACTGCATAAGCTTGCCTTCATGTTCGCCATGCTTGCCGGTATCGCGGTGATCGGCTTCTTCTATTATCAAAACTATGTCGCCTTTGGCCGTAACAACGATCAGATGAAGCGCTACATAGTCCCTACTTATGCCATCGGTTCTATGATCAAGTATGTCAAGGTTAACTACTTCCAGGAACCACTGGTCTATAAGGTGCAGGGCAAAGATGCTAAGAACCTGACGCTAGATCATAACGGCAAGCCTAACTTGGTGGTGGTTGTGGTCGGCGAGACCGCCAGGGCCCATAACTATGAGTATTATGGCTATGATAAGCCAACCAACGCCCATACCAAGGCTTATGACATGATCGCCTTTAAAGATACCGAGTCATGCGGCACGGCAACGGCCGTATCTCTGCCATGTATGTTCTCGAGTATGGATAGAGAAGATTATGACGCGCGCCAGGCACAGGCCCAGGACACCGCCATGGACGTGCTGGATCACGCCGGTATCTCGCTGGACTGGCTGGATAATGACAGTGGCTGCAAGGGCGTGTGTGACCGCGTTAAACACATCAACATAGATCTCAATAGCGACCCGGAGCTCTGCGACGGTCACTACTGCTACGATCAGGTGCTGCTGAATGAACTCGATAAGCGCCTTGCCGAAGGTGTCACCAAGGATACCCTTATCGTCCTTCACATCATAGGTTCACACGGCCCGACGTACTATTTGCGCTATCCAGAAGCCCATCGCAAGTTTGTGCCCGATTGTCAGCGTAGCGACATCCAAAACTGCAGCGATGAAGAGCTGATGAATACCTATGACAACACCATCTTGTATTCCGACTATATTATCGCTCAGGTGATCTCACGCCTTGAGGCGCAGCAGAACAAGGCCGATACCGCCTTGCTCTATGTGTCAGACCACGGCGAGTCGCTGGGGGAGAGTGGCATGTACCTTCACGGCGCGCCTTATGCGATAGCGCCGGATGAGCAGATCAAGATCCCTATGCTGGCCTGGCTTTCAGCGGACTTCGCCTCCGACAATGGTTTAGACAAGCAGTGTTTGCGCGACCATGCCACCAAGGGCGGCTTCTCCCACGATAACCTCTTTTCCAGCCTGCTTGGTCTGATGAACGTATCGACCGAGGTGTATCGCAAGGAGAAGGATCTGTTTGCGACTTGCCGGGTAAAATAGTGGTTTGTAACATAAAAACAACAAAAATAGCTGGTAAGGCTTAAAATTTTCGTTATTGTAGAGATTGCGCCTTCATTCATTAAATTACGCGGATGAAGGCGCCTAGTGTGCGCTAGTGTTTCTCTAATAATAAAATGGCGAAAATCTCTATGAATTTGGCTAAGCAACTTACCGAGACCGAACTTTCCGCTAAAATTCTCCGACATGCCGTTCCGCGCATGTCAGAACTCAATATCCCAGTAACCCCAGATAATTATGCCGTTTGGTATGAGTATTTCCGTGGGGTCAATCTGGATCTTAAGCGCGCCATCGACACCCTGGTGGCCAGCCGCGCTCAGTTTACCTCTGAGGTCAATGCCGGTCTCTATAACAGCTTCATTCGCGAGCAGTCACCCGAGGTGATCGAGAATGTGCAGATAGAGACGCAGATCTTGATCAATAATTTTATGACCCGTTTATCCGAGGTCACCGCAGGTACGGCGCAATTTAACCTCAGTCTGACAACCTTTCAGCAGAATATCAGCCAGGATCCAGACCCTAAGACCCTCGAGCGCCTGGTCGATACCCTGGCCGAAGAGGTGTCTCAGGTGGTGATCAGCAATCGTCAGATGGAAGCGAATCTGAAGACGATGAATCAGGAGGTCGCCGCGCTGAAGGCCGAGATGGAAGATCTCAATATCGCCGTGATGACAGATCAGCTCACCTCGCTTCGTAACCGCCGCGCCTTCGATGAGGAGGTGCTGGGTCATATTCAAAGGTTCAGAAGAGAGCAGCGCCTTAGCAGCTTGCTGCTGGTCGATATCGACAACTTTAAGCAGTTTAATGATACCCATGGTCACCTGGTGGGCGATAAGGTACTCGCCTATATCGCACTGGCGTTAAAACAAGGGGTGAAGGGGGATGACTTTGTCGCGCGTTACGGCGGTGAAGAGTTTGTGATCCTGCTGCCCGATACCGAGCATTCAGGCGCCATGGTCGTGGCCGAGCAGCTTAGGGCACGTATCGCCGAGCGCCATCTAAGCATAGGCAAAGGTAAGAAGCTATCACTTGGGGCGATCACCGTCTCCATCGGGGTGGCGACACTGCGCCACGATGATGACAGAGAGTCTTATCTGGTGCGTGCCGATGAGGCCCTATATAGAGCCAAGTCGGCGGGCCGTAACTGTGTGAAGGGCTAAGGGGCTCAATAAGTAACTGTTTCAAAGGCTAGCTCTGTTGTGAGCTAGCTTCTCTGTATGCAGGTGTGAAAGCAGATTTAGCAGCTAAACGTAAAATGGTTAACGCTTAGCAAACACGCTAAATAAGCACGGCTTACAAGCTGGGCGCACCAGCTAGTCTTGTTTCGGCTTGAGGGGCATGTCCATCTTGATCAGATGCTCCTCCATGTCGAAGGTAACGCTAAAGCCCAACTTCTTCGCCAGGCTTGCCATGTTGCGGTTTTCAAACATGGTGAAGCCGGTAAGCAGCTCGGTGTCATTGGCCTTGTAATAGGCGATCAATTTTTCCAGTAATAATTTACCTATGCCTATCCCCTGATGGTCGCTGCGCACCGCCATGGCAAACTCGGCCTCGGTATTGTCGGGGTCTATAGAAGCCCTCACGGCACCTAAAGTAATATCATCGCCGTCGGCACCCTTGGTAGTGGCGATAAAGGCCATCTCCCTGGCGTAGTCAATCTGCGTAAGCACAGCCATCTCTTCATGGGTCATCTTAGAGCGCACGCCGAAGTAACGTTTATACCTGTCTTCGTCGGAGAGGGAGTTGTCAAAGGCCAGATGCTTAGGCTCATCTTCCGGTAAAATTGGCCTTAGCATGATCTCAAGACCGTTTTTCAATACCGCATGCTCTTCAAGCTCCTTAGGGTAGGGGCAGATAGCTAGGCGGTTGGTATTGTCCTGGGCATTGGCATTGAGCTGAATATTCACATCTAACAGGGTGATCTGCTCACCGGCGCACAGCACAGGGTTAAGATCTAAGCCCCCGATCTCGGGGCAATCTATGATGAGATGAGAGATCTGGGTCAGCATGACGCACAGGGCGTTCATGTCTAAGCCCAGCGGCAGATGCCTGTCTTTGAGCTTGTGGGTCTTCAGCGCTTGGATCACCATGTAGCGGGCCAGAGTCATATTCAGTGGTGGCAGAGCAACCGCGGCATCTGTGCTGGGTTGCCACTCGGAGCCGCCTTCGCCAAGCAGAATCGCCGGGCCAAACACGGGATCATGGGTCACCGCGACGCGGATCTCCTGTGTGCCGGCGGTGAGTGCCATCTTCTGCACTATGAGCCCCTGAATGTCGGCGTCCTGGTTGAGCGAGTGTACCCGCCCGACCATGGCATCGGCAGCCTGTAACACCTCTTGATGGGAGGTGAGGTTGAGCATGACGCCGTGAACATCGGATTTATGGTGAATATCCGGCGATTGCACCTTGAGGGCGACGGGATAGCCTATCTGTTCGGCGATTTCGGCGGCGCGCTCCGCACTGGCGGCAAAGTGGGTCTCTATGGTGTTAAGCCCATAGGCCTTGAGGATAGCGCTTGCCTCATGGGTCTCGATCACTTGCTTGTTATCGGCTATCGCTCTTTGCAGCAAGGAGCGCGCAAGTTGAGCATCGGTTGGAATATTATCTGGGATAGATTGCGGCACTTCCTGTAGCAACTTTTGGTTGCGTCTGTATTCCACCATATGCATGAAGGCGCCAACGGCTCCCTCTGGTGTGCGATAGGTGGGCACCCCGGCGCGGTTAAAGTGTTTACGGGCCTGATAGGCCGAGTCTTCGCCGCTCCAGTTGGTGAGCACATTGACCTTGTGACGCCTTGGATGTTTTGAGACGAGCTCTATGATGCTGTCGGCGATCTCTATGCTATCTCCAAGAGCAGAAGGAGAGTGCAACACCAAGATGGCATCGGCCACATCGGCGTTCATCAGGATATCCAGGCTCTGGGTGTAACGCTTGGCATCGGCATCGCCTCCGATATCCACCGGGTTTTGTCCGGACCAGGTATCGGGTAGCAAGGCATTGAGTTTGTCGAAGGTGTCATCGTCTAAGGTGGCGGCTTTACCGCCGCCGAGAATTAGCTGATCTAGGCCTAGTACGGCGGGACCGCCGCCATTACTGAGAATGGCCAAACGCTCGCCTTGAAGGGGCGCCGAGTGAGCCAGGGTTTCTACTGCGGCAAACAGCTCTACCAGATCGTTCACCCTCAGCATACCCGCGCGTCTGAAGGCGGCCTCGTAGACGGCGTCGTTACCCACCTCGCCGCCGGTGTGGAGCTTAGCGGCCGTGGTGCCCTCAAGGCTGCGACCCGATTTGATCACTAATATTGGCTTGTTACGCGCGGCGGCGCGGGCTGCTGAAAGGAAATGGCGCTTCTCGTTGACAGAGTCGATGTAGAGCATGATCGCCGTTGTGCGCGAGTCTCGTCCGAGAAAGTCCAGCAGCTCGTCGAAATCTATATCTGTCGCATCGCCAAGTGAGATAAAGGAGGAGAAGCCGATCCCCTTGTTGTTGGCCCAGTCCAGGACCGTGGTGCAGATGGCGGCAGACTGGGAGACAAAGGCGATTTTACCCGGTAGGGCGCTGGTGTGTGCCAGGCTGGCATTGAGCCCCAAATTGGGCAGCATCATCCCCAGGCTGTTAGGGCCGAGGATCCGCATGCCGTAGCGTTTGGCGTGGGCGCGGGTCAGCGTCAGTAGATTCTGCCCCTCTTCATCGAGCTGATTGGCCATGCCGGAAGCGTTGATGATCGCTACCTTGCAGCCAAATTGGGCGAGACGTTCGACGATGGCGGGGACGCGGCTGGCCGCGGTGCAGATGATGGCCAGATCGGGCTTAAGCGGCAGAGCTTCGATATTGGGGTAGGCCAGCACGCCCATCACGGCATCGTATTTTGGCGTGACCGGCATGATAGGCCCGGAAAACCCGCTGGAGAGCAGGTTGCGCATTACGACATTGCCGGCGCGCTTGGCGCCGTTCGAGGCTCCAATGATGGCCACCGACTTAGGTTTAAAAAGGGTGTGTAATGTACGCTGGCTCATTCGCGGCTCCTGTTGTCACTCGCCAGCAAACAGTGTACCTCAGTTGTACTTTTTTTCTCTAGGATTTTAGTAGGATAAGCACCATTCACCATGCCCTTCATTTGGGCTACACAGCTTGCAACACTTTGACATCAAGGGTTAACAACCTTGACGCGGTTTTTGGGCTTTACTTGAGGGGTTCTGACGCGCCGAGGCGACTGGCAATGCAATGAGATGCAGACCTAAGTGCCTTTGCGGATCGGCAATAAACAGGTATCGCGGCGCCGTTATCAATACGGCTTAAGGAGTTGAAGATGAAAACAGGGGCGTTTGTATCTATCGGTGTAGCTGTTACGGCTCTAGGTTTAGGCTTGAGTTCTCAGCTGGCAGTGGGTGAAGAGGCGGCAGCCGCCGCTAATACCAGCACTAACACCAATGCCAATTATAGATTTGTGGCGCAGGACAGTAGTGTCGAGACTAAGATCTGTATTGCGGCGGGTAGCGATAACAGTTCGGCGTTAAAGCGTAAACTGGTTAACTATGACCACAACATGCGCTTTGGGGTCAACAGCATCTCCTGCAATGGCGTGAGTCTGGCGCAGTTTGCCTACCAGTATCAGGCATCACAAAGCTTTCAGTTTCTTGAGCGTCACTCATCGAGCGCCAATCGCGTGAAGACCAAGGTGAGCATTACCGATCTTGCCAGCAATAGATCCGGCGGTGGTGAGCCGATTGTTGTTATGGTGAGTGCGAAGTAGGCTGAATAGCGAGTAACAGGCATAAAAAAACCAGCTTGCGCTGGCTGATATTTTTACAAGATGGTACAACCGAGTGGATTCGAACCACCGACCCCCACCATGTCAAGGTGGTGCTCTAACCAACTGAGCTACGGTTGTATTGTTATCTCTTGTAAAATTGGTACAACCGAGTGGATTCGAACCACCGACCCCCACCATGTCAAGGTGGTGCTCTAACCAACTGAGCTACGGTTGTACTGCTTTACCGTTCACGACCTGTCGGCCAGCGAACGAGCGCTATATTACGAGGGATGTGATGTGAGTTGCAAGTAAAAAATCGTAATTTTTCAATCAAGCGGTGATTTGCTGCGCAACTTGATCTTTTTAACGCCAAAGTGTCGTTATATTCGGCAAATCGTTTACATAAAGATTCAGGCAAGATGATGATTATTTAGCTAAACATCAGCTTGCCTGTGTTGATCTTGGCTATAGGTCGGCGTGATTAATCGGCTGATCAACCAAGGCCAGTTGCTTTGGATGCTTTTGAATATACTGAAGCCTTAAGGCAAACAGCAGTGCGGCGCTGGTGAGGCCGGCGATCAGACCAATCCAGAAACCGTGGGCGCCCATGGCGGGCACCAGTAAGTCGGTTTCTGCCAGCAGATAGCCGAGCACCATGCCGATGGCCCAATAAGAGACAAGGGTAATGTAGAAGGCGCTGCGGGTGTCGTGATAGCCACGCAGGGCACCTGCAGTAACTACCTGCACCGAGTCAGACAGCTGATATAGGGCGGCCAGGAACATCAGGCTGCTCGCCAGGGCGACCACCTCGGGGTTTTGGTTATAGAGCAGCGCTATCTGAGTGCGAAACACCACAGTGATGACGGCCGTGCAGGCCGCCAGGCTAAAGGCGATAGCCAGACCGACCTTAGTCACTAGCTTAGCCACGTCCGCCTTATCCTGTCCGAGATAATATCCAACCCGTATCGACACGGCGATGCCGATAGAGAGTGGCAGCATAAACACTATGGATGAAAAGTTAAGCGCGATCTGATGGCCGGCTACAACGTCTGCGCCGAGCGGGGCGAGCAGCAGCGCTATGATGGCAAACAGGCTCACCTCGAAAAACAAGGCCATGGCGATGGGCATTCCGTGTTTCGTCATTCTCTTCATGGTCTTAAGATCCGGCAGGTGGAAGGCACCTAGAGGCTTGATAACGGCGAAGCGCTTGTGCCACTGCATGTAAATGGTCATGGCGATAAACATGGCCCAGAACACCAGGGCCGTTGCGATACCACAGCCCGCACCGCCCAGCGCGGGCGCACCTAAGTGGCCATAGATGAAGATATAGTTGGCCGGGATGTTTACCGCCAGGCCAACAAACCCTATTACCATAGTCGGCAGCGTGTAGGAGATCCCCTCGCTACATCCTCGCAAGACCTGATAGAGCACGAAGGCGGGGACGCCCCAGGCAAATCCATGGAGATAGCTGACACTCAGCTCGGCCAGTTCGGGGGACAAATCCATTAATTTGAAGATCTGCGGCGCAAAAAGCAGAAAGCTTATCACTACGGCCGCGCCGATTATGGCAATATAGGCAGCCTGAAAAGCCATAGGCCTGATAGCGTGTTGATTATCGGCGCCATGATGGCTGGCAAACACAGGGGTAAAGGCGACCAGCAAACCCTGTACGAACAGTAGCGCCGGCAGCCACAGACTGCCGCCGATGGCCACCGCGGCCATATCCAATGCGCTGACACGTCCGGCCATGACGGTATCGATAAACCCCATCATGGTTTGGGTGACCTGGGCGATTAGCACAGGTAACGCGAGATGGACGAGCTTTTTGGCTTGAAAGCCGAATTGATTCATGAAAACGCCTTAATGCAGAGAGTAAAAAATGTTTACAGGTATTGTTCAAGCCACATGTGAAGTGGTGGCTATTCATAAAAAAGATGGTCTTAATACAATCGAAATTGCGATGCCGTCACACCTTAAGGAAAACTTGCAGCGAGGTGCAAGTGTCGCCAATAACGGCGTCTGTCTGACCGTTACCGAGATGGCAGATGATAGGGTGTTTTTCGATGTAATGGAAGAGACATTGAGGCTTACCAATTTGGCCGGTCTGTCTGTGGGTAGCCAGGTTAATATCGAGCGCTCATTGACCTATGGCAGCGAGATAGGTGGCCATGTGTTGTCGGGTCATGTGCACACTCAGGCAACCGTTGTCGAGGTAAGTCATACGCCTGCCCATTTTGATATCCGTCTCGAAGTCGACCCTAAATGGATGAACTATATTCTCTACAAAGGTTTCGTTGGCGTGAATGGTTGTAGCCTGACCGTTGGTGAGGTGAGTGAATCTGGCTTTATGCTGCACCTCATTCCAGAAACCCTGGAGATCACCAACTTAGACGAGGTCGCTGTCGGCACCATGCTTAATATCGAGATAGACAGTCAGACTCAGGCTATCGTGGACACGGTTGAGCGGGTATTGGCCAAGCGTTTGGGTTAGACGGCTTGGTTAACGGATAAGGCTTGGCGTTGAGGCGTAGATTAAGGCGTAACCAGGTGTGGGTGACCTTTATCTGGCTAAATTTAGCAACGTAGATAATAAGCCAAGGCTTTTTGTGGCAAGTCCCTAGCAACCTATAAGATTAAGCGGGCGATAAGATTCAGTTGCCTATAAGTTTAAACCGTCTATAAGTTTAAGCCGCCTTGGCTTAATAGTACTGCTCATCGTCCGAGTCCACATAGACTTCAATTTTTTGCCGGGAATCGTCTATGTGGGTTCGAAAATGGATTGGGTTGCAGCATATGCGACAATCGTCGTAGTAGTCCTGATCGCCACAGCTGATATCTAAGTTGATATGTTGATGGTGCCCACAGTGGGGACAACAGATCACTTTATCAAAAATTTTCATCCGTCGGCTCCTGTATATCCGGTTGCGCTACGACCGCCATCGATAGCGATCACCTGACCATTAAGGTAGGGGCTTTCCAGGATAAAACATACGGTATCGGCGATATCCTCGGGGCTGCCGGCTCTAGCCAGAGGGATGGCCTGAGTGACGCTGGAGATAGCCGCTTGATCGCTCTGGGATGGCCAGAGTATCGCGCCTGGTGATATGCCGTTGACCCTGACCTTAGGTGCTAACTCCTGGGCTAGGGCGCGGGTCGCCATGTTTAATCCTGCCTTAGATATTGAGTATAGCCCATGGCGTTTTAAGGGGCGGTCCCCGTGAATATCCACCAGGTTTATGACGCAGCCGTCATTACTGGCAAGGTTTTCACTAAGCTTTGTGGCTAACAGATAGGGCGCGAGCAGATTAAGGTTTAACACCTGCTGACTAGATTGCCAGTCTTCAATACTGCTGTCTGGTACAAACAGCGAGGCGTTATTGATAAGAGCCCCAAGCGGGAGTTGATGGTCATTAATGTGTTGGACAAGGCTAAGAGGCCCTTGTTCGGTGGCGAGGTTGGCTTGCACAGTCTGGCACGAGTTTACTCGGCTGAGGTTAAGCTTGCCTGCAAGCGCCATTGCTTCACTTTCTGATCCCTTATAGTGCAGCAGTATATTGAAGCCTTTACCGTGCAAGGCTAATACGATCGCTTCACCAATACGTTTGGCGCCGCCGGTTACCAGTGCCCACTTGCTCATTGTCATCTAAGTTGCTCATCATCTTTTGAGCACAATCTTGGATGACTTTCTCCCGTATAGCAATAGGTTGCAATAGCATAGCAAGTGCACGGACAATAGCAGGCACTATAGTGCAGTTTAAGCCCAAGGCAACTGACCTGTTTGGTTTTAATCGTTATCAGTTTTGGCTGGCGAGCAGCTCCTGATCGCCGCCTTGCTGCGGCAACTCGGCATGTAGCGCCTTGAGCTGCTGGTCGAGCTCAATAGCTATCTCATTTTCGAGTTGGCTCACATCCAGGCCAATAGTCGATGTTTGCAATTCGATACCTTTGGCTTCGAAAGCCTGCACTTGAGTTTGCTGTGCGGCAGTTTCTAGCATAGACGCGCCGCGAGTGCCGTCGTTAGGATACAAAGGCTGATAGAAGAGTGCGGTCAATAATATAAGCTTCATCATGGTCGGGCTCCTTAGCGAATTAGCCATAACGATATGGCGGCTAGAGTAGGGGCCGTCCATGACTTTTCGATGACATCCAGATGGACAATTGGTGACAGATTTAACTGGCAGCGACTAGCGAGTCAGTTGGTTGGTGATTTTAAGCGAAGCGGCGGCCTTAAACCTTGCGATTTGCCTGATGCGGCCCTAGAATGTCAGGCCTGCGCTGAAGTAGATCAAAACTCCGGTAATGTTTTGCGCTTCAGTTGCTTAAATTTTTCTCAATATGACCAAGTGGCCCTACGTAGGGGTCACCACTGGATAAGGATTATACATGCCTGTAATTACACTTCCCGATGGCAGCAAGCGCGAGTTTGCTAACGCCGTTTCTACCCTAGATGTCGCCGCGGACATAGGTCCTGGTCTCGCAAAAGCCTGTATCGCAGGTCGCGTCAATGGCGAGCTGAAAGATGCTTGTGACTTGATCGAGACAGATGCCGAACTCGCTATCATCACCGCAAAAGACGATGAAGGGGTAGAGATCTTACGTCACTCATGTGCTCACCTATTGGGTCACGCCATCAAGCAGATGTGGCCTGAAACCAAGATGGCCATCGGCCCGGTGATCGATAACGGTTTTTACTATGACGTGGATCTCGATCATAAGCTGACCGAGGAAGATGTAGCCGAGCTAGAAAAGCGTATGCTGGCACTGGCTAAGACAAACTATGATGTGGTGAAGCGCGTCGTCAGCTGGCAAGAGGCCCGTGACACCTTCGAGTCACGCGGCGAAAGCTACAAGATGGCCATCTTGGATGAGAACATCAGCAAAGACGACCAGCCTGCGCTCTATCATCACGAAGAATATACCGACATGTGTCGTGGCCCCCATGTGCCTAACATGAAGTTCTGTCATCACTTCAAGCTGATGAGTGTTGCCGGTGCCTACTGGCGCGGTAACTCAGACAACAAGATGCTGCAGCGTATCTATGGTACCGCTTGGGCAGACAAGAAGGCCCTTAAGGCGCATCTGACTCGCCTCGAAGAAGCGGCCAAGCGCGACCATCGTAAGATAGGTAAGCAGCTTGACCTGTACCATATGCAGGAAGAAGCCCCTGGCATGGTGTTCTGGCACAACGACGGTTGGAGCCTGTTCCTCGAGCTTGAAAGATTCATTCGTCAGAAGTTGGGTCAATACACCTATCAAGAGGTGAAAGGCCCCTTGATGATGGACCGCGTACTGTGGGAGCGCAGTGGTCACTGGGATAAGTATTCCGAAGCCATGTTCACTACGCATTCGGAAAACCGTGAGTACGCGGTGAAGCCGATGAACTGCCCGGGTCACGTGCAGATCTTCAACCAAGGCCTCAAATCTTACCGCGATCTGCCACTGCGTATGGCCGAGTTTGGTTGTTGTCACCGTAATGAGCCATCGGGTTCTCTACATGGCTTGATGCGTGTTCGTGGCTTTACCCAAGATGATGCCCATATCTTCTGTACCGAAGAGCAGGTGCAGCAAGAGGTAAGTGGCTGTATTAAGATGGTCTATGACACCTATGCGACCTTTGGTTTCCACGATATCGTGGTGAAACTCTCTACTCGCCCAGAGAAGCGTATCGGTGACGACGCCATGTGGGACAGGGCAGAGCAGGCGCTGATGGATGCACTGAAAGCCAACGACATCGAGTATGAGATCCTACCGGGCGAAGGTGCCTTCTATGGTCCTAAGATCGAATTTACGCTCCATGACTGCTTAGACAGGGCATGGCAGTGCGGTACAGTGCAGCTCGACTACGCCTTGCCTGGACGTCTAGGCGCGACTTATGTTGCCGAAGATAACAGCCGTCAGACGCCAGTGATGATCCACCGTGCGATTCTAGGCTCGCTGGAGCGTTTCCTAGGAATCCTGATCGAGGAATACGCAGGTAAGTTCCCAACCTGGTTAGCACCGGTTCAAGCCGTTGTGATGAATATTACTGACAAACAGTCTGAATATGTTGACGAAGTGGTCAAATTATTTAAAGATCAGGGAATTCGTGCCTCGAAAGACTTGAGGAATGAAAAGATTGGCTTTAAAATACGCGAACACACCCTAAGGCGTGTTCCCTATCTATTGGTCGTGGGCGATCAAGAGATGGAAAATAGGGAAGTCGCGGTGCGAACCAGAGATGGTGTTGACCTAGGTAAGATCAAAATCGATCAATTTGCTGCCATGGTTAAAGAACAGATTTCGCTCCGTAGTCTAAATTTGTTGGAGGAATAGGTCATAAAGATCAAGAAAACAGACGTGCGTAAAGCAGCGGCGAATAGAATTAACGAACTCATTGTTGGCGTATCAGAAGTACGCCTCAATGGATTAGACGGTGAAACTATCGGCATTGTAAGTCTTCGTGAAGCGCAAGAACTTGCAGATGAAGCGGGCGTAGATCTGGTAGAGATCAGCCCAAACGCTGAGCCGCCTGTATGTCGCATAATGGACTACGGAAAGTATCTTTTTGACAAGGCTAAGGCCCAAAAAGAGCAAAAGAAGAAGCAGAAACAGATACAGGTGAAGGAAATAAAATTCCGTCCCGGTACTGACGAAAACGACTATCAGGTAAAACTACGCAACCTGAAGCGTTTTCTAGAAGACGGCGACAAGGCGAAAGTTACGCTGCGTTTCCGTGGTCGCGAGATGGCTCACCAGAGTCTTGGTATGAATCTTTTGAATCGTATTAAAGACGACCTGGCTGAGATAGCAGTTGTGGAGGCTTTTCCAAAAATGGAAGGTCGCCAGGCTGTGATGGTACTTGCGCCGAAAAAGAAATAGTAAGGCAAATTTAAAAGTAGCAGAGACCTCTCTGAGGGCCTCTGCTCGCCTTGCGTTTTATTAATTTCCCAATGCGGAGTTTTAGCAATGCCTAAAATGAAAACAGACAAGGGTGTACAAAAGCGTTTTAAGAAAACCGCTAACGGTTTTAAGCGCAAGCAAGCCCATTTACGTCATATTTTGACCAAGAAGAGCACTAAGCGTAAACGTCACTTACGTGCTAAATGTTTAGTTGCGAAGTCTGATGTGCCAGCAATTGCACGTCAACTACCATACGCTTAATTAGAGGAGTAAAGAACAATGCCTAGAGTTAAGCGTGGTGTAACCGCTCGTGCTCGTCACAAGAAAGTATTAAAACTAGCTAAAGGTTATTACGGAGCTCGCTCACGTACTTACCGTGTTGCTAAGCAAGCAGTAACCAAAGCTGGCCAATATGCTTACCGTGACCGTCGTCAGAAGAAACGTCAATTCCGTCAACTGTGGATTGCACGTATCAATGCGGCTTCTCGTCAAAATGGTCTGTCTTACAGCCGTTTCATCAACGGTCTGAAAAAGGCGTCTATCGAAATCGATCGTAAGATTTTGGCAGACATCGCTGTATTCGACAAAGTGGTTTTCGCCACTCTAGTTGAAAAGGCAAAAGAGGCTCTAGCTAAGTAATTAGTGAGCTTTGCTTTGAAAGGGACCCCTGGGTCCCTTTTTTTGTGCCCGATCACCGCAAATTTATTTGGCTGAACTTATACCAATCGTAGTCAATAACTGGTTACTCTAGCTTGTTAAAACGTCCGATAACGGTATTATCATTTTTGATTGTAGAATAACTACTTATCAAAAACTCTGCCTTGTTCTCGAACGTTTTTCCCGTGCTATTTCTGAGCACTTATCTACCGTGATTGGTATTAAAGACAAAAAAAAGCAGGCACTCGGCCTGCTTTCTTATTAAGCGTAACGCTTACTGTGCGTCTAAGAAACGCTCTGCGTCCAGGGCAGCCATACAGCCGGTGCCGGCAGAGGTGATCGCCTGACGGTAATGTTGATCCATCACGTCACCAGCTGCGAATACACCAGGAATGCTGGTTTGGGTGGCATTGCCGCCAAGACCGCTCTGCACCTTGATATAGCCGTTGTTCATCTCTAGCTGACCTTCAAACATCTGAGTGTTTGGCTTGTGGCCGATAGCGACGAACACGCCCATGACATCAAACTCTGTGATGGCGTCGTCTTTGGTGCTCTTGATCTTCACCCCGGTTACACCCATGTTGTCGCCAACGACTTCGTCTAGTGTGCTGTCGAGATGCAGTACTATGTTGCCGTTCGCAACCTTGTCCATCAGACGCTGAGTCAGGATCTTCTCTGAGCGGAAGCTGTCACGGCGATGGATCAGGTGAACTTCTGATGCGATGTTGCTCAGATAAAGCGCTTCTTCAACCGCCGTGTTACCACCACCGATCACGGCAACCTTCTGGTTACGGTAGAAGAAACCATCACAGGTGGCACAGGCCGAAACACCTTTACCCTTGAAGGCTTCTTCCGATTCCAGGCCAAGGTACATGGCCGAGGCGCCGGTTGAGATGATCAAGGCATCACAAGTGTACTCACCGCTGTCGCCTTTCAGTTGGAAAGGGCGCTCTTGCAGGTTAACTTCGTTGATGTGGTCGAAGATGATCTCAGTCTCAAATTTCTCGGCATGCTTCTGCATACGCTCCATCAAAGCCGGACCGGTTAGATCGTCGGCGTCGCCTGGCCAGTTTTCAACTTCAGTCGTGGTCGTCAGCTGACCACCTTGCTGCATACCCGTGATCAATACAGGCTTTAGGTTTGCTCTGGCAGCATAAACAGCGGCGGTGTACCCAGCAGGGCCCGAACCCAAAATTAATAAGTTACAGTGTCTAGCTTGGCTCATCTTTTTCTCCGTGCCTTTAGCGAATTGCAGCGATTGTAGGGAATTTCCCCTAAGGGGTAAAGGCAATCTTTTAGATTGTTCTAATCGAAAAAGGGAGCCATTGGCTCCCTTTGTTTACACTCTTTACTTGATTAAGCGAGTAGTACGCTTGGATCAACAAACTCAAAGTTCAGGGCTTCGGCAACTTCTTTACAGGTTACCTTGCCATGCATTACGTTCAAGCCGTTTAGCAGGTGCTTGTCTTGACGCAGTGCTTCGCGGTAGCCCATGTCGGCCAACTTGATGATGTAAGGAAGGGTCGCGTTGTTAAGCGCGAAGGTAGAGGTACGAGCCACTGCACCTGGCATGTTAGCCACACAGTAATGTACCACTTCATCAACGATATAAGTTGGGTCTTGGTGAGTGGTCGCATGAGAAGTCTCAACACAACCGCCTTGGTCGATGGCGACGTCAACGATAGCGCTGCCTGGCTTCATACGCTTGATGTGATCTTTGGTCACAAGTTTAGGTGCTGCTGCACCAGGAACCAGTACGCCACCGATCACTAGGTCGGCTTCCAGTACGTGCTTCTCGATAGCGTCGGCAGTCGAGTAGATCGCCTTAACACGGTTATCGAACTGAGCGTTCAGACGACGCAGCGCATCGATGCTGCGATCTAGGATTACCACGTCTGCGCCCAGGCCTACGGCCATCTGCGCTGCGTTGGTACCAACCATACCGCCGCCGATGATAACGACTTTAGCTGGCTCAACACCAGGTACGCCGCCAAGTAGCATGCCGCGGCCACCCATTGATTTTTCCAGTGCCATGGCACCAGCCTGGATAGACATACGACCGGCAACTTCAGACATTGGCGCCAGTAGCGGAAGGCCACCACGGGCATCGGTTACTGTTTCATAAGCGATACAGACGGCACCGCTCTTAATAAGATCTTCAGTTTGTGGCAGATCGGGAGCAAGATGAAGATAAGTGAACAGCAACTGATCTTCACGCAACATGGCACGCTCGACCGCTTGAGGTTCTTTTACCTTAACGATCATTTCTGCTTTCGCAAAAACTTCAGCTGCAGTGTCTAAGATTGACGCGCCTACATCGACATAGTCTTGGTCGCTAAAACCGATCCCAACACCTGCATTCTTCTCTACAAATACTTCATGACCTTTTAGGGTCAATTCGCGGACACTTGACGGCACCATACCAACACGATATTCGTGGTTTTTGATTTCTTTAGGTACACCAATTATCATCTTCGAGCCTCAAATTGAATAAAAACCCATTTATTCTGGGTTGAATTGTTATTTTATAGGTCCTGAACGTGATTGTTTCAGGGAAATCTAGTATAGTATCACTTCGGCAGTTAATGCTGCTGAACTTTTGACATACGTAGCAGTAAATGTTGTTTTAGTGATAAAGCAAGGTTAAAAATATGGTTAATAATAAAAAGAGTCCTATAAAAGACTTAGATCGGATCGATCGTAACATCCTTAACGAGTTGCAAATCGACGGCCGCATTTCCAATGTTGAGTTGTCAAAGCGTGTAGGGCTGAGCCCCACTCCCTGTTTAGAGAGAGTTAAAAGACTCGAAAAGCAAGGTTACATAAATGGATATACTGCGCTAGTAAATCCCCATTATCTTGGGGCTTCATTACTTGTGTTCGTAGAAATCACGCTAAATCGCGATACTGCAGAAGTATTTGATAAGTTTAATCGTGCCGTACAGCTGCTCGATGATATTCAAGAATGTCATCTGGTTTCTGGCGACTTCGACTATTTATTGAAGACCCGTGTTTCTGACATGTCTGCCTATCGTCGCTTGTTAGGTGAAACTCTACTTAAGTTGCCCGCTGTTTCTGATACTCGTACCTACGTTGTGATGGAAGAAGTCAAGCAGACCAATAGAGTTGCAATCAATGTAACGCTTGAGTCTTAAAAACGATTTATGTCGTAAAAAAGGAGCCATAAAGGCTCCTTTTTTTTCACCTCGAATAGTTTTTCACCAATGAAGGCCTTTTGCCTTGCTATTGTGCTGTATAGGCAGGTAAAACGCTGCATAGCACGAATTATTTTGATATCTTAGGCTCACCTTTTCGTTTTTGCTTTGTGGGTTGTCTTTTGTCTAAGGGAAATAGTGTCAAAACACTCAGCGGTCTGCAGCGTCTGCTTGAAGGCGGACTCATCCTCTGCTGCATGGTCGCCACCTATATTCTGCTTGCACTGAGCAGCTTTCATTCGTCTGATCCTGGATGGAGTCAGTCTAATTTTGAAGGTGAGATTAAAAACGTTACCGGCGCCGTGGGAGCATGGCTTGCCGATGTGCTCTTCTATTTCTTTGGTTACACCGCTTACCTTATCCCTATCATAGTGGCGGTGACCGGCTGGCTGTTGTTCAAACGTATTCATCGCCTGTTGGAGATCGACTATTTTTCGGTAGGCCTAAGGCTGATTGGTTTCTTGCTGATCACCTTTAGCCTGGCATCCCTGGCCAGCATGAATGCCAACGACATCTACGAGTTCTCGGCCGGCGGCGTCTCCGGTGATGTGATCGCCGATGCCATGTTGCCTTATTTTAATCAGCTGGGCACCACCTTGCTGCTGCTCTGTTTCGTCGGCGCCGGCTTTACCTTGCTGACCGGCATCAGCTGGCTAACCGTGGTCGAGGTGGTTGGTTTTGCCACCATCTGGTGTTTGAAGCAGCTTAAACATGTTCCCGAGAAATTCTCGAGTGCGCCCGAAACCGATGATACCAAGGGGTTCATGTCGGTATTTGACCGATATAAGGAGTCTCGTCGTCAAAAGGCTTTGGCTAAGGCCGAAGAAGAGGTCTATGAAGACGATCAGGATGATTACGATGAAGAATATGGTGAAGATGAGGCTCAAGAAACTTCTTCTCGCGGCCGGGTTAAGGAGCCAAGCTTTAGCCTGCCAACGGCAAAAACCGCTGCCGAGGTAGAAGCGCAAGAGCCTGCTCTGAGCTTCCGTGCTCAGGATGATGAAGTCTCCATAGATTTCGATGCCAAGCATTCAACCGGCGCCGTACTACCCAAGAAACTGCCAAAAAATCAGAAGGTCGAGCAGGCAAAGATTGTCGATGGCATAGTCGTCCTGCCGGGTGGCGAAGAGGCTCAGCCGAAGAAGCCTGTTACGCCGCTACCGGATATTTCACTGCTTGATGTGCCAAATCGTAAGACAAACCCAATCAGTCAGGAAGAGCTGGATCAGGTGGCGCGTCTGGTCGAGGTCAAGCTTGCAGACTTTAACATTGTGGCTAAGGTGGTCGGCGTCTTCCCTGGTCCTGTGGTGACCCGTTTCGAGCTTGAGCTCGCGCCAGGCGTCAAAGCGTCTAAGATCACTAACTTGTCGAAGGACCTCGCGCGCTCGCTGCTAGCCGAGAGCGTTCGTGTGGTCGAGGTGATCCCGGGTAAGGCCTATGTGGGTCTGGAGATCCCTAACAAGTTCCGCGAAACCGTGTTTATGCGTGACGTGCTGGGTAGCGAAGCCTTTGAGCATAGCAAGTCGCACCTTAGCATGGTGCTGGGTCAGGATATCTCGGGCGAGCCTGTGGTGGTGGATCTTGGTAAGATGCCACACCTCCTGGTAGCCGGTACCACAGGTTCGGGTAAGTCTGTGGGGGTCAACGTGATGATCACCAGCTTGCTCTATAAGTCGGGTCCCGACGATGTACGCTTCATCATGATTGACCCTAAAATGCTGGAGCTTTCGGTGTACGAAGGGATCCCGCATCTGCTCTGTGAGGTGGTCACCGACATGAAGGAAGCCGCCAACTCCCTG
Organism: Shewanella spartinae; assembly: GCF_019457555.1. Taxonomy (NCBI): domain Bacteria; kingdom Pseudomonadati; phylum Pseudomonadota; class Gammaproteobacteria; order Alteromonadales; family Shewanellaceae; genus Shewanella; species Shewanella spartinae. The sequence goes on along the minus strand of NZ_CP080418.1, from coordinate 2,373,106 downwards.
CGCTGGTGTGTAGGTGAGATGGAGCGTCGTTATAAGCTGATGTCTGCCTTAGGGGTGCGTAACCTCAAAGGCTATAACGCCAAGATCAAAGAAGCCAAGGAGCGCGGTGAGGTGATCACAGATCCGCTTTGGCGCTCACAAGACAGCATGGAAGAGCAGGCGCCTGAGCTAGATAAACTGCCGTCTATCGTGGTGATCGTCGACGAATTTGCCGACATGATGATGATCGTCGGTAAGAAGGTGGAAGAGTTGATCGCCCGCATCGCCCAGAAGGCGCGTGCGGCCGGTATTCACCTTATCTTGGCGACCCAGCGTCCATCGGTCGATGTGATCACGGGCCTGATTAAGGCCAACATCCCAACCCGTATGGCGTTTCAGGTATCATCCCGTATCGATTCGCGCACCATCTTAGATCAGCAGGGCGCTGAAACGCTGCTGGGTATGGGTGACATGCTCTACCTACCACCCGGGACCAGTGTGCCTATCCGTGTTCACGGCGCCTTTATCGATGACCATGAGGTCCATGCTGTGGTGGCCGACTGGCATAGTCGCGGCAAACCGCAATATATCGATGAGATCTTGCAGGGCTCGGCCGAAGGGGAGCAGGTGCTGCTGCCGGGTGAAGCCGCGGAGAATGATGAAGAGATGGACTCTCTCTACGATGAGGCGGTGGCCTTTGTGACCGAGACCCGTCGTGGTTCTATCTCCAGCGTGCAGCGTAAGTTTAAGATTGGCTATAACCGCGCCGCTCGCATCATAGAACAGATGGAGATGCAGGGCGTCGTCAGCTCTCAAGGTCATAACGGTAACCGTGAGGTGCTGGCGCCTCCGCCGCCGAAAGATTATTAAGCTCTCGTTAATATTTCTCGTGACAAACTCGTGAGACACTCTCTGATAAAAGGTAGAGAGTTATAAGTCAGGACTTTAAACTCCTGAGTTTATGGGGACAGTAACCCGAGTGAATAGCGAGCGCTTTTACATGAAAGGATTTGTAATGCTAAAACCCTTATCTCAATTAGTCTGTGCCTTGCCTTTAGTCGTGGCGGCATCGAGCTACGCCGATGATTCGGCAGCCCTAAAGGATAAGCTTGCCAAGCTGGATAACCTTAAGGCCAATTTTAGCCAGCAGGTCACCGACGTTAACAACAAGGTGATCCAGCAGGGCACGGGCACCTTCGCCCTGGCGGTACCCAATCAGTTTTATTGGCATCTGACCCAGCCCGATGAGTCGCTTATCGTTGCTGATGGCCGGGACGTGTGGATCTACAATCCCTTCGCCGAAGAGGTATCCGTGTTAGATTTCAATCAGGCCATCGATGCCTCGCCGATCGCGCTCTTGGTTCATCGCGACGAAGCGACCTGGCAGGCCTATCAGGTAAAGCGTCAGGACGATTGTTATCAGATAACCCCTAAGGCCGTCGATGCCAGCGTGACCGGTGTTGAGGTCTGCTTTAAGGATGAGCTACTCGAGGTGATGAAGCTGACAGATCAGCAGGGTAACCTCAGCGTCTTCAATCTGTCAGCCCAGGCGCCTTTGAAAGACGCCGATGCTAACCTGTTTCAGTTTACCGTCCCCGAAGGCGTCGATATTGACGATCAGCGCCTCAAAGCATTGGATTAAGTCTTTGAATTAGCTATTAGAATAAGCCATTTGAATAAGTCATTAGAAAAGGCCATTTGTGTCTAGCTTAAGTTTCGATTTCGCGCCCGATTTCCGCCCGCTTGCCGCAAGAATGCGGCCGGAAACCCTGTCGCAATATATAGGGCAAGATCATCTGTTAGGTGAGGGTAAGCCGCTGCGTCAGGCCCTCGAAGCTGGCAGGGCTCACTCCATGATGTTCTGGGGCCCCCCAGGAACCGGCAAGACCACACTCGCCGAGTTGGTTGCCCATTATGCCAATGCTCATGTCGAGCGTATTTCTGCGGTCACCTCTGGGGTGAAAGAGATCCGCGCCGCCATCGAGCACGCCAAGAGTGTGGCCCAGTCGCGTGGGCAGCGCACCTTGCTGTTTGTCGATGAGGTGCACAGGTTCAACAAGAGCCAGCAAGATGCCTTCTTGCCTTTTATCGAAGATGGCACTGTGATTTTTATCGGGGCCACCACGGAAAACCCCTCGTTTGAGATCAATAACGCGCTGTTATCCCGCGCCAGGGTCTATCTAATCAAGCGGTTGCAAGACGCTGAGATCATCAAGATAGTCCGTCAGGCGCTGGAAGATGAGGAGCGTGGCTTGGGTAAGCGTCAGCTTAAGATGCCTGATGAAGTGGCGGGCAAACTCGCTAGTCTCTGTGATGGCGATGCCCGTAAGGCTCTAAACCTTATCGAGTTGATGAGCGACATGCTGCCGGACGGCGGCGAGTTTCATCCCCAGATGCTTATCGAGGTGGCCGGGCATCAGCTGGCCGGATTCGATAAGAATGGCGATCAATATTACGACCTTATCTCGGCTGTGCATAAGTCGATTCGCGGCTCGGCGCCGGATGCGGCGCTCTACTGGTATTGCCGCATGCTCGAAGGGGGCTGCGATCCCTTATATGTAGCCCGTCGCCTGCTGGCCATCGCCTCGGAAGATATAGGTAACGCCGATCCTGTCGCCATGTCAGTAGCGGTCAATGCCTGGGAGTGTTTCCATCGGGTCGGGCCGGCTGAAGGGGAGCGGGCAATTGCCCAGGCCGTCGTCTATCTCGCCTGCGCGCCCAAGAGTAACGCCGTCTATACCGCCTTCAAGGCGGCGCGCCAGCTGGCGCGGGAGACCGGCAGTCAACCTGTGCCTAATCATTTGCGCAATGCGCCGACCAAGTTGATGGCCGATATCGGCCTTGGCGAGGGGTATCGCTACGCCCATGATGAGCCCAATCATTATGCCAGTGGTGAGTGTTATTTCCCCGAGCCGCTCGCAGGGGCGCAGTTCTATTACCCTAGCGAACATGGTTTCGAGAAACGTATCAAGACCAAGCTGGCCACCTTGGCCGAAATGGACAGGGCAAGTGAGGTGAAACGCTATGAATAATCTCATTTTTGTGGCCCTGGGTGGTTCCATCGGCGCGGTATTTCGTTATCTTATTTCAATATTCATGATTCAGGTGTTTGGCTCTTCTTTTCCTTTTGGTACACTCATGGTCAATGTGATCGGCTCCTTCCTGATGGGGGTGATCTATGCCCTAGGTGAAGCGAGCCAGGTCAGTCCTGAAATCAAAGCATTAGTAGGTGTTGGGTTATTAGGAGCACTTACGACGTTTTCAACTTTTTCGAACGAAACCCTGTTATTGATGCAGCAGGGCGCCTGGTTGAAAGCATTTACAAATATCGCTCTGAACCTATGTCTATGTTTATTCATGGTTTACTTAGGACAGCAGTTGGTTTTTTCTCGCATTTAACTATTAAGAAACTAAAAACATGTTAGATCCCAAATTTTTACGTACTGAATTAGAAGCGACCGCCGAGCGTCTCGCCACCCGTGGTTTTATCCTGGATGTGGATCGTCTCAGCAAGTTAGAGGAAAAGCGTAAGTCACTACAGGTGGCGACAGAAGAGCTGCAAGCGTCCCGTAATGCGATCTCCAAGTCTATCGGTCAGGCTAAGGCAAAGGGCGAAGATGTTGAGCCTATTATGGCCAAAGTCGGCGATCTTGGCGCCGAGCTAGACAGCAAGAAAGCCGAACTCAACCAGTTGCTGGAAGAGTTAAACGCCATCGCCATGAGCGTGCCTAACCTGCCGGACGAGTCGGCGCCTATAGGTGCGGACGAAAACGACAACGTTGAGATCCGCCGCTGGGGTGAGCCTAAGCAGTTTGATTTCGAAGTGAAAGATCATGTGGATTTGGGTGAGCAACACGCTGGTCTTGATTTCAAGAGCGCCGTTAAGATCACCGGTTCTCGTTTCATCGTCATGAAGGGGCAGATTGCCCGCATGCACCGTGCGCTAACCCAGTTCATGCTGGATCTGCACACCACCGAGCATGGTTACACTGAAACCTATGTGCCGCTGCTGGTTAACGAAGACAGCCTGCTTGGTACCGGTCAGCTGCCTAAGTTTGGTGAAGATCTGTTCCACACCAAGCCTGCGACCGAAGAAGGTCAGGGCCTAAGCCTGATCCCGACCGCCGAGGTGCCGCTGACTAACCTGGCTCGCGATACCATTATCGATGAAGATGAGCTGCCGATTAAGATGACTGCTCATACGGCTTGTTTCCGCAGCGAAGCCGGCTCATACGGCCGCGATACTCGTGGTCTTATTCGTCAACACCAGTTCGACAAAGTAGAGTTGGTGCAGCTAGTGAAGCCTGAAGAATCTATGGCTGCGCTCGAGAGCCTGACTCTACACGCCGAAACCGTGCTGCAACGCCTGGGTCTGCCATATCGCACCGTAGTACTTTGTACTGGTGATATGGGCTTTGGCGCGGCGAAGACCTTCGATATCGAAGTCTGGCTGCCGGCGCAGAACACCTACCGCGAGATCTCATCTTGCAGCAACATGCAAGATTTCCAGGCGCGTCGCATGCAAGCGCGCTACAAGGCCAAATCTGCCAAGAAGCCGGCATTGCTGCACACACTGAACGGCTCAGGTCTGGCAGTCGGTCGTACCTTGGTGGCCGTGCTGGAAAACTATCAGAATGCCGATGGTTCAATCACAGTACCTGAGGCGCTACGTCCATACATGGGCGGCCTGACTCAAATAGGCTAACGCGATAAAGAGATAGTGTGAAACATGGATAACGGTGGGCGCTATTTTCAGTGGCTAACCTATGTCGTCATTATCTGTATCTTCGTCGCAGTAATGTTAGCAACATTTGGGAAAGCGATTATGTTAGTGATGAAAAATCTCTAACAACAAAAAAACCTTCGCAATCGCGAAGGTTTTTTATTATCTAAATACAATTAATTAGGTGGTAATAACGGCTTAAAGATTAGATACACTTGGCTGGCTTAGGTAGCCCAGCTATCTTTGTCGCCTGTTTCGCCGGCCCAAGGGGGAAGAGGGTATAGAGATACTTGGAATTACCCTTTTCGGCGCCGAGTTTCTGGCCGATCGCCTTGACCAGCACACGAATGGCCGGGCTTGTCTTAAATTCCATGTAGAAATCACGCACAAAATGCACCACTTCCCAGTGCGCTGGCGTTAGGGTTATCGCTTCTTCGGTGGCGATAAGTACTGCCAGTTCTTCATTCCAGTCACTGACATTTTTCAAATAGCCCTGTGGATCCGTGGGGATCTGACTATCGCCATATGTAATAAAATTTACCAAGTGATCACCTTAGCGTGAGTTAATGTGTATTGAACAAATTCATCCTGACTAAGCTGTTTATAATGGCTTAAGCGAGTTTGTAAGCCTCTGGCGATCACATCTTGCTCAAGCAGGCAGATCTGGGTGTCAGCCAAGGCTTGTTGCCAATTTTGTAGCAGCAGAGAGTTTACGCCATCGCCGAGCAGCAAGAGAGTGTCTTGCTGCTGAATGTAGCGAAGGCAGGTGGTAAGCGCGTTATCTTGAGTCGCTGAGTATTGAACGATATGCAGTATCATCAGTAGACAAAGACCTCATCGGCTTGGGTTAACAGCCCACCTATCTCGGCTGGGGTTTTGACTTCCAGCGGAATGGCCAGGGCCGATTCATCCAGTTGATAGTCTGCCAGACTCTGCCGACAGGCATAGACGCACTCGACATCGTAAAGGGGCAATGCCTTGAAGGCTGCCAGGAAATCTTTGGCGCCTATGGCTTCCGGCGTCTGCTGCGGCACCAGATTAAGTACGCCTTCATCGACGAAGATGAGGCTGACCTCTTGCTCGAAACTGGCGCTGAGCAGCGCAAAATCCAGTCCTTCCCGGCCCTTGGCACTGCCATGGGGGGCATGCCTGAAGATAATGGTGATCTTTTTCATCATTTTTCCAAAAAGCGAATGCTTAACATCTGGCGCTTAAAAACAGATCACGCGATCGGCTTGCTCCACACCGGTCACGAGTTCGCCAAGGCCGCCCATCTGAAAGGGGGGCTCGAGATTCCAGTGCTGCAATTGGTTTTCAGCCGATTCGGCCGCAGACAACACGCCGCGGCGTAACGCCGCCGATACGCAATTAACCAGGGGCACCTGATGTGTCTGTCCCAGCTCTCGCCAGGCCTGGTAGAGGGCAAACTCATCGGAGGCAGGCGATTGCAGATGATTGGTCGACAATACGCCGTCTTGATAGAAGAAGACCTTAATCACCTCATGGCCGGCGTCGATAGCCGCCTTAGTAAATTGCAGCGCCTGATAGCTGCTACCCTGGCCGTACCCAGCCTGATTGACTTGAATGATGAGCTTACTCATTAACCATAACTTAATATTGCGCCGTAAGAGCTCGGCTTTGAGCCGCTATTCTATCTGTTTTTTAAATCGATCCCAAATGTCTGGTGGATAAGGAGGGAGTTTTACCCAAGTAAAAGACCAATTAGTCATAGAAACGGGCATAAAAAAAGCCCGCCGATGAGGGCGGGCTTTCTAAGCTTAGCTTGCTTAATCGTCACTGCCTGCACCCAGCAGGTGCAAAATAGAGATAAACAGGTTGAGGAAGTCCAAGTACAGCGACACGGTAGCGCGTATGTAGTTGGTCTCTCCTCCGTTGACGATGCGGCTGGTGTCGAACAGGATAAAGCCTGTCATCAACAGGGCGATACCCGCGTTGAGGGCCATGAACACCGCGCCGCTACCGATGAAGATGTTGGCGATGCCTGCAACGATGGCAATGACTAGACCAGCCAGCAGGAAGCCACGCATGAAAGAGAAGTGTTTCTTAGTGGTGATGGCATAGCCACTTAGGGTTACAAACACCACTGCGGTTAGGCCTAAGGCCTGCATGATCAGCTGAGGACCGTTGGCCATGCCGGCATAATGATTAAGCATGTAGCCAAGCGAGGCACCTTCCATTCCGGTAAAGGCGAATACCCAAAACAGACCCGCGGCCGACTCGGCTTTTCTCAGGGTGACAAACAACAAAATGAAACCACCGATCGACAGACCGATAGACATGAGAGGACTGATTTGCAACACCATTGCCAATCCTGCACAGAGCGCGGAGAAGCCCAGTGTCATTGAGAGCAGCAGATAGGTATTTTTAAGCAGCTTATTCACTTCTTGTGTCGAAGCATGGCTTGCATATAGTGTTTCTTGCGTCATCTTTATCTCCAGTGACTATCACTAACTTGATGGTTTATTTGAGTCAAATCGGTTGCAAGAGTTCCATTTCATGAACCGGATTTAACTTGTTTTTCAAAGCTATTATCATAACCGAGCCAAGGGGAGGGCGAAACCCCATCTGCTCGATAAGCGGTTAATTAAGCCTGGTAAATTCAATGCGTTCAGTTAAGAGCGCGTAACTAAACATAACTCATTAAACGTGACTGATTTAAAGAGATTTAGTTAAACCAGTCTCGCTGCAGTTTTTCGCTATCGCCTAGATAATCCAGCACCCAGGCCATGGCGGGGGACATGTTGGCATCGTTCCAGGCCAGGCAACAGGGGCTTGGAGCCTTAGGGCGTTCCAGCTCTTTCTCTATCAGCGCGCCGGCCTGTACAAAAGGGGTAGCGAAGTGCTTGGGCATGTAACCTATGCCCAGGCCTTCGCGGAAACAGTTGATGGCGCGGATCCAGTCTGGGACGACTAAACGGCGCTGATTGTCTAATAGCCAGGTCATGCGTTTGGGGATCTCGCGAGAGGTGTCTTCCAAGCAGATAGAGGGGTAGCTGCGCAGCTCATCATCCAGCAGCGGTCTATCTATAGCGGCCAGGGGGTGATGCTTACTCACCAGGAAGGTCCATTCGATATCGCCCATATCCTTAAAGCGATAATCACCGCCCACAGGAATCGCGGTGGTGGCACCGATGGCGATGTCGCTGCGGCCGGTGGCTATTGCCTCCCAAACGCCGTTAAAGACCTCGATGCGTATGATCAGCTCGACATTGTCGAAATGGCGATAGAAATCGGCGATCAGGTTACTGATCTTATCGGCGCGCACTATGTTATCCAGGGCGATTGAGAGTGTGGGTTGCCAGCCGTTGGCCACGCGTTTGGTGTCTTCTTTTAGCGACGCCAAATGGGTAAGCATGGAGCGCACCTGCTTGACGAAATGTTCGCCTGCCGGGGTGAGGCTCACGCTTCTATGGTGGCGCTCAAACAACACGACCCCCAAATCTTCCTCAACCTGCTTCACGGCATAACTCACGGCAGAGGGCACCTTGTGTAACTTGTTGGCCGCCGCGGTAAAACTGCCGACTCGGGCCACCATATCAATTAATTGCATCGACTGTTCTGAAAGCATCTCGAATTTGCTCCTAAATTTGCCGTGAGAATATTTGAAGGCTGTAAGCAAAAATAAACGTTTCACAAGCAATTGGCAAGTCAATAGACTCACCGACTTCTTTGGTTAGTTAAAGTGAATCTTCTAATTTTATGAATAAAATCGCTAATTTTTCTTTTCTTATCTATCTAGCGCTACTCAGCATGTTGGGCTTTATTGCGACTGACATGTATTTACCTGCTTTCAAAGCAATTGAAACAAGTTTAGATGCCAGTGCTACTCAGGTCGCAAGCTCGCTGACTTTCTTCCTCGCCGGTCTGGCCTTGGGTCAGCTCTTGTATGGCCCCCTGGTACAAGCCATAGGTAAACGTCTGAGTCTGGTATTGGGTCTTGTTCTGTTCGGCGCAGCCAGTCTGGTGATTGCCAATAGCGACTCAATCGCCATGTTTAATGTGGCGCGCTTCTTCCAAGCCTTGGGTGCCTGTAGCGCCTCGGTGATCTGGCAGGCGATAGTGATCGATCGTTATAAGGCCAGCGAGGCGCAGCAGGTATTTAGTAATATCATGCCGCTCGTGGCTCTGTCGCCGGCCTTAGCGCCTATCCTGGGCGCCTATCTGCTGGAGTGGCAGCAGTGGCACAGCATCTTCTTCATCCTAGGCGGCTTAAGCCTGCTGCTTATCCTAGCGACCCTTGCCTGGGTCGATAGCAAGGAAAGCCTTAATAGTAAGACCGACGAGGCAAGTAGCCAGCAAGGCAGTAAACCCACTGAAGTTCAAAAGAGTGTGCGCGTGAGCTATTTGGCGATGCTGGCCAGCCCCAGATATCTGGGCAACGTGCTGATATTTGGGGCCTGCTCCGCGGCATTTTTCTCTTACCTAACCCTCTGGCCGATAGTGATGGAGCAACATGGGTATGAGGCTAAGGCGATCGGCCTGAGTTTCGTTCCGCAGACCGTGATGTTTATTCTCGGGGGCTATCTGAGCAAGTTGTTTATTCGACGCTTAGGCGCCGAGGTGACGCTTACCTGGGTCTTGTTGCTATTCGGTGCCTGTGTCGCCGGTATCGCCTTGGTCACCCTGTGTTACCCATCTAGCACTATCTGGCCTCTGTTGAGTATCTTCTCTGTGATGGCGGCGGCCAATGGCGCCTGTTATCCCATAGTGGTTAACTCTGCGCTGCAGGTGTTCAAGCAGGCATCGGCCAAGGCGGCGGGATTACAAAACTTCTTGCAGATCAGTATCGCCTTTGGCGCATCCTCTCTTGTGGCGTTATGGGCCAGTAGCGGCGAGAAGGCGATTGGTGTCGGCATAGTCGTCAGCGCCATAGGCGTGCTAATCGGTTTTCAGGTGAGAGGTTACGACAAGTGGCGAGCTGTGTTCGGCGCCATTTCTACCCCAGATCCGGCAAAAATTGCGCTGCATCAGGAGGAAGATTCGACAAAGTGAGCGTAAGTTCGCCAAATTCGCCTTTTCGTTATATTTTCCCTTTACAAGTGAAATAGGGCGCTATATTATTCGCGGCGTTCGGAGAGATGGCAGAGTGGTCGAATGCACCGGTCTTGAAAACCGGCACGGGTTTATAGCCCGTCTAGGGTTCAAATCCCTATCTCTCCGCCACATTAAGAAAAAAGGCTTCCAGAAATGGAAGCCTTTTTCGTTTTGGACTCGATAAGCGCTAAGTAGTTACTAGGTAAACGGAAGTAATTTGAACCCAGGCTTCCCAATATTTAAATCAGGCTATCTCTTCACCACATTAACAAGTCCCGCTAACAAGCGGGCTTTGTGCTATCTAGCATATCGGAAAAGAGCAATAACCGGGTTCCTAACGTTTAAGCCCAGCTATCTTTCCTCCACATTAAGAGAAAAGGCTTCTAGAAATGGAGCCCTTTTTTCGTTTCTTTTCATATCCAAAGACTGTTTGAATCATTAGTTAAAGCCTTCTGGCGCTGGAGAAGAGTTTGGTTATAAAAAAGCCCGCTGTTACGCGGGCTTTTTCTGTTTTAGCAAGTGGCAATCAGACTACTGCTCTGACACCACTTCTTGATTCACCTTAACACCGGTAATTCGGTTGTATATCCAACTAAACGCAGACTTGGTATCTTCGATTGCCACATAGAGACATGGAATGAGTACCAGAGTCACTATAGTGGCAAACAGTACGCCGAAGGCGAGCGACACCGCCATAGGGATCACCATCTGCGCCTGCATGCTGGTCTCGCTCATGATGGGTACCAGGCCGATAAAGGTGGTCAGCGAGGTGAGCAGAATTGCCCTGAAACGACGACAACCTGCTTCAATCACGGCAACCTTCATGCTGATACCGGCCAGTCGGGCGCGGTTGATGTAATCCACCATCACCAAGGAGTCATTCACCACCACCCCGGCGGCGGCAATGATGCCGAATAGGGAGAGGGCACTTAGGTCTATCCCAAGTAGCATGTGGCCAAGCACAGAGCCTATGATGCCAAAGGGGATCACTGACATGATCATCATTGGCTGCACATAGGACTTAAGCGGCACGGCTAACAGGCTATAGATCACCAGCAGCGAGATGATGAAGTTACGCATCTGGGTATTGGCGCTGTCGATCTGCTCCTGAATGTTACCTGCCACCTCACTCTTCACCCTAGGATACTGACGCAGCAGCTCGGGGATAAAGTTATCACGAATGTCCTGGGCTAGCTTAAATGGCTCGGCCTGAGAGGCGTCCACCGAGGCCCAGACGTTGATGGTCCGGTTGCCGTTTTCACGCCGGATACCGCTGACTCCTTGCGTCACCTGGATCTCTGCGACCTCGGAGAGCGGGATCTCTGCGCCCTGTGGCGTGAGGATCATCACCTCGGTCACATGGGCGATAGAGTTACGCTGCTCCTCGGGATAGCGCAGCATCACCTTGATCTCCTCGCCGTTGCGTAAAATACGCTGGGCCTCGAGACCGTAGAAGCTGGCGCTGACCTGAGAGGCGACATCGGCAAGGGTAAGGCCGACGCTGTTGGCCAGCGGCTTAAGGCTAAATTGCACCTCTTTGGCGCTGGACTGGCGGCTGTCATTGACGTCGCCAACGCCCTGCAGGCTGTTAAGCTTAGCCTTTAATGCCTTGGCCGCGGCGATGAGTTGTGCCTCGTCTTTGCCTTCGAGACGGAAGCTGATGTCGCCATCGTCGCGGCCGCCACCGAAGAGGTTATCCTGAATATTGAAGGACTTCACCCCTGGGATCTGCGGCATGGCTGCACGCCAGCGCTCGGCGAGGGCAAAGGTATCTATAGGCCTTAGCTCTGGGGTCACTAGCTTGGTCATCACCTGGGCACGGGTTCTGCCTTGAAGATCGACTTGCATGTCGGCGATCATTCGTTGGCCAAACTCTTGTTCCAGCTGATCATCGACCTTATGCAGCGCCGCCTCGATTGCCAATGCGGCAGACAGGGTCGCTTGCTCTGATGAGTCCAGGTTCATCTCGACGCTGATACGTGGGAAATCATGGGGGATCTTAGGTTGTCCCACGTAGCGCAGGATCCCGCCGGAATAGAGGCCGGCGCAGACCAGAATTAAGGAGATGAACAGGGCGATGATCATATATCTGTATTTCACCGACAATGTCAGCGAGGGTTTGTACAGACGATAGATCACAAACTGCAGTCCATTGTCCACCTTGGCCTGTAGATAATTGACCCCGATACGCAGCAGGTTGATGGGATTCTTCGAGCCCGGCTTAACCTGGGTTTTATGTTTCATCTTGGCTAAGTGCGCCGGTAGGATGAGCTTAGACTCCACCAGGGAAAACAGCAGACATAAGATCACCACATAGCCGATTGACTGGCCGAAGGCCGACGAGGGGCCATCGTCCATGGTGATGGGCAGGAAGGCGGCAATTGTGGTCAACACGCCGAAGGTGGCGGGCATGGCTACTTTCTTCACGCCGCGGATCACATTGTCAATGCTCTGGCCTTTCTCTTCACACTCGGTATGGGCGCTCTCGCCCATGACGATGGCATCGTCGACCACTATCCCCAGCACTAGAATGAAGGCAAACAGGCTGATCACGTTGATGGTGACATCTATCATGGCGGTCGGCATCAGCAGCAGTGTACCTAAGAAGCAGACGGGCAGCCCCATCATCACCCAAAAGGCGAGGCGAACCCGCAGGAAGAGGGCCAACATGATAAACACCAAGATGGCGCCGCTCTTCATGCTGTCGAGCATAAGATCCAGACGACCCTGCAGGTAATAGGTCATATCGACCCAGGTTTCCAGGTTCAAGCCCTGGGGCAGTGAAGCCTGTTTATCTTCGACGTATTGGTTAACCACCTTAGCGACATCCGTCATGCTCTGATCGTTTGATGCGCCCACGAAGAAAGTCACCGAGTTCTTACCGTTGAACTTGGAGTATTGAATACCCTCTTCGAAACCGTCGACCACATTGGCCACATCGCCAAGCAGCAACTTGGTGCCATCTTCTAGGGTGATCAGCGGCAGATTCTCAAACTCGTAACCGACATAGGCTTGATTTTGCACCCTCAGGCTGATGTAACCGTTTTCGGCTTTGATTTGGCCGGCCGACATGTTGCGTGAATAACCGCGAACCGCCTTGGCGACATCGTTGAAGGAGAGATTGTATTCGCGCAGCTTATCCTTGCTGACCTCGATGGACATCTCATAGTCCAGCCCGCCATAAAACTCTGTGATGTTTACCAGCGGCAGCTGCATCAACTCATCGTGGATCTTCTCGCCGAACTCTTTGAGCTGCTTTGGCGGCAGGTCGCCATAGAGGCTGATATAAAACACCTCCTGTCGATTCTTGATGCGCTCAACCCGTGGTCGTTCCATACCATCGGGGAAGCTCGATATAGAATCGATCTCAGATTTGATCTCATCCAAGACCACCTGAGGGTCGTAGGAGTCTTCGATACGAAAATAGCCCGATGCCGAGTTACGGTTAGAATAGGTGATCACCCGCTTCAGGCCTTGTACCCGCTCCAGGGCTTCCTCGACCTTGATGGTGATCCCTTCCTCCACCTCTTGGGGCGCGGCGCCGGGATAGAAGGCGCTAAACTCGACCCAGTTGGTCTCTGTCTGGGGAAAAAACTGTTTGCGTATCGTGCTGGCGGTCAGCAGACCTCCGATAATGATGATGATCATCAGCAGGTTTGCCGCCACGCTGTTGCGGGCAAACCAGGCGATCATGCCTTTATTTGGATCTGGCATTCGCCCTTACTCCTTGTCTTCCATGGCCAGTTGATCGGCGACGGCTTCATCTTGTCCCGGGGTCTGCTTGTCTTCGGCCAGGGCAAGTTTCATACCTTCGATGGGGTAATCCAGTGCCGAGGTGATGAGGCGCATGCCATCATCTAACCCGTCACCGATCACTACCTGGGTACCTTGCTGACGCAGTATATCTACCGACTTAAATGCCAGGGTGTTTTCCGGCGTCATAACGGCGACCTTGTCGTTAACTACCAGGTGTCTGGCGATGGTGGTGACATCCTGGGCCTGTGAGCCGTGGATCTGCGCCGTGATATAGCTGCCATATCTCAGCGGTTGCTTGTTGTCCTTGAGGCCATAGGGATCGATCACCTCGGCCACCAGATAGGTCATGCGGCTACGATTGTCGATAACGCCTTCGCTGCGCACTATTTGACCTTTCCAGGCGGTGTTCTCACCGGCAAAGTTTCCCTTAACCATCACCTGAGCACCCAGGCCCTTGTTGTCGAGATAACGTATCTCCTTATCGGGGAGAGGAAGGCGGATCTCGGCTTTTTCCGTGCTAAGCAGCTTACCCACTTGGGTACCGGCGGAGACGTATGAGCCCAAGCCTATATGACGGCTCTCGATTAAGGCATCATAGGGCGCCTTGATAACAGTGCGTTCGAGATTACGGGTCGCGCGCTTGAGGCCCGCTTCAGATGAATTGAGGCGGGCAACTTCCTGAGCCAGCTGTGGTTTACGCAGGCTCAGCTCGGTAGGGGTGCCGTTCTCGATTCGCTTCCACTCTTCGGCGGCCACCTTGCCATAGGCTTTTTCTTGTACCAGAGTCGCCTTTGCACTGGCCACTGTGGCCTTGGCATCGATAAGGGCGGCCTCGTAATCGCTAGGATCTATCTTTGCCAGTATCTGGCCTTTCTTCACGAAGCCACCGCGAACGAAAGCGTCGCTCAGGTAGACGATCTCACCGGTAACCTGAGACACAAGGTCAGTTTCATACTTGGCGTTGACGATACCGTAGGAGTTTACGGTAAAGGTCATGGGCTCCTTGTCGATAATCTCGACGGCCACGACGGGCGTATTGTCAACGACAGGTTTCTCTTCTGGTGGTTTTTTCATCGATGCTAGCACGGCAAAGGTGCCGCCCCCGAGCACTAGCACGGCGATGGGCAATACGAACTGTTTTACGGTAGCCACAAACACTTCCTCTTGTTGGAGCTAAGATAATAAATTTATTAATAAAAACGCTTTTATACTTAGGCGAAAGATTTTTTGCAGGGTAAATGTTATCGAAATGGGTAATTTGTTAAAGCGCTTAAATGTAAACAGGTATGTAATTTGCGTTGTATGGGGCATTCGCAATTTTCGCTTGAGGCGCAAATGCACCAGAACAAAGTAGCAAGAAAGGTAAAAGATTAGGCAAGATAGAGCCGAAAGAAACAGGCAAAAGAAAGAGAGCGTGATGCCGCGTTATTGGCTAACTTAGATAGCACATTTGGGTACTCACCCGTTTGCGTATATCGAGCACTCTCTTAGTATGATTGTAGCCCTTCTGGTGTGATTTGCCCCCTGTTTTCGGGCCTTTTGGACGCTTTGGGGGAGTCAGTCATTAGAGGCTAGCTTTGGGGTGTGGAGGCGCTTGCTGAAACTGCTCAACATCAACTCAATGGCTCTACTAATCGTCTTAAATCAGTCCTCTTAAATCAGTCGCCTTAAATAAACAGCCTTTAACCAATAAACTTATACAACAATCTTAGACATTGGGCTCAAGCAATGGACTTAAACAATGAACTTGGACTTGGACAATGGGATTAGCTACCGTATTTAGCCGAGCGCCTTTAGCACTCTCTGAGTCATATCTTGGCTAAAGCCGTTGCGCTTATGATGCTCTGGCTGCCAGCCAGCGAGGAAACGCTCAAAGTCGGCCCACGCAAAGGGGAGTAGCACGTACCACTCAGTTACCAAAGCCTCAATTTGCTCAGCCGCCCAACGACCAGAAAGCTGCTGTTTGAGGGTCTTAAAATAGTGGCTACAGGCAGCGTCATAATTAGTCACCAACTGAGCCTCGTCCAGGCAGCTGCCTAGCAGATAGATAAAGTCTTTTATGCCAATGCCGGCGCCGACATATTGATAATCTAACGCCGCTACACCGTCAACGCCTAAGGTCTCTATCTCTTTGTGAAAGCAGAAGTTGGCGACCTTAGCATCGCCGTGCACTAAGGTTTGAAACCTGGCTTGATTGAGTCTAGCGTCGATCGCCTCTGCGGCGCGTTTCAGAGGTGAATCTGTCATTACGGCTAACTCATCGGGCCGGGTCGCCAAGTGCCAGTAGGAGCCGATGGGCCAAAGGCCAGCGTAGGAAGCATCATCCAGCGTATCTTCTTTTGGAAAAGCTTCATAGGTAAACAATGCATGAAAACGTGCCAGCCATTCTATGCTGGCGTAAAGCTCCGCCTGGGTTAGGTTGATGCGACGCTGATCAAATCCCTGTGCGTCGAGGTCGCTCATGACCAGCAGCATCTCTTGGTTCTCAGTATCTTCCTTCGCGGCAATAAGTTGCGGGAGGTTAAGCATACCCCGACAACGGCAAGCGAAATCTCGATACCAATTGAGCTCTACCTGATAAGAGCGCATCTTACGTTGGTGAGAGATCTCTGTGTCCCATTGGTGTGGATGGCTGCTCTGTGTTGGCGGTGCGATATGTTTAACGATGACAGTTTGCGAAGCAGGCCTGTTAATTAAATCATCACGGGAGCTCTCATATGGTCTTTCTGGCAGGTAATGCACCATAAAGCGGGCTATCTCGCCATAGCCACTCCAAAGGGTCTGCAGTTTACCCAGCTTTATGACTTTTTCGCATGAGAGTGTTTCGCAAAGCAGTTGCTCAATATTCAAGATAGAGGATTCCTAGCTAGTCACTGACAGGGCATGCTGACATGACATAGGTTGTCATCAATTTGTCCCTATTGTCGCAGACAATAAAAACCGAGGAAAGGCGACTTGTCAACTTGCAGGTTTAGCCCTTTGCATATCCAGGGCTTATAGATGTGCAAAGATGGGTAAAACAGGCAAAACATCGAACCTTAGGTTATGATTCTTGTTGTTAACTATTGATGATGTAGGGAGTTGTTATGACAAAGCATGTGGTGATCACAGGGGCAAATCGCGGTATAGGCTTAGGCTTTGTCAGGCATTATCTGGCTAAAGGCGATAGAGTGAGTGCCTGTTGCCGGCAGCCCGCTCAAGCAAGTGCCTTGATCCAACTGGCTGAGATCCATGCCAAGCTCAATATTATTCAGCTGGACGTTACCGATGATGTCTCGGTGCACGCCTTACCCCAGCATTTAAATGACGCGGCCATCGATATCTTGATCAATAACGCCGGCTACTATGGCCCTAAGGGGATAGGTTTCGGTCAGCTTAGGGCGACAGAGTGGCAGAAGGTGCTTGCGGTTAATACCATAGCCCCCATCATGGTGACCCAGATCTGCTATCCCATGTTGCAAAAGGCGACTAATGCCAAGGTGATCTGTATCTCCTCAAAGATGGGGAGCATAGCGGATAACCAGAGTGGTGGCAGCTATCTCTATCGGTCATCAAAGGCGGGACTCAACGCTGCGCTTAAGAGCCTGGCTATCGACTTGAGTAGCGAGGAGATCTACTGCCTAGCGTTTCATCCTGGTTGGGTACAGACAGACATGGGCGGGCCCAACGCGCTGATCACAGTAAATGAGGCTGTAGATCAGATGGCTAGATGTATCGAAAACCTGGACGCAACTCAGTCCGGACAGTTTTTAAACTTCGATGGCCAGCAGCTCCCTTGGTAGCGGTTAAGACAATTGGTTACTGGCTTGGGCGCTATGATTAACAGCCTATTGTTAACGGCCTTTTATTAACGGACTTTTATTAACGGTCTATGGCTAACGCCCAAGCGAAGTATTTAGCTTATTTGGCCGGAAAAGCCGGTGAAATGCATTTTCTTACCGTAAACCGATAACGGTATTTTGCCGTACTGTCTGGCACCACCTCGAGAATTTCATAGTCGTTGAGTTCGACGACGTTGGCATTCTCACTCTTTTCACAACGAGAACGGCTATCGGCCTCGAGGCGGTAGGCGAACTCGGCAATCAATTCGCGGATCTCACCCTGATAGGCGTGACGTAGCGAGGCGTATTCTTTCGCTAACGATGCCTCGCTCTCTGCTTGGCGAGTTTGTTGATCATCTGTCCCTCTTTCGGCAGATTTGGCGTTTGATAACGCTTCATCCTTCTCTGGCGCTTCAGCGCCGGGTTGCGCCTTCATTTCTAAATTGGCGGCCACCTCATCTGTGTTTGCGGTTAGCTGCTTGTCTTGACCTTTGTTCGAGTCGTCCTTTACCGATTCCTCAATGGTTTTTAAATCGTTCAGCGCAGATTCCACTCTCTCCTCCACATCACCGATTAGCAAGATCAAATGGTAGAGCAAGACCAAGGAGAGTACGAATCTCACCATCAGGGTGGTGAAACGGTAGTGACTGTTACCTGTCAGCGAAAAGAGTTTGATACCAATGGGTTTTAACATAAGGGCTATCATGAGGTAGAAAGGCATCAATAGCTGCACAAACAACAGTCCGATGGCGCTGATACCCAAGATCCAGGCGGGCAGAAGCAGCAAGATGGCAAAGTTGTGGGTGTAATTAAAGTGCGTTGCCGGTACGCCCACCACCTCGTTAACAATGGCGCCGGCCATTGCCAGAGCATAGTTGGCCACAATAGCGTAGAAGAGTAGCAATACCGCTTTACCGGCGAGCGAGTGCCACACACGCTCAAACAGAGGCCAAAACTCCAGGGTGAGGGCTATTGTGGTAATGATGGCCACTAAGCCTAAATGTTCGCTCATCAACAGTGGCGCGGCCAGTAGGTAAAGCCTTTGTGGCAGCGTGAGGCGTTGCCAGACGTTCTTAAGGCCCTGGTTGAATCTTTGTGGTATCGAAGTGATCCGGTTGAGTTTGTCTTCCAGCGCAGGTTTTGAGAAATCTGTATTCACCCAATGACTCCATTATGATTTGGGATTGTTCAAGAAATACGCGCTTAATCGCATCCTTACTTCATTTAAGGGTTTTTATGTTACCTTGAGGTTAATTTAAGGTAAACAGATGAGTGAGGCGATGCGTAGCCAAGTAGAGATAAGACCCTTAGCACAGGAAGATTTTCAGCGAGTCATCGCCCTTGGTAATCTGGTGCACGGCGATGGCTATCTGGATGAGCAGATGCTTAGCGAGATGCAACATAAGGCATTAAAATCTGGCCTCAATGCAAACTTTGTTGCCTACTTAGAGGGCGAATTAGTCGGCTTTCGGCTTACCTACGCGCCAGGCAATTGGTCGCTGGATCGCTGGTGCTCGCCAGCGCTTTGGCCTGTTGCACCCGAACATTGCTGTTATTTTAAATGTAATACGGTCGCCGAGGAGGCTAGGGGACTCGGCATAGGTAAGGCCCTGCTTGAAAGCTCGATTGAAACCTGTAAGGCCCAAGGCGCCTTGGCTGGCGTTAGCCATCTCTGGAAACAGAGCCCAGATAACTCAGCCGTGGGCTACTTTACCAAGGCTGGAGGCAAGCTTATCAAGGAACATCCTGAGCGCTGGAACAATAACCCAGATCATCCCGACTATATCTGCGTGCTGTGTGGCAGCGAATGTCATTGCGTCGCCTGCGAGATGATCCTGACTTTCTAGCTTAGGGAATCGACCAGCCATAACCTTATACGTCATCACTTTCTATAAGTCCTAAACATTATGTCCTACGATCCTTTACTCAATGACTTTCCCGATGGTCAGCCCTGGCCGGACTCTTACTGGGCGACGACCGTCTCTCGTCCTGCACGCTTGCCATCTCTCAGCGGGCGGGTGCAAACCGATGTAGCCATCGTCGGTGGAGGCTTTACTGGTTTGCTGACCGCCTATTATCTTGCCAGCGAGTTTAATATTGAGGCCAGGGTGTTAGAGGCAAATCAGATAGGCTTTGGCGCCAGCGGCCGCAATGCCGGTTTCGTACTCAAAGGCTCTGGACGTATGGGCTATAGTCAAATGGCCAAGAAGTGGGGCATGGAGACCACCAAAGGGATCTATGGTGAGTTCACGAGCGCGGTGCGCCGCGTCGAGCAGTTGATTGAACAGCATGAGATTGCCTGCGATGCGCAGCCCAAGGGCTATCTGAAGATAGCGCACAACGCCAAGGCCTATAGCACATTAAAGGGAGCGGCCGACTTCATCGCCGAACATCTTGGCGACGACGCCCAGTTTCTCACACCCAGCGATCTTAAAGAGAGCTACATGGATAACCATCAAGCCTATGGCGCGCTGCGCCTTAACGATGGTTTCGGCGTCAATCCCCTAAAACTCTGCTTGGGCTATAAGCGCGTGGTGCAATCCCTTGGCGTTTCCTTGCATGAAAATAGCTGCGTGAGGCAGTGGTTAAAGGAGGGACCTCACCACAGACTCATAACCGATAAGGGAGAGCTGATCGCAAACCAGGTTGTCAGTGCAGGTAACGCCTATACGCCTAAACGTTTTAATCAAGCGGTTGATAATCGCTACCTGCCCATATTGAGTAACATCATAGTGACTGCGCCTCTCACTGATGCGCAACTTGAGGCGACGGGCCTTAAGACACATCAGGTGGTGATGGATACCCGCAGGCTCAAGTACTACTATCGCCTGCTTAGCGGTAATCGCCTGCTGTTTGGGGGGCGCGGCGCGATAAGCGGCGCCGATGCCGGCGATCCTCGCTATGGCGAGCGATTAAAGAGCGCCATGACAGATTGCTTCCCGGCGCTTGCCGAAGTAACAGTTGATCATAACTGGACCGGATGGATCGCTGCCGCCTTAGATGATATGCCCCATGTCTTTAGTCAGGGAAATATGGGTTATAGCCTGGGCTATTGTGGCTCAGGCGTTGCATTTTCTGCTCAGGCCGCCTATCGCCTGGCACAGCATATTGCCGGCGAGCGCTTGCCTGAGCTGCCGCTTTATCAATCACCACTGCCTAAGTTTCCCTTCGCGCGACTGCGACGCTTAGGACAAAGTGCCTATTATCAATATGCTTGGCTCAGGGACAGGTACAGTTAGGGCCGAATTTTTGATACCATAGCTCAACCACACGCAAAGCCGATGAGATGTTCTATAATTTTCTACTGTCGTTTTTTTAAACAGGTTAGAACTCATCGATAAAGGTTACCCGCTATGAAACATGTTGTAGATAAGATGCTCGATAAACATCAGAAACTGGTGCATTCAGAGGGCGTGAAAATTTTATCCCATACCCAGAGAGAGATTGATGAATGGGTGCAACATACGGTAACCATAGAAGGTTGTGACGCCCCCTTTAAGTTTCGCCGTACCAAGAAGTACCGCAGCCTACAGGGACACAAGGTAAATATGACCTACTACCCTGAGACTGAAACCGTTGCTGGCTTCGATTTTGAAGTGATGAAAGTGGTGCGTATCAAACGTTTCTAACTTGATGCTATGTGCGTGCAATGTGCTTAGTGCAATTCGAGATGATAGTGAACGGTTGCTGGCTAGGTCAGGCAGATCTAGTTAAAGTTTTGGCATTAGAACTGATTTAAAAGCTGATTAATCCATTTCGGGTAAGCCGCTGTTCAGTTTGTGGCCAATATAATAGTGAAACGAAATAAGCGATAGGCTTAAGAGGTTCACTATGCAAGCAAATGCCACCCCAAGACTCCAAGCACAACTCAAACATATTCCAGCGGCGCAGGCCGGTGCACTTCACGCTGCCAATAGCCGAGCCTATTTTATCAAGCGCCTTATTCAGAGCGATTGCCAGCGGGTCACAGATTGCCTGGCGGAGCATTACTTCTTACCCGGTGCTATCGGTGTTAAGCAGCTTCTTTCCTATAAGAGTCGATTACTCGAACTCTATCGCTATGTGCTGTCGGCTGATCTTAGCAATGCAGAGACAGACATTCTACTCGGGTATCTTTCGCAGGGGATAGCGAGCCTGGACGATGCCATGGCGCGCACGGTATAACGCGATTAAAAAACACTAAGAAAATAACACTAAGCCATACGATAGAACAGAAAAAGAAGTTGAAAGACAGGAACAAAAAAGGAGCCTAAATGGCTCCTTTTTTATGAATGTAACTCAAATAAAACTTTGCTTACTTAGCAGTCATCAGCGCAACTGCGTTGTCTAGCATACGGTTACTGAAGCCCCATTCGTTGTCGTACCATGCCATCACTTTAACCAGACGACCATTTACACGGGTCTGTGTCGCATCGAAGTTAGAAGAAAATGGGTTGTGGTTGAAGTCGATAGAAACCAATGGCTCTTTGTTTACCGACAGCACTTCACTCATAGGTGCAACACTTGCAGCCTTCTCGATGATGGCGTTGATCTCTTCAACAGTGGTGTCGCGCGCGGCAACGAAAGAGAGATCCACCAGAGATACGTTTACTGTAGGTACACGTACTGCCATACCGTCGAACTTACCAGCCAGCTCAGGTACCACCAGACCAACGGCTGCTGCAGCACCAGTCTTAGTTGGGATCATAGACATAGCAGCGGCACGAGCGCGGCGTAGGTCTGTGTGATAAACGTCAGATAGACGCTGATCGTTAGTGTAAGCGTGGATAGTGGTCATCAGACCAGATTCGATACCAATCTCGTCGTTCAGCGGCTTAGCGAAAGGCGCCAGACAGTTAGTGGTACAAGACGCGTTAGAGATCACAGTCATGTCAGAGGTGATCACATCGTTGTTTACGCCGTAAACAACAGTTGCGTCAACGTTCTTACCCGGTGCAGAGATGATCACTTTCTTCGCGCCAGCGTTTAGATGTGGCTGAACCGCTTCTTTAGAAGTGAAGATACCGGTACATTCGAACACAACATCGACTTCAAGCTCGGCCCAAGGCAGTTTAGCTGGGTCACGCTCAGAGAAAGTTTGGATTTTGTCTTCGTTGACGTAGATAGCTTCGTCGTCGTGCTCAACTTTGGCGTTGAAGCGACCATGTACAGAGTCGTACTTAGTCAGGTGAGCGTTGATTGAAGCATCACCCAGGTCGTTGATGGCAACGATTTGGATGGGGTACTGCTTTTCGCTTTCATAAAGTGCGCGAAGTACGTTTCTACCGATACGGCCATAGCCGTTAATTGCTACGCGGATAGTCATCTCATATCCCTCAGGTAAATGTATAAAAATATCTGGTAGTAAAATTACCAAATTGACAGCTATCGTCAAGCAATATCGGGTTTTATTGGCTAGTTAGCTTAACAAATTTGCTGTTTTCTTTACAAAGATCAGATTTTTTACAAAAACCGAGCCGATTTCTGTAAAAAAAATACTAGTGGCAAACATTTTGCCAGCAAGGAGAATGGCTCAATTAAGACGAGGTATTTAACTGAGCGCGGATCTCACTAGAAGCGTAGTCACCGTTTTTCAGATGTTCCACTAAGGTATCGGCTTGTTCATCTAAAAAATGCGCCAGTTGCTGGTTGCCATTGATTAAGGCGTTCATTTTGGCATCGGATGCCGTGTTGCGCGTCATCAATACGTTGGCTTTTGAGAAGAGATAGGTTTTTTCCAGATCGTTTTGCTGGTGGTAGATGCTGGCAAGGCCTAATAGCCAGTCGGGATTAAAGCTGTCCGGATCGGCATTGTCTAACAGCTGCAGATAGAGCGCCTTGGCCTTATCGAGATCCGACTTCTGGTAATAAGAGGCGAGACTGGCCAGGATCTCGAGATCTTTTATGCTGCCTGCCTGCTGCGCCTTAATCACGCGAGACAGGGCCGCCTGGTCATTTAGGCGGATCCAGTGATAGTAGGAGAGATAGAGATCCGGGTTGTCCTTGGTCGTCTCTCTCAGCTGCGCCAGGTTTTGGGCGCTGATGCCGAAGGCTCGCACCCTATCGTTGGTCCGCTCTGGGTGCATGATGTGCTGCACGCCAGCGGCCAGTTCGATACATTTACTATAGTTTTCCAGATTGATCAGATGCTGATAAATCTGCTTGCCGGTGGGCGAGGGGGTGTTTTTAAGTGTGTAACGCTTCTGGATCAGGTCGGCTCGCTCATATCGACACCAGCTATCGCGATGTAAATCGTCGCAAAGCTCAGGATTATTTTTACAAATCGTGGCGGTATTAGCAGCATTATCACAGCCAAACAGGCTGAAAAGCGCCAAAAGAGACATAATTGGTGTAATGATTACAAAATTTAATCTCAAAAGCGTGTCTCCTTAGGATTTTATCTAATAAAATTACACGGTTAGAGAAAATATCTTACTAGATCGCAGGCTCACTTTTCATTACAATGGCGCCGACCAATAACAGGATTGACGTCCGATAATAATAGAGTATTGGTCTTTTCTTTTTGTTACTCAATCATTTCTACAATAAATGTAGTAAAAGTGAGATAAAGGATCTGTAAATGACCGCTGATAAACACCTACAAAGCTGGCAAGAACGTTTCGAAATGGCGGAGGCAATGCAGCCTCTACTTGGTAAGTTATATCGTAACCAAGGTGTAGAAGTCGTTCTATACGGTAAGCCGCTTCTTAATGCTTCCACTATCGAGATCATTAAGTCACACCGTTTAGTGCGTCGTCATGTGGGTGACAAACTCAGATTACGCGAAAGTTTCCCGTTTGTTGAGGCACTTAGCAAACTAGCGGTGAAGCAATGTAAAGTTGATATCGGTAAATTAGCGGTTAACTACTGGCGCGAACATAAGGATGCGAGCCAGATCGAAGCCTACATGTCACAAGAGCTGGCTTCGGCAATCGATCATGAAGACAACCAAGAAGCACGCGATGTAGTGCTATACGGTTTCGGCCGTATCGGACGTCTGCTTGCGCGTCTACTGATCGAAAGAACGGGTGTGAGCAACAAGCTGCGTCTTCGCGCTATCGTTCTGCGCGGCGGTCGTAAGGGCGATCTCGAGAAGCGCGCCAGCCTGCTGCGTCGTGACTCTGTACACGGCCCATTCAACGGCTCAGTTGAAGTCGATGAAGAGAACAACGCTATTATCGCCAACGGCACCTATATTCAGGTGATCTACGCCAACTCTCCAGATGAAGTAGATTACACTCGTTATGGCATCAACAATGCGCTGGTGGTCGATAACACAGGTATCTGGAAAGATGAAGACGGTCTGGGACTACACCTAAGATGTAACGGCGCCTCTAAGGTGCTGCTGACTGCACCGGCCAAAGGCGCAATTAAGAACATCGTTTACGGCGTTAACGAAAACGATATCCTGGATGAAGACACTATCGTCTCGGCGGCAAGTTGTACGACTAACGCCATCACGCCAGTGCTGAAGGCGGTAAACGACAAGTATGGCATCGTCAACGGTCACGTTGAAACGATTCACTCATACACTAACGACCAAAACCTGATCGATAACTACCACAAAGCCGATCGTCGTGGTCGCAGCGCACCGCTAAACATGGTGATCACCGAAACAGGTGCGGCCAAGGCTGTCGCTAAGGCGCTGCCAGTGCTTGCTGGTAAGCTAACTGGTAATGCGATTCGCGTACCTACACCAAACGTGTCTATGGCGATCATCAGCCTGAACCTGAATGGTGAAACCAGCAAAGAAGACATGAACGAGTACCTACGTAACGTAGCGCTATGTTCTGAGCTGCAAAACCAAGTTGACTTCACCGAGTCAACAGAGATCGTCTCTTCTGATCTGGTTGGTTCTCGCTACGCTGGTGTTGTCGACTCACAGGCAACCATCGCCGAGGGTAAC
Organism: Shewanella spartinae; assembly: GCF_019457555.1. NCBI lineage: Bacteria > Pseudomonadati > Pseudomonadota > Gammaproteobacteria > Alteromonadales > Shewanellaceae > Shewanella > Shewanella spartinae. Next base: position 2,347,887 of record NZ_CP080418.1, on the reverse strand, counting down.
CGCGCCATTCTTTATGTTTGGTACGACAACGAGTTCGGTTATAGCTGCCAGGTTGTTGGCGTAATGCAGAAGATGCTGGGTCTAAACTACCAGTCTCTACCTGCTGCTTAACCTTAACCGCTAGATAAATCTAAACGCCTCGGTAAGTACCGGGGCATTTTTTTTATCCATAAGAAGTTGAATATGCTTAACAAAGAGTCACAAAGGTGATTAATGCAGCAGTTGATGCAACAAACCTTGTTTAAGCCATAAATAGACGTTGACACTTTTAGGTAAATCGGTAGAATTCCTTTCCGCAGTCAGGGGAAAGCTCGATAGAGCACTTGGCTGGCAAGCGTTTCAGATGCGACATTAGCTCAGTTGGTAGAGCGATACCTTGCCAAGGTATAGGTCATCGGTTCGAACCCGATATGTCGCTCCAAATTTACGGTCACACCGTAAACCGCTTCAGATAAAGGCGCGATGGCAGAATGGCTATGCTGCGGATTGCAAATCCGTCGATCTCGGTTCGACTCCGGGTCGCGCCTCCACTTTTCGTTTTAACGTAAATCACGATAAAACACACTAGGCCCGAGTGGTGGAATCGGTAGACACAAGGGATTTAAAATCCCTCGCTGGTAACAGCGTGACGGTTCAAGTCCGTCCTCGGGTACCATCATAATCAAAAGAATATGATTGAAAAGAGCCTCGCTAATAAGTGGGGCTTTGTTGTATTTGGGCAATCACTTTCTTATCTAACCTTAGAGTTAACGCTTCATTTATTGTTAGCACTGCAACCCGGTTCTTACTTTCAGCAAGTTTAAAAGTGTAAGTCTACTCCTTTGAACAAAGCTAATGTGAGCGAGATCTCATCTTAAGGGATCTGCTAAATTTTGCTCATATCGCTCGATAATCACTAAAAGAATTACGCTTTAACCCTTTAAAAATCAGGAAAGCTAGGGCGGCACAAGAAAAATATTGATATAGAAAAATATCCGCTTTGAAGGGCGATGAGACAGTGGTATAACTAGCCCCGAACCCCTTCTTATATTGACGTTTAGGAACACCACCATGATATTTAACCAGGTTGTACTGGCCCCCGCAGATCCCATTTTAGGTCTTACCGATGCTTTTAAGGCCGATCCTCGCGCAGATAAGGTTAATTTAGGTGTTGGCATCTATAAGGATGAGTCTGGACAGACGCCGATCCTCAAGTCAGTTAAGTTAGCCGAGCAAAAACTGCTGGAAACTGAAACCAGTAAGAGCTATCTGGGTATCGATGGTGTGATCGCTTATAACCAAGCGGTACAAGGTTTGTTGTTTGGCGCAGATCACGCCGTGATGAGTGAGAAGCGCGCGGTAACGGCTCAGGCGCCGGGCGGTACAGGTTCGCTTAGAATGGCGGCCGAGTTCGTGGTACGTAATACCGATTCGCGCACCGTTTGGGTGAGCAACCCAACCTGGGCAAACCACAACAACATTTTCCAGTCTGCCGGTCTAACCGTTAAGCAATATGGTTATTATGATGCGGCCAGTCACGACATCGATTTCGATGCCATGCTTACCAGCCTGGAGCAGGCAGACAGCGGCGATCTACTCCTGCTGCATGGCTGCTGCCACAACCCAACGGGTATCGATCTTAACATTAGTCAGTGGGAAGTGATCGCCCAGCTTTGTGTCGACAAAGGCCTGATCCCCTTGTTTGACTTCGCCTATCAAGGTTTCGGCGCCGGTGTAGAAGAAGACGCTCAGGGACTTCGTCTGGTCGCCAGCAAGGTGCCTGAACTCTTGGTGGCTAACTCATTTTCGAAAAACTTTGGTCTCTATAATGAGCGTATCGGCGCCGTGACCCTAGTCGCCGAAAACGAAGAGACGGCCAAACGTGCCTTTAGCCAGATCAAGAGCACCATTCGCAGCAGCTATTCTAATCCACCGGCACATGGTGCATTGATTGTGGCGACCATTCTCGGTGACGCAGAGCTTCGCAAGTTATGGGAAGAAGAGCTGACACAGATGCGTGAACGTATCGCGGAGATGCGCGTACTGTTCGTTAAGACATTGTCTGAGCAGGGCGTCGAGCAAGATTTCAGCTTTATCTCGGCGCAAAACGGCATGTTTAGCTTCTCTGGTCTTAATAAGGATCAGGTGGCACGCCTGAAAGAAGAGTTTGGCGTCTATATCGTAGGTTCGGGCCGCATCAGCGTTGCCGGCATGACCCGTGCTAACATGGATACCATCTGCCGCGCGATTGCCCAGGTGCTGTAACCTTCATAATAGGTAAAACACGATTAACAAAGACGCCACGCTAGCAATAACGTGGCGTTTTTTTATGCCAGTGCCTCAAGCGCTTGAGGCTCAACGATGAGAGACAAAGCGTCTGCCAGCGCCGCTCTATCGTGGAGCGCCTGATGATGACGACTACGTAGCGGGTAATGGGTGACTATGCCTGTGGTGAGATATCTGTCACCGTGACAAAGCACATGATCGACAGCCTTATTGCCCATCACCTGTTTAAACCAGCCAAGGCGTTTCTCCAGGCTGAAGTTCGCCGCGGCCGAAGGCTCCTGGGTGAGATTATCGATCAGAATCACTTTTCCCTTAGAGGCATGCAGCGCCTCAGCTAGCTTAGGCAGCAGGAGTGGCGGCATGATGCTGGTCAAAAAGCTTCCAGGGCCTAAGATGATGAGATCGGCTTGACGAACCGCCTCACAGGCCTCGAGGGTGGCATCCACCATAGGTTCCAGCGATAGGGCGATAGGGTCTTCACACTTCTGGTCCACCTCGACTTCGCCGAAGATACGGTTACCACACGACTGAATGGCGACCAGATGGGTAGGCTGCTCCGACATGGGGATCACCTTGGTCTCAATGTTGAGCAGCTTGCGGATCAGATTGACCGCATCTAACGGCCGTACACAGAGGTCGTCCAGCGCCATCAGCACTAGGTTCCCCAGATTGTGATTAGCAAGTTCACTCGTACCGCCGAATCGATATTCAAACAGCAGTGAGCCGACGGAAGGCCGGCTGGCGAGTTGCGACAGGCAATTACGCAGATCGCCCCAGGCGATGCAGTCTTGCTGCTGGCGTAGTCGTCCGGTAGAACCACCGTTATCTGTGGTCGCCACTATGCCCGTCAGTTTAGGGCCGATAAATGAGAGAGAGGATAAGACTCGGCCCAGTCCATGGCCTCCGCCGATGGCGACGACATGTTGATATTGATTGATGGCACAATCGCGCATTTCGGGTATTTCCTTCCTGAATCCCCATTTACCTGCCGCTCATTATAACCAATTCCCCCCCTAGGTATAGCGGTTTTGTTCATCGCGCAGATGACATATAATGCCGCCCATGAACTCATAATAAGAGCGAAGCATTTGAGAACAGGTCACATCAACAAGTTGATACTATCCCTAGGGATTGTTGCGCTGGCGGTATTGGCGGTAAAGCTATTCTTGATTGAGCGCAAAACCGAGCCAGACCAAGCGCCCGGGACGATTTTGAAAAACCGCAGTCAGTTTAGTGCCATCCCAGATTTTCAGGCGATCGGCGATGTCGGCATGAAAAAGCAGGCCTTCTTCGATTTCCTGCGCCCGGCTATCAGGCATCACAATGCGGTGATTAGCGATGAGCGCAAGTTTCTGGAGCAATCTCGCGCCCACTTGGCTAACCAACAGGCACTGTCCGAGGCCGAGGATTATCGTATCTTGCAGCTCGCAAGCAAATACCAGTATTCGATGCGCACAGCTACTCTGGAGTCTCTGGATGAGCTATTAACGCGGGTCGATACCATTCCCGAAGATTTAGTACTCATTCAGGCGGCTAACGAGACAGGTTGGGGCAGTAGCCGTTTTGCCAGAGAAGGGATGAACTTCTTCGGCCAATGGTGCTTTAAGAAGGGCTGTGGTCTGGTGCCGCAATCACGAAGCGAGGGGCTAAGCCATGAAGTGGCCGTCTTTAAGAGCGTCGAAGATTCGGTGGGCTCCTATATGCGTAACCTCAACTCGAATGCGGCTTATTCGCTGCTGCGCGCCATTCGCGCCGATCTAAGAGCGCAGAATCAGCCGGTTAGCGCCGAGAAGTTGGTGTACGGCCTAATGAATTACTCAGAGCGTCAAGAAGCTTATGTTGAAGAGCTGCTTGATATGCTACGTCATAACAATCAATTTTTGGTGGAAAATCATGAACAAAGGCCTGCTGTGTAGTTGCCTGCTTCTGGCAACGAGTGTTGTTCAGGCAACGCCCATCTCTCTCGACTATCAGGGCTTCTATCAAAGAATGAAGCAGATGAACAAAGGCAACTATTCGCTTATCGATATCGCCTTTTCCGTCCCTAAGGCGAACGGCTGTGTTATCGAGAGTGGCTCAATCACCACGGAGAAGCGCGATTATCCGCTGACGATCTCCAATGACCAACGTCTGTATATTCCGTTCGATGAGACCCTAAAGTCTGAGCGTGCCCTGATCAATCTGCAGATGAAAAATGATGCTACCCGCTGTGGTGTCGCCATGCAGATCCGCGCCAAATCACCATCGAGCGAATATAGCCAGGCAGCACTTAGCGAGCTGGCAACCCAGATGGATGAGCTGCTCAAGCAGATGCAGGGCTTTCCGATGAAATATTTCGCCGAAGATATTGCCGGGGTCAGCTTTGAGTTTGCGGGTAAGGCGCAGGTGACGATCGATGGTAAAGCGCAGCAGGTTGACGGCATCTATCGCTTAGCGAGTGATGAAATAAGCGCGCTAATTAAGATTAGCTTTAGTGAAACGCCTAAGGTGGTCAGCCCTTGGGTGAAAAGCTCCTAATCTAAGCGCTTCATTGGTCACGATGACTGAATAATAAAAAGCCCTCAACTGAGGGCGTTTTTATATCTGAGATAAGCGCCTAAGGCGTATAGGTGCTCACCACATCAATTTTGAGCAGGTCACTGCTGCGCTTGGCTGCATCGAGATCGATATGACCGCTGTTGGCAAGGTCTAAGAAATCGAATGCCGGCAGGTCCGACTCAGCAACATCACCTTTCATCGGTGCATCGGGATCTTGCTTCAAAGAGACGAAATCAAACTGGTCTCGGTCAACGCCCTGTGACGGGCTGGTATTTTGCATCGCGGTGAAGATAGTTTCGATACGGCCCGGGAACTGCTTATCCCAGCTCTTGAGCATCTCTTTTACCGCCGCACGCTTAAGGTTTTCCTGTGAGCCACATAGGTTACAAGGGATGATAGGAAATGCCTTTAACTCGGCATATTCGGCGATATCTTTCTCGCGGCTGTAGGCGAGGGGACGGATCACTACGTTAGCGCCATCATCTGAGAGCAGCTTAGGTGGCATCGCCTTGAGCTTACCGGCGTAGAACATGTTGAGGAACATGGTCTCTATGATGTCGTCTCTGTGATGACCCAGAGCAATCTTGGTGGCGCCAATCTTCTGGGCAAAACCGTACAAGGTGCCGCGGCGCAGACGACTGCAGAGTGAGCAGGTGGTCTTGCCTTCTGGGATCTTATCTTTAACGATAGAGTAGGTGTCCTTCTCGAGGATATGATAAGGCACCTTTAGGCTATCTAAGTAAGCCGGCAGAATATCTTCTGGGAAACCGGGCTGTTTCTGATCCAGGTTAACGGCCACCAGGTTGAAGTTAACCGGCGCTCTCTGCTGCAGATTGACCAGGATGTCCAGCATGGCATAACTGTCTTTGCCGCCAGAAAGACAGCACATGACGGTGTCGCCCTCTTCAATCATGTTGTAATCGGCGATGGCACTACCGACTTCGCGCCTTAGGCGCTTTTGTAGCTTGTTTAGCCGAGTTATCTGTTTCTTTGAGAGGGTTTCTTCAGACATAATAAAAAACGCGCCTAGTATCGTAAAATTCTGGGCGCGTAGTATAGCTTAAAAAATGGGGCTAAAGAAGATGGCCTAAGGCGATCATTCCTCTTCTAACGGTGACTTATAACCGTCAGGCTTGATCGCCAGCAGGTCGCAGTTGATGCTGTCGATCACATGCTCGGCGGTGTTACCGATAAGCGCCGCCGAGAAGCCGGTGCGACCTACGGTACCTAAGATCACCAGCTCGGCATCCAGCTGCTCGGCGAGCTCAGGAATAACATCTTCAGGCAGACCTTCCTTGATATGGCAGAAGTCGCTGGAGATACCATAGTTGCTGGCAAGGTAACAGACGCGCTGCTCGTGCTGCATGCGAATGGTTTCGCTGTAGGTGTGCGCATCGAAGTCAGGCAACTCAATAGCCAGGTTAACTGGGGTGCCAGGATAACCATTCACCAGATGTACCTGAGCATCGAATTTCTTGGCCAGATCCAGGGCATGTTCGATGATCTTACCGTTAAGAGTTTGATGATCGTCATCTTCCGAGGCCACGTTGATGGCGCACAGGATCTTACCGGCCACAGGCCAGTCATGTTCTTTCACCAAGAGCACAGGCACCGGCGCCTTACGCATCAGGTGCCAATCGGTCGGGGTGAAGATCACCGACTTGAGCTTATCGTGTTCGTGGGTGCCTTTAACGATCAGATCATAACCGCCTTCGATGGCGTGTAAGATGATGCTCTCGAAGGGACGATTGTGCCAAATCACTTCGCTGTCGATGGCAACGCCGCTATCTTTGTAACCGGCGAGGATATCGTCTAGCCAGGCTCTGCGCTGGGCAATCACCCCTTGGCGCATGGCTTCTCGTTCATGACCCGACAGGATAGAGGTCATCTCGTAGGAAAAATCGAAAATAGAGAGAAAAACGGTGATTGACGCTTGGTTTTTAGAGGCAAGTTCGACGGCTCTGGCGAGGGCAGATTGCTTGTCGCTTGTTGGATCCACTACAACAAGGATCTTATGATAGTCCTTCATAGATTCTTCCTTTATCTGAGGTGGTACTTAAATAATGAGCGATATAGGGCAAATTGCCTTGTTTTAGATCAAATTTGCCCAGAAAATCGGCTAATTAGCGGCCTATCTTGTTGTTACCGGCTAACTTGTTGAGCGAGTCAAAATCGACGATGGTAATGTACTTTCCTTTTACCTCGATCAATTCTGCTTTTTGGAAGCGTCCCAGGAGACGGCTGATGGTTTCAACAGTCAGACCAAGATAGTTACCAATATCACCGCGTGTCATGGTGAGACGGAACTCTTTGGGCGAGAAACCACGGCTGCCGAAACGGCTGGCCAAATTACTGATAAATGCCGCTAGACGCTCCTCGGCGTTCTTCTTGCTGAGTAGCAAGATCATCTCTTGGTCGCTTTGGATCTCGTTGCTCATCAGACGCATGATCTGCTGTCTGAGCTTAGGCATGGTGCCCGAGAGTTCGTCTAAGGTATCGAAAGGAATTTCACATACCATAGAGGTCTCTAGTGCCTGGGCAAAACTCTGGTGGATCTGAGAGTGAATGCCATCGAAACCTATCACGTCACCGGCCAGGTGAAAGCCAGTGATCTGCTCATCACCCTGTTCGGTTATGGTGTAGCTCTTGATGGTACCCGAGCGAATCGCATAGAGAGATTTTAACGAGTCGCCAGACTTAAAAATTTGCTCGCCTTTTTGTATCGGTTTCTTACGTTCAATAATGTCATCAAGCTGATCTAGCTCGTTGTTATTCAACGTGAAAGGGATACACAAAGTACCCATGCTGCAGTCATGACAATGAATGGCGCATCCGGGTACAGCCGAACGACGACTTTTAATATTATCTGTCATAATCTCTCTCGAATTTCACAATTAGGCTTATGTTAAACTAATTTAATAGTCACAGCTAGCCTAGCTGCGCAAATGCAATATACAAAGTGTGTATGCCAAAGCTTACTAAGATTAAGCCACTGATAAGCCTTACTTTTCGTGCCTGTACTAGCTGGGCAAAATAGCGTGCAGCGATGCCGACACTGACCAGCGCCGGCAGGGTGCCTAGACCGAAGGCGGCCATTATCATCGCCCCTTGCTGCGCCGAGTTTGCCGCGACCGCCCAGGTAAGTGTGCTATAGACCAAGCCACAGGGCAGCCAGCCCCATAGTAGACCTGCCGCAAAGGCTTGTTTTAAATCTGTTATCGGTAACAACTTATTCGCAATAGGACCGATGAAGCGCCACAATAATTTCCCTACACGCTCAATCTGCACCACACCTGACCAGATCTGCGCGATATAGAGTCCGGTGACTATCATCATCACACCGGCAAATACACGCATGCCAATCAGGTAAGCATCGATACTGAAGAGGGTAGTGAGGAGGCTGGCTGAACCGCCTACTAGCGCGCCTGCCAGGGTATAGCTGAGAATTCGGCCCAGGTTATAGCTGAGGATAAACTGCAGCTGACCCAGCAAGATATTGTCGCTGGCCTTTCTTGGGAGCTGCTGGGAGAAGGCGCCCACCAGGCCACCACACATGCCGATGCAATGGCCAGCACCCATTAGGCCGACGAGGAAGGCGCCGGTAATGCTAAAGTCGATCAACGCGGTGTCGACTCATCGCTGGACTCACTTGGCTTCTGTTTGATGTCGTCATCGAACAAGATAGACACGCTCTGTCTGTCGAGATCGTCAAATTGTTCAGATTTAACCGCCCAGAAGAAAATGCCTACGGCAACCAGCACGAACAGCATGGCGATAGGGATCAAGACATAAATAATACTCATAAACGAACCTTTAGTAGTCTGAGGCTATTGGCGACAACAATTAATGAGCTGGCCGACATACCTATGGCGGCAATGTAGGGTAACACGTGTCCAGTTACCGCTAAAGGAATGATAAGCAGGTTATAGCCAAGCGCCCAGATCAGGTTTTGTCTGATGATCTGCTCGGTCATTTTGGCGATGTGAACCGCCTGAGGAAAGCGTGATAGCTGATCGCCGAGCAGGATAAGATCGGCGCTGTTTTTGGCAATGTCCGCGCCGCTGCCCATGGCTACCGACAGATTGGCTCCGGCAAGTACCGGCGCATCGTTTACACCATCGCCGAACATCACAACCTGCTTACCTTCATCTTTTAGTTGATTGATAAGTTTAAGTTTATCTTGAGGCTTGAGGCCTTTGTGCAAGTTTTCTATGCCAATTTCTTTGGCAACTTGCTCAACGTGTTCACTGGTGTCACCACTGGCAATACAGGTGGCAAAGCCCATCTCCTTGAGGGTTGCTAGAGTTGCCTTGGCATCTTCTCGCACCGTATCGCTCAGGGTAAAACCGGCGAGCAGCGCGTCATTATCGGCGAGATAGACGCTGTATTGGCCGTCGATAGCGGTAAGCCCTGTGTTTTGGAGAATAAAATCCGCGCTGCCGAGGAAATAGCGAGTGCCGTTGACCTTAGCCTGCACGCCCGCACCTGCTAGGTACTGACTCTCATCCAAACGGTAGCCACTCTGATAATATGGCGCAAACGCTTTAGCGATGGGATGAATCGAATGCGATTCCATGGCTGCGGCGATGGCCAGCACATCGAGAGAGTCATCTGGGTTAAAACGCTGAGTAAATTTCTTAGTCTCGCGCAGAGTGAGGCTGCCGCAGGTGAGAGTGCCCGTCTTATCAAACACCACCTGATCGACTTTGGGTAGTTTCTCAAATACACCTGGACGGCGAGCAACCACCCCAAGCCTGGTAAAGAGGCCGGTAGCGCAGGTCACCGCAGTCGGTGTCGCCAATGCCAGCGCGCAGGGGCAGGTAGCGACCAAGACGGAAAGCGTGACCCAAAAGGCATCATCCGGCCAATAGTGCTTCCATACCAGATAGGTGAGGGCGGCAACCACTAAGATGGTCCAGGTGAAATAGTTGGAGATAGTATCGACGTAGAGCGCCACCTTTGGCTTGTTGTTCGATGCCGCCTCTTGCAGGCGAATGATTTCGGCGACCAATTGGTCTTGCCCAGTCGCGGTGACCTTGACCTTTATCGGATGATCCACATTGATGGTGCCCGCATACACCTGGCTGGTGACATTCTTGGTCACCGGCATCTGCTCGCCAGTAAGCATGGCTTCATTGACGCTGCTCATCCCCTCTATGATATCGCCATCGGCGGCAATCACCTCACCGGGCTTGACCATGATGAGATCGCCAACCTTGAGACGCTTGGCCGGCACTTCGGTTTGATTACCTTCATCGTCCAAAAGGTTAGCTGTAAGCGGGATCAATTTGTGCAGGTTATTGGAGCTAATCGAGGCCTTCTGCCGCGCATTTTGCTCGAAATAGCGGCCTAGCAGCAGGAAGAAGGTAAACATGCTGACGGATTCGAAATAGACTTCGCCCTGGCCAGATACCGTAGCGATACAGCTGGCGATATAGGCGCCGCAGATGGCGATTGACACAGACACGTCCATGTTGAGCCGGCCGGATAACATGGCCCGCACGGCGCTGAAATAGAAGGGCTGCGCCGAATAGAAGACCACGGGCGCTGCGAAGATCATGCTGACCCAGCGAAAATAGTCCCTGAACTCCACGTCGAGATCGGTAAAGTAATCAGAGTAGAGCGCCAGGGCAAACATCATCACCTGCATGGTGGCAAAGCCTGCCAGGCCAAGTCTGAGCAGGAACTTACGACTGTTCTTCTTGCTCTGGATCTCTTCGTCATCCACCTGATAAGGGGCCGCCTGATAGCCGATACGGCTGATCTGCGCTAAGATCTCTGACAGCTTGAGTTTTTCGGGATCCCAGCTGACCTGGGCCCGCTCTGTGGTGGTGTTGACCGCTATCTTATTGATGCCTTCGAGATGCTGCAGCTTATGTTCGATCAACCAGGCGCAGGCCGCGCAGGTAATGCCATCTATGGTTAGAGAGGTGCTGGCACTCTGTTTGTCTTGATGCACAAAGTCCTGCTGCACCTCTTTAAGATCGAAGGCGGAAAATGCGTTAAGGGCTTCGGGCACCAGCGCCGTCTGCTTGCTGCCTGGCTCGGTGCGATACTTATAATAGTTAGTCAGTCCCGCCTCTATGATGGCGGCAGATACCGCCTGGCAGCCGGGGCAACACATGGGCTGAGGGACATTGTCGATAAGGGTCTCGAACTGGCGGCCGGTGGTTACCGGCTCGCCGCAATGAAAGCAGTTTAACGCATCCATAAAAGATTAATTTAACCAGTATTGTTGATTATCTTTTAGCTCGAGACGTTTCTGGATGCGCCATGTGCCATCAAACCCTTCCAGTCTGACTTCCCAGCTGCCCTGAAGTGGCGAGTTGAGCGCAATATGGTAAACCTGATTACCGTCGGCGGTGGCAACCTCGGCGAAATCTTTCTCTTGTAGCGTTGGATGATAGAAGGATACGTTGAGCGCAGCTGTATAGGGCTCACCGCCATGCTGGGTGAGGGTGAGTTCATCTTGGGTAAGGTGTAACTCAAACTGCAAGCCAAGTTGCTTGGCGTGTTTAATCTTACGCAGGTCCATGTTAATGGCCTTGCCGTCTTTGTAATAGTCTTCCGATACTAAGGAGTCTTTATTTTCGACTGCGAGCAACATCAAATTCACACTGGCAAATACGGCACACAGCGGCAAAATAATCAGAAACCAAGGCCAAAACTGTTTATACCAAGCTTGTGGTTTATTCATGGATACTACCTGTTATTTTTGTTGGCCATATCTTACCGTTAAAAGGCAGTGATAGCACTTAAAAAAAAGGCCTCGATCTGTTTCGAGGCCTTGGTGTTACTTATATGTAATTACTTGTTTGACAAGCTATAAACATAGGCTGCGATGACGTGAACTTTCTCTTCGCCCAAGACATCTTTCCAAGCAGGCATTACACCAGAACGTCCGTTCTTAATGCTTTCTTGGATCACACCACGACTACCGCCGTACAACCAGGTGTTGTCGGTGAGGTTAGGTGCACCCATGAACTTGTTACCAGTACCGTCCATACCATGACAGGCGAAACAACCTTTCATGAATGACGCCTGACCTTGAGCGGCCAAGGCTTCATCGTGGTCGCGACCAGACAGTTTAACGACGTATTCAGCCAGGCCTTTCAGCTCGCTGTCTTCGATAGGTAGACCGCCTTTTGGTGGCATCATGCCGTTGCGACCGTTCATGATAGTGGTCTTGATGGTGGCAAGATCGCCGCCATATAACCAATCACCGTCAGTCAGGTTAGGAAAGCCCTTGCTACCGCGTGCGTCACTACCGTGGCACTGAGCACAGTTTTGCAGGAACAAACGACCACCCACTTTCAGGGCTTCTTCGTTTTTCACTAGCTCTTCGAGCGGTGTTGCCAGATAAGCCGCGAAGATCGGGCTGTACTTAGCATTGGCTTTCTCAACCTCTTGGTCATACTGAACCCAGCGATGTTCATTTGCAGCCAGTTCAACGGCAGCGGCAGAATCTTCCTTGATACCTTTGTCGGTACCAATGCTTTGGTTCGAGCTTGACCAGCCTAGGAAACCTTTATAGTTACCAAGACCTGGGTAGGCTGCCAGATAGACCACACCGAAGATGATGGTGATGTAGAACATATAACTCCACCACTTAGGCAGCGGGTTATTGATCTCTTCAATGCCATCAAAGCTGTGACCCATTGATTTGCCTTCTTCAACACCTGTGGTGTTTTTAGAGACAACAAACAGTAGGATGAAACATCCTGCGATTACCACAATTGTGAGTACGGTAATCCAAATACTCCAGAAGCTACTCATCATCACTTATGTTCTCCTGAGTCCTTGTGCTTCTCATCATCTGAGAAAACAAGGTTAGCGGCCTCGTCAAACTGCGCTTTACGGCGACCGCTATAAGCCCATGCAAAAATACCGACAAACGTCACCATGACGACAATGGTAATAATCCCTTGTACTGTGCCGTAATCCATATTTATGCCTCCAATTTATTTCAGTGCGTGACCTAGCGACTGCAGGTATGCAATTAGTGCCTGCATCTCAGTCTTACCTTCAACCGCTTTCTTAGCGTTGTCGATATCATCTTGAGAATAAGGCACGCCGAAACCACGGAACACTTCCATCTTCTTAGCCGTTAGCTCGCCATCTAGGACGTTCTCGGCCAACCAAGGGAAGGCAGGCATGTTTGATTGTGGTACTACTGCGCGAGGATCAAGTAGGTGGACTTCATGCCACTTGTCGCTGTAACGACCGCCAACACGGGCCAAGTCTGGACCAGTACGCTTAGAACCCCATAGGAATGGGTGATCCCAAACTGATTCACCGGCAACAGAGTAGTGACCGTAACGCTCAGTTTCTGCACGAAGCGGACGAATCATCTGGCTGTGACAACCAACACAACCCTCACGGATGTATATGTCACGACCTTCGAGCTCAAGTGCTGAGTATGGACGTAGTCCGTTTACTGGCTCAGTAGTGTCTTTTTGGAAAAGCAGGGGAGTGATCTGTACCAGGCCACCAATACTGATAGCAATTACGGTAAAGATACCTAGCAGACCGATGTTTTTCTCGACTATCTCATGATTAAATTTCATCAAATCTACTCCTTATGCTTCAGCCAGCGCTGGCAAAGATTCTTTTGGCGCTTTTACTGTCTTAACCACGTTGTATGCCATTAGCAGCATACCAGTGACGAAGAACAGGCCACCTAAGAAGCGAACAAAGTAGAATGGGTATGATGCTTCCAGACCTTCAACGAAGCTGTAGGTTAGGGTGCCGTCAGAGTTAACTGCACGCCACATCAGACCTTGCATAACACCCGAGATCCACATTGAAACGATGTAAAGTACAGTACCGATAGTCGCTAACCAGAAGTGAACGTTAATCAGTTGTGTGCTGTACATACGACCGTGACCGTAGATAGCAGGGATCAGGTGGTATAGCGAACCGATAGATACCATAGCCACCCAGCCAAGTGCGCCTGAGTGAACGTGACCTATGGTCCAGTCGGTGTAGTGAGACAATGCGTTAACTGTCTTAATGGCCATCATTGGACCTTCGAAGGTCGACATACCATAGAAAGACAGAGAAACGATCAAGAAACGTAGAACAGGGTCAGTTCTTAGCTTATGCCAAGCGCCTGACAGGGTCATGATACCGTTGATCATACCGCCCCAAGAAGGTGCGAACAGGATCAGAGACATCACCATACCCAGTGACTGTGTCCAGTCTGGTAGCGCTGTGTAGTGCAGGTGGTGAGGACCCGCCCAGATGTACAGTGCAATCAATGCCCAGAAGTGAACGATAGACAGACGGTAAGAATAAACAGGACGACCTGCTTGCTTAGGTACGAAGTAGTACATCATACCCAGGAAACCGGCGGTCAGTAGGAAGCCAACGGCGTTGTGGCCATACCACCATTGCACCATGGCATCGACGGCGCCAGAGTATAATGAGTATGACTTGAACAGGCTGACAGGTACTGCCATAGAGTTCACGATGTGCAGAACTGCAACCGTGATGATGAAGGCGCCGAAGAACCAGTTTGCCACATAGATGTGTGACGTGGTTCGTTTCACAATTGTGCCAAAGAACACAACGGCATAGGCTACCCACACTATGGTAATAGCGATGTCGATAGGCCATTCAAGTTCAGCGTATTCTTTACTGCTGGTTAGACCAAGCGGCAGAGTAATAACGGCTGAAAGAATAATGGCTTGCCATCCCCAGAAGGTAAATGCAGCTAATTTAGGTGCAAATAGGCGGGTTTGGCAGGTACGCTGGACGATATAATAGGATGTTGCAAATAACGCTGAAGTACCAAACGCGAAAATCACGGCGTTGGTGTGCAGAGGTCTTAGACGACTGTACGTTAGCCATGGAGTTTCGAAGTTAAGTTGTGGCCAGATTAACTGGGCCGCGATCAATACACCTACTGTCATACCGATAATGCCCCACAAAACTGTGGTGAGGGCAAATTGGCGGACAACAGTGTAATTGTAATCAGCGCCTTGAGGCTGGGAATGGTTCATCATATTGCTTCCACTGCTTATTACTTATACTTATTGTTTGAGTAAAGCGGCACTTTACCCGGTAAAATGACATCAAAGGCTTGTTTCCCTACGAAACAAACAAGTTTGTGTCAATGTGTCACGCAACATTAACGCAAATTAATGCCGAGTAACGCAATGATACTTGAGCAATATCAAAAAAGATAGGAATTATGCGGCCTAGGATATTGATCCAGATCAAACTACCTGGATAGAATGTAAACACTATGATTCAAAAGGTTAATAATTGTGCTACTGAATCGACAAATCTCCCTGATTACGCTGACTGCAAGCCTATTTTTAATGCCCCTGTTAACGGGCTGCGAAAAAGCGCCAAAAACCCCTAAACAAGATGTAAAAGCGGCTAAAGAAACCGCCTTTGAAATAGACCCGAGTCTGTGCGATTTCCATCAAAAAACCTGCGATAAAAAACTCGGTGAAACGCTTATTTCATTGGCAATTTCACCTGAAGACACCCCTAGCGAGAAGCCGTTATCGGTGACCTTGACCAGTAGTGAACCACTGGAAAACCTCCAGGTTAGTGTTGAGGGTAGAGATATGTTTATGGGGGTTATTCCACTCATTTTAAGTGAAACTGGTAAAAACACCTATCAAGGAACGCTAATATACGGTTCTTGCAGCAGTAATTATATGGTGTGGCGTCTTATCGCCAGCTTCCAGATAGGCGGTCAATCTAAGACCGTTATGTACGACTTTTTGGCCGATAATCCGGCTAAGAATGGCTAAAAGCTGTGCTAATCGACTCAAGCTGCCTTGTATGGAACAAAGCTTTTTAGGGGCAGCTAGCTTCATCTATGCCATCGTACTCAAATATTTAGACTCAAATAATCAGACTCAAAAAATAGACACAACTCACTAGATCAATAAAACCCGCTCACGCCGACCGCTGATTGCTTAAACCTTAATTGCTGTCAGACAGGGCTAATCGCACCTTATTGAAGCGTTCTATGTTATCGATAAAGAGCGAGGTAAGGTCAGGATCAAAGTGTGACCCCGCACCTTTTGCGATCTCGGCTATCACTTCATCCAACGGCCAGGCTGGTTTATAGCAGCGCTCGTGGGAGAGCGCATCGAACACATCTGCGATAGCGACAATGCGCGCAAATATATGAATCTCATCGCCTTTTAAGCCATCAGGATAACCACTGCCATCGTACTTCTCATGGTGTTGCAAGGCTATGATGGCGGCGGCGTTAAGAATAGGGCGCTCTGAGTTGCCCAGGATCTGGTGACCGATGGCGGGGTGCTGGCGCATGATCTGCCACTCTTCATCGTTTAGTTTACCAGGTTTTAACAGCACGGCATCCGGTGTCGCAATCTTACCTATGTCATGCATGGGTGATGCGTGTTTGATGAGATCGGCCTGTTGATCATCGAGCCCGGCCAATTTTGCCAGGATATAACAGTACTCGGCCATACGCTTGACATGGTTGGCAGCTTCCTTCGAGCGGCTCTCGACCACATCGCCTAGGCGGAAGATCAATTCTGATTGGGTATCTTCTAGTTCTTTGTTCAGCAGCAGGTTCTCGAAGGCGACGCCGACATTGATGGCAAAGATATCGATAAGCTTCTTATCCAGATCGCCGATGGCATGTATGTTGTCCATATACAACAGGTTGATCCAGCCACTCTTGGCCGGAAAGTAACCCACAAACAGATTGTCTTCATACAGGCATGTCTGTTCCTGTAGTGCCCGTTTAAGCAACTTCTCAATGGGCTCGGGGATGGCTTGTTCATGGTGACTGGCAAATTGGCCGGTGCCAGCCAGGATATGGAGTTTGTCTGTACTTAAATCCTTGCTCATCGCATCTATGGCATTGCAGGTCAGCAGCAAGGTCTCGTTGTTGAGGTTAAGCAGGTTGGCGACCTGAGTCAGCAGGCCGTCGGCAAAATGATACAGAGTTCTGAGTTCAAACAGGCCTGATGTCGCCTTAACTACACGCTCTAGTCCTTCTCGATAGCGGATTTGCGTTTGTTTGGCCGCTTCGATCTCCATGATATCGCGGTAACTTCTCAGCGCAGAGTAGACGCTAGTGATCAGCTTACGTGAATCCAATTCAGCCTTTGCCTTGTAATCGTTGATGTCGTAATTGACGATCACATCTTCTTCAGGCGCTTGTCCCGGCTGACCGGTACGCAGGATTAATCTGATGCTGCGGTCGTTATGATCTTCACGGATCCATTTGACCAGCTCAAGACCGGCGTGATCGCTCTCCATGACCACGTCGATAAACGCCATGGCCACGTCTTTTTCATCTTGTAACACCCGCTTTGCTTCTTCGCCGCTATAGGCATTAATGAACTCTATGCCGCGGTTATCTAGTTTAAACCGCGACAGTGCGAGTTTTGTCACTGTGTGTACATCGGGCTCATCGTCTACGATCAGTATGCGCCAGGCCGGTCCTGTTTCTGTTTCGGCTGCTTTCTTTTTACCTGAGAACAGTGGACTCTTTTTCGCCATATCAATTAGCATCCGTACCCCTCTTAGGTGAACTAAATTGACCTTATTTATTAGTGTAGTAACTCACGTGGCATTTAGCTGGAGAATTTAGAAGGTGAGAAATTGAAATTGCAGATTAAATGAGGCAGTTAGCCCTCTTTGTTGCGTATCGCGTGATGATAGCAGGGCGGCGAACATAAGGGCGGAAAACATATACTTGTGTTTACTGAGCAAGCGCTCTTTAATCTAACCGATCAAATACTGATCTAACGTGCCAATTTTATTAAATATTTTCCCGCTTTTGTTGCTATAGTGCGTGGGGCATCCCATGGCGCTTTTTTATTGGAGTCGACTCTTGCACGCCTTACCTCTATTTGAATCGATCGATTATATCGAAGCCGGCAATCCCATCATCAATCAGCACATTACGGCGATAGCCATGAATAGCGTCGAAGATGCAGGCTTGGTTTATGAGCTGGCATCCGATCTACTGTTCGCCCAGCGGGAAAATGAGAACAGTTATAAGAGTTTTCGAAGCGAAATCACCTGTTTTCTGCATTGGTGTTTCGATGTGGTGCAGCAGTCGCCTGGGCAAATAAGTAGACGTGACATGGATAAATTCGTGGCTTACTGTCAGTCGCCACCAAAGGAATTAATCGGTCAATTTAACGTTGCCCAGTTTAAACTCGACAAGTCGAGTCAGCAGCGCGTGCCCAATCTGTTATGGCGACCCTTTGTGGGGAAACGAGGGGAAGAATACCGCCTTAGCGATAACGCCCTCAAAACTAAGATGGCGATACTCTCTTCATTTTATGGCTTCTTGGTGGCAGAAGATTACTGCGAGCGCAATCCGGCACAGGCCTGGATGAACCATTCAAAGTTTGCCCATAAGCGAAAGTTCGCCATGAGTGAAGAGGAGGGTAGTGGACTCGCCTTTACCGAATTGCAATGGTCCTATGTGATCTCAAGTGTCGAACAGCTTGCTAATGCGGAACCTGAAATCCATCAACGCAGTTTATTTCTTATCAAGTTGATTTACGGCTGTTATTTGCGTGTATCTGATGTGAGTGCGCGAACCGGTTACAGCCCTATCATGGGACAATTTAAGCAAGACAAGCAGACAGGGATCTGGCGTTTTCATATTCCCAAGAGTAAAGGGGGCAAGCAGCGACAAATCCCCTTGTCCAATGCATTAATAGAGGCACTTAAACAGTATCGGCAACATTTGGGGCTGCCACCTTTACCCGGCTATCAGGAACAGACGCCAATTTTCGTGCGCCATAGGGCCGCTGGGCGAGGACGTGAAGCGGGATTGGTCGATGCGAATCTGGGCATTCGCCAGGTGAGGGAGGCGGTACAGTCGCTGATCAATCACGCCGCCAACAAGGCCCATGCGGACGGGCTTTGGGAAGATGCAGAGGTGATGCGAAAACTGACAGTGCATAGCATCCGCCATACCGGGATCACCCATGACATTAACCTCAATGGTCGGCCCTTATCCCATGTTCAGGCGGACGCAGGGCATGAGAGCATCGATACCACATCTCAGTATCTGCACACATCTCAGGCCGAAAGGCATCAGAGTGCAGCTAATAAGCCTATGGACAGATTAGCCGGCATCGAATGATCAAAAAAGCCCGTGTCCGGGAAGACACGGGTAGGGAGCCTAAAGCGGTCGCATCGCTTAAGTATCTCAACAAGAAAAGACTTAATAGACAGGGCTCTAATTTGAGTTGACGATAATAGTTTAAACAGGCTGTTTTGCGATTCCATGTCATTCAGATGACGCTTTAGTTAATGCTTAACTAAAGGTTTCTGCCAACCTATAAACATTATGATGACCGGGTGCGTAAATTTTAGCCATACTGATAACCTTACTTTTAACATATGAGTGGCAGCCATTTTTCAAATCGCTTAATGCCGATAAGTATCATTATCGGCATCTGACTAAAAGCTCGTTTTAGCAAATTTTCTGACTGGCAGCTCTCAGTCTATATGACGATTCTCAATATCAAGAGGTTTAAGTTACTTAGGTTACTTTTGAACGTTTGCATCTGAGGGGCTAGATTGAATCATTTGTTAAGCTGCTAAGGCGTGCCGATTGCGTATTGCTAGGCAGATTATGAGCTGTAGTTAGGTTAGTCATGCGCTGAGTTTTGCATTACTCGTCTATTGAGAGCCCCCAGATTAAACATCTAAATGTTTAAAATTAGGCAAAGCATTCAGAGTAACGCACCGAAACGATCAAACCGGCAAGCCTGGTTGGTTCCTAACTAACACCCGTAACACTAAAAGCATCTAAACTAACTTTAGCTTTCCAAGTGCTTGCTAATTGAAGGCTATGTCTGCACTAGCTTTAGTAGTTCGCAAAATTCTATCGTTATTAAACAAATAGCTGACGCAGGGAAAATCCAATACAAATTGCACGCGTTGCTACGTGCACGAAATGACTTAAACAAGGGGATTACCCACCAGATTTCACGTAGCGACGCTTAAATTTATGTCATTTTCTATTTTAGGTAATAGCAATCGTGAGTGACGAGGAACAATAACGCGTTATTGTGTAAGGCACTGTTTTTACGTGTTTATTTTCTTGTTGTCGTCAGTTTGTGGTACAATAGTTAAAACTACAAGATGTTGTCCAAAGAGCCCATCGTTTATTGACTGAATCACCAACGATGTGGGCATTAAAGGGCTTTATCAACAACACTCGCTAAACAGATTGCTAGACGTATCCCTACGAAAGTGTTTTTGTAGAAAGCACTAGCGCTGAAATAAAGATGTTTTATCTAATCACACGCTAGTGCGCACAATGTATATTATGTTAAATGCGATATGTGAGTTAAAATAGTTCCCGGAAAATTTGGCAAGGTTCACTGAAAGTCAGAATCTCGTTCAAACAGCTAAATAAAACCCGGCCCCCACCTATACTCTTTCCATGTGGTTCAGTTTGGAACCAACACAGATGTATGTTTCTAAAGAAAAATAGGCTTTTGTTTCTGCGTGTACTTAAAAGCAGATATGAAGTTGTACCTATAGGTGCGTTTGCCAACCTAGTCGACCAAGTCTAAGCGGAACCAACTGCGACGGATCAAAATCTCTGGCTTTAACTTCCAGGTTTAGTTGTGGCATTGGTGCTACGTCGGTTAACCACCGCGTTCGCAGATGATCATTAGGTTCTTCAAATCTTCTGTCTTAGATGAACCCTCTTTGTGGTGAACAAGTTAGTGGGCTAATCAGGTTCCTAGTCATTCAGTAAGTTTTGACGACAAAGTACTAGGTTCATCTTTTTACCCTCAACCATTATGGTGTTTTGCTTCATCTAGAGTCGCAAACCATATTAAGCCAGACTTCCTATCAACAGTGGCATCGTTGCTACAGAAATGAATTCATCGAACTTAATTTTTTCGGGGACAATTAACTGAGCTGCAGCGAGTTAAGACCCCTAACCCGCTTTTGGACATTCCCGTGTTAGAACGTCGGCTGTATCAGGCGAATTTCTATGAACTAATGCACGATTTTGGAACTGTACTGACGGGCAATGTAAACCCAGTACTTTTTTAGAAAATATGCCAGAGTCAGTGCAGTCCCAAAGCAATATCAACACGGTATGTTGCTAGGTATTTGCATCGAAGGCTTTACCAGATTCTGGTCGAAGAGCAACTCCGTGAACATCCCCTAGTCGATAAAGTAACTCCATCCAATATTCTATGCATGCAGAGCTGTAGCGTTCGAGCATCTCTTGATTAACTACTAATTGATCCTTCACCCGACACTTTATCCATGGGCATTCAGACTTAAAACGCCGATCAACTCGACCACTTCGATGTGCTAATAAATTTCTTACTTGCTGAAGCTCGAATAGGCTCTGAGTACAACCGGAAGACAATGCTCCCCCCAATCCAAATGGGTCAAGAAGACTTTCGAATCGATTGACTCCCTTCTTCAAAGAACTTGCCATATCTTTCTCTAACAACTCTACGAGATAAGCAGCCTGTTCGCTCTTGGGGAGCTGCATGTACTCTCCAAATCTGATTCTAAGTTTCTGAACAGAAGGTGCAGACAAGGCTGATTTACGGTGAAAAAGCCACAGTGCTACAAACTCTTTAATAAATTGCTCAAGCCAACTCCAAAGAGAAACGACAGCAAAACCGTGGAGGACAGGAAAGCCACTTTCAACCTCAGTCTGTGCTAGTAAAGCTTCCTTTTTGGCATTTTCAAGTTGTTTCTCCGTAGAAATTGCTTCAGTGTCGCCGTTAACCTTGGCCAAAACACCTACGATTTGTGGCATCCCCCGGAGAACAGATATTCCCTTTTCGCTTAAATGAACGATCTGTATCAACGTTTGAATAGACTCTACAGAATCTTCGAAATGTTCTGTGATCCATTTGGGTAGTTTTTTTGATTTTTGTATATCTTTGTCGGCCAAGGTCGCCCCCTTTTTAATACTTCCTGCAGCAAACTAGATCCTATATCTGTTACTTAGTCAATAGGCTCAACACAGTACATCTGGGCATCCAAATCTGTTATCAAATACTCAACTAGTTCTTTTGGCATTGCACTCGAGTTAAGTGGAATCTCATGGTAAACCTTTGAGCTAATGTAAGAGAACTCTCTTTTCTTTCCTAGCTCAAACCATTTATTTTCACAATTAAACGACCACATATTTTTATCATCCGGAACCAACATCTCTCGATAAAATTGTGCGACAGCTTTGTTATAACTGATGAGATCTAAAGGAGACAACTTTACGCCACTGCCATAAGAACCTTGATGTTGACCAACGACAGCATGCCTAAACACGTATCTCTTGTTACCACCAAGAAAAATAAAATTACATGCAGATAAGCACTTGTGCTGAACAACAGTATCAATACCTATCTGCCGAATGAATCTTCCCATTTTCATGGCTTCCAGAGCCGTTCCTCCATTTGAATTTAGCTCAACCAATCCGATGCTATTATTGGAAAGAGCTTTAATAAGATTGTTAAAATCCCCATCTCCAATTTCACCAGACAAAATTAAGTGTTTAGAACCAATAGGAGAACTGTAAATTTTCATATCAGCTGATTGGACGTTGGTACATAGAATGCTACCAAGAGTAAAAACAATCTTGATTGTTCTTATAAAAACACTTAACAGCTTCATTATTTCAATTCCCTCGTGACATTATTAGCCATCGTTACCCTATTCACTCCATAACAACACTCAAATTTTGTCAATCACGAAGTATTAGAGTTAGAAGGGAATCTCACTGCTAACTCGTTTTGGGGCAAAGATGTGTTGAACTTGATCGCCTCAGACACACCTATGGACACTTCTGAGTTATAAAGTGACAACTAGTAATGTCAGCTCTCTTTACCAACAAGTTATCTGTTGGGGGCGTTTTAGTTTTTGGCATATCAGTTTCTTATTGTGGATAAGGTTTAGTTAAAAGGAACTCTATCTTTCTCTTTTAATCGCTGCTGTAGTCTTGGGTTAAGTGGGCCCGTAAACTTGCATGACTTATCTTTATCACCACGAAATGAACTGCATGCCACGAAGAGTCTTTTATTCTTACTATTTGCTCGCACAACTTTCGGGGCTTTACAGTTAGGACAAAGCTGAAACCTGGATTTACAGCTGATGCACTCACCGTAGTTTTCCTTTTTGATAGCAATACCGCCGCAATCATCACAATCAACGGCTTCAGTGAGACACCCTAAACCTGTAGAGCACTCATACACACCCCATGCACCCCACTTCGGTTTCATGTACCCAGTTTTACACTTAGGACATTTTCTGGCAGCTAGCTTCTCTGGAGTAAAGTGCTCTGACACAATATTCAATTGATATTCAGGTCTAAGAAGCTCTAGAACAAACTCTGACGGCTCTTTAGGATCAGCTATGAGATAGCATCGTTTTTTTGAGCGGGTGATGGCTACGTAGAATAGGCGACGTTCTTCAGCATGCGGATAGATATCAATGGTAGGCATCAATGCGCTGACAATTTCGTTTTCCTTTCTTTCACTTGGAAATCCAAAAAATCCCTGATTTAAATCCAAGATAAAGCAGTAATCAGCTTCAAGACCCTTGGAACCATGCAATGTCCAAAAATCAATGTTGTTAAAACCACTGTGTCTACCAAATCTTTCCTTGGCAGCATTCTTCGTTTTATTGTATCTCGACAAAATACTAATAGAAGCTTGTGGGTCTTCTTTGTAGATTTCAAGCATGGCTCTTTCAACTACATTCAACGTGGCTAGTAACGGATCTTTCTCATCATCTTGATTATCCATTAGATAGACTTCAGAGCTATTAACCTGAGTATGAGTAACTATATCCTTTTTGTACTGCTCTGGATTCTTCATTACAAATCCACCAGCAGTATCAGCAATACTGTTGTTATAGCGGAATGTCTTTTGCAACATCGTTAGAGCATGATTGCCTAGCTTTTCTTTAAACCTCGTCGTGTACTCTAACTTACCACCAGTAAATGCATAGATTGCCTGCCAATCATCTCCAACAACCGTTAAACTACTGTCTTTGGCTTTGAGTAATTCAAGTAAGAAGTTCCAACGAGATACAGAGATATCTTGGAATTCGTCAACTAAGATGTACTTCCACTGAGGCTCGAACATTCCATCACGAAGATACTCCGTCGCTAATAGAATCATATCGTCGTAATCAATCTGGTTTCTACTTCTAAGCTCAGCAACATATGCTTGACGTAAACTCTCAATCAGCAACATATGGCTTTTAGCGTTTTGAACGCCAGCTTTTTCGAGACGAGCTTGTATTTCATAGCCTTCGATAGCTTCTGAACGAACAGCAGCCAACGTAGCACTTAACTCATTAACTGCATTCTTGATAAAATTCTGTTGCGTAACAGCAGCAATAATTTGTTCTTTCGAAATTGGACTCAACTCGACTTTATAATCAACAAGTTGCCTCTCTAGCTCTGACTCAAGCTCACCATCACACCAATTATAATGGAATGTTTTAACCAACCTTGTACCCATATCGTCATGGAGTGCAATCTTCTCTTTAATCTGTTGTTTATACTTAATATTGTTGATACCCGCTCTAGTCTTACCGTCTTTGTCTATACCAAAGTGTTCAATGAAAACATTCGTATCTCTAACTTGGAAATCAGGATGGTACGGAAAGCCAATATCCTTACTAATCTCATTTCCATAATTTGGTTCATATTTGTAGTTAACACCGTTTTTGAACAACCAGTTAGCAACTAATACTTCTTGATAACCTTTAACTTCTACACCATTAAGCGTGATGTATTTCTTGCCTTTTAGAGCTTCCTGATGAGCTTCTTCAGATTCGGCTAAGAACGGGTTATATGCATAGTAAACAGTTTCAATGAATGCATTTAGATTATCCTCGCTGTCTTCTATGAACGTTACCAACCAGTTATTGATGAACTCCTTACGAGCCCCATCTTTTCTTAATCGACTCATTCTGAGTTTTTTGAATTCCTCAACAGACATTTTTTGGGCTTTTGCGATTATCTGATAACCACGACTGTGGAATGTTGAGATTTGTTTATCTAAGTCATATGAGATGTTTGCTTTCTTGAGTCTTTCTTTGGAGCGAGCTTTTAGTTCTTTTGCAGCTTCACGACCATATGCTAAAACCATAACTTCGTTAGGCTTTGCTAAACCACGCTCCAAGATATCTGTTGTTTTAGCGACCATAACTGATGTTTTACCAGTACCCGCTGCCGCAAGCACCATGTTGTAATCATCATGCTGTACAACTGACAAACGTTGTTCTGGTGTTAGTGGGTTATTCTCAATGCTGTCGTAAAAAGCTTCACGACCTTCTAGCACTCTGCTGGTATGAATAGCTCTTAATGATTCAGCAGATTTCGATAAAGGGCTTAGCTCAGCCAACTTTTTCATTCTATCGAAATGTTCTTGCGATATGTGCGAACTCCAAGATTCACTATTTTTGTTAAACAAACGAACCATTGGCTCAATTATAGACTGAACTTCGGAGATTTTAGATTCACGAAGATACTGACCAACAGCAGCTTTTGAAAACTTACTGTAAGTATCTTTAATCTGCGTCTCTATGAATGACTTGATGTTGAAATTGATAGTGTTGAACTGTGGGATTACTTTTAGATGACTAAGACCACTGACATTAATAACCCCACTATCTGTAGTTATCTCAAACTTATGTCCAAGCAATGAACGCTCTATCGTACAAAAACCGAGTATTTCTGAGTAATTCACCCTTTGAGTACGGGACTTGTAAACAATCTTGAGAGAGTGCTTTCCGAGCACAATCCCTTTGCAATTACCCAGTAAATTGACTCTCGATTTGAGGATCTGCTGTGCCATTCAAAATTCCTGTATCTATGAACAGGTTAATCATGCCATAGGTCACATACTCAATGAACAGGAACTCATATATTTTGTTGAATTTTCAGTTAGCTATCAATCTATCAATAATCCATCTAGAATTTGCTGATCAATGTCTCTGATAAGACTCTTAACCAACTCAATTAGCTCAATCACATCCTGCTGAGACACATTAACAGAGAACCCATCTGACTTTTTTCCATTGCGATGCACAATGTCATGCCTAACGAAAACCGACTGTCTTAGTTGATCCAATTTATCCTCTGGGAAATCACAGGCCAGAACTTTTTGATACAGATCTTTTACGGTATCAATGTTATGGAATGAGATTTTATCGATTTCCGTATTTAGCGTCTTATCAAGTGTGTCTAAAAACGCAAACACGTCTTTCTTAGCTAGTTTTTCTTTAAAAAACTGATGTGATTCAACAAATCGTCGCTTAACTGCACTTTGGTTCAACACATGGCTTTTCATTGTGTCAGACAGATACGCCTCCATCGCAGTAATCACACTGGCAAACACCATTCTTTGTAGTGTTGCATTTTCCGTTGATTCGTTTAGAACTGCTAGCTCATTCAAAGAAGCATAAAAGTTCTGATGAAACTTTGTTTCTCCTGCCTGAACCTCAGCAATATCGTCAAAATCGGTAACCCATCCATCGTTAACTATGTCAGTGATATCAAGCACACACTCTGCTTCGTCATCGCAATGCTCTAAAAGAACCACGGCATAAGTTTCAGCATACTTACATGGGAATGAAGTACCAGCGAACCCCTGATGTTCATCATAAACACTATGAAATGCAGAGAGCATGAATGACAGTAGTGGCTCACCATCAATGTTAACTTTGGGATTAAAGCAATCGGTATCTAAATCCGCACTCGACTTATCAAATACTTTGGGAAGTGTTTGCAGCCAATCTTGAAAACTATGACTCTCAACAATTTTTAAATCAGCTAGTATCTGGTCAACATCATCAACATAGATGCCATTTTTATTGCTTTTGCATAACTCTAAGGTCTCTTTCATTTCCTTGATCCAAGAGCTTTTAACGTCATTAAAATCCTGTTCAGCAAATCTCAAATCGTAACCTGCAAGCTGTAAACGCCTCTTCAGAGTTTTTGCATTAATCTTATATCCAATGAAATCTTGCAGCCCTTCATCATCGTGAACTTCCCGCACCCTATCTTGCTTGGTGAAAAACCACTCATCATAGGTGTTTTTCCAAGATAGAAGCTCGTGGCTGTTAATATTTATGTCTGCAAAACTTCCCATTAGTTAATCCTCGACTCACATCACTACTTTGATCTGAGCAATCTCTGGTTCATAATCGGTCCGACTTAATATCTGGAAAGTGATGTTCTCGTTCAATTACAAACGGTGGGCTCGACTCTTTAAGCACAAGATAACTCTTTGACAGATAGGTAAGTCCCCATTTCACTAGACAATACATTGATTAGAACAAAATAGGTCAAATTCCCATCAGTAAAGTGTGATACATAAATGCGCTAGCTTGGAATGGGGCTTTCAGAGCTAGACGCTCTAACCTATTATACTTTTACGCATGCCATTCACTTAACAAGAATTTACCCTTAACACCTTTAACCTGGTAATTCATAGCTTCAAATACATCTTCAAAGCTATGAGTATCTATAGCTAGACCTGGCAATGCCATAGTGCTTTGAATCATGAACTTCTGCTTTTCATTTTCATTACTCCAGGCCTCTTGCCACCACTCCAAAACTCGATTTTTTGACTGCTGTAATTGTGCTGCACTAGGCACCCTATCTTTCTTGCGCAGATTTTCAGCTACTGACGATGGAAGCAAGTTCCACAAATTGTTATTTGGCCAGTGAGCAAATGGTATGCAATGGTCTATGTGATAGTTTTTACTAATATCTTTACCACTCCACACTGACTCCAACCTACTTTTCTGACGTATTAACTCGTCTGCGCGTTGTCGCACAGCTCTGGTATCATGCTTAGCGTCTTCCCATTGTAGTGCTTGATAGTACTGTTCAAGTGATACTTGTCTTGATTTGTTCAACGCGAAACTTTGCATCAGCCCTATCCACTGATTCACAATAAGTGGCTCTATCCAACTTCCAAACACCTTTAAACTGTGCCAAAACTGTTCATCGAGAATGAATTCACCGAAAGATTCGAGGTATTGTCTATCAATTATCACTCGGTCGCTTTTTCGGACGGTTAGCTTATTGACCTGAAATAAATGGTTAGCTTTATCTTTGTGCCATAAATGCTTAACCGGCATATCGCGTATTGTTGCTGCACAATCAGAGAGTGTACCTGTCACTGCTCGGGCCTCTTGGCCGAGAAACAACGCGCCGATAGATAAGTCATTGGTATGGAGAAGGCTATTCAAAGAGCGCCAGTTATCTTTGATGAAACCCAGCCCTTTCGTTTTATTGCTGCTCTGTTGAATTCCGCTATGACTCTCATGGTAATCATCATCGCTGCCTTGCTTTAGCGGATAAGATAGAAGGCGGTGATATTGCTTGGTCCAGTAAAGCGATACAAGCCCTAATGGAAGCGCCACTTTACCGTCCGTCTTATCTATAACGCATCCAGGATGCGCATCAGCTATTCGGACCAATGCCCGCAGGAGCGCGAGTTTGTAGGTTGCGACTTTACTGTCGTTAACCAAAATATGCCGAATTTTAAGCAGTGCCCCCGAACCATCGTCGGGCATATTAATTACAACCGTTTCCCAGTTAACTGCGTCGCGCTTCATATTGTCCGGCGCGCTCTGTACATGAACCACTTGCAAGCCATGTATCTTGGCAAGTGTTTCTTGCTCACTGACGCTCACCGGATAGCTGACGCGACCATCATCAAACTCACCATGGCGAAGTGTAATAATCAACTTTCCGTTGGGTGCTAAAAGGTTACTGAGCTTTCGAAATGCACGCTGACGATGGGACTCAGCCAAATGCATCCACACCGCGCTGACGAGAATAACGTCGAACTGAACACCCAGTGAAAGAATATTTTTTAACTCGGGTAACTTATCATTCAGCCAGGTCACACTGTGTGATTGGGTATAGCGCTTCCCTTCTGCGCGCATTTCATCGTTAGGTTCAAGTGCATATACTTCGCAGCCTTGATGGGAAAACCACTTTGCATCGCGCCCGGTGCCAGCCCCGACATCAAGCACGCGCTGTTCGGCTGTCGGCCAAAAGTCTTGCCATGATTGATGCACATCTTCAAAGCGTTGTGCGTTGTATTGGGTGCAGAGTGCTTTCACATGCTCGGTGTAAAAGTTTTTCATGAGCTAGTACTTTCTTGGGGCATCATGGTCGCCAAATCTGTCTTGTTCATCTCTATCAACTCAATCATCATCGCCAGTTAGTACGACCTTAAAACGAACTGGATGGTGGTCAGAATACCGAGCCCTGAATGCATTGTGGTTGTACGGGGAGCCTGGGTATGGAGTCGTAAAATCCTCAAACCAGTCATCTTTCATCTCATCTATTAAGTCGATGACTTCAAACTGCCCGCCCAAAAACAAACTACTTGTATTTGAGGTCGGAAAGATGACGTTGTCATACGGCCGGGGACTATTAACGTTAGTGTTGGTCATGAGACAACTATCCCCTGCATTTAGTGCAGACAATGCGTCAGGTAAAATCGTTGAGATTTCATCGCAGTCTTCGAAGTTCATGTCGCCTAATACAAAGAAATCTCGTTCAACAGAATCGTTCTCTTCTATCCATTTGGCTACTTCGAATAGCTCACCTTTACGGCGTACCTCATCCTTCTTACTTGTGCCAGGTTGCAGATGGACAGATATCAGGACAAAGTCATTCCCCGTCGCTTTTGCTTTAAACGGAGTAGCGTATGGGACGCGCTCGAACTTATCGTTATTGGAGCGATCTGCCGCTAAGAACCCCTTTGGCAAGCTTGGTTCATATTGCACTTTGTCTGGTTTAAAAAACGTGACAAACCATTCAGTTGCAGCACTATTAAGGTGTATGGTGTCATTCGTGCCCGTGTCTTCTTCTGACAGAATGTAATCAAACCCATATGAGGACATAGCTTCAAAAAAGCGCCGAGCTTCAACATCTGGCTTGTATGAGGTGTTGTCTGGAAAGGTACCATCGTAAGGTGGTGCTACGAGCTCTTGAATGACGACGATATCCTCATTCGCTAATAGTTGAGCTAGCGCCTTATCATCGCGGTCTTTAAAGTTACCCAGAAATTGAATATTGAAAGACACAATCGAAAGGTAATTAGTTGCAGCAGCGCCATTAATTGGGAGCAGACAGTCTTGGGTATGGCAATGGTATGTACGGGTTGACCTATCAAGGTGGCCACCATTTTCATCTTTTGCACCACTATGACCAATGGCACTAGGCGTGAGCACGGTAAAAGCCAAAGCGAATGCGATTCGGCGTATTAAGCCCGCGTACACCCTATTCATACAAACCTCCATGTTTATGACATTACAGCGATTGAAAGACCAACCCTTGGTTTCATTTCTCGCCGATACTTGATATGTCTCTTCGGTAAGCTAAATAACTTTGCCGAGAAAAGCTAGCAAAATCTGCACACTAGCGGACTTTGGTGTAGGGCTATTTGGGTGGTAAAAATCAAAACGGATTGTGACCTTTCGCTGAACCGAGCTGTAGCATGCACAAGGAAAGCTCCCGAATATTGCCAAAAAACTAAATTCAGCTAAAATACTGTACAAATAAACAGTGTCAGCCATAAATGAAAGTCATACCCATTTTAGCCAGTGCCGGGATAACCGGCTTTGAGTCCCCAGCAACGGACTATAAACAGTTGCCATTAAGCCTCGATGAGTTGCTTATTGAACACCCTAGCGCCACCTTTATCGGCCAGGCAAGTGGCGACTCAATGCAAGGTGTTGGCATCTTTGATCAAGATATACTCATTGTAGATAGGCACGTAACCGTCAAAAACCAAGACATTATCGTTGCGAACTACAATGGCTGCTTTGTTTGCAAAATCATAGATACAGTCAACAGGCAGTTGATATCTGCGAACGAATCTCATATGAACACACCTATTTTTGAGCATGATTCCTTTACTATTGAGGGCGTGGTGATTCGTTCAATTCGCTGTCACAGGCAAAGCTCGATACTGAGCAGGAGTTAATAACCTTGTTTGCTTTGGTCGACGCTAATTCCTTTTATTGCAGTGCTGAACAGGTGTTTCGACCTGAATGGCGTGGAAAGCCAATAGTGGTGCTCAGCAATAACGATGGGTGCATTGTCGCGGCTAATCGTCAGGCCAAGGAAGCGGGGATAAGTAAGTTCGTCCCCTACTTTCAGGTAAAATCATTATGTCAGCAGAAAGGCGTGATTGCTCTGTCATCCAACTATGAACTATACGGCTCTCTTTCTGCCGCCATGATGGAAGTTATTGGTCGGTTTGCGCCTGAACAACACATTTATAGTATTGATGAGTCATTTTTATCTTTCAGAAATGTTTACCCGGCTATCCCCTGTCTAATATCTCACGGCCATAAAATCCGCAGAGCCGTATGGAAAGAAACAAGGTTGCCGGTGTGTGTAGGTATAGGAGAGACTCTCACACTAGCCAAAGTAGCAAACCATGCGGCTAAACACCTACCAGGCTACGCCGGTGTTTGTGCTATCACCACAGATGGGCAGCGCAGTTGTATTCTCGAGCAAATGGAGACTCAAGATGTATGGGGAGTGGGTAAGCGTATCGCAAAACGCCTCGCGGCTCTTCGTATCAATACAGCATTAGACTTGGCCCGGTTTGAACCGAGTGTTGCGCGTCAGCAATTTAGTATTGAACTCGAGCGCACAGTAAGAGAACTCAATGGCATTCCATGCAAAGGCTGGGATGCTGCAAGGGCTGATAAAAAGCAGATTTTTTCAACGAGGAGTATGGGTAACCGTATTTCTGATAAAGCATCCCTACTCCAAGCTATCACCAAGCACGTCGCCATCGCAGCAGCCAAAGCAAGACAACAAGGCTCCCTTTGCAAAACGTTGCTTGTCTTTGCGAGTAACTCACCGTTTGATGAGCGTCCGACAGGATTCAAAATCACGCTCCCCCTCGAGATACTAACGAATGATACATGCGAATTGATAGAAAAGGCTGTGCACTACAGTAGCCTTAGATTTCAACCAGGGGTACGTTACTACAAAGTTGGCGTAGGCCTGATTGAGCTATGTAGCGAAAAGCACCTCCAACAAGATCTATTCAATCAACCTAAGAGTTCGACTCTAATGAAGGCGCTTGATTGTATCAATGCGCGTTATGGAGCTGACTCGCTTTTTGTAGCTGGCCAAGGCGTTGAGCCGAAATGGCAAATGAGGCGAGACTTTCTAACTCCGCGATATACGACACGGTGGTCAGACATTCCTAGGATTAAGTGTTAGAAGAGGGAGCTAACAAAGGAAAGTAATTTCATCTGCAATGCGGCTTTCTTGAACTAGTGGGTTTGCCTAAGTTCAGCTCTATTGCTACAGAGAGGCATAACTAGAAGAGCCATAACTAGAAATTGGACAAAAATGAGTCATTGGCTTTGCTTGATTAGCGTTTTACGGATTACTTTATGTGTGGCAAGGATTCTCAGCTAGTGGCCAAACCCACCCATCCTCTACAGTTCGAAAAATAGTACTTTGAGAAACAGTTAAGCGCTAATAAATCGAGTAATTAACAAGCAACCACATCTCCGGCATTAATAGCAACAATCATAGTCGTGAATGCTCAACAAATTCTGTTTCAATAGATTAGTTTTGATAAAACTTACTGTTGTAGTATTCCGCTCGCTCTATTAAACCCAATGCGACTTCGCTTGTACCATCTTCGGCTTTCATCTTTCCAATAAATGTCTCTTTAAACACCGGGTAAAGGTTTGAAAATATTTCTGTGAGTGTTGCCGACAGAACAGTTACAACTTGATGGAAATCGACCTCTATCTCCGTGATAACATTTTTGTGCTCCGCTTCTAGAACCAATTCCTCGCCGTCCGGTCCAGTATGCTTGCCTGAACTTCCAAAAGCTTCCATTGCACTTGCCGCATAATAAAATTCTGGGAGGCTCCCCAAAGTTCTTCTCTCTCCCCGGTGAAAAAGTCTATCTCTTTCCTCACGCAAATGTTTTCCCGTTTCAGCCACTTCATCTATTAGCTCTATTAACCTATTGTTAGTTATTTTTTTATTCCTAATTAACGCTTTTCTGGATACCTTTCGCGGAGACAGGCCAACCTCACAAACCGATTCAATCAATAGAAATACGCAATCCCTAATCGACGTTACTCTACCTAACATGACATCTAGAATCGAACGAACCCAGTTGTAACGTGAAATATTTCCAAGTGGCGTTTCAACCGGAAGATTCGTCAGTGACAATAGTTGGTAGATAGTTTCAAGTGACTTAAATGTATCGTTCAGGGCACTTGCCCTGTGATGGACGTGCAAAACGTAGTTCACGTCGGAAGGAGTTGTTCCAAATTCAAAATCTCGAAAGTAGAGCGGTTGGTATAAGTCGTACACGACGCCGATGAATAGGCATCCATCTAGAGCCTCACGATCAAACTTTATTTCTGACATATCAGCTCTTGTTCCTAAGTTGGCTGCGTCTAAATTCCTTAGCAGATTCCAGCCACTTGGGTTGCTTTAAGTTGTCCACAAACCATCTAATGAATTTTTCAGAATAGCGAGGTCTCCCATCAATCACCCAACGCATATCTGACTTTGGCTGACTATTAATTTTGTGTTTATTCAGCACGGCCTGAAAAGCGCCACTCTTGATTGAAATAGTTGCCTGCCGTTTGTTTATTTCATCAAGGGCCTCGTTCGTATGGTAGGGGTGTGTAGCATCTGGATCTTTAGTCTTCGTGATGATAATAGCCCCTTCACCGGCATCACCTACACTAAGTGACAGATCGCTTTCATCTTCCCGTTTAACAAGCGCAAGCCTGTAGTCAACCGGGATTGAGAACTCCGTAGAATCAACCTTCTTCGATGTTTCGTCAAAGCGCTGAATGAATTTCGATACTGATTGAGCTGCATGCTTACCATACAACTTTTGAATTAATGCTACTTCTGGAGCGGGGCCATCTACTACCAAACTCAGCATACCCACACTTTGCCCAGCAAGAGGGGCATTACCCATTTCATTCCTATAACGTGTCTGATAGTTCAGAACGGTTGCTTGAAAAAGCCGGGACAATTGTGGCTGTAATTCTGGTATCAGCAAATGGATGGCGTGGTCACGTAAATCAATAATCGTCTCTAAATTGATTCTGACAGGATCTTTTTCTTGCAGCCTCCTTTTAACCGCATCTGAAATAGATATACTTTTATCCCCATCATAAAAAATTTTTTCATACCCTTCAGCCTTGAGTATTTCTGCTTTGAGTAACAGTTCCCAAGCATTGACCATCATGATTGCGAAGGCCTCAACACGATTTTTCATACTTGGTCGGTTATATACCTCCAGCGCTAAAGTAAACGCATCGAGACTCCGACTAACCAGCTTGTCGTGAAACTGCTCTTCCGGTTTTTTTTGCTTAGCTTTCGCTGACTGACTCATTACCGCAAGGAACTCGTCATTTGATAAGACACTTATCCCTTCAATTCGGTATTTGGCACGTGAACCAGCATGAAAAATGTACTTATCAAGCAACTTCTCATTAATGTACTTGTTGATGGAGTTTTTACTATACGTGGTGCGTTGGGCTACCATCTCAGCGGTAAAGGTAGTGCCGTTTTCTTCAAACTCCCTTAAAACATCAGCCAACGCGATCTGGTTATTATTCCTTGCCAATTTATTCATGTCCTTGTGTAGATCTTGATAGAAGCAAGTTGTTGGTATGCCCCTAGAACAATAGACACTTTTCAGCATTACTAAAATTAAGTCAACAGGCAAGTACCTACCAAAGCTAGTTCAGTCATGCGAAACACGAAAAGGGGCATTTTCATGCTAGTGGATAGTTTGCCAGATAAAGTTGGGAGAACATTGTGCTGCACTCACAGTAATAGATTAACCCCGGCCTTTTCTACTTTGAATGCCCAGCTTTGCGATATTGCATTATTTAGAAAAGAAGCGATTTTACTCATCATTGTCAGCTAAGCAAACATTGTCTCGATACCGTGCATTGAGCTCCTTTATTTTGGCTCTGTGATGGACTTCTGATCTTAAGATAGTGATTGAGTTGGCAGCATGTACGCCAATGCTATTCTTTCCCATATTGATCACTTCAATGGGAGGCAATTGATTGCCGTCTGCGTCGTAGATGTTATCTAGGTAGAGCGATTCGCCTTCCGCTCGGGTAAGTATCAGCATTATACGTCCTTGTTAATGTGTAGAACTATTAGTGTAGAACACAAAGAAAGATAAGCGTAACACACTGGCCCTCCCCCTTTAGTTAACCGATCTGTAAATGCAACTTTTAACCAAAAGAGGAGTGGCTGATGCATTTGAGCAGTCGCTAGAATGGTCAAAAATGCAATTTATATTGCGAAGCATCGTTAATGCATTCCAGAGATGTGTATCAGTCCGCAAAAGTTATCAGCTATCATTTTTCATGTACTTCTGTAGTGTTTTCTGGTCAACCTGAAGGTTTTTACCGGCATTACTCCAAGTCCCAAATTGGCGTTTCGCAGCCCTTGCTAGCTCATACTTAAATAGCTTGTCTAATTCATCTTTGGTCGTATTAGACAAGTCCCCAAAACTAAATTTGGTTCCTTCATTCTCCTCAATGTCGTCAAACGCCTGTAGCGAGCAGATGGCTTTGGACAGTGCTTCAGTTGGGCTATAGCTATTCATGTATGCACAGGTAATAAAAGCAAGCTTCTTCAGGTCTCGAAGATTGCCGGCCAATGACGACGACTCTAAAAGTTTATTCAATTGTCTAGATGTAGGCGCATGCTTTGGCAAGCTAGGATTGACGTTTACTTCTCCCCATATTTTTTGCCAGTCGTCTAGTAAGTCTTCTCGACAGATCCTCAGCGGAGGGATTGTGATTGTTAGCATGGAGATCCGGTCAAAGAAATCGGCATCCAAAGTTGTGGCTAGTTCCTTAATGGTTTTATTACTTGCGCAAACCAATTCAAAGTCAGATGTCTCTTCCTTGTCACTACCAACTGAACGATAGTAGTGGTGGTTATCTTGTAATACACGAACAAGTTTACGCTGTACACTAGTCGGTAAGTCTTGGATTTCATCGAGAAATAAAACTTTTCCTTCAGCTTCCCTTAACAGGCCGCTTCTTTGCGTTTCGGCGCCCGTAAAGGCACCTTTTACATGACCAAAAAGCATGCTGTCCACCACCTGGGAGTCCAAACCTCCACAAGCTAAGGTAACCACCTTTTTCTGTTTAACTATACCTACAACACTTTCGATTAAACGGGTTTTCCCGGTCCCCCGCTCACCTAAG
Organism: Shewanella spartinae; assembly: GCF_019457555.1. Classification (NCBI taxonomy): domain Bacteria; kingdom Pseudomonadati; phylum Pseudomonadota; class Gammaproteobacteria; order Alteromonadales; family Shewanellaceae; genus Shewanella; species Shewanella spartinae. The sequence goes on along the minus strand of NZ_CP080418.1, from coordinate 2,311,833 downwards.
ACCAATAAAGGGGCTTTGGGTACTTGAGCAAACTCCTTTAATGTTGCTAAAGCTTCCCGCCTAGCCGCAGATTTTGGATCCACTCCGTAGAGGGCATAACTGCCCTCGCTGTTTGAAATTGCGGATATTTCAGCTAAATAAGTATTAACATTGAAGTCAACCGAAGAAATGCTTGTTCTTTTTGTATCAGGATTAAACTGGGATGACCAAAGCTTAGTTCCTGATGGAAAGTGGCCTCGAGCGTGCAAAATTAACCATACAGCGTGCATCGCCGGAGTCCCCGGCGATACATTGATATGAAGGTTGGCGACATCTTTTAGCTCAGGTAAAACGCTTGTCTCTAATCTTTGATAAATTTCATTGTGATTAGCTGGGTTTTCTAGACTTGCTGTTATAAACCTAAGTCCTATGTCTCCAAATTCATGGTTCAAATAAAGGGAGCTGTCGGTATCAGTCTGCACCAATACAATAGCTCTATTTATAAGAACCCTACGATTCTTAAGACACTTGATTGCTTCAACGAGTACCTCAACTCCTGCTCGCTTAGAATGCCAGCAAAGTAAAGTATTGTTGTTTGTTGTCATAGCTAAGCCTCAAGTACAACTACAGCTTTAGGAAACTCATTTTTCTTTAAAGCTTCGGCTAAAGCTAGTTCAGATTCCTTGCGTACAGTGATTGCCAATTGTTTTTTGGTAAGTTTAACCACTTTAGGCTGATAACTTACTTTAGGAACACTCACTTTCTGCTCATTCATCTCCGAATCGGGCAAAACAGTCGGCATATAATGCTCTGGCTTGTTAGCAGAAATGACTGGTGGTTTTACTATCCACTTAAACTCAATCTTGCTACTAGTATTCCTTCGCCAGTCTACCTTAGGAACTTGTTGTTTAAGATTCATTTGGGAAAGGCACTCAGCCTGTAAGGGCTTAAGCTCAATAATCTCTGAATCTTTAGCAGAGTATTCTTTAAACTGGTCGTTTTCCCAAACCTCGAAGCTTCCTGACAATAGTCCCAGTGACATGTTTGTGTGCAACTCTTTATGATCCTTAGCAATAAAGCTGTTTAAGCACGTTTGCAACTCTGAAATTTGGCTGCCCTTTAATGGAATACCTAATTCAAAGCCTTCGTCCATGCCATGTAATTGTAGGTTGGCTGTCATAATCATTGCGCGGTTTCCATCTGCACAGATTGCTTTGGCATGTAACCACCTGAAACACTTAACTACAGCACCCGCTTTACTCATAGCTAACAACGCCGGCATGGCAGCAGGTCTTTGACGTGCAAGAACAGTTACTTTAACTCCCGCACGAGCTTTATTACAGATTGCCTCAATAAGAACATGCTCTTCTTGCCATCCAAAGCTGGAAACGATAAGTTCCCTTTCGGCTTGTTGTATTATCTGAAGTGCTCGTTCACGTATTGTGGCACCTTCACTTGAAGTGAAAAGGACTTCTTCTAGTTGATTAGGGAAATGAACATTCCCTGGTGATTTGTATGAAGCGAATTCTCCCTTGTTTATCATGTGATGCTCTGCACTTTCAAAAATCGCCCACCGGAAAATTTCTATAAATTCTGATATTTGCTGTTTGCTAAGAGATACTGCCAACTCCTCATTTCGAGTCAGTGCTTCATTAGTCAGGTTGGCTGTCAACAGCAGGCCTTTCGCATGATCAATCCCTTGTAATGCATCGACTAAAATGGCCTTTGCGTGAAAATGAGGTGCAGAAGCAAAATGAACGTGGCCAGATAACTTTGCCAACATCGACTTATGCTGTGTGAGACATTTTTTCCCAAAATCATCGTCAGGCTCCGCCCCTTCTAAACGAGTCTCACAAGCTAACAAAAGATAGACTCTGACTTTTCTCATAGCCGCGGCGTATACAGCTGCTTCAACCCGTTCATCGGCAAGCAGGAATGTACAAAGAACAACTGACTCTTTCGCTGAGTCTATTAGCTCTACAGCCAACTCTTGTAAGTTAGATGCGTACACCGAACCATTGTTAGATAATGGCGTTGAGGCATTATCTGTCAGTAGTGGTATAAAAACTGGTGGAAGCTTTACCTTTGATTGATCCACTTCCTGACTTTCACTCTTTGTAAAACGGTTAATTAAATTCATCTCTCTGTCTCCTTACAAGTTCCAATCATTGGCGGCGATCACCTGCCAGTTAGCTTGTGAAAGCTTGTCTGATTCAAACCACAAACTACTGGCAAGCTCATCTCTACTTGGAAGTGACAACTCGAAGCGAGCAAATGGAGCCTGTGACTTCTCTTTCCATGATTCATATTTATCTTTTGATGCATACATGTTGATGCTGTTTGCTAGTCTCCACAATGCCCATTCGTACGCGTCGGTATCGGAATCTGCCGATATGTTCAAATTTTGCAAAGTTAGAGGCTCAAATGATTGGGGGGCGGCCATTGAAACTGGCGATGAATTTGGCGAAATAGTTGGTCTAGCAATTTTGACATTTCGCTTCATGCTAATACGCTCAGCATCAGTTGTTTCATTGAAATTAACAGAAAGCGTTTCAGTGCTCTCGTCCCACTGATTGAGTAGGCCCTCACCATCGAAAAACAAATTCAAAACCTTCATTCGATCGATAGGCTCAACATTTCTAGTGTGGATGACCTCTTTACCCTTCTTCACCGAAATGGAACCTCTGGTAATGTTCCATTCGATTTGGAATTGATTGTCCTGGTCCTGTAAATTCTCACCTTTGTTTTCGATAACATTTACTTTGACTTCATCACCGCCGGCTATCGGTTGAGCTTGCAGATTAGCAATGGATTTAATAATGGGCGGGATCGGTACAAGTCTGTCTTTTCGCGCTATGAGATTATTAGAATTTTTACCCAATCCAACCATGCTAGCACTTGGCTCTGTATGAGCTTCTATGCTCACTAGTTTGTGTGGAAGCAAGGCGTCATTGGATACACATATTTTCCAGCACCCATCCTCGGGAACCATTACTTGTTCTTTATCTAACGCTTCTTGACCGCAATCAGTCAGTCTGTAACTTCCGTAAGTCGATTCAGCCAACTCCAGGCGGATAGCCATGTCTAACAGTCTTTGTGCAACAACTTGACGCCCAATTTTGTCGCCAAATAAATGTTCTGAACATACCTTAGCTTTTGAGTTGGGGTACTCACTTAAAAACGCCAATACACAATTGATCTCAGGTCGCTTACTAGCAGTAGCGATCTCTCCTTGAACAAGCCAGGTCTGTGTTACCAATTTTCGCTTCAAAATGATGTCTTGGCTCATACTGCCTCCAGTGAATCTGCTTCTGTTTCTATCGTCGTTGACCAAAAATCCTGACTAGCAAAAGTTGCCAGTACACCAGATGCCCTTTTCATTGCTGGACGGTTTCCATAAACGATAAGTTGGTGCTTGGCACGCGTAATAGCCACATTGAGTCGGTTGGGACTTTCTAAAAAACTCGTTGGATGATCATTAGCAAAACTGAGTAAAACTAAATCAGCTTCATGGCCTTGAAACCTATCAACTGTGCAAACTTGAACATCTATGACGGGGTTAGTTTTGGTACCACGATAGAAGTGACGAATGCCTTTAGGTTGTTTTGACCATTTACGAAGTTCTTTACGTAGGACACGTTCTTGAGCTTTGTAAAAGGTTAAAACGGCTACTTCCCATGGCTTCTGTCTCCCATTTTCAATGTTTGGGTTTTGAGACGCCCATTGATGGAAAGATTCAAGTTCCTTCAACATCGCTTTGGATTCCGCCAAAATAGCACCATCCTTGTTTTTCTTTCCTTTAACATCGTGCCAAAGACTACGATAGCCGCCCTTTCTGTATCCCCAGTCGCGCTTTTCTGCCTGTCCTTCAGGGCTTATTAGTGCCTTCCCATGGTAAATATGCTTGCGTGAGAACTCTGCGATGTCGGGATGCATTCTGTGTTGGTAAGTAAGAGTTACCTGGCGCTGCCGTAAAACCTCAGGAAGCAGGCCATCAGATAAAGCTGTTCCTTGTCTTTGGTTTTGGGAACGCTCAAAGCCACATTGCAATGACTCTAAGATGGAGGGCAATGCGATTCGACGAACACGATCAATGGCTGCGAACGTTTCTTTCTCAGTTGTACAAGGTAGCAATGTATGAATGTGAGCCTGTAGCTTTTCGGCCGTATCAGACTTGCCGGTAGCTTCAACATTCAAGCGCTGCTCGTACATGCGCGCAAGGCGCCAGGCTGCCATAGCCTCCCAACTTTCGTTGCTATTGTGAATGGTTTGATTGCTTCTCCGGCTATAGGCAGTTAAACGCCGTTCCAGTAAATTTGGCATGACATCTAAATCACGTACAACAGAAATATCTAAAGGAAGGTTAGCCGCATTTTGATTAATGAACTCTTCACTACCAATAATGATAGATGCGGTTGCAATCTCCATCGGTGTGCTGCTTAAGGTTGCAACTGGAACCCCTCTTGCCCTACCTTGCGCTTGATAGAATTCAATCGTTTCAGAAGTAGCATCACATACTAGAGAAACGTTTCGTTTTTTCGCGCTAGGTTGGCTGGCGGCAAAAACATCAGCGCACGCTTTCCTTATATGGTTTTGTGGCAAACATGGCTGTAGGTTTACTTCAGTTGCTTCATCATCAACATAGGGAGAGAGCTGTTTCGGATCGCCAACTAAAATCCACTTCTTTGCTAGCACAGCAGGCACTAAAAACTCCTGAAAGGTAGTTTTAGATGCTTCATCAATAATCATGACGTCAAATATTGGTGAGGAAGAACGTTTGTTTTTTATGTCTGGGTGCTGCAGCAATCCAATCGTCGTTCCACATACTAAGTTAGCGGCTTCTAAAACCATGCGCTCTACAACATAACGACCTTCACTCAGTTTGCTTTTTAGCAGCTGTTGACTGAGTGAAAGTTCCTCTTGACGCTGTAGATGCTGACCCAGACGGGTGCGCTCAGTTTTTACGAACTCCTCAAGTTGCCATTTCTTCACTTTTTGGGAAACGTCAGATTTGTCCCCTATACGCACTGGTAACACCATGTCTTTACAGGCATTGTCATCACTCATTATGCGTTCCAGCACATTGTCAACAGCGACGTGAGTAGAAGCACAAAGCAGTACACGTTTACCACGCTTTACTAACTGAAGAACCAATTCGCAAATGGCTGTCGTTTTGCCTGAACCTGGGGGGCCTTCTAAAAAGGCAAAGTCCGGCGTATTTAAAGCAATATTGACGAATTCTCTTTGTTGACTAGTTCCTGGCCGTTCAGTATTAGTTAGTACAAAATAATCGTTGTTAAACAAATGTTCTTCAAAGGGAACATTTGGCCATTTAACATGATTGATGCCCTCAAAGAGGCGCAGTAAAGGTAGATGATGCCTCGAAGGCGAATCTTGTAGTTTCTGCAAAGCTTTTATTTGACATTGCAATTGATAGGTATTGGGGCGTACCACCAAGTAATCGTATTTAGGCAAGCGATTCAGGAGAATGCTGTCATTTTCAACCGAACGGTCAAGGACCTCTAAAGCGTTTGAAGCCTTAAAGTGTATATTGTCTTGTGGGTTACTGGTCAGGTGCCATCCATAACCATGCTCACATGGATATACCGACAGGTTTCCATTCAGGTCGTTAGCAATTTCCTGCGCATGTTCCTGAGTTGCATATGACATTTTAGGCTTGCCATGGCGAACGCATTTGGGGCACTCCTTAGAAGCACTACCAACTGCTTGCCAGCGAGCTGGACTAGCTTCGTATACCCGCTCTGTATTCTCATCAAGGATGAGCTTTACGTTTTTCTCAAAATCGCCACAATCATCATCAGGTTCTAATAAATGCACCCAAACACCTTCAGATGATTTTTCAATTAGTTCCCAAGCGACCGCTTTTACAGCCTTAGTGCTTTCAAGGTATTTACGGGTTGTATCAAGGTATTTATAGAAATCACCGAGCCCTCTGACCGCATTCTTAAGAAGAATGTCTGGTCGATGTTCTACTAGATTTGCATATCGCAATAACGCCATCGTTGTTCCTTTTTCTGTTGTTAGACATACCGTTTAGATATCAAGGAGCATGCCAACAAGCCTTATTCCATTAAGTTACTGTTTTGCGGTATTTAAAAGATTCCCGTGAAATGTTGTTGGGGATTATATTGCACCTATAGGGAATGAAATTACACCCTTTACCGGGCTGCTTGAACAAGATTTCGACAGCCATCAGTAACGTGCAATAAGTCTATCGATAAACATCGAATCTTGAGTGAACGAAAACGGATAGAAAATACCCGAACAGTAAACTTATCACTTACCAACAACTCGATTTTGAATGCCAATCACCAATCATTGTTCTTTTTGACGACTACATTCTCTCGTGAAAACTTGAACCACTCTTTTATCCGGTACCACCATAGTTTTATCATTAGAAGGTATGTAAAAAACTGTCTTGTTATCACGATATCTGAGTATGTTTCCGCAGTAGCTCACAACCTGACCGGTAGCCGCCTCAACCTGAATGATGTGATTGCCATCTTTCTTGTAGTTCTCTGAATTTGCTCGCGCAGAATGATGTACAACCAGCATGAGCAGTATGAGCCCCAAAGGACTTAGTGTTAGTAACACAAACGCAGAATTGTATCGATTCGGGAGCAGTTGATTAAAGAGGTGCGAATAATTGCTTATAGCCGCCGCTAATAAACTGCTCAACAAAGAAAGGATAACTACTGCGAGGAGATTCTTAGTTGTAATTAAAGCTAAGTACATGCCTCCAATCGTCAGGTAATCGAGAGGCGAACCAAGAAGCTCGTAGTAGGACAAATGAAATGCCTCTAGAAACGAGGCGTCATAAATGAACCCAATCACGTATGTGATGGTGATTAATGCTGATAAAGCAAAACTAGCTAGTTTTAGCATGTTCCTAATCCCTTAATGACATGTTGCCGGACAGCCTAAAGCCCCTTCTCTGTTGTGTAAAGCTGTGCTGTTCACAATTCACCAAAGAACTTTTACTCCCTTATCCCTTTTCCTCACTCAGTAAAACATTGATCGGTTTACATCGATTTTTTGAGTCCCAAAATTTCAAATTTGCAGGGGGCGCAGTTTAAATTTTAGACAGCGCAAAGGTGAAAAAACATGCATCTAGACAGCTATTTGCATTGCTTTTGCTTAGGTTAAAAAAAATTAATAATTGAAAAAAACGTGTTTTTTGGAGGCTATAGAGCTAACCGTCAGTTAAACCAAAAATTAAGTTGACAACTAAGTTGTTAACGCCAAAAGAAAATACTTACCTAAAAAATTTTCAAAAAAATTTTGACATAATATGTCGCAGCAGTATTTTGTAACAAAGTGTAAATCTGCGCAAAAATTAACTGTTATTTTTCAATGAGTTGGAAATATATATTTTTTGAACCCCTGTTCGTTTTTTGGGCAAAATCAAGTTATCAACAGCTTTATCCCCGAAATTATCCACAAAACTTTTTTCGAGTTTGGGTGTAACAGTAAACATAAATGTGTCGTAATACGCGGACTTAAAAAATTTTGAAATCTCTTTTTTAAATTTTTAGAGGCTGATTTTTCTGAGATTTTTTTGAGTTTTTGTCGTTGAATGGGGAGAAGACCCAAAATCCTAGTCAAACACCTGTTTACCCGCCAATAGGCTATTATTTGTTCAGCGCGACATGATGAGGAAAAAAAGTTGAATACGCGACGTGTACCGAGAAAACGGAGAGGACGTAACGTAACATGGATGTTCAGTGCTAAGAATGGTCAAAGTATCTTTATTGACTCATTCTTAGAGCAAACTTATGCCTACCTGCTTGAGCTATCTGCAGAGGTAAAGAGTTATGCCACCCAACCTGAAAGCCTCCATGTGAGGATAAATGGTCGGAAGTCGACATATACTCCAGACTTCTTAGTGGCAAATGTCGATGGCTCTTCCTACTACGTCGAAGTACACCATACCGAATTCATCAATGAAACGTTCTTATCCAAAATGGAAGCGGTAAGCGAACACATCAAAGCGCACTCCACTTCAGGTTTTATTATTGTCACAAACAAAGACCTGCCTACTGAGCTTGGGGAAAACCTGAAGCTAATTACCGTCAACAGAAATAAAACCGCACTACAACACGTTAATGTAGATACCCTGCCCTTAGAAACAACGTTTAGCGACCTACACCAATGCCTTTCAGCGGTAAGTTCTGATCCCGCAGGTGCGATATATGAACTACTTGCACAGCAGGAATATGAATATCAAGAGTGTTTACCGTTAAACCCTGATTCGCTCTTAAGGAGGATCAGCTGATGGGACAACAAGCCTTGCCTACACTCAAACGTTATCAGACTGATACCGGGGCAATCCTTACACAGATATTCGCAGATGAAAACCTGGTTATTCTTGACGACGAAACCGGTGAAAACCATCGCGAATATTATGAAATGGACAAGTTTGCAGAAAAAATAGTTAATGGCGAGCTACAAGAATTTGAAGCAAAGTCAGAACCCTGCATATTGAATGAAATGCAACAAGAAGTCCTTAAGCGGAAGTTGGCCTATGTACATACACTAAATGAGATAGTCAATGACCCAAAACGCCACCTGGCACCAACCACTCCTGCAGCCTACGAAGCGATGAAAGAAATTTTGTTGAAGAGGCAACCAGAACTTGTCTACAAGAATTTACCCGGGCGGTCGACAATCTGCAGTTACTGGCAGCGATGGGTCACTAGTGGTTTTGACGACAATTCTCTAGCGCCCAAAAAGAGAAAAACATCACTCCGCCTGGATCTTGAAAGTGAGCTATTTCTTGAGGAGTTGATATGCACCGATTTCTGTAAGGGAACTTACTCTACCGTTATTGGATGTTACGACGCATATAAAGATAGTGTAGAAAAAAGTGCTAAGCCTTTGAAACTTGCTTCCTACAGCACATATCGGCGTCGAATCAGAAGATTGAGCGAGTACGAAGAAAAATTGAAAAATCCTAATCTTCATGAATCTGAGAGAGCATCACTACTTCGGACTTTATTAAAGAAAGTCAAACTAACCTATGTAGGTGAGCGGATTGAACTCGATAAACTTTGCTTGAATTTTTGCTTGATAGATGATGAAACAAACCTTCCGACAGAAAAGTTGGGGATATATGTCGCATTTGATGCCTATAGCCGTTATCCCATAGGTATCGTTTTAGAGTTCGGACAAAGTGAAAATAAAGAATCTGCAACCCGCTTAGTTCAGTCCATTTTTGAGTCGGACAAATTTTTGCCCGCCAGTATAAAACCGCAAGACCTTGTTACAGACAATGGACCCGGATTCAACAATAGCGTACTTCAATCGGTAGCTTCGAACTTAGGGGCGAACCTGATCTACAACCCAGCATATTGTCCGGCAATGAAACCATTTGTTGAGTCATTTAATAACACTCTTAGGAAGAAGTTTTTCCAAGGGTATAAAGTCAATCTGAAGGATGGAAGCAGAGTGATTGGAATACCTGGCTACTTTCCTAAGAGAACAAAAAATGATTACGCCGCAGTTGACCTTAAAAAACAAGCGAAAATGACAGTCAGTGACTTTATAAAGCATTTCAACCGCTTTCTACAGGAGTACACTCTCACCAAACATAGTCAAACAGGCGAAACACCAGCGGAACGATTTAACAGAAGTCTAGTAATGCGCTCAAAGAAAGATTCGACCTATGACGAAGTTTTTGCAGCATTTCATGTATATACAAAACCAAACACTCGGAAGCTGCAAGATAGAGGTTATGTCTATTGTTTTAATCATTACTACTCTTCACTTGGGTTGAAAAGGCTCTTCATACAAATGAAAACGTATGGCTCTGGTACACCAGAAGTCACGGTTCTATACAACCCTTTTGATATAAGACATATCACAGTAATAGGTCAAATCCCAAAAACCGGACAGGTTATCAAAGAAGTGGTACCAATAAAGTCAATAGAAGAATGGCCTCATCCAGTATCGGTCGAAGAAATGCATGGGAAAAAGCCTAAAGCCATAACAGTGTACCTTGAAGACAAAGGGTTCGAATATACCAATGAAGTCCATAGTGAACTGCATAAAGTAAAAACCCGAAGAAATCGCTCTGGAAAGGCTGTTAGCTCGTTCGAAGACAACAATTCAAACCATCTATCGGCTCTAGATAGGATAAATGCTTCGCACCATAAAGTGACTAAAGAACGGACTGCCTATGATGCTAATCTGACCTGTGAACTCCCAGAAGAAGGTATTGAATCAGATGTTAAACGTCGTAATGAGGGTGACTTATGGGATTAAATAATCATGGCCTAGCGCACATGGAAATGCCTCTGACTATGGCGTCTCATCCTACCTTAAAAGCGGCTTGGAAAGCGATGAACCATGTTCATTATAATTTTAGGCAGCATGAAAAAGCCTTTGGATTGCTTATTACTGGCCCTTCTGGAATTGGGAAGTCCTTTTTAGCTGAGACCTACACGAACCAAAGTGTTCCTAAAAAGACTATTGAGCTGAACACTATACCGGTGCTCCACTTTGAGGTGCCGATTGCGACAAATAGTCCAGGGATACTGCTAAGAAGCCTTATTAAAGCAATGGGAGCACCAGTACCACGTAAGACTGTAGAGTTTAGTGAATTGTTCGCGCAGTTCAATTACCTGCTAAAAGCCTTTGAAGTGGAGTTGCTAATCCTCGATGAAGTTCAACACACACTTCCGAAGCGTGATGGTATAAAAACGCAAGAAATGCTTAAATTTTTTGCCAGTCTATTGGACCAATCAAGGGTGCCTACTGTGTTCATGGGAACAAGAGCAGCAGAACGTCTAATGAATTTTGGTAAGAGCAAAGGTACCTATGATGACGACGAACAACTTTCTCGACGTTTAATCAAACCGATTAAATTGCACGAGATTTTACCAAGAAACATAGAATGCTTTGAAGCTTTTAACTTCTTCTTTGCTAAAGCGAACTTGCCTCTACTCGCTCAAGACGAAAAAGATATTATTGCAAGATTGTGCCTTGCATATAGGAACCACTATTTCGGTACTTTGGACAAACTGTTCAGCGGCTATGATTTCTCATATGTTACCGACCGCAAATCTTTACTTAATGCCTTAAAGAAAAGCTTCGAGCTTAACTGCCCCCAGGAAGATAATCCTTTTTGCACTAAAGCATTCAGTGCAACCGATGCCAACTCAATGATGGAGCACCATCGGGAACAGGTGTTAGATTGGAGACATGATAATGGCTATTAAGCCTTCCCCAATACCAAATGAAAGCGGTATTGGATACGCGCTACGCTACGCCCAGCGTAACGGTATTCAGTACCTATCCTCACTTTATAAAGCGCAGGAGATAGAATGGCTCTGTAAAGGTATTAATAGCAAAAAGATTGATACAGGTAGACTACTTGAGATAGAAGCGACTGAGTCACTGAGTGCTACTTTTAACCCCCTGTTCAAAGTCAATCGATTGCTGACTGCTAGAGTTTGTTTAGATTGTATAACCAACAACCAGTTAATTGCGAAGGAAGTACAAAACCCTTTTGTCACAACGTGTAGTGTGCACAAAGCTCACTTTGTTGAGTGGTGCCGGTGTTGTAATAAGCACCTGGAATGGGATATTAGTTTGCTAGATGCGAGATGTACTAATATCAACTGTGGCGCTTTACTCGCTCCTCACTTAAATGCTGGCTATCCAGGAGATCTAACTGAACAACAAGTATCTGACTGTCTACTGGCTAACTACTATTACTCAATAGCACCAGGCAATTTACATTGCGTGGGTTCAAAATGGCCAAAACTGGAGCTGCCAACTCAGGCGGTTACGAATGGATTTAGGCTGCTAACCAGCAAAGAAGCGGCAAATGACTGGCTCCTTAAACTAGCTAAAGAGTTTCCCGGAGCATGGCCATCAACATTTCGAAGTATCATCAACACAACGTTAGCCAATTTGATAGGTGATTGGAAAAATAAGGCCCTATTTGAAAAGCAATTGTTTAGGCCATCACCCCCCTGCTTATCCAACACATTAAAGGTTAGTGTTGAACAAGCAACCAAGTTGTTGGTGACAAACCGAGATGGTCTACAAAGGCTGCAAGAAGCAGAGTTGGTATCTCGGACGCACTCTCGCCTTCATTTAGATTCAATTATCGATATCAGCCTTGTCCTAGTGCTGCTAGAAACGCAAAAGACAAAACAGCGTTGCCAGAAATCACTAATGGAACTTCGCGAGATAATGGATTTTTACGCACTTAACCTGGTCGATATTCTCATTGCCATTAAGTCTGGTGTTTTAACCACAAACTACAAACCTGGTTCGCACATTACTGATTCAATTTTTGTGACAGAACAAGAGCTAAAAACCTTTGGACTGAGAAAGTTTCAGGAGTTTCGGCCTCAATATGTCTCTTTCAATAAAGCCAGTAAGCTCACCAAGGTGTCAGTATCTAGTCTACGGTTGCTGAGAAAGCTAGGGAGATTAAGGCCTCCAAGCGTTGCTATTCATGGTGGTCATGATTTATGTAATTTCGAAGACGTTATCGCACTGCGCAATAGCGTTGAATCTGACCAGTTAGACCTCTTTGCATCACGGGTACCAAAGCCGAAGAGGAGTCACCTGGTCGATAAAGTAGGAGGTTAAACAATGATAATGAAGCCATCGGGTTGGATTGTTATTAGAATATCGCCACCAAAAGGCCCGGCCATTTTTAAAGTCTTCTCATCCTTTGTGCTGGAAGAAAGTTGGAGGCTGTCATCAGGCACCTATGACATGTCCGAGCTATCAGACAAAGGAGGCCACTTTGAATGGCCTCAGGCTTCAGGGACTGTCTATCACCTATATAAAGATGGTGAGAATGACCTATCAAGCTATGCGGAGTCAGTCTTTAACAAAATTATCCACGATTGCGAAATCGAAGGGGTGACGGTAGAAGTTATTCCCCTCTGCCCAAGAGACAATTCGTGACTGAACTGAGTTGACGGTCTAGAAAAATGGACGAGGCATGAAATGGCAGAATTGACACTTCAAATTAAACTAAACTTTACTTGGCACGATGCGGCTATTTTAAAGATTGAACAAGATAAAATGTCTTTAAGATATCTTGAATCATACGCCCTCGAGCATTTTGGTTGCGACGACAATCGCGCGCTTTCAGTAAACCTGCCTGTCACTGTCTTCCCCTATCACACTCCGACAAAGAAACCGTTTAGATTCATTGATGACATAATCCTCAGTGGTGCCGGCAAACGGTTCTGGATGGCAAATGGTTTGCCAAAAGACTCCTCTTCCTACAACCTGCTTCATCAATTTGCTTGTGGACCAATTGGCAATATCCGAGTAAAAGAAGCTAATGCCTCAACATGTGCAGCCCCGCTGCTGTGCGAAACCTCATTCACTGTTGATGATGTAGTAAATAAAGGATGGGACTTCCTCGATTATGCTAAAAAGCTCGGTATAGACGTTAGAAGCGCTACTGGTGCCGGCGGCGAGGCACCAAAGTTTCTGCTTAGCAAGCAGGGTAAACAAATCTGCTTAAGAACTCCTGGGGAGGATATAGAGCCCAATTCTGTGCATTACCTAGTTAAGTTCCCTAGAGGAAAGCAATCAGCAATTGACTCAGACATCCTTAGAGCTGAATTTCACTATTATCGCGAACTGGAAGCTTTGGGGTTTAATACTATCGCTACAAACGGAATGATGTTACTGGAGGGCCCGAAGTGCCCTTCTCTTTGGCTTCCTCGTTTCGATGTTCTAGCGGCCGATGATGGCGGCGTAACTCAACTAGCGGTCGAGTCGGTGTATTCGGTTTTGGAAAAGCCTCCAGGCTCTCTACTGGACCACGAAGAAACCCTAAGAACACTGATTCAGACAATTCAAAGCAGCTTCATGGTTCAAGAACAGGGTTATCAGTTTGACGTAGAGAGCTTCGTCATAGAGTGGGTTAAAAGAGACCTCTTGAACATCATCTTTGGAAACTCAGACAACCATGGGCGCAACATCTCTATGATGAGAAGCCAAGGAAAAATAATGCTCGCACCTATCTATGATTTTGCACCAATGAAGGCCGACCCACAGGGTGTTGTGAGGACTATCACTTGGGCTTCGAGTATCGAGATTGGAGGACTATTAAACTTTATGAAAATCGCGGAAACTCTAGATGATTTGGTGTCGGCCGAAAGACTGTTAAACGAAGTAGGTTCCTTAGCACAGTCGCTACTGTCACTAAGGGCTAGACTTGAAAAACGAGGTGTCCCAGCTTCCATACTCAATTACCCTTCCATTGGCCTTAACTTCATTTCTAAGAAATTGCAGGGATTCAACTGATTCAGTACCGGCTTTAAAACTTGTCGATCAAGCAACTTAGACTCATCTAATGTAAACTCGATGTCTTGATGAAGGATTTCCATCTCAATTACAGGATCTATATACGTAGTGCCCCCAGAGCAAGCCCTTTCTACACTAGTACATCACAAATTTTCTTTCGTCTTAGTCATCTACAATCGCTTCCATATCAATCAATTGCGTATTACGACCCACGCGCTTCAAATCTCTCAGAGCCGCAGCCTTTGACGCAACCCTAAGCGGCCTATCGGTGTTGATCACCTGACTTAAAATATCTGAAACTGAGCGTTTTGTATGAGTGAACTCGATTACTCCGTAATCTGTCTTGTAAATTCCCTTGACCCCTGTTGTCATCAAGGTGAGTCTGTCTACTGGGATTTGAGAAATAACCCCATAATAAGACAATGCCGACTCAAGGCTTACGTAGTTGTACTGGCCTCTTCTTAATGCGATAGCAATAAGCTCAATTGTCTTTGAGGAGTTTTTGTTTCTTGATAAGCCATATACGTAGACTCCTCTCGCAACTCGCTCGAGTAATCCGTTTTTTACTAGGCGAGCCAGGCTATCGTTCAATGAACGCTGGGAATCTTCGTGAAAAATTTTGGCTAAATCTCGGTGCAAAAAGACATAACTGCCTTTTGAATCAAGCTCGTAAAGTCTTTTAACAGCTAATTCTTGTCTCAAAGATTTAAGTCTCTAGTTATTACCCTTCTAGACAGTATAAGTCACCACTTGCCAGGGAGTCGATTAGTAAAGTAACGGAAATTCAGAGCCCCTATTGTTCGAAACCGCATTCAATGTTGATGATGTAGTACACTAAGAGTGAGGCATCCTCAATTTTATTAAAGAGCTCGGTTTAGACGTCAGAAGCGCAATTGATATCAGCGGTGAGGTACCAAAGTATCTCCATAGCACACAGAGCAACCAAATCTGTTTAAGCGCTCTTAGCAAGGTTATAGCGTCCTAATGTGTGCACTACCAAGCTAAGTTCCCTAGAGGAACGCAATATAGATATTGACTCGGACATTAGAGAGCTGATTTTTACTATTGTCATGTACTGGAAAACATTAGGTTTCATACCATCTAAAGAAAAAATGTAGTGAATCGCCAGTAATTAACTAGACGCCTGTCAAATTCCATTGAGTGGACCTCGTTCAGTAGACATCACGACCGTCATTGCACTAAAGTGTCTTTTTACTGAAGGATTAGCTTGTGAAGTTAGCTATATAGCTAACATTGGTGTGAATCAGTTGAAAGATAGCCATATAGCTAACACTGCAACACTAAATGTGGCCTATTGGCAAAACACTCACCTGTACTACAACTGTTTCACTTCTAATGAGTGCAATACGCATAACAGGGAAACTAAACCGTGGCCAATTTAAGTTTACTACTACCTGCGAGTATGGAAATTTTTGTTCGTAGACTTTCTTTGAACAGCGGATTTAACTGAGATTAATTCTAACTCTCACTATAACCTATTGACAATAAGCCTATTTCTTTCATTTGGATAAGTAATGAAGATTCGTCTATACAGTGATTTACACATCGAGTTTCAAGATTTTGAAGCTACAACATCAGAGGTTGACGTTGTCGTTCTGGCCGGTGATATTGATATAGGCACTAAGGGTGTTGATTGGATAACTCGTCAAAATTTTAAGTGCCCTGTAATTTATGTTTTAGGTAATCACGAATATTATAAGCACCGTTATCCAAGTCTAATCGATAAAATAAAAACTCGAGCTGTACAACCCAACATACATGTTCTTGAAAATGAGAGTGTTGAAATTGATGGCGTGCGATTTCATGGCGCAACACTTTGGACTGATTTTCAAATCTTTGGTGATGCGAGAATTTCAGGTTATCAATGCCAGCAAAGGATGACAGATTACAAAAAGATTAGAAAGGAACCATCTTATTCTAAATTAAGATCGATAGATGTTGCCGAAATTCATAACCGTTCGCTAATGTGGCTTTCAGATAGCTTAAAGAATTCGACTAGTAATGTTAATGTTGTCGTTACACATCATGCACCTCATATGCTATCCGTTCCGGAATACTACAAAGCGGATATCCTCTGCGCTGCTTACGCTTCGGATTTAATGGCTTTTATTCAAGAGCATAAGCCCGATTATTGGCTACATGGTCATTTGCATAACAGTGCAAATTATCATATTGAGTCTTGCAATGTGCTGTGTAATCCAAAGGGATATAAAGGTGAAGAGAATGAGGAGTTTGATCCAACTTTCTGTTTCACTTTGGGCAATTCATAGTTGATAGTTAACCACTGGTGGAGGTCCACTCCACCTCTTAACAAAATGAGTGGAGATTCAATCATTACCTATATCCGTAGGTAAGTTCAATTGCTCCCTTAAAATTGCTAAATCTAATGGCTTTTCAAGAAAATCAACATCCTTGACAGACTCAGAATCAGGGATTTCATCTTTGGAATTGGCAGAAAGGATAAAATATCGCATTTGGCGATAGCCTTGAGTCTGCAAAGACTTAATGAGTGTAAGGCCGTTAGTATTGCCAAGCTTATAGTCCATCAGAACAATAAATTCAGTAAGTTTTTGTTTAGATGTCATTAGTGGTTTGACGTCGAGTTTCTTGAGCAAACTAAATAACTCTTCAACTGTTTGAACTGGAAAGACAGTAAATCCAGCAATTTCAAGCATCGATTTACAAACTTCAAGATTAAACACATTATCATCAACCAATATAACTTTTTTAGGTGCACCTATAACACATGATTCAACTTCCTTTTCTATCCTTTCACAGAAATCCATTTTAGAAGGTTCAGGCATCGCATTAACTATGTGTTCTTCGCTGACTTCTCTATATGGGAAGTTAAACAAAACCAATGTTCCTTTGCCAAGTTCGCTACGGATTCTTATAGAGCCACCAACGCTTTCTATTACTTTCTTACAAGTGTATAGGCCAATACCAATGCCGGATTTTAACGCCGTAGCGCTTTTACTATCGATGGTGAAAGGTCTGCTTAAAGCCAGTTTAGATTCGGATGACATTCCCTTTCCGAAATCTCTCACGGCAACTCTTATAAATCCATCTACTTTAGGGCAGGATAAGCCTTTGTTGACAGAGGCGTTGTTCTTTACACTTACTTTAACTATGACATTATCACCACTACTATATTTGAATGAATTATTTATAAAGTTAGTGATCAATTGAAAGAACTTAGTTTTGTCAAGAGCATACGTTGGCCAAGGCAATTCATCCACCTTTATGATTAGATTTTTCCCTTGAGTTTTACCAAATGCCTCATAGTAATCACTTATACTTTTTAAAAATTCATTTAAATCAACATTTTCATAATGTAGTTCTAATGGGCCTGTAGCCGCTTTCGAATACATCAATGTATTTTGCGCAACACTATTGAGTAAATTTGCTGACCATATTATTTTTTCTAAAACCTCTTGGCCAGATGCATTGCATGAGCTCATGGCTTTAAGCATTTCAGCATAACCTAAAACTGCGTTTATAGGTGTCCGTATCTCATGATTCAAAGTAGATAGCAACGCAATTTTTGAATTTGTTTCTGTTTGTTCTCTGGTTACATTTAATCTATTCTGGATGAAAATAAAAAGTAACAAAGAAGATGAAATTCCGAATATAGTCGCTGTAAGTAGCAACATCGAAACTTCGAACAGCTTTTGTTCTGAAGGTAGCGTACCAACAACTAGTGTATAATTTAAACCATACTCTTGAATTTTAACTTTATATTCTGTGTTAATACCTATCACGTCATATAAAAAACTCTGATCGATCAGATTGCACTCTTTATTTTCAAACTCGGCACCACCCAAAATGAAGTGCTCACACATATCAGTATTTGAATCAATCTTTTTTTGAACCCGCTCGTGAGATATGGCGTAAACAAGATAAGGCATATGAGGAACATCAATTGGAATCAGTATAGTTTCGAAACCGTCCAAACGGAAATCGTGAATTTCTTGATTTTTTCTTTCTATAACGCCAGCTGAGATTACATTAATAAAAGACGGATCTGATATTAAAGTTGGCTTTAGTTCTTCGTTAAGGGTGAATGCAATAGCTAATTTTATCTTTAATAGGTCTTTTGAAAAGATTGAGAACTCTGTTTGTGATACTTCCTCAGATGCATTAAAGAAAGACTTTAACGCCCCAATCATGATTTTGTGTTGTATCAACATTTCTCTTGCTGAATCAAGGGCAGCATCAACTTTTCTTTGGTGTTCACTCTGTATTTCGTTGCGTGCATGCTCCCACAACGTCACGTCTATCGACATTGTAATTAAAAAACCAATAACCAAAGATATGCATGCTAAATTACAAGGCCTCAATATGAATTTCCTTAAGTGAACATTGTAAAGCACTTAGCTTAGACAAAATCTCAATTCTACTCATGTCCTTACAAACTATGATATCCTTTTCAAGCTTAAGGTAGCGGCAAACACCATTGAATTTATGATTTAAATTATTTAGTTCTTTTTGCTGTTCATCACCTAACAAATTTGCTGATTGAAGTAATGAATCTAACTCTATCAACAAAAGGCAATACATTTTGCTTTGAGTTGCTTTGTCATAACATTTAAAGAACTCTATTAATTTTAGGTTTATAATTTGTCTTGGCATATATAGCCTCTTTTTGTTTATTGTATTCGTCAATCCAGTTAAGCAAGTGTCTTCCTTCGATAGGTGGACTAAAGTAGTAGCCCTGGACTCTATCGCAGCCCAATGTTTTTAACTTTTCCAAAACTCCTATGGTTTCTACACCTTCGGCGACAACATTAACCTTCAACTTTTGTGCTAATGCAATTGTTGCTTCTACAATCGCAAGATGTTGAGAATTACTGTCAAGATCACAAACAAAATCCTTATCTATTTTAATTTCCTCAAACGGAATGTTATCTAAGCGATCAAATGTTGAGTAACTTTTTCCAAAATCATCAAGAGAGATTGGAATACCGTTTATGATTAGTTTCGCAAGCGCCTGGAGTGTTTGCTCTTGGTTTATCATATCTTGAGATTCAGTTAACTCTAGCATTAGTTTAATGTCTGTATTTGAATTATGTTTACCAATAATATAATTTATAAATTCAACGGACATTAATTCACCGGCACTGATATTTACCGATAAGCTATAACTCTTTAAGGCGGGAAACAACAACCACTGAGATATGGCTTGATTTAACACGAGCTTAGTCAATTGACAATTTAGCCCAGCCCTTTCTGCTAAAGGGATGAACTTATCAGGGTAGATAAAACCGTCGCCCTTTAAACATAATCTTGCTAGAACTTCAAAACCTATTATATCACCGCTGGCAATCTCAATTTTTGGCTGATAACAAAGAAACAGATTGTCTTCATTTAATAATTCTGTGATATTATATTCATTGCACAGAACTGGCACGTCAGGTTCTGGGGCGAGTTCTTTGTCATTTTGATTCTTGAGAATATTATCTAGCAAAGCATTCACATCTATTGGCTTTTGATAAACACCAACAAAATTTAAATTAAAACCATTGACAATGTTACTTATCAATTCCAATGTGCGAATATCAGAAGAACTGATTATTGCTAAAGATATAGATTTATCTCTCGATGTTGCCAAATGATTAATTATTGACAATCCATCGCCATTATCCATCTTTAAATCAGCTATAACTAGGTCAATACAGTTTCCACCATCGATACTCGACTCTTCCAAAACTTCAATAGCTGCGTTCCCACTAGTCGCTTCAAATATTTTAAAGTTGTGATCATAATTCAATGATAACAGTTCATTTTTTATGTACTCACGAATAAAGGCTTGATCATCAACAATTAGAATATTCATTGTTACTACCTAACATTATTAGCAATAAAACTAGACAATTGATTAGACGATATAACTGCTAGTTTTAACAAAAACTTATTCGCCATTAACTCAGAGCGACTTAAAAGAAAAGAGTGTATTGTTAATTTCTTGTCGCCACTACAAAACTTGCGAATCTTAAATGCTTCAATCTTTTCAGATTGAAGCTTTTTTATAAAATTATCGTTGCAAACACTAAAGCATAAATATCTTAGCTTTTTGTTTGCCGAAAATGAATTTATATAAGATGACATAATACTATTTTCAAGTTCTATTGTCGCACCAGCCGTAGATAGAACCAACATTCCATCAGGTGTTTTATTTGTTAAGCCAGACATCAAGGTTTTTAAGTCACTTTTTATGTTTATCAATTCAAATATGTTTTGTGAAGAAGTTTCTACAAAAAGCGCATGCCCGACGATCTGTCCATTAAACGCTGTCGCTATGTTTATCTTTAGCTTGTCAAGGCCGTGATAAGATTCCAATGGAGGCTTCAATATTAGACTAGGATTATTCTCATATCGTAATATCATTTTTAGCACTAGATAAAAGCTGTCATCGTTGATATCAATAGATTTTATCTCGTACGTCTCGTTAGAATAATAAGGATGATTAGATTTAGTTGGCTGGGTTTCTGGTATTGATACCAGATTTCGACATTCATCGAGAAATAAGGGGTCTGCACTATAAATACTAGTTAGTTCTTTATCGTATAACTCAACAATCTCTGCTTGCTTAGCCAAAGATGGAATGTTCACTCCTCTCTCCCAACGACTGACAGTTATAGTATCTAGATTATAAAATAAACTGCTGTGTTCTCTAAGATGCATACAAAGCTGTTCTTGAGAGAGCCCGTTATTCGACCTGAGGTGCTTCAAAAACATCGAAAACACGTGATTTTGTTTCTGTTTTGAATAGCAGCAAGTTGTAGATGTCATAACGTGTTCCATTGGTATGTCTTAACTCTTCTAATAGTCCAACGTATCGGTCTTTGTCGATACCTTCAATACACTCGGGGTAGAGCTCAGTGTACAAGATCCACATACGATGATGATGTTCGTTGAAATAAAGCCCTGTAACAAGTTCATTACTCATTGTCTTCCCAGCCTATCAAGAATTCATAAGTAATTGTAAAACGCAGCTAAAAGCGTAAACAGGGCAAGTTAGATAGAGTTTTTTTGTTAAAGTGCCTAGCTAAGTCGTAAAATTTTGTATCGAGTAGTTATTTGTTAACAACACCATACTGAATCACCTCTTATAGCCTAGACAACCTCGGACATAACTTCTCTTAGGCGCGCTCGTACCTATTCTTTGATTTTATGCCGATGCAGGTCGACACATAGGGAATAGTTAGAACTATCTCTTAGCATGAGAGTATTGACAAGGGAGGCCACTTAAAGTTACAGAATGTGGACAAGTGAAGTTGTTGTGATTGAGGGCCTTAATAAGCGAAACCTCATACACTGTTTATGATTGCCTTCATTAAGCCATTTAACTAAAGCAAGTTGCAGCAAAGAAGATCAGTTCTCCATATCACCAATCATTCAGCCAAAGTTAAACCATCCGTATCACTAGTCTTCTCGATTTACCTAGAAGCTATCGTAAATACATGTATAGTCGAGTGTATTGGGATCAGAAAATCTTAACTTAAATGAAAATTTTCAAGGTAAATCCAAGTCAAAATGAAAGCACTAAAAATCAATCACTTAATTGCACTTCCCTACTTTTTTCGCAGGTTTGCAATAAAATCTTATTTTAAATGAAAATGAATGAAGATAATCTTAACTTAAAAGAACGATTTAAGAACAATGGTTTAGAGAACCCTAGGAACCTGAATCACTTAGAAGACTCAGATTCTGACTTTCAGTGAACCTTACCAAATTTTTGGGCATTTTCATTCAGACTGCGAATCTCGTTCACCGCATAACTAATTCAATAATCCACCACTCTGCTACAGCGCTTCACACGATAACTGTGTTAGATGTTGAGGATTTACGCTAGCAAGGCTGCTACGACAATGTAAGAAAGCTTGATGATTTGGTTGGGATTTAATTGGCTCAGATTCTGAGTTTAAGTGAACATTTCCATGGAGGTTGTCATAAGCCTGCAGATGACCTTTTCCGATACAAGTTACCCGTCGCAATGTCGCGTACCACTCTAGGAGCACAACATTATTCATTACGCCTGACGTAATCGCTGGATATCCTTTTGTGGAGGAAGCCCAAATAGCCGACTGTATTCACGGCTAAATTGAGATGGGCTTTCATAGCCAACGACTCCGCTTGCCTGGCTGGCATCTAAACCATTTAACAGCATCTGGTCCCTCGCTTCCTGCAGGCGCAGATGCTTGAGATATTGCAATGGGCTGCTACCCGTCAACGCTTTAAAATGTTGCCGAAAGGCTGATGCACTCATATGGGCTTTGTCAGCTAATTCATTGATGCCTATCGCTTGAGCGAAATTCTGCTTCATCCAAGCCACTATCTGTACGATTTGCCTGCTCGGCGAGCCAACCGACGCCAAATGTCGCAAGTGCATTCCATGTGGGCCATGGAGCAATCGAATAACGATTTCCTTTTTATACAGTTGTGCCAAGCTTTCGATATATTCAGGCGTGTGATGTAACCCCAGCAAACGGCTCATTGCATCACACAACCCAGTATCGACATCTTGGGTAGAAATGGCTTGATATCTAAGATCTTTGGATGGTCTTTCCAGATTAAGTTCAGTGCAAGTCTGGGCAATTAATCCATAGTCCAACTTCAAGACTAAGCCGATAAACGGATGATGCCTTGTCGCTTCTGTTACATGTGAAATGACAGGCAAATCAAATGTCGTCAGCATAGATTGTCCTGCGTTACAGACGCGCAAACTGTCGTCGATAGCGACTTGCTTACTGCCTTGCAAGATAAGCGACAGACTTAAGGTATAGATACAGTGCAGTGGCTCGGTCGGGTTGTTTCTGATGTGAAGCGTCAGGTCAGGGATGCTGGTGTCATGGTCACCTTCCCTTCTCCCGTAAGCAAATGCTTTATCTGCTAGAGATTGAATCATGCTGTTACCGCTAGTGATTAACATAAACATGCCCTACTTGCTTGACCTCGTTAGATTGCGCGTCAAATTCTTTCAGCATCTGCTGCTGTGAAATTTGGTCGCCCATACGTCCTCGTTTTACGTACCTGTGCTTGAATGATTTGGCGCCTTTAGCAAAAACCAATTTAGCAAAATCATCAATGTATTGCTGCTTAAACTTGCTGTTGAAGGTATTAAAGAGCACGACGTTTTTGCCAGTAAAATCATTGTTTTTGACAAACTGCCAAATCGGTGGTGCCGGGCTATAGAGCCAGATCGGCGAACCTAGATAGACAGTGTCATAAGGCTCGAGATCAATATGCGATGGCGAAATGTCGGCGACATTGCTTCTTGCGTCTTTCAGCGCGTTAATCCAGCCCGGGATCCCAAGTTGGTAACTATCGGCCGTGATCTCATACACATGACCCGCGGTTTGCTGCGCAATATGGTCCGAAAGGACGCCAGTATTGCCAGAGCGGGAGAACACCACAATAGCCGTACTGACCATGGCCACTCGACCGGTCGTCGCGCTGGACAGATGCGATCTATTCTTGGCGTCCTGGGCGTTTTCAATCTGCGTCACGACTAAGGCAATTAATGTTACTAATGCCAGCACGATCAGCAAACCAATCAATATCCAACGACCCATAGTTGCTTCCTTTGTTACTTTTGGCTATTTATCGCTAAAGCCAATATGCCTTAGCGCAAACTCGCTGCCTTGTAAAAAGAGAACGTGCCCTCGGCAGTGTTCAGGACACGTTCACCTCTTTGGTTAGCGGTGTTGGCTAGAAGTGTTGGTTAGAGGTGTTGGCTCAGGAAAGGACCAATTTTCTCTATTGCCAGACTCACCGCTTGCGGATGGTCATACAGATCGTAGTGGGACCAATCTTGCAATTCGACCAACTGGCGGTCTTTGGACACAATTGAGCGGCCATAGATCTCGTGTCCGTCACGATACGCGCCAAATGCACCTACTTTTTGACCGACAACTGCCATCATTGGTTGCGTCATCAGGGTTTCTACAAAGGCGAAAGCATCCCAACTCAGCGTTTTTTGCGCATGAGAGAACAACATACGCGTTGCCCCGCCCTCGGCCTGCCCTCGTGGCGTTTTATAGTAATCCGTGGCTTCGAACAGGTCGCGTTCGGTCAATCCATTTTGTTTTGCAAACTCAGGACTCGGCGGCAGAAGCTCATTGACCTGTCGCTTCTCACCCCTCGCTTCAGCAGTGCGCTGGGTGGCCATAGCTTCTAGTGCTCCGATTGGATTGTACTGGCTGAATCCTTCTCGGAATAAGCGTCCCAAGTTTACCGGGGTGATACCAACAACCGCCTTCAAACGCTTTTCAATCAGAGCGGAACTGAAAATATAAGCGCCGCCACCACAGATACCAAGACCACCGATTCTGTCTTCGTCGACATAAGGTAAACTAACCGCATAGTCGATCACACGGCTGATGTCTTCGACCCGTTGGCTTGGGTCTTCAACATAGCGAGGTGACCCGCCAGATTCGCCCTGAAAACTGGCGTCAAAAGCGATCACCACGTATCCCAGCTCAGCCAGCGCTTTACCGTACACGGCACTGGATGTTTGCTCTTTACAGCTACCAAATGGATGGACACTGACCATAGTTGGGTAGCGTTTTGACTCGTCGAAGCCTTCTGGCAACAGAATTAGCGCCGCCATATCCCAGGCCATATCTGCATTTCTGAATGTCACTTTTTGGATGTTCATAATGAAAGCCTTATCTGATAGAAAGGCCTAGTAGCACTAAGCCTTTCTATTGGTTAATACTTTGGCGCGTGGTTACAGCGTGCGCTGGAAGAATGGTGCTAGCACACCGATAGCTTCGGCAATTGGGGACTCACCATCATAGAGATCCATGTGATTTGCGCCGTCAACGACATACATTTGTTTGTCGCTACTGGCCGCGCGCGCCATCAAGTCTTCACTCATCCACTTACTGCCGGCATCACTACCGACAACGGTAAGCAGCGGTTGAGTCAAAAAGGCCTCCGCCTTGAAGAACGCATCGTAGGTAATGATTTGCGTCAGACTGCGTGCTGTCGCAAAGCCCGGTGCAGTGCAATAAGCTGCGCGATTAGTGTGATAGTATTCCCACGCTTGGCGGAGTTCTTCGTTAGGTGCGTCTTCTTCTTTTAACGGTGCCATTGGAATGGTGGCGATTTCTGCGCCGCTAGCATCTGACGTTCTGGCACCAGAGCCTGCCTCTATGTATGGCAGAGCATCGCTATCCTTAACATTGTTTTCCCAGCCGTTGCGGAACATCTGACCGATATTAACCATACTCACGGTACCGACCGCTTTAATGCGGCGATCGTTTATCGCGGCATTGGCTGTGTAACCTGCGCCCGCACAAATGCCCATGGCACCAATGCGATCGTTGTCTACATAGTTCAGCGTTGTAAGATAATCAATTACAGCGCTAACATCTTCGGTGCGCACATGTGGGTTTTCCAGCTGACGGGGTTCACCAGTACTTTCGCCCTGGTAAGAAGCATCATACGCGATAGCGATAAAACCGTTTTCGGCCAGTTTTTTAGCGTAAGTGCCCGCAGTCTGTTCTTTTACACCACCGCCAGGATGAGAAACGACGATCGCTGGATAGGTTTTATTCTCATCAAAATCTGCAGGGAAATTGATTAGCCCAGCTAGGGTGATATCTAGGCCATTGGTATTTGGAAAGGTAACTCGGTTCATCTGCTTTACTCCGTACTCGTTATCGGTAGCAGGAGAGAAAATACGTTCAAGTATCTGCCCTCCCGACTTACGATTCAGTATAGGAATCACAGCAGAGGTGGGTTTGCACAAAGTGACTTATTGATTGCCTAAAATGACATATCCGCTCAAAGATAAAATAGGCGCTAGATAAACAAATGCAAATAAAGTGCTGAATATTATGAAGTAATAAATTCAGTGTGACAACCTGGTCAGGCTGAAAACGCCAAAATATCAGTGTTACCAAAATATAGGTTAACAAAATATCAGTACTACCAAGAGACTCTTAAATTAGCGTCGTAAGATTTACAAGCCATGAGACGCTTAAATGGGGCAGAACGAGTATTAGCCTGAAGCAACGTTAGCAACTTTTACGTTAAAATAACAACCTACCAAGTCGGCCAACTACCAGCTTACATTATCGCGACCAGCATCCTTTGCCCTATAAAGCGCAGCATCTGCATCGTGTAGGATCTGCGTCAGGCTCTTACCCGGCTCGAACGCGCTTAGGCCACAGCTAAAAGTGATCTGCAGCGCGTCATCACCGATCTGAAATCGATTTTCTCTTATAGCATCACAATAGACCTGTGCACGGGCCTCGAGATAAGTCTCGAAGTCTTGGTCTGTGCCAAAGGGACGATTAACCAAGACGACAAACTCTTCGCCGCCCCAACGCATCAGCACATCTTCGGGATCCTGCTGTTGCTTTAAGGTCGCGGCAATATGGCGCAGCGCATCATCGCCGACCATGTGGCCGTAGGTGTCGTTGATCAACTTGAAATAATCGACATCGATAAGGATGACGCCCAGTTCTCCCAGCTGCTGACTACAGGCGTGATACAGACGCTCACCAATGGCGATACCCTCGCGGCGGTTGTAAAACTGCGTGAGATCGTCGTAGATAGCATGGTGTGTCAGCTGGGCTTCCAGCGCCTTTAACTCAGTGATATCGAATATCACACCAATTAGGCCGGCCACCTCACCACGATTGTCGTTAAAACTTGTCTTATGAAAACGCACAAAGACAGAATCACCTTCACGGGTCTTTATCTGTTTCTCATAGATCTGCACGCCAGGATTGTCGAATAACGCCTGATCGGCGCGTTGGTAGACTTCGGCAAGCTCCTCGTCGAACAGCTCATAAACGCTCTTACCAATTAATTCGTCCCGGGTGAGTTTAATGAAGGATTCAAATGCCTTGTTGCAGCCCAGATAGACGCCTGCCTTATCTTTATAGAAGATAGGCACAGGTAAGGTATCTAATGTCAGTTGCAACAGATAGCTGTCACTGGCCAGACATTGGAGCAGATCTGGATGTAGATTGGGCGCATCATACGGCATATTAGGGTCTCTTCTTGTTTAAATTGACGTTCCCTGTACCTAACAAGAGTATAGTTGTGTTAACTACGAGTGCTATATTAACAAGTTATCTCGGCGCTGCGGGATTTATTGACTCGTTTTTGTGGTCCTGAATCGTCAAAATAATCATCTTGAGCCGCTTTACTTCGAAAGTGTTAACGATTTGTACAGATATTGAGCGAACAAATCAATTGGCGCGCCTAAATACCTCTTTCAACATAAAAAATGATTGTAAATTGAAAAATGAGCTGCCTACACTGGGGTTAACATTTGTCATATGAGGGCACTCGCCTATGTCCATTTCTCCTCTTGCCAGTGACAAGCTATATCGTTCTTCCACACTTGCCCTACTCGATCCCAGCATTAAATCGACTAAACAGCTGACGCCGCTCAACGAAATTGTCGGTCAGGAACGCGCCCAACAGGCGGTTGAATTTGCCATGTCGATGAAAGATAAGGGCTACAACATCTACGCCATCGGCCGAAATGGCCTGGGTAAACGTACTATGGTAATGCGTTACCTGGACAGATATGACCCCAACGGGCATCACCAACTCTTCGATTGGTGCTATGTGGTGAATTTCGACGATGCCCGCACGCCTAAGGTGCTTAAACTACCTCGTGGTCAGGCCCAGACCTTCAAGGCTGATATCGAAAACTTAATGAAGCGCCTGGTTAAGGCCCTACCCTTGGCTTTTGATAACGAGCTCTACTATTCGCGGGCCGAGAAACTAAAGACACAGCTGGCCGAGAAGCAAGAATCGGCGCTGGGGCAGATAACCAAAGAAGCCGCCGCCAAGCAGATCAGCCTGTCCATCAACCCACAAGGCAGCTACGAGCTGGTCGCCATGAATGGTGAGGAACCCCATACCGAATCCAGTTTTTCCGAGCTAAGCAGCAAGGAACAGGCGAAACTCGAGAAAAATATCGGGGCACTCGAATCTAAGCTTAGGGAAGTCGTGCGCAAGTTCACCGCCTGGGAAGAGAGTTATTCGGACAAGCAGCAGAAGCATGATGAACAGGTGGCTCAGGAAGTCTTGGTGCATCTGCTTGACTCCCTAAAGGAGCGTTACGCGCAATATCCCGAGGTGAAGGCCCATCTTAATGAGATGCACAAAGATATCTTAGACAATCTGGATATCTTCCTCGAGCAAAATGAGGAGCAGATCGCCCTCTCCTACGCCTCCCTGGCTAAGAAGATGCCGAGGCGCTATCAGGTCAATGTGTTAGTTAATCATGCCGATATCCCTATGCCCATAGTGATTGAGGAGAGCCCTAACTATCACAACATCTTCGGCTACATAGAAAACGCCACCTATAAGGGCACCATCTTTTCTGATTTTTCCTTGATCCGGCCAGGCAGCCTGCATAAGGCCAACGGCGGCGTGCTGATGATTGACGCCATCAAGGTACTGGAACAGCCCTATGTATGGGACGGCTTGAAGCGCGCCCTGCGCTCTCGTAAGTTGAGTCTCAGCTCATTGGAGCGCGAGGTAACGCTATCGGGTACCATCTCGCTGGACCCAGAGGCCATCCCATTAGATGTGAAGATCATTTTATTTGGCGACTATCAGACCTATCAGCTTTTGCAACATTATGATCCTGAATTTAAAGAGCTATTCAGAGTTACCGCAGACTTTGAAGATGAGATGCCACGTACCGATGCCTCCGAGGTGCAGTACGCGAAATTTATCTCTAGCATAGTGGTGGGCAACAAGATGCTGCACTGCGACCGCGGCGCCATAAAACGCGTCATAGAGTTCAGTGCGCGCCAGGCCGATGCGCAAAATAAGTTATCCCTGCATTCGGCGGATATTGCCAACCTGCTGCGGGAATCTAATTATGTGGCCAGGACGAGTAAGTCGAATATGATCCGAGCAGGCCATGTTGAGCAAGCACTGCATAATCATGAGCTCAGGGTCTGTCGCCTGCGTGATCATGTGATGCAGAGCTTCATCAATGGCACCACGCTCATCGATACGCAAGATAGTGTGGTAGGTCAGATCAATGCCCTGTCTGTGGTGGCAACCTCTGATCATCAATTCGGCGCCCCAAGTCGTATCACCGCCAGCGTCTCACTCGGTGAAGGCGCCGTGTTCGATATCGAGCGCAAGGTAGAACTCGGCGGTCAGATCCACTCCAAGGGGGTGATAATTCTAACGGCGTATCTTGCGACGATTTTTGGTCAAACGGATAAGATACCGCTATCCACTCACCTCACCTTCGAACAAAACTATTCGGGTGTCGACGGTGATAGCGCCTCGATGGCAGAGCTGTGTGCCATCGTCTCCGCCTTTGCCAAGGTGCCACTGCGCCAAGATATTGCCATTACAGGTTCGATGAACCAGTTTGGTCAGGCACAGCCCATCGGCGGCGTGAATGAGAAGATCGAGGGCTTCTTCGATGTCTGTAAGATCAAGGGACGTCATAAGGGCCAAGGGGTGATCATTCCGCGCACCAATGTGCAAAATCTGATGCTTAGAGCCGATATCGTCGATGCCGTGAGCAAGGGAGAGTTCTCCATCTGGGCGATCGATCATGTCAATGAAGCGGTTGAGATCTTAACGGGTATTTCGGCGGGTGAACGTGATTTTGAGTTCGAAGACTATCCGAAGGACAGCCTCTACGCCATGGCCGATGCCAGACTGCAGAAACTGAGGGATCATGTGAAGCGCACTCAAAAGGCTAAGGTCTAGGAGCAAAGATTTATGGAAAATTAGTTAGGGTTTGAGGATTAAGGTTTAAGCGCCGATTCGAGACTAGAACCCAAATCATTAGCCAAAAAAAAAGCCGGTACTTGACCGGCTTTTTTAATCTTCCCAATCACTAAGCCACTTAGCCACTTAGCCACTTAGCCACTTAGCCACTTAGCCACTTAGCCACTTAGCCACTTAGCTAATGCTAAGAGCATTGCCATTAATGCTAAGTTATTAAGCTTTAGCTATTAAGCGAAGGCTTCTTGCAGCGGCGGAACCACCTGCTTCTTACGGCTGAGTACGCCATCTAACCATACGCGGCCGTTTTCAGTTGCCTTACCATAGGCGCGCTCGGTGAGGTCAGCATCATCAGACACGACCAGCATCTCAGAGCCTTCTTTCATGATATCGGTCAGCAGCAAAAGCACGCTGTGGCGATTGCCTTCAACCTTAAGCGCCGCGATATCGGCTTCGAGTTCAGCCTTAACCTTATCGAATACTGACAGATCGATAACCTCAAGCTGACCAATACCGACCAGGTTACCGTTCATGTTGAAGTCTTTAAAGTCACGCATCACTAGATCGCGAACCGGCGTGCCTTCGACAGCCGACTTAACCTTGAACATCTCCATGCCAAGCGCCTTGTAGTCTTCGATACCGGCGATCTCAGCCAGGGCTTCGACACACTTGATATCGGCCGTGGTGCAAGTTGGCGACTTGAAGATCACTGTATCGCTCAGGATGGCGCACATCATGATGCCAGCGATATCTTTCGGGATCTCGACATTGTAGAAGTCGTACATCATCTTGATCACTGTGTTACTACAGCCCACAGGACGGATCCAACACTCAAGCGGTGTAGAGGTCGTCAGGTCGCCCAGTTTGTGGTGATCAACGATGCCGACAATAGTGGCCTCGGCAATATCGTCCGGTGCCTGTGTCAGCTCAGAGTGATCAACGATGTAAACCTGCTCACCGGCGTAGTGCTCTTTATACAGCGGGGCTTCAAAACCAAAGCGTTCCAGGATAAAGGCGGTCTCTGGTGATGGCTCACCCAGTCTTGCGGCAATGGCTTCTTCACCGATCTGGTTTTTAAGGTAAGCCAGTGCAATCGCACCACAAATTGAATCTGAATCTGGGATCTTATGACCCACAACGTACATTGGCATAATTAACTCTCACAGTAAATTTTGCGGCATTTTACCAAAAGGAAAACCAATTTACATTACTCCCCTGCCTTTAATTGGTTAGACGCTAGTCTAATGCAGGGGTTCAAGATAAATGGTACGCCCCAATAGGAGCTAAATAAACGTTATTTATGGATAGCCTGGCGGAAAATGCCCTTGCCCTTAGGTTTGTCATCTAGAAAAAGGGCTAAACCTTGTCCCCTTAGGCTAGTTTGCGTTAAACCGCCATGCGGTATAACACCACCTCGACCTCGCCTTCCGGGGTGTCGACGCTAGTGTTTTTAATATACTCCATGCCAAGCTTGGTCATAATATTGATTGACCCCTTATTATCCGGGTCGGCGATGGCGCTGAAATGGGTGATTGCCTTGCCATTACCACTAGACTGCTTAACTAGCGCGTTGCAAACCGCCTTGGCAGCCTCTGTGGCGTAGCCCTTTCCCCAACTCGCCTGAGCAAAACGCCAACCCACCTCGAGATCCGAATGCTTTGGCTCATCGGTATAGAAATCCATCGGCCGCACCAGGATCCAACCGATAAAGGTATCGCCAAGGTCCGATTCGCTGGCTAACGTGGTGACCTTCCAGAGACCCCATCCCGTGTCGCTATTGGAAAAGCCTTGGATACGGGGGATGAAATAGTCCTCAATCTCGGCCATGGTCGATGGCTTGCCACCATTGATGTATCGCATTACCTCGGGATCTAGATTTAAATCGTAGAGCAGCTGGGCGTCTTGCTCGGTGATCATCGCAAACCTTAATCTCTGGCTATCGGCTACCTTCATCTTTTACTCCCTTATTTCCAACAGATAACGAACCGAGCATCATAACCTTGGGATAACAAGCAGGTAAATAGAAACCTTACTTAGTGTCTAGTAGCGTTAGATTTCAAACCCGTGTCACTTAACCTTAGCTTGCTAGCTGAATTTCCTTGCTGGGTTTGCCGAACAATTGCGCAGTTACCAGATTGTTACACCATCACGACTTACATCTTCAACCACCTTTAGTTAGTATGGAGTGAACGTCAAAGTCATGACAGAGATTGTGATTTTGACGCGCCCTTTTTCTAAAGGGCATGATTTTTAAGATAATAACTAATACAAACGTACATAATTTACAGACGTTGATCGTTTCACTTTGTTTATTCGGGTAGCTTATTCATGTCTTTCAATACGGCCCTGTCGTCATTCGCCGTGTGCTGCTGCGCACTCCTTTTCAATGCCTCGACAATGGCCCAGTCTTATCAACACCTAGGCAAAAGTTTTCAGCAAAATTTTAAGAAGGAGCTCAAGGCGAACAAAGTACCCGGCGGCGCCTTTGTGATAGTCCAGGGCAACAACATAGTTACTCTGGATACCTATGGTAAACGCCATCAAGGCGGTAGCAAGAAGATCAATGCCGACACTGTGTTTCGCCTGGCATCCGTCTCAAAAACCTTTGCCGGGGCGCTGGCGAGTCAACTAGTTCACGAACATAAACTCAGCTGGCAACAACCTATCAATCAATACCTTCCTGACTTTTCCCTGGCTAAGCCTGCCGATAGTCATGCGATCACCCTGGGGCATGTGATAGGTCAAAGCACGGGCCTGATGCCAAACAGCTACGATAACCTGGTTAATGCCAACGTTAAGTTGAATAAGATCATTCCCAAATTTGCCGAGCTGACCCCCATCTGCCCGCCGGGCGTCTGTTACAGCTATCAAAACGTCGCCTTCTCCTTTATCGAGCAGGCGATCGAGCAGGAAAGCGGTCAGCCTTATGAAGAGTTGATCGACAAGCGTATCTTCGCACCACTTGCCATGGAGACAGCCTCTATCGGCTATGAGGCCTTTACGCATACCAGCAATCGCGCCGAGCCTCACATCAAGACGAAACATGGTTTTAAGCAGGTTAAGGTGAAACCTAACTATTATCAGCTGGCGCCGGCGGCTGGAGTCAATGCCAGTATCAAGGATATGGCTAAGTGGCTCATGGCCAACATGGGGCATGAACCTAAGGTGCTCTCGCCTCAGGTGCTTGAAGATATCACTACCCCAGGGGTTCGCACCACTAAGGAGCTGCGCCGGCGCGATTGGAAACCCTATCTTGATGATGCTCACTACGGCAAGGGCTGGCGCATCTACCAGTTTAACGGCCATCGGCTGATCTATCACGCCGGTTGGGTCGCAGGTTATGTGACCGAAGTGGCTTACTCTCCTGAGCTGGATCTGGGGATCGCCATCTTACTCAACGGCGAGTCACGAGTGATCAGCGCCCTCGGCGCTGAGTTTTGGCAACAGGTGTTCGCCACTAAGCAAAGTTAACGGCTAAGGACTGACTTTAAAACTTACTCGTCTATTCGGCCCAATATGACTTAAGATGACTCTTGCGTTACCCATTAATAACAATAAGGAAAACCTATGATGTTGCAACGCCCCTATGATGATTCTCAGCAAAGAGCATCTTTTTCCCTGCTAGCCCTAACCAAACCTTTGAGCACACTTGCACTGGCCTTGGCGGTAGTACTGCCGAGCTATGCTCAAGTTCAAGCTGAGACCCTGGCTCAGAGCCAAACTCAGCAACAAGAGCAAGACACCTTGCTACTTGCTAAAGGCTATGTTGACGTCGCTAAGGGAAAGACTATCGAAGATGCAGCCATAGTGGTGCGCGGCAATCAGATTATCTCGGTCGGCCATCAAGGCAGTGTGGCTAAGCTAGGCGATTATCGGGTGGTTGACCTTAAGGATAAGTATCTGTTACCTGGGGTCATGGATATGCATGTGCATCTCTCCAGCGACGCCGAAGACAACTTTCTCGAATCGATGAATTACTCCATTCCGAGACAGACGGTGAAGGCGGTTAAAAATGCCCGCAGCACCCTGATGGCAGGTTTTACCACTGTGCGAGATCTCGGCGCCTCTGGCTACTCGGTTATCGCTACGCGCGATGCCATCGACGCTGGTGAGATCCCCGGGCCCCGCATCTGGGCCGTTGGCCATGCGCTGAGTATCACTGGCGGCCATTGTGACGATAACTTTGCCGCGCCAGAGGCGCATAGTGTCGCAGCTGGTGTCGCCGATGGCCCTTGGGCTGTCAGGCAGAAGGTGCGCGAAAATATCAAATATGGCGCCAATGCCATTAAGATCTGCGCAACCGGCGGCGTTTTTTCAAAGGGAACCAAGGTCGGCGTGCAGCAATATAGCGAGCAGGAGTTAGCCGCGGCGGCCGACGAAGCCCATCGACGCGGTTTAGTCATTGCCGCCCATGCCCACGGCACCAGCGGCATCAAGGCCGCGATTCGCGCCGGCATAGATAGCATCGAGCACTGCAGCTTTATGGATGAGGAGGCAATTAAGATGGCGGTTAAAGCCGGAACCTACCTGTCCTGCGACATCTACAATACTGAATATACCCTGGCCTTTGGCGAAGCCAATGGCGTACCCCAGGCCAACATAGAGAAAGAGAAGCAAGTCTCTAAGGCCCAGCGTGATAGTTTCAGACGCGCCACCTTAGCCGGGGCCAAGATGGTGTTTGGCTCGGATGCGGCCATCTATCCCCATGGCGACAATGGTAAACAGTTCTCACGTATGGTTACCTTTGGGATGACGCCAGCTCAGGCGCTGCAGGCCGCGACCGTTAACAGTGCGGCGTTGATCCAGCAAGAAGACACCCTTGGGCAGCTTAAGCCTGGCTTCTATGCCGACATCATAGCCGTAGATGGCGATCCGTTAGCGGATATATCACTAATGGAACGGGTGAGCTTCGTTATGAAGGATGGCGTGATCTACAAAGATTAGTCCGTAGGGGGCATTTGTCTGTTGGCTAACGAGTTGTCTCAATAGCGAATAAGTCGGCAATTTAAATTGGCAAATGCCCCTCGCATCTAGTTAATTCTCTGGCTCAGCCCGCAGATACAGTAAGCGTGTCAGTAAGAAGAATAAAGATAGCTTGAGATGCAAAGCAACTATCTCAAACCGCAGATCTGGTCGAACTAACATCCAGGTCTCAAGCCTTAGGCGAGCCGTGTAACACTTAGCTCGCCCCAACTCTGGCAAAACGCCCAGCGATTTTGTTTGCAAAAATAGATGGCTTGATACCTGTTGTAGCTCACGGTATCCAGACCAATAGCCTGATTTGAGCCGTTACCGATTTGGCTTGGCGTACCACAGCCCATTAAGAGAAAGATTCCGAACAAGAGTGAGTAGCCGCCCGAAGAGAAACTATGCCCACTTATGCGCAAGCTTCTATGTAGAGGTATATTTAACATAGCTACTCCTTATTTTGTTTGATGCTACACCCCGTTGAGCAAAAGCCAATATCGAATAACCCGACTTAAACACGCCAACCTCTGGCATAGCCGCTTATTTCACTATATGAGAATATTCCCCTCGGCGCAAAAATCAGACAGGCTTGTGACTTTAAGGTCTACTTTAACGTTAACTTTAAAGTCTTTAGGAAAGCGGCTTTCAAACTATCGAGCGACGCGAGATCTTTAGGACTCTTACGGCTGCGGCTATAGAGGGATGATTCGATAAACAGCGAGAACCAGGCCGACAGACTGGCTGCATTCTCGGGCTCTGCGGCAGCGCTAAGTACCAGACTCGCCACCTCGGCGGTACCGAGCTGAAAGTCACGACTTCCCTTACGTAGGCCATATCGCGCCGCGGCGTCCGGAGCAAACGACAGCATAGGCAGATGGTGCAGATAGTCACTCTTATTAAACATCTTGATCGCCTCACGCCAGCTGCCATCGAGCAGCACAAACAACGGGCGTTTGGTTTCCGAGGCTAAACGCGTTTTAAGCGCTACATCGGGCACCACTGCTTGAGATGGCATGGCATATTCGCTGGGGAAAACCAGATAAGGCTGATATTCGCTCGAGTCGAGTAGCGCCAGGAGCTTACGATTAGTCCGAGTGCGATCCCAGATATAGGCATGGGTATCGGGGATAAGATCCGCAATTAAGCGACCAGAATTACTGGGTTTTAACACCTCATCGTCATACATCACCAGCAGAAAACTAACCTTGGATTGCAACAGCGCGCGGGTATCGCAGGTACAGTAGCGCTGAGCCAGCAGGCAGGCCTCACAGCGCTCAAGGTTTTTCCCCCGGGCATTATAGGGACGGGTAGAGATCGCCTTTCGATATTGGTAGCGCTGATGTACCGCATGGGGAGGAAGTGTCATTGGGTAACCTATTAAAAACTAAAAACTTGGTGCTTACACGCAATGGCTTGCCTGGTTAAGTATAACCCGGGCAGAACCATTCAAATCTCATTCATAAAAAAGGCGAACCATGATGTTCGCCTGTTTTAATGCTAACTCATTATCTATGCGCGGCGACAACGATTCGCCTTCTTGTTTTACAAGATACGGCGTAGCAGGAAATCGGCGCGCAGACGTCTGATACGATTCATGATCTTGCGTACCGGCTTAGGATAGTTATTCAGGGTATCTATCTGGCTGTAATGATAGAGACGCTCTGTATGCTCGAGGATGTGCGCCTGTTCCTGTTTGAACTCTTCGGTCCAGGCTTGGGTTTCATCTTGCAGCAATAAACCGTTTTCTAAATCCAGCGCCCAGGCCCTTGGATTTAGGTTAGAGCCAGTGATCAGATGCAGGCGATCATCGGCGCTAATTCCTTTAAGGTGATAGCTGTTGCGATCATGCTTCCACAGATGAATGTTGAGCAGCCCGGCATCAATGGCCCATTGCTGACGCTTGGCAAATTTACGCAGCGACTGCTCGTACATGTAGGGCAAGGCGCCGATAGTCGAAAACTTCTCCTCCGGCGGAATGTAAAAGTCATTAGCCGTCTTGTCGCCCACTACGATGTCGATTCGTTTGCCTTTTCGCAGATGCTTAGCAAGCGCTCTGGAGAGAATATAAGGCGGATTAAAATAGGGCGTGCAGATAAACAGTGAGCGCTGAGACTGGGATACCAGATCGATCACTAGCTTGTTTAGCTTATTCTTCTTGCGCCCTAAACCAACCACAGGAGTGATGCGATTGCCCGTCTTGGTACTCGCAAAACGATATTTGGCCTTAGCCAGACGCTGTTTCAGGCTACGAACATCATTTTTTTCCGGCAGCTTTTCGGTCGCCCTATCTTGGGTGAGCGAAGTCACGGCTCTGTCACTGGCGATATATTCCATCACCATGTTACGCATGGATTCAGCCAATGGCTTAGATTCGATCACATGGTAACGATCGAAACGGTACTTCTCGCCCTGATGCAGATAGATGTTATTCAGGCTGGCACCGCTGTAGATAACAGTGTCATCTATGATGAAACCTTTAAGGTGGAGTACGCCCATAAATTCACGGGACTTTACCGGTACGCCAAGAATATTGATCGGATGCTCTGCGGCGTTAACCACCTCTTGATACATGAGGTAGTTGCCGCTGTCACCCTTATGGCCGATAAGCCCACGTCTGGCACGATGAAAATCAACCAGAACGGTAATATCCAATTCGGGTGTGGCTGCCTTGGCCGCCATCAGGGCAGCCAATACTTCCCTGCCCGCCTCATCGTCTTCAAGATAGAGTGCGGCAAGGGTGATCGCTCGTTTGGCGTTCGCGATCTGATTGAGTAATTCGGCTTTAAGCGCCGCAGGCGTTAGCAACCAACGTATGGCGTCGGCGGGTAACGCAATTCCACCTAGCTTATCCAGCAAGGTATCCTCCTTTAAAAATGCTGCCCATCACGGTAGTAGCATTGTGGGGTGAGCGCCATAAACATGATTGAGATATGTTTTGCAGGCGAATAGTGCGCTAATACGGCCTGACGAATGATCTGCTCTACTGCGTGACGAATTTCGGGATCTTTAGGAAACCAGAGCACCTCGACTTGCACGAATGTCGTATCGACCTTGCCGGCGCGATAGCTGACGCTTGGCTCCCAGTCTAAGGTGAAGCTCTCAGCCTTGATTTGACAAAGGTTTGCAAGCTCATCGAGTAAGGTCTCACTGATTCGACATACCGCCTCTTGCGGTAAACCGCGCATACGAATGTGTGGCATACTGGTTCCATCCCAAATCTTAAGGGGTAGAAATTACCCATTTACCGGGTTTGGGGCAAGGGTTTTCTGTTGTTGTCAGTCGCACTTGAGACAAACCGGGTTAAAATTAAGCAGAATCAGCGGCTAAAGTGCTAAGTTTTGCATCCTTAGTCTTAATTCTCGTTTAACGCTCCGACATTGGGCGTAAAACACCTTACAATAGGCTTATCTGTCTTCGTTTAGGTTCCAGCATGAATAAAACCATTCTTCTTACCTTGGCAATAACCCTGTTAGCCGCATGGGGCATCTTTCATTTTAAGGCGCAGCTCGGTTTTATGGTGCTGCCGCTCTTTATTGTATTAGTGCTATTTGTCACCCTGCGTTTATACCGTTTGATGGAAAAAGATGAGCCTTCAACGGACGATTAGCCAAAACCGAAAACAAGGAACTGTTTCGACGCTTATGTTTACAAGATTGACAAGCGGGCTAAGCGCCCTTCCCCTTAATTTCCCAAGCTTGCTGACTAAGGCGATTCCGGCTGCAAAACCTTTCGCCTTGTCTTTAGCTGTCGCGGCTGCCTTAATACCTGCAGCCAGCAATGCCGGGACCGACGCTAATACCAATACCAATACCAATACCAAGCAGCTTGATAGCAAGGGTTATGATAATCAAAGCTATTATGACAACCTCTTGTCGGTGATCGCGCCGCCTCACTCGCAACTGTCTATTTTGGCTCAAGATCTCAGCACCGACGCGATACTGTATCAGCACAACGCCGATACCCTGTTGCTGCCTGCCAGTACGCAAAAATTACTCACGGCCGTCGCCGCGATGCGGGTATTGGGTGAAGAGTTCAGCTTTGCGACCCAATTTTCAACCAAGGGGCGCTTGTCTCACGGTGTGTTAACGGGCGATCTCTATCTCTCCTTTAGTGGCGACCCCACCTTAACCACAGACGATCTACGAGCTATGTTAAAGAGCTTGAAAGATGCAGGCATTCATACCGTTAAAGGGAACCTCTTGCTTGTGGGGCAAGCCAAGGAGCAGACGCGCGCCCCCGGCTGGGTGTGGGACGATCTTGGGATCTGCTACGCCGCGCCAGTTTCCAGCTTTATCGTCAATCAAAATTGCGTCAAGGGCCAGTTAAAGCCAAAGCTGGCAAGCAGCGCCAGCCAACTCAACTTTCCGCGATATCTGCCCATCAAGGTGTCGACAACCGCGGTATTTGATAAGACGCAGCAAGAGCCCTTCTGTGAACTCAACTTAGCTAGGCTGCCCGACAATCATTACCACATCAGTGGCTGTTATCCGGGTGATAAGCCGCTTAATCTGGCAATCGCCGTGGATGACCCTGCGCTCTACGCCAAAGAGATGCTAACGCGCATGTTAAAGAGCGCCCACATCAAAATGAGCGGACAAGTAGCTATTGCGCACAGAACGCCGATAGGCCTTAAGCCCTTAGTGACCCACAAATCGGAAAGGCTCGAGGCGCTCCTTCGTACCATGCT
The DNA here is from genome assembly GCF_019457555.1 of Shewanella spartinae. NCBI lineage: Bacteria > Pseudomonadati > Pseudomonadota > Gammaproteobacteria > Alteromonadales > Shewanellaceae > Shewanella > Shewanella spartinae. The sequence goes on along the minus strand of NZ_CP080418.1, from coordinate 2,272,130 downwards.
GCTCGATTCGGATAACTTGATTGCCGACAGCCTGTTTAAAGCCGTAGGCGCACACTATTACAAGGTGCCAGAAAGCTTTCATGCCGGCGCCAGGGCCGTTAAGGCGATACTCGAGGCGGACGGGATAGATCTCAGCCACACGCAGATCATCGATGGCTCGGGCCTTTCTCGCTATAACCTTATCTCGGCCAGGCAACTGGCTGAGGTCCTGGGCCTGATGGCGAAGGATGAAAAATTACGCCCCCTCATTGAGCTGCTGCCGGTCGCCGGGGTTAGCGGTACCCTCAACTATAAGCGCGGCTTTCATCAAGCTCCCTTGATGAATAAGGTTTCTGCCAAGACAGGTTCTATGCAGGGTGTCGATAATTTAGCGGGTTACCTTTCACTCGACGCAAGTCACCAATTGCTCTTCGTGGTCATGGAAAATGGCCAGAGCCAAGAGAGTAAGAAACAAAGCCCTGCGCCCTTTAGCGCCCTCTTCCTGCAAAGCCTGCTGGATAATCAAGGGCAGATAGTCAAAAGCCAAGGTAATGAAAACGAGGATAAGAAGAGCACCCCAAAAACGCTCACTGCGCAATAACATGCACTTAGTAAAATAGGTTAAATAAAAAAACGCCCGGGCCTAATGAACCGGGCGTTTTCATATTATTAAATCTAGCTGCTAAAACAGCTCTTCTGCCATCGCCATCACGCTGGCATCACCCGCGTTGACCTGCGCCAGATGGTAGTCGACCTTAGGCAGTAGTTTGGCCAGATAGAAATCAGCCAGCTGTTGTTTCGCCGTGCTAAAGCTTTCATCTTGGTGATCGGCAGCCTTATCGGCCATCAGCAACCAGAAATAGCCATAGACCAGATGACCAAAGGCATCGAGGAAATCGACGGCGCAGGCGTTGATCAAGGCCGGATTGCTTAGTTTGTTGGCGTTGATGTATTCACCGCTCGCCAGCAAGGCATCGAAACGCGAAGTGATAAGCGCCTTTTGCGCATCCGTTACATTGGTCATGGCTGTCAGCTGACTCTGGCACTCGGCAACAAACTCAGTCAATGTACGCAGATCGTCTCCCGTGGTTTTCCTACCCAGGAAATCGATGGCTTGAATACCGTTTGTACCCTCGTAGATCTGCGCGATACGGGTGTCACGAACCAGCTGCTCGATACCCGTCTCACGAATATAGCCGTGACCACCAAACACCTGCTGCGCCATCACGGCGGCATCCAGGCCTCTGTCACTCAAGAACGCCTTGGCAACCGGAGTCAGCAGACCGACATAACGAGCCGCCTTCTCCTGCACCTCTCCCTCTGCGTGTTTAGCGAGATCCAGTTGCTGACCGGTAAACACCGACAGCGCGCGTCCCGCTTCGGTATAACAGCGTATGGTCATTAGCATGCGGCGCACGTCACCGTGTACCAAAATAGGGTCACTGGCATTGTCGCTACCACCTGCGGCCTGGCCCTGCAGACGCTCCTTGGCATAATCGCTAGCCATCTGGTAGGCCGCCTGAGAAATGCCTAGGCCCTGAATACCAATCGCCAAACGCTCATAGTTCATCATGGTGAACATGCACACTAAGCCACGGTTCGCCTTGCCGATCAGATAACCCTGGGCATCGTCGAAATTCATCACACAGGTCGCCGAGCCCTTAAGCCCCATCTTGTGCTCAATTGAGCCTACGGTAACGCCGTTGGTTTCGCCTAGCTCACCGTTATCATCCACCTTAATCTTAGGCACTAAGAAGAGTGAGATACCGTTCGAGTCCGGCAGTTTTGCCAGTACCAGGTGAATAACATTTTCGGTGAGATCATGGTCGCCGCCAGTGATGAAAATCTTACTGCCAGAGATAAGATAGCTTCCATCATCCTGTGGTACGGCCTTGGTGCGGATGTTACGTAGATCTGAACCCGCCTGTGGCTCTGTCATGTCCATGGCGCCGGCCCATTGACCCGAGTACAGATTTGGCAGGTACTTCTCTTTTAGCTCGTCACTGCCGTGGGCATTGATACAGAGGGCTGCACCCGCGGTGAGTGAACCATACAAGGTAAAGGCGTTACAGGCACTATAGGCCATCTCATCGACCAGCACGCCAAGCATCTTAGGCATGCCCATGCCGCCAAACTCAGGATCGCCGCACAGCCCTACCCAACCACCTTCGGCATATTGGTCATAAACCTCACGATAGCCATCGGGTGTGATCACCATAGCATCTTCAAAGCTTACGCCTTGCTCGTCACCGGGACGGTTAATAGGATGGATAAGATCCCGAGAGATCTTCTCGGCTTCATCGAGGATCGCCGTTGCCGTATCCATATCGACTGTCTCGGCCAAGGCCGCTAGTTCACCCCAAGTTTGTGGAGCATCGAACACGCGCTCCAACAGAAATTTCATGTCGGCCAATGGCGCCTGGTATGGATTCATCTCGCCTCTCTTAAACGTTAGATTAAAACAGTTGTTTTAATCTATCTCAGTTGCGGCTGAGAATAAAGCCCTTTAGTCAAATATTGTCCGCCAGCGCAAATAAAAAAGCCCCGCGTAGATTGCGAGGCTTCTTAAGTTACAGCTAGTTACCAAATGAGGGACTTACCACATCAGGTCGTCTGGGATCACATAATCTGCGTATGGGTCGTCTTCTTCCACCACTTGGGTGGCATCTTCTGCCTGCCACAGGTAACCGCACCAGTCGGGCACCAGCAGGTTAACCCGCTCGGCAAGCTTATGGGGAACCAGGTAGCTTACCTCTTCGTGGCGAACTATCCCTAACTGGCCGTTGAGCAGTTGGCTCTGCAGTTTTTCGTTCACGTACAGGCTAAAGATTTTAGTGCCTAGCGTGTAGTTAAACTTAACTTCGGCATCCTTTGGCGGCTCGATGGCGCAGCGCTTAAATTCGGTGATTAGCCCGCGCACCTGGCCCTTCTCCATCGCCTCGGCGAAACGTTGCTCGTTTAGCGCCTTATCCTTATCTATCTGGGCTTGTTTCTTCGCTGCGATCTCTTGTTTCAAGGCCTCTGAACCATCATCGACCTTAGCTTTACGATCGCGACGCTTCTGGGTCTTGGCATCGCGAACCTTCTGTTTGCTGACCAAGCCAGCTTTGAGCAACTGCTCTTGAAATGGGTTTGCCATCTTTCTTCTCACTCATTGGGCAACACTATCTGCGCTACCTACTTCTCTTTCGGTTGTTGGGCCATTTTGCCTAATTGACTCATGGCCATGCTGGCACCACCGAGGGACCAACCGCCGTCTACAGGCAACACTGTGCCGGTAATGTAACTGGCCATGGGTGAAGCGATAAACATCACCGCATTGGCAATATCATCCGTGCTGCCGTTTCGCTTAAGAGGCACGCTTTGGGCGACTGCCTGTTGCAGTGCATCACTGGGTGCCAAGCGATTGAATCCTTCGGTGCCGCTGATGGGACCGGGCACTATGGAATTAACCCTGATCCCCTCAACGCCCCACTCGAGTGCCAGACTCTTAGTCAGCATGTCGACCCCGGCCTTGGCCGCGCTTACATGGGACTGCATCGGCATGGCAATATAGGCCTGAGGCGCCGAGATCTGCACTATGGCGCCGCCGGGGCGACGCATTAAGGGATAGGCCTGTTTGAGCACCTGAAAACTGCCCAGCAGATCGATATCCATCACCGACTTGAAGCCGTTTTCGGAAAGTTCCGCCGCCGTCGCCGGGAAGTTTCCGGCCGCGCCACTGACCAGCACATCCAATTGGCCATATGCAGCGGCAATCTGCTTAAAACCTGCCTTTAGCGCGTCGAGATCCCGCACATCGAAGGCGACGCCAAGCATCTTACCTTGACCATTAATCGCATGCAGCGCCTCTACGGCCGCATCGACCTTTTCCTGACGGCGGCTGGCCACGGCAACGTTAGCGCCCGCCTTGGCAAAAGCCTTGGCGATGCCCAGGTTGATGCCACTGGTACCGCCCACTACAAAGACGTTTTTCCCTTGATAATCGAACATCTTCTTTCCCTGTCTAATAAAACCTTAAGAATTAAACTAGGAGGCTCGAAGTGTCAGGTCAAGCTATTTAAGCGATGCATGGATCTCGGTCAATGCCGCGAGTGGATTAGCCGCCTTGGTGATAGGACGACCAATCACCAGGTAATCGGAACCCGCTGCCAGCGCCTGCGTCGGGGTCATCACACGGTGTTGATCGCCCTTGTCGCTGCCGGCAGGGCGAATCCCCGGCGTGACCAGCTTAAAGTCGGCGCCAAATTCGGTCTTTAGCATGCTAGCTTCCTGGGCCGAACAGACGATGCCGTTCAGTCCTGCCTGTTTGGTGAGGCTTGCCAGACGCTTGACATGCTCGGCCGCTGGCACATTGATGCCAAGCAGCGCTAGCTCATCGTCGCTCATAGAGGTCAGTACCGTCACGGCGATCAGCAGTGGCGCCTTGTCGCCATAAGGAAGCAGCGCCTCGCGAGCCGCCTGCATCATGGCCAGGCCACCGCTGGCATGCACGTTGGTCATCCACACCCCTAGCTCTGCCGCTGCGGCGACGGCCTTGGCGACGGTGTTCGGAATGTCGTGGAATTTGAGATCCAGGAAGAGGTCAAAGTCACGACTGTGGATCTCTTTGACCAACTCAGGACCAAAGAGGGTGAACATCTCTTTGCCTATCTTGAGGCGGCACATCTTGGGATCTAGCTGATCGATGAGCTGCAAAGCTTCGGATTTATTATCGTAATCTAGCGCCACTATAATAGGTTTGTTGCTCATGCTGTTCTCCTGTTGCTTTGCATTTTATTGTCTATTTACTCCCCGTCGAGTCCGCGTATCCGCTTGATGGTGCCCCAACTCTTACAGGAAGGACAATGCCAGTAGAGGGTGTGGGACGGGAAACCACACTCAATACAGCGGTAACTGGGACGGAATTTTATCTGCTGCTCGACCAGTTCGGCGAGCATGTTCAAACTCTGTTTTGCCTGACCATCTTCAGCATATTGGATCTGCATCTTCATTAGATGCTGAAAGCTCTTCATGGTGGGATGACGATAGAGGCCGTCGAGGATCAACTTCTCGGCATCTTGGGTTTCCCCCTGGGTGATCATCTGCTGCGCCAGAGTGATGGCCACACTCGCGCCAGCACCCTGCTCTAACGCTTCGCGTAGCAGTTCACGATAGGCGCCGAGATCCTCGGTCGATTGATAAGCTTCTTTGGCGATGGCGAGGGCTTCGGGAAAGAGTTCGATATCGGCATCTTTCAGCCGGCAGAGCATCTCCTTGGCACGGCCAAATTCCTGCTGAGCGAGGAACAGCTTGGCGCTGGTTAACATGGCGCGGCCACATTGGGGATCTTGCTTTATCGCCTGCGCCAGGTGTTTAAGCTTGAGCTCGCTATCGCTGGCCTCATCGGCAAGCTCACAATAGAGATGGGCCTGCAAGTGTTTGAGCGACTGCTGACGCTTACGCTTGAGGCTCTTGATGATATCTATTGCTTTCTGCCAGTCTTTGGTCACCTGGTAGATGGCGATCAGCTGATCTTCTGCCTCTTCGCTGTGATCTTCCTGTCGAACCAGATTGAGGAAGATCTCCTCTGCCCTGTCGTAGAAGCCGGCGGCCAGATAGTCTTTGCCGAGCTCCATCATGGCGATGTCGCGCTGCTCAGTGGTCAGGGTTGGGCGGGCGATAAGATTTTGGTGAATGCGGATAGACCTGTCCACCTCGCCTCGCTTACGAAATAACGAGCCTAGCGAGAGATGGGTATCTATGGTGTCATCATCCACGTCGAGCATGGAGATAAAGAGATCGACCGCCTTGTCCGATTCGTTGGACAGAAGGAAATTAAGGCCGGTAAAGTAATCGCGGCTTAACTGCTTTCGCTTACTATTCTGCTTGTGCCTGATACTACGGCGCCCCATGTACCAACCATAACCGGCTGCTATGGGTAACAACAGAAACAGAATCTCTAACATATTAAGCGTTTACTTCCTTCGCTTGATGTTCGATTTGGGTAGATGGTGGGAGTATCTCAACCGGTAACTTGGCTTCTAACTGCTCTAATTTTTTATTGGCCTTTCGCAGTTGCAGCCTTACCTTAGTAATATGGTAGATGGCAAACAGCCAGCTAACCAGGAAGCCCGCCAGAAACACCACGCCGAGCACGACAGGCAGTCGATATTCACCCTGAGCGACAAAATAACTGATGTTCACCAGCTGTTCGTTGCGTGCACCAAACAATAAAGCCAAGACGAAAAACAGGGCGACAAGCACGGTCGCGATAAATGACTTCACGTTACTCTCCATAAACCCGTGGTGGTGGGTTGATTATCCAAGAAATTTAGCGAACTAGCTAGCCATACCTAGAATTTAGGCATAAAAAAACCTCCTTTCGGAGGCTTTTAAAACAATGTCATTTACGAGTTGATAGCATCAACGCGCTCACGCAGTTCTTTGCCAGGCTTAAAGTGCGGTACATACTTGCCTTCCAGCTCAACTGAAGTGCCAGTCTTAGGATTACGGCCTGTACGTGGTGCACGATAATGAAGGGAAAAACTACCAAAGCCACGGATCTCGATACGGTCACCGCCTTCCAATGTCGTTGCCATCTGCTCCAACATCTCTTTAATAGCGCTTTCTACTTCTTTTGCCGACAGCTGCGACTGCCTAGTGGCAAGTTTTTCGATCAGTTCGGATTTAGTCATCCTGTACCCTCTATAATCAAGCCAAACACAGTCACCTAGCGGGGATGTTACCATCCCCGAACTTCAGGCGAATTATTTGCGAGCCGCTTTGAACGCTTCAGCCATGGCATTGCTCATTGCAACGTCATCTTGCTTGTTCAAGTTAGCCATCGCTTCCTTCTCATCAGCTTCGTCTTTCGCACGGATAGACAGGCTGATAGAACGGTTCTTGCGATCAACACCCATGAACTTAGATTCAACAGTGTCACCTACTGAGTATACAGTAGATGCATCTTCGATGCGCTCACGAGAGATGTCAGAAACACGTAGGTAACCTTCTACAGTTTCAGCCAACTCGATAGTAACGCCTTTCGCGTCTACTGCAGTAACAGTACCAGTTACGATAGCACCTTTCTTCTTATCTGCAAGATAAGCGTTGAATGGATCGTCTTCAGTCTGCTTAACGCCTAGGCTGATACGCTCACGCTCTGGGTCAACTGACAGTACAACTGCGCTGATTTCGTCGCCTTTCTTGTAGTCAGATACAGCTTCTTCGCCAGTACCGTTCCAAGAAATGTCAGACAGGTGAACCAGACCGTCGATGCCGCCGTCTAGACCGATGAAGATACCGAAGTCAGTGATAGACTTGATCTTACCAGTAACCTTGTCGCCTTTCGCGTAACGCTCTGCGAAATCATCCCATGGGTTAGTCTTACATTGCTTCAGACCTAGAGAAATACGACGACGCTCTTCATCGATGTCCAGAACTAGAACTTCAACTTCATCACCTAGGTTAACAACCTTAGATGGGTGGATGTTCTTGTTAGTCCAATCCATTTCAGAAACGTGTACCAGACCTTCAACGCCTTCTTCGATTTCAACGAAGCAGCCGTAGTCAGTTAGGTTAGTTACGCGACCAGTCAACTTAGTGTTTTCTGGGTAGCGCTTGCTGATTTCTAACCATGGGTCTTCGCCAAGTTGCTTAAGACCTAGTGAAACACGAGTGCGCTCACGATCGTACTTAAGTACTTTAACGTTGATTTCGTCACCAACATTTACGATTTCAGATGGGTGCTTAACGCGCTTCCAAGCCATATCTGTGATATGTAGAAGACCGTCAACGCCACCTAGGTCAACGAATGCACCGTAGTCAGTCAGGTTCTTAACGATACCCTTAACTGCTTGACCTTCTTGTAGGTTTTCAAGTAGCGCATCACGCTCTGCACTGCTTTCAGATTCGATAACAGCACGACGAGAAACAACAACGTTGTTACGCTTCTGGTCTAGCTTGATAACCTTGAATTCTAGTTCTTTGTTTTCTAGGTGAGCAGTGTCGCGAACTGGGCGAACGTCAACTAGAGAACCTGGTAGGAATGCACGGATACCGTTTAGTTCAACGGTGAAACCGCCTTTAACCTTACCATTGATGACACCGATTACAGTTTCAGCATCTTCGTAAGCTTTTTCTAGAACGATCCAAGCTTCGTGGCGCTTAGCTTTCTCACGAGAAAGTTGAGTTTCACCGAAACCATCTTCAACAGAGTCAAGGGCTACGTCAACTTCATCACCAACAGCGATTTCTAGAACGCCTTGAGCGTTTTTGAATTGGTCAGCTGGGATTGGGCTTTCAGACTTAAGACCAGCGTCAACCAGTACCATACCGTTCTGGATTGATACTACAGTACCACGAACGATAGAACCTGGACGGAACTCAAGTTGTTGAAGGGATTGTTCAAATAGATCAGCAAAAGATTCAGTCATGTTAATTTACTTTAAGTAATAAACCACGGCCCATCCTAGACGTGGAGTCAGATTAATCATTTGTCGCATCCATGTGACAAATCGTAACGACCCTGCCCCCTAGAGAACAAGATCAGGTAATTTTTCTTTGATGTGAGAGAGCGCAAGCTCAACTACTTCATCAATGCCTATGCCAGTCGTATCGATCACCAGCGCATCCTCGGCAGGAACCAGAGGAGCGACCGGGCGATTCATATCACGCTCATCGCGTTCAACGACCTCGGCCAAAAGACGGTCGATATTAACATCGAAGCCCTTGTCCTGCAACTGATTATAGCGCCTTTGGGCCCTTTCCTCAGCTGACGCGGTTAAATAAAGTTTAGCTGGAGTTGTGGGAAAAACGACCGTGCCCATATCACGACCATCAGCGATCAAACCTGGAGCCTCGGCAAAGGCGCGCTGACGACGAAGAAGTGCCTCACGAACGCGGGGGAATGCCGCGACTTTTGAGGCTGCATTAGAGCACTCCTGGCTACGGATGGCGTGGGATACATCCTCGCCTTCAAGGACCACTTTAATGCCATTGCCATTAGCCGTAATGAATTGCACATCTAAATGCGCGGCTAACAGGGCCAGCGAGGCTTCGTTATCTAACTCGACGTTGTGGTGAATTGCCGCGAGGGCCAAGACACGATATATGGCACCGCTATCAAGCAGCTTCCATCCTAAACGCGAAGCAAGTATCTGACTAATAGTGCCTTTACCTGCACCGCTTGGGCCGTCAATAGTGACGATGGGAGCCCGTTGTGACATATGATTCTCCAAATTAAATCTATCTTCCCTAAAGATCCTGAATGTCGTCCACGAAAAAACTGCGCGCGCATTATAAACTAAAAGCAATCATAAAGCGGCAAAAAGTTACGAATTAACATAATTGGATCACTTATTATCGCGGGTCAAAAACACTGACCCGCGATGAGAGACTGCGTCTACTGGACAAGCGCCGCAAACTGGGCGAAGTAGTCGGGGAAGGTCTTGGAGGTACAATCGGGATCGTTGATGGTAATGCCACAATCGGCAAAGGCCATCAGCGAAAAACACATGGCCATGCGATGATCGTTATAGGTATCGATATCGGCCGTATTTAACTGAGCTGGCGCCGTGACGCGAATATAATCATGGCCCTCTTCTACCTCGGCGCCAACTTTACGTAGCTCGGTGGCCATGGCCGCGAGACGGTCCGTCTCCTTGATACGCCAGTTGTAGATATTACGCAGCGTCGTGGTGCCTGTGGCAAACAGCGCTGCTGTCGCTATGGTCATGGCAGCATCCGGAATATGGTTCATGTCGAGATCCACCCCATGTAGCGGCGCACTTCTGGCGATGATGAAATCATCGCCCCACTCTATCTCTGCGCCCATAGCTTCGAGCACCTCGGCAAACTTAACATCCCCTTGAATACTTTTCAGTCCAACGCCGGTGACCTTAACCTCACCGCCCTGAATGGCTCCCGCCGCCAGGAAGTATGAGGCCGATGAGGCGTCGCCTTCAACCAGCACAGTGCCGGGGGAGACATATTTCTGGCCTGCAGGAATCTCAAAGCGCTGATAGTCGTGATTAATAACCGTCACGCCAAACTGCGCCATCAACGCGATAGTGATGTCGATATAAGGTTTGGAGACTAGCTCTCCTTTAATCTTGATATTCACCTGGGCCTTGGCAAGCGGCGTTACCATCAGCAGCGCGGTTAAAAACTGGCTGGAAAGGTCTCCAGCGATCTCAACATCGCCGCCATTGAGTCCGGTGGCATTAATGGTCAGTGGCGGAAAGCCAGGTTGTTTCAGGTAGCGTATATCGGCACCCAGTGTGTTTAGGGCATCGACTAGGTCGCCAATGGGACGCTCCTCCATTCTCGGCTCACCGGTTAAGGTAAATTCGCCGCTGCCTAAAGTCAGCGCAGCACATAAGGGGCGCATCGCCGTACCGGCATTACCGAGAAACAGTGTCTGGGCTGTGCCGTTATTAATCACGCCGCCCAGCCCCTCGAGTTCGCAAACCCGGTTATTGTCAGATAATTGATAATTAACCCCGAGCTGCTTGAGGGCAGTAAGCATGTGACGAATGTCGTCAGAATCGAGCAGATTGGTCAGTCGGGTTTTCCCTTCAGCTAAGGTCGCCAATAACAGGGCGCGGTTAGAAATACTCTTAGAACCGGGAATATTCACGGTACCATGAACCTTAGATATGGGATCGAGTCGTAGTTGTTTCATTAATCACTTCTTAATTGGTTGCAGTCAGAATCGACCGCGGATTATTGATACTGTTAGATACTAAAAACTTGCCATCACGACAAAATGGCCATCTGCTCAATAGACCTGAGCCTCGTGGTTATAAAATTACTGATTGAGGCGGACTATTCAACCCTTTTTTACGATTTATGGCCTTTAATGAGTAATTTTCTTTCTTAGCACTTTGCATGCTCACAAAAAATCGCCAAAAGCAGACCCGTCTACCGCCACTGGCATGAAAATTTGCCAAGTTTAAGTTTCGATAAAATCTCGCCTTGCGCTGTAAATTCCGCGCAAAATTAGTTTATCCTAAGGCTACGCACAGCGAAGGCCATTTAGGGCCTATAACAAGACATAAGGTAGTTGGAGCCATGTTCGAGAATCTTTCCCCTATGCCCGCCGATCCTATCCTAGGGCTAATGACTAAATTCCGTGAAGATCCCCATGCAAACAAGGTGGATCTGGGTGTAGGTGTATACAAGGACGAAGCGGGAAACACCCCGATTTTAGCTTGTGTCAAACGCGCCGAGCAGCACCGTATCGACACAGAGGCAACCAAAGTTTACATTGGCCCAACAGGTTCTCCTGCCTTTAATCAGCTGATGGGCGAACTGGCTTTTGGCCAGGACAACCCAGCACTGCTAGCCGATCGCATTCGTACAGTATCGACTCCGGGCGGTACGGGCGCCCTTCGCGTCGCGGCAGATTTCATCAAGCGTGTTAACCCAAATAGCGTGATCTGGGTGAGTGACCCGACTTGGGCCAACCACACGGGTCTGTTTGAGGCGGCCGGTATTAAGGTTAAGACCTACCCTTACTATGACTATCAGAACAAGACTCTGAAATTTGATGAGATGCTGGCAGCCCTTTCCCAGATTGGCGCCGACGATGTGGTCTTGTTCCACGCCTGCTGTCACAACCCAAGCGGCATGGACCTCACTAACGAGCAGTGGGATCAGGTGATCGCGCTGACCAAGCAACAGGGGTTCACGCCGCTCATCGACATGGCCTACCAAGGCTTTGGCGATGGTGTCGATGAAGATGCCTACGGCGTGCGCCAGATGGCCGCTAACGTCGATGACATGATCCTGTGTAGCTCTTGCTCGAAAAACTTCGGCCTCTATCGTGAGCGAATAGGCGCCTGTTCTATCGTCGGCAAAGACAGTCATTCGGCCAATGTGGCCTATTCGGTACTGCTCTATGTGGTGCGCTGCATCTACTCTATGCCGCCGGCTCATGGCGCCGCCATCGTCGAGACGATTCTCGGCTCCAGCGAGCTTAAGCAGCAATGGCTCGATGAGTTGAAGATCATGCGCGATCGCATCAACGGCAACCGCGCCATGCTGGTCAATAAGCTGATCGAAAAAGGCGTCACCCGAGACTTTAGCTTTATCGCCAAGCAGAAAGGCATGTTCTCCTTCCTCGGCGTTACCCCAGAGCAAGTCGCTAAGCTTCAAGCAGATCACAGCATCTACATGGTCGATTCGAGCCGCATCAGCATCGCTGGTATTGGTGAAGGTAATGTGGACTATCTGGCGGAGTCTATCGCCAAGGTGTTGTAATACAGCCTGAATACTCATAAAAAAGGGGACCATTTGGTCCCCTTTATGTTTTGATGTTTTTTTAAAGTTAGGCTGCGTATTTATCGGCGAAGGCTTTCATGAAGCTGACCAAGGCCTCGACACCCACTAATGGCATGGCGTTGTAGAGGCTGGCGCGCATACCGCCGACACTGCGATGACCCTTTAGCGCCACTAAGCCAGCGGCCTTGGCTTCCGCCAAAAACTGCTCGTTCAACGACTCATCTTTCAGATAGAAGGTAACGTTCATTTTAGAGCGGTTAGCAACCGCGACGCGGTTTTCATAGAAATCGCCGCTGTCGATATAGGCATAGAGCGTCTCGGCCTTACGATCATTGACCTTGGCAACCTCTGCCACCCCACCCTGTGCCTTGAGCCATTTGAAGACTTCGGCGGCCAGATACCAGGCAAAGGTCGGCGGCGTGTTAAACATGGAGTCATGTTTTACCGCCAGGCGATAGTCCATGATCGATGCCTGGGTGAGCTGCGGATACGCGAGTAAGTCGTCGCGAACGATGACGATGCTTAAACCCGATGGTCCGATATTCTTCTGGGCGCCGGCATAGATGAGTCCATAACGGCTGACATCTATCTCGCGCGACATGATGTTTGAAGACATGTCGGCAACGATCGGCCAAGGTGAATTAATCTCTTCAAAAATTTCGATGCCATCTACCGTCTCATTTGGGCAGTAGTGCAGGTAACGATAATCTTGTTTGATCTCATTAAGATCTGGCACGACAATGCGGCTGATACCATTGACTTTTTCGACAATGTTTAACGTATCTATCTGCGCGTCACCGGCCAATTTCTTGGCTTCTTCGACCGCGGCAGATGACCAACTGCCATCGACCAGATAGAGGGCCTTACCCTGTTCACCCAAAAAATTATTCACAACCGCGGCGAACTGTCCGCGACCGCCACCATGCATAAAGAGCACATGGTAGTTGCTGGGAATATTCATCAAATCTCTGATGTCGGCCTCGGCCTGCTCGGTAAGCGCGATAAACTCTTTACTACGATGGCTGATCTCCATTACGGAGACACCCTGCCCGTTCCAATCCAATAACTCCTCTTGTGCTTTTTGCATCACGGGCTGAGGTAACATGGCCGGCCCTGCACAGAAATTATATGTCGCGCTCACTGCTTTCTCCTTTGCTCTTCTTTCAACTGTGTTGCGTCAGATTAAATGCCATTGGCGTATTTTATTATCGGGTTTCACTTGCCGAAACAAAACGAGCGTCCATAAGGACGCCCGTTAATTTCGTTAAACGTTATTCATTTGGCTCAACGTCTGGCTCAGCCTCGGGCGCTTCGCCTTCGACTTGCTGCTCATCGACAGTATCCGTGATGATAGGGTTGCCCTCTTCGTCAAACTCCTGTTCATCTTGGATCTCATCGATACGCTGCAGCCCAACGACCGTCTCGTCGGTAGCGGTACGGATAATGGTCACACCTTGAGTGTTACGACCTATGGTTGATACGCCAGATGCTGGTGTACGAACTAGGGTACCCTTATCGCTGATCAACATGATCTCGTCGTTTTCGAGTACTTGTACCGCCCCGACGACGGCGCCGTTACGCTCGCTCACCTTGATCGATACTACACCCTTGGTTGCGCGGCTCTTAGCTGGGTATTCATCCAGCTCGGTGCGCTTACCATAACCGTTCTCGGTAACGGTCAGGATTGCACCGTCGTTCTTAGGTACTATGAGTGAGACTACGCTCTGGCCATCTTCGAGCTTGATACCGCGAACACCTGTTGCGGTGCGGCCCATGCCACGAACCTGATCTTCGCTAAAGCGAACGACCTTACCTTCGTTAGAGAAGAGCATCACCTCGTTATCACCGTTAGTGATATCGACGCCAATCAGCTGATCGCCATCTTTGAGGTTAACGGCGATGATACCGTTGGCTCTCGGACGAGAGTATTGATCCAGCGAGGTTTTCTTCACGGTGCCGTGAGAAGTTGCCATGATCACATACTTGTCGGCGTCGTAATCACGCACCGGCAAGATAGCAGTAATGCGCTCACCTTCCGCCAGCGGCAGCAGGTTGATGATTGGGCGACCACGGGCCTGACGGCTAGCCAGCGGTAGCTGGTACACCTTGAGCCAGTACATCTTACCGAAGTCAGAGAAACACAAGATGGTGTCGTGGGTGTTAGCAACCAGCAGCTTCTCGACGAAATCTTCATCCTTCACCTTAGTCGCAGCCTTACCCTTACCACCACGGCGCTGGGCCTGGTAATCGCTCAAAGGCTGATACTTGGCGTAACCCAGATGCGACAGGGTCACTACTACATCTTCTTCGTTGATCAGATCTTCAAGGCTGATATCGACCGCAGAGGCATTAAGCTCGGTGCGACGCTCATCGCCAAACACTTCTAGCACTTCCTGAAGCTCTTCTTTAATCACTTCCATCAGACGCTCAGGGCTGCGGAGGATATATAGCAGGGCTGCGATCAGCTCTAGGAGCTCTTCATATTCGCTTAGGATCTTCTCATGTTCCAGACCGGTCAGCTTGTGCAGACGCAGGTCCAAAATCGCCTGCGCCTGTTGCTCGGTCAGGTAGTAGAGACCATCACGAATACCGAACTCCGCCGACAACCACTCTGGACGCGCTGCATCATCACCGGCCTTCTCCAGCATGCCTTGTACATTACCAAGGGCCCAGCCTTGAGCAACCAGCTTAGTCTTGGCTTCGGCAGGGGTTGGTGACGCCTTGATAAGCGCAATGATAGGGTCGATGTTGGCCAGAGCAATCGCTAGTGCTTCAAGGATATGAGCACGTTCGCGAGCCTTACGCAGTTCGAATACGGTACGACGAGTCACCACTTCACGACGGTGAAGGATGAAGCACTCGAGCATCTCTTTAAGGTTGAACAATTTAGGCTGACCATTGGTCAGGGCCACCATGTTGATACCAAAAGAGGTCTGCAGCTGAGTCTGGGCATACAGGTTGTTGAGGATCACCTCGCCTACTTCGCCGCGTTTCACTTCGATAACGATACGCATACCGTCTTTGTCAGACTCGTCGCGCAGGCCGCTGATGCCTTCGATCTTCTTATCTTTTACCAGCTCGGCGATCTTTTCGATCAGACGTGCCTTGTTCACCTGATAAGGGATTTCGGTTACGATAATACGCTCACGGCCGTTATCTTCGGTCTCAACGGTTGCGCGGGCACGCATGACCGCCTTTCCACGACCCGTCTTATAGGCATCTTCGATACCCTTACGGCCGTTGACGATCGCTGCCGTTGGGAAATCTGGCCCAGGAATATGTTCCATCAGCTGCTCGATGGAGAGACTTGGCTCATCGATCAGAGCCAAACAGCCGGAGATCACTTCTGACAGGTTGTGAGGAGGAATGTTGGTCGCCATACCGACGGCGATGCCCGATGAACCATTCACCAGCAAAGCAGGAATGCGGGTCGGCAATACCGCTGGGATCTGCTCTGTACCATCATAGTTAGGTACATAGTCGACGGTTTCTTTCTCTAGGTCAGCCAGCAGTTGATGCGCCAGCTTGTCCATACGAATTTCGGTATAACGCATGGCCGCCGCAGCGTCGCCATCGACCGAACCAAAGTTACCCTGACCATCGACCAAGGTGTAGCGCATAGAGAATGGCTGCGCCATACGAACGATGGTGTCGTAAACCGCAGAGTCACCGTGTGGGTGATATTTACCGATAACGTCACCGACGACACGCGCCGACTTTTTATAAGGTTTGTTCCAATCGTTCTTCAACTCGTTCATCGCGAATAATACGCGGCGATGAACCGGCTTTAGGCCGTCACGTACATCGGGTAACGCACGGCCCACGATCACGCTCATGGCGTAATCCAAATATGAATTCTTTAATTCGTCTTCAATATTAATTGGTGTTATAGATGAAGCCAGATCAGTCATAAACTGCTCGATCCCTTGAAATTTAGCCGACAAAATACTGCTTAAAAACCAGGCAATATTTTACCAAGCCTGAAAACGTGATTTGGCATTCTAACACAGATATTTAAAGGCGCTAGACCCTATTGAAATTTCACGCCAAATATCTGTTTACGACCCAAAACCCCGCCTCGTTTTGACCAAGATGAGCGCTTTAACAGCAATCTGATGACAAAGCAGACATTTTCGCCGGGTTCTCCTTTGTTTATCTAAGGCGATGGGTATAATAGCTACATCATTTATTCCCTTCAGAGGACTCTCCGTGTCTAACCTTTCTGAGACAAATTTTTCTGAGACTAGTAATGCCAATGTCGATCCACAAGAAATCGCTAAGTTTGAGAAGATGGCAGCCACTTGGTGGGATCCCGAAGGAGAATTTAAACCCATCCATAAGCTCAATCCCCTGAGACTTAACTATATCGATCAAGCCGTCGGTGGTCTGTTTGGTAAGCGCGTGCTGGATGTCGGCTGCGGCGGCGGTATTCTCTCTGAGAGCATGGCACGTCTTGGCGCCAAGGTAGATGGTCTGGACATGGGCGCCGAGCCCCTCGATGTCGCTAAGCTGCACGCCTTAGAGATGGGTGTCGAGATCAACTATATCCAGGACACGGCGGAGCATCACAGAGATAGTCATCAGGGCCAGTATGATGTGGTCACCTGCATGGAGATGCTCGAACATGTGCCCGACCCTGCCTCTGTTATCAAGGCCTGTAGCGACATGGTTAAGCCTGGCGGCTATGTGTTCTTCTCGACCATTAACCGCAACATCAGAGCCTATGTAGAGACAGTGATTGGCGCCGAGTACCTGCTTAAGATGCTACCGGTAGGCACCCACGATCATAAGAAGTACATCAAGCCTGCCGAACTTATTGGCATGGCGGATGCGGTAGATCTCGAGTGCGTCGATGCAACCGGCATCACCTACAATCCGCTGACGGAGATCTTCCGCTACACCAAGTCGCTAGAAGTTAACTATATGATCGCCACGGTTAAGCAGGATGACTGATCAAATCGTGCCAGGTGCTAACGCTGAAACGATTGAAGGTACGCGAACTGCCACTAGGCCAATAAAAGGAGTGCTGTTTGATCTCGATGGCACCCTGGTCGATACGGCGCCGGATCTTGTGCTGGCGCTTAACCTGGCGCTAAATGATTTTGGACTGCCGAGCCAACGACTGGAAGATATTCGCTTTGCCGCCTCCCATGGCAGCCTGGCATTAGTTAACGCCGCCCAGCCTCATCTTAATGATGAGGAAAAAGCGGCCGTCCAGCAGGCGCTGCTTGAGCACTACCATAATGTTAACGGCCAAGAGGCCAAGCTTTTCGATGGCATGAGTTCCCTGCTCGAGCACCTTAGCGAGCAACGCATTCCCTTCGGTGTCGTCACCAATAAGGCGGCGCGTTTCGCGAGGCCTTTGCTGCACAGGCTTGATTTAGCCGACAAGATGCCAGCCATCATCAGCGGTGATTCCACCACTCAGAGTAAACCCCATCCGGCGCCTATGCGTCTGGCGGCGTCGCAAATTGGCGTCAGCTGCCAGGGAATTCTCTACCTAGGTGATGCCAAACGAGACCTAGAAGCTGCTCGCAATAGCGACATGCTGGGGGGCATCGCCCATTGGGGTTATATTGGAAACAATGATGAGGCGCACCTCTGGCCCCACGACTTTGGCTTCAACACACCAGTCGCCGTGCTTGAACTCCTAAGACAGGACTAAGTGGCGGTTAAGTCGTGCATAAGTCACGGTTAAGTCACAATTAAATGAGATGCATCACGCGCTCTGGTGCTAGAGCGTGTGACGTGTCAGTAAAAAGTCGTCGAAGCTGAGATCGCGATCCTTTTTCGGCGTAAAAAGATCCTCAGGATCTGGCCAATATTTTAGCTTTCATGATAGGGCGAATCAGTCGCCTAAAACTTGACCCGCCGGTGCTATCGTAATTGAAAACAAGGGTTAAAGGTAAGCCGTTACTAACCCTTTGGTTTACCCCCAAGATATCCACAACTTGTCCCCTAAAAACCCGCTTGCAATATCCCACCAACCTCACTATCTTGTATCCTATAAAAGAAAAAACACCATATCTTGTGTATGGGCGGCGGTCGAAGCCACTAGAACTGCAGTAGTGCTCAGGTACTTTTTTTAACATCTTCGATTGTTTTTACATGGAAACGTAGGGCGGAGTTTTCCCTCCCAGCGATATTTAATTCAAGGCTTATCTTCAATGAACAGCAATATGCAAGTCACGAAGCGCAGTGGCGAACGTGAAACCATCGATCTCGATAAGATCCACCGAGTGATCACTTGGGCGGCCAAAGGACTGAATAACGTCTCAGTATCGGAAGTCGAATTACGTTCACACCTTCAGTTCTATGATGGAATCCCAACTGAAGCGATCCACGAAACCATTATTAAGGCCGCTGCCGACCTTATCTCGCCAGAGTCACCAGACTATCAGTTCCTTTCTGCGCGTCTGGCCATTTTCCACCTGCGTAAGAAAGCCTTCGGCCAGTTTGAGCCGCCTTCGCTTTACGACCATGTGGTGAAGTTGGTTGAGCTGGGTAAATATGACACGCATATTCTGAACGACTATAGCCGCGAGGAGTTAGATACACTCGACAGCTATATCGACCACTGGCGCGACATGAACTTCTCTTATGCTGCGGTTAAGCAGTTGGAAGGTAAGTACCTGGTTCAAAACCGTGTGACTCACGAAGTCTACGAGAGTGCGCAGTTCCTCTATATTCTGGTAGCGGCTTGTCTGTTCGCCAACTACCCGAGAGAGACGCGTCTTCAGTACGTTAAAGATTTCTATGACGCGACCTCGACCTTTAAGATCTCGCTACCTACACCTATCATGTCAGGTGTGCGTACACCGACACGTCAGTTCAGCTCTTGCGTACTGATCGAGTGTGGCGACAGCTTAGACTCAATCAATGCGACCGCCTCTTCTATTGTGAAGTATGTGTCGCAACGAGCGGGCATAGGGGTCAACGCAGGTCGTATTCGCGCGCTGGGTAGTCCAATTCGCGGCGGCGAAGCGTTCCACACAGGCTGTCTGCCTTTCTATAAGTATTTCCAGACGGCGGTGAAATCTTGCTCTCAAGGTGGCGTGCGCGGCGGTGCGGCAACCCTCTTTTATCCTATGTGGCACCTGGAAGTAGAGTCTCTGCTGGTACTTAAGAACAACCGCGGCGTCGAAGATAACCGTATCCGTCACCTGGACTACGGCGTGCAGCTGAACAAGCTGATGTACCAACGTCTTATCCAGGGTGGCATGATCACTCTATTCAGTCCATCAGACGTACCAGGCCTGTACGATGCTTTCTTCGAAGATCAGGCAGAGTTCGAGCGTCTGTATGTGAAGTATGAGCAAGATGAGAGCATTCGTAAGAAGCAGATCAAGGCGGTAGAACTCTTCTCCCTGATGATGCAGGAGCGTGCCTCTACCGGTCGTATCTATATTCAAAACGTCGATCACTGTAATACCCACAGCCCGTTCGACGCTAAGGTTGCCCCTGTACGTCAGTCGAACCTGTGTCTTGAGATCGCATTGCCGACCAAACCGCTGAACAACATCGACGATCCCGATGGTGAGATCGCCCTGTGTACCCTATCTGCGTTGAACCTGGGTGCCATCAAGAAACTTGATGAGCTGGAAAGCCTGGCCGATTTGGCCGTGCGCGCGCTCGATAGCCTACTCGACTATCAGGACTACCCAATCGTCTCGGCGCACAAGGGCTCGATGAACCGTCGTACCCTGGGTATAGGCGTGATCAACTTTGCTAACTACCTGGCTAAAGAAGGCGTGCGCTACTCAGACGGCAGCGCCAACGGCATCACTCACAAGACCTTCGAAGCGATCCAGTACTATCTGCTGAAGGCCTCGATGAATCTAGCGAAAGAGCAAGGCGCCTGCCCTGCCTTCCACGAGACCAACTATGCCAAAGGTATCCTGCCTATCGATACCTACAAGCGTGACCTCGATAAGATCTGTGACGAGCCATTACACATGGATTGGGAAACCCTGCGTGAAGAGATCAAGACTCACGGCCTGCGTAACTCGACCCTGTCAGCCCTGATGCCATCTGAGACCTCATCGCAGATCTCTAACGCGACTAACGGTATCGAGCCGCCACGTGGCCTGATCAGCG
Organism: Shewanella spartinae; assembly: GCF_019457555.1. NCBI lineage: Bacteria > Pseudomonadati > Pseudomonadota > Gammaproteobacteria > Alteromonadales > Shewanellaceae > Shewanella > Shewanella spartinae. Next base: position 2,251,787 of record NZ_CP080418.1, on the reverse strand, counting down.
TTAAGGCGAGTAAGGATGGTCAGCTCAAGCAGGTGGTCCCTGATTTTGAGAAGTACCAGTACAGCTATGAGCTGCTATGGCAGATGCCAGGCAACGAAGGTTACCTGCAGCTGGTCGGTTTGATGCAGAAGTTTGTTGACCAATCTATCTCAGCCAACACCAACTATGACCCAAGCCGCTTCCCAGGTGCCAAGGTACCTATGCAGGTGCTGCTGAAGGACCTGTTGACCGCATATAAATACGGTGTGAAGACACTTTACTATCACAACACGCGTGACGGTGCGTCAGACAAATATGACGATATCACCTCCATTGAGAAAGAAGACGATAGCTGCGCAGGCGGCGCATGTAAGATCTAACTCTACGTGTTTTAACCTTTTATCAGGGGGCTTTGCCCCCTTTATCGGAAGATAGAAAAATGGCCTATTCAACATTTTGTCAAACACCTAACAATGCCCTGCTGGAACCTATGTTCCTCGGTCAATCGGTTAACGTTGCCCGTTACGATATTCAAAAATATGAAGTGTTCGAGAAACTGATCGAGAAGCAACTCTCTTTCTTCTGGCGTCCAGAAGAAGTTGACGTCAGCAAAGACAAGATCGATTACGCTGCGCTGCCGGATCACGAGAAGCATATCTTCATCTCTAACCTCAAGTACCAGACCCTGCTGGACTCAATTCAAGGCCGCTCGCCAAACGTCGCCTTCCTGCCGCTGGTCTCGCTGCCTGAACTTGAGACCTGGATCGAGACCTGGTCTTTCTCTGAGACGATTCACTCGCGCTCTTACACCCACATCATTCGTAATATCGTTAACGATCCTTCGGTCGTATTTGACGATATCGTACAGAACGAAGAGATCCTCAAGCGCGCCAGCGATATCGCCGATTACTACGATAACCTGATCGAGCTGAGCCAAATCTATCACCTCATGGGTGAAGGCACCCACGAGATCAACGGCAAGACTGTAGAGGTCACCACCCGCGCGATCAAGAAAGCCCTGTACCTGTGTATGATGTCGGTTAACGTGCTCGAAGCGATCCGTTTCTACGTCAGTTTCGCCTGCTCATTTGCGTTCGCCGAGCGCAAGTTGATGGAAGGTAATGCTAAGATCATCCGCCTCATCGCCCGTGATGAAGCCCTGCACCTGAACAGCACTCAGCATATCCTTAAGCTGATGCAAGGCGGCAAGGACGACCCAGAGATGGCCGAGATCGCCAAAGAGTGCCAACAGACGGCGATCGACATCTTCGTTAAGGCGGCAGAGCAAGAGAAAGAGTGGGCCAAGTACCTGTTCAAAGACGGCTCTATGATCGGCCTGAACGAGCAGATCCTCTGCCAGTATGTCGAGTACATCACCAACGAGCGTATGAAGTCGGTTAACCTGGTAAGCCCTTATGCCGACCAGAGTAACCCGCTGCCGTGGATGAAGAACTGGCTCGAGAGTGACTCGGTACAGGTTGCACCGCAGGAAGTAGAGGTATCTTCTTACCTGGTTGGTCAAATTGACGCGTCTGTCGATGAGAGTGAGTTTGCCGACTTTGATCTCTAACAAGACGGTCTTTAGTCAGGCGGTCTTTAAGAAGGCTCCCATCGTGAGCCTTCATGGACAGCCTGTACTCCTCTATACCAGTAACCACCAGAGCCTGTTAGCGGCACTCGAGCAGAAGAAGGTTCGTATCTTCTCTGAGTGTCGTAACGGCTTTTGTGGTGCCTGCAAGACCAAGATTAATCGCGGTAGCGTCGTCTATCACACAGAGCCGCTGGTCGAACTGGAAGCCGATGAGTGTCTGCCCTGCTGCTGTCATCCCGACGGCGATCTCGACCTGGCACTTTCTGCCCAAGGTGCAGAGGTGGTCACGACACATGCACCAGAGCCCGTTGCCTGCACCGCCGAATAGCTAGCCGCTGAAACTAATTCAAATCTAGCCTCAGACAGGCGCTAGGTAAAAGCTTTCAAGTTCCAAGTAAAATCCCAAAAAACACCTGCGACGATATTCAGGTATTCCTTTGCAGATTCACCAGAAACTTGTCTCAAACAGAAGCATTAAACAGATAAGCTAACTGATACACAGGACAGATCCCCATAATATTCAGCTAAATAGCCTTCTTCGCTAGCTTATGGTGTAGTCGGTTCACCTCCATCAGGGCGGCGCTGCCATACCAGGGATGCAGCTCCATCATCAGGCGCCCGGCCTTAATGGCGGGATCAGACTCGGTTAATGCCTTGGCCTCCTCGACACTGGTGACGTTAAAGATATAGATGCCTCTTAACGCCCCTTCTTCCAAGAAGGGCCCTGCCAGTACCAGTTTACCCTCCTCGGCCAGTCGGCCGATATTATCCAGGTGTGCGCGCTGCAGCCGCTCTGCCTCTTCTTCAGATTGGCTGCGATTAGGGCCACTCTTGAGCATAGCCATCACGTAACGCTTCATACCATAGTCATCGGCGCCGACTCTTGCCGCAAGCTCGGCATCATAGCTTTCCGCGCTAAGCGGCAAACTCACCACCAGTGCCGCTACTACGCCCATCAAAGTAACGAGCAAGCGATGGTTGTTGGTACTCGTTCTTGTATTCGCTTTTGTTCTAGTTTCGATCATTATCTAATCCACCTTAGTAAGCATTAGCTTAAGTTATGCCAAAGCCATAAAAAAAGCTAACCCAAAGGATTAGCTTTTAACTTTTTATAACCGCAAACTAGTTTAATAACCACAAGCTAGCGGTAGCCGACTTTTTAATTTTTTAGATGCGTGCGGCCAGCTCTGCGCCTTGGCGGATCGCTCGTTTGGCATCGAGCTCGGCGGCTACATCTACACCGCCAATAAGATGCACAGGCAGACCTGTGTTGTTCATCTCATCGACCAAGCTGCGATTAGACTCTTGTCCGGCACATAACACCACATTGTCTACCTCTAGAACCTGAGCAGCCTCACCGACTTTGATATGTAGGCCTTGCTCATCGAACTTCTGGTAGCTGACACCGTTTAGCATCTCGACATCATGGTGCTTAGCCACAGCGCGGTGGATCCAACCTGTGGTTTTACCGAGTCCCTTACCCATCTTGCTGGTTTTACGCTGCAATAGATAAATTTTTCGGCTTGTGTGTTCCGGTTGCGGCGTGGTTAAACCGCCTCGCTCACCATAGGCCTTGTCTATGCCCCACTGCTTGAGCCAGATATCGGGCTTGAGTGTGATCGACTCCTGCTCTCCGAGATAGTGCGCCATATCGAAGCCAATACCACCGGCGCCGATCAGGGCAACCCGCTCGCCTACTTCGACCTCGCCATTCAGCACCTGCTGGTAATTCACTACCTTGGGGCTGTCGAAACCGGGGAGGTCGAGCGCTCTTGGCACAACACCGGCGGCGATAACCACCTCATCGAAAGGCTCGTCTCTCACCACAGAGGCGTCCAATCGGGTGTTGAGCCTTAGCTCGACTTTGTTGAGCTTCATCTGCTCGGTGAAATAGCGGATGGTCTCATCAAACTCCTCTTTACCCGGGATCTTACGGGCCAGGTTAAACTGGCCACCGACCTCACCCTTAGCTTCAAACAGCACCACCTGATGGCCACGGCTGGCGGCATAGATGGAAAATGCCATGCCCGCTGGGCCTGCGCCCATGACGGCGATGCGTTTCTTGTTTGTCGCCGGCACAAAATTCAGCTCTGTCTCGTAACAGGCTCTGGGGTTGACCAAACAGGTAGCGCGTTTCAGCGCGAAGGTATGATCCAGACAGGCCTGATTACACCCGATACAGGTGTTAATCAGCTGACTCTCACCCGCGGCCGCCTTGTTGACGAACTCGGCATCGGCCAGGAAAGGACGCGCCATAGAGACCATATCCGCCTGACCCGATGCAATGATCTGCTCGCCGATTTCTGGGGTATTGATACGGTTAGTGGCGATAAGGGGGACGCTAACCTCTTGCTTGAGGCGCTCAGTTACCCAGGCAAACGCGCCGCGGGGCACGCTAGTCGCAATGGTAGGTACTCTGGCCTCATGCCAGCCTATGCCTGTGTTGATGATGGTCACGCCGGCGCTCTCCAGCCACTTGGCCAGCTGCACCACCTCCTCCCAGGAGGAGCCGTTATCCACCAGATCAAGCATAGAGAGGCGAAACACTATTATGAAATCGCTGCCGACCCTTTCACGGATCGCCTTGACAATCTCCACCGGGAACTTAGCCCTTTGGCTGAACTCACCGCCCCACTCGTCGCTGCGCTTATTGGTTCTAGCGCAGATAAACTGATTAATAAGGTAACCTTCAGATCCCATTACCTCCACGCCATCGTAGCCCGCCTTCTTGGCCAGCGCCGCCGTGGTGGCGTAATCTTTGATGGTGCTTCTTACCTGACGGGCCGACATGGCCGAGGGGGTAAAGGGGGTAATAGGCGACTTAATCTTGCTAGGCGCCTGTGAAAAAGGATGATAGCCGTAACGTCCGGCGTGCAGGATCTGCATACAGATCTTACCGCCCGCCTCATGCACTGCACTGGTGACGATCTTATGCTTGGCAACCTGCCAGGGGAAGCTTAGCTGACAGGCATTGGGCGCCAAACGCCCTCTGAGGTTAGGCGAGATCCCGCCTGTCACAATCAGGCCAACACCACCGGCAGCACGTTCTTGGTAGAATTTTGCCAGTTTCTCAAAACCGCCCTTTTCTTCTTCGAGCCCGGTGTGCATGGAGCCCATGAGCACACGATTCTTCAATTGTGTGAAGCCGAGATCTAAGGGTTCTAATAAATGCGGAAACGACATTTAAACATCCTTTTTAAACAAGTGATTTAAATCAGCATACCCGCTGTTTGGATTTAGCTCAATACTCAATGCGTGCCAAGCCTTAAGATTCATTTACAATTGTGTTTCGCCCCTATGGCCATTTTCAGTTAGCATAGAGGGATCAGAGTCATAAAGGAGTGGATAATGTCCGCTAAGCCCTCAATATTTAAACGGATCTTTTCCACCTTGTGGAAGGTGGTCAACACCACACGCAAGGTGATCTTAAATCTATTCTTCTTCGGTTTTATAGCCCTATTGTTCGTGATCCTCGCCGGTGAGGAGAGCCCAACGGTCGAAGAAGGTTCGGCATTAGTGCTGGATCTTTCAGGCAGCGTGGTGGAGCAGAAACGTCAGGTGGACCCCATAGAGGCCGCCATGAAGAGTGGTAAAGGGGGCCAAAGCGATGGCGAGATCCTACTCGCCGATCTGCTAAATGCTATCGACAATGCGGCCAGCGACAAACGCATCTCCGCCATAGTGCTCGACATAGGTCACCTAAGATGGACAGGGATCAGCAAGCTGCAGAGCATAGGCGATGCATTGACCCGCTTTAAGGCCTCAGGCAAGCCGATTATCGCCATGGGTAACTGGTATGGACAAAACCAGTACTTCCTAGCCAGTTTTGCCGACACCATCTACCTCAACCCTCAAGGTTCGGTAGAGATAGAAGGCCTGAGCCGCTACCGCCAATATTTCAAGTCGGCGCTGGATAAGCTCAAGATCAAGGCGCACGTCTTCAGGGTGGGCACCTTCAAGTCTGCGGTCGAGCCATTTATGCGCGACGACATGTCTGAGGCGGCGAAATCGGCCAACCGCGAACTGCTACAAGATATCTGGGACAGCTTCGAAGCCACGGTCAGCGAAAACCGCGGCATCAAACAAGATGACCTGATGCTGAGCGCCGAGCGTTATCTTGCCGAGCTGAACAAGGCCAATGGTCGCTCATCCGAGATGGCCATCAACCTTGGCTGGGTCGATAAGCTCGCCTCTGCCGAGCAGTTCCGTCTGGACATGGTCGAACGCGTAGGAGAAGCAAAAGAAGGTCACAGCTTTAAGCAGATAAGCTTCTATGACTATCAGAGCGTGATCCAGCAGTTCCCACCAGTGTTGATGCACGACGCCGTCGGCATCATAGTCGCCAAGGGCAACATACTCAATGGTCACCAGGCAGCGGGCCAGATCGGCGGCGAGAGCACCTCTGCCCTGCTGCGCAAGGCGAGATTCGATGACAAGGTGAAAGCTGTGGTCCTCAGAGTGGACAGCCCAGGCGGCAGCGCGTTTGCCTCCGAGCAGATCCGCCAGGAAGTGTTGGCCCTCAAGGCGGCCAACAAGCCAGTAGTTGTCAGTATGGGCACCTACGCCGCCTCGGGTGGCTACTGGATCTCGGCAAGCGCCGACTATATCTACGCCACACCAACGACGCTGACCGGCTCTATCGGTATCTTCGGCATGATGACCACCTTCGAAGACTCCCTGGCAGAACTTGGGATCCACACTGATGGCGTCTCCACCTCAGGCTGGACCGCATTCTCAAGCACCCAGGGGATCAGCGATGAGCTCAAGGAGATCATACAGCGCCATATCGAGCGTGGTTATCAGGACTTCATCTCGCTGGTCTCAGAGGAGCGCGGCATGAAACCCGAAGAGGTGGATAAGATTGCCCAGGGTCGTGTCTGGTCTGGCAAACGCGCTCTGGAGCTTGGCCTGGTCGATGAACTTGGCGATCTTGAGCAGGCGGTGACTAAGGCGGCCGAGCTGGCTAAGCTAGAGAAGTTCGATACCAAACTTATTGAGCAGGAGCTGTCGCCACAGGAGCAGTTCATCCAGCAGATGTTTGCCCAGGCCGTCAGCTATATGCCACAGAGTCTGTCTCAGAGCAGCTTGGTCGAACAACTGCTTGGCGAGGTGAGCAGCGTAGTCGAAGAGTTTAACGCCTTTGACGATCCAAATGGCCTCTACCTCTACTGCGACAGCTGTAACTACTAATCGCTCTGCTGTACTCGCAGCAAAGACGCTATCACAGAAAAGCCCGCCGATGCGGGCTTTTTTATTGGCGCCATCCTAAGTATAATCCCGCCAATCCTGCATCAATAAAGCTATCACTATAATGAAAAAACCCTCCATCTATGTCGCCTACACAGGCGGCACCATAGGCATGCAAAAGACAGATAATGGTTTCGCGCCGGTACCGGGATTTCTCACCGACTGCGTCAAAGCCATGCCCGAGTTTTTTCACCAGGAGATGCCAGACTTTGTCATCAGTGAATATTGTCCACTGATCGACTCTTCAAACATGGCGCCGACGGATTGGCAGATGATCGCCGACGATATCAAGGCGAACTACGACAAGTATGATGGCTTCGTGATCCTCCATGGCACAGACACCATGGCCTTTACCGCCTCGGCCCTCTCCTTCATGCTGCAGGGACTGACCAAACCCGTTATCGTTACCGGCTCGCAGATCCCGCTGGCCCAGCTGCGCTCAGACGGCCAAACCAATCTGCTTAACGCCCTCTATATCGCCGCCAACTATCCGGTGGCCGAGGTATGCCTCTTCTTTAACAACAAGCTGTTTCGTGGCAATCGCACCACTAAGGCCCATGCAGATGGCTTCGATGCCTTCGCCTCGCCTAACTTCCCTATTTTGTTAGAGGCAGGCATTAAGATCCGCCTCAAGGCGGGCCGCATCAGCGAGAGCAAGGCCAATACCCTGACGGTCAACAAGATAAGCCCACAGCCCATAGGCGTGGTTACCCTCTACCCAGGGATCACCACAGAGATCATCGACAACATCCTACAACAGCCAGTAAAGGCGCTAATTTTGCTTACCTATGGTGTCGGCAACGCGCCACAAAACCCAGAGTTACTCGAGTGTCTTCGCAAAGCCAACGAGCGCGGCATCATACTTGTGAATCTGACCCAGTGTCTGCAGGGTAAGGTCAACATGGGCGGCTATGCTACGGGCAACGCACTGGCCAAAGCCGGGGTGATCAGCGGCTTTGACATGACCACGGAAGCGGCGCTGACCAAACTGCACTACCTGCTATCTACCGAGCTTTCGCCAAGTGATATTCGCGTGCAGATGCAGCAAGATCTCTGCGGCGAGCTCACCGAAGACTAATACCAATCGTAGTAAATAACTGATCATGCTAGCTGGTTAAAACATCCGATAACGGCGTTACTATTTTTGATTGTAGAATAACTACTTATCTAAAAATACGGCCTTGTTCTCGACCGTTTTTTCTGCGCAATTTCTGATCACTTACCTACCGTGATTGGTATAATTGGTTTAAGACTAACAATGCGAAATAAAAAAGCCCCTGTCATCAGGGGCTTTTCACTCTTAAAGGTCTTGCTCTTTAAAGGCGGCGATACTCTCGCCCTTGAACTGACGTTTCAGCTCGGCCTTTGACAGTTCGTTCAATTCACCTTGATTATTGATGGTGAAATGATCTGTCTGGTTCAACCTGCGAGCCTGGTACAGCATTACCAGCTGCAGCGTAGAGTCTTTCTGCTCATCAGACAGCACAGTGCCATCTTCCCACTTGCCGAGTTCGGCGGCGCTGAGTAATCGCTCGTATACCTCTTGAGGCATATCGTCAATCACCTTATTGATATCACTCATATACTCTTCCGTTTATGTAACACTATGCGGACTCTGGCTATCAGATAGCCGACGAAGCCAAAGACGAAACAGATGCCGGCGATATTGGCTCTGAGCCCTTCCGCCGGCTCGCCGCCCCAAAACCAGATCACCACTCCGGCAATAAACAGCGTCATCGCCAGAAAGCTCTGGTTCATCAGCTGATTGGTACGCTTGATATGGCTGATCCGATTAAGCGACTCGTTATCCCCAGACAAGCCCGAGGAACAGTGAGGGCAGCTCTTAGCCAAACTCGATATGCGCTTTTGACAACTTGGGCATTCTACTAAGGCCATTTCGGACTCCTATCTTAGCTTATCGACCACAGCCAGCATGGCCAGCAGTGACGCCTCACCCAGGTAGATACAACGCTCAGGCGACCAACCAGACATAGGATCTGGCATATTGGCGTTATCTTTAAATGGCATCTCCAGGGTGTTAGAGAGACAGCCGAAGGTCTGCGCCACCCAGTTTGACGCAACCGTCAAGTTAGCCTGGCCTGGCTCATCCTTATCATAGCCAAACTCATCTTGGAAATCGGCGCTGGCCATCAGCAATGCCTTAACGAAATCGCCCTGCAGATCCGCCATCTTTTGATTGTAACCCGGCACGCCTTCACAGCCTGCGAGGAACACATATGGCAGGCCTTCATCGCCATGCACATCGTAGTAGAGATCGACGCCAGTCTCTTTCATGCGATTGACCACATGATACACCTCTGGGCTCTTCTCCAGCGACGGACTCTGCCATTCGCGGTTTAGGTTAACGCCTTTAGCATTGGTTCTCAGGTGGCCACGTACGCCGCCATCCGGGTTCATGTTAGGTACGATATAAAAGTTGGCCTTATCCAGCAGGGCCTTGGCCGTCGGACAATCGCCATCGAGAAGATTATTTAGCAGGCCTTCCACCAGCCACTCGGCCATGGTTTCGCCAGGATGTTGACGCGCGGTGATCCAGATCTTAGCTTTCTCTTCATCTTCATCACCCACCTTTACCAGGGTCATGTCGCGATCGTCTAAGGTCTTACCCAGATGCTCGAGTGAGACGAGTGGATGCACCTGAACGGCGCTAAGCAGATCTTGATGACGCTCGTAGCTATAGGGCGCGAAGTAGGCGATCTGGATCATCTCGCAATCCAGCTCGACCTCTATGGTAAGTTTGCCATCTTGATACTGGGTCGGCAGGCGGAACCATTGCTGTCTATCGTAGGTGGCCGCAGCCTGATAGTCTTCCCAGCCCTTGGTGTAAGAGGCTTGGCCCGCGTTGATGATATTCAGGGTATAGCGCTGGCCTACTTCACCTTGCAGACGAAAGTTGAACCACTGGAAAAACTCGCCCCCTTCATCGGGTCTAATGGCCAGTTGCACATTATTGATATCATCTTGGTTGATGACCTCAATATTACCGCCGTCAAAATTGGCACTGATTAGCATATCCATTCCTTCATTGAGTTAAGGCAGACATCTTGGGTCTGCTGATCCCCTAAGGATAAACTAATTCGCCCCGTTTTCGCACCGCTAGCGCCAAATAAAAGCCAGTTTTTTTGCTGTCATTTTGACTAACACAGAAAGCTGTATCCCTGGCCACGAACGGTATTGATGATGGTTTTCGGCAGGCAGATCTTGGCAAGCTTACGCCGGGTATTACTGATGTGCATATCCAGATTACGATCGAACTGCCCCAGATCTTTCTTCAGCACACTTTTCTGCAGCTCCTGTTTGGTGATCACCTCTCCTTTGCGATCGAACAGGTACTTGAGCAGCTTAAACTCGGTCTGGGTCAGGGCGACGCGACGCTCAGCCACCTCTATGCTGAAATCATTTTGGTTAAAATAGATCGCCTTGATTGGCAGCGGCAGAACCTCGGTCAGCTGCGCCTTGGTAATGGCCACGCGGCGACGCAGGGCATCGATACGCACCACCAGCTCACGTACACTCACAGGTTTAGAGAGAAAATCGTCGGCGCCAAGACGAAACCCTTTTACCCGCCGCTCCTCTTCATCGGTGGCCGAAATCAGAATCACCGGCAGGTTGTCGCTGCGCGCCTCAAGAAACGCAAAACCATCCACAAGGGGCATCTCGATATCCAAGATAATGAGATCGATCGCCATTTTGCCTAGAATAAGCAGTGCTTCCTGGCCATTACTGGCACAATGCACCTGATACCCGCTGGCGACTAGGCCAAGATAGAGGACTTCGCGCGCAAAGGGATCATCATCAACGAGTAACACTCTTTCCATTTAAGAACCTTAATGATAATTGTTATCATTAAGGTTACATTAACTCATCGGGCCAATCCAGTCCTTTATACCTCTAAAGGATAAAACTTTGACCAGCATCCCACCCCATTGATACTCGCGACATAAAAAAGGCCCCTTTTGGGGCCCTTAAAGACAAGTTGTCTCTATTTGAGCATCAACTGGCGAATGTATTTCACCGGCGCGCTACCATAGCTTAAGAACTGTTCGTGGAAGCCTTTAAGGTTAAAGTCTTCTCCCTGCTTAGCCTTAAGTTCCTCACGGAAATCATAGATCTCGCGATAACCCGCGTAGTAACTGGTGAGTTGCACCTGGCTCAGAGTCGCGCGGCGCCATTTGCCTTCGGCCTCAGCCTGTTGCTGGAAGGCTTCCTGAGTCATCAACGCAATCGCCTCCTCCTCTGTCATCCCCTTAACCTGAATGCTGTAGTCCAGAATGGTGTTGGCAATGACCCTTAGGTTCCACTTGTAATACATGAGCCACATCTCTGGCTCGAAGTTACCATAGCCCTCTTCCAGCATCATACGCTCGGCGTAAACCGCCCAACCTTCAACCATGGCACCGTTACCAAATAGGCTCTTCACCAAGCTTGGCGACTCGTTAGAGTAAACCAGTTGGGTGTAGTGACCCGGGATCGCCTCGTGAATGTTAAGTACCTGCAAGATCCAATGGTTGTATTCTCTTAGGTAACTCTCTGCAGAAGCGTCGCTCATGCCATCCAGCGGTGTGACGTTGTAGTAGGTATTACCCGTCTTCTCATAGGGGCCAGGTGCGCTAATCGAAGCGCCGGCGAAACCACGCATATATTCTGGGGTTTCACGCACCACCAAGGGCTTGTTAGGATCTAACGTCACCAACTGCTTCTCGTTGACGAACTTGACCAACTCAGGGATCTGGGCACGCACCTCGGCAACAAAGTCTTCGCGTTTCACATGGCGGGCCGACAGCTTGTCGATCAACTGTCGAGTCGCCACCTTAGTGTCGCTGGGCATCTCTGTATTGAAATACTTGCTCCACAGCTGCGTGGTGATCTTAGCCATCTCGCCCTGGACTCTTGCCTTATCCGCTAAGGCCTTCTCATAGAGCTGCTTGGCCGACATGCCCGATTGAATATCGAAGGCAAACTTCTGCTCATAGAGCTCTTCACCAATTCTAAAGCTACGGGCGCCCTCTTTAGTCAGCTTGGCTTCCAGGCCAGTCAACCAATCGATATGTTGATTGATGGCATCGACCGCGAGCTTGAAACGGGCAGTGAACAGGGTTTTCTCATCATCGCTGAGACCCGAGGCAGCTACCTGCTTCAATAAGTCGTCTGAGAAGACGCTGAAGGCGCCGCGGTTTTGCATTATGGCTAACTGAGTATGCTCTAGGGTCGGCTTGTCGATATTCTCTTTTGCCGCGGCGTAGTAGGCAGGAACATTCTCCATGCGAGCCAGGAATGAACGCAGACGCTCGTCCAGCGGTGCAAAGTCTTCGTTAACCAGCTGAGCGAATCCACCGGCTACGTTGTAGTTCGCGGGATTCCATTGCCAAGACTTGAAGGTGTCTATCTCCCAGCGGTCTTGCTTCAACAGGTTCTCGATAAGCTTGTAGTCGATAAGCTCACTCGGCGTCAGCTTATTCACATCAAAGCCATTTAACAGATTAAGCTGGGCGTCGACGAAGGCTAAGCTCTCGATACGGCTTTGGGCATTGGGCACCTTAAGCACACCGTCATATTTGTGATAACCACTATAGAGCGCCCAGGTCGGCGACTGCTGCCACAAGGCATCGATAAATTGATTGGAAAACTCGGCAAAACTCAGTGCCTGTACCTCGGCAACGCTCGCCATCTGAGTACTTGCAGTTTCGCTAGTGTGTGTCTGACAGGCGGTAAGACTACCTAGCCCCAGGATGATGGCGGCAGCGATGACGCTTTTCTTCATGATTCTTCTTCCCTTCATTCTTATTATTAACGACTTTCTCTTAACGGTTTTCTAATAACGACTTCTTAGCTTGCAGCCTATAACATGCCTTTAATGGCATTACTCGACGTTTTTAGCGGCAGCGATACTTGAACCGATAGATGAGCTGATACATGAGCTTAGCCCAGTTGGCCCATAGTAAATCACGTTGCCATGAAAATTGCAGCTATCACACCATCTTAGACAAGCTTTGTTACAAAGGTGTTTGCTAGGCTTAACCCTCTATCGGCCAAGCATGAAAAACTAACCTTGCACCGGAGTTAAGCGCTTAGCTCAACCACACAAGGTATAAGGCAAGCGGCTTTTGACAGAGAGTTGACGGGCACTACACTGAATTTAGAGCCTCAAGAGGTAGTCATGCTGAATAACACCCAGTCGAAAGCCCAATTTAGCGCGCGCACAAACGCTAAGAATAGCGCCCAATTAAAAAGCAGGAAAAGTGACCCTTCTAGGCAACTTTCTTTGCATTACATAGCCGTGAAAATATTTTACGCAAGCCTATTAGTTTTAGGAGCTCCACTCTTCACGACCACTAATGTAGAGGCAATAGAGAATCAAAATGATTCATCAAATAAAGAAAAGCCTAAGCGAGTAACTCCTAAACTAGTAACAATAGCAACGCAGGAATGGGCGCCCTACCATAGCCAGGAGATAGACGCACAGGGCGTCGCCCATCAAGGCGGTTTTGGACTAACCGCGCTCGATTGTGTCATGACAAGAATCGATCAACCCTATAGAGTGATCTTCCTTCCCTGGGGCCGGGCACAAAACAGCGTCAAACAGGGAAAATATGATGGCTTCTTCTCCGCCTCGCGCAACGAATGGCGCGATCAATTTGCCGTGCAGAGTAATACCTTCATTCAACAGGAGTGGAACTTCTATTACCACAACGAGTACCGGATCCCGACCAGTGTGGCTAGCCTGAAATCCAATACCCTGTTTGGCGCGCGGATCCATTCCAATAGCGCCCACTGGTTAGCCAAGAATAAGTTCAAAAAGGTGAAGATCTTTCCCACCATCAACGAGTTGGTCAAGTTACTGGACGCCAGGCGCATTGACGGTGTGATGGAGAATGCACTTCTGTTTGAGGAGCAGGTACGTCAGTCGCACCTCTCAATGGACGCCTTCGTCAAACGCCCAAACATGCGTATCGATCTTGGGGTCTACTTTGGTAAAACCTTCTTGGCCAAGCATCCGGGCTTCCTCGCCAGGTTCAACCGTCATACGGAGGAATGTCGTTTCGACTATCAATGAGCTTCAATTGGTGGTGAGGTATCGAGGGGCTAATGTGCCACTGGCTTTAACCTGAACTCGGCCCAGATGGGATTGTGATCCGATGCCTGGCTGGTAAAAGACTCGGCCGCAACTAGACTCAGGCCCCGATAATAGAGATGATCCAGCGGCAAGCCGAACACCCGCTGACGCTTGTCCTCCTCGTATACCGCCTCCTTCAGCCTGAGCTGGTGGGCGAGCTGCTCGATATAGGCCATACGCTGACCCCGCCAAGTATTAAAATCTCCGCCTAAGATCACTGGCCCCTGATGCAGATTAATCTTCTGTACTATCTGCTGCCACTGGGCGCGATAGCTCTTAAGCTGCCAGTCGAAGTTGATGCCGTGGAGATTGACCACCAGGAGAGTCTGTCCATTGGACAGGGGGTAACGCGAGATGAGGGTCGATTTAGCAAAACGGATCCAGGGCTCGACGGCATGATAGGCGCAGGCATCGCGCGCCTGCTCTGTGGCGAGGTTCATTACCCCTACGGAAGATTTCAGCAGCGAAAACGCCTTAGCCATCACCAGATGCAGGCTAGAGCCGTTAAGATACTGATTAAAGCCTGCGTTTAACTTAGCTTCCTGCAACAACATGAGCTCGCTACGTTCGGCGATCTTACTGAGATCCTGCTGCCAGCCACGCTTTTGCTGCTTATAGATGTTCCACACACCGACCCTGAGTTGACCATCATTATCTAGCGCCTGACTAGTGTGCGCGGCAACACATTGGGAGACAAAAACCGGTTCAACCTCACTCATCATCACCTCGGGCTCGCCGTTAAGATAGGTCACCACGGCCACATAAGCAGCCGCACTTAGGAGTAATAATAGTAATGATTTTATCCCCCAGCGCAGTAAACGCGGCGAATTGGATCGGTTTTGGCTCACAGAGTTACTCTACTGTCGAAGTGACTGTCGTTAAATCTAGCTGATAAAAATAGTGCTTTAGCACCAGCAGCTTAGCCTATATGATAGCGATCAGGCTATATTTAGATTCAACGCCATTATCGAATCATACTCGAGCGAGTGCAATTCAGGCTCAAGCAGACATTATGGAAAATGTACATCAAATCCTCGCCATTGCCGGCGTATTCATCTATTGGTTGTTTCTTGGCGCCATTGCGCTGCGCTTGGTGATTAAACGCCGCACCATAGGGGTCTCCTTCTCCTGGATACTGGTGATCTATTTTCTCCCCCTCGTCGGTATCATCGCCTACATCCTGTTTGGGGAGCTGCACCTGGGGCAGACCCGAGCGAGTCGCTCCAAGGCGATGTTTAAACCTTACGGCCAGTGGTTTGCGGCCCTGTATCAGCATCCGCTGCACACACCAGAGCGCCAGAGTAACCACGCCAGAGCCATCAGTCAGCTGTGCGATACTCAGCTCGGCATACCCTCGCTCAGCGGCAACCAGCTCTGCTTGCAGCATACGCCATCGAGCATACTCAATTCCATCATCCAGGATATCGACGCGGCCAAGGAGAGCATAGTGATGGAGTTCTACATCTGGCATCCTGGCGGGCTGGCCGATGATGTCGCCAGGGCCGTGATAAAAGCTTCAAAACGTGGTGTCACCGTAAAACTCCTACTGGACGCTGCCGGGAGCCGCACCTTCTTTAACTCTCCCTGGCCGACACAGCTGCGCAAGGCCGGCGTAGAGATATCTCAGGCCCTAAGTGTTAGCCCCTTGAGGATGTTCTTCAGGCGCTTAGATCTGCGCCTGCACCGTAAGATAGTGGTTATCGATAACCGAATCGCCTACACAGGCTCGATGAATTTAGTGGATCCTAAGTACTTTAAGCAGGGAGAAGGCGTCGGCCAGTGGATCGACGTCATGGTGCGCATGGTGGGGCCGGCCGTACCGCTAGTCAACACTGTCGCCGCCTGGGATTGGGAGGTGGAAACCAGCGAGCGTTATTTGCCCGAGCCGCCGAGCAAACCCGAAAAACCTTATGCATCATCACACGAGATATCATATGAGCTATCATGTGAGCCATCAGGTGAAGTGAGCCGTGAGGCGGATTCCCTAGTACAGGTGATCCCCTCAGGGCCGGGTATGCCCGAAGAGGTGATCCACCAGGTCTTGCTACAGAGCCTCTACCAGGCTTGCCATAAGATAGTGATCACCACGCCTTACTTTGTGCCCAGCGAGAACCTGCTGGACGCTTTGGTGACTGCGGCGGCGAGGGGCGTCGATGTTAACATCATCATTCCCCAGAAGAACGACTCGACTATGGTCAAATGGGCCAGTCGCTCCTTCTTTGCCGAGCTGCTCAAGGCTGGGGTGAAGATCCACAGATTCAGGGGCGGCCTGCTGCATACCAAATCTGTATTGATCGATGATGAACATTGCCTCATAGGCACGGTTAACATGGATATGCGCAGCCTTTGGCTTAACTTCGAACTGACTCTAGCGGTCGATGATAAGACATTTGCTAAGGAGTTAAGAGTGCTGCAGCAGGGCTATATCGACAATGCCGAGCAGCTCGAATACAAGCGTTGGCAGAGCAGACCACTATACCAAAGGGTGATTGAACACCTCTTCTATCTCTTCAGCCCTTTACTTTAATTGGCTCACGGCTACTGCATGAAAACCTTGATTGGCATTCATAGCTAACGTTTACAAAGCTCAAACTTAGCTTAGATACAAAAAGACCCGCCAGCTGGCAGGTCTTTTTATTGAATCTTTGGGCTTAACCTAAAACTAAAACTTGTTCTTAGCCTATGCCTAATCAGAGATCTTAGCTCTGCTTCTTCACGAACTTAGATTTCAGCATCATCTGGCCGTGACCATCAACCTTACAGTCGATATCGTGGTCGGCGTCGACGAAACGGTTGATCACCGCCTTGGTACCCACTTTCAGGGTCAGTGAAGTGCCCTTCACCTTAAGATCTTTAATCAGGGTAACCTTGTCACCCTCTTCTAACAAGTTGCCTACCGCATCTTTCAGAATGATCGCATCGGGATCGACAGCCACTTCGTTAGGGTTCCATTCATGAGCACATTCTGGACAGATCAACAATGAGCCATCTTCATAGGCATAAGGTGACTCACATTTTGGGCATGGTGGAATTGTATCGCTCATAACTCTTTCTCTTTCATTAAAAAGGTAAGGATCGGTCTAAGTATCCGGCCTGTCATTTAGAATGACTTGGTGGCTTTCTTCTAAAACCGCTCACAATGATAATAGTATTATAATAAAATTATCATACTCAGGCCAGCTAAGATTCTAGACGCCGAACTTGGCTACACTATGACCTTTAGATTTAGCCTTAAGATTTGACCTTTAGATTTAGCCTTAAGATTTAACCTTAGGATTCTTGGTCGGCTCAGCCTGACCATAGCTCACCCCATGTTGCTCTAAGTAGCCGCGGATCAGCTGTCTGACGACCTGTGAGGGCGTCAAATCCTGAGAGGCGCACAACTGTTCGAATGCCTGTTTCTTACTGGGGTCGAGTAACACGGTAAAGCGTGCCGTCTTATTTTCCATTGCCAACTCCTCGCACTAAAAACATTATCATTTGATTATAATCATTAAGACGCCGCCTGCCTATAGCCTGCCCTAAAGCGTTGAGAAAGAATAACCAAGCTAACAAGTTAGCCTTGTGTACCATGTTAGTTAGTCGGCTATGGGTTGCGTCGGATGCCACGCGTATTTTCACGTTGGCTATTGCGGTTCGGACTATGAGCATTTTTTATCAGGAATGCGCTCTGGAGAGCGATGACTTACCCCCTAAGCCGAGCATAAATAGGACTGGCGCCGAATGACAGGCATAAAAAAGACGCCCTTAGGCGTCTTTCTTATTGAATGTGGCGGTGAGTGAGAGATTCGAACTCTCGATACGTTGCCGTATACACACTTTCCAGGCGTGCTCCTTCAGCCACTCGGACAACTCACCGAATCTTGATGCGCGCTATCCTGAAATATCCTTCAAGGAACTGCATCAACGGAGCGGTACTTTACGCAAATCGCTAAACAGGGTCAAGTTAAAAAACTGTCCACTCAGGCATTTGCGTAATAGATCGCCAATTCGCTGCATATCCGCCCTATTTGAACTTACTCACCAGTTCCGACATGGCGCTTACATCGTTAAGCAGTGACTCGTTGAGCTGGCTGAGACGATCGGACACCTCGTGGGTATTACGATAGATGTCGCTGATCTTCATCGCATTTTGGTTCACTTCTTCGGACACCGCCGATTGCTCATGGGTCGCCGCCGCGATCTGCTCGTTCATGCTGTCGATAACGCTCACCTCGCTAACGATACGAATAAGCTCCTCACCGGCGCGCTTGGACTCGACCACGCTGATCTCCGCCTTGTTGCGACCGCTTTCCATCGCCTTCACGGCGATCTTGGCGCCACGCTCCAGTCGTTCTGTCATGCTGCGAATATCTTCGGTGGAGGTCTGTGCGCGCTGAGCCAGACTGCGCACCTCATCGGCGACCACGGCGAAGCCACGGCCCATCTCGCCGGCGCGGGCAGCCTCGATGGCTGCATTAAGCGCCAACAGGTTGGTTTGCTCTGCGATACCGCTGATCACCCCAAGCACATCGACGATGCCTTTAATGTCTTCATCCAGGTTATTGATGGCCTGAGCCGCATCGGCGATCTCCTGAGCCAGCTCATTGATGGAATCTGCGGTGCGCTCCACCTCCAGGCTGCCCTCCTTCGCCTCCTTGTTAGCCTGGGCAGAGGCTTCAGAGGCCTGCACCGCATTTTGGGCGATCTCTTGTACCGTGGCACTCATCTCTGTCATCGCAGAGGCAACCTGATCCACCTCGCTGTGACCCAGGGCCACATCTTCTCGCATGATGCGGGCGCAGCCTTCCATCTCTTGAGAGGCGGTGAGCAGACCCTGAGTATTGGTCCTCACCATACCGATCACCTTCTCGAAATCGGCCATCATGTGGTTGAAGGCAGAGCCAAGTTG
This sequence comes from Shewanella spartinae, assembly GCF_019457555.1. Taxonomy (NCBI): domain Bacteria; kingdom Pseudomonadati; phylum Pseudomonadota; class Gammaproteobacteria; order Alteromonadales; family Shewanellaceae; genus Shewanella; species Shewanella spartinae. Next base: position 2,232,944 of record NZ_CP080418.1, on the reverse strand, counting down.
CCCTATCTCATCCTTACCCTTAAGGTCGACCCGCACGCTGAGATCGTAATGTTTCTGCGACTCGGTCACCTTGTGATACAGGTGTCTGAGAGAGGCATGCAGGTAACGTCCGATAAACAGCGATAGCAAGATCACAATGAGGCCTGATACCAACATCAAGACGATAACACTCACCATCAGCGACTTGGCATTGGCTAGCGCGCTGCGAGTATCGGTTAACAGATGATGGGACAATTGACGCTCGAACTGACGCAGGGCGTCGATACGGGCGGTGGATTTGGCAAACCAGTCGGTAGAGCTCTGACCGCTCAAGGCGCCAGCGTCCTGGCTCATCGCCTTGTCACGCAGTGCATTGACCGCCATGAAGGTGGGCGAAGAGGCGACCTGCTGATAATCGGCGTTTACCTTATCGGTCGCCAAGGCTAAGAAGCGCTCCTGATAGGTGTTCTGCTCTGAGACCAGATTGACAAACTTGAGGAACATGCCGGGTTTAAAGGCGCTGTTACCAAAGGTGGAGCTCAGCACGGCGCGCTCGATACCGGCGCGCTCCTTCATCTGCAGATAGGCGGCAAAACTGGCCGACTCCACCGCGATCTGACGGCTAGCCCCCTGTTGACTGGTCTGATCCACAATCGCCAACAGCAGGCCATTGAGCTTGGTGTAATAGGCCACCTCCTCCGGCACAGAGATGCTTAAGCTGTCGACCCTGCTACGTATATCGCCGAGCTGGTTAATCATCTGATTGACCTGGCTCATCTGCTGGGCAAACGCCCTAGGCAGCTCATGACTTGCCGTAAAGGCCTTGAAGTTATTAAGCTGCTCGTCACTCAACTGACGCTGCATTGGCAACTTATCGCCAAAACTCTTGCCTTTTGAGCCGAGAAAGCCAGCGCTCATGCCTCGCTCTTTTTGCAACTCATGTACAAAATCACTGTTCACCACAGCCAGCTCGGAAAGGGTCTCTACCTGACTCAGTCCCTGATGCAGCTGATATTGGCCATAGACCACGAACAGACCGAAGAAAGTTGCCCCCAGAATAGGCGGCACTATCACCAGCAAAAGCTTATTTTTTATATTGAGATCACTGATCCATTGCATATTCATCTTGCGTTATCCCTAACCATCGCGGGTTGATAGAGTGGCCTTGCGTCACTTCATAGACAAGGCGCACTTAAGCCTTGCCCATTACCGTATTAACACTAGCATAAAAATCTGACGTTAAAGTAAAACTCGCCTAAAAACATGCACTAAAGGCACCAATAAAATGACACTATGCACTTTTTAACATGCCTTAAGGAGCCTCACAATGCCCATAAAGTCTAGTATAGCCGGGGCACTGTCGGTCGACAGGCAACAAAAAAGCGCCATAGAGGCGCTTTTAACGTTAGCAAAGTGTGCTGGCAGAAGCCGTTTGACGCCTAGGCGTTACCTTTAACTTGCATGTTCAGCGTCTTGGCAAAATCCAGCATACGATCGAGCGGCAGTAGTGCACGCTCTCTGAGCGACTCATCGACGAATATCTCATGTTGCTCAGAGCCGTCGTTAAGCAATGCCGCCTCGATCGCCTTAAGGCCGTTCATCGCCATCCAAGGACAGTGGGCACAGCTACGACAGGTCGCGCCGTTACCGCCGGTGGGCGCCTCGATTAGGGTCTTATTCGGCGCCGTCTGTTGCATCTTGTAGAATATGCCCTTGTCGGTCGCCACGATAAAGGTGTCATTGTCCAGGGTCTGCGCCGCCTTGATCAGCTGACTGGTGGAGCCAACGGCATCGGCCATCTCCACCACACTCGCCGGTGATTCGGGATGCACCAGCACTGCCGCATTGGGATACTGCTCTTTTAACTGACGCAGCGCCTTGGCCTTAAACTCATCGTGCACGATACACTCGCCCTGCCACATCAGCATGTCAGCGCCAGTCTGCTTGGCGATATAGCTTCCCAGGTGACGGTCCGGTCCCCAGATGATCTTCTTACCTTGGCTATCGAGATGCTCGACGATCTCAAGCGCGATGCTCGAGGTCACCACCCAGTCGGCGCGCGCCTTAACGGCGGCCGAGGTGTTGGCGTATACCACGACAGTATGATCTGGATGGGCATCACAGAAGGCGCTAAAGGTGTCGATAGGACAGCCTACGTCCAGTGAGCAGGTCGCATCCAAGGTTGGCATAAGCACAGTCTTTTCCGGGCTTAAGATCTTAGAGGTCTCGCCCATAAACTTAACCCCGGCCACGATCAGCGTCTTGGCGGGATGCTCACGACCGAAGCGGGCCATCTCTAACGAGTCAGATACACAGCCGCCCGTCTCTTCCGCCAGCGCCTGGATCTCAGGATCGGTATAGTAGTGGGCCACCAAGACAGCCTCTTTCTCCTTCAACAGCTGCTTGATGCGCGCCTTGTAGGCCTGCTTCTCGCTATCGCTTAGGGGAATGGGCTTTGCTGGAAATGGATACTGAATATTTTCGATGCTTGGTGCTACTTGACTCATGCTCAAACCAAAGAGTGGGACTAATTAGCGGCATTATACTTAATCTGACGCCAAAGATTAACTCTGGATAAAAAAAAGAGCGCCAAATGGCGCTCTTATTAGTGAACTGCTACATGCGATTAGTGCATCGCCAGTAACATCTCCTGTGGTGACTCAAGATACTGCTTCCACAGGTTGCAGAAGCGGGCTATTGTGCCTCCGTCTATCACACGGTGATCGCCAGACCAGCTGATCTGCATGATCTTACGGGCCTCGACCTCACCCTTATCGTTGAAGCGCGGCAGGGTCTGCAACTTACCTAGGGCAACGATGGCCACCTCAGGCTTGTTGATGATAGGCGTTGCCACAGTCCCCCCCAAGGCACCGATATTCGAGATGGAGATGCTGCCACCCTTTAGGTCCGCCGGGCTGACACGACCACTGCGGGCATCCTTGGTCAGGCGGGTAATTTCAGCCGCGACCTCAAGAATCGATTTTTGCTGCACATCCTTCACGTTTGGCACCAATAGACCCACCTTAGAGTCTACCGCCATGCCTATGTTGTGTGACGCCAGGAATGTCTGCTCGGTGCAATCGTCGTTCACACGGCTGTTGATGCCAGGGAACTGAGTCAGCGCCAGCGACATCGCCTTCATGAAGAAAGGCATCATGGTCAGCTTAAGATCGTCGCTGGAGTAGCGCGCCTTCATCGATTCACGAAGCGCAACCAGCTCGGTCAGATCCAGCTCTTCACAGTAGGTGAAGTGTGGAATGGTAGAGACAGACTCTGTCATCATCTTGGCCATGACCGCCTTGACGCCGCGAATAGGCTCGACGCGATCGCCTGGTGAAACCGCTACAGGCGCTGCTGTTGGCTCGCTTTGGGTCTGTGCTTTCGCCGCCTTGGCCTTCACCGCTTCGCCGCTACGGAAGCGCTCGACATCTTCCTTATAGACTCGGCCATGTTTACCAGAACCCGGTACCAGGCTGAGATCGATATCATAGCTGCGCGCCAGACGACGCACGGCCGGGCTGGCCAGCGCCTTGCCATTACCTGCTGGGGCGTGCAGTTCAACCTCTTCGTGGTCAACCGCAGCTGGGGCGGAATCTGCTACCGGCGCGGCAACGGCCCCCTCTTCGCTCTCTACCTCGATAGAGAAAAGCGGGGTGTGCACTTGTGCCAGCTGACCCTTACGGTAATGGAGTTTAACCACCTTACCGCTCTTGATGGCCGGGATCTGCACCAGTGCCTTGTCGGTCATCACATCGGCGATAGGTTGGTCTTCGACCACCATGTCGCCTTCGGCAACCAACCACTCCACCAACTCGCACTCGACGATCCCTTCACCGATATCCGGTAACAGGAACTCTTCGACACGTTTGCCGCCAACAACTGGCTGTGAATCAGATTGAACGACAGCTTCTTCAGCTGCCGATTCTGTGGTCGCATCGCCGTCTATCTCACCATCGATTTCCACTGAATACAGCGGCTCGTGAACGATGGCTATGTCACCTTTCTTATAGTGAAGTTTTTTGATGACACCACCGTGAACCGCTGGAATCTGCACCAGCGCCTTGTCTGTCATCACATCAGCAATGGGCTGATCTTCGGTGACGGTATCGCCTTCGGCAACCAACCACTCGACCAGCTCACACTCCACCACGCCCTCGCCAATATCGGGCAAAATAAAATCTTTAATCATGCCTGGGGCTCCTAGTATTTCATCGATGCTTTGATCGCTTCAAAGGTCTTGAGCGCATCAGGCATATATTCTTTCTCATGGATCAGCGGATATGGGGTATCCAGACCACATACACGGCTAATTGGCGATTCCAGATAGAGGAAACACTCCTGCTGAATGGTCGCGGCGATTTCGCCGGCAAAACCACCGGTCAGCGGCGCTTCATGGTTGATCACCAAGCGTCCGGTTTTCTTAACCGATGCCGCAACGGTATCGACATCCCAAGGCGCTAGTGTGCGCAGATCGATAACCTCACAAGAGATCCCCTTCTTGGCTGCCATCTTAGCCGCCTCTTCGACGATCTCCATCTGAGCGCCCCAGGCCAACACGGTAATGTCTGTACCTTCCTGAACCACTTCCGCCTTGCCTAGCTCAATCTCATAGGCTTCATCCGGCACCTCGCCCACGCTGGCGCGGTAGAGACGCTTAGGCTCGAAGAAGACCACAGGGTTCTTGTCACGAATAGAGGCAAGCAGCAGACCCTTAGCCTGATAGGCGTTACGGGGCACGACCACCTTAAGACCCGGTGTCTGAGTGAAATACGCTTCTGGCGATTGCGAGTGATAGTGACCACCGGCGATGCCGCCACCATAAGGGGTACGGTAAGTGATACCGCCCACATTAAACTCGTTACCGCTGCGGTATCTGAACTTGGCTGACTCGTTTACTATCTGATCGAAGGCCGGGAAGATATAGTCGGCAAACTGGATCTCGGCGATGGCCGTCATGCCGTTAGATGCCAGACCGTTGGCAAAACCAGCGATACCCTGCTCTGTCAGCGGGGTGTTGAAACAACGATCGCGACCGAATTTATCCTGCAGGCCAGAGGTGGCGCGGAATACGCCGCCAAAATGGCCAACGTCTTCGCCGAAGATCACCGCCTTGTCGTCGGTTTCCATCGCAATGGTCAAGGCATCGTTGATGGCTTGTAACATATTAATCTTTGCCACGATTTAATCTCTCCCTGCGCTGCGTGGATAGGAATCAGGATATTTCTTGATGTGCTGCTTAAGCTCGGTCAGCTGCTGCTTAAGCCTAGGCGTCGGCTCGTCGAGGACATCTTCGATGATCTCGTCGATATTCGGTGCAGGTAGTTTCTCGGCAACCTTCACTGCGGCCAGCACCTCTTCGCGGTACTTCTCATACAGGGCCGTATCGTCGCTCTCGGCAAGCCAGCCCTTGTTGATCAACCACAGCTTGAAACGCTTAACCGGATCATGCTGCTGCCACTTGGCCTCTTCATCCTTAGAACGGTAGCCAGATGGATCGTCCGAAGAGGAGTGAGCGCCAAGACGATAGGTCATGGCTTCAATCAGCACAGGCTTGTTGTGCTCCAGCGCATAGGCTCTCGCCTGCTGAGTCGCGGCCATTACCGCCAACATGTCGTTACCGTCCACGCGAATGGTATGCATGCCATAGCCCACACCACGACTGGCGATACCGTTACCGGCAAATTGCTCGTTGGTCGGGGTCGAGATGGCGTAACCATTGTTACGACAGAAGAAGATAACAGGAGAGTTCAGCACTGCAGCCATGTTTAGACCGGCGTGGAAATCGCCCTCTGAGGCAGCACCTTCACCGAAGTAGCAGATGGCAACGTTACGTTTGCCCTGCATCTTGAGGCTATAGCCAACACCCGTCGCCTGTGGGATCTGAGTAGCCAACGGTGATGAGATGGTCTGGTAATTGAGCGCCTCACAGCCGTAGTGGATCGGCATCTGACGGCCCTTACCCAGATCTTTCTCGTTACTGAACATCTGGTTCATAAACTGCTCAGTGGTGAAGCCACGATAGCGGATCGCCGCGTGCTCACGGTACTGGGCTAAAATGACATCGTCTTGATCCAAGGCGGCGACACTGCCGACCACGGCGGCTTCTTCACCGGTACAGGTCATGTAGAAGCTGATCCGTCCCTGACGCTGAGCGGCTAACATGCGCTCATCGAGTACTCGTGTGAACACACAAGTATCATAAATTTTGGCAGCCAAATCCTGATCGATCACGGGTAACACAGCATTTTCGAAGGTGGTACCGTCGGCTTGAAGGATCTTCAGGATCGGGATCGATAATGAATCCTTATCGAGAAAACTGACGCGATGGACAGTCTCTGTATTGCTCGTTGCGTTGCTCATACTATTCTCTTATCAGCTGAGTATTCTTGTTATCTGACTGCGAACACCCTAAGTTGTTCACTATTCTCTATTATGACGCGGCCTTAAAGTTACGTTAACGTAAACTACCTAGCAAGCTATCACGGGGCGCGGTTAGCAACTAGCTAGCCTCACCCATGTATCGCTAGCTTTACAAGCCAGAGCCTAAACCACGCGATAATCTTTGGCAGGCACTAAACACAGCACAGTGCGCTGGCCAACCGGCACATTGGCGTTGGGAAACACGATGGACTCAGATTCGGCCTCGACCTTAATCTCAGTCCCGCCATCCTTAGCCAATATATAACCTCTTGGAAACGCCGTAAAATTCTCTACGTCGTCGGCAAAGGTAAAGCTAAAGTCGTCAAATTGCTTATTGATTGAGCGATTAACCTGATACAGATTCACCTGACTCGGGTCAAACTCACCGAGCTCGAGATCGCGGCCGCTTACCAGACGAGTCAGCATCTCCTTGACCGCGATAAAGCGGGTCATATCGTTCTGCCCCATAGGCATCACCTTGCCCAGCTCTATGGTAAAGGCGTGTGCCTGATAACCGTGGGCCGAGAAGTAACTAAAGGTGGTCGTAGGTTCGTGGTGGAACAGCACTGTCTTGATGCCGCAGGCGGCCAGGAACATGATCTGCTCACCGCTATAGGGCTCGCCATGGGGATAAGGGTAGATGGCAAACTTCTCATGCTTAGAGGCGCGAATTGCCGTGTGCAGGTCGTAGTGATAACGACTGCCGCCTTCGGGCGCCGCGTTAAAGAAGCGATCCACATACTGCTCCAGCTTCTTAGCACGTACCCGCTCGGCATTGCTCTCACCCTTGGCATGGGCACCGCTGAAGAGACGATTGAGGTTCTCTTCGACGAAACGTGTGCCATTGAGTATTGCAGGTGGGTTACCGATTAGAAACAGCACCCGATGACGGGCGATCAGCGTCTCAGATAGCAGCACAGTAATAAGCTGATCACACAGCTCGATAGGCGCCGTCTCATTACCGTGCACCGCCGAGGAAAGCACTATGCTCTTAAGCGCATCTTCCTTTCCATCTAGCTCGCCCTCTTGATCAGTTTCATGCTTAGTGAGTGGCTCAAATTGGATGACGCCGGTATCCCATACCGACACCTGTGTGTGTTGCCCCAGGGTAAATTCAAACGCCTCGAGGCCGACAGGATTGTCTAGTGTCAATTGCAAAAAGTCTTTCGACAACATCAGGGTGTCTTGCACTGCAAACTCCTTACTGCATCACCATCACAGCGCCCACCTTGTAGGCCTGAAAGATAGCGACTCCTTGGATTTATTAGCATTATTATCAGTTGGCCAGCATAGTAACACTTAAGCGAGTCGACGACCACGCGGGCCAGTCGATCGCCGCATATTTTCCCTGTTGCATTCGTTAATCAGATAATACAGAATAAAGCCGTCTAGCCATCTAAACGTATAAAATTAACTGGACTAGACGATTCGTTAGATAATTTAGACACTAGATAATTGGTTATCTAGATGAACAAAAGATAGATAAGCGTTAATCGAGAAGAGGTCAACCATGGCATTAGCAACATTTGGCGCAGGCTGTTTCTGGGGCGTAGAGTATTTTTTCAAGCAGATAGACGGCGTTACCTCTGCCACCTGTGGCTATATGGGCGGTGATGACAAGGCGACCACCTATAAAGAGGTTAAGACTGGCACAACCGGGCACGCCGAGGTGGTACAGGTCGAGTTTGACGAGACCAAGGTGAGCTTCGACGATCTGCTGGCCGTGTTCTGGAGTAACCATAATCCCACCATGCTCAATATGCAGGGCGGCGATATCGGCAGTCAGTATCGCAGCGCCATCTTCTTCCACGACAAGACCCAGAAGGAACAGGCCGAAGCTTCAAAGTTGGCCCTCGCCCGCAGCGGTAAATGGGGGCTTAGACCCATAGTGACTGAGATAGTCCCAGTGCTCACCTTCCATAAGGCGGAGGAGTATCATCAGAACTATCTAGAAAAGAACAACTTGCCTAGCTGTCACCTCACCTACTAGCGCTTGGTTATTCCAAGCAGCTCGATGCAAGTTACGCCCACAAAAAAAGCCAGTGAATCACTGGCTTTTTTGATCTGTACTAAGAATTAAGATTCCATGGAGTAACCGACTAAGGTTTATCCAAGAGCCTGTTAGTCTAACGAACTAGTCCAACGAACTAGGCTAACGAACTAGGCCAACTTCGATTAGGCCAAGAGCCGCTCTATCATCTGCTGGGCCTGCTCGAGCACCTGCTCGAGATGCGCCTCGCTGACAAAACTTTCGCCATAGAGCTTAAACAACGCCTCAGTGCCCGATGGGCGTGCGGCGAACCAAGCATTTTCGGTCACTACCTTGATGCCGCCGATAGCCGCGCCATTGCCCGGGGCATGGGTCAGCACCTCGAGGATGGCATCTCCAGCCATGGCTTCACAGCCAATATCGCTGACATTCAGGGGCGCGCTCACCAACTGATTAAACTTAGCCTTACGTTTAGGGTTAACCGGCGAGTCGATACGCTTGTAGAAACTCTCGCCGTGACGCTCAACCATCTCGGCGTAAAGCTTAGCCGGCGTCTTACCCGTTACCGCCAGTATCTCTGCCGCCAGCAGCGCCAGGATGAAACCATCTTTATCGGTACACCAACTGCCGCCGTCACGACGTAGGAAGGCGGCGCCGGCACTCTCTTCACCGCCGAAGGCGAAGCTGCCATCGGCCAGGCCGTCGACGAACCATTTAAAGCCAACCGGCACCTCACAGAGGCTGCGAGACCGCTCTAAGCACACCTTATCTATCATGGCGCTGGAGACCAGTGTCTTGCCTATCTTAAGATCGGCAGACCACTGCGGGCGATGGGACAAGAGATACTCGATAGCCACCGCCAGATAATGGTTTGGGTTCATCAGGCCGCTGCCCGGGCACACAATACCGTGCCTGTCGTAATCGGGGTCGTTACCGACACAGATATCAAAGGCATCCTGATGGGCCAACAGACCCGCCATGGCATAGGGCGATGAGCAGTCCATACGGATCTTGCCATCCTTATCCAGGGGCATAAAACCAAAGGCGGGATCGATGCGATCGTTCACTAGGGTAATATCCAGCCCATAGCGCTCGGCAATCTTGGCCCAATAGTGAATTCCTGAGCCGCCGAGGGGATCGACGCCAATGCGAATGCCGGCCTGCTTAATGGCCTGCATGTTGATCACCTGCTCGAGATCTTCGACATAATCCGCCATCAGATCGCGCTCTTGAATAAGACTGGTCGTAACCGCCACTGAATAGGTCAGGCGCTTAACCCCTTCTAACTGCTTCGCCAGATACTCGTTGGCGCGCAGCTCGACCCAGGCCGTAATACCGCCTTCGGCGGGTCCGCCATGGGGGGGATTATATTTGATGCCACCATCTTGAGGCGGATTGTGAGATGGCGTGATAATAAGGCCATCAGTAAGCCCATAGTTAAGCCCATAGGTAAGCCCTGCCCCCTGCACTCTGTTCGCCGCTATGATGGCATGGGACACCACTGGAGTCGGCGTATATTCATCACCTTTAGCGACAATCACCTGTACGCCATTGGCGGTTAACACCTCGAGGGCGGTGACATAAGCCGCCTGAGACAGCGCGTGGGTGTCGATACCGACGATCATCGGCCCCTTGATACCCGCCTCGATGCGGTGATCCACCACCGCCTGCACAATCGCCAGGATATGTTTTTCGTTGAAACTCTTATTAAAGGCACAGCCTCTGTGACCCGAGGTGCCGAATGTGACCTTCTGCGCATCTTTGGTCACATCCGGAGAGAGCCGATAGTAGTGGCTCATCAGTTTAGGAATATTAACCAAGTCCCTTTGTTGTGCCGGTTTACCGGCTCGCTCGTGTAGCGCCAAAATGTACTCCTAAGTGTCGGGTAGATTGAGCCTCAGTATCTCACTTAAATATGACCGATAATGGATTCAATCTGTTTTTCTTGCACGCCGAACTGACCTAATACTTCGCTTAGGATGGTGCGCTTCTTCGCCGTGTTGTTATTGGTGGTGACCCAGAAGCCACTGTTACCTATCTCTTTCGGGTTGGCCGACTTACTGGCCTTGAGTAGCGATTCTTTAGAGGTCGCAAAATAGAGACGATCGCGCCCCTGGATCTGCAGCACCTGGTCAAACTGATTAGGCGTCGCTTTATAGATAGCCTCTAAGGTAAACAGGAAACGGCCAACGGCGCCTTTTTGCTGGGCCAGAGCCCCTTTGTCGATCAAGGTCTCTGGATCGATACTTGCCGCCTGATGAGTTTGCGCCACCTCTTTATCTAGGCCTGGCTGGCTGATCTGCTTAGGCTGCTCCATGGCAACCGTCTCTACGTCTAGGCCGAGTAATCGTCGCAGGATCTCTGAAGCACTCTCTCCTATGCGCTCTGTCTTGCTGGCAATATGGCGATATAGCTCTTCATCAATCTCAATATATTTCATGACTAGAATCTTCCTTAGACGGTAAAGGTAATTAGGTTATTGTTATCGCGAACGCGATCCGCAGCAACTGATGCCAGATCCGTTCAAGTGTATGCTATCTTTCCCACAGGAATAAAGAGCGATCGCATTAAAAATCCACAACTTGGTTACAAGATCAATAAATTACGCCTCAAGTGCGCAAAAACCCGTCAGAGAATGGCGCGATCGCGCTTAATGCTGTCTTTTAAGCCGTTTTACAGGCACAATTTGGGCAATTATTTTCACGCTTAACTTTCCAAGACCAGCCTTTCCATGACCAGCTTGAATTACACCCAATCGGGACAAGGTAGCCCGGTTATCCTTATCCACGGCCTGTTTGGCAACCTGGATAACCTAAAAACCTTAGGCAATGCACTCGAAGATCATCAGGTGATCCGTATCGACGTGCCAAACCATGGCCTCAGCCCACACTGGCCCAACATGGATTATCCCATGTTGGCCGAGGCCGTAATTGGTTTGATGGATGAGCTTGAGCTGGGATCGGCGCACCTGGTCGGCCACTCTATGGGCGGCAAGATCGCCATGGCGACGGCCCTGCTTTATGGCGATCGCGTCAAGAGTCTGGTGGCGGCAGATATCTCGCCCGTCGCCTATCAGCCCAGGCATCAAACCGTGTTTGCAGGCCTAAGCAACCTAGACCTTAGCACACTGGCTAACCGCGCTGATGCGCAAAAGCAGCTACTCGATGCCGGTATTGATGAAGGTACGGCGCTGTTTCTGCTGAAAAACCTCACCAAGGATGAGCAAGGCTTTGCCTGGAAGATGAACCTGACCGGTCTGAAATCCAGCTACGAGCACCTCATTGGTTGGCCGCTGGCAGATAAAACCTACACTGGCCCTAGCCTCTGCATTCGCGGCGCCGATTCAGACTATGTCACCGCGGCGCACCGTCAGGCTTTCTTGTCTCAGTTCCCTAAGATCCAGGCCAAGTCACTGGCCGGCACAGGTCATTGGTTACACGCACAAAAACCGGCTATTTTCAATCGCATCGTCGCCGAGTTTATCGCAGAAAATGACTGAATCTTGTCTGTAAAGCGTGTAGCAGATATCGCTTAACTATGGTATATTCGCGCCTCTTTTTTTAGCCTGAGGGAACGCAGCATGTTATCTCAGTATATGGAACAGATAGAGGCAGTTGGCTTAAACCTGTTCTTTGCAGCGATATTTTTCTTTATTGGTATGGCAATACATGACGTGCTCAAACAGGGAAATGTCCCTAAATTTGGCCGCTATATTGTTTGGTTAGTATTATTTCTCGGCTGTGCCGGGTTTATAGCTAAGGGCTTGATCCAACTCTCCTGGGAGAGCTCTGGCATAGGTTAAATGAACATTCGATGGCAAAAGAATCTTCAGACAGAACAACGATAGACCTGTTTGCAACGGAGAAACGCCGAGGACGCCCTCGCAGCAATCCCCTTCCCCGGGAGCAACAACTAAAGGTCAATAAGCGAAATCAGATCCAGCGCGACAGAGCCGCAGGATTAAAACGAATAGAGTTAAAGGTGTCACAAGATTTATACGACGCCTTGAATGAAAAGGCTTTGGCCAGTAACATCAGCCGCAGCCAATTAATCGAATCGATACTGCTTAAGCAGGTCAGAAGCTGATCTTAAGTGGTATTGAAACAAACGTCAGTGAACTAGATAAAGGAAAGACAATGGCAACTGTAGGTCTTTTTTTCGGCAGTGATACAGGTAATACCGAAGCCGTCGCCAAGATGATCCAGAAGAAACTGGGTAAGAAGATGGTCGACGTTAAGGATATCGCTAAGAGTACCAAAGAACAGATTGCAGAATATGATCTGCTGCTATTCGGTATCCCGACCTGGTATTACGGTGAAGCCCAATGCGATTGGGACGATTTCTTCCCTGAATTAGAACAGATCGATTTCGACGGTAAACTAGTCGCTATCTTCGGATGTGGCGATCAGGAAGACTACGCCGAGTATTTCCTCGATGCCATGGGCATGGTTAACGAGATCGTTGAGGCGCGCGGCGCCGTGGTTATCGGTCACTGGCCAACCGACGGCTACGACTTCGAAGCCTCTAAAGGCATGGCCGACGATAAGCACTTCGTGGGTCTGGGTATCGACGAAGATCGTCAACCAGAGCTGACCGAAGAGCGTGTCGATGCCTGGGTTAAGCAGATCTACGAAGAGATGTGCCTGGCAGAGCTGGAAGACTAATCTTTCGGCCACATCAGTATAAAAAGCGGCGAATAGCCGCTTTTTTTAGCCCTGACATATTAGCCCTAATATATGAACCCTAATGCAAGACTTCACTCTCGCCTTTGCGAAGCCATAATGGCGAAGGGATAATGGCAAAGGGATAGTAGCGAAGAAATAAGTCGCGTTAAACACTCCCCGAGTAATAGAGAACCCAAATTAGCTAACCCCATGCAGAGTCAAACACACGCCAACCACTGGGATATCTTCTGCGCCGTCGTCGATAACTATGGCGATATCGGCGTCACCTGGCGTCTGGCCAAACAGTTAGCAAAAGAATATGGATTGGCCGTCACCCTATGGGTGGACGACTTAGCCAGCTTTGGTCATATCTTGCCAAAGCTGGACCCTAAATGTGCTAGCCAAAACTTCGAGGGCGTTTGCATCAAACAGTGGGATGCGCCGCTAAGCCAGGAGTATCTGCCGGGAGAGGTACTTATCGAGGCGTTTGCCTGTGAACTGCCCCCCGAGGTGCTCAGCAAGATAGCCGAGCTACATCAAGGCGGCGACAAGGTGCCCGTTTGGCTAAACCTTGAGTATCTGAGCGCCGAAGACTGGGTCGAGGGCTGCCACGGCCTCCCCTCATTGCAGCGCAGTGGCCTAAAGAAGCAATTTTATTTTCCTGGCTTTACCAACAAGACTGGCGGCCTCATCTGCGAAGCGGATCTGCTGGAGCGCCGTCAAACGTGGCAGGAAAACAACGAACGGCTGGCCTTTTTTGAGACCTTAGGACTCAGCGGCATTAAGACTGACGATACCGTCATCAGCCTGTTTAGCTATGAAACCGAAAGTCTCGAGGCGCTGTGCCGCCATTGGCAAGATGGCGACAAGCAAGTGCATTTGTTAGTGCCTATCGGCCGCAGCCTCAATAGCTTGGGAGCCTTCATCGACCAGCAGCAGGCTTTGACACCTGGAAGTCGTTTTCACCACGGCAAGCTGACCATACATCTGCTGCCGATGACAGATCAGCAGGGTTACGATCGCCTGCTATGGAGTTGTGACTTCAACATAGTGCGCGGTGAAGACTCCTTCCTGCGCGCCCAATGGGCCGCGAAACCCTTTATCTGGCATATCTATCCCCAGGAAGAAGACTATCACCTGATAAAATTAGAAGCCTTTATGGCACTTTATTGTCATAATCTGGCCCCAGAAATCGCCAGCGCCTGGAAAAAGCTCAATATCGGCTTTAACCAAGGCGAGCAGGAAAGCCTGCTTTCCCTGTGGCAACGAGTGGATAACGCGTATTTGGCCCTCACGCAACACGCACAAGATTGGCCGAATGAAGCATTAAATGATGCAGATCTTGCAACACGACTAGTTCAATTCGTTAAAAATAGCTAAGATACTGCGTTGAAATAGAAACACCCTAAAATATAGGAAATAGAGAAATGAAAACTGCTCATGAAATCCGTCCAGGTAACGTGATCATGTTAGATGGCAGCCCATGGGTTGTTCAAAAGACTGAAACAACTCGTTCAGGCCGTAACGCGGCTATCGTTAAGATGAAGCTGAAGAACCTACTTCAAGAATCATCTACCGAAACCACCTTTAAGGGTGAAGACAAGATGGAAGATATCATTCTAGACCGTCTTGATTGTACTTATTCTTACTTCGCCGATCCTATGTATGTCTTCATGGATGCCGAATACAACCAGTACGACGTTGAAGCCGACAACCTAGGCGATGCTGCTGCTTACATCGTTGACGGTATGGAAGAACAGTGCCAGGTAACTTTCTACGAAGGTAAGGCTATCTCTGTTGAACTACCAACCACTGTTGTACGTGAAGTGACCTACACCGAGCCTTCAGCTCGTGGCGACACCTCAGGTAAAGTCATGAAGCCTGCCACTATCGCTGGTGGTGCAACCCTGAGCGTTGCAGACTTCGTTAAGACTGGCGACCTGATCGAGATCGACACTCGCACACACGAGTTCAAAAAGCGCGCTTAAACAAGCCGTTAACTCGATAACAAAAGCCAGCGTAATTCGCTGGCTTTTTTGTACCTGAAGCTGACAAAAGTAGTGACAATAACTGCCAACAGCAAACACACTAGAATAAAACTCCAATATTATTTTTAACAAATAACCTATTCAGCATTTTCCTCTAAAAATATTTCCTAAATTGCAGCAAAGCCCCTTTTAAACAATACTTTTTTTCGTTATTGTTCGATAACTTACGAGCTTTGACACAATCAGCTTTTTTCTTTACCGGCTATCACGAGGTTTCGATGCGCCCTATCATTAAATCCAATAAACTCGACACCGTCTGTTACGACATCCGCGGGCCTGTCCATAAGGAAGCCAGACGCCTGGAAGATGAAGGCCATCGCATCCTTAAGCTCAATATTGGTAACCCGGCCCCCTTTGGTTTCGAGGCCCCGGAAGAGATAGTGCGCGACGTGATCCTCAACCTGCCCAGCGCCCAAGGCTACAGCGAGTCCAAGGGGCTGTTCTCGGCGCGCAAGGCGATCGTGCAGCACTACCAGAGCCTGGGGCTGTTTGGCGTCGATATCGAGGATATCTACATAGGCAACGGCGTGTCGGAACTCATCGTGATGGCGATGCAGGGCTTGCTGAACAGTGACGATGAGGTGCTGGTGCCCTCACCCGACTATCCTCTGTGGACGGCGGCGGTGCACCTCTCTGGCGGCAAGGCGCAGCACTATCGCTGCGATGAAGAATCCGATTGGTTTCCCGATCTCGACGACATCAAATCCAAGATTAGCAGCCGTACCCGCGGAATTGTGCTGATCAACCCTAACAACCCCACGGGCGCCGTTTACTCCCGCGAGTTACTGCTGGAGATCATCGAGCTGTGCCGTCAGCACGACATCATCTTGTTTGCCGACGAGATCTACGACAAGATCCTCTACGATGGCGCTGTGCATATTCCGGCAGCGACACTGTCGGACGATATTCTGACCGTCACCTTCAATGGTCTCTCCAAGTCATACCGCGCCGCGGGCTTTCGCGTCGGCTGGATGATGCTCTCGGGTAACCTCAAGGCCGCCAAGAGCTATATCGAAGGCTTGGACATGCTGGCCTCCATGCGACTGTGCTCCAACGTGCCCAATCAGCACGCGATACAGACCGCGCTGGGCGGCTATCAGAGCATCAACGAGCTGGTGGCTCCCGAGGGAAGACTCACGCTGCAGCGCAATACTTGCTATGAGCTACTCAATCAGATCCCAGGGGTCAGCTGTAAGAAACCTAAGGGCGCGCTGTACGCTTTCCCTAAGCTCGACGCCAAGAAGTTTAACCTGAGGGATGATGAGCGATTGGTGCTGGATCTCCTCAAAGAGAAGAAGATCTTACTGGTCCAAGGCACCGCCTTTAACTGGCCAGAGCCGGATCATCTCAGGGTGGTCTTCCTGCCCCACAAGGAAGATCTGCACAAGGCACTGGTGGAGTTCGGTGACTTCCTCACCAGCTACAGCCAATAAGCTTTCTGGCTGTAACTAAACAAAGAAAAGGCGATCTCAGGATCGCTTTTTTTTATTTTTAAGGCTCTGTTTCTATTTACTTGCCCTGTGTTACTGTTAAAGCAACTTAGCAACAGGGATAGCAGTATGAGTCATTTGTTTGCCCACCTGGCCAGGATGAAGTTGATCCAACGCTGGCCGCTCATGTACAACGTCCGGCCGGAAAATGTGCAGGAACACTCGCTTCAGGTCGCCATGGTGGCCCACGCCTTAGCCATCATAGCCAACAAGAAATTCAACAAGCAGCTCAGCCCGGAGCGCGCCGCCACCCTGGCAATATTTCACGACGCCAGCGAGATCCTCACCGGTGACCTGCCGACCCCGGTCAAATATTTCAACAAGGAAATCGAGGCCGAGTACAAGAAGATAGAGGCGATTGCCGAGCGCAGGCTGCTGGAGATGGTGCCCGAAGAGTTTCAAGAAGATTACCGGGACCTTTTACTGAGCGATCAGGCCGACGAGGAGTACAAGCAACTGGTGAAATCTGCCGATACCCTGTGCGCCTACCTCAAATGCCTGGAGGAGCAGACGGCCGGCAACCACGAGTTCAATACCGCCAAGCGACGCCTCACCGAATCCCTCGGCAAAAATCCGGATCCAGCGGTAAAATATTTTATCGATACCTTTATTCCCAGCTTCGAGCTAAATCTCGACGAGATCAATCGCCTGCTTTAGCAGCAATGTCTGGCAACGAGGAAAGCATATGACATCAGCCATCTGGCATGAAAGACGCTTGGGCGAAGAGAAACTCAGGCGCAACGACCACCGCAGCCCCTATCAGCGCGATCGCGCCCGCATTCTACACTCGGCCGCCTTCAGACGTTTACAGGCCAAGACACAGGTGCTGGGTGTCGGCATGAACGACTTCTATCGCACCCGCCTCACCCACTCGCTGGAGGTGTCGCAGATAGGCACAGGGATCTGCGCCCAGCTCAAACAGAAATACCCGGACTTGCATCATCTGCTCGACTCCATGAGCCTGATAGAATCCCTCTGTCTGGCCCACGACATAGGCCATCCTCCCTTTGGTCACGGCGGTGAGGTCGCGCTCAATTATATGATGCGTAGCGACGGCGGCTTCGAGGGCAACGGACAAACCTTCAGGATCCTCACCGCACTCGAGCCCTATACCCAGCACTTTGGCATGAACCTCACCCGGCGCACCTTGCTGGGGATCCTTAAATACCCCGCCAGCTACAATGAACTGTATCAGTCCCAGCCAAGGCCAGAGGTCGACAGCTATCGTCAGCTCAAGCCCAGCCAGTGGCGTCCGGTTAAAGGGATCTTCTTTGAGGACAAGCCAGTGCTCGACTGGGTACTCGAGCCGCTATCGACCCAAGACAGAGAGCGATTCGTCTCGGCAGAGGCAGGGGAAAGAGATCAACACAGACGCACCCGGCATAAGTCGCTCGACTGCTCTATCATGGAGCTGGCGGACGATACCGCCTATGCCATTCACGATCTCGAAGATGCCATCGTCATGGGAATCGTCACCCAGGCCATGTGGCAGCAAGATGTGGCCAGCCTGCTAGCGGGCAGCGACGATGAATGGATTGCCAAGGAGTTCGCCACCATAGGCGATAAGCTGTTTGCGCTGGAAAATCACCTGCGCAAAGACGCCATAGGTACCCTGGTTAACGGTTTCGTCACCGCCATCTTGATCGATGAAAACCCTAATTTTATCGAGCCACTGCTCAGATATAACGCCCGCCTGGAGCCTCCCTTCGCCGAGGCGCTCCATGTGCTTAAGCAGTTTGTCTATAAGCGGGTGATCCGCAAACCCGAGATCCAGATGCTGGAATATAAGGGCCAGCAGATAGTGATGGAGCTGTTCGAGGCCTTCGCCTCTGATCCCGAGCGTCTGTTACCGCTCAATACCCAGGAGCGCTGGCAACAGATGGCCCAGCAAGAAGGCAACTGCAACCGGGTGATCGCCGACTACATCTCGGGAATGACAGATGAGTTTGCCGCACGCCTGCACCAACATCTGTTTAGCGCCAAGGCGGGTTCCCTGATCGATCTGCAGTAAGCCCAACGCAAAGCACCAAGAGACACGAAGGAAATAGGCATATAAAACGCGCACCGGGCGCGTTTTTCTTATTCATAGGCTTTTCCAAAGCCGGTT
This sequence comes from Shewanella spartinae, assembly GCF_019457555.1. Lineage (NCBI taxonomy): Bacteria > Pseudomonadati > Pseudomonadota > Gammaproteobacteria > Alteromonadales > Shewanellaceae > Shewanella > Shewanella spartinae. Next base: position 2,214,246 of record NZ_CP080418.1, on the reverse strand, counting down.
AGCTGCCTATCAGGCTGGGGAACAAGCCCTTGAAACCGGCCGCCATCACCTCAATACCGATAGAGAGCATCAACAGACCCATGAGACGGGTGATCACGTTAATGCCCGTCTTACCCAGCAGCTTGAAGATCACCGGCGCCATACGAAACAGGGTGAAGCTGGTGAGGCCGAAGATCACCACAGTGATCGACATGCCAATAAGGTCGCTAAAGGTGTTGTGCTGCGCCGCCGATACGATCACCGAACTGATCGCACCAGGCCCGGCCATCAGCGGCAAGGCTAGAGGCACTACGGCAACCGACTCCATGCCCGACGCCTCCCTGTCTTCTTCCTGGTTACGCTTCACCTCGCCCAGCTTACCTTGCAGCATGGACATGGCGATGATGGCGATCAGGGTTCCGCCGGCAATTCTGAACGCCGACAGCGAGATACTAAACATGTTGAGGATATGCTGGCCGGCGATGATGGTCACAAGCAGGATCACCACCACGGCAAAGTTGGCAACCTTACCCGTATGGTTACGCTCCGCTTCTGTCTGGTGACTGGTCAGACTCACAAACACGGGCAGCAAACCTATGGGGTTGATTATCGCTACCAAGCCAAGAAAAAATTTAACATAAAGTGTTAAATCCAATGTCATCTCCTCAAGTGACGCTATAGTCGGTTAAAAAGCAGTATGGTTGAAAAACGCCTACTGTACAGTATTGCTCCTCCGTGGAAAAACGAGATTTTCTATCACAATTCACAACTTTGACTTAAATATTCTATTTTTACCCGACTAAAATTAACCCAGTGAAAGCCGTCACATTGTGCTCACAATGTTATTTTATTACATTAACAGGCGGTTTTGCGGCGCCGATCACGGTTAGCGCCCCGCCAAAAGTGTAATTTTCCTTCATAAAGAGAATTTAGCCAAAACCAATTTTCGCTAAATTTTTTTCCAAGGATCTTATTATGACTGTTAGCAACCAACAGGAACTCGACCAACTGGTCGAACGGGTCGCCAAGGCCCAGGCACAATTTGCCAACTTTAGTCAGGAGCAGGTCGATAAAATCTTCCGCGCCGCCGCCCTGGCCGCGGCCGATGCCCGTATATCCCTGGCTAAGATGGCGGCCAACGAGACCGGTATGGGTGTACTGGAAGATAAGGTGATCAAGAACCACTTCGCCTCCGAATACATCTACAACAAGTATAAGGATGACAAGACCTGTGGCATCCTAGAGGAAGACCCAACCTTCGGCACCATCACCATCGCCGAGCCCGTTGGCCTCATCTGCGGCATAGTGCCAACCACTAACCCAACGTCTACCGCTATCTTCAAGGCGCTGATCAGCCTCAAGACCCGTAACGGCATCATCTTCTCGCCGCACCCAAGAGCCAAGGTTTCAACCACTACCGCCGCCCGCCTGGTGCTCGAAGCGGCGGTCGAAGCCGGCGCGCCGAAAGATATTATCGGCTGGATCGATGAGCCCAGCGTGGCACTGTCTAACCAACTGATGACCCATGACAAGATCAACCTGATCCTGGCCACAGGGGGCCCAGGGATGGTGAAGGCCGCCTACTCTTCAGGCAAGCCAGCAATCGGTGTCGGCGCGGGTAACACGCCTATCGTTATCGACGAGACCGCCGACATCAAACGCGCGGTTAGTTCTATCCTGATGTCAAAGACCTTCGATAACGGCGTGGTGTGTGCGTCAGAGCAGGCCGTGGTCGTGGTCGATACCGTCTATGATGCGGTCAAAGAGCGTTTCGCCAGCCATGGCGGCTACATGCTCTCAAGCAAAGAAGCCAAGGCGATGCAGAAGGTGATCCTTAAAAATGGTGCACTCAACGCCGACATCGTAGGCCAAAGCGCGGCAACCATAGCGGCAATGGCCAACATCAAGGTGCCCGCCAGCACTAAGGTGCTGATTGGTCAGGCAACCGAGATCAGCGAAAGCGAGGCCTTCGCCCACGAGAAGCTCTCTCCGCTACTGGCCATGTACCGCGCCAGCGATTTCGACGACGCGCTCAACAAGGCCGAAGCCTTAGTGACACTGGGCGGCATAGGCCATACATCGGGTCTCTATACCGACCAAGATACTCAGACAGAGCGGGTAAGAACTTTCGGTTTTAGAATGAAAACCGCGCGTATTCTGATCAACACCCCGGCCTCACAAGGCGGTATCGGCGATCTTTACAACTTCAAGTTGGCGCCATCACTCACCCTGGGCTGTGGCTCATGGGGCGGTAACTCAATCTCAGAAAACGTAGGTCCTAGCCACCTGATCAACAAGAAAACTGTCGCTAAGCGAGCCGAAAATATGTTGTGGCATAAACTCCCCTCCTCTATCTATTTCCGCCGCGGCAGCTTACCTATCGCCCTCGAAGAGTTAAGCGATAAGAGACGCGCGCTGATCGTTACCGACAAGTATCTGTTTAATAACGGCTACTGTGACGAGACCATCAAGATCTTAAAGTCTCAGGGCCTGGAAACCGAAGTCTTCTACGAAGTAGAGGCCGATCCAACCCTGGCGATTGTTAACCAAGGTGCCAGCGTGGCTAAGAGCTTCCAACCCGATGTGATCATCGCCCTCGGCGGTGGCTCACCTATGGATGCGGCCAAGATCATCTGGGTGATGTATGAACACCCTGAAGTCGACTTTGCCGATCTGGCGCTTCGCTTCATGGATATTCGTAAGCGTATCTACAAGTTCCCTAAACTGGGCAAGAAGGCCAAGATGGTGGCGATTCCTACTACCTCAGGCACAGGTTCAGAGGTCACACCATTTGCCGTAGTCACCGACGAGCAAACCGGCATGAAATACCCAATTGCCGACTATGAGCTGACGCCCAACATGGCGATTGTTGACCCTAACCTGGTGATGGACATGCCAAAGTCGCTCACCGCCTTCGGGGGTATCGACGCCATCACCCACGCGCTGGAAGCCTATGTCAGCGTGATGGCCAACGAGTACAGCGACGGTCAGGCACTGCAGGCGCTGGATCTGTTAGTTAAGTACCTACCAGACTCATACGCACTGGGCGCTCAGGCACCAGTGGCCCGTGAGAAGGTACATAACGGCGCAACCATTGCCGGCATCGCCTTCGCCAACGCCTTCCTGGGGATCTGTCACTCTATGGCGCACAAGCTGGGCGCCGAGTTCCACCTGGCACACGGTTTGGCAAACGCCCTGCTGATCAGCAACGTGATCCGCTTTAATGCGACCGATCTACCGACTAAGCAGGCCGCATTCAGCCAGTACGATCGACCCAAGGCCCTTTGTCGTTACGCAAAGATTGCCGAACATCTCAAATTAAAAGGCGCGACAGGCGAAGGCATTAGCGATGAAGAAAAAGTGGAAGCGTTGCTCGAAAAAATCGATGAACTCAAGAAGACGATTGGCATTCCGGCTTCGATCCAAGAAGCAGGCGTCAACGAAGCCGACTTCTTCGCTAAACTCGACGAGCTTGCCGAAGATGCCTTCGACGATCAATGTACCGGGGCAAACCCAAGATACCCATTGATTGCAGAGCTCAAGGCGATCCTCACCGCCAGCTTCTACGGTAAGAAGTATCAAGACGCCGTCTAATCGCTTGAGGGACTCACGCGAGCGCTAGTATCGCGAATTACATCTCTCACTCATCATTAAAAAGGTGCTCTTAGAGCACCTTTTTTGTGCCTCTCATTCAGCGCCAACCGTTCCTCATAACGACTCTATCCAATTGTTTTAAATCAGTAATTAATAGTGAAAAAGCTTTTTACCTTGACCACAAAAATTATTAGTTAGCAAGACTGTCAGCTTAGGGCTATAAGGCACCACCCCTTGTTAGGATCCTAAGCCATTGACAGCACATTTAGACTTAACGTCTGATTCAATATCAGATTCAGAACTCAAAGATATCCTGTTTGCCGACATCTGCGATCGGCTAGCTACCCACGGCTATGTTGTGCTGCACAACGTCTTGGCTCAGCCTATGTTGCAACAACTGCTGGATGGCATCACGGGACTTGCCGAGGAAGACTTTAAGGCCGCCGCCATAGGTCGTCAGCAAGACCAACAGGTCGTCGAGTCGATTCGCCGGGACAAGATCTGCTGGTTAAACGAGTCGGTAGAGTTCGCCAAAGCCTATTTCGATTGGTCTGAAGAGCTTCGCCTCGCCGTCAACCGCTATCTCTATCTGGGCCTGTTCGATCAAGAAGCCATGCTGGCCTATTATGCGCCCGGTGCCTTCTATAAACGCCACCTAGATGCCTTTAGGGGCCAGACCAACCGCAAGCTCACCAGCATCCTCTACCTCAACCCAGACTGGCAACCCAGCCACGGCGGTGAACTACTGATGTACGAAGGCGACGAAACAACCTCATTCCAAGTTGTCGAGCCAAGGTTCGGTACCATGGTGATCTTCTTAAGCGAACTCTTCCCCCACGAGGTCTCCCTGTCGCACCACGACAGATACAGCCTCACCTCTTGGTATCGCATCAACGACGGCTTGCCAGGGCACTAAGCGTCGCAGCATCGAAAGCAAGTCCCCAGAATTCCCTTAAGATGTAATCCAGATGCATTTGCGAGCTCATCGATATCTGAGCTCGCGATGAATCACACAGCAAGCTACCGACCAGCGCTCTTGCTTAGTAAATCTCCCACGCTCCCCCAATTCAACCTATTGGCAACCAGCCAAAGACGGTGCTAAGTTATTGTAAAATAAATTATCTCCTTTAAAGTTTGCTAGCAAAGCTGGCCAGGTGCGCCGAGTAAGGTGCGCGTTCTTAAGAGGTGGTAACCGATAGGAAATGCCAGATGAAAAGGACTCTTTGTTTACTCACTCTGAGAGTAATGCCTGTCGCTAAAAGTGCCTGTTGCTTGAGATGACTGTCGCTTGAAATGATTTTCGCTTGAGAAGTCGCTAACCGCATAGAAGATGACAAGTCATAATTGACGCCGACACTGATATTCAAACTCAATACTCCCATAGCATTGCACTCTTTCCCTTAAGGAGTAATGCCACAGAAGGAAACGCCCATGAGCGCCATTAAGGACATTAGAATCAACAAATTCGAATTGAAATTAGCTGATACGGATGACCCTGTTGCCGAAAAGACCAGCTGGGATCCGCTGAAATCTGGCGGCGCAAACTTTAAAACACAAGATATGGTCGAGACCCAAGGCCGAATTGTTATTAAGCACTCTGTCACGGCTATTATTTTATATTCGATGTTTTTGCTACCTGGTTTAGGGATATTTTTCATCGTCAGTCCCACCCTGTTTCTCGAAGGTGAATCAGGTGGTGGCAGCGCCATGGCGTTACTTGGCGCCCTATTCATCGGGGATAGTCTCATGATGCTGTCCGGCAAGAAGCACATGACCTTCGATAAAGCCTTAGGCACCTATTTTTGCGGCAAAAGCTACGATGGCGCGAAAAGAGATGATGCCAGTCGCCAGGGAAGACTCAGCGACATCTACGCGTTGCAGCTCATCAGTGAGTCTATACGTTCTAACAATCGATCGTACCGCAGCTATGAGCTTAATCTGGTTTTTCGCGATGGTGAGCGAGCCAATGTGATGGATCACGGCAGCGAGTTAGAAATCGAAGCCAGCGCTAAACAGTTGGCCGCATATCTCGACCGACCACTTTGGAAAGCGACATAGATTTTTCAGGCCTCATCACAGGTTGCCACTAAGGGAGATAACACGCTTAATTTGATAGAGCCTTACTGAGAAATGACGAGCCGAAATTGATCGTCAATTTGATCTTTGCAAAGCGTTATTAAGGGTTTCCATATCGGGCATCTCTTCAAATTGTGCTCCGCTGTCACCGATAATGTCCCAATGGGCTTTAGACTCAACAAACAGATGCGCGACGACACGGCTATCTTTCGCATCATCGAGTAAACCGGCTGGGATCCAATACTGCTTTTTATTACTCATCAGGTGAGGGACTGTACTGCCACACTTGCTACAGAAATCGGAACGATAACCGGTTTCAGTGATGTATGAATTAACAAGGGACTCACCTTTAATCCATGTAAATTGCGCTTTATTAAGAAATGTGGCGGTATCTGACGAGGAAGCAGACAACTTTCGACATAAAGAACAATGACACTGATAGAAATGAGGAAGAGGTCCGCTTATATAAAATTCGACACCTCCACACAGACATTTACCTTTCATCTTGACTGACTCTCCTGACACTAGGTGTACTATTAAAAGAAATCTGCAGGCCCACTGTTATGATTCTTCGAATGGAACGCGCAAAAGCGATTCGACTCCCAGAGGATGCATATATCAGCATCATACGCGTCAGCCTTTGAAAATAGGATGTTCACTGGCTATTGGTTGCCGTGGGGCTAAGTCTATTAAATACCCATTACAAATGCGTTTGACAAAATATCATAAAATGAATCAACGAGATAAATCTTTAGCAAGATGAGGAAACACCACAAGGAGAAAGATGGAAGTGAGAATAAGCAACCAAGCACCTGATCTCGAAGAGTTCATGACTTTGCGAACTGCAGTTGGCTGGACGACCCCCAAGCCTGGACTGGTTCAACAAAGCCTGAATAACTCGATTTTTCACGTTTGCGCCCATATCGATTCGAAGCTTGTGGGTTACGGCCGTATTGTGGGCGACGGCGCTATGTATTTTTATCTGCAAGACATAGTGATCTCACCCGAGTATCAAAACCAAGGTGTAGGCAGATCAATTATGAAGGAGATAGAGAGTTTTCTTGCAGACAACGCCCTGCCCGGCGCCACCATTGGGCTGTTGGCCGCCTGCGGTAAGGAAGCATTTTATTCTCGATTTGGCTACAGCCCCAGAACCGGGGAACCTCTCGGACTAGGTATGTGCAAATTTGTCGAATGAGGGCGCGATGTAGGCAAACGATTGCTCACCCTGCCCGTTTATCATTAAAAGCGCATGTGAACTAGACAACAGTAAGCCCTATCAGCTCACACAAAAAAGCCAGAACTCAGTTCTGGCTTTTTATTTTCTATGATCGGGTGACTAAATTATCACCCGCATCTTACGAGTCTTAAACTCGGCTTATTTCTTGGTCCAGCGGTCCATCCAGCCCAGCACGTTGGCGTACCATTGCTCCAGGTTGTCTGGGTTAAGGATCCAGTGGTTTTCATCTGGGTAGACAAGCAGCTCAGATGGGATCCCTTTGCGCTGCATGAAGCTAAACGCCGCTAGGCCCTGTCCGTAAGGCACACGGAAGTCTTTCTCACCATGGATAACCAGCATAGGCGTCTGCCAGTTATCGACATAGTTAACCGGGTTAAACTTCTCGAACAGTTCCTTGTTGTCCTGGTAGGTGCCACCGAACTCATACTCAGGGAACCACAGCTCTTCGGTCACATAGTACATAGAGCGCATGTCGAACAGACCCGCGTGGTTAACCAGACACTTGAAGCCGTCGTTCCAGTTACCTTGGATCCAGTTCATCATGTAGCCACCGTATGAGCCACCCAGGGCGCAGGCGCGATCGCCATCTAGCCACTTCTGCTGAGCGGTAACCGCAGCCAGACCCTTCTGCAGATCTTCTAGCGGCTTGCCGCCCCAATCCTTAGAGATAGAGTCGGTGAAGGCCTGACCATAACCGGTAGAACCGTGGAAATCGATCATCACCACACCGTAACCGGCACCTGCCCAAAGTTGAGCGTTCCAGCGGCTGCTGAATGAGTTACCGAATGAGCCTTGTGGGCCACCGTGTACCAGGAAGGCAACGGGATACTTCTTACCTTGCTTGTAGTTAGCAGGCTTGATCCAGTAACCATAGACCTCTTCGTTGTTCCAGCCCTTGAAGCTGAACTGTTCAAACTCGCCAAACTTGATCTTGGCCAGGTTGTCTTTGTTCACCTCGGTCAGGCGATTTACATTCTGACCGTCGAGAGACATGGTATAGAGATCGCCCGGCTCAACCAGACTCTTGTGGTTGAAGACGATCTTATCGCCGGTCACACCCAAGATGCTGTTGCTGCCGTCGTTGTGTAGCGTCTTCACGTCACCAAATTGAGTGTTAACCTCGAAGATGCTCACCTGGCCCAGATCCTGCGCCGTCACGTAAAGTGTGCGGTTATCTGCGCCGAAGGTCAGCGAGCTTGGGCTGCGATCCCACAGCGGCGCCACTTCTTTCTCTTGGCCAGTCACAGTGTCACGCAGCATGACGCGGTAACGATCCGCCTCGAAGCCAGGCTTGCTCATGGCAAGATACGCCAGGTAACGGCCATCGGCCGAGAAGGTTGGCTGGGCGTCCCACGCCTTGTTGCTGTCGGTCAGGTTTTTCGCCTCACCGCCCAGCACTGAGACCTGCCACAGGTCGTAGTTGGTTTCCCAAGCCTGTGACTTGCTCGGCGCCTTGGCGCTGTAGACCACATACTTACCGTCTGGGGTAAAGGTCACCTCTTCCATGCCAGAAAATGGCAGTGGTGGGGTTTCGGTGTCCAGGCCTTTAGTCACATCCACGACAGTGTCGATCATCTTGCCGTCTAGTTTTGCCACAAACAGGTGGCTGCGGCTGTGGTCGCCCCAGGTATCCCAGTGGCGCACCATCAGCTGCTTGTATTCGCGGCCGGTAGATTTACGCTCGGCTTCTTGCTCTCGCTTGTCGGCGGTGCACTTCAAGGTGTCACACTCAGGGTAGACACGCATGTTCATCACGACCTGAGCGCCATCTTGAGACAGCTTAAAGCCTTCAACGTCCAGCGGCAGATTAGAGATCTTAACCGCTTCGCCGCCATCGAGTGCCAGCTCATACAGTTGTGAGCTGCCATCGCGCGCCGCCAGGAAGTAGATCTTCTTATCGTCTGCGCTAAAGGCAACGCTATGCTCAGTGCCTTTGGCCGAGGTCAGGCGTTTTACCTTGCCATCGGTCAGCGACTGAAGATAAAGGTCAGATTGCGCATCACCCTTATCATCAAATTTTTTAACTGCATACACGATTTTAGTGCCGTCATTAGACAGTGCACTGGAATGCAGCTTATTCATTTTAACGAGATGTTGTACCTTGAAAGGCTCTGGTGCTGCGGCGTGAGCGCCAGACACCAGACCGGCTGTCGCCAAGGCAAGTATGATTGCAGTTTTTTTCATTGTTATAGTCATCTTTATGGTTGAACGGCAAGGCGACAATGCTTAATGCTAAGAAAAGGCGCCTAAAGCCAAAAAGTGTCGCCAAAATACGCAACAGACACTAAACAAAAATGGGGGGTTAAGCAAGTCGTCTGACTCACCTAAAACCCACCCACTTCTTCTTGCTTTACTCTGGATTAGGCAAGTTTGACACGCCAGGTGGCAGGGCCAGTTTCGTGAGCATTGACCCCTTCGCTGTCTACGGCAACGGTCACCGGCATATCGGTCACGTCGAACTCGTAGATGGCTTCCATACCTAGGTCTTCGAAGGCCACTACGCGTGACTTCTTGATCGCCTTAGACACCAGATAGGCGGCGCCGCCGACGGCCATCAGGTAAACCGCCTTGTGCTTCTTAATAGACTCGACAGTGGCCGGGCCACGCTCAGCCTTACCTATCATGCCCATCAGACCTGTCTTATCCAGCATCAGGTCGGTGAACTTATCCATACGGGTCGCCGTCGTTGGACCCGCAGGGCCAACCACTTCGTCACCCACAGGATCGACCGGGCCAACGTAGTAGATAAACTTACCGGTGAAATCAACGCCTTCTGGCAGACCTTCACCGCTCTCGATAAGGGTTTGAATGCGCTTGTGCGCCGCGTCACGACCGGTCAACATCTTACCGTTTAGCAGCAGCACGTCACCACTCTTCCACTGCTCGATGTCAGCTTGGGTAACAGTATTAAGATCCACGCGGCGTACGCCCTCGCCCGCTTCGCGGGTGATCTCTGGCCAATCTTCCAGCTTAGGCGTCTCCAGCTCGGCTGGGCCTGAACCATCTAGGTGGAAGTGCACGTGGCGGGTCGCGGCGCAGTTAGGGATCATCACCACAGGCTTAGAGGCCGCGTGGGTTGGCGCCGATTTGATCTTGATATCTAGCACGGTAGTCAGACCGCCAAGGCCCTGGGCACCTATGCCTAGCTTGTTAGCGCGCTCGAAGATATCTAGACGCAGCTTCTCTTCGGCGGTTTCGGCGCCCTTGGCTTGCAGCTCATGGATGTCGACAGGATCCATCAGGGCTTCCTTGGCCATCACGGCCGCCTTCTCGGCGGTGCCACCGATACCTATGCCCAGCATGCCTGGAGGACACCAGCCGGCGCCCATAGTTGGTAGTGTCTTCTCGACCCACTCGGCGATATCGTCCGATGGGTTAAGCATCACCATCTTAGACTTGTTTTCCGATCCACCGCCCTTAGCGGCGATGGCGACCTCAACATGGTTACCTGGCACCATCTCGACGTGTACCACAGATGGCGTGTTGTCTTTAGTGTTCTTACGGCCACCGGCAGGATCGGCAACGATAGAGGCGCGCAGCGGGTTATCTGGGTTTGTGTAGGCGCGTCTTACCCCTTCATCCACCATCTGCTGCACCGTCATGTCTGTCTTGTCCCACTTGACGCCCATACCGATCTTAACGAAACAGGTCACGATACCTGTATCTTGACACAGCGGGCGCTTGCCTTCGGCGGACATACGAGAGTTGATCAAGATCTGCGCGATAGCATCTTTTGCCGCCGCACTCTCTTCACGCTCATAGGCCTCGGCCATGGCATCAACGAAATCTTTAGGGTGGTAATAGGAGATATATTGTAGTGCGTCGGCGACACTCTCGATGAGGTCCGCTTGCTTGATGATGGGCTGTTCTATAGTCACAGACATTTCCTTACTCACGTTTTGGTTATTCACCGCCCTTTTGCAGGGTCGCGTATTTTTTTTGAATCCGTTCACAATATGATACTCTTTCGCGACTTTTAGGGGAACATCACATTTTAGATAAGGGTTATCGATGGATTTTTCGTCGACTCAAGGCGTTGCAGTGCAAAAGTTAGACTGGCAACTCTCCACCATTGAGGTATTTGACTGCTTCGCTCACCTGCCCTGGGCCATACTGCTGGACTCTGCCGGCGCCGACCACATTGACGCCCAGTACGACATCATCAGCTTCAATCCTCTGGCCACCATCACCAGCCAGGATGGCGTGACCCAAACCAAGCATCTGCGTCCAACTGCGGCGACCGCTACTGGGAAAAACAACCCTAAAAACAGTGATGATACTAGCCAGGACGATCCATTTTCGATATTGCAAGCGGCAGTAGCCGACTACTTCCCAATACAGCATGCCTGTGAGCTGCCCTTCAGCGGCGGCGCACTGGGCACCTTTAGTTATGATCTGGGCAGACGCATCGAGAAGCTCCCCGCCACCGCGGCCAAGGATATCGCGCTTCCCGAGATGAATGTCGGCCTCTATGACTGGGCGCTGCTGTTTTGCTACCAGAGTCAGACATGGTCTCTGGTGCACTATCGAGGTGAAACGGCGCTTAAAGAACGTCTAGCAGACTTAGAGGCGAGACTAGATTCGCGGTCAAGCAAAGCAGCCAATGGTGAGAAGTTTGCCCTGAGCCGCGACTGGCAGCCACAGATCACTAAGGATGAATACAGAGACAAGTTTGATCGGGTGCAGGATTATCTACACAGCGGCGATTGCTATCAGATCAACCTGACACAGCGCTTCGAGGCCGAGTTTCGTGGAGATGAGTGGCAGGCCTACCTGAAACTCAGAGCTAGCAACAAGGCGCCCTTCTCTGCCTTTATCCGTCTCGAACAACACGCCATTCTTTCCATCTCGCCGGAGCGCTTCATCAAGCTTAAGGGCGATGCCATAGAGACCAAGCCGATCAAGGGCACCATGGCGCGATCCATTGATGCAGCAGCCGATAAGGCCGCCGCCCAAGCCCTGGCGGCATCGGAGAAAGATCGCGCCGAAAACCTGATGATCGTGGATCTGCTGCGAAACGATATCGGCAAGGTGGCAAGCCCCGGCAGCGTGCGGGTGCCCCATCTGTTTGCCATCGAGAGCTTCCCGGCGGTGCACCATCTGGTGAGCACAGTGACTGCCAAGCTGGCTACCCCCAACAGCCCCTGCGATCTATTAAGAGCCGCTTTTCCCGGTGGCTCCATTACGGGCGCTCCTAAGATCCGCGCCATGGAGATCATCGAAGAGCTGGAGCCATCGCGCCGCAGCCTCTACTGTGGCTCCATCGGCTATATCAGCCAAGACAGGCAGATGGACACCAGCATCACCATACGTACCTTGGTGGCCGAGCCACCACGTCTCTACTGCTGGGCGGGTGGCGGCATAGTGGCCGACTCACAGGTCGATGCCGAATATCAGGAGAGTTATGATAAGGTGAGTAAGATCCTCCCCATACTGAGTCACTGACAAGTAATTAGGCAAATATGACACTGGACGAGTTTAAACGGCGCTACGCTCTGCACCAACTGCCCACAGACACAGGGCCGCAGATCCATCGCACATTGCGACAGGCCGCCGTGCTCGTTCCCCTGATGGAAGCTAGTGGCGAGCTGGAACTACTGCTCACTCGCAGGCCCACTCACCTCAGGGCCCATCCGGGGCAGATAAGCTTTCCCGGCGGCAAGGTTGAAGAGAGTGACGCCAGTTACGCCGACACCGCCCTGCGTGAGGCGTTTGAGGAGATCGCCCTACCGCGAGACAATGTCGAGGTGCTGGGCCAATACCCCATGTTCAACACCTTCACCGGCTTTGCCATCGCGCCCATCATAGGTGTGGTAAGAGAAGCTTTTGAGCCTGTGCTCGATCCCGGCGAGGTGGATGAGCTGTTCAGCGTGCCCCTAAGTTTCCTGTTAAATCCTGCCAATCGCATTCAGAAGCAGTTTTCCCGCCGCGGCGTGAATTACCCCGTCTACTTCATTCCCTACGGCGACTATTTTATCTGGGGCGCCACTGCCGCCATGATAGACAGACTCTGCCGCCAGATAGGCAATGAACAACCGCTCTAAACCCGATCGTTACAAAAATGGCTAAGCCCACTCCAAATAAGAGCTAAGCCCCAGCTAGCCCACGCTACGAAAGCCTCTTGGCGTACTTGCGCCAGCAAATAGTGAATACAGCGAAAATAAATGTGCTGAAGCCCTAGACGAAGAACTAGACAAAAAACTTAAGATAAAGACCTGCCGCAGTAGAGGTTAACAAGAGCAGTGGAATATTAAACCAGTAGCCCATGCGGCTGTGGTGGGCCACATAGAAATTAAAGGCCAGGTTGATCAAACTGATGGCGGCGCAGCTCCAGATCACATACTCCAGCCTCAGGGTAATGGTGGGATCCCAGGTAAGGCGCACGCTGGCCCCTTTACTGAGAAAGTAGCCCACGGCGCGATCCGGTCTGGCCTCACCAAATAGCAGTAATGCGTACACGGCCAAGGACCAACCTAAGATCGACAAGGTGCCTAAAAAAATCTGGAAAATTTTGACTTTTTTCATTTAGCCCACTGAATTAACTGGCCATATTTTAAGCATAACAAGCTTTCCAGCCTAACACCATTCACGGATAAACAGCAGATTAAGGCCGCTTTTTCACGGCGCTTACGCCTGCCTTGGCTGAAATGCCCATTTTATTTGCCTTTAGGCCAATCTATCTGCTGTTTTTCCCTTGAGAAAAGCCACCAGCAAGGTAATATAAACCTCCAAAATTTTTAATAAAACGTTTCGTTGGAGAACTAAGCAACAATGAGCATTGCATCTGTCGCTTCTGTATTTAAGGGTGATTTTGCGGTTGGTTCGCAAGTTACCGTACGCGGTTGGGTAAGAACTCGCCGAGATTCCAAGGCCGGCATCTCTTTTCTTGCCGTATATGATGGTTCCTGTTTTGATCCCATTCAGGGCGTTGTGCCAAATAGCTTAGACAATTATAACGACGAAATCTTACGCCTCACGGCCGGTTGCTCAGTCGTGATGACGGGTGAACTGGTAGAGAGCCCAGGTAAAGGCCAGGCGTTTGAGATGCAGGTGACTAAGGTTGAGGTTACGGGTTGGGTTGAAGATCCTGATACCTATCCTATGGCGGCCAAGCGTCACTCTATCGAGCATCTGCGCGAACTGGCTCACCTGCGTCCACGCACCAACATCATTGGCGCCGTGGCCCGTGTGCGTAACTGTCTGTCTCACGCGATCCACAACTTCTACAACGAAGAAGGTTTCATCTGGGTATCTACCCCGCTGATCACCGCTTCTGACTGTGAAGGTGCCGGTGAGATGTTCCGCGTCTCGACTCTGGATCTGGAAAACCTGCCACGCACCGACGATGGCAAGGTCGATTTCAGCGAAGACTTCTTCGGTAAGGAATCTTTCCTGACGGTATCGGGTCAGCTGAACGGCGAGACCTATGCCTGTGCGCTGTCTAAGATCTATACCTTCGGCCCAACCTTCCGCGCCGAAAACTCAAACACCAGCCGTCACCTGGCAGAATTCTGGATGGTTGAGCCGGAAGTGGCCTTCGCCGATCTGAACGATGTTGCCGGTCTGGCAGAGCGCATGCTGAAGTACTGTTTCCGCGCCGTGCTTAACGAGCGCCGTGACGATCTCGAATTCTTCGCCCAACGTGTCGACAAGACAGTCATCGAACGTCTAGAAAGCTTCGTTAACAGCGATTTCGCCCAAGTTGACTACACAGACGCCATCGAGATCCTAAAATCTTGCGGCAAGAAGTTCGAGTTCGATGTCGAGTGGGGTATCGATCTGCAATCTGAGCATGAGCGCTACCTGGCAGAAGAGCACTTCAAGGCACCTGTGGTCGTGAAGAACTATCCAAAAGATATCAAAGCCTTCTACATGCGTCTTAACGAAGATGGCAAGACGGTTGCGGCCATGGACGTACTGGCTCCTGGCATCGGTGAGATCATCGGTGGTGCCCAGCGTGAAGAGCGTCTGGACGTGCTAGATACCCGTCTGGACGAGATGGGTCTAAGCAAGGAAGATTACTGGTGGTATCGTGACCTGCGCCGCTACGGCACAGTGCCACACTCAGGCTTCGGTCTGGGCTTCGAGCGTCTGGTCTCTTACGTGACCGGCGTATCGAACATCCGCGACGTGATCCCATTCCCACGCGCGCCTAAGTCTGCAAACTTCTAAAGCCGGCTAAGTTCTTAGCAAGTTCTGCAAAAAAACGCCCTACGGGGCGTTTTTTATGGGCGCAGGTTTCAGATAGCAATTTCTATGGACTAACGCCGTGGGCAAAGGCTAGCCGCTTGCCTCGCTGTGCCTTTTGTCCCAGAGGAGCGAAGCGACGAGTTAGTGAGCCGCATTGTTAGGCAGTTGCATGATCACTTAAATTTGTAAGTCGTGATACAATCAACCTCCGCAGTAAGCGCTCGGTTTAACTCCCCCATAGGGTTTGTTCTCGCGTAGATAAAATAACTACTCGCCTTTTTATTCGACACATATAAATTGAACAAATGATTATAACCAGCAGAACTTCCGCTCCCAGATATGACGAAGCCGTCACTGCGGTAGAGTTGATTGCTCAGCTCTACTTCAGCCTCTTGGAACAAAGGTGGGAAGAGTACTGATTTTCCATCCTTCTCGGACTCAAACGACACTTCATTTCCATCATTGAGAATACACTTTACAGCTAATGTCTTCTCGGCGGGCTTTGTCCACGCAGCGAAAGCACTTGACTCTAGTATTGCCAAAACTAGAGTGAGAGATAGAACTACTTTTGACATACTTACGGTCCTGTTTTAGGGACGGATCTTTACTTTAAACTTCCATCGGCTTCAGAGACGCCTAACGCCTCAATAACCGGAGCTGATTCGCTGCCTCCGGCGCCGAAGGCGCGAAGTTAAGCGACTTGTTAGTTGCTTACCGACAATAACAACCTGTGGTAGAACCACAACCGCTACAAACAATAGAAGAGCCGTTTGATTGCTTATCAGCTTCTTTACTTTCCTGGAGCATACCCTGCTACCGTTTAACCAAATTTTGGAGGTAAACAATTTCTCTATCTTTTTCTTCTATGATTGGCTTGTACTTATTCTCGTAATTAGACGCCATGCTTGCTATTGCGTTTTGCTTCTCCTTCCACGCCTGTTGCTCACTTATTTTGGCGTTGATAAATCTTCTCCAGATAAAGCTGGCTAATCCAATTTCCAATGCTTGGTCCGCTGCCAATTCATATTATTTATGATTTTATTTCTGTCTTGAACTCTTCATCTTTAGTAGAAAACTTACAACAATCACCAGTTGTAGTTGGCAGGCCACATTTTCTGCATCTGTTCATTTTAAGCCCATATGGTTCGATACCTTATGCAACTAACATTTTACTAGTACGAAAGCGCCTCAACTTGGAAAAACACGCATGCATATTTAATAAACCTATTATTGATGACTTACTAAACTAAAGTCATTGATTTATTAACACTCTAGCACAATCCTGCCGGATAAACGAGCACCAGAAAAGTCAAAGCGAGCATGACTATTGACTCGCTCCCGCGACTTAAATACCTAAACGTTGATCGTGAAAAACTAGTCATGAAAAGTTAGTCATGACAAGCTCATCATAAAAGACTAGCCACGGATGATATGGTGCACGGCCCCCTGACTGGCAAGGAAGGTCTCTGCCTCCTCCCCCTGTAACATGCCCAGAGTCGCCAGCATACCAGCGACCACGCACTGAGGGGCAAACACACTCACCGATAGCGGCGCGCCTTTGATGGGGTACCCAGTGCTGGGGTCTATGATGTGGCCATAGCGTTTACCTTGGTGCAGTAGATAACGCCGGGAGTGTCCGCTGGTGGCTAGCGCGCCAGATTTAAGCGTCACCACACGTGCCGGGGTATCTAGCTTGCGGGGATCTTCAATGCCTATCTGCCAGGGCTGCTCGCAACCTGGGGAGGCAATCATATCGCCGCCGAGGTTCACTAAGAGATCATATTCTGGCAGCTCATGACGCAGAACCTCTATGGCTTTGTCGGCGGCATACTCCTTGGCGATCCCGCCGAGATCGATCCCCATGCCATCGGGTAGAAAGAAGCGCAGA
This sequence comes from Shewanella spartinae, assembly GCF_019457555.1. Taxonomy (NCBI): domain Bacteria; kingdom Pseudomonadati; phylum Pseudomonadota; class Gammaproteobacteria; order Alteromonadales; family Shewanellaceae; genus Shewanella; species Shewanella spartinae. The sequence continues at coordinate 2,197,279 of NZ_CP080418.1, read as the reverse complement.
TCCTCGATAATCAGCCGCTCGAAGCCGACACATATAAGCGCCGCCTCTATCTGGCTGTTACTCGGCGGAGTTGCACTCTCCCCAATGCCGAATGGCCAGAGGGCCAATACGGGCTCTGCGGTCACATCAAAACAGCCTTGGCTTAATCGGTAACAATGCTCGGCAAACTTGAGTAGCCCCTGGGTTTCATCGTCGATCGCTTGCCAGTCTCCGGCGCCGCGATTGATCTGAGTTAATACGCTGTTCTCGCTAAAACGGTTGTACTTAGCCTCGATGCGCTTAACCTCGGCCATGGCGCGCTCAAAGGCCTGAGTTATTCGCTCTTGGCCAGTCCTGTCAGCTTGAACCTTGTCACCTTGAGCCTTGTTACCTTGCGCCTTGCTACCTGCTTGCTTAGGACGCGCCAAGAACTCACAGCGACTGGCCATGGCCATGAACTCGCCTTTGAGACCCTTAAGGTTTTTGTGTCCATATTGGCTATCGGCGAAAGCATGTTCGCTTTCAACTGAGGCAAACGCCTGTTGATCGCCCAGATCAACGAGCGGCGACAGGTTTAGACCTTCACCTGTTGAGATCAAAATCGCATTCCAAATTGAAGCACTATGGCATCGAGGCGCGGGAACTGATTGAAACTGGCGAGCTCACCCGGCAACTCGACACCCGGGTTTTGCGAGCGCTGCTGATAGTAGGCCAGGCGCAAACTGGCCAGCATCCCCTGCTCTAACTTCTGGCCATATTTGACGCCTATCGTATAGGTCTGCATCTGACCCAGACGATGATCCGCCGAGGCGAACTCGGGCAAGGGCTGACCCTCGGTGAGATAGAGGTGATAAAACTCTGCCGCATCCTGCAAATAAACTCTAAACTGCCATTGCCAATAGGCGGCGCCGCTGAGGTTGTAACGATAACGGGCATCAAAGGTATGGGCCTGCAGCGACCAGTCATCATTACTGTAGCGATAGGAAAAGGTCAGCGTGCCGCTCTCTAAGGCGCCCTTGGTCATGAGATAAAGGTTATGTTTCAGCCGCTCGTCGGGGCGCTGCTCATAGTGGTAACCAAGCGCCTGCCCTCTACTATCGACCCGGCTAACCACCTTGTAGGCGTCATTAAGGTAGCCATTCACACTGGAGAGGCCATAACTTAGCTGAGCCTGCCAGCGACGATTCAGGGTTTGGGTGATGCCCACATTGAGATCTAAGGTGCGCTTGAGTGCGCTGTCATAGAAACGGGTGGCATCGAATGCCTGCCTAAACTCGGCCTCGCTGGCAAAGTCATTACGAAACACCATCTCGCTCATCCCCACGGGCCGCCCGCCCACAGGATTGACGATATCAAAATAGTAGGCCGCGCCGGCAAACACCTGGGTATTGCTCTGATTGAAGGAGTGCTCGAGCCCTGCATTGACACCAAGTGAGGTGTAATCATATTCGCGCGAGAGGTACCCACCGAGACTGGCCTGCCACTTGGCAGAGAAGAGATGCTGCCAGTTGGCGCTCAGCTGCAAGCGGGTGTCTTTGAAGGTGTCATCCAGCGGCAGTTCTCCGGCTCTCGCCTGATAGACACCGGTACCCGAAGGCCGGGTAAAGCTTTGAGGGTTTGCCTGGATCACGGCGCCATTAGCCGAGGCACCAGTTAGGGCGTCCAGTGCTATCTTGCCGCGAATAATATTGGCGTCATCCAGTGCCTGACGATAGTTGATGATCCCTTCTGCCGCCGTGACCCTGTCCTGCTCCTGATAGTAGACCAGGGCCGCATCTATGGTCGCGCCGGCGAGCGGATCGCTCGCATGTTCCTCTTGCTCAGCGGTATTATCGCGCGTCTCGGCGGCTTGTTCGCCTGCAAGCGCATTGTCACTGGTCAGTGCCGCGCCGACACCGAGAAACAGGCTGCTGGCCATCAGCAGAGATGCCATCACAGACTCGCCTTCTAGCGAGGCACTTTTTAGCGATCCACTTTTTAGCAAAGCGCTTTCTAATGTACCGAGTTGATTTGGTGTCGGCCTGTCATTCATGTCGCTCAAGCGATCTTCCTTTTCCCTGTTATCTCTTAAAACAACCTAGTTACAACCGCAGCCACCGCCGGCAAGAGTGCGGCCACCGCTGGCGCCCTCCTTACTAAAATAGATGTGATCTTCTATCGCCATATCCATCTCATCGGCCTCTAGCTGCATATCCTCCCGGGCAAACTGCCCTCGCTCCCAGGGCTTTACGCCCAGATTGGCGCAGCCAGACAGCAAGGCTATCAATATGAGCAGCAGCGTTAAATCAGTTCGCATCGGCAGACCTCTTCTTCAACAAAGATTGGATCTCCTGCTCGACGGCAACTTGCTTGGACTTGAAGAAGCCCAGATGCTCGCTAACCAGATTTCCCTCGGCATCAAACAGATAACTGCTGGGCATCCCCTGCAGATTAAAGTGACCGGCCACCTCCCCCTTGGGATCGTAGAGGATATCGAAACTGGTGTTGAAGTCGGCCAGAAATGGCCCGGCCATCTCACTCTCTTCATCGAGATTGATCGCCACGATCGCCAGCCCCTTATCGCCATAGCGTTGATGCATCAGCTCCATCCAGGGAAAGGAGTCACGACAGGGTGCGCACCAGGAGGCCCAGAAATCCACGTAGACCACCTTGCCCTTATAGGCCTCAAGTGACACCAGCTCGCCGCTTTGTGTCTTGGCGCTCAAATCCAAGCGCGGCGCAGCGTGACTCGGCAGCACCATAGACAAGCTAACGAGCATTGCCATCGACAGCCAAAGAAGCCTGACTATCATGGGGGATCTCGTTCTCCCCTCTACCGACGGCAGAACGCCTTGCATCTTCTGTTCTCGTGACATCATTGTCCCTTCACAGCTGGTTAACCACTTTCTTTTATAGCTTTCTTTAAAGCTTGTACCAGGCGAACTTTACTAACAAAAGTTTCCTATCTTATTAACGAGGTTAGCAAAAAATCATGGTATTAGGACAGCGAAAGATATAGTTATACCACTTCGCAAGAAAGAGTATGCGTTGTGAAAACGCCTGAGCGAACACCCTTTTTTAGTCAAGGCTGCTCAATGTTAGTCGAGCCAAGAGAGATAGCAGACGCTGGCCTTAACGCCGCTTCGGTTAAACCAGTCCAGCCAGATTGTCTGATTATCTCTTAGGGCATCTCCCGGGCCCTTCACCTCGATAAGCTCGGCTGTGACTCTGTTATGCGCTAAGCTCGTTGCCCCGTCATCGGTTGCTAGACGTTCGGTTGCAAGATATTCGGCAGTTAGATGAAAACAGATAAGATCGGGAAAGCCAGCGCGGTAATAACGCAGATCGAACAGCATCTGTCGAAATAGTTTCGCAAGAAAGGCGCCGCTGAATGCCTGTAGTGCCAGTTGCAGGAGAAGCGGAATCTCAACGTTTTCTCGACTATTCGTAAGATGGAGCTTGAGCAGATTAAGCCCTAGCAGATCTAGGCTTAGCTCCTCAAACAGGGGCCAGTGTACCCAGTCGTTGGTGATGCCGCGTTTTTGATAAAAATGCTCCATGATCATCTGGGTGTCACCCGAGGCTAATGCAGTGAGTCTCGACGCTATCGCTTGTTTGCGCCTTGGGTAGAACTCACTCTGATACATGTCGCTCGGCCTGCTCTGATAGGGATTAGCGAAGGCGCCGCCAACATCGGCGAAGATGATGTCCCAGAAGGCCAGGCCAAACAGGCTACAGAAGAGGCGATTTTCTACCTCGACACAAAGCCGCAGCGGCTCACCCTGCATAGTGCTCAAGTGCCTGGCGGCGCATTGCTCGACGCGCTCGGCGTTTAACTCTTCGCCTTCAAGGCTCTTATCATTCGCTGTGCGCTGACACTCAAGATTAAAGGTATCAAACTCCCCTTGCCAAGGCTTTGGCGCCGCGCGTCCTAGGCTGCGATGCAGGCTTTTCTGCAAACGCCTGGCGACCAGACGCTCACTCTCCTCCAAAGGTTCCGCTAGCATCAGCTCTACTAATTCTAACGCCTCATCATCACGGCCAAGCTTATTCAGGCAGCGAGCCCGGCGCTCCCGGCTCGGCGGTCTCTCTGTGTTTCCATACAGGGCTAAGGCGCGCTCAAAGTGGCCTAAGCGCTCCAATTGGCGCGCCGCCATTAGCCAGAGCCCCTGGGTCATGCGGTTCAGCTTTTCATTCCCAGCCTCTTTGGCGAAATCAGGCAGCTCGGTGAGTCTTTGACAAAATGAATCAAATTTTTCGATACCAATGTCACTGGGCTTGCCGCTCAGACCACCCTCTTCAAACTCTTGGTATAGACAAGACAACGTATACAAGCCTTCTATCTCGACTCGCGTATTGAAGCTGCGACTGGCGATGCTGGTCGAGTAGGCTTCAAAATTATGAATACCAAGATCGGCCAAGATAAACTGACTCAAGGACTGACTCATGCGCTCGAAATAGAGTAATTCGAAGCGGCGATAGACAGCCTGAGGGCTAAGGCAGAACCAATGCTGTTTTGGTGCCAAACGCCCTAGCAGATGCGGTAACAAGCCTGTCTCTTGAGCATACCCAACAAGCTCACTCTTCTTTAACCGCTTGATATCCGCCCGTGTTTGATAGGCGTGGAGGCTCGCTATCTCAGACAACGCCCCTTCCCGCGCCGATGCCTCATTTGTCTCAATCAAGGCTTGGCTTGTCTCCACCAAGGCTTGTCTTGTCTCAACTAAGGCCTGGATCAGCTCCGTCTTAGTGCTCTTGTGCAGCAGCCAGGTCGTATCTGGCTGTTCATAGCAGATAAGACTGTGCTCACAAAGCTCGGAGATGGCCCCAGGGATCCCTTCGATCTCACTGTAATTGAGCTGAGCCTCACAGAACCAGGGGCCCTTGCGGGAGATAAGCCTAACCAGCAGACACTGGGCATCAGGGGTCAAGGCTGAGAAAGTATCGATGAAGCCAAGCTCAACCTCATCGAGGAGATCGCCATAGCGGCGAGCGACGCCCTCAAGCATTATCTGAAAATTGCTGAGGTAGTAATAGGTCGGCAGCACCTTAGCCGGCCGTGACGCTTCTCCACTTATCCGCACTGGGTTTTTAACCCCTACTGGCTTTTCGTTCTCTCGCTGCGTCATTGAGGTTCAGGTCTCTATATCGTGTTCGCGCGGTCTTGGTCGCTCTGTCTTGAACGCTCGCCTTGGTCGCTCGTTTTGGTCAATTCATCATCCCCTAAGCAGCGATTATACTCTTAGTGGTGATTCCTTTTATAACAGCCTCTACAAGCCAATTTACTCGCTTACTTAAAAGCCTATTTACAAGCATGAGAAGTTGAAGCACTCTTAGCAAAATAACAAAAAGTGCCGCAATTTGGCGATAAAAAATAGCGTAGGAAAATTGATCATGTGGATTCAAGTCGAGATAAATCTAGCCCCGAGACAACGCGGTTATCATCTGATCACCGAAGAGATCTATCGCGCCGCTCCCCAGCTTAGCGAGATTAAGATAGGTCTCGCCCATCTCCTGTTACAGCATACCTCGGCGGGACTCACCCTCAACGAGAATGCCGACCCCAGCGTGCGGGAGGACTTCGAGCGCTTCTTTAACCGTCTGGTGCCGGAGAATGAGCCCTACTACACCCATACCTATGAGGGTGATGACGACATGCCGGCGCACCTTAAATCATCCCTGCTGGGCTGCGAGCTTACCCTGCCGATCACCGACGGCGAGTTTAATCTGGGTACCTGGCAAGGGGTCTACCTGTGTGAGGCCCGCAACCGCGCCAGTGGCCGCACCTTAATACTCACCATTCAGGGCGAATAGCCCCTACCCATCTGTACATGGCGGTTCGGTGATTGGCTGCTCAGTCCTTGGTTGTGTTTAGGTTGGCTGCTCAGTAATGGGCTGCAATAGGGCCAGCCAATCATCTCTGTCCATCTCGGCGGCCGTGAGACTCTCGGTCTGATACATGCTTTGGGCCAGTGCCTGCTTACTCTGCTGCAGCTGCTGAATGCGCTCCTCGACCGTGTTCTGACAGATAAGCTTATAGACGAATACCGGCTTATCCTGGCCGATGCGATAGGCCCTGTCACTGGCCTGCTCCTCGGCCGCGGGATTCCACCAAGGATCCACATGAATCACCACATCCGCCTCGGTCAGGTTGAGACCAGATCCACCAGCCTTGAGGCTGATGAGAAACACATTGACCTCGCCGCGACGAAAACGCTCTATGATGCGATCGCGATGACGGCTTCGCCCGGTAAGCATCTCATAGCCTATCTGCTGGCGATCCAATTGCTCGGCGATCAGATCCAGCATGCTGGTAAAGGAGGAGAAGATCAGAATGTTGCGACCATCTTCTATCATGTTCGGCAACTTGTTCTCTAACCAGGCTAGCTTAGAGGACTCGACGTTAAGCTCATCCTGGCCACCATCGTAGGCCGCATTCATTAGGCTTGTTTTACCGCCAGAGCTTGCCTCAGCAAGATGCGCGCGCTCGCCTGCCTGAGCCAGATTGAGCATTGCCGGATGACAACACACCTGACGTAGCTTAAGCAGCGCATTGCTGATCATCAGGCGGTTGGCCTTGGCGCCGGTTTGTCTCAGGGCCAACTGCACCTGCTCGGCCACGGTGAGACGTATGGTCTCGTAGAGATCCGACTGGCTCTGGCTGAGCTCGATCAGGGTATTGATCACCGTCTTGGTCGGCAGCTCGGTCGCCACCTGACGCTTGGTGCGCCTTAGCATGAAAGGGGCCAGGCGCTGAGCCAGCCGCTGACGACTGGCATCGCAATGATCTTTCTCTATCGGCTGTTTAAACTGACGTTGAAACTGAGTGGCCGTGCCGAGAAAGCCCGGCATCAGAAAATGAAACAGCGACCAGAGTTCACCGAGGTGATTCTCCATCGGCGTCCCCGTCAGACAGAGACGATGCTGGGTCTGCAGCCGGTTCACCAGCTTAGTGATACGGCTGCGACTGTTCTTGATGGTCTGGGCCTCATCCAGGATCACCTGATGCCAATTGAGCTTGGTCAGCCGCTCGGCGTCTTGGGCCAGGATCCCATAGCTGGTGATCAGCACATCGACATCCGTCAGCGCCTGCTCGTTATCATGGCGGGCGCGGCCGCTCCAGACGAAACTAGTCAGGCTAGGCGTAAACTGGGCGATCTCCCGCTGCCAGTTGCTGAGCAAACTGGTTGGCGCGATAACCAACACGGGCGCCTTAGTCACCCCGGCCTGTTTATCCAAGAGGATGCTACACAGGGTCTGCAGCGTCTTACCCAGCCCCATGTCATCGGCCAGTATGGCGCCGAAGCCATGTCGTTTGATAAATTGTAGCCAGGCGACACCCTCTACCTGATAGGGACGCAGCTCGGCGTTAAGCCCATCGGGTACGACAAAGTCTGTGGTTCCCTGCTTATCTGCGCGCCTGCTCTGTTGCTCATTAAGATAACGGCCGAGCGCCTTTGCATGTTGCCTCAGCTTGGCTTCACCCGACCAGGTCAGCGCCTGCTCAGATTGACTCAAGGCATCATCGAGCAGCGGAATGCGCCCGAGGTGATGGCGTGCCAGCACCAGCTTTTCCTGATCGTTAAGCGGCTGCTGCGCAAATAGCTCGTCGAGCACCGTGAGTATGCGCTGGATACGCGCCGCCGGCAGGGTTAGGATGGCGCCAGATTCCAGCTCAAGTGCCACCTCCTGCGGTTGATCCGCACTACCTTTTGCGTCAGATTGATCGGCGCTCGTCACCTGATTGAAATCCCGGCTGAGCTTGCCTTGACGAATGAGGTTGACCAGCAATGGCAGGAGGTTAACCCGCTTTCCTTCCACCTCGACCCCAAGGCTGAGCTCGAACCAATCCTTGTCGGCGCTGTTCACCTCGCCATACCAGGCATTGGCCGCCACTTGAACGAAACGTTGCTTGGCCACCAGTTCAACCTGCCAGCCCTTGAGGGAGAGCGTGCGCAGCAGAACCACATGCTCACTCGCCTCACCCGGTACCAGACGCAGGCCCTCGCCGAGTGATTCAGTCACGGCCGGCTCGAATTGACTGGTGAGTAGCGGCAAGGGATTGAGCAGCAGCTGACACTTGGCAAATTGCGCCATGAAGGCCTTATGGCCCGCACCAAGATAACTGAGCGACTCGAAGTCATAACGCTGGCCGCGGTGAACCATGGAAAATTTGGCCACGTCGATTGGCGCCAGCAGGGGTTCAAGCCAGTTTTGATCTAGGCTCTCGCGGGCGATCTCTAGCCTTGGCAGCCAGTCGCCGTCGAGATCCACGCCTTCTAACAGAGTTTGATTCACCCGCACGTCACGGCGTTTATCGATGATCCCTGTGCCTGAGCAGGTATCGAGCCAGACACCGGGGCAAAGGGGCAGCATGAAGCTTTCATCTAGGTAGTCTTCATCATAGTGGGTAGAAAGCCGCACCGGCTCCCCCGCCACCTTGCCAAAGAAACAGCGACCGCTGGCAAACAGCAGGCGATAAAAATCGCTGCCAAGCTGCGCCGAACTGTCATTGGAGTTATCTGTATCGCTATTGGTTTTGGCAAAGGCGCAATCGAGATCGATAATGATCGCCTGCTCACTCGATGCTTCGGCCGGTGACAGATCTTGCTGCGCCGTTTGAACCTCCAGGCTCGAGGCCACAGAGGTTAAATAATCGGGTAGCTTGGCTTGGCCTTTCTTTTCACTGCTTCTTTCGGCGTTGAAGTTACTGCTGCTTTCGCTAACGCTACTACTGCCTTCCGTGCTGCTGCCAAGAGCATTGCTGAGTTCATCGTTATTTTGACTGCTAAAGTCAGCGCTATTGTGACTGCTAAAGTCATCGGCCAACGCCCTAAGCGTGTGCAGCAACTTGAGATCAGTCTGACTGACATACTTGGGCACAGGCTGGCTCTGCAGCAGCTCGAATCCTAACGGGCCCTTGAGCTGGTAGCGGCCATTCTTATTCAGATAGCCTTTTAATACCTTGAGCTGCAAGCCTGCCTCGCTCGGCACTAACAGATAGAGGATGCGGTGGCGCGCCATGGTGGGGAAAGGATCGAAACGCTCCTTAAGATCGCTTCTAAACAGGCGAATGGCGGTATCTGAACGTCTGGAGCGCCCCTGCTCATCGAGGGCACGAAGCGCCGCCTGCTCGATCACTAACGCCGCCTGATGGGCGCAACGAGGCTGACCACAGTCGCAGCGACCGCTTATCTTACCCTGATCGTTAAGGGAGACCTGGCAGGTTATTTTAGGCTCACCGGCAAAGACGCCGCGGATGATATGGGCCTGGCGCTGACACTCCAGCAACCGACCGCCCAATAACGCTTGCAGCGCGGAAAACCTTTCTTGATGTGAAAACTCTTGTACAGCCGTTTGTAATAACATCGTCCGAGAAAAAGGCAGATAGACCAAGATCAGCAAATGAAAGGAGAGATGATATCACTATTTATCAGGCTTGTTGTAGCCTACTAAGGTCAAGTGTCGGCTTACTGCGCAGTTACCCACGCCCTAAACCGACACCTGTGACTGAGATCAAAAAATTACGTTCTCGAGAAAGGATTAGGCAGACTCGGCGGTACGCTTCATACGCGCCAGATAGAAGCCATCGAAGCCGGTATCGGCCACGCTCACGGTTTCATCGTCGATAAAACTAAAGTGTGGGTTGGCGGCCAGGAAGGCATCAACCTGCAGGCGATTCTCCTGAGGCATGATAGAGCAAGTGGCGTAGATCAAGATGCCATCGACCTTCACCATACGGCTGTAGCTCTGCAGGATCTCCTTTTGCAGCTCGACCAGTACAGGCAGGCGATCCGGCGTATCGCGCCACTTTGCATCGGGATTACGCTTGAGAACCCCAAGGCCAGAACAAGGCACGTCCAGAAGCACCCGGTCGGCACTCAGCTTAAGGCGCTTAATGGTCTTGCTACTGGCGATGATACGGGTCTCGACATTGTGGGCACCGGCGCGGCGAGCACGCTGTTTGAGGTTATCCAGTTTCCACTGCTCCACATCCATGGCCAGCAAACGACCCTTGCCCTGCATCTGTGCGGCGATGGCCAGTGTCTTACCGCCGGCACCGGCGCAGGCATCGATCACTCGCATGCCTGGCTCAGCGCCCACAGCGGCGGCCACGTGCTGAGAACCGGCGTCTTGCTGCTCAAATAGCCCCTGCTTGAAGCACTCGGTACGAAACAGCGCCGCATCAGAGATCACCTCGAGCGCGCTTGGCACGCCTGGCACCTCACGGGTCTCGACCCCTTCCTTGGCAAGACGCTTGGTTAGATCTTCGCTATTTGTCTTAAGCGGGTTAACGCGCAGGTAACGCTTAGGCGCCTGTGCCAGCGCGGCGCGCTCCTTGGCCCAATCCTCGCCTAACTGCTCCTGCCCCAAGGTATCGAGCCATTCGGGACAACCATCGAACAGTGCCGCTTGCTGCTTGGCCGCTGCCAGGCGCTGATTAAAATCATCTTCTTCGATCGCCAAGGTGTACTGCAACTTAGGGATAGGCAGCTCGTTCGCCATGTGCCAGGCATTGAGCAGGCGTGAACCCATACGGGCAATCTCATCGGTTGAGATATCCGCCAAATAGCAGTAGAAGTTGAGGCGGCGCAGCAGATCACCGGTGACATAGGTGATGCGTGCCTGCTCCGACGGCGCTAATTTGAGTCCAGAGAAGTGATGTGAATAGGCTCTGTCCAGCGGTTTGCCCTCTTCGAGCACCATGGCCAGCACATTGATAACTAATTCGGTTGAACTTGGAGATAGCGACGCATTTAACATAGTTGAGCCTAAAGTAGCAGAGCCTAGATAATAAAAATCGCTGGCGATCATAGGAGTTAAGCCCCTAATAGGCAAGCGCTAGCGGCCATTATGGCGTTAAAAAAGGCAAGCATTGCTGCTTGCCTCTGAATTATAGGTTTAATGACCCAAGCCTTAGAGCATAGCCCTTAGAGCTTAGACCCCTTCACACCATAGAACATAATGAACAGGTAACAGATGATCGGCAGGAAGAAAGCATGCTGAATACCTATGTTATCCGCCAGTACCCCCTGCAGCAGAGGTAAAATCGCGCCGCCGACGATGGCCAAGCAGAGTACGCCCGAACCTTGTGAGGTGTGAGGGCCGAGATCCCGCAGCGCCAAGCTGAAGATGGTTGGGAACATGATGGAGTTGAACAGGCCAACCGCCAGAATCGCCCACATAGCGACAGTGCCTGTGCTGGTCATCGCCAGCGCGACCAGTAGTGCCGCCATTAAGGCGTTGAAACCGAGCACAGTACCGGCAGGTATCTTCTGCATCACGGCACTACCTATGAAACGCCCTACCATGGCGCCGCCCCAGTAATAGGTGATGTAACTCGCGGCGCTGGCCTCACTTAGTCCGGCAATGTCATCCTGGGCCAGGAAGTTAACCAGGAAGCTGCCGATAGACACTTCAGCTCCCACGTAGACGAAGATCCCCACGGCGCCGAGCACCAGGTGCAGTGATTGCAGCGCGCTGGTCTTGCCATTATGCACCACCTCACCCTGCTCGCCGCTCTGACAATGCTCTTTAATCTGCGGCAGATCCAGTTTGGCAAATACCAGCGCCAGGACGCCTAATGCAGTGGCCAAAATAAGATAAGGCAGTTTAACCACTTCCGCCTCGGCCTGTGCCTGAGTCAGGGTCTCGCTAGCTTCAACGGCGACTGAGAGGATCAACACGGCGCCAAAATATGGCGCAACCGTAGTACCCAGGGCGTTGAAAGCCTGAGTCAGGTTAAGACGGCTAGAGGCGGTCTCTACGCTACCCAATGCATTCACATAGGGGTTCGCCGCCACCTGCAAAATAGTGATCCCTGAGGCCAACACGAACAAGGCGCCGAGGAAGAGTCCGTAGGTGGCCAGCGCCGCCGCAGGATAAAAGAGTGCACAGCCCAGTGCCGCGATCAGCAGACCTGTCACTATCCCTTTCTGATAGCCGAGGGCCTTAACCAGCTTACCGGCCGGCATAGAGACCAGGAAGTAGGCGCCGAAGAAGCAGAACTGGATCAGCATCGCCTCGGCGTAGTTGAGCGAAAACGCTGCCTTGAGATGGGGGATCAAGATGTCGTTCAGACAGGTGATAAAGCCCCACATGAAAAATAGCGAGGTCAGGGAGACTAGCGCGAAACGATAGTTCTCCTGCTCACCGCCAACCCCGGTAGCCGTGCTACTTTGTTGCATCATTGCCATGGTGTAGTTCTCTTTTGTTATTGTATATTTTATTGGTGGTGTTAAATCTTTTCACGCAAATAGCTGGCTAACGAGAGCCAGCTACTTCCGATTAGCAATTTCCAAGTCGTTTATTTCTAGACCCTTTATTTCCAAGCCCTTTACTTCCAACAATAGAAACAACCGAAACCGTCAAACTGAATCAGCTCGCCTTTCAGCTCGGCCTTAGGCAGACCATGGCCTTCCAGCGGCGTCAGGCCTTTCTCGCCCAGACCTGCCAGGCTATAGCTCTGCGGCTGACCACTCAGGTTAAAGGCAACTAGCAGGGTCTGCTCGCCTAGACGACGCTCAAACACCAATAGCGAATCAGTTGATTCAATAAATTTGATATCACCAGTTACGAGTATCGGGTGCTGTTTACGCCAGGCCAGCATGTGACGGTAATGGTTCAGAATCGAATCAGGGTTGGCCTCCTGCACATCGACCGCCGCAGCCTTATGTTCAGCCGGTAGCGGCAGCCAAGGCGTGTTGTCACTGAAGCCGCCATGGTTCTCGTCATGGCACCAAGGCATAGGCGTGCGACAACCGTCCCGGCCCTTGAACATAGGCCAGAAGGTGATGCCGAACGGATCTTGCAGCTGTTCATAGGCGATCTCTACCTCACCAAGGCCCAACTCCTCACCTTGGTAGCTACAGACACTGCCCCGTAGCGAACAGAGCATAGCGTTGAGCATCTTGGCCATATCGCTATTGAAGGCGTCTCTGCCCCAACGTGTTGCGACCCGCTGCACGTCGTGGTTGCCTATCGCCCAGCAGGGCCAGCCATCGCCAATGCTCTGCTCCAGCGCCTCTACCGTGTGGCGGATATACGCCGGGCTAAAGTCATCGGTCAGCAGCTCGAAACTGTAGGCCATATGTAGGCGGTCCTCGCCCTGGGTGTATTCGGCCATGGTCGCCAGCGAGTCTTCCGAAGAGACTTCCCCTAGGGTGACCACGCCAGGATATTGATTGATCAGCGCGCGCAGCTCTTCGATGAAACCAACAGTCTGCGGGCGGGTGTTGTTATAGTAGTGATATTGATAGGCGTAAGGGTTATCTTCGCTAAAGCCCCTGCCCTGACGCTTGTCTTCAGGCTTGGGCGGATTGTCTCTTAGCTGCTCATCGTGATAACAGAAGGTGATCGCATCGAGGCGGAAACCATCGACTCCCTTATCGAGCCAGAACTTAACATTATCCAGCACAGCTTGGCGCACATCAGGGTTATGGAAGTTCAAATCCGGCTGGCTGGTCAGGAAGTTATGCAGATAATATTGCTGACGACGTGGCTCCCACTCCCAGGCACAGCCACCGAAGATAGCCAGCCAGTTGTTAGGCGCGGTGCCATCCAGCTTAGGATCGGCCCACACATACCAGTCCTGCTTGGCGTTGTCCCGGCTCTGGCGACTCTCGCTAAACCAGGCGTGTTGATCTGAGGTGTGGCTGAGCACCTGATCGATAATCACCTTGATGCCGAGTCCGTGCGCCTTGTCGATCAGCTCGTCGAAGTCCGCCATGGTGCCAAACAAAGGATCGATAGCGCGGTAGTCGCTGATGTCGTAACCGAAGTCTTTCATCGGCGACTTGAAGAAAGGCGAGATCCAGATGGCGTCCACGTTCAGACTCGCAATGTAGTCGAGTTTACTTATGATGCCTTGTAGATCACCTACACCGTCGCCATTGGAATCCATTAAGCTGCGAGGATAGATCTGATAGATGACGGCGCCGCGCCACCAGGAGAGTTGGTTCATTATCGCCCCTAGGTCACCAACGACTATATTAAAGGCAGGTGCCTGCCCCTGGGTTGCATACCTGTTACCCGATCGTTGTCGACGAACAATTGTTATTAGAATGAAACGAGCATACGTCATCCGGGAAATCGGGTTCAACACCACTGCATACGTATGCAAAACAGACAGGCTTAAAGCACCTTCTGACCACCTAGAACAAAAACAAATATAAACATTGGGTTAGGCTTAATTTTGCAGGCTATTTTGTGAGCTAGCGCACCCCGCTAGACGCCCTTTTTGAGGCCGAGGTCACTTTTGAATACGTATGCATAATATTGTGACCGCGACGAGTGCGAGAGTAGTATCGGTGCTGCTACATAACAACTTAGAAACAAGTACAATAACAAGCACTCTCATTCACCTATATAGCTGTGAACAAGGGTCCCCCCTTATTTCACACATAAGAAGTAATACAGTATGAATAGAGTGAAAAAAGGGGAAGATGGATGTTTCAATTTAAACCTAACCTACTCACGCTAGCCCTGCTCTCGGCCGGCGTTTGTATTAATGTCTATGCAGCTGATAATGAGGCAGCAAAAGCTGAGGCGGCAGCAACGACTCAAGACGAGTCGATTGAAGTGATTGAGGTACGTGGCTTCCGTACCAGTGTGATCAAGTCGCTCAACAACAAGCGTTTTGCCGATACCGTATCAGAAACCATTTCTGCAGATGACTTAGGCGCCCTGCCTGATCAATCAATTGCCGATGCCCTAACCCGCCTGCCAGGTGTTACCGCCGTACGTACCGGTGGCCAGGCAAGTGGTCTTAACATTCGCGGTCTGGACGGTGATTTCGTTGCCGCGACATTAAACGGCCGCGAACAGGTTACCACTGGTGGTAAACGTGCGATCGAATTCGATCAATACCCTTCTGAGCTGATCAACCAGGCGCAAGTTTATAAGTCGCCAAAGGCTTCGCTCATCGAAGGCGGTGTTGCCGGCACAGTCGAGCTTAAAACAGCCGACCCGCTGCAGGCACCAAAAGACCACAACTTTACCGTTAATGCTCGTGGTAGCTTTAACGACCGCGCCGGTGAAATTGCCGACGCAGAAGAGTATGGCAACCGTTTAAGCTTCTCGTACCAAGGTAAGTTCCTCGATGAAACCCTTGGTGTTGCCGTGGGTTACGCACATCTTTATCAACCTTATGTAGCAAGCCAGTTCATCGGCCTACGTTTCAACGACGACAGACGTGATGTCAACGGTGATGGCAACCTTGAGTCCGTCAGCGAAGGCTTCGAGATGCAACAAAAAGGTGGTACCGACACCCGTGACGGTTACATGGGCGCCATCCACTGGCAACCAAATGACAACTGGAGCTTTAAGGGCGACATCTTCCACTCTAAGTTCGATTCTGAGAACTTTGCCCGCGGTTTCCGTGTGAAATCATTAAAGAACGGTCAGATCAGTGATGCCATTGTCGAAGACGGCTCTATGATCGGTGGCACAGTATCTACCGATGGTACTGATAACTTTGCCGTTTTTGTGGTTAACGATAACGACTCAAAATACTCAGAGCTCACCTCTGGTGCTGTTAACATCGAATGGACTAATGGTGAAAACCTCACCATCGCCGCAGACATCAGCTACTCTTCTGCCGACGGTGAATTCGTCAACGGCGGTACCCGCGCCGTTATCTATGACGACATGGCTAACAATGTTAGATCGGCCGAGTCGATCACTTATAAGCTAAACAACCTCAATCCAGCCGACATCAGTTTCGCCAAGGATTACACAGATACTTCGACCCTAGGTCTGAGAGAAGTGGGTATGTGGCCTTATGATCAACAAAACGATCTGATCGCCTACAAACTCGACCTGAACTACCAGCTAGACAATAGCTTCGTGTCGTCTATCGACGTCGGCGTAAGATACTCTGAGCGTGAGTTCAACGCGCAGCGCTCTCAAGCAGGTTATGGTTTCGAATTTGGTACCAACCCAGACAATCAACCTGTGCTAGCCCTGACCGATGATATGACCCGTGTGGTTAACTTTGGCGGCGAGCTTTCAGGCTACCCAAGCTTCCTAGCGATCGACTTTGATAAGGCTGTGGATCTGGTTAACGCACAACTGGCGGCAACTGGACAAGATCCTTTCGTCCCTACTGCTAACTGGGCCAACAACTGGACCATGATCCAAAGCGGTACGGTAAATGAAGACGTGCTAGCAGGTTATGTGCAGGCTAACCTGGACTTCGAAATTGGTAGCATCCCAGTAACAGGTAACATCGGTCTGCGTGTAGTTAACACAGATCAGTCAAGTACAGGTCTACAACAAGTAGGTTTCGGTCTGGGTGAAGAGATCGTCGATGAAAAAGGCGTGGTCAGCACCGACTATATCCACAACAAAGTGGGCAAGTCTTACACCGACTATCTACCTTCGGTTAACTTGAACTTCCACCTAACACAAAACGATCAGATCCGTTTTGCCGCAGCATCGGTTATGGCTCGTCCACCAATCGACAAGCTGAAGTCTGGCATGGGTTCTTGGTATGACGACTCTGCAACACCAGGTTACAAGAAGTACAACGCATGGGGTAACACCAGTCCGCTACTGGATCCTTTCTATGCCGATCAATACGACCTGTCATATGAGCACTACTTTGAAGAGTCTGAAGGTGCGATCGTCTTTGCCGTGTTCTACAAAGACATCAAGTCATTCATCAACAACTTCACTATCCAGCCATTTGACTTCGAAGAAGCAGGCTTCATCGTGCCAGACACTATTGTCGACAACGGTGTAGAGTTCCCTGTCGTTAAGAATGAAGGCCAGTATCAGACGGCGGTTAACAACGATAACGGCGGTTATATTCGCGGTATCGAACTTGCCTACACTCAGGTATTCGACTTCCTACCGGGCGCACTTAGCGGCCTAGGTTTCACCGGCAGTTACGCATACTCTGACAGTGAAGTAGAGTTTGAAACCGACCTAAGTGGTGAAAGCTTAGCTATCCCGCTACCAGGCCTGTCTGAGCACGTGTTGAACACCACTCTGTTCTACACCTTGGATGGTTTCGATACCCGTTTGAGCATGCGTTATCGTAGTGAGTATGTTTCTGAGCAAGTTGCGGTTGAATCTCAGCTGGCCTTCTTCGATGCAGAAACCATTCTCGACTACCAGGCATCTTATGCGATGGACAATGGTCTTAAGTTCCTGTTCCAGGTTAATAACCTGACAGATGAAGCTAACAAGACCTACTTCGGCCAGACGCACCAAACTGGTACCATCCAGAGCTTTGGTCGCCAATACTTCCTAGGATTTAGCTACACTATGTAATCTTAGGTAATAGCCGAAAAACACCTGCTTCGATCCCTTGAAGCAGGTGTTTTCATATTAAGCTAACGAAAAACTGTGTCACACCCAGAAAGTTAACTCAGTCACACCTAACACCTTAATGTGTCATCACGCTAGGCACAGCATTAAAAGGTCGAACGCCGAAAGGACTGCCCATGAGACGTACTAACAGCAAGTTGAAACTCACACTCATCGCCACCTCGTTACTTATGCTCGCCCCTTCCGCCTTTCAGGTGATGGCATCTGTACAACCGGCAAGCAGCTCCTATGCCAGTGACAGTGATAATGCCAGTGCCAATACCAGCGCCCAGAAACTGCGTATCGAGCCCCTCAATTGGTGGGCGGGCATGCAACACAGCCAGCTGCAGCTGATGGTTCATGGCGAAAACATCGCTAAGGCTAAGGTGAGCGTTAAGGCCGATGGCGTAACCCTTAAAGGGGTTGAGACAACTGAGAACCCCAACTATCTGTTTGTTAACTTAGATACCCAAGGCGCCAAGGCGCAGACCTTTAAGCTGACATTCGAACAAGCAGGCCAGGCGCAAATTAGCGTGGCCTACGAGCTGCTCGAGCGCGATAAGGGCAGCGCGGCTCGCCAGGGCTTTAGCAACAAAGACGTTATCTATCTCATCACCCCGGATCGTTTCGCCAACGGCGACCCCACTAACGACAACCAGGCCGACATGATAGAGCAAGCCGATCGCCGCAATCCGGGTGGTCGTCACGGCGGTGATATTCAGGGGATCATCGACAGCCTGGACTATCTGGCGGACCTTGGCGCCACTCAGCTGTGGATCAACCCGCTTACCGAAAATAATATGGCCGAATACTCCTACCACGGCTACTCGGTCACCAACCACTACCGTATCGATCCAAGGTTTGGCAGCAATGACGACTACCGCCAGCTGGCCATCAAGGCGAAACAGAAAGGCATAGGCATCATCGCCGATGTTGTGGTTAACCATATCGGCTCTAACCACTGGTGGATGGATGATCTGCCCAGCCAGGATTGGGTTAATCGTCCTGAGGGCGCATTAGCTCAAGATTCCTCGGCGATCGATTTCACCACCCACAGACGTACCACGCTGCAAGACCCCTACGCGGTTGCCAAAGACAAGCGCGACTTCAGCCACGGCTGGTTTGTCGAGTCCATGCCGGACCTTAACCAAGAGCAGCCACAGCTTGCCAACTACCTGATCCAAAACAGCATCTGGTGGGTAGAATACGCTCATCTGAGCGGCATACGCGAAGACACCTACTCCTACGCCGATAAGGATTTTCTGGTCGATTGGACCCGCGCCATCATGACTGAGTATCCCAAGTTCAACATCGTCGGCGAAGAGTGGACGGGCAACCCAATAACCGTCTCCTACTGGCAGAAGGGCAAGGTCAATCAAGATGGCTACCAGTCAGAATTGCCAAGCCTGATGGACTTCCCCCTCTATGAAACCCTTATCAAGGCGCTAAGCGAAGAGGAAGGCTGGAGCGAAGGCATGATGCGCCTGTATGAGTTTCTCGCCAACGATGTGGTCTATGCCGACCCGACGCAACTTGTACTGTTCGAAGGTAACCACGATACCAATCGCCTCTACAGCCTGCTGGGTGATAACTTATCCCTGACCAAGATGGCGCTGGCCTATGTGCTCACCAGCAACCGCATTCCTCAGATCTTCTATGGCTCAGAAATTTTGATGCAAAGCCCGACCAAAGATCGTAATGATGGTATCACGCGCTCAGATTTCCCAGGTGGCTGGCAGGGAGATGCCATCTCAGTTTTTGATAACAAAGGGCTGAGTGACGATCAAGCGTCCATGCTGAACTTCACCCGAGCCCTGCTTAACTTCCGCAAACAGGCAGACTTCATCCACAGCGGTGGCCTGCGCCACTATGTGCCTCAGGATGGCGTATATGTACAGATGCGCTGCGCCAAACAAGATTGCAGTGACAAGGCGCGCCTCATGGTGATCTACAACAAGTTGGATAAGGCAGTCGAGTTGCCTCTCGCGCGCTACAGGGATCTGTTAGGCAGTGCCCGCACGGCTCAAGATGTGATCAGCGGCGATACCGTCACGCTGGATAAGACCCTCTCTATCAAGGGACAAGGCGTTACCCTGTTAGCCATCGAGGAAGCCAAATAATGACTAAGGCGCGTCCCGATTTGAATAGGCTCTTGAACAAGCCCTTGAACATTACTTTAAACATTCCCTTAAATAAGTTAAGTGCTGCCCTGTGCAGCGCCGCGCTAATGCTCTCCGCCCAGGCCTTCGCCCAGCCCCAGATGGAGGCAGCAACTATTGCAAAAACTGCTAGCGTCCAATCAACTGACGTGCAGTCTACAAGCAGCGAGCAGGTGAGCAAGCCAGTGATCTATCAGGTGTTCACCCGACTCTTTGGCAATACCCAGACCGCCAACATCCCCTGGGGCACCAAGGCGCAAAATGGCGTAGGTAAGATGAGTGATTTTACCCCCAAGGCGCTAGAGAGCATCAAATCCTTAGGCATCAGCCATATCTGGTATACGGGGATCCCCCACCATGCCTTGGTCGGCGACTATAGCCAGTACGGTATAAGCACAGACGATCCCGATGTGGTCAAGGGTCGCGCTGGCTCACCCTATGCGGTGAAAGACTATTATAACGTCAACCCGGATCTGGCAGACGACCCCGCCAAACGCCTAGAGGAGTTTGAGGCGTTGATCGCCCGCACCCACGAAGCTGGCATGCAAGTGATCATCGACATAGTGCCCAACCATGTGGCGCGCGGCTATCACTCGCTGTCGGCCCCCGAAGGCGTCACAGACTTCGGCGCGAATGACAACACTCAGCTCAGCTACGCCAGAGACAACAACTTCTACTATGTGGTGGGCACGCCTTTCGAGGTGCCAAGTTTAAGCCTAGATTTAAAGCCTCTGGGCGGCGAGCCACACCCGCTAGTCGATGGCAAGTTTGACGAGTTTCCCGCCAAGTGGACGGGCAATGGCGCGCGCGCGGCCAAGCCAGATCAAAACGACTGGTATGAAACCGTTAAGATAAACTATGGCGTCATGCCAGATGGCAGCGAGGATTTCCCTCAGCTACCTGAGGGTTACGCCAGCAAGTCGGCTGCCGAGCATTACGCCTTCTGGCAACATCAGCCAAAGGATAGCATCCCCAGCTCCTGGTTTAAGTTCAACGAGATCGCCCAATATTGGCTCGCCAAGGGCGTAGATGGGTTTCGCTATGACATGGCCGAGATGGTGCCGGTTGCCTTCTGGAGCTATCTGAACAGCCATATCAAGCATACCAATCCCGATGCCCTGCTGCTCGCCGAGGTCTATACCCCGAGCCGTTACCGCGACTATATTCACCTGGGCAAGATGGACTACCTCTATGACAAGGTGGGGCTCTACGACAGCCTCAAGGCGATCATCCAGGGCAAGGCTGGCACCCAGGCGATCGAGCGCGATCGCAACAGCGTTGAAGATATCGCCGAGCATATGCTGCATTTTCTCGAGAATCACGACGAGCAGCGCATCGCCAGCCCTGAATTTGCCGGCGATCCGTTAAGCGCCCTGCCCGCCATGGTTGTCTCCACCACCTTAAGTCAGGCGCCCACCCTGCTCTATTTCGGCCAGGAAGTCGGCGAAGATGGCAGCGAAGACGCAGGCTTTGGTAAACCGAGCCGCACCAGCATCTTCGACTATATCGGCGTACCGGCCCACCAGCGCTTTATGAACCTGGGTAAATTCGACGGCGGTCAGTCTTCAAAAGAAGAGCTGAGTCTGCGAGCCTATTACGCCAAGCTGTTAAACCTCAGCCACAGCCTAAGCGCCCTAAGTGGTGAATATGGCGATCTACACAGGTCGAATATCGATCAAGGCAAGGGATATGATGCAGATCTATTTGCCTTCAGCCGCTTCGACGACAAGCAAAAGCTCATCATCGTCAGCAACTTCGCCAAAGACAAGGCAAAGCACCTCACCCTAGAGCTGCCCCCAGCCTTAGTTAAACGCTGGCAACTCGCACCAGGCACCTACCCGCTAAAAGAGATGCTAAGTGATAAAACACCCACGGCACCATTGACCCTAACGACGAACGGAGGCCAAGTCACATTAGATTTAGCACCACTTGAGTCAAAGGTGCTCGTCGTAGGAGAGAAATAAGCCTACAGGTTCTTCATTTCAAGACATCAAAGCGAGTAGAACGAGTACCAAGCACCACACTCAGTCTACTCGCTTTGGACACCAACTCATTTTTCAGATTTACCGCCTTACTAAGAGACACATAAATGCTTGGCTAAAATTAGCGACGAAGAAGCAATAGCCAGCTCCCTTTTTGTCCTTTTAAATGAACCGTGAAAGTGGTTCTTACAAGGGCAAACGCAGGATCCATGGTGGTCGCCATAGAATACGTACATTCATGTTTATGGCGATGATGTCAGCCATACAGAGTAAGCCTGTTTTTAAGCGCTATTACCAGCGTCTAAAAGCGGCTGGCAAAATGCCGAAAGTAGCACTGATAGCCTGCATGCGAAAGCTCATCGTGATCTTGAATACCATGCTTAAAAGCGAGGAGCTGTGGTGCGCAAAAAACGGATAAATATATTGACTAAACACCACTGTCACTTGTATGTAAGTATTGATCCCATACTCACTTGTCGTTTCTAACTTCCCATTTGAAAATGATGTCGTTATCGAAAATTTCAACCACTTGAATAAGAACATAAAAAGTTGAACTTGATGGCTTAACTATAGCGATATCACCTTTGCGCATTCTTGTGTAATGGCTTGGAAAACGGAACACTGTTGGATCACTAATGTCGCCGAAGTTTCTTGCTCCGGCGGCAACTAAAACAGAACCGTTACAACCATGAAGGTCAACACACCCATGTGTAGACTGCAATGTAGCCCACTTAATATCGATTGTTCTTTCATCTGTCTCACTAAACTGGACTTCAATTTCGTTCCCACTGTGTACGACCGGGACTCTTCTTTTACCACAACCATAAATTTTATGTATGTTACCGCAGTCAAAAGACTCCTCTTCGACAGCAGCTCTAAGCTTTCGATTGAAGAAGCTTACATTAATATTGTTTTCCAATAGTTTTCTGTAACCTTGAGAATAAATCGTTCCATTTGGGTCTAAAACTCCGATTACAACCTCGTTCACACCGGAGTCGATTAATAGCTGAGCACAAGATGAAGTCTTCTGGTCTGTATGTAATTCAACACACGGTTCTAACGTCGTATAAACAGTTGCACCTTTAATCTGTTCATCGGTCAGTTTTCTTATAGCTACGCGTTCAGCATGAACGCTTTTAGTTTCACCACGGTAACCTGTAGCTAATAATTTCCCACTTTTCGCTACAGCAACCCCAACTCGTGGAAACTCAGTGCACTTCAAGTGCTCTTCTATGGCGATCTTCATTAAGTCAGATCTTGAGTAATTATTCGACATACTATCCTACTTACAACGCCCAAATAACGGGCTTAAAAAGTTTGGCTAAAATAGCGAGGTACGAGCTGAGCCAAGCTTTTTAAGTCCATTCGTTGATTTGCTTGTTAGCTGTACTTTGGCACAGACACTAGACCAATCATACTTAATTAATTTAACAAACTGAGGGTAACCGTCATCAGTTTTATATGAAACAACGACTTGTTTCCCAACTATATTAACTTGGAAATCAGGAGAATAGTAAACTCTAGTTGGAACAAAACTAGTAAAGGAAGCTACCCAACCATCTTTATGATTGGTTAACACTTTTACTAGTTCATCGTACTCATTGTCACCCTTAGAAATTATTTCTTCACAAAACTCAAATTGTTGAGGAATGAAGTCAATGCGGATCTCTTGGTTTCGGAAAACGTAAAGATAGGTCGCAGTGACGAAAACCACTAAGGATATAATTAATTGTTTTAGAGTTTTGATGACAAATCCTTATGTACAGCTAACACTTATTAGAGAGAATGCCGCCCATGTAAATCACTTCCTGCTAATGTACATCGCGGCAATTTTTTTAAGTATTTGAAATATATATCAATAATGGCATTACATAACAAGTAGAAAATAAGCAGCCCGAAAACAAAGCGAGACTTCGATTAATGAGACCTCCACTACTCCCTATTAAATGGCTGATGCTCAGTTTTTTACTAAATTTAATCAATTAGTTACGGATTTTCAAAAAACAAAGCAAGAACCGCAAGATTACATAGTAGGAAGCGAAAGGGGCGCTTTTTTGCAAAATCCCATTATACCTGTATAGATGCACAGTCTAGCGAATAGAGTTTGGCAACCTTTTGAACATTCAACTACTCACCCTAAGTGTCATCAAAGGTGGTCAAATCGAAGAGACGTTAGATATCAAGTGTAGATACGCCAGTGACCTTCGGTTTCAGGGATGAAACCGTAGAGCGGCCAGGGATGGCGCAAAGCGTGTCACGGGTGTATCTACACATACCTCGCCGGGTAGGCGT
This sequence comes from Shewanella spartinae, assembly GCF_019457555.1. Classification (NCBI taxonomy): domain Bacteria; kingdom Pseudomonadati; phylum Pseudomonadota; class Gammaproteobacteria; order Alteromonadales; family Shewanellaceae; genus Shewanella; species Shewanella spartinae. Next base: position 2,173,575 of record NZ_CP080418.1, on the reverse strand, counting down.
TAGGTTGCCATGAAGGTATGACCTTCAATTGCCTCCCCAACATCCATTCAGGTCAGAAGACGCATAGCTTGTCACAGGAGTACCTGCACTTACGTCGTTCTTCAGGTCCCTGCGATCACGACATTGGTACTTCCATGTACAGCACCCGCCGCGGGCAGGCAACTAATAGCAGAAAAGGTGCAACCTTCAATACTCCTACAACATTAATGTAGGTTAGAGGATCTCGCAGACCCCCCTACAAAGAGGCCAATCAAAAACATCTGTAATGAATGCTGCAGATGTAAAAAAGCCCTCACTCTGAGGGCTACTAACTCTTCTACCTTTAAACCTTATTTCTTACCAGGCCTGCTATCGGCCCAAGGATTAAAGGCTGGCATTTGTTCAGCTTTCTGCGCTGACCTTTGATCTTTCCCACCGCGATCACCAGTCGCTGCTGATTTAGCTTTAGCAGGCCTAGCCTTCTTATCTGCAAAGTTACCTTTATAAGGGGATGCCTTATCTTGAGGCTTGGATTGACCTCTAGGCTTGCCTTCTCGACGCATGTCCTTAGCGTCCTTAGAACCCTTCTCACCTTGGCTAGCAGCTGCTTCACCACCCTTCTCACCCTGCGCCTGCTCACGTTTGGCCTTGGGCACATAGTTGAGAATCGAGATAGGAACAGGTTTTCTCGGCGCGAATCCCTCTATCTCACGGCGCTCCAGTAGATGATCGAGGCGGCTCTCGATCATGCAGAGATTCTTAAAGTCGTCCTTGGATACCAGGGAGATCGCCTCGCCCTTGGCTCCGGCGCGGCCGGTACGCCCTATGCGATGCACATATTCATCGGCTGGAAACGGCAGATCATAGTTGATCACCAGTGGCAGGTTATCGATATCGATTCCCCGCGCCGAGATGCCGGTTGAGATAAGGTAAGCAATCTTGCCCACCTTAAAGTCTGCCAGGATCTGTTCACGCACCGCCTGAGTACGACCGCTGTGAATACACTCGGCCTGAATGCCCCGCTTCTGTAGCTGGCTCACCAACTTGGCGGCGCCATGTTTGGTTTCGATAAAAATAAGCGCCTGGGACCAGGCATTGTCTTTAATCAGCTGACTGAGCAGCGCCGACTTCTTATCCTTATCGACCGTGGTGATCCACTGCTCAATATCTGGCTGGCTATCTTGATTCTTAGTGACCGACAGGTGGATCGCCTTTGGCACCGCCTGTTTTGCCAGCTCGCGCACCGGGCGAGACAGGGTGGCGGAAAACAGCAGGTTCTGTCTCTCCTCTGGCAAAGTATCTAAGATCTTAGTGATATCCTCGATAAAGCCCATATCTAACATGCGATCGGCTTCATCGAGCACCAGCAGCTCCACCTCGTCGAAGCGGATCGCTCTCTGGGTGTAGAGATCCCGCAGACGACCCGGGGTGGCCACCACGATATCGACCCCCTCGATCAACTGCTGCTTCTGTGCCTGCACATCGACGCCGCCATAAACAGCCATAGACACCAGCCCTAAGCCTTTACCATATTCGCCAATGCGATCATTTACCTGCAACACCAACTCGCGTGTCGGCGCTAGTATGATTGCCCGCGCCCGCTTCTTGCGCTGTGTCTGCCCCTGCATCAGGGTCGTGAGCATAGGCAACACAAAAGTCGCCGTCTTACCGCTGCCGGTTTGCGCCGCCGCGATCAGGTTTTTACCCTTGAGCGCCAGGGGAATGGCTTCTTGCTGAATAGGCGTTGGCTGGCTATAGCCAAGTTGCTCAAGATTAGTGAGCACAGCGTTTGGCAGGCCAAGGTTTGCAAAGGTCATGGGTTCTCTCTTAGGGTCGCAAGGGCAAAAATCGTCAGCCAATCAAGCGGCTGATATTTGAGGCGCGCTAGTATAACAGAGCCGTTTGCTAAGACTAGTCCAGTTTACCCAAAGTAAACCAATAATATAGGCAGCTTTAGTGATCTGGCTTAAATCGCCTTTGCGCCTCTCAGCCAATCACTGTTAGCAATCTCTACCAGCTACCAGAGCCAGATTTTTTCATGAATCTAGTCACCTATTCGTTTTCACTATAAAACCTAACTTAATCTACCGCGCTTATCGAGTCACTATGGTCCTAACGATCTGTTAGCCGCCTAAGCAGCCACAGATAAAGCACTACTAGCACTCACCGATGGCTCGGCTAAGGATGAGGTTAAAACCGGCCAGTGACGCGATAAACATGAGCGATAAAAGGAGCGATTATGAAAACACTATACACCCTTGCCGCGATCTTACTGTTAAGCGCCTGTGCAAGCAGCGATCCTGGCTCGACCCACACCATACACAACACTGGCGGCTTTTGTGATTTTCACTGTCAGCGCCTCGAAGATGAGCTGATCCGTCGAGACATAGAAGATCGCATCATAGAACGCGAAATCGACAGAGAGATCATCGACGAGTTGACGCCGCCAGACGATGTCCCGGCTGAGCTTTATTAAAACGCAGTGCTGACTTACGAGCTCAGGCTTAGGACAAGACAAGGCCTTTCCATACTTTCTTGGTCACATTTTCATACAAAAGAAACAGTTTAGAGAAAGGTAAATTAGCCCGAGAGCCGCGTTATGGGTAATAATGAAGGGGTGAACTAAGGCTCGGCAACTAAGAGTCAACGCAGTAAGGAATCAACGCAGTAAAGACTCAGCGCAGTAAGGAATCGACACAGTAAGATTCCCCTTTGCGCGTCATTAGCTGTCGAGTGCGGTTCACATTGCTAGTTTATAGAGCTTATAAAGCTAGGTGCGCAGCAGTTAGGATCTCGCCAGAGAGGCTGCGCCGGTATTGAAATCCCTCTGGCAGTGCAAAGGATTGACTATGGATGCCCCTAATTTTGCCCAAACGGCCGCACACGAACTTCACGATACCTTGCCCATCTGGCGCGAACTGATCTTCAAGCGCCTGTTTAGCCTCCTCGCCATCTTATGTGTGCCCGTCTACATCACCAGTGTCTACCTCTGCATCCAGATGGGGCTGGTCGGCATGGCCGCCTTCGACACCCTGGCCTATCTGTTGCTGCTCTACATCTTACTGGCGAGAGGATTGAGGCAGACCCTACGCTACTGCATAGGCTGTTTGATGTTCTTCGCCATCGGCGTGGCCTTCCTTATCACCATAGGCCCAACGGGCGCCGGGTTCTTCTGGCTGTTTATCTTCCCACCGCTCACCAGCATATTGATTGGCAAGCGGGCCAGCCTCTGCGCCCAGCTGCTTAACGCTGTGGCTCTGCTGGTCATAGGGCTGGTCTACCATACGCAAGGCTTTCAATGGCCGGAGACCCAGGGCTATAGCAGCTTCATCTGGTTTGTAGTGGCGATAAACTTCATTGTTACCAATGCCATAGTCACTCAATCCGCCGCCTTCCTGCTGGGTAAACTGACCCAGTCGCTGCGATCGACCATAGCATCGCGGCGCGCAACCGTGATGGGGCTGGCAAAACTGGCCGAATACCGGGACAACGAGACCGGCGCGCACCTGATCCGCATGCAGCACTACGCCAAGATGCTTGCCACTCAGCGACAAACCGACATTGATGCCCCAGCAGAGTTAACCGACGATTTTATTCAGGAGATCACCCTCTCTTCGATTTTGCATGATATCGGCAAGGTGGGGATCGCCGATGCCATCTTGCTCAAGCCCGGACGACTGACAGAAGAGGAGTTTGAGCAGATCAAGGCGCACCCGGTTATTGGCGCTCAGGTGTTAGCGAGTCTGCTTAGTTACGCGCCAGAGTGTCCTTACATAAAGATGGGGCGTGATATCGCCGGTGGGCATCATGAGTGGTGGGACGGCAGCGGCTATCCGGCCGGGCTCAAGGGGGAAGCGATTCCCCTCTCGGCCCGTATCGTCGCCCTGGTAGATGTGTATGACGCCCTGACCTCACCGCGCTGCTACAAACGCCCCTTTAGTCATCAGGAGGCGCTGGACTTAATCCATCAGGATAAAGGCACCCATTTTGACCCTAAGCTGGTTGAGAGCTTTATCGCCATCAATCACAGGTTCGAACTGCTGTCGAAGGCATCTCTGTTCGAGCGGCCATCCAAGCAGCCACTCAGAGGCCAGGTCGCCGTCGCGAGCGAGTCGGAGCTAGAAACCAGCCAGTAGCCTACTGATATTTGCGGCCGCCATGGCTTAACCACCCCGCCGGGTGACGTCCCCTTGGATCATGATGTGTCCAGTGGATCACACCGCCGCGAGCATTCCACTCATATTCGCCAAAGAAGCCCACACTGTCACCGACCTTAAGATCGGCAATGCGCGGCGCCAGATCGATATTGTGGGCCACCAGCAGCGTCTGACCACTGGCCAGGCGCAAAATAAAGCGCTGATGACGACTGCCCTTGGTATCATCACTGAGCAGGCGAATCACCTCGCCTTCCCCCTGGATCTGAACGCCACTCTGTTTCTGCTCAAACGCCTGGCCCAGCAAGCCGTCATCGGCCATGAGAGGCAAACTAACGGCGAACGACAAGGTGATGAGTAATAGCCCACGGCAGAATCTATTCATAGCCTGATTTCCTTACTAGCTATCATTAACTTGCTATCCTGAAATTGCTAGGTTGAATGCTTACTCGGTAAAAGCCTCAATGGACATTTCAGGTCATCCGAGACTGAACACTCGGAGCAAGTACTTTAGACCGAGCATTGGAGACAGAGTCTTTGTGACAGAGAGCTTTAGACTAAACAATTGAAATTAGACTTATTGCTGTTGGCTCTCTATGAGGTGACGAGGCATCACCTTTGACGTCAACAACGCCTTTACGGGCAGATGCTCAGGGTTATCGTCACTGGCAAGATAACGGACCTTAGGCATCTTATTTAGTCTTGCTTGGGTCATCCAACCTTCGGGGCTGGAACTTACCAGAGTCTTACTCACCTCATTGCCCTCACTATCTATGACCACATGATAACTAAACTGGCCCATCCCTTTGGGAATCCACTTAGGGCGGGACTTCAGCATCACAGGTTTTGTCGACTTGGGCTTCCAATAATCACTTAGGTTTTCCCCGCTCACCTCAAGCAGATTGCCGGCCAATAAGGTGTTATTGACCGATTCCGAGTTACCGGGAGTGTTTTGGGTGGAACTGCAGGCAGTTAATGCGAGTGTCAGCAGGACACCAGCAAACAAATTTTTAGACATTTATCTTCCTTGAACAATGGATTAATTAAAGATTCGTCTCAGCGAATCGCTTAGCGAGTCACACTATCACAATAGCGCTTAAACAGAAAATAGCGGGCTGGACTGCCATCAAACGCAGGGATAATGCCTGCGACGCTAAAGCCAAGTTTTTGGTAAAAATCCGGCGCCTGAAAATCTAAGGTATCCACCTGAGCCTGCTGGCAACCGCGGCTAATTGCCACGCGCTCCGCCTCTAGCATCAGGTCGCGTCCAAGCCCTGTGCCGCGGGCCGTTTCATCCACCCAGACCACATGGATGAGGAAGTTTTTATAGATGGTGCGGCCATAGACGCCGCCAATCAGCTTACCGGTTTTGTCGTGGGCCGATACAGTCAGCGGCTCAGACGTCTCCTTGCCCATCTTGTCGAAGTTGTACTGGCGCACACCATCGACCAAGGCATCGACCAGTTCGCTATTTTCACCCTCAAGTTGGCTGACTGTGATACCTAGCTTAGATACAAACTCGTGTTTAGCTGTCTCTTGTTTACCAGTCACCTGTTTGGCTAAATCTGGTTTATCTGTCTCTGGTTTAACTGTCTCAGGTTTCTCAATCACGGGATCTCCTTTCATCTGCATCTGCTCTATTCGTTATTATTTTTAGTACTTTGCCGCAATTACTCTAGTTGCGTGACTTGCTGCATTAGCGCTAGGGTCATCTCGCCTGCGGAGATCTTCTTGCAGCTGCCGACATTTTGCCCACACCAGAGGGGCGTGAAATCACTCATGCCGCGGGTCTCACTCGCCTTGCGTAGCTGCGCCATAAGGTTAGTCGCATAGGGAAAGGCCGGGGTCGAGTCGTTTATAGCCCCAAGCTCTGACATGGCGCGGTTAACCAGGCCCCTTGCCGGTCTACCCGAGAAGAGATTAGTGAGCGCAGTACAGCCTTCAGCCCTAACCGTACTCCCTTCTGTATTAGCCGCATGCTCGATGGCCGCTCTATGCAGACTTGAGGTATTGGCCTCATCACACAAGAGATACGCGCTGCCTACCTGCACGGCGCAGGCCCCCATTGATAAGGCGGCTTGTACCCCGTGCCCATCGCCTATGCCACCGGCGGCGATCAGCGGCGCATCGACTCGCGAGGCGATCTCAGTCAACAGGGGTTCCAATTCCACCTGAGTGCTCACATCATCACTAAGAAACATGCCGCGATGACCACCCGCCTCGACGCCCTGAACGATAATGCCATCCACGCCTCGCGCCGCCAGATACTCGGCCTCGGCTACTGTGGTGGCACTTGAGATCACCTTTGCACCCCAAGATCTCACCCGCTTAAGCAGATCCTCTTGTGGCAGGCCGAAATGAAAGCTAATCACCTCGGGCTTAAAGGCTTCTATGGCATCTGCGATCTCATGATTAAATGGCATGCGACTCGCGCCGCCTTGGCCGAGATCGGCCGCTATCTCAAGTTCATCAAAATATGGCGCTAATAGCTCATGCCAGCGCGCTTGGGCTCGATTGTCGAACGGCGGCAACTCATGGCAGAAGAAATTAAGGTTTAGTGGCGCGCTGGTCGCCACCCGAAAACGTTTAATTTCATCGACTATCTGCGCCGAGCTCAACATGCCGCAGGGGATTGACCCAAGCCCTCCGGCATTAGCCACGGCGATGGCGAGCCTGCTGTCTTGTACCCCAGCCATCGGCGCCTGAATGATAGGCAGCTCTGTACCCAGTAATGCCTTGAAGTTTTTGCTATTCATGACCCATCCTTAGTGAATCGATTCGAGCTTCATGTTCTGCATGATCGCATTGCTATGCCGACAGCTATCAACTAGTAGCTAATTCCTAGTAGTTAATACCTAGTAGCTAATACCTAGTAACTGGCTCAAGAGAAACTACCTGCCGGGCTCGTGGCCCTCATACCAGGGTAACTTGGCATCCATCTCCTCCCAGTTCGCCTTGGAGGTGACAAAGTTATGAGACATGGGGCGCTCATTGATCGGCGAGTCCAATATGCCTAGTCGGAGGCGAATGCGCTTACTATCCTGGTCGTTGGCACTGTAGATAGGCGACGCACAGTGACGGCAGAAATAGCGTCGCTTTCCAGGAGAAAACTCAAAACTTGTGAGGAAATCGGCCTTATCCGATAGATTGAAGTCCACCAGTTCGACAAAACCATTGGTGGCGAATGCCGTGCCGCTCGATTTACGACACAGGGAACAGTGGCAATGAATGATATGACTTATGGGTCCGCTGATGGCGACTTTAATGCCACCGCATAGACAACTTCCTTGATACATGGCTTTCCTGATCCGGCTGTAAGTGACAACGAAAAATAGCTGCAATAAAAGACGATGAAAAAGCTGCTGCAATAAATCGACTGCACAATTGTAATCAGGCCATATGCTGCCACAACTTGCGACGTCAGATCAGCATAAATCTCTGCACTAACCCCCTAAATTCCGTAACTAAATGTGGCAGAGCGTTGAATTGATCTTTTGCTATTGTTTTTGCAACTACTGACTGCCCAACCTTTTCACACACTTATGCCCTGTAAACCGAGCACTGAGTAATAAGTGAATGAGGCCGCCCTCATTGAGGAGAAATCCCCGCTGTCACTTGCTGGCTTATAACGGAGATTGCCGTGAACTAACGACCTGGCTGGTGAATACGTATGCAGCGCATTGCTCCCCTCGCGCCTTCCCTTCTAACATGACTAACACTCATGGCTATCAATCATGGCTATCACTAATGACTATCACTAATGACAAGCAATCTTGCCTGCAGCCATGACGAGCAATAACCCTAACCCTAAAAACGACAATAAAAAGGTACACGGAATGTCTTTCACCTCGACTCACTTAACAAGCCACCAAGCGAGCCCCCACTCCAGATCCCAGCCCAGATCCGAGCCCAGATCACCGTTTCGCCCAACGACCACCCTATCGGCACTCACCCTCGCCATAGCGGCGACCGGCATCATGCTACCAAGCACTGGCCTGGCCAAGACTGTCTCCCTAACCTCGCCTGACAAGCAGATAGTGGTCAGCCTGAGCGATGATGATCAAACGCCGCGCTACAGCGTCAGCTTTCATGGCAAGAAGGTGATCGAACCCTCCAAGCTTGGAATGGTGTTTGAGTCTCTTGGGGAGTTTGGCACTGACTTTAGCATTCAAGAGGTCAAGCGCAGCCAGGCCGATGAGCGCTGGCAACAGCCTTGGGGTGAACGTGAATGGGTTGTCGATAAACACAATGGCCTGACAGCCACCCTGAGTAATGGTCAATATCGCTTTGTCGTCGAGTTCAAGGTGTTCGATGATGGCCTAGGCTTTCGCTACCAGATGCCAAAGCAAGGCGATTTAGACAAGCTCAACATCACTTCGGAGCTCACCGAATTCACCCTGCCTCAACCCGAGAACGTCACCACCTGGTGGATCCCGGCGCGTGGCTGGAACCGCTACGAGTACCTGTATCAGAAGACACCGCTCAAACAGGTCGATAGGGTTCATACCCCCTTCACCTTCACACTGGGCGATGGGGTGCACATGAGCATCCACGAAGCGGCGCTGGTGGACTACGCTGCCATGACGCTGGATCAGCGCAGAGACGGCACCCTGCGCGCCGATCTCACCCCTTGGTCGGATGGCACTCGCGTCAAGACCCAGGCGGGCTTTAGCACACCCTGGCGCACCATACAGATCGCCGACAAGGCCACCGGCCTGCTGAACTCAGATCTGATCCTCAATCTCAACGAGCCAAATAAGCTTGGGGATGTGGATTGGGTCGAGCCCGGCAAATATGTGGGTATCTGGTGGGGCATGCACCTCAACGAGAATACTTGGGGCTCAGGCGACAAACACGGCGCCACCACCTCCGAGACCAAACGTTACATGGATTTTGCCGCCGAGAACGGCTTCGCGGGCGTATTGGTAGAAGGCTGGAACATAGGTTGGGATGGCAGCTGGTTCCACAACGGCGACGTATTCAGCTTCACCCAGGCCTACCCAGACTTCGATCTCCCTGAGATCTCCGCCTATGGTGCCAGCAAGGGCGTTCGCCTGATCGGTCATCACGAGACCTCTGGCTCGGTCACCAACTATCGCAACCAGATGAGCGATGCCTATGATCTCTATCAGCAATATGGCGTCACTCAGGTGAAGACCGGCTATGTGGCCGATGGCGGTGATATCAAGCGCGTGGATGAACAGGGCATAGTGCGCCACGAATGGCATGATGGCCAGTTTATGGTCAACGAATACCTGCATAGCGTCACCGAGGCGGCCAAGCGCCACATCAGCATCAATACCCATGAGCCGATTAAAGATACCGGCCTGCGCCGCACCTATCCAAACTGGATAAGCCGCGAAGGCGCCCGCGGTCAGGAATTTAACGCCTGGGGCACGCCGCCAAACAATCCGTCGCACACCACCACCCTGGCCTACACCCGCATGTTGGCAGGCCCCATGGACTTCACCCCGGGGATCTTCGACCTGGCACCTAAAGGCCTGGATGCAGTTAACCGGGTGCAGACCACGCTGACTAAGCAGTTGGCCCTCTATGTGGTGCTCTACAGCCCGATCCAGATGGCCGCCGATCTGCCCCGCAACTACAAGCAGCATCCCGATGCTTTTAAGTTTATTCAGGATGTACCCACCGACTGGGCCCAGAGTATCGCCCTTGCCGGTGAGGTAGGTGAATATGTGGCCTTTGCCCGCCAGGAGCGTGGCGGCAAGAGTCAGGGCAAAGATTGGTATCTTGGCGCGATCACCGACGATGATGCCCGTGAGATCGCGATCAAGCTCGATTTCCTCGACCCGGCACTCAGTTATGAGGCGCAGATCTACCGAGACGGTGACAAGGCCGATTGGCGCACCAATCCCTATGACTATGTGATTGAGACCCAGAAGGTGAATAGCAAGCAGCAGCTGACGTTAAAACTTGCCAGCAGCGGCGGCGTCGCGATTCGCTTCAAGGCGCTCTAGGCCTCAGGTGTAACACTAGCGATCTAGCGCTTAAACCACTTTAGAGGATGCAAGTCTGTACAGGCAGGCTTGCATCCTCTCTTTATTCTGGCAATGCCCTTCGCCCTCTCCTGCGTTGTCTGCCAAATCGGGCCAAGGCCTATCATCTGCAACATTTGTTTACCTTTTTCCGGCGATTCCCCCCACATTTCTACGACTAAAGCCGCGATCCCTCATCCAAGCGCTAGCGTTATTCTGCTAAGGTGATTTGTGCACTCCTAGCCCATGCAGAGCGAGCCAACGTTGGTCGCTTTCCAACTGGCCTAGCTGTGTGCATAACCAGTTCAACGCAAAACAAGCTGAGTGCATATAAAGCATCGAAAAATAACAAGAATGAAGAGCAGAACATGACAATCAAGGCATCTATCGGGAAGACCCTAGTATTCACGGCCATCAGCGCTGGCACCGCCCATGCAGCCCCTCCGGCCACACCACTGCATCATGCAGGAAGCAGCCATACACTATTAAGCCAAAACGCACTAAGCCAAAGCGCGCTTAACCAGAGCGAGCTTAACCAGAGTGCACTGGGCCAGAGTCCTTATGCGGCACCCTCCCAAGAAGATCTGCGCCTGTATGAGATTGCCGGTGCGCCGCAGCCTGCACGCATATTGCAAGATATACAAACCTTAGTGAATTTTGGCACCCGCCATACCTTATCGAGTCAGACGGATAAAGATCGCGGCATAGGCGCGGCCAGAAACTGGATCAAGGCCGAGTTTGAACGTATCTCCGCCGCCTGCGATCACTGCCTTGAGGTGATAGAGGTTGGCGACACGGTTTCAGGCAAACGCATTCCCGAGCCGACCCGGGTGGTGAATATCATCGCCATTCAACGTGGCACCTTAGATCCCAACCGCGTGGTGATGATGAGCGGCGATATCGACTCACGGGTCAGCGACGTGATGGACGCCAGCTCCTTCTCACCCGGCGCCAACGACAACGCCTCTGGGGTTGCCGGAGCCTTAGAGGCCGCTCGCGTCCTCAGCCAGTATCAGTTTGGTGGCACCATAGTCTACGCGGCGCTATCGGGCGAAGAGCAAGGCCTGTATGGCGGCGCCGGACTGGCCGACTTTGCCAAGAAGCAGGGCTGGCAGGTCGAGGCGGTACTCAACAACGACATGATAGGCAACATCGAAGGGATCAATGGTGTGGTGAGCAACCACACGGTGCGGGTGTTCTCAGAGGGCGTGCGTATCGCAGAAACCCAGGCAGAAGCCAAGGAGCGTTACTTCAGTGGCGGCGAGAACGACTCCGCCTCTCGTAACCTTGCCCGGCATATCAAGCAGCTGGCCGATCAGTATATGACTAACTTGGATGTGCAGCTCATCTATCGACTCGATCGCTTCGGTCGCGGCGGCCATCACCTGCCCTTCAATAAGGCGGGATTCCCCGCGGTGCGCGTGATGGAAACCAACGAGAACTACAACCGCCAGCATCAGGACATACGCACAGATAACGGTATCGCCTACGGCGACGTGATTGAGGGGGTAGATGAAGCCTTCGCCGCCAAGCTCACCGCCCTCAACGCTATCAGCCTGGCGTCTATGGCCTGGGCACCAGCGCCGCCAACACAGGTAAGCATCTCGGGACAGGTATCGGCCGATACCCAGCTTAGCTGGCAGGCGGATGCCACCGCCGAAGTCGCCGGTTATCGTATCTATTGGCGCAAGACCACAGAGGCAGAATGGAGCCATAGCCGTTATGTGGGCAAGGTAAACAGTTTCACCCTGAGCAACATGGTGATCGACAACTACCTGTACGGTGTCGCCGCCGTGGGCTTTAACGGTAACACCAGCCCTGTGGTGTTCCCCGGCGCGGCAGGCGCCTTTTTCAACCCGGCAAGCGATGCAGAGTCAAACGCGGCGAAATCGCACTAATGAATTTGTAAGCTGAATTTGAAAAAGTCTCGAAATGATGCATCTAAAATTTTGAGTCAAATATATATGAAACCAAATTCAGGTCGCGATTGCGGCCTGTTATTTTATCCCATACAAATTGACCACAGTTAAACAAACTCAAACTTAATGAGGCGATAAGGGTAATTCTGTGGGCGCACAGCAGTTCAATCAAATCAACAAAACCTATGCCTAGACCTATACCTATGCTTAGACCTAAAGCAAAAATTTTCACCGCAAAATTGAGTTTCACCTTAATGAGCACCAAATTTTGGTTAGAACACCTAGCCTAACTAGCCTTTCTCAAAACCGTTTTCTTCTGCTTTTGGCGTCATTATCGATACGAGTTTGGCCATGTTGCCCATTGTTACAAACCCCAACCCATGTAAAGCGGCTGGCTTGCCACAGCCACTTTAACTAACTGTTTTTAAATGGGTACCCTTAGCCAGCCCCAGGCATTACCAGGTTAACAACAGGCTGCATAAAGGTTAATGCCTGATGATGAATACGTATGTAATCGGTTGTCGCCTGTTTCGGCTCAGGGTTAACATGCCTTGGTGTTTAATTTCATGTGTAACTTCCTATGAAATTGGCCAGGTCGACGCTCACCTCATCAGGCACTGAAGGCATGAGAGGTGAGCGCTAGAGTCTCTATCTACTCATCAAGGCTTAAGCCTAGTGAATAAGCCTAGAGAAGTAGAACCCTAGCTTTTGGCGAATACCCGTTTGAGGGAAGCGTGTATTCGCCTCTTTTTTCACTCGACCGACTTCCATAAAATACAGATTGCACGCCCTTAGGCGCTGTGCAGATCAATAATGAATAATAAAGAGAAGCATCGGATGTCACAAAACACCCTACCCGCCCAAGGCACGACCACCGTTAAACCTGCACTCAGCTTCTGGCAGATCTTCAACATGTGTTTCGGCTTCCTGGGGATCCAGTTTGGCTTCGCGCTGCAAAATGCCAACGTCAGCCGTATCTTTCAGACACTCGGCGCAGCAATTGATGACATCCCTATCCTCTGGATAGCCGCGCCGCTCACCGGCCTGCTGGTGCAGCCGATCATCGGCTATATGAGTGACAACACCTGGGGCCGCCTGGGCCGTCGCCGCCCTTATTTTTTGATCGGCGCCATCTTTACCACCTTAGCCATCTTCATCATGCCACACTCGCCCGTACTCTGGGTCGCTGCGGGCATGCTGTGGATCATGGACGCCTCAATCAACATCGCCATGGAGCCGTTTCGCGCCTTCGTGGGCGACAACCTGCCCAGCAAACAACGTCCCCTTGGCTACGCCATGCAGAGTTTCTTCATCGGCGTTGGCGCAGTGGTCGCCTCGGCCCTGCCTTACCTGCTGACCAACTACTTAGATGTGGCTAACACGGCGCCCGAGGGCGAGATCGCCGACTCGGTGCGTTACGCCTTCTATTTCGGCGGCGCCGTGCTGCTGTTAGCCGTCAGTTGGACTGTGTTTACCACCAAAGAGTACTCACCCGAGGAGTTGGCCCGCTTCGAACAGGAAACCGGCGAGCAGGTCACACTGCAGCACGATCGCAGCTGGCAGGCCTATCAGAAAGGCGCCATGCTCTGGAGCCTGGTGGGCGCCATCTTAACCGCCGTCATCTTCTTGCAGTCTCTCGACAAGCAGCTCTATCTGCTTGCCCTTGGGATCTTCGCCTTCGGCCCGCTGCAGTGGTTCTGTGCTAACACACTGAAGCATATCAAGGGCGAAGAGCGCCACCAGCAAGGCATGGTGTTTAGCGTAGTCGATGCCCTGTTTCATATGCCAAAGGCTATGCGCCAACTGGCAGTGGTACAGTTCTTCTCCTGGTTCGCCCTCTTCTCTATGTGGATCTACACCACTGCCGCGGTGACGGATCATCACTATGGCACCCAGGATGTGCTGTCTAAGGCCTACAACGATGGGGCCGATTGGGTGGGCATGCTGTTCGCCTCTTACAACGGCTTTGCCGCCGTAGCCGCCATCTTCATCCCCCTGCTCGCCATGGCGGTTGGCCTCAAGATCACCCACCTGATCAACCTCTGCTGTGGCGGCATTGGCTTGATTAGCTTCTACTTTATTCAAGACCCAAACCTGTTATGGCTGCCCATGATAGGTGTAGGTATCGCCTGGGCGTCTATCCTCTCTATCCCCTATGCCCTGCTGTCCAACGCACTACCCGCCGCCAAGATGGGAGTCTACATGGGGATCTTTAACTTCTTCATCGTGATCCCTCAGTTGCTGGCCGCCAGCGTGCTAGGCGTGCTGCTCAATGCCTTCTTCGATGGCAAGCCGATCTTCGCCCTGATCCTGGGTGGCAGCTTCATGATCCTGGCTGGAATTAGCGTGCTATTTGTCAGCACCGAAGCGAGCAAAGCCGAGCGCTAATGCGTAAGGCTTGAGCCCTAACAAACACACAGACTTAAACGACTTAACTGACTTAACCAAAATATAAACATAATAAACGAGACCCTTAACATGACGTCTAAGCCAGTACCTTTTACGCGCACTCTGATCGCCCTCTCCCTGGGCGCCCTGCTTAGCGCCTGTGGCGGCGCCAAGAGTGATATCGACGCCGCGCCTGCACCAAGTGCCAGCGTATCAGCGACAATTTCAGTTGCACCGGGCGCGCCCGGCGCCTCACCCACCTGGGCCTTTTCCGGCAAGACAGGGATTGGCACCTCGTTCGAGCCCTATGTGACCAATGCGCAGGGTGCCGATCAATACCTGAGCAGCCAGGCCAATCCCGTTAGCCGGGTATGGTTCTCACTGGCACAGGGGATCCTCACCGAGACCATGTACGGGCTTATCCATAACGCTCAGCTCAAAGAGGCGCAGTTCATCATCAGCGGCAACGGCTTCGTCGATACCGAAAAAGACAATACCGTCACCAGCATAGATTACCTACATAAAGATGAAGCTGGGCGACCATTGTCCCTCGCCTATAAGGTGATAAACAAAGATATAGAAGGTAAATATCAGATAGAGAAGCACTTCTTTACCGATCCCGATCGCGACAGCCTGGTGATGCAGGTATTTTTTACCGCCTTCGAGCCGGGGATCACCCCCTATCTCTACGTCAATCCCCATATCGACAACAGCGGCGCCAACGATATCGCTAGCGTGAGCCAAGATGGCAACAGCCTCTACGCCTACACGGGCAATAAAGATTCCAGCGTGCTGACCGTGCGCGGTGACATTCCCTTTACAGCAAGTAGTGTGGGCTTTGTCGGCGAGTCTGATGGCCTGACCGATCTTAAGGCCAACGGCGAGCTGAACTGGCATTACGCCAGCACCAGCGCTGATAAGCAGAGCCTAGGTAATGTTGCCATGACGGCAGCGCTGCCTACTCTAGAGGTGGGCGATGCTAAGCGTCCAAGCCTTAGCACTACCTTGGTATTTGGCTTCGGCGCAGATAAGGCCAACAGCGAGCAAAATGCCAAAGACACGCTTAAAGATGGTTATGACAAGGTGCTCGCCGCCTATAACGGTGAAGGTGATGCCATCGGCTGGCAGGACTATCTGCAGTCGCTCTCAAGTCTCAATGCCATGACGGCCAATACCGCCGATGAGGGTAAGCTACTCTATACCAGCGCCATGGTACTCAAGGCCCAGGAAGATAAGACCCACGCCGGCGCCCTTATCGCCTCACTCTCTAATCCCTGGGGCGACAGCGTCTCTGCCGTCACCGGCTCGACCGGCTACAAGGCAGTCTGGCCGAGAGACTTCTATCAATGCGCCATGGCGTTTCTGGCCATGGGTGATACCCAAACCCCTAAGGTGGCCTTCGAGTATCTAAAGAAAGTGCAGGTCACGGCAGCGACTCCCGGCTATAGCGGCGTGCCCGGCTGGTTCCTGCAAAAGACCCATGTGGATGGTCAGATAGAATGGGTCGGCGTGCAGCTGGATCAGACCGCCATGCCTATCATGCTCGGTTGGAAGCTGTGGCAGGCGGGCGTACTGAGCGACGATGAAATAGCCAGCTGGTATCAGACCATGTTGAAGCCGGCGGCCGATTTTCTGATTAGCGGCGGCGAGGTCAACCTCGACTGGAACCACACTCAGATCACACCCCTTAAGACGCAGCAAGAACGCTGGGAAGAGCAGCAAGGCTACTCACCTTCTACCGCAGCGGCGGTGATAGCTGGGCTAATCACTGCCAGCGATATCGCCAAGCAAGCAGGCGATTTAAACTCAAGCGAGAAATATCTCGCCAGTGCCAAATCAATGGTCGAAAAGCTCGACTCCTTGGTCGTGACCCAGCAAGGCCTGCTGAGCGCAGAGGATGGCACAAAGACGCCTTACTATCTGCGCCTTGCGCCCAATGGTACGCCGAACAGTGCAGATAAGCTTGCCGACAACAATGGCCGCGCAGGCTTAGATCAACGTGAGGTGTTAGACGGCGGCTTCCTGGAGTTGGTGCGTTACGGCGTGAAGAGCGCCAACGACAAGACCATCAACGACACCCTCAAGCTTATCGATAACACGGCGCTCGAGGATAATCTCAGGGTCAGGTATGAATTTACCGCCAAAGATGGCAGCACGTTCCCGGGCTTCAGACGCTACGGCAACGACGGCTATGGCGAAGACACCGCCACAGGCGCTAACTATGCCGAGAACGGCAGCAACACTCCTGGGCAACGCGGCAGAGTCTGGCCTTTCTTCACCGGCGAGCGCGCTCACTTCGAGCTGGCCAAGGCGATCGCCGATGGCACGCTCAATGATGCAAGCAAGGCGCAGCTGGTAAAGACCTATGTGAAGGGGATGGAGGCTTTTGCCAACGAGGGACTGATGCTACCCGAGCAGGTTTGGGATGGTGTGGGCGACAAGACCCGCTTTAACTATCAGCTTGGCCAAGGCACTAACTCGGCTACCCCGCTTGCCTGGACCCACGCCGAATATGTCAAGATGGTGCGTTCCATCACAGAGGCTAAGGTGTGGGACCACTATGAGGATGTGGCCAAGGCACTTAACAACTAGACAGGCAAAAAGCCTCAGTCAACATAGATAGAGCAAAGCCGGTCGCAAAAGCCTTTCCCAAAGCCAGTCCAAGCGACTGGCTTTTCTTTGCCCTGTCGTGCTGGCGCTAGATGCATCACGATGAGCCTCAGCCCAAGGTGCACTTTTACACGCTTGCCAACCCTAACCCAGCATATTTAACCTGGCCGATCCAAGTCTAAAGAGGCCGCTTACAAAGGCGCTTTTCAACGTTAATCTTTTTCGCCCGAGTTCCCCCTAAAATCCCCCTCTTCCATAAAGGCTGTAACCTGGCTGTGATCCCCCACCACATCCCCATATAAAAAGATATAACGAAATTTCGGGTTATAACATCATGTTCTTTTTATGAGCGAAATCCGCACCGGCTATGGGTTTGCCCCTTATGTGGAGGATGCTAGAGTGGGTAATTTCTCCCGATAAAGATGATATTTCAGCAAAATTGATAAAAATGAATAAAAAAATTTGAAAAGTATTGATATACTTCCCCCCGAATTTTAGAACGTAACTCCAATAGAGTAGAAAAATGACTGATTTATCAAAGTACAGAAACATTGGTATCTTCGCTCACGTTGATGCGGGTAAGACCACCACAACAGAGCGTATCCTAAAGCTAACCGGTAAGATTCATAAGATCGGTGAAGTTCATGATGGTGAATCTACAACCGACTTCATGGAACAGGAAGCTGAGCGTGGTATTACCATTCAGTCTGCTGCTGTAAGTTGCTTCTGGAACGATCACCGTTTCAACGTCATCGACACCCCTGGCCACGTTGACTTCACAGTTGAAGTTTATCGTTCTCTAAAAGTACTAGACGGTGGTATCGGTGTATTCTGTGGTTCTGGTGGTGTTGAGCCACAATCAGAAACCAACTGGCGTTATGCAAACGAATCTGAAGTTGCGCGTATCATCTTCGTAAACAAGTTGGACCGTATGGGTGCCGACTTCTTACGCGTTGTTAAGCAAACTAAAGACGTTCTTGCGGCTAACCCACTCGTAATGGTACTGCCTATCGGTATCGAAGATGAGTTCAAGGGTGTTGTCGATCTACTAACCCGTAAAGCATGGGTTTGGGACGAATCTGGACAAGCTGAAAACTACAGCATCGAAGATGTACCTGCTGACATGGTTGACATGGTTGAAGAATACCGTGAGCAACTGATCGAGTCTGCCGTTGAGATGGACGACGATCTGATGGAAGCTTACATGGAAGGCGAAGAGCCAGCTATGGAAGACATCAAGCGTTGTATCCGTGAAGGTACTCGTACCATGCACTTCTTCCCAACATACTGTGGTTCTGCGTTCAAGAACAAAGGTATGCAGCTTCTACTAGACGCGGTAGTTGATTACCTACCTGCTCCACAAGAAGTTGATCCACAGCCTCTGACTGACGAAGAAGGTAACGAAACTGGCGAACACGCTATCGTTGACGCCGATGCACCTCTGAAAGCACTTGCGTTCAAGATCATGGATGACCGTTTCGGTGCCCTGACCTTCGTACGTATCTACTCAGGCCGCATCAACAAGGGTGACACCATCCTTAACTCTGCAACAGGTAAGACTGAGCGTATCGGTCGTATGTGTGAAATGCAGGCTGACGAGCGTAACGAACTTGAAACCGCACAAGCTGGTGACATCATCGCTATCGTGGGTATGAAGAACGTTCAGACTGGTCACACTCTGTGTGATGTTAAGCACCCATGTACTCTGGAAGCCATGGTGTTCCCAGAGCCAGTAATCTCTATCGCCGTTGCTCCAAAAGACAAGGGCGGCAGCGAGAAGATGGGTATCGCTATCGGTAAGATGATCGCAGAAGATCCATCATTCCGCGTTGAAACTGACGAAGATTCAGGCGAAACCATCCTTAAAGGTATGGGTGAACTTCACCTAGACATTAAGGTAGACATCCTGAAGCGTACTTACGGCGTTGAGCTGATTGTAGGTGAGCCACAAGTGGCATACCGTGAAACTATCACTCAAGAAGTTGCTGATAGCTACACTCACAAGAAGCAATCTGGTGGTTCTGGTCAGTTCGGTAAGATCGACTACGTTATCCGTCCAGGTGAAGCAAACACTGGCTTCACATTCAAGTCTTCTGTTGTTGGTGGTAACGTACCTAAAGAATACTGGCCTGCTGTTGAGAAAGGTTTCGAGAGCATGATGCAGACTGGTACCGTTGCAGGCTTCCCAGTACTAGACGTTGAACTAGAACTGACTGACGGTGCTTTCCACGCAGTTGACTCATCAGCTATCGCGTTCGAAATCGCTGCTAAAGGCGCATTCCGTCAATCTATGCCAAAAGCTGGCGCGCAACTACTTGAGCCTATCATGAAAGTTGACGTATTCAGCCCAGAAGACAACGTAGGTGACGTAATTGGTGACCTTAACCGTCGTCGCGGCATGATCAAAGATCAGCAAGCTGGTGTGACTGGTGTTCGTATCAAGGCTGACGTACCGCTCTCAGAAATGTTCGGTTACATCGGTTCTCTACGTACAATGACCTCTGGTCGTGGTCAGTTCTCTATGGAGTTCTCACACTACTCACCATGTCCTAACAGCGTATCTGAAAAAGTTATCGCTGAAGTTAAAGAAAGAGAAGCTAAGAAGTAATCTTACTCCTTAACTGAAGTTTCTTTACTAAAAACCCTAACAATGTATGTTGTTAGGGTTTTTTCTTTTGTGTCTTTCCCCATACAGGAGCCCTTATGTCCCAAGATGCCATAGTGGTATTGGATTTTGAAACCACAGGCCTCTCCCCCTTACAGGGCGATCGCGCCATCGAGATAGGGGCGGTAAAATTACAGCAAGGTATAGTGGTCGATAGATTTCAGCAATTGATGAATCCCGGCTTTGCCGTTAGCAGTTTCATCGCCGATTACACAGGGATCACCAATGCGATGCTAAGTGATGCGCCTAGTTGCGAGACCGTCATGGCTGACTTTGCCGACTTCATCCAAGGCTGTCATCTGGTGGCTCACAACGCCAGTTTTGATCAGAAGTTTTTAGCGGCGGAATTTGCGCGCATCAACCTGGAGCAATCCCAGCCCTTTGCCTGTTCGCTGCTGCTGGCAAGACGCCTATTTCAAGCGGCGCCTAACCATCAGCTAGGCACCTTAGTGAATTATTTAGGTATCGCCAACGATGGGGTGTTTCACCGCGCGCTGAACGACGCCGAGGTCACCGGCGCCTTATGGCTGGCGCTGAGCGATGCGGTATCACAGAGATGGGCATGCCCTGCACCCAGTTTTGAATTGATGCTTAAGCTGCAACGTCAGCCTAAGCATCAGCTAGAAAAGTTTATGCGGAGCTATTTAGGCTAACGCTTTTCGCCGCAAGACTCGCGCTCGATCAGGCTGGTGGGGATCAACTGATTACTCACCTCCTGCCCCTTGATCTGCTTCAGCAGGCTCTCAACCAAGATCTCACCGGCGAGTTTAGTGTTCTGCTTGATGGTGGTCAGCGGCGGATTGGCGAAGCTGGCCACAGGAATATCATCATAACCCACGACAGACACATCCTCAGGCACCCTTAGCCCCTGCTCTTTCAACGCCCGCATGGCGCCGATGGCGATGAGATCGCTGGCGGCGAAGATGGCATCGAAAGAACGTTTCTGCGCCAGTAGTTGATTGGCCGCCTCGAAACCTGAGCTTTCCGTGCTGATGGCATCCACCTGCAGGTTTTTCTGTAGCGGCACACCTGCCGCCTTGAGCGCCTGTTGATGGCCTAGGTAGCGCGCCTGAAACTCGGGACTATGGCTGGAGGCATCGCCGATAAAGGCGATATTACGCCGCCCCTTGGCCAGCAGATGCTCGGTAGCCAGCACGCCGCCCTGACGGTTATCACAACCAATGGAGAGCACGGAGGACTTATGCTGCGCCGGTCCCCAAATTACTAGGTGAGTATTCTGCGCCGCCAGCTTATTGAGCTTCTCCTCGTAATCCATGTAGTCGCCGTAACCGAGCAGAATAATGCCATCGGCCTTATTGCTGTCTTCATAATCGGCATGCCAATCGCTGCTAAGCTGCTGAAAGGAGACCAGGAGATCATAGCCCTGCTGCGCCGTTGCCCGGGTGATAGAGCCTAACATGGAGAGAAAGAATGGATTGATCAGCGAATCGTCGTTGGTGGGATCTTCACACAATAACAGCGCCAGGGTCAGACTGCTTTGGGTGCGCAGGTTGCTGGCGTTCTTGTCGACCTTGTAATTAAGTTCCTTGGCAATGGCCTGTACTCTCAAGCGCGTCTCTTCATTGACGAGCGGACTGTTTCGCAATGCCCGCGATACCGTGGATTGTGACACCCCGGCGCGGTAAGCGATATCGATAGAGGTAGCTTTCGTTGTCATAATTATGGGCGACCTTGTTATACACAAACAGGGCGAGCAAGCGCCCGCCCCTTAAGAAGCTCGATTATATCCCAAGCTCCTTCATCAGATCATCTGAATCGTCGACCACAACGGCACTATTAACTGCCGCCGACCAGGAAGGGTCTGCCGTCTGGCTTCCTTGCCCGTGCTGGGCCAGCAAGGCATCGGGATCGTCTTCCTCATGCTCGAAATCCGCCAGTTTGATAAATTCAGTCTTATCCATGGCGTATTCCAGGTAGAAGATATGGTTTCTGGCGGTCTTGAAGGCGACGCGGCGCGCCACAGCTTCATCCAGGTTGGTGTCGATGGAGATGGTCAGTTCTTTGTTAATAGTCAGCATCTTAGGCTGACTCTGATTGATCGAGGTCTGCAGCTCCTTGTTTACCTTGACGATAAAGTCACCCAGGATCTGGTTCATCAACTCGCCCATCACATCCCCCACCTCATCCGAGGTATGGGAAAAGGCCAGCTCAGATTCGGGCATCCCCATCTGCTTCATATAGGCTTGGTAGATCTCGACCGCCGCCGGGGCCGAAAAGTTGATCACCACAAGGCCTGAGAATCCACCATCGAAGATGGAGAAGCAGCCAAGATCTGGCTTGAGGCAGGTCTTAGTGATGCTCTGCACCATGGCGGCATGGCTCACCTGGCTGCCCGTGGTACTGGTCAGCACGCGGCACACCGAATGGCAGAGTTTTAACAAAATATCGTCGGAACTGATCACTTGCGAGGTCATAGTCTCATCACATGTCAAAAAAGAGTCATACTCCATTCTGCGCGCTATTACGATAAAAATCAAAATCAAAACAGGGGATTAGTTAATTCTCATTCAGCGGCGAAATAACAATCAGATCTGCGGTTCGTAAAATAGTGTCATCTTGCCCGGCGCTTCCCCACTCATTCCCTATCAAAGGCCTTTAAAAAACGCCGTTAACCGCCTCACAAAGGAGGCAACACACATTGTTCGATTGCGTAAAAATGCCAAAAGGATCCAGAGTCAACGTGAGCCAGTTCAATTAATTAACAATAAACAGTCAATCGATTGACTATTCGTTGTCACCGCATTCTCAACCCTTTCGTTAGCCTGTATATTAGCAACATTTAACCGGGCTATTGATAGGACATAACATGCTTGCGATCCTCAGAAGGTTCACCATTCTACAGCGCCTCATCTTAATGCTGGTGCTTGCCGCCATAGGCACCTTTGTCTTCGCCAGCTTTTCGATCAACGAGCAGCGCAACAACCTGATTAAGCAAAAATGGCTGCAAAATGATGCGCAGTTATCCACTCTTTTGAGTGTGATCGACACTCATTACCGCCAGAGCCAGCAAAATATCCTGACGCCAGAAGAGGCCCAGCGAGAGGCGGCGAGTCTGGTCAATCAGATCCAATATGGTGAGAGTGGTTATTTCCTGCTGTTCGATGCAGATCATACCCTGCTGGCCAATGGTGCATCGCCCGACCAGCTCGGCATTAAGGCATCTAAGCTCACCAGCCAGATGGGCGGCAACGCCTTGGATAAGTTACTGGACAAAGCCATGGCCTCGGGCATCGCCAAGGCCAGCATGGAGATGAGAAACCCCATCACAGGCGAGCAGGAAGAAGCCCTAATGGAGGCTCGTACCTTCCCCGCATGGCAGTGGACACTGGTGACCACCTCTTACATGAGTGATGTCAACGACACCACCATCAGCGTGATGTACAACTATCTGGGGATCATGTTGCTGATCTCTGTGCCTATCTTTGCCTTCTTCCTGATCCTCAATCACTCCATCAGCTCGCCGCTTAATCAGGCGATCGACGCGATGAAAGACATCGCCGAGGGTGAAGGCGATCTGACCAAGCGCCTGCCCACCCAGGGCAAAGATGAGGTGGTGGCCCTCGCCATCGCCTTCAACAGCTTTGTCGGTAAGATCAACAAGATGGTTGCAGATCTCCAGCCTGTGGGACACGATCTCAACCAGGACGCCGACCGTTTATTTAATGCCGTTGCCGAGTCGAACGCCAGTGTCGATCACCTGCATCAAGAGACCAGTAGCGTCGCCACCGCCATTAATCAGATGCTCTCCACCACCCATGAGATGGCCAGCAGCACCCAACAGGCAGCCGATGCCGCAAACAGCGTCAAGCAGCAGGCTCAGGACAGCAAGCAGCAGATGGACGGTACGGTAGAGAATACCCATAAGCTGGTTCAGGAGCTGAAGAATGCCGAGAGCATCACCCAACACCTTGGGGTGTCTTCCGAGCAGATCGGCAGCATCTTGGATGTGATCCGCGGCATCGCCGATCAGACCAACCTGCTGGCCCTCAACGCCGCCATCGAGGCCGCCCGCGCCGGCGCCCATGGCCGCGGCTTCGCCGTGGTGGCCGATGAGGTTCGCGCACTGGCCAATCGCACCCAAGACTCCACCAACGAGATCCAGAAAATCATCACTGATATTCAAAATGGCGTCGCCAACGTGATGCACAGCAACAGCGATACGCAGACCCAGTCGGTGGAGCTGCAGCTGCAAGCCCAGGCCGTAGGTGACTCACTCAACACCATTCTGGAGCTGATCGCCCATATCAGCGACATGAACACCCAGCTGGCCAGCGCCACCGAGGAGCAGTCCCTGGTGACCGAAGAGATCAACCGCAACATCTGCAGCATCACTGAGCTGTCTGAGGTATCGGTCAAGGCCAACGAGAGCAATCGCATGGCGGCAGAGTCTCTGCGTCAAATAAGCCAGACCAGCGCCAAGATCTTGGGTCAGTTCAAGGTATAAAACTAATCTCTTAATTGGACAGCGTGAGCCAGACTAGAGATAGAGAAGGGAGCCAGATGGCTCCCTTTTATTTTGCTGCAAAGGCGATGGGCAGTTAATTATCCCGACTAAAACTCAGGCACTAAAAATCCCAGCTCAAAGCTCGACAGCGGGCGTTAAATCTGTGATAAGCTTAACGACATCACATTTTTCAGCATCGATGGGATCACATAACCATGGCTCGAATGACGTTAGCGGTACATCCTCAGCTATACAGTATTCACAGCTTCAGCCCAGACAGTGAGTTAGTGCCCGAGGTGTTTCGTCAGCCCATGTTTTTCATCGGCAAGACCAAAGATGAACTCTCTGTGGTGGTTCCCGCCGAGCTACAACTCGACAGCCTCGAAGAGGAGAGCGACTGGCGCTGCCTCGAGGTAGTCGGTCCGCTGGGTTTCTCCATGACGGGGATCCTCGCCAGCGTCTCAGGCACCTTGGCAGAAGCCAAGATCAGCATCTTTGCCATCTCTACCTTCGATACCGATTATATTCTGGTGAAGAAGGACAAGTTGCAACAGGCGATACAGGCGCTGAAGAAGACCAACTATCAGATCATTCATTACCAGGCCTAAGCGCCGCGCGTCATTTCCAAAGAGCGAGTTTATGTACCAAAAAACAGTCACCATCATGGCCGAGCACGGCATTCATACCCGGCCAGCCGCCCTGCTCGTTAAGGCAGCTAAGGCCTATGATTGTGACATCATAGTGGAATGTCAGGGTAAACAGGCCAGCGCCAAGAGCCTGTTTAAGCTGCAGACCCTGGGCCTTTACAAGGGCGTCGAGGTCAAGGTCAGCGCCGATGGCGAGCAGGCAAAGCCGGCGGTTGATACCGTTGCCGAGCTGCTCATCACCTTAAGTTAACAGGAGTCAGGATGACGATGAGAGGCATAGCGGTATCGGCGGGCATCGCCTTCGGGCAGGCCAAGGTGCTACGCACCTATGAAAGCAAACTCGACTATCATCTATTGCCTCCCTCCCAGCTCGCACGCGAGCAGCAAAGACTCAATCGCGCCCTCAAAACCCTCATCAAACAAAGCCAGGCCTGCGCCGCCAAGCTAGATCCCGATTCGGACAACTACCAGCTGATCGAGGCAGATCTTCTGCTGTTAGAGGATGAGGAGCTGCTGGCCGAGCTCAGCGATACCATAGGCAAGCGCCAGTTTTCAGCAGCCCTTGCGGTGGAGCACAGCTTCGCTAAACAGGCCCAGGCGATGCAAGAGGCAGACTCGCCCTATCTCGCAAGGCGCGCCGAAGATGTGCTGAGTCTGGGTCAGCGCCTGATTCGCACCCTGCT
This sequence comes from Shewanella spartinae, assembly GCF_019457555.1. NCBI lineage: Bacteria > Pseudomonadati > Pseudomonadota > Gammaproteobacteria > Alteromonadales > Shewanellaceae > Shewanella > Shewanella spartinae. The sequence continues at coordinate 2,148,069 of NZ_CP080418.1, read as the reverse complement.
TACCGGACACTGCGACAACCTCAGCCGCCTGCCTGAAAATGCCATCGTCCTAGCCAAAGATATTACTCCGGCCGAATTCGCCACCCTGCCACTTGAGCGCGTCAGCGCCCTGGTACTGCAGACCGGCGGCGTCACCAGCCATACCGCGATCCTGGCCCGTAGCGCGGGCATACCCACCCTCATGAGCTGCCCCTGGCAGACGCTAGAGGTGACAGATGGCATGGTGTTGGCGGTGGATGCCATCAATGGCGAGCTCTATGTGGAGCCCGACGAGACACAGATAAGCGATCTTAGCGCCCAGAAACAGCAGGCGGACGAGCGCAAGTCGGCGCTACTGGCCTTAAAAGGTACTGTCACCCAGACTAAGGATGGCCGCTCCATTCCCCTGCTGGCAAATGTCGGCTGTATCAGCGAGATCAATCATCTGGCCGATGTGGGCGCCGAGGGGGTTGGCCTGTTTCGCACCGAATTTCTGTTTATGAACAACCATGAGCTGCCGGATGAGAACCGCCAGTATCAGCTTTACTGCGACGCCCTGCAGCTGCTCGACGGCAAGCCGCTGACCATTCGCAGCATGGATCTTGGCGCCGACAAGGAGGTGCCCGCCCTCGCCATGGACAGCGAGGAGAATCCGGCACTGGGTCTCAGAGGCGTCAGGTACACACTCGCTCATCCTAAGCTGTTTAGTGCCCAGCTCAGGGCGATCCTCAGGGCCGCCAACCACGGCCCTATCCGCCTCATGTTTCCCATGGTCAATCAGGTGGAGGAGCTCGAAGCGGTACTGGCGCTGATAGAGCAATGCAAACAGGAACTTGTGGAGGCGGAGAAAGGCTTTGGTGAACTCGAGCTTGGCATAGTAGTGGAAACCCCGGCGGCAGTGTTTAATCTCGCCTCAATGCTCCCGCTGCTGGATTTTGTCAGCATAGGCACCAACGATCTCACCCAATATACTATGGCCGCCGACCGCGCCAATCCGCTGCTGATCGACCAATATCCGGTGCTCTCGCCGGTGATCATCCGCCTGATCGCCCAGATTATCGAACAAGCCAAGGCCGCCAAGGTGCGGGTCTCCATGTGTGGCGAGCTGGCCAGTAACCCCAGCGCCACGGCGCTCCTGATCGGCCTTGGGCTAGAGGAGTTTAGCGTCAACCTGGCCTCGCTACTGGAGGTTAAACAGGCCCTCAGTCGTTGGTCTTACCCAGATTGTGTCGAACTTGCGCACAAGGCCTTGCAAATTTCGCGCATCGATGCGTTAAATCAATTATTAACACACTGTCACTCTTGATAATTTTTGAGTATGCTAGGCATAATTTATCACGACACTACAGCGTGCTAACACAGGGGCAATTTAATGGGATTTTTGAGCCGCATAAGACGTTTAATTTCTGGTCAGCCACCCATCACGGGCGGCATCGACGTGTACGCGCCAGTGTCGGGCGAGATAGTGGCTATCGAGAAAGTGCCTGATGTGGTGTTTGCCGAGAAGATAGTCGGCGACGGCATCGCCATCGCGCCCAAGGGCAAACAGATAGTGGCGCCGGTAGATGGCACCATAGGTAAGATTTTCGAAACCAATCACGCCTTCAGCATAGAGTCACCCCAGGGGCTCGAGCTGTTTGTGCATTTCGGCGTCGGCACGGTAGAACTTAGGGGCAACGGCTTTACCCGTCTAGCCGAAGAGGGTCAGCAGGTTAAGGCTGGCGATCCCATACTCGAATTCGATCTCGACTACCTCAAGGCCCATGTTGAGAGCCTGCTCACCCCTGTGGTGCTGGCGAACATGGAAGATATTCAGGGACTGGACAAGCGTCACGGCAGTATCGAAGCCGGTAAAGATGTGATCTTCTCGGTTCAGCTTTAATCCCTATCCTTACAATTAACGGATCACTCTCGGATTGATATAAATCTCGTTTTCCCCCGGTGCGTATGCGCCGGGCAGCTGCTTCTCGCCTTAACCTGGGTGATTTTTTTTCAAACAGACGCTTGCGCCCAGCTTAGCCCTTGAGGCAGACGCGACTCGGTGCCACAATAACCAAAAAAAACTGACCAGCAAGTAACAGCGCTTGCCAGCAAAGCTGGCCAAAGTAACTGACACGAATAAGAGATCACAACGTTTCTGGTCGGACGTTACCCCATACGGAGAATCAGATTTTGACCCTATACGGTATTAAGAATTGCGACACAGTTAAGAAAGCCCTCAAATGGCTCGATGCCAACCAACAAGCCGTCACCTTTCACGATTTTCGTGTCGATGGCCTCACCGAAGCGCAGCTTAACACTTGGGTCGAGCAGATCGGCTGGGAGAGCCTGTTCAACAAACGCAGCACCAGTTTCCGTAATCTGAGCGAAGCAGAGAAGGCCGACATAGACCAAGCCAAAGCAGTTGCCCTCATGCTCACCTATCCCACCCTGATCAAGCGTCCGGTGCTGGAACATCAGGGAGAGCTCAGCGTCGGTTTCAAGCCGGCCCAGTATGAGGAGATCTTCAGCCGATGAGCCAGGATGTCCTCACGCTGGCACAGGATCTGATTGCCAGAGCCTCGGTCACCCCGCTAGACGAAGGTTGTCAGCCACTGATGGCCAAACGCCTCGCGGCCAAGGGATTTAATATCGAGCCTATGGTGTTCGAAGACACCACCAATATGTGGGCGCGACGTGGCGATCAAGGCCCGCTGTTTTGTTTTGCCGGCCATACGGATGTGGTGCCAGTGGGCGATCTTAATCGCTGGCACACGCCCCCCTTCGAGCCCGTGGTGATCGACGGCTACCTTCACGGACGCGGCGCCGCCGACATGAAGGGCTCGCTGGCCGCCATGGTGGTCGCTACCGAGCGTTTCGTCGACAAGCACCCGGATCACAATGGCTCCATCGCCTTTCTGATCACCAGCGACGAGGAAGGCCCCTTCATCAACGGCACCACGCGGGTGATCGACACCCTGGAGGCCCGTAACGAGAAGATCACCTGGTCTCTGGTTGGCGAACCCTCCTCTACCCATAAGCTGGGTGATATCGTCAAGAATGGCCGCCGTGGCAGCCTCACGGGTAACCTGACGGTCAAGGGCGTTCAGGGCCATGTCGCCTATCCCCATCTGGCCGACAATCCTATCCACAAGGCGGCCCCCGCCCTGGATGAGCTGGCACGCATGAAATGGGACAACGGCAACGAGTTTTTCCCCCCCACCAGTTTCCAGATAGCCAACATCAATGGCGGCACTGGCGCCTCAAACGTGATCCCGGGCAGCCTGGAGGTGATGTTTAACTTCCGTTATTCCACCGAAGTTACCGCGGAGATCTTGATCCAGCGGGTGCTCAACATCTTAGATGCCCATGGGCTGGACTATGAGATCAGCTGGATCTTCAACGGCCTGCCGTTTCTCACCGACGCAGGGCCCCTGCTGGACGCCACCCGCGAGGCGATCTATGAGATCACGGGCACAGAGACCGATCCCCAGACTTCGGGCGGCACCTCGGATGGACGCTTCATCGCCCCCACGGGCGCCCAGGTGATCGAGCTTGGCCCGGTTAACGCCACCATTCACAAGGTCAATGAGTGCGTCAAGGTCGAGGATATCGAGCAGCTGGCCAAGGTGTATGAACGTATCCTGGAAAAACTGCTTTGCTAACCCCTGATGTCAATAGCCATAAGGCCGCCGAAGCCCCTGCTAGCACTAGCGAGCAAATGGATCTTTACGGCGATGGCAACTTACCCCTGATGGAGTGTCAGGGGCACAGATTAGCCCCCGAGTGCGCCGCTCAGTTCGTTAAGATGCAGACAGCCGCCGCCATTGACGGCATAGAGATAGCCATCTGCTCTAGCTACCGCGATTTTGATCGCCAGCTCGGGATCTGGAATGCCAAGGCGAGTGGCAAAAGGCCTGTTCTAGACAAGGCCTCTCGCCCCATAGATATCCAGCGCTTAGACGATAATCAGCTGCTAGATGCCATCCTGCTCTGGTCGGCCCTGCCCGGCATGTCGCGCCATCACTGGGGCACAGATCTCGACCTGTTTGATGGCAAAAACGTCAGCCGTGAATCGTTACAACTCGTCGACAGCGAATATCTCCCTGGCGGGCCCTGTCATCTGCTGCATCTGTGGTTAATGGCAAATGCCGCCGATTTCGGCTTCTATTTTCCTTATCAATTGGGTCTAAGTGGCGTCAGCCCAGAGCCCTGGCACCTGAGTTATTATCCCCTCGCCGATACGTATCTGGCCGCCTTCGATACAGATAAGCTTAAGGCGCGGCTCGAGCAAGCGGATATCGAGCTTAAAGGCCCTATTCTCACCCGTCTGGAGGCGCTGATTTCCCGCTACGTCTATTTCGTCGCGCCCTCACCAAACGGGCCGGTTAACCCCATTATCAAGAAGTGATTTCCCATGAACCTCGACAGTTTTCGTCACAGTTTCAATCTAAACGGCCAGCAGATGAGCTATCTGGATATCGGCCAGGGTCCGGTACTCCTGCTGGGCCACAGCTACCTTTGGGATAGCGCCATGTGGGCGCCGCAGATCGCCCACCTGAGCCAGCACTACCGCTGTATCGTGCCCGATCTCTGGGCGCATGGTCATTCTGATCTGCTCCCAAACGATTGCCGCTCACTCAAACATCTGGCCCAGCACTATCTGGCGCTGATGGACAGCCTGGAGATCGATGAGTTTTCCATTCTTGGCTTGTCAGTTGGCGGCATGTGGGGCGCCGAGTTGACCCTGATGGCGCCGCGCCGGGTCAAGACCCTGGTGATGATGGGCTGTTTCCTCGGCTTCGAACCTGAAGTCAGCCGCGCCAAGTATTACGCCATGCTCGATGCCATGATCGCCGCAGGTCGGTTACCTGAGCCGCTGATCGAGCAGATTGCGCCGCTATTTTTTAGTGACAATGTCGAGCAAACACAGCCCGAGCTTATCGCCTCCTTCAAGGCGTCGCTCGCGAGCATTGCGCCAGAACGGCTGGAGAGCATATCGCGCCTTGGCCGCATCATCTTCGGTCGCCGCGACATCATGGAAGATATCGAACAGCTCACCCTGCCGACCCTTATCATGACAGGCACCCAGGACAAGCCCAGACCCGTGCTGGAGGCCTATCTGATGCACGATGCCATCGACGGCAGCGAGTTTTTGCATATCCCCGAGGCTGGGCATATCTCGACACTGGAACAGAGTGAGTGGATCAATCAGCATCTGAGTGACTTCTTCGGAAAGCACTTAGGATAAGGCGAACATTCAGGTCGACGGCTATCCGGATTAGCCCTAGTTAAGGGATAGCATCTAGACTGAGTAGACCAGCAGGGTAACTATTTGATGTTAGAATGCTGCCCTGCAAAATCTTCTTCATAGACATGATTTTAACTAAATGAAACTACTTAAACCTTTGTTCGACAACAACCGCCGCTGGGCCAACCGCATCCTGGAAGAGAATCCTAAGTTCTTTGAACAACTGGCCCAACAGCAAAATCCCGAATATCTGTGGATTGGCTGCTCGGACAGCCGGGTACCGTCGAACCAGATCATCGACCTCATGCCGGGCGAGGTGTTCGTTCACAGAAACATCGCCAACATGGTGATCCATACGGATCTCAACTGCCTCTCGGTACTGCAATATGCCGTTGAGGTGCTCCAGGTTAAACATATCATGGTAGTCGGCCACTACGGCTGCGGCGGCATCAAGGCTTCCATGGGCAATGATCGCCTCGGACTCATAGACAACTGGCTGGGTCATATCCGCGATATCCATCGCCTGCACGCCAAGGAACTGGCCGAGCTTGATGAGAAGACCCGCTTCGATCGCCTGTGTGAGCTCAACGTCATCGAACAGGTTGGCAATGTCGCCAGCACCACCATAGTGCAAGACGCTTGGGAACGCGGTCAGAAGGTGGCGGTACACGGCTGGATCTACAGCGTCGAAAACGGCCTGCTGTCGGATCTCGACGTCACGGTAGACAACGAGACCTTTGCCCGCCGCTAGGCTAAATTCTCCATCAGATACGGGCCATCTTGCTCTTTCGTACAGGCCTGCATCCCATTCAGGAGCGGCAATCCCAGCGCATGATGGTCAAATCATGCGCTATCACTAAGTCCCCTCGCCTAAAAGCCAAAAAAAGCCGCTTATTTCAGTAAATATTCCTTAATAAACATCGCAGTTTTACACCCATCGCGTTTATAATTCGCTTTGATTTATTTTTCGCGCCGCGGGCGCAGCGAATGCTAAGGAACTATTCCATGCCTGGTTTTGAATTATTTGGTCCTGAAGAGAAGCAGGAAGTTGCTGACGTAATGGAAAACGGTTTTACCTTCCGTTACAACTTTGATCACATGCGTAATGACCGCTGGAAGACGCGTGAGATGGAGCAACTGCTCTGCGAGAAGATGAATGTCAAACACGCCCACTTGCTTTCGAGCGGTACCGCTGCCCTGCAGACGGCACTGGCCGCCGCAGGCATAGGCGCAGGCGATGAAGTGATCGTTCCTCCATTTACCTTCGTGGCCTCTGTCGAAGCCGTGTTTATGGCCGGCGCCGTTCCCGTATTTGCCGAGATCGACGAGACCCTGTGTCTGTCACCAGAAGGCATTGAAGCCGCTATTACCCCGCGTACCAAGGCGGTTAATCTGGTACACATGTGTGGCTCTATGGCCAAGATGGATGAGATCAAGGCTATCTGTGAGAAGCACAACCTGGTGCTGCTGGAAGATGCCTGTCAGGCGATCGGCGGTAGCTATAAGGGTCAGGCACTGGGCACTATCGGCCATGTAGGCTGCTACTCATTTGACTCTGTTAAGACCATCACCTGTGGTGAAGGCGGCGCGGTGATCACTAATGATGAGACCATCTATAACCACGCCCATATGTTCTCTGACCATGGCCACGACCATGTCGGTAACGATCGCGGCGCAGAGAGTCACCCTATCATGGGTCTGAACTTCCGCATCTCTGAGATGAACTCGGCGCTTGGCCTTGCGCAGCTGCGTAAGCTAGACACCATCATCGACATCCAGCGCAAGAACAAGAAGCTGCTTAAAGATGCCATGGCCGAGCTGCCAGAGGTGAGCTTCCGCGAGATCCCGGATCCAGATGGCGACTCAGCCGGTTTCCTAAGCTTCATGCTACCTACCGAGGCCCGCACCCAAGAGATCAGCAAGAAACTGGCCGAAAACGGCGTTGACGGCTGCTTCTACTGGTATGTGAACAACTGGCACTACCTGTCAAACTGGAAACACATTCAAGAGCTTAAATCACCAGCCGCTCTGCCGATCACATTAATTGCCGACAAACCTGACTATACTCAGGTGTCTGTGCCTAAGTCTGATGCCATCATGAGCCGCACCATTTCGATGCTGATCAAGCTCTCTTGGACTGAAGAAGAGATCGCCCAGCGCATCGAGAACATCAAGCGCGCCTTCGCCGCTTAATTAGCGTCTCTCAAATTCCCTGTCGCAGTGGCCAACTCGGCCCTGCGACGTTACTTTTTACACTAGATGTCTCAATGGAGAATGCTGTAATGAGTTTTAAAAATTTCAAATGCGTACCAAAAATGATCTTTGGTCGTGGTTCTTTCGCGCAACTGGATACAGTGCTCGAGGAAGAGCGTAAGCAAGGCGACGATTTCGTGGTCTTCCTGATTGATGATGTGCATCAGGACAAGCCCCTCGCCCAGCGCGTGCCCGCTAAGCCACAGGATCTCGTGATCTACGTTAATGTAGACGACGAGCCAACCACAGAGCAGGTAGACAACCTCACCGAGCAGGTACAAGCCTTCAACAGCAAGCTACCTGTCAGCGTTATCGGTCTGGGCGGCGGTTCCACTATGGATCTGGCCAAGGCAGTGTCACTCATGTTGACTAACCCAGGTGGCAGCGCCATGTATCAGGGTTGGGATCTGATCAAGAATCCAGCGGTTCACCATATTGGTATCCCAACGGTTTCTGGTACCGGCGCCGAGGCCTCTCGCACCGCGGTACTGTGTGGTCCTGTTCGTAAACTAGGTCTGAACTCTGACTACACGGTATTTGACCAGATCATCATGGACTCAGAGCTGATCGACGGCGTGCCGACAGACCAGTGGTTCTACACAGGTATGGATTGCTACATCCACTGTGTCGAGTCGCTACAAGGCACCTTCTTGAACGAATTTGCCAAGGCCTTCGCCGAGAAGTCGATGGATCTTTGCCGTGAAGTCTTCTTAGACGATCACCCTGAGAAAGACGACAAGCTGATGATGGCCTCTTACATGGGCGGCATGAGCATCGCTTATAGCCAGGTTGGCGCCTGTCACGCCGTTTCATACGGCCTTGGCTATGTACTGGGTTACCACCATGGTATCGGTAACTGTCTGGCGTTCGACGTGCTGGAAGAGTTCTACCCTGAGGGTGTGGCCGAGTTCCGTCAGATGATGGACAAGCACAACATCACACTGCCTAAGAACATCTGTAAAGATCTGCCAGATGAAACCATCGCTAAGATGGTTGCCGTCACCAAGAGCATGGGGCCACTATGGGCCAACGTCTATGGCGAAGGTTGGGAAGAGAAAGTCACAGACGAAATGTTGACTAAACTGTTCCGTCGAATCTAACCTGTAAGCTCAAGGTGTAAGGGGCTCCTAGCGAGCCCCTTCTCTTATGCACTGCGGCACACTGTAACTGATAGGTATATCCAAATGAATGTGACTCTGTTAATCCCTGCTCGCTATGGTTCAAGCCGTTTTCCGGGTAAGCCATTGGCGCCGATTAACGGTAAGCCGATGATCCAGCACGTTTACGAGCGTGCGGCGCTGGCAAAAGGCTTAACTGCCATCTATGTGGCCACCGACGATCTGCGCATCAAGGAGGCCGTGGAAGCCTTTGGCGGCAAGGTAGTCATGACAGATGCCAATGCTGCCTCCGGCACCGACAGAATCGAGGATGCCATCACCCAGCTTGGCTTGGCGGACGATGACCTGGTGATCAACCTGCAGGGCGATCAGCCGCTGATCGATCCTATCTCCATCGAGCAGATCATCACACTGTTTGAGCGTCATCCAGGGGAGTTCGGCATGGCGACCCTAGGCTATGAGATCACCGAAGAGCATGAGCTTAACGATCCCAAGCACGTCAAGATGGTGTTCGACAACCAATTTAACGCCCTCTATTTCTCTCGCGCCCGCATCCCCTTCGGCCGTGACACAGATGACTACCCGGTCTACAAACACCTGGGCGTCTATGCCTACACCCGCGAGTTTGTCAGAACCTTCAATAAGCTGCCACTTGGCCGTTTAGAAGATCTCGAAAAGCTTGAGCAGCTGCGCGCACTGGAACATGGCCACAGGATCAAGGTTGCCATCAGCGCCTTCGACTCGCCCGAGGTCGATACCCCAGAAGATATTCGCATCTGCGAAGCACGCCTTGCGGTAGACTAGCCGTTACTGAATCAGGAGAGGGAAATAGCCATGTCGAGTCTCGAAGTCTGGCTCATCATCATCTTAGTGCTTGGGGTGATCGCCAGTAACCTGGCGGTGCTCAAATACAGCAACAAGTTTAAGATGACGCAATTTGGCAAGCCCCATCATAAGCCTGAGGTAAAAAACCAAAGCGCTAATGACAAACATGGCAAAGATAGCGCAGGCAAAGATAGCCTAGACAAGGCTAACGCAGATAAAGCCAGCCCAGACAAAGCTAGCGCAGATAAAAACAGCTCAGATGAAAATAGTCGCTAGACTCGACAATTTCGCATCGCTACAGAAAAGGCTTACCCAGGTAAGCCTTTTTTATTGCGCATCTTAATAAGCCTTATTTCGTCAGCTCAAACATTTCACTTTCCTATTGGAACAGCATAACCCTGTGCCCCAATGGCTGGGTTTCGTCCCGGCTCAGCACTAAGGTGTAATTGCCCGTCTGCTCAATAGCCTGCGCATCCGACTGATACACTAAGGTCAAGGTGCCGTTATCCTCCTTGTGTACCAGGCTGATATCATAATCGTCTGTCGGCAGGTTGATCTGCGCCAGCTCGGTGAAGCTCAGGTAAGTCAGCTTATAGGCCGCCGTATCTATGGTCTCACCATCGCGTACTAAGTAGAGATCCAGGCTGTCGTAGGTGTCGATGAGATTGGCTACCGTCAGGGTATGCTCGAAGGCGTTCGGCCTGTGATCGTGGGCGATGGTCATACCCAAGGTTTCCCCCGCCTGATTATCATAGATAACTAAGGTCTTACTCTCATCCTGGTTGAAGGTCACCAGCAGGTTATTGGCCAGCAGATCAGCAGAACCTGTATCGAACACGCTAACGCCATAGTCGTTGTAATCTATCGCGCTGAAATCACTCAGGGTATGGGGCGAAAGCGCCGCCAGGTTAATATTCTGGGCATCGCTGCTCAGCTGAAGGTCGAGCGATCGCGCCTGGTTCATGGCGTTGTAGACCCTGAACTCGGCATCGGCATCCTGATTGACATACCCTACAGGCGTGCCGGTCGAGTCGACATTATCCACAACCAACTTAGGCTCACCCGGACCGAAGCTGTTATGCAGCACCAGCTTATTGACCGTCTCGCTGGTTAACACCATGGTACTGGTGCGAAATACTGGCTGACTCTCGCCCGGTTCAGTCAGATAGAGCACATACTCCCCGGTATCCAGCATCACAGCCTCTGTATTCTCCTTATAGCTGAGGCTGCCCAGTAACTCAGCCTCACTGAAGCTCGAACCGGCCTTGGCCAGGTACAGATCATAGGCCCCCTCGCCCATGGCAGCGTGCACCGCCAAGAGCTGCATCTTGCTCTCGTCGCTGTCGGCATCATCGTTGATCTCATCCATCTCGCTGCGTTCATAACGTATGTCTAAGTATTCGCTACTCTCATAGTCGCCGATAAGCACAAACAGGTGATTGTCGCCATCTTTGAGATTCAATGAGAATTCATGCAGCTCGACCGTATCACCACCTGCATCATAGCCGCGAATACTGGCCTCGGCCTCTCCTAGCGCATACTGATAGCGAGGCAAGGCATCGCTAAACTCCACCGCGGTATAGGCATGCTCATCCAGCACCAAGTGGGTTGCGACACTGTTGGGCGAGGCGTTATAAAACTGAATGTAGGCCGCAGCGTCACTGCTGGTCTCATCCGAGTCACAGGCGGCCGTCATCACAGCCACCCCAGCCAGCAGAGCCAATTTCCAATTGCGTTGTTTAATTAACATAAATTTCCTTAACAGATTAATTACAAAGGCCTTACCTATGACAAACTTTTTGCGTCAAGAAACGTCAACCTGGGTAATAGACTGAAAAGGAGTGAATGCGCTGTGCATGCTTGGCTTTAGCTATGTCTAGTGCCATGTTGGTAATTGCTCTGGGCTTGCCGATCTGAAATGTAACTAAGCCATGAAGTAAAGAACTCGCAAAGCAAAGAAATAGCTAGAAATACAGTGAAAACATAAAGGAAGTGGTAAAACAAAAAAGGCCAGCCCAGACAGGACTCGCCTTTTAGTTAGTGCTAATGAAATGCACAAGGTCCAGATATTAGCGTCATGTATTAGTCGCTATCGCCTGTTGCACTTACCATAAAAATAGGATCTTAAAATCAGGCCTTAAAGTCAGGCCTTAAAGTCAGACCTTTAAAAGAGCTGGCAACCAGCTAATACCTTGTGCACCTGATTATGAAGAGAGGCTCTTCACCCAGGCCTCGGGATCGGCGACGATAAACTGATAGCGATCACCATTACTTAGGCTCACCTGGATCCCATCTGGCGTGATCGGTAAGATCCCGGCGCCCTTGCCCCAACAGGTCTCCACCTTGACGATCTCTTTAAGTGGCAGGTGGTATGGGCCATAGAGGCAATTTGAGCTAAAAGATTTGAAGTCGAGCGCTTCTCGACTCATGCTGAGGCGTCCATCGACTCGAATGGCGTTTTTCTGCAGTGTTGCAGGCGCCGACTTGGGTTGATGCTGCTTAGTCTCGATTGATAATGTCATCTGCATTCTCCCTGTTGCAACCAAGTTCTGTTTTCACTCTACTATATTCGCCGTCACTTGTTAATGAGACGTTAGTGGTCAAATCCTATTATTTAGCGATTTTGAATGAAGTTTTTTGCTTTAGTTTTTAAGAAGCTGTCAAGCTGACCATACAGTTCCAAAAACCATTGCAGTCGCTGAATCAAAAACCAGATAAGTGTCTTAAGGAGACAAAAAAGGCCAATCTTGCGATTGGCCTTCTCATTTATCTAGTCGGCATTTCTCAGGCCTGACTCGTGATGTTGATCTTGTGCTAGTTCGGCGTCCAATCGCTGACTGATCTCCTCCGGCGAACCGGTATTTCTGGCGATCAGGCCATAGGCCACCGGGATCACCAGCAGCGTAAAGAAGGTCGCCAGTATGATACCCGACAACACCACCACGCCGATCACGAAGCGTGTCTCGGCGCCGGCGCCCTGGGCCAACACCAGCGGAATAGCACCGGCCGCCGTGGTGATCCCCGTCATCAGGATAGGACGAAGACGCTGGCTTGCCGCCTGGATGATCGCAGTGTCGAATTCGATCCCTTTATCCCGCAGCTGGTTGGCAAATTCGACGATCAAGATACCATTCTTGGCCGCCAGCCCCACTAGCATGATGATGCCTATCTGGCTATAGATGTTCAGGCTCTGGCCTGTCACCCAGAGGCCGATTAGGGCGCCCAAGGTGGCCAGAGGTACGGTCAGCATGATCACCATAGGGTGAATATAGCTCTCGAACTGGGCCGCGAGTACCAAGAAGACGATACCCAGCGCCAGCAGGAAGACGAAATACATAGAGCTGCCAGACTCCTGATAGTCCAGAGACTGCCCTTTGTAGCTAATCACCGCCTCGGCCGGCAGATAGGTGTATGCCAGATTGTTAAGGTAATCTAGCGCCTCACCCAAGCTATAACCATCGGCCAGGTTGGCCTCTATGGTAATGGCGCGCATACGGTTGTAGCGGTTTAACTGGCTGGCGTCGGCAAACTCCTCTACCGAGACCAGATTAGCAAGCGGGATCAGCTCACGGCTGCGGTCCGAGCGCACATAGATGTTGCTCAGATCGCTGGCGGTATTCTGATTATCCCGGTTACCCTCGATGATCACGTCATACTCTTCGCCGTCACGCATAAAGGTGGTCACCAGACGCGAGCCCAGCATAGACTCGAGCGTGCGTCCTATATGCGAGATAGAGACCCCAAGGTCCGCCGCCCTATCTTTGTCTATCACCACCCTCAGCTGAGGCTTGGTTTCCTGATAGTCGTGATCCAGGCCGACCAGGTTAGGATTCTCCTTAGCCTTCTCCAACAAGATGTCGCGCCACTTGGCGAGTTCTTCATAGCTTGGGCCTCCCAGCACGAACTGCACCGGCTTACCCACGCCGCGGCCGAAGGCCTGACGCATCACGGGGAAGGCGCGCACACCGGCGAGATCCGACAGACGGGCACGAATGTCACCTATGATCTCGAAGGCGCTGCGACGGTCTGCCCAGTCTTCCAGTACTATGATCGCCATGCCGTTAGAGAAGTTGGCACTGCGACCAAAGCCGCGCGGCGCACGAATAAGCAGACGCTTGATGTCACCGCTGTCCACCAGCGGCATCAGGCGATTTTCAATTTCATCCATGTAGGGGCTGATATACTCGAAGCTTGCTCCCTGAGGACCGTTAACGATAAGGAACATAGATCCCCTATCCTCCTGAGGCGCAAACTCCTGCGGCACCTTAGTCATCAGATAGCCGCTAAGCCCTAAGGCGATAACCACCAGCGAGCTGACGATAAAGGGGTGGACCATGGCGCGCTTAAGCGTTGCACGGTAACCGGCCGACAGCCAGTTCATGCCTGCATCTATCTTGCGCACCAGCCAAGGATCTTGCCCGGCAGGCTTAAGCAGCTTAGAGCACATCATGGGGCTTAGGGTCAGGGCCACCAGACTCGAGAAGATCACCGCGGCGCTCATGGCCACCGCAAACTCCTTAAAGAGTTTACCCAGATCTCCCTCGAGGAAGGTGATTGGCATAAAGACGGCCACCAACACCAGAGTAGTCGCCACCACGGCAAAGGCCACCTCGCGAGAACCTAAGTAGGCCGCCTTGAGGGGCGAGTCGCCCTCCTCGATGCGTCTGTGGATGTTTTCCAGCACCACGATGGCATCATCCACCACCATGCCGATAGCCAGAATCATCGCCAGCAGGGTCAGCAGGTTAATGGTGTAACCCAGGGCGTAGAGCACGATAAAGGTCGCCATCAGGGAAACGGGTACCGTCAGCGCCGGGATCAACATGGCGCGCACGCTGCCCAGGAAGAGATAGATCACCACAATCACCAGGAACATGGCGATGAACAGGGTCTGATACACCTCCTTGATGGAGGCCTCGATAAACACTGAGCTGTCGTAGGAGCGTTTGATCTCCATGCCGGCAGGCAGTGTCGGATTGATCTTATCCACCAGGGCGTTGGCGGCGCGGGCCACTTCCAGAGTGTTGGAGGTCGATTGCTTGGAGATCCCAAGGCCTATCATGGCCTCGCGGTTACCGCGGAAGGTAATACGCTCCTCTTCCGAGCCAATCTCCACCCTGGCCACGTCACCCAGCTTGATGAGGTAACCATCTTCCCCTTCGGCCAGCACCAGATTGTTAAAATCTTCCGCCGTCTTGAAGGTACGCTCTAGACGCACGGTGAAGTGTCTGTCCTGAGACTCCACCGAACCAGCCGGCAGCTCGACGTTTTCTGAGCGCAGCACAGATTCGATATCCGATACCGTCAGGTTACGGGCCGCCAGGGCCTGCCTGTCGATCCACACCCGCATGGCGTACACCTTACCACCACCGATACGTATATTTGCCACACCATCGATCACCGAGAAGCGATCTACCAGGTAACGGCGGGCATAGTCGGTGAGCTGCAAGGTGTTCATCTGATCCGAGACCAGGTTGAGCCACATGATCACCTCATCGCCACCGTTGGCTTTTTGTACCTCTGGGGGATCGGCCTCTTCCGGCAGGTTGTTGAGCAGGCCCGAGATACGATCACGGACATCGTTGGCCGCCGCCTCGATATCACGGCCGACGTCGAACTCTAAGGTTACGGATGAGCGACCGTCGCTGCTAGAGGAGTTGATGTTGCGGATCCCTTCGACGCCGCTGATCCTGTCTTCCACCAGCTGGGTGATGCGACTCTCCACCACGGCGGCACTGGCGCCGCGATAGTTGGTTTGTACCGAGACGATCGGCGGATCGATATTGGGATACTCCCTCAGTGGGAGTTTATCGAAGGAAACCAGACCGAAGGCGATTAATAACATGCTGATGACGGACGCAAAAACCGGTCGTTTTACCGACAAATCCGTCAAGATCATGCTAGCGGCTCCACCTTCGCTTGTTGGTTGAAACTGAAATGTTCGCTGTACTGCACCTTGACGGTATCGCCTGGGCGCACCTTGAGAATGCCGCGCACCATCACCTGCTCACCGACATCGACGCCGCCGACAATCTCAACCCAGCCGCGTTTACGCAGACCTAGTTGCACCTGACGACGCTCGACCACGTTCTCATCATTCACCAGATAGACGAAGTGATCTTTCTGAATCGGGATAATCGCCGCCTCAGGGATGATGAGTGCTTCGCGGCTCTGCTTGATAAGCTTCACCTTCATCAACATGCCGGGTAGCAGACGCATTCCCTTGTTGGGGATCTCGGCCCGCACGGTCACGGCGCGGGTGGTCGGATTGATGCGGCTATCGACAGAGACCACCTTACCGGTGAAGAGTTCGCCTTCGAAGGCCACGGCACTGGCCTCGACCGACTTACCTATCGCCAGAGACTGTAGGAAGCGCTCTGGCACGGAGAAGTCCAGTTTGATGGTGGAGATATCATCTAACGTGGTGATCACTGTACCTGGGGTTACCAGGCTGCCCTGACTCACCTGACGCAGACCCAGGCGTCCAGAAAATGGCGCCAGTATGCGTCTGTCCTTGAGGGAAGATTCTGCCTGTTCCAGCTCGGCCTTGGCAGTATCAATAAGGGTCTGCAGCCTGTCGCGCTCCAGTGCCGCCACCGTCTGACTGGTGACCAAGGAGCTGATACGCGCCAGTTCGCGCTCATGGTCTTTCATCTTCACCCGGGCCACAGTCACGCGGGCGATCTGCTCTCTGTCTTGCAAACGCACCAGAAGCTGGCCCTTATCGACCATCTGGCCGTCGTTGAAATTAATCTCGGTCACCATGTCGGTGACCTTTGGGGTTACAGTGATCGATTCGTTGGCCTTACCGGTTCCCAGGGCCTCGACCTCGTCACGAATCGGCTGCATTTCGGCCTTTGCCACTACCACGTTAGGCGTAGGCCGCCCGCGTGGCCCCTTAGGCGTTTCGGTTTGCTGAGTGAAATAGTAGGTGGCGGCGCCCGCCGCTAAAAGCATTGAGATTATTATCGTTTTTTTCATCAATCTTCCGAAAGAATGCGCGTTATGTTATCGGTAGTTTACCTAGGAATATAAGTGCTTCAAGGCGTTTTACCTTTGCTTACAAACTTAACACACCATTTACATTTACGCCCGACGTGAGCGACAAAGGAGTATGGTATCAATCACAAAATGACACGTTGGATCATCTATATAGGTGGGACTCTGTCAGCATAAGCAGTAGCTTTTCCTCGCTGACGGAGGGATTCATAAACTCCCCCTGACCATAGTCGCATCCCAGGGCCTGCATCGTCTGATACTGCTCGCGGGTTTCAATCCCCTGCGCCAGAGTATCGATATTCAGCGTACTGGCGAGATTGATGATGGTCTCCAAAATAACCTGGTTGTCATACGCCATCTCCATGGGGCTGATGAGCCCTTGGGCTATCTTGAGGCGATCGAACCTGAACTCCTGCAGATATTTAAAAGTAGCGTGGCTGGCACCTACATCATCCAGGCTTACCAGCACACCGAGGGATTTTGCCCGTGCGATACAGCAAACTACCGCCTCAAACGAGGCGCCTAGGCTGGATTCAGGGATCTCTATGCCCAGATAAGATGCCAGCTCAATGCCCTCCCCAGCCATTCTCTGCAGCTCATCAAACAAGGCGCAGCCGTCACTGGCGATGTTTACGCTGAGGCGAAATCCCTCGGGATAGGCGCCGTGATAACGCTTAAGATGAGCCAGGATAAGCTTAGCGATCACGGCATCCACCAGCTCGAGGGCGCCTTGTCGGCGCAGCGGCGCAAGCAATCGTCGTGGTGAGATGGTACCTAGTCTTGGATGCTGCCAACGTAGCAACGCCTCTGCCCCAAGGAGTTTGCCATCCTTGAGCCGGTATTGAGGTTGAAAACTGAAATAGAGCTCGCCTTGATCTGCGGCCTGCTGAAACGCCTGACATATCTGCGTCTCCTGCAGCTCTGCCTGCTCGCCACTTGTGAACACACATAGCCTATGGCGCCCCATCAGCTTGGCCCTAAGTAGAGTCTGATCGCCCCGGCGCAACAGATCCGTCGCCGCCATCCCAGATAAGAAACAGGTCACCAGCCCCATGCTGACGGACAGATTCAGCGAGATCCCGCCGAGATCTAACATGGCTTGCATCTGCTCTCGCAGCGCCTCTACCCGCTCGAGGCACTGCGCCTCTGAATTGATATCCACCAACAGCAGGCCAAACTGATCTCCCCCGAGTCGGCAAAAGGTATCCTGGTTCGCTATTGCGGCATGGATGCGCTCGGCAAACACCCTGAGTAGCTCATCCCCGAGATGGTGACCATAGGTATCGTTAACCGCCTTAAAATGGTCGATATCCAGCAACACCAAACCAAGGCCTTTAGAAGAGGTCGCGTCGATACACGCGTCGTTCAGTTTGGCGATGGCCTGATTGAGGCGGTCGATAAACAGGG
Source organism: Shewanella spartinae (assembly GCF_019457555.1). Taxonomy (NCBI): domain Bacteria; kingdom Pseudomonadati; phylum Pseudomonadota; class Gammaproteobacteria; order Alteromonadales; family Shewanellaceae; genus Shewanella; species Shewanella spartinae. The sequence goes on along the minus strand of NZ_CP080418.1, from coordinate 2,130,258 downwards.
TGCGATTGGGCAGTCCAGTTAGGCCATCATAGAGAGCCATCTCGGTGAGGTTGGCCTTGAGCTTCATGCGGCTGATGGCGTTACGTATATGTTTTGCGGTAAACACCAGCAGCTGCTGATCGGCTTCGCTATAACGATAATCACCATGATAACTCTGCACCACGACGATGCCGCGAAACGCCTCGTCGCCAAAGGGCACCCCGAGCCAAGCCGTTGGCATGGCGCCATTGATCACAATCTCCCCCTGATCCACCAACGCCTGAATCTGCCCTTCATGGGCCAACAGCGGCCGATTCTTAAGCAGCGCGTAGCCTGTGATCCCAAGACGGGTCGGTAACAGGGGCAACTGGGCGTCTTCTGCAAGCTGATCGTACTGATCCACGTGGTAGGGAAAGTGCAAGGTTTGGCCATCATCGCTGAGCAGCGCCACATAGAAGTTGTCAGCCTTGAGCAGGCGGGCGATACAGGTGTGCAGTTTCTGGTAGAAGGCCTTGATGGAGTCGGTCTCGAAGATGATCTCGGCGATGGCAAACAGGGTATCTTGGATCTTGCTGGCATATTCCAGCTCGGCCACCCGCTTTTGCAGCGTCACCAGATTATTGGCTCTGTGGATCTTCAGCGCCGCGATAGAGGCCAGCGCAAATAAAATTCGCTCATGCTGGGGCGTGTAGAAATTCTTCTTTGGATGTTCGGTATCAATCACTCCGATCACCTCCCCCTCCATCAACATGGGCACGGCAAGCTCGGAGAGCCTTGGGGCATCATCGACGATATAGTTGGGGAACAGCCGGGTGTCGGTAACGTTCAGGGGCTGCTTGGTCTTGGCCACGGTACCAACCACCCCTTCCCCCAGCTTGAGCTCTATGGGCGCGAGGATCTCATGGCCGCTGGGATTCTTGTCGCCGAAGCTGGCCTTCTGCATCAAGACACCCCGGGCGGGATCCAGCAGATAGACCACCACATCATCGAACCCCAGCTGGGAGACCACATTCTGCGCCAGATGCCAGAGGATCTCATCCACGCCGCTCAGAGAGAGCATGTCGATGGCAAACTCACTGATGATCTTTAGATATTTTGCGTCTACATCCTGCAGTGGCACCTTAGCTGGCATCTCAACCTCGGCAGATATACTCCATCAAACTTATGACCGACAATCTCACTAACTATATGGCATAGAAGGCCCACTCGCCATCTACTGCCACACTTAAAATAGCTACTCTAAACAAGACAGATCTGAGGCTGGCACCTTTGTTTTAAATAAGTGGTTAAAGGAGAGAGAAGCGAGGAAGAGGTTCGGCCTGACAGGATTCCATACTCAGGCTTGATGGAGCTAAAAAATGCGCACAAAAAAAGAGGCCTTTTGGCCTCTTTCTTCATCTAAGCATTTCTCTGACTGAGTTGAGCTTATCTAACCTTACGGTCTTCGCTCATCAGCTCGGCCATGCCATCGTAAACGGCCTCGACCACTTCATTGCTCACAGGGCTATCTTCCTTATCTTTGAGGTAGATGCGAGTCTTAGAAGTGTCGCTCTTGTCTTGCTCAATCTGCAGACGATAAGAGCCCTCTTCCATCGGCAGCTTCTTATCGCTCCACAATGAACTCCAGAAGCCAGAATCGTCGCTCACATTGATATAGTAAAGCCCCTTGTTGCTATCCATATCGACGATCTCAAAGCCCAGCTCAGGCAGTACGATACGCAGACGGTCCCAGGTGCGGCTGTAGCTGGCATCGGCCAACCAGAAGCTCTGCTCTGGCGTCTCGTTTTCGGCAACTGCTGGCGCCTTAACCAGATCCACATCGATACCCAGGCTCTCACGCAGGCGCTTGGCCTTAATCGCCTTAGCACGCTTGACGCTCATATAAGCGATGGTGTTGTTGAGCATATCCACCGTGTAGCGGCGCTTATCTTCACCGGTAAGCAGGATATCCTGAGCCTTACCATCGAAGCTCTCTTCGTGATCAATCAATTCGATAGCAAGGTTACCGCTACGGCCGTGAGGACGCACGTTGACGCTGAAACGATAGCGTTGACGCACCGAATATACTTCATCGGAACCCCACAGAGATGAATCGATAACTTCCTGATTTTCAATCCAATCAGTTTCAATCACACCTGTATCTCTATCCTCTTTGAGGATCTTGATCTCGTGCTGACTAAAATATTCATCCAAGATGCTGAACAGCTCGCTGCGCAGATCGATATCGTTATCGATAGACTCGACCACGATCTTGATGCTGTCGCTTGACTCCTCCACATGGGTACCTTCTGCCATCGGCAGTACCTGAAGCGGCGGACGAATGTCGAGTTTCTTGCCAACCAAGGTCTTATCGACCTTACTGCCGACCTCAGGAATATCGAACTCGGTATTGTATTTCGGCTGATTCAATCCAGCTGGGATCACCAGTTTGGGCTGAGACGTCACATTGGCGTATTCGTCATCGCCGTTAGCCTGGCGTCTGTCGATAGGCGTGCTGCAGGCCGTTACGGCGGCAACCAGTAAGATTGGAGTAACTTGCTTTAGCATCTAATTATTGAACCTCTATTCCGGCATTCTTCATCGCTTCTAGCAACAGACCATGATATTGCTCGGAAAGTTCCGTTAATGGCAAGCGAATATGTCCTTGACTGATCAAGCCCATACGGTGCGCCGCCCATTTCACAGGGATAGGATTGGCTTCACAGAAGAGCGCGCCGAACAGCTCTTTCATTGGCGCCTCGGCTTTAAGGGCAGCCTCGAGATCGCCTTTAAGGGCCGCATCGCACATCAGTTTAAACTGCTTAGGCACTATGTTGTTGGCCACAGAGATCACGCCATTACCGCCCAGGGTCAGGAATTCACGGGCCGTAGCGTCATCACCGCTGTAGAGCATGAAGCCATCGCCACACAGCTCGCGCAGCCTAGCCACGCGGCTTAGATCGCCGGTCGCTTCCTTCACACCTATGATGTTTGGCACGTCGACTAATTGGGCAACGGTTTCGGGCAACATGTCCACCGAAGTACGGCCGGGCACGTTGTAGAGAATTTGTGGGATATCGGTTGCGGCCGCAACGGCTCTGTAATGGGCAACCAAGCCTTTAGGTGTCGGTTTGTTGTAGTAAGGCGTTACACCTAGCATGGCGGCCACACCTAGGTTGGCCTGCGCCTTGGTCAGCTCGATCGCTTCGGCGGTGGCGTTTGCGCCATTACCACCTATCACAGGGACGCGTCCGGCGGCGAATTTTACCGTGTGGGCAACCACTTCAATATGTTCTGAAAGAGGTAAAGTGGCTGACTCGCCAGTCGTGCCAACGGCAACGATGGCGTCAGTACCCTGTTCAATATGGTACTCAACCAACTTCTCGAGACTTGCATAATCGACTGAGCCATCACGATTCATGGGCGTGATTAAGGCTACGATGCTTCCGTTTATCATGTGATTTCCCCAAGGATTCAGGACTGGCTATGGTACTGATGCTCACAGGTAAAAACAAGCATAAGTATCCCTAGATCACAGAGAATGATAACACCGCTCCCCCTAGGTCAAATGTTTGACTCTTTATCACGACAGGGATCTCAAAACTGATAACTTGTGATAGCATAAGCCACCTAAAAAACGCCGACATTATTCAATCGACGCTTATTTGTACAACGAGTTACCAATCAATGGGGGAATTTCATGTCCAATCATCTGGTCGTTACCGCACTGGGTTCTGATCGTCCTGGTATCGTCAGTAAATTTGCCAGACTCGCAAGCGAATGCGATTGCGATATCGTCGATAGCCGTATGGCCCTCTTTGGTGGTGAGTTTACCTTGATCATGATGATTTCAGGCGCCTGGGCATCGATCACTAAGATGGAAGCCAGCCTCCCTGCTCTGAGTGTCGAGCTTGGCCTGCTAACGGTAATGAAACGTTGCTCACAGCACACACCACCAAACTATGTGTCTCGCCTCGAAGTGACCTTCAACGGTAAAGACCAGCGCGGCACCATGAAGCGTATCACCCAGTTCCTGGCCGATCGTTCACTGGATCTCGCCGCCGTACGCTCCCACGCCGAGGAGACCCCAGACGGTGAGCCGGTGCAGAATGTCTTCCTAACCATCAACGTGCCGGAAAAGGTCGATATCGAAAAACTCGAACAAAATATCGCCGCACTCGCCGAAGAGATGAACCTAAGCTGTCATATCGAACGTATGCAGGGTATCGAAACACAACCTAAGGATGATCTATGAAAACCTTAACCCAGGGCGACAAGGCCCCCGACTTTACCCTACAAAACCAAAATGATGAATCAGTTTCCCTGGCCGATTTTAAAGGCAAGAAAGTTCTCGTCTACTTTTACCCAAGAGCCTCTACACCAGGTTGTACTGTCCAAGCTTGTGGGCTAAGGGACACTAAATCAGAGCTTGATAAACTAAACGTTGTGATTATTGGCATTAGCCCTGATACACCGAAGAAGCTTACAAACTTCACAAACAAACAGGAGTTGAACTTCACCTTACTCGCGGACGAAGAGCATGCCGTATGCGAAGCTTACGGTGTTTGGCAACTCAAGAAATTCATGGGCCGTGAAAACATGGGCGTAGTACGCACCTCTTTCCTCATTGATGAAAGCGGCAACATCGAACATATCTTCAACAAGTTCAAAACCAAAGATCACCACGAAGTTGTCTTGAAATATATTCAAGAAAATAGCTAATGCTAGTTAGTCCTTGACAAAAAAGCCGGCAATGCCGGCTTTTTTATTATCTAAAGATTCGTCAGCTACTAGCTCAACAACCAGTCAGCTTAACCACCAATTAGCCCATCATGGCCTTAACATAGGGCCATAGCAGCGCTGCAGCAATACTCCACATAGTCACGAAGATGAATCTGTCTAAGTAGCACCAAGCCTTTGGTTTTTTAAACAGTGGACTTAAGTACCTGGCGCCCAGGCTCAAGGCGAAGAACCACACGAATGATGCGAGCACGGCGCCGGCGCCAAACATATGCCTGTCTTGCTGCTCGAACTGAGTGCTGATGCTGCCGAGCAAGACAACGGTATCCAGATACAGATGGGGGTTAAGCAGGCTGATCCCCAGGGTCGTCAGCAGCGCCGCTCGCAGGGTATCCGCCCCCTGGGTCGATTCGGTATCCAGTCCCTGGGCGTTAAATGACGCGCGCAGAGCCTGAGCGCCATAGACGAGCAAGAAGGCCGCCCCCCCAAGACTGGCGATATCCTTGATTAAGGGGAATGCCAGGATCAGATGGCCGAGGCCCGCCACGCCTGCGGTGATCATCACGGCATCGATAAAAGAACACAGGGCTGCGATAGGTAAAGAATGGGCGCGCTTTAACCCCTGCTTTAATACGAAGGCGTTTTGCGCCCCAACGGCTATGATCAGGCTGCCACCAACACCTATCCCCTGAATGAATGCTTGCACGAGAAAACTCCAAAATAACCACGACTAGAAAGAGAGGTTGCAAGCATAGCGAGCTTCTAAAAATAAACCCAACTAATAAATTTAATGTATCATTAGCCAGGCTTATAACCATTAAAAGTAGGAGCCTGGAGAATAGCATGCTGGATTACGCCCACCTGAAAGCCTTGAGCGTGGTGATCGCCGAAGGCGGCTTCGAGCGCGCTGCCAAGGCTCTGTTTATCACCCAATCAGCCGTGTCCCAGCGCATCAAGACGTTAGAGGAGAGAGTCGGCCAGACCCTGGTTATCCGCAGTAATCCTGTACAGGCGACCCCCATGGGCAAGCGTCTGCTCAGGCACTACGCCCAGGTAAGCCTGCTGGAGAGCGAACTCAGCGCCGAGATCGACGCCGACGATCCTTCACTGCCCACAGTGGTGAAGATAGCCGTGAATGCCGACAGCCTAGCCACCTGGTTTCTGCCCGCCCTCGCCGAGCTGTTTAAGCGCCACCGCTGGCTGCTGGAGCTGATTGTCGACGATGAGTCCTACACTCACCATCTGCTGAAAAGCGGCGAGGCTGTAGGCTGCGTGACCACCACAGAGGCGCCGCTGGCGGGCTGCTCCAGCGAGTACCTTGGCCAGATGGAGTACTTGTGTGTTGCCACCCAGGACTTTATTCAGGAGTATTTTGCCGATGGTGTAACGCCTAGCCGGTTGCGTCAGGCGCCAGCCGTGGTGTTCTCCACCAAAGATAAGCTCCATGAGAAGTTTTTAGGGGAGCATTTTGGCATTGAGCCTGAGCAATGGCGGGAGCATCAGATCCCCTCCTCCGAGAGCTTTCTGGAGGCGATATTGCTGGGCATGGGTTACGGCCTAGTGGGCCATCTTCAGGCCGAACCACTGCTGCAAAGGGGCGCGTTAAAACTGATCGCCACAGATTGCACCATGAAGGTGCCCCTCTATTGGCAACACTGGAACATCAAGGCCAAGCAGACCACACTTGTCTACCGCGCCCTGGCGGCGACGGCCAAACAGGCGTTGAGATAAGCCACAAACACTTTCTATGTATACTTGCCACAAAAAAGGAGCCAAGCGGCTCCTTTAACGTTTAAACACAGATCAGCCAGCGCCCTGCTCTGCTTCAGTCTTAGGCTTTTCCTGCTCAGGCTTATCGGCTTTAGGCCAGGCATTCACCACCGCCTTCACTAGGGAGGCAAGCGGAATGGCGAAGAAGACGCCCCAGACGCCCCAGAGTCCACCGAAGACCAGTACGGCCGCGATAATAAACACAGGGTGAAGGTCCACCGCATCGGAGAACAATATCGGCACCAGCAGGTTACCATCCAGCGCCTGAATGATACCGTAGCCCAGCATCAGATAACCAAACTCCGGACTTATGCCCCACTGGAAGAAGGCCACCAGAGCGATCGGCAGAGTCACCAGGGTCGCGCCCACATAAGGGATTAACACGGAGAAGCCAGTCAACACCCCAAGCAGCGCGGCGTAACGCAGATCCATGATGGCGAAGAAGATATAACTTGCGGCGCCTATGATGACTATCTCGATCACCTTGCCCCGAATGTAGTTAAAGATCTGCTGATTCATCTCCAGCCATACCTTACGGGCCAGGTCGCGATTGGCGGGGATGAAACGCTTGCTGCCGCGAACCAGCTCATCTTTATCCTTGAGGAAGAAGAACACCAGCAGTGGCACTAAGATGGCGTAGACCATGAGCACCAAAAGTGATGCCGAGTAGCCGATCAACTGTTTACCCAGATCCAGTATGTGTTGGGTATCCAGCAGCTTCTTGAGCTCGCCCACCGAGGCGTCGAGTTGCTCGACACTTAAAAACTGCGGATACAGCTCGACGAAGCCCTTGAGGGTGATGAAACCTTTATCCAACATGGTAGGCAGATCCGTCACCAGAGCCACCCCCTGACGCCAGATACTGGGCACCAGGCCGAAGGTGATCAGCAGCATCACGCCAACAAACAGCACAAGTACCAGTGAGGCCCCCGTGGTGCGGTTGATGCCTATCTTGACCATCTGCGCTACCGGCCATTCAAGCAAAAATGCCAGCACCAGGGCGACCAGCAAGGGCGCCAGGAGCCCGCCGGCAAAATAGATGATCAGGGCGATCCCGAGCAATATCAGCATCAGGGTCACCGCCTGGGGATCACTAAATCTCTCTTTATACCAATTGGTAATGATTGAAAACATCTACTCTTCCTATTTAGAAACCAAGACCCACCGCTCTGTAAATTAAGCGTTTAGGTCTGCAACATCGAGCATCATGAAAAATAATTAATCGGTGCCTCTGAAGCTAAAGACTCATTTCTATCTAAAGGCGCGTTAGGGTCGATATCTAAAACTCCCCCAGATAAAATTTAGTCGCCTCGGGTTATCGACAACACCAAGATCTCAGCATCATTTTGTATTTCAACATATTGCCAGTTGGCCTTCTCAAGAAACCTGGGCACATCCTGGCGTGAACCACTGTCTTTAAGCTGTACCCGCAGCACGTCGCCACAGGGCAACTGCTTGAGCGCCATCTTTAGCTTAACTAAGGCCAGGGGACATCGGTAGTGGGTTAAGTCAATAAAAGTCATAATGATCTTGCTAAAGGCAAACTCGGGCTATTATCCTAAGTCTCCAGTGAAACCACAAGCGAACAATGATGGCGAACCGCTCGCCTCATGGGCCAGAGAAACTGAACTAATTGGCCCGATTTGGTTCCAACAAAGCAGACCCAGTTATCTATAAACGCTAAGGATAAGTTTGAGTAAAGTTAACAAAGCAAAATCCCTGGTTGCCGGTGCCTTGTCGATGGCCCTGTTCTCTATCGCCCCCTTAGGCTTTGCCAACAACGATCTGCCGGATCTTGGCACCGCTGCGGTGAACACCTTCAGCCTGGAGAAAGAAAACAGCTACGGCGACGCCTATATGCGGGTGATCCGCTCATCGGCGCCCATGCTTAACGATCCCGTACTCAATCAATACCTGACCGAACTGGGTAACCGCTTGGTGGCCCACGCGACAGGGGTAAAGACCCCCTTCTATTTCTTCCTGCTTAGAAACGATGAGATCAACGCCTTCGCCTTCTTCGGCGGCCATGTGGGGGTTCATACCGGCTTGTTCCTCAACGCCGATAACGAGAGCCAGTTGGCCTCGGTATTGGGCCACGAGATCACCCACGTCACCCAGCGCCACCTGGCGCGTTCTCTCGAGGCCCAGCAGAAGAGTTCTCCGGCGACCATAGCGGGTCTGCTAGGCGCTATCTTGCTCACCATTGCGGTGCCTCAGGTGGGCATGGCCGCCATGGCGACCACCCAGGCCCTAGCGACTCAGGCGCAGATCAACTACACCCGCCTGCACGAGAAAGAGGCAGACCGTATCGGCATGCAGATCTTGGTCGACGCCGGCTTCGATCCGAACGGCGCGGCGGACTTCTTCTCTAAGCTGGCCACACGCTATCGCTTTACCACTAAGCCGCCACAGATGTTGCTGACGCACCCCTTGCCCGAATCGCGAATTGCCGAGGCGAGAAACCGGGCGGCGCAATATCCCCACAGGTATGTGGCCGATAATCTGGATTTTCAGCTAGCCAAGGCGCGTATTCAGGTGCGCTTCTCTAGCTACAGCGAAGAGGCGGCGCTGGCGCTATTTAACGACCAGATAAGAAAGAACAGCTACCAATTTGAAGAGGCGGCCCTGTACGGTAAGGCACTTGCTCTGCTGCGCGCCGAGAAGGCCAAGGAGTCTGAGGTCATCATAGACAAGCTGCTCGCCAAAGATCCCAATAACCTCTTCTATATCGACACTAAGACAGATCTTCTGCTGGAGCGCCATGAGCATCAACAGGCGATCGATCTACTGACCCGTGAGCGCAAGCTCAAGCCCACCTCTCAGGTGATCAACATCAACCTGGCCAACGCGCTTATCGAAAATGGTAAGGCCAAACAGGCCATTCCCCTGCTGGAAGATATGATCTTCCTCGATAAGCAGAATCAATTGCCGCTACAGTTGCTGAGCGATGCCTACAAGCAGACAGGTAACCGCGCCATGGAGCATTTTGTTAAGGCGGAGACCATGGCCCTGGCTGCGGACTATGATGGCGCCATAGATCAGCTCAACTTTGCTTACCGGCTGTCGGAGAAAAATCCGCTGCAACTGGCTAAAATCGAGGCCAGGATCCGTCAGTTCAAACAATCTAAGAAACAGCTCGAACTGCTTTAAAGCAATCACAAACTGCTTTAAACCAATAAAGGTGAGCCAAGGCCCTGTGACTCGGCTCACCTTTTGCAGTAGAATGGCGGCAAATTTCTAGATATGGATAGAACTGCCATGACGCAAGTAAGCATAATTCATAACCCTCGTTGCTCTAAAAGCCGCCAGACCCTGGCGCTGCTGGAAGAGAAAGCCTGCGATATCCAAGTAATCGAATACCTCAAGACACCACTGACCAAGGTGGAGATCCACAGCATCTTAGATAAGCTCGGCCTAGCGCCACGTGAGCTGATGCGCACCAAGGAAGAGGAATACAAGGCGTTGAACCTGGCCGACGTCACCGACGACGAGGCGCTTATTCAGGCCATGGTCGATACTCCTAAGCTGATCGAACGTCCTATTGTGCTGGCAAACGGTAAGGCGGCAATTGGTCGCCCCCCAGAAAACGTACTGGCCATTCTGTAAGGCTGAGAGTCGAAATGAGCTCAAAGACACTGTTTCAAATTAGCCGCGCTGCCTATGTGGCGCTGCTGCTGTTGATGACCGCCTGGTTTGGCAATCAGGGATTGACCGGACAATATTCGCTGATCTTCAGCCTGCTGTGGATCTTGCCCCTGCTGGCACCGCTTAAGGGGATCTTAACCGGTCAGCCCTACACCTATGCCTGGGCAAGTTTCATCATCTGCCTCTATATGTTGCATGGCCTGACCCTGCTCTATGTCACCGAGACGGCGCTGGTCTTCGCCATCTGCGAGGTGGCACTACTGAGCCTCTTAATGGTCACCTTGCCCTTCTACGCGCGCATTCGCGGTCGCGAATTGGGCCTGGGACTGAAGAAGCGCAAGAAATAGCTGGCTAGATAAACAGGCATCTAACGTAAAAAGGCACCGATAAGGTGCCTTTTTTGTGGTGAGTAGTTAACGACTTGATATCCTGATAGCTAAAATGCTGACCGTTAAAAGCGCTAGGAGACCAACGCGATTAAAACAAGCCCTACAGGCGCAGCATCTCTTTCACGAAAGGAATGGTGAGCTTACGCTGATGGACCAGTGATGCCTTGTCCAGGCGATCGAGCACATCGAACAGGGTACGCAGATCCCGCGCCAGACGATTGAGCAGGAAGCGCCCCACATCTTCCGGCAGCTGTAATCCGCGCATCGCAGCCCTGCGTTGCAGCGCCGCCAGTTTCTCCTCATCGGCCATAGGCTGTAGCTGATAGGTCAGCCCCCACTGCATACGAGACACCAGATCCGGCAGGGCAAATCCTGCATCGCTGGCCGTTGCACTGGCACTCACCACCAGGGCGCAGCGCTTATGTTCCGCCACCCGGTTATAAAGATCGAACAGCGCCTCCTCCCACAGAGGATGCCCCGCAATGGCATCGATATCATCGATGCAGACGAGATCTAACTGTTCCAGACCCTCTAGCAGTTCGGTGGAGATGCTGGCGTGTATGCCAAGCGGTAGATAGAAGCTGCTACGATTGAGCTCATTGGCTCTGGCACAAGTGGCGTGCATCAGGTGGGTACGCCCTGCCTTGACCGGGCCCCATAGGTACACGGCCTTGTTGGCCCGCCCTTCGGCAGATGCCTGCAGGCTCTGGATCAGCTCGTCGTTACCGGCCGCGGGATAATAACTGTTAAAGGTCTCATCATCGGGCAGATAGACGGGTAAAGAAAGTTGTACCGGTGAATGGGGTGACACGTATAGGGATCTCGATCTTATCTTGTAACTGTATTGCCTGGGCGGCCTAATTTAGCACTCAGCATATTACCATTAGGCGCCCAGCTTACCTTAACGTCCTTGCCAAATATACTCGTGGCGTGGAGTCTGTGACGATGATAACGGATCCACCCTCTCATCGACGCCCAGTTGCGACTGATTGTTGAGCTGATCCGGGCTATTTGATTGCTCCAGGCCGCGGATCTTAGGCTCCAGGCTGATCAAACGATATAGATCTTCTTCACTGCCAAAGAGTTGCAAGGAAAACTCGGCGGTGATCCCCTGCAGCTTAGTCAGAGACACAGACTTAACCGCACTGAGCTGATGCAGGTATTTCTCAATCTCCAGCAGCTGCTGACGGTCGGTGATCTCGACGAACGTCAGCTGAGTGCTGTTCGCCTCGCCGCTATCGGCAATGGCGTAGCGCTCCACATAATATTGACTGATCGCCTCGAAGATCGCCGTTACCGCCGCGTCCATATCGGTAACCTGAGCCGATTGTGTGGTCAAGGGGTTAAACAGCGGCTGCTCGCTATTTACCGGGAAGAGGGACAACTGATAGCTCACCTGGCCATCTGGCTGATTATCCAGCGACACCATGGCAAAGTAGTCACTGCCATAACGCTGACTTGCCTTAGCCACGGTATCGGCAAACATACCACGCACGTCGGTGACGCTGATGGCCATAGAATCATCGAGATCCATCATAGGCAGTAGCATGGGCACGCTGCGCGTCTGCGACATATTGGCGATCAGGCTGCGACTCTCCAGCACAGAGGAGTCGTTGAGTAGCTCACGCTTGCCCTCGTTCTCCTGTGCCAGCCACAACAGCGTCAGTGGGCGCTGCTTACCCCAAACGGGTAGCTGAGCCTGACGCAGTAGGCTGATGATCTTACTGTGGTCGAATGAAGCCTGCAGGAACTGCTCGCCGCCCTGCTCCTGGTAGCCAAACTGACGAATATAAGCGGTTGGTTCGGCAATGGCTTGGGCCACCAAAGGCGCGCTGAGGGCGGCGCGATCGCCGGTATTTTTCAAAACCACCTCTTGCATCGCCTGGCTTAGCGCCTGATTCTTTACCTGCTGGCTGCGATCGACGATCTTAATCGCACTCCTGTCCAGCTCGGTCACCTCGACGGCGGCAACATTAAGACTCGCGGCGCAAAACGTACCGGCGAGCACCACAGAAAAAAGACTCTTAAACATCCGTATCTATATCTATTCACGAATACAATGGCGGCAGTGTAACACATAAGCCTTGACCATGCCTGTCTGCAAACGTCGTCAAATTCGCTTTTTTCAATGGCTTTAACGAGGCAAGCCGGAGAATGTGATCAAGTTAAGTGCAAATATGCTAGCAAGACGTTAACATTGTGCGGTTTAGCCATAAAAAGAGAATAACAATGAAACGTTTAGCAATCCCCCTACAGGGCGCGCAAATGCTGTTTGTCGCCTTTGGCGCCTTAGTATTGATGCCGCTGTTAACCGGGCTCGATACCAACGTCGCCCTCTTTACCGCCGGCATTGGCACCTTGCTCTTCCAGCTGGTGACCAAACGCCAAGTCCCCATCTTCCTCGCCTCCTCCTTCGCCTTCATCGCTCCCATCCTCTACGGTGTACAAACCTGGGGAATTCCCGCGACCATGGGCGGCCTGATGGCTGCAGGATGCGTCTATCTGGTGCTGGCCACCCTAGTGAAATTCAGAGGTGATGCTTTCATCAAGAGACTGCTGCCACCGGTAGTTGTGGGTCCTGTGATTATCGTGATCGGTCTGGGTCTGGCGCCTGTGGCCGTCAACATGGCGCTCGGTAAGAGCGGCGATGGCGGACTGGTTCTGGTCGACCCGGAGCATGCCTTGATTATCTCCCTCGCCTCACTGCTGACCACCATAGCGGTGGCGATCTTTGCCAAGGGTATCGTTAAACTAATGCCAATCTTGGCTGGCATCATAGTGGGTTATGGTCTCAGCCTCTTCTTCGGTGTTGTCGACTTTGCCCCAGTCGCCCAGGCAAGCTGGTTGGCTATGCCTAACTTTGTGGCGCCTGAATTTAACTGGCACGCGATCGCCTTCATGATCCCCGTGGCCATCGCCCCGGCGGTCGAGCATATCGGTGACATACTAGCGATCTCAAACGTCACAGGTAAAGACTATATGAAGAAGCCTGGCCTGCACCGCACCCTGAGCGGTGACGGTATCGCGACCATAGCAGCATCGGCGCTCGGCGGCCCACCAAACACCACCTACTCTGAGGTAACTGGTGCTGTGACGCTAACCAAAGCCTTCAACCCAGCCATCATGACCTGGACCGCCATCACCGCCATTCTGCTGGCCTTTATCGGCAAGCTCGGCGCGCTTATGCAGACCATCCCCGTACCTGTGATGGGCGGCATCATGTGTTTGCTGTTCGGCTCAATCGCCGCCGTCGGCCTGAACTCACTGATCAAGAATCACGTGGATCTCAGCGAGCCAAGAAACCTCTGCATCGTTGGCGTGACTCTGGTCTTTGGTATCGGCGGCATGGCATTTGGTATCGGCTCTTTCAGCCTCACGGGGATCAGCCTTTGCGGTATTGTGGCCATCACCATGAACCTACTGCTGCCCGAGACCCACGCCCGTCAGGAGCAGGAAGTCGCCTAAGGAACTCTGGACAGTCAGCATGCTTGATGCATGGATTTTAGACACAAAAAAGCCCTTCATTTGAAGGGCTTTTTCTTATCGGATAGGAAGGATTAACCTTCAGCTTGGCTCAATTAAGATTAAGCCTCACCCTCTTGATCAGCATATTTGGCAGCGGTATCGGCGATCAGAGTCTGTAGCTCACCCTTCTGATACATCTCGGTCAGGATGTCACAACCACCAATCAGCTCGCCTTCAACCCAAAGCTGTGGGAAGGTTGGCCAGTTCGCGTATTTAGGCAGCTCGGCACGGATATCGGGATGCTGCAAAATATCAACATAGGCAAATTGAGCACCGCAGTTAATCATGATCTGCGCCACTTGCGAAGAAAATCCACAGCTAGGAAGCTTAGGAGACCCTTTCATGTAAACGATGATAGGATTTTCAGCGATTTGCTGTTTGATTTTTTCTACAGTTTCGTTTGTGTCCATCTTCTTTCCTAAATTTTGCAGCAAAGCTACGTCAACAAATTTAGCCTATTGTACGCTAGGTTCACAGATAACGAAAACCTACTTTTTTCAGGGTTATTCACTGAGTTAGGTTATCGATTGAATTAATCTAAAAAATCAAACAAACAATGATTCACATCACAACTTTATCAGGTAGAATGTGCCTCTGTGAGCAAACCTAAAAAGACAATTGAATGTCAATGGAGAAAAAACATGGCTTTTGAATTACCAGCACTGCCTTATGCGAAGAACGCACTCGAGCCCCATATTTCCCAGGAAACCATCGAGTATCACTATGGTAAGCATCACAACACCTATGTAGTGAAACTAAATGGTCTTGTTGAAGGTACTGAACTTGCCGAAAAGAGCCTAGAAGAGATCGTTAAGACTTCTACTGGCGGCATCTTCAACAACGCAGCTCAAATCTGGAACCACACTTTCTACTGGAACTGTCTAGCACCTAACGCTGGCGGCGCGGCAACTGGCGACATCGCCGCAGCTATCGACGCAGCCTTCGGTTCTTTCGATGCATTCAAGGCACAGTTCACCGACGCAGCCGTTAACAACTTCGGTAGCGCTTGGACTTGGTTAGTGAAGAAAGCTGACGGTAGCCTGGCCATCGTTAACACTAGCAACGCTGCTACCCCACTGACTGACGAAGGTGTTACACCACTTCTGACTGTTGACGTTTGGGAGCACGCTTACTACATCGATTACCGTAACGTACGTCCTGACTATATGGCGGCGTTCTGGAACCTGGTTAACTGGGAATTCGTTAACAGCAACTTCGCTGCTTAATCTAATTCAACCGGATTTGAAAAGGAGCCACCCGGCTCCTTTTTTATTGCCAGGCAAAAACCTTATCCCCTTACGCTAACTCAGGCTAGCAACGCATTTCGAGCTACTCGAACGAGTTAAATTCATTGCTAAGTAGCCGATATCGCCCGCACATTACCCACTCAAGAATGCACTTAAATACACACTCAACATCTGTTGAAAATAGTCTCTTAAATTCGATGTCTCATCACCGCTCTTACTCTCCATTCCTCCACAACTAAGCAGCCCCAACGCCATCGAAGCAAACTAGCCTAATCAGGCCACTACAGTTGCAATAATTGCATTTGCAACTGTTTGTCATTGTTTTTATTGTCTTTTTTGATACCCAGATCTCGTTTAGAGACTATTATTAGTAGTAGGTCACTGATTTTCAGTTGTCCCTTAAGACATATCGTTGGCTTTTCAGGGGGTGGAACATGGGCATTTTCGAGCATTATCAACAGCGCTATGAAAAAAAATTAGATGAAGAGTATTCACTGCAAGAGTTTCTGGCTATCTGTAAAGAAGACAGGATAGCCTACGCATCGGCGGCCGAGCGACTGCTTACGGCTATCGGTAAGCCGGAGGTCATAGACACCTCTAAAGATCCGATCCTTAGCCGCATCTTCTCCAACAGGCTTATCTCTCGTTATCCCGCCTTTAAAGATTTTTACGGCATGGAAGATTCTATCGAGCAGATCGTCGCCTACCTCAAACATTCGGCCCAGGGGCTGGAAGAATCTAAGCAGATCCTCTATCTGCTCGGCCCTGTGGGGGGCGGTAAGTCCTCCCTGGCCGAGAAACTCAAATCATTGATGCAGAAAGTGCCCATCTATGTGCTGAGCGCCAATGGCCAACGCAGCCCAGTCAACGACCACCCCTTCTGTCTGTTCAATCCGGAGGAGGATGGGGAGCTGCTTAAGAACGAATACAACATACCCGAGCGCTACCTCAAGACCATAATGTCACCCTGGGCGGTGAAGCGCCTGCATGAGTTTGGCGGCGATATCTCCCAGTTCAAGGTGGTCAAGGTCTTCCCCGCCATCCTGGATCAGATTGGGATAGCTAAGACAGAGCCGGGCGATGAGAACAATCAGGATATCTCATCGCTCGTCGGTAAGGTAGATATCCGTCAGCTGGAGCACTACGCCCAACATGACGCCGATGCCTACTCCTACTCGGGCGCCTTGTGCCGTGCCAACCAAGGCCTGATGGAGTTCGTCGAGATGTTTAAGGCGCCAATCAAGGTGCTGCACCCCTTGCTGACCGCCACCCAGGAGGGTAACTATAACGGCACCGAAGGCCTGTCGGCCCTGCCCTTCAACGGCATCATTCTGGCGCACTCCAACGAGTCGGAATGGACCACATTTAGAAACAACAAGACCAACGAGGCCTTCTTAGATAGGGTCTACATAGTCAAGGTGCCCTATTGCCTCAGGGTGTCAGAAGAGATCCAGATCTACGAGAAACTGCTCACCAACTCAGAGCTGGCTCAGGCGCCATGCGCGCCTTATACCCTAGAGACGTTGGCCCAGTTTAGTGTGCTGTCGCGCATCAAGGCGCCGGAAAACTCTTCCATCTACTCTAAGATGCGGGTCTATGATGGCGAGAGCCTCAAAGATACCGATCCTAAGGCCAAGTCTTATCAGGAGTATCGCGACTATGCCGGTGTGGATGAAGGGATGCAAGGGCTCTCTACCCGCTTCGCCTTTAAGATCCTCTCTAAGGTGTTTAACTTCGATCACAGCGAGATCGCCGCCAACCCTGTGCACCTCTTCTATGTGCTGGAACGCCAGATCGAGCAGGAACAATTCCCTGCCGAGACGGCAGAGCGCTATATGGAGTTCCTAAAAGGCTATCTCACCCCTAAATATATCGAATTCATCGGTAAAGAGATCCAGACCGCCTACCTGGAATCCTATTCGGAATATGGCCAGAACATCTTCGACCGTTATGTCACCTACGCCGACTTCTGGATCCAGGATCAAGAGTACCGCGATCCAGAGACAGGCCAGCTGTTCGATCGCGCCGCCCTCAATGCCGAGCTTGAGAAGATAGAGAAACCTGCGGGGATCAGTAACCCGAAAGACTTCCGCAACGAGATTGTTAACTTCGTGCTGCGCGCCAGGGCCAACAACGAAGGCTCTAACCCGCTGTGGACCAGCTATGAGAAATTGCGTACCGTCATCGAGAAGAAGATGTTCTCCAACACGGAAGATCTGCTGCCGGTTATCTCATTTAATACCAAGACCTCGACAGACGATCAGCGTAAGCACGACGATTTCGTCAATCGCATGATGGAGAAAGGCTACACCAAGAAACAGGTCAGACTCCTGTCTGAGTGGTATTTACGGGTTCGTAAATCATCTTGATACCCGTACACGGGGAGCTTGCTCCCCGCTAGTCTTGGGAGGTGCGCATGGCTAATTTTATCGATAGAAGATTGAATACTAAGGGAAAGAGTACAGTCAATCGTCAACGTTTTATCAACCGCTATAAGCAACAGATCAAGAAGGCGGTCAGTGACGCCGTGACCCGGCGCAGCGTGACCGACATAGATAAAGGCGAGAAGATCAGCATCCCGACCCGGGATATCAGCGAGCCCACCTTTCATCAGGGACAAGGGGGCATGCGCGAGCGGGTGCATCCGGGTAATGATCAATTCTCTCGCGGCGATAAGGTTGAGCGTCCGCCCCAAGGCGGTGGACAAGGCAGCGGTCAGGGGGATGCGTCTAACTCAGGCGAGGGCCAGGACGATTTCGTCTTTCAGATCTCCAAAGATGAATATTTGGAACTGTTGTTTGAAGATCTCGAACTCCCTAACCTGCAGCGCAATCGCCTCAACAAACTAGTGGAGTATCAAACCTATCGCGCCGGTTTTACCAATGATGGCGTGCCGGCCAATATCAACATCATTCGCTCGCTGCGCTCATCCTTGGCACGGCGGATCGCCATGTCCTCCTCGAAGAAGGCGCTGCTGAAAGAACTTAAGACAGAGCTAGAAGCCCTTGAGCAGACACCCGGTTCGGAGGCGGAGAAGATCATCGCCCTGAAGGAGCAGATAGCGGAGCTTGAGGCCAAGATTGCCAAGGTGCCCTTTATCGACACCTTCGATCTCAGGTACAACAATTTCGCTAAGCGCGAAGTGCCCTCGAGCCAGGCAGTGATGTTCTGTCTCATGGATGTGTCTGGCTCTATGGATCAGGCCACCAAAGATATGGCCAAACGCTTCTATATCCTGCTCTATCTATTTCTCACCCGCACCTATAAGAATCTGGAGGTGGTCTACATACGGCACCACACCCAGGCTAAAGAGGTGGATGAGCATGAGTTTTTTTACTCCCAGGAAACCGGCGGCACCATAGTCTCCAGTGCGCTTAAGCTGATGCATGAGATCCAGCGTGAGCGCTATCCAGAGAGCGAGTGGAACATCTATGCGGCCCAGGCATCGGACGGAGACAACTGGGCCGATGACTCCCCCACCTGCCGCCAGATCCTCGAGCGTAAGTTGCTACCTGTGGTGCGTTACTTTAGCTATATCGAGATCACCAACCGCGCCCATCAGACCCTGTGGCGTGAATACGAAGGACTACAGAAGACTCACGACAATATTGCAGTTCAGCACATTAAACAGGCCGAGGACATCTACCCTGTATTTAGAGAACTGTTTAAGAAACAAGCTGTTTAGGGGGCCTTATGAGTTCAAAAAAGAAGCGCACTGTATTAGATGACGGCCCGGACTGGACCTTCGAGCTGTTGGAATCTTATCTCACCGAGATCGAACGGGTGGCGGATCACTACCGTCTGGATACCTATAAGAATCAGATTGAGGTGATCACCGCCGAGCAGATGATGGATGCCTATGCAGGGATAGGCATGCCCATAGGCTATACCCATTGGTCCTTTGGTAAGAAGTTTATCGAAACCGAGCAAGGCTATAAGCGTGGCCAGATGGGGCTGGCCTACGAGATAGTGATCAACTCAGATCCCTGTATCGCCTACCTGATGGAGGAGAATACTATTACCATGCAGGCGCTGGTGATGGCGCACGCCTGTTTCGGCCACAACAGCTTTTTTAAGAGCAACTATCTGTTTAAGACCTGGACCGACGCCAGCTCTATTATCGATTATCTGGTGTTTGCCAAAAACTATGTCAGGGAGTGTGAGGAGCGCTATGGTGAGGAGCAGGTAGAGTTAGTGTTAGACTCTTGCCACGCCCTGATGAACTACGGCGTCGATCGCTACAAGCGCCCCAGCGAAATCTCACTCAAAGAGGAAAAGGTACGCCAGAAAGAGCGTGAGGCCTACCTGCAGAGCCAGGTGAACGATCTTTGGCGTACCATCCCCCTGACGCCAGACACCCAAAAGCAGCAGAGCGCCCCCAATTTTCCCGCCGAGCCCCAGGAGAATATTCTCTACTTCATCGAGAAGAATGCCCCCCTGCTCGAGCCCTGGCAGAGAGAAATAGTGCGGATCGTGCGAAAGATGGGACAGTATTTCTATCCTCAGAGGCAGACCCAGGTGATGAATGAAGGCTGGGCCACCTTTTGGCACTACACGATTCTCAACCACCTCTACGACGAGGGGCTGGTCTCCGACCGCTTCATGATAGAGTTTTTGAAGAACCACACCAATGTGATCGCCCAACCGAGCTATAACAGCCCCTACTATTCAGGCATAAACCCCTATGCTCTGGGCTTTAACATGTTTGTCGACATCCGCCGCATCTGCGAGTCGCCCACCGACGAGGATAAACGTTGGTTTCCCGATATCGCCGGCAGCAACTGGCTCGATACCCTGCACTTCGCCATGGAAAACTTTAAAGACGAGAGCTTTATCAGCCAATATATGTCACCTAACATCATTCGCCAGTTCAAGTTTTTCAGTATCTTAGACGATGACAAGAAAAACTATCTCAGTATTTCGGCGATCCATGACGACCTGGGTTACCAGGAGATCCGCCAGACACTGTCCCAGCAGTACAACCTGTCTAACCTTGAACCTAACATTCAGGTGCAAAGCGTTGCCATCTCTGGCGATCGCTCGTTGACGCTGCGCTACATCCCCATCAATCGCATTCCACTGGATAAGAGCTGCCAGCAGGTGGTCAAACACCTGCACAGGCTCTGGGGCTTCAATGTCACCTTGGAAGAGATTAACGATCAGGGCGAGCCTATAGTGATTGCCAGTTGTCCGGAAAAGCTCTCGGAATCTGATCCTGCTTCTTAGGGGGATAGAAAAAAAAGGAATGGGTAAAGAGGGATACGGGAAATAAGGGCATAAAAAAAGCGCCACTAAGGCGCTTTTTTTATTTCAGATCCGCTATTAAGCGAATTTGAAATCCACGTGCTCGATCATAGGCTTGAACGCGTGACGTTGCATAGCTTGAACACGAACTTTAACTTCTTTACCGTCTAGAACGATAGTGATGTCGCTGTTGTAGAAATCATCGTTAGTTTGGATGTTGATGATTGAACGGTGTTCGAATTCGATAGAAACGGCTTCTTTGCCCGCACCATAGATAACTGCAGGAACTTTACCAGCATGACGTAGGCGGCGGCTCGAACCTTTCCCAATTTCAGTGCGGGTTTGTGCGGTAATTGTGTAAGACATAATTTACTCACTTAAATCAATAGTAATATAGGTGATCATCGCTTTCGACCAACAATGACCTCATTTAAAGCGAGCGAATACTAGCACAGTGATCCGGCTTTAACAAACCTTAAGTGAGTCAAAGCCGGCATTTAGCTTACCAGGTACGGATGGGGCCGGTATCGACGTGCACAAAGCCTGAGCTTGGGTAATAACCAACACCGCCGAGCTTTAGGGAGATCGCCGCATCACGCAGATCTTTAAGATTGACGTCAGGCAGCGCGATATCCATCGCCATCCCCTTCATATGATAACTCTTCTTCGCCACCCCAGAGCTGCGACTGGCCAGCATCTGATTGGTCTTAGGCGAGCGATATCCTGAGATCACATGAAAATCTTCGTCAACCTGTAGGGTCTGCTTCAGCGAAAAAAGCAGATCGAAGAGACGCTTATCCATGGGCGCCGTCTCGTTTTGACGATGATCCCGCAACAGGTGATTAAAATCATTCAAGGTATTTGTTTGATAATCACCATCTATCCAATAGCTTCCCTGCCCCCGTTCTCCTGTATGCCTATTGTAAAACCCTAGGGATCTTACTCCTTGTGTCGAGCGGCTCGCTCGCGCTTTAGACGGCACCATAGAAAACATTGCTACACCACCTAGGCCTAATAACAACTGCCTACGCGCAGGACAAACTATCGTCACATCAACACCACCGTTTACTTTTTAACCAAAACAGCGGACAAATTAACCTTAATTTAGGGGGAGATCAAGTGTTACTTTTTGCCAGAGGCCAGACAAACACTGGGCTAGCGGCTATTTAGCGGCGTGCAAACTCAGACTAATATTTTGATTCTTTTTGTATATGTCATCTCTAAACTGGGCAACATTGTCGCCATCCAGCCAAGAGGTCCAATACACCAGATGGATAGGCAGGCCCGCATCGAAGGCAAACCACTGGGTCTTATCACGCTCGATTTGCATACGTACCCAGGTCTGCTTATCACGCACCAGATGCGAAGCCATCCAGTTGGCTAACTGCTCAACCTTTTCAATCCGAATACAACCCGATGAGAGCGCCCTGTCGCTGCGCTGGAACAACGCCTTATCTGAGGTATCGTGTAGATAGACGCTGTATTCGTTGGGAAAGAAGAACTTATATCGTCCCAGGGTATTTCCAACCCCAGGCTTTTGCACCAGCCGATAGGGAAACTTACCCTTGGCGATGTCGCGCCATTCATCGTCACTCTTGATGACCCGCTCTCCCTGATAGTCAAACACCTCGAAATTGCGACTGCTGATGTAGCTGCCATCCTCTCTCACCTTGGGCAGGAGATCATGAGTCAACAAGCGCCGCGGCACCCGCCAGCTGGGATTAAGCACCAGATTCTTTATCTCGCCACTGATGATAGGCGTCTGGCGATAGGGCTTACCGACGATCACCTTAGACCTGAGCGCCACCTGGTTATCATCCACCAACCACATCTCATAGGCGGGGATATTAATTAGCAGATAACGCTCCCCTATGTCAGCCAGATATTCGGCCCGGCGGATAAAGTTAACCGCCAAGAGTTGAGCACGCTCTCTGGGAGTGCGATTAAGCCAACTCAGGGTTGCGGGGCCTATGATGGCATCTGGCTTAAGGCCATGGCGGGTCTGGAATTTGATCATGGCCGCTTTTAACGTCTCATCGAAATAGAGGCCACTGGTATCCCCCTGGGGATAGTCCCCCAAGGCCTGCAGGCGCACTCTTATTTCGGGAATGATTTGATGACTGTCACCGGGCTTTAGCCAGCCCTGTGGTTCGAGTGGCAACCAGGACTCATGGCGCGCCAACCAAAGAAGATAGCGCACGCGATTACTCAGCATCAGATAATCGGCTACCTGGGGCTCGCTGGCGATCACGCTGGTATAGGGATCGTCAGGCGCTGAAGGAAACTCGCCGGTCGCTATGCCTTGGCGCTGCCAAAACTGAGCGGCGGCCTGGGCTATGGTATAGAGCCTTCCTGGAGAGAGCGCTCTTTCCGCGCTGAGCTGCTCACGATAGCGCTCAAACTCGCTGGAGGCACTGGCAAGGTGGATCACTTCCACCTGATCGAGCAACGCCTGATTTGCCGCAGCGAGACGCTCATCGGCAACACCTAAGCATGACCAACACAGCAGAAGCAATATGAAAATGCGTCTCAAAGCCATAAAAACCTCCTTGGATAATTATGGCTCATAGTTGACAGGCCAACCTAGGCGACTAAAGACGGATTTTTTATAAGCTAATGCCCGGTCCTAACAAACCAAGCATGTTGAAAAAGAAGGCTAGGACCCGTGTTAGCTGAGGGTCGAACGTGTGATTAAGGTTTTGCCCGTGCCCGGATAGTACCTTAACTGCCAGTTTTCACTGCCTTTTGCTCTGTTGTCGCGAATATAGTTAAAGTAACAATAGGTGTTGCTATTACTGATCTCGCCACCAGAGTACCAGTAGATGATATCGTTACTGCCACCAAACGACGCATTATCATGTGGCGCCAGCTGGTAGTCGTTATTATCTAACAAGCCTTCCCAAAGTTGACGACAAAACTCCCCTTGCAGCAGGGTACCATTGTTTCCACTTGTCTGGGTTGTCTGCCCCAGCGGGTAGCCTGTGGTGGTCGAATCGATAGTACCATCACCAAAGCAGGCAAGGTCCACCACATGACCACTCGCCCCTGCAGCCGCCCAGCAGCTGTGATAGAGGGACACACCCGAGTTAAAGGCGGCAAACGCTCCCTTCGCCGCGCTGTCGTGGGCATCCTGGCCGACAGAGATAAACCTTGGCAAGGCAACCACGGCCAGTATCGCCAACACAACAATCACCACCACTAACTCAATCAGGGTAAATCCGCTTACTCTACGCATCTGAATTCAAGACCTTAATAAGCAATACATTAAAACAATGCAGTAAAACGACTCTTCCATTAATTGTATTACGCCTTTAGCAAAACCCCAGCAGGCAAAAGTGCAAAATGCGATAGGCACATGATTTTTAATAATTAAATAGAGATTTTTAGTGAACAAACAAAAAGGCCCCAACTTGCGTTGAGGCCTTTTTGTCATCAATTGATGGTACCCGAGGCCGGACTTGAACCGGCACGCTGTTACCAGCGAGGGATTTTAAATCCCTTGTGTCTACCAATTCCACCACTCGGGCAAAGTGTGTTTTACCGCATATTTGCATTAAAACATAAAGTGGAGGCGCGACCCGGAGTCGAACCGAGATCGACGGATTTGCAATCCGCAGCATAGCCATTCTGCCATCGCGCCTTAGGTTAAGATTGGAGCGACATATCGGGTTCGAACCGATGACCTATACCTTGGCAAGGTATCGCTCTACCAACTGAGCTAATGTCGCTTACTTCATCTTATTTCCGCGTCAGAGTCTTAACACGCTTTCCCCTGACCGCGGATTGGCATTCTACCTATTTACCCTCAAGTGTCAACGCCCTATTTCACCTTAATGCACTGTTTGGACACTAAGTGATCGCATTGCATTTTAATTGTTCGATTCGTCTGTGAGATCCGCCCAGGCCGCCATAATGTAGCTCACCATGGACCAAAACGTCAGGATAGCCGCCACGTAAAACAGTGCCATCGCCGTGTAAGTTAGAAACTCGTTAGGCTTCCAGATAAGGCCTATGATGGCCACCATCTGCGCCGCTGTCTTATATTTGCCTATCCAAGACACGGCAACCGCGCCACGCTTGCCGATCTCGGCCATCCATTCACGCAGCGCTGAGATCACTATCTCACGGCCAATCATAAACAGCGCCGGCAGGGTCAGCCAGATACTCTTATATTCTGCCACCAAGAGCACCAACGCCGTGGTCACCATGATCTTGTCGGCAACAGGATCTAAGAATGCGCCGAAACGGGTCGATTGCTGTAATTTTCGCGCCGCGTAGCCATCTAATGCGTCGGTCACCGCCGCCAGCCAGAATACGAAGGCTGCCGCAAAGGGTGACCAAGTGTAAGGCACATAAAAAAGCACTACAAAAACAGGTAGTAATATTAATCTAAAAAATGTGAGAGCTATCGGTACATTAAACGGCATGTGAAAACCAATTATCTAAAAGCAGCGCCAATCTTGCCTTAATTTTCTCACCCTCGCAACGCATCATGTATTGTTTGTGCCATTTCTAGGCTAATGCCCGGCACTTTAGACAATTGCGCTACGCTGGCCCCCTTAACCTGCTGTAAACCACCTAAGTATTGCAACAACGCTTTACGACGCTTAGGCCCCACCCCTGGGATAGACTCGAGCGACGAGGTATTACGGGTCTTCTGACGTTTGTTACGGTGGCCGGTTATCGCGAAACGGTGTGACTCGTCGCGAATATGTTGGATCAGATGCAGCGCGCCGGAATCTGCCGGTAAGCTAAAAGCCACCTCGTTCTCGCCATAGATGAGAGTCTCCAGTCCGGGCTTGCGCCCCTCCCCCTTTGCCACACCGATGAGCGTCGGCGCCACATCCAGGTGAGCAAACTTTTCATTTACCACCTTCTGGGCGATCCTCAGCTGTCCCATGCCGCCATCGATAAAGAGGATGTCGGGGATCTTGCCGTCTGCCTCTATCTTATCGAAGCGCCTACCGATCGCCTGTTTCATCGCCGCGTAGTCGTCCCCCGGGGTGATCCCTGAAATATTATAGCGGCGATATTCACCCTTGCTCGGCCCTTCGCGATTAAACACCACACAGGAGGCAACAGTGCTCTCCCCCATGGTATGGCTGATATCGAAACATTCCATGCGATTGATCGCCTGACTCTGCTCCAGCGCCTCTTCCAGCAGTAAGAAACGCTCCTCGACGGTATTCTGGTGGGACAGACGGGTCTCTACCGCATTCTTGGCGTTAGCATCGGCGATACGCAGGAAACTCGCGCGTTCGCTACGGACCTTGGTCTTGATCTGCAGGCGTCTATTGGAGGCTTGAGCGATCGCCTCCTCCAGCTCATGAATATCTTCAAACTCGTGGCTAACCACTATCTCTCTCGGCAGGGTGCGCTGGCTGTCGACATTCAGATAAAACTGCAACATGAAGGCACGCAGCACCTCGCTGACCTCGGTCTCGTCCGGCACGCTAGGATAATAACTGCGACTGCCGAAGATCTTACCGTTACGAATAAACAGCAGATGGAAACAGGCGATGCCAGAGGCGTAGTAAGCGCCAATCACATCCATGTCGCCAGAGTCGCTGGACACCTCCTGTTGCTCGGCGACGCGGCGAAGCGCACTGATCTGGTCACGATAGCGGGCGGCATCCTCATAATTGAGGTCCATAGCTGCCTGCTCCATCTTGGCCACCAAGGTGGCGATCACCTGTTGATCCTTGCCCCGCAGAAACAGGCTCGCCAGCTTTACCTGTTCGGCATAATCTTCATCGCTTATCTTACCCACACAGGGGGCGCTGCAGCGGGCGATCTGATACTGCAAACAGGGGCGGGAGCGCGCCTTATAGTAAAGATCGTCACACTGACGGATAGGAAACAGCTTCTGCATCAGATGCAGGCTTTCACGCACCGCGCCGCCATTGGGATAGGGACCAAAATAGTGCCCCTTCTCCCGCTGTGGCCCGCGGTGATAGGCAAGCCTTGGATGACGATGGCCACTCAAAAATATATAGGGATAAGACTTATCGTCTCGAAGCAGTACATTGTATCTGGGCATGTACTGCTTGATGTAATCGTTTTCCAGGATCAGCGCGTCGGTCTCGCTGGGGGTCAGGGTCACATCGATATTGGCGATGTGAGACACCAATGCCTGAGTCTTTACATTGGGCAGATTACGTCTGAAATAGGAGCTGAGGCGCTTCTTGAGATCTTTGGCCTTGCCCACATAGATAACGACCCCCTGTGCATCGTACATGCGATAAACGCCGGCAGAGGAGGAAACGGTTTTTAAAAACTGGGTCGCATTAAAGCTATCTGTCACATCGAGGCCATAAAAGTCACGCGGGTTAACACTAGAACTGGCCGGTATCTAACATCTTGTAGCGGATCGCCAATCGGGTCAGCTCGACATCGCCGCTAATCCCAAGCTTGGCAAACAAGCGATAACGATAGCTGTTGACCGTCTTGGGGCTCAGGTTGAGCTGCTCAGAGATATCGCTGACCCGCTCGCCATTGGTGATCATCATCATGATCTGCAATTCGCGCTCAGACAAGGACTTAAACGGATTTTCTTCCGACTGGTTGAACTGACTCAGGGCCATCTGCTGAGCAATCTCCGGCGACAGATAACGCTGGCCGTGTGCCACCTGACGAATTGCCTGTATCACCTCGGGCGGCGTCGCTCCCTTGGTCAGATAACCTGAGGCGCCCGCCTGCATCACCTTGGTCGGGAAAGGATCTTCGGTATGTATGGTTAAGACGATGATCTTGGCGTGGGACTGATAGCGCAGGATCTTACGGGTCGCCTCGAGTCCGCCAATGCCAGGCATATTCATGTCCATCAGGATCACGTCAGCCTCGTTATTACGGCACCACTGCACGGCAGATTCGCCATCCCCTGCTTCGCCGACAACCTTGATACCGCGCTCATCCTCGAGGATGCGGCGGATTCCTGTTCTGACTAACTCATGGTCATCAACTAAAAATACAGAAATCAACTTCAATCTACCCTTCAGCTAATACTCGGCCCACATAGACGGCATGTCGGCAACAGATTGTAATTTATCCCAAATGGGGTTAAGAAGAAAGCGGAAATTAAGTGCAACTAAGCTTATGAATTATAAGTGAACTATTTTTATCCGCCAGGAAGCTTATGGCGCAATTATAGCACTCAAGCTTAAGTCCTAGCTGCCCTTCATACTAAAGCACTATCATCTGCAAACGAAAAAGGATGCCGAGGCATCCTTTTTATCGAGTGTGTATCGCCTTAACCCAAGGACTCGGGCACGCAGACCCAGCCGTGCATCAGCACGCGCGCGCTGCGGCTCATGCTGACTTTTTCGACCTGCCAGCGTCCATCTTGCTCGCTTGCCTTGGCGCCCACCTTGAGGGTGCCAGAGGGATGACCAAAACGCACGCTCTCACGGGCCTGCCCGCCGGCCGCCTGATTGACTAAGGTGCCGGGAATCGATGCCGCCGTGCCTATGGCTACCGCCGCTGTTCCCATCATGGCATGATGCAGCTTACCCATAGACAGCGCCCGCACATGCAGGTCTATCTCATCGGCTGCGATCTGCTTGCCGCTAGAAGAGGTATAGGCCTTAGCCGGCGCCACAAACGCAATCTTGGGCGTGTGTTGACGACCAGCGGCCTCATCGAGAGACTGAATCAGCCCCATCTGCAAGGCGCCGTGGGCGCGAATAGTTTCAAAGCGCTCAAGCGCCGCGGCATCGCCGTTAATCGCCTCTTGCAGCTCAGTCCCCTCGTAGCCCAGCTGCTCCGCCTTGAGGAAGATAGTAGGGATACCGGCATTGATAAAGGTGGCATCGAAGACAGGCTCGCCCGGCACCTCCAGCTTGTCGACCAGATTACCCGTTGGGAACATATCACCCTCGCCATCGGCGGGGTCGACAAACTCCACCAACACCTCTGCCGCCGGGAAGGTCACGCCGTCGAGCTCGAAATCCCCCAGCTCCTGCACCTCACCATCCACCATAGGCACATGGGCGATGATGGTCTTGTTGATATTGGCCTGCCAGATCTTCACCACGGCTATGCCGTTGTCTGGGATCTTAGCGCTATCCACCAAGCCTTGGGTGATGGCAAAGGCGCCCACCGCCGCGGTCAGGTTACCGCAGTTACCGCTCCAATCGACGAAAGGCTTGTCTATGGCCACCTGACCGAAGAGGTAATCCACGTCATGATCATCGCGTTGACTCTTATCCAGAATCACCGTCTTACTGGTGCTGGATGTAGCCCCGCCCATGCCATCTGTCTGCTTGCCGTAAGGATCTGGACTGCCGATCACCCGAAGCAATAAGGCATCTCGGGCCGGACCCGGCTGCTGGGCATTTAAAGGCAGATCCTTTAACGCAAAAAAGACACCCTTGCTGGTGCCGCCGCGCATATAGGTTGCCGGAATTTTCATCTGTTTCATTGGCTTATCCTTTAAGAAGCGGGCAAGGCATAATCGCCCTACCCGCTATTGACTGCCCTTAGGCGTTCGCTTCGAGGAAGTCCTGCGCGAAGCGCTGCAACACACCGCCTGCCTGATAGACAAGTACCTCATCGGCGGTATCCAGACGACAGGTCACAGGCACCTCGACACGCTCACCGTTTTGACGAGTTATCACTACAGTCAGATCCGCTCTCGGCGTGGGCTCACCGATCACATCGAAGGTCTCGCTGCCATCGATACCATAGGTGTGGCGGTTTTCACCGGCCTTGAACTCCAGCGGTAGTACACCCATACCGACCAGGTTGGTACGGTGAATACGCTCGAAGCCTTCGGCGACAATCGCCTCAACCCCAGCCAGTCTCACCCCTTTGGCCGCCCAGTCACGGGACGATCCCTGACCATAGTCGGCGCCGGCGATGATGATCAGCGGCTGCTTGCGATCCATATAGGTCTCGATCGCCTCCCACATACGCATCACCTCACCTTCTGGCTCTAGGCGAGTCAGTGAGCCTTGCTTAACTTCACCGTCCACCAACGCCATCTCGTTGATCAGCTTAGGGTTGGCAAAGGTCGCGCGCTGGGCAGT
The DNA here is from genome assembly GCF_019457555.1 of Shewanella spartinae. Lineage (NCBI taxonomy): Bacteria > Pseudomonadati > Pseudomonadota > Gammaproteobacteria > Alteromonadales > Shewanellaceae > Shewanella > Shewanella spartinae. Next base: position 2,100,714 of record NZ_CP080418.1, on the reverse strand, counting down.
AAGATGGTCGCCCCGATGGGTCGCGTATGAGTTAAAGTCCACCTCTGGCAGGCCCATCTTCGCCAGGTATTCGCCGGCGGCGCTGCTCGCCAAGATGGCGTTTGAAGGCGAGAGGTGATCTGTGGTGATGTTATCCCCAAGTACCGCCAGCGGCCGCATGCCCTTCAGGGTACGCTCACCGGCAAGCGCGCCTTCCCAGTAGGGAGGACGACGGATATAGGTACTCTGTGGACGCCAATCATACAGAGGGTTCACATCCTCTCCATAGTCCACCGCCAGGTCGAACATAGGGGTGTAGATATCCCTAAACTGCTGCGGCTTAACGCTCGCCTTGACGATGGCATCGATCTCTTCATCGCTCGGCCAGATATCCTTGAGGCGAATCGGCCCGCCCTTGTCATCATGACCTAAGATATCTTTCTCGATATCGAATCTGATGGTACCAGCGATAGCATAGGCCACCACCAGCGGCGGCGAGGCCAGAAACGCCTGCTTGGCATAGGGGTGGATACGACCGTCGAAATTACGGTTGCCCGACAATACGGCGGTAGCATACAAGTCTCTGTCGATCACCTCTTGCTGGATCACAGGGTCAAGTGCCCCACTCATGCCGTTACAAGTCGTGCAGGCAAAGCCTACGATACCAAAGCCCAGTTGCTCCAGCTCAGGCAGAAGCCCCGCATCTTTCAGGTAAAGCTCGGCCACCTTAGAGCCAGGCGCGAAAGAGGTTTTCACCCAGGGCTTACGCACTAAGCCAAGCTCATTGGCCTTCTTGGCGAGCAAGCCCGCGGCGATCACGTTTCTTGGGTTACTTGTGTTGGTACAGCTGGTGATGGCGGCGATGATCACTGCGCCATCTGGCATCAGCTTCTCATCCTGCTCGACCACACCGGCGATGCCTTGACTGGCGAGCTCGCTGGTTGCCACGCGGCGATGCGGGTTAGAAGGACCGGCGATATTACGCACGACGCTCGAGAGATCGAAGGTCAGTACCCTTTCATACTCAGCATCTTTCAGGCTGTCGGCCCACAGACCCGTGGTCTTGGCATAGTTTTCCACCAGCTTGACCTGCTCGCTATCACGACCCGTGATGGTGAGATAGTCGATGGTCTGCTGGTCGATATAGAACATACCCGCCGAGGCGCCAAATTCAGGGGTCATGTTGGAGATGGTGGCGCGATCCCCAAGGGTGAGATCCGCGGCGCCTTCACCGAAGAACTCAAGATAAGCTGAAACCACTTTCTCTTGACGTAAAAACTCGGTCAGAGCCAGCACGATGTCCGTGGCCGTGATGCCTCTCTGACGCTTACCCGTCAGCTCGACACCGACGATATCCGGCAGACGCATGTAGGATGGGCGACCCAGCATGACGTTCTCGGCTTCCAGACCGCCAACACCTATGGCGATAACGCCCAACGCATCCACGTGAGGCGTATGGCTGTCGGTACCCACCAGCGTATCGGGGAAGGCCACACCATCACGGGCCTGGATCACCGGCGACATCTTCTCCAGGTTGATCTGGTGCATAATGCCGTTGCCGGGCTGGATCACATCGACATTCTTAAAGGCCGTCTTGGTCCAGTTGATGAAATGGAATCTGTCTTCGTTGCGGCGATCTTCAATCGCGCGGTTCTTCTCGAAGGCATCTTTTTCAAAGCCCGCATGTTCAACCGCCAGCGAGTGATCCACGATCAGCTGAGTCGGCACCACAGGGTTAACCTTTGAAGGATCCCCGCCCTTCTCGGCGATGGCATCACGCAGACCAGCCAAATCAACCAGTGCCGTCTGGCCGAGAATATCGTGGCACACGACGCGCGCCGGATACCAGGGGAAGTCGAGATCGCGCTTACGATCGATGAGCTGACTCAGGGCGTCGTTAAGCAGTTCGGGCTCGCAGCGTCTTACCAGGTTTTCTGCCAGCACCTTAGCGGTATAGGGCAGTTTGTCATAGGCGCCTGCGCTTAAGGCCTCGACGGCGGCGCGGGTATCAAAGTAATCGAGCGCGCTGCCGGGAAGCGGTTTACGATGTAGAGAGTTCATAAAATCATCCAAACGATTTAAGAGTTGAAGCAAGCAAACCAAAACAGCCCCTGAGCCTTGAAAGGCAGAGGGGCTGGTATCTAGGCTTATCTTTCGCTGATTGGCACCACTTTACGCGGCGCAGAGCCGATATAGTCCGCACTCGGTCTGATGATGCGGTTGTTGGCGCGCTGCTCCATCACGTGGGCCGCCCAGCCGGTCAGGCGCGAGCAGACGAAGATAGGGGTGAACAACTTAGTTGGGATCCCCATGAAGTGATAGGCTGACGCATGGAAGAAGTCGGCGTTACAGAACAGCTTCTTGGTGTCCCACATATACTCTTCACAGGCGACTGAGATATCGTAGAGTGAGGTGTCGCCAAACTCTTTAGCCAGCTTCTCAGACCAGGCCTTGATGATCACGTTGCGCGGATCCGACTCACGGTAGATGGCGTGACCAAAGCCCATGATCTTCTCTTTACGCTCCAACATGCCAGCCATTTGCACCTTGGCATCTTCTGGCGAGCTGAACTTTTGGATCATCTCCATCGCCGCCTCGTTGGCGCCGCCATGTAGCGGGCCGCGCAGCGAACCGATAGCGCCTGTGATGCAAGAGAACATGTCAGATAGGGTCGAGGCACAGACGCGCGCGGTGAAGGTCGATGCGTTGAATTCGTGCTCTGCATAGAGGATCAGCGACACATCCATCACGCGGCGATGTTGATCCGAAGGCGTCTTGCCGTTCAGCAACTTAAGGAAGTGACCTCCTAGCGAGTCTTCGTCGGTCACACAATCAATCTCGACGCCGTCATGGCTGAAACGGTACCAGTAGCACATGATGGCAGGGAACGCCGCTAGCAGACGGTTAGCCGCCTTGTTTTGCTGGCTGAAATCTGTCTCTGGCTCAAGGTTACCCAAGAAAGAGCAGCCGGTACGCATCACATCCATAGGATGGGCATCAGCAGGGATGCGCTGCAACACCTCTTTGAGGGTCTGTGGCAGGTCGCGCATAGACATCAGCTCGCTCTTGTAGGCATCCAGCTGCGCCGCATTTGGCAACTCGCCATTAAATAGCAGGTAAGCAACCTCTTCGAAGGTGGCATTATCCGCAAGATCCGACACATCATAGCCACAATAGGTTAAACCTGAGCCTGATTTGCCAACTGTACATAACGCCGTTTCGCCAGCACTCTGTCCACGTAGTCCGGCGCCGCCTAATTTTTTATCTACCATAACGTCTTCCTATTATATTTTTGTCTATCCCTAGTACTGCATCATCTAGGTTGTAGGGGGTATGCTGTCAATCTGGCCCGCCCTTGGCGAGCCAGGCTGTGTTACTTGTTCTTACCTTCGGCAAACAGGCTGTCGAGCTTCTGCTCGTAGGCGTGATAACCAAGATAGTCATAAAGCTCCATGCGGGTCTGCATGGTATCGAGTACCGCCTTCTGGTCGCCGTCACGCAGAATGGTCTGATATACATTCTCTGCCGCCTTGTTCATGGCTCTGAAGGCGCTCAATGGATAGAGCACCATGGCCGAGCCCCACTGACCCAGCTGCTCACGGTTCCACAGCTCTGTCTGACCAAACTCTGTGATGTTGGCCAGAATAGGCACATCTAGAGCTTCGGCGAATGCACGATAATGCTCTTCAGTTTTTACCGCCTCGGCGAAGATGCCGTCGGCACCAGCAGCCACATAGGCCTTGGCACGTTCGATGGCTGCTTCCAATCCTTCCTGAGCGAAGGCATCGGTACGGGCCATGATGAAGAAATCGGGATCCGTGCGCGCATCAACCGCCGCCTTGATTCGATCCACCATCTCCTCAACCGAGACGATCTCCTTGTTAGGACGGTGACCACAACGCTTCTGAGCGACCTGGTCTTCCATGTGCACGGCTGCGGCGCCCGCCTTCTCCATATCTTTTATGGTCTTGGCGATGTTAAATGCCCCGCCCCAACCTGTATCTATATCCACCAGCAGTGGCAGATCACAGGCAGAGGTGATGCGCTGCACGTCGACGATCACATCGTTTAGCGAGGTCATCCCCAGATCCGGCAGACCATAAGAGGCGTTGGCTACCCCGCCACCTGAGAGATAGATCGCCTTGTGACCGATCTGCTTGGCCATCATGGCCGTGTAGGCGTTAATGGTTCCGACGATCTGCAATGGCTTGTTGTCGGCCAAGGCCTGACGGAATTTCTTTCCTGCGCTCATGCTCGCTTCCTCTTATGACTGAATTGATGAGAGTTTGTTTCTGATGTTGTTTCTTGAATAGGTGATATGTCTGCGCATTAGCATCTCGGCCAGCTCCTGATCGCGATTGGCGATCGCCTGCACTATATGCCTGTGTTCGTCATAGGCTGTGGTGACTCTAGGCCCCGCCATGCCAAGCTGAACGCGGTACATACGCACCAGATGATAGATGCCGTCGAACAACATAGAGATAAGGTGCTTATTCTTGCTGCCCAATATGATGCGGTAATGAAAGTCCACATCGCCGGCCTCTTGGTAATAGGATTCACCCTGTTTGACGTCTTGAAAATGGCTGACCAGCAGGGCTTCGAGCTCCGCTACCTCTTCATCGCTCATGTTCTTCGCCGCCAGTCGCGCGGCCATACCTTCGAGAGACTCGCGGATCTCATACAGGGCCAGCAGCCCCTCTTCACTGAGCGCCACCACTCTAGCGCCCACGTTGGCCCGACGCTCGACGATATGACAAGACTCGAGACGATTGATCGCCTCGCGGATCACGGCGCGGCTGACACCATAAGTTGTCGACAATTCTGTCTCACTTAACTTAGCACCCGCAGCAATTACCCCTTCGACAATGTCTTGCCTGAGTTGATAAAAGGTTTTATCTGCCGTTGTCACGGGGGTTTGGCTGTATTGGGTCATGATGAATGTGATCGCCGTCAAACAATTAGTTGTCGACAATATAGCCGCCAAATTCACCTTTCTCAAGCCAAACACCTAAAATTGTCGACAAAAAGGCTTGTTTTTCGACTAAAGTCGTAACGAATTCGATACAAAGCAGGACAGAGAACGACCCGACACCAGGTCATTAAACCGTCATCTAGATTTAAACAGTGCAAGCTAATCGACCCGCCACATCGACTCGCACGCGTGCTTGAGAATAGGTATTGACTAACGACAGCCTCCAAGTAAACCCTCTGAGATTGTCGACAAATCACCACAACCAAGTGAATCCTTAAGATTCTCTACTCGAAACAAAGATCGAGCCTTGGCTAATCTGTGCTAACATCACCTCATGTTTCAATAATTCACCCCAGAAATGATCGCACATTCCATCGACGCCGCCGCTTTATCGCCCCAATTTAACTTACCTAAGGTCGACCAACTTAAGACTAACTTGCACAGTCGACTACTTGGCCAGGAACGCACACTTGATGCCTTCAACCTTTTATCCAAGGCCTGCGGCCAGCATATGTACCTGGCCGATCAGAGCGGTATCGATAGGCTCGCCCTCATTTCAGCCCTGGTCGACTATCAGGGACACAGAGCGACCCACTATCTTAACCGTTTGGCGCCCGACACCAGCCTGGCATGGCAGACCGAGGCGGGCGAAGAGTGCCTATGCAGCGCGAGTAAACCCTATCGCTATCTGAGCGGTGCCATTAGACGCAGGGATCTCATAGGTCATCTCGATGCCCACAATCCTAATGTCTATCATCCGGGCGCCATGGCCGACTGTGATTACCTGTTTATCTGCGCCGAGTCGCTGTGGAAGCGTGAAGCCCTGTGGGAACTGGTAATGGAGGCTGCCCATCGCGGCGAATACCAGCTGCACTCTGGCTGGCCGCTAATTCCCCTGCACAGCAAGATCATCCTTGTAGGCAGTAGCACCTTATATAGCGTCAGCTATCTGGAAGAGCGTAACTTTCCCGCGGCCTTTCCCCTACTGGGTGAGTTAGTGGATGAGATAGATCTCAATGAATTTAGCGAACTCGACTATGGCAACTATTTAGTCGAACTGGCAGAAGCCAACCAGCTCACGCTGGAACAGTCGGCGCTGGCGCCTTTGTTTAATTACAGTGCCCGCTTGGCAGAGCATCAGCGCCACCTGAGCCTTGAGACGCTGGGGATCAGTCAGCTCATGGTACAGGCTGCCCTCTACGGCAAGAGCAAGCAACTTAACGGCGAGAACATCGCCCTCGCCCTCGCCCGCCATCAGACGCGCCACAACGCTTCTCAGAGCCTGTCAGCCCAGAGCTTCGATGACAACTTCATCAACCTGCCGACCCAAGGTGCTATGATAGGCCAGATCAACGGACTGACCGTATTGGATGCCGCCGAATACACCTATGGTGAGCCGGCGCGGATCACTGCCGCCGTGCACTATGGCGACGGCGAGGTAGCCGATATCGAACGTAAATCGGAACTTGGCGGCAATATACACGCCAAGGGCCTGATGATCCTCACCTCTTGCCTCTACCGTATCTTCGGTAAGGATGCGCCGCTGCATCTTAATGCCAACATAGTTTTCGAACAGTCGTACCAGGAGATCGATGGTGACAGCGCCTCACTGGCGGAATATTGCGCCCTGATGTCGGCCATTGCCGAGCAGCCAATAGAGCAAGGTATCGCCGCCACCGGCGCCATAGATCAGTTTGGTCAGGTACAGGCCATAGGTGGCGTTAACGAGAAGATCGAAGGCTTCTTCGACCTGTGTCAACGCAGAGGGCTTACGGGCACCCAGGGGGTGATCATCCCAGCCTCTAACGTGCAGCAACTCAACCTGGCACCAGCCGTGATAGCCGCCGTCAAGGCAAAAGAGTTTCACCTGTACCAGGTAAAGCACACGGATCAGGCGGTAGCCATCTTGATGAACAAGCCAGCCGGCAGCCGGGATGATAATGGGCAGTTCCCCGAGGAAAGCCTGTATGGCATGGTACAGGCGCGATTAGAAGGACTCGCCGGTTATCCCGATGAAGAGCGATCTTTTTTTGCCAACTTGCTCCATAAACTGAAACTTTCTAGCTGATCGGAGTTGTTTGGCGTACACGTGTTAGCTAACCTTGGCGACTCAAATTGCTAGAGTGAAGTTAACAATGAATAAAGCAAACAGTTTCAGTAAAGAAGAATTAGTCGTCTGCGGGCACGGTAACCTATTTGGCGCCAACTCGCCTCGCCTACCTATCGACAACATGTTGATGATAGACCGCATCACTAAGATCAACGATGACGGCGGCGAGTTTGGTAAGGGTGAAATTGTTGCTGAGCTGGATATCGATCCATCACTCTGGTTCTTCGGCTGTCACTTCGAGACAGATCCTGTGATGCCTGGTTGTCTGGGCCTAGACGCCATGTGGCAACTGGTCGGTTTCTTCCTCGGCTGGGAAGGCGCCGAAGGTAAGGGTCGCGCACTGGGCGTTGGTGAAGTGAAATTTACCGGCCAGGTGCTACCCGATGCGAAGAAGGTTACCTACAAGCTGACCATTAAGCGTAAGGTCTACAGAAAGCTGGTGATGGGTATTGCCGATGCGGTAATGGAAGTCGATGGACGTGAGATCTATTCGGCGACGGATTTAAAAGTCGGTATCTTTACCGATACCTCTAGCTTCTAAGCGATTTGCGATAGCTCATTTACGAAAATGCCCTCTAAACAGAGGGCAAACAGCTAAATCACTTGTTGAACAGGCCGCTGAGACGGCCATCGACGCCTTCGCGCCACCCTCCGAGCCAGTGTGATTTAGAGTCTAAAGTAGAATAAGGACAGTTATCCTTCGAGCGGCCACCTATCCCGGCCTGGAATCCCTTTGAAAAAGCTCTATCGAGACGATCTCTTTTTTGTCTTTTCATGCAAGCATCCTCTGTTCTCAAATCCTAAAGGCCGAAGCCTCATCCATAGAAATAGAACTTTTTCATCACGAGATCAATCAAAAATTCGCCTTTCGATAGGGTTATTTTTTAAACGCATGAGTTCCTTATTAATAAAAAATCGGGGCATTAGCCCCGATTTTTAGTTCGATAAGTTCTAACAACCCTTAGGCCAGAACACGACGTCTCAACCAAACCAATGGCAGCAGCAACAACCAGGCAAAACTGGCGGCGCCTTTACGCTCATATTTACCATTGCCCGAGTTATCTGTCTCTTCCACTTCACAGGCCGTACCCGATGTGGTCGGCTTTAGCACCACCATACGTGGCAGATAGGCGGTTACCGGCTGACCATTGGCATTGAGTGAGAATAATGGCTTACCGTTCTCACCAATTATTAGATTACCCTTCTCATCATACTGATAAGAAGGCTTACGAATGAAGGCTGTGCCCACTATGGTGCCATCATCGTTAATGCTGTTGGCTTCTACGATGCGGATCTCACTATCATAGTAAAGGGTCTTGCCATCACCATCGACCACCTCGACCTGGTTACGGGTCCACTTTCCGGCATCATCTTTAACATAACCCTTAGAATCACACACCAGGAGATCGTCGATAACGTTAAACTCGTCACTCGCCTTGTCATACAGGAAGGCCCCCTTCATACGTGGCTTCTCTTTCTCGCTGGTAACCTCGACGAAACCTACGACCTGATCTTTGTTGTTGATATCACGTGGACGCGAGCTGCGATCAGACATCACCTCATAAAAATCATTCGGCGTCACGAAGGTTGGATCTTCGGCGTTGGTGTCCAGATAGAAGAACTTGTCACGCAGGTAGCCTTCGATGTAGCGGCGGTAGCTGCCCACCAGAATGCCATTGTCGTTGATGTCATAGGCAACAGATGACAGCTGATCGTTAGTCATCTTCACCCAGTGATATTGGTAATCACCTTGAGCATCTTTCTTCCAATAGGCGGCATCGAACGCCAGCTTATCCTTGTTATCGTTACGATAGACATGAGAGCGACCAGCAATCACACCCTCACTGTTCAAACCAATCCCCTGAGCGGTGAACACACTGTCTGAAGTCGACTCAAGTCCCAGCGGTAACTCGGTCGGCGTCACGTCCGTACCATCGAACTGCCACACAAAGGCGCGTGTCTGATAAAGAATACGGCGCGCATTGTTGCTATCGGGATATTGATCCCTCTGCACACAGACATCGATTGGATAGGTCTCACCGCTGATACAGTTATCGACACGGGTTTGACTCGTCTTGGCCAGTTCTGTGGTCGCATAGCCTGTGATCAGGTTATTATCATTAATAGCCGCCGCCACAGAAACCCCGCCCACAACTACATCCGTATCGTCTTTGCTATAAACGGTATAGGGTGGTACCAAGGCGATATCTGTCCCTTCTGCAGTCTTGAGGAAGCCACGCTCCTCAAATTCACGGTAGTACCAATATTCCTGATCTTGGTTACTGTCGTTGCGCTCGCCAGTAAACTCGGTTTTCTGCTCAGGCGCGGTATAGGTACCTACCTTGATCCCATTATTGTTAATGCCATAGTAATAGGCATTGATCGAGTTAATGGTCTCCGGCTGATCCTCATCGGTATCTTTCGGATGGGTAGTGCCGAAAACCGAATCGAAAGTTGGGATCCAGCTACCGCTGGCACCATTGCCATCGGCGGAAAAGGTAAAGTTATTAGCAATAATGGGCGCGTTAATGGAGTAAGACACTAGTTGCTCAGGCGGAATACCATCTTCGATATCGATGGCGCCACCAGTCTCGTCGTCAACCTCGAGCTTCTTCTTACCCTTAGAGATCCCCACCATCTTATCTTGCTGATTAACAAACATGCCGTAGCCGTTGATGGTCGACTCTAAGGTACCATTAAGATCATAGTCTTGAATGTTCTGGATCTCATAGACAGGTGCAGCGTGAGCCGTCTGCAGCGCGGTGATCACTCCGGCGGCGACTAAAGAGATGGCTCTATCAAACTTCAACTTCATGTACTTTTCCTATTATTCTATCGTCTATTTGAGGGCTTCTAGCTCTTCCCAACGTTCGAAACACACTTCTAATTCCTGTTCCAGCTCTGCCAATTCATTTAATCGGCTACTGACCAGATCTTGTGCTTGAGTATAAAAATCGGGCTCATTGATAACTGCCTGCAAGCTTTCGATCTCAGCTTCGAGTTGCTCCATCTTGGCAGGCAAGGCATCGAGTTCTCTCTGTAATTTATAAGAAAGTTTCTTCTCTGCTTTAGCGGCCGCCTTAGTTTCGCGCTTAACTGGTTCGGCAACCTTGGGTTGGACAGCGTCCTTGGCAACTGGTTCCTCAGAATAAAATTTTGCCCCCTGTGACACGGCATCTTGGTAGCCGCCAACATATTCGCTCCAGCCGCCGTTACCGGTAAACCACCAGGAGCTGGTAACCGTGTTGTCGATAAAGGCACGATCGTGACTCACCAATAACAAGGTGCCTTGATAATCGGTCAACAGCGACTCTAGCAACTCTAAGGTCTCGATATCAAGATCGTTTGTCGGTTCATCGAGAATGATCAGGTTTGCTGGCCTCAGCAACAGACGGGCCAGCAGTAATCGATTCTTCTCCCCACCGGAAAGTGCTTTCACCGGCGTGCGGGCGCGCATGGGTGAAAACAGAAAGTCCTGCAGGTAGCTGAGGATATGCCTGTCCTGACCATTGATGGTCACCGTCTTCTTGCCTTCACCCACGTTGTCTTCAACGGTTTTTTCCGGATCAAGCGCCTCACGGTATTGGTCGAAATAGGCCACTTCTAACTTAGTGCCCACCTTCACCTCGCCGGACTGAGGCGCAAGCTGACCAATCAACAGCTTGATTAGGGTCGACTTGCCACAGCCATTAGGGCCAATAAGGGCAATACGATCGCCGCGCATCACAGAGGTGGTGAAATTCTTCACCAGGTTCTTATCTGGCAGGTTGTAGTTGAGATCTTTAATATCAAATACCAGCTTACCCGAGCGCTCGGTATCGGCCACGGCCATCTTAGCGCCGCCCTGACGATTGATACGCTCCATACGCTCCATACGCAGCGCTTTAAGCGCGCGCACGCGGCCTTCATTACGGGTACGGCGCGCCTTGATCCCTTGGCGGATCCAGGCTTCCTCTTCGGCCAGCTTCTTATCGAACTGAGCGTTCTTCTCCTCTTCAACCCTGAGCCATTCTGCCTTGCCGTCTAGGTAGGTCTGGTAATCACCGGGCCAGGAGGTCACCACACCCCGGTCGAGATCCACGATACGGGTCGCCATGCGCTGAATGAAGCCACGGTCGTGACTGATAAAGACGATGGCGCCACGATAATTAAGCAGAAACTCTTCCAGCCACTCGATTGTATCGATATCCAGGTGGTTGGTCGGCTCGTCGAGCAACAGCAGATCAGGCTCGCTCACCAAAGCGCGCGCCAGCGCCACCTTACGCTGCCAGCCGCCAGACAGGCTAGCCAGGCTCGCATCGGCGTCCAGTCCCAGAAGTTCACAGGTCTGATTGATGCGGGTATCGAGCTGCCAGCCGTTGAGATGATCGAGATCCGATTGAAGACGTTCCATCTGCTTAAGCAGCCGCTCCATCTCCTGGGCGTCAACGTGGGCAACATCGTGAGACAGCTGATGATAACGCTCAAGCTTCTCGCCCACCTCCTGCAAACCAGCCGAGATATAGGCGTAAACCGTGCCCTGCTCCGCCTTGGGTGGGTCCTGTTGCAGTCTGCTAACCTTAACATCTGTGGCGATGTTAAACTCGCCATCGTCGAGTAACACCTCACCGCCAATCACCTTCATCAGGCTCGATTTACCGGCGCCGTTACGGCCCACGATACAGACGCGCTCGCCCGGCTCTATGGTAAAGTCGGCGTTTTGCAATAAGGGGGTGTAGCCATAGGCCAATGAGCCGTTATTAATACGAACCAGACTCAATTTATGCTCCTGTAAATTGTTGCAACTGCTCGCTGTCGAAAGGCCAGCCTAACTCGGCGTCATCGGCCCTACGCAGCAGCACTGGAATACGCACGCCATAGCGCTGCGCCAGTTGCTCGTCATCGCAGATATCCTGCAAGACAAAATCGATATTCAGCGCCGTGATAAGCGCCTGGGCCTGCTCACACAGGTGGCAGGCATCGGTATGAAAAAGAATATAGCCGCTGGTCTTAGGCATGCTGAATCAACCAGGTATTATGAATATGCGGATTACGCTTGTAATCCAGAGGTAGCGTCTGCTTATCCAGGTTAGTGATCGACAAACCAAGGGCACTAAGTGCCTCGCTATCCATCTTAAATTTGCGCTTGTTGTTGGAGAACAGTATCTCCCCGCCCGGACGCAGCAACTTCACCAGCGCGCTCAACAGCTTGACGTGGTCGCGCTGCACATCGAAAGAATCTTCCATGCGCTTGGAGTTAGAGAAGGTCGGTGGATCGATGAAGATCAGATCATACTGCTGGTCGCAGTCATCTATCCACTGCAGGCAATCGCCCTGAATAAACTGATACTGCTTGCCTTTAAGGCCATTCAACTCGAAGTTGTCCTGCGCCCAGTTGAGATAGGTGTTAGACATATCGACTGTGGTCACCGACTTAGCACCACCCAGGGCGGCGTGCACCGAGGCGCTGCCGGTATAGGCAAACAGGTTAAGCACGTCTCTGCCTTTCGACTTCTCACCCACTAGCTTGCGGGTCAGTCTGTGATCTAAGAAGAGACCTGTATCCAGGTAGTCCTTCAAGTTGAGCTTAAACTTGGCGCCGTACTCAGTGGTAACCAGCTCGAGCTTTGTGGCATCCAGTTTCTGGTATTGGTTGGTACCCTTCTGACGCTCACGAGTCTTGAGAATAATCTTATCGGGGTCGACACCGATGGCCTGGGGCAGCACCAGTAAGACATCGGTCAGGCGACGCTTAGTCACCGCCTCGGGAATCGACTTAGGCGCCGAATACTCCTGAATCACCACATGATCCAGATAGATATCTACCGCTACATTGTACTCGGGGATATCGGCGTCGTAGAGGCGATAGCTGTCTATCCCCTCGCGCTGAGCCCATTTGCTCAGCTGCTTATGATTCTTCTTGATACGGTTACTAAAGGCCGTGGCGACCTCGCTCACCTCACCGCCCTGGCTCAACACCTGGCTAGGGTCGAGACGACGGGTGCTGTTGGCATGCAGCGTATAGAGGTTAAAGGCACACTCGAGCGCGCCGTTATACATCTTCATCTGCTTGTCGGCTTTCAGCTTAAGGGCCGAGAGGAGTTCGATGTCGCTGTTGAGCACAGCCACCTGCCAACCGCCAAATTCGGCCTTGAGCTTGTCACCCAGTTGATAGTAGAGCTGCAACAGCGAAGTGACATTACCCAAACGCTCACCATAAGGCGGGTTAGTGATCAGATAGCCCTGCTCCACCGGCGGCGTCACATTGAGAGCGTTGGAGACCGAAAACTCGATAAGCTCGGCAACGCCAGCGTTTTGCGCGTTACGCTTTGCCAAAGCGACCAGACGCGAATCGATATCTGAGCCATAAAACTTGATCTCACAACGCTTGGTACCGATAGAAGCGCGAGCATTGGCCTCAGCAAGCAGCTCCTGCCAGTCGGCCTCTTGATGGCGTAGCCAGTGCTCGAAACCGAAACGGCGACGCTGCAACGCTGGGGCGATATCGCAGGCCATCATGGCCGCCTCTATCAATATGGTACCACTACCGCAGAATGGGTCGAGTAGATCTTTCGGCGACTGTTGCCAGCCGCTACGCACCAGCATGTTGGCCGCCAGGTTTTCCTTTAGCGGTGCCTCCCCCGTGGTGGAGCGATAACCGCGCTGATGCAGCGCAGGCCCAGAGAAATTAATCCCCAGGGTAATTTGGCCACGGCGATAATGGGCGTCTATTTTAAAGTCGGCATCCACACGGGCCACATCGGGACGTGGGCAGCCATCGTCACGAAAACGGTCAACCACAGCATCTTTTATCTTAAGCGCGCCAAACTGTGAGTTCTTAATAAAGCCACCCACGCCATGAAAATCTATGCTAAAGCTGCTCTTATTGGAGAAATGGGTCTGCCAATCGATGCAGTAGGCCGCATTATAGAGCTGCTCGGGATTCTCACAGGGCCCCTTATAGATCACCAGAATGATACGGCTGGCGAGTCGCGACCATAGGGTTATACGGTAAGCCAGATTAAGGGGAGCAGAGAAATAGACGCCGGCAACGCTTTCCTTTATCTCGGCGGCGCCAAGCTCTGCCAGTTCCAACGACAGGGCGTACTCATAGCCTCTTGGGGCTGCGGCAAAAAAATTCAACATGGATAGATAGACACACTTCAAAATTCAATCCGTCATTATACCTTGTCCTCAGATTAAATGATAAAAAGTTCTGCCAAATGAAGGTTTAAAATTTCCCGGCTTGATCGATAAGGCAGCACATTGACGGATTAATAAACGCTTGACCCGAATTTCGTAATCGTTACTTGCATTGGCTCCACCATGTCGATATAGTTCGCCCCGCTTTGACGCACTGAGTACTTAACAGCAGCTGAGCTGTTGGGGCTACAGAGGTTAGAGTGAACATCCGGACGCGGGATGGAGCAGCTTGGTAGCTCGTCGGGCTCATAACCCGAAGGTCGTCGGTTCAAATCCGGCTCCCGCAACCAATTTCTTTCGTAGCAAGAATCAAAACAACTACAGCGTTTCTTACGGACGCGGGATGGAGCAGCTTGGTAGCTCGTCGGGCTCATAACCCGAAGGTCGTCGGTTCAAATCCGGCTCCCGCAACCAATTTCTTTCGTAGCAAGAATCAAAACAACTACAGCGTATCTCACGGACGCGGGATGGAGCAGTTTGGTAGCTCGTCGGGCTCATAACCCGAAGGTCGTCGGTTCAAATCCGGCTCCCGCAACCAATTTCTTTGTAGCAAGAATCAAAACAACTACAGCGTTTCTTACGGACGCGGGATGGAGCAGTTTGGTAGCTCGTCGGGCTCATAACCCGAAGGTCGTCGGTTCAAATCCGGCTCCCGCAACCAATTTCTTATGTAAAAACTCTCCATTATCATTAGCTCCCTAACTAAGAGAAAAACGGCTCGTCGGGCTCAACTCTCTATACAAGCAGCGAAGGTCCACGGTTCAAATCCGGCTCCCGCAACCAATTTCAGATTTAGCCCCCTCTCTATATATTCAAGCGTAGCTCGCCTGGTTCAACTCGCGATATGAGCTTCGAAGGTCGTCGACGGTATGCCGCCCAGTTCAAATCCGGCTCCCGCAACCAATTTCAGATTTAACCCCCTTTATATGTACTCAATCGTAGCTCGCCTGGTTCAACTCGCGATATTAGCTTCGAGGGTCGTCGACGGTATGCCGCCCAATCCAAATCCGGCTCCCGCAACCAATTTCTTAAGTAAACAATTCCCCTCTTTCCTAACTTAATCAATGCAAAAAAGCAGTTTGGCTACTTGTCAGATTCAACTCTCTACACAATCAGTAATCACAGCGATCAGCATTCAATAATCAACAAAGACCTCTGACCTACTTCGCCAAGCTTAAAGAACCTTTCTAGAAATCCAAGTCAATAAATTCACTACAGCTGTGTTTATTCTCCCCTTATTCACAAACTTCAATATGGAGCAATCTTGGAGCTTTACCCAATACTCCAATCTAAAGGTGTGATCATAAAATAGACAACAAAGCATTATTGGTTAGCGAGTATTCATTTTCTCCATTGTGTTGCGCATGTGAATAAAATCAATAGTGCCTATTTGATGAGCACATAGCGGCTTAATCAAAGATGAGAAAATGAAGAAGAAAAATAAAGAAAAAGAGGTAAGGAAACATCATGGATCGAAAAAACGATTTAGATTTGATCATCGCAATAAAATAAATAGATCAAACAGTAGGCATAAAAATGGGGAGCAGACGCTCCCCATCCAATGAATCTATTCTCGCATTTAGCGTTATTAAGCCGCGGCTATCTGACGATTGGCCTTTAGCGGATGCAATCTATCGTTCATCACCTTAATGCAGTCGAATTGGCGCATCGCCTTACTGTCGCTCAAATGCAATTCGGGCGATAACAACATAACCAGGGATGCCTGAATATTAGACTCGACCACCAGTACTTGCACCACCTCGCCTTGGCATTTCAATTGAAACACCTTGCCTAGTTCACTGTAAACACAGACGGCAGATGTCTCAAAAAACCAAGACTTAGGCATCTGAGGTTTTAATAGAAAATGTGCAGCCGTGGCGTTAAGCGCCAACTGTACCCTCACCGCGTCGGCTATATTTAATGACTTACCGATACGCTCAATAAACTCTATATAGAATTTGGCGTGCTCGACATTAAATTCCGTGGTGGCCAGGGCATCAGGAATAAGAGCTTTCGTTTTATAGGGAGTCAGAAATTCCATATCCGAACCTAACGAAACGCTTAAAACCCCATACGAATCGTTATATATCCATTGCCAATCCCTTTGTGGCATTAATAACATAACGTGTACCTATATACTTTAATACAGCTCGATAATAGATGATATTTCATCCAATATCAAAAAAAATATTATAAATATGATATAGATTACAACACGTTATCGCGATCAAACGCGATCTAAATAAGATCGCGCGATCGTTTTAAGATCTAAAATAAGATCTTATTTACTTTTTACGCGATAAGCATCGACGATCTCTTTAATTAATTCTGGTCCGCGATAAATAAAACCAGAATAAATTTGTACCATGGTCGCACCCGCATCAAGTTTATCTAGCGCGTCGGCTGCACTGTTAATACCACCAACCCCTATGATGGGCACCTGACCTTTCAGGCAATCAGCCAACTGCTTAATCACTTTTGTTGACAATGAATTCAAAGGCTTACCACTTAAGCCACCGGCTTCGTTAGAATTCACCAAGCCGCTGACACCGTCGCGGGTCAGCGTGGTGTTGGTGGCGATAGCACCATCGAACTCGTTACGAATGAGCGACTCGGCAATCTTCTCAATCTCCTCTGGCTCAAGATCCGGCGCAATTTTCAGTGCGATCGGCACATACTTTCCATGACGCTCGGCAAGATCTTTTTGCTTAGCTTTTAGTGATCCCAATAGATCATCAAGCAGATCGCCATACTGCAAACTGCGCAGGCCTGGTGTGTTTGGCGATGAGATATTGACCGCAATATAGGCTGCATAGGGGTAAACCTTATCCATACAGATGAGGTAATCCTCTTTGCCCTGCTCTACCGGCGTATCCTTGTTCTTACCGATATTCACCCCAACCATGGCGCCAGACTTGGCTGCCTTCAGGTTAGCGACCAGATTATCGACACCCTTATTGTTAAAGCCCATACGATTGATAATCGCCTTAGCCGGCTTTAAACGAAACAGGCGCGGCTGATCATTACCAGGCTGTGGACGTGGCGTTACCGTGCCCACTTCCACATGGCCAAATCCCATGGCGTGGAACGCATCGATACATTCACCATCCTTGTCCATACCGGCAGCCAAGCCGACAGGATTTGGAAAGGTCAATCCCATAAACTCGACAGGGGCCGCTTGCAGCTTCTGTGCATAAAAGCAGTTTAATGGCGAATTCGCAGTTGACTTCAGACTGCCTATAGCAAGGTTATGGGCCTTCTCTGGATCCATCTGAAACATCACTTTCTGTGCGATTTTGTAAAACATGCATTCTCCTAGACCGAAAAAAGCCCCGGCGATTGCCAGGGCTCATGACTAATTTTTATTTTTTACGATTGACCTTCGCAATGAAGGATCAACAGATTCAGCTCACGTAGGGCGACTGAGAACTTAGCAAACTCGTGGGTCTGCGAGGTCTTAAAGTCTGCAAGCATGTGGAACCATCTCTCCAATAAGCCCTGATTGGATTCGACCCACTGATCGATAATGGCGTCAGCGTCGCAAACCGATGGGCAGGTACGTAACACCACTGAACTCAGTGAACGTTGTTGCCAATCGAGTTCTTCCCTAAATGCCGCTCTCGCCAGCGCCTGCCAGTGGTTAGCCACAGGCTGGGCACTGATCTGCTCGAGGAACCAGTGTAGGTCGATACGAGCACCTAACTTGTAGTAGGTCTCGGCAACCAAGGCCACTGGCTTATCTTCCAGCTCGGCAATTTGTGAGATATCCAGTGCAGAGAACAATGTGCTCATATTGACGACATCGGTCGCCACCTGCTCTGGTACCCCTTCTTTCACCAGCGCTGCAATCTCGGCGCGGATGCCGTTAACTTCATCTTCCACCAGATACTGATGAACGTTCTGACGAAGTTCCTGGAACACTGGGCTAAAGAAGGCCACAACCTGCTCAATGCTTTGGTTACGGTTACGATGACGTAAGAACCAACGACACGCGCGGCGTAGATTACGACGCAACTGATGCAGCATCTCACCCTGAACCACAGCAGGTACCACACCGTTTAGCGCCGTGATCGATTTAGTTAATTCAGCTAAACCAAATACTTCACGAGCCATAGTGTAGCAGATAGCGGCTTCGGCGACTGAGGCACCAGTCTCATCTTGCATACGCTGAACGAAATTCAAGCCCATGTCGTTAACCAACTCGTTGGCCAAAGAGGTAGCAATGATTTCGGCGCGCAGCGGATGGGTAACCATACGCTCGCTGTACTTCTCCTGTAGCTGACGAGGGAAGTATTCGATAAGCAGCTGGCTCAGGAAAGAATCGTCGGTAATTTCCGGCGTGAGCAGTTGCTCTTTCAATACCATCTTGGCGTAGGCCACCAGTACCGACAGCTCAGGGCGAGTCAGTGACTTACCGTTCGCCAAACGCTCAGCCAGCTCATCATCACTCGGCAGGAACTCGAGTGCTCTGTCTAGCTTGTCTTCCTTCTCCAGGTAATGGATGAAGCGGATCTGCTCTTTCAACTGCTCGGCACCGCGCACCTGAGTCACAGAGATGGTACGGGTCTGATCCTTACAGTCTTGCAGTACGATGCGGCTGACTTCGTCAGTCATCTCAACCAGCAGACGGTTACGCTGTTTCACCGTCATCTCACCTTCGGCAACCATGGCGTTCAGCAAGATCTTGATGTTAACTTCGTTGTCCGAACAATCCACACCACCTACGTTATCCACGAAGTCGGTGTTCATGCGGCCACCGTTGGCGGCATATTCGATACGACCCAGTTGAGTACAACCTAGGTTGCCACCCTCGCCTATGATGCGGGCCTGAACCTCGTTACCGTTAACGCGCAGTGCGTCGTTGGCGCGGTCACCCACCTCGGCGTGCGTCTCGCTGGTCGCCTTGATGTAGGTACCGATACCACCGTTCCAGATCAGATCCACCTTCATCTTCAGCAGCTCTTTAAGCAGCTCGTTTGGTGTCATAGATGCTTTCTTGGTATCCAGCATCTTCTTCATTTCTGGCGTCAGTGTGATTGACTTGGCCGAGCGCAGGAATATTCCACCGCCCTTAGAGATCAAATCTTTATTGTAATCTTCCCAGCTTGAACGTGGCATCTCGAACAGACGTGCACGCTCTTTATAACTGCTGGCCGCATCCGGATTCGGGTCGATGAAGATATGCATGTGGTTAAATGCCGTCACCAGACGAGTGTGCTCAGAGAGCAGCATACCGTTACCGAATACGTCACCGGCCATATCACCGATCGCCAAACAGGTGAAATCTGTGGTCTGGCAATCGATGCCGATCTCACGGAAGTGACGCTTAACAGATTCCCACGCGCCGCGCGCCGTGATACCCATCTTCTTATGGTCGTAACCGTTACTACCACCGGATGCGAAGGCGTCTCCTAGCCAGAAACCATACTCTTCAGAGATAGCGTTGGCGATATCAGAGAAGGTCGCGGTACCTTTGTCGGCCGCCACAACCAGATATGGGTCGTCTTCATCGTGACGAACCACGTTTGCCGGTGGAACGATTTCGCCTTCGACGATGTTGTCAGAGATATCCAGCAGACCGCGGATAAACAGGCGGTAACACTCTTGGCCTTCAGTGAAGAAGGCATCGCGGCCACCTTCGGTCGGCAGTTGCTTACAAACGAAGCCACCCTTGGCGCCCACAGGTACGATAACAGTGTTCTTCACCTGCTGTGCTTTCACCAGACCCAGTACCTCGGTACGGAAGTCTTCGCGACGGTCAGACCAGCGCAGGCCACCGCGGGCAACCTTGCCACCACGTAGGTGAACACCTTCAACCCTTGGTGAGTAGACGAAGATCTCAAACTTAGGCAGCGGACGTGGCATCTCAGGGATCTCTTCAGGGGAGAACTTGAATGACACGTATGGCTTGTTGCTACCGTCTGGCAGCACCTGATAAAAGTTGGTACGCAGTGTGGCGTTGATCAGATCCAAGTAACGACGAATGATACGGTCGTCATCCAGGCTAGATACATCTTCCAGACGCATATCGATCTGTTCAACAAACTTAGCCAGAGTACGAGTCTTCAGCTTAGGGTTGAACTTACGGATAAACATCTTCACCAGCAGATCTGCTATCTGTGGGTAGCTGCTAAAGGTCTCTTCGATGTAGGCCTGACTGAAGGTCGCATCGATCTGACGCATATACTTAGCATAGGCACGCAGTACAGACACTTCGCGGCCAGACAGACCGGTCGCCAATACCAGACGGTTAAAGCCGTCATCTTCAAGCTCTTTACGCCATACCTGAGACAGGGCTGTCTGGAATCTATCTTGGCTATCTGCCAGGTTATCAACCGCCGCGCCTTGTACCGTCATCAAGAAGTCAAGGATCCAGAAGGTTGAACCATCGGCGGTCATCACTTCATAGGGACGTTCGTTGATCACGCGCAGGCCGAAGTTTTCCAGCATAGGCAATACATCAGACAGATGGATTGGCTCATCTTTATGGAAGAGTTTCAGGCGAACCTTGTTGTCTTTAAGCGCGGTTTCCTGTGGCTGATAGAAGAGCATGCCAAGCTTGTGATCATCATCCAGCGCTTCTAAGTGCTCGATATCCACCACCGCAGAGCTAGGCAACACATCTTCTTTGTAGCTGCGTGGGAACGCATTCACATAACGTTTGACCAAACGGTTGCCAGACTCTTCGCCTTGGGCAGTGATCAGCGCTGTGTTTAACTTGTCTTCCCATGAACGCGCAGCTTCAATTAGATTGTTTTCGATGGCAGCCACATCTACATCCGTAATATTATTATCGACTTTGACTATATAGTGAGTACGCGCGAGCGTAGACTCAGAGAAATAAGTTGTAAATTCAACATCTTCTTTAGTGTTGAAGTGCTGCGCCAGAATACGTTGAGTATCTTCACGCAGCTTAGTGTTGTATCTGTCTTTAGAGACGTATACCAGACAAGAGAGGAAACGACCGAAGCCATCCTTGCGAACAAACAGCTTGAGTTTGTCGCGATCTTGCATCTCGAGTACACCGTGAGCCATGCTGGCCAGTTCAGATTCCCGAGCCTGAACGATCTCGTCACGCGGTAAGGTTTCCAGAATATGCATCAAAGCCTTGTAGTCGTGAGAATGCGGCGTCAGGCCAGAGTCATCCAGTACGCGCTGGATCTTCTCTGCCAGTAGCGGGATCTCACGTGGGCTACGGTTATACAGGTTTGACGCGTACAGGCCGATGAATCTGTCTTCACCAATAACGTTACCCTGCTCGTCGAAACGTTTGATGCCGATATAGTCGACATAGGCTGGGCGGTGAACGCGGCTCTTCTCAGTGCTCTTGGTCAGGATAAGCAGACTGCTGTCGAGCGCTTCTTTACGAGCGGTATCTGACAGACTGGAAAGCATGAGTCCCTTAGAACTCTTAGGCTTACCCGGTACATTCATCAGACCCAGGCTGGTCTCGTTAGCCGGCAGCAGCTCGAGATCGCCCTCGACCTTGTGCAGGTCGTAACGGCGGTAACCCAGCAAGGTGAAATGATGGTTGTTCAGATAGGTCAGGAAGTTGATGGCCTCATCCAGCTCACGCTTCTCACCCGGGAACGGACGACTAGGTAGCTCGGCGATGGTCTCGCTCAGCTTGTTCGACATCGCCTGCCAGTCGTTGACCGATGCAGCCACGTCACCCAATACAGATTGAATCTCTTTTTCCAGGCTCTTGATATCGGCGTCGCTGCTCAGTCTGTCGACTTCGATCAGGAATACGGCAACCTTGTCGTTGCTCTCATCCTTGTCATCGTTGTAGCTAACACCTGTGATCACGCCTTGGTCACGCTTCACGGTCAATGGCGTGTGCAGCATCATGTGAGTGGTGATGCCCATGCGGTTAAGCGCCATGCCTACAGAGTCAACAAGGAAAGGCATATCCGGTTGAATCACCTCGATAATTGAGTGGGATGATTTCCAACCATGCTTAGATTGACTCGGGTTAAACACGCGAATATGGGTCTCGCCAACAGGCGTCTTGTTCGCGGCATTCCAAAGGCTGAGGACGGCGCCGTAAAGATCACTGTCATTGCGGTGTTGCAAGTCATCTTTCGACATGTGGGCATAAATACAAGTTGCGAACTGTTCAACTTGCTTGGCTTGTGTATTGGGAACTTTCGAATGAATTAGGCTGACTACGTTCTCGAGTAGTACTGAAGGCATTGCATCTTTCAAGGCCATGTTGCTGTTTCCTTTAGGGTCTATGGCAGCGTTTTTGTAATTTTATGGATGCTTGAGCATATGACAGGCCAAATCTAATTATGTGACCTAAGTCATAGCGCGAAGTTTATTACTAAATGTGCCAATTTTCGAGAACTATTTTAGTGGTAGATCCTCATCCCTCGGGGTTTTGCGGCCCTATTGATGTGCATGATGAAAAAACAATCGTAAAGTGAGCGTAACTATGCAAAAAAAGAGAGAGCTAATGCTCTCTCTTTCAGTTCACTATCGCGGCTTACGCCAGAAAACCGCGCCTATCGCAGGCAAAATAATTATTGCACCCAACATATTCACTAAAAACATGAAAGTTAACAGGATCCCCATGTCCATTTGGAACTTAAGTGCAGAGAAGAACCAGGTGCTCACGCCAATCGCCAGTGTCAGGCCGGTGAAGATCACCGCGCTGCCCCGCTCAATAAGCGCCTGATGATAGGCGGTCTGCACCGGCATGCCGTCTCTGAGTTTGACCGCCATGGTCGACAAGATGTAGATACCATAATCCACACCAATCCCCACACCTAGGGCGATCACCGGCAGTGTACTCACCGCCAGACCGATATCGAGCTGCGTCATCAGCGCCTGCGCCAAAGTCGATACCACATAGAGCGGTAGGATCACCGCCACCGTCGCGCGAATCGATCTGAAGCTAATTAGACAAAGCACAAACACGGCGCCATAGACATAGAGCATCATAGGCAGTTGCGCCTCAGCCACCGCCTCGTTGGTCGCCGCCATCACACCAACCGGGCCTGAAGCCAGCTTAAACTTGAGCTTGTCGCTGTCCATCTTGGCCGACAGTGTCTTGACCTTGTCGATCACCTGCTCAATGGTCTCCGCCTTATGATCTTTCAGGAACAGATACACAGGCATCACAGAGCAGTTGCCATCCAGCAGACCCGAGGTGGTCGGGATCTGCCCTACCGCCTGGACCAGACTCGCCGTGGTGCGAGGCAGCACCTGCCACTTAGGATTACCCTCGTTAAACCCTGCGTTAACCCGCTTAGCGATTGAGGCAAGACTCGCGGTCGACTCGACTCCTGGGGTATTGGCCACCAACCACTCAAACTCATCTATCTGGGTCAGCACATCATGATAGGTACAAGCCTCGGGAAACGCCTCGACGATCACCGTCATCACGTCTGTGGTAATAGAGAAGTGATCGGTAATATAGAAGGTGTCCTGATTGTAGCGGCTGTCAAAATGCAGCGCCGGCGCGCCGCCCTGCAGGTCACCAATCTTCATCTTACTCGCCTGCTGCAGGCCTACGCCATAAAGGGCGACGGTAGCCAGCAACACGATAACCGCATACTTGGGCGTCGCGAAATTAGAGAGCTTAGCCCAGAGCGCATCCACCTTACCGTTAGACTTGGTCGGCAGCGCCTTGACCTCGGTAAAGGAGATCAGTAGTGGCAGCAACACCAGGTTGGTCAGGATGATCACCGCCACACCCAAGGATGCCGAGATAGCCAGCTCGCGAATGATACCGATATCGATGGCTAGCAGTGTCATGAAGCCCACGGTATCGGAGAGCAGCGCTACCCCGCCTGGGATCAGCAGGCTACGAAATGCCAGCGCGGCGGCGGCCTTAGTGGTTTCCCCCTCACCCACACGGCGCCTGACGGCGTTGATCATCTGCACACCATGACTCACCCCGATGGCAAATACCAGGAAGGGGATCAGAATCGACATAGGGTCCAGACCAAAGCCAACCACAGTAAGCAGACCCAGCTGCCAAACCACAGCTACCAGGCTACACACCAAAGGCAGTAGGGTTAGCTTGACCGAGTGGGAGAAGAGATACACCATCACGGCAGTTACCAAAATGGCGATGGCGAAGAAGAGCACCACGCCCTTGGCACCCTCGGCCACATCGCCGGCCATCTTGGCAAAGCCAATGATATGGATCTTTATCTTGTCGTTTTCATACTGGCCGCGCAGCTCCTTCTCGAGCTGACTGGCAAAGGCCAGGGTATCGAGTGGCTCGCCGGTCTGAGGATCGAAGTCCATCAGCTGCGCGGTCACCATGGCCGCCGAATAATCTTCGGCGATGAGACGCCCGACTATGCCCGCCTTCTCTATATTGCTACGCACCACCTCAAGCCCGGCAGGGGTAGTCGAGAAATCCGCCGGGATCACCGGGCCGCCGGCAAAACCATCTTCCACCACCTCGG
The DNA here is from genome assembly GCF_019457555.1 of Shewanella spartinae. Lineage (NCBI taxonomy): Bacteria > Pseudomonadati > Pseudomonadota > Gammaproteobacteria > Alteromonadales > Shewanellaceae > Shewanella > Shewanella spartinae. The sequence continues at coordinate 2,076,047 of NZ_CP080418.1, read as the reverse complement.
TAAAGCGGGTCGAGGGTGAATAGAGCGACTTCACCTGGGCACGATCGACGCCAGGGATGAAGAACAGCTGATCGTGTACCTGTTTTAGGGTATCGAAAAAGTTGGGGTTGAAGATGTTGCCACTGCTGTCTTCCACCGCCACCATGATGCTGTTGGCGCCGCCAAACTGCTTCTGATGCTTCAGGTAGGTCTGCATATAGCTATGATTAAGCGGAATGTTCTTAACGAACGCGGCATCCATCTTCAGATGGCTGGCCTGGAAACCGAGAAACAATGTTGCCAGCAAGAAGGCGAATATCACATAGGCCCGTTGCCGAAACAGGAAGGATTCTAATCCATTAACTAATTTATCTAACATGCCTGGGCCTTATTATTTTTGTTGTAATGCAACTAAGCCTTTGGTACCGGCAATCCACAGTGTACCCGTCCTATCCTGACCGATAGCCACCAGGTTTTCCCCCTGACGCTGCGTTACCATAGTCACGCTATCATCGCTGGCCACGTCGATCACCACGCCGCCGTTACCGACCAACCTGACCTTGTCGTCACTCAGCACCACTCCGCCGTTGAGGGTCGATTTTGTGGTCAGCTCAATCTCTTGCCACTGCTCGAGATCCCCTTCGCTCTTAAACAGGTGACCGCGAAGCCCGAGCACATAGATCCCCTGTTTAGCCACTAAGATGTTAAACAGCGAGCCCTCGTAGGGGAACTCGATGCGCTGCCAGGTGAGGCCATTATCTTGTGACTGGGCCGCTAAACCGAGTTCGCCCACCATCAAGAGGCGGTCATCGGCCAGGCGCACCACGCGATTAAAGTGAGGCAGTAAGGTGCTGCGCTCTTTCAAGTAAAGGCTTTCATCTTCAGCCTTTAACTCATCCAGATACGCCTGATCTTCTTCATACAAAAGTTCGGTGTGAAACTCTTGCTGCCACTGCTTACCGCCATCCTGGGTGCGATAGAAGAGACCATAGGCGCCAATGGCGATACCATGCTCGGCATCGAAGAAGAGCACATCCAAAAACGGCTTTTCAATTTCGGGAGAGCGCATCTGCTCTACCCAGCTGTTACCGCCGTCTTGGGTATGCAATATGGTGGCATCATGGCCCACTGCCCAGCCAAGCTCTGGCGTTAACAGGGTCGCCTTGGTCAGCAAGGCACGGCTCGGTGAACTCACCTGCTGCCAGCTATCGGTAAAACGGAATAGATGACCGCGATCGCCTACGGCAATCATGGTCTCGCCCTGCTTGGCGATATCCAATACCAGGGAGTGCGTCGCCAGCGGCTGAATATCGGAGCCTGTCACCTCGGTTGCCCCTTGGGCCCCGCCGAGAGTGACAAAACAGAGTGAAGATAAAGCGACAAGCCGAAGCATGCTAAACCACATACAAACTTCCTTTCGTGAAATGAGGGGCCAACAGGCCCCTCTACGCTAACTCTTTAAAGAATGAGTCCTTAATACACAAGTACCTAGGCTTAAATACTTAAATACTTAAATACTTAAATACTTAAATATAAGCCTAGGTATAAGCGCTTAACGAATACCAGCGCGTCTCAATGCCGCTGGGGTAAAGTTCGCTTCGCTCAACTTGGCATCGAAGTTATACATACGACCCTCGTTGTCCAGACCCATAGCCAGGTAACGACGAGATTGTAGATCGTGGATCACTTCGAGTGTGGTCCAGTGAGTCGGCACTTCGTAATAGTTGATGGCGTGCGCCACGGCGACGCGATAAAGCTCATCGCGGTTGTCGTACATGTCCGCCATAGACACTTGCCAAGAATCCTCATCCAGATAGAAGACGCGGGTCTTGTAGATATGACGCATCCCTTCCTTCAGCTGAGCCTTGACCACCCACACGCGATGTTTCTCCCAGCGCACATAATCTGGGTTGATGTGGCCTGGTTTCAGGATCTGCTCATACTTGAGCTTATCTGAGTGCAGCTTGTAGTCGTTGTAAGGAATGTAGATCTCTTTCTTGCCTAGCAGTTCCCAGTTGTAACGCACTGGCGAGCCGTTGAACATATCGAAATCATCTGTGGTGCGCAGACCATCAGACACAGTACCCGGAGTATCGAAGGCGACGTTTGGCGCCTTGCGCACGCGGCGCTGCCCTGTGTTATAGGTCCAAGCCTGACGCGGTAGCGCCTCCTGATCCATGGTCTCCTTCACCAACAGTGCGGTACCCGCCAGACGTGCTGGCTGCGTCACCACCTGCTTAAAGTAGAACAGGGTGTTCGACTCTTTTAGCTTGTCCAGAGTCATCTCGGGACGAGAGTACTCGAAGCGGATCTCTTCGGCAGTTTCCACCAAGGTGTAGCTACCAGATGCTGTAGGCGCCGCCTGGCTACGGGCGGTTTCCACATCTACGCCACGAAAACGCAGCACGTGGTTCCAAATCGCCTCGAGACCATTTTGTGGGATCGGGAAAGGCACGCCAATTGAGGCGCCAGAGATACCGTTACCATCGGCCACCAATTCGGCGCGCGAAGCGTTGGCCTTAGTGGCATCGTATACAAACTGCGGCACAGAGGCGGTGCGGCGTGTCTGATAAACATTCATCTTGAAGGTATCAGGATAAAGATCGAACAGCTTCATCTGACCTTCGGTCAGGTTATCCTTGTACTGCGCCTTGTTGGCATTAGTGATGGTAAATTCAATCTTATCGCCAGGGAAAGGATCTGGATGATGCATCCCCTTCTCGTAACCCGCAACAGGTTTGGTGATGCCGCCATCCCAGGCAGGAATAGAGCCATCTGCGTTACCCGCCTTTTCACCACCGAGCGGCGTGAGTTCGGTGCCAAGCTTGGCCGCCTCGGCCTCTGATACTTTTGCAAAGGCTGTTGGCGCGGTCAATGCGACGATCACAGCTGCCGACAATAGTGTTAGTTTTTTCATTCTTATTGTCCTTGTGAATTAGATTGAATACTTGATGTTAAACGACACGTAATCACGATCTGACATCAGATTCGTGGTGCCGACACCACCGAAGAAGGAGTTGTAGGAGAAATCTGCGCCCCAACGACTCTGATAATCGAAGTTCACGCCGATAGCGACGGACTTCTTACCTTCGGTGAACAGGAACATAGGATCGGGTGTGATCCCGTCAACATCATGTGAGAAGATGATGCGCGGCGCCATGTTGACCCCCGCAAACAGGTTGTTGTATTCGGCCTTGGCCACCAGACGATAACCCCAGGCAAAATCTGTTGGGAAAGGGTTAGTCTCAGGACCATTGTGAACTGCCTCTATGATGCCAGGCATATTTGGGTTGCCGCCAGAGCGCGCAGTACCTGGTCCATTGAGACGCAGCTCATCGAAACTTGGCATGTCGTGGATCCACACACCACCAACCTCGGCCAGCATGACTAGGTTATCGGTACCCAGGGTTGGACCAAATAGATGGGTGAAGGTCACCTGTGCCTGAGTCGTATCACGGCGGATATAACCCTCGGCCGCTTCACCAGAACCAATGCCTTTCACCTGAGAGATGCCATCAAACTCTGGACGCAATCCCGCATTGGCCAGCTGCTGTGGCATGGCGGCAAACAGGAGTTCCACGTCATCGATCTGTAGCGGCTCATCTTGACGGTGAGCTATCTCACCGGCCACAGAAGTATCGCCAATCAGGGTGTTGAAGCTAAAGCCATAGAGCTTGATATCTTCTGGGTATTCGATCTGTGCCTTAGAGAAGGTCTCTAGACCCAGCAGTGTCTGACGTTCGACTGTACCACCAGTTGCCCCAAGGGCTGCCAGAGTCGCTAAATCTTTACCAATCGCTTCCTGGGTAAAGTTAGCCGCGGTGCCGCTGATCAGCGGGCGACGGCTATGATAGTTCATGTAGTAGAAACCAAACTCGGTTTCCCCCAGCTCTGGCGCATAGTAACCTAGCTTGATACCGTACTGGCCCGAGTCGCTGGCGCTTGCCTGATCTTGCATCAGGGTCACCTTAGTCGGATAAGCCAGTGCCAATGAACCCAGTGTCGCCGCATCATATTGACCCGATGCCACCATGGCCGCCAGCTTCTGATACTCGCCGATCAAGAAATCGAGATTGATATCCGGGTTAGCGTTGAAGCCCAGCTGCGCATTTTGCGAATAGCCGCCATAGCCGGCGAAATCGTTAGTTGAGAAGTAAGAGCCAGGAGTCGGCACCCAAACGGGTTCCCAATCATATTGATAGAAGGCTTCTACCGACAGCGATTCGGTCACCCCCAGTGACGCCCAGATCATCCCCTGAGGTCTGAAGGCTTCTTTAAGCTCGGCGCCCGGCGCATTGAGAATGTTTAGATCCACCGGGTTGATCACACCGATACCGTGCGGGATCAAGGTGCTTTCACCCCAAGAGACCACCTGATTACCGATTCGGACGCTAAGTGGGTTGGCACCATCGTTAAGATCGAAATCGCCATAGATGAAGGCATCTAACAGGCGCACATCTTTACACTGTACCTTAGAGGCCTCGGAGTCGGCACAAGGGTCATACTCTTTGCCGGTTATCGGATCGCTGTAGCCATAGCTGCCGTTGTTGGCTTTCTGGTCGTAGAAATACATGCCACGGGCAAACAGACCGAAATTCTTATATTTGAGTGACAGTTCATGCAATCCCTTGAACACCATAGAGGTTACGTCACCCTGAGAGTAGAGCATGTTACTCAAGTCACCATTACTCGAGTAGGAACCTGGCTGAGCCCAAATCTCGGCCGAAGTATATTTGGTGTTACCGAATGCGGTATAGTTTGACCAGTCAAAGCGCGGGTGATTCACCTTACCGATCTGATTATCCCAGTCTCGCTCCTCAACACGCCAACTTGCACCGGCACTGAATGTTGAATCGAACGAACCTTGAACTTCTCCCCAATCGAACGACACGGCTTGCACGCCCGTAGTCGCTCCAATACTCAACGCTGCGACGATCCCCAAAGCTAGCGCTGACTTGTTAAAGCCATTTTTAACGTTTTTCATTTTAGCTCTTCTCCGTAACCTGCTGGATTCTTTGTTATAGGAATGGTGGCCAACATCTTGTTAGCGTACAGGTAACACCATTGTTACAGCATTTGGGGGTGATGAGCAAGGCGAAAAAACAGAAAATTACCTTGAGATTTGTGCACTTAAGCTAAATGGCTTACGTAAATTCAAACACACGATTTAAATCTATTCTAACAAGTCGTACCAGATGAAAAACGCCCGTTGAAAAAACAAGCATAAACAGGCAATTAAACTTGTGTCATCGAAAGCTAAGCCTTTGATGAATCGAAATCGCCCGTTTGAAGTATATACTCTAAAAATCTTAAACTTGGGTCAGAGAAACCAGTTTACCTTCATCATCGAGTTGCAGACGAAAGTAACCCCTGATACCTGAGGTGGTCAGAAAGGGTCTGAAGTGACGGGCGTGGATCCAGAGGGTCTGACCTGAGCTGTCTTTCACCTCAATCTTATCGATACTGCCTTGATAATAATTGAGAAACTCCTGGTAACTCACCTGCATGGGAAAGGTAAATATCATCATAGTTTACATTCTAAAATGGGGCGAGATGCTATGCACCTCGCCCTACTCTCTTAGACAATCTGTTTACGTTAAGTCAGCCTGACGATTCACTAACGGCTAAGCCAATAACTAAACCAGAAACTGAGCCTGTAACCGAATCAGATCATAAGCCAGCAATTAAGCCAGCGCCTTAGAGACCTTCTCATACAGGTCTTTAGACAGATCCGGCAAGGCCAAAATCTCTTGCAGGGCACTACGCATCAATTGCTGGCGCTTTTCATCAAACTTCTTAAATTGGATCAGCGGCGTAATGATACGTGCAGCCACCTGAGGATTTAAGGTATTAAGTTTAATGATAGCTTCAGTCAGGAAACGATAGCCACTACCGTCGATGCGGTGGAACACTTCTGGGTTGGCCGCCGCGAACGCGCCGATTAAGGAGCGTACCCGGTTCGGATTGGCGAAGCTAAAGGCGCTATGCTGGGTAAGCTCACGCAGTGCGTCACAGCGATCTTCACCCGGACAGCATGCCTCCAGCGTCAGCCATTTATCCATCACCAAAGGCGTATCTGCCCACTTCTGTTGGAAGTCTTGCAGCAGACTGGCGCGCAGCTCAGACTGCTCAAGGTTGAGCGCGGCCAGAGCGCCCAGGCTATCTGTCATGTTGCCAGCCTGCTCATATTGGCGCTGAGCCAGGCCTTGATGAGCGTCCGACGTTTGCAGCAATAATCCAAGACAGGCATTTTTCAGGGCTCTCGCCCCGGCATCGTCTAACAGACTCAGCTCACGATAACGCGCAAGCAGCTCATCTTCACAACCAGCGGCGATCTCTTCGAGCATAAACTCGCGGGCCGCAGCCAGGGCATCGAGATCGACACAAGTCACCTGCTCTACCAGGGTATTCAGGCTTGGGAACCTAAGCACCTCTGCCAGCAATGCCTGATCCAGCTGCTCATCGAGTAGTAAGCCTTTCACCCCATCGACAAGGCGCGGGTCGACATACATAGCCTTCTGCGCCTTAAGGTGGGCCACATTTTGCCAAACCGCCTGGCTAAAGAGTGCGGCCGAGGCCTCCCACTTGGCCACCTCGCTGCTGGCATAGCGCATCAGGTGGATAAGTTGCTCTACGCTATAGTCGAAGTTGAGTCTCACCGGCGCCGAGAAATTTTGCAGCAATGACGGCACAGGCTGCTCGCTCATGCCGTTAAACACCAACTCTTGCTCTGCCTCTGTGATGCTAAAGACCTGGCTGAGCAGTGAGCGGCCGTCGCTGCCAAGCAGCTCGAGATCGAGTGGAATGTGCAGCGGTAACTTCTCACTCTGCTCCGGCGTCGGCGGCGTGTGCTGACGCAGGCTCAGACGATATTCTTGTTTTTCGGCGTCATAGTGCTCAATGGCCGTGAGCTCAGGCGTACCCGACTGGCTATACCAACGTCTGAACTGAGTCAGATCCACGCCGCTGGCATCTTCCATCGCCGCGACGAAATCAACACAGGTTACGGCCTGACCGTCGTGACGCTCAAAATAACACTTCATCCCCGCCTGGAAGCCCTGCTCACCGAGCAGGGTGTGCATCATGCGGATCACCTCTGCGCCCTTGTTGTAGACGGTCACGGTATAGAAGTTATTCATCTCAATCACAGACTCGGGACGAATGGCATGGGCCATTGGACCGCTGTCTTCGGCGAACTGCTGATTCTTGATCACCTTGATGGCATGGATTCGGTTGACCGCTCTGGAGCCCACATCTGAGCTGAATTCCTGATCGCGAAACACCGTCAGGCCCTCTTTCAGACTCAGCTGAAACCAATCACGGCAGGTGACGCGGTTACCCGTCCAGTTATGGAAATACTCGTGACCCACTACAGACTCGATGCCGTGATAATCTTCATCGGTCGCCGAGTCTTTATCTGCCAACACATATTTAGTGTTGAACACGTTCAGCCCCTTGTTCTCCATGGCGCCCATGTTGAAGAAATCCACCGCGACTATCATGTAGATATCGAGGTCATACTCAAGGTCGAAGCGGCTCTCATCCCATGCCATCGACTTCTTCAGCGATGCCATGGCGTGGTGTGCCTTGTGCAGGTTGCCCTTGTCGACGAAGACCTGCAGCGCAACCTCGCGTCCGCTTTTAGTGGTAAAGCTATCGTCCAGCAGATCGAAATCACCCGCGACTAAGGCAAACAGGTACGCAGGTTTCGGGAAAGGGTCTTCCCAGCAGACGAAGTGACGTCCGCCGTCGATATCGCCTGAATCGACACGGTTACCATTGCTCAAAAGGTAAGGAAACGCCGCCTTGTCGGCTTCGATGCGTACCTTATAAATCGCTAGCACATCGGGGCGATCGAGGAAATAGGTGATGCGTCTGAAACCTTCCGCCTCACACTGAGTGCAGTAGGCGCCATCAGACATGTATAGGCCTTCCAGCGCCAGGTTGGCTTCGGGATCCAGCTTAGTCACTATGGTGAGTTCGAAGTCGGCTAAGTCGGTTTCGATACTCAGCTGCCCCTCGGTGACGCGATAATCATGAAGCTTACCATCGACCAGCAGCTGGCTAACGTTTAAGCCTTCGCCGTCCAGTTCAAGGGTGTGCGCAGCATCGTTTAGACGCTTCACCTGGCTGACCGCAGTCACCTGAGTATTGGCACCATCGAGCACAAAGGAGAGGTCCACCTGAGTAATAGTGAAATCCGGTGCGCGATAGTCTTTTAAATATTTGGCCTTAACCTGTGCCATTAAGATTCCCTCATCTGAAAAGATTATAAAAAAACGCGCCAATAGCGCGTTTTTAAAAAATTTGGCTCAATATTATTTCGCCTGGTTTTTAGCCACTCTTTCCATATCCACTAGATCCAGTGTGATATAGACAGTCTCGTCGAGAAATGCATCCGGCGCCTTCACATCTTCTTCGGCGTCATCCAGAGACTTAAGTGCTTCGAGTCCATCCACTGCGCGGCGCTCGTTGAGACGCGCAAGTTGCTTCTCATCGTTGGCTTCACGCTCGGCCACACGCTCTTTCTCAACTAGAGAGACGCTGGTTTCTTTGTGGCTCTTCTTGAACTCGGCAATATCTTGATCGATATAGCCAAATTCAACGTCTTTCTTGATACGTTTCTGGTGACGCGAATCGAGATTAGTCACTAGCTCTGGAGTGATATCCCCAAGCGTACCGTACTGAGCCACTGGCACCTTATCCCAAGGCAGTGCGTTGGCTTCCTCGGCTTCGCCGTATTCACCTGGCTCTAGGGCACTTGGGAATGGAATGTCCGGCGTCACGCCCTTAAGCTGGGTGCTACCGCCATTGATGCGGTAGAACTTGGCGATGGTGTATTGCACATGGCCGATAGGCTTGTCGTACATATCATAGATACGGCCCAGGCTCTTATGCTGCTGCACTGTGCCCTTACCAAAGGTCGACTCACCCACGATAAGTGCGCGATCATAGTCTTGCAGTGCGGCGGCGAAGATCTCAGATGCCGAGGCACTGTAACGATCCACCATCACGGTGAGCGGTCCAGAATAGGTCACACGGCCGTCATTGTCGCGGTTTTGCGACACCTTACCGTTAGCATCGCGGATCTGTACCACCGGGCCCTGCTCGATAAACAGTCCGGTAAGCAGTGTCGCTTCGGTTAATGCGCCGCCACCATTACCTCTAAGGTCGATAACCACACCTTCAACCTTGGCGTCTTTGAGCTTCACCAACTCTTTGGTGACATCCTGAGACAGGTTCATGTAGAAACCAGGGATCTTAATCACCCCAACCTTGCGGCCGGCGTAATCTCCGGTTTCCGGCTCGATCACCTCAGAAGTCGCGGCGCGATCCTCTAGGCGGATCTTGTCACGTACTATGGTCACGTCGATTGGTTTGGCAGAAGAGCCGCCCTTCTTAGGCAGGATCTGCAGCACAACCTTACTGCCCTTAGGCCCCTTGATCAGCTCGACCACGTCATCTAGTCGCCAGCCGATCACATCGACAATCTCTTTACCTTCCTGGCCGACCCCCACGATGCGATCTTCCGGCGCCAGCTTTTCGCTGTTGGCCGCAGGGCCGCCAGCAACCAGGCTCTTGATCACAGTGTAGTCATCATCCATCTGCAACACGGCGCCTATGCCCTCGAGGCTCAGGTTCATCTCCATCTGGAAACGCTCGGCGTTACGTGGTGAAAGGTAGCTGGTGTGAGGCTCTACGCTGCGAGAGAAGGCGTTCATCACGCCCTGAAAGACATCTTCACTCTTGGTCTGGCTCAAACGCTTGATGGCATTGTTGTAGCGCTTATCGAGCACCTTAACAATTTCATCCCAGTTCTTACCGGTCAGCTTGAGGTTTAACGCATCGTACTTGACCCGTTGACGCCACAGCTCGTTGAGCTCGGCTTCATCTTTTGGCCAGGCCGCATCGTCTCTATCGTATTGATAGCTGTCGCCTGGGACGTTAAAGTCCATCTCCTTGTCGAGCAGGGATAAGGCGTAGGCAAAACGGTCATAGCGGCGCTGCTGCACCAGATCGAACATCTTGTAGGCGGCAGTTAGATCGCCGCTCTTCAACATGTCGTCGAATTGAGTTGCATAGGGCTTGAAACTGTCGATATCACTCTGAAGCAAAACATTGCGGCGATAATCGAGCTGCTTAAGATAGCGGTCGAACACCTGCTCTGAGAAGGCGTCGTCCAGATCGAATCTATGATAATGAGCGCGAGTGAACAGACCCGTCACTCGCTTACTCGCTACTTTATGTTGCGGCTCTTGCGTTAGAGAGGGCAACTCGCTAGATGGAATACTGGGCGTCAGTGCCCATGCCGAGAATCCTACAAAGATGCTGGCAATGGATGCTGCCAGAGTGAGTTTTCGCATCAACAAGTTACTCCTTTTAAACGATGAACAGTTATAACAGGATATGCTCTACAGGTACTTTTACCGTTAATCCTGAATCTAACTGCACTTGAACATCTTCTTTCTTGATGTCCAGGACAACACCTGCAACAGGCGATTTACCTAGTTTGACACTCACGCGTTGATTTGGTTTCAACTCAGTCAGTGTTGCCGGGCTTAAATCCTTTGCCTCAACCTGTGGCTTAGCCGCTTTAGGCGCTGGTTTGCTACTACGCTTAGGCAGTGGCTTCTTGAAGGCTTTCTTCTCAGGCTTAGGACCAGACTTGTCTGTCTTCTCTGCTGCCGCTTTCGCCGCACGCTTTGCCTTAGCCTTCTCTTGGCTCTCCTTCAGTGTAGCCTGTGCATGGTCGATATGCTCTTGCTCCAGCTCGCCACACTCGTTGCCGTCGAGATCGACACGCTGTGCCCCAGCCTTAACCCCTTTCAGGTAACGCCAGCTACTGGTGTAACGGCGTAAGGCGATTCTTAATTGCGTTTTACTGACTTTAGAATCATCAGCTAACCTTTCAGCCAAGTCTTGAAACAATCCTATTTTTAGAGGCTTAGTTTCACCTTCAGCGATAAAGCATAAAGGAAATGTTTCATATAAATACGCAAGAATTGCGTTGGTGTCGGTCAACTTTTCTGTTGATTCCATCATTACTTCCACAGTTTAAAAGGGACTACCACCTCGCCGGGTTAACGTCGGCACTGGCGTGTCGTTCATATTGGTTAGACATCGGGTCGCTTATTTGCCCCTGGGCGGCGACCACACAATCCAACATACCTTATCAATTACAGTCAATAAACGCCATGTATTCATTTCAACTAATGAAAAATGTCACGGCGTGTTTTTGAATTCATCAAGCGGCCTATTATAAGGGCGCGCCAGACGAAAGCGACCATCAATTGTGCAAAATTGGTTGTAGTTTAAGCAAATAAAGCCTTTTCCAGACTTTTTACGCAGGACTCTAGCCCCAATTGATCCGCCTCGTCGAAACGAGAGAATGAAGGGCTATCGATATCGAGCACGCCGATCACCTGGCCGTCGCGGCGCAGCGGGATAACAATTTCCGAGTTGCTGGCGGCATCACAGGCGATATGGCCGTCGAAGGCATGGACATCGGCGATGCGCTGGGTGGTGTTACTTAGGGCCGCGGTGCCGCAAACCCCTTTCCCCATTGGGATACGGGTACAGGCCACTTTCCCTTGGAAGGGACCCAGGACCAGTTGTTCACCTTGCAGCACATAAAAGCCAACCCAGTTAATATCATCCAGATGCTCGTTGAGCAGCGCCGAGAAGTTCGCCATCGCCGTAACGAGATTATCTTCGCCGCTAAACAGGGCTTCAACTTGACGGGTAAGCGTCGTATAACAAGGTGTACTCATACAAATTTCCTAACAATTTATGTTTTCGTTTCAGCTTTTAATTCTGCTTTCTTGGCAGGTTTCTTAGCCGGTGTCGCCTTAGTCACAGCGCCACCTTTTAAGAGTCCCATGAGCTGATCTTTATGTTCTGCCATGTAGAAACAGAGTTGTTCCAATGCATTTTCATCTAAGCCTAAATCAACTTGCTCGATAAAAGGAAGAAGATTATCCGCGATATCGAGCATCTTATCGTAGGCATCCGCCTCCTTCTTAGATGTGAATGTCATCTTCTCCACCCCTTCTCTGACTACGACAAATTTCGTTATAACTGCCATATCCGCCCTCACACTGTTTTTATATACAGTTGTAGAATCTCATAAATACAACTTCTTATGCAAGTCTCAAACTTTATCTGTTAGAATCTGCGCAACTATTGGCTCCGGATTTGGGAGCCACCTTATTAGGGCCTGTTGATCTTTCAAGTTTAATTTTTGTTCAATCTAAACGCGTTTTGCGCGAGGCGAGAGTCATGAAGCATAGTTACTCTATGTGAATGGCGAGCAACAAAGTGCAGCGCGCGTTTAGATGAACCCGTTGGGCAGCTTTTGTAGGCCATTTCTACTGCGTTATCGCCCGTTGGTGTAGAATACTACACAACACAGGCTCTGCCTTGTATAAACCACCTACAAATTGCTGCAAAAACAAACAGCAAAGATCAACAGGCCCTAGGTATTTCAATAGATTGACTATAGTAATATCTTATAGGCAATAGATTACTGGTCTATATCAAGAAATTTGCACTCTTGCTATGACCTTAGATGACAGGAAGCGCCCCAGAACAGATATGAAAACAGAGGTGTTAGATAAGAGTATCGTTCTCTGCCGTGCTTGCGATCTGGTCGTGAGAAAGCGCGCTTTGCCAACGGGTGTGCGGGCCCTCTGCCCTCGCTGCCACACCAACCTCTATGATACCCCTTACTGCTCGCTCAACGGCATGTTGGCCCTGTGTATCACGGCGCTGGTGCTCTATTTTCCCGCTAACTTTTTCCCAGTGCTTGAGATGCACTTTCTGGGCAGTATTCGCACCACCACCATAGCCGGCGGCGCCATGGCCGTTGCCTCCCAGGGCTATTGGGTAGTGGGCATCGCCGTATTAGTGGCGGCGGTGATCGCTCCCGGCCTACTTATTCTGTCGATTCTGACTCAGGTGCTGATCGTCAAATACCGACTCAAGGTGCCCTTCTTTCGCAACATCTATAAGAAGCTACTGAAACAGCACAGCTTATTGGCCCAGCTCTCCATGCTGGAGATCTATATGATCAGCATCTTCGTCTCGGTATTTCAGCTCTCCGATTACACCGACCTCTACTTTGGCATCGGCACCTTCTGTTTCACCATGCTGTTTATCATGGTGATCTTCATGCAGCGTGAATATGACATAGAACATATGTGGGGCGTACTGGATGAGTAAGCTCAGCAAGCCTCCTCAAGGCGAATCATTGGGGCTGACCAACTGCCCTACCTGCAAGTTTCTGTGCCATCTCGAGCAGGGTAACTGCCCGCGCTGCGGACAAGCGGTGCAGAGCCGGGATCGCACCAGCGTACAGAAGAGCTGGGCGCTACTGATCACCGCCGCCATCTTGCTGTTTCCGGCAAACCTCTACCCCATCACTATCATGACCAGTCAAGGGCAGGTTCGCCAGGACACCATCTTCAGCGGCATCAACCATCTGGTGCACCTAGACCTATTACCTATTGCCATTATTCTGTTTACCGCCAGTATCTTAGTGCCCATGTTGAAGATTTTTGGGCTGGCGCTCTATCTGACGGCGATCAGCTATCGCCTGCCGATCTCGAAAAAGACACTCATGGCCGGCTTTCATATCATCGAATGGATAGGCCGCTGGTCCATGCTGGATCTGTTTGTGATCTCCATTACCGCGGCGCTCATAAACATGGGGCAGATTTGGGATGCCAAACCCGCGCCAGCAGCCACCGCCTTCGCCTTGGTGATCCTGCTGACACAGCTGGCGGCAAAAGTATTAGACACGCGTTTACTCTGGGACCGATTGGAATCGAAAGATGACACAAATTGAAACACCAAAAGTCGTTAAGAAAAAACTCTTCTCTCCCATCTGGCTACTTCCACTGATCGCCCTGGCACTCGGTGCCTGGCTGGGCATCAAGAGTATTCGCGAATCCGGCGTCGAGGTACGCATTCATTTCCCAAGTGCCACGGGGATAGACGTGGGTAAGACGCTGGTCAGATACCAGGGCCTCACCGTGGGTAAGGTGGTTGATATCAGTATCGACGACCAGCTTCAGGGCGTATACGTAGATCTACTGATGGACTACCGCTCGACGCCTTTCCTGCGCGATGAAACCAAGTTTTGGCTGGTGACCCCTAAGGCCTCGATCACCGGCGTCGAGGGGCTGGACGCCCTCTTCTCGGGCAACTATATCGCCATCCAGCCAGGCGAGGGGGATTACAAGAACGAATTTACCGCCGAAGATCAGGCCCCGCCTGTGGCGCCGGGCTCAGACGGCTTGATGATAGAACTCACCAGCGCATCCCTCGGCTCCTTAGATGTGGGCTCCCAGGTGTTTTACCGTCAGATCCCTGTTGGCAAAATAGTCAGCTACCGCCTGGTGAACGACGACAGCATCCTCTTCAATGCCTATATAGAGAAGAAATATGCCCATCTGGTGAAGCAAGACTCACGCTTCTGGAACGTCTCGGGCCTGGCGCTGGACGCCTCGCTCTCAGGCATCAAGGTCAAGACAGAGAGCCTGTCGGCTATCCTCGCCGGCGGCGTCAGCTTCTCATCCCAGGGCAGCAGCGAACAGGCTAGCGTCAATCAGACCTTCACCATCTTCGAAGATAACGAACATGCCCTGGGCGGCATCACCTTTAGCCTCACGGCCAACGATGCCGATAGCCTGAGCACAGGCGCCGACATCGTCTATCGCGGCATCAGTATCGGGCAGATCACCCAGACTCATCTAACAGAAACGGGCGTCAGCTTTGATGCCAGCATCGCCACCCAATACGCCGAGCTGTTAGGCACAGACAGCCAATTCTGGCTCGAGGGCGCGGATCTTTCACTCAGCGGCATCAAGCATGCCAGCCGCCTGGTGACTGGCAATGTGGTAGCCTTCCTACCGGGCAGCGGCGAGCACCAGACCAGCTATCCGTTGCTGGCCAAGGCACCGCAACACTCGCAATCACCGCTCATGCTCAGCCTTAGCGCCGAGGAGAACCCGGGGATCAGCGCCGGCGCCGAGGTGCGCTTTAAGCAGCTGCCCATAGGTCAGGTAGATAGCGTTGAGTTTAAGCCTGACTATTCGGGTCTTGCCTACCGCGTCCAGATCTGGCCAGAGTTTGCCAAGCTTATCCATCAGGGGAGCCACTTCGTTGCCGAATCGGCCCTGGCCATCGATGCGTCGCTTGACGGCGTGAGCGTAAACACAAGGGATCTGACCACGCTCACCAAGGGCGCCATCAGCCTGGTGCAAGGCCGCAGCAAGAAGACCGCTAATCCTAGCCAATTGCTGCCGCTGTTTGCCAACACCAAGCAGGCCGAAGGCTATCTCGCCAAGCAGAATCGTCTCAAGATAGTGCTGGGCAGCCCAGATGGTGCAGGGCTCGCCGCCCACTCCCCCATCTACTACAAGAAGATGCAGATTGGTGAGGTGCAGGGAGTCAACTGGCGCACCAGCAGCGAAGACTTTGCCATCGAGCTGGGTATCGACAAGCAGTTCGCCTCTCTGGTTAAGCCAAGCACCATCTTCTGGCGTAACGGCGCGCTAAGCGTCGATGCCAGCCTCAACGGCGTCAAGGTAGACGTGGCGCCGCTGGAAGGCGCATTAAAGGGTAGCGTCTCCCTTGGACTGCTGGAACAAGACGATATCGGCAATCAGAGCCATCTCTATGGCTCAGAGACTTTGGCCCGCGCCAAGGCAACTCCCATCAGCATAGTGTTCGATGCCAGCACCCGCCTGAGCAGCCATGCGCCGATCCGCTATCAGGGCCACCAGATCGGTGAAGTGGAGCGGGTCAAGCTGTCACAGGACTTACGCAGCGTCAGCGTGGATGCCTACCTCTATGGCGACTACGCCGCGCCTTTCCTGGCCGACGACGCCCAATATTTTATCGTCGATGCCAACATCTCGCTTTCCGGCGTCACCGCCGCCGAAACCCTGATCACTGGCCCCTATGTGTCTGTGCTACCAGGCCAGAGTGGCAATCAGGTGCATGACTTTATGGGCAGCGTCGAATCGCCTACCCTGCTTAAACAAGATGCCCTCACCTTCACCCTGGTGGATGACAACCTGGGCTCGGTCAAGATAGGCACGCCTATCATCTTCCGCGGCATTAAGATTGGTGAAGTCAAACAGGTGCAACTCTCGACCACGGGCACTCAGGTAGAGATGACGGCGCAGATTGCCAAGAGCTATAGCCACCTGGTCAACCAGAGCAGTCAGTTCTGGGATCTCTCCGGCATCAAGGTCGATCTCGGCCTCTTCTCCGGCGCGCAGATAGAAACCGGCTCACTTGAGACCATTATCGCCGGCGGCATAGGCGTGGCGACTCAATCCCCCACCACAGCCAATAACCGTATCGGCCAGGATCAGGTCTTTAATCTGCAGAGCAAACTGGATCCTAATTGGCTAAAATGGGCGCCAAATCAACAAAGTCTTAATTAAGGCTCTCTAGTATAGAAAGGCAGGGCGTCACTTTGGTGGCTATGCTTTAATTAGCGACCGCTTAAGGGGCGTCATCTGCCAACCGCAAGACATTGCACCACTTAGCGCCCCTTGATCTACTTGGCGCAAACGAGACCACGTTTTTCTGGAGTCGATATGAGCAAAGATTTGCTGCGCGAAGCCGCAATCAATCTCAAGAGAGCCGTCCCCTTGATGTTAAAGCATCAGATCCCGACGACACCCACCAACTATGCCCTCTGGTACGCCTACGTAGGTCAGCAAAATCCAGAACTCATCACCAAGATGGACAGGATAGTCAATGAGTACAACACCTGTCCGCCGGTCACCGCCGAGCTGCTCTACCGCGAACATATTGCCGATCCCAGCGAGGTCAATGTGCTCAACATGCGCCAAAACCTGGAGGCCATGACCATAGAGCTGTCGCAATCGATCAAGGATACCAACCAGGACGCCACCGTCTTTCAACAGCGTGTGGACAGCAACTTCAACCGCCTCAATCGCATCGAGGAGGAGGGCCTGAGCCTGGAGAAGGTATTGGGGCTGGTGCGGGATCTGGTGAAGGAGTCAGACGATATTCGTCAAAGTACCGAATATTTTACCGGTCGACTCGACAAGGCCCAGGAAGAGATCGCCGCGCTGAGAGAAGCGCTGAAACGCTCCGAGCAAGACGTCTATCATGACGCGCTCACAGGTGCCCTCAACCGCCGCGCCTTCGACCAAGATCTCAAGGGCCTGCTCGCTCAATCTCCAGAAGGTACCTGCCTGATCTTGGCCGATGTGGATCATTTCAAGAGTTTTAACGACACCTATGGCCACCATCTGGGCGACAATGTGTTAAAGGCGGTGGCCAAGCGCCTCAACGAGTCTTGCCGCGACGGGGTTAAGCTCTATCGCTATGGCGGCGAAGAGTTTGCCTTAATCGTGCCAAACAGCCATCAGCGCAAGGCGCGCCATCTGGCCGACGCCATGCGTCGCACACTTGAGAAGATCTCCCTCAAGGACAGACGCAAGAATCAGACGATCGATAAGATTAGCGCCTCGTTTGGGGTGAGTGAGTGGCAGGCGAAAGACACCTTCGAGTCGCTCATCGAGCGCACAGATGGCTTTCTCTACGATGCCAAACGCCTAGGCCGAAATCGGGTGATGCCGCTCTGATCCCTTTTTTATGAGCACTAATCGCTAATTGTGAGCGCTAAAGGCCAAACTGTGAACGCTAGTCGCTAGGATTGGAGTCGCCCCGATTGCTGACGTAACTGAGGTGACTGATATCCCTGAGGCGACTGATATCCCTGAGGCGACTGAGGCACATTAGATAACTCAGTTTCCTCAGAGATAGTCGGCGTATCGGGCGATGCGGGCAGACGCGTCGCTACTGCCTCCTCACCCCCATTCTCTCCCTCCCCTTCACTAAGCATGGGCTCGGCGATCACCACGAAGCGCTGACGACTCTGGCCGCCCAGGCTGTCGAAGGGATAACAGGTAACTAAGGTCAGACGCAGTGTATCTTCTTGGGCCAGCAGCGCCGTATCTTGCTCATCCACCACCTTAGTCCCCAGCACCCGATAACTTATGGTCTCGGCCGAGGCATCCTGCAGGGTGATCACCTGACCCGGATAGATCCCCTCGAGCCTGGCGAAATGGGTATCCCTGTGACCGGCGATAACCGTGTTACCCCAATGATTGATCTGATTATCCGCCAGGATGGCGGCGGGTCCGAAGGCCAGATTGCGCCCGGAGGCGCCCGCCAGCACATACAGCGGCGCGCCGCGGCGCCGCCCCTTTTCGTCCTCAAAGTGCAGCTTGGCGATCGGATAGGTATCGGCCCAGCTCCAGGGCTTATGGGCTTTACGATCCGCTAAGGTTCTGTCCCATGCCCGCTCGATCAGGAACTGGGCAAAATGTGCCTTGGCTTGCATATAGCCTCCTTTAAAGATCAGTGTCATTGCCGCCATCAAGGCGGTTAGAAGCAAAACATGCCTGAGTCCCAGGCGTCTGCGACGATTCATCATCAGGCCTCCAAGCGTCTGCGCCAAAGCCCGCGCAGACATGGCAGATAACTCACCCAATAGGCGCCGATCAGCAGTAGCATCATGGCGCCCAGTGCCAAGTAGAGACGACTCTCGGTGGCGGTCTGCGGCCACTGATTTTGCATCGGCATAGGAGCCGGTTTAAACAGTTCCATGGCATCCATAGCCTCGGGGCGTGATGGCGTCCTATCCACAGCCACCAGGCTGGTGTAAGGGCTGACCAGGTGGTAATCCATCGCCAACCGGGTCACGCTCTCTTTTATCGCCGCCTGATTCTTGGCGTTTTTACTCAGCTGCAGGCTGGCTATCTGATTGCGCGCCCAGATAAGATCTATCCCCCTGGGCTTATCGCCCCCCGTCAACGCCAGACGGCGCTGCCAGTTCTTGCCATCGAGATCACCCGAGATGATCAGGGCATCGCTGCGCGATCTCTGGGCGGGCGTGAGTCGCAGTGCCACCATGATGGGCTCATGGGCGTAAAGGTCGCCTATCTGCACCGGCCAGTAGTCGGGGATAGAGCCATCGTCCAGCGTCAGGGTCACATCGCTGATCTGCGGGGATTCAATCTTCTCAAGTAGCTCACCTATCTTGGCATCCACCTCGCTTATCTTGCCCACATAGGTGTAAGTGCCCCGCCCCGCCCTGGCCGCGCGCTCCATAAAGTAGCCATTAGGCGCCGCGCCTATGCCCACGGTAAACAGCCGCTGGCGGCCGATATTGGCGGCGATCAGCGCAAACAGAGAGGCCTCGTTGCCCACGGCGCCATCTGTGATAAATACCACCTGCTTCAAACGCTCGGGTTTTACGGCCGAAGAGATGGGCGACACGCCTGATTCTGGCTGACTCAAGGCCCGCAGCAGCGCCGGGGCCATCTCGGTGCCGCCATCGGCCTCCAGGCTCTGCACGAACAGATTAGCCTTGCCCAGGTTGGCCGCGGTTGCTGACAAGGCTACCGGAGACAGGCTGCGCACGCTGCTGTCAAATGCGATCACATTGAAGGTATCCTGGCTGCCAAGACCGGCTAAGGCGTTTAAGATGGCCGACTTGGCCTGGGCGATAGAGTCCCCCGTCATTGAGCCAGAGGTGTCGATCACCAGGGTCAGCTCTCTTGGCAGGCGCACCCTCGCCTTATCCTGGGGCGGCATCAGCATCACCAAGGCATAGCTGTCCTTCGCCTCTTTATCACTCGCTTGCACCTCGGCCGCTTGATTCGCTTTCGCTTCGATCACCACCTGATCATTGCGAGCCTGTGAAGATGCAAGAGATTCTTCATTCTTGAATTCATGGTTCTTGAATTCATGAGTCTTGCCTAATTGCGCAAACATCACGGCGCTTGGCTGCTCGGCGAGCAACGGCCGCCACTTAAGCAGAAAGTCGCGATCGGGTCGCAGGTTGGCCGTGAGATTGAGCCCTATCTTAGTGCCGCCAAGCTGGGTCTGACGCATCTGATGATAGGGGGTCTCCAGTCGGCTGATGGCCATACCGGCGTCCAGTACCACATCCAGATAGAGCTTGTGCTCATCGCTCTGTGCGCCCTCATTCAGGGCGTTAAGTCCTTGTATATCGTTAACTGACGCTTGTTCTAAGTCTGGAGCCTGCCCCTTGGGAAAGTATCTCGGGGTGATTGCCGTAGGAAAACGCAGACTGAACTCGCCATCTTGATAACGCACCTGCTGCTGATAGGCGATCTCCACCACCAGTGCCTCGCCCGGGCCCAGATTCGCCACCTCTGAGGTGAAGATGTTGGGTCTTTGCTGACTCACCAGGCTGGCCTTCTTGCCGCTGGCCTTGGCCTGTTCGAAGGTTTGCCTCGCCACTGCCTTGGGCTGGATCTCACCGATTATCACTCGCTGACCGATATGCAGCTTGAGGCTGTCGACCGCGGCATCGTGAGGCAGCGGAAATTGATAGCGACCATTGAGCCAATGCTCGCTGTCATTCACAAACACCTGCTTTACCGACACCCGGTTGATCCAACCTGAGATATTCATCTGCACCTGGGTATCCACGGCAAGCGCCGTAGCGGGCAACTTGCTCGTTAGCTGAACGCCATCTAAGCGATACTCGAGCATACCCTGGCCTAAAATGGGCTCATCGGCGGCGGGCAGATCGAAATGGTGCAGTTGCTCACCATATTTGGCAGCCGTCACATTGACACCGGCCGGTTGACCCATGCGCCCGAAGGCCGGCGTCGTCGAGCCAATCGCGCTGACGCTGAACACCAAGGCGGCGATCACCAGACGCTGGCGAGAAAAAAGCGCCCCCCTCGGGGGGCAAAGGTCGGTCTGGTTCATCCTGAGACGCGGGCGTGGCAACATCTTACTTCTCCTTTTACGCGTTGCTTCATGGTGCGGGATCTAGTTAGATGCCAGGGCGGTATCGCCAGGCAGCAACTTGATGGTGACGCGGCGATCGAAGAAGTCATTTTCGAAGCTCTGTTCATCCTTCACCGGCGCGCTGGCGCCATAGGCCTTGGCATCCAGACGGGCCTCATCTACGCCTCTGGATACCAGGTAGCTTCTCACCTCGGCCACGCGCTGCTCTGACAGGGCCTGGTTGTAGCTGCTGTCGCCGCGGCGATCGGCGTAACCGGTGAGATCTAACTTAAGCTGCGGCGAGATCGCCATGGCATCGGCCACCTCGTTGAGCTGACTCTGAAAGTGCGGCTCGACGGTCGATGAGCCCGTCTTAAACTGGACGTTGAGCCCCAGGGCCAGCTCTTCCAAACGGGTGCCCTGATGCTGTCTAAGCTGTGCCAGTTCCACCTTGGCCTCTTGATACTCCTGCTGCACCGTCAGCAGCGCCTCATTTTGCTGCTTGAGCGCCATCATGCGGCTCTCCTGCTCGGCTAACGTGGCCTGCTGCTGTTTGATCTCGCTGTCGTTGGCCACCGTCTGGCCTATCATGCCGCCGGTGAAGGCGCCGATAATCGCGCCCACAGGGCCGGCAACCACGGCACCCAGCACTATGCCAGAGCCCACACCGATAAGCGCCTCTTCATCGGCCGAGCTATTGTTTGTACTTTGAGTCGCTTGAGTTGCGGGGGCAGCGAAAGCCATTGAGCTGCCAAATAACGAAACACTGATAAATGCGGCAATGATCTGCTTCTTCATGGGAAAATCCTCAAGTTGACATGGATTGGTAAATAAGAACCCTGTGGTTCCTGTCGATGAGGTCATTAAACCTGAGTGAAATGGCAAGTCCGGGGTGCAAAAATGACGATGCGCAGACCAAATGTGGCAAGAAAATGGCTTTTACCCCGGGCCACTTTTCTCCCGGGTATTTTGCTGTATAGTCACACTCCAGAAACCCTAAGCTGTAATGGATGGATCATGAAGCGTATTGCAATAGTGGAAGATGAGGCGGCTATCCGCGAAAACTACAAAGAGGTGCTGCAGCAGCAAGGCTACTTTGTGCAGGCGTACGCCAACCGCCCCAGCGCCATGGAGGCCTTCAACACACGTCTGCCTGACTTAGCAATCATCGACATAGGCCTAGAAGATGAGATAGATGGTGGCTTTACCCTGTGCCAGTCACTCAGAGCCATGTCGAACACCCTGCCTATCATCTTTCTGACCGCCAGAGACAGTGACTTCGACACCGTCTGCGGCCTGAGACTGGGCGCCGACGACTATCTGAGCAAAGATGTCAGCTTCCCCCATCTAATCGCTCGCCTCGCGGCGCTATTTAGGCGCTCGGACATCCAAAATGGTGCTAACCCACAAGATGGCATGATAGAGCACGGCAACCTGACCATAGATGTCAACCGCATCCAGGTCTACTGGAAACAGCAGCCTATTGAGCTGACGGTGACCGAATTTTGGATGGTGCACGCCCTGGCCAAACGCCCAGGCCATGTGCGTAGCCGTCAGGCGCTGATGCAGGACGCCAAGATCTATGTGGATGACAGCACCATCACCTCCCACGTGAAGCGGATCCGTAAGAAATTTATCAGTCAAGACCCAGAATTCGATTGCATCGATACCGTCTACGGCATGGGCTACCGCTGGGATACCCAAGACTAAGCATGTTTAATCTGCCCATCGGCCTGCGCACTAAGGTCGCCGTACTCTCCCTGTTCCTGCTCTGCCTGCCTTGGCTTGGCTATCAATATGTGTGGGAGATGGAGAAATACCTGCGCCACGGCCAGGAAAAGACTCTTGAAGGCACCACCCAGGCCTTGGCCACCGCCCTGCATGAACGCCCCAAGCTATTCGACAAGCAGGCGAGCTTCTTGTCACAAGTAAAAAAGGGGCGGGATCTTTACGCCTATCCCTTAACCGGCCCTATCCATCTGGATGGCAAGCTGGGCGAATGGGCCTCTAACCGCCACCGCGCGGTGACCTACGGCGCCGATCACCAGCTGTTTAAGGCCGATGACGGCAAGCCACTCAACGTCAGTTTCACCCATATGGTGGGCAAGTATGCCGGCTACCTCTATGGCTATTTCGAGGTGACAGATCCTAAGGTGATCTACCGCGGCACCAACAGCCTGCGCATCGACAACAACGATCATCTGGCCATCGCTACCCTGGCGCCCGACGGCCAGTTCCGCCGTTATATCGTCGCCACCATACGCGACGGCTGGATCAGCGCCTTCGAGCTGCCCGCCGATCCCCGCAAGTCCCAGCCCGTCACCCCTGAGGTGCGCATTCAGGGCAAATGGCTGAAGACAGAGAAAGGCTACAATATCGAGCTGAGGATGCCGCTTGAGATGGTGGGCAGCAAGCTGGGCTTTGCCATCGTCGATGTTAACGACAGAAAGGAACGTAACGTCGAGGCGATCGTCGGCACCTCGGCCACGGATGATGTTACCAAGCTGGGGACGGTACTGGTGCCTTCGCCTGAGATCGAGAGCATCATCAAGGGGATGAGCCACAACAGCTCGCGGATCTGGGTGGTGGATCGCCACGGCCGGGTACTGGCAAAATCTGGTGATATCTACAGCAGCACCAATGTGTGGGCGCAGACGGCAACCGAGCAGACACCGGACACCTTTTGGGGCCGCTTCAAGCAGCAGTTCCTGCACCCACTCTACTATCGCATTTTGACTACGCCGCCGAAGCATTTCGTCGACTCGCTGAAAGACTCTACCGTGCTGGAGGGCAGCCATATCCGCAAGGCCCTGGCCGGTCAGTTTGGCTCCACCTGGCGCCTCAGCCCAGATGGCAAGGCGGTGATCCTGGCCGCCGCCAGCCCCATCTGGATCGACGAAACCGTGATGGGCGTAGTGATCGCTGAGGAGACTACCCACGGCATTCGCACCCTGCGCAACAAGGCGCTGGAGAAGCTGTTTAACGTGATCCTGACCGTGATGAGCATGGGCACACTAGCGCTCTTCTTCTTCGCCTCCAGCATCTCCAGCCGCATCCGTAAGCTGAGGGACGATGCCGAGCAGGCGATCGACAGCCAGGGCCGGATCAGAAAGGCAATTGTCGGCTCTAAGGTGCGCGACGAGATAGGCGATCTCAGCCGTAGTTTTGCCAGCATAGTCGGCCGGCTGAGCCAATATACCCACTACCTGGAGAACATGTCGTCGCGCCTAGGCCATGAGCTGCGCACGCCGGTTGCCGTGGTACGCTCGTCACTCGAGCACCTCAACAGCCAGGATCTGCCGCCGCAACATCAGAAGTATGTGGACCGCGCCCACGAAGGGGTGAGCCGCCTTAATATGATCCTCAACAACATGAGCGAGGCCACCCGTCTCGAAGAGGCGCTGACCGACGCCGAGGTGGACAACTTCCCCCTCTCCAAGGTGATCTCAGGTTGTATGCAGGGCTATCAGATGACCTATGCCAATCAGGTATTTGAGCTTGAGATAGATAAGGAGCCCATGACCATGCGCGGGGTGCCCGAATATATCGCCCAGCTGATGGACAAGCTGATCGCCAACGCCATCGAGTTCAGCCAGAGCGATATGCCGATTAAGGTGTCACTCAAGGCAAAGGGCCGTCAGGCGCTGCTGAGCGTGAGTAACCTGGGGCCTTCGCTGCCCGCCAACATGGGCGAGCAGATTTTCGAATCCATGGTATCTGTGCGCGCCCAGAAGGCGCAGGACAAGCCTCACCTGGGTCTGGGGCTCTATATCGCCCGTTTGATCACCGATTTTCACAAGGGCAGCATACGCGCAGAGAACCTGATGCAGGATGGCCAGGCCACCGGCGTGGTTATCCATATCCGTCTGCCGCTGGAGGCGTAGTAACCTCCACGCTAAAAGGAAAAGCACTCCAATAAATCTCACTTTCATTTAGCCGTATAGATGTTAAGATGGCTGCATTGAGTTGCCAACACGAGAGTATGGGATGAAAAGAGAGACCAAGATAGTCAGCGTCGGCCGCGACAAGAAGTGGAGCAAGGGAGTGATCAACCCGCCGGTGTTTCGCGCCTCCACCGTGGTGTTCGACACCATAGAGGATATGCGTCATGCCACCAAGAACCGCGCCAACGGCGAGATGTTCTATGGTCGCCGCGGCACCCCAACCCACTTTGCCTTCCAGGCGGCCATCGCCGAACTCGAAGGCGGCGTAGGCACAGCCCTGTACCCTTCAGGTTCGGCGGCCATCTCAGGCGCACTGCTCTCCTTCCTCAAGGCGGGCGATCATCTGCTGATGGTCGATACCGCCTATGAACCTACTCGGGATCTGTGCGACAAGCTACTCAAGGGCTTCGGCATAGAGACCACTTACTATGATCCCCTCATAGGTGATGGCATAGAGGCGCTTATCCGCCCCAATACCAAGGTGCTGTTTCTCGAATCTCCGGGCTCCATCACGCTAGAAGTGCAGGACGTGCCGACCCTGAGCGCCATCGCCCATCGCCACAATCTGGTGGTCATGCTGGATAACACCTGGGCCTCACCCATCAACTGCCGCCCCTTCGAGCTGGGGGTGGATATTTCGATTCAGGCGGCGACCAAATATATCGTCGGTCACTCGGATGTGATGCTGGGAACGGCCACCGCCAACCAGGCTCATTGGAACCAGCTCAGAGAAAACAGCTACCTCATGGGCCAATGCACCTCGGCGGACGATATCTATCTCGCCAGCCGCGGCCTGCGCACCCTGGGAGTACGCATGGCCCAGCATGAGAAGAATGGACTAGAGGTCGCCAACTGGCTGGCCACACGCCCAGAGGTGGATCATCTGCGCCACCCCGCCTTTGACTCCTGCCCAGGACATGAGTTCTTCAAGCGGGATTTCAGCGCCTCCAACGGCCTCTTCTCCTTCGTGCTCAAACGTGGCAACATTAAGGCGATCACCGCCTTCGTCGAAGGCATGGACCACTTCAAGATGGGCTTCTCCTGGGGCGGCTACGAGAGCCTGATCCTCGGCGTCTTCGGTATCGACAAACTGCGCACCGCCACCCAGTGGGACAGCAGCAAGCCGCTGATCCGCCTGCATGTGGGCCTGGAAAATCCTGAGGATCTCATCAAAGATCTCGAGGCCGGTTTTGCCCGCTACAACGCGGTATTGGATGGCCAGAGCGACTAGCGCCTCGCCTGAATTAGCCAGAGGATCCCCCATAAAAAACGCTGTCAGATGACGGCGTTTTCTTTGTTTTGATTACCTGCTGGTTTTTCCGATTCTCGCTAGTGAGTCGCTGGCGCTCCGTTTTGCGCTGCTTGCGATCAGTGCTTAATCGCTGGCACTCATTTTTTAGCCGCTGGCGCTCTTTTTTTAGCCGCTGACTCTCAGTTTTTAGCCGCTGGCGCTCCGTTTTGCGCCGCAGGCGCTTGCCAGACCTGGGTGCCGTACAGGGGTACGGTCGACAGGCTGTGCTTATGGCTGCCATCTGTCTCCTTAGTGGAGTAAGAGAGATAGATCAGCGTCTGGCTGTCGGCGTCATAGATGCGTCTCACCTTGAGGGATTTGAACAAGATACTCAGTGAGGCCTTAAACACCACCTCGCCGCCGTGACTCTTGTCGATATTGGCGAGATCCGCAGGCAAAATCGGCCCTGTCTGACGGCAGGCGATCCCCATATCCGACGGATCGGCAAAGTCCAGATTCGCTTCGATACGACTGATATGACAGGTCACGCCGGGGATTTTAGGATCTTGCCTGGCCTCGATAATCACATCCTTGGTAGTAAAGACCCCCAGGCTCACCTTGCCCACATCATCACCGCAGCCGGTCAGCAGGCTTGTTGCTGCGACAAACATGATTCCAATCCAAGCATTCATCTTCTCTCCTTGTTGCCTCTTAGCCTTGTTGTCTCGTTGTTTTGTGGATTTATTGCCTTGACGCCTTGACGGCCTAACACCTTATTGCGTTAGCCAAACACCTTCTGCGCCCAGCGGGTTAGTCCGGCGGTCACACTACCAAAGTGGTCGCCAACCACAATCTCAGTCTCAGGATACATCTGGGCAATCTTCTGGTAAATCGCCGGGCTCTTGGCCGTACCGCCGGTGACATAGATGATATCGGCCTGCGCCTTGTCCGTCGCTTTAGCCATTGCCTCAGCCATTAAGGACTGGATCAAGCCCACAGGCTGAGCGATCGCCTCAACGAAGCCTTGCTGATCGACTTCGGCAACCAGCGCAGCATCGACATAATCCAGACTCGCCTGAGTGGCGGCATCATCTGACAGGGCAATTTTCGCCCCCTCGGCGCTGCGTACCAATCGATAGCCGAGCTGATCCCGTTGCACCTTGAGCAGGCGCGACAGCAGATCCGAGCGCTCGGCATCCTTGATCAGCTCCTCTATCATCTTGCGGCTGGTCAGGCTGGCAAAGTCACGCTGGGCGCTGATGTCGTTGACCGCTACCGCATTCCAGAAGGGTTGGCTGGGCACTGGCAGGCCATTGACCATCTGAGACCCCAGCCCAAGGTGGGGCATGAAGGCCTTCATCGCCAGGGCGATATCCAGATCGTTACCGCCGATACGCTGGCCGCTGTGACCCAGAAAATCCTCACTGCGATCGGCCTTTGCCATATGAGACGGTCCCATCTTCACCACAGAGCAGTCAGTGGTACCGCCGCCCACATCCACCACCAGCACTGTCTTGTCCTGGGTCAGGCTGGCCTCGAAATCCATACCCGCCGCCAAGGGCTCGAACAGGAAGCTCACCTCGATGAAACCGGCGCGTTTGGCTGCCAGTGCCAGGATGGCTTCGGCCTGACGGTTACTCTCCTCGCCGCCTATGCCCTGAAAATTGACTGGGCGACCGATCACCGCATGGGTGGCGCTTCCCTTAGCGCCCAACTGCTTATCCGCCAAGGTCTTGATATGCATCATCATCAGGGTGACGATATCTTCAAACAGGGCGATCTGATCCGCTCGCAGACCGGTTGCACCCAGGAAAGATTTAGGCGAGCGAACATAGAAGCCCTCTTCGGGCATCTCAAGATAATGGACCACCGCCTGCTCACCGACAAACACCGCCTGCTCATCACCGTCGAGATCAAGCGCCTGACGGGCATGACGGGCCCGGCTCAGCTGCGCCGATCGTAGCTTGGCATAATCGGCCTTCAATTCACCAGCTAGCTGCTGATAGACGGCCTCGGCAATCAGCTCACGGTCGAAGGCATACAGGGTCGATACCAGGTAGTGAGAATCCCCCGCCAGGGGCAGCAGCTGCACCCTTTCCCCATCCATAATACCGACGGCGCAGTTGGCGCTGCCATAATCGAATCCAACAAACATGCTAAGCGCTCCCGCCCATGAAAAAGCCGAGCAAAATAACACACTCAGCATAAAAGACAAGCGGCCGACTCAAATACCTACCACCCAGGCGCCGACAAAAGCGTCCGCCAATGCCGACGCAAATATCGCCCATGGGAAATCGACTAAACTTAAAGGGATATTGGGAGTCGTTATGCACTGCTTAAACCGACGTTCATTGAGTGTTATCCCCCTGCTCTTGCTGCTCTTACTAATAGCGCTGGGCCTGGGTAAGAGCGTGTCGGCCGCAGAGGAAAACAGTGAGTCCGCACGGCAAACCACGCCCCAACCCATTCCCCTGCTGCAGTTTAGCGGCGCCATAGGCCCGGCCATAGGTGAATACCTAAGCGAAGAGATAGAACGTGCCAATCGCCTGCCGGTTGAGCAGCGACCCGAGCTTATCATGATAGTGCTAGATACCCCCGGGGGGCTGGTCACCAGTCTCAGAAGCATCAATCAGGCGATCCTTGCATCCAAGATCCCCATCGCCTGTCTGGTAGCCCCGCCGGGCGCCAGAGCCATGAGCGCCGGCACCTATATGCTCTATGCCTGCCATATCGCCGCCATGGCACCCGCCACCACGCTAGGTGCGGCCACGCCTGTGCAGCTGGGCATGCCTTCGTCACCCCAGGACTCTGGTTCCGGTTCAGGTTCTGGCTCTGATCCCAAAGAATCTGGCTCCCAGGATAAGGCAGCACAAGAAAATGGCGCGGGCCAGTCTACTCCCGAGTCAACGCCAAAGGACAACAAGGATGCCATGGCCCACAAGGTGCTCAACGATGCGGTGGCCTATATTCGCTCCCTGGCTAACCTGAGGGGGCGTAACGTCGAGTTTGCCGAGCGTGCGGTCATCGATGCCGCTACCCTTACCTCAGATGAGGCGCTGGCCCAGAATGTGATCGACCTGATGGCGGCCGATCCACAAGAGTTGGTGGCCAAGCTCGAAGGCTTCAGCGTGGTGGTGGATGGCAAGGCTAAGCGCCTGTCCCTCGCTGGTGTGAGTCTAACGCCCCATCAGCAGAGCTGGCGCAATCGCGTCATCGCCACCATAACCGATCCCAACATCGCCTATATCCTGATGCTGATCGGTATCTATGGCCTGCTGCTGGAGTTTTACAGCCCTGGCATAGGCGTTGCCGGTGTCACCGGCGGTATCGCCCTCCTGGTCGCCCTCTACGCCTTTCAGCTGCTGCCGGTCAACTACGCCGGGCTTGGACTTATCCTGCTGGGCATAGCCCTTATCGTCGCCGAGTCCATGGTGCCCAGCTTCGGCATTTTGGGCCTGGGTGGTATCGCGGCCTTCGCCCTGGGCTCGCTGTTTCTTATCGATGCCGAGGGCGGCGATCTCTCCATCTCACTACCGCTGATTGCCGCGGTGACGGTTACCGCTTCGGGTTTCTCTCTCTGGGTACTCTCCAGCCTGTGGAAGGCGCGTAAGGCCGCCAACGTCAGTGGCGACGATCTGCTCATCGGCGCCAGTGCTAAGGTGGTGAAAGGCTTCGAGAAGTATGGTTTGGTCACCCTGGGCGGCGAGTGTTGGCAGGCCAGATCCGATACCCAGACCCAGACGGGTGAGACGGTTGTCGTACTTGGACGCGACAAGCTTACCCTGATCGTCACCCCAGCGGCGACGCTGCCCGATTCAGACAATCCTTAGGAGGTTGATATGCAAGCCTTAGCCTACAATACCCAGCTGTTCTTCGTCGCCCTCATTTTCCTGCTGGTGTCTTTGCTGATCAGCACCTTCAAGATCCTGCGGGAATATGAACGCGGGGTGATCTTCATGCTGGGTCGCTTCTACCGGGTCAAGGGCCCTGGGCTCATCATAGTGATCCCCTTGGTGCAACAGATGGTGCGGGTGGATCTGCGCACCGTGGTGATGGATGTGCCGACTCAGGATGTGATCAGCCGCGACAACGTCTCCGTGCAGGTCAATGCGGTGATCTACTTTCGGGTGATAGATGCCCAGAAGGCGATAATCAATGTGGAGGATTTTCTGCAGGCCACCTCACAACTGGCGCAGACCACACTGCGCTCGGTACTCGGGCAACATGAGCTGGATGAGATGCTGGCCAATCGCGACATGCTCAACACCGACATTCAGTCTATCCTCGACAGCCGCACCGACGGCTGGGGGATCAAGGTCTCCAACGTGGAGATAAAACATGTGGATCTCAACGAGACCATGGTGCGCGCCATCGCCAGACAGGCGGAGGCGGAGCGGATCCGGCGCGCCAAGGTGATCCACGCCTCGGGCGAGATGGAAGCCTCGGCCAAGCTGGTAGAAGCGGCGCAGAACCTTAAAAAGTCGCCCAACGCCATCTTGCTGCGTTACCTGCAGACCTTGACAGAGATCGCCGGCGAGAAGAACTCGACCATCCTCTTCCCTCTGCCGATGGACCTCCTCAAGGGGGTGCTAAATCGGGTTAGCGACCAGGAGGAGACCCCGGCAAAGAAAACGGAAGACTAATGGCCGAAACGGGTGGCCTCGAAGCGGTTAAGCAGCAGATGCACCAGGTAGCAGGCCATCAGAGTAAGCACTATGGCGCCTAAGATACTCGCACCGCGATAGAGGCTGCTGTAGATGAGATCGTTCGCCGGCGTCAGGTTTTGACCATAGAGGGCCCCCATGGTGGTCATGGCGCCGAATCCCACCCCAGAGCCCATCGCCTCGGTCACATGAGCCTGACTAAACAACAGGGTCACCAACCAGAACAACGGCAGCAGGAGCACCAGCTCATGGGCCCAGGTATAGAGCAGCAGCTGCATCAGCAGGCCACAGGTCACCCCGAGTATGGTACCTACGGCGCGGCGTCTGGCATAACCCAGGGCGCCGTTCCAGTGCATGGGAAAGAGTAACAACAATGTGGTCGCCTGGGCCGCCAGAGAATCACGCAGATCAAACACCTGAAACACGGCGAAGGAGATGGTGGCGATAGTCGCCCCCATCAGCGCCTCGTGACGCATGCGATGGGGCGCCTTAGGCATGGCAGCCATAGGCGCCCGTGCATCGACGTCGGGAAACAGGTACATCATCAGATAGGCGATAAGCACGGAAAAACCACAACCCATAAAGTTATTGATCGCCAGCTCTGTCACATCTGTATCCGGGTAGCTGGCAAAGTGCAGCATGATGCTCAGGCTAATCACCCCTGTGGCGCCAAACAGAAACAGGCTGCCGCGGGACATGCAGGCAAAGCGGTAGAGAAACAGCAAAAAGGCGACGATAGACATCACTATCGGGTGCGAGCCGAAATACTCGGCCAGCAGCGCCACCTCTATGATGGCGATGGCGGACGAGGCCATCACCTGTCGCACCACATGCAGCGACATCTTGGGCAAGATCCCCAGCATCAACATGGGTAGAACGGTAAAGAAGACCCCGTAGTTAAATTCCAGCACCTTGCAGCTAAGAAAGCCCAAGGTGGCGCCAGTCGCGATACGCAGACACTGGCGCAGATCGTTGGCACTTAAGGGATGATGACGAATTAACACGCTGCGCCCCTAGTAGATGTAATGCAGCAGGCTGATGAACTTGATCTGCACCTTGGCAAACAGCTCATAGATCACATTGCTTGGCTGAAGCTGCACGGTTGCCTTGGCGCCGGCCGGCAGGGTTATGGCCACATCGGGGGCCAGCTCCAGGTGAAGACGGAAACGCTGGGCATCTCGCACCCAACGGTTTGACTCGGTTGGGGTCGCCAGACGTCCGTTGGCATCGAACTGGGCCTGACTCACACCGGCATCGACACTGCTGACGCTCGCCTGAAACAGCTCGCCCGGGCGACCGTCGAAGGCCACCAGCGCGGTCGCGCCTGGGGCGATGTGGCGCAGGTTCTTCTCACGAAAATCGGCGATCACATCCACATTATCCAGCAGCAGCGCCATGACGGGCGTCGACTGATTCACCATGTTGCCCGAGGCCAACTGCACGTTGGTGACCACACCATCGTGTTCGGCGCGGATCTGGGTATAACTCAGGGCCAATGTTGCCTGAGACAGACGATTCTTGGCCTGACGCAGCTTGAGGTTATCCTCGCCCGGTAAGCCCCTCAGGGTCTGTACCTTAGCCAGCTGCGCCTTGGCGGCCAGCAACTGTGAGCGACTGGCTTTCACCTCAGTTTGGGCCTGATCGATCATCTGCTGTGACACGCTCTGATTAGCATAGAGTGATTGAATACGTTTGGCCTCACGCTGCTTGAGCGCGTAGGCGATCTCCTTGGCGTTCACCTCGGCAGTCGCGGCGGCAATCGCCGCATCTAACTCGGCGTTATCTTGTCTCGCCTGCTCCAGGGCCAACTCGGCCTGCTCCTGGGCCAGCAAGAAAGGGGTGGCATCTAAGCTGAACAGCAGATCCCCCTGCTGCACCTTCTGGTTATTGGCGACCTGTACCGAGACGACTCGGCCACTCACCTGAGGCGCGACCTGGGTAATAGTGCGTGTCGCCATCGCCTGGGTGGTCAGTGGCATCTTAAGGTCGGCCACCAGGAAATAACCAAACAGCAGGATGAAGCCGATGCTGGCAAACTTAACTAAACGGGCAAATTGCTGATCCGGTGTCATGCTTTCTACTTTTCCTCTTTATCTGTGGCGGTGGGGTGTAATTTCTTTACGGCGTTTTCGCTGATGCGGTTGAGCACAAATTCGAACGCCTCGAGCTGCTCTGGGCTGACGCCCTGATAAAGCTCGGCGCGCAGATCGATAATGCGCTGACGGATGAAGGCCAGCAGATCCAGGCCGGCCTGGGTCAGGGAGACGCGCCGTACGCGTTTGTCATGCTCGCAGCAGTGACGCTCGATAAGAGCCTGCTGCTCCAGCTGACTCAGGGTGCGCATCAAGGACGCCAACTCTATCTCGAGGGCCTCGGCCAGATCTTTCTGACTGGTCTGCTGGCCCATGCGATAGAGCTTCCAAAGCACACTCCAGCGGCTATGGGTCAAGCCCAATGGGGCAAGCTCGGCATCGGCGACCATGCGCCAAAGTCTTGCGAGCCTGGCGACTCGCTCAGCATTGGACGATTCGGCCCAATCTCGATTTTCTGCTGTCATCTTGATCCTCATTGCTGGGTAGCGACACCCGACAAATTACTTAGCATGCTAAGCATTATATTTATTTAGCAGGCTAAGTAAATAGCGAAATGAAAATAAATTACATCCAGGATCTGCATCGCCTGGCGCCCTCACCCACTTAGAAGCCTAAAAATAATGAATTAGGTGAGTTAATAGGAAATGAGTGAAAACGGAAAAGAGAATTAGAAAAACTGAGGGGTAGACGGTAGACGGTAGAAGTCTAAACAATGAAAACTATTGGATATAGCGGGTTTCTCGGCATATGTCACCGAATAGAAAAAGGACACAGGGCAAAGCTATAAAGACAAACAGGCTGATGGTCACCAGCAGCTAACATCTTAACCAGCAGCTAACGTCTTAGCCTGCACGGCGCTTGGTTCAGGGCAACTAGCTCAAACGCAGCAACTGACTTCTCTTCTACTCACCAGGAATCATTAGACAAAACCCAGCCAATAAAAAAGCGAGCATTGCATAACACAACACTCGCCTTTGCTTCTTACTCTGAATACATTGGCTCAGACTCTAAAAACTGAAAGGCTATCTACATCCTCGCCAATACTGCTCATCAAGCAGACAGGTCGCCCGATGCAACTCATCTCTAGCAGCCCTTTAAGTATAGAAGCTGTTCTGGCTTTTCGCCCAAACAATCGCGCAGATATCAGAGCCGACCAGTTAGCCTTCCTGGTGCTGGCGCTGTTTGCGCTCGACCTTGTCCTGACGGCGCGCCTCGATCACCTGCTTCACATCGCTGCCGATATGGCTCTCGCCGCGTGACTTGGCCAGTTGCACCTGACGCTCACGCTCGACGAAACGCTTGCGCTGCTTGTCAGACAACTTGTCGATGCAGTGTGGGCAGCTTACGCCCTGCACATAATGCTCGCTTTGCTTGTCTTCTTCGGTAATAGGCAGACGACAGGCATTACACTGGTCATACTGTCCCTTTTCCAGCTGATGGTTGACCGACACGCGATTGTCGAACACGAAACACTCGCCTTCCCAGAGGCTCTCCTCGGGTTTAACCTCTTCCAGATACTTAAGCACCCCACCTTCTAAGTGATACACCTCATCGAACCCCTGCTCTTTGAGGTAGGCGGTGGATTTCTCACAGCGAATGCCGCCGGTACAGAACATGGCGACCTTCTTGTGTTGCTTAGGATCCAGATTCTGCTTCACATAGTCGGGAAACTCTCTGAAGGTCTGGGTCTTAGGGTCGACCGCATTCTTGAAGGTGCCTATGTTGACCTCATAGTCGTTACGGGTGTCGATTAGTAGCACCTCGGGATCTGAGATCAGCTTGTTCCAGTCCTTAGGCTTCACATAGGTGCCCACCACCTTACGGGGATCTATGCCTTCGACCCCCATGGTGACTATCTCTTTCTTCAGCTTAACTTTAGTGCGATAGAAAGGCATCTCATCGTCAAATGACAGCTTGTAGACGATATTATCCAGCCCTGGCTGGGCGTCTAACCAGGCCAATAGACTATCGATCCCCGCCTGACTGCCGGCAACCGTACCGTTAATCCCTTCACTGGCCAACAGCAAAGTGCCCTTGATCTCTAAGGACTCCATCTCCTTCAGCAAAGGCTGCTGCAGGGCTTCGAAGGCCGGCAGGGAGACAAATTTATATAACGCACATACAACAAACTGAGACATATCAACCTCTTAAACTGCTCGCTGAGGCTTAATCCCCAGTGCATGGATAGACGCGCTCACCACCTAAGTATGAACCTCAGAATAAACCCAAGCATGAAGCTGAGAATAAACCTAAGTATCAACCTAAGCATGACCATAAGTGACTTAGCGCGCAAAATGGAGGCGAATTCTACCTAAATCACAGTTAAACAAACAGGCAGAAAAAGTAAGGGTATTTTATTACCCTTTGCGCGGTCGCCTGCTCAATAAGACGAAAAGCCATTCGGGGTTGCGATTTGGCGCAAAGCCATGAAGAATAGCGCCAGCAATCAAGGAGACCCCATGGCCTACCCCATATTATATTCGTTTCGCCGCTGCCCCTATGCCATGCGCGCCCGTCTGGGCCTCTTTCTCGCTGGCCAGGAGGTGGAACTCAGAGAAATAGTGCTCAAACATAAGCCCGAGCCCATGTTAGCGGCCAGCCCCAAGGGCACAGTGCCAGTATTGATCTTAGAAGATGGTAGCGTGATTGACGAGAGCCTATCGATCATGCTGTGGGCGCTCGGTAAGAAGGCCAAAGAGGGAGATCAGAAGGGAGATGATAAAACAGAAGCGCTGCTCCTCAGCCATGAGCCTGACCTGCAACAAGCCGCCATGGCGCTGATCACTGAAAACGACAATGAATTTAAGCCCTGGCTGGATAAGTATAAGTACGCCGATCGCCATCCAGAGCAGACGCAAGAAGACTATCGTGCCCAGGGCGAGCGCTTTATCGCCAGGCTAGAAGTCAGGCTGAACGAACACGCCCAGCTGATGGCAGACGTTACAACCGTCGCCGACTATGCCATCTTCCCCTTCGTGCGCCAGTTTGCCCACGTGGATAATACCTGGTGGCAACACGCCCCCTACCCTAAGGTGCGCGCATGGCTCGCCAATCACATAGATAGCCCAGTCTTTACCGCCATCATGAAGAAATACCCCACCTGGCTCGACAGTGGTGAGAGCTTTTCCCTGCTAGAAAACTAACCGGGAGCATACAAAAAAGGCGCCCTCAGGCGCCTTTTTCCTTCCTATCTGTCTATGCTGAATTTCACTGCAGCGACAACTGATACACGCTGGTGCTGCCGCTCACCTCATTGCCTATGATCAGCAGCGGCTTACCGTTGGGGCTGTCGGCCGCGGCCACGAAGCTCATCCCTTCTGGGCCTAGATCCCCCGCCGCTTCAGGCGAACCTGTGATGTCGCTGCCATCGATCTCGAAACCAACCTCGAAGTCGCGATTGACCACATAGTCGACAAACTTCACCGCAAATGGGTTGGTGATCTCATAGATCATGAAGCCAGAGGTGCGCTCCAGGCCGATGAAGGCGTAGCGCTTACCCTCAATCTCACCAATCGCCAGCGCCTCGGGCTCGGCGCCTTTATCGTCGCTACGGCTGTCGCCCTTATTCTCTTCGTTATTGTTGTTGAAGTTCATCCCCAGCAGTGCTGCCGTGATGCGGGAGAAATCGCTGCCGCTGTCGAACACCTGCTGACCGTTTTGATCCCAAATTGAAAATGAGCGACCGCCGTAGGCCACTATCTTGTCGAAGTCACCGTCACCATCTTCATCTCCCATTGAGGTAGTCACCTTAAGGCGCGCCAGTTGCGTCTTGTCCCGGGCCGCGGCAAACTGCGGATGGTTAGCATCGAGCGTGAGGTCACCGGCGCGGGCCTCTTCGGAGAAGCCGCCGTAGTCGCGAGAATCCCCCTCGTTGGCCGTTACCACAAAGTCACTGCCATGCCACTGGTAGCTGGCGATAGTATCGGGCTGATACAGGCCCACTACACCCGGATAGGCCTGAATATTGACCCTGTCATCCTTGTCGCTGGCATCGATCGCATTCTTCGCTAAACCAAAATCCTTAAAGCCGAGGGGCCAGATGGCCTTAACTGCTTTGCTTGGAATGTCGATCACCGCAATTGCGTTGTTTTCCTGCAGGCTGACATAGGCGAGCTTATCGTCTGGCGATACGCTGATATATTCAGGCTCCAAGTCTTGCGCGCGGCTGGCACCCGGGCCGTTTATCTTGATGTCGCTCGACAGCTCGGCTTCACGCGCGCCGCCCAGATTAAAGTCGCTGAAATCCAGTAAGGTCGCGCTGGTCGCCGGCATACCATCGGTCACGGCTATGATGGCCACCGTGCCCAGCGGATCGACGCTGTAGTCATCGCTCGGCTCACCTTCACCGGCCACCAATACTTGCTTGCCATCATGGCTGAATACGACATTGTCTGGCAGTGCACCGACCTCGACACCATGGATAAGGCTGGCTTCACCGGCGCTATCGATGCGATAGAAGGCAACATAGCCCATCCCCAGCTTGCTGTTACCCACCTCATCGCCGCGCTCTATGGCCACCGCCAGCAGATCGCCATAAATAGCCAGGCTATTGACGCCGCCAAGACGAGCCAGGCCAAGATCTTGCGCCACATCCAGCACTGCCAGCTTAGGCAGGTTATTGAGCATCAGGGCATCGCTGCCTGCTGCCGGGCTGGCGGCTAAGTTGGCCGCATCGACGATATCCACCTTGCCGCTCTGGGCGTTCACCACGAAGATACGTTTGCTTGCCACATGAAAACCGACGATCTCGGCGGCGCTCTGACCATAGACGCCAGACTCATAACGGCCCACCAGCTCGGCACTTAGCCCAGACACCGTCTCACGGCAAAGGTATTGGGTCTGCTCGGCGTTAACTTCATCGCTGTCCAGCACGCCATTGCCATTGAGATCCAGGCCTGTCTGTATCATCTGTCCACCGAGTGGACACGTAAGGTCGCCCGCAGGCAACTGGGTAAATGCAACCAGGCTATTCGCGCCGTTTGTGCCATTGCTACCATTTGCACCATCTTTGCCGTCATCGCCGCTACAGGCCGTCAGACCCAAAGTTGCCACGACCACAGCTATCGCCGTTTTCTTCATCTTGTTATTCATCGCCTAATCCTTTTGCTTGCC
Organism: Shewanella spartinae; assembly: GCF_019457555.1. Classification (NCBI taxonomy): domain Bacteria; kingdom Pseudomonadati; phylum Pseudomonadota; class Gammaproteobacteria; order Alteromonadales; family Shewanellaceae; genus Shewanella; species Shewanella spartinae. The sequence continues at coordinate 2,038,204 of NZ_CP080418.1, read as the reverse complement.
CTGAGTACGCCTAAGTAAGAACCGCCAAGCGGCGGATAAATAGGCTATAAATTGCGCTAAGCTAAGGCGGAGATAAGACGAATTCATGACGTGGAGATGACAGTTTAACGACAGGCAAGGGGAAAATTAGCCTGGGGCGTAAATTTCCCTTTGTCGCCCGCGCGATTCGCGCTAAATTTTGAGTCGGTATGATTTCGGATAGATGAGTCCATGTGCAGATTTTTAACCTATAGCGGCCCCAAGGCGCTGATGTCTCCCCTGATCTTTAAGGCCTCCAACTCGCTGGTGATGCAGAGCAAATACGCCCAGAAACGTAAAGTGCCCACCAACGCCGACGGCTTTGGCCTGGGCTGGTATCCCACCCAGGATGATCCTATCCCGGCGACCTTCGTCAACGTGGATCCCGCCTGGAGCAACCGTAACCTCAAGATGATCGCCGAGAAGGTAGAGACCCAGCATTATTTTGCCCACGTGCGCGATGCCTCCAAGGGAATGCCGGTCAGCCAGGCCAACTGCCACCCCTTCTCCTGCATGCATTACCTGTGGATGCACAACGGCCGCCTGGATCAGTTCGATAAGTTTCGTCGTCAGCTGCTCAATCAGCTCTCGGATCGCGCCTTTGCCTTGATCAAAGGCAACACGGACTCAGAATATGCCTTCGCCCTCTTCATGGACATGCTGGAATTTGCCGAGCAGGCCAGCCTGAGTCAACTGGAAAACGCGATGGAGGCGACCATCGCCTGCATCATGCGCCTACGTCAGGCAGCGGGTGCCGACACCAACGCCTTCATCAACTTTGCCGTCACCGATGGTAAACACACGGTCGTGACCCGTTTCGCCACGCTTGAGGGCGTCAAACCCGCCTCCCTCTTCTTCGGTCGCGGCAAGGTTAACGAATGCCAGGAGGGGATCGAATTTATCCCCCACTCGGAAGCAGTTCAGGAGGGTGAGCAGGCCTGCATCATCATCTGCTCGGAGCCGCCAACGGATCAGAGCGAGCACTGGACCAAGGTGGAGCGCAACCACATGGTGAGCGCCATAGGCAACGAGCGGGTGAGTCAGCGCAAGCTGGACCTGCCATTTCAGTCCGAGCTTTAACCCTAGTTAGATGACTCGCTAGCGGGCCTAGTCCGCCTAGCAAGGTTTTGTTACAAATCGGCTCGGCTTGCATTAGCCTAAGCGCAATAAAGCATTGGCCAAGGCAAGGCGAGATCCCGTACAATCGTTCTTCTCCCAGATAACATCCCCATCACCTGTTATCACCCCCACAAATTGTCTTAAATTCGGTCACAAGAGGTATGAGTGAACAAAGCGTCGATCCCGTCATCTGAGCTTAGCCAACCCCAGGGCATCCCCAATCTGGCCCTGTTGATCCCCATGTTATCGGCCATAGTCGCCATCACGCCGCTGGCGATCGACATGTACCTGCCTGCCATGTCGACCCTGGCCGAAAGCTTCAACTCCAGCGTCACCACTGTGCAGCAGTCCCTCAGTCTCTATCTGGCGGGCTACGCCCTTGGCATGCTCACCTTCGGCCCCATCGCCGACCGCATCGGCCGCCGCCCCTTGGTATTAGTTGGCTTAACCGGCTTTGGTTTGATCAGCCTGGCACTGGCCTTCGTCACTAGCGTCGAGGTATTTCTGGGGCTGAGATTTCTGCAGGCCTTCATCGGCGCCGCCGCCACAGTGGTGGTGCCCGGCTACATCAAGGAGGTCTACGGCAAGAACACCGCCAAGGGGATGTCCTATGTCAGCCTGATCATGATGCTGGCGCCGCTCATCGCCCCCACTATGGGCAGTCTGATCCTCGAGCTGGGCGAGTGGCACCTGATCTTCTTCATCTTGGCCTGTTACGCCAGTTTGCTGCTCGTTTTGGTACTGAGCAAGCTAAGAATGCCCAGTGACGCGCAAACCGAGACTCGCAGTCAACGTTCCTTCTTCGGCGCCTACGCTGTGGTGTTTACCAAGCCTGGCGTTAAGCTGCATATCGCCAGCGGCGTGATGACCTCATTTGCCTTCTTCTGCTACCTCACCGCCTCGCCGTTCGTCTACATGGAGGTGTTTGGTCTGGATAAGAGCCTGTTCGCCATCCTCTTTAGCACCAATGTCGGCGCCCTGATGCTGGCCAACGTGATCAACAGCCGCATCGTGGTTAAATATGGCTCGCGCCGCATGCTCAAGGTGGCCACATTGCTGGCGGCCGTCGCCGGCCTTGGCTTATTAAGCGTTAACCTGCTGGGGCTTAGCTATCACTTTACCGTGGCGGCGCTCATCCCCTTCATGGGTTTCCTGGGTGTGATGTCGGTCAATGCCGATGCCATAGTGCTAATGAAGTTTCAGCAAGAAACCGGCACGGCGACGGCGGTGATCGGCACCCTGAGATTTGGCTTTGGCGCCCTGGCTGGCCCTCTGTTGGCGCTCTTCTACACAGGCACAGCGGTGCCCTTCTCGGCGCTCATGCTTGGCGCCGTGCTGCTGGTCGGCCTATGCCAATTCCTGGCTCATTCACAGCAAAGACAGGGCTAACGGTGCTGATACGTCAATTACCGCATTAACTTGCCACGCTTACGTTAGATTCACCGTCAAACTCGCCATTAGCTTCGCCACCAAGACAAACGTCGCCCGATGACTCAATTGGGCGGCGATGCCATAAAATAACCTTCTGAGACTAAAGTCTACATCGCCCGATTAAAGATTGAGGGCGGCGCTCACCCCCCATCAAACCGCCACTTAGGCCAAAGGCTTTCCCGCCTCGAACGTGAGTTTTGCTCAACTTGGCAAACTTTGCTGATAAAAGGCTTGAATTCATTTATCTATTGAATATGATGAAATTCTGTTCATTGGCAACAGTCACCCCAAGCCGACCGCTTTCGGGTGAAGCGCGAGTCTGGATTACCCTCCAGACTCTATGTTTAGAGCGATTACCGTCGCTGTATCAAGATACTGCATACCGTCGCGGTAACTTAAGAGGGATCACCAATGGAAAAACTTTCCGGCGCCAGCATGATCGTCCGATCATTAATCGATGAAGGCGTTAAACACATTTTCGGCTATCCAGGTGGCTCGGTACTCGATATTTACGATGCCCTGCACCAAAAATCCGGTATAGAACATATTCTCGTACGCCACGAGCAGGCGGCCGTGCACATGGCCGACGGCTATGCCCGCGCCACCGGCAAGGTGGGTGTGGTGCTGGTCACCTCTGGCCCAGGCGCCACCAATGCCATCACGGGGATTGCCACCGCCTACATGGACTCAATTCCGCTGGTCGTCCTCTCTGGACAGGTCCCCAGCAACTTAATTGGTAATGATGCCTTCCAGGAATGCGACATGATAGGCATCTCCCGCCCCGTGGTGAAGCACAGCTTCCTGGTGACAGACGCCAAGGATATTCCTGCCATCATCAAGAAGGCCTTCTACATCGCCTCTACCGGTCGTCCCGGCCCTGTGGTAGTAGACATTCCCAAGGATTGTCTCAACCCACAGATATTGCACGAATACCAATATCCGGATGAGATAAACATGCGTTCCTATAACCCGACGACGACGGGCCATAAGGGACAGATCCGCCGTGGCCTGCAGGCCCTGTTGAAGGCCAAGAAGCCGGTACTCTATGTGGGCGGCGGCGCGGTGATCTCGGGCGCAGACCAGCAGATCCTTAAACTGTCTGACAGACTCGGCCTGCCGGTGGTCAGCACCTTAATGGGGCTGGGCGCCTTTCCCGGCACCCACGCCAATAGCGTCGGCATGCTCGGCATGCATGGCTGCTATGAGGCCAACATGGCGATGCACAACGCCGACCTTATCTTCGGCATCGGGGTAAGATTCGACGATCGCACTACCAACAATGTGGAAAAATATTGCCCCAACGCCACCATACTGCACATAGATATAGACCCCTCCTCTATCTCCAAGACGGTCAGGGTGGATATCCCCATCGTGGGCTCGGCCGATAGCGTGCTAAATGACATGCTGACTCTGCTGGACGATGAGCCGTCGATGAAAAATGATGAAGGCGCCATCGACTACTGGTGGAGCGAGATCAATCAGTGGCGCAGTCGCAACAGTCTGGCCTATGACAAGAGCAGCGAGCGCATCAAGCCACAGCAGGTGATCGAGACACTGCACAAGTTGACCAATGGCGATGCCTACGTGGCCTCGGACGTGGGTCAGCATCAGATGTTTGCCGCCCTCTACTACCCATTTAACAAGCCAAGACGCTGGATCAACTCGGGCGGGCTGGGCACCATGGGCTTTGGCCTGCCAGCCGCCATGGGGGTGAAGATGGCCAAGCCGGACGAGACGGTTATCTGCGTCACCGGCGATGGCTCTATCCAGATGAATATTCAGGAGTTGTCCACCGCGCTGCAATACGATACGCCGGTTAAAATTATCAACTTAAACAACCGTTTCCTCGGTATGGTGAAGCAGTGGCAGGATATGATCTACTCGGGTCGTCACTCCCACTCCTACATGGACTCAGTGCCTAACTTTGCCAAGATCGCCGAGGCCTACGGCCACGTGGGCATGACCATCAGCGACCCGGCCGAACTGGAAGCCGGACTCGAGAAGGCCCTTGCCATGAAGGACAAGCTGGTCTTCGTCGACATCAGCGTCGATGAGACGGAGCACGTCTACCCAATGCAGATCCGCGGTGGCGGGATGAATGAAATGTGGCTAAGCAAGACGGAGAAAAGCTAATGCGTCGAATTATTTCTGTATTACTCGAAAACCAACCCGGCGCCCTATCCCGTGTGGTAGGCCTTTTCTCCCAGCGCGGCTACAACATCGAGAGTCTGACGGTGGCGCCGACGGATGATGTTACCCTCTCCAGGCTCAACATTACCCTGGTGGCCGACGAGGCGGTGCTTGAACAGATTGAGAAGCAGCTGCATAAGCTTATCGACATTCTCAAGGTGTCCAACATTACCGAGTCCAGCCATATCGAGCGCGAACTGGCGCTGATCAAGGTGAAAGCCAAGGGCGCGGGTCGTGAGGAGGTGAAGCGCACCGCCGATATCTTCCGCGGTCAGATAGTGGATGTCACCTCTGAGCTCTATACCATTCAGATGGCCGGCACCTCGGATAAACTCGATGCCTTCATCGCCGCCATCGGCGAGGTGACTAAGGTGATTGAGGTCTCCCGCTCAGGTGTGGTCGGCCTGTGCCGCGGCGAGAAGGCGATGCGCGCCTAAGTGCATACCCAATCGTTAGCGACTAATCAATAAGCACAAAAAACGCCAGCATTTGCTGGCGTTTTTATTATTTTGAACGAAAAGCCTCAACCCAATAGCCCTAAACCAAGAGTCTCAACCCAAGGGCCTTAAACAAAAAGCCCTAACTCAAAATGGTCCTTGAATATCAAACGATTTATTTAACGCTTTCGGGGCTAACGTTTTCGGCATTAACACTATCAGAACTAGCACTCTCGGCCAGCTTAACCACCTCACCGGTCAGCGCCACACCCGCCATCAGGGCGCCAGCGCCACACTGGAAGGTCTCTTCACTCGAGGTCAGGTTGTTCTTATAGTTAGACTTGATATTCACTATGGCGTTACCGCCCTGCTTCAGTGCGCTATTTTTAAGGGCAATCATCGCCGACAGGAAGACCCATTCGCAGGCTTCCTGATCTGACTTATTAAACGCATTGGTCTTCTTGTTGGTCTTCAGCTCACCCAGTTTCTGCACAGGCTCACCATAGGCCTGTTCACCAAAGTAGAAGCTGACATCACTGCCCAGCTTGGCCTTGGCCGCATCTGAATTAAGCACTGAGGCGATGTTATAGTTGCCGACATCATCTCTGGCAAAGGCCAGCGGAGAACATAGAGTCAGAGAGGTCAAACCTACAAGCAGTATCTTTTTCATCATTACAAATTCCGTTGATTTGGCATGAGTTAATCCTCACGCCGCGCACTAGTTCACACTAGCACTTCCATTAACATTACCAGACCGACAGTCCTGTCAGTGTCCAACTTATTTCCCGGCGCGCTAGATTAATGCCAGTCTCGGCATACACAGCCAAAGGCATACGCCGTGGGAATCGCCGAGCATAACCAACTCCATGGCTAAAGGTAAATAGCCAAAGGCAAACTTTGAGATAGGGCTACCTAAAAACCTGCCAGCTGGCTATCATGGCAGCAGTTAACACCATCCCCTAACGGAATTCCCATTGAAAGCATTCGACTTTAACCTGCTTCCCCTGCTGGAGGTGTTGCTGGAAGAGCAGAGCGTCACGGCCGCCGCCGAGCGCCTGCACCTAAGCCAATCTGCGGTGAGTAAACAGCTCAATAAGCTCAGAGACTCATTCGACGATCAGCTGTTCGAGCGCACCGCTCACGGCCTGCGTCCAACCCCCAAGGCCAAGCAGCTGGGGCCGGAGATCCGCCAGATCTTGAGTCAGGTCTCCTCCCTCACCCGCCCCAGCGACTTCGATCCCTCCAAGAGCCATAGGCGCTTTCGGCTCGAGTTAGTGGAGACCGCCTACTCACTAACCTACCCACGTTTCATGCCCAAGCTGCTCAAGCAGGCACCTAAGATCACCTTAGACAGCAACACCTGGCATAGCGAGAGCATGGAGCGGTTGCTGCGCTGCGATACCGATCTAGGCATCGCCTGCCGGGAGTGGGACGAGCGCTCGCTGCAGCATATCAACAACCTGCCCAGCGCCCTGCGCTTCGTCGAGCTGACCCGGGATCACTCCCTCTGTCTGGTGCGCGAAGGTCATCCCCTGCTGCAAGAGGAGTGGAACCTGAGTACCTTTTTGAAGTATCGCCATCTGCAGGTCACCTTCGGTGGGATCTCCCACTGGCTGCTGGATGATGTGTTGCAGATGAAGCACCTCAAGCGGGACATCGCGGTCAACCTCACCGACTTTAACAGCGCCATGCAGCTGTGCGAGCAGAGCGACCTCATCCTCTGCTCGCCCGCCAAATACGCCAAGGTGATGATGGGGCAGTTTAAGCTGGTATCACTGCCAATCCCCACACAGATGGTGCCCGGTACCTATGTGCTGCTCTGGCATAAACATTTCGATCTGGACCCCAGCCATCGCTGGCTCAGGGAACTGATCATCGACTCGGTGCAATCTTAAGCTTCGAGAAAAAAATAAAAAAAACGCCAGCGAGATGAATGCTGGCGTTTTTACTTGGAGATGGTGTCTTAAGCGCTAAGCCTTAACTAGAAGCCTTCGACCCCTTTCATATCAGGTAAGTGGTGAGCAATACCCTTATGACAATCGATACAGGTCTTCTCGCCGCTGGCCAATGATGTGGAGTGCATATTGGCCGCACGTGTCGATTGACGAGTAAAGTCCATGTAGTCGAAATTGTGGCAGTTACGACATTCAAGCGAATCGTTGGCCTTGAGTCGTGCCCATTCATGCTCTGCCAGTTCGCGGCGCTTGGCCTCAAACTTGTCACGCGTGTTGATGGTGCCGAATACCTTGCCCCACACCTCTTTCGAGGCCTGCATCTTACGGGCTATCTTATCTGTCCAGTTGTGAGGCACGTGACAATCCGGACAGGTCGCACGCACACCACTGCGGTTGGTAAAGTGTATCGTCGACTTCAGCTCCTGATACACGTTATTTTCCATCTCGTGACAGCCGATACAGAAGGCTTCCTGGTTGGTGGCTTCCAGGGCGGTGTTGAATCCCCCCCAGAAGATCACCCCCGCGACGAAGCCGCCTAAGGTAAGAAAACCTAAGCTAAAATGCACGCTGGGCTTTCTTAACACCTGCCAGATTTTTTTCAACTTATCTAACATACGGCCGCTCCTAGTGCTTAGCTGCTTCAGCTTTAATCAAGTGGTCGATATCGATAAAGTCATTACCTACCAAGGTTTTTGCATCCAGCTGGGGCACATGGCACTGAGTACAGAAATAGCGACGTGGAGAAAGATCCGCTAAGAAGTTGTTTTCCCTGTCCATGTAGTGGGTCACACTCACCATAGGTGCCTGTGAGTCGCCAACACGCTTACGGGCGTGGCACGACATACACTTATTCACCTTAAGATCTATCTGATAGCCGTCGATCTTATGGGGGATCACCGGCGGCTGCATCGGATAGTTACGCACCTGCTTAACGTCTGTGTTACGCACCTTCTGCATCACAGGCGGCGTCGGGTTAGTGTCGAGCGGCGCCTGCCTGAGGGTGGCAACCTTCTCATCGGGCACGCTGGCAGCCACGCTGCTAAAGGTCGCGCCGACAGAGAGAGTCACCAGAGTCGCCAAGGTTACAAGTTTCAATGATTTCATGGTGATTCTCCTTATGCCTTAACTACTTTAACTGCGCACTTCTTAAAGTCAGTCTGTTTAGACAAAGGATCCGTCGCATCTAGCGTCACCTTGTTAATCAGCTGGCTGGCGTCGAACCAAGGCACAAAGACCAGACCGACAGGCGGCTTGTTACGGCCACGGGTCTCGACACGTGTCTTGATCTCACCACGGCGAGAAACCACCTTCACCTCATCACCGCGACGCAGGCCGCGTTTCTTGGCGTCTTCTGGATGCATGAAGCAGACGGCATCCGGGAAGGCGCGGTACAGCTCGGGCACACGCTGGGTCATAGAACCTGAGTGCCAGTGCTCCAGCACACGACCGGTCGATAACCAGAGGTTAAACTCTTCATCTGGCGACTCGGCGGCAGGCTCGTATGGCAATGCGTAGATAACCGCCTTACCATCTGGCTTACCGTAGAACTGGAAGCCTGTACCTGGTTTCACATAAGGGTCGCTGCCTTCGCGGAAGCGCCACTTGGTCTCTTTACCGTTAACCACAGGCCAGCGCAGGCCGTGCACCTCATGGTAGGTATCGAAGTCAGCCAAGTCATGGCCATGACCGCGACCGAAGGTAGCGTACTCTTCAAACAGACCTTTTTGTACATAGTAACCAAAGTGCTTGGCTTCATCGTTCATGTACTTAGGATCGGCCTGCTCTAGTGGGAACTTATCTACGTTACCGTTCTGGTAGAGTACCTGGAACAGCGTCTTGCCCTTGTACTCAGGGTTTGCCGCCAGCACCTCTTTTGGCCAGACTTCGTCTGTGGTAAAGCGCTTAGCGAACTCCATCAACTGCCAGAGATCTGAGCGAGACTCGCCCGGCGCCTTCACCATCTGATGCCAGAACTGGGTACGACGTTCGGCGTTACCATAGGCGCCCTCTTTCTCCACCCACATGGCGGTTGGCAGAATAAGGTCGGCGGCCTGTGTAGTTACCGTTGGGTAGGCGTCAGACACTACGATGAAATTTTCAGGGTTACGATAGCCAGGTAAGCCCTCTTCGTTCATGTTAGGACCGGCCTGCATGTTGTTGTTAACCTGTACCCAGTAGCAGTTCATGTCACCATCTTTGAGGCGACGGTTCTGCTCTACCGCATGGTAACCAGGCTTAGGCGGAATGATGCCATCTGGGATCTTCCAGATCTTCTCGGCAATCTTTCTGTGTTCTGGATTATTCACCACTAGGTCTGCGGGCAGACGATGCGAGAAGGTACCCACTTCACGGGCGGTACCACAGGCAGAGGGTTGACCGGTCAGCGAGAATGGGCTGTTACCCGGCGTCGAGATCTTACCTGTTAGCAGGTGAATGTTATAAATCAGGTTGTTACACCACACACCTCGGGTATGTTGGTTGAAGCCCATGGTCCAGAATGAGGTCACCTTGGTATTTGGATCGGCGTAGAGTTTCGCCAGTTCAATCAGCTTATCTTCTGGCACGCCAGAAAGCTTGCTGACAGAGGCCACGTCATAGTCGGCAACGAAGGCCTTGAAGGCATCAAATTCGATTGGCGTAGACTTGCCGGCCGTCTTAACGTTCTTGGCTTTCTGCTGCAGCGGATGACTTGGACGCAGGCCATAGCCGATGTCGGTTTCACCCTTGCGGAAGTTAACGTGCTTGTTGACGAAATCCCAGTTTACCGCATCGTTTTGAATGATGTAGTTGGCGATAAAGTTCAGAATGGCCAGGTCGGTCTGCGGCGTGAAGACGATACCGAGATCGGCCAGGTCGAAAGATCTGTGGGTAAAGGTCGATAGCACAGACACCTTAACGTGTGGCGCGCTCAAACGACGGTCGGTGACACGGCTCCAGAGGATGGGGTGCATCTCGGCCATGTTAGAACCCCAGAGCACGAAGGCATCGGCGTTTTCCATGTCATCGTAACAACCCATAGGCTCATCGATACCGAAGGTACGCATGAAGCCACCTACCGCAGAGGCCATACAGTGACGGGCGTTAGGGTCGATGTTGTTAGAGCCAAAACCGGCCTTCATCAATTTAGAGGCGGCGTAGCCTTCCCATACTGTCCACTGGCCTGAGCCGAACATACCGATGGCGGTTGGGCCCTTCTTCTTGATGGTGGCTTTCCACTTCTCTGCCATGGTATCGAAGGCAGTGTCCCAGCTCACAGGGGTGAACTCGCCATGCTTGTCGTATTTGCCGTTGGTCATACGCAGCATAGGGCTCTGCAGTCTGTCCTTGCCGTACATGATCTTAGACAGGAAGTAACCCTTGATACAGTTCAGGCCACGGTTTACCTCGCTCTCGGCGTCGCCGTGAGTCGCAACCACCTTGCCGTCGCGTGTCGCGACAATGACCGAACAACCTGTACCGCAGAAACGACATGGCGCCTTGTTCCACTCAAGTTTAGTCTGCTCTGAACTGGTAATTAGGTTGCTTGCCGTTGCAGGCAAGGCCAAACCAGCCACTGAGGCAGCGGCCATGGCCGCATTTGCCTTCATAAATTCGCGTCGATTCATCTTCATTTTTCAACCTCTTCAAGCACTTCACTCTGGTGATACACCATGGCTGCGGACAGCACGCCCTCAATCTTGTTGATCGCCTCAATGTCAGCCATCAGGCCCTTCTGGGTCATGCCTTCCAGCACAACGACCAGCTTGACCTCATCGTTTACAGACAACTCAGCATTTTCCATCTTCATGATTGTCTGTCTGACACTCGACATAAATTCAGGCTTAACCTGAACCACTAAACTGGTGACGTGAAGTTCATTGCTCATTGACATTTACACTCTTAATAATTGTTCGAATACAGTGGGTTAACCTGCACCTGGCGGGCCGGTAAATATCTGGCTAAACCAGATAGCGAAGCCCAAACCAGAAACGAGTAACACTGACAGCAGGGGAGCAAGAAAAACGGTTAGAAACACAAATATTTTTAGCTCTAAACTTTTCTCTTCATTAGGTGTGGAACTCATGCATCCTCCAACGGGTCATGCCGGTTTTCATAGCAGATAAAGCAGGCTAGCCAGTGGTTGGTGTGGACCAATCAAACGATAAAACCATACTTTTCTTCCTGTTATTTATGGTATCAATAACTTCTTAACATTCTGTATACCCCTAAATCGGTAAATTCTATGCAGGTTTGATCTGGATCATCCTTTTGTCGCAGATAAAACCCAGATCACCTCTCCTAGACACGTATTTCGATTGAGAAAGCAACAAAATGAATAAATTAGCTATTCATAAACAACTAAAACATAGTCACAAAATGGCGATTTCGTAAGTCAAAATGTGATCTAAATCGTAAAAATATATCGATGGGGGTAGAGGGGGATTTAGTGGGGTAAAAAAAAGCACCCGTTGCGGGTGCTTCTTCAGTCTTTATGACAATAATCAGGCTTCGGCGATGCGGTTGAGGATACGCTTCTCCGAGATGGGATAGGCGGTACCTAACACCTGGGCGAAACAGGAGACGCGATACTCCTCTATCATCCAGCGAGCCTCTTGCAGCGCCTCGGGCACCGCCGCGCTGCGGGGCACCTTGGCCAGCTGGGCTGCCAGGGTCTGTTGCACATTATTGATGCTATGCAGGTGCAGACGGTCACGGTTAGGATCCACGGGCAGCTTATCTAAACGATTATCTATCGCCTTGATATACCTGATTAAATCAGAAAGTCGCTGCCAACCGCACTGCTCGACAAAGCCCTTAAACACCAGGTTATCCAACTGGGTCTGAATGTCACTCATGGCGAAGGCGATATCCAGGCTGATCTTGCCCTTGAGGCGCTTCTTCACCTTCTGATACAGAGTCAAGATCTCCTCCACCTGCAGGGCGATCTTGGCCGCCGTGGGGTTGAGATCCTGACGCACCACATCTTTTGCCTGCTCGAACTGCTCGGCGCTGCGCACATCTAAGCCCTTCTCATCCAGCAGCTGCTGCACCGCCGCCGACAGGATATCGTCGATCAGATACTGCACCTGGCCAAAGGGGTTGAAGTACATGGCCAACTTGGCCTTGTTGGGCAGGGTGTTCTGCAGGTGCTTCACCGGAGATGGCATGTTGAGCAGCAAGAGACGCTGCAGACCCTCCTTGTGACAGCGGCCGGCCTCGTGCTCATCATCAAACAGCTTGATGGCCACGCTGTCTTTGTTGTCCACCAGCGCGGGGAAGGCCTTCACCTGGAAGTTACCCCGCTTCTTCTCATACTGTTTGGGCAGGTCGCCAAAGCTCCACTGAGTCAGATCGCTTTGCTCTATACCGCTCTCGGCGACGTTGCGAATCGCCTGGGTTACCCTGCCCTGAAGTTTATCTTTTAGCTGCTCAAGCTCCCTGCCCTGAGCGATTAACTTGCCCTTGTCATCTTCCACCTTGAAGTTGATCAGCAGATGGGGCGCGAGCTGCGAGAGGTCGAAATCATCGACCGAAATACGCACGCCGCTCATGCGCAGCAGTTGCTTACACATGGCCTCCAGCAGGCTCGTCTCACTACTGCTATTAGTATTAGCCATCGCCTGTAAGCAGGCCCTGGCATAATCCGGCGCCGGCACGAAGTTACGTCTCAGTGTCTTAGGCAGGGACTTGATCAGCGCGGTGATCTTCTCTTCCCTGAGTCCCGGCACCAACCAGTCGAAGCCCTGGGCCTCGATTTGATTCAGCAGCGCGACGGGAAGATGCACAGATACGCCGTCATCTACATCCGCCGGCTCGAAGTGATAACTCAGGGGCAGGTTAAAGTTGCCCTGATGCCAGTTGTCGGGGAAGTCCAGCGCCGAGACATGCTCGTCGCTGCGCTTCATCAGCTGCTCACGTTCAAAGTCCAGCAGATGGGGCTGACGCTTCTTCTCCTGCTTCCACCAGGTCAGCAACTTAGGCGCGTTGTAGATCCCTTCCGGGATGCGCGTCTCATAGAAATCCACCAGCGCCTGCTCGTCCACCAAGATGTCGCGGCGGCGGGACTTGTGCTCCAGCGCCTCGATATCGTCGATAAGCGCACGGTTGTTGACGAAAAACGCCTCCTTGGTGCGCAGCTCCCCTTCGGCCAGGGCGCTGCGAATAAAGATCTCGCGGGCCTCCACCGACTCCACCGGGCCATACTGCACCCGGCGGCGATTGACTATGGTCAGGCCATAGAGCTGTTGGTTTTCCAGCGCCACCACACTGCCCTGCTTGGCCTCGAAATGGGGCTCTACATAGCTTTTCTTCACCAGATGGCCGGCCAGAGGCTCGACCCATTCCGGCTGGATCTTGGCGCAGCAGCGGGCAAACAGACGCGAGGTCTCGGTCATCTCGGCGGCCATGATCCACTTAGGCCCCTTCTTGGCGAGCGGCGAGCCGGGGAAGACGAAGAACTTGCGGTTGCGCGCCCCCAGATACTCGTTGTCCTTATCCTTGAAACCGATATGACTCAGCAGGCCGGTCAGCAAGGACTTGTGCAGCAGCTCATAATCGGCGGGCTCGCTGTTGAGCTTCCACTTAAGGTCGTGCACCGCTTGTCGAAGCTGAGTATAGAGATCCTGCCATTCTCGCACCCGTAGGTACGCCAGAAACTCCTGCTTACACAGCTTGCGGAACTGACTCGCGGACAGGGCTTTCTGCTGCTCCTTGATGTGATCCCACAGCTTGACCCAGGCGATGAAGTCAGAGTCCTTGTCGTTGAAGCGTCTGTGGGCCTCATCGGCGGCCTGCTTCTTATCCATTGGGCGCTCGCGGGGATCTTGGATCGACAAGCCTGCGGTGATCACCAAGGTTTCATGCAGGCAGCCATATTCCTTGGCCTGCACCACCATGCGCGCCAGGCGCGGATCCACAGGGATACTCGCCAACTGACGGCCAAGCGGCGTAAGTTGCAACTGCCCCTTGTGTTTGCGCACCGACTGCAGTTCTTCCAGCAGCAGGAAACCATCACGGATATAGCGGGCATCGGGCGGCTGAATGAAGGGGAAACCTTCGATGTCGCCAAGGCCGATGGAGAGCATCTGCAAAATGACAGAGGCCAGGTTGGTTCTTAGGATCTCGGGATCGGTAAACTCGGGGCGGTTGTTAAAGTCCGTCTCATCGTAGAGACGAATACAGATCCCCGGCGCCACACGGCCACAACGGCCCTGACGCTGGTTGGCGCTCGCCTGGGAGATAGGCTCAATAGGCAGGCGCTGCACCTTAGTGCGATAGCTGTAACGGCTGATGCGCGCCGTGCCTGGGTCGATCACATACTTGATGCCGGGAACCGTCAAGGAGGTTTCCGCCACGTTGGTGGCCAGCACTATGCGGCGTCCGCGATGACTCTTAAATACCTTGGACTGCTCACCATAGGAGAGGCGCGCATAAAGGGGTAAAACCTCGGTATCTCGGTACTGCTGTTTGTTGAGCTGGTCCGCCAGGTCACGGATCTCACGTTCGCCGTTGAGGAAGATGAGGATGTCCCCCGGCCCCTCGGCCATCAGCTCCTCTACCGCGGCAAAGATGCCATCGGTGAGATCTAAGTCTTCATCTTGCTCGCCTACTAGCGGACGGTAGCGGGTCTCCACCGGATAGGTACGGCCCGACACCTCGATCACGGGCGCATTGTTGAAATGCTTGGAGAATCTCTCCACGTCTATGGTGGCCGAGGTGATGATCACCTTAAGATCCGGACGGCGCTTGAGCACGCTCTTGAGGTAACCCAGGATGAAGTCGATATTCAGGCTTCGCTCGTGGGCCTCATCGATAATGATGGTGTCGTACTGATCCAGGTATTTGTCTGAACTCAGCTCCGCCAGCAAGATACCGTCTGTCATCAGCTTGATGTAAGAGGTCGGCTTGATGGCATCGGCGAAACGCACCTTAAAGCCCACCACCTCGCCCAGTGGGCTATTGAGTTCCTCGGCCACACGGGTCGCCACGCTGCGAGCGGCCAGTCGTCTTGGCTGGGTGTGGCCTATCAGGCCGCGGGTGCCCAGGCCAAGCTCGAGACAGATCTTCGGCAGCTGAGTCGTCTTACCCGAGCCGGTTTCACCGGCCACTATCACCACCTGGTTGTTTGCGATCGCCTCGGCTATCTCGCCGCGCTTTTGCGACACGGGCAAGGCGTCGGGATAGTTGATCTCGGGGCGATTCTGCCTACGACTCTCCACCTTAGCAGCGGCGGCAATGGCCTGCTCTTCTAGCTGGGCCAGCGCCTCATCTTTCTGCTCGCCATCGGCTTGGTTTTTCAGTCTATGAAGGCGGCGCTTGATGCGAGAGGCATCGACCTGAAAACACTGGTTGAGGAAGGCATGAGACAGAGGGTGACGTGGCGAATTCAAAGGAAAAACCCATATAGCAAAACACAAAGCAGGGATCCTACCAAGGAACGCGCCATTTTGATATGGAAAATCGCCTCTAGCGGGTGAATTTGTTCACCTGATTATCAGTTTTGCCGTGTGGTGCTTGCCGATAAAAAGGTGAACATAAGCATTGACTTAGGCAGGTTTAAGATAACACTCCTGCATGGAGGTGTTGATCGCCCTCAATACGGCATTTCTGTCTATGATGCCGACCACCCTGCCCTGGTCGATCACAGGATAGATCTTAGGCTTGGGCAGCAGCATCTGCTCCGCCAAACTGATGATGGGCTCATCCTTGCTGACGGTAAGCACATCGGTGCGCATGCAGTCACTCACGTTGGCGGTGAGATCGCAGTGATAGGTACTCTTAAGCATCACGGCTAAACAATCTTGTTGCGACAAAAACCCCACCAAATGACCCTGTGCATCGACCACGGCTGCGCCTAGTTTTTTTTGTGAGAGCAGCTTCTCGACCGCGGCCGCCAGTGTCATGTCTGCCTGTAATAACACCGGCTGGCGATCCATATAATCAACGACTTTCATCGATTCCATATTCTGACTCCTTAATCGTGTCCGCACCTTAAGTGTAATTAAGGTTGGTCTAAAAAGCCGAAGTTTTAACCAACTTTATTTATAAGCATACAAAACAAACATTTATGCAACAGGCATAAAGTTTGAAGCGGATCAAATGCCGCCAAAAAGTGGGACATTTTGACCCATGTTTTTAAATAAACTTGATCCAGCTCATAGCTATAGAAGGTGGAATGCCCTTGCGGATCACAAGGTTTATAAATGTTGACATACATCAACATTCGCACGGAATTTGAGGCCTAAACTAAGTTACTGAATCGTGCCACTACATTTTCGCATCAAAATGAAAACAAAGGGTTAACCATGGACACACATGCCGCCTTATATCAACAAGGCCAAGCACGCCTCGAAGAGTTACGTCGCTTGGCGCCTCGTCATGCTCAGACATTGCAAGACAAGATGGAAAAGCATGGCATTACCCGCCGAGACTTTATGAAATGGAGCGCCGCCGTCACCGCCATGCTGGCGTTGCCGCTTCCCTTTAGCACACTGGTTGCTGAAGCCGCCGAGTTGGCGGATCGCGTACCACTGATCTGGTTGCACATGGCCGAATGTACCGGCTGCTCCGAATCTCTGGTGCGTGCAGACACCCCTAACCTCGACTCGCTGATCTTCGACCATGTTTCATTGGAATACCATGAAACCCTGATGGCCGCCGCCGGTTGGCAAGCCGAAGAAAACCTGGAACACGCACTGGAAACCTACAAGGGTAACTACCTGCTGGCCGTAGAGGGTGCTATCCCTACCGCCAACAATGGTGCCTTCCTCACCGTTGGCTGTAAGGGTCACACCGGCCTTGAGATCATCAAGCATGCGGCCGAAGGCGCCGCGGCGATCGTCTCTGTCGGTACCTGTGCCTCCTTCGGTGGTGTACAGGCCGCCGCTCCTAACCCAACCGGTGCCAAGGGCGTCGATAAGGTAGTGAATAAGACAGTGGTTAACTTAGGTGGCTGCCCACCGAGTGAGAAGAACATTGTCGGCACCCTGATGTATTTCATCATGTTCGGCAAACTGCCTGCGCTGGATATGTTCAACCGTCCTAAGTGGGCCTACGGCGCACGGGTACACGACAACTGTGAACGTCGCGGTCGCTTCGATGCCGGCGAATTTGTCGAGCAGTTTGGCGATGAAGGCGCGAAAGAGGGCTACTGCCTCTATAAAGTGGGATGTAAAGGGCCTTATACCTATAACAACTGCCCCACAGAAAGATTCAATCACCACACCAGTTGGCCGGTACTTGCGGGTCACGGATGTATGGGCTGCTCCGAGCCTAACTTCTGGGACGACATGGCCGACTTTGAAAAACCCCTTGGCAGACAGCTCCTTCATGGGCTGGACGCAACGGCCGATACCGTCGGCGCAGTGATCTTGGGTGCCACAGCTGTAGGTATCGGCGCTCATGCTGTTGCCAGCGTATTTGCCAATTCGAAGGAGGACTAATTCAATGAGCAAACGTGTAGTTATCGACCCTATCACTCGAATCGAAGGCCATCTGCGCATCGAGGTCGAAGTCGACGAAAATAATGTTGTTCAAAAAGCCTGGTCCTCCTCCACCCTTTGGCGTGGCATCGAGGTGATCCTCAAGGGACGCACTCCGATGGATGTGGGCCTTATCGTTCAACGTATCTGTGGTGTCTGTACCTATTCGCACTATCGCTGTGGTACCGAGGCGGTTGAGAACGCCTTAGGGGTGAAGATCCCACTGAACGCCAAGTATCTGCGCTCGCTCATGCAAACCTCGCTCTACATGCATGACCACATAGTGCACTTCTATCACCTCCACGGCCTGGACTGGGTGGATGTGGTCTCTGCGCTGAGTGCCGATCCGGCCGCCGCCGCACAGGTGGCGCTGAAATATACCCACAACCCAATCGCCGCCGGCGAGGGTGAGCTGCGCGCGGTACAAGAGCGCGTCAAGGGCTTCGTCGAAACCGGTAAACTTGGCCCCTTCGCCAACGCTTACTGGGGCAACGGCACCTATAAGTTTACCCCTGAGCAGAACCTAATCGCCCTGTCTCACTACCTCAAGGCACTGGAAGTACAGCGCGTTGCGGCCGAGATGCTGGCCATCTTCGGCGGTAAGCAGCCGCATCCTCAGTCACTGGTAGTTGGTGGCGTTACCTCGGTGCGTGACATGTTAAGCCCTGCCCGTCTGCAGGAGTGGAAACAGAAACACGCCATCGTGGCCGACTTTATCAACCGCGCCTATAAGGCGGATATCGTCATGGCGGCCGAAGCTTTCGGCGGCGAGCCTAGCGTGCTGGGCGGCGTCAACGTGAAGAACTTCCTGGCGACCAACGACTTCGTCCTCGCCGACGGTCAGTACATGTTCGACCAGGGTGTGATCATGAATGGCGATCTGGCCAATGTCACCGACATCAACCCAGATCTGATCAAGGAAGATGTGAGCCACGCCTGGTATGACGCAAGCGAACCACAGCATCCATATGACGGCACCACAATCCCTAACTACACAGGCTTCGTGGAGCGCGACACAGTCTACGGCAAGCTGCCGACACTGGATGGCGACGGCAAGTACAGCTGGGTGAAATCACCTCGCTATCAAGGTGAGCCAGTCGAGGTGGGGCCACTCTCTAGCCTGCTGGTCAGCTATGCTCGCGGCAACAAGGTGGTGGTCGATGCGGTGAACGGTCTGCTGGAGGCCACTGGCCTGCCAGTTGAAGCCCTGTTTACTACACTTGGCCGCACCGCGGCGCGCATGCTGCAAACCGTTATCGTGGCCGAGCAGGGTCTTAAGACCTTCGATGCCCTGATCAACAACCTGCTTGTGGATGAGGCGACCTATGTGAAGCCTGAGATCGACCCAAGCAAAGAGTATGTGGGTCACGCCATGATCGAGGCGCCGCGCGGCATGCTCAGCCATTGGATCCGCATCAAGAACGGTCTGGTGGAGAACTATCAAGCTGTGGTACCTACGACCTGGAACGCAGGCCCTGTGGACGCGGCCGGTAAGGTTGGTCCCTATGAGGCTTCCCTATTGGGCCTCAAGCTGGAAGACCCAACCAAACCACTGGAAGTGATACGTATCATCCACTCGTTCGACCCATGTATGGCCTGTTCGGTACACGTGATGGACTATAAGGGCCAAGATCTGGGTGAGTTCCGTATCGACCCAAACGGCAATAACTAAGGAGCAACTCATGGCTACAACCAATGTACCCTATGAGAGAGCCTTTATCTTCAGCGCCGCGATCAGGATTTTTCACTGGTTGCGAGCGCTCTCCATACTGGTTCTTGTCATCACAGGCTTCTATATTGCCTGGCCGTTTTTGGTGGCGCCGAGCAGCACGGATGTGTTGGTACAGGGGTGGGTTAGATTTGCCCACCTGATCTTCGGCTTCGTGCTGTGTGCCATCACGCTTGCCAGGGCCTATCTGTTCTTCTTCAGCAAGAGCGACATAGAGCGGCGCTCCTTTAAGGATGTCGCCAGTGTCAACAGCTGGATAGTGCAGCTTAAGTCCTATCTCTGGATGGGACACCTGGACAAGAAAGGTGTATATGGTCCCTTGCAGTTTGTCACCTACTTTGCCGTATCAGTGATCGCAGCGCTTATCTGCATCACAGGCCTGGCACTGTACGCCAACGTCTATCATCTCGGCCTTGGCGGCATGTTAGGCGACTTTGCGGCCTGGTTGACCGGCGCAATGGGCGGCCTGGCCCAACTGAGGATCTGGCACCATTACTTTACTTGGGTGTTTATTATCTTTGTGGTGATCCACGTCTACATGGCGGTTTGGACCGGCATCAGATTTAAACATAATTCGGTAGATTCCATCGTCTCTGGCTATGACTACCATCCTAAGAAGCACTAAATAAGGGCGCCATGAAAATACTGTTACTCGGTATTGGTAATGTGCTGTACGCCGATGAAGGGATCGGCGTACATTTTGTCAATTACCTGCAAGAAAACTATCGCTTTAGCCATCCGTCGCATCAACTCGATGTGATGGATGGTGGCACCTTAGCCCAAGGGCTAATTCCCATTATCTGTAAATACGACTATCTTGTGGTGGTAGATACGGTCAACGCCCACGGCGTCGGACCAGGAGAGGTCTATTTTTTCGATTTCGACAAGGCTCCCAGCGAAATCGATTGGCAAGGAAGCGCACACGAGGTGGAGATGTTACAAACATTGACCATGATGGAGATGGTCGGAGACAGACCTAAAACTTTCGTACTTGGCTGCACGCCAACCGTACTCGAACCTATGACACTGGGGCTCACCCCGCGTGTCGCCGCCGCCGTTCCCCTGATGGAAACGACAATACTCACCCATTTCAAGTCCCTCGGATTCGAGATCGAACGGATCAACGACTTGGCTATTGAAACGCTCATTCCAGATTCTTATAAGCGCGGTGTAACCCTAGATGAAGACAATCAAATTTGAATTTACCTGCTCACGGCAGGTGCCGCTTTACGCGCATTTATGTAACCGATACCTAAATTATGGTGAACTAAATATCCATGTCGGTTACCAGGGCGGCGCCTATTTTATCGAGGCCGAGGGCAAACAGAGCGAGCTGGAAGCCCTGGCCGATGATATCGCCCAGGATTTTCTGATCTCCGTATGGCTCACCGATTCCCGCATCGCCCTGATCGATGCGCCGACCGGCAGCAAAGCCCCTTTGGCGACCCAGCCACTGGTGCAGGAGTTTTGTCAGCAGTGCGCGCCGCACTTTGGTGATAATCAGGCGCCAGAATTTGGCCAGCTGGATCTTGCCTGCGACTGTTGCCACGGCGAGCGCCGCATCCATCAAGACTATCGCGGCCTGACCGCTGGCGACATTCAGGCCATGTATCAGCGCCTGATGACCCAGGGCGAACTCGACCTGGCGGGCGGCATTCACCTGAGCCTGAGCCCGATTGACAACAATCCCGATGTAAGCAGTCCCAATAAATACAGTCAGCGCCCTCGCCTGCTTATCTGTAATCCCAACACTTTAAATGCCCAGTTCCACCTCAGCGATCCTCAGGTGTTGGCGCTGTCGAGCATAGAGAAGCCGCTCATCTGCGTGCGGCCCATCAAAGATCATCCAAAGCTCGCCCAGCCGCTTTACGATCTCTGCTTCGCCTACAATCGTCTCTTGGTGATCCTAGCCGAGCATCTGCGCCAGCACGGCACAGATTGGGTCTATCTCACGGATCCTGCCCAGGGCGAGGCACTAGCCTATATCGACGGCCAATGGGCCGAGGTACACACGAATGCGCCAAACAGCCTGCGCATCGACTCGCCCAAGCAGCCGCTACATGACACAGTGCTGCTGGCGGGCAATGACACCTATTACTACGCCAGTCACAGCGATAAACAGGGCGGCCACTACCTGCTGGAACAAGGCAGTGACGTCAAAGGTCGCCACGGCGCCATGACGCCGGCTATCTTGGGCGATGATGACCTGGCCCTCTGCGCCCTGCACAGCGTGAATCTCGAGCATGGCCTTGATAAGAACAGCGCCATCATCTACCTCAGCCGTGATCATGGCGGACAGATCTACACCTTAGACGGCAAGTCCGAGGCCGAGCGTTTCTTCGCCCTGCCGGAACTCCCTGAAAACGGCTATGAGATCTATCATCAGCTGGAGCAGAGCCCTCAGCGCAAGGTGCTGGAGAAGTTTAAGCAACGCTACCCCGAAGATTATCTCAGGCTGCTGGACCTTAAGCTCCCCAATGAGCGCCACAGCCTCAGCGCCCTCTGGGCGGTAGGCGCGGTGATCCTGGGCCTCGAGAGCCGCTCCTTAAGCGTTGGCGATCTCAACGACTCCCTGATGGCCGCCGCCATGGCCCATCGCGGCAGCAACTCGCCGCGCATCGACTACCCGCTCACCCGCGGCGAAGCCTATCGCAGCCTCAACTGGTGCAAGACGCTGGGCAGCCTGATCAGCTTCCGTCTGGCCGACGACAGAGACAGCCAGAAACTGGCCTTTGGCATGCACGACTCCTTCGCCGACTATCTGGCGAACTGGATTGAGCATCTGGATCTCAACCTTGGGGTCAAATCGGTAGCCCTGGCCGGTAGCGAATGGGTTAACCCCCTGCTGTGTCAGCGCGTCGCACTAAGGGTCGGCAAGAACTTCCCGCTCAAACACAACCAGCTGCTGGAGATCGATGGCAACAACCATGCTATCGGCGCCCTGCTGCTGAAGAAACGCAGGCTATAACATGTCTGCCAAGCTGCAAGCGTCAATAGAGGCGACCAAGCGAGTCAAGCTGGACATCACAGGTATTGTTCAGGGGGTCGGTTTTCGCCCCTTCGTCTACCGCTGGGCGACTGAGCTTGGTCTGCTGGGCCTGACCTTCAACCACAGCAAGGGGGTGACGGTAGAGCTGCAAGGCAGCGATGCGGCGATTAGCGCCATTGTCAAGGCCCTGACCCAGACGCCGCCGCCACTTGCCCGCATCGACAGCCTGAGCCAGACAGAACTGCCGCTTGAAGCGTGCGACAGCTTCGAGATAGTACACAGCCAGGCGGATGCCAAGGCGGTGGTGGCCGTCTCCAGCGACAAGAGCAGTTGCCAGGAGTGTCTCGATGAGATCATGGATCCCGGCAACCGTCACTACCAATACCCTTTTACCAACTGCACTAACTGCGGCCCCAGATATACCCTGATCCGCGCCCTGCCCTATGACAGGCCCAACACCGCCATGGCCGAATTTGCCATGTGTGATGCCTGCGCGGCCGCCTATCAGAATCCACTCGACAGGCGCTACCACGCCCAGCCGGTGAGCTGCCCGGATTGTGGTCCACAGCTCAGCCTGTTAGATGCGCAGCAAATACCACTGGCAGAGAAGAACGCCGCGCTGGACCTAGCCGTCGAGCTGCTAGCCCAGGGCAAGACCCTGGCCATCAAGGGGCTCGGCGGCTTTCATCTGGTGTGCGATGCCACCAATGATGAGGCGGTAATGCAGCTGAGATACCGTAAGCAGCGCCCGGCCAAGCCCTTCGCCGTGATGTGCGCCTCGCTCAACATGGCCAAGACACTGGCCTGCGGCAGCGATGCCGAGTGGCAACTACTGCAAAGCGCCGAGCGGCCCATCACCCTGCTGCAAAAGGTGCTCAACAAAGATGAATCCAGTAGCGATGCGCTGAGCAGCGACAAACTAAGCCCGGCCGTGGCCCCCGGTATCGACAGACTCGGGCTGTTTCTGCCCTACACGCCGCTGCATCAGTTGCTGCTCAGCAGGCTAAACCGCCCGCTCGTGGCCACCAGTGCCAACCGCAGCGGCGAGCCCATCATCACGCACGGCGAGCAGATCTTCGAGCGCCTCGGCGAAGTGGTCGATGCCGTGCTAGATCATAACCGCGAGATCCTCAACGGCTGTGACGACAGCGTGGTGCAGATGGTGGATGACAAGCTGCAGGTGATCCGTCTGGCCCGGGGCTATGCGCCGCTGACCCTGGCGCTGCCAGAAGAAGTCCCCCAAGAGACGCTGGCCGTGGGCGCCCAGCAGAAGAACAGCATCGCCTTCGGCTTCGATCACAACCTGGTACTCAGCCCACACATAGGCGATCTCTTCAGCCTGGAGGCGGAGCAATATTTTATCGACACCTTGGCGACCTTTAAGCGTCTGTACCAGTTCAGCCCCAAACACCTGGTGAGCGACAAGCATCCCGACTACGCCTCGACCATCTGGGCCCAAAACCAAAAGGATGCGCAGGCCATCGCCTACACTCAGGTGCAGCACCACTACGCCCATATCCTCAGCGTCATGGCCGTCAATCAGAGAGTCGACAAGGTGCTGGGTTTCAGCTTCGATGGCACGGGCCTCGGGGATGAGCGCCAGCTCTGGGGCGGCGAAGCCATGCTAGCCGATATCTCAGGTTTCCAGCGCGTCGCCCATCTAAGCCCAATGGCGCTGATCGGCGGCGAGCAGGCGATTAAAGACCCGCGCCGCATCATGCTGGCGCTGCTGTTTCAGCGCTACTCGCTTGAAGAGATTAAGGCGCTGCCACTGGCTGCACTCGAGGGACTGCCAGCCAGCCTCATCGGCAACCTGCATACCCTGTGGCAGAAAGGCGTTGCGATTCAGATGACCAGCTCCATCGGCCGTCTGTTTGACGCCACCGCCTGCCTGCTGGGCCTGATGCAGACCACCCAGTTTGAGGGTCAGGCCGGCATGTTGATCGAGGCCAAGGCCAATGAGGTCAGCGAGGCCCAGTTAGAAAGCGAGCTCGCGGCGGCGGATCTGGCCTTTAGCCTGAGTGAGAAAAACGGCGTATGGCAGCTGGAAGCGCTCTGGGCGCAGATGGTCGATGCCCTGCTCAAATGGCAACACAAACCCGAAGGCATAAGCCTTATCGCCCGCGGCTTTATGAACGCCCTGGCCCAGGCGGTCACCGACTGCGCCATCGAGCATAGCGGCTTCGACGTGGCGCTCTGCGGCGGCGTGTTTCAAAACCGCTATCTACTCAGCGAGACACGTAAACGCCTAGAGATGGCTAAGATTAAGGTGCTCGATTCGCACCAGGTACCGGTTAACGATGGCGGCATTGCCCTGGGGCAACTCTGGTACGCCATACACAAGCATTAACTCGGCTTAAGCCGCGCCCTATATCGCCCAGCGATAAGCACTTGAGCCAATTTGATTAACAGGATTTTGCCTAAAACTGACCCGGGTCAATGAAGTCACCGGGCCCCTAGCGCAAAATGGCATTAACGCCTTAGATTTTTTGGAGTTCATTATGTGTAAAGACTGCGGCTGCTCTATCACTCGAGATCACCATCATAGCCATGATCACGACCATCACCACAGCCATGAGCATGATCACGAGCATAGCCACGCGCACGGTCATGAGCACAGCCACGGGCATCATCACGACCACGGCACCCTGCGTAGCAATCCCCAGCTCAACGACAAGAAGACACTGTCTGTCATCCATAAGATCCTCGACAAGAACGATCACGAAGCGGCCCACAACCGTGCCCACTTCGAGGCCCACAATATCACCGCCTTCAACCTGATGAGCAGCCCGGGCAGTGGAAAGACCACACTGCTCGAACATCTCAAGGAGTACACAGACCTTAACTATGGCGTGGTCGAAGGCGATTTAGAGACCTCCCGCGATGCCGACCGCCTCACCGCCAAGGGCATTCCCGCCTTTCAGATCCAGACCGGCTCAGCCTGTCACCTGGACGCCTTCATGGTGCACGATGCCCTACATCATGTGGATCTGGCGGCCCTGGATATCTGCTTCGTGGAGAACGTCGGCAACCTGGTCTGCCCCGCCTCCTACGATGTGGGCACCCACTTCAACATAGTGCTGGTGTCTGTGCCCGAAGGCGATGACAAGATAGAGAAATACCCTGTGATGTTCCGCAAGGCAGATCTGGTGTTGATCACCAAGGCCGACCTGCTGCCACACTTCGATTTCAGCGTCGAGGAAGCCAAGGCCCAGGTGAAACGCCTCAATCCAGAGGCCGAAGTGATCACCACCTCCATCAAGGATCGCGACAGCATGCGCGCCGTGGTCGACTGGCTAAACGCCCACAGGAGCCAATAAATATGTGCCTATCTATCCCCTCAAGAATTGTAGAACTCCACCCCGAGGAGCAGGCCGTAACGGTCGAGACCCTGGGGGTCAAGCGTAAGGTCAGCAGCCATCTGATGGAGGAGCCACTGGCCCTCGACGACTATGTGCTGATCCATATCGGCTTCGTGATGAACAAGATAGACAAGGCCGACGCCGAGCAGAGCCTGGCCCTATATCAGGAGATCGTCGCCAAGATGAATGAGCAGGAGGCCCAGGCATGATAGAGCTAAAACAGCTGTATCAGGGCTTTAGAGATCCTGAAACCATACACAACCTGGCTAAGGAGATCGCCCTGCACGCCGCCAAGCATGAGGGCAACATCTACATCATGGAGGTGTGCGGCGGTCATACCCACACCATCATGAAATATGGCCTCAACCAACTGCTGCCTGACAACATAGAATTTGTCCACGGCCCAGGCTGCCCCGTGTGTGTCATGCCCAAGGAGCGCATCGATCACGCCGCTATCCTGGCCTCTCAGCCCGATGTGATCCTGGTGACCCTGGGGGATATGATCCGCGTACCCGGCTCAAAAGGCAGTCTGGCCGAATTCAGGGCCAAGGGCTGCGATATCCGCCCGCTCTACGATCCCTTGGATGCCCTGACCATCGCCAAGGAGAACCCGGACAAACAGGTGATCTTCTTCGCCATAGGGTTCGAGACCTCGACCCCCATGACCGCAGTGCTTATCGAGCAGGCCGAGAAACAAGGGCTTGATAACCTGCTGTTTCATATCAACCATGTGCTGGTGCCACCTGCCATAGACGCCGTGATGGCCGATCCCCAGGCCAAGGTGAATGCCTTTATCGGCCCGGCTCACGTGAGCGTGATCGCCGGCGCCAAGCTCTACCGCCCCGCCGTGACCCAATACGGCACGCCCGTAGTGGTCTCCGGCTTCGAGCCTGTAGATGTGATGGAATCTATCCTGCGCATCGTCAAGCAGAAGGTCGAAGGGGTCGCCGAGCTGGACGTACAGTACAGCCGCGCCGTGAGCGAGGAAGGCAACGTCCACGCCCAGCAAAAGGTCAATCAGTACCTCACCGTCAGGCCGCATTTTCGCTGGCGCGGTCTGGGACCGCTGAATGAGTCGGCGCTGATGCTAAGGCCCGAATTTGCCCACCGCGACGCCGAGGTGATCTATCGCGACAAGCTGGATGTGGCCGATATCGACGATCACAAGGCCTGCCAGTGCGGCGACATCCTAAGAGGCATCGCCAAGCCGAAAGACTGTAAGGTCTTCGGTCGCGGCTGCACCCCAGAGACGCCCCTCGGCAGCTGCATGGTCAGCTCGGAAGGCGCCTGCAACGCCTATTACCGCTATAACGGAGTCTAATCATGGCCGACAACGAAAAAACCGTACAACTCAGTCACGGCGGTGGCGGCAAGGAGATGAACCGACTGATCAAGTCTATCTTCTTCAAGGCCTTCAACAACCCGATTTTGGCGAGTGAAGAAGACGCCGCCCTGCTCCACTTCGAGGGGCAGGCCGCCTTCACCACAGACTCCTTCACCGTGTCGCCGCTGTTTTTTGCCGGTGGCAACATAGGCAAACTTGCCATCGCGGGCACGGTCAACGATCTGGCCATGATGGGCGCCGAGCCCCAATACCTGAGCTGCAGCTTCATCATAGAAGAAGGCTTTGCCATCAAGGATCTGAAAACCATCGTCGATAGCATGGCCGAGGAGCTACACAAGAGCGGCACCCGCATCGTCTGTGGCGATACCAAAGTCGTGCCTAAGGGCTGCGCCGATGGTCTGTTTATCAACACCTCCGGGGTCGGCCGCGTATTAAAACCGCAGATCTCGGTGAAAAACCTACGTCCCGGCGATGCCATTATCGTCTCAGGCGATATCGGTCGTCACGGCGCCGCCATCTTGATGGCCCGCGAGGGACTCACCCTGGAATCTGAGCTGGTCAGCGACTGCGCCAACCTCTGGCCCGTGGTCGAGCAGCTGATCGCCTGCAACATAGAGGTGCACGCCATGCGCGACGCCACCCGTGGCGGCCTGGCGGCGGTACTCAACGAATGGGCCAGCGCCTCCGATGTCGGCATCAATGTCGAGGAGAGCAAGATCCCCGTGTGTGACGAAGTGAAGGGCCTGTGTGAACTCTATGGCTTCGAGCCCCACGACCTGGCCAACGAAGGCACCTTTATCCTGGCGGTGCCGGGTGAAATCGCCGAAGGCGCACTGGAGATCATCCAGCGCTACGGCCACTGCCAGCAGGCGGCCATCATAGGTCATGTGGAAGAGACTCATCCAGGCAAAGTGGTGCTCAAGACACCATGGGGCAGTAGCCGCTACCTCGATCTGCCCCAGGGTGAACTACTGCCAAGGATCTGTTAATGCACGAGTATTCGATTGTCACCGCCCTGCTGGAACAGTGTGAACAACACGCCATCGCCAATCAGGCGAGCAGGATCACTAAGGTGGTGATAAAGATCGGCGTCCTCAGCGGCGTCGAACCCGCCCTACTGGCGACCGCGTTTGAGACCTTCAAGCTGGAGGGACGCGCCAGAGAGGCGGAGCTGGAAATTCTACATCAGGAATTGGTGCTCGAGTGCCAGGCTTGCCAAAGCACTCATACCATCAAGGAACGAAGTGTCATTTGTCCTAGTTGTCACAGCTATGAGACCCGCATCATCGAAGGGGAAGAATTGCTGCTGATGCAACTAGAGCTAGAAACCGATGAATAAAACCAAACATATATGGAGTATTACAATGAAAAAAGCCTCACTACTACTCGCTAGCCTTCTTCCTGCAGCGGCTTGGGCACACCCAGGACACAATGGCATAGGTCTGTTCCACCACCTCAACGACCTACTCCCCATCATAGCGCTAGTGATCATCGTCGCCGGCGTCATGCTGTGGAAGAAGCGCTCATAAGCCAAGCCTTAGCGTAAAATCCACCGACAGCGACAGACTCCAAACCGAGTCTGGCGCTGTCTCGCGTCGCCCAGCGAAAACTTGCTTTACGTGAACACGCTTTACATAAGCACGCTTTGACGGCCAACACTGTGAGTTGGCAAACAGGCTTCAGCAAATCATCCACTGCTCACCCAACCACGAGCTAGCAGCCCGCGCCCTCTCTCACCAATAAACTTAAATCCGGCTAAACGACTCGAACAGACACTTTTTTAGCGCTGCATCCGAAAACCTTAAAAGCTTCCTACTACTCAACTCATTTTTGGACATTTTTGAGTTAAAGCCTTAACTCTAACTTGTCAGTTTCGGATAGAAATTTCTATGGGACAACGCCTTGCTCACCGGTAAATTAGGAGCGCGGCGAGTAATTCATCCGCGTACAGCAACTTGTTATAGGGCAGCGTTCTTTCACTACATATCAAGCTATCTGCTTTCCAGATAATCTCTCTTCTTTTCATATTCAATAGATTTTAATTTATCCTCAATTTGTATCTCTACATAGGATTTATGCTCAAGAAACTTAATGGAATTAAAAAGCGGCAGCAAACTTTCAAGAAAATTCCTTTCTCGCTCCAAGATGGGAACTCGACTTCCTGACCACGACCAAGTAGTTAGTTCATAGTCTAACGCTTGAAAGTCCTGAAAGTTATCATTTTCACTAAGAAACAAACCTAATATTTCCCGCCTAAATTCTTCACCAAGGTATTTTGCAGAATTAAATAAAAAGCACATAAATTTAATATCCGTTGCATTTTTCTTGACGGCATTACGGAAAAAACCATGTTTTTTCTGAACCACTTCTTCCGATTCAGCTTTCCCTTTTTCTTTAGTGAATAACTTAGTGAATATGTTTTCTCTATACCTGAAAGAATGTTCATCTTTACTCTGAAGGTATTTCGCGTATTCTTCAATTTCTTCGAGGTAGCCCTCTCTTTCCCACAAAAAATTTAACTCTGGCATATCTGTGTGCAAACCAGGCCATCTTTCCTTTTCATATATTTTATCGATCAACTTATATAAAAACTCGAACCGTCTATCCAAAAGATGCTTTAAAGTGTCGCCAGAATAATCCCAGTAGCACCCTAGACTGCAGGCGGCTAAGTACGCATCAAAAACCAATTCCTCGTCTGGCTCAAATACTTCAAACCAATTGCCAAATATACTGCATTGACTGCTAAATAGGTACTCTAGTGATCTTGCATAGTTAGCATCTTCACTGGATTTATCCGTTAGAACTCTGACAATTTTGCAATATATAGCATCGTCAACATGTTTATACTTATCCAAATAATCTAGCCAACCTCGCAATTCATTGCTTGGAGTGGTACTGATATGCTCTATTAATAAGTTCGCGTCATTATCAACAATGGACTCCTCTGGTAATAATGCAAAATAAGTAGATAACCATAGTTTCTTCCATCGATATTCTTTGCTGTTTAACAATAAGAAAACATCTTCGCTCGATTGAGACTTAAACAGGTCGGTTACTATGAAATGAGGGTTTACTTCAAAAGAGTCATCATAATCCATGTAACTAGATACAATATCAGGAAAGAGTTCTGGTACTGAATCAGCGATTGCACGAAGACTCATTTCAATTCCATTTTTTAAGGAGTAGTTCCTATCTCTACCTGACAAAGCACTATTCAATTCTTTACACCTATCAATGAAATCAATGAAATTTGCTATTGAAATACCCTTGAAATGCTTAACTAAACACTGATGGCGGTATTGATTGTATTCCTCATAACCCATTTCAAGCATGCGCCGTTCATGCCTATCTTCAAGAAGTAAGTTTGAAAGTTCTAGCGTTTCATTAAAGAACTCTTCTTTCCATTCTATTGGATAGTTCAATTCCAAAGATTCAAGGTGCTCACAATAGTCTTTCATCATCATGCAGTGAGACAAATTATCTTTGTCTAACTTTTTAACAAAATATCGTTCAAAAAAAGGAAGATCAGCCTCAGCCATATCCGCGCCTTCATATCTTGCTCTACCTATGTACTCTTTAATTACGTCAACAACGAAAGGTTGAAACTCATCCTTATCCATTAAAAAAGATAAATTTGAGATAATCTTATCTCTTAAAGCGAGTAGGTATTCATCAGGAGATAGCCTAAATTTTATAATGTTTATTGCATCACCGCTAGACCACTGATGCTCGCTGTGCTCAATTTTTAGCAGGTAGCTAGCCGTTAAAATAAAAAGCCGACTAAATAAGTAGTTCTCCCCTTTGTCCATTTGCTCTATCAACTTATCAACAATGAACGATTGTACAAAATAGCCGTATCGACAATCATTAGGCTTAAAATTGTAACGTTCTGACAGTGCTCGTATTACAAAGCCAAGGGACACCTTACTTTTAGCAAGATATAGAAGCAGCAATTCAAAAGACATTTTAAACTCTTGCTCATCATAAAACCTAAAACTTGTCAGCAAACTGATTAAAGATGATTTATCTGCCTCGTTATTAGCCTCTTCATAACTTTCACCTTTCCAATCAATATCAACGTCAGGCATTCCGTTAATAACCTTTGATGAAAAAACCAAAGCCTCTGTTGGTAAAGCAAACCAAAAAGTGCTTAAAAACTCTATTGATTTATCGACATTCTCATTTTCAGAATACTTTTCAAATATGTCTTTAACCTCACTTCTGATGCCAGCAACAACTTTCCTTTGGTCAAATGCACTAATGATAGGATTAAGTGAATCAACAATAGTCCCGGTATAGTCTGGATAGAAGTCCTTAACAATTGATGAAAATGGTATTGTCTTTTTTTCAAAGACGGCTATATAAAAAAGGTAGGTAGATAAAACTTGGTCGGATATTTTTACCACTTCATTTTCATACAAATCCACCAACTCACTTTTATGCAAGATATCAACAAGTTCCCAAAACTCCTCAGCCTGTATGCCGAAAGAGTTCTCTACCATCCCCATTTGTTGTTCATTAAGTTTGTCAATCTTTCTAAAAAACGAAATGGCACAAGCCGCGAGAACTAGCCTTTCATCTTCAAGAACAAGTTTTACGTTTTCATTTTCGCCAAAGTAATCGCTATACAAGGAAGTGACATTTTGAATGGATTGTATTTGATTTGTCTCTATGGCAACTTTTGATGCCATCACAGCCAATCGCGGATTGCCGCAGGATATTTCTTGTATCCGTTTTTTATACTCCCCATTCTTAATTCCAAATATTGATTCAGCCAGTTCTTTAATTTGTTCGTCGGTTAACCGCGTAATAACCTGCTCATGAAGCTCAGTATATTTGCTAACTTTTTCGATTACAGAAGTTCGCGCATAATCTCTCACCGTGGCAACGATGCGAAAACTTCGGCTTCCATCTTTCTCTGTTAGATAATGAAGAATATAGTCAAGCCTGTTATCCAATCTGTTAGCATCATCAACAAAAATCAAATAATCACCAGGCTCACTAAAGTACGCTGTAATATCCCTTATTAGGTCTGCGCCCTTATCAAAAAGACAAATAACATTGGTGTTTTCATTCTCTTTCTGAATTCGTTTTGCCAAAGTGACTGAAAATAGTGTTTTCCCTAATCCGGCTGCACCTGATACAAGCAAGAAGTTTGATGATTCCAGTGTTCGAACCGCATTACTCAACAAATCGTCACAGAACAGCAATTCATTGTCTATAGACGTTGTAAAGTTACTCCTACAGTACCTCTCGACAAAATCATCAACGCTCAACAATTGGCCAGTATCTAAAGGTAAATCTAAATAAGTTTCCGACAAGACGGGATAGGAATTTTTAATACTTAATGAAATTGAATCAAGTCCATTAAGAGTTAACATTACTCCTCTATCGTAGCAAAGAGTCCTGAGTTGGTTGATTTCTTCCGTTGATAGTTTACCCAGATAGCATATGATCATTTCACTGATTTTATCTACTGGAATACTTGTTTTATTTTCGTCAAAGCACTTTTCAATGTCATCTTTTAGTTTGTTGGCTAGACGTTCCTGTTGAACGGTATATTCTGAAAAAATATATTTTCCATTTGCCTGCATTAACAAACAGTCGGGTGTGCCTTTAACCACCCTATCGGTAATATCCATCATTCCGATTGGGTTTATATTTTCATACCCCTTTCGATGCAGCCAATCATCACAGAGTCTTTGAAATTTTCCGCCTTCCATTTCAAGCAACTTAGACTTTATTTGGTTTTGACTTCCCATAATCCCTCTGTATGGACATAAATTCTAAAAATTAGGTAGCTGGGTCTGAATGCCCTATAACAACTTTTAGTGAGACCTTGTAAGGTAGGAGACCAAGCATGTAAATAAGTAGGTTCAGAGTAATCTTCTAAAGGAGGTGATTGGCGCATGTGTTTGGCTTTTTCATTCCCTGAATGGCGTAGTCGATGTTAGATTCGAGTTGACCTAGCTCTGTCCTTAATTGGTCATACTTTAATCTATCTTATAGCTAGCATTCAACATGTCATGTCACATCTTTTCCTGTTTTTTTATCGAAAAATAATAGCTTGTATTAGGGAAAATTCAGTGAGGTTAAATCAAAGAGACGTTGGATACCGAGTGCAGATACGGCTGTGACCTTCGGTTTCAGGGGTGAAACCGTAGAGCGGCCAGGGATGGCGCACAGCGAGTCACAGACGTATCTGCACATACCCCCGCCGGGCAGGCGTTAGAAGGCGATAAAGGTACGACCTTCAACCCATTTAATTAATGATCATGTCGCCAAATCTTCATTCCAAGGCCAACACGCAATGGGGCATAAACGGTTTAAAGTAGTCGTTCTAAAGCATTTAAACAGTATCGAATTAGGGATTGCTATCGAAACAGTCTGCTTCGGATAACTTCAAATTGGGGGAAAGCAAGCAGACGACTTTGTTGTTTGAGAGCATTAGCTCATAGGTTTTATGGCGGCGCTCGCCTGTCAATCAGTGGCGAGCGCTCCTCCTTCCTGTACGCATCTGCGCAATTTACTTTATAAAGCGACGGGCTTGTTAAGCAGGCAAATAAAGTGTCGGCTACGCGACACTTTATTTATTAGTTGCTTTTGACAAAAGACTCAAACGACTTTAGTCGACTTGCTAGTCTTGATGTTTTTCAAGCAAGCATGTATCTGGCACCTTCTATGAGGGATTGGTGTTGAAGATGAAAAGCACTTCACCGTTTCCGGAGTTTCCTGCATAGGAAGTCGGGGCCTTGCTGTCCGTCCTGGTTGAAGGCATCGCGTAACTACCACCACCGCCCCCGCCATAGCATCGGTAATCGTCCCCACCAGAAGCGTCCGTGCCATATACGGTACCGCTGCCGCCACCACCATAGCCGCCGCCACCGCCGCCACCGCCGCAGGTGGCCGGGTTACCGCCCTCACCACCTTTGCCGGCATTAACCGCCAGATTGGGGCCAGCGTTTATCCAGCCCTTTGACCCTTCAGAACCCGAACCTCCCGACGCTCCGCCAAAACCCTGATACCCGCCATTATGGCCATCGCCCCCGCAGGCCACGCCTTCCGTGCAATCGGTTCCGCCCCCGCCCATGCCGTTGGTATTGGTGAACCAAGACCCATCCAAAGATGGCAGGCCATCGTAAAACGCGTTTGCACCTACGCCGGTTGCCGATTTGCCAACTTGGCTTGAATACGCGAAGCCGCCGTTGCCACCGCCGCCGCCTTGCATGGACCCGCTGTAGAAGGCGCTGCCCTCGCCACCACCACCACCGCCGCCGGCGATCAGAACTATCTCGTTGTGCGGCAGGGAGCCGTCCGGCTCAAAGCTTGTCACGATCGTGCCAGCGCCTCCGGCCCCTCCGCTGCTATCGTGACTTCCCGCTTGTCCCAAGTAGTAGTAGAAAATCGCGTTTCCGAAAATATTTCCATACTCGGTGCCTGTGGTTACCATCTGGGCAAAGCCTCCTTTGCCGCCTTCTCCCGACCCGCCGCCTACTGAATTGTTAGTGCCGTTACCGCCTCCGGCGCCGATTGCCTGTATCCATAAGGTTGTATTCTCGTCTATGGCGCTGTTGAGGGGACTTGCCTGGGTTGCAATGTTGGTCCAGAAAACCGCTTGATTACAGCTGGTATTTAGGCTGCAAACCACCTGGTTTGAATTGCCGGAGGCAAGAGAACAGGTTGCATCGCAGTCCTCGATAGCATACGAAACCGCTCCACCCAGTTCGAAATTTGTCACTGCGGTGTGCATCTGGCCCACATCGTCCATGACGGTGAGCGTCGCCTGGTAGTTCCCCGAAACGTCTTTGACACCATTGGTTGAGGCGGTATCGGCGTAGGGGTGGACTTTCAGCGGGCCCCGGTTAGGCCCACCATCAATGGTAACCGGCCCATAGACGGTTTCGCCCGTATCCAGGTTTTTTACCGTGTAAGTATGAGCAACCAGTTTTCTCTCACCGCTTGCAACGGAAAAACTACCATCGAGTTCCATTCGGCCGGGCACGTTAGACGATTCCATTGCCGTCAGTCGCGCAGTCGGAGCGTTTTCACTACCGTCACATCCCTGCAGTACGCCCATTGAGCAGGCCAGCACTATGAACGCCGGTTTCGATGAGTGGGCGAAATTCGTCAACCCTGTGTACAGACGATGGATCCGGCTTAAAAAAGCTGGTGATAAAGACATTCGGTTTCCCCTTGATCTTCCTTTTTCCTGGGCGTTGTAACGATTCAGCATCGGCAAGGAAGGATTGATTTGACCATTTCCACAAATGGCCTTTTTTTGCCAAAAAATGAGTCAATCCCAGTTCCTTTTGTGCGACTAACTAAAAAGCCCCAGTGTAAGTCAATAATTTGATTGAAAATAAATGTGCGAAATACAGAGTTTTCCTTGGATTTCATCAAGGATGACCGCGTAACCTTGGCGCACAGGCAAACTGAATACCACGAATTCACCGCCAATGAAAACAAAATTGCAACATATGTACACTTCTGCTCTTTCGCATTCCTATGTTCACATCCCTCTGTTCAGTACATTAGTGCTTCCATGTACTGCACCCGTCGGCCAGGCGATTGATTACCATGAAGATACAGCCTCCAACTCCAATGTGTAGACACGAATACAGGCATACACCGGACTAACAATTAACGAAATGAACGCCGAAATCGCTCACTAATTAATCACCAACAAACCCCAACTCAAGCCCCACCTCAACCCCCAAACCGCCTATCAAAAACGATGCCAACTCCCTCACTTTCCCCTCACACAGAGTCAAAAAATAGATCCTTTGCTAATAAAATGACAGCGTCATTTTTACATACATAAGCAAGCGCTTAATAAATTTTAAACCATGTAATACAAATGGTTACACTACCGAACGATACACTAGAAAGCGGCAAAACATTGACAGTTTATTTCCTAAAAAAAGCGGCGTATAGTGCGTTTCTAATTTAGTGACACTAGGGTGAAAATCATGTTCCGCTTTACAATTTATTCCATCGTGGCCTATGCCTTCTGGCTGACCTTTGTCGACGTATCCAACTATTTGGGTGCGGAGGAAGAAGGTGGCTGGCTGTCGACCATCAAGAGTGAATGGGCCAGCTTTAAAAATGATGAGCCGCCACTGAACGCTAACTATCTCAGCAGCCAGGCTTCTGATTGTCAGGCCAGCAACTCTTGCTATGAGCCGAGTGAGCCACTGGGCGAATAAACTCAAGTTAAGAATTTAAAGCGACAAACCGGTGAACAACCTCAGCCTAATACGCGCTAAGTTTGCACCTTGCCATTACATCTTGGGACGACACTTTCACCCCGCGGCGCATGCCAGAGTCACCCCGAGATGTCTGCTTTTGGATTAAAAGCCAGATTCCCAGATTCCCAGATTCATAGCCAGATTTAAAGCCCAGTTCATAACTTCAGCCACGCCCAGTTCTAAACCCCAGTTCTAAACCCTAGTTCTATATCTAAGTTTTAAACCTTAGCTCTAAACTTTAGATCTAAACTTTAGCTCTAAACCCTTAGCTCTCTCCCAGAAGCACTCTAAGAATTAGCCCAGAAAAATTCCCGCCAGGGTAAAGGCGCTCACCAGGGCGAAGAAGATCCACTGAAACAGGGAGCGAAATGCGCCCTTTATCTCGGCAAAGTATCCTATGTAGATCTGCCAGATGGCAAACAGCACGAAGTTCAGCGCGATAAACAGCAGCAGGCCATAGCTTTGCATGTTTGAGACCATGGAGAAGGAACAGGCAAGAAGCACCAGCGCCGAGAGCACCAGAAATACCGAGATGTAGTGAAACACGCAGTGCATGACAGATTTGGCGATGGGGTCGAAATCCGCCTCAAGCATAGGGGTTAAGAAACGTTTTTTCCCCAGGGAAAAATGGCCGACGCAGGTCAAGATGGCGATGATGCCGGCGATGAGAAAATAGATGTTCATCGAGTCTCCATGAAAACGGGCGAGTAAAGATCACCCTTATCTAGACCAGTCTAGTCGATTCCCTGTTTCATGCATGATCGAAAAAGAGTGCGCCAGCGCACTCTTTTCTTGAAATTTTGTCTGTAACAGAGGCGCTTACATGGTCGCCATGATCCAGTAGTCCAGACGCTCCTGCGGGTTGGCCATCAGCTTCTGACAAGGGCCCTTGTAACGGTTCATCAAGCTACCTAGGTTGTGGTTACTCGGCAGGCTGGCCTTCTGCTCGGCGACGGTTGCCGCTAGCTGCTGCTCTACCTTATCGGCGTCCTGATACTTCTTCGCCAGCGTTACGGCATCTTCGCCAGACTGCTTAAGCCTCTCGCCCACAGGCTTCATCTGCGGTGCATTCATGCCTGAAATGGTCTCTGAGGCGATTTGATAATAGGCGGCGCACTCCAGCACCTCTTTGTTAAATGCCAATTCGGCTTCTGAGGGGGCGGCAACGGCGCTATTGGCCATGAGAGCGAATAGCGAAAGTGTGAGAGTCTTGCGCATCAATACTGTCCTTGAGCAATGAGTTTGAACCATTTCTACTTTAGATGTCACTGAATATCAAGGTTATAGCCTAAAAATTCTTGCTCCAGCTGGAAGCCGAGCGACTCATACAGGGCCTGGGCCTGATGGTTATCTTTATGGGTTTCGAGAAAGATCGAGGCAATCCCCTTGGCCTTGGCATAATCGATGGCGGTCGTCATCAATCGCCGCCCTACCCCGACACAGCGGGCATGCTGGGTGACATAGAGGTCACTCAGGATAAGGTTGGCGCGGGCATGGATAGAGCTGAAACTGGGATAGAGCTGACAAAAGCCCAGGCCATTGCCCTGAGCATCTAACATCAAGAAGATCACCGCATCCTTGCGCGCCAGTCTGGCATTGATAAACTTGTTGGCCAGGTCGATATCGCTCGCCTGACCATAGAACTGACGATATTCGTTAAACAGACCCGCGACAACGGCCGCATCTTCCAAGCTTGCCCTGCGTAATTCTCCCGACATTTATCCTCCCTGATATTTTGGTTAATTTATTGGTTTTCTAGATACTGACGCATTCGAAACTTGAGGTTTTGCTTCACGCTTGGCCACTCTGAGGCGATGATGGAGTAAACCACTGTGTCTCTTATGGTGCCGTCTTTCAAAATGCGGTGGTTGCGCAGCACGCCATCTTGCTTGGCGCCCAGACGGGTGATCGCCTCGCGCGAGCGCTGATTGTGCCAGTGGGTGCGAAATTCCACCGCAATCACATCTAAGGTCTCGAAGGCGTAGGTGAGCAGCAGAAGCTTACACTCGCTGTTGACCCCGGTGCGTTGGGCGCTCTTGGCATACCAGGTATGGCCTATCTCGATGCGCCTGTGGGTCTGATCCCATGACATCAGGCGGGTACAGCCGACAATCTGCCCCGAGTGTCTGTCTCTGACGGCAAAGGCCAAGGCCTCGCCGCGTTGCTCGCTGGCCAGGGCCTGCTCGACATAGGTCTTCATCTCATCGGGATGGGGCGCCGAGGTGTACCAGAGGTTCCACAGCTCGCCGTCGCTTACCGCGATGGACAAGGCAGGAATATGCTCCTCCTGCAGCGGCTCTAACACCACACGCTCACCACTTAAACAGCCTCTCAATGCGTCCTGACTCATGTTGATGCTCCAATGGGTTTGTTATAACAAAGCCATATGACCGGTAGATGAAATTGCCTGTCTAGCCTGTAGCCCTGTTTACTCGCGATGACCTTTTTACAAGACTGCTTTTTACAAGGCTGCTTTTTACAAGACTGCTTTTTACAAAACTGTGACCAGATAGTTTCTGAGTTTGGTTACAGGCTAGATCACGAGATTGCTAATACACACGCTAACAAAATAGCCAATTTAATTAAAGTGTTATCTTGTAAAGTAATACTTCGTCGCCCTCGCCCCAGGCGATAAGCTCCTGACATTCGAAGCCGAGCTTCTCAAGCAGCGCCCGCGAGGGGCCATTGCGTTCTTTCACTATCGCCAGCAGGCTGCTTAGCCTGAGCGCCTTAGCATGGGCAAGCACGGCACGGCTGGCCTCTACCGCATAGCCTTTACCTAAAAATTCCGGCAACAGGGCATAGCCAAGGTCGATACCGGGTAGTTGCTCCCGGTTCACCAGGCCGGCCACACCGACTGGCTCGCCACTTTGCCTGAGTTCGATGCAGTACATGCCATAGCCATGTTCCTGATAGCTGTTGATCGGCCCCTCGATGAGATGGTTTTCAGCCTGCGCCAGGGTGCGCACGCCGCGATCGCCTATGTTGTCTAGAAAGCCCTGACTGTTGAGCAGGGTCAGCATAAAGGGGGCGTCTTTTACTGTCATTTCACGTAAGACGAGACGCTCTGTTTCTAGGGTAAGCAATTCATTCTCCTAGGTTACTTTCGCATTGGGTGATCTCGACTATACTGTGATTGGTTCTACATAGGAAGTGGTTCTAATGACACAACACGCGCCGAAAATCAGTCAATATCATGTCATTGCGGCAGTGGTCGCCGCCGAGCTCAATCAGACACTTAGCTACTGCAAACAGATAAATCTTACCGCCAGCAACGCCCAGGCAGCCTCGGCGCGGGTGGGCAATGCGGCGCTCGGCTTTAAGGCGCTAACCGGCTTCATCGACGATTTGGCCTCCTACACTATGAAGGCGGCCACCGACATCAATCAACTGGCCCACCAGGCCAGTCGTCTCGCCACAGAGACAGCCCGGGCGGCGGTTGCGCTGAATCATTTTCAGCAGGCAAAGCTCAAGGCCAATGGCGCGCCCTATGGCGACACCATCAACCCGGCCGTCGCCGCGACTCAGGCCCACCACAGCAAGTTACAACAGGAGTTTGATCGCCTGATCGACAAGATGGAAAACCAGCTGTTTGAGCTGAAACGCAACCTGCGCACCGCCAACATACTGGCCTCCATCTGCCGCATCGAGGCCTGCCGGGTCGATACCGCCAACCAGACCATATTTAACGACGTGGCCAACCGGGTGGATGATGTGGCCCAGTTGATCCGCCGCCGGGTCGACCATGCCATTACCCTGTTTGGCAACACAGCCCCCTGATCCCCCTTTTACCGAAAAGCTAACGACAAGGAGTCGCACCATGAAGAGTGAGCTGATCATCGAAACCCCTACCCACAAATGGCTCTACTTCGGTCGCGACCCCGAAAAACCTGATAAGATCATCGACACCAACCAATACATGGTGGTAAGCAGCCATCATGCCCTGTTGATGGATCCCGGCGGCATTGAGCTGTTTGCGGCCATGCTGGCCAATATCGTCAAGCATATCCCCCTCAGCCAGCTGACCCATCTGTTTGCCTCCCACCAGGATCCGGACATCATCTCCTCCCTCGGCCTGTGGGACCAGACCCTGCCCAAGGCCAAGCTCTACTCTCCCTGGCTATGGGAGGGATTTATCCGCCACTTCGGCATGAATAACATCAGCTACGAGCCCATCGCCGACAACGGCGGCAGCGTGAGCCTAGATCAAGTTGAGCTGCAGTTTATTCCCGCCCACTACCTGCATGCCTCGGGTAACTTTCATGTTTACGACCCAGTGACTAAGGTCTTGATGAGCGGCGATATTGGCGCGGCGCTGGAAGATCCCCAGGCCGATATTTATGTAGACGATTTCGAGCAACACTGCGCCAAGATGGCCTACTTTCATCAGAGGTGGATGCCATCAAACCGTGCCAAGAATGATTGGATAAAGCGGGTACGCAAGCTGGATATTCAATACCTCTGCCCTCAGCACGGTCGGATCTTCCGCGGTCCCCAGGTAAAGCAGTTCCTCGACTGGTTCGAGAATCTGAATGTGGGTGTTGGGGTATAGATAAGAGCGTAGTAAAGGCGTTTAGGATGAGCACCTTATCCCCTACCTACAGACAAAAAAATGCCCGCAGCAAGCGGGCAACACAATCACTTAGGGTGAAAACCTTGCATAGGTAGGATGCAGGCTCCCCTTCACTTTGCCAGTTTTTACTGCCCTGTAAACCCGACCAAAGTCGAAGCTATAGTACCTGGCTTCACAATTTCGTTTGCTATCACCCTTATCAGAGGTAACGCACCGCAGAGTCGGCCGATTTCTGCGGTTTTAACGGCGCCTTCACCGCTGGCGTGCCCAGGTAGAGGAAGCCCACTATCTGATCTTGCTCGCCCAGACCCAAGGCCCGATGCAGATGACGATTAAAGGCCAAGGGGCCGGTGCGCCAAATACCACCCAGTCCCAGGGCAAAGGCGGCCTGCTGCATCGCCATACAGGCACAGCCAGCGGCGATATGTTGCTCGAGTACCGGCACCTTAGGATGCTCGGTTACCTTGGCCACTACCGTGACCACCATGGGGGCGCGCATCGGCATGTTGGCCGCCTTAGCGACCGCTGCCTCATCGCCACCCTCCTTTTCCATCGCCTCTACAAAATGGTCAGCCAAGCGCGTTAGGCCATCGCCCTCCGCGACGATAAATTCCCACGGGGTGAGACCTGCATGGTCCGGCACTCGCACCGCGGCGTTTAAGATCTGTGTAAGCTGCGCAGCATCGGGCGCCGGGGCGACTAGTCTGGGGCAAGACTGCCGTGTCAACAGAAGTTCGATCGCATCCACAAAGATTATCCTGTCATTAATACCGACCTCGAGGGTAACAAATTGGCAAAAAAAATCCCACTGAAACAGTGGGATTTACACTCGATGGTGTCGGGTTAAGCCTTGGGCTGATACTTGCGGGCGATCCAATAATCCAGGCTGGTGTAACGTCCACCGCCGATGATCAACAAGGCAAACAGCATAAACAGATAGGTAACGGCAAACTCGATGCCGTTGTTGAGGATCACAAAGTTACCCGAGGAGGTCAGCCACTCATAGTGACCATGTTCCTGCAAAAGAGACTTGGCCGCCGCGAGCTTCTCCGCCGAGGCCATCACCTTCTCATTGGCCAGCCAGGAGCTGGGATCGGCGATGGCCAACCAGCCGTTTTTCCAGTGCACGCTAAAGGCTGCCACCGCCATGGTGACCATCAAGGGGATGGAGATCAACCGGGTGGCCAAGCCCAAGATCAGCAAGAAGCCACCGACAAACTCGCTGCCGACCGCCAGGGCCACCATCACCTCAGGCATGGGCAGACCCAGGCCCCACTCGGCGTTACCAAACCAGGCCGCCGTGTCGCTAAAGTGCGACAGCTTGTTGTAACCCGCCTGCATCAGCACGGGCGCCAGATAAAGCCTAAGTGCTAAAGCGGCGACGCCGTCGAGCTGGGCGATCCCCTGGGTAAATTTAGCGTACAGTTTCTGCATAACCTCACTCTCTCATTATTTTGTCATTACCTAATAGACCCTTAGCTAATCATTTAAATTTCAGCAAGAATAAACAAAGGTAAAAAAAGCTATGGCCTTTGCGAGATGAAACAAGCAAAGTGAAACAGGCAATATGAGACAGGCGAATTGAAATAAACGAGGAGAAATAAGCGCAATAAGAACCCTTACGTTAGCCCTGACGGATCAACAGAGTCAGAATTACAGAATCGGATTTACCAAGTCGGAAACAGAGTCGGACGAAAAACGGCTCGTTAACCCACCAGCACCATGAAGTCATCGAAGCATTGCAGGTAGTCGCTCACGCTGTGTGGCAGGCTGGCATCTGACTCGCTCAGCTTCTGCGGCACTGTCTTCTCCAGTGACTGCTGCACAGTCTGCTTCAATAGGCCCTCGCCCTGGCTCGCCATCAACAGTGCCCAGCAGGCGGCGAAGTACCAGTAAAGCGCCAAGGCACTGGGAATGGCCGCGAGCGCCTTGTCGTTGAGCTTGGGATGGCCATTCAGGTAGCCGAGGAGCAGCCGGTGGCGCTGCTCACTAGAGAGTCTGTGGGTTGCCAGCACACTGGCAAGATCCACCAAGGGGTGGGAGCTACAGGCGTATTCATAATCGATACACCAGAGCTTCCCCTGGCTCATCAGAAGGTTGTGGGGGTTGAGATCCCTATGGCTATACTGTGGCGCTAACTCACAGGCATTAAGCTGCTCGAGCACGGCATCGACCCGCCCCTGGTGCGCCTTAAGCGCTTGCCATCGCATCTTCCAAGGCACTTGATAGGATATGGGCAGATCACTGCTGCCTGCCGCATCAAGACTGGCTTTATCTAGGCTCGCCGCATCAAGGCTTTCGGCAATCATCTCTAGCTGGCCAATGTAGCGCTGCCACTGCTCTGTTACCGAGATAGGATTCTCCGGCAGCGGCAATTGAGCTAGCCCCTTGAGCAGCTCGAGCAGCAACCCCTCGGCATCTGGCCGGGTGACGCACTCTTCCTGCAGGGGATGGGCGGGATTGGCCGTCATCAAACGGCTCCAATCTTCGCCTGTGTCGATGAAATGGCTGAGATAGACGCTATTGCCCTGCGCCACATACAAGAGCGCTGGCGCGAGGCCTTGCTCTTCTGCCAGGCGCCAGTTGGCCACCTCATGGTCGCGGGCGCTGATCTGGCTGCTGGCCTGACTGTTGACCCGCAACACCAGCTGCTGGTTATCGCGGCTTAGATGATAGTTTTGGTTGCTCAGTCCCCGCGAGAGCACCTGTATCTGTGTGCGCTCATCCAGTGGACAGCCAAGCTCAGAGAGCTGCACCTTAACCGCCTCGGGAAGGCTGGCTATCAGGCGCGCTAGCAAGGTGCTATTCGCGTCAGCACTGCCGTCAGCCGACATCAGATCTCAGCCTCGACGAACGGTACCGCAAGACTCGCCCTAGTCATAGGAGTAGTCACCCTGACTTGGCTGCTGCATGCTGGTGCGCCATAGGAAATAGCCCCCTATCGCCATGCCTACATACAAGATGAACAGCATAGAGGTGAGCATCAGTCCCTTGTTGAGATAGAGGTAGATGGACACAAAATCGATAACCACCCAGTAGAGCCAGTTCTCCAGTACCTTGCGCGCCACCAGATAGGTGGTCATCACCGCAAAGCAGCTGGTTGCCGCGTCCAGATAGGGGTAAGAGGCCTGAGTGTGGGTCGCCATCAAATGGCCGACCACTAGAGAAACCACGGTTGTCGCGACGATCAAGTAGAGATGCCGTCCAAGCGACCAGCTGACCACCTCGACCCCGTGATCTTCACCGCCGCCATAGCGCCACAGCCAGAAACCGTAGCCAGCCATCGCCATGTAGTAGACGTTGAGCAGCGACTCCATCAGCAGGGAGACCTCCCAAAACAGCAAGGTGTAGATGGCGGTGCTGACAAAGGCCGCCGCCCAGCACCAAA
This sequence comes from Shewanella spartinae, assembly GCF_019457555.1. Taxonomy (NCBI): domain Bacteria; kingdom Pseudomonadati; phylum Pseudomonadota; class Gammaproteobacteria; order Alteromonadales; family Shewanellaceae; genus Shewanella; species Shewanella spartinae. The sequence continues at coordinate 1,993,960 of NZ_CP080418.1, read as the reverse complement.
TGTTGCCGCGCATCGCCAGCGCCAAATAGGCCAAAGCCAAGACCACGGCTACCGCCTCCCACGCCGTCATGGCATTGGCCTGCTCGAAGGTCTGGGTCAAGGTGCTAACCAATGCGGACCAGAAATCTATCATAGGATGTGTGTCGCTCCCCGTATATTAATACCAATCGTAGTAAATAACTGGTCATGCTAGCTTGTTAAAACGCCCGATAACGGCGTTATTATTTTCGATTGTAGAATAACTACTTATCGAAAAATTATGCCTTGTTCTCGACCGTTTTTCCTACGCTATTTCTGATCACTTACTTACCGTGATTGGTATAATTGCGCCTTAAGGCCCTATTCCTGATGGGACAGGTCCAGCTCGCCACCGATAAACTTGACCACGAAGACCGCCTTGCCCCACTTCTCGTGAGCGGCTTCCATCTCGGTGGCCAACATCTGCATCACCTCGCCATATTCGCCGCACACCTGAGTGGCCATGGCATTGGTGCGGCGCTCGATATTGGCGTAAGTGTCAACCCGGCCGATGAACCACTTGATGGGATCGATATAGCTATCCTTCAGGGGATACATGCTGATTTCAGCGGTTAATTTCATCTTAACTCCTTAAGGGGGCGAGCCCTGCCCGCCCCAACAACAATTAGCACCAGCAAAAAACCAATTACATAAACTTGACGTTAAGCGTAACCCCTAGCTGGCGAGGATCGCCGTAGCGGATATATTGCTTATCGGCCCAGCCGTTATCCGGCTCGTTACCGAAATAGAAGCCGCGCACGCCATACTTCTCATCAAACAGATTGCGTCCCCAGAGATAAGCCGACCAGGTCTCTGTCTCGTAGCCGACACGGGCATTGAAGATAGTATAGGGCTCTGACTTAGAGTCGTTACTGTCTGAGTAGTAGAACTCGCTCTTACCGCTCGTAGTTAGGTTGGCAAACCAGCCCAGATCGCTACGATAGGTCGCCCCGGCGCTATAGGTAAGATTAGGCGAGTGCGCCAGCTCGCGGCCAGTGAGATCCACCAATCCACCGTACTTATCCTGGTAGGCGTAATCGCCGTAGGCGGTCTCTAGCCAGCCCAGTGTGCCGTATAACTTAATATTATCAGTGGCATACCAGTTGGCTTCCAGCTCGGCGCCATAGTTGTGAGAGCTACCGGCATTTTCGACGTAGAGGATGAACTTCTGTGGCTCGTCAGGGTTTTGCTGTGAGGCAGAGACCTGCTGATCGCGTCTGTCCATGTAAAACAGCGAGAAGTGTGTGGTCGCGTCGCCACCTAGCCACTCCGACTTGAGGCCCAGCTCATAGTTGTACAGAGTCTCTGCCTGGAACTCCTTCTTATCGCTCAGTGAAGCCGGCAGCGACATGTTAAAGCCACCCGCCTTATAGCCACGGGCGATACGGGCATAAGCCTGTTGACCTGGACTGAGTGTCTTGCTCAGGGCAATATGACCGCCCCACATGTTCTCTGAGGGCTCGAAGGCATCTTTATCCGAGTCGCTGTAGTCGCTCTCACGGCGCTCCAAACGGGCACCCACTGACAACGCATAACCATTGCCTAAGTCGCTGTCTAACTGGGCAAAAACTGCCAAGTTAGTCGCTTCATATTCGGCCAGGAGTCTATCTTCCCAGCCGTTATAGACTTCGAGCGTGTCGTTGTCTTCGGTGAGTCTCAGACCATAGACGCCCACCAACCAGTCGGTGCTGCCATCGAAGATACGCCCCGCCTCGGTAGAGCTCAGACGAAACTCCTGAGACAGCGTGGTTCTGTCACCCAGCTTGTTCCAGGTGTAGTCGTACTGACAAGGTTCACCTTCGCAGCTGCGGGCCGCCCAAAACTCTGGGTTGGCCCAGTCGCCGTCGTAGCCGTGGTGAGTATCACTCTGAGCCATTGAGCTTAGTGAGACCAGCTCGAAGCTGTCGGCGCCTGAGTAAGTCAACTTAAGCGAGCCACCCGTGGTGCGCTGCTTGTCGACACCCGGCTCATCTGTGAGGGTATCGAAACCGTTGTTGTCCAATGTCCAGGCATCGTAGCCGTTGTTAAAGTCGGCGTGCATCAGGCTGAGATCGGCCACCAAATCGTCAGTGGCATACCAGCGCAGCTTAATGCGACCGGTAAATTCATCTCTGCCGTTAGTGTCGTCGCGGCCCAGGTAAAGGTTGTCGCGATAGCCGTTCTGCTCATGTTGCTGCAGCGATACGCGGTACAAGAGCTTGCCCGAATCACTCAATGGACCTGAGCTGAAGCCGCTATAGGTGCGCAGGTTATCGTCACCCAGTTGCAGCTCGGCGCCATGCTCGAATACCGAGGTAGGATCGTTACTCTTAAGATAGATAAGACCGGCTAAGGCGTTGGCGCCATAGCGCGTGCCCTGTGGCCCGCGAAGCACCTCGACCTGCTGCAGATCATACATGCTGGAGATCATCCCAAGGCCCGACATGTCGATGTCGTCTATGATGTAGCCAACCGAAGAGTTAGGTGCGCCCTGATACTCCTCCTGCTCGCCCACACCGCGGATCTGGAAATATTTGGCCCGCGAGCTACCGCCAGACCAGTTAAAATTGGCAATGCCGTTGAGTACGTCTTCAAAGTGCTGGGCGCCCTCGTCCTCGATCTGCTGTTGATCTATGACGCTGATGCTAGAGGGCATCTTGTCCAGGCTAGACTGGCGAAAATCGGAGGTGACGACTATCACTTCCATCTCGTCGTTGGCTGGCGGCGTATCGCTCGCCATCAGGCTGGTATGAGTTAACGCCGCCGCAACGGCAAGGGCGATGGGTGAATAAGATTTTAATGTAAACATAGGACCTCAAATCAATATTGAGATCCGGCACTTAAGAAAGCGAGAAAGAATGCACAGACAGATTGTATTAAATCTAGTGATGTGGCCCATTCCTACGCCGGTATTAGCCGGATCAGGTTCTAAGGGTTTGTCCCGCGGACATCTCAGTCAATCGCTAAGCTATGGCTTGGCGTTAACACCCCTTGGCGAGGCCGATTATACATGACTCATACAAAGAGTTGACATATTTAACGCAATATTTGCGCGTGATCCATAAAAAAACGCCAGCATTGCTGACGTTTTCATCAAATCATTCGCTCGACTCATTCCTGAATGCGATTTTTAATTGGAGATGGCCTCGCGCACATAGAGTTCACAACGCACCGCGGTGGCATTTGGGGACAGCGCCGTCACCTGCATCTGCTGTTTGCCGTGAAGCTTAAGGGACTTCCAACTCACCCCCTCATCCTCTACCGTCGCGCCATTGACATCATACCAGGTGAACTTATATTGCAGGCGCTGATCCTTTGGTGACTTACTGATGATGGTGCCGCGCGCCCGCAGGAAACCCGCCTCGGCTTGGGTGGTCACCGCGCTGACATCCACATCTGAGTGGAAGGAGCCGTTATCGACCCGCACCTCACCGGTGGAGCTGGTCATGATGCCGCCGGTATGGGGCGCACAGGCGCTCAGTCCCAGCAACAAGCAGCCTAACACTAATCCTTTGTTCATCACTATTCTCCTTACGCTTACACCTTAATGTCTATTCAATCAGAAAATGAGCGCGGGCGGTGGCAATCAAGGCCTTACGGTTGGTTTGCCAGCAGTTGATGTTTACGTTCGCCACGCGGCGTCCCTGACGGGTGATCTTACACTCGGCGAAGCTATCTCTATGGTGGCCCGCCCTCAGGTAATCAATTGAGAAATCGACAATTTTTGGCACTTTGGTGGTCTGCATAAAAACCATCAGCTGCACGATCGCCGACATTTCCATGAACCCGGCGATCACCCCGCCATGAATGGCCGGCAGGGTTGGGTTACCGATATTCTCATCTTTCTTCGGTAGCTGAAACACCAGCTCGTCGCCGAAGCGCGCCACCTGCATGCCGATAAACTTAGCATAAGGAACATGCGCCAGCAGGTGACCAAAATCGTTAAGCTCCGTGGCCTTCTTGACGATATCTTTAACGTTTAATGCCTGATTGGCTTCTGGCGTGACCATGATCATTTCCCCTCTCCCATCAAGGCCTGTCTGAAGGCGTCACCCACCATCTCGGGGCTGATACGCATGAAAGAGCCCACCGCATGGGCGATAGGATCGTCGATAGAATCCTGATAGGCGATGGCGCGGGTAAAGGCCACGCTCGAGGAGAGCTTGTAACACTCGGCGAACCCATAGACGCTCTTGTTGGGCTCGGCAGGTTTCATGTAGTCGACCCGCAGATCCAGCGTCGGCGACAACTCCAGCGACTTGTACTTATCGAAGATATTGCAGACCACGGCAGTGCCGCAGGCGGTGTCCATCAGGGTGGTGATCACCCCGCCATGTATCACGCCTGTGTCTGGGTAACCGATAAGCTCACTGCTATAGGGCAGCTCGATCAGCACATGCTGCTCGCTGGCTTCGAGCACACTGAGCCCAAGTCGGCGACACTGCACTAGCTGACCGACGAAGCGGGTCGCCAAGTCTGTCAGCGGGAAAAAATCAGGGTTTGTCTTCATTACTCTACACAGTCCAAGAATCGTCTGGGATTAACGCGACACTAGCGGCCCCAGGAAATCACCGCCTAACAGGTGCATATGGATATGGAAGACTTCCTGACCACCATGCTTATTGCAGTTCATGATGAGACGATACCCATCCTCTGCGATGCCTGCTTCATCGGCCAGCTTGGCCGCTACCGTCATCATGCGGCCCAAGGCCTTCTCGTCCGATGCCTTGACATCGTTAACCGTCGGGATCAGGTGATTGGGGATGATCAGAATATGGGTTGGCGCCTTAGGCTGAATGTCTCGAAAGGCGGTGACCAGTTCATCTTGGTACAGGATGTCGGCGGGAATTTCGCGTCTAATTATTTTACTGAAAATGGTCTCTTCGGCCATTGCACTATCCTCGATATGACGTTAATCCTGTCAGTATACTCACAAATAAGCTGTTTGTGATCCATCATATAAATAAAGGAGTTAACTCAAACAACGAGTGATGATTTTTTAGCTCGGAGAATGAAAGAGCCCACCTGAATAACCAAGTGGGCCCTATGACAAGTGGGCACTATGAAAAGTGGGCGCAATGAGAGTAGGCAGCGTAATTAGCGGCACGGCACTGAACACGGGCGCTCACCACATCGATGTTAGCGACTATTTAATCGAATGCTAATCTATCGCTGTTCATCTTATCTTGCTGTTTGAGCTGCTTGAGATCCTCGCGCTCGGCTTCGATCTGCAGTAGCTTGGGCGCCTTGAATGTCAGCTTGAGATAGGCATCTTGGCGGGTCTTGGCCACCTGCTCTAGCGCCACATTGGTGCCATCGTCGGTAAAGCCATACCAGCGCTTGCCGTAGCAGCTACCCTGCAACACACATTTATAAGAGCTCATCTCACTGCCAATGAACTCTGTGGTCTGATAACCCGAATCGATCAGCGATTGCTTAATAAAATTGAAATCTTCTTTATAGTCATCATCATACAGTCCATAATTTCTGCTTGTCATGATGACTTTTAGTAGCCCATGTTGCCTATCGGCAAAAAGCACATAATCCTTGGCTAAAGATAAAGACTTAGGTAATACATGGGTTTCTACCCTAAGTTCATCTCCCTGGCGTTTGACCTCGCCATACTGGCTGACATCTTCACCCCAATCAAGCCCGAAAGGCGCCATTCCATGTGCATAAAGTGGCGCTAACACTACTAACAATGCTAACTTCTTCATCGTACCTATTCAGCAAGTCAAAAACTTGACGAATTCTACCCTATTGGGCTGCGACACGAAACCAAACTCAATTAAAAACCTATAAAAAATAAAAGGTTAACCAAGGTTAACCTTAAGTAACATAGATGTTAAATTTGAACCCACCGAGATCATACAAAAGTGCTAAGCGCTATGCATACATGCATAGCAAAGTATGACACAAAGCAAAAACAGCCTTAGCTTTGATTGATTTTTGCTCGCACCCTGGCCTCGGAATGGGCTTCTAACCAATATTTTTGTAACACTGGACTGCGCAGACCACTGGGCTGATCGGCTAAATTCCAAGCACCTTTCCAGATCCCATCGGCAATCATATGCACCACCGCACTTTCGATGGCAGATGCTACACACAGACTCACAGGCTCGTTTGAGGTATAGCCAAGTTCGGATTCAAGCAGCTCCTGGGCATCGATAAACTTAAACACCCCAGCGGTGATCTCTTTGGACAAGATAGACTTAGTAGTGGTCACGCTACTCAATAAGCGTCCGGTGCGAATATCCACCGCCCTCAGGTTGACTGTCACTGTATCGACACGAAACTGAGTTGCCGCCCCAATGCCTAGGTAGCGGGCACCGGCGCCACCGGTTCTAACATTGGTATCATAGGCGACTATGCCACCTTCCATCAGGATCTGCGCCGAATTCAGCTGAGGCAGCTTGTTGGCATCGCCGTTAAGCCCGGCCCTGACAATCTTGCGTTCGGTAAGTAGATTCTGTAGCCCCTCACGCTCGACGGGAATAAACCAGCTGGAATCATTCAACGCCTGGGCGAGAAAAGCGGTGCCACTCTGGGGCACGGCGGTAGAAAAGTTACTCGACGGAATTGGCTTATATTGACCTGTCTGATCGCGAAAATCATACACGGCGGCCAGCATCACCCCTTGGGGCGCTGGCAGGTTGATGAGATCATAGTAACTCTCGCCCTTGGGCATCAGACTCGAAGAGGCTTGCACCTGTTCAAGTTCACTGGTGCTAGAACAGGCCGAGAGAAATAACAGGCCAGCGGCCATCAACAAAGGTTTCATCGTTAGCCACCCACACTCGAACTGTCGCTCAACCCACCAACTTCGATCACCGTGGTTTCGCCGGTTAACAGGTCGGTAATATGCACCAGTAGCATGCCATCTTCGTTGACCACTTGGATCTCGAAGTCCGTGGTCTTGAGATAGCCCTCACCGCCATTGGCCGCATCGTTAAAGAGTTGGCTCATCAGACGAGACTCAAGGGAACTTGCCATGCGCTCGAGGGCACTGGGGGGCGTATAACCTGAGCCGCCCTTATGATCGTTCTGCGCCGAGGCATTCGCCAGCAGGTAGGAGCCATTGAGATAACTGCCACCAAAATTGGGGTTTACTGGGGTATAGATAAGCTGCGTCGCCTGAGAGCTCAGGCTGAACGTAGCCGCCAATAGCAGGGCTATCGGTCGAAAAGACTTAGCTTGATTCATTGAAAATGTCCCTATTAGAATTCATCAGGCGCTAAATCGGGATCCAACCACTGAGCCCAGCTAGCCTGTTTCTTGTTTTGCTTCAATATACTGTCGACGCGCCTGGCCACCTGCTCCGCCAGCTTATCCAACTGCCGGCTCGCCGGTGACACCACAGTCACAAAGATAGGTTTGCGATTGTGTAACACGCTGATCTTGCTACCACTTCGCGCAGTAGCTAGCTCGACAATACTCAGTCCACCGTGCTCCGTCATGCCGCCGATATCTCGATAGGCGGCGACAAATTCACGATAAAATCTGTGTCCGACGCGGGTCATCGCGCGGTTGAGGATCAGTCCATCGATGAGATCAGACTCCAGCCTGGGCGGTGCGTCACTCGTGCTCTGCGCCGCCAGCTTGCTGCCTTCATCGACATCGGGCCCCTGACAATAAACAGGAGCCGAGAAGGCCGCTAACAGGAGCAAGCGGCCCAGGTATTTCACTGCTGAACCTCATGCAGATGAGTCTGTGCCCAGGCAATAGCCTGTCCACGACTTGAGACACCAATCTTTCTAAACACACGATAGAGATGCGTCTTGATGGTGCTCTCGCTGACAAACAACTGATTGGCAATATCCACGTTGGTGCTACCCGAGAGTAATGCCTGCAGCACCTCTCGCTCACGAATCGTCAGGTTATCGGCTCCGTCGAGCTGCTCCTGATCCGCAGAAGCCGACAACAAAGCATGTGGGATCACCGTCTGGCCGCGTAGCACATTGGCTAAGGCCTTGCCTATATGCTCAAGGGAAGCATCGCCATAAAAGACGGCGGCGGTAATGGGGGAAATTAAGAATCTTGCATCTATCTGTTTCGGATAGTGCAAGAATACCACGCGGGCGCTGTGGCGCTTCTCGATCTGCTTTTGTACCTGGTAGGCACGCTGCACATCTATGGTGGCGAGATCGATAACGACCAAAGAGTAATTCCCTTCACTCATAGTCACTTCAACACTCTCGGGGGTGACCTTAGCCAGTTTAACCAGAAACTCCTGGGGCCAACGCGTCTCCAACAGATCAATCAACAGTTGCGATCGCGATACCACTACCCAATTTATCACTTTGAACATCCTGCTCACTCCATGTCGCTAGTTATAAGCGTATTCCATTAAACCGACACATATAATAACAACTATAGAATTAAAAATAACATCTTAATTGCGCCAATTTTATCAAGCCCTACCAGAATATCTGTTTGAGGTGAGATCCCTTCACCTTATCTTTCACCGCCTTACTGCTAAGGAAGGTGCGAATAAGTCCCGTGCTTGCTCTGCGTGTGCTTAAAGTGGATAGATGCAAGGCACAGTTTGCAGCGAGTGGCCCTAGTCCTTCGCAAGCAGTGTAACGCAGCAAATACCGCTGTAAGCCTCGCTCTGTCGGGCTTTGCGACGACTTGTTCGCACCTTCCCTAACGATAACCCTGAGTCACGCTTGCCCGCTGTGCATTCCCCCACTGGGTTACAATCACCCCATGACCCGAACCGTTTTGATAGATGCTGACCTCATTGTCATAACCGCTCTGTTGCACATAGGCCTGGTTATCACTGCCCCGCTGCTCCGCTACCAGAGACAGGTTTGCCCCAAGTTGACTGGCGATCAGACTGTTGCTGACTCCCACCTGCAACAGGCTGGCCTCTATCGCCTCCCCTTGCTGCAGCAGATACGCCTGATTGCCGATCCCCTGCTGCTGCAACTCGGCGCTGTTGGCCACCCCAAATTGGGTAAACAAGGCGCGGTTCGCCTCGCCGCTCTGGGTGATGTCGGCCTGCAGCGCATCCCCAAGCTGCATGATGCTAGCATTATCCCCCTGGGCCAACTCATCAAGACTACTGAGATCATCTGCCCACACAGGCAAGCCAGCAAAAAGCATCGCTAACAAGAACAATCGGCTGATTGCCTGACGCCAGGCAAAATGCCCGGCCTTAAAGACTACTTGCATCAAATTTGTTTCCATCCGTGGCGCACCTATCTGTTTTTATGGCCAAGATTATCTATCTAAGACGAAGGACTTACGTCCACAAAGAGTATTAAGTCCCGCTAGACAAAGTATCTATTCAGGACACAAGACTAATACTTTTCTACTAATGGAAAATCTCAAAAAATTGGATTTAGAGATGAGTTCGGCGATAAAGCCCACAGGCTAATAAAGGCTTATCAGCCTTATACCCGCCTTTTGGTAGAAACTGTGCACCGTTGGTATGGGCTAATGGAATTGATTAATGGAATTGATTAATGATAAACGGAGAGTTGAGTGCGCAGATCTGGCTAATATTCCAGTCACGAGTAATAGAACAGAGATAAAGTTGCCGATGACAGATACAAAAACACCGGCAACTTGCCGGTGTTTGTCGATTATCCTGTAATGAAAATCTTATTTCTTCAATACAGAGTCTGCGGTGCGGCCATCGTCGTGGCAGCTATCACAGGCTGGGCGATCGCCCACGTTTGAATCGTGCGGCGCGTGACAGTCGGCGCACATCAGATTACCGTCGTGTGGCTTATGCACTGCGTCCATCTCGGCTAGCGTACCGTGACAGCTTTGGCACTGCTCAAATTCGTGAGCACCATCGGCAGATGGTTCACCATTGGCGTGACACGCTTCACAGCCTTCCATCTCAGCATGCATCTCTGCAAGTTCTTGAGGCTCAGCCATTGCCGCTGGAGACAAGGCTAGCGCCGCCAAACCAGCACCAAATAACGCACTTAGAATTTTATTGCTCACGATAATTTCCTCTCTTATGTTTGGCGATGTGGGTGTAGTTGTTATATCCCATCGTGCCTTGTTCCTAATTGCACAACTTAGCTTAAAATAGCTAAGGTTTTGCAAATAGGCAAATTTCTCTTGCGGGCATACTAACAATAGCAACTGCTTAAAAATGTGCACTTAATCAAATATCTATGCCGCAAGCCTCATACTCACAGATAAACATGATCTGCATCACACTACTGCTATGCAAATGAGCATTTATCATTGCCACTCAGAAAAACAAAAATCGTAATTGCAAAGAAAAGATACATAAAACGGGAGCCTAGGCTCCCGTTTTATCAATCGACAATCGATTATTGTGCACGCAGTGCTTCAATACGCTTTTCCAGTGGCGGATGGCTCATCATCAGTTCGGCCATCGACTTCTTACCATTGATACCGAAGGCAGCCATCTGTGCTGGCATGGCACCGGTTTCGGGGCCTTGACGCAATCTGTCGAGCGCCGCAATCATCTTATGCTTACCTGCCAACTGAGCACCGCCGGCATCAGCCTTGAACTCACGAACACGTGAGAAGTAAGCCACTATCATAGACGCCAGGATACCAAACAGCATATCCAACACGAAGACCACTGCCATGTAGGCAAACATGCCTAGGCCTTCGCCCTCTTCGTCGTTGCTGGCAACGAAGTTATTGATAATGCTAGCCACCACGCGGGCCGCAAAGATCACGAAGGTGTTAACCACCCCTTGAATAAGGGTCAGGGTCACCATGTCACCATTGGCCACATGGCTCACCTCGTGGGCCAATACGCCTTCGATCTCATCTTGCGTCATGCCGTAAAGCAGTCCGCTACTGACGGCGACCAGCGAGTTGTCCTTGCTGGGGCCTGTGGCAAAGGCGTTCAGCTCGGGTGACTGGTAAATGGCCACCTCAGGCATCTTGATACCTGCCTGCTCAGCCTGACGTGCAACGGTATCGACCAACCAGCGCTCCATGTTGTCGCGCGGTGTGGTGATCACTTCACAGCCCATGGTCTTCTTCGCCATCCACTTAGAGATCGCTAAGCTGATAAAGGCGCCGCCGAAACCGAAGATGGCGGCAAAGACCAATAGTCCGCCCATGGTCGAGGTGTTAACCCCTAAAATAGACATCACAATTGAAGCGACCAGCAAGATTGCCATGTTTGTCGCGATCAATAAGAAAATACGCTTCATGTAAGCTCCTATAAGCCCTGTATGAGACACCCTATGTGTCATCAGCCTCTCTTAACGACATAATATGTCCGATAAGTCAGAGTTCAAGGGTTGAACGTAAAAATTTTTTTGGTGGATACGATTGAGTGCGCAGCCACGCCAAAAAGTGTAGACCTTGGCGTGGAGTCTAGAAGCCCTATATTAAGCCAATCTTAAATTTATCGGCTTTGGCGGGATAAGCCGTTAATCTTTATTAATAATTACTCCAGCAATCAGAGAGTGGCGTTTTGTTAATCAAAGGCTCTCATTCAACAGGCGCTATTGATGCGAGAGTTGGCTAACCTTGACCTAGTGCCAGCTTGGTAAGATCTAAGTATTGCGCCGCGTTTTGGCTAGAACATTCAGTAAGATGTGGGATGACCCCGAGACATGGGGCGTCCATCAAGGCAGTAAGTGCCGAGAGGTTTTCATCTGTCACCTGCATATCGGGATCGACGCAGTTTGCCACCCAGCCAGCTATCTTTACCCCATCGGCCTGAATCGCCTCTTGAGTCAGCAGTGCGTGGTTGAGGCAGCCCAGCTTAACCCCGACCACCAAGATCACCGGCAGCTGCAAATCGATTGCCACAGTGGAAAGAAAGGCCTGTGGATTAAGCTTACCTTGAACGCGAAGCGCATGGTTAAGCGGCAGCCGCCAGCCACCCGCCCCCTCAACCAAGGCAAAATCCACCTGATCGAATGGCAGCGTCTTAAGGTGAGCCGTGACCAGATCGGCATTAAGAGTCACGCCTACCTGCTTGGCGGCGATATGCGGCGCGATGGCAGGCTTAAAAGCAAAGGGGTTCACTCTTTCATAGGCAAGTTTCACATTGGACTGAGCCATCAATGCCAGGGCGTCGCTGTTTCTCAGCCCTTCAGACGTCGGCTCACAACCCGAGGCGATGGGCTTGACCCCTAAGGTGCTGCCTTGTTTGCTCGCCAGATAGAGGAGTGAGGAAGCCACCAAGGTCTTGCCACTGTCGGTATCTGTGCCGGCGATGAAATAACGCATGAACCCTTTCCTTAACTAGCCTCTGCGGCTCGCATGAATAAATAAGATTTGATAGGTCAAGGGAAGTCCCTCTGGCTGACGCATTGCCTCGGTGCGCTCACAGAGGGCCAACCAATCCTGACGCCCACGAAGCCTAGGTAGCGGCTTACTCACTGAACCCTTTGTTCCATTTAAGCCTACGGTGCCATCTGAGCCTTGGTTGCCATCTGAGTCCTGAGTGACATCTGAGCCTTGAGAGACATCTGAGCCTTGAGAGACATCGCTGCCCATGGCGGCAGAGGCGCCAACCCCCTTGATGGAATAGAGCAGCGTCTTAAGATTGTCGAAATGCACCCGCAGCGGCTCCACCGATTGGTGCTCAATTTGCCAATGGGAATCACTGAACCCATCAAGCAGCGTCTGGGCTTGCTCGAATGCGTTGACCCTGAGCCCGAGCGCGTCGAGTTCAGAAAGACTGCCATCGACGACGATGGCGAGATGGCATTGACCGCCGGGCTTAAGCACCCTGGCAAGCTCACCTATGGCCGTCTTGATATCCCTGCACCACTGCAGCGCGAGGTTTGAGTAGAGGGTGTCTATGCTGGCATCTGATAGGGGCAACGCCTGGGCATCGCCGCACAGCGCCTTGTAGCCAGGAAAACTTTCGAGCATTTGCGATAGCATACCGGGGGCGATATCCAGCCCCAGCACCTCATTAAGATCTGGCGCTGCGGAAAAATCTGTACCTGGACCACAACCGATATCTAACAGGTGTCCGACGGGCGTCATCTTGGCCCTCAGCCTCTGCGCGCTGAGACGCTGCACCTTGTCATGCTCCTGATAGTGCTTGGCCGCCTGGGAGAACTGCCGCGCTATCTTGTCTGCACCAATCGCCTCTTTCATACAGTCTTTACCTTGCACTTTAGGCGCTTGTGTTGGCATTTGTCTTGGCTCTGAACTGGGCATTAGGCTTGGCATCTTGATCGACATATTAGTGGGCACATCTTTGGCTAATTCACTACACACAGAATCAGACTTCCTCTGGAAAAATAAATCACTTTCTAAGCCTGTACCGCTTAATCTTGCAAGGCTTTCTGCAGCTGATCGGCCAGGGCCTCGATATCTGCCTGGGTATGATTCACATTTAAGGTTATCCTGAGCCTGGCGCTTCCCTGAGGCACGGTCGGTGGCCTAATCGCTCCCACCCAGAAACCCGCGGCCTTTAGTTCACGGTTGACCTTGGCAAGCTTATCGATATCCCCCACCAGCAGCGGCTGTATCGGGTTCTGACTGCCAAGCAGCCTAAGCCCCCTCGCCTTCGCGGCCAGCTTAAATGTCTCAATCACCTGAGCCAATCTGTCTCTGCGCTCACCGTTTTTAATCAAATTCACCGCCTTGAGGGCCACATGGGCACTGGCTGGCGACAAGGCAGTGGAATAGATATAGTCCCTGGCATGGGCCACCAGAAAATCGATACAGGTATTTGAGCCTAAAATCGCCGCGCCTTGGCAGCCAAGGGCCTTACCGAAGGTGACGATTTGAATATCACAGCAGCTGGCATCTACCTTTCTGTGCCCGCCCATTGGCAGGACGCCAAAACCGTGGGCATCATCGACGATCAACCAGGCATCATTTGCCTGTGCAAGCTCGTAGAGCTCATCTATGGGCGCAAGATCGCCATCCATGCTGAAGACGCTCTCGGTCACCACCGCCAGCGGCTGATGCTTTTCCACCAGTCGCTTGGCCGCACCAAAATCGTTATGGGCGAAGCGTTTTAACTGGGCGCCGCTTTCCAGCAGACCGTCGATCAGGGAAGCGTGGATCAGCTTATCGGCCACCACCACACTCTCCTTGTCCAGCAGCGTTTTCATCAAGGCAGAGTTAGCGCTAAAGCCGCTGCTAAAGAGCAAGGCCGCCTGATGGCCTGTTGCCTCGCACAGCGCCTGCTCGAGCGCCGCATGGGCATCGCTATAACCTGTGACCAGGGGCGAGGCGCCGCTGCCGACGCCGTATAATCTCGCACCCTCACCAAGCGCCTCGATAAGCTCAGGCGATTGACTCAAGCCCAGGTAATCATTGCTGGCGAAGTTATGCTTGATGCTTCCCTGATGCACTAAACGGTTAGCACCGCCAACCGTCTGCGTGAGCTGCTGACGACGCCTGAGCAGCCCGCTTTGTTCCGCGCGCTGCATCTTGTCATCGATTTTCTGCTGAAGCCGGCTCATATCAACTTACTCGCAGGACGAGTTAGAGCGCCGCCGCATCATAGAAAGGCTGTGAGGCCTTATCTTTAACGGCCTGCGCCTTGGCAAATACCGCTTTATCCTCTTCGACCGTGCCCGCCTTGCCTTGCTCGGGATGAAGCCCAAGGCGCTTAAACAGCGTCATATCTTCATTCTCTTCCGGATTACTCGTGGTCAACAACTTGCAGCCGTAAAAGATAGAGTTGGCGCCGGCAAAGAAACACATGGCCTGTAGCTCATCCGTCATCTTCTCGCGTCCAGCCGACAAACGGACCCGTGACAGTGGCATCACGATACGCGCCACGGCGATGGTGCGCACAAACTCTAGCGGATCCAGATCGTCTAAGTTTTCAAATGGGGTACCGGCAACCTTCACCAACATGTTGATGGGCACAGACTCGGGATGCTTGGCCATGTTGGCCAACTGCTGCAACAGCCCGGCGCGGTCGCTCGCCTGCTCACCCATGCCGACGATACCGCCCGAGCACACCTTCATGCCGGCGGCGCGCACGTTATCCAGGGTGTTGAGCCTGTCCTGATAGGTACGTGTGGTGATGATATCGCCATAGTATTCTGGCGAGGTATCCAGGTTGTGGTTGTAGTAATCGAGTCCGGCGTCGGCCAGATCTTTCGCCTGGGATTCGCTGAGCATTCCCAGGGTCATGCAGGTTTCCATGCCCATGGCTTTCACTTCGCTGACCATATCCTTCAAATACGGCATGTCGCGCTCATGGGGATTACGCCAGGCGGCGCCCATGCAGAAGCGTGACGCCCCTGCGGCCTTGGCGGCACGGGCCTCGGTCAGCACCTTCTCAATCTCGATCAGTCGCTCTTTCTCAAGGCCGGTATCGTAGCGGGCACTCTGAGGACAGTACTTGCAATCCTCTGGGCAGGCGCCGGTCTTGATCGACAGAAGGCGTGAGATCTGCACCTCGTTAGGGTCGAAATGCTGGCGATGAATGCTATGGGCCTTAAACAGCAGGTCATTCATAGGGAGCGCAAAAAGTGCTTCAATTTCATCACGTTGCCAATCGTGACGTAAGGCTATTTCGGACATTGATTACCAACCTTCAAATTGCTATTTTGAGCCGGAATGCTTGATTTCCGGCGACATTTATCTTGCTTAGCATACCCTTAGGCCTTAATCTGTCAACGCCAACCAGTTAAACCGGTTTACTAGCGGTTAAAAATTAATCAGGATTTTTTATGTCTGCGACGACCCAGATCGACCATCAATTCGACCGACAACATATCTGGCACCCCTACACCTCCATGACCCAGGCCCTTCCTGCCTATGGAGTGGTGTCGGCCGAGGGGTGCGAGTTGATCCTGGAAGATGGCAGACGCATGATCGATGGCACCAGCTCCTGGTGGGCCTGTGTGCACGGATACGGCCACCCCTATATCCTGGAGGCGATGCAGAAACAGCTCTCGACCCTCAGCCATGTGATGTTTGGCGGCATCACCCACCCTAGCGCCATCGCGGTGAGCAAGAAGCTGCTTGCCATGACCAGCGAGAATCTTACCAAGGTGTTTTTGGCCGATTCTGGCTCGATTGCCGTCGAGGTGGCGATGAAGATGGCACTGCAATATTGGCAAGGACGCGGCGCGCCAAGCAAGCAGCGAATACTGACGGTAAAGCATGGCTACCATGGCGACACGTTTGCGGCGATGAGCGTGTGTGACCCAGAAGGCGGCATGCACACCATGTTTGGCGAGGCGGTGACTCAGCAGCTGTTTGCCCCCGCCCCCAAGACCCCCTTCGGCGAAACCCTGATAGCAGACGATCTCGAGGCGATGGAGGCACTGCTGAACGCCCATCACCAGACCATAGCGGCGGTTATCATAGAGCCTATCATGCAGGGCGCTGGCGCCATGCATTTCTACAGCGCCGACTATCTGAAAGGGCTGCGTGCCCTGTGCGATCGCTACAAGGTGTTGTTGATCTTAGATGAGATAGCCACAGGCTTTGGCCGCACCGGCAAGCTGTTTGCCTACCAGCATGCAGGTATTGAGGCGGATATTCTCTGTCTGGGTAAGGCGCTCACCGGCGGTTACATCTCTCTGGCTGCCACCCTGTGCAGTGACGAGGTGGCCTTAGGGATCAGCGACTCCCCCTCTGGCGTCTTTATGCATGGCCCCACCTTCATGGGTAACCCGCTGGCCTGCGCCGCCGCCAGTGCCAGCCTGGATCTGATCAATCAACACCAGTGGCCCGAGCAAGTATCCGCCATCGAGCAGCAGATGAAACAGGAGTTAGCGACGGCCAGTTCAATCGAGGGAGTAAAAGCGGTGCGCTGTTTGGGCGCCGTTGGCGTGATTGAGATGACCCGCAGCGTCAATACCGCAGCATTGCAACAGGCGTTTGTGGATCGCGGCGTCTGGGTGCGCCCCTTCTCGAGCTATATCTATATTATGCCGCCTTACACCATTAGCGCGCAGCAGCTTAGCCGCCTCACCCAGGCGATGCTCGAGGTCGCCGCCATTGCGGGGGCTAATGCTAAAGCATCGAGCGACGATGAGGCGGGCTTTATCAGCCACGGATAATCCAGCTCCTATTCTTTTTTGCGGGCGCAAGATTGCGCCCCTGAACTCCCGCTGAGCTATAGTTAGCCAAGGCGCACTGATTCGCTTAAGTCTCAGCGCGCTGATTGGCGCTCCAGCGAATCGCACTCGACAGGCTCAACTCAGAAAACCGGGAAAGCTATGCCTCTCACCGACGAGCAAAAACAGCTTATTCAAAAATCCTTTGCCGAGATCAATCGGCAAAACAGTAACTTCGCTTCGCACTTCTACGATTGCCTGTTCGCCATGGCGCCCTTGATCCGTCCCATGTTCCAGAGCGAGCGGCCGGTATTCGAGTATCATTTCAACGAGCTCATCACCACGGCCGTCGCCAAGGTGCATCAATTTAACGAGGTCAAGCCTAAGCTAGAGGAGCTGGGACGAAAGCATCTGGATTACGGCGTCAATGTCAGCCAATTTGAGGTGGTGCGCGCCGCCTTGTTGCTGTCGATTCAGGATTGTCTGCGAGATGCATCCAGCCCGGCTATCGAGCAGGCCTGGTCATGCTATTACGATGAGATTGCCAAGGTGATGATTGCCGCCATGCAGGAAGCGGCATCCTGATCAGGCTGCCAGCATCTCACCTATCTTAATCTTATACTTTTTCCCGCTTCAGCCAGTCGCTTAACTGTACCATTCCCTCATCGATCGAAACCAAGGGGCGATAGTTAAGGTCGCGCTTGGCCGCAGAGATGTCGAAATAGTGACTGGTAGAGAGCTGTCTGGCCACGAAGCGCGTCATGATGGGCTCATCGCGCTTACCCAGCAGGCCGTAGACCCCTTCTAACAGGGTGCCGGCCAGATAGGCGACGCTGGCGGGTACCCGCTTCTCGACCTTGGGCAGCTCGGCACAGGCCAAGATCTTGTTGAGCATGGCCTTCATGGTGATCGGCTCATCGTTACTCAAAAAGTAACACTTTCCGGCGCACTGCTGCGGGTTTTGCTTGAGGGTCAGGGCCGCCAGAATATGGGCATCGGCCGCGTTGCCGACATAGATGGTATCCACCAGCTTATCGACCTTACCCACCAACTTGAGCTTACCGGCTCGGGCGCGGGCGATCACCCTAGGCACCAGATGAGGATCTTCCGGCCCCCAGATGAGATGGGGCCTAAGGGATACGGTATTTAGCTTGCGGTTAGAGGGAGAAGTAACACTCGACAATGAGGTGCCGTTTGCGGCCGTCACTCTCTGCTCGGCGATCGCCTTGGACTCGCCATAATAGTTAAGGAAACGACTGGCATAGGGCGCGCGCTCATCTATGCCAGATTCATCTTCACCTGCAAAGGTCACGCTCGGGGTACTGGTATAGACGAAACTGTCTATACCATGGGCGACAGCGGCCTTAAGCAGGTTGTCACAGCCCAGCACGTTAGGGGAAAAATAGCTCTCCTTGCTACCCCACACCCCGGCCTTAGAGGCCACATGGAACACCAGGTCGCAGCCCACCATGGCATTGGTTACAGACTCGAGATCGCAGATATCGCCGCTCACCATGTTAACGCCCATGGCCTCGAGCTCGGGATAATGCCCCCTGGCAAAGCCTGTCACGGCGATGCCCGCCGCTATGAGTCGCTGACAGATCGCTTTGCCCAGAAAGCCGCCGGCGCCGGTTACCAAGGCATGGCGGCTAAGGCCCGCCAGCTGAGTCAGCGTTTCAAGCTCTTCAGGGAGCAGATTGACGTTGTCTGTGTGATTAGAATGCTTGGTGATGCTCACGGGCGATCACTCCTTATAGGTGGACTGCGCCCAGACCGCCAACTTCTCTCTGAAGATCTTAGCGTTATGGCGAATATCGACGGGAAAGCCCGGATGGATCAGAAAGCGGGTGATCCCCTGAGTCTGGCTATGGGCCTCGCCCAGCAGCCTAAGCTCGGTATAGAGGGCGGCGGCGTTGCTACAGCTCAGCCCCTGCTCCAGCTCGAGACAAATTAAGGGCTGCATCTCCCCTTTTACCTTTATGCCCACCAAGGCGGAACGCTTGATGTCGCTGTGAGTGTTGTAAATACGCTCGCAGGGGATAGAGAAATAACGCCGCGGCTGACCATCGACCCGGCAATCCACCCTGTGGGCTTTACGACCGCACATCCACAGGCGTCCCTGATTATCGAGATAACCCAGATCCCCCATGCGGTGATAATGCAGCCCCTGGTCATCGAAGATCTTCGCCTGGGCTGTAGCCTTATCGCGCCGATAATAGCTGGCACTCACCATGGGGCCCTGTACCACTATCTCGCCTATCTGCTCCATTGGCAGGCAGAGATCCGCCGACCAAGTTGGGATCTCGGCCTCATCTATGTCGATGATATGCATGCTGACGCCGTCTATCGGCTTGCCGACACAGATGCCGCCGCCATTGTCTGTAACTTCGGTAGTATCAAACAGCTCGTGACTGGTTATCATGCTCAGCGGCAGCGACTCTGTGGCCCCGTAGGAGTTAAGCACGGGCGCATCACTCGTTAGCATCTCACTGAAACGCTTGATCGACGCTATGGTCGCCGGGGCGCCCGCCGAGATCACCCGTTTTAGGCTGCCAAGTTTTACTTTTTGATCCCGTGAAGTGCCCGCCTGCCCCAAGCGCTCGATAAGCGCCGGATTGACGAACATGTTAGTGCAGGCATAACGCTCGATGGCCGCAAAGATATAATCTGGATTGGCGGTGATCGGCTTGCTGGCATCCATCTCTGGCACGATCGAGGCCATGCCCAGCGCCGGACCAAACAGGGAAAACAGCGGGAAGGTGGCGAGATCCCGCTCACCGGGCGCTATCTGATAGTCGTGCTTGAGGGTGCTGATCTGCGCCTCGAACATGCGATGGGAATAGACCACGCCCTTCGGGGTGCCCGTGCTGCCACTGGTAAACAAGATGGCGCACATCTCGTCACAATCGAGCTGAGCCATTGAGAAAGGCCCCTTGCCTTGCCCCAGTTGCTTAAGCTGCTCCAGGCTCGCACCGCCCCACAGCTTGCTGCCGCCGACGGTCACCAGGTGAGTCAGGCTTGACTTGCCCCAACCAAACAGGCGTCTGGCCAGGTGGGCCTTGGGGATCCCGATAAAGGCATCGGGCTCGGCCTCTTGAAAACACTGCTTGAGGTTTTTCACCCCCATGCCTGGATCCACCAAGATAGGGACTATCCCAGCCTTGAACAGGGCGAAGGTTAAGGCAAAAAACTCCAGGCTCGGCGTCACCATCAGCACCGCCTTGGCGCCGCGTTTGATGCCATAGGCATACAGGCCGTGGGCCAGGATGTCGCTCATGGCATCGAGCTTTGCAAAATTCAGCTCTTGGTACTCAAGCTGTTTGCTAAAGACGCCACTGGCCTTTTGTACCGCCACCGCCAGCTCATTAGGGGCCTCTTTGGCCGCCCGGTTGAGATGACGACACAAATTGGCGCCGACTTGAATCGTCTCTGACATCCGCCTTATCCCTTTATAACGTTAATGCGTGACCTTTTTACGTTAATACGTGAGTTAACGTGCCATAAATTGCTGCACCTGGGCTACCACCTCATCGCTGGCATCTTCCAGGATATAGTGACCACAGTCGGCAAACTCATGCACCTCGGCCTCGGGGAATCGACGCTTCCACTCATCGAGGAAGTGTTTGTCGAATACAAAGTCTTTGAGTCCCCAGCAGATCATCATAGGCAATTGGCTAAACTGGCTCAGTTTTTCACTGATCTCGCTCACCAGTTCGTAGTTGCGATCGCTAGGCTTGAGCGGAATATCCTGCACGAAGCGCAGGGTCGAGATACGATTCGCCCAAGAGTTAAAGGGCGCCACATAGGCCTCGCGTATCGCCTTTGGCATAGGCGCTCGCTTCACCCCTACATAGGAGGCGATAGAGGAGAAGGCATTAAAGCCGCGCACTAATACTGTGCCCAGTAGGGTGTTACGACAGATCCACAGCGCCCAAGGAAATGGCTTAGCTTCTGGCAGATGAAAGGCGCCAGTGTTGAGCACCACGATTTTCTTGATCCGCTCGGGATGACGGGCCGCATAGCCCATGCCTATCATTCCGCCCCAGTCGTGAACGATCAGGGTGATCTTCTCTTTCACCTCGAGGTGATCCAGCAAGGCTTCCAGATCGTCGATACGATTCTTCAGGGTATAGTCGTAACCGGCATCGTCTGGTTTATCCGACAGACCGCAGCCGATATGATCCGGCACTATGCACTGATGATTCGGGCTCAACGCCGTCACCAGATTTCGATAATAGAAAGACCAGCTCGGGTTGCCATGCACCATGACCACGGGCTCACCCTGGCCTTCATTCACATATTGCAACTTGTGACCATTACGATCTAAGTAATTGCGTTTAAAAGGAAATAACGAATCGAGCATGGGGGTACCTGTTATGATTATGCGTTAAGTGGGCGCCGCCCCTCGGCGTCGCCCCTATGCTGTGCTGTCAGTAAGAAGATGAAGGACGCTCTACCACTTGAGTCCGAGCATCATGCAGTTGAGGCCGCTGCCTATGCCGAGGAAACTGACCTGATCGCCCTTGCGCAGGAAACCTTGGTCGTGAGCCATAGCTGCCGTCACAGGCAGCGAGACTGTGCCCATGTTGCCGAGTAGCTGATAGGTAGGGAACTCTTTCTCCTGAGGGATATTGAGCGCGCTCAGCACCTGCTTACGGTTCGAGGCCCCCACCTGATGACAGATCACCTTATCGACCTGCTCCACCAGCCAGTTACGCTGCTCGAGGAAGTGCGCCCAGGTATGGCGAGCCAGCTCTACCCCTTCTTTAAGCAGGGCCACGCCGTCGGTGCGCATAAACTCGCGGTATAGCTGAGTGCCCGCTTCCTGTAGTCCCCATTGACAGAGATTATGATGCTCGGGCGCCGAAAGGTGACTCGCCCCAAGCAGCTGATGCTGACGCTCACTCTTAAGCGGCAGGCTGCCATCGGTAAGCAGCACGGCCACGGCGCCAGAGCCACCGGTCAGGGTCGCCAGCGACTGGGCATAATTCTGCATGGTGGGCTCGGCCAGCATGTTATCTATGGTGATATCCACGATATGACGCGCCGACTCGCAGGAAACCACCAGGCCAGCCTTGATCTGACCCAGCTCGATGCGGTTAGCGATATCCAGAATGCCGGACAGCACACCCAAGCAGGCGTTGCTGATGTCATAGATGGCGGTATCCTTAGACACCCCAAGCTCAGCGGCGATACGACAGGCGGTCGCCGGCTCGTGCTGATCGCGACAGACCCCGGTATAGATCACGGCGCCGAGATCGGCCACATCTATCCCCGTCTCCTCGATAGACTTGTGGGCGGCCGCTAGGGCGCCATCGGACAATCTATGCCCTTTTGGCCACCAGCGACGCTCGTGGATCCCGGTCAATGCGGCGAGCTGCCCCATAGGGATCCTGAATTTTTGATACAAGGGAGCTAATCGAGACTCTAACTCTGAAGTCGAAACCACTTCAGGTGCCAGCTCATAGGCCAGACTATTTATAAAAACGCGAGAATATTTCATGAAACCGTTCTGTTTCGCTCATTATATCGGCACTTATTCGGCCAATTTTTATCTTTCAGTGTTAACCCGCCATTTGAGCAAGAAACGGCGAATGATTCAATAAAAAACCGCCATAGGGCGGCTTTTTTCGACATCGATCGGCAAATTTATGACAGCGCCCGCTGGTTTCATAACTCAGAGCTAAGTGCCTGAAAAGCTCGTCAGCCGATTCTTGGTTCGTTAAGTGGCTAAAAAAGCGACTCTGGCAGTACTCATCAGACAAGCACCAATCTTGCGGGTGTGAGTCTGACAGTCGCTAATCTGGCAAACTCTATTCTGGCAATAAATGGCTTGGCAGGCGAGCCAGGATCAAGCCGTTTCTAGGCGTCACCTCGAGATCGCAAAAGGCGCCTAGGCTCACCTCATAGCCCTGCTCCTGCAGGAAACAGACTCTGTCGAGCAGCAGCCAGAGCTCTAAGGCCTCACGAAACAGGTGCGCAGCCAGATCGATGCGCCGGGTCAGGCGTTGGCGCTCGAACCCTTTTGCCAAATAGCCTTGATCGTCCCACTGCTTGGGCAGTTTGACCTGTTTCTGCTCTGCTGCCCAGGCACAAAACTCCCTGAAGCTACCGCTCAGTTGGCTCTGCTTCACCGCCGGTATCGGCAGGTAGTGGCAGTTGCCGGTCACATCCCGTTGCAGGCTATCGAACCCCAGGCGCCAGGCCACCTCTTTAAGACGCAGCGCCCTCGCCTTAGCATTGGCGATGACAGAGCGTTGCAGGGACAGCTGCAGGTCGTGTTTACTCAGCAACAGCGGGCTCTTATGGGCGAGGCTCGACAGCGGCTGGTAGTGACTGTCACTGATCAGATGATAACAACAGGGCGCCACCGCTAAGGCGCGGGTTCTCGCCTTGGCCGCGCCGCGCAGCAAACTGAGATGCAGCTCGCCGCAGGCATGCAGGGCGACCGCCTGCTGGTCCCGTTTAAGCAGCTGTTGGGCAGATTCTGACAGGGCATCGCCGCAGACAAAACGCTGGGGCAATTGCCACTGATGAGCAAACTGCGAACCTGCCTCACACAACCCCTGCTGCCACTCGAGGCTCACAACAGTGCGTGATTGCCCCTTGGCCAGTAGACGCCCCAGATGCCCCTTACCGGCGCACCATTCCAAGATCTCATCATCTCCTGGGGTAACTCTCTCGGCAAAAGCGAGGATCTGCTGCCACTTACGCCCCTTGATGTGGGCGCTAAAATGCCCAAGTTCACTCTCGGACAGCCCCGCACAGGCCTCATCGGCGCTATGCTCTGCTAAATTTGCAGGTGCTAGATCAGAGGGCGCGAGCCCTGCGACGAGGGTTTTAAGTAAAGACAAGGGCCAGATTATGCCCCTAGCGGCGAGATCCGCCTCGAGTGCGGGCGCGAGGCGCGCGTGCAGCACTATGCTGTCGCTATCCAGACTATCGAGTTCTTCGTCATCAAGCTGCCAGAGTAGCTCGGCGAGTCTTGGAAACTCATCCTGCCAGGGCAAGGCCTCCGCCTCGAAGGCCTTAACCTGCCACAGCGCGCGGCTGCTACTTAGCAGGTCATCTAAGGAAGTAAACTGCTTGGCATAGGACATCTGGCTCCTCGACACTTTCTGCGGCACTCTTCAACAAAATATAAGGCTAAAAACAAACGCCGGCGATGATCGACCGCCGGGCGTTAATTGTCAACCAACTTAGGCTGCGACTTAAGTTACGACTTAGGTTACGACTTAGGCTACCGCTATAGCGACATGCATCTTAAGCCTGCAACTTTTTAAGCGCCATGCGTTTACCCAGCCAGACCCCTAGCCCCAACGGGGCGAAGAAGCAGACCACGAAGAAGAGCACCAGATAGAGGATCAGGCTCTTTAGGGTCTTGGTCAGCTCGCTAAAGGCGCGCTCGACCGCATGCTGGCTGATGGTATCGAGTTCCGCCGCGGCCGCTACTCGCTGCCGGTTCACCATCTCTTCCAGGGCCAGGCGCTCCTGCTTCACCATCTGTTCCAGCGCCTCGCGCTCGACGGAGAGCTTAGCCAGCTTGTCGTCGGTGGACTCGCTAAGCTGCGCCAGCAGCGGGGTCAGCTCGCGGCGCAGATCCACCGCCAGAGTCTGCATCATCTCAGGGCTCTGGGCCATTAACTGCTGAAACTTGGCCGAGGTATCGCTGATGCTCTGCAGTGTCTGCTGCACAGTCTCAGGATTGATGTTGGCATGCAGGGCATACAGCTCCGCCTTCCAACCCAGGATCTTAGGCGTCTGCTCGGCGATCATCGCTATGCGGTCTGACACGTCACTCATCACCTCGGGGACAGTGCCAAAGGTAGTAACCGCCTCAAACTCGCTGATATTGCGATAGGCCAGCCAGTCGTTAAAGGCCGAGTGACGGGCGAAACTGAGATCGGTAATAGGGTTCTTCACCACATAATCTAAGATAAAGGCCTGATATTGCTCGAACTCGTTTGGCTTTACGAAGCCTTTTATGGAGCGCTCAAAATCTGCCTGCAACACCTTGCTGACCTCGATGGCGATTCTTTGCTGCTCGCCAAACAGCGTCTGACCGGCGCCGCTCTCGAAAAACGCGCTCATCTGCGCCGTCAGCGTCCAGGTATCCACCATGGCCGCGACGGGTGATGCCTGAAAGATCGCCCGCTGCAGCGCCTGTTCGCTGTTAATCTTCCACATTAAGACGTTGGATTTGATCGCCAGATCATCGCCTTGGTTTAGTGCAATCTGATCCGCCCCCTGCTCCACCTTGGCATAGAAGGTGTGGCTAAAGTCGCGGCTAAAGACACGCATGTTAAGTTGTGCCTGCGGCAGCGGCTCTATGCCGCTCTCGAGTTTAATTTCCAGTAACGAACAGGCAGACAAACTCAACATGCCGATCACCAAGAGGACAGATCTGTATTTCAGCCCCATAACAATACCCCGTTAAAATTCACAACCATTTGAATTTAAATGACTAATAACCAGATGCTAGCACCATTAGCCAAGGCGCACCAGCATGCCCCCGGGTTGAACCCTCACCTTAGCTACTTTAGAATGCCGCCAAGATCACAACTTGAGTATAAACAGTAAAGATGCAATCACCCTGCGTAGCCCGCTGCGGCTTAAACGAAGAAGATATCTGTATGGGTTGTTTTCGCCATATTGACGAAATTGTCGGTTGGGGCCAGGCAGACGAGGCTCGTCAGGCAGAGATTTGGGACAATGTGAACAGGCGTAAACAGCAAGGAAAAAGCGGTGAAAACCAGCAGATCATCAGCCGTCAGAAGTGGCTAGAGGCGGAGCAGCGTCTCGCAGCGCAAGACGCCGATATCGAGTAAATCCTAAGACTTACTTCTTATTCATCATATTCTTAAGTTCGGCGAAGGGATTATAGGTCGCCGCTTCTACCTGAGTCTCACTCGTCGGTCCGTACTGGATCAACTCTTCATACTTGGCATGTTCGTTATCATGGCAATAGAGACAGAGTAGCTCCCAATTGGAACCGTCGCTGGGGTTGTTGTCATGATTATGATCCCTGTGATGGACCGTCAGTTCCCTGAGATTGGAGTGGGTAAATTCGCGGGTACAACGTCCGCAGATCCAGGGATAAAGTTTAAGCGCCTTTTCGCGATAACCAGACTCACGCTTGGCCTTATATTCGCGGGCCTCTGCCAATACTTTATCTAATTTACTTTGACCTTGATGGGTAGACATAAGCTCGTCTCTGTTCTTGCCCCCATGGGGCGACTCGATTTACTGGCAATATACCCATAGTCGCAGCAAAAGGGAATCTAAGGCGCAAATCATACTAAGATGTGTTGCATTTCGATAGTTTGAATAAAGATTAGACCTTCTCATACCAGCAAAGTGCCAAGGCCAGCGTCTCTTGTATAAACCCCTCCTTTGCCGCCATATAAGCCTCGCTGTCATGGTGGCAGGCTTTCGCCGCGATACGCTTTAACTCGGCATATTCATCCGCCTTGTCTGGATGTGCTATCAGATAGTCACGAAAGGCACGGTGACAAGTCAGCTCTATACTTCCCGACTGAAACACATGCAGGTGATGGCTGCGCTGCACTCCCCCTTTTTGAAAATAACGCCGACCGGCAATGCCATGCTCGCCCCGCGCCCGGTAACCCAGCTTGGCAAGCTCGCTACTTTTGGCATCGAGCACATCCAGACGCTCTACCTCGGCTAAGATATCGATAATGGGTTTGGCCACCAGTCCCGGCACAGAGGTACTGCCAATATGCTCGATAGTGATGACCCCATCGCCCAGCACGGATTGCAGCAGAGCCTTCTCCGCTTCAAAGACCCGTGGCCAATGGTCTTGGTAATCGAGCACCTCAATGATCCGGCTCATCTCAACGACTCCAGACTCATGCACTCAAAACCATTGGTATAAACAAAGCCGGTTCAAACAACGGGCTTAAACAGAAGCGGCTCATAGCGTTATCCAGATCTCGCTGACACGCGGGTCGGCGGCGATCATCTTAGGATCATTAGAGCTAAACTCACGAGCCCCCATGAGCGATATGGCAGCCTCGTTAAACTCAAGTGGCGTGAGTGTCAAGGTGAGGCTTTGCTCATACTGAGCCAGCCTACCCTGTTGCCAGTTAGTCACCTGACCGCCATAGTCCCACTCGAAACCATACAGACTAAAAGGCTCCTGATTGACCAGCTCAACTTGCCTCAGGCTAGTGCCAATGGTGATCTCACCAAGCAGTCGCCACCGACTCTCGGGCGCGCTAATCTGCGCCGTCATACTGCCATCTTGATTAATGAAAAAGAGAAACTCGCGCTCAGGTTCACCTTTAAAGGCCACAAAACCTGCTATCGTCTCGCCTTCCCCCATACCAATCTCGGTTGCGGTGATATTGGCCTCACCCAATTTGCTGCGGATCTCATCCAGACTCGCCCCCTTTTGGATAATCCCAAACTTCTGCCCAGGGATAACGATATTCGAGGCCTCTGTTATTGGCCTTGCCTGTTCACTGCCAAGCCTTGATTCGTCTTGATTCGCCGTTAAAGACTCTTCCTTAGAAACTGTTGAGGACTCTTTCATACGAGTCGTTGAGGACTCTTCATTCCCTGAAGTTGAGGACTCTTTATTAGAAAAAGTTGAAGACTCTTGCGTACAACCGGCTTGTAGCAGCGCAAGGGTGAGCGCAACTAGTGTTAAAGTCAGATGATTCTTCATTACGCCTTCCCCTTTTTTACGCTAGTTAACATGTAAAGGGCAAATAGTGGGCTCAACAAAAACAATAATGAGAGGACCTGCATGCTTTCGCCCTGCCTGATGAGGGC
The DNA here is from genome assembly GCF_019457555.1 of Shewanella spartinae. NCBI lineage: Bacteria > Pseudomonadati > Pseudomonadota > Gammaproteobacteria > Alteromonadales > Shewanellaceae > Shewanella > Shewanella spartinae. The sequence continues at coordinate 1,966,208 of NZ_CP080418.1, read as the reverse complement.
AAAAATTGCCAGCAAGTCATCGACGTTCTCCCAGATATACCCCACCAAGATAGCCAGTAAGGTCAAGGCAAAGTAACGCACCAACCAGACCCCTAGCTTTTGCTCACCGGACAATCGACGATTAAAGCGCGCAACGCTAAGCCCAAATAGCGGGGTAAGCAAAAGCGTCCAGACCGCCAGATAGTTAAGCCCCGTGGGCAAGTTACCGGCGAAGGAAAACAGCGGGTAGACAATATTGTAAAACAGGGCGATCAACACTAGCTGCCCAAGCAGAGACAGTAACATGGACCACGGGCTTATGGGTTCTTCATCCAAGTCGCGTCTAGCCGCCAAGTACTCAATCAAACTTGTGTGGGCGGTGGGAATCAACGTCGCCATGGATAGGGCCATAGAGCACATCACCATCAACATAGATTCGCGGTAGAAAGGAAAGTTTGACAGCCGATTGGCGATAGCAAAATAGTCAAACTGCGCCCCGTAGGGGCCGTAGGCTAAGGTCAGAAACCAATCGCTTAGCTGACCTAGGCTCGGCACCTCGCCGCCGATCAAAGAGGTACTTAGCGGCCAATAGCCAAGATAGAAGGCCGCGGCCGCAAACAGGGGCAAGGAGAACAAAATCAGCACTGTCACAAACATGCTCACGCGTTGGCGCGCGCCAAGCAGCAAGAGAAGCCAGAGCCCCCAGACGGGATTAGTATAAATAAACAAGGGCTTAGTCATCGCTACATCCTTGATGTACGTGTAGCCTCCCTTAGTTAAGCTATAGGCTAATACGAGGGCGAACAAGACTGCGACACCAGTGCTTATCTTGCGGCCAATACCCTTATCGAACATCTCAAACACGACAACCGATCTCCTTGTGTATCATCCCATCCCCAGTCGGAACTAAGCTGTTTTTAGCTCATATTAGCGCTCAAACCGCCAAACAGCCCTGAGCCCAGAGCCTAAAGCACTGAGCTCGAAGCCTAAGCCAGGCTAGTTATCGGCAGGATGGTTCACCCCGTCACTAGTAACCACCTCGCCGATATCATAAGGATTCACGCGTTCGAGACATCCCAAATTAACACCATACTCCTCTGGGTTAGAGCGGCGCTGATGATGGGTATAGATGCCGCAAATCCCGCAGAAATAATGCTTAGCAGTATGGGTATTAAACTGGTACAGCTTAAGCTGCTCTTGCCCCTTAACAACTCTTAGTCCGTCTAGCGTCACCGAGACTACGATAGCCCCCTTGCGGCGACAGATGGAGCAATCACAGCGCCTGGGTTTCTGTATGCCATTGGGTAAACTCAAGGCCAACTCCACCGCGCCGCAATGACAGCTCGCCTTGTGCACAGGCAAAATCTCGGTGTTACCAACTCGTTTCATCTTGCTCTCCTCGCTAGCGCTTAGTTTGATTGCGCCTAGTTTGCTAGCGCTTAAGTTGCTAACGCTCAAGTTGCTAGCGCATCGTCTAAGCTTTCCAAGACCTTTGTTCTAGATAAAAAAATTAGCGACCATGTTGTGATTGCACCACCGAGTTACTCTTCACCTTGGCGCCGCAATAGAGACAGGTAACATGACGCGGCGCTAGTTTTCTACCACAACCGGAGCAATGAATGGCCGGGGTAAATTTTCCATCGAGCTTGCCATCGCGCAGATCGATCTCCTGGATCTTGGCGACCAGCATCTCCTTGTTAAAGCCTATCTCCTCCAATAACTCAGACATGGCCAGACACACCATGGAGAGGTGATCGATCTGATCTTGAAGGCCCTGCAAGCTTACCTCATTGGCTCTGGCGTGAGACTTCGCCTGCCCAGCTTCCCTTGCTAACTCGTTGATTCTGAAGTTTTGAAAAATATCGTATATATCCATAACATCTCCCTGTTAAATAAAAAATGGTGCCAATATCAGCGCCGCTACCAGCACCAGCAACAAAGGCGCGTAATAGCCAAGCACAAGGCCATAAATCGACCTACCTCGCTGCAGGCGATGGCGAATCAGTTCCCCAACCTTAGTGGCGATATAAGCATTGCTAAGCCATCCTACGATGAATAACAGCAGGCTTAACACTATGGCCGCAGTCCCGTGAACCCAAAAGAGAACGGTGACCGGCAACAGCATCACCAGGGGAATATAGGGTAAGGAGGCCAAGGGGCCATAGCCCATATAAGCATTCGAAAATGAGCCGATAATAAGGTCACGCCTTAGGCCTGGAAGTCTCTGCTTAAATGAAGGATTGCACACATTACAGCTAGGCCGGGCCAAGCCTTTCGACGCATAATATTTGTGCTGACTGGGTTTATCTTTCCAGCCGCATTGAGGACAGGTCCATGCCATAACCGCTTAAACGCCTTTCGCTCTATTCATCGGCGCCATTCTCTCGTTCGATATCCGTTCTGGCTAAGGACACTAACGCAAATAAGAAAGCGCATCAAGCAGTTAGCAATCAAGTAGGTTAGATGCCAGACAATTGCCTCAAAAACAGACACAAAAAAGCAGCCCTTAGGCTGCTTTTCTTCATTGAGGATTTAAGACTCAGTGCAGGGCTTAGATCTGCTTCATCTCTTCATAAGAGGTGTGACGTACGTCCTTACCCTTAACATAGTAGATGATGTATTCGCAGATGTTCTGGCATCTGTCGCCCACGCGCTCTACGGCGCGCGCCGCCCAGAGTACGTCGAGCACTTCTGGGATAGAGCGAGGATCTTCCATCATATAGGTCATCAGCTGACGGATAATACCCTCGTATTCGCTATCTAGCTTGCTATCTTCCTTGTGCAGCTCGATGGCCACGTCGGCGTCCATACGCGCCAGCGCATCCAGGGTCGAGTGCAGAGTGCGAGTCGCGTGACGGCCCATATGCTCTATGCTCACCAACAGAGGCTGCTGGTTCTTGAGACGCTTATCCAGCGCCGCGGCGGCGATCTTCACGCAGGCATCGCCGATACGCTCAAGGTCGGCAATCGTCTTAGAGATGGCGATGATCAGACGCAAGTCGCTGGCGGCAGGCTGGCGCTTGGCGATGATACGGGTACACTCTTCATCGATAGAGACCTCCATACCATTGACGCTGTGGTCACCATCAATCACCTTCTGCGCCAGATCGGCATCCAGGTTACCCAGGGCGTCCAGGGCCTGCTCCAGTTGACGCTCAACTAGGCCACCCATCGCCAATACGCGGTTACGGATATCGTCGAGCTCGGCATTGAACTGACCCGAGATATGTTTATTTAAGTTCATGTTTTCCATTGACATTCAACCTTATCAATTCTTGCAATTCAGTTGGCAGCGGCCCAATTAACCGTAACGACCCGTGATGTAATCTTCGGTCTTTTTCTTCTTCGGCGTGGTAAAGATGGTGTTGGTGTCGGCATACTCCACCAGCTCGCCCATGTACATGAAGGCGGTTTGATCCGACACACGCGCCGCCTGTTGCATGTTGTGGGTCACGATCACCACGGTATACTTAGCCTTCAGCTCAGTGATTAGCTCTTCGATGGTCAGGGTCGAGATAGGATCCAGTGCCGAGGTCGGCTCATCGAGCAGCAAGACTTCAGGTTCGATGGCGATGGCGCGGGCAATCACCAGACGCTGCTGCTGACCACCAGACAGGCCGAAGGCGTTGTCATGCAGACGATCTTTCACCTCATCCCAAATCGCCGCGCCGCGCAGCGAGCGCTCGGCGGCTTCATCCAATTGACGACGGTTGTTGATGCCCTGCAGGCGCAGACCGTAAACCACATTCTCATAGATAGACTTAGGGAAAGGGTTTGGACGCTGGAACACCATACCGACGTTGCGACGCAAGGAGGCGACATCCACCTTCTTGTCATAGATGTTCTGGCCGTGCAGCAGGATCTCACCGTCGATATTACAGTTATCCACCAGATCGTTCATGCGGTTGATGCAGCGCAACAAGGTTGACTTACCACAACCACTGGGGCCGATGAAGGCGGTCACCTTCTTCTTAGGGATCTTCATCGACACGTCAAACAGGGCCTGCTTGTCGCCATATTTTAGATCTAAGTTACGGATCTCAAGTGCGGTCTGCTCGCTGCTTAAATTATTTAAGTCTAAAGTCTCTGTTTTCATTACCGACTGATCTATCGAAATCATATCTGTTCCTAATCACTTCAGGATAAAGGTTATTCGCGCCCTAGCCTAGCCCAGGCGCGATTAATTCGGGTTTTAGGTTAGTGTTCCAGCGAGCGATACTTCTCACGCAGGTGGTTACGCACGGCAATGGCGGTCAGGTTAAGACTCACGATCACAGACACTAACAGGAAGGAGGTCGCGTAAACCAAGGGACGCGCCGCCTCAACGTTGGGGCTCTGGAAGCCCACATCATAAATATGGAAACCCAGGTGCATGAACTTACGCTCCAGATGCACGAAGGGGAAGTTCATATCGATCGGCAGGGTCGGTGCCAGCTTCACCACACCCACCAGCATCAGCGGCGCTACCTCACCGGCCGCGCGGGCAACCGCCAGGATAAGACCTGTCATGATTGCCGGGCTCGCCATAGGGATGATGATGCGCCACAGGGTCTCTGCCTTAGTCGCGCCCAGTGCCAGGCTGCCTTGACGGACAGAGCTAGGAATACGGCTCAGACCCTCTTCGGTCGAAACGATCACCACAGGCAGGGTCAGAATTGCCAGGGTCAGTGCCGACCAGATCACCCCGGGCGAACCAAAGGTCGGTGCCGGCAATGCTTCTGGGAAGAAGAGTTGGTCGATTGAGCCACCCAGCATGTAGACGAAGAAGCCAAGACCAAATACGCCGTACACGATCGACGGTACCCCCGCCAGGTTGATCACCGCGATGCGGATCATCTTAGTAATTGGGCCTTTCTTCGCATATTCATGCAGATAGATAGCCGCGACCACGCCAAATGGGGTCACAATCACCGCCATCAGCAGCACCATGAAGACGGTACCGAAGATTGCCGGGAAGACACCACCCTCAGTGTTGGCCTCGCGGGGATCGGCGCTAACGAAGTTACCCACGCCGCTAAACCAGTGGCCAATCTTACCCATGATGCCAAGGCGGTTAGAGTAAGTAACACCTAAGATGCTATCGAGTTTAAGGGTCACCTCTTCGCCGCGCATGTCACGGACGATCACCGCATCGCGGCCCGCCTCTTCACGCAGATCGAAGAAGGATTTTTCGAGTACCTTGTACTCAGCTTGCAGCTTGTCACGCTCGGCCGCCAGCTCTGCCTTGCGGCTGTCGGTCAGTGCGTTGTCCAGCTCATAGCGACGCTCTTTCAGACGCAGGTTTTCCAGCGCATAGTTCACCGCGCCAATTTCACGCTTTTGCAGCGTGGTGGCTTTGTCGCTCAGGGCGACCGCGCGCTCGATATGCTCTTCAAACGAGGCTTCCACATCGTCCAGCGCCAGGCGCTTACCATCTTCTATGATGGCGATTGGATAGCCGAAGAAGTCACCGTTCTTGCTACGCTCAAGCTTTGCCAGATCGGTTGGCATGGTGCGTGACAGTATGTCTGTCTCCAGCACCCAGCGAAAATCCAGGCCGACGAACTCACGGTTACCCGTCTTAATAAGGTAGCGAGTCACCAGCTCACCTGGGTCTTCGCTAAACTTGTGCCCGGCAGAGATCAGGCGCTCGGTTGGCACCTCTTCCTTGTCGTAGATCTCACCGATAATGGTTGAGCGCTTGCCATGCTGATCCACCACTTCCCACTGGTAGATATCTGCCGGCCAGAAGTAGCTCAAACCTCGCCAGGCGATCAACAGCAACAAGCCCAACACGGCGATCAAACTGATACTCACGGCGCCACCTGTCATCCAGATCCAGGGGGAGCCCGACTTAAACCACTTACCCATTACATTGGCCTCTTAACGTCACAGGCGAAAAATTAAAAATCGATAACATGCCAGCCTCCCTTAGAGTGAACTGTAGCGTTCACGCAGACGCTGTCTCACCACCTCGGCGATGGTGTTAAACAGGAAGGTGAAGATAAACAGTACGAAGGCCGCCAGGAACAGCACGCGGTAGTGCGAGCTGCCGATAGCCGATTCAGGCATCTCCACGGCGATGTTAGCCGCCAGGGTACGCATCCCCTCGAACACGCTCCACTCCATGATGGCGGTGTTACCGGTAGCCATAAGCACGATCATGGTCTCACCCACGGCGCGGCCAAGGCCCATCATGACGGCAGAGAAGATCCCCGGGCTCGCGGTAAGTAGTACCACGCGGGTCAGGGTCTGCCAGTTAGTTGCGCCCAGCGCCAGGCTGCCGTTAGACAGGTGACGCGGTACAGAGAACACGGCGTCTTCGGCGATAGAGAAGATGGTTGGGATAACCGCAAAGCCCATGGCGATACCCACTACCAGCGCGTTACGTTGGTCGAAGGTGATCCCCAGCTCATTGGTGATAAACAGACGGGTATCGCCGCCGAAGAAGGCCACTTCGATACTCGGACTGATATAGAAGGCAAACCAGCCCACGAAACAGATAACAGGTATCAGCATCAGCTCTTGGTATGTCTCAGGCAGACGCTGCTTCCAGCGACCCGGCAACTTGTACCAGCCCAGCGCCGTCAACAAAATACTGATAGGCAGGAGCACCAGCAGCATGATGATCCCCGGCAGGTGATCCTCGATAAGCGGTGCCAACCAGAGACCGGCAAGGAAGCCAAGAATAACCGTCGGCAAGGCTTCCATGATCTCGATGGTCGGCTTCACCACGGCGCGCACTTTTGGCGACATGAAATAGGCGGTATAGACGGCGCCGGCAATCGCCAAAGGCGTCGCGAATAGCATGGCGTACAGCGCAGCCTTCATGGTGCCGAAGGCCAGCGGCATCAGGCTGAGCTTGGCTTCGAAGTCATCCGAGCCTGAGGTCGACTGCCACACATATTGCGGCTCAGGGTAACCTTCGTACCATACCTTGCTCCACATGGCGCTCCAAGACACCTCTGGGTGGCTGTTTTCCACCGCAAACAGATGCAGCTTGTTACCTGCCTCGACCACCAGGGCGTTGGCACGTGGGCTAAAACCCATCTGGGTGGCGTGGGCCAGATCGAAAGTCTCGGTGAAGAGTTTGCGCTGACTCGTGGTATAAAGCAGGTCTAACTCGCCAGACTCGCTCACTGTGGCGAAGCTCTTACGGTAGAACTCACCGGCGATGCGCTTCACGCCCGCCTTGTTCTTAAAATCGCGGATCTCCTGATACTGACGACCCTTGTCGCCATTCACCTGGAAATACTGGAAGATTTGGCCATTGTCATAGCTCACCAGCAGCGAGCTGGCGCCGGCCAGCAGGGCAACGTCTGTCACCTTGGTCTTGGCACGTTCAAGCTCGATCACCTGACTTAACGCTACCTCATCCACATAGCGGATATCGTAGACGTACAGGCGATTGCCAGAGCGCAGCAACAGCTGGCGCTGATCTGGGGTCATCAACTGTTGATCGACCTGAGCTGGCGCCTCCTGGATCTGACTGGTAGTGGCTTCCCACTCCACCTCTTCGGTCATCATGTTCTCTTCGCCGTTGTGGCGAGTCAGAAACCAGCGACCATTGGCATCATGGTAGGCGAAGCTGAGTTTGTCAGAGGCCGAAGCGAAGGCCAGCTGATAAAGTGGCGTGCCCGACTCAGACACCTGCAGCGGCGATGCGCCCAGCGGATAACGCAGGCTTGGGGTGATCAGGCGCTTGTTATTGGGATAGGTCACGGCGAAGTTAACACCGCCTATGATCACCTGGCCATTTGAGAGACCGAAGGCAAAGCGCTGCTCGCTCGGTACACCGGCGACGCTGCTGACGATCTCGGCGTCCTGCGGTACATTTATCTGCTCCTGCTTGACCAGGCTGGCACTAAGGGCGCTATAGAAGCTGACCCCGCCATCCTGCGACACGCGGTAGAGGATCTCGTTTTGCTCGTCGCTGCCCACCATAAGTGCTGGCGATTTGGCATCTTGCAGTTCGACATTTATCACTGGCGTGACATCTGCCCCATCGAAAATCGGCTTTACAACATAGAGTAAGTAGAAAAAGATCAGCAAGAGCGCCACGAAGACCATGGTGCCGCCCATCGTCACCCCTATCTGGGTGAGCTTATCCTTAAATGCTCGCTTGCTGGAGCCCTTGCCCATCAACAAATCTGTTGCAGTAGAACCAGGTTGAATGACCTGAGTTTCCATTAAGAACCTCGTTAATTTTTGTTCAGTAGAGTTTTCGCTGGGATTGTCGTTTCTGCTATGTTAACTATAGTGAATCGAGGCAAGCCCTTTTCTGACAGTCGGGATTATATGACGCAAAGATGACACTAATGTTACAGCCAGAAAATGTCATCATTATAGGAGCTTGTTAAACTTTTTCAGCCGCTTTTCATATTGTTAATGCCGGAAATTGATTCAACCGCGCCCCGTCCGGGGTGCGTGGCGATACCGCACTCAACCAACTGATGGAGCCTATGCGAAATGTTACGATATTTAGTCACCCTGCAAGTCGCCGATAAACCAGGATTGGTCGAACAGATAGCCCACAGCGTCAGCCGCCACGGCGGTAACTGGCTCGACTCTGAGCTGCGCCACATCGACGGCATCTTTGCCGCCATCTTGCTGCTGGAAGTTCCCGCCGCCAACTGGGACACCCTGCTGGAAAATCTGGAATGCATCGAAGGCCTCACCCTCACCTACGCCAAGACCCGTAAGACTCAGGCGCCGCAGACCATACGTCGCTACTCTCTGGTGGCCTACGACAGACCCGGTCTGGTACATGACATCTCGAACAAGATCAATGAACTAGGCGCCAACATCGAGCGTCTGTCCACTCATTACGAGACCGCCAGCCACACGGGCGTTGCCCTGTTTCGCGCCAACTTTAGCCTGAGCGTGAAAGATGAGGCCGCCGAGCAGCGCCTCACCCAGGCCCTCTACACCATAGGTGACGACGTGGTGCTGGATATCGTCGATTAGTCAGCATGTAATCGTTTATTCGTATAAGAATAGTTCAAGAAAAAAGCGGCAATCATGCCGCTTTTTCGTGCCTGGATTTCACCAGATAGCGCAGCGGCAACTGGCTGATTAGCATGCCCAGCAGCATCAGGCCACAGCCAAACAGCGCCCGGCCTGAGAGACTCTCCCCCAGAAACATCATGCCACCTATGGCGGCAAATACCGTCTCCAGACTCAAGATGATAGCCGCATGGGCCGGATGGGCGTGCTTTTGCGCCAGCACCTGCAGGGTATAGGCTACGCCGACCGAGACCAGCCCAGAGTAGGCCAGCGCCGCCCAGGCCGCTTGAACGCCCGCCACTGTGGTGGTTTCAAGCACCAGCGACACCCCAAAGCTTGCCAGGGCACATACTAGGAACTGACCACAGGCCAGCACTACTGGCGCGACTCTATTGGTGAAATGATCCACCGCCAGGATATGCATGGCCCAAAAGATGGCGCCAATCAGCTGTAAGCCATCGCCATAAGAGATGCTGAAATCATCGCCCACACTCAAGAAATAGAGTCCCACCGACGCCACGGCGCAGCCAACCCAGGTATTGGTGCCAGTGCTGTGTTTCAGCAGCAGGCCGAGCACAGGCACCAGCACGATATAGAGCCCGGTAATAAAACCCGCATTAGCTGCCGTGGTGTGCAGCAAACCCACCTGTTGGAAGGAGGCGGCGATAAACAAGATGCCACCACAAGCGAGGGCGCCAATCAGGACCCGGCGTAAAAAATCTTTATCGGAGACGCCTTTTAACCTGCCCTGACGTTGCATCACCCAGATGAGCGGCAGCAGACTCAGCGCGCCAATGACGAAGCGCAGGCCATTGAAGGCAAATGGCTCGAGATGATCCATCCCCAGGCGCTGCGCGACAAAGCCCAGCCCCCAAATGGCTGCCGCCACCAATAACATCAAATTTGCCACACATCCCCCATTCCATTACGCCAAAGGCAATCCGTTATTCTGCCGAGCGGCCTAAACATTTACAACGCTTCGTTCAACATAAAAAACAGAACAATCAAAACGCTAAAAAGGAAAGTGGGCCAACAGAGGCACTAGCCAAAAGAGCACGATTAAAAAGCGCATCAGTCTGCAAACTAGATGGCACGAGGAGCAGATGCTGCTAGCACAGCAAAACGACGCCCGTTACGCCATTGGCGCACGTTATAGCTTCTAAGGCTATCGATTGAGGTAAGAAGAAAGTCCCGGGCAAACGCCCCTGGATGAGGTCATTGCCGCGGCGCCCGCCGCGGCCTTTTTTATCTGCATCGACAACAATCAAGTCTCGCAACCAAACTAGGCAGATGAGTGACGTTAAGTATCAAAATCGACATGACATGAGAGAGGTCAGCGTTAAACACCTCGTCAGCGTACCCGAATCGAATGAAAACTTAGTGAGCCCCCGTCAACCTATGTTGTTTTTGGACATTTTCGAGTTAAAGCCTTAACGCTAACCTGTCAGTTTCGGATAAAAATTTCTATGGGCTAACGCCGCGTTAAGTAGTGAGCAACGCCACCACGAATCCTAACCAGACCACCGTAACCACAAAACCCAACGATGGAATAAAAAATGCCATGCGTTGGGAATCTGCCTTAAACGCTTTGTTAGGTGTGCATTTTTTCACCAAAATCTATCCAATTTTGGATTCTATCTGGCATCAAGTGATAGTTTGACTTTGCAAACTCAAGAACCATATCAGGCTTCAAACAATGGATGTGTGCCATGGGCTCTCCGAGATAATGTCCTCGCGTTGTCAGCAAATAAACCTCCGCCTCGATATCTCGATAGTCATCGATGTTTAGGTTAACATTACCGTGCTTAACCTGAGCTACAGCTTTTCTTCCTGTTTTTGAGTGCTTCATTACATACTCATATACAGCAGTATCACTTTTACAAGAACTAGGTATAACCATAAAACCATGCTTTTGTTGCATGTATAAAGCGACTAAATCTTCACAATCATCACTAGACAATAACGTCAATATATCTTCACTGGATTTTGAAATTTTATAACGCTCTTCTTTTAATAAAGAGTTTGCCAGATATTGGCAATAAGTAAGAATCTCATGACCTTTCACCTGTTGAATGGTGCTACCTGAAATATAGCTATTCACTACTTTGCCGGGAACAACATCCACAGCCCCTACTTTGAACCACTTACAAGATCGGATATTAACAACATTAGCTGCTTGATACTCTGAGTCACTTTTATATTCCCACTCACCTAAAACAACACCTAAGTAATAATTACCGTCATGATCTCTAGTCCAACATAGATCACCAACTTTCATTCTATTCTTAATTGCATTGATAGCTGCTGAAAAGCTACGACCTCGACCTTTAAATTTTACTTTAGCTTCACGGATATAATTTTCCCAATCCACCTCACCCGTTAGGCTAATACTCCAACCAGCACCAAGAATATTGTTATCTAAGCAAAACTTCCGTGGATTCACCCCTGTTTTAGCGGCAGTTTTTATATTCAAACGCCAAACTTTCATCTTAGCTCCTTAATCAATGATGCTTCGCACACCTAACGCTTCAATCAGCCGCCGCATTCGCGGTCGGCTGAATTGCTTTGTTAGCTTTGATTTCCTGTAGTTTTAGCTTATCTGAAAGCTTTTGCACTTTACTATACCAGTTGTAGCAACCAAATATAGTAACTAATGTTCCGACAAAAAAAGCAATGAGCAATAAATAAAATGCTCTTTCCTTTTGTTTATATAGTAAACTCAAATATTCAGCTTCAACGGCATGAGCTGATATTTTTTTGTGTAAATCATCTGTTCGGCTGGCAAAATGGTTAAACTTTTCTTCAAAGGGTTTTCCACTCTGTGCTTTGAGCAAAGGTGCGACTTCAAGCTTTAATTTTGAGACTACATATTCTATCTTTGCGAAGTTACGTTTTTCAGCAATATATGCCTCTTGATATGCTGACTCTTGTGAGGCGTAATAGGTCAAGCTAGAAACTATCAGAGATAAGCCAAAAAGAGTGCAAAAAATATAAAAATTACCCTGTGCAATACTTCCTATATTCAAAATCCCCCCCCTAAAAGCTAACAGCTTATTAGTGCGCATGCGCGTTTACCTCATTGGACCAGTAAAAACGCGCACAGTTAACTATCTGTATACAATGAACTTATCAGCATTTTGCTAAATTTGCCATCTAGAAAAACGCGCAATGGGGCAAAACCAAGTTAGATTTTTGATCCGTTTCGAGTTAAATACGGTCAAATCGAAGAGACATTTAGATACCGGTGTAAGCACGCTTTTGGCTCTCGGCGGCATGGACGCCGCCGTGAAGCCTCCAGGGACGGAACCTCGGCGTGCCAAAAGAGTGCTTGCGCCTCCCCCCGCCGGGCAGGCGATAGATTGCCATGAAGATACGGCCTTCAATTGCCTCCCCAACATCCATTTAGGTCAGAAGACGCTCAGCGTGTCACAGTCGTATCTGCACACACGGTCACTCCATCTGACAACAACCTTGATTAACGGGCATTCAGTTAAGCCCCTCCTTTTTATCTTCCCCCCTTTAACTGTTACACTCATCAAAAATTAACGAAGAGTCGGCGCCGCGGCGAATGACTCCAACGCAATTGAGAGTGTCATGCAAGGAACTTTGAAGAAGATGCGCACCAGGCTCGATGAGCAGGGCCTGGCCAATTATCAGCTGCTAGTGGGCGACAATGAAATCGAACTGAACCCCTTTATCGGTAGCAGTATCAAACTGGTCCATACCGGTAATATTTTCTGCTGTAATTGCGGCAAGAAGACCAAGAAGAGCTACTCCCAGGGCCACTGCTTCGTCTGCATGAAGAAGCTGGCGAGCTGCGATATGTGCATCATGAAGCCCGAGACCTGCCATTTTGCCGAGGGCACCTGCCGCGAGCCCGAGTGGGGCGAGGCCAACTGTTTTGTGCCGCACTATGTCTATCTGTCAAATACATCGGGACTCAAGGTGGGGATCACCCGCCATACACAGCTGCCGACCCGCTGGATAGATCAGGGCGCGACCCAAGGCCTGCCAATCCTTAAGGTCTCCAGTCGTCAGCTGTCTGGTCTTATCGAGGTGGAGCTGGCCAAGATGATCGCCGACAAGACCAACTGGCGCGCCATGCTGAAGGGTAATGCCGAGCCTTTGCCGCTCAAGCAACACGCCGAAGAGCTGCTGCCACAGATTGAGCAGCACATTCACAGCCTGGCGATGGCCCATGGCGAATACGCCATCGAGCGGTTGAATGAAGAGATAGTGGCCATCGACTATCCGGTGAGCGAGTTCCCCACCAAGATAGCCTCTCACAACTTCGATAAGGATCCGGTTGTAAGCGGCACCCTACTGGGGATCAAGGGACAATACCTGATCTTCGACACAGGAGTGATCAACCTGCGTAAATTTACCGCCTACGAGGTCAGCTTCGAGGCCGAATGATCTCAGATCGAGCGACTGAGATGCCTGCGCCTGCATACCCTCTCCTGCATATCTAAGTTATGCAGGCGAGGGTATGCAGGCATTTTCATCGCCAATCGAATGTAAATTTTTCGATAAGCTGTAATGCAGTTTGTTTATGCAAATTCAGGGGGTTAAAGCACCGCTACTCCGCTTGAAGCAATGTCACTTACAGCACTGCCGTCCCCTTTCCCACAGCTAACACTTCAGCTGAAGCAACAGCCGATTCCAAACGCGAGCCTAGCCGACACAAAAATGTAACATATGTAAATCCCGAGCAAACTTAAATGATAATCTATATCATTCGTATCAAATCATTATTCAACCTTTTTTCGTACTTAACCTTAGGAAAATTTGATGCCCGCTCACCTTCCTTTAAAGAGATCACCTTTGGCCCTCTACACCAGCCTCTTCTGCCTTGGGCTGATGAGTCAAACGGCCGTTGCGGCCGATGCCAGCATAGAACGCATTATTGTCACGGGTAGCCGCAGCGCCGAAAGCATAGAGGAGGTGCCCTCTTCGGTGACCCTGATCGACAACAAGACCCTGGCGCAGGATATGTTGATCACCTCTGAACTGCAGAACATGCTGGCGTTTCGCGTGCCGGGCATGGCCCCCAGCACAGGCACCTCGAGTAATGCCGGTCAGACACTGCGTGGCCGTAAGGCGCTGGTGATGATCGACGGCGTACCTCAGTCTACCCCGCTGAGAAACGGCAGCCTGGGCATTCGCTCTATCGATCCCAGCGCGATTGAGCGCATCGAGGTGATCAAGGGTGCAACCTCCATCTATGGCAACGGCGCCTCGGGCGGGATCATCAACTACATCACCAAGACCCCAAGCAGCGATGCCAAGGCCAGCGTTGAGCTGGGCGCCTCGAGTAAATTCAGTGCGGTCAAATTTGAAGACAGCGCAGGTTACCGCTACCACGCCAGCGTTGACGGCAACCTGGATAAGTTCAGCTATGTGGTCAGCGCCGCCGAGGAGGAGACTGGGCTCGAATATGACGCCGAGGGCGATATCATTGGCTTAATTTACGGCCTGTCGGAAACCAAGTCGCAAAACCTGTTCACTAAGCTGGCCTATGAGTTTGACAGCGAGAAGCAGGTGCAGCTGACCTACAACTACTATGAGGCACAGCAAAACGCCGATCTCATGGATGTTACCGGCAGCGTCAACAGCGGCAAGAAAACCTACGCCATCAAGAGCAGCGAGCCTAAACCGGGCGTACCTCAGGGGCCGCGAGGCAACCACAACCTGATGCTGAAATACACAGATCAGGAGATCTTCAACCAGACCCAGCTCACCTTGGACGCCTACTACCAGAAGATCGAAAACATGTTCTTCTACTCAGCCGCGCTGGCCAACCCCAGCGAAGGCTATGATGGCGGCCAGTCACTGATCTGCTCAGAGAAACGTGGCCTGCGAGTCAACCTCAACAGCTACGCCGACTGGGACAATGTGTCGGCCAGCTTCATCTATGGTATCGATGCCCTGAACGATGTCAGCTCGCAGCCGCTAAACGATGGTCGCATCTGGGTGCCCGAGATGGACATGAGCAACCTGGCCGGTTATCTACAAACCAAGTTGACCATTCATGATGACTGGATTGTCAAAGCTGGCGTGCGCCACGACAGAGTCGATATCGCCATAGACGATTACAAGACCCTCAAGGTGTGCCGCAGCGCCGACACCTGCTCTGTGCCGTTCGACGTTAAGGGCGGCGAGCTTAACTTCACCTCCACCACCTATAACCTGGGCCTGCGCTATCAGCTAGTCGATGCCTTTAGCCCGTTTGCCAGCTTCTCACAGGGGGCGGACATCTCAGATCTTGGCCGCCTGCTGCGCACCGCCACGGTAAATGATATCTCGCTGATCCAGACAGAGGCGTCGATCGTCGACAACTATGAGGTGGGCTTCTCGGGCCATTACGACAAGCTAAGCTATGAGCTGGCGGCGTATCGCAGCACCTCAGAGCTGGGCACCAGCAACGCTTATGATGCCGCGACTGGGGTCTACATGCCGGTGCGCGCACCGCAGAAGATCTGGGGCTATGAGGCGCAGCTGGCCTACCAATGGCTGGACAATCTGGCCACAGACATGAGCTACAGCTGGGTCGAGGGTAAGGACACGGAGAAGGATATCTACCTGGATGGCCAGGTGATCTCGGCGCCTAAGTTTACCGCCTCTATCAACTGGCAGCCGATCGACGATGCCAACATCGCCATCAACTACTTGTATGTGGGCGATCGTAAGCGCTTCGAGACGGTCGATGGCCAGTATGTAGGCGCCCAGGGGCCGGTGAGTCACTACAACCTGGTGAACCTCAGCAGCAGCTATCAATTGGATAACTGGCAGTTCAGCCTAGGGGTAGAGAACCTGTTGAATGAAGATTACTACTCGGCGCGTTCACAGGCCTTTACCTATGCGGGCTACAACACCAAGGGCCTTGGCACCACCATCAACCTTGGCGTGAAGAGACGTTTCTAACCGATACAAGAGCGCCGCTCAGTTACCCGGCGGCGCTTTTTCCGACTCGTGCGTTAGAGAGTTAGAGAGTTAGAGAGTTAGAGAGTTAGAGAGTTAGAGAGTTAGAGAGTTAGAGAGTTAGAGAGTTAGAGAGTTAGTAAGAATGTGTTAGCAAGCGTGTGTTAGCAAGAATGCGTTAGTGAACATATGAGAGCGTACGCTAATGCCTGTATTTTCTTACGCGCTAGCAGCTTAGCTTTCTCACAACACTAGTCTTTGTCACTCGCTTGCTCTTTTTCACTCGATTTTTCCTTGCCTAGCACAGTGATCTTGCCCTTCTTGGCAACCCCGGCTAACCCCAGCGCCTGACTGCCAACACTGTCATAAGCCAGCTCGATACGTTCAAGATGCCCCTCGCTCTTAGGCACTGTGACGGCGCGGCTCGACAACCCCTTGGTCAAGACACCGAGATTATCCACCTTCTTCGACTCACCATCGCTCATGATGAGCTCGATCTGTTTTAGGTTAACCGTGCCCTGATCGCACCTGAGTTTAATACTGGCTAGGTTCTGCTCCTTGCGCCCCAGCTTCACCTTATCCACCTCGGCCTTATAATCGACCGTCTTCTGGGCCAGCTCTCGCCACTCGGACGCCAGCGCCCGGTTGGCCGTCAGCGGCGTTATCAGCACTAAGCCCATCAAGAACAAGCCCATCAAGAACGAGCCAACCAGGGGCAAAGGCTTACTGCCGAAAACCCGTGACAGATGATGTTTAAAAGATGACAACATGGCGATACTCCTTATCTGATAAATGACCTACTATGAGGCCTGGGACCAACTTCACCGCTGCTTGGTGCGCTCACATTGACTGCACTTAATTGAGTGAACACGCAGGTCGATAATAATCCAACTAACGTCTAGTAAAGCTTAATCTTCTAGTAAAGCTTATCTTCTAGTAAAGCTTAATCCTTCCTACTAAACCCCATTAACCCTAACAAACCTTAGTAAATCCTATCGGCTTCGGCCAATCAGATGCCTATAAGGGTGCGCGAACACCGCCTTACGAACTTCTGGCTAACAAGATTCTGGCTAAGACTGATTAAGGGGTCTGCGGCAACTCGCTGAGCATCTTATTGATCACCCGAGCAAGCCTCTCGTCGGCCTGCTGCGCCGCCAGGGTGCTGTCTTGATTTAACGGGGTAAATCCCTGGGCTAACACCCGCCAGCTAGGCTCCATCAATCTAGGGTCGAACACCAGAAGCAACACAGAGCCTTTCTCGAAGCGGCGCATGTCCACCCCTTGGGCCGAGACACCCGGCACTAGCCCGACTTTCTGCAGGATCTCACCATCGCTCATGGTATCGCCGAGGGCCACGCCATAGCCGATCAAGAGATCTGGCGAATCCAATGCAGGCACCTGTCGATAGCCCTTGGCCTGCATCACGCCTGTGATGGCGCCCCGCATGCGGGATTTTAGCTGTTCCGGCTTCACCTCTTCCCCCACATTGAGTAGCTCGAAATCTGGATGCAAGGCAAATGCCTGTACATCTTGGCTAGCTTGCCCCTGGATGAAGCTCAAATCCCCGCTGGCCACCAGGGTCAGACGATCCTCGGGCGCCATCGACAGTTGTAGAGGCTCCTCTTGAGTCACGCTACAGGCGGTGACGCCGGTTATCAGCAACAGGCCTAAGCCCATTTTTAGCCCCAAGTTCAGGCCCAAGTTCAGGCTCAGTTTTAACAAGCTAGATTTCATTTCGGCTCCTCGTCCTTATTAGGAATCATCCTTCACAGGGATAGTCGGATTGGACCAAGTATCGGATTGGACAAAGTATAAGCGAAAGATCATGAACCTAGGCTGACAAAACGTTAACAATCATCTTTCTAGGTGATACGACGACAGCCAAAACCAATGACCAAAATCAATGACCAAAAACATTGACCAAGGCCAGCAGCCATAAGAGAAGATGAAAGAAGATAAAAGAAGATGAGCGAATAAGAGGTGAATGAGGCAGATAAAAAAACGCCGGCAAGATACCGACGTTTTTAGCTTAGAGAAACTAAGAACAACTTAACTTAGTGCAACTTAGTTAAATACTAAGTGCCTAGTTGCTCTCCAGGGTAACCACTAAACTGGCGCCACTGCTTGAAGGCGCACCATCGGCGCTGACGTAAAACCAGCCTTCGGCGGGTGAAACGACGCGGATCTGCTCACCGTTACCGACGTTTTCCGACTTAAACTGATAAGCCGTCGGGCTCGCCCAGGTCGTTGCGTTGGCGTAGAGATTCAGATCGCCGCTACCATGGGCGGTGTTGATCTCGATAGCCGCCGTATTGGCCGGCACATAGAAGTAGTAGCTGGAATGGCCGTCGGCTACACACACCGCCTGACCAAACTCCACCCCGCCATAGCTATAAGGGCTTTGGCTTAGGCAGGCATCCGCTACCTGAGGCGAACCGTTATCCGGCGTGGTGCCGGCGCTCTGGCTGATCTTGAGACTCACGCCCTCAAATGGCGTCACAGCTACCGTCGAGAGATAGACCCAACCGCGGTTGGCGACCACACTGATTGACTCCTCGTTACCGCTATTTTGTGACTTCACCTCATAGTCGCTCGGGCTCGCCCAGGTCTGCTGGTTAAAGTAGATATCCAGATCGCCCTCACCGCCCGTGGTGGTGATATAGAGCTGAGTATTATCCTGCTCGACATAGGTGTAGTAGTAGTTCACCCCTGTGCCGGCCACACACTCGGCCTGCTCCTGGGTTATATTGCCGTCGCTGATCGTTGCCGCGCCGCAGTTCCCCGTCTGCCCGCCACCATTAGTCGCATCGGCGTTATCGCCGATACCGTTACCATTCTCGTCCGCCCACTCGGTCGGATCGTTCGGGAAGGCATCTTCGCTGTCGATCACCCCGTCGCCATCGCTGTCGACCGGGGTCACTATGCCACCGTCGAGCGGCGTATCGTTACTACTCACCGTCAGCAGCCAGCTGTTCCACTCTGCGTCATAGTTTGTGCCGATAGTGTTGTCGATATAGCTGAGCCAGGCCGAGGTATCACCAGCGCGGGCGTGAACTAACAGAGCATCCACATCGCTTCTGTGCTGCTCGAACAGGAAGCGCACCGCCAGGTAGCCCCAGCGATAGACCCTGTCGGTACCACTGTCATAGGTGTTAGACAAGATCTCGCTCAGGCTAAATTCCTGGCTGCGGCCGATATCGACCGCCTCATCGTAACGATTCTGATGGGAAATATATTCGGCGAGGCCCTCGGCCCACCACACTGACTTACCAGTATCAATATCGAAGTAGTTAAAGGCGCCATAAAGATTGAAGCGACCATCTAAGTAGTGCACATATTCGTGTCTCAGGTTCCACACCAGGATGTCGTCGGTCCAGGTGGCCTCGTGGGCGATAAAACGTGCCTGGTTGTCGGGATCCGACGGCGTGCCTTCCAGATACATGCCGCCGTTGTCAGTGTTGATGCCGAAGATGATACCCGCGTAGACATCATAGTCGTCATAGCTGTCGAAGATATTGACCTGCAGGTCTTCGTTGTAGTCGTCCGCCACTGGCTCACCACCGGTTGCCAGGATCTGATGGAACAGCCCCTCTTCCTCACCCATGAGATCGCAAGAGGCCTGCAACTCCTGATCCGTCAGCTGCTGAGCGCGGATCTTGATGGTGTCCGAGCAGCTGTAGTGAATAGCAAGCACGCTGGCTTCCACCTCATCCTCCCAGCCGCAGATGCCGAAGCTGTCGCACTGGCCAGGGTTGTAGTAATCCAGATAACCGGCCGCATCCACCCACTGCTTAGAGAGACGGCTAAACTTGGCCATATATTGCTGCACGCCGCTGTTGAGGGCCGTTTTCAGGCTATCTGGTAGTTTCCAGTAGGCCTGATACTCGTAGAAACGGCCAAACTCGTGAAAGGCATCCGAGGACTCGAAGGCATACTGCGAGTTGATGATGTAGTCAGAGGTCGCCACTTTAAGCAAGGCGGCGCGCAGGGCATCATACTCCATCGACGCCTTGGTATATTTTTCATCCCAGTTGCCGCGATACAGGGTGGTCAGCGCCTTGGTCAGCGCGCTTCTGTGGTACCAGGACGCCAGATGCTGCTCGCTAAACTGATTCAGATAATCGGTTATCACGGCCACCGAATCATAGTAGTTGTAGGAGCTGTCCCAGGCGATGAAATATTCCTGCAGTGTGTTGCCCTGCATGTCGCTCAGGCTGTTAAAGGCCGGGTTCTTGGCATATTCCAGTAGCAGCTCACGCATGGCATCGCTGGCGCGGCTGTCACCATAGCTGAGATCATCGTTGTAATACTCTATGTAGAAGGCGCCGCGCAGGAAGTAGAACAGGTTAAACAGCTCGCCGCCGTTGCTGCTATCGTAACTTGCAGCCGTTGCCTTGGCCAGATTCGCCACAGCCACCACGTTATCGGCCTGATACACCTTGACCGCGGTGGCATCGTTGCGAGAATAGAGCTCGGAGATACAGGAAAACTCAGCCTGGCGAACAAAATCGTACAGCGCCTGGCCACTCAGGCTGTCGAACTGGCTGTAACCGTTACAGGCATCCACCTCGGCCGCTGGCCCGGTCGCGCCTTGATTGCCCTTCATGCCCGGCAGCGCCGATTGCCCCTTGCTCCCCTTCTCCAATTTGCTATCACGCTTCTCAGGCCTCACGCCTTCGCCCTGCTCCGCATCACGTGCCCCTATGGGCTTGCGCGCAGACTTGTCGAATCGAGAACTCGCAGCGGCCTTGTCGGCAGACGGCTTCATCTTCTGGGCAGGCGCCAGTTGGGTTGGCGGTGCGGCTTTTGTCGACGGCGCGGCTTTTATCGAAAGAGGGCCTTTTACATCCTTTGCCGGCATGCCTTGTGGCTGAACATCTTGGGCATGCAGCACGAGCGGAGTCGCCAGTAGCGAGCAGGCCAAGGCCAGCACGGTTGGGGTAAAGCGGCGAGCGCCGCCTAATGTTTTATTTGTCATATTGGTTGTCATATTGGGTGGTCTCCAGACCGAACGACCATTAAAGGCCGCTCATTACTCAGGTTGAATTAGCCCGGTTCGCCTTCTCTGAGGCGTTATATCGAGCGTTTAGCACATCCTTGTTAACCCAGAGTTAACAATTTATGGCAACACTGTTATATTTTATACAATATATTATTGCAAGTGTTCGGCAGAAGATTTACATTAGGAATGTACAAATTCCCACAGAGATAATCTGACAAAATTAATTTTTACAGTAAGTTATAGCGAAGTTTCGGAAATGAAAAAATTTGCTGGTCAGCAGAGACAAGCCTTGAGATCATAGCGCCTCGACTAAACACCTTAGAGACACGCCGTTAATGGAACTGGTTTTCGCCATCGCCCTATTTGCCTTTTCCTCGGGGATCACCCCAGGGCCCAACAACATCATGTTGATGACCTCTGGGGTAAACTTTGGCATCCGCCTGAGCCTGCCCCATCTGGCGGGGATCTGTATCGGTTTTCCCTGCATGGTACTGGCGATTGGACTTGGGCTAAGCGCCGTGTTTCAGGCCTATCCCCTGCTGCACCTTATCATCAAGTATGTCGGCATCGCTTACCTGCTCTACCTGGCCTGGTTGATCGCCAATAGCAGCAGCCGCATGGAGGGCAAACAGACGGCAAAGCCCCTCTCCTTCCTGCAGGCCGCAGCCTTTCAGTGGGTCAACCCTAAGGGCTGGATCATGGCCGTCGGCGCTATCGCCACCTTTACCGTGATGGACAAGCCGCTGACGCCTCAGGTGCTCACCATTGCCAGCGTCTTCTTCAGCGTCGCCCTGCCTTGCGCCCTGGTGTGGCTCGGCTTCGGCGTGGCGCTCAAGCGGCTACTTAAGCATCAGGGTCAGCAAAAAGCCTTTAACATCGCCATGGCGCTCTTGCTTGTGGCCTCTATCATCCCTATGATCGCTCCTCAATAACCCAAACAAAAACCGCATCATAGGGAGCAGCCGTGGCAGCGACTGAGCGCAATCACAACGCCGAAGAAAGAGGCGTCGCCTTAGCCACCCAGAATTGGGTCGAGAAGGTGATCATGAAGTACAACATCTGCCCCTTCGCCCGCCGGGAAGTGGAGCGCAACAGCATACGCTACAAGGTGGTGGAGCAACATCAGTTGGAAGCCGTATTAAACGCGCTGATCGACGAGTGCCACTACCTCGAGGAGCATCCGCAAACCGAGACTACCCTGTTTATCCTGCCGCGAGGCTTCGAAGGCTTTTATCACTATCTGGATCTGGTGGATATCGCCAACGCATTGCTGATCGATCAGGGCTTCGAAGGGGTGTTTCAACTGGCCAGCTTCCACCCCGACTACTGCTTCGATGGCGAGCCACAAGACAGCGCCGCCAACTACACCAACCGCGCCCCTTATCCCACCTTGCACATCATACGTGAGGCAAGCATGGAGCGCGCTCTAGCCGACTATGAGGATCCCGAGTCGATCCCCGACCGCAACATCGCCTTTGCCGAGCGTAAGGGCGGGGCCTTCTTCGTCAAGCTGCTGCAAAGCTGCAAGCAAGACGACTGACCCAAGCGCAAAAAACAAGAGGGAGAGACAGATGGCAAGCAAATATTATGTGGTGTGGGCAGGACGCGAGACCGGCATCTTTACCAATTGGCCCCAGACCAAGGCACTGGTCGATGGCTTTGCCGGCGCGCGCTATAAATCGTTTAAGACCCAGGCCGAAGCCGAGGCCGCCTTTGGCGCTGGCAAAACAGGCAAAATCGCTAGCAGTAAGGCTAAGCCGGCGGCATCCAAGCCAAACAAGCCCGCCGCTAGCGAGCAGCCAGACAGCGATATCGATATCTACACCGATGGCGGCTGCGAGCCCAATCCAGGTGAGGCGGGTTCTGGCCTGGCGCTCTATAAAAAAGGCGAGTTGGCCGAGCTCTGGTATGGACTCTACAACCCCAATGGCACCAACAATACCGCCGAGTTAAATGCCCTGCATCAGGCGCTCTTGATGACCAGGCAATACCTTGAGCAGGGGCTTAGCGTGCATATTCACAGCGACTCCCAATATGCCATCAAGTGTATCTCCCTGTGGGCCTATGGCTGGAAAGCTAATGGCTGGCGCCGTAAGACGGGGGAGATAGCGAACTTAAGCGTGATCCAGGAGGCCCATGAGCTGTACGATAGCCTGAAGGATAAGCTCAAGCTCAGCCATGTGGCGGCCCACGTAGGGATCGAGGGCAACGAGCTAGCCGATCGCATGTCTATCTACACCATAGAGAGCAAGGAAAAGCGCTTTAACCGCTATCAGCAGCCGTTGGATGTTCCTGCCCTGCTGGCGATGCGCGCAGGATAAGCTTTTACATCACTTTTTATGACAGAGATTTAGATTAGCCGCGTTAAATCACTACCACGCAGTCGCGGCCGCTCTCCTTGGCGCGGTAGAGGGCCTGATCGGCGTGGTTAAACAAACAATCTTGCTTGTCGTCCTGACAATAGACTGATACACCGGCGCTTAAGGTTATGGCCACGGGGAAATCTATCCCCTGACTGCGGCGCTTCACCTCTTGCCTCAGCTTGTCGGCAAAATGCTTGGCGCCCTCTTTGTCTGTGTCTTCCAGGATGATCACAAACTCCTCGCCTCCCCAGCGGCCAACGAAGTCTGTCTTACGTATGGCGTCGCTGAAGATCTTAGCCACCCGCTGCAACACGTCATCCCCCACCAGATGGCCATGTTTATCGTTGACCGCCTTAAAGTGATCGATATCGAAGATACACACCGCAAGCGGGGTCTGCTGACGATTGCTGCGGCTGATGGCCGCCGCCAGCTGGCGATTGATGGCGCGGCGGTTGGCGACCTTAGTCAGGGGATCGGTATTGGCCTGGGACTTGTACTGCATCTCATCGCTGAGATCTTTGATCACCACGATGCTGTGCTTCTCATCCCCCACCCCATAGGTAGCGATAGAGATGCTGGCGGGAAACACGTCGCCGTTAAGCTTCTTGCCGTAGAAGATGGTGTTGCGCTGGGACATGGGCTGCACCCGGTCTGATTTTTGAAACTCGAGGCGCAGCTTCTTGTGCTTCTCCTTGGTGGCGCTGGGCACCAGGTCGTCGACATTGATCTTGTTGAGCGCCCGCTCGGAGAAGCCAAACAGGCGCATGGTCTCACGATTGGCAGAGATGATGGTGCCATGTTCGTTCACCGAGAAGATGGCGTTGGGGGCGCAGCGGAAGATCACCTCGAGATCCTTGAGCTTGATCGCCAGGCGTTTATTCACATAACGGATAAAGCTAAACACTAAGATGCTGACCAGCACCAGGGCGCAGAGGATCACCAGCAGCATATGATTCACCCGCTGATGGGCGCTGCTTGCCTGCTCGAACAGACTGCTGGGGCTTTGGGCATGGCTTGAGAGTATGGCCTCTATCGCCTCGATAGCCGGGGTATCGTCGACGCGAACCACCCGGTCGATATCCGCCACCGACTGCTTCTCCTCCAACATCTGCCTGAGTTTAGGCAGGTTATGGCGATATTGGCTGACCACAGACTGGATCGCCCGCACCTCGGCGGTATGCTCGGGCGCCCGTTGCAGGTATTTCTGCAGCGAGTCTAACCCCAGCTCTATCTCGGTTTCCGCCCGCCTCAGATAGCTCAAATCCTGGCGGATCACCGCATTCTTAAAGTCGTGGATAAAGCCGCCGTAACCCAGGGCTACCATGGCGTCGTTGAAATATGCGGTCTTCTCCAGCGCCTCATAGGTGTGGCGTTTCCAGTCGCGCTGAGACTGGTCGATGCTGGCCATCAGGATAGAGAAGGCCCCCACCAGAAAGACAACATATAAGATGGCCAGACTATAGATTTTGAACGGCTTAAATGGGTGGTGCATTCACTCTTCATCCTTTTGCCGAGCGGCCTGCGCTGACGAGCCCACGGGTAAGGGGCGACTCAAACCAAGTCTAGCTTAAGTCTAGCTACAGAGGTCTAAGCCAAATCACCCACCCATGACCAAATCAAAAGTATAGCCTATACCAATCTAGCCTACTGAAATTACGCACAAAAGTTGTATCTTGCCCTAGCCATAAGTACAGGCTTTTAGAGGATGATCTAATCCAGCGCCGCGCGCTGCTGCCGCTCCAGTCGTTTGTGCATCAGGGCGATCAGTTTACCCACAAGCACTATGATCAGGGCGCCGGACAACACGGGGGAAACCAGAAAACTCCAATCCTGCCCGGTTAACATCACCAACAGCGGCGTGGCGCCCGCCGGTGGATGGGTCGTCTTGGTCAGCAGCATGCCGCTGACCGCGAGCCCGGTCGCGATCGCCAGGGTCAGCGGGCTCACCCCGACATAGTGAACGAAATAGAGGCCGATCGCGCAGGTCAGCAGATGACCGAAGATCACGTTCTTCGGCTGGGCCAGGGGGCTGTCCGGCACCCCAAACACCAATACCGCGGTAGCGCCGAAAGGCACCATGAGCAGCACTATGTCCGACTGCAGGGTTTCCGCAAAGGACAACAGGCCGATGGCCAAGGCGGCCCCCAGGCCGGAGATTAACGCAAATGCCAGTTTATTCATCTTGATCTCTTAACTCCCTTATATAAACAAGCCTGATGTTGGCAAGCCTTGTGTAGACAAGTCTGTCTACCCACAAGAGTAGACAACTTGGTCTACCAATGTCAAGATATAAAAAAAGCGAGGCTAAGATGACAGATAAGAGACAGTTGCTAATCGATACCGCCCTCTCCCTCTTTACCGAGCGGGGCATCAATCTTGTGGGGATCAACGAGGTGCTTAAGGTATCCGGGGTAGCCAAGAAGACCCTGTATCATCACTTCAGCAGCAAGGAAGCCCTGATAGTGGCGGTGCTCGAAACCCGTCACCAGATCTTCATCCACTGGCTGGAGGAGCGCCTTACGCCAGCTCAGGACGATCTCGGCGTGATCGAGGCCCTCTTCAGCGCGCTGGATGACTGGTTTAACGACCGGGTACCCGAGCTGAGTCAGTTTCACGGCTGCCTGTTTATCAACTCCGCCATCGAATGTGGCGACTGCCGCTGTCAGGTATCGCGCTTCGCCAAGTTTCATAAACAGGCGGTTCGAGAGCTGATTGGCAAGCGCCTTTCCCAGCCAAACGAAGCCCTGTTAGACCTTATCTGCCTGATGAAAGAAGGTGCCATCGTTTCGGCCATGGTGAGCCAGGATAAGGGCGCCGCCCTTCGCAGCCAGACCCTGCTGCAACGTCTTGCACCCAGCCTCATCTAAGGCAAAAAGAGTATCAGGAAAAGATAGGTCTTGCGCTGGGCTTATGAGACAATCGCGCCATGAAAATTTATCGTAAATTACATAAGGCCCCCTTCAGGGTGCTGCGCATCAGTCGTCGCCGCTTCGGTCTACGTTTAAAACGTGACATGTTGGTGCTCAAAGATGCCCTGGCCCAGGAGAAACTGGAGACTAAGGATATGCTGGTCGCCTATGGTCGTTACACCCGCAAGCAGGCCAGCAAGGAAGAGCTACGGCTGGCCAACCAGCAGCTGGCGGATCTGATCAAAGGCCTGGGCCTTGGGGTGTTTGCCGTGCTGCCCTTTGCCCCTATCACCATTCCTGTGGTGGTGAAACTGGGTAAGTTGGTCGGCGTCGAGGTGCTGCCCAGCTCCTTCAATAATCTCTCCGAACGCAAGGCCCAGCTGAGCCGTGAAGCCCGGGCCAATAAGCGCGCCCTGGACGCTGTCGAAAAAGCCAGCAATGAATGATGCGCCGCTTTCACCCCGAGGGGCTGACATGCTAATCTAAGTTGAATTTTGACCTCAACAAGATGATGCCCAATGACTCAACTACTCCTCTCTGGTTCCGAAGGGATCCCACTGACGCTACTCGCGGCAAATGACTATAACGATTGGCTAAACGGCCAGGATAAACCGGTTCAAAACTGGCTAGGCAGCACCCAATACAAGGGCAAGGGCCTCAGCCTGATCCCAGGCACTGACGGCAACCTCAGCCAGGTGCTCTATGTGAGCGACGACAAAGACTCCCACTGGGTGTGTGGCGATCTGGTTAACGAACTACCGGCTGGCCAATACCTGCTGGAAGCCGATGCCCAGACCTGTAAGCTGGCGGCCTTTAGCTGGGTCTTAGGTGCCTACAAGTTCGACCGTTATAAGGCCAATGACAAGGTCTACCCTCAGCTGGTGCTCCGCGATGCCGAGCTGGTTGAGCAGACACTCAAGATAGCGCGCTCTGTCTCTATCGTCCGCGATCTGGTCAACACCCCTGCCGCCGACATGATGCCTCAGCACCTGGGCGAGACCATGGAGTCACTGGCGAGCGAGTTTGGCGCCAAGGTCACTCAGATCGTCGGTGACGACCTGCTGACCCACAACTACCCTACTATCCACATGGTTGGACGCGCCAGCCATAATGCGCCGCGCCTGATCGATCTCACCTGGGGCGATGAAGACGCGCCTAAGGTCACCCTAGTGGGTAAAGGGGTCTGTTTCGACTCGGGCGGACTGGATCTTAAGCCTGGCGCCGGCATGCGCCTGATGAAGAAAGATATGGGCGGCGCCGCTCATGTTATCGGCTTAGCCCATCAGATCATGGCCGCCGAGCTGCCGGTACGCCTGCGCGTATTGGTGCCAGCGGTGGAAAACGCCGTCTCGGCCAATGCCTTCCGCCCGGGTGATGTGATCACCACCCGCAAGGGCCTCACGGTTGAGATAGACAACACGGACGCCGAAGGCCGTCTGGTCCTGTGTGATGCCCTGGCCGAAGCCAACAGCGACAAGCCTGAGCTGCTGATAGATTTCGCTACCCTGACAGGCGCCATGCGCATCGCCCTGGGCACTGAGCTGCCAGGCTTCTTCAGCAACGACGACGAAGTTGCCGCCGGCATCACGGCCTCAGGCCTGACGGTTGAAGATCCCGTGTGGCGCATGCCACTGCACAAGCCTTACTTTGACCTGACCGGCAGCGATATCGCCGACTTAGCCAACTGTGGCAAGGTGCCTTTTGGCGGCGCCATCACGGCGGCCCTCTATCTGGAAGCTTTCGTCGATGAGGAGATCAGCTGGACCCACTTCGACGTCATGGCCTGGAATACCCGCAAGCTACCAGGTCGCCCTATCGGCGGCGAAGCCTTCGGCATTCGCGCCGTGTTCGACTATCTGGCAAATCGCTACGCCAAGTAACGACGGTTTAGTTGAACGAAGTTAGACGATAAAAAAAGCCCAAGTGTTTTATCACTTGGGCTTTTTATTAGGCAAGATACCTAATCGCTTATTCCTCTACGCCTTTGCTGCGCAGGAATTCATCATAAGTACCCTTGAAGTCGTTCACGCCCTGTGGGGTGATCTCTATGATGCGGGTGGCCAGTGACGATACGAAGGCGCGGTCGTGACTGACGAAGATCAGTGTACCTTCATACATCTCCAGCGCGTTGTTGAGCGACTCAATAGATTCCATATCCAAGTGGTTGGTCGGCTCATCCATCACCAGAATGTTAGGCTTTTGCATGATCAGCTTACCAAACAGCATACGGCCCTTCTCACCACCTGAGAGTACACGTACCGACTTCTTAATATCGTCTGAGCTAAACAGCATACGACCGAGGTAACCACGCACGCTCTGATCGTCATCTTCAGGTTTACGCCACTGACTCATCCAATCAAACAGTGTCATGTCGTTTTCGAAATCCGATTCATGATCCTGCGCGTAGTAGCCGATGGCCGAGTTTTCAGACCACTGAATAGTACCTGTATCTTGCGGGATATCGTGGATCAGGGTACGCAGCATGGTGGTCTTACCCACACCGTTCTCACCCAGTACCGCGATGCGCTCGCCCACTTCGGCGATCAGGTTAAAGTCTTTAAACAATGGACCGTCGTCATAACCCTTAGACAGCTCCTCAACCACCAAGGCGTTACGGAACAACTTCTTCTCCTGCTCGAAACGGATGAAGGGGTTGACGCGGCTTGAGGCCTTAACCTCTTCAAGCTTAATCTTCTCAATCTGCTTGGCACGAGAGGTCGCCTGCTTCGCCTTAGAGGCGTTGGCCGAGAAGCGCGCCACGAAGCCTTGTAGCTCGGCGATCTGCGCCTTCTTCTTAGCGTTATCAGACAGTAGACGCTCGCGCGCCTGGCTCGCTGCCGTCATGTATTCATCATAGTTACCCGGATAAACACGCAGCTCACCATAGTCGAGATCCGCCATATGGGTACAGACAGAGTTGAGGAAGTATCTGTCGTGCGAGATGATGATCATTGTGCTGTTACGTTGGTTAAGCATCTCTTGCAACCAGCGGATGGTGTCGATATCCAAGTTGTTGGTGGGTTCGTCGAGCAGCAGTACATCTGGATCGCTAAACAGCGCCTGGGCCAGCAGCACACGCAGCTTGAAACCTGGAGCGATTTCGCTCATCAGACCGAAGTGTTGCTCCAGTGGAATGCCCACCCCCAGCAGCAGCTCGCCGGCGCGGCTTTCTGCGGTGTAACCGTCCATCTCGGCAAATTCCATCTCCAGCTCGGCCACCTTGATGCCATCTTCTTCACTCATCTCAGGTAGCGAATAGATGCGGTCACGCTCTTGTTTCACCTTCCACAGCTCGGTGTGGCCCATGATCACGGTATCGACCACGTTAAACTCTTCGTAACCAAACTGGTTCTGGCTCAGCTTACCCAGACGCTCGTTCACATCCAGAGAGACGTTGCCCGATGTAGGCTCGAGTTCGCCGCCGAGGATCTTCATGAAGGTTGATTTACCACAACCGTTGGCACCGATAAGGCCATAACGGTTACCGCCGCCAAATTTTACTGAGATGTTTTCAAACAGCGGCTTAGAGCCAAACTGCATGGTGATGTTAGCTGTCGTGATCAATGTGAAATTCCGAAAATAGTAGTTAAGCGAAGTGACGCCTGTTTGAGTCTAGTAGCTTACTCAACAAACACCCTATCGGCTGCCGATGACAAGCTGATGAAAAACTGCGCTAAAGGGATATTTTAAAGCGCGCTACTATAGCCACTTTGGGGGATTTTAGCAACTTAAGCGGGCGATTTTCCGCCGCTTTTCCGCTTAGTTTCTCTGCCGTCTTTAATGGCCTAGGGCGAGCGCGTTATCTATGGTCAGCGGACTCAGCTTATCGGCTGGCGTGAAGCCAAACACCTGACCATAAAAGGATAATTCGGCGTTGAGCGCGGCGATGCGATTCAACGGCTTCTTCACCCCGTGGCCCTCATCGTCAAATTGCAAGTAGGCCACGGGTACGCCCCGGCGTTTCAGCGCGGCGTAGATGGCCTCAGACTGCCTCGCGGGCACGATAGGATCCTTGGCCCCCTGCACCAGCAGCAGCGGCGCCTTGAGATCGTCTAAGTGATATAAAGGTGAGCGCTGACGATAGAGGGGCGAGTTAGGTTTGAGCTCTCCCACCAGGTGATGCAGATAGCCCTGCTCAAACTTATGGGTCTCCCGGTCAAGGGCCTCGAGATCGCTGATCCCCGAGTAGACCACACCGGCCTTGAAGGTGTGATAGAAGGCCATCGCCGAGAGCACGCTGAAGCCGCCGGCGCTCATGCCGCGAATGGCTACCTTGTCGGCATCCACCCAGCCCTTGTCCATCACATAATCGGCCGCCTCGATGGCATCTTCCACCTCGGCACGGCCCCACAGGCCATAGAGACTCTGACGATAGTCGCGGCCAAATCCTGAGCTACCACGATAATTGACATCCAGGACGGCGAAGCCGCGACTGGTCCAGAACTGGATATCCCGGCGAAAACTCAGGCTGGCTCGCCAGGTAGGCCCGCCATGCAACATGACGATCAGCGGCGGGCGTTGATCGTCCGGCGCGATATAATCTGGGTTCATGGGGCCGTAGAAGTAGCCATAGACGGGCAGCCCACTGATGTCTGAGGTAAACTGGATGGACTCGGCGCGTGAGATGTAGCGAGGGTCGAGGGGCGTCACCCTGGGCCCATATACCCACTCGACGCCCCGACCCCGAATGCGATAGATCCCCTTCTCCGGTGTTATCTTACTGCCGATGAAATAGACGCCGTCCGGCCCCTTAACCACCTGTTTAACCTCGGCAAACTCGGCGGCAATCGACTCACTGATCCCAAGCTGGGTATGCAGCCTAAGCAGGTATGTCCTGCCCTCTGTCTGCACGCTGGCGATCAGCTGCTCCTCAGACTCGAAGGCATAGCTGTGGTTGCCCAGCAGCCAGTCGGGCCGGGCAAACTCACCTGCCAGCTCTAGCACAGGCTGAGCCTCGCCCTCAGGTGTGATGCGATAGAGATTCCACCAGTTGTTGAAATCGGCCACCACATAGAGCTCACCGCCGGGGCTGTAGAGCGGCTGAGTGATGGCGCCTTTAAGATTGGCTAGCAGGCGTCTTGGATTGTTAATGCAGCCCTTGGGGTCAAGATCGGCAACCCAGAGCTCAGTGTTGTCCCAAGGCATACTAGGTTGCTGCCAACTTATCCACGCCAGCTGGCGATTATCCGGTGAGACACGGGGCGCTGCGTAAAAATCGCTACCGCTGACCAAAGTCTCGCCTTCGTTTTCAAAATTAAGATTTAACGCCACTATGCTGGCGGTGGGATCCCCTGCCTGGCGGTGATCTTCGCGCACACAGATGATGCGCGAGCCTTTTGGGTAAGAGACGCAGTCGGCGTGGCGAGTATCTGCTGGCGTTAGGGCCACGGGCGCCTGATTGGGGGCGATACGGTAGAGGCGCTGATCGTCACTTTTCACCGCAAACAGGCTGTTACCTATGGCCAGCACGGGAGCGCCGCCATACTCGTGCACCCGGCTCTTCACATCGAATTCGGGATCTATGATGCTCGCCACCTCACCCTTTGGTGTGAGCTTATTCACCCCCACCTTGCCGCCGCGTTCTGCGTCGGCCTGGGTGAAATAGAGCCCACCCTCTATGGGCCTGAGGACGCCGAAGCTGTCCGAGGGGGCGTAGACCTGCTTGGCGGAGAGTACCGAGTGCCAGCTGCCGTAGTCGGCGATCAGACGGCCGCTACGTTTGTCGCGGGGCTGCTCGGGAGGCTCGACCTGAAAAAGGCGCATCGAGAGCACGGCGGCCACGGCCACCATGATCAGCACCAGAGTCAGGTTTTTGAACCGTTGCGCCATAGTCTTACTTCACTTGAATTTACGCCAAAAGAATAACTTACGTCGCAACCACAGGAGAGTGAGCCTCTGCTTCTCACCGCTTAGGCCGAAGTAGATGCAGAGCCAGGGGGAGATCAGAATATACCAGGGCAAGAAGCTGGCCGTAGACTGGGTTATCAGCAGAAAGAAGAAACCAGCATAGATCACCACTACCCCAATGACACCCACGATTAGCATCAGTGTCTTGGTTGCTTGTTCAAACCATATCATCTTTCTTTTTTTACTCATAAGGTTAGATTACATCAAGTGGCACGCCTTAACACATAGCGCCTTTACCAAGGATAGGCGTCGCCATAAAAAAACGGGCACTGGGCCCGTTTCGCACAACTAGAATGAACGACTTAGATGCGGATACCGCCGTCTATTTCGAACACTCGACCGTTTACATAGTCATTTTCGATGATGAACTTAACGGTAGAGGCGATTTCGCTTGCCTGGCCCAGACGTCCAACCGGCACCATCTTCTCCAGACGCTCAAGCGCCTCAGGCTTCATGGCCGCCGTCATCTCAGTCTCGATAACACCCGGCGCCACCGCGGCGCTACGGATATTGTAGCGTGCCAGCTCTTTCGCCCAGCCCACAGACATGGCGGCAACGCCCGCCTTAGAGGCCGCGTAGTTGGTCTGGCCTATGTTACCGGCCTTCGCCAGGCTAGAGATGTTAACGATAACACCCTGCTGCTTAGAGGTGATCATCGCCGCTGCCGCTTCTCGTCCGCAGAGGAATGACCCGGTTAGGTTAACATTGATCACCGCCTGGAACTGCGCCAGCGACATGCGATCAGTCACCTCACCCTCTTTGGCCTTCACCAGCATGCCGTCAAGCAGAATCCCCGCGTTGTTGACCAGCACGTTAACCTGGCCGAAATCTTCAAGGATGTAACCGAAACCGGCCACCACATCTTCTTCATCGGTAATGTCGAAGGCGTAACCTTGCACCTCAGTGGTATCGCCGATATCGGCACAGGCGCGCTCTAGCTTCTCCTGATCCACATCGATAAGTGCCAGCTTGGCACCCGCAGCGGCAAGTTCTTGGGCCATCGCAAAACCTAAACCACCGGCACCACCTGTGATGACAACAACCTTATCTTTTAAATCCATCAACTTACCCTTTTTTATTAAACTGCTCAAAAATACTGGAGAAATCACGCTTACCATTGCCCTGACGGGCATGATTCACGTACAGGCTGCGGGCCAAGGCGCCCATTGGGGTGCTCGAGTTAGAGAGCAAGGCGGCCTCCTGGGACAGACCTAAGTCTTTCACCATGAGATCAACCATGAATCCACCCTGGTAACCATTTGATGATGGCACGTTTTCCATCACATCTGGACAAGGATTATATTTATCTAGCGTCCAATTACCACCACTACTGACCTTCATGATCTCTGAGAGCACCTTAGGATCCAGTCCGTGGTCGATCCCCATCTGAATCGACTCGCTGGTGCCAACCATCAAAACAGACAGCAGCATGTTGTTACAGATCTTGGCCACCTGACCTGCGCCCGGGCCGCCGGCGTGGAAGATATTGGCGCCCATCACGTTCAGCACGCCCTGAGCCTGCTCGAAGGCGGTATCGCTGCCGCCACAGATGAAGGTCAGGGTACCGGCCGCCGCACCTGCTGTGCCACCCGATACTGGCGCGTCGATAAACTCGAGTCCCTTGGCCTTGGCCTGTTCGGCGACAAAGCGCGCGCTCTCTGCGTCTATGGTAGAACAGTCGATGAGCAGGGTGCCGTCGGCTACCACATCTATGATGCCTTTGTTCTGCTCGTCTCCCAGATAGAGACTGCGCACATGCTTGCCCGCAGGCAACATGGTGATCACCACATCGGCCGCCGCCGCTGCCGCGCAAGCGCTCGGCGCCTGCATGGCGCCCTCCTCGACCACATGGCTCAGGGCCGCCTGAGAGAGATCGAAGGCCTTAACCGTGTAGCCAGCCTTCACCAGGTTGACCGCCATCGGGCCACCCATGTTACCTAATCCGATAAATGCAACTGTATTCATGTTTTGCTCCTTTTCTTCAGGTTTTGCCTGAAAAATTATTGGCCTAAGGTGCGCAGTGGATCGTTTTGCGGATCCCATGGCGAGGTCATCAGTGACTTGACCATCTCTTGTGGAACGGCTTCGACGGTGTCATACAACCACTGGGGCTGACGGTCCTTATCGATAAGCAGTGCCCTCACCCCTTCGGCAAAATCACCGATTGCGCAGCAGTTACAGCTTAATCCCAACTCCAGCTGAAATACCTGACTCAGGCTCAACTCAGTGCCTAGCAGCGACTGCTGATACACCAGGTGCAGGCTCAGCGGACTACCGGCCAGCATGGTGCTGAGGGCGCGTGAAAGCCAAGGCTCGGCGTCTTCAACCGCCTTCACTCTGGTCATTATCTCATTGAGGTCACCGTCCATCAGGGCATCGATCTGTGCCTGATGTTGCTCGAGGATGCTCTTGCCCATCGGCTGGTCGCAGCGGCTCGACATCGCCTCAAGCAGCGCGTTGAGCTTACCGTGATTGGCGCAGACATCGCTCTCCCAGTCGATGCTTGAAAGCGCATCGAACAGCGGCTGCTTGTCAGCTGAATTCAGGTAGTGATTACCCAGGCCCACATAGAAGGCGTCGGCGCCATCCATGTTATAGGCGGTCATCCCCAGGAAACGGCCCATATGGCCCGGCATGCGGTTGAGGAAGTAACTGCCGCCCACATCGGGATAGAGGCCGATGGTCACCTCTGGCATGGCGATACGTGAACGCTCGGTCACCACGCGGTGACTGGCACCGGCCATCAGGCCGAGGCCACCGCCCATGACGATGCCATCACCCCACACAAGCACTGGCTTGTCGAAGGTATGCAGCAGATGATCGAGAAAATATTCTCGGGTAAAGAAGTCCTGAGTCACCTCGGGGATCTCGCCCGGCAGCTCACGGGCGGCCTGATAGAGGGCGCGTACATCGCCGCCGGCGCAGAAGGCCTTCTCACCCGCACCGTCAAGGACCACCATGGCGATGGCGTCATCGTCGGCCCAGGCTGTGAGCTGAGTAGTCAGCGCGCGCACCATCTCCATGTTGAGGGCGTTAAGTGCCTTCTCCATGTTGAGGGTGGCCACGCCCACCAGCTTACCCGATAGCGTGCCTAGGGTCTGAAAGACCACACAATTAGTCTGCTCAGTCATTAGCGGTTCTTCCAGTTTGCTTTGCGCTTCTCCAGGAAGGCGTTAACCCCTTCGGCCTGATCTTCGGTATCGAACAGGCCAACAAACAGCTCACGCTCTAGTGGCAGCGCCTGAGTGCGCGGCATAGCGCGGCCCGATTGGATCAACTGCTTACACACGGTCACGCTGCTTGGGCTCTGGTTCGCCACCTTCTCGGCCAGCGCCATGGCGGCATCAAGGGCTGCTCCCTTGTCGACCACCTCTTCGATAAGACCAATACTCAGTGCCTTGTCGGCGCCTACACGCTCACCGCAGAGGATCATACGCTTGGCCCAGCCTTCGCCCACCAGGGCCGTCAGGTTCTGGGTACCGCCGGCACATGGCAGCAGGCCGACTGTGGCTTCTGGCAGTGCCATCACGGCCTGAGCCTCGGCGATACGGATATCACAGGCCAGCGCAACCTCTAGACCGCCGCCCATGGCGTAGCCGTTGATGGCGGCGATAGAGACGCCGCGAAAGCCACTCAGGGCCTCGAAGGCCTCGCCAAAGTGTTTCGCCATAGTGGCGGCGTTACCCTTGTCGCCATCGGCAAATAATTTGAGATCGGCGCCGGCGCTGAAAAATTTCTCGCCTTCGCCGGTCAGTACCAGGGCGTAGATCTCCTTGTTCGCGTTCAGCTCTGTCACCTTCTGCTTAAGCAGGGCCAGGCTGTCGGCCGTCCAAGTGTTGGCCGGTGGGTTGTTCATGGTCAGTACGGCGGTATGGCCGATGATCTGTTCAACTATCGCTGTCATCTCTCTTCTCCCTGACTATAAGATTTGGCTGGCGTTTTCGTCGAGTAGACGACGGGCAATGATGAGACGCATGATCTCGTTAGTGCCCTCTAGGATCTGGTGCACGCGTACGTCGCGGAAATGACGCTCCAGAGGATATTCGCGGATATAACCATAGCCGCCGTGTAGCTGCAGCGCGCTGTCACACACGTTAAAGCCCACATCGGTGGCAAAGCGTTTCGCCATGGCGCAGTAGGCGGTCGCCTCTGGATCGCCAGAATCGAGTTTAAAGGCAGCCAGACGCACCATCTGACGGGCGGCCACCAATTCTGTCGCCATGTCGGCCAGCTTGAATTGCAGCGCCTGGAAGGCGGCGATCGGCTTACCAAACTGCTGACGCTCGTTCATATATTGCTGGGCGCGCTCAAGCGCCGCCTGGGCGGTACCCACTGAGCAGGTCGCGATGTTGATACGACCGCCGTCTAGTCCCTTCATGGCGAAGGTAAAGCCCTGGCCCTCTTCACCCAGTAGGTTAGTTACAGGCACACGCACCTTGTCGAAGGTGATCTCGCGGGTCGGCTGGGCGTTCCAGCCCATCTTGTCTTCCGCCTTGCCGTAGGTGATCCCTGCGGCATCGGCCGGGATGGCGATGGCCGAGATCCCCTTTGGACCTGCGTCGCCGGTGCGGCACATCACCACCAGCAGCTCGGTAGAGCCCGCGCCCGAGATAAACATCTTGGCACCAGAGATCACATACTCGTCGCCTTCACGCACGGCCTTGGTCTTGAGTGAGGCCGCGTCGCTACCCGCCCCCGCCTCGGTCAGACAGTATGAGGCCAGCTTGTTACCTGTGGTCAGCGCCTCAGACCATTCGTCACGTAGGGTCTGAGAGCCAAAGCTGGTCACCATCCAGGTGGCCATGTTGTGAATGGTCAGCATGGCGGTAGTGGCGGTACAGCCCATGGCGAGCTGCTCGAAAATAATGGATGAATCCAGACGCGACAGGCCCATGCCCCCTTCCGACTCGGGCGAGTAGAGTGAGCAGAAACCCAGCTCACCGGCTTTTTGGATCACGTCTTTAGGAAAATGATGTTCTTCGTCCCACTTGGCGGCAAAGGGTGCCAGCTCTTCCTGGGCAAATTGAGTAGCCAGTTCGGCGAACTGACGTTGGTCTTCATTCAGATTAAAATCCATCTGATCTCTCCTTTCGCGCCTTTGTATTTGCCTTGGGCCTTTTATTTGGCTCCAGTCTCCGGCTTATTTATGGCGGCGCATAACTTGTTGAAGGCTAGTAATGATAAAAGCGATTCGGCCCCGGCCTTATCGCTTTTACCTTGCAAGGTCTCTTGCTATCCCTTATTTCAGGGCAATCGTCATGTTAGGCGCATGGTGCTCCGCCTCGACAATATCTGTCTCGAACCAGCGAGCGGTAATAGTCTTGGTCTCTGTGTAGAAACGCACCGCCTGCTTACCATAGGCGTGTTGATCGCCGTAGAAGCTGCCCTTCCAACCGGTAAACGAGAAGAATGGCAGCGGCACAGGAATTGGCACGTTGATCCCTACCTGACCCACTTCGATATTGTGCTGATATTTACGGGCCGCGGCGCCGCATGCGGTGAAGATAGAGGTACCGTTACCGTATGGGCTGTTGTTCACCAGTTCGATCGCCTCTTCCAGCGACTCGACTTCCATGCAGCAGAGCACAGGGCCGAAGATCTCTTCCTTGTAGATGCTCATGTCTGTGGTCACATTGGTAAACATGGTTGGGCCGACCCAGTTGCCGTTTTCATAGCCTTCGACGGTGAAATCGCTACCGTCCAGCAGACACTCGGCGCCCTCTTCCTTACCCTGGGCGATCAGCTTAAGCACACGCTCCTTGGCTGCTGGGCTGATCACCGGGCCATAGGCCGCGTCTTTATCGTCCCATACGCCCGGTCTAACCTTGGCGATGGCGTCACGCAGCTCAGGGATCCACTTCTTAGCTTCGCCGACAAACACCGCTACCGATAGCGCCATACAGCGCTGACCGGCCGCGCCCACAGAGGCGCCTACCAGGTTGTTGATCACCTGCTGCTTGTTGGCATCTGGCATGATGACGCAGTGGTTCTTGGCACCGGCAAAGGCCTGAACGCGCTTGAGGTTGTCGGTACCTGTCTTATAGATGTACTGACCCACGCCCACAGAGCCGACGAAAGAGATCGCCTTGATATCCTGATGGCTTAGCAGCACGTCTACCGCCGTCTTGTCGCCATGTACCAGCTGCAGTACGCCCTTAGGCGCGCCAGCTTCTTCGAACAGCTCAACCAGACGCTGGGGCGTCAGCGGATCTTGCTCTGATGGCTTCAGTACGAAGGTGTTACCACAGGCGATCGCCAGAGGGAACATCCACAGTGGGATCATCGCCGGGAAGTTAAACGGCGTAATACCGGCGCACACCCCCAGCGGTTGTGTGTAGCTATAGGTGTCTATGCTGCGGGCCACGTTTTCAACGGTTTCGCCCATGATCAGGCTGGCGATATTACAGGCATGCTCTGCCACCTCGATACCGCGCCATACATCGCCCTTGGCATCTTCGAACGTCTTACCGGTTTCCTGGGCCAGGATGGTGGCGATCTCATCGTGATGCAGCTTTAGCAGGTGCTGGTAACGGAACATGACGCGCGCACGCTCAGACACAGGCACCTCTTTCCAGGTAGCAAAGGCTTGCTTGGCGCTGGCGATCGCGGTTTCAACTTCTTCTACCGTAGCGGCGTTGATGGTGGCAATCACCTCGTTGTTCGCAGGGTTGGTGACAGAGATCTGTTGCTGGCCGCTACCTAAAATAAACTGACCGTCGATGTAATGTTTTACTTGAGTTGTCATATCGCTTTCCTAAATACGTCTAACAGGCCTGGGCGAATGCCGCTGCCTGATGATCTGCTATGTAAGTGACAGCAAAAAACTCACATAATCATGGGTGAATGCATAGGCTCGCTTTCGCGAGCCTAAATAAGGGAATTACACTTCGATAGCCATGGCCGTGGCTTCACCACCACCGATACAAAGTGATGCCACGCCACGCTTAAGGCCTCTGGCCTTCAGGGCGTGAATAAGCGTCACCAGCACGCGGGCACCCGAGCAGCCGATAGGATGGCCCAGGGCACAGGCGCCGCCATTGACGTTAACCTTAGCCTCATCCAGGCCAAGTTCAGAGATGGCAAGCATGGTGACCATGGCGAAGGCTTCGTTGATCTCAAACAGATCCACCTCGTCTTTCGACCAGTTCACCTTATCCAGCAGCTTGTTCATGGCACCCACTGGCGCCGTGGTGAACATAGAAGGCTCTTGTGAATGGGTAGTATGGCCCTTGATAGTGGCCAGAACTTCTAGACCGCGCTTGCTCGCCTCATCGGCACTCATCAGCATCAACACAGCAGCGCCATCTGAGATAGAGCTTGAGTTGGCAGCTGTGATGGTGCCATCTTTGGCGAAAGCGGGACGCAGAGTTGGGATCTTCTCAGGTCTTGCGTTACCTGGCTGCTCGTCGGTATCGACAACAAGATCGCCTTTGCGGCTCGCCACGGTAACCGGCACTATCTCGTCCTTGAAGGCGCCAGATTCGATGGCGGCGTTAGCTTTTTGCAGCGAGCTCAGGGCGAAGTTATCCATCGCCTCACGGGTAATACCAAAATCATCGGCCGTCTTCTGGGCAAAGGTGCCCATGGCGCCGCCTGTGTAGGCATCTTCCAGTCCATCTAAGAACATGTGATCCAGCACCTTGCCATGACCCATGCGCATGCCGCCACGAGCCTTATCCAGCAGGTAAGGCGCCTGGCTCATGCTCTCCATACCACCGGCGATCACGACATCTGCGCTACCGGCCTTGATCAGGTCGTGAGCCAGCATGACTGTCTTCATGCCCGAACCACACACCTTGTTGACTGTAGTCGCGCCTACAGACAGGGGAAGATCCGCACCTAAGGTTGCCTGACGCGCCGGCGCCTGACCCAGGCCTGCCGGTAATACGCAGCCCATCAAGACTTCGTTGACATCGCCACCCTGAACGCCGGCAGCGTCCATGAGTCCCTTGATCGCCGTGGCGGCGAGTGTCGGTGACGGCACGCTGGAAAGGGATCCCTGGAATCCGCCCATTGGGGTGCGTTTAGCCGCGACAATCACGATTTCTTGGTTAGTTTGCTCTGTACTCATCTTCCGCTCCATTCAAGGTACTTATGCGCTCACATCACACGACTCCCCTTGGGGAGTGTGATCATGTTCAAATAATATCACTGTGACGTTTACGCGAACGTAAAGCAAGCATTAACTGGTCGAATTTCACTAACTTTAGTCTAATGTCTTGTCAGGCTGAATTTACAGCTTGGCGACAAGATGCTGTTTTTGGTGGTGTGCGCAACAAGGGGAATAAGCTAGCCTGCTGCTGTAAAACATGAGTAAAGCGATTAAAAACAATAAGTAATGGATAGAAAAGGCAAGATGAAGCACTTTTTAGCAAGACATAAGTGACTATTTACTGGTAAAAATAAGGTTAAAAATATAAGGCTATCGGCCTACTAGTTTCACATGGACGGGACGACTTATGACTCCAATACCTAAGACATCAATACCGAAGACATCAGTACCTACAACACCAGAACCAATAAGAACAAATACCCCTACAGCCCTGGGAAAATGCCTTTCCCTCTGCGCCTGCCTGCTATTGACCCTCACCCAGGCATGGGCCGAGACGCCAGCTAACGCAGACGTCACAGCAAGTGGCAATGCCATCATCGCGGGATACGAATTTAGCCATGACTCGCGCGAGTTTAAGGCGCCAAGGCGCTACATGGTCTCCCTGCCCGAAGGCTACCATGGCAACACGCGGCACTACCCCGTGCTCTATGTGGTGGATGCCGACTTTCAATTTCAACATGTATCAGCCCTGGCACTGCATCTGGCGCGCATGGGCAAGATAGCGCCCATGATAGTGGTGGGCATCGCCAATCAAGGCCAGAGCGATTATCTCTACACCACCACCTGGAAGAGCGACGAGGGCGAGGCCTTTGGCGGCGCAGACACCTTCTATCGCTATCTGACCAAGGAGCTAATACCCGCCATAAACCAGCAGTTTCGCACCAATCCCCACAAGGCGCTGGCCGGATACTCGCTGGGCGGTCTCTTCACCCTCTATGCCATGACGCAAACCGGGAGCCCCTTCGATGCCTATCTGACCATGAGCCCCAGCGTTTGGTATGACAAGATGCACTATATCGAGTTACTCAAGCAGCGCTTGCAGAAAGCGCCCATCGAGGCGCCGCTGTTCTTGACCCTGGCCAATGAGCAGGAGATGGGGGTCGATGAACTGGTGAGTTCACTCAAAGGCTATGACGAGCAAAAGATCCACTGGCAGTTTAAGCAGTACCCGGACGAAAATCACTTCACCACCGCCCTGCCCGCACTCAATGACGGTCTGCTGTTTTTATCACCAGACTACGGCCTGGATGGCAGTGATATGCTGGCCCTTGGCGACTACCGCGCCGTGCTGGATTATTTTGCCAAGCGCAAGGCAAACTGGGCCGGCTTTCATATCGAGTGGCTGCAGGCTTACCAGTTTGGCAAGTATCTGTTCTGGTCAAAGCAACTCGATAAACTCGATGCGATCTTAACAGCGGTAAAGCAGGAATTTCCCGACTCGCTCACCATAGTGACTGTACAGGTGGCCAAGGGATTTAACGTTAAGGGCGACGGTGCGCGGGCCAAGGCCCTGCTGGACAGTGTTGCTAAAGAGGGCGAAGCCTCACCCTACTGGCACAGGGAGATGAGTCTCTACTATCAATCTCAAGGCGATGAGGCAAACGCGCACCACCATCAGCAGAAGGCGCTAGCGCTGGCTGAGCAGTATCACCTCAATACCTGGGAGTTATGGGAGTTGCAATAGTGGCTTTGCCTTTAAACTAAGGACATAAGGCTCACACCATCGAACAGCAGTGGCTGACCGAAACCGCTCAGCCCTGCCTTGGTGGCGACAACGGCATCCTCATCACCACAGAGGATCAGCGGATACTCGGCCAGAGAAGCGGCCTCAAGCAGGCAAGCGGCCCTGACGCTGAGTGCTACGCCGCCATCGCTCAGATCGCTATGGGGCAGAAACTGATAGGGAAGCAACCCCATCCCATTCATATCGCTCAGCCCCAGGTGATTCTCATCGCCGCACAGGGGCGCACAGGCGATGCTTGGCGTCATCAATATGGCGCCGGCGCTGAGTCCGATCAAGATCCCGCCGCGATTGAGATATTCGGCAAACTCCGCCATCAGGCCGCGTTTCTGCACCTGAGCCAGAAATTGAAAGGTATCGCCGCCGGCAAGGTGAATCGCCCGGCAGTTGAGTAATCTATCCAGCCCTGCCTGGGTATAGCTCTGCTCGAGATCCAGATAATGGCTAAGCGCCATGCCTAAGCGGGCATACTGCTGCTGAGTCCCTAGGTAGTAGCTTTGCTCCGGCTCATGGCCCGAGGCCAGATAACCCAGGCTAGTACGCTTATTAGCACCTTGGTTGAGCACAGAGGTTATCGCCGCCTGGCTTGCCGCGCTGTTAAGATCGCTGATCAGCACCATAGTCACTGTTTCGTCTCCTTGTGAGGCTTTCCTTCCGAGGCAAATGTTCTGCTTAATTCTCAATAAAGGCTTAGTTAAGTATTTGTCTTAGCCTTGATACTGACGCTTGATCTCCACCACCTCGACCCTGTAGCTCTCATACCAGGCCTCGCGGCCAAGTTGCTGGGCGATTCTATGTTCGCTGTCTTGTTTCCAGGCCAGAATATCGGCCTCGTTGCGCCAATAGGAGATGGCGATCTCCTGCTCGCCTTCGGTAACGGCAACGAAATCCTGGCAGTGGTACTTATCCATCGCCAACTGCCTCATCTTGGCGGCCATCTCGGCATATCTGGCATCTAAAGTGGCTACCTTGGCCCGAAAAATCACGGCAAACATCTTGCTTCCTCAAGAGAATAAATCGGAAAGATTATGGTCTTTACAGCTGCTGGAATTGACGCGCCATCGCCTGGATCTGCTTTAGCCCCAGGCCATGCTGGTTACGCTCGGCGCACAGCGCCTGATGCGCCGCATCCTGCGGGTCACCAATCAGCAAAATACGCACCTGATAGCCCATCGCCTTGGCAGCGGCCTCATAGGCGATAAACTCCCAGTGGGCCATGTTGGTGTTATCGCAGATCACCACGGGCTCCTGGCGCGACAAGGCCTGAATGAAACCGGTTAGATTAAGCTGATGATATTCAGACAGCTTACTGGCATCGAAGCGGTACTCGCCCGCGATGATGAAACGATCGTCGGTGGAGAAGTAGCCGCGGCGGCGAATCGCGTCACCGTCGGGGCGAGTGGCAATGAAGCCATCGACCCAGTGACTCTTACCACTGCCCGGCAGGCCGCGCATGATGATCGCTAGCCGGCTGGTGAGACTGTCCGCCGCAGTCGCAGCGTTTTGTGTCTGCACTTCGCCGCCGAGGTCACACTCAAATTGGCTCACGCCTTGGCCTCAAACCTTAAACTCATGCCTTAACTCATGCCTTAAATCACACATTAGCGGCGCCAGATAAGGGCTTCTCGCCAATCACCTCGCCTGCGAGGATCTGCTCCACCAGTTGCGGCACTATCTCGCTGGCCTTGCCTTGCAGGTGATACTGGAATTGGCTGTGGCGATCTGCTGGCACCAGGTTGACCTCTACCGTCTGCGCACCATGATGATTGGCGGTGTCGACGAAGCCCGCCGCCGGATAAACTGTGCCCGAGGTGCCGATGGCGATAAAGAGATCGCAAGTGTCCAGCGCATGCTGTATGCGATCTAAGCCTATGGGCATCTCGCCGAACCAGACTACGTGGGGGCGCAGTCGCTGGGCGGGAATGCAGCAGGTACAGGTATGATTGACCCCAAAGTGATCGGTTAGCAGAAAGGTCTGATGGGAGCGCGGGCAGCGTCCC
This sequence comes from Shewanella spartinae, assembly GCF_019457555.1. Lineage (NCBI taxonomy): Bacteria > Pseudomonadati > Pseudomonadota > Gammaproteobacteria > Alteromonadales > Shewanellaceae > Shewanella > Shewanella spartinae. Next base: position 1,922,288 of record NZ_CP080418.1, on the reverse strand, counting down.
TTGGTTAGCTCACCATGCATATGCAGCAGGCGACGGGAACCTGCACGTTCATGCAGGTCGTCGATATTTTGCGTCACCACCAGCAGCTGGCCATCGAACTCCTGCTCGAGCCTCGCTAGCGCCTTGTGGGCGGCATTGGGTTCTATCTTGCCATTGTGAAGCTGTTGCCAACGCTCGTTATAGAAGCGCTCCACCATTTCCGGGTCGCGGGCATAACCTTCAGGCGTCGCCACGTCCTCGATTTTATGCTCTTCCCAAAGCCCATCTTGATCCCTAAAGGTTCTCAAGCCAGATTCCGCTGAGATCCCCGCCCCAGTTAACACTACGATCTGCCGATACATCCCTCTTCCTTATTTTTATGCTTTTGCGGGTCGCTATCGCCCACAGGATACAGGTTGACCAGATTTCATCCTGCCAGAGTTGCCGCCGTTAGGCTATTAGGCATTAGTCTCAATAACATTACAAAAAGTACGCGTTAAATTCAGCCTAAATCACACAGGTAGGGCCAATTTAGAACAAATTTCTGCCGATGCGAACAATATGCAAGATCAAAGGTTTAAGTTTTCAAATTCAACCCCTATAATGGTTCTCAACATCAACTACTGAACCACTATTGGCATTGCTAATGGTTCTTCAATCCAGAGATTAATAATGACAGATGGAAATCAAGCGCTAAAGAAAGCGGGATTAAAGGTCACCTTACCACGAGTCAAGATCCTCGAGCTGATGCAGGAGCCCGAAAACCAGCATATCAGTGCAGAAGAACTATATAAGAAATTGCTCGATATTGGCGAAGAGATTGGACTGGCCACGGTATACCGTGTACTGAACCAGTTCGATGACGCGGGTATCGTCACCCGTCACCATTTCGAAAGCGGCAAGGCGGTATTTGAGCTGGCCTCGACCCACCATCATGATCATCTGGTGTGTCTCTCTTGCGGCAAGGTGATCGAGTTCTCTGATGAAGTGATCGAGAGACGCCAGGACGAGATCGCCATGAAGCACAACATCAAGCTGACCAACCACAGCCTATATCTCTACGGTGTCTGCACCAACGACGAGTGCGACCACGGCGACGAATAATTCGCAGGCAAACAGCCGATAAAGAAAAACCAGCTTAATGCTGGTTTTTCTTTATCTAAGGTTTATTCCTCAAGTGAGTTAATGCCTTCATCACAACACCTTGTGAAATACGTTCACCTTGTGGCCCATGAACTTACTGCGTTCACGCTCAGCCATGCCCAGCTTACGCGCCACCCCTTCGGAGCCCTTGTTGCCCAGCAGTATGAGCGCTATCGCCTCGTCTATGCCGTGATCTTTAAAGCGTGACAGCGCCGCATGACCTGCCTCGCTGCCAATCCCCTTGCCCCAATACTCGGGCAGATAACGATAGCCCAGCTCCACCTCATCAAACTCCTTGATGTAAGTGGGACCGCAGAAGCCTATCACCTTGTTGTCAGCCTTATGCTCTACCGCCCAGCGGCCAAAGCCACGCTCGCGATAGTTTTTCAGCAGCACATTTTCCAAAATATCCTCTGCCTGCGAGCGACAGGTCATGGGCGCGCCGGGAATATAAGTCAGCACCTCGGGAATGCTATTGAGCAGAAATAGACTCTCCACATCCTTGGCCTCGAATCGACGTAAAATCAGCCTCTCTGTTTCTGCGATGAACATCTGTCACTCCTTTCTTTTCCCCCATCCAGCCCAACAATATACCCACTACAGAGTAGATTAGAAAGTATTAATCTAGGGATTTGTCGACCCAGCTTTACACTAACCCCGCTTAAAATAAGCAAAATTCATCGCTCGCCACAGAGATGGCCGATTGCCAAAGCCGCCGCAATGACGTTCAATAGACAGATAATGATAAGTGTCTGCAATACAGGAATGCGTTATGACAATCATGCAAAAGGTCTTTTGGCTTATCGCCACCCTAGGTAACGGGGCCGGACTCTATTTATATCTCACCTTTGGCGGCACCGGCGCCGCCTTCGTTCTCAGCTTTACCCTGCTCTACACCTTGGTCGGCGCCTACGATCTGCTCTTTAGCTCCCACACCCTTAACCGCCTCTACCCTGTGGTCGCCTACCTACGCTACTTCCTCGAGTCTTACCGGGTAGAGATACAGCAGTACTTTATCGCCAGCGACACAGAGGAAGCCCCCTTTAACCGCGAGCAACGCTCCTTGGTCTATCAAAGGGCCAAGAATGTGCGCGATACCATAGCCTTCGGCACCCAGCGCGATCTGTTAGAGGAGAACTATCTGAGCCTGTGGCACTCGCTGTCGCCAAAACATATCGATGAGCAGGCCAAGCGGGTGCGCATCGGCGGACCAGACTGCACTCAGCCCTATGATGCCTCTTACTTTAATATCTCGGCCATGAGCTTTGGCTCCCTCAGCGCCAATGCCATCGAGGCACTCAACCTGGGTGCCAAGAAGGCGGGCTGCTATCACAACACGGGGGAAGGCGGCGCCAGTCCCTATCACCTCAAGCATGGCGGCGACCTGGTGTGGCAGATAGGCTCCGGCCTGTTTGGCTGCCGCGACGATGAGGGTAACTTCAACCCAGACAGCTTCGAGAAGATGGCCAAACGACCACAGATCAAGATGATAGAGATAAAGCTCAGCCAGGGGGCCAAGCCGGGTCACGGCGGCGTGCTGCCCAAGGCCAAGATCACCCAGGAGATCGCCCTCATTCGCCATATTCCCATGGATAAAGACTGTGTCTCCCCTGCGGTCAACCCTGAATGTACCACGCCTATCGCCCTGCTCAACTTCGTCAAACACCTGCGGGAGTTGAGTGGTGGCAAGCCGGTGGGCTTTAAGCTCTGCATAGGTAATCCGGCCGAGTTTCTCGCCATCTGTAAGGCAATGCTCAAGACAGGCATCACACCCGATTTTATCACCATCGATGGCGCCGAAGGCGGCACGGGGGCGGCGCCGGTCGAGTTCAGTAACCGCCTGGGGATGATGTGTCTCGAAGGAGTCTACTTTGCCAACAACGCCCTGGTGGGCGTGGGTCTGAGGCACAAGATCACCCTGATCGCCTCGGGCAAGACGGCCTCCAGCTTCGACCTGCTCACCAAGATCGCCATGGGCGCCGACTTAGTCAACGCCGCCCGCACCATGATGCTGTCGCTGGGCTGCATTCAGTCCAGAAGCTGTAACACCAACATGTGTCCCACGGGTATTGCGACTCAAGATCCCGCCCGCTCCAAGGCGCTGGATGTACAGGTGAAGAGCGAGCGGGTGAAGAACTTCCATCACAACACCCTAAAAGCCTTCTATGAACTGGTGGGCAGCATGGGGCTGGATAACCCCAACAAGTTAAAGCCTAGGATGATCAAGCGCCGCTCTCCCTATGGCCTGCTGATCTCCACCGGCAGCCTGGTGGCACCCCTGACCCACAACGCCATCATAGAAGAGAAGCTGCAAGGCACCGCCTGGGCATCCTGGTGGCAGCAGTGCACCGCCGAAGACTTCTACTGCGAGGATACCTATATCCTGACCCCAGCCGAGTTTGGCCTCTCCCGTCATAGGGAAAACGGCCACAGGAAAAATGCTTAAGCTTTAAAAGCAAACAGATTTGATAGGTAATAAAAAAGGCGCCCTAAGGCGCCTTTTTTAATTCATGCTACAGACTTAGATGGATATTACCAGCCAGTCTTAGCACGCAGTGCACTGCCGATGTCGGCAAGTGAACGTACGGTAGTCACGCCTGCCGCTTCTAGTGCAGCAAACTTGTCTTCAGCCGTACCTTTACCGCCAGCGATGATCGCGCCAGCGTGGCCCATACGCTTACCAGCAGGAGCAGTAACACCGGCAATGTAAGAGACAACAGGCTTAGTCACGTTAGCCTTGATGTAAGCAGCAGCTTCTTCTTCAGCAGTACCACCGATCTCGCCGATCATAACGATAGCTTCGGTCTGTGGATCGTTTTGGAACATTTCCAATACGTCGATGAAGTTAGTACCTGGGATTGGGTCACCACCGATACCAACACAAGTTGATTGGCCGAAACCTTCGTCAGTCGTTTGCTTAACCGCTTCATAGGTTAGAGTACCAGAGCGAGACACGATGCCCACTTTACCTGGCTTGTGGATGTGACCTGGCATGATACCGATCTTACATTCGCCTGGGGTGATAACACCTGGGCAGTTTGGACCGATCATGCGAACGCCAGTCTCTTCCAGCTTAACCTTAACTTCCAGCATATCCAGAGTAGGAATACCTTCAGTAATACAAACGATTAGCTCGATGCCGCCGTCGATAGCTTCCAAGATAGCGTCTTTACAGAAAGGCGCAGGTACATAGATAACGGTAGCAGTCGCACCGGTTTCAGCCACAGCATCTTTTACTGTGTTGAATACAGGCAGACCCAGGTGAACCTGACCGCCCTTGCCTGGCGAAACACCGCCAACCATTTGCGTACCGTAAGCGATTGCTTGCTCAGAGTGGAAAGTACCTTGACCGCCAGTGAAACCCTGACAGATAACCTTGGTATCTTTGTTAATTAATACAGACATTATTTGCCCTCCGCAGCAGCAACAACTTTAACAGCAGCGTCGGTTAGCGACTCGGCTGCAATAATGTCAAGACCAGAGTTAGCCAATACTTCGCGACCGAGATCTGCGTTAGTACCTTCTAGACGAACAACCACTGGCACTTCAACACCCACTTCTTTAACGGCACCAATGATACCTTCAGCGATCATGTCACAACGTACGATACCACCGAAGATGTTAACCAGAACCGCTTTCACGTTAGCGTCAGACAAGATGATCTTGAATGCTTCAGCAACACGTTCTTTAGTCGCGCCGCCACCAACGTCAAGGAAGTTAGCTGGCTTGCCGCCGTGCAGGTTAACGATGTCCATAGTACCCATAGCTAGGCCGGCACCGTTTACCATGCAGCCTACGTTACCGTCTAGGGCAACATAGTTCAGCTCGAATTTTGCCGCGTGTGCTTCACGAGCGTCATCCTGTGATGGATCGTGCATGTCACGGATCTTTGGTTGACGGAACAGTGCGTTGCCATCGATACCAATCTTACCGTCTAGACAGTGGATGTTGCCTTCGGTAGTGATAACCAGAGGGTTGATCTCAAGCAGTGCGAAGTCGTGGTCGGTGAACATAGTCGCCAGACCCATGAAGACTTTAGTGAACTGCTTCATCTGAGTTGGGTTCAGACCCAACTTGAAGCCAAGATCGCGTGCTTGGTAAGGCTGAGGACCTGTCAAAGGATCGATAATCGCCTTGTGGATCAGCTCAGGTGTCTCTTCGGCAACTGTTTCAATCTCAACGCCACCTTCGGTAGACGCCATGAAGACAACGCGACGGGTCGCACGGTCAACAACGGCACCTAGGTACAGCTCGTTTGCGATATCAGTGCAGCTTTCGACTAGGATCTTAGCAACTGGCTGACCTTTTTCGTCAGTCTGATAAGTTACCAGGTTTTTACCTAACCAATGCTCAGCAAATGCTCTGATCTCTTCTTTATCGCCGGTAACTTTAACGCCACCTGCTTTACCACGGCCGCCTGCGTGTACTTGACACTTAACAACCCACATATCTCCGCCAATATGGCCAGCCGCTTCTACCGCCTCTTGAGGGGTATCACAAGCATAACCTTCTGACACTGGTAAACCATATTCGGCAAATAGGGCTTTTGCCTGATACTCATGCAAATTCATGATGATCTATCCGTATACTTCTAATCTAATCCAACCGGCTCAATAGAGCCGGTAGCGAGGGGTGATGCCTACCGTTGCCGACAGGCATCGAAACAACATCGTCTTACAGGTCTAATAGTAGACGAGTTGGGTCTTCCAGGAAGTCCTTAATGGCAACCAGGAAGCCAACAGACTCACGACCATCGATGATACGGTGGTCATAAGAGAGTGCTAGGTACATCATAGGTAGAATTTCTACCTGACCATTAACCGCCATTGGGCGATCTTTGATGGCATGCATGCCCAAGATAGCGCTTTGTGGCAGGTTAAGGATTGGGGTAGACATTAGCGAGCCAAATACGCCGCCGTTAGTCACGGTGAAGTTACCGCCGGTCATGTCGTCAACAGTCAGCTTACCGTCGCGGCCCTTGATAGCTAGGTCACGAACGTTACGCTCGATGTCAGCCAGGCTCATGGTGTCTGTGTCACGCAGTACTGGGGTTACCAGGCCACGAGGCGTAGAAACCGCGATGCTCACGTCGAAGTAGTTGTGGTAAACGATATCATCACCGTCGATAGAGGCATTCACTTCAGGGAAACGCTTCAGTGCTTCGGTCACGGCTTTCACGTAGAAAGACATGAAACCAAGACGGATGCCGTGCTTCTTCTCGAACAGCTCTTGATACTGCTTACGAATGTCCATGATAGGCTTCATGTTCACTTCGTTGAAAGTCGTCAGCATAGCGGTTGAGTTCTTCGCTTCCAGCAGACGGTTAGCGATAGTCTTACGCAGACGCGTCATAGGTACACGCTTCTGGCTACGCTCACCTAGCGGCGCAACAACGGCTGGCGCCGCTGCTTTAGCAGCAGGCGCTGACTTGATGAAGGCTTCCACATCTTCTTTAGTGATACGACCGCCAACACCAGTACCCTTGATCTTAGCGGCATCCAGGTTGTGCTCGGCAATCAGACGACGTACAGATGGGCTCAGGGCATCGTTAGACTCTTCGCTAGCCGCTTCCGCTTGCGGGGCTGCCGCTTCGGCTTGCTCTTTAGAGACTTCCTGACCGGCAACCGCACCAGCAACAAACTTAGCGATTACGGCTTCGGCCAACACTGTGTCGCCCTCTTCCGCCAGGAACTCAACGATTGAACCATCTTCTGGTGCAACCACTTCTAGAACCACCTTGTCGGTTTCGATATCAACCAGGTTTTGATCACGAGACACTTGCTCGCCAGCTTTAACATGCCATGTGGCGATGGTTGCATCAGCAACTGATTCTGGCAGTACGGGTACCTTAATTTCGATACTCATGGAAAGCTATCCTTTTTATAAATTGTCTATTACTACAGTTTTAATGCGCTATTGATTAAAGATTCTTGCTGCTGGGTGTGCAGGGCCGGATAACCACATGCTGGCGCGGCCGAGGCTTCACGACCCGCATAGGTTAATTGAGCACCGGCAGGAATGGCTGCCCAGAAGTGGTGCTGGCTGCAATACCAAGCGCCCTGGTTCTGAGGTTCTTCCTGACACCAAACGAAATCTTTAACGTGCTGATACTGGGCGAGGATCTGTGCCATATCTTCGTGTGGGAACGGGTACAGTTGTTCTACACGGATCAGAGCAACATTGTCCAGGTTCTCTTTACGACGCTTCTCGAGCAGTTCGAAGTAAACCTTACCGCTACAGAAGACCACGCGATCGACCTTGCTGCTATCGAGCTCGTCGATCTCCGCAATCACATTCTGGAAGGTGCCTTCGGCCAGCTCTTCCAGGCTAGACACCGCCAGCGGATGACGCAGCAGTGACTTAGGTGACATCACCACCAGAGGACGACGCATAGGACGCACTACCTGACGGCGTAGCATGTGGTAAACCTGTGCCGGTGTCGATGGGACACACACCTGCATGTTGTGGTTAGCACAAAGCTGCAGGAAACGCTCCAGACGTGCACTCGAGTGCTCTGGGCCCTGACCTTCGTAGCCATGTGGCAACAGCATGGTCAAGCCACACAGACGACCCCACTTCTGCTCGCCAGAAGAGAGGAACTGATCGATCACTACCTGGGCACAGTTAGCGAAGTCACCGAACTGAGCTTCCCAAATAGTCAGGCCACCCGGCTCAGCCGTGGCATAACCGTATTCGAACGCCAGTACTGAGGCTTCAGACAATACCGAGTCAGAGATATCGATAGGGCCTTGCATGTCAGACAGGTGACGCAGTGGCAGATAAGCTGTCGCATCATTTTGGTTGTGCAACACGGCGTGACGGTGGAAGAAGGTACCACGGCCAGAGTCTTGACCTGTGATACGCACGCGCTTGTTGTCATCCAAAATCGAGGCGTAGGCGAGTGTTTCGGCAAAGCCCCAGTCCAGCAGCTTGTCACCCGCGGCCATGGCCACTCGGTCTTTGTAGATCTTAGCAACACGCGACTGTAGCTTGTGGCTCTCTGGCACGTAGCTGATCTTATCAGCCAACGCCTTAACCCGGGCTAGCGGCAACTCGGCAGGATAAGCCTCGTCCCACTCGCGGTTTAGATAAGGTGTCCAGTCAACTGTGTGCAGCGTCATTGGACGCCACTCTTTAACTACGCAATCGCCTTTGTCCAGTGCGTCGCGGTAGTCGTTGATCATAGCCGTCACATCATCTGCACCTAGGGTCTGCTCTTCGATCAGACGGTCGGCATAGATCTTACGTGGCGTTGGATGCTTCTTGATCTTGGCATACATCAGCGGCTGAGTTGCACTCGGCTCGTCGGCCTCGTTGTGGCCGTGACGACGATAACAGACCAGATCAATCACTACGTCACGCTTAAACTCGTTACGGTAATCAACCGCCAGCTGAGCAACGAAGGCGACCGATTCTGGGTCGTCTGCGTTCACGTGGAAGATAGGCGCCTGTACCATCTTGGCGATATCGGTACAGTACTCGGTTGAACGGGTATCTTCAGTCAGGTTAGTGGTAAAGCCCACCTGGTTGTTAACCACGATACGGATACTGCCGCCCACCTTGAAGGCGCGGGTCTGAGACATGTTAAATGTCTCTTGTACTATGCCCTGACCTGCGATGGCGCTGTCACCATGTACAGTGATTGGCATCACCTGAAGACCCGTCTTACAACCGCGGCGGTCCAGACGTGCTCTTACCGAGCCCATGACCACAGGGTTAACGATCTCAAGGTGTGATGGGTTAAACGCCAGTGCCAGGTGAACGTTGCCGCCCGGTGTTTCGAAATCTGATGAGAAACCTTGGTGATACTTAACGTCACCCGAGCCGTTGAGCTCATCGCTGTGCTTACCGGCAAACTCGTCGAAGAGTTCTGATGGCTTCTTACCTAAGATGTTAACCAGCAGGTTTAGACGACCACGGTGAGCCATGCCCACGACAATCTCTTTAGTACCCGCTTCACCGCCACGGTAGATGATTTCACGCATCATAGGGACGAGCGCGTCACCACCTTCCAGCGAGAAACGTTTTGCGCCGGGGAACTTGGCGCCGAGATATTTCTCCATACCTTCGGCGGCGTTCAGGCCCTCGAGGATACGTGTCTTGGTGTTCTTATCGTAATTCGCTCTACCTAATGATGGCTCCAAGCGTTGTTGGATCCAACGCTTCTCATCGGTATCTGTGATGTGCATGTATTCCGCGCCGATAGCAGCACAATAGGTTGCTTTCAGTGCTTTAACCAGATCACCCAGCTTCATGGTGTCGCCACCGTGAGCAAATGAACCTGTGTTGAATTCACGCTCCATATCTTCGCCGGTTAAGCCGTGGAAGGCCGGGTCCAATTCAGAGACGGTATCGCGCTTCCATAGCCCGAGGGGATCCAGATTCGCATTCTGGTGGCCGCGGAAACGGTAGGCGTTGATCAACTGAAGAACTTTAACCTGTTTGGCATCGACTTCTGGATCTGTCACACGAGCAGCGCTCTTGTGACGACCGTCTAGCGCCAAACTACGGAAATATTCACGTACTTTAGAGTGGGCAGCTTCGGGCACATCTGCTGTTGCACCGTTGGCATATGGGAGGTTATCAAACACCGCTCGCCAGTCGTCTGATACTGACTGAGGGTCCTCTTGATAGGCTTCATACATCTCTTCTACATAGGTCGAATTAGCCCCGTTTAAATGAGACGATTCGAGCCAGGCTTTCATGATGCCTTGGTGCATTTCTATTCCTTTCAAACTTTATACACGTGTTTTTAGCCAAAGTATTGAAAATGCAATCCAGTCAAATGTACTGCAATTGCAAAATATCTGCCGCCCCTAGAGTCCAGATTTCACGGCATGTGTAGTTCCATTACATAAAAGAGCCACTTCTCACATAGAAGAAGTGACTCTCAAAAGAGCTATATAATTATTAAAATCAGCTCAGTGTGTTGCATTTAGACAGCTCGCTTAAGCAGCATAGACTTGATGTGTCCAATTGCTTTAGTCGGGTTGAGTCCTTTAGGACAAACGTCAACACAGTTCATGATGCCATGGCAACGGAATACGCTGTAAGCATCGTCGAGCTCAGACAGACGCTCTTCGGTGGCAGTGTCGCGGCTATCGATAAGGAAACGATAGGCGTGCAACAGGCCGCTTGGACCGATGAACTTGTCTGGGTTCCACCAGAATGATGGACAAGCCGTTGAACAACACGCACACATGATACACTCATACAGACCGTCCAGGTGCGCACGCTCTTCTGGCGATTGCAGATGTTCACGGGCCGGTGTCTTGTCGTCGTTGATCAGGTAAGGCTTGATCTTCTCGTACTGCTTGTAGAACTGAGTCAGGTCAACAATCAGGTCACGAACCACAGGCATACCCGGCAGTGGACGTATCTCCAACTTCTTACCCTTGAAGGTAGAAATTGGTGTGATACAGGCCAGACCGTTCTTGCCGTTCATGTTTACGCCATCACTACCACAAACACCTTCACGGCATGAGCGACGGAACGCCAGCGTTGGGTCTTGTACCTTCAGCTGCATCAGGACATCCAGCACCATCATATCGGTACCGTCAGCCACTTCTAGCGTGTAATCCTTCATGTAAGGCTTAGTGTCTACTTCAGGATTATAGCGATAAATAGCAATCTTCAAATTCATCTTATCTTCCTTAGTAGGTACGCTTGATCGGCGGGAAGGCTTCACGAAGCTTAGGCTCCATGTTTACCGCACGCTTGGTCATCTGTTCGGTCTGAGGATCGAACAAGCTATGACACAACCAGTTCTCATCATCACGCTCGAGGAAGTCTTCACGTGAATGCGCACCACGACTCTCTTGACGGAAGTTCGCCGCATAAGCAGTCGCAATCGCTGTCGCCATCAGGTTATCAAGCTCTAGACACTCGATACGCTGAGTGTTGAACTCTCTTGAATTGTCAGACAGCTTAGCATTAGCCAGACGCTCACGAATCGCCTTAAGCTCTTCAAGACCTTCTGCCATCGCCTCACCGGTACGGAATACCGAGAAGTTAAGCTGCATACAAAGCTGAAGATCTTTACGGATCTGCGCAGGATCTTCACCGTCTTTGTTGCTTTCCCAACGATTTAGACGCTCAAGAGACTTAGCAATCTCATCGGCGCTCGCTTCTTTAGGATCGGCAGTCTCATCCAACGCCTTACCCAGGTGCTGACCCGCTGCGCGTCCAAAGACCACGAGGTCGAGTAGTGAGTTACCACCCAGGCGGTTTGCACCGTGTACCGATACACAGGCAATCTCACCCACGGCAAACAGACCTACGACATCGCTTTCGCTGCCATCTTCGTTCTTACGGATCACCTGACCGCTCACCTTAGCAGGCAGACCACCCATCATGTAGTGACAAGTTGGCAGTACAGGGATTGGGCCATCGGCTGGATCGATATGCGCGAAGGTACGAGACAGTTCACAAACGCCTGGTAGGCGTGCTTCAAGCGTCTCTTTACCTAAGTGATCGAGTTTCAGTAGACAGTGAGGACCTAGTGGACCGTCGAGGCCACGACCTTCACGGATCTCAGTCATCATAGAACGTGCTACCACGTCACGAGAGGCCAGGTCTTTCGCGTTTGGCGCATAACGCTCCATGAAGCGCTCGCCGTCTTTGTTCAGCAGGTATCCGCCTTCACCACGACAACCTTCGGTGACCAGTACACCCGCGCCGGCGATACCGGTTGGGTGGAACTGCCACATCTCCATGTCTTGCATCTGCACGCCAGCGCGCATTGCCATGCCGACACCGTCACCTGTGTTGATGTGAGCGTTAGTAGTAGAGGCGTAGATACGACCCGCACCACCGGTAGCCAGAATGGTGGCCTTAGACTTGAAGTAAACGATTTCGCCGGTTTCGATTTCGATTGCAGTACAACCTACGATGGCACCGTCTTCGTTCTTAACCAGGTCAAGTGCATACCACTCAGAGAAGACTTCAGTCTTATGCTTAACGTTCTGCTGGTATAGACAGTGCAGCAGGGCGTGACCGGTACGGTCTGCCGCCGCAGCAGTACGTGCCGCCTGCTCGCCACCGAAGTTCTTCGATTGGCCGCCGAAAGGACGCTGATAGATCTTACCGTTATCGAAACGAGAGAATGGCAGACCCATGTGCTCGAGTTCGATAATGGCTTCTGGACCGGTTTGACACATAAATTCGATAGCGTCTTGGTCACCGATAAAATCGGAACCCTTAACGGTATCGTACATGTGCTGTTCCCAATGGTCTTCATGGGCGTTACCTAGGGCAACGGTAATACCACCCTGGGCAGAAACGGTATGAGAACGCGTTGGGAATACTTTAGATAACAGCGCGCAGCTCTTACCTTCTTTAGAAATCTGTAGTGCAGCTCGCATACCCGCGCCACCGGCGCCAATTACGACTGCATCAAACTCACGTACTGGAATACTCACTTAAACACCCCACACAATAACAATGCCAGCAGCCAGGTAAGAAAGCGCTGCTACGACGAAGACGAATTGGAGTACGCCACGAACGGCTACCGGCTTAACATAGTCGGTAAGCACCTGCCAGATACCGATCCAGGCATGAACCAGGATGGCGACCAGGGCAAGAAGCGTAAACACTTTCATCGGCAAAGCACTGAACAAACCGTGCCATACGTCATAAGTGAGAGGCGCACTAGCGGCGATGAATCCTACTAAGAAAATGGTGTAACAAGTAAGGATCACGGCACTAGCACGAAGAAGAATAAAATCATGAACGCCACTGCGTCCAAGACTCGCTGCATTTGTTACCATACCCAAATCCCCGCAATGATTGACCATGCCGCTGCAATAACGAAGGCGGCTTTCGCTGAAGCGTTACCCGATTCCAACTCTTCCCAACGACCGGTATCCATGATCAGGTGGCGTACGCCAACAATCAGGTGATAACCAAGCGCGGTCAGAATTCCCCAGACAACAAACTTAACGATAAAGGTATCAAATAGAGATTGAATGCCTGCGAAACTCTCAGCAGATGCGAGTGACTCACTCAACAACCAGATAAGAATGCCGACGGCAAACAGCATGATGACACCGGAGACACGGTGTAGGATTGACGCAATCGCTGTTGCAGGAAAGCGAATGGTCTGCAGATCTAGATGGACAGGTCTTTGCTTTTTCACGTTCTGCTCACTCTGCTCCATTGAGCATTATTTTTGTTATTGAACCTCTTTCGAACGAAATTTGACCAGCAAGCAAACTTACCACCTCCTCTCGCCTCAAAAGGAAAGTTGAAACAAACAGTTAACTAATTCAAAAATCACTAAATAAGTATGTAAATAATGGTCTACGAATTGGTTTGTTTGTAGCTCTTTCGAGCCGAAGCAAGTATACGCCCCACAAATGTCAAATACAAACATCACATTATGCAAATTTTGTTTTTTTGGTAAAAAAATCTGCCAAGTTGCTGTATTGACGGGCACTTACGTTAAATTAAGACCATGGTCTAACGAATTTAAACACTTATTTAAATTGAAATGTGATCTAGATTCACTGTAAAGTATTGGCGTTTGACAAAGCCGCACTCACATAAGAATGAAGTAAGGAGAACGGGGTATGGCTGATAATATAGCCAAATTGGAACTACCAGGGAACGATTCGATTGACCTGCCTATTAAGAAAGGAACGGCGGGATTTGATGTTATCGACATCAGCAAACTCGGTAGCAAAGGTCATTTTACATTTGACCCAGGATTCCTAGCGACAGCATCCTGCGAATCAGCTATCACTTACATTGATGGCGCCCAAGGTATACTTTTACACCGTGGTTACGCGATCGACGAACTTGCCGTCGACTCAGACTATTTAGATCTTTGTTATCTACTGCTTTACGGTGAGTTACCTAGCAAGGCTCAATACGACAAATTTGTTTACACGGTTAAGACCCACACTATGGTTAACGAGCAACTGGCTTCGTTCTTCCGTGGTTTCCGCCGTGACGCACACCCGATGGCCATGCTATGTGGCGTAACTGGTGCACTGTCTGCATTCTACCAAGACTCTCTCGATGTAAACGACGAACACCACCGCGAAATTGCGGCGTTCCGTTTAGTCTCTAAGATGCCGACTATCGCCGCTATGTGTTACAAGTATTCAATTGGTCAACCATTTGTTTACCCACGTAACGACCTAAGCTATGCGGGCAATTTCCTAAGCATGATGTTTGCCGTTCCTTGTGAAGAGTACAAGGTTAACCCAATCATCGAACGCGCTATGGACCGTATCTTTATCCTGCACGCAGACCATGAGCAAAACGCCTCTACCTCTACTGTGCGTCTAGCCGGCTCATCGGGTGCTAACCCATTTGCGTGTATTGCAGCGGGTATCGCCTCACTATGGGGCCCTGCACACGGTGGCGCAAACGAAGCGTGTCTGAACATGCTGGAAGAGATCGGCACCGTCGATCGCATTCCTGAGTTCATCGCTCGTGCGAAAGACAAAGAAGATCCATTCCGTCTGATGGGCTTCGGTCACCGCGTTTACAAGAACTTCGACCCTCGCGCCAAGGTTATGCGCGAAACCTGTCACGAAGTCCTTGCCGAGCTTAAGGTCAATGACCCGCTGCTCGACGTGGCGATGGAACTTGAGCGTATCGCACTGGAAGATGAGTACTTCGTATCGAAGAAACTCTATCCAAACGTCGATTTCTACTCAGGCATCATCATGAAGGCTATCGGCATTCCAACAAGCATGTTCACCGTACTGTTCGCCCTGGCGCGTACCGTGGGTTGGATTGCACACTGGAAAGAGATGTTGGACCAGCCTGGTCACAAGATCAGCCGTCCACGCCAGCTCTACACAGGCTCACCAGAACGCGACTTCGTCAAACTGGACAAGCGTTAATCGCAGCCTAGTCTTAAAAAGCACCCTTCGGGGTGCTTTTTTTATGCCTCTCTTCTGATAGCTTTGCTTTAATCGCTCTTCTTTAATCGCTCTTCTTTAATAGCTCTTCTTTAATAGCTCTTTTGGTCGCACTCTTTTAGCGTCTCAGTTTATGGCAAGGCTTTATGCCTAAGCTTTTCCGTGAGCCTTTTACATGCACCTTTTACATGCACCTTTACATGAGTAGTTATAGAGGAGCTTTTTTATTTGGATGTTGGTATCTGCGCCTTCACCGCAATGGGTTCAAGATTTAAAGCGATTGACTCCCTTTACCTTCCACACCTTTCCTCTTTAAGCCCTTTTCTTTCTGCCCTTTCCTTTCAGCCCTCCCCGCTCAGTCCTTTTCCTCTCAGCTTTTCACTTCTAAGCCCTTTTCCATTAAGTAACCAACCTGACATCCAGGCAAGCTAAGCTGCCCCATGCAGCAGAGATACATTTTGTATCAAATCCAATTTGCACTGACCTTGGCAATGGGTCTTAACTGTTAATTAGTCAAAAGCATCACATGTTAAACATTTTCGCTACAAACCAGTTAACAAACTCACCATGCCCTAACTGATTTTAGCATAAACCATTGATAAACAACTGTTTAACATTTTGGCACACCTTGTGCTTACTAAGGCTAATTGGATAAATAACATAGGTATCTTCACATGGAATCTTTTTCAAAGTTTAAGTTGGCACTTCCCCTACTATTTGTTGCCGTACTCAGTGCATGTGGTAATGAGGAAACAAAGAAAGAAGAAGAAAAGTACGCCGTTCCCGTCGAAACCACGACAGTCATACAAGGTGACGTCTCCTCTTTTTATAGCACTACCGCAACTCTGGAAGCTCCTCAGGAAGCCGACGTTGTTAGCCGCATCGCCGGTCTTATCGAGTCCATTAAGGTCGAAGAAGGGGATCGCGTCTCTAAAGGGCAACTGCTGGCAGTCATAGATGCTAAGCGCCAGCGCTACGATCTGGCTCGCTCACAGGCCGAAGTGGAGATCATCGAGCAGGAGCTCAACCGTTTGAAGAAGATGAGCAATAAAGAGTTCATCAGCGCCGATTCCATGGCCAAACTCGAATACAACCTACAGGCCGCCATCGCCAAGCGCGATTTAGCCGCCCTACAGGTACAAGAAAGCATGGTTCGCTCCCCTATCGATGGCGTGGTGGCCAAGCGTTATGTGAAGGCCGGTAACATGGCCAAAGAGTTTGAGCAGCTTTTCTATGTGGTTAATCAAGATGAACTGTACGGCATAGTCCATCTGCCAGAGGCGCAGCTGCAGAGCCTGCGTCTAGGCCAGGAGGCCGAGCTGTATGCCAACAAGCACACCAAGGATACCATTCATGCCAAAGTGCTGCGTGTCAGCCCCATAGTGGATCCCCAAAGCGGTACCTTTAAGGTCACACTTTCGGTGCCTAACCAGAATGCCCAGCTTAAGGCGGGTATGTTTACCCGGGTTGAGCTTAGATACGACACCCACAGCAATGTAATAACCGTTCCCTATAACGCCGTGGTCAATCAGGACAATCAGTACGCCCTGTATGTGATCCAAGGTGACAATGCCCTGCGCCGCGAAGTTGCGCTAGGCTATCGCGAGGCCGATACCGTAGAGGTGGTCTCAGGCCTGGAACCCGGCGAACAAATAGTGATCCGCGGACAACAAAATCTGAAAGATCAATCCTTAGTTGAAGTGATCAGCCAATTAGACGTTGCTCGCGCACAACAATAACGGGAACTTAGCTTATGTCGATAATTAATACTTCCGTTAAACGGCCGGTATCCGTGTGGATGTTTATGCTGGCGGTGATCCTCTTTGGCATGGTGGGTTTTTCGCGCCTGGCGGTGAAACTCCTGCCGGATCTCAGCTACCCGACCATCACCATACGTACCCAATATGAAGGCGCTGCGCCGGTCGAGGTGGAGCAGCTTGTCTCTAAGCCTATCGAAGAGGCCGCCGGTATCGTTAAGGGGCTGCGTAAGATAAGCTCCATCTCCCGCTCTGGCATGTCTGATGTGGTGCTCGAATTCGAATGGGGCACAGACATGGACATGGCGAGCCTGGAGGTGAGGGAAAAGCTAGACACCATAGAGCTGCCTCTGGATGTGAAGAAACCGCTGTTGCTGCGCTTTAACCCTAATCTGGATCCCATAGTACGTCTGGCCCTCTCCCTGCCCGACGCCGATGCCCAATCGCTCAAGCAGATGCGCACCTTTGCCGAGGAGGAGCTCAAGCGTCAGCTGGAATCCCTTAGCGGCGTCGCGGCCGTCAGGCTCTCCGGTGGTCTGGAGCAAGAGGTGCATATTCAGCTTAACCAGGAGAAGCTGACTCAGCTAAATCTAAACGCCGACAAGATCCGCGAGCGTATCGCCGCCGAAAACATCAACCTCTCTGCCGGTAAGGTGGTACAGGGCGAGAAAGAGTATCTGGTGCGTACCCTCAATCAGTTCAACTCCCTGGATGAGCTGGGTCAGATCATCGTCTATCGCGACAACCAGACCCTGGTGCGTCTGTTCGAGGTGGCCGATATCATCGACAGCCATAAGGAACGTAACGACATCACCCGCATCGGCTCTGCCGAGTCTATCGAGCTGGCCATCTATAAAGAAGGCGATGCCAACACGGTTGCCGTGGCCCGTAAAGTCACCGCTAAACTTAACGACCTCAAGAAGCTAAACGAGAAGGCTGACCTTAAGGTTATCTACGATCAATCAGAGTTTATCGAGAGCGCGGTCAGCGAGGTCACCTCGGCGGCGCTGATCGGTAGCTTACTCTCCATGCTGGTGATCTACCTGTTCCTCAGGGATATAGTGCCTACCCTGATCATCTCCATCTCGATTCCGTTTTCGGTGATCGCCACCTTTAACATGATGTATTTTGCCGACATCAGCCTCAACATCATGTCACTGGGCGGTATCGCCCTGGCGGTGGGGCTCCTGGTAGACAATGCCATCGTGGTGCTGGAAAACATCGACCGCTGTCGCAAGCTGGGAATGAACAAGCTCGACGCCGCCGTGACTGGCACCAAAGAGGTGGCCGGCGCTATCTTCGCCTCTACCATGACCACCCTGGCGGTATTCGTGCCGCTGGTGTTTGTCGATGGTGTGGCTGGTGCCCTGTTCTCGGATCAGGCGCTGACGGTCACCTTCGCCCTATTGGCCTCGCTATTGGTCGCGCTGACCACCATCCCTATGCTGGCCTCGCGCGAAGGTTTCAAGGCCCTGCCACACCTGGTGCAGAAACGTGAGAAGCCTGTGCTCGACACTAAGATGGCCAAGGTGAAGCATTACGGTGCCACCGTCTGCTCCTTCCCCTTCGTGCTGCTGTTTAGCTATCTGCCGTCGCTGCTGCTAACCCTGGCCTTGATGCTGAGCCGCGCGTTTTCATGGCTTGCAGGCCTGATCATGCGCCCCATCAGCCTGGCATTTAACTGGTTCTATCACCTGTTAGAAGGTGTTTATCACAGGCTGCTGCGTCAGGCGCTTAAGTTTACCTGGGTGACACTGGCTATCGCACTCACCCTCACCTTAGGCACCATGAGCCTGATCCCAAGACTCGGCATGGAGCTGATCCCGCCGATGAATCAGGGCGAGTTCTATGTAGAAGTCCTGCTGCCACCGGGCACAGAAGTCAGTGAGACAGACAGAGTGTTACAGAAACTGGCCTTGTCTATCAAAGATAGGGAAGATGTAAAACATGCCTACAGCCAAGCCGGTAGCGGCGGTCTGATGACCTCAGATACCTCGCGCGGCGGCGAAAACTGGGGCCGTCTGCAGGTGGTGCTTGCCGATCATCAGGCCTTTAACGCTGTCACCCATGTGCTGCGCACCACTGCCATGCGCATCCCAGAACTAGAGGCCAAGATCCAACATCCAGAGCTGTTTAGCTTCAAGACCCCGCTTGAGATAGAAGTGATAGGCTATGACTTAACTCAGCTCAAGCAGACCGCCGATAACCTCATCAGCGCGCTGTCTGACTCAGATCGCTTTGCCGACCTCAACACCAGCCTGCGTGACGGTCAGCCAGAGCTGAGCATCCGTTTCGATCACGCTCGCCTTGCCGCCTTAGGCATGGACGCGCCAACCGTGGCGAATCGTATCGCCCAGCGCATCGGCGGCACAGTCGCCAGCCAATATACGGTGCGCGATAGAAAGATCGACATCTTGGTGCGCAGCGAACTCGAGGAGCGCGACCAGATAAGCGACATCGATTCGATGATCATCAACCCCAACAGCAACCAGCCTATCCCGCTGAGCGCCGTTGCCGATGTCTCCTTGAATCTGGGCCCTTCTGCCATCAACCGTATCAGCCAGCAGCGCGTTGCCATCGTCTCGGCCAACCTCGCCTATGGTGATCTCAACGATGCCGTGATCGAGGCGAGAAGCATCATAGATCATCAAAATCTGCCTAGCTCGATTCAGGTGCGCTTCGGCGGCCAGAACGAAGAGATGGAACACTCCTTCCAGTCACTTCAGATCGCCCTGGTATTGGCCGTCTTCCTGGTATATCTGGTGATGGCTAGCCAGTTCGAGTCGCTGGTACACCCGCTGCTCATCCTGATCGCCGTGCCCATGGCAGTTGGCGGTAGCATCTTCGGCTTGTTCATCACCCAGACTCACCTGAGCGTGGTGGTGTTCATCGGCCTCATCATGCTGGCGGGTATCGTAGTAAACAACGCCATCGTCCTGGTGGATCGCATCAACCAGCTGCGTGGGCAGGGTATGGCTAAACTGACGGCTATCGAAGAAGCCGCCAAGTCTCGCCTGCGCCCCATCGTCATGACCACCATGACCACAGCTCTGGGTCTGGCGCCTATGGCACTGGGTTTAGGCGATGGCAGCGAGGTACGTGCCCCCATGGCGATCACTGTTATCTTCGGCTTGTCACTTGCCACGCTACTGACGCTTGTGGTGATCCCAGCGCTCTACGCCCTGTTCGATCGCAAGGCGTTTGACGCACCAGCCGAAGTCGTCCAAGAGGGAGAGTCAGTATGAATATCACTCGATTAGCCCTAACGAGACCCGTTACCACCAGCATGTTCTTCGTGGCCATACTCCTCTTTGGTCTGGCCTCGAGTCGCCTGCTGCCGCTGGAGATGTTTCCCGGCATCGAGATGCCCCAGGTGATGATTGAAGTCCCCTACAAGGGTTCAACCCCTGCCGAGGTGGAGCGTGAGATCACCAATGTATTGGAAGAGTCTCTCGCCACCATGGGCGGGATTGAGGAGCTGAGATCGCGCTCATCACAAAATGGCGCCGAAATTGAACTCAGGATGAAGTGGGGCGAAAACGTCTCCACCAAGAGCCTGGAAGCCAGGGAAAAGGTGGATGCGGTTCGCCACCTACTACCTAAGGATGTAGAGCGAGTCTTCATCCGCCAGTTCTCCACCGCCGACATGCCTGTGCTGACCATACGCATCTCGAGCGAGCGAGAGCTGTCAGGCGCTTTCGATCTGCTGGACAAGCAGCTGAAGAAGCCGCTGGAGCGTGTCGAAGGGGTGTCTCAGGTGAGCCTCTATGGTGTCGAGCAGAAGCAGATAGAGATAAGAATCGATGCCGACAAGCTCAGCGCCACCGGCATCAACAGCACCATGTTGCAACAACGACTGGGGCAAGAGAACTTTATCGTCAGCGCCGGAACGCTCAGGGCGAACACCCGTGTGTATCAGGTGTCGCCAAAGGGTGAGTTTCGCGATCTCGACGATATCGCCGCCCTGGTATTGATCCCAGGTGTCACCCTGGGCGATGTAGCGACCATTCGCTACGCCCTGCCCGAGCGCCTCGATGGTCGTCATCTGGATCAGAAGTACGCGGTCGGTCTGGACGTGTTCAAAGAATCTGGCGCCAACCTGGTGGACGTGTCTGAGCGCGTGCTCAAGGTGATCGAAGCGGCCAAACAGGACCAGCAGTTCAACGGTATCAAGCTGTTTATTATGGAAGATCAGGCCTACGGTGTGAAATCCTCCCTGTCTGATCTACTTGCCGCCGGCCTGATAGGCGCCCTGCTCTCATTTGCCGTGCTCTATCTCTTCCTGCGCAACCTAAAGATGACACTGGTGGTGGTCTCCTCTGTGCCCATCTCTCTGTGTATGACGCTGGCTGGCATGTATTTCTTGGGCTACAGCCTAAATATTCTCTCTATGATGGGACTATTACTGGCGGTCGGCATGCTGATCGACAACGCCGTGGTGGTCAGTGAGAGCGTGCTACAGGAGAAGCAACACCAGGGCACGGCAACCACCTCCCAGGCAGTGCTCACAGGCGTCAACAAGGTTGCCCTAGCGGTGCTGGCCGGCACTCTGACCACGGCCATTGTGTTCTTACCAAACATCTTCGGGGTCAAGGTAGAGCTGACCATCTTCCTGGAGCATGTGGCCATCGCCATCTGTATCTCGCTGGCGGCCTCGCTCTTGGTCGCTAAGACGCTGATCCCTTTGATGTTAACTAAGCTGCATTTCGAGATTGAGACCAATCCCAAGCAGAGCAAGCTCGAGTCTTTCTACGAGCGTAGCCTGGCGTGGATCTTACACAGACCTAAGCGTTCAGGGCTGATTGCCGTGGTGATCCTTGCTTCGACAGCACTGCCCCTGAGCATGGTGCAACAAGATCAAAATGACGGAGAAGGTAACAATCGCCTCTACATCAACTACCAGGTAGAGGGGCGCCACAGCCTGGATGTCACAGAGGCGATGATCAACCGCATGGAAGATTACCTCTACGCTAATAAAGAAGCCTTCTATATCGACTCTGTCTACAGCTACTTCTCGGCCGACAGAGGCCAGTCGACCCTGCTGCTACAGGAAGATGCCGACATAGATATCAAGGCACTAAAGCGCAAGATCCGTGAAGGCTTCCCGAAGTTCTCCATCGCCAAGCCGCAATTTGGCTGGGGGAACGACAACAACGGCATTCGCGTCACCCTCACGGGACGTTCCACCAGCGAACTGATCACCATCAGTGAACAGGTGGTGCCTATGCTGGCCAAGATAGACGGGCTCATCGATGTGCGCTCAGAACTTAACAGCACACAGCAAGAGGTGATCATTGAGCTTGACCGCACCATGGCCGCTAGACTGGACTTGAGCCTGAGCGAGCTTGCCCGCAGCGTGTCAATGGCTCTTAGGGGTTCGCCGCTGCGCTCATTCAGACACGACCCAAGTGGTGAGTTGCGTATCGAGCTGGCTTACGACAAACAGTGGCGCGAATCGCTCGAAAGGCTAAAAGAGCTGCCTATCGTGCGTCAGGGTAATCGCGTCTACACCTTGCAGAGCCTGGCCGAGATCTCGATTCGTCCACGATTCGATACAATTCGCCACTATGATCGTCAAACCGCGCTCTCAATCGGCGCCAACCTGGATGAGATGACCACGGAAGAGGCCCAAAAGGCCATCAAACAGGTGATGGATGCGGTGCAATTTCCTGCGGGCTATGGCTACTCGCTACGAGGTGGTTTCCAGCGTCAGGATGAAGATCAGGCCATCATGGCGACCAATATGATCTTGGCCATCGCCATGATCTACATCGTCATGGCCGCCCTGTTCGAATCGCTACTGCTGCCAACGGCTATTATCACCTCGATCCTCTTCTCCATCACAGGGGTGTTCTGGGCGCTGCTGCTGACCGGCACCAGCATGTCCATCATGGCCATGATTGGGATACTGATCTTGATGGGGATTGTGGTGAATAACGGCATAGTCTTGGTTGATCAGATCAACCAGAAGACGCCGGAGCTGGATCGCCTCTCTGCCACCATCAAGGCAGTGTGTATCACCCGTCTGCGCCCGGTACTCATGACAGTAGGCACAACGGTACTAGGCCTGATACCACTGGCTATGGGCGACACCCAGATTGGTGGCGGCGGACCACCCTATTCACCCATGGCGATCGCCATCATCGGCGGCTTGAGCTTCTCGACGCTGACCAGCCTCTATCTGGTACCGCTCTGCTATCAAGCCCTGTATCGCATGCGCCATCAGGCAGCTATCAAGCTGGGTAACGCCGACAGGTTCACCCGCCGCATAATGCCCTGGGCTCACTAAGCCCGATAGGAAAGGCGCACAAATCAGACAAACTAAAAAAGGCTGCTTCTTGCAGCCTTTTTATTATGCAACTATATAAATTGATTCGATAAGAGAGAAAAAGGTCTTCCAATGAACAACATCTTACGCTTTGCACTGACAAGCCTGCTCATCGGCAGTTATGGCATCAGCATCAATAGCCTGGCCGACGAAGATAAGTTTGCCAAGGTCGAAATAGTGGCCACCAAACTTTCAGAACATGTTTATATGCTAACCGGCGCCGGCGGCAACATAGGCGTATCGGCGGGAGAAGATGGCCTGCTGATCATCGACGATCAGTTTGCCCCACTGGCAGACAAGATTAGCGCGGCGCTGGCCGACATCCAGGCGGGCAAACCTAAATATATCGTCAACACCCACTACCATGGCGATCATACCGGCGGCAACGGCATCTTTGGCCAAACCGGCACCATCTTCGCCCACGATAATGTACTTAAACGCTTGGCCAGTAACCAAGACTTCACTAAACAGGCCTTGCCCAGCATCACCTATGACCAGGGGATCAATATCCACTTCAATGGCGACACGCTCTCACTCGTGCACCTGGGCTCTGGTCATACAGATGGTGATAGTGTGATCTTCTGGAGTGACGCGCCTGTGGTACATATGGGGGATCTCTTCTTTAAAGACAGATTTCCCTATATCGATCTTAAAGGAGGTGGCTCGGTGCTTGGCTATCGCGACAGCGTCGCCACCATCTTGGCCAAGGTCGATGACAATACCAAAATCATTCCGGGACACGGCGAACTGGCCAACAAGCAAGATCTGGTCAAGTTCAAGCAGATGTTAGACACCTCTATCGACTGGATGAACACCCAGCTCAAATCGGGCAAGTCGCTCGATGCCATCAAGCAGCAAGGCTTACCGGAAGACTTACAGGGCTGGGGATGGAAATTTATCTCTCAGGAGACCTGGATAGAAACCCTCTATAACGGCCTTAAGAGTCAATAATCATCCCAAATATCAATGCTGCTAACAGAGAACGAGTAGCAGCGATAAGGCTATCTAAAAATATATTGACCTATAGATGAATAAGGCGCGGTTTAAGGACTGCGCCTTTTCCTTCCTAAGCCGTCTTCACCTACTGACCATTTTCAATCTTACTTTCACTTATCGCTAAGGCGAGTGCTCAGCAAAATCCCCCATCAAAACAGAGATAAACTCAAACCAAGCGGAAACACATATTTGCCAAAAAAGCACCTTAAAACAGGCACACAGGAGAGCTATGACTAAACAGGCCAAAACACAGCTTAGCAATATAGGTAAAACCCAGGAACAACGGGCGATTGCAGTGCTAATGACCACACATAAAAAGAATCACAATTAGATACACTATCAACTTGCGTTAATACCAAGCTTTCCTAAAATTTAAGCATCCTGTCTAGCAAATGCATTGGCTGTCTTGGGGCCCCGGCTAAGGATCAAGTGTGAGTAACCGTAAGAGGAACTTAACTCACAAGGAACGTAACATATTGGTATTAAACCTCACGGATGAAGCGTGTCTTACAGATGAACATACCGATACTACACAATGGCATTTCAATCATGCAGGCACCCTTAGTGCGGCATATAAAGCCTTAGAGAGCGCTCCCTGTCAGATCGCCATCGCCATCATAGATCTCCCCCACCAGCAGGTGGTACTGCGCGCCATAGAACTTCTATCCGCGCGTCAACCCGGCTTACTCTGGCTGGCTATCTCCTTAGACAGCCCTAAAAACCTGGGGAACCTTTGCTTCTGCTTTACCGACTATTTCCTGGATTTTCATCACCTTCCCATTGATTGGCAGCGCCTCGATCACACCTTGGGGCACCTCTGTGGCATGGCCCAATTAAATGAGCAATGGAGTAAGGAGAAAACCACGCATCAGCCAAGGTCCTTCTTCTTTGGTGAATCAAGCGTGATGCAGACCCTGCGCGATAATCTCTATAAGATCGCTAAGTCAGATGAAACCGTACTGATAGGCGGCGAAACCGGCACGGGTAAGGGTCTGTGCGCCAACTTGATCCATTCTCTATCGTCTCGCAAAAATGGCCCCTTTATCACGGTGAATTGCGGCGCCCTGCCCCCAACCCTCATTCATTCAGAGTTGTTCGGCCATGAGAAAGGCGCCTTCACCGGCGCAGACAGGCAATACATAGGTCGAATAGAGCGAGCTAACAAGGGCACTCTGTTTTTAGATGAAATAGGCGATCTGTCACTCGAATTACAGATCAATCTGCTGCAGTTTCTTGAAGAGCATTATATCGAACGTATCGGCGGCCAGAAGTCCACCGAGGTGGATTGTCGCATCATCTTCGCCACCCATGTCAATTTGGAAAACGCCGTCGAAGAGGGCAAATTCAGGGAAGATCTATTCTATCGAATCAATATCATACAAATAGAGCTACCCAGCTTAAGAGAACATAAGCAAGATATCCCTCTCTTGGCTCAAGATTACTTAACCAAACTCGCTCCACCCAATCGTCAATTTCAGTTTCACCAGGACGCTTTACATGCCATGACCAACTACCAGTGGCCAGGCAATGTGCGCGAACTTAAAAACCGCATTCAACGCGCCATCATCATGACCGAAAGCGACATCATCACCGAAGCCGACCTCGGCATTAAATTCGCTTGTTCGGCAAACGATGATCCCGATGTGGTCGATCTGGCGCAACACAGAACCGAAATTGATACTGAACTTCTATTGGCCGCCATTAAGCGCAATAACCACAATATCTCGGCGGCGGCCCGTGAACTCAACATCTCACGAACGACTTTCTATCGCCTCATCAAGAAGTGCAAGATAACGCTATAGACAAGGTCAGTGGCACCAAACGAGGATCGACTTATGCCATCAACTCATTCGACAGTGATAGTCTGCCTATCTTTGCTGTTTTTTACTGCTGCCTGTCAGCAAAAAAATGACGACAAGTTAGAGAAGGAGCTCGCCTACCTGAAACAGGAGATGGGCCAATTAAAACAGCAAGTGGCCATTATGGGCAGCCAGGTGAAAGAGATACACACCATTGCCATGAAGAGTCAGGAACCGCAGCATAGAAGCCTACCAACGCAAATAAATCCGGGCGAAGATGGTAAGCTCCCGGCCTTAGGCGAGGCGACGGCGCAGGTCGCCATCATAGAGTTTTCCGATTATCAATGTCCCTACTGCAAACGATACATGGACAACACCTTCACCAAGATCAAAAGCGACTATATCGACACCGGAAAGGTGAAATATATCGCCAGAGACTTCCCCTTAGGTTTTCACCCTAAGGCTAAAAGCGCTGCCATAGCCGCCAACTGTAGCCTGCAACAGGACGCTTATTGGCCCATGCGTGACGCCCTGTTTAAAAACATGAGGCAACTAGGGGACAAACTCTACCAAGATACCGCCACCCAGCTCTCGCTAGACATGACAAAATTCGCTGCCTGCCTGGAAGATCAAGCCATCATGAGCAAGATAGAGCAGGATATCGGCTATGGCTCATCGGTAGGCGTTCGTGGTACGCCAAGCTTCCTCATAGGTAAACTGGAAAACAATCGACTCATAGAGCCCAAGCTAGTGGTTGGTGCACAAAGCTATGACACTTTCAAAGCGGTGATCGACGCCTTAGAAAAACCGACCCAGACCAATTAACTGAACTTACTCGACTAACTCAACTAACTTAACTCTTAATTAACTTAACTAACTCAAATCTGGCGCCGCAACGCCCTTTATAAAGGCATTTATCTAGTATCACTTGGCGGCGCTTTACTTTCCTCACCCAGTACCATTTTTTCAAAAGCACCATAAGCTTGGCCAATCATTAAAATCTCATCTTTAGCAAGCGTCATGTCCAGGTTTCATTTGGACAACGCACAGTGTTACACATATGTAACACCCCAGCTAATCCAATCGCCCCAAAATCAAAGTAATCCACTATTTATCAAAAGCTTATCTTTCTGGCCCAATGCTTGCTCTTATTAGGCCATCGATTTGGACGCTGCACCATGAGGCACTGTTTTATTCGCCATCAATGCAGCCACTAAAAGCGGCATACGCCGAAATAGTAGTAATAACCTAGCAACAACGAATAGGCACTTTGTCGAAATTGAGCCCAATTTCACCGACATAAAGTGATGAACTAACAAGACGTTTTATCCATATTAACTGGTTAATAAAGGTCAATATTATGAAACGATTTAAATGCAACCGGCTTGTCAGGGCGTTGGGCATCGTCCTCATAAGCGGCGCCAGCCTCTATGGCGCTACCATCACGACCGCAAACGCCTCCTTCTTCCCACAAAAGATGGATCAGGCCTGTATGGCTGAGCAAGCGGGCTTTAACCTAAACTGTACCGCTAATGACGTTCGCGTCAGTAAAGTGGACAACATTCGAGATCCAAACGATCCTAATGCCAAGGTCGAATGTAATCTGGGTGACGAAGTCACCTTCATCGCCGATGTGACCATTACCACCACGGCAAACGAACGTTACGATTACTCTGTCTACCTGCCCGAAGGTAACTGGAGTGCTCAAGACGCTAACCCCAACAATGAATGTTCAATCTTACTCGGTCGAACAGATGGTCCAGGGGTGGATCTGGAAGAAGGCCTAGATGCCTGTGCTGACATAAGTAAGGCAGCAGGTTACGACGCAACCCACGTATATGCCGATGAAGAGATCACTCTCTTCTGTCGCGACGATGATAATTCCGGCAAGGCAGAATTTAACTACTGTATGGCCTGGCATAACAAGACTGGCGAAGACTGTAGCGAAGATGATCCTGCAGCGCCCGGTACCCCATCTAAGTGTCGTTGTGATTCATTTGACATAGATGTGTTTATTAAACCTAATGCACCTACCATTACTAAGGAGCTAATGGGAACAGACACGCACACCGAACCAGGTGGCACCTATACCTTTAAACTCAGCTTCGATAACCCTAACGCCTATACTTCACTCTTTATCACAGATCTTTACGATAAAGTAGACGAAGGCGCAAATGGTAGTTATGAAACTACACTCGATCTTTGGAATGGTGTTGGCGCAGCTGGCGCAGCTGATGGTGTATACCTCACCGCCAGTAACTGTAGTCAACCTGCCAACGGCGGTGAGATAGTACCTAGCGGCTCCTACAGCTGTCAGTTCACTGTCACTATCGTCGACAGAGATCTACCTGACGACCAGAGTCCTGAACTGTATAACGACATCATCAAGCTAGCGTTGATAGATAAGAACGACGATCCCGTTGTGGATGGTGGCAGCTGCGCAGCCATAGGCGGCGTCGATGGCGATCACTGTTCTAACGTGCTTCAGGTGAACGTGACTAACCTACCACCTAGCATCACAGTCGATAAATCTGCAGTTCCTGATCAAGTTCCTGAATCAGGCGCTTGGGTGACCTACACAGTTAGAGTCGACAATACTGCTGCAGACTATGACTCACCGCTAACCCTGACCTATCTGAACGATGACAAGTTTGGCGATCTTAATGGTCAAGGTACTTGTGCGACCGGTGGAACCATTGCCTTCGGTGGCTACTATGAATGTAGTTTCGATAAATTCATCAGTGGCACAGGCGCAGGTTCTCATACCAACACCGCAACCGCCAAAGCGGTCGACGATGAAAATACTGAAGCCATGAATGCCGATTCGGCCACCGTGATCATCAATGATATTCCATCTATGATCACGCTGGAGAAAACTGCTAATCCAACCTCTGTGCTGGAAACCGGTGATAATCCAGATATCTACCGCGACGTCGACTTTACCTTCTGGTTCAGCGTTGACGATCAAGTAGGCGGTCAAAATACCGTTGACTCAGTAACCTTTGCCACACTGACAGATGACATATTTGGTGTTCTGACAGGTGACTGTATGGTCGATATGAAGAATGGAGCCCCAATTGCAGATACACCATTAGCTGGCTTCGTGCTTCTACCTGGTGAAAACGCCAGCTGTACTATCACGCTGCAAATTCAAGGTTACCGCACCGATGTCCACACCAACGTGGCCACCATAGATGGTACTGACGAAGATGGCCAAGCTGTGTCTGATTCCGATGATGCCACAGTGACCTTTACACCGGCCGCTCCTGCTGTGGATATGGACTTTGCTGCAACCATGTTAGTCGTCCTAGGCATGCATAATGCTGACGTGAACAACGCCAATCTGACTAAGCTTACTATAGGCATATTAGATGTCTTCGCCGAACCAGATACAGCAGGCTTCAAGATTATCAACGGAGGAGGTATGTACAATGGTACCTCATACGGTGCTTGTGGCTTTAATCACCTCTTCGGCTACACAGGTTCAGGCACTGAGGACTATGAATGTGCCTTTACAATAGAACTCAAACCAGGACTTGAAAATACAGATCCTATCGCCTTCTTAGAAGACGTAGTGGTTGAACTGACAAATAGCCAGAATGACAAGTCTACCGCCGATGTCAGCATCCAGGTAGGTGCAATTGAGTAATAGCGTGAGAGATACTTAACGGTAATACCTCCGCACTAAAAAAGCCAAGGGCGATGCCCTTGGCTTTCTATTATTGGTATAGCTTACTTCTTACCATTACCTTTGCCGCCAGTACCGCCACCGGTATTGCCACCAGTGCTGTCGCTGCTCTGACCTATGGTCACTGTCGCCGTCGCAGTTAGCTCACCGTCGCTAATGGTATAGCTAAAGCTATCGCTACCCTTGAAACGCTTACCCGGTGTATATTTCACGCTACCATCGGCCAGCAAGGTTACGCTACCTTTGCTACCTTGAGTCACGCTAACCACAGTTAAGGTATCACCTTCAGGGTCACTGTCATTGCTCAGCACAGCGATGATGACTGATGAACCGCTAGATACCGATGCACTGTCGTTTACCGCAACCGGTGCTGTATTCGCTTGCTGAGCCACCTTGTACTGTGCCTGTGCGCTTGCTTGATATTGATTGTCGCTCTTATCTGCCGCGCTAAAGCCCAGACCATAGGCACCTGCTGTCGCAGACTGCGCAGAGCTAACACTCACCACGACACTCGTACTTTGACCACTTGCTAGGCTAACGGTCGCCCCGTTGGCGTTCCAGCCCTGAGGTACGGTTGCGCTGATCACAAACACGGCATCGGCACAGCTGTCAGCATTCTGGTTTGTCACTGTCACTGTATAGGGTACCAGGCTACCCGCATCATACTCGCCAGCTCCACCGCTCACGCTGACACTTGGTTGAGCCAGAGTGCATTGCTTGGCAGGATCAAGAACCGTATAGCTGGCATTCGCACTGCTTTGTAGTCCCGCATTTTGACCATTGCTAGCAATCAGGTTGAAATCAAATTGTCCATCGGCTGCGCTTAGGCTAGAAGTCACCGTTAGGCTGACGTTCTGGCTTTGGCCAGGAGCAAGATTTACCTTAGTCGCAGTTGCCGACCAACCCGCAGGCACATTGGCTGCCAAATTGAAGTCGCTCGCATCGCAGCTATCACTGTCTAGATTAGTCACTGTGCCTTGGTAAACCACGCCTGTACCAGGTGCAACCTCACCGCTGCTGTTGTTGGTCAGTACGAACTGAGGCGCTGCTAACACACACTGTGCAACTGGAGCCTGAACAACATAGCTAACCAGTCCGGTAGCCACTAGATTGCTATCTTGTGCATTGTACGCGGTGACATCTAGGTCATAGAAACCGTCGTTGGCATCGCCGCTCGAAACGACACTAAAGCTCACATTAGCTGTGGCGCCGGGTGCCAAGCTTAGGCTTGCATTGCTGGCACTCCAATTAGCGGGTACCTGAACGCTAACACTAAACTGAGAATCACCGCACTCTAAGCTATCGTTGTTGGTTACAGTTGCGCTATAAGTAACGGCTGTACCTGGTGCAACCCAATCACTGTTTTGAGAAAGCGCAAGTGTAGGATTAGCCTGTACACATGTGCCACCTGAATAGGCCACGGTAACGTCAACACCAGCGTTATCTACCGACTCTGTGGTAATAGTTACACCAGCAGTGTCATCGCTATAGCTATAACCTGCCTGAAGCGCCGCATCATCCAGGTCATAGAGTGAACTCTTTGGTGTCATATCCAGTAGCTGGCTGCTTTCGATATCTTGTGCACTGCTATTTAGGTGTACCAATACGCCTTCAGTAACCGCTTTACCAGCCATAAAGCTGTCAAAACCTTGTGCTTGACGATACTCTAGGTAATACCATAATGGCTCACCAGTCAGGCTATCGGTACCACGACGTACCTTTAATCCCTTAGCACCACCTTGTGAATCACCCACTAACGGCTCAAGACGATAAGTACCATCAGCATCGGCTGTTGCGATTTCACCACGAGACTCACTCAGCCAACCTAAACGCGCCTTATTGAAGAGGTTAAAGTGCCCCTCAGACTTACCCATGATATCCAGGGTGTCGCCATAAGTGATCTCGACACAAGCATCGCTGAGATAACCGCTACCGCAGTTAAGTTCTTTAGCGTGCTTGAGTCCCAGGTTATGACCCAGTTCGTGACCGATAGTCATCAGATTTAGCTCACCATTAATCCAAGCACGCGAAGGTGCCCCCCCCACTGTACCCTGACCACGCCAGCCACAGCTGCTGTTTTGAGGCATCATATAGACTAAGCGCTGATACTGACTAACGTCGATACCGCTGTCGCGGGCCGCCTGCTGCGCGTAACTGTCCATGCCGAAATAGTCACAAGTACTGTTGATTGGCAAGGTTACATAACCTTTAACATCGCCAGTTAACCAAGTTTGACCGTATGAGGCCTCGCGATAGAAATCATTGACTTTGCCAAATACCATCTGTTGTACTTCGGCCAGAGTCCAAGGCTGTTGAGGATTGTCTTGGAAATTAACCAGCAGCACTAAGGTGCGCTGTTCACCAGTGGTATCGGTAAGAGAAAGCGCAGCGCCGGTGCCCGAAGAGGAAACTGTGTTGCCATCGGCTAGGGCAAGCACTTCGAGATCGCCAATTAAGGCATCGCCCGCCTCATCGCCGCCAAATAGCCAACCTTCTGCACGAACCTTTGCTCCGGGTTGTAATTGATTAGCCTGAGCTTTTGAACTACCTGAAGCCAAGAAAAATTTAACCAGACCAGTTTCGGTGCGCACCATGTACTGCAGACGATTTTCACCTGCGTCATCAAAATCTTCATAGACCATTTCCAGCTCACCGCTGATTGCCTTTTTCTGGGCTAGTTTGGCTTGGATCTCGGCGGGTATGCCACGACGCTTAGCCATTGGCAGTACAGAAGAAACGACACTGAAAGGATCGAGTGCGATGAGTGATTGCTGTTCTACTTGTCTAGCCGCCACCAGCGCTTCAAGTTGCTGGTAAAGCGCGGCGTCAGAGGCATGAGATGCACCATTAGACTTAGTGGCATCCAGGTATTGCGCTGCAACTGCTGAAAGTTGCAGCGTCTGAGTTTCAAGTTCCGCCTTATGAGTCAGACGCGCCTGTTGCTTGGCATCACGTTTAGCCTGGGCCGCCGCAGAGGTTTGTTCACCATGAGTGCCCGCATGTACAGGCATGATAGCCGACGCCGACAACAGGCCTGCGCCCAATAGGCCCAAACCAAAGGTTTTCAGGAAAGTAGAATCGGTACGCGCAGCTGCGCAATGAACTGAACTCATAGCTTGGACCTCTCAAAGTCAACATCACTTCGAAAGCTCCAAGTACAAGTACTAGGCTCTATCAACGCTCATTCGGTAACCCAGCCACCCTTTTGCTATGCAATTAGGGCCTGTGGCTTTGCGTACATTAATTACTTAATGCTTGCCGTTTCGAGAGTGCTTTCGAACTAAACCTCTAAGCTGCTACAGCCCAGAGAACACGGGCATTCTAGCAATTAATTTAAGCGAAGCTCAACCAAAAATTGATCATTTTTTAACCAATATTTAAAACCCTATGGAAATCAATACACAATGAGTGGATAAAATTTACCAAAACAGCGGTTGCTGGCGCAAAACTCGATGTCAGATCCACAAAACAGTCAAATCAACTACCATCAAGGAAACTAATAGATAGAAATGCCGCGATGTAACATATGCAGCCATCAAGTGAAAGCGATAGCGTCGAAATGGCACAGAAATGACTGTATGAGATATGGCAAATAGGAGATAAATGGAAGATTAGAGGGTTTGTTTAAAGTGGCGCAGTAGCCAATAGACGGGGCGCAGATCTTTACCGCCGATAGATCTAAGCGGTGCGATTAGATAGTTTAGCCATTGCCATTTAGCCATCTCTTGCTTGGACGCCTGCCAGAGTGATTCTCCCCCCGCGGCGCGATAGGCTGCAATGACGGGCTCGGCGATCTCAGGATGGGGCCCTATGTAACGATACAGGCTGTGGATATAGACGAGGAGATCTCTGATCTGCTGACTATGCATGTCACTGTCTTGCTGATTCGCCTCAAAATCGATAAAGGCAACATCTCCCTCTTCCCAGCAGATATCCCTAAGCGCAGGTCTGCCATGAGCCAAGCCTTTAAGATGCAGATGCGCTAACCCAGTGGCACTATCTTGCAATATCTTAAGCTTCTCGGCCTCTGAGATATCGGCATTTAACCAACCATTGACGGGCATGCCCACATCGGCAACCACCAGAAAACCTTCGCCACTGGCAACCAGTTCGGGCACAGGCGCGCCTCGCTTGGCGAGTTGAGTGAGGGTTGAAATCTCGAGCTGCAACGCCGCTTGGGGCTGGGACTTTAGCCAACGCATGGCGCCGGTAAGGCGTTCTGACTGTTTAAGCCAATACTTGCGGCCTTGATGCTCGAAACTGACTATTCGTTCGCCCTGATTTTCGAC
The DNA here is from genome assembly GCF_019457555.1 of Shewanella spartinae. Lineage (NCBI taxonomy): Bacteria > Pseudomonadati > Pseudomonadota > Gammaproteobacteria > Alteromonadales > Shewanellaceae > Shewanella > Shewanella spartinae. The sequence goes on along the minus strand of NZ_CP080418.1, from coordinate 1,888,435 downwards.
AAGTAGTTTATCAATCACATGTTGAAGGCTAGAAACAGTCACACAAAGTACTCCGGTAAAAGTGAAAAGGGATTATGTGTGCAAGCTAAGACAAATGCAATCTTCGAGGACCTGAGCGGGGAAACTATGAGCGACAGCAACTTGGCTTGAAGATAAAAAAATGAAGATAAAAAGTGAAGATGAAACAGAAGACGTGCCGATCGGCACGTCTCTAGCTTGCCACGCGATAAGCTACTACTTAAAGCAAAGCGCGACATTTAATAGAAAAAAAACGAGTTACGCTTCTTCGTTCCAAGGGGTTGCCTTGTTTTCAAGCAGTACAGGGATCCCTTCGTTAATGGCATAGGCCAAACGATCGGCCTTACAGATAAGCTGCTGATTAGCTTTGTCATATTCAAGCTTACCCTTACACACAGGGCAGGCAACTATCTCTAAAAGTTTCTTATCAAACGCCATGTTAATTTCCTTGTTGTACGTTTTCGCGCCGCTTTAGCAGCGTTAACAATTGCTGTTCAAATTCTGGTGCTATCTTGGCATCTACCGGCAAATACCACCAGTTAGACTTTGCAAATTCGCGACATTTAACCGCATCTTTCTCTGTCATTAGCACGCCCCGACCCGCCGCAACCGTCTCGATAGCCTCGAGACTGTAGGCCTGATGATCGTCAAAGGCATGTTGACCAATTGGATGAACCCCAATCTCGCTAAGGGTATCGAAGAATCGCTGTGGATTGCCTATACCGGCAATAGCCACACTCTCATGACTCTTGTCCACATTAGCTGTAACGACCTCGCCATCAGCCACGCTGCGCCAGTTGCCGGGCGCCAGCGCCATCTCAAACTCTTCAGGCCCGCCACACTCGCCGTTGACTAAGGTAAAGTCGACGCAGCCTTGACGCCAGCGCCCTTCTCTCAATGGTCCGGCAGGCAACAGCAGACCATTGCCGAAGCGGCGTTTGCCATCGAGTACTAAGATCTCGATATCCCGTTCAAGGCGATAGTGCTGCAAGCCATCGTCGCTGATGATCACATCCACCGCCTGCCAATCCATCAGGGCCTTACCCGCCGCCACGCGATCGCTACCTATCACCATAGGCACCTGGGTGCGCGCCACTATCATGGCCGGTTCATCGCCTACTTCATTGGCTGGCATGCCAGCGATAACTCGCTTACAGCCGGAAAACTCGACGCCGTAGCCGCGGCTGATCACCCCAGGGCGATAGCCATTACGGCGAAGCAGTTCGATGAGATAGATAACCGTGGGGGTCTTGCCGCTGCCACCGACTGTGATGTTGCCCACCACAATCACAGGCACATCGAGCCGCGCGCTTGCCTTAAGCCCCAAACGAAACAGCTGTCGTCTGAGGCTCGTCAATAGATAAAACAAGCAACTGAGTGGCAGAAGCAGCAGTACAAGCAGCCAGTGAACACCGGCCTGCCTGTCATACCAGAGACGATTAACCAACGCCTGCATTGTGCTTAGCTACCAAACTGCATCTGGTACAGGTTGTAATAGATCCCCTGCTTGGCCAGTAGCTCGCTATGGGTGCCGCGCTCGACCACCTTGCCCTGATCCACCACCAAGATCTGATTGGCATTTTCAACGGTCGACAGACGGTGAGCGATCACGATAGATGTACGGTTCTGTCTCAGGTTATCCAGACCCGTCTGAATAGCCTTCTCCGACTCGGTATCCAGCGCCGAGGTCGCCTCATCGAGGATCAAGATAGGCGCATCGCGCAGTATCGCCCTGGCAATGGCTATACGCTGGCGCTGACCACCGGAGAGCATGACGCCGTTTTCGCCAACCTGGGTATAGATCCCCTCAGGCATGTTGCAGATAAACTCCCAGGCATTGGCGAGCTTAGCCGCATCGATGATTTGCTCCTCGGTGACCTCGCCCGGATAGGCATAGGCGATGTTCGCCGCTATGGTATCGTTGATCAGCGTCACCTGCTGTGACACCAATGCCACCTGACGGCGCAGCGCCGCCAGCTTGTAATCTCTCAGGCTGACATCATCCAAGCGAATATCACCGCTGTCGAGATCCGAATAGAAGCGGGTGATCAGGCTGGCAATGGTCGACTTACCCGAGCCACTGCGTCCCACCAGGGCCAGGGTTTCACCGGGATTAACCTGAAAATCTACCTCTTTTAACGCCAAGCCTTCCTGATTGTTGTAGCGGAAGTTGACCTTATCAAAGCTCAGGCGGCCCTCGACTCTTTTGGTCTCGAAGGTGCCGTTATCCACCTCGGCCGGGGTATCTAATACGGCAAAGATGGTGCTACAGGCGGCGATACCACGCTGAAACTCGGCGTTGACGCGGGTTAGGCTCTTGATTGGCTGCAACATGGCGAGCATGGCCGCCAAGATGGTGGCGAAGGTACCCGCGGTGAGATCGGCGCGCATGCTCTCAAGGCTCGAGGCGTATAACACGAAAGCCAGCGCCAGTGAGCCAATGACCATCACCAAAGGTTGACTGATCGCCTGAGCCAGTGCCAGTTTCATGGTGCGCGAGCGGTTGTCGTCGTTCACCTTGGCGAAACGTTGCGACTCGGCCTGCTGACCACCGAAGACCAACACATTCTTGTGGCCCTTGATCATCTGCTCGGTAACTGAGGTCACACCGCCCATGGCGGTCTGGATCTGTTTGGAGACCTTGCGGAACTTACGGCTGACCACGGCAATTACCAAGCCGATAAGAGGCCCGACAATCAGGATACAGAGCGAGAGTTTCCAGGAGTTATAGAACATCACCCCCAGCATGCCGATCACTGTGATGCCGTCACGCACTATGGTGATCAGCGCACTGCCAGATGCCCTGGCGATCTGCTCGGTATCGAAGGTCACCCGGGAGATCAAGTTACCACTGCTTTCCGCGTCGATATAGCTCACTGGCAATCTCAGGTAATGCTCGAACACCTGCTGACGCATATCCATGATCATGCGCGCACTGATGTAGGAGATGCCATAGGTGGAGAGAAAGTTAGCCAGTCCCCTCAGGGTAAACAGGCCAATCACCACGAAAGGCGCGGTTTTGAGCACGTCGCTGTCGGAGTTAAAGCCGCCGCCCATGCCAAGGTCGACCCCTTCAACCAGACCCGGCGTGGTCGGCACATTGCTGGCAAAACCTTGATCAATAAAAGGTTTAATTGAATAAATAAAGGTTGCGTCCACCAAGCCGTAAAGCACTAGGCCAAACACAGACAAAAATAACACCCCTTTGAGCGGGACAAGATAAGTGAGCAGTCTGAGAAAAACGCTGCCAACTTCACTTTTCGAAGAATTTGTCATTCAGGATTCTATCGTAGGTGCAAAAAAGCGTATTCTACTCTGGATTGCCAAACTCACCAAATTCAAAGCGTTGATTGTACCAAAATGGCGCCAGCTCCCGGCGATAACCCAGTACGGTAATGCCCTGCTCATCCAGTTTTAAACTCAGCTGACCGTTATCGCCCGTGCTGTACTGAAGCGCCTTTTGGTCGCGAAAACGTCTCACCACCTCAGCCTTGGGAAAGCCATAGCGATTATTGAATCCGGCGGCGTAGAGCACGATACCGGGCGCGCTTGCCCGAATAAAGGCCCCGCTTGATGAGGTGTTACTGCCGTGATGGGCCGCGATCAACACTGTGCTGCCAATCTCGGCGCTCTGGGTCAGGAGTGACTGCTCACCCTCAGTCTCGATATCCCCAGGGATGAGTACACTTCGCCTGCCGTCGCTTATCCGCACGACACAGGAGCCATTATTGCCGGGCTGCGGCTCGCGCGGCCCCAAAATCTCAAGGCTTAACCCCTGCCAGTTGAGGCTTTTAGGACGACAGTCGATGGCGCCGGGATAGCTGAGATCTGTCACCAATTTCACTTTAGGGTAGCGACCTAACAGATAATCGGCGCCGCCGGCATGGTCATTGTCGCTATGGCTGAGCACCAGATAGTCCAGCTCACCTATGCCACGGTAATGCAAGAAAGGCACTATGACCCTATCTGCATAACTAAAATGCTCACCAAACGCCGCGCCTGTGTCATAGATCAATGCCCGCCCCTGTTTCTCAACCACCAGGCTGAGCCCCTGCCCGACATCAAGCAGGTGCACCTGCCAGCGCTGAGAGTCCGTCAACCTCTGTGGTAAGAACCAGAGACACAGGGGCATGAACAACACAGGGATCATCCAGCGCCAGGCGCCTGAGACCAGTCGCCAAAGGATAAGCCCGAGCAGGCCAAACACTAGGGCTGAGATCAGCTGCATCGAGGCTGGCAGCCAGTGAAGCGGTAGCTCCCCTAGCCAATCGAACGAAAGAGTCATGGGTGAAATGGCAAGATCCAACAGATAAAGCGGCAGGCGAACGGACACGCCGAGATAAGTGCCGATTATCCAGGTTATCAGCGCCATAAAACTTAGGGGGATCACCACCAGACTAAACCAAGGCACAAAGATAAGGTTAAATATCAACGCGTAGGGCGCAAAGCCGCCAAACAATAGCCCTTGCAGCAAGCCAAGCGATAGACTCAGGCGCCACTGGATCTGCCACATCTGCTTAAGACGCCATTTCAGCCGTTGCCAGCTTGATAGACGCTCATCAGGCGCAGGCCATGATTGCGTAAACCAGAGAATGATGGCGAGCGCACCAAAAGAGAGCCAAAGCCCGGCGCCGAGGATACTTAAAGGGTCAAGCAGCAGTACAATGAAAAGTGCCCATAACAGCCGCTCGAAGGGCGATGCGTAACGGCGCATTAGACCAAGCAGGATCACCATCACCAACATGATGAGCGCCCGCAGGGTCGGCAGCCCAAGTCCGGCGAGAAAGGCATAGAGACCACAGCAAATCAGCGCCACCAGGGCGATGGTCTGACGATTACCAAGTCCCAGACGAGGAGTGAGCCGCCCTAACAGATAGCCCCCCAGCCCCATCACCCAGATTGCCAGCACAGACAGATGCAGCCCCGAAATGGTCACCAGATGCCCTGTTCCGCTTTGCCTCAGGCCCTGCCAATGTGCATCGCTTATCTGCTGTTTATCGCCCAGCATGAGCGCCAGCATCAAATCGCCATTGGCCAGTGAGGCCAGATCCTGGCGCAACTTTGTCAGTAGCTTGGCCCGCATGCCCTGTGGTGGTAAAAGGCGTTTGGCCGCAATGACTCTGCCCTTGCCTATGATGTGCTTCGAGAGCAGATAGGCCTGCTGATTAAATCCCCCTTGGTTAAGCACACTGGTGATGGGCTTTGGGGCAAGGGTGAATTGCCACACCTCACCTATGGCGACTTTTTGTTCGCTTTGCCAACGTAAGCGTAAATATTTGTCAGGAAAATGAAAGGGATGGTCCGTTAAAATACGAATATCGGCATTTATCCAGTCGCCGTTTCGATAAACTAGTGATATGATTTCGCCCCTTACTGATGGCAGCTCGCTCGATTTATCGGACGTAAAAACCAAAAGTTGGTGGCAAAATAGACTCATCCAAGCTATAGCCAGAAGGCTACCGGCCAATAATTTCGACCATTTCAGCATGATGACGGCAATTACCAAGACGGCACATGCAAGGGAAAAGGTTGGCAAGGCAGGCCAGAGCAGCGCGGAAATGAGCGTGGCACAATAGCCAAACATGAATCGATTCATAATGAATAATTTAAGACTGCAACACTAAGCTATGCCAAAAAAATTCATTCAACGATATATGCCCAAGCCTGAAACACTGCAGAATCATAAGCACCTGCAGATGTTCGGTAAGCTGCTTCACAAGCCTAACCTCTGGGCCCTGAATCGACGCTCCGCTCCCCTCGCCTTTGCGGTCGGCCTGTTTGTCGCCTGGATCCCCATGCCATTTCAGATGGTGTTAGCCGCGGCGCTGGCGATCCTGTTCAACTGTAACTTACCTGTCGCCGTCGCCTTGGTATGGGTCACCAACCCAGTCACCATGCCCTTTATGTTCTACGCCGCCTACCTCTTTGGCGCCAAACTGCTCAACCACCCTCCCCAAGAATTTGCCTTCGAAGCCAGCTGGCAATGGATCGAGGCCTCACTTTTCACCATAGGCCCGCCGTTCTTGCTCGGCTGTCTGGTGTTTGGGATCATCTTTTCCGCCGTGGGTTACTTTGTCGTCCACAACCTGTGGAAGTACTCTATCCTGTTCAAGTGGAAAAATCGCACCAAGTAGCGAACTAATGCATGGCGCCTGGCGCCTTTGATCTGATCACAAGACCCAATGGATCTTGCTATCAAGCATTAAGCTATGCCTGGCACTCAAACTTAGCCGGGCTGTGATACCAATAAGCTTTTGTTAACCAAATCATCACGCTATTTTCGCCGATAACACTGCACATTAGGCTAGCTGCAGCATGAGCTGCTGCAATTGCCACTTCGCATCTAAGAGAAACTTAAGATAGAATAAACAAATTGATCACAAAGTTGATGCTTTGTATCTATCTGAATGACATGCCTTGGATGAAGTCGCTCGTTAGAATAATCACAAAAAATGCAGGAAGGCCATGCACTTATATTCAAATAGAAAACATGTTGCGATCTTCGCAATGCTCTCCTGCTTGTTTCTGCTCGCCTCAGTGATCACCATCAGTGCGCTAACAAAATACTTTGTCGACAATGAGATCCAGCAAGAAGAGGAAAACCTGCGCAAGAACCTGGCGCTGATCCGCTTTAACTTCGAGGCCACCATCTACAAAGACACCTATCTGGCCGATAGCCTGGCCACAGTGGTGACCATAGATCCCGAATTTGCCATGAAAAACTGGCATGTGATCGCCGCTAAGTTGCTCGACAAGGCGCAGTACGTGCGCAACGTCGCCATCGCGCCGAACAATGTAATCTCCTTAGTCTATCCCCTCAAAGGCAACGAAGCGGCAGTTGGATTCGATTTTCGCACCCAGCCAAACCAGCTAAAGACAGTGCTTCTGGCCAAGGAGCAGCAGTCGGTGTATATCGCCGGCCCGGTAAATCTGGTCCAAGGTGGATTGGGCCTCATCGCACGCTACCCTATCTTCGCCGACTACCCCAAAAACACCCAATACTGGGGCGGGGTGAGCGTAGTGATGAACTATAACCAATTACTCCATGACACAGGGATCACCCAATTTCAGGGCGGCGATATCGCCATCAAGAAACAGATCACCGCCAACGAACCCGAACAGGTTTTCTACGGTGATGCCAGCATCTTCGACAATGCCGATGTTATCTACCCCATCAAGTTGCCCAGCGCCACCTGGAATATGGCAGCAAGGTTTCATATCGAGAATCTCGAACGCATCGGCCAGCTGCGCCTGGGCATAGGCGGTATCGGCACGATTGCGGCCTTTACCTTGTATATGCTGATGCTACTCCTGTTTCGCAACTATCAGCACACCCACAGGGCGGCGCTGCACGATGAGTTGACCCACCTACCTAATCGGCGCTTCATCATCAACGAACTCGACCGTCTGATGAACAAACCAAATCAGCCCCCTTTTACCCTGCTCAACATAGATCTCAACGACTTTAAAGGGGTTAACGACGAGCTGGGGCATGAAGCGGGCGATGAGCTGCTAAAATATATCGCCAATCGTCTTGTGACAGAGGTTGGTATTAAGGGCTCGGTCGCCCGATTTGGCGGCGATGAGTTTCTGATCTTGCTCTATGAGCTCACCGAAATGCAGGAAATCGAGGAGATCATGGCGCATATCACCCAGGCGATAGAATCCCAGCCCTTTAGCTGGCAGTCACAACAACTGACGCCCTCACTCAGCATAGGCTATGCAATCTATGATGGTCAGAATGCCGACATCAAAGAGTTGCTCTCAGATGCCGACAAGCGGATGTATCAACAAAAACGCGCCTACCGGGAAAGTCGCTAAAGACCCATCTTAATTTACGACCTAGTCTTATCGCCCGGCCAACGCCTCGGCGGGATGGATACGACTTGCCTTCCAGGCGGGATAGAGGGTGGCCAATAGGCTCATCAGCAAGGCCAGAGACACCACCAGCGCCACATCCAGCAGGTTAAGCTGTGAGGGTAAGAAGTCGATGAAATAAACATCGGCCGATAAGAGCTGCACGCCAAACAGCTGCTCAATACTGCTGGCGATAGCACTGAGGTTCAGCGCAAGGGTGATCCCCAGCCCCGCACCAATCAAGCAACCCAACAGGCCATTTAGCGCACCCTGCACCACGAAGATCCCCATAATGGTGGCCTTGGCCATCCCCATGGTCAGCAAGATGGCGATCTCCGACTGCTTGTCACGTACCGCCATCACTAATGTCGAGACGATATTGAAACAGGCCACCGCGATCACCAGCGCCAGCACCAGATACATCACGGCGCGCACCAGCTGAATATCCTGATAAAGGTGGCCTTGCGTGCGGGTCCAATCGGAAAGGTACATATATTGCGACTGGCTGTAGCCCAAGGTGCGGATCAGCTGCGGCGCGGCAAAGACATCATCTACCTTGATACGGATCCCGCTCACGCCGTCCCCCAGCCCCAAGAGCTCGGCGCCATAATCCAGCGAGATGTAGGCAGTGGTCAGATCCAGCTCGCCGCCAAGTGCAAAAATTCCCGCCACCTTAAACTGATGACTCTTGGCCGAGCCAAGGCCGCGTCCCGTTGACTGACTGGCAAGGTTTGGCGTGTAGAGGCTCAGGGTGTTACCCAGCGACAGCCCCAGCGCATCGGCCAGTCCCTTACCCAGGACAATATTGTTTTCTTTGCTGGCCAGTGCCTGCCAGGCAGGTTCTGGCATAAAGTCATCTATGTTTGACACCTTGGCTTCTAGCGCTGGCGTGATGCCGATAACCGTGAGCCCTTGAAAGCCACCGGGCTTCTGAATCAGCCCCTGAATGCGCACAAAGGGTGCGCTGGCCAGAATGCCTGGGATCTTCTTGGCATCCTCGGCTATCTGGGGCCAATCATGAAGCGGCTCATTCACCCCGGTCAACTCTCCATGGGGCACGACCCCCAGCAGACGCTGCTCAAGCTCCTGCTCAAAGCCGTTCATGGCCGACAGTACTGTGATCAGCACGGCCACCCCAAGGGCGATACCCGCCGTCGAGGCAAAAGAGATGAAACTGATAAAACGATTGGACTGACGCGCCATGTAAAAGCGCCAGCCTACCCAGAAGGCGAGTCTCTCTCTCATGCCATCTCCCAGGCGCTTAACTGTCCATCTTGCATCTTAAGTTGTCTGTCCATGCGCGCGGCCAGCTTAGGATCATGGGTCACCACCACAAAGGCGGTACCCAGCTGGCTGCCCAGCTCACGGATAAGCTCATAGACGGTATCGCCGCTGGCGGCGTCCAGGTTTCCGGTAGGCTCGTCGGCCAACACCAGTTTCGGGCGATTGATCAGCGCCCTGGCTATCGCCGTACGCTGGCGTTCACCACCCGACATCTCGGCCGGTGTATGATGTAGCCGGTGGCCAAGACCCACACGACTGAGCAGCTCTTTGGCCTCCTGCTCGACTTCCTGACGCGGGCGCTTTTGAATTAGCCCAGGCATGGCCACATTCTCAAGGGCAGTAAACTCGGGCAACAGATGATGGAACTGATAGATAAATCCCAGCTCCTGGTTGCGGATCGCTGCCTGACGCGAGGGGGAAAGCTGGTAGAGATCTTCCCCATCGAACATCACCTGACCGCTACTGGGTTTGTCCAGCGTGCCCATGATATGCAGCAAGGTACTCTTACCCGATCCCGAACTGCCAACGATAGCCACCTGTTCGCCCTTGGCGATACTGAGGTTAACACCGCTGAGCACCTGGGTGTCTATGCTGCCTTCGTGATAGCGCTTGCTAACGTTATTGACTTGAAGTAACAAAGATTTTTCCTGTTGGGTCATAGATCATTCGTACCTTAAAGCTGTGGCTGGTTGCACGCTTGCCGCCCGCAGCGCGGGATAAACGGTCGCCAAAAATGTAATTGCCAGGGTGCCGACCACGATGAGGGACAACTGCCCCCACTCGAGTTGCACCGGCAGGCGTTGCCCCGCCCCCAGTACATGAATGCCGAGCATTGAGAAGAGTGTATTGATGTTCAATGTGGCCAGCACGCCAATAGCCAGGCCGCCCACCAAGCCTAAGACGGCGTTAAGCGAGCCCTGGATCATGAAGATCCCCATGATGCTCCCCGTGGTCAGGCCTTGGGTCTTGAGCACGGCAACGTCTGTGGTCTTATCCACCACCATCATCACCAGCGCCGAGACTATGTTAAAGGCGGCTACGGCGATGATAAGGCTGAGCATCAACGACATCATGTTCTTCTCCATCTTTACCGCAGAGAAGAGATGACCATAGTTTTCGCGCCAATCACTGGTGGTCACGCTGTCGCCCGCTGCCTCAAACGCGGCTTTAACCTTAGGTGCCAGCTTGCTCGCCTTGAAGGGATCGGCCAGATAAAGACGCAGCGACTTGATCTCATTGGGGGACTTGCGCATCAGGCGCAGCGCATCTTCATGGTGTATATAGGCAAGGCTTGCATCGACCTGGGAGCCCATCTCGAAGACGCCGGCTACGATAAACTTACGCTGACTCGGCACAGGCCCCAGCGGCGAATAAACCACCCCATCGCCACTGAGTACACGTATCTTATCGCCGGGCTTAACATCCAGACGACGCGCCAACTCGGCGCCAATGATGATGCGGTATTTGCCCGCCTCTAAGCTGTCGAGGGAGCCGTTGAAGTGACGGTTCAGACGGGCCAGATTGTCTTTTTCAAGCTCGGGATAGATACCATACACCTGCACTGCGCTGATGTTGCTCGGCGCCTGTAACATGGCCTGGGTGGCCACGCTCGGGCTCATCGCCAGGATCTGCTTACCATCGATTAAGGTATTGGCGACATCTTGCCAGTTGCCAAGGTGTTGCTCGCTGTGCACCGTCAGCTGTGGCACAGCGCCAAGAATGCGCTGCTTGAGCTGTCCCTCGAGACCATTCATCACAGAACTGACGATGATCAGGGCCGCAACCCCGAGCAAGATACCCGACACGGCAAACAGGGTAATAAATGAGGCAAATGGATTGGCCTTACGTGCTCGCCAGTACCGATAACCTATGGTCCAAGATAACGCTAAATTCATTTTTGGCAGGGTCTCTTTGCGTCAGAGCCTTGATAAATCATTAAGATGGGCACGATAATAGGGGGAATAGCACCTTAAAAACAAGAGGCAATCCGTTGAACAGCCAATCAAACTCCTATTTTAGCGTCGCGCATGGGTTCGCCGCTTACCTATCGCCCTGGCCTAAGGAGCAGCCGCTGCCCAACGACTATGAGCTAAGAGGTATGCTACCGCTCGGCATGCAGCTCATCAGCCAAGTCAAGGCGATGGAAGCCGACTGTCTACTCCAGCTCAGGCACCTTGATGATGAGGCCCGCACCGTGGTGGATTACCTCAAGTTACAGTCTCGCAAGATAGACCTGGTGCTGCAGCATGTACTCGAGCAGCAGCCCCACGAGGGCGAGCGCTGCAGCGGCCTGCATTTTGGCGGTAGCGGCATACATCTCCTAAGCCCCACAAAATTGGTGCCCGGCGAGCGCTACCGCATCACACTGCATATCAGGGAGGCGCTTATCGCCATCCTCTGCATTGGGGAGTGCACCCGCTGTGACGATGAAGCCTCTGAAGGTGGTTTCGACTGCGAACTCAGCTTTATTCAAATTCTCGATGAGGATGTCGAGCAACTGGTCAAAGCCAGCCTGAATATTCAACAAAAACAATTACAACAACGCAAAAAACAGCAACAAGACCCGAGTTAGTTTTCACTGGCACTGACGGGGCTAAGTCTCTACAATGGCCGCATCATTGTCGATTGTTGGCCTTAGTCTGTTTTCATGATTGCTTTTTCCATCCTCACACCACCTAAAGTCAAAGGGGTTAAGTCGCCCCAAACCCTTAGCCAGTTAACCGGCGCCGCCCAGGCGATCAGCCTGGCTAAGCTGTGCGAGCAGTATAGCGGCATGACCTTAGTGGTGACGCCAGACACGCCCAGCGCGCTCAGGCTAGAGGCAGAGCTAGGCTACCTGTTAGCACCAAAATCGATCCCCGTGATGCTGTTCCCCGACCGGGAGACCTTGCCCTACGACAGCTTCTCACCCCATCAGGATCTGGTATCTCAACGGCTTGAGACCCTATCGCGGATCCCAAGCGCCGGCCATAGCCTGGTGATTGTGCCCATGAGCACCCTGATGGTGAAGTTGCCGCCGCAATCATTCTTAACCGGCAACGTCTTGCTGCTCAGCAAGGGCGACAATTATCCCCTGGAAGCGGTGCGCAGCCAGCTGGTCAATACCGGCTATCATCACGTGGAGCAGGTATATGAGCATGGCGAGTTTGCCGTGCGCGGCTCTATCATAGATCTCTTCCCCATGGGCGCCCAGAGCCCCTATCGCATCGAGCTGTTCGATGATGAGGTCGAATCGATCCGCGAATTTGACCCGGAAACCCAACGCTCCAGCGGCGAGATTGAATCGATTCGCCTGCTGCCGGCCAAGGAATTCCCGACCAATGACGCCGCCATCGAAGGGTTTCGCCAACGTTACCGCCGCCAGTTTGAGGTAGTGGTCAAGGAGCCGGAGTCCATCTATCAGATGGTGAGCCGCAAGGTGATGCCCGCCGGGATCGAGAGTTACCTGCCCCTCTTCTTCGATGAGACGGCGAGCCTGTTCGACTATCTGCCCGGCGAGTGCCAATTGGTGCAGGTGGGCGATCTTGAGAATGCTGCCAAACACCACCTGCAGGAGATCAACCAGCGCTATGAGAACCGCCGGGTCGATCCCCTGAGGCCACTGCTACCGCCAAAGGATCTCTACCTGCTGACCGAACAGGTCTTCGAGGCCTTTAAGCAGCTGCCGCGCTTCTTGGTCAAGGGCGATGAGGCCACAGGCACCAGCGTTGTGGCGCAGCTCGAGGCACTGCCTAACATCGCCGCCAACCATAAGCTGAAGCAGCCACTTATCAGCCTTAAAGAATTTGCCGATGGCGGCACGCCAATTTTATTCTGCGTCGAATCGGAAGGCCGCCGCGAGGCGCTGCTGGAACTACTGGCCAAGATAGAGATTAAACCTGCGCTGCTGGATCATCTGGAGAGCTTCAGCCATAAGCCTCAGCCCTTTGGCTTGATCGTCGCGCCGCTGTCTCAAGGCGCCATCTATCACCCCAAGAAGGGCCCTAGCTGGGCACTGGTGTGTGAAACCGAGCTGTTTGGTCAGCGCATCGCCCAGCAACGCCGTCGCGATAAACAGCGTCAGGTAAGCCAGGATGCACTCATCAAGGATCTGGCCGAGCTCAAAGTCGGTCAACCCATAGTCCATCTGGATCACGGCGTCGCCCTCTATCAAGGGCTGGAAACCCTGGACACGGGCGGCCTGGTCGCCGAGTATCTAAAACTGGAATACGCCGGCGGTGACAAGCTCTATGTGCCTGTCGCCTCCCTCAACCTCATTAGCCAGTACAGTGTCGGCGCCGATGATGCGCCACAGCTCAACAAGCTGGGCAACGAGAGTTGGACCAAAGCCAAACGCAAGGCGATCGAGAAGATCCGCGACGTGGCCGCCGAACTGTTAGATGTCTACGCCCGCCGTCAGGCCCGCCCCGGCGAGGCCTGCCGATTAGATCGCGAAGAGTACGCCCAGTTTGCCGGCAGTTTCCCCTTCGAAGAGACGGTAGATCAGGAGACCGCCATCGACGCCGTGCTCACCGACATGTGCAGCCCCATCTCGATGGATCGTCTGGTGTGTGGCGACGTCGGCTTCGGTAAGACTGAGGTGGCGATGCGCGCCGCCTTCGTGGCGGTCAACGACGGCAAGCAGGTGGCCATCTTGGTGCCCACCACGCTACTGGCTCAGCAGCACTATGAAAACTTCAAAGACAGGTTTGCCGACTGGCCCATCAAGATAGAGGTGATGTCACGCTTTAAGACCGCCAAGGAGCAACAGGCGGTGCTCAAGCAGCTGGAGCTTGGCCAGGTGGATATCGTTATCGGTACCCATAAGCTACTCCAGTCTGAGGCCAAGTTTGAAAACTTAGGCCTGCTTATCATCGACGAGGAGCACAGGTTCGGCGTGCGTCAGAAGGAGAAGATCAAGGCCCTGCGCGCCAATATTGATATTTTGACCCTGACGGCAACCCCAATCCCGCGTACCCTCAACATGTCGATGTCTGGCATGCGCGACCTCTCCATCATAGCTACGCCGCCGGCCAAGCGCCTGGCGGTTAAGACCTTCGTGCGCGAATATGATGATGCCACGGTACGCGAGGCGCTGCTGCGTGAGATCTTAAGGGGCGGCCAGGTCTATTTTCTCCACAACAGTGTCGAGACCATAGAGAAGCGCGCCCGTGAGATTGAGGCGCTACTGCCCGAGGCGCGAGTTGTCACCGCCCATGGTCAAATGAGAGAACGCGACCTTGAAAAGGTGATGTCTGACTTCTATCACCAGAAATACAATGTGCTGGTGTGCACCACCATCATAGAAACTGGCATCGATGTGCCCAGTGCCAACACCATCATCATAGAGCGAGCCGATAACTTCGGCCTAGCTCAGCTGCATCAGCTCAGGGGCCGCGTGGGACGCTCACATCATCAGGCCTATGCCTATCTGATGACGCCCCATCCTAAACGCATGACCAAGGATGCCATCAAGCGTCTGGAGGCCATTGGCACGCTGGAAGATCTTGGTGCCGGCTTCATGCTGGCGACTCAAGATCTCGAGATCCGCGGCGCGGGTGAGCTCCTGGGCGATGAGCAGAGCGGTCATATCTCTAAAATAGGTTTTACCCTCTACATGGAGATGCTGGAAGATGCGGTGAAGTCCCTCAAGGAGGGCAAGGAGCCTTCGCTGGATCAGATGCTAAGGGGTCAATGTGAGATTGACCTGCGGATCCCTGCCCTGCTACCGGAAGATTATGTGGGCGATGTCAACATCCGCCTGTCGCTCTATAAACGTATCGCCAACTGCGCCACCGCCCAGGCATTGGACGAGTTAAAGGTCGAGCTGATCGATCGCTTCGGCCTCCTGCCTCAGGCCACGAAGAACCTGATGGAAGTCTCCCTGTTTAAGCACCAGGCAACGGCGCTCGGCATCGCCAAGATAGAGATGCACGCCAAGGGCGGCAGCCTGGAATTTAATAACGATCACTGTGTAGATCCTGGCTTTATCATCGGACTATTACAGAGTCAGCCACAAAATTATCGTATGGACGGCCCAAGTAAGTTAAAATTCTTGATGCCGACAGAGACAGACAAGGATAGGTTAGCCCTGTTATCCCTGATCATCTCTCAACTCATGCAACATCGCCTTGGAGAACCGCGTGTTTAAAAAGAGTCTTTTATTGGTGACCACCCTTGCCTCACTATCCGGCGCCGCCTGGGCAGATAACGAGCGTTGGTTTGAGGTGGAAGTTTACCTGTTTGAGCGTCAGGGAAGTCAATTGGAAGAAACCTTGGCAAGCCCAGGCAATCGTCACACGCGTCAACCGATAGACATGATCTCGCCGCTGTTTGCCACGGATATTACCGGTGCCAGCCTGGGCCTCGAGGGCTGCAGCGCACAGCAGTGGCTGGAAACGCCAGAAGATTGCGACAGGCAGCTGCAACAGGCGCAGGTGACTCACCCTAGCCAGATCCCAAGCACCATAGGCGCGCCAACCCCGCAATATGCAACCTTAGGGGCCGGCACTGTCTTATTGGCCGACTCCCAGTCGCAGTTTGGCGAGATGATTACCACCTTAAAGCGCGAAGCCGGACACAAGAGCCTGCTGCATATGACATGGCAACAATCTATGCTGCCCCGTCATCAGGCGAAACCCGTGCGTCTCTATGCCGGTGAAGATTTCTCAGATCGCTTCAATGAGGATGGCTACGCGGTGAACGCGGCGCCCCAAAGTGATACCAGCGGCATTCCGCAGTTTAACTTCGATCTGAATTTCGAAGAAAAACAAACGGCCCCTATCTGGGCGCTGGATGGTACGCTCAACATCTATCTGAACCATTACCTCTATGTGGAAACGGCGTTAACCCTGCACAGGGCTGGCAGTAAAGCGCAGCCACAGCTTGAGGATGAGACGGTAATGAACCAGGTGCCTTATCTGTACAACATCTATATGACGCAGAATAAGCGTGTGAAGAGTGACGAAATCCATTATTTCGATCACCCTAATATGGGAATGATCTTACAGATCAGAAAGATGGAACAGCCCGGCGAGCGCACCCTCGAGGTGAGCCAGCCAAACGTGGTCCCGCAGAACTAAACTAAATAGCTAGCTAATAGCTAGTTAGAAAACAGATAGCTAATAGACAGAAAAATCGAGGTAGATCTCATCTGCCTCGTCTTCCTCCACCAGCACGTTATCGACCACAGACTGAGGCGAACCCTGCTCACTCCAGGCGATGAAACGATCGACAGCTAAGCCGCCTCCCTGCAATAAAATCAGCACCCTGCCGTCTTCCAGGTTTTTGGCATACCCCGTCAGCCCCAATTCATTGGCTTTCAGCTGACTGTATCGCCTGAAACACACGCCCTGAACCTTTCCCGATATTGTCAATAATACCCGCTTCATCTGCGCCTCGTTCTTCTTATCGATCTAACCCTTTGAAGATAACCTAAACTTGGGGGATGGGCAAAAAATAGACAAAAAAAACAGCTAACTAATAAAGTGGTTAGCTGCATCGGGCGACATACGCAAACTGGGAAAAGGTCTGTAAGACCATCATGTAGCAATATGTATCACTTTGTATCATAAAAGGGATAAGCTATGCTAGATTTGAATAACAAAAATTGTTAACCACTTACGCTCAGCTTCGACCTAAATTCAGGATATTCGACCACTTTTTATCGCTTACTCACCATAAGCCCCTGAAAAATGGCGATCAATACACTGCAGAAAAACGCCCTAATCGCCTCCTGTCGGCCAGCGAGGCTTCTATCCAAAGCAGCAAGGCTTTTCATTAATCTCATTCCCGAGTCAAACCCGCTCGCACAGCCAAACTTTTTTGGTGCAGAAATACGAATCAGGTCGCTTTATCAGACCACAGTGTCGGGCCGCTTTGCCGTCACTAGTATCTGCACATCTAGTATCTGCACATAAAAAAGGAGCCAGTTGGCTCCTTGTTAGGTTCGAATCGCATTACTGCTGCTCTTTAAAGGCCTTTATCTCGGCGAGATGCGCGGCCAGCGAGGGAAACTTATGGCGCTGCTCCTCGTCCCAGACGATGGGATAGAAAGGCGCTAAGGTGCTGGCCACCGCCTGATTGTCATGCACCTCATCCTGGCGAGACAAGATACACATGCCGCGCCCCTTATGCTTCTCCCTAAACTGACTAACACACTTGCTGGCGATATCGGCATACTCTTCCGGTCTGTCTATCTTGCCGAGCATATTGTCTTCCGGATGCAGATTGGGATTGATCATCACTGTCTTAAGACCATTGAGAAAACCTATCCGCTCGGCCCAATAGCCGCCGAGGCCGACACCTATCGCCAGAGGCGCGGGATCGTCACTCTGGGTTAGCTGACGACTCACCTCGTTGAGCAGATACTGCATATCGTACTTAGGGTGAAGCGTGCTGTAGCTGATCAGCCGTACGTCGGGGTCGACGAACTGCAGCTGGCGCATTTTTTCATGATTACCTGGACTGGTAGCGTCAAAACCGTGGAAATAGAGGATCATCCTGTTACCTGCTAACTGTATGTGAATATTAACTTTAGCTAACTCATCATAGGCTGTTGTTGCGCTACATCAAATTTAGCCCATACAGATCTGCTCTGCTATCCTTCTTGCCGCCAGATAACGAGATTCATCCTCCAGCGCCTTGGCAACCTGAGGTCTGTTGGCCAGCAGTTTACGAGCCGACACCTGTGGACCTTGCTCAGGCCACTCAAACGAGGTTAACAGCTCGCTGACGCCCTGACTGTCATTACACAGCAAGATCATGTCACAGCCCGCCTTAATGGCGGCGCTGGCCCGCTCTGGGTAGCCACCCACCACGCCAGCCCCCTTCATGCCAAGGTCGTCCGAGAAGATCACCCCATCAAACTTGAGCTCATCACGCAGCACCTGCTTAAGCCAATAGGAGGAAAAACCCGCGGGATTGGGGTCGACCCTAGGATAGATCACGTGGGCTGGCATCACCCCTTGTAATCGCTTCGCCCCCATGAGATGCGCAAACGGCATCATGTCCAGGGCGCGGATCTCAGCTTCGCTACGCTCATCCACCGGCTTGGCAATATGGGAATCCGCCGCCACGCTGCCATGACCGGGGAAATGTTTACCCACGGCGGCCATGCCTGCATCCTGCATCCCTTGAATAAAGGCATCCGCCAGGGCAATCACCTCATCGGGCTTATCGCTAAAGGCGCGGGTGCCAATCACCTGACTGATGCCGTTCAGATCCAGCACAGGGGCAAAACTTAAGTCGATATCACAGGCCAGCAATTCAACGGCCATGAGAAAACCAAGCTCCCTCGCCCAGCCCTTGGCTAATTGAAGGTCTTGCTTCGCCGCTGGCAATATGTCGCCCATGGCGGGGATCTTACTAAAGCCGTCGATAAATCTTTGTACCCGCCCGCCTTCATGATCCACGGCGATGAGCAGATCGGGTCTCAGGGCACGCACCGAGGCCACCAAGGCGCAGAGCTGGTCACGATCTTGATAGTTGCGGGAAAACAATATCAGCCCGCCGACCATGGGATGCATCAACTGCGCTTGCTCCTGCGCATTCATCTCGGTGGATAACAAATCCATCATTAAATAACTCACAACTCCCCCTAGAAAAACTGTTAAATCAGTTTTATCGACGCCGATGATTAACAAATACTTAGCAAGGCAATGTTGTCTAAGCTTTTGTATACAATTGATAAAACCACAAACCTTCGAGCAGCTTTCCTCAGCCCTCTGCGATTAGCAATAGTATGCCTAATGCGAAACTCACTCTTAAAAAAAACTAATGCGAAAGCTGCGACTAAAGTATGGGATACTTAATAATTGACAATCTTAATGTGCTCGCAAGGTTAGCACAACGGGGCGACATTAACGCCCCTTCAGGCATGAATAATTAAATTGGCCTAAAATCACTGAGATTGAATAACGAAAATAATGATTACAACAGGGTTTTATAATGATTAGCGTTTTTGACATGTTTAAAATTGGTATCGGGCCCTCAAGCTCCCATACCGTAGGCCCGATGAAAGCGGGTAATATCTTCATTCAAGATTTAGAAAAACATGGTCATCTAGCAGAAACAGATGAGCTGAGATCTGAGCTGTTTGGCTCACTCGGCCAAACCGGTAAGGGCCACGGCACGGGTAAGGCCGTGATCTTAGGCCTGATGGGCGAAGCCCCTGAAACAGTTGATACCGACAAGATCGATGCCACCCTGGCACAGGTTCATGACACACAAAGCTTAACAATGCCAAACAACAAGGTGGTTCGCTTCAGCCGTGAAGATGGCATCACCTACCACAGACGCAAGAGTCTGCCTGCCCACGCCAACGCCATGACCCTCTACGCCTATGACAAGGGTAACTGCATCTATCAGCGTACCTATTACTCTGTCGGTGGCGGCTTCATCTTAGATGAAGATGAGATCCTGGCTCAGGATGCCTCGCCTGCCTCCCCTATCGAAGCCGCGCCCTATGACTTTAACAGCGCCGCCGAACTGCTGGATATGTGTGTCGAGAATGGCCTGAGCATCTCTGCGCTGATGATGGAGAACGAACTCTCTATCGCCAGCGAGAAAGAGGTAAAGGAGCGTCTGTGGACTATATGGCAGACCATGAAGAGCTGCGTCGAGCGTGGCTATCAGAAGGAAGGCATACTCCCGGGCGGGCTGAAACTCAGACGCCGCGCCCCGGCGCTTTATCGTCGCCTCAAAGCCGAGAGCAAGACAGTGGTCGATCCGCTCACCGCCATGGACTGGGTCGATCTGTTCGCCCTGGCAGTGAACGAGCAAAATGCCGCCGGCGATCGCGTGGTGACTGCGCCAACTAACGGCGCCGCCGGCATCATCCCTGCCGTACTCTGCTACTACGACACCTTCGTTCAAGAGGTAGATCTGGATATCTGCTGTCAGTACCTGCTGACCGCAGCCGCCATCGGCATTCTCTACAAGAAGAACGCCTCTATCTCAGGAGCGGAAGTGGGCTGCCAGGGTGAAGTCGGTGTGGCCTGCTCTATGGCCGCCGCCGCGCTCACCGAGATCATGGGCGGCACGGTAGAACATGTGGAGAATGCTGCAGAGATCGGCATGGAGCACAACCTGGGGCTGACCTGTGACCCTGTTGGCGGCCTGGTGCAGGTGCCTTGCATCGAGCGTAACGCCATGGGCGCGGTCAAGGCGATCAACGCCTCACGTCTGGCAATGCGCGGCGACGGTAACCATAAGGTCTCTCTGGATAAGGTGATCAAGACCATGATGGATACCGGCAAGGATATGCGCAGCAAGTATAAGGAAACAGCCAAGGGCGGCTTGGCGGTGAACATAGTCGAGTGTTAATCGACTTTATATAAAGCATAAAAAACTCGCCCTAGGGCGAGTTTTTTATGGCTACACATCAGCCTATTTTAAGCTAAGTTCAAACGCTCGCCTTAACGGATCGGCAGCTCCACATCCGCAAACAGGTTTTCAATCAGCTGAGGGTCCCTCAGTGCTACCGCCTTCTCGACAATATCCTTGGTCAGGTGCGGCGCAAAATGCTCAATAAACTCATACATATAATTACGCAGGAAATTGCCCTTCCTGAAGCCTATCTTAGTGGTGCTGTGGGCAAACAGATGGCTGGCATCTATGGCCACCAAGTCTTTATCTATCACAGGGTCCACCGCCATGGAGGCGATCACCCCAACCCCTAGGCCCAATCTGACATAGGTCTTGAGCACATCGGCGCTGGTCGCGGTAAACACCACTCTCGGGTCGATACCGGCGCGGTTAAAGGCCTTCTCAATTTCAGACTCCCTATCGAAACCAAACACATAGGTCACCAGCGGGAAACGGCCTAAGTCTTCGATGCTTATCTGAGTGCGCGAAGCCAGCGGATGATCTTTTGTCACCACGATAGAACGATTCCAGTGGTAGCAAGGCAGCATGATGAGATCTGTATAGAGGTGCATCCCCTCGGTGGCTATGGCAAAGTCCGCATCGCCCCTTGCCGCCAACTCGCTGATCTGCGAAGGTGTGCCCTGGTGCATGTGTAGATTCACCTTAGGGTAGCGATCGATAAAGGCACGGATGATCCCCGGCAAGGCATATCGCGCCTGGGTATCTGTGGTGGCAATATTCAGCTCACCCTGATCCGGCTTGGTATACTCCTCGGCAACCTTCTTGATGCTCTCGACCTTGCCCAAAATGTCGTTGGCGATATTGATCACCTGCTGACCGGCCGGCGTCACATGAGTCAGATGCTTACCGCTACGGCCAAAGATCTGAATGCCCAGCTCATCTTCGAGCATACGCACCTGTTTACTGATCCCAGGCTGAGAGGTGTAGAGGTTCTCAGCGGTCGCCGACACGTTAAGGTTGTGATTTACCACTTCGGCAATGTATCTGAGTTGTTGCAGCTTCATCGTCTTTCCTTTGCAAAGGTCAGTGTCTCAAAGGGAGCCACGGCCTGAAATCGGTACCCTAACATAAGAGTTAGTATAAGAATTAGTTATAGTACAGGCGAAAAATTAAATCAAAGGGGAATATAGCATAGAGGTGAGATGAATCACACGACATAAAGAGAAAGCTAGTCTAAGATAACTATGCTAGCGTGTTGATTTATAGTAGCATTAATGGAATTGCATAAAAATTGGTAGATCTATGATATTTACTTTGGTTCTGATCCTCATCGGTGCATTGCTGCTATTGGTTATTGGCATCAATGTCATCCAACAACAAAAAGAACGTGCCGAGGCCGAGCGAAGAACAGAATTAGCCAGACAAAGAGCCATCATCGACGAAACCGAGAACGTGCTCTCTTGCACCGGAATGTTTCCCTGCTCGACTAATCTGGTATTGATCCTCTACAGAAGAGTGCAAGAAGCCTTAAGCCAATCTGTCAGCCTTGGTGGACCACAGACGGCGGATTATCAGCGTCGTCTCACCGACCTTACCGGCCAGGTCGAAAACCTACAAAACGCCCAGAAACAGACACCTGCCATCGAAAGCTTTCGCCTGCCCGATACCGACAAGCAGATCCTGGATCTGGTTAAGGTACTGAAAAAACTCAAGGCCATCCTGCGCGCCGAGCACAACAAGGGCAAGGTCGATCCCAATATCTTTGCCCAGGAAGAGGCTCGTGTGGACAGCCTGCAACTCAGAATCAATGTAGATTCTATGCTGTCGCGCGCTCGCAGTGCCTGCTTCATGAAGCAATATGGCTCCGCCAAGCAGATGGTCACTAAGGCATTGGCGACCCTGCACACCATCAAGGGCCTGACCCCTAACGATCCCTTTATCGCCAAGAAGGTGGATGAAGCCAAGTTGCTACTCGATGAGATCATGGGCGCCCAAAAGATGGCGCAGCCTAACGCGCCGCAGCAGAAGAGCGACGAAGATGATATCGACGTGCTGTTCCAGCCAAAGAAGAAATGGTAACGGCCGCCGAAGACAAAAAAACCACCGCATTGCGGTGGTTTTTTTATCGCTATTATCGGAACGCTTAAGGCGCCAGACGGTCGATATCCCAGCTAAGACTTGAATCTTTACGGCTGTAGAGGAAGCGGTCGTGCAGGCGATATTCGCCGCCTTGCCAGAACTCTATGCTACTAGGACGCACCCGGTAACCGCCCCAAAACTTAGGCAGCGGCACCTCACCCTGACTGAACTTGGCCTTCATCTCGGCAAACTTGCTCTCCAGCGCTTGGCGCGCCGAGATCTTGCTCGATTGCTTCGACACCCAGGCGGCGATCTGACTCTCTTTGGGCCGCGTCACGAAGTACTTAAGCACCTCAGTGGTCGAGAGCTGCTCCGCCACACCCGTCACCGCCACCTGACGCTCCAGGGCGTGCCAGGGAAACAGCAGACTCACCTTGTTGTTGTGGGCTATCTGCTCCGCCTTGCGACTGGCCAGGTTAGTGAAAAACACAAAGCCGTTGTCATCGAAACGTTTTAAGAGCACGATACGCTGAAACGGCTGCCCCTCGGCATCGACGGTTGCCACCGACATGGCCGTGGGATCCGGCAGGATCTCCGAATCCCTAATCTGCTCTATCCATTTCTCAAACAGCACCATGGGGTTGTCGGGCAGCTCCTCTCGGTGCAGCCCGCCCAGGGTGTATTCTCGTCTAATATCACTTAAGTTCGACATCTGCTTCCTTACCCTGTCCCGTATTGCTTACTTCTTATGGGCGCAGGCCCAAACGTGTAGCATCTCAAGGCCTAAGGTGGCCCCGGCCAGTGCGGTGATCTCGGCGCTGTCGTAGGCTGGCGCCACTTCGACCACATCCATACCGACAACATTCATGCCGCGCAGGCCGCGAATGATCTTCATCGCCTTGTCGCTGGTGAGACCGCCACATACAGGCGTGCCTGTGCCCGGTGCGAAGGCTGGATCCAGACAGTCGATGTCGAAGGTGACATACAATGGCATATCACCGACACGATCTTTAATCTGAGCCACTATCTCATCGGCAGTCATCTCGTTAGCGGCGGCCGCATCGATCACCTTGAACAGATGGCTTGGCTTGTCATATTCGGTACGGATCCCCACCTGCACTGAGTGAGAAGCATCGATGATGCCCTCATTTGGCGCGTGGAAGAACATGGTGCCGTGGTCATACTTGCTGCCCTGGCTATAGGTGTCTGTGTGCGCATCGAAATGCAGCAGTGCCATCTTGCCATGCTTCTTGTAGTGAGCACGCAGCAGCGGCAGGGTCACGAAGTGATCGCCACCAAAGCTCATTAGCGCCTTGCCAGAGTCGAGCACGGCCGTCGCGAAGTCTTCGACACGTTGGGTGAAATCGGCTGCATCACCGCAATCGAACACCAGATCGCCCGCATCGACCATTTTCAGGTGATCGGACAACTTAAAGTCCCATGGCCAGCGGCACTCTTCCCAGGCCAGATTGACCGACGCCTGACGGATAGCGCCAGGACCCATACGGCCGCCAGAACGACCCGTAGTGGCCATATCAAACGGCAAACCTATTACCACCACATCGGCATCGCTCTCGAGCGGTTTAAAATCCAGTGGCTGTCTTAAATAACCAAATGCATTTGAGTAAAGCGAGTAATCAGGCTTATCTGCAATAGTGGTCATATTTGCTCCAAATCTATAGAAGTAAAGATCACAACGCAACGGGCAGCAATTGCTCACAATCGCGCTGTTTATAGTGTTTTACATACAGGCCTTGGCCATCCGCCAAGGCAAGTTCGCCCCGGGCCTCTAGGCTATACTGTTTGGCGCAGTATGCTAACGTCTCGGCTTCATATCCTGCCAAGTCCCAGCTTACCGGATTTAAGCGGTTTAACAACTTACCTACTATACCGTTAAGCCCTGCGCCGAGCGACAAATTCGTTTCCAGGCTCACATAGGAGCTCGTCTCTTGCGGGGTTATGTGCAAGGTAAAATAATCTTCTCCCCTGATGGCGTTGAGGGAATAACCCAGTGGCGAGAACAGGTGCGCATCAATATCAAAACCGCTCAGTAGCTGAGATAAATTAAGCCGGCTGGCTATCCCCGCAATCGTTTGCCCATCGCTGAGCAGATAATCAGCCAGCTCACCGCGAATATGGTACATCTGCACCGTCTGGGCGGGTTTAAGCCTTACCTTACTGCCAGAGAAGAAAATATGATGGTGATGACCATCTAAATGGCCTATGCGGTAGGCGGCGCCGCTTAGCATGGTGCCAAGCCGGGCGATATCCTCTTCGAAGCGGCTAGTCTGTAAGGCGGGTAAGATCTCGCTCTTACGCTGATAACTCAGGCTGGCAATCTGATCGCGACCCAGTGACTCCACCAGGGAAAGTACGGTCTCGATTAGCCGTGTGTTGCCACAGGTGATCAGCACCAGACTATCGTGCCAGACAAACAGGCTAGATTCGCTGAGCAGGTAAGCATCGCACTGCTCACTGCTCAGCTTTGAGAGGATCTCTGTATCACTCTTGGCCAGGGCGCGGCGCCAATACGCATCGCCCAACGCCCTAAGCGACGGACAACCCGCCGCCAGCGTCAGCGATAAGCGCTTCTCCGCCCCTTCAAAATACATCGACCCGCTCCTCATCGTCTAATACCAATCCTAATAAATAGCTGGTCATGGTAAATAACTGGTCATGCTAGCTTGTTAAAACGTCCGATAACGGCGTTACTATTTTTGATTGTAGAATAACTACTTATCGAAAAATCTCGCCTTGTTCTCGGCCGTTTTTCCTGTGCTATTTCTGATCACTTACTTGCCGTGATTGGTATAACAGGATCCCGGCAGCCTTAGCCGAGATCCCAGGCGAAACAGGCTAGCCTGCCAATCAGGAGAAATCTTCCAGATAGGTGTAGCCCTTCAGTCCAATCTGCAACTCTTCGAGAATATTGGCGCGCTCATCTTCCTGAATGTGCAGGTTCACCAGCTCCTCATAGGTACGCATGAAAGAGACGGCGTCCAGGTTAACGTAACGCAGCACATCGGCAACCGTATCACCGGCCAGAACCGACTCGATATTCACTAGGCCATCGTCGTCCAGTCGCACCACGGCAGAGTTAGTATCGCCGAACAGGTTATGCATATCCCCGAGGATCTCCTGGTAGGCACCCACCAGGAAGAAACCGATAAGATATGGGCTCTCAGCGCTCCACGCAGGTACCGGCAGTGTGGTTTCGATACCCTGACCATCTACGTACTGATCCACAGTGCCGTCAGAATCACAGGTAATGTCCAGCATCACGGCGCGGCGCTCAGGTTTCTTATCCAGACCACTTAGCGGCATCACAGGGAACACCTGATCGATACCCCAGGCATCTGGCAGCGATTGGAACAGCGAGAAGTTCACGAAGAACTTGTCGGCCAGCTTCTCGTTAAGCTCATCGATCACCGGGCGGTGGAAACGATACTTACCGCTCATCACACCCTTCAGCTCGTAACAGACACGCAGGTTCATCTGCTCTGCCCAGGCTCTGTCAGACAGGCTCATCTGTCCCAGGGCAAACAGCGAGTGCACCTCGGCCAGATCGCTCTGCACATCATGGTAGATCTCGATAAGGGCGCGTTGATCGGCGCGGCCACTCACCTCACCCCATGAATCCCACATGTTTTTGAGTTGCTGCGGCGCTTCTTCATCCGGCGCTTGCAGATCTTCAGGCTTATAGGCCTCGGTACCAATCACGTCGGTGATCAACACTGCGTGGTGAGCTGTCAGGTAACGACCAGACTCAGAGATCAGACGCGGCATAGGCTGATCGTGTTCGCGGCACATGTCGTTCAGCACGCTGACAATGTTGTTGGCGTATTCGGTCAGGCCATAGTTCATCGAGTTGCTGCTCTGACTACGGGTACCGTCATAGTCCACCGCCAGGCCACCGCCCACGTCGAAACATTTCACGTTGGCGCCCATCTTCTGTAGTTCACAGTAGAAACGGCCCGCCTCGCTCACGCCGCTACGGATATCGCGGATGTTGGCGATTTGCGATCCCAGGTGGAAGTGCAGCAGCTGTAGGCTGTCGAGCATGTCTTCATCTTTCAGTGAGTTGATCACGTTCAGCACCTGCGCCGCAGACAGACCAAACTTAGACTTCTCGCCGCCGCTGGCTTGCCACTTGCCCTTACCCTGGAAGGCCAGACGCACACGCAGACCCAGACGTGGAGTCACACCCAGTTTCTTGGCTTCTTCGAGGACGACTTTCAGCTCAGACAGCTTCTCGAGTACGATATAGACCTGATGGCCAAGCTTCTCGCCGATCAGCGCCAGACGGATATATTCCACATCTTTGTAGCCGTTACAGATGATCACCGAGCTGGCCTTCTGCGCCATGGCGAGTACCGCCATCAGCTCAGGCTTACTGCCGGCCTCAAGACCCAGCTGTGGCACCTCTTTAGAGACCTGACTCGCCAGGATCTCTTCGACCACAGTTTGCTGTTGGTTCACCTTGATGGGGTAGACAAGCAGATAGTCTGACTGATAGTCGTAACGGGTGATCGCCTGATTGAAGGCGTTACACAGGCTGTTGACTCTGTGATGCAGGATCTGCGGGAAGCGCACCAACACAGGCAAGGCCACGCCGGATTTCACCATATCCTTAGCGAGTTCATTTAACCCTATAGTGTGCTCAGGATGATTAGGATCGGGGGACACCGTCACCTCACCGGCCTCGCTTATGCCGTAGAGCCCAGAGCTCCAGTAATTAACGTTATAACCAACATAAGCATCTTTAATAGACCAATTACTCATATTCTCTCAACCTGTCTATTTACATTCATATTCGGCAGCTGCTTTGTCTGCCAACACATTAATGTTACTTACTATCGCACCTATCAGGTAAATAAGCCGCAACATCAACACCGTTTTTGGGTGTCAGATATCGAAGTTATCCTTCGAGTCCCCGCCATATTAGTTAACTCAATTTATACTTGTCTAAAGTAAAAAAAGGCGCGCAATTAAACCCCTGAATTTAACTAAATGCAAGTATCATTATCACATTAATTTATTACAAGGTTTTTTGCACTCAAGCACGCGCCCAGACTGCCTTTTATCCCTTACGGGTGTTCAGCGTTTTTTACAGTAAATTCGCTCAACAGCCGGGTATTAAACAGACAGTCGGCCCTATCGTTTACCGGGTTCCCACACTGTCAGCCGTTGGAGTCTATCTGACTCACTCGCCCCTGAGCCAAAATTAATGTCATTCACTTCAGAATAAACTGCTTAGGCTAAAGCATCTTGGCAAGATTTCCACTATAATCGCCACATTTCACATCTAAGCCATTATCCATAGAGAACCACATGATAGAGATAGGAAAGCGCTGCACCTTAGAGATCGTCAAACGCGTCGATTTTGGGGTGTACTTAAATGCCCATGAATTCGGCCAGGTATTACTGCCAAATAAAGTTGCCCCTCAAGGCTGCGAAGTAGGCGATAGCGTCGAGGTTTTCCTCTATCTGGACTCAGAAGATATGGTGATCGCCACCACCAAGCGTCCCAAGGCGCAGGTAGGCCAATTTGCCTACCTTAAGGCAGTCGCGACCGGTCCTTACGGCGCCTTCTTGGATTGGGGCCTGGATAAAGATCTCATGTTGCCCTTCGGTGAGCAGCACAGGGAGATCGAGGTGGGACGCTCCTATCTGGTCTATGTCTATGTTAACAGCGCCGACGATCGCATCGTGGCCTCATCGAAGATAGACAAGTTCCTCGACCGCACGCCACCGCCCTATCGCAACGGCCAAGAGGTGAGCCTGATCATCGCCGGCACCACAGACCTTGGCTACAAGGCCATCGTCGACAATGGCCACTGGGGTGTGCTGTATAAGAATGAGGTATATCAACCCCTCAAGTTTGGTCAGCGCATCAAAGGCTTCATCAAGCGCGTCAGAAGTGATGACAAGATCGACCTGATCTTGCAGCGCGGCGCCAAAGAGGAGCTGGACAAGCACGCCACCGCCATCTTGATGAAACTCAACCAGGCTGGCGGCTTCCTGCCCCTCACCGATAAGACAGATGCCGAGGTGATCTACGCCGAGCTTGCCATGAGTAAGAAGGCCTTCAAGAAGAGCATCGGCGGCCTCTACAAGCAGCAGAAGATCGCCATCGAGGCAGACGGTATCCGCCTGACTGAATAGAAGTTAGGCAGCGAAAGCGCCAAGCCTCTGATTGTCTTTGCATAAAAGCATGGCTCTGTTATAACAGGGCTATGCTTTTTTTATCTGGGTACCAAAATCATGAAACTCACCTCCCATGAAGCGCGTGTGATAGGTTGTCTACTGGAAAAAGAGAAGACGACGCCAGAGCAATATCCCCTCTCCCTCAACGGCCTCACTTTGGCCTGTAACCAAAAATCGAGCCGCGAGCCTGTGATGAACCTGTCGGAAGCTGATACCCAGGCCGCGCTGGACTCTCTGGCGAAGAAACGCCTGGTGGCCGAACAGAGTGGTTTCGGCTCGCGCGTCGTCAAATACAAGCACAGATTCTGCAACACAGAATTTAGCGATCTCCAGCTGAGCGAAGACAAGGTCGCCATCATCTGTCTCTTGCTGTTGAGAGGACCGCAGACCGCAGGTGAGCTGAGAACCCGCAGCAACCGCCTATATGGCTTTAACGATGTCGCCCAGGTCGAGCAAGCCCTCAACATCCTTGCGCAGATGGAGCCGGCGTTGGTTCGTCAGCTACCTAGAGAGCCGGGTAAGCGCGAATCGCGTTTTATCGAACTCATCAGCGAGGCCGAGGCGCAGCTCGATACTCAACTGGCAACGCAGCCAGCACAAGCGAGTAGCCAGGCAAATGATGAGCTTGTGGAGCGCGTCGCGCTGCTCGAGCAGCAAGTCGCCGAGCTAAAACAGCAAGTTGCCGAGCTCTTAGGCAAAATTTAACAACAATCTGAAACATTTAGACAAACAGATGAATGTTAGGCTGAGCCTTCATTAACATGATAAAGGAATCATCTTTGGATAATCTTACTCCGCGCAGTTCATGGAACGCAGCCTTGGTGTTGGCCAGGTTCGAACTGAAAAAAATCCTCTTTAGTACAAGAGGCATGATAGGCTTGGCCACCTTTGCGCTAACCTGGTGCCTCATCCTCTGGTACCCCATAAGGCAGGCTTCTATCTACCTGTTTTCGCCTGACTTTAAGCAGCTACTCGAGGGCGTATTTGGCGCCGCCAATGTGGGAGAACTGCTCTCGTGGGACGTGGCCGAGATGGCCATTTTATGGGTCGCCGCGCTCTACCTCTTCCCCATCTTCAGCCTGTTTGTGGGCGCCGATCAGTTTGCCTCTGACAAGGCCAGAGGCAGCTTTCGCTTCCTCACACTGAGAGTCAGCCGCGACACCCTGTTCTTCGGTCGGGTCACTGGCTATCTGCTGATCCAGGCGTTACTGCTGATACTCACTCTGGTGGCGACACTATTACTGGTGGCCTATCGCGACACGGCTTTGGTGTGGGCCGCCATGGGCTCGGGGGTATTGGTGTTTATCAATATCATGATCGTCCTGGCCCCCTTTACCGCCATGATGGCAATCTTGTCACTGCACGCCAACTCGGCGAGACAGGCGAGCATCTATGCTGTGTTGTTCTTGGCGGGTAGCACAATAGCCAACGGCATCATTTCCTATTATCTACCTGGACTCAGTAACATCCTGCAATGGCTGGTGCCCGGTGCCCAGCTCGATATGATGATTAATACCAAGGGCCTGAGCAGCCTTGCCATAGCAGCCATTCCCCTGCTTCAGGCCGGTGTACTCCTGCTATTAGGAAGAAGTTATATGGCGAGGATCGCACTATGAAGCTAATCACCTGTAAGGCGCTGAGCAAGCAGTTCGGCAGTAAACGCGCACTCAACGACATCAACCTGGAACTTAGTGCTGGCCAGCCAATCGCCTTGGTCGGCCCCAACGGTGCGGGTAAGACAACCCTGTTTTCGCTGCTGTGTGGCTATATTCGCCCTACAGAGGGAGCTGTGGAGATCTTAGGACATGCCCCTGGCAGCACGGCGCTCCTGGGTAAGGTTGCCGCCCTGCCCCAGGATGCGCGGCTCGATCCTAACCTCACCATAGCGGCGCAGCTGGAGCTATTTGCCCAGTTACAAGGCTATAACGCTGCCGCGGCGCGCCAGGAGTGCCAGCGGGTGTTGGCCTTGGTTGATCTGGCTGAGGTCGCTGCGCAAAAGCCTTCCTCTCTTAGCCATGGCATGAGCAAGCGGGTGTCGATTGCCCAGGCACTCATAGGTTCTCCCGAGTTGGTACTGCTCGATGAGCCGACCGCTGGGCTGGATCCCGCCAACGCCAAGGCGATACGTGAGTTAGTGCGCGCTCAGATAGGCAAGACCACCTTCGTCATCAGCTCACACAACCTGGCGGAGCTGGAGAAGCTGTGTGACAAGGTGCTCTATCTGGATAAAGGCGTGCTGAATCAATCTATCTCGATTCAGGACGAGCTGGCCGACGAATACCTGACCCTGACTATGCAGAGCTGCGACGACGAGGCGCTGATGGCGGCGCTAGAGGCACTGCCTCAGGTCATATCGGTGAAATCCAGTCAGAGCAAGGAGTTTGTGATCCACTATCAGGTCACGGCAGGCTTCGCGTTGGAAACCGAGCTGTTCGCCCTCTTCAATCGCCAAGACTGGCGCTACCGGGCCATTCAACGAGGCCGCACCCTGGAAGACAAGCTGTTCTCACAGGCTTAAGCCAGAATGTCACTGAGATAAAGTGACACTAATACAGAGTGTCACGCATATAAAGTGACACTTAAGCCAGAATGTCACTGAGATAAAGTGGCACTAATACAGAGTGTCACTTAAGGCACGGCGCCTATGCCGTGCCCGCTAACTAACTGCTGCGCTTAGGCTGACCGCCTCTACTCTTTAACTCTCAACTCTCTAACTCTTTACTCTCTTCGTCTCTCACTCGCTCTTTTGCCCTAGCCTCCCAATGCTGGAGCCGGGGGCCGAAACTGGTAGCTGGCACCAGAGGCTGAAACCTGACGCTGGCAACGAAAACTGGTAACGAATCCTCGACTCGTATCGTAAATTCGCGGAAGCGAAAATCAAGCATGAAAGATAAGCCGTGGATTAGGCTTCAAGAATGGGCTTTGCGGGAAATTGCAGACAAAAAAAGAGCTGTGATACTCATCACAGCTCTTGGAATTCTGTTTTTAGGTAACCTTGAGTTACCCAAAGGTCAGCTTAGATAACAGTTACGTTCTCAGCTTGTGGACCTTTTTGACCTTGAGTCACAGTGAACTGCACTTTCTGACCTTCGTCTAGAGTTTTGAAACCGTCAGAGTTGATCGCACGGAAGTGTACGAAAACGTCTGGGCCAGACTCTTGCTCGATAAAACCAAAACCTTTGTCAGAGTTGAACCACTTAACAACGCCAGTAACTTGAGACATGATATAAATCCTGTAACTAAATAAAATAAAGCCTTAAACGGCAGTAGAGCTGGAAAATGCCGGTATTACTTATGTTAACAGGACGAACTGGTCGTATTGAACACATAAAGTTAAGCCCAACCTTCAAGCTGAGTTCACTATAAATCATTCTGACCGTATGTCAACAAACATTAAAAGGCGCAAATCCTATTTTTTACTTACATATCTGTCAGTTGTTACAAAAAAACCTTCTAAAACTTCGTGTAAAAACACTAAGTTTTTTTAAGCGGATAAAAAACACAAATTAAACAAGGATTAACCAGCTAGCAGGCCCGAAAGACCTCAAGCTTAAAATCCAGTTCACAAGTCAAGGGCTTGGATGTCAGCAAGGCGCGCTGCGCATCGGTAAATTTCCAATTGTAGGGGGTCATCGCCAGAAAATGGCCAATATCCGCACTGTCGCTGATGGTCATAGATTGCGTCAGTCGCTCGCTATGCAGACGCTCGAACCCCGCTATTTGGCTGTCCACCTCGGGATTTGGCCTTGGCTGGTCATAGATCACCTGCTTGAGGGCAAAGTGATGCTGGGGGCCAGCCGAGACGGTGATCAGTATGGCGCCCGGCTTAGCGACGCGTCTAAGCTCGTCATCTTGCGA
Organism: Shewanella spartinae; assembly: GCF_019457555.1. Taxonomy (NCBI): domain Bacteria; kingdom Pseudomonadati; phylum Pseudomonadota; class Gammaproteobacteria; order Alteromonadales; family Shewanellaceae; genus Shewanella; species Shewanella spartinae. The sequence continues at coordinate 1,855,825 of NZ_CP080418.1, read as the reverse complement.
CGGCGCGTAGATGCGCAACATGAAGTCAAAACTCTGATCGGCGAAGGGCATCTCGAAGCTGCTGGCCACACAAAACTGAATATCCGGATAGCGCTTGGCCGCATATTTAAGAGCAGACTTAGAGATATCCAAGCCACTGAGGCTAAACGCCTCGGCGCTGCCCATAGCCTGTTGCAGTCTGTGGCTGTAGTAACCCTCACCGCAACCTATGTCCAATCCATGACGAGCCTCACCGGCATATTCCTGCGCCAGGGCATTTACCCTATCGCTCATCGCCTCATAGTAGCCCTTATTGAGAAACTCCCGCCGGGCGAACATCATCTCTTTGTTGTCGCCGGGATCTTTAGAACGCTTCTTCTGCACCGGCAACAGGTTGACATAACCCTCTTTGGCACAGTCGAACCTATGATTTGCCTCACAGCACCAGGTGCGATCTATGAGTGACAGCGTGCGCTGACAGATAGGACAAAGGTAATTCATTACAATATTCCAATACTAGTCGGGTCATAAACCGACTAGTCGTCTAAAAACATCTGCTCAACCATGAGGTTAAGTTCGGGTGGTGCCAGCAGCTGATAGGACTCCAGCTTGCGCTGCAGCGCCTCGAGATCTTCATGCTGATTGGCGGCATGCTGCCAGTTAGGACGCTGTACCTTCTGGTAATAATGATGGGACAATAACTGCTTCTTGCGTAGCAACTGCTCATCCACCTTGGTCACCTCGCTTAAGATCACCCCGTGCTGCTTCACATCGCCATGATTGGCAAAATGGGCCAGCTCCTGACGAACCAGCTCTATCTCACCTATCTCCAGCAGCAGCGCCTCGGCGTTCTGGCTGAGATCTTCCGCCCGGGCAAGTACCGCCTTGGCTCTTCGCAGCTCCAGGGGACCGCCGAAGAGTCTCAGGTCGCGCTCCAGGGTCACCAGCAACCATTTCTGATCAAACTGCGGCCTAAAGCACACGCTATCGCCCTGGGTCTCAACCGCTATCACCAGACCTTTACGTAACCTTTCGGCGCACATCACGGGCGAGATCCCAAGTGCGCTAAACAGACGCCAGCCCTGGCCGTGGGAGCGGTGTAAGATCTCTTCTTGAGGCATTGCTGCATCAAGCGCAGGTGCCTCCCCGGACACTAGCTCGCAGATAAGGTAAGGATGGGATCTTAAGATCAAGCCCTTGTCGCTGCAGGCCTGGGTCACCACGCATTCGAGCAGGTGTCCCCCCATGGTCTGCAGCAGGCTAAAATCGCTCACCGACTCACGCAAACGCAGATGCAACTGACGCCTCTGGGTCAGTTCGATAAATTGTGGCTGAGTCAGTAAGGGTTCAAACATCGGGTTATTCCTCGTTAGCCGACCATTGTAACTGGCCAACTGAGCCGCTGCCAACTTCAAAATGACGCGATTTCAATCAAATAGGGAAAATAAACCGTTAAATTAGTGCAGGCGTAAACTAGGGTGCTATGATAAGTGCCACTATTCACACGCTACCTTACGCTATGCCTGCAAATAACCTTCCCAGCATCTTCTGGCACGACTACGAGACCTTCGGCGCAAACCCGGCCAAAGACAGGCCGTCTCAGTTTGCCGGTATTCGAACCGATATGGATCTCAACATCATCTCTGAGCCGGTGACCTTCTACTGTAAGCTGGCCAGCGACTACCTGCCCTCGCCTGAGGCGATCCTTATCACCGGGATCACGCCCCAGCTCGCCAATCTCAAGGGGATGCCGGAAACAGAGTTTATGGCCAGGATCAATAACGAGTTTTCCCAGCCCAACACTTGTGTGGCAGGCTATAACTCACTGCGATTCGACGATGAGGTGACTCGTTACGGTTTCTACCGTAACTTTTTTGATCCCTATGCGCGGGAGTGGCAGAACGGCAACAGCCGCTGGGACATCATAGATCTGGTGCGCGCCTGTTATGCGCTAAGGCCCGAAGGCATCAACTGGCCCGAGAAAGAGGATGGCAGCCCGAGTTTTAAGCTTGAACACCTCACACAGGCCAACAACTTAAGCCATGACAAGGCTCACGACGCCATGTCAGATGTGTACGCTACCATCGCCATGGCCAAACTGATTAAAGAGCGTCAGCCAAAGCTATTCGACTACTACTTCAATCTGCGTAAGAAGAATGAAGTGAGCAAGCAGATCGACGTGCTGAACATGCAGCCTCTGATACATGTCAGCTCCAAGATCAGCGCCCTTCACGGCTGTACCACGCTGATCGCGCCGGTGGCTCACCATAGCACCAATAAGAATGCGATCATCTGCGTCAATCTGGCCATGGATGTCACGCCGCTGATTGAACTGAGCGCCGATGAGATCCGTGAGCGCATGTATACCCCAAGGGCCGATCTCGCCGGCGACGAGCTGCCAATCGGCCTAAAACAGCTACACATCAACAAGTGTCCCTTTATTGCAACCGCCAAGACACTTACAGACGGCAACGCCCAGCGTTTAGAGATAGACAAGGAATTTGCCCGCGCCCAATACAAACGCCTGCGTCAACATCCTGAGATCAGAGAGAAACTGGTGGCCGTCTTCGATACCGAGCATGGCAATGAGATAAGCGATCCGGATCTGCAACTCTACAGCGGTGGCTTCTTCAGTCACGCCGACAAGAGCAAGATGGAGATCATACGTCATACGGCTCCGCAACACTTAGCCGCGCTGGAGTTAGACTTTGATGACGAGCGTCTGCCGGAAATGCTGTTTCGCTACCGCGCCCGTAACTATCCGGAAACCCTGGATGATACCGAGCAGCAACGTTGGCGCACCTTCTGTCAGTCACGCCTGAATGATCCTGACTATATGATCAAGCTGGAAACCTTGGTCAACGACACAGAGGCTGACGAAGAAAAACAGAAGTTATTGACGGCTTTGTGTCATTATCTTAGCAACCTGTAGCCAAAATTGCGGTGATTTGGGGGAAATGGCGATCAAAATGGGCGTCAGATCCCGTTTTCATGGTAACTTAGTTACTAAAATGATTTTCCAATAGCTTAACAATTAAGGATCAAGCTCATGCAAGATAGATTTGTTCACTGCATAGCTCAACTGCCTCAACCTTTGGCAGATCAATTAGTCCCTTTATTGAACCAGGACTTTGTGGGGCATATGGACGCCCAGCAGGTAGCTGACTTAGCCGCTGCCACTCAGATGAGCCAGGATGAGTTGCTGTTAGCCCTGCTGCCTATCGCCGCCGCACTTGCCAAGCCGCCCATTAGCGAGTTTTATGTGGGCGCCATCGCCAAGGGCGCCAGCGGCGACATCTACATGGGGGCCAACCTGGAACTGGACGGCGAAGCCCTGTTCCATAGCGTCCATGCCGAGCAGAGCGCCATCAGCCACGCCTGGTTAAGCGGTGAGACTGGCATCGAAGATATCATAGTCAACGCCTCTCCCTGTGGTCACTGTCGCCAGTTTATGAACGAGTTGGTCGAGGGGCAAGCCATCCGCATCCACCTGCCTGAGCAGGCCACTCAGCCCTTGTCTCACTATCTGCCCTACGCCTTCGGTCCGGCCGATCTGAATATCAAGACGCCACTGCTCTCCAAACAGCAACACGAGTTTGCCCTGGAAAGCGCCGATCCTATGATCATCGAGGCGCTGGATCATCTCAGCCTGAGCTACGCGCCCTATAGTGAAAGCTATGCCGCCGTAGTGTTAGAGACCCGAGATGGCGAGACCTTCTGCGGCCGCTATGCGGAAAACGCCGCCTTCAACCCTTCCATGCTGCCGATGCAGATGGCGTTGTCGGCCATGGCCAGACATAACCGTGATTTCAGCGAGATCAATCGCGCCGTGTTGATCGAATCCAGCCAGGGCAAGATCTCCCTGGTAGGCGCCACCATGGATGCCCTGCACGCGGTTGCCGCCGTAGAACTTGAACACATCATGGTCGATCCGGTTTAAGGTCTGATTCCACACCTTAAGGATCAAAAAAGGACTGCTTGGCAGTCCTTTTTATTATCTAACAAGCAGGTTATAGATACCTAGATGCTGGCATTAGCCGCGACTCTTCTCCAGGCGCGCTAACAGGCTTGAGGTATCCCAGCGCTGTCCGCCCTGAGCCTGAACCTCACTGTAGAATTGGTCCACCAGTGCGGTTAACGGCAGGTGAGAGCCGTTACGACGGGCTTCCCCCAGAGCGATGCCTAAGTCTTTGCGCATCCAGTCGACGGCGAAACCAAAGTCATATTGACCCTGCCACATGGTTTGATAGCGATTCTCCATCTGCCAAGATTGTGCGGCGCCTTTGCTGATCACCTCAACCACCTTCTCGCCATCTAGACCGGCGCTGCGTGCAAAATGCAAGCCTTCGGCCAGCCCCTGCACCACACCGGCGATACAGATCTGGTTCACCATCTTAGTCAGCTGACCGCTGCCCACTTCACCCAGCAGCTCGGCGCAGCGGGCATAGGCCTGCATCACTGGCTTGGCAGCCTCGAAGTTGGCCGCTTCGCCGCCCACCATGACGGTCAGCACGCCGTTCTCGGCGCCGGCCTGTCCACCAGAAACTGGCGCATCGATAAAGCCAACCCCTTTGGCCTTAGCCACGGCGCCAAGTTCGCGCGCGACATCTGCCGATGCCGTGGTGTGGTCGACCAGTATGCTACCCGGCGCCATGGCCGCCAGCGCGCCGGTATCACCCAGCACCACAGAGCGCAGATCGTCATCGTTACCGACACAGACAAACACAAAATCTTGTCCCTTGGCGGCCTCATTTGGGGTGGCGCACCAGTTACCGCCATAGGTATCACACCAGGCCTGGGCCTTGGCTTGAGTACGGTTGTAGACAGTTACCTCATGACCATGCTTCACCAGATGCCCCGCCATAGGGTATCCCATCACGCCTAATCCTAAAAATGCTACCTTTGCCATCTTCTGTCCTATCTCTTTGTTGTTTAATACTGCCTGTTCACCTTCTTGAAGAAAGGTTTTATTTGGGGGTACAAGGCCTCGAAGGCTGTAAATACGCGGGCATATTGTGCCACATGAGCAGCCTCGGGTTCGAATTTTTCACCAAGACGGCACATCTGACCTCTGGCACTGGCGAGATCTGGGTAGATCCCCGCGCCCACGGCGCAGCACATGGCGGCGCCAAGGCCCGAAGCTTCATGCAGCGATAAACGCTCCACGGGACGATTAAAAATATCGGCGCACATCTGCATTACCAGGTCGCTCTGGGCGCCGCCGCCCGTGATGCGAACCACCTTGAAGGGCGAGCCCTTGAGTCTTTCCAGGCGAAGCAGCCCCTGTTTGAGGGTCATCAGGATCCCTTCGATGGTGGCGCGGTATAGATGCAGCCTGCCATGCTCTGGGGTAAAGCCGACTATGCTGCCTCTCGCCTCAGGGCCTGGATAGATAACGCCCTGGGCCCAGAGCGGGCTCAGCAAAAGACCATCTGCGCCCACAGGCACCTTGCCAATAGCCTGGGTGATATACTGCTCAGGGCTGATGCCAAGCCCGCTGGCCTCGGCCACATCCTGGGCGCCAAACTGCTCAATGAGCCAGCTCAGCAGCCAGAAGCCTCGCTCTAGCTGGATCTCGGTAATATAGTCATTTGCTTCGATCGAGGGAAAAGCCGGAAGATAACGATAGGCCTCGCGGTAGCGCTCACCGCCCCAGGCAAGTATGGCCGCGCTGCCAAGGCTAATACAGGCAATTTCCTCTTCACCACAGCCCGCGGCGTAGACTTCACAGGCCTTGTCGGCACCGGCGCCATAGACGGCAAGGCCAGGTGTTAAACCAGAATCCTTGGCGAAATGCTCACTCACCTGGCCCAACTGCTCGGTCGGGGCGGTCAAGGGCACCATCTGCGATGGACGGCAAGCCAGCGCCTGCCAACGCCAGTTGCGCGAATGCGCCCAGGCTTTGCGGCGATAATCGAAGGGCAGATAGGCGACCTGTGAGGCCTGACTGTCAACTAGCCTGCCGGTGATCTGTCCGATGAGGTAGCCGCTTAGCAGCCCCACCTTATCGGCGGCAGCTAACCTGTCTTTTTGATGCTCTAGAAGATAGTTCACCTTAGCTGCGCGGCGCAGATAGGCGATACGCCGACTGAGACCGATACAGAAAAATCCCAGACGATAGTACCAGGCCATGGGCGGCAGGTTATCGCTCGCCAGGCGTCTGTCGGACCACATGTAGACGGGCGATATCGCCTGCCCCACGTCATCGAGCAGCACAGTGCAGGCCCTTTGGGTGGTCAGCGCCATCCCCTTAATTTGTGCTGGCAACACCTGAGTATGCTCAAACAGGCCGCGGACCACATCCACCAGTTGGCGATAACAATAATCGGCCGACTGTTCACTCTCGCCAGGCGCACCATCACGATAGGGCTGTACGGCGTGCTGACGTTTAGCCACTAGCTGTCCCTGGCGGTCGAACACTAAGGCCCTAACGCTTTGGGTGCCATAGTCCAGGGCGAGAAAATAGGGATTCTCGCCCGTGCTAGCAGTAGAAGCGGGAGTTGAAGTTAAGGTCATAGACAATAATAAAAGACCAAAGCCTAAGGCTTGAGGTGGGCCTCCATCTCGGCGCCGATCTTCTTACGCATCTCCATCAGGCGGATGGCAGAGTCGCGCATCACCTTGTCCGACTCGGTGACTGGCACCCACTCGGGTACTGGAGAGGGTTGACCAGAATCGTCCACCGCCACCATGATCACGATACAGTGGGTGGTAAGATGTCGCTCTGGATGTTTGGGGTCGCCTGCCTTCACGTCTATCCCCAGGTGCATCGAGGTGCGACCTGTATAGATCACCTTGGCCCCCACCTCGACGATATTACCCACATGAATGGGTTTGACGAAACGTATCCCCCCTGCATAGGCGGTGATGCAGTACTTACCGCTCCACCCCGCCGCGCAGGCATAGGCGGCTAAATCGATCCATTTCATGACCGCGCCACCATGGACCTTGCCACCAAAGTTTACATCGGCCGGCTCGGCCAAAAATCGCAGGGTGATCTCTCTATCTTGTCCCGCCATCACAGCCACCTTATCTCATTGATTAAAACTAAAGTGTACTGCAAATACCTTGGCGATAGTAACTAAGAATCATGCGATTAGCGCAATTATCCCCAATTGATCACCGCAAGACAGGCCACAAGGATCAGCGGCAGACTCAGGCGAAACAGCCAAAGCAGGACTTGCTCACCAAAAATGCTTGAAACCTTGACGAAACGATACAATCCGATCCCCAGCAAGAACAGCACAAGCACCTCGACGCCGGCGCCCAAATCTGTCTCTCCACCGCTATAGATGGCGGTGACCAGCAGCGCAAACCACACAGTGGCAAAGGCGGCAGAGGCAAGGATGAAGGTCTTGAGGCCTACCGGTAGGTTTAAGGAATGCTCACCACGAATAAGTCCATTGAGGTTAGCGGTGAGTAGACCAACCAAGGGCATTAACGGAACAACGACAGGATTTAACACTTTGACACCATCAGAGTGAAGTTAACAGAGCCAGATTATCCGCCCAGATTTGGTCGCTGCCAAGAGAGATGAATTAAGCTTCATCCCGGCGCCATTTCGCCTTCATTCAAACATAAAAAAAGCACCATTAAGGTGCTTTTTTAATTTAAAACCGAGGCTTACTCACCACGTTTAAACAGCAGTGAACCGTTAGTGCCACCAAAGCCGAACGAGTTACACAGGGCGTAATCGAACGCGTGACTACGTGCCGTGTGGGGCACGAAATCGAGATCGCAACCTTCGTCTGGATTGTCCAGGTTGATAGTCGGTGGGATCATCTGATCGCGCAGTGCAAGCAAGGTGATGATCGCCTCGACTGCACCGGCCGCGCCGAGCAGGTGGCCGGTCATCGACTTGGTCGAGCTGACCAGCAGGTTGTAGGCATGGTCGCTAAACACACTCTTCACCGCAGAAGCCTCGGCCTTGTCGCCTGCAGGGGTAGAGGTGCCGTGGGCATTAATGTAACCCACGAGCTGCTTGTCGATAGCCGCATCTTTGATAGCGTTTTCCATCGCCAGGGCAGCGCCAGCTCCATCGGCCGGTGGCGAGGTCATATGGAAGGCGTCGCCGCTCATACCAAAGCCAACCAGCTCACCATAGATGGTCGCGCCGCGCGCCTTAGCATGCTCATACTCTTCCATCACCATGATGCCTGCGCCATCACCTATGACGAAACCATCTCTGTCTTTGTCCCAAGGACGACTTGCGGCGACAGGATCTTCGTTACGGGTCGACAGCGCCTTGGCCGAACCGAAGCCGCCAACGGCCAACGGACAGGTCACATCTTCTGCTCCACCGGCAATCATCACGTCGGCATCGCCGTAAGCGATAGTGCGGGCAGCAAAGCCGATGTTGTGTACGCCCGTAGTACAGGCGGTGGTGACCGCAAAGTTAGGGCCTGTCATACCGTACTTGATCGACAGGTGACCGGCGATCATGTTGATGATGGTGCTTGGCACGAAAAATGGCGAGATCTTGCGAGGACCGCCCTTCAACAAGGCTGAGTGAGCCGCCTCGATCAGCGGCATACCGCCCATACCGGCGCCGATAGCTGTACCGACACGGGTGGGATCTTCCACTTCCATATTCAAACCGGCATCTTCGATCGCCTGAATACCTGCCGCCATGCCGTATTGGATGAAGAGATCCATCTTGCGGGCTTCTTTCTTCGGTAGGTACTGCTCTACGTCAAAATCTTTGACCGAGCCGCTGAAACGAGTAGAGAACTCGCTGGCATCAAATTTGGTTATCGGTGCGATACCGCTCTGTCCCGCAAGCAGGGCTTTCCAGGACGCCTCTACGGTATTGCCCACAGGGGTAACAAGACCAATACCTGTGACGACTACACGACGTTTAGACACGTTTTCACCTTTCACTAGAATGAGATGGGAGGCCTCAAAGGAGACCGGAAAAACAAGGCTTATTAGGTTATAGCACAGGAAACTCAGGCGGGCATCCGCCCTTTCCAGCTACTAGCCCTCAAACAAAAACAGGCGGCATAATTGCCGCCTGTTTTAGAGAATTCAGTATTACTGATTCTTAGAAACGTAATCGATCGCTGCTTGAACAGTAGTGATCTTTTCAGCTTCTTCATCAGGGATCTCAGTGTCAAACTCTTCTTCTAGAGCCATTACCAACTCAACGGTGTCCAGAGAATCTGCACCTAGGTCGTCAACGAAAGATGCTGCTGGTTTTACGTCTTCTTCTTTAACGCCCAGTTGCTCGATAATGATTTTCTTTACACGTTCTTCGATGTTGCTCATTAGTTTTCTTTCCTATTCAAATTACGCACTTGCGTAAGATTGCGAGTAGTTTATTCAATTTGGCACACAATGCAAGCTTAACTTTTGTGGTCTAACCACAAAACCTACGTAAGTCTACGCCAAAAATCAATCAAAATCAGTCAGTTGTTATAACCGACGTTTAAACCATGTACATGCCGCCGTTTACATGCAGAGTTTCCCCTGTGATGTAAGCCGCTGAATCCGATGCTAAAAACAGTACAGCATTTGCAATCTCTTGCGGCTGTCCCAGTCTTTCCATAGGAACTTGTGACATAATACCTTTTTGCTGCTCTTCCGTCAGCTCATCCGTCATATCGGTCTGGATAAACCCAGGAGCAATAGCATTCACTGTTATTTGACGAGATGCAACCTCTCTTGCAAGAGATTTTGTAAATCCAATCAAACCAGCCTTAGCTGCGCAATAGTTTGTCTGACCTGCATTGCCCATTGTGCCTACAACAGAGCCAATGTTAATAATACGGCCACTGCGCTTCTTCATCATTGCACGTAACACCTGCTTAGAGGTGCGATAGAGAGAGGTCAGGTTGGTATCTATGATATCCGTCCACTCATCTTCCTTCATACGCATCAAAAGATTGTCGCGCGTGATACCCGCATTGTTCACCAGAATATCAACTTCACCGACTTTTTCTTTGATCGAGGCAAATAAATGGTCAATTGACTCACCATCGGTGACATTTAATACTAATCCATGACCTTTATCACCCAGATATTCCTGGATAGCGGCTGCGCCGCGCTCGCTGGTCGCCGTACCGATAACCAGTGCACCGGCCTCGACCAATGTTTCGGCGACCGCACGGCCAATACCGCGGCTAGCACCAGTGACCAGGGCAACCTTGCCGGTTAAATCTAGATTGAAACTCATCTATTACTCCTTATTCACTCAGCGCGGCAACAGAGGCGGGATCGTTCGCCACTTTCGAGCTCAGCGATTTATTAATTCTTTTCGCTAGGCCGGTAAGCACCTTACCAGGGCCCACTTCAACCAGCTGGTTAACGCCCTCTGCCGCCATCTTCTCAACGGTCTCAGACCATCTGACCGGACAGTAAAGCTGACGCACTAGGGCATCTTTAATGGCTTCAACTGACTCAGGCATGGCGACATCGACGTTGTTGACAACAGGAATGCTAGGCGCACTGAAGCTTAGCGCGTCCAGCGCCTTGGCCAGTTCATCCGCCGCAGGCTTCATCAATTGACAGTGAGACGGCACGCTCACAGGCAAGGCAACGGCCATCTTGGCACCGGCCGCCTTACAGACATCCGCCGCGCGCTCAACCGCCGCCTTCTCACCGGCGATAACCACTTGACCTGGGCTGTTAAAGTTAACTGGTGCAACCACCTCTCCCTGCGCCGCCTCTTCACAGGCTTTAGCTATGCCATCGTTGTCCAGACCGATAATCGCAAACATGGCGCCAGTACCCGCAGGCACAGCCTGTTGCATCAGCTGACCACGTAGCTCAACCAATTTTACAGCGTCTTTAAAATCGATCACACCAGCGCACACCAGCGCCGAGTACTCACCTAGGCTGTGGCCGGCAAGCAGGGCTGGCTTAGACGCAGAGGTGGCTTGGATCGCGCGCCAGATAGCGACGCTTGCGGTAAGCAATGCAGGCTGAGTCTTGTCAGTCTGATTCAGAGACTCGGCAGGTCCCTCTTGTACCAGTTGCCACAAATCATAGCCTAACACTTCGCTCGCTTCGGCGAAGGTTTGACCGACGACTTCATGTTCCGCCGCCAGGTCGGCCAACATGCCTACGGCCTGAGAACCTTGCCCAGGGAAGACATAAGCAATCTTTTCCATTTTTATATACCTTTACTAAATCAATGTATTCTAGTACTAAAATCGACTAAAAACGAACGAGCGCGCTGCCCCAGGCAAATCCGGCACCGAAGGCCTCGAGAAGCAGAAGCTGACCACGTTGAATACGTCCGTCGCGCACCGCCTCATCCAGAGCGATAGGCACAGAGGCAGCCGAGGTATTACCATGTTTAGCCAGGGTCAATACCACCTTGTCCAGGCTCATGTCGAGCTTCTTGGCGGTCGCCTTGATGATGCGGAAGTTCGCCTGATGAGGCACCAGCCAGTCGATCTCAGATTTATCAATCTGGTTGATACGTAGCGTCTCTGTGACCACATGAGAAAGTTGAGTCACGGCGACCTTGAAGACGTCATTACCCTTCATCGTCATATAACCAACGGCCTCTGAAGACTCACTGGCTCTTGGCGGGAAGGAACATTTGAGCAGATCGCCTTGACGGCCATCGGCGTAGATATGGGTCGAGATGATGCCCGGCTCTTCTGAGGCGCCCACAACGGCGGCGCCGGCGCCATCACCAAATAAGATGATGGTGGTGCGATCTTCAGGCTCACACAGACGCGACAAGACATCGGCACCAATCACCAAGACTTTCTTGGCCGCCCCCGTCTTCACAAACTGATCGGCAACCGACAAGGCATAGACAAAGCCAGAGCAGGCGGCGGCGACATCGAAGGCCGGAATAGTATGCACGCCCAGCATCGCCTGAATTTCACAGGCCGCGGCAGGAAAGGCGTTGTTTGCGCTCGTGGTGCCACATACGATCATATCCAGCTCGCTAGGGTCTACCCCTGCCATTTCCAGGGCGCGCAAGGCGGCGGCGTAGCCCATGGTTGATACTGATTCGTCTTCGGCGGCTATTCTGCGCTCTGAAATACCGGTACGTTCAACAATCCACTGGTCACTGGTATCCACCATCTTTTCCAGATCTTGATTGCTACGGACTTGCGCTGGCAAATAACTACCAGTTCCGAGAATTTTTGTATGCATAAGGAGATATCAGTTATTTATGTCTAAAAGGATCGACTCAAGACGCTCTTCGATCATCTTGGGGAGTCGACGTTGTGCTTCGGTCACTGCCAAACTAATTGCTTGTAAATAGGCAGATTCATCCGCACTTCCATGACTTTTTACTACAATTCCGCGCAATCCTATCAGACTTGCTCCGTTATAGTGGTCGGGGTTCATCTGATTTAAAACACTATTAATGCGCGGGGCGATTAACTTGGCCAGTAATCGTACGAAAAAGCCTTGAGTTAAGCCTTTCTTCAACTGATGGACGAGGAGCCTTGCGATCCCCTCTGAGGTTTTCAGGGTAATGTTGCCAACGAAACCGTCACAGACGATGACGTCGACATTACCCGAATAGATGTCATCGCCTTCGATAAATCCGGCGTAATTAAGCTGCGGGCTCTGTTGCAGTAATTGTCCCGCCTGCTGTACCTGATCGTTACCCTTGATCTCTTCGATGCCCACGTTGAGCAGGGCAACCTTAGGGGCAGGATTCTTATCCACCGCCTCACACAGAACCGAGCCCATCACTGCAAACTGAAACAGGGTTTCCGAGCAACAGGAGACGTTGGCGCCGAGATCCAGCAGATATACGGGTTTATGATTAACCGCCGGCAAGCAGCTAACCAGGGCGGGTCTATCTATGCCGGGAAGCGTCTTGAGTAATACCTTGGAGATGGCCATCAGGGCCCCGGTATTACCCGCGCTTAAACAGGCCTGTGCCTTCTTGTCTCGTACCAGCTCTATTGCCAGACGCATAGAGCTTTGCTTGCAGTTGCGCAGCGCATGCACGGGACGATCGCACATCTTCACCACTTCTGTGGTGTGCACGAGTTCAATACGCGAGAGTAAATCAGATTCAAGGTGGCTTAGCAGAGGTTCGATTTGCGACCTGTCACCCACCATGATGACGTGTAAGAAGGGGTATAAGCGAAGTGCCTGCAGAGTTGCAGGCACTGTGATGCGGGGGCCAAAGTCGCCCCCCATCGCATCTAACGCAAGCGTCAGATTAGTCATCGGCAATCAACAGATTACTTGTTGATAACCTTTTGACCACGGTAGTAACCGTCTGCAGTCACGTTGTGACGACGGTGTAGTTCACCACTCGTTGCATCAACTGACAGTTGAGCAGTGCTCAACGCGTCGTGTGAACGGCGCATACCGCGCTTTGAACGAGATTTTTTATTCTGTTGTACAGCCATTTGACCTGTCTCCTAGATTACTTGCTCTTCAGTTTTTCTAACACTGCAAACGGATTTGGACGCTCCTCTTGAGCGGGTTCAATCTCGCCTACTACTACATCCTGATCGCCTTTGCTGCAGCTTTCTTCTGCATGCATCGGAATCAAAGGCATAGTTACTATCAATTCATCTTCAATCAATTGATGCAGACGAATCTCACCTATCTCATTGCACTCAATAGGGTCATACGCATCCGGGAGCTCATCGATTTCTGCCTCAGACCCGCAAGGGCTAAAACAAAAGTCGACCGTAACCTCAGTGGTAAAAAGCGTCATGCAACGTTGACATATCAGAGTGAGCTCCGTCACAGCCTTCCCTTTCAGGTAGACTATCCCCTGTATATCTACACCACATTCAAGCGACACTGCCACATCGGAACAGTCGCCGGCACATAACTCATTTAATCGCTTTAACTGCACACCGGGTACAATACCTTCATAAGAAAGCTTGCTGGCCGCTGCGCGTATAGGATCAATTGAAACCGGTATCTTTACTGTTTGCATAAGGCGCGCATATTATAGTTTGAATTACCTTGAGTCAAAGGAAAATTTATCTCCTTTATCGATCCCGTTAACGAAAGCGATAAAACCCATCAATAATTCAAAAATTGTTGGAGTGAAAATTTTACCCAAGGGCCAAAGGATACTCAAGCCCCGCACGCTTAAAATAGAAGCATTCGCGCGGCCTTAGTCGCCTCTTTTTATTACCCTTGCCTAAATATAGTCCGCACCTTGCTTGCCGGTCTAAGCATGCATTCATTTTTGTGCCTACTGCGTGAAAACTTTACTCGCCCATCTCATCTTCTACACGACTCAATTCTGCATTTTTACCCAAGATGGCTTATGATAGCCGCCACTTACATAAAGCTTTGCTCCGCAATAGATAACAGATAACAAGGTTAAACCATGACCCCGGCTATCATACTCGCCTCCACCTCGGTATTTCGTCAGTCTTTACTTCAAAAACTCGCTATCGAGTTTGATACCTGCGCCCCAGAGGTCGACGAGACCCCCATTGCGGGCGAATCGGCTCAGCAACTGGTAACCCGCCTGGCATTAGCCAAGGCCAAGGCGGGAGCAGTGGGCCGTCAGAGCGGGCTCATCATAGGCTCAGATCAAGTCGCCGTGGTCGATGGCGACATCATAGGTAAGCCGCTGACTCGTGCCAACGCCATTGCACAGCTCGAGCGCGTCTCAGGTAAATCCATCACCTTCTATACCGGCCTAGCCCTGTTTAACGTGGCCGATGAGACGAGCGAGGTGATCTGCGAGCCCTTCACCGTACACTTCAGGGCACTAACGACTGAGCAGATCCAGTACTATGTCGATACTGAGCAGCCGCTCTACTGCGCGGGCAGCTTCAAATCTGAAGGCCTGGGCATAGCTCTATTTGAACGCCTCGAGGGACGGGACCCTAACACTCTGGTTGGCTTGCCTCTGATCGCCCTCATCCAGATGTTGCTTAAGCAAGGGGTGGACATTTTGGCGCCGAGAACGAAATAAAGCTCATCCGCTAATAGCTGATAGTGAATCGTCAAACCTTAATCACTAGCACTATTCACCAGCACTTGTTCACAAGTAGGTATTCACCAGAACGTATGTGCCGACCGGTTTCACCACGGTTGGCAGATTCGAATCCAGGATAAAGGCCTTCGCAAGGCCATACCGCAGCCCGCAACCAGGCATTCGCTCCACACAATTAAACATGTTTAGTTTTATTCACTAAATCCAGACTTCACAAACGGATAAAAACTAGCTACTTTGAAGTTTAAGATTTTCAAACGCCAATAACTTAGCGACAAGGAAGTCAATTGCATTTGGGTGGTTAGTTATTATGACCGATCTCGAAGAAGCGCTTGCCTTGCTCGCCGCCCCCTGTATCGACGAGCGATTTTTTCAGCGAGCCCTAAAAGCACTCGCGCTGGTGACTCAGTGTCGCTGGGCGGCTTTCGCCCGCCCCTCAATCCATCGCGGAAAAATAGAGGTGGTCGCCTTTTGCGACGTGAAACAAACCATTCCCGGATTTGAATTCGATCTCATGGGTTCCCCCTGTGAAGCCATCTATCAGATGCGCTACCCCAATACCCATCTCTTGTATGCAAATGATCTGCAGCAGCGCTTTCCCGACTTTCAGCTCATCAAAGATCTCGGCGCAGTCAGCTACCAGGCCGAATTGATCCTGGACGACGAAGGCGGCCCGATTGGGCACATCTTAGTCATGGATACCCTCCCCCAGCGGGAAAACACTAAGTCACGGGAATTTTTCCGGCTACTCGCCCAGCGAATCGGTATCGAGTACAAGCGCCTGCTGATGTCGAGGGAATTGTCGGTGCACAAGGAGATGATAGCATCGACCCACCACATGATGTCCTTCGTCGGCCTCGACTATCGCTATCACGTGGTGTCTAAAGGCTATGAGCACCTGCTGAACTGTGATGCGGGCCAGATCATCGGTAAACATGCCAGCGAGATCCACGGCAAGGCGATATTCGAGACTCACCTTAAGCCACTGCTAGACAGATCCTTCGCCGGGGAATCGATCAACACCCAGACCCGCATCCATCCCCCTTCTGTGTCTGAGCCGCAATACCTCAACGTCCATCACAACCCACACCAGGATGAAAATGGCCAGATAAGCGGGGTCATAGTCTCGGCTCATAACATTACCGAGCTGCATAAGGCAAAAGAGCAAAGTGAATATCTGGCCTTTCATGACTCGCTGACCCAGCTGCCTAATCGCCTGGCGCTGTTTAATCATTTCGCCGAGCTGCTCTCTAGCCAGCCCCAAAGCCAAGCAGATTTGGCCGTGCTCTATTTGGACCTGGATGATTTCAAGCTGATTAACGACAACTACAACCACCTGGTTGGCGACAAGGTACTGCAGAAGGTTGCCGAGATCTTAAGAAAGGTATGTCCCGAGGCTGAGATAGTGGCGCGGATCGGCGGCGACGAGTTCATCATTTTGCATCGCTTCGATGCTCAGGATGAGAGAGACAAAAGCCGCGCACTCTCCGGTCTCTGCCTAAGCCTTAATCAGATGCTCGACGAAGGCATTAAGCATGAGGGAGATCATCTTAGGCTCGCCGCCAGTATCGGTTGTCACTGGGTCGAGCCGGATCAGAGAGATGTCTCGGCGCTTATCTGTCTGGCGGACAAATCAATGTACCGCAACAAGCGCCGTAAGCAGCTTAACGAGGCTCGCCAGTGATGAGTGGTAGCAGCGCCAGCGGATGCTCGGCGATGGCGACAGGGTTGGCCTCTTGCAACTTCATCGCCGAATGGGCGCCATAACTCACCCCTATACCATCTATGCCCGCATTGCTGGCCATGTTGAGATCGTGCACCGAGTCGCCAATCATCACCGCCTTCTCGGGAGCAACATCGAGCAGTGAGAGCAGCTCGTGCAGCATCTGCGGGTGAGGCTTACTCTTGGCTTCATCGGCGCAGCGACTGGCCACAAAGTGCTGATGAAAACCTGTCTCATTGAGCACCCTGTCTAACCCGGCGCGAGCCTTGCCGGTGGCCACCGCCAGTTGATGTCCGGACGCCTTAAGGGACAGGAGTAGCTGCTCGGCGCCGTCAAATACTGGGCTCGGGGTTTGATTAAGCTGCAGATACTGCTGGCGATACACGCTAACCATATTCTGACGGGTCTGCTCGCAGGCGCTCGGATGCAGCACATTTAGCGCTTCATTCATCGACAGGCCTATGATGTCGCGAATCGCTTGCTCGCTCGGCACCATCATGCTCAGCTCCCTGGCGGTCTGCTGCATGCAGGCCACAATTTTGCTGACAGAGTCCATCAGGGTGCCATCCCAGTCGAATATCACTAAATCGTAACGTTTCATGCCTTATCCAATTTATTCAACAAGTCTTGTAGTGCCTTATCCAGTGGCGCCTTCACCTGCATCACCTCTTCGGTCACTGGATGGGTAAATTTCAGCTGGGCGGCATGGAGAAAGAGACGGTTGAGGCCCAACTCGCGCATGGCATCATCGAACTTCTGCTCGCTGTATTTCTCGTCACAGGCGATGGGGTGTCCGGCATACTGGCAATGCACACGGATCTGATGAGTACGTCCGGTAACCGGACTGGCCTGCACCAGGGTGGCACCTTGATAACGCTGCATTATCTTAAAACGGGTTTCCGAGGGTTTACCCTCCTGGTTGACCCGCACGATACGCTCGCCCGATTTAAGAGTGAGTTTCAACAGCGGCGCATTGATCACCTTGTCATGGTTTTGCCACTCTCCACGAACCAAGGCCATGTAGTCCTTCTGCATCTTCTTGTAACGCAGCTGATCGTGCAGGTGTTTAAGCGCGCTGCGCTTCTTGGCGATCAACAAGACGCCTGAGGTTTCCTTATCCAAGCGGTGAACCAGTTCGAGAAACTTCTGCTGGGGTCTGAGCGAGCGCATCGCCTCAATCACACCGAAATCCACGCCACTGCCACCATGCACAGCAATGCCCGCGGGCTTGTTAAGCACTATGATGGCCTTATCTTCAAACAGGATGCGCCCCTCGAGCTGCGACACCTTAGTCAACTTGGCACTTGGGCCTGGCTTGTCCTCGCTGGCGGAGACGCGAACAGGCGGGATACGCACTACATCACCGTCTTGCAGCTTATATTCGGGTTTGATCCGCTTCTTGTTGACGCGCACCTCGCCCTTGCGCACGATACGGTAGATCATGCTCTTGGGGACGCCTTTCAGTTTAGTGACCAGAAAGTTATCGATTCGCTGGCCGAGGTTATCCTCGTCGATCGTTACCAGTTCGACTTTATTTAACGCTTGTTGATTGTTCATGCTACGCCTTGTCTCTTTCAAGCTGCACATTGTACATCAGATAACAAGTTTTGTGCCTTTCCATTTGCTGATTTTCAGGATTGTTGCTATATTTGCAACGCCAATGGGGATAAATAGTGAATAAAGTGTTCACAAATCCCCCAATGCAGGCGCGAAGAGCGGAGACTAAAAGCCATTTTTACTGAGTAGTAAGTGATTGACTTACAAGTCGTTGGATAAAAATAAACCGAGAAAACGAGTTTAAACGACTAAACACAGTATCAATGCCACATTTCAACGTGGTTTCTCTAAGAATAGCGCCCCCAAATTTCGAAGTTTACTATTAACTTGTCGTCAGACGAGCACTTATCGATTTTGGCATTACCGGAAAGTACATTAGAATTTATGGGGTTGGTTGACGTTTAACAACGAATTCCTTGTTTTTAGCGATTTTAAAAAATAAGCCATAAATAGGGTGCGACACGCAGCGATTGCGTCTTACAGAGATTGCGCACCCTAGCCCAGACCCAAGCCGTGAGGCTCCACTTACCATTCTGGGCCCGTAATGCATCGACAACAGCTACGTTTGATGACCTTATTTTAAGAAGAAATACGTCATCATGAAACGGATGTTAATTAATGCGACTCAGTCTGAAGAGTTGCGCGTTGCCCTCGTTGATGGGCAACAACTGTACGATCTCGATATTGAGAGTCCTGGTCACGAGCAGAAGAAAGCCAACATCTACAAGGGTAAAATCACCCGCGTAGAACCCTCTCTCGAAGCGGCTTTCGTCGACTATGGCGCCGAGCGTCATGGTTTCCTTCCCCTCAAAGAAATTGCACGCGAATACTTCCCTAAAGGTTACTCTTTCCAAGGCCGTCCTAATATCAAAGAGGTGGTTAAAGAGGGTCAGGAAGTCATAGTACAGATTGACAAAGAAGAGCGTGGCAACAAGGGCGCGGCCCTGACCACCTTCATCAGTCTGGCAGGCTCTTACCTGGTTCTTATGCCAAACAACCCTCGCGCCGGCGGTATCTCTCGCCGAATCGAAGGTGATGAGCGTACCGAGCTAAAAGCGGCCATGTCAGAGCTGGAAGTACCGCAAGGCATGGGGCTTATCGTGCGCACCGCCGGTGTAGGTAAAGACGCAGCCGAGCTGAAATGGGACCTTAAGGTTCTCCAGCACCACTGGGCTGCCATCGAAGAAGCGGCGCAAAACCGCCCCGCTCCTTTCCTGATCCATCAGGAAAGTAACGTTATCGTACGTGCCATCCGCGACTACCTGCGCCGCGACGTTGGCGAAGTCCTGATCGACCATCAACGTATCTACGAACAGGCTAAGCAACACGTGGCTTTGGTGCGTCCTGACTTTGTCGATCGTATCAAGCGCTATGAAGCGGAAGTACCACTGTTTACCCATTTCCAGATTGAAACTCAGATCGAATCGGCCTTCCAGCGTGAAGTGCGTCTTCCTTCTGGTGGTTCTATCGTTATCGATCCAACCGAAGCATTGACCTCAATCGATATCAACTCGGCCCGTGCGACTAAGGGCGGCGATATCGAAGAAACTGCGCTCAATACCAACCTTGAAGCGGCCGACGAGATTGCCCGTCAGCTGCGTCTGCGTGACTTGGGCGGCCTGGTGGTTATCGATTTCATCGACATGACACCGGTCAGACACCAACGCGAAGTCGAAAACAGAATGCGCGACGCCGTGCATCACGACAGAGCCCGTGTCCAACTAGGACGCATCTCTCGCTTCGGTCTGATGGAAATGTCGCGTCAGCGTCTGCGTCCGTCACTGGAAGAGTCTGCCGCGCACCTGTGTCCACGCTGTCATGGCCAGGGCACCATCCGTGGTACCGAATCACTGGCGCTCTCTATCCTGCGTCTGATGGAAGAGGAAGCGATCAAAGAGAACACCTCTCAGATTGAAGCGATCGTCCCTGTCGATGTCGCCGCCTTCCTGCTCAACGAAAAGCGTAAAGCCATTCGTATCACTGAGCAGCGTCATGATGTCGAAGTCTATGTGATCCCTGATCCAAACATGACGACACCTGACTACCGTGTGACCCGTCACCGCAAAGACGATCAGATCAGCGAGTCAAGCTACAAGCTGCTCGAGCAGCCTGAGTCTAAGCTCTACGAGCCGCGCAAACTAGAGCGCGCCGCATCACCTGAGCCAGCACTGAAAGGCTTCTCGACGCCGGTTAAGGATGCGCCAACCCAGGCGGCTCCCGCACCAGCCAAGCCAGCTGAAAAGGCTCAAGAGCCAGGTTTGATCGCCAAGCTATTTGCCGCCATCGGCAAGCTGTTTGGTGGTGAGCCAGAGCAGCCAAAGGAAGAGGTCAAGAAAGAGCAGCCTCGTCGCAACGCGCAGAACCGTAACAGTCGTCGCAACAACCGTCGCAACGATACACGTAAGAGCCGCGACGAAGGCAAAGAGACAGACAACAAACGCAGCCGCAGTGCCAAGCCTGATGACGCGGATAGCCGCAGTGCGAAGAGCCGTAACGAGAAACGCCAAAAGCGTGACCGTGACGACAAGCCACAGAGTCAGAGCAAAGACACTGAAAGCCAAGCGCAGCAACCAAAACAAGAAGCCGCTCGCGAGCGTCGTCAACGCCGCAACATGCGCCGTAAGGTCCGCGTGCAGTCAGAGCAGCAGCTCGCCGATGAGGCCGCACTCGCCGTCGAAGTTGCCGAGAAGGCCAACGACGAGCAGGTACAAGTGCCAGCTGCAGAAGCCACTGCAGACGATAAGCCACAGCGTCAGAAGCGTCAGCCACGTAAGAGCAAGCCTAAGCAGGATAAAGCCGACAAGCTAGAGGAAGAGACTCAAGCCGAGCAAGTCGCCGATGAAGACACTGCCAGCGAGCAGCCAGCTGTCGAGACTCAAGCCGCAAACGAGCCTAAAGATACCGAAGTGACAACACAAGTCGAAGCGCATGCAGACGAAGCTCAAGCTGAAGAGGCTAGTGCTCAACCACAAGAGGGCGAGTCAGAAGGCAAACGCGAGCCAAGAGAAGGCCAACGTCGTAGTCGTCGTAGCCCACGTCATCTGCGCGCCGCCGGTCAACGTCGTCGCCGCGATGAAGAAGGCAATGGTGAAGTTAACAATGGCGAGCCCGCCTTCATTCCAAATGAGGTGGAAACTGCGCCTCTGCTGGGTGAGCAGCTAGAGCAAGAAGGCAGCGTTGTTGAAGCCGTTAGCGAAGTACAGGCAACTGCGACCGAGCAAGAAGCGGTAAAACAAGAGGCTGACGAAGTAACTACAGTCGCTGAAACGACTGTCACCGAAACGACTGTCACCGAAACCACAGTCGCTGAGGAAGCACCTGCTAAAGCGGCCGCCGAAGAAGCTTCTCAAGAAGAGAGCAAGCCTAAGCCAAGACGTCGTGCACCTAAGGCCAAAGTCGCTTCTGAAGAGGAAACCTCTGTAGAAGAAGCTCAGCAGAGCCTACCACTGGCAGGCGAGGCGAAAGCCAGTCTGAAAGAGGAAGTTCAGGCGGAGCTGGATCTAACCAGCACACCTGAAGAGGTTAAGGCCAGCCAAGAAGCGGCCCCTCAAGCAGAAGACGTCGCTGCGCAGGCCGAAGAGCCAGCAGCAGTAGAAACTGCGCCAGTCGAGACGCCTGAAGTCGAAACTGAAGCTAAGACTGAAGCGCCTGCTGCCAAAGAGAGCAGCGCCGCATCAGCCCCTATGGCAAAGCCTGCAGCCGTACCAGCCCCAACCGCTAAGGTGAAACCTGCAGCTAAAGTTGAGGCAACGCCAGCAGAGGATAAGCCAGAAGAGACGGCTAGCGACGAGGCTGAGAAGCCTGCGCCTAAGGCCACCAGCCGCTTCGGTTCCATGGTGAGTTCTACCATGACCAAACCTGAGGTAGAAGCCAGGGCGCTCGTCGACACCCCATCGGGACGTCAATATGAAGCCACGGCAAAAGAAGCGTCGGCCGAGCCAGTGAAACGCGGTAACAGCGCAAACTCGGAAATGGCACGTCCCTAAGGTATACTAAGCCTTAAGTCAAAAAAGCCATGCAATAATGCATGGCTTTTTATTTTATTGGCGCCACTATTTTGCTAGTATGCGCGACCGAAAATCACTCAACTAACATATTAATAACAGAGGCTAAATGTTCGATCTTATTCGTCACAAAACCAGCAGCCACAGAGCAGACCTGTTGTCGGGACTCACGGTTGCCTTGGCATTGGTCCCCGAAGCCGTTGCTTTTGCTTTCGTCGCCGGTGTCGAGCCTATGGTCGGCCTATACGCCGCCTTCATCATGGGACTGGTCACCGCCCTTATCGGCGGTCGTCCCGGCATGATCTCTGGCGCCACGGGTGCCATGGCGGTTGTCATGGTGGCACTGGTAAGCGAACATGGGGTGCAATACCTCTTTGCGGCGGTCGTGCTGGCTGGCCTGATACAGGTGACTTGTGGCCTGTTTAAGCTGGGAAAATTTATCCGTATCGTGCCCTATCCGGTAATGATAGGCTTCGTGAACGGTCTGGCCATAGTGATTTTTCTGGCCCAACTTGGCCAGTTTAAGGTCCCCGACGCTAACGGTGTGTTAACCTGGCTGCCACAGGATCAATTGATCCTCATGCTGGGTCTAGTGGCCCTCACCATGGCGATCATCCACTTCCTGCCTAAGCTCACCACGGCGTTTCCATCGTCGCTGGCGGCGATACTGACTGTGACCGCCATCGTGGTCTACTTCGAACTCGATACCCGCAACGTACTGGATTTCTTGAAGTCCATGTCTGGTGACGAGCATGCAACTATAGCCGGTAACCTGCCGAGCTTCGCCATTCCCTCTGTGCCCTTTAACCTGGAGACACTGTCGATCATCCTGCCCTACTCCTTTATCTTGGCGGCCGTTGGTCTTATCGAATCACTGCTGACCCTGACGGTGATCGATGAAATGACCAGCACCCGAGGCAAAGGCAACAAGGAATGTGTCGGCCAAGGCATAGGTAACATCACCAGTGGCTTCTTCGGCGCCATGGGTGGCTGCGCCATGATAGGTCAGTCGATGATCAACATTAACTCGGGCGGACGCGGCAGACTCTCGGGGATCACGGCGGCCATCGCCCTGCTCACCTTTATCCTGTTCGGCTCGGCGCTGATCGAGATGATCCCGCTAGCCGCGCTTGTGGGTGTGATGTTCATGGTGGTACTGGGCACGTTTGAATGGGCAAGCTTCAAGGTGATGCGTAAGGTGCCTAAGCATGATGCCTTCGTTATAGTGCTGGTGACTGTGGTGACAGTGTTTACCGATCTCGCCTTTGCGGTATTTGTCGGCGTTATCGTCTCAGCGCTGGTCTTTGCCTGGGAGCATGCCAAACACATCAACGTCGATGTGAGCGAAGATGCCAACGGCTGGAAAGTCTATAAGCTAAACGGTCCGCTATTCTTCGGTTCAGTTGCCGAGTTCTTAGAGCTGTTCCACGCCAAGACAGATCCACAAGATGTGATTGTCGACTTCCAAAACTCTCGCGTGTGCGATCACTCGGCCCTCGAAGCCATAGACACCCTGGCCGAGCGCTATGTGAGTGCGGGTAAGCGACTGCATCTGCGTCACCTCAGCCACGACTGTAAGCAGCTGCTGCATAAGGCGGGCGACTTGGTGGAGGTCAACCTGATCGAAGATCCCCACTACAAGGTGGCCGACGACAAACTCGATTCTTAAGTGTTCAGCGCCAGATAAGCTGGCTAACCCTTAACAACAAAAAAGGCGCATGATGCGCCTTTTTTTATTATCCGCCGCCCGACTTGAGCCGCTCCTTAAACAGGGCCTTTATCTTATCCACCTTGGGCTTAACAACCATCTGACAGTAGGGCTGCTGCCGGTTATGCTCGAAGTAGGCATCGTGATAAGGCTCGGCGGGATAGAAGTTATCCAGCGCCACCAGCTCTGTAACTATGGGCTTATCGAAGATGTTGGCCTCGGTTAGCCTGTCTATCATCTGACTTGCGGCCCTAATCTGCTCATCGTCATGGGCAAAGATCGCCGAGCGATACTGGGTACCGACGTCATTACCCTGCCGATTAAGGGTGGTGGGATCATGGCTCTGCCAGAAGACCTCCAGCAGCTCTTCAAAACTGATGATATGACTGTCGTACTCTACCTGTACCACCTCTGCATGGCCCGTATCCCCGGCGCAGACGGCGCGGTAGTTAGCGCTGGAAGCATCCCCCCCCGCATAGCCAGATTTCACCGCTATCACGCCTCTGAGCTGACTAAATACCGCCTCGAGACACCAGAAACAGCCACCGCCAATGGTCGCCCAGCGAATATGACTGTCATCGCTCTGCTGCGTCGCTTCACCTTTGAAGACCATGGAGACAGAGTTCACGCAGTGGCGTAAATTCTTGTCTGTCAGGTATTCTCCCTCAAACACATGGCCTAAATGCGCGCCGCACTGAGCGCACACTATCTCCACCCTATGCCCATCGGCATCGGGCAAGCGTTTGACCGCCCCCGGGATCTCATCATCGAAGGCAGGCCAGCCACAATGGGCGTTAAACTTATGCTCGGACAGATAGAGAGGCGCATCACAGCGCTTACAATGATAGGCACCAGGCGCATCGTGCTGGTTATACTCGCCACTAAAGGGGCGCTCGGTCCCCTTGCTCTCAATCACATACCGCTCAAATTCCGTTAGTTCACGCATAGTTAAAGACTCTTGCACTCCTGTACCGCTAATACGACCCTTAGGGTCAATAAGATCACACTACTCACAATAGCAGATAAAAGACCTAGTAAATAGGTAGGTTATTACATGATTATATCAATTATCGGCTGTTTATTAGCTAGCCTATGATTTTAATGATGAAAATATTAGCGGTGATCTAGCCTCTTCTTATGGCCAAACAATGAAAACGTGATTTTTATCACACCCAATTGCCCAAAGGCGATCCCAGGGGTACACTGCCTGCGGGGTTCAATAACAAGAAAACAAAATATGAAATTAGAAACAATAGATTACCATGCTCAGGACAGCGCCCCGCGCTTCGTTGAGTCCTTGCGTGAAACTGGATTTGGCGTACTCTCAAATCACCCAATCGACAAGGCCTTAGTAGATACCATCTATGAAGAGTGGCAAGCCTTCTTCAATAGCGATGAGAAACATGACTACCTGTTTAAGCCGGAGACCCACGATGGTTTCTTCCCGGCCGATGTTTCTGAAACCGCTAAGGGTCATACGGTTAAAGATATTAAAGAGTATTACCATGTTTACCCTTGGGGCCGTATCCCCGATTCCCTCAGGGAAAACATTCTGCGCTATTACCAGGAAGCCAATGCCCTGGCCGAAGAGCTGCTAGGTTGGGTGGAAGCTCATACACCGGCAGAAGTGGCGGTCAATTACTCTATCGCCCTGCCTAAGATGATCGAGAACAGCCACAAGACGCTGCTGCGTATCCTTCACTATCCACCGATGTCGGGCGACGAGGAGCTAGGCGCCATTCGCGCCGCGGCTCACGAAGATATTAACCTGCTTACCGTACTACCGGCCGCTAACGAGCCAGGCCTGCAGGTAAAAGCCAAATCGGGCGAATGGTTAGACGTACCGAGCGATTTCGGTAACCTGATCATCAACATAGGTGACATGCTCCAGGAAGCATCAGGCGGCTACTTCCCATCGACGACCCACAGGGTGGTCAACCCAGAGGGCGCCGACAAGACACGCTCGCGCATCTCTCTGCCCCTCTTCCTACATCCTAAGCCAGAGGTGGTCCTGTCAGAGCGTTACACCGCCGACAGCTATCTGATGGAGCGTCTGAGAGAATTAGGCGTTATCTAACCTCCTCGACTAAGATAAAAAGCGCCTCAGGGCGCTTTTTATTTATGATTTTTAAGCCATATCAAGGTAAAATCCCTCCCCAAATTTGCACAGAGACAGAGTACAGAGATGGCAATTCAGTGGTTTCCAGGCCATATGCACAAGGCGCGCAAAGAGATAGCAGAGGTGATGCCTCAGGTCGATCTGGTGATCGAGGTACTCGACGCCCGTATCCCCTACAGCAGCGAAAACCCTATGGTCACCAGTTTGCGCGGTGACAGACCCTGTATCAAACTGCTCAACAAGTCAGATCTGGCCGATCCCGAGATCACCCAGCGCTGGATTGACTATCTTGAGCAGGAGCAAGGGGTAAAGGCGATGGCCATCACCACCTTGCAGGCTGCCCAGGTGCGTAAGGTCCCCGAACTCTGCCGTAAGCTGGTGCCTAGTCGCGACAAGATAGAGAAAGATATCCGCACCATGATCATGGGGATCCCTAACGTAGGTAAATCAACCATTATCAATACCTTGGCGGGCAGAGTGATCGCCAAAACGGGTAATGAGCCTGCGGTAACCAAGACCCAGCAGCGTATCAATCTGAAAAATGGCATAGTGCTGTCAGACACCCCAGGCATTCTCTGGCCTAAGGTGGACAATGAGGCCAGCGGCTATCGCCTTGCGGTAACCGGTGCCATCAAAGATACGGCAATGGAATATGAAGATGTGGCCATGTTTGCCGCCGAATACTTCCTCAAGGCCTATCCCGATGCCATGCTTGAGCGTTATAAACTTAAAGAGTTACCCAATGACGATATCGGCCTGCTCGAGGCGATCGGCCGTAAGCGCGGCGCGCTGAGACCGGGTGGCAGAATCGATCTGCACAAAGCTTCTGAGCTTCTGCTGCATGAGTTCCGCTCGGGTAAGATAGGCCAGTTGTCCCTGGAGACTCCAGAGATGGCCGAGGCCGAGAAGGCGGAAGTAGCTCGAATCCTGGCCGAGAAAGAGGCCGAGAAACAGGCCAAAATCGAGGCCGAGCGGCTGAAACGCTCCGGCGTGCGTCATAACAACTAAGCTGTCTGATTGAAATACTGACATTACACCGCTTGCAAGGTGATGTGCTTGGGACTATTCCAATAGGCGTCAGTTGCAAGCGGTTTTGCCTTCTATAGCCTTACCTTATAAGGCCCCACTTGGCTAACTCTGCTTAATTTAGCTCTACTCATTAACCCTGCTGATTTTAATTACTTAGCAATCTGTGACAGCAGCCCTTCACAGCTCTGTTGCAGTAGATCCAGCACCTGCTCGAAGCCATCATCGCCACCATAGTAAGGATCTGGCACCTCCCGCTCCCCCTCCCCAAGAAAAGAGAGCATCAAGGCCAGCTTAGACTGATGTTGAGCCGGGCAGCGCGCACGCAGATCGCTCAGATTTGCCTTATCGGCCGCCAGGATAAGGTCGAAACGCTCAAAATCTTCATCCATCACGCCTCTGGCGCGAATGCCGCTGAAATCGAGTCCGCGGCGCTCGCCTGCCAAGCGCGCCCGTCTGTCAGGGCCCTCCCCCTCGTGATAGGCAGAGGTGCCCGCCGAATCGCAGCCGATAGACAAGCCGCGCTCACTGAGCAGCCCCCTAAACACAGCCTCTGCCGTCGGTGAGCGGCAGATATTCCCGAGACAGACAAATAGGACAGAGTTAACCTTAGACATAGCCTTCCTTTCTTACTTAATTCGTATTCTTCTTACAAGGGCTCTCGTACCCGCATAAAGCTGGCAAACCTGGGCACCCCATTGTGGGTGAGGCCATAATACTTGTAGGTAACCGTGCTGCCAATGGCCGGAGGATGCTGGCGCTGCTCATCGCTGAATCCTGTGCCTAACTTAAAACGTATGCCTTCATTTGTTTCGACCTCTAGGGCGCCCATCATTCCTCTATACTTGCCCTTCCCCTCGAAGTAAGCGATAACCTTGGCCTCTGCATCTTGATAGCGTTTGAGTTTTACCAGGTCACCGTTACGCCCTGCGTGATAGTGTGCAGCCTGGTGATGCAGCATAAGCCCTTCGGCGCCTTGAGCCACCCACTCATCCAAGGCGGCGTTCAGCGCCTGACTGTCTTGAATTCGCCACTGAGGGATGATCTGCAGGAAAGGCGACAAATTTGCGTAGCGTTTAACGGCGAGGGCATAGCGCTCAGCAAAGGGACTATCAATGGTGGGATAATCGAAGACCATAAATTGAACGGCGCGCCAACGCTCAGGGTCGGCATCTTTATCACGCACCAGAGCTGAGATCGCCTCAAACTGCTGGCGAGCAATCCACAGTTCGCCATCTAAGGGCTCCGTCGGAAAGCCCTTGGTAAACCAAGCTGGGAGCCTAATAACCTGCCCCGAGCGGGTTAGCATACGTTCTCCCGTCCAGCGGCCTCTGACGCCATCGAACTTTTCGCTCACCAGATACTCTGATATAGGTCGGTCGGCCTCGAGACTCCCGGCCAACTGTATGCCCGGGAGTCGTTGTGCTGGCTCAAGCGGTTCTGGTTTTAGCTGTTCTGGCATCAACTGATTTGCCTCAACAGTTAATGCCTTGGGCGGCTCAGCTGGCTTATACGACTCGATTAACTCGGGCGACTCGGCGGCCATCGCTGTAAGCGACAGCCAACTCAGGAGTAAAGCAATACTCCCAATAACCATAGGGCGAGTAGAACACAACATAGCTCCTCCTTGAGCAACTGAATGATAGCTAAGCGTTAAGTTTAGCCCAAAGCCCCCCATGCAGATGTTATGGAGGTAACTAGAGTGTTATACTAGCGCCCAATTTGTAACTCGCCTGCCTGCATCAGAGAAAGGCAGGCTGAAACAGTAAATCGACCAGAAACGAAATGGACACCTATGAAACCGGAAAATAACCACGGCATTAAACGTATCTTCAGAGCGACAGGTTTCTCAATGCAAGGCCTTAAACTTGCTTGGCAATCTGAGGCGGCCTTTCGCCAAGAGTTGATCTTGGTCCTCTTCATGCTGCCTGTCGCACTACTGGTAGACGTGCCTATGGTTGAGCGCATCCTGCTCATCATGACGCTGATGATAGTCTTGATTGTCGAGCTGCTTAATTCGGCCATTGAGGCGGTAGTCGACCGTATCGGTCACGAGATCCATCCCCTAAGCGGACAGGCAAAAGATATCGCCTCGGCGGCTGTCTTTATCGCCCTGGCCCTGTGTGGTATCACCTGGCTACTGATCCTCTGGCCACTGGTTTTCTAACCCGCTGCCAGCTTGAACACCAGGCTCTCGATACACTATCGGGAGCCTTTTTATTTCTGTAATCCAGCTCCCAATATCAACAAAAACGCCGCAACCTTGACATTTTTTGATACAAATCATTCACAATTTTAAATATCCTGCTAGAATGATAACGTAGTAAAAAAGTCTTACTAAATAAATCAATAACTTATAATAATTATTAGTTGATAGAGGTTGTAGTTAGTGATTAAGTCGGTCGCCATATTTAGCTTGGGTCTCTTTAGCTCTTCGGTTTTCGCCGCTGGAGCTGCCAATTCCTATTCGGTGTCGGCACCGGTAGAACCCAGCGAAGTCATGCTAAAAATCGGCGGTTTCTACTCCAACTCTAACTCCAGCATGGATGTCACCAACCCGGTTCAGGGTAATAATTTCAGGCTTGATTTTGAAGAAGACTTGGCATTGGAAGAGTCGCAGTTTCTGCCATTTTTCGAGGCCAGCTACCATTTCAACTCGCGTCACAGCATCTATTTCGACTGGAAACAGCTGCACCGCAACGCCGAAGTACAGAAACTTACCATACCGTTTCAAGTCACCCTAGACGATCAGGTTTACGATATTCAATCCGGCGGTCGTCTGGAGACCACCCTCAATATCGACATCGCCCGCCTCGGCTATGGTTATAACTTCTATCAGGGGAATAACTTCAATCTTGGCCTGTCCCTGGGCGTACACACCATGTTTATCAAGACCGCGTTTGACGGTGACATAGGTGTCTGTGCCAAAGGTGAGACGCTACAACAATGCGCGCAGACCGCCACACCAAGATTTGTCGATGAAGAGGTCACGGCGCCACTGCCGGACGTTGGCCTGTATGGCGACTATGAGTTCAGCCCAGGCTTCAAGTTCAACGCTCACGCACAGTATTTCTACATCAAGCTTGATGATATCAAGGGCAGCCTGGTCGATATCCGCGCCGGTGTCGAAGCTGAGATCACCAAGAATTGGCACATGTCAGCCGCCTTTAACTACTACAAGGTCGACGTTGACTTTAAACACAGCGTCTCAGATCAGCTTAACGTGGCGGACTATAACCTGTATTACAGCTTTATCGGCCCAATGCTGTCGGTAAGCTATCGCTTCTAAGCTTCACAACATCTTCCACTGAAGGCCGTTAGGAGATCACCCCTAGCGGCAATACTTACGTCACTAATTCCCGCTTGGCAGTTCGCCAGCCTTGCTGCCTGCATACGCCGATCAACCATAAAACTGATAACAGACCCAGATCG
This sequence comes from Shewanella spartinae, assembly GCF_019457555.1. Lineage (NCBI taxonomy): Bacteria > Pseudomonadati > Pseudomonadota > Gammaproteobacteria > Alteromonadales > Shewanellaceae > Shewanella > Shewanella spartinae. The sequence goes on along the minus strand of NZ_CP080418.1, from coordinate 1,825,375 downwards.
CGGCGCAGATCCCGGCAAAGTCCGCGCTTAAGCCGCACACCAGAGCATGACGACCATTACGTATTCCCACGGCGCCGAAGTAGACCGCCAGCACATAGAAGGTGGTCTCGGTGCTCCCCTGCACCACGGCCGCTAAGCGACCGGCAAAGGAGTCGACCCCATAATGCTGCATCGTCTCCAGCATCATGGCGCGGGCGCCCGAACCGCTGAAGGGCTTCATCAAGGCGGTTGGCAAGGCATCGACAAACCGGGTATCCCCCCCGACCAGATTCACCAGGGCGGCGATAACCCCTAGCAGATAGTCGAGCGCGCCCGAGGCGCGTAGCAAGGCGATGGCCAGTAGCATGGCAAGCAGATAAGGGATCAGCTGCACCGCCTGCGTAAAGCCCTCCTTGGCGCCGCCGACAAACTCATCATAAACGGCCACCTTACGCAATCCTGCCACCAGAATGAAGCTGAAGATCAGCAGCACTAAGATGCCGTTGCCAAGCGCCGTCGAAAACTCACCTATGGCAGAAACGGTTAAAGTGCCCAGATAAAATACTAGGGCAGATACCGCCGCCAGCATCAAGGCCGCATATCCCAGCAAAACACTATTGAGCAGTGAGATACGCTGATAGATGGCCACCACTAATACGCCCACCAGAGTCGAGGCCGTGGTCGCCAGTAAGATAGGCAGAAAGATATCCGCCGGCGACTCGGCGCCTTGCTGGGCGCGGTAGAGAAAGACGGTGACTGGCACTAAGGTGACCGAAGAGGTGTTGAGCACCAAAAAAAGGATCTGCGCATTGGTAGCCACACTCTTCACCGGATTCAGGCTCTGCAGATCCTGCATCGCCTTGAGCCCTAGCGGCGTAGCAGCGTTATCTAACCCCAGCACATTGGCGGTCAAATTCATGGTAACGCTGCCAAAGGCGGGGTGTCCCCTGGGCACCTCTGGCATCAAACGGCTGAGTAAAGGCTCAAACAGACGGGCAAAGAGGCCCACCACACCCGCCTTCTCTCCCACTCGCATCAAGCCCATCCATAGGGAAAGCACGCCTATCAGCCCCAAAGCAATTTCGGCGGCTAATTTGGCACTGGCAAACAGGGCATCGACCACGGCAGAGAGGATCTGCCACTGCCCCTGAAACAGACTGATGGCGATTGCGACTAAGGCGGTGACAAAAAAGGCAAACCAAACGCGATTTAACACCCGAGACTCCTTTCACCCCAAGCTTTGCTCAAGGCCCGATAATGGATGTGATATACTGGCGACTAACGATATCTCTATTCTGTTACCTATGGTTCAACTAAATCAAAATTTTATCAATAGCATAGCGAAAGATATGCCGGATCATCTCTCGATGGATGAATTTATCAGCTATTGCGCCAAGCCTTTACGTCCCTCCATCCGGGTCAACCCCCTCAAGATAACCACCGCTGACTTTATCACCATGATGAGTACCAAAGGCTGGCAGTTTGAACCTGTTCCCTGGTGCGAGGACGGCTTCTGGGTCAAGGTGGATGACTCGGTGCAGCTGGGTAACACGGTAGAGCATATTCAGGGGCTGTTTTATATTCAGGAGGCCAGCTCCATGCTGCCGCCTAAGGCACTGTTTCCCGAGCCGATAGAAGATGCGACCTCCCTCACCCTGCTGGATATGGCCTCGGCGCCGGGCTCTAAGACCACTCAGCTTGCCGCCATGATGAACAACCAAGGCTTGTTGGTCGCCAACGAATACTCCTCTAGCCGGGTCAAGGTGCTACACGCCAATATGCAGCGCATGGGTGCCAGCAATCTCGCCCTTACCCATTTCGATGCCAGAGTGTTTGGCGAATATCTGTTCGAGAGCTTCGACGCCATATTGCTCGATGCCCCCTGCGGCGGTGAAGGCACGGTACGTAAAGACCCCGACGCCCTCAAGCATTGGGACGAGGCTGAGATAGAGGCCATTGCCAGCGTGCAGCGCGACCTGATCGAGTCGGCCTTTCTGGCACTAAAGCCGGGCGGCAGTTTGGTTTATTCCACCTGCACCCTCAACCGCCGCGAAAATCAGGACGTCTGTTTGCACCTCAAGGCCACCTATGGCGATGCGGTGCAGTTTGAATCCCTTGCCGAGCTCTTCCCCGGCGCCGAGAAGGCCAGCACCAGTGAAGGCTTCCTCCATGTCTGGCCACAGATCTTCGACAGCGAAGGCTTCTTCATCGCCAAGCTAACCAAGCTCGCCGCGGTGCCAAGAGACAGCGAGGAGCCACGCAAGCAGAAGAACTTTCCTTTTGCGCCAATCGACAAGAAGTCTCGCCAGGCCCTCTGCGACTACTTTGATTCCAGCTTCGGCATCAAACTCGATGGTCAGGGGATTTTGATGCAGAGAGACGATGAGTTTTGGCTGTTTCCGACTAATGTCGAACCACTTATCGGTAAGATCCGTTTTCAGCGGATCGGTCTCAAGCTGGCCGACGCCCTGAAGAAAGGCTTTAAGCCTAGACACGAGGCCGTAATGGCGCTGGCCGACAGGTCACGAGGGATCCCCCTTGATGAGGCTCAGGCGATTCAATACCTGATGGGACGTGATATCGCCTTAGCCACCAAAGAGAAGCCACAAGGCGAGCAGCTGGTCAGCTACCAGGGCGCCCATTTAGGCCTGGTGAAACACCTGGGCAATAAGCTTAAAAACAGCCTGCCAAGAGACCTGGTGCGGGATAAAATCTGCTCTTCTTCGGCGATGGCAGTGGATCAGCAAGCTACTGGCGCAGACTAAAGCATAAGCCACTGAATTCACGTCAGCGACCATGCATTAACATTTTGTTACATTTTAATCTGAGATTTGCCTAGACGAGCCCGGCAGTGAGGTGGAGTTTGACTACACTAAAAGCCTGAGATGAAATTCGAGGCAATCTCAAACAGTAGCGCACGGCTCTGCAAAGAGCCATTCCCCTAGACCCAGAACAATTGGAATAGTTTTGGGTCTTTTTTTATCTGCTTCTCTGGGCTTGTTAGATAAGCCTATTCTTCGCAGCCTTTCTTAAACGCTTTGCTCAGCAACACTTCTCAATGCCGCCAAATATGCTAAATACGCTATAAATGCCAAATACTGTGAACCTATATCACTCAACAGCCACTAGGCTTTCACTAACTTAGCCGCGTCTTTGAACAGCCTGAAGAAGTTATCACCGGTATACTCTGCCAGTTCTTCATACTTCTCGCCGCGCAGCTCGGCCACAAACTCCGCCACATCCCGAACAAACGCAGGTTGATTCTCTTCGCCGCGATGAGGCACAGGCGCAAGATACGGCGCATCGGTTTCCACCAGAAGTCTGTCCTTTGGCACCTTGCGGATCACAGAGCGCAGCTCACCGGCATTCTTAAAGGTCACTATGCCAGACACAGAGATATAGAAGCCCTGATCGATGGCGGCCTTGGCCATCTCCCAGTTCTCGGTGAAGCAGTGCAGCACACCGCCTACCTTGTCCGCGTTACCTGCTTTCAGCATGGCGATGGTATCTTCACGGGCATCACGGGTGTGGACGATCAACGGCTTATCTACCTCGACCGCCAGGGCGATCTGCTGCTCGAAACATTGCTGTTGTAGCGTCTTGGTCTCGCCCGAGTAGTAATAATCCAGGCCTGTCTCACCGATGGCGACCACCTTAGGATCTTGCAGATAGCTGTTTAGCTGCGCCGTATCCAGCCCCTCCTGCACATCCAGCGGATGCACGCCCGCCGATAGGAACACCTGGTCGAAGGCTGCCATTTTTGCCTGCATAGAGGCAAAACCTTGCTGGCGCACATTGACGCACAGGAAATACTCCACGCCACGCTCCTTGGCTTGAGTTAGCAAGGTCTTCAATGAATCTTGATCGGGCGCCGCCTTGAGGCGATCGAGGTGGCAATGGGAATCGATAAGCACGCAAAAATCCTAAGTCACTACAAAAGGAGCCAAAGGATAGCTATCTACATGGTACAGGTCAAATCGCCTGAGGCCAGTTCGCGGGAAAGTAGGTTTTCGATATGATGTTTGTGGGTCTGGGCGTCGGTGATGATCTTCACCCCTATGCCCGCCGGTCGGCCACCGGATGCCCCCAGAGGATTGATCCACACCACCAGCCCCTGAAACTCATGACGCACGGTTGAGCCCGGTAGTTGATAGGCGATAGTAAGTTCCTGCCCCAGATAGTGGCTTTCGGTAGTCGCCACAAACAGGCCCGCGGGCTGTATGAAGGGCATGTAGGCTCTATATAGCTGATGTAATGTATCAAAATTAACCACGAGATCGACCATATTATTTTAACTTGTTGTTAGCGACTGATACTCTAAGATAAACGCCTGAAAAACGGCCATAAAATTCACATTAGGCATCATACTCAGGCTATGATACGTCTCCATAACCTTGGCTGCAAATTTTGTTATCTTGATGTTAATTAATGCATCAGCATTTTTCTGCTTCACCAGTTTTTGTCGCAGGACAACATACAAAACCTTAAGTGCATCAGAAACTTGCTTTTCATCTATATTAGTTAAGTTAGCACACAGGTGCCCAGACGACAAACTTTGCACCCAGGCTTTTCTCAGGCCGATCAAGGCTTCATAGCGGCCATCATTTAAGGCGGTGAGCAGATCGACAGGGCCGCCGACAACCGGCAGACACCAGGTCACATCACTGGTAAGTGTAAACTGCGCCGCCAGCCACTCCTGCACCGCCTCACGGCTCGGCAGCTGGCAATGCAGGCGCTGACAACGACTGCTGATGGTAGCCATCAAACGACTTGGGGTATCACTCTGCAGCAGCAAGAGAGTCTCTCTGCCCGGCTCTTCCAAAGTCTTCAACAGTGCATTGGCCGCCGCGGTATTGAGTCGCTCACAGTTTTTAATCACAGCGACCCGTCTGCCCCCTTGCTGGGCGGTAGCGGTCAACTTCTGACACAGCTCCCTGACTTGATCTACCTTGATCTGATTGCCGTCGGCCTCCAGCTGATAGCAATCAGGATGGTTACCGGCGATAAACAGCTGACAGCTCTTACACACCCCGCAGGCACCACCTTGGGTCGGCGCCGCCATACACAGGCTGGCCTGAGCCAAGGTATTGGCAAGTTGCATGCCGCCATAGCCTTGGTGGATCCCCAACAGATAGGCGTGGCCCTGCTGGCCAGATATTAGCTGACTACAGAAAGCCTCACGAGCCGGGGTTAACCAAGGTAGATCCATCAAAGACTCCACAACTGTCATCACCAGTCTTGGCGCTGTAACACGGCCAAGATCTCTTTATGCACCTGCGCCATCGTCTGGCTGGCATCGATCACCACTATAGACTCGTCGTGCGCCGCCAGCTGCAAATAAGTTGCCCTGGCACGCTCGAAGAAACTCAGCGCCTGCTGCTCGATTCTATCCAGGGCGCCCCTGTCTCTGGCGCGCTGCAAGCCAAGCTGAGGATCGATATCCAAGTATAGAGTCAGGTCAGGTTTAAAATCTTTCAGGGTCGCGTTACTCACCGCCTCAACCAGCGGCATGAGTTGACGCCCGCCCCCCTGGTAGGCCAGAGATGAGAGGTTGTGGCGATCGCCCAGCACCCAGTTACCCTGGGCCAAGGCCGGTTTTATCACGTTAGCCACCAGCTGCGCCCTGGCCGCATAGATGAGCAAACACTCAGACTCATCACACAGGGGATCGTTAGGGTCGGCAATCTTCACCAGATCCCTAATGCGCTCGGCCAGCGGCGTGCCGCCTGGTTCACGGGTACACACGGGCGGAACGCCATTGTGTTTCTCGATAAAATCTCTCACCAGGGCGATGGCACTCGACTTGCCTGCCCCTTCCAATCCTTCGATAACGATAAATTTCGCGCTGTTTTGCTTCATCGATTTCTCTGATACTTGTCTACAGCACGGTTGTGCTCGGTTAATGTTTTAGAAAATATATGGCTGCCGTCATTCTTCGACACGAAGTAGAGGTAGTCGACATCGGCCGGACGCGCCGCCGCCATCAGGGATGCCCCGCTCGGTGCGGCTATAGGCGTCGGCGTCAGGCCATGAATACGATAGGTGTTGTAGGGCGTCTGTTCACGCAGATCTTTGCGGGTAATATTGCCCTGGTAACGCTCACCCATGCCATAGATCACCGTAGGATCTGTCTGCAGACGCATCCCCTTACGCAATCTATTGGTAAAAACCGCGGAGATCCAGGGGCGTTCGCTGGCCTTGCCTGTCTCTTTCTCGATAATCGATGCCATGGTCAGCAGCTCATAGGGACTCTTTAGCGGTATGCTCTGGTCGCGCTCCTGCCAGGCCCTGTCTAGCTCCTGCTGCATCTTCTGATAGCTCTGCTGCAGAATTACCTTGACCGAATCGCCATTGCCATAATGGTAGGTGTCGGGATAAAACTTGCCCTCGGGCAGCTTAGACTCATCGCCATTATCCTGGAGCACTTCCAAGAAGGCACCCTCCTGCCACTTCAGGCGCGGTAATTGCTTTAGCTGCTCGCGCCACTCTTTGATGCTCTGCCCTTCGACCAGGGTCACGGTGAAGACCATCTCCTTACCCTGACGTAGCTTTTCGAGCAGCTCGACCACAGTGTCATTGGGGGAGAGTTGATACAGACCGCTGCGGATCTTGGCAAGTTCGGGGCGCAGCTTAACCAGCAGCTTAAGCTTCCAAAGCTCATCCACGGCACCTGTTTGTGCCAAGGTGTTCGCCATCTGTGAAAAGGAGGTACCACGCGCCACCTCAAACTCGACGGGGGCATCGAGCTTGAGCGGCATCTGGCCGTAACTCACCACGCTCTGATAGACCCAATACAGGCCAATTGCGCTCAAGGTTAATAGGCTAAAGAGTGCGGTCAGCACGCCTTTGATCAGTTTTTTCATAATATTATTTTTAGATCGTGTAGCAATTGGGTTAGCAGAGGGCTATGGCCGAATGAGTGCTTGGCTATGCCGTTCACGGGCACAGCGCCAAACAGGCTGTTGCTGGCCAGAACATGGTCAAAATCTGCTAGTTCATCGGATGTAACGCGGCGCACCTCGAGAGAAAACCCGGCCTCGACAAACCAGAGCAGCAACTGCTCGCGCATCACACCAGCCACCCCAGCCTGCTCCAGACTCGGCGTAACTAGGGTGCGACCCTTTATAAAGAAGAGATTGGCCATGGAGGCCTCTATGATGTTACCGGCCGTGTCGCAGACCAGCCAATCATCGAATCCGTCATCTAACTTGTGTGTGCGGATCAGCACCTGCTCGAGACGATTAAGGTGTTTCATGCCCGCCAACAGCGGCTGCTGACCGAGCGTCACCGGACTTAGTTGCAACTTGATGCCAGCAACTTGCCACTGACGGTAATGCGCCGGGATCTCATGCAGCGACAACACACAAGTCGGCGCGGGCGTTTGCGGCGGCAGATAACCGCGTCCGCCAGTGCCCCGGCTTACGAGTAACTTGAGGCAATAATCTTGGGTAAACTGTTTGCAGCCCTGCTCACAGGCCTTTGCTAATTGCTCGCTCAGCGCAGCTGAATCTGGCAGCGGGAATCCAAGGCGATGAGCCCCTTGAGCCAAACGAAGCAGGTGACTCTCTAGGAAGAGTACCTCAGCGCCTCGACAACGCATGGTGGCAAACAGGCCATCGCCGTAGGCCAGTCCCCTGTCGAATGCCGAAACACTTGCTGCTTGTTCACCATTTACCCAGATAGTCTGCGACATCATTTGTCCTGACTGATCCGGCTGGCAACGGCTTCTTGTTGATCCCTGTACTTAGCACTCTTGCGCTTATTGTAGGGGCGCGCCACGGGCGAGCTTAGGCGCTCGAAGTTGAGGGCGCCTATGGTCATCATGGGCTTCAAGGCCAGGGGAAGCTTGCCGCTGTTGAAGAACTCAAGCACTATCTTTCCCTGCCAACCGGGATCGATGCGATGGGCCGTGACATGCACCATGAGCCCTAACCGTGCCAAAGAGGAGCGGCCATCCAACCAGCCGACGATATCGGCGGGCAGGGTGAGACTCTCATGGGTGACGGCCAGTGCGAGCTCGCCGGGATGGAGGAAAAACGCTTCCCCTTCGGGGATCACTATCTTATCGCTCATCACGCGATCAAGGGCCGCCTGCACCTCGCTGCTGGGGCCACTGAGATCGATATAGGGCGCCGTATGATCCTGAAATACGCGGAACTGATTACCGAGCTTCACATCGACGCTGACGCCACTGATGGCCTCGGCGTCGGGACGGGGATCGATGACAATACTCCCCTCCTCTAAACATGCTGCTATCTCTAAATCCGTTAAACGCATCCCAGCCTAACTCCCCATATCAAGCGACTATTTTGCTAAAAGGTGTTGAATTCTAGCCTTTAATATATCGGTTGCGATGCGGTTTTTACCACCACGCGGCACGATAATATCGGCATATTGCTTAGAAGGATCGATAAATTGCAGGAACATAGGACGCACTGTCTGAGTGTACTGCTGCATCACAGACTCCATGGTACGGCCACGCTCCGCCACATCACGGGTCAGGCGGCGCATGAAACAGATGTCCAGTGGCGTGTCCATGAAGACGCTGGCATCCATCTGCTCGCGCAGGTTAGGATCTGTCAGTAGCAAGATCCCTTCAAGGATGATCACCTTCTTAGGCGTCATGGTGACCGTCTCGGCCATACGGGTATGCTCGGTATAGCTGTATTGAGGGATCTCCACCGCCTCGCCATTTTTCAGGGCGCTAAGGTGTTCACACAGCAGCTGATGATCCAGCGCCTTTGGGTGATCGTAATTGGTTAGGACACGCTGATCCATCGACAGATGACCCTGATCCTTATAGTAGGCATCCTCGGCGATAACCCCTATCTGATCTGTGCCCAGATCACGGCATAGCTCCTCGAAAATCGTCTTCGCGATTAGGCTCTTACCCGATGCCGATGCCCCTGCGATACCAATTATGACACATTGCGAATTCATGCTTTGTAAACCTTACTCATCATCTGAAATTGAAATAGATACGACACTCTGTGTCTGGCTCAGGGCAAGTTGTGCCCCCACCTTTCTGGCGATCTCCTTATACAACAAGGCCACCTGGCTCTCGCCATCCGCCACCACGGTCGGCGTGCCTTTATCCACATCCTCGCGGATATTCAGTTGCAGCGGTAGCTGCCCCAAAAGCGGTACATTGTAACGTGCAGCCATCTTAAGGCCGCCATCTTCACCAAAGAGATGCTCCTTATGACCGCAATCGCTACAGATATGGAAACTCATGTTCTCGACGATACCCAGCACAGGAATGTTCACCTTCTGGAACATGCTGATCCCCTTCTTGGCATCGGCCAAGGCGATATCTTGCGGAGTGGTGACCACCACGGCGCCGCTTACCGGCACCTTCTGTGACAGGGTCAGCTGAATGTCGCCTGTGCCTGGTGGCATGTCGATCACCAGGTAATCCAGCTCGGGCCACAGGGTCTCGTTTAACAGCTGCGCCAGTGCGCCAGCCGCCATTGGGCCGCGCCATACGGCGGCCTCATCACCGCTGACGATAAAGCCAATAGACTGAGCGGCGATGCCATGAGCCTCGGCGGCGGTCATCATCTTGCCGTCCGGTGAAACAGGGTTAAAGTTGGGTACGCCCAGCATGAGCGGAATCGAGGGGCCATAGATATCGGCATCGAGAATCCCCACCTTGGCGCCTTCAGCTGCTAACGCCAACGCCAGGTTGACCGAGGTAGTCGACTTACCCACGCCGCCCTTGCCCGAGGCTACGGCAATTACCTGTTTGACGTTTGGTAGCGGCTCGACCGCACCGGCCGAAATCACCGCAGGCTGGAAATCGATTTCGCACTCGACTTCATCTATGGCATCGAGCACCGCAAGCTTATTGGTGATCGCCATGACGGTATCGCGATACTGGCTCTGGCAGGGATAGGGGTAGCACAGCCCCAGCTGCAATCGCTTGCCTTCAATATCCAGCTTGGTCACGCAACCTGCGCTCACCAGACCTTGCATTAAATAGGGGTCTTGATGGGCATCTAAAATAGCCAAAACCGGACCGAGCAGATCATCGCTGAGATGATAATTCTGAGACGCTGAAGACAAAACGACTACCTCCAAAAATAAATTTGGCTAAGTGTATCAGAAAAACTCCTCATATTCGGATAGATTTAGTTCACTTAAAGCAGCTTTTGATGAAACTTTAGCGATGATCGGTTAGTATCTATGCCATTCTTTTTGGGCACTTACTGATTTAGAGACAAGATGGCAACTTCACAACGTAAAATTCTCGTGACCAGCGCACTTCCGTACGCCAATGGCCCCATTCATTTAGGTCACATGCTTGAATATATTCAAACCGATATCTGGGCGCGTTTTCAAAAGCTACGCGGCCACGAATGTCACTATATCTGTGCAGACGATGCCCACGGCACGCCCATCATGCTTAAGGCGCAGCAGCTCGGCATGGCACCCGAGGAGATGATCGCTCAGGTACAGAAAGAGCATCAGCAGGATTTTGCCGACTTTAATATTCAGTTCGATAATTTCCACAGCACCCACAGCGACGAAAACCGAGAGCTGGCGAGCGAGATCTACCTCAAACTTCGCGATGGCGGCTATATCAAGTCAAAGACCATCTCTCAGCTGTTCGATCCTGAAAAGTCTATGTTCCTGCCGGACCGCTTCGTTAAGGGCACCTGCCCTAAATGTAAGTCTGTGGATCAATATGGCGACAACTGTGACAGCTGCGGCGCGACCTACAGCCCAACGGATCTGATCGATCCTAAATCGGCGGTATCGGGTGCCACACCTGTGATGAAGGAGACTGAGCACTTCTTCTTCGACCTACCCGCCTTCGAAGAGATGTTGAAAGAGTGGACCCGTTCAGGCTCACTGCAACAAGAGATGGCCAACAAGCTGGGCGAGTGGTTCGAACAGGGCCTGCAGCAGTGGGACATCACCCGTGATGCGCCTTACTTCGGCTTCGAGATCCCAGATGCACCGGGTAAATTCTTCTACGTCTGGCTAGATGCGCCTATCGGCTACATGGGCTCGTTCAAGAACCTGTGCAACAAGCGCGGCGACCTTAACTTCGACGAATTCTGGGCCAAAGACTCAACCGCCGAGGTATACCACTTCATTGGTAAAGATATCGTCTACTTCCATAGCCTGTTCTGGCCTGCCATGCTCGAAGGCGCGGGGTTCCGTAAGCCAAACAGCGTCTATGCCCACGGTTATGTGACGGTGAACGGCGCCAAGATGTCAAAGTCTAAAGGCACCTTCATCAAGGCCAGGACCTATCTGGATAACCTGAATCCTGAGTACCTGCGTTACTACTACGCGGCTAAGCTCAGCAGCCGTATCGACGATCTCGACCTAAACCTGGAAGACTTCGCCCAGCGCGTCAACTCAGATCTCGTGGGTAAGCTGGTCAACCTCGCCTCTCGCACCGCTGGCTTTATCAGCAAGCGTTTCGACGGCAAGCTGGCCAAGGTTGCCGACGCTAGCCTGACCGAGACCTTCCTCGCCAAGGCCGATGCCATCGCCGAGTTTTACGAGACCCGTGAATTTGGTAAGGCGATGCGTGAGATCATGGCGCTAGCCGATATCGCCAACGCCTTTGTCGCCGATGCCGCCCCATGGCAGCTGGTGAAAGAGGAAGATAAGCAAGAGGAAGCCCACCAGGTATGTAGCAACGCGCTGAACCTGTTCCGCATCCTGGTGACCTACCTCAAGCCAGTGCTGCCTCAGCTGGCCCAGGACGTGGAAGCCTTCCTGCAACTTGAGCTGACCTGGGATGATCTGGCAAGAGATCTCAGCGGTCACGAAATTGCGCCGTTCAAGGCCTTGATGCAACGTGTCGAGATGAAGAACATCGAAGCTATTATCGAAGCATCGACCGAGAACCTGCAGGTAGCCGAGGCGCCTAAGAGCCAGCTGGATCTCGACCCTATCAGCGAAGAGATCAGCTTCGATGATTTTGCCAAGTTAGATCTGCGTATCGCCCGTATCGCCAAGGCGGAACATGTGCCTGAAGCCAACAAGCTGCTTAAGCTGCAGCTGGACCTGGGTGGCGAGACTAAGCAGGTGTTTGCAGGCATCAAGTCTGCCTATGCCCCAGAAGATCTGGAAGGCAAGCTGACTGTGATGGTGGCCAACCTGGCGCCGCGTAAGATGCGTTTCGGCATGTCTGAAGGCATGGTGCTTGCGGCCGGTCCAGGTAAGAAAGATCTGTGGATCCTAGAGCCACATGAAGGTGCCCAACCTGGCATGCGCGTGAAATAAGTCGCTTGTTCGGGACTCAGCCGAGACGACACAAAAAAGGCCGCTAACTAGCGGCCTTTTGTTTTAGATACTCGACTTGAGTCAGCTTTAACAATCGATTCGCTACACCGGATTGTCGATATCCACAAAATGGTGAGTCAGGCCAAACTCGTTAGCCAAATGCTCACCCAATGCCTTGATGCCAAATCTTTCCGTGGCGTGATGACCCGCAGCAAAGTAGTGAATATCCTGCTCGACCGCGCTATGGAAGGTGCGCTCAGACACCTCGCCACTGATAAAGGCATCGACGCCCAAATCCACGGCAATATCTATATAGTCTTGTGCCCCGCCGCTGCACCAGGCCAGACGATAAATCGGCTTGTTACTCTCACCCAGATGTAATGCCTGACGACCCAGAACGCCGGCCAGATACTCGGCAAACGTACTCGGCGCCATAGGCTCATCGAGACGCCCCTGCCACACCAGCCCCTGGGCAACCCCCTCCACCGACTCGGCATCTATGATCCCAAGCTCTCGCGCCAACTCAGCGTTGTTCCCCAGCATAGGATGGCCATCGAGCGGCAGGTGATATCCGTAGAGGTTGATATCATTGTTAATCAGCGACTTGATGCGGCGATACTTCATCCCGGTAATGGTCTCAGGCTCACCCTTCCAGAAGAAGCCATGGTGCACCAGCAAGGCATCGGCGTTTAGCTCAACCGCCCTGTCGATCAATGCCTGACAGGCGGTTACCCCGGTGACAATCGTCTTAATCCGCTCCTTCCCCTCGACCTGTAACCCGTTGGGGGCGTAATCCTTGTAGTTGCCTACCTGCAGAAATTCCGTAAGGTATCGAGTCAATGCTGTGCGATTCATCTAAGCTCCTCATATGAATCAGATAACTTTGGTCGTTCCAGCGCTCAAGGGCTGAAAAAATGACCGTGACGATAGCGCCTAGTTTAGCCATATCTGAGCCTCAGTTCATAGAAATACGTTGAATTTCTGTGAAAATTGGACAATTCAGGCGTTTCAGCTATAAAATTAGGCCAAACCTTCAATTACACATTAAAAGAAATAGGTTAATACTATGTCAAAGTTGACCAAAGAAGAGGTGATCAGCACACTCGAGGCTGCATTGAGCAAGGCGCAGGGTAAGAGCGTTACCATCGAGCAGAAAGGAAGCTGGTACAAGATCGATGGTGGTAAGTCTCTTCGTTTTAGTGATTTAGAAGCTATGTTGGCTGAACAAGGTGAGCAAGCTCCTGCAGCTAAGGCTCCGGCGAAAGCGGAAAAACCTAAGGCAGCGCCTAAGAAAGCCGCACCTGCGAAAGCAGCCAAGCCTAAGGCAGAGTCGAAAGCCAGCAAATCAACCTCTGGTGGCATGACACCGAAAGAGCTTTGGCGTGCAAAGCTGGCGGGTAAAGGACAACTTCCTCGCGGCTTCTAATTAAGTAGCTTATCGCTATAAAAACGTATCGTCATAAAAAAGGAGCCCCATGGCTCCTTTTTTGTTGAATGCTTTTATACGACTAGCTTTCATTGAATTAGCTTTAAATTACGTCGCTGTACGACTGCTACATCGCCAGGTCGACTCGCACGTCCCCCTGCAGATAGATCACGCGCACCTCATCATCGACGTTGAAAATCATGCCGGGATCCAGGTCTTGAATCACCATTACCTCCCGACCATCTTCATAACGTATCATCAGCTCCACCAGCTTCAACTGCTGATAGTAATCGCCGCCCGCATTATGTCCAATGCCGCCACCAATGAGGGCCCCCAATACTGTGGCAACGTCCTGACCGCTACCGCCACCAAACTGATGCCCTATGACGCCACCTATCAAGGCGCCACCAAATGTGCGCCAGCCTTGGTTACGATCTTCCACTAACTGAGTCTGGGTAATATTACGTACCGAGGTGACATAACCATACTCTACCTTCTCGACGGGAACGGCTTGATTACGCTCGTAGGCGGCACTGACACCAGCACTCAGCCCTAGGCTGGCAAGCAAGATAAAAACTGACCAAATAAAGCGAAAGAGGCGGGGTGTAGGTTTCAACATAAGAGGTTTTCCGCTAACTTATAAAGAGGCCGATAACTAATTTTACTCAATTGTGAACTCACTGTCCTATTTAAATCATGAGCTGGCAAAGTTCCCTTCGCCGGAGTTTGCCCTAACCGATCCAAACGGACTCTTGGCCATCGGCGGCGATCTACACCCCAAGCGTCTGCTTAACGCCTACTATGAGGGGATCTTCCCCTGGTTTAATGAAAACGACCCTATTCTCTGGTGGTCCCCCGACCCCCGCGCCGTGTTTGTGCCCGGTTCACTTAAGGTCAGTCGTAGCCTGAAGCGCGATATCAAACGCCGTCAGTGGCGCTTCAGCGTCAATCGCGCCTTTAACAGCGTGATCGAGCACTGCGCCCTCACCCGCCAAGGCAAGGAGGGTACCTGGATAACCTTAGAGATACAGCAAGCCTATAAGGCGCTGCACAAGTACAACAAGGCCCATTCGATTGAGGTGTGGGACGGCGATAAGCTCATTGGTGGCCTCTATGGGGTTGCCATCGGCCAGGTATTTTGCGGCGAGTCCATGTTTCACCTGCAGAGCAATGCCTCCAAGGCAGCCATGGCCATGCTGCACCAACACCTGCTATCACACAGATACCGACTGATCGACGCCCAGGTCATGAACCCTCATCTGGCATCCCTGGGTGCCAAGGCATTAAAGCGAGCCGATTTCATCAACCTATTGAAGCGTTTTCGCGATATCGAGGTCGCCAGCGATGCCTGGCACCCACAAGAGGTGCAGATTGAACTCTAGATCCGACACCATACAGGTGGGTATGACACATACCTTCGACTGCAGCTACCTGCCGGGCAAGCAGGAACAACTGTTAGTGTTGCAGGAGGAGTCTCTCGACCTCACCCTGTTTGAGAAGCTCTTGGCCTTGGGTTTTCGCCGCAGTGGCGAGACCATCTATAAGCCACATTGCCCCCACTGTCAGGCCTGCCTGCCGATACGTATTCCGGTGGAACTCTTTACGCCGTCACGACGGCAGAAACGCACCCTGAAACAGAATCAGGATGTTAGCTGGCGCCTGGTCGACACCTGCACCGACGAGCATTACGCGCTCTATGACAGGTACATCAAGGCGCGCCACCACGATGGTCCCATGTATCCCCCCTCACGAGAGCAATACGATCATTTCGTGCAGTGCAGCTGGCATCCACCAAAGCTGCTGGAACTGCGGCTCGAGGGTGAGCTGATAGGCGTAGCGGTCACAGACGTGTTACCAAACAGCCTGTCGGCCATCTACAGCTTCTTTGCTCCCGAGCTGGATAAACGCTCTCTGGGCTCCTTGATGATTCTATTGCAGTGCGATCTCGCAAGGCAGATGCACAAGGCGCATGTCTACCTGGGTTATCAGATCCATGAGTCTCGTAAGATGAATTACAAGACCGCCTACCATCCCTACGAGATATTGACCGCAAATGGTTGGCAACGCAGTGAATAAGCGCGCTTAATTAGAAAAAATAAAGCAAACAGATATTTGCCCAGATAACGAACACCTCTTTACAGAAGCGCTAATTTGCGGCATGATACGCCCGTTTTTAATATTTGAAGGCTAACAGGATAACTGATTAATGGCGAAAGAAGACAACATTGAGATGCAAGGCACTATTCTTGAAACCTTGCCAAATACAATGTTTCGAGTAGAGCTAGAGAATGGTCACGTAGTAATCGCCCATATCTCAGGCAAAATGCGTAAAAACTACATCCGTATTCTAACGGGTGATAAGGTCACAGTTCAGCTGACCCCTTATGATTTGAGCAAAGGGCGCATCGTCTTCCGTTCACGCTAATCGTTAGCTTGCGAATAATAAAAACCGGCAGTGCCGGTTTTTTTGTTCCTAATCGATAGCGACAATGGCAGAGACTGGCGGAAACCGACACAGTCCCGACCAAGCCGAATCAGGCAGCGAAGAAAGTTGAGGAAAGTTCTAGCAACTAAGCAGGATCTGCCACAAAAACCAAATCATGAAAAAAGGCTGCATCTGCAGCCTTTTTATTACGTCAGTGTATTACGCCTGTGTCAGCCGCTCCGACTGCTCAATCTTAATCGTCAGCTTATCACCGTCGACATCCACATGGGCCACACCGCCCTTCTCCAGCTTGCCAAAGAGGATCTCATCGGCAAGTGGTCGTTTGATCATCTCGGTGACCACACGGGCCATAGGCCGTGCCCCCATCGCCTTATCATAGCCCTTCTCGGCCAGTAAGGTTCTGGCATCATCGCTCACATCCAGCACCACAGACTTCTCATCCAGTTGCGCCTGCAGCTCGACCAGGAACTTGTCGACCACCTTGGCGATGACCGTCATATCGAGATGGTTAAACCAGATGATCTCATCCAAGCGGTTTCTGAACTCGGGCGAGAAGACGCGGTTGATCTCAGACAAAGCGTCCTGGCTGTGATCTTGCTGCTTAAAGCCAATGGATTTACGTACCGTCTCCTGCACACCTGCGTTGGTAGTCATCACCAGGGTCACGTGTCTAAAGTCCGCCTTGCGACCATTGTTGTCGGTCAAGGTACCGTGGTCCATCACCTGCAGCAGCAAGTTATAGACATCGGGATGGGCTTTTTCGATCTCATCGAGCAGCACCACGCAATGTGGGTTCTTGATCACCGCATCGGTTAACAAGCCCCCCTGATCGTAGCCAACATAGCCTGGCGGCGCACCGATAAGGCGAGACACAGTATGACTCTCCATATACTCGGACATATCGAAACGCACCAGCTTGAGGCTGAGACAAGATGCCAGCTGACTGGTGACCTCTGTCTTACCCACACCGGTCGGACCGGCAAACAGGAAGCTACCCACAGGCTTGTGGGCGCCGCTGAGGCCAGAGCGTGACAGGCGAATCGCCGAGCTTAAAGCTTCGATAGCCTTATCCTGGCCAAACACCACCATCTTAAGATTACGCTCGAGATTCTTCAGCATATCCTTATCGGTGGCCGATACCGTCTTCTCAGGGATCCGCGCTATCTTAGCTATGATAGACTCGATCTCCGCCTGACCTATGGTCTTCTTGCGCTTGCTCGCCGGCTGCATCGCCATGCGCGCGCCCGCCTCGTCGATCACGTCAATCGCCTTGTCGGGAAGATGTCTGTCGTTGATATGCTTATCAGCCAGACGCGCCGCCACCGACAAGGCCGCCATGGTATAGCGCACGCCATGGTGCTCCTCATACTTGCTCTTGAGACCTTGTAGGATCTTAGTGGTTTCCGCCACCGAAGGCTCGTTGATATCCACCTTCTGGAAACGTCTGGCCAGGGCACGATCTTTCTCGAAGATACTCTGATACTCCTGGAAGGTGGTCGAGCCCATACAGCGAAGATGGCCACTAGAGAGCAGCGGCTTTAGCAAGTTAGACGCATCCATCACGCCACCAGATGCCGCTCCTGCGCCGATAATGGTGTGGATCTCGTCGATAAACAGTATGGCGTGCTTATCTTGCGAGAGCTCCTTGAGCAGGCTCTTAAAGCGTTTCTCAAAGTCGCCACGATATTTGGTGCCCGCCAGCAAGGCGCCGAGATCCAGCGAGTAGACAGTGGCATCGGCCATCACCTCGGGAACCTCATCGTTGACGATGCGATAGGCAAGCCCCTCGGCAATCGCCGTCTTACCGACGCCGGCCTCACCCACCAGCAGCGGGTTATTCTTGCGGCGACGGCAGAGGATCTGAATCGAGCGCTCTATCTCATCGGAGCGGCCGATCAGGGGATCGATATTGCCCTTGCGGGCCTCTTCGTTGAGGTTAGAAGTAAATTGCGACAGCTTGCTGTGCTCTTCCGATTCGCTGTGATCTTCAATCTGTTCGGGTTCCTGAGCATTATCCAGCTCATCACGTGACACGCCGTGGGAGATATAATTCACCACATCCAGACGAGTGATCTCACCGTTACGCAGCAGATAAACCGCCTGAGATTCCTGCTCGCTGAAGATGGCCACCAAGACGTTGGCACCTGTCACTTCGTTGCGACCCGAAGATTGCACATGAAAGACGGCGCGCTGCAGCACGCGCTGAAAACCTAAGGTAGGCTGGGTTTCTCTGTCGTCGTTAGGATCGCTGATGATAGGCGTGGTCTGCTCGATGAAACTCGACACCTCTTCTCTTAACTTATCGAGGTTTGCACCGCAGGCGAGCAGCGCCTCTTGAGCCGCAGGATTATCGATTAACGCCAATAGCAGATGCTCTACGGTCATGTATTCGTGTCGCGCGTCTCTGGCTTGTTGAAACGCCAGATTCAAGGTGACCTCTAAATCTTTATTTAACATAAGCACCCCCTAAAATAATCACAAAACTTCGATATTCAGGCTTTCTCTAATGAACACAGTAACGGATGTTGGTTTTGTCTTGCAAACTGATTTACTTGTGCGACCTTGGTTTCTGCAATGCCGAAAGGGAAAACGCCGCAAATTCCCTTACCCTGATGATGAATTGCCAACATGATATCTGTGGCTTCTTGTTCATTTTTATTAAAAAAGAGTTGTAACACCTCGATGACGAAGTCCATCGGGGTATAGTCATCGTTGTTTAAGATCACTTTGTACATCGAAGGCGGCATGAGTTCAGTTTCCGCGCGCTCTTCGATATGCTCAATATTACCTACTTTACCCATATTTCAATATTAGCCTCTAGTTTTGGCTTCTTCCAAAAGTTGCTGACCACCCGGGATAAACCTGTTACTCATCCGACCATTAGAACCAATTGCTGACGAATTTAGCGTAAATGTTGCCTTTTTGTTAAATTGGTCTTGACATCCGCTTTTACTGGTTTCATTCTGTTCATCGAGCGGTGAATTTACCCCGCCTCATAAGTTTTACTATCTTACTGGTCAGTAAACAACAGAAGGAAGTGGAAGTATGGCAAACGGAACTGTGAAATGGTTCAACAACGCCAAAGGATTCGGGTTTATCTGCCCTGAAGCTGGTGGTGAAGACGTTTTCGCACACTATTCTACCATTGAAATGGAAGGCTATCGAACTCTAAAAGCAGGCCAATCAGTCCAATTCGAGGTGGAACAGGGGCCTAAAGGGATGCACGCGTCAGCGATATCGCCCACTAAATAGTGGGTCAAAAAAACAAAAAAGGCAGGGTTAACCCTGCCTTTTTTATTACTGATTTTTAATCGCTAACAGGCACCTATAAAGCAATAAAAAAAGGGCGCCGTGGCGCCCTCTTTCATTATATGGCTAAATTAGCCAATCAGCTTGTTCAGCGTCGCACTTGGACGCATCGCCGCTTCCGCCTTAGTGGCATCCAGGCGATAGTAACCACCTAAATCAACCGCAGGGCCCTGCGCACCATTTAACTCGGCAACAATCTTAGCTTCGTTATTGGTGAGCGCTTCGGCAAGTGGCGCGAACTGCGCTTTTAGCTCAGCGTCGCTATCCTGTGCGGCCAAAGCCTGTGCCCAGTACATCGCCAGGTAGAAGTGGCTACCACGGTTATCCAGCTCACCCACACGACGTGAAGGCGAACGGTTTTCATCGAGGAACTTACCAATAGCATTGTCCAGCGCATCGGCCAATACCTGCGCCTTAGGGTTGCCATAGTTCTGGCTCAGATGCTCGAGTGAGGCGCCCAGTGCCAGGAACTCACCCAGAGAATCCCAACGTAGGTGACCCTCTTTCTCCACCTGCTGAACATGCTTAGGCGCACTGCCGCCGGCACCAGTCTCGAACAATCCACCACCACTCATCAGCGGCACGATTGACAGCATCTTGGCGCTGGTCCCCAGCTCAAGAATTGGGAAGAGATCGGTGAGGTAGTCACGTAGCACGTTACCGGTTACCGAGATGGTATCCAGACCTTGCTTGATGCGCTCCAGTGAGAAACGAGTCGCCGCCACAGGCGCCATGATGTGAATTTCTAATCCATCGGTATCATGCTCAGGCAGATACTGCTCCACCTTGGCAATCAGCTGTGCGTCGTGGGCACGGTTTTCGTCTAACCAGAACACGGCTGGCGTCGATGACAGACGCGCACGATTAACGGCAAGCTTAACCCAGTCACGGATAGGCGCGTCTTTAACCTGACACATTCTCCAGATATCACCGGCTTCGACGTCGTGAGACATCAATAGGTTACCGGCGGCATCGACAACCTTGACCACACCGTCGGCGGCAATTTCGAAGGTCTTGTCATGGCTACCATATTCTTCGGCTTTTTGAGCCATCAGGCCAACGTTTGGTACGCTGCCCATAGTGGTTGGATCGAAGGCGCCATTTTCTTTACAGAATTGAATAGTTTCTTGGTAAACACCTGCGTAGCAACGATCTGGGATCAGCGCCTTAGTGTCCTTCAGCTTGCCATCTGGACCCCACATCTGACCTGAAGAGCGAATCGCCGCAGGCATAGAGGCATCGATGATCACATCGCTTGGCACGTGCAGGTTGGTGATACCACGGTCTGAATCGACCATAGCCAGGGCTGGACGCTCGGCGTAGATAGCGGCGATGTCGGCTTCGATCTCGGCCTTCTTGTCGGCTGGCAAGCTGGCTATCTTGGCATAGACGTCACCGAAACCGTTGTTAACATCGACGCCCAGCTCTTCAAACAGCTGGCCATGCTTTTCAAACAGTGACTTGTAGAACACCTTAACCGCGTGACCGAACATGATAGGGTCAGAAACCTTCATCATAGTCGCCTTAAGGTGCAGAGACAGCAATACATCTTCGGCCTTAGCGGCTTCGATTTCGCGCTCCATGAAGGCAACCAGAGCTTTCTTGCTCATGGTCGAAGCGTCAATCACCTCACCGGCCAGTAACTTAAGGCCAGATTTTAGTGTCTTACTGCTACCATCTTTACCTTCGAACAGGATATCGATGCTGGTTGGCTCGGCAACCGTCACCGACTGCTCGCTACCGTAGAAATCGCCGGCTTCCATGTGCGCAACATGAGACTTAGAATCGCTGCTCCAAGCACCCATTGAGTGTGGGTTCTTCTTGGCGTAGTTTTTTACAGAAGTCGGCGCGCGGCGGTCTGAGTTACCTTCACGCAGCACTGGGTTAACGGCACTACCTTTGATCTTGTCGTAACGCGACTTGATATCGGCTTCTGCTTCATTTTGCGGCTCATCAGGGTAGTTAGGCAGCGCATAACCCTTATCTTGCAGCTCTTTGATACAAGCTTTTAGCTGTGGAATCGAGGCACTGATGTTAGGCAGCTTGATGATATTTGCTTCTGGCTTAGTGGCCAGCTCACCCAGCTCGGCGAGCGCGTCAGAGATCTGCTGTTCTGGCTTTAAAAATTCAGGGAAATTGGCAATAACACGGCCAGATAAAGAGATGTCGCGTGTCTCAACGCCAACTCCGGCAGCTGCGGTGAAATGCTTGATAATAGGCAACAGAGATAGGGTCGCGAGAGCCGGAGCTTCATCTGTCTCCGTATAGATGATCGTTGGATTGTCGTTCATTATTACTTCCTACGTTTTTTGTAAAATAAATCGTTTATTAATCAAACCACTATGATGTCATTATTATAATTTTACGATGGCGAATGCGAGGCATGAAAAGGATAAATAGTAAGGGTGAACGCCCTGGGGCTCTCCCCTGACACTTAAATCGATTTAATGCAAAACAAAGCGCGGTTAACATCTCAAAATCTGTTCACGTTTTGCTATCGATCACATTTAGTTGGCCGACATCATAAATCATTCACGCCAATATTCAAATTCCACTAATGGCGAATGCACAGTACAATGTCAGCATTAGCATACACTCAGCCAAAAGTTTGCCTCGTGAGTCCAAAAACACCCAGTGCCAATAAGCTAGCTTCTCGTCGTCAGGGAGCGAAAACCAACGCCCCAGCCACTAAATCCAAAGGCAATTCTAATCAACCAAAACGAGGGGTGAGCGCCACCGCGGCAGAGGGTGTCAAACACAAACCTAAGCTTACTAAGCCTAAGTCCAAACCTAAGCCAAAGCCAAGGCCGCAGAACCCCGTCATCGTTTTGTTTAATAAGCCTTTCGATGTCTTGTGTCAGTTCACCGATGAGCAGGGCCGTCAGACCTTGAAGGATTTCATCCCGATTCAAGATGTCTACGCCGCTGGCAGGCTCGACAGAGACAGCGAAGGCTTACTGCTACTGACCAACGATGGCCAGCTGCAGTCGCGCATCACAGAGCCCAAGAAGAAAACCGATAAGACCTACTGGGTGCAGGTCGAAGGCATTCCCAGCGACGAGGCGATTCAGGCACTAAGAGATGGCGTCACTCTCAAAGATGGTCCGACCCTGCCGGCTAAGGTGGAGCGTATCGCCGAACCGGATGTCTGGCCCCGCAACCCACCGGTGCGAGAGCGCAAACAGATCCCCACCAGTTGGCTGGCGATCACCATCTGCGAGGGACGTAATCGTCAGGTCAGGCGCATGACCGCCCATGTGGGCTACCCGACGCTAAGATTGATTCGTTATAAAATAGGTCAATGGAGCCTGGATGGTATCGCAAATGGCGAATATAAGGTGCCCCCCCAATCCTAACGAGGTAATAGATGGAACGTTATAAACCCAATGTCACCGTCGCCTGCGTCATCAATTGTGACGACAAATACCTGATGGTCGAGGAGCTCATCGATGGCAAGCTCGCCTACAACCAGCCCGCAGGTCATCTAGAAGCCTTTGAGAGCCTTAACCAGGCTTGCGAACGCGAGGTATGGGAAGAGACAGGCCTTAGCATTAAGGTGCAGTCGCTGATCAACATCTATCAATTTCAAGCAAGAGACGATCTGGCCTTCCTGCGCTTCACCTATGCCTGCACCTTAGATGAGCCGCTCACACCCAAGCCCCAAGACAGCGCGATTTGCCGCGCCCTGTGGATGACGCTCGATGAGATAACCCAGCTCAAGGGCCAGCTCAGAAGCCCCCTGGTACTGCAATGTATTCACGACTTTCGTCAGGGAAAACTCTTTTCGACTGATGTGGTCAATTGCCGCTTTCTCTAGTTAGCCCAAAGTCACAATGCGTGATAGAATATGCCCCCGCATATTATGGTGATGATTTTCCCGGCAAGTGATGCACGATCAACGCGCAATTAGACACAGGGCTAAGCAGGCAAACCGGCTTGCTTAACCCCAGAAAACAGCCACCATAGCTACACGAATTTAATGGTTTTTAGGATTTATGGCAGCAATCGAACCCAACCCAAACGGTAAAAAAGTGATCGTCGGTATGTCCGGCGGTGTCGACTCATCTGTTTCGGCGTATCTCCTCATGCAACAGGGCTATCAGGTCGAAGGCCTGTTCATGAAAAACTGGGAAGAGGACGATACCGATGAGTATTGTGCCGCCGCAGAAGATCTTAAAGATGCCCAAGCCGTTTGCGACAAACTGGGGATCAAGCTGCACACGGTCAACTTTGCCGCCGAATACTGGGACAACGTGTTCGAGTACTTCCTCGCCGAATATAAGGCGGGCCGTACCCCTAACCCAGATATCATGTGCAACAAAGAGATCAAGTTTAAAGCGTTTCTCGAATTTGCCGACGACATCTTAGACGCCGACTACATCGCCATGGGCCACTATGTGCGCCGAAGCGATGCCTCGGGTCAAAGCCAGATGCTACGTGGCGTCGATGGCAACAAAGACCAGAGCTACTTCCTCTACACCTTGAGCCATGAGCAGATCGCCCGCTCCCTGTTCCCTGTGGGTGAACTGGAGAAGAGCGAAGTGCGTGAAATCGCCAAGGAGATGGGGCTGGTTACCCATGACAAGAAGGACAGCACAGGCATCTGCTTTATCGGCGAGCGTAAGTTCACCGATTTTCTGCGCACCTTCCTGCCCGCGCAGCCCGGCAAAATAGAGACCGCCGAAGGCGAAGTCATAGGTGAGCACCAAGGCTTGATGTACCACACCCTGGGCCAGCGTAAAGGGCTGGGGATAGGCGGCATGAAGAACAGCAACGACGATCCTTGGTATGTGGTCGATAAAGATCTCGAGCGTAACGTGTTGGTTGTCGGTCAAGGTGGCAAACACCCTCGCCTCATGTCGGTGGGTTTCTACGCCGATCAGCTACACTGGGTCGATAGAAAAGGGCCCGTTGATGGCGCCAAGATCACGGTCAAGACACGTTACCGTCAGCAGGACGTGGCCTGTACCCTCACCTATGAAGGGGACGATCGCATCAAGGTGATCTTCGACGAGCCAGTTGCCGCCGTAACTCCTGGTCAGTCTGCCGTGTTTTATGACGGCGAAGTCTGCCTTGGCGGCGGCATCATAGACAATCTGATTAGAGAGTAAGCCGTGAGCGAGCCGATTTTCGACAGAACCATGGCCTTTGCCGGTATATTGCAGGCGATAGGTCAGGTACAAAAGGTTGCCAGACACGGCCAGGCTGACGATGAGATGCTTGGCGCCTGTTTGGGTACCATAATGGTGACCAACCCAGACAGCACTGCCGATGTATATCAAGACAAGGTCGCGCTGAATCGCGGCTACCAACTGGTGTTGAACCAGCTGGGCGATGACAAGCAGAAAGATGTCGAGGTAACCCGCTACCTTATCGGTATCCTGGCTTTGGAGCGTAAGCTGTCACGCAGCTCAAACGCCATGGGCATGCTGGCCGAGCGCATCAATCAAGTACACCGTCAGCTGCACCATTTTGCCATTACCGACGAGCAGGTGGTTGCTAACTTCGCTGGCATCTACAGCGATATAATCAGCACCTTAGGCCCCAAGATACAGATCTCGGGCAATCCCGAGTACCTGAAACAACCTATGGTGCAACATAAGATACGCGCCCTGCTACTGGCTGCCATGCGCAGCGCAGTCCTGTGGCGCCAACTTGGAGGCAAGCGCAGGCACCTTGTCTTCTCGCGAAAAACAATAGTTGATACAGCTAAGAAAAGCCTCACCCTATAAATAATAAGTTAAGTTCATTAAAGGAGCTTCTAATGGAACTTTCCGCACTAACTGCTATCTCTCCGGTAGACGGTCGTTATGGTAGTAAAACCGCCTCATTGCGAGGGATTTTCAGCGAGTACGGCCTGACCAAATACCGTGTTCAAGTCGAAATCAACTGGCTAAAGCTGCTGTCCAGCTGCCCAGAAATTGAAGAAGTTCCTCCTTTTAGCGAAGCCGCACTGGCCTTGCTCGACCAGATCAAAGACAACTTCAGCGAAGAAGACGCAATGCGCGTCAAGACCATCGAGGCCACCACTAACCACGATGTGAAGGCCGTTGAGTACTTTATCAAAGAGAAGATCGCAGACAACAGCGAACTTACCGCCATCGGTGAGTTTGTTCACTTCGCCTGTACCTCGGAAGATATCAACAACCTGTCTCACGGCCTGATGCTGAGCGAAGCCCGCGAGCAGGTACTGGTGCCATACTGCCAACAGATCGTCGATGGCGTGAAGAAACTGGCCCATGAATATCGCTCTGTACCACTGATGTCACGTACCCATGGCCAACCAGCCTCACCTTCTACCCTAGGTAAAGAGATGGCCAACGTTGCCGTGCGTCTTGAGCGTCAGCTTAAGCAGATCCAAGCGGTTGAGATCATGGGTAAGATCAATGGCGCCGTGGGCAACTACAACGCTCACCTGTCGGCCTACCCTGAAGTTGACTGGCATACACTGTCAGAGCGTTTCGTGACCAGCCTGGGCCTTAACTGGAACCCATACACCACACAGATCGAGCCACACGATTACATCGCAGAGCTGTTCGATGCCGTCGCCCGTTTCAATACCGTACTGATCGATTTTGACCGTGACATCTGGGGTTATATCGCCCTGGGTCACTTCAAGCAGAAGACGGTTGCCGGCGAGATCGGTTCATCGACCATGCCGCACAAGGTTAACCCTATCGATTTCGAAAACTCAGAGGGTAACCTGGGTATCGCTAACGCCCTGATGCAGCACTTGGCGGCTAAACTGCCTGTGTCTCGCTGGCAGCGCGACCTGACCGACTCGACGGTACTGCGTAACCTGGGTGTGGGCATGGCGCACTCGCTGATCGCTTATCAGGCAACTCTGAAAGGCATCAGCAAGCTTGAAGTGAACGAGGCTCACCTGCGTGCAGAGCTGGACCAAAACTGGGAAGTATTGGCCGAGCCAGTACAAACCGTTATGCGCCGCTACGGCATCGAGAAGCCATACGAGAAGCTTAAAGAGCTGACTCGCGGTAAGCGTATCGATGGCGAGCAACTGGCACAGTTCATCGACACTCTCGAGCTACCAAATGATGTGAAGCTTGAGCTGAAGAAGATGACGCCTGCCAACTACATTGGCCGCGCCGAAGCTTTTGTGGATGATCTCAAGTAATCATCCCTAACACCTTATGAAAGGCGGTAGGCAGCAGCTTACCGCCTTTTTATTTCTGGAATATCTAGTTTCCGCAACACCTAGTTTCAGGAAAATGCACTTTCCTGAATATGTAGTTTCCGGATTATGTTATTTTCGGCATATACTGCCCCCTATTATTCAGGCCTGATGACCGACGCCATGTATACTCCCAACTTCGATACCCAAGAGTTTTTAGCCCATCACTGGCAGAAGCAGCCTCTGGTGATTAAAGGCGCCTTCGCGCACTTTCAAGATCCTATCGCTCCCGATGAACTGGCGGGACTCGCCTGCGAAGAGGAAGTCGCCTCACGCATCGTCCTGACCAAAAAAGATAATTGGGAGATCATCCAAGGCCCCATCGAAGACTACTCCCCCTTTGGCGATACCAACTGGCAGCTACTGGTCCAGGCAGTCAACCACTGGTACCCGGATGTAGAACCCTTGGTCAACGCCTTTCGTTTCATCCCCGACTGGCGCTTCGATGATCTTATGGTCTCCTACGCCACCCCCGGTGGTGGCGTCGGCCCTCATATAGACAACTATGATGTCTTCTTACTGCAAGGCGAAGGTAAACGCCGCTGGAAAGTCGGTGCCAAAGGACAATATTCGCCCCGCGGCGGCGATACCCACACGGCGCTGATCGATGATTTTGAGCCCATCCTGGATGTGGTGCTCGAGGCTGGCGACATGCTGTATATCCCGCCAGGCTTCCCTCACCGCGGTGAGACATTGGAGACGGCGCTGAGTTACTCCATAGGGTTTCGTGCGCCCAGCCAGCAGGAGCTCTTTAGCAGCATAGCCGATCACTTGATCGACACCAACAGCGGCAATAAGCGCTTTACCTCGAACCAGGAACCCGCTAGCCCAGGGCTGCTGAGCGTCGAGCAACAAGCAGGCATGCTAGCCTTGGTCTCTGAGATATTATCGCAGCCGGACCACTATCAAACCGTGTTGGGTCAGACCCTGAGTCAGAACCGCTTCGAACTTGATCTGGCTGAGCAAGGGGAAAGTTACAGCCAGGATGAGCTGATGGAGGCCCTGGAAGATGGCGCCTGCCTACAACGCATCGGCGGGCTGAAGGTGATTCGTCTCGAAGACGATAAACACGCTAGGCTCTTTATCAATGGTGAGATCTACGACTTTGATGCTGTTGATGATGACGATGCAGATGAGCTAGATGACGAACTTATGCTGCTGGCTAATGCATTTAGCTTCGAGGGCGAGCAGGCGCTGGACCTGTGTCAGCATGAGGCCATAGGCCAATACTTTGTCTGGTTACTCAACTCTGGCTACGCCTACCTGGCATAAGCAGCCAGATGCTCTTCTCCAGTCGCTGATACCCTGTAGCTGATACCAAATAGCTGATGACCTGTATCTGATAACAGGAAAGTATTGAAGCTGAGAACACGAAAAAGCCGCCTCAAATAGGCGGCTTTTTATTGGGCTTTAGGCTCTCGTTTCAAGCGCTTTTTAAAGACACTCTTAACAGCGATGGCTGTTTAAAACGCTTAGCCTTCTTTCCACAATTTTTCGTCGTTGTGGATCTGATACAGGCTCTCGGCACGTGACACCAACAGCTGCGCAAACTGAGCCTGGGTCTTGTCCTTTACGGCGCCAGATTTCACCAGGTTTTCCGCCTTAAGCTGCCACATCATAGAGAAATGGCGAATCGCGTCGCGCGCGGTGGCAGCAACCTTAACATCCACATAGTCTGAAGGCAGATCGCCAGACATCACCCAGAAGGTCTGTGGCTTTGGCTGCTTAGACTCCATCTTCCATACCGCGAGGAAAGGCGCAAGGTAACGGCTCTCTTCGGCAATCACTTTACTTGGGATCACCCCTTTTTCCGCCAGAAAGCGGTTTGCCTTCTGAAAATGCTCTTTAACCCATTGTTGTGTCAGGGCTTCTTGTTCTTCTGGAGAGAGTGCTTTAGTGTTCTCGACTGCTTGTTCCGTCATACTGCTTCCTATTGTTATAGTTATGCTGTGAAGGGCGAAATGGAGCTGACAAACTGCATATTGCGTGAAAATTCACACACAACTTTACGTTAACGTAAAGTGGAAAGCAAAATTGCCACACCGATCACAATTAATCCCAATCTTTGCTTTGTTGAGAGTATCGCTAAATGCTATCGTTCTGCAATAAATATAACAAGCCGTCGAAGGTGCCTCTTTGGCATTCGGCGTTTTAATTCCCAAGCGGAGAACTCATAAAGTGGCAGTATTTAATCATATCTCATTTGATGACCACGAACAGGTCGTATTTTGTCATGATAAAGAAAGTGGCTTACGTGCAATCATAGCCATTCACAACACCAACCTGGGCCCAGCGGTCGGCGGTTGCAGAATGTGGAACTATGAGTCTGATGACGAAGCACTGACCGACGTATTACGTCTGTCTCGTGGCATGACCTACAAGAACGCCCTCGCCGGTCTGGCCATGGGTGGCGGTAAATCGGTGATCATCGCCGATCCTAAAGTGGAAAACCGCGAAGCCCTATTCCGCGCCTTCGGTCGTTGTATTCATACTCTGGGTGGTAAGTACTACTCTGCAGAAGATGTGGGCGTGTCTACCAGCGACATCATGATTGCTCACCAGGAAACCCCATACATGGCGGGTCTTGAAGGTCAGAGCGGTGACCCATCACCATTTACTGCGCTTGGCACCTACTTGGGTATCAAGGCTGCCGTTAAGCATCAACGTGGCCTGGACAGCCTCAAGGGCCTTAAGATTGCCGTTCAGGGCGTTGGCCACGTAGGTTACTACCTGTGTCGTCACCTGCACGAAGAAGGCGCCGAGCTGATCGTAACCGACATTCACCAGTCTTCACTGGACAAGGTCGCTACCGAGTTTGGTGCTACCGTGGTTGCGCCTCAAGATATCTATCATCAAGATGTCGATATCTACGCGCCATGTGCCCTGGGTGCCACCATCAACGACACCACGATTCCACTGCTGAAGGCTAAGATTGTGGCAGGTTGTGCCAACAACCAGCTTGCCGAACTGCGCCATGGCGAGAAGCTTAAAGAGCTGGGCATCCTGTACGCGCCAGACTATGTGATCAACGCCGGCGGTATCATCAACGTCTCGTTCGAAAAAGATTACGACGCACAAAAATCTACCGCCAAGGTAGAAGAGATCTACAACACCCTTCTGAAGATCTTCGAGCAGTCTGATGCGCAAAACCGCACCACTGCGGATGTTGCCGACGAACTGGCACGCGCCATCATCAACGGCGAAAAATAATTTCTGACGCTAATTACTGGTGCTAGCCGGATTGAAAAACCACCGACAAGTTCGGTGGTTTTTTTATTGCCTGCAACCCGAGTTTTGCGCTAGGCCATAGACTACTCAACCGATAAAAAACAGCTCAAAAATTTTCTGATTAGATTTTTCTTTTAGCGCCAAAGAGATAATTTTCAGACACAGATTTTTCACAAAGGCGTACTGGAAAATGTCATATTCCTCTGCTTGACTTAGAGGCTCATCATCTTCGCTAGGATTGCATTATGATAAGTTTCAAGTACCACTTTAATCAGGATTTAGTGGAGTTACAGGCCAGTAACTGGATAGGCTTGGAGCAGGTATTTGTTAACGGCAAGCGGGTCTCGCGTAAGCTGAATTTCGGTCCCAAGAGCGAACATGAGGTGAAGCTACACAGCGGCGATCCCTGTAAGTTTCAACTCTTTATCGATCCCAATAGCGAGCAGATGATCTGCCGCATCTACAAACAAAACCGCCTGATCACCAGCATCAAACAGGGAAAGGAAAACCTGATGCAGAGCCGCCTGCTGCTACAATCTGTCATCATAGTGATGGCCGTCTCGAGCCTGGGCATGTTGCTGGTGGTGTAACTCAAAGTGACGACATCCCGAGCTTAATCGCCTATTCAAATAAAAGAACAGATCTAACCAGACAGACACAATAGCGCAGACAAGTATTCAAGCTTCTGAGACCATCCGCGCCGAGACACCAAAATAAAGCTCTGCTTATTAGCAAAGCGTCAGGCTTTCCCCCACCACACAGACGGCTTGAGTGCTCTGATAGTTACCGCTGCCCGCCGTCACCGTGGTAACCACTAGCTTCTGTTGCTTCTGAGAATTATCCACCAGCTCGGCCTTTAAGATAGTGCCGTCCCGCACAAAGGCCAGACTAGCGACAAAATCCCCCACATCCAGGTTACGATACAGACTCACCTGCACGCTGCCGATAGATCTTGGCTCCAGCGCCCCCTCGACCACCACCAGGCTGTAGCCGTTTGCCAGCGTAAAGGCTTTAGCATAGCTATCACTGCCCACACTCGATGCACCAACCGCTTCTGGCTCGGAGGCAGCAGCTTGAGATGTGGAAGAGTGAGTTGAGGATTGGTTTGAGGCTTGAGTTGAAGACTTGGGCGATTTCTCGATATTGACCATACAAGCAGACAGGCTCATTACAAGCGTCGCCGTTAGCAGAGGTTTCAGCATTTCGATCATCCGTTGATTTAGGTGAGGTTTGATAATAGGTCAGATTGCCTAGGATAGGCCATTGATCTTATTGAGTAGATAGATAAATTGTTGTGATTCAAATTCAGACAGATTACCGAGAAACTGCTCGTTGACCCGCTCGGCCTCGCAGATAAGGTCTTGCTCCAACGCCTTGGCACTGTCGGTTAGGAAGATTTTGAAGGCGCGGCGATTGTCCGCCTCCTGATGACGGGTGATATAGCCCTGCACCTGCAGCTGATCTAACAGGCGGGTCATGGTGTAGTTAGCCACGTCACAGCGCTTAGACAGCTCTGTCTGGGTGATCCCCTCCTCCTGCCACAGGGCAAACAGGACGGGCCAGAGCTTAATGTCCAGCTCATAGCGCTTTAGCCTCTCATCCAAGGCCTTCTGAAGCTCGATATTAAGATGAGACACTAGGTATCCCAAGCTTTCATAATGTTTCAATCAGCACCTCCAGATACAGCGGTCATGCATTAATACTAACATCTGGTCCTAAAGAAACTAGGGCTCGGCTAACGCTAATTCGTAACGAAAAACCAATTGTCTTATCTAAGAAAGGCTTAACTCTTAGTTCGCGTCGCCGTCTTGATTTAGCAGGTATTGCTCGATAAAACGATAATAACAGGCTCTTCCAAGTTTAGCCGATAATCCTCTGGCTAAGGAGACGGATATTTCCGCCTCATCCACTACAAAAGCATCATACCCGGCCACCTGAAACTGGGTGCCTATGGAGCTGGTCAGAGTAAAACATCCGTCTTGCGTCTCTTCATAATCATTGATAATAAAGGGAAACTCGGCAACTTCCACCCTCACCGTCTCCACCGGCGTCATCAGGAAATATCCCTCAGATTTAAGATGCAAAATGGTGGCAAAAAGCCGGCAAAATTTATCAGGCAAGGGCTCGCCGCGATAAAACCAGCGCCCCAGGTTATCGATATGAAACAGGGGCGCCTCATCGCATAGCGGCGCGCCCTGAGTGATTTGCCGCAGCTGGGCGGCGGGTTCGAGTTCAGGCATAGTCTCTCATTGGCTCATTAGCCATGCACAGATTAGCCATGAACAGATTAGCCATGCATTTACTAAACATTATCAATAAGACTTAGCAGCGCCTGCACCGGATGCTTAGGTTTGAAGCCACCGAAACGTTTCACCTGGCTACGACAGGAGTAACCCGAGATCAATATCTGCTCATGTGGCAGCGATTCTATGGCCTTCTCCCAGGACATCTCATACAGGGCCTTGGAGCGCTTAAGGTTATCGCTCTCGTGACCATAGGTGCCCGCCATGCCGCAGCAGCCAAGGCTGACTGTGCTTAACTCGGCGCCAAATGCGCTAAAGATCGCCTGCCACTCTTTAGCCGTATTGGGCTTGGCCGTCGATTCGGTGCAGTGGCTGAACCAGGTAAACTGCCTATCAGAACTAGCCGCATTAGCCGAATCTGCTGACACATTTAACTTAGCTGACTTGGCTGTCGGCGCCACGGCGTCGATCACCTGAAGCAACCATTCGTTGGCCAGCAGCACGTTAAAGTCGCCACGATTTTCAGCCAGGATCTCTTTATATTCATCGCGATAGCAGAGCACCATGGCAGGATCTACCCCCACCATAGGCATGCCAAGGGCGTGCACCTGATTCAAGAAATCGGCGCTGGACTGAGCCGTCTTGGCAAACTTATCCAGGAATCCCTTAATATGAATCGGCTTGCCATTTGGTTTAAAGGGCAACAGCACTGGCTTGAAGCCCAGCTTCTCGATGAGCTTAATAAAGTGATAAACCGTCTCGGCCTCGTAGAAGCTGTTGAACGGATCTTGCACCACCAGCACATATTGGTCACGTTCGGCTTCAGGGATCTGCTGCAAGGCATTGAGGTCATAGCCACGGCAGGCGTGGTTCTCCAGACGCTGCTTGAGGGTCGGTACTGACAGCGCCGGCGCATCCACATAGCCGATAGATTGTTTAATCACCCACTGACTCAGTTTGTTTTGTGAGGCAAAGTTGGTGATCTGAGGCACTTTGGCCATCAATGGCAGACTCTCTTCAATCCCCGCCACCAGATAGTCTTTCACCGGTCTGAGATAGCGCTGGTAATAGATGTTAAAGAACTGCGCCCTGAACTTGGGCACATCCACCTTCACCGGGCACTGAGACGAGCAGGCCTTACAGGCGAGACAGCCCTTCAACGACTCCATCACCTCATGGGAGTAATCATATTCGCGCTCTTTCTTCAGGGTGTTCTGGGTGCGCTGCAGCCAGCCCAGAGGCTTGGCCTTGGCTAAGGCCTCGACATCCACTCCTTCTGCTTCCAATAAGCGCAGCCATTCGCGCATCAGACCCGCGCGCCCTTTCGGCGATTGTACCCTGTCTCCGGTCACCTTAAATGAGGGGCACATCGGCGAATAGACGCTGTAGTTGAAACAGAGGCCATTGCCGTTACAGTTCATCACATCCGGGAAAGCCTCGCGGGTGTTGACCGGGATCTGACGATCGAAGGCTCCGCGCTTAACGCTGTCGACATTATAGAGCAGAGGTCCGCTGCCCTTGGGTGCCACCAGCTTGCCGGGATTAAGCTTGTTATTGGGGTCGAAATAACCTTTGACCTCTTCGAGCAGACCAAACAAGGTCTCACCGAAGACAGATGGACCATACTCGCCACGTACCCCTTTACCATGCTCGCCCCACATCAGACCGCCATACTTGAGGGTCAGGGCCGCCACCTGATCAGATACCGTCTTGAGCAGTCGCTCATCCTGCGGATCGCACATATCCAGCGCCGGACGCACATGCAGCACGCCCGCATCCACGTGACCGAACATGCCATACTGCAGCTCATGGCTGTCCAGCAGCGCCCTGAACTCTAAGATAAAGTCAGCAAGCTTCTCAGGCGGCACAGCGGTATCTTCGGCGAAGGCGATAGGCTTGCGGCTTCCCTTAGTGGCGCCAAGCAGCCCCACCGCCTTCTTACGCATGGCGTAGATGGTGTTGATGCTCGCCTTATCCGATGTGACCTGATAACCCAGCAGGCCAGCCTGATTAGCGGCAAGCTGAGTATCTAGCATCGCCTCTAATTGTTTAACTTTG
Organism: Shewanella spartinae; assembly: GCF_019457555.1. NCBI lineage: Bacteria > Pseudomonadati > Pseudomonadota > Gammaproteobacteria > Alteromonadales > Shewanellaceae > Shewanella > Shewanella spartinae. Next base: position 1,791,248 of record NZ_CP080418.1, on the reverse strand, counting down.
GCTTCCACCTCGTCAGGCTCACCGGCGAACTCCACCATATTGAGGCCATCGATGGAGGCGCCCGGCACATCTTCAATCAGAGATGACACCGAATGCCAGATGATATCCTGCTTGGCCAGATTAAGGACCTTAGAGTCCACGGTTTCCACCACGGTCGCCTCGGCCTTGACCAAGTCCGGCGCATGACGCAGCGCCGACTGGAAAGAGTCATACTTGATGTTGACCATCATGCGCGTCTTGGGCAGCGGCGTAATATCCAGCTTGGCCTCGGTGATCACCGCCAGCGTGCCTTCGGAGCCGGTAAGAATGCGCGACAGGTTGAACTCATCGACAGCCTCGTTCCAGACGTTTTTCAAATCATAACCCGTCAGGAAACGATTAAGCTTGGGAAAGCGGCTCTCTACCTCGCCTCTGTGCTCACGGGTCATGCGGGCGATATCACGCTGCAGTGCCTGCCCCAGGCTTGGGGACTCCAGCGCATCTAAGGCTTCGAGCGCTTTAAGATCCAGCGGCTTGGTCTCCAACACGCTACCGTCGTAAAGTACGCTGGTCAGCTCGAGCACATGATCAGAAGTCTTGCCATAGACCAGCGAGCCGGCGCCCGAGGCATCTGTGTTGATCATGCCGCCCATGGTGGCGCGGTTAGAGGTTGAGAGATCTGGACTAAAGAAGAAACCATGAGGGCGCAGCGCGTCGTTGAGCGCATCTTTGACCACCCCGGCCTGCACCCTCACCCAGCGCTCCTTCTCGTTGATCTCAACCACCTGATTGAAATAACGCGACAGATCCAGAATGAGGCCATGGGTCAGCGACTGACCGTTGGTGCCTGTGCCGCCCCCGCGCGCACTAAAGACGACCTGTTTAAACTCTGGCTTAGTCGCCAGGGTCATGATCAGCTTAACATCGGCCTGAGTCTTGGGATACAAGACCGCCTGAGGCAGAAACTGGTAGATAGAGTTATCCGTTGCCTGGGCGAGACGCGCGCTGTAACGCTTGTCGATATCGCCACAATAATTGCTTTGGGCAAGGGCGTCGAGAAACGCCAAATAGACAGGCTCTAGGGTCTGTTGATGGGATAACTTAGGGAGCATGATGACTTCTTTTTAATTGGTGTTTATTAAAATAATGTTGCCATTATAAACAAAAAAAAGCCGCTAAAAAGCGGCTTTCGTCAATTAGCTTATTCTATCTAAAGAATAATTAAGCGTGAGCTTCACCCAGGTATAACCAGGTATCGATCACTGTATCTGGGTTAAGCGATACGGTATCGATGCCCTGCTCTACCAACCAAGCCGCAAAGTCCGCGTGGTCAGAAGGACCTTGACCACAGATACCCACGTAAGCGCCTTTCGCCTTGGCGGCCTTGATAGCCATTGCCAGCAGAGCCTTAACGGCTTCGTTACGCTCGTCGAACAGGTGGCTGATGATGCCTGAGTCACGGTCCAGACCTAGGGTTAGCTGGGTCAAATCGTTCGAACCGATTGAGAAACCGTCGAAGATCTCGAGGAACTGGTCGGCTAGTAGGGCGTTAGAAGGCAGCTCACACATCATGATGACGCGTAGACCATCTTTACCACGCTCCAAGCCTTGCTCTTTCAGCAGTTCGATAACCTGACGGCCTTCTTCAAGCGTACGTACAAATGGGATCATGATCTCTACATTCGTCAGACCCATCTCGTTGCGAACACGCTTGATGGCTTCGCACTCAAGGGCGAAGCAGTCGCGGAACGACTCAGAGATGTAACGGCTCGCACCGCGGAAGCCCAGCATTGGGTTCTCTTCTTCCGGCTCGTAACGGTCACCACCAACCAGGTTAGCGTACTCGTTAGACTTGAAGTCTGACATACGTACGATAACTTTCTTCGGATGGAAGGCCGATGCGATAGTCGCGATACCTTCAACCAGACGTGCCACGTAGTATTCTACTGGTGACTCGTAGCCGGCGATCATCTCGTGGATCTCTTGCTGCAGCTCGGCGCTTTGGTCGTTGAACTCAAGCAGCGCCTTAGGGTGAATACCGATCATACGGTTGATGATGAACTCAAGACGCGCCAGACCCACACCTTCGTTAGGCAGACGAGCGAAGTCGAACGCTCTGTCTGGGTTACCAACGTTCATCATGATCTTCATCGGCAGTTCAGGCATGGAATCGACGCGAGAAGACATAACGTCAAACTCTTGGATACCTTCGTAGATGTAACCTGTGTCACCTTCGGCACAAGAAACAGTCACCTGTTGACCATGCTTGATCTTGTCTGTGATGTCGCCACAACCTACTACCGCCGGTACGCCGAGTTCACGGGCGATGATCGCCGCGTGACAAGTACGGCCACCACGATTAGTAACGATAGCGCTGGCGCGCTTCATGATTGGCTCCCAATCTGGGTCAGTCATATCGGTAACCAGTACGTCACCTTCTTGGATCTGATCCATATCTTCGATAGAAGCCAGTACCTTTGCGGTACCATTACCGATCTTATGACCGATGGCACGACCTTCGCCAATCACTTCGCTCTTGGTCTTGAGGTGGAAACGCTCAATCAGCTGTACATCTTCACGTGAACGCACGGTTTCTGGACGCGCCTGTACTATATACAGTTTGCCGTCGTTACCATCTTTAGCCCACTCGATGTCCATTGGACGACCGTAGTGCCTCTCGATGATCATGGCTTGCTTAGCCAGCTCCATCACCTCTTCATCGCTGATAGAGAATTGACGACGCATATCGGCGGGTACATCTTCAATCTTCACCTGCTTACCGTGGCTCAGGTCGTCAGAGTAAACCATCTGAATCAACTTGCTACCGATGTTGCGGCGAACAACGGCCTTGTGACCTGCGGTCAGGCTTGGCTTGTGAACATAGAACTCATCTGGGTTCACCGCGCCTTGTACTACCATCTCACCCAGGCCGAATGAAGAGGTCACGAAGACTACATCGTTGTTACCTGACTCAGTATCCATGGTGAACATTACACCTGAAGCGGCGGTGTCTGAACGAACCATACGCTGTACGCCAGCTGAAAGCGCAACGCCTTTGTGGTCATAACCTTGGTGTACACGGTATGAGATAGCTCGGTCGTTAAAGAGAGAGGCGAATACGTGCTTGATAGCAACCAGTACTGCGTCGAAGCCTTTAACGTTCAGGAAGGTTTCCTGTTGGCCGGCAAATGAAGCATCTGGCATATCTTCAGCAGTCGCTGAAGAGCGTACTGCGAACGATGCATCGTTAGTTTCTGAGGAAAGCTTGTCGTACGACTCACGTACAACCTGCTCAAATTCGCTATGGAACGGGGTATCGATAACCCACTGTCGGATCTGTGCACCTGCGGTGGCGAGTGCATTCACGTCGTCGACGTCTAGAGCTTCTAGCGTCTCGTATATCTTCTGGTTAAGTCCGCTTTGTTCAAGAAATTCATTGAACGCAAAGGAAGTGGTCGCAAAGCCACCAGGCACTTGAACACCTGCATTAGCTAGATTGCTGATCATCTCCCCAAGAGAGGCATTTTTACCGCCTACCTTGTTGACGTCACCCATGCCTAATTCTTGATACCAGAGTACATATTGCTGCACAGTTCTATCTCCGCAAGTTTATTTCAGTGTGGCCCCTTCACACGAGGGCAGCGGCATTTTACACTCCACAGCAAGACGCGTAAATCTATAATTTTATTTGTAATTTTATTACTACAAGAGGTCAAAATGTCACGTAAAGTCTTTTATATCTCAGATGGGACGGCGATCACGGCCGAGGTTTTTGGCCATGCGGTACTGTCTCAATTTCCAGTTGAGTTTGAAGCACTTACTATTCCATTTGTCGAGACAACTCAGAAAGCCGAGGCGGTAAAAGCACAAATTAATGATTGTTTTATTACAACAGGCGAACGACCACTTGTGTTCCATTCTATCGTCAAAGCCGAGATCCGAGACATCATCTACAGTAGTGAGTGTATCGACTATGACTTCTTGAACACCTTCGTTGCCCCCCTGGAAGATCAGTTAGGCGTCAAGGCGGTTCCCGTCACCCACAGAACTCACGGCAAAGCAAACCACAGCTATGAGGCGCGTATCGACGCCATCAATTACGCCATGGAAAACGATGACGGTCAGACCCTCAAACATATCGACAAGGCAGACATAGTGCTGCTGGGTGTATCCCGTTGCGGCAAGACCCCCAGCAGCCTGTATCTGTCGATGCAGTTTGGTATCAAGGCGGCTAACTATCCCTTCATCGAAGATGACATGGACAACCTTAAGCTGCCCGAGGTGTTAAAGAAGAACAAACATAAGCTGTTTGGTCTGACTATCGACCCTGTGCGCCTGCATGAGATCCGTCAGAGCCGCATGGAGAACAGCCGCTACTCCTCGCTGAGACAGTGCCGTATCGAGGTAAAAGAGGTAGAGATGATGTATAAGCGCGAGCGCATTCCCTTCGTCAACACCACCAACCACTCGGTAGAAGAGATCGCCACCAAGATTCTGGATGTCACCGGCCTGGAACGTCATATGTTCTAAAACTAGGCTGACCTCTGCCTATATAGAGGCAAGTTAAGCGCCCCAAATGGCAAGCTAACTGCACAGATGTAGACAAATACCGGAAATTTTCATCTGTTTACCCCTGTGCAGCTAGCAACTATTGGTTATAATCCGAGGCAATCAGGCGAAAGCCAAGACAAACGCTCGGTATATTGAATGACCATTAAAACAGACGAACTACGCACCACATTACTATGTAAGGCCATTTCACCTGCTAAACTCGCATCTGAATACCCGCTTACTCAAGACGCCGCCGACTACCTGGTTCAACAGAGACGTGAAGTTGAAGCCATTCTCACAGGTGAAGACAAACGTCTTCTGGTGATCATCGGCCCCTGCTCTATCCACGACACCCAGGCTGCCATCGACTACGCTAAGCGTCTGGCCGTGCTGCACAAAGAACTCAAAGACTCACTCTGCATCCTGATGCGCGTCTATTTCGAGAAACCTCGTACCACGGTTGGTTGGAAGGGACTGATCTCAGATCCGGATCTCGACGGTAGCTTTAATGCCAACAAGGGCCTGCGCCTGGCGCGTCACCTGCTGCAAGAGATCACCGAGCTAAACCTGCCTATCGCCACCGAATTTTTAGATATGGTTAACGGTCAGTATATTGCCGACCTCATCACCTGGGGCGCGGTTGGCGCCCGAACCACTGAGAGTCAGATCCACCGTGAGATGGCCTCGGCGCTCTCCTGCCCCGTAGGCTTTAAGAACGGTACCGATGGCAACATCAATATCGCCATCGACGCGGTGCGCGCCGCCAAGGAACCCCACATCTTCTACTCGCCCGATAAAGATGGCGCCATGGCCGTTTACCGTACCAGTGGTAACCCTTATGGCCACATCATACTGCGTGGCGGCAAGCAGCCTAACTACCATGAGGCCGACATTCAGGCTGCGGCGCAGAAGCTTAAAGACGTGGGTCTATCTCACCGTATGGTGGTGGACTTTAGCCACGGCAACAGCCAGAAGCAGCATAAGCGTCAACTCGAGGTCGCCAAAGATATCATGGCACAGGTCGCCTCAGGCTCGACCGCGATTGCCGGCATCATGGCCGAGAGCTTTATCGAAGAGGGCAACCAGAAGGTGGTTGCCGGTGAACCACTGGTTTACGGTAAGAGCATCACGGATGCCTGCCTCGACTGGACCGACTCTGAAAAGCTACTGCGAGACCTTGCTGCAGCCTCCAAGGCGCGCATGGCAAAGCTTAGCTAATACCTAATGTGATTATTTTAAAAAGGCTTCCTCGTGAAGCCTTTTTTAATGTCATGAAACCCACCACATTACCGGGCTACAGCGCTGTCATTACGCCGCGATTATCAGTATAATCCGCCGGTTTTTTTCAATGCATAACCTTAAGGTTGCCGTATGCCCCTAACCGATACAGAAACTCAGTATTCTGACGCCATTCGCGCGCGCATCGCGCAGTCAGAAGCCCGGGTGATCAAAGCGATTTTTCCCTCTATCACCAACCACCACAACACCCTCTTTGGTGGCGAGGCCTTGGCCTGGATGGATGAGACCGCCTTTATCGCCGCAACCCGCTTCTGCCGCAAGACCCTAGTGACCGTCAGTTCAGATCGTATCGACTTCAATAAGTCGATTCCTGCCGGCACCCTGGCAGAGATCATCGCCAACGTGATCTATGTGGGTAACACCTCCCTCAAGGTTGAGGTCAACATCTTCGTCGAAGATATGTACCAAGATCATCGTGAGCATGCCATTCGCGGCGTCTTCACCTTTGTGGCGCTGGATGAAGATCGTAAACCCACCAAGGTGTGGAGCGGCGACTGATTTTAAGAAGGTCTCCTGTCGGCGGGCGCACACCTGCCGACCTCTTACCTCTTACCTCTCGCCTCTAACCTTCCCTAATCTCGCACCTCGTATCTCCTGCTCTCAGCCAAGACTCATTAGACTTAAGTCTAATAATTGTTTGTAAAAACGAAAAAATCCCGTCGCCCAGACACAAAAGCAATAGAATACTGAGTCATTTATCTGTTACATTGACTTTACCTTCAAGTGCAACAAAGATAATCAAAAAGCAATGAAGCTCGAAAACTTGCACATCATCATCGCAGATGATCATCCATTATTTAGGAATGCGCTGCGACAGGCATTGAGCGGCGCCTTTGCCGACACCCAATGGTTTGAGGCCGATAGCGCCGAAGCCCTACAAGGCCTATTGGAACAGGGCAACAACGCCTATGACTTAGTGTTGCTGGATCTACAGATGCCCGGCTCCCATGGTTACTCCACCTTAATACACCTAAGAACCCATTTCCCCGAACTGCCTGTGGTGGTGATCTCCGCTCACGAAGATGCCATGACCATCAGCCGCGCCGTCCACTATGGTAGCGCCGGGTTTATTCCCAAGTCTGCCTCCATGGAAACCCTCTCGGAGGCCCTCACGGCTGTGCTCTATGGCGATATCTGGCTACCAGAAAACATAGAACTGCAAGAGATCAACGAAGATGCCACGGATCAGATGGCGGCCAAGCTCGCCGATCTCACGCCGCAGCAATATAAGGTGCTACAGATGTTTGCCGAAGGCCTGCTCAACAAGCAGATCGCCTACGATTTAGGCGTATCCGAGGCCACCATCAAGGCCCACGCCACCGCCATCTTTAGAAAACTCGGGGTGAGAAACCGCACCCAGGCAGTTATCGCCCTGCAGCAGCTGGAGATGGAAAAGGTCGAGCTATAACCTAAGTGGAAGATCCTAAGATCTTCCCTTTCTCTCCCTGTCTATTCCCAAGCCTCAATAGATCTCAGCCAAGAAGCATTCCTCATAAATAAGCACTTTTGGCAAATAACCGAACCAGTCGACTCCAGTCCGCAGCTTTCGGCAGCATTGTATTCAAGATTGATAACAGCGAATAAAGTTATCTACTGCATGCTTTGCGTAAATTTTCATTTCATCAGATGTCAGCATTTGCCCACCGAATAAGGCTTCGAAATGACGATTTCCCTTTAATGCACCGAGAAATTGTTCGCTCGCTATGGCCAAGTCTGTGATGACGAGTTTGTCCATCGCTTGTCGATGCATCAAATAATCCTGTAATGCTTGTTGAGAATGGCCTGAACTTCGCTCAAGAAAAAATGCCACTAATTCCGGTGCGGTTTTTGTCTGTGTCATCAGTAAGCGCGCCAACTTCAAGAGCTCAGGGTGATAGATAAACTCCAAATATTTCAACGCGAAAGACAATAACTCTTCCCTAAATACTCTATCGGCATCTACATCTACGCTTAACCCCAGTTGCAGGCGTTCGGTCAGTTCAACAACCACGGCTTTTAACAGGCCTTGTTTATCATTAAAGTAGTTATACAAGGTAAGCTTTGAGCCACCACAATGCTCTATCAACTGATCTAGGCTGGTGCCTTCATAGCCCTGCTCTAAAAAGAGTTCTGCGGCTACCTGCAAATACCTCTGCCGCTTTCTCAAACTCGATGGTCGCATAAACACCTCCTCTAACTTTTGATACCCCATAGTACACTTTTTTATAGGATAAGGTTGCATCCTTTTCGAACCACAGATATGATACTGAACGGTACAGTATTGTATATATGGTCGTCATCATGAAACAACTTCTTCGCAAAACACAGGGCAACAAAATTAAAAAAGCGATAATTATCAGCAGCATGATGTTATTCGCTTCTCTGTTTTATTATTACCAGTTTCCCAAAGCAGGCTTGATCAGCACAGATAACGCCTATGTTCAGGGGGAAATTTCGCAAGTGAGTGCCGAGGTATCGGGCATTATTAATCACGTCTACATAACCGATAACCAATATGTAGAAGCAGGTGAACTGCTGGCACAAATTGACGACAGAGATTATCTGGCTCAATACAATCAAGCCAAGGCAGGACTGACCATGGCGCAGGCGGCAATTGCCAATATAGATGAGCGTATAAAGCTACAGCAGATATCGATAAAACAGGTATCGACTCAGATAGACTCGACTATGGCCGATGCCATATTTCACCAAGCAGAATGGCATCGACTGCAAAACCTGTTAGATAAGGAACTCATTTCTCAATCACAGTTTGAAGCGCAAACCAATAAGAACAATCAGGCGAAAGCGAAACTGGCTGCGAGCCAGTTACAGCTTAGTTCGGCCAAGCAACAACTCAACACCCTTAGGAGTGATAAGGCTCGTTTGAATGCCCAAGCCGAGCAGGCCAATGCTGCGCTGGCACTGGCCAAACTAAGATTAGAGAATACACAGGTCAGAGCCCCCGTTGCCGGCATCATAGGCAATCGCGCCCTGCGCGCCGGACGCTTTGCCAGTAAAGGCGCTCCCCTTCTGGCTATCGTTCCTGTCGAATCTATCTGGATAGAGGCCAACTATAAGGAAACCCAAATCACAAATATATTGCCAGGTCAGCTTGTCGACGTGCTGCTCGACAGCTTTCCCGAGCAACACCTTAAAGGACGGGTATTGAGCATTGCGCCAGCGACAGGCGCGCAATTTGGTCTACTGCCACCGGACAATGCGACAGGCAACTTCGTCAAGATAGTACAACGTGTCCCCATCAAGATTGCCCTCGAGATCCCCAAGGCACTCCAAGGCAGAATTGTACCCGGCTTATCGGCTGAGGTAACAATCGATACCAATCATTGAGATGGTAGGTTCTTATGAATAAACAGGTTCTCAATATTCTGCTCTTAGCTCTACTTGCAGTGATTCCCCAGAGCATTACCGGTCAAATCTATAATAGTAGCGCCTCACAGATAGCAGCGAGTATCGGCCTGTCTCTGGATGAGGCCAGCTGGTTTAACACACTTAATACTTTTGGTTTACTGATTGCGCTTCCGCTCGGCGCCTGGCTGGCTAGTCGTTTCGGCTATAGGCAGCTATTTCGTATTGGCGCAGTCGTAGGCCTATTCAGTACACTGGCCAGCAGCCTATGCATGCAACCAGCACCTCAGATGTTGAGTTGGTTTGGGCACGGCTTATCGGCAAGCTTTCTAGTGCTGTTCGCCCATGCCATCATCTTAAAGAATCTTAACTTCAGGGCTATTGCTTATGCCGAGAGCCTAGTGCTGCTAGTGGCGGTTTTAGTTCCGCTGGGCATCTACCCCTACCTACTGTCTATCCTGGCAGAGAACAATTTATGGCGATGGTCTTTCTCACTACAGCTAGTCCCCTTCTTACTCATGCTCGGCTGGGCGCGATTCGGTCACTGGCCCCATCTGGAAGAGACACAGGAAATAGGCTTTAACTGGTTACAAGCCCTGTTGCTGACGATCGCTAGCTGTGGCATTGCCTACATACTGCTTCGGGGCGAGCGCTTTGACTGGTTTGAAACGCCGAGCATTATCTGGATTACGCTAATTACCGCCTCGGCGATAACACTATTAGGCTTAGCAATAAAAAACCGCCGGGGACGAGGACAATATTTAGAAGCAAGCGTCTTGGCTAGCCGTATTGGGAAACTGAGCATGTTACAAGCCTCCATCGCAGGCTTTGTCGTATTAGCCATCTCCATGCTCACCTCTGTGTATATGACGAAAATAATGCAATACAGCGCCGCTAACGCGGGTTATATCAACCTTATCGGCTTTGTCGGCATGCTTGCTGGCCTTGGCGTTGCACTCTTCGCCACCTGCAACCCCGATCGTAATCCCTTCAAAGTCGTCCCCATAGGTATCATCATGATGATAGCTACCTGTATATGGCTAACGGGAAGCAATGCCTTGATAGGTCAAGCTTATCTTTGGCCTGCAATATTGCTTAAAGGCTTCGCCATTGGAATACTCAACATCACGCTGACCATACATATTCTGCGTAGTTTACCAAGACAGCACCTGCTCGAAACGATCGCCTGGTTCTACCTATTTCGTAATCTAGGCTCGCTGTCTGCCATAGGGGAGTTTTCTCGTTTCATGACCATAGAAACCAGCAACGCCATGCAAAAGTTAGCCGAAAACTATGACCCTCTAAACGAGACGTTCATCCACCACCAACAGCTGATCACAGCCAGCCTACAGCAGTCAACGCTGGCGCCGACGCCCGAGCGCTCAGCCCTGCTGTTGATGAGCCAACTTAAGACGCAGGCGCTGTCTGTGGCCGGCGTAAACAACTATCAATGGTTAATCGCTACGACCCTTATCATCATACCCAGCATGGTGCTCACGATGAAGTGGGCAAATCACCCCGCGAGACCCAAATAATATATTTGGGTCTCTTGCAAAATTAATCATAGAGATACTTAGCGTGGAATCTCAGATGATCTTCGATAAAAGTGGCGATGAAGTAATAGCTGTGATCGTACCCCTCCTGCATGCGCAGGATCAGCGGATACTCCTTCTCCTTGGCCACCGCAATCAAGGCCTCTGGTCTTAGCTGCTCCTCGAGGAAGTTATCGCTACTGCCCTGATCGATAAAAATCGGCAGATCGCAACTGGCCTGCTTCATCAGCTCACAGGCATCATAGGCCAGCCAAGCATCGCGATTCTTACCCAGATACTCAGTAAAGGCCTTCTGCCCCCACGGGCAGTTGATGGGATTGACGATAGGGCTAAAGGCCGAGACCGAACGATAACGATCTGGATGCTTAAGGCCTATGGTCAAGGCGCCGTGGCCTCCCATGGAGTGACCAGCCAGTGAGCGCGCCTCGGTCACCGGGAAATGGGCCTCGATAAGCTCTGGGAGCTCCTCAACCACATAATCATACATCTGATAGTGCGCCTGCCAGGGCTCCTGAGTCGCGTTGAGATAAAACCCCGCGCCTTGGCCCAGGTCGTAGGCAGCGTCATCGGCCACCTCCATTCCTCTTGGGCTGGTATCGGGCGCGACGATGGCTACTCCAAGTTCAGCCGCGATGCGCATGGCGCCAGCCTTTTGCATGAAGTTTTCATCCGTGCAGGTCAGACCCGATAGCCAGTAGAGCACTGGCACCTTCTGCTCGCTGGCCTGAGGCGGCAGGTAGATGGCGAAGCGCATGGCGCAATTTAGCACCCGAGACTGATGCTGATACTGCTTATGCCAACCACCGAAGCACTTGTTGCTGCTAATATTTTCTATGGTCATACTCTCATCCCTAAAGGGCGCAGACGCGGGCGTCTGCGCCTAAGCTAAGCCAAATGATGCCTATCGGTTAAAGTGCACCACAGTGCGGATACTCTTACCCTCATGCATGAGGTCGAAGGCAGTGTTGATCTCCTCCAGCGCCATGGTGTGAGTGATAAAGTCGCTGAGCTTAAATTCGCCGCGCAGGTATTTCTCAACGATCTCAGGCAGCTCTGAGCGTCCCTTCACGCCGCCGAAGGCACTGCCGCGCCAGACTCGGCCGGTGACCAGCTGGAAGGGACGGGTCGAGATCTCCTGACCGGCGCCAGCGACACCGATGATCACAGACTCGCCCCACCCCTTATGGCAGCACTCCAGCGCCGAGCGCATCACATCCACATTACCGATACACTCGAAGGAATAATCCACGCCGCCATCGGTCAGCTCAACAATCACTTCCTGGATAGGCTTGTCATAGTTTTTAGGGTTGATGCAGTCGGTTGCCCCTAACTGACGGGCCAGCTCAAACTTGCTCTCGTTGATATCGATGGCGATGATGCGGCTAGCGCCCGCCATGGTCGCGCCTATGATGGCCGACAGGCCTATGCCGCCGATCCCGAAGATGGCGACGCTGGCACCCGGCTCAACTTTAGCCGTGTTGAGTACCGCGCCCATGCCTGTGGTCACGCCGCAGCCCAGCAGACACACCTCTTCCAGCGGCGCCTCGGGATTAACCTTGGCCAATGAGATCTCTGGCAGTACGGTATATTCAGAGAAAGTTGAGCAGCCCATGTAGTGGAAGATAGGCTGACCATCTTTGAAGAAACGCGTGGTGCCATCAGGCATCAAGCCTTTACCTTGAGTCTCGCGGATCTTCTGACACAGGTTAGTCTTACCCGACTTACAGAACTTACACTCGCCGCACTCAGGGGTATAAAGCGGGATCACGTGATCCCCTACCGCCACACTGGTGACGCCTTCACCGACCGCCTCGACAATACCGCCACCTTCGTGGCCCAGGATCGCCGGGAAGACACCTTCAGGATCGTCACCCGAGAGGGTAAAGGCATCGGTATGGCAGACACCGGTTGCGACTATCTTCACCAACACCTCACCGGCCTTGGGATACATCACATCCACCTCTTCTACCGATAATGGCTGGCCCGGTCCCCAGGCGATGGCGGCCTTAGATTTAATAAACTTGTCTGTCATCTCGCTTGCTCCATTTAGTGTCTGTATCTATGTATCTGTCTGCCCACTTCAATGTAGTCGCTGACCATTACCTTGTCTCGCCAGCAGTTGCATCACGGTGGATTTGATCACTTGAGCCTATTTTATTTATTTCACATGAGATGATAATCTCCGTTTTATACAAATCATTTTTACCAAATAGTAATAATAGGTTTAAAGCCATGCAGGAATGGGAAGGGGTCAGCGAATTTGTCGCGGTGGCGGAGACAGAGAGTTTCACTAAAGCGGGCAAGCGCTTAGGGATCTCTACCGCCCAGGTGAGTCGCCAGGTAGGCGCGCTGGAACAGAGGCTGGATACCAAGCTGCTCTATCGCACCACCCGCAAGGTCTCCATGACGGAGGAGGGACAGCTCTACTACCGACATTGCCGTCAGGTACTCGATGGCCTGGAAGAAGCCGAGCGCGCGCTGAGCAGCTTAAGAGGCCTGCCCCAGGGGCTATTGAGGATGACGGCGCCGGTGGCCTATGGCGAGAAATATATCCTGCCTGTCGTCAACGACTTCCTGCTCGCCTACCCTAACGTGGAGGTGGATATCGCCCTCACCAACCGTCAGGTGAGACTGGTAGATGCGGGCATAGACCTGGCGATTCGCATCGGCAAGTTGGCCGACTCCAGCCTGATCGCTAAGCGGATCAGTCAGCGGATCAACTATGTTTGCGCCTCACCAGATTATCTCAAGCGATTCGGCGAGCCCCACAGCCTGTCTGAACTGAGCCGGCACAACTGCCTGATCGGCAATCATGACTACTGGCGTTTCCTCGAACAGGGGCGCGAGCGACAGCTTAAGATAAAGGGCAATCTGAGGTGTAATACCGGCCATGGCCTTAGAGACGCGGCGCTTAAGGGACTGGGACTGGTGCAGCTGCCCAACTACTATATAGGTCAGGACCTTAAGGCGGGCCGTTTAGTGTCAGTGCTCAACGCCTATCAGGAGCCAAACGAAGGGGTCTGGGCCCTCTATCCCCAAAACCGCCACCTCTCACCTAAGGTGAAGTTGATGGTAGAGTTTCTCGACCGCGCCCTGCCCTAAACCTTGCAAGGTTTTAAGACAATAAAAAACGCCCCTTCATCTGGTATGAAGGCGCGTTTCTCTTTTTTAACGCTTAACGCCAGATATCCGGCTGCTCGCGTGTCAGTTACTGGCGTCGAGCAGACGTTGATAGAGGGCGTCTTTCAGCTCGGCTCTATCGTGCTTAAGCTGATGCATGGCGCTATCGTCGATAGGCGCATCGTTAAGCTCTAAGGTTCGGATCTCTTTGTCTAACGAACTGTACTTCTTGTTGTCTTGCGCGAACCCATCATCGGATTCGGTGAGTTTGAGGATCAGGTCTTGATAATCAGGAAAGTCGTTAATGAGCGAGTGGTTTTCACCTAGCATAAGGCCCCCTTTACTTGAGCAGATAAATGGATAAATTTTATGCCTTGTTCATAAATGTAGCACGCCATCACGCCCCTGATCAGCATCCACCTCACAAAATACTGCAAAGAGTTGATAATTTAAGTTTTAGTGCGCTGTTTACAAGCCTTTACACCTGAGATTTGCCCAGTCATTCGCTACCTGAAATGTTCCATCATGCGGTAATAGAGCATGCCCAGCGCCATCCCCTGATTACCGAGCCAATCACCCACCGGCAATCTTATCTGTTTCATCTGGGCGAAGAGGTCGAACTCCTCAAGCTGGCCCTGCACCGCCTGACTCATGATCTCGCCCATGATGTGCGAGGTGGCCACCCCATGACCCGAGTAGCCCTGACAATAAAACAGATGCTCGGATACCTTACCAAGCTGGGGGATACGATTAACCACTATGCCCGCCATGCCGGTCCAATCGAACTCTATCTCCACCCCCTTGAGGCGGGGGAAGGTGCGCTCTATCGCCGGGCGCAGCTCGGCGGCCACATCCTTAGAATCACGCCCCGAATAGTTGGTGCCACCGCCAAACATCAAGCGGTTATCGGCGGTCATGCGGTAATAGTCGAGCACGAAACGGCTATCATATACGGCTAAATCATGGGGGTTGAGCTGCTTGGCCAGTTGTGGGTCCAGTCTCACCGTGGCGCAGTTGCCCAAAGATGCGGGAAACAGCATGCCCCTTAACTTATGACGCGCCAACCTATGGTAGGCATTGCCCGCCAGTACGGCGCAGTTGGCGGTGATCCGCCCCTTATCGGTCGTGACGGTAACCCGCTCATTATCAGAAATGTCCAAAACCTGTGAGCCCTCGAAGATCAAGGCGCCGTTTGCCTCGGCGGCCCGCGCCTCACCGATACAGAGATTGACCGAGTGCAGATGCATGTTGCGGCGATTCAATAAGCCACCGTGGTACAGCGGGGTGTCCAGATAGTCGGGAATGTCGGACTTGCTCAGCAAGGTTAGCTCATCGCCCATGCCCCGCCTTAACCCCTCATCATAGGTAGTCTGCATCTCGGCCATGTGGGCCGGCTTATAGGCGGTATGCAGATGACCGAATTTAAGGTCACAATCTATCTGATATTTTTCTACCCGCTTTTTTATGATCTCATGGCCGCGCCAGCGCAGGTTCCAGACAAACTCCTCCGCCTCATGGCCGATACGATTACGCAGCTGTTTCACCATGGCGTTATCGCCAGATAGACTGCCGGTCACCTGACCGCCGTTACGACCGGTTGCCCCCCAGCCCACCTTATTTGCCTCCACGACGGCCACCTTGACACCACGCTCGGCAAGTTCCAGTGCTGTCGCCACACCGGTAAAACCGGCACCTATGATCACTACATCGACATCCAGCCCCCCCTCTAGGCTTGGATAATGGGTCTCCTGCTTGATGGTGGCATTGTAATAAGAGTTACAGCGAGCGAGTGACATCCGGCTTTCCTTAATCGTTAGGTTGCGCCGCCATGATGCGGCTTTGTTTTATATTTTTTACAACACGTTTGATATTCGAGTATACCTAGGTGCAATGTCAGGTCAACTAGTTCACTAGGTACTCGCTCGAAAAAACCGAACTAAGAAAACAGAGAGTAAGAAAACAGGAGGTAAGAAAACAGGGCGTAAGAAAACAGGGAGTAAGAAAACAGGGAGTAAGAAAGCAGGGAGTAAGAAATGGACGTTACAGCTAGAGAGTAAAAATGATGATTTATATGAATTTACGGGTAAATATAAAAGCAGATACGCGCCGCTGACTGCGGCGCGCTGCAGACGTTAACGGGTCTGCTGCCAATAGGCGTAAAGGCCGGCAATATCCTTGCTACAGAGCAGATGCATCGCCGCTCTCACCTTGTCATCACTCCAGTGCCACCATTGCATCTCCATTAACTTGGCTATCTCTTCATCCGGGAAACGATAGCGGATCAATTTCGCTGGGTTGGCGCCTACTATGGCATAAGGCGGCACATCTTTGGTCACCACGGCGCGACTAGCAACAACGGCGCCATCCCCCACTGTGACTCCGGGCATGATCATCGCTTCAGATCCTATCCAGACATCGTTGCCTATCAGGGTATCACCGGCGCGGACAAACCCATCCTGGGCGCCAGAAAAGCTATCACCCTGTTGATAGAAAAAGGGAAAGCTACTGACCCAGTCGCTTCTATGGCCTTGATTGCCCGCCATCATAAACACGGCGCCAGAACCAATGGAACAGTAGTTGCCTATGATAAGCCGGTCGACATCGTCCCTATCGGGTGCCAGGTAGCGGGCGCAATCATCGAAGCTGTGTTGATGATAATAGCCCGAATAATAGCTATGCTCGCCCACGATAATGTTGGGATTGGTGACCTGCTCCTTTAGCGATTGGCCGGCAAAAGGGCTATCAAAATAATTTTTCATCTTAAAACCTGTTGTTACTTGTCCTCACACCTTCCCAAGCTGGCATGCATTCGAGTGTTACAGAAGCTGGCACTAGGGCATTCGCACTTTACTGTGCCACCCAGCTTTGGCTGACAAGCTGCTTTTCCCCTTGATAGAGCGCGAGGGTAAAGTGCTCACCTTCGACTATCTGCCCCACCCCCTTGGGTGTGCCTGTCATCAGGATGTCGCCATCTTCTAGGGTCATGAAACTGGCTATCTCGACTAACATGGCCTCGGGGCGATTAAGCATCAAGGCTACATCCCCCTGCTGGCGCAGCTCACCGTCGACGATCAGGCGAAACGAGAGTGAGTCGAGATCGCCATCAAACGGTACAAACTCGCTAAACAGCGCGGCGCCATCGAAAGACTTGGCCCGCTCCCAGGGTAACCCCTTGGCCTTGAGACGGCTCTGTAGCTGACGTTTGGTGAGATCTAAGCCGACTCCCACAGCCTCAAAGCGGCCCGCCTTCACAAGGAAACAGAGTTCGGCCTCATAGTGTAGCGGCTCTTGATCTGTGCTGAGTAACGTCTCGGATATTGCCGAGTTAGGCTTAACGAACAGCACCATCTCTTCGGGCATCTCGTTGTTAAGCTCCTTGATGTGCTCGACATAGTTTCGCCCGACGCAGACTATCTTACTCGGCGTCACCTGTTGGTCTAGATATTTAACCAAGCGCAATCTTCACTCCTTCGCTGTTGATGTATTCTTACTTTACTAAACTGGATATCAGCGCGCGCAGCGCCGCGGGTTTAACCATTTTGGCCATGTAGTGATAGCCACGCTGCTGCACATCTTCCACCAAGTCTTTACGGGTATTGGCGGTGATCAAGATCCCCGGCAGATGAGCGCCATAGAGGGCACGGATCCCGTCCATGGCATCGACGCCATTTTGGCCATGATCCAGATGGTAGTCCGCCAGCACGATATCGGGTGCCACCCCCTTGAGCCCCAGCTTGATGCGGGCATCGGCCAGATCGCTGGCGCAGATCACCTCGCACTGCCAGCGGCTGAGCAGGCTCTCGAGTCCTGCTAGGATCGCCTCTTCGTTATCGATACAGAGTACCTTTACCCCGGCCAGTGGTTGCATAACGGGATTGGCCTTCTTAGGCAGGGCCACCTTGGCCTTCTCGCCAAGCGGCACTGTGATGGAAAACATGGAGCCCAGCCCCAGCTTGGAGACCACCTTAATGTCATGGCCCAGCACACGGGCGATGCGATCGGCGATGGCTAGCCCTAAACCTAAACCGCTGACGCTCTTACTCTCGGGGTTGTCCAGACGCTTGAACTCCTTAAAGATCTCTCCCAGTTCCTGCTCGTCGATGCCGCAGCCGGTGTCGATCACCTGGATCTCCAGCGCCCCGGCGCGGTGACGGCAGCCCAGCAGTACCCGGTTGCCCTTGGCATACCGATAGGCGTTGGTGAGAAAGTTCTGCAGCACCCGCCTGAGCAGGCTGAGATCTGAGCTGATGATGCTGGAGCTGGCCACCATGGAAAACTTGATGCCGTAATCCTTGGCCATGGCATCGAACTCCACCGCTAAGCCTTCCAGCAACTCGGCCACCGAGAAGTCGCGGCGGTTTACTTCCACCATGCCGGAATCTAGCTTAGAGATATCCAGTAGATCCGTTAGCAGCTCGCCGGCGATTTTGAGTGAGCTATTGACGTGGGAAAGCGTAGTGCGCCCCTCCTGATCCAGATTCGGATATTGTGCCAGAGACGCCGTAAACAGACGGGCGGCATTAAGTGGCTGCATCAGGTCGTGGCCGACGGCGGCCAGGAAACGACTCTTGGAGGCGTTGGCTATCTCCTCCTGGGCCTTGGCCTCAAGTAGCTGGCTGTTGAGCAGCGCCAGCTCATAGGTACGCTCCTTCACCCTGGCCTCAAGGGTTTCATTAACCTCCTGCAGCGCTCTGGCCTGCTCGCGGTACTGGGTAATGTCGGTAAAGGTCATCACGAAACCGCCGCTGGGCATAGGATTGCCCTGGATCTTGATCACCTTGCCATCCTGACGCTCACGCTCGGATACATGTGGGGTGCCGTTACGCATATGCTGCACCCGCTTGGCCACCTGCTCCTCCACATCCCCGGGGCCGCAGTAGCCACGCTCGGCGTTGAAACGTACCACATCGGCGATAGGCATGCCGGCCTGCAGAAAATCTTCGGGATAGTCGTAGAGCTCCACATACTTGTAGTTCCAGGCCACCAGATTCAGCTCCTTGTCCACCACACTCATCCCTTCATAGGCGTGCTCTATGGCGCCCCTGAGCATGTCCTGGCTAAGGATGATCTTTGATGAGGCCTCATCCACCAGGCTAAACACCTCATCCAAAGCCAGATCTCGCCCCTGCAGCACTGAGTCCATTACCAAGGAGGCACTGGAGCCCCCCAGGACGCCAGCCAACATATGTTCGGTGTGAGCGATTAGTTCCGGCGAGGCCACCTTGTGCCAGCTGTCGCTGCGCACCGCCTCATCGGAGAAGCGGGAGAAACTCTCATAGGCCCGGGTGGGGCTGACGAAGCGGCTGGCGAGAATCAAGAGATCCTGCTGGGAGATGGGCGATGCCTTGCGGTTACTGGTGTTTTTCAGCTCGCCCGGCGTCACGAAGGCGCTGGCCTGGATGCGCTCGGCCACCCCGGCGCGAAACCAGATAGAGCCAAGCACATAACAGGCGAGGTTTGCCAGCAGCGCGGTGAGAATGTCACGAATGTTGGGGTTGATACTGTCGAGCAGCGCCAGCTCGCCGCCAAACACCCCCTGACTGTCGCTCATCCCCTGCACTAGTATGTAACACCAGAGACCAAAGCCGACGATGAGCCCCAAATACACCCCGCCGCGATTGCCGTGCTTCCAGTACATGCCACCAATCAGCGCGGGCGCCAGCTGGGCAAATGCGCCGAAGGAGAGCATGCCCAGCGCCGAGAGCGAATCGCTGTTCATGAAGGAGAGGTAACTGAAATACCCCAACCCCAAGATAAGGACTATGGCGATGCGACGGGCATTGAGCAGGAACTGCGAAAACTGGCTGAAGTTCTTCTGACGGATCTTGCCCGAGTGCAACATCAGAGGCACCAGCCACTCGTTGCTCACCATGACGCTGATGGTCACCACGGCAACGATCACCATGCCGGTGGCCGCCGACAGCGTCCCAAGCAGGGCAATCACCGCCAACATGGGCTGATCCAGCGCCAAAGGCAGGTTAATCACATAGGTATCGGCCGATACGCTATCCCCTAGCATCAGCTTACCCGCCAGGGCTAGCGGCGCCACAAACATGCCAAACAGGATCAGATAGAGGGGAAACAGGTACTTGGCCTTAACTAAAGTTCGCTCATCCTTGCACTCCACCATCATCACGTGGAACTGGCGCGGCATGCAGAGAAACGCCGCCATGCCCACCAACAACTGGGGCATCAGATTTTCCAGCCGCAGCTCGGGATTATTGATCAGCTGACGCTCGGTGGCCTGGGCCCAGATATCACCGAAGCCATCGAAGAAACCAAAGCTGATCACGCCCCCCACCAAGAGGAAGGCCGCCAGCTTGACCAGAGACTCAAAGGCGATCGCCAGCATCATACCTGGGTTGTGCTCGGTCGCATCCAACTTACGGGTACCAAACAGGATGGCAAACATCGCCAGGATACCGGTGACTATCAGGGAGACCCAGGCGCCATCGTATTGGGCGTCTTCGGGCTGAAACAGGTTGAGGCTAAACACCATGGCCTTAAGCTGCAAGGCGATATAGGGCATGATGCCAAACAGGGCGATCAGGGTAACGATGGCGGCGATGGTCTGTGACTTGCCGTAACGGGCGGCGATAAAGTCGGCCACAGAGGTGATGTTTTGCGCCTTGGAGACGATCACCATCTTGCGCAACAGACCGAAGCCGAAGGTAAAGATGAGTATGGGACCGACGAAGATAGGCAGGAAGGACCAGAGATCTTGCGCCGACTGACCGACGGTGCCGAGAAAGCTCCAGGAGGAGCAGTAAACCGCTAAACTTAAACCATAAATCCATGTCTGTATCTTCTTGGTGATCCGCCCAAACCAGCGCTCCGCTCCCCAAGCCAACAGGAAGAGAAGCGACACGTATAACAGGGCGATCACGCCGACAACCAGAGTCAGATTCATAGCAATTCCAATTCTTTTAATTATTCTGCGCTAAATACTAGCTTAAATCTCGTGCAAATATAATCACAACAGACTAAAAATAAAGGATATTTTTTTACTAGACCAAGGTCTAATAGAGGTAAATAGCCTAAGCATTCCATACTTTATCTACGCACAATTAGAAATAAAAGGAAGTCAGATGAGCACCCAGTCTCTCTACAAAGTTCCAAGCGAAATCGCGGCGAATGCCCATATTAATGACGAGAAATATAAGAAGATGTATCAGGAATCTGTGGTTAACCCCGAAGGTTTCTGGAGAGACCATGGCCAGCGCATCGATTGGATGAAGCCTTTTACTAAGGTCAAGAAAACCTCCTTCGACGATCACAACCTGTCGATCAACTGGTTCTATGACGGCACCCTAAACGCCTCGGTCAACTGTCTCGACAGGCACCTGGCCGACAACGCCGATAAGCTGGCCATCATCTGGGAAGGTGATGACGCGGCCGATCAACGCACCCTCACCTATGGCGAGCTCCATACAGAGGTGTGTAAGTTTGCCAATGCCCTACGCAGCCAAGGCGTGCGTCGTGGTGACGTGGTCACCGTATACATGCCAATGGTGCCCGAGGCCGCCGTAGTCATGCTGGCCTGTGCCCGCATCGGCGCCATCCACTCTGTGGTGTTCGGTGGCTTCTCGCCTGACTCTATCGCCTCACGAGTGATCGACGGCAAGTCAAAAGTTGTGATCACCGCCGACGAAGGCGTGCGCGGTGGCCGTACCATCCCGCTGAAAGCCAATATAGATGAGGCCCTGTCTCACCCAGACGTGACCTGTGTCGAGAAGGTGGTCGTGCTCGAGCGTACCGGCAACCCAGTCAATTGGGTTGAGGGACGCGACATCAAGTGGGCGTCGCTAATGGAAACCGCCTCAGAGCACTGCGTGGCCGAAGAGATGGGCGCCGAAGATCCCCTCTTCCTGCTCTATACCTCTGGCTCTACCGGTAACCCTAAGGGCGTGCTGCACACCACGGGTGGCTACCTGGTCTATGCCTCGATGACTCACGAATATGTGTTTGATTATAAAGAGGGTGAGATCTACTGGTGTACCGCCGATGTGGGTTGGATCACCGGTCACTCCTACATGGTCTATGGCCCGCTGGCTAACGGCGCGACCATATTGATCCACGAAGGTATCCCTAACTACCCAAGCCCAGCCCGTCTAGGTGAGATGATCGACCGTCATAAGGTCAACATCCTCTACACGGCGCCGACGCTGATCCGTGCCCTGATGGCAGAAGGCAAGGAGCAGTTCGATGGCTTCGATGGCAGCTCGCTGCGCATCATGGGCTCTGTGGGTGAACCTATTAATCCAGAGGCCTGGCGCTGGTATCACGAGGTGATCGGCCATGAGAACTGCCCTATCGTCGATACCTGGTGGCAAACCGAAACCGGTGGCATCTTGATCTCGCCACTGCCGGGCGCCACAGATACTAAGCCAGGCTCGGCCACTCGCCCCTTCTTCGGCGTACAGCCGGCACTGGTGGACAACATGGGTAACATCATAGATGGCGCAGCCGAGGGTAACCTGGTGATCCTCGACTCCTGGCCTGGACAGATGCGCACCGTATATGGCGACCATGACAGATTTGCGCTGACCTACTTCAAGACCTTCCGTGGCATGTATTTCACCGGTGACGGTGCGCGCCGCGATGAAGATGGCTACTACTGGATCACAGGCCGTGTCGATGACGTGATCAACGTATCGGGCCACCGCCTGGGTACCGCCGAGGTCGAGAGCGCCCTGGTGGCTCACGAGCATGTCGCCGAGGCCGCCGTGGTGGGCTACCCTCACGACATCAAGGGCCAAGGCATCTATGCCTATGTCACCTTGACCAAGGGCACTCAGGAAAGCGAAGAGCTGCGTCAGGAGCTGCGTCAATGGGTCAGAAAAGAGATTGGCGCCCTGGCGACGCCGGATCTGATCCAGTGGGCCGGCGGTCTGCCTAAGACACGCTCGGGCAAGATCATGCGCCGCTTCCTGCGTAAGATCGCCGCCAACGAGGTGACTAACTTAGGTGATGCGTCGACCCTCGCCGATCCAGCGGTGATCGACACCCTGATTGAGACGCGTCTCAACCGCAGCGAATAACCTTTTTGCTGAATTAGATTCTCTCTTCTAGCCCCTCTTCGAGGGGCTTTTTTTATATCTCCCCTAGCCGCTACCAAGCTGCGCTGCTATCCTGACTGCCCCAATCACAGACCATCAATTGCCTTGCAACTCAGAGATTACCAACGCCAAGCCGTGGATGCGGCCATCAACCACTTTAAGCACAGTGATGACTCCGCCCTGCTCGTGCTCCCGACAGGGGCTGGCAAGAGTATCGTCATCGCAGAGCTTGCCCGCATCGCCAAGGGGCGCACTTTGGTGCTCACCCACGTCAAGGAGCTGGTGGCGCAAAACGCCGAGAAAGTTGGATTACTGACCGATGAGGCCAGTATCTTTTCCGCGGGGCTGAAACAAAAATCGACCCGCAACAAGACGGTGGTGGCCAGCATTCAATCGGCGGTGCGTAACCCCAAGCAGTTTGATGAGCCCTATTCGCTGGTGATCATCGATGAGTGTCACCGGGTCTCCAATGAGAAAGAGAGCCAGTATCAGCAGCTGCTTAGTCATCTAAGGACGCAGAATCCGAAACTCAGGCTGCTGGGCCTGACGGCAACCCCCTATCGCCTGGGCAGCGGTTGGATCTATCGCTATCACTACCATGGCAAGATTGGCAATACCGAGCAGCCGGTGTTCGAGCACTGTATCTTCGAGTTGCCGATGCGCCCGCTCATTAAACAGGGCTTTCTGACACCGCCCAAGGTACTTGATGGCCTGTCGGCCCAGTATGATTTCAGCGAGCTCTCACCCAATGCCAACGGTGAATACAATGAGGCCGAAGTCGACTCTCTGCTGGATCACGCGGGCCGCGCCACCAAGGCGATTGTGGAGCAGATAAAACAGCTCACCAACACCCGCGCCGGCACTATCATCTTCGCGGCGACCGTG
Organism: Shewanella spartinae; assembly: GCF_019457555.1. Lineage (NCBI taxonomy): Bacteria > Pseudomonadati > Pseudomonadota > Gammaproteobacteria > Alteromonadales > Shewanellaceae > Shewanella > Shewanella spartinae. The sequence goes on along the minus strand of NZ_CP080418.1, from coordinate 1,767,457 downwards.
CGTCATGCCAAAGAGATCATGACCCTACTGGACAGCCCCGAGGCGGGGCTAATCACCGCAGATACACCAAGCCAGGAGCGCGATGCCATTATCGATGCCTTCAAACGCCGCGAGCTCAGCTACCTGGTCAATGTTGCGGTACTCACCACGGGCTTCGACGCCCCCCATGTGGATCTTATCGCCATCTTGCGGCCCACGGCATCGGTGAGCCTGTTCCAGCAGATGGTCGGCCGGGGCTTGAGGATCTGCGAAGGCAAGCGGGATTGCTTAGTGATCGACTACGCCGCCAACGGCTTCGACCTCTTCTTTCCCGAAGTTGGCCGTCCCAAACCCGACAGCAAGAGCGTGCCGGTGCAAGTCCCCTGCCCCGAATGTGGCTTTGCCAACATTTTCTGGGGGCTGGTAGACGGTGATGGCGATATTATCGAGCACTTCGGACGACGCTGTCAGGCCGTGGTCGATGACGGCGATAGCAAGCACCAATGCGACTTTCGATTTCGCTCCAAGGCCTGCCCAAATTGCGGTGAAGAGAACGATATTGCCGCCAAGGTGTGCCAACATTGTCAGTCAACGCTAATCGATCCCGACAAGCGTCTTAAAGAGGTGCTACAACAGAAACATCATCACCTGTTCCGTTGCCAGGAGATGCTGTTTGAGGCCGACAACGACAGGCTCAGGGTGCGTTACCTGGATATCGAGGGCAACGATTTCTGCTGTTACTTCAATTTTGCCACCAAGGCGCAGATCCGCGCCTTCTATGGCGTCTTTGTGCATCAACACACACGCACACCAGGCCAGAAACAACCCACCTTTAGCAAGGTCGACCAGGTGATCGCCGCGCGGGACCATTTTCGTATGCCGGATCTGCTGCTCCTCAAGAAGGGCAAACGCGGCTGGGAACTTGTCGAGCGTTTCTTCGACTATCGGGGCCGATTCGATAGCCAGCATAAGTTTGTATGATCTGTCATATGCAAACCCAGCCGGCCTATGGTATAAAGTCACCAACATTTACTTCTGGAGCGAATATGTTTGTTGTAATTTTCGGCCGTCCAGGCTGCCCATACTGCGTTAGAGCCGTTCAACTGTCAGAGCAACTGGTTGAATCTCGTGATGATTTCAAATTCAAGTATGTCGATATTCATGCAGAGGGTATCACTAAGGCCGATCTGGAAAAGACGGTAGGCAAGCCAGTTGAAACCGTGCCACAGATCTTCATCGATCAAGAGCATATCGGTGGCTGCACCGAATTTGAACAATATGTTCGCGACAACAATTTGCTGTAATTGAGGCAAAGAAAAAGGAGGCTAAGCCTCCTTTTTTATGTTCAGTTCACGCCCTAGAGCACATATTTCACCGAGAACATCACGCGATTCAACTCGCCCTTGTCCCCATTTTGTTTGGTGTTCTCAGCATACATATATTCCACCCCAACCGTCATAGGCTTGACTGGCGAATAGAGCAGGTTAATGTAGCCAGAGTAAGACTCCTCGTTCACCGCGCCACCGGTCAAGGCCACATCGTTATCCGCCTTAAAACCTGACAGGGTAAAACTTGAACGCCATTTATCGTTCCACCAATGGCGATAAGAGGCAAAGCCGCCGTAAGAACTGATGCTCTTGATGTCGCCGTCGGCGTCTAACACACCGGCATTGGCATAGTTAAGCGCCATGTAACGACCTAAACCATCACCGGCAGTCGCCGATAGTTTAAGATCATCATCACCAACCGGAATCACCCCGGTAAAGTTCACGCCATAGCCCATGGTCTGAGAATCTATACCGTTCTTCTCAAGGTTAAGTTGACGCGCAATACCTGCCAGCGTGAACTTTGCACCGCCTTGGGTCTTGAAGTTATAACGCGCCACGAAATCTGGCACTATGCCGCTACCGCTGGTGATACGTGAACCACCGCCATTAGGAGTTACCGTAGTTTCTGGATTTTCCAAGGCAAACTGGAAGCCGCCATTGGTGTATCTGACCTGCGTTTGGCGCACGAAAGGCGTACCGTCGGCCGCCCCCACAAAATCGAGGTTCTCAGGCAAAGAGCCTGGATTCATGAAGGTACTCCAGGTCTGACCCACGGTCCAGTTATCGTAACTCACGAATGCATGACGAATACGAGGAGAGTAGCTGTTCGATACCCTCTCGTTGCCGTCTGTATGAGTCATGAAGTCCAGCTCGATGAAGCCAGTCAGCTTGTGACCATCGAGATCTGTCGTCGTCTTAAAATTAAAGCGAGACTCTCTCGCTTGGAAATCTACGACTTGTTTGCCATTGCCCGGCGTACCATAAATGGTACCTGGAACATAAAACTGGCGAGAAAGATTGCCTGAGTCCGGTGCACCATTGCTGTAGTCACTGAACATGACATCGGCCTTTACATAGCCACCAAACTTGAACTCTGTCTCGGCCATAGCGGCACTGGAACCTAGCACCAGTAAGGTCGCCGCAGCCAGCAAAGACACTTTTGCGTTTTTCATCTGTCCTCTCCCTTTTTCATTATTATCGCAACGAATATGACGGAGTTAACAAACAAGTAACATTAGCAAAACGTCTATAAGACCAAGGTCTAAAAGCCATGCCTAATATTTGAGAAATAGCTAGTGAATTAGTCTAGGTTGGGCAAATGCAATCTGAACAGCAAACTCAACTCAAAGTTACGAGGAAAAATCAGGCGGTTAATGCATAGGGACTTAGCACTAAATCAGAAATGAGAGAGAATAGATCAATATTTAAATAGCTTAGGAATTGAATAGCAAGAGGAATACTAGGTAGTGAAGGAATTAAATATCAAGGGGAGTGGTGGGTCGTGAAGGATTCGAACCTTCGACCAATGTGGAGTTAAAAAGTAAAGCCAACTGCCTCTCTGCTTAAAAAGCATCGACTGAGCTAACAACTTTCCAAGTCCTTCTCTTGATTTAACCACCTAGATAAAGTGGTGGATGGCTAAGGATTCAAGCCTTAAACCCAAATAGAGGTAAAAAATAAAGTCAGCTGGCTGAATTCTAATCTCGAAGAACTAAAATCTACTCAGTTAAAACTATATCAAATAGGAAAATGCAGTGAAGGAATTAAATGGCAAGAGAGTGGTGGGTCGTGAAGGATTCGAACCTTCGACCAATGTGGAGTTAAAAAGTAAAGCCAACTGCCTCTCTGCTTTACAAGCATCGACTGACCTAACAACTTTCTAAATCCCTATCATGATTTAACCACCCAGAAAAAGTGATGGATCGCTAAGGATTCAAGCCTTAACCCCAAATAGAGGTAAAAAATAAAGTCAGCTGGCTGAATTCTAATCTCGAAGAACTAGATTCTGCTCAGTTAAAACTATATCAAATAGGAAAATGCAGTGAAGGAATTAAATGGCAAGAAAGTGGTGGGTCGTGAAGGATTCGAACCTTCGACCAATGTGGAGTTAAAAAGTAAAGCCAACTGCCTCTTCGCTTTAAAAGCATCGACTGAGCTAACAACTTTCTAAATCCCTATCATGATTTAACCACCCAGAAAAAGTGGTGGATCGCTAAGGATTCAAGTCTTAAATCAACATAGAGGTAAAAAGTAAAGTCAATTGACTGAATTCTAATCTCGAAGAACTAAAATCTACTCAGTTACAACTATATCAAATAGGAAAATGAAGTGAAGGAATTAAATGGCAAGAGAGTGGTGGGTCGTGAAGGATTCGAACCTTCGACCAATTGGTTAAAAGCCAACTGCTCTACCGACTGAGCTAACGACCCATCTTAGGATGCCTAACTGTTTAACCACTGTCAGAAAAGTGGTGGGTCGTGAAGGATTCGAACCTTCGACCAATTGGTTAAAAGCCAACTGCTCTACCGACTGAGCTAACGACCCATCTTGGATGCCTAACTGTTTAACCACTGCTAGAGAAGTGGTGGGTCGTGAAGGATTCGAACCTTCGACCAATTGGTTAAAAGCCAACTGCTCTACCGACTGAGCTAACGACCCATCTTGGATGCCTAACTGTTTAACCACTGTCAGAAAAGTGGTGGGTCGTGAAGGATTCGAACCTTCGACCAATTGGTTAAAAGCCAACTGCTCTACCGACTGAGCTAACGACCCATCTTAGATGCCTAACTGTTTAACCACTGCTAGAAAAGTGGTGGGTCGTGAAGGATTCGAACCTTCGACCAATTGGTTAAAAGCCAACTGCTCTACCGACTGAGCTAACGACCCATCTTAGGTGCCTAACTGTTTAACCACTGCCAGAAAAGTGGTGGGTCGTGAAGGATTCGAACCTTCGACCAATTGGTTAAAAGCCAACTGCTCTACCGACTGAGCTAACGACCCATCTTAGATGCCTAACTGTTTAACCACTGTCAGAAAAGTGGTGGGTCGTGAAGGATTCGAACCTTCGACCAATTGGTTAAAAGCCAACTGCTCTACCGACTGAGCTAACGACCCATTTCCAACTAAATCTCTTTGATTTAGCGCCCAAACGACTACGTCGCTTCGAGGGCGCCTATAATACCTTTTTCATCTTCTCATGCAAGTGCAAATTCCCCATTTTTTTTTGTTTGCATGAAAAACAGACTAAGAGTATGTTTTTTGGTTAAATAGAGATTAAAGCCCCACCATCTGCTGTTTGGCGATACGCGCCGCAGCGCTATTGGCATATTCGCTAACGACTTGCTGATAGTAACGTTTCGCAGCGGCGTTATCGTTACGCTTCTGGGCGATCATGCCAAGTTTAACCAAACTATCACCACGCTTATTCGACTCTTTAAACTGGTTCACTACAGTATTAAAAGCCTTGCCCGCCTCAGCAAGCTCACCCTTGTTATAGAGTAGCTGACCTAGCCAATAGTTAGCATTCGCCGCATAGGTCGAGTTGGGGTATTGCGCGATAAACTCACGAAACGCCGGGATCGCCTCGTCGTACTGACGCTCTTTCAGCACCAGATTAACCGCGCGCTCATAGCTGGCGGTTTCTCCCAGAGAGGAGGTCTCTGAACTGGTCGCCGCAGGGTTTGCGGCCACAGGTGTCGACTTAGCCTTACTCAGGTTAGCGATATCGTCATAGAGCTGACGCTGACGCTGCAGCATCTGATTGATCTGATAGCTTTGCTGCTCAGTCAGGCCGCGCAGGTCAAGTACCTCCTGTTGGAGGGTGTCTAGGCGCTGCTGCATCTCAAACTCGGCCGCTTGTTTGGCCTTTATGATACGCTCAAGGCGCGCAACTCTATCTTCGGAGGAACCACCGGCAACATCCTCAACGGGCGCAGGCGCCGCTACTGCGACGCCAACACTCATCAGAATTGCCGCGGTAACAACGGCAGTCTTCATAGTTAACCCTATCTAACGCTTAGTAAACCAATACCGCACGACGGTTCTTAGCAAAGCCATCATCGGTGCGAGAGAAATCTTGTGGCTTCTCTTCACCATAGCTCACTATGCTCATCTGGCTCGGTAGCACGCCCATGCTTTGCAGGTACTTGGCAACGGCCTTGGCACGGCGCTCACCCAGCGCGATGTTGTACTCTGGCGTACCACGCTCATCGGCATGGCCTTCGATCATCACACGAACATTTGGATGCTCGAGCAGATATTCACCGTGGGCATTAAGCACTTCTGAGAAATCAGACGATACCGAGCTGCGGTCGAAATCGAAATAGATGATATGTTCTTTACGCAGTTCCTGGTACTTAATGCGTTGCTGCTCTTCTGGTGTCAGGATAGGAGCTACACCACCCGTCTCAACGCCACCACCGGCATTCATTTCGCTGCTTTCGCTGCCGCTCATAGAGCTAGTCGCATCGGTTTGTGACTCAGAGGTTGAGCTACACGCACTGATCGCCATAATCGGCAGGGCAACAACCATAGCTTTAAACAGCTTATTCAGATCCATTTTGTAATCCTTAATCTTGTTCTCAGTAGTAAATTTATAAGAAAGGTGACCAAGCAGGAGACTTCACCTCCCCTTGACCCACTGGCAATCTTGCCTTAAATCGTCCATCCATAGAGACAGCCGCCAACACCTGTTGGCCCTGATAGGTGGTGCCATAGATAACCATAGTACCGTTAGGCGCTATGCTTGGCGACTCATCCAAACGTGTGGTGGTCAGCACCTGCATAAAACGCGTCTCAAGATCCATGCGGGCAATATTGAACTTGCCATTGGTGCGATTCACAAACACCATGCTGCGACCATCAGGCGAGATAGAGCCGCCCAGGTTCCATTCCCCCTCAAAGGTCAAGCGCGTGACCTTACCCGATGCCAATGCCACCTGATAAATCTGCGGACGACCACCACGCTCTGAGGTGAAAATCAGCGACTTACCGTCGGGTGTCCATGAGGCCTCGGTGTCGATGGCATAATGGTTGGTGATACGTTTTATCGCCTTGGTGGCAATATCCACCACATAGATTTCAGGCTGACCATCTTTCGACAGGGTTAGCGCTAACTTCTTGCCATCGGGCGAGAAAGAAGGCGCACCATTGATCCCAGGAAAGCTGGTCACCTTGGTTCTTTGCTGAGTATAGATATCCTGAACAAAAACCTCGGCCTGTTTGTTCTCAAAACTCACATAGGCCAAGCGGCGACCATCCGGCGACCAGGCTGGCGACATCAGCGGCTCGGGTGAGCGCAGCAGCATCTGCTCGTTATAGCCATCATAATCGGCAATCATCAACTTGTAGGGTGATTTCGCCTTGTGATCCACTACCACGTAGGCGATGCGTGTTAAGAAGGCACCGCGAATACCGGTAAGCTTCTCATAGACGATGTCGCTGATTCTGTGGCCATACTGCCTGAACTGGGCGCTGCTGATCACTGTCTCGCGACTATCGAGCAGGTATTCACTGGCCGATTGAGGGCCGCCAGACTGCATCTGCGCCTTAACCAGATCGATAAGCTCGAAATTAACCAGGTACTGGTCTGGGCCATAGGGCTTAACCGTGCCCATGACCACAGCTTCGGCGGCCACATTCGACCAAGCCTTCAAATCCATCTGCGCCAGCGAGCCTAAATTGCGCTGCGGCAGACCCAACTCGTCCATCGGCTTAAAGGTGCCGCTGCGGGTCAGATCCGACATCACCACATCAGAGATCTGTTGCGGCATAGGCGTGCTACCCTGCCACACAAAAGGCACCACGGCGATAGGACGCGCCGCATCGACCCCTTCGGTGATCACTATATCCAATGCCGCCTTGGCCGGAATGGTTAAAAATGCCAGCCCCAAGATGAGCCATCTTCCCAAGTTTTTCATGGAACTCCTTTAATTAAACTCCGGTTGTACGGTGAGATTAATCTCTTTTAGCTTGTTATAAACATCGGCCTCAGGCGAAACAGGCAAACGCCCAGCCTTGTTGATCGCCGCCTTAGTCGCGCGGCACACCACGGGATCACCAGACACTATCTCGTTGCCGGTCACAAAGCCATCTTTGGCCAGACGAATAAACACGCGGCAGCTCTTGCCTCGCATCGACTCATCCACCACCAGATGGCGCTGAATCGTGGCGCGGATCATCGAGGTATAACGCTGCACCTCACTCATCACCTGCTTGTTGCGAGTCTGCGACAGCGCGGCCTGCTCGGCGGCTAAGGCCTCTTGCATCATACGTTCCTGCTCGCGGCGCGCGGCCTCTTCGGCCTTACGTTTCTCCTCGGCTTCTGCCTTGCGCTTGCGCTCTTCCGCGGCCTTCTTGGCAGCCGCCTCTTCCGCCTTACGCTTGGCTTCGGCTTTGGCTGCGGCCTCTTCGGCTGCCTTGCGCTCGGCTTCTTTCTGTTTACGCTGGGCCTCGGCCTTCGCGGCCTTCTCCTTCTCCTGCTGCTCTTTGAGCTTGGCAGCCTTTGCAGCCTTGGCCGCATTTTGCGTCTCTAGCTCTTTCTGCTTGCGCTCCTGCTCAAGCTTCTTGATACGCTCCTGCTCACGCTCGCGGGCCTGGCGAGCCTCTTTGGCCTTACGGTCCAGCTCCTCCTGACGCGCCTTCTCCTTGCGCTCGGCGGCCAGCTTCTCGGCTTTTAGCTTCTCGACCTGTTCATTGACCCGCTTCTGATCCACCACCACTGCCTGCACCGCTGGCGCACTGGCCTGAGGCACCACCTTGGGCTTCTCACTAAAATCGACGCCCATGGCCAAAACAACTATCACGCCAACATGAATGCTGGCTGAAATAATGAGTGGAACGGTAAATTCTGATTTCCCTGCCACCTGCTACTCCTCAGGCGAATCTGTCATCAGGCCTACCGAAGGTACGCCTGCTTTTTGTAACGTCACCATCAACTGGATCACCCGCTCATAGGGAATGCTTCTGTCGGCCTTGACCACCACTGGGCGCTCAGGCTCCAGCTGCACTATGGCACTGACTCTGACGGCGATCTCTTCGAGATCCAGCACCTCTTTGCTGCTGGCGCTGCTAATATCCAGGTAATAATCGCCGTCGGCATCGATAGAGGCCACCACGGGCGGCTTACTGTCGGCGGGCAGGCTTTCGGCCTCCCCTTGGGGCAGATCCACCTTCACCCCTTGGGTAACGATCGGCGCGGTCACCATGAAGATGATGAGCAGTACCAACATCACGTCGATATAAGGGACAACGTTGATCTCGGCAACCGGACGACGCCTCTTGCGTTGATAACCCTGCTGCATTAGCCGACTTCCTTCTCACTATAGGCCTGACGATGCAGGATGCTAGAGAACTCTTCCATGAAGTTGGCGTATGACATCTCTATCTTCTCCACCTGAGTCGAGAAACGGTTGTAGGCAATAACCGCAGGGATCGCCGCAAACAGGCCCATGGCCGTAGCGATAAGTGCCTCGGCGATACCCGGGGCCACCATGGCAAGTGTCGCGTTTTCAACGGCGCCCAAGGCGATAAAGGAGTTCATGATCCCCCACACGGTACCAAACAGGCCGATATAGGGACTGGTCGAACCGATAGTCGCCAGCAATGGCAGATGGGTTTCCAGCTTATCAAGCTCACGGGAGAGCGAGACGCGCATGGCGCGATAACAGCCGTCCATCACGGCAGCAGGCACCTTGCCGTTAAGGTTACTCAGGCGGGCATACTCTTTAAAGCCGGCGTAAAACATCGCCTCTAAACCGGTATTGCTCTCCTGTCTGGCAGAGAGTTCCTTATAGAGTTTATTGAGATCGACACCGGACCAAAACTTGTCTTCGAACTTGAGCGAACGCTGACGAGCCGAGGTCAGCAGGCGTCTACGTTGAATAATCACCGCCCAGGACACCACGGACAATGCCAGCAGCGTCAACATGACGAATTTAACTAATAGACTGGCCTGTAAAAACAGCCCGATAAAAGAGATATCAGCTTCCACCCTTTAACTCCTGAACAATATGATGGGGAATGGCTTTTGGCCGCATGCGCGATAATGCCACACAGGCCACCTGAATGTGCGCTTCACAATAGAGGGTTCCGTCTTGATCCAATAGACGCTGACGGAACACCATAGAGGCCTTCTTCATCTCTATGACCTCAGACTCGACTAAAAGGTCCTGCTCGAAACGCGCGGCCACCTTAAAATCGATATCGGCGTGTTTGACCACGAAAGCGATATCGTCGGCCAACAGCTGCGTCTGTTTTACCCCTATCTGTTTTAACCACTCGGTGCGGGCACGCTCGAAGAAATTGAGGTAGTTAGAGTGATACACCACTCCACCGGCATCGGTATCTTCGTAGTAAACGGATATAGGCCAACGAAACATAGCTAGAAACGGCTCAACATTCAGATTAAATAGAGGCCTACTATACCGAGTGCCCAGGCAATTGTGAATGCTTGACGCCCCTGTTGCCGGGACTAAGTGCATAAAATTTTGTTAATAAAAAAGGGAAGTTATTCACTTCCCTTTTTAGGTTGGTTTACTTAACCGCCTATCTTGCTCGGCACCGCAAGGCCGAAGCTATGCATTAAGAAACTGTAAATGTCGGCAAATTCATCAATCTTCATCGCCGTCGGCTTACCGGCACCATGACCAGCCTTTGACTCGATTCGCATGATGATAGGTGCATCTCCCGTCTGTCTGTCCTGCAGCAGGGCGCCAAACTTGAAGCTGTGAAGCGGCACTACGCGATCGTCGTGATCCGCCGTCATCACCATGGTCGCCGGGTAGTCACGCTCACTAATGTTGTGATACGGCGAGTAGGCCAATAGCGCAGGGAACTGCTCGGCATTGTCGGCGCTGCCATATTCGCTGGTCCAGGCCCAGCCGATGGTGAACTTATGGAAACGCAGCATATCCAGCACGCCTACCGCAGGCAGAATGGCGGCGAACAGGTCTGGACGCTGAGTCACGGCCGCACCCATCAGCAGACCACCGTTACTGCGGCCATAGGCACCGAGCTTGCTCTGATTAGTGTACTTGTTATCAATCAAATACTCGGCCGCGGCAAAATAGTCATCGAACACATTCTGCTTCTTATCGAACATGCCTGCCTGGTGCCAGCTCTCACCATATTCTGCACCGCCGCGCAGGTTTGGCACTGCGTATACGCCGCCCATATCCATCCAGGCGATGTTAGCCGGGCTGAATCTTGGCGTTAACGAGATAGAGAATCCACCGTAGGCATACAAGAGGGTTGGGTTTTCACCGTTAAGGGTCAATCCCTTCTTGTAGGAGATCATCATAGGTACGCGCGTGCCATCCTTGCTGGTGTAGAACACCTGCTCAGAGACATAGTTGTCCGAGTTAAAGGCAACCTTAGGCTTAGCGTACAGGCTAGACTCACCCGTCTTAAAATCAAACTTATAGGTAGTCTGTGGCTGCACGTAGCTGTTGAAGGTGTAGTAGAAGTAATCCTTGCTGCGCTTACCATATGGTCCGGCAATCTTGCCCTTACCCGGTAGCTCGACATCCTGACGCTTCACGCCGTTCATGCTGAAGATAGTGAGCTTACCGAGCACGTCGTGCAGGTAGCTGACCACCAGGTGATCGTTGATGATGGCTACGCTGGCGATAGGATCGCTCGACTCAGGGACAACCGTCTTCCAGTTTGCCTTGGCTGGACGGTTCACATCCACCGCCACTATCTTGCCATTTGGCGCATCGAGATCTGTCTTGAAGTAGAAGACAGATTTGTCGTTACCCAGGAAGCTGTACTCGGCCTCAAGCTCGCTGATTAGCTCGACCACAGGTGCGTTGGCATCGGTCAGTGACTTGTAGAAGAAACGGTTACGGCTATCTGTGCCCTGAGAGATGGAGATCAACAGATAATCCCCAGCTTCCGACACCTCGGCGCCGAAGCCCCAATCTTTATTCTGTGGACGCTCGTAAATCAGCTTGTCTTGAGACTGATCTGTGCCCAGCTGGTGATAGTAAACCTTCTGGTTAAAGTTAACGTCGGCCAGCAGGTTACCGCCTTCGGGCGCATCATAACGAGAATAGTAGACACCTTTGTTGTCTTTGCTCCACTCGGCGCTGGAGAACTTAATCCAGTTGAGCTCGTCGCCTAGCTTGGCCCCGGTCGCCACATCGACAAACTGCCACTGCTGCCAGTCTGAGCCCGACTTAGAGACGCCATAGGCGATGATCTTACCGTCGCCGCTGACAGAGACGCCGCTCAGGGCAACGGTGCCGTCGGTCGAGAAGCTGTTTGGGTCAAGGGCGACCTTCTCTTCACCGGCCTTGTTCTTCACATAGAGGACAGATTGTGCCTGCAGACCATCGTTGCGGTAATAGAAGGTGTTGTCACCACGCTCGTTAGGGGCTGTGACCTTCTCGAAGTTCCACAGCTCGGTGATGCGATCGACGATCGCCTGCTTGTTTTCCAGCTGCGCCAGAAAATCATGGCCAGCCTCTTGCTGCTGCTTCACCCAAGCATGGGTCGCGTCACTCTCTTCCTCTAGATAACGGTAAGGGTCGGCAACCTGTACGCCGTGAATTGTTTCGACCACGCCCTGGGGCTGAACCGCTGCCTGCGCCGCTGCCGTTTCATTGGCATGGTACTGGCAACCCATGAGTGTTAAACCTAATCCGGCAAGCAAAAGGGTTTGCTTGGATAAAATCGTCTTAAGAGCCATCTGTAGCCGTCCTGGATATCTCGTTATTATTAATGGTAAACCTGTGAGCTAGCGCCCAATAACCTCGTACTATACAAGTAAAAAAAAACCGTGCAATGGCTACAAATAAACGAATCCGGCATTTGCGAAATTGACTTGTTAATAAAAAAACAACATGGATGAATTATATAAATCGTGAAATTATGCAGCAATTTTGCGTAATCAAGCGCAAATACCCCAAATGTGTGAATTCGGCCCTTTAAACACCCTCTTTAGATATTAGAAATACTAATCTAAGGTGGGAATTTTTCTAGTTTGTAGGACAAATGGTCTGACCCTATAATTCACCTCGTTTTCCGGAAGTGTCTACCCCGCTGGTAGATGGGAAACAAGAACTCCGAGTTCCCGTGCCAGTCACGTGAATTCATCCCTGGTTCTTATGCTTGACTTCCTTCCTTCAATTTGTTGATTGCAATGATTTATTTGCGGCCCACTTAAGATTAAGTGGGCTTTTTTTTGCCTGTTTTTTACCAGGCTTTTGCCACCGCTCGCTTTCTATCCCGGGCCGATAACAAAAAACCGGCCTTGTTGGCCGGTTTCCATAAATATTATTAATTCACTAAAGCTACTCTAATCCAGCGGCTTGCTAAGGCGAATAACCACGCGTCTGTTACGCGCCCGCTCGTCTATGGTGTCATTGGATGCCACGTGGCGACGCTCGCCGTGACCATAGGTATGGATACGCTCATTGGGGATACCCGCCGACAGGAAGAGCTGTTTGACCGAATTGGCGCGCTTCTCCGATACCTTCTTGTTCACCGAGCGGCCACCGAAGCTGTCGGTATAGGCATCGATCAACACCAACTCGACCTCAGGATCATAAGAGAGATACTCCTGCACCTTAGCGATCTGCGCCTTGGAGTAACGGGTCAGCTCTGAACCACCAAACTCATAGGTCAGCACAGTAAAGGCGATATCATCGAAACTATAGGGCAATAGATTAGCCAGACAGGATTTAAACTCGGCGTAGCGACGACCGAAGTTCGCCGCCGACAGCCCCACGGCTACCTTGCTGGAACGGTTATACCAGTCGGCATAATAGAAGGTCGGCTGCATGCCGCGCTCTAGCTCATTGAGCATGGACCAGGCCGCCTTCTTAGGCACCTCGCCACTGAAATATTTCTGATAGGTGAGATCGGTTATGGGACGGGATACCACACCAGGTCGCCAGGCGGGCGCCATGCTCATCAACTTGGCGCTGGTCACCTCGTCAGGCTTGACCCACATATCCAGGCTAAAGTTCAAATCATGATCTTTACCGGCGCGGCTGGTAAACACCGCCTTGCCATAAGATGGGATCTCATGCTCCAGGCGACAAACAATGGGGGTATTGTCACTCAGACGCCAGGAGGACTGTTCCAAGGAGGCAACATAGTGACGCAACTCGGCCTGCGCCGTCGTCGCCAGAGTCAAGCCAATCCCGAATGTCATCGCACATAGCACCCTAACCCACATAGACAGTCACTCTTGTTAATTACGTTACTTATCCCTATCGGCCTAATTTAGCATTCCTTTAGCCCATATATTGACCAATCAAACATGACAAGCTCCCATCGGATACTTCATAATAGCCCCCCACTCTTCACTTTGGATATTTTAATGAGCGATATTTGCGACGCACACAAACTTAAGCATAGATTTCGTGGCTACTTTCCCGTCGTCATAGATGTTGAAACCGCGGGTTTTAATGCTCAAACCGATGCGTTGCTGGAGATCGCCGTCACCCTGCTGAAGATGGATGATAATGGCGACTTGGTGCTGGATAAGACGCTGCATTACCATATCGAACCCTTCGAGGGCGCCAACCTAGAGCCAGAAGCCTTGGCGTTTAATGGCATAGACCCAAGCAATCCGCTGCGCGGCGCCGTCAGCGAGAAGGAAGCCTTCTTAGAGATCTTTAAAGAGGTCAAGAAGCACCAGAAGGCATCAAATTGTCACCGCAGCATCATAGTGGCCCACAACGCCGCCTTCGACCACGGCTTCGTCACCCAGGCGATTGAGCGCAACGCCCTCAAGCGCACGCCATTTCATCCCTTTGCCACTTTCGACACCGCCGCCCTCTCTGGGCTGGCGCTGGGTCATACGGTTTTGGCCAAGGCCTGTGAGATTGCCGGTATCCCCTTCGACAACAAAGAGGCTCACTCCGCCCTGTATGATACCGAGCGCACCGCCGAGCTGTTTTGTCATATCGTCAACAAGTGGAAGGCCTTAGGCGGCTGGCCGGTGGCCACGCCTAGCGAAGAAACAGGTAGCGATGAAGCAGCCAGCGAGTCGGCTAGCGGGCAAGACACAGATACGAGTGCTAACGGCTAACAAATAGTGAGTATCAATCGTAACTCTTATTAAGAGCTTGATAGTGAGAGCTTGATAGCTCGTAGCGGATGCGGCGAGCTATCAATAATTAAACCGATATTTACAGCCCTGTACGACTGTCCAGATTCAGGGCTTTAATTAAGTCAAACACCTCATAGATCTCCTTAAACACCTGCTCTATGTCATCGACAAAATCCAGTGGCTTTAACAGATCCAGTTTAGGTTCAAAATAGTTATGCTTGCAGGCGATCTTAATCAGCAGTCGTCCATCTTTAAAACTCGCCTCTAGTTCGCCACGGTAGAAACGAGACAGTGAGAGCATACGCTCCATGGTCGCCGTATTTAGCAAATATCTCGCCTCGACTTGATCGTCGCTATACACCTGAAACTCTCGCTCAAAGGTTGGGTCTTCCAGCTTTACCCGTGTCAGCTTCTGTTTAAACTGCACTAAGCTGTTGCCAATAACTCCTTTATCCTGACGCACCAGGGTATTACCAGAGAATTTCTTTAATAGCGTAAACTCAATCAAAAGCCCTTCGAACAAAGTCTTGTATTGGGGTTTATTGTCCTTAGTCCCTTTATACTCGAGTAGCGTCAGCTCTCTCATCAAGAAAGGCACATTGTGGTATTTGCCCTTAACCGAATCGTCAAAGTAGCCCTTGTCATATTTTGGAAAGAGACCATAGTCCTTATAAGTATCCAGTTCGGGTAAGTTCGACGGATTCAACTCAAAGCTCTTGCCAAAATAGCCGAGCAGCAGTGGATAGATCTCATCGACTATCTTAGTGCGCAATTGATTTATCTCGCTACTCGCCCAGATGATAACGCTTGCCACCGCGACGATAGATAAAAAGGCGCCGGCAAAGCCGATATAAAATACGCCATCTTCAAAATCGAGCACTATTGCGCCATAAAAACTCAGGGCAAAAAATGCCAAAAAGACAGGTAATCCTATCAGGGTGACGGGAGCGCTTATTTTTCTGCGGGCCAGATACTTAGCGGCCGCCGCCTGACGAGCCGACTCATAACGCCGACACCTAGGGGCTATCTGTTTCGCGTAATATTGACTAAAGGCCTGCTTGTCCTCGGCCGGAATCGCAAACTCCATTGGATTCATACATCTATCCTTGCTAATGTCCTTGAGCGACAATTAGCGGATATCTTGTGGCGCACGTCAAGAGATGATGATTCGATCGATTGAAAAACAATCGTTTAGCTTACTCGGTTTGATTTGCATCGAGATAGAAAATCTTGATTTCGGCGAAAGATTATTTACTCAACCGGCTGGCCACAGACTGCCCCGAGGTATATTTAGCCAGAAGCGCATCTATGACGCCCTGGGATCTTAGCTGGCTGATCGCATCGTTAATCTGTCCAAGTAAGGCCTGATGCTCCTTGCGCAGGCGGATCACCAACACGCCATCGGAATGCACGGCCGCCAGGGCGATGGGCACCTCCAGCTCCTTGGCCCAATATAGCGCGGTAAGATCGCCTGCGATGGCCGCCTGAATTCGCCCCTTCTGCAAGGCGATGATCAGCTCACGTTCAGACTTGAAATCGATACGCGTATATTCACTGTCATCATGGTAGAGGTAGCCACGCACCGTGCCTATCTCCTGGCCGCGGATCGTGTTGATATCCATCCACTGCTCCTGGTTCCCGGCCAGAACTACCACATGCTCCTTTATGGCAAAAATCGGTTGCGACTGCACGAAGGCATCGCCAAGCTCCCCTCCCTCGAACCAGCTGGGGCTAACCACATCGAAATCCAGCCCGCCGGTTGCCAATGCCTGATTGGTCCGCTTAGGGGGATAATGTTTTGCATCTAACCTCACTGGGGTTAAGGCGAAGATCTGCGGCACCAACTCGGCCAGGATCCCTGGGTCTTTGGTGGTCTCGGGAATAAAGTAAGGATACCAACTGCTAGAGCCGTTGACGTCATAGGAGAGCACAGTCTCGGCGCGAAGCGGCGCCGCTAACATCAGGCAAGAGATAAAGGCTAGAGAGATTCGCATCGAGTTATACCGCACGTCTAATACCCTATGTTTGGTAGCTGACTTCTTGCTCCTTGGATAAGCCACTTGGGCGATAATTCACAGGGAGTTGCTCTAGGTATATCAGTGGTAAACAAAATGATCAATTCATTAACATTCTTCCTTTGAAACTATCCGGATTAAATGGCCTAGATCAAATAGCCAAGAGTAAAAGTGCCAAAACCCGCCGCTCGCCTCACCCCGATGAGAAGGAAAGATGATATAGTCGGCCCAGCTTTTTAACCTAGGTTACAACAATTTCCATGAGCGAATCCCCCATGAGCCAATCCCATTTTGACGGCAAGTATGAAGTCGAGCATAAATACAGGCTCCAAGATAGAGACGCCTTCTTAAGCAGGCTAGAGAGTCTCCCCCACGAGACTATGCTAAAAGACAATGTCGAGTTTGATCGCTACTACGACACCCCTTCGGGGCAGTTGGCTCAGCAGAGCAAGCATCTGTGTATCAGGCAGATGCACCCATCAAACATCAAGCTGTGGATAGTTAAAGGCCCTGGTGACAAGCAGTGTCAGGCGACTCGCATCGACAATATCGACAGCGCCGCCGATATGCTACAAACCTTAGGTTATAAGGTAGTGCTGCAGCTTACCAAGACTCGCAGCATCTATTTTATCGACCAGTACCATGTGACGGTCGACAATCTCGAAGGCCTGGGGGATTTTGCCGAGTTGGCGATCATGACAGACGATGAGACCCAGCTGGAATATCACGAACAAGGCCTGCTCAAGCTTGCCCAGCAGCTTGGTCTTACCCAGGATGACAGGGAAACCCGCTCCTATCGCGAGCTGATGCAGACACTCCAAACTGTGCCCTCGCCCGCTTAGAGGAAGACGGCAAGGAAGACGGTAAATGAGCCCTCACGACATGAGGCTCATGAAATTCAGCAATAAAAAAAGCTGCCCTAGGGCAGCTTTTTACTAACGCTTTTACTAACGATATGAATCGCTTATAGTGAGTCAGCGTTGTCAGTTAGGTAAGAAGCAACGCCTTCTGGGCTTGCGTCCATACCCTTGTCACCTTTTTCCCAACCAGCTGGGCAAACGTCACCGTGCTCTTCGTGGAACTGAAGTGCGTCGATCATACGTAGCATCTCGTCAACGTTACGGCCTAGTGGCAGATCGTTAACAACTTGGTGACGAACCTGACCTTCTTTGTCAATCAGGAAAGAACCACGGAAAGCCACACCGGCTTCTGGATGCTCAACATCGTAGGCTTTACAGATATCGTGCTTCACGTCAGCCACTAGCGTGTATTGCACTTGGCCGATACCACCCTTGTCTACTGGGGTGTTACGCCATGCGTTGTGAGTGAACTGAGAATCGATAGAAACACCGATAACTTCTACGCCACGCTTCTTGAACTCTTCCATGCGGTGGTCGAAAGCAATCAACTCAGATGGGCATACGAATGTGAAATCAAGTGGGTAGAAGAATACTACAGCTGGCTTTCCTTTAATCGCTTCGCTTAGGGTAAAGCTATCAACGATTTCGCCATTACCTAGCACTGCTGCAGCTGTAAAATCAGGAGCCGGACGGCCTACTAATACGCTCATTTTTTATCTCCATCTATGGATTGAAAAAGCTTTTAATTCTGAACTCAAAAGCATTATAGGCAGTCACCAGCGGGACACAAGTAATTTGGGATCATTGTCACTTTTTTTAATAAATATTCATCGAGTTGCCCAAGTTATCACCGTCTTCTTTCCGGCCGGTTAGGCTTATTTACACTTACGCAGTAAACTTGAATACAGTTCGGTTACATCTCTTGCTAAATTCTTAGATAAAACGCCATGGCGCTGGACAACACGGGCTATTGCTGGCAAAAATAGCTTCCCATTACAGATTAAAAAATCAGATTGAATCAATATGAATGCAGTTGTTATTGCCGTTTGCTTGATGTTGGGCCTTAGCCTTGCCCGAGTAAACGTCGTTATCGCACTCACTGTGAGTGCATTGGTCGCCGGACTCGTCGGCGGCATGAACCTAGATCAGACGGTCGATGCCTTTAATACCGGCCTTGGCGGCGGCGCGCAGATCGCCCTGAGCTATGCCCTGTTGGGCGCCTTTGCCGTGGCCCTGTCACACTCGGGACTCACAACACTTATCTCCCGCAAGGTGATCGCCCAGTTAGGACAAGAAGAAACCCCTGGCAACGTCAACAAGGTGCGCTGGTTCCTCTTGCTGGCTATCCTGGCCATGGCGGTATCATCACAAAACATTCTGCCGATTCATATTGCCTTTATTCCGATCTTAATTCCGCCGCTGTTGCATGTGATGTCTAAGCTCAAGCTCGACCGACGTCTGGTAGCCTGTGTGCTCACCTTCGGCTTGGTGACCACCTATATGATCCTGCCCGTGGGCTTTGGTGGTATCTTCCTCAACGACATCTTGCTCTCTAACCTCACCAGCAACAACTTAAATGCGGTGCGCGAGCAGATCCCATCGGCCATGTTAATCCCGGCCCTGGGCATGGTGGTGGGGCTATTCATCGCCGTGTTCATCAGCTATCGCAAGCCAAGAGAGTATAAGGAAGAGTTGATCCTCGCCGCCGAGCCGGAGGAAACCCTCAACCGCCGTAACATTATCATCGCCCTAATCGCTATTGCCTCTACCCTAGCGGTACAGCTCTATACCGGCTCGATGATCTTCGGCGCCCTCATCGGCTTTATCATCTTTAGCTTCTCTGGCGCCCTCAAGCATGTGGCCGATCAGGATATCTTTAACCAAGGCGTACGCATGATGGCCAACATAGGTTTCATCATGATCTCGGCCGCCGGTTTCGCCGCCGTGGTCAAGGCCACAGGCGACGTGGGCACTCTGGTTGATTCCCTCAGCCATCTCATCGGTGACAACCGCGCCTTGGCGGCCTTCTTGATGTTGGTAGTCGGTCTGCTCATCACCATGGGAATCGGCTCATCATTTTCCACCATCCCGATTATTGCGACCATCTATGTGCCGCTGGCCATCAGCTTCGGCTTCTCGGTACCGGCCACCATAGCGCTTGTCGGCACGGCTGCGGCGCTGGGTGATGCGGGCTCACCGGCTTCGGATTCGACCCTGGGCCCAACGGCCGGTCTTAACGCCGACGGTCAGCATGATCACATTCGTGACAGCGTGATCCCAACCTTTATCCACTACAACATCCCCTTGTTGATCTCGGGTTGGATAGCGGCCATGGTGCTCTAGCCAACACTGACAAAGATCCATAAAAAAAGGAGCCTTAGGCTCCTTTTTTACTGCTCACCATTTTTCAATGGCGTCTAACAATCTTCGCTCGTGTTACTTAGTCCCGAAGATCTTATCACCGGCATCACCCAGACCAGGCAGGATGTAACCGTTCTCGTTAAGGCACTTATCGATAGAGGCGGTGTAAAGCTCGATATCAGGATGGGCCTTCTCAAGCGCCGCGATGCCTTCTGGCGCCGCGACTAATACCAAGGCCTTGATTGAGGTGCAGCCACGCTCTTTAAGCAGATCGATAGTTGAGATCATAGAGCCGCCGGTTGCCAACATAGGGTCGACCACCAATGCGATACGCTCATGCATATTGCTGGCAAGCTTCTCAAAGTAAGGCACAGGTTCCAGCGTCTCTTCGTCGCGGTAGATACCCACAACAGAGATACGTGCACTCGGGACATGCTCAAGTACGCCATCCATCATGCCAAGACCGGCACGCAGGATAGGCACTACGGTAACCTTCTTACCCTTGATCTGCTCAACTTCTACTGGACCGTTCCATCCTTCGATAGTGACCTTCTCGGTTTCAAAGTCAGCGGTCGCTTCATAGGTCAACAGGCTACCCACTTCAGCCGCTAACTCACGGAAACGCTTAGTACTAATATCTCCTTCACGCATCAAGCCAATCTTATGACGTACCAGAGGATGCTTAACTTCGACCACTTTCATCGTTTTCTCCTGATCTATTCCAGTTTTTCCAGCAAATTGTACCGATTCTAGTAGATTTGTTCACAATCGAAAACATAAAGTTTTACAAACACGGTAAATCGTGACCTAAGTCCGTTTGAATATTCAAAATCATCCCTTTCGAGTGCCTACACAAGCTGATAGAATAGCGCCGCATAAAAATCCAATAACGATGTACCCGAGAGGATCCTCCGTGAGCACTCCTACCCAGCTAAGCTATAAAGATGCAGGTGTTGATATCGACGCAGGCAATGCCCTTGTAGACAATATCAAATCTGCCGTTAAACGTACCCACCGCCCCGAAGTCATGGGCAACCTAGGTGGTTTTGGCGCACTTTGCGAGCTGCCAACTAAGTACAAACATCCAGTTCTTGTGTCTGGCACCGATGGTGTTGGTACCAAGCTTAGACTGGCTATCGATTATCAGAAACATGACAGCGTAGGTATCGACCTGGTTGCCATGTGTGTCAACGATCTGATTGTTGCCGGTGCAGAGCCCCTGTTTTTCCTCGACTATTACGCTACTGGCAAGCTAGATGTTGCGACCGCGACCTCTGTGGTTAACGGTATCGCCGAAGGTTGTGCTCAATCAGGTTGCGCCCTGATCGGTGGTGAAACCGCCGAAATGCCTGGCATGTACGAAGGCGAAGACTACGACTTAGCAGGCTTCTGCGTCGGCGTGGTCGAGAAAGAAGATGTACTCGACGGTTCTAAAGTGGTTGCCGGTGACGCGCTGATCGCCCTGGGCTCAAGCGGTCCACACTCAAACGGTTATTCGCTGATCCGCAAGGTACTGGAAGTGAGCAAGGCCGATCCTCAGCAAGACCTCGAAGGCAAGCCGCTGATCGATCACCTGCTGGAACCGACCAAGATTTATGTTAAGCCGCTGCTTAAGCTGCTTGAGAAGCATGACATCCATGCTATGGCCCATATCACTGGCGGCGGCTTCTGGGAAAACATCCCACGCGTGCTACCCGATGATGCCAAGGCCGTTGTAAAAGGCGACTCATGGCAATGGCCTACCGTTTTCAACTGGTTGATGGAAAACGGTAATATCGCCGAGTTTGAAATGTACCGTACCTTCAACTGTGGTGTTGGCATGATCATCGCCCTACCACAGGATCAGGTCGATGCGGCGCTAACCCTGCTTAAGGCCGAAGGTGAAAACGCTTGGCTCATCGGTGACATTGCCAGCCGCAATGGCGACGAAGAGCAAGTGGAGATTTGCTAATGTCCAACTGCTGTCGCGTCCTCGTCCTGGTCTCTGGTAATGGCAGCAATCTGCAAGCCATCATCGACGGTTGTGACGATAACCTGGACGCCGAAGTCGTTGGGGTGATCAGCAATAAGCCCGATGCCTATGGCCTGGTGCGTGCGCATCAGAGTGAGATCGATACCAGCTGCGTGATCCCCCATGAGGGCGAGTCTCGCAGCGACTATGATCTGCGACTCAAGGCGGCCATCGACAAGTACCAGCCAGATCTTATCGTGCTGGCGGGCTTTATGCGTATCCTGAGCGACGATTTCGTCAAGCAGTTCGAGGGACGAATGATCAACATTCATCCTTCACTGCTACCGAAATACACAGGATTGAATACCCATCAGCGGGCGATCGACGCCGGTGACAGCGAGCATGGCGCCAGCGTACACTTCGTGACCCCAGAGCTGGATGCAGGACCTGTGATCCTGCAGGCCAAGGTGCCCGTCTATCCCGAGGATGATGCCAGCGTTCTGGCAGAAAGGGTCCATGAGCAGGAACACGCCATCTATCCCCTGGTAGTAAAGTGGTTCAGCCAGCAGCGCCTGCGTATGACAGACGGCAAGGCCTACCTTGACGATCAACTGTTAAGCCCCATGGGCTACGCCGCCGACTGACCCGGCTTATTGTCAGCTATCTAAAAAAGAGACCTCAGGGTCTCTTTTTTATTGGCGTAAGCGCATTCTTAAACAGCTTGTATGTTATGCCTTACCTCTTTGACGACATACCTTGAGCCACAGCAGAACCTCCCAGCCAACTTAACCACTAAACCCAAAGCGTCCCTTTATTGCTGGCCAGACTAAATAATTCACCAAATTACGTTGTTTTTAAAACACAATTGGTTTTAGATGAAGACAGTTGACTTTCTGCTAGCAAGATGAGACCTAAGATGAAAAACGTAATTTGTGATATTGATGGTGTACTGCTACATGACAATAAGTTGATCCCTGGCAGCGATAAGTTTATCCATCGCATTCTCGAGCAGGGAAACCCGCTGGTCATACTGACCAACTACCCGGTACAGACGGGTAAAGATCTCCAAAACCGCCTCGGCGCCGCCGGGATCCAGGTACCAGAGGAGTGTTTCTACACCTCGGCCATGGCCACGGCAGACTTCCTCAAGCATCAGACGGGTGACAAGGCCTTTGTGATCGGCGAAGGCGCCCTCACCCATGAACTCTATAAGGCTGGCTTTACCATTACCGACATCAACCCAGATTTTGTCATCGTCGGTGAGACCCGCTCCTACAACTGGGACATGATCCACAAGGCCGCCCAGTTTGTTGCCGCCGGCGCCCGTTTCATCGCCACCAACCCGGATACTCACGGCCCGGCCCACAGCCCTGCCTGTGGTGCCCTGTGCGCGCCTATCGAACGCATCTCGGGTCGCATGCCCTTCTACGTGGGTAAGCCCAGCTCTTGGATAATCCGCAGCGCCCTGAACCATATCGGCGGCCACTCGGAAAATACCGTGATCATCGGCGATAACATGCGCACCGATATCCTGGCAGGATTCCAGGCGGGTCTGGAGACCATCTTAGTCACCAGCGGCGTCAGCCAGATAAAAGATATCGACAAGGAGCCATTCAGGCCCAACCATGTTTTTGACTGCGCAGGTGATATCGACGTCATCTAAGCTGTTTAGCCAAAGAAATCACTAGCCAAGACGCGCGGTCCAGACCGCGCGTTTTTTATCCTCTACCTGCACAAGATTTATCCCTGTCAGCCCAGCTGCCATCAGCCTTTCATCAAACATAAAGCGTAACATTTAATCGCCCCGACTCCCTTGATAATGCCGGTCATCTTATTCATCATGTGGTCGCGATTAATAAATAACAAAAACAAATAGGAAGTCCCATGCGTTTTGCCCTACCCACCTGTGCTCTGGTGCTCCTCAGCGCCTGTAGCCAGCATGCTCCCCAGCTAAGTAGCGAAGAGCAAGTTCCCGCCTTCAACGAAGCCAGATTCAGGCTGGATATTCAGACCCTCTCCTCAGATAAATTTGAGGGCCGCGCCCCTACTACCCAGGGTGAGGCGCTGACGCTGGATTACCTCAGCAAGGCCTTTGCCGCCGCCGGACTGGTCGGTGCCAACGATGACAGCTTCCTACAACCTGTGCCTATGGTCAGCTACACCGCCAGCGAGTCGCAAACCGTGACCCTGGGCGATCTGCCGATGCACTACCGTCAGGATATCGTCCTGGGCAGTCGCCATGACAATCAAGGGGTGGAGATTAAAGATGCGCCGCTGGTCTTCGTGGGCTATGGCATCAAGGCGCCTGAATATGATTGGGACGACTATCAAGGCCTGGATATGAAGGGCAAGATCGCTCTGATCCTGGTGAACGACCCCGGCTTTGCCCTGCCCGAGTCAGGCAAGTTTAACGGCAAGGCGATGACCTACTACGGCCGCTGGAGCTATAAGTTTGAGGAAGCCAGCCGCCAAGGCGCACTCGGCGCCATCATCATCCACGATACCAAGCCGGCTTCATATCCTTGGTCAGTGGTAGAAAACAGCTGGACAGGGGCTCAGCAAGATCTGGTACTGGATAAGGCCACGCAAGACAGCCGCGTACAGGTCGAAGGCTGGATCACCAAGGAGAAAGCCAGCGAACTATTCGACAGCGCTGGCTTGTCCCTGGCGACCTTAAGCGACCGCGCCGCCAGCAGCCCGGTGAATGTCGCACTGCAAAAATCTGCCAGCATCGCCTTCGCCAACAAGGCGGAATATGCCGATAGCTACAACGTGGTTGCCACCCTCCCCGGCCAAGGCGCCAGTGATGAGCAGATCCTCTTTACCGCCCACTGGGACCATATCGGCCTGGACACCAGCAAGCAGGGCGATCAGATCTATAACGGCGCTCTGGACAATGCCTCTGGCACCGCTGGGATCCTGGAGATCGCCCGCCAGTTCGCCGCCCAGGCCAAGCAAGGCAAGCCGCTCAAGCGCTCGCTCACTTTCGTCGCCACCACAGGCGAAGAGCAGGGATTGTTAGGTTCGCGCTACTACGCCGCCAACCCTGTCTATCCTTTGGACAAGACAGTAGCGGTCTTCAACCTGGACAGCACCAATATCTATGGCCGTACATCGGATTACACTATCGTAGGCAAAGGCAAGTCACAGCTGGAAACCTATCTGATCGAGGCGGCCAGCGGCCAGCAGCGCACCGCAGTGAGTGAGACACGTCCTGAATCTGGCGGCTTCTTCCGCTCAGACCACTTCAGCTTCGCCAAGTATGGTGTGCCTGCGGTATTTGCC
Organism: Shewanella spartinae; assembly: GCF_019457555.1. Taxonomy (NCBI): domain Bacteria; kingdom Pseudomonadati; phylum Pseudomonadota; class Gammaproteobacteria; order Alteromonadales; family Shewanellaceae; genus Shewanella; species Shewanella spartinae. The sequence continues at coordinate 1,742,615 of NZ_CP080418.1, read as the reverse complement.
GGTGGCGGCAACAACCCGGTCGATGATGCCACGGCCAAGTACAAGGCTGAGATGAAAGCGCAGATGAAGGGCTGTTACCACAATGTCTGCGACGAATATCGCGCCGACTGGGATCTCTCCGGCGCCCTGGAAGACCTTGGAGTCTACTATCAGGCCGCTCAACGCCTGGGTAACAACGGCGACTGGCCCGGCTATTATGCCGGCACCGAGTTCCACCAACTGCGCCCAGCAACCACAAACAAGACTGCAACCGCCGAGTAACTAGGATTTCGGCAACACATGAATAAAAGGCTTCCATCGGAAGCCTTTTTGTTTATTTATCCGCCAGTCACGCCACTTTTTACCAACTCGACTAAAATCCAGACTGAGATTAAGAATGCACAAATCCCACCTCAGATATGGGAACAAAAATAGAGATTTCACAATTAAAACCACAAACAGCAAAACAAAACTCAAAACCGTCGCCATAAAAACCACAAAAACATCATCCAAAACGCAAATTTTATGACGTTTTGATAATTTTCAGGCTTGGCAGATGAAGAAAATGCTGTCAAAGTGATTGGCAACTGAGATTTATACCGTTTTCTGGAGCTTTCATTATGTGTTCAATATTTGCGATTCTCGACATCCAAACCGATGCCACGCCGCTACGCCAGGTTGCGCTGGAGATGTCCAAGTTGCTGCGCCATCGCGGCCCCGACTGGTCAGGGATCTATGCCAGCGACAAGGCGATCCTCGCCCATGAGCGTCTGGCCATCGTCGATATCGAGCATGGCGCCCAGCCGCTGCTGTCAGAAGATGAAAGCCTGATCCTGGCGGTCAACGGTGAGATCTACAACCACAAGGAACTCAAGGCCGAACTGGGTGACAAGTACAGCTACCAGACCAACTCAGACTGCGAGGTGATCCTCGCCCTGTATCAGGAATATGGCACCGAGTTTTTGGACAAGCTCAACGGTATCTTCGCCTTCGTCCTCTACGACAAGCGCAGCGACAGCTACCTGATTGGCCGGGATCACATGGGGATCATCCCCCTCTACACTGGTCATGATGCCGAAGGCAACTTCTATGTCGCCTCGGAGATGAAGGCGCTGATGCCCGTCTGTAAGACGGTCGAGACCTTCAAACCTGGCCACTACCTGACCAAGAGCGGTGAGACCCACTACTACCAGCGCGACTGGCAGTCTTTCGAGGCGGTGCAAGACAACGAGGCCAGCGTGGAAGAACTGCGCGAGGCACTAGAAGCCGCAGTCAAGCGTCAGCTGATGTCAGATGTGCCCTATGGCGTGCTGCTCTCCGGCGGACTGGACTCTTCGGTGGTGTCGGCCATCACCCAGACCTTCGCCAAGCGCCGCATCGAAGATGACGGCGCCAGCGATGCCTGGTGGCCGCAGCTGCACTCCTTCGCCGTTGGCTTGACCGGCGCGCCGGATCTGGCGGCGGCGCAGAAGGTGGCCGATGCCATAGGCACCATACACCATGAGATCACCTTCAGCTTCCAGGAAGGCCTAGATGCGCTTAAGGATGTGATCTATCACCTGGAAACCTACGATGTCACTACCATACGTGCGGCAACCCCCATGTATCTGATGGCACGTAAGATCAAGGCGATGGGGATCAAGATGGTATTGTCTGGCGAAGGCGCCGACGAGCTGTTTGGCGGTTACCTCTATTTTCACAAGGCGCCAAACGCCCAGGCCTTCCACGAGGAGCTGGTGCGTAAGCTAGACAAGCTGCACCTGTTCGACTGCCTGCGTGCCAACAAGGCGATGGCGGCCTGGGGCTTAGAGGCGCGCGTGCCCTTCCTCGACAAGGCGTTTATCGACACGGCGATGCGTATCAACCCTGAGGCCAAGATGTCCAAAGATGGCCGTATCGAGAAGCATATCCTGCGTCAGGCCTTCGAGCACAAGCTGCCGCAAGAGGTGGCCTGGCGTCAGAAGGAGCAGTTTAGTGATGGCGTCGGCTACTCCTGGATCGATGGCCTGAAGGAACATGCCGCGACCCAGGTGGACGATCTGCAACTGGCCAACGCCAAGTTCAGGTTCCCTTACAACACGCCGGAAACCAAGGAAGCCTACTTCTACCGCTGCTTCTTCGAAGAGCACTTCCCGCTGCCATCGGCCGCCGAGACAGTGCCGGGTGGCAAGTCGGTCGCCTGCTCTACCCCCGAGGCGCTGGCCTGGGATGAGAGCCTGCAAGGGATCATCGACCCCTCGGGTCGTGCGGTACAATCGGTGCACGAGAGTGCCTACTAGACGCTAGATTTGAACAAGCATAAAAAAAGAGACCACAGGGTCTCTTTTTTATGCACTTTTTAACGCTCTGTGAATCAATAATGCTCGAGATGATGCGTGGCAAACTCCTCGACCGCCTGCATGAAGCGCCCCTCTTCATAGGCCTTGCCAATAATCGCCTGCATCTCACCCAAAGGGATCGCCATCTGATGTCGTTTACTCACGCCGAAATAGACCAGGCGCTGCTCCTCGTGGGTATAGGGATGCACCTTAAGCTTGTCGTCGAAATCACTGAAACGGGCCCTCAGGCTCGGCAGTACCACCTCTGAGACGATTAGCAGATCGAAGCGTCCCTTGAGTAGCATATTGGTCGCCGAGATCACATCATTGGTCTGCACCTTATTCAGCTTGGCATCGCTGTCGAAACGATCGAAATACTCTGTCTCCCGCGACACACCGATAGAAAGCGCGCTGAGATCCTCATAGTCATTCACGTTCGCCAGCGTCTGTTGGCTGATGAAGACGAAGCGACCATCATTGCGATAGGGCAGAAAATAGCTAAAGGCGGCCCGCTCAGGCTTGGCATATATTCCGGCCAACACATCGACGCTACCCTGCTCTAGCATATGCAGGCAACGGGCGAAGTTAGGGCTGGCAATAAAGGTTAACTGGCGCTGCAACAGGCTGGCAAACAGCTCGAGCGCGGCGATATTCTCGCCTATGGGTGGGTGCTCAGGCTGTAGGATCTGAAACGGCGGATAGTGGTCGACGCAGACCCGCATCACTCGCTCATCTTCGACCTCGCCGGCGTAAATGGGCTGCGCGGCGAGCAAGCCCGCCGCCAACATCAAGGCCCTAGTAAGCTGCATTCAAGAATGACTCCTGGGACTCCATCTCCCGTTGACCATACTGCTCCTGATAAAACCCCGGCTCATCAGCCGTTTAATCGTTTAACCTTTTAAAATAATGCTCTCGTTCGATATCCAGCACCTCCATGGTGATGCTGGATACAGAAGCGCACAGCGGCGCGATCAGGCGATCGACACACTGCATCAGGTGCAATTTTTGCTCGCTAGTGCGTCCCGGCATGATTTTAAAGCTGATATGAATAAAGCTAGCAGCTTTTGCCTCGCCAACACAGTAATGCTCGGCGCTATAGGCGCGAGACTTGATACTGGCAGGCTCAAACAGCTCACTCTCGATGGCGCCACGATGCACCTGCTCAACCAGGTTGTCGATGGCAATCTGCTGCGCCAGCGGCGCGCTATATTCGACGATACAATGAGGCATTCTTACTCAGACCATACCGCAAACTCGTTACCGTTTGGGTCCTTAAAATGAAAACGACGACCGCCAGGAAACGAGAAGATCTCCTGAGTGATCACGGCGCCCGCATCGGCAACCGAGGTTAGGCATACCTCTAGCGCCTTGGCATAGAGGACGATCAAGGGTGAGCCAGAGGCGATATCGAATCCTTTGTCCGACAGAAAAAATCCACCGGCAATACCGGCATTGGTAAAGCAGCTGTACTCGGGACCATAATCTTCAAACTGCCAGCCAAACACCTTGCCAAAGAAGGCCTTGGTCGCGGCAATATCCTTAACCGGGATCTCGATATAGTTAATGGTCTGGTCTTGATTCATTGCATTTCCTTGCAGGGATAATAGTTATTAGGTTTTGGCCCATAAACGTGAGCCAAGTATCACTTTTCAATCTACCCTCGTTCTAAAAGTAAAGCGAGTGTTAAATCTCCCCTGCCACCGACATAGCCTAGATTTTAGCCAACAAAAAAGGGAGCCTGGCTCCCTTCTGAATCATTGAGGTTATGAAATACAGCTTATTAGCAGTAAGTCTTGAGAACTTAGTCCAGCAAGGCTGCCAGCAGACCGATGAGACCGCCGAATACGCCGCCCCAGACAACCAGCCAACCAAGGTGCTGCTTGATCATCTCCTGCACTATCTCTTTCACCAACTGCGGCGTGAGTTCTGCCAGGCGCTGGTCTACTATGCTCTTCACCTTCGCCCTGAGATCGGCTAACACGTCCGGCTGCTCTATCTCATTCTTCAGCAACTCATAGAAATCATCGCTCTGTGACAGCTCCACCAAGGAGGTCTTCATCTTATTGATAAATGGCTCTTTCAGTGGGGCTATCGCCTCTGTGCCACCAAACATGGCCAGCATGCCGCCAAACGAAGACTGCTCGACCGTGGTCACCAGGGCATCGAAGGCCGGCGACATATCCACCTTCTCGATAACGGGCTCCAGGTTGATGTGCGCCACGCTGCCCCCCTGCTGTGACAGGAACTTATCGATATTGTCGTTGGTGAAAAACTGCTCCATCATGAGATGGGCGATCCCCGCCTTAAACTCCTCGAAGCGAGCCGGCACCACGCCGCTGCCGTAGAGGCCTGGCACCTTCTCGAATAACATGTGGATCGCCAGCCAGTTGGTCACCGCCCCCGACAGGGCAAACAGGCCGATGCTAAAGAGGATAGCGTGCTGAAAAAGATAGCCACAGACCACCAACGCGGCGGCCAGTAAATTAGTGATAAGACTCTTATTCACCGATTTATCTCCAAGGATAAGACAAAAAAACCGCGCTATCTTACCACAAGCAAAATCCTTGAAGACAGCCTATCAGTTTTGGTTAACCGCCTGCTCGGCAAACAGGGCGCGGGTGTCGCATTCATCGACAAAGATAAAGCCATCGCCGCTGAGGTGCTCGCGGCGCACAGCCATCACATTGGTCTCGTCTGCCAGTTCCCTGGCCTTCTCAACCAGACGGGTGGCGATGCCTTGATGGCGGAAGGCCTCTTCGACGTAAAGATCGTCAAAGTACCAGACGGGTTTGAGTAGACGCGAGGAGAAAGAGGGATAGAGCTGAATGAAACCGACAATCGCCTGGTCCAGCTGAGCAATGAAGATCACCGAATCATTCTCATGCAGGCGGGCCTGCAGAAAGTCACCACTGTCGGACAGTGCGGAGGTTTGTCCAAGGCTCTGACGATAACGGTCAAACAGGGGGGCCAGCAGGGTCAAGTCATCTTCAATTGCAATTCGTATCAGCATATTCCGTCCTTGAAATCTGTATTGCCCTGGGAATGAGGGGCGACAAATACAGCTACATCCTTATGATTTAGTTGATGTTATCACATTAGGATTAAAATAACAGTCCATTGTGGATACTACATAAGTCTAGGCTAGCCCCTTGGACGTTTACGCAGATCTTTATACTCGAACGACAGGCTGTGGATCCGCTCGATGGGGAAACCGTTAAGAAAGGCGATCTCCCGGCTCTCGTTGACCAGGCCAGGTTCACCGCAGAGAAACAGGTGCTGTTGACGGTCGAATTGATGACACTTGAGCGCCTCGCTAAAAGGGTTGGCGTGGATCACCCGCCGCCCCTTGCTCTCACTCTGCCCCGTGATACAGGCCTGATAATGAAACTGGCGATGCTCCAGCATCATCTTAAGTAATTTAGGGTGCAGGTAAAGGTCGTTATCGTCCCGTGCGCCGACATAGAGGAAGATCTCTCCCTGATGCCCCTGGGCCAACGCCTGCATCAACATGCCGTGGGCCACTCCCAGGCCGCTGCCGAAGGCGACGATGATCAGCTTGGCATCGCGATAGGCGGTTCGATAATAGCGACTGCCCAGCGGCCCCTGCACCAGCAGGCTCTCACCTATCCCCGCGTGGTGATACAGCCAGTCACTGAACTGACCGTTGTATTTACGCCGCACATGCAGCTCTAAAAAGGGCTCCCCCGGCAGGCTGGTAGGTGAATAACTGCGGGTCAGGCCGTCGAAGCGACGTAAATTAATATACTGCCCCGGATGGTGCGCCAAAGGCTCATCGAGTGCCAAGCGAACACGCACCACGGCCTCATTGATAAACTGCTTCTCCTGGATCTTGGCGCCGATGAAGAGGTCCTGGGGCAAAATAGACTTGAGGCGCAGGGCGGGTGTGGGCTTACACTGACAGGAGCAGAGATAGTGACGCTGCTTGAGCCCCAAGGTCAGGCCGCGCTGGGCGCCGATCGCCATCTCGCCATCGACATGTTGTAGCAGACAGGTTTTGCACACCCCCTTCTTACAGGAGTAATTGACCCGCTGACCATGGCGTATCAGGGTGTCCAATACCGACTCACCGGCCTTGGCCTCAAATGCCTGACCGTCGAGGTAAAATGTTGTCATATATGTCGATTTATCTCGTAAAAATTTAAATAAATTTAATCTTTAGCCGTTCATTATCGATAATAAACCTACTAAAATTATAGCGACTGGTTCACAAACGTGCGGATTGGACTCGCCGTCCCCCCTTCCTTGAATCTTTTCAGTTCGTCTACAACGTCATTAAGGTCATTATGTCTTCCGTCCCATCATTTTTCGCAAAACTCGGACAAAAATACAAACAGCTGCCCAAATATCAAAGATATATTGGTATCTCAATTACCCTGTATTTAACATGGACCCTGTTACTGGGTCTACTGCTTCCTTATCTGCTGACCCTGCAAATCCCTAAGCAGCTGTCGAACCAGATCCAAAGACCCGTCTCCCTCACCCAGGTGAAGATCAACCCCTTTACCCTCGAGGTCGAGCTCACTGACTTTGCCATCAAGGAAAAAAACGACCAGCCCTTTGTTGGCTTTAAGCGCCTCGGCCTAAATATCCAATTTTGGGACTCCCTGTTTCAGCAAGGGCTGAGCCTCACCGACATCACACTGGAAAATCCCCACGCCGAGGTAAAGCGCTTAGATAGCAAAGAGGCGCTAAGGTTTAACTTCTCCGACATCCTGGAGACCCTGGCGAAAAACAGCGAGGCGCAACCAGAGCCGGAACCCGAGCCAGAGGACGGTAAGAGGATCCCTCACTTTATCCTCAAGAATCTGGCGATCGTCGATGCCAATCTGCATCTACTCGATGAGATCACTCAAGGGCAAGTCAGCTATCCCAAGGTTAACCTCAAGGTCGCCAGCTTCGACTCCCATAACCCCATAGTTGCCACTAAGATGAGCAGCGATGCCGCAAAGCCGCAGCCTCTTGAGGGCCAGAGCCTTGATGCCAAAAATGAGGCGGCGCAGAAGGCCAACCGCTACCACATGGAGTTTCATAGCGATCGCGGCGGCAAAATCGCCCTCAAGGGCCAGGTGCAGCTCACGCCCTTCGAGCTTGTCGGCGATGTCCGCCTGAGCCATATCGATCTGCCGCAGCTGTGGACCTTTGTCGATAAGGCCTTCCATGTGTCACTGGACAAGGGCTATGTGGATTTCGCCACCGAGTACCGCGTCGCCATGGATGACGACCAGCTTGAGGCCAGCACCAGCGCCGGCGAGCTGAGTTTCAGTGACCTACGGATCACCCATGAGCAGCGAGAGCTTATCTCCCTGGGACGTTTTGCCCTCTCGGGCATCGCAGCGGATCTTGGCCAGCAGCAAGTCGATGTCGCCGCCCTGACCTCGAGCGACCTCCTGGTTAACGCACGCCTAGATGATAAAGGGGTAGATCTCGCCGCCCTGCTGGCACCAATAGGTAATGGTGATAAGGCGAAATCGACTGAGACGCCTAAAGCGACTGACATTAGTACAGCAAACGAGCAGGCTGCAGACACTCAAGATGGCAATGTAAAAGGTGCCAATGTACAAGTCGCCGTAGCCGATACCAGCAAGCAAGTGGCAAATTCTGACAAGAAGACAGACACTCAGGCACCAAGCTGGCACGCTAAGCTTGAGAAGATCAGCCTGAGCAACTATCAGCTAAACCTGACCGAGCAGCTGTTTAAAGAGGAGAACCGCTGGCAGATAGGCCAGCTGCAACTCTCCACAGGCGCGGTAGATGAGAGCCTGACACAGCCCATCGACTATCAGCTGGCATTAGCCATCAACCAAAGTGCCAAGGTGCAGAGTCAGGGGCAGATCGACGCCCTGGCCAAGCAGGTCAGCGCCGAACTTTCACTCGAGGGGCTTAGCCTTAACTGGTTCCAGAACTACATTGCGCCTATTGTGAACATCAAGATTGACGATGGCCGCCTGGCGACATCGGGACAACTGCTTGCCGACGCCAACGGCAAACTAAATTATCAGGGCACACTTCAGGTTGACGATCTTCAGGTCAAAGACCTTAAGGCCAACAAGACACTAGTAAAATGGCAGCAGTTGGATCTCAACCAGCTCGACTTCGATAAAGAGGCCAATAAACTGGCAATCGATCAGGTCACGTTAAACAAGCCATACGGACGCATTCTGATCAACGAAGATCGCACCACTAACTTCCAGGATCTTCTTGTCGTGGCGACAGATGATGCTACGGCGGATGATGCGGTGACCGATGCCGACCCATCAGGCGCCGCTAAGCCTGCCACCCGGAAAAATGACAAACAGGAAAATGACAAACAGGAACAACAAGCTGCCAAGAAAAAGGCCACAGCGCAAACCGCCGATGCGGCCAAGCCGATGGCCCTTAGCATCAACAAGATAGTGTTCAAAGATGGCTCGACCTTCTTTGCCGATAATTCGCTCACCCCTAACTTCGCCGCCAGCATAGAGCAGCTCGAAGGCAATATCGCCAACCTCTCCTCCAGCAGCGAGAAGGCCGCCAAGGTCGATATCAAGGGCAAGATAGACAGGTACGCCCCGGTCGTCCTCAAGGGTGAGATCAATCCCCTGCTAGAGCAGCCTTACCTGGACCTCGACCTCAGTTTCAAGCATGTGGAGCTCACCTCGGTTAACCCCTATTCGGGCACCTATGCAGGTTACTACATAGACAAAGGCTTGATGTCGTTGGATCTTAAATATCAGCTAGAGAACAATCAGTTGGTGGGCGACAACCATCTGGTGGTCGATCAACTGCAGCTGGGTAAGAAGAGTAACTCCAGCCTGGCAACCTCTCTGCCTGTCACCCTGGCCATCGCCCTGTTACAAGACAGACACGGGGTGATCGACCTAGGCCTGCAGGTCTCTGGCGATCTCAACGAGCCAAGCTTTAGCTTCGGTAGCATCATCGCCATCGCCTTCACCAATGTGATCACTAAGGCGGTCACCGCGCCCTTCAGCCTGTTAGCCGGCCTCTTGGGCTCAGACGATGAGCTGGATAAGGTGGCCTTTACCCCAGGTCTGGCGACGCTGCCAGAGGAGAGCCAAACGCTGCTGAGCAAGCTGGCCAAGGGGTTGGCCGACAGGCCTAAACTCACCGTCAGCGCCAAGGGCGCGGTGGATCCGGTGAGCGACAGTCAGACCTTAATGACGGCCAAGCTACATCAGGCGCTGGTTGCCCAGGCGCAGCTTGATGATGCCAAGTTCACCGAGGCGCAGATGCCAGCTGAACTCACCGCCAGCACCTTCCCGACCACAGGGGTACTCTCCGATGCACTTAAGTCCCTCTATGAGAAGACGCTGCAAAAAGATCCCGGCGAGGTGCTCAAGGAGATCAAACAGCAGCAGGCCCAGCAGGACAATAGTGCCGGGAATAAGAGTACCGAGAAGCTGAGCGACGAGGAGCTGCAGACCCGCTGGCATATCGCCCTGTACAACTATCTGGTCTCGGCCCAGCAGCTCGACGATAACGCCCTGGGTCAGCTGGCTCAGAGCCGGGCCCTGGCCGTGAAGCAATACCTGATTGAAGAGGCCAAGATTGAACCGGGCCGGGTATTCGTGCTCGACAGTCAAGCCGCGCTCGACACCAGCGCCTCACAGGCCCTGCTGACCCTAAGCGCCGAATAGCAGAGGCGTTAACCTCATCAAACGGCCAGGCTCCAGTTTATGGACAGCTTGGCCGTTTTTTATTTGCCGCTACAGGCCATAGTGTCTTCACAACATACTTGGCGCCAAACAGGGTGAAATGCCGCTCACCAGCGCTCAGTTTACGTCGAGGCTTTGATCTCCATCACGCTTGCGTTAGAATCCGCCCCATCAAAATTATCTAGGAGTCGTTAATGTTTATTGTTCGCTGGGTATTAGGCCGCATTATCCTGTTTTTGAATTTTGTTTTTACCCCAAAGAAGCGTCAGCGTCCGCTGGCCGAACAGGCAAAGATTGACGAGCAGACACAAGGGCTTCAGCTTTATCAATACGCCGCCTGCCCCTTCTGCGTTAAGGTACGCCGCGCCATTCGTCGCCAAGGGCTAAATATCGTCACTGTCGACGCCAAACAAGCCGAGCATCAACAGATGCTGGTAGAACAGGGTGGACTGGCCAAGGTGCCTTGCCTGCGTATCGACCAGGCGGGAGAGACTCAGTGGATGTATGAATCCTCAGATATCATAGATTATCTCAACAAGCGTTTCGCCTAAGGTTTAACCTAGGCACCTTAGCTATCGCTTAAGCGCAATGGGCACCCTAGGGTGCCCTTTTTATTGTCTGGCTCAAGTCGTTAGAGATGGGGCATCATCCCCTTGAGCACTATGTCATGATAGGTCACCACACCTAAGATCTTACCGGCCTCAATCACCGGGGCCTTGTTGATGCCGAAGCGTTCGAACAGCCTGGCGGTATAGCGAATATCCATGTCGGCATGCACAGACAGCACTGGCTTTATCATGATCTCATAGACATTGACCCGCTCCGGCGACTTGTCTTTTGCCAGCACCTTTCGGGCGATATCGCTCATCAGCACCATGCCATATTCATCGTGTTCATGTCGCTTGTTCACCAGCAACATGCTGACATCGTTACCCACAGCCAGCTTGATCGCCTCGGCCACGGTATGCAGACCATCGACCATCACATAGCTGTCTTTCATGACGTCGCTGTTCTTAATTAGCCTGCTTGGTTTCATAGTTGATCCTCAATCTCTTTGCTGAGTTTTTCCACCTGATGGGCGACGCCCACGGCGTCCTCCACATCTATCTGTATGGCAATCCCCTGCCCCGGGTTAGTGTCAAACTCCCCTACCCGGCAAATGGTTTCCAGAATGCTGCGGCTCATGTGCTCCTCCACCAACCAGAGGATGACATCTCGCTGTATATCCAGGCCTAGGCCCATGAAGGTCTTCTTCTTCTCCAGTCCTTCGCCGCGGGCATGGTTGATGACAGTCGCTCCTGTGGCGCCCGCCTCTCTCGCCGCATCGAGCACGGTATCGGTACAGGTTTCATCGACGAAGGCGACGATAAGTTTAAAGCGCATGGTCTCGCTCCTTAGCGGATTTTCGCTGACTTAAGAATTCGACTAACTGGGCATAGCCCATAACTGTGATCATAGGAAACAGGCTGGCAAAGGCAATCAAACCAAAGCCATCGATAAGCGGGTCGCGCCCCGCCACATTGGTTGCCAACCCCAACCCCAGCGCCGCCACCAGCGGCACGGTAACGGTCGAGGTGGTCACCCCACCCGAGTCATAGGCCAGTGGCACTATCATCTTAGGGGCATAATAGGTCTGGATCACCACCAGCACATAGCCGGCCATGATGTAGTAATGAATAGGGTCACCCACCACGATACGAAAACAGCCAAGGGCAATCCCCATGGCCACCCCGATCGCCACCGAGATCCTCAGCCCCTGAATGCCTATGGCACCGCCCGAGACCTCGTTGGCCTTTATCGCCACGGCAATCAATGAAGGCTCGGCAATCGTGGTGCTAAAACCAATAGCCGCGGCAAACAGGTAGACCCAAAGATAATCTTGCCAGATAAAGGGCGTGTCGCCGCCCTCAGGGTGGAGAAAATCGGGCGAGGTCAGCTGACTGGCCATGCTCTGGCCGATGGGAAACAGCGCCAGCTCCAGCCCCACCAGAAACAGGCTAAGGCCGATGATCACATAGACAAAGCCCAGCAACACCCGGCGCCAATTGGCAATGGCACGCTTAAGTACCCCGAGCTGAAAACCAAACAAGATGGCGGCGATGGGCACCACATCACGCATGGTCAATAAGAGGGTGTCTAGCATCTCACTCAGGTAAGTCATCACAACACCCACATGCCGTAGAGTAATACGAAGATCATCGGCGTCAGGCTGGCAAAGGCGATCAAGCCAAAGCCATCCAACATGGGGTTACGCCCCTTGATCACGCTGGCCAAGCCGACTCCCAAGGCGGTCACCAGCGGCACGGTAATGGTGGAGGTGGTCACGCCGCCAGAGTCATAAGCGATCCCTATGATATTCTCAGGCGCAAAGGCCGTCAGCACCATGACGCAGAGATAACCGCCGATGATCAGATAATGAATGGGCCAGCCCTTAAGTATGCGGATCACCCCAAGCAGAATCGCCAGCCCCACCGAGATGGCCACCGTCAGCCTGAGCCCCATGGCATAGCTATCCATGGCATCCTGGCTTGCTGTAATGGCCCCAGAATTTGCCGCGACCTCGGCCGCCTCGTTGGCCACAGCCGTCAGCGCGGGCTCCGCTAAAGTAGTGCCAAAGCCCAGGGAGAAGGAGAAGACCACCAACCAGAAGACGCTGCCCTTACGCGCCAGCGCCTGGGCCAGAGACTCACCTATGGGAAACAGGCCCATCTCGAGCCCAAAGACGAAGAAGGTCAAACCGAAGACGATAAACACCAGCCCGAGCAGGATCTCGGCCAGATTAGCCGGGGCCTGATGCAGCACGAAGATCTCGAAGAAGGCAACCACACAGATGATGGGCACCAGATCCCGAAAACTGCCGAGTAATGAACGAAACAGGCTGATCAAGGCCGACATGCAGACTCCTTAGCACAGGGGATCTCCTAACACATTTCCCCTTACCTTGAGTGTGCCAAGACGCTAACAAATAACAACAATTTTCTCACATCCCGCCCCATTTACGTGAGCCAGTTCAAGTTACTCGGCCAATGCAAGTTACTCAGCCCAAGTTACTCAGCCAGAGTCAATTTAGGTAAAGTCAGGTCACCTAGGGTGATCTCCCCCGGCGATTGGGTTATGCTGACCCTGCAACGAATGTTAACCTCGACGAAAAATAAAGATAACAACAAGATGCCGATACGCTCCCCACTGCTTACCACCACACTGCTGCTCACAGTAACCCTTGGCCTTGGCGGCTGCGCCAGCAAACGCGACGTCGATGATTTTAAGGTGCGCGTTGAAGATACCTTCCATACCTCGATCAAGGGCAACGGCATCAAGCTGTTTACCTACAGGGTGAAGTACGCCGATCTACCGACGCTTGAGCAACCCCACATGCAGCGGGTACGCCAGATAGAGAAGATGAAACGCTCGGGCAGCAAGAAACGCTCTGTCTATGAGCCGGATCTGACCCGCTGGACGCAGCAGATAGAATTAGGCCTTGAGAAGACCATCGCCATGACTGGCTACTGCCGCGAAGGCTACCTGGAGCTGAGCCGTATCATAGAAGAAGGACGCGGTGAGATCCGCGGCGAGTGTAACGACGGCGCCACCGACGCCGACATCAGCAAGTTTGCCAACAAAGGCTAATTCGAGCGCCGAGTCACGTCTCAGCGCTTAAAGTGTCCATGGGCCAGGAAATGCGCCGTCTGGGCGATCACGCTGGGATTATTCATCATGAAGGGATGGGTAACCGCCAGGCTGATATGATCCCGCATCCCGTCCAGGCGGGTGCGGGCCACAGAGACCTTACCATCGTTGGGCCCCGGCAATAAGGTCGAGAGCAGCAAATTCACGCTGCGACTACCGGCAATGACTCCCACTTCAAAGTGCGCCTTGCCCAAGCGATTGGGCACGCTCTCTTCCTCCGTGCCCAGCTGCAGACCCGCCGGGCCGTTTATCCACTTGAATCCGGGGAAATCTTTGAGACTATCCACCACCTCGCTACCGCGATTGGGCGGCCCAAGCATGACCACACGCCCAAGTGCAGGCAAAGTATGTTGGCTCAGATATTGGCGCACCAGGATGCCGCCCATGGAATGGGTCACGAAGTGCACTCTCTCGCCCCGGCACTGTGACAGCGCCCTGTCGATATGCTCACCGACCAGGGTCTCGATATCGAACTGAGTCGAAGGGTACCCCAGATTCACGCACTGATAGCCCTTAGCCGACAGGGCATGTTCCATCTTCACCATCGAGCCTCGAGTGCGCGCCAAACCATGGAGTAAGATCACTGACTCATTGTGGGGTTTCATCGCTGACTGGCTCCTTGTCATTCCGGCTTGTCCTTGTTATTCCAACTTTTCCTTGTTCATCCTGGGTCAAACAAACTAGAGCAGGCGATACTCGATAAGATAGAGAGTATCAATCTCACCATATATCTCGGTGATCACCGCCTTTAACTGCTCAAGCGTCATGTTCTCCTGCACGGCATGCCGGGAGTTTAATGCCTCGAAGGCAAGCGTTTCGACTCGCTCCACCTGAATATCGCAGAAGTGTCGCCCTTCTTCAAAGGTGGATACCGACAAGCGGTCACCAACGCGAAAGTGCGACTCGCTCTCATCCCTGAGGGTGATGGTTTTCGCCCCGCTGAGGATATCGGCTTCGAATCGCTCGAAGAAGGTGATCTTGCCATCATAGGTTAACGGGGTCATATTTCCTCTATCTGCTATTTTTGCCTATAGCCGCTTGGCACAGATTAGGTTAAAATCCGCCCCCGGTTTAAGCTAACTAGGTTTAAGCCCTTATTTTATCTGAATCAAACACCCTGGTGGAAGTATGAACAAGAAACAAAAGATGCTGAAGAAGACGGCAAAGCGCGCCAAGGCCCGTCACAACAAACATACGCCGCCGACCGTAAAGAAATATATCTCTAAGGGCGATCGCGCCAAGATGCTGGCTCAGGAGCAGGCCGAGATGGCTGCCAAGGCTAATGCCGCCGAGAAGGCCGCTAAGGTCGAGGGCGAGCAGGAAGTCGCTGTTGAGACTGTTGAAACAGCTGAGCAGGAAGAAACTTCACAAGCCGCAGAGGCAAAAGCCTCTGAATAACAGGCCTCTAAGTAATCCCCCGCTGAGCAATAAGGCTCAAGGCTATTAAATAGAAAGAGCTAGGACTAGTGCTCAGTCCTTCCCCCAAGCGGCGCCATCACGGGCGCCGTTTTTGTATCTCTCACTTTCAGAGCGGTTTTCATCAATTCTTGTTAAAACCAAGAATTACTAGTCGCGACCCGGGCCAGTGACCAACTCACTCACCCTATTGCTCTCCTCGCAATCTTGCTCTTCGCTGAGCTGCGCCATCTGAGCACAGGAGGACGAGAGTGGATTGGGGCTGCTGGGGCTAAGCTCCTCGTCCAGCACCTCCTGACTGACCGCAGGTACGGCGCTCGCCTGCACCTTATCTACCAGACGATAAGCGGTTAACACTCCGAGTACGCCAAAGAGGATCGCTCCCAGCACCTGGCCGATCAGCACACCTTCGACGCCTCCGAGTTGGCCGCCATAATAAACAAAGGGAATGGTGCCCAGGGTTGCCTTACCCACGTTAAACAGGGTCGAGTACTTGGCCTTGCCCAGGTTATTGAAGGAGGCGTTCGCCACAAACAGAGCGCCGGAGAAGACGAAGAAGACGGCGATGTAGCGGCAGAAGAAGCGGATCAGCTCGGCACTCTCCCCCTGCATGGCAAACAGGGCTACTATCTGCTCCTGCAGCAGCATCAGCAGCAAGGAGACAGTCACCACATACAGGGCGCAGAATTGCAGTGCCTTGGTGAGACTCTGACGCACACGGGCAAACTCCCGCGCGCCGAAGTTCTGCCCGACTATGGGGCCTATGGCGCCGCTCAGCGCGAAGATCATGCCAAAGGCCACGGGCGTCAACCTGCCCAACACCGCCCAGGCGGCCACATAACTGTCACCAAACTCGGCGATGGCGCGGGTCACTACGGCGTTGCCTATGGGGGTGGCGATGTTGGTCATCATCGCGGGGCCCGCGATGGCAAAAATCGGCTTGATATCTTCCTTGAAGGCGGTCAAATCGAAACGGCCAAATAGCTTATGCTTGACCACCACGCCCCTCGCGGCCACCAGCAACACGGCGAGACGCGCCAGCACAGAGGCGAGCGCCGCCCCTTCTATGCCCATGGCCAGCAGGAAGATGAAGATAGGGTCGAACACCAAATTAACCCCGCCCCCCGTGAGGGTCGACACCATGGAGAGTTTGGCATCACCCACCGCCCTGAGCGCGGCCCCAAGGGCCATCGCCAGACAGATGATGGGCATGGAGGGCACCAGAATATAGAGGTAACCGGCGGCCAGCTCACCTGTGCGGCCCGTGGCACCCACCAGGGTAAGTAGCTCGGGGATAAAACAGGTGACTATGATGGCGACAACAGAGGCCACCAGCACTGTCACCACGGCACTGTTAAGCAGCAAACGCTTGGCCAGCTCAAACTCTTTGGCCCCCACGGCACGAGACACCAGGGCGCCGAGGGCGATAGAGAGGCCGATACCAATTGAGGTAGTAAAGAAGGAGATGGTGCCCGCGTAGCCCACGGCCGCGGCCAACTCCTGCTCCCCCAGCAGACTGAGGAAGAAGATGTCGATCAGATCCACCACAAACAACGCCGAGATGCCGATGGCGGCGGTGGAGCTCATCACCAGTATGTGGCGCATGATGGAGCCCTGGACAAACTTAGCCGTGGTCATAACGCTCCCTCACGGTCAATCACGCATACTGGCGAATAGATTGTAAACATAAGGCTCCCTAGAGGTCTGTTTCCAGCTCGTTGCCGCATTTGTCACAGTAGAGCGCCGAGACTTCGTGGCCCATCTTGAGGCAGTTGCTGCAGCGGCGCAGATCTTTCTTGCGCACCATCTCCTGGGAGATCTCCGAGGTCAGGATACCGGTCGGAATGGCGATGATGGAGTAACCTATCAGCATGGTTAGCGCGGCGATCCCCTGGCCGAGTGTGGTCTGCGGGGTAATATCGCCATAACCTACTGTGGTGATGGTCACGATTGTCCAGTAGATAGATTTGGGCATGGAGGTGAAACCATGCTCAGGTCCTTCTACCACATACATGATGGCGCTGAGCACCATGACGATCAGGCTGACGGAGAAGAAGAACAGAAACACCTTACGGCTCGACTGCATCATGGCCCGCAGCAGTATGTTGCCCTCGCTGAGATAACGCAGCAACTTGAGCACCCTGAAGATACGGAACAGCCGCAGCACACGGATCACCAGCGTGAAGTTGGCGCCCGGGAAGATGAGCGCCAGGTAACTGGGCAGAATGGAGAGCAGGTCCACCACACCATAGAAGCTGCGGGCATATTGCACCGGATGGGCCGAGCAGTAGAGCCTAAGCAGATACTCCAGGGTAAAGATGCCGGTAAAGCCCCACTCGGCGATGCGGATCCAGTCGCCGTAGCGGTTATGCACGCTGTCTATGGTATCGACAAATACCAGGGCGACACTCAACACGATACAGACGATCAGGCTCAGGTCGAAATAGCGACCGGCCGGCGTGTCTGTGCCGAAGATAATCTCTCTGAGTTTCTGTTTACGTGCCTCTTGCGGGGTCTCATCCATCTAAATCAACAATCCTTATCGCTTGCTATATCTTTTACCATCTCTCGTACCATAAAAACGTGCCAACCCCATGCGCTTTGATGCAACATGGAATTAACCGATCCAGCTTAATCTAAAATAAGGTATGATGAACACCCAAGTAGTGGCTTTATTTTACCGAACCAAGACGATGCAGACATTTTTTAAACAACTCCTGCTGCTCTGCCTGCTCGCCCCGTTAGGGGGTACCTGGGCGCAATCGAGCGGCCTCAGCTCGCCCCATAGCGCCAGTAAGAGCCAGATTGGCAAGGTCGACCTCGTGGTGGTTAATAAGTCTGAAGCCAGCATGTTATTGATGCGCCAAGGTAAAGTGTTAAGACGCTACAAGATTGCCCTGGGGGATCGCCCGGTCGGCCACAAGCTGCAAGAGGGAGATCAGCGCACCCCAGAGGGGCGCTACATCCTGGATTATAAGAAGGCCGACAGCGCCTACTACCGCGCTATCCATATCTCCTACCCCAACGACGAAGATAAACTCAGGGCCGCCGCGCTGGGGATCAATCCCGGCGGACAGATCATGATCCACGGCCAGAATCCTAACTCCTCACTCACCCCGGATGAAGCGCAGCGCCTCAACTGGACCGACGGCTGTATCGCCATCAAGAACGAAGAGATAGACGAGCTGTGGCGCGCCGTCGATACCGGCACCCCCATAGAGATCTGGCCATAAGACCAGTGCCGAACCCGGTGCCTGTGCCGCTAGCATGGCATCAATACCCAATTTTGAGTCCACAAGACAAATATGATGACTAAATCTCAAGTTTCCGATGAGCTGACCTTTGACGCGCTCAAGCTGCAGTGGCCTACCTTCAGCCATGCAATTTTAGATTTCATGAAGGAGCTAGGGTTGGATGCCCTAGATCTCGAGTGCGACCATGCCGCCCTCAGGGTCAACACTAGCCAAGGCGCCGACAGCCTAAGAGAGGCCTTCTGCCGTCAGGGTGAGATCATCTCAGATAATATGATCAACGGTCGCCCCATTCTCATCATCGCCCTCGACGCTCCCATGGTGCTGGGCGAGCTGACGATAGAATGTATCGAGCTGCCCTACCCCGGCGATAAACGCTACCCGGTCGAGGGCTGGGAACATATCGAGTTGGTGCTGCCGGGCGGTGCGACCACCACAGAGACACTGAGCGAGCAGCTGCTCGAGCGGGTGCCGACACTCGCCAGAGTGCTGGCTCAGGAAACGGATGTTAAGGTGAAGATGAGTTCGCCCCAGGGGGAACATGAGCGCCTAGCTAACCCCACCATAGCCTTCAAGCGGGGCAACCTCTGCATCAAGGTCCATCCCCACGGCATAAAGGCAGTTATCGCCTCCGAAGCTAAATAGCCAAGTAGCCTAACCGTTGTCAGGAACCTGCCAAGTGACTGTTGTTTGAAAAACAAACAGTCACTTGGTTTTTGCTTTCAACCTAAGCCCCAATCTAAGCGGGCTTGATATTCTGATTTACCCTAAACAGATTGTTCGGATCATACTGCTTCTTCAGCTGACGTAATCGCCCATAGGTTTCCCCATACGCCGACTCGGTACGATCGGATTCATCATCGGTCAGGAAGTTGATGTAGGCGCCACCGCTGGCAAAAGGCTTGGTCTTATCGAAGAACTCCCGCGCCCAGGCGATACAGCGTTTATCATCATCGGCAGACTCCCAGCGCACATGCACGTTCAATACGTACTGAGCATCCCGGGCCGAATAAGCCATGGCATCGGCGGCCGGAAGACAGGTGGCGCAACCGATTGAGGCGATAAAGATCTCACACTGCTCGGTGGGCAGGGTACCGGCATATTCGATGGCCGTATCGATAGCCGCTTCACTAAGCTGGGTGAAATTATGGGACTTCCAATAGTTACGTGAACCGGGCGTCAACAGAGGATCGAAGGCCTGCTGCCAGGCTGCAAAGGGTTGTACGCCCACATGCTCACCCACAGGCGTGCCAAATTGACGAAGCGGCGCGATCAGTTTCTCACCTTCGGCGGGATCGCCGGCATAACAGATTGCCAGCACTATCACCTCTTTGCCGTGAACCGACTCAGGGAGAAATGGCAATGGCGGCGCCTTACGTGCCACCATCCAGACACTCAGATCCTCGGGCGCATTGGCGGTAAAGTTAACAAACTGGCTGATAACAGACTTTGCCTGCTCGAAGGGAAACACGATGAGGCCGCTGAGGACGTCGGGCCCGAGGGGATGCAGCTTAAACTCAAATTGAGTGACTATGCCGAAGTTACCACCGCCGCCGCGCAGTCCCCAGAAGAGCTCTGGTTCGCTGGCCTGACTGGCAACGAGCTGTTTGCCTTCTGCGGTCACGACATTGGCCGACACCAGGTTATCGATTGTCATGCCCAATTTGCGGCTTAACCAGCCAAAGCCACCACCTAAGGTTAATCCTGCGATCCCTGTGGTGGAATTGATCCCCACGGGTACCGCCAGGCCATGTTTTTGGGTGGCGGCATCTACATCCTCCAGGGTACAACCCGGCTCAACCAAAGCCAGTTGTTTGTCGGGGTCGACCTTGACCTGTTTCATCAAGGACAGATCGATCAGCAGGCCATCGTCACAAAGCGCCTTACCCGCGATATTGTGGCCACCGCCGCGAACCGAGATGAGTAAATCATGTTCCCGGCCAAAGTTGACGGCCTTGACCACATCCTCTGCCGAGGTGCAACGGGCGATCATCCCCGGTTTTCGATCTATCATGGCATTCCAGATCTGTCGCACTTCGTCATAGTTGCTGTCTTCGGGCAAAATAACATCGCCACCAAATCCAGCCTTAAAACTGTCCACTTGAGATTGTTGTATACCTTTCATATAAGCTGCCTCTTAAGCGTCACATCGCCGCGCAAACAATGTATGTGCCAATAAGTGCTATGCTCATTCCCTCAAGTGTAACGTCAATAATGCTTGGTTCTAGTTGGAGTAATGGAATTCATTCACGGATATAAATACGGCGTATCAAAAGAGCATCAGTCTTTATGTTAGTTGAAACCATGAGGTTTGGATAACCAGACCCATGCTCAAACGCGATTTAAAATGACGACAGTAAACGGGTTGGCGGTTTAGCCCTAAATTTTCTCTATGTAGAGGATAACTTCCCCCACCTTGATGCCAAACTTGCTCATCTCTGTCTTGTTGAACAGGCGCTTATCATCGAGCAGAAACATCCAATCATCTAAGGTCACCTGGTAGATCTCGCCATCTATAGGTATCTCGAGTTCATACTGCCAGAACAGCGCCGCTCCTCGGGTTTGCCCAAGGGCTGTGCCTACCACGTCTTGGGCGCTGCCTTGATAGGAATTATCATCAAGCTTGGTAAGCTGCCAGGTGCGCTCGCTCTTCTCGCCGTCATCGAACACAAACCACTCCTGGATCTCGCCCTTATCTCCCTGCCAGTTAGCCAGCATATCCACCTCGAAGCGCCTTATCAGGGTGCCGGATCGATCCAGCACTATGCCGTAGGCCTTTAGCTTACCGTCAAAAAAGCTGTCCAGATGCAGCTCTGGAGTGGTGTCGCTGTAGTCCTCCAGTGAGGCGCTGCCACAGGCACTAAGCAGCAAGATAAAAAAGGAAGTCACAAATGCTAAAACGAACTTTTTCATTGTCTTAATCCCAATAGGCCCTGTCTTAACTCAGGCTCTGAGGTGCGCTCAGATAACCAGATGGCCAGAAACGCCTCGCCGAAGGTGCGATCCTGGATCTGCCCAAGCGGCTTGTCGCCGAAGTAGAAATAGCTGTCGCCTTGGCTGTTCACCCATAGGGTCAGGCTGTCGCCCTCGCGCACATCGGGCCAGAGCCCCTGGATTTGCCGCTGCCAAGAGGTTATCTGCTCATCTGAGTAACCCAGGTGACGCCACTGTTCTAGCGTGGCCTCAATAAGCAGATCGCTTTCGATATCTCGGTAGTAATTTATCTTCAGCGCCTTATCGGCACTCGCCTCATAGTCAGGCTGAGCGCTATACAGCTCGGCGCGGTACAAGGTCCAAAATAGATACTGCATCTCGGCGCTACCTATCTTATGTAGCCTGTCGAGATCCGCGGCCTGAGCACTCAGGCTTAAGAGTAATAGCAATAGAACTTTGCCCATGACTCACCTCGCTTTCTTACCTAATAGCTTCTAACCTAACGAGCTTGTTACCGAATGAGCTTGCTAGCTTGCACCTTCCCCTGCCCCCAAACCAGCAAGGGCAAGAGCACTGCCCAAACAGGCGCCGCGATCAACCAAAATTTGATAGCCGAGACTTGGGTCGTTAAGGCGCCCAGGCTTACCCCGGCCCAATAGCTGCCCGCCCCGCCAAGGGCGCCGATGAGCATCAGCCAGGGAAGCCTGAGCCCGGACAACAGACGTAAGCTGTGATTGAGGCTCATCAGGAAGATCACCCACAGCAGGGCTAGCCAGAGGGGAAATACAGACTCGACACCACGAAAGGCGCCGAGGGCGATGAGCGCCCCATCCACCAGCAGCCCCAGCGGCAACAGCGCCATCAGCCTGAGATCCGCCTTCACGCAGGGGGACAGCAGACAGTGCAGCACGATCAGCCCAGAGATGATGTAGCTGGCCGAGTTTGTTAACCAGGCCGCCGACCACCAGGCCAGCTGAAACAGGCCAAGATTAATAAGCCAGAACGCTTTCATCCTGAGCACCAAAATACCTGGGCTTACGGGCGACCAGATGATGGGTGGCGATCAGTCGCTCCTTAAATGCCCCTTCGCAGTAGCAGAAGTAAAACACCCAGAGACGCTTAAATTGCTCGTCATAGCCAAGCGCCTCCAGTTCCGGCCAGGCCTGCTCGAACGCCTGACGCCAGTCGTACAAGGTTCTGGCATAGTGCAGGCCGATATCCTCCAGATCGCAGATCACCATGTCGGTACGCTTGGCCAGCTGCTCACTCATCACGGCCACCGACGGCAGGCAGCCACCGGGGAAGATATATTTCTGAATGAAGTCGACGCCTTTACGGTACTTCTCGTAGCGGCCATCGCTGATGGTGATCGCCTGCAGCAGCATCTTGCCATCATCTTTTAGCAGGCCCGAACAGGTCTCAAAAAATGTCCCCAGATACTCGTGGCCCACCGCCTCTATCATCTCTATCGACACCAGCTTGTCGTACTGGCCTGTTAGGCGCCGATAATCCTGCTTGAGCAGGGTTATCTGCTCACTAAGACCCGCTTGCTCAATACGTGTCTTGGCATATTGATACTGGGCATCGGATATGGTGGTCGTGGTCACGCGGCAGCCATAGTGCTGCGCCATATAGATGGCCAGCGCCCCCCAGCCTGTGCCTATCTCCAGCACATGCTCGCCTGGTTTTAGTTCAAGCTTTTCGCAGATGGCTTGTAGCTTATTTTGCTGCGCCTGAGCGAGCGTCTGACCACAGTCGCCGTAAAGCGCGCAGGAGTAGAGCATAGAGTCATCGAGGAAGCGCTCGTAGAGCTCGTTACCTATGTCGTAGTGAGCCAGGATGTTGCGCTTGGCGCCCTGCTCTGTGTTGCGCTGACTCAGCCTTAGCAGCAAATGCTTGATGCGGGTGAGCCAGGCCATCTTCTGCTCCAGCGCGTCCAGCCGGGTTTGATTGCGGGCCATCACCTGAATCAGGCGGGTGAGATCCGGGCTGGTCCACTTGCCATCGAGAAAGGCCTCGGCGGCGCCTATGCTGCCCCCCTGGATAAGGTCGCGATAGAAGCTGGGATCCAACACAATTATCTGGGCGCTTAGGCTTGCACTTCGCTCCCCAAACTGCTGCTGTGTATCACCTTCGATGAGGGTGATAAAGCCGCCTTTGAGCTGGCCCAACAGGCGAATGACCAGGGCGCGATACTTCTGCATTGTGCCCAGCTCCACTGCCACAGCGCGAGGCCTTACACCATTTACTTGTTTGATTGTCTGTTCCATCTCTACCTCGCTAAATGAAATACCATCTGCTTCTGGGTTGTCGCCATGCTCTGCTGCTGTCCGCCTGCGCTAACTGCACCTCTAGCGTGACTGGCTACTGGTTTAACTCGCGCTATCGGCATCTGGGTGCGCGATAAAGGGCACCCGCTTGAGAAACAGCTTCAGCGCCTGCCAGTAGATCCCGAGCAGCATCTTCACCGTCATGGCAGGGATCCTGACCCAGGTGCTCAGCAGATTACCCGGAGTGATCCCCTGCCTGTCGAGTGCCAGGGTGGCATCGAACACCTTAGCCTCCTGATGGTTCTCGATATGCACCAGCGCCTTGACCGCCGGCGGCGAAACTCGCCAATGATAGGTCATCTCCATCGCCATAAAGGGCGACACATGAAATGCCTTCTTGAGCTTCATCTCGCCCTCCAGGCTCAGCAGGTAGTAATGCCTCTGGTTCCAGGGGGTGTTACTCACCTCGGCCAACATGTAGCGGCAAACCTGCTGCGCGTCGTAACAGAAGTAGAAGTTGATGGGACTGAAATAAACCCCTAAGCAGCGGCACTGAGCCAGCATCACTACCCTGTTTTCTGTCTGCCAACTTCCACCGAGTGCGGCAACTTTCTGGGCAATACGCTGCTTAAGGCTGCCGGGTTCATTTTTGAGGTAATCTTTTTCATTAAAACGTATGGGGTTGAACCAACGCTGGCCAAACAACCAGCTGCGGGATGTCACTGCTGATAGCTCGTCGAGGTCCAGCCCCATCATGTAGAGGCGATAGCCAAAGGCGTGTGGGATCTCGCCAAACCTGCGATGGCGCACTTGGCCGGTATAGATACCGCTGTGCTCCACAGGCGCATTTGGCTCTCGCTGCTCGCTCGCTTGAGAGGAAGAAGATGATTGGCCATTGACACTCATAGGCTCATCCCGAAGCGCTTGGTGACATCCAGGGCGCTGCGCACCCCATCTTCATGAAAGCCGTTGTACCAGTAGGCGCCGACAAAATGAGTGTGGGCCTTACCGCATATATCCAGGCGTCGCTGCTGGGCGCGGCAGCTGGCCTCGTTCAGCACCGGATGGTGATAGACGAAGCGGCGCAGTACCTTATCTTCGGCTATCTCCTCACTCTGATTCAGGGTGACGCAAAAGGTGGTATCGCTGTCGATCCCTTGGAGGATATTCATGTTGTAGGTGACGCAGGCGGCGCGCTCGAGATTATCATCCAACATATAGTTCCAGCTCGCCCAGGCCAGTGGCCGCTTAGGTAGCAGACTGATATCTGTGTGCAGCACCACCTCGTTGCGGCTATAGGGAATGCCGCCCAGCACTTCTTGTTCATCGGCCGTGGCGTCCCCTAACAGGGCGAGGGACTGGTCTGAGTGACAGGCGAAGATCACCTCATCGAATACCTGTATCTCGCCCCCTTGCAGCACCAGCCTCACCTCTCCCTCCTGGCGATATACCCCCTCAATCTGGCTACCTAAATGTACCGGACAAGAGAGGCCGGCGAGGATCGCCTCGACATACTGACGGGAGCCGCCGGGCACCACATACCACTGGGGCCTGTCGCTGATGTTGAGCAGGCCATGGTTGTAGAAGAAACGGATGAAGAACCTAAGCTCGAAGGCCTGCATCTCTTTCAGGCTGGTCGACCAGATGGCCGCGCCCATGGGCAGAATGTAGTGCTCGCTGAAAAAGCGAGAAAAACCATGTTGCTGCAGAAATTCCCCCAGGGTCATCCCATCAGGCACAGAATCCTGGCCGTAACACTCCTTGCAGAGACGATTGAAGCTTAAGATCTCACTCAGCAGACGCCAAAAACGGGGACGAAACAGGTTAAGCCGCTGGGCAAACAGGCTATTGAGACCGTGGCCGTTGTACTCGAATCCCGTCTGGCGGTTGTGCACGCTAAAACTCATCTCGGTAACCTGCCCCTCGATACCAAGCATGGCCAGCAGACGATTGAAATTGGGATAGGTCCTGTCGTTGAACACAATAAAGCCGGTATCTATGGCATAGTCTCGCCCCTCATGGTGCACATCGACCGTGGCCGTGTGTCCACCCACATAATCGTTTTGCTCAAACAGGGTCACCTCATAATGCTTGTCCAGCAGATAGGCGCAGGTCAGGCCCGAGATGCCCGAGCCAATAATGGCAATTTTTTTCATGGAGACACCATCCTCATGGCGAGACGGCGCCAGAGCGAAAAAGGTAACAGTGAGAGGCTCTGCATCAGCCAGATAAACAGACGTGGGAAGCGAATGTCGCGCTTGCCCTTGGCGATGCCGCGCATTATGGTCGAGGCGGCCTCCTCGGCGCCGATCATCATGGGCATGGCGAAGGTGTTTCTATCCGTTAGCGGCGTCTGCACGAAGCCTGGATGCACTAAGGTTACCTCTATCTGGTGCTTAGCCAGATCGATCGCCAGCACCTTAGCCAGGTAGCTCAGCCCCGCCTTAGAGGCGCCGTAGGCTTCGGCTCGAGGCAGAGCCAGTAGCTGTGCGCTGGAACTGACCAACACCAGGCGACCGCCAGGCTTCAAATTGGGTAACCAGGCCTGCAGGGCGTAGCCGATGGCGATAAGGTTGATATTGATAATTTTGTCGAAACGCTTGGCATCGAAATTAAGCGCATCGTCGATATATTCGCAGTCGCCGGCGTTGAGAATAAGCAGATCCAGCGGCCCATGGTCGGCAGCGAGCGCAGGATAGCTATCGTACTGCATCAGATCGAAACACAGGGTGCTGATGTTAGGCTGCGCCTCTGTTAGCGCATCTAGCTTTGTCTGGCTGCGACCGCAGGCGATTACCTGATGGCCGGCCTTGGCATAGCCAAGGGCGAGCTGCGTGCCAATCCCAGAGGTGGCGCCCGTTATCATGAGTTTCATCCCGGCCTCCTAGTTCACGGCGCGGCGTTTGACCGCGCGGATAAGGCCACCGAGCAGCGGCAGCTGTTCATACAACATGGCGCCGACATCGAAATAATCCCTGTGATAGACAACCTTGTTGTCTTTAGCCTTCAGTCGAGAGTGTCCCTCGACGACGATGGGCTGACTGGCGTTAAGCTGCTTGTGCCTAAAGGTCATGGTCCAGTAAACGGCGGCTTCACCTTGTTGCTCAAACACATGCTCAATAGTGAATTCACAGCTGATCACCTGGCGATAGAGGCCCTGAAAGTAGCCCAGCAGGTTATCCAGCCCCTCGACGCGATGCAGAGGGTCGCAGAACACCACCTCTGGATGATAGATCTTGCGCAGCGCCTCTAGATTATCGGTACCCAGCTCGCGGTATACGGCAGTAAAGTTTTGTAACCACAGGGCGCTAGCCGTCATCTTCGTCATCCTATTCCACCTTATAAAATGCCAGGGCCCTTTGGCGCGCCGCCTTATGGTCCACTATCGGAGCGGGGTAGATCTCAGCCTTGCCCTGACTCGCTAAATAGTCGTGGGGGAAGTGGATCTGCTTGTCGGGCACCTCGCTCAACTCTGGTAGATATTTACGGATGAAGTCACCCCGAGGATCAAACTTTTGGCTCTGGGTGATGGGGTTAAAGATCCTAAAATAGGGCTGGGCATCACAGCCCGTGCTGGCCGCCCACTGCCAGCCGCCGTTGTTGGCACTGAAATCGCCATCGATCAACTGCTGCATGAAGAAGCGCTCCCCCTTATGCCAGTCCACCAGCAGGTGCTTGGTGAGGAAACTCGCCACTATCATGCGCAGGCGATTGTGCATCCAGCCGGTACGGTGCAGCTGTTTCATGGCCGCATCGACTATGGGGTAGCCGGTGCGCCCCTCACACCAGGCCTGAAAGTGGGCCTCGTTATTGGGCCAGGGCAGCGACTCGTACTTGGGCTGAAAGCTTCTGCCCTTGATAAGCTCTGGATAGTGAAACAATAGATGTTTGTAGAAATCCCGCCAGATCAGCTCGTTGAGCCAGGTGAAGGCGCCGTGCTGTGTGTCGTAGATCACCTCGGGATGGCGCTGCACCAGTTGCAGCGCCAGCCAGCGCGAGCTAATCGCCCCAATGGCCAGATAAGGCGATAGGCCTGATGTCCCCTTGATGGCCGGAAAATCGCGCCGCTCGCCATAATCGAGCAGCTTATCTTGCCAGAAATGGGGCAGCAGCTGGCTCATCACCTGCTCACTGTCGGGCCATCGCCTGGAGTCCACCAGGGGATAATCTAGGTTTATGCTTGATGATTGTGATGTTGGCTGTGGTGTTGGCTGTTGTGCTAGCTTAGCCGCTGCTTGAACATCACCGACCAATTTTGCCGGCGTCGATTTGGCCGGCGTCGGCACACACTCTATGCCCTGGGCCGCCACACACTTTAGCCAGGCCTTCTTAAAGGGGGTAAAGACCTTAAACATCTCCCCTTGCTGGTTGAGCACGCTGCCCGGCGGCAAGATACAATCGTTTTGCCACAGGCGCAGATCGATCCCCGCCGCCATCACCTGTTTATCGCGCTCCTGCTCATCGAGCTCAGGCTCGTTGTTGGCCAGCAGCAGGTTGACGCCATGGTCGCGGCAGTATTCGCATAACGCCCTCACCTGATCGCTAAAATCTGTAGCAGACAAGATGACCAGCTCGATGCCGTACTCAGCTAACTCACCGGCCATCAGCTCGAGGTGACGACGAATGAGATCGGCCTTTATCGGCGCCATATCATGTTGCTGCCACTGGGCTGGGGTGGCGATAAAGATCGCCTGTTTCACCCCGAGCCGCACCGCCTCACTCAAGGCGGGATTATCATGGAGACGGAAATCCCGTCTCAGCCACAAGAGTGCGCTCAATAGCCGTACCTCAATCTCAGCTCCTTAGGATGGGGGTTCAGATAGGCCTGCTGCAGCAGGTATTCATTTGGAAACTCAATAAGATAATGTTTTATCAGGGTCAGCGGCACCAAGAGCGGCGACAGCCCCTCGCGATAGGCGGCGATCTCCTGGGTCAGCTCGCGGCGCTTATGCTCGTCAAGCTGTCGCTTAAAGTAGCCCTGCAGATGTTGCAGCGTATTGGTGTGACTGCGACGGGACGCCTTATGTTTGAGCGCCTGCATCAGACCCGAGACATAACGCTCGCTCTGCTCCTCGAGGCCAATGTCGGCGCGTCCCAACAGACGGCCCAACTCGCGATAGCTCTCGACATGGTGGCTCATCACCAGATACTTGTGGGCGCTGTGAAACTGAATCAGCTTGTGCCGGGTCAGCCCCTCGGCCTTGAGATCCAGCCACTTCTGATAGGTGAAAATGCGGGTGGTGAAGTTTTCGCGAATGATGGGGTCATTCAACCTGCCATTCTCCTCACAGGGCAAGAGCGGATTGGCCTTCATCACCTGCTCGGCGAAGATGCCGACGCCGGTGGACTCTGAGCCCTTGCCGTGGTGATGATACACCTTGACCCGCTCCATGCCACAGCTGGGGCTCTTGGCGCAAAACACGAACCCCGCCAGATCCTGATAGTTCTGGGCGGCATTGGCGCCGAACTCTTTAAGGGCCTGGGTCACATCGCCGCTGCCGTCGGGACGGGACACGGTAATGATGTTATTCCGCACTATCTGCCTGATGGTCGGGCGCGGCACCGGCAGGCCGATGGCCATCTCGGGACACACAGGTTTAAACTCGGCAAACTCCGCCAGCTGCTCCATACAGAAGCCCGATTTCTTATGGCCTCTGTCGAAACGCACCGGCTCGCCCATCACACAGGCACTGATGCCAATCTTTAATTTCTTCTTCATGGCGCCTCCAGTTGGCAGACTCAGATTAGTACTCGAATTAGTACTCGGACTAATAGATGAAACGTCCGATTGGGTTAAGCAGCTGGCTCATCCCTTGGGTGAAACGAATGGCGTCACTCGATACGGTGAGACAGACACAGCCCTCCTCGGTCACTGGCTGATGGGTATGCTGACCGTCGAGCCAGATGAAATCGCCCTTGCGATATTCGCCCATCTCATCGGTGAAACTGCCCTGCAGCAACAAGGTGATCTCGAAGCCTTTATGGGTATGGCAAGGCACGCTGCCGCCCTTGTCTATGTGCAGCAGGCTCATCCTGAGGTCGCCATCATCCAGCGCCAGGCGCGAGCGGGATAGCTTACCCATACCCTGCCACTCTTTAAGGGGGATAGACCTAAGCGCCGTCGGCAGCGGGATACGCTCGCCGCCCACGGCTATCTCGGTGACGGTTTGCGGCAACTGCTGCGTATCGTCACGCTCCAGGGCCGTGATGGCGTTAATGCAATCATCAAGACCGGCGTAATCATCTGAGTCACCGAACTGGTCGAACGTATCAAAATCGTCCAAGCCATCAACATCGTCTAAACCAGAAATATCCGCTAAGCCAGCGGGTTGAGACGCATCTCGCGAGCCTTCTTGGCTAGACTCGCCGAAGGCGTCGATGGCGGCCTGTTCGGTGAGGGCCTGCACCACGCGGGTACACTCGCTGCAAAGCTCCACATGGCTGGCGACCAGTACGGATACCGATGCTGGCAAGGTACCTGCGACAAATTGCGCCAAAACGTCAGAAGTGGGATGGTGATTAATCATGCTGCTGGTCTCCCATCTGCTGCTTGAGTTTTGCCAGGGCAAGCCTGAGTCTGGATTTGATGGTGCCGATTGGCACGCCAAATTGCTGGGCCAGCTGCTCCTGGGAGAGCTCCTGATAGTAGACACCCTTTACCACGGCGCGCTGAGCCTCTGGCAGGCTGTCGACATAGGCCAGCATCTGCTTCTCCATCAGATGATCGGCGAAATGCAGCGGCTCTTCATCACTCTGAGCCTGCGCCTGTTCCAATGGCCAGATATCGTCGCCCAGGTTCATCTCGGCCTTGGCCTTGACGCGCCTAAGCATATCGAAGGCGGCGTTGCGCATCACGGTATAGACCCAAGTGGTGGCCGCGCCTTTATCACCGTCATAGAGGTGTGCCTTGCGCCAGACGTTACTCATGGTCTCCTGCACCAACTCGTGTGCCTGAGCCTCGTTGCCTAGCTGCTTGATACCAAAGCGTTTGATCTTGGGTGCAAAGAATTGAAACAGACGGGTAAACGCCTGCTTGTCCCTTGCATTGGCAACCCGCACCAGCCAGGTCGACAGCTCGGCGGGCACCTGCGTCTCTGGTTGACTCTTGATATTCGCACTCCCTTTCTCCGGGGCGCCTGCGCTAACAAATGTCTGCATCTGTACTCACGTATGACCCTAACATAAAGGCCTATACGCAGGTGTGCGCGGCGAGGATCAATTAATTTTATCCTGACCCAAAATGAATGTATCGAGAAACGATTTTGCCTGAGGAAAACTGCCGGGCAAGATGAATTTCTCCTTCTCATTCAAAGATAAAGGCAATATCTCTAAAAAGCGAGCGCAGACCCAATCCAGCCGATTAAATTCTGGTTGCGGGTAAAGTTCGGCAAATTGTGGATGCTTGGCAAACAGGGCGCTAAGGGCGAGCCCCAGTTCGCCGCGCTTGGCACTGGCGGCAAGCGTCGGCCAGTGGTCGCGGTAATGACAGCGAGCCATCAAGAGCCCATCGCCACGCACATCGAAACTGTCCAGGCTCACCAGATGGTTAGCTCTGACATCTATCACCAACAGGCCATCTTCGCCGTGGTGAAAATCGATAATCTGCACCTTAGTCCCCCAGTCGGGCACATTGAAATCAAACGCCTTATCGTAGCGGGCGATCACGAAGCCCTTGCCTGTAGACTCGGCCGCCACGGATTCTGAAACCAAGGATTCTGAAACCAAGGATTCTGAAACCAAGGATTCTGAAACCATGGCAAGATAGCGCTGCTCGAAGATCCTCAGACGCTGCACGCCCCCCGGCAGCACAAACAGCGGCAGGGGAAAGACCGCTAGGGTCTGCTCCGCTAGCCTGGTGGGCTGCTGTTGCCGCGACTCTTTGTGACCCGCTTGCTGCGCCCCGGTAGCAGGGCTGGTTTCATGGGTGATCTTCATACTGATTGACACGACTCTTCTGCTTAAATGCTTTCCGACACAGAAATCAAAGCGCAGTAGCTTTGCTGCTTACGATATCTGCATGACCTATAACTTGCATACGCAGCGCCGATGAGAATCGATCACCTAAGTACCAGATGGGATAAGCAAGAGAGGAATAGCTAAAGCGAAGGATTAATAACAAGAGACACAAAAAAGGCGACCCTTGGCCGCCTTCACTAATATTTCGCTCCACTCTCCTTTTCAGAGAGAGCTTCTCCCTACTCGCCCTACTTCCCTACTTCCCTACTTGGCCTGTTTGATCTGTTTGGCCTGGGTTTGACGCTCAAGCACACTCGCCATGGACGGTACCACAGTCACGGGATCCAGTCGCATCTGGAACCAGTTGAGACGCCAGTCAAGATGTGGCCCGGTGGCGCGTCCGGTGGCGCCCACCTCGGCAACCGGCTGGCCCTGTTTAATGATCTCACCCGGCTTCACATACAGCTTGCTCAGATGCAAAAAGCTGGAACTCACCCCATAGCCGTGATCGATAACCATAGTGCCGCCAGAATAAAACATGTCGGGTACTGAGAGGGTCACCACGCCATCGGCGGGCGCCACCACAACAGTGCCTGTCTTGGCGGCGACATCCACGCCATAGTGAGGATTGCCCGGCTTGCCGTTATAGACGCGCTGGCTGCCATACACGCCCGAGATGCGCCCCGTCAGCGGCCAGATGAAGTCTTGAGCAAAGGCGGTCTGCCCCGAGAAGGTGGCTCTGGCCGCCTTGACCTGCTTGCTGTCTTTGGCCGCGCGCTCTAGGGCCTTAGGATCCGGCTTCATGATCTTCTTGGCGATGCCGTTGACCTTGTCTATCTTGTACTGTTTCTCGCTTATCTTGAGGGGCATAAGCTGGGTCAGGCCATCTGGGTAGACAAGTTTAAGCTCTTGATTCAGAGCGGCTTCCCGCTCGAAGCCGAAGGCAAACAGCCCCCCGGGGCTGACTTTTACCGGCTCACCGTTGAGCCATACCTGGGTTCCCGCCTGAGCCTGGCCGCGGATCAGCGCGCCCTGCTCCATCTTGCCACTCAAGTTAACCTCGGCCTTAGCGCCCACGGCGCCACCAAGACAGAGTACAGCCACAACTAAGCGCAACAAGTTCAAATTCGACTCCTATCGATTCAGGCTAATAAAGGACTAAGGCTAACTAAAACGTATAACAAGCGGCTAGACGTGGCGCTCGCCTTTAGAGGCGATGGCGCCCTTCCCCACGCCTTCATAGGCGATCACCTTAAATTCGCTCTCTGGGTTTTCGCTCGCCAGTGTAGTGGCGATAAAGTCGGCCAGCAGCTCTACCGTGGTATCGTGTGGGATGATCTCACAGCGCTTCTTAGGCATGGCCAGCTGAAAATCCCCTTGCGGCGCCACATAGTGGAAACCATAGTGGGTCTCATCGCTCACGCTTGTCTGCGGTGACAGGTCCAGCTCGTCCACCTCAACCAGGTCATCTTCGCTGCCGAGATAGATATCTTTCCAGCGGCGGGCCCAATACTCGTCCCACTTTGGCGCGGCGATACCATTTTCAAACACGTTGATCGGGCTGCGATGACCGTGAGCGATGCGCTGGCAGTTACCATCGTGCTTCTTCAGGCCATGTGAATAGTGATAATAAGGCGTTTCATGCAGCTCGTTACGCAGTGTCAGAGCAATGCCCTGCACGTTGTCAGGCAACACCTCTTTCAAGGCTTTCTGCAAGAAGGCGTTTACGCTGTCGAAATCGATAATTTCCGTTGGGATCAGGGCAAAGGCCTGGGCGGGACAGGCGAGATGGATATCTCCCTGTAGGCTGTTAAAGTCCATCCAGACACGATCGCCCTGCTGCTGCCATCTCACCTCGGCGCAGGCGGTGGGGATCAGCAGGCGGTGATCGGCTACATCATCTATGGTGTTCTTGATGGTGCGTTTCACCTTGGCAAAATCTAGCACCATGTTCTGATCGTCCAGGCCGCCATCGAGCAGCACATCGACGATCCAGCTCTCTCCCACCATGCCACGGATAGGACACAGGTAAGAAAAATCGATTACGGTTAAATCTCTAACAAAAAGTTGCATTTACGCTCCGTCGGCAGAAAAACAGTCCACCTTAATTGATCCCATCGGCAAACGGCCGGAGGACACTCTAGTTTCAACAGATAATTTCAACTCATCTGCGATATTTTAGCAAGTCGCACAGGGCCTAAGCGTTCGCCGCGTGACCTACTTGACCCCCTTTAAAGCATCATAAACGAAAAAAGCGTCTAACACAGACGCTTTTTTCTGGCGCTGAATAGCCCGTTAATGGGGTTATTGACCGCCCTTGAGGCGACGATCCAACTGATCTTTCAGGTTAGCAGGCACCCCTTTGATCAAGATAGAATCTGAGATGGGGTCATAGATCACCCGCTCGCCCAGATGCTGACCGTCGAAGCTGATGGTCACGCCACCGCCAGTACCGGAGAACTTTTTCAGCTGACGCAGGGTCGGCTTATCACCGGGAAACTCCTCTTCCAGCTCATAGTCGCCGCCCTGGGCGAAATCGTAGAAGGAGTCCATGCCCGCATCCGCCAGTTCATCTGCCAAGTCTTTAAGCTGTATGTCGGCGCCGCTATCGACCCGCTCGGTGCAATACTCGAACACTTTCTCGCGGCACTGCTGGCGCTCATCCTTGGTCAGCTCGCTGCTGGCCACGAAATCTTCTACCGCGTTCATCAGCGACTTGTTCTGCGCCTTGGTGTTTACCCCTTCGACACAGCCCATGAAATCGAGGAAGAAGTCCGCCACCTTACGTCCGGCGCGGCCGCGCACGAAGGAGATATACTTGAGCGAATCCGGATCGGCCTGCCACTCGGTCAGATCGATACGGGCAGCCAGCTGCACGTTGTTGAGATCCAGGTGAGTGTTCTGCGACAGCTCCATATCGTCCAGAACCGTCATCGACGACTTGGCATTGAGCAGAGAAACAAACAGGTAGTCGCTGGTCATATAGGTATAACAGGCCAGCAGCAGGAAGCCGCCCTGGCTGAAGTCATACTTGGCGAGCTCTTCCTGCAGCAGCTTACCCGCCATGCCGGAAAACTCGACGAACCCAAGCTCGCCACCCAGATACTGGCTCAGGGCCTCTTTAAACTGTGGGTTGGCTTCACCATCTTCGCCGTGGGTACCAAAATGACCAAACCCCTTACCCGACTTACTGGTGTAGGTTTGATGCAGCTCTTCGAGCATGGCTTCGACGGCTTGACTATTTAGTAGCGGTTGTGGACGCAATCTACAGCTGAGCTGGCCTTCGCCATCTTGGGATATCGCGTGAATAATTGCTTGTTCGACGTTAATACTCATAAGCCTCGATAGTGATGTTGGTAGAAATCCGTTATTATATGCCGCTATTTCAAATTAAAGTGAAAAAATTTTTAAATATGGCTATCCAATCTAAATATTCAAACGCCCAAGTCGAAGCCGTTATCGCTGAGATCCTGGCAGTACTCGACAAGCACCAGGCCCCAACCGACCTCAGCCTCATGGTACTGGGCAACTGTGTCACAGATCTGCTGCTACGTAAGGTGCCTGAGGAAGCGCGCGCCCAAGTGGCCGAGCAGTTTGCCAAGGCGCTGACCCAGTCGGTAAAAAGCTAACACTAACGGCTAAAAAAGCGGTTTTTGTTCGCAAAAAACTGGCCAATCCGCCTTAAAAAAAATTAAGATAGACAAGTATTTCAACAAATAACGGATCCCTATGATCGAGCGTAAAAAAGAGATGGGCCGTGATCGTGTGTCACGCTTAGTCAGTTGGGGGCATTGGTTTGCCTTCTTCAACGGCTTCTTGGCGATGATAGTCGGCGTCCGTTATATTGAAACCGTGGGCGCGCCCGAGTCTTGGATTGGCTGGAGCTACCTGGCCATCAGCACCCTGGGGCATTTTAGCTTCCTCGCCTTCATCGTCTATCTGGTGGTGCTGTTTCCCATCACCCTACTGCTGCCCTACTCCAAGATATTGCGCGGGCTCGCGGCCTTTGCCGCCACCCTTGGCCTGTGTATCTTGTTGTATGACACCCTGATTTACGACGACTATGGTCTGCACCTTAGTCCATTTGTGTTCGACATCGCCTGGGCCGATCTCAATGCCCTGCTGCAAGGCACCTCTTATATCGTCACGCCGCTGGGGATCATCATCCTGGAGCTGACCGCCGCCAACTACCTGTGGAAACGCATAGAGAAGATCCGCAAGTCTAACTACGGCCCTAAGGTGGTGTTGGTTATCGGCCTCTGTTTCGTCAGCAGCCACCTGATTCATATCTGGGCCGATGCCGCCGACATCACGGAGATCACCCGCCTAGATGATGCCTACCCACTCTCTTATCCTGCCACCGCGCGCTCCTTCATGGAGAGCCACGGCATAGAGAAAAGCAGCAAGGCACAAGACCCAAGCAAGCTACAACCGAGTCTCAACTATCCAATATCGCCGCTGCAGTGTAGTGCCGAGCCAGAGCTTAACATCTTGATGATCGCCATCGATGGCTTCAGGGCCGATCTGGTAGATAAAGAGACCATGCCGTTCCTGTACGAATACGGCAAACACAACCATGAATTTAAGCAGCACCTGAGCGGCGGCAATATGCACAACAGTGGCATGTTCTCCCTGCTCTACGGCCTGCAGGGCAGCTATATCGCCGCCAGCGATCTCAGCTATCGCTCGCCTGTGTTCACTCAGGAGCTGGCTAAACAGGGCTACACCCTGGCGCGTTTCGCCCCTGAAACCAGCAATATCGAGCCACAGGCCATCTATCAGGATATGACCTCGCACATTCAGCCGCTCACCAACGGCGTGGCCGATGCCGACATTCAATCCATCGACAGCTTTAACCAGTGGCGCATGCAGCAGGACAAACCTTGGTTTGCCCTGCTCAACCTGCAGAGCCCTGACAGCTACGACACCCCTATCGGTTTCTTGGGTATCGAGACGGTGAAGCCGAGCACGCCGCTCAAGCCGGCGCAGAAGGTGCTGTTCAACCAATACCGTCAGTCGCTCAACTTTGTCGACAAGCAGCTGCAAAAGCTTATCGAACGTCTACCGGCCAGCACCTTCGTGATGGTCACCGGCGTGTCGGGCAAGGTGTTTACCGGCGACAACGACAACCAGCGTGGCAACCTGTCACCGGCCAACGTGCATGTGCCTTTGATCATCCACTGGCCCGACATGGAGTATGACAAGACGGTCACCTACCCCAGCAGCCACTACGGCGTGGTGCCGACCCTGATGACCCAGCTGCTCGACTGCACCAACAAGCCGAGCGACTACAGCGCCGGGCGCAACATACTGCAGCCCCAAAGCGAGAACTGGACCTATATCGGCGACAACCTGGTGTTTGGCATCTATCAGGAAGATGAGATCACAGTGATCGACAGACACGGCAAGTACCGTATCTATAACCGTGACTATAGCCAGCGTCTGCGCAATAAGAAGATCAGCGCACCCGAACTGATCCAAGTGATGCGCGAAGGACGACGCTTCTACAATCACTAAACCCTGAGTCACTGAACATTAGATCGCTATGCGCCAACGACTTAGGTTGAGACGACAGCGACTATAAACTAGCCAGTCGATCGGGCTCAACAGCCGAAACACTTGCACAGGGGCAAACGACTTGATAAAGTTCAGCCTGTTCGAAGCAGACCCCAAGTCTTTGCTGCTTTGGATAAAATCGGTATGTAGCGCAGCCCGGTAGCGCACTGTCATGGGGTGTCAGGGGTCGGAGGTTCGAATCCTCTCATACCGACCAAATACTAGAAAAGTCAGCTGAGAAGCTGGCTTTTTGCTGTCTCGGATTTGTTGACGGGGAATACTTCTGCTTCAATTATTGCCTCCCTGGTTCGCAACCTAAAGACCAATCTCCAACCATCCCATAATTTTTCAGATTTTCTCGCCAGCACCAAGTAGTACAAAAGCGTTCCCTAACGCGTACAAGCAGCATCTACAACCACAAAAGAGTGATAAGAAACATTTGGTTAGCATTTAACTGGGGATTCCCTTACACTCCTATTTAAGCGTATCAGTATCGATACAGGCCTTGAAAAAGGGTCAGAAGCGGCCGACGAAAGCCTATTCGGGTCGCGGACTGAGAGCATTCGCTATGACAGTTCTGTCAGCGTTATCTGCGTCGTCAATGAAAGATTAGGGAAGAAAGTAATTGATCAATAAGAATCACCTTGGGTTCGCCGTACTGTTGGGTCTACTGGGCTTGCTGGTCAACCTGGCACCTATTCCCCTGTTTGGTAACCAACAGCTGATCATTGGTAACCTCTTCTTTGTGATCGTGGCCATCTTCCTCGGCCCCTGGTATGCCCTGTTAACCTCACTTTTGTGTGCCACCGGCCTCTATATCGCCTGGGACAGCTGGCACATGTTCCTGCTGTTCCCGTTAGAGGCGCTGTGGCTGGGCTATGCGCGGCGCAAAGAATTCTACACCCTGTATGCGGATATCACCTTCTGGCTCTTGCTGGGCATGCCGCTCTTCTATCTGTACGCCAACCTGGTGTTTCAGATGCCCAACAGCTACATGACCTTTATCACCCTCAAGCAGGGAATTAACGGCATGCTCTATACGGCTCTCGGCGCCATCTGTGTCACCATGCTGCCCAGCCAGCTGCATATCGACGGCAAGCTGATGAACAAGAAGCGCAAAAGCTTCAACGCCCAGCTCACCTACACCTTTACCCAGGTGCTGACCCTGGCCCTGTTGGTATCGGCACTGATCTTCAACAACAACTCCATCGATCAGCAGCAGCGGGATGTGAAGCTCAACCTGGAAGACTCGGCCGCCCACCTTGGCAAGGCCACAGAGAGCTTTATCGAGGGGCATATCAGCGCCATAGACAACGCGGCGCGCTGGTTGAGCCTGTCTAACTATGATGCGGCTCAGTGGCAGAGCCTGTTATCTAAATTGCACCAGAGCTACCCATTTTTCATCTCTATGCTGATAGCCGACGACAAGGGGCTTATCTCGGCGGCCAGTCCCATCTCACGCCTGGGCAAAGAGACAGTTCAAAACAAAGATCTCAGCATCAGCGACAGGCACTATTTTCAGGAGGCCTTCTACAATCAGCTGACCTTTATCTCTCCGGCCTTCCTCGGGCGGGGGTTTGGCACAGATCCCATAGTCGCCATCAGCGCGCCGCTCTATTCCAAGGACAACCCGGTCAGCCCCATAGGGATCATCGAAGGCTCGTTAAACCTTACCAAGTTCGCCAGTATCGATGAGCGCAACCGCGAGTTTAACGAGCAGGCCATGGTGCTCACCGACGAGAACGGCCTGGTGATCTACGCCTCTGAGATGCTCGAACTGGCGCCCTTGACCCCGCTTAAGGTTTCCACCTCGGGTCAGCGCTACCGTACCAGCCTGAACATGATCAACTTTCGCAATCTCGACAGCTTTAACCCTGAGTTCGCCTATGCCAAATATGTGCTGAAAAATGGCTGGTCACTCTATGTGGTGATGCCCTTCTCGCCGCTGGTGAAGCAGGTGGAGCAGCAGTACCTGACCACCTTCAGTCTGCTGTTTATTGCCTTCATCATAACCATCTTGCTGATCAAGGTGATCAGTAATCG
Organism: Shewanella spartinae; assembly: GCF_019457555.1. Taxonomy (NCBI): domain Bacteria; kingdom Pseudomonadati; phylum Pseudomonadota; class Gammaproteobacteria; order Alteromonadales; family Shewanellaceae; genus Shewanella; species Shewanella spartinae. The sequence goes on along the minus strand of NZ_CP080418.1, from coordinate 1,703,532 downwards.
CCTGACCCAGCCGCTTGAGACCATCGCCAAGAAATTCAGCCAGTGGGGCATGGCCGAACATCAGGATGAGGCGATGGCAGACACCACGCCCCAGGAGATCTACGCCCTATCCAGCAGCATTCAGAAGAGTAAGCAGGAGCTGATCAGCTACCAGCTGGAGCTGGAAGAGAAGGTGGCGATGCGCACAGTTGAGCTGGAAGATGCCAACCTCAAGTTACAGGCGCTGGCGGAGCGCGATGAGCTGACCCAGCTCTACAATCGCCGCTATGTGGAAAATCATTTCGGCAATATTCACGACATGTGCAAGCGCAGCTATGCGGCGCTGGCGTTCTGCATCATAGATATCGACCACTTTAAGAAGATCAACGACACCTATGGCCACCAGATAGGCGATAGCGCCCTCATCGCCCTGGCCGAACTGATGAAGCAGTTCTTTAAGCGGGACACGGATATTGTCTCTCGCTATGGTGGTGAAGAGTTTTTGGTGGTGCTCCCCCAGTGCAACGCCCTGCAGGTAGAGCAACACCTGAATCAGTTTAAGGACCTGGTCGCGGAGCATCAGATTGACGTGCCGGGCCAGGCAGCGATCAGCCTGACCGTGAGTATCGGCGCAGTGATCAGCAATGCCGGCTACATGAACGACATAGATCACTGGTTTAAGATGGCCGACCTTAATCTCTACGAGGCCAAGGAGAATGGTCGTAACCGGGTGATCTGCTCCCTGCTGTCGGCCGAAGATCAGCTAAGCTAACGCCGGTTTTCACTTATGCAGTTTTAATTCACGCAGTTTTAACTCACGCGCTTTTAGCCCCTAGGCTTTATTAACCTAGTTTCTCTTACCGAGCCAGGCCTTCTGTTAACGAGCCTGGCCTTCTGTTAAAGACTCAAGCCTTGCCGCAAAGGCGGCTGGCTCGTTTGAAGGCGTGGCATTGGCCCCTTGGCGCACCTGGATAAAGCTATCCACCCGCGCTAACAGATAAGGGAAGAAAGGATTCCATTTCTGCCTGAGCACCTCCGCTGCCGACACCCCCAGCACGCCGCGCTCCCCGCGGGTAGCCGCCGCGCCAATCTGCACCCTGTGACTCCCCTTCACAAACGCCGTGCCGTACAGGTTATCGCTCGCGGGATAAGGCAGGGCCACATGGGAGAGCGAATAGATGCCCGCCGGCCAACTGAGCCCTAAGGGTTGGTGGACAACCACTTGCCCTGGCCGATATCTGTTAGCTTCGGCCTCGTCGAGACTCTTTAGCAGCTCGTTTTGTGACGGCTCTCTCTCCTGATTCCGCTCCGGAACAGCTTGGCGATTCTGCACTAGGGTCAGATCGAATCTTGGGGCATCGAGACTGAGTGAAGGCAACAAGGCGGTCAGCGGATCGCTCACCACGAGGGCCAGACTAAGGGGTTGACGGTTAATATCGAACAGCACCAGCTGATGCTGCTTCGAAGGCAGACGCCCATAGAGATTGCTCACCACAGCCGGGGTCGAGACAGTAGCGTCGGCCACCGACTGAAAGGTTAAGATGTCGGCCAGCTCGGCCAATTGCTCCTGAGGCATCGCCTGCATCAGCTGTTGATTGCGCTCTGCCAGCTGATAGACCACATCGCCGGCATTGACGGCGAAGGAGTTGTACTTAAAGGGATCGTACTCGGTCTGAATCGAGTTCCAACTCAGCTTCTCCAGCCCCAACAGCCGCCCTAACCTGTCCTGCCACTTGGCACCGGCCGCAACGGGCGACAGGCCTATGGCCGGCGAGAGGAAGATCATGCCGCGGTAACTCAGTGTCGAATTATGCGCGAGCCGCTCTAGTTCATGATTTAACGCCAGCGCCGCGCCGGTAGAGAAGGCCACCACATAGAGCGGCTTATCACCCAACTGCAGCTTGAGATGCTTGGTCGCCAGCTCCACCGCCCTAGCCATCTCCTGCCACTTAAGCTCCACCAAGCCAGAGGGTATGGTGCCGTGGCCCGGCAACCTTAGCCCCAGCAGATGGGCGCGCCCCTTAAAATGCTCGGCAAAGTGCGACAAGGCATAGGGAGAGTCTGACATGCCGTGCAGCAACAGGACCCCAAACTCGGCATCTGGCTTGGCCCACTCATAGCTGCGATTCCAGGCCTTAGGCCAGTTGTCTGGGTCGGCAAAGCTGCCATGCCAATAGCGATTGAGGGGCTGATCCAGGTCTTGGGTGCGGCTATAGATCTTACTCTCCACCTCCTCGAACAGCTTGGCCTCCAGCGCCTGATAAGCAGGGAAATCGTCTACCTCGCTATCGAGGCGAAACTGATGCTCGAGCATGGTCGAGTGCCAGATGGACAGGTCGGGACGGGCATTTAAAAACCAGACCCCAAAGGCGAGCGCGGCCGCGACAATGCCGAGACAGGCATAGGTGACGGCGATGGAAAGATGTTTTGTCGAGTGAATGAGCAATGTTTTCATAAGAAATGACCGCTAGGCTCCATGTGCGCGCTCACGCGCTGCAAGTCCGTTAACCATTAACATACACGGCTTTATTGCGTAAACTCCAGTCCCAAAGCCCAAGGAATGAATAATATGTCTAAGAATGTGAAGCCCTTAGGGCAGGATGGCGCCAAGCGCTGCTTTTATCTGCCAACGCCTCCCCTTCTGCCTGCCGACTGGCAGCATGCCCAGCCAGCCGATTTAAATAAAACTGACTCAGAAATAACTAGCTTAAATATAGGCAGTTTAGAGAGCCTGATCGCTCTCAACGGCAATAACTGGCGCAAGATCTTGGTGATCATGGCAAAACTGAGCGCACCGGACGACGACTGGCGCGGTTACATGCACAAGCTATTACAGCACGACGAGCAGATACGTTTCGGCGCCGATACCCTCTCACCCCAGGCCAAGGAACATTATGTCTGCGGCCAGCAGAGCACCATCGCCCTGGGCTTGACGCCCTTGAATGAGCCCAAGACCTTTACACACCAGCAAGATAACGATAATCAAATCTACCTGCTCCCCTATCTGGATTATCGCCAGTGTCCTAACGCCCTGATAGCGGATTTGCGTGAGCTTCGCGAATCGCTCACCGACTAGCCGATTAGTCCTGAACCCAACAGGCCTCACCAAAGGAAAAGGCGCCCGAGGCGCCTTTATCGATTCTTTTACCTATGACTCATTCAGCAAAATAAGTCATGCAGGCGCTAGTCGTATAGCGTCGGGATAGGCTTACGCTTGTGCTGGGTCGCGTTGTAGATGGCGATCAGACGCGCCTCGACCGCAGCCTCCACCGGCTTACCTTCGAGGAAATCATCTATCTGATCATAGGTCAGGCCCAGGGCGACCTCATCTTCGAGCTGTGGCTTGTCACACTCAAGATCCGCCGTCGGCGCCTTATCGACCAGCACGCTAGGTGCGCCTAGAGCTGCCGCCAGCTGACGTACCTGACGCTTGCTCAGACCAAACAGCGGCGCCAGATCGCAGGCACCGTCGCCCCACTTGGTGTAGAAGCCGGTGATGTTCTCGGCGCTGTGGTCGGTGCCCACGACCAGGCCACCGGTCAGGCCGGCGATCTCATACTGGGCGATCATACGCATTCTGGCCTTCACGTTACCCTTCACAAAGTCCACATTGCTGTGGGGATGAGAGATGACGCCAGCCACTTCGAGGCCCGCCAGGGTCTGATGATGGATCCCTTCGACCCCTTCACCTATGTTGACCGTCACCAGCTTACTTGGCTGAATGAACTGACAGGCCATTTGCGCCTCATCTTCATCCTTCTGCACCTTGAAGGGCAGACGCACCGCGATAAACTGATAACTGCCTTCATACTCGCCTTCGCTGTTCAGCTCATCCACCGCCAGCTGGCACAGACGGCCCGCCAGCGAGGAGTCTACCCCACCGCTGATCCCCAATACGAGACTGGTGGCACGCGCCTCTTTGAGTTTCGCTTTGATAAAGGCGATACGTCTTTGCACCTCATATTCCACCTCAATATGCGGCTGCACCTTCATTTCACGTATGATCTGTCCTTTCACTGGTCCGACTCCACTTAGGTTAACTGTCAGCATGATTCTAAGCTGACCATTATGAGCCAATTCCTCGGGAAATTCACGACCTAAGCTCACCGCAATCCAATAAATGGGCCGAGAGGCTGCAATTATTTACTAGTCAGGAGAAAACGCCCTGATCTACACTGGCTAATCAGACGATCGGAGGGTCCGATCAGGAGTCAAGCGAAGCGGGATGATGGCAACAAGCGCGGTAGAGAAGATAGATTATTGGCAGGCGAGCATCTTGAAAGAGATGGAGCTTAGCCGCGCCCGCTTTACCCATTTTGCCTTCGAGAAACATGTGCATCTGGACTACCACATAGGCGTGGTCAGCCATGGCGGCCAACGCTATCATCACAGGGGCAGCGAGTACCGCCTGACGCCGGGCAACCTATCCACCCTGAATCCGGACGAGAGCCACAACGGCCAGAGTATCGCCGATGGCGGCTATGAGGCGCTGGTGATGTCTCTGCCCACCAGCTATGTGCAGCAGGTTGGCGAGGCGCTCAACCAGGGCGAGCTCTACTTCAGCACGCCTATCCTGGACGACCCTAAGCTGAGGGCCTATTTTATCCGCCTGCACAGCCAGCTGACCCTGCATCAGGCCAACATCACGCCGCTGGAGGCGGAGACCTTGCTGCTCGGTTTTATCAGCGAGCTGTTTTATCGCCATGGCAAACTGCGTAACCTGCCGAGCAGTCAGGCCAGGTTAAGCGGTGCCCAGCTGGACAATATCAAACAGCAATTCCACCAAGGGCTGGGTCAGGAGTTCGAGCTGGAGCAGCTGGCGCTCTCCGTCGACTTGAGTAAGTTTCAATTCTTGCGTCAATTCAAGGCGGCCACCGGCATGACGCCCCACGCCTACCTGAAACGCCTGCGGCTGGAATATGCCAAGAAGGCGCTGATGCGGGGCGACAGCGCCATCAGCACCGCCTATGACTTAGGTTTCTTCGATCAGAGCCATTTCAATAAGGCGTTCAAGCGGGCGTTTTTGATCACTCCAGCCCATTTTCAGAAACGGGTCACGCCCTGATAGGTTAGTGATAGGTTAGCCCACAGGCAAAAACATCAGGCCTAAAAGCAAACGCGCAATATTTTACAATCCCGGCGCCGCGGATAGGCTTACTATGGCGACATCGATTTAAATCTAACGCGTGAGAGTTCAACACTGATGGAACTACAGCTGCAACTGCTTTTCTCATTGGCCGTCATACACACGGTCGCCCTGGCAAGCCCTGGCCCGGATTTCGCCCTGGTGGTCAGGCTGGCCGCCCAGGAGCACAGACGCACGGCGGTCGCCGCCGCGCTGGGCCTGGCGGTGGCCATCACGCTACACACATTGCTGAGCCTCACCGGGGTGAGCCTTATCATCAAGGGCTCCCCTAACCTCTTCATGGCGGTGCAGCTGATTGGCGCCAGCTACCTTGGCTGGATGGGCATAGGCGCGATACGCGCCGCCATCGCCCACTGGCGCGATGAGGCGCATCTGAATGCGGCAAGTGCGGCGGGTCGAGGGCTCGGCGCGGCTCAGGGCTTCATGCAGGGGGTCTCCACCAACCTGCTCAATCCCAAGGCGCTGGTATTTTTCATCACCCTATTCTCGACCCTGATCACCCCAGAGGTGACCCTGAGCACTAAGGTGGCCGCCACTGCCATGATGTTCGCCCTCTCTTTGGGGTGGTTTAGCCTGATAGCCCTGGTGCTCTCTCATCCCAGGATGCAGCTCAAAATGAAAAGAGCAACCCCAATGATCAACCTGTTGACCGGATTGCTCTTTATCTTCGTCGCCGGAGTGATTCTCACCGGCACCCTCGCCCGTTAAAACCTTGACCGTTAAGCCCTCAGCCCTCAAGACAGCGGCGCCCGGGCTTACTCGGGTGAGGGTCTAGCTCAGCCCTGGCTGCGGATATAATCCAGCGCCGAGCTTACCGCCATCACCTGGGCCTGAATACAGTTTTCATCGTCCACCAGCGGACTGTCTGGATAGACCTCTGTGGTGGTGTTGTATCTGGCATCGCTAAAGCCGCTGCACAGGCCCAGTGCCTTGGTCGCGTAGTTGATCACCCCAAACTGGGTGATAGGCTCACCGATTAATCGTCCCTGCTCGTCGGCCGGGGCGATATGGGTCACCTTGCCCACGGCCGCTATGATGGCCGCCTGCATCTCATCGTTAGGGTTCTCGCTGTCCCCCACCAGATAGAAACCGTCCGGGATATTCCAGTTAGTCTGCACCTTGGCATCTCTTGCCGCTAAAGCTGGGCGAAACTCGCTGTTGTCTGTGTCTGTGGTCTCATGCAGGTCGATATGCGCCATCAAGGACAAGTCGAAACTCGCCACCCACTGCATCAGGGCGCGGGACTCCTGAGCAGGGCTGTCGGCATAGAAGGAACGATTAGGATCGATTGCCTCGGGGTTCCAGCGATTGATGGTCTCATAACCCCAGGGGCTGACACAGGGGGCCACCAGGATATTGAAATCCTGGCTGTACTCGGCGGCCTTGGCGATTAAGAAACGCAGCGCGCCCTGCACGCCACTGGTCTCATAACCATGTACGCCGCCGGTAACTAAGATAGTGGGCTTGGCCTGGTCCCAGTCGCGAGATTTAAAGCCATAGAGCGGATACTGACCCTCGGCATAGTCAAGCTCGCCATATTGCTGCGCCTCAAAACTCTCGCTCACCTGGCTGAACATGCTCAGCACCTCCTGCTCATAGGAGCGCTTCTTCTGCTGCGCGGCGCGCCACTTTGCTTTTTCCGCCTCGCCCCAGGGCTTACCCGCCTCACCAATCCAATAACCTTGTTGCTCTGTCATCTTATTTTCCATCTTGTTATCTGCCTCGGCCAAGCCGCCCTTTGTTGGCGGGGCCACATTCCCCCATGATACCTAAACTCGGCGCGCCTGTGAGCAAGCTTAAGAAAATTCAACTCGCCAGGCTTTGTAAACCCAGCCGTAAAATCGCAGCCAAGGTGAAATGAAAGACGCCAAGAGGGGCGCAAACAGATGCCCATAGGATAGGCAGGGCCGTGATTCTTTGTTAGGATCGCCGCCGAGGAGAGACGATGAAAATTTTTAGTTACCAGCCCCCGGCTATTCCCTGGCTCGATATACGCTACCAAGATCGCGACATCATCATTATCAACAAGCCATCTGGCCTGTTGTCTAATCCCGGCCGCGCCGCGGAGACCCATGACTGCGCCATCAACCGTCTGTTGCAGCGTTTTCCCGAAGCCATTCTGGTGCACAGGCTCGACTGCGCCACCTCTGGCATCATGGTGTTCGCCCTCAACAAGAAGGCCGAGTCTCACCTCAAGACCCAGTTTCAAAACCGCACCACAGAGAAATATTATGTGGCCGAGGTTGCGGGCCTGATGAGCCAGGACAGTGGCAAGATAGAGTTGGCGATGAAGCCAGATAGCGAGCAGCCGCCGCTACAGAAGATTGCCGAGGATGGCAAACCGGCGACCACCTATTTTGAGGTGCTAGAGCGGCGAAGCAACAGCACACTGGTGAAGCTCAAGCCGATCACGGGGCGAACCCACCAGCTCAGGCTACACATGAAGGCGCTGGGCCACACCATACTGGGGGATGATTTCTATGGCGACGACGCCATTATTGCCGCCGCGCCGCGCCTGCACCTGCATGCCGAGCACCTGAGTATCACTCATCCCTACAAGCAGACCAGACTGAGCTTCTCGAGTCTGCATCCCTTCTAAAGCCTTTGCTTTTCTGGAATGGCGACTCTCAGAGTGGTAAAAGCTAGACACAAAAAAGGCGCCAATCTGGCGCCTTTCTTCTTAGCTTATGCCGCGCGTTTAGCGGTATAGAAGCATTCACTGCTGTTGCAGAATTGCAGGTTGTTGTCGTCGGAGAGCAGGAAATATTCGCCGAACAGGTTACCACCGAGATCTTCCAGCTTGAGGCCATTATCGAGTCTAGTTGCCTGCATCTCATCAAAACTATGGCATCCATCGTTATACCAGGTCTCTAGAAACAGCTTATCGCCTTGACGATAAAGGGTGATCTTGTCGCCCAGAGAGGGGCGCTCATCTATCCACTGGCCAATAATTTCGCGTGTTTCCATATCTTGCTCCTGCCAACGTAAACGTTTGCGCTTTTCGACAACCGACATTTCGATAACTTGAAGTAATGACTGTGAACCGTTAGCACTGGCATTGCCTAACATTACCCTAAGCTCAGAACTCATATTTATTTAACCTCTAAATTACCGCAAATGTTACAACATTGTGAAAAAGCAACCATAAACCAACAAGTTAAATCGACTTGTCGTCTCCTTTGTGTGAAATTGTAACCTAGAGCGGAAATAAAAACGCGATCTAAATCACTTTTAATGCATTATTTAAGTAAAGTGTAATACAAATTTTTTTCAACACGCCAAAGCCGTCACTCTCTAAACCTTATCGGCCGCATCGGCTCATGCCATGAGGCCAAAATCGGCCCAAACACAAATCTAGACACACGATTCAGGCACGAAAACCAGTTAAAAAAGCCAGACACAAAAAAGGAGCCAAGCGGCTCCTTTTCAATTCGAAAACTTATTAATCAGGCTAACGCAGGCTTAAATCTCCGCCTGACGCTCGGCCGCCTCACAGGCCGCCGCGGTAAAGAGCACGTCGGTGGAGCTGTTAAGGGCGGTCTCCGCCGAGTCTTGAATCACCCCAATGATGAAGCCCACGGCCACCACCTGCATGGCGACATCGTTAGAGATGCCAAACAGACTACAGGCCAGCGGGATAAGCAGCAGCGAGCCACCGGCCACACCAGAGGCGCCGCAGGCCGAAACCGCCGCTACGACGCTCAGCAGAATCGCGGTCAGGATATCCACCTGAATCCCTTCTGTGTGCACCGCCGCCAAAGTCAATACGGTAATAGTGATCGCCGCGCCCGCCATGTTGATGGTCGCGCCCAGTGGGATAGATACCGAGAAAGTATCTTCATGCAGATCCAGCTTCTCGCACAGGGCCATGTTCACCGGGATGTTGGCCGCGCTAGAGCGGGTAAAGAAGGCAGTCACACCGCTCTCTCTGAGGCAGGTAAATACCAGCGGATAAGGGTTGCGGCGGATCTTAAACCAGACGATAAGCGGGTTGATGATAAGCGCGATAATCAACATAGAACCCAGCAGCACGGCAAGCAGCTGAGCATAGCCGGCAATCGCCTCAAAACCGGTTGCGGCGAAGGTGTTAGCCACCAGGCCGAAGATACCGATAGGCGCCAGACGGATCACGAAGCGCACCATCTGAGAGATGCCGTGGCTCACATCTGCAAATACCGTCTTGGTGTTCTCAGAGGCGTGATGCAGGGCGATGCCCAGGCCCACACCCCAGGCCAGGATGCCAATATAGTTGCCCGTCATCAGGGCGTTAACCGGGTTATCGACCACCTTGAAGAGCAAGGTATTGAGGACTTCGCCAATCCCTTCCGGCGGCGTCGCACCTTGAGCGCCGCTCACCAGCACCAGAGAGGTGGGGAAGAGGAAGCTCATAGTCACGGCGGTGATCGCCGCGGCAAAGGTACCAAACAGATAGAGGACTATGATAGGTCGCATGTTGGTCTTGGTGTTTTTCTTCTGATTGGCTATCGAGGCCGCCACCAGAATAAACACCAAGATCGGCGCAATCGCCTTTAGCGCGCCGACAAACAGATCACCTAGAAAGGCGACACTCTCAGCCGAGGAAGGTGAAAAACTCGCCAGGGCAACCCCGGCAATGATCCCCAAGATAATTTGCAGCACTAAGCTGCCATCTGCCAACTTGGCAAATAAGGAACGATTTTGATTCATTGATTGACCTATCATTATAATTAATTGAATTTAACCTTTGCTCATCGCCGTCAACGTTCGCTGAGCAGAACAGCTTTCTTTATGTTATTTATCGTCTCTCGCCTTGGTCACGCATGGCCGTTATGACCGAAACGTACTAAGGATGAGAGTAAAAGCTGGTGTCAAACACAGGATCTGGCCCAAGGTTAAACTTCCTTCATCCTGTGTTTTATAGAAACTCCCCCGTCTTGTCTAGCAAACCACTCGATTTCGCTTTAGATATTACCCACTAGCATCATAAAGATAACAAAAATCTAATCTTTAACTGGCCTGATGCCGCTTGGCGCCCCTGAGCATGGCGTCGATCAACTCGTGGGCGTCGAACTTGGTCAGCGCCTCGTTGGCACCCACCTGATGGGCCTGACTCACGCTGATCTCACTCGAGAGCGAAGTGTGCAAAATGATATAGGCGTCGGCCAAGGCAGGCGTGTTCTTCACCTCGAACGCCAACTCGTAGCCGTCGAGCCCCGGCATCTCGATGTCGCTCACCAGCAGATCCACCGGCCTTCCCTCCTTGGCGGCCTCCTCCATGATGGAGAGCGCGTCTCTGCCATCTGAGGTCACCAGATAGGGAATATTGATGCTGTCCAGCGCGTCGCTAAGCTGCTTGCGCGCCACCATGGAATCGTCCACCAGCAAGATATTGAGCGGCTTTAAGATCTCCCGCTGCACATCTGTCAGTATCGCCCGGGTGGTATCTGGGCTGGCGGGGAAGATCTTGGACAATAACAGCTCCACATCCAGCAACTGCACTAACTTGTCATCGACCCGGGTCACCCCGGTGAGAAAGGCATTCTTGCCCAGGTTATCCGGCGGCGACTCGATATCCCGCCAGTTACACTCGATGATCTTATCTATGCTGCGCACCAGAAACCCCATCACCATGCGCTGACAATCTGTGATGATGATATAGGCGTTGGCGCACTCTTCGGGCGTGATGGGCGCATAGCCCACGGCCGCGGCCATGTCTATGATGGGAAAGGTGTGGCCCCTGACGGTCGCGGCGCCCAAAATAGCGGGATGAGACTGAGGGATGGCGCTGAGTTTTGAGAAGGGAACCAGTTCACGGATCTTGAGCGTGCCGAGGGCAAACAACTGAGTATGGGACAAGCGGAACAATAATAGGCCTTGAGATTGGCTCGCCTTACTTTTCATATTCTTACCGACACGTAAATGCTTAATTAGCGATAAGTTTAACCCTAGCATAGCCAGATTAAATTGACGATGCTCAAGCCTTGATAAATTGGCCTTACAACTGTGACTCTATCGGCAGCAGACCGATAAAATCAGCCATAAAACGACGCCAGAAGCTGGCATCGGGGTCGGCATAATAGACTTGGCCCTTAAGATCGTCATGCCAGATCAGCTCGCCATCTTTGAGATCCAAGCGGTAGCTGCTGCGCTTGAGGGACTTTTGAATCTCATCCACCAATTCGCCAGCAAACTCGCTCTGGTCGACAATCAGCCCCATCTCAGTGTTGATCCAGGCCGATCTGGGGTCGAAATTAAAGGAGCCGACAAACACTGAGGCCCTGTCCAGCACAAAGGTCTTGGCATGCAAGCTGGTGCGCGAACTGCCCTTCCAGGCGCTGGGACGGTTGTTGATATCCACCTTCACCTCATACAGGGCGATGCCGTTTTCCAGCAACCGCTCGCGATAAGCCTTGTAGCCCGCATGCACTGCCAACACATCGGTGGCCGCCAGGCTATTGGTGATGATGGTGATCTTGATCCCCTGCTTGGCCGCCTCTACCAAGGCCTGACAGCCGCCGTCGGTAGGCACAAAGTACGGCGAGACGATTAGTACTTCCTTGCGCGCCTTGCCCAGGAATTGGCTAAGGTCAGTTAGCAACCACTCCTGATGGCCCTGTCTGCTCGCCTTCTGGGGCGGATCGTACAGCAGCTGCGCATCACCCCAATACCAGGCGAGCCCCTTGGAGGTGATCTGTGTCAGCAGCTCGCTCAGTTCGAGGCGATTAAGGTACTCATCGTGGAGGAAGTTCTGCTTGTTTCTGGCCATGATCTTGGCCGCCTCTTTGTACATCTCACTGGTCGGTGGTGGCACCAGGTTGACCACACTCTCGACCTGCTCGCTGTTCCAGTAGCGGTCGAATTGATCCGATACCTCATCGACCACTTCGCCTATGGTCAGGAGGTCGAAGTCGCCAAAATCCACATCGTCATTCTTGGAGAAATACTCATTGCCTATGTTGCGCCCACCAACAATGGTTATCTGGTTGTCCACGGTAAGGGATTTATTGTGCATCCTATGGTTGAGGCGGGAGAAGCCGGTCAACATGGCGAAGCTGCGAAAGGTGCGCTCATAGGAGGGATTGAAGAGGCGTATCTCGATATTGGGGTGACTGGCGAGCAGCACCAAGCCGTCGTCCAGAGTCTTGGTGGTGAGGTCGTCGAGCAACACCCTCACCCGCACGCCACGATCGGCGGCGTCGATCAGGTGCCAGATCAGCAGGCGGCCGGTTTCATCGTCGTGATAGATGTAATATTGCAGATCTATGCTCTGACTGGCCGCATCGACTATCGCCAGGCGAGCCACGAAGGCATCGACACCGGATGAGAGTGGCAGAAAGCCCGTCTTGTTTGGATGCGCCTTGAGATCGCCTTCAAGGTAACGATAGAGGCCGGAATCGGTCGGCGCCGCCAGCTTATGGCTGGGGGTAAGTTGCTGGGGCGGCGGTAAACTGCTGCAGGCCGACACTAGGCTCAGGGTCAAGGCTAGAGTCATCAACTTCGAGGACAAAGTCATCAACTTCGAGGGCAAAGTCATCAACTTCGAGGGCAAAGTCATCAACTTCGAGGGCAAAGCCATCAACTTCAAGGCCAATCGTATCATGCTTTTGCTTACCACAGAGAGGTTCATCACTTGCCCTAACACCATGAATTTATACGCCTAGTCACTAACATAGGCGTTAGCCTTACTCCTGTAAAGCGTATAAGACGTCGTAGACGAATTGATCCCAGCCCTCGGCGCTAAAGGCGATATCACGCACCGCCCTCACCTGACTCACTGCATGTAGCGGCGCGGCGCCATTCTCCATCAAATAGTAGGCCATCAAGAGCCCGGTTCTGTCTTTGCCAGAGCGGCAATGGATCATCACAGGCAGGCCATCGGCCTCACACTGACGAATAAAGGCCAGCGCCTTGGGCAGCTGAGCCACGCAGTGCGCCTCGTCGCCCTCCATGGGGGGAATATTGCCCGACAGCGGAATGCAGGCGTAGCGCAGTGCTAACCGCGCCATCTCATCAGGATCACAGAGATCGCCGCCATTGACCGAGAGTATGGCACCGACCCCCTGCGCCTTGAGTTCACTCAGATCCCAAGGCACCAGGTTGGGGCCACAACGACCGGCAAGTTCGCCTTCGACTAACCAAAAAAGCTGCTGCATCTCTGTTTCACTCTGTTAGATAAACGCGCCCTACTATGAGGGACGCTTCCAGATCGCGTCATTGATCTTGGGTAACTTTTTACGTTTTTTCTTGCCCGTGCCTTCGGGTTTCGCCATAGGCTTGTCCTGACGCGAAGGACAATCCAGCGGCGCCTCGGCATCGGCCTCGAAGCCAGGATACTGCTCCCTTGGCAGACGCAGCTTGTTCTTCTTCTCGATCACCTTGAAATGATGATACTCGTCGTGGCTGATGAGAGAGATAGCCTCACCTGTCTCACCGGCGCGGCCACTACGACCGATACGGTGCAGATAGTCGGCGGGACTTCTTGGCAGTTCGAAGTTGATCACCACGGGTAGCTTGTCGATGTCGATGCCGCGGGCCGCGATGTCGGTGGCGATCAGCACGGTAATTTCGCCATTCTTAAAGCCATCGAGGAAACGACTACGGGTGCCCTGGGCCTTGTCACCATGGAAGACCTGGGCGCTGATGCCGCGCTTCTCCAGCTTCTGCGCTAAATGATCGCAGCTGCGCTTAGCGCTGGCAAATACCAACACCTGTCGCCACTGACGCACCTTGATAAGCTCGGCAAGCAGCGCCGTCTTGTTACTACGGTTAACTGTGTAGACGCGCTGCTCGATATCCGCGCTCTGCGCCTCCTGCAGCTGGATCTCGACAGGGGCGGTCAGCAGCTTGGCGGTGAGGCTAAGCACCTCTTCGGGAAAAGTCGCGGAGAACAGCAGGGTCTGTTTCTGGTCGGGCAGTTGCTTGAGGATCTCGCCGAGCTCCTCGGTGAAGCCCAGATTCAACATGCGATCGGCTTCGTCGAGCACTAAGGCCTTTAGCTGAGAGAGCTTAACGGCATTGCTGCCGAGCAGGTCCAGCAGACGGCCCGGGGTCGCCACCAGAATATCGGCGCCGCCACGCAGGGCCAGCATCTGGCTGTTCGCCGAGACGCCACCGAATACGGCGACCACCTTGGCTCTTGGCGCCAGCTCGGCGCCATAGCTGATGAAGCTATCGGCCACCTGCTGGGCAAGCTCACGGGTCGGCACCAACACCAGTGCGCCAACATAATTGCCGCCACCGGCTCTCTGTCCCACCAGCTTCTGCAACAAGGGCAGTGCGAAGGCGGCGGTCTTACCCGAACCTGTCTTGGCACCGGCAAGCAGATCGCGACCAGCCAAGATGGCGGGGATCGCCTTGGCCTGAATCGGCGTCGCCTGCTGATAACCTAGGTGATGCAGTCTGGCCTGCAGCGCCTTGACCAGGTTTAACTGACTAAAATCGGTCGTCGACAGCGACAGGTCCGATGGCGCAGATGGGTCAAGAGCAGATGGGTCGAGCGCATTAGTTGTCATGATAAGATTTAGCTAACCGTACAAAATAGAGCCGCGCATTGTACCTAAGTTTGCCGCTGAACACCTAATTTTTACTGCCTAATCGACTTAGGCGCCAATCTTATCTTAGATCGCTTATAGGCTTTCGCCCACGGCCTCGGCCTCCAGGGCCAGTAGTTGCCGCTTTATCCCCAGGCCATAGGCGTAACCCGTCAGCGCCCCGCCCTTGCCTATGATGCGATGACAGGGAATGATGATGGCGATTCGGTTAGCGCCGTTGGCGCTGCCTACCGCCCGCACCGCCTTGGGGTTATCTATCGCGCTGGCGATATCCGAATAGCTCGCCGCATCACCGAAGGGGTGAGCGAGCAGCGCCTGCCACACCCGATGCTGAAACGGTGTGCCTACCGGCGCCAAGGCCAGGCTAAAGGTGGTCAGCTTACCGGCAAAATAGGCGGATAACTCGCGCTCTGCCTGGTCGAGATGCGCCTCGGCCTGCTCCAGCGCCTGCCGATCGCGCGCGACCAGGGTCACCTCACGCGCAGCAAAGTCGTCATCTTGCCCGGGCAGGAAGCTCAGGTGCGACAGACCAAACTGATTGGCCGCCAGACTCACCTTTCCCAGCGGCGTGTCTATGACTCGCTCGGCAAGCGCCTGATAGCCGCTTAGTCCAGCGTCCCGGCTTAGGGGAATGTACTGAAGATCTTTGGTCTTTTGGATCATTTTAAATTCCCTAGTTTATATCTATATTCATTAGGTTATTTCTAAATGTATTGTGCGCGGTTTTCTCTACTGCTGATTCCAGAGCTGCAGGGTGAGATAACTGCCCCAGGGGGCGACCTGCCGCAGCACGGCTTGGCTGAGCGCCTGATATTGTGTCTGCGCCCGCTTCTTCGCCGCCTTGTGATCTTTCTCTTCAACTGCCTCGCCATCACAAGCAGCTAGCTCGAGTGGCTGCTCTGATGGCTGCTCGGATGTTTGCTGATGTGTTAGATTCGAAAGCAGTTGCTGTTTAACCACGAGATCGCCAACCAGCAGCACATCTGGCAGGCTTAGCCCCCGCAAGCGCACATAATCCAAAGTCCAGGGGCCTATCCCCTTGATCTGCAGCCAGTCGTCTATCTCCGCCTCGGGGTTAGCCATCACAAAAGCCGCTAGGGCGCGAATCGCCTCTTTTCTGATCCCCGGCATCTTAAGCCCATCCAGGCTGGCATCCACGAGCGCCGCAGGAGTCGGAAACAGACGTACCGTTTTTTCATTTAGGCTAATCGTCTCGCCATAATCGGCCACCAGTTGCCCCAAGAGCTTGATCGCCTGGGTCACACTCACCTGCTGACCTAAGATGGCGCGACAGGCCGCCTCAAAAGGCGACCAGACGCCGGGCAAACGCAGACCAGGTGACATCTGAGGCAATGCCTTACCCAGCGCTTGCAGCTTATCGCCTATGGTCAGCATGTCGGCGTCGAGATCCAGAATGCGACGAATATGGCTGATGATCCCCTTGAGCTGACTGAGTGAGTCCGCCTCGGCGAGATGAATGGTGACATTAAAGCAGGCCTCTTGCTCACTATGGAAAGCGCAGAAATAGCCCTTAGCGGCGCCGAGCACGAAGGTGCGGCCATAGCTGTGTTCATCTAGCCACTCCATCTCGGGCACGGCGCGCTGGGCGAAGAAGCTGCGCAGGTGTTGCCAATCATAGGGCGGACGATAGGCAAGTTTGAGTGTCAACCCCTGGACAGGCAGCGACGGCTGGCCCGTAGCCTTACGGATCTCACTCGGGGTCAACTGCAGCTGCTGGCGAAAGATCTCGTTGAAGCGCCTCACGCTGTTAAACCCGGCGGCAAAGGCCACCTGAGTGATCGGCATCTTGGTCTGATGCAGCAGCTGTTTGGCAAACATCAGCTGTTGATACAGGGCATATTGCTTGGGCGAAGTGCCCAGGCTGTCGTGAAACAGTTGCCTCAGATAACGCTCGCTGATCCCTAATCGCTCGGCGAGCCCAGTCATAGGGATCGCTTGGGGGCCGCACAAGACGCCGGCGTCGATCAGACTCATGGCGCGATTCAGGCTGGTCTGCTTGCCAAGCCAGGGATTTGAGCCCGGCGCGCTGTCCGGGCGACAACGCAGACAGGGTCTCAGGCCAGCCTGAGCCGCCGACAGGGCATCGTCGAAATACCTGACATTGGCCTCCTTGGCAGGCACCGCCGGGCAGATAGGACGACAATAGATGCCGGTGGAGAAGACGCCGACGAAGAACAGGCCATCGAATCTGGCATCCCGTGACAGACGCGCGATGCGATACTGTTCCGCCTTGGGATGCTGCACCTCAGCTTGCGTGGCTTTGCTGGTTTCAGCACTAGACTCTTGTGTTTGCTGACTCACTTGAAGATGACTCATTTTGCTTTGATAAGGCCACTCTAATGCAGCCAGGGTTTGGATACTAGCGGAAAACGGCACTCATGGTGAGAATTACTATCTAAGCAACAATTCGTCGCACTCGGATGACGCCTGCTATATGATGAGTGATAGCAATCAGATCGACTATCATCCTAATAAGCCTAAATTTTATAAGGACTTAAATGTTTAAGCGTTTCGAATCATGGGTTTCCGCCCTACCCGACCAGGAAGCGGTACAGCCGCCCCGTGGGATCTACCGGTTTTGCAGGCATTACACACGCGGGTTCGAGTTGCCGCTCGCATTAATGTCGATACTGACTGCGCTGCTGGCGATCCTCGAGGTCTCACTGTTTGCGTTTATGGGCGACCTGGTGGATCTGCTCGCCAGCCACAACCCAGAGACCTTGTTTGCCGAGCAGGGTGACAAGTTACTGCTGATGGCCGTCTTGGTGCTCGTGGTGATCCCTGTGCTAGTGTTGCTGCACGCCCTGGTGATCTACCAGGGGCTTTTGGGTAACTACCCCATGTCGATCCGCTGGCTCGCCCACAGGTATCTGCTTAAACAGAGCATCGCCTTCTATCAGAACGATTTTGCCGGGCGCATCGCCACCAAGGTGATGCAGACTTCTCTGGCCGTGCGTGAGACGGTCACTAAGCTGCTGGATGTCTTGGTCTATATTCTGGTCTATTTCCTCTCCATGCTGGTGATCATCGCCGATGCCGACCTGCGCCTCATGCTTCCTATGCTGGTCTGGCTGATGATCTATGTGGGGCTGCAATTTTACTACCTCCCTAAACTGAAACAGGTCTCGACCGAACAGGCCGATGCCCGCTCGACCATGACGGGACGCATCGTCGACAGCTACACTAACATCGCCACTGTGAAGCTGTTTTCCCACACCCAGAAAGAGGCTCAATATGCCAAGGAGAGCATGACAGGCTTCCTCGATACGGTTTATCGCCAGATGCGTCTGGTAACCGGCATCAACGTCAGCGTGCAGGTGATTAATTACTTACTCGCCTTCAGCGTTGCCGCCGTCTCCATCTGGCTGTGGCGCGACAACGCCATCACCATAGGTGCCATCGCCGTGGCGGTCAGTCTCTCTCTCAGGCTCAACGGCATGTCCCAATGGATCATGTGGGAGATCAGCTCACTGTTTGAAAATATCGGCACGGTCGCCGACGGCATGAATACCCTGTCGCGCCCCACCAGTGTGCAGGACAGCGACAACGCCAGCCAACTCACAGTCTCTCATGGTGAGATCGCCTTTAACCGAGTCAGCTTCCACTATGGCGAGGCCAGCGGCGTCATTGAAGATCTCGATCTCAAGATAAAACCCGGCGAGAAGGTCGGCCTGGTGGGCCGCTCGGGCGCCGGCAAGTCCACCCTGGTGAACCTGCTGATGCGTTTTCACGACGTGGAACAAGGCAGCATCACCATAGATGGGCAGAACATTCGCGAGGTGGAACAAGACTCGCTGCGGGCCAACATAGGCATGGTGACTCAGGATACCTCCCTGCTGCATCGCTCCATTCGCGACAACATACGCTATGGCAAGCCGGATGCGAGCGAGGAAGAGCTGGAAAATGCAATTCGCCAGGCCCAGGCCTACGAGTTTATTCAAGGACTTAGCGATCCAGAGGGCAATCATGGGCTCGATGCTCAGGTGGGCGAGCGTGGCGTAAAACTCTCAGGCGGTCAACGCCAGCGTATCGCTATCGCACGAGTACTGCTAAAGAACGCCCCTATCCTCTTGCTGGACGAGGCAACCTCGGCGCTGGACTCTGAGATAGAGGCAGCCATTCAGGAGAGTCTCTATCAGCTGATGGAGGGCAAGACGGTGATCGCCATCGCCCACCGCCTGTCGACCATTGCCGCCATGGACAGATTGATTGTGTTAGATCAGGGAAAAATCGTCGAGCAAGGCACACACCAGGAACTGATCAAACAGGGTGGGATATACGCCCAGCTCTGGGCCCATCAGACAGGTGGCTTCCTCGGCATAGAGTAAAAGAAGTCTACCAAGCACTAATCCATCGACTGGCACGGCCGCCATTTCTGCACGTTGTGCCAGTCGATACGCTTCTCAGGCTTACCACCAGATGCCTTTAATCCCACTATCAGCCTATAAAACGGCAACCTCTATCACTTATTCGGAAACCAGGCCGGTTCGGTAAAGACCCAGTCGTTGTCTTTAACCGGCGTATGGCAGCTAATACAGACCTGCATACCGCCCTCGAAAGGGGTCTGCTCCTCCCCTACCCAACGCGCCCAGCCCCAGCCGTAGGTGTCGGCGTACTTCACCGAGTCTTTAAACATAAACTCGGCATGGACGAATGTCTTGGGGCCTATCGCCTGCGGCCAATGGGTTAATTCGCCCGCCTTCCACACTACCTTCGCAAAGATGGCGCCATCAGGCCAAGGCATATGGTTGCCACTACGGGCCGCATTGACCGCAATCTCGTTACCCAGGATGGCCCTGACCGTGTTGTTATCGGTGCGATGGGACACGGCAATGCTCGACCAGGTTTGCCAGCCTTGAGGATAGGCGATCTTATGGGACGGCAAAGGTGTCGTATCCTCTGCATAACTTACTGATGAAATTAATGAAATTACTGTTAACAGCAGAAAAAGGGATCTCTTCATGGTCTGACTCACTCTGTTGCCCAAATACACTAGCCACTCGCCTAGCAGTTAGTTTTGTCAGTGTAGACGCAATAGATGAGCTTTGCCGAAGGGTAGGATTTTCTCATCAATGAGGACTTAAGCATCTATGATGAAGAGATCTCCCTTGGTTGGAGAAAGCTGAGGTGAGACAAAAACTTAATGACAGAGAATCAAATGGGCAAACCAAATTGAGAGCCCCAAATGAAACAGACAATACTGGAAACAAACTTAAGTGAGAACAGCCTGAAATGTGAATAAGCTATAGATGAAAAAAAACCACCCTATTGGGTGGTTTTTTCCGCGTAACTAAACGCTTATTTGGTGGAGCCTAGCGGGATCGAACCGCTGACCTCAACACTGCCAGTGTTGCGCTCTCCCAGCTGAGCTAAGGCCCCGAAACTGATTGTGACTATACAGTAAAACCTGAACAAACACAACATCTTATTTCAAAATTTCTCAAAATAAGTTGTGGTATCCCATAGGGGATTCGAACCCCTGTTACCGCCGTGAAAGGGCGGTGTCCTAGGCCTCTAGACGAATGGGACGCCGGTCTTACATTTAGACTCCGTAAGGGAGTGAATACTCGTTGAAACCAGTAGGCCATCTCATAAGAGAAATGCTTCAACGCTATCGAATCGTCAACTTTGCAGTCAACCACTCAAAAAGTGGTATCCCATAGGGGATTCGAACCCCTGTTACCGCCGTGAAAGGGCGGTGTCCTAGGCCTCTAGACGAATGGGACACTGTTGATACGTTAGACTCTGTATCGAGTGAATACTCGTCGAAGCCAGTAGGCTATTGCTTCAACGCTATCGAATCGTCAACTTTGCAGTCAACCACTCAAAAAGTGGTATCCCATAGGGGATTCGAACCCCTGTTACCGCCGTGAAAGGGCGGTGTCCTAGGCCTCTAGACGAATGGGACACTGTTGATACGTTAGACTCTGTATCGAGTGAATACTCGTTAAAGCCAGTAGGCTATTGCTTCAACGCTATCGAATCGTCAACTTTGCAGTCAACCACTCAAAAAGTGGTATCCCATAGGGGATTCGAACCCCTGTTACCGCCGTGAAAGGGCGGTGTCCTAGGCCTCTAGACGAATGGGACACTGTTGATACGTTATACTCTGTATCGAGTGAATACTCGTTAAAGCCAGTAGGCTATTGCTTCAACGCTATCGAATCGTCAACTTCGCAGTCAACCACTCAAGAAAGTGGTATCCCATAGGGGATTCGAACCCCTGTTACCGCCGTGAAAGGGCGGTGTCCTAGGCCTCTAGACGAATGGGACACTGTTGATACGTTATACTCTGTATCGAGTGAATACTCGTCAAAGCCAGTAGGCTATTGCTTTAACGCTATCGAATCGTCAACTTTACAGTCAACCACTCAAGAAAGTGGTATCCCATAGGGGATTCGAACCCCTGTTACCGCCGTGAAAGGGCGGTGTCCTAGGCCTCTAGACGAATGGGACACTGTTGATACGTTATACTCTGTATCGAGTGAATACTCGTCGAAGCCAGTAGGCTATTGCTTCAACGCTATCGAATCGTCAACTTCGCAGTCAACCACTCAAGAAAGTGGTATCCCATAGGGGATTCGAACCCCTGTTACCGCCGTGAAAGGGCGGTGTCCTAGGCCTCTAGACGAATGGGACACTTTTGATACGTTATACTCCGTATCGAGTGAATACTCGTTAAAGCCAGTAGGCTATTGCTTCAACGCTTTCAAATTAGATGGTGGAGCCTAGCGGGATCGAACCGCTGACCTCAACACTGCCAGTGTTGCGCTCTCCCAGCTGAGCTAAGGCCCCTTACCTAACTTGTCACCTTTGAGTGCACTGCGAGCATCTGCCGACTGTGTCTCAACTGCGAGGCGCATTCTATGCAGCACACCCAAAAGTGTCAACTCGTTTTTTAGGAATTTATTCTATTTGCTACAAATTCAATCGCTTTGGAGATTCTTTGCTCACAACGGGCCTTTCCGACGAGGAAAGCGGTTAAATCTACAGCAGGCGACATACCGGCACCGGTTACCGCAACACGCAGTGGCATACCGACCTTACCCATGCCTAGCTCTAATTCTGCAGCAGTCGCTTCGATAGCCTGATGAATCGCTTCTACGTTCCACTCGCTCAGCTCGGCAAATTTCTTTTGCAGCAGTTGTAACGGCTCTAAGGCAACCCCACGCAGATGTTTCTTAGCGGCGTTTTCATCGAACTCGGCAAAGTCTTCATAGAAGTAGCGGCTAGAAGCAGCTAGCTCTTTTAGGGTCTTGGCGCGTTCCGCCAATGCTGAGACCACTTCTGCCAGCGCAGGACCGTTTGCTGTATCTATGTTTTGATCTTGCATATGCCACTCAAGGTGCTTGGCCACATATTCAGGCGCCAGCTCCTTCATATAGTGCTGATTCAACCAGATCAGTTTTTCGGTATTAAAGGCAGATGCTGCCTTGTTGATGTCGTCTAGCTTAAAGTACTGCTTCATCTCCTCGATAGAGAAGACCTCTTGATCGCCGTGTGACCAGCCTAGACGCACCAGGTAGTTAAGTAGCGCTTCTGGCAGGTAACCGTCATCACGATACTGCATCACACCAACGGCGCCGTGACGCTTAGACAGCTTGGCACCGTCGTCACCTAAGATCATCGCCACGTGGGCATACTCAGGTACAGGCGCATTGAGTGCCTTAAGGATGTTGATTTGGCGTGGAGTGTTGTTGATATGGTCTTCACCACGTACAACACAGGTGATGCCCATATCCCAATCGTCAACCACAACGCAGAAGTTATAGGTAGGCGTACCGTCGGTACGGGCGATGATCAGGTCGTCCAGCAACTCGTTTGAGATCTCGATACGGCCACGTACGTGATCGTCGAACACCACGCTACCTTCGGTTGGGTTTTTAAAACGCACCACGAAAGGCTCGTCGGTATCGCGCGGCGCCTTGTCACGGCAGCAACCATCATACTTTTGTTGTTCGCCTTTGGCGGCCTGCTCTTCACGCATCGCCTCGATACGCTCGCGGCTACAGTAACACTTATAGGCGGTGCCCTGCTCTAGCATCTGCGCGATGATCTCGTTGTAGCGATCGAAACGCTTAGTCTGGTAGTACGGACCCTCATCCCAGTTCAGTCCAAGCCACTCCATACCTTCTAAGATAGCTGCGCAGGCTTCAGGAGTTGAACGTTCGAGATCCGTATCTTCGATACGCAAGACAAACTCACCTTGGTTAGCGCGGGCATAGAGCCATGAATAGAGTGCAGTACGTGCACCACCTACGTGAAGAAAACCGGTAGGACTTGGAGCAAAACGCGTCTTAATCGTCATAATGGGACAGTAACCTGTTATCGAATGGTCTAAATATAGACTGAGCTATTTAATGTGGCCGCTATTCTAACAGCCAAATGGGATAAGAGAAAATAGCCAGAACAACCGCAGGTTGCCCGGCGGCCCGAAAAGGTGATCGCCCCATCACAGGATATGCGGCTTACCTCGGCAGATATTCAATAGATGAAAGCAACGCTAGAAATGTGCCGCCGCGAGATTGTCACTACACCCACCTACCCGCTTCTCGATATAGACGACGTCTTGTTATATGACTGTCTTCCTCTATAGAGCTAAGGCCAATGAAGATAAAAATGGGAATGCTAGAAATAGAGGAGACATAGATAATAGAAGCGATGATTAAAAGAGGTTACCTGATCAGATAGAGATGATCATAGGCATAAAGTGCTGCGCGCTTCAGGCCGCTGTTACACGGCACTCATAATAAGCTCCTTTTTTAAGCCCCCTTATTTAAGGTTAAGGACCTATAGAAGAATAGATAGCAAGCAAAAATAGAAAGCGGCTATTAGTCAGCAGCGATTAGAGAGTCCAAGTGATGAGGCCTAAATGATTCATGTCTAAATGATAAGAAGCGACCAGCTCCTCTTCTTATCATTTGCAGCGACTATATATGGTGCAGAATAAGATGGTGCGGAAAAATGCTGAAGGACATGGTGAAGGATATGATGCAGACAGTTACACCGACTCACTTAACCAAGTGCTACATTGATTTGTCAGCCTAGTGATAGAGAAAGGTGAAAAGCAACGCGTTAAAAACCAGCAAGTCCCCCTATGCTCGCCCCTTATTACCGAATGTTTTTATCAGGCAGACCAGTTTTGCTCCGCTCGTCTCTGCCAAGTCCTAACTCTGGTCGGCAAGCTGGAGCCCCCTTCTGCTCAGGCTTTCGCCAGGGCGACACCGGAAATCATCCTGATTTGTTTAACATTAAGACGATCCGAACAAATTTGAACCGGACTCATTATTTTCTCGAAAAAAGCGTTGACAGTAGATCGTTCCCCCCTATAATACGGCCCCACACAGCGAGGTCGATTAGCTCAGCTGGGAGAGCACCTCCCTTACAAGGAGGGGGTCACTGGTTCGAGCCCAGTATCGACCACCATACACTGTATGGCTGAAAAATTTGATGTGTCCCAGGTCGATTAGCTCAGCTGGGAGAGCACCTCCCTTACAAGGAGGGGGTCACTGGTTCGAGCCCAGTATCGACCACCATATTTTGTCCTAGATTGAAATATGTGGTGCATCGAGTTTAATGTTGTGAGATATTCCCAGGTCGATTAGCTCAGCTGGGAGAGCACCTCCCTTACAAGGAGGGGGTCACTGGTTCGAGCCCAGTATCGACCACCATCTCTTCACGAGAGAATATCGAATATAATAATGTCCCAGGTCGATTAGCTCAGCTGGGAGAGCACCTCCCTTACAAGGAGGGGGTCACTGGTTCGAGCCCAGTATCGACCACCATTGTTATCAAAATATGTAATATGCTGTATTTATCCCAGGTCGATTAGCTCAGCTGGGAGAGCACCTCCCTTACAAGGAGGGGGTCACTGGTTCGAGCCCAGTATCGACCACCATAGCATGGCTATGAAACGATAAATCACATACAGTCCCAGGTCGATTAGCTCAGCTGGGAGAGCACCTCCCTTACAAGGAGGGGGTCACTGGTTCGAGCCCAGTATCGACCACCATATTTCCTCTTTATTGCTTCACTCCCCTATTTATAATCAAACAGCCTAGCAGCAAGTCATCGCGCCCGGTTCTCGCTATTGCGAATCCCTTAGCCTCAACTATTCTTCATTAAGACTTTGCTCAAACCAAGTACGACTCAAGGTGGTTGAACATGGCCGATGTTACTCAATCTGCGTCGCTGGCAAGCATTGCCGCGTACCTCAAACTCACCCATGAATGCGATGAGCAGGAAGCGATGATCGAAGCCAAGGAGGTGATGCAAAACCTGGTCGCCATGCGACAAAAAGGTTTCATCACGGGTTGGTATTTCGATGCTCAGGGCCACCTAGAGCTGCTGCCCAGCGAAGCAATTCTAAAACGCATCAACCCGCCAAAATAATAATGCTGATGTTATTGCCAATAAAATAAATAGCTTACTTCAATCCCTATCCTCCTCCACCTAATTAAATAAACAAAAAACTTTACTTAATTAATCACTGAGGTAGAGTTGTCCTACCTATTGATTCTTTTGAAGGCTGTCATGAAGGCCACCGACTCCCTACAAGCCGCTCCAAAGCAGACATCTCAGCGCATTCTCGGCGTCACCTTAATCGTTACCCTGATCAGTGTGGCGGGCATTGCACTGCCATATCCTGTGCTGGCGCCACTTTTTCACGACAACAGCTCTCCCCTTACCCACTTCATGGGTCTGCCCAGCGAATTTCTAATGGGTATCGTCTTAGGCATCTATCCGCTGGGGATCATCATAGG
Organism: Shewanella spartinae; assembly: GCF_019457555.1. Lineage (NCBI taxonomy): Bacteria > Pseudomonadati > Pseudomonadota > Gammaproteobacteria > Alteromonadales > Shewanellaceae > Shewanella > Shewanella spartinae. Next base: position 1,678,093 of record NZ_CP080418.1, on the reverse strand, counting down.
CGGCAGCTTCATCGGCAGCCTGTCTGACACCTATGGGCGCAAGCGTATGCTCAGCCTCACCCTGATGGGCAGCGCGCTGGGTTATGGGCTCACGGCCTTCGCGGCGCACTCGGAGCAGTTTGTGCTTTTCTGTCTCGCGCGTTTACTGACGGGGATCTGCGAGGGCAACATCGCCATCGCCAGGGCGATAGCGGCCGATCTCCATCCGCAAATCGATAAGACCCGCAGTTTCTCACTGATCAGCGCCATGGGCTATGGCGGCTATCTACTTGGGCCGTTAGCCGGCGGCTACCTCATCGATTGGGGGATGGAGACAGTGTTTGGCGCGGCGGCACTTGCCTGTATTCTGTGTGCCCTCTTGAGCCATCAACTCCTGCCCCGTCAGCTCGATGAGACCCAGGCCAACGCCGAGAAAGGCTCCAGCTTGGTGCTGCTCAGAGAGCCGGCCCTGAGACGCTTCTTTCTGCTCTACCTGCTGCTGACCATGGGGGTTAACTTCTACTATGAGTTCTATCCGCTGCACCTGGTGCAACAGGCAGACTTCACCCCGGCGCAGATCAGCTGGGTAACCGTGCTGCTCACCGGCTGCATGATCGCCACCAGCATCTGGTTTACCCCTGTGCTACAGCGCAGGCTCAACCACGCCAGCGCGAGCCTGGTGGGGATCTTGCTGTTTGGCGCCTCTTTGGCCTGCTTTCCCTATCTCACCAATGACAGCTACCTGCTCACCTTCATGACCATAGGCGCGGGCATCGCCATCTACAACAGCTTCCTGCCAACCTACCTGTCCCATGCCTATCAAGACAGACCCCAGGGACAGCTTATGGGCATGCTGGTAACCATTTTCTGTGTCGGCAACCTGCTCGCCGCCCTATTTGGCGGCCTGTTAGCCGTGTTCGATGTCAAGATTGTGCTGTTAATCGGAGCCCTGTGCGCGGCGGCTGCCGGCGCCATCCTATATCACGGTCACTTCAAACGTGAATACTGGCCGGCGCACAATTAACTCGATAACGGGACTTGGCTCAAACTTTAACCCCGCAAAATGGGTGGATTCCCACCCATTGAAATAAGACCAATGGGCGACATCCTCCCCAAGCACAGCGGTTTACTAATCAACCAACAGGTCGCAACATGTTGATATAATGTAATTTACATAATTTAAACATCTTTGGCCTGGTCCTTGCCTATAATTTCTATGAGTTAAGCACACTGTGAACCGGCAGTCGCCCTAAGGCACTGAAGGATTAACAATAATAGGGATAACAAAATGACCAGACTCAACACCTGTACCTTTATCAAACAGATCGTCAAGATGACCTCAATCGCGGCCCTTCTGGGTGCCAGCTTAAACAGCTGGGCGGCGCCAACGGAAATTAAATTTTCCCATGTGGTGGCCGAAAACACTCCTAAAGGCCAGATGGCACTTAAGTTCAAGCAATTAGTAGAAGAGCGTCTACCCGGTGAATACCAGGTAAACGTGTTCCCAAACTCTCAGCTATTTGGTGACAACAACGAGCTCTCCGCCCTGCTACTGAACGACGTGCAGTTTGTCGCACCATCGCTCTCCAAGTTCGAGCGCTACACCAAGAAGCTGCAGCTATTCGATCTCCCTTTCCTCTTCAAAGACATGGACGCCGTTAACCGTTTCCAACAGAGCGACGCCGGCCAGCAACTACTGAACTCGATGAAGCGTAAGGGCGTCGTCGGCCTGGGTTACCTGCACAATGGTATGAAGCAGTTCTCGGCCAGTAGCCCGCTTGTCCTGCCAGAAGATGCCCAGGGTAAGAAGTTCCGCATCATGGCCTCAGATGTGTTGGCGGCCCAGTTCCAGGCGGTCGAAGCCATTCCGGTGAAGAAGCCCTTCTCTGAAGTCTTCACCCTACTGCAAACCCGCGCAATCGATGGTCAGGAAAACACCTGGTCTAACATCTACTCGAAGAAGTTCTACGAAGTACAGAGCAACATCACAGAGAGTAACCACGGTGTGCTCGACTACATGGTGGTCACCTCAAACACCTTCTGGAAGTCGCTACCCGCCGACAAGCGCAAGGTGATCAAGGCGTCACTGGATGAAGCCATTGCCTATGGTAACGAGATCGCCGCGGCCAAGGTGAACAAAGACAAGCAGGCCATCATTGACTCTAAGCGTTCTGAGGTCACCTACCTGACGCCAGAGCAGCGCGCCGCCTGGGTCAACGCCATGAAACCAGTATGGGCACAGTTCGAAGATAAGATAGGTAAAGATCTTATCGATGCCGCCGTTGCCTCAAACGAATAATAAGCGCTAACCCACTAAACTTAATAGGAAAGCATTGAGGCCGTTTCCATGGCATTCGGCCTCTTTCCTATCTAAGGAGTCTTAGAGATGATGTCTCGCTTTTTTTCTCATATCGAAGAGGTGGTACTTAACGCCTTGATCACCGCCATGACCCTATTGGTCTTTGTCGAAGTGATCGCTCGTTTCTTCTTTAACACAGGTTTCCTGTGGATCCAGGAGCTAACGCTCACCATCTGCGGCTGGTTCGTGCTGTTTGGCATGTCCTATGGCGTCAAGGTCGGCGCCCACATAGGCGTCGATGCCTTCGTGAAAAAACTCCCCGCCCAGGGACGTAAGTACACAGCCATACTGGCCGTGGCCATCTGCCTTATCTACTGCGGCATGTTCCTGGTCGGCAGCTGGGATTACCTGGCCAAGATGTATCAAATTGGCGTGCCCATGGAAGATATCGACTTCCCTCATTTTCTGATTGGCGGACTGGACGGCGACTTTGCCTGGGAATATCTGCGCATCGACGTCGAAGAGCCTGCAGTGCCGCTGTGGATCTCTCAAAGCATACTGCTCATCGGCTTTATTCTGCTCACCTGGCGCTTCTTGCAGCTGGCTCTTGCCATCATCACCAATAAAACCGACGGCTTTGCCTTTGCCGATGAGGCCAAGGAGAGCATGCACCTTATCGATCAAGAGGCCCAGGCCGACGACAAGCAGCCGGGAGACCAAAAATAATGACTATAGCAACCCTCTTTATCAGCCTGTTTCTCTGTATGCTGCTGGGCATGCCGATTGCCATCGCCCTCGGCTTCTCCAGCATGTTGACCATATTACTCTTCTCCGATGACTCACTGGCCTCGGTCGCATTGAAACTCTATGAGTCCACCTCGGAGCACTACACACTGCTGGCGATCCCCTTCTTCATTCTGTCGTCGGCGTTTCTATCCACCGGCGGCGTCGCCCGGCGCATCATCGACTTTGCCATGGACAGCGTAGGTCATATCCGCGGTGGTCTCGCCATGGCCTCAGTGATGGCCTGTATGCTGTTTGCCGCGGTATCAGGCTCATCACCCGCCACGGTTGCCGCCATCGGCTCTATCGTTATCGTCGGCATGGTTCGTGCTGGTTATCCTGAGAAATTTGCCGCTGGCGTGATCACCACTTCAGGTACGCTAGGGATTTTGATCCCGCCTTCTATCGTCATGCTGGTCTACGCGGCGGCAACGGAAGTCTCGGCGGCGCGTATGTTCATGGCGGGGCTTATTCCCGGCCTGATGATGGGACTCTTGTTGATGCTCGCTATCTATATCGTGGCCCGCATCAAGAAGCTGCCTTCCCGTCCCTTCCCCGGTTTTCGTCCCTTGGCCATATCGAGCGCCAAGGCGATGGGCGGCCTGGCGCTTATCGTTATCGTGCTCGGCTCCATCTATGGCGGTATCGCCAGCCCGACCGAGGCGGCGGCGGTTGCCTGCGTCTACGCCTATTTCATCGCGGTATTTGGTTATCGTGATATCGGCCCCCTGAAAAATGTCAGCTGGCGCGACAGCGGCGAGCCGCTGATCAGAGCCGTGCTGCGTAACCTGGGCTTCATGGTGCTTGCTGTGTTCAAGACCCCGGCCGACAAGGAGATCCGTCACGTGGTGCGCGATGGCGCCAAGGTCAGCATCATGCTGCTGTTCATCATCGCCAACGCCATGCTGTTCGCCCACGTGCTCACCACAGAGCGCATTCCGCATCTTATTGCCGAGACCATAGTGGGCATGGGACTGCCTGTGTGGGGCTTCCTCATCATAGTCAACTTGCTGCTGCTAGCAGCGGGTAACTTTATGGAGCCATCGGCCATCTTGCTGATCATGGCGCCCATATTGTTCCCTATTGCCACCCAGCTGGGGATAGACCCTATCCACTTGGGGATCATCATGGTGGTGAACATGGAGATAGGCATGTTAACGCCGCCTGTGGGACTCAACCTATTTGTGACCGCAGGGATCACCGGACGCAGCATGGGGTGGGTGATCCACTCCTGTATCCCTTGGCTGGGGCTGCTGCTCTTCTTCCTGGCGCTGATCACTTATATTCCGCAGATCTCTCTGTTCCTGCCGGAATATATTGATAAGTTAAACGGTTATTAAATCACTTGATTTTGCTTAACAATTGGGCGAGTCTGAAACGGGATCTAATCGGTCCCCTGTCAGATTCGCTTTTTCAATTGGACATGCCTTATATGTCGAAAATTATAACAAGAAGAAAATACCTCGGCGTCGGCTTCATCATACTCCTGGGCCTCGCCTTTACCCTACGCGTCGCCTACTGGTTCCATCTGGAACATGGCTATGAGATGACGCGGCAACAATCCAACGCCCAGATGAAGGAGCTGCTGAGCTTCCTCTCGGGGTCTCTAAGTCGCTATGAGAGCATCCCCCATGTGCTCTCCACCAACCCGCTGCTGGCCAGTGCCCTGTTAAAACAGGACGACCCCGATACCATCACGCCACTCAACCGCTATCTGGAGGAGATCCAGAGCATCACAGAGGCGCTGGATATCTATCTGGTCAATATCGACGGCGATGCCATCGCCGCCAGCAACTGGCAGCAGAGCTACTCCTTTATCGGCAAGAATTACGCCTTCAGACCCTATTTCAAGGATGCCATCGAGGGCAAGATGGGCCGCTATTTCGCCGTCGGCACCAGCTCGAACAAACGCGGCTACTACTTCTCCTATCCCATCTACAGCCACGGCTATCCGGTCACCCCCAGCCAGGGCGAGGCCAAGGTGTTAGGGGCCATAGTGGTCAAGGTCGATGTTACCGAGATAGAGCAGCAGAGCACGGGCATGGCCAGGGGCAGCAACTATGAGTTCGCCATCAGCGACCCGGACCATATTATCTTCCTCTCAAGCCGACCTGAGTGGCGCCTGACCGCGCTGACGCCTGTGACTCATCAGCTCAAGCAGCGCATCGAATCCTCGAGACGTTACGCCAACCGCGAGATCAGTCCGCTGGCGATCGAACCGCCCTTCGCCCCATCCCTGGCGGCAGACTATCAGATCTATCAGATAGGCGATAACAAGCGCGGCGCCGAGTTTATGGATAACACCGCCTACATGAGTGACGCGGGCTGGCAGGTGCATATCCTCTCGCCCATGACGCCCATCTACCGCTCGCTGCCGCCACTGCTCCTGCTCTATGGCGCCCTCTACCTGCTGTGCGCGCTGGCGCTGTTATTCGCCATCGAGAAGCGTAAGAACACCCGCCGCATGCAACAAGCCCATGAGCAATTAGAACAAAGGGTCAAGGAGCGCACCCAGGCGCTGGAGACCAGCCACCAACAGCTCAAAGAGGCCCAGGATGAGTTGATCCAGGCCGCTAAACTCACCGTGATCGGCAGCCTGTCGGCCAGCATCAACCATGAGATCAACCAGCCGCTGGCGGCGATTCGCAGCTATGCACAGAACACCCAGACCCTGCTCTCCCGCGCCAAGTGGGACGATGTCTCCAGCAACATAATGACCATCATAGAGCTCACCGACCGTCTGGCAGCCATAGTTTCGCAATTTAAGAGCTTTACCCGTAAGAGCCAGGGCAACGACAAGGCGATTAGCGTGGCGCAGTGCATCAGGGATGCGCTGACCATAGTCCAGCCCGAGGTGGACAAGCAGGGGATAGATCTGGTGCTCAACAACACAGAGTGTCAGACGCTGCTCTGGGGCGACCCGATTAGGCTACAGCAGGTGCTGATCAACCTGATGAGCAATGCCATGGTGGCCATGCGCGCCAGCAACCCGAAACAGATGATCATAGGCGTGGTGGTGAGCAATCGGCTGGAGATCACCATAGAAGATACAGGTACCGGCATAGACGAGAGCCAGATGCAGAAGATCTTCGACCCCTACTACACCAGCTCGCGTCAAGGACTGGGGTTGGGGCTGTCGATCTCCCGGCGTATCGTCGAGGCGATGCAGGGTAAGATAAGCGTTGCCAATCGCGAACAGGGCGGCGCCATCTTCCAGATCACCTTGCCCATTCATGCAGTAGGATAACGATGCAAAATCAAGTTTTTAATCAATACGACATCTTAATCGTCGACGACGAGCCCCTGATAGGCTCGGCCCTGGTGCAGCTGTTTGAACTGGAATCCTACCGCGCCCTGGCCCTCACCGACGCCAAACAGATTGGCCTCGGCCTGCCCGACAACTGGCCGGGCATAGTGATCTCAGACGTCAACATGCCAGATATTGACGGCCTGTCGCTGATGCGCACCCTGCTGGCTCAGGACAAGGATATTCCCATCATACTGCTGACCGGCCACGGTGATATCGCCATGGCGGTGCAGGCGCTGAAACAGGGGGCCTATGATTTTATCGAGAAACCCTTTAACAACGAGCACATGCTGGATATCGCCAAGCGCGCGCTGGAGAAACGCGCCCTCACCCTGGAAAACCGCAGCCTGAAACGTGAGCTGGAATCCCAGAGCACCCCTGGGCCACGTATCCTGGGCCACAGCCCGGGGATCAGGCAGATGCGCCACATCATCCATCAGGTGATCGACATGCCCGCCGATGTGTTGATCGAAGGCGAGACTGGCACGGGCAAGGAACTGGTCGCCCGCTATCTGCACGACCACAGCCCCAGAGCCGAGGCCAACTTCGTCGCCATCAACTGCGGCGCCATCCCAGAGACCATCATAGAGAGCGAGCTGTTTGGCGCCGAATCTGGCGCCTTCACCGGCGCCGACAAGACACGTATCGGCAAGTTCGAGTATGCCAACGGCGGCACCCTGTTTCTCGACGAGATTGAGAGCACGCCGCTGTCCTTGCAGGTTAAGCTGCTCAGGGTATTGGAAGACAGGAAGGTGGAGCGCCTCGGCTCCAATAAGAGCATAGACTTAGATATTCGCATCATCGCCGCCACTAAGGTGGATCTTAAGAGTCTGTGCGACACAGGCGAGTTTCGCCAGGATCTCCTCTATCGCCTCAATCTGGTGACGGTGCCGATTCCGGCCCTCAGGGAGCGACGCGAAGATATCGGCCTGCTGTTTCTGCATTTCGCCCGGGTCGCCTCGGCCCGCTATCACAAGGCCTTGATCCCCCTGACGGCCGAATACACGGCCCTGCTGGTCTCACACGACTGGCCCGGCAATGTCAGGGAGCTGCGCAATCTGGCCGAGCGTTATGTGCTCTTAGGGCCAGAGGCGGCCTTTGCCACCTCCCTGGGACAGAGCAGTCAACTCAACGCCAACATGTCGCTTCAACAAAGAGTGGAGTTTTTCGAGCGGCTGCTGATCGAAGAGGCGCTGAGTAACAACAAGGGCAGCATCAAGCTCACCATGGAGCAGCTGGAGCTGCCGCGCAAGACCCTCTATGACAAGATGCAGAAGTTCGGCCTCAACCGTAAGACCTTCATCAACTAATCGAAGCCCTAGGCGTTAACCCGCCGCATCTAACAGCGGCGTGTGCGGCCTATGGGTGCGCTGCAGCATTACCACCAAAAGGATCACGCCGCTAAGCAGGGTCAGGCTGCCAGCCACCACGCCGCTCCAGCCCCAATGCTGCCAGAAGGGCAAGAGGAAAGGGCCGCCCAGCGCCGCCCCCAGATAGTAGCTACACAGGTAGAGCGCCGTGGCCTTCGCTCTGTGCTGCTGGGCGCGCTGTGCTACCCAGGCATTACAGACACTGTGGAAGGTGAAGAAACCAAAGCTCGACAGCAGGAAACCGATAACGATGGCGCTGCTGGTATCCCCCAGGGTCACCAAGCTACCGACGCACATCATCACCGCCGAGAGGATAAACAGCGGCTGGCGCCCCAGGCGGGTCACCCACTTGGCGGAGCGGAACGAGGCGTAGGTACCGCTCAGATAACAGAGGAAGATCAGGGTGACCTGAAACTTGCCCCAGCCAAACGGCGCCTGCATCAGGTGCAGCTGGATATAGCTAAACTGATTGACCATCACCATGAAGGCCAGCGCACCCAAGAGGTAGAGCTTCACCAGGGTGGCATCGCCAAGGTGCAGGCCAAAGCCCTTGAGATCGGCCAGGCCAAAACCGATCTTGTGTTGACGGCGACGGATCCGCACCCGGTCGAGTCGCGGCAGTAACATGAGTACACCCACCACGCCAGCCAGGGTCAAGACACTCACCAAGCCCATGGCCTCTACCCAGGTCAGATACTCTGTCATCAGACCGCCGAGCAGGCGCCCGGCGATGCCTCCCAGGCTGTTGGCGCCGATATAGATGGCCCCCGCCTTAAGCAGCACGCTGGTATCGAGCAGATCCTTAAAATAAGCCATGGCGATGGCGGGCACCGCCGCCAGCAGTATCCCCTGAAACAAACGCACCGCCACCAACGCCGAGAAATCCTGCACCCAGATCAACATGAGATCCGCCACCACAAGCAGCGCCAGGCTCCAGAGCAGCGGCTTGCGCCTGCCGAGCTTGTCAGACAGGGTGGCATAGAAGAGCAGCGCGAAGGCCATGGAGAAGCTGGTCACAGACAACAACAGGGTGGCGTGGGCCGGCGACACGCTAAAACTGGTCGCGATCAGCGGCAACATCCCCTGCACCATATACAGGTTGATGTAGATCACCACGGAAGCCAGAGAGAGGCCCCAGATCAGACGAAGTTGTAGTGGACGGCTGGCGGTCATGTTGTCGCGCTCAATAGGATAGATAGACACAGGCTAGCACCGGCGCTAACATAACAAAAATAGATTATATATATGATATCGATAATAACTTGTTATAGACAATTCCGATAACCAATGCTTGAAAACAATCTGCTAAAAAGCGCTTAAGACAATGGTGCTAACTCGGCGTGATAGAAAAATGCGAGAAGGTGGGATGAAAGATGGATATCAAACAGCTTAGGCAGTTCGAGGCGCTGGCGACCAAGGGCAGCTTTACCCTGGCGGCCAAGCAGCTCAACCTCGCCCAGCCCGCCCTGAGTCAGGGGATAAAACGCCTCGAAGAATCCCTCGGGGTCACGCTCGTCAACCGCAACAAACATTATCGCGGTCAGGATGGCAGCCGCCTCACCCTCACCGCCGAGGGCGAGGCGCTGGCGCAACACGCCAGGCTGATCCTCAAGCAGGTAAAACAGGCCGAGGCCCATATTAAGTCCATGGCCAACCTCACCAAGGGCGAGGTGCGCATCGCTGTGCCCGGCATGCTGGGCTCCTACTACCTGCCCTCTCGCTTGATGGCCTTCAGGCACAGGTATCCGGATCTCAAGCTGTCACTATTTGAGGGCGGTACCCGCGACAGCCTGCGCATGTTGCAAAACGAAGAGGTGGATATCGCCATCATCACGGGCCAGGATCTGCAGCCTAATTTCGACAGTCATCTGTTGCTCAGAGAGCAGATGGTGGTGGCCGTGGGAGAAGATCATCCCTTGGCGGAGCACAAAGGGATCACCCTAGAGCAGTTTTTCGAGCAGGAGCTGGTGATGTTTAAACCCGGCTATTTTCACCGCGAGTGGATGCTGTCTCAGGCCAAGGCGCTGGATCTCGAGGTGAATATTGCCTTCGAGACCAACCTTATCAACCTAATCAAGCAGGTAGTCGCCCAGGGGTTTGCCATCACCAGTGTGCTGGAGATGGTTATCGAAGAAAGAGATCCTATCCGCGCCATCCCCTTCTCACCTGCGGTGCATCTGGACCTGCATATTGCCTGGAATAGAGAACGCCCCATCGGTCTGGCCGACAGGGCGTTCGTCGAGTTCTTGATGAATAACCCTTAGCGGGATGCTAACGGCTTCATGGGACCAATCTAACTGGCATCGGCCTGACGCTCGGGCGCCGCCAACTGGAAGGCCTCGAGCTTATGGCAATTATCCCAGATACGGCGAATGTTGGGATAAGCGCCTAAGTCGACCTTGAAGCGATTGGCATTATAGACCTGAGGGATAAGGCAGAGATCCGCCAGCGTCACCTCATCGCCATAGCAGTAGGTGCCGGCGTGCTTTTCCAGTTGCTTTTCAAACGCGCCAAAGCCCTGGTGGATCCAGTGATGATACCAGGCATTCTTAGCGTCCTCATCCAGCTCAAGTGTGTTGGTGAGATACTGCAACACCTTAAGGTTATTCAGCGGATGCACTTCACAGGCGATAGAGAGCGCCATGGCGCGCACCTCGGCTCTCGCCTTAGGATCTTTTGGCAGCATCATAACGCCGCCATATTGCTCGTCGAGATATTCGATGATCGCCAGCGACTGAGACAAGACAAATTCGTTATCGCCCTCGATCAGGGTAGGCACCAGCTCCTGGGGATTGAGCGCGGCATACTCAGGCAAGTGCTGCTCGCCGCCATCCTTCACCAGATGCACAGATTCGAGCTCTGCATCCAGTCCCTTCAAATTCAATGCGATACGCACCCGATAAGCGGCGCTGGAGCGCCAGTAGCCCAATAATTTCATCACACGGCTCCTTTTCTCTCTCCGCCCATTGCCCGGCGGCTGTTACAAAAACGGGGCAACCTTGGTCGCCCCGAAGTCTCAAAAGTTTTTGAGAGTTAACCTTTGTACTCAACCACCTGCTGGTCGATGGCACCAAAGATAGATTGCTCATTTTCATCCAGCATCTCGATGCGCACGCGATCGCCGAAACGCATGAATGAGGTCGATGGCTTACCGTCGCTGATGGTCTCCAGCATACGGGTCTCGGCCAGACAGCTAGAGCCAGCGCTGCGATCATAGTTAGAGATGGTGCCCGAACCTATGATGGCGCCGGCGCCCAGCGGGCGAGTCTTGGTGAAATGGGCAATCAACTGACTGAAGTTAAAGGTCATGTCGATGCCACAGTTTGGCTTACCAAACAGCTCGTTGTTCAGATGGGTGATCAACGGCAGATGCACCTTAGACTCATGCCACTTGTCACCCAGCTCATCAGGAGTCACGGCAACAGGTGAGAAGCTGCTTGATGGCTTAGACTGGAAGAAACCAAAGCCCTTGGCCAGCTCGGCTGGGATCAGGTTACGCAGCGACACATCGTTCACCAGCATCAGCAGCTTGATATGCTTCTCGGCCGACTCTGCGTCTATGCCCATAGGCACGTCGTCGGTGATCACTGCCACTTCAGATTCAAAATCTATGCCCCACTCTTCGCTGGCCAGCTCGATATCCGCCTTAGGCGCGATAAAGCTGTCAGAACCGCCCTGATACACCAGAGGATCTGTCCAGAAGGTTTCTGGCATCTCGGCGCCACGGGCCTTACGTACCAGCTCAACGTGGTTCACATAGGCGCTACCGTCCGCCCACTGATAGGCACGTGGCAGCGGTGACAGGCACTTGTTCTCGTCGAAGTCGACTGTGTTGTCTAGCACGCCTTGGTTGAGGGCCTCATAAAGCTCTTGCAGTTGCGGCTGAAGCAGATCCCAGGCGTCGAGCAGCTGCTGCATGGTGTGCGCGATGGCCGGTACCGCAACAGCCTTGGTTAGATCTTTACTCACAAGCATCAGCTGACCGTCACGACGGCCGTTGTTATAACTTGCTAACTTCATACCCACTCCTTCCGAATTCTTCTCTTGCCAGACCTTAGGGGCGCGCCGCTAATGGGTCTGGGACTATCAATTTGGCATAGAAATACCCTATGCGCCTCAAGATAGGAATAGCGTGATACAAATCACACTCCTTCCCATAACATTCAAATTTGTAAACAATTCATGACAGGCAGAGAGAACCCCAAATTCATGGGGTTTCGGCCTTATCTCTGCCTAGAAAACCGCCAGCCAACTGGCAATAAGGTTTTACATCCCTTTTTGCTTGCTGATCTTATATTCTCTCAGCTTGTTGGCGATAGCCGTGTGAGACACCCCGAGTTTCTTCGCCAGCTGGCGGGTACTGGGGTACGCAGGATAGAGACGTCTGAGCAGGCTCGCCTCAAACTGTTTCATCGCCTGATCCAGACTGCCCTCAAACTGATGATCGAAATAACCAAAGCCCTCGGCGTATGACGGTAATTTTAGCTGATCCACGGTCAGCTCCGCCGAGCCGTCCCACATGGATACCGCACGGAAGATGGCGTTTTTCAGCTGGCGCACGTTACCCGGCCAGGCGTAGCCCAGCAGATGCTCGCGGCATGGGGCCGAGATACGACGAATAGGAATAGACAGCTGCTGACTGTAATGCTCGAGGAACATCTCGGTCAGGGGGATCACATCCACCTTACGCTCTCTGAGCGAGGGCATATGGAAGCTGAGCACATGGATGCGATAGTAGAGATCTTCGCGGAACTCGCCGGTCTGGCACAGCTCGGCCAGGTTCTTCTGGGTCGAGCAGATGATGCGCACGTCTGAGCGCACCTCCACATCGCCGCCCACCCGGCGGAAGGTGCCATCCTGCAGCAGACGCAGCAGTTTGACCTGGGCCGCCTTGGACATCTCCGCAATCTCATCCAAGAAGACGGTGCCGCCCTTGGCCTCTTCGAAGAAGCCACGCTTGACCACCTCACCGCCGCTGACATAACCGAAGAGCTCCTCTTCGGCGGCGCTGTCAGGCATGGCGGCGCAGTTAATCGCAATAAAGGGATGCTCACGACGCATGCTGGCATCGTGGCAGGCTCTGGCCATCAGCTCTTTACCTGTGCCCGTCTCACCCGTGATCAGCAGAGGCGCATCGAGCTGGGCCATGCGTCTGGCCTGCACCAACACCTCTTTCATCTTGTCGCTGACCGCCAGCACATTCTCAAACCCTGTGGTCTGATTCTGTAGGGCGTTAAACTGCTTGCCGACCCGTGCGGGCGATTTGAGGGAGACTACGGCGCCAGCCAAAATGGTCTTGTCGTTCTCGTCGGGCAGATAGATGGGCAGCATCTCGGCCAGGTATTCGCTCTGGCCTATGTTAACCCGGGTGGCCTGGGCCAACACCAACGGCTCGCTGAGCCAGCGGTTGAAGTTAAAGCCCTGCACCCAATGATTGAGGGGTTCGTCGAGCACCTCGTGCTCGCCCATGTTGACTGTCATCAGCGCCGACTCGTTGACGATACGGATCCGCCCCTTAACGTCGATGGAGAAGACCGAATCCGGCAGCGTCTTCAACAAGGTCTTAAGCGCGTAATGCTCCTGCTCGGAAGGCATGAAAGAGACGGTGCGCACGTCGTGCACCCCTTCCACCTTCCTGATTAACGGCAGCAGCTCACTGAGCACATCAAAGTTGACCTCAGCAAACTGCAGATAGAGAAATCCCTGGTTACTGGCGTCGATAGCTATCAGGTTAATGCCATAGCCTTCGAGGATCACCAGAATGTCTTTTGCTAGACCCACGCGGTCGATGCAACTTACTTCTAAGCGCATACCCTTTCGTCCCTTTTTATATTTATTACTTCACGGTTTTTGGGATTATCGCGAGCATGGTTGCGTCTCATGCCAGAAAAAGTGTGACACGCCACGCAGAAATGCCGATAAAACGCCTATACGTTAGAGTGTAATGAGATTTGTGGCAAGAGTTGTTTACACCGGATTCGAAACGCAACCAAAAAAACAGCGCCATAGCTAGGCTATGACGCTGTTTTTAAATCAATTTTAACTTAGTCCAATAACTGGTCTGTCTTGGCCGCCATGATGAAATCGTTGCGGTGTAGTCCCTTGATCGAGTGAGACCACCAGGTCACAGTAACCTTGCCCCATTCGGTTAGAATGCCGGGATGATGAAACTCTTCCTCCGCTAAGTCAGCCAACTTATTGGTAAATTCCATCGCCAGCTTAAAGTTTTTAAACTTGTAGACACGCTCAAGCTGCATGATACCGTCACGCACCTCGACGCCCCAATCTGGGATCATGCGGATCAGCTCGGCCAACTCGGCATCGGTCACCTTAGGCGCGTCGGCCTGGCAGGCTTCGCATTTCATTTGGGCTAATTCAGTCATACTTCTTCCTTCTGATTTTCTTATCTGGCTCTATTAACTGGCTTTCGATTTTGGCTCAAACATGGGGGCATGCAGGCCGAGCTGGCGTGCCTTAGTCACGGCGCCCATGATGTCCATTTTGACGATTTCGTCTAAATAATCAATTGAATCAATAGCGTAATAAATTGGTTGCATGATATCGATGCGATAAGGGGTTCTTAAGATATCCAACAGATCGAAAGGCTTCACCACCGGGGTGTCGCTCATGGCGTATAGCGTCTCACCGGGCGAACTCAATATGCCGCCGCCGTAGATCTTCAGCTCATCGTTGGCCTGACGGATCAAACCAAACTCCACGGTAAACCAGTAGAGTCTGGCGAGAAAGACACGCTCCTCTTTCGAGGCGGCCAGGCCCAACTTACCGTATTCGTGAGAGAAACGGGCAAATGAAGGATTGGTCAGCAGCGGGCAGTGACCGAAGATCTCGTGGAAGATATCGGGCTCCTGCAGGTAGTCGAACTCCTCCTTACTGCGGATAAAGGTGGCAACCGGAAACTCCTGGTTGGCCAGCAACTGGAAAAACTTCTCAAAAGAGATCAGCGCCGGCACGGCGGCCGTCTTCCAACCTGTGGCCTGTTGCAGCACAGCGTCTATTTCGCCGAGCTGCGGTATGCGATCTGCAGGCAAGGCAAGATCTTCGAGCCCTTTCAGATAGGCATCACAGGCATAGTGGGGCAAATTGCCTTTCTGTCTGTCGTACAGCGCTTGCCAGATCTCATGTTCATTGTCAGGGTATTGGATGAACCCTTGGCTATCAGGCAGTCTGGCCTGATACGTAGTTTGTTTACTCATGATAAATACAACACAAATGACTGCTCCTGCCTCCATATTTGACTAAACGCCGGAGTTTGTTAACAGGATCACACTTTATAATTTGGCTTGAGCGCCGCTCAAGATGTAACCTCAAATTTACATCAGGCAGAAAATGAAAATTTAAATCGTTTTTATTTATGCACTTACAGAGAAATAAACATGTAACACTCTTGACACAAATGCCGACTTTGACATCAATTTCATCTGCTTACCCCATGAGACAAATTTTTATGTAAAGGTATTTTGCTTACTCAGCTCAATCCCAGTTCTGGCATCCAGCGCGCCTCTAATGGCGTCAGATTAGAGCTAAGGCCGACACCGACTAGTTCGACGGATACCGAGAAGCTAGCGGCCAATGCGCCTAAATCTCCTGGCTTTTCAGGGCGTTTTTATTAGAATAAAAGGGCATTTTGCGCAGCCAACTAGGATTAGGATGAAACAGCACAAAGTTCGCAAGGCCGTTATTCCCGTCGCGGGTCTCGGCACACGCATGCTTCCGGCAACCAAGGCGATCCCCAAGGAGATGTTGCCCATAGTCGATAGACCCTTGATCCAATACGTGGTCAACGAGGCGATAGCCGCCGGGATCAATGAGATAGTCCTGGTCACCCATGCCAGTAAGAACTCCATCGAAAACCATTTCGACTCCAGCTTCGAGCTCGAGGCCCAGCTCGAACGTAGGGTAAAGCGTCAGCTACTGGCCGAGGTGCAGGCCATCTGCCCAAGCGACGTGACTGTGATCAGCGTGCGCCAATCTCAGGCCAAGGGGCTGGGCCACGCCATCTTATGTGCCCAGAAGGTCGTGGGCGACGAGCCGTTTGCGGTCCTACTGCCGGACGTCATCATAGACGATGCCAGCTGCGATCTCAGCCGGGATAACTTGGCCGAGATGGTCAAGTTGTTTGATGAAACCGAAGTGGGCCAGATCATGGTCGAGGGCGTGCCAGAGAGCAGCGTCGACCAGTATGGTATCGCCGATGTGAACGGCCATCAGCTGGAGGCCGGGCAATCTAAACCTATCAATGAGTTGGTGGAGAAACCTAAGGTGGGCCAGGCGCCATCTAACTTAGCCGTGGTTGGCCGATACGTGCTCCCTAAGCAGATCTGGCAGCTGCTGGGCAAAACTCCCGCCGGCGCCGGCGATGAGATCCAACTGACAGATGCCATCGCCATGTTGATGAACAGCCAAACCGTCAACGCCTATTACATGCATGGCAAGAGCCATGACTGTGGCAACAAACTCGGCTACATGCGTGCCAATGTCGAATACGCGCTGCGCCATCACGAAGTGGGCAGGGATTTTGCCGACTACCTCAAAACATTAGTTTCAGATTTACAACAGGATAAAGATTAATGACGATTTTAGTCACTGGTGGCGCAGGCTACATAGGTAGCCACACTGTCGTTGAGCTACTCAATGATGATCAACAGGTAGTGATCATAGACAATCTGAGCAACTCAAGCGTCGAGGCCCTCAAACGGGTCGAGCAGATCACCAATAAAGGGGTCACCTTCTATCAGGGCGACGTGCTCAACAAGGCTTTCCTGCAGAAGGTCTTTACCGACCATGATATCGATGCCGTGATCCATTTTGCCGGCCTCAAGGCCGTCGGCGAGTCGGTCGCCCAGCCGCTGCGTTACTATGAAAACAACGTTACCGGCACCTTAGTGTTGTGCGAGGTGATGGCCGAATTTAACGTGAAAAACCTGGTGTTTAGCTCATCGGCCACCGTCTATGGCGATCCCGCCTCACTACCTATTACCGAAGATTTCCCAACCGGCGCCACTAACCCCTATGGTCAGTCTAAGCTGATGGTCGAGCATATCCTTAAAGATCTGCACCACTCGGACCCGAGCTGGAACATCGCCAGACTCCGTTACTTCAATCCTGTGGGGGCCCACGATAGCGGCCTCATCGGCGAAGACCCCAACGATATCCCCAATAACCTGATGCCCTTCATCGCTCAGGTTGCCGTGGGTCAACGCGAGAAGCTGAGCGTCTTCGGCGACGACTACGACACCCATGATGGCACCGGGGTGCGCGACTATATCCATGTGGTTGATCTGGCTAAGGGGCACCTGAAGGCACTTGCGAAACTCAACACTAAGCCAGGATTGGTCACCTATAACCTGGGCACAGGCCAAGGCTATAGCGTGCTGGATATGGTCAAGGCGTTCGAGAAGGCCTGCGGTCATTCTATCGCCTACCAGATCGCACCGCGCCGTCCTGGCGATATCGCCGCCTGCTACGCCGATCCCCACAAGGCGCAGACAGAGCTGAACTGGCAGGCCACCCACACCATAGAAGATATGGCCAACAGCAGCTGGCACTGGCAGTCCTCTAACCCGAGCGGCTACAAGGCCTAAAGCAGTCGGGGGCTCAGGCCCCCCATTTGATAGCAAGTGAATCTATGAGCAATCGCATCAACCAAAGCCGCCGTAACCTCTTCAGTCGCCGCAAGAGCCAGGTGATCCGCCCGCCCTGGAGCCGCACAGATGTCGAATTTACCGATATCTGCACCCGCTGCGATAAGTGTATCGATGCCTGTGAGACCAAGATCCTCTCCCGTGGCGATGGTGGCTTTCCCGAGGTCAGCTTCAGTCAGGATGAATGCACCTTCTGCGGCGCCTGTGCCAAGGTGTGTCCCGAGCCGCTGTTTACCGACATCGAAGAAACTCCCTGGCAGATCAAGGCCAGTATCGACCAGAGCTGTCTCGCCAACAGCGGCATCTGGTGTCAGACCTGTAAAGATGCCTGCGATCCCAGAGCCATCAGCTTTACCGCCAGCATAGGTCAGGCGCCCAAGCCTGTGATCGATACCGAGCTGTGTAACGGCTGCGGCGCCTGCGTAGCCCCCTGCCCTAATCAATCGATAAAACTTAGCTAATGTAGTGAAAAGCATTGCCAAAAAACTGACAGGCAGCGCCAAATATTAGTGGTTTTGTTACACAAAGTTTAAGGGTAATATTGGGCAAAACGGGCAAAAAGTTAATCATTATGTTTGGAAAGAAAAATAACAAAGCAGGTCTCACCTTTATTGCGCAAGGGACTAAATTATCAGGGGAAACTCATTTTGCCGGCGAAGCCCTCATCGGCGGCGAACTACACGGCAAAATCAGCGCGACCGGTAAGCTGACGATCGAAGTCGATGGTTATATCGAAGGCGAGCTGCAGTGTAAGGAAATTAAGGTCTCTGGTGCGTTTAAGGGCAAGATGAAGTGTGAAAAACTGAACATCACCAGCACAGGTAGCGTCGAGGGCGAGATCGCCTGTAACTCGATGGAGATCTTCGAAGGGGGTCAGTTTATCGGGATGCGCGTACGCGAAGAGGTCGCTCTGCTCGCCAGCGAACCAGACGTCCAAGCAATTAACCCTGAAACCAAATCTGATGCCGAACCTGAGGCAGAGTCTCAGTTAGACAATTACTTTAAAGAACTCACTAAATCTGCCTAATCTAGGTAAGCTTGGCTAGAGCCCTATCTGGCTATATTAAGTGGACAGCTTTAACAAATAAGGCCACAGGATTGTGTGGCCTTTTTTATATCCATCCCTTGCCCCCATTTCTTGTACTCATAATAATGAGTCTATGGTCAGCAGTCGCTTTCTAGCAGGTCAGGATGACCTGCTATTGCCTAAGGTTGCTTCTATATTCCCTCAGCAGCGCGAGAAACTCTCTCGGCGCTCTGTCTAAACAATCTTCCGGCAAGTAAACATGGTAACCCAGCTGAGTATTGAGTTGAGCGCAGCGCCGGGCAAACATCGCCTGCACGCCACTGAAATCTGTGCCTTCTAGTGTGATGGGAGTGAACTCTGAGTTGAGATAATGTTCGAGGTCCGCAAGTTCACCGTCCAGATTCAAGGAGGAGATCAGCAGCGGGCGCTGCTCGCTCAGGAGACCAGTCGCCAGCCTGGGAGGTATATCGTCGATCAGCGGCAACAGGGATTTCAGCCTGACCCCGATATAGGGCAGATCATGGCTATCGAACGTCTGAATGCTGCGAGGGATATCGACCCGTTGAATGTTGTCCCATTCCAGATAGATGCTGCCCCTGTGATGGTGATACACCAGCCCCCTGGGCCTCAGTTCTATACTCACCTCGGGCTGCATCCACTTGGCTATCCCCAACACGGTAAAGATCATACCGAAGATGAAACAGACCATGCCCGGCCCCATCAGCGCCCTGGAGGCGATAAACATGCACAGGGCACTGATTAAGGCGATGCCGCCAATCAGGGTAAAGGTGCGCGCGTTACGCTTGGTCACCGCGCGAATGACAACTGCTTCTTGTTCCATAATCTCCAAACGCTAATCTGCCAAAGCAAATTTAATCTTAAGCCAAGTTTGCCCCACATATTCATGGATCGAACGCTGGGAGGCCAACAGGTTACGGGCATCCAGCTGCCACCAGTAGCCGCCCCGGGCGATAAAGTCTGCCGGCGCCCCCTGAGGGTGCATGCCAGCCTGATGAAAGATCATCATGGCCCGTGGCAGATGGGTGGCCGAGGTCACCAGCCTGAAGGGCCTGTCACCTATCTCCCATTTGAGAAATTGTGCCTCCTCCAGGGTATCTTTGGCCAGGGGAAACTGAATGATCCGCTCAGGGTTCACCCCGAGCTCGATGGCTGCATTGGCCATCACCTGCGCCTGAGGCACAGCGTCACTGCCACCCCAACCACTGACCACCAGTTGGCAATCCTGCCCTAGGCTAAGTTGTCTCACCCCTTCGGTAAGACGGGCCAGTGCGGTGGCAGAGAGCTGCAGGGTGGCGCGATCGGCGATAGTAGAATCGTGACCACTGCCCAGCACCATCACCACGCAGGCGTTTTCTATCGGGTCGTTGTTGACTGGGTATTGCCCCTCGAGCGGTGCGGTCAGCTGATGACTGCCCCATTGACTGCTCGCCAGCAATAAGATGGTAAAAGAGAGTGTGATCAGCGCCTTAACGAACTTGCGTCGCCGAAGGATCAAGATCGCGATAAACAGGCACAATACCGATAATGGGATCGGCATTAAGAGTTGTGAAATTAGTTTTTTTACCCAGAACACGGCTATCCTTGCCCCTAAATCTTGCCCCCAATGAAAAGTGGGGGCAAGTGTAACCTAGGGATGAAAGGAAGTCATTACCAGAGCCAGGCGGCTCCGCGAACCCCTGATGAGCCGCCATACATGTTCTGCACCACAGGGGTGCGGCACTCACCACCGAGCACGTACTTAGACAGTACCTCGGGCAATCTTGGATAGATGGCCTCTATGTTGGATACGCCGCCACCCAGCACGATAATATCGGGATCCAGCATGTTGATCATATGGGCCAACGAGCGGGCCAGACGGTCGATATAACGCTCAAACGCCGCGGTCGCCAGCGCTTCACCCTGCTCCATTCGACGGGCGATCTCGATACCGCTGGGTGCATCGCCGCCAGCCGCCTTATAGTCGCGCACGAAGCCGGTGCCAGAGATAAAGGTTTCGATGCAGTCTTTGTTACCACAGAAACACTCGGTGGAGTTGAACTCGTCGGGTGTCATCCAGGGCAGCGGGTTATGGCCCCACTCGCCACCGATACCGTTGCCGCCACCGTGAACCTTGCCGTTGATGGCGATACCGCCGCCACAGCCTGTGCCTATGATCACCCCAAACACCAGGCCCCTACCGGCCGCGGCGCCATCTACCGCCTCGGACACGGCGAAACAGTTGGCATCGTTGGCTACGCGCACTTCACGCTCCAAGCGCGCACCTAAGTCCAGATCCAGCGGATGGCCATTGATCCAGGTCGAGTTGGCGTTCTTCACCAGACCGGAGAAAGGAGAGATCACCCCGGGAATACCGACACCCACTGTGCCTTTTTGACTCAGAGTGGACTCTGCTTCATTGACGAGTGCCTCGATGGCATCCAGGGTGGCTTTGTATTCACGCGGCGTGGGGATACGTTGTCTAAACAGCTCCTTACCGACCTCATTCAGGGCCACCAGCTCTATCTTAGTGCCCCCCAGGTCAACACCCATTCTCATCATACTCTGCTCCAATCTTATTCTCTTTTTCTTACTTATCGCGCCAATGCTTTGCGGTAGCGATAAAGTAGGGATTCAAAATATCTTCTTTCTGGTTATAGTCCAGCGGCTTGCCGTTATCAGCATTCACCACAAGACCGCCAACGCTTTCCAACACTGCCTGCGCCGCCGCCGTGTCCCACTCGCTGGTCAGGCCCAGGCGGGGATAGATATCTGCCATGCCTTCGGCCAGCAGACAAAACTTCAGCGAGCTGCCGATACTGGTCATCTCATGCTCGCCTATCTCCTCGAGATAGGCCGCAAGCCCAGGGCTCACATGAGAGCGACTGCCGACAATCCTGGGCACACTCGGCGCCGCAACCGCCAGCTGGTTCAAATCTGTCACCCCATCGGCGCAGGCCAACCAGGCGCCATAATACTGGGCGCCGTAATAACACTTATCCAGCACGGGCGCGTAGACGACCCCAGCCAGGGCGCGCCCCTTGTCGATAAAGGCGATGTTAACGGTGAACTCACCGTTACGTTTAATAAACTCTTTGGTGCCGTCCAGTGGGTCGATAAGCCAATACTGCTGCCATTGCTTACGCGTCTCCCAGGGAATGTCGGCGGCTTCTTCAGACATCACGGGAATGTCTGGCGTCAGATGCGCAAGCGCCTCGACGATCACTTTGTGACTGGCCAGATCGGCCGTGGTCACAGGGCTATCGTCGGCCTTGGCCTGAATATCCATCTGGTCGCTGCCATAGACCTGCATGATGGCATCGCCCGCCTTCTTAGCGATCTCGACCAGCTCATCTAACCATTCTTGCTTAAATATATGACTCACAATATAAATTCTCTTCGCCCTAGATTGCCTTAGTATGCCATCTCCACGGCTAAGAATTTAATAACAATTTGATCATACTTTGCGTAAAAGATACTAAGCTAGGCGCGGGGCAGTGAAAAGCCTTTCGCCGCGCCTTGCATTCGTATTCAGCACCTTGTCAGGCTTGCAGCCAACCGAAGAGCGCCCACAAGCTGTTAACCTTTCACCTCTATCGCCAGCACAAAATCACCACCGAAACCCCACGCTTAATTCACCTAAAAATCACCCAGGCAACACAAAGCTACAAAGCCGGGTGATTAATCCGGCAATTATCGATATTTCCCTTGTTAATTAGCCAATTAATCATCATATTCGCGCAAAAATTCAGATCGAAAAGATGAGCCGATGAAACGATACCTAGCCGTTCCCCTCCTAGTTGTTAGCAGCCATTCTGCATTTGCCGCCTGGTGGATAGAACCGACCGACCTGCCGCTGCGAGCCGACATTCAACTGCTTGCCGATACAGGGATAATCAAGCAGCCGGTGACCACCTATCCGCTGATGTGGGCCGGGCTCAAGCAAGATCTCGATGCAGCCGAATTGCCCGAGCTTTCTCCGGCCCAGGCCGCGGCCTACGACAGGGTGATGAGTGCCTATGCCAGAGACCATAGAGACCTTAGTACCCGCATCGGCCTGGGCGCGGCCACCGACAGGGCGCGCTTCCTGGGCTTTGGTCATGACTATAGAGACAAGGCCGAGGCCAAGGTGGACGTCGAGGTCACCAAGGAGTGGTTTAGCGGTCGCCTCTCGGCCAGCTATCATCAAGACCCGATTGATGGCAACAGCAGCCGACTAGACAACAGCTTCGCCGCCCTTAGCCTGGGCAACTGGATCCTCAGCGCCGGCGCGCAGCAAAAATATTGGGGACCAGGATGGGATACCGGCCTAATCCAGACCACCAATGCCCGCCCCATGCCAGGTGTGACACTAAGCCGCAACAACAGCGCGGCATTCGAATCACCTTGGCTCAACTGGATAGGCCCCTGGACCTTTACCACCAGCTTCAGCCAGATGGAGAGCGATCGCTATGTGCCCGACGCCAGGCATTGGGGCGCTCGCGGCACCCTCAGACCTATCTCTAAACTAGAGGTCGGCTTCTCATGGACCATGCAGTGGGGCGGCGAAGGCTATGGCAACAGCCTGAGTGATTGGTGGGATGGCCTGTTTAATGGCGGCCAGTCTGAGGGTGATGTCACCAACGGCCAGGAAAACATGCTCGCCGGTTATGATTTTCGCTGGTCAGACACCGCCTTCGGCGTCCCCTATGGCATCTATTTCGAACGGATCCACGAAGACTATCACCACGGCAAAAACAAGCTGATCAATGCCGCCAACTTGGGCGGGGTAGACTTTATGCTAGATGCACTGAGCACCCGGGTCTTCATCGAGTATGCCGATACCAAGGTGGCCTGTGGCATCGACCCTAACGCCTATAACTGTCTGTATGAACATGGCTTTTACCAGAGTGGCTACCGCTACTACGGCAGGAGCCTGGGCAGCACCTATGATAACGATTCCGAGACCTTGGTCCTTGGTGGCATCACTCAGCTGGGCGATGGCCACAGCGTCACCAACAAGCTGCGCTGGCTCAGGCTCAACACCGACGGTATAGATACGGGCAATAGCGCAGGCGGTAACCCTGTCTCTCCTGGCGAATATGAGCGGGTCTATCAGTTCGATACCAGCTACCACAGACCTTGGTTTGAGGGCATCATCAAGCTAGGTGGCACCCTCAGCTATCGCCAGTTTGTCCATAGCGGCGGTCACGACTGGGACACCAGCCTGTATGCCCTGTGGGAAAGAAGCTTCTAGCCTAAGCTTGGCCAAAGTTGATCTTGACGCTCAGGCTAAGCATTTAAGCTTTCGCGCTCCATCTCCTCCCAGCTCTGACGCTTGCGATAGATGGTCGAGGCGCTGATATCCAGCAGCGCCGCGGCCTTGGGGACGTTACCGTCACAGCGGGCGATAGCCGCCTCTATGGTCTGCTTCTCGGCGATCCACAGAGGCACTATCTCATCATTGCCCGTGGCTAACGCCTTATCAGCCCCCTCGCTTGCTGCGACAGTTTCCTGGGCGACAGTTTCCCGGACGAGTGTTTCATGGGCAACAGCTTCCTGACCAATAGCGCTAGCTGCGCCAGACACTCTGCCCTGGCTAGCCTCTGCTGGCGCGGCGGCACCAGAGACGATCTGCATCGGCAACATCTCCTTGGTGACACTCGGCCCCTCGTTAAGCACCACCACCTGACGAATGACGTTCTGCAGCTGACGCACATTACCTGGCCAAGGGTAGCTCAGCAGCAGCTGGCGCACCTCATCGCTCAGCTCGGTAAACACCTTGCCCTCCTCGGCGGAGTACTCGGCCAGCAACTTGTTGGCCAGTAAGAGGATATCTTTGCCCCTGACCCTCAGTGGCGGCAGCTCTATGGGGATCACGTGCAGGCGATAGAAGAGATCTTCGCGAAAACGCCCCGCCTTCACCTCCTCCCAAGGATCGCGGTTGGTGGCGCTGACGAAACGCACATCCACCTCCTCCTCCTTGGCGCTGCCGACCCGGTGAAACACACCCGTCTGAATGAATCGCAACAGCTTACTCTGCAACTCAAGATCCATCTCACACAGCTCGTCGAGAAACAGGGTGCCACCATGGGCGCGGCTGGCGGCGCCCTCACGGCTGGCATGGGCGCCGGTAAAGGCCCCCTTAGTATGACCGAAGATCTCACTCTCTATCAGATCTTTCGGTATTGAGGCGCAGTTCAGCGCGATGAAGGGACCGTCGCGGCGCGTGCCCGCATGGTGCACCGCCTGGGCGCACACCTCCTTGCCGGTGCCGCTCTCGCCGATGATAAACACTGAGGCCTTACTGTTGGCCACGCAGTCTATGGTCTTATACACAGTCTGCATCGCCAGGGATTCGCCGATAAAGCCCATGTAATTAGACTTAGGCAGGCTGTTTTCATACTTGCTGACCAGGCTCACCAGCTGGCGCTGTTTTCTGGCGTTGCGCAGGGTAATGCTGAGCCGCTTGGCATCGAAGGGTTTCACCAAAAAGTCGAAGGCGCCGGCGCGCATGGCATCCACCGCGATATCGATACTGCCATGGGCGGTGATCATGATCACCACAGTATCAGGGTACTGGGCCTGCGCCTGGGTCAAGATATCCATTCCCGACATGTCGGGTAGCTTGATATCCAGCACCAAGATGTCGGGTTGCCACTGCGCCAGCTCCCTCAGGGCATCCTCGCCATAGTTGACCTGAGTCACCAGGGCGCCCTCGCCGCGCAGATACTCGGTATACAGGGCGCCAAGAGACAGGCTATCCTCCACCAGTAAGGCGGTAAATGTCTCCTTCATTTCCATATGCACTCCTTTGAACTCAGGCATCGGCAACGCGCCGCACCGCCTCATCTTGATTATGGATTATCTTAGCCGCTATGGCCGCCATCGTCAGCTCGGCCACAGTAAAGAGCTCACTTAGCAAAGTTCCAGCCTGCGCCCGATCACGCTGCTGCGCCGCCTGCTCCAGCGCCTTGGCGACCTCGGCCAGCGCGCTGGCGCCGAAGCTACCCGAGCTACTCTTGAGGGTATGGGCCTGGGTCTCCAGCTGCTCGAAACTAGCTTCATCTAACTTATCTAACGCATCTAAGGGCAAGTCGCGCAAACAGGTAAGGCGCGACTCTGTCTCTTTGAGATAGACGCCATACATGTTATCCAGCGAGGCCTGACCTAAGGTCTGGGTCAGCTCAGCGATCACCTGACTATCCAGCAGCCTGTCCTGGTTCGCCAGTGAAATAATCGCCTGAGTCTCGAGCCGTCGGTCACTGCTCTCTTCATATCTCTCTTCATGCCTCTCACCATATATCTCATTATCTGGCTCTCGATGGTTATCCTGCTCAGTCGAGTTCTCAGGCGCCTGACGGCTCGCCTTATCGAGCCAATAGGCGACCTTTTGTAGCAGCTCGGCCCGGTTCACCGGCTTGGCGATGAAGTCTTGCATGCCGGCGTCGAAGCAGTCCTCGATATCCTCTTTCTGCACATTGGCGGTCATCGCCAATATGATGGTGTGCGGATGACTCGCCAGTATACGCCGGGTGGCCTCCAGCCCATCCATCTCCGGCATGCGCATATCCATGAGCACCAGCCCATAGTCATGCTTGGCGACGCACTCCACCGCCTCGCGTCCATTGTTGGCAAACTCCACCCGGTAGCCCGCCTTGGTCAGCATGGCGCCGCCGATAAGCTGATTCGACTTGCTGTCTTCGGCCATCAAGATAGGCAGTTGGCTCTGACTCGAGGCGGTGAGATGCTCACTCTGACGGGCCGTATCTTGTGCCGGCGCCGCGCCATCTTGCAATAGTTGCAACATCTGCCGGCGCATGAGCGGTTTAGTCACATGGCCGCTGATGTCAATCTCGGTGAGATTCGGTCTTGGCTCACTCAGCTGGCTGTCGATCGATGCCACCAGGCTATCCATCAGGGCCAGCAGGCGGCCCTGCTCGGTCAGATAGCCTTGAGATAGGCGCTGACAGTCAGCTTGGCTCAAACTATGTAAGCAGGACTCATCGAGCAGGATCAGATTAAAACGCCCCTTAACCAGATGGGGCTGAAACAGCTGCTCAGGCGAATCCACACAGACGCAGCTTACCCCATATTGGCTGTACTGCTTGCTCAGCACTCTGTGGAAGTGGCTATCTGGATGCAACAGTAAGACTCTGGCATGGGCGGGAAGATGGCGGGGCATTGCGGCTCCTTGACTGGTCAGTTTCACTCTGACATCGAACTTGAAGCAGCTACCCTGCTCCGGCAGGCTCTCCAGGGTAAGCTCGCCCCCCATGAGACGCACCAGTTGGGCGGATATCGCCAGCCCCAGACCTGTGCCGCCATATTGAGTATTGCGCTGGTCATGTACCTGACTAAACTCCTTAAACAGCTTGCGCTGCGCCGACTGGCTTATCCCAATTCCCTGATCGGCCACGCTAAAGCAGAGCGAGGCGTCGCTCTGGGCCGCATCGGGCACCCAGGCCTCAAGGGTGATGTAACCGCGATGGGAGAACTTGATGGCGTTGTCCACCAGGTTTTGCAGTACCTGCCTGAGATGCTGTAGATCCCCCTCCACCTCATCGGGCACATTGCGATTGATAAAACAGGCGAAGGCTATCCCCTTCTCTCGCGCCTTGGGCTGCAAGATATTGATCACCTGATCCAGCAGCTTCTGCACCGAGAAGGTCTCCAGCTCGACGCCTATCTCCCCCGCCTCAATCTTAGAAAAGTCCAAGATATCGTTGATGGTAGAGAGCAGCGCCGTGCCCGCCTCCTTAGCGGTCTGGGCATAGAGGCGCTGCTCCTCATCCAGGCTCGAGCCTAAGATAAGATCGACACTGCCCAGCACGGCGTTGAGTGGCGAGCGGATCTCATGGCTCATGGTCGCCAGAAAGCGCGACTTGGCCTGACTGCCCGCCTCTGCCTGCTCCTTGGCACTCTGTAGCTCGCGCTCATAGGCCAGGCGCCTGGAGATATCGTGTAAGAAGGCGGTCAGCAATATCTCATCGCCCATCTGCACAGGTACCAACTTGAGCTCTACCGGCAGCGCCTCGCCATCTTGCTTGCGGGCATGCAGGGTAATATTGGATTTAATGCCAGGTCCGGCTCCAGTCTGGCGGAAGGTTTGCAGGCAGTTGCTAAAGCGTTCATGCTGGCTGTCGACAAACAAGAGGTCGGCCATTTGAGCGCCGATGGCCTGTTTACGTCCATAGCCAAACAGGCTGCTGGCCGCGTCGTTAAAGGCCTGGATCTTGCCAGCGATATCTATGGTGATCAGCGCATCCGGGCTGGCCTCCAGGGTTGCCAGCAAGATAGCCTCGCTGCGGCGGATTCGCGCCTCTTTACGCTTGATCTCTGTGAGATCTTTCACCAAGCCCAGTAACATGGTCTGGTTGTTGATCACCATCTTGGAGATCGCCATGTCCACGGGGAAGCGCTCACCGTTGGCCCTAAGTGCCAGCAGCTCACGCTGCTTATGGCTCAACCGGCTGCGGTTAGAGGCGATAAACTGCATCAACTGTTGATGATATTGCTCGCGATAATTTAGCGGCACCAGGTTAGCGATGGGCTGGCCTATCAGCGCCTGCGCCTCATAGCCAAACAGTGAGACGATGGCCGGGTTCACCTCGACTATCTCTCCCTCGACGTTGAAGATGATGAAGCCATCGACCGCCGATTCCAAGATGGTCGACAGCTGGATATTGGCCTGCTCCAACTCCTGGCGATTGCTCTCTACCTTGTCTAACATGCGATTGAAGGCCTTCGCCGTCTGCCCCAGCTCATCGTCACTGTTCACTTGCACCTGCACCCCCGTCTCGCCGCCCAGGATCCGCTCCGAGGCCAGCTTTAACGAGTCCAGGTTACGGGTCAGATAGATCCCAAGAAGCCAGGAAAACAGCGCCACCAAGAGCATCTCCAGCCCGGCGATAGAGAGAAACTGCCGGGTCGCGCTGGAGACCAGCAGCTCATAATCTGTGGTATCCAGGCCAACTTCCACCCGACCGAAAGCGAATCCCGCCACCTCGATAGGCTGACTTATTGGCAACAGATGTGGATAGTCGGCCTCGCTGACCCCGGCGGCGCGCTCGTCGATAAGCAGATTCTGTTGATCATAGACGCGCACATAACGCACATGATCTTTACTCAGCAGCTCCTGAGTCAGCTCCTCCAGGGTCGACAGATCTGTGCTGATCACCGCATCCTTGGTCGCCGCGGCAAACAGGCTGATGATGGAGCTGGCGCGGCGCTGGATCTCCGCCTCATTCGAGCTCTTGAGATAATCGATACTGGTGTAGACGAGCACCAGCAACAACACGCCCTCGATAAGCGCGATCCCCAGTACCGTCTTGAGGCGAAATGAGATCATGGCGCGCCTCCCTCAGTCGATTTCAGCGGCTGGGATAGCTCACCCAGTTGCAGCGCCCTCACATCGTCCCAGTCGCTGTCACTGGCCTCGACGAGCGGTCGAAAACCTATGGCGTCCAGTGCCGCCTGCCCCGCCTGGGTGCCCGGCAGAGAGACGAGCGCCGCTAATAGGCGCTGTCTCAAGGCTTCGTCGAGTCGCACATGGGTGGCAATCGCATGGGGTGTATAACCTGGGGTGCGCCACAGCACCCTGAGGTGCTCGCGGGTCTTGGGCGTCATGTTAGCGAAGGTGCGCTGCACCCCGCCGCCGGCATCGGCCAGGCCTCTGGCCACCGCCAGATAGACAGAGTCATGGGAGCCTATATAGCGGATCTCGTTGTTGAGCCCGAGACGGCTCAGATTGGCCCTGGGCAGCACGCTGGCCGCAAAGGCCGCCGGCGCGGGAAAGGCCAGGGTCTTACCATCAAGCTGGTTGATTTCGGTATAGGGCGCATCTTTTCTCACTACTATGATCCCCTGCAGCTGCTTGTCACGCTCGCGCGCCAACGCCTTGTAGTGATCGGCTCGGCTAAACACCGCATAGTGATAGGGGTTCATGTAGGCGATGTCATACTCCCCGGCGGCGAGTCTGGCTTCGAAGGTGGGAATATCCGGCGCGGTCGCAAATTGCACTTTGATATTTGCATTTTGCGACAGCAGCGCCAGCAGTGGCGACCAGCTTTGGGCCAACTTGGCCGAGGCTTGCTGGGGCACGACGCCGAAGACAAGGGTCGGCTTGACCTCCAAATCCTTTGCCAGCGCAGGGCTCAGCAGGATAAGGGTTATACATAGGCTTATGAATCGAGGCAGAATGTTCATCTTATTTCCTTTACACCAATCACTGTCGACGAGAGGGATACCCCTTGCTCAGCAATCGCTATGCCAAAGCTTTTTGCCTCTGTCCCTTTGAGCCCTTACCCTCTTCAGTAAGTGACCTCTCCTCAAGTGCGCCGCGCCTCCCTGCTGTCCGATGAAGATCAACACCTTAGGTCTCACTATGAATGCAAGCCTCGCATTTTGCAATTTAGCCAATGGTGTAAACCCCATCATGATTAAGTTGCTAACCCTAAACAAAGAGACGCTATTACATTGAATAGATAGACAAATAAGTAGATGAATAGATGAAGCCGAGGCGCGATGGCACAGAAGTTGTTAGTCATGCATTAAGCACTATCTCCACTTCACTATGTCTACTGCCCAAGGGCCGGGAGTCGCCACCATGAAACAGCCAAGCCAGCCGACCGCACTCTCGGTACTCGTCGTCGAAGACAGCAGCTGTGAGCGCCTGATGATAGTGAGTCTGGTGCGCCAGCTCGGCTTTGCGGTATCCAGCTGTGATAACGCGCAGCAGGCATTGGTAAAGCTGCAACAGACAAGCGTGGATATCATGATCAGTGACTGGCGCATGCCGGGCATGAGCGGCATCACCCTGTGCCAAAGGGTCAAAGGGCTAAGTCAACCGCCATTTATCATACTGCTCACGGGCAAGAACCGAACCGAGCACATGATCCAGGGGATTGAAGCCGGCGCCGATGACTTTATCGCCAAACCCTTTCAGGCCTCGGTACTCAAGGTGCGCCTGCTGGCGGCCAAACGCCTGGTGAGTCTGCAGCGCAGCCTGGCGGTGCAGAACCATAAGCTACACAGATCGATGCAGACCCAGGAGAGATACCTAGGGCAACTCAAGGAAGATCTCACCAGCGCGGCGCAGCTGCAACGGGCGCTCTTGCCGCCGCAGGATCAACACCTCAACCTTTGGCAGATAAGCTCTCACTTTCAACCCGCCACCAGCCTGGCTGGCGATATCTTTCAATGTTTTGCCATAGATGAAAGCCATCTGGGGTTCTATCTCTTGGATGTGGCCGGTCATGGCATCGCCGCCTCCATGCAGGGTTTCACCCTGGCGCAGCAGCTGTCACGCCAGCGCGCCGACTGGGAGTCCCTGGACAGCGCCAGGCTCGTCACCCGGCTCAACCAGTTATTTGATGATCCCCAGCAGTGCGGGCGTTTCGCCACGCTTATCTTAGGCATAGTCAATTGCCAGAGTGGCGAGCTAGACCTGACCAACGCCGGACATCCCGCGCCGCTGCTGCTGGATAATCGAGGCAGCGACACGCTCGACGCCGAGCCTCAGCTCCCCATAGGCATAGACAAACACTACCAGTATCGCAGCAGCCGCTATTATCTGAGACCGGATCAGCGACTGCTACTCTACTCAGATGGTCTCTTTGAGAGTCGTCACCCCAAGTTTGGCGAGTTTGGTCAGGCCAGGCTCAAGCGGCTCTGTCATCGGGCGAGCGGCCTGAGCGCCGAGTCGTTGATCAGGCATCTCATCCATAAGGCCAAGCTGTGGCAGCAATCGAGTCCCCAGGACGATACCTCACTGCTGCTACTCACCTTTCATCGCCGCGCCGCGGCGCCGGCAGCGTTATACACCCAAGGGAGGAAAAGCGCATGAACAGCCTAACATTCACCCTAACCAACAAGGCCTGGCAGCAAGATCTGCTCTGCCTGGAACTGGAACAATTCATGTTGCAAAACAGCGTCCTCAAGCAGGAACGCTTCAAGGTGGTCACCTGCATCCTGGAGGCGCTTGGCAATAGCATCAAACACGCCAGCAGCGAGCTGAGTGACATCACAGTGATCCTGCACTGCGACCACGACAAGATCACCGTAGATCTACTGGACAAGCGCCCTCCCCATAAAGCGAGCGGCGAGCCAAACTGCCCTCAGCCCATGGCAGGCTCAGGCCGCGGCCTGTGGATAATGAACAGCTGGATGGATCAGGTGAGGTTTCAACCTTCGGTGCAGGGCAGCCACCTGCGTCTTAGCCTGCTGCGCCGCTGACTTTAGATCATGGGTTAGGCGCGCGAATAAACGCGCGCCTAAACTAAGTCAACTCCCTCTTTCTTTAAAGCCGCTCGGCTTACCCCTAACCTCACCCTTCACCTCCCGCTAGTCTCTAGCCCACTCCTCTGCAGCATTCCTAAGCGATACTTTGCCTTTAGCTCACCCCAATCTCGGCACAATCTCACTCCAATCTCACTCCAATCTCATTCCAATATCGCCCAAGCTCGCCAATGCAAAAACGCGCAGGGCGATGCAAATTGCAATGCACAATTCCAAAGCCTGCGCTGACCGTCGGTATAACAAGAGCCAAAATAAGGCTAACCACATGTAATTAAAGACTTTTAAAACTTGGCCCGGCTTGTGCAAAGCCTTAATCGTCCACCACCGAAAAGGTGAGTGACCCAATCCACTAAGATGGCATCGCCAAGGAGTCGACTATGAAATTTATCCCCTTAGCCCATCACAACGCCGCCATGGTGGTGTTGCCGAGTCAGGTGATCATGTCCCAAACCGCCACCCTGCGCATGGCCATCATCCGCCAGCTGGAGAGTGGCAGCCACAGGCTGGTCATGGATCTGAGTCAGGTGGAGTATATCGACTCCAGCGGCCTCTCTATCCTGATCTCCGTGCTGAAGAAGGCCAAGCAGCTGGGCGGTGATGTGGTGCTGCTCTCCCCAACGCCAGGGGTACGCGCCCTGATCGAGCTGACCCGGCTACACCAGATCTTCACCCTGTTCGAAAACCGCGAGGCGGCCTGCGAATATATCTGCTCTTCTGCCGCGGCCAAGGCCTCATAGGGAGACACGCCATGTTGTCATTTCAGTTCGGCGCCTATCGGCCAAAAAAGCAAGCGAGTAAGCAAGCAAGTGAGCAACAAAACGGTTTTTCATTGAGTGGCCATGCCTCTTCGCTCATCTTCTTGCTAACGCTCTCCTCGCTCGGCGGCTGCGTCACCCCGGCCCAGCCCAAACAGCAGGCCTTGTGTCAGCGCCAGCTTGATAGCAAGCCCCAGGACTGCCACTACTATGATGACATGGTGCCCTACAGCCGCCGCTATAGTGAGCAGACAGAGCAAAGCAGCCCAAATCAAGACACCCGCGGCGATCTGGTGGCCGCAGGCGGCGAGCCCCAATTCTATTCCTTAGATAGTCTAAGCGCTCCCAGGCTGTCGACCGGGGATCGTCTCAAGATCCAGATCCTTAACGGCGAGGAGTTTAGCGGCGATGTGGAGGTCAATGCCGACGGCTACATCTATCTGCCCTACCTCAATGCCATTCGGGCGGAAGGCATTGCCATCCCTGAGCTGAAACAGGCCCTCAGCGACGAGCTGATAAAGGAACAACTCATGCTGGCCGGCACGGTGCGGATCAGCATAATGCCGCTGCAATGGGGGGCTATTAACATTCGTGTCTCAGGCGCCGTCTATGAACCGGGGCAACACAAGATCAATCGCCACAGCGAGGTGGATATCGCCGAGCAGCACGCCAGCTTTCATGGCGATAACGCCCAAGGTCGCAGCCTGACCAAGGCGCTGCGCTCCTCTGGCGGCGTACGTCCCGACGCCGACATACGCCAGGTGGTGCTCACCCGTCAGGGCAAACAGTATCGGCTGGATCTTAGCGGCATCCTCAGCGGCAAGGAGGTCGACAACCTCATCTTGATGTCCGGGGACCATATTCATGTGCCCGAAACCCACTACTTCGACGACAGCCTGGCGCGCCCGTCGCAGATCACCATTCCCGGGATCCGGGTGTTTATCTCCAACCTGACCCAACCGGCCAGCAGCAACTCTCAGTCGGCGGTGGATACCGAGGCGACTCGCTTTCCCTATGGCACCCGGCTGCTGAGCGGCGCCATCGCCGCCAACTGCATGGGCGGTGCCCAGAGCACCAACGCCTCACGCCACGTAATACTAATCACCAAGAATCCCATGAGCGAGCAGATAGATGTGGTGGAGCGCTCTCTGAGCAGCCTCATCAGCCACTCCTATCAACCCGAGATCAATCCCGTGCTCCTGCCAGGTGACGGCTTGGCCTGCTACGACTCCCGCGTCACCAACCTTCGCGAGGTCGCCCGCACCCTGACGGATCTCTTGGTGCCCGTCAGCCTGTTAGGCCTGCTTTAACCGGTAAAGGATGACCATGATGACCACGCCAGCCGCCCCTTCCAGCCTTGCCAAATTTAAGCACTTCCTGGTGACGGGCAGTAAGATGCCCCTCAACCGACGTCGTTGGGTCTACATCAAGACGGCCCTGGGCGCACTGGCGCTGATCTGGGGACTGGTGGGGCTGTTTCTGCTGTTGGCGCCGCCGCGTTATGTGAGCAAGTGGACCCTGATCCTCCCCGGTGCCGGCGCCGGGGCTCAGGTGAGCCTGGACAGCATAGGCCATGCCAGCAGCTCATCCAGCTCTCCCTATCTCAGCAGCGCCATAGATCCCAGGGAGAACTACAAGGCGCTGGCCAGCAGCGAGGTGCTGCTCGCCGCCGCAGCCAGCAGCCTGAGCCTAGCTCCCGGCGAGCTGGGCAAACCTAAGCTTAAGCTGCCCAATCAGACCGGGTTTATGGAGTTTAGTCTGGTCAGCCGCGACGCCGAAAGCGCCCAGCAGAAGGCCTGGGCCCACTACCATGCCCTGCAGCGCCTGCTCGAGACCCTGCGGGAAGATGAGATCAGCCAGCGAGAGAACGGCATCAAGCTGGGGATCGAGGGCTTTGCCCAGAAGGTGAGCCTGAGCCAGCAGAAGATCCTCGCCTTTCAGTCAGAGATAGGCCTGGTGTCGCTGGATCAATTTAAGGAGCTGGCGCTGACCATAGAGCGGCTGCGCCACAAGCGAGTGACCATGGTCGCCAAGCAGCAGGGGATGCTCGCCAGTCGCGGTCAATTACAGGCCCATCTGGCGCTCTCGCCGGAGCAGGCGGCTGACTTGCTCAAGCTCAAGAATGACCAGCTGTTTCAGCAGTTACTTGTGCTCTACACCGACGCCACCACTATGCTGGCCAAATTCGGCGGTCAATACGGCAACAAGCACCCTCAGGTGGTCACCCAGCGCCACCAGCAACAGACACTGTTCGCCTCGCTGCAGCGTCGATGCCAGCTCCTGCTTGGCTACCGCGACGATGAGCTGATGCTCAAGCTGTCCGCCGACGATCTCGACAGCCGGGCGCAGCTGATGCAGCAGCTACTCAACCTCTCTAGCGAGGTGCAGGGGCTGACTCAGGAGATCGCCACCTTAGATGAGCAGATCGCCAACTGGAACGATCGCCTAGCCCACAGCAACGACGATGCGGCCAAGCTCGAGGATCTCCACCGGGAACATCAGCTCGCCACGGCGGTGTTTACCTCGGCGCTGGCCAAGATGGATGTGGGTAAGGCCGACATCTACTCGGCCTATCCCCTGGTGCAGCTGCTGGCGGCCCCCAGCCTGCCTCTCAAGCAAGATCCCATGCACAAACTCCTGGCGCTGATCGGCGGCGCCCTCAGCTCTCTCATGGCAATCGGAGGCCTGGCGGTATTATGGATACGCAAACCTATCATGCAGCGAATAGTGACGAAAAGTTAGTCTACAAGGCGATCACCTGGACCTATGGCTTCTGGTTGCTGGGCGCCATGTATCTGGTCGCCCCTGTGGTTGGCTGGGTCTTGCTGCTACGCATGCTCAAACGCTATACCTTCGACGGCGCCCACTATCGCATCTCCATGGCGCAGAAGGCCTGGCTGTTGGGGATGTTCGTCATGTTGCTGGTGCTGATCATCGGTCATCTGGAGCAGGCACTGGGGATCCCTAAGCTGATAAAATCTTCCATCGGCTGGGCCAAGGGCTGGGCGCTGATCGCCATATTTCCCCTGCTAGGAGCGCTCGATATTCGCCCCAGTATTATCTATCGCGCCCTCTGTGTAGTGGGCAAACACACCCTAATGCTGCTACCGCTGTTTGTGATCGCCTGGCTGATAAAACTCCCCAGCACCCTATACGTGTCGCCCCTGAGCATAGTGGGCGGCCCAGGGCCCGAGTTCTTCAGCGTCAGCCTGTATGAGATAGACCCGGGTAGCGGCACCCCGCGCTGGCGCCTGTTCACCCCTTGGGCACCTGCGCTCGGGCTGATGGGCAACCTGGTCAGCCTGGGGGCCTTACAGGAGTTAACCCCTAAGTTTCGCCGTTATGGCCTGGGCGGTGGCCTGATGATGATCCTCATCTCCCAGTCGCGCCTCGCCATCATCTGTTATCTGTTTATCCTCGGCTTTTTCGCCTTGGTCCGCTGGCATCGCTCCCCCTGGCTCTACCTGCTTGCCAGCCCAGTCACTCTGCTGGGCGGCATGGTGGGCACACAGGTTATCGAATCCATCGACAATACGATTCATGCGGTAAAGGCCGCCAGGGCGGGCTCCACCCGGGTGCGTCAGGAGCTGGCCAACATCGCCCTGGAGCGCTGGGCCAATGAGGCTGTGCTCTGGGGCCATGGCATCGTCGAGCGCGGCCCTCATCTGGTGGAATATATGCCCATCGGCTCCCACCACACCTGGTATGGTCTGCTGTTTGTCAAAGGTATAGTCGGCGCTATCGCCCTGGCCCTGCCCCTGGGTATCGGCATCTTAAGCCTGCTCAGACCCGCCCTTAACTGTCCCCTGTGCGCCACCGCCCTGGCGTTTCTTAGCATGTTGCTCCTCTATACCTTCGGCGAGAACCTGGAGATCTTGGCCTACCTCTTCTGGCCCGGCCTCATCTTGGTAGGGCTGGCCCACAAACAGGCCTCGCGAGACGATCAAATCGGCTCCCAGACAGAGGCGGCCACGCCTGCGACGGCTAGCCAGCCGACCTAGGCACTTAATTGAAAAATTAAAAATGAAGACACAAGGCAAAATGCAAACGCTGCGTCTGCTGCTTTGCAAAATGCCTCCCAGGGAGTATTGCCGCGATAGCGCCTCTTAGGTTAATAGGCAAATATCCATTTAAAAACAGCTGGTTAATTTTTTCAAAATGTAATTCCACAACCTGGCACAGATAGTGAAATGACTAGGAGAGATCTAAAGCTCGTAGCAAAGCAGATCAACTCGACAACAGCAGCGGCGGAAATGGCGCAGGACGCACAAGGGGAAATCAGATGAACAACATAACCCATCTCTTTATCAGACTCTCAGAGCAGCGCCTCGCCAACGCCCTCTTCTGGCTGGGCTCGGCGCAGATCTTGGGCCGTATCGTCAGACTGGGCGCCAGCATCATCATCGCCAGGCTGCTGACCCCAGAGGTGTTTGGAGAGGTCGCCATCATACTCACCTGCTTCGAGCTGCTGGTCACCCCAACCCGGCGCATCAGCTCGGCGGCGTTGATCAAGATGGATAGCTCAGACTATATTGCCAGCCAGGGCAGCGCCAACCGCCTCAATTGGATCGCCTGCCTGAGTGCCTTAACCATCATGTGCCTGCTGAGTCTTCCCCTGAGCCTCTACTATCACAAACCCAGCCTCATCGCCCCCATGTTATTGATGGCCAGCAGCTATCTGTTGCTGCCCTTTGGCATGCTGTACGCGGCGCAGAACCTCAAACATAACCGCATGCGAATCGTCGGCCGCGCCGTGCTGTGGCAGACGCTGTTCGATGGCGCGCTCACCGCTCTTTTAGCCCTGTGCGGCCTAGGTATCTGGGCCATCATAGTGCCTAAGGTGTTGGCCGTACTCGTCTGGATCTGGGTGCACAGGCAAGACAACCCACTGCCATATCACAGAGGTATTAAACCCAGCTCGCTACCAGCGGGCATGACAACAACGCAGATGGCGCGCTTCGGCGTGCAGATAGGCCTTAGCGATCTGCTGCTCTTTTTGCGCCAGAATATAGATTATCTGTTGATCGGCTACCTGCTGGGCGTCGAGGCGCTGGGCATCTATTTCTTTGCCTTCAACGCCAGCCTGGGGATCAGCATGGGGCTGATCCAGAGCTACGGCACGGCGCTTTACTCACACCTGTGCGCCGGCGAGGATAAGGCCACTCACTACCTTAAATCCCTGAAATTAATCGCCGGGATCAGCCTACCGATCATCACGTTACAGGCGCTGCTGGCCCCCTGGTATCTGCCCCTGGTGTATGGCCAGCAATGGATAGATGCCGGCGCCCTGCCCATCTTCCTGCTGCTCTGTCTAAGCGGTCTCACCCGTCCCCTCGGCGAGGCCGCCAGCCAGCTATTGATCGCCCTGGGCAAGAGCCGATTCAACCTCATCAGCAATGGCGCCTTTACCGCGCTGCTGATGCTGGGCATCTTGCTCGCCAGTCCGTGGGGGCTGGTCGGTATCGCCACGGCGGTACTCGCCCTGCACCTCATTGTGCTGCCCCTGTTTTCCCTCTATCTATACCTCAGCTTGCCCGCCTTCGCGCCGTCGAGCCCTAGCCTTCAAGGAGAGTCATTATGAGTCCTACCGTTTCCGTTGTAATGCCCGTCTACAATGTGCAGGCCTTCGTGGGTGAGGCGATCGAATCTGTGCTCGCACAGCGTTATACCGACTTCGAGCTGATCTTGGTCAACGACTGCTCCACAGATAACAGCCTCAAGATCTGTCAGCAGGTGCAAGACAGGCGGGTGCGCATAGTGCAGCACAAGGTCAACAAGGGGCTGGCCGCCGCCCGCAACACGGGCGTGCGTCACGCCATCGGCAAGTATGTGGCCTTTCTCGATTCCGACGACAAGTGGCACCCCGACAAACTGGCACGCCATGTGGAGCATCTGGACAGACACCCCTTAGTAGGGATCAGTTTCTCCCGCTCCGCCTTCATGGAACATGACGGCATCCCGACAAACTTCTATCAGATGCCCCAGCTGAGCGACATAGATGCGGCCCACCTCCTGTGCCGTAACCCGGTCGGCAACGGCTCGGCGCCAGTGATCCGCCGCGAGACCCTGAATGCCATCCGCTTTCATATCCGCGACAGCGAAGGACTGCAGAGCTGCTATTTCGACGAGAGTTTTCGCCAGTCGGAAGATATCGAGTGCTGGCTGCGAATTGTTGCCACCACCAGCTGGTTGATGGCAGGGATCCCCGAGCCGCTCACCTATTATCGTCTTAACCCTGCCGGGCTATCGGCGGACGTCAACAAGCAGCTGGCCTCCTGGGAGAGGATGATCACCAAGGCGCGCCTGTTTGCCCCCAAGGTGCTGAAACAGCACGAGCGTCACGCCCGCGGCTATCAGCTGCGCTACCTAGCGCGCCAATCGATCCGTAGCGGCAACGGCAAGATGGCGGTGCACATGGTAAACCGCGCGCTGATCCACGCGCCACAGATCCTGCTAAAGGAGACGGGACGCACCCTCACCACCCTGGGCGCCGCCTACCTGTTATGGCTGCTGCCTAAGCCCCTGTACCAGGCCTGCGAGCAGCTGGGGCAGGAGATCATCGGCAGGCGTCAGCGCCAGCGGATCGCCAAAGATGGGGTCAAGGGGTCGCTTATCTCTCAGTAACCATTTTCACAGTAACCGTTTTCACAGTAAGCGCTTTTTCATCACCGCGCCGCCCACTCGCCAGCATGAGTGGGCGGCTCCTTTTCAACTGAGCAAAGCAATACTGCTTAAGTACAGTGACAAGTCTGCTAATACCTAGCTAATGCCTGGCTTATACCTAGCCAATGCTTGCAAAGGCTAAACAGAAAGAATTGCAATACGCGATGCAGGGCGCAATCCGCCCCACTTCAAGATGCGAAAAGACAGCAAGCAAAAACACTAACCACATGTTTTACAACAGATATTAAGGTTGGCATCCCTTGTGCTATCTAGCCTGTAGGCATGATTCATTTTTTAAAGCTAATTAACCAATGCCAATTAACACGAGTTCATTAAAACGAACCCGTTAACACTAGCCATTTAATAAGCGCCAAGCAAGTCCATCCAGCAAGAGGAGCTTCACCATGGGAAATGAGATGCGCGCCGCCCAGTCGGTCACCACCAGCAGCATTGCCAACAAGGAGCATAATGTCACAGAGGCCAGCTTGGCGAGCAAGCCTACATCTATACCTAACATGGTGCGCGCCATAGACCTGATGCTGCTGATGCTAATTCTGCCCATCTGGGCGCCGCTCCTGTTGGCGTCAATGGCCTATTGCAGACTCTTTCGTGGCCAGGCGCTGGAGACCATCTACTTCTTCGATGGCCAGAGCCGGGTTCACCCACTCTATCGACTCTATCAAGGGACTCACCTCGCCGCCCTGCCGAGCATTTGGAACCTTATCAGAGGCGATGTCAGCCTAATAGGCGATCGCCTGCAACTCGCTCTGACTCAGTGTCCAGGCTCGCCATCTCGCCCAGGCCTCATCAATTTTGAGCAGCTATACCTAAGAATGGGGCTGAGTTTCGAATCACCAGAAGCGGCGATAGACGTCGCCTTCTTAAGTCCCCAGGGCTATCTGCTGGCGCTACTGCGCGCGCTGACCATGACGCTGCTGGCGCCAAGCCTGCCTGGCAGTCGCCACAGCCTCTCACTGTTTGGGCTTAAGATTGCCAATCTCAGCATGAATCAACTACTTGAGCGTATGCTTGCAGCCTGTGAGCGACAAGGCGCTATGGAGCGCTACTGCTTCGTCAACGCAGATTGCATGAACATCAGCCGCGATAATAAGGCCTATCATCACAACCTGACCCAGGCCGATCTAATCCTGGCCGATGGTTTGGGGCTCAGGCTCGCCAGTCGCCTCAAGGGCACGCCGCTTGGGGATAACCTCAACGGCACCGACATGTTCCCGCTGTTGTGTGAGCGCCTGGCCAAGTCCGGCTACGCCATCTACCTACTGGGTGGCCGCCCCGGCATCGCCCAGCTGACCGCCGACAAGATGCAGGCCAGATATCCGGCGCTCAATATCGCCGGCACCCATCATGGCTATTTAGATTCAGAGCAGGAGACGGCTAAGGTGATCGCGCAGATCAACGCCTCCAAGGCCAGCATACTCCTGGTAGCCATGGGCGCGCCCCAGCAAGAATTCTGGCTGGCCAAACACCAGGCCCAGCTCAATCTCGCTGTGGGCATAGGCGTTGGCGGCTTGTTCGACTTCTACTCGGAGCGCATCATACGCGCCCCGCTTTGGGTCCGTCAGATAGGCATGGAGTGGATAGCCCGCCTGCTGGCTGAGCCCGCACGCATGTGGCGCCGCTACCTGTTGGGAAACCCCAGGTTTCTCTATCACGTCCTTATTGAGACCATCTCAATCAAGCTGCGCCGCGCGCCGCATTCTTCGCAAACTCAAGCTAGAGCTCAGGCTGGCCAGGCGGCCCTGGCTCGCCAAATAAGCACACCGAAACTTGATGGTCGCACTCAAGGTGCGCAGCTAAAACGCAGCGCACACGCCCTGAAACTTAGCCTTAACCGCGTCAGCAAGCGCCTGCTGGATATCCTGGGCGCAGGCATACTGCTTGTTCTGCTCACGCCACTGCTGCTGCTCACCGCACTACTGATCCGCCTCGAATCACCTGGGGCCATTCTCTACAGCCAGCAGCGCGCGGGCCTCAACAACAAGCCCTTTACCATGTGGAAGTTTCGCTCCATGTACCAGGATGCCGAGGCGCGACTGGCAGCGCTCAAGGCCAGCAATGAGATGGATGGCGGCGTGCTGTTTAAGATGAAGCGCGATCCCCGCATCACAGGTATCGGCAAGCTGATCCGCAAGGCCTCTATCGATGAATTGCCGCAGCTATGGAATGTGCTCAAGGGGGAGATGTCGCTGGTCGGCCCCCGCCCGGCGCTGCCCAGCGAGGTGAGTCAGTACAGCCTTAGCGATCGCCGCCGTCTGTCGGTGAAGCCCGGCATCACCTGCATCTGGCAGGTCAGCGGTCGCTCCGACATCCCGTTTGACAAGCAGGTGCTGCTGGATGTGGATTACATCTATCAGCAATCCCTGTGGGCCGACATCC
The DNA here is from genome assembly GCF_019457555.1 of Shewanella spartinae. NCBI lineage: Bacteria > Pseudomonadati > Pseudomonadota > Gammaproteobacteria > Alteromonadales > Shewanellaceae > Shewanella > Shewanella spartinae. The sequence continues at coordinate 1,636,576 of NZ_CP080418.1, read as the reverse complement.
GCTTACTGCTTAAAACCATACCCGCCGTGCTGTTCGCCAGGGGCGCCTATTAATCTGTTGTGGAGAGCAACCTTATGCAAGCCATCATCTTAGCCAATCGTTCGGGTCATGAGTTAGCGCCGTTGGATCAATACTACTGCCCTGCGCTGCTGCCCGTGGGCAATCGCGCATTGATTGAGTACACCCTGGACGATCTCAGCAATGCAGGTATCACCCAAGTCAAACTTGTTCTGGGCACTCAGGCCGGCGACATCGAAGCGCTGCTTGGCAAGGGCGAGCGCTGGGGACTCGATATCGACTACTTTCTCTGTAAGGCGGATGAGCCAGCATCCGAGGTGATCTCCCGTCTGCAATTAACCCCAGAGCAGCCTGCCCTGCTGCTTAGGGGCGATATACTGCGCACGCCAGTGATAAAGGCGTTCATCGGCTTTGCCAAGCAATTTCCCAAGGAGCTGGTCAGCGCCAAGATAGCCGGCATGCCCACAGGGATGATCATGCTCCCTGGCGCCAGCGCCAATCTGGACCATCTCAATTGGCCGCTCATCGCTCATCCCAGCGCAACTGCCTGCAAGCCTCAGGGGGTCACCCTGGTACTCCATGGCCACCAGCACCACCTAGACAGCCTGAACGACTACCTGGCCGCCAACCTCAACTTTGCCAGCAATCGCCTGGCGAGACTCAAACCCCTACAGCGCTTTCAGGCCAACGAAAATGGCGGCGGGTGCTATCTGGCACAAAAGGTGGTGTTTAACGGAGCGGCCAATGGCCAGGGCATGATAGGACAATGCAGCCAGCTTGATGACAACGTGCGCCTGGATGGCGACTTCGTGATTGGCGAGCACTGTCTCATCGACGCAGGCGTCCAGCTCAGTGACAGCCTGGTACTGCCTAACACCTATGTGGGACGCGACCTCAACCTTCATAGGGCGATCGTCTGCCAGCGCCTGCTGATCAATCTGGAGCACCAGGGCTATATCAGCATAGAAGATGAAAGCCTCATCGCCCCCAACCGCGCGGCGCAGCATCGCCAAGGCTCGACTTTTAAAGCCAATGACATAAATAGCACAGACATAAACAACAGAGTAAGGCTAAGTGACAGACTGCTCGCCCTGGCACTCCTGCTACTGACGCTACCACTACAACTGGCCATAGGCGCCTACCTCGCCATTCTGTCCAGGCGGCCACTGGTTAGCAGCCAGCACCTGACCAATGACAGAGTGTTAGGTTTCAGGCTCAAGCGCTGGCAAGTCACAAATCCACTGCTGGCCAGCCTGCCGGGCCTGACTCAAGTGCTCAGGGGTAAGCTCGCCCTCTTTGGCGATAGCCCTGATTGCAACGCCGATTGCAGTCCTGCCGACAATGGCAATTTGCATGGACTCGGCGCGACCGTCGGACTATGGGGCCCCGTGCAGCTGCTGCTCCCGAACGATGCGCCGCTGGAAGAGAAACAGCTGGTCGCCCTTAGCTTTAACGCCGAACCGGGCAAGCTGAAATACCTGAGGCTAATGGCGAGCTGTTTCGCCCAGCCGGCACGCTTGTCGCGCGCCAGGGCTTAGGGTGAGCTGACGAGTATCGATAACAAAGCTCACCGATACAAATACGACACTATGACTCATTCAAATAAACGTGAATATCTATAGGGATAAGGAGCGCAAGATGAAAACCATCATAACCTACGGCACCTTCGATCTGTTCCACTATGGTCATGTGCGCCTGCTCGCCAGACTCAAGCAACTTGGCGACAAGCTGATCGTCTGCGTCTCAACCGACGAGTTTAATGCCCAAAAGGGCAAGGCCGCCTTCTTCAGCTACCAGCAGCGCGCCGAAATAGTGGCCGCCTGCCGCTATGTGGATCTCGTGTTGCCCGAGACCCACTGGGGCCAGAAAGTCACTGACATTGAAAAATATAATATAGATATCTTCGCTATCGGCGATGACTGGCAGGGACATTTCGATCATCTTCAACACCTGTGTGATGTGATCTACCTGCCCCGCACCGACGAGATCTCGACGACCGAAATAAAAAACGATCTCGCCTTTTTGCGGCCCTTTCCCGATGCCTCAAACGACTAAAGCGGCTCAGACTAACGAGACTTAGGAGGCGATATGAAGCGACTATTGGTTTTCATGAGACTGTCTGGGACCAAGCTAGTGTCACTGATAAGGGCACTGGTCACCCAGGGCATCTATCAGCTGTCTGCCTACGCCCCCCGCAGCCACAAGGCGGTCTTTGGCAGCTATAAGAATCGTTTCACCGACAATAGCAAGTACCTCTACCTGCACTGGCGCCGCGAAGCCTTTATCCGCTGCATCTGGATAAGCGGCGACAAAGCGCTGATTAAACGCCTCAGAGCCCAGGGCCATGAGGCCTACCCTCGCCGCTCCCTGCAAGGCATCTATCACTGCCTGACGGCAAAGTATTACTTTTACAGCAGCTATCTGGGGGATATTAATCAACATCTGGGGAAAGGTACGGTAAAGGTGAACCTCTGGCACGGCTCGCCAATGAAAAAGATTGAGTTCGATATCGACTCTGGCCCGCTGGCCAAGATCTACCGCTCCCCCAAGCCTGCCAGGCTCAATTACCATCAGCAGCATATTCGCCCGGATCTGATGCTCAGCCCCAGCGTTCAGATGAGTCGCTGCTTCCAAAGCGCCTTTCGGCTCAAGCCCGAGCAACTGCTCAGGGCCAGTTATCCACGTACCGATTATTTTAGCCGCTACCCAAGCGCGGCAACGCCTCTCAGCCAGCTGATTGGTCATCCCTTTAAACAGGCGATTCTCTACGCTCCCTCCTGGCGTGACACTGGACTTATGGCGCAGCCCAACCAGACCAGCCCCTATGACCAGGCCTTTAACTGGGCCAAGCTTTCGGCGAGCCTGCGGGCCAATGGGCAGGTGCTGCTGCTAAGGTTTCACCCCAACGAGGCCCATCTGGCCGGGCGCTATAGCCATTTTGCCAACATCATAGATATCTCCCAAAGAGAGGATGTGTACGATATCCTCGGTCAGATAGACCTTTTGATCACAGACACCTCATCGCTGTTTATCGATGCCCTCTACCATGGCTTAACTTTTCGTCTCTACGACTTGGATAGCGGCAAACAGAGCCTGCATCAGCAACAAGAGCAAGCGGTAACAGCCGAGCGCAGCCTGTATGACTACGCCGCATCGCTCCCCTTGCTGGATAAGATGCGTGCCCGCCATTGGCATCTCAAGGATTTTGGCGAGCTGCTGACATTTTTAGCCGCGGGAGACTTTAGCGTGAAGGCTGAAGAGATGGAGGATTATCGCCAGCTGGTAGAAACCTACTGGCAGGCAGATGCGCCGAGCAGTTTCGGCGCCTTGGAGCAATGGATGAGGCAAACGAGCGGCCAGACACACTGGGTCGGCGCTCAAGAGGCCTAGGCCTACTCGAGCCAAGTGCTCTGCCAGAGTTTTAGCTAGGCCAGCAGCCCCTGCTGCACTAAGTAATCTACCACCTGCTCGGCACACTGCTGCACCGACTGCTCGGCGGTTTTGACATGCACCTCGGGGGAAACCGGCGCCTCGTAGGCAGAATCGATACCGGTAAAGTGTTTAATCTCACCGGCGCGCGCCTTCTTGTAGAGCCCCTTTGGGTCGCGCTGCTCACACACCTCAAGCGGCGTATCGATAAAGACCTCGATAAACTGATGGGCCGACAGCAGATCTCTCACTAGCTGACGATCGGCACTAAATGGCGAGATAAAGGCGGTCGAGACCAGAGTGCCAGCATCGACAAACAGCTTAGCCACCTCACCGATACGGCGGATGTTCTCGACCCTGTCCTCATCGGAAAAGCCCAGGTCGCCGTTGAGTCCATGGCGCACATTATCGCCATCGAGCACATAGGTATGACAACCTCTGTCATGGAGCAGACGGTCAACCGCGTTGGCTACCGTCGACTTACCCGAACCGCTCAGGCCGGTAAACCAGAGCACGGCGCCTTTGTGGCCGTTGGCCTGCTCGCGCTCTGCGTGAATCACGCTGGCCTGATGCCACTGAACATCGCTGGATTTCACATTAACATCGAGTGTCTTATAGGGGGACATCGGCATTCCTTAACGGGTTAACTGCAATCACGATGGGCGAAACCAATCGTCTCGCCCCTCGTCTAAAACGGGAAAAACAAGGGCACTGTCAGTAGAACTATGGCCCCATAGGTCAGGCTCACGGGCACGCCTACCTTAACAAAATCCATCAGGCGATAGCGACCGGCGTTATACACCATGAGGTTGGTCTGATAACCATAGGGGCTGATGAAGCTGCCGCTGGCGGCGAAGGCAACCGTCATCACGAAGGGTAAGAAGTCCACCCCGAAGCCCAGTGCTATGCTGTAGGCGATAGGGAACATCAGCGCCGCCGCCGCGTTATTGGTGATGAGCTCTGTCATCAGCCAGGTGGCGAGATAGACCAGCAATAACGCCAGCATCAGGTGTTCTTTCTCCGCAGTCCCCTCTACCCAGCTAGCCACCAGCTCGGCCACACCGCTGTTGACCAGTGCGTGGGAGAGCAAGATGGCCGAGGCCACCACCAACCAGATATCCACCGGGAAGCGGCGCACCACCTCGTTGACGTTGAGGCACTGGGTAAAAATCAACACGCCCAGCAGCAGCAACATCCCCTGGAGCATCTCCACTACACCTGTGGCGGCGAGCACCAGTGTCAGCACGAAGCCACCGATAGAGATCCAGGCCTTCTTACCGTTGTTACGGGTCTCGGGCTCGACGCCACTGATCACGATAAAGTTCTTGCTAATGTTGTGGCGGGTAAGGAAGTCCTTACCGACCGCCAGCACTAAGAAGTCGCCCGCCTTAATCTGCACCTCACCGAGCTTACCCGAGATCTCTTCGCCGTCACGGCGAATGGCCACGGCGGCGGCGTCAAACAGGGCTCGAAAGCCTGCCTTCTTCATAGTCTTACCCACCAGCACGCTTTCTTGCTTTACCACCACTTCGGTGAGGTTGCTGTCGAGCAGGCCATTTTTTTCGGCAAACATCTCAAGACCAGAGAACTGACTAAGCTGCATCACCTTGGCGATGTCGCCGCTGAAGATCAGCCTGTCATCCTGCAGCAGCACCTCGGTGGGGGTCACAGGGCTGATGAGGCGTCCATTACGCACCACCTCGACCAGGAAGAGGGATTCGAGATGCCTGAGGCCGTTGTCTTCCACCGAGCGGCCAATCAGCTCAGAACCTGCCACCACCTTGGCATCGATGAAGTAGCCCTTGGAGCAGGTCTCCTGGTGAGCGATATCCGGCAGCCATCTGGAGGCGATACGCAGCACCAGACCACAGCCCAGCACCAACAAAGCGCCGATGGCGGTGAAAGAGAAGAAAGAGAGCGACTGGTTTGAGGCGTCAATCACCATACTGTTGACGATAAGGTTGGTCGAGGTGCCCACCAGTGTCAGGGTACCGCCCAGTATCGCCGCGTAAGAGAGTGGTAGTAATAACTTACTCGCCACATGGTGCGGGTTATTGCGAATAGGCGACAACAGGGTCGCCACCACGGCGGTATTATTAAGCAGGGCCGAACTCAGCGCCGTCATGCCGTACAGGCGTAGCCAGGTGGTACGGTAACCGCTGACGATCACCTTGGCAGCGATGACCCGCAGTAGCCGGGTCTTCTCCAGCGCAAAGGAGCAAAGAATTAGCAGTACCAAGGTCACCAAGCCAGGATTAGACATGCTGGAGAGCAGTTGCTCCTTGGTGACCAGATTAAACGCCACCAGCACCAACAAGGTCACGCCAAACACCAGCGCCGGCCGGTTTTGGAAACGCACCAACCCCACGATAGTCGCGAGGAAGATGGCGATGGTGAGATAAGCGTTAAATGTCATAGTTTGCTTTCTTAAGCCTCAGGCTAACGCTTCTAAGTCGGTGTTCGCCATCAAAACGATATTAAACACCTTACTTAGCGCTAGCCCTTGGCCTCAACTGTCCATAACAGATATCAGCGACTAATGTCTGTCACTAATATCTGCCACTAAATTATAGGTAATTAGGCCTTGGAAATATCCTTCACACCCCAGTGCGGGAAATGCTTACGCACTAAGGCGTTCATCTCCAGCTCGAAGGCCGAGATCTCACGTTGCTTGCCCTTGCCAGCATCGATCGCCTTGCGGATCATGCCCGCGCCCACAGTCACATTGGTGAGCCTGTCGATGATGATGAAGGCGCCGGTTGCACGGTTATCTTCATAGGCGTCAAACTGCACTGGCTCGGTAACCGAGAAGTGACAGTTGCCCATCTCGTTCAGTGCCAGTTGCTGGGCGCTGTGCTGGGTCAGATGGTTGATATCCACCTTATAGTTGATGGCATCGACATAACCGTATACCGCCTTGCTGCCAAGCTTAAGCGCATACTCTCGGTCGACACACAGGGGCTCTTCGGTCATCCACACCACGTCGGCTTCGAAATGAGTGGTCGAGTTCGGCTTATCGTGGGGGCGCACCAACATGTCGCCGCGGCTGACGTCTATCTCATCGGTGAGCGTTAAGGTCACCGCCTGCCCTGCCACAGCTTTTTCGAGCTCGCCGTCGAAGGTCACGATAGATTTGATGCGGCTCTCTTTGCCCGATGGCAAGGCGGCGATGGTGTCACCGACACGGATCTCGCCCGATGCCACTGTGCCACAGAAGCCCCTGAAGTCGAGGTTTGGACGATTAACGTATTGCACCTGAAAGCGGAACGATTCGCTCCTGTCCTGCTCGACAGAAACTGTGTTGAGCAGCTTGATCAGCGTCGAGCCTGGATACCAGGTCATGTTCTCGCTCTCGTTCACCACGTTGTCGCCCTTGAGCGCCGAGATCGGCACGAAGCGCACGTCGGTAAAGGCAAGTTCTTTTGCAAACTCGCGATACGCCTTCTTGATCCCCTGATAGATCCCTTGGTCGTAGCCGACCGCATCCATCTTGTTGATGGCGATGATCACATGCTTAATGCCAAGCTGTGAGCAGATGTAGCTGTGACGACGTGTCTGTACCTGCACCCCATGACGGGCGTCGATCAGGATAATCGCCAGATCGGATGTCGACGCACCCGTGGCCATGTTGCGGGTGTACTGCTCGTGGCCCGGCGTGTCGGCGATGATAAATTTACGCTGCTCGGTGGCGAAATAGCGGTAGGCCACATCGATAGTGATCCCTTGCTCGCGCTCCGACTGCAAACCATCGACCAGCAGCGCCAAGTCAAAGGCCTGATCTGTGGTGTTAAAACGCTTGGAATCTTTCTCGATAGCCGCCATCTGATCTTCGAAGATCATCTTGCTATCGAACAGCAAGCGGCCGATCAGGGTCGATTTACCGTCATCCACGCTGCCACAGGTCAAGATACGCAACATATCCTTGTTTTCGTGAAGCTTTAGGTAACCTTCGATGTCGGTCTGCAATAATGTGTTTTCAGTCGTCATGGTATTTCTCGTAATCGTTATCTGCTGCGTACCTGGCCAATGGGCCGTCAATGCAATGCCTTAAGTTAGAAGTAACCTTCCATCTTCTTCTTTTCCATCGAGCCGGCGGAGTCGTTATCGATCACCCGTCCTTGACGCTCTGAGGTAGTACACAGCAGCATCTCCTGAATAATTTCCGGCAAAGTTGTCGCCTGAGATTCAACGGCGCCGGTGAGCGGATAACAGCCTAGGGTTCTAAAACGCACCATCTTCTGCTCAACGGTTTCACCTGGCTCCAGCTCCATACGATCATCGTCGACCATGATTAAGGTACCATCGCGCTTCACCACCGGGCGCGGCTCGGCAAGATACAGCGATGGGATCTCAATATTTTCCAAATAGATATACTGCCAGATATCCAGCTCGGTCCAGTTAGATAGCGGGAATACACGGATACTCTCGCCCTTATCGACCTTACCATTGTAGATATTCCACAGCTCGGGGCGCTGATTCTTAGGATCCCAGCGATGCTTGCTGTCGCGGAACGAATAGACACGCTCCTTGGCGCGGGACTTCTCCTCGTCGCGGCGGGCGCCACCGAAGGCGGCATCGAAACCATGCATGTCCAGCGCCTGCTTAAGGCCCTCTGTCTTCATGATATCCGTATGTTTGGCACTGCCATGGGTAAAGGGCGAGATGTTCATCTCCAGGCCACGGGGGTTCTTATGCACGATGAGATCGAAACCATACTGCTTGGCCATGCGATCGCGAAACGCGATCATCTCCCTGAACTTCCAGTTGGTATCGACATGCAGTAAAGGAAACGGAATTTTGCCAGGATAAAATGCCTTACGCGCCAAATGCAGCAACACCGAGGAGTCTTTGCCTACAGAATAGAGCATCACGGGATTCTCAAACTCTGCGGCAACTTCACGCATGATCTGAATCGATTCTGCCTCGAGTTGTTTAAGGTGGGTTTGCTGTGTCGACATATGGCTTTCCGTTTTATTCCAATGTTATCAATTTGCTATTAACCGATACGCCAACCTACTTTACATTTCATTCAACATAAAATCTAAGCATGGTTAACCAAAACCGGCCTAAACAGGATAATACCAGCACGGAGTCGTTTTAGAAGTTATAAATATTAATTTATTTATACCAAAAAGAAATAACAAGTAATCGAAGAGAAGATGGAATAGAAGTCGAGATGCTTGGAGATTGGAAATTAAGAAATGGGGTCGAGGGTCGAGGGTCGAGGGTCGAGGGTCGAGGGTCGAGGGTCGAGGGTCAAAGGTCAAAGGTCAAAGGTCAAAGGTCAAAGGTCAAAGGTCAAAGGTCAAAGGTCAAAGGTCAAAGGTCAAAGGTCAAAGGTCAAAGGTCAAAGGTCAAAGGTCAAAGGTCAAAGGTCAAAGGTCAAAGGTCAAAGGTCAAAGGTCAAAGGTCAAAGGTCAAAGGTCAAAGGTCAAAGGTCAAAGGTCAAAGGTCAAAGGTCAAAGGTCAAAGGTCAAAGGTCAAAGGTCAAAGGTCAAAGGTCAAAGGTCAAAGGTCAAAGGTCAAAGGTCAAAGGTCAAAGGTCAAGGGTCAAGGGTCAAGGGTCGGCAGCCTCACTTAAACATGAGCAATCGTTCAACTGCTGTTTTACTCATTCGAGACTTTTCCTCATGATTGAAACATCGCCCCTTAAACAATGCTCGCATACTCATCCAACCCTTTATGGCCCCTTGACGTTAAGAACTCCAGCAGGGCTTTGGGACTATGGTTTAGAATTCGCTCAACCGGGAATTCAACCTCTTGAATCAACTCAATCGCTTTGTCAAAGCCACCTAAGCTGAAGGCAACATGGGAGTCTGACCCCAAGACCAAATAGCCTCCGGCCTCTTTTACTGCATGGGCAATTGCCGTGCAGTTTTTCAAGCTACCTTGTCGCGAGGTCAAAAATGAGGAGTTATTTATCTCAAGGGCAACATTGTGAGCCGCCGCCGCTTCGGCAACACGTTGGATATCGATGGGATAAGCAGGATTACCAGGATGACTGATGATATCGACATTGCCACTTTCAATGCAATTGACGAGAGCCTTAGTATAAGCAGCTTGAGTCGATGGCGGAAAAACAGGCTCATGAAACCCCGCTAGCACGATATCTAACTCATCGAGATAACTACCAAAGAAATCAATATCACCATTTTCATTCTTGATATTAGCTTCAATGCCTCGGAGCACACCGATACCATCGACAATTCGAGGCAACACACGCATGTTAACGAAATGCCAAAAATGAGGCGCATCAGCCATATCGGGCCCATGATCAGTAATGGCAAACAGCTTGATGCCCTTCTCTTTTGCCACAGCCAGATAATCATGAACCGTGCTATAGGCATGTGTCGAAGCTATAGTATGTGCATGTACATCAACAAGAAACTTCATCGGCGATTCCGTTAGTAAGTGACCTGGTAAGAGAAGAAGTTAAGCTGTGTTTCTAGTCTACTTATTTATACCGCATTTTCCATAATACAGCTCGCAATTTGAGCCGATTTGACGGCTCCATTCATAGCTCATTACCTGAACAACCTAATATCTAACAATCAACTCTTTCGCACTTCTTGTCATGTAGCAAGCTTTGTCACACGGCGCTTATCAAAGACATCAAATAGCGCCCATAACTATTGTTCAGCATAGGCTGGGCAAGGCGAAGGATATCCTCACTAGTTAACCAGCCATTACGCCAAGCTATCTCTTCAAGACAAGCCACTTTTAGCCCCTGTACAGTTTCTATGGTTTGCACAAAAGATGAAGCCTGCTGCAGACTGTCGAAGGTACCGGTATCGAGCCAAGCGAAACCACGTCCCAATAATTCGACTTTTAGTTCACCGCGCTTTAAATAGGATTGATTAATTTCAGTAATTTCAAGCTCCCCACGTTCTGAGGGCTTTAATCCTTTAGCGATGTCGATGACTTGATTATCATAAAAATAGAGTCCGGTTACCGCCCAATTAGATTTGGGGGAAGCTGGTTTTTCATTGATTGCCAAGGCGTTGAAATCATCATCAAACTCCACCACGCCAAATCTTTCTGCTTGATCGACCTGATAGGCAAAGATAGTCGCTCCTACCGAATCTGCCTTGCTGAGATCAGCTACAGTCTGTTTCAGCGTGAGACTGAAACCCTGCCCATAAAACACATTATCTCCCAGCACTAAACACACGCTATCGGTACCAATAAACTCCTCTGCAATGATAAAAGCCTGTGCTATCCCTTCAGGCTTTAGTTGTACTTGATAGGAAAGCGAAATACCAAAATCACTGCCATCGCCCAATAAACGCTGAAACAACATCTGTTCATCAGGAGTCGTGATGATCAAAATATCACGGACACCCGCCAGCATAAGAACAGAGAGCGGATAATAGATCATTGGCTTGTCATACACCGGCAATAGCTGTTTAGATACGCCTCGTGTGATGGGATACAACCGCGTGCCAGTGCCACCGGCTAATAAAATACCTTTCAAAGTACGCTCTCTTCAATAAGCTCTAATACTCCATTTACCACGCTAATACAGACCAACAGCCGTGTAAAAAATGAGTTTAAAATAAAAATGCCACTACCTTAAAGGATAGTGGCATCAATAGGTCTAAAACTAGTAAAAATTAAACTTTAAACACCTGCGGTAGATACAGCCTGTGCAATCGCTTCTGCTTGCTGTTGACTCATTTCAACATCGGTGGACTCGACCATAACGCGAATTAATGGCTCCGTGCCCGATTTACGTAATAGCACGCGACCATTCTCGGCCAAAATTTCTTCTGACTCTGCAACAGCTCGTTTAACACTTTGAGACTCGATGATTTGATCGGCATTGTTTTGTGTCAAACGAACATTAATTAACACCTGTGGCAGTTTTTTCATACCCGATGCAACTTCAGCCAAACTGGTTTGTGCTTTCAAAACGGCTTGCAACACTAATAACGAAGCGACAATCCCGTCACCCGTTGAAGCATGGTTAAGATCTAAAATATGACCAGAACCTTCACCACCGAGCTTCCAGCCCGTTTCTTTAAGTTGCTCAACCACGTAGCGGTCACCCACTTTTGCTCGAACAAATGGAATATCTAACGCCTTTAACGCGAGCTCAAGACCCAGGTTTGACATCAAAGTGCCAACGACACCGCCTTCAAAGGAACCACTGGCTTTGCCGGCACTCGCTAGAATAAACAGGATTTGGTCACCATCGACAACATGGCCGTTATGGTCAACGAACATAACCCTATCAGCGTCACCATCTAGCGCGATCCCTAAATCAGCCTCATGCACCATCACTGCAGTTTGCAAACTGTCGAGACTGGTCGCGCCACAATGTTCATTAATATTTAAACCATCAGGCTTGTCATTGATGCTGATAACTTCTGCGCCGAGTTCACGATATACGTTAGGCGCAATGTGATAAGCTGCGCCATTAGCACTATCAACAACAATTTTAAGTCCAGACAGGCTGAGATCGTTCGCAAAAACGCCCTTGCAGAACTCGATGTAACGACCTGCGGCATCATTAATCCTGCGAACCTTACCTAACTCGGCAGAAGGTACACACTGCATAGCAGTGTGGTTAAGTGCTTGCTCTAGTAAAGCTTCGATTTCAAGCTCTTGCTTATCATTGAGCTTGGTACCCGAATTTGAGAAGAATTTAATGCCGTTGTCGTAGTACGGATTATGAGAGGCGCTAATTACAACACCCGCATCTGCTCGAAACGTTGAGGTTAGGTAGGCTACTGCGGGTGTCGGCATTGGGCCAACTAAAGCCACATCAATTCCTGCGGCAGACAAACCTGCTTCCATAGCGGTTTCTAACATATAGCCACTGATACGAGTATCCTTGCCTATTAATACTTCTTTAGTACCTGATGAAGCTAAAACAGTGCCGGCAGCCCAACCTAGCTTCATAGCAAAGTCAGGGGTAATAGGAAACTCACCGACTTTGCCGCGTACGCCGTCGGTTCCAAAATATTTACGGGACATATAAAAACCTTATACAACAAAAAAGCCAATCAATAAATTGGCTTTTTGACATTCACAAAGATATTAGGAAACTAAAGGGACGACCTTGTTGTCCTCAACTTTACTGGCATCTTGTTCATGATTTTTTTGTAACCAGACTAAATCACAAATACCGTCAGTTGGACTAAACCCTGTAGGAGTAGAAAGAAGAATATCTCTTATCACTTCATGCTGGAATTCATGACAAGCTTTATCTAAACGCGCCAAGATCGCATCAAGCTCAGCCCAATTTAAAAAAGCCTCATTGGCCGTCATGATGCGCTCATGCTCAGTACCAGTCACATCGTCGCCAATCAGTAACTCTTCATAGAGCTTTTCACCTGGACGCAAACCTGAAAACTCAATGGCTATATCACCGTCAGGATGATTATCATCTTTGACTTCAAAACCACTCAGACGAATCATCTTAGTGGCCAAATCAACGATCTTCACTGACTTGCCCATATCTAATACAAAGACATCCCCGCCTTTGCCCATAGCGCCAGCTTGAATCACCAACTGAGAAGCTTCAGGTATGGTCATAAAGAAACGGGTAATTTCTGGATGCGTTACTGTAACAGGGCCACCATTTGCTATCTGCTTTCTAAATAGCGGCACAACAGACCCGGAAGAACCCAAAACATTACCAAATCGAACCATACAAAAACGAGTAGCACTTCCTTTATCCGCTAATGCCTGCAGGACTAACTCAGCCATACGCTTGGTTGTCCCCATCACATTCGTTGGCCTAACAGCCTTATCAGTACTTACTAACACAAATGTTTCGACATTTGCCGCAATAGCGGCACGAGCTGTATACAAAGTACCGAACACATTATTACGCACACCTTCTACAACGTTATGCTCGACTAAAGGTACATGCTTATAAGCTGCAGCGTGATAAACAGTTTGCACCTCAAAAGCTTCCATCACAGCCTGAACACGATTCTCTCGCTGTACAGACCCCATCATTGGGTAAATCTTCACATCAAGAGATAACTCTTTTGCCATGGCATTTAGTTCTCGCTCAATGGAATAGAGACCAAACTCAGACAATTCAAACAGCACCAATTTCTTAGGTGACTGCTTTAAGATCTGCCGGCATAACTCAGAACCGATTGACCCACCGGCTCCGGTCACCATCACCACTTTGTTACGAATATTAGCTGCCAACAGATCAGCTCTAGGCGTCACACAATCGCGACCGAGCAAATCATCAATTTCAACTTCTTTAATGTCGCTATAAAGCTTATTGCCACTGACCAGGTCAGCCATAGCTGGTAAGGTCAGCACTTGTACAGCCAGCGTTTCTAACTGCTCCAAAATCGCTTGACGACGTGACCGCGACGCACTTGGAATAGCGAGTAAGATTTTGGTCGCCGCTTTTTGCTTGATTAACTTGCGAATTATAGAGGGAGAATGAACATGAACCCCTTGGATAACTGTACCGTGAAGCGTTTCATCGTCATCAACAAACGCAAACGGATAATATTCATGGCTTTGTACTAGTGCAGTTAACAACTGTCTGCCACTGACACCTGCACCATAAATAATGACGGGTTCCCCGACACGCTTCATGCCAGAGCCCACCATAGAGCGAACAATTGCCCTGGTGCCACCGATAAACACTAATGAAAATGCAGCATAAATTATTGGTACGGTTCGCGGCAGTTGCGCATCAACATAAAAGGCAAAAAGCACCAACATGATGGTTGAGAGCATCACACCGAAGCCGATCGCCGTAAGGGCTTGCAACCCCATGTAGCGCAATACAGCACGATATAACCCAAGCTTTGCAAACCCCACTAAGCTCAAAGGAACGACGATAAAAAGTAGTAGCCAATATTGAGAATTGGCCAGCACAGCAATGTCATCTATGCGCACGAGCAATGCGGCCCAAAACGCAAAACTGAGAAATAATGCGTCAATGATGAGGCTAACAACACGCTTATGTGTGCGTTTCAAACCAAACAAGCTTTGCAAAAAATCCATTTTTCGCTCCAAAAAATTTAAATTCATAATGAACTACATCTTAAAGTACGGGACTCAACCACAATACAATCGCTAAGGCACTCATGTTATCACATCAATGGCCTATAGGGATCACCATCGAAGCTTGTTACGAGAGGATCTAGACTCAAAAGGGTAACGACAAACTACCTTTTGGACAACACGATACCGAAGCTATAGTTCTGGCCATAGTTTGGGTACCAAATTTAAAAACACCCCATAAGACACGGAATCAAGCTTTCATGTCAAACTGAGACGATTTGCATCAGCAACATTGTAACTAAACCAACACAATACAGTGTCTCTACCATTAGATAACACTATTTTACCGCATCACCGCTACCACTACCTGTTACTGTCATCAATATATACTTGAAATAGTTTTTGATATTTAAGGTATCGATCATCTGCTTGTCTGTTTCAGCTAATAACTTAGGTGTAGACATATCAATGTTTTGCACTTGGGCTAAGCCCGTTATTCCAGGTAAAACTTCATACACACCAAGGGCATCCCGATCTTTAATTAACTCTTCTTGATTAAACAAGTTTGGACGTGGTCCAACTAAACTCATTTCTCCTTTAACCACATTAATCAACTGTGGCAACTCATCAATTTTTGTCTTGCGCAGAAAGGCCCCAAGCTTAGTGATTGAAGCATTGCTAGCCAGATGGCTAGCTACTGATTTTGTTTCAACAGACATAGTACGGAACTTAATCAATTTAAATGGTTTTTTATTACGACCTACACGAGTTTGAACAAAAATTGGAGAACCAGTATCGAACATGCCAATTATAGTTACGATCAGTAATACAGGCCAAAGCAACAGCAAGCCAAAGAAGGCGGCAAAGAAATCAATTAGACGAATCATGTAAATACTCTACTTTTTATTAAGGAGAAAAGCTTCCGCAGTCTCTTTGAAACCGTCTTCAAGCGTCTGTGGAGGAACCCAATCTAACGTATCTTTAGTATGTGATATATCAACCTGTAAAGACCCTACAAGCCTATTTACTATATCTAATCTATTAAATAATTTACCAAATATTTTGTAACACCAAACAGGGATGGGTAATTGCCAAGATTTTTTCGTCATTGCATCGGCAATTTTTTTCACCATTGATGATGTTGATATATCGTTATCATCAGACACAAGAAAAACTTGATTAGATGCTTTAGGATGATCTATACAAGTAACGATTAAATCTACTAAATTAACGATCGACACTAAACTACGTCTGTTATTTACTACACATCCTAAAGGTAGAGGCAACCCTTTATAAACAAGTTCCATTAAGGAATGAAAATTACCTTTTACTCCTGGCCCATACACTAGACTAGGACGAATGATGACGATTTCCATACTGGTCTTATTGCCAAGCTCCATTAACTGAATTTCAGCTTCAGACTTAGAAACACCATAATAGTCGGAAGGATTGCGAATATCTGTTGCTTTAAACGGATAATTAATCTTAGTGAGTTCACCGTTAACTTTAATGCTACTGATAAAAATAAATCTTTTTACACCAGACTTCGCAGCTGCTTTTGCCAACTCAATAGTAGCAATGGTATTAACAATACGAAAGTCACTCAAAGGATCCGCAGATTTATCGCTCATAACATGAACCCTAGCTGCACAATGAATTACCACCTCTATTCCTTCAAAAAAATCCTCACTGAAATCTGGTCGAGTCAAATCACTAGTGATATATTTTCCTGAATAATTCGGCACAGGTTTTCGAGACAGAACCACTGCACTGTTTCCTAAAACACTAAGTATATGAGAACCAATAAAACCAGTTGCACCAGTCACCAAAATCATTAATCACTCTCTTTCTCTAATAATAACGTCCGAAATTTTGAATTGTAAACGTACTTAACTACTCTTGTTGGGAGAAATCTAAACAAAAACCGTAACACAGGATATACATATCCTTTTCTCTGCCATTGAGCGACAGCCCAAAATACCCGAAGTTCATTGTATGCTTTTTTAGTAGTTCTTCTTGAATAAGCATCATCCATTCTAACATCGACTAAAACTTTATTTACGTTGGCTCCAATAGCCCCCCCCTTAAGACTCATTAACCAATACGCTATATCCTCATTTAAAGGGAACTCTACTGGATAGTCTCCAAATTTTGAAAAAAAATCCCCCCTAAAGCAAATAGTAACGTGAGCAAAAGGTGATGACGTTAAGAAAGTAGGAACTATTCGAGCCATATTTTCAGGATACTGTCTAGTTGTAACGGCATTAGATTTATCCTTGATAAACTCACTAATAGAACCACCACAAAAATCAACTTGACCGTTAGAATCCATGAAATTTATTTGCTCAATAACCCGATTAGGTCGACATAAATCATCTGAGTCCATTCTAAATATATACGCTTCGTCTTCTAGCGAATCTATCAGCTTATTCAACCCCTTAGCTAATCCTACATTTTTTTTACTGCGCAACAATTTGTATATCGGATATTGCTTGATAACACTTTCTATATCTTCACCAACGTCCCCATCTACATGCAGATATACTTTTAAGCCTGTACACTTTGGTAATTTCTGAGAATAGATAGAATCTAAAGACTCCCGGAGAAATACGGAGTTATCTCCATTGTAAACACATACGATAAAAGCCACGTTACGATTAAATGACACTGTTTGAATTCCTTCGTAAAAAAACTCTATTAGATTGTTCTTTATTTCTAACTAAAAATCCTAACACAAGACAAAAATAAAAGCATACCCCAACAGAGTACCCATAGATTGCGGGTGAAAACAGACCTACAACTATAAAACCACACAGACTAGAAAAAATCACCCGTTCATGCGCCAGCAAGGACGATAACGAAACAAACAAAAGGAGAGTAAAAAGTACGAGACCAAAAACACCAAGCTCTACTAATATTTGAATAAAAAAGCTTTCCGCCGAACCAAATAACAAGACATAGTCAAATAACATTTGCGAGCCTCTAGAAAAAACACCAATTCCTCGACCAAACAGAGCCTCAGGAAATTCGACTCCATATAAAAATGAATCACGCCAAATAACATACGCTGAGTATTTTTCTGGTTCAGAAATGAATTCAAAAATCTGTATAACTCTGCCAAGACTATCCCTAAAAAAGGCTACAAACGAGAGGAAAACCATTAAAATTAACCCGCCTTTGAATAGAGACTTAAAACTAAAGTAATTAGCAACAACAAAAACCACAACAAACACAAAGAAAGCTTTGCTAACTGTAAGAACTCCAGACATAAGTATGATCAACCTGGACGCCAATATAAAAGAATTCCCACTAGAATATCTGAAGGTTAACGCAAACGAAAATGCCAAATACAATGAAAGCGATTGAGGAGACGCAATAAAGGATATGGCGCGTCGAGAAACATTCTCATTCATCAACACTTCACCATTAGCATAGATATCATTAGTAATAAGACCAAACAAATTTTCGGAATAAAAAAACTGTACAAATGAAAAAATAGAATTTATCACCCCAACAAAAATAAACAAACTTACACAACAATTAACAAGTTCTTTGCTATAACCTTTCCTAAACAAAAAAAACCAGAAACAAGGAATGGTCGCTAAATTAGAAAAACCAATTATCGCTGACGGATAAGAACCGAATTCAGAAAAAATTGGAAAGAACAACATCAGAAACAACAAATAAAAAATATAAACCAAAAATAATATCTGATTTACCTGCATCTTACTGTTTTTTAGTACGCTCAGAAAATAAAAGGCAGTGAAAATAAAGAGGCCAAGAATAGGTAACCATGATGCTGATGTTCCCAAAACAGTTCCCAACGTATTCCTAAATAGCAACCCACAAACAATAAGCAACATAATCTTTGTATATTGGTTCTGCAAGGTAACTTTATTCATTTCCGAAAATCACTTCTAACATCAAAATAATCTCGCATAGCCCCCTTACTCACAAAAATTCCATTCAAATATTTTGCTGAAAAACATCTTAAACCACATCTGGCTTTATAAAGTGACGTTTTGAAATTAAAATCGTTCAAAAAATTATAACCCAACAACTCGCTGTTATTTACATCATTAACTGACAACAACCATTTAAAGATATTATCTATATATTTAAATTCAGCACTTACTGAACTACCCTTCGCAACAAATAGTTCCACAAACTGCTCAACCGATGAAATATTATTAACCTGATCATTCCAACCAATATTCAGCCAAACCGGTCTTTTTATTGGTGTAAATAAGAAAGCAGGTATACCCATTTGATGACAATCCCAAACTGTCGTGCTCCAAGAACTTCCAACAATATCAGATACTGCCATCCATTCTTTTACAGTATATGACTTTGTTATTTTCAAGTTTGAAGGTATAGAAACGTTAAGCTTTTTAAAAACATCTATATATTGCTCGATAGAAATAGATGGATGAGGGCGAATAACAATTTGTGCATTATTATAAGTTTTTGATAACGAAGATACAAAACTGACGAACTCCACTAGACATTGATAAGAATAATCTCTATATTCCCACGCAACACTGCAATCGTAACCCTGTTTAATCTTCCCCCTAATAACAGTATCTGTTGAAAATGCCCAACCATAATTCATTGGGAAGAATATGATACTAGCATTAGGTTGCAAGCCCAATTTTAGCTTTGCAGAAACAATATCTTCTTTAGTGGATGCCATAGCTTTATATAATAGCTCAACATTTGGATTACCTATCACTGTAACTTTATCAGAGCTCACTCCTGATTCTTCAAGGAAAACTTTAAATTCATCATCCCAAGCTAAATGATGAACTCTATTTTTAACAATATCGCACTTTGGGGACTTGAATTTTTTGTTGGATGCGCTAAGTAATTGTTCCCAATTTAAAGAAACAAACTTTGTTCGCGAAAAACGTGCTCCATGAAAAATACATAGGGGATATCTAGAAGAGTCAATTGCATATGGAAAAACTAAAACTCGAGGAGAATAACGATTTATTAAATGCAGATGAAATTCAATAGATAAAACTTTACAACTAAATCCTTTATCATTGAGCATAGATGTCAATAGCCTAACTAACTGCCCTTCCCTATCTTCATGCTCGATCAAAAATAAATAATCAATAACTTCAGTCACAGTATCTCTACCTTACCCGCTGCTAATAGAAACTCTAGATAATCTAAATCTTCTTTCATATCAATATTTACGAATCTATCTTGAATATACGGTTTGGTTTCATTCGAAAAAAGAGAGTGATTATTAAGCAAATTTTCCTTACTAGACACATATATTGCACCTGTAAGTTCATAAACAGAAGGAAGGCTCTGTCTAGCCGTCTCAGAGCTGCAACCATCTATATATGAAACCAACTTTCCATCAACAATCTTTTTCATTTTAAATGGATGAGGGTCCTCCACTTTGGCTATAGATACGACTGACTGACGACTTTCAATAGCCATGGTGACGCAGTCATCTATTTGATGTGAAGTTCTTATTGGTGAAGTTGGTTGAAGCAAAACGACATGCGTTACATTTACAAGGTCTGGGTGGCCCAACATAAATTCTAATACGTCAACCGTAGACACATCATCTCCGGATAATGTATCCGGTCTAATCCCTAAACTGAACGCACCTGCCGACATAGCTATTTTAAGATACTCTAGAGAATCAGTAGAGACATACACCTTATCGATACATTTGCTGTCCAAACCGACTTTTATCGCATGTTCGAGAAGTGTTTTACCTCCAACACATGCTATATTTTTATTTGGAAATCCCTTGGAACCAGATCTCGCTGGTATAACGGCTATTATCATTAAAATCTTCCTAATATGTAATAGGCTTAAGCAAATTTGGCTTAAGGTCTTTAATTAATGCCGCAATTCTTTTGCCTGCGTCTCCTTTGCCAAATATATTACTTGGGTTATATTTACCATGTTCTATTTGTAAAGTAATTTTTTCGTGAATATCGTTATCTTCATAATTAGCAAAGAGAACATTTTCTCCGTGCTCTCGTTGATTCTGTCGATCCCCAACTACAACAGCTGGTACACCTAGAAAACTCCCCTCTCTTAAAAAGGATGAAGAGTTTCCGACTACACAAACAGCATTACTTAACACTCTAATAAAATCTTCAGCAGAAAAGTTTTTATAAAAATGGAAATTTCTATTCATATTTCTTTCTCTGAAAACTCGAATCCCCTTAGAAACATCTTCACCACCTGCATCTGAGTTCGGCCAAAGCACTATCTTTTGAATCGAATCAAATTTTAATAGAGCCTTAAGAGTCTCGTTGACTTCAGAAAAACCCGAGCCGTAGCTAGTTGTAACAGGATGTTGAATCATCAAAATATATGGTTTAGTCCAATCAACCAAAGAACCTACTCCACCATACTTGCTCATAATTGTATTATCAATAGACTTATCAGCATTCTGTATGACATCCATAGCCGGACATCCAAAATTAAATACCGAGTTTTCATTCTCCCCCATACGGATCACTCTATCCCTACTTTTCTCGGTAGATACAAAATGAAAATCAGCTAATTTTGTAATTGCGTGTCTAACTCTATCATCAATATTTCCACTAACCTCTCCACCTTGAACATGAATCAAGGGAATATTCAGATAGGTCGCAGCAATTGCCGTTGCCATAGTCTCATATCGATCAGCTACTGAAACCACAAAATTAGGCTGTAACTGTTCAAATGCTGTTGAGAGTTCTATAATACCCATACCTGTGGACTTAGCTTGAGTAAGTAAATTTTCGCCTTCTAAATTATAGTAAATCTCCCTATCAGGAATAAAACCATCAGCCTTAATAATATTAACAGCTTTGCCATATCTATCTAATAGCAAAGATGCCCCCACTATAAGTTGCAACTCTAATTGTTCATGTTCTTTTATGGCTGTCAATAAATATTTAATCCGACCATAATTTGCACGACTGGCGACAACTACACAGACTTTAGTTTTAATAAAGTTACTCATCAATTAAATCATCCATTGTTAAAAAGCTCCAGCATGGGATATCTCGAGACAAAGTTTTACCAACAACACTTTTATAATCAGAAGCGGGAATTCCCATGTTCCCTGGTTTTTTTGACTCTAAATCAGAAATATTTAATGTCTGGCCGGCTTTCATCTCGCGACAGACAGACAAAGACTTACCAAATATTACTTTCAAGTTTGAATCAACACTTGTAATATTTTTGTCAATAGGATTATCCAACATAGTTTTAATATCACAAACCCCTTTGCACAAAAAAGAAAGTTCATTAATAGTTAAAGAGGAAGTTGAATCAGGCCCAAACATCATTTTATCGAATACAACGTGCACTTCTAATATTTGAGCTCCCCGGGCAACAGCAGCTAGTGAAGGAAAGACCGTTCCAGAGTGGTCTGACAAGCCGACAGCTACATTATAACGATTTTTGAGTTCATCAATTACATTAAGGCCAATATGTTTAGGACTTGTGGGATACATCGTAGTACATTGCAATATCGAGAAACATGAGCCTCTACTTTTTAAAAATTCAATAGTGTCATCTAATTCACTAAAATCACTCATCCCACTCGAAAGAATTATTTGCTTACCTGTGCGACATATAGCATCCAACATTAATTTATTTGTAATTTCGCCTGATCCTATTTTATATCGACTTACTCCGATTTCTTCTAGCAAATTTACGGCCGCAACAGAAAATGGAGAACTTATAAACTCCAAGCCAACGTCGTCACAGTGTTTTTTTATTCCTTTCCAATCATTCAACGAAAATGACATTCGTTTCCAATAATCAAATCTAGAATTATCTTCATATGAGAAATTGACTCTAAATGGTTCTTCACGACTACTTTCAGCCTCAGCAATATGCGTCTGAAATTTGATTGCATTTACTCCTGTAGAAGCAATAGCATCAATATATGAATGTAGTATTCCCAAGCTTCCATCATGCGCCTGACCTACTTCAGCAATTACCAAAACATTATCACTTCCCATATCTACTCCAAGTGGAAATCAATTTATCTTTCAATTTTAGGAAATTAAAAAACACCAAAACAAAAAACAAAGCTACAACAAGAAAATTAACAAAAGCAAAACTTAAAAATGTATCGCTACCGACAATGAAATTTACAACAGCAAATACCGATGAAACAACAAACAACCAAGCAAAGTTAAGTCGAATTTTAATTCTATAGACTTCTTTAGCAAAATAATGCGCTAAGGAAAATGATATAAAGAATGAAAGCAGAACAGCTAACCCAGCACCACTTAAAGCATAAGCTTTAATCAAAAAATAATTAAAAGCCAATGAAAACAAACCAGTAACAATCGTAATTTTCGGAATTACTTTTGTTTTCTTGCCAAAAAACAAGGGAGCAGATGAGAAGCAATAAAGGCCTCTAAAGATATAACTAAAGCAAAGTATAATTAAAAGTTCAAATAAACCTTTATACTCTCCTTCAATGTAGTCATTTACAAAGAGCTCAGCAGCAAATACATATAACAAAACCAATGGAACATAGAGGCTTAACCAAAACGGAATAAGCTTCTCCAAAAAGGCTTTCCCATTATTCTGATTATTAACTGACAACTTATTATAGTAGGGCATTATCACATTATTTATGGAATTAACAAGAGATTTAATTACCTGAGAAAATTTTTCAGCTATAAAAAACACACCTAACAAAGATAACGAAAGGTATTTTTCGATAAAAAATGTTCCTGCGTACATAAAGACAACACCACCTAATGCATGTGCGATCAACGGTACTGAGTATTTAAGCGACTCAATAAGTAAATCACATTTCAATACAAATTTATACTTATCCCTTATGAAATAAAAAGAGACAATAGACATAGTGAAATAATAAATAACTTGAGAGTAAAGAAACCCAATCACACCATATTCACATACGGTTATAAAATAAACCCCTGAAACAACGGAAGCGAACTGACACAGAACACTTCTAGCAAGAATCTTCCCCCCATCTTGCTGATTGATAAGAACTCTTTCCAACGTTAAATTAAGTGAGTTAAATAACAGAATAAATATGGAAACTGCAATAACATCACTATATCCATCACGGCTAAATGCAAGGTTTGCAATATCGTCCTTGAAGAAGTAATATAACAAACAAAATAAAAAGCTAGTCAAAAAACTACCATTAATCACACTTGCTAGGTATTCATTTTGCTCTAGATCTTTATAATCAAAATATAATCTGGATAATGCACTGGGTAGTTGTAAATGACTCCATGTACTAGCTATCATCATGCAAGCCATCGCTATACCAATAATTCCAAAATCTTCAGGTGTTAAATATTGACTGTATAAGGGCAAAACGAGAAAGTTTACAATATATGGAAGAAAACCAACAACAACTAGCCCTATAGCATTTTGATAAGCATTACTCACGAATTATATCTTCTATTCTAGTTAAGCATTTTCCATCAAATGGAGACAGTTGTTTGGAGTCGAGCTCTCTTTGGTGTTTTATAAAATCTGTCGAATAAATATCGGTCAAAGTACTTGACAGGTCACCAAAACTTTTTACCACAGGAAAATTTAATTCATTATAAAAATCCTTATAGTTTAGGTTTATAAAATCGAAAATGACTGCTGGAATATTGCACATTCTTGCCCAAACGATTGTTGATGAATAGGTAGAGACAAACAGATCGGCAACAACAATCACTTCAGATAATTCCTGCTCTAAAACAACAACACCATATTCAGCTTCCAAATAAACATAATTATTTCTGTTCATTTTAGGATGGAGTGAAATCAATATCTCAAAACCCAACCCAATTACACTTTTTATAAGATTATTTATAATGTAAAAGTGTTTTTCTTTATCACACAACCCATGCTCATAATATTGAGGAAGTGCTATTATAGCTATCGCCTCTCCTGCTAGAGAATATCTTTTAGCCAATTCAGTCTTAATATCACCTCTTTTCACATTTGCTTCATAAAGGCAATCATGTGAAACTGTTCCAGTAACTATATATTTTTCTTCCTCGCCACCAAGTGATATTAGCCTGTTCCTTTCTCTTTCACTATCTACCAACATTAAATCACAATGCCCCATTCCTAATACCCAAGGATTTTTAGGAAAGACCCCTATTTCATTAAGAGCCAAATGTTCAAATGGCCTAAAGAACAATTTTCCATTACAGCCTTTACCATGATATTTGTTACTTGATGCTCTTGGATATATATAGCTATAAATACTTTTCCCCCTGAGTTTAATAGATGATTGATAGTCAGCCGAATAAGCAAATGACAAGACATAAATTTTAATAGGATTTAATTTAGACAAATACATTATAGAAGCTTCAATACCAACACTGCGATCCGTTGAAATTAAGCAAGCTTTAATATTTTGCTCTTCTATTATCTTCAATAGCGAAGAGCTAGCATTCAATATATTTCTTATTAATCTATTGCATAGATATCTTCTCAACAGATAAGTCTGAACAAAACATCCAAGCTTGCTGTCATCTAAGAATCTAACAAAAAAAGTTCTAAACCAAGCTTTACTCAGTTTTAAACTACTTTTAACTTCATCCTCTAATGATAAATGCTTGCGATAAACCAACCAGCCTCGCTCTTTAATTTTTAGCACCAATTTCGAGTCGTATTCCAAATAAAAAACAGGCACTAAACAAGAGCTTCTATCAAAAAGTTTTACAAACTCACTTAAAGCAGCATCATTGCTAGGAACAACTAATGTAGTTATACGAGTCACAGTGAAAATCCATCATCTACAATAATATTTTGACCTGTAACATAACGTGACTGCTCTGAAAGCAAAAACAAAACCGAGCCAACCACTTCTTCGACATCCAACATGCCAGCGCCATGCGTTTTCTCTTTATAGGCCAGTAAAAACGCTTCAGGTTGATGGTCAAAAATGCCACCAGGGCTGACACTGTTGATGCGGAAACGGCTGTCATTCAAGTAAGACACCACGTATTTGTTGAGATGTTGGATAGCAGACTTGATCGCTGCGTATTCAACAGGCATCGTCATCAGCGTGTTGTTATAAATCTCGAATTTTGGTGCAACAACACCATAAATCGAGGAGATATTCACCAGAGAAAAAGGCTGTTGCTGCAACTTAAAATAAGCAGCACATTGTTGGGTAAAAAGAAAAGCACTACCTAAATGCAGAGACAAGTTTTCATTAAAGCTCTCTAAACTCACCTCAAAAAAGTGCTTGCCATAGGTTTTATTGCGAGGATAGGTTGAGTTGACCGCGCCATCAATGTGTTGAGCCTGCTGACTAAAAAAAGCTTTGACACTCTGTTCTTTAGTCACATCCAGCTCGCAACAGCTTAGCTTCTTATCTTGTAAGTCAACGCCAAGTGAAGAAAGGCGTTCACACATCTCTTCTACGTGAATATCCGCCGCAATGACCTTAGCACCTTGCTTGAGTAAAGCGGGAACTAAACGGGTCCCCAAAAGACCACCGGCACCAGCAACTAGAATGGTTTTGCTTTCGAGTAATTTTTCCATTAGTGCTCTCCCCCAATAATCGCTTCTGCTAATTTGAAATCATAAATATCGTCGATATCTACTGCTCGCTCTTTAGGTACCTCAATGCTCGTTACTTTGCCGGAAAAAATTCCGTAATGATTCAATACAAAGTAAGGCGTCGTTGCATACACAACCGTGGTAATATCAAACACCGGAGGTGCATCTTGACGGCGAGCCACTTCACCTTGTGGCTTATCGACGAGCTCAACCATCCCAGTTTCGATCTGCTTCACCATATTAAAAAAAGGACTGCGACTAGCTGGTGTCACTGAGATACAGATATCTGCTTCGGTGGTAAATAGTTTGTTGATAGCACCTTCCACATCATCAATACTTCTCAACGGACTGGTGGCAGGTAAACTAATAAATCCATCAAACTCTCCATAGTGTACCTGCACCCATTCAATAGCATGACGCCAAGACAGCCATTCAGGGCTTGTATCACTAGCGAGCTCCGCAGGACGCTCAATCACTATCGCTCCCGATGCACGCGCGACGTCTGCAATTTCAGTATCATCAGTTGAAACAAAAACATGCTCAATCGAGGGGGTAGCCAAAGCCGTATCAATGGAATATAGCAGTAATGGTTTGCCTGCTAGTAATTTGACGTTTTTTCTTGGCAGTCCCTTAGAACCACCTCGGGCAAAAATAAAAGCACAGTTTTTCATTCGATTATTCACTTTCTAACCCACCCGACACCGATGTGATTGGAAAACGCTGTTTGATTTCTTCTATAAGTTCAACACTTTGAGCTGCCTCAGCAAGAGAGACGCATTGATTGGGTTGTTGATGGATTTGCGCGACAAAGTCGGCAAGCATCGCTGTGTACATTTGGTTTTTATCCCATTTGGGCTCACTGTAAAGTACTTGGATGCCTTGCGGTGTAACAAATCGGATTTCATTGCCAATTAAGTCCCACTCCAGCGCCCCTTTACTGCCCACAAAACGACATTGCCGAAACGCCTTTCGCTGCAAAAAGTCAAGGTGCATGTGTACGATCGCTTGCTTTGAGGTGCTTAACAACATATCTGCACTGTCTTCAACTTCAAGACCAAGCTCTTTGGTTTGGCGCAAAACTGCGTGTTCGAGCGTTAGCTCACCCAGTAGCCATTGAGTGTAATCAAACTCGTGGCTAAGCTCTAACAAAGCCCCTCCGCCTAAACTGGCTTTCGCGGAAACACTGTCACGGTAATCTTTGCTGGGTCGCCAATCAGGCAAATACTGCCCTATCTCGACATGAGCATGATACAAATGCCCAATTTTGTCTAAGCTAAGTAGGCTTTTCATCTGCAGTGCCGAAGAGAGATAACGTAGACAATAACCAATTGAAACTGGTGTTTTGTACTGTGAGGCAATGCTCTGTAGTCTTTTCACTTCACCGACTGTTGCAGTCACTGGTTTCTCAATTAAAACTGGAATCCCCGCTTTGATCAGATGGATCGCATGCAGTGCATGGAAAGGCGCTGGCGATGCAATGATCACGAGTTGAACACGCTGAACGATGAGTTCCTCAATAGACGTCGCCAGTAAGTCTGCATCATTGACCGTTTCTTGAGGAACACGCCCACTGGCCGACATCGCATACAGCAGCGCGTTGGGGAATAACTGTTTTAAATTCCGTCGATGGCGAGTCGCGATATTTCCTAGCCCAACAACAGCAACTCGTTCCATTAGTCCAATCCCAAAGTATGAATATCCGCTTGCGCTCTATTGAAATCATCCATTCGGCCGATATCCAACCAATACTCGTGAATTGGGAACATCAAGACGTTATTTCTTTCCTGCATGTGTTGTTCTAATAGGGTCGGCATATCAATACGATGATTTTCTGGTACCGATTGAATGACTCTCGGAGAAACCACGTAAATCCCTGCATTGACAAAGAAACGTTGAATCGGCTTCTCCACCATGCTGATAATTTTGTTGCCTTCGCCGTTGATCACACCGTAGGGAATTTGATAGTCGTATTCGCGAACACACATGGTTGCGTCGGCGTCATGGTTCACATGAAAATCGAGAAGGCGCTGAAAATCGACCTTGGTCAGCACATCACCATTCATCATAATAAGCGGCAAATCTTTTGGTAGATCTTTCGGCAATAATCCCAGCGCTCCACCAGTGCCCAATGGTGACTCCTCGTGGACATACTTGATATTTGCGCCGAACTCTGAACCATCACCAAAGTGAGCATGGATCAACTCAGGCATATAGTGAGTTGATATATAGAAATTAACGAAGCCCGCCTTAATAAAACTACGGATCACTGTTTCAAGGATTGGTTTGTTGCCGATTTTGAGCATTGGCTTAGGACAGTTATCCGTCAGCGGACGCAAACGAGTACCAAATCCGCCCGCCATCAAAAAAACTGGATTTTGATATTTCGGGCGATGCAATGCGCCATGTAAGGTTTCAAGACCCACGACTCTCCCCTCATCATCAATGAGAGGTATCGAAAGAATCCCTCTTTCTTCCATAAGTTTAACAATGTCTTTTTTAGCTGTTCCCAATCTGACAGTTAAAGGAGAGAGGTTAGCTACTCGATTGACAGATTCAGTAAGAGAAAGATTCTCAAGTAGTCCTCGACGTATATCACCATCAGTCACGACACCAATTAAATGCTGGTTATAATCCACGACCAACGCAATTCTTAGAGCTTCATTATTAATAATTTCTAATGCTTCACGTATAGTTGAGTCAGGTTTAATCAATACATTGTTCCAGCAATAGCTCATGGAATATCCTTGAATTTTATTTGTTTTCTTTAATATAGACGCGAGCTGGATAGCTTGTACTACCCTTCTTAAGTGATTGAGTCACTATCGCCCCAGCACCAACGACGCTCTGCAATTCCAATATCAAACCTTGAATGACTGTTGCATTTGCACCGATATACACGCCTTCAGCCGTAAACACGTCGCCACATAAGGTGGCATGAGGCGCTATGTGATTGTAGGCACCAATCCTGCAATCGTGCTCAATCAAAGCTTCGCTATTCACTATGGTATGCTCGCCAATAACCGTGCCAGTCTGTACTCTCGCACCTGGGAAAATCTGTGCTCCCTGTTTCACTTCAGCAAAGGAAGATACCTTAGCGTCACTCGCAATCACCGTTTCAAAAACATACCCTTGTGCGAGAAACTTTTCGTTAATACTCTGACGAAAAGTTGAACGAGGCATCATGCCAATACCGTTTACCAACCGCACACTATCAGGAGAGAAGCGTGTAATATCCTCGTCTTGGGTAAGATGGGGAATGCCTGCCAATACCGCCCGTGATGAAACGTCATCAGGGCAAATGACGGCAAGTATTACTCGTCCTTGGCCGAGTAAGATATCAGCCAAAACACTGGCGTGGCCGCCCCCCCCTATCAAAACAAGCGGTAGCGGTTTATTCAATTATCAAATCTCCGGCTTGGTAAGCTCGGCTTGCCTTACGCTCGAGCATCTCCCAATACTGATAAGGTGACATGCCATTACCTGGGCGCTTAATCGTCACGTTATCTGAACTAAAGTCATCTCCCGCTTGAATCGCTTGACTTGCCACCAGACTCTTACGTGCTACCGCTTTGTTTTTGACTTCAGAGACGGTTGGAGATTTCACCGCTGACCCTAACGCCAACTCAACCTGACGGATTGCCTTCACCATCGCGGTAAGTTCATCAGGTTCAAGTGATGCTTTGTGATCTGGCCCTTCCATATTTTTATCCAGCGTGAAGTGTTTTTCGATCAACACCGCGCCTCGCGCAACGGCGGCAATCGGTATGGTGATCCCTTCGCTGTGATCAGAGTAGCCCGCTGGTAAATCAAACGCCTTGCCGAGCGTATCCATCGCTTTCAGATTAATTTCTGCCATCGGGGCTGGGTATTCAGTGGTGCAGTGCAGGATGGTCACTTTCTCTTTCAGAGCTTTCTGCCCTTCATTTGATGCGTAAGCTTGCTGAAAAGCCAGTACCGACGGTGCGACATGATCCGCTTCAGTATAGCCAAAAGCGATGACGCCCAATGCCATTTCTATTTCGGCCAGTGTCGCCATCCCCGTAGACACAATTAAATCACATCCGGTGCGTGCATGCTCAAGGACTAATGGCGCATTGGTCAGCTCACCAGAGGGCAATTTAAGTCGCGTTAAACCAAGGTCGTTGACGAGGAAATCTAAGCTTTCAGAATCAAAAGCGGTCGAAAGGAACTCAATACCAAGTGACTCACAATGTTTGACTAACTGGTGGTGAGCAGCGTAAGACAGCTCAAGTCGGCTAAGCATGGCTAACTGCGACTCTTGCTTTTGCGTATTGACCACTTGGTAATCAGCTTGCTTGGCCTGTTCTGTCACTAACTTTTTAGCTTTAAAGGTTTGAAACTTAACAATATCGGCGCCAGCTTGATGCGCAGCGTCGACGAGTTTAAACGCCAGTTCTTCGTCACCATTATGGTTTACACCCGCTTCTGCAATGATTAGAGTCATGCTGTCTCACTCTATTGGTTCAAAGGGTAAGTCATAGAATGACTTACAAGGTTCAAAATGAAGTGATTTTATCATTGCAATCACTTGTGCACTGCTATCACCTTGGCCATAAGGATTATTGATCACTTCACCGTCAGCCTTATAACCTCTGGTAATGGCCGTTTGAATTGCTTGTTCAATCTCTTCTTTAGATACCCGGCAATGCAAGACACTTTTCGCGGCCAAACGCCCTTGCTGACGCACGCCAATATTCACTGTCGGTACATCAAAAGCAGGAACTTCAATAATGCCACTGGAAGAGTTGCCAATCACCGCGCAAGCATGCTTAACAGCACTGAGATAACGCACTTGCCCCAAAGAAGGAATAGCAAGCACACGCTCTGGATTCGCTGCTGCATACGCTTCAAGCATTGGGATGATACGACGTCCACCATCATCTGCATTCGGATAAGTGACGATAACTTGATGCTCAGGATACGAATCCAGCGCATCCAGTAACGCTTGAAAACTGGTTTCTGGTGCTTCTTCACCCAAGGTAACGGGATGGTAGGTCACCAAGAAGTACGGCTGAGTCAGAGCAAAGTCAAGAGATTGAGCCAGAGCAGGCACATCCATAAACTGAGCGCGTTTAAGGTGGTCAAGTCCAATAGCGCCGATATTTTTTACACGCTCTGGCGCTTCTCCTAGCTGGATAACGCGCTGACGATACGCTTCCGTCGATGTACCATGCAGGTAGCTCAGCTTGGTGATGGCATGACGGATCGCATCATCATAAGCCCCCTCGGTGATCTCGCCGCCATGTAAATGAATCACTGGAATACGCAAAATCATGGCCGTTTGTGCCGCTGCTAAAGCTTCAAAACGATCGCCAAGAATCACCAGAACATCTGGTTTAAGCCTTGCCAAGGCATCCGCAAACCCCAACACGCCTAGCCCCATACTTTTCGCTGTGCCTACAGCTGAATCTGAGGAAAGCAGGATCTCGACTTTTTCGTCTATATGGAAGCCATCGTGCTCAATTTGCTGATAGGTTTCACCAAACTCGGGCGATAAATGCATACCTGAGACCAGCAGTTGAAGTTGAAGGTCAGGATCGGCTTGGATGTCTTTTAGAAGCCAAAAGAGCAGACCATACTCTGCTCTTGTTCCGGTGAAAACGGCAACTTTTTGCTTATAATCGCTCATATTCCCTCACCTAAATGCCTACAGGCGTACTCGGTAAGTTGATTAAATGCGCCTCAATAAATTCCGAATGAGTAAGATCCCCGCGCAGGGCTTGTTCGAACATAGGCAAGCGATGCATAAGCTGCCAAATTGGGCGAGTCATTACGCCAGCAGCATTGCTCTGCTCAAGCAGTTCATTGCGCTGCTGTGCATCCGCGCAAATGATGGCATTGAGCCAGTAGTTAGATTGCGCGTAATCTGGCTCGACCACAAAGGTCACATCGCTGCTGGCGAAAAACGCTTGGTATTGATGTGCAAGGTGGCGTTTTTGCGTCAGATAGTGTTCAAGTACTTCCATCTGTGCGCAACCCAGCGCCGCATTTAAGTTAGGCATACGGTAGTTGAAACCGGGCTCATCATGGAAGAACTCATAAGGATGGGGAACTTTGGCGGTTGTGGTAACATGTTTCGTGCGTTTACCCGCCTCTTCACTTCTGCAAAACACCATACCACCACCACCTGTGGTAATGATTTTATTACCGTTAAAACTAACCGCACCAAAATCACCGATTGTCCCCGTGTGCTTACCCTTGTAAAACGAACCTAGGCTTTCCGCAGCATCCTCGACTAACGAGATATTCCACTTCAAACAAACAGCAAGCAGTTCATCCAATTCTACCGGATGACCAAAAGTGTGCATCGGCACCACGGCTTTGATTCTTCTGCCAGTTTGCTTATGGATGCAACCTCGCTCAGTGACTTGCGCATTCTCTTCTAAGAAAGCATCCATCGCTTTAGGGCAAAGCCCCAAGCTCACGGGGGAAACATCCACAAAAATCGGCTCGGCGCCCATGTGATAAAGCGCATTACAAGTAGCAACAAACGTCAGCGCTTGCGTGATCACGAAGTCTCCACGTTCAACCCCTGCCATGTAGAGGGCGGCGTGCAAGGCTGCTGTACCGTTGACCGTCGCCACTGCCTTTGGAGTGCCAGTAAACGCTTCCATTTTACGTTCAAACTCATCGACAAACTTACCGACGCTGGAGACAAACGTGCTTTCAATGGTTTCCATTACATACGCTTTCTCATTGCCCGCAAAAGTAGGGGCATGCAATGGAATAAAATCTTGGGTTTGGTATTGGTCGCGTACAAACTCAACCAGTAACTGTGCGTTCATTCTTCTTTACCCTTACATCTTGCTATCGAGGTATTTGCCCGTTTCTTTATGACCAAAGTCGGGGATCATCGTAAAGAAGAGCGCCACAATCTGCTCTTTGCTCCAAGCTCGTTGATCTTTCATATGGGCAATTTGTTCTTCAAAAAGACTCAACAACTCCGGTTGGTACAGAGGTTCATTTTTGATGATGCCCAAATTTTCAAAACGTGCCATATCAAGCACTTCTTTATCAGTGAAAAACTCTTCGAAATCCTTTTCACCCGTCGTATCACTTTCGGTGAAAAGACAAGGCCATTTGCCTTGTGCTGGTAGCGTTTTCGCCAGTTCACGAGCTTCATCTTCATCCGCGCATAAATGCGGCTCGAAGCCTCTTTGCTTTAGGTACTTCACCGCAATGTCTGCAAATGTAATCAGATGCAATGCTTCACTGAGTTTCGGGAAGAAAATGTCGCGATTTTCACCAAAAATACACGACATCAAACACAACTCACCCGATTCTTGAGGAGTGACAAAATAACGTTTGATGTCGTTTGGTGCGACAATCGGCTGATTTTTTTGGATACGTTGGTTAAAACCATGCAGCAGCGAACCATCAGAAAAGGCCACGTTAGCAAAACGCGCAGTTGAGATGGCAATTTGCTCACTCTTACGCATCAAGAACATTTCCATAATGCGTTTGGACGCCCCCATCATATTGACTGGGTTGGCTGCTTTATCCGTCGAGACACAGAAGTACTTTTTAACGCCAGCATCAATCGACTGTTGAATCGTCTTGTCAGTGTTGAATACATTGACATCAATCATACGCATTAAGGTAAATGGGTCTTTCTCACTGCGAACATGCTTAAGTGCAGATAAGTTCAATACGTAGTCATATTGGCCATCCTCCTTAATAAACGCATCATACTCAATAGAGCCGATGTCCAATGCGAAAGTTTGGAAATCACCATCTATGTAACCGAATGAACTGCGAATATCGCGGACCAACTCCACCATATTGTTCTCGCTGATATCAACAACGTGCAACTTCTGAGGATGGCGTTTAAAGATTTCTTTAGTGACCGCTTGGCCAATCGACCCCGCACCACCGAGAACAAGAAAGCGTGACTGTGAAACAATACGAGATAGCTCAGCTTCGTGCTGAGAAATGTCTTGTGTAAACAACGCATCAGTGCGACCTACAAGGGAAAGTATAGAATTCATTACCAAATTCCCTTTGTATCAACTAAAAACTCAGAAGCTACTGATTGCTCTTTGAATTCAATATGATCAACAAGCATAACGTGAACATCAGCTGCCGCTTTTGCAACATCAAAGCTCTGAAGATCAACTTTTTCTAGTGATCTTGGCAATTGATGGATATTAGGTTCCACTGCAATAACGCTTCCTATGTGTAAAGAGGCAATTTCTTTCACGATTTGCATTGCAGGACTTTCACGTAAGTCATCTATATCAGGCTTAAACGCTAGTCCATAACAAGCTATAGTCACATCCAAAGCTGTTTTAGATGGATTCGCTTGCAAAAAGTCTACGATGGCCAACTTGACTTTGTTAATAACCCATTCTGGCTTCGCATCATTCACTTTACGAGCCGTGTGAATTAATTGGGCTTCATCAGGAGTCTTAGACACGATGAACCAAGGGTCGACGGCAATACAATGACCGCCAACTCCTGGACCTGGCTGCAAAATATTGATACGTGGATGGCGATTAGCTAAAGCAATTAGCTCCCAAACATCAATATCTAATTTATCGCAAATAACCGATAACTCATTAGCAAATGCAATCTGTACATCACGACAGCTATTTTCAGTAAGCTTTGCCATTTCGGCTGTACGCGCATTAGTGATTACACACTCGCCTTGAACAAATGTTTTGTATAGCTCTACTGAACGTTCAGAACAACGAGAAGACATCCCACCAATCACACGATCATTGTCGACAAGCTCACGAACCACATGACCAGGTAGAACACGTTCAGGGCAATGAGCCACGTTTACATCTGCTTCATTACCTGCTGTTTGTGGGAAAGATATATCTGGACGAGCTTCAGCCAACCACTCAGCAACTTGCTCTGTCGCACCAACAGGGGAAGTTGATTCTAAAATGACTAAATCACCCTTTTTCAATACGGGTGCAATTCCATTACAAGCAGATTGAATATAACTTAAGTCGGGCTCAGGGATCTGGCCTTCATCACAAGGTAGAAATGGTGTAGGCACTGCAATAAGAAATGCATCCGCTGGTTCAGCAGTTGTTACGGCCTTCAAGTAGCCTTCAGTTACAGCAGAATGTACTATCATATCCAAATCAGGTTCTACGATATGAATTTTACCCTGATTGATTGTGTCTACAGCGTGTTGGTTAATATCAACACCAATAACTTTCTTTTTGCGGGAAGCAAACATTGCAGCAGTAGGTAGACCAATATAACCAAGTCCAATGACTGAAATTGTTTCGAATGACATTTCTTTTCCTAAATTCTTATTTAACTAATTCTTCTAAAATTCTTTGGCAGGCTTTACCGTCACCATAGGGGTTATGCGCATAACTCATCTTTTGGTATGCATCTGCATCACTCAGGAGCTCATTTAGGTTAGTCACTATTTGGTTAACATCAGTACCAACCAACATAACGGTGCCCGCCTCAACGGCCTCTGGACGCTCTGTAGTATCCCGCATAACTAAAACTGGCTTACCTAAAGAAGGGGCTTCTTCCTGAATTCCACCTGAATCAGTAAGAATAATGTGCGCCTTATCCATGAGGTAAATGAAAGGAAGATACTGCTGAGGTTCGATCAACAAAATATTGTCTATATCACCCAATATACGATTTACTGGTTCTCTTACATTTGGGTTCAAATGCATTGGATATAGAATTTGTACGTCAGGATGCATTCTCGCTACAGTTGCTAACGCTTCACAAATACGCTCAAATCCACCACCAAAACTTTCCCTGCGATGACCAGTGACCAAGATAAGCTTTTTGTTTTCATCTAAGAAAGGAAACTGTTCGGCTATCGTATTGTTAAGGTCTATATCTGAGTCAATTTTGTCTTTCACCATCAATAACGCATCGATAACAGTATTACCTGTTACTATGATATGGCTTGGTTCAAAGTTTTCTTTGAGAAGATTCTGCTTAGAGGTTTCTGTCGGTGCGAAATGATACTTAGTCAGCACTCCCGTCAAGCGGCGGTTTGCTTCTTCCGGCCAAGGAGAGTAAATATTACCAGTACGCAGGCCTGCCTCTACGTGCCCTACTGCAATTTGTTCATAGTAAGCGGCAAGACTCGCTGCAAAAGTGGTTGCTGTATCACCATGCACAAGCACAACATCTGGCTTAAATTCTTGAAGGACTGGTTTTAACTTTTGAATAATGCCAGCGGTGACATCATTGAGAGTCTGCCCTGCTTTCATCAAATCAAGATCGTAATCAGGTATTATTTCAAATAATTCGAGTACTTGATCGAGCATTTCTCTGTGTTGAGCTGTTACGCAACACTTTGCCTCAAAACGGTCATCGGATGCTAAGGCATGAACTAGAGGGGCCATTTTAATTGCTTCTGGACGGGTGCCAAAAACGGTAAGCACTTTCTTTTTTGTCATTACATCTGGCCTTTTTCTTACGATTTAACTACATTTAAATCGCTGTATTTCACATTTTCATCTCAGCCTTTTAAACCTAGCTGAGCCACTGTTCGTCCATTTTGAGACAGTCGGATTTCCGCTGTCCCATGAAGGACCTAGGTTTTACCGTTTTTCTGCTCTATATTTAACAGCAGTGGTTCCCATAGACCCATAAAAATTTTGCTCTAACTTTCTTTTCTTACAAAATGTCTTATAAGAACCAGCATTACAGCTAACATGCCACCTAGCATGGTACCCAATACACAGATGAGTGCACGTTTTGGTTTAGCCTTTTCTTCAGGCACTAGTGCTGGATCAATCGTTTTAAATACATATTCATCACGAACTTCAGCGAACATGATTGTTTTAGCTTGCTCTTCAATCAGCTTGTATAAAATCGTGCGGATATCTGCAACGTTAGTTTGTGCAATTTGTTTGTTTAAAAAGTCACTGCTGCGGATGGCTTCAGCGACATCACGCTCTTTCATTTCTTTGTTGATATCTTCAACTAACCAACTGACCCATTGTTGAGCAACCGCTGGCGACAGATGCTCTACCGACACGGTTACCATCCCCGTATCCTTTGCAGAATTGATGCTAACTACTTCACTAAATTCTTTAAAAGCTTCCTGCATTGATGGTTCAGGCTTAAAAGGGGCTTTGACTTCCCTTACCCATTTTTTTGAGTCAACATCATATAACTCATTGTCATAGACAATACTGTTATCAGCCATGTTCCATTTTTCTGCGGCCATTAAGTCAGGTAACAGTTGATGCTTTTGAATAAAATCACTCGCGAACTGACGCGATTTCATCACCTCGATAGCCATTTGGGTCTTATCTACACCACCGCCACTACCTAGGTTAATACCAGCCATACTCGCTAAGCCGCCAAACTGAGAAGCAAGCGCACTTAGACCGCCGCCTTGCTCCTCACTTGCAGGAGCTAAAAGCGCTTCAGACTTATAGATATTGGGCTGCACAATGGTAAAAATAACCGAGCCAATCGCAAATATGGCTGTAATAGCAATAATTAGCCACTTGCCTTGCCAGATGACTGAAAACAGTTCTCTAAGGTCTATTTCATCATTAGCTTGTTGTACTTGAGCGCGCATATCGGAAAATTGGGCATCGCCGTAGTTTTTTATCTCGGTGGACATAGAATTTGTGTCTCTGAGTCTCATTATCCTAAGAAGAAACAAAGCACTTCGATAACTAAGCTCATCAAAGTGCTCATATTAAAGCCTATAACTTGGCTATAGTGGCCAATGCAACGGCGCTGTTATAAATAATGCCAGTAACCTGGGTCCAGAGTGTGAGGTTATCTTTATACTCTGTATCCAGCGGTACAATAATGGTGTCACCAGGATTGAGCTCAGTATTACTGCTAAACCACATTGAACGATTCGGCAGGAGCACCGAACCATTTGCCTTAATAATGTAGGTTCTGTCTTCATCGGCGCGCTCTCTGGCGCCACCAGACATCTCAAGATACTGATCTAACGTTAAGCCTTCTTTAAACCTATGAGTGGCAGCATGTTGTACCTCACCCATTACCGCAATCGTCTGCTTAACTGACGGCACATAGAGAATATCTTGATCTTCAAGCTGAATATCGGCCTGTTCGATACCAATCGATATAGCAGACAAATCAACAACCAAACGGCCTACCGCCTTGATGTTTTCAAGGTCGGCAAGCATCATTTTAGCATCGCTGTAATTAACTACATTGCCATCTTTGGAAACACCACGAGTGGCAATATCACGGCGCAGTTGGTCTGCAAGCTTCTTAATTTCAAGCTGCTCTTGCTGGCGTACTGACTCACGAACAAACACCGAGGATGGTAAATAGGCATACTGGGTAAATCCGCCAGCACGATCGATCACGTCGGCAAGCGTTTCACCACGGCGAATGTTATACATGCCTGGGAATTTTACCTCACCACGAATCTCAACGGCTTTATTTTCTTGCCAGTCAGGCGTTGTCATTACCGTCAAGATGTCTCTGGAACTTAACGCCACATTGGCACTATCAATCCCTGCCAATGCGTCATCTAAATTAACACTTGAATGGTTAATGCTAGACTCTTCGCTTCCAATTACCGTGGTGGTCAATTCTGCTCGAGCCGTGTAGGCACCTTCAACCAATCCACCCGCAGCAATGACTAAGTCTTTAACCTTAGCCCCTTGAGAAAGGGGATACACACCTGGATGACGTACCTTACCGCTGATGGCGACGACTTGCGTGCCTTTATCTGAGTTACCTTGAGCAGCTAGCTGTGCAACAACTGGATAAAGCAGCTCACTACGATTCATTGAGCCACTAAGCTTAATGAGTTCCTTATCCTCAAATAGGTTAGCCAGCATCTTATTGACTTCACCCTTTACAAGCTGCTCTTTATCATCAGGCGCTTCTTTAGCTACAACGACACCACCAATTTGACTACGTTGTGAAAGTTGCATCTTATCGAGCTGAGAGAAGCCAGCCTTAAACAGATCGTTACCTACAAGGCTATCACCCGTAAGTGAGGTCACCTTTTTAACTCTATGTTTAACCAACTTATTAAGCTCGTAACGATTTTGTGTATCATCGCTATAGTTGAACAGCATGACCTTATCACGAGGGGCTAATAACAAATCTTGCGTGACATCTTTCTCGGCGATAGCGCGGCTAGGAGAGAATTGAAGTACCTTAACCTTTCCGTAGCGATTCACCTCTCTCACAATAATCGCATAATTGAGATCGGCTGAAATTGAAAGATCGCCCCAAAGTGATGGCAGAAGATCGCCTATTTTTTGGCCATCAAACCATTGGTATTTTCCTGGTCGAACGACAGCACCAACCACGGTAATGGCATCTTCAAACTGGCCAGAAGCATTTTTTACACGAATAAAGTCACCGGCTTGGGCCTTTGTTGATTTACCTTGAGTAGAAGTTAAATCGACATTCACGATACTGCGAAGGCCATTACTATTATATCGCTCTATACTGCTACTCTTAGGATAAGCGCCAGGCTTTACCCCTGCGGCCATTGCG
Organism: Shewanella spartinae; assembly: GCF_019457555.1. Taxonomy (NCBI): domain Bacteria; kingdom Pseudomonadati; phylum Pseudomonadota; class Gammaproteobacteria; order Alteromonadales; family Shewanellaceae; genus Shewanella; species Shewanella spartinae. Next base: position 1,597,129 of record NZ_CP080418.1, on the reverse strand, counting down.
ACAATATCGGCAACCGTCTCATTTCGTTTCAACTCATAGATTGCTGGGCGACGCACTTCGCCGGTAATGCTGACGAGTCCACCTACAGGAGGAATAAATACTACATCGCCTGAACGCAAACGTATGTCACCTGACGCATCACCTCGCATCAAGAGATCGTAAAGATCCATGCTGCCGACTAGCTTGCCATTACGCTTGACCTGAATGTTACGCAGTGAACCAATCTCGTTCACCCCGCCGGCGACAAACAACGCTTGGGTGATAGTAGACAAGCTCGAGACGGTATAAGAACCTGGCTTATAGGCGTCACCGGCGATAAAGATACGAATAGAGCGCAGCTCACCCATGGTGATGTTCGACTCAATCCCTATCATCTGCTGAGAAATACGATGACTCAGAGACTCTCTAAGCTCGGCAAAACTTAAACCCGCTACCGAGATAGGACCGAGTTCGGGGAATTGAATGTTCCCGTCTCGATTAATCACCAGGTCATATTCTTTATTCTCTTTGCCAAAGAGCTGTACCTTAATTCTGTCACCAGGGCCAACCAAATACTCACCAGGAACTGGCACATCGGAGACAGGGGCAAAAGTGGTAGGTTCACCTTGAAAAAGCTCGTAGCCAAAACGTGCTAGCAGCTTCTTCTGTTCATCCTGTGAGAAATTAAGCTCATTAGCCGCATCGCGGGAATGATCGACCATTTCATTAGTTGCACGAGGCTGGACAACCTGCGGACTATCGAGGTTTTGCTGTGAGGCACTCGCACCGCTAAGCATCGCAGGATCGATTCCATACTGACGTGCAAGTCTTTGCTGCTCGGAAGCTGGCAGATTTTTAAACTGCTCTATCATTTGCGGCGACGGCGTGATCGCCTGCACCTGGGTCCCCACCAAAAACAGTGCGGCAACCGCTGTTATAATGACTTTTTTGGTTCGTTGTAACACCGATGTTCTCCATTGATAAAGGCAAGGTCTAAATAAAACGTTCCGGCTTAAGCAGATAAAATCTAAGACAATTACTGGCATTCGGACACGATACAGGACCGCGTGGCGGCGATCTGACTCAGTACATCCTGGACTTCACTCTTTGGGCCAGCTAAAGCTGTTAATGCTTGTTCCTGACAATCATTTTCGGCAATCGCTTAACGAATACTATCTCAAAATGCTTAGTGTTCATTCGATGCCCCGCGGGCACGCTACCGCCCATAGGTTACGGCTCCCAACATGCCCTTCGCCACGCGAAATCTAACTTTTAAATCACTCTTTACTAAAACACTTTGGTTAATATGCACTACAAAATGACACATTAAATAAAGTACTTTTGCGCTATCTTGAAGAAAGCGATTCATTGTACTGGAACAAAATGACAATTACTGCTCATATACTCGTCAATCGTTTAATACAATCGAATGCGGTAAGCACAATCAGCTTAAAATCACTCAATACAGTCCTTCAACGACCAAAATCTGTTACCGAATGACCAAAATGCCAACAAAACGGGAAGATTAATCTAACAACAAATCGCGCGTTATAGCAGATCTCTTACAAAGATTAGCGCCAACGACCTACTTCTTATCCCTTATAAACGTCTAGCTTTTGCTTCAAAGAGCTATTTGACCAATCAGAAGCTACCCAATCGGCTACCTCTCTCAAATACCCTTGATACTGGCCCTTGAGACAGACACCCTCTTTTGCTGCCCCATGATCTCAAACAGAATGTGACAACGCTTATCGCCACTCTGCTCTTCGAAGATCCCTTCAAGCTCCTTAAATGGCCCTTCAACAAACTTCACCTTATCGCCGACAGACAACCTAGGCTGATCGTTACCACTCAACAAATCATCACTCGGTAATTGCAGCGCATTAAGCAACTTGGCCTCACGCATCTTAATGGAATGCACTATGGCATCGTCGATCGCCGTCATCTCTTCTCGGCAACCTATGATTCGAGACACGCCTCGTGTCGAGTGAATCTTGCTGACGCTGATCTCTAGCGGGTCGAAATAGATAAATAGGTAACAGGGAAATAGCGGTAAACGCTTTACGCTGGTCTTACCGGACTTAGTGATCTGTTGCGGGAGAGTGGGCAGGTAGGTCTCTATCTGTTGCAATGCAAGATTTTGCTGCGCGCGCGTTTCGCTGCGAGGTTTGCAATACACAAGATACCAAGACTTCATAATTTCCTTAAGAACCTAGTTTTATCGTTAGCTAACACTAATAACCGCTATGACAGAAACCACTGCGGACTTACTTTCACAATTGCTGTGTTTTGCAAGACGCTCAGAATAACGCGCAACGCAAAGATAACGAGATAATTCAGGTGACATCCAATTCACGGCCGAAATCATAGCAAATACTCTAGGTCAAAGAAAAGAGCGTTTTTCCTCTATTTTTCCCGCCCGCTTTGTAACCTCAGGTCAAAACTTTCTGCAATGCGCAACAGACCGTAAACAATAATGCCCTACCCCCTCCAACCAGTGATGATTTGTTGGTCAGTTAACCCAGGTAAATTGACTTTTAGGCGATGAAAAGGGTATATAAGATGGGTTTGATAAAATTTAATACCCTAAATATTAAAATATAATAAATTCTCGCAACAAGCTTAGAGCGCAACAAGACAGATTAGATAACATTTTCATTAAGTTAGACTAATCGAGCGTCTCTATCCAACAAGCGAGCTATATTAGCAACAACCATTTTTCTACATAGTTTTTGTTATGTAGGCAATCACAAGCTGAAGGTGGAAGACTTACATGAGTGCAGCAAAACCCCAAGGTACGATGCTCGGCCATCCTAAGGGACTGTTCCTGTTGTTTACAACTGAGTTATGGGAACGTTTCAGTTACTATGCGATGCGAGCCATCCTAGTACTTTATCTCGTCGACGCAGTACAATCCCAAGGTGGTCACGGTCTAGGTTGGACCCAGGCAGACGCCCTAAATCTTTACGGTACATTCACAGGTCTTGTTTATCTGACTCCCCTCATCGGTGGCTGGCTCGCCGATACATTCCTAGGTCAACGTAAAGCCATCATGATAGGTGGTGCCCTGATGGCCGCCGGTCAATTTATTCTTGGTACCCCGCATGCTTGGGTACAAGGCATGGAAACTGAAGTCTTCTATGTTGGTCTGGGCGTCCTAATCTTAGGTAACGGCCTATTCAAGCCAAATATCTCTACTATGGTGGGTGACCTCTACGAAGAAGGCGATCACCGCCGTGACGGTGCATTCACCATCTTCTACATGGGTATTAACGTAGGTGCCTTCCTATCGGGCATCATAGTTGGTTCGGTCGTGGCTTACTTCGATGGTAACTTCCAAGCAGGCTTCATCTGTGCCGGTATCGGTATGATCCTCTCACTGATCATCCAGTTCCTGTTCGCACAAAAGCTGCTAGGCGATATCGGTCGTGTACCAGCCGCCCAACTTGAAAAGCAGAGAGCAGCAGAAAAAGGTGAAGTGCGCAAAGAGCCACTAACCAAAGTTGAGCGTGATCGCATCAAAGTGATCATGGTCATGGGTCTGTTTACCATTATCTTCTGGGCTGGCTTCGAGCAAGCCGGTGGCCTAATGAACCTCTTCACCAACGACTTCACCGACCGTATGATCGGCAGCTGGGAAGTCCCAACTACTTGGTTCCAATCACTGAACGCTATGTTCATCGTGATCTTCGCCCCTGTAGTTGCCTCTATCTGGGTTCGCCTGGGTGACAGAGAGCCAAACTCTCCGGTGAAATTCGCGCTAGGTCTGGTGCTGCTTGCAACAGGCTTCCTGTTCATGATCGGTGCGGTACTCGAGATGGGCGGTGACGCTAATGCTAAATCAAGCATGTGGTGGTTGGTAGGTGCTTATTTCTTCCACACCATGGGTGAACTGTGTCTCTCTCCAATCGGCCTGTCTATGGTCACTAAGCTGGCTCCACTGCGTATCGCTTCACTCATGATGGGTGCATGGTTCCTGTTTGTTGCCGCGGCTAACAAGATTGGCGGTATTATCGGTTCATTCATCGGCCACGGTGGCGCGAAAGAGGAGCAGCTAGCCAACGCTATGTCTATCTTCGCAGGCATCGCTATCACAGCCGCTCTGTCAGGCGTTATCCTCTACTTCATGGCGGATAAACTGGTTGACTGGATGCATGGCGCCGAAGACAGCCACCACACAGAAGAAGAAGCCTTAGAAGAAGAGATTGCTATCACTGCCGAGCATGAAGCAATTAAGCGCTAATGACTTATCGCTAGATAACTAAAATTTAGTTCCATAAAAAACGCCACTCAATGTGGCGTTTTTTGTTTTTTGACTTGGTGAAAATAAAATATTTCGAGGAATAACTAGAAGCTCATCTGCACATAACCACCTGGGGCAACCTCAGGACTGTAACTCAACCCAACAAACTCATCATTGAGTAACATCTCCCTATGCTCAATGTTGCTAGAAGCCACACAAAGGCTCTCTCCCGGCATTAAATTGCGAAACTGAGTGCTGGGCTGGCCCCACTCTAAAATACCCAGCTGCAGGGCGTCAGGCATCGCCAGCGGCATCAAGCCTTCCTCATTGCGAATATAACACCTCAGTCCCTTACCCGCCTGGGCGATTGATGCCCGATAATGAGTCAGCTCAACCACGGCGTAAACGATATCCACATAGATATCTAACCCCGACTTGCTCATCCGCTCATTGAGGTAACTCAGCATATTAAAGGGCTCGATGATGGTTTCGGTATTGTCATTGCGAAACTGTTTAAGCTTCTGATTGACAAAGCTCTTCAGCAATACGCTCGCAAAGGCGCAGCGGTTATCTTGTGGATGGAAATGCGCCATATACATGATGAGATACCGTTCGCCCACATTGACGCTATCGATAAAGTAGGCGCTCACCTCATCATGCTTGAACAAGCTATAGTCGATCTTGGCCTTGGGATAATCGATAACAGAGGGAGGAAACAGCTGCTGCTGAACGCTCTTAGCTGCCTCGGCGTTCTGCTCAAGCAGATTAAGGTGCTCTTCCAACTCTTGATAGGATAATTCGTCGAGATCTTCCAGCTGCACATCTTGCTGACTGCTGCCGCCCACACATTGGCGGATGGCATTCTCGATAAGACAGAGGTCATTAACTGGCTTAACCAAATAATCACTAGCGCCGACTCTGAGCGCCTCGACCACATCGGCCATCACCTGGTTACCGGAAATGACGATTGAGAGGGTATCTGGCTTGCGCTTTATCATCTGCTTGAGCATATCCAGCCCACCCAGGATAGGCATGCTGAGATCCGCCAGCACGATATCGAAATCGTGCTGACTAAACCGCTCTAACCCCTGCTGACCATCATCGGCCTCGATCACAGTCGCACCGCGATTGGTCAAGAAGGCGGCCACAATACTGCGAAATACCGGGTCGTCTTCCACTAACAGTATCACTAGATCTTCTAACGCCATTTAGCTTCCCCAGGCTTGCACTCTGGCTAAGCCGAAAAATCTAGTACATCCATATACGCCTAGATAAGCAACATCTTATCGCTAGTTCCTTCGCCTATTATGAAACAATGGGTTATGCGGGACACTGATGTTAATCAAGCTCTGTCATGTATTCGTCGAGCAATTCGTCATCATCAGTCGACACGGGTATGTCGCCATCATAAACTTTATAGTCAAGATGCTGAAAATACGCTTCCTTAACAAAAGTGTAGGGGTCAAGTGCATTATCGACAAGTCTTTCTTGGTCAATCGCCGATGCGCGCCTGTGTAGGTTTTTCAGTCCCCACTTGGCTAAGGATTGCCACATGGTCAAATCAGACAAGGGAAAATAGAGACCGTCCACCCAGTCCGAGGCCAATTCTCGAGTCACGTAGGGGCCTAAAAACGGCGCCATAAAGTAGGGGCCGTTAGGCACACCGTAGTAGCCTAACACCTCATTAAACTCGTCCTGCTTACGTTGCAGGCCCATCATGTCGGCTACATCGATCACCCCTAACAGGCCGATTGTGGTATTGATGGTAAATCGCCCCCCGGCATTGGCCGCCCAACCCCACTTGCCCTGCAGGGCGTTATTCACCATGGAACTGGGTTCTTCGAAGTTGAGGACGAAGTTATTAACGCCAGTCTTCACCGGCCTGGGCAAGATATCATTGTAGCCATGAGCCACGGGGCGATAGAAATATTTGTCGAGAAACTGATAGTTGAAATCCCACATGGCGCGGTTAAAACCCTCCAAGGGATCGCGCTCATCGTTATAGATAATGGTGACATCTGCTGTGGTGCTATCCGTTGCACGCTCATCGCTTGTGTCTGTCTGTGCCATCACCTGGGCACCAACCAATAGCAGACTCAACGCAATCCATTTACACTTCATATAAATTAGTTTCCTAATTAGTATTCACACGGCTAAAGTCACCAGCTATTGTTGACGATAAAGTGTCAATACTAGACTACACAGTTTGGTTTTCCTTTTCAGATCGCTAAGGATACTCAGCTAAAGCGATAGGTCAAATTGAATTTTGTAATAAGACATTCATGGAGCATCAATTTGAGGTTAACAATTGAGTAATTCCCGTATCGACATGCCCGCCCCAGCGGTATCTGGCGGTGAGCTTCTCACTCAAACAGACAAGGCTGCTCAGGCCAAAAATATTCCGGTTGAGGTAGCATCGACTCCTCAGGGCGACAAGCTCAGGCTCAATCATCGCGAGCTGGCGATCACCTATCAAGAAAGCAAAGATCAGCAAAGCCTAAAACAAGATACCGTCCGTCTTACAGTATTGACCCAATTGGGCGCCGCCGCGAATTCAAGCTCCATGTTAAGTGCTACCGTGCAAGCCCATGGAGAGGCGATTACCCTGCCCTTACCCAAAGGGCTGGTTGCCTATATCAATGCCAACCAGATAAGTCTGGCCCAGCTTACTAACTTCGCTAACCGCCCACAGGGCTACCCCTTAGGTGAGGTGCAAATAACCGCAAATCAGCTGTTTTTTAGCGATCAACAGCTGGTTAGATTACCTAGCCCTCCCATCGCTGATGGTCAGTACCTAGCCAAAATTACCATGGACAATGGACAATTAACCCTGGCGCTCACTCCTAAATTGGCAGAAGTGAATCTGCTGCTGACGCCAATGGGTAAAGCGGCGCTGCTGAGCAATACCAGCTCCCCCACATTCTATCTATCATCCCAGACATCACAGGCGCTTATCAGCAAACCTGAGTTAGCCAGCGCTTACCATCAGCTAATAAACAGCTTGGCAAAAACATCGTTAACGCCAGAATCGTTAAATGGGCTTATCAGAGAGTTAACCACACCAAAAGGCTCCGGAGAGTCCTTACCTGCTCTCATGCCAAGCAAGGCATCGGCAATGGCTAGACCGACAAATCTAGTAGCGACAAACCTAGCCCTAGCAAATATTGCAGCAAACAGAGCGATATCGAATCTGCAGATTAGCCAGATACCGCTTCAAGCAGCCCAAAACAATGACTTGGCAGCCGCGGCAATCAATTCGCGGAATAGTAACTCACTAACTTCAGCGCTAGATTCGGTAACTACAACTGGGTTTAAAAATGCCCAGACCCAGCAGCTAAAAGATATTGCCCAAATAAATCAGAGTCAGCTATATCAGAGAGTCAGCACCATGGTTACAGGGATCAGGCTCGATGCTAACGATCAGCTTGTCCGCCATGCCATGCTCCAATCCATATCCCAAGCCACATCCGGTGAACAAGGAAACGCCAACGCTAGCAGCCAGTTGCAATCTAGCCATGCCGCGCTCGCTCAGCTTGCCGCCTTAGGGAAGCAGCAAGGACAAATATCGCCAAGGGGTATATCACCGCAGTCAGCAGGTGTGAGCCAAACAACAACACTATCGGCAGCACTAAACGCTAAAGGGCTCAATTCCAAGGAGCTAAATCATAGAGGGCTGAATCTCGCGCTCGGTCAACTCGCAGATAAAGCCATGCCGGCAGCTAAAGGCGCGCAGGGTCAAAACTTGCTGCAGTTGATGCAACAACTTCTGCCACTCGCCTTCCCCAAGCCACTTACCCAGTTAGCGAGTCCTAGCTCATTGAAACAGGAGCTTATCGATAGTTTTGCCGGTATCGCTGCGCCGGCAACGCCAATATCTAGTCTTGCCAGCATCCCCAGTCATGCCGGTACCATAGGGGTACTGTTTCAGCTGCTCCTTGGCAGACAGGTGAAAACCCAGGCCGGCGGTAAAACCTCAAGCCCCTTACAAGCCCTGCAGCAGCTCACATCAAACAGCCAGCTACTCGGCCTGCTCGAAAAAAGCGGCGGTCTCGAATCACTTGGCAAGCTAGTATCTAACCTGTCCCTCTATCAGCAGGCAAGCAGCGATACGCCGCAGTCAACGAACTGGTACTTTACCCTGCCCTACATGATAGAGCACAGACATGAAGAGCTTGAGGGACACTTCAGTCAGGAAGAGCAGGAAAAAAATGCATCGCCCCACTGGCGGCTGCAGCTTAAGTTTAATCTGAGTCAGGCGGGTCTACTGATCAACGCAGATGTTAAAGATGGGTGGCTGAATCTGGGCTTCACCTCAGAGGATCAGAGTCTGCTCGACAGTATCGAACAAAGACTCATGGGGTTGGAGCAGAAGATCCAGGCGATCGGCTTAACCCCAAACAAGATTCGCACCCAAGTTTCTCAGGTACCCGCCTCTCTACTACCGGGCGAGCACTACTTGGTAAAAATTAAGGCCTAATGATGAACACATACGACGATAAACCTGATGACTTACAAAGTAGTTCAGACAGCAAACCACACAGACCCACTCAAGCCGCGGCGCTGCGCTATGACGGAAAGTCGGCGCCGCAAATCACTGCCAAGGGGGAGGATTTAGTCGCTGAGGAGATCATCTCCATCGCCAAGGAGGCTGGCATCTATATCCATCAAGATGCCAACTTGAGTAACTTTCTGCAAAAACTCGAGATAGGTGAAGAGATCCCCAAGGAGCTATATCTGCTCATCGCCGAACTGATCGCCTTCGTCTATATGCTGGACGGCAAGTTTCCTGAGCGCTGGGACAACATGCACAAAAGAATCATGCAAGAGGTGTAGTGTTTAGACAACTAGCTCAATAAAGGCGCGCTATCGCCCCTTACCATGAAGGCGCAGTAACAGTTCGGCCTCCGCCTTAGGCAGCTCACACTCCTTAACCAGCTCATCGATATCTGCGCCAAGTTCGACCATCTTCATCGCTCGGGTATAGAGCCTTGCCTGAGGTTCATCCGCCACAGTCTCATCGATGCGCGCCTCCTGCTTGGTCACCCGCTTTTCCAGCTCGAGCATGCGACGCCCAACGCCTATGGTGCCCGATCTCAGCTCCTGTAGCTCCTGCTTAACCGCCTCGCGCTGCCTGTCGTTCTCTTTAACCAGCAGCGTCAGGGCGTCAATCTTAGCTCTGAGCTTGCTAGTTTGTTTCTGTTGATACAGCACCAGTGCGAGACAGGCAACCACATACAGTAATGCCGCGATTAAGATCTCATCGCCTATCATAAATGCCAACTCCATTAACCTTGATTTCTACGCTCGACCATTTACAACAGAAAAAAGCCATCGAACGAGGCGACGGCTTTTTATCGTCAATGGCGATATCTCGATAGCAAACTACGTAAAGCTGGGCCCTTAAAGCTGAGCCAACTCCATCCACTCTTCATCAGAGAGTAACTTATCGAGATCCACCAGAATGAGCAATTCGTTATCGCGATTACTCACGCCTTGAATGAACTTGGCGCTCTCTTCTGTGCCCACATTCGGCGCGTTATCTATCTCAGAACCCCGCAGATAGACCACCTCGGCGACACTGTCGACAAGAATACCAATCACCTGCTTCTCAGCTTCGATGATCACGATACGGGTAGAGTCATCCACCTCGGCAGAAGGCAAACCAAAACGAGAGCGGGTATCGATAACGGTAACCACGTTACCACGCAGGTTAATGATCCCCAGCACATAATGAGGTGCCCCAGGTACAGGTGCTATCTCTGTGTAACGCAACACCTCTTGCACCTGCATCACATTGATACCATAGGTTTCATTGTCTAAACGGAAGGTTACCCACTGCAACACTTCATCATCTTTACCTGCGGCAACTGCCGCGACGTTTTTTGCATCTGCCATATCAACCTCAGCCAATAGAGTCCTGACTACCTAAACCCAAATTTAATAATTCAATCAGTGCCTGCACATGTAAAATGCCGCACATCTGTTCTTTTACGACGCCAGCCAGCCAAGGGCGCTTACCCGCTTTGGTACGCCAATTAACTTCTGACTTTAAAATTCTGACGGAATTCACCAAAGACTCACAGGCCAGTCCCCAATTACTGTCCTCTAAGAGTACAATATATTGGTAATCAACGGATTGCGCCAGTTTATCATCATATTTTTCCGGCATCACCCAGGCACCCGAATCGACAATATTGAGTTGCGAATCCCTGTGGGTCTGAACCCCAAGATACCAGGCCGGTCGCCCCATAATATGATTGATCCGCTCCACCTTAACAATTCCGCCAAGGCTCACCAAGGGTACGGCCAACGTGAGCCCCGCCACCTTGAAAAACAGCACCTGAAACTCTTCGTCGAGCTGCTCGACTAGCGCCTCTGTCACCCCTGGTGGTGTCGCGCCGATTTGCGTCTGCGGCGCCGCGGCCAAATCGACCTTTTCTGTAACAATTTCCTCTTGCTTAATACTAGCCGAAGTTTCTAATTTTTCTTCGATTTTTTGCTTAACTTGCGACTCAGATTTCGTTTGAACCGATACAGCTTGCGTCATCGCTTCGACGCTAGCAGGTTTGGTATCGAGCGTTTTGAGCTCCACCTTGCTTGCTATTTGAGTTTCTGTATTAGTTTCTGTCTGAGCATCTAACTCACTCACCGGCGCCAACAATTGCTCGAGCGCGAGCTTATTGAGCGGTGTCGGCGTAGCCTGAGTGACTACCGGGCGTGGTTTAGACTGTTCGCTAAGAGGCTGACGTTTTACTGCAGGTGAAGGGCTACTCATTTGACCATTTTGTGCTATCGCCTGCTCGCCCTTTACTTCAGGCTTGTCGGCCGTGACGCTCTCTTCACCGGGCTCGGAGAGCAGCAAGGAAAAATAATTAAAGACCGCTTCGTCAACCGAGTTTGACATGCGCAAACTCCTTGATCAGCAGGTGGTCGAGCAATCTCTCATAGGCCTTAACACCGCGTGAATGGCTGGCGTAGTGCGAGGCTGGCAGGTGCGCCAGGCTGGCATCACGAAACTTGGTATCCACAGGGATGACATCTGGCCAAAGCACATCGCCGTACTCTTCTCCCAGCTGCTGCAGGGCGGCAGGCGACGCCTTAGTGCGTCTGTCGTACATGGTCGGAACGATTGTATAGCTGTAAGTGGTGCTCTTAGAGCGCCCCATGAGCGTCATGGTCTTGACCATGCGATCTAGCCCCTTGATCGCCAGGAACTCAGTCTGCACCGGGATAATGATGTGCTCGCTGGCCGCGAGGGCGTTGACCATCAACACACCTAATACTGGCGGGCAATCGATGAGGGCTACATCGTACTGGTCGGCGACTAAGGCAAGTAGGCGTTTAAGGATCAACCCCATCCCTTCCTGATGACCGAGCGAGCGATCCAGCGTTGCCAGCGCCATGGTGGCCGGCAAGAGATCTATCCCTTCCACCTTTGTGGGAACTATATGGGCAAGCACCTGATCTCTATTCAGGTTCTTGTGTTTTAGAAACAGATCATAGAGCGAGGCGGGCACCTCTTCGGAATCTATGCCCAGGTAATAGCCCAAAGACGCATGAGGGTCTGTGTCTATCATCAAGACTCGTTTGCCCCGCTTTGCCATGGCGCCAGCCAGGCTCGCCACTGTGGTCGTCTTACCCACGCCCCCTTTTTGATTTGCTATGGTCCAGATCTTCAAGTAAAACCCCTTAAATCGCCGCGCGTATCGCCATCAGGTTATCGTTTTAATTATCTTCGCGAGTCGTGACTCGAATGCCGCCATGGGGCAGGCTTATTACTTTAACACCATCTTTATCTTCTGACAGCTTAACTGGCTGCGATGGCGTTTGACCATCCTGTTTCGCCTTATCTGTGGCGCTGGCCACCTTTTGCTCGCGCTGGTGCTCGCTCAGATGTTCACCCTGGCTTGATTCTTCAGCATCCGCCGCAGGCAACAAGGGCGTTAGACTGGTCTGATCTTGCTGTTCATTAAAATTAGCTGTCTGTTCATCGAGACTATCGGTTTGTTCACTAAGCCTGTCTGTAAGGCTAACTGCCTCTTGCCTGGCGATCGCCTCTGGCACTTCGGGGCCAATCTCGACTCTCACCTGGCTGCCAGGCTCTGCCTGCTTGATGATAGACTGAGTAAACTCTGGATTATTCTCCATCCAATCGGCCAAGGCCTTTGCCTGCTCATCGGGCACCATCAGCAGCACCTGACTCTTCTCTAGCTGGGCTACTTTCTCCTCGAGCAAGCCATTCTTATGCCTCAGGTCGAGATAGAGTGATCCGGTCACCAGGCAGCAAACTAACAAGAGAAAAAACAGCAACAGCACAGTGGTGCTGAGGCCTTGTCGCTGCCTAGCCACGTCCGCTCTCGCGAATGATGGCCTCGGCCATATCATCGAGTGCTATCGACTGACTGGAGATCCCGGCGGCGGTCACCGCCTGTGGCATGCCGTAAACGACGCAGCTGGCCTCATCTTGAGCCCAGATAGTCGCCCCGACATTCTTAAGCATCCTGGCCCCTTCGCGGCCATCGGCGCCCATGCCTGTCAATATCACGGCCAGGGTCTCGCCGCCACTGAGCTTTGAGGCCGAGGCAAAGGTAATGTCAACACAGGGCTTGTAGTTCATATCCATGCTACCGGCCACTATCTTGATGCGACCATAGGTGCCGCCGCGCTCTAACATCATCTGCATGCCACCTGGCGCCAGGTAGGCGCAGCCAGCCCTGAGCTGATCGCCATTTTGCGCCTCCTTCACCTCGATGACGCACAGACCATTTAAGCGTGCGGCGAAGGCTGGAGTAAAGGCCGCCGGCATATGCTGGATAAGCAGAATAGGATGAGGATAGTTCGCTGGCAGCTTGGTCAATATCCGCTGCAGCGCAACAGGCCCACCGGTTGAGGTACCGATCAGCAAAAGCTTATATTTCTTACCACTAGCGCGGGTAACAGGCGCGCTCGGACGCGGCGCTGGACGCTGCGCCATCTCTCGTGCCGGCGCTGTCGAAGCAGTTGTTGTCGCAGGCTTTGGCGGCACACTTCTTGGCAGAATGGGGCGGAACACACGGCGGCGACCGAGTGCCTTGATGCGCTGCTGCAACAGAGCAATCGCCTCATCCTTGTTGGTGGCAATATCTTCAAATCGTTTAGGAAGAAAATCTAACGCACCCGCTTCCAAGGCGTCCAAGGTCGCCTTGGCGCCATCATGGGTAAGGGATGAAAACATCAAGATGGGCGTTGGACACTTCGCCATGATCTCACGCACGGCGCTGATGCCGTCCATCACAGGCATCTCGATATCCATGGTGATCACTTGTGGCTTTAACTGCTGCGCCAACTTGACCGCCTCGGCGCCATTAGACGCCGTGCCTATGACCTCTAACTCCGCATCCTTGGTGACAATCTCACTGACTCGGCGACGAAAAAAGCTTGAATCATCGACAACTAATACTTTTATGGCCATTCAAATTCCTATCTACAACAGGATCCTTGCCTAAACAAAGCGTGACGCCTCTGGGCATCACGCTGATCCTCTAGCTCACTGTGCCGCTAGCTGTTATTTCTTGTTCTTGGCGTAATGTTTCAATAAGCCGGGTACATCTAATATCAATGCGATGCCACCGTCAGAGGTAATAGTCGCGCCAGCCATGCCTGGGGTGCCGTGTAACAAGGTGCCCAGAGGCTTGATCACTACCTCTTCCTGACCGATCAAGGAGTCAACCACGAAGCCTATCTGCATAGTACCCAGCTGGACTATCACCACGTGGCCGTGCTGCTTGTCGCCATGCTTAAAGCTCACCGCCTTACGACTCAGCCAATGCTCGAGATAGAAGAGCGGCACCGCCTTTTCCCTCACTATGACGGTCAGCTGACCATCGACAACATTGGTCTTGGTCAGATCCAGATGGAAGATCTCGCTAACGCTCGACAGCGGCAGAGCAAATACCTGCTGAGCCACTTCCACCATCAGGGTCGGCATAATAGCCAGGGTGAGCGGCACCTTGATCTCCAGGCAAGTCCCCTTACCTTTCAATGAATCGATATGCACGGTACCGTTTAACTGAGTGATACGCGTCTTCACTACATCCATGCCGACGCCACGGCCGGAAATATCGGAGATCTCCACCTTGGTCGAGAAGCCCGGGGCGAAGATGAGGTTATAAGCCTCTTCGTCAGACATGCGCGCCGCTGCGTCTTCATCGAGCACGCCACGCTTGATGGCGATCTGCTTCAGCTTCTCTGGGTCCATCCCGGCGCCATCATCTTCAATCTTGAGCAGGATATGGTCACCTTCCTGACTGGCAGAAAGGGTAATAGTCCCGGTACGCGACTTGCCGTTAGCTTCACGCTCGTCAGGCATCTCGATACCATGGTCAACCGAGTTACGCACCAAGTGAACCAAAGGATCCGCAAGGGCTTCCACCAGATTCTTATCCAGATCCGTATCTTCACCTATCATGCGAAGATCGATCTCTTTATTCAGGCTGCGCGCTAAGTCACGCACCACGCGAGGGAAGCGACCGAAGACCTTCTTGATCGGTTGCATGCGCGTCTTCATCACAGCGCCCTGGAGATCGGCAGTTACCAGATCCAGGTTCGCCAGCGCCTTAGACATATCCTCATCATCGCGGGAGATCCCTAAGCTAAGCAAGCGGTTACGCACCAATACCAGCTCACCGACCATGTTCATGATCTGATCCAGGCGCGCGGTATCGACGCGCACTGTGGTTTCCGCCTGAGGCATATTAGTTGCCGGCGCCTTGGCCGCGGCTTTCTCTTTCACCACTGGCTTAGGAGCTGGCGCCTCAACGGGCTGTGCCTTAACGCTCTGAGCCTTAACATTACTTGGCGCAGGGGCGGCGACTTTATCCGGCGCAGGCGCTGCTGGCGCCTTAGCGGCAGGAGCTACTGGTTTGCTTGTCTCACTGCCAGGGCCGGCACCGGCGCCATGCAGCTCATCGAGCAGCTTCTCAAATTCATCGTCGGTGATCTCATCGGCATCCACCGGCGGCGAGGTTGGCTCAGGCACCTTGGCAATTGGGGCCGAAGGGGCCTGGAATTTACCCGAGCCATGAAGTTCATCGAGCAGCGACTCGAACTCATCGTCTGTTATGTCGTCGCTATCGCTCGCCTGAATCGGCGCCGCACCGGCAGGCGCCGTACTTGATGGCCCCTTACCACTGCCGTGAAGGGCATCGAGCAGGGCTTCGAATTCAGATTCATCGATCTCATCGATGTCGCCTTCACCGGCGATGGAGGTCACGGGCGCATCGTTTACCGGCTCGTCGAACAGTTCGACACCGTCATCGAGCGGCATATCAAACAGCTCGATACCATCATCTGCTGGTATTTCGACAGCCGGTTCAACCGGCGTTTCGGCAACGGCTTCAACTGATGCCCCGCCCTGCTCCGATGGCAGTAAACCACCAGAGCTCAATAATTTAAGGTTAGCTAACAGGCTTTCATCGGCAGGGCTTTGCTCGACACCCGCTTGGGTCTCGGCAAACATAGAGTTGATGGTGTCGACGGCTTGGAGAATGATATCCATCAGCTCGGCAGAAACGCTGCGCTTACCCGTGCGTAACAGGTCAAAGGTGTTTTCCGCTTCGTGACAAACATCCACCATGGGCGTCAGACTCAAGAAGCCGGCGCCGCCTTTAACGGTATGGAATCCACGGAAGATGGCATTGAGTAGTTCGGTGTCGTCGGGGTTATTTTCTAACGCCACCAGCTGTTCAGAGAGAAGCTCAAGGATCTCGCCCGCTTCAATCAAAAAGTCCTGCAGTATCTCTTCATCAACATCAAAGGACATTCATATGACTCCTACTTAGAAACCTAGACTCGACAGCAAGTCATCGACTTCATCTTGCCCTGTCACGACATCATCACGCTGATCAGCGTTCATAATAGGACCTTCAGCTTCGACGCACTTCTCAGATGCACGGGGTTTATCCGTTGCGGGCTGCTCGCCAAATACGGTCAACATAGAGACCAGGTTATTCTCAACCTCTCGCACCAGCTCGATCACCCGGCGGATCATCTGTCCGGTCAGATCTTGGAAGTCCTGGGCCAGCAATATGTTGTTGAGTAACTCTTTTAAACGATTGGAATCGGATTCGCTGCGTTCGATAAACTGCTGAACATCATGGCAAAGCGCCTTAAATTCGTGCAGCTGAATATCGCGACGCATCAGGCGATCCCAGGAAGGCTTAACGGCCTGTACGTTCATGGTAAGGGCATCTGCAAGGGGCAGAGACTCTTCGACGGCGTCCATGGTTTTATTGGCGGCCTGCTCCGTCATGTCGATGACATAATTGAGGCGCTCTTTGGCATCGGGAATTTCGCTATTGGCCAGCTCCACGAGGCGACCGTCCACCTGAAAGTCCACTATGGCACTGTGAAGCTGACGGGTTAGGCGACCCACCTCGTCAAACAGCTCTTTCTGAATCGGGCTGGCGATATCGCGAATTAGCTCATCGGCCATCTCTTGTTGACCCGCCTCTAGCAGATCAACGAGTTGCTTGGCCTGTGCTAGATTGATCAGCCCTGAAGTTTCTGCCTGCATAGCTCAACCTTGATTAACCGAGTCGTTCGAAAATTTTGTCTAACTTCTCTTTCAATGTCGCCGCAGTAAAAGGTTTCACCACATAGCCATTCACACCGGCCTGCGCCGCTGCAATGATCTGTTCCCTTTTCGCTTCCGCAGTCACCATCAACACAGGAATGTGCTTCAGGTTGTCATCAGCACGGATAGCCTTTAACAGGTCGATCCCCTGCATGCCAGGCATATTCCAATCGGTCACGACAAAGTCAAAATCGCCTTTTTGCAACATAGGCAAGGCTGTCGAACCGTCATCTGCTTCCTGAGTGTTATTAAAACCCAAGTCTCTCAACAAGTTCTTGATGATGCGTCTCATTGTTGAGAAGTCGTCAACAACGAGAATCTTCATATTCTTGTCCAAGGTTTCCTCCGCGGAGCTGTTTTTATATTGCTCATGTAATCGTTATATTTTGGTCCAATGCTTGAGTTTAGCTTTGAGTCTGAGCATCGCCTGGCTGTGTATCTGGCTTACTCGGGATTCGCTTACATCAAGTACGGCACCGATCTCTTTTAAATTTAATGCTTCGTCATAATATAACGACAAAACTAATCCATCTCTTTCTGGCAGTAATTTAATCGCCTCGACGAGGGCCTCGTGGAACTGTGTCTCTGCCAGTGACTCAAATGCGTCGTCCTGATGATCGTCTTCCTGTCTTACTACATCGACCGATACACCAAGATCTTCAATTCCAACTACTTTCCCGACGGAAACATCATTAAGAATATGATGGTACTCATCGAGCGTCATATCAAGTCGATCCGCAATTTCATTGTCTTTTGCGTCACGTCCAAGTTCTTGTTCTAGCTCGTCAATCACCTGGGCTATGCGTCGCTGATTACGGTGAACCGACCTGGGTACCCAGTCTCCTCGCCTAATCTCGTCGAGCATGGAGCCGCGAATACGTATACCGGCGAAGGTTTCAAACTTGGCGCCCTTGCTGCCATCGAACTTGGCCGAGGCTTCAAGCAGGCCCATCATACCTGCTTGTAACAGATCATCCAATTGCACCGAGGCGGGTAGACGAGCGAGTAAATGGTGAGCAATCCTTTTTACCAACGGTGCATACTGTTCGACAATAGAAGCTTTGTTATCTAAACAAGTATACGCAGCGGCTTTACTCACTCGTACGATCCTCTTGATATTCGGGACGTTGAACCAATCGCTCTACAAAGAACTCCAGGTGTCCGCCCGGTTGTTGTGGCACTGGCCAGCTAATAATCTTATTCGCTAGGCCGTGATAAGCAATTGACGCAGGCGACTTAGGAAATGCCTCGACGATCAACTTTTGTTTACGAACTGATTTGCGAAGGTTTTCATCGAAGGGGATAGTCGCAACCAGCTCCAGGGCCACGTCGAGAAAACGGTCGGTTACCTTGCTAAGTTTAGCAAACAACTCCATCCCTTCTCGCAAACTTCTGACCATGTTTGCCACAATCTTAAATCTGAATACACCGTGCTCACGGCTAAGAATCTTAATCAAAGCATAGGCATCGGTAATAGAGGTCGGCTCGTCGCACACCACCACCAACACATCTTGAGAGGCGCGAGAGAAGCTGAGCACCATGTCTGAGATACCTGCCGCGGTATCGACCACCAGGATATCAAACTGGGTCTTCATCTCGCTGAAGGCACGGATCAGGCCCGCATGCTGGGCCGGTGTCAGCTCGACCATGGCCTGGGTGCCAGAAGTAGCTGGAATAATGCCAATCCCCTTAGGACCGCGTACGATAATATCGTCAAGGTCAGCGTCACCCGATAATACGTGGGAGAGATTGCGCTCGGCTCTTAGGCCCAACATGACATCGACGTTGGCCAGGCCCAAGTCGGCATCGAGCACAAGCACACGCTTGCCCTTCTCGGCCAGGGAGACGGCGGTATTGATCGATACGCTGGTTTTACCTACGCCACCCTTACCACCGGTTACGGCAATTACTTTTACTTTTTCGTTATATGGTTGATTCATCATACGTAAACCGCTTGCTTGATCCCGACTCATTATATTACTCAAATGCGTAGGCCTGTTCATATGACCTTTCGTTATTCTGTATTGGTTGCACTTTCTTTTCGAGTACCGACAGGGCCTTGTTGGCTAAGGCTAAGGTGTCGGCTACTTGCATATCTTCTGGCACTCTTTGTCCATCGGTGACATAACTCAAAGGTAATCCGCTTTGAATCAACACACTCAACGCCGGTGCCAAGGCCACTGATTCATCTAATTTGGTCAAAATCGCGCCGGATAATGGAATCCGGGTAAACTGCGCGACGGCATCTTCAAGCACTCTTCTTTGACTTGTAGATGACAGTACCAGATAACTGCGAATAGGTAATCTGCTATTTGCAGTTAAATTATCAAGTTGCTGGAACAATCTCACATCTCTCTGTCCCATGCCCGCCGTATCTATCAATACTAGCTTGCGATTGCGGAACTGATAAAGAATTTGTTCCAACTCATTGAGATCATGAGCTTGCTTGACCGGGCACCCCATTATTTTGCCATAGGTTGCCAGCTGCTCATAGGCTCCAATGCGATAATGATCCGTTGTAATGAGTGCAACTTGATCTGAACCATGCTGCGCGGCGAATCGAGCGGCTAATTTTGCGACACTCGTCGTCTTACCCACACCGGTTGGCCCCACGAAGGCGACCACACCGCCTTGACGAACGATGTCGTCACCTTGGTTGTCGAGCATATTTGCCAGGCTGCGTGGCAAGGCCTTTACCAGATCTGCCGGTACATAGTGCTCGCTAAGGGCCGATAACTTGGCGGCGACCTCTGGGCTAAACTCGGCGTCCAGCAGGCGGCTCTCTAACATGGCGCCCACAGGATCCAGACGACTCTTCTGCTCGGTCAGCAGTGAGGTCACCTGATGTGTCAGTAGGTTGCGAAGTGATGCCAACTCCTCACGCATAGACTCGAGCTCGCTAGCTGGCACGCTCTTATCACGCTTAGCACGGTTAAAATTCTGGCTCTCATGTGTGTTGGCATGGGGATTAGCCTGCATGCCGCCATGCATATTAGGCGCGGCCATCTCATCGCTGGGCGCCTTCAATCCCTGGGCCCAGGCAGGCATCTCGAGTGCTTCATTCGATTGGCTTAATTGCTGACTGACGCGATTTTGTTGACGCTCGAGCAGGGCTTGTAGCGAATCGGCCACGGGTGATGGCTGTTTTTTTGACTCTGTCTTGATGGGCTGACGACCGATGGAAACCTTCTCCTCGGCCAGCTCGAGAAAGCTGGGTGACAGAGGCGCGGCATCATTTTTCGCCACACTCGGCTTAGGCTCATCGTAGTCTACCGCGGCGACGATCTCGATACCGCCGGTAACTTTTTTGTTCGACATGATCACCGCATCCGAACCTAATGTCTCTTTCACCTGGGCCAATGCAGAGCGCATATCTTTTGCTAAAAAACGTTTTATTTTCACTTAAATACCCTCTACTGGCCGACCGCTGATACGATGCGAATTTGTTTTTCATCGGGTACCTCTTGGTAAGAGATCACCCGCAGATTTGGAATCGTATGTTTAACAAAACGCGACAGCGTCGAACGTAACATACCCGATGTCAGTAGGATGGCTGGTTGGCCCACCATCTCCTGACGCTGGGATGCGTCGAGTAACGACTTTTGCATCCTCTCGGCAAGGCTAGGTTCGATATTCGGCCCCTCGCCTCCCGTTGCCTGCATAGACTGATGCAACATCTGTTCCAATTCAGGCGCCAAAGTAATGACAGGAATTTCCGGCTCTGGGCCGCTTATTTCTTGAACAATCATGCGTTTAAGTGCAATACGTACCGCGGCGGTAAGCACCTCGGTATCGTTACTCTTAGGCCCGTACTCGAGTAGGGTCTGAACTATGGTCTTAAGGTCGCGGATCGACACGCCTTCGTTAAGCAGGTTCTGCATCACCTTGACCACAGTGCCCAGCGGCAAGACATCGGGAATGAAGCCACTGACCAGCTTAGGCGAATGCTTGGCCAGCATATCCATCAGCTGCTGCACCTCTTCGTAGCCCAGCAACTTGGAGGCGTTATTGGTTAACAGCTGACTCAGGTGAGTCGCCACTACGGTGGCGGCATCCACCACGGTATAACCTAGCGTCTGAGCATGTTCTCTGAGCTCAGGGGCGATCCACACAGCTTCCAAGCCGAAGGCGGGATCTGTGGTCTCGACACCATCAAGTTTGCCGTAGACCTGACCTGGGTTGATGGCCAGTTCACAATCGTGACGAATATCCGCCTCACCAGAGGCCACGCCCATCAGGGAGATACGATAGGTGTTTGGCGCGAGATCTAGATTATCGCGAATATGCACGGCGGGCACCAAGAAGCCCAGCTCTTGGGAGAGCTTCTTACGCACGCCCTTGATACGTCCCAGCAGCTCACCACCCTGGCCCTTATCCACCAGCGGGATCAGACGATAGCCCACCTCCAGACCAATGGTGTCCACCTGCTGCACATCATCCCAGCTAAGCTCTTTAGGCTTGGCATCGCCGGGAGTCGCAGGTGAGGTCTTAGCGATCTCCAGGGCACGTTGTCTGTCGAGATCTTTCTTACGATGCAGAAAATAGGCACCGCCCGCGGTGATCAGGCCAAAGCTGAGAAAAGCGAAATGCGGCATGCCAGGCACTATGCCCATGGTCAGCAGGACGCCCGCGGCGATAGCAAGCGACTTAGGGTTATCGAACATCTGGCTCATCACCATCTGTCCCATGTCGCCAGATTCGTTTTGACGGGTCACCATCAAGGCCGCGGCGATAGAGAGCAAGAGGCCAGGGATCTGCGCCACCAGGCCGTCACCGATAGTCAACAGGGTGTAGATCTCGACCGCAGAGGAGAAGTCCAGCCCATGCTGGGCCATACCTATGACGAAACCGCCCAGGATGTTGATCACCAGAATCATGATACCGGCGATGGCATCGCCTTTTACAAACTTAGAAGCACCATCCATCGCACCATAGAAGTCGGCTTCCTTGGTCACTTCGGCGCGGCGAATACGGGCCTGATCCTGATTAAGGATCCCGGCGTTAAGGTCGGCATCGATTGCCATCTGCTTACCTGGCATGGCATCTAGGGTAAAGCGAGCACTCACCTCAGAGATACGTCCGGCGCCCTTGGTTACCACGGCGAAGTTGATGATGATCAGGATAAGAAACACCACCAGACCCACGGCATAGTTACCGCCAATCACCACAGAGCCGAAGGCCTCAATCACCTTACCGGCGGCGTCGCCACCGTTGTGCCCCTCGAGCAAGACGATACGGGTCGAGGCGACGTTAAGCGCCAAACGCAGCAGGGTAGCAACCAGCAGCACAGTGGGAAAGGCAGCAAAATCCAGGGGGCGGTCGGTATAGATGGCCACTAGCAAGACCACCAGGGCCAAGGCGATATTAAAGGAGAACAGGATATCCAGCAGGAAGGCCGGCATGGGCAAGACGATCATCGCCAGCGCCGCAAGCACCAATATGGGCGTACCTATCCCTTTAAAATTGGCGGGTTTTACCTGTTTTATCTGACCGAGCGTTGCTTTCAAATCCATCAATCTAGCGCCTGAACTTTGACATCTAGCTAGGATTCAGCAAAAAGTACGCCAACTTAAGGCCGGCTTAGTTCGCAGCGACTCGAGCGGATAACAAACGAACAAATATCAGACAGTACAGACGCAAAATAAGAGTTAACCAACTTAAAGCGTTAGTATTTTAGCTCATCAGGGATCGGCTGATTGATAGGGATAGGCGTCGGACGCTTACCACCTTTTTGCTGATACTGACGCAGTTGGAACACATAAGCCAATACCTGGGCCACGGCAGTAAACAGCCCCTCGGGGATCTCCTGATCTATCTTGGTGGTGTGATAGATGGCCCTGGCCAATGGCGGCGCCGAGACGATGGCGACATCATGCTCGCGGGCGATCTCACGGATCTTAAAGGCCACATCGTCTACCCCCTTGGCAAGCACATAGGGCGCGGCGGCCTTGGTCACATCATATTTTACCGCCACCGCATAGTGCTCTGGGTTGACCACAATCACGTCGGCATTGGGCACCTCGGCCATCATGCGCCGCTGCGCCATCTCACGCTGCATCTGACGCACCCGGCCCTTCACCTCAGGCTGACCCTCGGTGTCCTTGTACTCGTCCTTGATCTCCTGCTTGGTCATTCTCAGCTGTTTATTGTGGTTCCAGATCTGAAACGGCACATCGATCACCACGATGATCACGGTAGAGGAGCAGAGCACAATAAACATCCACACCAGCAGATCCAGGGCGTTATAGACATTGCCCGGCAGATGCCCCTGGGACAGGGTAAGAATATCGTTGAAATAGTAGCTCAGCAGCAGATAAGCCATCAGGGCCACCACGGAGAACTTGGCGATCCCCTTAGTCAGCTCCACCAGGGCCTGCACCCCGAACATACGCTTAAAACCGCTGATGGGATTCATCTTATTACCCTTGGGCATGAACGCCTTGGCGGAGAAGGTTATCCCACCGAGCACCACGTTACCCAAGAAGGCGATAAAGGCGAGAAACAGCACGAAGCTGGCCATAGGGATCGCCAACTCCTTGAAGACCATCATCCAGATATTGAACAGGCTATTGGTGTCGTAGATCTCCTGTCTGCTCATGGTAAACAGCTTGGTCATCACGCTCATCAACGACTGGCCCAGGCTCGGCCCTATGACGGCAAACCCTACCGCCGCCGACATCAACACAGCTGAGGTGCCCAGCTCCTTAGATCGGGCGACCTGCCCTTTCTCTCGCGCCTGTTCGCGTCGCCTGGGGGTCGCCTCTTCGGTCTTCTCCTGACTGGTATCGTTATCGGCCATCAGAAGCTCCCAGCAGTGCTACATTGCAGCTGCACCAGATCGCACAGCAACAACTGGGCCGAACGCCAGACCTCGTCGAAATGCGCCATAATAGGCGTCAAGGTCAACCAGAGAATAATCAAACCACTCACCATGGTCACGGGGAAACCGATGGCGAAGATGTTAAGCTGCGGCGAGGCGCGGGTCATCACCCCGAAAGAGAGGTTGATCAGCAAGAGCGCCACAATCGCCGAGATGGACATGGTCAGCGCCGCACCGAACATATAGGCGCCCCACTCCGCCAGACGCCGATAGCTAGCGATGCTTATTCCCTCCATGGACACGGGAATGGTATCGAAGCTGGCCACCAACATGCGGATCATCACCAGATGACCATCCACCGCCAAGAAGATCATGGTCGTCAGCAGCAAGAAGAAGTTACCGATAACCGGGGTCTGCTGGCCTGAGCCGGGGTCCACCATGGAGGCGAAGCCTAAGCTGGTCTGCATGCCGATGATCTGTCCGGTCAACACGAAGGTCTGCATGATAAGCAAGGTGACAAACCCCATGGCAACGCCAATCAAGATCTGCTGCACGGTCACGAACACGGCGCCTAATGAAAATAGCTCGACCTCGGTATTGACCGGCAACATGGGGGCGATGGCGAAGGTGATCGCCACCGAAAGCAGCAGGCGCACACGGGTCGGTGTGGTATTGGCGCCAAATACCGCCATCACCATCAACATGCTCGACACTCGAAACAGCGGCCACATATAGGCCGACAGCGTCTGCATGATAGTCGATAGCAAGATCTCCATCTCAGCGACGCTCGATAGCCGGGCGGGCGCGGCGATTCATACCTAGCCCACCACCTGAGGGATAAGATTCACCATCTGCAAGAAAAACTCCATCATGGTCTGCACCAGCAGATGGCCTAAGATCATCAGGGCAAAGAGCGTGGTCAGCAGACGGGGCAGGAAGCTCAGGGTCTGCTCGTTGATCGAGGTCGCCGCCTGAAACACCGCCACCACCAGACCCACCACCAGCCCGGGCACGATGATCATCGACACTATGGTCACGATAACCGAGAGGGCTTCACGAAAGATGTCGATGAGGGCTTCGGGTGTCATAACGGCTCCTAGATCCCAAAACTGTTGGCCAGGGTGCCCATCACCAGGCTCCAACCATCCACTAACACAAACAACATGATCTTAAAGGGCAAGGAGACGATCATGGGCGACAGCATCATCATACCCATGGCCATCAGGATACTGGCCACCACGAGATCAAGCACCAGGAAGGGCACGAACAGCATGAAGCCTATCTGGAAGGCGGTCTTGAGTTCACTGGTAATGAAAGCAGGGATCAGCACGCTCATGGGCGCATCTTCGGGCGATTGAATATTCTGATAGCCAGAGATCTCGACGAAGGTCTCCAAATCCGTGAGCCGGGTCTGAGCCAACATAAAGGCCCGCAGCGGCTCCTTGCCCTTGTCATAGGCCTGCTCTATGGTCATGGCCTCATCCATATAGGGTTTGACCGCCTGATCGTAGATCTTGTCGAACACGGGCGCCATGATGAAGAAACTCATGAACAGGCTCATGCCGATCAGCACCTGATTCGACGGCGTCTGCTGTAGGCCGATCGCCTGGCGCAGAATCGACAGCACCACTATGATGCGAGTGAAAGAGGTAAGCATGATGACCATGGCGGGCAGGAAGCTCAGCGCGGTCATCAGCAGCAATATCTGCATGGTCACCGAATATTGGGTCGAGCCATCGGCGCCTGTGGTGACAGTTACCGCGGGGAGAATCCCATCCTGGGCCAGCGCCAGTTGCGGCGCCATCACGACCAGGAGTAACAAGAATGAGGTCAAGATCCGTTTCATGATTTTTATTGGGTTCATGACTGTGATGACTTTGCCTGACGCAGACGGCTGGCAAAGGAGTCCTGTTCAATGATAATTGGAGTATCGAGTTTATCGATAAGCGAAACCTGCTGCGATGTGACCCCCAGCAGGTATTGTTGGCCATCGACCTCGACCAACACCATCTTCTCTCTCTGCCCCAGCGGTGTGACCGCCAGGGTCTTAAGCACGCCGTGGGAGGTGGGCACAAGCTTTAGACGCTTGACCAGATAGGCGAGCAGGAAGATCAAGGCGATCACCACCAGCAAGCCACCCAGCATATTGGTCATGGTGGCCAATGCCGACTCTCGCTCACCGGTTACCTGAGTAGTCGTCGCGGCGGCCGCAACGGCCATCAAGGATGAGGTCCCCATAGGCCTTCCTTATTTGAGTTTCTTAATACGCTCAGTTTGGCTGATAACGTCGGTGAGACGAATACCAAACTTGTCGTTGACCACCACCACTTCACCGTGGGCGATCAGGGTACCGTTTACCATCACATCCAGCGGCTCACCGGCCACCCGGTCAAGCTCCACCACTGAGCCCTGGTTGAGCTGCAGCAGGTTACGAATATTGATGAAGCTGCGGCCCACCTCCATGGAGATGGTCACAGGAATATCCATGATGGTATCGAGTTTGGCCGCTTCCTCTTCGGTCAGCGGCTTTGAGCTATCGGCCAGCTCGTCGAGTTCGACCGCCTGAGCCTCCTCCAGCGCCTGTTCGGCCATGGCTGCGGCCCAATCGTCCCCTGTATCTTCTGTGCTCATTGATTTCTACCTTAAACGCATTCCATTAAATATTGTTGAGATCCCGAGACTTACTCTTCTTAGTCACAAGTTGTAGCTCAGTCTTTACCGTCTCGGGCCTTGGGATCTTCTCCCGGATATTCAGTGCCAGATTCTCGCGCGAACGCCCCAGCTTACAGCGATAGGTGGGCAGGTCCTCGACCCGCAGCACGATATATTCGGGCATCTCCACCGGAATAATGTCGCCGGCCTTAAAGCCCATCACATCCTTCAGCGAGATCTCTTTCTCGACTATGGTGGCATCCAGGCCCACCTCGACGTCCATGATCTCATCCTTCAGGGCCTGAGACCAACGCATGTCGGTATCTTGAGTATCACTCTGTACCCCGGCATCGAGCAGTTCACGAATCGGCTCGATCATCGAATATGGCATGGTGATATGGAAATCACCGCCGCCACCGTCAACCTCGATGTGGAAGGAGCTCACCACCACCACCTCGGTCGGGCTGACGATGTTAGCCATCGCCGGGTTCACCTCGGAGTCGAGATAATCGAACTCGACATCCATCACAGGCGCCCAGGCTTCCTTATAATCTTCGAAGATGATCTTCAAAAGCAGCTGCACGATGCGCCGCTCTGTCGGAGTAAATTCCCGTCCCTCGATCTTGGCGTGAAAACGGCCATCGCCGCCAAAGAAGTTATCCACCAGAATAAACACCAGGCGAGCCTCCATGGTGATCAGCGCAGTCCCCTTCAAGGGACTGAAACGCACCATATTCAGGCTGGTCGGTACAAACAGGGTGTGGACATATTCGCCAAACTTGAGCATCTGCACGCCGTTGATCGACACCTCGGCCGCACGGCGCATCATGTTAAACATGCTGATCCTCAGATGGCGAGCAAAACGCTCGTTGACGATCTCCAGGGTCGGCATACGACCACGGACGATACGATCTTGTGATGAAAAGTCATAGGCGCGCGCATCGAGCGCGTCACTCACCTCTTCCTCTTCGACGTCGTCGACACCATGAAGTAGCGCATCAATTTCGTCTTGGCTTAATAGATCACTCACAATATCGTCCTATCATACTTGTTAGCTTATAAATCACCGGCATTACTGCATCACGAAGCCGGTAAACAGCACCTTTTCAACCACTTTACGTCCGGTCACAGGTTGCAGGGTATTCTGTACATTCAGCAGGGCCAACTGGCGCAGCTCATCCTTACCGGCAAGGGAGCTGAGCTTCTGCACATCGGCACTACTAAAGGTGGTCAGCAGGGCATCCTCGATAAGCGGAATATGCTTCTTGATCAAGACGTCATCGTCAGAGCCACGCACCATGAGCTGCACCTTGATCTCCACCAGACGGGAGCGATTCTGCCCAGGCAGGTTAAACAGGAAGGGTCTCGGCATCCCCACATAAAAGGCTTCACGGCTGTTGGCCGGCTCGCTCTGCTCGGTTTGCTCCCCTTCGGCCATGGTCTCATCACTCGGCTCATCGCCCGACAGCAACAACCAGGCACCCACGCCCAGCAAGACCACCAAGAGTGCACCAATGGCCGCAAAGATAATGAGCTTCTTCTTGCTCTTAGGCTCTACATTCTCTTCAAGTTCTAACGATTCTTCTTCCGCCATCTCTTATCCCTATCACACTCGGCTCACACTCAGCATCGTCATGATTTTTAGCGCATATCAAACGATTGGGCAATCATACCAACCTATAGGTTACCTGCTTACGCGTAATAATCTATACCCGAACGATAACTTGTTGCGTTATTCGACACTAACAGGCTCTCTTCTGCCGAAATTTCATCCATCTCAGACAGACCATGGCCCACTCCCTCGCCTTGCTCGCCATTGCCGCCCTGCTCTTTACCGCCTTGAGAGACGTTACTGTCGGTCAGCTGCATCCCCTGCTCGGCCAGTAGCTCCCGCAGACGTGGGAGCGCCTGCTCAACCAGATCCCGCGTCTGGGTCTGGGTCACATGAAACTGCACCTGGGTCTGATCGCCCTGCACCTGAACCCGAACCATCATGTGGCCAAGCTCGGGCGGATCTAGGCGAATCTCCGCCTGCTGCACGCCTTGGCTCACCATGGCCACCAGCTGCTGACGCATCACGGGCGAGAACTTATGGATCATCTCCTGCATCTGTGTCACAGGTTCGCCCTGAGGCTTGATAGAGACTTGATATTGCGGGAGGGCCTCATTTCTTGCACCTTGCAAGCCCTGTAGAGATAAGGCGTTTAGCTTAGTAT
The DNA here is from genome assembly GCF_019457555.1 of Shewanella spartinae. Taxonomy (NCBI): domain Bacteria; kingdom Pseudomonadati; phylum Pseudomonadota; class Gammaproteobacteria; order Alteromonadales; family Shewanellaceae; genus Shewanella; species Shewanella spartinae. The sequence goes on along the minus strand of NZ_CP080418.1, from coordinate 1,568,606 downwards.
CTGCCGCGGCATCTGGCATTTCACCGGCCTTTGGCGACATGGTCACGGCAAGGTTAGCGCCCTTCAGCAGCTCCTGCGCGGCTTTGCCATCGCGGCCCTCTGCGCCCGAGGTCATCTTCAGAGCACCATTTTGTGCCTGCTCGGCGGCAAGCTTGGCGTCAGCTTGCTTAGCTTCACCAAACTTAGACTCACCAACCTTGGCTTCACCCAATATGGCTTTCACGCCTTTCTCATTAACGGCACTTTCCACGCCGCTCGCGTTATTGGCCGAGGTTAGGCCTGTTTGACTAATCTCATTCTGATTTAGCCCAACCTGATTTAGTCCCGCCTGACTGGTCCCGCCTACGCCTTGTGAAGGCTCAGTTTGAGTTGCAGCAAGGTTGATCTGTGACTGACTCGCCATGGCCGAGAGATATTGCTTGGCGTCATTAATAAGTGCCGCCAGCTTAGCAGCATCACTCTCTAGCGCCTCAGCTTGACCAAGCTCACCATTTCCAGACTTATTCTTACCCGCTATGCCATGTATAAGCCCTTCGAGCATCTGCGGCGGTAAGGCCGTCAGCTCATCCTTGGACAGACCGGTTTGCGCCATCACCTCACTTAAAGCATCTTCGGGAAGCTGAGCCAATATCGCCTCACTCCCCAGGCCATTTGGATTGATGACGGGTAAGATATGATCATCTCCGGCGCCTGGTTTAAGCAGCTCATCTATACCCTCTAAGGCCGCTTTTTCGGTATCGACCTTGTCCTTAGCCCCTTTTACCAAGGTAGGAAACAGCTCATTGTCGGCAGATGACTCACCATCAGCATCACCCGGCGGCAAAATGACGCCGTCGGCGGCAATCTCCGCCTCATCCCCCAGCTTGTTCGCCAGATGGATCTGCGCCAGCACGTTGGAGACATCGTCACTGTCTTTGTCCTGCGTGGGCGCCTTCTCCTGCTTAGCATCGGTCTTAGCAGTGTTATCTCGTTGAGCCGTGTTTTCGACCTGGGACTGTGGGCGCGTTTTTGCCTGTGAGCTCACCTCACCCTGGCCACTCGCCTTAGCCAAAGCCTCTGAAAACCCTTTGTTTTCTGACTTTGACTCTGTGGTCGACTTCGCATCTGATGCGCTGGGCAACACCCCGCCCTTCTCTTTGCCGGACTCGACATTAGATAGGAGTATTTGGGTCATCTGTGGCATGCTTCCTCCAACACTCATCTTGGGCACGACAATGTCACGTGCCACCCGAGCGTCAATTATTCGCTAAGCTTTGGACTCATTGGCCCTTACTACTCAATATCAAGCAATAAAAATGCCAAGTTAATCATACCAATCCTAGTAAATAACTGATCACGCTAGCTTGTTAAAATGCCCGAAAACGGCGTTATTATTTTTAATTGTAAAATAACTACTTATCGAAAAATCATGCATTATTCTCGAACGTTTTTCCTACGCTACTTCTGATCACTTACTTACCGTGATTGGTATTACAATTTGCCTTGAAAAAAGTGGCGAGACGGTAGAATTGTTTTGAGGACAATAAAGAGGCGCCAGCCTCTACACACATATATAGCTTAAGGCTATCGGGCAGACTGGCGGAAAAACTGCTGAGAGGCAAACTCGTCGATCATCTTCTGTTCCTGTTTGGCCTCAAACTTTTGTTTTTCTTCGGCTTTATGTGCGAGTAACAGCTCGACCGCCTTGCGCTTTTGCTGCTTACCCTGCCAATATTGCTGGGCCTTCTGACGCTGCTTATCCGTCTCCGACACGGCGAAGACCTGCTTCTCGATCGCCTCGTCAATCTGACGTATAAACTGATGAAACTGATGATAACTGCTGGCGGCAATCACTTGCCCCTGCTGCGCCTCCATCTGCTTCATGTAATCGAGACGATACTGCTGCAGGGCATCGAGCTGCTGGCGACATTTATTCAGCGTCAACTGCACGCCTCTTAGCTGAGTCGCCGCGGCCTCCTCGGCGTCGAGGGCTAATTTAAGAACTGTCTCTAAGGGATCATGCTTTGCCATGGCCGTTACGCTCTCCGATAAAATTCAGGCTAGACCTGACACTGGGCGCTCAATTGACCCAGCATCAAGGCGCTGGAATCGAAGCTGATGGCTTCCTTCATGGTCTGGCGCAGGAAGGCGTTCATGGCTGGCTGCAGGCGTATGGCGTTATCGATACGCGGGTCGCTCCCCTGAGTATAGGCACCGATAGAGATGAGGTCGCGATTCTGTTGGTACAGGGAATACATCTGCTTCACCCGGCGCGTCGCCTCCAGATGAGCGTCACTGATCACCATAGGCGCCACACGGCTGATAGAGGCCTCGACGTCGATGGCCGGGTAATGACCCGAATCGGCTAACGCCCGCGATAACACGATATGACCGTCGAGAATGGCCCGCGCCGCATCGGCGATCGGATCCTGCAAGTCATCGCCCTCGGTCAGCACGGTATAGAAGGCGGTAATTGAGCCCTGGCCGGCACCGCCGTTACCGGCTCGCTCCACTAACTTAGGCAGCTTGGCAAACACAGAGGGCGGATAGCCCTTGGTGGCCGGTGGCTCACCGACGGCCAGAGCGATCTCACGCTGAGCCTGGGCGTAGCGGGTCAGGCTGTCCATCAGGAGTAGCACGTTGTAACCCAGATCGCGAAAATACTCGGCTATACGGGTCGAGGTCTCACAGGCTCGAAGACGCATCAGCGGCGAGGTATCGGCGGGCGCCGCCACCACCACGCTGCGGGCACGTCCCTCGGCGCCCAAGATCTCTTCGATAAACTCTTTCACCTCGCGGCCACGCTCACCGACCAGACCAACCACGATCACATCGGCCGTGGTGCCCCGGGTCATCATGCCCAGCAGCACACTCTTACCCACCCCCGAACCAGCGAACAAGCCCATACGTTGGCCCTTACCTACGGTCAACATGGCGTTGATGGCACGAACCCCGACATCCAAAGGTTCGCTAATGGCGCGACGCGCCAAGGGGTTTAGCATGGTGGCATGACGGGTAGCTTTCTGATCGGTATGCAGCTGCCCCAAGCCGTCAATCGGCGCACCATTGCCGTCGAGCACGCGGCCAAGCAGGCCCATGCCGACATTCAGCCCTGTCTGCTCACCCAGCGGCGTCACCTTGGCACCTGGCATAACGCCGCTTAGCTCCTCGATGGGCATCAGATAGAGCAGCTTGTCATCGAAGCCTATCACCTCGGCGATCAGATCTCCCGCCATGGTGGCTATGCTACACAGGCTGCCCACAGGCGCCTTGCAGCCGGTGGCTTCCAGGGTGAGGCCCACCACGCGCACCAGCTGGCCCGAGGCCTCCGGCATAAACGGGGCGACCGCCTGGGTATGCTGCCTTAACTTATCAAGAAGCCGGTTTTGACGTGTCTTCATCTGGGCTCGTCTCTTGCGGTGCTTCTGGTGCAATCTGTTCGCTCGGCGCGACTTGCGATGCGTCAACAGCTTGCGTTTGTTGCGGATCGCTTGTCTGGCTATCTGTTTCGAGGCCCGCTTGCGCTGCGTCGCCGTCTAGATCTTGGTTTTGGTTTTGATGATCGGGAACCTTCTCCATGGCAGCTAGCTGCTGTAGCCTTTGCTGCTCGAGGCGCTGCTCACTGGCGATAAGCTTATCGAACACCGCCTTGATGCGATGATCCAGGCCCATATCCACCCGGCTACGGCTGTTGCTCACTATGCATTCGCCGCGGCTCAAGGTTGGGTCTGCCTCTAACTCCCAATGATTTCGGGTTAGCTGCGCGCTTTCATAGAGTCGCTCGACGATAGCAAGATCCTCTGGATGTAGACGCAGATGCGCCCCCTGCTCCTTGAGCGGTAAGGCGTCGACCCCTTGGCGCAGGGCGGCGAGAATATGTTCAGGATGTGTCTTAAGCTCGTGGCCGATAACCGCCTTGGCCAGGGTCATGCTGAGTTGAACCAGCGCTTGTTCTATTTCGGTGTCGAGCAGAGAGAGCGGCATTGATAGCTGCTGCATCAGGGCTTCAAATTTCGCGATCGTCTGTTTTGCCTCGGCGAGGCCGGCCTCCATACCCTGAGCCTGGCCTTGACGGTGGCCCTCTTCGTGGCCCTGCTCTAGGCCTTTCAGTCGACCCTCTTCCAAGCCCTTGGCCATACCGGCTTCTTGGCCCTGAGCGAAGCCTTCGGCCTCGGCCTCGGCGCGGATCGACTCGATCTCTTCCAGGGTGGGAGGCATCACCGGCTCATCGACCGCCTTGGCCGCCTTTTGCGGGGCTATGCGGCCGAACATGTTCTCCTTGGGCTCATTCACCACAGGGGTTACATCGGGCAGCTGCCAATGGCTAAAATCGGCTTGTGTGGTGTGTACGCCTTGGCCCTCTTGGGGCTTCTTGTCGCCAGACATGGTCATTAGAGGAACTCTTCTCCGCCGCTACCACCAAGTATAATCTCACCTGCATCACTTAAGCGACGGGCAATAGAGAGGATCTCCTTCTGAGCCACTTCCACTTCGCTGATCCGTATTGGGCCCATGGCCTCGAGATCGTCTTTAAGCAGCTCGGCGGCACGCTTGGACATGTTGCCGAGGATCTTCTCTTTGAGTTGATCGTCTGCCCCCTTGAGGGCCTTCATCAACACATCCTGCTGCACTTCACGCAGCAAGGTCTGAATCCCCATGTCGTCGACATCTGCCAGGTTTTCGAAGACAAACATCAGATCTTGGATCTGCTGCGCCATCTCTTCGTCGGTCTCGCGCAGCGTCTCCATCAGCTGGCTTTCGACGCCAGTATCCAGGTAGTTCATGATGTTGGCCGCCGCCTTCAGGCCGCCCATCTTCGCCGCCTGCGCGCCGCCCTGACCGGCAAACTGTTTCTCCATGATGTCGTTTAGCTCTTGCAGCGCCGCCGGTTGCACCTCTTCGAGGTTGGCGATACGCATCATCAAATCGAGACGGGTATTTTCAGGTGCCTGGGCAAAAATTTCGGCGGCCTGATCCGGCTCGAGATAGGAGAGCACAATCGTCTGGATCTGCGGGTGTTCGTTCTGAATAATGGTGGCCACCTGACGGGCGTCCATCCACTTGAGTGACTCCAGGCCCTTGGCACCACCACCCATGATGATCTGCTCGATAAGGTTACCCGCCTTATCTTCACCCAAGGCTGCGGTAAGGGCATTACGCACGAACTCTTCGCTGTTAAAGCCGATGGAGGAGTATTTCTGTACCTCCTCCAGAAACAGCTTATGTACGCCGATCACCTTGTTTTGGCCGAAATCTTTCATGGCCGCCATGGCCATACCCACCTTTTGCACCTGCTTAGGCTCGAGGTGTTTCAAGATTGAGGCGGCGTCGGCTTCGCTAAGGCTGAGTAGCAGGATGGCTGTCTTCTCGATACCGGTCAGATCTTTGGTATTGAACTCACCGTTAGCTGTGTCGATCTCTTTGTCTTTACTCATTTTCTTGTAACCATCCCTTGACGACTTGCGTAGACAACTCAGGCTCGTTGGCCACCAATGCACGTATGGCCTTTATCATATCATCGTCTTTATGCAGATCCGGTATCAAAATTGACCCATCGTCGGCATAGCTGTATTCCGCATCGGGACGATTGAGCATGCCAAGCGTATCGGCGGCATACTGATCCTCAATCTCCGCTAACTCGTCACCCAAAGATGGCGCATCCGGCATCTTCTGACCATCTGGGTAGATAAGGCGCTTGAGCATAGGGCGCACCACGAACAGAATAAGCACCAGGATGATTAGACCGCCCATCACCAGCTTGATGGCTCGCCAGAACCAAGGCTCCTCGTAAATGGCCTGTGCCGGCGCCTCTTCTACCAGTTGATCCATGAAGGGAACGGTGACCACCTCTATCATGTCGCCGCGCTGGGTGTTGAAGCCTACGGCCCCTTCTAGCAGGCGGCGAATGTTACTCAGCTCCTGCTCGGTGCGAGCAACGCGGGTCACCTGACCGTCTTCACCGGCAGGTCCCGTCTTGAAATCGACCGCCACCGACACGCTAACCCGTCTGACCACCCCCACCTGCTGGCGGGTATGGCTGATGGTAGTGTCTAGCTCATAGTTACGGGTCGCCTCCTTATGGCTGGAACCCGGCAGGGTCTGCTCCTGAGCGCTGGTCCCGGTAGCCTGCTGAGGAATATTGGCTTCCATCGGTGGCTGGTTGCTCAGCGCGCCGGCGATGCCACCAGTGCTCGCACCGGTAGAGTTATTCTCAACCGTCATTTCGCTGCGCACCGCGGGCAGATCCGGGTTATAACGCTTGGCGGTCTGCTCGACCGAGGTGAAGTCCATGTTCACATCGACCTGGGCGGTAAAGTTCTCTGGTCCCAGAATCGGCATCAGAATCGATTCAATTTTGCTGCGGTATTCGGCTTCTTTCTGCTGCACCAGCTCGAGCTCGCGTCTGGCTCTGGCCGAACCTGCGGTTTGGCTGCCTGAGTTTAGCAAGCGGCCGTTAGCGTCGGTGACAGTAACGCGAGTCGGCTCGAGACCGTGCACCGCCGAGGCAACGATATCTACGATGGAATCGACCTCCTCCTGGCCCAGACCGCCACGGCGGGTATTGACCACCACGGTCGCACTAGGCTTGGAGCGATTACGGGCAAACACGTTCTCTTTAGGAATGGCCAGGATCACCTTGGCACGGCTGACGCTCTTTAACTCTTCGATGGTGCGCGCCAGGTTTTGCTCCTGACTGTTTTTCAGTCTGGCGGCCTCCATGCGCTGGCTCACGCCAAAGCCGCTGTCTTTTGATAGGTAATCGTCACGACTCGGCGAGTTATCGATACCGGCGCGGCTCAGCATCATCTTGACGTCTTGGTACTGATCTTCGGGCACCTTGAGCACATCGACATCGATCTGATAGTTGACCTTATTCTTGTCCAGCACATCCAAGACCTGCACCATCTCCTGGGTATCCATCTTACCCAGAGGACGGTATTCGGGCTCCTGGGCCCACAACATGACGAAGACGGCCAGCGCCAGACAGATTGCCAGCGCCAGGATCATGGTGATCTGTCTGAGCATGTCGACACCGCCAAACATACCGCCGCTCGGCTTATGTTCTTCTTGTACGCCGCCTGCCAACATATCCTGTGTTGTGCCAGCGCCAGTTCCGACTACCATATCTGTGCTCACGATAAATACCTGCCGTTATCTTTCTTAGTCTTTAGGGAGTCCATGCCTAGACAGGCATACTCATGATCTCTTTGTAGGCTTCCACCAGCTTGTTGCGCACCTGAACGGTGGCCTCGAATGCCACGCTGGCCTTCTCTCTGGCGATCACGGTATCTGACAGGGTCACCCGGGTGTCGCCCATATCCAGACGTGTCTGCAGCGAGGATGAGGTGGCCTGCAGCGCGTTGACATTGCCCACCGCTTCAGACAAGAGGCTACCAAAGTCGCTACCACTGGTGTTCGCCACCTGCTGGGTGATATTAGGTGTGATCCCATTAGGCTTAATTTCGCCTGTGAGTGTCTGCATCTCTTGCAGTAATGAATTGGCACCTATCTGCATCTTGGCCTCCGCTATCGTCGTGAAATTGACGAAATCTATTCTTATTCAGACCAATGCAATATGTTTGCCAAAAATAGAAAAAGCCGACAAAACCAGTATATTGGGTGTCGGCTTCGAAATGTTCAAATGGGCGGTAGAGACGCTAAAGCGGCGGTTTGTTTCCTTCACTAACGCAGATAGACCAAAACGGCTACGCCTATCAGGCAGGGATCTGAATACCCATGTCGCGCATACGCGCCATCTTATATCTCAGGGTCCGGGCGCTGATACCCAGCTTTTCGGCCACCTGCTTGCGACTGCCATTACACTGATTAAGGGTCTCTAAGATGATCACATGTTCCTGTGCCTTGAGCTCATCCCCCAGCCCCTCAGGCTCGGCTACCTTTTCACTCTCAAAGCTGGGCTCCAGCACCACATCTTGAGTATCGATAACGATATCCTTGGCGCAGATGGTGTCGCCTGTCTGTAAGATCAGGGCGCGCTGAACCACGTTATCCAGCTCTCGCACGTTACCCGGCCACCTGTGGCCCAATAGACGCCTGCTTGCCTGATCGTCCAGGCTTGGCGCCACGGCTAAACCGGCAGCCTTGGCATGACGCAACACCAGGTGTCTCGCCAGCGGCAAGATATCCGCCGGGCGTTGATGCAGCGCCGGCCAGGTGAGTGGAAACACATTGATACGGTAATAGAGATCATCCCTAAAATCGCCTTTAGTCGCCATCGCCTTAAGATCTCGGTTAGAGGTCGCCAGCACGCGCACATCGAGTTTGATCGTCTTACGGCCGCCGAGTCGCTCGACTTCCCGTTCCTGCAACACCCTGAGCAGCTTGGCTTGCAACCCCAAATCCATCTCGGAGATCTCATCGAGCAGCAAGGTGCCGCCCTGAGCCTGTTCAAACTTACCGGGACAGGCCTGATACGCGCCGGTAAAGGCCCCCTTCTCGTAACCAAACAGTGTGGCTTCGAGCATGTTTTCAGGAATTGCCGCGCAGTTGATTGCCACAAATGGCTCGTTGGCACGCTGGCTGTGTTGATGAATATAGCGGGCAAGCACCTCTTTACCCGAGCCACTCGGCCCCATGATCATCACAGAGGCATCGGATTGGGCCACCTTCTGTGCCAGCGCCAAGAGCGCCAGGCTGCGCTCGTCGGCGACCACAGGTTGATCTTCGATAAGCTTAGGTTTGAGATAACGAGACACCTGGTTGAGCAACACCTCTGGGGCGAAGGGTTTCGCCAGATAGTCCACCGCGCCGAGCTTAATGGCGCTTACCGCACTGTCTATGGTCGCAAAGGCCGTCATCAATAAGATAGGCACCTGGGCATTATGCTGCTGAAGATAGTTCACCAGCCCGAGACCGCCTATCCCCTCCATCTGCACGTCGCTGATCACCATGTCGAATTCCTGGCCCTTGAGCGCGACGATGGCCGCCTCGGCCGATTCCACATCGACACATTCATACTGCGCCAGCAACAAGGTATCGACTAGGGCTTCACGCAGCGCCGCATCATCTTCAACGAGTAATATCTTGGCTTCAGCCATGGCTTACCTCCAGCCCAGATTCGGCCGATACAGCCGGCAGGTTAAACGAGGCGCGACATCCCTTTCCCGCGATACAATTGAGTTGCAAGCGGCCCTGATGATTTGCCACAACCGTCTGCACTACCGCTAAGCCCAGACCTGTGCCTTGGGCCTTAGTGGTAAAGAAAGGCTCTAACACCTTCTCCTGCATGTTGGTATCGAGCCCCTTACCGTTGTCGACCACCTCGAAGGCGACAGTCCCCGCCTCATCTTGGGCATTAAGCCAGATCTGACTGGCCCCGGCCTCGATACTGTTCATCACCAGATTGTTGATCGCCGAGCTTAGCGCCGCCGGATTAGCCTTAAAGCGCAAGTGAGTGTCTAGCTTAAGATGCAGCTGGCAACCCTTACGCTCGGCGATAGGTTCGCAGTTGGCCATCACGCTAGTCATCACCTGCTGCATGTCGCAAACTTCGGTCAATTCCTGCTGACGCCCCTTGGCCATCAGCAACATGTCATCCACCTGTTGCGACAGTTCATTGAGCCTGTCGATAAGCTTGCCCTGAAAACGCGCCCTCGAGGCCTGGGTCAGTTTAGGGCTCCCCAGGTTCGCGGCGTAGAGTAAGGCCGCCGACAAAGGTGTACGCACCTGGTGGGCCAGGCTGGCTACCATCTTACCTAAGGCCGAGAGGCGTTGCAGATGCGAGAGATTCTTCTGCAGCAGACGGGTTTCGGTCAAGTCGGTCAAGACGATGAGCTGACCAGGCTCGGGCGTTAGCGGCGTGATCGCCAGCTTCACCCGACGACCGTTCTTCAACGAGACCTCGTGACCGTCGTCATCTTGGGGCGAAAAGGCACGGTTGATCACCTGTAACCAGCGCATGCCCGCCAAGGGCTGCCCTAGCAATTGCACGGCAACGGGATTAGCATCTGTCACCACACCATCACCATTGAGGATCACTACGCCCGATGGCATGGCCTGGAGTATATGTTCCATGCGGCTGGAGATGGCATCGTTTGCCACCTCACCCCCCATAACTTGGGAAGGAGCCAGTGTTACCTGCGCCTGCGCTGTATATGCCACCTTTGGATTCGCGGCCATAACCACTCCGTCAATAATTTGCTGCTAAACAGGCCAATGCAGGTAACATGCCAATTAAAAAGCTAACAAAAAGTCAGAATTAACAGAGAATTATGAGTCAGATACGACAAAGGCCCAGAAATGGGCCCTTGATTATGGAGTGCGGCGAGCAGGAATTAATCTTTACTCATGCCATACTTGCGCATCTTCTCAACCAGTGTGGTACGGCGGATGCCAAGCATTTCTGCGGCGCGGGCCACCACATTGTCTTGTTGATCCAGTGCCTGGCGAATCATATCGATCTCAAGCTCAGCCAACAGATCCTTAAGGTTCACCCCTTCTGGTGGCAACTCGCTAGGGAAACGGCTCTCGGGAATATCGACCGCTACCTCATCGCTGAAGATAGAGGCCAGCGCATCGCGTTCCAACTCCTCTTCACTGACCTGAACCTGATATTCAGGCACATCTATGTGGCGGTATTTAAGCGGCAGGTCATTAACATCGACCAAGCCACCCGGATAGAGGATCGTCAGACGCTCAACCAGGTTAGAGAGTTCACGCACGTTACCCGACCAGCTATGTTCCTTGAGTGACTCAATCGCACGCTGGGTAAAGCGCACCTTGCCACGTCCCTCGTTATAAACGCGGCTCACTAATTCTTGCAGCAAAAGTGGGATATCGTCTTTACGCTCGCAAAGGGCCGGCATCTCCACGGGAAACACATTGAGGCGATAGAAGAGATCTTCGCGAAACTCGCCATTGGCGATCATGGTTTCAAGCTCTCTATGGGTCGCCGCGATGACACGCACATTGGTATGAATAGGCTTGCTGCCACCGACACGCTCGAAGACGCGCTCTTGCAATACACGCAGTAGCTTCACCTGCATCTGTAAGGGCATGTCGCCTATCTCATCGAGGAACAAGGTTCCGCCTTCGGCAAGTTCGAAGCGTCCCTTGCGGGCACTAATCGCACCGGTAAATGAGCCCTTCTCGTGACCGAACAGCTCACTCTCGAGTAGCTCTGGCGGGATGGCGCCACAGTTCACCGGGATGAAAGGTCCATCACGGCGATCGGAAATATAGTGGATATTGCGAGCAACCACCTCTTTGCCTGTACCGGACTGGCCTAAGACCAAGACAGTAGCATCTGAGCCCGCGACCTGATTGATCAGGTGACGCACCTGGGCGATCCCTTCACTGCGGCCTACTAGGCTGCGAAACAGTTTTGTCTGGTTACCACTGGTAGGAATATCTGGACGCTTAGCCTGCACAAATACTTGGCAAAAATGCAGCAGCTCGGTCAACTGAGGATAATTTAACGGCTCTTCGATACACCCCAACACATTGCCTGCCGACACATCGCCATTGGAGCCCAACAACAAGATTGGCTGCCAAGGCATAGAGGTGGCGATAGATTGCAACAGGGTCTTGTTTTGCGCCTCTTGTGCAATCACAAGTGCTCTATAGCGGGTATTCGACATTCGAGATTCGAGTTTGTCGACGGCAAGCAACTCGACCTGCTCACCAAGAAACTCAAAAACACAAGATAAGCGATTAATTCGCTCTGACTGATTACCGACAAGTAGAATTCGTTGATCTGTATGCATCATTTAAGAAGGCCGTAAAGCACTCAGTGTTATTCGCATTAATTATTAGTGTTAGTTGCTTCGAAAGCGAGATAATCGTTTTAATCCAGTTTTTCCAAAAAATGACTATCACACGGAATAGTGTATTATCAGCAGCACATTAGCAAGTATCAGATTCATTTTCTGACAAACTCATCTGATTTTAGAGCAAATTCTCAACGTATCAAGCATCAGGCGCCAATCGTTTGACGCCTGACAAAAAGTTGTTGTTCAGAAAGATAGTCGAGGCGATTAGATTGCCTCTGTGTGTGATGCTAAATGGTGTTCATTTTGGGGAATCGCGTCCCAGCCTTCCTTGATGGTTCGGATGATCTCGCTCACATCATCGATTGCCTTTACATCGTTATTCATGTTGGCCTCGGAGATTTTACGCAACATGAAATCATAGAGGTCGCTAAGATTACTGGCGATCTCGCCACCCGCCTCCATATTCAGGCTGTTGTTAAGCCCTGTGATGATGCCGATTGCCTTGCCGATATAGATACCTTTATTTTCTATATCGTTGTTTTCTATTGCATAACGACTCTGGGCCAATCGTTGCAGCGCACCTTCAAACATCATTTGGATAATTCGGTGTGGAGAAGCGACTGAGATCTCGCTCTCTAATGACACCTTTCGATATGACTGCAGTGACTTTCTCATAAAAACCTACCTTTCTGCATCTATAGACTTATAAACATTAAGTTGGCGTTGACTCTTACGTCCGACATGCAGTAACTCCTGACGATGCTTTAACAGGCTAACCGCCTGTGTCGTAAAGCTGCTGGTTAATTCCAGTTGAGTCTGCAATAGGGCTCTGTCTTCCTCTTTCGGTGAGGCGAGCACCTCGTCGAGCAAAAGTTGACGCTTTCCAACCAAGTCTAGCAAGTTCGATACCAACTCATCGGCGTCTTCCTGTTCGGCAGGTAACTGTTCCAGACGCCGCATAACTAAGGTAATTTGTTCGTTTAGCTTATCTAAAGGCTCCAATGCTCTTCCTTCTTACAGCACTCTCAACTAGGCTTTCTGAGATACGACGCCCGGTAGCGAGTTCAACCCATTAACGATACCGACAGATTGTTGATTCAGCTTACCCACAACCAGATCCATCGCATTAAACTGCTTAAATAGACGGGATTCTAATTGCTCCATCTTCAAAGAAAATGCTTCGCGCTGCGCATCGAGTCGCTTCTTATCAGCGGTGTAGATATTATTACGAGAATCGATCAGGCCACCACTCTTAACGTAACCCTCAACTAAACTATCCAATCTGTTGGCCAAACCTGTGGTATCTGTTGCAAACAAACTCTCGATGCTACTCATATCGTCACTGATGGCTTTATCCAGCTTAGTGCTATTGACCGACAGTTTGCCGTAGCGATCCGCCTCTATGCCTATGTCATAGAGGGCGACCGACTGCCCACCACCAAGATCGACACGATTTGAGATCATATTACGCATCTGAGACTCGATTGAGCGTATCATCGAATCCCCTTGGAGTGCCGATGCCACTTCCTTTTCCGCATCATAGGAAGAGACCTTATCTATGGTGCTCATTAAGCTGTTATAGGCGTCGACGAAGCCCTGAACATTCTCTTTTACCGCATCTTCATCGAGTTCAATCTTAAGCACTGAGGTCTTATTTAGATCGGCGTCGGTGAGATTAAGGGTCACGCCGGCTATCGCATTTTTGATTTCGTTGGTTTGCGACTGTAGCTTCTGACCATCTATGTAGACGATTGACTCTTTGGCGGCCTGCACTTCGCTCAGATTTCCTAGGCCAAACATGTCGCTAAGACCTGTACCAGACGTATCGCTTGCAGTTACGCTGATGTTATTATCCGGCCCTTCGGTATCGGAACTGATCACCAGACGACTGCCACCATCGGTAGTGACTATCGTTGCGGTAACCCCGACATTGTCGTCGGCACTGTTAATCTTGTCTGCAATGGCTGACAGCGAGTCGCCTGCGGCCACATCGACCGAGAAACTCTGACCATTTACGGTAAAGCCGAGACTGCCCTCACCTACTGCTGCACTGGCATCGGCCGTGAAGGCCCCTGCCACCTTGTGACGCTGGGCGAGTTGCTCAACGACTATGTTATAGCTACCCGTCTGCGCATTCTTATCAGCCGTGGCCGTAAAGAAGCTGCTGTCACCGGTTGAAACCTGACGTTGATTTAGACTGCTGCCATCTTTGAGTTTTTCAAGGGCATCCTGAAACTTTGACAGAGCACTCTTTAGCGAGCCCATGGCTGAGACTTTCGCATCGATTGTGTCTTCTGTCTTATTAAAGATCGCTTCTTTAGGCACCTTCTCAGCATCAACCAGCACCCCCACAATCGTGTTGATATCAAGCCCTGAACCTATGCCTGTTGCCGTTAATGCCATAACTACCTCTACTCAAACGCCAGCTGAAACCTAGGCTTCAGTTTTCATTAATAATCCAGTGACTTCAGAAAGTTTCTGCGCCAACCTCAATGCTTCTTCGTTTGGAATTTGACGGATCACATCACCCGAATCAATGTCCATAACGCTAACAATATTTGTGCCAGAATCTTCGTCAATCTTAAAAGCCAAGCCTTTACGCATCACAGACATCATATTTGACATCTCTTCAACCAACTTCTGCATCGCTTCGGGCGATTGCTCTTCGGCCTGAGCCGCTTCGGCTTGATTGCTCTGTTCGACCGCCTTGATCGAACCTTTGGCTAATTCCACGTCCTCTGCCGCATTTGCTTTAACAGGCGTCATGCCTATATCAATTTTAGCAGCTGTAGCATTGGATGAATTAACAGTATTAATATCCATGACCTATACCTCTACTTCGTTAATTTATCCTTAAAATCACGAAAGGGAGATCCGTCGCCGAACCTCCCTTGTCTTCATCAAACTCGGTCTAACCCATTACTTTATTAGAGTAAAGATAGGGCAACCTGTGGCAGCTGGTTAGCTTGAGCTAGCATAGCTGAACCGGTTTGCTGAAGCACTTGGTTCTTAGTCATAGCAGAGGTTTCTTTCGCGAAATCCACGTCTACGATACGGCTCTTAGCGTCAGCGACGTTAGCCTGAGTGTTAGCGCTGTTGCTGATGTTGTGTGCCAGACGATTTTGCACAGCACCTAGTTTAGCGCGTGAAGTATCGATCTTCTTGATTGCAGCATCAATTTTAGTCAGAGCTGAAGCACGACCAGCAGAGGTCAATACTGTCAGTGAGTTAACTGAAAGTGCAGCTGCATCAGACTTACCGACAGAAACCTTAATGTCTTCGCCATCTTGGTGACCAACCTGGAAAGTCTTACCAGCAGAGAAATCACCGTTAAGCAGCTTAGTATCACCAAAAGCAGTGTTAGTACCAATTGCAGTGATCTCGGTCGCAAGTGCATCCATCTCATCTTTCAGAGCTTGAAGGTCTGCAGTGCTGTTCGCGCCGTTTTCAGCTTGAATAGACAGGTCACGCATACGTTGCAGCATGTTGGTCTGCTCTTGCATCGCACCTTCGGAGATCTGGGCGATAGAGATAGCGTCGTTAGCATTACGCATACCTACTTCAAGACCACGAACCTGAGAGTTCAGACGGTTAGAAATCGCAAGACCGGCTGCGTCATCTTTTGCACTGTTAATGCGAAGACCACTAGACAGACGTTCCATAGAAGTCGCTAAGTTGCTACCTGAAGCGTTTAGGTTTTTCTGTGCTTTTAGAGATGTTACGTTAGTGTTTACTGTAATAGCCATAATCGATTCCTCTTTATACCTGGCTTAAAACTAAGCCTGTCTACTTAAGCCAGGCCGGTCTTACTGGGTTACAGTATATTTAACGGCAGAGGGTTTTCGATCTTTAGAAAATTTTTTATAAAAAATAGGCTATTTTTTATAATACATATATATCATGCACTTACATCACACAGAGACGAAAAAAACGGTGCAAAAAACTAATTTGCACCGTTTTATTGTGGGCCAAAACTGAGAGATTAACCCAGTAGTGACAGGGCAACCTGAGGTAACTGGTTAGCCTGTGCCAACATGGCAGAGCCTGTCTGCTGTAGCACCTGATTCTTCGTCATGGTTGAGGTTTCTTTGGCAAAATCCACATCCACGATGCGGCTCTTGGCATCGGCAACGTTAGCCTGAGTATTTGCGCTGTTACTGATGTTGTGCGCCAGACGGTTTTGCACCGCACCTAACTTGGCACGCTGGGTATCGATAACCTTAATAGCCGCATCAATTTTACCGATAGCGGAATCTCGGCCGGCTGACGTTAACACAGTAAGGCTATTTACTGACAGTACACCTGCGTTCAATGTGCCTACTGAGATAGTGACATCTTCACCGTCCTGGTGGCCTACCTGGAACAGCTTACCAGCAGAAAACTCACCCGTAAGTAACTTAGTGTTACCAAAGGCGGTACTGTTACCGATCGCCGTGATCTCTTCTGCGAGCTGGTCCATCTCATCTTTCAACGCTTGTAGATCGGCAGTGCTGTTGGCGCCGTTTTCAGATTGAATCGACAGATCACGCATACGCTGCAGCATGTTGGTTTGCTCTTGCATTGCGCCTTCAGAGATCTGCGCGATAGAGATAGCATCGTTCGCGTTGCGCATCCCCACCTCAAGACCACGAACCTGAGAGTTCAAACGGTTTGAGATCGCAAGACCGGCGGCATCGTCTTTCGCACTGTTGATGCGAAGGCCACTCGACAAGCGCTCCATAGAGGTTGCCAGATTTTGAGAAGAAGTATTTAGGTTCTTCTGCGCCTTCATCGATGTGACATTGGTATTAACATTAATAGCCATTGTGTTTTCCTCTTCTTGGTTGCACTGCCAAGACGTTGAGCTTGGCTAATAAATTAGAAGTTAAGTTTGTCAAAGGCCTGAGCCCGTTTAGATATAATCAAAAAGTGTCGTCGACCCGACTTTGCTAAACACACTCGATACGGCATTTAAGGCCAACTGTTGTTTCTCGAGCTCAGTTATCGCCGAGGCATAATCTAAATCTTCCAGCATTGAGAGCGCCGAACTGTTCACCAGTTTCTCTTCCACATGGGTCGAACTGTAACGCTCAATTTGCTTTAAGCTATTACCGGCTTCTCCCCGGGCAATGCTCAACTGATTGACACCACTATCGATATTATTCAACATCTGTGCCAACTCAGCTTTACCTTGGGGAGTATTCACCTTATTAGGATCTTCAAGCAAGGTGATCGCCTGGTTGATGGTATCGAAGACGCTCACCTGAGATTGCGGCGTGATACTAAAGGTATCCCCTGGGGCAGGCTGACCATCGAGTTTCACCTCGATACCGTTGAAGTTAATGGGATTGGCGGCATCGAAATTAGGCACAGTCGTTACCAGAGTCGCGGACGAATCGCGGATCTCAAGATTGGCGCCATTCATGGTAAAGCTATAGGTATCATCAACATAGGTGGCGGGATCGCTAATCGCGGCGCTCAGAACACGAAAATCCCCCGTCTGAGTCGACAAATAATTGGCGCTAAAGTCGCCAAGACCTGATGGCGCATTCATAAAGGCCTGATCGCCTGGCACATTGGTGCCCAGGGTGACACCTGAAGCCACTATGGCCTGGCGCACACCACTGTCACCGCTATAAACCACATTTCCCGCCGCATCGAAAGCAAAAGGCTGATTGCCAGTTTCATAGCCGGAAAACATATAGTTGCCCGATTCATCTTTGGTGTTGGCCACAGAAACCAACTCTTCCAATGTGCCTTTCAGCTCATCGGCAATCATTTGCCGCTCAGAATCAGACAGGCTGCCATTCACTGCACGCAGGATCTGCTCTCTAACCGAGCCGGTCAGGGTTTCGGCTGTGCCTAGCTTGCTCTCGGTTAAGGCCAAGCGATTGGTGGCGTAGTCGATATTCTTCATAAACTGATCGACCAGAGCATTTTGCTGATTAAGGTTATCGATTCCGATAGCCGCCACAGGATCGTCGCCCGCAGTATTGACCCGCTTACCACTGGCGATCTGATCGATGATCTTGCTGGTCGCCGATTGCTTGTTAAGCACGCTATTAATGTTTTGATTAAACATCTGCGCCGTTGAGATCCGCATAATAAAGGCTCCTATCTCACCGAACTAAAGAGGGTGTCGAAAATTTCAGTGGCCGTGGTCATGATCCGCGCCGAGGCCTGATAAGACTGTTGGAAGCGCATCAAATTGGCGGCCTCTTCATCCAGGTTTACCCCTGACTCACTCTGCACCCGGGTATAAGCCTGAGAATAGACGGCTTCTGCCGACCCGAAGGCCACCTCGGCGGCTTTGGCCTTGCCACCCACCTGCAACTTGGTGCCTTCGTAAACATCGGCCAGAGTCGAGCCGCCATTGTTCATCAGTTTGGTTTCCGCGAGCTTTGCCATGGCGACCGCATTGGTGTTATCCCCTTCGGCGAAGCTGAGGTCGAAGGTAAACCTGTCAGTGGCTGGCGCGCTGGCATCCACCTCGAAGGTGAAGCCATAGGCACTGATGGATGGCGGCGTAAAGGCTGTCGGCGCACCAAGCGAGTTGCCCGCCGCATCGAATACTTCGAAGGTATTTGCCGTGGTATCTATCTCGAAGGTCAACTCGCTGCCGGTTAAAGGGAAGTTAGCCACACTGCGATTGTCGATACTCACTAGTTTCACCTGGGTATTGCCAGAATTTGCGGCATCTTGTGTGATTTTTGGCGCAGCGGCGGCAATCCCCTTAGGATCTGTCATCACCACCTTGATACCGGCCGCAGCGCCGGATGTGGGACGGATCTCGAACCTATCCCCCGAGGCCATGGCGCCAGAATCAATATTGATGCTAAAGCCGTCACCACCGGTCAGCTGACTGCCATTAAGGGTCAATGGCGTCACGGAGCCGGTTTGCTGATCTCTGAGCTCATAAGTAGCAGGTGCAGTAAAGGTCAGCTCGTAGCTGCCACCGGACAGGGCATTGACATCATCTATGTTGACTCTAAGTGCCGCGTTACCCGTGTTGTTGTCATAGGCGCCGGCGCGGCCCACAGACATGGCTGGATCGTTAATATCCAAGAAGAGATCACTGCCGACTTCACCATTAAGATCGAAGCCTTGGGACTGCGCCTGATTAAAACTGTCGGCAATACCCAGAGCCAACTGGCCCATCTCTAGCTGCGCCGGGATCAGTGTCTCGTCGCGAAATTGAAACAGGGCTCCCAGGCTACCGCCCATCTTGCTGGGATCGACCACTAAGGTCTGATTGCCGGCCGTAGTGGTGATACGCAACTCACCAGGATACGGGTCACCCGTGGTCGCGCCCATCTGCATAGAGACTTCGCCGGATACCAACATCACGGCGCCGCCGAGCATGATGCTCTTGGCGCCAGATTCGAGTGGGATCACGTTAACCTGAGCGTATTCGCTGAGCTCCTGGATTAGGGCATCCTGCTTATCGAGCAGCTGCATGTCGGCGCCCTGAGACTTCATCAGTTCCTGATTGATATGGCCAAGTTCGGTACTGATCTCATTGATCCTATCTGTCATAGCCGAGATCTGATCGTTAGTCTGCTTCATCTGACCATCGAGCTGCGACTGCATCTGATTGAGCGACTTGGCGATCTGGTCCGCATTACCCAGTAGACTGCCGCGAATGCCCATATCATCGGGCAGATCCGCCAGGCTGTTGAGCCCGGCAAAGAGATCGTTAAGGCTCTGCGGCACCGCCTTACCTATCTGAGAAAACAGCTGATCCAGCTCGCTCATCTTAGTCTGGGTGGTCTGCGCCTGGCTCAGCGCCGTCTGACCGATACGCAGCTCACGGGCCGCATATTCGTTATAGATACGTTTGACGTCGGTAATATAGGTGCCGGCGCCATAGAAGCTGTTGCCCAGACGCTGGGACTCCAGGCTAGACTGCTCAGCCACCTGACGGTGGTAACCCTGAGTATTGGCATTGGTAATGTTGTTACTGGTCACCGCCAGCTGCGACTGAGAGGCAAGCACGCCGGTACGGGCGATATTCAGCAGATCCATCGACATTATGCTTTACCTCTTATTGCACCTGTTGCTAACTGAGCACTCATCACTTATCTTTCTCCACTTGTCACTTGCCAATGGCCGCGCCAAGCTGTTTGTTTACCGTTTGAGCCACTGTCTGAGTTACCGCCTGCATCACCTTGATCACCTTGTCGGCATAATCTGGGTCTGTGGCATAACCGGCATCTTGCAGGCCTCGAATGAAGGCGGCGGGATTAGAGGCCTTGTCCATCGCCTCTTGATAGCGCTCGCCTTCGGAGATGAAAGAGACGAAATCGTCAAAACTTTGTTTAATATCCTGATACACCCTGAAATCGGCGCGCTGCTTCACCGCAACCCCATGTTCAAACTCCAGAGTACTGACGCCGGCCCGCTCACCATCCCAGCGGCGATCGGCCTTGATGTTAAATAGGTTATTGCTAGGCTGACCATCGGCGCGGCGCACCATCTTCTGTCCCCAACCTGTCTCGAGTGCCGACTGGGCAATCAATACCTCTGGGCTGGTACCCAAGGCCTTAGCCGCCTGCTCCGCATGGGGATAGACCGCCTTAACGAACGCCTCACGGCTCTCGAAGCCCTTATTAGCCAAACCTGTTGGCGCCTGAGACGGCAAGACCTTGCCGCTCACTAGCTCATCAAATATCCGCGGCAAGGGCTTATCGGCGCCTAATTCCTTGCTTTGAACTTCTGCTTGAGCCAGAGATTGTCTATCTACTTGTTGCGCACTATTAGCAACCGGACTCACCATGCCGCCACGCAGCACAGAAGCCGGCGTCATCCGGCTGGTCTGCGGCGAGAGCTGCTGCACCATGAGATCCGCAAGGCCCAGCATCCCCTTATCCGAAAGGTTGACCGACATCTGCTGATCATGCATCTGCTCGTAAAATTTGGTGTACTGGCTGTTCATGGGGCTATCTGACTCAAACACCGCATTGGCATCGCGCATGCTTTTCATCAACATCTGCACGAAGATGCCCTCAAACTGCTGCGCCACCTCTTTGAGTGCCGCCTTGTCATCTTTTTGCGCCTTGGCACGTAGGGAGTCCAGGCCCCCTATGTCCAAGAAATGCGATGCGTTTGACAGCTTATCCATGTTGAGTCCCGATGCCTTGGCGACGACTAACTCGTCTGCGACAAAATTTAGATGATGATAAGCTCACCATGCAAAGCACCTGCCACCTTTAACGCTTCCAGTATGGCTAACACGTCAGATGGCGCGGCGCCGACCAGATTCACCGCCCGCACCAGCTCATCGAGGGTAGTACCAGGGTTAAACAGAAACATGCGATTATCCGCTTCGGACACATCTATGGTGCTGTCGCTGGTGACCACGGTATCGCCCCCCGCCAAGGGATTAGGCTGAGACACCTGGGTCGCCTCGGCGATAGTCACCGTCAGGCCGCCATGGGTCACCGCCGCCGGCAGCAGGCGCACATCTTTACCCACCACTATGGTGCCGGTGCGGGAATTGACGATCACCTTGGCCGACTCGGACGCTGGCTCGACTTCGATGTTTTCCAGCGTCGCCAGGAAAGAGACGCGCTGGGAGACATCCCGCGGCGCACTCACCTGCACCGAAGCCGCATCCAGTGGGCGGGCCATGCCAGGGCCTAAGAGATCGTTGATGGCATCTGCGAGGCGCTTGGCCGTCGAAAAATCGGCGCGGCGCAGGTTAAAGGTCAGGTGATCGCCGGTAGAAAATGGCGTCGCCACGGTGCGCTCGACGATGGCGCCATTGGGGATTCGCCCCACGGTCGGCGTATTCTGAATCACCTTAGAGCCATCGAGTCCTTCGGCGCTAAAGCCGCTAACCACCATGCTGCCCTGGGCGATGGCATACACGTTACCGTCGACCCCCTTGAGGAAGGTCTGCAGCAAGGTACCGCCGCGCAGGCTCTTGGCCTCACCCAAGCTAGAGACGGTGACATCAAGCGTCTGACCGGGCTTGATGAAGGCAGGCATGTCGGCACTCACCGCCACCACGGCGACGTTCTTGATCTTGGGGCGAAAGTTATCCGGCAGATTGATGCCGAAGTTTTTCAGCATGGTCTTGAAGGTCTGCTCGGTATAACGTGTCTTCTCGCCGGTGCCCGGCAGGCCAACCACCAGACCATAGCCGATCAGCTGGTTGCTACGTACCCCTTGTACATTGGCGATATCTTTGATGCGCTGGGCCGAGCTGGCTGCGGAAAACACCATCAGGGCACAGGCCATTATTAATTTCATCTTCATGGCATCGCTCCTTAGAAGGGCCACCAGTCGCTCATAAAGAACTGGCTTAACCAACCCACTTTCTGCGCATCGGCAAAGGTGCCCGTGCCGCTATATTGAATACGGGCATTGGCCACACGCTGAGAGTCTATGGTGTTGTCGGGACGGATATCCTGCGAGCGTACTATGCCGGTCAACCTGACAAACTCATCGCCGTTATTGATGGTGATCCACTTCTCGCCGCGGATCACCAGGTTACCGTTATTCAGCACCTGCATCACATTGGCCGAAATGCTGCCCGACAGGCTGTTGCTCTGATCGGCATCCGACTCACGCTTGGTGTTCATGCTGTCTTTGTAGCGCAGATCTATGGGTGAGCCGCTAATAGTGACGTTGCCGCCTCCGGCATAGATAGGATCCAGCGTCAGATCTGAACCCTTCTTCAATTCGTTGTTGGCGCTCTTCTTCGCCTTGGTCGACTCTTGCAGGATCACGGTAATGATATCGCCGACCTTAAGCGCTTTGATGTCCGAATAGAGACTAGAGGCCTGGCTATCCTGATACATAGAGCCCGTGGCGGCGATCTTAGTCGGCGGCGCCTCGGGATACACTGGTGCATAGTAAGGGTCATCGGCGATCGGCTTCTGGTTGGTTGAGGCACAGCCCACCAACGCCAGCGCGACCACTAAGACAGATGACTTAGCCATATCAAACTTAGTCATATCAAACCTCTACAAATTCTGATTGACGTAAGAGAGCATCTGGTCGACGGCCGAGATCACCTTAGAGTTCATCTCGTAGATACGTTGACTCTCGATCAGGTTCACCAGCTCCTCGGTCACGTTAACGTTAGAAGTTTCCAGCGCGCCCTGACGAATGGCGCCCATGCCATCCAGAGAGGCTGTGCCCTGAATCGGCGTGCCGCTGGCACCGGTTTCCAGATAGAGGTTCTGCCCCATAGGATCCAGGCCGCTCGGATTGATGAAATCTGACATGCTCAGCTGACCCACCACCTGGTTTTCCGCCGCGCCAGGGGTCTTCACCGAGACCTCCCCTTCGGCAGACACGGTAATGCTAGTCGCATCATCCGGGATGGTGATCGCCGGTTGCAGCACATAGCCAGAGCCTGGCGTCACTATCTGCCCGGTATCGTCCAAGGTAAATTGACCATTTCGGGTATAGGCGGTTGTGCCGTCTGGCAGCTGCACCTCGAAGAAACCCGGGCCTTCGATCATCAGATCCAGTGAGTTGTCTGTGGTGAGCATATTGCCCTGGGTGAACATCTTCTGGGTCGCCACCACCTTGGTACCCGCACCTATGTTCAGGCCGTTGGGTAACTTGGTGTTGGAGGCGCTGATGCCACCCGCCTGATTGACGGTTTGATAGAGCAGGTCTTCGAAAACAGCCCGGCTCTTCTTGTACCCAACTGTGCTCGCGTTCGCCACATTGTTGGAGATCACCGAGATATCTGTTTGCTGGGCATCTAAGCCAGTCTTACTAATCCATAACGCCGGATGCATAATCTATCTCCTAACTAATGCGCATTAATGACGAAGAGGCTTGATCCATCTCTTCGGCGGTTTTCATCATCTTGACCTGCATCTCAAACTGGCGCTGCAGATCGATTAAAGAGACCATCTCGTCGACGGCGTTGACATTGCTGCCTTCGATGGCGCCACTTTCCACGGCAACATTGGGATCGGCCGGGGCGTTAACGCCAGACATTTGACGGAACAGACCATCTTCGCCACGCATCAGGTTTTGATTACCAGGGTTAACCAACTTGATACGGCCGACCTCCTCGATCACCTCAGCGGTTGAGCCGAGCGGTCTTACCGAGATGGTGCCATCCTGGGCAATCTCGACCTTTTCGATAGGAAGGGGTAACACGATAGGACCGGCATCACCCATCACAGGGTTGCCTCTGTCGTTACGCAGCAGGCCTGAAGTATCGAAACTCAGGCTGCCAGAGCGAGTGTAGGCCTCACCGCCATCGACGGCCTGCACGGCAATCCAACCGTCACCTTTCACCGCGATATCGAGATCCCGTCCCGTGGTCTTAATCGGACCGGCGGCAAAGTTAGCCGACGGGTTCTCTGTCATCGAAAACACCCGTGTCGGCAACCCTTCGCCAAAGGCCTGCATAGATCTGGCCTGTTCCAGATCCGACTTAAAGCCGTCGGTATTGGCATTGGCAAGGTTGTTGGCACGCACTGCCAGCGAATTCATATTCTGCTTGGCGCCACTCATGGCGACATAGAGTAATTTATCCACTTGCTGCTCCGTCAATGTTTCAACTAAAACTGTCTAATAACAGAACAAAGCAAACATCATGCCAAGCAATAGATTTGGTTAAGCAGGTGAAATCAAGCAGATAGAAATGAAGCTAAGGAAGGAAAGGAGAAGCGGCAAGAGAAGCGGAAATGTGTTGCCGCCAAGGCAACACATTTCACTCGTCCTAATAAGCGGTAGCTTAACGGATCTGCAGTACCGTCTGCTGCAGGGTGTTGTTCACTTCTAAGGTACGCGAGTTCGCCTGGAAGTTACGCTGGGCCGAGATAAGATCTACCAGCTCAGTGGTCAGGTCGACGTTTGACTGCTCCAGCGCCGATGAGCGAATGCTACCGAAGGTGCCGCTGTTGGCCTCACCCGCCAGTGCCGGACCCGAGTCCAGGCTCTCCTTCCAGGAGGTGTTACCCACCTGAGTCAGGCCCTGCTCGTTGGAGAAGCGCGCCAGGGCGACACGCGCCAGAGGCACGGTAGAGCCGTTACTGTAGCTGGCGTTAATCAAGCCATCGGCGCCCACTTCCACGTTAGTCAGACGACCCACTGTGGTACCGTCCTGGCTCAGCTCGGTTACCTCGAATGGCGAGGCATATTGCGTCGGGCTGTTGAAGTTAAGGGTGAGTGTCTGGCTACCATCTGTACCTGGGCCTAACACATTAGCGCCGCCGACACCGAGCGTCTCTGTGGTGATCACCGCAGGATCGCTGCCGGTATAGGCACCAGTATCGTTAAACGAGAGCACAGAGCCCTTCCAGCCGCTGGCGTTAACCGCTGTGCCGGTCGAGTCAGCCACACCGTCACCCGTAGTATCACGACCATAGGTGCCCGCGGCGCCCGCCAAATCCACCTGCTTGCCGTCAACCGCATAGAAGGCCACCCAGTTACTGGTGCCTGTGTAAGCCGCCTCGGGTGGACGCACGAAATAGGTGGTCAGAATATGTGGCTCACCCAGTGAGTCGTACATGGTGACCGAAGTCGAGTTGTTGTAGGTATCGGGGTCATTCGGATTAAAGTTCGCTGGATCCAGCGTGCCCTCACCCGCGTTGAGGTTCATCTGAATACCGATATTGTCTGTCTTCTGTGGGCTACCGGCAGTGTCAGGGATCTTCACCGGTTGAGTAGTTGTCAGACTCACAGAGGTCGAGTTGCCATCTTTGTCCACCGGGAAGGTCTGCAGGTAGTTACCTGCAGAGTTCACCAGGTAACTGTCGGCATCGACCTTGAAGGCACCGGCGCGGGTGTAGGAGAGATCCTGTGAACCCACTTCCGATGAGGTCACAAAGAAACCGCCGCCATTGATCGCCATATCCAGCGCGTTGCTGGTAAATTGCAGACTGCCCTGTTGGAACTGCTGTGCCACCTGAGCCGTGGTAACACCGCCACCGACAGTAGTCTTGCTGTTGGCAAAGATAGAGCTGGCATACACGTCGGCGAACTCGGCGCGCGACTCTTTAAAGCCTGTGGTGTTAACGTTAGCGATGTTATTCGCCGTGGTATTGAGATCTTTTTGCGCCGCCGCGATACCACTCAATGCAATGTTAAATGACATAAATCACCTCACTAAAAATTTGTTATCTGTTCTGGACCTAACTGCCCTAACGCTCTGCTTTGTCTAGGTTTCAGACACGGCCAGAACATCACCGAGTTTGATACCGCCTATGCCTCTCAAGTTGAGAATTGCGCCGGTACTTGCCGTTCCCAGCGAAACACTCGTCACGTGAGCGTAGGTCGATACGGCTAAATCTTCACTCTTACCATCTACCTTGCCCGATGCCTTAATGGAATAGTTACCACTGGCAACGGGTTCCCCATCCTTATCCAGTCCATCCCAGGAGACATCTATATTGCCGCCATCGCTACCATCGACGGTGAAGGTCTTCACCAGCTGCCCCTTCTCGTCTTCGATACGCACGGTTATCGACTCGATAGGCTCTGGGGTACTGATCACCCCTTTAAGCACGGGATCTTCAGCCGAAATATGACCGGTATCCGATGGGATCAACACCTTCTGCCCCACCAGACCTGACGCCTGCAGCGCCTGGCTCGAGGTCATCACGGTGTTGAGGTTAACTATCTCCTCGTTAAGCTTGGTGATGCCATCTACGGTGGAGAAAGACGCCATCTGGGCGATCATCTGATCGTTGTCCACCGGCTTAAAAGGATCCTGCATCGACAGCTGCTGACTGAGCAGAGAGAAGAAATCCTCCTGGGTCAGCTCCTGACTCTTGGCCTCAGGGATCGAGGACTCCTCTTGCAGACGCATGCTGTCGAGAAACGGATTTCCCGTAGTCTGTGTGGTTGCCTGACTGCTCGACGCCTGAGGCGTCACCGACTTGGCGCTCTGGGTCGAACTGGTTTGCGCAACCTGAGTATTTAACGGATTAACTAGGCTCACGACTTACCCCCTAGGAATTGCCAATGCGCAAGGTTTGCTGAAGCATAGATTTTGCCGCGTCGGCAACCTGTACGTTCATCTGGTAGGAACGAGAGGCCGAGATCATGTTGGCCATCTCCTCCATCACATTGACATTTGGCTTATAAATAAACCCATCGGCATCCGCTAACGGATGATCGGGTGAATACTCTTTCTGTAACGGCTTATCGCTCTCGACAATACCGGCCACCTTGACCGCCTGACTGGTATTCTGCTGATGACTGGCCTTGGCTAGCTCGGCCTCGAAAACCGGGTGACGGGCGCGATAGGTCTTATCCACACTGCTGGAGACTGAATCGGCATTAGCGATGTTACTGGCAGTGGTATTTAGCCTGACCGACTGGGCCGACATGCCAGAGCCTGCCACATTGAAGATATTAAAAAGGCTCATGATTACGTTCCTTTAAGGGCTTTTTTCAGGCCGGAAAACTTACCGTCAAGAAAACCTAACGACATCTGATACTCGAGCGCATTCTGCATAAACTCTGACTGCTCCTGCTGAATATCCACAGTATTGCCATCACCTGTATCGGGCTGATTGGGCACCCGATAGCTAATGTGTTGCTGGGAAAGCGCCGCCAAATCGAAGTGCTTCTCGTTGCTACGGCTCATCGCAAGCCCGCTTTGGGCCGTGCGCGCCGCCTGCAGCGCCTTATCAAAATCCAGGTCTTTCGCCTTGTAATGGGGCGTATCGGCATTGGCGATATTTGACGAGATCACCTCGGCACGCGCCGAACGTATCCCCAAGGTATACTGATGTATCCCCAATGCCTTATCGAAACTAATCGCCATAAAATTGCCTCCACACACGAATACCGTAAACAAAGCAATACTTGTGCCAATAAAATCAGTTCTAGGTAACTTGCTCAGGCAAAGCAGATATAGAAATGGCAAGCATAAAAAATGCCAGCGATTGCTGGCATTTGAAACTTGATTGCGAACTCAGAGGGTTAGCCCCTTGAAGGGCTAGGTTTGCGACCTTAGGTCCGCTTCTGGTAATAGATTCCAGGGTTACACCTCACCATATCAAACTCGTCGGTCAGGCCGGCAATCGACTCCGAGGCCCCCAGAAACAGTATCCCCTTGGGATTGAGGGCGGCAGCAAATTGCCGCAATATCTTGGCCTTTGCCTCTGGGGCAAAATAGATCAGCACGTTGCGGCAAAAGATGATGTCAAACTTGCCGAGCAAGGTGTAACTCTCGAGCAGATTGTGCGCCCTGAAATTCACCAAACGCTTGACGTTGGCCTTCACCACCATGGAGCCAGTCCCCGTGGGTTCAAAAAACTGACGTTTACGCTCCTCGGACAGACCTCGCCCCAAGGCGAGGTTGTCATATTCGGCCGCCTTACAGCGCTCTAACATTGAGGGGGAGAGATCCGTTGCCAGAATCGTCGCACTGCCGGGCAAGGCGCCAGGCTTGCGCTGCTGATATTCCAAGATGGTCATGGCTAGCGAATAGGGTTCCTGCCCCGACGAACAGGCGGCCGACCAGATCTTCAGCGGCCGTCCTAGGCGGGCATATTCGGGTAACAGGTTATTGCCTAACAACTCGAAGGGATAGCGATCGCGAAACCACAAGGTTTCGTTGGTGGTCATGGCGTCGATCACCTCGGCACGAAGTTGCCGCTCGGTGGGCTTCATCGAATGTTTAACCACTTCAGATAATGAGGGAAGGTTATATTTCCCCATCAGAGGCGCGAGTCGACTACGAACCAAATATTGCTTATTGTCGCCCAACACAATACCGCTGTGTTGTTCCAGAAATAATTTAAATTGGTTGTACTCGGCTTCGGCAAGTGATTTATTCGGCACCTTGATATCCCAATATCAAAAAAGAAAACAGGCTACAACATACACTATAGCAAGCGTTACAGAGGTCAGCGTTATACATTAGCTAACTCACTGATACAAGCCTAAACTTACCAAATTTAGGCTCAGGCCCAACTTAGTACAAATTACAAACTAAGATGCTTATTCACCGCCGCCGCTAATTCATCAGGATTAAATTTCGCGATAAAGTCATTAGCGCCCACCTTCTCCACCATGGCCTGGTTAAATACGCCACTGAGCGAGGTATGCAACACTACCTTAATATCTTTCAATTTAGGATTGTCGCGGATCTCTGCCGTCAGGGTATAACCATCCATCTCAGGCATCTCGATATCGGAAATGATCAGCGGGATCTCATGGGCCACGTTATCCATCTCGGCGGCGACGCTCACCAGCTTATCTAAGGCCTCGCGGCCATCTTTGGCGGTATCTATCTGCAGGCTCAAAGATTCCAGGGCACGAATGATCTGCTTACGCGCCACGGCCGAATCGTCGATCACCATGATGTGATAGTGACGCTCTCTGTCTATGGTCAACTGCTCGTCGACTTCTTGGCTGATCTGAGTCTTCACCGGCGAGATCTCATCGAGGATCTTCTCGACATCGAGGATCTCCACCAGCTCACCCTCAATCTCGGTCACGGCGGTCAGGTAGGAGTATCGTCCCGCGCCTTGCGGCGGCGGCATGATCGCCTCCCAGTTCATGTTGATGATACGCTCGACCGACTTAACCAGGAACCCCTGCACACTGCGGTTGTACTCGGAGATGATGATGAAGCAACCTTCGGTATCTTCTATCGGTCTGCCGCCGGTGGCCGCGCTGAGATCGATCACCGAAATGGTCTGGCCGCGAATATGGGCCACGCCCCTCACATAGGGATTGAGCTTAGGCAGGCCTGTCAGTGGCGGGCACTGCAGCACCTCTTTCACCTTAAATACGTTAATGCCAAACCTTTGCCGCCCGTTTAACTTAAACAGCAATAGCTCTAAGCGGTTTTGTCCTACAAGTTGGGTGCGTTTGTTAACTGATTCAAGAATACTCGACATAATGCCTTTGCCCTGTTGTCGGGTGAATGCGAAGCCGTTCCCATGGTAAATATGAGTATAGGCATACTAATTGCTTTATCTAGTTATATGACAACCAGACCTTTACTTTGTCAAATTTATGACACTCATTTCTCACAAAAAATGGCAAAGCCTTGGCTCTTAAAACGAAGTATAGGTGTAATCTGGCTAATCAAGCTAGTCAATTCATTATGAAAGTAAATTTTGCATATTTTCTGTTTTTGCTACTCATCTCTCTGCCCTTAAAGGCGGCAGAGACCGCCAGCGTTCCCTCTGTATCGACCATAGCGCGATTAGCTACAGAGGCAGTACAGGAAAAAATGGTCTTCCCCCAAGATGCCAAGGTCATTATTACCCCCCAAAGCCTGGACACCCGCCTAAATCCTCCCGCCTGTTTAGGCGAGCCCAAGGTGGAAATCGCCAGCGATCGCGCCATCAGTAAAAACAACACGGTCAAGATCAGCTGCGCCAGTCCAGATCTCGATTACCCCTGGCAGATCTACATTTCGGTTCGCGTCGAGGTGCTCTTTCCTGTGGTGGTGGCCAATCAGACCTTGGGGCCCGGCGATCTCATCGAATCGGATCAGATTCGCCTCGACTATGTGGAGCAGAGCCAGCTCAGAGGTCAGCAATTTGATGAACTTGCCGCCGTGACCGGCACCCGGGTAAAGCGCAGAATTCCCGCCAATCAGCCGCTGTTTGCCAGCAACCTCTGCTTCGTCTGCAAGGGCGATATCGTGGCCATCTATGCAAGGGCCAATAATTTTGTGATAAAAACCAACGGTGAAGCGTTAAAAGATGGTAACCTTGGCGATAAGATACAGGTGCGCAATAGCCGCTCCAACAAGACAGTTGATGCACATGTGACAGGCATTGGCGAGGTGGAAGTCAGGATGTGATCCTGATGACCTTTGACGCGCAAAAATTTATACTGTTTTTTGAAACTTTATTCTAAAGCTTTGACCATGAGTGCCGATAGACAAGTATGTTGATCTCATTTATGTAAGTTGGACCCCACAATGCCTATAGATATTAAGCACGTAAATACAAACACTAACAGTCGGGTTGGCAGCGCCAGCTCGAAAGCCTCGCAGCACAAAGGTGGCGCAGCGGCCACCAGCGCACCAGCGCAGACGGTGAAGAGCGATTCTGTCTCTATCACCTCTCAGGCGCAGCAGCTGCAAAGTGCCCAGGCCAAACTAAATGACATTCCTGAAATCGATATCAAGAAAGTCGAACAGATCAAGGCGGCCATCGCCGAGGGACGCTATAAGATAGATGCCGACAAACTCGCCAGCAACATAGCGCAGTTTGAAAAGGAACTTCAGGATCTTTAACTAATACGTTATGACGCAGATAACCGATATCATCGCCAATCAACACAAATTACTGGACAGCTTGAAGCAGACCATCACGGCAGAGAAGGATGCCCTGATCGCGCAAGACGCAGATCAACTATTGCGTCTGGCCAATGAAAAGGCCCAGCTGTTAAATGAGATCAAACTAGGTGATACCGAATTAGCTGCGCATCCTGATCTGAGCAGGCTCACTCAGGAGCCTCAGCTTATCTCCTTAGTCGACGATGCCAAGCAGGCATTGGCAGAGTGTAAACAGCTTAACGAGCAGAATGCCGTGCTTATCGAACACAGCATGGCCAGCGTCAATCGTTTCTCCCAGGCCCTGCAGGCCAGTCGTAATGCCAGTAGCCTCACCTATGACGGCAAAGGCAAGACCTCGACTATCTCCACGCTCGGCAATAATCTGAAAGCCTAATCACGAACATAGAGTTATAGGCTCAAGCTGAAGACATTAAAAAAGCCTCTTAATAGAGGCTTTTTTATTTGCGGGCACCTAAAAATAGGTCACTTCCTTCACCGTCTGCGGCCGATTCTGCTGTTGGTATAAAGCCCACACCTGCTGGAAGTCGAGCTCCAGCTCAGTCACATAATGATCTCCGACCGGGTAGCTCTTCACCACTCTGGCGCCGCGGATCACCCCGCTCACCGAGGCCTGAATACTGTCATCGGAAAGCATCCAATCTTTCACGCTGCTCGACGCCGATAGCTGCTGGCCGTAAACCTGCTCTGCTAGCTCACGGTAAGCCGCGATCTTCGACGCCTGCATCGCCATCAACACCCGCTGCGATGCCTCTTTCGCTGGCTGAGTCGCCAGCGGCGCATAGCCGATTGCGGTTAACTTAGGAAAACTTTCCGGCGCCTGGGTTTCCCATTGAATGTATCTGTCTTGAGACGCACATCCACTCAGGACGAGCAGCAACACACTAATTAGATATCTCATTGCTTGACCCCTTTAATCTGGACATCTCCCTGACCCTGGCTGCTGTAACGAATAAGCTTGCCATCCTGGGCGACCACTCTCTCAGACAGGCTAAGGTAGTCCGCCAGCTCGGCCTGACTCACACTCGCCGCTGCCACAGATACAACACGGTTATTAGTTACATTCACGATACGGCTGTTTACCACCACGCCATCGGGTTTAAGACTCATGGTTGACACCAGTACATGCTCAACCGGCAGATCCGCTGGCAATTGGCGCCAGTCTCGGGTCAGCAACAGCTCACCTTGATCTGTCACCCTAACGTTCTCGCCTACGTTTAGATCCACCAGATTAAACTGATGATCATGCATGGCCGCGATCAGCCCCTGTTGTATCTGTAACCCCAAGGCGTTAGTCGACTTGAGGTTATCCAGCAACACAGGCGTCGCCACCAGCAGGGGCTGCTTAGGCGTCAACTGATCGTTCTGGCGCACCAATTCATTTGCCAGCTGCTGAGTCAAATGCATCACAGATGAACTCGCAGGCAAACTATTGCCGCTCTGCAAGGTTGGCGTGGCGGGCTCATTTGCCGCGCAGGCCCCCAATAGCAACAGGGAAGATATTATCAAAGCATTTCGCATCATGATGTCCCATGGTTTTCGATATTGACCCAGGCCAATATACCCACTTGGCTGCGCCATAATTTCGGCCAACCAAACCTATTGGCAATTATGCAGCAATATATATGCCATAAGCTTAGCATTGTTCGATTTACACCTATTAGGGTTAGCCTCACGTATTGGGCGCAAACTCGGCGAATCCTTGAGGGACTGATTGGCGTTCGTCATCCTAGTGTTCGGCAAATGACCTGACGGTGGCCGAATTTGGCTTACTTTGACTAGCTTTGGCTAACTTTGACTGACTTTAACCAACTCAGGCATAGATATTGCTTTGAGTCTAACTAATCAATGGGAACATGAGAATGGGCGCAAAAACTGTCAGCATTTTGGCACCAGCTACGCGCTAGATAAACCGGCTCAGTTGAGACAGATACAATGAAACGAATTCAATTACTATTGCTGTTACTCGCCGCCTTTAACACTCAGGTGATGGCTCAGTGGCTTGAGGCCCAGGGCGAAGCCAAGATCATCAACGGCAATATCACCCAGGCGCGAGAAGATGCCATAGCGCAGGCGCTGAGCTATGTCACTTTGCAATCGGGTGGCCAGTTTACCAGCATGCAGCAGACACAGAACGGTCAGCTAACCCAGACTCAGTTCTCGATGTCGCAGCAGGCCGAAGCCGGCCGCGTCGAGCTTATCAGCGAGCGTATCCAGGGCGATACCCTCAGCGTCAACCTAAGAGTCGATGTACTGCAAAACGCTAAGGTGCAGACCTGTGGGATGAGTCAACTCAAGGCGGCCATCCTGGTGCCCCAGGCGCAAATTGCCGATCGCAGCCAACTCAGATATGGCAACCTTGGTAACTTCGAGAAAGCCCTGTCGGAAAAGCTCGGCAGCATCATCGCCCGCGAGGGCAAGGCGAGTTTCGCCCATGTTCATGCCAACGAGCGACTCGATATCGAGCAGTCATTGATCGACATCCGCGGCTATCGCCTCCCCAGCTGGCTTAGCGAAATCACCGACAGTCAATACATTCTGCTGCCGGAGATCATCGACATCTCTACCGAGCCGGTCGAAGCCAGCCTGTTTGGCCTCTGGGATAGCTATCCTCAGCGCCAGTTTCAGCTACGTCTATCTCTGTATCATGGCATCAGCGGCGAGCAGATCTGGAGTGAGTACTATGACGCCCCTGCCCCATGGGAATTTGAGCGCCAAGCGACGGTACCAGCCCAGAGCAACCGTTTTTGGGCATCCAGCTATGGTAAGAACATCGAAATGCTGTTGACCCAGGCCAGCGAAGATATCGACAAGGTGCTCGACTGCCGCCCGTTACTTGGTCAGGTGGTATCCCGTGTCGACAACCGGGTGATCATCAACCTGGGGCGCAATCATGGCGTGAAAGTTGGGGATAAATTCCAACTGGTGCTACAGCAAAACCTGCCGGATCGACTTGATAATATGCGTGCGGTCGCCAGCGAATCGCGCGCCAAGATCACCATAGACCAGGTGACACAGGAAAGCGCCACCGCCCTGCTGCAAGGCGCTAACGGCGCGATCAACATACAAATTAACGACATCGCGATTAAAATCTAACTTAATTAGTGCACTAATTAAGCAACTAAATCTAAAGCCTTTTCATCGCGATGAAAAACAGTATAATCACTTGCGTCTCCCTATAGCTCAACAGGATAGAGCAGTCGCCTCCTAAGCGATCGATCGGGGTTCGAGTCCCTGTGGGGAGACCATTATCAAAAAAAACACTTAAATAACAACGTGTTGAATTAGAGTCATACAAATAAACCACCTATAGACCACTTTAGAAACATTAGGGCAATTTAGGATGGTGCATTCTAAGTTATTCAGTGACTTTAAGCTTATCTAGCTATATCATCGCCAGTTAATCTATGGATGGAATTACTTGTCATATGAAAAAACTAGCTGTTGTCTCTCTATTCTTACTATCAGCATGCGGCGGTAGTGATTCAGATACACCAGCAGACAAACCTGCTCCCCCACCTCAACAATACAGCAATGTCTGCATTGCAATGCGTGTTGATTATCAATACTTAACAGGTCATTCCTACAATATTTATGGCATTGGGTATACTGAGGGGTTTAACGCAGTAGAGTTTCGTGGTGACCTCAACTGGAGTATGAATAGTGCTGCATATTTTGACTGGCTAGTTAAAACGGAAGATAGGCGATTTAATGTTGATATCTTCAATGAGAACGGCTTTCTTTATACGGCTCAAATTAATGCCCCGCAAGATAAAGATGTTGCTGTCATATACATGGTTTTCGACGCTGGAGGGAAACCAACAATAGCGCGCACTGTAGAATATCTTAATGAGCATCCTTTATATTCAAATGTCACTCCCTGCGCCTCATACCAAGAGCCGATAAACAATTGATTTCCTGAATAGGTATACCGTTTTATTTTAAGTGCTTAACAACGGAATAAAGCTAAAAATAACATTGACCAATTTGACACATCTCTAATGCGTCCGAAAATCTGTCGTTTATTCCTTTTTATGGACTCTAATAACTCAATTTAACGACAAGTTTTGACAGGTTTATTTTAGGTTTTTTATGGTTGTTTTTTTGGGCTACTTAAAAAGACAGCGCTTCCTATCTTAATTAGCCTTGCTAATCACCAGCTGGTGGACGGTAGGTATGTAGCTCAGCTCCCCCCTGTGTCGACTAGAATCTGGAATCGTTTGCAGCTTTCATCTTAAATCTACTTGCCCCATAGTCTTTAGTTTGTTCAGGTCTGTAACCTTTCCCCCTAGACTTTGCCAAGTAGCTAATGCGCTCCGCCGCCTCTATAAAGCTTTGCTCATCTCCCCTCTTAACAATGTAATACGGATGCTTAGGTACGTGTGGGTGAATATCTGTCAGCCTTTCCCATGTCTTTATCGCTGCATCAAGTACCACACTTGCAGAAGGAACCCTTTCAGCGTCGACAATGAATGCAAAGTGGTAATGCTGCTGCTTGGCTTTTTCCTGTTCTCTTACCCATATGTAACCGAAAAGCAAATCAGGGTAACGCCTTCTCAAAGATTTTATTAACCTCCTTCTAAATACTGAGATCTGCGCGTTGTCTTGCGAGTAACCAGATACATGACTATCAAATCGAATGATGAACACTCGACTTGTAACCGATAGCAATGCCTCAATTTGATTAAGTGCCGAAAACATAATATCCCGACACCAACCTAATGAGCCGTTTGGGATCTCAATGATGCAATCTCCATATTTAAATGATGATTTCTTACAAACATACTTCATTGATGCCCCATAGATAATATTTAAACGGGTCACAAACCAGTGATTTGATAATCGCCAGATACCAGCCACCTTGAACCTTCTTATTTTTCGAGGGGTCACAAACCAGTGAATTTCTAAACGCCGCATTTACGCTTGAATGATTGAGCATGTCTAAGCTATCCTTAAGGGATGGTTAACGGTCGTTCCGCTAAGATTGAGCCGCTAACCATAGTTTTATGAAAGGGGTTTAGGCTTACTGCTTAGGCTCCTTTTGTTTTTCTGGGTCATCGTTGGCCGTCAGTTCGTTTAACACCTCGTAGACCATATTTAGCACTCTACTCTTTGATGCCTGGTTTCTCTTTGAAATCTCAAGTAGCTTGTTTTTAGCCTGCGCATGCTCTTGTGCGTAATACTTACTTTGTTGCTTATCCTTCTGAATTTTGCGGCAGTTCTCGTCAAAATAACCTCGAATCTCATCAGGCATAACCCTATAAATCCGACCTTTTCTAGCATCGGGAACAGGAACCCATAGCGGTTCATATCTAATTACGTCAATCAACCTACTTCCCCCGTACCCATATTGGTCAGAAATATCTTTCTCTGTGAACTCCTCACCATCAAGCATTCGAGCTAACAAGTTCTTTGCAGCATCTAGTTTCTTTGCATTTATACGCTTCATATTTACCTCTTTTTTTGATTGGTTTGCCTTCAAAAGTAGGTTTATAGATAGTTTTTTAGAACCAATCAAAATAACCAACTTTAAATCAGGCGGTTAAATGCCTAGGATTTTCCCTATAAGAGATAAACCTAAGCGGTTTTGGTTTGGGTTCTGCTTTCTAAGAATGCGTTTAAATCGGTCAGCCTGTAACGGACTAAGCGACCAACTTTTACAAAAGGGAGGTTATATCTGCCGCAGCTTCTCCAGACTGTTAGAGTTCCCTCTGTTACGCCTAAATAAGCTGCTGCTTCTGAATTGTTTAGTAGGTTTTGATTGTTCATGTATTTGTGCCCTCATAGTGTATTTAACTTACTCCAAGAGCATACATGTGCATGATATTTAACAGCAAATAAGTAAATCGCGATATTAATCTAAAACATTAAAATCACGATTTTAAGTGTTCCTTTTTAACTTTACGAATTATTGCTAGGTTATTGGTTTTATCTGCATTTAAATAACCTGCGAATCTTTGCCTTTTCCGCTCATCAAGCAAACTGTTAAGTTCTTTAATAATCCCCTCTGCGGTTAATCCAGTCAGCTTAGGGTTAGAGGTAAGCGAATACAAAACTTCTTCCTTAAACTCTGCCAGTATTGCTTTGGGAGTCTGACCTGCATTGCTTTTTTTTCTTTTTTCACCATCTAGATGTAACCTATTTAAGCCTTCTGCGCCACGATTAAACCCCCGCGCGCCCCCGACGTTACCTGCCGAATCACAGACATCCTTTATGTATTGATTTATTAAGCCTTTGATCCACGCTTGTCCCTTTACTCTACCAAAAACGATAGAAGGTCTAGGGTAACGAACACTATTTTTAAAATGCTGATCAATATCAGCTTGATTAATAAAAGGCTTGCTAACGTCGTCAATCAGTAAGTCGATTAATTCAACTAACTTTTGAACATCCTTATCATGACGCTCTATCAAAGCATGGAGTCTTATTTTTTCATCTTCTTCACTAAAAAGCGGTATATCTTGCTTTTTTTTACTCACCTTTAAAGCCCTCCTAGCAATTCTTTTTGTTGTTCTGGTGTAAGTGCCTTCAATTGATCTTTAAGAGCGTCTATGGCTGATTGTGGCTCATTCCGGATATGCTCAAGACCTGCACGAACCTGAGTTAAATCATGGTGTGCATAGGTGCGCTGTGTAATCGCTATAGAGCTATGACCTAACGCCTTTTGAATAATGGCTAGCTCAATGCCCGCCCTAGCCATTCTGGTGGCTGTTGAGCGCCTTAAATCATGAAAGGTTAACCGTTGGGCTTTGTCGTCTGAATAAAGCCCTGCACGCTTTGTTACGCGCCTCCAGAATGAGCCTTGCCCCGTTTTCTCAACCACATGACCTAGTTTGCTTCGCTTATTAGGGAATACAAAAGATTCGCCTTGCTCAGCTTCTTGACTCCTTCGGTTTAAAATTTCCATTGCAGCAGGTATTAGTGGCACCACCAACCCTTTCTTAGACTTGGCTTTACTGGCGGGAATTACCCAGATTCTTTGCTGCGGGTCTATCTCTTCCCACCTCAAAGACAATACGCAGCTTTTACGCTGTCCCGTCATCAAAGCGATTAATACAATGTCTTTATAGATCTGCGGTTCTTCATCAAGCGCCGACAACAATCTACCTTCCTCTTCTTCGGTTAATACTCGCTCTCGCGGCTGCTCTGCAAACTTCTTAGCAACTGCAAAATGATTGTCAGAAATTAGACCTTCTTTTTTGGCGTAGTTAAAAACTGATTTGATTTGAGTCAGACACTTGTTGCTAACTGCTGCGCTCTTGGCGGTTTTAAGGTCAACAATAATTTTCCGAGCATCATCATTACTTAGATCGCGAACGTCTTTGCTTTTGAATAATGGCTGCGCGTGAAGCTTAAACATTGATTCAGCATCTTCTAGCGATTTAGCTCTGCGCTCGCCAGCCTTGATCCTGATTTGAAAGTCAGCCTTGTAAACGGCAAACAGATCTGCATAAGTAAAGCTGTTCAGTCTGCGGGCTTTCTTCGCTGCCTTTTCTGCGTTGGGATTTATGCCTTGCCTTAATTGCTCAAGGTTATCTAATGCGGCTTTACGGGCTTGCTCAATGGTCATCGAGTTGAAACTGCCAAGGCTGATAGTAAGTTTCTTTCCCTCAAACTTCTTAATCAACTTGAAAAATAAACCACCTTTTAAAGTCGTTTGAAAGCATAAGCCTTTAACCTCTGAATCGGCGTACCAAGCCGAAATCCCTTTACTAGCAAGGGCTTGAAGCTTTGACTTCGTAAATTTAAACCGTTCCATTTAAGCCACCCATAAACCACCTATAAACCACCAGAGAGGTAAATTTATAGCTATATTCGCATAGATTTGTTAAGGTCAGCTTATCATCAAAACCCGATTAAAGTCTTGCTGTATATGGGTTTATTAAGATTCGTTAAGGTAGGTGCATTAGATTGGCTTATCCCCTGTGGGGAGACCAGATGGACCTTTTTACTTATAAAGTTCAATCACTTACGTTTTTAGCAAAATCTGGCGCCGCCCCTGTGCCGCCATAGAACAGGCCTTTTTTAGCACTTTTTGTTATAACTTTTTTGAATAACGCCTGTTTTACTCAGTTAACCTCAGTTGTAGACTTTTTGCCCCATTTCTAATAGTTTTTGTCTTACTCTAGACAAGGAAATACCTGAAAATGGATGAGTCTTCGGAACAAAATAAAAATCCCCCCACTACCTCTTCAGCCACACCCTGTGGCTTAAGCAAAGCGCAGAGAATATTGAGTGGAGAAGAATCCACTAAAGAATTTGAATCATACAGTAATGCAATGCGTGCATTAGATAAATATATTAAAGGTGGCGATCGATATGGAGCAGAAAATGCTTCACAAGAAGAGCAACTTAAAATTCTGGCAAAAGATCCTGATGGACTAGAGCTACTCGATGAGAGCAATAAAGCGATAGCTAAAGTTTTTAGTGCACTTTCTCAACTTGTGATTAAAGCTCTCGATATCCAACCAGACCCAGAGAAAGTTAAATTGGTTGCTTCTTCTAAAACCATTTCAGAGCTTTTGATAAACATAAAACCTGTACTAGGAATTCTCCTTGAAGACTTCAAGGGAGTAAGGCCAATTATCTACATTGAAGGTGATGAAGATAGTGATGAGAATATTCAAAGATTCAATCTTTTAAAAAGTGCAATCGCCTGTCATCTTGGGAATTTACCAGAGCAATCCACTATGTTTTTTGATCAGCTTTGGGGAAAAGTTTTGGGACAAGAAAATCCAAATAGTAAATCCCTTAGAGAGGAAATCCTTAAAGTACAAGGTGTCATAGAGTCGGCAAAATCTTATTCAAAAAAGGGCGAGCCATCTCGACATTCCAAAAATCGCCAGCGTAAAGATTACGCCATCTCACTCTATCGGAAAAAGTCTTACCAAAACCC
Organism: Shewanella spartinae; assembly: GCF_019457555.1. Classification (NCBI taxonomy): domain Bacteria; kingdom Pseudomonadati; phylum Pseudomonadota; class Gammaproteobacteria; order Alteromonadales; family Shewanellaceae; genus Shewanella; species Shewanella spartinae. Next base: position 1,528,768 of record NZ_CP080418.1, on the reverse strand, counting down.
AAGTCAAGCCAGAATCACCCTCTACACTGCGATTGCAGCCTATGCGAAGGATATCAACCACCCATTTAGTTCTGAATATCAAGGCATGCAAACCGTATATAAATGGTTTTTGGAAGAAGAACGTATTAAAAATAAGTTGTCTTGACTCAAGTAACAAAGTCCATCTAAACTCACATTTAGGCGCCCGCCTCACTTGCATGTGAGTGAAAACAGGCAATCTGACGAAAGTCCTTAAAATATAGCTTTACCCATCTATCACATTCCATAGACAAGCCGGGTCGAGTTCGCTTTCCATAATCACATGCGGAACTGAAACACAGTACAGCGCTCGATCCGTGGAGTTTGTTTATGAACATGCTTTCCACTCAAGCCTATAACATTTCCGTTAAGGCCAAATCACTGCCGAATTGTACCCTCACCCGAGCCCAGGTGTACGAAGTCATTGCCGCCTACTTTGGGCAGCAAAGTTATGCCGCATTAAAAAACGCAGCAGATCCTTCAAAACTAGATAGACCAACCCCTGATGAGGCATACCAACGCTGTATTCAAAAAGCGGCGACACTGAAACAAACTGAGGATGTCGCTACCAAGTTGGCACATTTGGTAGCTTCCGAATTGGAGTTCATTAACTCATCACATGCAGAGCTTATAAACCGGCAAGTATTCAATTATCTGTATTGTAATTTTGACGAAGATGACTCGTTATATACTTTGCCTAGTGATCACACCTTTGAGTTTGAAGGCATAAAAATCGACGTGCCGACGCTGTTCGAAAGACTTAGAAAGATATCCCGAGAAGGAAACAAAGAATCAAGGCTTTTGGAAATGCTTTGGTTAGATGCAGAGTACTCAAGAGTGTACCAAAATGACGCCAGCGAACACTGGTACAAGCGCAAGCTTGCAGGGGATAGATTAGCGGAAGTTCAAATAGAGTGGGCAGATAACTACGGCCGTATGTTACCTGTTAAACAAGCTCTGGAAACTTTTCGAGCTGCTACCACTATTTCCGACCTTGCGACCCCAAATGTAGAAGAGATTCTTACTGCCGAAGATTATTCACTTCCCAAACAGTCCGTTTGCTATCAACTGGACGCAGGTGAAATCATGTGGCGAGTCATCGAACTCTGGGAAATCGCGTTGGACGACGAATCAAAGACCGAAATTGAATTTCTGAACCAATGGGACAAGTTGTTTACATTTCAAGAGCCTCAGCGTGACTCGCTTGCTCAATTAGCCGAGTCCGAAACAGACCCAGTAAAGCAACACGCGTGGCTTGAGTTTGCCAAGTCAAACGATATCGACCTTGAGCAAGATGATATGTACCTCATCAATTCGGACAATGGTGAAGTGTGGGAACACGACTTTGCTGGCCCCGTAGAAGCGGCTGGCTATGAAGCGATTTCTTTGCCCCCATTGCCTCCCGAGCTAAAACCGCAGGTTTCAGAGCGAGTTGAGGCCATGCTTAAACTTCAGCAAATAATCAATAAATTATAATTAGTTAAGATATGCTTCTCAGGGTGAGAAGCACCTTTTACGCCCTGAGTAGCGCATACATGCTAACCGCCCTTCCCTAATCTTGCTCCTGACTCATTCAAATTGATCAGGAGCAACCATGACAAATCCACTGTTAACCCCAGCCGAAGTAGCCAAGACGCTTGGCGTGACTGAAGGCACCCTGTCCGTTTGGCGCTGTACCGGGCGCTATCCACTTAAGTTCGTCAAAGTTGGGCGGCGCGTAATGTACCGCCAAATCGACATAGACACCTTCGTTAACGGAAGGGTCTATGAACACACTCTTTAAGCGAAACTCAAAATCAATCAAGGGTCGTTTACCCAACCGCTGCAGTCGTCCCGTTAGGTTACATAACGGGGCCATGTACCCGTTAACGACTATTCGCCCCTTGTACCCGTTAACGGGTACGGAGTGCAAAATCCCAACGGGTACAGCCACCGTTAACGGATACGGTTCAATCACCAAATTCGGTGCCCGTTACCTAACAGGGGCCAACACATCCATCCCAAATTGGCCCTACTCCACTTGCCATAGCTTGGCACCCCAGCTTGAGGAGGTGCAGCCATGAGCAAAGTGAAGCGGAACAAGCACCATAACGGCAACCGAAAGCCTGTACCGAATTTGGTAACGGCAATACCGAACCTAACCAAAGCAGATAGCCAACTCAGCACCGAACAGGCAACTTTGCTTGCGTGGCTGGCACAGGGCCGTTCGGTGGACGTCTGCACCGAACTTTGCCCAGATTTGGGTAAGGTAGCAGAAATGCCGGATTATCCCGGCCACTTCAATAAGCGCAGCCTGTTTGCGCTCAAACGGGAAGGGCTGACAAAGGAGCAGGATAGCTTCTTTGCCGGAATGAGATGGTGCCGGGTCAGTTTAAGCCTCAAGGGGCAACAGCTTGCCGCCCTGATTTCAGAAACAGATTTACCTAGAAGCGACTCGTTAACGGGGGCCGACTATGCCTGAAGTCCATCCACACGATAACGAATGGCTGAACAAACAGCTTTATGGTGTGCCCGAGGTATTCCGGCAAGAGATCATGGCCGACTATGCCGCCAAAGACTCTCGCCGGGAAGCTAACCTGCATGTGCTGGCCGAGCGTAAAGCCATTGCCGCTGTTATGGGAAAGTCCAAGCGTTTCTATCACATCAACATTCAAGACAGAGATTGCACACAGGCAGCCAAGATTCACTCCCGCCATGTATTAAGGCTTCTTGCCAACAATCCTTGCCTGAATCTGGTCGCGCTCTATGCTCTGATTACTGGCTACATCCAAAGCCAAGGTATAACACCGCCGCCGCTTGCAAAGCGGGTTTTGAAAGCTATCGCTTTGGGCCATATTGCTGGGGATGACGCCATTAAAGTAAAGGGCGCTATCAATCGCGCCAAGGATGAGCAGTGGTGGCGCAGAAAGCTTAAAACCAAACACATCAGGGAAGGTGAAACCCTGTCACGGCGCTACAACCAGGTAAATCGGGCCAAGGGGATTTACATCAGCAACCTGGGCCTTGGCAAAATCCGTCACCGCTGGCAGGAAAACCAAAGCTTTTTGGAAGGCACCATAGCCACCAATGAGCATGGTTACAGCGCCAGCCTTGCCGAACTCTCAAGCCTAAATGTGTCCAATCCGAGCATTCGCAGACAAGAACTTATGGTCAGAACCCGAGGCTTCGAAGAGTGCAGCAAGACCATGGGCCATCAGGCGCTGTTCATCACACTCACCTGCCCCTCAAAGTATCACCGCAGTCTGTCCAAGGCCGGAATGAGGAATCCAAACTGGAATGGCGCAACCCCTCTCGATGGTCAGCAATACCTTCGCCGCACCTTTGAGCGAATTCGCGCCGCCCTTGGCAATCAGGGCATTGGCATTTTTGGCTTTCGAGTTGCCGAGCCTCATCACGACGGCCCCCCCCATTGGCACCTGTTACTGTTTGTTGAACCCGAGCAGGCCCAAGCCCTACTAAAAGTGTTTCACCGCTACGCCTTTGAAGAAGACGGCAATGAACCGGGCGCAGCCAAACACCGCCTTAAGGTGGAAGAAATCGACCCAAGCAAAGGCTCTGCAACGGGCTATATCGCCAAGTACATTTCCAAGAACATCGATGGTGAAGGCGTAGACCAAGACCTATATGGCAAGGATGCCAAAGACTCAGCAATCCGGGTTCGCGCTTGGGCGTCGCTGTGGGGCATTCGCCAGTTTCAGCAATTGGGCGGGGCCTGTGTCACCGTATGGCGGGAACTAAGACGCATGGAAGCCATTAAGGCCGCAGAACTGGATTGGATTGAATCTATTCGCCAATGCGCAGACCAAGGCGACTGGCAAGGCTACACCGAGCAAATGGGGGGCGTATTCTGCAAACGGCAGGAGCAAGTGATCCGCCCCTTATATGAACAGGTACGTGAAGCCAAGCAAAATCCGGAGTTATTTTCGGAAACCAGCCCCGGAAATCCTGAACATTCCCGGAATAGCCCAGAATTAGCTCCGGAAACACAGCCCGGAACCATTCCCGAAAATTCGGCAACCCTTGCGGGAATAGAAGCCGAGAGTCCGGGAATCAGTTCCGAATTTGCCCCGGACATTCCCGCAATCAAAACCAACCGCTACGGAGATGAAGCGCTAACGCGCATCAGAGGCATTGTCAGCTTTGGGGTGGAAATCATCACCCGAATCCACCAATGGACGCTTTCTCAGGCTGACAGCACAGACCGCTTTTCCTTGGAGTGCTGTCAATAAGTGTACATAAATCAACTTTATACCTAGCAACATCTCTCATTCTCAACGGAACTTGTACCATTGAAAACAATAAAAAACTACGAATCCTATTAGACTATTGTAGTAGAGCTATCGAATGCACTAAAGATACAATTTCTAACCGTAAACTATTTATAACCTGTACCACTACTGATACAATTAATGACTATTCAACCATACAACTAAATTTGACATGGCAGTTAAATCAATTAGTATTGAGAATGTACTTTCCTTCAGAAGCATTTCAATAAACGACATATCAGAAATAAACTGTATAGTAGGAATGAATAATGCAGGGAAAACAAATTTAGCCAAAGCATTAACTTTTTTCTACGATAAACTATCAAATAAAAGAGTAATTCCTCCAGAATTGAACTCTGGCTACTCAAAGGTAGGCAGCATTTCTATCACTTATGATTTAAGAAGGTTGCGAAGTGTAGTTTCGTCCAATATTTCAAAAAAAAATGGCACATATCACAACCATATTTTCAACGAACTCTTCAACGATAATCGGAATGATAAGAAAACATATAGCTACACTCTAACAATATTCATTCACAAAGATGGTTCAGTTAAATGGTCAGATAGCAAAAAGAGTATTCATGAAATACTTCATAGAATTCATCCGTTTTTCATTTTAGATATGAGGAGATTAGACCTGCATGATTGGACTAATATATGGAAAAATATTAGCAAGCTAAAATTTTTAAATTTGTCTGAAATTGACAAAGATAAACATGTAGAATATATAAACGATAAGGTATCACCTAAAAGTAACTCTTACTTAGACTTTGTGTTAAACATGAAAAGCAGTATTGCGACAACTGATTACAAGTATGAAGAGGAGATACTAAATTATATAAAGGTTGGCCTAAACGGTGATGCATTTAACATTAACGGGCAATCACTTGATTCTCAATCGGATGGAACGAACTCGTATCAATATCTTGAGCTGTTTATTTCTCTATTAATAACTCTTAGTCGAAGGGAGTTTATTGAACCTTTAGTCTATGTGGACGAGCCGGAGCTTGGAATTCACTGCAAAAAAATGAATTATTTGTACTAAAAATATCTGAGTTATTTGAAAAATACAAAAAAACAAAACCCGTGTTCGAGAAGGGTAAATACGCAACCCCGATGCCAAGAATATTTTTATCCACACACTCACCAAATATAACAAAGCAAATTATAAAACTATTTAACAAACCGGGAGAACATCAAATATTGCACTTGTCAAAAGATGACAGGGATAATACAAAAATTTCGAAGATATGTACTCAAAATCAAGATAGAAGATTCTATAATATATTTTCAGATAATGAGGCGAGGCTACTATTTAGCGAGTATATATTATTTGTAGAGGGCGAAACAGAACTAGAATTGTTTGGAAACATTAGACTTATATCCAAGTTTCCACACTTATACAACATTGATATTTGCAAGGCAAATGAAGTGACAATAAATGGGGTAGCAAATAGCATTGGAAAAAAATCAATAAAATATAGCATTCTTTATGACATGGATAAGGCTATTACCATTGATACCGCTAAGAACACTATCACGTTCAAGAAAAACGAAATCAACCTTCACAATTTATCAAAGCAGCTTAAATACTCAACATATCAATCACAAGACTATAGAGTAAAGGCCAACGCAGACTTTTTACTTAATTATAAACTTCCAAAATCATCAATAAATCAGAACACCATAGAATTCGATAAGTTTAACGCATTAAGCTTCGCCAATATTATAAACAAAACCATTCATCACAAACTAAACAAATTAGTAGTATCAACGACAACCGAAGGACTACTAATTAACAAAGCGAGTATTGTTTATTTTGTAGAATGGATTAAGAACACAATTGATAGCCTTGAGATAAATCATAATTTTTCTGGCGAAAACATAAACCTGCTGATTGCTGAATACAATTCATCAAAAAATGTTGAAAAAACATTTGGAAAGTTACACTGCGTTAATGGAGTGAAAACTGTCGACAAAAAAACAAAATCGTTTTCTATTAAAATAAAGCGTCGCTATATAAGAACTCTAGAACGAAAAATAAGTAAACTAAAGCTTACAGATAATCAATTGGCTAACGTATTTAGGCTAGTATTTGAAGGGAAATCTGATACATTATTAAATAAAAAGAGCACTATGTTGAATCCCAATATAAAACAAGCAATAAAAATAATTAAAGAAGACGTTCTAAGATTTTTCCCTTATAAAATTGGAAAAACACATGGCTGGGTCACAGCCTTTACCGATTTTTGCATTAATAAAATAGAAGAACACGAAGAGAAAGAGTTATCTGTAAGTTTTGAAGAAAACTTTAACTTTACTTTTCAAGAGTTACATGGAATAATCAGCTTGATTAAAGTCGATAGAAATTATAGGGATAGGGTAACCTATCAAGCGCTAGACGCTTCTTAGCCTAACTAATGACTAATTGGCATCCTATCTGATCGTATCCCTATCCTACGGCACGATCATTGACTAGGTGTCACCTAGTCAATGCTCGTGAGGGTTGCTCGGTATCGAACTCAATCAAATTTAAAGTATGAAATTAGACAAAAAATTTTTCACCCAAACACTTGGACTTAATGATAGTCCTGTCAAACCAATAGCAAAGGAGTTGGTTTCCGAAAAAAAAATCGGAAATAAATTTGCTTATTCTTTAAAAGTGAATGGAGATGAAGGTGAAAATATTTTAGCTATACACAATAAACTTAACCAGCTATTTCTAAATAACATCGAAATAAATCGTTGTGCAAAGGCTTTCATTAAAGGGCGCTCCTACCTCGATTTTATTGAGCCTCACAGGGAAAATTTTCATTTTATCAGGCTTGATATAAAAAACTTTTTTCACTCCATAGGAATAGATCTTTTAACAGAAGCCTTTGAAAATTATTTCAAAAAAGACTACCTTATAAATAATGGAAACAAACAGTCTTTACTAACTACTTTCATAAATTTAGTTACATACACTATTCCAGATGACTCTCCAAATATAGAACTTAGAGGTGTCACTGTTCTCCCCATAGGATTCAAATTATCTCCTGTTATTTCAAACATAGTATTTAGAAAGTTTGATCTATTGATTGAAGACTACTGCTACCACAATAACATTACTTACAGTCGTTACGCTGATGACATGATTTTCTCAATGAAAATCTCAAATAAATTTAAAAAATTTAAGCGTGTAGAATTCCCATCACTATTAATAAATGCTGAAGATAATAGAGAGCAAAAATTAGAAATACTCAGTTTCATTCATTCAGATAAATTTATTGATGATATTTCAGACATTCTTTCAATTGGTCAGCATAAGTTCAATTTAAACCCTAAAAAGACTATTCGCTCACACCATACAATCTCTCTCAATGGCTACGTAATAGAAGGTTGTGAAGGCCACTTTTCTACTGGATCCATTAGGCTCTCGAATAAGAAGACCCATTTTATATCAAAAGTAATACATGCCATAACCAAGAAAAACCTTAGCCCTGAGAGCATTTTCAAAACGATTCTAAAAGAAAGTATTGATAAATCAAATATACCGTATCCTCCAGCAACCGTTGCTTTTGAAAAGCAATATTACAGATCTCAGTTGATACATAAATTAGCTGGTTACAGATCCTACATTATCTCTTTTTTAGTATATGATAGTAAGCATCAATGCATCGAAGACAAGTATATTAGAAAATATTTGGAAATGGTTAATGCTATTGAAAAATCGATAAACAAGCTAGAGAAATAACGCCTACAAAAACCAAAATAATAGAAACCTACTATATTATAGGAAGCATATGACAGGCATATCTTTATTATCAGGGGATTCTGCTGTTCAACTTTGGCTGAAAGGATCAAAAAAGTGGAATAGTTTTATAAAAAGAAATCCGAATTTGACTATTGATTTTTCTAGCTATGATTTTAGACAACTTGTACTAAGAGACATTTCATTTGAAAACTTTAAATTTCACTGTAAAAAAGTTGACTTCACAAATGCTGAATTTGGGAGCGCTAATGTTAAATTTAAAGGTGCTTCCTTTAAATGCAATGAAATTAAATTCATTAACACTAAATTTTTTGGTCGTGAATTGGACTTTTCAAATGCTGAGTTCAAAGCTGAAACAATTAACTTTCAAAAAACTTATATTTACCAAGCCAACATTAAGTTTGTTAATTGTAAATTCAATTCCAATAAAGTAATTTTCAATCACTCTGATTTTGGAAGAGGGCATTTAACATTTGAGAACTCTGAATTTTCAAATGGTGAACTAAAATTCGATAACTGTATAAAGAGTGCTGGAGAAATAAACTTCAAGAGAGTTCAATTCAGAAATATTTTGATCGACTTCTCCAACTCGAAACTTGAATCAATCGACAAAAACACTTCACTTTCCTTTAAAGAATCTACATTAGATGAGTCCAGCGTGATTTTTAAAGGCACTAACTTAAGTCGCAGAAACTTGAGCTTTGAAAGAGCAAAAATGTCATGTGGCAACCTAGTACTTGTTAGTGCCAACATTTCCAATTCAAAAATAAACCTTGATAGAATCAGAGTCGAAAATGGCAATATAAATCTTACAAATTCCGACTTAAACAATTCCTACATTTCATCACAATCAGGTTTTTTTGGCGGCAGTTTCAATTTATCAAAATTAAAAAATTCGTTTTTTATTAGAGATATAGATCTGAGATTTTCAAACTTCTCTGGAGGAGTCGACTTCAGTGAGAATAAATTTAACTTCCTGCCGAACTTATGCCATACAAAGTTAAATAATCATTTTTCTTTAGATGAATTTGAATATTCCATACCAAAAACTGAAAAAAAACACTTATTTGGGCTAATAACTACACATGAAATCTCTGATAAGGCACTAATTCCCAAAATAAGACGTTTCAAAGAATTGGCTGAGCAAAATAAAGACCATGACAGAGCTATCGAGTTTCATGCAATTGAACTTTCATCAAGGAGATGGAAGAAAAACAGAGTTTTAAAATCATTACCTGATCTTGCTTACAGTTTGATGAGCGACTACGGCAGAAGCATTGCTAGGCCTGTAATATTATTCATTCTAGCCTCTCTTTCTTTAGCGTCACTCTTTACAGTAAGCGCCTACAGTTCAGTTAAAGATAGAAGCCTTGACGTTATTACAACTTTTGGATGTTCTATTGAGTTAGTAATGTCAAATAGCTTACCATTTTTGAACGTAGCAAAAGACTTAAGAACACATGCTATTGAACAACTATTCAAAGACTCTTTACCATATTATTATGGTGTATCCATGATAATTTATTCAACTCTATCAATGACACTATTATTCTTGATAGGACTAGCAATTCGAAACAGATTTAAATTGTAAACCTTAATTACTCAAAGGAGCTTTATTCATCTGTGGTGTTGTATTTCCTATCTAAACTAGTTTATCCATTATTTATAAACAATTTCCCCATCAACTCTCGCCGCTCATCCGGCGAGAGTTCCCCTATCTCCCTGATAAGCCGCTCTACCCTGCTTTCCAGCTTTTGACCTGTCTCTCCTCCCAAACCCAATAAGGCCGCCGTGGTGATCCCAAGCTCTCGCCTCACCTGCTCAATATCTAAGTGCGCATAGGTGCTGGCGGTAATACTAATATCACTGTGACCGAGTAGCTTACTGGTAGTTTGAATGTTGCCGCCGCGCATCACGCTCCAACTGGCAATGGTTCGGCGCAGGTCATGAATGGTGACACTTTCGCCCTTCTTTTCACTTCTCAGCCCTGCTCTTTGAGTAATACGCCACCAAAAGCTGCCCTTACCTGACTTTTCAGTGATGTGACCTGACAGACTTTTACTTGCCGGGAAGACATATTTCTCACCCCGTTTGGCCTCACTACTTCGCCGCTCAAGAATTTCCATCACCTCCTTGGTTAATGGTACTGCATGAGGCTTTTTCACTTTCATCTTAGTGGTTGGGATAAGCCAGATACCACGCTGATGATCGATTTCCTTCCACTCCATACTGAATACACAGCTTTTACGTTGACCAGTAAGCAGTAGCGTCATGACCACATCACGGTAAATGGCTTCTTCATCATTGAGCGCCTCAAGCAAGCTCTTAACTTCCAACTGACTCAGAATGCGTTCGCGTTTGGTATCGGCCAGTTTTTTGATTTTGCCAAAGGGGTTGATCTGCTGCTCGGCAAACATCGACTTAAGCAAGGTTAAACACTTATTGCGTACTGACACCGAGCGTTTAGTTAGAATCAGTTTTAACAGATTACTGGCTTCTTGCTCAGTGATCTTATCGATAGGCAAATGGCCGATTCGTGTTTGCAGATGGGTTCGCCATGTAGCGCGAATATCTTGTAAGGACTTTTGACGCCGCTCGCCCGATTTAATCTTTAACTCAAATTCCACTTCAAAAACGTCAAACAATTGCTGTACCGACATTGAAAGCGCGCGTTCAAGCTCTGCATCAAGTTTCTGCTGGCGTTTTACCTCATTGGGGTTCTGACCTTCGGCCAATTCAGATGCGTGTTTTGCGGCGAGTTTACGGGCGTTTTCTATTGTAATTGTTGGGAAGTGCCCTATAGTAATTGTGACGTCTCGACCTAAGCGCTTGCGGCGAAAGCGAAAAATGGTTTTTCCAGACGGCAAAACGTCTAAAAATAAGCCTTTAATTGAGTCTCTATGGGCAATATCATGGATTCTATATCGTTTTTGGGGTAATTTTAGCTGTTCAAAACTACGTTTTGTGAAAGGTATTTCAGTGTTCATAATGACTTACCTGTAAATCTGGTGCCGCCCCTGTGCCGCCATAGGGAGTAATTTTAACCAATTTACAGTAATTTCGGTTAATGTCAAAAATGCCAAAATACATCATAAGATGTTGAATAATAAAGAATGATTAAAAATCATCAATTTTCGTTAAAGTCGCTAAAGCTCTCCTGTGGGGAGACCAGTTAGTGAACTAGCCTAATAGATGAAGCATGACTTCGAGGGACAGTGTCAATGACTGAGCTTTTTAATGCCAATCTCAACATCATCAGCCAGCGTTGGCCTATCATTGCCTCTGCACTTCAACACGCATCTTTCGATCATTTAGATGCCGCTCTTGTTACCGGCCAAACTCAAACCATTAGCGTTAATGGCATTCAACTAAGTAGCCGCCACGATAGAATGGCCGAAGCACGTCTATTTATCGAACAGCTTCCCAGCGGCTGCAAGCATGTCGCAGTGTACGGTATCGGTATGGGCGATGTACCTAGCTTGCTGATAGATAATCCTCAATTACAGCAAATACTTATCTGCCCACTAAATATCGCGCTGTTTGCTTTATTGCTTTCTTACACAGATCAGAGTGAATGGCTGAACGATAAAAGAGTCGTTTTGGTGCACCAACTCGAGCAGAACAAGCTGGCAACTCATTATATTGCCATTACGCCCGACCTACTCCTGGTTGATGATGAAAATGCAAAGTTAAGAGACCTATTGGTCTTAGAAAATAATCGTGCATATGCCAACAAACACCACACGATAGACAATCCAGAAATTCAGCAACGTTTACTTGAAAACCTATCGGCAATTGAACAGGATCCAGATGCTGCAACGCTGAAAATGACTCACCATCAATCTCATGCTCATCTGATTGGAGCAGGCCCGACGCTAGAAACACATTACTCCTATCTGCTCAGGCAACGCGCTCTGCCGATTGGGCAACGCCCCTTGATGATTGCCGTTGATACATCATTAAAGGCGTTAACTGAAAATAAAATCATTCCAGACATAGTAGTTTCTATTGACAGTAAAATAACCTTGGAACACTTCCCTGAAAACATACCGGAAGATATAACCCTAGTTTACTTTCCTACACTATCAAAAGAGGTGATATCTAATTGGCTAGGCCCCAAATTCAATGCCTACTCAACCAGCCCTATTTACGATCAATTAGCTAAGCACCACCAAAAAATCAGGCTATTTACCAACGGCAGCGTCATCCACCCCGCGATTGATCTGGCGGTAACATTGGGAATCAAAGAAATCACATTATTTGGCTGTGATTTTTGTTACCCCAATAATAAAACCCACGCCCATTGGGAAGACGGCATGTTAGGACCTTCGACTCAATTGCAGAAAAAACATTGGGTTCTCAATGGCCATGGCAAACGTGTCGCCACAGATCTCAACTTTAGAGCTTATCTTCGCAGTCTGGAACACTATATTCGCATTCATCCCAAAGTGAAATTCTACCAATCGAGTTTAGAAGGGGCCAGAATAATTGGCGCACAGTACAAGGAGTTAGTTTGAATATAAAAGAGACATATGCAGTAATTACAAGTGACTTTGTTGAAGCCGCTCACGCGTTTCGATTAGGCCAGGAAGCAGAAGGCTCTCAGCGGTTGCGCGAAGGACTAGATCTATTAGAACCCCTTCTCAGCTCACACCCAAGGGCACAAGTGATTTTTCAATTGATTCCTAATATGCTAGCAGCTCAGGAGCGCCATGACTGGTTAGGGCTTGCGGACTACTTAGAACACGAATTAAGCGCGCTATTGAGCCAGACTTAGATCTATAACCTGGCAAACTTTAAGCTTGGTTAGTGTTAAAGCAACCGTCCCCCAAGACCAACCAACGCCAAATCCAGACAGTACCAAGTTTACGCTTCCCTTTAGCAGCGGTTCACTTAAACTTAACCCTAATGCCAAAGGTATGGATGCAGAGCTGGTATTACCGACTTCCCCCATAGATATAACTAGCTGTTCATGTGTTAAACCTAACTTGTCTCCTAATCGCTTTAGCATCATTTCGTTTGCTTGATGCATTACACAATAATCGACATCAGCGTTTTGCCAGCCCTTAGCGGCTAAACAGGCTGTGATTGAAGAGGGAACTTCCCTTAGGGTGAACACAAATACCTGCATGCCATCCATAAAGAGTTCAGGGGATTCACCGGGAGAGAGCGCTCCCCCTTTAGGTTGAATAAGATAAGGCGCTCCGGCACCATCGGTTCCTAGCGAGAACACCATCTCATCGCTTTCCATGCACTTTTCAATTGCGATAGCGCTAACCGCATCACCAAATAATGAGGATACCGCTCGATTATCCTGACGATATTGATGTGTCGTTGTATCCCCCACAACCAATAGCGCTTTACCCTTTGACAGTCCTGCTACTAACTGGGCAACTTGCCATAAACCATAAACAAACCCTGAACATCCCAAGTTTACATCATAGGCGATAGTATCTTTGCTCAAGCCAAGCTGATGTTGCAACTGGACTGCATTCCCTGGCAAAGGGTAATCCGGGGTTTGGGTAACAAAGACGACGAGCGAAATCTCTTCCGGCTTCCAATCCATTGCATCTATCAATGATTCACACGCTACTTTACCAAGCGATAACGCGGTTTGGTCAGCTGAAGCAACACGTCTTGCGCGAATCCCAGTCGAGGCAACAATACGAGCCATCTCTTCTCTTGCACTACTCGAAGATTCATCAACATTTTCACAACTAATTTCAGGTAAGACGGAGACAATGCCTGTGATCGACACCTTGTTCACGGAAGTAATGGTCATTTCTTATCCCTGATTTTTCACTATATAGCAAAAGGTTAGTGCACTTTTGGCGCAAGCACGGCACTTTCAAGCTATATTATTCAATGTTATAGTTAAAACCAACATTATTCGTTTAATTCAACAGGGTTATTTATGGAAGCTGTGATTAAGTCAGTTAAAATTGCAGGAATGCAAGCCGCTGTTCCCCCCCATAGACATTCATATGTAGAAACACCCGACATATTCACCCAAGAAGAAGCCGATAAGATTTATGCCAGTACTGGTATTCATAGCCGACGAATACTCCCCAAACACCTCTGTGCATCTGACATGTGTATTGCTGCGGCGCAAAGACTACTAGAAAGGCTTGATTGGGCCCCCGAATCAATAGATGTATTAATTTATGTATCTCAAGATGCAGATTATGCGCTGCCGGCAACAGCTTGTTTAATGCAACACAGGCTCGGGCTTCCGCAAACTGCTGCATGTTTAGATGTCAGTCTTGGCTGCTCTGGTTTTGTGTACGCCACATGGATAGCCAGTCAACTGCTCAATAGCTCAAGCGGTAAGAGAGCCTTGGTTCTGTGCGGAGATACCTCTAGTCGTCACCTACTTCCTGATGACCGTGGAACCCTGCCACTGTTCGGCGATGCAGGCGTCGCTACCGCTTTAGAATATGATGAAAATTGGCCAGATTCTTATGCCGTCTACGGTACTGATGGTACCGGCGGCCAGCACATAGCGGTAAAGGCGGGTGGACGCCGCGTACCTACCATGCCAGAACGAGAACCGAGATCAACAGAGGAAGAAGAAAGGCTCTACAAAGATTCCAGACTCTACCTCAATGGAGCTGCGGTATTTTCATTTACCTTAAGAGTCGTTCCTAAACTCATCAAGGAAACCTTGGCCCTAGCCAATATTGAAGCCGATGATTTAGACATGGTTGTAATGCATCAGGCAAACCAGTTTATTCTTGAGCATCTTCGTAAGAAAGCTAAAGTGGCCGAAGAAAAATACTTGATTGATATGGCCGACTTTGGAAACACTTCCAGCGCCTCGGTGCCACTTGCGATCTGTCATAAGCTCACCAATTTCTTCACCAATGAGACGAAAAAAGTGATGCTTGGCGGATTCGGAGTCGGATGGTCTTGGGGCGCCATTATCACAGATATTGGTCCCATCGTAGCCCCAGAATTAATTGAAATATCTGACGATTTTGAACCATTAACTTTAGTGCAATCATAATGGATCTCACCAACAAACTTTATATAGTCACAGGCGCTGCTGCGGACTCAGATATTGGCCTCACAATTTGTCAAAAGCTTGATAATTGTGGGGCAAAATTAATTCTTGTGGGACGTCGAGAACACGCACTGCAGGAGACATTGAGTATGCTGAAGGGGAAAGAACACATAGTGTGCCCTTTTGACCTTAGTGAACTGCAAAATATTACGACTTGGGCAAAATCTATCGTCACGCAATATGGTGCGATAGATGGGCTAGTACATAGCGCGAGCTTTCAAGGGTACAGCCCACTAAGAGGTATTACTCCCAAGCAGATCCATCAATACCTAGATATAAACTTCTCTGCTGCTGTTATGCTTACCTCTGCCTTTTCCAAAGCCAGACACTTTAATCCAGGGGCAAGTTTTATCTTCATCGGCTCTGCGGCTGGACAGAGAGGGCTAAAAGCAAGAACGCTCTACGCCGCATCTAAGGCTGCACTCTCGTCTATGGTACAGTCGGCGGCCTTAGAGCTAGCCGCTAAACAGATTAGAGTAAATTGCGTCGCCCCGGCTCTGGTATCTGGTGCCAAGGCTGAACAACAATTTGCTACGCTCGGCGTGGAGCTAAGCCAACGATTAATCGAAGCCCATCCACTTGGACTAAGCACACCAGAAGATGTCGCAAACAGTGTTTACTTTTTATTAAGCGATCTAAGTCGCAATACTACTGGCATCACGCTCGCTGTAGATGGTGGATTCCTTGCCGGCTAAGCCTAAAGCCGCTTTTTACGGTAACAATTCCCACCGAATTGGCGCCGGACACATTATGCGCCTCTACGCCCTAGCTGAAGCTGCCGCAAATCAATTTGATATTTGGTTTGTCTATAAGACCTGCAGCGATGCGCTACTGAGTAAACTTAAACGGGCTAATTTTAATCTGCTCCAAATATCATCTAGCTTGACCGGTAGCGAATTAAAACAGCATAAATTCGACACAATAATAGTCGATGACTACGAGTTAACTGGCAACGAATGGCATCAACTTGTAAGTACTGGAAGCTACCTCGTTAAACTGGATGATGCCCTTGATGATGACCCAATACTAGCCGATTTAATTATCAACCCTGCACCTAACTGTACCCAAACGGATTATCAAAGCAGGGCACCGCATGCTAACTACTGCCTTGGGCCACATTTTACCTATTTAAGACGAGAGTTTACGACTTGCCATTTTACACCGTTAATGGCGCGCCCTAACCTTTTAATCTCGTTGGGTGGTACTGATACCAAATCATTAGCCCTACCGCTATCTAAAGCCCTACTAAAGACTTTAAACCAATGTCAGGTACAATTACTCTTGGGAAAACCTCATCAAGATCAAATTGCCCTAGAAGCTCTGACACGAGAACAGGTAAATTTTTCACTTATTTGCGACCCACAATCTGTTGCTGAAGTGATGACGCTATCAGGATTAGCCATATCGGCGGCAGGAGGAACCCTTGGAGAACTAGCCAGCCAAGGCGTACCAACTCTTGCCTTGGTAACCGTCGACAACCAGCTACCAGCCTTAACCTCGCCCTTGAATAATACCTGGTATCAGGCAATAGATTGCCGGCACTATGAACAATCTGAGCCGGAGAGTGAAAGTAACCTAGCGCTCATCAATGAAATAGCAACTCAGGCCTACGCACTTTGGCATAATAAATGCTGTCGACAACTAATGAGTGATAAGGCTCGTCAACTGATTGACGGCCAAGGCTGCCAAAGAGTAATAGATAGATTAGTTATTGGCCTAGAAGAGAAGTCGAAACACCAATGATTGCAAAACAATCCTTACATCCAGAACACTACTATGACGCGAAAACACTTGAGGTTGAACAGACCCAGGTATTCGAAAAGAGTTGGGTATTTGTCGGTTTTAAAGACCAGATCTCTCAAAATCATGATTTCATTACATTACAGGTAGGTAACACCCCTGTTGTGGTGCAAAACTTTAATGGCGAGCTCAGTGCACTACTCAACGTATGCAGCCATCGCAAGGCAAAACTTCAAACAGCACAACGTGGTAACAGACCACTGCTTTGCCCATACCATTGTTGGAGTTACAAGAGCGATGGCGCCCTTAGTGGGGTACCACAAAATCGTACTGACTTTGGCTTGGATGATTTAGCCAAGAAAAAACTCGCCCTAAAACAGTTTAATCTGGCTAGTTGCGGTAACATGTTGTTTGTTCGCGTTGCCAAAGAAGGTCCAAGATTAGATGAATTTTTAGGCCCTTATTTCAATGTATTAGAAGAAATATCCAATGATTTCGTCGACCCAGTGCAACAAGGCAATTATCATTGGGAAACAAATTGGAAGCTAGCCTGCGAGACGGTTCTCGAAGTCTATCATGTAGCCGGGACTCACCCCGAAACCTTTGCCAAATTTGCCAAACCTGAAGTTGAGGTTGCTCATTTTAATGGACATACGACAGGCAACACTCCATTGCAAGACGCACCAAAGAAATGGTGGGCAGGCGCCAGGAAGCATCTCAAACTCGAGCAAAGCACTTCCTACAGTGAATACAATCATTTTTTCATCTATCCCAATTTAGCTATTGGACTGACCAACGGTTCGCTCATGTCACTGCAAACTTATGAGCCCAAAGGAAGCACTCAGTCTCAGCTGAATTTTCAATTACGTATGATGAGAAGAGTAGATGGAGGCGCTACCAGCGATGCGGTTAAGGCGGCGATCAAGGCAAACTTTACTGAATTCAATCATACCATCTTAGAAGAAGACAGATTGGTAGCAGAATCATGTCAGGCTAATATGCAGAGCATTGACTCTGCTGGGATACTGGGCAAATGCGAGGAGAGAATTCTGCATTTTCATGACGCCTGGCGTCACGATGTCCAGCCCCATTTACCATTGAGGGATTAAGATGTTTACGCCTAACATTTCTATAAATGGCCGGCAGATAGGTCCACAACATAAACCTTATGTGATAGCCGAACTGTCGGGGAATCACAAAGGTAGTCTGTCTAAAGCGCTTAGCATGATAGATGCAGCAGCAGCCACAGGGGTTGATGCCA
This sequence comes from Shewanella spartinae, assembly GCF_019457555.1. NCBI lineage: Bacteria > Pseudomonadati > Pseudomonadota > Gammaproteobacteria > Alteromonadales > Shewanellaceae > Shewanella > Shewanella spartinae. Next base: position 1,510,664 of record NZ_CP080418.1, on the reverse strand, counting down.
TCAAGATACAGACCTATAGCGCAGATACCATTACACTTGACCACGATAGCCCAGAATTCCTGCTACAGGGAGGCTTATGGGCGGGCAGAACCTTATATGACCTTTATCAAGAAGCACATACGCCATGGGAATGGCATGAGGCACTATTTGAACGAGCAAAACAAAATAACATAGTGCTGTTTTCATCTCCGTTCGATCTATCGGCAATTGAACTGCTTGAGTCTCTAAACTGCCCGGCCTATAAAATTGCTTCGTTTGAGATCAATGATATCGGCCTCATCACAGCCGCTGCGAAAACCGGTAAGCCACTCATCATCTCGACAGGTTTGGCGACACTCGCCGAAATTGAAGAAGCCGTTGAGGCAGTTGCCGATGCGGGCGGTAACCAACTGGCCCTGCTGCATTGTATTAGTGGTTATCCAACGCCTATTGAAGATTGCAATCTGCGCACGCTCACAGACTTATGTCAACGTTTCGATTTTCCTATCGGTCTAAGCGATCACACTTTAGAAACCACGGCAGCCATAACGGCGATTGCGCTAGGGGCTAGTATTATTGAAAAACACTTCACTCTCGATAGAAACGATGGCTCTGTTGATGCCGCCTTTTCTCTGGAACCCGATGCATTTGCAACATTGAAACAAGAGGTGGACAAAGCCCATCTCGCCCTAGGCCATGCCGGTTATGAGATTAAACCGAGTGAGGCGGGTGGTCGCGATTTTCGTCGTTCACTCTACGTTAGCCAAGCTATCAAGAAGGGAGAGTCTTTCACTCGCGACAATGTACGTTCGGTAAGACCTGCACATGGATTGCACACTCGCTATCTGCCTCAAATACTGGGGCAAAAGGCATCCCAAGATATTGCCTTTGGTGAACCAATGAGAGAGAGCTATCTCTCCAAGCCCTTGGTTAAACGAGAGGATTAAATGCGCGTAATCTGCATCACACAAGCGCGAATGGGATCAAGCCGATTACCAGGTAAAGTACTGACTCCCATTGCCAATAAGCCTATGCTCGAATATCACATCGAGAGAGTTGCTCAATCACATCTCATTGATACCCATATTATCGCGACTACGATCGAAGATAATGACCAGGCTATCGCCGATTATTGCCATACCAAGCAACTGCAGTGTTTTAGAGGAGATGAGCAGGACGTTTTACAAAGGTTCTACGAGGCGGCACTTTCAGTGGGTGCAGAGCAAGAAGACATTATCATACGCCTTACAGGTGATTGTCCGTTGATCTGCCCAGAATTAATCGATCAAGCCATTCGTAAGCATCAAACGGGGGATCCCGCCCAATATACGCACATTAGCCTGGCCTTTTTTCCTAGGGGATTTGATGTAGAAGTATTTAGTATGCATAGCCTTACTCTGGCATTTCAACATGCTCACACTCAGGCACAACGAGAACATGTAACACTATTTCTCTATACCCAACCAGACGCCCAAATAATACCAATTGAAACAGGAAAGGCCTCTTGGGGTGAGTTTAGGCTTTGCGTAGACGAAATAGACGACCTACGTCTGGTCGAACAAACCATCCAATTATTAGGCGAAAATTGGCTCACAGCAGATCATAAAACAATTTGCAAACTGCTGACAGACAATCCGGAGCTCGCCCAAATCAACAAACATGTCGCGCAGCGCATTGCACATTAAGATAAATCATTCCTGTGCGCTGCCGATAAAGTAAATAACAATAGTTTTAATATAAAGAACATAAATAACTCGAGGTAACATATTATGAACAAACAAGAATTTTTAAATGCCCTAGAAGAGATCCTTGAACTGGACGAGAATACGCTTAAGGGGGATGAGGTCTTGATGGACATAGAGCAATGGGATTCTTTGGCATTTCTAAGCGTCATCGCCATGGCCGATGAGCACTTCGATATAGTGATTCAAGGTGACAAGTTAGAAGAGATCAACACTGTCGGCGATCTTGTCAGTTTAGTAGAAGAACATCTAGCCGCCTAAGGCGATTACACTACCGTGATGAATGTCAATCCAATGGATTTCAGTGGCAAGCGAGTGCTTGTCACTGGCGCCTCCGCAGGCATAGGAAAGGCTTGTGCCATATTGTTTTCCCAACTCGGTGCTAAGGTTATTCTCAATGGCCGTAACTCAAAAGCACTCGAACAAACGCTCACCGAATTAAGCGGTAATGGCCACGTTTGTGCACCTTTCGACATGGCCGACACAGATAAGCTTACCGACTGGGTGAAAATGCTGGTGAAAGAACATGGTTATTTAGACGGTTTTGTACACTGTGCAGGTATACAAATCACCAAACCGATCCGACTTTTCGACCAAGCCTTCTTTGACGAAACCATGCATGTCAACCTGGCTAGCGCCATGGCTATTAGCAAAGGCTTCAGACTAAAACGTGATCGTTCAAAACAAGGTGCGATAGTATTTGTCTCCTCCATCGCCGGATTAATAGGCCAAACAGGAAACACGCTTTATGGTGCAAGCAAGGCAGGACTGATGTCTCTAACCAGAGGTCTCGCCATGGAATTGCTTAGGGATAACATCAGGGTAAACTGTGTCGCACCAGCATTGGTCGCAACAGAAATGGCGACTCGTACTCAAGAGAGCATGACAGAAGCACAGTTTCAACATATGTTAGATCAGCATCCAATGGGCTTAGGCCAACCCGAAGATGTCGCTAATGCGGTTGCCTTTCTCCTGAGTGACGCCGCTAAATGGATCAATGCAGTGACCTTGCCCGTTGAAGGTGGATATTTAGCAAATTAAGAAGAAGATATGGCATTAAACTTTAAGCGTGTAGATGTAAACGATGCCGAGCTGTTGCTTAAGTGGCGTACGACTCCGGAAATCACTAAACACATGTTTACCGATCTCGAAAATCCGTCGGTAGACAAGCAGCGGGCTTGGATAGAATCTTTAGCGAAGCGAGATGATTACCGAGCCTACATGATACAAGATGATGGTGTCTCTATTGGCTTCTTATGTTTCTCAGATATAGACAGATTTCACCAACGTTGCAGCACAGGTTCCTATATTTATGAGCGTCAGGCTCGACTTAAATATGGCGTCACCATGCACACTTATATCTGCAACTACGTGTTTCACCAACTTAAGCTAAACAAAATAGTTAACTATGTACTCGACGCCAATGAAAAAGTGGTCAAGCTACAAACGTTACACAAGACCAGGCTTGTCGGTCACCTTAAACAACATATCTACAAAAATGGTGAGTTTTTAGACGTCCATATCTTTGAACAATTGAGGCAAGATTGGCTCAGTCAGAAACAACATTTTAGCTTGGAAAAAATTTCAGCAGCCTTTAACGATTGGAATAATGCATGAGTAAAATTGCAGATATCATAATGAAAGAAACCAGACTGATCATTGAGAATAAGGGAGAAATCTGTCCTGACTTCGATCAACAAGCTGAGTTTCTGTCCGACCTTCCTATGGACTCATTGGATCTGGCAACCCTAATTGTCAGCCTGGAGCTTAACACTGGGCTCGATCCATTTAGGGACGGTTTCAAGCAGTTCCATAGCATCGCCGAACTGATCACTCTATACGAAAATACGGCCGCTTAATGTTCACAATCCCCCGAGGTTTCACCCTAGTTGAGCAAGGAAGTCAATTCAGTAGCGACTCATTTCAGCCTCAGTCCTACCTACAAGGACGGAAATTCATCGAAATTACGGCCGGTTCGACGACTAACGGTAAGCCGTTAGTCAAAGAGATGATACAAGCTATCATCGACGGCCAGACCGCTAACATTCCTGTCATCTTTAATCGCACTCAACAGGAGATCAATCTCGATGAACTGCCAGAACATTTTGCCGTTGGCTTACTAACCTCTGGGACAACGGGAAAGCCCAAATTAGTTTTTCATCGACTCGAAAAGCTTCTACCCAAGAATCTAAAAAGCCAAACAAAAGAGAACACTCGCTGGCTACTTTGTTATCATCCAATGAGCTTTGCCGGACTTCAGGTCATCTTACAAGCAATTGTAAGCCAAGATCTTTTAGTCGCATCAGTTGATACCAATCTACAAGCCAAGGCTCAACTGGCGATTAGTCAGGATATTAATGCAATAAGTGCGACCCCCTCCATGATGCGGGCCATGTTGCTTTGTTGGCATCTAACAAGGCCGCCACTAACCATCATCAGTCTTGGGGGAGAAATTGCCGATCAGCGTACTTTAGATAGCATTAGACAAAGTTTCCCTGAGGCCCAGCTAAGGCATATCTATGCTACGACAGAGGCTGGCGTGATCTTTTCAATAAAAGACGGCATAGAAGGATTCCCACTTAGCTGGTTACAGCAAACATTTAATGGCTGGCAAATTTCGGCTAACAACACACTGCACCTCGACAATGGCTTAGTCGAAATAGATACCGGCGATCGCATTAGATTAACCCAAGACAGAGTGATATTTGTCGGTAGAGAAGACAATCTAGTCAATGTCGGCGGTGTTAAAGTTAACCTTGAAACACTCGAGCAAGAGATCCTTGCTATTGAGGAAATTTTCGATGCCCGAGTATTTGCAAAGTCAAACCCAATCACGGGGGCACTAATCTGCCTAGAATGTTGTGCAACAGATGAAACCAAGGCCAGAGAAGCACTTAAAACCTGGTCACTTGGACGCGATCCTGCTGCAACGCCACGCATCATTCGCTTTAGCGAGCAGATCACTCTGTCAGCCAGTGGTAAAAAAGTGAGAACAAATTAATGAAACATATCATTGTGACCGGTGGCAGCAGAGGCCTAGGTTTGGCCATAGTGGCTCACCTGTTAGCGCAAGGCTATAAAGTCTCAACTTGCAGCCGAAAACCAACGTCAGCCATAGAGTCACTGGAACAGAGTAATCCAAACTTTAAATGGTTTCCCTGTGAAATTGGAAACGCAGAGCAAACATCGCAATTTGTTAAAGAGGCCTGCATCTGGGCTAATGAATCGCCTCTTTGGGGGCTGATCAACAATGCGGGGATCGCCAAAGAAGGAGTACTAGCGACGTTTCCCAACATTGAGTCTGACGCGCTGATACAAGTAAACCTAAACGGGGCGCTCTATACAGCCCGGGAAGTGCTACGTGTATTCTTACGTCAAAACAGTGCCGGTAGAATTATCAATATTAGCTCGATAATTGGCAGTCGAGGCTACACGGGGCTCGCCGCCTACTCGGCCTCAAAGGCAGGTTTAGACGGCCTAACTAGAGCACTGGCAAGAGAGAACGGACGCCGAAACATTACTGTCAACTCCATTGCACCTGGCTACCTGGATACTGAGATGTCATCAACGCTCTCAGATAAGAAACGAGACCAGATCATACGCCGCACTCCAATGCATAGATTAGGTAAGGTCGACGATATCACTCCAGCGATCAGCTTTTTGCTATCCGATGGGGCCGCCTTTATTACCGGGCAGACACTCACCATTGATGGCGGAATCACTAACTAGGAACTGGGTTATGAAACAGGCGCATTGCCAACTTTGTAAACAACAGAATTGGCTAATATTTTCTGCAATTCCCTTTGGCATATGGGATAAGGACAGCAAACAGCTTTCACGACAAAACTCCAATTATCCCCTGGGGAAATGTCAATCCTGTGGACACGTGCAAGTGAGCCTGATTTACACCAAGGAATTATTTGAGAAACTCTACTTTCATTCATCCCAAGAAGCCGTAATGTGGCACGAATCATTGGTAGGCAGTGAACGTCCCTACGAGGAGATGATTGACTTTGCCTTCAATGGCCAATACCCAACAACCATAGTGGACTTTGGATGTGGTGAGGGAAAACTGTTAGCGGCAGCAAAAGATATAGCTAAGCAGAGCAAACTAATCGGTATCGATTTTAACGACAGATTCTCTCAGCAAGATATCACCTATATGGCCTTCGATCTCAATGATCTTAGCCAGCTTTCCAATCACCTTTGGCCTGACGGCATTGATCTTGCCATGGCATCACATGTACTCGAACATGTTATTGACCCTGTCAGCTTTTTAGCAGAACTGAAAGCCAGGCTCAGCCCTTGCGGAAAGATTTTCATAGAAGTGCCAGACTTCACCCTCCGTCACGATGAAAAGTCTATTGGCATGAGTAATTTAGTTAATCTTCAACACATTCATTACTACACGCGAGATTCTCTGGCTTTTGCCGCTAAGCAGGCCGGATTAACCATAGTAAAGCAAGCTCAAATGACGACCGGCTATATCCCCAGGTTACAAATGCTACTTGAACCTCATAACGGGTCATTGGAGGAACAGGTTCCTTCTTTATTTAATGCCGCCGATGTCATCCTTCACTATCAATCATGCTGCCGTGATCTCAGAAATCGATTGGTAGGAAAGGTTAACGCAGCGCTCAATGAACAAAGTAAGGTAGGTCTTTGGGGGATCGGAGCTGACTTTTATAATATGCTAAACGAACACCCAGAGCTTACGGAACTCATAGCGAAAGGAGAGGTTGTATTATTTGATTACTCTCTCAAAGGTAAAGCATTACAACGCCAGCACATTCTAGGCAGCGACGAAATTCCCCAATTTAACCATCCTGTATTTATGACGCCTCAACTCGCTGAAACTAGAGTAAAAATGCACGTCATCAGCCGAGACTGGCCTAATGTAATTGACCCTTTTATCGACGGGAATGCCTAGATGCCAATCAATCAAGAACACCTGACTGACTGTAAACTGTGCAAAGCGCATTCGTGGGAGCTAGTAGCGACCTTAATTTCCGGCATTTGGGATAAACGCCATGATGAGCTAAACAGGGAAGAGTTACGTTTCCCTATTGGCCAATGTACCAAGTGCCATCATGTTCAGGTTGCAATCCCCTACACTCAGAGTATCTTCGATTCCCTCTATTTTTCTAACCAAGCTGAACCCGACATGTGGTGCGAAACGCCAAATGGTCAAAAATCTCCCTATGAAGAGATGCTCGAATTTATTGCTCCTTATATTCAAGATGGCGCGCATATCGTAGATTTTGGTGCGGGTGCAGGAACCACATTAAAGCATATTGAAAATACCCATAAAGAAAGGCAACTCACCCTAGCCAGTGTAGATTTTCACAATCATATTCAATCAGAAACCATCGAATACCTGAGTGCAGATCTTAATAAACTTGAGGCACTGCAAGCTGAATTTGTCACCCAGCCAATCTCTTTGGCGATTAGCACTCATGTGTTGGAACACCTAATTGATCCCATTCACTTTCTGACGCAGATAAGATCAATGTTAAGCGATGACGGGCATATTTTTATCGAAGTGCCTGATTGCAGCCCAGATGCATTCATTGAACATCTGGCCTTTACCAATCTAGTTCATGGGCAACATATTCACTATTACAGCAAAGATTCATTAGCCCAAATAGCCCGCTTGGCAGGCCTAAAGATTGACGCTTTACAGCAACTGACAACTGGTGATATTCCACGGCTATTAATACTGCTAAGTAAGACGACGCAAGAAAGTTCTACCACAGTCCTTCCCGTGACCTCGGGGGCCGATGTCGCTGTGGTCAAGCGTTTTAACGATTATCATGCCTTTCAGGATTCGTTGTTTAAGCAGATACAGCAAGCATTGATGTTAAATGACACTATTGGCATATGGGGCATAGGAGGTGATTTTTACCAATTAACCCAGAGCTATCCCGAGCTTATCGATTTGATACAAGCTAATAGCATCATTCTTTATGACTATGAGCTGGCTGGACATACCTATGTTGGTTCATCTATTCGATGCAGTTCGGCAATCGCCTCAACAAGGTATCCGGTTTTCATGTTGCCTTTATATGCACCAACCAGAGAAAAAATGCATCAGGTTTCTCAAAGTTGGTCGGCACAAGTTATCGATCCCTTTTAACCTTATCGAGCACAGCGGCCAAAGTTTCAATAACATAGTCCTGCTCTGAGTCGGTTAATGTCGGATACAAAGGTAAAGTTAAACAGCTAGCATAATAAGATTCGGCCTCGGGACAGTGGCCTTGGTTGAAACCTAAGCCCGTATAATAAGGCTGTAGATATACAGGGATATAATGCACATGCACGCCAATCCCGGCGGCTCTCATGGCATTAAATACTACCTTTCGATCAAGCTCTTTTGGCAAGCGAATGATGAAGAGATGATAAGCACTCAAACACTGCTCACTCGGCCGAATAAACTCAATATCTAATGCAGACAGGAAGAGATGATATCGCTGCACTAGCTCATTACGTCGTTTGACAAATTCCTGCAATCGCTGGATCTGGCTATTGCCTAATCCTGCTTGTAAATCTGTCATACGATAATTAAAACCCAGTGTATCCTGTTCATAGTACCAGTCTCCCTCTTCAGGCCTAGTCAACTCTTGAGGTAACTTAGAGATTCCATGACTGCGAAGACTAGCCATAGTTTTTGCCAATGCAGGGTCATTTGTAGTCGCCACTCCGCCTTCGCCAGTAGTGATAATTTTCACAGGATGAAAACTGAAAACACATATATCACTATATTCACAGCAACCTATAGGACGTCCTTGGTAACGACCTCCAATAGCGTGAGCTGCATCTTCTATGATCTTAATGCCATATGGCCTTACCAGCTCAGATAGGGCCTGCATATCGCAGCTATGGCCAGCCATATGTACGGGGATTATCACCTTAGGCAATTGACCAGCCTTTTCTGCAGCAACCAGCTTCATCGCTAATGCATCAATACTCAAATTGGCGGTATGGGCATCCACATCGATAAAGTCAACATCTGCTCCGCAGTAACGAGCACTGTTTGCCGAAGCGACGAAGGTAATGGGGCTTGTCCAGACAAGATCTCCCTCTTTGACGCCTAAAGCCAAACATGCAAGATGCAACATAGAGGTTGCGCTGTTTCCTGCTACCGCAAAGGACGCATCAGTCGCCTTACAGATATTACTTTCAAATAATGGAACCTGGGGACCCTGAGTTAAAAAGTCGCTGAGCAGCACCTGCTTCAAGGTTTCGAGATCCGAAGACGAAATATCTTGGCGACCATAAGGAATCATTAGGCCTTATCTCCGTCTAATAGCTTAATCTCATCTACGGTAAGAAAATGTGGATTATTACCCGAATGATATTCAAAACCTTGCTCAACCAAACTCCCTTTCTCACCCAATTGGTTTAACGAATAATCATGCTCCCGACCGAAAAAGGAGATACTCGGCGTGATCACAAAATGATCATCAAACTCAATGGTGTGGTGGGAATCATCTGCAGGGCACATGATTTCATGCATTTTTTCGCCGGGCCTGATGCCAACAATATCGTGGCTCAACCCTGGGCCATATGCCTGAGCGAGATCCGTTATTCGAACCGATGGAATTTTGGGGACAAATATCTCCCCCCCCTGCATACGTGAAAAGTTCTTCAGAACAAAATCGACTCCATCTTGTAAGGTGATCCAGAAACGTGTCATATCTGGGTGAGTGATGGGTAAAGACTGAGCCCCTTCCTTAATTAACTTCTGAAAAAAAGGAACCACAGATCCCCGTGAGCCGACTACATTGCCATATCTCACCGCAGAAAAGCGCGTCTCGCCATCGCCAACAATGTTGTTCCCGGCCACAAACAGTTTGTCTGACGCTAATTTGGTTGCACCATAGAGGTTAATGGGATTTGCAGCCTTATCGGTTGATAAGGCGATCACTTTCTTTACCTTGTTAGCGATTGCAGCCTTAATCACATTCTCAGCACCATGAATGTTGGTTTTGATACACTCCATGGGGTTATATTCTGCGGCAGGCACTTGCTTGATGGCCGCGGCATGAATCACGTAATCCACATCCTTAAAGGCTTGCATCATACGGTCACCATCACGGACATCCCCCAAAAAATATCGCATACAAGGCGCATTATAAATTTGCTGCATCTCATACTGCTTGAGTTCATCTCGCGATAAGATGATCAATCGCTTTGGACTGTATCTCTCTAAAATCGTCTTAGTATATTTCTGGCCAAAGGAGCCCGTACCGCCAGTTATCAGGATCGATTTATTGTTAAACATGTACTCTCCAAAGTTGCCTCTTTTCGGCTTACATCATACGCCGTTTTAAACTTCGCACAGCCAAGAGGCCAAGTCATCTTATTCTTAGCAAGCTATACAGCAATTATTACACCACTTATTAAGATGCGGACAGAATAATCACCAAGAGGCTCACAAATGTGCAGTTTTTCGCTTGCAACATTTCATCTAACCTTTTGTAATCTTAGTAACTTCATATCAATTGTCTAACCTTATTTCATTTGTTTGCCATCTAAGTCTGCTATTTGAACAAATTCTCACAAAATTGTCCTAAGGATCTAATTTGTAAACCTAATGGCACAATTATCGCATTTTATCGAATAAGCAGAATTTGCGACTAAATTTGGTGAAAACATCGACTTTAGCTGACAATAATTTGACGAACACCTTGCTTTGAAGGCAAAGAGGCCAGAATGCTGAACACCCAATCAGAAATATCCAAAACGTTTGCAATCAGTCAGTTCAATGAGTACTACTTACCCAGTGTAAATAGACATACCTTTGAAAAGCTGGACTCCGCTTCTCTTTACAACAAGAAATATCAGGACGCTTTTAAGCAAGAAGATACACTGCACATCATCATAGGCATGGATTCTGGCCTACTGGCAAACTATCTCATGTCGCAACCACAGGCAAAAGGCAGCAAATATCTGTTCGTCGAGCTGGCTGACGTACTTTCTCTGCTAACCATAGAGATTCCTGAACACCTCAAAGATGACATGCAAATCATTTCAGCGAATGATTTTCAAGAGGCAATAACGGCCCATGACAACAATCTCTACATAGTTAAGAAACAATTCAAAATTCACCGTTCCATTGCCGTAGAAGGCAACTATCTCGATGCATATTGCGCATTGAATGAACTAGTAGAAACGAGTGTCGATCACGAGTATTTTGAGCAAAGCATTGGTTTCACACAAAAAATATTCATCAAGGCACAATTTAAAAACCTCGGTGAAAATCAAAAGCCTGTATCAATACTCAAACAAGCCTTTCGCGATAAAACCTGTATAGTGTTAGGGGGAGGTCCATCCCTAGATGAACATTTAGAATGGATTAAGCAAAACAACGACGACCTAGTCATCATCGCCGCATCGCGAGTCGTAGGCAAACTGGTCAAACAAGAGATCTCTGTCGACATAGTTGTCTCCGTCGATCCGCAAACCCACAGCTTTGATGTCAATAAAGAGTTTATGCAGTTGGAGCATAAGAGTTTATTGATCAACTCTTACCATGTGGTGCCACAAATTTTAGGTCAATGGCAAGGTAGCTCGCTATATACGGGCAATCACCTTCCATGGCTGCACGAGAGAGATAACCACAACATAAGATCCATTGGGCCAACAGTTACCAACAGCGCCATAGAGATCGCCACGGAAATGGGCTTTAGCCAGGTACTGCTTTGCGGTGTAGATTTCTGTCATTCCCAAACAGGTGTCACCCATGCTCAAGGGACATATGGCGCCAGTCTGGGGCCTAACATAGGAGTCATGTTCGAATGGGTTGAAACAAATGCCGGCGACATGGCTGAAACACCAATTCAATTGCTACACGCCATTACCTCCCTTGAAGAGGCAATAAGCAATACCCCAGATACCCAATACATCAACTTATCTCTTGATGCGGCGAAAGTTAAAGGGGTCAACTATCTCGCTACCGACCAAATCGAGATCCAGCCACTAACCACAAGCCAACGCGCTCTACTTTTACCGCAAAAGCACCGCACTACAACAAGCGAAAAGCAGCGCTATCTAGAAGACACCTTAACGGAAATTGAATCTCACCTTGAGAAACTCACCTTGCTTAATGCTGAATTAAAACAGGCTCATAGCATCATAGACAAACTGGAGATTGCCAAGACGCCTGAGCGTATAGCTATTCAAGCGGAGAAACTCGAAAAACTCGAACAGAGAATCAATGAAAAATACCCAGATCTAGCCAACCTCATCAAATTCTATGGCTACTATGAATTTTCACATTTCTTCTCAACCAAAAAAGAGCAGGACTGGTCCCAAGAAGATGTCAACAAACATACCCGAATCTACTACTCGGCATTTGAGAGCATTGCCCAAGAGATAGCACAGCTAATTGATGATGCCATCATACGCCTACACTCAAGACTCGAAGAGGAAAAACCAGACTGCGACATAAGTGCCTTATGTCAGCAATGGCACAATGATATGCAGTGGGGTCGGGCTATTATCTGGCAACAGCAACACCCCAAGGCTTATGAGGCCTTGTCAGCTGAGCAAAAATCGCTTCTTAAGAAGAGTGAAGAGATCTATCTTGAACAGTTTGTCGTTAAAGAGTTTATCGATGATACAGATGACGCCCCCGTCCCCTTTATCGAAAACGCCTTTAAAAAATTACAGATATTGCTGCACAACAAGCATCTGCTGGGTATCTCCAAAATTGCACAATACACGGCGCCTTTTATTCAAACGGATCCCGAGGTCAATCGCCTGCATTTTCTCGCTTTAAGCTATCAATACATGCTGGAAAACCAACCCGAATTGGCACTAGAAACGCTACAGAAGATCCCTGAGAATGATTTTCAAGAGGCCGAGCATAAACTCGCCATCCAGCTTTCTCTGCAGCTCAATAACCTCCCGCTGGCACTTGAGCATTACGCCAAGATAAATGAGTACAGCGACGAATATTTGCCCCAGTATGCCCATGCGCTGAACTTGAGTGGCGATCCGCAGGCAGCGCTGGGTGTCTACCTCGATTACTTAGATAAGTATCCTCAGGACATTCCTGTGATGTTGAAATTGGGGATCTTTCTGGCCCAGGCGGGTCAGATTGACGGCGCCATCTCCTGTTTCGAAAACGTCCTCATGCTGGATGAGCATAATCAGGCGGCGCTCAACTACCTGGGACAGCTCAGGCCCTAAGTTTTTCGGCGCCAGGGGCAAAATTATCCCGCGGCGCCGTTTCCCTTGTCCTGTGGCACGCCGTATAATGTCTGGCGTTAATAACTTACAGCCGATAGCGAGGCCCTGTGGCGCACACCTATATCCCACTCGAACAATACAAACGTAAATGGATCTTTAACCATAAAGATCTCCCCGTCACAGATGAAGACAAGGCCTGCATCAAGCCGCTGGATCAGAAATCATCCATGACGGTGTGGAATCAGTGGGTGAGTAACAAGAGTAGCCGCAGCGAGCAGTTTGCCAAGGGCGACTGGGCCGCGAAAGGCGATGCCTGGCAGGAAACCGATCACTGGCAGAGCGCCTGGGACAGCGACTCACCCGCTCTGCCCGAGCTGTTTCAGGGCCACTTCGATTGGCAAGACGAGACGCAGGTCTACTTCTGCTACGACAAGTATCAGATCATCGAGACCCGCTGGGACGTCTTCGTGCGCAACTGGAAATGTTTTCTCTTCTTCGATGACGGCCCACTGCTGATTGCCCCCAAGAAGAAACAGGCCGCCTTCTTCCATCAGAGTGGTCAATATCAGCTGGGTAAACGCGGCTAACCGCCATTTACACAATATTTATAAGAGGTTATATGAAGTCCCTCCTACGCCACCTACTCCTTATCAGCGCCGTGATCAGTACCATACTCAGCACTCCTCTGGCCGCTAAGACATTGGCAGATGTGCCCCTTGCCAATGAGATAGTCCTAAGCGAACAAGCCTTGCAGCTTAACGGCGCCGGCATTCGCAGCAAATTCTTTATGGATCTCTATGTGGGCAGCCTATACACCCAGAGCCCGAGCCAAACGCTGGAGAGTGTGCTCAACGCCCCTAGGGTCGCGATTCGCTTGAATATCGTCTCAGGCATGATCACCTCTGAGAAGATGCAAGATGCGATCATCGAAGGCTTTGACGATGCCACAGATGGAGAGCCTGAGGCGATTCAGCCCCAGATAGATGCCTTCATGGCCCTGTTCTCGGCGCCGATTGCCGAGGGGGATCAATTTACCCTGGAGGCAGTAAAAGATCTTGGCGTCACCGCCTATAAGAATGGCGAAAAACAGGCGACGGTCGAGGGCGAGGCCTTTCGTAAAGCGCTGCTGAAGATCTGGCTGGGCGATAAGCCGGCCCAGAAGAGTCTCAAGCGGGCTATGCTAGGCGAATAAACAATAGCTGAAGCTGATCGATAGCTAATTGAAAGCTCAATGACAGCTAACTGAAAAATCATAAAAAAATGGCCTGACGGTATGTTCAGGCCATTTTTGTGTTCATCGCATTTTCTGATTCATCACATTTTTTTATTCTTAAGCGGCACCCTAGAATCGATATTGGGCGGAAAACGCCAGTGCCAGCTGATTCTCCAGCGACTCCTGGGTTTTCGGTGAGGAGAGCTCTATCTCACCACTGAAGAAATAGCCCAAATAGGCATCAAATTTGAGTGGCTCGCTCGCCTGCCAGCCCGCCCTGACAAAGCCGACCCACTCGTCTATCTCCAGGGTCACATCCTCATCTTTCACCAAGAATCTTTGAGTACGCTTCGAGCTGCCGACGCCAACATCAAGCGACTCATACCACTGATAGCTCAGCTCCAGGCCTGCGGGGCCGCTAAAGCCCGCCGAGAAGGGGTTGGCAAGCTTAAGCTTGTCGGTTATCTGCCAGTTCACCGCCAGATAAGGCAAGGTGCGCACCTCTGAGATATCGTTCAGGTAGGCGACCCCGAGGCCCAACATGTTGCCGCCATTGAAGCGATACATGCCTGAGGCGACCACCCCATAACTTTGGGCATTGGACGATGAGGTGCCCTCGCTATAGGCGTACTGCAGCTTAGGCGCCAGCATGAACAGCCAACGATTGTTGGGACGAAAACTGAGCCCCAGGCCAACCCCATACCTGTCCACATTGGACCAGGGCGCCAGATTACCACCCAGCAGTGAGGCGCCGCGGCCACTCCAGTCATAATCCAGCCTGTCGTAACTAATATTGGCACTGAGCGACCATTGCCTGTTTAGGGCAAAGCTGGTCTTGGCACCGAACAGCCAGGTGTCGCGCTGTAGTGCCAGGCCGCTATCACCCACATCGGCCTCACCGACGCCGATGCGCGATACCGACAGGGTTAAGGGCGACGCCTGTCGCGCTCCCCCTTGTGCCGCCTGGGCGGAAACGGCTATCAGACAGGTTAACCCTAAAACCAGGGCGTTGACCGTATTGCGAGATAATAGGCTTGGCTTCATACCCTCTCCCTGGGGCGACTCAGTTAGACTTAATGTTTGGCCGGCTGCCCGATTTCAATGTGGGCACCCGACCAAGTTAGGCGCCCGACCAAATTCCAATCTTAAAATTACTACACACAAGCTTAGTACGACCAGACTGGCGAAAAGATCACTTTCCCTTCAAAAACGGCTAGCTCTGGTACTAAAAGCGCGGCTAAAACTCTGATTAAAGCCGCGCTCTGAACTAAAATTGCCAGCGCCTAAACCCGATGGGCACGCAGGAACATGCTCACCGTCTCTTTGATGTAGGCCGGGCGCTTAGCGATCAGGTCCTCAATCGGTAAGCCTAGCTCTAGCTTGAGACGCATCTCGCCAAACAGCATCATACACAGACGCACCGAGGCATGGCGCAGATCGCCAAAATGATACTCGCCGAGTTTCTCCACCTGCTCGAAATAATTCTCCAGCAGATTGAGCAGAAACTCTGGGCCGGCATTAAAAAACAGCGCCGAAATTTCCGGGTGGGTATCGGCCTGGGCCACACAGGTCTTAAACACCTCTATCGCCTCGGGTGACACTATCATCTCGCCAAAATAGTTACCGAAATGCAGCAATGCCTGCTCGGGATCCTGGGGGCTGGTAAACAGCTCCGCCGTCACCTGATGTACGACACACTTAGATTCGATTGATGCAACGAACAGATCATCCTTGCTGCCAAAATGCGAATAGACGGTCTGTTTAGAGACGCCCGCCAACTTCGCGACCTCATCCATGCTGGTATTGGGAAATCCTTGCCCACAGAAGAGCTCAATCGCGGCGTGTAATATCTGCGCCTTCTTCTGTTCACTGCGGCTAAGGGGTGTTTGTACCATTGAAACGTCCTATAAGGTCTTCATTTTTATCACGACATATTTATACACAAACTAGACTAGACAGTCCAGTTTTTGCAAATTAGACTAGCAAGTCTAGTTTAACGATTTATTCACCAACTGTTAACCACGGAAGTGTATCAGTATGACGATCTTTACCGCCAAGTCCCTCGCCAGGGTGTTGTTATGGAGCAGCCTCAGCCTCGCGGCCAGCGGCTGCCAACAGGATGAGTCCACCAGCGCCCCCAACAGCGAACATTTCCCCAAGGTCTCCAGTCAGCGGCTGATCCGCTCGATCAGCTATGACACAGAGCAGGTATTTACCGGCAGCATACGCGCGGGCAATACCACGGCTATCGGCTTCGAGCTGGCGGGTAAGATAAAACACCTGGCGGTCGACAGTGGTAATCACGTCAAACAGGGCGACCTACTGGCCCAGCTGGACACCTCCTTGCTTGAAGCCGAGAAGCGCGAGCTGCTAGCAAGCTTGGCGCAAAACCGCGCCGACAGAGAGCTGGCCCAGAGCACCCTCAAGCGCAGCCAGGCACTGAAACAACAGGGCTACGCCTCGGCCCAGCAACTGGACGAACTCAAGGGACAACTCAGCAGCCTGCAAGCCGCCGAGCAGCGCCTGCGCGCCGCCATCGAGGCCAACGCGCTGCGGATCGCCAAGTCCACCCTAGTCGCACCGTTTGATGGTATTATCGCCAAACGTAACAATAACTTAGGCGAAGTGGTCGCCTTGGGCGCGCCCCTCTTCACCCTGATCCAGCACAACAATCCCCAGGCCATCGTCGGCGTGCCCGTAGGACTCGCGCAAAGTTTGCAAGACAGCCAGCAGCTGACCCTGACGGTGAAAGAGACCCCTTATCTCGCCACCGTGGCCGGCATTGGCGCCGAGGTCAATCCTGTGACACGTACCGTACCGGTGCGTCTGACCCTGCCTACAGATGCCAAAGTGATCAACGGCGAGCTGGCCTACCTGCATTACAACAAGACAGTCGATACCGCCGGTTTCTGGGTGCCCATCTCCTCGCTCACCGACGGCCTTCGCGGCCTGTGGAACCTGTATGTGCTGGTCGAACAGCAACCGGATCAATACCTTATCGAACGGCGCGACATAGAGATCCTCTACACCCGTGGCGATCAGGCCTTCATCCAGGGGGCGATAAGCGAAGATGAGCGCTTCGTCACCCAGGGCCTACACAAGGTGGTGGTGGGCGAGCGCGTTATGCTCAACACCCAAGTGGCGACGAGGTAAGTCATGATAAAAGCCTTAGTCGAAAATGGTCGTCTGGCCAGCCTGGTGATCGCCCTGCTGATCGTCGCCGGCCTTGGCGCCATCACCAGCCTGCCCCGCATGGAAGATCCCAGTATCACCAACCGCTTCGCCTCTGTGGTCACCCATTATCCGGGCGCCTCGGCCGAGCGGGTCGAAGCCCTGGTCACCGAGGTGCTGGAGAACCAACTCAGACGCCTGGAAGAGCTAAAACTGGTGCAGTCCACCTCACGCCCGGGGATCTCCGTCATCCAGTTAGAGCTGAAAGACAGGATCACAGAGACGGACCCTGTCTGGTCAAGGGCCAGGGATCTCATCAACGATGCCAAGAACCTGCTGCCCCCCGCGGCGCAAAATGCCCTGCTGGATGATCAGCTGGGCTATGCCAACACCGCCATTCTGGGTCTGGTATGGCAAGGTGCGGGCGAGCCGCGCCAGGATATCCTCAACCGCTATGCCAAGGAGCTACAGAGTCAGCTCAGGCTGATCCCGGGCACAGACTTCGTGAAACTCTATGGCGCCCCCACCGAAGAGATCCTGGTGCAAATAGACGCCCAAAACGTCAACCGTATAGGTCTTAGCGCCGCCGCCATCGCCCAGATCTTGGCTAACGCCGATACTAAAGTCTCGGCAGGTGAGATCACCAACGACGCCTTTCGCGCCCTGGTAGAGGTCTCCGGCGAGCTGGATTCTGTCACCCGCATCAGACAGGTGCCACTCAAGGTCGATGAAAACGGTCAGATCATACGCCTGGGCGAAGTCGCCAGCGTGCAGCGCCAGCCCAAGACCCCCGCCGCCAGTATCGCCCTCATAGAGCAGGCTCAGGGGATCATGGTATCGGCGCGTATGCTCAACAACACCCGGGTCGACCTCTGGCTACAGCAGGTGCATCGCGTGGTCGAGAAGGTGCAGGGGGATCTCTCCTCCAACGTGGAGATCCAGTGGTTGTTCGATCAAGAAGGCTATACCACCACCCGCCTGAGCGACCTGATCGCCAGCCTGCTGCTGGGTTTCATCATCATTCTGGTGGTGCTCATGCTGACCCTGGGGCTGCGCAACGCGGTGATCGTCTCCCTGTCGCTGCCGCTGACCGCCCTCTTCACCCTGGCCTGCATGAAGTATGTCGGCCTGCCGATTCATCAGATGTCGGTAACCGGCCTGGTAGTGGCGCTGGGGATCATGGTGGATAACGCCATCGTCATCGTCGATGCCATCGCCCAGCGTCGACGTCAGGGGCTGGATCGCCTCAGCGCCGTCGGCGAGACCCTCAAACATCTCTGGCTGCCACTGGCGGGTTCTACCATCACCACCATGCTGGCCTTCACCCCCATCATCCTCATGCCGGGGGCCGCGGGAGAGTTTGTCGGCGGTATCGCCATCTCGGTGATCTTCGCCCTGCTAGGCTCCTACCTCATCTCCCACACGCTGATCGCCGGCTTCGCGGGCCGCTTCGGCGCCGAGGGCGACGCCACTCACTGGTATCAGCGTGGGGTCAACTTCCCCATCATCGCCCGCGCCTTTAGCAAAACCCTGCATATCGCCCTCAAGCGGCCCCTACTGGCCGGCGTGGTGATAGGCATATTGCCCATAACTGGCTTTATCGCCTCGGGGCAGATGACGGAGCAATTCTTCCCGCCGTCAGACAGGGACATGTTCCAGATAGAGGTGCACCTGGCGCCCCAGTCCAGCATAGAAAACACCCGCGCCTTGGTGGAGCGCATCGATGCCAAGCTCAGGGCCACCGGCGAGATGCAGAGGCTCGACTGGGTGATTGGTGGCAATGCGCCTTCCTTCTACTACAACCTGCTACAACGTCAGCAGGGGGCGGCTAACTACGCCCAGGCGATGATTAAGGTTGCCGACTTCGAGCGCGCCAACCAGCTGATCCCAAGATTGCAGACACAGCTCGATACCGAGTTCCCCGAGGCGCAGATCCTGGTGCGTAAGCTAGAGCAGGGCCCACCGTTCAACGCCCCCGTGGAGCTGCGCATCTACGGCCACAACTTAGATACTTTAAGAGAGATAGGCGATGAGGTGCGGCGCATTCTGATCACCACAGATCACGTGCTGCACACCCGCGCCACCCTGAGCGCCGGCGCGCCTAAGGTCTGGTTTCAGGTAAACGAAGATGCCAGCAAGATGAGCGGCCTGAGCCTGACGGATATCGCCAACCAGATCCAGATGGCCACTACCGGCATTAACGGCGGCAGCATACTGGAGCAGACGGAGTCGCTACCGATCCGGGTACGCACCCAAGATCTGATGCGCGAGCAGCAGACCGAGCTGTCACAGATCAATCTGCTGTCGAGCAACGGCGTCGGCATCCCGCTCTCGGCGCTGGCCAGCAGCCGTATCGACGTCAGCCTGGGCGCCATCCCCAGACGTGACGGCCAGCGGGTCAACACCATAGAGGCCTATCTGGAGAGCGATGTGCTGCCCCAGCAGGTACTCAACCAGGCCAAGACGCGCATCGACGCCCTCCCCCTGCCCGCCGGTTATCGTATCGAGGTAGGCGGCGAGAGCGCCAAGCGTAACGAGGCCGTAGGTAACCTGCTGTCCAACATAGTCTTGGTGATCACTCTGCTGCTGGCGACCGTGGTGCTGTCGTTCAACTCCTTCCGCCTGACCGGCATCATACTGCTGAGCGCGGTGCAATCGGCAGGCCTTGGCCTACTCGCCGTCTACCTGTTTAACTATCCCTTCGGCTTTACGGTGATCATCGGCCTGCTGGGCCTGATGGGCTTAGCGATCAACGCCGCCATCGTCATCCTGGCGGAGCTTGAGGATATGCCAGATAAGCGTGAGGCAGGCATCCCAGCCATAGTGGCTGTGGTCAGCAGCTGCGGCCGCCATATCGGCTCAACCACCATCACCACCATAGGCGGCTTCCTGCCGCTTATCATCTCAGGTGGCGGCTTCTGGCCACCGTTTGCCATCGCCATCGCCGGCGGTACGGCGCTCACCACACTGTTGTCACTGGTCTGGGTGCCGACCATGTACCAGCTGCTGATGACCAAGCGCCAGGCGGCGCCCGTGCCCGCACTGCAGCCCAGCTAACGGTCTCGTCAATTTACTAATCACAAGATGCACTGGCTCGCCCGCCCAGGGTGATCCAGTGCATATTTAGACTAATTGCCGAGGCTTGGGGCAATTTTTCCTTTACCGAAATAGACCTGCGTCAAAACAATCTCGCACCACCTTAGTTACATTAGCGAAAGTCTAACCACAAGGTGGATTACCATAATGAACTATAAAAACTGGCCTATCGCCAAACAGATAGGCGCCCTTGCCCTGATCCTCACCGTCGTCGTATTTGCCATTCTCAGCAGCGTCTCCTACATCACAGCCGCCAACGTGCTGGAAGATAAAGGTAAGACGGCCGTAAAAGCGCAGATGCACAGCACAGCCGACCTGATTGAACTCGAGTACAACAGCCTGCTGTCTCTCGCCAGACGCAACGCCGATGTGCTCAGAGCCATGTACCCAGGCCAATTCTTCAAGCCTGATAAAACCGTCTTGGTGATGGGGAAACCCACCCCGGCCCTGGTACACGAGCGCGAACAGATCAACGCCTCCAAGAGTAAGGTGGATCGCTACTCCAACCTCACAGGCGGTAACGCCACCGTCTTCGTGCGCGACGGCGACGACTTTATCCGCATCTCCACCTCGCTGAAAAAAGCCGACGGCAAACGTGCCCTGGGCACCTACCTGGGTAAGAAGCACCCGGGCTACGGCGCGCTGATGGCGGGCAAAGAATATGAAGGCTACGCCAGACTGTTCGGCAAAGACTATATGACAGTCTATCGCCCCATCACGGGCCCACAGGGCGACATCATTGGCATACTCTATATCGGCTTCGATATCTCAGAGGCGCTGACCGAGCTGCAACGCTCCATGAACCAGCTCACGCTGGAGGAGTCGGGTTACTTCACCCTGATCCGCAACGTGGACAACGCCATCATCGCCCAGCCCAACCAGGAGTCGGGCACCATACTGACCGAGGCGATACTCGATGGCCTCTCTCTTGACGCGGCCAAACGCGGCGGCCAGGAGAGCGAATACCTCAATGGCAACAAGGAGCCCATGTACGCCTACGCCGTTACCATTCCCGGCTGGCAATGGACCCTGCTGGGTCAGGCCAAGAAGCGTGAGCTGAACGAAGAGAGCCTGAAACTGCTGAGCATCAATGCCGGCGTCGCCGCTGTGGGCGTGCTGCTGATCACTCTGCTGCTCTCCATGGTGCTGATTAAGACACTGCGCCCGCTGCGTCATCTGCAGCACCAGCTCACCGAGCTCGGCAAGGGTGACCTGACTCAAGAGTTCGATCAGGTCAGCCCAGATACAGACAACGAGGTCGACAGAATCACCCACGCCGCCCGCCAGATGGCCCTGAGCCTGCGTGAGCTGGTCGGCGCCCTGCGCGCCTCGGTCAACACGCTTGAGGAGCAGGCCAGCAGCGCCCAGGAAGTGGCCAGACTCAACGGCGAAGAGGCCCAGCAGCTGATGGCGCAGACCGACCAGATCGCCACGGCCATCGAAGAGATGTCCACCTCGGTACGCGATGTAGCCAACCACGCCAGCGAAGGCGCCAGCCAGAGCCAGCAGGTGGATAACGCCTCACGCGACGGCCACCAGCAGCTCGATCAGCTGGTACAGGGCCTTGGCAAACTCAGCGAGCAGCTCGATGCAAGCCACATGAGCGTCGAGAATGTCAGCAAGGAGAGCGAGGCGATAAGCCAGGTCACCGAAGTGATCAACAGCATCGCCGAGCAGACCAACCTGCTGGCACTCAACGCCGCCATCGAGGCCGCCCGCGCCGGCGAACAGGGCCGCGGTTTCGCCGTGGTGGCCGACGAGGTGAGAACCCTGGCCCAGCGCACCCAGACCTCGATCTCAGAGATCAGTCAGACCATCACTCAGCTGCAGCAGCAGATCAAGCTCACCGCCGAGCAGATGGGCCAGAGCCATCAGCTGGGCACCGCCTCCGCCGCCCAGGGACAGGAGGCCGCGACTAACCTCAACCAGATCACCATCAGTATCGGGGAGCTGGCTATCGCGTCGAGCAGCATCGCCAGCGCCACCGAGCAACAGAGCGCGGTCGCCGACGAGATCACCCGCAACCTGCATGAGATCACCGAGCTCGCCCGCGACGGCGAACAGCGCGCCGGCGACACAGTCGACGCCGCCCAAAACCTCTCCCACATCGCCGCCGAGATCAAACAGAAGATCAGCGTGTTTAAGTCGTAAATTCAGCGTAACCGCTCATCTCAAAGAAAAAAGCCGCTTCAAAGCGGCTTTTTTATGTCTGACTGACATACCAGTACCTGGTGTGCTTAGCGAGGTGTCGACTCTTCGAAATTTAATGCCTAGGTAGTTTAACGATTGAAGCGCTGTGACTTGGAATGGATGTTTAACGTTTGCCGACATTTGCCATCGGCAAGGAAGCCGTAACCATGGCTTCATGGTGTATCAATTGCCTGCCGCAGGCCTTATGTGCAAACACATTTGTGACACGCTGCAAGCACTTCCTTGTGAGCTCTACCTCGGCATCCATGCCTCGGAAGGTCACAAATGTGTTTACACCAGTATCTATCGTCTCTTCGATTGAGCTGCATTTGATATCCATAGACAATCAAAACAAAATCATACTTGGAAAAAGCAAGTTAGATTCTTAGCGCAACTCCTTCAGATTCGAATTAATTTTTATATGTGTAACCCGCCAATAGAGGGCGTATAAATGCTTGGTTATACTTTGCGACGGAGAAGCAGAGCCAATTCCCCCCAAAGCATTATTGGCTTGCTATCTTAAGACCTGCTCAATGCAATGCTGAAATTGAAAAGGAGCTCTCTTAATGAGTCTTCATCAATTTCGACTGATTGAATTTCCGATTCTTTCTCGCCGTCTAAGGAGATTGTGATGAACAACTTTTCACGGTAAGGCACAAGAAAACACATTACGTAATCTGTGTTTGGGCCCCAATCAAAAACCTGATGCTCGGCAAATATTTCATCTGAATCTTTGAAGTCAAAGTCAGAAATGCGAGTACCAAGAATGAATTTGTGTATTTCTTTCTCATCCTTTCCGTGAAAATAATGATTGAATCTTGCGAAGTCTCTAACTTTTTCTGATTCGGAAAAAGCAATTCCTGATAAACTAGGAATATGGGCGATACCATCTCTTTGCGTGACCAGAACACCTGCCACCCAAATCTCAATGTCTCTTAAATCGCGACTATCAGCCAAAGTTTTACCAACTTTAAAACCGACAATTTCCTTCTTACCTAGCACGATTCACCTTAGTAATATAACGCCCAAATCAGGTGCGCCGTAGGCGTCACCTGAATTTGCTTGTTAAGTAAGTTGCTTTCATAGGCTTAAATCATTTCTTCTTATTTTAATCATTAATAAATTGGTCAAATAAGTAGCTATAATTTGGCTGCATTCTACTTTTAGCGAGATCTTTATCCATGTTGACTAGGTAGTTACCAACTGAATTCTCGTTTGAATTACTTGATAGCTTATTCTCTGCCATAGCTGCAACAAAACCCAGCAACAATGAAGATGACAAGTGAAGGTTGTTTTCTGTCCCTAGCATATCTCCGAGACTGCTGAGGACTGTAAAAGTGACAGGAACCCCGACCACCAAAGACGAGCGAATAGCGCTTTTATTCAAGAAACTTGAAGACTTTACGAAATCTTTTTTTGCATTAATTAAGTCCTGACCATATTTTTCTACAATATGAATGGCATGGTCTTTTTCAGCACAACCTCGAAGTTCATTTAGGAATTCTGTAGTTACAGATTTAAAACAATCTTTCTCATCTTTATATTTGGTAGAAAATTTGATGATATCTGAAATACTCGCTGAAGCAAGATCGATAGGAATTAGGTCTTTAATTCCTACATTTGTATATGCCATTGAATTTTGAGGATCTTCAGCGCCATAAACAAACTCAGAAAAATTTCCACCTTCATTAAAATATGACGCTATTACCCATGCATCAGCATTGTCAGTGGCAATATTTATCCCTCTACGCTTTGCTGCATTATTTGCTAAAAATAGCATGTACCCTCGTGCGAGCTCAGAGGGTATCTTTAGAAAGCCCCCGTCAACTTCTGTAGCTACTTTTTCTAGTATGGGATATAGGCGGGAATCTATTTTATCTTTGTGAAGCTGATCATATGAACCATAACTATCTAGCCCATCAGGGGTAAATGGCTGTGCCTCTAAAAAATTGTTATACATATCATAGGCTTCTGATAGCTCAGTCTTGCTAAGCTCTAAGCTATCGACTAATCCAGCATCAATTGCAGACTTAACGTTATCATCGTCTCTTGGGGTATAGTCATTTGGAGCGATCCTATAAACCTTGTCCCAAATGAGAAGGCTTGCTTTTAGCCAGTTCGGATCCCGAATCTCTATGGATGGGAAATATAATATGCTATCAGATGAATTCATTTTCGGTTCTAATCTAGTTTGTGGTGTCTAGTTTTTACTTAACGCCTTGCGAAGGGGCGAAGTGCGTAGCACTTTGTCCCGCTTGCTCAACTTGTTAAGCCTTTACTCGCTGACATTATATGACTCGACTACTTCATGTGGCCTACCACTAACATAGGATTCACAGTATTGAATAATTATTTCCATATTGCGTATAGCTAGTTTGGCCTCGCTACGATACTCGCTGAGGATGGCCTCAACTTCAGGGCCTTTTCCTGTTTCTTTAAGTTGCTGTATTGCTGACCATGCTGTTTCTGCAAGTTCATCAAGTTGATTATCTGTTGCCTCCGCCCAGTAAACAATGGCATCAGCAGCTTGCTTTTCATTTGCAGATAGCCGAGTTAAAACTTTAAGCAGCACATGATCTATATGTGATGTTTTAAAAGGCATAAAAGCCGCCTTTGAGAGGCGGCCATTGTTATTTAAGTCATTGAGGTTTATTTGAACCGACTCAATTTTCTTTCTTGCGTGATCAGCTGTATCTGAGATTAGGCAACTCAGTAAATTTTTATCATTACCTCGACGAAACCAATCCGCGACCACAACGAGCATAAAAGCTGAAAATGCACCAACAAAAGCGGATACAGATGGATTTTTTAGCAGCTCGATCATATCTCTCCTTGTGGCTTAACATTTTATTAGTGTGCATGCGCGTTTACCTCGTTGGACCAGTGAAAACACGCACAGCTAACTATCTGTATGTAATGAACTTATCAGCATTTTACCAAATATACCACCTGGAAAAACGCGCACGCGTGTTTTCCAAACCTATCACCTACTTAACGAATATCGTAAATATATAATTTTAAAGCCATTTATTTACACCGAAATGAGAAAACGCGCACAAATACAGGATAAAAATCGTTCAAAACCCTTGTCATTTGAATATGACTGTATAGTTATCCAGTTTTTTGATTGGGGAGTAGTGAATTACATCACGCGGGTGTAGCGATGAAAATTGCTAGGCCTGAAGCCCATTCGTTACTGCTCCGCCGACAACTTGCTAAAAACTTTGGGGCAAAATTCAGTTAGCTTTCACCCTTTAAATACACCAATACCGCCAAATCGAAGAGACGTTGGCCCCCAGTGTAGATGCATCTGCGGACGTCGATGGCAGGGATGCCATCGTCGAGCCTACAAGGAAGTATTCACGGCGTGTAGCAGATGTATCTGCACAAAAGCGAGCCGCAGGCTATAGGTTGCCACGAAGGATTGACCTTCAATGTACTAGCCAATACCAATTGCTGCCATACGCAATTACCACGATCCCCCCTCGTCGGGCAGGCGTTAGATAGCCATGAAGGTGCGACCTTCAAGTCCATAGCAAATACCAATACAGGTAGACGTAACGACCTTTAAGGGCTCTTAATCCCCCTTCGCCACCAGCCCGTGCGCCCCAAACACGGGCAATAAAAAACCCCGCATTCTCATACGGGGTTTCTCACTTCAGAATTCATGGCTTAATCGTTAAGCTCTGAATCCCTATCCATGTTCTCAGTATTCTCTAACCACAAGGCGTTGATGATACCGAAAGAACACGCCAGCAAAATGCCTAATATCCAAGCAAAATACCACATAGTGTCGGCTCCTGTTAGTAAAGTGACGTCTTGTTGTCTTCGATGTAGCTACGGCTCAAGCGACCAAACATCTTGAAGTAAGTCCAGATGGTGTAGCTTAGCACGATAGGCACGAAAATCGCGGCCGCCCAGGTCATCACAGTCAGTGTCATGTGGCTCGCTGTGGCATCCCACATGGTCAGGCTCACGTTTGGCTCAAGTGATGATGGCATCACGAACGGGAACATGGCCGCGCCGCAAGTCAGGATCACCATAGCCACCGCCAGCGAGCTGAACAGGAAGGCGAAACCAGAGCGGTTGAAACGACTCGCCAGCAGCGCAAGTACCGGCATGGCAATACCCAGGATTGGGAACAGCATGGTCACTGGGTACTTGTCGTAGTTAGCTAGCCAGGCACCCGCCTCTACCGCAACCGTCTTAAGGGCTGGGTTAGATGCGCCGTGGGTGTCGATAGTCGAGGTGACCACATAGCCGTCGATACCATTGGCTAGCCATACACCGGCCAGGGTGAAGAGCACAGCAACCAGGGCCGCAGCCACCTGGGTCGCCGTCGCCGCACGTACGCGCAGCTCGCCTTCTGTCTTCATCTGTAGCCAAGAGGCGCCTTGCATGATGATCATAGACACGCTCACCAGACCGGCCAGTAGGCCAAATGGGTTAAGCAGGCCAAACAGACCACCGTGGTAGGTTGCACGCAGGTACTCGTCGAAGTTAAACGGCACGCCTTGCAGCAGGTTACCAAAGGCGACGCCTATGATGAGTGGCGGTACGAAGCCACCGACAAACAGCGCCCAGTCCCAGGCCTTACGCCATCTTGGATCTTCGATCTTAGAGCGGTAATCGAAGCCCACGGGGCGCAGGAACAGGGCAAACAGCACCAACATCATGGCCACATAGAAGCCAGAGAAAGAGACCGCATATACCATAGGCCAGGCGGCAAACAGGGCGCCACCGGCAGTGATTAACCATACCTGGTTGCCATCCCAGTGGGGGGCAATCGAGTTGATCATAATACGGCGCTCGGTATCGTCCTTACCTATGATAGGCAGCAAGGCACCCACGCCCATGTCGAAACCGTCGGTGACGGCGAATCCGATGAACAGCACACCAATCAGCGCCCACCAGACAAATCTTAATATTTCATAATCAAACATAATGAGATCTCCGGTTTAAGCTTCTAGGTTTTCAAAGTGATAACGGCCCGTCTTGAGACTGCTAGGTCCCTTACGTGCAAACTTGATCATCAAGAACAGCTCAATCACCAGCAGGACTGTGTAGAAGAGCGTGATAGAGATGATACTGAACCAGAGATCCGCAGCCGTCAGGCTAGAGGCCGACATGAAGGTTGGCAGCACCTCGGAAATGGTCCAAGGCTGACGACCGTACTCGGCCACGAACCAACCACACTCGATGGCGATCCAAGGCAGTGGCAGGCTGTATAGCGCCGCCTTAAGTACCCAAGGCTTCTCTTCGATCTGATGACGTGTGCTCTGCCAGAAGGCCGCCGCAAACACGAACAGCATGATTACACCCAAGCCAACCATCACACGGAAGCTCCAAAACATAGGCGCAACCGATGGGATAGAGTCTTTGGCCGCGGCCTTGATCTGCTCTTCTGTGGCATCGACCACGTTGTCTGTGTAACGCTTCAGCAGCAAACCATAACCCAGGTCGACTTTAGCCTCTTCGAAGGCGGCACGTAGCTCAGGGGTTTCCTTGCCGGCGCGCAGCTCGGTCAACATGGCATAAGCCTTCATACCGTTGCGAATACGCTCCTCGTGCTCGACGATAAGGTCGCGGATACCGGTAACCTCTTCATCGATAGAACGGGTGGCGATGATACCCATGGCATATGGGATCTTGATGGCGTAGTCGGTATGCATGGTTTCCTGATTAGGGAAACCCACAGCGGTAAAGGCCGCTGGTGCAGGTTCTGTGTGCCATTCGGCTTCGATAGCCGCAAGCTTAACGCGCTGGGCCTCACCCACCTTATAGCCTGACTCGTCACCCAGTACGATGACCGACAGGATAGACGCCATACCGAAGCTTGCCGCGATGGCAAATGAGCGACGGGCAAACGGCAAGTCACGCTTCTTTAGGATGTAGTAAGAACTGATGGCCAGAACAAACATGGCGCCGGCCACATAGCCAGAAGCCACAGTATGAACAAACTTCACCTGCGCAACCGGGTTGAACAGGACTTCGGCGAAGCTGGTCATCTCCATACGCATGGTTTCATAGTTGAATACACTACCGACTGGGTTCTGCATCCAGCCGTTGGCTACCAAGATCCACAGCGCCGACATGTTCGAGCCCAGGGCCACCAACCAGGTCACCGCCAGGTGTTGACGCTTGCTGAATCTGTCCCAACCGAAGAAGAACATACCCACCAGGGTAGATTCGAGGAAGAAGGCCATCAAGCCTTCGATAGCCAGTGGCGCACCGAAGATGTCACCCACATAGTGAGAATAGTATGACCAGTTAGTCCCAAACTGGAACTCCATCGCCAGACCTGTGGTTACGCCCAGGGCGAAGTTAATACCAAAAAGCTTACCCCAGAACTTGGTCATATCTTTATAAATCTGCTTATTGGTCATCACATAGAGTGATTCCATAATGGCCAGCAAGAACGCCAGCCCCAAGGTCAAAGGTACAAACAGGAAGTGATACATAGCTGTCAGCGCAAACTGTAAGCGCGAGAGCTCTACAACCTCTTCAACAATCATCAGTGACTCCTTAGGTGGTGCGATCATTCTTCAAGGTTAGATCCCCATCAACCCGGAAAAATGCCTATTTAGGAATTTTATTATTCAAGTAATTTGTCAGACCCGAGTCTCACAAACCGCCAAATTTTAACTTTTTGCCTCGCTCAAGCGTCGCTGACGCTCAAAAAGGCCCTCTCACCCCAGTTTTTGAGAGGCGGCTCACAAAACCTTTTGGTTTTTAAACCCCCGTCGCAGAACACGGCCGAGAAAATCAATTTAAATTATTTTTTTCAAAAACTTACAACAAGGCATATCAAACGTACCCTAACCATTTTATACCATTCAAATTTGATTCAAATCAATCAAACACGGCGCGGATAGTGGGTTTTGCGGACGGCGCCACACTTCACCCGGCAACACGCTTGCCAAAACATTGAAAACGTGATAGGAGGTCATTAAATTTTGATAAAAAGGCTATTTTTAGCAAATTTCAGCTCACATCGCGCAAAACGCAACATTTAACAAGATTTAACAATTAAAGAGTCAATATATGTAACCCAAAAACACCGCATAACTAACAACACAAACAAGCAAAATCAATGACATACAAAATTAAAAACATCAACACCACACCAAGCACAGCCTTCAGAGATTAAAATTACTAATGTGAACTTGCAATTTTAATCGTTTGTTCCCTAGGCGACATTTGCTTACTATATGCCTGTGTTAAGGAGACGGCTCAATCAACCCGGTGAAGTTGCCCGGCAAGCCACACTCCGCTCACATCATTAATCACTGTGTGGAGAATCCGTTATGAAAAACCTATTTGATCGTCTAGTTAACAGCTACAAGCGCACTTTTGTTGAACTCTATACTGCAAGAGAGCTGTAAATAGCACCTTAACCCTCCATTGCTTGAAGTTTTGTTAGCGCAAAACGGCCACCGTTTTCTCCTCGAAGGCGGTGGCTTTTTACTTTCTAACGACTTGGTTTAGATGATTTTAGATTAGTTTAGCAGACGCTAAATAAATAATGTCGCCTTTTAGCGATTTTCGGGGCAGATCCCATTAAGCGTGATTTGCGCGAATTAAAGGAAAAAACCATCGATACCCCTACTTTATGGCTGTTTAGCAGTTCAGAATGTAATAAAGTAAGGCTAAGTGCATGTATCTGTGTGGGTTTAAACTAACTCTTTATGGGTATAAAAAAAGGGCCTCGAATTTTCGAGGCCCTTTTTGCATCAATTATACCGCCAAGCTTAGGTTAACCTAATTTAGCGCGGACGTTTCTGAACATTCTCATCCATGGGCTATCTTCGCCCCACTCGTCAGGATGCCAAGAGTTCGCTACGGTTCTAAACACACGCTCTGGGTGCGGCATCATGATGGTGACGCGACCGTCTGTGCTACAGATACCGGTTAAGGCGTTTGGCGAACCGTTAGGGTTCTCTGGGTATTGCGTCGCTATCTGGCCATGGCCATCGACGAAGCGCAGCGCGATAGTGCCAGACGCCTCTGCGGCGGCCAGCGCCTCAGGCGATGCAAACTCGGCGCGCCCCTCACCATGAGACACGGCGATCGGCATACGTGAACCTTCCATGCCTTCGAAGAAGAAGGATGGGCTCTTCTGCACTTCCACCAGGCTGAAACGCGCCTCGAAACGCTCGGAGCGGTTACGCACGAAGTGTGGCCAATGCTCGGTACCCGGAATGATATCTTTCAGGTTAGAGAGCATCTGACAACCGTTACATACCCCTAGGGCGAAGCTGTCGCTGCGCTCGAAGAAGCGGCTGAACTCTTCGCGGGCGCGGCTGTTAAACAGAATCGACTTAGCCCAACCTTCACCGGCGCCCAGTACGTCACCGTAGGAGAAGCCACCACAAGCCGCCAGGCCCTGGAACTCTTCGAGGCTGATACGGCCCGAGAGGATGTCAGACATGTGAACGTCGCGACTCTCGAAGCCGGCGCGGTCAAACGCAGCAGCCATCTCGAGGTGAGAGTTAACCCCCTGCTCACGCAGGATAGCCATCTTAGGCGCTATGCCCTTGAGGATATAAGGCGCGGCGATATCTTCGCTCGGGTCGAACTTGAGATCGACG
This sequence comes from Shewanella spartinae, assembly GCF_019457555.1. Classification (NCBI taxonomy): domain Bacteria; kingdom Pseudomonadati; phylum Pseudomonadota; class Gammaproteobacteria; order Alteromonadales; family Shewanellaceae; genus Shewanella; species Shewanella spartinae. The sequence goes on along the minus strand of NZ_CP080418.1, from coordinate 1,479,486 downwards.
GTCAAGCCTGGGGCATCTGCCACCTGCTTGAGCTTGAACTCTTCCTCAGCACACTCAGGGTTGTCACGCATCGCCTGCATGCGATAGGTGGTCTCGGCCCAGATGGTACGCAGCTCGGTGCGTGACTCGGCTAATACCTCAGTCGCTGCATCACGGATGATGATGCTGTCGCCAGCCACTGGCTTAGCAACCACATGGCAAGCCACACCGGCCGCCTGATACTGCGCCTTGATAGCCTGGCTATCGGCTGCGCGCACCTGGATCACGGCGCCCAGCTCTTCGTTGAACAGACGCTCTAAATGAGTGCCCGTCAGCGCGCTGAGATCCACATCCAGACCCGTGTTACCGGCGAACGCCATCTCAACCAGCGTCGTGAATAGACCACCGTCGCTACGGTCGTGATAGGCTAGCAGTGCCTTATCAGCCACCAGCGCCTGAGTCACCTCGAAGAAGCCGCGCAGCAATGCCGCATCGGCCAAATCTGGCGCCTTGTCGCCCAGCTCACCGTATACCTGAGCCAGACAAGAACCGCCCAGACGACGCTCGCCCTGGCTAAGGTCCACCAGCAGCAGCTCGGTGTCGCCCTTGTCGCTTCTCAGCTCTGGGGTTACCGTCTTACGAATATCTTGCACCGCACCGAAGGCAGTGATCACCAGCGACATAGGCGAGGTAACCGTTTTATCTTCACCGCCATCTTGCCAGGCGGTCTTCATCGACATCGAGTCTTTACCCACTGGGATGGTGAGATCCAGCTCAGGACACAGCTCTTCGCCCACGGCCTTGACCGCCTCGTACAGGCCTGCGTCTTCACCCGGGTGACCCGCGGCAGACATCCAGTTGGCCGACAGCTTGATACGCTTGAGTGAACCGATATCGCTACCGGCGATGTTCATGATAGATTCGGCTACCGCCATGCGCGCCGAGGCGCCAAAGTCCAGCAATGCCAGCGGCGTACGCTCGCCCATAGACATGGCTTCACCGCTGTAAGAATCGAAGCTTGATGCTGTCACGGCGCAGTCGGCCACAGGCACCTGCCAAGGACCGACCATCTGGTCACGATTCACCAGACCGGTAACCGTGCGGTCACCGATAGTGATCAGGAAGGTCTTTTCGGCAACGGTTGGCAGACGCAGTACGCGGCGCACCGCATCTTTGAGTTCGATGGTCTCTTGTGCCAGCGCAGGCGAGTCCGCCTTTTGCGACACCACGTCACGGCTCATCTTAGGCGCCTTGCCTAGAAGAACCTCTAGCGGCAGATCGATAGGCTTGTTGTCGAAGTGTTCATCCGACAGGGTCAGGTGACGCTCCTCAGTCGCCTCACCCACCACGGCAAATGGCGCGCGCTCACGCTCACAGATGGCGGTGAACAGCTCGAGGTTTTCCGGCGCCACAGAGAGTACATAACGCTCTTGCGACTCGTTACACCAGATCTCCAGCGGGCTCATGCCAGGCTCGTCCGATGGCACGTTGCGCAGCTCGAAACGACCGCCGCGTCCACCGTCGTCCACCAGCTCAGGGAAGGCGTTCGACAGACCGCCCGCACCCACGTCGTGGATAAATTGAATCGGGTTGGCTTCGCCCATCTGCCAGCAGCGATCGATCACTTCCTGACAGCGACGCTCCATCTCTGGGTTATCACGTTGTACCGAGGCAAAGTCGAGATCTTCACTCGATTGGCCTGAAGCCATTGAAGATGCCGCGCCGCCGCCCAGGCCGATGTTCATCGCAGGGCCACCCAGTACTATAAGCTTGGCGCCCACGGTGATCTCACCCTTCTGCACATGCTCTTCGCGGATATTACCCAGACCACCGGCAAGCATGATTGGCTTGTGATAGCCACGTACCTCGACGCCGTTGTGGCTAGAGACTTCCTGCTCATAGGTACGGAAGTAGCCCAGCAGCGCCGGACGACCAAATTCGTTGTTAAAGGCCGCGCCGCCCAGTGGACCTTCGGTCATGATATCCAGCGCGGTCACGATGCGATCTGGCTTACCATAATCGCCTTCCCATGGCTGAACGAAGCCTGGGATCTTAAGGTTTGATACGCTAAAGCCAGTGAGGCCTGCCTTTGGCTTAGAGCCACGACCGGTTGCGCCTTCGTCGCGGATCTCACCGCCTGAACCTGTGGCCGCACCCGGGTATGGGCTGATGGCTGTCGGGTGGTTGTGAGTCTCCACCTTCATCAGGATATGCATAGGCTCGGTATGATAGGCGTACACCCCGTTTGGCTCGGGGAAGAAACGACCGGCGACAGAACCTTCCATCACGGCGGCGTTATCTTTATAGGCAGATAACACGTGATCTGGGGTCTTCTCGAAGGTGTTCTTGATCATCTTGAACAGCGACTTTGGCTGTACCTCGCCGTCGATGGTCCAATCGGCGTTGAAGATCTTGTGACGGCAGTGCTCTGAGTTTGCCTGGGCAAACATCATCAGCTCGACATCATTAGGGTTACGATTCAGACGCTGGAAGTTTTCTACCAGGTAGTCGATCTCGTCCGGCGCCAGCGCCAGACCCAATTTAACGTTGGCCGCTTCCAGTGCCGCCTTGCCTTCACCCAGCACGTCGACGCTGGTAAAGACCGCAGGCTCGGTGCGGGCAAACAGGCTGCTCGCCTGCTCGAAATCTGGCAGAACCACTTCGACCATACGGTCGTGCAGCAGGCCAAGCAGCTGCTTCTGCTGGGCGTCATCCAGATTGTCGGCCTGAACATAGTAGGCGATACCGCGCTCTAGGCGCTTGACCTTGTTCAGACCACAGTTATGAGCGATGTCGGTCGCTTTAGACGACCATGGAGAGATGGTGCCCGGACGTGGCGTTACGAAGTACAAGTTGCCTTGGGGCGCATGTGCTTCAATCGCAGGTCCATAGGTTAACAGTTTGGTCAACTGCTGGGTTTCGCCAGCGTCCAACGCCTCTGTTAAATCGGCTAAATGAATGAACTCAGCATAGATATCTTGTACTGGAAGCGCCGCACTCTGACAGGCCTCCATTAGCTTTTGGACTCTAAACGCTGATAATGCAGGGGCTCCGCGGATGATCTCCATCACGTCTTTTCACCTTATTATTTATAATTGCAGGGTCAGATCTGGCGCTATTATAGGGAAATGTGGGGCACAAATCATCCGTAGCATGGCTTCAAAACAGCGTTTCCCTCGATTTATTATCACCATAGCGCGAAAACAGCTTTACGTAACAAAGAAACTGGCGCGGCGCCAAATTCATGCCCCATACTTAAGCAGGCAAAACGCTAAATTCATCCAACAAAAAACAACCAAACTCTGCCGACATAATCGCCATTATTGCCTTTGACCAGCTTGTGATATAATCATCGGCCGCATTTTATAAAACGGATTAAAAAATAGTAACTTAATGAGAAGTTTCCTGCTGATTCTATTCTGTGTTTCGCTACTGACTGGCTGTCAGGGCGAGCGCGTGGACGCAGCAAAAGCGGTTGAAACCCAGCCGAAAACCCAGCTCAACGTGGGCACCCTCTACGGCGCGCAGATCTATGTCACCACGGGTCAGGGCCTCGCCGGCTTTGACTATGAGATGGCCGAGCGTTTCGCCAAACATCAGGGGCTCACGCTCAACATGCAGCCCTACCCCACCATCAGCGATCTCTACCAGGCGATGCGAAATGGTGAGATAGACCTGATCGCCGCCGGGCTGGCCGACACCCAGAGCCGCCGAGAGCAGTTCAGGCTAGGGCCGCCGCTCTACTATGTTAATCAGGTGCTGGTCTACAAACAGGGCGCCAAGTACCCAACGGATGTGAGTCAGCTGGATGACAACATTACCGTGATCTCAGACTCCTCCTTTATCGAGACCCTGGCGGAAATGCAAAAGCTCTACCCCGAGCTGGTATGGGATCAACAGTGGGATAAGGACAGCGAAGAGCTGCTAGCAATGATCGCCCGCGACGAGATCAGCTACACCATCGCCGATTCGACCACCTTCGAGATCAACCGCCGCTATATGCCTGAGCTCAGGGCCGGCCCTGTGTTACGAGAGGGACAGGCCGTGGTCTGGCTGCTGCCGCCAAACGGCAGCGATCAGCTGATGAGTGACCTGCTGAGCTTCTGGCATCAGGAAAAAAGAGCCGGCACCCTGGCCCACCTGAACGAGAAATATTTCGCCCATGTGAAGCGCTTCGACTATGTGGACACCCGCGCCTTCCTGCGTGCCATAGATAGCCGGCTACCCAAGTACCGCGATAACTTTGTCGAATATGCCGGCGATCTCGACTGGCGTAAGCTGGCGGCGACCGCCTATCAGGAGTCCCATTGGAACCCCAACGCCCGCTCGCCCACCGGCGTGCGCGGCATGATGATGCTCACCCTGCCCACGGCCAAACAGATGGGGATCGACAACCGTCTCGACCCTGAGCAGAGTATACGCGGCGGCGCCAAATACCTGAGCGACATTCTCAATCGCCTGCCTGAGTCGATTCCGGAGAATCAGCGCATGTGGTTTGCCCTGGCCTCCTACAACATAGGCTATGGCCATGTGGAAGATGCCCGCAAGCTGGCACAATCTATGGGGCTTAACCCCAGTGCCTGGCGCGACCTGAAGAAGGTATTGCCCCTGCTGCAGAAGCGTAAATACTATAAGCAGACCCGCTACGGCTATGCCCGCGGCAGCGAGGCAGTTCACTACGTGGATAACATCAGGCGCTACTACGACACCTTGGTATGGATTGACAATCAGAATCAACAACTACAAGATGAGGTGATGGAAGCGCAACAACAAACGGCCGAAAAACAATCACAAAGCGAGATTTCCGCCGCGCAGCCCAACTAGATATGACGCGGCCTGTGATTGTCTGGGTAATGGCCTAACGGAGGTTCATCATGAGAAAAAAAACCTTAAACAATCTGTCTTCACGACGAAGAACCCTGCTTAAGATACGCCACCAGCACACCATCAACCGACAGAAGCAGTTCTTCACCTTCATCAAGCAAACTGGCAGCCTGAGTCCAATCGACTAATCCGAATCAGACTGAAGCAAAACAAGCGAACAACGCATAAAAAAAAACAAGGGCCTATTGCCCTTGTTTTTTTTCTGCCATCTTAAGTGCCTTCTTCTCCTGACGCCGCCGGCGAAAGAAGGCGCTGAGCTGCTCACCGCAGTCCTCCGCCAGCACCCCAGCCGTCACCTCAAGCTGATGATTGAAGGCGCTGCTGCGCACCAGATCCACCACGCTACCGGCCGCGCCGGTCTTGAGATCCGCGGCGCCAAATACCAATCGACCAATTCTGGCATGCACCATGGCGCCGGCGCACATGGCGCAGGGCTCTAGGGTCACGTACAGCGTGGTATCCAGCAGACGATAGTTTTCCACCACCTGGCCCGCGGCGCGAATGCACTCCATCTCGGCGTGGGCACTTGCGTCATGGCGGCAGATGCTGAGGTTGTAGCCGGTCGCTATCACACTATCATCTTTCACCAACAGCGCGCCCACGGGCACCTCCCCCCGCAACTCGGCCTGGGCAGCCAGCGCCATGGCTTGGCGCATATAGGCTTCATCTTTTACCGCCTGCTCATCCAGGCTGACTTGATTATCTATCAGCTTACTCATCTGCTCTCTATCGTTTTAGCTCAAAGGGCCATGCTGTCATCTAAGCTTCTCGGCTAAGTTTTCTAGCTGGAACCTAATGCCACTGAAATAAAAAAGGGCATATCACTATGCCCCCTTTCTATCTTTCAACGCATCTTATCCCGGGATTATTCCCACTCGATGGTTGCAGGTGGCTTACCCGAGATATCGTAAACCACACGAGAGATGCCGTCGATCTCATTGATGATACGGTTTGAGACTCTGCCGAGGAAATCGTATGGCAGATGTGCCCAGTGCGCCGTCATGAAGTCGATGGTTTCTACCGCACGCAGGGATACTACCCAGTCGTACTTACGGCCATCGCCCATCACACCTACGCTGCGAACCGGCAGGAAGACGGTAAAGGCCTGGCTCACCTTGTTGTACAGGTCGGCCTTGTGCAGCTCTTCGATAAAGATAGCATCGGCGCGGCGTAGCAGGTCACAGTACTCTTTCTTCACTTCGCCCAGTACACGTACCCCCAGGCCTGGGCCAGGGAATGGGTGACGGTAAAGCATGTTGTACGGCAGACCAAGCTCGAGACCAATCTTACGTACTTCATCTTTAAACAGCTCGCGTAGCGGCTCGACCAGACCCAGCTCCATATCGTCAGGCAGACCGCCAACGTTATGGTGTGACTTGATCACGTGAGCCTTGCCTGTGGCACTGCCTGCAGACTCGATAACGTCGGGATAGATGGTGCCTTGGGCCAGCCACTTGGCGTTAACGCACTTGCGTGACTCTTCGTCGAAGATATCGACAAACACCTTGCCGATGATCTTACGCTTGGCTTCTGGCTCGGCTTCACCGGCCAGCGCGTCGAGGAAGCGCGATTCGGCGTCGACGTGAACGATATTCAGGCCGAAGTGGTCGCCAAACATCTCGAGCACCTGGTCGGCCTCATTCAGACGCAGCAGACCGTTGTCCACAAACACACAGGTCAACTTGCTGCCGATGGCGCGGTGTAGCAGCATGGCCACAACTGAAGAATCCACACCGCCAGACAGACCCAGGATAACCTCGTCATCGCCGACCTGCTCCTTGATACGAGCAACCGCGTCTTCGATGATAGAAGAAGGTTTCCAGTTGGCCTCACACTGACAGATATCCAGAGCGAAATGCTCCAGCATACGCTTGCCCTGACGGGTGTGAGTCACTTCTGGGTGGAACTGAACGCCGTAGAAACACTTCTCTTCGTTAGCCATTGCGGCATAAGGACAGGTGTCTGTCTTAGCCACAGTCACGAAGCCTTCAGGGATCTCAGAAACCTTGTCACCATGGCTCATCCAGACGTCAAGCAGCGCCTTGCCGCTGTCGCTGACCGCATCTTCGATGCTCTTGAACAGCTCAGATGCCGCCTGAACTTCTACCTGGGCATAACCGAATTCACCTTCGCCTACGCCTTGGATCACCTTGCCGCCCAGTTGCTCTGACATGGTCTGCATGCCGTAGCAGATGCCGAGTACAGGTACGCCGGCGTTAAACACATATTCAGGTGCACGAGGCGAGTTGTCGGCGGTGACGCTCTCTGGGCCACCGGCCAAGATGATGCCGTTAGGCGCAAAGGCTTTGATCTGCTCTTCAGACACATCCCAGGCCCAAAGCTCACAGTAGACACCGATCTCACGGATACGGCGGGCAATCAATTGCGTGTACTGAGATCCAAAATCGAGTATGAGGATCTTATGATCATGAATGTTGCTCATGCTTTACCTTTTATCTTTCAGATTTTTCGCCAATGTCATTTATTAAGACCCGGCTTAAGAAAAGGCAGTGTATTTTTCAATGACACTGCCTGATTTCAATAATTAAGAACGGCTACGATAGTTAGGCGCTTCTTTGCTGATGGTCACGTCGTGAACGTGGGACTCACCCATACCCGCCGAGGTTACCTTCACAAACTCCGCCTTCTCATTAAGATCTTTAATGGTAGGACATCCTGTGAGGCCCATGCATGAGCGTAGGCCGCCCATGTACTGATGGATGATCTCCTTGAGCTTACCCTTATAAGGCACCCGACCCTCGATACCCTCGGGTACCAGCTTGTCGGCAGCGTTATCGCTTTGGAAGTAACGGTCAGAAGAACCTTGTGTCATGGCGCCCAGAGAGCCCATGCCGCGGTATGACTTGTATGCACGGCCGTTGTATAGCTCAGTTTCACCTGGCGCCTCGTCGGTACCGGCAAACATAGAACCCGCCATGATGCATGATGCACCGGCGGCCAGCGCCTTAGCCAGGTCACCCGAGAAGCGGATGCCGCCATCGGCGATGACAGGAATATCTAAGTGCTTAACTGCGGCTGCAGCGTCAGATACTGCGGTGATCTGCGGTACGCCCACACCGGTGACGATACGAGTGGTACAGATAGAGCCAGGACCAATACCTACCTTAACGGCGTTCACACCGGCTTCGACCAGTGCCAAGGCGCCTTCGGCCGTTGCTACGTTACCACCGACAATCTGTAGATCTGGGTATTTGGCGCGGGTGTCGCGAATACGCTGCAATACGCCTTCAGAGTGGCCGTGAGATGAATCGATAAGCAGCACGTCGATACCGGCTTTCACCAGCGCATCGACACGCGCTTCGTTACCGGCACCGGCACCTACGGCGGCGCCGACACGCAGACGACCCAACTCATCTTTACAGGCGTTTGGCTTCTCTTCCGCTTTTTGGAAATCTTTAACTGTGATCAGGCCCTTGAGTCTGAAGTCACCGTCGACGACCAGTACTTTCTCGACGCGGTGAGCGTGCATCAACTTCTGCACTTCATCCAGCGGCGTACCTTCAGGTACAGTCACCAGACGCTCTTTAGGCGTCATCACCTGATCGACGGTGCGAGACCAGTCGGTGATGAAACGCACGTCACGGCCCGTGATGATGCCCACCAACTCATTGGCTTCGTCAACCACAGGATAGCCCGCAAAGCCGTTCTTCTCGGTCAGGACTTTCAGCTGCTCAAGTGTGGTATTAGGCGTGACCGTTACAGGCTGCTGAACGATACCGGCTTCATAGATCTTTACTTGGCGAACTTGCTCGGCCTGCTGCTCTATGCTCATATTTTTATGGATGAAACCAATACCACCTTCCTGTGCCATAGCGATGGCAAGGCGCGCTTCAGTCACGGTATCCATGGCTGCAGACACGATAGGCATATTGAGTTCGATCTTTTGGGTTAAGCGAGTCTTGAGAACGGCAGTGTTAGGGAGTACGGTCGAGTGTGCAGGAACAAGCAACACATCATCAAAGGTTAGTGCTTCTTTTTTTAAACGTAGCATGGCAACATCTCCCCATGTAGGTGATATAAGAGGTAAAATATTGCGGCGGGATTATACCTTGCATATTGGGTCTGGTAAATGGAAAATAGTAAAAAAGTCGCTTTAGTAGCAAAAAACCTATGAAAATGCCGAAAAATAATGTTTACACCGTGTCGCGCCTCAATGGAGAAGTGAGGCAATTACTCGAAGGTGAACTGGGTAAAGTCTGGCTCGAAGCAGAAATATCCAATTTTTCGGCGCCCAGCTCGGGCCACTGGTATCTCACCCTCAAAGACAATTACGCCCAGATCCGCGCCGCCATGTTTAAGGGCCGCAATCGCGCCGTCACCTTCCGTCCGGCCAATGGCCAGCAGGTGTTGGTCAAGGGCGCCATCAGCGTCTATGAGCCCAGGGGCGACTATCAGCTGATCATCGACTCCATGCTCCCTGCCGGCGATGGTTTACTGGCCCAGCAATATGAAGCCCTCAAGATGAAGCTGGCCGCCGAAGGCCTGTTTGCCGCCGACACCAAGCGGCCGCTGCCGAGCAATATTCAACGCATAGGGGTGGTCACCTCGGCCACGGGCGCGGCCATCAGAGACGTACTGCATGTACTCAAGAGGCGCGACCCCTCCATCGAGGTGATCATCTACCCTAGCCAGGTACAGGGAGAGCACGCCGATAAGTCATTGTGTCATGCCATCATGCAGGCCAACGACAGGATGGAAGTGGATGTGCTGCTGCTCACCCGCGGCGGCGGCTCCTTGGAAGATCTCTGGTGTTTCAACAGCGAGGCCCTGGCCCATACCATCTATAACAGCGCCCTGCCCGTCGTTTCGGCGGTGGGGCACGAGGTGGATACCACCATCAGCGACTATGTCGCCGACCTGCGTGCCCCTACCCCTTCGGCAGCTGCCGAGCTGCTATCCCAGGATGCGCTCAGCAAGGCCGACAAACTCAGGATGGCCATGACACGCCTCAAGCAGGGCTGGCAACACTATGACCTGAAACAGGCCCAGCGTTTCAGCCAGCTACACCACAGATTAGAGCGTCAGGATCCCAAGCGCCGCCTGCAGCAATATGAGCAGCGCTTTGACGAGCTGCAACTCAGGCTCGGCGCCGCCTTAACCGGTAAGTTGCACCAGATGGAGCGCCGTCAACAATCCCTGCACGCCAGATTAAACCAGGTCTCTCCCAGTCATCAGCTGGCCTTGGCCGCCAGCCGTCTGACCCATCAGAACCAAAGATTACACAGCGCCATGCAGGCGAGGCTCAACTCAGCAGAAAAATCCCTGCAATTTGTCGCCCATCAGCTGGAGACGGTCAGCCCACTGGCGACCCTGAGCCGTGGCTATAGCATCACACTCGACGCCGAGGGCAAGGTGCTGCACAGCGCGCAAGATATCCGCACGGGCGATCGCCTCACCACTAAGCTGGTCGATGGCGAAGTGCAATCGACGGTAGTTTAACCCTCACATAAAAAACGCCCTTACGGGCGTTAAAATGAGTATTTAGCAACTCAATAAAATCGAAGGCCTATTTTCTTGGCCCCACAGGCACCATGATGTGCGCGTAAGGTGTGCCCTTCCACATCACATAGGGACCACCGGCATAAGGGTCTGTAGGCAGGCTGTCGAGCAAGGCGGGATCCGGCATGATGATCATCAGGTGCGGCCCTTCGACGATCCACTGATTGTCTTTGGTTTCGCCCTCGGCGTAGGGATCGGTATTGCTCGCGCCACCATCACCGGCCAGCATATAGGAAATACCCACAGCCTTGGCCTGAAACGGCTTCTTGTTCATCCAGGCGTCGGCCCATTCCATCCAGGGCCCATCCATACACATGGGCGCCGTGCCTTGCAGACTAGGCGGGGTCGGGAAACAGGTATAGTCGACACTACCTTTTTGCAGGACATTATTGTCCCAGTCCATCACTGTGACCTTATCCCTCAGGGTCGGCGGCGCGGCGTTGAGCGCGTCTTCCAGTAAGGCCTGTTTATCTGCAGCCTGGGCGGCGCCGGCCAAGAGAGCCAGCGTGGCGGCAAGCAGCAGGGGTTGTTGGTGTTTCATAACACTATCCTCAGGTGAGTTAAACTACCTTAATTACTGCACTCTTGAGTATAGTCGGCATCCCTATAAAGGTTCGACTTGCTTGCAGTAAGTAGTTTATAAGACCAAAGAAAAAAGATTGATCAGGATAAAACACCTAGATAACAAAAAGGCCAGCACTTAGGCTGACCTTTTTAGCGAGACAGAGAAAGTTACTTCTTCTTGTCTTTGATGTGACTCATCATACGCTTGCGGCGACGCTCTTGACTCACGGTGAGCTTCTTGGTGTTCAGTCCTTCGAACGGGTTACCCCCTTCCTGGAAGCGTACCTGAATCGGCGTACCCATCACCTTGAGTGAACGGCGGTAGTAGTTCATCATGAAACGCTTGTAAGAATCCGGCAGCTTCTTCACCTGGTTACCATGGATCACCACGATTGGCGGGTTGTAACCACCGGCGTGGGCGTACTTCAGCTTGACGCGGCGCCCGTTCACCAGCGGTGGCTGGTGATCGTCCTGAGCCATCTGCATGATGCGGGTCAGCATAGAGGTGCTCACGCGGCGTGTGGCGCTCTCGTAGGCTTCCTCTACCGACTCGAACAGGTGACCCACACCCGTGCCGTGCAGCGCCGAGATGAAGTGAATACGGGCAAAATCGATAAAGCCCAAACGACGGTCGAGCTCGCTCTTCACGCGCTCCTTCACGTCCTGATCGATACCGTCCCACTTGTTCACGGCAATCACCAGGGCGCGCCCCGCGTTCAGGGCGAAGCCCAGCAGGCCTAAGTCTTGCTCGGCGATCCCCTCGCGGGCATCGACCACCAAGAGCACCACGTTGGCGTCTTCGACCGCCTTGAGGGTCTTGATCACAGAGAATTTCTCAACCGTCTCGTGCACCTTGCTGCGACGACGCACACCCGCGGTGTCGATGATCACATATTCCTGACCATCGCGCTCCAGCGGGATATAGATACTGTCACGGGTCGTGCCCGGCTCGTCGTAGACCACTACGCGCTCTTCACCCAGAATACGGTTCGTCAGGGTCGACTTACCCACGTTAGGCTTACCGATAATCGCCAGCTTAATTGGCAAGTCCTGCAGACGCTGCTGCTCGGCCTCGGCCTCTTCCTCTGTGTATTGACGCTCGTCGGCTTCCTCTTCATCTTCGCCGTCACGGGTCAGTCCCATGGCTTCGGCGTAAGGGGTCAGCGCGTATTCGATCATGTTGGTCACACCGCGCCCTTGGGCGGCTGCCATCTGGTATACCTCACCCAGGCCCAGGGCCCAGAACTCGCCACAGGCAGAGTCGGCGTCGATACCATCGACCTTGTTGGCTACCACGAAGGTGGTCTTCTCGCGGCGGCGTAAGTGCTCGGCGATCGCCTCGTCGGCGGCCGTCAGACCCGCGCGGGCGTCGGTGAGGAAGAGCACCACATCGGCTTCTTCGATCGCCGCCAGCGACTGCTCGGCCATGCGGGTCTCGATCCCCTCTTCGGTGCCGTCGATACCGCCGGTATCCACCACGATAAATTCGTAACCAGATAGATGTGCACGACCATACTTACGATCCCGAGTCAGACCTGGGTAGTCAGCTACCAAGGCGTCTCTGGTGCGCGTAAGACGATTGAACAGGGTCGACTTACCTACGTTTGGTCGGCCTACCAGGGCCACAACTGGAATCATTTTTTTGCCTCTAATCTACAAATCTATCTGAATATCTTAAATAAAAAGCCCCCAGCACAAGGTCCAGGGGCTTTAAAAACTGTTAAAGCTCGCCTTAGGGAAGCGTAATTCTTGCTACCTTGCCGCCACGACTCTGGACGTAGATCTTATCATCTATTACCAGTGGCTGGCTAAATAAACCTGAACTATCCACTTCGACGCGGCCCACCAGCTTACCTGAGGCGCGATCGATGAAATGCAGATAGCCTTCGAAATCACCCACCACCAGGTAGTCTTTGAAGACCACTGGCGAGGTCAATTCACGGTTAGTCAGCTCGCTGTTGCTCCAGCTTTCCAGGCCGTTACGCTTATCGACCGCATACACACGGCCGTGGTCATCCACCAGGTAAAGGTTCAGACCGGCCGAAGCCAACTCGTTGAAGCTAGAATATTTACGGCTCCAGACCACACGGCCTGTACGCAGCTCCATAGAGACCAGGTTACCGTTATAGCTCACCGCATAGATGTTCTCGCCCACGATAAGCGGCTTCATATCCACGTCGGCCATGCGGGTAAACTCGTTACCCCCTTTTGGCGTATAGATAGGCTGCTCCCAGGCGGCCTGACCGTTGCTTTTCACCACAACCGCGACCTTGCCATCGGCGGTGCCGACAAAGAAGCCTCCGGCCTCATAGGCAGCAGAACCTGTGCCCCTTAGGGTCAGGGTTGGCAACTTGCTCTCGTAAACCCACAGCTGTTTGCCGTCATCGACGTTATAGGCTTCCAGAGCACCTGTGCTGGTGTGCACCACCACCACATCTTCACCCACAGTTGGCGCCGACAGCAGCTCACCGCCTGCGGTCACATGCCAGACCATCTCGCCGGTTTCGGCATCGACGGCGCCCAGCAGGCCACTCTCACCACCGAAGAACACCTTGTTACGGGCGGCAGTAATGCCAGAAGAGAGACGCGCGCCCTTGTTCTTAGACAAGGCGCCCTCTTTGAACCAAGAGCTGATCTCGAGCGACCAGACCTGCTCACCAGTGGCTTCGTCGTAGGCGGCGACTTCACCGTAACGATCCATAACAAACAGCTTGCCGTAGCGCACCGCAGGACGGATCTTAGAGTAATAGTCACCCACACCACTGCCGACGGAGGCACTCCAGCTCACCTCGGGGAAGACGCTCGCCTCGATCTGCGGCAGCGGACTTACCGGCTCTTCCTCAACATCGTTAGAAGAACAGGCCGACAGCAACCCCAGGCTCAAGCTGCAAGCCAGTAATGTTTTGCACCAAGACTTCATGGGCAGCTTCCTTATGCCTTGTTCAGGTTATCTAGCTTCATCTGTAAGGCTGGGCTTGAAGTCGCTCCGCCATTGTCCAGGGCTGACTGATAGGCGCTCTTTGCCTTGTCGGCATCGCCTTGACGTACCAGGAAATCACCTTTTAACTCATCACGCTGTACGGCAAACGAAGGCGTATTAAGCTGCTCCAGAGTCGCCAGTGCTGTTGCCAGCTGACCTTGCTCTGCCTGCACGCGGGCAAGACGCAATGTCGCAACCGCAACCAGACCTTCTTCAGGCTTGCTGACCAAGATCTGCTTAAGGGCCTGCTCGGCCTTATCCAACTCACCGGCTTCTACCGCGGCCTTGGCCACGATCAGTTGTAATAGCGCCTGATAGCCCTGCTGACCGTCGTGGTCTTTAGCAAAGCTCTCTGCAGCCGCCAGCATGCTTGAATCGGCTTTGACCGAGTTGCTGATGGTTTGGAAGGCTTCAGAGGCTTCTTCTGCCTGAGCCACCTTATAATCTGAATAGTAGTTCCAGCTGTAAAGGCCACCCAGGCCTACCACTGCACCTATGACAATCGAGTTGCCATAGTCTTTCCAGAACTGTTTGATAGCATCGACTTGTTGTTCTTCTGTGCTATAAATTTCCACGTTTCTCTTCCTCTTTAAATCAGTTCTGCAACGTAAGCTGCTAACGAATCCTGTGCAACCAATTCTTGTTCTTTCTCTTCACGCAGATATTTTAGCGCCACCTGACCATTGGCCAGTTCAGTCTCACCGATCACTATGGCAAGCTTGGCGCCGCTCTTATCGGCACGTTTCATCTGCTTCTTGAAGTTACCGCCTCCGCAGTGACTCATCACCTTGAGGCCGTCGACTTCACGTAACTGCTGCGCCACCTTGATGGCCGCCACACGGCAATCATCGCCCATGGCCGTAACATACACATCCACCGGACCGGATACATCGTCGGTCAGCGCCAGCGTCTCCAGCATCAATACGATGCGCTCGAGCCCCATGGCAAAGCCTACCGCCGGGGTGTCTTTGCCACCCAGTTGACCTACCAGGCCGTCGTAACGACCACCGGCCAACACGGTTCCCTGAGCACCCAGGCTGTCGGTGACCCATTCGAATACGGTGCGGTTATAGTAATCTAAACCGCGCACCAGACGAGGGTTAATTTCGTATTGGATGCCAACGGCTTCAAGTAGTTCACACAAATGTGCAAAATGACCGCGACTTTCTTCGCCGAGGTAATCCATCAGCGCCGGGGCATCACCCAGCAGCGCCTGCACATCTGGGTTCTTGCTGTCCAGTACGCGCAGCGGATTTGAATACATGCGGCGCTGGCTGTCTTCGTCCAGCTTCTCCTTGTGCTGCTCCAGGAAGGCGACCAGGGCATCACGGTAGGCCGCGCGCTCCTCGGCATCCCCCAGGGTGTTCAGCTCAAGCTTCACATGCTCGCTGATCCCCAGCTTCTGCCACAGGCGGTGGGACATCATCAAGACTTCGGCGTCGATATCGGCCGAGGCGATACCATAGACCTCGACACCGAACTGGTTAAATTGACGGTAGCGCCCCTTCTGTGGACGCTCGTGGCGGAACATGGGGCCCATGTACCACAGACGCTGCTCTTGATTGTAAAGCAGGCCGTGCTCGTTACCCGCACGCACGGTAGAGGCTGTGCCTTCTGGGCGCAGAGTCAGCAGATCGCCATTGCGATCGGCAAAGGTATACATCTCTTTCTCGACGATATCTGTCACTTCGCCGATGGAACGTTTGAACAGGTCGGTACTCTCTACGATAGGAGTGCGGATCTCGCTGTAACCATAGGCCGCAACGGTATCACGCAACACTGCTTCTAGTTTTTGCCATAGCGGGCTCTGGGTCGGCAGAATATCGTTCATTCCGCGAATCGCTTGAATCTGTTTTGCCACTGTATCAACTCGTCCGAAATTTAGCTGTAAAAAATAAAAAAGCGCCTCGCATTATAGGCGCATCAACAATAAACGCAAAACCGGCGCGGCGCGCCAGTGAGCTGCGCCACAAACGGAGCTAAAAGCCCCATCTTCTGCGCAGCGAGCAAAGGGTTATTCCGTGATATCGGTGGTCGGTATACGCGCGTCGACGCTGGCGACCTTGGCGCGGATCTTCGCCTCGAGCTGATCGACGATATGCTCGTTGTCGAAACGCTCCTTCTGGCGCACACCGTCGTCATAGTAACCGCTCTTACGATTACCGCCGGTCAGGCCAATGTCAGATACCAGAGCTTCGCCCGGACCATTGACCACACAACCTATGATGGAGACATCCATAGGGGTCACTACATCTTCCAGGCGACGCTCGAGCTCGTTCACCGTGGCGATCACATCGAACTCCTGACGCGAGCAAGATGGGCAGGCGATGAAGTTGATGCCGCGTGAGCGAATACGCAGGGATTTGAGGATGTCGAAACCGACCTTGATCTCCTCAACGGGATCGGCGGCCAGCGAGATACGCAGGGTGTCGCCAATCCCTTCGGCCAGCAACATGCCAAGGCCAACGGCCGACTTCACGGCGCCGGCGCGGGCACCACCTGCCTCGGTGATCCCAAGGTGCAGCGGCTGCTTGATCTGTTTGGCCAGCAGACGATATGACTCCACCGCCAGGAAGACATCTGATGCCTTCACACTCACCTTAAACTGATCGAAATTGAGTCTATCGAGAATATCCACATGGCGCATGGCCGATTCCAGCAAGGCCTGCGGCGTCGGCTCCTTGTACTTGTCCATCAGGTCTTTCTCTAATGAACCACCGTTAACACCGATACGGATCGGGATATTCTTGTCGCGGGCACACTCCACCACGCTGCGGATGCGCTCTTCGTTGCCTATGTTGCCCGGGTTGATACGCAGACAATCCACGCCATATTCCGCCACTTTCAGGGCGATACGGTAATCGAAATGGATATCGGCAACCAGGGGGACCTTAGTCTGCTGTTTGATCACCTTGAACGCCTCGGCGGCATCCATGGTGGGCACAGAGACACGTACGATATCGGCGCCGACATTTTCCAGCGCGCGGATCTGAGCCACCGTGGCCTCCACATCTGTGGTGCGGGTGTTGGTCATAGATTGCACGGCGATTGGCGCGCCATCACCGATGGGCACATCGCCCACATAGATGCGTGTCGAAGGGCGGCGAATGATTGGGGACTCGTTGTACATCTTAATTCACTCTTTTACTTCAAAGATTGACGGCGCTACCGACCGTCAGTCTGGCAACTCGGCCACTGGGATACTTGGCCAAATCAACTTGTTCACCATTGAGACGCATGGTCAGCGACTGAGGCGCCCCCAATATAACCTTAAACGGCGCCTGACCAAAGACATTCATCTCTTTGCCTGCCAGCTTGAGGCCATTGACCAGCACCTTGCCGTCGGCATCTGTCACCTTGATCCAGCAATCACCACTCAGGCTCAGAGCCAACACGGCATCGCCTTCGCTCTTAAGGGGTTCATCTGCTTGGGAATTTGGGTTAATCACTTCCAGCGCGACGCCAGTCTCAGGTGTCGAGCGCGCCTCAGATGGCAGGTTTTCGGCCTGTTCGCCTGTCAGCTGTGCACCGGCAGATTCCTCCGCCATTGTTTGATCAGGCACAGTTTGATCAGACACAGTTTGATCAGGCGCAGCTTGCTCTCTTGGCATCTCGATGCCTGTACCCGCCTGTGGGTCTTGAGCTAGCATAGGCTCAGACGAGGCTGGCAGGGTCGAGAGCTCGGCAGTCTCTTCCACCGATGGCTTGGAAAGGTCCAGATCGGCAACCATGGCGGACTTTTGCACCCACCAGAGTACCAGCAAGGCCAACAAGACGAAGATGATGAGATAAGTTACCAGCATCAGGCGACCGTCTCTGGCCTGGCGCGTCGTCTTGCGGGAGAAGCTCTGCATGGTAGGCGCGCTGACCACGGGAAAGCTTTCGGCCAGGTAGGCATCCACCTTGGCCATCTCCAGCCCCAGGATACGGGCGTAATTCTTCACATAGCCTTTGACATAGGTCGCCGACGCTATGTTGTCATAGTTGTCCGCCTCGAGATCTTGAACAATCGATGGGCGCAGATTGAGTTGCTCGGCCACGCTGGCTAAAGTCATCTGGCGCGACTCACGCACCGCCTTTAACCACTGGCCCAGTGTTTCACCGGTTTCCTTTGGTTTCTCAGCATCATCCTTGAGCATATCGATTTGATTATCAGTCATTAGTGCATGCTTGCTCTATACTGCTTGGCCTCATTGGAAGCGGGAAACTTAGCCAGGAGAAGAATGCCAAATTTTCTCATCGCTTCAGGGTCATTTAGGCCTTGCTCAATTTTAATTCCCAACGCCAGACTCTGAGCCGATTCGGGCACTACTCTATGGTAACGCGCCAGGCCTTTCTTGGCGGCGGAGTAGTTCCCCAGATCCAATTCGATCTCAGACAGTTCTAATAGGGAGTTGGCACGACGCGGGTCGTAGTTAAGTGCCATCTCGAAGTAGCGTTGTGCTTTTTGCAGGTCACCCGACTTGCGGCTACAGATCCCCAGGTTCTCATAGCTGGAGGCCGAACGGGTGTATTTGGGCATTTTTACCGCCCGAAGAAACATCTCTTCGGCTTGATCGTACTTCGCCTGCTGGCAGAGAAACACGCCGAAATTATTCATGGAATCGCCGCTGGCATCGCTGGCGTTGATGGCGTTGCGATACGCCTTCTCGGTCAGCTCTAATTCGCCAACCGATTGATAGTAATAGGCTAAGGCTACGTGTACATCTTCGATGTTAGGCGCAAACTCGAGCGCCTTATCCAGGTTGTACTTGGCTTGTTCGCTGTTGCCTTTCTGCAGATAGGTCAGGCCCAGCTGCACCCGTTGACGGGCGGCAGAAACGTTGTCGAAGGTACGCTCTTGAACGGGCACATCTGTGCCACTGTAGGTTCTTTCAGTCACGCATCCTGACATCAGCGCCGAGGTCAGGATGACTAACAGGGTCAATGTTGGCTTTTTGCTTAACATTCGCAAGCCTATCTAGTAGCAGATACAATAAGTTAGTTTATTGTGACTGAAATCTGACTATCTTGCATGCGTTTTTTCGCTAAACGTTTGGTTCGGTCGCGAATATCCCCGGCCAACTGGCCACAGGCCGCGTCAATATCGTCTCCGCGGGTCTTACGAACGATCACCGTCAGACCATATTCCATCAACACCTTAGAGAATCTGTCGATACGTGAGTTCGATGAACGCCCGTATGGCGACCCCGGATAAGGGTTAAAAGGAATCAGGTTGATCTTACAAGGGGTATCTTTCATCAACTTTGCCAGCTCATGGGCCTGATCTGTGCTGTCGTTGATATGATCAAGCATCACATATTCCAGGGTCACGCGGCCGCGGTTGGCGTTGGACTTGGCCAGATAACGACGGATCGCCGCCAGAAACTCCTGCAGCGGATACTTCTTGTTGACCGGCACCAGCACATCACGCAGCTCATCGTTTGGCGCGTGAATACTTACCGCCAGCGCCACATCCAGGTTATCACCCAAGATATCCAGCGCAGGCACCACGCCCGAGGTAGACACGGTCACGCGGCGCTTAGAGAGGCTGAAGCCAAAGTCATCCAGCATAATATCGATAGCCGGCATAACGTTTTTCAGGTTCAGCAGCGGCTCTCCCATGCCCATCATCACCACGTTGGAGATAGGACGCTCGCCGGTCTCTTTCTGGAAACCGAGGAAATGGGACACACGCCAGATCTGGCCAACAATCTCAGACACGGTAAGGTTACGGTTAAAGCCCTGCTGGGCAGTCGAGCAGAAGGTACACTCAAGGGCACAACCAACCTGAGAAGAGACACACAGGGTGGCACGGTCCTCTTCGGGGATGTAGACAGTTTCAACTTCTTGGCCATTGCCCACGTTGATGGCGAACTTGATGGTGCCATCGGCAGACTTCTGGTAGCTGGAGATCTCGGGCGCCACCACCTCACAACGCGCGGCCAGTTTGGCACGTAACACCTTGTTGATGTTGGTCATTTGTTCGAAGTCACTCACGCCAAAATGGTAAAGCCACTTCATCAATTGATCGGCACGGAAAGGCTTTTCACCCATCTCGGTAAATAGCGCTCTCAATCCCTTACGATCGAGATCCAATAAATTGATCTTTTTTTCACTCATTTTGACTAACCTCAACACCAAAACCTGCCACAGGGCGGCGAATTATACAGATATCAATAAATTTTAGCCAGTAAGGAAATAGACTATGCTAGAATCCCTCCCAAGCTAATATTGGCTTGCTACCTGGAGTTGTTTTACCTCCCCCATGATAACCCTTATTGTTATTGTCTTTGTCGCTATCGGGATCTCTTTTCTCTGTAGTGTATTCGAAGCCGTGCTTCTGTCTGTTACCCCTAGCTTTATCGCGAACCTGAAAGAAACCCATCCCGCGGCGGCCGAGCGTTTGAGCCACCAGAAGGAGAATGTGGAATCGCCACTGGTCTCTATCTTGACCCTGAACACTATCGCCCATACCGTGGGTGCCGCCGTTGCCGGTGCGCAGGCCGCAAAGGTGTTTGGCGATGAGATGCTAGGTGTCTTCTCGGGCGTTCTGACCTTCTTGATCCTCTTCTTCTCAGAGATCATCCCTAAGACACTGGGGGCAAACTACTGGCGCAGCCTAGCTCCAAGTGTATCGCTGGTGCTGCTGTGGATGGAACGCATTACTAAGCCGCTGATCTGGATGTCACAGCAGGTGACTCGCAAGCTGGGCAAGGGCGACGATGGCCAATACATTCGCCAGGAGATGAGCGCCATGGCCAAGATAGGCCATGAATCGGGTGAGCTGGACGAGCAGGAATCTATGATTCTGACGCAGATGCTGTCGGTCAAGGAGATGCCGGTTACCGCCATCATGACGCCGAGAACCGTGATGTTCAGCGTGCCAGCTTCCATGACTCAGACCGAGTTTGCCAAGCTGCATAAGAAGAGCCCCTTTACCCGTATCCCGGTCTTCGATGGCGATCGCGACAATATCGTGGGTTATGTTAACCGCAACACTATCTTGTTGTCGGAGCGGGACACGCCTCAGGCGCCTATTTCGGCGGTGCGTCGTAACCTGGTTATCGTGCCGGAAACGGCCAAGATATTGCCGCTGTTCCAGCTGATGATTAAGCGCAACACCAAGATCGCCATGGTGGTGGATGAATACGGCAGTGGCCACGGTATAGTCACCCTGGAAGATATCATCGAGTCCCTGCTGGGCCTGGAGATTGTCGACAGCAACGACCCAGTGACCGACATGCAGCAACTGGCAAGACGCCTGTGGAAACGCCGCATGACTCACAAGGGGATACGCATCTCGGATGAGGGCTCGTCAGAAGATGACGAAACGCCGCAGAGCGAGCCGCAAGAGGCCAGCGTCGCGGAGACAGAACCTCTGGGTAAGGTGAGCAAATAACCCAAATAACTTAAGTACTGAGCCGATATAAATTAGCAGCTCATTAAATACTTAAGAAAAGTTAACAAAGGGAAGCGAATGCTTCCCTTTTTCATTTACCCCCGCTGAGGTATACTTGCCCGCTTCACAGATGGAGCCTACATGACCAACAGATATTCGCTCAAGCTTGCACACATCAACGACACCCACTCTCACTTCGATCCTTCACGCGTTCAATTTCTGCTCACCCATGAGCAACAAAGTTATGAGGTCTATAGCCATAGCGGTGGCTATGCCAGGATCGGCTATCAGGTGCAGCAAGCGCGTCAGCAAGCGGTAGATGCCGGGCAAGATTTTCTGTTTCTGCATGGGGGCGACAGCTTTCAGGGCACTCTCTACTTCAATCAGTTTAAGGGCGTCGCCAACGCCGATCTGCTCAATCGCCTCGCCCCAGATGCCATGGTGCTGGGCAACCATGAGATAGACGCTGGCAATCAACCGGTTAAACGGTTTCTCGATACCATTAACTTCCCCCTGCTCGCCGGCAACATGGACCTCAGCCAGGAAGATCCCCTAAAGCAGGACAGACTCGCCGGCCACCCCAAGCTATTTGACTATATTCCCGAGCGCCAGATGGCCAAGGTGCTGCTAAAGCCCCTGGGCGACAAGCAGATCGCCATCATAGGGATCACCCTAGATCAGATGAAAGAGATCGCCAGGCCAGATGAAGATACCCATTTTGCCAACGCCATCGCGACCACAGCCAATACGGTAGCCAAACTCAAGGCCGACGGCATAGATCATATCTTGGTGCTGAGCCATCTAGGTTGGGATAAGGATAAAGAATTAGCCAGAGAAGTCCCCGGCATCAGCCTGATCGTCGGTGGTCACTCACATACCCTGCAGGGCGATTTCGGCGCCATCGGCATCAACGCCCTACCCTATGGCTACTGCGAGGAAGACACGCCTATTTTGCATGCAGGCAAGTACGCCGAAACCCTAGGGCTGTGCGACATCGAATTTGACGACAAGGGGCGCGTTACGTCACTTGCCGGACACAACTACTTCATGCTTGATGAGCATCTGATCATCGAAGGGGAGCAAGAGGTCACCGCCGCTACCTACAACGCGCTGAAACAGCAGCTCATGTCGCATCCTGGCGTGCTGTGGAATGAAGGATTGTGGGATGAAGAGCTAAGCGAGATCAATCAGGTGATCGCCCAGCGCTATCGCCCGGCCGTAGACGCGCTGGAGCATCAAGTGCTGGGGTTTGTGCCGAAAAACTTGATCCACACCCGCCTGCCGAGCAAGGCGCTGCCCCATGGCAGCGAAATCGCCCCCTGGGTCTGCAAGAGTATCTATCATGAGACCCGCAGACTCGATCTTCAGGTGGACTTTGCCCTGCACAATGCCGGCGGCGTCAGGCAGTCACTCAACAAGGGCACAGTGACCATGGCCGACGTGCTGGGGCGCCTGCTGCCCTTCGCCCTCCCCCTGGTGAAATATCGCATATTGGGCCGCTACCTGTATCAGACCCTAGAGTCGGCCATCAACTCGGCCACCAACAACAGCATTACCGGCACGGGCGCCGGCAGCTTCCCCTACACCTATGGCCTCAAATATTGTTATGACGGCAGGCAGCCGCTGGGCACCCGCATCCTGCAGCTGGAGATCTTGACCGAAATTGCTGGCGAGATGCAGTGGCACAGTGTGATGCCAGACCGCATGTATAGCGGCGTCTCCTCGGCCTATACGGCATCGGGCAAGGAAGGCTATCAGGACCTGCTCAGAGCCGAGCAACAGGAATCGATTGAGGCGCTCACCCTACCCCAGGCCTTCATCCGCTACATGCAGCGCGAAGAGGGGCTCCACGGCGTCATGCCGCCCCATGTGTTGTATACCAGTCACCTGGACGGCCTATAGCTCGGTCCAAATCAGAATTAAGTTAGGCCTGAAAACTCGGGGACGTTATTAGGTTTATTTAACTTGCTTGTCTGAGAACATATCGAGATTAAAGTGGGAAAACTAAGTAGCGAGGCTAACTAGGAAGGCTATTTAGCTAGACTAGGCCTGAGACTTCACCAGATAGTAGGCCATAAATATTTGGCCTGCCTTTTCCTGATATTGCTTGTGTCGCAGAGCAAACCCCTCGGCCAAAAACAGTGGCCGCGACAGACTAGAGGCATCGACGCTCAGCTCGAGCATCCCCTGCGCCGCCGACCATGACACTAGCTGGCGTAGCAGTTGACGTGCTATCCCCCGCCCCTGATATTCAGGGTGCACATAGAGACTGTCGATATATCCTCGCGAGGCATAGTGAGTCTCCACATTGATAAAGCCGACGCAGCGGGGTAGCCCGCCAACTAGGCTTTCTGTGTCGACAGCCAACCAGGCCTGTGAGCGGGTCAGGCGTTTATGCCAGTGATAGCCAGAGCGCGGCGCCCTCGACCAGGCGCACTTCTGCGCCTCACTGTAATGGGTCTCGTCAATCGCGTGCACCGCCAGATGATAGACCTCGCTGACCTGAGTGCTATATCCCTTTCGGTAGGGAATTATCTTAATCATCACCTAATCAAATCTCACAGAGTGGCTTTTGCCAAGAGATACTGGCCGAGTAATACCGGCCGAGTAACACTGGCCGCTACCAACTCTTTGCCACCACTTTTAGCAAACTGGCTTGTCGTAAATTGCAGCTTATATTAGTCGCCCATCTGGCAAAAAAATAGTGCCGATAACAAGTTAGCGGCACTATCTATTATGTTTAGACTCTTACATTCTGTCTTTCACGCTTGGCCAGGCTGCTAAGCCGCCTAGGCTACTTCTTGTCGATGCGACCCACAAATAGCAGTTCGTCGAAGGTACGGTTAAGCGTCTTGCTGGTAAAGTCATTCATCCACATCTGCTCTTGAACGACAACTACGTCACCTTTTTTCACCTCTGCCTGAGGTCCAGCCGCCCAGAAAGTCTTGTCGGCTTCTTTGATCTGAACATAGGTATAACCGCCACCGTTCATGGTATCGACCACTGTGCCCTGATGCACTACACCAGCCGCCCAGGCACTCGAGATCCCCAGGGCTAAGGTGGCCGCAGCGGCTAAACGAACTAATTTAGTTATCATTGTCATTCCTTAAGTGTTTGCCTTTAACCCCTGCATTAAAACATGGCCTTTGCCATAAATCTCTACCCGGCGTACCTAAAACAGCATTCAATGAATCAGTTTTAGATCAAGCTCTCATTCCCGAGTTTTATCCTTGAGTGCGCGGAACTAATAACGGCTTGAGCATGCCCTCGAGGCCATTGAGCTTCACCTCATAGATGAGCGCCAGCTGCTGACCCAACTTGCCGTCGGGAAAGCCTTTGCTGTGAAACCAGACTAAATAGGGCTCTGGCAGCTCGAGTAAGCGTAATCCTGCATATTTACCAAAGGGCATTTTTTGATTAATCGCCTCGATTAAGGCCTGTTGATCCATCTTAACTATCCTAACTTAACTATCCTAAATGGCTATCGGGAGGTGTGCGGGGTCCAGCTTACGTGACCTCTGACGCCAAACCAAGTGCTCTGAATAAAAAGTGCTTGGATAAAAAGGAGCTTGCTATATATAGCAGTAACACTTGTTCATTTCCCGCCCGCCGCCTTGAAACATAAGGTAAATTTTTCCAGAGACAAGCAAACCGAGTTCAAAGTTTTAGTCATTACACATATAACATTTAGAAATATAAAAATTAAATATACACACCTTTTGAAATAAAAGTAGGGTGAAAGTCTTACACTTTTAAGACATAGGCATGACAAGCCAGGCAATAAAACCAACAAATAAAAAGTAACCTTATGTTTTAAAAGACATTATCCTTGAGACTTCATACCTCAAGCCCTTAGCGTCAAATATCTGCCAAACAGGCCAAAACGTCAACTTAATGACAAGCGCCATAATCAAAAAAAACGTCAATTTTCATGTAGTTGACCAACAATTAATTAACACCTAAATTGGACTCATGCCCAAACAGGTGAGGTCGCGAGACAGCAGTACATCACTTGGGAACCTAACAACAAACATCGGCAATCATTGGCAGTCGAGAGGAAATAGAATGATCATTTTAGTTGGCGGTGAAAAAGGCGGTAGCGGAAAGAGCTGTTTAGCCCAAAACATAGCGGTATTTCTCACGGTAGAATGCGGCGCGTCGGTCATCATGGTCGATTGTGATCCCCAGCGGACCACCTCAGACTGGATTCAAGCTCGTAACAACAATGGCACCCTGGCCAGCATCAACTGCGTACAGCTCTACGGCAAGATACGCAACGATCTGCTCAGCCTGGAGCAACACTATGACTATGTCATCGTCGACTGTGGCGGTCAGGATAACCTGGCTCTGCGCGCCACCATGTCGGTTGCCTCCCATGTGTTGATGCCACTACGTCCTAAGCGTAGAGACTTGAAAACCGTCAGCCACATGGATGATATCGTCGCTACCTGTATGATGATTAACCCTAAGATGCGCGCATCTTTCGTGATCACTCAATGCCCTAGCCTACCAAACCAGGCTAACCGCATCTTTGAGGCGAAAGAGGTGTGTAAGACTTACGACATCAACGTGCTCGACGCCATCACCTACAGCCGAAACATATATGATGACAGCGAAGAATCGGGTCTGTCTGTCATGGAAACTCAGCCAAAAGGCAAGGCCGCCGAGGAGATCCGCAGCATCGCCTGTGAAATGCTGCAAGCTTCGAGTGCTACAGAAATTCGCAATCGTCTCGCCGAAAAACAGATGGATAAGTTAAGGGGTAACTATGGGTCTGGCCGATCTCAAGAAAAGCTCTACGCAGTCTAGTGCCGCGAGACAAAACCGTAAGCTGCTGAATATTTCGCTCGATGCCTTGATCGATGACTTCATCGAGGATGCGACACACTATGCCGCAGGGCAGCCGAGCAATGTGCAGCAGATGGCCGAGGTTATTGCCTTAGAGACTGGCTTCGATGGCGATTTTTTGAATCGCCACGCATCTCAGGCGACACCTAAGGTGGTGCCTAAGGGCACTGGGCCCTATCGCAAGGCAACCTTTACCCTGAGCGAGTCTGCCATCGCGCACCTCGCCGAGTTGGCCAGCGGCTGCGACGTGGCTAAGTCGAAATTGATCCGCTTTCTCATCGAGCACCATTACTCGTTATCGGAAAGCGAACGGCAACAGAAGGAACAATCAATCATAGTCGATTAAATTAGTCGAATGAGTTAGCGATAGTATTAATCGATTAGCGATATCCCCAGACGCGCTGGGCTCATCATCACCCAGCGCGTCGCCATTTTCGCCCCGTCTCCCTAACCTTTCTGGCAGCGACAGATTTCATTTTCCGAACTTAGGGCTGCCAGCTTTTTTCTCCACGCCTTTTTTCTCCACGCTTTTTCTGGCCCTAAGATTGAATTTGCGGCAAGCAACACCATATCTTGCTATATCATAGGGAGATTTTTATGCTAGCCATCTTTATTCTCGCGCTGGTCAGTAGCGCCGCCATAGGTTACATACTGTTTAAGCCAAAGTATGTCAGGTATCGCCGCGCGCAGATCGCCAAGCGCCCCTTTCCCGAGAGCTGGCGCGCCATACTCAAACGCCGCATGCCCTATTTTCGCGCCCTCCCCAGCGACCTGCAGTTACAGCTCAAGCGCCACATCCAGATCTTCATCGCCGAGAAGCAGTTCGTCGGCTGCCAGGGGATAGAGATTGATGATGAGATCCGGGTAACCATAGCCGCCCAGGCTTGTCTGTTACTGCTCAATCGCGACACCGACTACTACCCTAAGCTGAAACAGATCTTGGTCTACCCTAGCCTGTTTATCGTCAGTCAGACTCAGCAAAATGGCGATGGCACCTTCTGGGAGCGCAAAAACATACTCTCCGGCGAGTCCTGGGAATTTGGCAAGGTGGTGCTCTCCTGGCATACGGCCAAGGAAGATGCTGCCCAGCCCTACGATGGCCACAACGTGGTGATCCACGAGTTTGCCCATCAGCTGGATCAGGAAGATGGACACTCCAACGGTGCGCCCATCTTAGCCCATGCCAACGACTATCAATCTTGGTCAACCGTCATGGCGCAGGAGTTTACGCGGCTGCGCGAAGATGCCAAGTGGCATCAACCCAGCCTGTTTAACTATTACGGCGCCACCAACGAGGCAGAGTTCTTCGCGGTGATCACCGAGACCTTCTTCGAACGCCCCCATGAGTTTTACCAGCAGCATCAGGCCCTCTATCAACAGATGAGTCATTTTTTCAAGCTAGATCCGGTAAACTGGCATTAACGACACGAAAAAGGAGTTTTACCATGACAGTCAGACATCCCATGCTGACCTGGCTTTTGGCAGCCAGCGCCCTGCTGCTGAGCGGCATCTGCCGGGCCGAGATCCCGCTAGAGGCGACCCAGACCTTAGACAAGCTTCACGGCTACGCCGCGAGCGCCGATTGGGACAACTACTTCGCCCTCTATACCCAGGATGCCCACTTTATCGGTACCGATGCCACGGAAAACTGGAACATGCAGGAATTTTCCGCCTATGCCCGCCCGACAAAGGGCTGGCACTACCCCCTGGTTTCGAGGCAGCTTGAGCAACACGGCGACGTGATAGTCTTCGATGAGCACTTAAGCAGTAAGTCATACGGCAACTGCCGCGGCACAGGCACTCTGGTACTGACGCCACAAGGCTGGAAGATATTGCAATACCACCTGAGTTTTCCTATCCCCAACGCCATGGCCAAACGGATCACGGCGCAAATCAGCGCCGCAAGTCAGAAAGAGTAGTGCTAATGCACAGAGACAGATAGACAGAGATTGGTCAGCTGCGCGAAGTGGGTAAAGCGCTCGAAATCCACTTCCGCCAGCTTGCGCTCCGAGCTGTGTCTGTCGGCATATAACAGGCCAATCACCTTGTTATCCACCAATATCGGCGCCAGCATGAAGCCCATGGCTGAAGTGTGGCGCCTGAGTTCTTCGTCGGTATAGAGACGCCACTTTTCCGAGCTAGGGTTGTCGATAAACAGCGGTTTCTTGAGATCGACACTCTCGGCAAACACATTCTTGTCGTGATTAAGCTCGACGATAAACTCATTCTTCATCTTATCGCCGTTCTCGCCTAACACCACGCGAGGTTGCAGGCGTTTACGGTTTGGTGAGAGCAGCATGACGGCGCAGCGATCCATGCCGATACCATCAAGCAGACCGCTCAGAGTAATGGTGATCACCTCATTAAAGTTCGCCTTGTTAATGGCGCAATCTGTGAGCTCCCTGAGCTTCTTCAGTTGCAGGTCGACATTAAATTCACGCACCTTAATGGGCTCGGCCTCAGGCTCCGCCGCCAGCGTCAATTGGTGAGTATCGGGCAAAAAGGCCACCAGCACCTTGGCGCCATAGGTATCGGCCAGCTTTCGGGTGGCGTGGCTGCACTGGATCATCCGCCCCTTAAACTCATCCACCTCGAGATCCAGCATGTCTGCCGCCTGCTTGATTCGATGATTCAGCTCGGCAATATCCTTGCTGTCGCTGGCCATCAACTCGCTGATCTTATTGGCAAGATAGATGGAGCGGATCTCAGGCGTGCGCTCGTTGGGGTTAGACAGGGACTTCACCAGCACCTCACCGAGGCCCCAGTTTTTGGCTATACCCATGGAAAGCTGAGTAAAGGAGGTGCCCAGCACCTCTCTGACCACGTTATTGGCTTCCTTCTCATCGACCTGATTGAGGCGCGCATCGAGCTGCTCTGTGGTCTCACCGCCCATGCTCCAGAAGGCGCTCTCCCCCAGGTGATAGAGCAGCGCGGCGATAAACACCTCTTCTTGCAGCTCTTCGTCATGATCTTTAAGCATCATCTTGGCCAGCATGGCAGCCTGGAAGGCTCTGGCCATCAGGGTGAGCAGCCTGTGATACACAGGCTCAGATAAGCCCTTGTTTTCTAGCAGGCTACTGAGCAGTTTGGCGGTAATACAGATGTTGCGTATGGTATCGAAGCCCAGTACCACGGCCGCGCGGCTCACAGTGGTGACGTGGGAGATCCCCTTATTATAGATGGCGCTATTGGCCACCTTAAGAATTCGCGAGGTCAGCGCATTGTCATGCATCACGCTACGGCCGAGTATCGCCAGGGAGGAAACATCATCTTTGGCTAGTTTCTCAAGGGTTTTCACCGTCGAGCTAAGTGCCGGCATCTCCTGTTCGCTGATGCGTTTGGTCCAGTATTCTGCACCTTTTCCTGACATGGCAGTGTTCAATGCGTATCTACTCTTTTATATGAAAAAATAAGGATAGCGCTCGCTTGCCGGCGCCGTCTTTGATGAATTATAGGCAGAAAAACTTATAACATAACAATTACATCAGCCGCCAGTGGCAATTGGGCTTTATCCAGGGCCAGCTACTCGCTTGGCGAGGATTTCATCTCTTTATCGGCTGCGGGAGCGTATAGATAAGCACAAAATAAAAAAGGCGGCTCAAGAGGGACCGCCAAAGCAAGCAAAAATAAACAAGTAGAAAGGAAAGAAAAACCTCGCACTGCACGTAGGAACACAGTGCGAGGAACAACCGCTGCTAAAGGACAGCAAGTCGAAACTTTAGAACTGCTCCTCTTCGGTAGAGCCAGTCAGTGCCGTGACCGAAGACTCGCCGCCCTGGATCACATTGGTCACCTTATCGAAGTAGCCCGTACCCACCTCTTGCTGGTGCGCCACGAAGGTGTAGCCTTTCTTCGCCGCTGCGAATTCGACTTCCTGTACCTTCTCGACATAGTGCTTCATGCCTTCACCACGCGCATAGTCATAGGCGAGGTCGAACATGTTGTACCACATGTTGTGGATACCGGCTAAGGTGATGAACTGGTACTTGTAGCCCATGTCCGACAGTTCCTGCTGGAAGCGGGCGATGGTGGCGTCATCCAGATTCTTCTTCCAGTTGAAAGAAGGTGAACAGTTATAGGCCAGCAGCTGATCTGGGTATTGCGCATGGATCGCCTCGGCAAAGCGGCGTGCCTCTTCAAGATCAGGCTTGGCTGTCTCACACCAGATAAGGTCCGCGTATGGGGCGTAGGCCAGACCGCGAGAGATAGCCTGGTCAATGCCAGCATTCACACGGTAGAAACCTTCTGAAGTGCGCTCGCCGGTGATGAAGTCGCGATCATAAGGGTCGCAATCAGAGGTCAGCAGATCCGCAGCGTTTGCATCGGTACGGGCGATAACCAGAGTTGGTACGCCGCTCACGTCGGCAGCCAAACGCGCCGAAACCAGCTTTTGCACCGCTTCTTGGGTCGGCACCAACACCTTACCGCCCATGTGGCCACACTTCTTCACCGAGGCCAGCTGATCTTCGAAGTGCACACCCGCCGCGCCGGCATCGATCATGTTCTTCATCAGCTCGTAGGCGTTAAGTACACCACCGAAACCGGCTTCAGCATCGGCCACGATAGGCAAGAAGTAATCTGTGTAGCGCTCATCTTGTGGGTCTATCTCGTTGCTCCACTGGATCTGGTCGGCGCGGCGGAACGAATTGTTGATGCGCTGAACCACTGCAGGCACTGAGTTTGCCGGATAGAGCGACTGATCTGGGTACATGGTGCCCGCCAGGTTAGCATCGGCAGCCACCTGCCAGCCCGACAGGTAGATGGCTTCGATACCCGCCTTGGCCTGCTGTACCGCCTGACCACCGGTCAGGGCACCCAGTGAGTTAACATAACCTTTCTTAGCGCCACCGTTAACCAGCTGCCATAGCTTCTCGGCGCCGCGGGTTGCCAGAGTATTTTCCGGGACAATCGAACCGCGTAAGGCCACTACGTCCTCTGCTGAATAGGGGCGACGAACGCCGGCCCAACGTGGATTTTCAGCCCAATCTTGCTTAATCGCATCAATCTGTTGTTGACGTGAAATCTGTGTAGTTGCCTTAGTCATAATCTTCTCCATCTCAGGTGTTAGCATCCAGCTCCCTCAATACCACTCACATTCAAAGGCGCTAAATAGGTTTGGGTATTACCCTTTCATTTATAAAATCATCTCGTTAGGCGTTATCGCCCTGGGTCAAAATCTCGTAGCCCGGCAGGGTCAGGAAGTCCACCAACTCATCTGCCGTGGTGATCTCTTCCAACAATACGGCGGCTTGGGTGAAGCTGCCATGGGTGAAACGATCCGGTCCCACCTCAAGTTTGACGTTTGCCAGCTCTTCAACCAGCATCTCCTTGAACAGCGCCTTGGTGACCAGCTTGCCGTTAGAGAGCTTCTGCTCGTGCTGGATCCACTGCCAGATAGAGGTACGTGAGATCTCTGCCGTGGCGGCATCTTCCATCAAGCCGTAGATGGGCACACAGCCGTTGCCGCGGATCCAGGCCTCGATATATTGCAGCGCAATTCGAATGTTCAGGCGCATGCCCGACTCGGTACGCTCACCTTCGCAAGGCATCAGGAGATCCCTGGCCAGAATCGGCGCATCGACATCGCGGGTGATATGCAGCTGGTTGACGTGATCTTCACCAATGTATTCGTTGAAGATCCCCATAGCGGTGTCGGCCAGTCCAGGGTGTGCCACCCAGGTGCCGTCATGGCCATTACGCGCCTCAAGCTCCTTATCGCCGCGCACCTTAACCAGTACCGCCTCGTTTTGCGCCTGATCCTTAGCCGGAATGAAGGCTGCCATGCCTCCCATCGCCAAGGCGCCACGCTTGTGACAGGTCTTGATAAGCAGGCGTGAGTAGGCGCTCAGGAACGGCTTATCCATGGTAACCGCCTGACGGTCTGGCAAGATGCGGTCGCTATGCTTCTTCAATGTCTTGATGTAGCTGAAGATGTAGTCCCAGCGGCCACAGTTGAGCGCGACTATGTTAGAGCGCAGTTCATAGAGGATCTCCTCCATCTCGAACACCGCCGGTAGTGTCTCGATAAGACAGGTACACTTGATGGTGCCCGGCGTTAGACAGAAGCGCTCTTCGACATAGGCAAACACCTTGGCCCACCAGCGCGCCTCGACATGACTCTCGAGTTTAGGAATATAGAAGTAAGGTCCGCTGCCCTTCTCCAGCAATTGGCGATAGTTGTGGTAGAAGTAGAGGCAGAAATCAAACAGTGCCCCAGGGATCGCCTCGCCATTAAAGGCGACATGCTTCTCCTTAAGGTGCAGACCGCGTACACGGGCGATAAGCACGGCAGGATCATCATCGAGTGTATAATGCTTACCTGTCTCGGGCGCCGTGTACTCTATCTCGCCACGAACGGCATCACGCAAATTTATTTGGCCTTGAATCACCTTGCTCCAACTAGGCGCCAGAGAGTCTTCGAAGTCGGCCATAAAGACTTTAACGTTGGCATTGAGGGCGTTAATGATCATCTTGCGATCCACTGGCCCTGTGATCTCGACGCGTCTGTCTTGCAGGTCTTGGGGAATACCGCGGATCTGCCAGTCGCCGTCTCTGATGGCACGGGTCTCGGGTAAGAAATCGGGCAGCGCGCCCTTATCGATCAGTTCCTGCTTCTGCCTGCGC
The DNA here is from genome assembly GCF_019457555.1 of Shewanella spartinae. NCBI lineage: Bacteria > Pseudomonadati > Pseudomonadota > Gammaproteobacteria > Alteromonadales > Shewanellaceae > Shewanella > Shewanella spartinae. Next base: position 1,446,706 of record NZ_CP080418.1, on the reverse strand, counting down.
ATCTCGAGTAGCTTAGGTACCTCTGCCGCAAACTGATCACACAAGACCTCAAGCAAACTCAGCGCACCTTCGTTAAGCACTATATCTTGCCCCGGCACTGGCGCCCCCAGGATAGACAATCCCGTCTCTAGCTGATGTTTATTCATTACCTGTTCAGTCATCCCGATATCTCCCAAGCGCTCACTTACCGTTAATTTCAATTCTTCCTGCCTTTAACCTAAGGCCCGCCATACCTTGTAATGATGGCCATACAGCTTGAAACACCAGCAAGGGGTTACAAATGTACGTTTTGAACAAAACCTACTAACAAACTGTTGGGATTGCAACAATACGGGCGGTGAGAAAAGCAGCGAAAAAAGCTGAGTTACATCACAAAAAATTGGTAAGACCAAGTAGGATACACCAACACAAAACCATGTTTATAAACGACAAATACTACAAATAACAAATCAAAAAATGACTAGATTTAAAAGTTGTCTGACAAATGAACCAAGCCCCACCCACTGAAAGTTATTACGTAAATTTATTACCGAAAGTAATTTTATCGATACAGATATTTCACCTAGAAACCTGACTGATAAAAAGGCGGCACGTTTTGCTTTACTTGCAAGTAAGGCTATTAAAGTCAAATTATTTCAATACTTTACAAGCAACCCAAAAACACCCAAAATCAAACGCACGTTTTAATTTGACGTTTACGTAAACGATACAAGCAAGAGACTAAATGGCTTGTCACAATTCGGTAACGTTTGTCGATCAACATCACGATTTTTTTTGGTTTACTGCAAAAAAAATCAAAAAAAACCGAATAAATTGCATAGTTAACCCAGCAGAGACGCCTATCATGCTGCCAAGACAAGGCATCAAACTCAGCCCTTCGACAAGCCTCGCTCTCCTTCTGTCGCTTTCCTTCTATCGCTCTCCTTCTATCGCTCTCCTTCTATCGCTCTCCTTCTATCGCTCTCCTTCTATCGCTCTCCCTCTGTCGCTAAGCAATCAGCGCAAAATGACTAACTCGCACGATCACTAGCCGCTCAGCTTTAATATCAGCAGTAATGAAAGACAGGAAATCTGAGTTCAAATAACAAAATACTGATGGCGAACCGCACAAATCCTAGAGATGAGCGACTGGCAACATGGGACTGGAGGCACAGCCTAAGATGGGAAAACTAGACAAAAGAAGTGAACCACTCGGTAAACATCGAGTACCTGTATGCAGGAAGGGCTGATAGGCTCCCATCGATGCAACAGGGAATCGCTAAGGATGCATAAAGGCAAAAACTTCACTAGAAGAGAACAGCTTAGACAGCAAACATAGGCTAGAAGCACTAACACCAACGAGAAGCGCTAGTGCAGACAAGAAGGACTAGCTGAGTTAAAGACGAGTGCCGTCAATCCAATGACTCGTCTAGGGGTAACGATTTTGAACTAAATAACGGCAAACCAGTTAGCTAGGGCTAGGGCTAAGCATTCACCGCATTAATGGGAGTGTCGGGCGTAGACTCCATGCTTGGGCGGTACATGACCACGCAGTTACGGCCATTGCCCTTGGCCTGATACATGGCGATATCGACCCGCTTCATGAGTGGATCCAGGCTAAGATCCTCCTCCACACTGGTACAGACCCCGAAACTGGCGGTAATGCTCAGGTCACTATAGTGAGGCCGGGTCTGAATCGCCTCGATTGCCAGGCGACACTGCTTGGCTATCTTGAGGGCCGCCTGCTCATCCGTGTACGGCAAGAAGAGCGCAAACTCTTCACCGCCCATGCGCACAAACAGATCCCGACTCTTGAGGCTTGGCGTCACCGCATCGACTACTCGCCGCAATGCCCAATCTCCGGCGCTATGGCCATAGGTATCGTTGATCGCCTTGAAGTGATCTAAGTCAAACATCACCACACTAAACACGCTGCGATGAGCCAAGACATCGACGAAGAGATTTTCGGCAAAGTCTTGCCCCGTGCCTCGGTTTAATACTCCGGTCAAAGGATCCCGCTGAGAGATGCGCTTATATTTGCGCTTCTGCACAAACATAGAAGCACCAAAAATAATGAGACAGATAGAGCAACCTATGGCAATCATCAGCGCCATACTCTCGTTGTATCTTTCCAGCTCAACTACCTTTTGCTGCGCCGTATAGAGCGCCCGATCCTGGTTGAGCATCTTAATTTCACGGGCCTTCTCGGCATTCTCAAACTTAGCCATCTGATACGCATAGGCTTTTGCCTTGGTCTCGTCGATATCGGCCTCACTGAGCTGCATATACTCGTCCAGATAACGATAGGCCTCCTGGTAGCTTCCCTCTAAAGCCAAGGCATCGGCCATCATCTTATAGGCGCGTTTTTTGGCGTTGAGCACGCTTGGCTCGTCCTCAACATCTATTACTTGCTGGGCGTATTGCTTGGCGCTCTCAATCTCTTTCTTCATCAAGTAGGTTTCGGCCAGCAAGGCATTAACATCGTTAATCTCTAACTGAAACTTAAATGTCTTGTACTTTGCAAGCGCTGAAAGGAACAGCTTCTCCGCTTGCTCAAGCTCGCCTAGCTTAAGGTGTGAAGTGCCCTTGCCCTTGTCGGCCATGGCAACAATAAGCGGAATATTATGTTCACTACAGAAGGTGCGGGTATCGGCAAATAACTGCTTAGCCTCATGATAGTGGGAGAGCTTTAGCTCCCCTACCGCCAAAAACAGCTGGGCATAACACTGCTCTTTCGGCGATCTGTCGCGGCTGAGGGCATAGGCCAACGAGGCATAGCGCTTCACCTCGTCATAGACTTCGAGATCCAGATAGAGGTTGGCCAACCTCAGATAAGAGGTCATCTTAATGGTGACGTCATCTATCTGCTCGATACGGTCGAGATTCTTGGCCATCGCATCCAAGGCGCCCTGATAGTTCTTCATGGCGATCAGCGCTGTGGCCTGATACAGATAGATGGAATTTTGAGTTTCGGGAGAGTGGCTCAGCTGTTCGGCCTGAGTGAGTAGGTTGAAGGCGCGCTCGTAGGCACCGTTATACATCTCCTTGTTACTCTCCAGGGTCAACACCCGAGCCCTCTGTTCGCGGCTCAAGTGCTGGGTATTCTCTTTAAGGTAGGCAATTACCTCAGACGACTTGGCCGGCTCTGCAATTAACGATGCCTTTAGCTCATCGATAACCGCGTCATAATCGACATCGCTCGCAACGGCAGATCCGCAAAGCGCTATCGACAAGACACAAGCCAAAAATAGTCTGAGGTAATACATATAGTTTCTACGAGTTACTTACTGTCATCTGGGTTAGTGATGATCAAATAAGATTGTACTTCGCTGGTGTCACCTGAGAGCGAATCGAGCTGCGCTTTATCATCCGACAACACCGCCTGGATCTCTTCATCCGTTAGGCCATTGGCTTTCATCACACCTTCTGGATCAGCCTTGTAAGCCTCTAACAGCGCGGCATCCGAACCTAACTTCTGAAAAAAATCGCTTAGCTTAGACATATCATTCTCCATTGTTATGTAATAACACTAGTTGCTAGACAAAAGTTTGACCACTCTAGCTTTAATCAAACTCCGTCTCATTTTTAGCCCAATAAAGCTTCTGAAATACCGAGTTTTGCCAAAACCTTATGGTTCACCTTCAGCGGCGCCGCCGGTGGAATTAGCAAGGTAGTAATAGAAGTTAACTTGGCTTGGGGTAAAGCCTTGAGTAATAAGCGTTCAATTCGAGGCGCTTGAGTCGGTAAATTGGGCGCTTCATATAGAATGACCTCATGGTCTAACGGATACCACTCGCTAAGCTGCTCAACCAAGACCTGCAAACAATCCGAGTTAGTATGAAACTTGGTGAGCGTGTGCTCTCCGGCGATGGCTATCTGCCACAGCAGCAGATGGGTGGCGGGATCCGGCGTATGACAGTAGAACATGAATTGACTGGCCTCGAAGCTCTGATGGCCAGACTGGCCCGGATCTATTCCCACGTCGGCCCATAAGCAGGCCTCGGCCGAGATCCCCGGCTCCATCTTAGCCTCGAAACCTTCTTCGCGCGCCCGGCGAATGGCGATATGGGACACACAGGCAAACACACCTGGATGACCATACAGGGCGCACACGACCCGCTTACCCGCCCTAACCTCGGTCAATATCGCCTCGACCATCTGTTGATAGGTATAACGACGGCTCTTAACTTCTTCACCCTGGGCATAGTAACTATGCAGTGATCGAACATCATGATTCATGCTCTCAAGCCACTGGAGGGCAAAGGCATCGGGCACCAAAGAAAAAACCACGTCGGCCAGCTCGATATAACTCTTACTTAGCACGGTTATCTGACCGCCCAGGTTAAGACCTGTGCCAACGCAAACCAAACTGCCTCTTGTATAGGCTTCACCCATTATCGATGCTTCCGTCCATTGCTCGGGTAATCAACCACCCTTCGCTCCTTGGCTAATTGCTACTTTTCAATCAAACAAATTAAGCCAATGCTGCAAAGGTGTAAACCAAATTAACTTACCACAATTCGGGATAAAACAAATACTAACAATTAATTAGTCTGGCATTTTCATCACGACTCAGGGATTCTCCCGCGCTACTTGGACAAAATTCGCTCAAGCTAGTGAAACTAATCCTTAACACACCTGTCTGAACTATTCGCCCTCCCCTTGGGCGCCCCAAACACACAAGCCTTAGCTGATACGCAGGCGAGATCCAGAAAACGGCGATAGCGCTTGTCAGCATGGGGAATGCTTGGGTATCATGGCCGGCAGATATTTAGGGAAGTAGCGCATTCAATGACCATCAAAAAACATAGTATTACTCTATTAGGCGCAGCGGCGCTGTCTCTTTCATTAAGCGCATGTAGCGTGTTTGACTGGCTGATCTATAAGCCAGATGTGCCGCAAGGCAACTACATGGAGACGCAGCAGGTCGAGAAACTCAGAATCGAGATGACCAAAGAGCAGGTCGAATATATCCTGGGCCGTCCCGTATTAAGAGACAGCTTCTCGGACGACACCTGGTACTATGTCTATCACTACAAGAGTGGTCGTGACGCCAGCATCACCCACAAAGAGCTGGTGCTGCACTTTACCAATGACAAGCTTTCTAAAGTAGAAGGCGACTATGAACTGGCCGCCGACTTTAACACCCCGCTGGATCAGAGCTCGCTACCAGAGCTAGGTGCCGCAAAGGGCGACCTGGTTCCGCTAAACCCTGAGCAGCGTCCAGATACCAAGCCGCTCGTGGAAGAGAAGAAAGCACAAGAACTCAACGAAGTTAAAGAGTTTGAATAAACGCTTTAACTAACGCCAGGCCAGTTTTAAGCGCCTGGGTTTTAAGACGAAAAAAGGGTCCTAAGCATTGCTTAAGACCCTTTTTACTGTCTAGCGGCTTTCTCTTAATTCTTAACTCTTTAATGCGCCTTGCAGCCTATCCTGTCTGACGGCTTATCTCGTCTTACTTAATACGCGATAAAATCCCCATAGGGAACACAGACCTAACTAGCTCACCTTAGCGCCAGTGGTCTTGTTGGCGCGGCCCTCGCTCTTAGCCTTTTCGGCACGTTGACGACGCACATCTTTGGGATCGGCAATCAAGGTGCGATAGATCTCCACTCGCTGCCCGGGTTCTAGCACCTCATCATGCTTCACTGCGCGGCTGAAGATACCTAGTTTTACCTTCTCCAGATCAATCTCAGGAAAGAACCGGCAGATTTCGCTCTGCTTCACCGCCTCGATACAACTGGTGCCCGGCGACACCATGACGCTGATACGCTTCTGATGGCTAGGCAGTGCATAAATCACTTCAACGGCAAACTTATCTTGATCGCTCATCTTACATCCTAAGAAGATTAAAAAGCTGTTATTTGTAAATCACTTTGGCGCGGCTGGTAAAAGCGGTCACCATGGAAGACATCAGCTCTTTGAACACCTTACCGAAGGCCAGATCCGCAATCGAACTGGAAAACTCAAAGTTAAGCTCGAAATCCACCTTACAGGCATCTTCCGTCAACTCGGTAAACTCCCATTGACCATGCAGATGCTTAAAGGGGCCGTTTTCCAGCGCCAGCTCAATTCGCTTACCCGGGATCACCTGATTGCGTGTGGTAAAGGTCTTGCTGATCCCCGCCTTGGAGACATCGACCGAGGCCACCATAGTCTTACCATCAAACTCAAGCACCTTACCGCCAACACAACCCGGCAGAAACTCCTTATAGGACTCCACATCGTTGACTAACTCGTACATCTGCATGGCACTAAAGCGCACTAATACGCTACGGGAAATCTTGGGCATATGACTGTTTAACCTGAAACCTTGGCCTGACACCATAAAGCAAAAAATTGATTTTAACATGCTAGGCAACACCGGTCACCTCACCCAGCACTCATGCCAAGCTCAAAAAAACACCACCTCGACCCATTTAAGCAGGCAAATTAAACAAATAATCGCGCGAGCCAATTCCAAATTGGTTAACCGCGCGTATAATAGCCCTCCTATGGCTAAGAAAAACGCAAAAAAATCAAAGAACCCACCGGCGACGATTGCACGCAACAAACGCGCAAACTTCGATTATAAATTTGAAGAGAAATTTGAAGCTGGCTTATCCCTGATGGGATGGGAAGTGAAATCGATCCGAGTCGGAAAGGTAAACCTGTCTGAGAGCTATGTGTTCCTCAGAGACGGCGAAGCCTACCTGTTTGGATGCACCATCACACCGCTCAATACCGCATCGACTCACGTGGTATGCGACCCCATGCGCGATCGTAAGCTGCTGCTTAACCGCAGAGAGCTGGATAAGCTGCAGGGCCTGGTAGAGCGTCAAGGTTACTCTATCGTACCTATCTCCATGTATTGGCGCAAAAATGCCTGGGTAAAGCTAGAGATCGGCCTGGGTAAGGGTAAGAAAGAGCACGATAAGCGCGACGACACCAAAGAGCGCGAGTGGAAGATTGAAAAATCTCGTACCATGAAACATGCCGCACGATAATAATCGCTGTGATTCAGCGACTTGTCTGGCATAAAACGTACGGATAACGAACAAACGATAGTAGCCCCATGATTAATCCTTGGTAATCGAGGACGACGCGGGTTACAATCGACATTGTACTGGGGGCGATTCTGGATTCGACAAGATTCACGAAACCCTAGGAGCATGCCGAGGGGCGGTTGGCCTCGTAAAAAGCCGCACAGTTATAGTTGCAAACGACGATAACTACGCTCTAGCAGCTTAGGCTAGCTAGCCATCTTGCTCACGTTTCTCAAATGGGCAGAGTATTAAGATGGTCACCTTTACATTTGATAGCGAGGGAACCATGTTCAGGGGTGAACCGCGAAACAGTACTGAACTCGCCAATAACAATCCTGTCTTTCGGAGTGTTGTTGGTTAACCAATAGAAAGACTAAGCATGTAGCGCCGAGGATGTAGGCTTTTTGGACGCGGGTTCAAGTCCCGCCGCCTCCACCAACATCAGGTTAGCGATAACCTTCAAAGGCCGCTAAGCCCTTACCAGAGGGGTTTAGCGGCTTTTTTGTATCTATCGCTTTTTAAGCGCATGCAGCAAGTCTATTTACCAGCTTAAAATCAAAGATAAAAAAGCCCCGACAGATCTTGTCGGAGCTTTTCTCGTTATCGATTTAAGACGCTAAATTTTAGAATCTAAATCTTAGATACCAATCTCTTACTTGCACATGAATCACTTAGCCTAGCACTTCACCAGCGACTGCTCGACGCTTTGCATCTGGCTGGCTAGTTGGGCGTAGTCATCCAGCATGAAGTTGATGTGTCCTAGCTTGCGATTGGGCTTGGCGGCCTTGTTGTACCAGTGAAGGCTGGCATTGCTGCTTAGGGCATCCATTGGCGGAGCAACGACACCTAGTAGATTCAGCATGCCGGTCTTACCTATGGCCGAGGTTGCTCCCAGGGCGATTCCGGCGACGGCGCGAATGTGGTTCTCAAACTGGCAGGTCTGGGCACCAAGCTGAGTCCAGTGGCCGCTGTTGTGTACCCTAGGTGCCAGTTCGTTCACCAGCAGCTTATCACCCACCACAAACAGTTCCATGGCGAGTACGCCGACATACTGCTGTGCTTCGAGCAGCTTGGTCATATAGCTTTGCGCCTGCTGCACCATCTCGGCGCTTACCCCTCTGGCGGGCGCCATTGAGCGCAGCAGAATACCGTTTTGATGTTGATTCTCGGTCAAGGGATAACAACTCACCTCGCCGCTGGCGCTGCGCACACCGATAATAGACACCTCTGCATCGAAGGGGATCCATTGCTCGGCTAAGTAATGACCTTGTTTAAGATCAGGCGCAACACTAGCAAGATCATCATCGCTACGTACCACCCACTGGTTCTTGCCGTCATAGCCTTCATCGAGGGACTTGATCACCATGGGATAACCTAAGGTCTTGGCACTCTTCTCGAGGCTGACATCATAGGTAAAGGGGGCGCAGGGAATACCAAGCTCAGCTAATAGCTGCTTTTCATGAATACGGCTCTTGCACTTGGCAATGCTATCGACACTCGGTCTGATGGTGCTGTGGGCCTCGAGCACGCGCACTAGATCCAGATCCACCTGCTCTTTTTCGACCGTGATCACCTCGGGTTTGCCCAAGGCTTCATAGAGTGCGCTGACACTCTGCCCCGGCTGCCAGGACGCCACAGGGCCTAGGCCCTCGACGCAGCTAAGATCCGTATCAGGGCCACCATCGGCGACGAAACTGAATTTCAGCCCTAATGGAATGCCCGCCAGCGCCATCATGCGCGCCAGCTGACCACAACCAATAATGCCGATGCGCATTATTCCACCTCCAGCGGCACACCTGAGGTTTGGCTAGCACGCCAATCACATAGACGCTGGGTCAGTTCGCTATCACCCAGGGCCAGGATTTGCGCCGCCATCAGGCCAGCGTTGAAGGCGCCTGAATCGCCAATTGCCTGAGTCGCTACCGCAACGCCTTTTGGCATCTGCACGATAGATAGTAGGCTATCCATCCCTTTCAGGGCCTTGCTCATCACTGGCACCGCTATCACAGGCAGATGTGTCATGGCTGCCGTCATGCCCGGCAGATGCGCCGCGCCGCCCGCACCGGCGATGATCACCTCGATCCCTTCATCGGCCGCGCCGTGGCTGAAGCTCACCAGACGCTCAGGGGTGCGATGCGCCGAGACCACCTGTTTGCTGTAGGCGATCCCCAGGGCATCCAGGACTGTGGTGGCATTTTTCATGGTCGGCCAATCGCTCTGTGAACCCATGATGATTGCTACTCTTGCTTTATTCATACGTGCCTCTTAATTTGATAACCAATAGGTGAACAGCGCATAGGTGGGGATGCCCACCAGTACGTTGAACGGAAAAGTAATTGCCAGTGAATAAGTGATAGACAGGCTCTGGTTCGCCTCGGGAATCGCTACCCGCATTGCCGCCGGCACCGCTATGTATGAGGCGCTCGCCCCAAGCACCGCCAGCAGAGTGGCGCCGCCGCTCGACAGCCCCATCTGTAAACCCAGAATGCTGCCCAGCAAGCCACCAATTAGCGGCATGAATACGCCGAATGCCAACATAAAGTTGCCCATCTGCTTCAGCTCTTTTAGACGGCTGGCGGCAAGCATTCCCATCTCCAGCAGGAAGAGGGCCAACACACCATGGAACAGGTTAAAGAATAGCGGGGTCACACCCTCGATACGGTCGGCCCACAAGTAGCCGATGATCAGCGCGCCGACCAGCAGCACCAGGCTCTGGTTGCAGAACACCTCATGGATAAGCGTGCGCCACTTAAGGTTAGTCCCCGAGCGTCTGGCCAGGGCAATACCCACGGCGATGGCAGGGATCTCCAGCAATACCACAAACAGCGGGAAGTAGGCTTCGTAGCTTATGCCTTGCGCCTCGAGAAACGCCACGGCCACCGCATAGGTGCCTATGCTGACCGAGCCATAGTGGGCGGCAATTGAGGCCGCATCTTCAAGCTTGAGCTGACCGATATAGCGCAGAATAGGAAAGGCGATCAACGGAATAATCAGCCCCATGCCAATCACCAGCAAGGATTGTGGCAGTAGCGCCATTGAGCCATATTTTGACAGAGCCACGCCCCCTTTAAGGCCGATGGCCAGCATGAGAAATAGCGTCAGACTCTGATAGAGTGCCTTGGGAAACTGAATGTCGGAGCGGATAAGGGTGGCTAGCGCCCCCAGGATAAAGAAGGCGATGGTGATATCTAGCTGCATCTTAGGCGCCCTTCACTTGCAGGCGAGTGGCTGGCTTTACGACGCGACGCTTATTCGAGAACTTAGACGATAACTTGGCGGCAATGGATACCAAGGTCAGTGAGATCAGGCCAAGACCGACAACCAGCAGCCCCATACCGTTGTGCCCTTCCCGCATGGTGGCAAACGCCAGCGTGGTCACCATCAGACCGACGACTAGGCTGAAGAGTGATTGTTTTTCTGCCAGGACAAGCTGAGTTAACTGTTTCATAAGATCCCCCGTTTACGACTGATACCGCGAAAAATTCGGTGTTCTTTTAGCTGGAACGATCTTGCCAAAAACAATTTATATATAAAAATAGATATTTTTATGTTTTTATATAGATAAAAATCTATATATGGAGCGACTATGTCCCTCAGACTACAGGCACATCTTGGTACCCTCAGGCAGATGGAGATCTTGCTGGCTGTCTATGATAGCGGCAGCGTCAGCGGCGCCGCCGAGACCCTGCACCTCACTCAGCCCACCATCTCGATGCAGCTTAAGAAGCTCGCCGATGTGATAGGTTTCCCCCTGTATAACATAGTGGGTCGCAAGGTGGTGTTTACCGAGGCCGGGCTGGAGGTGGTTAAATCGGCCACAGAGATCCTCGACAGCTTTACGAGGCTGGAGATGTCGCTCTCGGACATGGGGGAGCTCAAATCGGGTACCCTGCGCCTGGCAGTGGTGACCACCTCTAAATACTTTATTCCCCACCTGCTCGGCCCCTTCTGCGAGCGCTACCCCAACGTCGCTGTGCAGCTCAATGTGGGTAACCGCCAGCAGATCATCGATCGCCTCAAACAGGGCATTGACGACTTCTATGTGTTCAGTCATCCACCAGCGGATCTCAACACAGATAGCATCGAGTTCTTCAACAATCCCCTGGTGGCTATTGCCCAGGAGAATCATCCCTTAGTCAGTCAGGATGGCGTCTCGTTAGCCGAGCTCTGTGAGGCGCCCTTCTTGATGCGTGAGAATGGCTCGGGCACCCGTTTGGCGATTGAGCGTTTCATGGCGAAACAGGGGGTGAAGCTTAACGTGAAGATGACCATAGAGAGTAATGAGGCGATCAAACACTCGGTGATGTCAGGACTGGGTGTCAGCATACTCTCGGCCCATACCCTCGCCTTTGGCGGCAATACCGGGCTGGCGCAGCTGAATGTGAAGGAGCTGCCGATCAATTCCAACTGGTATTTTCTCTGGCTTAAATCAAAACGTCCCTCGGCAATCGCTCAGGCCTTCTTGACCCATGTGGAAAGCGAGGGACGTGAGATGCTACTCACCGAGCTGGCAAAACACAGGCTTTAGTGTGTTAACACCTTCACCTAGGGCTGCCAGCCTGGAACTCGCTAATAAGCTAGAGTAGCTAGCTAGTTACAGAGACTCGCCATTCACAGTTAGCGCAACATCTATGTTGTTGCGCACTGCGTTAGAGTAAGGGCAGACCTGATGGGCCGTCCTTACCAGCTCTGCGGCTTGCTCCTGAGATAACTCATCAGATATCGCCAGCTCGACACTCAGGGCCACGGTTAGGCCGAAACCACCTTCTGCGCGAGCGCCAATGCCCACCTTAGCGGTAACCGGTGCCTGCGTCAGCTTTACCTTGGCTTCTCTGGCCACATGCAGAACGGCATTGGAGAAACAGGCGCTGTAGCCCGCCGCAAATAGCTGCTCAGGGTTGCTCGCCTCGCCGCTGCCGCCCATCTCTTTGGGATAGCTAAGGGCGATAGACAGCTTACCGTCGTCTGTCGTCACCTGTCCGTTACGTCCGGCACTCGCAGTGGCTTGAGTCTCATATAAAGTCTTCATGGTCTTTCCTCATTTCGAATAGGTTCATTGAAAGCAAAGCGCTTTTGCAATTTATAATGCACACTTGAATACGACTCTTGAATACGAATCAGAATGCAATTTAAATTGCGCGCAATTTATTTGCGATAGTTATACCCAAAATTTAAATTGCGCACAACTTATTTTTTTCCGATTTTTCGAAAAGGGATTCGAATTAACGGCCATTCAAAGAGGCGTTAACCTCCTGTGATCGAAGCTGAGATGGGCAGTTAAGACTTGGAAAATCTGCTAAAGAGAGGGTTAGAGCAACGCTTGAACATGGCAGCTAAACCGCTGACGTTGGGGTAGCCAATTTCCTGTCGTTAGTCAGATAAAGTACATTGCACTAGCCAACTTTAGTTATTCAAAATAAAGCTCCAATAAATGCTTGCTATTCAAACCTTAATTTGATTAAACTCCAAAATGTAACAACTGAGTAACATTTGTTAACACTATAAAAATAACCTCAATCAAAAGGACAAATTGATGAGCAAGCTATTCAAATTATCAACACTCGCTATTGCCACCACCTTACTGAGTCAATCAGCCCTTGCCGAAGGGATCGCCGCTAAACTGCAGATGAGCCAAGACAGCTTCAGCAGCGATCAGGACGTGATGGTTACCCTAACCCTGACCAACGAAGCAAACGTTCCGGTGAAACTACTCAAGTGGTTTACTGCGGCAGACGGTGTTGAAGAGTCGCTATTTAAAGTTACCGCTGACGGTCAAGAGCGCCCTTACCTTGGTGCTCACTACAAGCGTCCAGCACCAAGCCATAAAGACTACATCAAGCTAAAATCCGGTGAGAGCATCTCTTACCAGGTAGAGCTATCGTCACTGTATGACATGTCATCTACGGCAAACTATGAGATCAGCTATGATGTCAGCTCTATGCAGCTGTTTGCGCCAAACCCAGGCCAAGCCAAGAAACTGGCTCGCCTTGGCGTAGAAGGCATACACTCAGCTCCCGCGAGCTTCTACCTGGAAGGTCGCGAATTTAAAGGCGGCGCTAACAAGGGCAAGCCAGGCACTGGCGATGGTGGCGGCACAACACCTGACGGCATCTCTTTCACCGGTCGCTGCAGCAACTCACAGCAGAGTGATATCCTTGCCGGCCTAGCCGCGGCTAAGACAATGTCTGCCGACGCTAACCAGCACCTGGCCACGGCCAGCAGCAACTCACAGCGTTACAGCACCTGGTTCGGCGCCTACAGCTCGTCTCGCTGGAACACGGTAAGCAACAACTTCAGCAAGATCGATAGCACGCTCAACAACGAGCCACTGACCTTCGACTGTAGCTGTAAGAAGCAATACTACGCTTATGTTTACCCAACTCAGCCATACAAGATCTACATGTGTAATGCCTTCTGGACAGCCCCAACGTCGGGAACTGACTCTAAGGGCGGCACCATCATCCATGAGACCAGCCACTTCAACGTAGTAGCGGGTACAGATGATATTGTTTACGGTCAGAGCGGTGCTAAGTCACTGGCGATCAGCGATCCTTCACAGGCGATTCAAAATGCTGACAGCCATGAATATTTTGCTGAAAACACGCCTAACTTAAACTAATCTATTTCTTATCTTTCTTGTCAATCTAAGGGCGGAATTATCCGCCCTTTTTTTTGTTTAGCTAATGCCAAGGTTAACGCCTATGTTTACGCCTTTAAGGTTTCTGTCACTTAGTCTCTTGCTACTTTGGACCATAAGTATGAATAGCCTCGCACATCAAGCGCTGCCCACGTGTCGCCTCATAAAGGCGGAGCAAGACAATACCCTCACCTTCGAGATAACTGCACCGGCAAACACTAACTGGTACCTGCTGAGCAGGCACAGCCCCTTCGATGCCTGGTTTAGCAAGTTTCTGACCCTGACCGACCTGAATAACCAACAGACGCTTGAATATCAGGGCGCACTCGCCAAGCGCGGCGAACCACTTGATGAGGACTATTTGCTGCTACCAGCGGGCGAGTCCTTGAGCGTCTCGCTGGAACTGGCGCAGGCATTTGTTATCCCTTCGGGTCGTTATCAGGCTAAGCTTCGTCCCTTAACCCTCTATCAAGACCTGAGTGACAAGACGCAGAGCACAGCCCTTGAATGCCCGGCGCTCGAGGTCGACCTGCCTTAGCCTCAGATACGCATCGGCCACTATTCGCAACGGCCCTTCACAAGAGCTCTTATCTACAAAAGCACTTATTCACAAAAGCACTTATTCAAAATAGCCCAGATGCAAAAAAGCCACCCTAAGGTGGCTTTCTCGTCTCTTATGCCTTGTAGGCTTAGACCAACTTCATCTCCTGGATGATCTCATGGGCAATCTCAGGTGTGGTACTTACCGGCTTTTGATGCAGATCTGCCTTCAAATGGCCTTTTCTGTGCTTTAACGCCGCATCCAGTTTTTTGGCGGCATTAGTGATAGCAGGATACATGATATCGTCACTCCCAGAGGCTGATATCCGGCTACCTTCGTAATTGGTACTGAGTTCGACCTGAAACTCTCCGTGCTCTTTAGCAATGATGACATCGAGTGAAATGAGCGTTGGGAAATGGGTCGCGATTTTGGAAAACTTTTGATTCACATGCTCTTTTATTGAATCGGTGATATCTACGTGATGACCAGAAAGATTTATTTTCATAGGTTTTCCTTTTTAGGATGACTTCAATAATGAACTTGGGATGAGTGAAAGAAAAAACAAGGGGCTGAAGCACTTTTTTTCAATTGACGCCTATGTAAGCATGGGCGAAATCCAAGTAAATCTCCATTCAGTGTCTACTAATATGTACTCCCCATACTGGTTAAAAGCAAGCGGCTAAAACAGGATATCAGGCATAAACAGGCGGTTTTGGCCATAAATCCCACAAAGTAAACAAAATTTAATCAATCTGTCTTTAAGACGTCATCTTCATCCTGGCCCACAAACTAAGGGAGGGCCAAAGGGCAAACCTAAGAGTAACTTGAGATAACAGCTTTACACGTAAATACGAATGAGAACCTATCTCAACAAGTGTAGAATAAGCTAACCCTTAGTTCATAAATTTATCCATAGTGAATACAAGCATTTCTCCACGTCTAACGTCATTCGGGCGAGACCTCTCTCCCAGAGCTTCGGTTGTCCTGCGGCTGTTGGCCTCCCTGCTGGGTGGTTACGGCGTGGCGGCGCTCGCCTGTATGCTGCTGGCACAAACTCTGCCCCTTAGCCGTCTCGATGCGGTGCTTGTCGGCACTATGGTCTCCTTTAGCATCTTCGCCATGATGATCATCCGCCTCTTTAGCCTCAGGTCTCACCTGCGCGTGGTGCTGGAACCTGTGGCGCTTTGCACCCTGCTCTATGGCCTCACACTCGTTTTAGGTTAATCCCATGAAAGAGACTTTTTTCCGCTCCATGACCTGGCTGCACACCTGGGCTGGCCTCGCCGTTTGCTGGCTACTACTGCTTATCTTCTTTGCCGGCAGCCTGAGCTATTTTCGTCACGAGATCAGCCTATGGAGCAAACCCGAGCTGCACAAGTCTGTCTTTCAAGACTATGACCAGCAGCGAATTGGTCAACAGATCGCAAAGGGCCAGGCCTATCTGGCCGACAAGGCCCCCGACGCCGCGAGCTGGACCATCTCCTTCCCGAGTGAGCGCAAGCCTTACCTCAGCTTCGGCTGGGCAGACGAGCCTAAAAAGGGTGAGCGTCGCGGCAAGTTCCATGAGCATGTGATCAGCAAGGATGGTCAGCAGATAATCACCGAGATCCGCGAATCGCGAGGTGGCAACTTCTTCTACCGCCTGCATTTTGATCTGCATTATCTGCCTGTTGTGGCCGCGCGCTGGATAGTGGGGCTCGCCACCATGGCGATGCTAATCGCCCTGATAAGCGGCGTGGTGATCCACAAACGGATCTTTAAAGACTTCTTCAGTTTTCGGCCGGCAAAGGGCAGTCGCTCATGGCTCGACGCCCACAATGTCAGCGCCGTGATGGCCCTGCCCTATCACCTGATCATCACCTATACGGGTCTCATCACTCTGATGTTCATGTTCATGCCTTGGGGCGCATTGCAAGAGTACGATGGCGACGTGCGCGCCTTCAGGGCCGACCTCAACCCCGCCCGTATTCAGGCTAAGCCCAGCAAAGAAGCGGCGCCACTCATCGAGGCCACTAGCCTGCTACATCAAATACAACAGCAGTGGGACGCGGCGCCGCTTAAGCAGGTTAGCATCAGCGCGCCAGGGAAAGATAACAGCCGCATCAGCTTCGCCCTCAACAGCGAGCAGACGGTGACAGATAGGCGTAATCTGTTGATTTTCGACGGAGTAAAGGGTGAACTGATATCTAAGGCTGATCCGGACAGCGCCACCTACAAGACCTATGACACCCTGATGGCGCTGCATACCGCGCGCTTTGCCGACTGGGCCTTGCGAGGTTTCTTCTTCCTCTGCGGCCTGCTCGGCTGCGCCATGGTCGCCACTGGCACCCTGCTATGGGCGGTAAAGATCGCCCAGAAACAACAAAAGGCGATTCAATCTGGCACCGAGCCGACTGTCGGCCTCAGGCTAGTGGATGGGCTCAACATCAGTTTTATCTGCGGCCTTCCTCTCGCCACCGCAATCTTTTTCTACGCAAACCGTCTGTTGCCGCTCTATATGGTTGACCGACCGCAGCGTGAGGTGGATGCCTTCTTTATCACGCTGGCAGTCATCGCCCTAGTCGCCCTGTGGGATGGCCTTCGCGGCGCGCAGTCCTGGCGGCGCTGGCGTCAATGGCTATTGCTGGGCACCCTGGCCTTTGCGGCGTTGCCGCTAGTGGGCGCCGTCACCTCGGGGCAGAGTCTGCTCGCTAACATGATTGATAATCAATGGACTCTGGTAGGCTTCGATATGGTCAGCCTGCTGTTTGCCCTGGCACTGGGATTTGCCGCCAGGCAGGTAAGGCAGTCAAAGCTAATCAATCCGCGCCAAAGTGCCACCAGCCCGAGAACAGACACGGCAAGAGCTGGCAGGGCCAGCGTTGTAAGAGCTACCAGACCCAACACATCGGCTATGACTCGTGAAACAAGAGATGGTGATTTAGAGGAGGTCCGCCAATGAACCTATCCATCGGCCTATCCCTTTGCCTAGCCCTTTGTATGGCCTTTATTGCCTTTGGCGCCCTGGCACTGGCCATGTTCAGCCACTTCAAGAGCTGCTTCAAACGTCCACCCACACAGATTCAACAGAGGGCGCTTACCCTGACAGGCTGGGCCTCGCTCGCCTTAAGCTTTCTCGCGCTGCTCGGCCAATATGAGCCCGCCTACGCGACAATTTTGCTGTTTGGCGTGATGAGCGCCGCGGCGCTGGCGGTTATCTTGCTGCTTAGCTACCAGGCAAAACGCCTGCCCGCTAGCCTAGCCGTCGCCGCCTTGCTGGCGCTGGTTGACTTTAGCCTGTTTGTTTAAATTTCATTCAGCCTGGATACAGCAGCATCTGTTTATTATCTGCTCAGTAAACACTATGGCGCCTGATGACACTCCTGATAGACAGGCGCCAAACAGCAAGGGCAGATACCATGCGAATTTCACCTGCGGCGGCCTATCAGAGATGGACACGCCAACTCGCCAGCGATAAAGCTGCGATGACCAAGAGTCGTGGTGACGAGCACCATAGACAACTAGCAAACGTCGCCGAACTAACTCAAGACAGGGTCACGCTATCGTCACTCGCGCTAAAGCTAAGTGCTCTCGACCAGAGCACCCTTGAAAAAGCGGCGCAGCGGGATGCGGCGTAACCTCATTTCATAAGGTTTCCAACCTTTCCCAAAAGGTTTTCAAAGTTTGCTATAGTGGCCGCATTCTATTTCGCATTCCAGTGGGCCCGACAGCATGTCTTTTTCGGTTACCGTCTCTTGGCCACCAGCCACTCATGGTAGCCATCACACTGCACAAAACTCAGAGCCTCTGCAAAGAGAGCCTCTAGCTAAAGACTCTGGTACAGGCGACGAAAAGATGAGCCGGGATCACCAGCTTAGCTTCGCCAGCGGCCAAGTCGTCGCCGGCTCGGCCGCCCCCGAGTATCTGGGTAGCCAGGATAAGGTCAATCCTGAGGAGAGTCTGCTTAGCGCGCTGGCGGCCTGCCACATGCTGAGTTTTCTCACCATAGTGGAGAAGAAACGTCTGACGCTGCTGAGTTATCACGACGAGGCAAGGGCCGAGCTGGGGAGAAATCAAAAGGGGCAGATGGCTATCACCCACATAGCACTTACCCCAGAGGTTGAATTGGCGCAGCCACTGAGCGAAGAACAGCTAGCTAAGCTGCATGCCCTCGCCCACAAACACTGCTTTATCGCCAACTCACTGGCCAAAGAGATAGCCATTGAGATAACGCCGCGCCAAAGGGGCTAGCACTAATGTTTCTGAGGGCTAGTATCGGTACGGACTAGAACTGGTAGGTTAGCGACAAAGCCGGGCCTTTGAAACCATAATAGATATCGAAATCGGCTAGATCTTTCTCGACCTCGACATCTATCTTGTAATACTTATAACCCAACTCCACATCCAGAGAATCACTCAGCTGGTAGTTGACCCCTGCGCTGAAGTCGAACAATTGCCCCTTGGTATCCCCCAGGCTGACATAGAAATACTGCGCCCAACCTGAGAGGCTCCAGCGATCGTTAATACGGTAGCGCCCTTGCAGGCCGAGATCGGGTAGCGGCGCCGTCACCTCGGTAAGGGCATTGCTCTTGGGATTAACGTCCACCACCTGGCACTGGTCGTCGACGCAGGCCCCAATTTCCCCCACAAACTGCAGCTTGAGCCACATGATATGCAGACCGGCAAGCAGGGTCAGGTCGACATCCTCGCCACTGTAAAAGTTATAGCGATAGCCCAGGCGCAGAATATCCACGTTAAAGATGGTGCTGATATCCGCCCCCGCCTGCACCAGGTAGGTCTGGCCCGAGTTCACCTCGGTATACTCGTAGGGCTTAGAGATTGAGCGATTACGGGCCTCGCGATCCAGTCGTTTCCAATCGAGATAGACGCCGTGATCTTCATTAAACCAGTAGGCCAGTTCCAGGGTGGGCAGGAGCTCCTTCTCGACCAGGGCCAGATCGTTCTCGAAATCTAGGGTGAAGTCTTTACCGAGATCTGGGTTTTGTACCACAATGCCGGAATCAGAGTTAGCGTAAAAACCGCCCAGGGTGACAGAAAATCCCTGCTGCTCGGCATGGGCTAACGGTGCTGAACCTAAGGAAGCCGTACTCAATAATACAGCGCCTAGTCGCAACAAGGCACCTGTAACTGTGTGACCTTTGCTAACTCCATAAGTGGTTTTCATGTTCACCTTCCTAATATTCGACCTAGCAACCTAAACTATGACTGCGACATACCTATAAGCTAATACAAATTTTGCAGTTTGTATCTGATACAGCAGAAAAAAACAGCAACAGCCGCCCATAAAAATGGAGGTTACCGACCTGGGAACTGCTTGGTCGGTAACCCCCTAAAATGGTTTGAGTTAACTTAAGGGCAAATCAAAGTGTTATTTGACGTCTTGGGCCATCCCGCTGCTTGGCATAGGCTGCGCCTTAATGGGTAGCACAGGTTCTAACTCCAGCTTCTGCTTAAGGTAATTCAGCGCCTTATTCAGCTGGGCATCCTCGCCCTTAAAGGTGGCATGTGGCAGGTTGTCGACCTCGATATCTGGGCTGATACCGCGGCCTTCCACTATCCAGCGTCCGTCCATGGCGTACTGAGGATACTCGGCAACCCGCGCCATCCCTTTATCGGTCAGCGAGTTACGACCCGATAGCCAGACACCGGCCCCGGCGGTCTGCTTACCGATGAGCGGTGCCAGGCCTAGAGCCTTAATACCGGCAGAGAAAGTCTCGCCATCTGAATAGGTTAGCTGATCGGTCAACACCACCAGATGACCACGGAAGGTCTGCTGCATATTGGTGTTCGGTGTGCCCTGGGTTGGCTGCCAGAACATCCAGGCGCGGCGTAGCAGTTTCTCTATGATCCAGCTGTCGATGTTGCCGCCACGGTTGCGGCGCACATCTATGATCAGGCCCTTCTTCTCTATGTTGGCGTAGAACTCGCGGGCAAAGTTGGCGATATCGCCCGAGCCCATGGCATAGAGGTGTAGGTAACCTATGTCACCGCCTGCCGCCTTAGTCACCTTCTGGTTATTGTTGTTGACCCAGTCCAGGTATCTAAGTTTGGCATCGATACGGTTTGCGACCGGCAGCACGATTGTCTTGAAGCTGTTGCGATCGCGCTTGAGGGTCAGCAGTACCTGCTTATCCGCCTGGTTGCGCAGATGGCGGGCCACATCGGCAACGTTTGCAACCGGCTTGCCGTTGATAGCCAAGATGATGTCGCCCACCTTGGCATCAACATCGACTCTAGCCAGCGGCGAAGCCTGCTGCGGCAACTCGGCATCGTTTTGATAGATATGGGCTATCTCGACCCCTTGCTTGGTCTGTAACAGGCGGGCACCTAAGTTAGCGCCCTGGGGCTGATTAGGATCTAGCGGCAGATCGCCGCCGCGCACCTGAGAGTGCAAGGCATCGAGCTCACCCATCATCTGCATGAAAATATCGTTCAGTTCGTGACGGTCGGTCAGTCTGGCTAGCAGCGGCTGGTACTTGGCCTTGGTCGCCTGCCAGTCGAGGCCACGCATCTTCTTGTCGAAGAAGGAATCTCTGTGCATCAGCCAGGCATCTTCAAACATCTGCTGCCACTCGAGCTGCGGCGAGATCGCCAGTTGCCACTGCTCTGTCTGTACCTTGGCATGGGCAAGATCTTTGGGCAGGGATTCGCCCGCATCGACGATCAGCATATCCATGCCGCCTTTGCTGTGGCGGCGCAGGAAGAGCTTGCTGTCATCACCAGAGAGCGCATAACTGGCCACATCTTCGCTGAAGGTTTCCACCTTAGGGCCGAGGGGGTCGAACTTGACCCACATCAGATTGGGAGCCTGGGCGCCATCGACAGAATTTGCCAGCATGTAGAGCCCCTTCTCGGTGACCTGTAACTGGCTGTAATTACCAGAGGCGACCGGCACCTGCCACAGGCGCTTGCTGAGCCCCTGCCACTGAACCTGTGTCTTGGCTGGCTTTTTAGCCGCTTCTTCCTCTTTGGCCGCCGGCTGATTTAACTCGTTAGGCTTGCTGAAGGGGAATACCGCTTTAGGCGTCAGCGCCAGGGCGAAGATCTGCCCGCGCTTGTCAAAAACCGGTCCCATGTTGCGATCGCCCCAAGGCGAGGTTGGGGTGGCATTAAACTCACGGTTAGAGATGAAATAGAGCCACTGACCATCATCGCTAAAGGCAGGCGAGAAAGATTCATACTTGTCGCTGGTCAGCGCCTCGGCTCTCTCCTCTTCCAGAGAATAGAGCACTATCTGTGGTCTTAGCTGACCTCGTTCATCCTTAGTGACGGCAATGAAACGGCTATCGTTCGACCAGACCACATCACCATAGGGCCCGAGTCCCTGACCATTGGTCAATATCTTGCTGTTACGCCCCTTCTTGAGATCCAAGAGCCAGAGGTCGCCGTTGTAATCATCGTGGGCAATGTAACGTCCATCGGGTGAGAGGCTCAGCGCCATACGCAGGGCCTTGCCATCTTGGGTGAGCTGTTTAGCCTCATCGCTGCCATCTGCGCTAAAGCGCCAGATCTCCTGCTCGCCCGAGGCATCGCTGATCCCATAGACCCACTTGCCATCAGGGCTCATCACTGCGCCGCGAACCCGGTAGTCTCCAGGCAGGGCCAGCTCAACCAGACGCGAGCCATCTGTGCCCGCCAGTGCCACATGGCTGCGGGCGGTGATCACCACCTTGTCGCCGCTGGGCGCCAGGCTGGTGGAGGTGGCATATTTCATCGGCTTGTTGACCCAGTGCTCACGGCGCTCAGGAAAATCTGAGGTCAGGTGAATATCCAGGGTCGACACCTGATTGCTGGCGATATCATAAAGCTTGATATCGGCGCCCTGCTGGAACATCACGCGTCCCTGCTCGAGACGAGCACCGCGTACCTGCCAGTCACTAAACTGAGTAAGCTGACGCAGGTCTTTGCCATCTAAGGCCATGGACCAGATATTATCGTTACCGCTGCTGTCGCTGACGAAATAGAGACGATCTTGCCACAACATGGGCTGGCGCACCGAGCCTTCATGCTCGGCGGTTAAGGGCTGAGCCTCCTGGTCACTGCCAAGCTTATAGCGCCACAGCTCTCCCTTGGCGCCGCCGCGATACACCTTGGCGTTATCGCCGGTGGCTTGCAGACCGAAGCGGGTAAAGTAGACATATTCACCGGCGTTATCCACCACGCCTTCGATGGCATCGGCCAGCGGCAGATCTTGAGTGGTCAAGCTCTTAGGGTCGACGCTGCGCAGCACCCAATAGTTGGCCGGGCCGAAGGCATTATCGGTGGCGTAGAGCACCTTGCCATCTGGCGTCCAGCCCTGCACCCGCACGCGGCTGTTTTCGAAACTGACTCGCTTGGCGACGCCGCCCTGTATGGGCATGACATAGACCTCGCTCGCCCCTTCATAGTTAGCGACAAAGGCAAGCTGCTTGCCATCGTTTGAGATAGCTGCCCCGAGCTCTTGCGCCGGCAGGCTGGTAAGCCTTCTCGCCTGAGCATCGCCTAATTGTTGAACCCAGAGATCCCCTTCTGCAGTAAACACCAAGGTATCGCCATGAATCGCAGGCGAGCGGTAGTAGCCGACGTTCTGCTCAGTAGCCTGGCTTTCTGCTTTTACATTTTCAGCTTGAGCGGCAAAAAGTGGTGCGGAAGAAGCGGTGCCCAATGCAATTGCGCAGCAGGCAAACAGGTGAGAGAGTTTCATAAAGCGCCCATAATTAAGTCGGATTTATTCTTATGGGGCAACAAGGTAGCAAACTTTCCTTAAATCTACAGTAATTTGTGGCTAAAGAAGTATTAGCAAATGTGTACAACTATACTTAGGCCAAAATTCCTTCTATCTCGGGTGGCTATGGGACAGGATATCGACACTAAGGTAACAAAAAAGGCGCCAGCCTCTAGCGAACAGAGTCAGCGCATCGCCCAGTTTCTGGCGAGCCAACCCAAGGCGCTGGCGGCAAGCTATAGTCAGGCACAGCTCGAGGCGATAGATAACGCCTTGCAGGGACGCAGCTCGCAGCGACACGCCATAGACAGCCGAGGCACCTTTTCCATCCCCTTTATCCCCTGGCGTTTCTACTATGTGATGCTGCTGGGGCGCAACCGCCGGGCATTCACCCGGCGCGAGAAACGTCTCTCCAGCCTGGCGCTGTTTGGCGTCGTCATCGCCCTTATCCTGATCAGCTTGAGCCTGGGGTTACTCCTCCTCTATCTGCTGAAATCCGCGTTGGGGATAGATCTGCTCGAGGGGCACTCGCTGGGAATTTGGGATGCGGTAAAATCTTGGTTTGAATAACAAAACGGGGCACTAAGGCCCCGTTTTCAATGCTATTGTTTCAGTTACTGTCACTCTTTACTCTGCGAGTGAGCCTTAATCTGCTTCACTAACGCTTGCCACTGCGCATGCTGGGGATGGCTGTTATCTTCCAGCCTTGGACGCTCCTTGAGCAGTCTCTGGTACAGGGTATCGGCATCACTCCACAGCTTGCTATCGACCAGCTGCTGCAGATGGTTCACCGCCTGAATATCCGATATCACCGCCTTGGCCTGAGTCGTTGCTTTTGCATCTGTTGTAGTATCCAGAGCAGCAGCACCGACTTGCTGCGCCGTTAACGATTCGAGCTCACCCTGGCCATCGCTCTGGCTCTCAGTTTTCAGATCAACAGGCGCTTTACGCGCCATCATAGGCAAGCCCTGAGGGCTTGCCAGCTCGGCATCTGCTGCATCAGCCTGGGCACTCGGGCCCTGCTGCACTTTCGCCTCTTGCTGAACGATCGGCTCTTGCTGCACTTTCGGCTCTTGCTTCTCGGACGGCGCAGCCATGCGCATCGCCTGAGGCTCACTGGCAAGCATGGGCCGGACTTGATCGTTTATGGGCGTGGGCCCATTGAGATTTAGCAGTAACAGGCTGGATAACAGCAGCACTGAGGCGGCCGATGACAGCGGCCAGCGATAACGGCGCCAAAAGCTTACCTGAATAACATTGGCTGACCCGCTCTGCCCGCTCTGCCCGCTCTCGCCAGCATGTTCACTTAAGCGTTGCTGGGCCATCGCCAGGATACGGGCATCCAGCTCAGTTGATGGCTGCTCTGTGGCCTTAGCCAGATAGAGCGCCTTTAGCTCGGCATCCGAGAGCATTTTATCGTTTTCATCTGACATTAGACTGCTCCTGCCATTTTCTGTTGCACACAGGCCTTGAGCGCCTGATTAGCATAACGAATTCGACTCTTAGTGGCCTCCATGCCAACCCCGGCGATCTCACCTATCGCCGCCGCGGTAAATCCCATCTCCACATTCAGCAGAAAGGCTTCTTTCTGCACATGGGGCAGTAGGCTGATGCAGTGCTTTAAGATCAAGGCCTTCTGCTCATTCTCGAGCCGACCGTCCGGGCCGCTGTCATCGCTGGGGATGACAGCCTCCAAGGACTGCTCCTCACCTGCCGGGTCGCTTAGGCTGTCCACAGGTTTCAGCGCCCTGACATGATCGATCAGCAAGTTATGGGCGATGCGATAGAGCCAGGTGGTAAACTTGGCGCGCTGCTCATAGCCTGCGGCGGCCTTTATCACCCGGCTCCAGGTCTCTTGATAGAGATCTTCGGCCAGGGCACTGTCGCCTAGTTGACGCTTGAAATAGCGATACAGGCCGCCCTTGTGTTTATGATAAAGCTGCTCAAAGGCGCCTTGATCTCCCTGGGCGTATTGCGCCATCAGGATTTGATCACTATCTGCGGTTACTTCAGATACCTGTTCCACGCTGGGACTCCCTCATACCGACTCCTCGAGCGGCGTTAAACTCATGCAATAGCTGAGTCTGCATCCCTCGACAGGGTTTGTCCATGCTTTGGCAACAAGTTGCTTCGCTTTTCAGCAATTTACGGGTATCTATCCGGGCGAATCGAGTGCCTAGGACTAAATCTATCCCACGCCACTGTCATCCTAGTAGCCTTTCATCCAAGCTATTCATCCTAGCCATTAGGTAAAAGCGCCCTTCACAGCTATAGACGTAGGGGAAATGAAAAAGGGTTAAGCGTCAGTTAAAAAAGTGACGAGAAAATTCAATCAGAGATGAGATAAAAAAACGCCACCCGAATAGGTGGCGTCTCTGGCTGATGAAGTCGCCTTTATAACAGGCATCAAACAGCCATTAGGCAGGCATTAAGCGTTAGCCAGCTTCTCTTGTAGCTTGGCATCTTTTGCCTGTACGGCTTCAGCCGACTTGGCGCGCTCTTCTTTTACGGCAAGAGCAAGGGCGTCATCGCCAACAGCCAGCATCTGCGCCGCTAGGTAACCGGCGTTCTTCGCACCCGCGCTGCCGATAGCAACCGTAGCCACAGGCACGCCGCCAGGCATCATCACTGTCGATAGCAGAGCGTCGTGGCCCTGTAGTGGACCGCAATCTACTGGCACACCGATAACCGGACGTGTGGTGATACCGGCTACGGCACCTGCCAGGTGAGCCGCCAGACCCGCCGCGCAGATAAAGACCTTACAACCACGCTCTTCAGCATCGTGAACGTAAGCGTGGGTCGCTGCAGGCGTACGGTGCGCCGAGGTCACCTTGGCTTCGTATTGAATACCGAAAGTTTTAAGTACATCTAAGGTGGCTTGCATTGTTGGGAGATCAGAATCCGATCCCATGAGTACGGCAACAAATGGCTTAGTCATCTTTTATCCTTTTTGTAGGGTAAGGCTATTGTTTTGCGCGCATTATAGTCATTTTTAAATGCAGATAACAGTGATCGCCTGGATTAACCCAAGTAGCGCAAAAAGACTTAAGCAGCATTGACTTAGCCTCAAAATAACCGCCAGTTATTGTACGCTGATAAAAACAGTGAGTTTTTGAGTTTAAGATAGGCAGTATTTCGAGGAACAAAGAGGGAATAACGCCCCGAGGAGGCACATGGAGGAGGCACATTAACGACGCGGCATGTACCTTTTTTGGGCTTCGCCTAAAGTTTAAAAACTGACGAAGCCCACACCAAAGGTTAACCGAAGAAGAGGCGCCACAACCAGGAGGAGTCTAGGTCTTCCTGACAGCTGCGGTACTGGGCGGCATAACGCTTAGAGCGCTTGTCGACCTTATCGGCCACCTTGATCAGCCAAGGCTTCTGCCTGTAGGTACCACGCTTATAACCGCCCCACCCCTCGTGATAATTGAGATATTGATTGCGGGCATCCCACTTGGAAACCCCATTGATCTTGTGGGTCTTGTAGATAAACCAGCCCATGAAATCCATGGCATCGTCGAAGTTGCTGCGGCTCGACCAGGAGTTGCCCGTCTCGCGCACATAGTCATCCCAGGTTAGCGTCTTAGCTTGGGCGTAACCATAGGCGTCGCTGGCACGGCCGATGGGGATAAAGCCCAAGAAGTACTCCATCGGCGGCGCCGCGTTGTGTTTAAATGAACTCTCCTGATACATCATTGCCAGGGGCACATGTACCGGCACGCCCCACTTCTCGCGGGTATCGACCGCGGCCTCATACCAGTCTCGATTCTCTTGATAGATGGCGCAGAGGTTTTCAGGATCCTCTGGCGGTGAGGTGGCACACCCCCCCAATGACAGGAGGCTAACGGCAAGTAAGGCTAAGGAAATCTTTCTCATCAACAGACCGAAAACATTAAACACATTGGGCTAGTTTCACATCCTTGCTGTAGAGAAGCAATCGCCAGACGGCAAATTTACCCCATGCTATCAATCCATTAGTTTGATTCGTTGAGGAACTCACACTCATGAGACTCCTGGGCCCACACCACGGGTTGCCAATAGTCGGTATCCAGGCCGCGATAGATCTTGTCCTGATTAAACTGAGCCGCCAGATGATAGCGCTGATTCGCCTCGAGATGCAGCGTCAGCGTCTTGGTCTGGCGCGCCGCAAGCTTCACCTTGAGTCGCGGCGAGTCGATGAGTTCGGCCAGGGTGAATTGATACTCCCCCGGCGCGAGACGATAGTTGGGCCTTGAGATCACAGGCTTACCATTAAGATGGGTCACCACGGCGCGGTACAAGCCCTGAGACTCATCCGGCATCTGATAGCCAGACACGGTCGCGCACAGCGATTCATTGTCGGGGCCGGAGGCGCAGCCCGACAGCATAGACAGTGTCAGCAGACCAATACCTGCACCAATAGCGCGAGCCTTCATGCTTATACCACTTGGTCTATCGGCGCGGGCGCCTCGGCAAAATAGTCGGCAAGATACTGCTCGAAATCCTGCACTGATTCCGCCTCGAGCTTGGCCTGGGCCGCCAAGGATTGCTCGGCCGCCGCCTCATAGGCCGCCTCAACCTCAGGCGTCAGCGGATACTCGCGCAGGGCATGGTAATAGTCTTTCGCCAGGGATTTCACCCACTGGCTATGATCTATCCCCTCGGCCAATAGTGCCGACATCACGCGACCAGATAGCGTCTCGGCTGGGTCGCGCACCGCCTCGAGCCAATGGGCTAGGCTGTCTTGATAAGCCTGTTCCTCACCATCGAGCAGCTTAGCCAAGGTGCTTAACTCACCAAACAGAGACTCGAGCCAGGCCTGTAGCGTGACTTGCTCGCCCCCACGATTAAGGGTCAATCCAGGCTCACGGCCACGGGTGATCACCTTACTTAGGTTAGCGCCGATGGCGGCCTCATCTGTCGCATCGCTCTTTGGCGATGGCGTCAACAGGCAGTGCAGCAGGAAGAGGTCCAGGAAACGCACCTGATCGGCATCTATCCCCACAGGGCTGAAGGGGTTGACGTCCAGTGCACGCACCTCGATATATTCGACCCCGGCGCGGGCCAAGGCCTGAGAAGGCTTTTCGCCGGCGAGGGTGACCCGCTTCGCGCGGATGGGCGAGTAGAATTCGTTTTCGATCTGCAGCACGTTGGCATTTAGCTGACGGAACTCGCCGTCGACCTTGACGCCAATCGCCTCGAAATGAGCCGATGGCATCTTGATCGCCGCGTTGATCCCCTCGAGGTACTCAGCCAGAGAGTTGTAGCTGATGTTGAGTCGCTCCTGCTCCTTGTTGGTGTAACCCAGATCGCTCATGCGCAATGAGGTGGCATAGGGCAGATAGAGGGTGCCTTTGCCTAATTTCTCGAAGGCGAGATCTGTCTGTTGATCTTTGATGAAGGAGCCACACAGCGCCGGTGAGGCGCCAAACAGATATGGCAATACCCATACCAGACGGCGGTAGTTACGGATCAATCCAAAATAGGATTCAGAGATGAAATCGCCTTTGCTCAGGCGTTTATCCGAAGCTTGGTAGAGCAGCTCCCACAGGGCGTCGGATACGGAAAAATTAAAGTGCACGCCAGAGATGATCTGCATCTGGGCGCCATAGCGATAGGTGAGGCCTTTGCGGTACAAACGCTTTAGCTTCCCGGTATTAGAACTGCCATAATCGGCGATAGGGATATCGGCCACATCGCCGACATAACAGGGCATACTCACCGGCCAGAGTTGCTGCTGGCCCAGGTGCCTTACCGAAAAGGCGTGGGTCTGGGTGAGATCCGTCAGCAAGGCTGAGATATCTTGATAGACAGGGGTGATAAACTCTAACAGGGACTCGCTGTAGTCTGTGGTGATCCGCGAATGGGTCAGTGCCGAGCCGAGCGCCTTAGGATGTTTATCCATGGCCAGATGACCATTTGGCTCAATACGCAATGCTTCGCGCTCGATACCTCGTTGCATACCTGCCAGTGCGGCGCTTCCCTGCTCGTTGTCGAGTAGGCCTATCACTTCATCGAAAGAGTTCAAATTCTTCGTCTCTCATTGCTTCAACCGTTTGCCTTGCAAGTCAGACCTGCAAAAAGCGCGTTTGCTTTCGCCATCACCACAAAATAGCCGCTGTGCTAGATCCTTGGCAAGGGAAAAAATAAAGCGGTGAGCAGAGTAAATGCTCACCGCTAGGGCCTATATTGGGGCGCAAGCTACAGATTACAACTGCAAATTTTTCACCTGGTAGCCCAGAGCTTTAATCTCCTGTTCGATCTTCGCCCTATCACCGACAATCAGCACTATCATCTTGTCCAGGCTCAGCTTCTCCTTGGCCAACTGGTTCAGCTCATCCTTGCCAACGGCCTTGATGATATCGGCCTGCTGCTGGGTGTAATCGGCGGCAAGCTTGTAGCGCTGGATCTTACGCATGAAGCCCGCCTTTTGATATGGCGTCTCATAATCCAGTGCCTGGCCCTGAGAGATAGAGCTGCGCAGGAAGGCCAGTTCCGTGTCTGTCATCCCTTCAGCCTGATAAGCGTTGATCTCCTTGGCAAACTCAGTGAGCGCCTTGGCGGTGACATCGCTGCGCACGCTGGCCGAAGCCTCGAACAAACCAAGCTCGCTGCCCCCGCTGAAGTAGCTGCGGGCACCATAGGTGTAGCCCTTGTCTTCACGCAGGTTGAGGTTGATGCGGCTGTTAAAGGCGCCGCCCAGTGGATAGTTCATCAAATATGACTTGAAGAACTCACCGGTGGCGTCATAGGGCATAGCGCGCTTACCTATCTTGATCACCGACTGGGCCGCGCCCGGCTTGTCCAGGATATAGACGGTGCCGGCATCGAGGGCTGGCATGGCGGCAAGACTCGGCAATGGCGTCGCCTCCCCTTGCCACTGAGCCAGCCCCTTCAGCTTAGGCATCAGCTGGGCCTTGGACAGGTTAGTCACGGCCACTATCTGGGCGTTACCGGCGCGGAACTGCTTGTTGTAGAAGGCTTTGACATCATCCAGGGTCAACTGAGACACACTAGCGGGCGTGCCCATCTCACTCACCCCAAGGGCGGTGTATTTGCCGTAGAGCAAGGCATCGAACTGACTGTCGGCGACATAGTTAGGGTCCGACTGCATGTGTTGCAGGCTCTGCAGATGTTGTTGCTGCACCCGGGCAAAATCGCTCTCTTTAAAGCCAGGATGGAACAGTTTCTCCTCGACGATCGCCAGGGTCTCATCCAGATGCGAGGTCAGGGCCGAGACCTTAATATAGCTCTGATAGATGCTGCTGCCGAAGCTGACGCTGCTGCCGAGCATCTCCAGCGCCTGGGCCAGCTCTTCTGTGCTGCGCTTGTCGCTGGATTCATTGAGCATGGCCGCGGTCAGACCGGCTAAACCCGCCTGTTTCACGTCGGCCAGGCGATGGCCACCGTTGAGGTAGATAAGCAGCTCGACGGTTGGGGTCTCATCGCTCTCAGTACCCATGACCTCTATGCCGTTGCTCAGCTTATCTTTCCACAGGCTTGGCGCCGTGATAACGGGTGCCTGCTGGGCGCTCGGCATGACGCTGCGATCGAAGCTGCTTCCAGCCTTTGGCACATCAACCATGCCGCTCACGGCCTCGGCAGCCACACGCGGCGCAGGTGCGACAAAGTTATCTTTATGAGCGATCAGCTGCTGTTGCCCCTGAGGCACCACACTCATCACAACAGACGGCTTGCCCTTGATGTAGGTGTTAAACACCCGCATCACATCTTCCTTGGTGACGTTGGCGTAGCGCTTGAGATCGTGGGCTATCATATCGGGATTACCGAAGAAGGTCTGATTCAGGGCCAGGGTCGATACCTTGCCCTTGACGCTCTGCAGACCGAAGATGGTGTTTGCCTCAAACTGCACCTTCACCTTCTGTAGGTCGTCATCTGTCACGCCGCGCTGTTCAAACTCGGCGATAGACTCGCGAATACGACGCTCGACATCCGCCAGCTGACCACCTCTGGCAGGGTTTGCCAGGGCATAGATAGAGAACTGACAGGCCAGCTCCTGACAGGGGTGGCTCACGCCGGCCTGCACAGCATAGCCATCCTTCACCAGGTTCTTGTACACCAGCGAGGTAGGTCCGCCGCCGATGATGTTGGCCAGCAGATCCAGCGCCGCTTCATCTTCATGGCTGGCATACACAGTTGGAAATGCCATGCGCAGCAGCGGTAGGTGCACCCTGTCTTCCATGGAGATGTAGCGGGTCTTGTCTAGAGTGACCAGCGTCTTGGCCTCAGGCTTCACCTCTGGGCCTCTTGGAATCTCACCAAAATATTTGTTCACCCAGGCCAGGGTCTGCATCTCGTCGAAATCGCCGCCTATGGTGAGTGTGGCGTTGTTCGGGCCGTACCAGCGCTGGAAGAAGTGCTTAACATCATCGAGCTGGGCGCGATTGAGATCGTCTGGCCAGCCGATGACGGGCCAGGAATACTGATGTCCGCTGGGGTAGAAGGCCTGATTGAAGCGCTCGTTCATGCGACCATAGGGCTGATTGTCGATACGCTGAGCGCGCTCGTTCTTCACCGTCTCGCGCTGCACCTCAAACTTGTTGTCGGTCAGCGCGGGCAAGAAGTACCCCATGCGATCCGACTCCAGCCAGAGCATCTTCTCTAGCTGATTGCTGGGCACAGTCTCGAAATAGTTGGTGCGGTCTGTGTTGGTGGTGCCGTTAAGTGTGCCACCGGCTTCGGTTACCGTCTTGAAGTGCTGCTCGTCACCCACATGCTCTGAGCCCTGGAACATCATGTGTTCAAACAGGTGCGCAAATCCAGAGCGTCCTGGTAGCTCTCTTGCCGAACCCACATGATAGGTGACATCCACATGCACCAGAGGATCGGAATGATCTTGGTGCAGGATCACCGTCAGGCCGTTGGCCAGTTGATATTTCTTGTAGGGAATGCCGACGCCCGACTCGGCCAGGGCCACATTTTCAATCAGCGAAACGCCCTGAGGCAGCGCCACGTTTGCCGGTGCGTTGGCACAGGCGCTTAGCGCGGCCGAGATCGCCGCAGCCAATATCCATTTTTTCATTCTTTACTCCTATTTGAAACAGTGAGGCCAGCCTTTATCGAGACAGCTTTTGCCAAAATAAGTTCGTCCCAAAAGACCACACCGCTTACAACCAATGTAACGCCAACGCCGCAACCAGCAGATAGCGCACTCCTTTCCCTATAAAAATCATTATGCTGGACTTGACCAGTGGCATCCTGAGCCAGCCTGCCAGCAGGCATAAGATATCGCCGATGAGGGGCGTCCAGGCAAGCAGCAGGCTCCAGTAGCCGTAGCGCTCGATGAGCTGCAGCCCATGACGATAACGGCCGCTGGCCATCTCCTCGGGCGTCTTGGCGAAACGCCCCAGGGCGCCAAGATAGTAACTGGTTAGAGACCCTAAGGTATTGCCCAGGGTCGCCATGACCACTAGGGAGACCCAGGTCTCGGGCGCCTGATTGATCAGCGCCGCCAGTAGTACCTCAGATCCACCCGGTAACAAGGTGGCGGCTAAAAAGGCGCCGCTAAAGATCAACCATAACGCCGTCATGATCCCTTACCTAATGAAAAAAAGTAAATTTTTATGTGTGCTGTTTTCAAGGTGATCATGTTACCTAAAAGTAAAAATTTAATCTTATTAAAACAAACTCTTATATCACAATAAGTTATAACAAAATCGCTTTGGTAAGCAAGGCATCAGCCAGATACAATATCTGGCTCACTCGCTAAGGTTGAAATACCTGGATGGCTCATGCTAGAACAAGCAATTCATTTTTGATTCGAAACGCCATCCACAATAACGACTTAATAAATTTGGAATAGATCCCATGTGGCAAACAATTAAACAGATCCCCTTTTGGCAGAAAGTTCTCGCCGGTTTCATCTTAGGGGTTGGCCTGGGCGTTGTCCTGGGCGAGCAGGCAACCCAACTCAAGCCGCTGGGCGACCTCTTTATCGCGGCAATCAAGATGTTGGTTGCGCCGCTGATATTCTGCGCCATCGTCGTCAGCATCACCTCTCTGGGTAATGATGTTAGCCTCAAGCGCCTGAGTATCAAGACCCTGGCCATGTTCATGCTGACCGGCACCATAGCCTCACTTATCGGCTTGGCGGTTGGGTCGCTGATCGACATGGGTGGCTCGCTGGAGCTGGCCACCACAGAGGTGCGCGAACGTAACGTGCCAGGCTTTGCCCAGGTACTGCTGGACATGATCCCGGTCAATCCTTTTGCCTCCCTGGCCGAAGGCAAGGTGCTGCAGATCATCGTCTTCGCCGCCTTA
The DNA here is from genome assembly GCF_019457555.1 of Shewanella spartinae. Taxonomy (NCBI): domain Bacteria; kingdom Pseudomonadati; phylum Pseudomonadota; class Gammaproteobacteria; order Alteromonadales; family Shewanellaceae; genus Shewanella; species Shewanella spartinae. The sequence goes on along the minus strand of NZ_CP080418.1, from coordinate 1,413,560 downwards.
GTCGGTATCGCCATCAACAAGATTGGCGAGAAGGCCGAGCCGCTCAAACGCACCATAGAAGCGGGCGCCGAGGTGATGTTCCAACTGACCCGCATGGTACTGCAACTGACCCCTATCGGCGTATTCGGCCTGATGGCCTGGGTAGTAGGTGAATATGGCCTTTCTACCCTATTGCCGCTGGGCAAGTTTATCGGCGCCATCTATATCGCCGCGCTGATCCACATGATCTTCGTCTATGGTGGCCTGGTCAGATTTGGCGCCGGCCTGAGCGCGGTGCAGTTCTTCAGAAAGGCGATGCCAGCCCAGCTGGTTGCCTTCACCACGGCGTCTAGCTTCGGCACCCTGCCCGCCAGCACCCGTGCCACTGAGACCATGGGCGTATCGAAGAAATATGGCGCCTTCGTGCTGCCGCTAGGTGCCACCATGAACATGGACGGCTGTGGCGGTATCTATCCGGCCATCGCGGCCATCTTCATCGCGCAGATCTATGGCATCCCGCTGGAGATGACCGACTATATGCTGATCGCCGTTACCGCCACCGTGGCCTCTGTGGGTACGGCAGGCGTACCCGGTAGCGCCATGGTGATGCTCTCTGTCACCCTGGGCGTGGTAGGTTTGCCCCTCGAAGGCATCGCCTTTATCGCCTCAATCGACAGGGTGATCGACATGATACGTACCGCAACTAACGTGACCGGGGACATGATGACGGCCGTGGTGGTGGGCAAGTCTGAGGGTCAGCTCGACCAGGAGCAGTTCTATCGCAATGAAGAGAGCGACGCTCCTGAGGTTGCCAGCTAGTCTCAGTTCCGCTCGATAAAAAAGAAGCCGCTTAATGCGGCTTTTTTATTGCTAATTGCTTGTTAAATTTGAAATAGTAAGTTTAAATCATATATTAACTGCACCCAGCAATAAGGTATCAATTAACCGCCATGGCTCGCCTGTTTTTACTGCCAATCATCTTAAGTTTGTTCTGGGCGCTGTTTCTCTATCTCAACGGCGTGCCACTGAAACAAGGCAAGAAGGGCTTTATCTATATCATAGCGATCAGCGCTACTCTAATGCTCTCACTCGGCTTTCTGCTCTGGCTCACCGCAGGGCAAAACCTGCGCGGTTAACACAATATCAGTCGCCCTGCGGGGGGAAATTACCCCTGCTGGGTGAAGGTCGCCAGATGCGCCTCGAGCTCGGCTTCGGTAGTCGGCAGCTCGCTCAACTCGAAGGTCAATGGATCGCCGCCGTTTAACATAAACACCGAATGATCGCCGTGGTCATAGTGAAACCATTTACCGTTCACACAGATATCGGTATAGCAATTGGGTCGTAATTCCATCGTCTACTCCTCACTAATTGGGTCATGGCTCACCAAAACTGACGTATTGAGAGCTGCATCACACTATAAGACACTAATTCGGTAAGTTAGGCGTTGATCTGCATCAAGCGCTTTAGCATTAGCTTGATTAAGGGAAGCCGAATGGATAGTTGTCTTTGAGAAAGCTGTCTTGCAGAAGAGTTCTGTTTGATCTTATTAAAAGCGGACTTTACAGCAGGAGTTAACGACAGAGCTCAGCAACTGAACCTAAAAACGGCACTTAAATACCGCCCTAAAATACCCAGCCAAATACTTAGTCAAAAAAACGGCCGACACAGGTGTCGACCGCTTCATCAGCTTAACGTGTATGTAATCAGCTTTAACTAGCCACCCAGTACCGCCAGCAAGACACCGGCGGCGACCGCAGAGCCCAGCACACCGGCCACGTTCGGCCCCATGGCGTGCATCAAGAGGAAGTTTTGCTGGTTGGCCTGCAGACCCACCTTGTTGACCACACGGGCGGCCATAGGCACGGCCGAGACCCCGGCGGCGCCGATCAGCGGATTGATCTTACCGCCAGACAACTTGCTCATCAGCTTCGCCATCAGCACACCGGCCGCTGTGCCGATACCGAAAGCCACGGCCCCCAGCACCAGGATGCCCAAAGTTTCCAGCTGCAGGAACTTATCAGCCGAGAGCTTAGAGCCCACCGCCAGGCCTAAGAAGATGGTCACTATGTTGATCAGCTCATTTTGCGCCGTGTTGGAGAGTCTATCGACCACGCCAGATTCACGCATCAGGTTGCCCAGGCAGAACATGCCCACCAGAGGCGTCGCCGCCGGCAGGAAGAGAATGGTCAGCCCCAGCACGGCCAGCGGGAAGATAATCTTCTCAAGCTTACTCACCTCACGCAGCTGCTCCATCTTGATCTGACGCTCGGCCTCAGTGGTCAGCAGCTTCATGATAGGCGGCTGAATGATGGGCACCAGCGCCATGTATGAGTAGGCCGCGACCGCGATGGCACCGAGCAGCTCAGGCGCCAGCTTGGAGGCGAGGAAGATGGCCGTCGGGCCATCGGCGCCGCCAATGATGGCGATGGCCGCCGCATCCTTCATGGTGAACTCGAAGCCCGGCACGGCGTTAAGGGCGATGGCACCGATTAGGGTGGCGAAGATCCCAAACTGCGCCGCCGCCCCCAGCAACAACATCTTAGGGTTGGCAATAAGGGCCCCAAAATCGGTCAGGGCCCCGACCCCCATGAAGATCAGCAAGGGGAAGACCCCGGTTTCGATCCCCACATGGTAGGCGTAATAGAGCATGCCGCCCTCTTCGGTGAAGCCGCCGTTGGGAATGTTGGCCAGTATGGCGCCAAACCCGATAGGCAAGAGCAGCAGGGGCTCGAAACCTCTGGCGATGGCGAGATAGAGCAAGAGTGCCCCCACTGCCATCATCAACAATTGGCCGCCGGTAAAGTTAGCAATACCCGACTCGGCCCAAAAGGCGATTAATCCGTCCATCTTAGCTCCTATGCAATGGCAAGCAATTGATTGCCAACGGCAACAGAGTCGCCTTCTTTAACCCACACCTTGGCGACTACGCCATCGGATTCGGCGCGGATCTCTGTCTCCATCTTCATTGCCTCGAGGATGATCACCACATCTCCCGCCTTAACGGCATCCCCTGGCTGCACATTCACCTTGAAGATGTTGCCAGACAAGGGGGCGTTCATGGGAGAGCCTTCGCCGACCACGGGTGCGGCAGGCTCTGGCGCGGCAAAAGGCACCACATTCTCGCTCGGCACTATCTGACTGATATCGCCACCTGGTGAAACCTCGACCACGAAACTCTGGCCCTGAACATTGACCGTATAGGTCTCCTTGCCCTGTGGCTGACGCGCGCTAGCAGGCTCGCTTGCAGTCGCAGCTTGAGTTGTGGCTTGAGGTGCCTCTGGCTTAGGCTCGAACGCATCCGGATTATCACGGTTCTTGAGGAACTTAAGGCCGATCTGCGGAAAGAGCGCGTAGGTCAAGACATCATCGTCCAGCTCAGATGCCAGGCTTATCTGCTCGCTGGCGGCCTTCTCGCTCAGCTCGGCTCTCAGGCTATCCAGCTCGGCGGGCAGCAGGTCTGCGGGGCGACAGCAGATCGCCTCAGCGCCAGCCAGCACGCGAGCCTGTAGCTCACTGTTTACCGGCGCAGGCGTGGCACCATACTCACCCTTGAGCACACCTTCGGTTTCCTTGGTGAGCGACTTGTAACGCTCACCTGTGAGCACGTTGATCACCGCCTGGGTACCTACGATCTGTGAGGTCGGGGTAACCAGCGGAATAAAGCCAAGATCTTCACGCACCTTAGGGATCTCTTCGAGCACAAGATCCAGCTTGTCGGCGGCGCCCTGCTCTCTCAACTGGTTCTCCATGTTGGTGAGCATGCCACCTGGCACCTGGGCGCGCAGAATACGCGAGTCTATCCCCTTGAGCTCCCCTTCGAAGGCGACATATTTCTTACGCACCTCTCTGAAGTAGGCGGCGATCTGCTCGAGCAGCGCCATGTCGTAACCCGTGGCTCTGTCGGTATCTTCCACCATGGCCACCAGGGTCTCGGTAGCACTATGACCATAGGTTTGGCTCATCGAAGAGATGGCGGTATCGAGCACGTCGATGCCAGCCTCAATCGCCTTTTGATAGGTCGCCGTGCTCAGGCCCGTGGTGGCGTGGCACTGCATAGAAATGATCAGGTTGGTCTGCGCCTTGAGCTGGCTGATGAGATCGAAGGCATCGAAAGGCTTGAGCAGGCCGGCCATATCCTTGATACAGAGCGAGTGACAGCCCATATCTTCCAGACGCTTAGCCATGTCCACCCAAGTCTCTAGGGTGTGTACCGGACTTGTGGTGTAGGAGATGGTGCCCTGGGCGTGACCGCCCACCTCGACCACAGACTTAACCGCCGTCTCCAGGTTACGCACGTCATTCATGGCATCGAAGATACGGAACACATCCACACCATTTTGATGCGCGCGCTCGACAAACCTGTGCACCAGGTCGTCACCATAGTGGCGATAGCCCAGCAGGTTCTGCCCCCTAAGTAACATCTGCTGCGGCGTATTGGGCATGGCCTTCTTAAGCTCGCGAATGCGCTCCCAGGGATCCTCCCCCAGATAACGAATACAGGCGTCAAAAGTAGCACCGCCCCAGGATTCCAGCGACCAGAAGCCCACCTTGTCGAGTAAGGGGGCGATAGGAAGCATGTCGTCGATACGAAGACGCGTGGCAAGAATCGATTGATGCGCGTCGCGCAGGACGACGTCGGTTAATGCAAGTGGCTTGCTCATAAAAACTCCCTACTTCTATTTATGCTTTGGCGCGATATTGATGGACGGCGGCGGTGATCACGGCGACCATCTTAGGGTCGACGCCTGGAAAGCGTGAAACTTGCGCTTCGCTCGCTTCGGCTAGTGGTGCAAGATTAGGTTTAGGCGCACATTTCCAGGCCACCAGATTAACGACCCCAATGAGTATAGTTAGGAAGATAAACACCAACCCCATACCCAGCACCATGATCATCAGTGCTTCCATTATCTGTTGAGCCATTGAATCCATACTATCCTCTCAGGTTAATCGAGCACATCAGACTTACGGCCTAGCCGCAGGACATGCTATTTATTCAGGTAATACGCATTAAAATCGACAGGTGACATGACAGGTGTCGTCGATTGAGGCGCAAAAAGATCGCCTTTAGCCAGGAAACCTTAACCAATCTATAACAAAAAGGCGAGCGCCTTGTAAATTGGTCTTACCAAATTACGACTAATTGATAAGGGGCTTTCGGTTATTTCACAATAAATGGCGACTATTTTTGACGATCACATAAAAAATTAGCCATCAAATCTAGGATTAGATTAAAAAGCCCTAACCTGCTTGAAAATTGAATTCACGAAAACGAACGAGATCGAGAGTGAGATGCAAGATTATGCAATCTGCCTCGGCTATAAGTGCGGCGATATTGAGAGATGAGCGGGATTGGCTTAGATATGAGCCAGATGACGATAGACTTTGAGTTTTTGAGCGTTGAACTTCAAACGACATGGGGAAACAGGCATAAAAAAACCCGCAACCTAAGTTGCGGGTTTTAATAATGGCGGAGAAGGAGGGATTCGAACCCTCGATGGGAGATAAAGCCCATACTCCCTTAGCAGGGGAGCGCCTTCGGCCACTCGGCCACCTCTCCGTCTAAAATGGTACGCGTGAGAGGATTCGAACCTCTGACCGCCTGGTTCGTAGCCAGGTACTCTATCCAGCTGAGCTACACGCGCAAAATTCTAGGCTTTCAAACAAAACGACGGCCAAAAACCGTCGATTTATAAATGTGGTACGCGTGAGAGGATTCGAACCTCTGACCGCCTGGTTCGTAGCCAGGTACTCTATCCAGCTGAGCTACACGCGCACAGAAATTTTGGTAAGTTAGGAGATGGTACGCGTGAGAGGATTCGAACCTCTGACCGCCTGGTTCGTAGCCAGGTACTCTATCCAGCTGAGCTACACGCGCATCTTATATCTATAACCTACTTTTACTGAAAAACAAATGGTACGCGTGAGAGGATTCGAACCTCTGACCGCCTGGTTCGTAGCCAGGTACTCTATCCAGCTGAGCTACACGCGCCCTGTTTTGTCAGTTAAGAAATGGCGGAGAAGGAGGGATTCGAACCCTCGATGGGAGATAAAGCCCATACTCCCTTAGCAGGGGAGCGCCTTCGGCCACTCGGCCACCTCTCCGTTTTCTTGGCGCACATATTACTGTTTGAAGAAAATAAGTCAAACCATTTCTCCTAAACAAATTCTGTTTGAGCTGTTTTTAAGCAGTTATCCCTATTTCCCCTAAGCGCCTGTATGCTATGTCGCCGTTATGGTTAAAAAGCTGTCAGCCAAAAACAAAAAAGCCAGCAAACTCGCTGACTCTTATAGTGTAACGCCGGTTAAATCTATCGCTTAAAAATTGCCGCCTTCAGAAGAGCTACCTGACTTTTCAGACTGAATACGCTGATAAATCTCTTCACGATGAACTGAAACTTCTTTTGGTGCATTAACACCAATACGAACTTGATTACCCTTTACGCCTAAAACGGTGACAGTAACTTCATCACCAATCATCAGTGTTTCACCAACACGACGAGTCAATATCAGCATTTTTTGCTCCTTTAGTTCCTAATTCTGCTTATACGGCATTATTCCGTTATGACCTTATTATACGGTCAGCTTAGTACAAATTAATAGTGTTCTGATAAAAAACACCCTTTTATTGCATGTTAATTCGTTTAAATGTGCCGCACATCGCTGATTTATCGGGATCAGGCATGACAGATAACCAAGATAGTAATGGCAGTCAGTTAAACCAGCATTAAATTTAACACTTTAAACTGTACCTCAGCTTAAGCTTCAATCAATATGGCACAAAAAAAGCGCTCATGGAGCGCTTTTTTCTATTGAGGCAACTTAGGCCAAACGTTCTGACAACCAAGGGATAACAGAATCCAGGGCGCCCGCTAACTTCTCGGGCTCGCTGCCACCGGCCTGGGCCATGTCTGGGCGTCCACCGCCCTTACCGCCCACCTGAGCGGCCACCATAGCCACCAGCTCACCGGCCTTGACCTTACCAGTCAAGTCTTTGGTGACGCCGGCAATCAGGTTCACTTTAGCGTCGCCAGCGATGCCAAGCACAACTATGCCAGATTGCAGCTTCTGCTTAAGCTCATCCTGCAGGCCACGCAGTGCACCTGCTTCGACGCCTTCGAGCAACTTAACCAGTACCTTAACCCCGGCAAGCTCCTGAGCCTCCCCGGCAAGATCGGCGCTGGTCGCGGCCGCGAGCTTGTCTTTAAGCTGAGACAGCTCTTTCTCAAGCTGCTTAGTCTTATCCAGCTGAGCCTTAAGCTTAGCCACTACCGAGGCGCTGTCGCCCTTAAGTAGCACGGCGGCTTGTTCAAGCTGCGCCTGCTGCTCACCCACATAGGCGATTGCTGCCGCCCCTGTAACCGCCTCTATACGACGGATACCGGCTGCGATACCACCTTCTGAGGTGATCTTAAACAGACCAATATCGCCAGTGCGGCCCACGTGAGTACCACCACACAATTCGATAGAGAAATCACCCATGGTCACCACGCGAACCTGTGAGTCATATTTCTCACCAAACAAGGCCATGGCGCCTTTCTCTTTCGCTTGGTCGATATCCATCACCTCGGCCTTCAGCTCGTGGTTGCGACGGATCTGAGTGTTAACCAGATTTTCGACCTGCTTAAGCTCTTCACGCTTAACCGCTTCGAAGTGAGAGAAGTCGAAACGCAGACGCTCAGGCTCAACCAGAGAGCCCTTCTGGCTCACGTGAGTACCCAGCACCTGACGCAGTGCGGCGTGCAGCAAGTGAGTCACAGAGTGGTTCAGCTCGGTGCGATGTCTGAGCTTCTTGTCCACTGCCGCGTTAAGGGTTTGACCCATAGCGATACTGCCGGCCTTAACCAGACCGATATGGCCCATTGCCTGACCATATTTTTGCGTGTCCTTCACCTCGAACTCGACACCTTCTGCGCTCAGCTGGCCCTTGTCACCACACTGGCCACCAGATTCGCCATAGAATGGCGTGCTATCGAGCACCACCACACCTTGGTCGCCTTCGGCTAGCGCGTCGACCGCCTGACCATCGACATAGAGGCCGATGACCTTGGCTTCGCCATTAAGGTCGCTATAACCGCAAAACTCGGTTTCAGCATCGATCTTCAGGCTGTCGTTGTAATCGGTATCGAACTGACCCGCCGCCTGGGCGCGACTACGCTGCTCGGCCATGGCCGCTTCGAAGCCGGCTTCATCGACCGTGATATCGCGCTCGCGGCACACGTCTGCGGTGAGATCCACTGGGAAACCATAGGTGTCATACAGCTTAAAGGCGGTCTCACCGTCAAGCTCCTTACCCGCTAGCTGGCTCAGGGCATTATCGAGAATACCAAGACCACGTTCGAGCGTACGGGCAAACTGCTCCTCTTCCGCCTTAAGCGCCTTTTCGACGATCGCCTGGGTCGCCACCAGCTCTTTAGCGGCATCGCCCATCACTTCGATCAGTGTAGGGACCAGCTTGTAGAAAAAGGCCTCGGTAGCACCTAGCTTGTTACCATGACGCACGGCGCGGCGGATAATGCGGCGCAATACGTAACCACGGCCCTCGTTTGATGGCATCACGCCATCGGCCACCAAGAAGGCGCAAGAACGGATATGGTCGGCGACTACGCGCAGCGACTTGTTCTCCAGATCGGTCACGCCCAAGATCTCGGCGGTCTTCTTGATCAATGACTGGAAGATATCGATCTCATAGTTTGAATGCACGCCCTGCATGATGGCGGCGATACGCTCGATGCCCATGCCGGTATCGACAGAAGGCTTAGGCAGCGGATCCATGGTGCCGTCGGCCTGACGGTTGTACTGCATGAATACTATGTTCCAGATCTCGATAAAACGGTCACCATCTTCTTCCGGTGTGCCGGGACGGCCGCCCCAGATGTGCTCGCCGTGATCGTAGAAGATCTCGGTACAAGGACCGCAAGGACCTGTATCGCCCATCTGCCAGAAGTTATCAGAGGCGTATGCTGCGCCCTTATTATCGCCGATGCGGATGATGTTCTCGGCCGCGACGCCAATCTCTTTGTTCCAGATCTCGAAGGCTTCATCGTCTGTCTCATAGACGGTGACACACAGGCGCTCTTTTGGCAGCTTGAGTTCTTCGGTCAGGAAGGTCCAGGCGAAGCGAATCGCATCTTGCTTGAAATAATCACCGAAGCTGAAGTTACCCAGCATTTCGAAGAAGGTGTGATGACGTGCGGTGTAACCGACATTATCCAGGTCGTTGTGCTTACCACCGGCGCGCACGCAGCGTTGTGCCGTAGTGGCGCGGCTGTAGTCGCGCTTGTCTTCCCCAAGGAAAACATCTTTAAATTGGTTCATCCCTGCGTTGGTAAATAGCAAGGTGGGATCATTGCCAGGTACCAGTGAACTGCTGTCCACAACCTGGTGACCGTTTCTGCGGAAAAACTCCAAGAAAGCACTTCTCAGCGCTGCAGTGGTTTGATACATGAAATCATCCTGAATTTGATTATTTTAGCGATGAAAGCAAAAGGCTCACCGACGATGCTCAGTTAGCCCAGCATTATAAGCAGTCTATAGATGAACAACCAGAGGTTTAGCCGAGGATCCCCAAAGAAAGCGTAAAAAGGCTAAGTTTCCATTGGGTCTTTTAGCGGTAGCGCGCGAAAGGAGATAAAGGGAAATCAGGATAGTGGACTAGAGCTCAGTATTGATCCTGGTAAGGATGAGGATATTAGTCGAAGTCTGGGTCGACCTCTAAAGCATAGGCAACCTGATCGAAGCCAAAGCCTTGGGAGAGAAGATAACGCACTCGTTTGGCGCGCTCTTTCTGATCTTGAATGGGGCCGCTAGTGGCATATTTCTTAGCAGCCTTCTGTCTCGCCAGTTCGAACCAGTCGCAGTCGCTCTGATTGAGGCTAGACTCGATAATCTCTTTAGTCAGTCCCTTCTGGGACATAGATTGGCGTATCTTGTTCTGACCATGGCCTTTAGCGATATGCGAGCGTAACAAGAGCCCGGCAAACCTGGCATCATCGAGATATCCCTGGCTTTCACATTGACCAAGAACAGCCTCTATCTCGCCATCCAGAAAGCCTTTCTGGTTCAGCTTACTCTTTATCTGATAGCGGGAATAATCGCGGCGGGCCAGGAGGCCCACCGCTACTTGCATCGCCGACATAGTCATTGAGAAACCATAGTCATAACAAAATCATTGTCATTACAAAGCCAAGGTCTTAAGGAAAGGCTTAGTTGACTCGGCGAGCTTAAAATACTTCACCGGTTTCCAGGTCAACGTTCTCATCGCCTGTGGCCGACTGAGCCACCGCTTGACCACCACCCAGCAACATGGCACGTAGTGCCTGGTCGATTTCGGCGCCAATCTCTGGGTTCTCTACCAGGTATTTACCGGCATTGGCACGGCCCTGGCCAATCTTGTCACCCTTGTAGCTGTACCAAGCGCCTGACTTTTCAATCAGCTTGTGCATCACGCCAAGGTCTACCAACTCACCGGTACGGTTAATGCCTTCACCATAAAGGATCTGGAACTCTGCCTGTTTGAATGGCGCGGCAATCTTGTTCTTCACCACCTTAACGCGAGTCTCGTTACCAATGACCTCTTCACGGTCCTTGATGGCGCCGGTGCGGCGAATATCCAGACGAACAGAGGCGTAAAACTTAAGCGCGTTACCACCGGTAGTGGTCTCAGGGTTACCGAACATCACGCCTATCTTCATACGGATCTGGTTGATGAAGATCAGCAAGGTGTTAGATTGCTTGAGGTTACCCGCTAGCTTACGCATCGCCTGACTCATCATACGCGCCGCAAGCCCCATGTGAGAATCACCGATCTCACCCTCAATTTCCGCCTTAGGCGTCAGGGCCGCAACCGAGTCGACGATGATCACATCGACGGCTCCTGAACGAGTCAGAGCATCACAGATCTCAAGCGCCTGCTCACCGGTATCAGGCTGAGAACACAGCAGGTTATCGATATCCACACCGAGTTTTTGTGCGTAGATAGGATCCAGTGCGTGCTCGGCATCGATGAAGGCACAAACCTTACCTTCTCGCTGGGCAGCGGCGATCACTTCCAGTGTCAGGGTGGTCTTACCCGAAGATTCAGGACCATAGATCTCAACGATACGACCCAGTGGCAGACCGCCTGCACCCAATGCAACGTCAAGCGACAGAGAACCCGTTGAGATAGTCTCAACATCCATAGAGCGGTTTTCACCTAGCTTCATGATAGAGCCTTTACCAAACTGCTTCTCAATCTGGCCAAGGACCGCGCTCAGGGCTTTCTCTTTATTCGCATCAATCTTCATTCTGCTTTCCTCTCAATCACAGACGCTGCGCTGTGGGGTATCCGTTAAGTTAAAGCCCGCAGACGGTTTCTGCATCGCTTTAGGCTGTCTCAATATGCAACCTAGTATACTGTACAATCATACAGTATCAAGTGCTGTATGCGATTATTTTTACCTAAGCTCAGACAAAGTCGGCTTACCAGCCCCAGTCGCATTAGCACTAAATTTATCCAAACAGACAGGATAAATGCGCAACCGCCATCAATTTATTGTTAGTATTGTGGCCATTCATTCTGTGCTGGCCGCAGGGCTATGACAGACATTTTTGTAGCAGGATACCTTGGTTAATTCATGAACGCCGTCGATACTCAACATCTTGAAAAGCACACCCCCATGATGCGTCAATATCTGACGCTGAAAGCCGAAACACCCGATATGTTGCTTTTTTATCGTATGGGAGATTTTTACGAGCTCTTCTACGACGATGCTAAGCGGGCCTCTGAGCTGCTGGGGATCTCCCTGACCGCGCGTGGCAAGAGTGGCGGCGATCCTATCCCCATGGCAGGCATCCCCTACCATGCGGTAGAAGGCTATCTTGCTAAGCTTGTGCAGCTCAGGGTATCTGTGGCGATCTGCGAGCAGATAGGCGATCCCGCCACGACCAAGGGGCCGGTAGAACGTAAGATTGTCCGCATCGTCACTCCGGGTACGCTTACAGATGAGGCCCTGCTGCAGGAGCGGCAAGACAACCTGCTGGCCGCCGTCTATCACGGCAAGGTGGGTTTTGGTTACGCGACCCTGGATGTCTCATCCGGACGCTTCGTGGTCACCGAACTTGCCAGCAAAGAGGCGCTGGAAGCCGAGCTGCAACGCACCAATCCAGCGGAGCTACTCTACAGCGAAGATTTCAGCGAGCCGGCTTTGATCGCCTCACTGTCGGGTAAGCGTCGCCGCCCCGAATGGGAGTTCGACTACGACACCAGCTACAAGCTGCTGCTGGAACAGTTCGGTACCAAAGATCTCTATGGCTTTGGCCTGGGAGAAGTCAGGCTATCGCTACAGGCGGCCGGCTGTCTTATCCAGTATGTGAAAGATACCCAGCGCACCTCCCTGCCCCATATCAACGCCATCACCCGCTTCAATCAGTGCGACAGCATAGTACTGGACGCGGCCACCCGTAAGAATCTGGAGTTGACCCGTAACCTGCAAGGCGGTAGCGACAACACCCTAGCCTCGGTACTGGATAACACGGCGACCCCCATGGGCAGCCGCATGTTACAGCGCTGGATCCATGAGCCGCTGCGCAACCATAACATCATCCGCGCCCGTCATGATGCCATAGACGAGTTGCTGGACAACGGTTATCACGAGAACCTGCACGAGCAGCTAAAAGCCCTGGGCGACATAGAGCGTATCACGGCGCGTCTGGCCATTCGTAGTGCCCGCCCGCGTGACTTTGCCCGTCTGCGTCAGGCACTAACCCTGCTGCCCGAAATACAGCAGCAGCTGGCAGACTGCAACAGCCCTCACCTTAAGGCGCTCTCGAGTCACCTGGGCGACTTCCCCGAGGAGCATGCCCTGCTAAGCCGCGCCATCGTCGACAATCCGCCTATGCTGATCCGCGACGGCGGCGTGATCAAAGAGGGCTATCACAGCGAGCTGGATGAATGGCGAAGACTCAGTCAGGGCGCGACCGACTATCTCGCCGAGCTGGAAGCCCGGGAGAAGGCTGCCACCGGCGCCTCGACTCTCAAGGTGGGCTATAACCGGGTGCACGGCTACTACATAGAGGTGAGTCGCCGCGAGTCGGATCTGGTGCCTATGAGCTACCAGCGCAGACAAACCCTTAAAAATACCGAGCGTTATATCGTCGCCGAGCTTAAGGAGCATGAGGAGAAGGTACTCTCAAGTCAAGGCAAGGCGCTGGCACTTGAGAAACAGCTGTGGGAAGAGCTGTTCGATCTTTTGATGCCGCGCCTGCACGAGCTACAGGCTTTTGCCCGCGCGGCCGCCGAGCTTGATGTGATCACCAACTTCGCCGAGCGCGCCGAGCAGCTTGACTACCACAGACCGGAACTCACGGCCCAGAGCGGCATACATATCGAGGCGGGAAGACACCCAGTGGTCGAGCGCGTCAGTCAGACGCCGTTTATCGCCAACCCTGTCAGCCTCAACCCAGCAAGACGCATGCTAATCGTTACCGGTCCTAACATGGGTGGTAAGTCGACCTATATGCGCCAGGTGGCACTGATCACCCTTATGGCCCATATAGGTAGCTTCGTGCCGGCCCAGAAAGCCGCCATCGGCCCTGTGGATCGCATCTTTACCCGTATCGGCGCCGCCGACGATCTCGCCTCAGGCCGCTCGACCTTCATGGTGGAGATGACGGAAACCGCCAACATACTGCATAACGCCACGCCCGAGAGCCTGGTGCTGATGGATGAGATTGGCCGCGGCACCTCGACCTATGATGGCTTGTCGCTTGCCTGGTCCGCCGCCGAGCATCTGGCGCAGAACTTAAAGTCTATGACACTGTTTGCCACCCATTATTTCGAGCTTACCCAACTGCCGGATCAGATGGAAAATGTGGCCAACGTGCACCTCGATGCCATAGAGCATGACGACACCATCGCCTTCATGCACGCGGTGCAGGAAGGTGCGGCGAGTAAGAGTTATGGCCTTCAGGTCGCGGCGCTGGCTGGTGTTCCGGCCAAGGTGGTGCAGGCCGCCAAGCACAAGCTGCATCATCTTGAGAGCCGGGATAGAGAGGAGGGGCTCCCCGAACTGAGACAGGCCCAGCTGAGCCTGACCATGCCTGAGACCTCAAAGGCGCTGGACAGGTTAGATACCATAGTTCCCGACAGCCTGACGCCGAGACAGGCGCTGGATCTCCTCTATGAGCTCAAGCAGCTACGCTAAGCTTTCGAGTACTTATACGCCAAGCAATTTGAGCACTTAAAAGTAGCTAGAGCTAAAGCGAGTTACAAAATCTAGACAGCAAAAAAGCGCACCTTTTTGGATGCGCTTTTTTTAATTCTGGGGTCGGCCCTTCAAGACACAGGTTTACACCTTAAGGCAGTTTCCGCGAGTTTTCTCCATAAGACGCTAGCATTGCTTATCAACCTTTCAGTCTCACCGACTGCTCACAAAGGCGATAACAAGAAAGCCGCGGTAATCCTTTAGCCTACACCCCGATACACATTTATACTCTGAAGATAGCTTCTACCGATAGTCCTTGAGCGCTAAGCAGATCTCTAAGCCGCTTCAGGGCTTCCACCTGAATTTGGCGTACTCTCTCTCGGGTCAAGCCTATCTCTTTACCGACATTTTCCAGGGTCGATGGCTCATAGCCAAGCAGACCGAAACGACGGGCAAGAACTTCTCTCTGCTTGCTGTTCAGCTCGTCGAGCCAGCGCACAACAGACTTAGACATATCGTCGTCTTGCACCTTGTAATCCGGGCCTACACAATCGTCATCGGCTAATACATCTAGCAGCGCCTTGTCGTTGTCGCCACCCAGTGGGGTATCGACCGAAGTGATACGCTCGTTAAGCTTGAGCATCTTACTGACATCGCTACTTGGCAGGTCTAACTGCTCGGCGATCTCTTCTGCGGTTGGCTCATGATCTAGCTTGTGCGCGAGTTCCCTGGCGGTGCGAAGGTAAACATTCAGCTCCTTCACCACATGAATAGGCAGGCGAATGGTACGGGTTTGGTTCATGATGGCACGTTCTATGGTCTGGCGGATCCACCAAGTGGCATAGGTTGAGAAACGGAAGCCGCGTTCGGGATCGAACTTTTCTACGGCACGGATCAAACCTAAGTTACCTTCTTCAATCAGATCCAGTAAGGCTAAACCACGATTGTTATAACGACGTGCAATTTTTACGACGAGTCTGAGATTACTCTCAATCATACGGTTGCGAGATTTTTCACAGCCTTTTAGGGCCTTACGTGAGAAATAAACCTCCTCTTCCGCACTCAATAGGGGGGAAAATCCAATTTCACTTAAATACAGCTGAGTGGCATCTAAGTTCTTTTGTAAGTCATCTTGTACTTGCTGTTCTAGTTCTGCGTCTTTCAAAACCTCCTTGCTGTTGGTCACTGATAGATCAGACTCATTCTTAGACAAGTCCACTAAGGGCTCCGCCACGGCGGTAGATTGTTTACGACCCATAATATACTCTCCCAAATTTTACATGCTAATTTACTGCACTTTACTGTCCTCCAATTGCCAAAATGGCGCCTATAAAATTATGATTTAGGCAAAAATTTAAGTGGGTCGACGGATTTGCCGTGATACCGTATCTCGAAATGCAACATCACCCTATTGGTACCCGTTTGTCCCATTTTCGCCACCGTTTGTCCCGCGGTAACGAACTGCTTCTCTTTTACTAAGATCTTATCGGCATGAGCATAAGCACTGAGATAGTCATCGCTATGCTTAATGATCACCAGATTGCCGTATCCCCTTAGCGCATTTCCCGCATACACCACTCGCCCATCGGCGGCGGCCTGAATGCGATCGCCTCGGGATCCTGCGATCTTAATCCCTTTATTACCTTGTTCCTTGGTAGAGAATGTGCCGATCAACTTGCCTTTAACGGGCCAATGCCAGCGCTGGACCTTCTTGGGTAGGGTGCTACTGGGCTTGTGGATAACGCCGTTAACATTTTGTTGACCAGTTGTTACAGCGTACGCAGATTTATCGCCCCGATCAAGCGATTTTTTCACCGGTGCCGTTTTACTGGCAGCAGCTTGCTGGCTAGATTTAACTGTTTGTTTAGGTTGATTTTTAGCTGTATTTTGTTGCGTTTTATTACTCGATACCTGAGTGCTACGCTGGGTTTTGCTATTTGTAACAGCGTTTGTCGATTTAAGCTTTAAAACCTGCCCTGGATAGATGGTATAGGGCTTGCGAAGCCCGTTATATCGGGCAATTTCGGCAAAATCTTTGTTGGCTGCCCAGGCGATCGAATAGAGGGTATCGCCGCGCTTGACCTTATAGTGGTCGGAGGTGAGGCCTCCCTTTTTATAGGCTTTCTTCACCGGCGAGTTGACGTTCACCACGGGAGCGGGAGAATGGGCCTGAAAACTACAGGCGCTCAGCAGACAGCTGAGCAGTATGGCGCACAGTATGCCTAATGGCTTTTGACAAAACCTCAACCGACTCGGGACGCTTAGCATAGCGGCTCCCTTATTCCCTTAGCGTCGGCGCACCAGATGACAGCCACCACTAGGCGAGTTCACCGTTGACCAAAGGCACAAACTTTACCATCTCTATGGTCTGGGAATGAAATTGATCGCCCATGCGAACCACACGCATCAGTTGCTGTGTCTCCTCGCCGACAGGGATCACCAACACGCCACCGTCCGCCAGTTGCTGCAGCAATGCCTGCGGCACACTGCTGGCCGCCGCCGTCACCATGATGGCGTCGAAGGGGCCCTTGTTGGCCCAGCCCTGCCAGCCGTCGCCATACTTAAAGGAGACATTATGCAGATCGAGCCGCTTGAGACGCTGGCGCGCCTGGATCTGGAGACTCTTGATGCGCTCAACCGTGCAGAGTTCATCCACCAGTTGCGCCAGGATAGCCGCCTGATAGCCTGAGCCTGTGCCTATCTCCAGCACCCTTTTGGGACGCGACTCTAACAAAAGTTCAGTCATACGCGCCACGATATAGGGCTGAGAGATGGTTTGCCCCTGTCCTATGGGCAGAGCAGTATTTTCATAGGCCTTATGGCCTAGGGCCGCATCGAGAAACAATTCTCTTGGCGTTTTCGCCACCACAGCTAAGACGTCGGCATTAGTTATCCCCGCCCCCTGAAGGTGACGCGCCAGATTCAATGCCGCCGTAGTGGCTACCCCATTCATAATTGCTCTATCCATTGCTTTATCTTTGGTACTTGTTCAAACGCGGTCAGGTCCACAGTCAAGGGGGTGACCGACACGTAGCCGTTGGCCACGGCATGAAAATCTGTGCCTTCGCTGGCATCTTGCTCTTCACCCGGCGGGCCGAGCCAGAATATCTCCCGTCCGGCAGGGTCTTGCATGCGCACCATGCCTTCGGCTCTATGTCTGGCGCCCAGACGGGTAACTCTAATGCCCTTAATCTCATCGAGCGGCAGATCCGGCACATTCACATTTAAGATCTGATCCGACGCGATAGGGCTATCTATCAGACCCGCCACTATCTTACAGGCATAGTAGGCCGCCGTGTCATAGTGCTTTAGCTCTCGGCCCACCAGAGAGATGGCAATCGCCGGCAAGCCCAGGAAACGCCCCTCCATCGCCGCCGCAACCGTGCCAGAATAAAGGGTATCATCCCCCATATTCGCACCGGCGTTGATGCCAGAAACCACGATATCCGGTTCATGGGCATAAAACTCGCGAATCGCCAGATGCACGCAATCGGTTGGCGTGCCACTGACGGAAATATAACCATTATCTAACTTATTAATTCGCAAAGGGTTAGTCAAGGTTAACGAGTTACTGGCACCCGAACAGTTGCGATCAGGACCGACCGTCATCACCTCATAGTGCTTCGCCAGGGCATTGGACAGCGCCGCGATCCCCGGCGCCGTGATGCCATCGTCATTGCTTACCAATATCTTAATCATGGTCTTGCTCGCTCGCTGCGGCCTTTCTGGCCTGATATTCCCGCTCTTTGACATCTTGATAATTCACCAGTTCCCGCAGTACAGAGGTGGCAAAACTACCAGCCGGCAGAGCGAACTTAATCACTAAGGTGTCATCTTGAATTTCATAGCTTAGCTGCTGCGGCGCGAGAAGCAGCGGGCGGCGCTCCTGATTGAGCCCCGCCTGCTCAAGGCCGGCAAGATCTTCAGGATACTGACCGCAAACGCCCTGCTCGAAGGCTAACGCCTCGGCCTCACTCAGCGCCTGGCCTCGGCCCCACATAGTCGCCGAGAGTTGAATATCGTTTTCCGCCAGACGACCATGCAGCGCTTCATCCCAGGGATTAGCCACGAAGTAGCTCTTGCTACCGGCCAGCATCACACAGTCACCATCGAGTGTCTTGAGCTGGTGTAGACGAAGTCGCTCACTCACCACCTGGTTGAAGAGATGCGAGCGCACCGCCGAGAGATAGATGCTGCGCTTGTTTCTGTCTTTCACCTTCTTTTTGCCCGAGAGCATCTGACGACCGAAAATCAGGTTCTTTCCGTCATGGCCGAAGCGCTGCTCGCCAAAATAGTTAGGCACGCCTGTGGCTTTAATCAGCTCGATGCGCCGCACCAGTGCGTCCATGTCAGACACGGCCCTTAGAGTCAGGTTAAAGCGGTTACCCGCCAAGGCGCCGGTGCGCAGCTTCTTACCATGACGGGCGCTTGATAGCACCGTGAGCTGCTCGCTATTGAGCGATTGCCAGTCTGGCATGCTCTTGCCGGGAATACGCACCCCAAACCACTGTTCTGTGATGGCGTGTCTATCTTTTTGGCCGGCGAAGGTCACCTCTTTTGGATGCACGCCGGCAAAGCTTGAGAGCATGCGCGCCACATCGGCGGTATTTAACCCCTCCTTGCGGATGTGCAGCATGTGATGCTCGCCCTCGCCCGTCGGAAGGAATGGCAAGATCTCCTGCACGATAAAATCGCTGTTGAAGGTTCTTAAGTCGGCGCTCGCCTCGGGCTGGCCATGCAAATAATGTAGTGGGGTCATAACTCTCTCTTATCTCGGGGCGGCGCACATCAGCACCACGGCTTCCACCGCTATCCCCTCTTTGCGTCCGGTAAAGCCAAGCTTCTCTGTGGTGGTGGCCTTGACGTTGATCGCCACTATGTCGCTTTCAAGATCCGCACTCAGACACTCACGTATCGCCTGAATGTGCGGCAGCATCTTAGGCGCCTGGGCAATAATAGTGACATCCAGGTTACCCAGCCTATAGCCCTTATCCAGCGCCAGCTGGTAGCAATGACGTAGCAGCACGCGGCTGTCGGCCCCCTTAAAGTCTGGGTCGGTATCGGGGAAATGTTTACCTATATCCCCGAGCGCCATGGCGCCGAGAATCGCATCTGAGATGGCATGCAGCACCACATCACCGTCCGAATGGGCCACCAGGCCAGTGTCATAGGGGACTTCAACGCCGCCTAAGATCAGCGGCAACTCGCCGCCAAATTTATGCACATCGAAACCATGGCCGATACGTATATTCATCTGTCATTCACCTGTACTGGAATTGGAGTCACTGGCGGCCGCCTGCAGATAGAGCGCCGCCAGTTGCAGATCCTCTGGATGGGTCACCTTGATGTTGTCGAATCGTCCGCTCACCAACAGCGGCTGGCCACCGGCCCACTCCATCGCCGAGGCCTCATCGGTAATGGCGACCTGCGCCGCCAGGGCATCAGCTAGATTCTGCTTGAGACTGATCACGGGAAACAGCTGGGGAGTAAGCGCATGCCAGAGATTCTCCCGGCATACCGTCTCTTGTATCGCGCCGCCTTTGCCCGAACGCTTCATGGTGTCGCGTACCGGCATGGCGAGGATGGCGCCCTGCTGATGGCCTGTTTCTGTCTCACAGGCGGCGATCAGCTTATCGATATCGGCCGCACTTAAGCAGGGACGGGCCGCGTCATGCACAAGCGCCCAGGCAGATTGAGATGCGACCTTGAGGGCGCTTAGCACAGAATCGGCGCGCTCTTTACCGCCGATAACTGTCATCAATTTAGGATGGCTCGCCTGGGTCAGCTTGGCGAAATGGGTATCTTCTGGGCTTAGAGCAAGGATCACCTTGTCGATGCGTGGATGTTCCAGTAGGCGATCTAGGGTGTGCGCCAGGATAGCTTGATGATTTAACATCAGATATTGCTTGGGGATCTCGGCGCCCATTCGCGCGCCGATCCCGGCGGCGGGCACAATAGCAACCAGCTCTTGTATGCGACTAATCATAGATGTTAACTCGTGTCACTTTTTAGGCGAAACCGGCTGAGCCTACTGCTCGCCAATCTCGGCTTTACGCTGAGGCTCACCCACTACACGAAAAAAGGTCTCTCCCTGTTTCACCATCCCCAGCTCGTTACGGGCGCGTTCTTCCAGCGCCTCGGTACCGCGTCTAAGGTCGAGAATCTCTTCTTTGAGTACCTGATTTCGTTCGATGAGTTTGGCGTTACTCTCGCGCTGAAACTTGATCTGTTCCTGCAGCTGAAAAGATTCGGGAAGGCTATTTTGTCCCCACCAGAGTCGATACTGGAGCAGACCAAGCAGCACAAACATGGCGATAAGAAGTCGCTTCATCCTTAATGGGCTTTATCTCTGTTAAAAGGCTGAACTGATATTACAACAAAAAAGGCCACCAAGTGGTGGCCTTTTACCAAATTAACCGTAAAAACTCGGTTATGCTTGGCCTTTGATCTCGCTACGACCCTTGTAAGGTGCTTTTTCACCTAACTGCTCTTCGATACGTAGCAGTTGGTTGTACTTAGCAACACGGTCACTACGACACAGAGAACCCGTCTTGATTTGACCAGCCGCAGTCGCTACCGCCAGATCTGCGATGGTCGCATCTTCGGTCTCACCGCTACGGTGAGAGATAACGACAGTGTAGCCAGCGTCTTTCGCCATGCGGATTGCTGCTAGAGTCTCGGTCAGAGAACCAATCTGGTTGAACTTGATCAGGATAGAGTTAGCGATCTTGTTCTCGATACCACGGCTGAGGATCTTAGTGTTGGTTACGAACAGATCGTCACCCACTAGTTGGATCTTATCGCCCAGGATTTGAGTCTGGTAAGCCCAGCCATCCCAATCTGACTCGTCCAGACCATCTTCGATAGACACGATTGGGTACTCTTCGGTCAGAGACTTCAGGAAGTCAGAGAAACCGTTTGAGTCAAATACCTTGCCTTCGCCAGACAGGTCGTATTGACCGTCCTTGTAGAATTCAGAGGCTGCACAGTCAAGGGCCAGTGTCACGTCTTCACCCAGCTTGTAACCGGCTTTTTCTACCGCAACCTTGATAACCGCCAGTGCATCGGCGTTAGAGGCTAAGTTTGGCGCGAAACCACCTTCATCACCCACTGCAGTGTTAAGACCCTTCTCTTGCAGAACCTTCTTCAGGTTGTGGAAGATCTCGGCGCCCATGCGTAGCGCTTCACGGAAGCTCTTAGCACCAACAGGCTGAACCATGAACTCTTGGATATCAACGTTGTTGTCGGCGTGCTCACCACCGTTAAGGATGTTCATCATAGGCACAGGCATAGAGTACTGGCCAGGAGTGCCGTTTAGCTCGGCGATGTGCGCGTACAGTGGCATGCCTTTGAAAGCAGCAGCGGCTTTAGCGGCAGCCAGAGACACGGCCAGGATAGCGTTCGCGCCCAGCTTGTCTTTGTTTTCAGTGCCATCTAGGTCGATCATGATCTGATCCAGCTCGGCTTGTGCCGTCGCATCTTTACCCATTAGGGCATCACGGATCTGACCATTGATGTTAGCAACAGCAGTCAAAACGCCTTTACCCATGTAACGGCTCTTGTCACCATCACGCAGCTCTAGTGCTTCGCGGCTACCGGTAGATGCGCCAGATGGAGCAGCTGCCATGCCTACGAAACCGCCATCTAGATGCACTTCCGCTTCAACCGTTGGGTTACCGCGTGAATCCATGATCTCGCGACCAATGACATTGATAATTTTAGCCATAATTTCCTCGACTTTAAGTTTAAGATTTAAGTTTAAAAGTTAATGCAAAACTAAAATTCTTATCGCTAAATTTACATCATCTGAAACAAAAAAGCCGCCTCCGAGAGTCGGAAGCGGCCCTTGTATAAAGATTAGCCTAAATCGCGTTTTTGGTACGCAACGGCTGCTGCAACGAAACCTTGGAACAATGGCTGACCATCGCGAGGCGTTGATGTAAATTCAGGGTGGAACTGACCCGCCACGAACCATGGGTGGTTAGGGAGTTCAATCATTTCAACCAGCTGACGATCTGTCGACAGACCGCTGAATACCAAGCCGGCTTTCTCTAAACGTTCTCTGTATGTGTTGTTCACTTCGTAACGGTGACGGTGACGCTCTACACAGGTCAGTCCCTTGTAGGCTTCTGCCGCCTTAGTACCTTCGATCAGATGACACAGCTGCGCGCCTAGACGCATGGTGCCACCGAGATCTGATTCTTCATGACGTTGCTCGATATTACCTTTTTCGTCAATCCATTCTGTGATCAAGCCCACAACTGGATGCGGCGTGTCTTTGTTGAACTCGGTTGAATGCGCATTTTCTAAACCAGCCACGTGGCGCGCAAACTCGATCAGTGCAACCTGCATACCCAGACAGATACCGAAATAAGGTAGGTTGTTCTCACGGGCATACTGCGCCGCCATGATCTTGCCTTCGACGCCGCGCTCACCGAAGCCGCCCGGTACCAGGATACCGTCAAGGCCTTCCAGCACTTCTGTGCCCTTGGCTTCGATGTTTTGTGAATCGATATACTTGATGTTGACCGACACGCGGTTAAACAGGCCGGCATGTTTCAGCGCTTCGTTCACCGACTTGTAAGCATCTGGCAGTTCGGTGTACTTGCCCACCATACCGATAGTGACTTCACCGGTTGGGTTGGCTTCTTGATAGATAACATTTTCCCACTCAGACAGGTCGGCTTCTCTGCACTCAAGGCCGAAACGCTTGGTGACCAGATCGTCCAGGCCTTGTGCCTTCAGCAATGCAGGGATCTTGTAGATGCTATCGACATCTTTCAGCGAGATCACGGCGCGTTCTTCAACGTTACAGAATAGCGAGATCTTCGCCTTCTCGTTAGACGGAATCGCACGGTCACCACGGCAAACCAGTACGTCTGGCGCGATACCGATTGAACGCAGCTCTTTCACCGAGTGTTGTGTCGGCTTGGTCTTGACTTCGCCCGCCGCGCCTAGGAAAGGCACCAGGGTCAAATGCATAAACAGGGTACGATCACGGCCTAGTTCTACGCCCAACTGACGAATAGACTCAAGGAAAGGCAATGACTCGATATCACCCACGGTACCGCCGATCTCAACGATCGCCACGTCGTGCCCTTCTCCGCCCTCAAGTACTTTCTCTTTAATCGCATTGGTGATGTGTGGGATCACCTGAATGGTGGCCCCTAGGTAGTCGCCGCGACGCTCTTTGCGCAGCACTTCCTCATAGATACGACCCGTGGTGAAGTTGTTACGACGGTTCATCTTGGTACGGATGAAACGTTCGTAGTGACCCAGGTCGAGGTCAGTTTCAGCGCCATCTTCGGTGACGAATACTTCACCGTGCTGGGTTGGGCTCATGGTACCCGGATCCAAGTTAATATAAGGATCCAACTTCATAATGGTTACGTTAAGGCCTCTAGCCTCTAAAATTGCCGCCAATGATGCTGCTGCAATGCCTTTACCTAGTGATGAAACCACGCCACCAGTAACGAAGATATACCTTGTAGTCATGCTGAACCTGAGAAAATGAGTTGGAAATATGTGCTTGTAAGAAAGCACTAGGACGGGGCGTTATTATATCAAAGCCCTTTGGATTCGACAAATAGGTAACGGCAACTATTTTAGCCTTTTAGGAGATCATTTCGCTTGACTTGCTCCCAATAGGCGTCCAGTTCAGTGAGGCTATGCTCCTGCATGGCTTTGCCCGACTGGGCCGCTAAGGCCTCGACGCCGCGAAAGCGATGTTCGAACTTATTGGTCGCCCGGCGCAGCGCCTGCTCTGGGTCCAGCTTGAGATGTCTGGCCAGATTCACCACGGCAAACAGCAGGTCTCCCAGCTCATCTTCCATCTTGTCTCTGTCCTGGGCGGCAACCTCCACCATCACCTCGTCGATCTCCTCATGGATCTTGGCCACCACAGGCCCTAAGTCATTCCAGTCAAAACCCACGGTCGCCACTCGGCGCTGCACTTTGGCGGCGCGGGTCAGGGCCGGCAGTGAGCGCGGAATATCATCGAGCACCGAGTGTAGCGAGCGCCCGGCGCGCTCCTTGGCCTTGATGCTCTCCCAAGTTTCACGCACCGAGTCGCTGGATGCCTGAGTCATCTCGCCAAACACATGGGGATGACGCTCGGTGAGCTTAGTACAGATCTTCTCCACCACCAGGTCGAAATCGAACCTGCCCTGCTCCTTGCCCAGCTGACAATAGAAGATCACCTGAAACAATAGATCCCCAAGCTCACCGGGGAGCTCATCCAGGGCGCCGCGCTCTATGGTATCGGCCACCTCGAAGGCTTCTTCCAGGGTGAAGGGCACTATGGTCTGATAGCTCTGGGCCTTGTCCCAGGGGCAACCCGTTTCTGGGTCCCTTAGCCGCTCCATGATGGTCAGCAATCTCTGGATATCTGATTTACTCTGCATCGCTTACCTCATCAAAAAGGCGGCCAGGGCCGCCTCTTACTCTTATCATCTGTGAACTTTGTGCTTTTTATCTGCGCTGCGATAGACAGGCTTACCGCGCGGTTAGAGACGTCGCGCCTCGATGACGCCGGCTACCTGAGACAGCTTGGCGATCACCCTGGATAGACCTTCCAGGTTATACAGCTCGAGCTCAAGTTCTATCGCCGCCGTCTGGGTCTTCACATCCGACGATGAGCTCATGGCCAACACGTTAGATTTCTCCGCCGCCAGCACCGAGGTGAGGTCTCTCAGCAGACCGCTACGGTCATTAGCCAGCACCTTTAGCTTAAGTTTATAGCCGCCTGAGTAGTTCTCGCCCCAGACCACATCCACGCTGCGCTCTGGGTGCACCCGCATCAGCTCTTTGACTTGCTCGCAGTCGGCTCGGTGAACCGAGATCCCCCTGCCCTTAGTGATAAACCCGAAGATCTCATCCCCAGGCACCGGCTGACAACACTTGGCGATATGGCTGAGCAGATTACCGACGCCATTCACCTCGACCTGGCCCTTGCCCTTGCCTGTGGCACGCGCCTGGTTTTTCTTCAGCAGATCTTCCAGCGCCTCCTCTTCGGAGACCTCGTTGACCCGCATCCGGCTCTGCACATGGTTAACCACCTGGTTGAGACGAACGTCGCCGCCGCCGATACCGGCCAGCAGGTCATCCATCCCCACCATGTTGAAACGCTCAACGGCGCTGTGGGCATCTTTCAGGGTCAATCCAGAACGTGCCAGCTCGGCCTCGAGCATCTCGCGCCCGGCGACGATATTCTTGTCTCTGTCTTGCTGCTTGAACCAGTGCTGGATCTTAGAGCGAGTGCGCGACGCCTTGATATAACCGAGGTTGGGATTAAGCCAATCCCGCTTAGGGTTAGGATGCTTGGAGGTGATGATCTCGACCCGCTCGCCGGTCTCCACCTGATAGGTAAAGGGCACGATACGGCCATCGACCTTGGCGCCAATACACTTATGGCCTACCTGTGAGTGAATATAGTAGGCGAAATCCAGCACGGTGGAGCCCATGGGAAGATCCACCACGTCGCCATTCGGGGTGAAGACATAGGCTCTGTCTTCAAACACCTGACTGCGAACCTCATCCACCAGGTTGCCACTCTCGGCCACATCTTCCTGCCACTGCAGGATCTTACGCAGCCAATTAATCTTCTCTTCGTAGCCGCTCTGCTTACCTGTGGTGCCCTCTTTATACTTCCAGTGGGCGGCCACCCCAAGCTCGGCATCTTCATGCATCTGCTCGGTGCGGATCTGGATCTCCACCGTCTTGCCCTCTGGGCCCACTACTATGGTGTGAATCGACTGATAGCCATTGGGTTTAGGGTTGGCGACATAGTCGTCGAACTCTTTGGGAATATGGTGCCAAAGGGTATGCACCACACCTAAAGCGCCATAGCAATCTTGTAAGCGCTCGGTGACGATACGCACGGCGCGCACGTCAAACAGCTCATCGAAGGTGAGATCTTTGCCTCGCATCTTCTTCCAGATGCTGTAGATATGTTTAGGCCTACCATAGACCTTGGCGCGGATCTGCTCCTCGTCCAGTCGCTGCTGCAGCTGATTGACGAAATTTTCTATGTAGATCTCACGATCCATCCGCTTGCCATCGAGCTGCTTGGCAATGTCTTTATAGGTATCAGGATGCAGATAACGGAAGGAGATATCTTCCAGCTCCCACTTGAGCTGGCCTATGCCCAGGCGGTTGGCCAGCGGCGCATAGATGTCGGCAATCTCCCGCGCCAGCAGCACTCGGGTTTCCTCGTCTGCATTTTTCACTTCTCGCAGCAGGCAGATACGCTCGGCCAACTTGATCACCACGGCGCGCACATCTTCCACCATGGCCAGCAGCATCTTACGGATATTATCTATCTGGGGCTCGGCGTTACGGCTCTGCTCGTTGACCTTGAGGGCGCCGATGGCATTCATGGTCACCACGCTATTCACTAGCGTGGTGAGCTTATCGCCAAACAGCTCCAGCATCTGCTCCTCAGTCATGAGGCCGGCGTCGAACACCACGAAGATCACCGCCGCCTGCAGGGTCTCGATATCCATGTTCAGCGGCGCGAGGATCTCAATCAGCTCGCGGGCGCGGCCGATCAGCAGGGTATCGTTAGCATCATGTTTCGCCACCAGGGCCTCTACCTGCTTTATTAGCGCAAGTAAGGTGCTGGCGTCATCGGCGTCACTCAGATAACGATTAACCCATTCGGTCAATTGAAAATCTGTGTCTTTAAAATGTGCTTCTCTAACAGATACCATCTACTGCATGTCCTTAAACTTAAGTGCTTGCCCCTAAATATTGCTCGACCTGTTACGTCATCCAAACCACGCTGGCTGACATCGCCAATACCAAACTCACTATCTTGGGGATTCCCCCGCCAATGTCAATTGATAGTCGGCGACTATTTGGCCGCTCGGCCTAACTATTTCTCCAACTCAAACAAGGCCATGGCCTCGATGTGATGCGTCTGAGGGAACATATCGATGAGTCCCAGGCGACTAAGCTGATAACCCTGTGCCAGCAGCGGCTCACAATCTCTGGCCAGACTCACAGGATTACAGGAGATATAGACGATCGCCTTGGGCTTCATCTTCTTTAACCATTGTAGACTCTCATAGGCGCCGGCTCTGGCAGGATCCAGCAGTAACTTGTCGATGCGGCCAAGCCAAGGGGCAGCGGAGAGATCTGCGCTCAGGTCGCCGTGGTAGAACTCGGCCCCCTCGACGCCGCTCATGGATGCATTGCGTCTCGCCTGCGCCACCATGGCCTCGACCCCTTCGACGCCCACCACCTGGGCGCCCGCCTTGGCCAGCGGCAGAGTAAAGTTACCTACACCGCAGAAGAGATCCAGCACCCGCTCGCCCGGCTGAACCTGAAGCCAGTCGATCGCCTGAGTCACCATCTGTTGATTGATCTCACCATTGACCTGAATAAAGTTGCCCGGTGAGAAGCCAAGCTGACTACCATCCTCTAGGGTATAGAAGGGCAGCCCCTCATCCCCCCATAGGGTCTCAAGCTTGCTGTCATCATCGAGTAAGACAAGCCTCACCTTATGCTGCTCGCCAAAGCTAGCTAGCAGAGCCTTATCTTTATCGTTCAGGGGGCTGGTGATACGTAGCACCACGCATGGGCCAGAATCTACCGACAACAGCTCCACATGGCCCAGGCTACGCTTGGCACTGAGGCGATTGAGGCATTGATTCAGCGGCGCGATAAGCTCAGACAAAGATTTTGCCAGCACAGGACAGGCGTCGATATTGACCACCTCGCTGCTGGCCAGGGCGCGAAACCCCAGGTTGAGCTGCTTTGTATCACGCAGGTACTGAGTCGCCAGACGGGCGCGGCGACGATAATGCCAGCCTTCGCCGCTTAGCGGCTCGCTCATGGCTTGGGGTTGGGTGCGGCCCATCTTGTTGATCAGGTTCTCCAGCGCCGCCTGCTTGGCATCGCGCTGGGCAGAAAGCTCAAGATGCTGCAGGTCACAGCCGCCGCAGCGACCATAGTAAGGGCAACTAGGTTCTATACGCGCGGCGCTGGCGCTCTCTACCTTAATCAGCTTGGCCTTGGCATGGCGCTTCTTCTGCTCGACTATCTGCGCGGTGACCGTTTCATCCGGCAGTGCGCCGGGAATGAAGACGATTTTTCCCTGATGTTCTGCTATCCCCGCCCCCAGATGATCCAGCTGACTAACATGGAAACTTTGCTTGGCCTGGGTTTGTTGTGTCTTGCGGGGTTTAGCTTTATAAAATTGTGCCATTTAGGCCTCTAAAACAATAAAAATACTAGTAAAGACTGCACAAAGTCTGGCAGTCTAATGTAACCTATATCCATCGTAGATAAATAATACCAACTCAATGAATAGTGCAGACAATATGACTAAATACAGCCTGAGAGCCTGGGTTCTCGTGCTGGCCTTAGCGCCCACTATTTTGGTTGGTATTTTACTTGGCAGCTATTTTACCATAAATCGTTTCTATGAGCTGGAAGAAAGCTTAATCGAACGTGGCGGCAATATTATTGAGCCGCTGGCCATCTCCGCCGAGATCGGCCTGGAAACCAAAAACTTCGAAACCACCAAACGCCTGATCACCTCTGTGCAGCTCAATAAGTCCAACCTAGTGCAGTTTATTGCTATCTTCGACACCAACAACCGGGTGATAGTGACCTCACATCACTATAAGAGCCACGAGTTTATGCGCTACAACGAGCCCATCGACTCGCTGCAGACCACAGAGGTGGAGCAGTTTGGCGACAGCATCATCATGCGCAGCCCCATCTTCTCCAGCCAGCGCGAACTTGTGGTCAGCCCCTACGACAGCAACTCCATGGCCCAGCAGGTCAACTCCGCCAAGCTCGGCTACATCGCCGTGCTGCTCAACAAGGAGAACGCCCTGCTGGAGCAGCACAGGGCAGCGGTAGCCGCCTTCATTATTGTCCTGATCGGCGTGCAGCTGAACCTACTGTTTACCTTCCGCCTGGTGAAAAACGTCACCCACCCCATCACAGAGATGGTGCGCGTGGTGGCCAAGATCCGCGAAGGCAAGCTGGACACCAGGGTCGATGGCAACCTGATTGGTGAGCTGGACCTGCTCAAGCGGGGCATCAATGCCATGGCGGGCTCCTTGTCGGAATACCATGAGGAGATGCAGCAAAATATCGATCAGGCCACCTCAGACTTGCGCGAGACCCTGGAGCAGATAGAGATCCAAAACGTCGAGTTGGATCTCGCCAAGAAGCGCGCCCTGGAGGCCAGCCGCATCAAGTCAGAGTTCTTGGCCAACATGTCCCACGAGCTGCGCACGCCCCTTAACGGGGTGATCGGCTTCGCCAAACAGCTATTGAAGACGCCGCTACACGCCAGTCAGCAGGACTACATCAAGACTATCGAGAAGAGCGCCACCAACCTCTTGGGGATCATCAACGACATCCTCGACTTCTCCAAGCTGGAGGCGGGCAAGATGGAGCTGGAGAACATGCCCTTTGCCCTGCGTGAGGTGATCGACGACACCATCTCTCTGCTGGCCAACAGCGCCAAGGAGAAAGATCTCGAGCTGGTGGTAGATATCGAGCCTAGCATCAACGACAACGTCTCAGGCGATGCCCTGCGGGTCAGCCAGGTGATCACAAACCTGGTGGGCAACGCCATCAAGT
Organism: Shewanella spartinae; assembly: GCF_019457555.1. Lineage (NCBI taxonomy): Bacteria > Pseudomonadati > Pseudomonadota > Gammaproteobacteria > Alteromonadales > Shewanellaceae > Shewanella > Shewanella spartinae. The sequence continues at coordinate 1,383,798 of NZ_CP080418.1, read as the reverse complement.
TTACCGACAGCGGCAGCGTGCACCTCAAGATGCGCCTGACCAGTGAAGAGGCCGAGAAGGTCAACGTGCGCTGCGAGATCACAGACACTGGCATAGGCATAGACAAGCCCCACCAGGCTCAACTGTTCCAGGCCTTCGGCCAGGCAGACTCCTCTATCTCGCGTCGCTTCGGCGGCACAGGCCTCGGGCTTATCATCACCAAGCGTCTGATCAACCGCATGGGCGGTCAGATCGGCTGTATCTCGGCGCCGGGTAAGGGCTCGACCTTCTGGTTCACCCTGCCCCTCAAGCTGAGTCCCTACCCCATCAGCCAGCCGCTGGAAACCGACAACCTCATCGACAAGACGGTGCTCTTGTTCGAGCCGCGGGAGCTGTCGCGCAAGGTACATGAAAACCTGCTTAGCCACTGGGGCATGCAAAATATCAGTATCACCACTGCCGAAGATCTGGCCAGGGTGGCCGGCGAAGAGGGCCGCCACTTCGACTACGCCATCATCAGCTGCAACGATTTGGCCAGCAGTCCTAACCTGTTAAACGTGCTCAATAAGATAGCCAAGATCAGCGACTACACCCTTTACCTGTGTAGCAGCACAGACAGCGCCGCCAAGATGAGCCTGATCCAGCCCAACGTGGACAAGGTGATGCAGGCGCCGGTGGGTGAGCGCGCCCTGGCCGTTACCCTGATCAATCCCCACCGCGCCCAATATGAGGCCATGCCTTTCCAGGAAGCGGTCAAAGAAACCCAGGAGCGCGAACCCATGAGCGTGCTGGCGGTGGACGATAACCCCGCCAACCTCAAGCTGATTAAGACCCTGCTCAAGGAGCTGGTTACTCAGGTGACGGTCACAGACAACGGCCAAGAGGCGGTGGAGATCGCCAAGGCCAAGAGCTTCGATCTCATCTTCATGGATATTCAGATGCCGGGCACCGACGGCTTTAGCGCCACCAAGCAGATACGTGAGCATTCACTTAATCGCAATACGCCGATTGTCGCCGTGACCGCCCACGCCATCGCCGAGGAGCGCGAGCGCATTGATCAGAGCGGCATGGATGGTTACCTGCCTAAGCCAATCGATGAGGCGGCGCTGAAGAGCGTTATCAGTCGCTGGAAGACCAGGCCGCAGTTTACCCATTTCGACCAGCACACCCTCAATTGGGATCTCTGCCTGACCCAGGCCAATCAGAAAACCAGCCTGGCGCTGGAGATGCTGCAGATGCTGGTCGACTCCCTGCCCGAGACCCGTGAGCACATCTCGGGCGCCCTCGAGCGTCAGGACAGCCAGGCCATGGTCAGCCATGTGCACAAGCTCCACGGCGCCAGCTGCTACTGCGGCGTGCCGACGACTCAGCGACTCTGTCGAGAGATTGAACAGTCACTCAAGCAAAATGCCAGCGTCGATCTGGTCGAGCCGGAAATACTTGAGTTACTTGATGAGCTTTCTAAGGTAGAATCGGCGGCAAATCAAGTAATAGCCCAGTTATCTATGGATGTGATCGATGAGTAATAAACCCGGGTTTTTCAAGCGCCTCAAGGCCCTCGAACCAGAACAGAAGAAGCTGTTCGCCATCGCCCTTTGCCAACGCATGTACCCTAACTATCAGCTGTTCAGTGAGGTCTGCGAATTTGGCGACCCACAGGTGCTCGATACCGTGCTCAACCTGCTATGGCAATCCATGTACGATCAGAAGCTGAAACTGAATATCGATCTCTACCTCGAGCGACTGGATCTCAACACACCTGAGCCGAGCGATTTCGATGTCTACGGCGTCTATCCTGCCATGGACGCCGCCGTCGCCCTCACCTCACTGCTTAGCGCCATTCAGAGCAAGGTGGAAGACGACATCACCAACATCAGCAAGCTCTCCTCCGCCACTGTGGCCAACTATATCGAGGCCACACTCGAAGAAGAGATGGATGAAGAAGCACTGGATGATCATATCTTCAATCACGAGGTGATGCAGGAAGAGAAAGCGCTTCAGGCATCCTTGCTGGAGATCATCGAAGAGAACCCTAAGATCACCGCCGACTTCGTCAAGGCGCTGCGCAAGGAGTTAGTGCAGGCAGGCGTATCTAACATAGGGATCTCAGTAGGCGCCTAACCCATGCGCAAACTTATCTACCAGGGATTTGTGCTCACCAACCCAGATGGGTTAACAAATACCTGGTGCCTCACCATAGGGGAGCAGCGACGCGTCGGCTCCCTGTTTGAGCTCAGGCGCCAGATCCATTTCTACCAGGAGCTGGGGATATTGCCGCCACCTAAGCCACTCCATCGGCGCTCCGGCCCCAAGCATTAGACTTTAGCGTTATAGGGACGCGGCGGGCAAAGTGATACCCTAACGGCGTATTCGGTTTATCACCGCTCGGATCCCAGCCAAGGAAGTCGTCTCCCTATGTTAACCACTCTCTCGCCACTCTTTGTCGTGTTTGGCATCATGGTCACCGGCTTTATCGTGCAAAAGGCGCGGCTACTGCCCGAAGGCAGCGACAACGTCCTCAATCAGTATGTCTATTACATCGCCTTTCCGGCGATCATGATGATAGTGCTGGCCGAGACCCCGATCGAAGAGATCACCAACTGGGGATTTATTGGCGGCTACAGCCTGGCCATGACCCTCATCTATCTGCTCACTGGCCTGCTATCACTCTGGTTACAGCCCAAGGATAAACCTCTGGCGGCCATTCGCGCCCTCAACACCACCTTTGGTAACACCTCCTTCATCGGCATTCCGCTGATGATGATGCTGTTTCCCGGGGATCAGCTAGCATTGGCCGCTGCCGCTTTAGCCAGCCTTTTATCGGTAACCGTATTTGCCATAGTGCTGGCCCAGCTGGCGCTGTTTCAGGGACAGACAGACAGCGCTCTCAAGACGGTGTTTTTCGCCCTCATTCAAAACCCCATCATACTGGGTAGCCTGGCCGGCGTAGCGATATCTGCCGCTCATATAGAGCTGTACCGCCCCATAGCCGAGATCATCAGGCAGTTCGGCATGACTTCCAGCCCCTGCGCCCTGTTCGCCATCGGCATGGTGCTGTGCAAGGCCAACCAGGGAGGCAGAAACGCCGCAGGCATACAGTCACGCCTTGCCGAGCTGGCCATGCTCAACCTGAGTAAGCTGCTGCTACAGCCGCTGCTGGCTTATCTGCTCCTGGGCGCCTTAGGAGTTAGCGGACAACTGCTGCAGATGGGGGTGATTCTGGCCGCCCTGCCCACCGCCGCCAGCGTCTACCTATTGGCCCACAGATTCAACGTAGGTGCCACCAGTAGCGCCCAGACCATCAGCCTGGGGATAGTGATCAGCTTTGCCACCATTCCGCTACTGCACCATTGGCTGGACTCGGGCACCGCAAGCTTTTTATAACGGATAGGCTTGTTTTAACCGGCGCCTTGTTTTGTCGGACTGCAGAGTCCTAAAACTTATTTTCATGGGTAAAAAGCACACAGGTATTTACTGTATAAAAATTCAGTATATACTGTGCATGAATACAGTACTTTGTAAAAGGATGTCATCATGCTTTGTCAGCTCAGCATCAATAACTTTGCCATTGTCCGCTTTTTAGAACTCGACTTTAAGTCTGGCATGACCAGCATCACAGGCGAAACCGGCGCGGGGAAATCGATTGCCATCGATGCCTTAGGCTTATGCCTGGGCAATCGCGCCGATGCCAATACCGTCAGACCGGGTGCCAGCAAGGCCGAAGTCAGTGCCCGCTTCGCCCTCGACGATATCCCGCTGGCCAAACGTTGGTTAGAAGACAATGACCTTGAGCTAGACGACGAATGTATCCTGCGCCGCACCATAGGCAGCGACGGTCGCTCACGCGCCTACATCAACGGCAACCCTGTGCCCCTCAACCAGATGCGCGCCCTAGGCCAGCTACTTATCGGCATTCACGGCCAACATGCCCACCACGCCATGTTAAAGAGTGAGCATCAACTTACTCTGCTCGACAGCTATGCCAACCACAAGATGCTGCTCGAGGCCTGCAGCGCCAGCTACCAGCGCTTCAAGCTGATCCAAAAGGAGCTAAGCCAGCTACAACAGTCGCAACATGAGCGCATCGCCCGCAAGCAGCTGCTGCAATATCAGGTCGAAGAACTCGACGAATTCGCCCTGGGCGAAGAAGAGTTCGATGAGATAGAGGCCGAGCATAAGAAACTGGCCAACGGCACTGCCCTAATCCAGGCCTGCCAGCGCACCCTCTACCTGCTACAGGATAATGAAGAGGGCGCCATAGAATCGCTGCTCAACATGAGTCTAGATCAGGCCCAGGAGCTCGAAGGTTACGATCCTGAGCTTAAAGGGGTGGGCAACATGCTTAACGATGCCCTGATCCAGGTACAGGAGAGCAGCAGTGAGCTGCAACGCTACCTAGATAAGTTGGAGCTGGACCCGGATCATTTTGCCGCCCTAGAGCAGCGCCTGTCGAAGATCATGATGCTGGCACGTAAGCACCATGTGAACGCCAAAGATCTCTATCAGCATCATCAGGCACTAAGCCAGGAGCTGAGTGAGCTGGACTCGGATGAGGAGAAGCTCGATGAGATAGCCCAGCAACTCGAGAGCTGCCGCGATAGCTTCATCGCCCATGCCCAAAAGCTCAGCCAGAGCCGCCAGCGTTACGCCAAGGAGCTGGACAAGCAGGTTACCCGCTCTATCCATGAACTCAGCATGCCCAAGGGCAAATTTATCATCGACGTGCAGTTCAACCCCGAGATGATGTCCCCCAACGGCTGCGATACTGTGGAGTTTCAGGTCACCACCAACCCGGGTCAGCCGCTGCAGCCCATCGCCAAGGTAGCTTCGGGCGGCGAGCTGTCGCGTATCGGTCTCGGCATCCAGGTGATCACCGCCAAGAAGGTCGCCACCCCGACCCTCATCTTCGACGAAGTCGACGTGGGGATCTCAGGCCCGACCGCCGCCGTGGTGGGCAAGATGCTGCGCGCCCTGGGCGAGTCGACACAGGTGCTGTGTGTGACCCACCTACCCCAGGTCGCCGGCAATGGTCATCAGCATATGTTCGTTAACAAGCAGAGCAAGGCAGGACAAACCGAGACCTCTATGGTGCCGCTGGACAAGGGACAGCGTATCGAAGAGCTGGCGCGCCTGCTTGGTGGCGACGTCATCACCAACAACACCCTGGCCAACGCCAAGGAGTTACTGCAAGGCTAGACCGATGAGCCCTGACATTGACAGCCATTGAGTAGATTAACGAGAGCAAGCGCGGCAATATTTTAGCCGCGCTTTTCATTTCATAAGCACCTCTGAGGCGAGCCTATTGCGCATCTAATGTAGCGCTGTTGCACAGCGAAGAGACTCTGATAAACTGAGTCCTTTGTCGTCGACACTAAGTTAAAAGCCACAAGGATTTGAAATGCGACACTTTTTTCGTGCCCTGAAATGGATTTTATTTACCCTGCTGCTCATTCCCGTCGGCGGCTATCTCATCTTGCTGCTAATTAATCTGCAAGATAGCGCGCCATCAGCGCAGGCCAGCGCCTTTCTTGAGCAGGTGAACGCCGAAGAGACCGCCTTGAGTCAGCATCTGGAAAACAATCCTTATCTTTACGCCTTTGGCTTTGATGCGCCGGAAGATAATGACCCCATGGCGGTCGGACTTGAACGCTATCAGACGCTCAAACAGTTGGATGTGATGCAGCAGTCCGAAAAGGCCTTTCCCCATCCCTTTGAGCTGCCGAAGTCAACACTTCCGACTTGTCGCAGTCAAGAAGGTTATCTGAGCGAATGTATAAACTTACTCACCGAATCAAACGAACTACAACTCACTATTAAAGACTATGCCTGGTTGATTGAGCGTTACCGTACTCTAATCTCCCTTAGGCACTGGCAAGATGACACGCACTTTAACCTGTTTGTCAATCCAATCCCCGGAGCCCGCCTTATAGCAGCGCAGCATCTATATATCCTCAATAGCTTTCTGAAAAACCGCCACGAACCTAGCATGTTTCTGGCGGATATAGATCAGGATATGCGATTCTGGCAGCAGGCATCTACACAAATAAACTTGCTTCACAACAAACTCATGGCCATCTCGATACTCCAACAAAACATGAAGCTGGGTGAAGCGCTCATCGAACAAATGAATAAAGAGAGCGAAGACTATTTGTTGCCCAGCCTTTGGCAACGGCCTATACCCAAGGGCGTCTTATCCCTTGAGCGCGTCAAGCGAGGTGAATGGCATTACTTTACCAAAATATCTAAGGCTGTCTCTGGCGTTGACGACAAGGCAGACATCACAACCCAAATAGTCGAGGCACTCGTGATGCCACTTATGCAGCCACAGGATACCGCCAACCGCTACGCAGATATCGTAACTGGCAAAGCAAGCTTCAAACAGTGCCCTAACGATCTCTCGTCATCGACCCGAATAGAATACGCCTATAATCCCATGGGTAAATTTATCCTCTGTTCTGGTATTCCATCATTTGAGGGTTACCAGGCCCGCATTAATAACCTGGAATCACAACGCCAGAAGCTTGTCACACGCTTAACCGCGAACCCTGCCAATTCAACTGAAATTGGAGCTCAGGTTAGAGAAGCAGCTAAGGAGAACTCGCCTGAAGAATAAGCCTTCTGATTCGATCATCGCCTTCCTCTCATCCCCCGACACATTAAAGGAGATCTTTAACGCTCCCAGTAGGCGATCAAAACCAGGCATAGCAAAGAGACTCTGATAGACTGAGTGCTCTGCCGTCGATACTAAGTTAAAAGCCACAAGGATTTGAAATGCGACACTTTTTTCGTGCCCTGAAATGGATTTTATTTACCCTGCTATTCATTCTCGTCGGTGGCTATCTCATCTTGCTGCTGATTAATCTGCAAGATAGCGCGCCATCAGCGCAGGCCAGCGCCTTTCTTGAGCAGGTGAACGCCGAAGAGGCCGCCTTGAGTCAGCATCTTGAAAACAACCCTTATCTTTACGCCTTTGGCTTTGATGCGCCGAAAAAAGATAACCCCATGGCTCTCGGGCTTGAACGCTATCAAGCGCACAAACAACTTGGTGTATTAGATAGGCCAAAAAAGACTGTCGACGAAAAATTCGAGCTTCCCGAATGGGCTATTTCCAACTGCCTCAAACAAGAAGGCTATCTCGATGAGTGTGCTCCCCTATTGGCCGAGCCAGAAACACTTAAGGCCACACTCGATGACTATGCCTGGCTAATTGAGCGCTACCGCACCCTTCTCTCCCTCGGTCATTGGCAAGATGACACCCACTTTAATTCGTCTCGCAGCATGATTCCTTTCAAGCATCTTACAGCTGCTCAGAAATTGTACCTTGTCGATGCCTACATCAATGGCACGGATTCAGCAGCCCTCATCGCCGCCATAGATGAAGATATGCTGTTCTGGCTGCAGGTGGCTAAACGGGTCAACATGCTTCCCAATAAAATAGTCGCAATCTCGGCGCTCAAGCAAAACATGAAACTGGGCGAGGTGCTCGTCAGTCAAAAGCAAACAGAGGATGAGGATACTAAAATACCTAGCCTCTGGCTGCAGTCCACCTCAGAAGAAGTGTTGTCACTAAAGCGGGTTAAACGTGGTGAGTGGCACTTCCTGATTAAGATTACACAATCTTTTGAAACGGGTGAAGATGCTAGCATCACCTCGAAGATCACCGAAGTCATCCTCTTGCCACTTTTCCAACAACAAGACACAGCCAATCTCTACGCGGAAATCTTAACTGGCAAAGAAAGCATCAAGCAGTGCCCTAACGATCTCTCGCTATCGACCCTGCAAGAGTACGCCTACAATCCCATGGGGAAATTTATCCTCTGCTCTGGCATCTCCTCTTTCGAGAGTTACCAGTCAACGGCTAACAAGGTGGAATCGCTGCGCGCCGAGCTTGTTACCCGCTTAACAGCTCCTGCCATCTCAGCAGAGATGGTGACAGAGACCAATGACGAAAAACCTAGGGAGAGCTCACCAGAATAACGAGCCTACAGTTTCTTTTTCCGTCATCACAGCTCATCCCCTGACCGGCTTCAGGGGAGGTCTAACGCCAAAAACTTTTAGCGCTAAAATGCTATTCCGGTAGGCGATCGAAAACCGGCACAGATTGGACCTCCTCCCCCCAATTCGCCCGCTCCGCCATAAACAGCTTTGCCGTCGGCGCAATGGGCACCTCGACATCCAGACAGCCTGCAGGCACCACGACCAGATTTAACGCCGCCAACCGATAAGGCATAGGCGAGCCACACACCTTGCAAAAACATCGCTTGTGCCGAGTATTCGCTACTTGAAAGGTTTGCAGCAAGGCCTCGCCACGCCGCCAGTCAAGGGCCAAATGATTGGAAAACAGGTTGGCCCCATGCAGCGAGCCGGTGCCCTTCTGACAGCGGTTACAGTGACACAAATAGAAAGCATCGAAACGACCCACTAAGCTAAAGGCCACGCCACCACAAAGACAACTACCACTAAACTCAACGTCCGATTTGTTTTGGTTAAGGCTCTCATCATCCATAACCTGTCTCCTCTTGCCTGAAAGCAACTAAAAGTTAAACTGAGCATGCAGTCAGCGCAGCAACAAATCAAATTTTTGCTGCTGTGCTAAAAACAAAAATCCCGATTGTCTTGGCGCTGTGGCTTTCGACACTCGGGACTTAAATTGAACTAATTTTGAACTTAACTTGAACTCAATTTGAACTTAATGACAGTTGGGCAAGCCAATCGCTATCCAATCAGGTAGACAATTCCCTGCAGGCACAAAAACGCAAACACGCCGGCGAGCACGTCATCTATCATGATGCCGATACCACCATGCACCTTGGCATCCAGCACCTTGATGGGCCAGGGCTTAAGGATATCGAAGAAGCGAAATAACCCGAAGCCAACCGCCACCCAGAGCCAGCCTGCGGGAGCGGCGATCAGGGTAATAAGCAGGCCCGCGACCTCATCCCAGACGATGGCGCCATGATCATGTACTCCCATATCCTTAGAGGCCTTGTCGCAGATATAGAAACCGGCGAGCACGCTCAACAGGGTCAGCCCCAGATACCAGCCCAGGGGCAATCCAGCCATGAGTAGATAAAGCGGTATTGCCGCCAGGGTGCCGAAGGTGCCAGGCGCCTTAGCGGCGAGGCCTGAGCCAAAGCCCAGGGCCAGGAAATGAATAGGGTTTGCCAGAGAAAGCTTTTTAAGAACCGGATCGGTCGACCATAACTGCATGTTTAAAAGTGCTCGAAACCAAATTGAGACGGTGTATAGGGCTCGCCATCCTTGATGAGGCGCAGCTTATCGCCAGTGGCGATCTGGCCAACCTGCGTGAAACTGACGCCAGCGTGGGCCAGGGCTGTCTCCAGTGCGCCGCGCTGGGCCTCGGGGACGGTAAACAGCAGCTCGTAATCTTCACCACCCGTTAGGGCATAACCCAGCGCCTCGGTCTCAGCCAAAGATTCACGCATCTGCGCCGACAGGGGCAGACGATCCACATCCACCACGGCGCCCACCGCCGAGCGCTTGAGGATATGGCCAATATCCGAGACAAAACCATCGGAGAGATCGATGGCGCTCGACGCCAATCCTCTAAGCGACTGACCCGCAAGCACTCTTGGCGTGGGGAAATAGTGGCGCTGAATAAAATACTCCCTCGCCTCCCCGTCGATATTGAGCTTATCACCCAGAATCGCTAACCCCACGGCCGAATCACCGAGGGAGCCGGTCACATAGATCCAGTCGCCATTCTTGGCGCCGCCCCTCGTATGGGCCTTGCCTTCTGGCACCTGACCATTGATGGTGATGGTGATCGACTTGGGGCCGCGGGTAGTATCACCGCCGACCAAAGCGACGCCGTAGTACTGCGCCGCCTCATTCAGCCCCTGGCTAAATTCCTCCAGCCAGACCTCATCCACCTCGGGCAGGGTAAGCGCGAGCGTCATCCAGGCGGGCTCTGCGCCCATGGCGGCGAGATCCGACAGGTTAACCGCCAGCGCCTTGTAACCCAGGGCCTTAGCCGGCATGTCGGCGTAGAAGTGTACATTTTCAACCAGGGTGTCGCAGGAGATGGCAATCACCTTGTTCTCGGCGGGCTGGACCAGGGCGCAGTCGTCGCCGATCCCTAGGTGCACATCGCGGCGGGTCTGGCCAAGGTTAGCAAAGAAATGATCGATTAATTTAAACTCTTTCACAGTCTTAAAAACCATAGTAAGGGTTAATCAGCTAGCACACTTTTAAGCGAAGACAACATCGAGCTAACTAAGGCGACGTCGAGGCTAAACCTGAATATAAAAAACGGCATCCTGGGACGCCGTTAATTGTATCACTTTTTAGCGACTATCTTGTCGAGAATGCCGTTAACGAACTTGTGACCATCTTCGGCCCCGAAGGCCTTGGCCAGCTCGATAGCCTCGTTGATGGCTACCTTGTAAGGCACATCCTTACGGAAGGTCAGCTCGTAGGTCGCGATGCGCAGCACCGCCTTCTCGATAGGCGAAACCTCATCGAACGGGCGCTCTAGGTGAGGCATAATCAACTCATCCAACTGAGCCGACTTGGTCGTGGTGCCTGATAGCAATTCACGGAAATAGCTAACGTCGACGCCATCGATCTTCTGCTCGGTGAGAAATTCATGCTCCACGTCGGCAACATTATTGCCGCTTAGCTGCCATGAATAGATAGCTTGTACCGCTAGACGACGGGCTTTACGGCGCTCTGAAGGTTTCATCTTGGTTCCTAATCTTACAACTGCTGTTCTAGTTCTTGCAGAACATTGACCATCTCTAGCAGACCAAGTGCCGCTTCGCCGCCCTTGTTACCCGCCTTAGTACCAGAACGCTCGATAGCTTGTTCAATGGTATCTGTGGTCAATACACCGAATGACACAGGAAGGTCGAACTCAAGCGCTATTTGAGCCAGCCCCTTGTTACACTCGCCTGCAACAAAATCAAAGTGTGGCGTACCACCACGGATCACGGCGCCCAGCGCTATGATGCCGTCAAATTTACCACTTGCCGCCACGCGACGGGCTGCCAGCGGCAGCTCTACGGCACCCGGTACGCGGACAACGGTAATGTTGTCGTCGGCGACCTGACCGAAGCGCTTCAATGTATCCACCGCGCCTTCTAGCAGACTTTCAACCACGAAGCTGTTAAAACGTGAAACCACTATGGCCACTTTGGCGTTTTTCGACTCGATATTACCTTGAACTACGTTCATTTATCTTACCTAAATTAGCTTAACAAACCCGGCACGGGAAAAAAGAGGCGGTATGATACCACAGCCCACCGCGTTGATCCCCATGCAATTTAACTCAATTCGATGAATTACAAGCAGACTAGCTTATTCTGCAATATATTCAGTAACTTCCAAGCCGAATCCCGACAGCGAATGGTAACGCTTAGGCGAGCTGAGCAGACGCATGCTGGTTACGCCCACATCGGCCAGGATCTGCGAGCCCACGCCCACTTGACGTGAGGTGCCTTGCCACTGCGCCGGTGCGCCGACTTCGCCCTTGTCTTCTGCCTCGAAGGCCTTCACCTTGGCCACCAACTCTTCGTTGCTCTGCTGATGACCCAGCACCACCAAGACGCCGCCTTCATCGGCGATACACGCCATGGCTTTCTCCAGCGGCCAGCTACGCTTCTCGTCGCGCTCTGAGTGCAGCAGGTCGTTGAAGGTGTTTTGCAGATGCACGCGTACCAGAGCGTTAGGCTGAACTTCACCCTTCACCAGCACATAGTGGAGTTGGTTGTCTATGGTATCGCGGTAAGTAATCATGTCGAACTCGCCGAAACGGGTCGGCAGCTTACACTTGGCCTCGCGCACCACGGTCGTTTCCTTGGTGTTACGGTATTCGATAAGATCGGCGATGGTGCCTATCTTGAGGCCATGCTTCTCGGCAAACACCTCAAGATCTGGACGACGCGCCATGGTGCCATCTTCGTTGAGGATCTCAACAATCACCGCCGACGGCTCATGGCCCGCCAGACGGGCCAGGTCGCAACCCGCCTCGGTATGACCAGCACGGATCAGCACCCCGCCCTCTTGGGCCATCAGTGGGAAGATATGCCCTGGCTGCACGATGTCCGACGGCTTAGCGTCACGAGCCACGGCGGCCTGCACGGTAACGGCTCTGTCATAGGCCGAGATACCAGTGGTCACCCCTTCGGCCGCCTCGATAGACACGGTGAAGTTGGTGGAGAACTGGGCATTGTTGTTGCTCACCATCAGCGGCAGGTTGAGCTGCTCGCAGCGCGCCTTGGTCATGGTCTGACAGATGAGGCCACGGCCATAGGTGGCCATGAAGTTGATCGCCTCGGGCGTCACTAGGTTAGCGGCCATGATCAGGTCGCCTTCATTCTCTCTGTCTTCGTCATCCATCAAGATAACCATCTTACCCAGACGGATATCTTCGATAATCGCTTCTATGCTGTGTAGTGCCATTGTTAGACCTTGATTTATTAGAGCTTGAAATATTCTTATAGTAAGAGTTATTTAATCTGCTATTGGCTGGGATTGCCAGCGTCTATCTTAAAAAGCCGGAGCGAGCTAACAGATCCATGGTGACCTCTGAGCCTTTGGCTGGATTTTCCTCTGCCGCCTGAAAACTCAGTAGGCGCTCCAGATGCCGGGCGATCAGATCCACCTCGATATTGACCCTGTCACCCGCCTTCAAATCGATAAGCGTGGTTTCGCTGGCGGTATGAGGCACTATGGTCAGACGAAAACGCTCGCCGTCCACCTCGTTCACCGTCAGGCTGACACCATCTATGGTGATAGAGCCTTTGTGGGCGATATAGCGGGCCAGCCCCTTGGGGGGCGTCAGCCAAAATTCGATCGCCTTGCCGCGATACTGTCTGTCATCCACGCTAGCCACGCCATCGACATGACCGCTAACCATATGACCGCCAAGGCGGGTCGTCGGCGTCACCGCCTTTTCCAGATTAACCTTCTGCCCCACCTGATAATGGGCAAAGCCGGTAAGGGCCACGGTCTCGGCTGAGATATCGGCCACATAGCCGTCGGCCATCTGCTCGACTACGGTCAGACACACGCCATTGGTGGCGATACTGTCACCGAGTTTAACGTCACTTAAATCCAGCTTGCCGCTAGCCACCGTCAGGCGAATATCATCGTCGCGACGCTCAATTTTTCTCAGGCTGCCAACAGCCTCGATGATCCCAGTAAACATGACTAACTACTCTTTATCGCTCGGTAAATGATTGTGACTCAATTGAAAGGTGAGGCGTCTGTCGGCCCCGATCGCACGCTCGTCGCAAAGCTTGAGCGCGGGCAGCTGCGTCATCTCAGTATAGTCCGGCAGTGCCAGCAGGTTACGGCCATGGCCGCCTAAGATTTTCGGCGCCTGATACAGCACCAGCTCGTCTGCCAGCCCCTGCGCCATGAAGGCGCCGGCCAGGGTCGCCCCAGCCTCGACCATCACGCTGTTAAGCTGAGATCCCAGATGTTCCAGCAGCGCCTTTAGTGGCACCTGCCCATTGTCACTCGGCAGTTGCAACTGACTCACATGCTCAGGCCAGGCGCTCGCCACGGCCTCGGGATAGGGCTGACAGCTCACCAGCAGCACGGGGGATTGTGTCTCAAACAGTTTAGCCTTGGCACTTAGGCGCGCACGGGAGTCGAGCACCACGCGAAGTGGCTGACGAATATCGACCTCGGTTAACTGCTCGCCCAGGCTGCCCAGCTCCTGATGACGTACATTCAGGCTAGGGTCGTCGGCCAGTACCGTCTCTATGCCGGTCACGACGGCATCGAAACGGGCGCGCATGCGCTGCACGTCACGGCGCGCCTCTGGACCTGTGATCCACTTTGAGACGCCGTTAGAGAGCGCCGTCTTACCATCCAAGCTGGCGGCAAGCTTGATGCCGACCCAAGGCAGGCCGCTGCGCATCCGCTTCATGAAGCCTGGGTTAAGTGCTGCGGCCTCTTCCTGGTGCAGACCCACCTCGACCTCAATGCCTGCATCTTGAAGCATCTTGATGCCACGACCTGACACCTGAGAATTAGGGTCGGTCACCGCCACCACCACGCGGGAAACCTCAGCCTTGATCAGCGCCTCGGCGCAGGGGGGCGTGCGGCCATAGTGGCTACAGGGCTCTAAGGTTACGTAGGCGGTGGCGTCTTTGGCCTTATCGCCGGCCATACGCAGCGCATGCACCTCGGCGTGAGGGCCGCCGGCGGCGATATGAAATCCTTCGCCCACCAGGGTCTCTCCCTGGACTATTACACAGCCGACATTAGGGTTGGGACTGGTGGTGTATTGCCCCTTGCGGGCCAACTGGATGGCACGCGCCATCATCTGGGAATCAAATTTGGACCAGGCCATGCTCATCGCCATCTCTTGAGAATAATTGGGGAAGCCCGATACGCATCGATTACGACTTACCCGACTTGCTCTTATCGTTTTGCAACTTGGCAATCGCCTCGCCGAACTCGGAGACATCTTCGAAGGCGCGGTACACAGAGGCGAAGCGGATATAGGCCACCTTATCGAGGTTGACCAGGTGATCCATCATCAGGTTACCTATCATCTTAGAGGTCACTTCGCGCTCGCCCGTGGCTCTCAGGGTCGATTTGATCTTGCTTAGCGCCTGCTCTATCTCGTCCATCGACACCGGGCGTTTCTCGACCGCCCTCAGCATGCCGCCACGCAGCTTGTCTTCGTCGAAGGGTTGGCGACTGCCATCTTGTTTAACCACACGCGGCATCACCAGTTCGGCGCCTTCGAAGGTGGTAAATCTCTCGTGGCAAAGCAGACACTCGCGGCGACGACGCACCTGATGACCATCGGCCACCAGACGAGAATCGATCACCTTAGTGTCGGTTGCGCTGCAAAACGGACAATGCATTGAGCCTCCAGCAAATGCTAATCGGTATCTTGGGGAGCTTTCCCTTGAAATAGATACAAAAATGGCCGCTACCAATATTAAATCAGTAGCGGCCATCGGAGTTTACCCGATTTACCCCTTAAGGTTAACCGTAAACAGGGAACTTAGCGCACAATTCAAGCACCTGGTTCTTCACGCGCTCGATAGTGGCTTCGTTGTTGATGTCATCTAACACATCACAGATCCAGTTGGTCAGCTCAACCGCTTCAGCTTCTTTGAAGCCACGACGTGTGATGGCTGGCGAACCGATACGCAGGCCCGAGGTCACGAAAGGTGAACGTGGGTCGTTAGGTACTGAGTTCTTGTTTACCGTGATGTTGGCACGGCCCAACGCCGCATCGGCATCTTTACCTGTGATATCTTTAGCGATCAGATCCAGCAGGAACAGGTGGTTTTCGGTTCCGCCAGAAACCACATCGAAACCGCGCTCGATGAAGGTGTTAGCCATCGCCTTGGCGTTAACCACTACCTGCTGTTGATATTCCTTGAACTCAGGAGACAGCGCTTCCTTGAAGGCTACCGCCTTACCGGCGATAACGTGCATCAAAGGACCACCCTGACCACCTGGGAATACCGCAGAGTTCAGCTTCTTGTACAGGTCTTCATCGTTCGCCGCAGACAGGATAATACCGCCGCGAGGACCGGCTAGGGTCTTGTGAGTAGTAGAAGTCACCACGTGTGCGTGTGGTACTGGGTTTGGATAGACACCGGCGGCGATAAGACCTGCAACATGAGCCATGTCGACAAACAGGTAAGCGCCAATCTTGTCGGCGATTTCACGCATGCGCGCCCAGTCGACGATACCAGAATAGGCAGAGAAACCACCGATCATCATCTTAGGCTTGTGCTCAACGGCCAGACACTCCATCTCGTCGTAGTCGATCTTGCCAGACTCGTCGATGCCGTAAGGAACTATGTTGTACAGCTTGCCAGAGAAGTTTACTGGAGAGCCGTGCGTCAGGTGACCGCCGTGAGCCAGGTTCATACCCAGAACGGTATCGCCTGGTTGCAGTAGCGCCATGTAGACTGCGCTGTTAGCCTGTGAGCCGGAGTGAGGCTGAACGTTAGCATAGGTCGCACCGAAAAGTTCCTTGGCGCGTTCGATGGCCAGGTTCTCGACGATGTCGACATGTTCA
Organism: Shewanella spartinae; assembly: GCF_019457555.1. Classification (NCBI taxonomy): domain Bacteria; kingdom Pseudomonadati; phylum Pseudomonadota; class Gammaproteobacteria; order Alteromonadales; family Shewanellaceae; genus Shewanella; species Shewanella spartinae. The sequence goes on along the minus strand of NZ_CP080418.1, from coordinate 1,367,795 downwards.
CAACCACCGTAGTAACGCTTGCCAGGATAGCCTTCGGCGTACTTGTTAGTAAGCTGAGAACCTTGAGCCTCCATCACGCGAGGAGAGGTGTAGTTCTCCGAGGCGATTAGCTCGATGTGCTCTTCTTGACGACGAGTCTCTTCCTGGATCGCTTGAAACAGTTGCGGATCAAAGTCAGCGATGTTCATCTCTTTTTTCAGCATTGGTCACTCCAGCTGTGAAAGTCTTATAAGGTAGGGTTGCGCGGTATTCTACAGTGCATTCGATCACAATCCCAGCATTTGCGACATGAAATTAGTTGCGATTCAGGCTGAGAAATGTTCATCAAAATGCACCTTAGGACAAAAGTGGGGCTAAGGTGGCCTGATTTGCCAAGCCTCCTTTTTTGCAAGGGACAAAATGGCTGGTTTACAGCCTTTTGAACGAAAACACTGTTTTAATTACCCAACAAAAATGACGGCACAGGGCCGTCATTTGGCATTAGCAATCGTAATCAGTAACGGTAATCAGTAACCGTGATCAGTCATGGTACTCAGTAGTAGTATTCGAGTTGCAGCCAGCTGCGCTGCTCACTGTCATCGAGGCGGCTGTAGATACCCGGATTGTCTATGCCATGGATCTCGCCGCTGCGGTCGATCCGCTCATGGTGCAGGCTCAGGGTCAGATCCTTACTGATACCATAGCTGAGATAGATCTCATATCTGTCTCTGGCATCGTCGAAGTCCAGATCGCTGTTATTGGGGTTCCACTGGGGCGCGCGCTCGTTCTCTTTGTCGTTGATTGAGCTCCAGCGCTGGGACTTAAGCTTCATGCCTAATAGGAGGTTGCGATAGCTGGCCTCCAGCGACAGGTTAAAGGTGTGCCCCCAGGCATAGCCATATTCCCCCTCCCAGAGCACAGACTTGGTGCCCCAGAAGTAACGTCCTTGGGAGAGATAATCTTTGGTGGCGAAAGGTTTCACCATGGCAAAGTCACCAAAGAGATCGCCGCGCAGGTCGATGCTGATATCTTGATTGGACCAGTTGGCCCCCATTGATAAGCCCAGCAGGTTGACCACAGCGTAGAAGTCTTCATCCAGCTCCAGCCCCAAGCTGGTGTATTCCATGCCGGTCGACGGACCGACATAGAAACTATGGGACCAGTCGCTGGCGAGCCCGCCGCCTTTATGCTTGCGGCCATAGCTTGCCAGCAGCAGTTGCGTGGCCATCTGCCACTCCTCCACGCCTTCCTGAGAAACCGCGGTCTCCATCATCATCTCGACTCGGCTCGGGGTGCCACTGAGGGTGTCATATTTCCCTTCGCGGCTGTCGATGGCCGCTCGCATCCCTAGCATCGCCATGGTGCTGCTAACATCCGCCTTGTCTTTGCTGGCGTAACGCACGCCGGTATAGACGGAGAAGCTGTCTTGAGTCTGGCTGCGATCGAATCGGTTGGGACTCGGGTAACCAAACCAGCTCCGCAGCGTGCGCGACGGGTTAAACAGGTAACTCAGGCCGGTTGGCAACCAGCCCTCTTTGGCGGCCAACATCTCAGAAAACTGAAACAGGCTCTCCCCCAGCACGGCGCCGCCCCAGGTGGTGACTATCTGATCATTGATGCTCACGACCTCCTTATACTCGGCAAACACCTCCCAGATAGTGGAGGCGGCAAAGGTGCCCAGGGTCGACTCGTAGTAGTTGAAACCGTGGTTTCGAAATGCCTGATAATAGAGGGCGCCGGCGTAGGCGTGGCCCCAGTTCATACCGATATCGTTATCGTCATACTTCCAGGAGGCCCCCGTGGTCAGCCTGTCGTAGAAAAACTCCGCCGCATTGCCATCGATTTCATAATCGAAATCATCTTCCATGGCCTGTGAGCCTGTCTTGTACAGCAGCTCGCCAAGCACCAGCACGGTTGAGAGTTCCAGTGTCGCGCCCCACCAATCCTTCTCGCTGGGTGAAAGTGGCAAGTCTATGGTCTCTACCGGCGCTATTTGCGCCGGCTTATCCGCTGGCCGCTGCACTTGAGACGCAGAGGCTAAGGCATACGCCAATTGGCCTTGAGCTAGCGCTTTTTGAACAGGCTTGGCCTGTTCTGGCTCGGCATGTGCGACAAGTGGCAATAACAGGCTGGCACCACCTAACAGGGAGGCGGCAATAACAGGTGATGTGGCTTTCAAGATCAATCCCTTATCTTTATCGTTATTCTTATTCTTGTGTTCTTTCTTCAACGCTTGAGGTCAAAGCTTTTAATCGATGCTTTTTATCAGAAACTGTGTTCATCCGCTCAATTCATGGCGCCTAGCATTTAGCTGTGCCCCCTTGAGCGGCTCAGGATGTTAACAATTTTTACAAGATGTCACAAAACAAAAACTTCTCATCATAGAACATGGCGGCGAGGCCAGCGAAAAGGGACCGAAAATCCGATTTAAGTTCTAAGGCGATTACAGTAGAATTGCCCCCATTGTTTCGTCAGTGAGTAAACTTTTTTATGGCTCAGTTTGTATACAGCATGCTACGCGTGGGCAAGATAGTCCCGCCGAAGAAGCAGATCCTCAAAGATATTTCCCTAAGCTTTTTCCCCGGCGCCAAGATTGGTGTCTTGGGTCTTAACGGTTCGGGTAAGTCCACCCTGCTGCGCATCATGGCCGGTATCGATACCGAGATCGAGGGTGAAGCGCGTCCGATGCAAGATCTTAAGATAGGTTACCTGCCCCAGGAGCCTAAGCTAGATCCCCAGCAGACAGTGCGCGAAGCGATCGAAGAGGCGGTTAGCGAGGCCAAGAACGCCCTGACCCGTCTCGATGAGGTTTACGCCCTGTACGCAGAGCCAGATGCCGACTTCGACGCCCTGGCCAAGGAGCAGGGTGAGCTGGAAGCCATCATCCAGGCCCAGGATGCCCACAACCTGGACAACATTCTCGAGCGCGCCGCCAACGCCCTGCGTCTGCCGGACTGGGACGAGAAGATTGAGGTACTGTCAGGGGGTGAGCGTCGCCGTGTGGCCATCTGTCGCCTGCTGCTTGAAAAGCCAGACATGTTGCTGCTGGACGAACCGACCAACCACTTAGACGCCGAGTCTGTGGCCTGGTTAGAGCGCTTCCTGCAGGAATACACGGGTACCGTTGTGGCCATTACCCACGATAGATACTTCCTCGACAATGCCGCCGGTTGGATCCTAGAACTCGACCGTGGCGAGGGTATCCCATGGGAAGGCAACTACTCTTCATGGCTTGAACAGAAAGAGGCCCGTCTGAAGCAGGAATCGGCTGCCGAAAGTGCCCGTCAGAAGACCATCGCCAAGGAACTCGAGTGGGTTCGCCAGGGCGCTAAGGGTCGTCAGTCAAAGGGCAAGGCCCGTATGGCACGCTTCGAAGAGCTGAACACCAACGACTACCAGAAACGTAACGAGACCAACGAACTGTTTATTCCGCCAGGGCCACGCCTGGGTGACAAGGTGATCGAGGTGAACAACCTTACCAAGTCCTATGGCGACCGCGTGCTGATCGACAACCTGAGCTTCAGCGTACCTAAAGGCGCCATCGTCGGTATTATCGGTGCTAACGGTGCCGGTAAGTCGACCCTGTTTAAGATGATCAGCGGCGCCGAACAGCCAGACAGCGGCAGCATCGAAGTGGGTGATACGGTTCAGATCGCCTCGGTGGAGCAGTTCCGCGATGCCATGAACGACAAGGCGACCGTATGGGAGGAGATCTCCGGCGGTCAAGATATCATGCGTATCAACAACACTGAGATCCCGAGCCGCGCCTATGTGGGCCGTTTCAACTTCCGCGGCGGCGATCAGCAGAAGATCATCGGCACCCTTTCGGGCGGTGAGCGCAACCGTGTGCATCTAGCCAAGCTGCTCCAGGCAGGTGGCAACGTGCTGCTCCTCGATGAGCCCACCAACGATCTCGACGTCGAAACCCTGCGCGCCCTGGAAGAAGCCCTGCTTGAATTCCCTGGCTGTGCCATGGTGATCTCGCATGACCGTTGGTTCCTCGACAGAATCGCCACCCATATCCTGGATTACCGCGACGAAGGTCAGGTGAACTTCTACGAAGGTAACTACACAGAATACTCGACCTGGCTGAAAGAGACTCTGGGTACGGATGTGATTGAGCCCCACCGTCTCAAGTACAAGCGCATGAGTTAACGCGCGCATCTCGCACTCTCGAGCAATTTCAGTAGCGCAAAGCACACAAACGGAGGCAGCAGCCTCCGTTTTTTTATCTTCTCTTCCCAACGCTGCTCCCCTCTTTAAAAGGGGTAACATGGGAACAAAAGCGTGCTACGATTGAACGCCTATCCGCCAACAACATCAGAATAATCAAAGGATTTGTCTTGAATAGATCACTCTGGCTAATGCCACTAGACTCAGCGCTAAAGGCGGCCAGCTTATGCCTGGCCGGTCTACTGCCCCTACAGGCTTTAGCCGTTCAGGCGCAAACTCAGCAAGATACTAAGGCAGTGACTCAAGCCAGTACCAATTCAGGCATTAATGACGGCCCCTATCTATTTCTTAACCCCAAGGCCGAGATAGCCGATTGGATCTGCGAAGGCGAGCATAAACAGACCCGCGTCAATCAAGGTAAGCTGAGTCGCCCCGAACATTGCGGCAAGCTTCCTGAGCCCAGCCTGAATCCGCAGGCTAAAGAGGTACTGGCGGACAGCTATCAGGGAGTGGATAAGATAGTGGCACTCAGCGACGTTCATGGTCAATATGAGGTGCTGCTGCAGCTGCTGCGCCGCCATAAGATCATCGACCAGGATAACAACTGGGCCTTCGGCAAGGGCCATATGGTGATGACGGGCGATATGTTCGACCGCGGCCCTCAGGTTAACGAGGTGCTCTGGTTCATGTACAAGCTCGACAAGCAGGCCAAGGCCGCCGGCGGCCAGCTGCACCTCTTGATGGGCAACCACGAACAGATGGTGATGCGCGGTGACCTGCGCTACGTCAACGACAAGTACCAGACTGCAAGCAAGCTGCTTGATCGCCCCTATGATGCGCTCTACGGTCAAGACAGCGAACTCGGCCAATGGCTGAGAAGTAAGCACACTATCGTTAAGCTCAACGACACCCTCTTCCTCCACGGCGGCATCAGTCAGGAGTGGGTCGACCGCGGCCTAACTCTGGCCAGGGCCAACAGCCTCTATCGGGAAAATATCGACAAGAGTAAGGCCGAGCTGAAGCAAGATGAGCTGCTCAACTTTCTCTTCTTCGGCAACGGCCCCACCTGGTATCGCGGCTACTTCAAGCCCGACTTCGATACCCAGGAGCTGGCCAACATCCTGGACTATTTCAAGGTCAAGCGCATCGTCGTGGGCCATACCTCGCAGACTCGGGTACTAGGCCTGTTCGACAACCGGGTTATCGCCATCGACAGCAGCATCAAAAAAGGCCTGTCTGGTGAACTGCTCCTCATAGAGAAAGACCAGCTGATCCGCGGTCAGTATGACGGCAGTCAAACACCGCTATGATATCCGCCGCCTAGCTAGGCGACTAATCGACTAGCTAGGCGACTTCTTAACTTAACCATGCAGGGACTTGGCTAGGCCCTTGCCTTTCAGCAAGCTCTACACAACCTCTAAAAAACAGCCTAAAAACAGAAGCTAAAAACAGAGTCTAAAAACAGAGGCTTAACTCGAGAGCCTCACGCCTTGTCATCCTTCCATTTCCACCTATTATGCAGTCACCTCTTTTGCCTTTCACCAGACGCTTTCATCCACTGTTTTTAGCCAACTGTTTTTAGCCAAAGTGTGACCCATTTCCATATGCCACAAGTTGAGAATGAAATTAATTCTCATTAATGTTAAACTCCAATTTTATTCTTCTGCCCTGCCGCCCACACAGCGTGGAGCATGGCAATGGCGCCATAACGAAAGGTAATAATCTAATGCGTCGTCTCCTATGGAAATGGCATGGCTGGCTCGGACTCGTCGCCGCCCTGCCGCTTTTTATCATCGCCCTGACCGGTAGTGTGCTGGTGTTTAAGAGCGAGCTCGAACACCTATTGATGCCCGAAAAGGTGCTCGCCGCCAGCGAGACTCGCCTGAGTTTCACCCAGCTACTGAGGTCGGCTGACGAGGCGTTGCCGCAACATGAAATTCTTGGCTGGCAGTTTGCGACTAACGCCGGCGAGGCAGATAAGCTCTATGTCGCCAAACAGGGGACCTATGACTGGCAACTCCTGTTTGTCGACCCAAGCCAAGGCAGCCTACTGAGCCAACCGGTCGGCCTGAGTCACTACCTGCTGGACTGGCTGCTGGAGCTGCACTACACCCTGCTTGCGGATCATCTGGGGCTAGCGGTTACCGCATTAGTATCTATCTTGCTGATCTTGCTCTCCTTATCTGGATTTATACTACACCGTCAGTTTTGGCGAACCTTCTTCACCCTTAGATGGGGCAAGAGCCTGCGCCTGTTTCTCAGCGATAGCCACAAGATGCTGGGGATCATAGGCGCGCCACTGTTCCTGATCCTGGGTTTCACCGGTGCCTGGTGGAACATAGAGCACATCATCGAGGAGTGGCACGAACCCGACCCCAAGACCCTAGTCATCACCCAGAGTTACTACAACAAGCAGCTGGATGTGGAAGCGCTGCTGACACAGGCGACTCAGGTGATCCCAGGCTTTCAGACCCACTATGTGCGCTTCCCCGACAAGAGCTATGCCGGCATCCACCTTTTTGGCGCCGCCCAAGATCGCGGCGCGCTTCGCAGCGACTATGGCTCTATCGTCAGTTTCGATGATAAGTCCGGGCAGCTCAGTGCCAGTGTCGATGCCACCAAGGCCGGCGCGCTTTATCAGTTTGTCGATAGTTTCCGTCCGCTGCATTACGGCAACTTCGGCGGACTGGTCAGCAAAATCCTCTGGTGTGTAGTGGGCTTCTTACCTAGCCTGATGGCCCTTTCCGGTTACCTGATGTGGCGATCGCGGCGTAAACCGCAAACACGGCGCCGCGTAAAACAAACGATCGAGAGTCCTAGCAAACGAGACGCTAAAGAAGGTTTGGCCAAGGCCTGATATTTGATAATTCGCACTTGATAGAAGTAAAAAGCCGGGTAATAACCCGGCTTTTTTTATGACGCCTCGATAGCGCTCTCAATGACACTCTTGACGGCACTCTCGATTACACTCTTAGTGGCAACTAACCTTCCATGGGCCAATTGTGCTCTAGCATGCGGCCCTGACTGGTACTAAACGCCTCTTCTTTCTTGGCACACTCATAGACGCGCTTCACCGTCATGGGCTTACCGTCCGTGTGCAGTAACGCGGACAGCTGACTACCGACGAGCTGCTTTTTATATTGTGGCGCCTTGCTGGGCTGCCAGGAGAAACGCACCAGCACCTGCCCCTCATTGGTCTCAATGAAACACTTATAGTCTTCCCTCGGCTCGGCCTTGAGCGGCCCGGCTATTACACATAATGCCAGTAGCACCAGCAAAATTAATTTATTCACGCTATTCCTCTCACTCTTTGGCTGAGTAGCTAGGCGCTCAGCCTCTATTAGTCAACGGTGTAATTTGCTTCTGACCACTTGCTACTCACTATAGTAGTAGATCTTATGAGCACGCAGTCGGCCACCTATGCAGCGATTGTCCCCGGCGGGGCAATCGTCGTCGGGTTTAACCTTCTCCATCTTCTCGGCGGCGTTACCTATGCCGATCAGATACATGTAGGCATCACCATCCTTTCCTTGCCCCCCCTTGTTGTCGGCAGGGATCACAAGCTGAGGAGTGTCTAATACCAAGTTACCCGCCTCTAGAGCGACCGACGTGTAGTTACTCGTGCCATAGTGCAGATTAAAGGGATAGAGGAAGCCCATGCCCGACGTTAAGCACTGGTTGTTACTCGCTGCTGTACCCGGCACAAAGGTCGTGAAGAACACCTGACCGTTAATGATGGTCGCCGGTGACAGATTCTTCTCACCAAGCCCAGGAAGTTTAAAATACCACCCGCGCTTCTTACTAATAGCAATCTTGTCGGGCGCTTGATTAGCCTTCAACTTGGTCGTTTCGTAGAGGTCGCTAAGAGTCAAAGGCGCTGGCGCCTTAGGCCTGCCCGTGCCGCCGAAGGTCTGAGTCACCACGTTTCTATCTTGTAGGGTGAAAAACATGTCTTCGCGGGAGGTATCGGACGGCGCCGCCCTGTGGCCACTGCCCACCACCACGGCATCGTAAGGTACATTCTGACTCGTGGTTACCCTAGTAGTCTTGCCATTGACTGTATAATCAACCACTGAAACATTGTTAATCATGGTCTGCGCTACAACTGGGGCCGAGTAGAAGCGACGATTCTGCAGCAGCGACTTGCCACCTAGATCGGCAAACTTAAAGGCTGACCAGCTAGCCTTATCCGCCCTTGGCATATCCATGCGCCAGACACTACCACCGGTATCGACCGCATAGATACGGTCGGTATTGCCATCGCCACTGGCATCGAGTACCGCCACACCGCTAGGAATACTGTCCTGAATCCCTGGCAGGGCCGTGCCACCACCGGCGCCAAATTGATGGATCAGTTTGCCGGTATCGGCATCGACGATAAACACGCCACGCCCTTTGTTATCCTTAGTGCCAAGGTCTTTACCATCTTTACCCGCAGGTGAATACCCTGCACCGAAGATGAGCACAGGTTTTTCCGTGCCGCTGGCGCTGCGAATAGTGGTCACCACTGGTGTCGACCAGGATTGTCCAAGCTCACTCAGGCCCGGAGAGCTCGCATCGATACGCCACTTGAAGCTTGGCGAATCAGGGTTGCTGATATCCAGGGCATAGTAACTATCACCACCGCGACGCATGCCGAAGAAGAGCCAGGCTTTTTCTACTCCTGAGGCGCCATTTTTCACATAGGCCACTGGAGAACCGTCGATACCATAGACTGAGTGCACGCCCGTCGGCACATTGTTTCTCAGGGTCTGAATATTTGGCAGCAGTTCATAAGGCATGAAGGCCCAGCTCTCGCTAACTTCATTGGCAGTGGTGTCATCCTTGAACATATGCATGAAGCCATGGTTGGTACCAACCAAAATACGAATATCCGGGCTAGACTTACTGCCAAAGTTCAATGCCAAAGGTTTAGAGTGTAGGGCATCACCCATGATGTCATTGCGCCAGTTCTTGGCGGGATCGGCAATGGTCGTCTGGTTCTTATCGTTGTCCACATCCAGCCCCTTGGCCCAATCGAATAGGTTAGTAAGCTGACTCTTATCAACACCCATGAAATTGGCCAGGTCTTCCTGGCCACCTGCCTTCTTGGCCGCCGCCGACAGGCTGAGCGTATCCATGCCGCCCCCCAGATTACTGTAGAGGGTTCGGCTATCGGCACTCTGCATCGCCGACAGGACGCCCCCCTTGCGCACATCGTTGCCATCGCCACAAAGCTTCTTGGGCGTCCAGTAGGAGCAGGCACTGTCCTTGATGTTACCGTCATCACCCAGCGCTATTTTACCCTCTGCGTCCAAAACTGTCCCATCGGCGGCGACTCTGAACTTCTTGATATTCCCAGTCCAGCGCGGACCTCTGTCCGGCAGGAACATGGAATAATAGGCATAGTTAAAAGTCTGGGTACGGTTAAAGTTGTTGCTGGCCACAGAAGGCGAGGTAAAGCTGGCGCTGTTGGCCAACACCTCATTCACCGCCTGTTGAATAGAGCCCTGCAGCTTAGTCGCATCGGTGGCATCGAAATAGCTTCCGCCCCCCTTGCTCGCCACCTTCTTCAACAGATCTTCGGCATTTTTTGCCCCCTCACTGAAGCCAATGGTGTGGGTGATCACATGCTGATCGCCATCCATGTTAGGGTTTACATCTTTGCGATACATCCAGCTTGAAAGCGCGCTCATGTAACTAGTGCTGTGCTTATCGACGCCACCGGTTAACTTCGTGACTTCCACATCGGCGGCGCTGTCTAGGGTCGGTTCCCCATCTGTTATGAAGACGATATAGGCGTTGTTCTGACACTTCTTAAAGGGGGATTGATAGGTATTTGTTCCCTTAACAAGCGCATCCTTGTCCAAACTATCATTTTTATTGGCTCTATAAGTTACCCATCGGCCCCATGATTCATAGGTATAATCCTTATCATCATCGCCAAACTCCACAGACTTACCGGCGAAGTAACGATAGGCCTCGTAAAGGGTTTCACACAGGGGGGTGTTCCAGCCATACTCAATATCTTTAACCCCACTGAGTAGTGTCTTTTTTTGCCCTGGCGTCAGGGTCTGAATGGCTTTGATGATGCGCCCACCGTTACGGCCATTATATAGGGTGTCATCTGGGCCATTCATGTTGAAAATTGCCAGGCCGAAATCCACTCCCGGGGTGGTTAAGATGACGTTTTTAATCGCATCTTTGGCCAGCTCTAAGCGAGTTTTATCTTCTTGTTTCTTGTTTGCATTGTGATGCCAGCGAAGGTAATCCTCGGTATACACGGTGAGCACCCGCCCGGTACCAAAGCCGGTAAGCTGCGCCTGCTCCTTGGCGGTCTTCTTGATGCTATCACTCGAACTACTGCTGACATTGTTATACATGATAGGCGTGGTGGGAGATCCCAAACTATCGACAGGTAGCCCCGAGGTTAATCCCTTAGCATTAAGATAATTGCCTTCCTGAATATCTTCGTAGCAATCCACCGCCTTAGCATTCAGACCATTGTTATCGCCAAACTCACGCCAGGCACCGTTGGCACCGCTAAAGGTATACTTACGGAAGAAACCGGTAAAGATGCCATAGTCGTTCAGGAACTCCCAGGAGCTACCGCAGCTATTGATGGTGCCTGAAAATTTACGTCGTTCATTAGGGTCATCGGGGTCGGGCAACTTATTCTTACCCTGATCACCTTTTACGTAATAGAGCATCCCTTTCTTGCCGTTATTGTAACGCGAGCCGCCCCCAGCTCCCGGCGTATAAGGTTTATCCACGTCATAGACTTTGGTGCTCATACTGCCAGAGTTATCGAAGATGATCAGGATTTGTGGCCTAGCCCCAGTACGGGCGCTCGCCTCATAGACATATAACTCGGTATCGTCGGCCCACGAAGAAGCCGAGAGAAGACTCATGATGGCAGTCAACAGAGCAACAAAGCTTTTCACAAGCTCTCCCTTTCGCTGCATTATGATATTTGCCAGAGCAGACTGACCAGCGCGCAAAATATCCATTTCACTAAACCTATTACTTCAAATTTTTTTAATTTTTTAAATGACCCCTTACCCCACTCTTACGGCTCCACTCTCAACCCTAGATGACAAAGGCTATCAACCAAAGACAGACTTTCAGACAAGAGAAAACTAGCCGGAAGCATGAATTTGGCAATACAAGATGAGACAAAAGTGCGATAGAAAGCGGATTTAACACGCCATCGATACAAAATGCAACATTTTTAACCAAATTGAATCATGCAAACAGGAGGAACATCGAATTTTGAATGAATAGCGGACTTAGCCAGCAGGAGTGCTATTTTATTGACACTGGCATGACCAGTTTAATAAACAAACAATCCCAAACTAAAGCAAAAAATCCAACATAAATTAAACAACTGAGAAAAAAGGATTTATTAGAAAGCAGGTGGCGTTAATTAAACAACTAGCCAGATGAAAACAAGATAGAGTCAGCCGTCGTATTAATGACACTCGCTCCATCTCAGTTATTATGGTGAATATTTAATCAACAAAACCTGTGAAATATTCACTTTTTCTTTAAGATGTAAATTTTTCAACTTAATGGCTATTTAGGCCAAACATAGAAACATGAAATTAATCTAATGAATTGTTTGAGGTAATCATCTCTTATGACAATCACATTTTATGACAATCATCTTTAAGACAACAAATTTAGAAACGATTATCAATGTGAAATAATAAGTAAAAGATAATCCAACGCCTCAATTTCATCGGCAATGAGTCAGCTCCATCTTTAAATCTGCTCTTCCTAACTAATGCCTTTGAATAACACTCTCTGTATTTAAGGAAACAAGTTAGCAAGCCAAGAGTTGGCAACTTACAGGGTCAACCGGCTCAACATCGACCTCGACAGCATTGGCACTGAGACAAGTTCTCTGTGAAAGGCATTTTACCTTTACCCCCTAAGGATCAGATGAAGCACTGTGAAGGTCTTGTCTCTGTCTTGCCCCTATCTCACACAGAGGCAAGACAGGAGCGTCACTCTTGCATCGAGTCGTCTAATCTAACAATCAGCCACTCAGGCGCCACTAGCCTGCTGTTTGGCGATGGCGGTCTCAAGCTGGGCGGCGACGAAGCCAGGTGAGCGGGTGCGACCCGAGATCAGCCGATACATGGCGGGGATCACCAACAGGGTCACCAGGGTGGCGAACGCCATGCCGAAGAACACCACTGTGCCCACGGCGATCCGGCTCTCAGAACCGGCGCCGCTCGATAAAATCAAGGGCACGGCACCGACCAAGGTAGTGAAGGCCGTCATCAGGATGGGTCGCAAGCGACGCGCCGAGGCGTCCAGTATCGCCTGATCCAGCGAGGCGCCCCTGTCCCTGAGCTGATTGGCAAACTCGACGATCAGGATGCCATTCTTAGTCACCATGCCGATCAGCATGATCATCCCGATCTGGCTATAGATGTTGAGCCCGAGCCCCATCAGATAGAGACCTATGAAGCCGCCGAAGATCCCCATGGGAACCGTCAGCATCACCACCAGCGGGTTGATGAAGCTCTCGAACTGGGCCGCCAACACCAGGTAAGCCACCAGCAGCGCTAAGCCGAAGACCAGCATGACGCTGCTCTGATTTTCCTTAAACTCTTTCGACTCCCCCGTGTAGCTGATGCTGATATCGCCAGGTAAGATCTCGATAGCCTTGGCATCGAGGAAGTCCAGCGCCTCACCTAAGGTATAGCCCTCACCGAGGTTGGCCTTGAGGGTTATCGACTTCTGCTTATTGGTATGGCTTAGCTTATGGGCCGAGGCGACCTCTTCGATATGAGTGATGGCATCTAGGGTGATCAGCTCACCGTTGGCGGCGCGCATATAGATCTGACTCAGGTCCGCCATGCTGTTAAAGCTCTCCTCCTTGCCCCGCAGATACACGTCATACTCTTCGCCGCGCTCGATAAAGCTGGTCTCGCTGCGTCCACCTAGCATTACCTCTAGCGTCTGGGACACCTGAGCCACGCTGATCCCCAACTCGGCGGCGCGCTGCCTGTCCACGCTCACCACCAGCTCTGGGGTAGTCTCGGCATAGTCAAGATCGGCCCCCGTGACGATTGGCGAGGCATCGGCGATCGCCTTAAGCTCGCTCGCCCACTTAAACAGCTCATCATAGTCACTGCCGCCCAGCACAAATTGCACCGGCTCGCTGGACTTGCCCCTAAAGCCGGGCAACATGGGCCGCACCATGACATCGGGGATCCCCTTCAGCGCCTTAGCCACCACAGCCAGCGCCTGCTGCGCGTTGATATCACGGGTCTGCCAATCCTCTAGCTGCATGATCACAAAGCCGGTTTGATCCCCGGCCCGCCCCCCGAACGCCGGCGCCTGTACGCTAAAGGATTTGATCACGCCCTGACTGAGCAGCGGCATCAGGCGCTGCTCGACGATATCCATATTGGCCGTCATCCGGTTGTAGCTGGTGCCCTCCGCGCCCTTGACGAAGGCGAAGATCACGCCTCTATCTTCCTGAGGCGCCAGCTGCGCCGGCACCTGGTTCATCAGCAGACCGCTACCTATGACACAGGCGACAATCACCACTGGCGCCGCCAAGCGGTAACCTACCGCCCAGGCTACGGCGCGACGATACCAGGCTTCGAGTCGAGCAAAGCCGCTGTCCATCAGGCGGTTAAGGGCATTAGGCCTGTGTTTACGCTTGAGGAGCTTGCTGCCAAGCACTGGGGTCAGGGTTAGGGCGATAACCGATGAGAAGATCACCGCCATGGCCAGCATCACGGCAAACTCGGTAAAGAGGCGCCCCACCATGCCTTCCATGAAGGAGATAGGCAGAAACACCATCACCAACACGGCGGTAGTCGCCACCACGGCAAACCCCACCTCTCTGGCACCCTTATAGGCCGCCAGAATCGCAGGTTCCCCCCGCTCGATATGATGGAAGATGTTTTCAACGACCACGATGGCATCATCCACCACCAAGCCGATAGCCAGGATGAGCGCCATCAAGGTCAGCAGGTTAATGGAGTAACCCAGGTAGTTGGCGGCGATGAAGGCCGAGATCAGCGACACAGGCACAGTCACCGCGGGGATCAGCGTCGCTCTCGCCTGACCGATAAACAGATAGAGCACCAAGACCACCAGAGCCCCGGTGATATAGAGGGTGTTGTACACCTCACCGATAGACTGGTCGATAAAGACGGTCGAGTCATAATCCACCGACAGCTGAGTGCCCTCGGGCAGGAATTTCTGTAGCTTATCCACCTCCTCGCGCACCCGCTGCGCCACCTGCAAAGGATTGGCGTCCGACTGCGCCACAATTCCTAAGCTGAGGTTAGGCACACCGTCACTCTTGAATGTGGAGTTTTCATTTTCTGCGCCGATAAACACCCGCGCCACGTCCTTGAGATAGATGGGGCTACCGTCGCTGGCGGTTCGCACCACCAAGTAATCGAAGTCTTCAGGGTGCAGGTAGAGTCTGGCGGTGCGCACCGTCATCACAGTCGTGTCGTTGCGCACCTCACCGCCTGGGCTCTCCACGTTCTCGCTGCGCAGCGCATCGGTAATATCTGTGGTGGTCACCCCGCGCCCGGCCATCAACTTAGGATCCAACTGCACATACATCACCTTGTAGAGACCGCCGGAGATATTTACCGAGCTCACCCCGGTGATCAGGCTAAACCTGTCCTCAAGCACCCGCTGGGCATAATCGGTCAGCTGAGTCCTATCCATGGTGCTGGAGCTGAGGTTGATGTAAACGGAAGGCTCGCCCGATCCATTATCCTTGGAGACGATGGGCTCATCGGCCTCGTCGGGCAGACGACGCTGGGCGCGGGCCACGGCGTCGCGCACATCGCTCACCCCTTCGGTCAGGTTCCAGTCCAGATCGAAGCTGATGGTAATGCGCGACATGCCGTTGCGGGTCACGGAGGTGATCTCGTCGATGCCGCTGATCCCCGTCAGCTCACCCTCGAGCACTGTAGTGATCTGACTCTCCATGATACTGGCCGAGGCGCCGCTGTAATTGGTCATCACAGTCACCACGGGGCTCTCCACGTCCGGCATCTCTCGCACCGCCAGCTTGGAGAAACTCACCAGACCAAATACACACAGCAGTAAGCTTAAGACGATCGCCACCACAGGGCGTTTTACCGACACATCCGACAGCAACATTAGCTCTGCCCCCGCGCGGTTTCGGTCTCGCCCGTCTGGACCTGAGTCTGAGTCTGAGCCTGGGTCTGAGTCAAACGCCTGCCTCCCAGCCCCTCGGCGAGCTGGCCAGCTTCAACATCTTCAACCATGATGCCATCACGCATGTTGACCAGCCCCTTAACCACGATTCTGTCGCCCAAAGACAAGCCTTCATCGATCAACACCTGATCGTCGATACGCGCCCCCAGGGTCACCTGAGTGCGGCGGGCAATATTGTCGCCATCGATCACATAGACGAAACGTTTGGTGCCTGAGTATTCCAGCGCCTGAACCGGCACCACCGCCTGAGTCACAGGGGCAAAATTAAGCCGCGCCGAGATCAACATGCCAGGCCTGAGCTGAAGGCTGGGATTGTCGAAATTCACCCTCACCTTAAGATTAAGGGTCTCGGGATTGATCCGCGGCGCCATGGCCACCACCTGACCATGAAACTGGGCGCCTGGCCAGGCGCTGCTGCTGGCCACCACTGGCATGCCCAAGTAGATCTGCGACAGATAACGCTCGGGGATCTGCAGATCCAGACGCATGCTGGAGAGATCGTCCAGGCTGACCAGCTCGCTGCCCACGCTCACCAGCTTGCCCAGACTAAAGTCCACCAGCCCAATCACACCGTCGAAAGGGGCCTTGAGGGTGTGATAATCCAGATCCGCCTGGGCGGCCTGCAGCCTGGCCTCGGCGATATCGACACTGGCCAGCTGAGCATCTATCTCTGTCTGGGTAATGGCGTGCTGTTCTATGAGCCGTTTGTACTCGCCTAACTTGCGCCGCTCATCGTTCAGATAGGCCTTGGCCTCTGCAAGATTTGCCTTGGCCTTGGCATCTTCGAGATGCACCAATACCTGCCCCTGAGACACAGCCTGGTTGTCGCTTAAGTTGATCGCCTGCACCTTACCCGATACCTCGGCAGCTATCTGCACCGAGCGATTGGCGGCAAGCTTGCCCACCAAAGAGAGATGCTGAGCCACTTCATGGGCCTCGACCCGGGCACTGGCAATCGGCACGGCTCTGGCCCCAGCTTTGACATTAGCTGTGTTGGCATTAGCAGCTTTGCCGTTTACAGCTTGGGGCTGAGATATTGACGACGGATTCTTGGCCTGATTGGCGGCGACGGCAAAGGTGAGCAAGGCGGCTAGCGCCAGCACGCCAAGAGGAACATACAGGTATTTTTTATCCATTGGGGCGGTATCTTATCCATGGGCTTTTCGACTGCCCCTATTGTAAAATGGCGCCGCCCTTTGGAGGGTAAAGCAATGTAAAGCTGCGCAAAGCGTCACATTCATTGAAGCGTTAGAGTGCAAGCAGATGTGTCGGCCCGCATCTACCTATCGCCAAAACTCATTCAGACGCCCAGACTTCACTTTTGTTGAACCCTGCACATCCCCTCTACCAGAGCCATAACTTGGAACGGCCAAACGAGCCGCCCACTTGAGTTTTTCTGCAATAACATTAAAGTAAAGCCACCATAACAATATCAAAACACCCTACAGAAGGTGGCGCTGTTGCATCAATCCTGTTTCGATAGACCCATTATCATCATCTCGGCGCCGCGATCCGGCAGCACCCTGCTTTTTGAACTCCTAAGCCATAGCGAATCACTCTGGACCATTGGTGGCGAGAGCCACGCTGTAATAGAAAAGCACAGGCAGCTCAACATCACCGCCAAGGGATTTGCTTCCAACGCGCTGGATATCAGCGACTGGGATGCGGATATTGACCAGCAGCTCAAGGCAGATTTTGAGGCCGCACTGAGGGATCATCAGGAGAAACCCTACCAGAAGAGCTTAGGACCGATCCGCTTTCTGGAGAAAACCCCAAAAAACAGCCTGCGTATCGACTTTCTCGCTAAGCTCTTTCCCGACGCCCGCTTCATCTATCTGGTGCGGGATCCCAAGGAAAATGTTGCCAGCATAATGCAGGCCTGGCGCAGCGGCCGTTTTCGCACCTACCCTGGCCTGCCCGGCTGGGGCGGCGACTGGTCACTCCTACTGCCACCGGGTTGGCAGGCGCTCAGAGGAAAGCCACTAGAACAGGTCGCCTGCTTCCAGTGGTGTCAGGCCAACGAGCACATCATGGCCTCGCTGGACAAGCTGCCGAAAGAGCGTTGGCACCTAGTCAGCTATCATGATCTGGTTG
Organism: Shewanella spartinae; assembly: GCF_019457555.1. Classification (NCBI taxonomy): domain Bacteria; kingdom Pseudomonadati; phylum Pseudomonadota; class Gammaproteobacteria; order Alteromonadales; family Shewanellaceae; genus Shewanella; species Shewanella spartinae. The sequence continues at coordinate 1,350,338 of NZ_CP080418.1, read as the reverse complement.
CCGATCCTAAGGGCACCACCCAGAAAATAGTCAAGTTCTGCCAGCTTCCTTTAGACGCTTCACTAGCCGAGCGCTGCGAAGCCAAGCTGCCTCTCTCACGCTACACAGTCTCGGCCCCTAAGGCCGATAAATGGCTGGCCAACTATTCGGCCATCGCCACCATCTGGCCAAAAACACAAGCTTGCTTGCATAAGATAAATCAGCGACTGGCGTCACGAGACATCTTGCCTTTTGCGACAAATCTGCCCTCGCCACCAGAGGACCAACAAACGCCAGCGTCAACTCCCCCTTATAAGGTAGAGACCAAACCCGAGCAAGCTAATGCCCAGTCAACCGAGGGTTCGATCACTCGCTACCCAAACACCGCCCGTAACGCCCCCTGCCCCTGCGGCTCTGAGCTGAAATACAAGGCCTGCCACGGCAAACTGCAATAGGGATACAAGAGAGATTATGAAGTTAGCGAAAGAGTTCTACCGCCTGCCCCTGAGTTTCGATGTCGAGCGCCTGCAACAGGAGCTAGCCGCCTTCGATGAAGATGATTGGCGCGCCCATCATGAGAGCTTTAAAGGCAATTCGGCCATCGCCCTTATCTCGGTCGGCGGCAGCTTTAACAACGAATTTAAGGGCCCTATGAGCCCCACTCCTGCGTTGCTGCAGAGTCCCTATCTCCAGCAGGTGATCGCCTCCTTCGGCGAGGTAATTGGCCGCTCTCGTCTGATGCGTCTAGCCCCCGGCTGCGAGGTGCCCCTGCACAGCGACATCAACTACCATTGGCACAACCGGGTGCGTATCCATATCCCCATAGTCACAGACGAGGCGGTGCAGTTTCACTGCGACGATAAGCAGGTACACATGGGCGAGGGAGAATGCTGGATTTTCGACTCCTGGAAATACCACAAGGTGGTGAACAAGAGTGACAAGATGCGGGTGCATCTGGTTATCGACACCATGGGCTCGAGTCGTTTTTGGCAAATGGTCAACGAGGCATCGCTGGCCTATGGCGACTTAGATGACCCAAGCTTTAAGCCTAAACACTTAAATTTCATCCCTGAAAAACCTGCAGAGATCATCACAGAGAAGGTGAACTTCCCCTTGGTGATGCCCCCCAGCGAGGTACGTCTGCTAACCCAGGAGCTGACTGCTCAGGTCCAAAGCGCAACGGGCAATAGCTCAGTGGCAACTCGGGCCTTTATCAAGTTACTCAATGACTTCGCGCTAGACTGGCAGGCACTCTGGTCACAGTTTGGCGATGATAAGGCCGGCTGGGACGCCTTCCATCGACTGCGACAACAAACTTTGGCGCAGGCGGCACCGCTGGAACAGCAGGTGATGGTGGACAGTCAGACGTCGGCGATGAAGATACTTGTGCATCTGATCATGGGGCCGGCCATGAGCCCTGAATTGGCTCAGATAAATACAGCCGCGCCTCAACCTACGTCAACACCCAGCGCCCCCATATCTTCACAAACAAGACCCGCACCATCGTCGCCAGTCGCTAGCACGATGAAGAAACAGCAACCCGAGCCCGGACTGACTCGCAACAGCCCCTGCCCCTGCGGCTCTGGCAAGAAATATAAGCAGTGCCACGGTCAGCTTAACTAACCTCTAGGCGTTCGTAATGGCCGTTCGCGCTGGCCGTTAGCGATGGCCGTTAACGTTAGCCAATCGGCTTCAGCCATATAACAAAGGGCGACACACTTGTGTCGCCCTTTGTTTTAGTCAACTTTTACTTCAACAAGCTTGGCTAACGCCACGTCAACTCAAGAAGCTCTTGTGGGCCCTATCGGCAATCTCGGTCAGGGTGCGATAGGCATTGGGAATAAAGGCTGCATAGGCCTCACTCTGACCTATCGCCTTTACATTCATCGGCCGTCTAACCTGGCTGGCGCTAGGAGTCAGCACGCTGCGTTTTGATTCATAGAACTTAAGACAGGCAGGCTCGAGCGCCAGACCGACATAGTCCACCATGGCCGGGATCTGCTTATCCGGCGCCTTCACCAACTGCTCGAAACAGAGGTGATACAGGCTATCGCCGTAGGCCTGCTGCCAATGGGCCATCAACTCCAGATATAGCTGCCAATAGTGGCAGATATCATCCAGATGGTAGGAGTAGTCATGACCATGGCTAAAGTGCTGCTTATAGACCCCCATGGCGTTGTCTCTGGCATCGCGGATCACATTGATGATCTTGGCCTCAGGAAACAGTGTCTTGATGAGACCAATATGGATGAAATTGTTGGGGTTCTTGTCTATCACAAGGCTTGGCGACGCTTCACCCTGGGCCTGGAGATACTGGTTCACCTGCTCGATATACTGCTGGCGCATCTGGGCTATCTGCTCATCTGACAGCCGGGGCAACATGGCGCCATAGCCTCCCTTCATCTCCAGACTCAATGCCAGACGCTCCATGAAGGGCAGCTCATCTGTCGCCGCAATCTGAGAGTGGCTGGCCAGGATCTGCTCACACAGGGTGGTGCCCGAGCGCGGCATGCCAACGATAAAGATAGGTGTCCAAGGCCCGCTAGTCTCTTCACCGCACGGCTTCACCTCAGCCGATTTGAGGCTATCGACCAAGCGGGTAAAGGCCTCTCTCTTAAAGGGGCGTAGTGGACGCATCAGCTGGTTGGCCATTCGCACCGCATCGAAGGCCTGCTCACCTTGCTTGCGCTGCTCATAGACACGATTCAGGGCAAAATGAAATAGCGACTGACTCGCCTGAGAGAACTCCTCGGCAGCAATATTGGCCTTAAGAGCAGTTTCATCTTGCTCGGTGAACCGGTAGTTTTTCAGATCCGCCAGGCTCCAGTAGGCGGTCGCCTGCTGACTGGGCGCCAGATGAATATAATCATGGTAGAAGGCTGCGGCCTTATCTGTGTCCCCCTTGGCCTTATAGACATGCCCAAGGTTGAGGCTTGCCTGCGCCGCCTGCTCATTACCCGCTAACGCAGCGAGTAGCGCCGACTCGGCCGTCGCCATATCGCCGGTGCGGCTGGCGTTTATCCCCAGACGCAGTTGCAGGCTTAAATCTTGCGGCGTTTCTTCAACCAAGTCTCTGAGTAAGTTGACGGCATCGAAGAAGGCCTCGCGGCGCTCATGCAGGGTCACCATATTTAGGCGCAGTTCTTTATCTTGAAATCCAGCGGCTTGGGCCTTTAGGTAGCAGCTCAAGGCTTCTTGATGCTCACCACTTCGAAAAGCGAGGTGACCCAATAGCGCCTGCGCCTCACCATTACTGGGTTCTCTGCGAATCACCTTACGGGCATAGATACCGGCAGAGGAGAATTTTCCACTCTGATAAAAGCCTCTGGCTTCTTCTAAATAGCGCGCTTCTCGACTCAAGTCATACTCCTGTTGTTATCGTTATTATTTAAGTGACTGCGACTGTGATCTTGGTTTGCAGGCCTATTCTAAACATCGCCCCCAGACAAAAGCAACGAAGTGTTAACAAAGTCAGTTTATTCCCCCAGCCCCTTCCCCTCATCAAGCCACTAAGTTAAGGTCAAGCCATGACTCAACAAGCTAAGCTGTCAAATTGAAACGGATCGCCCTCTTTGTCGATGTACAAAACATCTATTACACCTGCCGCCAGGCCTATGGTCGTCAGTTTAACTACCACGCGCTGTGGCAGCGTCTTAGTGAGCAGGGGGAGATAGTTGCGGCGCTAGCCTATGCCATCGACCGGGGTGATGATGGCCAGATAAAGTTTCAGGATGCGCTGAAACATATCGGTTTCGAGGTCAAGTTGAAACCCTTTATCCAGCGCAGCGATGGCAGCGCAAAGGGCGACTGGGACGTTGGGATCACCATAGATATCATGGAGCATGCCCCAGAGGTGGATACTGTCATCTTACTCTCGGGCGATGGCGACTTCGCCATGCTGCTCGAGCATATTGGCCGCAAGTATTCCCTAGAAACTGAAGTTTACGGCGTGCCTGAGCTCAGTGCCAAGGCGCTGATGGACGCAGCCACCCAGTTTCATCCCATAGAAGGTGAACTGCTGCGCTAGTCGCACATCTCGGGAGCTAGCCGCTCAAGCTAGCTCCTGACGTTAACCCATCACGATAGCCCCTGACATTAGCCCCTCACATTAGCCCCTGACGTTAACCACTCACGTTAGTCCCTCAAGGTCAGTCATTATCGCCTGAGGCTGTCAGGCAGTAGAGGTGCTGACAGTAACGCTTTGCCGAGGCGCCCCAGCTAAAACGCTTCTGACTGGCATTATCACAGATAACGTGCCAGGCCTCCTTACCGATGAGCGGCAGGGTCTGCGACAGGGTCTCCAACAAGGCGCTCGACTGCTCCGCCAGACTGTCGCCATAGAAGACAAACCCGTCTTCGCCATGACTCACCGTATCTTTCAGCCCCCCGACGCCATGAACCAGACAGGGCTGAGCGGCCCGCATCGCCAGCATCTGACTGATGCCGCAGGGCTCGAAGGAGCTGGGCATGATAAACAGGTTACCGCACTCGTACAGGGTGTCAGACAATGGCAAGTCGAAGCCGTTGATAAAGAGCAGGTTCTGATAGCGCCCGGCGAGCTGTGCCAGTTGCGCCTCTATCGCCTCATCGCCGCTCCCCAGGATAGCCATCAGGCCGTTAGGCGCATGCTCAGCCAAGAGCTTTAGCAGATGTTCTAGTGTGCTGATACCTTGCTCATCACGATAGCAGAGGATCGCCATCTTCTGATCCGTCAGGCGCCCCACAGAGGTCAGCAGCAGCCTGGGGGCATCCTGAAATTCCGATTGTCGCCTCAGCCGGGCAAGAGTCATCAGCGCCTGCTGATCGACGCTGCGCACCCAAGGCGTCTGGCATAACCAGCCTTGTATCGCCTGCTCGGCGCTGTCGATGAGCGGCAACAGCTTGTCTGTGTTGCCCCTGAGCAGCGCCTGACGCTTGCTGAGCTGACCCGAACGTTTCAACTTACTCGGATACTCGCAGCCGTTTAAGATGCCATGCAGCGCGCCTGCTTGCTGTTTCTGCTTTAGGTCCGCCTCTAAGCCTTCACCGCCGATAAACCCCTTTTCAGGCGATGAGGAATGCAGCACCTCCTGGGCATAGCTGGGGGACACCAGATGCACGCGATCGCTCAGCACTATGGCGGCGCGCAGCGGATTGAAACATTGGGGGTACCTGGGATCGATCACCTGATTGAGCGCATCACTGCCAAGCGAGGCAAACAGACTCGGCAACCAGGCCTGCAAGGAGGAGTGCTCCTGAGTTAAGGGCCGCGCCCCTTGAATTGCCAGGTTGTGGATAGACAACACACAGGGGATCGCCTGCAGCGCGGCATACTCGGGGGCAAAGGCCCGCAGCAGCGCCAGCACGCCGCAGTGCCAGTCATGCAGATGCAGATGATCCGGCCTTGGCATCAAGCCGGACAACACCGCCTTGGCGACACCGAGGCAGAACAGGGCGAACTTGTTGGCATCCTCGGCGAAAGGGCGATCGCTCGCCCCCGGGGTGTAGATCTTACCGCCCTGATCGAACAGCGGGTGATCCAACAAGAAGAGGTTCACCTCAGGCAGGCTGGGATGCGCCGCGCGGTAGAGGGTCAGCCAGTGGGGCTGACCATAGAAGTCGACCACCAGCTCGCCCAGGGGCTCGGCCCCCTGCTGACGATGCAGAAAACCATAGCTTGGCATGATCACATCGCTGCATACGCCCAGCGGATAAAGGGCACCCGGCAGGTCGCGGATCACATCGGCCATGCCGCCCACCTTGGCGCCCTTGAGCGCGCCGTTCTCGGCGGCGACCATCAACACGCGCTTCATGGCGCTCTCCCCCTGCGTCTTACTCATAACCCACCGGTAGCCCCAACATGTCACGGGTCACCAGGGTGATCCCACCTTCCGAGACCCTAAAGCCCCGCGCCCTGTCGTGATCATGGTCGTGGCCAATTACCGTACCCTCGGGGATGATGCAGCCTCTGTCTAATATGGCATTCTTGATCTGGCAGTGACGCAGCACCACCACATCGGGCAGTACCACAGAATTTTCCACCGTGGAGTAGGAGCAGACCTGCACCTCGTTAAACAGCACGCTGCGTCTCACGGTGGAGCCAGAGATGATACAGCCACCGGAGACGATGGAGTCCACCGCCATGCCGCGGCGCTCGTCGTCATCGAAGACAAACTTGGCCGGCGGCAGCTGCTCCTGGAAGGTCCAGATGGGCCACTTGGCATCATAGAGATTGAGTGCCGGCGTGGGCGATAACAGCTCCATGTTGGCCTGCCAGAAGGAATCCAAAGTGCCCACGTCGCGCCAGTAGGCCTCCTCATCGGTGAAGCCGCTTCTGAAGGGGTGGGCGTAGACCTCGTGCCCCTCGATGATCGACGGGATGATATCCTTGCCAAAGTCGCGATCCGAATTCTCGTTCATGGCATCTTTCTTGAGCTGCTCGAACAAAAACTCGGTGTTAAACACATAGTTACCCATAGACGCCAGACACATCTCGGGATTTTCCGGCAGGTGCTTGGGCAGCTCAGGCTTCTCTTCGAAGCCCAAAATCTTGTTGCGCTCATCCACCTCGACCACCCCAAAGGCGCCCGCAGCCTCGGCCACAGGCACCTCGAGGCAGGAGACCGTCATATCGGCGCCCGACTCGGCATGGGCGGCCAGCAGACCCGCATAGTCCATGCGATAGACGTGATCGCCAGAGAGGATCATCACATACTTGGGCAGCTCGTGGCGTATGATGTCGATATTCTGAAATACCGCATCGGCGGTGCCCTTATACCAGCTCTCGGAATAACGCTGAGAGGCAGGCAGGATCTCTACCGACTCCCCCAGCTCCTTCTTGAAGTGGCCCCAGCCGCGCATCACGTGGCGGATCAGCGAATGCGACTTGTACTGGGTCACCACACCGATGCGGCGAATGCCCGAGTTGATGCAGTTCGACAGCGGGAAATCTATGATGCGGAACTTGCCACCGAAATAGAGCGACGGCTTGGCGCGCCAGTCGGTCAATTCATGCAGACGTGAACCTCGCCCCCCGGCCAAGATTAATGCATAGGTTTCTCGGGTTAAATTACTGATATAACGTGGGCTAGGATTCATGTTAGGCATAGGTACTCACTCCTTGAGATAAAAAACACACCAGTTGCTTGGGCGCCGCAGCGGCCCGACTTAGCTCGATAAACGTCATTAGGCTATCCCCCAGATCTCGTCTCGATATTGACCAATGGTGACATCGCTGGAGAAGCGACCACTGGCGGCGGTATTGCGTATGCTCATCTGTGTCCAATGGTGGGGATCCCGGTAGGCCTTGGCCGCCTGCACTTGGGCGAGCCGGTAAGACTCGAAATCGGCGGCGGTCATCCAGGGGTCCCGAGGACAACGAATGCTGTTGATGATGGGGTCGAAGATCCCCGGCTCCAGCAGGTTAAAGTGGCCACTCTCCAGCAGGCTCATCACCTCGGTCAGCGCCTGTGACTTGGCGATAAAGTGCAGGGGATCGTAGTGGGGCCTCAAAGCCTCCACCTCGTCGGCGGTGAGGCCGAAAAGGAAGAAATTATCCTCGCCCACCTCTTCGAGCATCTCGATATTGGCGCCATCCAGAGTGCCTATGGTGAGGGCGCCGTTCATCATAAACTTCATGTTGCCGGTGCCCGAGGCCTCCTTGCCGGCGGTAGAGATCTGCTCGGAGAGATCCGTCGCCGGGCAGATACGCTCCATGGCGCTGACGTTATAGTTGGGGTAGAAGGCGAAACGCAGATATGGGGTCACCAGGGGATCTGAGTTGACCATGTGGGCCACATTGTTGGCGAGCTTAATCAACAGCTTGGCCATGGCATAGCCAGGGGCCGCCTTGCCGCCGATCAGCACGCACCTTGGGGTGATATCCGTGAGTTTGCCCTGCTGGATCTGGTGATACAGGTGGATCACATGCAGGATATTGAGCAGCTGACGCTTATATTCGTGAATGCGTTTCACCTGCACATCGAACATCATCTTAGGATCGAAGCGAACGTCGCACTCCTGCTCCACCAGCTCGGCCAGCTGTTGCTTGTTGCCATGCTTGACCTCCTGCCAGGCCTTGAGCAGCCCCTCGTCATCGGTGAAGGCATTGAGGGCGCTGAGGCGGCTAAGATCTTTCACCCAGCCTTCACCCAATCGCTTGCCCAGCAGCTCGGCCAGCGCAGGGTTACTCTGAGCCAGCCAACGCCTCGGTGTTACGCCATTGGTCTTGTTGTTAAACTTCTCGGGCCACAAGGCGTAGAAGTCCTTAAACAGGCCAGAGGTTAACAGCTGAGTATGCAGCCCGGCGACGCCGTTCACCGAGAAGCTGGCGACAATCGCCAGGTATGCCATGCGGATATGGGGCTCATCGCCCTCTTCGATGATCGACATGGCTCGCAGCTTGTCGCCATCGCCCGGCCAATGGTGAGCTACCATGTCCAGGTAGCGGGCGTTGATCTCATAGATGATATCCAGCAACCTGGGCAGCATGTGGGCGAACATGCGCACCGGCCAACGCTCCAGCGCCTCGGGTAGCAGGGTGTGGTTGGTGTAGGCCATGGTCTGGCTGGTGATATCCCAGGCCTGCTCCCAGGACAGACCATACTTGTCCATCAAGAGGCGCATCAACTCGGGGATCGCCACGCTGGGGTGAGTGTCGTTAAGCTGCATCACATGCTGGCGGGCAAAATCCCTAAAGTCGGGGCCGCGCTGGCTCACCCAGGTATTGAGCAGATCCTGCAGGCTGGCAGAAGAAAGAAAATATTGCTGGCGCAGCCTCAGCTCCTTACCGTTCTCGCTGGCATCGTTGGGATAGAGCACCATGGTGATCTGCTCCGCCAGGTTCTTACGGGCCACCGCCTCGGTATAATCCCCCTGGTTAAACTCCTCGAGATCGAAATCGTCCGTGGCCTCAGACTTCCACAGCCTGAGGGTGTTTATCCGCTCGTTCCGATAGCCGGGCACAGGGATGTCATAGGCCACCGCCAGCACATCCTGAGTCTCCACCCAGGTGTATTGGCGCTTACCGTCGCGGTCGATATAGGACTCGGTATGGCCGAAGAAAGGCACAGTCACGTTGTGGCTCGGCACCCTCACCTCCCAGGGGTTGCCGTCCCTGAGCCAGCGGTCGGGGCGCTCCACCTGATAGCCGTCACACAGCTTCTGGGCGAACATGCCGTACTCATACCTTATGCCGTAGCCGGTGACATTGAGATCTAGGCTGGCGCAGCTGTCGAGGAAGCAAGCCGCCAGGCGTCCCAGGCCGCCGTTGCCCAGCCCGGCGTCATGCTCCTGAGCCTCCAGAGTCTCCAGCGCCACAGCATAGTCTTTCAATACTTGGGCGCTCTCATCGTTCATATCCAGATTCAGCAGCGCATTGCCAAGGGCCCGCCCCATGAGGAACTCCAGCGACAGATAGGCGACCTTCTTGTTGCCCGTGTCGCGATCCAGCTGGCGGGTGGCGCGCCACTTGGGCAGCATCTGATCTTTCACGCTCATGGCGAAGGCGTAAAACAGCGCCTGCTCGTCACGCTCCTTGGGGGTCAGACTCTTGTCGATGTGACGCTCGAAACAGGCCCCCAGGGTCTCACAGGGATCGCAGATAAGGCTGTCAGCCTTGGCTTCGACCTTTACCACAGGCTTGCTGCTAGTCTTACTCGTTTTAGTGGACTTCACCGGCTTAGCTGTCGAACTCATCTAGACTCTCCTTTGGCTGAAGGCTCTTCTCTCGCTGAGAGCTCTTCTTTCGCTGAAGGCTCTTTTACCGCTGAGGGCTCTACTGCGAACGAGGTAAATTGGGCGTAATAGATCATCAGGCTACGGTCCTGTAGCACCAGACTGGCGCCTTGCAGCAAGGCCTGATAGCTGGCGGACTCGCCATACTGTGGGCTGTCCTGGGTAGTGAGCAGACACTGCCACTGCACTATCCCCTCGAGACTCGGCAGGGTGAATTGTTGGGGCCTATTGTCGGCGTTAAACATCAGCAGCAGCGCCTGACGGCACCCGGCCTGGGCCTCCAACTCGCCGCTGATCACTAGGCTCAGGGTGCGGGTCTGCGCCTCGCCCCAGTGGGCCTTTGTCATGGGCTCGCCCTGCCTACAGAACCAGTCGAGGCCTGGGGAGGCCTGGTTGGCACTCTCGTGGATATAGTCTCTGTGGCACAGCATGGGGAAACGGCGGCGCAGCTTGATGAGGTTAGCGGTGAAACTCAGCAGCTCGTCGCTGTCGATATCCTTGCGCCAATCGAGCCAGCTGGCGGGATTGTCCTGGCAATAGGCGTTGTTGTTGCCCAGCTGGCTATGACCCACCTCGTCGCCGGCCAGCAGCATGGGCACCCCCTGAGACATAAACAGTGTGGTGAGCATGTTGCGGCACTGGCGGGCACGCAGCGCGGTGAGCGCCAGCTCGTCGCTCTGGCCCTCGTGGCCATAGTTGTCGCTGTAGTTCTCGTTGTGGCCATCACGATTCTGCTCGCCGTTGGCCTGATTGTGCTTGTGGCGATAGCTCACCAGATCCATCAGGGTAAAGCCGTCGTGGCTAGTGATAAAGTTGATGCTGGCGGCGGGCTTGCGCCCGGCGTGTTCGAACAGATCGCTGGAGCCATGAAAACGGGTGGCGAACTCGGGCAACATGCCGGCATCGCCGCGCCAGAAACGGCGCACCGTATCGCGATACCTGTCGTTCCACTCGCTCCAGCCTATGGGAAACTGCCCCAGCTGATAGCCACCAGGGCCTATGTCCCAAGGCTCGGCGATGAGACGCACCCGACTGAGCACAGGATCTTGGCTGATGGCATCGAAGAAGCCGGAGCCCACATCGAAGCCATGATCCTCACGCCCCAAGGTGCTGGCCAGATCGAACCTGAAGCCGTCGACCCCCATCACCTCGACCCAGTAACGCAGCGAATCCATCACCAGCTGCAACACCCTGGGGTGTGACAGGTTGAGGGTATTGCCGCAGCCTGTGTCATTGATGTAGTAGCGCGGCTCGCTGGGGTGGAGACGGTAGTAGCTGAGGTTATCTATCCCCTTAAAGCAGTAGGTAGGCCCGAGACGATTGCCCTCGGCGCTATGGTTGTAGACCACATCCAGGATCACCTCTATGCCGGCGCCGTGCAGGGCGCTGACCATGTCGCGAAACTCCTCTATCGCCTCATTACCCTCAGACTCGCTTAGGTAGGCCTGATGGGGCGCGAAATAGCCTATGGTGTTGTAACCCCAGTAGTTAGTCAGCCCCTTCTGCTGCAGGAAGGCCTCGGTGACAAACTGCTGCACAGGCAGAAGCTCGACGGCAGTGACCCCAAGGCTTTTCAGGTGCTGTAGGCTGGCAGGGTCGCCGAGGCCTGCGAAGCGACCACGACGCTCACTGGCCACCTCGGGATTTTGCTGGCTAAAGCCCTTCACATGCAGCTCATAGATCACGCTGCGGCGCAGGGACAGCGGGCTATCGCCCAGATCGAAAGGATTCACCAGGGGCGTTATGGGCTTAAGGTTGTCGAGATCCACCACCACACACTTGGGCATCAACTCGGCGTTATCCAGCTCGCAAAAACTTAAGTCTTCCTGCTCATGACCAAACTGATAGCCGTAGTGGGATTTATGATCTTTAATCGCGCCATTCAGGCGCCTGGCATAGGGGTCGAGCAGCAGCTTGTTGACATTAAATCTGTGGCCAATCAAGGGCTGATAGGGGCCATCAACCCGGTAGCCGTAGCGGCAACCCGCCCTAAGCCCAGACACATGGCCGTGCCAGATCTGCTGGGACTGACGCTCGAGACGCAGCCTGGCCACCTCCCTATCCTCCTCGTCAAACAGACAGAGGTAGACGGCAGTGGCGTGGGCGGAAAACAGCGCGAAGTTCACCCCCTCGCTATCTAAGGTTGCCCCCAAGGGATAAGGCTTACCGTGGGTCAGTCGCATGACACACTCTCGTCCAGTTCCAGCACCAGACAGGCCAGCGGCGGCACGCTGATGCAGGCACTCTGAGCCTGGCCCTGATAGGCCTCTGGCTCGGTGTGGATAACCCCCTGATTGCCCACGTCGCTGCCGCCATAGTAGTGGCTGTCGCTGTTGAGGCGCTCATGGTAGCGCCCGGGCTGCGGCAGGCCGATACGAAACTCGCGGTAGACCTCAGGGGTCATGTTGACGATAAAGATCAGCTGCTTGTCGCCGCTCTGGCGGAAAAAACTCAGCACGCCGGCGCTGGCGTTGTCACAGTCGAGCCAGCGAAAGCTCTCGCCGTGGTGATCGTCACCATAGAGGGCAACGCTCTGACGATAGAGGCTGTTGAGATCTTTCACCCAGCGCTGCATCCCCTGGTGGGGCTCGAACGCCAGTAGGTGCCAGTCGAGGCTATGCTGATGATCCCACTCGTCGCGCTGGGCAAAATCCGCGCCCATGAAGAGCAGCTTCTTACCCGGATGCCCCCACATGAAACCCAGATAGGCTCGCAGGGTGGCAAACTTCTGCCAGTCGTCGCCTGGGATCTTATGCAGCAAGGAGCCCTTGCCATGCACCACCTCGTCATGGCTCAACGACAGGATGAACTGCTCGGTGAAGCAGTACATCAGGCTGAAGGTCAACTCGTTATGATGATGGCTGCGATGGATGGGGTCCCGGCCGATATAGCTCAGGCTGTCGTTCATCCAGCCCATGTTCCATTTGAAGCCGAAGCCCAGGCCGCCCTCATCGACCCGCTTGGTGACGCCGGGCCAGGCGGTGGACTCTTCGGCGATCATCATTATGCCGGGAAAGCCTTGGTAGAGACGCGTGTTAAGGTCCTGCAAGAAGGCGATGGCATCCAGATTCTCGCGCCCGCCATGGGCATTAGGCAGCCACTGATGTGGCTCGCGGCTGTAGTCGAGATAGAGCATGGAAGAGACGGCATCCAGGCGCAGGCCATCTAAATGAAACTCCTGCAGCCAGTAGTGGGCGTTGCTGAGCAGGTAGCTCTGCACCTCGCCGCGGCCGTAGTTGTAGATAAGGGTGTCCCAATCTGGATGCTCTCCCTGACGGGGATCCTCATGCTCATAGAGACAGGAGCCGTCGAAGCGGGTCAGCCCATGGGGATCCTTGGGGAAATGCGCCGCGACCCAGTCGAGGATCACCCCAACGCCCGCCTGATGACAGGCATCGACGAAGGCCTTAAGCTCGTGGGGCTGGCCGAATCTGTGGGTCGGCGCAAACAGGCCCACAGGTTGATAACCCCAGGAGCCGTCGAAGGGATATTCGCACAGGGGCATCAGCTGCAGATGGGTGTAGCCCATCTCGACCACATAGGGGATCAGCTGATCGATGAGCTGACTATAGCTGAGGTACTGCTCGCCGTTTTCCCCCTGGCGACGCCAAGATCCAAGATGCACCTCATAGATGGAGATGGGCTGATCGTGCCAGCTCTGCTTGGCCCGTTTCGCCAGCCAGCGCTTATCCTGCCAGGCATAGTCAAGTTGAGGCGGCACGATTGAGGCGTTACCCGGGGCGCCCTGCATGGCGCGGCCGAAGGGGTCGGCCTTGAGCACTCGTTCTCCCTCCTGGGTGACAATCTCATATTTATAGTGGGTCAACGCCTTCATCGAGGGGATGAAGATCTCCCACACGCCGTTGGCCGGATGATGGCGCATCACCTGACGGCGACCGTCCCAGTCGATGGCATCGTGCACCAAGGAGACCCGCTTGGCATTGGGCGCCCAGACACAAAACTGCACGCCGCTCACCCCATCAACCTCACGCCAGTTGGCCCCCATGAAACGATAGGCCTGCTCCTGACGCCCCTCGCTGAAGAGGTACAACGCCTCATCACTCAGCAGGCTGGCATATCGGTAAGGGTCGTTTATCTCCTCGACGCTGAAGGGATAATGCACCCGCAGGCGATACTCGAAGGGGTTGATGCGCCGCCCGGCGAGTCCGGCGAAGATCCCCTCTTCATGGCACTTTTCCAGCTCGGCCACCTTGCGGCCATCTTGCTTGGCGATCAGCTCGACGCGCTCGGCCCCCGGCAGAAAACAGCGCACCACCAAGCGTTTAACCAAGCTTACCGCCTTAGCCTCCTTGATGCCCTTACCCGCTTTAGTCGCCGGAGCCATCTCTATGGCATGCATCCCCAACAAGGCGAAGATATCCACGTAGTCGGCAGCCAGCAGGGCTTCAATTTCACTTGGCGCTATCAGTGGTGTCGGCGCAGGTGTCTGCACTGGTATCTGCTTAGTCATCTGGTTATCCCTTTGCTTGTCTGTTTCATAGGAGTGTCATAGCTGTGTCATCGACTGAAAACAGGCTGACGAAGACGCTCGTCTGCCCGGCAAAATTGCTCGCTGGCCTCGGCCGAGCTGCGTCCCTCGACGATGCTGCGTAGCAGGCGCTTGATTGAGGGCGACTGTCTCAGGCTGGTCAGGCTATAGGGCAGTCGTCGCTGCCAGTTGGCATATTCCTGCCAAGTTCCGGGGATGTTGACCCCGTGTCGCTCGCAGCAGAGATCCGCCAGCTGCACGCTAAACAGCCGCGAATGAGAACGCGCCGCCACCGTTACCCAGGCGCTGAGCAGGAGCAGATAATCTTCCTCCAGCGAGGCGGTTTCGCCGTTGGCTTCGAGCCAGGCCAGCAGCTGCTGGCGCTCGCCGTCGCGTCGCTCCAGGGCTTGCTCTAGCGCCTGGTCACTTTCGAGAAGTTCCAGTTGACGCTTAAGATGCAGGTCACTCTGAGACCACCAGGCCAGTAGCGTAGGCACGTCATGGTTGGCCAGCATCATCAGGCTGTCGGCCCTGTGATCTTGTGGCGACTTAAAGGATTCGCCCTTCTTGCAGAAATAGAAGAGTTCGTTGGCATAGATGCCGCCATCACTTAGCTTGGCGCGCACCTCGTCCGGCACTATGCCGAGATCTTCGCCTATCACCACACAGTTGCTGCGCATGCTCTCAAGGCGCACGATCGCTAGCAGAGTATCTATGGGGTAGTACACATAGGCCCCGGGAGCCTCCTGGGGTTCACTCGGCCACCACCAGAGACGCAGCAGCGCCATCACATGATCGAGTCTGATGGCGCCGTAGTAGCGCATGTTGCTGCGAACCAGCGCAATAAAATGGCTAAATCCCGACTGGGCCATGGCGATAGGATCCGGCGGCGTCAGCCCCCAGTTCTGCCCCTTGGGGGCAAAATCGTCCGGCGGCGCACCTATGCTGGCCTGCTGGCAATAGGCGTCTCGATTGTGATGGACTTCGGCGCCATCGCCGCGCACGCCAACGGCCATGTCGCCGATAAGGCCAATGCTCATGCCCGCCGCCAGCGCTTGATGCTGACAGGCGATCAGCTGCTCGTGGGCAACAAACTGCAAGTAACTATGTAACTGCGGATCTGCGGCCATTTGCTCTCCCTGAGCTTGGGCCTTGTCTGCCTCCAGCTGGCAGAAACTGCTCAGCGCCTCCCCTTCCTGGGCCACAAACTGCATGAAGGCCTGCTCGCGCGGCCCACCGCTACCCAGCACGTCACGGCTAAACACCTGATAGAGGGCGATGAAGAGGCGATACTTTAGCTGGGTGAGCTTGGGATAATCGAGCCAGTTGTCACGGTTGAGACGCTCGCGATCCAGGGCGAGAGTTTGCAGCAGCGGCGCTATCTCATTGGCCTCGGGCACAGACTCGATATGAATATAGAGAGGATTGAGCCTGCGTCTGTCGCTCGGGCTGTAGGGGCTGATATAGGCCTCTTCCAGATTGAAGGAATCCCCCAGGGCATGAAGCGGATTGAGCTGAATAAAGTCGCAGCCATAATCTCCGAGCCAGGCGATCAAGGCCCCCAGATCGCCAAAGTCCCCTATGCCCCACTGACTGTCGCTGCGCAGGCTATAGAGGGCGATGCTTACCCCCCAGGGTTTATCCGTCTCCCGTAGCTGTTTGGCCTTGGGCGGCGCCAGTAGCCAGGTGCCGTGATGGCCCTCGGTTTGCCAGTCGATGGCCATGGTATTGAGCTTACTCTTGCCATCAAGGGTCCCTTTACAGAAACCCACCGACAGCTTGTGATAGCCCATGGGCAGGGATTGGCCCTGCGTCAGGTAAGGCGCGATGGATACCCGGTAACGGTAATAGAGGTGGGGCTCACAATAATAGTCGCCCACCCGCTCCAGCGCTGCAAAAGGTATGCTCATCTCGAGTTGCGTACCGCCTTCGGTGAGGATGCGCACCCTAAGGTCACGCTGCATCTCGGCTGGCAGCGATAAGGTAAAGCTTGGCTCAGTCAGACAGGCAAATTGAAAGATCGCCAACGGGCGTTGCCAGGGCGCGACATCTAGGTCGAAATTACGTTTTTCAATCGCCTCGCCATTGGCGGCGACGAAACCATCTGGGCTGAGATCATCCAGATGAAACTTAGGCTGAGTGCAGTTAGCCAGTAGACAGGCGAGGAGCCTTAAGCGCTCGGCCTGGCTATGGTGCACCAGGCGGCCCGAGTAATCGCTATAGCTGGCGCCTACGCCCTGCAAATAGAGTAACTTTTCTAAGCCCATCGCCCATTTCCCTGCTAGTCAGTCAAACTGCCCTATTTCCTTGAGCAGTAAACATGCCAAGCACAGGTAACAGCTTGACGACAGATTTATGTCAATCAGATGAACTCTTTTTAAACATAATAATCAATAGCTTATAAAACTTGCTTTTGGGATAAGACAGATGAGCTGACTGGACACTCAGGCGTTTGATGAAAATCAGCCTGCACAAATATTGTGCAGACGACCTAATTAGATGCACGAAAAACAAACAGCTAATTATCGGGTGATTTGGCCTCAACGAGTCAATTTCAACTTATGAAAGTTGCCGTGATAGATTTTCGAAATTGAAAATCAGTCAAATTTCGTATTTGTCATAAATTTACAAATTTAGTCGTATTGATCTAAGTTTTTGCCATGCTTTCGACTGGATAACCACTAATTATGAGGAAGATCACACCTTTGCGATAACCGCGTTGGTACTTTAGTTACCAGAAAAGATAACAACTTTTAACTTTAAGCATAAAAAAGGTGATTTTATGGCTGCTAAATTTTTTATCCCATCAGTCAACGTATTGGGACAAAATGCTGTTGACGACGCAATTGGTGATATTAAAACCTTAGGCTTTCAGCGTGCGCTGATCGTCACCGACAAGCCACTGGTAGAGATCGGCCTTGTGGGTCAGATCGTCGAGAAGTTTGGCGCGGCGGGCATCACATCGACTATCTTCGATGGCGTGCAACCTAACCCAACAGTAGGCAATGTCGAGGCGGGTCTGGCGCTGCTCAAGGCGAATGACTGTGACTTCGTGGTATCACTGGGCGGCGGCTCACCACACGACTGCGCCAAAGGTATCGCCCTGGTTGCCACCAACGGCGGCAACATCAAGGACTATGAAGGCCTGGATATGTCGACTAAGCCGCAACTGCCGCTGGTCGCCATCAACACCACAGCCGGTACCGCCAGTGAGATGACACGTTTCTGCATCATCACAGACGAAGCCCGTCACATCAAGATGGCGATCGTCGACAAGCACACCACGCCTATCCTGTCGGTGAATGATCCCGAGCTGATGCTGCTCAAGCCTGCCGGCCTCACCGCCGCGACCGGTATGGACGCCCTGACACACGCCATCGAGGCCTATGTCTCTATCGCCGCCAACCCTATCACAGATGCCTGCGCTATCAAGGCGATCGAGCTTATCAAGGGTAACCTGGTGGAAGCTGTTGAGAACGGTCAGAGCCTGGAGGCCCGCGATCAGATGGCTTACGCTCAGTTCCTGGCGGGTATGGCCTTTAACAACGCCAGCCTGGGTTATGTACACGCCATGGCGCACCAGTTAGGCGGTTTCTATGACCTGCCACACGGTGTCTGTAACGCCCTGCTACTGCCACACGTTCAGGCCTACAACGCACAGGTTGCCGCGCCGCGTCTTAAAGATGTAGCCAAAGCGATGGGGGTCGATGTCAGCGCCATGACTGACGAGCAAGGCGCAACGGCCGCAATCGAAGCGATCAAGGCGCTGTCTGTTGCGGTGAAGATCCCAGAGAACCTCACCAAGCTGGGCGTGAAGGCGGAAGATATTCCAACGCTTGCCGACAACGCATTGAAAGATGCCTGCGGTCTAACCAACCCTAAACAGGCGACCCACGAAGAGATCTGCCAGATCTTCACCAACGCGCTATAGGCTAGCCTAGCAAGTTTCGAATTTCTCCCTGCAAGTTGAAATTCCCAAGGCCCACCTCTGGTGGGCCTTTTTATTGCCAACCTTAAACCACCTCCTGTAGAGGATTTAATCGTGTATTGTCACCGCTCGGCTCGAGCAGCTCCTTAAGCCCACACAGTTTTTATCAGCCAGCTCTCGATTCATACGCTTTTTATTCGTCGCTTGTTACTAGTTGGCTTACTATTAGTTCGCTTGTTATTGGCTAGCGATTAGCCAATCGACATGCGAGCTGGTCGAGACTTACACCCACACGAGCAAGGCCACTTCTATCCAGCCTCCCGGGTCAAAGCCTCGGCAAACGGCCGTGATACAAACAAAATCACTCATCTAGCGATGAAACACCCGGCTTTTCGAAGTTTTTATCATAAAAATCCAGCACTAATAGCTAAATACTCTTTTCATGTCACACTTTTGGACTAGTCCCTTCGGATACATGTGTTATAAAATGGTGTCAGCTCGCTTTTTCCCTGCAAAGATTCAGCTAGCTAAAAGGCTCGTCGGCAACTATTGCCGGCGAGCCTTTTTCTTTTCAGCGGATAGAATGGTTTAAGTCAAAGAAAGTTAGGCTTATTTTTCTAATGTTGCGAACTTGTGATACTCTGCCAGCATCTATGGAAGGAGTATCACCACGTGAAACTTATTAAATTACTCATTGTTTGCTACCTATCCCTCATCTCTCTATACGGCGAAGCAAAAACAATAAAATCTGGGGACTATCAGATAGCCATTGCCCCGACCAGCCAATGGATCATCCCTCAGCCTCTCGCTTCGATTGGCCTCAATAAAGACAAGAGTCCAATTCATTATCGTATGGTTGGGCGACAAGAACGTTTTACGGCAAACAGTAACGAGTATTATCAAGACTTTGCCGCGACAGCCCTCAATCAGGAAGGGGTAAAGGAGCTATCGAAAATTGAGCTGACCTTTAATCCCGAATTCGAGAAGTTGACACTACATACACTCGAAGTGGAGCGAAAATCCTCCTGGCAGGATAGACTCGATAGCGCCAAAATAGACGTTATTCATCAAGAACAAGAGCTTAGCAGCGACCTTTTCAATGGCCTAGCAACGGCGGTTATCGTTTTAAAGGATGTGCGCGTCGGTGATACGGTACGTTATCAATACACTATCGAAGGAAGAAACCCCGTCTATGGCGAGGAATTTGGCAGCACCTACCCAATGGGATGGGAAATTGCGGTTGATAAACTTCACCTAAGGATAGTGAACGCCAGCGATAAACCCTTTTATATTCAAGAGAACAAGATTGGCAAGCCGACCACGAGTGATTCGGTTCATGGCCAAGTCTACGAATGGAACCTCTCGAATGTCGGCAAATATAAATATGAAGAGGGTATTCCGGCCAGTTACCTCTGGGCGCCAGTGATCTTTGTCAGCAGCACAGGCTCTTGGGCAGAAGTTAATCGTTGGGCATTAGCCCATTATCACTTTGCCGAGCAGCGATCCAAGCTACTACAAGATTATATCGATGAGGTCACCAAGACGTATTCAACCAAGACCGAACAGATAGCCGAATTCATCCGCTTCGTTCAACAAGATGTTCGTTATTTTGGGATTGAAATCGGTCAGAATAGTCATATTCCCCACAGCCCTAATACCGTCTTCGAGCGTCGTTATGGAGACTGTAAAGACAAAGCCAGTCTGCTCATTGCCCTGTTCGATGCCATAGATGTGAAGAGCTCTCCCGCACTGGTCAATAGTGAGCGCGGTGAAGCGCTGAACGAACGGCAGGCCTCACCAATGCTTTTCAATCACGTGATCAATTATTTTAGCTACGATGGTAAACCATATTTCATCGACGCCACCAATAACCATCAGGCGGTTGGGTTGAATGCCATCACCCAACCCGACTTCGGTTTCGCCCTAGTGCTGGATGAAAAGACCCAATCCCTTACGGCTATGCCTAAGGCAGACATCAAGGTCGATAGGGTCGAAATAGAACAGCATTACGTCTCTTCAAATTATGAGTCGCCAGTGGATCTCTACATCACCACCAAGTATTTTGGCCACGAAGCAGACTACATGCGTTACCAACTGGCTAGCGTATCCCACAGTGAGATCGAGCAGCATTACCTGAACTATTACGCGAAATTCTATCGCGACATACAGCTCGCCACACCGACACAAGTTACTGACATCAAAGATAAGAGTAACGAACTCATCCTGTCTGAGCACTACCGTATAGGTGATTTTTGGCAGCCTCAAAATAAGACCCTCAATTTCGGCCTATTTGCCAGTTACGTTAAAAACTACGTCGAACTCCCTAAAGTGATACATCGTAGCCAACCATTGGCCCTACCTAGCATGGTGACGGTCGAACAGACACTCAAGGTCTCCATGCCTGAGAACATCGACTATCAGATAAGTGAACAAGACAAGCAGATAAGCAGCAAAGGCATAGACTATCGTTCCACCGAAGCCTACATCAACGGACAATTTATTCGCCGCCATAAGCTGATTATCGATGAGAAAACCCTCAGCACTAAAGAGAGTAAAGATTTTATCGATGCGTTAAGAGAGGTAGACGACGATCTCTATTACAGTGGCGGCGTCACGGGAGACTTTAGTCAGCCAATCAATCCAGGGATTGAATATCTTCAACAACAACTTGGCTCGGAGGGCGCACAATGATAAATGCTAAGGTAATTGCTTTCTCGCTCTTCGCCTTCCTATTCTTACTCGGCGGATGTCAGTCGACGCCCAAGAGCCAAGGGAGTACGACGCCCAATAAACAGGCAAAATCAGAACAGTCTTCTCTGGCGTTTGTTCTTCAGCAGGGACAATTGATCGCCGAAGACATCACTAATAGCAATCCAGCACTGGCCGAAAAATGGTGGGATAAGAAGACCTTATTAGACTATGCACACCAGGCGTATCCAGACCTAAGCAACAAAGAAGAGGAACTATTCTATCGCTTTTTCACGACCAAGTTTATAAAGACCCTTAAATCGACTAAATACTGGCGTTTCGAAGGTGTCATTGCCGACAACTTAGTCTTTAGCACTTATCTTGACGAGCTCCCGACCGCGTTCCTAATGCAGTATCGTTACAATAAAAGCAATGAAAAACATGAACTTAAAATTGTTAACTGGCAACTAATCAATCACATAAGCTCGGGACTGGACGCTTATTTTTCATATACAAGAAATGTCGAGGCGCTACTCAAATCTGACTATGTGAAGGTGCTCAAGGCGGCGCAGACTGGTGGCAAAATGAGTGAGCAGGAGGTTATGGCGATTTTTGACAAGCTGCCGACCAAGATTAAACAACAGCCAACACTACTCAATGACTTTGTATATGCGGCCATAGCATTAGTGGACAATCCATCCTCATCCACAATCGATAAACTGTACCAAGATGCACCGCCATTGGCCCCAAGGACAGGCGCCTTCTGGGGATACTATTATCTGCACAAGGATGAGTACCAAGGGTACCAACAGGCTCGCCAACAAGAGTTGATCTATTTAAATAATCTACAAACCAGTTTCTCTCTAGAAGGGATACTTTACGCCTTAACTCAGAATGATTTGAGCTTCGCACGTCAAGAGTTTGTAAAATATATTCAAAGTAATCCTAGTGATGCCCTAGCCTATGCTATCTACCTAAACCGACTCATTGAGCTAGAACATCATCAGGAAGCCAGCCATATCTTTAGGGCCTTTCAGCTACAGTTCAAGGTTAAATTAACCCAGGAAGACTTTAGCGAAACGGATCCACAGAAGGTTGCAGCCTTCTTCGATAGCCAAAGCTACAAACAGATCTCTCGCCTCTAATCGACAGCACTCCCCAAACTCATTTGGGGAGCGCCCTCCGTTCAAGCTTCATATTGCAGTAAACGAAAAAGGCGGCCTAAGCCGCCTTTTTAATGGTATGAGTGCTACACGTCCTGTGTTTTCTCTCCCTTCATGCGCTCACGCAGTTTCTGCATGATGACGTAAAACACAGGCACTAACAGGGTGCCCACCAGAGTCGCCGCCATCATGCCTCCGAAGACGGAATAACCCAGGGCGCGACGACTTCCTGCGCCGGCGCCAGTGGCAATCACCAAGGGTAATACCCCCAGCAGGAAGGAGAAGGCGGTCATGAGTACGGCGCGAAAACGCAACCTAGCAGCGGTTTCTGCCGCGTCCAGAATACTCTTGCCCTCTTCCCTGAGCTGTTTGGCAAACTCGACGATCAGGATGGCGTTCTTACAGGCCAGACCGATCAAGAGCACTAGGCCTATCTGGGCGTAGAGGTTGAGCTCGCTCCCCACCAGCAAGATGTTGAGGAAGGCCCCCAGGATAGCAATAGGCACCGCCAGCATGACCGCGAAGGGAATGCTCCAACTCTCGTACTGGGCCACCAGGAACAGATAGGTAAACACCAACGCCAGGGCGAAGATCAACGGTGCCAGGTTACCCGCCTTGATCTCTTGGTAGGTCTGCCCCGTCCACTCAAACTTGTAGCCCGCAGGCAGCGTTTCCTGAGCCGCCCTTTCCATGGCGGCGATGGCATCACCCGAGCTAAAGCCCGGTGCCGGGAAGCCGTTGATGGTGGTCGAGCTGAACATGTTGTAGGCGTTCATCACGTCCGGTCCCAGGATGGGCGTCACCTTCACCAGTGTGCTCAGGGGTACCATCTCGCCACTTGCCGAGCGCACATAGAAGCTGGCAATATCCTTGTCGGAATTTCTAAACTCGCCTTCGGCCTGGAGTATCACCCGGAACACCTTACCGAAGCGGTTGAAATCGTTGACATACATAGAGCCGAGCATGGTCTGCATGGTAGAGAAGATCTCATTTAACGAGATCCCCAACGCCTTGGCCTTGTCTCTATCCACATCCACATACATCTGCGGCACATCGGCGCGGAAGTTACTAAAGGCCATGGCGATCTCAGGCTGACCGTTGGCCTTCATGATAAGCGCCCGCATCACAGAGGCCAGCTCCTGGGGCGAACGCCCTTGGGTGTCCTGCAGCACAAACTCGAAACCGCCGACGCTCCCAACTCCCGGGATAGGTGGCAGCGAGAAGGCCATCGCCTTCACCGACGGATTGGCGGCATACTTGGCCTGCAACTTGGCGACAATCGCCGCCTCCACCATGTCGGGCGAATCACGCTCCTCCCAGGTCGACAGGGTCACGATCATCAGGCCGCCGTTAGAGGAGACAGAACCGGTCAGGATACTGAAGCCACTGGCATGGATCACATTCTCCACCCCAGGCTCTTCCAGCGTCAGCTTGACCAGATTACGCATCACCTCTTCGGTGCGGTTGAGCGAGGCACCATCTGGCAGCTGAATATCCACCATGAAGGCCTTCTTATCCTCCATGGGCACGAAACCCGATGGCAGCACTTTGGCGATGCCGCCGGTGACGCCGATCAAGCAAGCATAGGCCACGCCAACCAGCACCAGCTTACGTACCAGAGAGGAGACCAGCTTCATATAGCCGCCGGTGAAGCGCTCGAAGTAGGTGTTAAACAGGTAGTGGAAGCCGTGGGTATGTTTCTTGGGTGGCTTTAACAGGGAGGCGCACAGGGCCGGACTCAGGGTCAGGGCGTTGACCGAGGAGATAAGCACTGAGATACAGATAGTCACAGAGAATTGGGCATACATCTGCCCCGTGATCCCAGGCATCACCGCCGTGGGGGCAAACACCGCCAGCAGCACCAGGGTGGTGGCGATAACGGGGCCCGTCACCTCCTTCATCGCCTTGGAGGTCGCCTCTGTGGGCGACAGCCCCTCATCTTCCATCAGGCGGGTAACGTTCTCCACCACCACAATGGCATCATCCACCACGATACCGATCGCCAAGATAAGCGCGAACAGAGAGACTGTGTTGATGCTCATGCCGAAGGCCAACAGGAAGGCGAAGGTACCTACCAAGGAGACGGGAATGGCGATCCCCGGCACTAGGGTCGAACGCGCATCCTGCAGGAAGATGTAGACCACAAACACCACCAGGGCGACCGAGATAAACAGGGTCTGCACCACCTCGGTGATCGAGGTCTCGACAAATTCTGTGGTGTCATAGAGTACCTTGTACTCGAGGTCGTCCGGGAAGCGGCTGGCGAGGGTATCCATCTCGGCCTTGATCGCCTTGGCGACCTCCAGGGCGTTGGCGTCCGGTGCCTGATAGATGGCAATGATGGCTGAGGGTTTGTTGTTCAGCTTACCCTGGGCGTCATAGGTCTGAGAGCCCAGCTCGACCCGGGCGACATCTGAGACGATCACCTTAGAGCCATCGGGATTGGCGCGGATCATCACCCGGCCAAACTCCTCGGGGTCTTTCAGACGGCCCTTGGTCTGCAGGGTATATTGAAACTGCTGCTGGGGATCCACCGGCGCGGCGCCGATACGACCGGCGGCCACCTGAATATTTTGCTCTCTCAGGGCAGCGATCACATCGCTGGCGGTCACGCCAAAGCTGGCCATCTGATTGGGATCCAGCCAGATACGGATGGCGTAATCCAGGGCGCCGATCACCTGCACCTTAGAGACACCATTCTGTCGCGCCAGGGCGTCTTTGACGTTCAGGCCGGCATAGTTGGTAATAAACAGGGAATCGAAGGTCTCGTTGGGGGAAACTAGGTTCACCACCATGAGGATGTTGGGGCTCTGCTTCTCAACCTTCACCCCCTGGCGTTTCACCTCCTCGGGCAGTCTGGGCATCGCCTGCTGCACCCGGTTTTGTACCTTCACCTGGGCCATGTCGGCGTCAGTGCCCACATCGAAGGTGACGTTGAGGGAGTAGCTGCCGTCGTTGGCGCTCTTGGACTGCATGTAGAGCATCCCCTCGACGCCGTTAACCTCCGCCTCGATGGGCTGGGCTATGGTGTCTTTGACTATGTCGGCACTGGCCCCGGAATAGCTGGTGCTAACGCTCACCTGTGGCGGCGCAATTTCGGGAAACTCGGCCACCGACAAGATGGGGATGGAGATCAATCCCACCAGGGTCAGCACGGTTGAGATCACGAAGGCAAATTTCGGCCTATGAATAAAAAACTCACTGATCATAATGACCCCCGATTAGGCATCGTTAGCTTCTTGGAAAGGCACCGCTTGCTGCTCGACAGCCTTCACCTCGATACCCGGACGGATCTTCTGCAGACCATCCACCACGATACGTTCACCCTCGTTGAGGCCACTGAGCACGCGCCAGTCGACGCCGAATCTATCACCCAGTTCGACCACCCGCTTCTGCACCTTGTTGTCACCATCCAGCACCATGACGAAACGTCCCTGCTGATCTTCCTGCACCGCCGCCTGTGGAATTAAAATGGCCTGCTCACTAATGGGGGACTCGATAACCAGAGTCACAAACAGCCCAGGCAGCATCAGCTTACTCTCATTATTGAAGGTGGCCCTGAGCTCCAGGGTGCCGGTGGCGGCATCGACCCTATTGCTGATAAAGTCGATATACCCAGTCTCGTCGAACATGGTGCCGTTGGGCAGACGCAGGCGGATCACGATATCCGAGATCTTCACCTCATGTTTGGCGGCCTTGGAAAAATTCTGTTTGGCGGAGATGATGGTCTTCTCGGCAACCTGGAAGTTGACCCACATGGGCTGCAACTGCACCAGGCTGGCCAGCTCAGACTGAGGCGTGATGATATCCCCCTGACTCACCTTGGCGCCGCTGATGCGGCCCGAGATGGGGGCGTAAACCTTGGTATAGCTGAGCTGCAACTCGGCGGCCTTCACCGCCGCTTCGGCCTGCACCACACCCGCTGCCGTGGTCAGCTTACGACTGGTAAGCTCGTCCATATCCTGGGCGCTGATCATGCCATCGGGCAGCAGGCGACGGCCACGCTCCCAGTTCATCACAGCAACATCGCGAGAGGCGATGGCCTGCTTGAGCACCGCCTGTTGCTGCGCCAGCTCGGCCTCGAAGGTGGAGGGGTCTATCTCAAACAGCAGCTCGCCGGCATCTATGTCTTCCCCCTCGACAAAGGTACGCTTCAGCAGCTGCCCCTGGATCTGCGACTTGATCACCACATCTTCCGATGCCCGGGTGCGACCGACGATCTCCGTCTTGGCGCGGATCTCCTTAACCTGGGCGGTGTTGACTATCACGCTGGGCATAACGGCGGGCCCGGGGGCCGGCGCCTTGCCGCAAGCCGAGAGCAGCAGCGCCGTGCTAAACAGGGTGAGTCGAGCGAGAGGTGAAGCGTTTCTACCAAGCATTAGGGCCTCCAGAGCGCCAAGCGACAATTCATGGATAACTTTCATCAGACGGCAGACAGATGTGAATGACGGGCAGCGTCATTTACAACTGCTTATCATATTAGTAACAAGCTAATACTTTCACCAGGAATAGCAAGGGCAATTAACTGACTCATTTGGCATTTTTTAAATTTTTCATCTTGGGCTAGCGGCGTGGGTCAGTGGATTTTTCTGAGCGCAAGTTTTCACAAAATAGGCCGATTCGGGAAAAAAACGTCTATTAGCTGATGCTTTATTAAGCAGATGGCAAAATGGGCTTAAAAATGAGACACAGCACAAGGTTATGGCCAATCCTATCGTGCTACAACAGGTTAAGGGTCTTCTCCCATGGCCGGGTAAATCGGCAAATACTGGACGAATAGTTGTTGACCCTAAAGAAATGCAGTGCCTATGATGGCCCTTGTATCCATAATCAGGAAGGTAATTTATGACAGCCATTTCTCATGTCTATAACTATACAGTCAGATGCCCGCATATTAAGGATCCCGCTCACCCAACCACCTGGCAAAACCATATCGAATTCAATCAGTCATGCGAAATCGGCCTGAGTCGCATCACCAAGTGGCACGACAGATCCGGTCACCGCATCTTCGAACATGACGGCTTTACCATCAGGGAAGCCGATGGCGAGAGCGCCTACTTCTCGATGCAAAGCGACCGCCTGAAAAATGATGGCCATGTATTAGTGACCTTTAAGATCTTCATGGACGATGCCACCAAAGACAGCTCGGTGCAGGAGATCATGGCGCATCTGATCAAAGATTATCACCAGAGATTATCTAAGCTCGACTCTGCCGCGTAGCCATCCCCCGGAGCCAGATCACACACAAGATCTGGCTCACATTTTTCCGCTCACAAAACAATCTAGATCACATTTACGCCGCACCAAAATGTGACAAACACAGAATAAAACCGCAGAAACCACAAACGACACTACATACAAAACAATTAGTTATATATAAAACCGCTATTTTTACCCACTTAATCACGCCAACTTAGGCTAATTGCCAAAATATCACCTCAAGCTTACACTTTTCTCGATTCAAGACAGTTTTACTGGCAGAACAATGCCGGCCAATCATCAAGTTAAGCTGAATATAGGAGCAATAGCCTCATGGGTGCAGTGGCCAATATCGTCATCGTTGGCGGTGGTGCGGGTGGAATGGAGATAGCGACCAAGTTAGGTCGTAAACTGGGACGTAAGGGCAAGGCCAAGATCACCCTTATCGACTGCGCCGACAGCCATATCTGGAAACCCCTGCTGCACGAGGTCGCCACCGGGGCGCTGGATATCGGCATAGATGCCATCAGCTACCGAGGTCATGCCGCCGCCCACGGCTACCATTTTCAGCAGGGGGCGATGACAGATATCGACCGCGAGCACAAGCAAGTGATCCTGGCCCCCATCTTAGACGAAAAGGGCAATGAACTCCTGCCTGCCAGACGCATAGATTACGACTATCTGGTGCTGGCCATCGGCAGTATCGCCAACGATTTTAAGATCCCTGGGGTCAGGGAACACTGCGTCTTCCTCGACAACACCCAACAGGCGATGCAGATCCGCACCATGCTGCTCAATAAATTTATGCGTTATGCCAGCCACCACCAGCTGGACGACAAGATCAAAATCGCCGTGGTCGGCGCCGGGGCGACCGGCGTCGAGATGTCCGCCGAGATGCACCATGCGGTCGAGCAGCTCAGCGGCTTCGGCTATAAGATAGACACCAGCCTGTTAGAGGTCACGCTGATCGAGGCCGACTCACGCATCCTGCCCAAGGTGGAGAAGCAGGAGATCTCCCAGGCGGTAACGAACCAGCTTAATCAGATTGGCGTTCGGGTCATGACCAATACTCGTATCGACCGGGTGGATGTAAATGCGCTGCATACCTGCGACGGCCAGACCATCGCCAGCGACATGACCATCTGGTCCACCGGGGTGAAGGCGCCCGACTTTATGCGTGAGATTGGCGGCCTGGAAAGCAATCAGATCAATCAGGTGATGGTTAAACCCAACATGCAGACTACCCGGGATCCCCACATCTTCGCCATCGGCGACTGCGCCGCCTGCCCGCAGCCAGACGGCTCCTGGGTGCCGCCGAGAGGCCAGTCGGCACGGCAGATGGCGCTGATGACGGCGGACAACATCAGCCTGATGCTAGCCGGGCAGCCCCCCAGCAAGGAGTACCTCTATAAAGATCTCGGCTCGCTGGTAAACCTATCCAAGTTCCATACCGTGGGCAACCTGATGTCCTTCATCGGCGGTGGCGTATTGGTGGAAGGCAAAATAGCCAGGTTCGTCTATACCTCGCTCTATCGTCGCCATCTAATTGAACTACATGGGATATTTAAAGGCACCCTGTTGATGTTCGCCAAAGGGATCAGCCGCATCATCCACCCTCACCTCAAGCTGCACTAAGACGTTCACCAAGTAACAGTCGAGGCGCTAATCGAGTGCACAGCCCTAGCCATTATGAGCCTCCCTTTTGGGGAGGCTTTCGCTCGATGGGCTAACGGGTTAAAATGTGACAACTTTTGTCAACAAGAGATCATTATGAAAAAAATTATTAGCGCGGTTATGATCCTTGGCGCCCTTAGCGCCTGCGCCGACCTTAAGCATGCAGGTCGCTCAATAGGTAACACCACCAAAGAGGTGACCACAGATATCGGCCACGCCACCCGCGACACTACCAAGGCGATTGGTCATGCGTCCCGCGATGCGGTCAAATCGGTCAAAGAAGACCTGAGCAAAGAAAATTAAATCGGACCGGCCTAGTGGCCTTGTTCTGAAGATAAAGATAAAGAGGGCAAATAGGCCCTCTTTTTTATTGGCTATCTCTGGCGCAGCTTTAGACTCTATGTAGCAGCTCTTAAGCAGCGACTAAGCAGCTATTAGGCAGCATTAGCCCGCATACCATGGGGCTTGGGCAGGCCGTTCTCATCCACGTTAACGAAGATCATCTTATCTATGGTCACCACAGGCAACCGAGTCGCCTTGTTACGCACCTCGCAGCAGACGGTAATGGAACTGACCCCGGCGCTGATGAGTGCTAAGCCGAACTCAATCACATCCCCCTGGCGCGCTGGCGTCATGAAGTTGATCTCTGAGATGATCTTGGTGACTATGCTCTGGCTATTCATCTGACAGGCCGCGAAGATGGCCGCCTCCTCATCTATCCAGCTTAATAACTGTCCGCCGAACAATGCATTAGCCGGATTTAAATGTTCGGGTTTAATAAAGCGTCGACTGTAATATTTCATTTGGGCTCTCCCTGATAGACTCAGACGAAAGCGTTACAAGAAACAGACCAACAAATTAATTAAACATAAAAACAATAACTTAAAATTTCACCATATACACTTATCTCACCGTTTTAGTGCCCTTTGCACCAAGTTAACTCAGGCATAAAAAGGGTTTCGACATCTTAGCTTCACATAACTGCAATCTTAATTCATCAATTCTGTCATCTGGATACCTGACAATCAGGCCGCTTTATCTCAAATAGCGAACAATTTACTTCAACCCAATACGGATGATGAAAGTGATGATGATAAAAAGATTAGCTGCGTTGATCTCTTGCAGCCTAGTAACCATGGCCGCCAACAGCGCCGTGTTACCCAGTGTTCAGACAGACAGCCATTGGTATAAGGAAAGTGCCCAACGGGTGTCAGACAAGGCCACACTAGAAACCAAAGCAAAGGCCAAAAACGTCATTCTATTTGTGGGCGATGGTATGGGGATCTCTACCCTGACCGCCGCGCGTATCTACCAAGGCCAGCAGATGGCCGGTAA
The DNA here is from genome assembly GCF_019457555.1 of Shewanella spartinae. Classification (NCBI taxonomy): domain Bacteria; kingdom Pseudomonadati; phylum Pseudomonadota; class Gammaproteobacteria; order Alteromonadales; family Shewanellaceae; genus Shewanella; species Shewanella spartinae. The sequence continues at coordinate 1,320,169 of NZ_CP080418.1, read as the reverse complement.
CCAAGGTGGTGAAGAGAACTTCCTAAGCTTCGAGAAGTTCGACCATACCGCCCTGATCAAGACCTACAACACTAACCAACAGACTCCTGACAGCGCCGGCACCATGACAGCCATCGCCACGGGCGTTAAGTCTAAGGCGGGTGTTATCTCCGTATCTGACCAGTCACTGCGTGGTAACTGTTTGTCATCTAAAGGCAACGAGCTGGTCACCCTGGTTGATCTGGCCAACGCTAAGGGCCTGTCTACCGGCGTAGTTTCTACTGCCCGTATCACCCACGCCACGCCAGCGGCTACCTATGCCAACAGCCCTGAGCGCGACTGGGAATCAGACGCCAATCTGCCTGCCGAGGCAGTGGCTAACGAGTGTAAGGATATCGCCTACCAGATGGTCATGCGCGATAAAGACAATGCCCTGACAGTCGCCCTGGGTGGCGGTCGCCGCGCCTTCATCCCTAACACAGTTACCGACGGTGAAAATAAGAAGGGTCAGCGTAAGGATGGCATGGATCTGACCAAGGCTTGGGTTGAAAACTTCGACAACGCCGCCTATGTGTGGAACAGCGAAGAGTTCAACGCCATCGATGTTGCCACCACAGACCACCTGCTGGGTCTGTTCAACTCATCTCACATGGAATATGAAGCCGATCGCGCCGACGATGTAGGTGGCGAGCCTTCACTGACCGAGATGACTGAAAAGTCTATCGAGATGCTGAAGAAGAACGACAACGGCTACCTGCTGATCGTCGAGTCGGGCCGTATCGACCACGGTCACCACGCGGGCAACGCCAAGCGCGCCCTGGCTGACGCCGTCGAACTCTCTAACGCCGTTAAGGCCGCGGTAGAAAACACCAACCCAGATGAGACACTGATCCTGGTTACCGCCGACCACAGCCACGTGTTCACCATCGCAGGCTATCCAAAACGTGGTAACCCTATCCTTGGTCTGGTACATGGCGTAGACGGCACTGTTTCAACCGCCCTAGATGGCAAGCCATACACCACCCTAGGTTACACCAATGGTCCTGGCGCCGTTGTGGGTAATCGTGACGACCTATCTTCTGTCGATACGCAAGACAAAGACTTTATGCAGCAGTCACTTATCCCTATGGGTAGCGAGACACACGCCGGTGAAGATATCAGCCTGCACGCCACAGGCCCAGGCTCAAACCTGGTACAGGGCGTGATGGAACAGAACGTCATTTTCCACATCATCAACCAAGCCCAAGCGCTTGGCGGTACTAAGTATTAATTGGGAGCAACAAAATGAATAAGAAACTACTAGTACTGTCTCTAGCAGCCATTCTCGGCCTAGCGGCTTGTGGTAGCGACGGTGATAACGGTAAAGATGGCACCGCAGGTACGCCAGGTACCGACGGTAGCAACGGCACTAACGGCAAAGACTGGACCGGCGTTAACCAATGGTATATCGATGGCCAAAACCGCGTCACTAAGGCGTCGGGCATGACCAACAACAATGAGGCAGGCGCCGCCAAGAACATCATTCTGTTTGTGGGCGACGGCATGGGCGTGTCAACCGTGACCGCGGCGCGCATCCTCGACGGTCAGCTAAAAGGTCAGACAGGTGAAGAGAACTCACTCTCTTTCGAGACCCTGCCTCACCTAGGTCTGGCAAAGACCTATAACGTCGATGGCCAAACGCCTGACTCTGCCGGCACCATGACCGCCATGGTCACCGGTGTGAAGACAGACGTAGGCGTGATCTCTCAGGGTGAAGGCGTCGAGCGCGGTGTCTGTTCATCAACTACAGGCCAAGATCTGGTCACCTCGCTGGAACTGGCCGCAATGGCGGGCATGTCTACCGGTGTGGTCTCTACCGCCCGTATCACTCACGCTACCCCTGCGGCGACCTATGCCCATGTGCCAGAGCGTGATTGGGAAGCAGACAGCAACCTGCCGGCCGAAGCCGTTACCAATGGCTGTAAAGACATTGCCGCCCAGATGCTGGACTTCAACGACGGCAAGGGGATCAACGTGGTCATGGGTGGCGGTCGTCGCGCCTTCATCCCTAACACCACTATCGATCCAGAAGGCAAGGCGGGTAAGCGTAAAGATGGTCGTGACCTGACCGCCGAGTGGATGGCGCAGTACCCTAACGCCGCCTATGTGACCGACCGTGACAGCTTCCTGGCCATGGACACAAGCACCACAGAGCACGCTCTGGGTCTGTTCAACTCGTCTCACATGGAATATGACTATGACAGAGTCGAAGATGGCGTAAACGGCGAGCCTTCACTAGCCGAGATGACGGCTAAGAGTATCGACATTCTGAGCAAGAACGACAAAGGCTTCGTGCTGATCGTCGAAGCCGGTCGTATCGACCACGCTCACCATGCCGGTAACGCTGCCCGTGCCCTGCACGACACTATCGCCCTGTCTGAGGCAGTACGTGTTGCCATGGAGAAGACCTCGGCTAACGACACCCTGTTGATGGTCACCGCCGACCACAGCCATGTGTTCACCATCGCAGGTTATCCAACCCGTGGTAACCCAATCCTAGGTCTGGTTAAGAGCAACGATGCAAACGGTCAGCCGTCTGTGACTAACTCTACCGATGCCAACGGCATGCCATACACCACTGTCGGCTATGCCAACGGTCTGGGCTTTGGCTCGCTGGAAACCGGTGGCGACGAGCGTTACAACTACGCCGCCGAGCCTGGTCGTGTGGATCTGAACTACATCGACACCCAGAGTGCCGGTTTCCACCAGGAAGCCCTAGTACCGCTGGAAAGCGAAACCCATGCCGGTGAAGATGTGGCCATCTTCGCCCGTGGTCCAGGTGCAAGCCTGGTTGAGGGTACCGTAGAGCAGAATCACATCTTCCATGTGATGAACTATGCCGGTGACCTGGTCAAGAAGGCAGAAGCCGCCGCAGCGCAATAAGGCGCAGCGACCCGCAGCCTGACACCTATTAAACTAGGCTGTCAGGCTGCTTATTTGGTTAAAGAGAAATATCAGTAGGTCTATTATGTCTCGCTCAACATTCAAGTCAGTCTCACTCTTCTTAGGCGTCACCGGCAGCCTGCTAATGGGCAACCTGCTCCTTGGAAAACTAGCCATGGCTCACGCTCAGTCAGACAGCCAAGGACATCAGCATGCCGCCAGCACTCTGGTCTGCGACAGCGCCGCTCAGCCGACACGCTTTCAAGCCAGCTATCAGATAACCGCTGGAAACGATGATAAGGCGCAGGCCCACCAGCTGATCCTGACCCGCTTCGACGACACCATCATCTATCAGCGCGGCCCGGTAAGCTATGAGGCCTGGCAGAAGAATGGCGAGTATGTACGCTACTTCCCCGAGCAGAAACGCTCTATCAGCTATCGCCGTAGCGATCTGCTGGCCCTTAATATTCATACGGATATCGACAAGCAGTTTCATCTGATCGCCCCCGCCGCCTTGAACCAATTCGATAAGGGCGAGCAGCATCAGGATGCCTGCTTTACCCAGCAAAGCTACACTCACAACAGCGGCTCCCATAAGGGCAAAGCACACGCCCAAGGCAAGCAGCAGTCTCTGGAACTTGACTGGATAAACGAACTCCAGCTACCCGCCAGCCTGACCATTACCCAGGGCGAGCAGCAGCTTCACTATCAACTCACCAAGCTGACCCCTATCAACCAGCAAGGTTTCGACCTGCTGACTTCGGGTTACCAAGACCTCGACTTTGCCGATGTGGGCGACAGCGAGTCTGACCCTTTCATCGCCAAGATGATCACCCAGGGCTTCATTCAGCACGGCAGCTCAGGCTTCTACTCGGCCGATGGCAAGCTACTTGAAGGCGGCCACGACCATCATCACTAGGCCGTTTACCTGATAACAAAAAAGCCATCCTGAGGATGGCTTTTTGCTTTCACTATGGCTGTCTCGTTAGACTAATCGCTCAGAGCAGCGCCTTGAGCTTATCGATAAAGAGGTCGATATCTTCGCGGCGGATATCGGCGTGGGTGACCAGCCGCAGCGTCTTGCCCGGGCTGATGAGGATACCAGATGCCTTCAGTGACGCGGTCAGCTTGTCGATGGCGACACCTTCTGCCACCCGGGCAAACAACATGTTGGTCTGCACCTCGGCGAGATCCACCTCAAACTCATCGAGGCTGCTTAACTGCTCGGCCAGATAGCGGGCGTTTTCATGATCTACGGCCAGGCGGGAGACCTGCTCGTTCAGGGCGATTTCACCAGCCACCGCCAAAATCCCCGCCTGACGCATGCCGCCGCCGAGCATCTTACGCCAGCGACGGGCCTTGTTGATCAGCCGCTCATCGCCGAGTAGCAGCGAGCCCACGGGGGCGCACAGTCCCTTAGAGAGACAGATAGAGACAGAGTCGAAATACTGGGTAATATCGGCGATATCCAGATTCTGGGCCACCGCCGCATTGGCGATGCGGGCGCCATCTAAGTGGATCTTGAGCCGTTTGTTGAAGGCCAGCGCCTGGGCCTCGGCCAGATAGGACTGTGGCAACACCTTGCCGCCTATGGTGTTTTCCAGACTCAGGAGACGAGTGCGGGCAAAATGGAAATCGTCCGGTTTGATGGCCGCCTCGATATCCGACAGCAAGATGCTGCCATCAGGCTGGTTGGTGAGCGGCTGAGGTTGAATGCTGCCCAGCACAGCCGCTCCGCCCCCTTCGAACTTATAGTTATGGGCCTGCTGACCACAGAGATACTCGTCGCCACGATCACAATGGGACATCAGCGCCAGCAGGTTGGCCTGGGTGCCAGAGGAGGTAAACAGGGCACTATCGAATCCAAAACGCTCTGCCGCCATCGCCTCCAGTCGGTTAACACTGGGATCGTCTCCATACACATCGTCGCCAACCTGGGCATCTGCCATGGCGCGGCGCATCGCCGCCGTGGGCTGAGTTACTGTGTCACTGCGAAAATCAATCATCTTCCCCATCCTACTCATCTTAAAAATGATACACCGAGCGCAAATAGTACTCCTCGTCGCCCGCCCTCGCTAGAGCCTGCCCTATCGCCAGCCGAGAAAATTATCATTAGGCGTCACTCACCCTTAGCTTTAACCTGAATAAACTAATAGTATGAAAACCACAACAAGCCATATTTAAGGAAACAAACTGCTAACAAGCCAAAGTTCACCAACATATAGAATTAAAAAATCTAATCCGAATTTTTCAAATAATCTCGCTGTCATTTCCCGTGAGAGACTGGCAATATGCGCTCTCTTTTTTCCCGACTGAATCGACAATGCAAGAAGCTGAATTTATCACCCTACTCTGGCTCATCGGCATACTGGCCGAGGCCATGACAGGTGCGCTGTGCGCCGGCAGAAAACAGATGGATCTGTTTGGCGTGGTCATCATAGGCTGTGCCACCGCCATCGGCGGCGGTACCCTACGCGACATCCTCCTGGGCAACTACCCCCTCATCTGGGTAGAGAATATCCATTACCTGCTGGCCATCGCCTTCGCCTCGCTGCTGACGGTCATCATCTCGCCCGTGATGCGCTATCTCTCCAAACTGTTTCTGGCCATAGACGCTTTGGGCCTGGCAGTATTTTCCATTGTGGGCGCCCAGAAGACCCTGCTGCTGGGCTTTAGCCCGACACTTGCCATCGTCATGGGAGTGGTCACCGGCGTCTTCGGCGGGGTGATCCGCGACATCCTCTGTAATCAGGTGCCGCTGATCTTCAAGAAGGAGCTCTACGCCCTGGTCTCGCTGACCACCGCTAGCCTCTACATGCTGCTGCGCAGCTTTGAGGTGACCGAGTGGGTCAACCTGGCCATCAGCCTGAGTGTCGGTTTTAGCTTCCGCATGCTGGCCATTCGCTATCACTGGGGCATGCCCAAGTTCGACTATCAGCATGGCGATCACGGCAACCAGGACAGTCAGGCCCACTAAGAAAGTTGGCGCTCAGCCCTGAATTCAAGGTGACCGACTGGGTCAACCTGGCCATCAGCCTGAGTGTTGGCTTTAGCTTCCGCATGCTGGCCATTCGCTATCACTGGGGCATGCCCAAGTTCGACTATCAACGGCAACCAGGACAGTCAGTCCCAATAAGAAAGTTGGCGCTCAGCCCTGAATTCAGGCACAAAAAAAGGTCGGCAAATGCCGACCTTTTTACTGTCAATCGAGCCAAGGCTTAAGCCGCTGGCGTCTCTTTGACATAGATATCCATCTGTGGATATGGAATACCGATATTGTTCTCGTCCAGCGCCAGCTTGATCTGCTCTAGGATCTCGAAACGGGCCGGCCAGTAGTCGCTACCCTTAACCCAAGGACGTACCACGAAGTTAACTGAAGAATCCGCCAGCTCGGTCAGTGCCACTGTGTAGGCAGGATCTTTCAGAATGTAGGCGTTGTTGTCCAATACCTGCTTAAGCACGGCCTTGGTCTGCTTTAGGTCGGCATCGTAAGACACACCGATAACCAAGTCGATACGACGGGTTTCCATGGCCGAATAGTTAGTGATGGTGCCATTCATGATTGATGAGTTAGGCGCCACGATCACCTTGTTATCTGGGGTGCGTAGCTTAGTGGAGAAGATGGTGATCTCATCGACCGTACCCGCGATACCTGCCGCCTCTATGTAGTCACCTACGCGGCAAGGACGGAAGAGCACCATAAGCACGCCAGAGGCGAAATTAGACAGCGAGCCTTGCAGCGCCAGACCAACCGCCAAACCGGCGGCACCGATAACGGCAACCAGAGAAGCCGTCTGAACACCGATCTGCCCAAGCGTGGCGATCACAGTGAAGACAAACACCAAAGCCCAGGCCATGTTAGCCACGAAAGAGACCACAGTCTTGTCGATCTTACGCTTATTCATCAACTTAGTGGTAAGCTTCTTAGCCACATTGGCCAGGTACTTACCAATAATAAAGATGATAATGGCGAAGACCACCTGCAGACCATAGGTCAGGATCAGCTCAGGCGCTTGCTCGATATATTTATCCAAATTTTCCATGTAACGCTCCCTAATAAAATGGACCAGTATTACCTGGCCTCAACTATAAACTCGACTCTGCGGTTCAAGGCCCGCTCGCCAGGACCAAGGTTATCGGTCACGGGCTGACTGGCACCTTTGGCGACTATCGACAGTCGCTCCGCCTTCACACCATAATCTTGAACAAAAATCTGTTTTACCCGCTCGGCGCGCTGGCGTGACAAACTAAGATTCACCGCCTCGCTGCCTATATTATCCGTGTGCCCGACCAGGGTGAGCCTTGCATTTGCATCACTCGTGCTAAGAAAGTCGCGCACCTTGGCCAGCTGCTGCCACTGGTCGATACTCACCTCGGCACTGGCGAAGGCAAAGTAGACGCGCACGACATTGGACTCGCCTATCGACCTCTTAACCTGCTCGTCTTGCTTATTCTGTCTGGCTTGCCCATTTTTGGCTGTCTGAGCGGCCGGTTCACAAAAGGTCAGCAGCTCTCCCTCGGGCGCGATGCAAGCTATTTCACCTCGCCTTATCTCGCAGCCCTTAGCATCGACCACGGCATTGGGGCGAGAGTGCGGGCAGGCATCTTTACTGTCTGGCACGCCATCTAAATCGCTATCGACCCAGCCAAGAGCCAGCACGGCGCCACTAATGCAGAGGCCGCAGACAACACAGATTAAGCCTAGGCTCAGCTTAGCGGCAAACGAACTGCTTCTAATCGGCATTTTGCGGGCATAGGCCCTTGGATCACTCATATCTGTCATATAAAGCACTCATGGCACTCTCTCAAACAACTCACTCAAACAACTAACTCAAGCAGAGCTATCTCAAACAGAGCTATCTCAAAACGCATGAAAAACAATCAAATATAAAGATGCAGACAGGGATACATTTTATATCCTTCTGCCTGCATCTCCAATATAAGAATATCTATCTAGTGAAATTAATTCTCATTTTGGCTATCACCTAGCTGCCGCGTGCACTCACCTCGTTAAGCCTTCGCACGCTGCCCATAAAACTTAGATCTTGCCCAGTCAAAAAGCCAGTTAAAGATAATGGCATAGAAGAAAAACACCACTAAGAAAACCGCCTCCAGCATCAAAGATTGCCATATGGTGATCCCCAAGAACCAGGCCACCACAGGCACGGTCACAAAGACTAATCCACCTTCGAAGCCCAGCGCATGCACCACCCGCAGTTTAAGCGATCGCTTGGTGCGATCTTCACCGAAATAGTTGTCGAACCCCAGGTTGTAGAAGTAGTTCCAGGTGACAGTATAGAGGCTAAGACCAATACCGACGGCGGCCATCTCACCCACACCGTGGCCGGTGAACCAGATGGCGATGGGCACTACTAAGGCCAGGGCAAAGATCTCAAAAAGCACCGAATGTAGGATTCTCTCTAAAGTAGACATGGTCGTCGCTCCGCAAAATTAACTTGCGACCATTTTCATCCATATTTATGATACATAAAAGTTAGATACCATCTCATTTTACGATATGCCGACACTCGAGCAGCTACAACTCTTTCTGGCCACGGTGGAAACCGGTTCCTTCTCGGCGGCCGCCCGGCGCCTCAACAAGGTACAATCTGCGGTGAGCCAGCAGATCATCAACATGGAGATAGACTGCGACAAGCAGCTGTTCGACCGCAGTGGCCGCTATCCTGTGCTCACCCCGGCCGGTCAGACCCTGCTGCCCCAGGCCAAGGCGGTGATCGCTCAGCACCTAAGGCTGCAATCCCTCATAAGCTCGCTGGACGCCGGTCTGCCGCAACAATTTCGTCTGGCGATCGATGAAGGGGTGCCCTTCTCAGAGCTCAGTCAGCATCTAAATCTGTTTGCCGACAAATACCCCCTGATGCAGCTCGAGCTGCGCATGCTCCCCAGCAAGGAGATCATCGAACAGGTGAGGCGGCAAAACGTCGACATGGGGGTGATCTTCAGCGAGGAGATTTATCCCCAGCAGATAGACTTCGAATCTTTGGGGTCGGTGAAGTTTGAGCCTGTGGTCAGCCCTAATCACCCACTGGCCAAGGCAGAGACCAACAACCTCGACCAATTGAAGCTTCATCGTCAGCTCACCATAGGCAGCAAGCAGACGCAGCAATCGAGCTTTCAGGCGGAGCACTCGCCCCAGCTCTGGCTGGCCGACAGCTACTATGCCCTGCTGGATCTGGCCAAGTCAGGCTTCGGCTGGACGCTACTGCCGGAGCACCTGGTGCAGGACGCCCTGGCCCAGGGGCAGCTGTGCCCGATTCCGCTGAATATGGAGCAGATGGGCTGGATTGCCAACGTGGATCTGATCCAGCACAGCAGCGTCAACCTGGAGGTGAGTCAGGTATTCCGGCGAATCTTAAGCGCCGCCATCGCCTAGTCGGACTATGGCGACCTATTCCCGATGCTGCTGAGGTAGGAGAGCGAGATTGAAGAGAGTAGATAGGAGATCTGAGATAAGAGAGCCGAGTTAAAAGATAGTCGTGGCGAGCCGGATGACTCGCCAGCGATGGACTAGCTATTTGCAGCTGCGCTTGAGTAGCAATCTAATTAGCGAGTGAGGCCTGCTGATACCAGTGGCTCCAGGCTGGCCTAGCGGTGGTTGCCATGTGGGATTGCATCCCTTCAAGCAAGCGAACCAGCAATGCCCTGTCTTCACTCTTGCTGGAATAGAACAGAGGATCGTAGAAGCAGCGACGCTGCAGAGGCTCGAGCTGGGTATCGAAGCCGCGGTCCACGCCGGAGACACAGAGATCCCGCGCCTTGAGTTGCAGCGCTAGCGCCGCCTCGTCTTCCAGCAGATGCGCCACCGGCCCCATGAGAAGAATAAGTGCCAGACGCCCCGGCGGATTCTTCTGCCAGTGCTCCAGGTCACCTGATTTGGCGCCGCCCAGCAGCTGCTGCCAATGACTCAAGGTCTCCTGGCTAAGCTCCTTAGCCTCGACGCCTTCGCCTTTCTCATAGTGGTGAAACCACTGCTGTAAAAACTGTTCCACGCTGCCCCCTAGATACGATTAAATCATGAGTTTAAAAAATCCTGGTCGAGGCAGCATAACACCAGGCCAGCGGTGGAATAACTAGGACTTTGGTCGAAGGAAGGTGCAAATGCGCCCCTGGCCGCGCCACCCGGTTCACACTTCTTAGTGATGGGACAGATGACAGGCTCGAAACATTAGCCTCGAAATGCCGGCAAGAAACTACAGAGACTGACTGTAGAGAGAAATGATAGAAAGTAGGGGATTAAAAAAGCGGCCTGTTGGCCGCTTTCATCTTAACTCTTAGCTCATAGAGAGGCTATTTCGCCTCTTTCTGTGGTGGGTAGTTAAGCATCATGGCCGCTACCGCCTTGTTGACCACCTCGACGCGCTCCTCTGGGGTGCTCTTGTCACGAATGGTATCGGCCACAGAGCCGCGCCAGATAAGCTTACCCGTCTCTTTGTTGATCATGTCCAGCACCAGGGTGCCCACCTCATACTCACGTACCGTGGTCTGGGTGTGAACGCTACCGCCCCAGCCCCAACCCGGGCCATAGTAGTAAGGATCATAACCGAAGTTTGTATTAAAGGTATCGACATTGATCTTCTTGTCGACCTTAGTGAAGTAGTTCACCAGCACGTCGGCGTTGTCCGCCTCGACCTTGCTAATCCCCTTCATCTGCAGCTCACGGTCTACCGCCTCGCGAACGCGCTGATCCATCAAGCCATCTAAGTTGTAGGTGGTATCGTCAGTCTTCTTCACCACCCATGCATAGCTCTTCACATCATCGAAGTTGACCTTGGGATCATAATCAGAGCTGGTTTTCAGTGTGCTACAGGCCGACAGGGCAAGTGCAGCGGCTAAGATAATCACCTTTTTCATAGACTCTCCAGCATGTTTCAGGCATGACTTAAACAGGAATTTATCCTAAAGCTTACATAGCAAACCTCTGTTCTACAACTCTTCTTTATTGTAAATAGCGTTTCGTTCAGCTTGACTTCAGTAAAAGCCTAAATGATAATGATTATCAATTGGTGTTATATGAGATCTGTCCCATGACTTGGTTTATCACAGCATTTGTTATCGCCAGCGCCATCTTCATGTTTGCCCCTAAATCTTTGGCCACGCCCATGGCGGAGAGCCCCAAGGTAAAGACCTCCCAGTGGGTACTCTTTACCCTGCCCCTACTGGCCTTGGTCATCATGATGATCGCCATGGCGAAGGGCTATAGCTCGAGTCATGCCAGCATCGCCATCGGCTTCGCCCTCACCGCCTGTAGCGTGGCCATCAGCCGTTTTCACCGATTCATCCTCCCCTGCGCCGCCTACACAGGCCTGTCGCTGCTGATGTTGGCAATGCAGTACCTCTAGTCTCTAGGTTTCGCTAAAAGGGTTTTCGCTTAAAGAGTTTTGCTCACTGATTGCGCCAGCTCGCCCGGCGCCTTGGGATATTAAAACATCGATACCTCCCTGCATTTGGTATCTATGCTTATCCATGACCACCCTAGGGTGGTCTTTTTTTCGTATCTAAGAATTACTCCTCCCACAAGGGAGTTTCAATTTGATAGACTCAGGGTATCTTAGTTAAGCATGTGACAGATGATGAGAATCGATCCCAATATTGCCCTGGTGTACAGCACTGATGGCGGCAAAATCGACCAGCCCAAGGAAACCAAGGCCATCCCTGAAGGCGACGGCATAGTGCGCATTCATAAAGACAGCAAGGGCCGCAAAGGTAAAGGCGTCTCAGTGATCAAGGGCCTTGGCCTGGACGAGAAAGAGCTCAAGGCACTGGCGCAGAAGCTGAAAAAACAGTGCGGCTGCGGCGGCACGGTAAAAGAGTTCAACATAGAGATCCAAACAGACAACAGAGAGCAGCTGAAGACACTGCTGGAAAAACTGAATTATCAGGTGAAACTGGCGGGTGGTTAACCCATTGGAGCGCTAGATGGATAGTTTGCAAAATCATTTACTCATTGCCATGCCCTCGCTTAAGGACACCTTCTTCGAGCGCAGCGTGATCTACCTGTGTGAGCACAACGAACAAGGCGCCATGGGGCTGATGATAAACCGCCCCATAGGGGTCGATGTCAATGAGCTGCTCAGGCAGATGGAGCTGGATGATTTTCACACCATAGAGAGCATCAACAGCAAAGTCTTGGTGGGCGGGCCCGTGGGGCAGGAGAAGGGCTTCGTGCTGCATACGCCGCAGCCACAGTGGAGCAACAGCCAGCAGATCAGTGAAGATCTCATGCTTACCACCTCAAGAGACGTGCTCACCTCCTTGGGCAGCAAAGAGGCCCCCGAGCAGTTTATCGTCGCCCTCGGCTACGCCGGCTGGGGGCGTCATCAGCTGGAACAGGAACTAGCCGACAACACCTGGCTCTCCATCCCGGCCAATATCGACCTCATGTTCAACACAGACCATGAGAGCCGCTGGCAGAAGGCCACTGAATCACTGGGCTTCGACATCTGGCAGCTCTCCTCCCAGGCCGGTCACGCCTAACAGTAAAGGATAAAATTCACTATGAGTTCAGCAAGCGTCTTGGGCTTCGACTTCGGCACCAAGAGCATAGGCGTCGCCATCGGACAGCAGATCACCGGCAGCGCCACTCCCCTCGCCTCCCTCAAGGCTAACGACGGCATCCCCAGGTGGGAAGAGATAGAGGCGCTTATCAAGGAGTGGAAACCCGACCTTATCGTCGTCGGCCTGCCCCTCAACATGGATGGCACAGAGCAGGAGATGACCCAGAGAGCCCGCAAGTTCGCCAACCGCATCAGCGGCCGCTTCGGCGTCAAGACCGCCACCCAGGATGAACGCCTCACCACGGCAGATGCCAAGGCCAGGCTGTTCGAGATGGGCGGCTACAAGGCCCTATCCAAGGGCCAGGTAGACTCCATGTCGGCAGTACTCATCATCGAGAGTTATTTCGAGAATCTCTATTAAAATTTGAACGTTCGAAGGCGGCCAAACAAGGCCGCTTTTTATTGCCTAGGGTTATGCTTACCCTTCTTTAAACTATTTCCATAGGGTAGTTAGCATTTACCCAGCTAGCACTATTCGCAGTTGTTCTTGAATTACTTACAGTAAGTGGAATAGTGGTGGCGGAGATTTCTAAACCTAGCATCTAGCTTGGTTTGTCCTGTAGTAAAGCTAACTCTAGCGTTGACCGTCACTGTTTTGAATTGCTTGCAGCAGGTGCAGTGTATGGACGCACCAATGTCGCGAACACAGGGATGTGTAAGAGCGACCTTGTCGTGCAGATACGCCTGTGAGACACCGACTCTTTGTTTATGGAGAATAGTCCCTTTAGGCTCTGTCTAAACATCTGATGTGAATGGACTCACGAATGCCGCAATGACATGGATGTCAAAGAGCGCCCCTGTTTCAAAAGCTCACCGGCGTATCTACACCCAGCTATCCATCTCTTCGATTAGACGATGTGGAAAGGTGGAGCCAAAACAAGTTTGAGTTAGGTTCTTGGCTCTGCCCCATCATCAAATTGATACTAATCACTGTATAAATAACGCCTCAGTCACTTATTAGTTTCCATTCTCAATAAAGTTTATTAGCTTGTTTTTATCTGTAATTCCAATTTCACCACGATAAGCGTTGTAAGGAATAAAGCCAAAAATATACTTGGTGATTCTAAATTTGTACAAGCTATTTACGATTTTAATAAACTTCAACTCAAAAGAAAAAATGCCTTCCACCCAAGTAAACCCGCTTTCAGTTCGTTGAAGCTCTTCAAGATTAAGTATATAGAACCAACCAGAATCAGTACTAGTCTCAAATTGAATAGCCTCATATTTGAAACGAGGTTCTCCATCATTAGGTTCTAATATTAAATATGCTCCACCCAATTCAATATATTCGATAATTTCCTCCATGGGAAACTAACACCCCACTATGGAGCGAGTAATAGTTGGCTAAAATGTGTAGCGAAGCGGAACCGAGCCAACTGTTACGAGTCCCGCTTCAGTGGTTTGTTAAGTAGCCGACTTCCATTTAACTACAATGCTTTCGTATTTTTCGTCGACCAGTTCGTCATCGTCTGGGCAAGAAAATAAAACAACTTGAAGAGCATTATAGGATTTTGGAAATTCAGAAAGCTTATCCATTATTTCCAGTGCTTCAGAGTCGGTTAGCTTGTTTTTATTAATGTACGAAAGTGAAGCTGGTTCAACGATTTCCTGCACAGGGCTGGAAAATGATTGCTTCCAATAATTATACATTTCCATGTGCTTTTCTTGCTTCAACTTCTCTGATGCTGGCAAACGACATATTTCATGAAGCACTAGAAAGGGAGCATCTTCACCTAAGTCAATTGATTGCTCTATGATTCGTTTCCATTCACTTTCATCATGGTAAGGAAACTTGCAATCGATACTGTAATAGAATTCTTCGTAGGTCATTTTATCGCCGATGTGTCCTTGGCTATTTAACGCCCCTCTAATAAGTGAACCATGCGCTGGCGGGCGATTTTCTCAGCAAATGGCATGACAGCCTTGGTAAATCTTAATTCAGAGGCTTGTTAAGTTTCTTTACACGAACTTACAGCTTTACGTATTTTTCCTGTTTTTTCTTTAAACTCAAATACAGATTCTTCATGATCAAAAATAAAATTCTCGCCCATAAGATACGGGAAACCTTCGGATTTTTTGACCAGTAACTCATAGCGACTTATTGCATGTTCAACATAAGGCGAAAAATTACTATGTTTTGACTTGGCACAAATTTCACCATATTCTTCCAACAACCTAGAAGCAATTAGTATTTCTCTTTGGTAATCATTGAGTTCCTCCTTAAGTTCAGCCCGAGCAGACTGATAACTAGCTACGCCATAACCCAAGAGAAAAGTAATAAATATTGCTAACAATTTAGATGACAACTGATTCATATCCTTTGAAATTTAACGCCCAATTAAGGGGTGAACAACGCCTCCACCCAAACCTAACGCATTGTGCCATAAACACTAAATTCGAAGTAGAAGCAAAAATGCCAAGCGTTGTGAATCCCTCTTAAATTGCTTGTTAGCAAACTTGTAGCTCATCAATGGGTATTAGGATTAATTTAATATATTATTAATCCTAGTACCAAAAATATTTACCAACCGCATTCTTTGTATCGGCTCTATACTGATTTCAATTAGTGCTTGCTTGAGATTTTCACCTTTACCTTCTTCAATAAACTGAAAGATCCCATCTTGAATTTTACGGAATAAATTAACTGGATCATGACTTGAAATATAATTCATCCAGTCATCTTTACTGTATACACTAAGATCATCTTCAAAATATTTTAGGTTAGAATTATTAGATTGAATTAAATAAGCTGCGATAAAGCTACTAGTTTCATCAGACGACACATCTGTATTATCATCTTCACTAGTCGTATCTTCTTGTTCTTGGTATTGAAGAATTTCTTCATAAGTATCACCAGACTCAAATACACTTAATAAATCACGAATAAACCACTGACTTTTACTTTCCACATTAAACCAATATTCTATAGTTTCGCTACTTACTAAACCACCAAGTTTGTGAATAACGTTTACTATAAAGATTAACTGACTTTCATTTAATGACGGTCTTTTGACAAACTCACCAGATAACCTTAGCAACTCTTGAGAGTTATAACAAAATGTATTCTCAAACATTTCTATTATCGTCTTAAAAGCTTCATCATTGTCATTTTCTATTTGTCTATTTACAATAAATCTATTCTTATTATTGAACAGTTCATCCGTAATTACCTGAGAATCTAAATATGAATTAATAAGAGAGTTGAATGAAAAGTAACGATCATACTGACTAACGTTTTCAAACCGACTCTCATCAAAGTCTTCACTCGCATAATACTTTGCTGACAAACATAGACAACTTACCTTTAACCTAGTTAGATTTTCGTTATCCAATCCCTCTGATTTATTTACAAACAAATCCATTACAACACTAGATTTTATAATAACCCTTAAGTTAACCACCTTTAATTGCCTGAAGATATATAACGCCAGTTCAGAGTCTTGAGAAAATATATTGCCTATAACATGTTCCAAAGTGTCTTTTAGTCGCAACTCTCTATCTGTTACTTTTTCTTTTAGTTTCCATATTTCTTGGTCCTTTAGTTGCTTGTCATTCAAAGCAATTACTATTTTAAAGGGGGAAGAGTTTTTCAAACGATCAACATATCCAAAAAACTCTTGTAAGCTTAATGTCATTCGCTCTATATCATCGAAGAATATTACAAATCTAGTAATTGAACTGTCTATTGTAACATCGTCAAAAGATGGTAGTTCTTTCGGAATGAACTTTGTTATAAAAGGAACCGAAGCGACTGCCTTACCTAGTTTACTTACTGCAGGCGAAATGAAATTATTAATCAAGCTTTCAGATACAGCCCTACTGAGTTCGTCTATATTGTCAAGCCCAAAAAGAGATACTTTTACATACTTATAATGCTCTTTATTTTCCTCTAATGAGCTATCAATATAATGTGTTTTACCAATGCCCCACTGACCTTTAACTAATAAGACATTTTCATTTTCATCTAAAAGGTAGTTACGAAATGATGCACTAAATTCTTCTATATTCAATTAATAATCCTCACTATAGACTACCGAAGTCCTAGTTTGCTAACAGCTTATTAGTGCGCATGCGTGTTTATCATGTTAGACCAGTAAAAACGCGCATTGTTAACTGGTTGTATTTCAACGAAGTTATCACCTTTACTTCAAATACACCATCCAGAAAAACGCGCATGCGCGTTTTCCAAACCTATTATCTACTTAATCAAAATCATAAGTGATTAATTTTAAAAGTGTTAACTTTGACAACAATGGAAAAACGCGCACGGATTTCGACTTAAAATCACCCAAAAGTCACATCATTTAAATACGACTGTATACCTGTCCAGTTTCAACTACTCGTTATGAGTTGCTTCAAATAAGCAAAGGTGCGCTAAGTCTCCATCTATCAGCAACAAATGAAGTTAAATCGAAGAGACGTTTAGATACGGGTGTAAGCACGCTTTTGGCTCTCGGCGGCATGGACGCCGCCGTGAAGCCCACACGGACGTGCTTGCGGCGTGCCAAAAGAGTGCTTGCACATCCCTCGCCGGGCAGGCGTTAGGTCGCCATGAAAGTACGACCTTCAAATCCACTCAGCCAATAAACATGCTGCCAAACGCTACTCAAGCAAACGTTGTAGCAAAACATCTCAACGATTGCTTCTCAACTCATACCGAGTCCACCAAATCGAAAAATCTAAAACTACTCTCCCCCAGAACAAGAAGAAACCTTGAAGATTCGATCTTCTAAAACAAAAATGCCGAGTCCTTCTAAAGACTCGGCATTTTCACCAATGGCCACCTTGGGGCAACCAAGCCCGTCCCCTTTAACCTAACCCAGTTAAAGATAAGGCCTGACCAAATTCACCATCATCTGGATATGCAGTTCCTGGTCATTGAGACAAGGAATATAACGATACTTGCTGCCACCGGCCTGGGTGAACACATCCCGGTTCTCATGCTCAATCTCCTCCAAAGTCTCGAGGCAGTCGGCGCTGAAGGCCGGACAGACGATGGCCACATCATCCACGCCCTCTTTAGCTAGCGCCTCCAGGCTGGCATCCGTGTAGGGGCTGAGCCACTTGGCCTTGCCAAAGCGCGACTGAAAGGTGGTTATATAGTCATTCTCATGAAGTCCCAGACACTCCACCACCAAACGGGTGGTCTTCTGACACAGGCAGTAGTAGGGGTCGCCAAGGTGCAGGTTTCGCTCGGGCATGCCATGGTAAGAGAGCACTAACTTCTTCGGCTTGCCATGTTGCTCGAAGTCCTTGGCGATAGAGTCAGAGAGCGCCGCGATATAATCTGGGTGGTCATGATAGCTGTTGATAAAGTGCAGCGATGGTAGGTAGCGCCAGGACATCAGCTCCTTAGTCAGGGCGTCGAAGGCCGAGGCAGTGGTGGGCGCGGCGTACTGAGGATAGAGGGGCAAGACGATGAGCTTGTCGGTTCCCTCACTATGAAGCCGTCTCAGCGTCTCCTTGACGCTCGGCTTGCCGTAACGCATGCAGGAGTCCACATTGGCGTCACTGCCATTTTCACTCAGCCTTTGTGCTAGCTTGTCCCGCTGCGCCTGAGTGATCGCCATCAGGGGTGAGCCCTGCTCCGTCCAGATAGACTGATACAGGGCGGCAGACTTTGCCGGGCGGACGCGTAAAATGATGCCGTGCAGTATCAGCATCCACACCAGCTTAGGGATCTCCACCACTCTGGGATCCGAGAGAAACTCCGCCAGATAACGACGCACCGCGCCCGTTGTTGGCGCATCCGGCGTGCCCAGGTTCATCAGCAGCACTGTGGTTTTGCCACGGCCGCCATGGCCCTGCTGTTTATTCAATCCAAAGTATTTTGCCAAAATGATTCCTTGTTTTTGTCTGTGTTGCCCAACGCGCTTTCTTTTTCTTTGCACCTGGGCACCTGGCCGAGGCTAATGATGCATGGGCATCAGTACGCGGTTCGGCCCCTTAGAGATCAATCGCCACACATAAAAAAACCGATAAAGGGATTATCGGTTTTTTCAAAGTGCAATAAGAGGCTAGTCGAGATCCAGCGTCACACCTTCCATGAAGCCTGAGCTTGCCGATTCTGAGCTTTGCAGCTTGATCATCAGACGCAGATCGTTTGGCGAGTCGGCGTGGTGCAGCGCATCCGAGTAGCTGATCTCACCTTCCACATAGAGCTTGAGCAGCGCTTGGTCGAAGGTCTGCATCCCCTGCTCGTTGGATTTGGCCATGGTTTCCTTAAGCAGATGCAGCTCGTTCTTCTGGATAATGCTGGCAACCCTTGGGGTGTTGATCAGCACCTCGATGGCCGCCCGGCGACCCGTGCCATCTGCCTTGGGCACAAGTTGCTGCGCCACGATACCGCGAAGGTTCAGCGACAAGTCGAACAGCAGCTGCTGGTGCTTACTCTCGGGCACCAGGTGCATGATGCGGTCCAGCGCCTGGTTGGCGTTGTTGGCGTGCAATGTAGCCATACAGAGGTGACCGGTTTCGGCGAACGACAGGGCAAACTCCATGGTCTCCTGAGTACGGATCTCACCGATCAGGATCACGTCCGGCGCCTGACGCAGCGAACTTTTCAGCGCGGCATCGAAAGAGTCGGTATCTATGCCCACCTCACGCTGGGTGATGATGCTCTTGCGATGATCGTGGACGAATTCCACCGGATCTTCGATGGTGAGGATATGACCGCGGGCGTGGGAGTTGCGGTAACCCACAAGCGCCGCCAGTGAGGTCGACTTACCTGTACCCGTACCACCCACCATGATGATAAGGCCACGCTTACTCATCACTAGATCTTTCAGGATTGGTGGCAGCTTAAGATCTTCCACCAGCGGGATCTTGGTCTCGATGCGACGCATCACGCAGCCCGGCGACTCACGCTGCCAAAAGGCGCTGACACGAAAACGTCCCAGGCCCTTCTCGCCATAGGCGAAGTTACACTCGCGGGTCTCATGAAACTCTTTGCGCTGGGCCTCTGTCATCAGGGCCTCGACAAACTCCAGCGACTGGGCTGGGGTAAAAGGGTTCTCGGCTAAGGGGCGCACCTCGCCATCAACCTTAGCGCTGGGGGGAAAGCCGGCGGTGATGAAGAGATCCGACGCCTTGCGCTCTACCATCACCTTTAAAAATGGACGAACTTCCATACTCAAACCTTACTAGAAACTAGCGTTTTTATTAGAACTCTTGGCCATCGCATCTTCACGGGTGATCAGGCCACGGTTGACCAGATTCTGCAGACACTGATCTAGGGTCTGCATGCCGTGGGCCATACCCGTTTGAATGGCCGAGTACATCTGTGCCACCTTATCTTCACGAATAAGGTTACGAATCGCCGGGGTGCCCATCATGATCTCGTGAGCCGCCACACGACCGCCGCCGACCTTCTTGATCAGGGTCTGGGAGATAACCGCCTGCAGGGACTCAGACAACATGGTACGCACCATACTCTTCTCGCCCTCTGGGAATACGTCGACCACACGGTCGATGGTTTTCGCCGCCGAGGTGGTGTGCAAAGTACCAAATACCAAGTGACCGGTTTCCGCCGCCGTCATCGCCAGACGTATGGTCTCGAGGTCACGCATCTCACCCACCAGGATCACGTCCGGGTCTTCACGCAGTGCGCTACGCAGCGCGGCGTTGAAGCTGTGGGTGTGTCTGTGCACCTCACGTTGGTTGATAAGACACTGCTTGTTTTGGTGCACGAATTCGATAGGGTCTTCGATGGTCAGGATATGGTCGTGACGGTTCTCGTTCACATAATCTATCATGCCCGCCAGGGTGGTACTCTTACCCGAACCTGTCGGGCCGGTTACCAACACCAGACCACGGGGAAAGCTGGCAATCTTCTTGAAAATCTCAGGGGCGCCCAGTTTCTCCAGGCTTAAGATCTCGCTGGGAATGGTACGGAACACCGCCGCGGCGCCGCGGGACTGGTTAAAGGCGTTCACACGGAAACGGGCTAAGTTGGGCACTTCGAACGAGAAATCTATCTCTAAATGCTCTTCATAATCTTTACGCTGTTTGTCGTTCATGATGTCATAAACGAGGCTGTGTACGCCTTGATGATCCAGGGCCGGCAGATTAATCTTTCTGACCTCACCATCAACACGTATCATGGGAGAGACTCCCGCAGAAAGGTGTAGATCCGACGCGTTGTGTTTTACACTAAAGGCAAGTAACTCTGTGATTTCCATAGTATGGGATATCCATTCAACCAAAAACTTACAACATGACAACAATAGCAGACAGACTGGCCGACGCCCACCAAAGAATCGCTCAAGCGGCGCAAAATTCATCACGTGACAACAGGGAGATACAGCTGCTGGCGGTCAGTAAAACCAAGCCGATAGATCAGATAGTAGCGGCATATGATGCCGGGCAGCGGCTTTTTGGTGAAAACTATGTTCAGGAAGGTGAAGAGAAGATAAATGCCCTGCGCGAAAGCCATGGCGACATCGAATGGCACTTCATCGGCCCGCTACAGTCGAACAAGACCAAGAGCATCGCCGAGCACTTCGACTGGATGCACACACTGAGCCGAGAGAAGATCGCCAAACGCCTGAGCGAGCAGCGCCCCAGCCATCTTGCGCCGTTGCAGGTCTGCATCCAGGTGAATGTCAGCCAGGAGCAGAGCAAGTCGGGCGTTAATCCAGACGAGGTTGCTCACCTGGCCGAAATCATCGCCTCCCTGCCCAGGCTGACCCTGAGAGGGCTTATGGCCATTCCCACCGCCACAGACGATGTTGCGCTGCAGCAGGCCGAGTTTAGCCAGATGCAGGCCCTGTTCGAGGCGCTGAAACAGCAACACCCGAGCCTGGATACCCTCTCCATGGGGATGAGCCAAGATCTTGAGCAGGCAATCGCCGCAGGCTCGACCATGGTGCGTATCGGCAGCGCCATCTTCGGCGCCCGGGATTACGCTAAAGCATAAAGGCCAAGGGGCTAAGGGCTAGCGCTTAAGGCGTAGGCACTTTAGGCGTAGGCACTAAAACTCAGGCCTTGTAATTGCCCTGAATGCCCAAATATAGATAGTTAGACGAATAAATAGAGACCCTTATGACACAGAAGAAGATTTGCTTTATCGGCGCGGGCAACATGACCCGCAGTATCACCAGCGGCCTGGTCAAGGGCGGCTATGCGCCAGAGCTTATTCACGCCACTAACCCCAGCGAAGGCAAACTCATCGCTCTTAAGCAGGATTTAGGCATTCGAGTCTCCCACGACAACCTGCAGGCTGCCGATGAGGCCGACGTTATCGTACTGGCGGTGAAACCTCAGCTGATGCAGCAGGTGTGCGAGGCGATGAGCGGACTCAAGCTGAAAGACAAGCTAATCGTCACCATAGCCGCCGGGGTCACGGCTGAGCGTTACCACGCCTTCTTCAAGCAGCCGATTCAGCTTATCCGCACCATGCCCAATACCCCGACACAGATAGGCCTTGGCATGACCGGGCTCTACGCCGAGCAGGGCGTGAGCGCGCAAGACCGCGAGCTGTGTGAGCAGCTGATGCAAACCGGCGGCGAAACCGTATGGGTCGAAAAGGAAGAAGATCTCAACCAGGTGATCGCGTTGGCGGGCAGTTCTCCAGCCTATTTTTTCCTTATGATGGAGGCTATGATTGACAGTGCCAAACAAGATGGCGTCGACGAGCAGACCGCCCGAGAGATGGTGCAGCAGGCAGCATTAGGCGCGGCCGCTATGGTGAAGCAGAATCCACAGCTTTCACCGGCGCAATTAAGGGAAAATGTCACCTCTAAGGGCGGTACCACGGCTCAGGCCCTAGCGGCGTTCGAGCGCGCCGGCCTGAGGGAGATAGTGCGCACCGCCATGCACGACTGCATGGACAGGGCCCAGGAGATGGCGAAGCAGTTTTAGGGCTGGCCTTATATAGGTTTAACCCTAGTTTTATTCGATACAGCACAGTAGAGAAACACAATGGATGCATTAAGTTTTTTAGTGAACACCCTGTTTGACCTGTACCTCATGGTGGTCATCATTCGTATCTGGTTGCAGCTGGCCCGCGCCGATTTTTACAACCCCTTCAGCCAGTTTGTCGTCAAGGCGACCCATCCCGTGGTAGGCCCCATGCGCCGCTTCTTGCCGCCACTGGGCGGGCTGGATACCGCCTCAGTGGTACTCGCCCTGGCGGTGGTGGTGATTAAGTTTGTGATCCTCAGCCTGATGGCGGGCGCCGCCATTAACCTGCCTATCATACTCCTGGTGGCGCTGGTCTCAGTGGTGAAACAGGCAGGCGTGTTGCTGTTCTGGATGCTTATCCTGCGCGCCATCCTCAGCTGGGTCAGCCAGGGCCACAACCCCATCGAGATGGTGATGGCGCAGCTGACCGAGCCGCTGGTCGCCCCTATCCGCCGGGTCATCCCTCCCATGGGCGGTCTGGATTTCTCTGTGATGATCTTCATGTTCGGTCTGATCTTCATCAACAAGCTCTTGTCTCAGTACGTTCCCTTCTGGGCCAACGTCTAGATGGCGGTTGTCACCAAAGAGCAAGACGACCTCGTCATCAGGCTCTATATCCAGCCTAAAGCCAGCCGGGACCAGATTGTTGGTCCCCACGGCGACGAGCTTAAGGTGGCCATTACCGCCCCGCCCATCGACGGCAAGGCCAATGCCCACCTGTGTAAGTTTCTGGCGAAGCAGTTTAAGACGGCCAAGGGCAATATCCTTATCGAGAAGGGGGAACTTGGGCGCCACAAGCAGATCCGCGTGGTGATGCCAAAGGAGATCCCAGAGGCTATATCTGTCTTAATCCCATGAAATGTGTAAGCAAATAAACTAAGGCGCCGCAGCCTAAGACTTTAATAGCTATACTAGAATCAATTATCCCGTGACAGGAGTTCACCATGATACGTACCCTTTTTTGTGCCCTGGCGCTTACCCTGCTTAGCATGGGCAATGCCGCGGCGGAGCAGAAGCAGAGCGTCGGCAATTTCGATATCCACTATGTTGCCCTGGGCAGTACCTTTATCACCCCCTCTATCGCCAAGACCTATGGCATCAAGCGCAGCAGCTATACCGGCCTTATCAATATTTCTGTGCTCGATACCAGCGCCGAAGGCACGCCGGCCATTCCGGTAGAGATCTCGGGGATCGCCAACAACCTGCTCGATGCCAGGGTAGAGCTGACCTTCAAGGAGATCCGCGAAGGTGAGGCCATCTATTACATCGCCGAGGTGCCCTACCGGGACGATCAGGAGATCAACTTTCAGATAGCCATCAAGTATGGCAACAAGCTCAACACTCAGCTGAAGTTTAAGCAGAAGTTTTACGTCGATTAAGCGGCACCATTAAGCCACTTCAAACCCAGTTGAAGCCGCGCCTAGCGCGGCTTGTTGTTATTTAAGCAGATGCCCTATCGTTTCCCCGCCAGCTTGGGTATGATTGCGGCCATTGAAACCTGCCACCATGAGTCAGCGAAAATGAATCAAATCGTATTAGCCAGCGGCAACAAGGGAAAACTGAAAGAGTTTGCCGAGATCCTTGCCGAATTTGGCATCGAAGTCCTGCCACAGAGCCAATTTAATGTTCAAGAGGTCCCGGAAACCGGTACCACCTTCGTCGAGAACGCCATCATCAAGGCTCGCCACGCCGCACAGGTAACCGGCCTTGCGGCCATCGCCGACGATTCCGGCCTGGAAGTAGACGACTTAGAGGGTGCCCCCGGCATCTACTCGGCCCGCTACGGCGGCGAGGGCGCGAGCGATAGCGACAACTACACTAAGCTGCTCGGCGCCCTGACTGACAACGATAAGCGCAGCGCGCGCTTTCAGTGCATCCTGGTCTACATGCGTCACGCCAAAGACCCGACCCCCATCATCTGCCAGGCCTCCTGGGAGGGCAGCATAGGCTTCGAGCCTAAAGGCGATAACGGTCATGGTTATGATCCAGTCTTTATTCCGGCCGAGCACGAGTGCAGCGCCGCCGAGCTGAGCAGCGATGAGAAGAATGCCCTCAGCCACAGAGGCAAGGCGATGCAACTGCTGCTAAGCGAACTCAAGGCCAAGGGTGTACTCGGCTAATGCTTACGCTTCCTCCGCTCAGTCTCTATATTCACATTCCCTGGTGCGTGCAGAAATGTCCCTACTGCGACTTCAACTCCCATGGCCAGCATGGTGAGCTGCCGCAGCAGGAATATGTGGACGACCTGCTCAATGATCTGAAAAACGATGCGGCCTATGTTCAGGGACGCAGCCTGCACTCCATCTTTATCGGTGGCGGCACGCCGTCCCTGTTCGATGCAAGCCAGATAAAGCGACTGCTCGATGGCGTGAGGGCGCTGATCCCCTTTGCGCCGGATATAGAGATCACCATGGAGGCCAACCCTGGCACCCTGGAGCACGATGACTTTAGCGCCTACTGCGCCGCCGGGGTGACTCGCCTCTCCATCGGCGTGCAGAGTTTTTCCAGCGATAAGCTCAATCTGCTAGGGCGAATTCACGACAAGCATGAGGCCGAGATTGCGGCCAGCAAGGCGGCCCAGGCCGGTTATCAGAGTTTTAACCTGGATCTCATGCACGGCCTGCCCAATCAGAGCTTCGAGGAGGCGATGGGGGATATCGATAAGGCGGCGGCCCTCAATCCGCCCCATCTTTCCTGGTATCAGCTCACCATAGAGCCTAATACCCTGTTTCACTCTAAGCCTCCACAGCTGCCGGATGATGAGGCGCTGTGGCAGATCTATGAGCAGGGCCAGCAGCGCCTGGCGGCGCTCGGCTATGAGCAGTATGAGATCTCCGCCTACGCCAAGCCCGGCTACCAGTGTCGTCACAACCTCAACTACTGGCAGTTTGGTGACTATCTGGGGATCGGCTGTGGTGCCCACGGCAAGATAACCATGGCAGAAGATCAGCGCATCTACCGCACGGTGAAGATAAAGCATCCCAAGGGTTATCTGGGCGCCGGTGACTATCTATTCGATAAGAGCGAGGTGCTAGCGGAAGACAGGGCGCTGGAATATCTAATGAACCGCCTGAGACTGATGTCGCCCATCCCTAAGCACGAGTTTGAAAGCCGCACCGGCCTCTCGGCAGAGGTGCTGGATGAAGGCATGGCGCGGGGCGCGGCCAAGGGGCTGGTCATCATACAAGATGAACATTGGCAGCTCACGGCCAAGGGGCAGATGTTTGTCAACGAACTACTTGGGCTATTTTGCGAATAATCTTTCCCCTCTTTCGAGGGGAACAGAAACATTTTCTAACACTTAGTTTGCATATTTAATCGTGGGCTTTATTAGGATAACAGGCACTAATCAACAAACGCCAAGTTTGGCCAATAGAGTTAAGCCAATAAAGTCATGCCAATAAAAACAAAAACAACTATGCTCGCCATCTCACTGGCGACACTCCTTTCTGGCGCAGTGCACGCCGCGCCAGTTTCACTCCCTCTACTTAGCGCCAGCGAACCCGTACAGAAGATCAGCGCCCAGGAATCGGAGAAGGCCAATCAGCTGTTCGAAACCATCTTCATGGAAAATGTGATGGCCAGCCCTATCAGCCAGACCCATCTTGGGATCAAGACAGACTATGGCAAGTGGGATGAGCGCGGTGAAGCCGCCGACAAGAAGAGCCTTGCAAGAGATAAGCAGCATCTGGCCCAGCTTAAGCAGATAGATAAAAGCAAGTTAGATGCCCAGACCCTGCTTAGCTACGACCTGCTGACTCAGAAACTCGAGCAGAGCATCAGCGACTACAAGTGGCGCCTGTATACTTATCCGGTTAACCAGATGTATGGCGGCCACTCCATGGTGGCATCATTCCTGATCAACCAACATCAGATAGACAGCGTCTCGGACGCCGAGGCCTATATCAGCCGCCTCAAGGGTGTGCCCCACTACATGCAGCAGTTGGAAGAAGCCCTAGAAGAGCGCGCCAAGGCGGGCATCATAGCGCCTAAGTTTGTGTTTGCCTATGTGCTGTCAGACAGCCGCAACATCATCAGCGGCGCCCCCTTCGATCAAACTGATGACAGCGCCATTTGGGCAGATTTTCAGCGCAAGGTGGCTAAGCTTGCGATAGACGATGTGCAGCGCAATAAACTGCTCGATGAGGCCAAGCTGGCACTGACCGCTCAGGTCAAGCCCGCCTATGACAAGCTTATCGCCTATGTCGAAACCCTGGAAAAGCGCGCCGATACCAAAGATGGTGTATGGAAGTTCAGAGACGGCGAGGCCTTCTACAACAACGCCCTGGCACGCACCACGACTACCCAAATGACAGCCGATGAGATCCACCAGCTGGGGCTAGCCGAGGTGGACCGCATCCATCAGGAGATGCGCGCCATCATGAAGAAGGTCGGCTTCGAGGGCGATCTTAAGGCCTTCTTCAAGTTTATGCGTGAAGATAAGCAGTTCTACTATCCCGACACAGAGGAAGGCCGCACCGCCTATCTAGACGATGCCAAGGCGTTGATAGATAACATCTCCTCTCGTTTGGATGAGGTGTTTTTTGTTAAGCCTAAGGCGCCCATGATAGTCAAACGGGTCGAGGCGTTCAGAGAAAAATCGGCCGGTAAGGCCTTCTATAATCAGCCGACCCCGGATGGCAGCCGCCCAGGCACCTACTACGCCAACCTGTATGACATGGAGGCCATGCCCAAGTATCAGATGGAGGCACTGGCCTACCACGAGGGTACTCCTGGCCATCATATGCAGATCGCCATTGCCCAGGAGCTGCAGGGGATCCCTAAATTCAGAAAGTTTGGCGGCTACACCGCCTACATAGAGGGCTGGGGCCTGTACAGCGAATTCTTCCCTAAGGAGATGGGCCTGTATAAAGACCCCTACTCAGATTTTGGCCGCCTAGCCATGGAGCTATGGCGCTCATGCCGTCTGGTGGTTGATACCGGCATCCACGCCAAGCGTTGGACCCGCGAGCAAGGGATCCAATACTATGTCAACAACACCCCTAATGCCGAGTCAGACGCCATCAAGATGGTGGAGCGTCATATCGTGATGCCTTCACAGGCGACCGCCTACAAGATAGGCATGCTCAAGATTGTCGATATTCGCGAGAAGGCCAAGGCGATCATGGGCGATAAGTTCGATATTCGCGAGTTCCACACTCTGGTACTCAAGAACGGACCGCTGCCGCTGGATGTGCTGGAGGCTAAGGTGATGAACTGGGCTCATAAGGCCTAACTCATCACTAGAGCCAGTATTTAAGACATAGTTAGCCATAAGAAAGGCCGCTCTCAACCAGAGCGGCCTTTTTAGTTTTATCGGCTAATCCTGTTCTCAATCAAGGCTAACGCCTCTTAGCTGAAGATTAAGGCTTACTCGCTAAAGCCCTTAGGGGTCACCTTGATAAGCTTAGTCACCTTGTTGGTGGGCGCCTCGGCCATCGCCTGCTGATCGCCATGGGTGAGATAGCTCAGCGACACACTCGAGGTCAGATCAAACGGCTCCTCGGTCTGCAGGGCGCTTATCTCGACTCTGTCTCCGATAAAGTAGCTGTCTAACTGCTTAATATCACCAAGCTTGTGATTGATGCTAAACAGCCCCAGATAGGCGAACACGCCGCTGCCCTGATTGGAGACGAAGAAAGGCGCCACAAACAGCATCTCGTCGCTGTTTGTATCCGACACGCGCTCTTCATCCCCATCGGCGACATGGTTTAGGGTCACTATCTTCATATAGTCCAGATGCACACTGCCCCGCTCTGGGCCATCTTGGTAATCGCCGCTGGCAAAGCGTCTGTCGCCGCTCAGGCTGATACTGGTGAGTCTCGCCTCAGCCTGAGACTCGGGCAGCTTGATAGACCAAGCCTTATGGGTCTTGATGCTAAAGAGGGTAAGCATCACCTTATCAACATCCTCATCTAAGGGGATGACACTACCATCCTCCTTAACCACATAGAGATCGTCATTTGTAAAATTAAAACGATAGACACCCGCCAGCACCACTAGAACCAGCAAACCCACAATCAACAATAAGATCTTACGCGCCATAGACTTCCCTTTATCTCGCTTCACACTCATCGCGCCATGCCCTTTATGCAATGGCCTTTAAACGATGCCCTTTATGCAATGCGTCGTACACGAAACGAGCTGAAATAAACAATATCAGCACGATACCCTGAGTAGTACTCAGATACCATGCACAGCGCATTAAACTATCTTTATTTTTCAGTCATAAGAAACTAAAAGATGAAGATGCTTGGTCAAAGCCAGAGCGCAATGACTTAAGGAGGAAGCTACAGGAAAAGATTGGGCTGAGATCTGGACGCTCAATAAACCGAGGCCCTAAAAGAAAAATACCCCAGCAATCTTTGCTGGGGTAAACCAAAACTAGGATGATGGTTTTAAGGCTAGCATTGTTTTAGTTCTTAAACCGCTGCCAGCATTGATTCAAGATTGCAGTAACGCCGACCTGTGTAACCAAACGAGAGAGGGGTCATTCTCTGGCTCGGCTAACTGATTCAGGTCATCCCGATATCAACTGCCACCATTGTATTAAATTAAGAACAGACTGCAACGTGAATTCCTCTCAAGCTTTAGCTTGAGCTAAATAAGCCATCGCAAAATAGAGAGGTAATACCAGTGCAACTATATGATTATAAAAAGATAACCCCCGACATCAAAAATACCGGGGGTTATCGTCTTGTTACCAGAACAATGTTTTTAAGTTATTGATAACTGAAAATCGTAAAGACCTTAACAGCAACATGGATAAAATGCTGTTTTTTCAGCCACATCCTGCTATTTACGCTGGGCATACAGGGCGGCGTATGGCTCATCCCAATATGGTGGTGAACCGATATGATCCTTAATGAAGTCGATAAAGGCGCTCACCTTAGGTGCCAGGTGCTTACGTCTTGGGTAAACGGCCTGCAATGGCAGATGGTGAGTCAACTGCCATTCTGGCAATAAGGGAACCAGGGTGCCCTTCTCTATCTCATTCTCAAGCAGGTAACTGGCAAGATACACCACACCCAGGCCGCTCACCGCGGCAGACTTAAGCGCAGGCGCATTGTCGACCCTGAAGTTACCCGATACGCCAATCTCACAGTAGTCATCACCCTTCTTAAACTGCCACACGCTGTGCTCATGCCACTCGCCGTGATACACGAGGCAGTTATGGTCCACCAGCTGCTCTGGACGCTCAGGGTAACCGTGCTTGGCCACATACTCGGGAGATGCCGCCAGTAGAAACTGACACTTCATCAGGGGCCTGGCCACCATGCCAAGCGGCAGCTGCTCAGACATGGTCAACAGGAGATCTAAGCCCTCACTAACCACGTCAACCTTATGGTCCAACAGGCTAACCTGTAGCTCCAGCTCAGGGTGTCTGGCCATAAAATCAGGCAAGGCAGGAATGATGTGCATGGTACCGAAGGATTGGGAGATCCCCACCTTGAGTACGCCGCGTGTGGCGTCGTTGAGATTGTGTACGCTGGCGACCGCCTGATCGGCATCGCGAAGCAACTCTTCACCCTGGGCATAAAGCAGCTGTCCCGCCTCGGTTAGACTCAAGCTACGAGTGGTACGCTGTATCAGCTGAACACCTAATTTATGCTCAAGGTCGGCAACCTGAGTACTGACCTTTGATTTAGAAATCCCCAATTTTCGCGCGGCAGAGCTAAAGCTCCCGGCGCGAGCAACATGAGTAAAAATTGCAATAGGTTCTAAAAGTTCTAACATTTAAATAGCCTTAAGGTGTTTGCGACCCTATAAATACCAATTATAAATCATAGAGATACCTCCTAAGTGCGAAGTTATCCCCTTGACTATGCAGATTATTTTAAGAGTAGAGTCAGACTGTTAGCCATTTCGTTATCGAAATTTCGCCAGCATTGTTATTATTTTTTACAAGTATACCAAAGATTTGCTCTTTGATTCTAATACCTATTTTCTAGCCACTATACACCCAGTTAGGAGTGGAGGAAAAGTCATAACAATGGCTGGCCCAGAATAAAAAAAGCCCTGCACCCAAGGTAAGTGCAGGGAAATGTGGATCTTGCTATGCCAGAGGAAATCGTTTGCGGGCTATTCCCGCAGGGTTTGTTGCTTAGCGCTCACCAGTGGGTAGTCACGTAGGGCCGGTACTTCGCTGCGCATCTGAGACTCTAGGGCCACCAGCTGCTGGAAGTTGTCACACAGCTTGTCGGCGCGCGCCTCGAGATCTGTGGCCTGCTGTTCAATCTGGGCTTCGATATCGTCGCCCACCTTGTCCATCTTGGCCGAGAAGGCATTCATCTTCTCCTCGAAGCTCTCACCGTCGCCCTTCATCATCTCGCTGCCCAGGGTCATCATCATGCTACCGATAGAGCTCTGCACCAGCTGCTCCATCTCTTGCTCGAACTCTTTGCCGAAGGTGTCTTCGATAGAAGATTCGGTGGCCCCCAGGTAGAACTTGTCGCCATTTTGATAGGCAACCGTATCGATGCGCTTCGACAGGCCGTCCATCATCTCATCAATCTTGGCTCCGGCGGCATCGCCCAGCAGCGGCGTGAGCGCCATGCTCACGGCGGTAGAGGCTATATCGACGGCGTCATGCACCACATCGATCACCTCGGGAAGCTGCTTAGATACTTCACCGGCATATTGATTAACCAGCGCCTGCTGCTTGTCATTGAGCTCAACCTTGTCACCGTTAACATAGAGGCGGCCAAGTTCGATGCGATACACTTCTTTCTTCGCCTCACTGACCACTAACTTGCTAGGTTCGACGGAAACATCATAGTTGAGGCTCACCTCGCACTGCTTGTCATCCCGTCCAAAGGAGATATGGTTGTCCTTATCTTCACCGGCCCAGGCGGCGCTGGTGGTGGCAAGTACGAAAGCTGTCAGTCCAAGAGATGCGGTCAATTTCTTCATATTCTTATTCCTTAAGTCATCGAAAATCACATGATGAGAAGCTTAAGGTGCACCATGTGTCGTTGATGACTAACAATACAGGTATCGTGCCAATTTTGACTAATTAAATATAATCAATGGATTAGCTAGAAATTACGATGTAGACCAAGGCTGTAAGTCGGCGATGAACGAGCAAAAGTAAAGCCTTCAACCAGTTTTTAGTAAATTTCACCATCGATTTGAATACAGCTAAGAGATGAAAAGTAAAATGCAGAGAAAGATAAAGACAGAACGAAGGTTTAAATGGAAGAGCGCGCCTAATCTGGCGCTCTGTTAGAAGATAGAACGGCCCAGGGCTTGGGAGAGCTTCTCGAGTGCGGCTGTGCCCGCTAGAGAGTTACCGTTCTTATCCAGCTCGGGCGACCAGACACAGATGCTCATATCGCCCGGGATCACGGCTATGATGCCGCCGCCCACGCCGCTCTTACCCGGCATGCCGACGCGATAGGCAAACTCACCCGCACCGTCGTACAGACCAGAAGTCGCCAACAGGGCGTTAAGCTTACGTGTCTGTATGGGCGAAACCACCTGCTCTGCCGAGAGGCTCTGGCCTCGATTGGCCAGATAGAGCATGGCTTTGGATAGATCGGCGCAGCTCATCTTCAGCGCGCAGTAGTGAAAGTAGTTTCTCAGCACCCTATCGACGTCGTTATTAAAGTTGCCGAAGGACTTCATCAGGTAAGCGATGGCCGCGTTGCGGGCGCTATGCTCATATTCAGAGGCCGCGACACGCTTATCATAAATCACATGGGGGTTGGCGCTGAGCTTTCTGACCACCTCGAGCATACGATGCTTAGGCGCGCCGAGGCGGCTCTGCAATAGATCGGCTATGATCAGAGCGCCGGCGTTAATGAAGGGGTTTCTCGGTACTCCGCGCTCGAGCTCTATCTGCACCAGGGAGTTAAAGGACTGCCCCGAGGGCTCCTTACCGACGCGAGACCAGATCTCGGCCTCCTCGTACAGGGTCAGGGCGACCGTGAGGCTAAAGACCTTAGAGATACTCTGGATCGAAAAGGGCTCGAGATAGTCTCCAGCCCCTATGGTTTGACCATCGATTGTGGTCACGGCGATCCCAAGCTTGGTAGGATCCACCTCGGCCAGGGCAGGAATATAGTCGGCGACCTTGCCCTTTCCCAGCAGAGGACGCACCTGCTCGATAATAGTCTCGAGCAGGTCCTTCTGTGGCATTAGTTCCACCAGATGTCGTACAGCTCGCTGACCACGACGTCTTTTACCGGCTGACTCTTCCAGAAGTCACTCACGGCCTGCCTGTCTTCTTCGGTGCACTTGCCGATAGTTTGAGTGGCGATGATGCCTTCCCACTCTTTATGGCCGCCACCGTGGAAACCCAGCTTTCTCACCTCGATCACCTGGTCGATAAACTGATCGACGATAGCATCGATCTGCTCTTCGCTTACCGAATCATCGAAGGTCCAATTCACATCGAAGCCGAACTCTTGAAACTCATCAATGCGTAATTTTTTACGTAAACGACGACTACGTGTTGCCATGTGTATTCCCTCTTTTTATAGAAATTAAGCTTACTCGGTACGCTCGAACATCAGATCCCAGACGCCATGTCCCAGACGATGGCCCCTGGCCTCAAACTTGGTCAGCGGTCGATGATCTGGACGGGGCACGAAGTCGCCATCCTGCGCCTGGTTCTTATAGCCAGGCGCCGCGCTCATCACCTCTAACATGTGCTCGCTGTAGTTTTCCCAATCGGTCGCCAGGTGGAACACACCACCTATCTTAAGGCTGCGGCGGATAAGCTCGGCAAATTCCGGCTGAACGATACGGCGCTTATGATGACGCTTCTTGTGCCAAGGATCTGGGAAGAATAGCTGTACTCTGGCTAGGCTTCCGTTTTGGATGCTGTTTTCCAACACCTCGATGGCGTCGTGGTGGAACACGCGCAGGTTGGTGACGCCGGCCTCAGCCGCATCAGCAAGACAGGCACCCACGCCAGGCTTGTGAACTTCGATACCGATAAAGTTAAGCTCGGGAGCCGCCTTAGCCATCTCAACCAGCGAGGCACCCATGCCGAACCCAATTTCCAGCACTGTATCGGCCTCGCGGCCAAACACCTTGACCAGATCCAGTGGCTCGGGCGAGTAGTCCAATCCCATCACAGGCCATTGCTGCTCCATCGCCTGCGCCTGGCCCTTGGTCAAACGTCCTTCACGTAAAACAAAGCTTCTCACTTTGCGAAGGTATTTACCCTCTTCGTTAAACTCTGCGGTGGTCACTTCGCTCATTATTTTTCAGCCTCAGATCTGCCATTGGTTGGCCATATAGCGCCGAGAAAAAGTCAGCGTCAAGCGACTCTAGGCTCGACTCACAAACTCATATGATCCCACGGGATCCTGACACTTATATGATTGGAAAATTATAAAAAGAAGGGCATTATCCAAAGTTACTGCGCTAAGGCAAGCCCTATGTTGCCAAAGTATACCAATTATCCCACGGCGTGCGAGCCATGGCGTCCTTGAGATGCCATTTTGGTTGAGAAAAACCTTACCCCTCTATAGACTGAGCGCCATGAAAACAGAGCAATTTCACCAGCGCATCGTCACCTGGTACGACAAACACGGACGCAAGCATCTTCCCTGGCAACAAGATAAGACCCCTTATAAGGTATGGGTGTCCGAGATCATGTTGCAGCAGACTCAGGTTGCCACCGTTATCCCCTACTTTGAAGCCTTTATGGCGCGTTTCCCCACTATCTTGGACTTGGCAAATGCCGATCAGGATGAGGTACTGCACCACTGGACCGGCCTTGGCTATTACGCTAGGGCGCGTAACCTACATAAGAGCGCCCAGCTGATCGCCAGCGACTATGATGGTATGTTCCCCACCCAATTCGAGCAAGTACTCGCCCTGCCGGGCATTGGCCGCTCGACCGCTGGGGCGGTACTCTCACTCTCTCTTGGACAACATCACCCCATATTAGATGGAAACGTCAAGCGAGTGCTTGCCAGACACGGCGCCATAGCAGGCTGGCCCGGTAAGCGCGAGGTGGAGGAGCAGCTATGGCAGCTCACCAACAGCCTGACTCCAAAAGCAGGTGTGACCAAATACAATCAGGCGATGATGGATATTGGCGCCAGCATCTGCACCCGTTCTAAGCCCAAGTGCGAGCAGTGCCCCGTCGCCATCGACTGTAAGGCGCAGCTGATGGGCCGCCAGACTGAGTTTCCCGGCAAGAAGCCGAAGAAGACTATTCCGGAAAAGCTCGGCTATATGTTAGTGATTAAAGATGATGATAGAGTGCTGATGAGCAAACGCCCACCTGCGGGGATCTGGGGCGGCCTCTGGTGCTTTCCGCAGTTTGACAGCCTGGAAGCGCTCGAGGAGTTTGCCGAAACAAAAGGGCTGACACTCGAAAGTCAGGAGCCGATAGACAGTTTTCGTCACACCTTCAGCCATTTCCATCTGGATATCAGCGCCTTTGTGGCACACCAGGCCACAAGCGCACATGAGATCATGGAAGAGAGCGGCTCTCTCTGGTATAACATAGCCAAGCCACCCAAGGTTGGTCTGGCCGCCGCCACAGAGCGGATCCTCGCCAGCTTAGGTTCAGTATCAAATAAGGAGTAATCATGGCGCGTACAGTGAACTGCCAGTATCTTAAGAAAGAGGCAGACGGCCTAGCCTTTCAGCTCTACCCGGGTGAACTCGGTAAGCGAATTTTTGACAACATCAGCCAGGAAGCCTGGTCGCTCTGGCAGGCCAAGCAGACCATGCTGATCAATGAGAAGAAACTCAACATGATGAATGTTGACGATCGCAAATTCCTCGAAGAGCAGATGGTTAACTTCCTGTTTGAGGGCAAAGAGGTCGAGATCGAAGGCTATGTTCCGCAAAAAGATGACGAGTAATAAATTACTCGCTCTATAAAAGTAAAAAGCGCCAATGGGCGCTTTTTCTATAATGGGGATTTGCTTAAGCAGTCACTACTGACGAATGCCTTCGACCACGAGATCTAGGGTCACATGGCTGGACGCGGGGCCTAGATCCATCTTGATATCATAGTCCTTCAGGGCAAATTCTGTCTGGCCGACAAAACCGGCGCGGTAACCACCCCAAGGGTCTTGCCCTTCACCAATAAACTTTGCATCGATTGCCACAGGCTTAGTCACCCCGTTAAGGGTCAGCATGCCATTGAGCACAAACTTGCCGTCACTCAGCTCTTTGACCGAGGTCGACTTAAAGCTAGCCTCGGGATGCTTAGCCACATTAAGGAAATCTTCGCTTCTCAGGTGCTTGTCACGCTCGGCGTGGTTAGAGTCGAGACTCGCCGTATTGATCGTTACATTTACCTTGGCATCACCTATATGTTTGCTATCGAAGCTAAAGTCGCCGGCAAACTCGTTAAAGCGCCCCACCACGAAGCTGTAACCTAAGTGGCTCACCTTAAACTGCACCGAGGCGTGGGCACCTTGGGTATCTATCACGTAATCGGCGGCATTGGCTGTAGCCGGTAACATGAATGCACCCGCGCCTAGTGTGCTAATAAGTGCGGCGCTCAATATAGCCTTCTTCATTGTGTCTCCTTAATGTTTAACATGCGTTTTAAGCTTGCGTCTTTGTCGATGAAATGGTGTTTAAGTGCCCCAAGGCCATGCAGAGTTACCAGGGCGATAAAGCCATAGGCCAGATATTGATGTACTTTGCCGGCAATATCCGCCTGCCCCTCAAACAATAGCCCCAGGCTCGGCAGCTCGATGAGTGAGAAAACGCCAATGGCCCTGCCGTCGGCGGTAGAGATAAGATAGCCAGAGATCAAGATGCCAAGCAGCATCAGATACAGCAGACGATGCACCAGGCCCGCTGCCAGCTTCTCCCACCTTTGATGCCCGGGGAGCGCCTTAGGCTCCGGGTTTAACCAACGCCACAGCAGACGGCACAGGGTTAACACCATCAGCAGCACGCCTATGCTCTTATGCAAATCCGGCGCTCGCTTATACCAGGCGCTGTAATAGGTCAGCTCGACCATCCACACGCCCAGGGCGAACAGCGTTAATACGGCAATCGCCGTCAGCCAATGCAGGCCTATGCTCACCAAGCCGTAGCGGCTCTGGGTATTTTTAAACACGATTCATCCTCATTTATGACTTAACAGCATATTAACTTCGATTTAGATCGACAAATATCGCGTAATTTCGCCAATAAAATTCTAATTTTTAGAAAGGTAGTGCTAAGACAAACGAGATTAGTGGGGAGTTGGGAAATAAGAGGCCTGAAAATGCCCCCTTAAGAACAATTAGTGGCTAAAACCTGAGTTTTAACCACAGCCACTGTGCTAAAAATCGGCATAAATGCCAAAAAGCCAGCACTTTGCACATTAACTAGCCATGCAGTTAAATTTCTCCAAAAAAGCGCTTGCAGGATAAATATCAGCGCTATATTATACGCGCACTCCAAACGGCAAGGGTCACAGAGGCCTGGTTTGAAGTAGTTAACTAGACACTTAGTTTAGTTGCCCGAATAGCTCAGTCGGTAGAGCAGAGGATTGAAAATCCTCGTGTCCCTGGTTCGATTCCGGGTTCGGGCACCACAATTTAGCCGGCATAGCTCAGTTGGTAGAGCAACTGACTTGTAATCAGTAGGTCCCGAGTTCGACTCTTGGTGCCGGCACCATATAAAACAGCCTCGACAATGTCGGGGCTTTTTTATATCTGAAATTTACCGCCCTTTATGGAATTCATTACACTCCTGATACAAACATCCCCTCTCTTAATTAAGCCGTCATTAACGAGTTGCCCCTTGATACTAGGCAACAAAAAAGGAGCACTCGGCTCCTTTTGATTCGATAAACACTCTCAGCTATTTCCAGCTACGCATCTTATAGCCTTTCACGGCATAGAAGAGGATAAACAGGTAACAAGGCAACATCACCATATAGCCGCCCTGCTGACCAAGTGATGTGGCCGAGCTGGTTAATCCCCAAAACAGCGGACCGAATGCGCCACCAGCAATGCCCATCACCAATAGCGCCGAGCCTGTGCTGGTCAGTTTACCCATGCCAGATAGCGCCAGCGGCCATACAGCTGGCCAGACGATGGCGTTGGCCAAGCCTAAGAAGGCGATCATCAACAGGGTATCTGGCAACATGGCACCGCCAAAGGGAACCAGTAACGCGTTGGCGATAGCATAAGACTCGTTGTCACCAAATAGGATCCCCAGCGTCAGCATTAGGCCTAGTATCGCCGAGATCATCAACGCCTTAGGCTGAGAGATAAAACGGGGAATGGTCAGGATACCCAGGGAGTAGCCGATGACCATGCAGATCATGGTATAGGAGGTCATCACGCCATAGTTCTCGACCCCGAGAGAGAGGGCGAAGGTGCCTATGGTATCGCCGGCGATCACTTCTACCGCCACATAGAAAAACAGTGCTACTACCCCTAATGCCAGATTAGGATGAGACAGCGCCTCACGGGTATGCCCCTTGGTGCCCTGCTCTTGCTCGTCTTCATTTTCAAGCTCTGGCAGAGGCGATTTTTTCACCAACAGCGCCAGCACACCGATAAAGATAGCCATGCCCAAATATGGGAACACCAGGCCATTGGCCATCTCGTCGATCTGCGCCTGGGTCAGCTCAACGCCGACTCTGTCCTTAAAGCTGTCGAGGATCAGGGCGGTAAACACCAGCGGCGCGATCACCCCTGCGCCCTTGTTGAGGATCCCCATGACACTCACGCGAGCGGCGGCCGACTCCTCGGGACCGATTCTGACCACATAGGGATTCACCGCAGTCTGTAGCAGGGTCTGGCCCGTGCCCATCACCAGCTGCGCAAACAGAAACAACGCAAATACCTGCGTCTTGGCCGCGGGTATGAATAGCAGGCCGGCAATCATCATGATCCCCATGCCCATCGCCATGCCCGTCTTGTAACCCACCTTACGGATCACCCATGCCGAGGGCAATGCGGTAAAGGTCACGGCGATATA
The DNA here is from genome assembly GCF_019457555.1 of Shewanella spartinae. NCBI lineage: Bacteria > Pseudomonadati > Pseudomonadota > Gammaproteobacteria > Alteromonadales > Shewanellaceae > Shewanella > Shewanella spartinae. Next base: position 1,281,881 of record NZ_CP080418.1, on the reverse strand, counting down.
AAAGGAGAAGAGAATGAGGGAGGCTTGAAGCGGGGTGAGTTGCAGGATCTGCTTGAGGTAAGGCATCAAGGACCCATTTAGCCAGGTCGCAAAACCCAGAATAAAGAAGAGTCCGGCAACGATCGCCATGGGGATCACGCTGCTGCGCTTACTTTCACTATTTAATGTCATTTCCATAAGCCTGTTTTCTTATAGTAATTAATCTTCGGATATCAGCTCGCGATATCGGCTTGGTACATTACAGCTCGGGCGCAAGTTGCCCCCTTGTTTCATCGATGTTAAAACATAAACAGAAAAAAGACAACGCTGTCATTTTCGCTTTTTAGCCTTTACAGGCTAACACAGCGTTTTCCTTATTAAATTGCCCAGCCACTATCTTCTATAAGACTTAAACCTTGATGAAGATGCCGCGCTTATACATCCAGTAGAGCAGCAACCACTGCACCAAGAGTAAGGCGCAGGCAGACGCCAGTGGCTGCATCTCAATCGGCAGCGCCTGTATCGCGCCGCCAAATAGGCTGCTGGCAAGGTAGTCCCATTTCACCAGACTCGAGGCCAGATAGATGATGATGGCATTGCAGCCTATGATCACAAATCCAAATGCCAATCTGTGCAGCTTTAGCACATCCACCAGCGCATAGAAGATGGCGAGTAAGATAAGGCTCCAGCCCAGGGTGACCATGACAAAGCTGCTGGTCCAGAGATCTTTATTCACCGGAATATAAGGATTCACCATCCAGCCTAGCCCCAGGCTGAGCAAGCCAGCAAGTAACAAGATGCCAACCTTGGCCCACTCGCCCTTTACCCCTCCCCACTTGGGATGAGACTTAACGATGAAGCGACCGGTAAAGACACCCGCTAAGGCATTGACTATGGCAGGCAGGGTAGAGAGGATCCCCTCAGGATCAGTCGCCCAGCCCTGATAGCTAATCCCGGGCAGAAACTTGCCGTCCACATAGGCGTTGATCGAACCAGAAATAGAGAAGTCCCCCGCCACGCCGCCGGGAACCGGCAGCCACAGCTGCATCGCGGCGTATCCGAAGAGTATACCGATGGCGACCAATACCTGCGTCTTCAGCCCGGTATGCCACACCAGTAAGGCGGCGAAGAACCAGGCAAAGGCGATGCGTCCCAGCACGCTGGCATATCTCACCTCATCTGCCGCCATCGGCATGCCGGTGCCCCAGCCATGGTTATAGAGCACACCAAACAGAAGCAGCAGCATCAGACGTTTTATCGCGTGGCGATAGAGGGGAAGACGCTCTGGCCAGGGCAGCGAATCCAGGCGTTTGGGCGATAGGCCTAAGGCGACGCCGGAGAGGAAGATGAATAGAGGGAAGATAAGATCATAGAAGGTAAAGCCGTGCCATTGACTGTGGTGCATCTGGGCATCGGCGATACGCCAGCCCTGCCAGCCGGTCCAGACCAGCAGCGCCGCAAACAGCGCCTCGCCCCCCAGGATCCAGAACATATCGAAGCCCCTTAGGGCATCGAGCGACATTAGCCTGGGTTTCGCGGCCGGTTTGGAATGGGGATCTGTTTTAGGTTCCATCAGGAGCCTCTCTCTTATCGTTATTATTATAAATCAAACACTAAGCTTAACCCGGTAGCACGAGCATTGAGTCTAATTAGCGCCTTAATTCCGAGCACAAATAGAGCGCTTGTTTCAGCGCCTTTTGCAATTCTCTAGCGCGAAGGCTATGCATCTAATGGGGTCGCTATACCTGATAGACCAACTGGCCATCTATGTAGGTGCGCGCCACTTTATTATCGCTGCCTAGCAACACCATATCCGCCCTGGCGCCTATGGTAAACACGCCGCGCTGACGATGACCGATAAACTCGGCGGGATATCTAGCCGCCATCCGCAGCGCCTCTTCGTGGGTCACACCTAGCATGCTAACGCTGTTGTTGACCGCGCCAATCATATCCAGCACACATCCGGCAAGCTCGCCGGTTACGGCATTTAACCTGTCACCGCGGCGAACCACCTGGGTGCCAAACAGCTCGAAGCTGGCGTTATCATCCATGCCCACAGGCGGCATGGCGTCTGTCACCAGCATCACCTTGCCCCTTGGCTTAGCGGCGATGGCTACCTTAGCCGAGGCCGGATGCACGTGGTGACCATCGACTATCAGGCCGCACCAGGCATTCTGGCTCTCCAGCGCCGCGCCCACCATGCCCGGCGCCCTGGAATCCATGGGCGACATGGCGTTAAACAGGTGGGTGAAACCGGTTGCCCCGGCCTCAAGCGCCTTAATAACGGTATCGTATTCGGCATTAGAGTGACCGAGACAGACTCTGACGCCGCACTCGACCAGGGCGTTAATCACCTCTGGTGCAACATTCTCCGGCGCCAGTGTCACCACCTTAGTCCCTAGATCATCGCGGGCAAAAACCGCCAACTCTTCATCTGAGATACGACGAATATAGTTTGCCGGATGGACGCCCTTCTTGGGCACACTGAGGTGCGGCCCCTCGAAATGGATCCCCAGCACGCCAGGCGTATTCAGCGCCAGCGCCTCGGCCACCGCATCGGCGGCGGCGCGCATTACCTCAATTTCGTCGGTGATCAGGGTCGGCAAGAAGCCCGTGGTGCCAAATCTGGCATGGGCCTGGCCTATGGTCTTTATCTTCTCGACGCTGGGCGCGTCGTTAAACAGGGCACCGCCGCCGCCATTGACCTGAACATCGATAAAGCCAGGCACCAGGGTACCGACCAGCAGAATCGGCTCGACATCGCTAGCCCTATCGAAAGAAACGATACGCCCGTCCTCTATGGTGATGGCCTGGTTATGGTGGAAGTGTTCGCCGTCAAATACCCGCTCGGCAATCAGTGTCTGTTTCATCGATTCAATTCCTGGCAAAACATCATCTACAACTCGTTACGCTTGGCTCACGCCAGACTGCTCAAGGCAAACAGCTAAAGCCTAACTGCTAAAGCTTAACTACTAGAGCCTAGCTGCTGACGCGCAAAATAGGCAGCGCCTAATTCGGGCGGGGCAAGAATTGGCGAGATCTTGTCGACCACCCGCCTATCCAACCAGGGGGCCAGAGGCTCGGCTAGGCCGCCTATCATGGAAAAACGCGGCGGGTGGATCTCAAATAACTTGTGGGCCAAGGCGCTGATATACGCGGCGCCCTCGACCACTATCGTCTTAGCCACCTCATCCTGGGCCTGTGCACAAGATAACACCGTGCGCGCCAGGCTGGCATAACAACCGGATGATTTGCCCGCCAGGTGCTCGACTATGCCCATGGCATCGTTCACCTTGAAGTGCTCCAATAGACGCTCTGTTAGCTGGGTAGCCGGGCCGAAGCCATCGAGATCTAACAGTACCTGCTGCGCGGCCTGTAAGCCAAGCCAAGCGCCACTGCCCTTATCGCCCAGAGCAAAGCCATGCCCACCTAGGCTCAAGGACTGCTCGCCCACGTGGGCATAACCGCAGGAGCCGGTACCTGTGATGATCACAGCGCCATCGCCACCTTTATGGGCGCCGATGCAGGCGGTGTGCAGATCTGTGGTGACATACATCTCTGCAAAGGGATGCTGCCATGCTTTGATCGCCTGATAGAGATGAGCGACGTTAACTCCAGCCAGGCCTACGCCCGCTACCAGTGTCTTGCTGTCGCTCGCTTTTAGCCCGGCGTCTTGTAGAGCGAGTTCGGTCGCGCGCGAGATAGAGTCGAAGGTATGTGTCAGGCCGTAAAGCGGATTCGCACGCCCGGCCACACCAGTGCCGATCACACTGTCATCGGCGGCGTAGATAGTCGCGCGGCACTTGCTGCCACCACCATCTATGCCTATGACGAGGGCCTGTTCCTCTGTCTGGTTAAATCCCATTACCAACCTCTTTCACAGTTTTATTATCCAGGGCATCTAGCTTCGCCCGCCCTGCCCACTGACTAAGTTAATGTCATGTTACAACAGAAATGACAACGCTGTCATTTAAAATTATCACTAAATTTGTGACAGCAAGCTTCTCAGTCACTGCCCGGTTAACGCCTCTAAGGCGTCCAGATTTGTGTTTGCTATATAACAGGGAGGAAAGCGGTTATCGGCTCTCAGATAACCGCGCTAGCTTACTTTGCATTTTCATTAGCCGGCTTAAATGACCTATTTCTCGGTCAGTAAACTAGTGCTAATAGCGAAATGCTAATTGACCTTGAGTATGCGCCCCTTACGGATACCATCGGCGGCGACGCCTCTGACCTCGACTCTACCTGAGACGCTAACCGCCTCTGTATATTGCTGCCACTGGCCGCCATCGACTCGATACTCTATTCCAAGCCCGGGGTAGATGCTGTTTGCCTGCAGATAACCTTCCTTGATCTTGGCACCTAAGGTTGGCACACGGTAGGCTATCCCTGCCCCATCCAGCTTTGCCAGCTCCTTATAGCCTAAGGTGTTGGCAAAGGTCTGCCACTGCACGCGCTGCTTCTCGCGCATCTCGGCCGTGAAGTAGTTTGTCTCTGGGCCATATTTAGCCCCCTGATATTGATATGGTACCTCCCAATCGGCCTTGTGCCATGCCCTTTCAGCCAGCACTAACAGGCGAGGAAACACCATATATTCCACCACTTGATCTGAGCGTATCGTCTCGCTCCAGAGCTGGCCCTGGATCCCTTTGAATCTAACGCCTTGATTTAGCGGCCCGCTGAGGCATTTGCCCTCTTCATCCAGCTTAAGGGTATCGTCGGCCTCAAATGGTTTACCTTCGATATCCGTCCACTGCTCGGCGTTGGCCGGAAGGTTATCTGGCATGAAGCTAAAGAGTTTGCGTTCGTTGGTGCTGCGACTCGCCCAGTAATATCCATGCTCTTTGGGATCGGCCTCGTAGGGGAAATCGAAATAGAGCACCTCGGGATTACTCAGTACCGTATCCCAGCCCAAGTTGGCCTGTGCATGAGCGCGCTTATGGCCGCCGTGGGCAACCACATCCCAGATGTTAGTTTGATTCTTTGCTGGCATACGCTCGGGGCGAGTATGGCTCATGCCATCGCTCCAGCCCGCGGTTTCAATCCCTCTATCGGCCAACATATTGGCTACCCGCTCGATAAAGTAAGCCCCAAAATGTGCCACGCTATCCAGGCCGCTGTCTTTATCTGCAAGCAGCGTCTGACAGACGGGTGAGTCGACCCAGGCACCGGCTGTTTCATCGGCGCCGATATGGTAAAGCTCCAGGCTCTGACCTGCAGCCTGGTGCAGCTTGGCTATCTCGCTCACCACCTTGTCGACAAAGTGATAACTGGAATCCATACAGACGTTGAGCGTATTGTCGTCATAATATTGGATCGAGGCGTAGCGGGTCTTATCCAGCGGGTCGATGAGGCGATACTCGTTAGCAGCGGCTTCATTGCCTTCGGCCATCAGACGGCGATACCTGGCCTCCATAGACTTGATGGCGGCGCGCGAGTGACCCGGCATATCCATGGACGGTATCACCTGAATTTGGCGCGCGCCGGCATACTTGAGGATCTCGATATAATCGGCCTTAGAGTAGAAACCATTGACCTTACTATCGCCATCTGGGCCGCTGCCCAGCTGCGGCAATAAACAGGTATCTTCCTGCAGATCGTGACAGCGACGACTGCCCACTAGGGTCAGCTCGGGCAGGCCGTCTATTTCTAGGCGCCAGCCCTCATCATCGGCCATATGCAGATGCAGCTTGTTTAGCTTATAGGCCGCCATCTGATCCAGCAGATCTAAGATAAACTGCTTGCTGTGAAAATTACGCGCCACGTCCACATGCATGCCGCGAAAGTCAAATCTAGGCTCATCTTCAATCTGCATGGCATTGATCGATAGGGTGTCGAGAGAAATAAGGCTTGTTAGCGACGCCAAGCCATAGGAGAAACCGGCATCGTCGCTGGCGCCTATGGTGATGCCATCAGAGGTAATATCGAGGCGATAGCCCCCTTCGGCGAGTTTAGTCGTCGACGGCTCTAACTTGAGTGGTACACCTTGAGGCGATGGCTTAACGCCAAGGCGGGCCATGCGAGCCAAGGCCGCCTCGACAGACGCTCTAGAAACGTTGCCAGCATCCAGATGATAGCCTGAGGCCAGGGATAACACTGGGCTTTGACTATTGATCATTTGTCGCTTGGGCGTTGGGATGATCGCGTTGACGGCAAGTTCAGGCCGACTCTCAATATCTTGGTTTGCATCAAACAAGACCTGAGGCGTCGCCCACTTAAGCTTATCGGTATCGCCACGCTTATATTGACTCTCGGCGCTGACATAGGCCTCGACATAGGGCCGCTGCTCCATGCCGGTACTCACATCGACAGTCAGCTGAGTGCTGCTGATAATCTCGGGCTTAAGGCCGGGAACGACGATATAGTAGTTGGGCATGGCATCGGTTTCCGATAGCTGCCATAACTCACCGAGAAAGGCGATGTCGACCGGTTGGCCTTTCTGGAAACCGCTAAATCTGTCCGTGGGCGTGATGCGATGCAGATCCCCTTTAACCTGAGTCAGCTCAAAGGCATCGGTTAGCACTTGTTTCACCGGACGCATCTGGCTGTAGTAGATAGCCCAATCCTTACGGTCAAAATCAATACCCGGAACTAATTCTATCTGGGCGGCGAAGCAGCGGCCATCGACACCTGTTGAGGTGCACTGCTGAGGATAATTGGTCAGGGTGTGATAATTAACGGCAAGGCTGATAGCAAACTGATGTAGTGCCTGCTGAGCAGAACTTTCGCTTACCTGCTGCGCCGCGACGCCTTCATCCTTGGCTATTTGGTTAGTGGTTGGCTGACTGCACCCAAGCAGTCCCAGGCTCATGAGTAATGTTATTGGAATGAGCTTATTATTCATTGTTATCCTCACTTTTCTCGACTTGAACGTTCAAGTCTCATTGCAGCCACCCTTCCCCGTCAGCATAGGCAATCAGCTTCCTGCTATTGCGATATCTGAGATAGCCACCACTTTATGCCAATCCTAATAAATAACTGTTCAAGCGAACTTGTTAAAACGTTCGATAACTGCATTACTTTTGATTTTAGAATAACTACTTACCTAAAAATCCAGCCTTGCTCTCAAACATTTTCCCTGCGCTATTGCTGATCACTTACTTATTACGCTTGGTCTTATTTGCCGCCGCATCTTGGCCGATTAACAAAAATGCCGCCGCGAAAATAGATCATCGTCAGACTGGTACAAATCTAGCGGCTCCCCGAACCCCACCTAGCAATTACAGGCAATCTAGAATTGGCAAGTAATCAGGCTATAGAAAGCGTTCTGGCTACGGAGAGTAATCTGACAATGAAAGAAATCTGTTTATTTAATCTGAACCTCTGCAAGACAGCGAACACCCTGCTGTGCTGTGCTCGCTTTTTCCGCTCTTGCGCATTTCCCTAAAGCCCACTCGTCAGGCGCTACTCTGATTCAGAAAAAAGCGCTAGATGCATCATGTATCGAGTGCCACCGATAAAGGCGCCTGTTGAGACATAACACATCTAGCCATCTCTAGTATCTGGGGAGAGACTATAGGAAAAAACAAACACAATAACCATTGCTACAAACTTAATGGCTACTGCCAATGCACAAGTTAGGAGACCTCTTCCTAACAATGCAAACCTTACAAAACGAACGTGCCACACAAGCAAATGACAACGCTGTCATTTATTAATTTACCTAAGAAAGAACAGAATTTCTACATTTTTTTGACATTCTGAGGCAATTTTTTATCTGCCAGTTGAAAACCGCCAGTTGCAGACACAGCTACAAAGGCAGTGCCCAGCATTAGCCACCACATAAATATGACAACGCTGTCAACTATTGGTAACATCCAAAAGATACTCAAAGCCGAAAACGAGCGCCAATGCTAACGAAAAGGGCCTATGAGTATGGGGGTGGCGCCAGATGATTTCTTAAAGAAAATAGAAGGTCCTATGAGAAGAGTATCAAGAAGAGCAAACTCATGCCCTACCAGCGATAAATCTAATTCGAAGCGCCGAACAGTGAAAGTTGCTCAACTTAACGCCTTTATCGCACCACTTTCGCGCCTGCTTGCTCTATTAGTGCTTGCACTATGGCCGCCACTAGCGGTAAAAGATTAACCCAGCGTTTCCCAGCCTAACGAACAGAGGGCTAGGAACAAACACCACAAACTAAAATTAACTAAGGTAAAAACATGGCAAAGATTGTCCCTCTATCGACAGAAAAACATCTCAACATCAAGCTGACTCATTCAAACGATTTCAGCCGTTTCAACAAGGAACACCTGATCCCAGTGCTGGCCAGGGAGATCCCTAGCCTGGCAGCCGAATTTCCCATCGTCTTTGTGAAGAATGGTGAGACCGGCCAGTTTATTCCGGTGGCCATCATGGGGATCGAGCCCGAAGTTAACCTCTACTGCCAGAGCAATCAATGGGATGCGCCAATCAGCCCAATCGGCTTTAGCAATGCGCCGCTGTCCATCGCCAGAACTTCGGAAGAAGGCGACAACGTGATCGTCTGCATCGATGAGGATAGTCCTATGGTGTCTGAGGACGCTGGTAATCGACTCTTCACCGACGAGGGTGAGCGCAGTGAATACCTGACGGCGCGAACCAATGCCCTGCTGGATGTCGCCGCCATGCATCAACAGACACAGGCCGTTTGCCAATACCTGGCAGATAAGAACTTACTGATTTCTCAGCAGCTAACGATTAAGCTGGAAAGATCTGAGCAGAAGATCAACATCAATGGTGTCTACCTGATCGACGATAAGGTGCTGAACGAGCTAAGCGATGAGGATTTCCTCGAGCTAAGAAAGAAAGGTTTGCTGCCTATCGTCTATGCTCACAGAGCCTCGCTCAACCAGCTGTCTCGCCTTATCGCCAAGCAAAACCAGTTCGACAAGCTACAATAAGCATCCGCTGCAAGCTAATGGCGGGACGTTGGAATAAACTACGCCCCGCCAAATCGATTGTGCCCTTTCAAAAATCAAACATCATAGCGCTTCGAGCTCAACATTTTTGTAAGCCATATACCGCGATCTTCTCTAGCAACTCCCTGTGTTCTGGCAGCTCCTTCATCAGGTGCTCACCCACACTCGCTATCTGCCTAGCCTGCGCCTGCCAGGCTTCTCTCTGTTTATTACCTGCAAACTGAGGCGCCGTTGGATAATGCATGCCATAGAGGACATAGAGATAATTCTCTAAATCAAACACCTCAAACTTGCTGAAGAAGTCTTGCCTTATAGGGTAATGGTTTTGCCACAGCTTGAGTCGAGTGGAGAGCTCAATGGGAATCGTTGCCGGATCACGATTATCGACCCAGAACGGCGAATCACTCCTGTCTGACAGGCAGTAGTGCATCTTGATAAATTCGACGACTCGCTCCCAGGCATAGGTCATCACCTGATTAAACTGTTCAGAGAGCAAGGCAAGCGCCTCGCTATCCTTAGGCATGCGATTAGCCACGAAGCCTGCGGCAAAATCGGTCAGCAAGATAGAGGTGGCTTCTAAGGGCTCGAGGAAACCTTGAGCCAATCCCAAGGAGAGGCAATTCTTATGCAAGAACTCCCTGCGATGGCCAAGTTTCATCGGCAAGACTCGGTATTGATACTGGGCGACATCCCGCCCCAGATAACGGGAGAGCTTATTAAGCGCCGTGTCATCATCCATATATTTAGAGGAGTAGACAAACCCGACACCGCGCCTATGGGTCAAGGCGATATCCCATATCCAGCCGGCCTGATGCGCCGTCGCCAGGGTATAAGGCGGGATCGCCTCATTCTCATCGATTGGTACCTGCACTGCTATCGCCTTGTCGGCAAACAGCTGATGAGACTTATCGACAAAGGGCACCTTGAGCGTCTTGTCGATAAGCAAGGATTCAAAGCCACTGCAATCGATAAAAAAATCCGCGCCGATACTGCCCCGGCAATCGGTTTCCAGGGAGGCGATCTCGCCGTTCTCCCTTAGCGTGACCTCTTGCACATTAGCCATGATATGTTCGACGTTGAAACGCCTGATGGCATTGTCGGCAAGCAGCTTGGCAAACTTAGCCGCGTTGAGGTGATAGGCATAGCCAAGCGCTCCCTCATATTCGCTATGGGTGATCCGCTTCGGCGCCCGCCCGGCTTCACACACCTTGTGCTGAGGAGAGACCATGTCGCCGTATGCAGTATTAGTATTATCTAGCCAATGCTGGGTCAGGTCCTCTCCCAGAGGGCTCGGCATATCGAACAGGTGATGATAGAAGTTCCCCGCCCCGTGACGGTCCTTATCCATCCAGTTGACGAACTTGATTGACTGCTTGAAGGTGACGTCACACCGGCGAATAAACTCAGATTCACTAATCCCAAAGCGTTTCAGGCTCTGACGAATGGCGGGCACAGTGCCTTCGCCGACCCCTATTATGGGAATATCGGGAGACTCCACCAGCGTGATGGTCACGTCCTGGCGATGCTCAAGGGCCTTACCCAGGTGATTGGCCGCCAACCAGCCTGCCGTGCCGCCGCCCAATATAAGGATACGCTTAATGTCCATGGTTCACCTCTGCCCTACTCTTGGTCTAATTAAAGGTCGGTGCTAATAACAAGTCGCTGATAAAAAGTTGGTGCTAATAAAAAGCCCAGCATAAGCCGGGCTTTGTACACTCATGTGTCGATTAGAAACGCAGTGCGACACCCACCTTGTATCTCGCTTCGCCTTCGAAGCTCCATACTGGGTAGTTATCTTTAAACTCGGCGATCACATCTGGATTGTCGACTGGCGAGACACCGATCTGGATGCTGTCTTCCTCTGTGAGGTTAACGGCTTCGAAGGTCAGATCCATCCAATCGGTCACGCTGTAGTTCATGCTCAGATCCAGCGAGCCATAGTCTTGGTGCTGACGGTTACCATAGAAACCTGGTAGCTCACGCATCATGTACTCGCTGCGCCAGTTGTAGGCTAGACGCGCAGAGAAGCTTTCCATCTCATAGTAGCCCACAAGGTTAACCGTGTGCTTAGAAGAGTCAGAGAAGACACCCACTTTATCAGGGTAGTTCTCGCCTGGAGAGCCGGCATCGGCGAAGGTATAGTTAACCGAGTAGCCAAGCCCATTTTCGAACGAGTCTTGCAGCTGTAGCTCAACCCCTTCGATATGACCACCGTTAGCATTGTACTTCTCGCTGACAGTCCAGCAGTCATAGACGCCAACACCACAGGCGCTGTAGCCTTGATCTCTGAGGTTATCGTCTTCGATGCCAATCTGTTGATTTAGCTTCTGACGAGTGGTGATGAAAGAGCTCACGTCTTTGATGAAGTAGGTCAAAGAGGCCAGACCCTCACCGCCGAAGTACCATTCCAGGCTCACATCGGCCTGGGTCGCCTTAAATGGCTCCAGAGCAACAGAACCACGGTTAAGCTTCTCGTTGCCTGGCGTGCCATCGTTCAGACCCGGCAGGGTCGAAGTGGCAAACAAGTCTGCGTAGTTAGGACGAGACATCACCTGAGCCGCTGTGGTACGTAGCAAGAGATCCGGTGCTAAGTCGAACGTCACGTTGATGCTTGGCAATACGTCACTGTAGCTCGACTTGTCAGTGCTCAACTCATCGGCGAACTGACCGCTTGAACTCAGCGCATAGTAATCAGACTCGATATCGGTCGAGATGAAGCGTAGACCAAAGTTACCGCGGATCCCTTCTGCCTCGAAGTTAGCCATGGCGTAGGCGGCCAGGTTCTTCTCATTCAGGGTACCGTAACCAGACTTATCGCGGGTAAAACCATCGACAGAGGCTTTAGCGTCGCGGATCATGGCATCGAAATTTGGCTTAGGCAGGGTAAAACCTGCGCCAGATGAGATGGTGCCTGAGTAGTATTCAGAGGCATCTTTAGCCACTATGTCACCCACGATTGCCGCGTCAGTTTGCTGCGTCACGTCATGGTCTGCATAGCGTACACCGGCTTTAATCGAGGTGATGGCACCAAAATCTACCGGGAAGGTCAGGTCGAACTGAGCATAGGTCTCTTCGTCGGTGTTAGGCTGCTTCTTCAGTGCCCAACCAGCAGTTTCTAGCTGACCGTTAAAGTCGCCCGCATCGAAAGACTTGTTGGCGATGTCGATAATGATCTTTTCACCGGTAGCGTCATAGTGACCGGCAAAGTCACCAGGCTGACCGATAGAGTTACCATAGTTAGAGGTTAGGCTAGTACCACCATCTGCCTTGGTGTTACCGACGCGGCCTTCGAGCGTGAAACCTTCACCTTCATATTTGAAGTCTAGGTCATAAGTATCTGACGACATCTCGGCTTCACGAGCCCAAGTCTGTGCCCAGGCAAATCCACCCTCGCCCGTATGGGTAATATCGGTACAAACACCCGCAGCATTGGTCTTATTACAAGAGCTAACGCCTTGCTGTGTCGGGAAGAGGAAGATAGAGGTGTTGGCGTTATTTGCCTTAAGATCCAGGCTAGTAACCGTTAGGCCGAACTCTAAGTTGTCGGTTGGACGATACTGAGCGGCAATGTTGTAGGCGGTGCGCTCACGATCTTGTTGGAAGGTTGTCGGCACAATTTCGCCCCAACCCAACAAGGTTTCGATACCGTTACGCTGATAGTCGGTTTGAGAGCCCGCAGCAGAAACCAGAACACCGAAGGTTTCGGCCTCGTTTGCCCAGCTATACAGGCCAGAGAGCGCAGGATCTGTCGCCTCAGAGACAGTACCATAATCGCCCTTGGCGCTTAAGAAGAGAGTATTGGCATCTAAGTCCAGCGGCTTACGGGTCTTAACAACCACGGTACCACCAATACCACCTTCTGTGATGTCGGCCTGAGAAGACTTATAGACTTCGATGCCACTGATCATCTCGGGTGGCAGCAGAGAATAGTTAAAGCTACGGTCGATAGCCTGTTGGTCAAACCAACCGGTCGAGGCAACCGAGTGACCATTTAACAGGGTGCGAGTTAGCTGAGCAGAGGCACCACGAATCGACACCTGCTGGCCTTGGCCAAACTGGCGGTTAACGGTAACACCAGGAATACGACCCAGTGACTCACCTACGTCGCCATCGGGGAATTTACCTATGTCTTCGGCTGTAACGGCATCGACAACGGCATCAGAAAATCTTTTGGCGTTAATTGACGCCTTCATCGAAGCACGCAGACCACGTACTTCAATTTTTTCAATATTATCAGTATTAACCGCTTCTGCATCGGCCTCTGCCGCTAGAGCAGAAACAGACACTGCACCGCTCATCAGCAGCGCAATATTTGTAGCTAGTACACTTTTCTTAAAAGTAGATGGTCGCATCTCGTTTCCCTTCCATAACTTTATTATCTTTTTTCGTATTCATAACCATCCCCGAAGGAATGACAACGCTGTCATGTGAGTACAAAGATTACACAACAATTAACAGATGCGCCACAACAAAATAACCAAAAGCAGGAATTTCTTTGGATTTATACATTTATTAAACAAAACACGCTCTTTGCATCTTGTTGCAATTCACTGATAAACAAGGATAAAAATCACTAGCTTTCGAAACGGGACAAATGTAATTCGGGATAGAAATCAATTTGATGATTGCTTAATAGCGTAAAACTTAGCAATATTGTCGCCAGGGGAAGTGAGATCTGCTGTGTAACCATACAGTACATTGTTTGAGACATATTTGAATTCTGAAGCAGCTAGACGCTGTGCAGACACAAAGAGTATCCGCTAGATGAAAGTCACCATTAATGACGTCGCCAAATATGCCGGCGTCTCCATAAAAACGGTTTCACGGGTCACAAATAACGAGCCTTCGGTTCGTCAGGCGACGATTGATAAAGTGAATCAGGCGATTGCCGCACTTAATTACCAGCCTAATGTCGCTGCCCGTAATCTAGCCGGTACAAAATCCTATGTGATCGCCTTTGTCTACGACAACCCCAATGCCTACTATGTCATTGATATGCAAAATGGTATTTTGTCTTCCTGTAAGCAAAGAGGCTATGAGCTACTCATCCATCCCTGCGATGCCAAGTCAGATAATATCTGTCAGGAGCTGGTCGATATGGTACGCCATGCCAGGCTGTCAGGCTTGGTATTAACCCCGCCTCTATCGGAAGACCCAAAAGTCTTGGCTGCCTTGGATCAGATTAATGCCAATTATGTACGCATTATTGCAGGGGAAGAGGTGAGCCCAACCGATGGCTTATCGATCCTGGTCAACGATAAACATGGCGCAGTTTCCATCACCCAGCACCTTATCGATCTCGGCCATAAAAATATCGCCTTCCTGAGCGGTGACCATCAGCACGAATCCACCAAGGAACGTCTTGCCGGTTTTAAGGCCGCCTTACAAAGTAATCATCTATCGCTTGACGAGTCCAACATCATCAATGGTCAGTATTCTTTTGAATCGGGTGTTGAAGGCGCTAAAACACTGCTGGCTAAAGCCAATCGACCTACGGCCATAGTCGCCTGTAACGATGAAATTGCCGCGGGGGCTCTCTTCGCGGCTAGGTTAGCAGGGGTAGCAATACCCGACGAACTCTCTATCGTGGGATTCGAGGACAGCCCCTTCTCGAGACAAACCTGGCCTAAGCTAACCACAGTCCATCAACCAAATAAGTTGATAGCACAGACGGCAACCGAATTACTTATTGAGAATCAGGGCAACAAGCAGAGTGAGACGACTCATCAGGTCTTCATTCCTGAGCCAGTACTGAGAGACTCATCGGCAAGCCCAAAGGTCTAGGAATCGGCATCAAACTTTGATTAATGATTATCTACAGACAATAAAAAACCGCTGATATCTCAGCGGTTTTTTTATAACTTTAGACTTAAACGGCTTCTTCGTTCTCTTCGCCGGTACGAATTCGAATCACGCGTTCGACTTCGGTAACAAATATCTTACCGTCACCTATCTTACCCGTTCTCGCAGTATCGACGATGACCTCGAGCGCCTGATCTAGCTGCTCATCTTGAATAACCAGCTCAATTTTTACCTTAGGCAGGAAATCCACCATATACTCGGCGCCGCGGTAGAGCTCCGTGTGCCCTTTCTGGCGTCCAAAACCTTTGACTTCAGAAACCGTCATGCCGGTAATACCGATCTCCGCCAGAGATTCGCGTACATCATCTAACTTAAACGGCTTAATAATGGCCTCGACCTTCTTCATCAAACGCTCCCTAAAATTCTGCTAACCCAATTCGACAAAACCTAAGTTTATTAGGCACTAGCTTACCACGTCCACCCAAACCACCAAAGATGATTATATCGAGAGATGAAATGATTCAATATTCATAGAGCAGAACAATATATGCCCATCGCCTAAACTTGAGCTAACTCTTCTATACTCAATTAACTCGCCCCAAAAACGAGTTCAGGTCATTGCAGGAAGCATAGACTAAATACAGCAAGGAATAGCCATGAAACATCATAATGGATTTACACTCGTAGAGTTAATGGTCACACTCGCCGTTGCGACCATACTCCTCTCGGTTGGCCTACCAAGTCTTACAGATCTCTATCAGGCTTACCGAGCCGACGCCGCGATAAAGATGATTCAACAGACTCTTCAGTTCGCCAGAAATACTGCCATCAACTACGGGCTTAGGGTAACGGTTTGCCCAATAAAAGATAACCAATGTACCAATGACTGGCACCTTGGCCTGGGTGTATTTACCGATTCGGGGACCAGCAACCAGCTCGATGGCACAGACAAATTGTTGATGCAAACAGGTTCATTTGATAGTGGTGACTTTGTCTACTACAACCGCGCCTCTGCTCGTTTTCAACCCGATGGACTTGCATCAGGCAGCAACGGAACTTTAAGGTACTGTCCTGGCTCGGCCAACAGTCCTTATTCCAAAGCTGTTATAGTCAATCAAGCCGGTAGGATACGCTTTTCAAAGGAGAAAAATATCAGCTGCAACCAATAACAGATCCAAAGCTAACGACTCACGCCAATTTTAATCAAGCCGACAAATTATTGGCATTAAAAAGAATAGCTTATATATACTGAAATCCTAAAACTTCTCGTTTATACTAGTGTTAAGTGAATAGAGGATTTTACTCATGATGAAGAATAAAAATGGGTTCACACTGGTTGAGCTCATGGTGACTATTGTCGTTGCAGGAATCATATTAACCATAGGGCTCCCATCTTTAATTTCTGCCTATGAAAGCGTCAGAGTAAATCGCAGTATTGAGCGTATCCATAACTTAATGTCTTTTGCCAGAAATCAGGCAATAAGTTACGGTGCGACAGTCAATGTCTGCCCTTTTGCCTCTGCAACCTCTTGTGGAACAGGGACAAATTGGAAAGGAGGAATTAGAGTCTATCTAACTGACGCGGGGGGAACAGACAAAGAACTAAGAGCAATAGATGGCTTTGACACTAATGACTCTGTCAAGGGTTCCGGCCCATTGATTACCTTTAGCGCAGATGGTTTATCTTCCAGCGGTTCTATTATCTATTGCCCAAATGGCAAGGCAAGCGAATCTCAAAGTGTAACAATAAGTAGCAGTGGCCTCATCTCTTATGGTGCCGATGGAAATAGCTGCTAATTTAAAGTCCCTAATAGCAGGGACTCCTATACCAAAATACTATCTGAGAGTACGTTTATCTACGGCTTTTGCTTTATCGCTTGTAAAGGACTCAGACAGCGGTACACACTCCTCAACCTCTTTAATAAAGTACTTCTTTCCCTTAGCATCTGTTAATTGTTTTCCTGGTAATCCGGCCACTCTAAGTTGTAACTGGCTTTCTTGCCATTGATAAAAAACAACTTGCCCTCCCTTTTTGGCACTAGTAACAAAGCACTTGTATTCTTGCATATTCCCATAAGTTGGAGTTATCAATGCAATCGACATTAGACATATCGTTGTACTAAGCAGCTTAATCATTTCCAACACTCCTTTGACGGACCTTTAACACCTGCATCCGTCATGGTGATAGTTGCACAAGCAGTATCCCGGCTAGCCTGGGAGCCAATAGCTGTGGCGGTTACCCTAAATGTAGCGCCTCCAGTAGAAGTCACTTTATAATGCTCATGCTCTGTAACAAAAGGACTTGCATTCATCCCTAACTTGGTTAGATCACTGGCATAGGTTCTATTATCCAAATAGTACTGCTCTTGAAGGTTTGCAACCTCCATCACGGCAGCCACTCCCTCAGCGCGTCCACTTTTAGTCACATAATCAATGTAGGAAGGATACGCAATTGCAGCTAATATCCCCACTATAGCAACGGTGATCATCACCTCAATCAAAGTAAAACCCTTTAACTTCTGCATTTGTTAGTTGTTCTCATTCAAATGATAATAAATTCTATTGGTACTCAATCCACTACCTAAAGCTACGGTACCTTTACATTCACCGTTTTCACATTCTCCTTTACCCACACCAATGATATAGGCAGTGGAATCTTCACCCTCTTCAGGTTTAGGTATTACTATCTGCGGTGTATCCGGCACCCGTTCACCAATTTCATAATAGGTTTCGCTGTAAGATCTGGTTCCCTTATGCAGGTCAAACACATATAAACGTCCTTGTCCTGCAAAGCCACAAATTCCGGCATCCAAATCGACATCTGTTCGAGTCGGAGGAATGAATGAAGTAAAATAAACTTTTCCGTCAAATATCAGTGACGCTGACAGTGTTTTCTCTCCAGCAACACTATAATCGTAAAACCAACCACGTTTGGTTCCAAAAGTAACATTATCACTCTGAGATGATGGCGCAGCTGTGGTGACATCATACAATTCACTAATGGTTAACGCAGTTGGTGCGTCGGTACTAGTAAAGGTTTTAGTTACAACATTACGATCTTGAAATACATAGAACATGTCATTCGTGGTCATATCAAGTGGATGGGTTCGATTTCCTGTACCTATAGTCACAGCATCATAAGGAACACTCTGATAGGTAAGCTCACCACTATTATTATGAATGTTATTAAACTGCGTCTGTGCAACAGATGGCTCAGCGAAGAACATCCTGTCATTTGGTGAAGTAGAGGTTGCGATAGACGCAAACTTGAACGTAGACCAAGTCGATTGAGTCGATTCTGGCATATCCATACGCCAAATATTTCCGCTAATATCAGCCGCATAAATTCTGTCGGTTATACCGTCATTATTACTGTCTAATACAGCGACCTTATTGGGGATACTAGACATACCTGTAGATGTGAACTTATCAATGTATGCGCCAGAACTCGCATTAACAATATAAACTGCCTCTCCAGCACCTTCACTTGAGGCCATACCACCACCAATAACTAACACAGGATCATCAATACCAGGTACAAAGGTAACAACAGGTTCTGACCAAGATTGACCTAAATCTTCAAATCCAGTTGTATTCGAATCAATCTTCCATTTAAAACTTGGTACGTCCGGATTAGTGATATCCAAGGCATAATAGGAAGTACCACCTCTTCGCATACCAAGGAACACCCAAGCCTTATTGACCTTACCATTTGAATCTGTTTCCGTGTAGGCTACTGGTGATAGGTCCATGCCATACACACTATGAGCTCCCGTTGGATCATTTTGCCTAAGCTTTGAAATGTTCCCCCACAGTTCCTGAGGCAAAAATGCCCATGACTCGGAGACTGTTCCTATAGAATAGTCATCGCTTCCCGCATCAGAATCTTTAAACATGTGAACTAGACCTTGGTTAGTTCCAACTAACACCCTCACGTCTAGATTCTCGCAACTTTGCCCTAACGCTTGTGCAGCAAGACATTCATCACCAACTAAAGGCTTATCACCAAAGTTTATTGCCAATGGCTTAGAATGGAGTGGGTCGCCCATAATGTCTTCTCTGGCATCAGAATGACTACCATCCTTATCATCATCATCGATATCGACGCCATAGAGCCAATCCAAATCGTTTTGTGAATAAGAGGATACAAATGCTGATGCTTCAATTCCTACTAACCCGGAAGCATCATTTGTCTTAATATTTCGGTTCTTTAGCGTCGATCTCAGAACTGGAAGCACACCACCAGAATTAACCTTATTACCATCTAGATTATTTGCAGCACAGGTATTCCAATAAGTACATGTTGAAGAAGCAATATTACCATTGCTATCAATAGCTTTTGTATTCCCTCCGGGGCCAACAATCTCTCCAGAAGAGTTGACTTTCAACTTTTTGAGATTGCCACTCCATCTAGGCCCCTTACTTGGTAAAAACATCGCAAAATAAGCTGAGTTATAGGTCTGCGTTTTATCGAAATTATTACTTGCAATACTTGGAGAAGTAAAAGATGAGTCAATAGAATAAATTGACTTCAGCACTTCATTAAAAGCTTCTTTTAATTCTAAATCATCTTCAGCCTTTTTATAGCCTTTCGAAACGCCTCCTTCCCTTGATGAGCCAGCTCTGTAAGCAGCCTCTTCTAGTAAGGCTGCAGCCCTATCAGCACCAGCTGAAAATCCGATGGTAAACACACGAACATTCTGCTCATGATCTACACCGTTAATGTCTTTCACTCCAACAACTAGATCATTGTTTGCCATATAAGATGCTAAGGCGGGGAAATAACTATCTTCATTCTCTCCTTTATCATTCACAAACGTAAATGCACTATAGTTCCCTTTAGAACTCCCTGTTGAAAATAATGATGCGAGAGCCGGATCTGCATATTTATCTAGTGTTGGTGCGCCATCTGTGATGTAAACAATATATGCAGTATCTGCACACTTTTTAAATGGCGTTGTATAATTTCCTGAAGATATGATACTCGGCGGATCATTTGGCACGTAGCCATCTATTTTCTCATTTCCTTTAGCATTACTGTCTTTATTACCAAATGTTACAGGTCCACCGCTAAAATACTGATACGCTTCATAAAGGGTTTCGCATAAAGGCGTATTCGTTTGCGCAGGCATGCTATTAATCAGTGAAATCAGCGAACTGCGGTTTACATCCGTCATTTCCTTTATATCTGAAACTATTCGCCCGCCATCAGCATTACCTTCTACAGCATGGTTTAGATTAAAAACAGCCAAGCCTGCATCGACTCTAATATCAGACTCAGCCCAATCTTCTAAAACATCTTTTAGTGCAGACTTAGCTACTTCCAAACGAGTGCCTGTTGTGCCGCTATTTTGGCCATCTTCTGTGGTCGTGACCCATTTATACCAAACAAGATAACGAGATGTATAAAGTGTTACAGGAGCCCCTTCTAAAAAAAGCTCCTTCGTCGAATTCTCAATCGTCTCGTTATACATATTTTTGTTGTTAATAGGATATCCTACATCCGATGTTCCTGGATTATTACTATACCCATCAGGTATGCTAACAAAATCTTGATAACAATCGACGATTTGGCCTTTATTGAATCCTTCATTATCGGCCAACGGAACCCAACTCCCAGAATTACCTTTTCCCTTAAACTCTCTTAAAAAACCTGTATATCGTCCTTTATCTTCTAATGCCTTCGCAGCATTTGCACAGTTATTATTGTTAAGATAAAAACGCCTGGAGTCCGTAGGATCATCTGGTGTCGGCGCCAAACTGGTATTGTCAATGCCACCGGCATTCCAATAAATACCTTTTTCATTTATGTAGCCAGAATAAGCTTCAGCATATGCATCAAACTTTTCGCAACCCACTTGACCCGCTGTAGCACAATAGCTACTAACAGCATTTTCGCTTTCCGTGGTCATACTGCCAGAATTATCAAAAATAAATAAAATCTGCGGATACTTACCTGTTACCGCACTATTTTTTATTAAATACAACTCTGTATCATCAGCAAGTGATACGCCTGAAGCCACTGTAGCCGCCATAACTGTGCTGCATAGTAATTTCTTAAACATAATCCTAGTTTCCTGTAAGTACTTGCTGTTCGATGCCGGAAGCCACTGTTAGAGAGCCAAGGTTATCTCGGCCAAAAACGGCAGTACTGGTAACCTGAGCACGACGACAACTCACTAAATTAGCCCCTGTCGCATTGGTCGTTCTTTGACAGCCAACATCCTTAACGGCCGCCTCAGGGAGTGGGGTTATCACTTGCGTACTACTAAAGGTCGTCTCTGTGACCTTATTAGAAAGATTGGCAAAAGCGGCACCAGAATAATTATCAATAACTTGCGAAAGCCCACCGTCAGCTATTGCCTTAGCTTCAATTCTTTCAGAGCCAGCACCAGACATGCGAAGAGACTGTGTAGAGTTAACAGCTAACGCGACACCTATTACAGTCATGATAATGAGAATTATCAGGGAAAGAAAAAGTACTATCCCCTGCTGTTTTTTCATCATCTTTAGCTCCTTATTAGTACTGGGTTTTCCAATACCACCGTTGTCGACATAACCTTACGTCTAAAATTATCTTTGATAGGCTGTATCTGCTTATCACCCAATTGATAGGTGGTCTCATTCGTATATGATGGGTCATTCTGGACAGAACGAACCAAAACAAAAACTTTTATCGCAACCAAACGCTGAAATGATTCGTTATCCCACATTAGCGAGGTCACTTGGGATTCGGGAATGTAGCGATCTGGCGTGCTATCGCCATCATTATCAAATCCATAAAGGAAACGAACATTTTCTATTCCTTCCACTAATTGCTCAAAGTTATTCATTCCCTTATTTGTTAGAGTAATTCGTCGTAATACTGGAGTACCTGCTGCATCATCTGCAATATAGTAAACATGATGCTGATATTCCCAGATCCTAGGATTGGTTAGGGCTGCTACAGGGTTAGCACCGACGAAAAATGCAACTTCACTAGAGTTCGTAGCAGCAAATATGGCATCACTATTACCATTTGCTACATTGGGCCCGATAAAGCGTTTCATCTGTAATACATCGGTATTTTTATTAACCGTCACACCAGCCAAGCAGCTTAAAGAGCTACCTCCAACGCCACTTTCGTATCCCCACAACCGCCTGAAATGAGCAGGTTGCGTATTAGGAAGCGTCGCATTATTTAATCCAGCGCCAACACAATCAATGAAACCTGATGTGGGCACTTCAAGTACAGTGTTTGTCCCAACAACAAAATCCGTCCCCGTAATATCCCCCATAAATCCAAGCTGAGAGATATCTCGCTCCATTATGGCAAGCGCTATCCGTCCATTTTCTTGCAATTGATTAAACTGGCTCGTAGTCGTTACATTCGAAGACGACATACTAAACATGGTAAAAAGGCCAGCCGATAAAAACAGACTTATAACTAGAGCGACCATCATCTCTACAAGTGACAGGCCCTTTTGTTTATTTTTTATTTTCAAAGCCATATCCATCTAGATGATCACTGTTTGTATTGAGTAAAGACGACGTCGATTGCTTGCTGTGCCGCAATCACCCGAGCTTCCTGCATCAGAGGTAGCTCTTATCCCTTTCCACGCCATAACAACATTTACGGTATTCCCATTAACCGTAACGCAAGCTGTCGGAGTATCAAGTCCTCCTACATTTTGCCCTCCCACGACCTCAGCCGCACCGATAAACGCTGAACGCCACTCATATAAATCCCAAGCGACAGTCTGAGAGGGAGAGCATAAGGCTGCGCCAGTACAGGCGGGATTTGGCAGAGTTGGCGCGCCACTATAGGTGCCTGCATAATTTGCTAACTGGCTAGGATTTAACTTCATGCGATTGATAATATCGTTGGCGTAGTATGAAGCCTGGGTCTGTTGAAAAGACTCGAAGCTGCCTCGCTTAGAAACAACGTGTAGATTAAATATGCCGATCAGGCCAATAACAAGAATGACGAGCGAAACCATCACCTCTATTAGGGAAAACCCTTTCCCACGTTTTACCATGATGTCAAATCTCCGATATTAGCCATACTTTTGACAGTCGTTTCAGTCGTTTAGTCTTTTAAAATCTGAAAGTTAGCATAACTTTAAACTATACTAGTTAATCATAGATTAGTCGAATGTTACTCGCTAGTAATATTAGGTCTAAAAAGGAAATTCGATATGCCACAGGAAATTTTTAGGCAATAAAAAAGGAGGCCTTAGCCTCCTTTTCCTACCAAAACAGCAAGATATCTAGCGTAATTCAGCCGGTACGGCAAATACGGTATCTTCTTTACGCCCTTCCACCTCAGTGATCACACTAGGTGCCAACTTGGCGATTGCATCGATAACCTGTTGTACCAACACCTCCGGCGCCGATGCGCCAGCGGTAACGGCAACCTTTTCGATATCGTTAAACCATTCGGGTTTAATGTCGTCGGCATTATCCACAAGATAAGACTGTGTGCCCTTCTTAATGGCCAGTTCCATCAAACGATTCGAGTTGGAGCTGTTCTTAGAACCCACCACAATGAAGAGGTCGACGTCATCGGCGACGTTACGCACCGCATCTTGTCGGTTCTGGGTCGCGTAGCAGATATCGTCCTTACGTGGTCCCTGGATTGACGGGAAACGCTTCTGCAAAGCAGCTATCACGTCTGCAGTATCGTCCATAGACAAAGTCGTCTGCGTCACGAAGCAGAGGTTTTCCGGGTCTTTCACCACTAAGGCTTCAACATCGGCCGGCGACTCCACCAACAACACGCCGCCCTCAGGGTTGTCGTATTGTCCCATGGTGCCTTCAACCTCAGGGTGGCCCGCATGGCCGATAAGGATACATTCAATACCCTTACGGCTGGCACGAGTGACCTGCAGATGCACCTTGGTCACCAATGGGCAGGTGGCATCGAATACTCGCAGGCCACGTTTTTTCGCCTCGGCACGAACCGCCTGGGATACACCGTGAGCACTGAAGATAACTATGCTGTCATCCGGCACTTGGTCTAGTTCGTCGACAAATACCGCGCCCCTGTCTTTGAGGTTTTGCACAACATATCGATTATGCACCACTTCATGACGTACATAAATTGGCGGCGAGAACAGCTCTAGCGCCCTCTCGACTATGCTGATGGCCCGATCGACACCGGCACAAAAACCTCGCGGGTTGGCCAGTTTAATCTGCAGACTTTGAGGAGGTTGCGCCATGATTAGAGCTCCTGAACCACTTCCAATTCAAATGTCACCGCCCGGCCCGCCAATGGATGGTTAAGATCGACGGTTACCGAATCCCCAACTACCTCGCGGACGATACCTGGGATCTCACTGCCACCAGGACCGGCGAAACTGACGATAACGCCCGTTTCGAGCTGCATATCCGCAGGAAACTTACTCCTGTCCATATGGTGGATAGCATCCGGGTTAGACTCGCCAAAGGCATCCGCAGCAGCCAGGGTAAAGCTATGCTTATCCCCTTGCTTGAGATTCGAAAGCTCGGCCTCAAATGCCGGGCTTAGACTCTGGTCGCCAATGTTTAACTTGGCCGGTTTACCAGAGGCTTTTGTGCTATCTGCAGTCGAACCATCTTCTAGCAGGATATTCATATGGCACAATAATGAACGTGTAACAGTCACTTCTTACCCCTTTGCAACGTCTTCGCCATTTGGCTTACGCTCTGAAATAAACGAATCCAAGATGATGAGTCCGGCACCGACACAGATCGCCGAATCGGCAATGTTGAAGGCGGGGAAATGGCTCGTCTTCCAATAAAAGTCGAGAAAATCGACCACAAAGCCATGTTGCAAGCGATCAATTAAATTCCCCAGCGCACCACCAATCACTAAGGTATAGGCCAGATTTAAGCGCCATAATCCTTTCGATTGCTTACGCAGCCAGACTGTCAGCAAGGTACTAAAACCGACGGCAACCAGGGTAAACAACCAACGCTGCCACCCACCGGCATCATTTAAAAAGCTAAAGGCGGCGCCATAATTTCTCACATAGGTGAAATTAAAAAATGGCAGTAAGTTGATTGACTCTCTCAGGTCAAAATTGGCTAGTACCCATTGTTTGGATAGTTGATCGGCAACGAACACCAATACAACTACCCAATACCAACGTAAGCCACTCTCTTTCCAGCTAGATGGCATTCGATTCCCTTATGCAAACTGGCGAACTTCGCCATCACCTTCGATGTTGGTCACACAGCGTGTACACAGCAGTGGGTGCGCTTCAACCTGTCCCACATCTTCTCTGTGATGCCAGCAGCGATCGCACTTGGCCGCCTCTGTCTTAGCCACTAATAGCTTAAGACCAGCCAGCTCTGTCTCGACCGCATCGTCACTGGCACTCGCCAGCGGAGCAATCTGAGTATTAGAGGTCAACAGCACGAAGCGCAGCTCATCCCCCAACAGCGCCAGAGACTCTGTTAAGGCCTCATCGGCATAGAGAGTCACTTCGGCTTCTAACGAGCCGCCGACACGCTGCTCGCGGCGCGCCTGCTCGATGGCCTTGTTCACCTCATCACGTACTGTGATGAGATTTGCCCAATACTCGTCGCTCAGGTCACTATCTAGGGTCACAGAGACCAGGCCTTCGAACCAAGTCTGAGTAAAGACAAACTCTTCACGCTCACCCGGCAGCGATTGCCATACCTCATCGGCGGTAAAGCTCAGGATTGGCGCGATCCAGCGCACCATGGCTTCTGCGATCAGGAACAGCGCGCTCTGACAGCTACGACGTGCCAGGCTGTCGCGCTTAGCCGTGTACTGTCTGTCTTTAATGATATCCAGGTAGAAGCTGCCAAGCTCAACAGAGCAGAACTGCATTAGCTTCTGGGTCACTAGGTGGAAGTTATATTGCTCGTAAGCCTCTAAGATCTCGGTTTGCAAGGCTGCGGCGCGGCGCACCACCCAGCGATCCAGAGCAACCATATCTTCGATGGCAACTGTGTCGTTTACGGGATCGAAACCATTCAGGTTAGCCAGCAGGAAACGCGCCGTGTTACGGATACGACGGTAAGCATCGGCGCTGCGCTTGAGGATCTCATCAGACACTGTCATCTCACCGCTATAATCGGTCGCTGCCACCCATAGACGCAGAATGTCGGCGCCTAGCTTGTTAGTGACTTGCAGCGGTGCGATCACGTTACCGATCGACTTAGACATCTTACGGCCCTGACCATCCACGGTGAAACCATGGGTCAATACCTGCTTGTAAGGCGCCTTGCCATTCATGGCGGTAGAGATCATCAGTGATGACATGAACCAACCACGGTGCTGGTCGCTACCTTCCAGGTAGAGATCCACCGGATGACCATTGTATTCAGGACGAGCGGCAACCACAGATGAGAAGGTAGAGCCTGAGTCATACCATACATCTAGGGTGTCTGTGACCTTACGGTATTGGTCGGCTTCTTCGCCTAACAGCTCTGCGGCGTCGAGATCCCACCAGGCCTGAATGCCTTCTTGTTCGATGCGATGGGCAACGCGCTCCATCAGGGCAACGCTGTCAGGGTGCAGCTCTTCGGTATCACGGTGTACGAACAGGGTAATAGGCACGCCCCAGGTACGTTGACGTGAGATACACCAGTCTGGACGATTCTCGACCATCTTCTCGATGCGGCTCTGACCCCAGTCAGGGATCCATTGCGTCTTCTCGATCTCGCTCAGCGACTGAGTACGTAAACCTTTTTGGTCCATAGAGATGAACCACTGCGGCGTCGCGCGGAAGATAATAGGTGTCTTATGGCGCCAGCAATGTGGGTAGCTGTGACGATAAGCCACATGATTCAGAAGTGCGCCCTTCTCTTCGAGTAGTGCAACCACATTATCGTTGGCTTTAAAGACATGTTGGCCGGCGAAGAACTCGGTATCTGGCTTGTAGACACCGTTATCCCCTACAGGGTTAGCCACTTCCAGACCATATTTTTGACCGATAACAAAGTCGTCCTGACCGTGGCCAGGCGCCGTGTGTACTACACCGGTACCCGAATCGACAGTGACGTGATCGCCAATGATGACAGGCACATCAAAATCATAGAAAGGATGCTTAAAGCGCAACAGCTCCAGCGCCTGACCTTTGACTGTGCCCAGCACGCTGTGCGACTCGGCGCCGTAACGCTCGATGCAAGACTCAGCCAGCTCCTGCGCCACAATAATCGCGCGCTTGCTGCCATCTTTAGTGAACTCAACCAAATCGTAATCGATATCACCAGCCATTGAGAGGCCGCGGTTAGCAGGCAGTGTCCAAGGCGTTGTGGTCCAAATAACGGTCGCCACTTCGGCGTCACATTGCTCCAGACCGAATTTAGCCAGAACTGCTGCTTGATCGACAGCCACAAAGGCAACATCGATTGCAGGTGAAGTCTTATCTTCATATTCGACTTCCGCTTCAGCCAGTGCAGAACCACAATCGGTACACCAGTGCACCGGCTTAACACCTTTATGCAGGTGGCCGTTGTCGATCACCTTAGCCAAAGAGCGAACTATGTTGGCCTCGGTGTCGAAGTTCATGGTGAGATAAGGATTTTGCCAGTCGCCCAGCACGCCAAGACGGATAAAGTCTTCACGCTGGCCGTCTACCTGAACAGCAGCGTATTCGCGACACTTCTGACGGAACTCGGCCGCAGACACCTTCTGGCCAGGCTTACCCACTTTCTGCTCGACCTTAAGCTCGATTGGCAGACCGTGACAGTCCCAACCTGGAATATAAGGCGCGTCAAAACCCGACAGGGTCTTAGACTTGATAATAATGTCTTTAAGGATCTTATTTACTGAGTGACCAATATGAATGCT
The DNA here is from genome assembly GCF_019457555.1 of Shewanella spartinae. Taxonomy (NCBI): domain Bacteria; kingdom Pseudomonadati; phylum Pseudomonadota; class Gammaproteobacteria; order Alteromonadales; family Shewanellaceae; genus Shewanella; species Shewanella spartinae. The sequence goes on along the minus strand of NZ_CP080418.1, from coordinate 1,254,413 downwards.
ACCATTAGCGTACGGTGGGCCATCATGCAGAATGAATGGCTTGGCACCTGTGCGGCTTTCACGAATCTTTTGGTACAGTTTCTTTTCTGTCCAAGATTTCAACATCTCTGGCTCACGCTGTGCCAGATTACCACGCATCGGAAACTCAGTTTCCGGCAAGTTTAAAGTAGATTTATAGTCGCTCATTGATCCTATACCGTTAATTTAGCTGATTGCTCTCAGCCTGCATCGCAGCCAAGCAGGGCCTTGGCCCTGTCAGCATCATCTTTAATTTGTAGCTTCAGCGCATCTAAAGACTTAAATGGCTGTTCATCCCTAATCTTTGCCACCAACTCGACTTCGACGGTGCGACCATAAAGGTCTCCTTCAAAATCAAACAGATGGACTTCTAACTGACAATTTTGTCCGTTGACCGTGGGCCTAAAGCCAACGTTGGCCACTCCTTCATAGATATCACTGCCGTCCCAATACAGCTTGACGGCAAAGACGCCCCTGACCGGAGACACCTTGCGTTTCAAGGCGATATTGGCTGTAGGAAAACCTATGGTGCGGCCAATTTTCTCGCCATGGGCAACCTTGCCACTCAGGGCATATGGATGGCCCAGCAGGCGCCTTGCCTGCTCCAGGTTCCCCTTGGCGAGCAGCCCACGAATCTCGGTCGAGCTCACCCGTTTATCCCCTAGGATAAAGCTATGGGTATTGACCACGGCAAAACCATATTTTTCACCGGCGGCCTTTAACATCTCAAAATTACCGCGGCGCTGCTTGCCAAAACAGAAGTCATCCCCCACCACCAGGTATTTCACCCCTAGCTGTTTTACCAGGAGATCCTCGATAAAGGCTTCAGCCGGCATGGCGGCAAACTTCTGATTAAAATTGACGCACAGCAGACGATCTATGCCCAGCTCATCGAGCAAGACAATCTTATCGCGCAGCAGACTCAGCCTAGCCGGGGCATTATCCCCCTTAAACAACTCTTGCGGCTGAGGTTCGAATGTCATGAGTGTTGCAGGAACCCCATGTTGCTTGGCTTTTTTTACAAGGGCAGCAATGACTTCGGCATGCCCACGATGCACGCCGTCAAAGTTCCCAATAGTCAGCACGCAACCCTGGTGTCTGGGTAAAATATTATGTATACCGCGGATCAGTTCCATTACATTCAATAACTAGCAAGCATAAGTTCGCGGATTATATACCAGCTGAGAAGGATAATCAGCAATCAAAAGCCAGCTTTCATCCTCCAGGGGCGAATTCCTAACAATAACATAGCCAACAGGTAGACCACAGCCCCTGCACCGATCAAATAGGCCAGCTGAGTTGCCCTGCCCATAAATGAAAGCGCTAGCCAGGTATCAATGCTAGGTAACAATAGATAAAGCACGGCGATCATCAAGGCAGCGGCAACCAAGGTTTTTCCCATAAACACAAAGGTTTGGCGAGGAATTTGGTACACACAGGCGCGATGCAGACCACGATAAAGCAGGCTTGCATTGAGCAGCGCCGATAACGAGGTGGCAATCGCCAAGCCTACATAACCGAAAGGAAACACAAAAATCAGGTTAAACACCATGTTACTCACCATGGCAACTATGCCGTAACGCACAGGGGTTTTGGTATCCTGACGGGAGTAATAGCCCGGCGCCAACACCTTGATCAGCATGAAGCTCAGCAGCCCCGAGCCATAGGCCATTAAACTATAAGAGGCCATATCCACATCATCTAGTGTGAAGGCGCCGCGCATAAAGAGCACCATCAACATGGGCTTAGCCAAGACGATCAGGCCGCACATGGCTGGCACCCCCATCAGCAGAATCGCCTTGATCCCCCAATCCATCGTCTTGGCAAACCCATCCCCCTCCGCGTTAACATGCTTCTTCGACAGCGCCGGCAAGATAACGGTAGCGATTGCGATACCAAACAGACCTAAGGGGAACTCCAGCAGTCGATCTGAATAGTAGAGCCAGCTGATCGATCCCGTCACCAAGAAACTGGCGATAAAGGTATCGAGTAGCAAGTTGATCTGCGACACAGACACGCCAAACAGCGCGGGCAGCATCAGGGTGCGTATCTTAACCACGCCCGGGTGCTGCCAGCCCCATGTCGGCTTAACCAGAGCCTTCTCTCTGAACAGAAAAGGAATTTGGAATAAAAACTGGATCAGGCCACCGGCGAAGACGCCCCAGGCCAGGCCTATCTCCGGCTGATCGAGCTTAGGCGCCAGAAACAGCGCAGCACTGATGATGGCAACGTTTAAAAACACCGGGGTAAAGGCCGACACTGCAAAGCGGCCACGGGTGTTGAGTATCGATCCCGCCAAGGCGGTAAAGGTGATAAACCAGAGATAGGGAAAGGTGATCTTCAGCATTAGTGATGCCAGCTCAAACTTCTGACCATTTGGCTCATCGTTTAGCCAGGCCAGGAACCAGCCGCCGCCAAACAGGGCCGTTAATAATGGCGAGGCGATCACCCCCACTAGAGTCACTAAGGTCACCACCAGCCCGAGCGTACCGGCGACCTTGGCCAGCAACTCACGAACTGCCTGATCGTCATGTTTCTCTTGATATTCGGTCAAGACAGGCACGAAGGCCTGGGCGAAGGCACCTTCGGCAAATAATCGGCGTAAAAAATTTGGGATCTTGTTGGCAAAAAAGAAGACGTCGGCGCTACTCCCGGCCCCCATCAAATTGGCGATAACCACGTCTCGCACTAAGCCTAAAACACGAGAAATCAGCGTCATAGCACTCACGATCATGCCTGACTTAAATAGTTTCTTGCTCAAAGTTCCCCCTGAAACGAGCACTACAGGTGTATCGAGCAAGTTAAAAAGTCGACTACCCCCTGTCACCAAGCAGCAAATACTGCTAGAATAGCGCACCATATTACACGAGTTAGGTTGAAGAACGCCAAGTCTGCTCTGATTAATTTATCTTTAGGATAAAGATCCGATCATTGTCATTGACAAACTGACGAAAAAAAGGCATATTCCTCGACCTTTAAAAATATCTAACCCTTTTAGGAGTTGCACCTTGGCTAATAGCAAGTCTGCAAAGAAGCGCGCGCTTCAATCTGAAAAACGTCGTCAGCACAACGCTAGCCGTCGTTCTATGCTACGTTCTTACGTTAAGAAAGTAATCGCTGCGATCAACACTGGCGATCACAAAGCGGCAACTGAAGCATTCAATGCTGCACAACCAATTGTTGACCGTATGGCGACTAAAGGTCTTATTCACAAGAATAAAGCTGCCCGTCATAAGGCTCGTCTAAACGCTAAGATCAAAGCACTAGCTGCTTAATCTTTTAGCGATATAAAAAAACCGGCTTAGGCCGGTTTTTTTGTGCCCGTCGTTCGAGCACCAATCAATCTCGCCACTTCGCAAAAACAGCATTCAAGCGGCAGTAGAGTCAATCGAAAATTCGTAAATACTCTAAACGGGCAAAATCCCCAGGGCAAAAAAACAAAAAAGCTGACGGCCAGTCGCCCATCAGCTTTCTATCTGCGCTATTCTCAAGCCATTTAGTGACAATAGATAGTGTTAAGTAACTTAATAATTTCAGATACTTCCTTGCTTTTCAGCGAATAAAATACCGTTTGCGCTTCTTTTCGCGTTTCGACCAAATTGTCTTTACGAAGCCATGCTAAGTGTTGCGACAGCGCAGATTGGCTAAGCCCCAGCTTTTTATTCATCTCACCGACGCACATCTCACCTTCGCTCAACAAGTAGCATAAGATGAACAGCCGGCGTTCATTTGCTAAAGCCTTTAGCAATACAACAGCATTATCCGCTCGTTGCTGCATCAATTCTATATTCATTACGAGCAATTTCTCCTAAAACAAACCCCGGCACTAATATAGCGTTGACTTAAAGATATAGTCGGGACATAAAGCACACTTTTTGCTAGATTGTTTTCAAAAATGGGACATACGTAATAAAAATAAAGGAAACTCATGAAAAGCTCCCCTCTCATCCTCCTATCCACACTCTTTTTCAGCGGCCTGTTTGCCTGTCAAGATGCGGCAGCAACAGACACAAATCAAAGTGTTAGTGCCAAGCTACAGCAGCAAGCACTCTCTTCGAGCCTGGCCTATGATATTGTCGAATCACTCACGGTCGAAGTAGGCCCTAGACTCGCGGGCAGCGACAAAGACATAGTCGCCGTAGAGTGGGCCGAGAAAAAGCTAGGCTCCCTCGGTTTTGATAAGGTCTATAAGGAAGCCGTGCAGGTGCCCGTATGGCAACGAGGCGAGGCCAAGGCCAATATCGTCTCCCCTTACGCCCAACCTTTGGTGATCACCGCCCTAGGTGGAAGTGTCGGCACGCCGGAAGAAGGGATTAGCGCGCCAATCGTCCGCTTCGAGACCCTAGACGAACTAAAACAAGCCGATCCAAGCCTGGTTGCGGGCAAGATCGTCTTTATCGACCACATCACCCCTAGATTCAAGACGGGTAAAGGCTATGGCATGACGGTTGGCGGACGCTCACGGGGCGCCATCGCCGCTGCAGAGAAAGGCGCACTCGCCATAGTGATCCGCTCCATCGGCACAGACCATGACAGAATGGCCCATACCGGCATGATGCGCTATCAAGAAGGGGGAAATAAGATCCCGGCTGCGGCCATGTCTAATCCCGATGCAGACTTGGTGACCCTGATGCTTAAGCGCGATCCCAATGTCGTGCTGCATCTTGAGATGAGCCCCAAGAACCTTGGCTACGCCACATCCTATAACGTAATTGCCGAGGTTACCGGCAGCAGCAAACCCGATGAGATAGTGCTTATCGGCGCGCACCTGGATTCTTGGGATGAAGGCACTGGCGCCATCGATGACGGCGCAGGAGTAGCCATTGTGACCGCCGCAGGCCACTACATCTCTCAGCTACCCGTTAAACCTGCCCGTACGGTTCGCGTGGCGCTCTACGCCGCCGAAGAACTGGGGTTAATTGGTGGTAAGAGCTACGCCAAAGACCATCAAGCCGAGCTGGCGAAACACTATATTGCCGCCGAATCTGATTTTGGCGCCGGGCGTATCTACCAGATCGACTTTAACGTTGCCGATGGGGCCTTTGCCGCCGTGCAGGCTCATACCGGCTCGATGCAGGATAATGGTGTAGCGCCAGGCAACAACCAGGCCTCTGGTGGCCCTGACGTCTCCATGCTGCCAGACTATGGCGTACCCGTGGCGTCGCTCAGACAAGATGGCAGCGACTATTTCGACTATCACCACACGCCAAACGATACCTTGGATAAGATCGATCCTGAGGCGCTGGCGCAAAATGCGGCGGCTTACGCCCAGTTTGCTTACCTCATGGCGCAATCAGAGATTGAGCTAAGACCGCTAACCCCTAAGGCCAAATAATCAAAGCAAGCCCTTGATAATCGGCCTCAGATGATAGCCAACGTGAGTTCATGGCCGACGAAAGTTAAGTTGGCTTAAGACTAAAAAAGCAGCCTATGGCTGCTTTTTTATCGCATTGACAGAGTCTTTCACTCGGCAAATTCGTTCTTGAGCTTAGGCTTGCTCTTCTCTTAGGAACACAGGCTCGTTAACACTGGAGTCTGCCTCACTGTAGTAATAACCCGCGGTGTCGAACTTAAGCAGCTCTTCATAGCGACTCACCTTGTTATCAAGCATGTAGCGCACCATCATGCCGCGGGCCTTCTTGGCGAAGAAACTAATCACCTTATACTGACCATTCTTCTTATCCTTAAAGATAGGCGTTATCACCTGTCCCTGGATCTGCTTTGGCTTCACCGACTTAAAGTACTCGTTCGATGCCAGATTCACCAGGATATCATCGCCCTGTTCGGCCAACGCCTTGTTGACCTCTTGAGTGACGATATCACCCCAAAACTGGTATAGGTTCGCCCCGCGGTCATTAGCCAGCTTAGTGCCCATCTCCAAACGGTAGGCCTGCATCAGGTCAAGAGGGCGCAGCAGGCCATAGAGGCCTGACAGGATACGCAGATGCTGCTGGGCGCGCGCTAGGCTCTCCTCAGACAGGGTATCGGCATCCAACCCGGTATAGACGTCGCCACGAAAGGCAAACAGCGCCTGCTTGGCATTGTCCAGATTAAAATCGCGATGCCAGTCGGCGAAACGCGCGGCATTGAGTCCGGCAATCTTGTCGCTAACCTTCATTAAGGAGGCGATATCGGCTGGTGTTAGCTCTCGACACACCTTTATCAAGGCTTCACTGTGTTCGAGCAGTGCAGGCATAGTAAAGGTTTGAGTACTTGCTGGCGTTTCATAATCCAGGGTTTTAGCCGGAGAGACTAAGATCAGCATAAATTATCCTTTGTATCTAACATTAAGCGAGGTGACTATCATACTGACGCAGACAGTAAAAAACCACGCCCTTGGAGCGTGGTTTTTTAGATGGAACTAATAGAGAGGCGCGATTAACCCGCTTGGGTTACACCTCGGGGACGGCAATCGACTTACCTTCCTCTTTAGCCAAGGCATCGGCACTGGGCTTGCCCTTCCAGATCTTCTCATCCAGACCGTTAAGCTCAGGGAAATGCGCCGCATCGAAGGTCGGCACCTTACCCGCCTTTAGCTGCACTTCGTAATCTTTGATCACCGCAAAGGCCACCTTAGAGAGCATGACGATGGCGGCAATATTCACCAGCGCCATCAAGCCCATGGAGACATCGGCAAAGTTCCACACCAACTGCAGAGACGCCACTGAACCCGCCATCACCATGGCCAAAACCAAGGCGCGGAAAGTATAGAGCACCTTCTTGCTCCGACTCAGGAACATGATATTGCTCTCTGCATAGCTATAGTTAGCGATGATAGAAGAGAAACAGAAGAGAATGATAGCGAAGGCGACAAAATAAGCTGCCCAGCCACCCACCTCGTTGGTGAGCGCTAACTGCAACAGACCTATGCCCTTCTGCTCACCCGGTGCATCCAGTACACCCGATAACAAGATGATGGCTGCGGTAGCGCTACAGATCACTATGGTATCGACAAACACACCAATCATCTGCACGAAACCCTGAGAGGCGGGGTGGTTAGGGTTTGGTGATGCTGACGCCGCGATATTGGCCGCACTACCCATACCCGCTTCGTTAGAGAACAATCCTCTTGCGATGCCCGCCATCATGGCGCCCATGGCGCCGCCGGCGGCTTCTTCCCAACCGAAGGCACTCTTGACGATATAAGCCAGCGCCGCAGGCACCTGCTCAAGGTTCATTACCAGAACGATCAGGGCAATCGCCAGATAAGCCACCGCCATCACAGGCACGATAAGCTCAGAGGCCTTGGCCACTTTCTTCAGGCCGCCGCTGATGATATAGGCCGCAACTGCGACGATCACCAGACCCACCATAGTCTTATCTAACCCAAAAGCATTGTTGAGTGCATCAGTCATGGTATTGGCCTGGGCCGCATTGAAGGCGAAACCGAAGGCGATGATCAGCAAGACAGAGAACAAAGAACCCATCCAGCGCTTGCCTAACCCTTGCTCCATATAATAGGCCGGGCCACCACGGTACTGACCGTCGCTGTCTTTAACCTTGTATACCTGCGCCAGGGTCGACTCGATAAAGGCGGTAGCCATCCCCAGCAGGGCGATGAGCCACATCCAGAACACAGCACCGGCGCCACCGACTGTGATTGCTACCGCAACACCAGCCATGTTACCCGTGCCCACGCGGGCCGCCATAGAAGTACAAAATACCTGGAACGACGAAATACCATTGGTTTTTTCACGGCCCTGTAGCACTAACTTGCTACCATGACCAAACATACGTAATTGGATAAAGCCCAATCTCAATGTAAACAACACGCCCGCAGCGACCAGCACGTAAATCAACACACTGCCCCACAGCATGCCGTTTACCGCGTTGATAGTCGAATCGACTAAATTTAATACAGATTCAAACATAGAACTTCTATAACCCTTAGGACGTTTATGGTGACCTTGCCAAGCAAGCCGCCACCTTTGTTGAATTTCCTTCCCAATTTGATCGAATATTTCCGGCAGGATTATCTTTTCGAATTATCCTTTCATGATGCCAAAACAACATGCCTGCCGAATTCGACACGCCAAAATAGCATACCATCAAAAAAGCACCATGTGATACAGATCACAGTTACCCATTTACATGACATTGCCATCACGCAATCAGACATAAATAAGCTACTGTATTAACGTAACTAACATGGTGTTTACCACCAAAAATTTAACATTCGGCAAATTTAATGACTTTGCAAAAATAAGATATTGAACACATTTTTGTAATAAAATTACAAATATAGTGCCTCACATGAGCTTTGATTAACTTATTGCTTACTATAAATGGGGTTATTTATGTCACAACAGCAAGAGATCACCGCACTAAAGAAATTTGTAAGAGCGACCAACTTCCTGGCCACCTCGCAAATCTACCTGAAGCAGAACGTACTGCACAAGCGTCCGCTAGAACATAGCGACATCAAACCCAGACTGCTAGGGCACTGGGGGACTTGTCCAGGTATCAACTTCGTCTACGCTAACGTCAACCGTCTCATCAAGAAAACCAACCGTCCTTTCCTCTACCTTGTCGGCCCAGGCCATGGCTTCCCAGCCGTACAAGCTAACCTGTTTATGGAAGGATCTTTGAGTCATTTCTATCCAGAGACGATTCCGTACAACGAGACAGGTATCGAAGATATCTGTAAGAAATTTTCAGCCGCCTATGGCTACCCTTCTCACGCTAACCCAGAAGCACCGGGTCAGATCCTCGAAGGTGGTGAGCTAGGCTACTCACTCTCAGTTGCCTGGGGTGCCGTGCTGGATAACCCTAACCTGATCGCTACCGTACTTATCGGTGACGGCGAATCAGAAACCGGCCCGCTAGCAGCCTCTTGGTATGCCAACCGTCTGGTATCTCCAGCCAACAACGGTGCCGTACTGCCAATCGTTCACATCAACGGCTACAAGATCTCTGGCCCAACCCGTATGGGACGCATGAGCCACGAAGAACTTGAACTTGAATTCAAGGGCCTTGGCTACCACCCAATCATTGTCGACAGTGACCTTGAAGAAGATGTCTACGTGCAGATGACCAAGGCGATGGATGAATCCTATGCCATGATCGAAGCCATTCAGACCAAGGCACGTAGTGGCGAAGATGTCGTTAAGCCTCGCTGGCCAGTGATTCTGATGCGCACCGCAAAAGGTTGGACAGGCGTTGCCGAAGACAATGGTAAGAAGTTAGAAGGTAACTGTGAGTCTCACCAGGTTATCGTTAACAAGTGTGCGAAAGACAAACAACACCTTGAAGCCTTAGATCAATGGCTTGCCAGCTACAAGTTTAACGAACTCTATAGCATCAACGAACAAAACCAGATCGTGTTCGACAAAGACATTCAATCATTGCTCCCACCAAAAGAGCTTTGCTGTGGTCGTCAACACCTGAGCTACGGCGGCGAAGTGGTACGTTCACTCAACAATCCTAAGCTGGAAGACCTGGCCTACGGTGCAGAAACGCCTAGAGGCCAACGTGGTTACTCTATGCTCAAGATGGGCCAATGGATGCGTGATGCATTCAAGCTCAACAGAGACCAACGCAATCTGCGTATCTTCAGCCCTGACGAAACCTATTCTAACCAGCTGCAAGCTGTGTTTGAAGAGACAGATCGTGCATGGCAGTGGCCTATCGAAAGCTGGGACGAAGATATGTCTCGCGACGGTCGAGTACTTGAGCTGCTATCTGAGAACCTGCTATTCGGTATGCTACACGGCTACACAGTAACGGGTCGTCACGGCATGTTCCCAACTTATGAGTCATTCTCACAGGTGGTCTCCTCTATGGCCGACCAATACTGTAAATATGTCTATGCAAGCCAAGGCGTACACTTCCGTAAGCCAGTTCCCGCTTGTAACGTCGTGCTCTCTTCACTGCTGGAGCGCCAAGACCACAACGGTTATTCTCACCAGAACCCTTCTTTCCTAGGAGCTATGCTTGAGAAACACCCAGAGATCATCTCGGCTTATCTGCCAGCAGATGCTAACTCTACCCTGGTTTACACAGAGCGTGCCTTCGCCGATCGCGATAAGCTCAACATCATCGCCGCCGGTAAGAAAGAGTTGCCACAATGGCTAACACTGGACGAAGCCCGTCAACAGGCTAAAGATGGCGTCATGGTGTGGGACTTCGCCTCAGATGAAAACCCAGACGTAGTACTGGCAGGCTGTGGTGACTATGTGACCCAAGAATGTATGGCCTCTCTGGTCATCCTGCGTGAGCTGCTACCAAGAGTCCGCGTGCGCTTCGTCAGCGTAACCGAGCTAACCAGCAGCGGTCTGGGTAGCCGTAAGTTCCAAAGCAAGCCTTGGATGATGGATGAGATCTTCACCGCCGATAAGGGTGTGGTCTTCAACTACCACGGTTATCCGAACACCATCAAGAAACTGGTATTCGATTACAAGGGTAGCCACAGATTCCGCATCAAGGGCTATGAAGAGGAAGGTTCAACCACTACACCATTCGACATGGGTGTGCGTAACGGTACTTCTCGCTACCACCTGGTTATCGATATGGCTTACAAGCTATTCCAACAAGGTGTGATCGACGAGACACAACACGTTGCCATCACCACAGACATGCTACAGCGTCTGGTTGACCACCGTAACTACATCAAGGCAAACGGTGTCGACCCAGAAAACATCGAAAACTGGATCTGGACACGTTAAGAATAGATTAACGCTACGTTAATTATTCTACTAGAAAAAAGGCGATTCCTAGCGGAAACGCCTTTTTTATTATCAAGTGACCAATGATCCTAAAAAAAATGCCTGTTTATCATGGCAATTTCTATATTCACGTAAGATAATACAGAGGCTAGCGATAATATCTAAGGAGTCCCCCCACAAAGTGCTGGCATGTTTTTACAGGATAAAAACAGCATGGGGGAAGATAGTAAAACAAAGGAATTGGAAAATGATGAACAATACATTGAAAGCTATTCTGCTTACATCAATGCTCCCATTTGCAGCCAATGCAGCACAAGAACTCACCCCTTGGTATGTCGGTGGCGGTTTAGGCGTTAACAACTACGAGCCTAACTGCGATCAGAAGACCATGAAGCAGTGTGGTGAAGACGATCCTTATGCTTGGGACGTATTTGGTGGTTACCTCTTTAACGACTATTTCGGAGTCGAGCTAGGCTATCGTGACCTAGGCCGTGCCGAGTGGGTCGACTATGCCAACAAACTAAACGACGTCGGTGCTCGCGGTATGACACTCGGCCTGGTAGGTTTCTGGCCATTTGCCGACCGTTGGAGCCTGTCTGCCGAAGCGGGTGCAATGAACTACCTACTGTCAAACAACAAACAGTGGGGTAGCGAGTACTACAGCGACAGCGGTGTTGCACCATACTTTGGTGCGGGTATCGGCTACAACTTCACCGACAACCTCAAGCTGCAAGCCAAGTATCGTCGTTATGAAAATCTCGACGAAGACAAGTGGAACACACTTGAGATGGAAAGCAACTACTGGGGTCTTGAGCTGAGCTACCGCTTTGGTCGCGCAGCACCAGCCGCTGTAGCTGCACCTGTGGTTGTTGCACCAAAAGATTCAGACAACGACGGTGTAACCGACGACAAAGACCAATGTGCCAACACGCCAAGCAACCACAAGGTTGATGCCAATGGTTGTACGGTTTACCGCGAAGTCACCGAAAAGCATGAACTAGGTTCAATTCGCTTTGCCAACAACTCAGCCGTGGTGAACTCTGCGTCTTACGGTCAAATCGAAAAGTTGGCCAACTACATGAACCAAAACCCACGCGCAACCGTGTTGATCGGTGGTCACGCCTCTAACGTAGGTAACCCAGACTACAACATGGATCTGTCAGAGCGTCGTGCCAATGCCGTTGCCGAGCTGCTGGTTAGCAAGTACGGTATCAGCCAAGATCGCGTCAGCGCTAAAGGTTACGGTATCACTCAGCCTCTGATCGAAGGCAAAAGCGCCGAAGCCAACAAGGCTAACCGCCGCATCGAAGCCCACGTCACTGGCGTGCGTAAAGAGCCGATTCTAAAGTAAGTCTTCACGATTAACTTAATGATCGACCTCACTAAAAATCGCTGCTTAGGCAGCGATTTTTTTTCCTGTCATAATTTAATGGTTATACTCTAAGTCCGTTTAGCACAAGCGTCAGCCTCACTAATCGGCGACGGCAAAAATGCCTTTTACTGATATTTAGCAACTTTTCTGTAATTTTTTTTCATTCACGGTTGGAAATATCGGCAAAATCGCGTCTAATAGCCGTTAGTAAACCACACACTTAAGCTGCTTCTTAAGAAGGATGTAATTTTCATGGCTAATACACTAGAGCAATTCAAATCTATCACTACCATAGTTGCCGATACCGGTGACATCGAAGCCATCAAGCGTTATCAACCACAAGACGCCACCACCAACCCCTCTCTTATCCTAAAAGCAGCCCAAATTCCTGAATACAAGCACCTGATTGCCAATGCCATCGAATGGGCCAAGGCGCAGAGTGACGATCTGGCTCAGCAGGTCGAAGATGCCGGTGACAAGCTGGCGGTCAACATCGGCCTGGAGATCCTAAAGATTGTTCCTGGCCGCATCTCTACCGAGGTGGACGCTCGCCTTTCGTTCGACAAGGCTGGCTCTATCGAGAAGGCGCATAAACTGATCAAGCTCTATGAAGAAGCCGGCATAGACAAGTCTCGTATCCTGATCAAACTCGCCTCAACCTGGGAAGGGATCTGCGCCGCCAAAGAGCTGGAAAAAGAAGGCATCAACTGTAACCTGACGCTACTCTTCTGTTTTGCCCAGGCCAGAGCCTGTGCCGAAGCCGGTGTTTACCTGATCTCACCTTTCGTCGGCCGTATTCTCGACTGGTACAAGAAAGACACAGGCCTAGAGTACAGCGCCGCAGAAGACCCAGGCGTTGTCTCAGTCACTAACATCTACAACTACTACAAGCGTCACGGCTACAAGACGGTTGTAATGGGCGCTAGCTTCCGTAACACGGGAGAAATCATCGAACTGGCAGGCTGTGACCGTCTAACTATCGGCCCTGCGCTGCTTGAAGAGATGGCCAACAGCGACACTCCAGTCGTGCAAAAACTACAGGCGGCCAGTGAAGTGGTCGCTCCTGGTGCGGCACTGAGCGAAGCCGAGTTCCGTTGGGAGTTCAACCAAGATGCGATGGCGGTAGAGAAGCTGGCCGAAGGTATCCGCAACTTTGCCATCGATCAGGGCAAACTTGAAACCATGCTAAAAGCAGAACTCGAAGCCTAAGGGAATAGATGTCATGACTAAGCTTACTCAGCAAGACGCATGGGCCCAGCTCGAGGCACAAGCCGCGAAGCTACCCCACATGCGCGAGCTATTTGAGGCCGATCCACAGCGCTTTGACAAGATGTCACTGTCCGCCTGCGGCCTGCTGCTGGACTACTCCAAGAACCGAGCGGATGAGCAGACGCTTGAGCAGCTGTTTAAACTGGCTAAATCTGCCGGTCTAAGCGATAAGATCCGCGCCATGTTCAATGGCGAGATCATCAACAACACCGAAAAGCGCGCCGTGCTGCACACGGCCCTCAGAGCCGAGGCCGACGAGATTATTTTGGTCGATGGCCAGAATATCGTTCCCGAGGTAAAACAGACTCAGGCCAAGATGGCCAAGTTTGTCGAGGCAGTCACCTGCGGCGAGTGGAAGGGCTACACGGGCAAGGCGATCACAGATATCGTGAGCATCGGCATTGGTGGCTCCTTCCTGGGACCTAAAATAGTTACTCAGGCCCTGCGCCCATACTGGAATCCGGCGCTCAAGTGTCACTTCGTCGCCAACGTCGATGCCACCTCACTGTGTGAGAAGCTGCGTCTGGTGGATCCGGAAACCACCCTATTCGTGATGTCGTCTAAGTCTTTTGGCACCCAAGAGACGCTGACCAACACCCTGAGTGCCAAGGCCTGGTTCCTGGAAAATGGCGGTACCCAAGCGGATATCGCCAAGCATTTCGTCGCCGTCACCTCAAACGTGGCCAAGGCAACCGAATTTGGCATGGATGCGGACAACATCTTCCCTATGTGGGATTGGGTGGGCGGTCGCTATTCACTCTGGTCAGCCATAGGTCTGCCTATCGCCCTGTTGATCGGTATGGACAACTTCTACCAGCTGCTGGCCGGCGCCAAGTCGATGGACAAGCATTTTGTCGAGGCGCCGCTCGAACAGAATATGCCGGTGATCATGGGGCTGTTTTCCCTGCTCTATGGCAACTTCTACCAAGCACAATCCCATGTGGTATTGACCTATGATCACTACCTCAGAGGCCTGCCGGCTTACTTCCAACAGCTGGACATGGAGAGTAACGGTAAATCTGTCACCCTCAATGGCGACAATATCGACCATGCAACCGGCCCTGTGATCTGGGGCGGCGAAGGCACCAATGGTCAACACGCCTACCATCAGTTACTGCACCAAGGCACGGCACTGATCCCGGCAGACTTTATTCTGCCACTGCAGAGTCATAACCCGCTCGGCGAACATCATGTGCAGCTGGCCTCCAACTGTTTTGGCCAGACTCAGGCACTGATGCAAGGCAGAACCTTCGATGAGGCACTCACCGAACTCGACAACAGCTCACTGAGCCAGGAAGAGAAGGCACTGATCGCTAAGCACAAGGTGATGGAAGGCAATAAGCCAAGCAACACCCTGCTGATGGACAAGCTGACTCCGGAAACTCTGGGTGCCTTGATCGCCCTGTACGAGCATAGAACCTTCGTTCAAGGCGCGATATGGGACATCAACTCCTTCGACCAATGGGGCGTCGAACTGGGCAAGACCCTAGGCAACGATGTGCTCGCACGTCTGCAGAGCGATGAAGAGGCTAAGGCGCTAGACGCCTCCAGCAACGCCCTCATCAATCTCTTTAGACGCGGCCACCTTTAAGCCTGCAACCTTAGCCGATTAAAAAAGCCAGTTTTCACTGGCTTTTTTATTATCTGCAGTAATATCCACCAGCAAGCTTAAGCTTTCGCCCATACAGCGGGCAAAAAACCACCTGCCGCGCCATAAATGATTCACCCAGACTTAACATTATTGAAACATTTTTCTTGCACCATAAATTGGAAGTGTGATATTTAATTGTTGAGAAAAAATACAACAACAGGAGGTTGCCATGAATCGCTTAGATTATGGTAGTGCGCTAGATGATACCGTCATTGAAAGACCCAACAGTCGTTCGCGAAGCTCCAACAAGAAGCGAAAATGGCGTGAGATAGAGGCTATCAAAGAGAAACAGCGTTTGATTAAAGAGCTTCAGGATATCGACAGCAGTTTCGAATACGACTTAGATAACCTTCTGATGTAAATAAACAATAAAAATAGCGCCTTAGGCGCTATTTTTATATCTATAGGTTGTTAGTGATTTGCTGTTAGTCATCGGCCTTGGCCAGATACTCTTTTAACTCTTCGAAGAGTAGATTGTCGTCATCGCTAAATAATGGGTCGCAGATCAACTTCTCCTGGCATCTGTCTGCCACCTCCTGCCACTGAGCCTCTGTCATCCCCGCCTCCCAGATGGGGAACAACTTACCCTCTTCATACATCATGTGATTGCGCTGCGCCTCGACATACTCCTTCAAGGCCTGGCTCAAGGTTTCATTCTGTACCGGGACGTCACTTAAGATAAGGTTTAGGGTAGACATCAGACTGGTTGAACTTTCGATAAGGTTATGGTGCTCTTCCCCCAACTGCTTCTCCAAGGCCTCTTCGGGATGGGTCTGAATATAAAATTCGTTGATCAGATCCTCGAGCGGGTGATGGCTATGCTCGGCATAGCTCTGCATATATTCGACGATATCTCGGATCAGATTAAAGTTGACGGCCTCGCCATGTTGCAGCCGCTGCTGCTTATTTTTAAGAATATTTAACAGTATCGCGATATGTTTATGGTCATTATGAAGTCTCGCTAACATCGTCACCTCCAACCTTCTAGACGCCTTTAGTTACTATAGTAAATTGTTGAACTTTTACTCACACTAATATGTAAGCCGTCATGATGACGTGACTCAGATCAAGAAAAACGAACATAAAATAATCACTTAAGATACGCTTCCCCCGAGCACATCCATCACCTTACCCAGCGCAGATTGCAGACGGGTAAAGGCCTCGGAGGCCGATTTCACCTCCTTCAGATTACGCTCGATAAGCGCCGTAAAATAATCTTCCTGCTCTATGGTCATGTCCAGCACATGGAAGCTCCCACGGATCTCTGTGGTCATGTTAATGAGCGCCGCACTAAATTTCTCATCATGCTCTAGGGTCGCGACGTTGATATCGCCGATAAGCGATTCGATGTCTAGAAACACCTGTGTCAGCGTCTGCTGACGACTGATATCCAAGACGCGCGCCTCCAGCCCTTCGACCACCACGGCGATGATATCTCTCAGCCTGCCGTAGAGGATCTCGTCGTTTATCGGCATATTCTTGATCAAGAAGGAGACATGCTTGTCGTTGCATATGGTGCGGCAGCCAAAATCATACAGGCGGCCATGTTTATCCAGCAGCTCTAAAATATTCGACTCTATGGGGCTGATGGCTGCATGCCTGGGAGCAAAATACTCCACGTTTTCCCCTCGTATCTCCAAGCAGGTGTTGAGATTAAGCTGCTGCATCAGATCAAAAAAGGCATCCGCCAGGGTCTGATGATCGTTACAGAGAAAACATTGACGGAAAAACTGCAGCACACAACCATACTGTGACGACTCCGTCATCGACTGAAAGGCCATGTTGCGCGAGACAGATTCCGCCTGGATCAGCTCCCGCTGCTTCATCACATAGTGAGCGACGCTGTGCACCTTGGCCAGCAACTCCTTGAGCTCAAACGGCTTGGCGATGAAATCCACCGCATTCACCTCATAGGCCTTGAGGCGCTCCTCCAGGGTATTCATCCCAGAGACGAACAACACGGCCACCTCTTGGTTGCTGGCCTGTAGCTCACAGCAGAGGGTGATACCATCGGTATCGGGCAGGTTGATATCCATCAGCAGCAGATCCGGCTTCTGGGTTTGCAGGGCAGCGCGAAAATCCGCCGCACCATAGAAGGGGCTCACCTTGAACTCATCTTGCAACATCTCGACGATCAACTCGCAGTAATCCCTGTCATCGTCTACAACCCAAATCTCCATGTTGTTCATCGCAATTCTCCTTGTACAAACTCAATCCCTATCTCCTCGAGGCCGCGTACGAAGGTGCGGATATCGAAGGGTTTCTGCAGCACCTGAAAAGGCAGATCTTCCCGACTGCTGATGCCGACATCGCCGACATAGCCTGAGATCAGCAGCACAGGAATCGTTCGGTGCACGCTCAGGTCGGTCACCAGCTCATAACCGTTAATGCCCCCCGGCATCAAGAGATCTGAGATGATGAGGTCTATGTTATCTATGCCATCCTTAAACTGCTCCTTGACCAGCAGAGGATCCGTATAGGCCAGAACCTCCATCCCCATCATCTGACAGTAATCGCACAGCACCTCGAGCAGATCCGGCTCATCATCGACGATAAGCACCTTGATGGGGTGCGCGACCTTGGGATACTCCAGCGGACTGTGCTGGCGCTCAATCTGCCGCTCGACTGGCTTGATGGCCGGAAACCAGAGGCGGATCTCAGTGCCATCAGCGCCCGTGCGCATGATGCTCATATAACCGTTGGAGCGTTTGACGAAGCCATACACCATGGAGAGCCCGAGCCCGGTCCCCTTGCTCTTATCTTTGGTGGTAAAAAATGGCTCGAAGATCTTATCCAGCAAGTTATCTGGGATCCCCCCGCCCTGATCGATCACCGACACCCAGACATAATCCCGGTTATCTGTGCTGACGGTATTGCCCACGCCGGGAAGATAGCCCGACAGATACTGCTCGCCGGTCACTATGGTGATCTGTCCCTCCCCATGCATGGCATCTTTGGCATTCAGCACCAGATTGATCAGCGCATCTTCGAGGTCGCCGCGATCGACGCAAATGTCCCGCATCGATGGCTGGGGCTGAATGTTGAGGCTCACCTGAGTGGTTAAGGATTTTTCCAGCAGCTCCTCCAGGCTCTGCAGCACCTCGTTGACCTGCACCGGCTGAGCACTGAACTGCTCCTGCCGGGAAAACTGCAGCAGACGCCGGGTCAGGTCGGTTCCGCGCTGACAGGCCTTGAGCGCCGTGGCCAGATAGCGGGCGATAGCATCATCCTTGCCCTTAAGCTCCATCAGCTCCAGGTTGCCCTTGAGCACACCTAAGATGTTGTTGAAATCGTGGGCCACGCCCCCCACCAGCTGGCCCATGGCCTGCATTTTCTGGGTGCGGGCCATGGTATTTTGCATCAGCTTCTGCTCCGTGATGTCCCGGCCCACCAGGGTAAACAGGCTGCCATCTTCATACTGCTCGTTGAGGGCTATCAGATGGGTATGCAGGATCACCTTCTCCCCGGTGGCGGTGGAGCAGACCAGCTCGCCGGTAAATTCAAGGCGCAGCTCAATCGCCTCCAGCAGTTCCAGCGCCTTGTCGTCCTGATCGCCGAAGAAGAGTTCGATTGACTTGCCGATAAGCTGACTGCGCGGATATTGGCTGATGGCGGTCGCCGCCGCATTGGCATACATGATCACCGGCGCCATCCCCTTCTGGCGCGAGGCGACCACTATCATATCTTCGCTATTACTGACGATAGACTGATACATTTGGGTGTCGATAGACTTGATGATCTGCGCGTTACGGCTCTGCTGCCAATCCTGGCTCTGCTGCAGCAACATGCCGCTGATGCTGTCGGCAATGAAGGTCTGATAGGAGGTGAGAAACGACAGCCAGCCCTTGCCCGGGCGATAGAAGAAGATGTTGACGTCGAGCCCCTCTATGGGCCAAACCACAAAGCGTTGCCACTGGTGCGCCCCCCGCTGGCCATCCAGCAGCGGCCAGTCTTTCACCTGTCGCCACAGGGTGATATAACGCATGGAGTCCCGACACCAACAGGTCACATCGGCCGGCATCTCGTCGCTGGCCAGCAGACGACGGGAGAGAATCATCACAGATTCGGCGCCGCTGCTATCGGCCAGGATACGACACAGGGGCAGGAGCACATCGTCACCGCGAATAAACTGTCCCTGTAACTTCCCCAGTTGGGCGATCAAGGCCGGGCCAAAGTCCATAAATTCAGATTGAGAGAGATCCTTAAACACGCTAGAGTCCATTCCACTATTGAAAAATGAAGAAGTCGGGCGAAATGCCTTTCATTGAGCATAGTCCAGCTTAGGAAAATCGCTCAAAATACCGATAAAATTTATAAACTTGTTTAAAGTTAGTGAGGAAAAATGCCAGACACTCATTGGGTCGGTGCCCATGTTAGCGCCGCCGGCGGTATCGCCAATGCGCCGCTGAACGCACAGAAGATAGGTGCCAATGCCTTTGCCCTGTTCACCAAGAATCAGAGACGCTGGCAGGCGGCGCCGCTCTGCCCTTCGCAGATTGACGACTTCAAGGCCAACTGCGAACAGGCCAACATTCGACCCGATGCCATTCTGCCCCACGACAGCTACCTGATTAATCTTGGCCACCCAAATGAGGAGCAGCTAGCGCGCTCGCGAGAAGCCTTTCTCGACGAGATGCAGCGCTGCGAACAGATGGGATTGACCCTGCTCAACTTTCATCCCGGTAGTCATCTCAACAAGATAGGCATAGACGAGTGCCTGGCCCGTATCAGCGAATCGATCAACCTAGCACTGAATAAGACGCAAGGCGTCAGCGCCATCATAGAAAACACCGCAGGCCAGGGCTCAAACCTGGGCCATAGCTTCGAGCAGCTGGCACAGATCATCGACAAGGTAGAAGATAAGAGCCGGGTCGGTATCTGTATCGACACCTGCCACATGTTTGCCGCCGGCTACGACTTAACCACTCTCGAGGCCTGTGAAGAGAGCTTCGGCCAATTTGATGCCATAGTGGGCAACCATTATCTTAAGGCAATGCACCTCAACGACAGCAAGACACCACTTAATAGCAGGGTGGACAGGCACCACTCCCTCGGCGCCGGTTATATAGGTATGGACGCCTTTAGCTATATCATGAAACACCCGGCAACCAGGCAGATCCCCCTCATATTAGAAACGATAGAACCTGAGATCTGGCAGCAAGAGATCAACTGGCTACGTAGCCAGACACGCTAAAGCAGGCACTTGTAAACCACAGCAATCACCCAGACCTGATTATCCCTGTCGAAGTGATCTTCTTGTAGCCAGACAATATGAGTGCCCTGCAGAGCCTCGCCTTGCTGCTTGGCATTATCCTGCGCCGCCCTTAGCGGCGCCTCTCCTCTGCCTATCCCAGTCACCATGGCGAAGCTATCGC
Source organism: Shewanella spartinae (assembly GCF_019457555.1). Lineage (NCBI taxonomy): Bacteria > Pseudomonadati > Pseudomonadota > Gammaproteobacteria > Alteromonadales > Shewanellaceae > Shewanella > Shewanella spartinae. The sequence goes on along the minus strand of NZ_CP080418.1, from coordinate 1,234,064 downwards.
AATGGGTCACCTCGAAATCATAGGCCTCATTGATTCGAGAATAGAGCTGTGGCTCATTTGAGGCGCAGGCTGTCAGTAAACAAAGGCCAGGTAAAATCACTCTAAGATGCAACACGTCACGGCTCTATCAAATAATGGCTAAAGAAAAAGGCCTGTAAGATAAGTGATTTAGCAGAGCTTGGTTGTGATAATCATCACGCCGGTCTCAAGGTCATTGATACATTTGGCAACCTAGGTAATTGGCGCGATTCGATGCAAACGCCTTGCTGATAAAATACGGCGCGGAGGTTAGCAGCTGCCCCATCTAAACAACCGAATTGAAACAACTGGATTAAAACAACTGGATTGACAGAGCCTAATTGAACTAAAAAGCTGTGCTAAAAGATAAAGCAGACAGAAGCGGGTAGAAAAAAGCCAAGGCACTATCGCCTTGGCTTTAAGCATGAATAACCAGGTAGAAGCTAAGCCAAGGTCTCAAACAAGTGAGCCTTGAGGCGGGCAAAATCGGCAGGCAGTTCGGCCGACAGGATAGGCTTATCCTTCACCGCTTGTAGCTCAGGCGGCAACTCAAGTTCGATAGCTAGCGCCTCTTCCACCACCTCTTTAAACTTGGCGGGATGAGCCGTACCGAGGAAGATCCCCTGCTCATCGGCAGACATGGTTAATGACAGCGCCTTTGCTGCGATGGCCGCGTGAGGCTCGGATAGATAACCGCCGCGATAGAGCTCATCCAGCGCCTCCACGGTATCTTGCTCGGAGAGACCAACGCCCACCAGTTCGCTCAGTGGCCAGTTCATCACCTCCATGATGGTCTCAACCCTGGGCCAGTTGCTCGGCTCGGCCACGTCCATGGCATTAGAGAGGGTCGCGACGGTTGCCTTAGGCGACCACTGACCATCGGCCAGATAGCGCGGCACAGTATCGTTACTGTTGGTGGCCGCCACGAAACGCTTCACCGGTAGTCCCATCGCCTTGGCAAATAGGCCAGCCGTCAGGTTGCCGAAATTACCGCTGGGCACGGCGATCACAGGATCGCCTTGATTGGTCTGTTTAAACTGGGCCACCGCCTCGAAGTAGTAGCAGATCTGCGCCAGCAAGCGGCTGATGTTGATAGAGTTTGCCGAGTTAAGATGCAGGCCGTCACGCACATCGCTGTCTTCGAAGGCGGCCTTAACCATATCCTGACAGGCATCGAAATCACTCTCCACCGCCACGGTATGAATATTATCGCCCAGGGTGGTAAACATCTTCTCCTGTAGCAGGCTGATCTTGCCCTTTGGATAGAGTACCACCACCTGCACCTTATCCAGCCCATAGAAGGCATCGGCCACGGCGGCGCCGGTATCACCCGAAGTGGCGGTCAATATGGTGAGTTTATCTTCCTGGGCCAGGCTATTGAGGCACTGGGCCATGAAGCGGGCGCCGAAGTCTTTAAATGCCAGGGTCGGGCCATGGAATAGCTCCAGGCAGAAACGTCTGTCATCGGCCTTGGTCAGCGGCAGCTCAAAATTAAAGGCGCGGTCCACCAGGCCATCTACCATCTCCTGACCCAGCTCGTCGGCCAACCAGGCACCTAAGATCGCCTTAGAACGCTCGACAAAGTCCATCGCCAGCAGCGCATCGACATTATCTAACTTGGGGATAGAGACAGGAAAAAACAGGCCACGATCTTTCCCTAGGCCCAGCTTGACCGCCTGAGTGAAACTAACCTTCTGTGAGGGGTGCTTTAAGTTATAGAGTTCCATCTTGATCCGCCTATTTATCTAAAATTGCTGCATCTACACGGCGCGTGCCGAGCATATCGATTTGACATATATGGGAAAATCCCACGCCGGAGGTGACATAGTTTGCATTCAGCCAGGCCTTGGCCTTGTTAGCCGTCTCCAGGTTATCGGTCACGGAGAACAGCGTGGGGCCACTGCCCGAGATCCCCGTAGTGGCCATGCCAAGCTCAGCCAGCGCAGCACGCGCCTGCTCATAGCCGGGAATTTCCGAGGCGCGGTAAGGTTCGGCCAGCACATCTTTTAATACCTCTATGGCCAGCTTGGCATCCTGACGGTAACTGGCGTGTACGAATGCGCTCAGGTAACGGCCAAAATCGATCGCCACCGACTTATCATACTGCGTCGGCAGCAGGGCCCGCATCTTAGCGGTCGACAGGGAGATCCCAGGATAAGCCACGACCCAATACCAGTCTTTAAACACTGGCAGGCCCTGACACACGGTGCTAGGGGTATCCAGCATCAACTGCATGCCACCAAGGTAACAGGGCGCCACATTATCATAGTGGACCGAGCCGCTGATCTTGCCCTCAAACTCCCCCATCAGCCTCAGTAAGGCGTCGCTATCATAGGGCCTGTCGAAATGCTCGTTCAGGGCGTACAGGGCGGCGACCACAGAGCTGGCACTAGAGCCAAGGCCGCTGCCCACCGGCAGGTTCTTCTCTAAGGTCATGGCTACGCCGGCGCGGCTCCCTAGCTGCTCGAGAAAGAAGGTCGCACATTGGTAGACGATATTCTCTTCGCTGGCCGCCGGTAACTTGTCGGCCCAATGACCGGCCAGACTGAGCGAGACGCCATGGGGCGCAGATTCAATGGCGACGCGATCGCCGAGAAGGCAGCCATCAACAGGTGCCAAGGCGGCGCCCAGCAGATCGAAGCCGACTCCGACGTTACCCATAGAGGCCGGCGCATAAACCGTTAAACTCATACGCCCATCTCCCGTGTCCAGTTAAGGGTTCTCAGCAGGTCGGCAAACACACCCGCCGCCGTCACCTCTGTGCCCGCGCCATAACCGCGCAGCACAAATGGGATCGGCTGATAGTAACGGCTATAGAAGGCCAACGCATTCTCACCGCCCTTAACGCTGTAGAGGGGATCCTTGGCGTCCACCTCGGCGATCTTCACCCGGCAGCCCTCTTCGTCTATCTGTCCCACATAACGCAGCACCTTACCCGCCGCCTTGGCGCTATTTACGCGCTCGGCAAGTTCGCCATCAAGTGCGCTCAGGTTCGCCATAAAGGTCTCGACATCGCCGGAGGCGTCAAAATGACTCGGCAACACAGACTCCACCTGGATATCGCTCAGCTCTATCTGCATGCCGACTTCGCGGGCAAGGATCAGCACCTTTCGGGCCACGTCCATGCCGCTCAGGTCGTCTCTTGGGTCGGGCTCGGTAAAGCATTTCTCACGGGCGATACCTGTCGCCTCAGACAGGCTCATCCCCTCATCGAGCATACCGAAGATGTAGGAGAGTGAACCCGAGAGTATACCGGTGAATTTCTGCAGCTTATCACCGGCGAACAACAGCTTCTTCAGGTTATCGATAACCGGCAGGCCGGCGCCAACTGTGGTTTCGTAGAGGAACTGGCGACGTTGATGCAAAGCTGTCTGTCTCAGGGCGCGGTAGTAATCATAGTCGCGGGTGTTGGCCTTCTTGTTAGGAGTCACCACATGCAGGCCGGCATTCATTACCGCAACATATTGATCAGATACCGCTTCGTTAGAGGTACAATCCACCAGCACAGGGTTTAGTAGCTGCTGGTCTTTGGCCCAGGCGAGCATCTTATCCAGGTCACAGGCCTGCTGGCTGTCGGCCAGGAGTCCCTGCCAATGATTGAGATCTATCCCCTTGGCATCGAGCAGCATGTGGCGAGAGTTGGCCACGCCGCAGACGCGCACCGTAATGTGCTGGGCCTTCAACATCTCTGTCTGCTGCTTGATCTGCTCAAGCAGGCCGGCGCCCACATTGCCACAGCCTACCAGGAAGACATCCAGATAGTGCTGCACATCGAAGAAACTCTGATGACAGGCGGCGATAGCATGCTTGGTCTTACGCAGCTCGATAACCGCCGAGATGGAGCGCTCGGAGGAGCCCTGGGCGATGGCCACTATGTTGACATTGGCCTGGGCCAAGGCCTGGAAGAATTTACCGGCGACCCCCTTGTGCGTGCGCATGCCGTCACCGATCAGGGATACGATGGCCAGATTGTGGCGCATGGCGATCTGCTCGAGGATGTCGCTCTTAAGCTCCAACTCAAACTCCTGCTCCAGCGCCAGGCGCACCCGCTCGGCATCCTGGGTCGCCACACAGAAGCTGATGCTGTATTCCGAAGAGCTTTGAGTGATGAGGGAGACTGACACCCCAGAGCGAGAGATGGCGCCCAGGGTACGACTCGCCATGCCCACCATGCCCTTCATGCCGGGACCGGCGATATCAAACATGGTCTGCTCGTCGAGATTAGAGATAGCCTTAACGTTCAGCCCTGTCTCGTCCACCTGATTCGACACTAAGGTGCCGGGCGCCTGAGGGTTGAAGCTGTTACGTATATAGCAAGGGATATGGTACTGGGCGATTGGGGCGATTGTTTTAGGGTGTAGCACCTTGGCGCCGAAATAAGACAGCTCCATCGCCTCTTGATAACTGAGCTGAGTCAGCAGCTTGGCATCGGCGACGACACGTGGGTCAGTGTTATAGACGCCATCCACGTCGGTCCAGATCTCGCAGCAGCTGGCATCGATACAGGCCGACAGCACGGCCGCCGAATAATCTGAGCCGTTACGGCCCAGGGTGACCACACGACCATCCTTGTCACCGGCGGTAAAGCCTGGCATCACCCACACCTGATGGGCATCGAGAGAAAGCTCGGCAAAGCGCTGCTTACTGGCGGCGATATCGACAACCGATTCGAGCGCCGGCCCGTGGGCCACAAACAACTGTTGTGGCACTAGCTGATTGGCCGACACGCCTGCCGCCAACATCAACTGCTCCATCAGCGCCGCCGAGAGGCGCTCGCCACCGACCACTATCTCGGCGCGAACATAGTCTGGGCACTCACCCAGCAAGACTACTCCTTGTAGCTTGTCTTGCCAGTGCTTGAGCTGCGCCGCGAGAACAGCTTCTAGGCTATCGGATTGCTCTGCACTCAGCACCTCACTGGCCGCCTGGCCATAGAGAGTCTTAAAGACCTCATGCACCTGACTCAAGACGGGAGAGAAATCATCCCCGGCCACCGCCAGGTCGACCATCTCCAGCAAACCGTTGGTCACGGTTGCCGGGGCGCTTAATACCACTGCCGTCGGCTGCTCTGCGGCCGAAGCCAAGACGATTTGCGCCGCACTATTAAACCTCTGCCAATTGGCCAGCGAGGTACCACCGAACTTCATTACCTTCATCTTCTCTCCTTAGTACCGCGCCCCAGAAACAAAAAAACCCGCTCCTTGATGGGGAGCGGGCTTAGTCATTTCAAATCATTTCTTTCGAGTATGCTTAGCCGGCCCCCACGCTGGTAATCGTGGTGGTTGTAATAATGGTGGTTACTACGAGATTAAGGCTAAACATTTAAATTCTTTTCGTCGTATCAAAACATATTCGTTGAAGTCTCTACAGAATTGCCTTTTTTGCCCCAAGGTGTCAACCCCTGAAATGAAACTTTATAAAAATACACTTTGGGCACCGGGCGTACCGCGGGCCTTAAAATCAAATAATAGGAGATAGATTCCCAGTCATCTGTGGGTGAATTAGACTTAGTTTTACTGTCAAAGCACCTTTATTAACCTGAAAATAAAAGCATTATTAAACAGTAAAGTAGGGACACAAAAACAATCTAACCCAGTATAAACCCTGGCTTTAATACAACTAACTCGCCTACCGAAATGAGAGACCCAAAATCCACTGTTAACCCACTAATTTAGCCACCAACAAAATAAAATATTTTCCCACCAATAGTGAATAAAAAATCAAAAAGAAATTGTTAGACCTGCCCAGCTTCTCCCAAAGCCTAGGCTAATGAAAAAAAATTTACCGATTTTCCCTCAAGAAGCTGCGCTAGGTCATCGCCAAGGCCAACAAAGCGAGCTAAAATGCCGCCACATTCTGAATTGGAGGCGATATGATAATCACCCAACACAAAGCTGTTAGCATCCATTACCGCTTAACGAACCAGCAAGGTGAGTTGATCGAGAGTTCATTTGAAGGTGAGCCAATGCTATACCTTCACGGTGCAGAAAACATGATCCCCGGCCTTGAGCAGGCGCTCGAAGGCAAAAGTGTTGGCGACAAGCTCGACGTTACCGTAGAAGCCGAGCAGGCTTACGGTCCTTACCACGATGGTTTACGCCAAGAGGTCCCATTAGCAGCCTTCGGCGATATCGAAGATATCGTGCCAGGCATGCGTTTTATCGCCGAAACAGAGATGGGCCAACGTCCAGTACAAGTCACCGAAGTGAAAGACGATGTGGTCGTGGTTGACGGTAACCACCCACTCGCGGGTCAAACCCTTAACTTCACCGTTGAAGTACTGTCAGTACGCGACGCCAGCGCCGAAGAGATCGCCCATGGCCATATCCATGCGGCCGGCGGCTGTGGTAGCCACGAGCATAGCCATGAGGGTGGTTGCTGTGGCGGCGAAGGTCATGGTCACCATGGCGGTTGCTGTAGCGAAGATCCTGAGAAGCCAGCCAAAGAAGGTTGTGACGGCAACGGCGGTTGCGGCTGCCAGCACTAAGCTCTAAAGGCACTAGTAACTAGAGGCATTAGCCACTCAATCTAAAGCCTTAGTTGGACGCAGGCGCGTCAGACTCAGGTAGGATTCTGAACAGAGTCGGCCACCTTTTATTAGGTGAAGCCGACTCTTTTATTTTATGCTTCAAAACAGAATCAGCTCGCTGCGTATTAACGATAAGGATGTCGACATGATAGCTCAGCCCGTCTATGAAAAACTCCCCGCCATCTACCTGCTCATCGCAGCAAGTACCATATTGCTGAGCCCGGCGCCGCTTCCCGTGCTCTTAGCCGTGGTAATCTTCCTGCTCGGCGCGCGTATCTTCAACATGCGCTCACAAAACCGGCGGAGCGACAATCCCAAGCGTCGCAGGCGCGGACTCTTGCCTGAGGCCCTCTACAATATGCTGCCCTATGCATACCTGCTAGGCGCCCTGTTTGTCTTTCGCCATGGCGACTCGAATTATCTGATGTTTGCCGCCGCAGGATTAGCCAGTTTCGCACTGTTTCGTCTGGCGCAGCGCCACAGCTATCGTCAGCACCAACTACCCGTGACTATTCGGGTGATCTAGTTAAAAAGCTTCCGGATAGAACTGATAGTTAACAACCTGAATAGTTAACAGACTGAGTCGTGTCAAAGCTTGCCGTTAGAGAATGAGCGCCTTGATGCGATCGCGCTGCTCTACTGGCATATGTTTGAGGTAATTTGAACAACGAGTGATGGTGGCGATACTGATCTCGAACTCGGCGGCAATCTGTCGCTGGCTCATCTCTCCCAGCAGCAAGGCCTGAAACACCTTCAGCCGCCCGGCGATGGCGCTGCGCTCCTCTTCGGTGAGCAGCAAATCGAACAGATCCATCAAGGCGTCGGTGTCTTGATGGTTGACCACTTTTTCTAAAACCAGATCCCAATTTGCGCGCACTTTGGCCCCTAAGCTGTCATTGCCTACCAGTACAAGCAAGTGTACCAAGAAACCTGTCGCGCTGGCTATCTGGGCCATCGATGCAGTTAGTCGAGCGCCTAAGGGTTCGACACATTCGGACACATTTTGGCCGGACTTTTACAGAAAAATCTATAGTATCTGATAGTTAATTAAGATTAGAATGTTTGCGTTAGATCACATAAAACCACAAAGTAGTGAGAATGATTGCCATGAAAAAACAGATTAAATTAAGCCTGCTAGCCCTAGCTGGCAGTGCCTTACTGGCCTCAGCGGTACAAGCCAATAACTTCAAGGAGACAGACGATGCAATCCACTATCGTCAATCTGCTTTTGGCCTGATCGCTCACAACTTTGGCGACATGGGCGCCATGCTTAAGGGCAAGAAGCCATTCGACGCCGAAGTCTTTGCCATGCGTGCACAAAACGTTGCCGCACTGAGCAAGCTACCTGCCGAAGGTTTCGTTGCCGGTTCTGACAAGGGCCACACAGATGCGCTGGCAAAGATCTGGAGCGACAAGGCCGATTTCGACGCTAAGATGAGCGCTTTCCAAGACAACGCCGCTAAACTCGCCGTTACCGCACAATCAAGCGATCAAAACGCGATCAAGCAAGCCTTTATGAATACCGGCAAGAGCTGTAAGGGTTGCCACGACGTCTACAAGAAAGACTAATTCAAACTCGACTATTGCAGACGATTAGTCAGACGACCAGCAAGATAACTCGTTAGACGAATAAAAAAGGGAGCAGTTAAGCTCCCTTTTTTTATCCTTTGCTTCAGCGCGGCCAATCACGCTTCAATTTAATACCGCTTCGACCTAACAACACTAAGACCTAATAGCGCTAAAGCATGGCCGCGATTGGCCAAATCAGATAGTTCACTACCAAGCCCGCTAACACGCCGACCAAGGTCAGGGCCATCAGGCCTGAGCGAAACTTAAACTCGGTAACGCTCTCGCGGCTGACACTCTTATAGCCGGTGATCATGGCGCCCACCAACTTGTCGCCTTTAATACCGTGCCAGATCACTGCAAGAATATGCAAAACCGCCAGCAGCAGGAGTAAATTGAAATTTTGCTTATGCAGCCAGGTCAGGATCCCGGCAAGCTCGCTGCTCACATAACTGTATAGCGGCCCTTCGGTAAAGACTTCGTCTGTGGCAAACAGGCCTGTGGTGAGCTGCGCCACCAGCACCAAAATCATCGCCACCACCATATAACCACCGAGCGGATTATGGCCTATGCTACGGCCCTGTGGCTGTTTGACATAGGCCAGCACCTGAGTCGGCGACTTAACGAAATGACTAAAGCGCGAGGTCTCGCTGCCCACTATGCCCCAGAGAATACGAAAGCCAATCAAGATCAATAGGCCATAGGCAAATACCTGATGCCATTGCATCTCCCCCACCTCGGCGCTCCACCATAGACCACCGAGCAGCGCTATCATGGACCAATGAAACAGGCGCGTAGGCAGATCCCATACCTTAATTTTTACCTGGCCAGACTGAGGGTTTTCTACTGAGGACATCTTATAACTCATCGCTTTAGAAAATAATGAAATTGATGATATTTGAAGCGATAGGGAGAGGCAAATAGATTTATGTAAGCAGTGTTATCCAGTCAAATATGCAGCCTAAAATAGAGAAATACAAGCCATTCCTAATGTTTATTTTGCAATTTTGTCTAAGGGCTCAAATAACCAACGAACGGAAAATAATGGCTGCAAAAAGTTGATCTAGATCACATTTTATGGGGGCTAAATTGGTAATCTGAAGTCAAGGAAACAACGAAAGGTTCGACATATGATAAAGATTACAAGTAAAGATTTCGAAGTCACCACTCCTATCCGTGAACGTATCGAGAGCCGTTTAGAAAAACTAAGTAGACACGATGTACAGCTCATAAATCCACATGTAATCATAGGTCAAGAGAAGCAAGGGTTTAAGATAGAAGCTTCAGTCGGTATACCAAGCAACACCTTATTTGCTCAGGCGAAAGACAAAGATCTCTATGCAGCAATCAATGCAATGGGTCAAAAATTGGAGAAACAGCTCAATCGCCTCAGCCACAAACCGGAAGGAGCTCGCTACACAGCTCCAGCGACAAGCCCAACGCCAGAAAGCGCCGAATTAGACGACGAGTATGACGAGACAATAGATAAGGAATACGCGGCGTAACAGATTTAACGGTAAGTGGCGAAATATCGCCTCAGGCATAGACCGAGGAACGAACGCTAACGAACAGGCACAAAAGCCACTTACCCAAACTTGGTGGATAATCAAATCGCCACCTAAATAAAGGTACAGCGACAGGCAAAAGACGAGGACGGACATTCAAACCAGCCACAGGCCTTCAATAAGAAGCCGTAGAACTCAGCTAACGAACTAGCTATGTTGTCCGCCCTTGTTATACTTACTATTAAGTGCCGTCTCTGATGTCACATAAAAGCCAACACAGGAGTAAGAGGTCACATTAGCCAAACGCAAGACGTTAATCTTTCACGTTTGATTTATTGTAGGCGACTCACACAACCTAAGGCTTAAGATGAGCCCAAATAGGAACCAGGCATAGCGCCAAACAAGTCGTCCCCGAGAGCCATAGGGTGGCCGCTGAGATAATCTCAAACTATTGCCCCCTAAGTAGTGAGAAAGGAGCGCAGTCCCATTTTAATATTGAGTGCTTTTTCCCTAACTGAGGCAGCCAGATAACCAATCAAGGCAAACCAACGTAGTAGACGTTAACAGGCCATTGGATCACCGCTAGTCGATTAGCCCGCTGCCTCTCCCTTATCACCTGCCGCAGTGCTTTCATCTGCAGGCGACAAGCAAAGGAGGATGCCCCATCTTAAATTCTGATCTTTTACTCTCCCGGCGCACCTCAATAGGTGCGCTTTCTATTAATAGCGACTCCCCCAGTCAGAGCCGGCGGCTTATTCCCAAAGGGATAAATTCTCACTTTGTCCCTTTTTTGATTGACAGGGTATTGAGCAGGGCTTAATTTGAAGGCTATGAAAATGAACACCCAAGCTTTTTTTACTTTCTTTTTTATTCCACCCTTCTAGGGAGGCGGAATTTCGGTGTAAAAACGAAAGTAAAAATTCCAAGGCCTCCCATTATGGGGGGCTTTTTTATTTGTAGTTATTTGTATTAGTAATCGAGAAGCGTTCAACGACAGAGGACAGCATGACCAAACCACATCCCCTTAGCCATACCCGGGAACAGATCACAGCACTCGACAATGAACTGCTGGCACTGCTGGCCAAACGACGGGCACTGAGCCTTGATGTCGCCCGCAGCAAAGAGGTCGATATTCGCCCGATACGCGACACCCAGAGAGAGAAAGAGCTGCTGGCCCGCCTGGTTAAGCAGGGACGCGAGCAGGGACTCGACGCCCACTATGTCCTCTCTCTCTATCAGAGCATCATCGAAGACTCGGTATTGAACCAGCAGGCCTACCTACAGGGGCGTGCCAATCCAGACTTGCAGAAGCAGCAATATAACATCGCCTATCTGGGCGCTCGCGGCTCCTACTCCTATCTAGCCGCTACCCGCTACTGCGAACGTCGTCAGGTGGGCATGCAGGATCTGGGTTGCAAGAGCTTCGATGAGATAGTGCAGGCGGTGGAATCCGGTCATGCGGACTACGGCTTCCTGCCGATCGAGAACACCTCCTCAGGCTCGATCAACGAAGTCTATGACGTGCTGCAACACACCAGCCTGGCCATCGTCGGCGAGACCACCATAGAGGTAGGACATTGCCTGCTGGCCAAGCCCGGCACCAACGTTAAGCAGATCAAGACCATCTATGCCCATCCGCAACCCATCAGTCAGTGCAGTCGCTACCTGAGCCAACATGGCGAGTTCAAACTGGAATACTGCTCCAGTAGCGCCGAGGCCATGGAGAGGGTACTCGAGGCCGACGACAACAGCGTCGCCGCCATAGGCAGCGTCGAAGGGGGCGCCCTTTATCAACTCGAGGCTGTTGAGCGCGAGCTGGCCAACCAAAAGATCAACCAGAGCCGCTTCATAGTGGTGGCCAGGAAGGCGATTGCGGTGCCCGAGCAACTACCGGCCAAGACAACCCTCATCATGGCCACGGGACAGAAGCCCGGCGCCCTGGTGGAAGCCCTGCTTATCTTAAAGGCCCATGACCTCAACATGAGCAAGCTCGAATCCCGCCCTATCCCAGGCACACCATGGGAAGAGATGTTCTATCTGGATCTCGACGCGAATCTTGCCAGCGACGAGATGCAGCAGGCATTGAAGGAGCTTGAGCGCATCACTCGCTTCATCAAGGTGCTGGGCTGCTACCCTTGCGAAACCGTCAACCCCACCCAGCTAAGCAACAGTCAGCTGATGATTGAGCCCACCACCAGCCGCGAGGCGGACCAACAGGCCAAAGAGAAGCAGGATGCCAAACACCAGCGTCATAGCCTGGCCGAACATCCACAGGTCACCAGCGTCATCTGCAGACAGCTACAGATAGGCGACGGTCAGTTTGGCGCCATCGCTCAATTGGCGCTGACCCAAGAGTCTGGCCACTTCAGCCAACTGGCGAAACAGATAAAGGAGGCGGGTTTCCAGGCGGTGACCGTCAGCGAGCTAAATACTAACCCCATGGCCAATCGCCAGCTGAGTGAGATGCGCCGAGCCCTGAACCAGTTTGATCTGGCCTGTATCGTCGCCATCGAACATGAGAGCGAGCTGACCCTGGCCAGCGATCATGCCGACATGCTGCTGATCAGCGGCAAGCAGATGCACAATCGCGATCTACTCGAACAAGTTGGCGCCCTGCACATGCCGGTTATCTTAGAGCGCAACACCATGGCCAGCCTGGATGAGTGGCTGGGTGCCGCCGAGATCATCTTAGCCGCGGGTAATCAACAATTGGCCCTGAGCGAGGCCGGCATCAGGACGTTCAACGAGCAGCAGCGCCCCACCTTAGACCTATCAGGCCTGATCAGCCTCAAAGAGAGAAGCCACCTACCGGTACTGCTCAACACCCGCTACGCCTGTCAGCAAGAGGAGCTTGCTAGCCAAGCGGGCGCAGCTAAGGCGCTCAAGGCCGATGGCCTGGTGCTGGGCGTGAGTGACCCAGAGCAACTTAAGGGGCATAGCGACATCCTCGCCCGTCTCTACCGTGGCTAGTCACTTGTGTCATAACAAGAGCTGCTAAGTCATAAAAAAAGAGGACCAGAGGTCCTCTTTTTCTTTGCCGATAAACTTAAATTGCCAGGCCATCCACCAGATTCATCCAGCCTTTGATGGTGCGATGACAAAACCACAAGAGCGCCAGCAGTGACAAACTCACGGCCACCCAGCCTTGGGGCACTAAATAGGCCAGCAATAATAGCGAAAACAAGGAGATAATCGACCAACGCTGCCAACGAATATGTGAATAGAGCAAGCTGCTCATCTTATCCCCCTTCTGCCCGAGACTGATCACTAGGGCAAACAGAGGCGGCAGTAACAGCAGCGGAAAGGCCGACATCAAGGCATACAGTAGATGGCCAAGGCTATGGTCGTCTAAAACGACAGGCTGTGACGTAGTCGATACCATAAGGGGCGCTCCACACAAATTCCACACAGGGGATAAGGAATGAACCAGATGCCATTCTGCGCCTAGTCCTATCATTAACCATACTGTGTCATCGTCTTTAGCGCAAATCTTGCGATCGATTTATCCCAGCGCGACAATTCTGCTGGCAGAGTGCCAAACTGTCTGCGCAGGCAATAGCGCCTCTGCTAAAAGAGATGCCGTAAGAGCTGGCGAGATTCTTTGCTGAAGCTCCACGCCTTTGCCGACTAATAGCTCTTATCCAGCCAGCACTTCTTATGCCAATGAGAGGGTCACATCAGACTTTAATCGCGTCGAGCAGGCAAGAATGAAGCCCTGCGCTACCTCAGCTGGTGTCAGCGTCATCTCGCTGCTGGACTCTGTCTCGCCGCTTAGCACCTGACACTTACAGGCGCCGCAGACGCCCGAGCGACAGGCCGCGATAATGGGCAAGCCTTTCGCCTCTATCCCCTCTAGTACCGTCTGCTCACCAGTGAGGGGCGTAGACAGATCACCGATCTGTAGCGTGAAGGGAGTAGAACCCGCAAGCTCGTCCTGCCCTTCTACTTGCTGTGAAGACGCGAAGGACGGCGCACCGAAGCTCTCCTGATGATAACGACTCATGTCGAACCCAGCATATTGCAACATTGCCTTCACCGCCTGCATGTAGGGCTCGGGGCCACAGACGAACACGGTGCGCTCAAGATAATCGGGCACGGCCTTCACGAGCACCTCCAGGTTTAATCTGCCCTCAAAACTAGCACAGGCCTCGAGTAACTCGCCCGATTCCAAGCTGTAGTGCAGCGCCATATTGGGATGACGCTGGGCCATCTTCAGCAGCGCCTCATGGAAAATGAGATCTTCCATGGCCTTAGCGCTGTGCACGAAGGCGATATCACTGCCCACCTGAGTGTCCGTCAGCCAACGCGACATGGAATACATGGGGGTAATACCACTGCCGGCACTTAAGAAGAGGTAACGACTGGCGGGAATGTCGATCAGATTAAAGGCGCCGGCCGGGCCGCTGACGTTGACGCTGTGTCCCGCCTTGAGGTTATCGACCAGATAGTTCGACACCCGCCCGCCAGGAATACGCTTGATGGTTACCACCAGGGAGTATGGACGCGAGGGGGACGAGGAGATGGTATAGCTGCGGGCGACCCGCTCCCCCTCAATATCCAGCAGGAAGGTGATGAACTGTCCCGGCTTAAAATGAAACTTAACCGGCTGCGCCCCTTGAAAGCGAAAGCTGGTCACATCATGGGTTTCCTGCCAGCGCTCGACACAGACGAGTCTAGTCTCGCCTGTTTGCCAGTTGGGTGATAGATAATCTTGTTGATTCATGGGTGACTTACCAAAAAAGAAAAAACGCCCACGGCAATACCGTGGACGTTTGGGGGGCGTTTTAGGCAACGTTTAAAATAGCGTTAAGGTCTTGCTCCACCGTGGTGGTAGAACGCAGGCCAAACTTGTCTTCCAACACCTTAAGCAGGTTTGGCGTCAAGAAGGCTGGCGCGCTAGGGCCTGTGCGTATGTTCTTCACGCCCAGTGACAGCAGAGTCAGCAGGATAACGATCGCCTTCTGCTCAAACCAGGAGAGCACCAGGCTCAGCGGCAGTTCGTTGATCTCGCACTCGAACACCTCAGACAGGGCGATCGCCAGCTGAATCGCCGAGTAGGCATCGTTGCACTGACCGATATCCAGCAAGCGTGGTATCCCGTTGATATCACCGAAGGCCAACTTGTTGAACTTATACTTACCACAGCCTAAGGTCATGATAATGGAGTCCTTAGGCGCCGCCTTGGCGATGTCGGTAAAGTAGCTGCGCTCGGCCTTGTCGCCGTCACAACCACCGACCAGGAAGAAGTGCTTGATGGAACCGTTTTTCACATTTTCCACAACGGCAGGCGCGGCGGCCATTAACGCATTGCGAGCAAAACCTATGGTGATGTGATGGGGGATCTCATCATAGGTGAAGCCCTCAAGGGATAAGGCCTTATCGATCACCGCGGAGAAGTCATCTCCAACGATGTGGGTAACGCCCGGCCATCCCACTATGCTGCGGGTAAAGATACGGTCGGCATAGTCGCCCACATTAGGATCGATAATACAGTTAGAGGTCATCACCACCGCACCAGGGAAGTTGGCGAACTCTTTCTGTTGGTTTTGCCACGCACTGCCGTAGTTACCGACCAGGTGTGGATACTTCTTCAATTCGGGATAGGCCAGCGCCGGTAGCATCTCGCCGTGGGTGAAGACGTTGATCCCCTTACCCTCGGTCTGCTTAAGAATAAGCTCGAGATCTTTCATGTCATGACCTGAAACCAGAATCGCCTTGCCCTTCACCGCAACTGTGTTGACCTGAGTCGGCTCCGGATGACCGAAGGCCTGGGTCTCGCCCTCATCGAGCATGGCCATCACGCGATAGTTCAGCTGACCTATCTCCATCGCGGTGGCAAATAGCTTGTCGGCATCGACAGAATCTGAGCCTAGGAAGGCCATGATCTCATGAAACTTGGCCGCGACCTCGCTATCGGTCTGATCCAATACGCGGGCATGCTCCATGTAGGCGGCCGCGCCTTTAAGACCATAGAGACAGAGCAGACGCAGGCCCATGATATCCTCGTTGACCTCCTCTTTGCCGCGATTAGGCAGCGCCTGAGCGGCCTGGGCCAGCATCTCTTCTTTCACACTGGCGAGTACCAGGCTGGCGGCGGGGATCAGGCTCTCGATAGGTTGCCCTTGTTCCTTACAAGCCGCCTCATAGGCCGCCTGAAGCTGAGCACGGTAGGCATAGGCCTGCTGGGTGTAGGCCATGATGCGCTCGTCATCGAAGTTCACATTGGTGAGGGTGGCGAAAAATGCCTTAGGCACGAAGGTGTCGATGGCCGGGTCTATGATGCCGAAGGCGCGCGCCTTTTCCGCATAGGCAGATACGCCTTGTAAGATATAAATCAGCAGATCTTGCAGATCTGAGGTGGCCGCTAGCTTGCCACACATGCCTTGGGAATAACTACAACCATTGCCGGCAGGGGTACGAATGGTTTGCTCACACTGAATACAAAACACAATACTGCTCCTTTATTTAATCATGCTTTTTCTTTACATGTTTTAAGCGGAGTCTACTGTGGTAAACACAGGCACAAAAGTGAAACTTGCGAGCAATGTGAGAAACTATGAAGCGGATCAAATTAGCTTATGCGAAACTAAGTTTTTAAAAAATATGGTAAAACAATTTAAAACAGCAAGTTATCCTTTAAAGGGGACCAAAAGAAAGACGGCGCCCCGAGTGTCAATCACTCGGACGCCGCCAGGGAGTTTTAATCTAGGGAAGGTGCGAACAAGTCGTCGCACAGCTCTGGCTTTGATAGCAGCGACAGTTCAAGGCATTCAACTGAAGGCATGCCGAGGCCTGCTGAAGTTGAATAACGCCGAAATGGTGTTGCTATCAAAGCCCCGCAGGGCGAGGCTTACAGCGGTATTTGCTGCGTTACAGTTCTTGCGAAGGACTACGGCCATTCGCTGCAAACTGTGCCTTGCATCTATCCACTTTAAGCACACGCAGAGCAAGCACGGGACTTATTCACACCCTCCCTAGGTTATCGATTAGCCTGTCTTCATATCATTAACCGACTGCAACATCGCCCGGCTCTCGCGTTGGAACTGAGGTGCAAAATCCCCAAACCAGGCCGCCACTTCCTCGAATTCGCGAATGAAACCTTGCCTGTCGCCGCGCTTCAGGAGTTCGAGCGCCTGGGCATAGTTATCCAGGTAATCCCCTATTGCGGTCAGGCTCTCCTGTTGGGCGAAGATGATATCGGCATAGAGTTCGGGACTCTGGGCAAACAGGCGCCCGACCATCGCCAGCTCCAGTCGGTAGATAGGCGAGCTGAACTGCAACAGGTTGTCGATATCCGCCGCCTCACGATAGAGATTCAGGCCATAGACGAAGGAGGAGAAGTGACGCATCGCCTGCACCAGCTGCATCGCCTTATCGTGCTGCTGAGCATCGGCCTCGACTAGGCGAGCGCCCCAGATCCCTATCTGTTCCAGCAGCCATTCGTACTGCTCGCGACCGCGGCCATGACACACCACCACCACCTGTTTGGCCAAGCTGCCCACATCCGGGCCGAACATGGGGTGCAGACCCACTACCGGGCCTTGATGGCTGGCGAGCATCGCCTCGAGCGGCTTCTCCTTGATGGAGGTGAGATCGGCCAGGATACAGCTGCTTGGCAGGCTGGTAAGCTTGTCGCGAATAAGCTCGCAGGTGATGCTGATAGGCACAGTGACTATCACCATCCCTGCCCCGTCGAATATCGCCTCGGCCTGCTGCCAGTCGTCTTTATCAAGAGATTTCACCTGATAGCCGGACAGGCTCAGCATCTGCGCAAACAGGCCGCCTAGCTTGCCCTGACCACCGACGATCACCACATGGCCCAGATCCGTCTTCACCTGCTTGAAACCGACGTCCTTCTCGTTGAGATAGGACTCGCGCATCAGGCGGCGCAGAATATCTTCGATCAGCTGGGGCGAGACATTCATCTTTGCCGCCTCTTCCCGACGTTTGGCCAACATGGAGGCCTCGCGCTGAGGCGCGTAGATGGGCACGCCGGCCGCATGCTTGACGCCGCCCACCTGGGCCACGAGGTCCAGGCGTTTTCGCAGCAGATGTAGCAGCTGTTGATCGACGCTGTCGATATGCTCTCTCAGTTTTTCCAATTCGTTAGTGGTTTTCTCACTCATTTGCGCGTGTTCCATCAGGCATTGACCGCCTTGAGCATAGCAAATCTGCCTGGTAAAACCGATGCTAATTGTGCCGCACCCTGACGTAGGAGATCTTCTGTGGTCTGCCAGTCGATGCAGGCATCGGTTACCGACACCCCATAGGCCAACTCACTCATCGGCTTGTCGCTGCTCTGATTGCCTTCGTTCAGATGACTCTCCAGCATGACACCTATGATCGACTTGTTGCCATTGGCTATCTGATCGAACACATCCTGACAGACGCTCGGCTGGCGGGTGTGATCTTTGCTTGAGTTACCGTGGCTGCAATCCACCACCAAGCGGGCGTTAAGCTTGGCCGCATGCAGCTGCTGCTCACACTCGGTCACGCTCGAAGCATCATAGTTAGGCGTCTTGCCACCGCGCAGGATCACGTGACCATCAGGATTACCCGCGGTCTGTAGCAACGCCACCTGACCCGCCTGGTTGATCCCCATAAATCTGTGGCTGCTGGCCGCCGATTGCAGCGCGTTGATCGCCACCCCCAGCTTGCCGTCGGTACCATTCTTGAAGCCCACTGGCATGGAGAGACCGGACGCCATCTCCCTGTGGGTCTGAGATTCTGTGGTGCGCGCGCCGATGGCCGACCAGGTGACCAGCTCGGAGATGTATTGCGGGCTGATAGGATCCAGCGCCTCGGTGGCCACCGGCAGTCCCAGCTCCGCCAGCCAGATCATCAACTCGCGCGCCTGACGCAGCCCCTTCTCGACATCGAAAGACTCATCCATATCGGGATCGTTGATCATCCCCTTCCAGCCCACGGTTGTACGCGGCTTCTCGAAGTAGACGCGCATCAGGATGTAGAACTCATCTTTAAGCTCATCGTGTAGCGTCTTGAGGCGCAGCGCGTACTCCTTGGCCGAGGCGATGTCGTGGATAGAACAGGGACCGCTGACCACCAGCACTCGGTTATCACGCTTATGGACGATATCCGATACGGTGCGGCGCGCGTTAAGCACATAGTGATAGGCGGCAGTCGACAGGGGCAGTTGTTGTTTTAACTCTTCCGGGGTCACCAGCACTTTCTCCGAGCTGATGTGAACATTATTAATCGTGTCTTGCTGCATACCTGTCACCAACCTAGTGTGTTTTCTCATATCTAAATGCAATATTGTAATGGTACACCATTACACCTGTGGGCTAACTATGCCTGCTGCATAAATTTAGATCAAGCAGAAATTTGCTTTTCAAGCAGAATTCACGATCGAAGCGGTAAAAGCCCCATTTAGCGCTGGCTAAAGAGAAGGGGTTTGCCAATAAAGTGGATTTACCAAGAGAGGTTTAGCCAGGAGGGATCAGTCAGGTGGGATCAGTCAGGTAAGAGAATAGGAAAAGGGAAAATGCACAAGGCTATGCTGAGGATAACAGCGCAATTCATTAGCGAATGCCTAAAAAACAAAAACCCGCCATAAGGCGGGTCATTGTGCGAACACTGCATCTTTTTTTACGTTTTAGCGAGTGCTTACTTAGCAAGCTTCTCGCGGATACGTGCAGACTTACCTGAACGCTCACGTAGGTAGTAAAGCTTAGCACGACGAACACGGCCGCGACGCTTAACTTCGATGCTAGAGATGAGCGGGCTGTGAGTTTGGAACGCACGCTCAACACCTTCGCCATTAGAGATCTTACGTACAGTGAATGCAGAGTGCAGACCACGGTTACGCTTAGCGATAACAACGCCTTCGAACGCCTGTAGACGCTCTTTACCGCCTTCAACAACACGTACTTTTACAACTACTGTGTCACCTGCACCAAATTCTGGTACGTCTTGCTTCATTTGCTCATCGTTGAGCATTTTAATGATGTTATTCATGAATAAACTCCATACTAGTAATAACTGACCATTTTTACTCGCCTGCTTGGGCGGTATTAACAAACTCGGCTAACAGCTTGGTTTGTTCATCAGTCAGAGCTAGAT
The DNA here is from genome assembly GCF_019457555.1 of Shewanella spartinae. Taxonomy (NCBI): domain Bacteria; kingdom Pseudomonadati; phylum Pseudomonadota; class Gammaproteobacteria; order Alteromonadales; family Shewanellaceae; genus Shewanella; species Shewanella spartinae. The sequence goes on along the minus strand of NZ_CP080418.1, from coordinate 1,214,363 downwards.
TTTCAAATAATTCTGGTCGCCGCAGTAAAGTTCTTCCGAGACTCTGCTGCAATCGCCAGCGTCTAATATTTTCGTGGTTGCCGCTAAGCAATACCGCCGGTACATCGATACCATCTAGGCTTTCGGGGCGAGTATAGTGGGGACAATCCAGTAATCCGTCAGAGAAGGAGTCCTGCTCTGCCGACGCTTGTTTACCTAGCACGCCAGGAACCAAACGAGACACCGAATCGATCAGGGTCATCGCAGGGAGTTCACCGCCCGAAAGCACGTAATCTCCAATCGACCACTCTTCATCCACTTCCGTTTGAATAATACGTTCATCGATACCTTCGTAGCGACCACACACTAAAATCAAACGCTCCGATTTAGCTAACTCTTCGACGCCCTGCTGTGTCAGCTTGCGTCCCTGAGGAGAAAGATAAATCACCTTAGCCTTATCACCCGCAGCGGCTTTCGCTGCATGGATGGCATCACGTAGAGGCTGCACCATCATCAACATTCCAGGTCCGCCGCCGTAAGGCCTGTCGTCCACTGTTCTATGTTTATCATGGGTGAAATCTCTGGGATTCCACGTTTGCAACTCTAACAAACCGTTACTTACGGCCCGACCCGTTACACCAAAGTCTGTTACGGCACGAAACATCTCTGGAAACAGGGTTACTACCCCTAACCACATCTGTTGTCCCTCGACTTAGAAGTCCGGATCCCAATCCACTAAAATTTGTTTTTCCGCCAGATTCACCTCAAGGATGAACTGCTCGGTAACAAAAGGAATCATACGTTCCGTTTTGCCAAAGCCATCTTTCGCGTTGGCCTTCACAAGCAGCACGTCGTTCGATCCTGTTTCCACGATCTGGTCGACCTTGCCCATCTTGTAGCCTTTAGTATTCACCACCTCACAGCCGATAAGATCACGCCAGTAGAATTCATCTTCCGGCAGTGCCTTCATCGCGTCGGCGGGAATGGCAATCTCACAGTTAGTGAGCATTTGCGCTTGGTCTCGAGTGGTTACGCCTTCCAGGGCGGCGATAATCGCCTTACCTTGATAGCGCCACTGTGCAACCTTGACTTCGCGCCATTCGCCTTGCTCTTTAATCAACCAAGGTGAATAGTCAAAAATATCTTCGACAGAATCGGTATAGCTAGTGATCTTCAACCAACCTTTAATGCCGTGACTAGCGCCTAATTTGCCTAGTACGACAGGTTCTTGGTGACTACTCATCAATCTATACCTAAACGCTATTAAGCAGCAGCTTTACGAGCGTCTTTGATCAGTTTCGCTACACGATCAGTAGTAGCAGCACCGTTAGCAACCCAGTGATCTACACGATCAAGATCTAAGCGAAGAGCTTCTTCTTGACCACGAGCAACAGGGTTGAAGAAGCCAACACGTTCGATGAAACGACCGTCACGAGCGTTACGGCTGTCAGCAACAACGATGTTATAGAATGGACGCTTTTTTGCGCCGCCTCGAGCTAAACGAATGGTAACCATGCGTCTTTTATCCTCTAATGATTTGCTTCGTTCTGAAGCAAAAATAAAAACTGGAACCCCGTGTTCGCGAAGAGTCCCAGATAGAAAGCCGCACGATTCTACCTGAACCGGCGACAAATGCAACGTTTTTCACGCAAAAATAGCAAGCCCACTAAGGGCTGAAAACCCTTAATGGACTTAGCTAAATCTATACAAAGTCAGACGATTAACGTCCCGGCATCTTCATCCCGGGAGGCAGCATTCCACTCATGCCGCGCATCATCTTCTTCATGCCGCCTTTACCGGACATCTTCTTCATCATCTTCTGCATCTGAGTGAACTGCTTGAGCAGACGATTGACGTCCTGGATCTGGGTACCTGAACCCATGGCGATACGACGCTTACGAGAACCCTTAATGATCTCTGGGCGCTTACGCTCGCCTGGGGTCATGGAGTTAATAATAGCCTCCATTTGTCCCGTTAGCTTGCCGTCTTGCACCTGAGCCAGGGCTTCTGGAGGGAGTTGACCGACACCGGGCAGCTTCTCGAGCATGCTCATCATGCCGCCCATGTTCTTCATCTGTTGTAGCTGCTCACGGAAGTCTTCTAAATCGAAGCTACCGCCTTGCTTGACCTTAGAGGCCAGCTTCATCGCCTTTTCTTTATCGACGCCGCGCTCAACCTCTTCGATCAGGGAAAGCACATCACCCATGCCCAGAATGCGCGAAGCAACACGGTCCGGATGGAAAGGCTCGAGCGCATCTGTCTTCTCGCCCACACCCAGGAACTTAATCGGCTTGCCGGTAATATGGCGAATCGACAGCGCCGCACCACCACGGGCGTCACCATCGACCTTGGTCAGTACCACACCGGTCAGCGGCAGGGCTTCGTTGAAGGCCTTGGCGGTGTTGGCCGCGTCCTGACCCGTCATGGCATCGACCACAAACAGGGTTTCTACCGGTTTGACCGCGGCGTGCAGCGCCTTGATCTCGTCCATCATGCTCTCGTCGACATGCAGGCGACCCGCGGTATCGACGATCACCACGTCGATAAACTTGAGCTTGGCGTGGGCCATGGCCGCATCGACGATGTCGATAGGCTTTTGCGATACATCCGATGGGAAGAACTCGACCTCGACCTCATTGGCCAAGGTTTCCAGCTGCTTGATCGCCGCCGGACGATAGACGTCGGCGCTGACCACCAATACAGATTTCTTCTGTCTTTCACGCAGGAACTTAGACAGCTTGGCAACACTTGTGGTCTTACCCGCACCTTGCAGACCGGCCATCATGATCACCGCAGGCGGCTGCGCCGAGAGGTTTAGCGCCTCGTTGGCTTCGCCCATGGCATTTTCGAGCTCACTCTGGACGATCTTGATGAAGGCCTGGCCTGGGCTCAGGCTCTTGGTGACCTCTTGGCCTACGGCGCGCTCTTTAACGCTGTTAACAAAGGCGCGTACAACGGGCAAGGCGACGTCGGCTTCCAGCAGCGCCATGCGCACTTCGCGTAACGTTTCTTTAATATTGTCTTCTGTAAGGCGACCACGACCGCTAATATTTTTCAGGGTGCGTGATAATCTGTCGGTGAGGTTCTCAAACATTATCGCGTTCTTTACCGTTTAGAATTTACATGATTGGGGCAGTATTATAGCGATGCACAGATATTATGCTACCGCGCAGCGTAAGTTATGGCTTAGGCAAGTTATCTGCTGTAGGGTAAAAATGTCAAAACTTAGGAGTAACGCTCAGAAAGTGCTAATTTTTATGTGTAAAGCCTCTGCCCAAAATAGCATCCATCGTGTTATTCTAACGATCAACTAAGGATAAAAACTCGACCGCCTCGCGCAGGTCGATGACCACAAGAAAGCTCACATAACGATAGGTTAATTTTCGATGGTGATTTTTTCGGCTTCAGCCATTTTCTTCTACAGTATCGCACTCGTCTTGGTCGTCAGCCGACTGTTTCATGCCGATGGTCCAAACCGTAAAGCCGTAGCCGCCTTCGCCGCCGTGGCCGTGGTGCTTCATGCCGCCGCCCTGTCTCAGGCCATCTTCACCGGTGACGGTCAAAACTTCAGCCTGACCAATGTGATCTCCATGGTGAACTGGATCATCGCCTTCACCTTCACCATCTTGATGTTCCGTCTCAAGGTGATCGTCGTCGTGCCCGTGGTCTATGCCTGCTCCGTCATTTCTGTGGCCCTGCTGTGGCTATTACCGCCTAAATATATCACCCACTTCGAGCTTTACCCCGAGGTGCTGGCCCACGTGGTGCTGTCGCTGATGGCCTACAGCGCCCTGATGATCGCCGCGCTTTATGCCATCCAACTGGCGATGATTCAAAACAAGCTGAAGAAGAAGCAGCTGATGCTGAGCCCGGCGATTCCACCGCTGATGACGGTAGAGAAACAGCTCTATCATCTGGTAATCATCGGTGTGGTACTCCTGAGTCTGTCGCTGGCGACTGGCTTTATCTTCCTCGATGATATGTTTGCCGACGGCCAGGGCCATAAGGCGATCCTGTCTATCATGGCCTGGTTTACCTATATCGCCATGCTGGCGCAGCAGTACTGGGTAGGTTGTAAGATCCGCACCGCCGTGGCCTACACTCTGACTGGCGCAACCCTGCTGTCACTGGCCTACTTCGGCGCCCGCATCGTCAAAGAACTGATCCTGCAATAGGCCAGACACGCTAAATTCCGCACACTTCACCTAGGTCAAGATGGACTAAAGTGCGACCTAGGTGAACTTGACTCACAGCCCAAATCGCTGTATTTACTAAATCTTAACGCTATTCTTACTCATCAACGCCAAAGTGGGGCCACTGATTGGAAGCTATATCCACCAGCGTACTTGTCATCATCCTGTTCGTACTCATCATCATCTCCGCCTATTTCTCCGGCTCCGAAACCGCCATGATGTCGCTCAATCGCTATCGCCTGCGTCATCTGGCCAACAATGGTCATAAGGGCGCGAAACGCGCCATCAGATTGCTAGAGCGCCCAGACAGACTGATCGGCTTGATTCTGATCGGCAACAACCTGGTGAACATCCTCGCCTCGGCTATCGCCACCATATTGGGGATTCGCTTGTTTGGTGATGTTGGGGTGGCCATCGCCACGGGTGTGCTCACTCTGGTGGTATTAGTCTTTGCCGAGGTGACGCCAAAAACCGTCGCCGCCTTACACCCTGAGCGTATCGCCTTCCCGTCCAGCGTACTGCTCAAAGCCCTGTTGGTGCTGCTATCTCCCCTAGTGAAGATAGTTAACTTTATCACCTCGACTTTCCTGCGCCTGCTGGGTATCCGCTCGGTAAAGGCCGATGATGCCTTGAGTCAAGAGGAGCTGCGCACAGTTGTGCACGAGGCCGGCGCCCTAATCCCCCAGCGCCACCAGGAGATGCTGCTCTCTATCATGGATCTGGAAAAGGTCACGGTCGAGGACATCATGATCCCGCGCTCGGATCTCTACGCCATCAACGTTAACGACGACTTTAGCCGCATCAACAAGCAGGTGATTCAGAGTCCCCACACCCGGGTCCTGCTCTACCGCGATAACATAGACGATGCCGTCGGCTTCGTTCACCTAAGAGACGCCCTGCGCTTGCAATCCAAGCAGCAGTTTAGTAAGTCATCCCTGCTGCGGGCGGTAAAAGAGATCTACTTCATCCCCGAGGGCACGCCCCTCAACGTGCAACTGGCCAACTTCCAGCAGAACAAGGAACGTATCGGCCTGGTAGTAGACGAGTATGGTGATATTCAAGGACTGGTAACGCTGGAAGATATTCTCGAGGAGATCGTCGGCGACTTTACCACCTCGATGATCACCACGCCTAGCGAAGATATCAACCAGCAGCAAGATGGCAGCTTCCTTATCGACGCCACCATCAACATCCGCGATCTCAATAAGGAGATGGACTGGCATTTCCCCATCGACGGGCCTAAGACGCTCAACGGCCTGATCCTTGAGTATCTCGAGGAGATCCCCGAGCCTAACACCTCTATGCGTCTCTCAGGCTATCCGCTTGAGGTAGTCGAGGTGGCCGACAACATGGTGAAGACGGTGCGGGTCATGCCCCAGCACTACAAGGCGCCCAAGGGCAGTCGCAACTAATCCTTACTATTGATCAAAAAAGGCGCCCTAAGGCGCCTTTTTGTTATCCCATAGCGACCAAAATTTTTAATTGTCATGCTTACTGGCATGGGTCAGGGCCCGACGCTTATCTCTTGCCAGCGGGGTGATCGCCTCGTCTAAGTCGCGCTCCAGTCCCAGCATAAAATAGAGCTCAGCCATCAGGAAGAAGGGGCCGATCAACAGCTGATTAAGATCGTCGATAAAGGCCGGCTTGGCCTTCTCATACTTGTGGCCAATGAGCTGAAAGATCCAGCCAATCACGAACACGCCGATGGCGATGGGCCAGGCCTGTTCCATCCGCGATACCAAGAAGGAGGTGTAGAGCACGGGCAGGATAAACAGCACCAACCCCAGCGCCAGTTTGGCATGCAGCGCAAAGTAATAAATCAATACAGCGCAGGCAAACAGCACGGCCACATTGAGCTCCAGCCCTGTGGAGCCGAAGCTATACAGGCTAAAGGGGATGGTGTTTAACATCACGAAGGCCGACCAGATGATCAGCGGGATACCGACAAAGTGGGTCTCGATGTTAGTGGGGTTGAGGTGAACACTCTTGTAGGTGGATAACTGCTCGATCGCAGATTTCATGGCTCGGCTCCATAGTCTTTTTATCTTGCGAGACCAAAGCCAGCCCTATCCTGGCAACCGCCATTTTAGACTGTCAGGCTAAGTTTGACGCTCGTCTCAGTTAGCCTAACCTAAAACATTTTATTAACAGATGCCAGTGCGATGCGTCGACACAAAGCACCGAAAACGAAATTAAAACAGCCTATATTTCTGAACCTTAACCCAGGAGAGGCTAATGCACAGCTAGTTAAACAGCAGCTGCATTACCCCATCTATCAAGGCCAATAGCTAGTTTGACTCGAGGATCACGGTCGCCGTGGCGTAGTGTTTCTCATCGGCGATGGAGAGATGGGCACGGCTGCCGCCCAACAGACTCAGCCGCTCGGCCGCACCACCTTGAAAGGCGATGAGCGGCGCACCGTTAGCATCGTTACTGATCTCGATATGCTGGAAGGAGACACCGCGGCCTATGCCGGTGCCCAGCGCCTTGGCGGCCGCCTCTTTGGCGGCAAAACGCTTCGCCAAATAGCGACCGGGTTGGGAGGAAGCCAAGAATATTGCCATCTCGGCTTGGGTCAACACACGCTTGGCGAGCGGACACTTGATCAGCGCCGCTTCGTCTCCCGCCGCGGGCACCTTGTCGGCGATACGCGCGATCTCGACGATATCTGTCCCTAAACCAACAATCATCTGCCCTTCCCTACTAACTGCACCCTAAATTCAGCTCCATACAATTACTGACCGCTGCGACCTTCGACCATCAGCTGCTTCATGTCACGCACTGCCTTATCTAAGCCATCGATCGCGGCGCGGGCGATGATGGCATGACCGATATTAAGCTCATACAGCTCAGGAATGGCTGCGATAGGCTTCACATTGTGATAATGCAGACCATGGCCGGCGTTGACCACCAATCCCTTACCATGGGCGTAGGTTGCCATCTCGGTAATGCGTGCCAGCTCCTTGGCTTGCTCTGCATCTGTCTCGGCGTCGGCATAACAGCCTGTGTGTAGTTCGATAACCGGCGCGCCTACGGCGACGGTGGCGTCGATCTGCACAGGATCGGCATCGATAAACAGCGAAACTTTGATACCAAGAGCACTTAAACGCTCAACCGCGGCGCGGATCTTCTCCTGCTGCCCCGCCACATCCAGGCCGCCTTCTGTGGTCAGCTCTTCACGCTTCTCAGGTACCAGGCAGACATAGGCAGGCTTCACCTCGCAGGCGATATCCAGCATCTCGTCGGTCACCGCCATCTCGAAGTTCATACGTGTCTTGATGGTCTTGGCCAGCAGATAGATGTCTCTGTCGCAGATATGGCGTCTGTCTTCACGCAGATGCACGGTAATACCTTCGGCGCCGGCATGCTCGGCAACGGCCGCAGCATGGACGGGATCCGGGTAACTGGTCCCACGGGCCTGACGTAAGGTGGCAATGTGATCGATATTAACGCCTAGATGAATACGGCTCATGGAAAGTCCTTAAGTGTAGAGTGTCGCGATTGGAATTTTGTGCCTATTTTACTAAAGCTTAAGGGAAGGCCACAAGGGAAACACCCGATGAATGTGCGCAACTATCTGCTGCGAACATGGATGGGGAGCTACTTGCTGTAACTCGATGGCCTGTTGCCCTTTAAAAACAGCGCCCGCGACTTAAGCGGCTTGTCCCCCAGCAGGGGCGACAGTAGCTGCCTCATCAGCAGTTTAGCCTGTTTAAAGTCGGTCTCTGCGAGTTTGTCTTCCTCCAGGGCCCGCAGCATCTCACCGCTAAAATGGTTGGGCTTGGGGCCGAGCGCCGTACTAAAGCCCTCTTCGGATAACAGGCGGTAGTAGAAATCGGTCTCGATAGGGCTGCCCTCGATATCCAGATTGAGCGAGGGCATCACCCCAAGCTCCTTGAGCAGCGAAAGCTCAAACTGTCTGAGCTGCGCCTCGCTAAAGGCGGCGGCCATGGCCATCAGTGTCTTATGATAGGTAAAGAAGAACTGCTCGGCGCCATGCTCTACCGACAGGCAGCGCACCAAGAGCTCGTTGAGATAGAGGCCGGCAAAGCTATCGCTACCGCTCAGAGGCACAGCCGGACTGGCGGCCTCTACCTGATACAGGCTCTTGAGGCTGCTTCGTCCCGACAGCTGAAACAGCAAGGGCTGAAAGGGTTGCAGTATGCTCTTTATCGAGGTCTTGCCACTGCCCAGGCGCGCGACGGCATCGACCCTGCCCAGGCCGTCGACCAACAGATTGACCAGCACGCTCGACTCCCGATAGGGACGGGTGTGCAGTACATATCCCCTGTGCATTGCCCTCTTCCTTAATCCCTGTTTACCAAAAACAATGCTGACAAAAAAGCCGAGATAAACACGACTCTTGTGTGACTACCTCGGCTTACCTTTATTCTTGCTGGCTTAGCTCTCGCCGTAGCCTAATGAACGCAGGGCGCGTTCATCGTCGGCCCAGCCAGACTTGACCTTAACCCAGACCTCAAGGAAGACCTTATTATCGAACAGGACCTCCATATCTTGGCGGGCCTGGGTGGCAATGGTGCGAATACGCTCGCCCTTGTTGCCGATCACCATACGCTTCTGGGTCTCGCGCTCCACCAAGATCAAGGCATTGATCTGATAGACGCCGTTTTCCATCATCTTAAACTGCTCTATCTCTACCGTGGCATCGTAAGGTAGCTCGTCGCCGAGGAAACGCATCAGCTTCTCGCGTACTATCTCAGAGGCCATAAACTTCTGAGAACGGTCGGTGACATAATCCTCGGGGAAGTAGTGTGGCGACTCGGGAACCGACTCCAGCGCCAGCTCCATGATGCGCTGCACATTGGTGCCATGGGTTGCCGAGATAGGCAAGATCTCATCAAATTCAAACTTGGCCGCTAGGGTCTGCAGATGCGGGAACAGCGCCTCTTTGTCCTTGATGTTATCCACCTTGTTGATGGCCAGAATCGTCTTGCGGCCATCGTCACGGCTGTGAAGCTTCTTCAGCACCATCTCATCGTCGGCGGTCCAGTTAAGACCATCGACCACGAATACCACTAGGCTAACCTCGGCCAGAGAGCTGGACGCCGCGCGGTTCATCAGACGGTTGATGGCGCGCTTCTCTTCAATATGCAGACCAGGGGTATCGATAAACACCACCTGACGCGGGCCATCGGTGTGAATGCCCATGATGCGGTGACGCGTGGTCTGCGGCTTCTTAGAGGTGATAGAGATCTTCTGACCCAGTAGCTTATTCAGCAGGGTCGACTTGCCCACGTTAGGGCGGCCGACGATGGCCACCATGCCGCAGTAGGTCACCTCATATTGGCTACCACTGCGGCCACTGTTCATCCGCGCCAGCAGCTCGTCTAGACTCGGCTCTTGTGCACCTGGCTGCTCGGGTTTGTTACTCATTTCTTAATACGCTCCAACACTTCTGCTGCGGCAATCTGCTCCGCCTTTCTACGGGAATTGGCCACGCCAACAACGGCTTCTTTTAGCTGCTCCACCTTACACTCCACGGTGAAGGTTTGCGCATGGGCTTCGCCGCTGATGTTCACCACTGTATAGACGGGAAGCGGCTGCTTAAATCCCTGCAGGTGCTCCTGCAGCAGGGTCTTGGGATCTTTCTGATTCACCGGTTCGATCACCGCAAGACGGCTCTTATACCAGTTTAGTACTAAAGTGCGACAGGTCTCGATATCGGCGTCCAGATAGATGGCACCTATGATCGCCTCCATGGCATCGGCCAAGATAGACTCACGGCGAAAACCACCACTCTTGAGCTCACCAGGGCCCAGCTTGAGGTAATCGCCGAGCTTAAACTCCTTGGCGATCTCCGCCAGCATCTTACCGCACACTAGGGTGGCGCGCATCCGGCTCAGGTCACCCTCAGTCGCCTTGGGAAACTGATGATACAAGGCGTCAGAGATGACGATAGAGAGAATAGAGTCGCCTAAAAACTCCAGTCTTTCGTTATGCTTGCTCGCCGCACTGCGATGGGTTAACGCCTGCTCCAGCAGCGCGATCTGCTGAAATTGATAACCTAATATTCTACCCAAACGCGGTAGATTCTTAATGGGTTCCATCTACACAATTCCGCCTACACGGTTAAAGCGTACGCCTGTCGGTACCCAAGTTGGTAAAAAGTCCGACGGCTTGCGCTCAAATTCAAAACTAATCCAGATCGCTACCGCCTTGCCGACCAGGTTGGCCTCGGGCACGAAGCCCCAGAAGCGTGAGTCTGTGCTGTTGTCGCGGTTGTCGCCCATCATGAAATACTGACCTTCGGGCACAACAAACTCACCCACCGCCAGATTCCCCTCGCGGAAATAGTAAGAGGTCGGCTCGCCGCGTCCTGGGTTGATCAGGATATCGTGGGTCACATCGCCCAGCTGCTCCTTGTAACGCAGCAGCGGGATATTATCCTGGGTAAATTCGCCCTGATTGACACCGGCGCGCTCTATCTTCTCTAGCTTAGGACACTCGCTCTGCCCCTCAGGACAGGCCTTCTGAATATAGAGATCCTTGTTGCGATAGACGATGCGATCCCCCGGCAGGCCGATGACACGCTTGATGTAGTCGATCTGCGGGTTTTCTGGGTATTTAAATACCGCCACGTCACCGCGCTGTGGCTTGCCTGTCTCGATAAGCTTGCTTCGCCACACAGGATCTTTCAGCCCATAGCTAAACTTCTCTACCAAGATGAAGTCGCCCACCAGCAGGGTTGGCATCATAGATCCCGAAGGAATTTGGAAAGGCTCATAGATAAAAGAGCGTAGGATCAACACGAAAGCGATAACCGGAAAAATAGAACGCGAGGTCTCCACTATGGCGGACTCACGCACGATTTTTTCGGCGCTCTCTTCGCTAATCTCCTGGTTGGCCGCCTGGGCCATGGCCAGCTTCTGCTGACGCTTGGGCGCTAAGACTAAGGCATCGAACATCCAGATCAGGCCGCTGCCTAGGGTCACCAAGACCAGGATAAGGGAAAAATAAGCTGCCATACGCTAACTAACTCCTGAAAAATGCTCCAGCAAAATAAGGGATTTATCGCCTGCCTAGCAGGCCATTAGCCATTTATACTGTAACAAACAAAGCGCCGCAAACCGCGGCGCTCATTATCAATCACTATTAACAATTATTAACTAAAAAGTGATTACTCATTGATCTTCAGCACGGCGAGGAAGGCCTCTTGTGGGACTTCCACGTTACCCACCTGCTTCATGCGCTTCTTACCCTCTTTCTGCTTCTGCAGTAGCTTCTTCTTACGGGAGACGTCGCCGCCGTAACACTTAGCGGTTACGTCTTTACGCAGGGCCTTGACCGATGAACGGGCGATGATCTGGCTGCCGACGGCCGCCTGAATCGCGATATCGAACATCTGTCTTGGGATCAGTTCCTTCATCTTGTTTACCAAGGCCAGGCCTTGGTAACGCACGTTGGCCTTGTGCAGGATCATCGCTAGGGCATCGACGCGATCGCCGTTGATCAGTACATCCAGACGCACCATGTCTGCCGGCTCGAAGCGTTTGAAGTTATATTCCAGCGACGCATAACCGCGGCTGGTCGACTTCAAGCGGTCAAAGAAGTCCATCACCACCTCGGCCATCGGCATATCATAGGTGATCGCCACCTGGTTGCCGTGGTAGACCATGTTGGTCTGCACGCCGCGCTTCTCGATACACAGGGTGATCACGTTACCCAGGTACTCTTTAGGTACCAGGATGTTGGTCTCAACGATAGGCTCGCGCATCTCTTCGATGTTGTTCATCGGCGGTAGATCCGATGGGTTATCGACGTAGATGGTCTCGCCCTTGGTGGTCACCACCTCGTAGACTACGGTCGGCGCCGTGGTGATCAGATCCAGGTTATATTCGCGCTCGAGACGCTCCTGAATGATCTCCATGTGAAGCAGACCCAGGTAACCGATACGGAAACCAAAGCCCAATGCCGAAGAGGTTTCCGGCTCGAAGAATAGCGAGGCATCGTTCAGGCTCAGCTTGTTGAGCGCGTCACGGAAGTTCTCATAGTCGTCGGTCGAGATAGGGAATACACCGGCATAAACCTGCGGCTTCACCTTCTTAAAACCGGGCAACGGCTTGTCGGCGCCATTCTTGGCCAGCGTCAAAGTATCACCCACAGGCGCGCCGTGGATCTCTTTGATACCCGCAATCACGAAGCCCACTTCACCTGTACTCAGCTGAGCCGTGTCTGTCTGCTTAGGCGTGAAGATACCGACGCGATCGGCCGTATGGGTCTGTCCGGTCGACATCACCTTGAACTTGTCACCCTTCTTGAGCACACCGTGCTTGATACGCACCAAGGAAACGACGCCCAGGTAGCTGTCGAACCAAGAGTCGATGATCAACGCCTGCAACGGCGCTTCAGGGTCGCCCTCTGGTGGCGGGATCTGAGCCACGATAGTTTCCAGTACGTCGCTGATACCTAAACCTGTCTTGGCCGAGCAGCGCACCGCATCGGCGGCCTCGATACCCACGATATCCTCTATCTCCTCGGCAACACGCTCTGGGTCTGCCTGGGGAAGGTCTATCTTGTTCAGTACAGGCACCACGTCCAGATCCATATCCAGCGCGGTATAACAGTTTGCCAGGGTCTGAGCCTCAACACCTTGACCGGCATCGACCACCAAGAGGGCGCCTTCACAGGCAGCCAGCGAGCGTGATACTTCATAGGAGAAGTCCACGTGACCTGGGGTATCGATGAAGTTCAGCTGATAGGTTTCACCATCTTTAGCTTTGTAATCGAGAGTCACACTCTGGGCTTTAATGGTAATGCCGCGCTCACGCTCGAGATCCATTGAGTCCAATACCTGCGCCGCCATCTCACGGTCAGACAGGCCGCCGCACTCTTGAATAAGACGGTCAGAAAGGGTTGATTTGCCATGGTCAATATGGGCAATAATCGAAAAGTTTCTAATATGCTTCATTGTGCGAAATGACTAAACTCGAAATTGAAATTGATCTAAAAGTGCCGAATTGTACCCGATCGCTAAACTAATACCAATTGGAATCCATCGGGCAATGAAAATAATAGACTAGTTGGCTGGGGAAATGCCGTCTATGGCCCGGCCAAGGCGGGAGAGGATCACCGGCTGACTGTTGATCTCCAGCGTTTTTGCCCAGCGCCGACCCAGCCACCAGGCGCTTGCCGCGCCGCTCAGACCAAGGGCGATAGTCAGCAGGTCGCTGCTCATGAGTCCAACAAGATCTGCAAGAAAATGTCCCAAGGTGGCACCAGTAAAAAGGCCCGCCAGCGGCATAAGGTAGACGATGGCGGCCGCCTTTAAGATGACACTCTCAGGCAGGCCAAGTTTTAACAGTTCACCGGGTTCATACTGGGTGTCGCTAGGCAGCGAGAAGCGCTGCACCTTGGGCGAGAACGCCTTAGATACGGCGGAGGTGCCGCAGGTGTCATTGTTATCACAATGATTACAGGCATTTTTAACTTTCACTTCGACCGTGACCCAACCATCGCCCGGGCACCTGATCACTGTGGCGGTTTCTTCCATCATAGTGGGATCACTCTATGGTGATGCTTTTGGCGATGCGGCTGAGTGTCTCGGCCGGCACCTTGCCCACGGCAACCACCTCGGCATTGCCCACACGCTCGGCGGCCAAAGAGAGACCGTTGCGGGTCATCAGCTCGTCGGGCAGCGCCGTCTCGCCGGCTCTGGCCACATACACAGAGATGTTCACCAGGCCATCGCTCAGGGCGATATACTCGACCGCCTCGTGGCTGCCGATAAGTCTGTGATTATCCTTGACCAAGATCTTAAAGCCTTGAGGCAACCATTTGAACTGCCAGTTGTCGGCCTGCTCACGCTGGGGCTGCGGCATGATCTCGGGCCAATCCTGCTTATAGGCTTCACGCAGAATCGCCGGCGCATCATCAAGAACGATAAGCTCTACCACCAGCACCTGCTCCAGCAGCTGCTTCTCAAGGTTCAGCATGTCGTAACGCAGCGGCAGATAGGTATCCATATCCAGCCATACCTGATAGCTATAGCGGTTGTCATCGTTGGGGATGATGCGCACTAACTGACTGGGACGCCCGGCCAGACGCGAACGTCCACCCAGGACAAATTGATAACCCGACTCCAGATCAGAGATAACGCCGGCAAACGCAGGTGGCAATACGCCTTGAATACGCTCGGCGCGCACGCTGTAGGCGGGTTGGTCGTGTTCGATAAAGGTAACTGTATTGCCCACGCGCACGGCATTTTTCGGCGGGCCATTGAGGTGCTCGAGAAAAGCAACTTCATGGTCGTCGACCTTGCCGTGAAGATAAACCAGGGGGCGTATGTGATCCGCTTGCAGATGGATCAGGGACATCTTGAATTCTTGCCCTTTCAAGGCGAGGCTCATGTTTTCGAGCCAAGCCTTAGCGGACAACTCTTCCTGCGCGCTGGCAGGGAAGACGAGGACTAACAGGGCCAACCAAATAAGACGCAAGCTAACTCCTTAATAATACCAATCGACACAAAGAGTATAGTCAGTGTGACCAGTATAAATAGCTTTTAGTGATTCACCGGGATAGGCGTGAGCTCACCATTGTCGTCTATATTGGCACTGTTATTCAATCTTTGCTGCAGCATATGATCTTGAATATAGGTGTTGATGCGATGACGCTGCTCCATCACACGCTCATTGGTATAACTTTGATTCTGTTGTACCGGGCCAGTCTGTAGGCTCACAGGCGACGCGCTGCCAATCAGCGGACGGGTATTGAGCACTGGCATAGGCGCATCTTCGACGCCACCCTGATTATAATTCTGCACACCGATCACGGCGACCAAGGCGACGCTGGCGGCGATGGCGTATTGGCCAAACTGCTTAAACAGCGGAACCACACTCGCAAGTTGACGTTGAGGCGCCACCTCAGGCGTTTCGACACGCTTAGGCACAAGGATACTAGGCTCAAGCTCAATCGCTGCGGCAATGTTGGCACTGAGATCGAGATTGATCGCAGCGGGCAACTCACCACGCATAGCATCACCTATCATGTGATAATCACGCCACTTCTCATGCGAATCCGTATCGGCGGCGAGTTGCGCCAACTCCTGCTCGTCGATTTCACCATCAACGGCAGCGGAAACCCATTCCTGACCTAACTTATCCATTTATCACCCATATAAATTTAGTGTATCGAATAAAATGCTTCATCGTTCCAGCAAAGGCTGCAACTTCTTATCGATGGCTTCACGTGCCCTAAAGATACGTGAACGCACTGTGCCCACTGGACACTCCATCACATTGGCAATCTCTTCATAACTCATGCCATCGAGCTCACGCAGAGAGATAGCCATCTTCAATTCTTCCGGCAAGGTATCGAGCGTATCGAAGACCACTTTCTGAATCTCATCTGACAACATGAGACGCTCTGGGGAGGCAAACTCCTTTAGCGCATCACTGCCGTCGTAATATTCGGCCTCTTCCGCATCGACATCGTTGGCAGGCGCTCGCCTGCCCTGTGCCACTAAATGATTTTTCGCGGTATTAACCGCGATGCGATACAACCAAGTATAAAACGCACTCTCACCCCTAAAGTTAGGCAACGCACGATAAGCTTTGATAAAGGCTTCCTGTGCCACATCTGCCACGTCGGCCTGATTACGCACATAACGGGCAATCAGATTAATCACTTTGCTCTGGTATTTATGTACCAGCAGGTTAAAAGCGTTTTTATCTCCTTGTTGCACTCGCTCAACGAGTTGTTGATCACTTATCTGTCCACTCATCCGAGCCGACTACTCCTAAATCTAAAATGCTGATTTCTCAGTCGCTCGAATCATATTCACATATGTAGACTAGCCCACATCGAAAAAGTTCTAAAAAAAATTGCGATATCCGCATTTATTTTCTACGGCGAGATCAGTATCCATAAATGGCGTCTTGGTTTACCATAGACAATACTCGCATAACTTACCATGATACCTGATGAAACAAGTAGTTGAACATCAATCTGACGTTTTGGTTATCGGCAGCGGGGCTGCTGGTCTGACTTTAGCGCTACATCTGGCTGAAAAATCAAACGTTATCTTACTCTCCAAAGGCCCACTCAGCGAAGGCTCAACCTACTACGCCCAGGGCGGTATCGCGTCAGTGTTCGATGAAGAGGATACCATCGAATCTCACGTCACCGATACCTTGATCGCCGGGGCCGGGTTATGCGATGAAGAAGTTGTGACCTTTACCGCCGAAAACGCCAAGAGCGCCATGGAGTGGTTGATTCACTGCGGCGTCGCCTTCGATAAAGAAGAAACCGCCGACGGCGACGAGAGCAAGGCGCCCTATCACCTGACCCGCGAAGGTGGCCATAGCCACAGACGCATCCTGCACGCGGCCGATGCCACGGGTAAAGAGGTGCAGGTGACGCTACAGGAGCGCGCCCTGAGTCACCCCAATATCAAGGTACTTGAGCGCTACAACGCCATCGACCTTATCACCACACGTAAGCTCAAGCGCCCGGGCAACCGCGTCCTCGGCGCCTATGTGTGGAACCGTAACGAAGAGCATGTGGAAACCGTTAAGGCTCGCTTCGTCGCACTGGCCACAGGTGGCAGCTCTAAGGTGTACCAATATACCTCGAACCCAGATATCGCCTCGGGCGATGGCATCGCCATGGCCTGGCGCTCGGGCTGCCGGGTGGCCAACATGGAGTTCAACCAGTTCCACCCCACCTGTCTCTACCACGCCGATGCCCGCAACTTTTTGTTGACCGAGGCACTACGCGGTGAAGGCGCCTACCTTAAGCGTCCCGATGGCAGCCGCTTCATGCCAGACTTCGACGAGCGCGGCGAACTCGCCCCCCGCGACATAGTGGCCCGCGCCATCGACTATGAGATGAAACGCTTAGGGGTCGACTGCGTCTACCTGGATATCAGCCACAAGCCAGCCGACTTTGTTATCAAGCATTTCCCCACCATCTATAGACGCTGTCTGGAACTGGGAATAGATATCACCAAAGATGCTATCCCTGTGGTACCCGCGGCCCACTATACCTGCGGCGGCGTGATGACAGACCTGCATGGTCAGACAGATCTCAATGGTCTCTACGCCATAGGTGAAGTGGCCTATACCGGCCTGCACGGCGCCAACCGTCTGGCCAGCAACTCGCTGCTTGAGTGTCTGGTATTTGCCCGCGCGGCAGCCGAAGATATCGAGAGCCAGCTGGCCAAGATCCCTATGCCGGGTACTCTGCCCGCCTGGGATGAGAGTAAGGTATCGAACTCGGATGAAGAGGTAGTGATCGCCCACAACTGGCACGAGCTACGTCTGTTCATGTGGGACTACGTAGGGATTGTGCGTTCAGACAAGCGCCTCGAGCGCGCCCTACGCCGCTGCGCCATGCTGCAGCAGGAGATCCAGGAGTACTACAGCAACTTCCGCGTGAGTAACAACTTACTGGAGCTGCGTAACCTGGTCCAGGTCGCTGAGCTGATCATCCGCTGCGCTATGGAGCGTAAGGAAAGCCGCGGCCTGCATTACAATATCGACCATCCCAACAAGAGTAATAATCCGCTACCAACCATATTGCATCCAGAGCAATAGCAGTAAGGTCGTTAGCCAAACCTTAGTAGCAGACGGCACAGGTGCCGATAACCTGTGTCGTCAAACATATCCCGCCATAAGATAACCAGGCGTTTCTGCTCTCCCTCGTATAACCAGAACAGCACCACCAAGGGGCTCACCCAGATCCTGCGATAACTAAGATGTTGCTCGCTTGCTTCGTCAGCCTGCTGCACTTGCGTATGCGAATCTAACTCGTCGCGGAGTAGACCAATTCTGCCCGACTCATCCAGCCAAAAGGCAAGGGACCAACGTCTTAGCGCAATCAACTGATAGAGGAAGAAAACGATTGTGGCCAACAAGAGGCCATACTTGAGGGTGAGAAACCAGAGAGAATTGATTGGCGGCCAGACCAGAAAAGCACTCAGGCACAGGGCCGCGAAACAGACCAGCGAGAGTCGCTGGTCGAAGGAGGCTGTCAGGTGAAAGTTATGGCGCCGCCCGGCCACGAACTTTAACCACCATCTCGGCGAGCTGTGGGTCTGGACAGGCCTCATGGCCCATAAACCAGGCAAACAACTCAGGATCTTCACACTCTAACAGACGAACGAAAACCGCCTTATCATCTATAGACAGCTGTTCATATTGGGTCTCAACAAAGGGTTGAAACAATACATCAAGCTCTAACATGCCCCGTCGGCACGCCCATCTTACTCTGGCTATGTTCATTGGCTCTGACACACAACTACTCCCTTATTTTCGATTGGCGATAGTGTACCAGTTAGGCCGCCGGCTTCACACCGTTTTATAGCCGCTCCACCTCGAGATCCTTACCGGCGAAGAGATCGCTAAAGTCAGTTTCCAGCAGGGATTTTACCGCCGGATGTTGGATCATCCGCTCGGCAAACATCACATGGTAGACCTCCTTGATATCGTCAGTCTCACCTAGAATCTGCATATCGTGGGCGAGAATATCCTGCTTATAGATGGAGGGTGCCACGAAGATCCCCTGTTTGAAGAAGCCAAACGCCTTCATCATGGCCGCATCGTCGAACTCGCCGAGTATGGTGACATCCAGGCCATTCTCATCGAACCAGTGATGTAACTGCTGACCGAGCGAGGTACGTTTCCCCGGGATCAACAACTTGCCCTCCTCCAGACAGGCGGGAAAGGGTTTGTCATAGGTGGTCGAGGAGAAAAACGCCACGCCGCACTCACCGAGCTTCTTCGATAGGATCTCCGGATACTTGAGCGACTCACCGGCGCAGTCGGATAGGATCATATCCAGCTTGTGGGCCCTTAAGCGCTCCATCAGGCTCTCGTGGGTCGCCTCATAACAGGCAAGATGCATGGAGCCATCGCTAGGCACAACCGAGAGCAGCACCCGGCTGGCCAAGGCCTTGGAGAGCGCATCGGCAATACCCACCTCGAACAAGATATTATTATCCTTTTGATAATTCAGGATATCTAACATCTCATAGCTGAGGCTGAACATCTTATCAGCATAGCGAAACACCAGTTCGCCCAACTCGGTGGGTTCGAGATTACGCCCCACCCGTTTAAACAGGGTACCGTTGAGGCGCTGCTCCAGAACACGGATCTGCCCGGTCACCGTTTGCGGGGTCAAACATAAGGTTTCGGCGGCCTTGGCCACCGAGCCCTTCTTATGCACCATCCAGAAATAATAGAGATGGTTATAGTTCAGATGCGACATCAAGGCTCGCGTCTCTCCTGCTATTTAAGGCGTTGGCAATCCATCATGTTGTACATGACTTCGCTTAGCGTCTCTATCGAATCTACCTTGCCCATATCCAAGGCCTCGGAGAGTCCCTGCACCAGGCTGTCGCGATCGGGCAGGCGCCCCTCGCAGTAGGTGCGATTAGCCTCTTCGAAGCGCTTGCCGCTACGATACTTGAGGGCACGGGATTCATACCCATTAGTCTCGACCCGCTTGCCCATCGCATTAGGCTTAAACATGAGGGCACCGTCGACAACCCCCTCTAGGTAATGCTGACAGGCGACGCTGTTGACATCTTTATCGCACGCCTCCAGCTGGCTGGCATAGGCGCCCCCGGTCAAGCCGAATGAGAGCATGAGTGTCACGACGAGTTTTTTCATGATTTTTCTCCTTTCTCTGGAAGCACCTTAGATAACCAAAAATAACCTATCACCGCCGACATGATCGACCCGGTCAGAATGCCAAGCCTCGCCAGATCGCCGTAGGCCTCGCCATCGCCGATAAAGGCCAGGGATGAGATGAACATCGACATGGTAAAGCCGATACCACACATCACTGCCACGGGGGCGATATGACGCCAGCCCATGCCTTCGGGCAATGCAGCCAGCTTAAGCTTGACCGCCACGAAGCTAAACAGCAGTACCCCAAGCGGTTTACCCAGCAGTAAGCCAAGTGCGATCCCCACAGGCACAGGAGATAACAGATCCCCAAGGCTCATGCCCGACAAATCGACCCCGGCATTGGCAAAGGCAAAGATAGGCAATATGACAAAGGTGCTCCATGGGTGCAGGCTATGCTCCAGATGCTCTGACGGTGAGCTACCATCTTTGGCCCGCAGCGGAATACAGAATGCGATGATCACACCGGCCAGGGTAGCGTGTACCCCAGATTTGAGCACGGCTATCCAGAGGATCAGGCCCACCACCCCATAAGGAGCCAGCGCGGTCACGCCCTTACGATTTAGCCCCACCAAGATCACTATCGCCAGCGCCGCAACGACTAAGCTGATCGCCGAGAGATCTGTGCTATAGAACATGGCGATGATCACCACTACGCCAAGGTCATCTATGATGGCCAGCGCCAGCAGGAACACCTTAAGCGCCACCGGCACCCGGCTACCCAGCAGCGCCATGATACCCAGCGCGAAGGCGATATCGGTAGCGGCAGGAATAGCCCAGCCCACCTGAGTAATAGGGTCGGCATAGTTAAAGATCAGGTAGATAGCAGCAGGGAAGATCATGCCACCTATGGCGGCAAAGGTTGGCAAGGATGCCTGCTCACGGCTCGACAAAGCACCTTCCAGCAGCTCACGCTTCACTTCCAGGCCGATCAACATGAAAAACAACGCCATCAGGCCGTCATTAATCCAGTGGATCAGCGTCTTATCAATATCCAGACTGCCCACGCGCACCTGCATCTCTGTATGCAGGAAGCCTTGATACAGGCCCGACAACGGGGAGTTCGCCATGATCATCGCCAAGATAACGGCCGCCATCAATAAGATGCCACCGGCCGATTCCTGGCTCAGAAAATTTCTAATCGCCTTTTCCATAAATAAACTCCAAAAACACTTAATGTATTGAGTCTAGCGGAATGCAACCTAGCTGAATAATCGTTTGCATCGGCATTAAACATCGGTAATTCCGAGGTGTTAAGTGTAGTCAGTCACCACGGACTAATCAATAGCATGCAGTTTTACTTAGCGGGAGTGACGATTAAAACCATCTGTGACGGGGATCACAGGGAGTTTCTGGTTTAAAGGGGGATTTTTTATGCAGAATAAATTAATAAAGCGCGGCGACTCACAAAGAGTCTGCCGCGCCTTACCTCAGAAATTCCTCAGTCTTAAGAATTACTCTTAGACAGAGAAGGGATACTGAATCGCCTCGTGGTGCTGATAACCAGTCACCTCGAAATCGTCCATGGTGACCCAGGTCTCGAGATCTTCCAGCGACTTGATATCCGGATTGATGCTTAGCTTAGGTGACGGGAAGGGCTCGCGCTTAAGCTGCACCTCCTGCATCAGGGGTAACTGGTCTTCATAGATGTGCGCATTGACTATCTTATGGTAGGCCTTGCCCGCTTTGTGACCTGTGATCTGCGCCACAATCGCCAGCAGGGCAAACACCTGCACCTGATTGAAGTTTAGCCCTAGGGGAACATCGCAGGAGCGCTGGAAACTGTTGAGGTATAAGGTATCGCCCAGCAAAGAGAAGTTATGGGTGTGCATGCAGGGACGCAGACAGCCCATATGAAATTCACCTGGATTGTAGAAGCTTAAGATCTCGCCGCGATCATCGACCCCTTTTGACAGGTTATCTATGATTTTTCTCAGCTGATCTACTGCGCCGCCATCTGGCTTTGCCCAGGCTCTGCCCTGCACCCCGTATACCCGGCCCATATCGTCATGGCCCTTACGGTGAGGGTTATTCAGCCAGGCACTGTTTTCATTGGCGTTGGCATCCCAGGTCTTGGCACCCAGCTTTCTGAAGTCGGCGGCATTGTCATAGCCCCTGAGGTAACCCAGCAGCTCGGCAATCGCCCCCTTCCAGAAACTCTTGCGGGTGGTGATCAGGGGAAACGCGTTGGCGGCCACATCGTATTCCAGATCGGCATTGATCACGGTTAAACAGCGCTTTCCCGTGCGCTCGTTTTCAACCCAGACGCCCTCATTGATGATTCGTTCACATAATGCCAAATACTGTTTCATCTTATCCTACTTATCATTGTTGCTTGTATGGAGGCCTTAGCGCCCTTCCCTAATCGAGTCTAAATCTAGCGTTAGCCGAGCCTTAGCTCCCCTTTTTTTTAGCCGCTTTATGACGGCCATGTCTAGCTGAGGGCTAACTTGATCCCGGTAAAAAATAACATGACGGCAAATATTTTCTTCAGCCTTGCCGTCGGCCAGACACTTGCCGCCTTCGCCCCCAGTGGTGCCGTCAGCATAGAAGTGCAGACGATGCCGAACAAGGCTGGCAGATAGATATAACCCAGGGTGTATTCTGGCAGCCCTTGAGTCGCCCAGCCAGCAAATACATAGCTGAGGCTACCAAACAAGGCGATCATCAGCCCTGTTACCGAGGAGAAACCTATGGCGTGACGCATCTGCACGCCGCACCAGCTCAAGAATGGGATAAACAAGATGCCGCCGCCTATGCCCATTAATGCGGCTATGATGGCGACAAACATTGCGGTAACAAACAGATAGGGACTCGCGGGCAAGCTACGCTCGCCCTCTGCCGCCTTAAAGGGAAACACCATCTGCAGCGCCATCAACACCAAGAAGCCGGCAAAGACCTGCTTGAGTAGCTGAGCAGAAAACAGCGAGGAGATAAAGCCTGCCGACAGGGCGCCGACTATCAATCCCGGCAGCATGATGGTAAGTAGATGCCAGGGAATATTACCTCGGGCGTGATGGGCCCTAGCCGATGAGGCCCCGGTTAGGATGATCGCCGCCAACGAGGTGGCAATGGCCACATGGGTCAAATGCTCTGGCTCTACGCCCGCCATAGGCAGAAGAAACAGCAATACAGGTACGGCTATCACGCCGCCGCCAATGCCTAACAGGCCCGCCATAAAACCAATGAAGGCCCCCAGGGCAATACAACTGACAACTATGGTGAACATGTAACCTCGACGGCAGTGGCGAAAGGAGGCATTAGCTTAAAGGAATTACCGACAGATTGAAATTGCCTAGCGCTCACAGTCGAGACTCAATTACAGAAACTCGCTTGACGAAACTTGCTTAGAGAAATTCGTCTAGGCCTTTCTCTTTCAGATAGAGCGTCAGCAGCTCCCTCACCTCGAAGCCGTTGGTGAGTGACAGCGCCTGGGCAAGCAGCTCGCTCAAGTCCTGATAGGACACCCTACGGATCAGATAGTTTATCTTGGCAAGACTGCCCTGGTTCATACTCAGCTGGGTATAGCCCATGGCAACCAACAACAGTACGCCCATGGGTTCGCCTGCCAGTTCACCACAAACACTAATCGGCAGGCGATACTCTCGGCACGCCAGCCTCGCCTGGGTCAGCGCCCGTAAGATCCCTGGATGATAGGAGTCATACAGGGTACTGACTCTTGGGTTATTACGGTCGACCGCCAGCAGGTATTGGGTCAGGTCGTTCGAGCCGACAGAGATAAAGTCGACCCGTTTGGCCACCTCTTCGAGCTGGAACAGCAGCGCAGGCACCTCCAGCATTATGCCTATCTTAGGCCGTTGAAGATCTGGATGAACATCTTGCTTCACCTCGAGATAAGCCTGCTCCAGGTAGGCGATGGCCTGATCTATCTCGTCCAAACAGCAGACCATGGGCAGCAGAATATGCAGCTGCTCACCACCGCCCGAGGCATTGAGCATGGCTCTGAGCTGCACCAGAAACAGCTCTGGATGATCCAGCGTCAGACGGATCCCGCGCCAGCCGAGGAAAGGATTCTCCTCGATAATAGGCAGATAAGACAATGGCTTGTCACCGCCCACATCCAGGGTGCGCATCACCACTGGACGCCCGAGGGCCGCATCCAAAACCTGACGATAGACCTCGACCTGCTCCGCCTCGCTGGGGAAGCGGGTCTGCAACATGAAGGGGATCTCGGTGCGATACAGGCCGACGCCGTCGGCGCCCTCGGCAATCTCCGAGGCCAGACTGCTTAACAGCCCAGCGTTGAGATAGAGATGAATTCGGCGCTCATCTAAGGTCATGGCAGGCTTAGACAGCTCCTCGGCATAGCGTTTCTGCAACGCCTTCTCCGCCGAGATCAGGCTGCGATACTCACCTATCAGCGTCGGTGTAGGCGAGATCAGCACCTGTCCGCGATTAGCGTTCAGGATCAGCTGCTTGCCATCGATACCGGCATTGAGGATCCCCTCGACCCCTATCACCGCCGGCACGCCAAAGGCGCGCGCTAAGATAGCCGCGTGGGAGTTAACCCCGCCAAGCTCTGTGACTATGCCCACCAGCTTGTGCTGGGGGAACTCGGCGAGCATGGTCGCCGTGGCTTCCTTGGTCACCAGGATAACGGGCACATCCAGTTCAAGCTGCATCTTCTGCGGCTCGATCAGCTCACGCAGCACCCTCTGACCCAGATCGCGGATATCCGTCGCCCGCTCCTGCATATAAGGATCTTGCATCTGCTGGAAATGATCTATGTAGCGTAGCGACACCCGGCTCACCGCCGAGATAGCCGTCCAGCCCGCCAGGATCTCCCGCCCATACTCACCGCCTAGGCTGGTATCATCCAGCAGCAACTGCAGGGCTGAGAAGATAGACTGCACCTCTTTCTCATTCTCGCCATCGAAACGCTGGGACAGGGCGCTGAGGGTATTGCGACAGGCATCCAGCGCCTGACTCAGGGCTAGCAGTTCTTCGTCGACCTGCTTAGTGCGACGCCCCTGCTGCTCTAGGGGGATCTCGCCCCCCAGCACCATGGCGTGGGCGATCACCACGCCGCTAGCCGCCGAGGTGCCAGTATAGACACACTTGTCCGGCGCCGATTTCACCTCGGCTTTCTTACGCTGCTCACGCACCGCCACCGCCAACTGGGCAGCGAGCGTCATCAGAAAGGCCTCTTCGGCCTCGCTAAACTGGCGCGCGTCGGCCTGCTGCACCACCAGCACGCCTAGGATTAATTTCTGATAGATGATGGGGACGGCGAGAAAGGCACGAAAATCTTCCTCGTCGACTTCGGTGAATAGTTTAAATCTGGGGTGTTGCTGGGCATCGGCCAGGTTGACCGGCTCTTCACGTTCGGCCACCAAGCCGACCAGGCCTTGGCTCATGGGCATCTTGACCTTGCCCACGGCTCTGGGGTCTAGGCCATCGGTGGCCGACAGCACCAGCTCCTGCTCTTCCAGGATATAGATGGAGCAGCACTGGGTCTCCATCGCCGACTTGGTCTGGCGGACTAGCAAAGAGAGGGCTGATTGAAGATCATCGGCTGCGGCTACTGCCTGAGTGATGTCTCTGAGCGTCTTTAACACAGCCTACCTCTCCCTCTATTGCTTGCCATCTTAGCTACCGGCGGCGACCTCTTCTTCTGCCGCCTTGAGTATTTTCCTGAGCCTGAAACGGCAAGGCCGTCGGCGCAAACTCTTTCATTACCTTGCGGTACACGTCTCGTTTAAAGGATACCACCTGTCTGACCGGATACCAGTAACTGACCCAACGCCAGTCATCAAACTCCGGGTGGCCGCTGGCCGCCAGATCGATGGCAGACTCCTGACTCTTCAATTGTAATAGAAACCACTTCTGTTTCTGTCCGATACATAAGGGTTTACTGTCTTGCCTAATTAACCGTTTAGGTAATCTATAACGCAACCAGGAACGAGTTGAGGTTAACACTTGCACATGTTCAGGCCTTAACCCAACTTCTTCATACAACTCCCGATACATGGCTTGCTCGGCGCTTTCGCCTTCATCCACGCCACCTTGCGGAAATTGCCAGGAATGTTGACCAAATCTTCTGGCCCACATCACCTGCCCAAAGCGATTACAGATAATGATGCCTACATTTGCACGAAAGCCGTCACTATCAATCACATGGACTCCAAAATGAAATAATCTAATGAATCGATTGTTTCACAAAGCGGCGTCGGCGGCAATTCCCCATTAACAGATATTGTTTGGATAAAAAACTAAAATTTTTACTTTTATCAACAGAGCCTGGCAAGCAAACCGGAGGATATCCACAAAATCTGTGGATATCTCTGTTTGAAACTCAGTTAAAATTGTCAATTCAGCCAAATCTCGAATCAAAACCCAAGCAGATACCAGCCGAGATTTAATCAATAAACAACTGTAATTAAATAAAAATTAATTGTTCACACTTTGAGATCATTTGTTCACACTTAGAGATCGCACAAAAAACACCCAAAGCCTGTGTCAAGTAAAAAACCACATAAAGTCCCCAAAGGTTATTCACAGATAAATAGATTTATCGACTCTGACAGCGGAAAAATGTCATCAAAATCCCCTTGACAAGGGTTTTTTTATTCTGCCCTGTGACAGACTTATTCAGTTATCCAATAAATCTGTGGATAAGTGTGTTGGAAAGGGTGGGGAAATCACAGAGTAACTTAAATAACTCTCGATGAGGTTAAATGGACAACATGGCTAAAACGATGTTTTTCAGTCACTTAATGTAAGAAGACTCTAGGATCTCTCTACTGCAAAAAGATCGCACAATTTTTAACCTCGATTGATTAAGTGCATAACTCGGGTAAAATCCCTACCCATGAAAAGTAAAATTCTTCCCCCCGAATCCCTCGACGAGCTGATGCAGCGCGCCCAGGAGATGGCCGGACTCACGCTGGGCCAGCTGGCCGAGCTTCACCATGTCGCCGTGCCGAGCAACCTGAAACGAGACAAAGGCTGGATTGGTCAGCTTATCGAGCTCGAACTGGGGGCCACTGCCGGCTCTAAGCCGGAGCAGGACTTTCTCCATCTCGGCGTAGAGCTCAAAACCATCCCTGTGGATGAATCGGGTAAGCCGCTAGAGACCACCTATGTCACCGTCGCCCCGCTGATGAATATCAACGGCCTAAGATGGCAGGAGAGTCTGGTGTACCACAAGCTACAGCGGGTGCTGTGGATCCCGGTGGAGGGCATCCGCCACAAGCCGATTGGCGAGCGGCGCATCGGCAGTCCCATCCTCTGGACCCCGAGCGAAGAAGAGATGGCGCAGATACGTCAGGACTGGGAAGAGATCATGGAGCTTATCGCCCTAGGCAAGGTCGAGCAGATCACCGCCCGTCACGGCGAGGTATTGCAGCTCAGGCCCAAAGGCGCCAACAGCCGCGCGCTCACCCAGAGCATAGCGCAAGATGGTCAGGTTAAACTCACCAACCCGCGGGGCTTCTATCTTAAGATCCCCTTCACCCAGCAGATCTTGAACCGTTATTTCTAGGCGATTTGAGCTTACCAGTCGCGGCTATTCGAATCGCTATTTAAAGGTGATTCGAACCGAAATTTTCCTTCTAGTTAAAAGGGGTGACAGAGAAGGGTCATTTCTCAAACTTTAGACTTTTAGATAATCGACAAAGTGCGCCCCTTTCTGTCAGCATCCCCCAAGAAAAAAACAATCACCACGGTCACTTAACACTTGTTCAACATAAATTTGTCGCTTTTTTGGCACATCTAGACTTCATTTGACTTAGATCACAAATATCACTGGAAATTGTAGGGGTGTTTTCTATACACTAGCGCATCCTGAGATTTGTGCAGCATTTAGGAATTTTCTGTCACTGTGAGAGCACGCATTCAAGCAAAGAAGCTCATATTTGCCATTTTCGCTTGGGCTATTGCCATGGCGGCCTTTGTGTTTTTCCGCTATGCGCAAACACCAGAGCTGCCCCAATGGGCGGTAGGCACTGCCGATCTCGCGACCCTGGCGATCTATATGGGGATCATCTTTGGTAGTCTGCACTGGATGTCGAACCTGATCGCCGACTTTAGCGCCATCAATCGCCTGCCCTATCTGTTTTCGGTGATCTTCAAGGGACTCTTCCTCTTACTTGGGGCGACCACCCTCGCCTACATGACCCAGTTCCTCAACATGTGGGCCATTGAGAACCATATGTCGACCCTCAGGCAGATGTTGACCGCTCATATTCTCTACAGCCCCTCGTTCCAGGCCCTGATCATCTATCTGGTGGTGGTGCGTGTCGGCCTAGCCTTCATCGAGCAGATGGCGCTGTTGGTCGGCCCACGTATTCTGTTTAATATCGGCCTGGGTAAATACCACAGGCCAAGGTACGAACAGCGCCTGTTTCTCTATCTGGACATGGTGGCCTCGACCACCCACGCGGAATCTCTGGGTGACTATCGCTTCAGCCGCCTGATCCAGGACTGCTTTAGCCTGCTATCCGACACTGTGGTCAACAACGACGCCGAGATCTATCGCTACATGGGCGATGCCGTGCTGATCCACTGGCCGCTAGAAAACGGCATCATAGAAGATCGCAGCTTCAACATATATTATGAGTTCAGTCAGCAGCTTAACTGGCAGCGCAAGTACTTCGAAGAGCAGTATGGTTTCGTGCCTAAGTTTAAGGCGGCGGCCCACTGTGGTCAGGTGGTGGCGGCTGTGGTTGGGGTGCAAAAGCAGGAGATCAGCTTCTTTAGCGACGTGCTCAATACCCTGGCGAGACTTCAAGATCAGTGTAACCCTCTGGGGCAACGGATGTTGATCTCAGGCTCACTGCAGTCGCTTATCGACACTGGCGACAGTCACTACGACTTTACCAACCTTGGTCCAATCAAGCTCAAGGGGAAACAACACTCTATCGAGGTGTATGGCGTTTCCCCCAAGGGTAGCAATAGTTAAAACTAACTTTCCGCCTCCGCCTGTTCCAACAAGCTTTGAATCGCCTTACCTAAGGTTCTGAAAGTCATGATACGGCTGGAGGTCTGACGCCAGACCAGACCGATATCACGATAAGGCGCCTCACCCGGCGGCGTCAGGGCGGTGAGATCCGTATCGTTCAATATCCCCGCATCGATCGCCATCTGTGGCAGGAAGGTGGTCCCCAGCTTGCTGTTTACCATCTGTACCAGTGTGTGCAGACTCGTCGCCGCGAAGGGGTTGATCTTGTCGCTATCCGCCAGACTGCAGGCGCTGATGGCATGGCCGGTAATACAGTGTTCCGACTGCAGCAGGAAGATGCTCTCATCGGGTAGCGCCTTGTAATCTATGGGCTGATGCACCTCACTGCTAAGTTCCTTATGCATCACCAGCTTGAAGGGATCTATCCCCACCTTCATGCTGTGATAGCCACTGGTGTCGGCCGGCAAGGCGAGCAGCAACAGATCCAGCTCGCCTTTACCCAGGGCATCCAATAGTCGCTCCGTGGTGTCTTCCTTCAAAAACAGCGTCAGCTCAGGATATTCCTGTTGGCAATGTTTCACCACCCGGCTAAGCAGAAACGGCGCGATGGTGGGAATGCAGCCCAGGCGAATATCCCCTGTCATCGGCTGGCCCTGGTGCTTCACCAGCTCCACCAGATCGTCGACGTCGGTCAGCAGCTTGCGGGATCGCTGCACCACCTCTTCGCCGATGGCGGTGAAGATGAAGGACTTATGATCGCGCTCGATCAGTTGATGACCCAGCTGCTCCTCCAGGTTTTGAATCCCACTCGACAGGGTCGACTGGCTCACGTGGCACAGCTTGGCCGCGCGATTAAAGTTCTGTTCCTGATAGAGATTGACCAGATAGTAAAGGTTTTTCAGGCTCGGCAGATGTTTCATAAAATCGATTACCAACTTCCATTTACATTCAATTACTCAATCTAACTCTAGCACAAGCGGCCCCGGGATTAACCCTCTCTTTTGCCAGAAGTGTGAAGCGCTGCCCAAAAGCGGCCAAATAGTGCACAAACAAAAACGCCCCCGATGATCTCTCATCGAGGGCGCTATCAAACTTGGCTAGCTCTGATTTACAGGCTTTGACCTACTACATTGCCGTTTTATGCCTTAGATTCTAGGTAAGCCTTCAGCTCGGCCAGATCCTGGCTGGCGTTGTCCACGATCACCTGCAGCCAGGTGCCGTGCTCGGCTGGCCACTCGGCCGCCTCACCGTGTTGCAGTAGCTGAGCATACTGCTGGATACGTTTCAGTCCCACAGAACCGGCAGCGCCTTTGAACTTGTGCGCCTCAGAACATAAGGTATCTTTGTCTTGTGCTTCCTTAGCGTTGACCAGGTTGCCAACATACTCGGGCATCAACTGTTCAAACAAGACGACACTCTTTAGCAAAGTGCCCGCACCGATAGCGCTGCAGTACTGCTCAAGTGTGTTGAGATCCAATATTGATTCTAACTCGGCTGTTGCCATCTTAAGGCACCTCTCGAAAAAAGCTGACGGGACAAGAATAAAATTCACCCCATAATAGCGCCTAGAATGGCGGGCGCAACTAATTGAAGCATATGCAAGTTAAATAGCTCCTTATTTAACCTTTCATTAACCATGCGTTAAATTAATTGCTCAATTGTTCACGTTTTTTGCGCCTAAACCGACAAATGATCACCTGCCGAATCGGTCAAATAATGACCCTGACCGCCCAGGCGTTCTAGGTTCTTGACGATGGCCACCAACCCCTCCCAGCGATAGGCACACCAGTCGGGTGCCAGCAGCATAGGTTTCTTGGCGTAGGCGGTAACACGATGAAAAATCACCTCTTTAGGCGTGAGACGAATCAGCTCGCCGACGCTCTCGGCGTAGGCTTCCTGGGTCAATAAACTCATGCGCCCGGCCCGCCAAGCCTTGGCCATAGTACTACCCTCGACGATATGCAGTGGATGAATTTTGAGCCCATCGACCCCAGCATCCAGCACCGCCCTGTGACTGGCTAAATAGTCCTCATGGCTCTCACCTGGCAGCCCTAAGATCAGGTGGGTACACACCTTTAATCCCGCCTTTCTCGCCCGGGTGACAGTATCACGATACTCCTCGAAACCATGTCCACGATTGATCCGCTTAAGCGTCTCAAGGTTGGCGCTTTGCAGGCCGAGCTCCAGCCATACCTCCAGGCCACGGGCCTGATAACCGGCCAGCAGGGCGATCACCTCGTCGCTGACACAATCGGGACGGGTGCCGACACACAGGCCGACAATATCGCTATCGGCCACCGCCTCATCATAGCGCTGCTTTAGCAGACGGTACTCATCATAGGTGCTGGTGTAGGCCTGAAAATAGGCGATGAACTTGCTGGATTTTCCCTGGGCACGCTCGCGGCCATTGGCCAGCTGCACGGCGATGCTGTCTACCGAGCCATGCTCATGGCTGAAGGAGGCCACATTACAGAAGGTACAGCCACCCCGTCCCAGGGTGCCGTCACGATTGGGGCAGGTAAACTTGGCATCCAGGGTCAGCTTCTTGAGGCGCTGACCATACTGACGCTTGCAATGTAGGCCAAAGGTGTTGACATGGCTATCCAGTCCCACGGGGTATTCTCTCGATCGATAAAAGGGCGGCGATTGTAACTGGCTTAATGACACCATTCTTGGTGCTACATCAATTTTTGACGCCTTTCCCGGTGCGCCAGCTCACAAAGCCGGTACAAACTTAGGGGCGCAGCACAGTATCGGCTAATACATTGGTCTAAGATTTGTTAAATAATTCACTGTATATGCAATAAAAATCACTTTTTTAGATTAAAAGACAATAACCCATTTTGTTACATTTTAGTAAAAAAGATTCAGAGCCATATTCAAAATTCTTTTTATTCATAACGTTATACAGCAACTTTTACAGTTGACGTTAACGTAAGGTTAAAATATAAACCGTATTAAACGCCCTGCCCTAGTCATACTTTATGCACAAATTTGAATTGACCTTTTACTAGGCAAAAGTTAATTTGGATGGTTCGGGTGCACATCAATCGCTTGAATTTCCCCGACGTAGTATTGGTTAGTATTAGGGAGTTTTTATATGAGCTTGTATCACCCCAGTTTTGAACGAGATAACTGTGGTTTTGGCTTAATCGCCCAGATGGATGGCGAAGCCAGCCATAGAATTGTACGTACAGCCATTCATGGCCTGGATCGCATGAAACACCGTGGTGGTATTGCCGCCGACGGTCGTACCGGCGATGGTTGTGGCCTACTTATGCAACTCCCCATTAAATTCTTCGAAGCCGTGGCCAGCGAGAACGACTGGCACCTGAGCCGTAAGTTTGCCGTGGGCATGCTGTTCCTAAGCCAAGATGAGGAAAAGGCCAACTACACCAAACGCACCCTGGAACGTGAGCTGGAGAAAGAAACACTGAGTGTGGCCGGTTGGCGTGAAGTCCCGGTCAACCCTGAGGTATTAGGCCCCATAGGCCAGGCCAGCCAGCCCAAGATCTGGCAGGTGCTGATCAACTCACCCATAGGTTGGCGTGAGAAAGATCTCGAGCGTCGCCTCTATATGGCCCGTCGCCGCCTCGAGCAGCAGATAACTGACTGCGAAGACTTCTATGTTGCCAGCCTCTCTGGTCAGGTGATCGTCTACAAGGGGTTGATGATGCCCGCCGATCTGCCGGCCTTCTATCCGGATCTGGCCGACATACGTCTGCAAAGCGCCATTTGTTTGTTCCATCAGCGCTTCTCAACCAATACCTCGCCCAAGTGGCCGCTGGCACAGCCGTTCCGCTATCTTGCCCACAACGGCGAGATCAACACCATCACCGGTAACCGTCAGTGGGCCCGCGCCCGCGCCTACAAGTTTAATGCGCCGCTGCTGCCGGATCTGCAGCAGGCCGCCCCCTTCGTCAACGAGAGTGGCTCCGACTCCTCCTCATTAGATAACATGCTGGAGATGCTGCTTGCCGGCGGCATGGACCTCTACCGCGCCATGCGTTTGCTTATTCCACCCGCGTGGCAGAGTAACCCAGAGATGGACGATGAGCTGAAGGCCTTCTACGACTTCAACTCCATGCATATGGAGCCCTGGGACGGCCCGGCAGGCATAGTCATGACCAACGGCCGCCACGTGGCCTGTGCGGTAGACCGTAACGGCCTGCGCCCATCACGCTATGTGATCACCAAAGACCGTATCCTGACCCTGGCCTCCGAGATCGGCATCTGGGACTATGCCCCGGACGAAGTGGTCGAGAAGGGCCGTGTCGGCCCGGGTGAGCTGTTGGTGCTCGATACCCTCAACGGTCAGCTCTACTCTTCGTTTGAGATCGATAACGACCTTAAGCGTCGCCACCCCTACAAGGAGTGGATGGCCAAGAACAGTCAGACCCTGATCCCCGCCGAGCAGATGCCGAGCGAGGCCCAGGGCGTATGCGAGTTCTCCGCCGACACCCTGCTGCAATACCAGAAGCAGTTTGGCTATTCTCGCGAAGAACTAGAGCAAGTGATCTGGGTACTGGCCGAGAAAGGCGAAGAAGCCACTGGCTCCATGGGCGACGATACCCCTATGGCCGTGCTGTCGAAGAAGTCCCGTACCCTGTACGACTACTTCCGCCAAAAATTCGCCCAGGTGACCAACCCGCCAATCGATCCACTGCGTGAAAAGCATGTAATGTCTTTGGCCACCTGTGTCGGCCGCGAGCAGAACCTGTTTAACGAGACCACGGGCCACGCCTACCGCGTAATGTTCAGCTCGCCTATCCTGCTCTACAGCGACTTCAACCAGCTGCTGGCGCTGGATTCGACCTACTACCGCGCCAACACTGTCGATCTTAACTACGACCTCAGTGAAGGCTTAGAGGCAGCCATTCGCCGTGTCTGCAACGAGGCCGAGCGCCTGGCACGTACCGGCACCACACTGCTGATCCTCTCCGACAGGGCCACCGACAAGAGTAAGCAGGTGATCCCCGCGGCCATGGCCGTGGGCGCCGTGCAGCGCGTACTGGTCGACAAGAGCCTGAGATGCGACACCAACATCATAGTCGAGACCGCCTCGGCCAGAGATCCGCACCACTTCGCCGTACTGCTGGGCTTTGGCGCCACCGCCATCTACCCTTATCTGGCCTACGAGAGCATCTCGGCGTTGGCCAGCCGTCATGGCGTGCGCGAGACCCAACAGCTGATGCTCAATTTCCGTCAGGGCATCGACAAGGGACTACGTAAGATCATGTCCAAGATGGGGATCAGTACCGTAGCCTCCTACCGCTGTAGCCAGCAGTTCGAAGCTATCGGCCTGTCATCTGAGGTGGTCGAGCTCTGCTTCAAAGGCGTGGTCAGCCGGATCGAAGGCGCGAGCTTCGCCCTGCTGGAGAAAGATCAACAGACGCTGCAGAAGCTCGCCTTCCAGGCCCATCAGCCGCTGACACAGGGCGGCCTGCTGAAATATGTGGAAGGCGGTGAATACCACTGCTTCAACCCGGATGTGGTCAACACGCTGCAGCAGAGTCTGCGTGACCAAGACTATGACGTCTACAAACGCTTCACCGAGTTGGTGGACGACAGACCCGTGGCGACCCTGAGGGATCTCTTCACCGTCAAGGGTGACAAGCAGGCCATCGAACTCGACAAAGTCGAGGCCGCCGCCACTCTCTATCCAAGATTCGACAGCGCCGCCATGAGCATCGGCGCCCTCAGCCCAGAGGCCCACGAGGCGCTGGCCGTGGCCATGAACCGCCTCGGTGGTCGCTCCAACTCGGGCGAAGGCGGGGAAGATCCGCGCCGCTTCAACTCTGAGCGTAACTCGGCCATCAAGCAGATCGCCTCGGGCCGCTTCGGTGTCACGGCGCATTATCTGGTCAACGCCGAGGTGCTGCAGATCAAGGTCGCCCAGGGCGCCAAGCCAGGCGAAGGCGGTCAGCTGCCCGGTGACAAGGTGAGCGTAGAGATCGCCGCGCTGCGTAACGCGCGCCCTGGCGTCACCCTGATCTCGCCGCCGCCACACCATGATATCTACTCCATCGAAGACTTGGCTCAGCTGATCTTCGACCTCAAGCAGATCAACCCCAAGGCGATGATCTCGGTCAAGCTGGTATCTGAGCCAGGCGTTGGCACCATTGCCACAGGCGTGGCCAAGGCCTATGCCGACATGATCACCATCTCAGGCTATGACGGCGGCACGGGCGCCAGCCCTATCACCTCGGTGAAATATGCCGGTAGCCCCTGGGAGTTGGGTCTGGCCGAGGTGCATCAGTCGCTGGTCGCCAATGGCCTGCGCCACAAGATCCGCCTGCAGGTGGACGGTGGCCTCAAGACGGGTACAGACGTGATCAAGGCGGCCTTGCTGGGCGCCGAGAGCTTCGGCTTCGGCACCGTGCCTATGATCGCCCTGGGTTGTAAGTACCTACGTATCTGCCATCTGAACAACTGCGCCACCGGCGTGGCGACACAGAATAAGCAGCTGAGGGACAATCACTACCACGGCCTGCCTGAGCGCGTGATGACCTACTTCGAGTTTATGGCCCGCGAGATCCGCGAATGGATGGCCGCCCTCGGCGTGACCGAGTTCGAACAGCTCGTAGGGCGCAGCGACTGGCTCGCGGCGCTGGAAGGCGCCACAGACAAGCAGCAACAGCTGGATCTGTCCGCCATCCTCTATAAGCCAGAGGTGCCAGAGGGCTGCGCGCTAACCTGGCGTGAAACCAACCCGACCGACGACAAGGGCGAGCTTAACCAGAAAATTTTGAGCCACTGCCAAACGGCCGTCGATCAGAGCGAGCCACTGACCGCACGCTTCGAGATCAACAACACCGACCGCTCGGTAGGCGCGGCGCTGTCTGGCTACATTGCCACCAAAGTCGGTCGTCAGGGTGCCAAGGCGCCGATTCAGCTAAACTTCAGCGGCAGCGCAGGTCAGAGCTTCGGCGTTTGGAACGCCCCGGGCCTATCACTGGATCTGTGCGGCGATGCCAACGACTATGTGGGTAAAGGCATGTCGGGCGGCAAGATCACCCTCTATCCGCCTGTGGGCAGCATGTTCCAGAGTGAGAAGAGCGTTATCCTGGGCAACACCTGCCTCTACGGCGCCAGCGGCGGTAAGCTGTTTGCGGCCGGTCAGGCGGGCGAACGTTTCGCGGTGCGTAACTCGGGCGCCATCGCCGTGGTCGAAGGCCTGGGCGATAACGGCTGCGAATACATGACAGGCGGTATCGTGGTAGTGCTGGGTAAGACGGGCGTTAACTTCGGCGCCGGCATGACGGGCGGCTTCGCCTATGTGTTCGACCGCTTCGGCCACTTCAACCGTCGTCTCAACACCGAGATGGTGGATATGCAAAAGGTGACGGCACCGATACAGCAACAGCACCTCAAGGGGCTGATCGAAGAGCACGTGGCCGAGACAGGCAGCGAGCACGCCAAGATGTTGTTAAACGATTTTGAAAACTGGATCGATTGTTTCGTCCTGGTCAAGCCTAAGAATGTGGCGCTCGATGATCTCCTGCGTCTGGAACAAACTGAACCTGCATTAGCAGTGGTAGCGGGGTAATGGCCATGAGTAACGATTTTCAATTTATCGAAGTAGGCCGTAAGGATCCGACCAAGCATGACGCCAAGCATCGCGCCACGCAGTTTATCGAGATCTATCAGCCCTTTGCACAGCCTCAGGTTAACGAGCAAGCAGACCGCTGCCTCGACTGTGGTAACCCTTATTGTGAGTGGAAATGCCCGCTGCACAACTATATCCCCAACTGGCTGAAGCTGGCCAAACAGGGACGCATACTCGAGGCGGCCGAGCTGGTCCATGAGACCAACACACTGCCAGAGATCTGTGGCCGCGTCTGTCCCCAGGACAGGCTATGTGAAGGCGCCTGTACCCTCAACGACGACTTTGGCGCCGTCACCATAGGCAATGTGGAGAAATACATCACCGACACCGCCATCGCCCAGGGCTGGCGCCCGGACATGAGCAAGGTGGTCAAGCGTAAGGAGCGCGTCGCCATCATAGGCGCGGGCCCTGCCGGCCTTGGCTGCGCCGACATCCTCGCCCGCAATGGCGTCAAGGCGGTGGTATTCGACAAGCATCCTCAGATTGGCGGCCTGCTCACCTACGGCATTCCCGCCTTCAAGCTGGATAAGTCTGTCATGGAGATCCGCCGCACCGTCATGGAAGGCATGGGCATAGAGTTCAAGTTGGGCGTCACCGTGGGCCAAGATATCGGCTTCGATACCCTATTGGCCGACTATGACGCCGTCTTCCTTGGCATGGGCACCTACACCCCGATGAAGGCCGGGCTGGAGAACGAAGATGCCAAGGGCGTCTACCAGGCCCTACCCTACCTGATTGGTAACACCCACAACGTCATGGGCACCACAGACGAAGAGACCCCTTACCTGAGCCTGGCCGGTCAGAAGGTGGTGGTACTCGGTGGCGGCGATACCGCCATGGACTGTGTGCGCACCGCCGTCAGACAAGGCGCCAGCGAGGTGACCTGTGTCTATCGCCGTGACGAGGCCAACATGCCCGGCTCACGCCGCGAGGTGCAAAACGCCCGCGAAGAGGGAGTCAACTTCCTGTTCAACCGTCAGCCGACGGCCATCAAGACCACTGACGGCGCGGTCAGCGGCATCGAATGTGTCGAGACCGCCCTGGGTGCACCGGACGACTCGGGTCGTCGTCGCCCAGAGCCGATCGAGGGCAGCGAGCAGCTGATCGAGGCCGATGCCATCATCATCGCCTTCGGCTTCCAGCCGAGCCCCGCAAAGTGGTTTGGCGACTATGGCATAGAGTTAGACCAATGGGGCCGCGTGGTGGCACCTAAGGTCGCCGATAACCCCTTCCAGACCAGCAACCCTAAGGTGTTTGCAGGTGGCGACATGGTGCGCGGCTCAGACCTTGTGGTCACCGCCATCGCCGAGGGCCGCGATGCCGCGCTCGGGATATTAAACAGCTTCGAGGCTTAAGTCTGAACCAGCTCAGATTAATTCTGAGCTACACAATTTGGCTTGTGATTGGCGCTTTAACTTTGAGTGAGAGTTAAAGCGCTTTTTTTTGCCTGGGGAAAACCAGGCTGGTTTTTGGTTTTGTTGCTTCTGGTGGTTTTGGTATTTGGAGGGTTATTGAAGGTCGCACCTTCATTGATGCTTATAGCCTGCGGCTCGCTTATGTGCAGATACATCTGCTACACGCCGTGAATCCATCCGTGGAGGCTCGACGATGGCATCCCTGCCATCGACGTCCGCAGATGCATCTACACCCGGTATCTAACGTCTCTTCGATTTGACGACATTTTTAATACTCTAAAAACCAGCCTTTTCCGTATTGGATAACGCGGAAGATCTCACCCTTTCTTAAAACAAATGGAAGTCTGGTTCCGTTTTGAGGCTACTCACTTTCTCCTTGTTATGTAATGCTGTTATTGATACAAATTTCAGATAGTTAAAAAAATTTGTCGCGATGTACATTAGTTGGAAGTGATTTACATAAGCGGCATTCTCGCTAATAAGCATTAAACCGTACATGTATTCGGAGATATCCTTTGTTTTATGAAAAGATAGGTGGCTTTGAAATTAGAGCTTTTTTTGACAAAGAACAACGCAAGCTCATCAATAAAGTTACTTACCGTAGAAAGCTTCTTCCAACGCAGATTTTAGATGACAGACTTTCTCAAAGTTACATTGGCTACACTTTGATTCTTGGTGATCTTAAAAATGTCGTAGCTTGGGGTAATATTGCTCTTGGAATATTAGAACAAAATAACGTAACTTCTGAGCAGCGCGCAATTTTAAATAGTCTTTTGGTATCAATCGTTACGACGTACTGGAAATGTTTTGCTGACACGAAAGGGCGACATGGAGTGCGTTTGCATGTTAACCAGATCCAAAATGAGTATAGATACATTCACCATGAAATCAGAAGAATCCGCCATAACTACGCTGCTCACAGTGGTGAGGACCCTTTTGAAAGTGGTTATGTTTTATATGTTGAAGATATTGTGGGCAAAAACAGATTTGAGCCATTTACAATCCCTATCCATCGCCGTGCAAATAATGGCGATAAAAAATTGACTAGCAATATCATAAAGCTGAGCGAAAGTTTGATAGAAAATATCAACCGGAAGCAAGAAAAACTATTGGATAGGATCAAGGAAAGTACGGTTTAACAAACTGTTCACCGCGGCATTCGTAAGTCCATTCACATCAGATGTCAGCAGAGCCTACAAATCCAAGCCAAAATTCTGAATACTGACACCTAAAACTTACCAACAACGTCAAATCGAAGAGATGGATAACCGGGTGTAAACACGCTTTTGGCCTTCGAAATCATGGATGATTTCGCAG
Source organism: Shewanella spartinae (assembly GCF_019457555.1). Taxonomy (NCBI): domain Bacteria; kingdom Pseudomonadati; phylum Pseudomonadota; class Gammaproteobacteria; order Alteromonadales; family Shewanellaceae; genus Shewanella; species Shewanella spartinae. Next base: position 1,175,280 of record NZ_CP080418.1, on the reverse strand, counting down.
AGCATCCAGGGATGGACTCGCTGCGTGCCAAAAGCGTGTTTGCACATGAGCCTGCCGCAGGCAATAGATAAACCTTGACGTCATGGTTATAAACCACACCTAAAATACCAAGTCGGGTAGAGTTCAAATAGCAAAATGGAATTGCCGCAGGCAATTCAAAGAAATGAAGTTCAACGCTGCCACCAGCAAATACAAAGCCATAACACTGATGGCCACCAACAAAGAAACTTCCTAACTTGTTTTCCAACAAGCTAGCTTGCGATCCGCAACCTCGCCACCGAACCACTTTATTGCTATATTAGCGCCCATTATCTAAGACAGGCTGCGCCTTCGCGCGGCCAGATCCATCTAGACCATAAAGGGTATTCAATGAAAATTGGTATTATCGGCGCCATGGAGCCAGAAGTCGCTCATCTTATCGCGTCTATGACAGACACTCAGACCCAAACCATCGCCGGCATAGAGTTTGTCGCCGGACAGCTTGAGGGCAAAGAGGTGATCGTCACCCGCTCTGGCATCGGCAAGGTCACCGCCAGTGTCGCCACCACACTACTGATTGAGAAATATGCCCCGGATTATGTGATCAATACAGGCTCGGCGGGCGGCTTCGTCGACAGCCTGGCCATCGGCGATATCATCATCTCCTCTGAGGTGCGTCACCACGACGTAGATGTCACCGCCTTCGGCTACGAGATAGGTCAGATGGCGCAGCAACCGGCGGCCTTCATGCCAGACCGAACACTGGTCGAGGCCGCTAAGAAGGCGGTAGCGGATCTGGGCGAAGTGAAGGCTATCGAAGGGCTTATCTGCACCGGCGACAGCTTTATCTGCGACCCTGAGCGCACTAAGGTGATGCTAAGTAACTTCCCGACCATGGCGGCCTGTGAGATGGAGGGCGCTGCGATTGCCCAGGTGTGTCACCAGTTTAAGGTGCCTTTCGTGGTGATCCGCTCGCTGTCTGACAACGCCAACAACGATTCACCGGTAGATTTTGACAGCTACCTGGTGAAGGCGGGCCATCATTCGGCGCTGATGGTGATCTCGCTGCTGAAACACCTGTAACTGACAGACTCAGGGACGGCACACAGACCGCGACGCGATGCACGATCTCATCCAACAACTACTGCTCGACAGCCCCTTCTATCAGGGGGCTGCCATCTTGTTGGTGGCCATCTTCATGGCGCTACTGGCACCGCTCCCCAGGGAATACCAGGCCTTCTACTGGTTTTCTCAGCTGGCGCGCAGCCTGTCGGCCAAGGTGGCGAGAGTTGATCGCTCCGCAAATCAGCAGCGAGTGGCGGGCAGCCTCTCTGTACTGCTCCTGGTGCTGCCCTTCTGGCTGATCCTGAGCTTCCTTTTGGAGCTGGCTGCCTTCCCCTGGTTCTTCGAGTGTCTGTTTCTCTATCTCTGCCTGTGCGATGAGCAGTTTCACAAGGTGGCAGAGGAGACGGGCCAGGCGCTTGCACGTCAAGACAAGCAACGCGCCCGTCGCCTACTGAGCCAGTGGGTCTATCGCGATACCCGCGAGCTCTCAGAGGTGGGCATGAGCAAGACGGTGATCGAGAAGTTGATGACCACCTCCATCTATGGCACGGTCGCCACCATACTCTTCTTCGCCGTCGGCGGCGCTCCGCTGGTGCTGGGCGCGCGGATGATCAAGCAGCTGGAATACACCTGGCCGGCACTTAATCCGCAATACCGCGAGTTTGGCCGCCCTGTCTATCTGCTGAGCTCCCTGCTCTACTGGCTGCCGACCCAGGCCTGGAACTTTACCCTGGCGATCCAGGGCGGCCCCGGCGCCTTGGTGCAGCTGCTAAGGCCCACCAAGAGCCCACTGCCGATAAACAATCATCTGGCCACCTGCGCCCTGGCGGCCAGAGTGCTCAACACTGAGCTCGGCGGCCCACAGAAGTTTGCCGGGCAGAGGGTCGATATCGCCCGTATCGGCACTGGCCCCAAGCCCACGCCCCACACCATCACGGCGGCGCTCAGGCTGCTGCGTCTAAGTAAGGGGATCTGGGTACTCTCCGTGCTGCTTATCCCCTGTCTGTGGGCCACGCTACGGCTGCTAGCGCACGCTTAATCGCCACTCTGTTCTACGTCGCCTCTCCCCTGGCGTCTTTTGACTAGACAAGCCAAAAACCCTTGGTATTATTCCCCTCTGGCGGCAACATATTGACACAATAGGCATAACGACTTTGTTTGAGAATCTTCACATTTCCCTGACCACACCGGCGCTGCTGTTTCCGGCGATCTCACTGTTACTCCTGGCCTATACCAACCGCTTCTTCTCGCTGGCGGCACTGATCCGCAGCCTGAGCACCGAGGGCAAACCTGTGCACTCTGGGCAGCTGAAAAACCTGCGTCGCCGCATCGTCATCATTCGCCGCATGCAGGAGGCGGGCGTCTCTAGCTTCGCCCTGTGCGTCCTGTGTATGATCTTCATCTATGTGGGCTTTAACAAAACTGGCTCGGTCATCTTCGGCTCCAGCCTGCTGCTCCTGCTCTACTCGCTGTTGCTCTCAGTGCTCGAAATCCGCATCTCGGTCGATGCCCTCAACTACCACCTGCAAGAGCTAGATCAATGAAGGAGTGGATCTACTTTTTCGACCTCTGCGGTACCGCGGTATTTGCCCTCTCTGGCGCCTTAGCCGCCGGGCGTCATCGCATGGATCCCTTTGGGGTGATAGTGCTTGCCTCGGTCACCGCCATTGGCGGCGGCAGCATACGTGACGCTCTGCTCGGCACCACGCCGGTATTTTGGATCCGCGACCCCAACTACATCATAGTGATCCTGGCGACCGTGCTGCTGGCCCTGCTGTTTATTCGCAAGCCCAAGAAGGTGCCCCAGTACACTCTGCCGGTGGCCGATGCCTTCGGATTGGCGCTGTTTACCGTGATCGGGGCCGAAAAGGCACTCAATCTTGGTCTCAGCGGCATGATTGCCGTGGTGATGGGCTTGATAACTGGCGTCGGAGGCGGCATTATTCGAGACATACTCTGTCGCCAGATCCCCATGATATTGCGCACCGAAATCTATGCGACCGCCTCGATATTTGGCGGGATAAGCTATACCTGTGCCATCACCTGGGGCTTGGCCGATAAGGTGGCCCTGGCCATCGCCATGATAAGTGCGCTCGTCATACGCTTGGCGGCCATCAAGTGGCACCTGAGACTACCGGCGTTTGAATTAAAGAAAACATAAGATGATCAAGCAGTTTTTAGTTAGCATTCTGATGATATTGCCCCTGGCTGCCCAGGCGGCTCCCGGCGATATGCCCGCCGAGCAGCAGATGGCGATCAAGTATATTCAAGCGCTGACGGATCATGACTACCGCACCCTGGCCTCCTTCTACAACCGCGACAGCGTGTTTAAGGATCGCACCGCCAGCAAGACCTACACGGGCAGACGCGACATCATAGAGTTTTTCGAGCGTGCCCATCGCGGCGTGCTGGAATACGATTTCAACATAGAGCACATGTACAACTCGGGCTCACTGGTGGTGATGATAGGTAACTACCACTATCGCGGCCCCGGCAGCCTGTTTGGCAAGCCGGGCAAAGTAATTGAGCTGGCGATCCCAGGGGTGACCACGGTCAAGCTGGATCTCGCCAACCACAGGGTGAAGGAGCATGAAGATCTGATGGACTATCAGACCATGCAGGATCAGCTCGCCACCCAGTAAGCAGGTCTAACCTAGCGCTAGCCACCTTCAAACTCTCTTAGTCCCAAGCCCTCCAACTTTCCAACACGTATAAAAAAGGCCTGCATTAAGCAGGCCTCTTGAAATGATTCGACGATAAATCTTTACACCAGGGTGATCTTGGCAAACTTACGCTTACCTACCTGGAACACGCCCGTCATGCCGGCGTTAAGCACTAGACGACTGTCTTCAATCTTGTCGCCATCCAGCTTAGCCGCGCCCTGCTTGATCATACGCATCGCCTCTGAGGTCGAGCTGACCAGGCCTGCATCTTTAAGCACGTTGGCGATGCCGATACCGTCACCGGCGGCAATCTCGATCTCCTGGATATTATCTGGGATCGCGCCCTTCTGGAAGCGGTTGATAAACTCCTGATGCGCCGCCTCGGCTGCCGCCTCGTCGTGGAAACGGGCGATGATCTCTTTCGCCAGGGCGATCTTCACATCTCTTGGGTTGGTGCCGTTTTCAACGTCGCTCTTAAGCTGGGCAATCTCTTCCAGTGGACGGAAAGAGAGCAGCTCGAAGTAACGCCACATCAGGTCATCAGAGATAGACATGATCTTGCCAAACATCTCACCGGCGGGCTCGCTGACGCCGATATAGTTGTTGGCCGACTTAGACATCTTCTTCACGCCGTCCAGACCTTCCAGCAGTGGCATCATGATCACCGCCTGTGGCTTCTGACCCGCGGCTTTTTGTAGCTCACGGCCCATCAGCAGGTTGAACTTCTGATCCGTACCGCCAAGCTCGACGTCGGCTTCCAGCGCCACAGAATCATAGCCCTGCAGCAGCGGGTACATAAATTCGTGGATGGCGATCGACTGACCCGAGGCATAACGCTTCTTAAAGTCGTCACGTTCCATCATACGGGCAACTGTCTGCTGTGAGGCCAGACGGATCATGCCCGCCGCGCCCAGCTCCTCTAGCCAGCTCGAGTTGAACTCGATGCGGGTCTTGGCCGGATCCAGGATCTTGTACACCTGTTCCTTGTAGGTTTCGGCGTTTGCCAGCACCTGCTCGCGGGTCAGCGGCGGACGCGTGCTGTTCTTACCACTCGGGTCACCCACCATGCCGGTGAAGTCGCCGATCAGGAAGATCACTTCGTGTCCCAGCTCCTGGAAGGCACGCATCTTATTGAGGATCACAGTATGGCCAAGATGAATATCCGGCGCGGTTGGGTCGGCCCCCAACTTGATGCGCAGAGGACGTCCCTCTTTTAATTTTTCCAGCAGATCCGATTCGAGCAATATCTCGTCGGTACCACGTTTAATTTCTGCTAATGCTTGGTCTAAATTAGCCATCTTGGCAGCTACTCCTAAGAGCCGATAGGTAAATAATGGGGACTAATGTTACTTGTTAGCCAGCACAAATGAAAGAGTGTACACTAACAGGATCGGCTTAAGTGTTAGAAATTGGTATCGGAGTCAATGGGAAAGATCATCACACTCTTAAAACTATTACCCAGATTGCATCAAATCATATTGAGTGTCTTAGTGATGATCACCATAGGCGTGATATTTATCCCCTCCGACGATGCCGAGGCCTCCCGTTCAACCAATACCTCGCTAACGGGCAAGATTCGCCTTGGCGAACAAGCAGATAGCGGCGCATCAGGCGAAAACGCTACTAACGACACCAAGACAAACGGCTATGCCTATCCCGTGCCCCTCGCCTTTCGCACGCCCGAGCCCCCCAGCGCCGATGAGATCGCCCGCAATACTCAGGAGAGCGGCCGCCTAGACCTTAACGGAAGCTTAGACCTTAACGGAAGCCTAGATCTAAATGAGAGCGCCCTGACCCAGGTCACCGACAACCCAGTCGTCGCCGAGCCCGAAGAGGAAAGAGAGAGCAGTGAGGAGTTTACCGTGCGTAGCGGCGACACCCTGGCTGCCCTGTTTAAACGCGCCGGACTCACGGCCCGCGACGTGTATGAGATAACCCAGCTCCCCAAGGCCAAGAAGAACCTTTTGAAGATCATGCCCGGCGAAGAGATCATTATCGTCAAAGACGATGCCGGTCAGCTCAAGCGTGTGGTCTATCACCTGGACCCCATCTCGACCCTGAAGATCTGCAAGGACGATAAGGGCTACAGCGAAGAGATCATCAAGAAGACGGTGGAAAGCCGCACCAAATTTGCCAGCGCCACCATCAGCAGCAACTTCTGGAACGCCGGGGTCGGCGCGGGCTTAACGCCCAACCAGATCATGCAGCTAGCCACCATCTTCGGCTGGGATATCGACTTTGCCCTGGATCTCCGCCAGGGCGACAACTTCGCCATCCTGTTTGAAGAGGAGTACGCCGACGGCGAGTTCCTGCGTAACGGCAATATCCTGGCCGCCGAGTTCTATAACCAGGGCGATCGCTACACGGCGGTGCGCTACAAGGACGGTAACTACTATTCCGACGAGGGCCGTAGCATGCGCAAGGCCTTCCTACGCTCGCCGGTGGACTTCAAGTATGTCAGCTCAAGCTTCAATCCGCGCCGCCTCCACCCGGTCACGGGTCAGGTCAAGGCACACCGCGGTGTAGACTATGTGGCTGCCGTCGGCACCCCCATCAAGGCCGCGGGTAAGGGACGGGTGATCAAATCCGGCTACAACCAATACAATGGTAACTATGTCTTTATCAAACATAATGAGACCTATACCACCAAGTATCTCCACCTCAAGAAACGTAAGGTCAAGCAGGGCCAGACGGTGAAACAGGGACAAATCATCGGCACTCTGGGCTCGACCGGCCGCGTCACAGGTGCCCACCTGCACTACGAATTTATCGTTAACGGCGTGCACCGCAATCCGCGCACGGTCAAGCTGCCACAATCTCTGCCCATAGACAGCAAGGAAAAATCCAGCTTCCTCGCCCTGAGTAAGCAATTGATGGCTAAACTTGAACAGAACAAGCAAGTGCAATTGGCCTCCCAGTGAGTCTCTCTTTTGGGTCAACAGACCCCAGGACACCTAGATGAGCAAACATTACTATATCGGCCTGATGTCGGGCACTAGCATGGATGGTGTCGACGCGGTATTGGTCGACTTCACCGACGATAAGATCACCCTGGTCGATACCCATACCGAGCCGCTACCCAGCCATCTGCTGAGCGGCCTGCAGCGCCTGTGTCAGTCGGGCTCCGACGAGATCAACCGCATGGGCATACTGGACCGCAGCGTCGGCAAGCTGTTTGCCCAGGCGGTCGAGGGGCTGCTGACCAAGAGCGGCGTCGACAGACATCAGATAATCGCCATCGGCAGCCACGGCCAGACGGTGCGCCACATGCCCAACCTGGAACTGGGCTTTACTTTGCAGATTGGCGACCCCAACACCATAGCCGCCCTCACAGGCATAGATGTCATCGCCGACTTTCGCCGTAAAGATATCGCCCTGGGCGGTCAGGGCGCGCCTTTGGTGCCCGCCTTTCACCAGCAGCTGTTTGCCAGAGCCGGCCACCAGCGGATGATCCTCAACATAGGCGGCATCTCCAACATCACCTATCTGCCGGGGGATGCCAGCGCTGTAATTGGTTTCGATAACGGTCCGGGCAATACCCTGATAGACACCTGGATAAAACAGGTTCAGGGCGAGGCTTACGATAAGGACGGCGCCTGGGCGGCCAGCGGCAAGACAGATGAGCAACTGCTCAAGCAGATGTTGTCCCACTCCTATTTCTCCCTCAGCGCCCCCAAGAGCACGGGACGCGAGTTGTTTAACCAGGCTTGGCTGGAGCAGCAGACCGCCGATTTCGGCTATCTGCATGAGGCGGATATTCAGTCCACCCTGCTGGATCTCACCTGCCATAGCATAGCCAACGACTGCCTCAAGCTCACCGATAAGGCCGAGCTTTATGTGTGCGGTGGCGGCGCCTTTAACACTGAGTTGCTAACACGTCTGGCGGCGCTGCTGCCCGGCTATCAGGTGCATACTACCGCCAGCCTGGGGGTCGATCCTCAGTGGGTGGAAGGCATCGCCTTCGCCTGGCTCGCCATGCGCCACAAGCTGGGGCTGCCGGGTAACCTGCCGGCCGTCACAGGCGCCAGCCGGGAAACCGTGCTCGGCGGTCTCTTCCCAGGCAACTGAGTAAGCCGTCAGAGTAAGGCAACTGCTCACGACAACTAATATTATCCACGGCGCTCGGCACCGCCCATCTCAGGGACAAAACTGTTAGCCTAGGGCGGCGCAGATTGCTATCATGGCGGCCAATCGGCCCAGCCACTAATTGATGAAAGAGACCGCAATGACCAAGAGTGCACAACAAGCCAGCCAGATGACCCCAGAGGCCCGTTACGACTATCTCGTCGAGCAAGCCAAGGCCACCAAGACACTGTGGACCCTACAGGATGTCGATGGCTGCGTCATGCTGACCACAGAAGATGAAGACTGCATCCCTATGTGGCCATGTGAAGAATCCGCCAAGCAGTGGGCCGTCGACGACTGGGCCGACTGCATCCCACTGGCCATTCCGCTGGACGAGTGGCTGGAGCGCTGGGTGCCTGGCATGCAGGACGATGACCTGTTTGTCGCCGTGTTCCCGGTACAGGACGATCTAGGCGTGGTGATCCCGCCCTATGAGCTTGAGCAGCGTCTGACGCCTAAGCCGCGTCACTGATCGGCTAACCTTAACGCTATCGGTTCAGATAATGGAAGAGAATAAGGTGTCGATGCCAGAGATGACTGAGACAAACCACCAGGCTGACAAGGCACAAGCCGCTGAACTCACAAAAGCCGCTAGCCAGCAACCGGTGAAGGCTAAGCTGCCCAAGCGTCTACTGGCACTGCTGAGTCTGCTAACCCTAGCCTCCGTCAGCGGCCTGATGGCCAAGCAGGGGGTGCTGTTTTGCATGCTGACCCTGCTGATGGTGATTGCCGTGCTTGGGCGCCAGAAGGCCGGGCTCTATATACTCAGGGGCTACACCATCATCCAGCTCGGCTTGGTGAGCCTGCTGCCGGTGATCTTATATGACCCTGACAACCTGGTGGCCGGTCCCTCGACCTTTCACCTGGGCGATTGGCAGGGCAAGCTGCCAGATTGGTTAGTGTTCACTGTGCTGATACTGCTGGCCGTGGTGCAGGTATGGATAGCCTTCACTCCTAAGGTAAAGGCCTACTGCCATATCAAGAACAGCATGAATATCATGAAGTAGCCCAAGGCTCGCGGTTTTCAGATAACCCTCAATCAAAAGCACAAAAAAAGCCAGCTATGCTGGCTTTTTCTTTAGGCGCTCTATGCACCGGCTCGCTTTCTGGGGCTTAAACCGAGAAGCTGGCACCACAACCACAGGTGGTGGTGGCGTTAGGGTTCTTAACGAAGAAACGAGAGCCTTCCAGGCCCGAGGTGTAATCCACTTCACCGCCTACCAGGTATTGTAGGCTCATTGGGTCGACAACCAATTGAACCCCTTGTTTCTCAACGGTAAAGTCACCTTCATTGACCTTCTCATCGAATGTAAAGCCATACTGAAAACCTGAACACCCGCCGCCGGTTACGTAAACACGTAACTTAAGTGCGTCGTTTTGCTCTTCCTCCAATAAGGTTTTAACCTTGGCCGCTGCCGCGTCGGTAAAACGAATTGGCATTGTATCTTCAGCTTGTTCAGTCATTACTACCTCTTACATCGGTTTGCTGAGCGGAATTATCCGATACCTGACTATTTTGTTCAAGTAATAGTCGTGGCTCTGTTGAAATCTGTGAACCTTCGCCCTCCTCGGCGGGGGCGTAGCCCTCGTCCCCATGGGGCTCCTCTACCGCGTTGGGCTCGCCGCCTGAACGGGCGCCCACGTCAGTGTCGCCCTCTGGCGTGGCCAGCAGCTCCTGGGCGCTGAAGCTCTGCTGCGCCTTGGCTCCCTTACTCCAGCGACTGGCGGGCACTATGACCTCAGTCTCGACCCGAGACAGCTCGAAATCGCTTGGCAGGGTGATTTGCGCCTCGAGGGTCTGAAAATAACGGAAGCTGAAGGCAAACTTGGCATCGGTAAGCGATGAAAGTGGCAGAGTCACTATCTTGCCCTGCTGCACACCGACGAAGGCAAGCTTGGCCTGGCCCTTCAACGCCTGCTTGCGCTTCTGCAGCTGAGTAAGCACTAACTTGATCTGATACTGATGGGTCAGCGGGCCCGGCGTCATCTCCAGCCCGTGAATGGCGACGCCATCGGCCTGATGCTCTGGCGCCATGATGCTGCGGTAGAAGGCCAGCTCTCTGTCGAGTGACTTCTGTTTCTGATGCTGCTCGAGAAACATCTTCTGCATGTTACTGTTGGCTTCGCGCTCCAGCGACAGCTCGAGATTACGCGACGCCAGCACCTCGGCCTGCTCCTTGAGCGCCTGGCGCAGCTCGGCCTCACGGCCACTGGATTGGGTCGGTGTCACCGAATGATTGGCGGACCAAAGGTCCCAGGTCAACACGCCGAGTAAGAAGGCCACGATCACTAAACAAAACAGATAAACGCTCGAAGGTCTAATTTTTCGTTCGAGCACTTGCATGCGATCGACCCAGCGATGATAATTTGGCATTAAGTACTAGCCCCTTATGATAATTTCTTCATTCGCCCCGCGAAGCGTTACTAACGATTGATCCGGAAGGTTACTGTGCAGCTCAGAATAAACAGCGCCATACAGCAATGCCAGAAATACCTGAATACCGACCTCAAAGACAAATTGGCCCAGGCCAAGATCAGCGTGCAGCTTTGTGGCCTCGCCCTCGCCTTCGCCCTGGTGGCCTCTGGCGTGATCATATTGTTTCGACTTCTGCTGCTGTGGCTCAACCAGCTCACCCAGACCCAAGAGTGGCAGTTTACTGGCAACTTAGGTGACTGGCGAGTCCTATTGCCACTTTTAGGGGCGATCTTAATCTGGTTTGTGGCCGTTTTGGGATCCAAGCGCTATAAACGCATGGGGATCGCCTACGTAATGCAGCGGATGAAATTGCACTACGGCAAGATCCCCCTGCAGTCCGCACCGGGACAGTTCTTTCAGGCGCTATTTGCCCTGGCGACCAACTTCTCCGTGGGCCGTGAGGGCCCAGCGATTCACCTGGGCGCGGTGAGCGCCAGTGTGATGGCAGAGAAGTTTAAGCTGCCCGACAACAGCGTGCGCATCATGTGCGCCAGCGGCATCGCCGCCGGGATTGCCGCCACCTTCAACGCCCCGCTGGCGGCGGTGATCTTCGTATTCGAGGTGATACTGCGGGAATACAAGGTGCATTACTTCTTCCCCATCATGCTCTCAGCCATCTGCGGCGCCCTCTCCAGCCAGCTGGTGTTTGGCAATATCCATGAATATGACCAGATAGGGGTGAGCCATATTCCCCTGTCGCAATATCCCGTACTGGCGCTGTGCGGCGTCACCCTGGGCTGTATCGCCGCCCTGTTTAATCACACCCTGCTGAAAGTCACCGCCAAGGGGCAGCAGCACCCCCTGATCCTGCGCCTACTCATCGCCGGGCTTATCACCACCATCATAGGTTTCTTCCTGCCACAGGCGCTGGGCAGCGGCGATCTGGCCATCAGTCATGCCATCAGCGAGCACCCCAGCCTGGCGCTGCTGGTCGGCCTGTTGCTGGGCAAGATAGTCGCCACCATAGCTGCCATCGGCCTTGGGATCCCAGGCGGCATCATAGGCCCGCTGTTTGGCATAGGCGCGCTCATTGGCGCCATCCTCGCCGTGGTCAGCGCCATGCTATTTCCTACCATCACCCCCTATGTGGGCCTCTACACCATCATAGGCATGACGGCCATGATGGGGGTCTGCCTCAGCGCCCCCCTGGCGGCCCTGGTCGCCCTGCTGGAGCTGACTAATAACGCCGCCATCATCTTACCGTCCATGTTCGTGACCATTCCGGCGTTCCTGATCGCCCATCAGGCGTTCAATACCAAGTCGCTGTTTTACAAGCAGATAGAGCTGATGGGACTGGACTACAAGGTCTCCTCGGTCAAACTCGGCCTGCAGAAACAGGGGGTGCGCGCCGTGATGGACAAACGCTTCGTTATCGTAAAAGACAACGACGAGCTGCTGCTGGAGGTGCTTAAGCGCGCCGAGGGGCGATCTGTGTTAATGCAGAACAATCAGGGCCAGATGGAGATGCTACAGATAGAGCTGCAGGTCACCGAGGAGATGAGTACCCTGACCCGTCACCCCATAGAGGGCCTAGTGGATACCGCCACCCTGAAGGAGGTCTACGACATTCTCTCCAAGGAGCGTCGCGGAGAAGTATTTATCTATCAGGATAGGCGCGACAATGTGGTCGGAGTGATCAGCTGGGTGATGCTGCAAAAAGAGATCAACCAGGGACAGATTTAACCGGCGCCAGCCTAAAGACATTAGAATGACGCCTATATCTGAATATTAACGCTATAGCCTACGCTTGAGTCGCTTCTCTATCTGGCATTTCTCCCAGCTCGCCCCAAACAGGCTAAAAGGCTCGAATACCGAGATGGCGTGCAGCACCAGGCCGCCACCCCATCCCAGTACCACCCACCAGACCCACATATAACCTGGGCTTATCATCAGATTCAGCAGGTAGAGAAGCGGCAAGACGATCGCCATGGTCACTAGGTTGCTGTAGAAGCCTTTCAGCTCTTTGACATATTCGATGGCGGCGCGCTCATCACTGCTGATCGGCGCCAGGCTCTCATTAACTGCTTCATCGGTTTGCTTGTCCATTGTTATACTCATATCCATCTCCTGTTGCAGCGCCTCCAGAGGCACCTCAAATACCGAAGCTAAAGATTTCAATGATTCGAGACTCGCCTTCTGTCCCCGCTCAAGACGCTGTATGGTGCGCACATTAAGCCCTGAATGCTGCGCCAGTTGCTCCTGCGACCAGGCCCGTTGAAGACGTAGTTTACGAATAATCATTGTTTTCCTTAACCCTCTGTTTAATTGGAGATGCCAGCTTAGCCCCGGGTAGCTTGTCCCACCACGGCGTTTAGCCGACTAATACACGACTTAAGCATGACTTTGATAAAACATCAGCACGACTTATACACGACTCGAGCACGACACGCCTGCCGACTCAGACAAGAGAATAGCGCGACACGCGCATGACTCGCCTTTAGTTTCAATAGGTTAACCTGAGATGCGAACTAATCCACCCTTAGTCGCTCGACGCACTTACCCGCTTCTTGCCGCTACCACTCGTCCCTGCTACTCGACTCTATATTCGGCGCCAATCTGGCTCACAGGATTTAGCCAAACAAAGCTTGTGCCAACACGCAAATTTGCCCGGCGGGTTATTCCACCGCCTCGCTATGTCTGGTATAGTGTCGCCTCAGCCACCCTACATAACTTAGGGCGAAATGACCATCTGCTTCGGCCATTTTGCCCCCCGAAATTGGAAATAAAGGCTGATGACTCAGTTTCAAGGTTCACACATCCTCTCGGTAAACCAACTCAATCTAGATGCCGTACAAGAGATCTTTAGCGTTGCATCGCGAATGACTCCCTATGCCCTCAGACGCAAACGTACCACGGTACTCGACGGCGCGATTCTGGGTAATCTGTTTTTCGAACCCAGCACCCGCACCCGGGTCAGCTTCGGCAGCGCCTTCAACCTGCTGGGCGGCAAGGTCAACGAAACCGTCGGCATAGGCACCTCGTCGCTCTCTAAGGGTGAGTCCCTGTACGACACTGCCCGCGTACTTTCTAGCTACTCGGATGTGATCGCCATGCGTCATCCCGATGCCTATTCGGTACGTGAGTTTGCCGAAGGTAGCCGAGTACCAGTAATAAACGGTGGCGACGGCCCCAACGAGCACCCGACCCAGGCACTGCTGGATCTGTTCACCATTCAGAAAGAGCTGGCCGCCGGTGGCCGCAGCATCAGCGGCATGCACATCGCCATGGTGGGCGACCTCAAGTTTGGCCGCACGGTACACTCACTGTCGCGCCTGCTGTGCATGTACAAGGATGTGAGCTTCACCCTGATCTCACCAAAAGAGTTGGCAATGCCAGACTATGTGATCGATGACATTGAAAATGCTGGGCATAAGATCACAATAACAGATCAACTTGAAGGCAATTTAGATCAGGCTGATATACTCTACCTGACGCGTATTCAAGAAGAGCGTTTTCCTTCGCAGGAAGAGGCCAACAAGTATCGTGGTAAGTTCCGCTTAAACCACAATATTTACACACAGCATTGCAAATCGAATACAGTGATCATGCATCCGCTGCCCCGCGATTCGAGAGAGCAGGCCAACGAGCTGGACAATGACCTCAACAGTCATCCAAACTTGGCCATCTTCAGACAGGCAGACAACGGATTGCTTATCCGCATGGCGCTGTTTGCGTTGACATTAGGTGTTGATTCACAGCTTGAACAGCACGAATGTCCGGTAAATTGGTATTCACAAAAAGCCGATTTTTAATCTGGCGACGACTTTAAAGGATCTAGAATGACCCGTTCTGAAACCCTATTTGAGCAGGCTAAGAAAACTATCCCTGGTGGCGTTAACTCACCCGTGCGTGCCTTCAACGGCGTGGGTGGTTCACCACGTTTCATCGAAAAAGCCGACGGCGCTTACATCTATGATGCCGACGGCAAGGCCTATATCGACTATGTTGGCTCTTGGGGCCCGATGATCTTGGGTCATAATCATCCAAAGATCCGTCAAGCCGTACTGGACGCGGTAGAGAATGGCCTCTCTTTCGGCGCGCCAACCGAGCTTGAAGTGCGCATGGCCGAGAAGGTGATCGAGATGGTGCCTTCGATGGAGCAGGTTCGTATGGTGAGCTCAGGCACAGAAGCCACCATGAGCGCCATCCGTCTGGCACGCGGCTTTACCAACCGCGACAAGATCCTCAAGTTTGAAGGTTGCTACCACGGCCATGCCGACTGTCTGCTGGTAAAAGCAGGCTCAGGCGCCCTGACCCTAGGTCAGCCAAGCTCACCGGGTATCCCAGAAGATTTCGCCAAACACACACTGACCGCGGTTTACAACGAGCTGGAATCGGTTAAGGCACTGTTTGAACAGTACCCAGAAGAGATCGCCTGTATCATCCTTGAGCCGGTTGCCGGCAACATGAACTGCATCCCGCCAATTCCAGGCTTTCTGGAAGGTCTGCGCGCCCTGTGTGACCAGTATGGCGCCCTGCTGATCATCGACGAGGTGATGACAGGTTTCCGCGTCTCTAAGAGCGGTGCACAAGGCCACTATGGCATTACCCCTGACCTGACCACACTGGGTAAGGTGATCGGCGGCGGTATGCCAGTGGGCGCCTTCGGTGGCCGTAAAGAGGTGATGCAGTTTATCGCCCCTACCGGTCCCGTGTATCAGGCAGGTACCCTGTCGGGTAACCCGATCGCCATGTCGGCGGGTCTGGCGCAGATGGAAGAGCTGTGCGCCGAAGGCCTGTATGAAGAGCTGGCCGCCAAGACCAAGCGTATCGCCGAAGGCTTCAAGGCCGCGGCCAACAAGCATGGTATCCCGCTGAGCATCAACTATGTGGGCGGCATGTTCGGTTTCTTCTTTACCGAGCTGGAGCAGGTAACCCGCTTCGATCAGGTCACCCAGTGTGACGCTGAAGCCTTCCGCACCTTCTACCACGGCATGCTGGACGAAGGCGTTTACCTAGCGCCTAGCGCCTATGAAGCTGGCTTCCTCTCTATGGCACACGGCGAGAAGGAACTGGAAGAGACGCTGGCCGCAGCGGATCGCGTCTTCGCCCGCATGGCTAAGTAATAGCTAGCGCCAGTCATTCGAACGCGCATTAGTAACGAAAGCAGAAAGGACGCCCAGGCGTCCTTTTTTATTGCCCTGCTTTATACTCATAGCCTAGGCCTTTACTCACAGCCCAGGCCTTTGCTCCTTGCCTAAATCTTTGGCTCAATGCCTAGGCCTTCGTCTCAATGCCAGTGCTCGCCCCACGCTATGTCACTCAAATCGGCTCGCCTTAGCCCCGCTCGATTCAAGATACTAAACATCGATTCGCCTGGCAGGACGCAAATCGTAAACAATTTATTCCAACTTGACAGCCACAGCCAGTAGAGACTCTTGTGTATATGACAATCTTTAGTAGGATGCACTGAATTAAGTAAAGTCAAAAGCAAGAATTCAGCAGCTTTCACCACAGATTTGAGAAATCAAAAAATATTCCGCTATTTCAAAAGCCTCGATGTGCGCGAGATCGCATTTTTCAGCGAAATTAGACTAAGGTAACGCTTGCGTATTATCCCATCCTATGGTCAGATCGCCGCCTAACACAACAACCTTAACCAAACCTTGATGTAAATCATGCCGTCTCACCTCTGCCGGACGGGATTTACTATCAGCCGTAGGAACAAATGTATGCTCAACATTTTCCTGATCACACTTGCTGTGCTAGCGCTATTAAGCATTATTTTTGAAGAAGTTACCCACATTAATAAGGCTAAAACCACCCTCTTCTTCGGCTGTGTTGCCTGGATCACCCTGTTTGTTGCGGCGCGAGATCCCAGCCACCAACATCTAGTGGCTGAGGAGCTGGACCACAACCTATTGGAAATCGCCACCCTCTGGCTCTTCCTGATGTCCACCATGACCTTCGTAGCCTACCTGAACGCCAAGGGCATGATTCAGATCCTGGTGCAGAAGCTGTTCCCCCAGAAGGTCTCTGTGCGCATGCTGATGATACAGGTGGCGCTCTTCTCCCTAGTGCTGTCGGCCATCTGTGATAACGTCACCGCGACCCTGGTTTCCTTGGGCTTGTTGACCACCTTTCAACTCGAGAGCCAGATGAAGCGCCGCATGTCGGTACTCATCATCTTCGCGGTCAACTCGGGCGGTGTGGCGCTGATCACAGGTGACGTGACGACCCTGATGATCTTCCTCGGCGGCCACGTCCATATCTCGCAGCTGCTAATGCTATTCATCCCGGCGGCGGCCAGTGTAATGCTGCTGGCGGTACTCTTCTCGCTGAAGGCGGAAGGCTATGTGAGCACCACCCCCATCAAGCGTCAATACAGCAAGCTGGATGTGTTTATCGCCCTAATCTTCCTGATCACCATCATAATGACCATGGTGCTCAACATCTTCTTCGGTATTCCGCCTGTGCTGACCTTCCTGTCGGGTCTGTCTGTGATGTTCCTGATGGGCACGTTGCAGCGCAGCAACAAGGAGGAGCTACAGATCCTCGAATATATCCGCCAGGTAGAGTTCGAAACCCTGCTCTTCTTCCTGGGGATCTTGCTGCTCGTAGGCATGCTAAAAGAAATTGGCACCCTGCATCTACTGACCGAGGTCTATGCCAAGTTTGACCCTAACATCTCTAACTTCGTGACGGGTATCGGCTCGGCAATTCTGGATAACGTACCGCTCACCGCGGCGCTATTGAAGGCCGAACCTGTGCTTAACACCCCAGAGTGGCTGGGCCTCACCTACTCAGTGGGCGTGGGCGGTTCTCTGCTGGTAATTGGTAGTGCGGCGGGTATCATCGCCATGAGTAAGGTGAAAGAGCTCACCTTCGTCACCTACCTCAAGTATGTGCCTGCACTGGCCCTGTGTTATACCTGTGGTTACGGTCTGACGTTGCTACTGGCCTACGAATTCTTTGGCTAGGCACTCTTTGGCTAGACGTTCTTTGTTTAGGCACTGAGACCAAACAAGACTCAAACGAAAAAGGCGATGAATGATTCATCGCCTTTTTTCTTACTGATTTGGCATCTGCTGATTTGACTTAGGCTAAGCAGCTACCCAAATTGCGCTTAGATAGCGGGCACCTTAAACTCGGTACCGGCCACCTCTAACACCACATCCCTCGGGCGTATCTCGACTATCTTCAGCTTGCCGCCAATCATGTCACCCTGTTGCAGCTCGGCGCCATCCACATTCAGCCAGCGGTTCTTAGGATCGTTGGCATAGACATGGGCCAAAATATTAAACTCGGGTACCTGCAGCTGAATCCCAGCCGGTAGCTGGCCATACTTGGGCAGCTCGTCGGGCTGGGCCTCTGGAATAGGGTCCAGCTTAGGCTGGGTCACCGGGTTGGCGACGGCATTATCCTTCTCCACCTCCTTGAGCGCCGCCTCGAAGGCAGCTACCAGCTTGCTGGTATCTTTCACCACTGGGCGCTGCTCAGCTACAGGCTCGGGGGCCTGCTCGCTTGCTTGCTCCAATCCCTGATTTGCGCGCTGCTCCTCAACGTAAGCAGCGTCCAGGCCGACATCGGCCGCCGCCTCATCCACCTGGGCCTTGAGAGAGCTGAGCAGCTCTCGCCCACGCTGGTTGGCGTTGGCACCTAAAATGATCGGCTCATCTGCGCCCTGGTTATTTACATAGCCCTGATTACTTGCGGCGCTAGTGTTTACAAGGCTTTGCGCGGCCTGCTGACGCCTTGGCTGAGTGATAGATGCCGTCAAGGGTTCACTCGTCCGGGCTTGAACGCTGGGGCGCTCCACCGGCAATGGCAGGGCAACCTTACCCGCCAGTTTGATGCCTGTCTGAGGATTCTGCTCAAGAGAAAGCTGAGCGGTCTGATGTTCAGTCGCGCGCTGTTGTTGGGGCTGTTGCAGGGGCTTAGTTTGTATCTGTACCCCAGTGGTTTGTTGGCTAGATATGCTAGACACGTTAGATACTGATGCGGCCTGCTTTTGCGCGCCTAGCTCTCCCTGCCCGCTGAGCACCCAGGCGAGGGCGATGGCTCCGCCAAGACCAGTACCTAACAAGCCTAATTTGACGACCAGGGGCCACTTGGGCTGCATCGCTTCATACTGGGACCTTGGGGTGATCACAGGGTCTAGCTGTTGATCTTGCTGTTTCGCGCGGGTCACCGCATCGAGAAGGATAGACATCAGTAGCGTCCCTCGCCTTGCACTCTTCCCTGCAATCCTACTTGCTGCTCCTGCAATCTCGGGCCCTTATCGCTGAGGTAGAGATTGAGCTGCATTAAGGTCTGGCTACCGGCGATGGCGTCGGCGCGCAGGCCATGCTGACGCTGGAAATCCATCAGAGATTGCTCCAGCTCGGCATCGAAGTAGTCGACCAAACGGGCGGGCTTGTTCTGGATCTGCGCCAGGGCATTCTCCAGCCACTGGATCTGCGCTGGCGCCGAGCCTCGGCCTATCTCCTTAGGCTGATAGCTTGGTGCCTGCCACAATAGCTCGAAGGTGCCGGCAAAGTGGCGAGTAAACCAGTCTCTGTCGACCCACAGCTGCTGCTCAGCCAGTTGCAGTAATAGCTGCTCGCCCTGGCGGGACACGACGGTTCCGTAGAAGGGCTCGCCGCGCTCATCCTGCAGGTAGACCACGGCCGGATAATTGAGGCGTACCAGGGAGTGCCAGTTGCCTTGCTGCTGGAAGCAGTCTAGCCCCTGCTGCTTGGCCGACTGACAGGCGGTCAGGCCAACATAAGGTGCCTTATCCCACAGGCCGAGTATGGCGGCATAGGCGGTGTCTATGCTGCGACTCTGATTGATCGCCTGACGCAATATACGCTGATCGGCGCTCAGGCTGGCATTGCTCTCTTCGACTTGGCGGCTTGCCAGCTTGGTTTGAGTTTGTGGCTGAGTTTGTTGCTGGACGGCTTGTGAATGGTTCTGATTAGCCTGCTGCGCACCTGTCGCTGTGGGCTCATTGCCCTGCACAGCGCCAGTCTGGGCCATATTTGCCTGAGCTGTGTTTGCCTGAGCTATGCCGCCCTGCCCCTGCAGGTTAAAGAAGTAGAAGGCGCCGGCAAAGGTCGCCAGGATCAGGGTCGCGGCCGTCGCCGGCCACAGCAGTTTGCGCTGCTTGATCTCCTCGCCCAAGACTTCGCTGGCGGCGGTTCTCACCATATTGGCGTCGATAGGCACCTTAGACTGGGCATAACCTGCCATCAGGGCACGTTCACACAAGAGGTTAATCAGACGCGGAATACCGCCACTGTATTGGTGGAGCGTCTTGATGGCACTGCGGTGAAACAGCGGCTCATGACGCCCGGCCACCTGTAGCCTGTGCTGTACATAGAGGGCGATCTCCTGCTGGGTCAATGGCAGCAGGTGATAACGTGCGGTGATGCGCTGGGCCAGCTGCCTGAGCTCCTGACGCTTGAGTAGCTGTTGTAGCTCCGGCTGACCGATTAGGATCACCTGCAGTAGCTTCTTGGTATCTGTTTCCAGGTTGGTCAGCAGCCTAAGCTGCTCCAGCACCTCGGCCCGCAGATGCTGCGCCTCGTCGATGATCAGGACGGTATTGCGCCCCTTCTCATGGTTAGCCAGCAGGAACTGACTCAGCTTATCGGTGAGCTGTTTCAGGGTGGGCGACTCGCCATAATGCACCCCCAGCTCGTCACACAGGGTGGCCAGCAGCTCAAGCTCGGTCAGCGAGGGGTTGAGGATAAAGGCGGTATCGGTATTTTCAGGCAGTTGGTTGAGCAGGCAGCGCGACACTGTGGTCTTTCCCGTGCCCACCTCGCCGGTTAACAAGACAAAACCACCGGTTTCACCCAATCCATAGGTTAAATGAGCCAACGCCTCACGATGCCTGTCACTCAGGAACAGATAATGAGGGTTGGGTGCGATCGAAAACGGGTTATCGCTTAGTCCGTAAAACGCCTTGTACATGCCGTCTCAGTCCCAAAATAGTAATGACGGTTCAAATTAATCCCTAGGGGAGACGTTGTCAAAAATTCCCCCCAAATAATTGCGCTAAAGCCGCGCCTCGAGCCAGCTATCTAAGCCGCGAAAGGATGCGATTTAACAACTTGCCATGATAAGCTTAGGCCAATACAAAGATTTCCCTTGGTGAGACGTGAAGATCTATTTAGTTGGCGGCGCCGTCCGCGACCAGTTACTCAATATTCCCATTAAAGATCGTGACTACATGGTGGTGGGCGCCACAGTGCAGGAAATGCTCGATAAAGGCTATCGTCAGGTGGGCAAAGACTTCCCCGTATTTCTCCACCCTAAGACACAGCAAGAATATGCCCTAGCGCGCACCGAGCGTAAGACAGGCGTCGGCTATGGCGGCTTTAGCGTCTACGCGGCGCCCGATGTCACCCTGGAGGAAGACCTGCTGAGGCGGGATCTCACCATCAACGCCATCGCCCAGGATGAAGCGGGGCAAGTCTTCGATCCCTATGGCGGACAGGCCGATATCGAGCAGCGCCTGCTCAGGCATGTGTCGGATGCCTTCGTCGAGGATCCGCTACGGGTGCTCAGGGTCGCCCGCTTCGCCGCCCGTTTTCAGCCCCTGGGCTTTAAGGTCGCCCCAGAGACCATGGCACTGATGCAACGCATCGCCACAAGCGGTGAGCTCGAGGCGCTAACGCCTGAGCGGGTATTTCAGGAGCTGGATAAGGCGCTGAGCACAGAGGCGCCCCAGGTGTTCTTCGAGGTGCTCAGAGAAGCTGGCGGCCTGGCGATACTCTTTCCCGAGATAGAAGCCCTGTTTGGCATCCCTCAGCCAGAGCAGTGGCACCCAGAGATAGATACCGGCATACACACCCTGATGGTGCTTGAGCAAGCCGCCAGACTCAGCCAGGACAAGCAGGTGCGCTTCGCCGCCCTGGTACACGACCTTGGCAAGGCGCTGTCGCCCAAGGAACATCTGCCGAAACATCACGGCCATGGCCAAAAAGGCCTGCCCCTCATTCGCGCCCTGTGCGAGCGCTTTCGCGTCCCTAACGACTACCGGGATCTGGCCCTGCTGGTGAGCGACCAGCATCAGAACATCCATAACGCCTTCGAGCTGCGAGCCGAGATCATGGTCAAGCTGTTCGACAAGGCCGATCTCTGGCGTAAGCCCGAGAGACTGCCGCAACTCCTGCTGGCCTGCGAAGCCGACAGCAAGGGACGCACAGGCCTGGAGGAGCGCCCCTATCCCCAAGGGGCCTATGTGCAGCACTGTTTTGAGCTTGCGCGCAATGTGGCGATAAAACCTATCATAGAGGCGGGATTTAAGGGCGCCGATATCAAGGCGGAATTACACAAGCAAAGGGTCGAGGTCATCGAGCAGTACAAGCGAAAAACCGCCGTAAATGCAAAGCCATAGCTAATCGAAGGTTAAGTTTTAGTGATCATTAGCCAAAATTTGAGCAAAAACCCTCGACAAGCTTGATTTTGCACAATCATGAGATATTGTATTACGACCTTAGGGTGAAAATTCATAGCAAAATAAAATGGCTATGACATAATTAACCAGTTGCAGTTGTACTTTTCGGCTGCTCCAACTCAATCCAACTTATTTAAAGGGATTTCCCAATGAACAAAAAAGTACTGATGATTGCTGGCGTAGCAATGACTGCCCTTCTTGGTGGTTGCGCAAACACTACTGCTCTAGAAGAAAGCGTTGCTAACCTAGGCAACAAAGTTGATCAATTATCAGCTGAAGTTAGCTCTCTGAAGTCTGAGCAAGGTGCTCTTGCTGCTGACGTTAAAGATGCAAAAGCTGCTGCGATGGACGCACAAGCTGAAGCTAAGCGTGCTAACGACCGCATCGACAACATCGCTTCTTCTTACAAGAAGTAATGTGTCTGTAAGTTAAACTTATTAATCAATAAGTTAACTTGTGAGGCTTGGTTTAAGGTGACTAATAGTGACACGCATAGTGACACACACCTAGCCAAGCCTTAATTTTTTCCACCATTCAATAGCTAAGCAAAATGACTTTTTAGCACCTTATAGACAAAGTACTCTCACCCTAGCTATCACTACCTCGCTATTTATCCCCACAGCACTATATCGTGATCCAAAATGCTCAATCGGCATCTAACACTAAAAACCAGATAAATGGATAAAATTCATAATTATACGATTTTAGAAAAGTGATCCTTTTCCGTTTCGTTTTGACAGTGCCTGTTTTTACAAATGATCCAAACAGCGGGACTAACATCGCTCGGTGACAAGGAAAGGCGTTTAAAAGTTTGCTGGTGGAAGATGTATGAAGTAAAAAGCAAACTGCATCCATTTGAACGCAGCTTGCTTTCTGTTACTTGCCGGAACTCCCTAGCCTCTCAAGAGATTAGGTGCGATACCCACTCAACATGTCAAAGATAACGCGCGCAAACTGCTTGGTCTTATTTGGGTCAGACAACAACTGCATCATCTGCTCTTGGTGAGCCTCATTACTATTCAAAATCGCGTCATCAATCGCACGCGGGAAGTCACCCAGCATGGCTTGTTCGCGGGTGTTATTAGCGATTTGGCTCATTACCATTTCGTTCTCGGTTAGCTTGTCACGCACCGTAAAGGCATAGTTGATCATGTCTTTATCAGTCAGGTTGTCGGTAACAAACACCTCGTTCAGTCGCTCGATGATATGAGACAGGAATTCTTCTTTCTTATCCTTTGGCTTAGCCGTGCCAACGTCATTGCTCGGTTGGAGTTTGTATTCAGGAGAATTTTCCTTTAGCTGAATATCCTGCTGACGGATCTTCGATAAGCGATAGTGGCTCATCACCACATTGTCGAGATCCAGCTCATCCTCTTCAATCACTTTCTCGCGCAGCATTGGGCGCAGGTGACGCGCATACAGGCTCAGCTTTTCCAGCTCTTTGTCGTCATAATCGACAATCTGCGACATAAATTCATAGAAGCGTACAAAGCTGCCTAAATCCTTTTTGAAGATCTCAAGACGGTCTTTCTCTTGCTTGCACTCTTTGAAGGTGTTCTCTGCATTAGCGATTAACACGGCATCGCCCGTTTTTTTAGTGCGCTCAAAGACGTTCTTGGCATGAAGGTACTCTTCTACCGCTGAGCTGTAACGCTTACGCCAGCGGTCAATGGCTGGCTTGCAGATATTGCTGATAGCAGCATTAGACTTGTTCTTGGTAAAGAAGGCATCAACGAACTGCTCTACCTCCGTCCATAAGAAAATACCACTGGTGCGCAGCTTCTCTGACAGGTCAAAAATCTTATCAGGGTCAGACACATCCTCAAGCTCTGCCACTTGGTAATAAGGCTGGAATGCATCAAGAATATCTTGTGGATCGTTATAAAAATCGAGCACAAAGGTACCAGACTCCGCTTTGCCTGGATAGGTGCGGTTTAAGCGTGAAAGCGTCTGTACACACTCAACACCTGCTAGCTTCTTATCCACATACATGGCACACAACTTGGGTTGATCGAAACCCGTCTGAAACTTGTTTGCCACCAGCATTACCTGATAATCGTCGGTATCAAACGCTTTTCGCATCTTACGCCCTTTAAGGTCAGGGTTCATATTGTGCTCGGTGAACTTCTGATCCATAAACGCAGTGCAGTCTGGATCGGCGGCGTTAAACTCCACTTCGCCAGAGAACGCCACCATAGCACGAATACCAGCATAGCCATGCTCAGCCACATACTTATCAAAAGCCAGCTTGTAGCGTACGGCTTCTTTCCGTGAGCTGGTGACCACCATTGCTTTGGCTTGACCACCCAATAAGCCCATCACGTTCTTTTTGAAGTGCTCAACAATCACTTTCACTTTCTGTGAGATGTTGTGGTCATGCAGGCGCACCCAGTTATTGAGCTTCACCTTAGCTTTGCCTGAATCAACCTCTTTGTCTTCGGCTTCCAGCTTTTGTTTGAGCTGATAGATAACCTTGTAGTTGGTGTAGTTCTTTAGCACGTCAAGAATAAAGCCCTCTTCAATCGCCTGACGCATAGAGTAGATATGGTAAGCCACTGGTAAATTGCGTTTAGACGCGGGTTGCTCTGGATCGGGTCTACGACCAAACAACTCTAGAGTCTTTGGCTTTGGAGTGGCGGTAAAGGCGTAATAACTCAGGTTAGCACTGCCCCTACGAGCCGCAACGGTAGCATCAAGAATATCCTCAGAGGAAAGTTCAGTGTCATCATCGGCTTCATCCGTCATCAATACTTCTTTGAGCTGGCGAGCCGTTGCGCCTGTTTGTGAAGAATGCGCTTCATCGGCAATGATGGCGTATCGACGCTCTTTCAGTGACGTCGAGTTCTCAATCGCCTTTAACACATGCGGGAACGTTTGAATGGTCACGATGATGATTGGCTGGGAGGTTTCCAATGCCGTCGCTAATTTCTCTGATTTCGAGCCATCGCCCTCTTTACGGTTTATACGCCCTACAACGCCATCAGCATGTTCAAATTGATAAATAGTGTCTTGTAGCTGATCATCCAAAACGGTACGGTCAGTCACCACAATGACTGAATCAAACTGCTTGTTGCCGTTGGCATCATGCAAGGTCGAGAGCTGGTGTGCTGTCCATGCAATCGAGTTGGATTTACCCGAACCCGCACTGTGTTGGATCAGGTATTTATTACCTGTACCCTCTTCAATTGCGGCGTTAACCAGCTTGGTTACCACATCCCATTGATGGTAACGCGGGAAGATCAAGGTTTCTTTCTTGGTTTTACGCCCCTCCCAATCTTCTTTTTCTTCAATTTGAAGATGAATAAAGCGCCCGATGATGTTAAGCAGGTTGTCTGGCGTTAATACTTCATTCCACAGGTAATCTGTGGCGTAGCGATTTTCATCTTCTGGAATATCATTGCCCTTACCGCCATCATGCGTGCCTTTGTTAAACGGCAGGAAAAACGTTTGGTCACCCGCCAGCTTGGTTGCCATGAAAACTTCATACTGGCTTACCGCGAAATGCACTAACGCACCACGTTTAAAGCTCAAAAGTGGCTCTGGCTTTTTAGTGGCTGGATCTTTAGGTAAACGGGTCAGTTTGTACTGCGAAATGGCGTTTTCTACCGCTTGTTTGAACTCAGATTTCAGCTCAAGGGTAGAGACAGGTAAACCGTTAACGAACAGCACCAAGTCAATGCGCCACTTCTTAGCCTTTTTACCTGTTTCCAATTCTTGTTCTTTGGTGGCATACGGACTGTAAACCAGCTCAGGTACAATACGGCAGATGTTTTGCTGGTAACGCGCCAAGGTTTCAGGGTTGAGGTTATGCTCTGGCTTAAACTGACACAATTCAAAACGGGTATTGCGAATTTTCAAACCATGACGAAGCACCCCCAAGGTGCCATAGGTGCGTGAAGCGCGATCAGTGGCGTTCTCATCTGCCTTTTTAAGCTGCGTAACCAAAGCATCAAGGAAGTGACGATCTGAATCGGTTGGGAAGACTTTGCAGAACTTCTCCCACTCTTTCGGCTGCGTCTGTTTGATAAAGGACAGCACATCCGCTTCATATAATGCCGATTCGCGGTTATAGCCCTCGCCAGTGCCTTGCACCCAGCCATTGGCAACCATCTGGCTGATAATGTCGTCCTGAAAAACTCGTTCTAGAGCTGCGTTGTTCATAACTTTTTCCGAAGATTCCATTTATTGGGCTAAAATGGTTAGCTCTTTTTTGTGCGCGAGCTGTAAACGCTCTTTCCCAACTTTGTCCGCTAGCTTGTCGTACGTTTCTTGCAAAGATTCAAACCGCGCATTTCTATCATACATCTCTAATACAAACTGGAACATTTGAAAACCGTACAGTAAATCTAACTCATCGACATTAGAACCATGAGTCCCCTCATTGCCAACAAGCTTTAGCGGCTCTAAATAGGAAGCTTCCTCAGGGTGAGTTTTAGCAAGGTTTTGTACTTTGCGGTTCAAGTTGCTACCTTCCACCAGCATATCATCACAGAACCGTTCAATTGCTCGGCGCAATTTTGAAGCCGATGACAGAGGGTCAAAATGAAAATGCTTAAACGCATTATAAAGTTCTTCTCCAATTAGCTTCGGAGTATTCGCTGACAGTGGAAAAAATGGCACTGTAGGGGAGAAATGTTCGACTTTAATCTGCTTAGCTTTAGATGTTGATTCATCAGCCCATTTTTTCGGCTCAAGCAATACGCCAGAAGCCGTTACATGTTCACCGCAATCGTTGCAGGTAAAAAAGGCATTAAAGAGAAATGGATCACCATTGATGGGATCAATAGCATCCATATATAACGTCGTAATAGTACCAAGCAACGGCAACCAAAAACCGTCACTTTCATCTATGGCATCCTGCTTTTGTTTTAGACTTGTTTGCTTAGTATACTTTTCATCACGGTATTTTCGGCTTGCCACCAACAAGGTGTCTTCTTTAATTGGTCTTAATTGAATACTGTCTTGATCAAGCTGTAGTGCCACATTATTACAGTGGGGGCAAGGTAACAACGGATAGCTATCCAATGCCGTAAAACTTGAAATCCGTTTCCAAACCGCTATGTCCATTTAATTTACCTCTTTTGTTTCTTTAGGTTTAACCCAGTAGCGTACGTCAATCTTGCCTGTGACAGCGGCTGAAATAAGAGCGGTGCGGCGTTCTTGCATCAAATTTATAGCTTTTTCCGCTTTCTTCTCGATCTCATCCAGCTTTTTACAATTAGCAAGAGCAAGATCTGTCACATACTTTTGTTTTTCATAACCAATGGCTCTTATAGGAAAACTCTTTATTTGCTCAGGGCTTATGTGAGGAACGCTAACCCCTGTTAAGTCTGCCTCTACAAAACGTTTAAATTCATTGCTAGCTAAACATAATTTTACGAAGGGTTGATATGTTCCTTCTAAGCTCCTTATCCTTGCGACTCGTTGTAGCAAAAAGCACGGTAGATCACTGTTTTTTATCTCAGCAACGCGTGCGCCAGATGAGATCCACGGACGATCCATACCAAAGACAATATCACCTTCTTCAAGCACGAACTCTTTCAACTTTGGAGCATCACTCGCAGGCCAATAAACTGTTTCATTCCATTTGATATGGTCAACACCCACATTGACTCCTCTCAAAAGTGAAATAGCATCGCTGGGCTCTTGCTTAAATCCACTACTTGGAAATGCGTACCCCGATAACAAATCAATGAAATATGATAGTTTTGCGGTTCTTTCCCCGTCCTTAGCACTCACCGCATGGCTGATCACTGCTTGGCGCTTCTCTTTCAGCAGCTTAATCAGTTGCTGCTGCTTTTCGATCAAGGTGTCAATCTTGGCGGTTTCGTGATCGAGGAAATTAGCGATTTGGGTTTGTTCTTCATACGGAGGACATGGCATTTCAATATTGTCGAACGATTCAGAGCGAACAACCTTTCTTAAACCAGTATAAAAAGGACGCAGACCTTTGAATTTATCAATGTGCAAGAAGTAATAGTTAGCATAAGCTGGATAGCACTTATCTAAGCATCCATATACGTTGTACGCACCAGTGATCATCCCATCTAAAGCAGACAAGCCAACTGTACGTGGAGTCTCATCCATATCAAACAGACAAAAAACCAAATCATTTTTTTCTACTTCTTGGTATGTATCGAAACTCTCTGGGATTTTTCCCTCCCCCGTTGAAATATCACGAGTGATGATTCCCTTAAGAGTAAGAGATAGTAATTGATACTCAGAGGATTTTTTACCCACTAGAGTTCTTTTGAGTTTTAGCATCCGTTTGATGCGTTCAACACCCCAATGTTGTGGTAAATCAGGTAGCCACCGAACGTTACTATGTTGGTATTCTGGATACGCTTGATACTTGCCCATTACGAATGTACCTCTTGCAGTAGCTTCATAATGTCTTTACTTAAATCGTCCAAATTGGCATCAATTTCTGCCAAATCACGCGGCGGCTGATAGACATAGAAATGGCGGTTGAATGGGATTTCATAACCCACCACACCAATGTCATTGTCTTTATCATCGCGTTTGTCTGCGTTAATCCATGCATCGGCAACGTGTGGTTTCACCTCGCGTTCAAAGTATCTCTCAATCAAGCGAATGGTGGTGACACTTGGATCAAGCGGCACGTTCTCGTTATCACGCAGGTCGCCATCTTGTTGGAACTCAACCACTTTGCCTTTGTACTCTTTCAAAGAGCCGCCGTAGGCACATGCCCCGTATAGCGGCTGCGCGTTTTCTTTCAGCACTTTTTTGATCACAGGCTCCGCGTCTTGGTTCTTCCATGTGATTGCATCAATGAACTGTTTCTTCTGCTTGGCGTCGAACTTGATACCAGTAGTCTTGAACACGCCTTTCAAAGTCAGCTCAAACTGGTTGAAATCGTCAGATTGCTGATACCTACCACCAAGAGCCTGTCCACCAGCGTTTTCACCAATAGCAACTTGCAGGGCTTTGGCATCATCCATCAAGGCTTTTTGGCTTAACCACAGTTTTCTGTCCAGTACGTCTTTGATTTGCTTTTCTTTCAGCTCTGGGAAGTCCGCTTTGATCAGTGCACGCACTTCGGCTTCTACTTCAATCAGTGTGCCATAAGTGTTGTCATCCCATTCTGTGCCAAACTGCTCATAAACGGACTGCATCACAGCATTAAATGGCTTAGGTGCAAAGCGCAGTGATTCCACCGCTTCATCGGTGATTTGTGCAGACAAACGCAATGGGCGCTCGATAGTCAGGCGACGGTAGCCAAACTCATGGGTATCGAAAATCTTAGCGGTCAGTGGTTTGCCGCTTTCGGTCAGGGTGTCCACCTCAACAAACTCACCAAAGTTCTTGGTGATGGCGCGGATTTCATCATCGGTCAGGAAGTGACGCTTAGAACCTAGCGACTTACGCATTTTGTGGCTTAAGTTGGCACCATTGATAAGCTGCACTTTGCCTTTACGCTCAGGGTCTTTCTTGTTGGTCAGAACCCAAACATAAGTCGCAATACCTGTGTTATAGAACATATCGGTTGGCAGCGCGACAATGGCTTCAAGCAGGTCAGCTTCTAAGATGTAGCGACGAATTTCACTTTCACCACTACCTGCACCGCCAGTAAACAGCGGCGAGCCATTTAGGATGATGCCAATACGACCGCCATCTGTGACTTGGTTATCAACATTTTTCTCCTTTTGCCAAGAGACTGGGCGCATCTTGCTGATAAGGTGCATCAAGAACAGCAGCGAGCCATCAGATACACGCGGCAAGCCAGCGCCAAAGCGTCCATCAAAGCCTTTTTGCTCGTGCTCATCTTTGATTTCGCCCTCAATCTTTTTCCAATCGACACCGAACGGCGGGTTAGACAGCATGTAATCAAACTTGTCGACTGGCAGTTGGTCATTCGATAGGGTGTTGCCTAGTTTGATACGGCTAACGTCTTGCCCTTTGATCAACATATCCGCTTTACAGATAGCGTAGGACTCTGGGTTTAGCTCCTGACCAAACGCACGCATCACCGCTTTCGGGTTGAGTTCGTGCACGTATTCCATGCCTGAAGAGAGGAAGCCGCCTGTACCCGCTGTTGGGTCATAGATGGTACGGATGATGCCATCTTTGGTTAGGGCTTCATCGTCTTCCATAAACACCAAAGAGGTCGTCAGGCGCACGATGTCACGCGGGGTAAAGTGTTCACCAGCAGTTTCATTCGAGCTTTCCGCAAAGCGGCGGATCAGCTCTTCAAACACCAAGCCCATATCGTGGTTGGAAATGCTGTTTGGGCTTAGGTCGGTGGTGGCAAACTTCTTCACCACTTTGTAAAGCAGGTTGGCATCTTCCAGCAGACCAACAAACTCATCAAACTTGAAGTGCTCGAAGATCTCACGCGCATCTTTGGAGAATGACTGCACGTACTTCTCAAGGTTCGCCTTGATGTTGCTTTGTCCCATCTTGCCAAGGTTCATTGGCGAGGTATTGAAGAACGACAAACCATCGGGTTGTGCTGGTGATTGAGTTGCACGTAGTAAGAACTTTTCCTGCGCTTCTTCCGGCAAGTTCATAGGCTTAATACGATCAAATTCGGCAACCACGGCGTCTTTGCTTGGCTCAAGCACACACTCGAGGCGACGCAGCAGAGTAAACGGCAGGATCACACGACCATATTGGGATTGTTTAAAATCGCCGCGAAGGAGATCTGCTACAGACCAGATAAAAGCGGCAGTTTGGGAAAAACTAGTATTTGTCATGTGTTCACTCATAAAAACGACTTTGAATCGAATTAACTGGTATTCATTGGTGTAGAGCTGGATTCTACGGCGTTGAAGCTAGTGGAGCAATGAATGGATACAAGTTGTTTGATTTGCCTTAATAAATTATCAACGAGAGCATTCCACCAGCATCTTCAATTAAGATATTTAAATACCGCGATCTACCTCGCCACCTCAAAGAACAACCAAAGAATGGACTTATCAAACCTTCTTCTGGATGAAAAACATCCCTTTTATTCGCCCCCTGACTTTGAGTCATTGCTTAAGCTCAATTCTGCTGGTTGAGTAATCCTTAGTCTGCGGAGGGCGGCAGCCTTTACCAACGGCTTTGGCAAAGTAGCTTATGCGGTATACCACAGCCTGGATTTGTTCAAAGTCATCGCGACTGACGTTGTAGAAGCAGTTTTTAGGTGTAAAGCAGGTACCCGCCATATCCTCCCAAACCTGATTGACCATCTCTAACACCTTGTGCGGGTATTGCACGATACGCCCATCCATAAAGAGCGCATAGTGATAATGCTGCGCTTGAGCAAGCTCCTGTTCTCGCACCCAGCAATAGCCGAGCTTCTTTATGGAATACCTCTTCTTTAATCGTTTAAATAATCGCCTATTGAATACAGTGATCCGCTTGTTATTTGGATTGTAATCCCGCTGGTGCAGGTCAAAGCGAAGCACATGCACTCGTTTATAATGACTCAGCATAATTAAGAATTGACTGATAAACCGTTTAGCCATTGAGGGATATATCCCCGAGGGTTTAGCATTGACTGACCAGGTTGCCCCTAAACAATCAATAACCGGCGAGTCGCTAACATACATAACACCTCCCCAAAAAGCGGGGAGATATTATTAAATACCCCCGCTGAAGAGGCGGCTGACATAGCCCACCGATAGGTGCCACACAGGCTACAAGCCATCTAAGACTACAAAAGTTAGGCTTACAATCCCTAAAATGATGTTTCAGGTTGTTTGCTAGCAGTAAAACAAATAAATTCAGTGCATTAACGTAATTGGTTAGCTCAAATACCATGCTATAATCCATGCGCTTGATAAGGTTGTGGTCGGCAAACTGTTAACCTTAAAAGTGATAGAAAAATGGCTCCTTCAAAGGAGCCATATTTTTTTGTCATGCTCTAAGAGAGTCAATCGTCATTGGCTGAATCCATTGGGTTTTCAATGCCCAGCTTCTCCATAATCCAGCCAAAACCGCGTCGCAACTTGATGCTTTTCAACTGCTGGCTATCACGCTGTAATTTCTCATCATTGAGCTTGCTCCACACTGAGACTTTCATGGCGAGAGGCTCTTTGAGAAACAGGTCTATTTGCTCAGGTGTCATGTAGTGCTTACTAAGCTTACCGCATTGAGCCACGCTAAAATCAATAAGGTAGCCATTTCGTAATTCACTGACATAGCCATCCTCTTTAATCACCTCAACGTCAGCTATGCCGTATCCCATAGGAGACGTTGAATAGCCATTCAACCAAAACAGCATGATCTGCCTATGTTTCTTATGCATGTTAGACAATAACTCGTGTGCAAAAGGTGCGGACTTAGGCAGGGTATCCATGTTTATCGCCAAGTCGCCGATACCAACTTCGAAATTGCTATTAATCATCATTTGCAGCCTCCCCAAACTTACCGTTAATAAACTGATCGTGTAGATCTGCTCTATACCTAACGCACCGCTTGCTATAGCGAATGCCTTTAGGGTAACGCCCCTCATTTTCAGCTCGCCATAGCCATGTACGCCCTACGCCGATAGACTCGCAAACCTGCTGCTGTGTAAGCAGACGAGGTAATGGTTCAAATTTATGCATTTTTTCTCCTGCCAGTTTTACTAGGTTTATGTTTGTGCACACTGTATGGGAGAAAATGACTAAAAAAAAACGCATAAGGGCGTAATGTGTCTTTTACGTTTAATTTGTGCTTATCCTGTTCTTCTTAGCCTTTCGTCCTTTCTCTATACCCCGTTTAGCTAAAACCACTTTTATTGCTTTTTCATAAGAGCGAATAGATATATCTATATCGTCAAGCTTTTTATCTAAGCGCCTTGCAAGGTGCGCAATCGACATCTGCTTAACATAGCGAGTACCCTCAGCCTCTAGGAGCTCAGCTATAAATTCATCAGCCTTTTCTTCGTGTTTTAATGTCGTTTTTGTCTTTGTACCTTCTTTATTTATGCTGTTTTGAATACGTTGGTGTTTCTTGCGGGCTCCATCATTGATGACCGACCCCAGGCTTTGACCTAGGTCTTCGGCTTGAGCAATAACCCGCCAAAAGGCGAACAATAAATCGAGTAAGATTAACTGCATCGATGGCAAATCTGGGCTAGAAAAGGCAAGTGAGTTTATGTCAGGAAGGGGGATTTCTTTTGCGAGAACCCTATCTTTCAAAGAGTAAATGATGCTAATTTCTTCGGAGTTACCAACAGGTTCAAGCAGATGCTTATTGGCTTGGAAAGCCTTGGCTAATAGCTCTTCTCTGGACACATCCAACCGGCTACACGTATCAATAATCACATCGTCAAACGTTTTAAGTACATAAACTAATTGCCTGAGCTGCTCCTCTATAACCCGCTCATTCCTTGCATCAATAGACTCTTTCTTTTTGGCTGCCCTTCTCTTGCGCTCGTCTGAACTGGCTAGCGGTGGAGGTCTACGCTTGGATTCGGCTTGAGGCTTAATTTCAGAGTTGCTCATAATTTTTCCTTTTAAAGGGTAAAAAAATGACAATACAGAAGAACATCCTCCTTTTTATTTTCACGCTTCACAAATCAAGAGAAAAACCTTTGTTATCAACAGCCTGATCACCTAGTATTGTTCAAACTTATCTAATAAAAACAACATTAAAAATCCCTGCCACAACCAGTAAAATTTAGAGCGACAAATAGAATTGAATGTATAAATAATGAGCGGCAGTATAACTAAGAGAACTCCTTGCACCGATTAAAGATACTTTTAAGGAATCAGAATGGCATTAGCGTCAGAGATAAAGTGCACCCAATGCGAGTTTTCCTGCCTATCCTCGGTGACTTGGGGACCCAAATACTATCTAACGGCTAACAATGAAAAAATATCAGTGAATCGCAAGCTGGGGTGGTGCTTTGATTGCGGCTCAATTGCCCCTGTCGAAAGCTTAGATGACGAAGCTCTGGTCGCTATACAGATTGATAAATTAGAGCAAAGCCGAAAATGTCGCTTAATGCATCATATATTTAGGGTAATTTCTCCATCGTACCGCACTAAAATGAAGAAACTAAAGGCACTAGAGATACGCCTAATGATCATAAAAACACGAGCAGGTAAAGAAGTGTGCCTGAAATGCGGCACTAGAAAAATCTTAAATTTTAGCCAAGAAGCTAGAGCAGCCTTACAGACCCCAAACCACCCAATAGTCCCCCATCCTGGCTGTTCAAAAAACGGGAACCTCTATTCTGAACCTTCAATGTACTTGAGCATAAAGATGTCGCCGAAATACTATAATACTGAGGGTCAGTCCATTGAGCCCCAAAGCTAAAGCGATTTTAAAGCAGGCTTGTTAACAATTCACGATCAGCTAAGACTAAGCTTTTGCATAGGTCAACCACGTATCGCACTGTGCAAGAAAACAATATTGTCAGAAGTCCCCCTGATAATTTCTAGTCTTTCCAACCAAAGTTCCATCGCTGCCTCCTTTTCTACCAGATAGTCGCTGCGATTATAGATACCAGCCACACCTTTCAACACATGCCCAAGCTGTGACTCGATGACATGAGGCATAACACCTAAATCCGCTAAACCCGTCGCTACTGTTCTTCGAATATCATGTAGAGTCCATTTCTCTTGATGCCCTAACTTTTTGTATATCGATCCCCCCCAAACAGCCACAGCCTTGTCTGTTTTAACTTCTGCGAGCAAATAGTCACTCCCCTGCGCCTTAGCATCTTCTATGAGGCTCTCTATCCAAGGTATAAGTGCAACGGGAATGCAGCGCTTAATTTCCGTCTTAGTTTTGCTATTCGACTTAGGTACCGTCCATATCCTGGCGTCTAAATCCCACTCGGCAATTTGCGACAATCTGACTTCGTTAGTTCTACAGCCAAAACAATACAGTAGCTTAAGCATGTGTTGGTAATAAGGAAGGCAACACTTAGCCTCGACCCAATTGACTAGATCTCGTAGTTCTTGCCAATTACCATCTTTGATCAGTGTTCTAGATTTACTGATAGGGGTGCGTGCGCCAATGGTTTCAACGTCAATCTCATAAATATCAGCACTCGCTTTAGCATAACCGCGCTTAGCACAATACTTGAGAATCAACTTTAAATTGGAGAGCACAGTGAATGCCGCGACAGGATATTGCTTTACCCGAGCCTTTGGGAAAATCTCTAACATATTGTGGGTTTTAAGCCTATCAACAGGGAGAACTTTAACGCGCTCAGGTATCCACTTATGAAGCTGTTGACGGTTTACTTCCGCATTTCTCCGGTTGTCTACCGCATAATTATCAATCCAATAATTAACAGCATCCCAAAGCGTTATTGGCTTTAACGTCTGAGCTTCTCCTAGCTTTAGCTCTATTGCCGGGTCTAACCCCTCAGCTAACCACTGACGGCATTTATCCCGCTTCTTACGAGCGGCAGCTATCGATAAATCGGGGTACTTACCTAAGGCTAATTGCTTTGGGCTAGTGGTTCTAGCACCAACCCTATACCTAAACAACCAAAGTGCATTGGCTTCAGGTTTATTGGAAGGCGTGAATCGAATAGACAAACCTAAGCCATCTGCGACAGATTTCGGCTTATCTTGAATCTCCTTTCTTAACCTATCAATTTTGGCTGCTGTGAGTTTGTTCTCTGCCATCTCATTCCCCATTTTAGTGACACGCATAGTGACACACACCTGAGTATACCTAGGGGAATTCAAGCGAACAACAAGAGACAAACTTTAACCATATCCGATTGAAAACAATGTAATTTATTACACAAACTCAATTTAAGTAAAACAACGAAAAACAATGATTTTGGAAATCTTACAAGAAGTAATTTGTCTGTATCGGCAACACGTCTGTGTTGCCGATATGTTTTCCCCCACTGCGTTAACTTTCAATTCTCTCCTAAGCTCGTCATCCCCACTCTTCATCTCAAGTTTCTCGAACTCAGCTCATCCTTTAAGCTTTTCCTCTAAGCTTTCTAAACCGACTGTATCTTAGTTTTCGTTTTAGCCTTTAGCACCTAGTCACGCACGGCTATTTAAGACACTCAATCCAGACCTCCACTAAAAAAACGCCCACAAAAAAGGCGCCCTATGGACGCCTTAATGATTTAACACGAATCAATCAAACCTAAGCTGCTAATCTAAGCTTCTAAAATCTAGGGAGTGATCTCTAAATCCTGAGCCGCCGTTAGCGGTGGATGTGAGATCACCATAGGGATGCCGTTCTGGGTCAGCAGGGCATCGTTTGCCTTGGTGTTATCGACGCTATCCTGGCTGATAAATTTCACCACCTTGCTGCTCAGGCTGATCACCTTCTCACGGGGCTGATCTTCCGTCTTAGACAGGGGCGAATGCACCTCGATGATCTGACGGCCATCGGGCTCAGTAGCAATCTTTACCGTTTGGTTGATCACCCGCACGCTATCGCCATATTTAGCCTGGTGGAACAGCCACTCGATATCATCTGGGTTGAGTCTGATACAGCCGGCGCTGACGCGCATACCGATACCAAAATCCTTGTTAGTGCCGTGGATCAGGTAGCTGCCATCGCCATAGGAGAGCTGCATGGCGTACTTACCCAGTGGGTTATCCGGGCCAGCAGGCACCACGGGCGGCAACACCTCGCCGCGCTCACGCAGGTGTTCGGCGCGCAGACTTGCCGGCGGCGTCCAGCTCGGGTTAGGGATACGCGCCTTGATCTTGGTGGTCATCTCTGGGGTTTCGCGGCCGATACGGCCAATGCCCACAGGAAAAACATGCACCTCGCGGCCATTCTTAGGGAAATAGTAGAGACGCAGCTCCGGCAGGTTAATCACTATGCCCTTGCGCGGCACGTCCGGCAGCAGCATCTGGGTGGGGATCACTAACTGGGTGCCCGGAGTCGGCAGGAAAGGATCCACCCCAGGATTGGTTTCCATCAACTCCAAGATACCGATATTGTATTTATCGGCGATGGTTTTGAAGTAGTCGCCCTTCTCGACCACATGGGTCTGCAGCTCACCGATGAGGCGGCCGCCATTGGCCGGCAGGGAATATACATTAGCAAGTAACTGCAGTGGTGCGAGACTCAAGATGAGCAACAGCAATTTACGCATCATCAAAACGGTTTTCCAAAAATCGAGTTAAAGGTTTGGCTCAAAGGGTAACCCGAGCCGCCGGGATTTTCTAGTGGTGAATAAATGTACTTTTACCTAAGCATCTTTCGTCGCCAGGGTGAGATAGAGATCTATCTCCAGCGCCGCAAACTCCTGCTGGGCGATCTGCCGCTTTATCTTATCGTTGGCCCGCCAGGCAAAGGGGGTCATCTCCAGCAACGTCAGCGCCTGCTCGCCGCTGAGCGCCAGGGAATAAGTAATGCGCTCGCTCGCCACCAGGGTGACACCTTTTGGCTGCTGCGGCTCACCGCCTTTCTCGGTTAAGTTAGGATAGATAAATTCTCTAATCTGCCACAGGTGACGCGGGCCCGGCGATAACCAGATAAAGGTGCCGCCAAGCTTAAGCACCCGCAGGGGCTCCTTGCCTTTAAGCGGCTTATCGAACAGGCTCACCAGATCGAAGCTGGCATCGGCGAAGGGTAGAGCCTTGAGCTGACTCTGAATCAGATTGGCCTCGGGCTGTGCCTTCGCCGCCACAAACAGGGCATTCTCCGCCTCGGCGACACCTGTCTGTTCAAAGGATTGGCCAAGCGCGTTAAACACACCAGCCAGCGCCCGCAGGTAGTAGCCCTCGCCGCTGTCGACATCCAGATGCGACAGCGTGGCATCACTAGGCAATAGCTCAGTTAGCTGACGCTGAATGGCCTCGACCACGGGGGCGAAGATACCCGATTCCAACAGGAAGTGTTTGGCACGCATCAACTGCCGTGAATCGATATGGGGTTTCTTGGGCTGACTGAACACCCAGTAACCCTGCGGCCCCTTATCGAAATGGTGCTTGTTGGCGCAGTGCAGCCCCTTGCTGCCTTGGTGCACCAACAGCGGCGCCTGGCAGAGGGGACACAAGTAATGACTATTCATAGGGCTCTCTTAATAACTTAACTTCGCGGCTATCAGGCAAAAATCACTACACACAGGATAGCCCCTAAGGCGAGGCGATAGATAACGAAAGGCGTCATCCCCATGCGGCTGATGATCTTCAGGAAGTAATGGATACAGAGATAGGCGGCCACAAACGACAGCGCCGTCCCCAGGATCAACGCCTGATAATCGATCGCCTCCTGACTGGAGAGCAGATCTTTCACCACCAAGATGGCCGCGCCCAGGCTGACGGGCACAGACATGAGAAACGAGAAGCGCGCCGCTGCCTCGCGGCTCAAGCCCAGCGCCAAGGCTGCGGTAATAGTCGCACCCGAACGTGAGGTACCAGGGATAAGCGCCATCGCCTGGGCGAAGCCAATCAGCAGCGCCTTCTTCCAGCCCACCTGAAACTCGCTAAAGCCTTCACGGTTTAACTTATCCGCCCACCACAGCAGCAGACCGAACACGATAGTCGTTGTCGCGATCACCTCGATATTTCTCAGGTGAGTCGAGATGAAGTCTTTGGCGGTAAAGCCAAAGATCACCGCGGGAATGGTTGCCAGAATGATCCACCAGGCCAGCTTGCTCTCCTGGGTCTGCTGACGCGTCACCAGGCTGCCGGTCCAGGCGGTAAACATGGAGAAGAGCTCACGGCGAAAATAGATCACCACGGCCAACAAGGAGCCGGTATTAACCGCTACGTCGAAGGTCAGCCCCTGGTCCTGCCAGCCAAGCAGCTGGGCGGGTAAGATGAGGTGGGCAGAGCTAGAGATAGGTAAAAACTCAGTCAGGCCTTGGATAAGGGCCAAGACTATTACCTGAAAAATATCCATGATTATCCTTTACGATTTGGGTCGGCTAATGAAATTAATAAGACCATTGAAATTCGACAGGCCACAGCTTCTGCTGCGACTTATCATAATTGTCCCATAGGGTCTGATAAGAAAGCTGCGCCACGGGATGGACCCGCTCGGGGGCGATCTCCGCCAGCGGCCAGAGCACGAAGGCGTTGGTGGTGATCTCGGCGCGCGGCAGCACTATGGGCGTCTCGGTCACCAAGTCGTCATAGAGCAACAGGTCGAGATCTAGGGTGCGAGGGCTAAACTTCTTTGCCCCCGGCAGCCGGCCATTATCCGACTCTATCTGTTTAAACAGCGCCACCACCTCGGCGATACCAAGCTGGGTATCGGCGGCAACCACCATGTTAAGAAAATTGCTGCCATCGAAGCCAACCGCCTCGCTCTCAAATACGCTGGAAAGGCACAGGTTATCGAAATGGGTGCTTAAGGCCTTGAGGGCGGCGTTAAAATAGCCCTCAGGGTGAATATTACTGCCGATACTGATGAAGATGCGTGCCATAAGGTTACAGATGACCTCGCTCTATCTCGACACCCACGGCCTGCGCGCTGGGCACGGCGCCGGGCTTCATCACCCTCACCTTCACCCAAGGCACGTCAAACTCATCCATCACACAGTCGGCGCAGATCTGCGCTACCGTCTCGATGAGTTCAATCGGCTTCTCGGTGATCAGGGCCGTGAGCCGGTTAGAGACGGTCTCGTAACACAGGGCATGTTGGTAGTCGTCGTTGGCAGCCGCCAGGCTGTTGTCCCAGGCCATCTCGAGGTCGATCAGCAGGTTTTGATGGATCTGCTTTTCCCACTCGTAAATACCGATCACGGTTTCGACTTTCAGCTGTGATATAAGTACCTTGTCCATGATGCCTCCCGATAGGCAAAAAATTAGGTAATAGAAGAGGTCTAATAAGCTACAAGGACCAATATGGTTATAATGCCCCGGATCACACAGATATCTGTGATTTCCCCTTTCGTGCAGCCGAAAACCCAAGTAGGATAAGCGACTGTAATGACAACGAATCAGGGATAGGAATACGGATGCCAAAATCGCCCGTTATCATTAC
This sequence comes from Shewanella spartinae, assembly GCF_019457555.1. Lineage (NCBI taxonomy): Bacteria > Pseudomonadati > Pseudomonadota > Gammaproteobacteria > Alteromonadales > Shewanellaceae > Shewanella > Shewanella spartinae. The sequence continues at coordinate 1,135,715 of NZ_CP080418.1, read as the reverse complement.
ATGGCCAATCAACCAGTGCGTAAAATACAAGGTTTAGTCAGCCGCCTCAATAACTAGGGCGGGATAATACCTTAAGAAGGATAAGGAAACCAATTTGAGCTTAACGCTGCTGACTCTAGCGATGATATTGACCGCCTACCTGGCAGGCTCGATATCCAGTGCCGTGCTAGTTTGTCGACTCAGAGGGTTACCCGATCCTCGTAGCCAAGGCTCAGGCAATCCAGGCGCAACCAATGTGCTGCGTATCGGTGGCGCCAGCGCCGCCGCCATGGTGTTACTGTTCGATATGCTCAAGGGCGCGGTGCCCGCCTATGTCGCCTTCCGTCTCGGCGTCGATGCAGTATCCCTCGGGGTGATCGCCATCGCCGCCTGTCTGGGCCATATCTTCCCCATCTTCTTTAAGTTTAAGGGCGGCAAGGGCGTCGCGACCGCCTTCGGCGCCATGGCGCCCATAGGTGCCGATCTGTCTCTGGCACTGATCGCCACCTGGGTCATAGTGGTACTGATCTGCCGCTACTCATCACTGGCCGCCATAGTCACCGCCCTACTGGCCCCCGCCTACACCTGGTATTTCGACGAGCGCTTTACCGTGCCCGTGGCCATGCTCTCCTTGCTGATCATCATACGCCACAAGGAAAACATTCATCGCCTGCTCAAGGGCGAAGAGTCTAAGGTATCGCGCAAAAAGCGCACCGACGGCAACTAAGTCTTATCCCAATTAACCCGCACAATAGCTAACCCATACAATAGCTCAGCAGTTATCTCAGCCTTTCGCTTAAGCAAAATCATACGTTCAACGAATACAAAAAAGCCCTTCGTAGGAAGGGCTTTTGGCGCAACGATAAGGAGCGAGTTGATTAGACCGGCGGTAGCGAGTCCAGCGGCCACCGGGGCATTCCCTTCACCGCTAGCGGTTCTAGCTGGTCGGCCTTGAGTCGCTGCATGCCGGCATAGGCGATCATGGCGCCATTATCGGTACAAAACTCGCCCCTCGGGTAGTAGACCCTACCACCGAGCCCCTGCATCATCTCCGCCAGGCTCTCGCGCAGACGACTGTTGGCACTCACGCCACCGGCGATCACCAGACGGTTATAGCCGGTCTGTTTCAGGGCGCGTTTACACTTGATGGCCAAGGTGTCGACCACGGCTTCTTCGAAGGCGCGGGCGATGTTGGCACGGGTCTGCTCATCGTCCGGCTCATCGGCGATGGTATTGGCGGCAAAGGTCTTCAGGCCTGAGAAGCTAAAGTCCAGCCCTGGACGGTCTGTCATCGGGCGCGGGAAACGGTAGCAGTTAGGCTCGCCCTGAGCCGCCAGCTTGGCGAGTCTTGGTCCACCAGGATAATCCAGCCCCATCAGCTTAGCCGTCTTATCGAAGGCTTCACCGGCGGCGTCATCCACAGATTCGCCCAGCACCTGATAGCGACCTATCCCCTCGACCGCCACCATCATAGAGTGACCGCCTGAGACCAGCAGCGCCAGGAATGGAAATTCCGGCACATCCTCTTCCAGCATAGGCGCCAGCAAGTGGCCTTCCATATGATGCACGCCCACCGCGGGTTTGCCCCAGGCAAAGGCCAGCGAGCGGCCGACGCAGGCCCCCACTAACAGGGCGCCCACCAGGCCAGGGCCCTTGGTATAGGCGATGGCATCGATATCATCTTGAGTGCAGTTAGCCTCTTTCAGGGCTTGCCTTATCAGCGGGATGATCTTGCGCACATGGTCGCGCGATGCGAGCTCAGGCACTACCCCGCCGTAATCGGCGTGTAGTTTCACTTGACTGTAAAGTGCATGAGATAACAGGCCTTTTTCGTCATCATAGACGGCGATACCTGTCTCATCACAAGATGTCTCTATACCTAAAACTCGCATTTTTCCTCATCACGCTAAATAAAGTGGCGGCCAATTTTACCTGCTTGCCCGCGGAAATACCAATGGATTGCACACTCACCTAGTATCGCCCGACGATCCCGGCCGAGCCCAGACTTGATGGGGCATGCACCAGGCGCCCTCAACTGGTCGGTCACGATATAGACACAAGGAAATGCTAAACTTAAGGACGTTGCCCCGAAAAAGGATCCCGAAAGGATCGCCACAAGGGGGTTTACAAAAGGTCGACAGTCGGTATAGAATTCCGCACCATTTTTAAATTAACTTGGGTTAAGAAATTAACTCAATACAAACTACACCTAAGGGGTGATGGCGTATGCCAATTATTAAAGTACGTGAGAATGAACCATTTGACGTAGCTCTACGTCGTTTCAAGCGCTCTTGTGAAAAAGCTGGTATCCTAGCCGACGTTCGTGCTCGTGAATTCTACGAGAAGCCAACTACTGCACGTAAGCGCGCTAAAGCTGCTGCAGTTAAGCGTCTTGCTAAGAAGCTTTCTCGCGAAAACGCGCGTCGCGTACGTTTATACTAATCTCTTATGAGCCTAGTTGATCAGCTAAAAGACCAGATGAAAGAAGCCATGCGCGCCAAAGATAAGGTGCGTCTGGGTACGATTCGTATGGCGCTGGCTGCCATCAAACAGATCGAAGTGGATAACCGCGAGACGCTGAATGATGATCAAGCCATAGCTGTCTTAACCAAAATGGTTAAACAACGTCGCGATTCTATCGCTCAATATGAAGCAGCAGGTCGTGACGAACTAGCCCAAGCAGAAGCCGGAGAGATTCGAGTCCTCGAGACTTTCCTGCCTAAGCCTCTTTCTGAAGAAGAGGTTGCCGAGCTAGTCGATGCCACTATCCAAGAGGTAGGCGCATCATCCATGGCGGATATGGGCAAAGTAATGGGAGCATTGAAACCTAAGGTACAAGGGCGAGCCGACATGGCGTCAATTGGCGCACTGATCAAGGCAAAACTCAAGTAATCTTAAGTTCAATGTATGAATGAGCCGTGCCTACGCACGGCTTGTTTGTTTCTACTCTTTCGGTTTAATTTCGCGAAAAGGCGGCATTTATACAGCAATGGCGATACCTCGTGAGTTTATCAATGAGCTTGTAGCTCGCACCGATATAGTCGATCTCATCGACGCCAAGGTCCCCCTGAAAAAGGCGGGCAAAAATCATTCTGCCTGTTGCCCCTTCCATAGCGAAAAGTCACCCTCTTTTACCGTCAGCAGAGACAAACAGTTTTATCACTGCTTCGGCTGTGGCGCCCATGGCAATGCCATCGATTTCGTCATGGAATATGACAGGCTCGACTTTGTCGATGCCATCGAGGAACTCGCCGGCCGTTTAGGGCTGGAAGTCCCCAGAGAGCAAGGCACAGGCAAACGCCGCGACGAAGGCTTAAGCCGTGACCTCTACCAACTGATGGAAGAGGCCAGCCGCTACTTTCAAAGCCAGCTGAAACAGCACACGGACAAGCAGAAAGTCATTGACTATCTCGCCCATCGAGGCCTCTCCGATGAGGTGATCGAGCATTTCAACATCGGCTTCGCCCCCGATGGTTGGGATGGTCTGCTGGGACGTTACCGACAAAACCAGGATGCCCAGGACAAGCTACTCACCGCAGGTATGGTGATTGAGAACGACAGCGGCAAGCGTTACGACAGGTTCCGCGACCGTCTCATGTTCCCCATTCGCGATCGCCGCGGCCGAGTAATTGGCTTTGGCGGCCGAGTCTTAGGTGACGGCACGCCGAAATACTTGAATTCGCCGGAAACGCCCATATTTCATAAGGGCTATGAACTCTATGGCCTGTATGAACTCAAACAGAGACACAGGGATCCCAGTCAGATCCTGATTGTCGAAGGCTATATGGACGTGGTGGCCCTGGCGCAATTTGGCGTCGACTATGCGGTGGCATCACTCGGCACCTCGACCACGGCGGATCAATTTCAGTTGTTGCTGCGCAGCGCCAAAGAGGTGATCTGCTGCTATGACGGCGACAAGGCTGGTACCGAGGCGGCCTGGCGGGCGCTTGAAACCGCCCTGCCACTGCTCAAGCCCGGCGACCAGGTAAAATTTATGTTCTTGCCTCAGGGGGAAGATCCCGACTCGCTGGTGCGTCAGATAGGCAAACCGGCCTTCGAGCAGCTAATTGCCGAGGCCAAACTACTTCCGGAATTTCTGTTCGATACCTTAGCCAGCCGCTATGGCACGGACAAGGGCACCCTGGCCAAACAGGCCATGAGCCTGATAGAGAAAGTACAAGACACAGTTCTGCAGAGCCTATTACTCGAGAATCTGGCCTATAAGCTCGGCATGAACAGTGCAGAAGAATTGCAGCGTAAGCTCGGCTTTAAACGCATTGATGCAAATAAGCCCCTGCAAAACAAAGCGCTTAAGGGACGCGGTACCCCACTGCGATTAGCCATCGCCCTGTTGGTACAGCACCCGCACCTAGGCAATAACCTGCCGGTGCAGCCTGCGCTAAAACATATCAAGATGGCTGGCATAGATTTGCTCAGCCTCTTACTCGACAGAACTCGCGCCGAGAAGGTCAACAGCGCACAACTACTTGAACAGTTCAGGGGTGACGAACAGCTAGACACCCTGAAGAAATTAGCCCAATGGGAGCATCAAGTGGCGGATGAAAACCTTCAGCAAGAGTTCAAAAAAGCCCTGATTTGGTTGAACAATCAATATATTGAGCAACGTTATCAGGAATTGAGCTTAAAACAGCACCATACTAAAGAAGAGCGGATGCAACTTAAAAAGCTCATCGCAGTAATCCAAGGGCAAGCTTAGAGCAAAATTTGTCTCACAAAGTAAACACTTGGACTAGCACAGCACAGTGCACACGGCTATAATTGACGATTTGCGCGGCACACAATGCCCGTCGTTGTAACAGTTACCCAACTTGGATGATATCTATGGAGCAAACTCCGCAGTCGCAACTTAAATTGTTGCTTGCCAAAGGTAAAGAGCAAGGTTATTTAACCTATGCAGAAGTGAACGATCACTTGCCTGCAGATATGGTCGATTCTGACCAGATCGAAGATATTATCCAGATGATTAATGACATGGGTATTCGCGTCTATGAGCAGGCGCCGGATGCCGATGAGATCATGATGTCTGAAGACAGCACCGATGAAGATGCTGCCGAAGAAGCTGCCGCGGCTCTGGCTACGGTTGAAGCAGAACTGGGTCGTACCACAGATCCCGTGCGTATGTACATGCGCGAGATGGGTACGGTAGAACTTCTGACCCGCGAAGGCGAAATCGTAATCGCCAAGCGTATCGAAGAAGGTATCAACACGGTTCAGGCGTCTGTAGCCGAATATCCTCAAGCGATCGCCATGATCCTTGAGCAGTACGACCGCTACGAAGCTGAAGAAGTCAGACTATCAGACATTATCTCTGGATTTGTTGACCCTAATGCCGAAGACATGGCGCCGACGGCGACCCATATCGGCTCAGAATTGTCGGACGACGATCTCGACGACGAAGATGACGAGGGCGATGACGAGGACGAAGACGGCGATGAAGAAGATTCGCCAAAAGGCCCGGATCCGGAAGAAGCGCGCGAGCGTTTCACCCAGCTGCGTGAAGCACACGAAAAAGCCCTAAAAGTGATTGAGCTTAAAGGTCGTGAGCATCCAGAAGCGACTGCCGCTCTGTTTGACATTGGCGAGATCTTCAAAGAGTTCCGTCTGGTGCCTAAGCAGTTCGACCGCTTGGTGAAGAACATGCGCGAAATGATGGACAAGGTGCGTATTCAAGAGCGCCTCATCATGAAGCTGTGTGTCGAGCAGGCCAAGATGCCGAAGAAGAACTTCGTTAAGGTCTACACCTCTAACGAGAGCAGCATCGAATGGTTCAACGAAGAGATTGCCGCCAAGAAGCCTTATGCCGAAGGGCTGGAGATGGTTGCCGAAGACGTTCAACGTTGCCGCGCCAAGCTCGACGCCATCGAGAATGAAACCGGTCTGGCCATTGCCGCCATCAAGGATATCAACCGTCGCATGTCTATCGGTGAAGCCAAGGCTCGCCGCGCTAAGAAAGAGATGGTTGAGGCTAACCTGCGTCTGGTAATTTCTATCGCGAAGAAATACACCAACCGTGGCCTACAGTTCCTGGATCTGATCCAGGAAGGTAACATTGGCCTGATGAAGGCGGTAGACAAGTTTGAATACCGTCGTGGTTACAAGTTCTCGACCTATGCAACCTGGTGGATCCGTCAGGCGATCACGCGTTCGATTGCCGACCAGGCACGTACCATTCGTATCCCGGTGCATATGATTGAGACCATCAACAAGCTCAACCGTATCAGCCGTCAGATGCTACAAGAGATGGGACGCGAGCCGTCACCTGAAGAGCTGGCCGAGCGCATGTTGATGCCTGAAGATAAGATCCGCAAGGTACTCAAGATTGCCAAAGAGCCTATCTCAATGGAAACCCCTATCGGTGATGATGAAGATTCGCATTTAGGTGATTTCATCGAGGATACCACCCTCGAGTTGCCATTGGACAGCGCCACCGGTGAGAGCCTGAAGAACGCCACCCACGAAGTGCTCGCCGGCCTGACCGCCCGTGAAGCCAAGGTACTGCGTATGCGTTTCGGTATCGATATGAACACCGACCACACCCTAGAGGAAGTGGGCAAGCAGTTTGACGTGACCCGTGAGCGTATTCGTCAGATCGAGGCTAAGGCGCTGCGTAAGCTGCGTCACCCGTCTCGCTCAGAGATCTTGAAATCCTTCCTGGATGAATAGACTCACTGACAGCGTCTAAAACAGAGCAGAAAAGCCAGCCACAGTGCTGGCTTTTATATTTTATGCCCCTGCTTATAAGCCGATTGAACAACAGATAAGCAGTTGAATTCAAAGTTCAGAATTCTTGCCAGATCGGTGGTGACAAGCGCTTTTAAACCTCGTATACTTCTTTGCGCTTTCGATAGTGACGACTATCTTAAGTCGGCCCCTTAGCTCAGTTGGTTAGAGCACACGACTCATAATCGTTAGGTCCACAGTTCAAGTCTGTGAGGGGCCACCAATTCAAACAAAAAAGCCTGCATCTTGCAGGCTTTTTTGTTATTCGGGCTCTCTCAGCTTATTCTCACTAAAACTAGCTCGACATACCTAGCTCGACGCGCCTAGCTCGAAACACCGCGAGTCGCCTCCTGTTTAAGCATGAAGCGCAGCAGATCCGATTGACGTTTCAAGAGCATCTGATTCTTAACCCTGGCCTGGGTGATCACGGCATTGAGCGGCTTATGGATAAAGTCCACTGCGCCCAGCATAAAGCCGCTCACCTCCTGCTCCTCGTCATGATGAGCCGAGACAAAGATCACCGCAATCTCCTGGGTGCCAGGTTCAGATTTCAAACGGCGACAGACCTCGAAGCCGGACATCCCTGGCATCTCGATATCCAGGAGCAAGAGATCCGGCTTGAAACTATGACACAGGGCGAGCGCCTCCTGACCACTCAGAGCCGTGGCTATCTCATATTCCTGGCTCAAGAGCTGCCTAAGTATGATGATATTGACCTGCATATCATCGATGATCAGAATTCTCCCCTTACGAGAAAAAACTAATGGAGACATATCGTTATTCTGTTCCATTATCTACCTATCGGCATTTTTTATTGAAACTCCCTAAGTCTGGGCAGACGCGTTTTGTACCTCACCCTTGGGCTCGAGCGTCTCCTGCAGCCGCTCCATCAGCTTGGCATAGCAAGGTTTTATCACCCCGAAGAGTAGATTCAACTTATCACAGTTCTTCATCTTCGCCTCCATCTCCAGGCTTAAAAACTGCTCCTGCAGCTGGATGGCGCCTATGCTGCTGGATAGTCCCTTGAGACCATGGCTGAGCTGACGCACCTTCTCATAATCCTTAGCGGCGATCGCCTCCTCCAGCTCGCCAACTTGTGCCGGCGAAGTGTCGTGATACATCTGGCAGATCTCGGCGAACAGCACCTCATTGTTCATCAATCGGCTGAGGGCCAGTTGACGGTTCCAGACATAGTCCTCATCCTTCACCTGGATCTCTTCATGAGGCGCAGCCTCAACTAAAGTAGGCAAGTCACCAAACTCACAGACAGAGATCAGCCAATCGACCACCTTCTCCTGTAAACGCTCAGCCACGATAGGCTTAGTGATATAGTCGTTCATGCCCGCCTCGATGCACTTGTCACGCTCGCCCATCATGGCACTGGCCGTCATGGCAATAATCGGCGTATCGACAAACGCCTCGCCCGCCTCCCCAGCGCGGATCGCCCGGGTGCAGTCATAGCCATTGAGGATAGGCATCTGGCAGTCCATCAAGATACAATGCACGCCCTGCCCCTCTTGCTCGCACTCCCTCAGTCTGGTCAGCGCCTCCTGACCATTGATGGCCCTGACAAATTCCAGCGGCAGCTCGGACAAGATCCCCAGGGCAACCTCTATGTTGATCTCATTATCATCGACCACCAGCACCCGAGCACCTTTGATGCGATGGGCCTCCTCCTCAGAGATTATCGGAGTCACTTGGGGATGAACATGTTCGACGCCAGAACTCACTTTGGGCGCACCAAACTTCTGCATAAACTCGGAGAAGAGCAGCGGGTTATTGAGATACTCGAGCTCAATATTTCTCAGCGCCTTATTGCCATCGGCGCTCTTTTGAAACGCCAATACTCGCGGCAATCGCTTATGGGTCGCCGTCAGTGTCGGCCAGAGACTATCGAGATCGGTAAGCAGGGAGTGACGCTGCTCCACTATTAACACGTGGGGCAGAACATCGGGTACGGGAGCATCCTGGTTGAGCCAGTCGCGTATGGGCGAGCCCGGTAGCAGCTTACCACCGAGCCGGGCAATTGCCGCCTCGACGCAGGCCTGCTGCGCCTCATTCACCAGCAAGACGCTACAGGTCATCTCGTGCAGCAGCGCCTCGGGCGCCATCAGCTTAAACTCGCCCTGATGCAACACCATGGTGAAGATGAAGCAGCTCCCCTGCCCTTTGTGGGACTCGAAACTCATCTTGCCGTTGAGTAATTCGCTGAGTTCCTTACAGATAGAGAGTCCCAGCCCTGTGCCACCATACTGGGCCGCAATACTCGAGGTGGCCTGAGAGAAAGCGGTAAACAGCTTGGCCTGATTCTCCTCGGCGATCCCTATCCCTGTGTCAGACACCTCACAGATAAACTCTAGCTCCCCCGTCTCTCGCAGGCGGCTGTGGGCCCTGACCTTGATATAGCCATGGTCGGTAAACTTGATGGCATTGTTTATCAGATTGGTGAGGATCTGAGTGATCCTGTGGGGGTCGCTGTCTATGCTCTGACAGCGAAGGTCGACCACATCGATGACAAACTCTATCCCCTTCTCCTGCGCCTTCACCGCCATGCTGCTGCAAACACTCTCGATCAGGTTGAGGGGATTGAAGCTGCTCATGTCTAAATCCAGCTTGCCCGCCTCTATCTTGGAGAGATCCAGCACATCGTTAATCAGCGCAGAAAGCGTATTAACGCTCACCTCGGCCATCTCGAGGTACCTCGCCTGGCGCTCGGTAAGCGAGTCTTTACGCACCAGATTTAGGGTACCTACTATGCCATTTAGCGGCGTGCGCATCTCATGGCTGATGTTAGAGATGAAACTGCTCTTCACTAGGCTGGCCTTCTGCAGCTCCTGGGTTCTTATCGCCACCTTCTTCTCGAGCTCGGCGTTCACCAGCTGGATCTTCTTGGCGGCCTGCTTCTCGATGGAGACATCGCGTATGATGATGGCCACGCCCAGGGCATGCTTATTCTCCCCCAAGATGGGGGAAACCGACACATAGAGATCGACGATGCGCCCCTCGTTCAGCGGCAGCTCGGCGTCCAGATTAAGTGTCTTGTTACCCTGATTAGCCTTTGAGACCAAGGCCGCCAGGTCGACCTCGGGCAAAAGCGCCAGCTGATTGATAAAGTGGCCCTTGGCATAGTCGGCGTCATAGCCAAACAGTAACTCGGCGGCGCGGTTCCAGTTGTTGACCACGCCGCTGGTGCCTACTCCTATGATGGCATCCTTGGAGCCATCGATGATCGCCGCCGACTGCGCCTTCTCCTTGGCCAGCGCCTGACTGCTACGGGCGCTGCGCCCCAGTATGATTACCACAAACAGAAACAAGACCCCCACGGCCAACATGAAGCTATAAACACTGATGCGCCGGGAGACCGCGAGTTCCTGCACATATTGCTTGGGCGCCATTAGGGTCGCGGTAAGCCGACCGCTCTGGGCATCGTTAGAGAGCGTAATGGCGCGCAGATAGGCATAATAGGGCTTATTATCGTGATAGCTGTCGAGCACCAACTCGAAGTTACGCTTAAGTGTCTTGCTCTGCTGATAATGTTTATCCCACACCAGGTCTGGATGCAGGTCGCGGCTAAAACGCATCTCCTCATCGGGATGGACCAAGAAATAGCCATCGCTGTCGGTCAGCACAAGTTCGATGGGCGCAGGCACCAGGCGCTTGAAAGAGGAGAGTAAGTCGTTGGCATTGATGTTGACGATAAGCAGGCCGAAGCGACCGCCGTTGTCATCGAAGATCGGCGTCGCCAGGCGCAACATGGGGCGATAGGGATAATCTATCTTGCCAAACTCACGATTTAAGTTGATGGGCGAGGTATAGATCTCCCCCTGCTGCAGATCTTTACTGGCCTGAAAATAGTCCCGCCCCTGCTTATTTTGTAGATTCGTATCATCTATCACCTGCACGGCGCCGCCGCGCCTGTCTACCCGGATAAGCTCCATGCCATCACTGCTCAATATGCGCAGCTGTTCATATTCTCGGTTGTTCTGTAAAAAGGCAACGAAGATAGTTTCCAGTCGGTGACGCCACTGGTCATAGCGGGTCTCGTCCACAGGATCGATCCCCTGATTATTTCTGGCCCGGGAGAGGCCGGAGATAGGCGGGGTCTCAAACAGAAAACGTAGGTTGTTGAAGTAACGATTAAGCCTGTCCTGGGCCTGGTTGTTGACCTGCTCGCTCTGGGCCTCGAGATCCGAATGCAGATTACCAACAATATTCTGATTTAATTGAGATTCGAAGCTGGCGATGATGACAAGCGCCACCACAAGCACCAGCATGGAGGCGGCCAGCAGCAGTGAGCGTCCGCCAAAGAGAGAAGATAAGCGTGAAATCTGTCGCACCATGGACTATAACTCCTTTTACTATCCAGCCTCAGTAACACACTGTTAATCAGCCAATACGCTTTCAGCATAAGCGATAAACTGCGCGGCGCTCTATCGGAGACTATGGTCATTTACTCGCAGTTAACTAGCTAAAAAGTAGTATTTAATCTGGTTTTCTTTATTAAGCGTCAAAAACCTTAAGCAAACTGATTATAGTCGGCTAAGATGAATATAGGCGGCAGATTTGAAAAGGAATTCTTCTATGCTTTTCGGCAACGATGTAGAGACTCGACAAAAAATATTAGTTGTCGACGATGAGAGCGCCAACCTACATCTGCTGGAGCAATCCCTCACAGATCTGGCCGAGATCATCTGTAGTACGGGTGGTCAGGACGCGCTGGATAAGGCCGAGCAACATCAACCCGCCATCATATTGCTGGATATCGAGATGCCACAGATGAATGGCTTCGAGATGTGTAAGCGCCTGAAGAATAACCCCAAGACCTGCAACAGCGCGGTGATCTTCGTGACCGCCCACAGCGAGAGCAGCTTCGAATATAAATCCCTCAGTTCGGGCGGCATAGACTTCATCCACAAGCCTATCGATCTCGCCACCTGTCGCCTGCGGGTCAAGAATCATCTGCTGCTCAAACGTCAGGAGCAGACCATCATAGAGGCGCGCCAGGATATGCAGGCCCTGGTCAATCAGATCCCCTCTTACATCTCCTATTGGTCCAAGGATCTGCTCAACCGCTTTCATAACGACTATAACGGCAGATGGTTCGGCACTATCCCCCAAGATGCACTGGGTAAGCCCGCCTCTAGCCTGCTCCCTAAGGCCCTGTATGAGGAGATACTGGCCCGCATCGCAAGCAACAAACCTAAGCATCAGTTCGAGGTTGCCCTGGAAGATACCCCGGGCAAGATAGATTATGCCCAGGCCCATCTCACCATCAGGAAACAAGATGGACACGTGGCAGGCATGCTGCTGACCCTGACGGATATCACCTCCATCAAGCGGGCCAAGAGCCAACTGGATACCGAGAATCGGCGCCTGAAGATCATGCTCAACGCCATCGGCGACGCCGTCATCGCCACCAATAGCGAGGCGATGATCACCTTCATGAATCCCATCGCAGAACGCCTCACCGGCTGGGTGTGTCGCGACGCCATCGGCCTGCATATCGAACAGGTGATGGATCTGTGCGATGCCAAGACCAAATACCGCAGCCCCAATCCGGTCACCATCGCCATCAAGGAGAAACGCAACGTCGCCATGGCCCTCAACTGTCAGCTCAACAGCTTGGATGGCACCATCTTCCAGATTGAAGACTCCGCCGCCCCCATCACAGACAGTGAAGGCAAGGTCACAGGCGGCATCATAGTCTTTCACGACTGCAGTGAGTCTGTGGCCATGTCGCTGAAGATGAGCCACCTGGCCAACCATGATCAGCTGACCGACCTGCCTAATCGCATCTTGCTGCATGACAGAATCAACCACGCCTGCGCCGTGGCCGACTCCTATGACAAGAGCGTCGCCCTGATGCTGATCGACATAGATCACTTCAAATACCTCAACGACTCCCTGGGCCACAGCTATGGGGATCAGGTGATCAAGCAGGTGGCGAAACGACTGCAGTCCCTCATCGACCCCAACGCCACCCTGGGGCGCATCGGCGGCGACGAGTTTGTCCTGCTGCTGCCTTCGCTCACCGCCACCAGCCAGGTGGACTCTATCGCCACAGATATCGTCCGCAGCCTCAACACGCCGTTTCGTATCGACGGCCAGGAATATACCCTGTCGGTCAGCGTCGGGATCAGCATCTACCCCTCGGACGCCCTCAGGGCCGAGGAGCTGATGACCCATGTGGACGCTGCCATGTACCGCGCCAAGGATCTGGGGCGCAACCGCTTCTGTTACTTCTCCGAGGATCTCGAGCAGGAACTGACGAAGCGCCACGAGCTGGTCACCCTGCTGCGCACCGCCATCGACACGGAAGCAATTGAGGTCTACTACCAACCTAAGGTCGATCTCAAGACCAAAGAGATCATAGGCGCGGAGGCACTAGCCCGATTACACGACCCTAGCGGCAAGCTGATCTCGCCGCTGGACTTTATCCCCCTTGCCGAGGAGACAGGCCTCATCCATCAGTTGGGTGAGATCATCCTCAAACAGAGCTGTATGGCGGCTAAGGCCTGGCAGAAAAGAGGTCGGCCGCTGCAGATAGCCGTCAACATCGCCGCCAAACAGTTCACCAATCCCGAGTTTTGCGACTCGGTGGCCAAGGTGCTGGAGCTCACCGGGCTCGATAGCAGCTTCCTCGAGCTCGAGGTGACAGAGAGTTCCCTCATGTATGATTTCGACGAGGCATTAAACGTGCTCAATACCCTCTCCTCCCTGGGGCTAAGCATCGCCATCGACGACTTCGGCACAGGTTACTCCAGCCTCAGCTATCTCAAGTTCTTCCCGGTCAACACCCTCAAGATAGATCAATCCTTCGTCAAGGATATGCTGGGGGATGAGCAGAGCCTGGATATCGTCAAGGCGGTGATCCATCTGGCCAAGTCCCTCAAGCTCAAGCTTATCGCCGAAGGCATAGAAGATGCCGAGCAGCTGCAAAAACTGGTGGCGCTGGAATGCGAACAGGGCCAGGGCTATATGTTCAGCAAGCCGCTCCCCCTCAAAGAGTTCGACCAGCTCCTCAGTCACTAACGCCCTCCTCTCCCTTGACTCAAAGGGTAAATAACGTAATATCCTCAGCACCTTAACTCTGGCGCAACCTAGGCGTAACACCTATCGCCAACCCAAGATTGCCGCCAAGAGACACAGTCACAAGGAGAGATAATGACCACACTACCTAAGGATATCGCCAACCTATCGACGATAAAGACCAAAGGCAAAGGCGCCCTGGTGTTAATCGCCGGCCTGCTTTTCGCCCTCGTCCTGTTCAGCCAGACCATGTACACGGTCGATGAGGGCCATGTGGGCATCATCAAGCGTTTCGGCCAGGCCACAGAACAGGTCAATCCCGGCCTACACGTGAAGATCCCCTTCGTCGACAAGGTCGAGGTCTTAGAGATACGTACCCGCAAGAATGTCGAAAAGCTCAACGCCTCGACCCACGAACAGATGCCGGTCACCGCCGAGGTGTCCATCAACTGGACGGTCAATCGCGACCAGGCCTTCGACCTGTTTAAGAGCTATGGCGGCCTGAGTCAGTTCGAGTCGCGCATCCTGGACCCTAAGCTGAGATCCGCCGCTAAGGATGCCCTGGCGCGTTACAAGGCCGAGGAGATCATCCAAAACCGCAGCCGAGTGATCGCCCAGATAGAAGATTTTCTTGTCGAAGAGATGAAAGAGTACCCGGTCAAGCTGGACTCGGCCCAGCTGGAAAACCTTGGCCTACCTCAGAAATATATCCAGTCGATCGAGACCAAACAGACAGAGAAAAACCTCGCAGCCGCCGAGAAACACCGTCTGGAGCGGCAGAACCTGGAGGCCCAGCGTGAGGTGAACACGGCGAACGCCAAGCGTGACGCCGCCAAGGCCACCGCCGACGGTAAGGCTTACGCCATTCAGACCGAGGCAATTGCCGAAGCCGAAGCGATTCGCCTCAAGGGTATCGCCGAAGCAGAGGCTATCAAGAAGAAGGCCGAGGCGCTGAGAGAGTCTCAGACTCTGGTGGATTATGTACGCGCCCAGCAGTGGAACGGCCAGATGCCTACCACCATAATGGGCAGCGACCAGAGCGTGCTGTGGAACATGACCAGCAAGAAGCAGTAACTAGAAACAGTCATCGGCACTCTGATTGCTCTTTCAAGCAAGCATGAACCTACACAAAAAAGCCCGCATCGAGCGGGCTTTTTAATGGCTATAACTTGGCTAGACGCCCAGCTTGTCGCGCATCGTGTAGTACCAGGCGCCGATAGCCGAGAACGGCACCTGCAGCAGGTGACCGCCCGGGAAGGGGTAATGGGGCAACTGGGCGAAGGCGTCGAAGCGTTTCGCCTGGCCATTGATGGTCTCGGCCAGTATCTGCCCCGCCAAATGGGTATAAGTCACCCCATGGCCGCTACAGCCCTGAGAGTAATAGATGTTCCCGCCGATACGGCCAACCTGCGGCAGGCGCGACAGGGTCAGCAAAAAGTTACCCGTCCAGGTAAAGTCTATCTTCACATCCTTAAGCTGCGGGAAGGTCGCCAGCATCTTGGGACGGATTATCGCCTCAATGTTGGCAGGATCCCGCGCGCCATAGACCACGCCGCCGCCATAGATGAGACGCTTGTCGCCCGAGAGCCTGAAGTAATCCAGCAGATAGTTACAATCTTCGACGCAGTAGTCCTGGGGCAGCAGCGAGTGCGCCAGCTCCTCACCAAGCGGCTCTGTGGTGATCACCTGAGTACCACAGGGCATAGACTTGGCCTGCAGCTCAGGCAGCAGTCCCTTGAGGTAGGCGTTACCGGCGACGATGACAAACTTACACTTCACCGAGCCTTCCTGAGTATGCACCACAGGATTCTCGCCCTGATCGACACGAACAACGGCCGAATCTTCGAAGATCTGTCCACCCAAGGATTCCACCGCATCGGCCTCACCCAGCGCCAGGTTAAGCGGATGAATATGACCGCCGCTCTTATCAAGCAAACCACCGACATAACGCTCGGTATCCACCACGTCGCGAATGCCCTGCTCATCCAACAGCTCTAGGTGCCCCAGATGACCATGCTTCTCCCACAGCGCTTTTTGCGCCTCGAGATGGCCCATCTGTTTCTTGTTTAGCGCCGCAAACACGCCGCCATCTTTCAGATCGCACTGGATGTTGTATTTAGCCACCATCCCCTTGAGGATGCGGCCACCTTCGAAGGCCATCTGACCAAACAACTTGGCCTGCTCTGTGCCCACAACCTTTTCTATGGTGTCGATATCCCGGCTGAAACTGTTGACTATCTGACCGCCGTTACGCCCTGAGGCGCCAAAGCCAACCCTGGCGGCTTCTAGTACCGTCACCTTAAAGCCCGCCTCCAGCAGATGGATCGCCGAAGAGAGGCCGGTATAGCCGGCGCCTATGATACAGACGTCGGTCTCTATGTTATCGCTTAACTTGTCGCGCAGCGCCTTGGTGTTGGCTGACGCCGCATAATAGGAATTTGCATGAGGTGTACAGGTCATATCATTCACCCTGAATCGTTATAATAATGGCTTGGGTTGACAGGCGCCGCGGCGCAGCCGCCTGTCGTCTTGAGCTAACGCTGCGAGCCTAGTCGCTGACCATACGGCTGCGTTTGTCGGCGCGGCGGGCCAGATACCAGGAGATGAAGGCGATTAGCGAGACAATCAGTATGATCAATGTCGCTAAGGCGTTGATCTTAGGCGAGACCCCCATGCGCACCGAGGAGAAGACCACCATAGGCAGGGTCGTCGCCCCCGGTCCCGAGGCGAAGCTGGCAATCACCAGGTCATCCAGCGACAGGCTAAAGGAGAGCAGCCAACCCGCGATCAGCGCCGGCGAGATCATAGGCACTGTGATGTGGAAGAAGGTCTTGAGCGGCGTCGCGCCCAGATCCTGAGCCGCCTCCTCGATAGACATATCCAGCTCACGCAACCTGGATGAGACCACCACGGCCACATAGGCCGCGCAGAAGGTCGAGTGGGCGATCCACACGGTCAACATGCCACGCTCGGCGGGCCAGCCCAGTAGATCCGCCATATGCACGAATAGCAGCAACAGCGAGAGACCCGTAATCACCTCTGGCATAACCAGGGGCGCGGTGATCATGTTCGACAATGTCATCTTGCCCCAGGAGCGAGCGAAGCGTGTCATCACGAAGGCCGCCATAGTGCCGAGAATTACCGCCATGGTGGAGGCGAAGAACGCCACCTTTAAGCTGGTCGCCACCGCATCGAGGATCTGGTCGTCGCGGAACAGCTCGCCATACCACTTGGCCGAGAAGCCACCCCAAACCGTCACCAGCTTAGACTCGTTGAACGAGTAGAACACCAGGATGAACATGGGCGCGTAGAGGAAAAACATCCCGCCCCAGAGCATCAGGGTGGAGAAACTCAATTTTCTTAGTCTGTTGCTCATATCGTCTTCTCCATACTTCTGGACTGATAACGATGGAATAGGGTGATAGGGATGATCAGAAGTGCCAACATCACGATGGCGAGCGACGAAGCGACCGGCCAATCACGGTTGTTGAAGAACTCCTGCCATAGCACCTTACCTATCATGAGCGAATCAGGACCGCCCAATAGTTCAGGGATCACAAACTCCCCGACCACAGGAATAAACACCAGCATAGACCCGGCAATCACGCCGCCTTTCGACAGCGGCAGCGTCACCTTCCAGAAGGTATTGAGGCTACGTGACCCCAAATCCGCCGCGGCCTCGAGCAGGCTGCCATCGAGCTGTGACAGGTTGGCGTACAGCGGCAAGATCATAAAGGGCAGATAGGTGTAGATGATACCGATATAGACGGCGAAATTAGTGTTAAGCATCTGAATCGGCTCTGAGATCACCCCCAGCCACATCAGCAGGTTATTGATCACCCCGTTGTTACTCAAGATGCCCATCCAGGCATATACCCGGATAAGGAACGAGGTCCAGGATGGCAACATCACCAAGAGGATCAGCACTGTCTGATGCTGCTTAGGCGCCCTGGCAATGGCATAGGCCATGGGGTAACCGATAAGCAGACAGCCGATGGTGGTAACACAGGCCATCTTGAGCGAGCCCAGATAGGCATTGATATAGAGATGATCTTCGAAGATCAGAATATAGTTGCCCAGATTGAGCATGATCTGCAGCGACTCGTCGGCATACTGATACAGCGCCTCATAGGGCGGAATCGCCACGGCCGGGGTCGACAGACTGATCTTCAATACGATGGCAAACGGCAAGGCAAAGAACATCAGCAGCCAGAAATAGGGCACGCCTATCGTCCAGCACTGCCCCTTAGGCAAACGAAACTTCAATGACTTCTTCATAACGCCCCCGTTAAGATCTCAGTACAACGGCACTGGTCGCTTCCCAACTGACGAAGACATCCTCTTCCCAGGTGGGCGAGTCGGCGCGGCGGTCACTGTTGGTCATCACAGACTGAATGAGCTGTCCATTACACAGGCGTATGTAGTAAACCGAGATGCCCCCCAGGTAGGCGATATCTTCCACCTTACCGGCGCACCAGTTACGCGCATCCTCTGGCTGCTCGCGGCTGATATGGGTCTTCTCGGGACGAATCGCCACCCACACCTGGGTAGTATCCACACTGGTCGACACCCCGTAACCCACGTAGAAGGGCTGAGGAATGTTGGCCACATTGATCACCACGTGATCCACCTCATCCTCGACAATATCGCCCTCGAACAGGTTAACGCTGCCGATAAACTCGGCCACCATACGGTTAGCCGGGCTCTCGTAGATATCCATTGGCGAACCGGTTTGGGCGATCCAGCCATCGTTCATGATGGCGATACGCTCGGCCATGGTCATGGCCTCTTCCTGGTCATGGGTTACCATCACACAGGTCACCCCAACCGCCTCGAGAATGTCCACCACCTCGAGCTGCATCTGAGTACGGAGTTTCTTATCCAGCGCCCCCATGGGCTCGTCCAGTAGCAAAAGCTTTGGACGCTTGGCCAGTGAACGGGCCAGGGCCACACGTTGGCGCTGACCGCCTGAGAGTTGGTTCGGCTTACGCTTGGCATAAGGCTCCATGTGAACCAGCTTGAGCATCTCCTTCACCCGCTGCTCAATCTCGGCCTTGGGCATCTTGTCCTGCTTGAGGCCGAAGGCGATATTCTGCGCCACCGTCATGTGTGGGAACAGGGCGTAAGATTGGAACATCATATTAATAGGACGCTCATAGGGCGGCATGTCGGTGATGTCTTGCCCATCGAGATATATGCGTCCCTCGGTCGGCTTCTCAAAGCCGGCCAACATGCGAAGCAGCGTCGATTTCCCCGAACCTGAGCCGCCAAGCAGTGCAAAAATTTCCCCACGATTAATATTTAGCGAGACGTCGTCCACTGCACGAACATCGTCAAATAGCTTGCTGACTCTCTCTATCTTCAGCAACACCTCTCCTTGCGTCTTTGTTGTCGGTTTGTTGGTGACGCCCGAATTGCTAGCCATAATACTTCTCCACAAAAAGCACCGCTAAGGCACCTACTGCAATAGTTAAGATGATCTAAGAAATGGAGGGCAAGCGAACTTGCCCTCAAGTGTAGGCATTACATGCCAGATTTGACTTTGGTCCATACGCGAGTCATGGCGCGCTGGGCCTTCATCGGACGTACATCGGCCACATAGAGACGTGACAGCACTTCAGGGGTCGGATAGATAGCCGCGTCGTTACGGATCTCTTCATCCACCAGCTCCTGGGCCGGCACGTTAGGGTTAGCATACGCCACATAGTTGGTGATAGGGGCAATCACCTCTGGGCGCAGCAGGTAGTTGATAAAGGTGTGAGCGTTCTTCACGTTCTTGGCATCGGCAGGGATCGCCAACATATCGAACCAAAGGTTAGAACCCTCTTTCGGGATGGCATAGCCGATCACATTACCGTTCTCAGCCTCTTCGGCGCGCGCGGCGGCCTGGAAGACGTCGCCCGAGTAACCGAATGCCACACAGATGTCGCCGTTGGCCAGATCGGTAATGTAACGTGATGAGTGGAAATAGGTCACGAAGGGACGGATCTTCGCCATCACCTCGCCTGCCTTGGCATAGTCTTCACTCTTAGTGCTGTTAGGATCCAGCCCCAGGTAGATCATTGCCATCGGCAGCATCTCGTCGGCGCTATCGAGCAGCGAGAAGCCACACTTAGCAATTTTCTCGGCATACTTAGGATTGAAGATCAGCTCCAAAGAATCGACTGGCGCGTCTTCACCCAGAACCTGCTTCACCTTGGCCTCGTTGTATCCGATACCTGTGGTGCCCCACAGATACGGCACGGCGTGCTCGTTACGTGGATCGGCAGTTTCCAGCTGCTTCATCAGCTCTGGATTAAGGTTCTTGTGGTTGGTCAGCTGTGACTGATCCAACTTCTGGAAGGCGCCCGCCTTGATCTGCTTAGCCAGGAAGTTGTTTGACGGCACCACGATATCATAGCCTGAACGACCCGATAGCAACTTGGCCTCGACCACTTCGTTGCTATCGAACACATCGTATATAACCTTGATGCCTGTTTCTTTCTCGAAATTAGCCAAGGTGTCTTCGGCGATATAATCAGACCAGTTATAGACCCTAACCACCTCTTCAGCACTGGCGACAGAGCTTGCAAATACCCCGGCGGTGACCAGAGCGAGTGTTGTCATTTTCTTTAAAAGCTTCATGCTATCTCCTTGTTAGCTTGCCAGTAGTCTGATGATTACTGCCATTGCATTGCCGCTTGTGACGGCTTTCATTGTTATTATTGCCAATGCTACAGCTTACAACTGCATCGAACCTGTTTAACATTCATCGCTAGTGTAAAATCGAATAATTTCACCATCAATATGAATTTATATCTAATTACACCGGTTAGTTACCCATGACTCCACCAGGGGGTTAATCCCCCCGGCAATCTTGCTTCATTTTGTCGCCGGCCCTGCCCCAATCTGGTGCAAAAAGGCTAAACGGTCAGCAGCAGGAACTCACGTTCCCATGAGCTGATCACCCGGCGGAAGTTTTCCAGATCCGCCTGCTTCACCGCGATATAACCTGAGGTGAAGGTGTCACCCAGATATTCCCTGACCGCCGAACTTTCCGACATCACCGCCAGCGCCTCTTCCAGCGTCAGCGGCAGGCTGATCCCCTGACGATTCTCGTTAGCGCGTCCCTGTACCGGCGTCGATGGTTTCACATCTTCCACCATGCCCATGTAACCACACAACAGAGTAGCGGCGATGGCCAGGTAGCTGTTGGCATCGGCACCTGCGATACGGTTCTCGATACGACGGTTCTGAGGTGACGACTCGGGGATCCGCAGACCACAGGTGCGGTTCTCATCGCCCCACTCCAGGTTAACCGGCGCAGAGGTGCCCGGCAGGAATCGTCTGAAGGAGTTGACGTTCGGGGCCATCAGCGGTAACAACTCGGGAATATACTTCTGCAGGCCGCCTATGTAGCACAGGAACTTAGCACTTTTCGTGCCGTCCTCATTGGTAAAGATGTTCTTGCCTGTCTTGATATCCACCACACTCTGGTGAATATGCATGGCGCTGCCCGGCTCGTCGGTGACTGGCTTGGCCATAAAGGTGGCGCAAACGTCATGCTTGAGCGCCGCCTCACGCAGGGTACGCTTAAACACAAACACCTGATCCGCCAGCGACAGGGCGTCGCCATGGCTGAAGTTGATCTCCATCTGGGCCGTGCCCTCTTCGTGGATCAGGGTATCGATATCCAGTCCCTGGGCCTCGCACCAGTCATACATATCTTCGAACAGCGGGTCATACTCGTTGGCGGCGTCGATAGAGAACGACTGACGGCCCGACTCCTTGCGACCACTACGGCCAACAGGTGGAATCAATGGCATATCGGGATCTGAGTTTCTGTGGGTCAGATAGAACTCCATCTCGGGGGCGATCACCGGCTTCCAGCCCTTATCTTCATAGAGTTTGAGCACCTTCTTGAGCAGGTTACGGGGCGACAACTCTATGGGGTTACCCATCTTATCGAAGGTGTCGTGGATCACCTGAGCGGTGGCCTCGACCGTCCAGGGCAACATGAACACCGCATTTTCATCGGGCACACAGACGAAGTCGATATCCGCCTTGTCCAGCAGGCTGTCGTACAGGTCGTCATCCACATAGTCGCCGGTCACCGTCTGCAGCAGCACACTCTCGGGCATACGCATCCCCTTCTCGTCGATAAACTTATCGACCGGTGCTATCTTGCCGCGGGCGATACCCGTCATATCGCTGATGACACACTCGACCTCAGTGATCTTATTGGCTTTCAAATAATCGATTAACTTCTTCATGCTTCACTATCTCTTGCGTTGAGCTGCTCTGGCTTGGCAGGCTTGACTAAAGGCGCTAAAAATCGAGCGGTAGAAAGGGTTCTCTAACACCTTCCATTCGGGGTGGAACTGCACCCCCAGCGCAAAATTTTTCGCATCTTTGACCGAAAACGCCTCGATTAATCCATCGGGGGCATAGGCTTCTGGCCGCAATCCAACACCCAAACGGTCAACACCTTGAGTGTGCACAGAGTTCACCTCTGCCAAATTGCGGCCCCAAGCCTCGTGGAGCAATCCCCCCGGTTCTATCTTCAACGGATGAGACAGGCCGTATTGCACCTCGACGTCAGCCGTCTTGTCTTCTCTGTGTTCAATATAGTCGCCAACTTCATGCAATTTCTGATGCAGGCTGCCACCATACACCACATTCATCTCCTGAAATCCCCGGCAGATGGCCAGCACAGGCACGCCGGCGTCAATCGCCGCCTTTAGCAGTGGCAGATTGGTCGCGTCGCGCTTGGGATCGTGTAGGGTATCTGGGTCACTCGCCACACCGTCGTAGTGGTGGGGCTCGATATTGGAGGGCGAACCGGTGAACAGCAGGCCATCGAGTCTGGGCAATATCGTCTCGGCCGGACAATGGCCAAGCGCGGGGATCACCAAAGGCCAGCCTTGGGTGGCATCGGCAATACCCAGCAGGTATTTCTCGCCAACGATATTGAATGGGTGCAGGCCTATCTGTTGATTACAGGCCGTGACACCGATAACAGCAAGTCCTTCATCGGACATAGTTCACCTTTAGCTTTGTTGCGTCTTCTTATAGTTATAGCAATGAACAGACTTCAATCAATGTTCATTTTTTCACACACTACACTGAAATAATGAACGAGGCAATAGGCCGCTGAAAACAAAATATACAATAGAATAACAATTAGAATAAAAGCCAATTAAAACAACATTAAAAGGCAATTAAAATTAATGTAAAGCCAAAAATAGGCGAAAATCAGGTCACGGCTTTTGTGAACCAGCTCCCACAGAAAAGTCCGCTTGAGATTTTGGCTCGGCGGCCTTAATGGACAAAATTATTTACAAAATGGGACAGGAGGCGACTCAGCCTCGCGGCCATAGGAAAAGGCGCACATGCTGCGGCGCAGGCAGTGTCACTGGAGTTTCAGTAAAGCGGAAGGGGTTTGCAGAGGCCGGGCGATGCCCAGCCTAACAGGAAAGCTTAGTTAGAAGTTTGCCGGCGTGGTGGCGCTGACGATACGACACGGCTTGTCGAAGGGGTTACGGAATCTGTGGGGCAGCTCGCTGTTGAAGTAGTAACTGTCGCCCTCGCTGAGCACATAGACCTCATCGCCTATGGTGATCTCCAGCTGACCCTCGATCACCATGGCCGCCTCTTCCCCCTCGTGCTGCAGCATCTCTTCACCGGTATCCGACCCAGGTGGATAGACCTCATTCATCACAGACATGGCGCGGTTGGGGTAATCTCTGCCGATCAACTTGTAGTCCAGGTTACCATCGCCGATATCCAGCAGCTCGCCGGAGCGGTAGACCACCTTCTGCTCGGTAGGCATGCTCTCCTCGATAGAGAAGAAATCCACCAGAGACATAGGCAAACCCGACAAGACTTTCTTCAGGGAACTCACCGAAGGACTGACGCTGTTCTTCTCGATCATGGAGATGGTGCTGTTGGTCACGCCGGCACGCTTGGCCAACTCGCGTTGCGATAACCCTTTCATTTTACGAACAGCTTTGAGATTTGCGCCTATATCCAAAAAACATCTCCTATCCAACAAGACTCAGGAAGAAACAATTTTCCATACTAGTTTGTATCAAACTAAAAAGCATGTTAAATATAATCAACAGGTGTGAATTATAACCAACTCAAGGGTCAAAAGTATACTTACTCTGGCCAATTTAGTCGAATAACAAGAATAAAACCCTCACTCGGAGCCCAAATGACCACCAAGCGCCCTGTCCACAGTGACCAATATCCCGACTCTTTCTATCATGCCACCGCCAATGCCCTGGAAGCCCTGCCGCAACTCACCGAGCGGATCAGCGCCGATATCTGCATCGTCGGCGGAGGTTTCAGCGGCATCAATACCGCCATCGAGTTGGCCGAGAGAGGCTTCGAGGTGGTATTGCTGGAGGCGAAACGGATCGGCTGGGGGGCGTCGGGCCGTAACGGCGGCGAGCTGATCCGCGGCATAGGCCATAATGTCGAACAGTTTCGCAACGAGATAGGCTCCGAAGGCGTCGCGGCCATCGAGCAGATGGGCTTCGAGGCGGTTGAGATAGTGCGTAACCGCGTCGCCAAACATAATATCGACTGTAACCTGCAGATGGGCTACTGCGACCTGGCCACCAAGCCCAGACACATGAAGGAGCTCGCCGCCGACTATCAGGAGATGCTCCATCAGGGACGCGAGGGCTTTAAGCTGCTGGAGAAGCACCAGCTTGGCGAGGTGATCGGCTCAGATCTCTACTGCGGCGCCCTGGTCGACATGAACAGCGGCCATCTGCATCCCCTCAATCTGGCACTGGGCGAGGCCAAGGTGGCTCGCAGCCTGGGGGTCAAGATGTTCGAATACAGCGCCGCCACCAAAATCGTCAAGGGCGAGCGCCCTTGCGTACATACGGAGCATGGCCGTGTCGACTGTCGCTACCTGGTACTCGCCGGTAACGCCTATATCGGCCATGAACTCAACGACTACATAGGCGGTAAGGTGCTGCCCGCCGGCAGTTATCTGCTGGCCACCGAGCCACTGTCCCAGGAGATGTGCGATGAGATTATCCCGCAAAACATGGCCTTCGCCGACATGCGTATCGATCTCGACTATTTCCACCTCTCCCAAGACAATCGCCTGCTGTTTGGCGGCCTGTGCACCTATTCGGGTAAAGATCCCAAGGATATCGACGCGGCGCTGCGCCCCAACTTGGAGAAGGTGTTCCCCCAGCTCAAGGGGGTGAAGATAGAATATGAATGGGGCGGCATGATAGGCATAGGCGCCAACCGCCTGCCACAGATTGGCCGGCTGCCAGACTGCCCCAACATCCTCTACGCCCAGGCCTATGCCGGCCACGGCGTCAATGCCACCCATATGGCCGCCAGGCTCATCGGCGAAGCCCTGACGGCTCAGGCCGAAAGGTTCGATATCTTCGACAGGGTACAACACATGACCTTCCCCGGCGGGCCGAGATTTCGCTCCCCCATGTTGGCGGCGGGCATGCTGTATCACAGGCTGAAAGACCTGTTTTAGCCTAAAGCCTAAAATAGTCAGCATAAAAAAAGGTGCCCTAGGCACCTTTTCTGTTAGTAACGACTACGCCCCTTGCTCAATAGGCAAATCGGCATTGCTGCCCCAGTCGGCCCAGGAGCCATCGTAGAGCACCGCCTTGTCATGTCCCGAGGCCACAGAGGCTAAGATCAGGATACAGGCGGTAATGCCTGAGCCGCAGCTGAAGATCCGCTCTGCTTCCTGCTCGCCCACCAGCTGCTCAAACATGGCCTGCAGGTCCTCGACCCGCTTCATCCTATGTTCGCGCAGCAGCTCACCAAAGGGCAGATTTACCGAGCCGGGAATATGACCGCAGCGCACGCCGGGTCGAGGCTCGCTGACTTCGCCTGCGAAACGCCCCGCTGCCCGCGCATCCAAGATAACGCTGTCGCCTCCCAGGGATTCGAGCACATAGTTGGCGTCACAGATAAGGCCCGGCTGGAAATCCGCCACATAGGGCACAGACTCTTCATCTATTACCGTGGGCTGATAGCTCTCGCTGGTCATGCGCTCCTCGCTGAGCCACTGGGGCAGGCCACCATCGAGCACATAGACATTCTCATGGCCCATCAGCTTAAACATCCACCAGGCGCGCGGCGCGCTGTAGATCCCCTGGTTATCGTAGATCACCACCAGGCTGTCTCTGTCTATGCCAAGCGCCGTGGCCCCTTGCTCAAACTGCTCAGGGGTCGGCATGGCGTGCAGCTGCGATGAAGTGGTATCGCAAAACACCTGTTCGATATCAAACTTTTGCGACCGGGGAATACAGACAAACTCTTCATAGAGTATGGGTTCCTTGCCCACCACACTCTGCATACTGGCGTCGAGCAACACCAGATTACCCTCAAACAGATTCGCCTCAAGCCAGGCGGTGGTAACTAACGGGTATTCCAATTCCATAATGACTCCCAATGTGGGGGCTAATCAGCATCTGCCCACCCCTCTTATCAATAGTATGACGCTTATCTGTAAAGACAATATACGATGGGAGGGGCCAAGGACAAGTGACTTATTTTAACCCTGCTAACAAACTGGCATAAAAAAAGCCCTTTATTGCTAAAGGGCTGTGATTAAAGCGTTTTGTATAGCGGGTTGCTTGCCGCTAAGACAGGGGCTTTCCCTGAAAGGCTTTCCTAGAGCGCGATCCAGGTCGCCTTGATCTCGGTATACTTGTCGAAGGCATGCAAGGACTTATCGCGGCCGTTACCCGACTGCTTATAGCCACCAAAGGGCGCCGTCATGTCGCCACCGTCATAGTGGTTGATCCACACCATGCCACTACGCAGCGCCTTGGCCGTCTTGTGGGCCTTGCTGATATCTGAGGTCCAGACACCGGCCGCCAGCCCATAGATGGTATCGTTACCGATACGAATCGCCTCCTCCATGCCATCGAAGGTGATCACCGACAGCACAGGGCCAAAGATCTCCTCCTTGGCGATGGTCATCTCATTCTTCACGTTGGCGAAGATGGTCGGTGCCACATAGACACCGCCTGTCTCGGCCAGCACCTGCTGACCACCTTGACGCAGCTGCGCCCCTTCGGCCACCCCGGCGCGAATATAGCGCAGCACATTCTCCAGCTGCTGCTGATCCACCACGGCGCCACAGGTGGTGGCAGGATCCAGCGGGTGTCCCGGCTGCCAGGCCTGCATCTCGGCTTCGATAAGGTTAATGAGTTCTTCCTTCACCCCCGACTCCACCAGCAGACGCGAGCCCGCGGTGCAGACCTCGCCCTGGTTGAAGGCGATGGCCGAGGCCGCGGCAATCGCCGCCTCTTTAAGGTTCGGCGCGTCGTTGAAGACGATGTTCGGGCTCTTGCCCCCGGCCTCCAGCCAGACACGCTTCATGTTGGACTCGCCGGCATAGATCATCAGCTGCTTGGCTATCTTGGTCGAGCCGGTAAACACCAGGGTGTCGACATCCATGTGCAGCGCCAGCGCCTTACCCACGGTATGGCCAAATCCTGGCAACACGTTAAGCACCCCTTTAGGGATCCCCGCCTCTATCGCCAGCTGCGCCATGCGAATGGCGGTCAGCGGTGACTTTTCTGAGGGCTTTAACACCACGCTGTTACCTGTGGCCAGCGCAGGGCCCAGCTTCCAGCAGGCCATCAAGAGTGGGAAGTTCCAGGGCACGATAGCCGCCACCACACCTACGGGCTCACGGGTGATCATGCCGATCTCGTTATGAGCCGTTGGGGCAATTTCATCGTAAATCTTATCCACCGCCTCGCCCGACCAGCGTATGGCGCGAGCCGCGCCCGCCACATCGACGGCGCCGGAATAACGGATAGGCTTACCCATATCCAAGGTTTCCAGCAGGGCCAGCTCGTCCCTGTTCGCCTCTAGCAGATCGGCGAAGCGAATCATCACCTGCTTGCGTTTTACCGGCGGCAGCTGTGACCAGTCGCCGCGCTCAAACACCTCGCGGGCATTGGCAACGGCGCGGTTGGCATCCAGCAGATCGCAACTGGCCACCTGGGTCAGCACCCTGCCATCGATAGGGCTGATACAGTCGAAGGTGTCATTCGAATCGGCGGCGCAGTATTCGCCATTGATAAATGCCTGGCCCTGAATCACCAGGTTGTCCGCCATCTCTTGCCATTGTTCGCGATTTTGTGGAGTACTCATTCTGACCTCTTAACGGGTGATAATTGCTCTAGCGTCAATGCTAATGCACGTCCACGCCCTCTCTGGCGCGATTGTGCCTGCCCTAGATTACGCTCAACCCTCAATCAATTTCAATATTTTTTACAAAAAGTTATTTTTTGCTATAAATAATGAACAAAAAGCTTTCATGTTCATTATTTCTGACATAGCATAGCGAATATCAACCACTCACTAAAACAACAATTACACAGAACCAGGGTAGATGATATGGAAGATTTTAATAAAGCTGACCAGGTAGCAACAGGCACGCTGGAACACTATTGGATGCCCTTTACCGCCAATAGACAGTTTAAACAAAGTCCCCGCCTCCTCGCACAGGCAGAGGGGATGTACTACAAGGATGTAAACGGCCGTCCCGTACTCGACGGCACTGCCGGTCTCTGGTGCTGTAATGCCGGACACGGTCGCAAGGCGATCTCCGAAGCGGTCAGCAAACAGATCCACGAGATGGACTACGCACCCTCGTTCCAGATGGGCCACCCACTGGCCTTCGAACTGGCCGAGCGTCTCGCCGCCATCGCCCCCAAAGGGATCAACAAGGTATTTTTCACCAACTCAGGTTCTGAGTCGGTCGACACGGCGCTGAAGATCGCCCTCAACTACCACAGAGCCCGTGGTGAGGCGACCCGTACCCGTTTCATCGGTCGTGAACTTGGCTACCATGGCGTCGGCTTCGGCGGTATCTCGGTCGGTGGCATAGGCGGTAACCGCCGTACCTTCAGCCAGCAGCTACTGCAGGGGGTCGACCACCTGCCCCATACTCTGGATATCCAGCAAAACGCCTTCTGTAAGGGCTTGCCGAAAACCGGCGCAGAAAAGGCCGAGGTACTGGAGCAGCTCGTTGCCCTACATGGCGCCGAGAATATCGCCGCGGTGATCGTCGAGCCCATGTCGGGTTCGGCCGGGGTCATACTACCGCCTCAGGGCTATCTCAAGCGTCTGAGAGAGATCACCCGTAAGTACGGCATCCTATTGATCTTCGATGAGGTGATCACCGGCTTTGGCCGTGTGGGCGACGCCTTCGCCAGCCAGCGCTGGGGCGTCACACCGGATATGATCACCACAGCCAAGGCGCTCAACAACGGCACCATCCCCATGGGCGCCGTGCTGATCGACGATGCCATCTATGATGCCAGCATGGATGCCCCAGAGGGCGCCATCGAGCTCTACCATGGCTACACCTATTCGGGCCATCCGGTAGCTGCGGCCGCCGCCATCGCTACCTTAGATATCTATCAGGAGGAGCAGTTGTTCGAGCGCACCAAGTCGCTGGAAGGCTACTTCGAAAAAGCGGTCCACAGCCTCAAGGGACTGCCGAACCTTATCGACATTCGTAACACAGGCCTGGTAGCCGGTATCCAGTTCAACCCGAGCGATAAAGGCATAGGCAAGCGCGGCTTCGGCATCTTCGAGACCTGTTTCAAGAACGGCACCCTGGTCAGGGCCACCGCCGACACCATCGCCCTATCGCCGCCACTGATCGTCGACGAGGCCCAGATAGACCAGATGGTCAACACCCTAAGCGATGCCATCACCACAGTTGGCTAACCCAGAATAACCAAGACACATTAGAGATTTTTGCAGGGAAATTACGCGCTATGCAGCAGATAAACCACTACATTAACGGCCAGCACACACAGCCCAGCGCCCGCAGCGCCGCCGTCTTCGAACCCGCCACCGGCGAGCACAAGGCCAACGTCTCCCTGGCCAGCGCGCTCGAGGTAGATGCGGCCATCGAACTGGCCAAGAAGGCCCACGGCCCCTGGTCAGAGATGACCCCACTAAACCGCGCACGCATTCTATTTAAGTTTAAGGCCCTGGTGGAAGCCAACATGGACGAGCTGGCCGCCATGATCACCCGCGAACACGGCAAGGTGCTCGACGATGCCAAGGGCGAGATCATCCGCGGCCTCGAGGTGGTGGAGTTTGCCTGTGGCATCCCTCATCTGCTCAAGGGCGAGCACACAGAGCAGGTCGGTGGCGGCGTCGATGCCTGGACACTCAACCAATCCCTGGGCGTAGTAGCCGGCATCGCCCCCTTTAACTTCCCTGTGATGGTGCCTATGTGGATGTTCCCCATCGCCATCGCTGCGGGCAATACCTTTATCATGAAGCCATCGGAGAAGGATCCGACCTCTGTGATGCGCATGGCCGAACTCCTCACCGAGGCAGGCCTGCCGGATGGCGTATTTAACGTGGTCAACGGCGACAAGGAAGCGGTCGACACCCTGCTGACACACAAGGACATTCAGGCGGTGAGCTTTGTCGGCTCCACACCGATCGCCGAATATATCTATCAGACGGCGGCGGCCCACGGCAAACGTGTACAGGCCTTGGGCGGCGCGAAGAACCACATGCTGTTGATGCCAGATGCGGATCTCGACCAGGCGGTCAGCGCCCTGATGGGCGCCGCCTATGGCAGTGCCGGCGAGCGTTGCATGGCGATCTCTGTCGTGCTGGCCGTCGGCGAAGTGGGTGATGCCTTGGTAGAGAAACTGCTGCCACAGATCCAGGCGCTCAAGGTCGGTAACGGCCTGGAAGGCGAGATGGAGATGGGACCACTGATCTCGGCGCAGCATCTCGACAAGGTACGCAGTTATGTAGACAGAGGCGTGAACGAAGGGGCGACCCTGCTGGCCGATGGTCGTCAACTGAGTGTAGCCGATCACGAGCAGGGCTACTTCCTCGGCGGCTGCCTGTTCGACCACGTCACCCCAGAGATGACCATCTACAAGGAAGAGATCTTCGGCCCTGTGCTGGCCATCGTCCGGGTGAAGGATTATGCCGAGGCGCTGACCCTGATCAACGAACACGAGTTTGGTAACGGCACCGCCATCTTTACCCAGAGCGGCGAGGCGGCGAGACACTTCTGCCACCATGTGCAGGTCGGCATGGTTGGGGTCAATGTGCCCATCCCTGTGCCTATGGCCTTCCATAGCTTCGGCGGCTGGAAGCGCTCCCTCTTCGGCCCGCTGCACATGCATGGTCCAGACGGCGTACGCTTCTATACTAAGCGCAAGGCGATCACAGCCCGCTGGCCCAAGGGCAAGGGCAGTCAGGCAGAATTTGTCATGCCGACCATGAAATAAACTAAGCTTAAGGCGCCTCGCTGCGCCTTAAGTCTATCTGTAAATTGGAGCAGAAATGACACAGACTATTGATGCCATCATCAACTTTGGCCAGCATAAGGTTAAGACGGAACACTATGAGGTGGCACCGGAAAAGGTATTAAGCGGGGAGCCTAAGCAGCAACTGGAGAACCATTACTCCAGCCCCTGCGATCAATTTCACGCCGGGATCTGGCAGGGCCAGGTCGGCAGTTGGAAGGTCAACTACAGCGAACATGAGTATTGCGAGATCCTATCGGGCAGCAGCGAGATCATTGATGAAGCAGGCAACAGCCTGACGGTCAGCAAGGGAGATCGCTTCGTCATCCCCGCCGGTTTTAAGGGCGTATGGCGAGTGCTGCAGGACTGTCGCAAGATTTACGTCGTATTTGAGCAAAAATAACAAAAATCATTGCCATGTAGTCTCAGCTACCTAGCTGTTGTTTGGCTTAATCTGATCCGGATAGCTCGCTAACCGGATCGGTGTCAACCAAGTGAAATGGAGAAACCACCGTGTATAAAAAATTTAATAAGAAACGGATAGCCCAGCTAGCTGGCTTAACCTTGGCAACCGCGCTAATCACACCTTTGGCACAGGCTGAAGTCTCGGGAGAAATTGGCGTCACCAACGATTACCGCTTCCGCGGTATCTCACAAACCGCAGGCGATTTTGCCGTTCAAGCCAGCATAGATTACAGCATGGAAAGTGGTTTCTTCATCGGTGCCTGGGGCAGTAATGTCGATGATGAAAGTTATGATGCCGATGTCGAAGTCGACTTCTATGCCGGTTACGCCGGTGCCTTCGGTGAAGACGATGCGGTGGAATATGACTTCACCCTGACCTACTACACCTATCCGGGACAGGATGAGAGCACTAAGTACCTCGAGGCCTCACTGGGCTTCTACTTTGCCGACTTCCACTTCGCCCAGTGGTACACCAACGACTACGCCAATGCCGATGTGTCTCTGCACTACAGCGAGCTGAACTACTCCTACGAGTTTATCGAGAACTGGAGCATAGATGCTCACGTGGGCTACAACTATGGCGACGGTGCAGACCTAGACTGGGGTGAGAACTATGTCGACTACTCCATCGGCGTCTCCACCGAGATCGGCGGTGTCGGCCTATCGCTGGCCTGGTTAGACACTAATCTGAGCAGCGACAACGAGATCAAGGACGGTCCATGGAAGAACGAAGGCACCATTCTGGCCACCGCCAGCTACGCCTTCTAACCCCTTCCTCCCCAACCAAGTGATTGTAAAAAAACCGCCTTCATCGGCGGTTTTTTATTAGGGGTATATTTGCGAGTTTAAGGTCAATCTACTCCTAAACTCGACAATCTCTTACATTACAGCTTCAGGCTCTCACCCCGGCGGACTCGCTCGGCCAGGGCGCGCCAGTAATTCACTAGCTCCTGATGCGCCTGTGCGCGCTCGGGAAAGGTTTGCGACAACCCTTGCAAAATATTGGCTTGCTGATGACAGAGTTTTTCCCAGCGGCGGGCATTAGACAGGTGCATAGTGTTTTCCTTAACGTATTAAACTCCTTCGAAGAGTATAGCCAGTTTATTAAAAATTTGATCTAAGCCGCTAGGAAAAACCCTTAGCCGGGAGTATCTTCAAACTATAACGCTAAGGAGTGACTATGACTGAAACCCTATTGAAAATCGCCTTTATCCTGGTGGGCCTCTTTCTGATCTACAAGCTGATCTTCTCAGGCAAACGTGGCTTAAGCCTTTTTGAAATGCATTTTAAAGATGGCCGTCTCATCTCCCACAAGGGCAAGATCCCGGAGAAGTTTCAGCGGGAATGTAAAGCCATCGCCAAGAGTGAGAAACTGACCTGTGTAGTACGTGCAGAGAAGAGTGGCAGCGTCAGGCTACATGTGTCGGCTAACGTCAGCGATGCCATCATACAGCGCATCCGCAATCAATTTCCGTTCGAATACTACGACAAGAAAACCGTCGATAACTCGCGTCAGGCAGGCTAGGCCCGCCCAAAGCTAAACCTAGCCTAAACTAAAATCTAGCCTAAGCAGGGGCCGCCACAGATTACGGATTCAGGTACTGATCCAGGCGGCCATCTTGCTTGGCATCGTCTATGATGCGTTGATTATCCTGTGACATGGGGTCTTTGACCTCCAGCGGATCCCCTTGAGGCTCTGGCTCAGCCGTCACACTCATGTTTATCCCGGTCGAACAGGCGCTCAAACCAAGCACCATCAGCAGTATCCACTTATTCATCTCTCGCCCCCACACCTAGTTTTTAGCGGTATTCTTACTTTTAGTGCTAGCAGCATTGTCACCGGCAAAATATTCCAGCGCCCATACCAGCGCGATACCCGCCAACATGGCGCAGATGGCCAGCCCAAGCTGTGCCGGTTGCCCGGTCAGTTGCTCAAAATTCATGGGCGACAGGTTCTGTTCCAGCAGCGGCACCTGCTCGCCCGCCGAGTTTTCACGCCAGGTGAGCACCTGCTTCCAGGGCCAGATCTTACCTAGGGTGCCGAGCATCAAGCCGGTGAGGAATATAAGCGTCGCATCATGATATTTACGCAGCAGCGCCGACAGCAGATGGCTGAATGAAAGCAAGCCTGCCACACAGCCACTGGCGAACGTCAGTAACACGGGGATATCCAGGCTCTTGGCGGCGCCCAGCACCGAGGTGTAGAGGCCGAGTAGCAGCAGGATGAAACTGCCAGAGATCCCCGGCAGCAACATGGCGCAGATAGCGATGCTGCCGCCGATGAAGACATTCAGATAGGTCATCTGCATATCGATTGGATGCAGCACAGTGATCCCCCAGGCGAAGGCCACGCCCAGGGCAAACAGGGCCAGGCGTCCCACAGAGAAGCCCTTCACCTGCTTGAGCATGTGCACCACAGAGATGATGATGAGACCGAAGAAGAAGGACCACACGGGTATCGGATGACTATGCAGCAAATAGGTGATCAGCTTGGCCAGGGTAAAGATGCTGGTGAGGATACCGCCGAACACGGCGATCAGGAAGGGGCCGTTAATATGCATAAAGGCGGCCTTCAGCCCCTGCTGGCGGATCACGCCGATGAGGCTGGGATTAACCTTACGTATGCTGTTGAGCAGGGGGTCGAGGATCCCCGTGATGAAGGCAATGGTGCCCCCGGAAACGCCGGGCACCACATCGGCGGCCCCCATGGCCATCCCTTTGAAATAAGTCAGCAGATATTTCACTCAAGATCCTTAAGTTAATGATTTTCTTTAAGCCAAAAGCCTTAGCGCCCGATTATACGCGCCCGGCGCAGCCAAAGGAAAATGAAGTTTGGTTTAGACGGTCAAATCACGGCGCTATTGTTAACCACTTGTTATTCGGCTAGTCTAACGACTCATCTGACCAGACAAGCTTTTTCTTAAACCAGCAAAGCATTTTAATAACGAGTAAGCCAATGAATAACAAACCGACACGAGTGATGGCCCTCTACCACCGCCTGACCAAGTGGCCACTGGGCCATAAGTTTTTCTCCCTCATGGTGTCACGCATGGCGCCCTACTTCGCCACCGTTAAGCCCCTGGTCACAGAGCTGAGACCCAACTACTGCCAGGTGCTGGTGCGAAAGCGCAAGGCGGTGCAGAACCACATAGGCACAGTGCACGTCATCGCCATCTGTAATGGCCTGGAGATGGCCATGGGCACCATGGCCGAGGCGTCAATTCCTGCCCACCTGCGCTGGATCCCCAAGGGAATGAGCGTCGACTACACCGCCAAGGCCGGCAGCGACATCCGCTGCATCGCCGAAGTCACGCCCGAGCAGTGGGTCGAGGGCGACATGTTGGTCAAGGTTACCGCCCTGGATGAGAACGATGTGGTGGTGGTCAAGGGCCACATCAAGCTGTGGATCTCCCTCAAACCCTCAAAAGCCTAGCCACGCTTTAACACAGATTTGCTGGGTGGTTTACCTACGCCACCCAGCAAGCAAACGCATGGCACTGTCGATAATCCTATGAAAACTTGACAATTTAGCCTCTGTCTCTCAAGTTAGTGGCATACTTTGGCATCAGGGAAGCGCCACATGGGAGCGACATTAAGGACAATATCTAGCTACACCCTTTTATTGGGATATCTTTGCCTCACGGCTAACGCCTCAGCCTCAGATAATGATGGCAATAAAAGTGCCCGCATCTTAGACAAGCAGCCTAACTGTATCGAGACGACGTTAGCACCGATATCGCTGACTCTTACGAGTAAAAAGTATCCCGCAGAGACTAAACCTCTGGAGAGCGAAGCCTTTAAATCAGCGTTGAATCAGTTAACTCAACAAGCGACAGGCAGAGGCGCCGAAGTCATTGTTCTCACCCAGGTGACCAACCATATTGTCAGCAAGATGAAGGAGAAGAAGCTTTCTCAACGCTCCAGCCAGGAGATGGTTAAGGTCACTCAGTTAAAGACCCATCTCGAAGCACAGCTATATCGTCTCTGTGAGCATGATAAAAGCCTGTCACAAACAGCAGCCGCCTATGACAGCAAGGGCTATGAAATTCACCAGTCTCGCTTCGAGTACACCTTTGAGGCCCCCAAACCTCAATCGGTCGCAAAACTCGCGGCGGCGAAGAGCCTGCCTCCCGCTTTAGTATCGTTAGACAATGGCGTATATGGCGCCAAACTCGGCATAAGTCCCGAAGCCCTCTATGATTTACTCGGCCCCGCTAGCATAGAGTTACCGCTTAGCGCGCAAGATTTTGCCTGGGGTTACGGTAGGCAGCTCTGGTTTGTGTTTACCAAAGAGCGGCTCGTCGCCATCTCGACAGAGTTCAGCCCACTGAACAATACCGGCCAGAACCTTATCGATTATCGCGACGGATTCGACGGTGCCCCTTGGTTAATTAACGGTGAGATCGCCTATCGCACGCCCATCTCACAAGTCATTCGCACCATGGGCGCCAACCAAGCCCAGCGACAGGGCGACCACCTCAACCTCAGTGATGGCAAGCAGCGCTTGACCCTTAACTTTGATACCTATCTCCAGAGCGGCGAAGCGACGTCCGAATCTCAATTGACCGGCTTTAGCCTCTATCAAGACAAGACGAAGCTGACGCTGCGAGGAAAACAAGCCAACAAGGAGGCGCTCCAGCCATTGCTAAAACAGCTCACCCCTTCGTTTGTCGGTGAGCGTCCTAGCCTGCAGCAACTGCAAAAGGCCTATCCCAGCATGGCGAAATTAGCTATCTCGAGCGATGGCGAATGGTGGTTGCTAGGTAACCATCTGCAGCTTAAGTTCGACGGCGACACCTTACATAGGGTTAGACTAGCTTCAGGTATTTATCCACAAGCAGACGATGCGGATCTTGCCGTGCTATGCGATAAGATGGCGGTTCCATCGCAAAAGGATAAGCTGCTTGCGCAATTCGAACAGGCTAACGATGAATTCGACAGCGTCGATATTTATGAAAAAAACTTTTCGCTGGTGGCGAAATATGACTCTTATGATGACGACGCGACGCTATACGAACTGGAGATCACCTATTTCTAAGTGATATAAAACCCACTGCCCAAATTAACGCAAGAGCATCAATGAGACAAAATCGTCCTAACAGTCACAGTGCAACACCTAGGCAAAGCATAAGCGGGCCTGGAAAAACAACAGGCCCCAAGACATCAAGCTCCAAGCGCCCTCATGGGGGAAAGATCAGACAAAAAGGGACGAGATGGACCCTAGCCGATAAACTACGCCTCCTGCTGATGATTGCACTGTTTATCGGCCTACTACTTGCTAGTCTGTTGCAACGACTACCAATAGCAGTCTTCATCTATTACGTCGTCATAAGCCTCATCACTTTTACCAGCTACGCCATCGACAAACGTGCCGCCAGGCAAGACACTTGGCGCATTAAAGAGAGTCGTCTGCATTGGTTATCCCTACTGGGTGGATGGCCGGGGGCCATGCTGGGCCAGCAGCATTTGAGACACAAGTCCAGTAAGCGTGCTTTTCGCGTTGTGCTCTGGCTGACGGTGATCATCAACCTCAGCCTGTTAGGCGCTCTGGTATCACCTCAAGGGCAAGCCCTGCTGACACAGCTAGGGGTTAACTAGCCTATTGATCCAGATGAGCCCTCCTCGTTTACCCATAGGGCACAATTGGCTATGATGAAGGCCGAACTTTTATAGGAAAATCAAAGATGAGAATGATATTAGCAGTCGTGGTGATCGCCGGCGTCTTGTTTTACTTCTTTACCAGCATGAACAATCAGAAGGCGGCCAAGGAGAATATCGCCAAGGGCGAAGCTTTTCTAGCCCAGAACAAGACACAAGAAGGGGTTATCGAGACCGCTTCGGGGCTCCAGTACAAGATTTTGGCAAAGGGTGACGGCAGCGTTCATCCCAAGGCCAGCGATACCGTGACGGTTCACTACCACGGCACACTAATCGACGGCACAGTGTTCGACAGCTCGGTCGAGCGCGGCGAGCCTATCGCCTTCCCGCTTAATCGCGTCATCAAGGGCTGGACCGAGGGGGTACAGCTGATGGTCGAAGGGGAAAAGACCCGCTTCTTTATTCCCAGCAGTCTGGCCTATGGCAACCGTAGCGCAGGCAAGATCCCCGGCGGTTCAGTGCTTATCTTCGATGTTGAGTTGATTAGCATAGATAGGTAGAGACAGTGACTTACGACATGAAAAACGCGCCCTAGGGCGCGTTTTTTGTATCATACCAATCA
This sequence comes from Shewanella spartinae, assembly GCF_019457555.1. NCBI lineage: Bacteria > Pseudomonadati > Pseudomonadota > Gammaproteobacteria > Alteromonadales > Shewanellaceae > Shewanella > Shewanella spartinae. Next base: position 1,097,987 of record NZ_CP080418.1, on the reverse strand, counting down.
CGGAAATAAGTGATCAGAAATAGCGTAGCAAAAACGTTCGAGAACAAGGCGAAATTTTTCGATAAGTAGTTATTCTACAATCAAAAATAGTAACGCAGTTATCGAACGTTTTAACAAGCTAGCATGCTCAGTTATTTACTACGATTGATATCAATATCCGAAGGGGTTATCGATAGAGTGAGCCGGTTGGGTAAACCATTTCGGGCCGCTCTGTGTCATATAGAAGTGATCCTCGTGGCGCACCCCAAACTCGCCCGGCACACACAGCATGGGCTCGTTACTAAAACACATGCCTGGGGCCAGCGGCGTATGGTCATTCAGCACCAAGTAGGGCCACTCATGGATATCTAGGCCTATGCCATGTCCCGTCCTGTGGGGCAGACCCGGCAGGTCATAACCTGGGCCGAAACCCGCCTGCTCGAGTACGTCGCGGGCGGCGCGATCTACGCTTGAACAAGGTGCCCCCACCTTAGCGGCCTCGAAGGCGGCTAGCTGAGCATCTTGCTCCAGTTGCCACAGCTGACGCTGACGCTCGCTCGGCGTGCCGTAGACATAGGTGCGGGTAATATCTGAGTTATAGCCGTGTAGCTGACAGCCGGTGTCGATCAACACGGTATCGTTAAGCTCGAGCGCCTTAGGCGACTTAACCCCATGGGGATAGGCCGAGTCTTCACCAAAGAGCACGATACAGAAATAGGAGCCTGCAGGAGCACCCACGGCTTTGTGGGCCTGGTGAATAAAGCTCTCCACCTCGCCGACTGTGATCCCTTCATGCAGGATGCGTGCGGCGGCCTTGTGCACCTCAAGGGTCAAATCCTTGGCGCGCTGCAACAGGGCTAGCTCTGTCTCAGACTTGATCATGCGACAGGCGGCGGTAACCGTCTTACCGTTAACGAATTCAAATGCCGGCGCCAGTTGACGCACGCCATCGAAGATGAAAAACGCCGCCGACTCATCCATCGCCAGCTTGCCTTGGCTTATGCCAAGTTCACCGAGTCGCTGAACGAACAAGCCATAGGGACTCTCATCCTCATGCCAGCAGTTCACCCGCCCCTCGATAACCATGTAGCCCTTAAGTGTGTCGAGTTCGAACGCGGGAGCGATATATTCAAGCTCACCCTCGGCGGGCAATATGGCCCCCACCATACGCTCACTGGCGTACCAGCGCGTGCCGGTAAAGTAGTAGAGGTTAGTGCCGGCGTTGAGATAGATGGCCGCAATGCCCTGCTGACGCATCAGCTGCTGCGCCTTGTCGATGCGCGCCCGGTACTCCTGCGCCGAGATCCCTTCGACCCCTTGGGTCATATCGGACAGCTTGGCCAGCTCCTGCTCGGGCGTCGAGCCGCCAACACCCATCGTAGAATTTAAGCCTGTGGTATTTACACTCATAGTTAACACCTTTGATGACGATCGCCTGGGCATGCCTGCAACCACCATGGAAAAGAAGAATGATAGGCAGCCTTTTTAGCATAATGTATACAAAAAAGCAGTAGCTAACAGAAAGAAAAATCTTCAAGGTAGGCAGGCAAGGCTTAGGGGGGACTCAAGAGCTAACGCAATCTAATCGACAAATGTAAAAGCTGAATAAAGACTAAATCGAATTAGTGCGTTCTGATTTTGCTCGCAATGCTTTTACTCATAATGTTTTTACTTCTGTTGGCTTTAGGAGCTATGACGTTATGAGTTAGGTCTTCACTCGGCGTGCTGGGCTAGCAGTACCTTGAGGCCGCGGCACACCAGGGTCTCCATATCATCGACCCGGGCGATGTTCACATCCCCCAGCGGCGCCGTCAGCGCCAGTTGTCTCAGGGACTCGACACAGCCCTTATAATAGTCCGGCTGATTCATCATAGGGCCCGCAAGCCAGATACGATTAGGATTCAGCAGATTGATGGCCCAGGCGATGCCCATCCCCAGATAGCTACCGGCGCGGTAGAGTTCTTGCGGACTCTTGAGGCCGCGTATGCGAATCGACTCGCCACTGGCAAGCTGCTCCAGGCTGTACTCGCCCCCTTCACTCATCACTCGGCAATGGCCCAGTTCGCCGGCTACCCCGCCTGCGCCGAGAAACGGCTCGCCCTTAATGGCGATCGCCATGCCTATGCCGGCGCCGCTCATCAGCAGCAATTCGCAGGCATTTTTAGGGTCGCAGACCGCCAGCATGCCAGCATCGATATCGTTGTGGAGCAGGCTAAAGCGGGCCTGAGTCTTGAGCTTGGCCAGCGACAGGCCGTTGAGCTTGGGTGCCACCTTGCAGGCGATCAAGGTATCTTGCTTCACCAGTCCGGGCACCGCCACCCCTAAGGCATAGTCACTCAGGCCATAGTCGGCTTCGATGTCGGCGATATGGCGGTTGAGGTCGGCCAGGGTGAAGTGCTCGCCGGTGGCGATTTTATATTGCTCGGTGCGCCCCTGAGTCTCAATTTCGAACAGGGCGGTAGTCGCGCCAATATCTATGGTCAGGGATTGCATAACGAGCTCCGTAGCCGACTAGCTCATCACAGCGAGAGCCTCTCGGCGCGATGAGTAGAAGAGTTGTGTATCGCTAAATTTTATCACAAAAACCATCAACTAAGGCTATATAAAATGCGACTAACACCTTGCTTTGATTGAATTTCCATCAAGGCCTATCAGGTTTCATCGATTTTCTGCTCATTTGCCAGCCTCAGGGGCACCCGCCCCCAGGCCATCAGGAGGAGATGAATGGCCAGCAGCGGGATACAGGTGAGCAGCATCACCTCCCAGCCTAACCAGTGCAGCACCCAGCCGGCGCTCAAGGAGGCTAGGGCCTGGGAACCAAAGACGAAGGCATCGTTAAAGGCCTGAACCTTAAAGCGTTCTTCACTGTGGTAATAACGCGGCAACAAGACGGTTCCGGCCACAAACAGCAGGTTCCAGCCGACGCCTAACAGCACCAGGGCCACCCAGTAGTTCAACAGCTCCCTCCCGAGCAAGGCGACCGTAATGGTCACCCCATAGGCCGCCAGGCCCACCAGCATCATGCGGCTGGTGCCAAACTTGGCCACCAGATAGCCGCTAAACAGCGATGGAAAATACATGGCGATGATGTGACTCTGGATCACCCACTTGGTATCGGCCAGGGAATAGTGCTCCATGTGATGCATATGCAGGGGCGTGGCCGTCATGATGAAGCTCATCATGCCATAGCCTATGGTCGCCGCGCCGATGGCGGTCCAGATTGAAGGCTGCAGCAAGATGTTGCCAAGGGGACGCACGGTCTGATGGGATGCCGCATGGGCCGGTTTGTCCTGGCGATTTTCCTGATAGAAACAGAGCACCAGCCCCGCCATCAGACAGACACAGATCAGAAACAGGAAGGCACCCACATGAGGCGTGGCGAACAGGTTTTCACCCAGTACCGCAAGCTCCGGCCCCATGATGGAGGCCACCAGCCCACCGACCAAGACCCGGGAGGCCGCCTTGGCACTATCGAGCGCTGCCACCGACTCCATGGCCGCGAAGCGGTATTGCTGCACTATCGCCCCGGCAGAGCCCAAGAGCAAACCACTGAGACAGAAAGGCACAAATAGCTGTGCCTGGGTGGCGAAGGCCGCCAGGAGCCCCCCGCTTGCCCCCAAGCCACTGCCCAGCAGAAAGATCTTCTTGCGGCCGAAGCGACGCATCAAACGACTAACAGGCACCACAGAGACGGCCACACCTATCACCATGATAGCAATCGGCAGAGTGGCCAATGCCGGAGTTGGCGCTAATTCAGCGCCAATCAGGCCGCCGAGCAACATCATCATGGGGGTTGCACTCATGGCAAAGGCCTGAGCCAGGGTTAATACCCATACATTTCTTGGCATAAAATTAGGATCTACTGATCTTCTGTGTTCATTTTGCAGCATTCTGTATTCATTCTAGGCAAGGCAGAGCACTTGCAATCTAGTACGCTAATTAAATAAGCGATAACCCAGTAGAAATATGATACAGACGCTGCCCCTAGGCTTCATCTTGAAAACAAAATTTGTGCTCAAAAGGTCAACTGCCCCTAATCACAAATCGTTCACTTATAAGCAAAATACTGACTCGCGGCGAACTTTACCAGCCTGGAAAGCGGATATTGGCGGATATTGCGCGCTGTATCTCTGCCCCTCAGCGCTATCTGATTCAATATCCACAGGAAACCTAGCGACTCACACCAGACTTTACGCCGCCCTTGCTCAGCTTTTTCGCGCCTCCCTTCCAACTCACCCGCCGAGCTGCGATAATCGGCGGCAACTCAGCCAATATCTCACCTCTGAAGATAGGGCCAAGCCTATTCGCTCAAGCCCAGAAGGCCACGCTTAGATGGCCCCGTAATTGGGTACTAAAGGAGACTTCATGACATCTGTAACCGCACAACGTCTGGACGCCGTAAGAAGTGACATGCTCAGCCAAACCCTCGATGCCTTCATCGTGCCCCGGGCCGACGAATATCTGGGCGAGTATGTCCCCGAGCGTAACGAAAGACTCCACTGGCTCACCGGCTTTACCGGTTCGGCGGGCATGGCCATAGTGCTCAAAGAAAGCGCCGCCATCTTCGTCGATGGCCGTTATACGGTTCAGGTCAAGCAGCAGGTAGACAGTGCTCAGTTCGATTATCAGAGTCTCACCGACACGCCGCAGATCCCCTGGCTCATCGCCCAGCTAAGCGAAGGCGCTCGCATCGGCTATGACCCACGCCTGCATACCCTGAGCTGGCAACAACAGGCTGAGGCCCAGTGTCAGCGCGCCGGTATTGAGCTGGTTGCGGTGACAGACAATCCTATCGATCGCCACTGGCAAGAGCGTCCCGCCGCCTCCAGCGCCCCAATCACCCTCTTTAGTGAGCAGAGCGCCGGCGTCAGCAGCGCCGTGAAACGTGAGCAGATTGGCAAAGCCGTGGCCGCAGCCGGTGCCGATGTGGCGCTCATCAGCGCGCTGGACTCCTTCTGCTGGCTGCTGAACATCCGCGGCAACGACGTACCTCGTCTGCCCGTGGTCTTAGGCACGGCCCTGCTGTATAAGAATGGCGAGATGACACTCTTTACCGATCTCGCCAAACTGCCAGAGGGGATCCAGGCCCATGTGGGTGCTGGCGTCAACTTCATGGCCGAGCCCGAACTCGAAGGCGTGCTATCTAAGTTCGATGGCATCAAGCTACTGGCCGACCCAGACAGCGCCAACGCCTGGATGCAGCTCACGGCAAAGCAAGCCGGGGCCAGGCTGATCGCCGGGCAAGATCCGGTTGCCTTGCCCAAGGCACAGAAGAATCCGGCCGAACTCGCCGGTCTTAGCGCCTGTCATATTCGCGACGGCGTGGCCGTGAGCCGTTTCCTCGCCTGGCTCGACGTCGAGGTGGCCGCCCAGCGTCTCTACGACGAAGGCACCCTGGCCGACAAGCTAGAGAGCTTCCGCCTGGAAGATCCCCAGTATCGCGAGCCAAGCTTCGATACCATCTCGGCCGCCGGTGCAAACGCCGCCATGTGCCACTACAACCACAACAATGGCACCCCGGCTATGATGACCATGGACAGCATCTATCTGGTGGACTCGGGCGCCCAGTATCTGGATGGCACCACAGACGTCACTCGCACCATCGCCATCGGCGAGGTCACCGACGAGCAGCGTAAGATGGTCACCCTGGTACTGAAGGGCCATATCGCCCTGGATCAGGCCAGATTCCCTAAGGGCACCACGGGCCAACAGCTCGACGGCTTCGCCCGTCAATACCTGTGGCAACACGGCTTCGATTACGACCACGGCACGGGCCACGGCGTGGGCCACTTCCTCAGCGTCCATGAGGGGCCACAGCGCATCGCCAAGAACAGCAATGCAGTCGCCCTACTGCCGGGCATGGTGGTGTCGAACGAGCCGGGCTACTACCGCGCCGATGCCTTTGGTATTCGTATCGAAAACCTCATCACAGTGCAGGCCTGCGAGGCTCTGGCCGGCGCCGAGCGTGAGATGTATGAGTTCCATGCCCTCACCCTTATCCCGATCGACACTCGTCTTATCGATAAGCAGCTGCTGAATGACGCCGAGATCAACTGGCTCAATGGCTACCATCAGAGAGTCAGAGAGACCCTGAGCCCGCTGATGCAGGGCGCTGAGCTCGACTGGCTACTCAAGGCGACCAAAGCTATATAAAACTTTGGCTATATAAAGCTTTGTCCATTTAAAACTTAGGCCATTTAAAGCCTTGGCCTTTTAAGACAGGGGCATTTGCCCCATAAAAAAACAGCACCCTAAGGTGCTGTTTTTGTTTAGGCCTGAACCAGGCGCTCGCGGGCCTTTAGCCAGCGCACCAGCTCGCTGTAGGGTTTAGGACGGCAGATGAGATAGCCCTGCAAGGAGATATCTTCGATCTGCTCCAGATAGTTGAGGTCATGGATATCCTCTACTCCCTCGGCCACCAGATGAATGCCGAGCTTGCCACTGATCGCCTGCATAGATTTCAGTATGGTCTGGGAGACAGGATCTTTATGTATGCCATGAACCAGGCTGCGGTCCAGCTTCAACTCGCTGATAGGCAGGGTGCACAGCTGGGAGAGATTGGTATAACCGGTACCGAAATCGTCTATGGCCACGCCAATACGGTTCATCCTCAGCTGGCTGATGGTGGAGTGCTGACGCTGCTTATCCAGCACCTGATTTTCGGTGATCTCCACCGTCAGGCGCGACGGTGACAAGAGGTTTTGCTCGCAATACTGCATCAGGCGGGTATGCCAGCCGCTCTGATTAAGCTGCTTGGGGGTCAGGTTGATCGACAGGTGGCACTGTTTGCACGACTCAAACTGGCTGATCAGCGCCCACTCAGGGATGGCATTGTTCAGCAGCTTAGTGGTCAGGCTGTTGAGAGCGTTGTTGCACTCGGCCACATCGATAAACTTATCTGGAGTGATCAACTGCAAGCGAGTGCCCTGCTGCAGACGACACAGCACCTCGAACCCCTTTATCTTGCCGCTGGCGATATCCACCTGTGCCTGATAATAGGGAATGATCTTATTGGAGTTGATGGCGCGGCGGATCTCGTCGATGCTCATCAATCCCTTGTGGCGCACGCCGTTGCCCTGGAAGGCCATCAGGCGATAACGCTCGACACAGACCCTGAGCTGCTCTGTGGTAACTGGCTTCATCAGGGCGCCCAGCAGCCTGAGCTTGGAGGCCTCCACCAGCTGGGAGGCGGCCTCGACGATACGCGACTCCATGCCAGAGGCAATGATGATCCCCCCCTTAAACTCCATCTTACTCAGACGCATCAGAAACTCTATGCCGTCGACTTCGGGCATGTGCAGGTCTACCACCACTATCTGGTAGTCATCGCTATATTTGCTTAAAGTTCGAATGGCGCTGCGGGCGTCGCGGCAGAACTCCACCTTGTCCACATCCAGCAGCAAAAAGTGACGACTGAGCACGCGGCAGGCGCTCAGTGAATCATCGACGATCAAGACATTTATCGACATGACATCCCCTCATCCAAAGCAGGATGCTGCCTCGCAGTTGGGGCATACCAAATATACACCTAAGCCTCCATGCCTGTGACAACCTCCAAACGTTAACTTAATAAGGTTAGTTCAGCGCGCTTAAGTGTCAAATTGACCCAAATTGTCGGCATCGGCGATAATTGCGGCAGATAAAAGTGCAGGTTTTAACCGAAAATTTTGCTATACTCCGCGGCCGCCTTTGTGGCCCAGGGTGGTAATGGGTTAAGGTACAGCTCGAGTCTGGACTAAACTCAATTTGATATGTCGTTATTTTAAAAGGTAAACAACAGGATATCCCATGAGATTTGAATCTTTCAGTTTTGCTCCCGAGATTTTGCACGCCATCTCAGAATGTGGGTACCAAAAAATGACGCCCATTCAAAAAGAGGCCATCCCGGCGATCCGTCGCGGACAGGATGTGCTCGCCAGCGCCCAGACGGGTACCGGCAAGACGGCAGCCTTCGCCCTGCCTATCCTGCAGAAGATGTTCGATAGCCCAAGCGACACTCAGCGCTCCAACACCCGCGCGCTAATCCTGGCCCCCACCCGCGAACTGGTGGCTCAGGTGGCCGACAACATCAAGCAGTACAGCCGTTACCTGCCTATCTCAGTGCTGACCGTCTATGGCGGCGTCAAGATGGATACCCAGGCGGCTAAGGTAAAGAAAGGCGCCGACATCATAGTGGCCACCCCGGGTCGCCTGCTGGAGCACCTGCAAGCCTGTAACCTCAACCTGTCTAACGTCGACTTCCTGGTACTGGATGAGGCCGACCGCATGTTGGATATGGGCTTCATCACAGACATCCAGAAGATCCTGCAGCAGGTTAATCGCGACCGTCAGAATCTGCTGTTTTCCGCCACCTTCTCGAGCGCCGTCAAGCAGCTGGCCAACGAGATGCTGGTCAAGCCTAAGCTGATTGCCGTCGACAAGCAAAACACCACGGCGGTGACCGTCAGCCAGGTGGTCTACCCAGTGGAGCAGCGCCGCAAGCGTGAACTCCTCTCTGAGCTTATCGGCAAGAAGAACTGGCAACAGGTATTGGTATTTACCGCCACCCGTGAGGCCGCCGACGTCCTGGTGAAGGAACTCAACCTGGACGGCATCCCCTCTGCCGTGGTTCACAGCGAGAAGGCCCAGGGCAATCGTCGCCGCGCGCTGCGAGAATTTAAAGAGGGCAAGGTGCGCGCCCTGGTTGCCACCGAGGTCGCCGCCCGCGGCCTGGACATCCCCGAGCTGGAATATGTGGTCAACTTCGACCTGCCCTTCCTGGCTGAGGACTATGTTCACCGTATCGGTCGTACCGGCCGCGCCGGTCGCACTGGCGTCGCCATCTCGCTGGTGAGCCGTGAGGAGGAGCGTACCTTAGCCGACATCGAGAAATTGATCGGCAATAAGATCCGCCGCATCACCATCCCAGGCTATGAGGTGGGCAGTCGCGATCTCTTGATCAAACAGCTGCAGAAGCGTCGCAGCTTCGCCAAGAAACAGCAGCGCAGCGACAACGTGGGTGCCCAGGTGATCGCCGAGAAGAACATGGGGTCTCGCCGGGTAAAGGTGAAGAACTCATCCAACGCGAAAATAAAGAAGCAAAAATAATCGACGTACGGTCACAGAATTATTATCTAATCAAATAAGGCACTTAACAGTGCCTTTTTTGTTCGCATCGATTAATTCCACATCAGGGTGAAAGTTTACGGCCGCCGCCTGGGTCTGTTCGACAGATAAAACAATCACGAGAAGGCCACCCTATGACCAAGACACTAAATTCACGCGCTGGCGCCCTGCTGAGCACCCTACTCTTTACCCTGATGAGCCTGGCGCTCATCACCCCCTCCGCATCAGCTAAGCCGATAGCTGAAAGCCCGACATCTATCTCGCCGCTACTGAATGGACAGACTGTGCCCTCGATTCAGGTAAAGGATCTTAAGGGCAAGTCTGTGGATCTGCAGCAGATGCTCCAGGGGAAGCCCAGCGTGCTCTTCTTCTACCGCGGCGGCTGGTGTCCCTTCTGTAACGCCCAGATGGGTCAGCTGCAGGCGATCGAAGGCGATCTCCTCAAGATGGGCTTTCAACTAATCGGCATCTCGCCCGATGCACCGGATGAGCTGCGCGCCTCCATGACCAAGAACGATCTCAACTACACCCTGGTCTCGGATGCAGACCTCAACGCCATGCGCGCCTTCGGCCTGGCCTATTTCACCAGTCAGACCATCTCGGATAGATACATGGCCAAGATGCAACTGAAAAACAAGCTGTGGAGGAACGCCGCCGGCGAGTCCCGCCTGGTGCTGCCGGTGCCCGCGGTCTACATCACGGACAAGACGGGACTGGTGCACTTTCAATACATCAACCCTAACTACAAGGTGCGCGCCGAGCCTAAACTGATCCTTACCGCGGCGAGCCTCATCCCCCAGTAGGCAAAAGTGCCAACAGCGCCAGCAAAGATTAGTCCCTACAGCGCTAGCAAATATTAGTGCCGACAGCCCAAGCAAATACCAGGGCTTGCAGTTAGACAAACCGCCGCGTAGCCACAAGCCGCAGCGGTTTTCTTTATGCTGCCGATATTGATAAGCGCGCCGATAGGGTATACTCAGCGCCGCATCCCTTTTTTCTTTTGCGTGGAGACGCAATGACAGAGCAAAGCTACAACCAGGCCCTAGTGGCATTAGCCCAGGCGGGCCTCGCCGACCTGGCGGCGCGTAACGCCAATCCAGGCAGCATCAAGACCCCGGCGGCAGAGAGCCATTTCCTCTGCAACTGGATGGTGCAATCACTCAAGGAGCGACGCTTCTCCAAGTTGGTGGCCGATGATTTGACCCGCTGGATCCGAGAAGGACGCAGCAAGGGCGCCGGTGCCCAGCTCCCCCAGCTGCTGCAACGAATTGAAACCCAATACCTACCGGCCATGGAAAACGCCGAGGTAGGTCAGTCGCTGCTTGCGCTGATTACCGACCTCGAAGCCCAGGGTTGGCTGGTCATCCTCGACTGTGAGGTGAGCGGCAAGCTCAGGCTCGACAGCGACGGTCAAAACAGCCTGGTGATCTCGGTCGAGCAGTATGAGCAGCATCTGGTCGAGGGTAAGCTTATCAAGTCCATCACCCTCTATATGCGCGCCGACGAGCAGCTGATCGCCCAGTATGCAGTTAAGCACGCGCTGCTGCTGAGCCAGGGCGACAAGAAAGCCAGCTGCATCAAACACCATAAGGCCTATCGCCTCTATCCGGGCAACCGCCAACCCGCATTGGCACTGCTGCAAGCCTAAACACGCTTTAGCTCGCCTTCTGTTACAGGCCGTCTTAACCAGGACGGCCCTGCTTATCGACACTCGCATATCAACACTCGTTTTCGGCCATTCTCGTGTTAGCATGTCAGCCAGGTTTACTTAAGGTCGACAGCCACTATGACAGCAAACAAGCAAGATTCGGCGACGCCGCACTACGACGCCCTGTGCGCCGCCTTTAAACAGATCCATCACTTCCAGCACCTGCAAGCCCTGGGCGACTGGGACCAGGCCACCATGATGCCAAGTGGCGGCAGCCAAGGACGGGGTGAGGCGATGGCCGAGCTGGCTCTGCATATTCACACACTCAAGACCGCCCCAGGTCTGGTGGATGGATTAGCCGCGGCAGGCGAAGAGGCCTTAACCGCGTCGCAGAAGGCCAACCTGAGAGAGATGCGTTATCACACGCTGCAGGCCACCGCCCTGCCCGGCGAGCTGGTGCAGCAGAAGACGGCGCTCACCTACGCCTGTGAGCATGCTTGGCGTCAGCAACGCAAAGACAACGACTGGCAGGGCTTTCGGCCAAATCTGGAGAAGGTGATCGCCCTGGTGCGCGAAGAGGCACAGATCCTCGGCGATGTTCAGGGACTCTCCCCCTATGACGCCCTGCTCAATAAGTTTGAGCCAGGTTGTCAAACGGCGGCGCTGGATAAGGTATTTGGCGAGCTGAGAACCTGGCTGCCCGAGATGATCCAGCAGGTGCAAGCCAAACAGCAGAGCTGGCAGAAAGTGGTCATCCCCCACAGCAGCGCGGCGTCTCAGCAGGCGCTCAACCTGGATGTGATGCGCCTCCTAGGCTTCGATTTCAATCAGGGGCGCCTGGACACCAGCAGCCACCCCTTCTCGGGCGGGGTGCCCGGCGATGTGCGCATCACCACCCGCTATGATGAAGCCGATTTTATCACCTCCCTCTACAGCACCATCCACGAGGTAGGCCATGCCCGCTACGAGCAGGGACTGCCCATCGACTGGCGCGGCCAACCTGTTGGGCTGGCGCGCTCCATGGCGCTTCACGAGAGTCAGAGCCTGTTCTTCGAGATGCAGCTCGCCCGAAGCCCGGCGATGATCGCCCTGCTTGCCGAGAAGATCAATCATCATCTGGGCAGCCAACTCACTCAGGAGTCCCTGACACACCTGGTGCAGCGTGTGACACCTGGTCTTATCCGGGTCGATGCCGACGAGGTGACTTACCCTTGCCACATCATGCTGAGATATGAGGTGGAGAAAGGCCTAATCGACAAGAGTCTGCAGGTCGCCGACCTTCCCGAGTTCTGGGACAATCAGATGCAGAGCCTTTTGGGGCTATCCACCCGCGGGGACGATCGCAACGGCTGCATGCAGGATATCCACTGGCCTGTAGGCGAGCTAGGGTACTTCCCGAGTTACAGCCTGGGCGCCATGTACGCGGCCCAGTTTAAGGCGAGCATGGTCAAGGCGCAGGGCGATATCGACAGCCTGATTGAGCAGGGCAATATCACCCAAGTTATGGATTGGCTCAACCAAAACATCTGGTCTCAAGGATCGCTCCTGACCACAGATGAGCTGGTGACGCAAGTGACCGGCGAGGTGCTTAACCCGGTTCATTTCAAGCGTCATTTGGAGCAGCGCTACTTAAGTTAAGTGCAGTTAAGTTAGGTTAAACCACCTGACAAACAAAAAGGCTAGCGCAATGCGCTAGCCTTTTTCCTTCTATTACCGACAGCTTTATTCTGCAAGCTGACTCGTCATCGTCATGTCGCCTAGTTGGCGGCATCGCCCTCGCGCGGCGTCTTACCGTTCAAGGGAGAGTGCGCCCCTTGGCCCTCGTCGCTAATCTCGCCGGCGCCCAGCATCTCCTGGGTGATCATGTTGTGGCCTTTAAGCAGGTCGTTGAGTCCGCCTTGCTTGCCATCCACCATGCCCAGCTCTCTGAGCATGGCATCGACGATTGGTGCGTTGGCGCGGTAATTCAGCGCCGCAGAGGTCACCTGCTCGGCGATACCGCCCTGGCTCAATACCGTCTCGCCATTGCCCTGAGTCGCCCCCGAGGTGCCGTAGCCCTGAAGGATCTTGATCCCTTCAATGTTCTCCAGCGGCTTGACCGCCTGAGCCACCACTTCCGGCAAGGCTTTGAGCATGGCCAGCGCTTTTTGCAGTTCGATCTGTTCGCTGCTGAGCACGTTTTCCGCCTCGTGCAATGCCTGCTTACCGGCCGCCTCGACCGCGTACACCTTCTCGTCTGCCTCAGCCTTGAGCTTCTTGGCATCCGCCGCCGCTTTCGCCTCGGTAAGGATCGCGCTGGCCTTATCCTCGGCAGCGCGTTTCTCGGCTTCCGCCTCGACCGTCACGCCCACCGCATCACGCTCGGCTTCCTTGCGGGCATCGATCACCTCGATCTCCTTGCGACGGTTAGCCTCGGCCACCTGACGCACGGTAATAACCGCTTCCTCTTTCTCTACCTTGAGCTTCTCGGCCTCGGCCGCCTTGGCGCGGGCGGCAGACTCCTCTTCCGACTTCTGCGCCACCGCGATCTGCTTGTCTTGCTCAGCCACCTCGATATCGCGCTGCTGCTGAATACGTGACTGCTCGATCGCCTTACGCTTCTCGATCTCGCGAGTTTCGATATCTTTGGTCTTCTCAATTTGCGCCGTCTCTACCGCGCGCTCCTTGGCGATCTCCGCCTCACGCTCTTCGCGGCTCTTCTGCTCCTGCTTCTTGAGGATCTCCGCCTTCTGCTCGGCGCGCTTAAATTCCAGCGCCTGTTGCTGTACCAGACGCGCTTCCTCTTCCGCCTTCTCGATCTCCAACGACTCCTTCTCGGCTTCCAGGTTACGCTGCTCTATCTTGATGCGGTTTTCCTGCTCGATGTCGTTGGTTTCTTTGCGCTTCTCTTCGATGATCTTGGCAAGGCGCGCACGCCCCTCGGCATCGAAGGCATTATTTTCATTGAAGAATTGTAAGTCGGTCTGATCGAAACCTGTTAGAGAGACAGACTCCAGCTCCAGACCGTTCTTCTCCAGATCGTTGGCGACGTTGTTCTGCACCCGCTGCACGAAGTCGGCGCGCTGCTCATGCATCTCAGTCATGGTCATCTCGGCCGCCACCGCACGTAGCACGTCGACAAACTTAGACTCCATCAGCTTCTTCACCTCTTCGACCCGGGTCGTGCGGGTACCTAAGGTTTGCGCGGCCATGGAGATCCCCTCGACACTCGGCGCCACGCGCAGATAGAAGTCGGCGCGCACATCCACCCGCATGCGATCTTTGGTGATCAGCGCATCTTTCTGCATCTTCTCCACCTCGATACGCAGGGTGTTCATGTTGACCGCTATGGTCTCATGCAGCACGGGCAGCACTATGGCGCCACCATCTTTGATGATCTTCTCGCCGCCAAAACCTGTCCTCACAAAGGCGGTCTCTTTCGAGGCCCGTCGATACAACTTGGCGAAGATCATGCCGATCACCAAGATACCGATTAACACAGCGCCAGCGGCAATAAACACAAAGCTGCCACCCAATGACACGCCTATTCCTTCAACTTCGTTCATGTTTCATCCTTAATCTAAGCTTGTTATAAGCAGGTTTTACGGCAACAAGGCTGCCTAAATTTCATCGTTAAATTGCACCACTGACCAGACCTGGCCATTGCGATTGAGCAGCACCACAGAGGTGCCCTGAGAGAAGGCCTCGCCCGCCAGTTCGGGTTCCACCAACACATAATGCTTCTGCTGATAGGTATCTTTCACCACGGCCTCGCTGGGAAATCCCTTGCGGGCACAGCCTAAGGTCACCACGCCTACCAGACCGCTGAGCTCGTCTACCGAGACAGCCGAGGTTTCATTCTTGGGCAGCAGATTGGCAAGACGGGCGCCGAGGATACGGCAGGAAAATGCGCCGAGCACTATGGCCAGCGGAATACTTAGGGGCGCCGGCAAAGCGCCGTGAAACGAGATTGCCAGATAGTTGATCGCAAAGCCGGCGATGGCGAAGCTGGTCAGCGCCAGCACCAGCCAGATAAGCAACGGCAGACGATCCAGGCAGAGCCAGCCGGCTACGCCTGTGACGCCAGACACGCCGGTATCGACGTCGGCGTCCACCTCCATGGGCGTCAGATCGTCCAGCAGGCCAAACAGGCTGAGGCCAAAGACCATAGAGAAGCCTTCTACCAGGCCCAAGAGGATCACCAAGGCCAGCGCTAGGCTGTAGGGTAAGTTATCGGTAAGCAGTAAAAAATCCACTGTCTCTCTCCATGAGATAATGCCAAAACCCCTCGTGGGGATTTAAGGCCCGCTTAATATCGCGCACGTATATTGCTATACGCCGGTTTTTAAACAGCTCGTCCTAAACGAATAGTTCTTAACTGATAGTCCTAAACGGATATTGCTAGTATTCCTAGATGGGCGGCTCAGACAAGATACGACTTGCCAAGGCAGGCGAGCCACCGAGATTAGAGAATAACAGACTGAATAATTGAGTAAATAGCCAATATTCACATTTGTTTTTACTAATCTTAACCCCCTTGCCGACGCCATTGATAAGGCCTAAAAGCTGTGCGAACATCTATCCTTTGTCCCAACGCCCCCTTAAGGGCTCCAGCCCCTCGAAATTAGAAACATTAGTAATGCAAATACGAGAGATACAGGCCCAGGATTGGCCAGCCATATTAACCATTCAGGATGAGTGCTATCCCAACATCGAGCCCGAGTCCCTCGCCGCCCTGCAGAGCAAGGCCCGCCTCTCCCCCCAAACCTGTTTTGTGGTCACGCAAGATGATGCCGTCATAGGCTATTGCCTGGCGCACCCCTGGCAGCGCGACCTGCCGCCGAGTCTGGAGCAGGTACTCGATGCGGCGCCCAAGCAGGAGACCCTCTACCTGCACGATATCGCCTTTTCCGCCAAGGCGCGGGGCCTGGGGGCCGGCGCGGCCGTGTTTAATCGCCTCATCGAACAGGCCAAAGATAAGGCGCTGGATAGCATCTCGCTAGTGGCCGTGGGTGGCGCCCACACATATTGGCAACGTCTGGGCTTTAAATCGCGTATAATCGACAAATCCTTAGGCAGCTACCCGGAAGATGCCTGCTACATGGTGTATGCCATCGACGCAGATAACCTTGGCTATGCCTATCAGGACTAAAGAAACTATTTTAAAAGAATACCTATTTAAGAAAATGCTACTTTAAGAGAATGCTATGGCCCGCAGAGTCGGTTATACCTTTAAGAATCAATACAAAGAGATCAACTTCGTCTATGACAAGTTTCACGACATCTATGAAGCCGTGGCCGCGGCCGAGGGAATCGATCTGACCCGTTACCTCGCCATGGAGGCTCAGGTCGCCATGACCTCCAAGGGTTCCCAGGCGGTGAAAGACTATCGCCAGAAGGAGTTCGCCCGCTTCGGCTTTAGCGACATCCACTTTATTCGAGATGAAAGCGCACAGGATGAAAGCTAAGGCCAAGTTCGCTAGAATAAGCCACCCATTTTCGCCTTTTACCAGATGATGTAGGCCCTGAATGTCTAATATTGAACATGCCAATTTTCCCAGAGCCGGCTTCTTTCGCCGCCTGGGCGCGATAGTGTACGACCTGCTGCTGGCGGTCGCCGTCTACATGGTGGCCGGAGCCATAGGCTTCGGTATCTTTACCGCCCTCACCAGCAGTGGCCTGCTGGCCATGAATGGCTTCGAACATGTCTCAGATCTGCTGAACGGCACACCGCTCTACAAGGGTGTATATCAGCTTTGGATCGCCTTCTGCGTCGGTCTCTTCTATGTGCTGTTTTGGAGCTATGGCGGCCAGACCCTGGGCATGCGCGCCTGGCGTTTGAAGATCCAACACCCTAACGGCCAGAGCCTGAGCATGATCACCGCCACCGCCCGTCTCGTCTGGTCGCTGCTTGGCATAGGTAACCTGTGGATCTTGATCAACGGCGACAAGCTGGCACTACAGGATATGATGACCCGCTCGGAAGTGGTGGTGCTCTCCAAGGAAGCCAACCAGATGCGCAACTGGCACGGCGTGTAATTTCATCGCAAACATTAAAAAAGGACCCTAAGGGTCCTTTTTTATTGGGCTCATCTTTAATAGAAATAGCCTAGCGGCGAATATAGTAGATCGCCGCGCTACTGAAGATAAGCGGCGGCATCACGGCGCCCAGCACGGCCGGCAAGCCGTAAACCAGGGTCATGGGGCCGAAGATCTCGTTACAGATATAGAAGCTGAAACCGGCGACGACACCCAGCAGCACCCGCGCCCCCATGGTCACGGTACGCAGCGGACCAAACACGAATGACAGCGCCACCAGCATCATCACGGCCACAGTGATCGGCTGCATGATCTTACGCCATAGTGCCAGCTCATAGCGGCCCGAATCCTGGTTATTCACCCTCAGGTACTCGAGATAATCCACCAGCCCCTGAATCGACAAGGCCTCGGGTTTTACCGACACTACGCTCAGCTTATCCGGGGTCAGGGTCGACTCCCAGCGATACAGGGTGAGATCCGTCAGGCTCACCTGCTCTGGGGTGATCTTGGTCTGACGCACATCGAGCAGGCGCCAATGGTCCTTAGAGTAGACGCCTCGGCGCGCCTCTATGGTGCCCACCAGATTCAGCTTATCGTCAAACTCATAGAGCACGATATTGTGCAGGCTGTTGATATCCTCTATCTCGCCTATGTTGACGAACAGGTCACCATCTTTGGCCCAGATCCCCCGGCTCGACTTAAACAGGCTACCGCCTGAGAGTTTGACCGCCTGCAGTTCCTTGCCGTGACGCTCGGCCACCGGCGCGCCCCATTCCCCCAGGGCCATCACCAAGAGCATCAGCGGCACCGCCGTCTTCATCGCCGACAGGGTGATCTGAAAGCGAGACAGGCCCGCCGACTGCATCACTACCAGCTCTGAGTTCGACGCCAGCATGCCCATGCCGATCAGCGCCCCGAGGAGCACCGCCATGGGGAAAAACATCTCGATATCCCGCGGGATCAGAAACAGCACATAGATGCCGGCATCCACCATGGTGTAGGTACCGCGTCCCACCAGACGAATCTGATCCACCCACTTGATGATGCCTGACAGGCCAGTTAACACCAGCAGACACAGGGCCGAGGTGCTCAGCAGGACACGGGCGATATATAAATCTAGAATTCTCATGCCGCCACCTTCTTACGCTTTAGCAAGCCAGAAAGCTTAGCCCCCGCGGGGCGCTCCTTACTCAGCAGCAACATCCCTAAAAACAGCGCCGAGGCATGGATCCACCACATGCCGAGATAGGCTGGAATCACCTCATCTTCGAGCGCCTTACGTCCGGCGATCATCAAGCCGAAATAACCCAGATAGAGCAAGATCGCCGGGAACATCTTGGCAAACTTGCCCTGACGCACATTCACCCGCGCCATGGGCACGGCGATCAGCGTCATGAAAGGGATCGCCAGCGGGATGGCCAGACGCCAGTGGAACTCGGCCACGGCCTCGGGTCCCTCGGTATCCAGCAGCTGGTCGATTGGCAAGGCCGACAGTTTGCGGCGGCGCTGATCCACCTCTTGCTCCTTGATCTGCATCTCGTAGCCGGCAAACTGCACCACCTGATAATCGAGCTGGTTCTGCTTGCTCTGGTACTGGATACCATCGTTGAGCTTGAGGCGCTGCTCGCCGCTTTCATCCTCGATCACGCTGCCCCCTTGGGCCACAACGATATTGGACTGGCTGGCGCCATCTTCCGGGTCTGGCAGCTGTGCCACGAACACCTTATCCAGTTGATTGTCGCGGCCGATACGCTCAACGAAGAGTACCGCGCGGCCGTTAGGACTGGTCTGGAAGCGTCCCTGAGTCAATGCCGCCAGGCCTGCCTCCGACTGGGCATTTTCAAGCACACGGTTTTGGGTCTCTTCTGCCCAGGGGGTGACATAGATGGCTAAAAAGCCAGTAAACAGCATGTTGGCGACGGCGAGCAGCAGGGTTACCCGGGTGACATACCATTCACTCACGCCGACGCTGTGGAAGACCACCATCTCGCTTTCGGCGTACATACGGCCATGGGCCACCAGGATCCCCAAAAACAGACTCAGAGGCACCACAAGCACGGCAAGATAGGGAAGATTAAGGCCTAGAAGGGTCATCACCAGAGAGGCGGGAAACTCGCCATCGGATGCATCAGCGAGTACACGAACAAAATGTTGGCTAATAAAAATAGCTAACAGTACTAAAAGCACTGCCATCTGCGCTTTTAAAACTTCACGAATCAAGTATCTAAATACAATCACAGGCAGGATCCAGTCCCTAAACTTATATTTATGCTGGTATCAGCCCACTTTTCATGTAGACTGTCTACTTTTGGTAGTTTTGTGACCAGCCTTTAACTAAAAATGGCAGAAAAACACCTGAAAAATTAACATTGGTGTACCAATTTTAGGTCCGTTTTGGACACAAGCAGACATTATCTAATAAATAATAATATTTGTCTTTAAGAATCTAGGAGAGCTCATGGAGTTTAGCGTTAAGAGCGGCAGCCCGGAAAAACAACGTTCGGCCTGTATTGTCGTTGGTGTCTATGAACCTAGACGCCTCTCTGGTATTGCTGAGCAACTGGATAAAATCAGTGAAGGCTACATTAGCAACTTACTTCGCCGCGGCGACTTAGAGGGTAAGCCGGGTCAGATGCTACTTTTGCATCATGTGCCCAACGTGTTGAGTGAACGCGTCCTTCTTGTAGGTTGTGGCAAAGAACGAGAACTAGACGAACGCCAGTACAAGCAGATCATCACTAAAACCATCAACACCTTAAACGACACAGGTTCAATGGAAGCCGTTTGCTTCCTGACCGAACTGCACGTTAAGGGCCGTGACACCTATTGGAAAGTACGCGAAGCCGTTGAATCGACTCAAAATAGTCTATACAGCTTCGACGCACTCAAAACCCGTAAGGGCGAAACCCGTCGTCCGCTGCGCAAGCTGGTCTTCAATGTACCGACCCGCCGCGAACTCACTGTGGGTGAGCGCGCCATCGAGCACGGCATGGCCGTATCGACCGGTACCCAGCTATGTCGTGACGTGGCCAACATGCCACCAAACATCTGTAATCCGGCTTACCTGGCCTCTCAGGCACGTCAGATTGCCGAAAACCATGAAAACCTCACCGTCACCACGGTAGGCGAAGAGCAGATGGCCAAGCTGGGCATGAACTCTTACCTAGCCGTCGGCCGCGGCAGCCATAACGAATCGGTCATGACCGTCATGGAATACAAGGGCGCGGTAGACAGCACTGAGAAGCCAATCGTGCTCGTGGGTAAGGGTCTTACCTTCGACTCGGGCGGTATCTCACTCAAGCCTGGCGAAGCCATGGATGAGATGAAGTATGACATGGGCGGCGCCGCAGGCGTTATCGGTACCATGCTGGCCCTGTGTGAGCTGAAGCTGCCGATCAACGTAGTGGGCATCCTGGCGGGCTGTGAAAACATGCCGTCGAGCAACGCCTACCGTCCAGGGGATATCCTGACCACTATGTCGGGCCAGACAGTCGAAGTGCTCAACACCGACGCCGAAGGCCGTCTGGTATTGTGTGACGTGCTCACCTATGTAGAGCGTTTCGACCCTGAGCTGGTCGTTGACACGGCAACCCTTACCGGTGCCTGTGTGATCGCACTGGGTAAACACGCCTCGGGTCTCTTCTCTTCACACAACCCGCTGGCGCACGAGCTACTGAACGCCGGCGAGCAGAGTGGCGACCGTGCATGGCGCATGCCGCTGTGGGACGAGTACCAGGAGCATCTGGAAAGCCCGTTTGCCGACATGACTAACCTGGGTGGTCGTCCTGCCGGTGCCATCACAGCAGCCTGCTTCTTGTCACGCTTCGCCAAGAAGTACAACTGGGCGCATCTTGATGTGGCCGGTACCGCATGGAACAGTGGCGCCAACAAGGGCTCAACGGGTCGTCCCGTACCGCTACTGACTCAGTTCCTGATCAACCGTGCAGGCGTTGAACAGGGCGAGTAATCCACTCTTCTAAACACGGCATAAGACTGTGTTTAACGCAAAAAAGGTGAAGCACTGCTTCACCTTTTTTTTATGGGATTGACTCTTCCTAAATGGGTTTGTTTAGAAGTCTAGCCCCTTGCTTAGCCCGCCTGCTTAGTCCAACTGCCTGGCCTTAAGCAGCTGCACCATCATCAACAAGACACCGCCGAACACGCTAAAGGAGGCGATCGCCAGGAAAGGGTCAACCACTTCCAGTGCCACAAACTCGCCATAGAGCAGGAACAGGCCGATGGCGACCCCTATGGTACCCAGCTGATGCAACCAGAACTGCGCCGTGACCAGTTTCCCCGAATGCGCCCCCGAGGAGGCCGCTAGCCAGAGGCGATAACAGAGGGCATAACTGAAGGAGATCAGAAAGCCTATCATCATGATGTGGGCGTGAGTCACCAGCTGCCCATGGTCGTGGGAGGCCGCCATGTAGAGGCCCAAGGCTAGCCCCAGCAGGGCGTAGCTAAAGGCCGTTAAAAGATATCGTCTATCCATCTCTGTCACTCCGTTGGGGCCCAAATGCCCAGCAAACCTATCTACTCAGTGTAGGTCAGCCTGGCTCTGAGATGGCGACTGGCGGCCGCTTTAGCGCTTTGTAGCAAATTGTAACCTTTTAAACCATTTAAGAAACAGTATGTTAGAAGATTCTGTAATAATAACTATTCAAGGACTCTTGAGCCAGACTCGACTCTCCCCCTATGATGTTCACATAAGAATAACAATAATGTACGGACCCTCATTTAATGACCAAGCTCAGCTACCAGATAGGCGGATGCGAATTAGACTGCAAGTTAATGTCATTAAAACACGCAAACAGCAGCATAAAACTCTCCTCCAAAGTCTTCGAACTCCTGATGCTCTTCATCGACAGTCCAGACAATGTCGTCTCGCGCCAACAGGCGATCGACACCATCTGGCTAGGCAACGAAGGGGTCGGCAAGAAGGGCTTCACCAACGGCATCTGGGTACTGAGAAAAACCTTTAAGGATCTGGGGGTCGAAGAGGAGGTGTTTAATACCCTGCCTAAACTCGGCTATCAACTCACCCTGACGGTGCAGCCCATCGACAGCCATACGACCTCAGGCCCGACTCGCTCGTATACACGCTATTTTCGCTACGCAGCCATTATCGCGATTTCACTCATAACAGCTCTGCTCCTTTGGCTGGGTTTGAGCGAGGTTACCGACGAGCAACCCGTGCAGATCAGCCAACTACGGCCAGTCACTACTCCCACCAAGCTAAAGGTGACCAACTATGGCGGGGTCGAGGAGCATATCGCTGTGTCCCATGACGGCCAGCGACTGGCCATGCAGTGGCGCGACAACTCCCTGAGCGGCAAGATCTATATCAAAGAGCTGAGTCAGGTCGATGCGCCGCTGACCCTGATCTCCTTCGAGAACAACGAAGAGGCCTCCCCCGCCTGGTCACGCTCCGATGAGAAGCTGGCCTATGTGCGTCTCGACCCGGCCGGAGGCTGTCAGGTCAGGGTGAGAAACCTTTTGGATAACACAGACCAACTCATCGCCTCCGACTGTTTCTATATCCCCTATAAGCGCATCGTCTCCTGGTCCGGAGTCGACGACAAGCGCCTGCTCTACGCCAAGAAGATGCAGGACCGCGTGGCCCTGATGGCCTACAACTTCGATACGGCCGAGCATCAGCAGGTGAGTTTTCCCGACAAGAACGAGATAGACTACGCCCCCAAATGGCTGGACCAGGATACCCAGCTGGCCTTTATTCGCGAGCGGGCGGCCTCCAACTTGCTCAGCCTGATCCTACAGACGGCGGATGGCAGTGAACGAGAGCTTATCCAAAACAGTCCCAGCATAGTCGATTTCGACTACTCGGCCCGCGAGCAGCTGTTTTACGTCAACAATCTCGACGGCGCGGCGGCCATCATCTCCCGAATTCATAAGGACGGCAGCCAGCTGGCACCGCTGGCGCAATCTGGCCTCCCCAGCAGCATCAGCCTGTCTGACACACAAGCCATGCTCTATGTGACCGAACATATCTCCAAGGAGTACATCACCCAGCAGGCTTACGGTGATGGCAAGCAGCTCAGGCGCATCTCCTCCTCCTCCCGCGACATGTATGGCAAGTATGCCAAGGCCACTGGCGATATCCTGTTTCTCTCCAACCGCTCCGCCCTCTGGTCGATTTGGCGCAACAATAAGGTGAGCAGCAAGAACATCACCCACTCTCTCGGTAATGTCGGCGTGCCGGCCATCTCCCCCGTGAGCAGCGACTTTGCGGTCAATATCATCTCCGACACGGGCCGCACCCTCTACATAGGCAATATAGAATCTGAGAGCTTTCGCGCCATCGATATCCAGGGGATCGAGGCCGATAACTTGAGCTGGTCGGCGGATGGTGAAGCCCTCTACTTCAAAGGCTTCGCTAAGGAAAAAAACGGCATCTATAAGCTGAATGTCAAATCTGGCGAGCTTGAAAAGATCACCCAGCAGCAAGGTGTCTACGCCATCGAGGGGAAGGACGCCAACCATCTCTATCTGTCCAAGTTCGATCAGAACGGCATCTGGCACCTGGATCGCACTACAGACAAGATGACGCTGATCACCGACAAGTTAGCCAAGTATGACTATGGCGCCTTCTACTATGAGCAGGGCTATCTCTACTTCTTGAGTCGCGATGCCGAGCGCGACGCCATCATGCGTATCTCACTTGCCGACAATAACCACAAGCCTGAGTTAGTGCAAAGTTTTGCCCCAGATGCGGTGCGCAAGTTTTTCGGCCTCTCGCCGGCGGATGGCCACTCCTTTCTGGTCACCCTAAAACTGGCCAACGAGGCCGATGTCTTCGGTTACAAGCTGGTGACAGAATAGATTTAACTAATTGATCTAATTTGGATTAGATATTTTAAAGAGATAAAAAATGCCCTCATAGAGCAAAAAACGGCGAATAATCGAGACGCCCTTCGTTGTGCGCTTATTACCTTCACGTTATTAAATTGTGACAGTCAAAATCCATTGACTCGACAGCACACAATAACAAGAAGGAAAGGACATGAAATTTACCAAATGCACCCTAGCATTGTGCGTCTCGACCGCCATTCTCTCCAGCGCCCTACAGGCCAAGACAGAATCGATCTCAGCCTTTGGCGTGGATCAGGCGCAGACCAGGGCGACCTACACTTTCTCACTGGCACAGACAGAAAAAGCCGCTGGCCAACTTAGCGCCCAGCAAGCACTCGGCCAACAGGCACAGCTGCTTAAGCAGATCCAGGCCATAGACCCACAGGCACGCCTAGTGGGCAGCAGCCATCTATTGGCCAATACGGTCACCGTCGAGGTGCAGCAAGATGCACTGGCCAAGATCCGTGCGCTGGATGCCATCGCCCAAACCTTCCACGGCGAGCAGCTCTTTAGCGAGCAGGCCTCGACAGCCCAGGCTCGCACACGCACCGCCAGCCAAGACGGCAGCAGTCTCAGCGAACAAGATATCGAGCTGATGAGCCCCTACACAGGTAAAGAGACCGCAGGCACAGGCGTCAGCATCGCCATCATCTCTACTGGTATCGACTATACCCTGCCAATCTTCGGCGGCTCTGGCGTCTATGGTGAAGACAATGACCCCGAAACGCCGCCACCGGCTGGCAGCTACCTTGAAGCCCTTGAAAATGGGGCCATCGAGTACGCAGGTTTCCCCACAAAGGTGGTGGCCGGGGGCTGGGACTTTGTCAGCGAGAACTATGGCAACGATGCCAACCCAATCGATCAAAACCTAGAATATGAAGCCTATAATGGCTGGGTCTACCCCACAGGCACGGGCACTGAGATCGCCAGTATAGTGCATCAGCTCGCGCCGGGCGCCAAACTACACGCCTACAAGGTGTATAACGTGATGGAGAAGAACGGCAGGGTATCGGCCTCTGGCCCCAGCCTTAACTCCATTGTCTCGGCCTTCGAACATGCCATGGATCCTAACCAGGATGGCGACACCAGCGACCATCTGGATATCGTCTTGATCGACGCGGCGGGCGCGGGCGCCTTCTTCGACATCGACGGCAACGCCTCCCCTAGCCTGCTACAGATGCTGATCGAACGCGTCTCGGCTCAAGGCATGACGGTAGTGACCCACGCAGGAAACCTTGGCCTCTACTCGCTATTTGGCAATGCAGAAGCGAAACACCGCAACTGGATCTCCAGCGAAGGTAGCGCCACCTCGGCCATTACCGTCGGCGCCGTCAACCATGGCGAAGATGGCGTGAGCAAGGTCATTCCAGACTGGGCACCTATGGGCCCAGTGCGCGGCTCCCAGGCCCTTAAGCCTGAGATAGTCACCTTTACCGATGAGCAGCCAGTCGCCAAGATCTCTAACCCAGATGAGACCGCCGCCAAGCTGGGGAGTCGTAGCGGCGCCTTCACAGGTGCGGCGCGCATCGCGGCGGCGGCAGCCGTGATTAAGAGCCAACATCCAGGCTTCGGCCCCGCCGAGATCAAGGCCCTGCTGGCCAATACCGCCGACATCTCTTCAATCCTGGAAAGTGACGGCGTGACCCCAGCAGAGCTTTATGCCATGGGCCATGGTGTCGAAAACCTCACCAACGCCATCGCCTCGCCTATCGTTGCCTGGGAAACCAGCAGCAACCAGCCCTATGTGCAGTTCGGCATGCATGAGGTCGCCCAAAGCATGACGCTGCATAAGCGCATCACCCTGAGAAACCTCTCAGATACGGCGCAAACCTACCAGATCTCCTACAAGATGACCGGGGACAAGGCCGGCTACCAGGCACTGACTCTGAGCCTGCCCGAGAGCGTGAACATTCCGGCGCACTCGAGCGTGATCCTTCCGCTCACCCTGACCATAGCGGGCGACAAGCTGCCCCAGTGGCCACTGATGGGTACAGGCGACCATGTGGATGCCAACCTCAAGGCCACCGAGCTTAACGGCTACATCAGTCTGAGCGCAGATGATCAGCCCGAGATCAACCTGGGCTGGATGGTGAAGGCGCGCAGCAACACCAGCATCACCAAGAAACCCAACGCCATCGAGTACCCCAACTACCTGGGCTACAACCCAGATCTGGGACAGACAGAATGGGAGCACCTGAATTGGGGCCGCGAACTCTATCCAGATACCGAATCTGGCTCACTGAACTATCAGGGCTATGTGGCGTCGTTCGTTAACGAGTCGAACACGCCAACCACCTACCAGGCCTACCCATTGCTGCTGCAAAACCCGACCCTGCCCGAGAAGCTACAGGGGCTGAAGGGGCACATGATAAAGGCGGTCGGTGGCGCTATCTATGATGACGCCCAGTGCAGCGTGACCGGTAAGAAACTCAATATTGCCGTCAGCCTGTTTCAACCAGCGGATGTGGCTCTGCCCAACTTCTTCGAGCGTGGACCGCGCCTGTTTACCTATGACCTCTTCTATGAAGCCACGGTCAAGGAGAACGGCTGGGACAAGAGCTTCGAAGGCGCCTACATTTATGATGACGCACAGAAGGTGAACCAACCCTTTGTCGCCCTCAACGACAAGGGACAACCCACTACCTATGTGATCGATCTCAACCTGCCTTACGACTATACAAACCCAACAGGCCGCTATAAGGAATCGACACTGCCGACCTTCTTTGCCAACAACGGGAGAAATATCGTGTCGCAGGTCTGTCTGGAAGATATGTTCCACCACGAGCTGGATAGCGTCGAAGATTTCGACCAAAACTTTGGCTTCCATATCGAAACCGACCGTCACACAGGCAAGGCGCAATATGAGCCTATCACTCAGTTCAACCCCATCAAGGGCGGCAGCTACACCACGGAAGAATCTTGCTACCTTGACTGGTTCAGTGGCGAAGAGGTGTGCTCTGAAACCGTATTCGATCGCTCGCTCAAGATAGGTTTCGCCGGTAAGGCGGACGACCAGGTGGTCGGCGATCTGGCCTTCGAGCAGACCTATACGGCTCAGCCTGGTGAGGAAGTCTATATCGCCTCTGTGGGTACCTCTGAGCTAGGTGGTTTTGGCAGGCTGCCCGAGCCTAAGGGCTTCATGGTGGTGAGCCTTAACGACGACTTCATGCAGATAGGCTACAACGCCCTGGTGGACGATGACGGTTCGGCAATTGCAAAAGCCAAAGCCGGACAGGTGTTTAGCGTAGAGGAAAATGCTGAGGTTGGCACAGTCGTCGGCGAGATAGCCCTCGATACCCAGGGCTTCTTTACCTCGGGCTCGAGTTCATATACGGCCTTCGAACTACATATTACCAATACCCTTGTCGGTACACCGTTTGCCATCAATCAGGAGACCTTCGAGCTCTATGTGGCCAATCCTGAGGCCTTGGATTTCGAGAACAACCGCGAGTTCGAAGTCAAGGTCACCTCTCAGCGCGGGAACAGCATAGGCGAAACCGAGACCCTGACCGTCATGGTACAGGACATCAATGACATGGCACCCGAGCTGAATGAAGCAGTTGCAGCGTCACTGAAAGTCGCACCACTGAGCTTCAAATCTGGCTCATCAGCCAGCTTCAATCTGGATGTGAGCGGCCTGTTCACCGACATGGAAGGCAATGGCCTGAGCTACCAGGTCGAAGGCAGCAGCTTCGCCGCCCTGAGCATCTCTGGCACCCAGATAACCGGCCAGGTCGACAGCGAAGGCAGTCATCCTCTGACCATCATTGCCTCCGACGGTGAGCATGAGGTTAGCCACACGCTGCAGATTGAGGCGAGCCAGGCACCGGAAAGCGACGATGGTGGCGCCCTGGGCTGGCTATCGCTACTGCTGGGACTGACGGCCATGGTTCGTCGCCGCCGCTAGGCAGCTCCTGAGTCTTCACATGATTGGGATAGCCAATGTTGGCTATCCCGCTTCTCGCCACTATTAAGGTATTCAAATGAAATCAAGTCGTAGAAATTTGTTACTGAGTGCACTCTCGGTTGCCATCGCCAGCGCTTGCTATGCCAACCCTGGCGCCGCAAGCTTTAGCGATGATACCAAGCCACTGCAAACCATTATTCCCGGCCAAGAAAAACTCAAACTCGAACGCGCCGATAAACAACGCAGCGACGGCATGTACTTCGTCCGCTTCAAAGAGGCCCCGGTCGCCAGCTATGATGGCTCGCTGGCGGGCTTTGCCGCCACCAATATTCAAGTCAACCAGTCAAACAAGCAGGCATCTGGTCTGCTGAACAGCCAGTCTAAGGCCAGCCTGCAATACAGAGGCTACCTGAAACAGCAGCAAGCCAAGGTCAAGCAGAGACTAAACGGCAAACTCAAACGTATTCTGACCCCGACCCAGGAATACCAGCTGATCGTCAACGCCATGGCGGTAAAGCTTAAGCCGGGTGAGGCCGACATCATAGCCAAAGACCCTGAGGTTCTGAGTGTCGAGCCCATAGGCCTCCACTTTATTCAAACCTCCACCGGGCCCGAGTTCATCGGCGCCAAGCAGGTCTGGCAGGGCAATGAAACCGTCGAGGCAACAAAAGGGGAAGGGGTTATCGTCGGCGTGATGGACACAGGGATCAACGCCAATCACCCCTCCTTTGCCGAGGTGGGCGCCGATGGCTACCAGCACAAGAACCCCCTAGGCGACGGTCAATACCTAGGGGATTGCCAGCAGTATAGCCAGTTTTGTAACGGCAAACTCATAGGCATCATCAGCTATCCCGAGCTTATCCAATATCGTCAAGATACGGCCGACAGCCTGGACGATCCCGCCTATGAGGATCTCGCCAACAAGGTCAAGGTGGGCTATGACTTCAACGGACACGGCTCCCATGTGGCCTCTACCGCGTCGGGCAATATACTGCACGACGTCAACTTCTATCTGCAGGTGCAGGAGGAAGATGGCACAGTCATCGCCGAAAAGAGCGCCTTCGAATTTGACGCCATCAGCGGCGTAGCTCCCCATGCCAACTTAGTGTCCTACCAGGTGTGTGACGATGCCGGCTCCTGTTATCCGGAATTTACCCTCAAGGCGATTGAACATGCCATAGAAAACGGAGTACAGGTGCTCAACTACTCTGTGGGCGGCTCGGCCAAAGACCCTTGGTCCTCCATCGACGCCGAAGCCTTCCTCAACGCCCGCGAGGCGGGAATTCATGTGGCCGTGGCCGCGGGGAATGCGGGCCCAAGCGCCAGCACCATAGGTTCGCCGGGAAACGCCCCCTGGGTGACGACGGTCGCCGCCTATACCCACGATCTCGAGTTTAAACAGAAATCCCTCACCAACATGAGCGGCGGCGAGACGCCGCCAGACGACATGATGGGCTTTGGCGTGACCAAAGGGGTGAGCGGCAAGGTGGTTCTGGCGGCCAGCATCGATTCTGACAACGCCCAGTGCACCGACCCTTTCGAGGCCGGCAGCTTCGACGGTGAGATCGTCGTCTGTGAACGCGGAACCAACGCGCGGGTACGCAAGGGGATCAATGTTAAGGAAGGCGGCGCCGGCGGCATGATCTTGATAAACATGCCTGATGGCGTAGATTCGCTGCACAATGACAACCATGTTCTGCCTGCCATTCAGCTCAGTGCCGCCGATGGCGAGCGTCTGACCCAGTGGCTGGCCAGCGGTGAAGGGCACCAGGCGACAATTGAAGCCACGGAAACCACCAGAAACGCCAGCCTGGGGGATATCGCCGGGGTCTTCACCTCTCGCGGGCCTAACCTGCCCTATCCCAATATCTTCTCGCCAGATATCGCCGCGCCTGGGGTCGATATCTACGCCGCCAACGCCGAAGACAGGCTGTTCGAAGGGCAGATTGGCCATATTCCATTCGCCAGCTTGTCCGGCACCTCTATGGCCACGCCCCATGTGACCGGCGCCTATGCCCTGCTCAAGGCCGCGCATCCAGACTGGACACCGGCTCAGGCACAATCGGCCTTCATGAGCACCGCCCATCAGACCACCTACAAGGACGATGACTATGATGGCACCCTAGAACGCTCCGACTTCTTCGACCAGGGCGCGGGCAGCCTGCGTATCAACCAGGCGCTGAAGGCGGGCCTGCTGCTGGATATCGACAAGGCTGGATACCTGGCGGCCAACCCTGAGATGGGCGGCGATCCCAGTGCGCTCAACACCAGCTCCATGGTGCAAAACCAGTGTATCTCCAACTGCAGCTGGACCCGCACCGTCACCGCGACCCAGGCCAGCAGCTGGAGCGCCGAGTATGAATATCTCAACCCAGGCTTCACCCTGGAGATCACTCCGTCGAGCTTCTCCCTCAACGCGGGGGAATCTCAGGTGCTCACCATCAAGGCGACCGCCAACATCAACTTGGTGGATGAGTGGGTGCACGGCTACATCAAGCTTAACAATGCCGACACCAGCATGAGCGACACCCACCTGCAGGCCACCATAGGCTTCAAGGCGGGTCAGGTGGCCGAGGAAGTCTCTGCCGAGATGAACAATGTCGACAACCAGCTGGTGATCGAAGATATCTTCACCTCGGGCAGTAATGCTCTCCAGGTCAAGGGCTTCGGCCTGTATAAGGCCCAGTCCTTCACCGGCAGCGCGATTGGCTCCTCTAACGATGCCGAGCGTGGCAGCCCACACTCGAATCCTGAGGTGATCTTCAGCGTGCCGACCGTGGTCAAGCCCTACACCAAACGCCTGGTGGTAGAGATAACCGACACCACCTCACCCGACATGGATCTCTATGTCGGCATAGATGAGAACGGTGACGGCATGCCTGATGCCTATGAGATGTACTATTCACTGCTCTGTCTGAGCGGCGAGGTGGACTCTAAGGAGCGCTGCGTCCTAGAAAACCCGCCAACCGGCAACTATTGGATATTTGCCCACAACTATGAGGGCAGGGTCGAAGATGAGGCCGACGAGGTGACTCTGGAGATCACTCACGTGAACTACAGCAACCAGGCGAGCTTCGACATCACGGCCCCAAGCCAGGTGGCGCAGGATGAGCGCTTCGACGTGAGCCTGTCGGTCAACGGCTATCTGGATGACAGCCTAAGTCTGCAGCCGCTTGAAGCCGGCGAGACCTACTATGGCCTGCTCGAGATGGGCACCACAAGCGAGCTTAAGCGCAACATAGGCGCCACCCTGATCAAGGTAAAAGGCCTAGAGCCGGTTGAGGTGCCGCAAAACACCGCGCCCGTGCTGGCCAATCCGATTGCCGACCTTGAGACCCAGCTAAGCGAACAGGGCAGCGCAGTGGTCAGCCTAGATCTCAGCCAGGTCTTTAGCGACGCCGAGGGCGATACCCTCACGCTATCGGCGACCGGTGTCGAAGGGCTCACCTTAGATGGCACTCAGCTTGAGATGAACTTTACCGCCAGCGGCGAATACCTAATCGTCATCTCGGCCAGCGATGGGGAGCTCAGCACAGAGACGCTATTTACCGTCGCTGTGACAGCGGCGCCAATTGTACCTGTCGAGCCACCGAGTGAATCGAGTGGTGGCGGCAGCCTGGGTTACTTCACCCTGCTACTGCTTGGCCTCTCAGGCCTTAGACGCCGCCAGCGCTAATGGCGAGTGGTGACTAACGCAGTCGTTTAACCAACCACCGGCAACAGGGACGTTTGCCGGTTTTTTTAGCTCATCAAGTTTCCCTTAACACCGAATCTCCTCTCCCATCCTCTCGGCGGTCGATATTGGCAGTCATCAGCAAATTCGGTGGCTAACTCATCAAATCGCTCAGCGACTAATTCACCAGCTAATTCACCAGCTAATTCACCAGCTAATTCACCAGCTAATTCTCTACCAAGTTCGGCAACTAATTCGGCTACAGATTCGCATAGCCATCGATATCTTGTTAGTGTGGTAGCGCGGCCTAAGTGCCGGATTAGATATGATTACTGCCAAAGGACTCTGTTATGTTACGTTCGTTGACCGTTTGCCTGCTGTTACTCCTCGCCCCCGTCTTTCATCTCGCCGCCGCTCAAGCGCCTGCGCCTAAACAAGAACCTGCGGCTAAGCAACAAGTGCCCTTAACCCAACAAGAAGCCTTGCCCCACTCCCAGACGCCTATCCTCGACCGCCCTTTGGTTGAACGTTACATACTGGATGAGCTCAAGGCATTGAGGATGGAGCAGCAAGATCTCGAGCGCCGCCTGACGGTGGAGATCACCGACCGTGAGCTGGCGGTGGCCGACAAGTCGCTGAACTATGCCAACGTAACGGTAACCTACTTCTTCTACATCATCGCGGGCGTCGCATCCTTGATAGCCTTCATCGGCTGGCAGTCGCTTAGAGAGATCAAGACCAACACCGCCAAGTTGGCGGCCGAGCAGCTGCAATCCATCACAGAGCAATACGAGGAGAAGTTTAAGGTACTGGAGCAAGACCTTAAGCGTAAGAGCCGCATCATCACCAAAAACAACCGCGAGATCGAGATCATCAACGAGATCCACACCCTCTGGCTACACGCCCAAAGTGCCCAGACCCCAGAGCAGAAGATCGCCGTCTATAACGAGATCCTCACCATACGCCCGGGTGACCTCGAGGCCATGACCTACAAGGCCGATGCCGCCATGGAGATGCGCGAGTTTAACTGGGCGCTGAGTCTGTGTAACCGGGTGCTCGAGGTCGACGGCAGCAATGCCCACGCCCTCTACCAGCGCGCCTGCGCCTTCGCCTGTCTGGGCCAGGAGGAGCGCGCCCTGTCGGATCTTGAGCAGGCTATCGAGAACAGCGTCTCCTTCAAGGAGGTGGCCGCCAACGAGGATGACTTCAGCAACCTGAGAAGCAACCCCAGGTTCGACATACTGATCTCCTCCAGCGAGAGCTAACTGACGCAGGACACCTGCAGAACTCTCCTCCCTAGCGCTAAGCGGCGCGGGTGTCCCTTTTCGCCGCTAACGCCCATACTTAAATAAGCCATTCATCATATGCCGCCGTGAGCCTGTGGGCGCGGCGTGTGAACGGGAGGCCGATATGTCACGTATCATCGCCTATTGTTACGACAGCTTCATGCGCGGGCCCGAGCAGGCCTGTCTCATAGACTGGCGCCGGAACTTACTTAGCCAGGTCAGCGGCCGGGTGCTGGAAATTGGCGCCGGTACCGGTGCCAGCCTACCCCTCTATCCGAAACGCACAGATCTGGAGCTGGTGCTCACTGAGCCCGACATCGACATGATGCGCCTCTTGGAGAAGGCCGTCGCCGAACTGACAGATAGCCATATCACCCTGCTGGACTGCCCGGCAGAGTCCATCGACAGTGAGGATTCAAGCTTCGACTGGGTGTTTGTCTCTCTGGTGTGCTGCACGGTCCATGACCTGCCGGGGACCCTGGCGGAGATCTGGCGGGTACTCAAACCCGGTGGTCGCCTGCTGTTTCTCGAGCATGTCGCGGCAGAAAAGGGTACCAGGCGGCGCCGCTGGCAAGATAGGCTCAACTTCATCTGGCGCCGTATCGCCGGCAATTGCCACCTCAACCGCGAGACGGAGGCGCAGATCCGCCGCGCGGGCTTCGAGATAGAGTCGATCACCCGGGAGAGCATGCGCAAGGCGATGCCCCTGGCCAGGCCGACGATTCGCGGTGTGGCGCGAAAGCCCTTAGCCCCATCTGAGCCCTAAGCCCCAGCTAAGCCGCAAGCAAGCCACAAGCATCATCTCAACCATTCACCTCAGTCGTGATGGATCCGCACAGCGATCCGCCGTGCGCCGAAATCCTCCCGCACCCTGGCGAAGCGTCCCGGCAGCGGCGCGCCGCAGTATCGGCAGGCACCCTGCTCATCCAGCGCATACTGCCCGAGCTGATACCAGTCACGCTCGATCAGGCGTTTGTGGCAGCTAACACAGTAGGTGGCGTCGGAATCTGGGTCATGTACGTTGCCGCAATAGACATAATGCAGGCCGTGGTTGAGGGCGATGCGCCGCGCCCTTTGCTGCGTGCTCAGCGGTGTCGGCAGCCTGTCCAGCAACTTAAAGTCGGGGTGAAAGGCGCTGAAATGCAGCGGCACATCTGGCCCCAGGTTTTCCACCAGCCACTGACACATGGCATTGAGCTCCTCATCGCTGTCGTTCTCGCCGGGGATCAACAATGTAGTTATCTCAAACCATACCTGGGTCTCATGCTTGAGATAGAGCAGGGTCTCCAGCACAGGTTGCAGCTGGCCGTGACAGATCTTGTGATAAAACGACTCGCTAAAGGCCTTGAGATCGATATTGGCCGCGTCCATATAGCGATAAAACTCAATTCTGGGTGCCTCACAGATATAACCCGCGCTCACCGCCACGCTCTTGAGCCCCAGCTCATGGGCCGCCTGGGCTGCATCGATGGCGTATTCCATGAACACCACAGGATCGTTATAGGTAAAGGCGATGCTCTTGCAGCCATGGCGACGGGCGGTAGCCGCCAACTCGTCAGGCATGGCGCTGTCACACAGGGTATCCATCTGGCGCGACTTACTCATGTCCCAGTTTTGACAGAAGAGACAGCTCAGGTTGCACCCGGCGGTGCCGAAACTCAGCACGCTTGAGCCGGGGTAGAAATGGTTCAGCGGCTTCTTCTCGATAGGGTCGATACAGAAACCCGAGGAGCGACCATAGCTGGTCAGCACTATCTCGCCTTGATGGTGCATGCGCACGAAGCAGGCGCCGCGTTTGCCCTCGCGCAATGTGCACTTGCGCGGGCAGACGTCGCAGCACACCCGCCCGTCGTCCAGGGCATGCCAATATTGGGTCGGAAAGTATGCCGGTGGTGCAGTTAACATGGGAGTTTGCCTGTCGTTGACCTACACTGAAAGTATAGTTGACGCCCTGCTAGGGGAGAGAGATGAAGTACCGACAAGCCGCCGTCGCCGGGCGATTCTATCCGGCCGAACCAGGACTACTCACACAGCAACTTACCCACTATTTCGGCCAGGCTCCCAGCGTTCAACTTATCCCTAAGGCCCTCATTCTGCCCCACGCCGGTTATCTCTATTCCGGCGAGGTGGCCGCCAAGGCGGTAAACCTGCTGCGCAACCGCCCAGACGGCTATCGGCGCGTCGTCCTGTTAGGCCCCAGCCACTATGTGGGCCTCAACGGCTGCGCCCTGCCCCGCAGCGACAGTTTCATCACCCCCTTGGGTGAGATCCCCATCGACAGAGTAGGCATAGAGCTGCTGCTCAACCGCCGTCTCGCCATCACCTCCGACATGGCCCATCAGAGAGAACACGCCCTGGAGGTGGAACTGCCGCTACTGCAATTCTGTCTGGACGACTTCATCCTGCTGCCCGTGGTGGTGGGCGGCGCCAGCCCTGAGGCCGTGTGCCAGCTGATCCAGGCGGTCGCCGATAGCGATACCCTGATCGTGGTCAGCAGCGATCTCAGCCACTATCACCCCTACCTGGATGCCAACCGGATAGACACAGACACCCGTAGCCACATACTGGCACTCGACCCACACCTGGCGCCGGAACAGGCCTGTGGCTGTCACGCCCTCAACGGCCTGCTGGCCTATGCCAAGCTAATGAATTGGAGAATAAAATGCGTTACCCACACTAACTCGGGGGACGTGACCGCGCGCGCCCAGGCCCGCCGCCCGCGGGATGATGAGGAGGTGGTCGGCTATGCCAGCTTCGCCCTCTATTGAACTGACCGCCAGCGACAAGGCCTGCCTGCTGGATCTAGTGTGGCAGGTGATAGA
Organism: Shewanella spartinae; assembly: GCF_019457555.1. NCBI lineage: Bacteria > Pseudomonadati > Pseudomonadota > Gammaproteobacteria > Alteromonadales > Shewanellaceae > Shewanella > Shewanella spartinae. Next base: position 1,062,679 of record NZ_CP080418.1, on the reverse strand, counting down.
TGCCGGGTTAACACAGGGTGGATTGACGCTACCAGAGGCTCCCGAGAGTGAGGCCCTGCTCACCCCCGCCGCCTGTTTCGTCACCCTACACTCTTCCGGTGAACTCAGGGGCTGTATCGGCCGGGTAGATGCCTGTGAGCCCCTGTGGCTGTGCGCCTGCGAAAACGCCTATGGCGCCGCCTTTAAGGATCGCCGCTTCGCCCCACTGCGGAGTGAAGAGCGCGAGTCGCTCACCTTAGATATCTCTATCCTCTCGCCGCTTACGCCTATGGTAAACCAGGGGGAAGCGGCCTTGCGCTCCAGCCTGCGTCCCAACATCGACGGCCTACTCATGGATGATGGCCACCACCGCGCCCTGTTTCTGCCCTCGGTATGGCAGAGCCTGTCAGATCCCAAGGACTTCGTCGCCGCCCTCAAACAGAAAGGCGGCTGGCCCCAAGATTATTGGCGTGACACCATCACGCTGCAGAGGTTTACCACTCAGGTGGTGAAGGATTGAATGCTCTCCAATGTTTAGTTTTCACACCTTTCAGACTTTCTCGACTTTCCTTATTACTTATAAATTTCTATCCCTCTTTGGCGTGTACAAAATTCAACCAATCAGAGCGATGATAATTTAATAAGTTCGATTGCAGATCCAGCAACAAGGGCATTTGGCACATATCGAACTCACCTTCGAATACAATTAAGCTAATACTAAAGTTAACAAGTTTAATTAAAAATGTTGCACTTTTGTTTATAAGTATGTATTTTTCTCGCTCAATTATTCTGTTCATTTCCTCAACTAATTCAATAAAGCGAAATGCTCAAAATAATCGCTAACGCTAATATAAGCGGCGAATAAATAGCACAATGACTTTGGGTGTGCTTTAGGAATTTTTACTTTAAATGGATGTTGCCCCATATGATCACCACTAAACCTCTCTGTTGGTTGGCTGCTCTCGGCCTACTGTCTTCATTTCAATCTTACGGCGTTGTCTATAGCGAAGCTCAAACGGCGGCTATCACCGAAAATATGCAGCATGCACTGGCCGTTGAAAATACAGGCATAGTTAATGAAGGTCATATTCATGACATTTATCAATTCTATGCATCGAATAAGCTAGCAGTAGGCATAGACGATCATTACTTGCATACTTTTTTTGCAAAGGATGACAACACCATAAGCTATATGGGTAAGCAAAGCATCGGTGAAGAGGACTACTATAGCAACCGCGACAATATCTCTTTGAGTCCTGATGCTAAGTTTATGTATTTAAAGAAAAGAAAAGACAATATCTATCAGATCGAGGTGATGACCTTAGATTCTGAGAATAAAGAGTGGCAAACCAAGTTTACCTATACCAGCATAGGTACTCAGTCTATCGATTATGGTACCCAGAGCCAGATCTCTGACGATGGAAACTATCTCTTTATGTGGAGTAGCTATCAAAGAAATCTATCTATTGCGAAGAGAGATAAAGTTACTGGCGAGCTTAGCCCTTTAATACTGGTCAAAAGCGATAAACTCCCCTCAAGAGTGGAAGGAGTTGAATATGATGAAGCCAACCAGACTTTGCTCATTTTTGGCCAAGGCAGTCCCTATGACTCGACCTCGGCATTAATTGCACTCAAAATCGACTCAATAAATGGATCGGCAACCGAAATTGCCCGACTTCCACTGAGCGGCACCTACCAAAATATTGATTACATCCAATTCGATCCTAATACCAAGAATATATTTATCACTGAGAGTGGTAATATTAACGTCTACCACTTAGATGAAACCAATAACACGTTAACGACCAGCTACAGTGATTCTACCTACAATACTTTCAATACCTATGTAAGCAGTAAGTCAGTCAGGTTAATTGACGGCAAGTTATTTGTTCAGCAAAGTAATAATCTTGCCAAAATTTATCGCTTTAATGGCGGTACTTCACCCTCTTTTTCACTGGAAGACACAGTCACCACCAGTGTCTATTTGAATCAACTGGCAATCGCAGATGGACTCGGCTGGAGAATGATGAATGAAAAGGCCGAACTCTTTGCCAACAGCTCCACGGCTTATGACTTTGTCAAAAAAGATACCCTCGCCGATGGTCAACAAAATATGCCAATATTTGGTAATTCAAGAACCCAAATCGCCTTTATCGAGTCACTCGATATCATTGTTGCTATTGATAGACAAGGCATCTATTCAATGCTCGCCGACGCAAGCGCTCAAACCCCACTCTATTCTACGACATGGGAACAATTGGGTTTCGATATTAATGCATCGCCGTTCATAGATAGGGTCGTCGTTAAAGGCAATAACATACTCCTCGCGGGGAGATATTTTAACTTTACACCGAGTTCGCAAAATGACCGCTTTATGGCCCTTAAGGTCGATGATAAAGGGGTCATTTCGACAGAGGTGAAACCACTGACCGTATCGGGAAATCCATTTTACTACCAAAGTAACAACAATTCTGCCCAGTTTGACCCGAGCAGTGGAGTCGCGGCATTTCTGTCACAAGATGGCGGCTATGCATTTTTTAGCCTGGATGCGGACAATAATCCAACCTTTATCGACACCTTAGACTCAGCCCTCTTTAACACCTATTACTACTATAGGAGCATAGGCTTCGTCGACGGAAAACCCTATGTCTGGGACAGAGAAAACGCTAAATTCTATTTCGTCGATGTCGATGTCGATGTAGCTAACAAGGACGTCGATCTTGGAGATGGCATAGATCTTTCGGGTTCGGTCCCCAACGACGCAGTGATCATCACAAACGGCAAGAACATCTATTTTATAAACGACTCCGCAGTATCGAGTTATAAGATCAATGACGATCTCAGCCTGTCATTTATGTCGACCTCTTTTGTTTCAGGGCTTTATTCCAATGACTTAACCTTCATATCTGAAGATTACGTCGTAAACGCCAATTATAATAGTCTGAACAGCTATGCTATCGACAGACAGAGCGGCGCCTGGAAAAAGCTAGAGAGCATCATGGCTGAGGATTTAGGTGTGTCAGGCTTAAATACCAGCAAGATAGCCTATGGCGACTCGGTAAAACAAAACCTGATCTTTAACGCGAACATTAATTACTCCACCAACATACTAATGCGTGCCGATCTCGCGACCAGCCCCGTTTTGACCTCTGCGCTCTTTCCCCTACTAGCGAATGAAGGTGAGAAAGTCGAACGTAATATCAGCGAGTTTGTATTTGACGCCGACAATGATGATCAACTCATCTTTAGTTCTGCCAACCTGCCTTCTGATGCCGAGCTAACTGAGTCGGGCGTGCTCACCTATGACACGACAAGCCATGACTCGGGTGAACTCGATATCCTGGTGACCGACAGTAATGACATGACACTCAGCATAAGCTTGCCTTTCTTGGCTAACAGGGCACCAGTCGTTGAAGCCATAGACACCTATTGGATCAATCCAGGAGAGAACATCACCTTTAACCTCGCCGATGCGGTAAGCGATTCAGAGGGCCAAGACTTCAGCTTTACAAAGGATGAAGGCTCGGCGCTTGAGGTGAATGCCCTCGGCATGGCTTACGGGCAACTCACCCAGGCAGGTGAACATCAGGTACTCGCCACAGTTACAGACACCTTAGGTGCCAAAGCCTCTGTGTCTGCTACCGTCCAGGTGAATTCAGCCCCAACAGCTTCTGGCCTAGGTGCGGTGTCACTCAAAGCTGGCGAAGCGGTCACTCGCGATTTAGCTAGCGCATTTGCCGATGCGGATGGTCATGCCCTTAGCTTCTCAGCCATTGGCCTACCATCGGGTATCAGTCTGAGTGCACAAGGCCAACTTAGCGGTAGCAGCAAGGTCACGGGTAAATCAAGCGTAGTGGTCACGGCTACCGACACCATGGGACTGAGCACTAGCGCAAACCTCTCAATCGAGGTCAAAGAAGAGAGTTCAGGTGGCGGTAGCCTGGGGTACCTGGTCTTGCTGCTCCTCCCATTAGCCATCCGCAGAAAATTCCATTAATGGTTAACCTTGGCCTTTAGCTCGATGGCAAGACACTCATCAGGTTAGAGGCGCTCCCTTTGCCACGATTGAATGGCACCCAAGTCCCCCACCACCCCGGGGGATTTTTTTTGCTGCAATACGCGGCTGGGGATTTACACCTAGCGGCGCGGCTTTGGCCAAGCAGCAGTTGGCGTGGGGTTAGCATCTAGCGAATTGCCTATTCGGGAAGGGAGGCACATTGTAATTAATGTGAGAAAAAATCAGTGTTAGCAGTTAACGTCGCGGTCATTAGCTAAGTGGATTTGAAGGTCGAACCTTCATGGCAATCTATCGCCTGCCCGGCGGGGGTTGTGCAAGCACTCTTTTGGCACGCCGAGGTTCCATCCCTGGAGGCTTCACGGCGGCGTCCATGCCGCCGAGAGCCAAAAGTGTGCTTACACTCGGTATCTAACGTCTCTTCGATTTGACCTCATTGGGTGCCCATTGATGAGGAAGATTTGGCCACAATTGTATTTGCGGGGAATTTGAAGGCCGTACCTTCATGGCAACCTATCACCTGCGGTGCGCTTATGTGCAGATACATCTGCTACACGCCAACTCTTTATATCGAGAGTCTTCCCTGTAGGCTCGTCGATGACATCTGACCTCCACGGATGGAGGGAATGCCGAAAAATGTCGGGAACATTTTCGGCCCTGCTTTCGAAGCTCACCGGCGTATCTACACTCGGTATCCAACGTCTCTTCGATTTAGCTTCATTGCTATCGATAGGGAGCGCATTGATACGAGCTATCTAAGAAACTAAATGCCGTCTCTATACCTCACCTTACCATCCATGATGGTGAGCAGCACCTTAGCCTTATAGATCTCGTGTGGGTCTATCTCGAACAGGTTCTGATCCAGCACGATAAGATCCGCCAGCTTTCCGGTCTCCAGTGACCCCAAGAGTTGTTCCTTACCTATGCCGTAGGCAGCGCCATAGGTATTGGCGCGGATTGCTTGAGCAACCGTGAGGCGCATCTGTTCACCGCCTAGGATTGACATATCCGGCTCGCCCAGCATCTGCCGGGTCACCGCCTGGGTGATGGCATTGAGTGGTCTAAAATCTGCCACATAAGATGCCGCTGGGAAATCCGAGCCCAGCGACACGTTACCGCCGGCTTCGAGTATTGCCTTGATGGGGAAGAGTCGCTGCATCCGGTCCTCGCCAATTCGTTGGGGCGTTATCACCCCAGTGTATGGATCGAGCGCCATCCATTGACCCGTAGTGTCATAGGTGGCATCAAGAGCCTTGAAACGCGGATAGTCATCGGGATGCACTAAGATGGCATGGGACGCCACCGCGCGCCGCTTCCACTCAGGGTTGCTGTTTTTCGCCAGCTCGACCGCATCAAGAAACTTACGCACCGCCATGTCACCGAAGCAGTGGCAGATAAGATTTAGCTTCTCTTTATCAGCCCGCACGGCGGCATCGTTAATCACATCGAAAGGGATCACAGGTGGAGGACTTGCCTTAGGGTCATCGGCATATCCATCGACCAACAGAGTACTGTATTTATCATCGTCTCCATCCATGTTGATCTTAAGGGCGCTCACCTGCACCAGCCCCGTCTGATTCTCATCGCGCATTTTCTTGGCGATGGGGACAGGGTCTATACTGGCATCGTTCCAATAGAAGCTGCCGTATACCCGAATCGTTAGCCTGCCGTCTTGCTCGAAATCTTTGAGAATGCCTATGGCGGTATCCTGGTCCACCCCGGCCCAACCAAAGTCATGGACGGCGGTAATACCCGCCTTGGTATATTCAGGAAACCAAGTTGCCATCCCCTCGCGAATATAGGCATCATTGATAGTGACAAAATGCTTAAATATCTGAACTTGCGCCGGTACCTCGACGATATAACCAGTAGGGTTGCCCTCCTTATCACGCTCGAAGTAGGAGACCCCTGGCACAGTATCCGGCGTATCCTTGTTCAGGCCCGCCATCTCCATCGCCTTGGTATTTACCCAGGCGGAATGACCATCCACCTGCCATAGATAAACGGGTCGGTCGGGTATCACGGCATCGAGCATGGACGCCGTCGGCTCCCCAGGGCCATAGGTGTTGGGGCGAACGCCCCAGCCATTGATAAAGTTAAGCTCAGGATTCTCATCGGCATAGGCCTTTAGCTTGGCCAACATATCCTCCATGGAGTCAGTCTGTAGATCCGGGCCATGCAATATGATCCCTTGGGTGGTGGTATGAAAGTGCCCCTCAACGAAACCTGGTAACATCAATTTACCCGCAAGATCGACTGCCTGTGTCGACTTCCCCACGTAGGGCGCGGCTCCCTCATTGCTGCCTACATAGACTATCTTGTCGCCCTTGATGGCAATTGCCTCGGCCCAGGAGTTGCTGGCATCGACTGTGTAGATCTTGCCATTGGTGAACACCATGTCGGCTTGCATGACATTGGCCTCAAGGCCTTGTGGCGGATTCTTGGTTGCGCAGCCTACTAACACAGTGGCCGAAAGAACAAGCAGGCTAATCATCATCTTCTTGAGTAACATAGTGACCTCATTGGTATTTAGTAGGGTGAGGCACTCAAGCATCACACTGATGCCCGCCATAACAGGGGCATTGCTTGCTAACACGCTAATTGACACGTTAACTAACCACATGATTTAACGTTATAATTTTATGTTTACGCTTCACCTGAAACTGTACCTAAAAAGTGTAGTTCACCTCCCCCTCCCGTCAACAAAGCCGTCAATTCAACAACGCCCTTCGATTTAACCTAACCGCCTACCCAGCGGGAATGGAGGACATTGTGGTTAATGTCAGAAACTGAAGGTTAGTGCATAGCGTTGTGGCTATTGGCTAAGTGAAATTGAAGGTCGCACCTTAATGGCAATCTAACGTCTGCCCGGCGGGGATATGTGACAACACCTCAAGGTTTAATATTCCCTATTTAGATTGGTATCACTGAGCGTCACTATCATTGGTTTAGTGGATTTGAAGGTCGCACCTTCGCTGTAACCTAACGCCTGCCCGGCGGGGGAGGGTGCAGATACACCTGTGAGACGCCGTGAATACGTCCGTGTAGGCTCTGCCGAAACATCCCTGTTTCGGAAGCTCACCGGCGTATCTACACCCGATATCTAATATCTCTTCGATTTAACCTCACTGAATCATCCCTGATAAAATCTATTAATTTTCAAGAGAAAACAGGCAAATATGTGACATAACATGTTGATTACAACCAACCGTATACATTAAAGTATTACCAATCAAGGACAGAGCTAGGCCAAATCGAATCAAACATCGACCACGCCATTCAGGGAATGAAAAAGCCAACCATCATGCGCCAATCTACTCCCTTAAAAAGTTTACTCTGCCCCGTTTATTTACATGCTTGGTCTCCTACCTTACAAGGTAGAATACCTTGCAAGGTCTCACTAATAAATTGTTATAATTTGGGAGGCTCCTCGTGCAGATAAATCATGTTTGCCCTTACTGTATGCAAGAAGCATTCGATAGTACTGGAAGGCAGTCTCTTAGTTTTAGACTGACACCCCATATGCTTCATGATAGCGGAGTGCATGAAATCAGGTGTCCTAAAGGTCACGAGTATTCGGTAGTGTTGAGTGCAGCAAAATACGAAATTTTGTATGACTTGGGTATGAATGCTTTAAGTGACGGTTATACAAGAGAGTCAGTATCGTCGTTTGCTAGCTCGTTAGAGCGATTTTATGAGTTCTTTATTAAATTCCAAATGCAGAATGCCAATATTACATCAGAGTTATCAGACCAAGCGTGGAAGACAATTTCAAATCAATCAGAACGTCAACTTGGTGCCTTTACGTACCTTTACTTATCATCACTTGGTGAATTACCACCAGAACTAAGTAGCAAAGATCGAGGTTTTAGAAATAAGGTAATCCATAAAGGATATATTCCACCAGTAGATGAAGCTATTGGGTTCGGTAAGGTCGTTTATAATCATATTATGGCGGTAATATCGGAGCTTGAGACAAAGTATGGTTATCGCAAAATTTACGAATTTTATTCAACACAATTACCTAAAGGTGGTGCTAGCTGGGTTGTAAATGAATCGGCAAGGTCTATGAATCTATCGTCGACATCTGCAGGTACCTCAGTAGTCGACTTTGATGTAATGTTGCAAAGGTTTAATCGAAAATAAAATTATAACAAGTGCCTAAACCAAAGGACGCAAAACAGCAGGCTTGCGCTCCTTCGTCGCTAATTTTAGCCTGCTATTTCGCGCCGGTTAGGCAAGCGTTAGGGCTCTATGGGCGGACTTGGTCTACTACTCGTTTTCGTTGCGTATATCTGGTTAGCTAGCGCTATCGGAAAATGGGCATACCGCAATTTGCCACTCTTAGCAGCTCTCGCGGTTTCCTTGCTGCTGGTGATACTGCCCTTTGTCGATGCCGTGGCTGGTCGCGCGGTGTTGAAATCAAAGTGTAGCCAGCAAGGCTCTGTGGTGGTGCTGGAGTCAATTCAGGGGGTTGAAGGAATCGGCGTCGGATACGGTGTATTTCCAGATTCCCCGTCTTACTATGGATATCAATTCGTTGAAGGCGGCTACGCCTACAAGGATGCACCTTGGATGTTTGAAAGAGCAGAACCAGACCCAGTATCTGGTCAGGTTCAGGTCAAAAAGAAGGTAATTCCCAAAGCATCCTACTTGTTACAGGATGGTCCTAGACAAGATTCGACGTACTTTTTCAAAACGCGAACGAGTGTGATTGAAATATCAACTGGTCGAGAAATCGCGTCATTCAATTGGTTTGCATTTCGTGGCGGGTGGGCAGAGCGAGTGATGATGGCGTTCTCTGATGCTGGTCCAGGGGAAGCCGCTTCGTGCGGGACCTGGAAAGACAAACACGAAAAAACCATTTCAATGTTGCACGCGACACTGCGGCCAGCCCTAACAAATCCTTCCAGCGGACAGCCTGCGGCTGCCCGCTGAAGTCAGAAGTTAGCTGTAAAATTATGATCACATCAGAATTCGATAAATTTAGCTTTCATGATGCCGCAGTGATTAAGATTACTAGAGGCGATAGTTCAATTTCAATTGAGTTCGAAGGTGCCTTCATGAGCAAAGAGCACGCTGAATCCAGCGATACTGATTGGATCATTGATCAGGGGGTATTGCACCTTGGCAATGTGTCGAAAGAGGTGGCGTTGTTCTGGTATAACAACATCGAAGGTAAGCCTCATCCATCACCGGAGCGGCCCTTAGATGAAATCACCAATTTGGGGTTTAATGGGGTGCTTTTTGATTTTGGTGGTTTCCTTAATCGGGTACCATGGGCCCAATGGCAGGTATATGCCACAGAGTTCAAAATTGAAATCAAAGGCAAGCACGTTGCGCACAGCTAATAAAATTAGTGGGGGCAGAGTAAACATTCAACAAATACTCATTCCCATAATGATTTTACGGCTAGACCTGCTCACAAGGTCAAATCGAAGAGATAGATAACTCGGTGTAAACATGCTTTTGGCCTTCGAAATCATGGATGATTTCGCAGAGCATCCATGGACGGACTTGCTGCGTGCCAAAAGAATGTTTGCACGAAAGGCCTGCTGCCAAGCAATTGATTAACCATAAGGCTATGGTTCAAAACCGCCTATCCAAGTACCTAAATCGGGCGATGCTTAAACAATAAAATGAAGTAACTCATTCTCTCACTGGGCCAAAAGCGATGCTTACACATGAGCCCACCGCAGGTGATAGGTTGAAATAAAGGTTAACGCTACCAGTAACTGGTAAACACCAATCAAAGTTAACCGCTACCACGAAAATATTACCCAATTTGTTATTCGACAAATCCCCTCCCCCTCTGGTTTAACAACTCACTTTTAGTGTAAAATCCTCTCTTTCGTCAACGCCTAGCCAGACACGAGCGACATAGAGCCAAATAATGCCTAACGCCTTGTTTTACTTGATGCCACAAGCCAGTTCTGCCGCAACCCATGTTGCCAAGGCGGAGCAAGAGAGTGTCTATCTTTTCGCCTGCCGACTCGCCGAGCAGGCGTATCGTGGTCAACAGCTGGTGTATATCCACTGCAACGACCAGCAGCAGGCCTATGAAGTTGACGAAATTTTATGGCAATTTGAACCCAGCGCATTTGTGCCCCATAACCTCAAGGGCGAAGGGCCGACGGGTGGCGCGCCGGTGGAGATAGGCTTCGATAAATTGGGCCCAAATAAAAATCGTCACCTTCTGATTAATCTTGCAGACCAAGCGCCGCAATTTGCGGTAAACTTTGGCCAGATTATCGACTTCGTTGCCAACGATGCTGCCATGAAAGCGACCGCGCGCGATCGTTATCGCCAGTATCGCGAGTTAGGGATCCCCCTGACGACCCAACAACCAAATTAATTAGTTTGAGAAGCACACGCTCCTATGGAAAAGACATACAACCCACAGTCAATCGAACAGGCTCTGTACCAGAACTGGGAAGAGAAAGGATACTTTAAGCCCCACGGCGATGAGTCGAACGGCAATTACTGCATCATGATCCCGCCGCCAAACGTGACCGGTAGCCTGCACATGGGTCATGCCTTCCAAGACACCATCATGGATACCCTGATCCGTTACCAGCGCATGAAGGGCAAGAACACCCTGTGGCAGGTAGGTACCGACCACGCGGGTATCGCCACCCAGATGTTGGTGGAGCGCAAGGTAGAGGCCGAAGAGGGCAAGAGCCGTCACGACCTGGGCCGTGAGACCTTTATCGACCGTATCTGGGACTGGAAAAACCAATCTGGTGGCACCATCACCAAGCAGCTGCGCCGCCTGGGCGCCTCGGTCGATTGGGATCGTGAACGCTTCACCATGGATGAAGGCATGTCGGCCGCGGTACAAGAGGTGTTTGTGCGCCTGTACAACGACGACCTCATCTACCGTGGTAAGCGTCTGGTTAACTGGGATCCTAAGCTACACACAGCGATTTCAGATCTCGAAGTCGAGAACAAAGAGAAACAGGGCAGCATGTGGCACTTCCGCTACCCGCTGGCCGACGGCGCGCTTACAGCCGACGGTAAAGACTACCTTGAAGTGGCTACCACGCGTCCAGAAACCATGCTGGGCGACAGCGCGGTTGCGGTGCACCCAGACGATGAGCGCTATCAGTCGCTGATCGGCAAGTTCATCCTGCTGCCAATCGTTAACCGTCGTATCCCTATCGTCGCCGACGACTATGTGGACATGGAGTTCGGTACCGGCTGTGTGAAGATCACCCCGGCTCACGACTTCAACGACTATGAGGTAGGTAAGCGTCACAACCTGCCTATGTTCAACATTCTGACCATAGACGCGGCCATCCGCAGCCAGGCAGAAGTCGTCAACTCAGACGGCACCGCCAACAATGAGCTCGACGGTAGCCTGCCAGAGCGCTTCGCCGGCATGGACCGTTTCAAGGCCCGTACCGCCATCGTCGACGAGTTCGAGTCACTCGGCCTGCTTGGCAAGATTGACCCACACGCCCTCAAGGTGCCTTATGGCGACCGCTCTGGCGTAGTGATCGAGCCCCTACTGACAGACCAATGGTATGTGGCCGTGGCCCCTATGGCCAAGACGGCTATCGAAGCAGTTGAGAATGGCGACATCAAGTTTGTGCCGCAGCAATATGAAAACATGTACTTCTCTTGGATGCGCGACATTCAAGACTGGTGTATCTCGCGTCAGCTGTGGTGGGGTCACCGTATCCCGGCCTGGTACGACGAGGCCGGTAAGGTGTATGTCGGCCGCGACGAGGCCGAAGTGCGCGCCAAGCATAACCTGGACGATTCAGTGGTGCTGCGCCAAGACCCAGACGTACTGGATACCTGGTTCAGCTCTGCGCTGTGGACCTTCTCAACCCTAGGCTGGCCAGACGATACCGAGGCCCTCAAGACCTTCCACCCGACCGATGTGTTGGTGACAGGTTTCGATATCATCTTCTTCTGGGTGGCGCGCATGATCATGATGACCATGCACTTCATCAAAGACGAAGACGGCAAGCCGCAGGTACCGTTCAAGACGGTCTATGTGACCGGCCTTATCCGTGACGAGCAGGGCAACAAGATGTCCAAGTCTAAGGGTAACGTACTAGATCCGCTGGATATGATCGACGGTATCGATCTCGAAGCCCTGGTTGAGAAGCGCACCGGCAACATGATGCAGCCTCAGCTGGCAGCCAAGATCGAGAAGAGCACCCGTAAAGAGTTTGCCGATGGCATCGAGGCCCACGGCACCGACGCCCTGCGTTTCACCCTGGCAGCCATGGCCTCTACCGGCCGTGACATTAACTGGGACATGAAGCGTCTGGACGGTTACCGCAGCTTCTGTAACAAGATCTGGAACGCGTCGCGCTATGTGTTGATGAACACCGAAGAGCAAGATTGTGGCCCGCAATCGCCAAACGGAAAAGCTGACGGCGAGATGCAGCTGTCACTGGCGGATCGCTGGATCGTCGGCCTGTTTAACCAGACGGTTAAGGCGTTTGACGAGCACATGGAAAACTACCGTTTCGACCTGGCGGCCAACACGCTATACGAGTTCACCTGGAACCAGTTCTGTGACTGGTATCTGGAGCTGACCAAGCCGGTACTGCAAAACGGCACCGAGGCCGAGCAGCGCGGTACCCGTCACACCCTAGTGACGGTACTGGAAGCCATGCAACGTCTGCTGCATCCTATGATGCCATACCTGACAGAGACCATCTGGCAGCGCGTTAAGCCGCTGGCGGGCGTTGAGGGTGACACCCTGATGCTGGCCGAGTTCCCTGTATATCAGGCGGACAAGGTAGATGAAGCCGCCATGGCGGATCTCGAGTGGGTTAAGCAGGTGATCGTTGCCGTGCGTAACATCCGCGCCGAGCTGAATATCGCCCCAAGCAAGCCGCTCAATGCCCTGCTACGCAGCGTCAGCGCGCAAGACAAGGCTCGCGTCGAAGCAAACCAGACCTTCTTCGCCACCCTGGCCAAGCTGGAGTCGATGACGATTCTGGCCGACGGTGAAACTGCGCCTATGTCGACCACTCAGTTGGTTGGCGAGATGGAGCTGCTGATCCCTATGGCAGGCCTTATCGATGTGGCCGCCGAGATGGCGCGTATCGACAAGCAGCTTGAAAAGCTAGTTGGTGAAGCTAAGCGTATCGAAGGCAAGCTCAATAACCAGGGCTTCGTGGCCAAGGCGCCGGAAGCGGTTATCGAGAAGGAGCGCGCCAAGCTAGCTGAGTTCCAACGGGATATGGACAAGCTAGGCGAGCAGAAATCCGAGCTGGCTAAGCTGGAAGGCTAATCCGGTTTGAGATACTAAAAAGGCAGTCAGTTGACTGCCTTTTTTCTTACCCGCGATTTTCTTCCGGGCCGTTTAACGCCTCAGCTAGACCTTATAGTGGGCGATATCCGCCTCCATGGATTCCGCCAGCCTGGCCAGATCCTCGGTGGCATCGCTACTCTGTCTGGCGCCCTCGGCGGTTTGATCCGAGATCTCGCTGATGTTGGTGATATTGATGTTAATTTCCTCGGTAACCGAGCTCTGCTCCTCCGAGGCTGTGGCTATCTGGGCGTTGAGGGCGTTGATCTCCTCTATGCTGTTTAAGATCTGCTGCAGGGCATCGCGCACCATAAGCGACTTATCCACGCTGAGTTTCACCTGCTCTGTCCCGCTCTGCATCATCTGCATCGAGTCCCGCGCCCCCTGTTGCAGACGCTGGATCATCTTCTGGATCTCCTCGGTGGAATCCTGGGTACGTTTGGCCAGAGAGCGCACCTCGTCGGCCACCACGGCAAAGCCCCTGCCCTGCTCGCCCGCCCGCGCCGCCTCGATGGCCGCGTTGAGCGCCAGCAGGTTGGTCTGCTCGGAGATCGCCTGAATGACGTCCACCACAGTGCCAATTTCATTGGAATGCTGGGCTAGTAGTGTCATCGCCTCGCTGGCCCGACTCAGCTCCTGGGCCAGCGCCTCAATCACGGCGATACTCTCATCCACCACGCCCTGGGCGCCGTGAGCGGCGCCGTTGGCATCCTGGGAAGCGGTAGCGGCCGAGGCAGCGCTCTGGGCTACCTCACGCACAGTGGCGGTAAACTCATGGATGGCGGTGGCGATCAGCTGAGTCTGCTGCTGTTGGTCCAGCACATTGCGCTGGGTCTGAGTCGATACCACGGCATTCTCTTCCGCCGCGCTGGCCAGGCGTGAGGTCGAGGCGTGGGTATTGGTCACCGCCTGCTGGAAATCACTTGCGATGCGATTCACATGCTCTGCGATATGGGCAAATTCATCGTGGCCGCCGAGGCGAATACGCTTGGTGAGATCGCCAGCGGCAATATCCACCGCCGTCTCTTCCAGCTGCACCACAGACAGGCTCACCCGCCGAATGATAAATACCGAGCTGACACTGATGGCAAGCATGGCGACGCCGGAGAAGATGGCCACCAGCCAGATGTAGAGGGAGACAGTCTCCTGTGAGGCCTGATAGCTAGTCTTAGCCTCGGCGATCTGCATATCCAGGAAGGCCTGGGCCTGGTCGGTGATATCCTTAAACAGCGGGTTGATCTTCTCAAGCAGCAACTGATTGGAGCGTTTATATTCTCCCTGACTCAAGGCCTGGATGGCGGGATTAAAGCCCTCCTGAGTCACCTTGTCCAAAAGCGACACCAGGCGATTGACCTCGGCGCGCTCATCATCGGCAAGATCCGACGCCAAGATCTGATTATCTATGATGTCGTGCAACGTCTTAATCGAGGCGCGGCTGGCATCGATATGGAAGCTCAGGGGGTGGTTGTGCATGTCGGCAAAGGCATTGGCAGGATCATGCTGAAAGCCGAGCAGCAATCCGCTGCGGGCCTTCTCCAGCTCGTTGAGCACCTTACCCGCCCGGATGCTATGCTGCATCCCCTGACCGTAGAGGTCCCCTATGGCATCTCCCGCATCCAACATACCGGTGATCCCCTTATAGCCGAGGAAGATGAAGGCGAAGATGATTAAGAAGATATTGAGTTTTAATTGAAATCTTACCGACTTGATCCGCTCCATCAAGCCTGCTCCCTGGGTGGACGCTGCCGTCATCTCATGTGCCTCCTGGCGTTTGTATTCAGACATAATCGCTTCCTTTTATTGCCAATTCATTGCATCTAGGCAAGGCGGCATCACGGCTGCTAAAGCCATGGCACCTAAAATCACAGGCCTAATTTAGGCCACCAAAAATTGCGCCCCAGACTTACGCCGGATGAATCGGGCAAAGATAGTTAACTTAATAATACTTAAACTAATAACCCTTATTGCAGCAGAGTGCCAGCAGATATCTTTACCCAATTAGTGGTAGATCACATTTGCCCCATCTTTTTGGCCCATCTGCTCGCTAACGCCTGACTTAGGCCTCACTTAGGTCAAGCGAGATAGATGGAAAGCGGTGGCGAGAAACAGGTATAGCTTTAGCCGCTCGCTTGATATCACGTTTGCCTCGCTCATGCCGTTCCGCACCTTGGTGTCAAAAAATTGCAGACGTCAAAATATCGACTTAACCATTGTTTTTATTGAATAATTTTTCATTTTAATTTGATTTCGGCGACGTTTGCTATCAGAATGTCGCAAATTGAAAATGAGGTGTAACAATGAAACCATGGATACTCCCCGCCTGTATCGCCCTAGGGCTGACGGCCTGCGGCGGTTCAGAGGATAGCAACACGGATGCGGGTAACGGCGGCGCAGTCACGCCCCCCTTGGCCCAGGCCCCGAGTGTCGAGCTCGGCCCGGATCAACAAACCTGGAATCATGAAACCCTCTCCCTCACGGCAAGCGTTACCCTGTTTAATCCGGGCACGGCCAGCTACCAGTGGCAGCAGACTAGTGGGCCGAGCGTTAAACTCGGCGGGCTAAGCAGCGACACCCTCACCCTGGACGCCAGTGACCTGCTGCAGGATGAAGATATTGTCCTCTCGCTCAAGGTCACGGACGCGGCCGGCCTGAGCAGTGAGGACAGCCTAACCCTCAAGCTCAAGGACAAGATAAGCGCCGCCAGCCAGAGCGGCGATGCCAGCCTCATCGAGGGCCTTGAGCCTAAGGTGATCGCCCGCGGCCTCAAGCTCATTCAAGACTATCGCGGCGCCCAGAAGAGCTTCTTAAACACCATCTATCAGGCAGACAGAGTCAGCTATGATTCGGGTCAACACTCACAGATGATCCAGATGCCTCTAGCCAGCAAGGGCTTCCCCCTCAAGCAGAGTTTCGAGCTGGTTAGGGGCAATCAGGGGCGCCTGTTTGCCGCGGCGAGCGACCTAAGTGGTCAGCGCAACGCCGCCTTCGGCACAGACATCATCTCTAGCATGCAGGGCGGCAACAACCTGGGCTTCGAGCCTAGCATGATGCGTCTGCTTTCCTGGTTGACGGGTGAAGCACAAGCGAATCTGGCGGCGACCAAGCAGGTGCGCCTGTTCCTCATCAGCGACTGGAGCAAGAGCCGGGTGACAAACTGGCTCACCAGTCACTACCCCAACTGGCAGGTAAGCCGCTGTGATGTCGCCAGCGAGCTGGCCAGTTGCCTAAGCGAGGCCGAGCTGGTGATCACAGGTTCCATCGAGGCGTTCGATGAAGCCGAGGTGACGGCAAGACTCGAGGCGCTACAGCAGGCCAAGATCCCACTGCTTTATCTGCACATGCACGCCTGGAACAGCGTGCCGCTGACTCAAACCGTGCTGGGCGCCATGGGCTTTGCCATGCAGGGCCCAGGCGGCCCGGGCAACTACTTCAGCCCAGACAAGGCGGATTGGAGTGACTATCTCGCCATGCAGGCGGCTAATCCGGCGCTGAGCCAGGAAGCCCTCTGGCTCGAACTGCTGCAGAGCGAAAACCCAAGCTTTAACCTGGCCAACTGCGCGGACACCTGCGACAGCCAATTTAGCGAAGAGTACCGCAGCGCCCTGGCGCATATTCGCAGCAGCATCAACCGCCTGGACACGGAGAAGACGGCCATCTTCGACAGCCCAGAGTATCAGCTATACAAGTACCTGATCTTGCTTGGCGATCGTTATCGCAGCGAGATTGACTACCCCATGGATGTCAGCACCACGGCGCCGATGAGCTACCTTAAGGCGCTCTTTGCCGACAGCAGCGTATACAACAGCCGCCGCTTCAATCCTGTGCCTGCGGATCTGGGTAACTTCAGCCGCACCGACTTCTCCCATGTGACGCCGGTGGATAAGACTGTCGCACTAAGCAGCAAGGCGCCGTTTCGCGCCGCAGGCGTCTACGCCCTGCCGGGACAGACCTTTAGCGTGACACGCACCGACAACAGCCAGGTAGAGACCAAGGTCTTCATCAATACCCAGCGTTCTGGCTCGACCCAGGAATATGCCAGCAAGGGCTATAACCGCCCCAAGTATCTGCAATCGCCAGCCATAACGATAAAACCGGGGGAAACTATCACACTCACCTCTCCCTATGGCGGCCCGGTGCAGATAAGATTTAGCGCTAACGATCTGCCAGTGGAATTTACCTTTAGCCATGTGGGTCTGCACCCCTTCTGGCGCAGCGACAAGGACGATCAGGCCTTCATTCAGGGACTCGCCAAGGGCGACTACGACTGGGCCGAGCTGGCAACCGAGCACTTCGAGGTCCACTCGCGGCTCAATAAGATGCAAGAGACCATGAGCCATGAGCCCAGATGGGAAACGCCGCAGAAGATGAGCGAGGCTATCAGCACCTTTGTCCACAACTATCCGCACCTGCTGGCAGGCTTTAAGGGGCCGGGGATCGACAGCGTCGATGAGATAACCAACTTTGCCGCCAGTAAGGGCTGGCAGCTGGATCAACTCGACATGGTCAAACACATGAACGCCGACCAACCCACCTGTGGTTCCGGCTGCTCGGGTAACCCCTACGACGCCTCCTGGTCATTCAGCCCAACCGGCCATGGCGACATCCACGAGCTGGGCCACGGCCTGGAGCGGGGACGCCTGAGATTCGACGGTCACGAAGGGCACGCCTCCACCAACCCTTACTCCTATTACACTAAGTCCCGCGCCTATCTGGAAATCGGCAAGCTGCCCGAGTGCCAGGGGCTGTCGATTCAGGATGAGTTCGATGTACTGCAGGCCAGTCAACGCCAAGCCGATCCCTTCGCCTATGTGCAGGCGGCTAAGCTCACCAGCTGGTCGAACGGCATGGCCACCATGCTACAGACCATGATTGCCGCCCAGAAACAGGGCGCGCTGCAAAACGGCTGGCATCTGCTGGCCAGGCTGCACATATTGCTGCGCGAATTCGAGCGCGCCCAGGCCGACGAGGCCAGCTGGCTGGCCAAGCGCGACCAACTGGGCTTTGGCAGTTTCGACCTGGCTTCGGCCAAGGCGCTAAGCAACAACGACTTTCTGATGATCGCCATGAGCTTCTCTACCGGGCTCGACTATCGCGACTTCTACCAGATGTGGGGACTGGCCACCTCGGATGCCGCCAAGGCCCAGGTCGCCAGCTTCGCCTACCCAGCGGTGCCAAAGAGCATCTATGTCTACGCCCCTGGAGATTACTGTTATGGTCTGGATCTGCAAGCGGTTGCCGTCGATGGCGAGCAGGCCTGGCCTCTTTAGCCTTGTTAAACGAAACATAACCACAGAAGCCGAACCACTAAAGCCTAACCCTGAACTAAATCCATAGTTGTCACACCCTTTTTGGCGAGCCGGAGTGCTCGCCTTCTTTTTACCTGCTGCTCACACCAGTGTGACCCACAGTGAATGATTTTGGTCTTTAAGGTCATTTTTAGGTAAAGTGTGCTGGCAAATGACGAGCTATCACCCCAATAGCGAGTGTTTATCACAAACCAACACGAGATGTTGCAGCCAAGCAGCACAACAAAAAAGATAAATTAAGGAAGGGTATGAGCGACGCCAATGATGCTTACGCAGATAATGATCTGCGTGAAGTTAAGCAGCTGGGAATGTGGGCCTCCATTGCTAGCCTAAGTTATATTTTCTGGATCGTCGGCGGCATGGAGCTGGTCGAACGTATCGCCTACTATGGCGTGAAAGCCAGTGCCGGCCTCTACGCCAAGGCGCCCGTCTCTCAGGGCGGCCTGGGGATCAGCCTACACGACTATGGTGTCATCATCTCGGTGTGGGCCCTGATGCAGACCTTTATTCCTGTGTTTACCGGCGGCATCTCAGACCGTGTCGGTTACAAGGAAACCATCTTCGCCTCGACACTGATCAAGATCTCCGGCTACCTGGTGATGGCCTTCTTCCCTAACTTCTGGGGCTTCCTCTTCGGCGCCATCCTACTGGCAGGCGGCACGGGTATCTTCAAGCCTGGCATTCAGGGCACCTTGGTACTCTCCACCGGCCGACAAAACACCTCTATGGCCTGGGGGATCTTCTATCAGGTAGTCAACATAGGCGGCTTCCTCGGTCCTCTGGTGGCCGTGCATATGCGCCAGCTCTCCTGGGACAATGTCTTCTACGCCTGCGCCGCCATCATCTCGCTCAACTTCCTCTTCCTGCTCGCCTACAAGGAGCCGGGAAAGGAGGAGCGCATCGAGCGCAACCGTAAGATCAAGAGTGGTGAGATCACCCAAGAAGCCCTGTGGAAAGATGCCCTGCATGAACTGAAGAAGCCTGTTGTGATCTACTACATGCTGGTGTTCGCCGGTTTCTGGTTCCTGTTTAACTCCCTGTTCGATGTCTTGCCGATTCATATCGCCGAGTGGGTCGATACCAGCGTGATCGTCACCAGCCTGTTTGGCAGTGAGGGCACCTCAAACGGCATCTTGCAGTTCTGGCTCGGCCTGGATAACTCGGGCACTAAGGTGATGCCAGAGGGGATGCTAAACCTCAACGCCGGCATGATCATGACTAGCTGCTTTCTGGTTGCCGCGCTTACCGCCAAATACCGCATCACCACCGCCATGCTGGCGGGCTGTCTGCTGAGTATCATCGCCTTCGTGCTTATCGGCGCCACCAACGCCGCCTGGATGATAGTGCTGGCGATTGCCATGTTCTCCTTCGGCGAAATGATGATCAGCCCCAAGAAGAACGAGTTTATGGGTAACATCGCCCCTAAGGGTAAGAAGGCCATGTACCTGGGCTTTGTGATGCTGCCACAAGGGATAGGCTGGGGATTGGAAGGCTACTTCGGTCCTAAGCTGTATGAGATGTACGCCTCGAAAGAGATCTTCTCTCGCGAGCTGCTGCTCGATCGTGGCATGAGCGCCAGCGATATCGCCGCCATTCCTCAGGGTGAAGCCTTTACTACCCTGGTGAGCTACACGGGTGAGTCGGCGCAGTCATTGACGACCCTGCTCTATAACAGCCACAACATAGGCATGGCCTGGTATATCATCGCTGCCATAGGCACCATCTCGGCCGTGGGGATCTTCATCTACGGCAAGTGGTTGCTGACATTGCAGCGCGCCCGCGCCTAATAAAGAGAGGGAGCCTTAGGCTCCCTTTTTGTTGCCCGCTCGGCGTCAGGCTCAGTCTTTTATTCAGCCTTTTATTCAGCCTTTGGCTCAATCTTTTATTCAATCTTTTATTCAGTCTTTGAATTGGCCTTTAACCCTGCCTTTACCTCTGTCTTTAACTCAGCCTTCGAGTCTCCCCTTGAATCAGCAGCCTGCTCGCTGAAACGCTCCTGCAGCAGGGCGTAGCGCTTGGCCTCGGCGGCCGGCATCGCCTTGGCATACAGCCACCCCTGTACCGTCGAGACCCCGGCTGAGGCCACGAAGGCCTCCTCGGCCTTGGTCTCTACCCCCTCGGCCACCAAATTAAAGCCCAGGCTGCGACACAACATGCAGGTATGACGATAGAGCACCTGCCCCTTGTGATGCCCGGTATTCTCCAATATCGACCTGTCTAGCTTTACTCCATCTATGGTGATCTTGCTCAGCAGGCTGATGCTGGAAAACCCCGTGCCGAAGTCATCGAGTACGAAGGAAAAACCATACTGGCGCAGGTGAGCCATGCTGGCCTCGACAGCATTGAGGTCCGCCACAAACATAGACTCGAGCACCTCGATATCGACTCTGTCCGCCATGTCGCCAAGCAGCTCGATCAGCATAGACTGCACATCCTGACTCAGGACACTGTTGGGATTGAGGTTGATGCTGACTCTGGGGTAGAAGCCCTGCTTGGCCCAGGCCTGTAGGTCGTCTCGCAGGCGCCGGATGACGAAGCTGTCGATCAAATTGGAATACCCCGCCTGATCGAAGGCGGGAATAAAATAGGGGCCCTCCACCTGACCACGCTCGTTTCTCAGCCTCAGCAGCGCCTCATAGCCGACGACCCGCCTGTCACTCAGGCTGATCTTAGGTTGGTAATAGAGCAGCAACTCACCGTTGAGCACCGCCTTGATGGTCTTCTCCAGGTTAAGGTTGGCGGCGAGATCCTCGGACTGCTGACGGGCATAGTTTCGCTCACTGATCTTCTCGATATCCTGCTGCAGCTGCACCCGCTTGATCAGATCCCGCTCGAATCCCTTATTGCCCACCAGCAGGCTATAGCGGCGCACGAAAGGCAGATAGATAAAGACCCCGGCGCACACCAACAAGAGCTGCACCAGGGGCAGTGCCAGGGTACCACCCGCCACATAGCCATTGAGAAAGATGGGGGTGATCCAGGCAAAGTCGTTACCGGCGAAGCTCACCCAGCCGCTGACGATCAACAGGGTGCCTATCAGGGTGTTAAACAGGGGCACCAACACGAAGGGCAGCATCAACCTGGGATTAAAGATGATTGGCAGACCGTAGATGAGGATCTCGTTGATGTTAAACAGGGCGAAGGGCAAGGCCAACTTGGCCACATTGACGGCGTTCTTATCCTTGGAGGCGATAAACAGGGCGATCAGCAGCGAGTGAGTGGCGCCGCTACCGCCGAGCAACACGAAGAGATCGGTAAACTGAGACAGTGTCAGATTAGGCGCGACCTGTTGCAATCCATTGTCGACCCCAAGCACCAACATATAGGCGATATCCCCATGGACGCCGAAGCACCAAAGCACATGGGTGGCTAGCACCCTGACAAACAGCTGAAACAGTGTGCTGCTGGCGGCAAGGGAATCCACCAGCGGACTCAGCACCATGTCCAGCAGCTCCCCCACCCAGTAGATGCCGGTGGTCACCAGCACGAAACAGAGGATCAAGGGAATAAACAGGTTGAGGTGCAGCTTAAGATAGCTGCTCAGGCTGGTGCTTTGCAGTAAGTTCAGCGCCTTAATCGCCATGAGGCGTTGCAGCAGGTAAGCAACCAGAATCGGCGTGATAATCGCCCTGGCATCGCCAAACAGAAAGTCGAAGCCGTTGCTAAGGTCGATTGCCTCGCTGCCATGGATATGCAGGGCAATCTGACTTCCGATGGAGAGTGACGCCACCACCACAGCCGAGACGTGGAGATACTTGGCAAAATGAAATGATAGCGAGAGCAGCGCCATCAAGGGAAAGAAACTAAACAGGAGACGGCCAAACTGACTCAGCCAGGCGTAGGCGGCACTGCCCTGCCAGCTGGGCTGCCACACATCCACCAGGGCGACTATCAGTGCCAACAGCGAGTTAACGAAGATAAAGGGCAAGAGGGCAATAAAAGACTCTTTTATCGCAATGAGGAACAGGCTGGAAGAGGTATCTTTGACCGCCAAATTACGGCCCCCGAGATCTGCTGATGGACTCTATTTAAGTTAGTCCAAGATGCTGAATAGACCAAGATGTCGCATAGACCAAGATATTGAATTTAGACTGTCCAGCGCGAGCGACTGAGAAAGCCAACACAAAATGAATACAAAACGGATACAAAACGGATACAAAACGGATACAAAACGGATACAAAGCATGACAGCAAAAGCCGGGCATAAAAAAGGGGAACCTAAATCAGGTTCCCCAAGATTACTGCTATCTCATTGGGCATTTAGCAGGGGTATGCCCAATTAGCGAGAATTATTATTGTTGGCGTCTAGTGAGCACCACCGGCGTGAACTTTATCAACACCGTATGTCTTACCTTCGGCGTGACAGGTTGCACAAGACTCGACTGGCAGGTCAGCAGTTGTATCTGGCTTACCATGTACAGTCGCACCATTACTCTCGAAGTGAGCGAGTGCAGAGGCACTGATGTGACATGTACGGCAAGTTTCAGCCACTGGAGAGATGTACTCTGTCGCAGTCACTTGAATTGAACGCTTACCAGAAGTCAAACCACCGTCGGCCGCGAAGAAGGTTGCACCATCTTTGTGACAAGCTTGACAGTCTGTCGCAAGGGCTGGGTAACCAACTGTTTCCAGGTTCTTATCTAGGTAGATACCACCACCGAAAGTACCAGTATGGAAACGGTGAGCAACAGTCATCAGGTCACGGTTGGCGAAGGTTAGGCCTTCAACTGGCGCCATGATTGGGTTGCCGTCGGCGTCTTTTTCACCTGTGTCATATTCAACAGCACCATGGTAAGAACCTGGGTATCTGTTGTTGTGACAATCCATACACTGAGTAAACTCGCTCACACCATGGCGTGGCGCCTTGATATGAGTCAGGTTGCCGTGACAGCTATTACACTTAGCTTCGCTCACAGTGACGCGATCTGCATCGCTCATGCGGGCTTGCATAGGTGCAACGGCTGGGTCGTCCAGGTTGTAGTACTTAACAGGTGCGCTGGCAGATACTTCTGTGTAATCGCCATCTGCACACATTGCAGCCTTACCACCCGCGCCACAGATCATCACTTCTGCAGTCACGTAGATAGAACCAGTCAGACGCGCTGAATCAAAGTTCTTAGTCGTGGTCAGAATGCCACCTGTGATCGCTACACCGTTAACTGGCATACCTAATCCGCGGATTGGCGCACCACCTTGTTCAACATTACCAATCAGCAGACCGGTAGATAGACGTGGCATGTAAGGATCCAGCATAGAGCCATCGGCTGGTGCCGCACCATTGACTGTCACCTTAGTGGTTACTGTCAATGCACTGGTACCGTCGCCGTTGTCAGTCACTGTCACACCTTGGAAATCAAGGACGACTTGTTCCTGCTCAACCGCTCTGTTACCTACCTTATGCACCACTTCTGGGCTCAGATTACCAATGTGACAGTTCATACATTGAGAATCATCAGCCTGTGGTAGCTGGAAGTCAGAGTGACCTTCACCGGTTTCGAAGTTAACGGTTACGTGACAACCTACACAAGCTTCACGGTAAACGTTTTCTTTCCACTGGTTGCCATTGTCGTGACAGGTAGTACATTCATTCAGCTCTGCTGGGAAGTGAACGCCAGCAAACTCTTCTGCATCACCTTTTAACACGCCCCACTCGGCAAGATGACCACCGGCGTGGATGGTGTGGATCATTGCGTTGAAGTTAGGGTTAAAGCCTTTTTCTGGATCGTTCTGATCGGCGGCATAAGCAGGGTTATGACACGCGATACAGTTTTCAACTTTCTGATAGTTATGGTGAGCACCGATGTTAGCAATACGTTTGTCGCCATCATCATAGCCCATCAACTCACTGTGACACTGAATACAGGCAGCGCTTGATACCGAATCTTTCGCCGATACGGCCATCTCACCGGTCGCAGGAATGAAATCGAGCGGAGTAGAGAGTAGTTTGTCGGAAATCGATACGCCAGTTGCGTCGGTCACATCATAGGTACGGATCATGACACGGAACATGCTGTTAGGATCGCCATCGGCTACCACAACAGGTGCGTTACCATCATGTTCCCAAGTACCTGTGTAAGTACCAGGATTTTCAGCATCTTCTACCAAGGTACATGCATCGACTTCGGCGCCGCCACGCGCTGCAGCCTTACCAGTAGGCGTACAGTACATGCTAGAACCAAATTCGTTAGCCAGGGCATTGTTCGACCAGAGCATAGGAGCGCCACTACTAGTGGTGTTAGCCACTTGGTTAGTCACATATAGGGCAACTTTCTCTAGGCCAGTAAACGGAACATCATCTCCTTTACTATTTTTACCCGTCGCGGTGAACTTAATAGAGAAGTCATCAGCTCCTACTACTACGATATCGGCAGGTTGTAGAGTTAGTTTGAAGTCTGCGGCAGTGGCTACAGTATCAACGGTAGATCCCGCTGGTGCACCGGGTGTTCCAGGAGTACCAGGAACACCAGGTTCACCCGGTGCTCCATCTTTACCATCTTCACCATCACTACACGCGCTCACACCAATGGCACAGAAGAGTGCCATGGCTAATAAGGTAATTTTATTTTTTTTCATCGCCATATCCCTTTATAGGTATTTTCTGCTATTGCAGTACCTCAAATATAAGGGAGTGACGATAAATTGTTAGATAATTGAGTCCAAGTTGTGACTGTAATTTAAAGATTCATTAACAGAAATTTCAAAATTTGAAAGCGTAAATTTCAAATTTTGAAATTAACATTTAACGAGTAGCTGTTTGATAAGCTGAATAATTAATTCTCTCTGTTCCAGCGAGTAGCGTCGATACTCGGCCGGATTCTCCAGCAACAGGTATTGAGGCGACATGCTTTCACCGTGAAGTCGCCCCACCTCCTGGTCAGACAGGCGCACCACGCGGATCCCCGGCAGGGCGCCGCAGATCTCGGCCTCAGAGCAAGGCAGGAAAGCCACAGAGTTCATGGTCAGCAGATGGCTGTACCACTCGTCTCGCGAACTGACTCTTTCTATGCTGTCGATGTCGGCACCGTTTTGACGAGCGAACACCTCAAGGGGGTCAATCTTGTCATTAAAGCCCTTGCCATCCAGGCAGAGAAAGCGGTGACGACAGACGGTTTCCAGGGTCAAAGGCTCGCTCTGGGACCAGATGGCATGCTCCTCGTTGGCGGCCAGACAGACACCGCTCAGACAGCCTAACGCCTCGACCGACAGCGGATGCTCATTGCAGGCGTCGAACGTCACTCCCATATCCAGTTCACCGTTATGGATCTGATCGGCTGAGTCGTCGCCCCAGATCACAAACTGTAACTGACTAAAGGCATCTCTGGCGTTGCTGCGGGAAAAAGCCAGAGAGAGGCTGGCCATGATACTCGGGGTAACCGCGACTCTCAGGCGTTCACTGGCCAGCTCGCTGCTCTTTTCGCTGATAGACTGTTCTATTTTCAGGACGGCTTCACAGAACTGACACACGGGCTCGTAGAGAAACTCCGCCATAGGCGTCGGCTTGAGCCCGAGCTGACGACGGTAGAAGAGTTCGTCGTCGAAGGTGGCACGTAACATATTCAAACAGCGGCTAATTTTAGGGGCTGACACATTAAGTTGCTTAGCCGCTATGTTGGCATGTCCGGTTTGAAAAATGACTTTAAACACCATCAAACAAAACACATCGAGTTCGCTGATTTTCTTAAGTGTTTGATTGCTCATCGATACTATTGTTTATATTAGTAATCTAATATTTATAACACATGATTTGCATCAAACGATATAGCCATTAGTCACACATTTGCACTTGGCTTGTTGAACTCAGAAATTAGTGCTAGGTGAAGCGGCAAACCCAAAATCTTGTACTAAGCATGGCTGGCTTTTAGCCGAATATGCTAGCCACCTCCAGTGGCGTCAGCGGACGATACTCCCCTACAGCCAAGGTTTTATCCAGGGTTAGGTTACCCACGGAGAGCCTGTGCAGCGCCATCACCTGATTGCGAAAACGGCCAAACATGCGCTTGATTTGATGGTAGCGCCCCTCATGCAGAGTGACCCTGGCCAGATGGGGTTCGAGGATCTCAAGCAAGGCCGGCTGAGTGGTAATATTCTCAAAAGCAAAGTAAAAGCCCTCGGCAAAGGCCTTCACATAGGCCTGGGTGAGGGGAGCCTTGAGGGTGACCAGATACTGCTTGGCCACCTTATGCTCCGGCGACATGATACGCTTCGACCAGCGGCTGTCGTTGGTAAGTAGCACCAAACCCGAGGTGTTGAGATCCAGCCGCCCGACGATATGCAGCCCCTTGTCCTGATAGTTGGGCAAGAGATCCATCACCGTCTTATGCTCATCGTCCTTGGTCGCGCTCACCACACCAACCGGCTTATGCAGCATGAGATAGATGGGCTGCTCCTGCCTCAGCGCCTGACCATCGAGCATCACTTGAGAGAATTGATCTATCTGACAGTCTGCATCGCGCACCACCTGACCATCGACACTCACCCGGCCCTTTGCCAGGATGAGGCGCACCTGCTTGCGGGGGATCTGACAATGCTGGCTGATAAAACGATCCAGCCTGGCGCGTTTAGCGGACATCTTGTTGTGTCGGTGCGTGAGAGGCGAGCGGCACCAGCTTGTAGGCACAGCGTCTGGCCCCCGCTATGATATGCTCCTCGCGGCTGATGCTCGCCAGTTCGCTAAACAGCTCTTGAAACAGCTGCAGCTCTGAGCGGCAGAAGTTGGCGCAACGACTCGCGGCGGCGCAGATGGGGCAGTGATTTTCCAGCAGCCAAAAGACGCCATCTTGCTCCTCGACCGAGGCGACATACCCCTCCTGGGTCCTGAGCTTGGCCAGCGCGGCTAACTTATCCGCCAGACCCGTCGCTTGCGACAGCGCCTCCTGATACAAACGCCGACTCGCCTGCTCTCGGTGATCGATCAATTGATCCAGCCCCTGGTCACCAAAGACTACCCGCACCGAGTCGATCAGTTGACTGGTGAGATCGTCGTGTCGGTCTGGGAATAGCTTGTAGCTCTTCTCGGTAAGCCCCCAGTAACGGGCGGGACGACCGCGACTCGCCTTTCTGTCTTCGAAACTCAAGATCCCTTCCTCTTCCAAGGCCTGCAGATGTTGCCTAACCCCCATGGTGGTCAACGCAAACAGCTCGGCCAATACCTTGGCGGTACTGGGGCCGTGAATCTTGATATGGTCGATGATCTTGTCGCTGGTCTTCTTACTCACCCGCCGTCTCCTCTGGACTTCTATGGGACCATTATTACCGATCCAAAGATTAAGTAAACTTTTTTATTTATTTTAGTCTTTACAAAATTAAATAAAGCATTTAGTGTATAAAACATTAAATAAATAAAAAGGTTTACATAATGAAACTTCTTATCGTCAGTGCCAGTCAACGTCCAGGTTCTCAAAGTGCCAGAGTCGCCGGCTACCTTAGCGAACATGCTAACCAATTCAGTGAGATACAACATATTGAGCTGTGCCGCTATGACCTGCCCTTCTGGGATGGCGACAGAAACGGCGCAGCGCTTAAGGCGAGCGACTGGCACAAGATAAGCCCGCTGGTAAGACAAGCCGACGCTCTGGTTATGATCACCCCAGAATGGGGCGGCATGGCCTCACCCATGTTGAAAAACTTTCTGCTGCTGTGTGACAACCAGGATACGGCCCACAAGCCCGCCCTCTTGGTCGCGGTTACCAGCGGCATCAGCGGCGCCTACCCGATCGCCGAGTTAAAGATGAATGCCTTGAAGAACAACAAGCTGGTGCCCATTCCCGATCATCTGATCATTCGTAACGTGGAGCAGGTACTGGGAGAGGGTGAGATAGATGCCAGAGAGCAAGGGTTAAGAGCGCGCATCGACTACAGCCTACATATGCTCGGCCAGTATGCAGATGCCCTCGGCGCCATACGCCAGCGCCACAGGGATCAGCCTTACCCCAAACAACAGGAATATGTATACGGCATGTAGTGCCGCCTAAGTGCTCACTCCAAGTCATGCGCCAGCCCCAAGTCATGCGCTAGCCCCAGATAGGCACTAGATTGAGCGTATTAACGGAATAACACCAAGCCAGCAGAGAAGGAATTGCATCATGATCCATTTAGAACACATAAATCTCGTCGTCACCGACATAGAAACGGCTCTTAATTTCTACCGTGCCGCCTTCCCCCATTGGTCGGTACGTGGCGGCGGTCAGGGAACCTGGTATGGCAAGCCACGCAACTGGGTTCACTTCGGCGATGACTATCAATACCTGGCCTTCAACGATGATGGCGAAGGCGAAAACCGCGACTTAAGCGGACACCAGGTAGGCCTGGCTCACTTTGCTTTCGTGACCCAAGACCTCGATGGCGTGATCGCCAGACTCGGTAAGGCGGGCTTCGAGGTGGACAAAGCCGGACAAGAAGATCCCTTCCGCCGCAACGTCTACTTTATCGACCCCAACGGCTATGAAGTGGAGTTTGTGCAGTATCTCAGTGACCTG
This sequence comes from Shewanella spartinae, assembly GCF_019457555.1. Lineage (NCBI taxonomy): Bacteria > Pseudomonadati > Pseudomonadota > Gammaproteobacteria > Alteromonadales > Shewanellaceae > Shewanella > Shewanella spartinae. Next base: position 1,033,627 of record NZ_CP080418.1, on the reverse strand, counting down.
CCAGAGCAGCGTAACCGCTACGACACTTGATAGCGGCTGCGAAGCATTAGCAAAAATGCGAGGGGATAGGTCTATCTGTCTTTGATATCCGGGCCTATCCCAGATAGACCAGCAGGGTAAACAGCAAGAGATAGAAGAAAAAGCCTGCCATATAGACGGCGTAAAAATCGTTTTTCGCCAGGCGTTTCTCTTGATGAAACAAGGCAGGCCAATACAAGGGCTTCTGCACCCGGCCAAAGGTCACTAGCCCAATCACCACGGCGCCCGTGGTATAGAGAACAAACGAGAGTAAGATCTCCCAGATAAACCAGATAAAGAGTTCGGTGAGACTAGCCGCTAACATGAGTATTACCCCGCCATCTTGCTTAGAAACAACGCAAAACCCGCGCCTGCGAGCAGAAAGATGATCACCATAATGGTGAGCGTCTTGGAGCGTGCCATGGATTGCAGCAGGGCGAAACCCGTGTCCATCTCGGCCAAGTCTTGCAACAAGGAGGAGCTAGCAGGCGTTTTGGCTGTCTTCGTTGTCTTGGTTGTCTCGGCACTTGTATGCACTAGCTTACCTGGCTTAGTCTTTGCCATATTTTCCATAGGCGCCTGAGACTTACGGGTAGAGTCTGGGGAGGTCATCATCAGCTTTCCTTAGCTAAAGGCTTTATTGGACTCTAAAGCCTGGCCGAAGGAAAGTCAGGTTAACTTTTATTCACTTCTTATATTCACTTCTTATTTGTGTCAGGCCAATGCTTAACCAGATCACCACTCTAGCTAGCGCGTCATTGAGCTTATCGATAGGTGAAGACAAAAAATGATTCGGCTAGGCCTGCTCTACCGGCCCCTCGGGTTTGATGAAGAAATGAATTTCGAAACGGGTATCTGGGGTAAGCGGCTTGATGCTGTGCCAATATCCGGGATGAGAAATCGCCGTCTCATTGGCTCCTAGTCGCACCTCGCGATTGACCTCGCCCAACTTATCTAGGTAGCCGAAAAACATCAGCTCGCCCTGGATCACATGGATCTGCTCATACACGCCGGGCCGGGTAAAATGCCTCTCACGGTAGATGGCGGGCATATCCTGCTCGCTAAACACTGGTGTCTTCTTGCACTTCACATATCCCTTAGGCACAAATGACATCTTGAGGCTCCCATTTTCAAGGCCGATTGCCGACGTTCGGAAAGCTAAACTTAGTCTAATTTTGGCTAAAGATCTAAGACAAGCTCACGGCGAGATTGCACTTCATCCACAAGGGATTACACTGTGTCCCAAATTCAGCTATCTCTACTTGTATGACAGCTTCATCTCACTCTCAATCAAACGCTTCGTTTAACTACAGCACCCACTTTACCCTGGACAGAGCCTATTATGCTGAATGCTTCGATGCCTCTGTGACTCAGCCCGCTCCTCGCGTCGAATACACTAAGGCGCTCGGCTTTCTGCTGATTGGCCTGGCGCTACTGTTGACCGGCGTCAACGCCTACGCCTCCTGGTTTATCATCGCCCTCGGCGTATTGGAGGGATTAAGTATCAAGTTTAAGCGCCCCTGGTACCTGACCCGCCAGATGATGAGCAAGGCCGCCGGAAACGAGGCCAGCCTAACCCTGAACGAACAAGGGATCAGCATCGAATCCCTCTACGTTAAACAGCAGCTTAGCTGGGACACTATCGACGACATACAGGAAACCAGCGCAGGCTTCCTGCTGCTGACAGGCGGCCAGAAACACTACCTCTCGAAACGTTTTCTCGATGAAGCCTGCTGCCAGTTTATGCGCGGCAAGGGCGCCAAACAGGGCTAAATTTGCCGCAGTTTTATTAAACTTTGTATAGATTCAGGCAAAAGTGCCTCGCTTTGTTATTATGCAAACAAAATGCGACAATAGCGCACATAACAACAAGCCCTAAGGACGATCTCCGCCCTAAGGCAAACCTGATAATGGAGTAACGATGATCAGTAACCAGAAACTCGCCGCGGCAATCTTGGCCGGTTCGACACTTTTTATTTCGGCTTGTCAGACAACCAATCCTTATACCAACGAGAGCCAGAACGCCAAGGCGACTAACGGCGCCATCATAGGTGCCATCGCCGGTGCCGCTATCGGTGTGGCCTCGTCAAGCAAGAGCGACCGGGGTAAGGGCGCACTTATCGGTGCCGCCTCAGGCGCAGCCGTCGGTGGTGGTATCGGCTATTACATGGACGTGCAGGAAGCCGAGCTACGTAAGCAGCTACAATCGACAGGCGTCAGCGTGACCCGTAACGGTGACAACATCATCCTTAACATGCCAAACGAAGTGACCTTCGGTGTCGATCAATCTGTGCTGAGCAGCCGTGCCAAGAACGTGCTGGACAGCGTCGCCCTGGTCGCCAAGGAATATGACGAAACCATGCTGAATGTCATGGGCTTCACCGACAGCTCAGGCAGCGAGTCATACAACCTGCGTCTGTCTCAGGTACGTGCGGCAGAAGTTGCCAACTACCTGATGTCACGTGAAATCAAGAGCCAACGCATCAGCTCTGTGGGCATGGGTGAGTCTCGTCCAATCGCCGACAACTCGACCCAGCAAGGCCGCGCCCAAAACCGCCGTGTCGAGATCGTGCTAAGCCCAATGCCACAAGGCTAAGCACCAGGTTAACCACCTAATCCTATCGTGTCCCTCGCGCCCTATTGCTTGAGGGACACGCTTTTAAACCCTCTTCCGTAAAAAAGATTCACAAATCGCCTCCCCTAAATTGCCTCCATAGGTCTAGACTTATTCTCAAGGGATAACAAGGATGTGGATGCCATGGCGCCAGCAGGGAATAGCATAGACGACTCGCCGTTTGCGCAGCTTATCTGCGACAAGCAAGGAGTGATCATTGAGGCCAACAACGCCTTGTATGAGCTATTTGAGCTCAACCATGAAGCCGTCGTCAAGCGCCCACTCGAGCAGCTACTCACACTTAATCAGACCGACTCAAGCGACTCACTGCTTGAGGCCATCACTCACGCCTTGGCACTTACCTTAGCAGATAGGCAATCGCTCGATGTGCGTCTTCATCGCCAATCCAGGACGCCTTGGTATCAGCTATTTCCCCAAGCGCTAAGCAATAATCGCTACCTGCTGCTGTTTGTCCCACAGCGTGACGATCCCAACATCACTCAGGGGTACCTCAGACGTTTCGAGGCCTTTCTCTGCTCCGCCGATATCGGCATCTGGCATTATGACTCCGCCACCGGCGAGACACGTTTCTCCAACCGGGTGAAGGAGTTGCTGCAACTTAACCATCACAGCCCCCTGAGCTGGCAGAGTCTACAGCAGATGGTCACGGTGAAAGATCGCCATAAGTTCGACCCCTTTCTCGCCCCCTCGCCCTCGGGGAAACATAAGCTAGCGTTTCGTTTTCGCATCGATTCGAACGATGCCGCCAGGGTGTACGAGCTGTTCGCCGAGCATATCTACCTGGAAAATGGCCACTTTAAGCTGCTTGGCCTTATCAAAGATCAGACAGAGTCCAAGGCGATGCTCGACGCCCTCAACGAGGCCAACGAGTCGAAGAAACTGGCGCTCGAGGCCGGTAACATAGGCAACTGGCGGGCACAGATAGATGAACAGGGGCAGTGGATCTGGCAGTGGGATCAGAGGGCCAACGAGATGTTTTGCCTCAACATCGAAGATATTGGCGTGTTGGAGAAGTGGGCCGAGCGGATCCACCCGGAAGACTTCCCCGCCGTCATGGCCGCGGTGGAAGACTCACTGGCCAACGGCAATCCATTTCATCAGGAGTATCGCGCCATTCTGCCCAACCAGGAGATCATCTACATACTGGCCAAGGGTAAGGTGAGCCAGGGGCAGAACCAACAAAACAGCCGTATCGATGGCATCTGTATCGATCAGACTCCCATCTACCAGGCTCGGCTGGCGCTGCAGGAAAGCTACCGCTCACTCGAGAGCCGGGTAAAGCAGCGCACCACAGAATTGCAGCTCGCCAAGGAGCGGGCCGAAATCGCCAGTCAGGCCAAGAGTGAGTTTCTCTCTATGATCAGCCACGAACTGCGCACCCCGATGAACGCGGTGATCGGCGCACTGGAGCTGCTCTCCCTGGCCGACAAGTCGGGCGAGGAAAGAGATCTTATCGAGACGGCGTCGACCTCGGCCAATAATCTCATCTATATCCTCAACGACATCCTCGACATCAACAAAATAGAGTCGGGTAAGATGCAGCTGGAACAGCAAGACTTCCACCTCGCCGGGGTGATCGCCGACCTGATCAAGAGCTTCTCGCCGGTGGCCAGCCGTCAAGGGTTACGCTTTGCCGTGCAGGAAGCCCTGGAGCTTCCCGACTGGGTCGAAGGGGATATCGTCAAGGTGCGGCAGATCCTCAGCAACCTGCTCAGCAACGCGATGAAATTCACCCACTCCACACAGGAGCAGACCGGCTGTGTGTCGCTGAGCATCACGGTAGGTGAGCAGAATGACATAGTGACCCGAGTACGCTTTACCGTGACAGACAATGGCATAGGCATAGACAAGGCGACCCAGAAACGTCTGTTTACCCCCTTCGTGCAGGCCCAGCGCTCGACCACGCGCAACTATGGCGGCACGGGCCTAGGCCTGGCTATCTGCGGCAAGCTCACCAACCTGATGGGCGGCAGCATCAGCCTTAAAAGCGAACTCGGCCAGGGGGCCCAGTTCTGTGTTGAGCTTCCCTTCTGGCGCGCCCATCACCATGAACAGACCCAGGAGCTTAGCGAACACACCATAGGGGTGGTGAACCTGGGCCAGCCCCAGGCCACACTTGATTGGATAAAACAGTGTCTGACCGACAAGGGGGGCAGGGTCAAATGCTACCAGGCCGAGCAACTGGGTATCGACACCCAGGCTCTGCCTCTGGTGATCATTCTCGCCACTGGCGAGGCTGACGAGCTGCGCTTTCTCGCCAACCAGGCGGCGAGTCCAAAGGGCCACAACAACTGGCTTGTCGCCCTACCCCAACATCAACGCAAGGCGCTGACACAGACTATTCCTCAGATAGACAGCCTGGACAGCTACCTGTTATCCAAGGCCTTGCTGCTTAAGGCAGTGCACAAACGCCTAGACACAGGCCTTGCCATCGACCTCGACGAGATGGAGCTGGATCTCTGCGACCCGCTGACGCTGGAGCCAATGCCAGGGCTTAAGGGAGACGCCGACATACTGGTGGTCGAAGATAACCCGTTAAATCAAAAGCTGATCCTTAAGCAGCTGGACATGCTCGGCTATCGCTGCAACCTCGCCGAAGATGGTCTGGCCGGGGTGCACCTCTGGCAGTCGGCAGACTATAAGCTGATCCTTACCGACTGCCACATGCCCAACCTAGACGGCTATGACATGTCCAAACAGATCCGTCAGATAGAGAACAGTACCCAACGAAAATCTGTGCCCATAGTGGCCATCACAGGAGCCGCCATGGCCACCGAACTCGACGACTGTTACCGCTCGGGCATGAACGACTTTGTCAGTAAACCTGTGCAGCTTAGAGACCTGAAGAAGGTCATCCAGAAATGGTATCGCCATGAAGAATAGTCCCCAGATCCTCAACCCTAAGATCATGCGCGATCTTATCGGCAACGATCCTGCACTCATCGCCCAGTTTAAGCAGGACTTCGTCGCCCAGGCCCGCACCAGCCTGCGCGAGTTGGCCACCCACTACAACAACCGTGAATTTGCCGGCCTCAAGCAGGGGGCGCACTTTCTCAAGACCTCTGCCAAGGCGATCGGCGCCGAAGAGGTTGCCGACAAGCTGCAACAACTGGAATATGCCGCCCTGGGGGAAGATATGCCCCAGTGCAAGCAGCTCATCATCCAGCTCAAAAATGCCCTGCAGTCCCTGATAGAGGTGATCAACTCATGACTCGAAAACCCAGCGTTGCCTGTCGCCACCCCGAAGTGATCATGCTCTATGAGAAGGAGGAGGATATCTCGGGCGCCGCCAATATCATTGCCGAGCAGGTCGACGAATACCGCACCGTGCCCGTGACCCGGCTAGTGGGCGAGCAGATAAAAGAGCATAAGCCCTCGGTGATCCTCTTTGCCATGAGCTCGGTGAAGCTCAGCATAGAACTCTATACCAAACTCCTGAAAAACCAGCAGATCGCCTACAGGCATTACGCCATTGTACTGTGCAAGAACAAGGAGTCTGCCCTCGCCTTTCGCAGCTGCATCAAGGGGGTGTTCGACAACTACTTCGTCTACCTGCCCCTGTATGAGAAGTTTCGCCTGAAGATGATAGTCCACAACGGACTGAGACAGAGCCAGGGGGATGATCACTACGCCGGTCTGGATGACGACCAGCTGGAGCGCATCGATACCAACCTCGCCTCGCTCATCGAGCTCAGTAGCCAGTGTAAGCGCCAGTTACTGGATTCGGTCGACTCCTGCAAGGCGTCAGTCGAACAGTCAACCGAGCAGCTCCCCCATGGCAGTGAGGGCATGAGTCACGACAAGGCGCTGGTCAAGTCGCTGGCCAAACAGCATATCGAGCCCCTGCTGACTCAATTAGAGCTGGAGATCAAAGATGGGCTGGATCTCATCCTGGCGCAGCTCACCAGTCGCCATAGCGAGATCAAAGACATTAAGCAGCAGGTGATCGCCAAACAGCAAGCCAAGATCCCCACCCAGGCCCTAGTCAGCTCGCTGCTGGATGAACAGGAAGCCAAGCCCCCCAAGAAGAAGATCTTGGTGGTGGAGGATAATCAAATCTACCGGGAGATGATCGTCAAGGTGCTGGAGCAAGATGAGTATGATACCGAGCAGGCCTGCGACGGTCTTACGGCCCTCAAGATGATCAAGGGTAACGATTACGCCCTGATCCTGATGGATCTCTACATGCCTCATCTGGATGGCATCAACACCACCAAGCAACTCAAGGCAGATAATGACGGCAAGGATATTCCCGTGGTGGCGCTGACCAGCAACAACAACCGTGAGCTGATCAAACGTTGGGCCCAGGTGGGACTGAAGGGCTATATTCTTAAGCCCTCCAATCGCACCGAGATCCTTCAGGCGGTCAAGACCGCCATCGAATATGGCTAGGCCTTAACCTCACCAATGGGCAGGATCACCCGGCCATACTCCTGGTTAAGCACCTGAGCCATGGCGAAGTAGATGGCGCTGGCGCCGCAGAAGATCCCTTCGAATCCGGCGATCATCCCAATCAACTCGCTACCTGTGAAGTCGCGGGCCGCCAGCAGGAAGAAGAGTATCGTCAAGGAGCCGAACACCACTTGCTTGGCGCGTGGATAACGTAAAGAGCCGACAAACATGAAGGCGGTAAACAGGCCCCAGAGGCTTAAGTACCAGCCCATGAAGTGACTCGGACTGGCAGCGGCGAGGCCAAGCTTAGGCAGCATGATTAGCCCCACTAAGGTCAGCCAGAACAGGCCATAGGAAGTAAATGCCGTAGTGCCGAAGGTATCTCCCCGTTTAAAGCACATCATGCCCACCAACACCTGGCCCAGGCCACCGTAGAAGATCCCCATCGCCAAGATCATGGCATCGATGGCAAAGAAGCCCGCGTTGTGTATGTTCAATAGCACGGTCGTCATACCAAATCCCATCAGACCCAGAGGCGCTGGATTGGCCAATTTTGTCGACATTTAATTCCCCTCGTTATCGCTCGCATGAATGATGCGCCCCTTTGGCGCGGTCAAAATCGCGGCGGATTCTAGAGAAGTCTTAAGGGCATCACAATGCCTGGCCAAATGGCCCAAACGCCATAATTAAAATCGATATAAAACAAGATGATAACTAAAGGCTGTCGAGAAGGGACATTGACAGGCAAGAAAAATCGCTAATGAATTCATTAAGATAAACAAGGACAGCAGACCGCGAGAGACCAATATCGCAAAAAATGAGATTTCAAGAGATTCATCACAAAGGGAGTTTCGGGCCGCTCCCGGATAAACATCGAATGCTAAAGAAAAGCGGGCTAGACAAGATGAGCCTCACACTTCCCCGCTTGTCGTGATCCAACTCACAAAAAAAATCAGCAGAGGGGCTTAGTTAACCATCTGCTGATCTAGATCAGTTTTGCACCTCAATCAAAAGCTAATTATGGCGCTTAGCTTGTGTGACTGGCTTAAGCGCTTAGCTCGAGCCAAAGCTCTTAGCCAAATTTTTTAAAGGGCTTAGCAGCATCTGGCCATCAGGAAAGCATTCACATAGCTGCCATCCCGAAAGGCGTAATCTTTGGCCTCGCCTTCGATCTCAAAGCCATGGGACTTATAGAGGGCGACGGCGGCCTCGTTATCGGTATAGACCTCGAGCTCGATGCGCCGTACCGCCAGCCAGTTGGTCGCCAGATCTATCATGGCCCCCAGCAAGGCACTGCCAATCCCCTGCCCTCGGGCCGACTCGCATACCGCCATGCCAAAGTTGGCCACGTGCTTGCGTCTGGCATTGCTATAGACCTCCATGCCGAGCTGGCCCACAATCTTGCCCTCGCGCACGGCCACCAGGCTGTAACAGTTCTCCGGCAGATCCTTCAGCCGCTTCTGCCAGAAGGCCAGCGACGGATAGGGACGCTGCAGGGTGCCGGCATAACAGCTGCGCTGGCCATAGAGGGCAAAAATCCCCTCTATGTCGCCATCTGTGCTGTGACGTATGCTGATCTCTGGGGCTTGGGGGGAATCAAACTGATGCTCTGCCATAAACGTCCTATATTTCCTTATAAAAGAAGGCAATATGCCATAGGGACTGCAAGCTTAGCAATGATAGTATGAGCAAGGCCGCCGCTCCGCTGGCTATAGGCCTAACCCCTAGCACTAATACGCGACACTTACCCCTAGCACTAATCCACAACACTAATCCTTTACACTAATCGGTAACACTAACCCGTAACACTAATTCGCAACCTTAAGCCTTACCCGTAGCAAGCAGCCGCTGCGCCGGATTCCCCATGGCGATAAGCTTTGGCACCTGTTTTTGCGCCTCGCTGAAATCCTGCTTGCTCTGCCAACCGAACCACTGGTTGGCGATTAGCGTCTGCGCCACAGGGCCACCTAGGGTGTTACCCGGGCCGAGCACTATCACACAGTCAGGGGCAAACTCCTTCACTCCAACCGCCATCGCCTGACTGAAGTCATAGGGCGCCACCACCTGATGATCTAAGGTGTAGTTGTGCAGCCTTTCCATGTCGCTTGAGAAGGGGCCCCAGATCTGTCCCCGGCCATCTACCATGGGCAGCTTAGGCCGCTGAAACAGCGACGCGGGCAGTGCCTGCTGACCCCGGCGGGCAATCTCTTGCAGCAGCGGCGAATGGAAGGCGCCGTGGTTATAGAGGCGCATAGGGTAGCGATCTTCCAGCTTGGGCAGATGGGCCTCGGCCTGGGTAAGACCCGCCTCGTTACCCGCCAGCACGCGATAGCCACCTAGATGAATAGAGGTGTAGAGCTCACAGCCCGCCTCCTGGTTCACCTCATCGATGACCTTATCCAGCAGTGCTGTCTTGGCATGGTCCCGGCGCCAGTTCTCACCCATCTCGGGATAGATCATCTGCCCGCCGATTAGCCCGTCACTCATCATGCTGCCCATGGTGTTGATCACCTCGATGGCGCCGCGCTCATCCAGGGCACCGGCCAGTGCCAAGGCGATATACCAGCCCATGGAGTTACCGGTCACCGCCACTATCTCGAAGCGCTCGCGGTCGATATCCATGAAGTCGGCCATGGCGCAGGCATAGATGAGGGCCGAGGCATTCTCCCCCGGCGTATGTAGCTTGAAGGAGTACTTACCCTGGCTATCGAGCTCGGCGATGGCCTTCTGGCCCAAGTCGCGTCGATAGGCATCGATCGCCTCGATAAAGGCGGACTTATCGCCGTGATATCTGGCGAGATAGCCAAGCTCCTCCTTGTTGTAGCATCCTCTTCCCGGCGCCACCACCAAGGCCCTTAGCTTGCCCGCCGCACTACCCGCTTGCTCGTTCTTCATCATCTTGGCTTCCTGTGTCATAAGACTTGTCTCACTCCCGCATCCTGGATGGTTTCACTGCCCTCATCGTCAACGGAATGCTCACCAACCAAGGCCAGTGCAGCCTCGACAATTTGCGAGCGACTCGGCAGCGGCAGGGTCGCCGCCTCGGCCAGCGGAATAAAGCAATCCTCGGCGGTGAGCCTCGCCATCTGCGGCGCGAGATCCCCCAAGCGCTCATGGACGCAGGTCACTATCGCCTCGCTTACCGAGCCGCTGCGGCGGCATTCATCGACGATCAGCAGGTGTTCGCACTCGCTCACCGCAGCTATGATCGCCTCCTCGTTAAGAGGGATGAGATAACGCAGGTCGATCACCCGACAGTCGATGCCGAGCCCAGACAGCTCGCGCTCGGCCTGACGACTGAGATAGTAGCCGTTGCCATAGCTGAGGATGGCCAGCGTCTTACCCTTGCCATAGACCCCCAGCTCACCATAGGGCAGGGCTTTGGCCTTTTCCTGAGGACAATAGTCATGACTCCATAGACCATCTCCCTCCTCATGGAGATCCCGCGTCATGTAGAGTGCAATTGGCTCTAAGAAGATCACCAGTCGCTGCTCCTGTTCGGCCAGTCGCACGCATTCCCGCAGCATCCCCATGGCATCGGCGCCATTGGAGGGACAGGCCAGGATGAGGCCGGGAATGTCGCGAAACACAGCCAATGAGTTGTCGTTATGGAAGTGGCCGCCGAAGCCCTTCTGATAACCCAGGCCGGCGATGCGGATCACCATGGGATTACTAAACTGACCGTTAGAGAAAAACGGCAGGGTCGCCGCCTCGCCGCGGATCTGATCCTCGGCGTTGTGGACATAGGCGAGGAACTGGATCTCGGGAATCGGCAGCAGGCCGTTGTGGGCCATACCTATGGCCAGGCCTAAGATTGAGGTCTCATCCAACAGGGTATTGATCACCCGGTTGGGACCGAAACGCTCCACCAGGCGCGAGGTCACATGATAGACACCGCCCTTCTTGCCCACATCCTCACCGCAGACCACTATGTTCTGTTGGCGCGCCATCAACTCGGTGAGTGTCATGTTGATAAGCTTACCCATGTGCAGCGGTTTACCCAGAGAGTTTTTGTCCGCACTAAAGAGCTGAGCGAATGCCTCATCGGTCAGGTTATGGTGAGTCAGTGGCTTGTCATTGACGGGCGGAATCACCGCCGCCATCGCCGCCTTGGCGCTGGGCAGTTTTGGCCGCTCAACCGCCACCCTGGCGATGGCGGCGATGCGCGATTTGAGCGTCTGATACTGATTGACTATCTCGTCCGGGCTCATAAGCTTAGCTTCGATGATCTGCTTGGCACTGAGCAGCAATGGGTCCTGAGCCTCATTATCGAAGATCTTCTGTTTGCTGAGATAGGCGATTTCGGCGTCGCTGCCGGCATGGCCCATCAGGCGCACGGTTCTGACATGCAAGAAGGCGGGCCTTCGCTTAACCCTGGCATATTCGGCCGCCTGACGGCTGACCCGGTAACAATCCAGCAGGTCCCGCCCATCACAGTAGAAATACTTGATGCCGGCGCGGTCTTTAAAGTTGGCGGCTATCCAGCCGTTTGGGGTCGCGGTAGAGATACCTATACCATTGTCTTCACAGACAAATAGGAGCGGCAGCGGCACCTGCTGGTAAGCGGCCCAGCCGGCGGCGTTGATCGCCGTCTGCGCACTGGCATGGTTGGCCGAGGCGTCGCCGAAGTTACAGAACACCAGGCTGTCCTCGGGCAAGACGCTGTCGATATCTAGCCTATGCGTCAGGGGAATGCTCAGGGCCGCTCCCACCGCCTTGGGCAGATGCGAGGCTATGGTGGAGGTCTGCGGCGGTATCATCAGCCGCTTACTGCCGAGCACCTTGTGACGGCCGCCGGAGATAGGGTCTTCGCTGGAGGCGGCAAAGGAGAGCAGCATGTCCCACAGGGAGGTCTCGCCGGGCACCTGGCGCGCCCTCTCTATCATAAAGGCCGCACTGCGATAGTGCAGAAAAGCCATATCAGTCGGGCGCAGGGCCGCGGCGCAGGCGGCGTTGCCTTCGTGCCCCGAGCTGCCTATGGTGTAGAAGCCCTGATTACGGGCGCGCATCTTACGGGACTCGAGATCCAGCAGACGGCTCTTCATCTGTGACTCGAAGATGCCGACGAAATCGGCGTCACTGAGCCCCAGGCGGGTGTGGCACCAGCCCTGCTCCATCTCTAGGAAATCTTGCTGTGATACACGTTCGACAAATTGCCTGTCGAGGGCAATAGCTCTATCTTCCAAGTTGATCTACCTCAATTGGGCGCAACTAGGCCTATACCACAGGCGTTCACTCGGCCGCTGCGACGAGAAGGCGGAGCGACGCCGTCGCTCCGAGCTGAAGGAGAAGGATTACCCGAAGGCCTGAATGCCGGTCTGCGCACGCCCCAGGATGAGCGCATGAATATCATGGGTACCCTCGTAGGTGTTGACGGCCTCGAGGTTCATCACGTGGCGGATCACATGGAACTCGTCGCTGATGCCGTTACCGCCATGCATGTCGCGGGAGGTACGGGCGATCTCCAGCGCCTTACCGCAGGAGTTACGCTTGATGAGTGAGATGGCCTCTACAGGTAAGGCGTCCTGATCCATCAGGCGACCGGCCTGCAGGCAGGCAAACAAGCCTGTGGTGATCTCTGTCTGCATGTCCGCCAGCTTCTTCTGAATCAGCTGAGTGGCCGCCAGTGGGCGGTTAAACTGAATACGGTCCAGGCTGTATTGACGCGCTGCGTGCCAGCAAAACTCTGCCGCCCCCAGTGCGCCCCAGGCGATGCCGTAGCGGGCCTTGTTGAGACAGCCGAACGGCCCCTTGAGTCCCTCGACGTTGGGCAGCAGCGCCTCTTCGCCCACCTCGACATTGTCCATCACTATCTCACCGGTGATCGAAGCTCTAAGGCTGAACTTCCCCTCAATCTTAGGTGCGCTCAGCCCTTTCATCCCCTTCTCGAGAATGAAGCCACGGATCACGCCGTCGAGCTTGGCCCACACCACAAAAACATCGGCGATAGGCGAGTTAGTGATCCACATCTTGGCGCCATTGAGACGATAGCCGCCGTCGATACGCTCGGCGCGAGTCTTCATCCCACCGGGATCTGAGCCCACATCCGGCTCGGTCAGACCGAAACAGCCCACCCACTCGCCGGTTGCCAGCTTAGGCAGATATTTCTGACGCTGCGCCTCGCTGCCATAGGCATAGATGGGGTGCATCACCAGGGAAGACTGCACGCTCATGGCGCTGCGATAGCCGCTATCGACCCGTTCAATCTCACGGGCCACTAGGCCATAACTGACATAGTTGGCGTTAGCGCAGCCATAGGTCTCGGGCAGGGTCGCCCCCAGGAGCCCGAGCTCGCCCAGTTCATTCATGATCTCACGGTCGAAATGCTCGTTGCGATTGGCCATCAATACCCGGGTCATCAACTTCTCTTGGGCATAGTCGTGCACCATGTCGCGGATCATGCGTTCATCTTCGCTAAGTAACGCATCGAATTGCAGTGGATCTTGCCAATCAAATTTCACTCGAGCCATGAGTCTGTTCCTTGCAGTCATTTATTGTTGTGTTGCAAGTGGTGACTAATTCACCACTTGCTAATTCGACTAGCATAGGCATAATTTATCCGTAGGAAAAATATTCTTTTTGTTTAGCTTACATAGTTATTTCCTATATCTTACGTAAACGTAAAGATGAGCCCCGACACCAACCTAAGAGCCTAACCATGAACCTCAGAGCCCTGAGCTACTTTGTCGCCGTCTACGATAAGGGCACCATCAGCGCCGCCGCCAAGCAATGCTATATCGCCCAGCCCTCTATCTCCTCGGCCATCAGCCAGCTCGAAGACGAGCTCAATACTCAGCTGTTTCAGCGCCACGGCAGAGGTGTGAGCCCCACAGAATCCGCCGAGCGCCTCTATCCCCTGGCTCAGCGGCTGCTAAACGAGTCCAAGGCGATCGCCTCGCTGTTTAATACGCCAGAGCAGCGCCAACCCTTCAAGCTTGGGCTAATCAACTCCCTCGGGGTGCAGCGCATGAGCATGCTGCTCAAAGACTTCAGCCAGGCCTGCCATGATATGGAACTCACCCTGGTCGAGGCCAACGAGCCCTGCGACGCCCGCATCATCACCACCAGCCAGCTAAAGTCGGACGAAGTGTTTCAGCCCATCTGGCATGACGACTACCTGCTAGCGATCCCTTCCAACATGAGCCTGGCCTTGAAAAAGGAGATCCGCCTGCAGGATCTCAGCGGCCAGCCCTTCATTCATCGTGCCCCCTGCGAAGCCTTGGCGGATCTGCAACAGCTGATGGATCTCGAGGGGATAAAGATGCAGATCCGCGCGCGGATCCAGACGGTTGAATATGCGGTAGGCTTGGTAGCGGCCGGCGTCGGCATCGCCCTGGTGCCCGCCCTGCCGGTATTGATGGAGCAAAGCAACATCATCTATAAGGCGATTGGCGATCTGCAGCTCAGGCGCACCGTCGGCCTGGCCATGCAAAGAGAGGGGGAGCGCACCGAGCAGCAGAAACAGTTGCAACAAGTCAGCAAACTCTATAGCTAAAAGGGATCACAGGCTCCCTGTCGCTGCGCAACATTTCGCCAAAATGCAACCAACACAAGGCATCAAGCTGTATCATTTTGCATCAGGAATAGCGAAAACGCTGTGCATATATGACGTAAATGGTAATCTTTGTTCAGACTCCTGTTTGATCCAATTTAGTGTATCTATACCCATGAAAAACAAGCTGCTGACAGGCCTACTTACCTCTTTGCTCCTCTGCTTCGCCGTGCAGGCCGACGAGCAGAAGGTTTGTCATATGGATGATGAATGTGTCGAAGTTGGCCAGTGGCAACTTGGCCTGGCGCTGGGCTATGGCGAGCGCAGCAACCCTGTTCGCGACTACGACGATATCCCCATCTACCTGGCGCCTACCCTGGCCTACTATGGCGACAGATGGTTTTTCGACAATGGGAACCTGGGTTACACCCTGGCGGATGAGGAGCTGTTCAGCGTCAACCTGACCACCAGCTTCAGCAGCGACAGCGCCTACTTCTACCGTTGGGACCCGTCGAACATCTTTATCTCTGGCACCAGTCAGCTCAGCTCAACACCATCGGCATTTACCTCGCGTTTTCAAGCCTTTGGTGCCGAGCCCGAGCCGGTGTTTAATGAGCTGGAAGACAGAAAATTTACACTTCTTGGCGGAGCAGAAGCGTTTATTTACACACCAATGGGTATAATCAACCTCGCCCTGGCCCACGATCTTTTCGATGTGCACTCCGGCATGGAGGCCAAGGTGAAGTGGCTCTACAACCTATCATGGACCGACTGGAAATTTGAATTCGCCGCAGTGGCTAACTGGAAGAGCGAAGAGATCATCAACTACTATTACGGCATACGTCCAAGTGAGAACACCTATTGGAGTGAACGCTACCGTGCCGGTTCTGGCACTAATTTAGGATTAGAATTGACGACACAATACATAATGAGTGAGCACTGGGAGTTGCTCTTCCTGGTACGCTATACCGACTTGGCCGATGAAATCACCGCCAGTCCGCTCGTCACTGAAAGTTACACCAACACCTACTTTATCGGCACTGCCTATAGGTTCTAAGGTTAGTGTTTTCAATGACTTTCAAGCTGATACAGGCAACTCTTGTCATCATTTTACTGTGTAACATTACCTATGCCGCGGGCCAAGAGTCTACGGCCAGCTTGTCGTTGTCACCCCAATTTTGCATCACGGCCGATGTCGAGCAGAGCTGTGAAATCGAGTTGGTACTGAACTGGGAGACCCCCTATCCCCAGGTAGTTTGCATCATGTCGGATCATAACGAGCTGGAGAAGTGGTGCGCCGACTCGCCCAATACCCATTCACTCACCCTGAAGGTTGAGACACAAAAAGATATTCAATTTGTCATGATAGACAAAGAAAGCCACCAAACCTTGGCCGGCGTAAAATTAAAAGTTACCCCTACTTCGGCGCCTCAGGTGAGACGTCGTTATCGCAACCCCTGGAGTCTATTCTAATGACAGAATCTCAATCGACCCATAGAGTCTTGCTCGTCGAAGACGATATTCGTCTGGCAAACCTGATTGTGGATTATTTAAAGTCGCATGGAATGCACGTGGAAGTTGAGCGTCGCGGTGATACCGTATTGACCCGACTGATCAACTACAAACCAGATATCATCTTGCTCGATATCATGCTGCCAGGGATGGATGGCCTTACCCTCTGTGAAAAACTGCCCGACTACTTCGCCGGTCCTATCCTGCTGATGAGCGCCCTGGGTTCCAACGAAGATCAGATCAAGGGACTGGAGCTGGGCGCCGACGACTATGTGGTCAAGCCAGTCGACCCTGCGCTGCTTATCGCCCGCATCAATAATCTGCTGCGACGCACCGCCAAGCCACCGCAGGCGGAGTCTCACTGCCTGAGCTTCGGCAAGCTGAGCATAGATCCCCACACTCAGGCGATTCGCCTTGGCGATCTCGAGGTGGATCTCACCAGCCATGAGTTCGAACTCCTCTGGTTGCTTGCCTCACAGGCGGGCCAGGTACTGAGCCGCCAATATATCTATCAATACCTGCTCAACATAGATTTCGACGGTAAGGACAGGAAGATCGACGTGCGTATCTCACGGCTACGCAAGAAGTTAGGTGACAATATCGAAACCCCATTTAGAATTAAGACGGTATGGGGTCAGGGATATCTGTTCGCCCCAGAAGCCTGGAACAACTAACGGAGCTGCGTTGAAACGACTCTTCATCAGCCTATACCTGCTACTGAGCCTCAGTTTTCTCGGTATAGGCTGGACCTTAGACAGCATCTGGCAAAACAATGTCGACGATAGCGGCGTCCAGGATGCGCCGCTCATCGCCTTAGCCCAGCTGATCGGCAAACTGCCAGAGAGCCAGCGCGAGGCGTTTCTCGCCGAGCTTAGCACCCAACAAAGCTATCCCCTCAGACTACTGCCTAAGGCACAGGTGGCGGTCAACCTGGATGATTCACTCGCGCGCGACAGCGTCCTGGTCACGGCGCCGGACGAGCAACACGAGCTGCATTTTATCCAGGTTGATGACCAACAGATCCTGATGGCCGGCCCCATAGAGATAGATCCCAGAGAGCAGCTGCGCGGCCTGTTTACCCTCTTTTTCTACCTCTCCCTGGCACTGGTCGCACTGATCTGGGTCTGGCCCCTGTCACGGGATCTCAAGACCTTGCGCCTGGCGACCAAGGCATTTGGCCAGGCCAAGTGGGACACCCAGATTCAACTCTCCAGCCGTTCTCAGGTGCAGCCGCTGGCCAGCACCTTCAACGAGATGGCGCGCCACATCAGCGCCCTGATAGAGAACCAGAAACATCTCTCCAACGCCGTCTCCCACGAGATCAGAACGCCCCTGGCCCGGCTCAAATTTGCCCTGGCCCTGGTGCCCCAATACTGCGCGCCGGACTCAGACCCCGCCCAGCGACAGGCGTTTCTCGACGAGATGCAGCAAGATGTCAAAGAGATGGAGACCCTGCTACAGGAGCTGCTGACCTATGCCAGCCTGGAGTCTCAGCAGCAAGATCTGGAGTTTGAGTGCTGCGAGCTGACCCGGCTCACCCAGCAGACCATCAGCCGGCTGCAAAACCGCCACAGCATTCCAATTTATTTTGACGAGCAGACGCCTGAGCTGAAGGTGATGGGCGACCCGTCACTCATCGAGCGGGCACTGCAAAACCTGATCATCAACGCCCAGCGTTTCGCAAAGAGTCATATCACTATCGCCATCGGTCAGGACAACAAATCGGTACAGCTAGAGGTGATGGACGACGGCCCGGGCATAGCCGCCGTGGATCAGGAGAAGATCTTCGAGCCCTTCTATCGCAGCAAGGTGGTACAGAACGGCAACAAGGGCCATGGTCTGGGACTGGCCATCATCAAGCGGATCATGCACAAACACAATGGCCGCGTATCACTGGCCAGCGAGCCTGGCAATACTGTATTTACCCTGAGCTGGCCCAGGGTGAGTACCAACAGACTTAGAAAATAGCTTGCCGGACGCAGGCCTAAACGAGTAAGTGGTTTGTTGATGCGGACGAACGCGACATTGGGTTAACGCCAGCTGAGATCATTCGGTGTCAACGTCGAAGTCCAGCGATTGGGTCGCGGCGGCGCGCTCCTCCAGAATAGCCGTCTTCTTCGCCTTTAACAGGGCCAGGCGACGACGGCGATGGCGCTGCTTACATAGGCGGATCACCTCATTTTTCTGAGCGTCAGAGAAGTTCAGCCAGTTGAAGCGCTCGTCTCTGCTACGCAGGCAGCCCTTGCAATAGCCCCTGGCGTCTGTCTGACAGACACCAATACAGGGACTGGGGATCTCGAAAAACTCTAACTGTTCCATGGGGGCTAGCCGCACCTAATTATCTATGTCATCTTGAATTCGGGCTCACATAAGGGGACGCTAAATGAGCCTATAGTTAAAACATAACCTAATTCTCGACAACTGGCTAAACTTTATTCATATCGCTACACTAAAAACTCTTGTATAAATAAGCTGATAGCTGAATTTATGATTATTTCACAGGAAGCCCTATGAACTCACTACGCCTGCTCATCCTCACAATCGCCGCCTTGCTGCTGGGCGCCTGTGCCAGCAAGCCCACCACAGATTACGATACCCAAT
This sequence comes from Shewanella spartinae, assembly GCF_019457555.1. Classification (NCBI taxonomy): domain Bacteria; kingdom Pseudomonadati; phylum Pseudomonadota; class Gammaproteobacteria; order Alteromonadales; family Shewanellaceae; genus Shewanella; species Shewanella spartinae. The sequence continues at coordinate 1,014,977 of NZ_CP080418.1, read as the reverse complement.
ATGATTTTGATTCGCTCAAGCGCTTCACCCTGCAGAGACCGGCTAATATCGGCGACCCACTCAGCACTGAGCGAATCGATAGTGCCATCGTCGACAGCCTGACACAGCGCGGCTATAGCCAGGTTGCCGAACAGTCCCAGTTTATGGTGACCTATGGCTTTAAGGTGGTGGACAAGCCCAAGAGCTCTGGTCTCTCAATCGGCTTAGGCACAGGGAGCTGGGGCAGCTCTGGCGGTGTCGGTGTGGGCACCAGCGTCGGCGTGCCGCTGGGTAGCGACAGCGCCAAGATGCAGATCATCCAGATAGATATCGTCGACAGCGCCAGCAATAAGCTTATTTGGCGCGGTAGCGATAAGTTTGATTACGATGACGGCGGCGAGAAGAAGGCCAAAGAGACCCGGGAAACCGTGAACAAAATTCTTTCTCAGTTTCCCCCTAAGGCCCAATAATCTCCCCGGGCGCTATTGATGGGCGTTGACCGTGCGCCCCTTTGCCCAATCACGCAGCGCGGCCAGCTTTTCCCGCATCACCACGGACAAGGGTCGCGTCTTCATCAACTCACCCAGCAGCAGCTGCTGTGACACGCTCTGCTCCAACGCCCGCGCCGTGTAACGGGCCGAGATGATCGCCTGCTCTATCTCGGCGCCGGAGAAGCCCTGACTGGCCTGTGACAGCTTGGCCAGATCAAAGTTAAGCGGGTCCAGCTGACGACGCTTCAGATGGATCAGGAAGATCGCCTGGCGCACACTATCGTCTGGCAGATCCACGAAGAAGATCTCATCCATCCTGCCCTTACGCATCAGCTCCGGTGGCAAGGCACTGATGTCGTTGGCCGTGGCCACCAGAAACACCTCAGATTTACGCTCGGCCATCCAGGTGAGCAGCGCCCCGAGTATCCGCTTAGAGGTGCCATCATCGCTGCTGCCGCTGCTGAGCCCCTTCTCTATCTCGTCTATCCACAAGACACAGGGGGCCATAAGATCCGCCAGCGCCAGGGCGTTGCGCAGATTCTTCTCTGTCTCGCCAATATACTTGTTATACAGCGCCGACATATCCAGACGCAACAGGGGTCGCTGCCACATGCCCGCCACCGCCTTGGCCGCCAGGCTCTTGCCGCTGCCCTGTACCCCCAGCAGCAGAATCCCCTTGGGATGATCGACCCGCCCCTCCGCACTCGATGCAGGACTGCGCTGGGAGAGCCATTTCTTGAGGTTATGCAGGCCAGCCACCTGAGAGAAGTCGCTGGTGTCATATTCGAACTGTAATACCCCTTCCATATCCAGCAGCTTAAACTTGCCCTGGTTGATCCTGTCGACATCCGAGTGGGTGATCGCTCCGTCATCCACTATCGCCTTGTGGGCCAGGCGACGGGCATCGTCGAAGGTCAGCCCCCTGAGGTTCTCCGCCAGTTTGATCACCGCATCTTCATCGACACTCTGCAGCAGACCATCGGCACGGGCCCTGTCTATCTGCTCGTAGATGAGATTTTGCAGCTGCGCCGTATCTGGCAGCGAGATGGAGAAATGGGCGCAGTAGCGTTTGATCTCGGGCGGAATGTCGAAGGCATGGCTCACCAGGACTATGGTATGTTTCAGCGCCTCATACTCCAGCGCGATCTCCTTGAGCAGGCGCACATTCTTGGGCGCGTTGTCGACGAAGGGGTGAAAGTCACACAACACATAGATCCCCTGCTGACTGGTGGACTTAATCTGCCCCAGGATCTCGGTGGGATCAGTGTTGAACTTCTGGGTCCCCATCTTCACATCGGCGCGGGTCAGCCCCTGGGTGATGCTCCAGGTGAATAGCGGCTGATATAAGATGGTCGACACCCGCTTTAGCAACTCAATTACCCGGTACTCTTCGTAGGTTTCGATCACCACTATGGGGGTGTTTGAGCGCAGGACGGCGGTGAGATCCCTGATATCTTGCATAATCATCCTTAGAAAAATAGTGGGTCGCCAGGCGCTATACTCGCTTAATCGGCCTGGGGACGGCATCAGCTATTGATACCCCACAAGCCGGGGAAATTCAATCTCAGAGGTAATGGGCGGCACATTTCGCCGCAGCAGTGATCCCAAGGGGGCTCACTGGCGTAGAAATAGATCGCTATTGCAAAATGTCTCTAAGCGTATCAATTCAGGCTATAGTCCTAGGTAATTGGTTGGCAAAAAAATAATAATTAGCCCCTGTCGCCGATTAGTGCCTTGTTAATCTATGTACCGCAACCCAAAGGTGTTCAGATGTTTGGTTTTAATCGAAAAAAAGCGCTAGCCCCACAGGACGAGAATTATCAGGCCCTGTGTGACGATAGTCAGATGCTTAGGGCGATTCGCCAGAGCGCGCCTTTTATCGAGTTCACCATAGAGGGGAAAATTTTATCGGCCAATCAGCAATTTCTCTCCGCCATCGGCTATAGGCTGGAGGAGATACAGGGCCAGCACCATAAGCTGCTCTGCAGCCCGTCACTAGCCAGCAGCGCCGCCTATCGCACCTTCTGGCAAAATCTCGCCAGGGGCGAGGCCAATCACGGCACCTTTCAGCGCCAACACAAGGATGGCTCACCAATCTGGATCGAGGCCACCTATGTGCCGGTTGCCGACGACACGGGGCGCATCGCTAAGGTGGTCAAGATCGCCAGCGACGTTACCCAGGAGAAACTGCAGGCAGAGCGGCAAGAAGCGATATTCGATGCCTTAAATAAGTCTCTTGCTTATATCGAGTTTACCCCGCAAGGGGAGATCATCAACGCCAACGCCAACTTTTGTAGCGCCATGGGCTACTCGCTCGAGCAATTAAAGGGGCAACACCACCGCCTCTTCTGCACCGAGGCCTTCATGCGCCAGCACCCCGACTTCTGGGCCGATCTCGCCAAGGGGCGTTTTCAGTCCGGCCTGTTTGAGCGCGTCACCAGACATGGGCAAGCCATCTGGTTAGAAGCCACCTATAACCCGGTGTTCGACGATACAGGCCGGGTCGTACGGGTGGTTAAACTGGCCAGCGACATCACCCCGCGCATGTTGCATCAACAGGCGGTGCAGGAGGCATCGCAACTCGCGCACCAAAGCGCAGTAGAAACCGTAGAGATCACCGGCCAGGGGGCAAGCACCCTGAGCACCGCCACCAGCCTGGCCAATGAGATCGATGGTGCGGTGGCCGATGCCACAAGGCTGATGGGCGAACTGGCGCAGCAGTCGCAGCAGATCAGCCAGATAGTGCACACCATCGCCAAGGTAGCGGATCAGACTAACCTGCTGGCGCTCAACGCCGCCATCGAGGCGGCCCGCGCCGGCGAACAGGGCCGTGGTTTCGCCGTAGTTGCCGACGAAGTACGTAACCTAGCGGCCAACACCTCCAATGCCACCCAGGATATCGAGCGCATCGTCGCCCGCAACAGCGAGCTGACCCAAGTGTCTGAGCAGGGGATGCAGTCGATTCAGCAGAAGGTCTCCCTCTCCAATCAACAGCTGGCGGCCACCCAGGCGTTGATCGACGAGATCCGCCGCGGGGCGCAGCAGGTAGCAGATACTGTCAATTGCCTGGTCAGCAAAGACTGAACCCTTATGATTTACATTGAATAGACAGCTAAGCCCAAGAAAACAAAGCACCAGTAAAACAAAAGGCCCACCATGGGGCCTTTTAATGACGATTTATAATCTAGCAAGTAAGGCTTAATGGAACAGGTAGTTCAACCAACCCTGCATCCGCAGCAACACCTTGCGCATCACAGCCACGTGGGAGAAATGCTCGGTATAGACAGCCGCCTGACCCGATACCCCGGCGGGGAAATTACGTTTCGCCTCGTGATCATCGAGCTCTATCAAGACGATGGCACGCCCCCTAGGCAGCAGCGCCATGGAGGAGATGAGCGAACCCTGAGACTGAAACTCGCCCTCGGCCATGGCTGGCAGCACCTTGGCCACCCGCCCCTTAAACACCTGACCCGGCGCGGCGTCTAAGATCATCTCGGCTTCATCCCCCTCCTTGAGTCGCAGCAGAGAGTTTTGCCAGAAGGCGCCGGCAAAGTAGCGATCCTCATCGGGAATAAAACTCACCAGAGAGCGCAGCGGCATAGGCACAGCAATCACCCCGGGGCGCAGTGCCATCTGAGTCACTATGCCATCGGCCGGAGCCCGCACCACAGTGTGCTCGAGATCGTACAGCGCCTTGTCCAGCTCGGCCCTAATCCCGGCCACCTTGGTATTGACGCCATCGACGTTGGATTCATAGGCAAGTCTGACTCTCAACTCCTCGGATCGCGCCGCGGTGAGCTGCGCCTCTGAGGCCATGTAGAGTTGGCGCTTGTTATCCAGCTCAAGCTCGGTGAAGGGCGAATTGGCCCCGCCGCGCTTGCGTCCCTTCTCATAACGCTCGAACGCCGACTTAGTGCGGTCTCTGTCCGCCGTGGCGCGCTCCACACTGGCCTGCGCCGTCTGCCAGGCCGCCTCCAACTGAGGCACCTCAAGCTCGGCGGCCGCCAGTGCCGCGCGCTTCTGCATCACCACCGCCTCGAAGGGGGCGGGATCGATACGAAACAGCACATCCCCCTTCTTCAGGGGCACATTGGGTTTCGCCTCGACACTGGTCACTAGGCCGCGCACCGCAGGGTTAATGGGCACGGTCGCAAACACCTGACGGGCATAGGGGGTATAGGGATGGTTGTAGTTCATCAAGAGCACCAGGGCGCCGACGATCACTATGCCGCCGAGAATCGCCGTGGGCACTGTCCATTTGTTTAAGGGTATCTTGAAGATCTTAAAGATGGCGATACAGATGGCGGTATAGGTCAGAATGAGTAGCAGATCCATCTTATGACTCCTTCTCTTGATCGTTGGACGGCGTCTCGACCACATGCAGGGCCGTTTGCCCGCCCTCGACCGCGCTGAGTCGCTGCTCAAGCTGGGCTATGGTCTGATTGAGCTGTTTCACCTCATCTTCCAGCGCCAGCTCGCGCTCGACCACCTTGTTGAAACCCCAGCCTCTGTCTTCGCGATACAGGGTCGCCCAGATCCACAGGAAGGGCCAGATGGCATGCAGGGTAAACAGGCTCACCCAGCCGGCAACATGCAGGGCATCTTGCTGGGGATGATTACGCTTCTTGGCTATCTCATAGGGAATATCGTGGATGACGATCACCCCATAAAACAGGAAAACGGCGACAAAAATGATGACGCCTAACGCAAAGTAATCCAGAAACACGGCTCGCTCCTTACTCTTATTTAATCCATTTAACAGGCGGCGCACCACCCCATTGAGACTGGCGCAAACGGGTAAATCTCGCAACATTACTTTAACTATACTAGTCATAAATTGCTGATATTTCTTTTCTAATTCGCGTCAGAATCTTGATCCAGTACACACTTGTCGGCGCAAAGGGTCTGCTTATTCCTGTGGACGGGGTAAGATGATCGCCAAATAACCTAAGTTGGGCGAACGACCCACTCAAGATAAAAAGGTACCCACACCATGATAGGCACACCCTATTCACGCGGCGCGCTGCGCGCCATGCTGCTTGGCTGCGGCGAACTCGGCAAAGAAGTTGCCATCGAATTACAACGTCTGGGGGTCGAAGTAATTGGCGTCGACCGCTATCCCAACGCCCCGGCGATGCAGGTCAGTCACAGATTTCATGTGATCAACATGCTGGACGGCGAGGCCCTGCGCGCCATCATAGAGCAGGAACAACCTCACCTGGTGATCCCCGAGATCGAAGCAATCGCCACCCAGACTCTGGTTGAGATGGAGGCCCAAGGCCTTAAGGTGATCCCAACGGCCAAGGCCGCCCAGCTCACCATGGATCGCGAGGGTATACGCCGCCTGGCCGCCGAGACGCTGGGGCTGCCCACCTCACCCTATTTCTTCTGTGACACCCAGGCAGAATTTGAGCAGGCTGTCACCGACATAGGTCTGCCCTGCGTCGTCAAGCCTGTGATGAGCTCGTCGGGTAAGGGCCAGAGCATCATTCGCAGCGAGGAGCAGATCCTCGCGGCATGGCGTTATGCCCAGGATGGTGGCCGCGCCGGTAGTGGCCGGGTAATCGTCGAAGGCTTCGTGCCCTTCGACTATGAGATCACCCTGCTCACCGTCAGCGCCGTCAATGGCATCCACTTCTGCGACCCCATAGGCCACCGTCAGGAAGATGGTGACTACCGTGAGTCCTGGCAGCCTCAGGCCATGTCTGATGCCGTGCTTGCCAAGGCGCAGGAGATAGGCCGCAAGGTGGTCGAGGCACTGGGTGGCTACGGTCTATTTGGCGTCGAGCTGTTTATCAAGGGAGAGGAGGTTTACTTCTCTGAGGTATCACCTCGCCCCCACGATACCGGCCTGGTGACACTCATCAGCCAAGATCTGTCTGAGTTCGCCCTGCATGTACGCGCCATCTTAGGCCTGCCGATCGCCAACATAGTGCAGCACGGCCCATCGGCCTCGGCGGTGATCCTGGCAGAAGGCACCAGCCACAACATAGGCTACCAGGGGATGGCACAGGCACTCGTTAAGCCCAATACTCAGCTACGCCTGTTCGGCAAGCCGGATATCGACGGTCGCCGCCGTCTCGGTGTCGGCCTGGCCCGTGGCAATACCATCGATGAGGCGATCGACAAGGCGCTTAACGTGGCTAAACAGGTCGAGGTGATTCTGGATTAATCCGGCAAAACTATGACAAAAAGGGCGCCTCTTCTCATGAATCAGGCGCCCTTTGTCTATCTAGATTAAAGTCTTATCAGAACTTAATTCACCAGGTTCACCGGCTGACCCGCCAGATAGCCCTTGAGGTTATCGACCGCTATCGTCAGCAGTTGCTGGCGCGCCTCCCTGGTCGCCCAGGAGTTATGCGGGCTGATGCTGATATGAGGTGCGCTCAGCAGCGGATTGTCAGCCTGAGGCGGCTCGCTAGAGAGCACATCCACCCCGGCGGCGGCAATCTCCCCCTGTGCCAGGGCATCGGCCAGTGCCTGCTCATCCACCAAACCGCCTCTGGCCGTGTTGATTAAGATGGCATTTGGCTGCATGGCGCTGAGCCGTTCTCGGTTAATCAACTTCTCGGTGTCCGACGTTAGCGGACAGTGCAGTGAGATGATATCGGCGCAGGCAAAGAGCGCCTCACGCTCGCACCAGCTGACACCTTCTGGGAGGTCGTGCTTAATAGAAGGCGTGTTGACCAGCACCCGCATCTGAAACGCCTTCGCAATAGTGGCCACCTGCCGACCTATGTCGCCAAACCCTACCAAGCCGAGGGTTTTACCCTTGAGGGATTGTAGCGGCGCCAGGGTAAAGCAGAAATCTGGCGCCTGAGACCAGGCACCGGCCACCACGGCGTTGTGATGGTCCGACAAACGCTGGGTGTGATGAAGAATATGGGCAAACACCATCTGGGCCACCGCATCCGGGCCATAGCCAGGCACATTGGTCACCTTGATCCCAAGCTCGCTGGCGGCATTAATATCCACCACATTGGTGCCAGTGGCGAGCACACCGATATACTCAAGATCTGGCAGCGCCCTGAGCGCATCGGCGTCGAGCACAGTCTTATTGGTCAGCAGCACCTGGGCCCCCTGAGCGCGATCCAGGAGTTCGGCCGGGGAGGTTCTGTCAAAGCAGTGAAACTCGCCCAGCGCCGCGAGGGGCTTCCAGTCGAGATCGCCAGAGTTGAGGGTGTAACCATCGAGTACCACTATCTTCATTAAGACTGCTCTCTTATGGGTTAAAAGGTGTATTTAAATCCGGCGTTCACTTGGCCCTGCCACATGACATCGGCACGGATATTCCAGATACAGCGGTTGGCATCGCAAAACAGCGCATTATCGCTATTGATAAAGGTGGCGTAGCCGCGGCCATCGGCAAACAGGCTGAAGTTATCGCCGAGCAGGTACTCCACCCCGCCTCCAATTCCCATTGAGAAGCGTGACTCGTCGGAGAAATCCCCTGACGGGCGCATCTGAGTCATACCGACACTGACGGTAACATAGGGACGCAGATTGCCCTTGGGGAAATAGAGCGAGCCACCCAGGTGGACGTAATCCAGCTCAAGCTTTGCCAAACGGTTGGGGTTGAACATGCCCGAGGCATGCATATCTGTGCTCTGGTGGCTGTAAAGCAGGTAGACATCGCCGGGATCCCGGGTCTTCATCCCCAATATGATGCCATAGTGGCTGGAATCCTTGATGCTGATACTACCCTGGGTATTAGTATCTATATCGGTGGCATCGAGATCACTGGCGCCGAAGCTGTAGCCACCGAAGGGGGCGACGAAGATATCCGACTCTGCCCAAACAGACTGGGCCCAGAAAGACTGGGCTGCCATCCATGCTAAGAGTCCTGTCAATAAGATCAGCCTTGTTCGCTTCATCGCCCTCTCCTTTGTTAGATAATCACCTCATGGCGCGGTCTTGCTTTACCCTGTCGTAGGCGGCCTGAATATCCTGCGCCTTCTGTTTGGCCAGCTCCATCATCTCGGCGGGTAACCCCTTGGCGACCAGCTTGTCGGGGTGGTGCTCGTTCATCAACTTACGATAGGCGCGCTTCACCTGCTGATCCGAGGCCTGCTCATCCAGACCCAATACCTCGTAGGCATCCTTGATGGAGGTCTGCTGGCGACCATGGCGCTGGAAGTTCACTTCCGCCTGCCAGCGCTTGAGCAGCTCATCGAGTTGCTCGCGGCTAAAGCCCAGCTCCTGCGCCACGGTTAAAAGTATGGCATGTTCTTTGGCATCTAGCTTGGCATCCGACAGGGCGGTCTGGATCTGGATCTCCAGAAACATCTGCAGCAGCTCCCGGCGCCCCATGGAGATCAACCTGAAGGTGCGCAGCGACGCCTTAAGATCGAAATCAGCGGCCTTGCCCTGGGTAAAGGCCGCCTGGGCCTCGCGGCGGGCATCGCCGCTCAGACGCATCTGATCCATCAGCGCAGTCGCCAAGCGAATATCATGTTCTGTCACCTGCCCCGAGGCCTTGGCCACGTGGCCCATCACGGCAAAGGCGGTGTTGAAGAACAGCGCCTGGCGATCGCTGCCCTTACCCATCAATTTTTCCACCTCGCAACGCTTCTTGTCATAGAGGTGGCCGAGCCAGAGACCTATGAGTCCGCCTATGATGCGGCCAAACATGAAACCTATGGCGAATCCGAAAAACTTACCCCAAATCTTCATCTAACAACCTTAGTGTGTGAAAGTGTCGCCCCAGTGTTTGATTGTGCCGCCCTTAACTCGGCGTCCAGTGACTCCAGCCTTTCCAGCGTGCCCACATCGCACCAGAGATGCGGATAATACTCGCCGCCGATCAGCCCCTGCTGCATCTTGGATCTTAACAGCGGCGCCTGGCCGAAACGGCCACTAGGGGCACCGGCGAAAAAACGCGGATGGTAGATAGCCATGCCGGAAAAAGTCAGCTTAGGCTCGTCCTCATCATTCACCTTGCCATCCCTTAGGGCAAAATCGCCCTCTGGGTGCTGCTTAGGGTTATCCACCAACCAGAGATAGGCCTCCTGCTCGCTCATTAGCTCTGCTATCTTTGCCGTATTGAGTGCGGCATCCAGCGCCAACCCCTTAACACTTGGCAAGCTGTCGATATAGACATCGCCATTGAGCACCAAAAAAGGCTCATCCCCAAGCAGAGGCAAGGCCTGCTTGATACCGCCGCCCGTCTCGAGCGCCTCTGTCTCTGGGCTGTAGCTGATACTCACGCCCCAGGCGCTGCCATCCCCCAGACTGGCCTCTAGCTTGTGGCCCAGCCAGGCGTGGTTGATCACTATCTCTGTGATGCCAAGGGCTGCGAGACGCTCTATGTGATAGACGATGAGCGGCTTGCCCGCGACTTCTGCTAGCGGTTTAGGCAGGGTGTCGGTCAGGGGGCGCAGGCGTTCACCGCGACCGGCGGCGAGTATCATGGCCTTCATCACAGCGCCTCCGTCTTGCTTGCCAGTTGAGACAACTTGTCGCTCGTCATCTGCGGCATCACCTCACGCCTTAACCAGGCAACAAACTCGGCAAACTCAGGATATTGCGCCCCTATGTCACATACATAATTCAGGGTCAGGGGAATATCATTAAGGTAGCCCGGCTTGGCGTCACGATAGTTGAGACGGCAGAAGATCCCCGCCGCCTTGAGGTGGCGCTGCATCCCCATGAGATCGAACCAGCGGCGATACTGAGCTGCATCTACCTCATTGCCTAGGCGGCCCAGGGCGCGCATCTGCCTATAGTGCTGCTCGAGTAAAGACTCGACCACGTCGAGCGGCCAGCGCACATAGCAGTCGCGCAGCAAGGAGACGGCGTCATAGGTGATGGGACCTAAGACAGCATCTTGAAAATCGATCACCGCCAGCTCGTCATCACACAACATGAGATTACGACTGTGATAGTCCCTGTGCATGCCTACCTTGGGCTGCTGGGCGACGTTATCGATAAGCAGGTCGAAACAATTATCGATTATCTGCCGGGTCTGGCTATTTAGCCTCAGCTTAAGATGATGTTCGAGCAGCCACTCAACGAAAATATTCAGCTCACGCAGCACGAAGGCGTCATCATAATTGGGCAAGGGCTGCCCCGCCGCCGAAGTGATGGTCTGTAGCTTATCGAGCAATCCAAGAGCCTTGCCATAATAGTGACCTACGTTGTCTAGGTTCAGCACCTCGAGCAGCTGGGTATCGCCGAGATCCGAGAGCAGAAGATAGCCTTGGGATAGATCGGCGGCCTTAACCTCAGGCGCCAGTATGCCATGGTCGTGATAGGCGTTTGCTAGGGCGATAAAAGGGGCGACGGGCACCAGATCCGGCGGCGAGTCCATGGCGATAAACGTCTGGTTTGAAAACTGGACACGATAGTAGCGGCGAAAACTGGCGTCACCGGAAATTAAGGCGACTCGCGCCTCATCGCCTAAAGTTCGCGCTATCCATGAATTAAGGGCAAGAAATCTTGGATCTGACAAGGGCACCTCATGGCTCTTAGAAGAAAATTGCTTTATTATAAAGCAAAATAGAAACAGCAATTAAGATGATTCTATCTCTTTTGCTAAGTTGCTTCCCGAGGGGGATGCAACTATTCTCACCGATAACTTGTCTAGACTAAGAAATCACAAAAACGATAAAAGATGCATATCCGTTACTTATTGGCATTGGCGCTACTCCCGCAGCTAGTCTTGGCAGACGAATCGGAAACCACTCCCGCGCCCGGTGCCCAGTGTCTGGTGCTCCCGCCTGTTCCTATTCCTGAGCCCAGCACAGACGAACGTCCCCTAGATCTGCAGCAGATTAAGATCGTTTCCGACTCATCGGCGGCTAAGATGGGTGACAAGGCCAGTTTCCAGGGAGATGTGACCTTCAGCCAGGGCGGCCGCCATATTGCCGCCGACAGCGCGGTACTGGATCAGGCTAACGAGCGCCTGGATGCCAACGGCAACCTGGTGTTCCAGGACAATATGTTTACCGTCACGGCAGACTCTCTCAGCGCCGAGATGCGCAGCAACAGCGCCCAACTTAAGGGTGCCCAATATTGGCTCCACGGCCAGCAGATCCACGGCGAAGCGGAAAACCTGGAGATCACCCAAGACAACAACCTGCACCTGTCGAACACCAACTTCACGACCTGTCCGCCGGGCGACAGCTCCTGGCTGCTTGAGGCCGAGACCATCAAGATAGACAGCAGCGAAGAGTGGGGCGAGCTTTGGGATGCCAAGCTCAAGATAGGCGATGTGCCCGTCTTCTACCTGCCCTATATGACAATTCCCGTGTCGGAGAAGCGCAAGTCAGGGTTCCTGTTCCCCTATTTCAGCACCAGCACCACCAATGGTGTCGAGGTAGCGACGCCCTACTACTGGAACATAGCGCCAGAGTATGATCTCACCTTTACTCCGCACTATATGTCGGCACGTGGCCTGTTCCTCAAGTCGGAATTTCGCTATCTCGCCGGTGAGGCCCAGCAGGGGCAGTTGAATGTGGAATACCTGAGCAATGACGATCTGGTGCCTAACCGCGCCGACCGTTACCTCTACCACTGGGAGCATCAGGGGGCCATCGCCGACAACTGGCGAGTACTGGCCAACTTTACCGATGTGTCTGACAACAACTACTTCAACGACCTGCCCTCCGACGTGCTGCGCGCCACCGACAACCAGCTCTCTCGCATAGGCGAAATCGCCTATTTCGAAGATAACTGGGACATGTCTGCCCGGGTGCAAGATATCAAGGTATTGGGTGAAGAAGAGTCTCCCTATCAGGTGATGCCGCAGATAGGCTTTAACTATCGCGCCCCAGGTTTCTGGCAAGGCTTGGACTTCAACCTCATGGGGGAAGCCAGCAACTTCCGCCATAAGGAAGACCAGTATGCTACCGCCAGCCGTCTGCACTTCGAGCCCAGCGTCTCACTGCCGATCCACGGGCCGGCCGGATCGCTGACCAGTGAGCTTAAGCTGCTGCAGACCAACTATTGGCAGGACACCAAGAACTACACAGGCACTGAGCCGCTGGACAGCTCGGTGAGCCGTACCCTGCCCCAGGTGCGTATCCACGGTCAAATTAACTTCGAGCGTTTCACCGACTACTTCGATGCCAACTATCGTCAGACCCTGGAGCCACAGTTCCAGTACCTGTATGTCGGCTATGAAGATCAGTCCAACATCGGCATCTATGACACTGCGCTGCTGCAGGAAGACTACTACGGCCTCTTCAGGGATCGCCGCTTCTCGGGTCTGGACCGTATCGCCGACGCCAACCAGATGACACTGGGTTTAACGACCCGTCTGTTTGATGACCATAACCTTGAGCGCTTCAAGTTCAGCCTGGGTCAGATCTACTACTTCGAAGACAGCAAGGTTGGCATTACAGATCCTTCCCGTCCCAACGAGATCTTTAAGCAGGAAAATACCTCAAACTCAGTGCTGGCAGCGGAGCTCAACACTCAGCTCTACAGCGATTGGTTCTTGAGCGGTGCCATTCAATATGACACCAAAAATAAGAACAACAAGAAGAGTGAGGTCACTCTGGATTTCCGCCCCGGGGTCAACAAGCTGTTGCAGCTCAGCTACCGTTATGTACCCGATTTAGTTAACAGCAACACCAACGAATCTGTTAATGTGTCGCAAACCGGCTTGCGTACGGCTTGGCCGATCAACGACAACTGGTATATCGTGGGCAACTGGTATTACGATCTCAATGAGAAGCGTAGCGTCGAGACCTACACAGGATTTCAATACGAATCTTGTTGCTGGGCGGTGCGCTTAAGTTATCATTACCGCATTAAAACCAACTATGTTGACAACCTGGATCCCACGTTCAACGACAGGGAGCTGTTCGAAAGCGGCTTCTACCTGAACTTTGTGATCAAGGGATTAGGTGGCTCCGGCCCGCTTGGGGTATCGGACATGCTTAACGATGGCCTGTTTAACTATCGCAAGCCGCTCTACCTGAAGAACTAGTTTTGATATTTTAATCGGCTTTGCGCTGAACCTAGATACGGACTTGTAGTCCAATCAGAATAGTCGAATTAGATACTCGGTCGACACCTGTGTCGACCGACCTGAATATGCCAAGGATTTTTGTGGATGAAACCCTGTAAACAACTGATTTTTGCTTTACTTACACTGGCGATGAGCCACGGCGCGATGGCCGAGAACGTGCCCCTGGATAGGGTGACGGTTCAGATCAACGAAGGCATAGTGCTGGAAAGCGAAATCGTCAACATGTTGAAGACAGTCAAAGCCAACGCAAAAGCCGCCGGCCAGTCATTACCTTCTGACAAGGCGCTACGCACTCAGGTGATCGAGCGTCTGATCGTGACCCGTCTGCAACTGCAGATGGCCGACCGCATAGGTCTGCACATCGGTGACCTGCAACTGGACCAGACAATCGAGAACATCGCCAAGGAGCAGAAGATGACTCCTGAGATGATGCGCGAAAAGGTCGAAGCCGAAGGCATGAGCTGGAGCCAATACCGCGAGCAGCTGCGCGAAGAGATCACCCTGGGCGAGATCCAGCGTATTCAGGTACAGCGTCGTATCCAGGTCTCTCCACAGGAGATCAACAGCCTGGTTAAGCTAATCGAAGAACAAGGGATGCAGCAGGTGGAGTACCAGATCGGTCATATCCTGATCGAGGTGCCCAACAGCCCTAACAGCGAACAACTTGAGGCCGCCAGCAGCCGTGCCAACGCCGTACTCAAGCGCCTACAAGACAATGCCGACTTCAAACAGACCGCCATCGCCTCCTCTTCAGGCCCTAAGGCGCTGGAAGGCGGTATCTGGGATTACATGAACGTCAATGAAATGCCAACCCTGTTCGCCGAGCTTTTAGTCGGCGCCAAGACGGGTGACATCATAGGCCCTGTGCGCAGCGGCGCCGGTTTCCACATCATCAAGGTGATGGATGCCCGTGGCCTGCAGACCAAAGAAATTGACGAAGTACGTTCACGTCATATACTGATCAAGCCGTCGCCTATCCTGTCGGAAGAGCGTGCCAAGGCGATGCTCGACAAGTTTGCGGCCCAGCTAAGAAGCGGCGAAGCCGACTTTGCCACCCTGGCCCGTCAATACAGCGAAGACCCTGGTTCGGCGGCCAAAGGCGGCGAACTGGGCTGGGCAGATCCTACCGTCTATGTACCTGCCTTCGCACAGACATTGGGCGCACTGAAGATCAACGAGATCAGTGAGCCATTCCGTTCTAGCCACGGCTGGCACATAGTGCAGCTGGAGGAGAGACGTAAGACGGATGCGACAGATAAATTTAACACTAATCGGGCGCACCAGCTCATCTTCCGCCGCAAGTTTAATGAAGAATTACAAAACTGGCTGGATGAAATGCGAGCAGAGGCTTACATTGAAGTATTCGATGCCGATTTCAATCGAGGTTAATCATATTGACGACTAAACGCATCGCCATCACACCGGGAGAACCTGCCGGAGTGGGCCCAGACTTAGTCATTCAACTTGCTCAGCGCGCTTGGCCCGCTGAGCTTGTTGTTTGTGCCGACCCCACTTTGCTGACCAGTCGCGCCAAGCAGATCGGCTTGCCGATCCAGCTGCGTCCCTTCCAGCCCAACCAGGCGCCTAAGCCGCAGGAAGCCGGTACCCTGACCATAGTGCCCTTCCCCCTGGTAAAAGAAGCAGTGTGCGGTAAGCTCGATGAACAGAACAGCAGCTATGTGATCGACACCCTGGCCTATGCCGGTGAGAAGAACATGAATGGCGAGTTCGACGCCGTGGTGACAGGCCCTGTCCACAAAGGGATCATCAACCAGGCGGGTATCCCCTTTAGCGGTCATACCGAGTTCTTTGCCCACCAGGCCAACTGTCAGGATGTGGTAATGCTGCTCGCAGCCCCAGGCCTGCAGGTGGCGCTGGTCACCACACATATTCCGCTGGCCTATGTGTCTAAGGCGATCACCCGTGACCGTCTGCATCAGATCATCAAGATCTTGCACAAAGATCTGGTGACCAAGTTTGCTCTGGATGATCCTAAGATCTATGTCTGTGGCCTCAACCCCCATGCGGGCGAAGATGGCCACCTGGGCCGCGAAGAGATCGACGTGATCATTCCCGCGCTCAACGAGTTGCGCGAGCAAAACATGAATATCGTCGGGCCACTGCCTGCCGATACCCTGTTCCAGCCTAAATATCTGGAAGATGCCGACGTGATCCTCGCCATGTATCACGATCAGGGGTTGCCGGTACTCAAGTCCCAAGGCTTTGGTAGCTCGGTCAATATCACCCTAGGCCTGCCCTATATCCGCACCTCGGTCGACCATGGTACGGCACTAGAGCTGGCCGGCACAGGCAAAGCCGACATCGGCAGTTTTGTCTGCGCGCTAAACAAGGCTATCGAACTAGCCACCAAGAATGAGTCACTTAAAGAGTAGTAATGAGTAATAAAGTACATTTAGGCCACACGGCGAGAAAACGTTTCGGACAAAACTTTTTGACCGACAGCAATGTGATCAATCGTATCGTCGGCGCCATCTCGCCCGATAACGATCACGTGATGGTCGAGATTGGCCCAGGCCTGGCGGCGCTTACTGAGCCGGTAGCCGAAAGCATCGACAAGCTAACCGTGGTCGAGCTGGATAAAGATCTGGTTGAGCGTCTGCAGACACATCCGTTTCTAAAGGACAAGCTGAAGATCCACCAGGGCGACGCGCTGAAATTCGACTTCATGCAGCTGGTCGAAGAAGGCAAGCAGATGAAAGTGTTTGGCAACCTGCCCTACAACATATCCACCCCGCTGATGTTCCACCTGTTTGAGTTTGCCGAGCATATCGAGAATATGCACTTCATGCTGCAAAAAGAGGTGGTACTGAGACTCTCTGCCGCACCCGGTACCAAGGCCTATGGCCGTTTGACCGTGATGGCGCAATATTTCTGTCAGGTGATGCCGGTACTCGAAGTGCCGCCAGGCTGCTTCACACCGCCGCCAAAGGTCGACTCTGCCGTGGTGAGGCTCGTGCCCTACAAGGAGAAGCCTTACCCCTGCAAAGATGTGGATCTGCTAAGGCACCTGTGTACTACCGCCTTTAACATGCGCCGTAAGACACTACGTAACAACCTCAAGCAGTTGTTGAACGATGACGACTTCAGCGCGCTGGGCATAGATGCCAGCATGCGCCCTGAGCAGATCACTGTGCAGCAATATGTCGCCATGGCCAACCATCTGGTCGATAAACGCCAAGCCTAACCGTGATGGAGGCGCTGTGCGCCTCCCACCCGTTAACCTTTAGGGATCCGAATGAAACAACTCGAATCCTCAATCAGGATTGAGGTCAAAACCGACTATATCGAAGAGCAATCTTCGCCCGAAGAAGAGAGATACCTGTTCAGCTACACCATCACCATCACCAACTTAGGGGATGAAGCCGTTACCCTGAAGAGCCGCATGTGGTGTATCACAGATGCCAATGGCCATGAAAGCAAGGTCGAAGGCGCAGGTGTGGTTGGCGAGACCCCCACCATCAAGCCTAATACCGCCTACCAGTACACCAGTGGCACGGTATGCGAGACGCCCTTTGCCGTCATGCAGGGCTACTATGTGATGGTGACCGAGCAGGGTGAGACCTTCAAGGCACCCATCGCCCCCTTCCGTCTAGCGGCCCCCGGCCTGCTGCATTAATTCGACACAGCGAACCGAGAGCATCTATGGCAACATACTTCGTGGGCGATATTCAGGGCTGTTTCGATGAGCTCCAGGCCCTGCTGGCCAAGGTGGACTTTAGCCCTTCCAAAGATGAGCTCTGGGTGGTCGGCGACATGGTGGCCAGGGGCACCCAATCCCTGGAGACACTACGTTACCTCAAGGGGCTTGAGGGCTCGGTAAAACCAGTGCTGGGCAATCACGACCTGCACCTGATGGCCCTTCACGGCAAGGTAAAACGGGTCAATCCCAAGGATAACCTGGGCGCCCTGTTGGCGGCGCCGGATCTCAACCTGCTCATCGATTGGCTCAGGCTACAGCCACTGGCCCGGGAACATAAGGCCCATTCTGTCTTGATGGCTCACGCCGGCATTCCGCCCCAGTGGGACGTTAAAACCGCCCTCAAGGAGTCGCGCAAGGTACAGGAAGCACTGGCAAGAGATGACTATATCGAGCGCCTCATCGCCAAGATGTACACTAACTCCGTCAGCGAGTGGTTTCCCGAGACCAAGGGACTCAAGCGCCTCGTCTATACCATCAACGCCCTCACCCGCATGCGCTTTCTCCACAGCGATGGTCGATTAAACTTCGATTGCAAGCTGCCGCCAGCAAAAGGCGAGAAGGAAGGCTTGATCCCTTGGTTTAAACAACCAGGACGGGCCATGAAAAGCCATACTTTGGTCTTCGGCCATTGGGCGGCCCTGATGGGAGAGGTGAACCAACCTGGGCTGCAGGCGCTGGATACCGGATGCTGCTGGGGACAATATTTAACCCTCTGGCATCTTGAATCGAATCAAAAAATTACCCAAAATAAGTTAAAAAAGAGTTAAACTAGCCCTTAGCTTGGCCGATAAAAAAATGAGCGGATATCACCGCCCTGCCCTGAGAATATGTTATGTAATTAGGGATATAACAACAAAAACCGGAGTGCCCTATGAAATTGAATGTCGCCACTCGAGTCATCGGTGGATTTAGTGTCGTCACCTTACTGCTTATCGTCTTAGGTGTGGCGTCCTTGGTCACCAACGACAACATCAAGAGCAGCACCCTCGTTTTGCAAGACCTGAGCCTTCCCGCCCTAAAGAGCAGCAATGGCCTGACACAAAATCTTGCACTGCAAGAAAAGCAGCTACTGGTGGCCTTCCATAGCAAGCAATCCAAAGAACTGCCTCAGGTTCGCAGCCAATTCACCAGCCTCAGCAAAGGCTTTATCACCGAACTGGATCAACTCAATCGTATCATTCAAGGCCACGAGGATAATCTTGGCGGCCAGATCAAGTCACTCAGGGCCAACTACCAGTCGTTCAACGACAACAGCCTCAAGATGATGCAGGCCAGAGAGCAGTCGCTGCAGACTCAGGAATCTTTGGTAGACAACCTGGAAAGTCTCGAAGGCGCCGCCGATGATACCGCATCACTACTACTGGACCTTATCGATCTGGAGACCAGTCAAGATCCCACAGAACGTGAAATAGCCGCCACCGCCAGCAACATAGACAACAGCTTCAGCAACCTGATCACCAGCAGCTATGACCTGGTCAATGCCAAGGAGAAATCCAAGTACGAGACCATACTCAAGGAGCTGGACTACATCATCAGCGAAGCCCAGAACAAGCTGGAGTATGTGAGCCGTCACTGGGAAGGCGTCATCGACCAAGAGATGTTAGACAACATCAACACGGAAGCGAGCAAGGTGTTCACCATGCTCAACGGCCCAGACTCGATTCTTAAACGCAAGGGTCAACAGCTGGATTTTAACCTGCAGGCCAGTCAACTGCTTAATACTGTCGAGTCCAATGCCACCGCCGTTAACCAGAGCATGGGCAGCCTGAACAAGGCTATCGAGTCCACCTCTCAGGCCGTTAGCGTCAAGGCGATCGACGAGATCGACAGCGCCAGCTATAAGACCCTGGCACTGGTCCTGATCGCCATCGTCGTGGCCGTGCTGGTGAGTATCGCGGTGATCCGCCCACTTAAGAACTCACTCGATAAGGTCAACAACGCCCTCAATATCCTGGCGTCGGGTAACCTGACCCATAAGCTGGACGATAGCGGTCATGACGAATTTGCCGAGCTGTCGCGCAACTGTAACAGGTTAGTCGACAGCTTGCGTACCCTTATCCAAGGCATACTGGACCGCTCTAACCAACTGGCTGCCGCCGCCGAAGAAACCTCGGCCATCACGGCGCAGACTACCGCAGGCATTCAGGAGCAGAAAAACCAGGTCGATCAGGTGGCAACCGCCACGACCCAGCTCAGTTCAAGCGCCATGCAGGTGAGCACCAGTGCCGATGAGGCCCTGAATCAGATCAGACAGGCCGATGAAGAGGCGCAGCATATGCGTGCCATCGCCGATGAGAATAAGCGCACCATTCTGGCGCTAGCGGACGAAGTCGCCAAGGCGAGTCAGGTGATCAACAAGGTTCACTCAGACAGCGCCTCCATCGGCTCGATTCTGGACGTTATCCGTGGCATCGCCGAGCAGACCAACCTGCTGGCGCTGAACGCCGCCATCGAAGCCGCCAGGGCCGGTGAACAGGGCCGAGGCTTTGCCGTAGTGGCCGACGAGGTTCGCAGCCTGGCATCTCGCACCCAAGACTCGACCCAAGAGATCCAGCAGATGATTCAGGTGCTGCAACAGGGCACCCAGGAAGCCGTTTCCGTGATGGAACTGGGCCGTCAGCAGGCCAACAGCTGCGTCGAGAAGACAGAGCAGGCCAACGTCGCCCTGGAGAGCATCAGCAATGCGGTACACTATGCCCATGACTCTGGTACTCATATTGCCAATGCGGCTCAGGAGCAGAATCTGGTGAGCCAGCAGGTATCTGAGAAGCTAGAGCATATCGCGGCGATCTCCGAAGAGACGGCCACAGGCGCCGATCAGACGGCACAATCTAGCCATCAGGTGGCCCAGCTTGCCGAAGAGCTCCAGGCCTCTGTGGGCGAGTTTAAGGTGTAAAAGCTAAAGACATAATAATGTCTTTAAACAGGTACAAAAAACCGGACTCTAGGGTCCGGTTTTTTAATGCTTACTCGAAGCGTTTTGGCAGATTAGTTACCTGCGAGGCGTTCCTTGATTGCCGCGGTAATTGGGCTACCGCCGTGACCGTTACCCTCGGCCCATTCGACGACCGTCAGACCATCGGCTTCCTTGACACTCAACTCTTCGGTGGAGAGACGCTTGCTCATGAACTCGCCCACATCGTTGGCACCGCTAATCATGGCGAAACGCAGCAGGCTGTTGCCATCACAGGTCACCCCTTCATACACGTTGCGTAGCTTAACGCGCGCTTCTTTCAATTTCTTACGTAAACGGTTTTTATCATCGGCCTGAACATAGTTACAGATATTGGCAACGAGTTGATCGTTGGCTTGAACTGGCGCTGGAACGGTATAAACAGAGGCTGCAATCACCACAGCTAACGTAGTCGGTAAAAAACGCATCGGGTACTCCTATAATATTTATTATTTTTTTCAGTAGGCTATCACTAAAGTGACGGCCTAAAGACAACTCGGGGCAACACCATAAGTTAACATTTTTTTGCCAAATTGATAAAGCGATATTCCAAACCTTTATCATTTATGTGAGATTCACTGTCGAGCAGCTGCCAACTGCCATCATCCCACTCCGGGAAATGGGTATCGCCCTCGACATCGAGATTGATCTCGGTCAGATACAGGCGATCCGCCTGAGGCAGTAGCTCTGCATAAAGCTGACCACCGCCTATTACCACCAACTCCTCACAGCCCTGCACCAATTCCTTGGCCTGTTCGAATGAGGTCACGCAGGTCACGCCCTCGATAACCAGATCTTCTTGTCGGCTCACCACCAGGTTGTGGCGTCCAGGCAAGGGTCTGCCGATGGATTCGAAGGTCTTACGGCCCATGACCACAGGCTTGCCTAGGGTCATCTGTTTAAAGTGGCGCAGGTCTTCTGGCAGGTGCCAGGGCATCTGATTATCTTTGCCGATAACCCGGTTATTTGCCATCGCGGCAATCATAGCTATTTTCATGGGCTCTCCAACGGTCTTGTGCCGTCTGTAGGGTTTAGAATTAGATCACTGGGCGGGTACGAAAATAGAGCAGACTGGGCATGGCGAGTCCGACAGATAACGCCCCTAAGATGAAGATGGTCTTCAAGCCATTGCTGATCACCTCGGCGGTCAGCTCTGGGCTCACCTCAGACTGGGCAGACAACTGCACCAAGGCAATCACTGTATTGTAGGCATAGGTTCCCGGGATCATAGGGATGATCGCCGCCACGGCGTACATCAGCGGCGGTGCCAGATGTTTCTTGGCAAAGCCTATGGTTAACACCCCGACCAAGGCCGCCGCGGCGAAGGTACACCACTCTATCGGCATACCGAAATGCAGCAGCAAGGTGCGCAGGCTGTGACCAAGGGCGCCAGCCAGGGCGCAGTATGGCAGGAAGCGTTTGGGCACATTGAACACCATGGCGAAACCCACCGCAGGAACAGCCGAGAAGGCCGCATCATTTAGCAGCTTGAGCAGCAGCTCCATCATAGGAAGAGTCCTCCCAGTTGCATGGCGATGGTGATCCCTATGACGGATGAGACGGTCAACAGGGTGGCGTGGCCCCAACGGGAGATCCCCACATTAAGGTGCCCCTTCACCATATCTGAGATGGCGTTGATCATGGGAAAACCCGGCACCAACATCAACACGCTGGCGGCCATCGGCAGCTTAGGGGTATCGGTCAGTTGCAGGTGATAGCCCATCTGCGCCACCAAGGTGGTAATAAAGGCGGTCACGGCAAAGTTCACCAACAGATTGAAATGATGCTTGGCGATGGCCAGACGCACCGACATGCCCACTGATGCGGCCAGTATGGTGATCAACACCGCCATGGTATCGCCACCAAACAGGTGGCAGAAACTGCCACAGGAGAGGCCGATCATGGGCACCAGATAGCGCCTAGGATAGCTCTTTGGCTGGATCCGCGAGACACGTTTGCGTACCTCGTTGAGGCCGTAGATCCCCTTCTCCGTCAACAGACAGATGCGCTGCAGCTCGCAGATGATGGTCATATTGATGCCATGCTCGCGAATGCGCCGGGTAGTGGTGATACAGCGACCATGCACCAAGCTGGTCAGTACCAGAGAGTTAGAGGAGATGGAGATCTCGACACTGGCGAGACCTAATGCCTGACCCAGGCGCTGGCTGATCTCTTCGACGAGGTCGGACTCAGCACCATAGGCCAGTAAGAGTTGAGCAACCCGGACAACCTGCCGGGTAATATCATTTTGAGTATCGGCGTACACAATTCTCTCAGAATGAAAGGGGTAACTTAATAAACTTACCTTTGATAGATGATTTCGACATCATAGTCATCATCATCGAAGTCGTCGTCGAAGTCATCATCATAGTCTTCGTTGACCACTTCCTGGGTCTTCTGATGATAGTTGTCCCACTTGAACTCGACCTCTGCATCGGGATCTTCCTCGACCTCTGGTGGCAGAGCATCGATAAAGTCCATCAGCTTGAGCGCCAGTTCCTGCGTGCCTTCGCGGTTGTAGGCCGAAATACAGTAGACATCACCCTGCCAATCCAGCTCTTTGACGATGCGATCGACGCGCTCTTGCAACTCCTCTTCGAGCAGCAAGTCAGTCTTGTTGAACACCAACCAACGTGGCTTGCTTGCCAGCAGAGGCGAGTGCTTCTCTAGCTCACCTACGATGGCCCGGGCGCTGTCGACGGGATCGCTGCCATCGATAGGCTCGATATCCAGGATATGCAGCAGCACACGGCAACGCTCGAGGTGCTTAAGGAAGCGAATCCCCAGGCCAGCCCCTTCGGCGGCGCCTTCGATCAGACCGGGAATATCGGCGATCACAAAGCTCTGGCCATGTCTTGGGGTAACAACACCCAGGTTAGGCACCAGAGTGGTAAACGGATAATCGGCGACCTTGGGCTTGGCACGAGACACAGAGCGAATAAAGGTCGATTTACCGGCATTAGGCATACCCAGCAGACCCACATCCGCCAATAGCATCAGCTCCAGTCTCAGGCTACGCACCTCACCTGGGGTGCCCAGGGTCTTTTGACGCGGCGCACGGTTGGTACTGCTCTTAAAGCGGGTGTTACCCAGGCCATGGAAGCCACCTTTAGCCACCAACAGCTTCTGACCATGGGTCTTGAGATCCCCAAGGGCTTCCTGGGTTTCTTCATCGACGGCGCGGGTTCCCACTGGCACCTTAAGAATAAGATCTTTACCACCATGACCGGTACAGTCGCGGCCGCGACCATTCTCGCCACGCTCGGCAAAATGGAAACGCTCGAAACGGTAATCGATCAGGGTGTTGAGGTTTTCATCGGCCTGCAGATAGACACTGCCACCGTCACCACCGTCACCGCCATCTGGGCCGCCATCGGGCACATACTTCTCGCGTCGAAAACTAACGCAACCACTACCGCCATCACCAGCTTCGACTCTGATCACGGCTTCATCGACAAACTTCATACCAACTCCAGGCGCCAAACAATAGACCGATTATACTGCCTATCGAAACTTACCGCCAAAAAACAATGATGCAACTGCCCCAGCACAAAGCGGCAGAGACAATATTGGACTGGTGCTGGAGCGATATACAGGCTCTTTCACCAGTAATGATTCTTCATAAACAATAAAGCCCCACCAGAGGCAGGGCTTTAGAAACTAGCTTGGGTAGCTAAGTATTAAGCTTCGATGCTAATGAACTTGCGGTTCTTAGGACCTTTAACTTCGAACTTAACTTTACCGTCAGTTAGTGCAAATAGAGTATGGTCACGACCGATACCTACGTTAACACCTGCGTGGAACTTAGTACCACGTTGACGAACGATGATGTTACCAGCTAGAACTGATTCACCACCGAAACGCTTAACACCAAGACGTTTGCTTTCTGAATCGCGGCCGTTACGAGTAGAACCGCCAGCTTTTTTATGTGCCATTAGTTAGACCCCTTATTAAGCGTTGATAGCTGTAATTTTAACTTCGGTGAACCACTGACGGTGGCCCATCTTCTTATCGTGGTGCTTACGACGACGGAACTTAACGATAGTTACCTTCTCGCCACGGCCATGGCTGATAACTTCAGCCACAACCTTACCACCTTCAACTAAAGGTGCACCAACGTGTACAGTTTCACCATCAGCAACCAAAAGAACTTGGTCGAATTCGATAGTTTCGCCTGTAGCAACTTCTAATTTTTCTAGACGTACAGTATGGCCTTCAGCAACACGGTGTTGCTTACCACCACTTTGAAAAACAGCGTACATAGCTATTTTACTCCGATATTTCTAGCACGCAGACCCTTTTTGTTTGGCTGGGTGCTATAAAAGCTTTAATGACAATGGTCGCGGAGTTTACGCTAAGTTCGCCTGGCTGACAAGTCCTAATTCACTTTGATCAAAAAAAGATCGGAATTACTCGCACAATACTCTTCTGCTACTGTCAGGCGAGGCATTTTTAGGTAGAATCTAATAATTATAACATTTTCGCCTTAATTTGGGCTGTCTGAATTACCTCGCAACCCTAAAAGTAGAGCCATTATATGGATTTGAATGCCATTCGTCAGCTGGCAGACGCTGATATGAAAGCCGTCGACCAACTTATCTATAAGCAGTTGGAATCGGATGTCGCCCTTATTAATCAACTCGGATTCTACATCATCAATGGCGGCGGCAAACGCATGCGTCCGTTGCTCTCTATCTTGGCCGCCCGCGCCATCGCCTATGAAGGTGAAGCGCATCTTAAACTGGCGGCAATCGTTGAGTTTATCCATACCGCTTCTCTGCTACACGACGATGTGGTCGACGAGTCTATGCTTCGGCGCGGCCGGGAAACCGCCAATGCCCTGTTCGGTAACAGCGCCAGCGTATTGGTAGGAGACTTCCTCTATACCCGCTCTTTCCAGATGATGACTGAGCTGAAGAGCATGGAGGTACTTGAAGTGCTCGCCGATGCCACCAACGTTTTGGCAGAAGGCGAAGTATTGCAGCTAATGAACTGCAACGACCCAGACACCAGCGAAGAGAGCTACATGCGGGTGATCTACTGCAAGACGGCGAAACTATTTGAAGCTGCCACCCGTCTGGCTGGTGTGCTGGCCGACAGCAGCATAGAAGTGCAGACCGCATTGGCCGACTATGGTAAGTATCTGGGCACCGCTTTCCAGCTCACCGACGACCTGCTGGACTATACGGCCGATACCGAGGCCCTGGGTAAGAACATAGGCGACGACTTAGCCGAGGGTAAGCCTACCCTGCCGCTTATCTACGCCATCGCCAACGGCAACGAGCTGGAGCGTCAATTGATTCGCGATGCGATCGAGAAAGGCGACGGCACTGAGCATATCGATACCATATTAAATGCCCTCCAGCAGTGTGGCGCCCTGGACTACACAGAGAAACGCGCTCAGGAAGAAGCAGAGAAGGCGATACGCGCATTAGATATGCTGCCCGATAGTGACTATAAGCAGGCACTGATATCGCTGGCGAGAATCGCCGTGGCGCGCGATCACTAATTAGCAAACAATTAGCTCCTAATCAGTCTTTCGCCACTCGATATCAAGGTAAAAGTTACCCATAAAAAAATGGAGCCAATTGGCTCCATTTTTTATTAAGGACTAACTAAAGACTTAGCCTAGCCTTATTTTACAAAGTCGACACCCAGTGCGATATCGGCTTTAAGCGTATCTAGCATAGCATCACGTGCGTTGGCTTCGAACTCGCTAACCTCACCATAGGCAAGTACCTGCTCGATACCGTTCTTACCCAGCAGCACAGGTTGCGCGAAGAAGTCAGCATGCTCGCTGCCACCATCGACATAGGCACACTCAACAACGTTAGCATCGCCCTGTAGGCCGCGAACCAGTGACAAACCGAAACGACATGCCGCCTGACCCATAGACAGAGTCGCGCTACCGCCACCCGCCTTAGCTTCAACCACTTCGGTACCCGCGTTCTGGATACGAGTCGTCAGTGCAGCCACTTCTTCATCAGAGAAGCTTACGCCTTCGATTTGAGACAGTAGTGGCAGAATAGTCACGCCGCTGTGTCCACCGATAACATTCACTTTAACGTCGGCAACGTTCAGACCTTTCGCTTCAGCAACGAAAGTTTCAGAGCGGATAACGTCAAGGGTAGTCACACCGAACAGACGGTTCTTGTCGTATACACCGGCAGCTTTCAGTACTTCTGCAGCGATAGCGACAGTGGTGTTAACTGGGTTAGTGATGATACCGATCAGCGCCTTAGGACAAGTTGCGGCACACTTCTCAACCAAGTTTCTCACGATACCCGCGTTGATGTTGAATAGATCTGAACGATCCATGCCTGGCTTACGTGCAACACCGGCAGAGATCAGTACCACGTCGGCACCTTCCAGCGCTGGCGTTGGATCTTCACCCGCAAAACCCTTCACTTCTACAGCAGTCGGGATGTGGCTTAGGTCAACGGCAACACCAGGAGTGACTGGCGCGATATCATAAAGGGATAGTTTTGAACCGGCAGGCAGTTGAGTTTTGAGTAGTAGGGCAAGAGCCTGGCCAATACCACCGGCGGCACCAAGTACAGCAACTTTCATAGTTATCTCCGTTAATTCTTGGATATTATGTGATATAGATCTAGATTTACCGATGGCGCAACATTACTGGAATCACGGTAAAAATTCAATTATCCCTTAGTCGTGTGGCCAGATAATTTCAATTTCGCCCAGCCAACTGCCATTTTCAGCCCATTTAAGATATACTGCCCGGCCTTGCCTGCGACCCCTTAGTGCTCCAACCACCCCGTAAGCCTGAATTTTTATTCACGCAATCCGAATAACGCTTGACTAATGGCGCAAAAATATTCAAAATAAGCCAGTTTTTTGAATATAAGAATAATTCGATATGCAAGCCAATAAAAATCAAGACGAACTTGTAAAGACCTTTAAGGCTATCTTGAAAGAGGAGCGTTTTGGCTCCCAGAGCGAGATAGTCAACGCCCTACAGTCAGAGGGCTTCAACAACATTAACCAATCCAAAGTCTCACGCATGCTGAGCAAGTTTGGCGCCGTGCGCACCCGCAACGCCAAGCAGGAGATGGTCTACTGCCTGCCCGCCGAGCTTGGGGTCCCGACGGCCGGCAGCCCACTGAAAAACTTAGTGCTGGATGTCGACCATAACCAATCTATGATAGTGGTCAGAACCAGCCCAGGTGCGGCCCAGCTGATCGCCAGACTGCTAGACTCCATTGGTAAGCCAGAGGGCATACTGGGCACCATCGCCGGTGACGATACCATCTTCATCTGCCCTTCCAACATTCAGGAAGTGGACAAGACGCTCGAGACGGTCAAGTCGCTGTTTAACTACGCCGATTAGCCCCTTCGCAAGGACGGCCTAAGCCGTCCTCCCAAGAGACACCCTTTAGCCAGTTTGGCAAAGGGTGTTTTTTTATCTAAGTTTTGACTTGGTTTTACCTAGGTTTAATCAAGCTCAAATTGAATACTATATATCTGATAGGATACACTGAGTCCAAACCATCCCCTCTGTCACCCGATGGTTAAGGACCCGAGATGAATAACAATAAAATAATCAATATCGACAACCTTTGCTGGGAATCTTGGCAACACTCAGATCGATACGCCAGTCATCAGAAACATATCGGCGATGCCGCCGGTTGTCAGCAGATCGGTGTCACCATGGAACGACTGGAACCCGGCAAGCTCTCCTCCGTCGCCCACTATCACACCAAGGAAGAGGAACACCTCTACGCGCTGCAAGGCGAAGCCACCCTGTATATCGACGGTGAGCCTCACCCCTTTAAGCAGGGCGACTATATCTGTTTTACCGCCAACTCAGGCATCGCCCATACCCTGAAAAACGAATCCGAAGCCGACTTCCTGTTTCTGGTGCTGGGCAATCGCGATCCCCACGATGTGGTGGTGTACCCGGAGCATAATAAGGTGCAGGTGCGCTCCATCGACGAGATCTATGCCAAGCGCCCCACCAACTACTGGGATCCCGACCGTTAATTCACCGATAATCGGACACAAAAAAACACACCTTAGGGTGTGTTTTTTATTAGGTTAGCGTCTAGCTGCTAGACGCTGGTCACTTTGAGGAGCTCACATCGAGAGACTCATATTAAGCGACTGATTAAGAGAGCCGCTTAGCCTTAATCCTCGAACTCTAATCCTCGAATTCTGCCTCTTGCTCCATGAAATCAAGCGACGGGGCAAAGAATGCCGAGCCGGTCAGTGCCTGGGTAAAGTGCATCAGGTGATCATGGTTCCCCTCGCCGTCGCCATGGACCATACTGCTCAGCATCTTCTCGAAATGCACCGAGTTGCGACAGACGGAGATAAACATCAGCCCCTGCTCCTTCATCGACCCGTAAGGCATACTCTGGCGCAGGATCTCCATCGACTTGCCGTCGGCATCCTTCAGATTGACCCGCTTGATGTGGCTGGTAAGCGGCTTGTCCTCAGAGGCATACTCGATATTGTCTATCTTGGTACGGCCTATGATATCTTCCTGCTTCTTCTGCGGCAGACGGTTCCACTTGCTGAGGTTATGGGCAAACTTCTGCACATGAATATAGCTGCCACCACGGAAATACTTGTCTTCGTCGCCCACCAAGGCCACTTCCTGACGATGACGCCCCTTAGGGTTCTCTGTGCCGTCGACAAATCCGGTTAGATCCCGGGTATCCATAAACTGGAATCCGCGCTCCTCATCCACCAGCTCTACCAAATCTTCAAACATCTGGCACACCTCGTTGGCTACTAGATGCAAGATGTCATAACGATCGCAGCGCAGATGCACGAAGAGATCATATTCATGGGCTGGCGCATCACGATTGTCGGCATGCATGGCCGGAAAAGGCTTGAGCTGTGAAGGACGACGCCCTGGATACAGGCTATCCCAATAGTTGGCACCTATGGCTACGAAACCGTTGAAGGCGCTGTCGGCATACTGGTCGGCCAATTCATAGATATACTGAGCGACATTGGCGACGCAGGGACGCAGCTGAGACTCGACGCCGTCGTTGGCGTTGAACATCAGATACACGCTATGTAAATTTCCTTCGGCACACACACCCAGCTGTTCACGTGGCATAACCAGACTATCCATAAATAAACCTACCTTTCGTCAGTCTCAATTTCGGCGTTATTATCCGAAACTTTAGCGATAATTAGTATTACACAACCCACAAACCGTTAAAGCGAAACGTCATTTACCGGCTAGATTAACTTTTTTTTAAGTTGGCAACCATAGCCAGACGCAAATGCCCTTCACAAAAGTGTTACATAGGCCAGCTTAGAAGAGCACCGCCGGATGAGGCATCACCGACAGGCCAACCTTCTGCCCAGGGCTAAAATGGTGCAGGGGCGAGCGCACCGCCAACATCTCCTCGCCAATCAAGATGCTGTAGTGGCACAGATTACCGAGGAAGCGCCGCGCTATTATAGTGCCCTCACCTTGCTCATCTTCTGTCATCTGCAGCTGCTCCGGGCGCAGCAGGAGCTCGCCGCGATATCCGGCCGCTTTGGCCAAATCACTGCTGCTTTGTACCTCACCCAGCAGGGTCTGTAACCGGGCGCTATCTTTCACCTCACAGCTAAGATAGTTCACCTGACCGAGGAATTCCGCCACATACTTATCCGTTGGCTCAGCGTAGAGGCTCTCAGCACTGCCATATTGGGCTATGCCCCCATCCTTGAAGAGCGCCAGCTTATCGGCAAACACGAAGGCCTCATCCTTGCTGTGGGTCACAAACACGGCACTTACTCCGCGCTGCTTTAAGATCTCGCGGATCTCCACCATCATCTCTCCGCGCACCTTAGCGTCGATATTGGAAAAGGGCTCATCGAGCAGCAGAAGTTCTGGCTCATAAGCAAGCGCCCGGGCAATCGACACCCGCTGCTGCTGACCCCCCGAGAGTTCGTGAGGATAACGGCCCCCTAAGCCCTCTAGCTTCACCAGCGCCAGCATCTCACCCAGCCTCGCCTGTCTGGCGGCCTTATCCAAGCCTTTCACCCCGAACAAGATATTCTCGGCCACTGTCAGGTGAGGAAACAGGGCGTAGTCTTGGAAAATCATCCCGACCTCTCGCCGCTCGCTAGGCACAAACGTCTCGGGTCCAGAGAGCAGTCGGCCATTGATGCTGATACGCCCTTGGGAGATAGGCTGCAGCCCAGCAATCGCCTTGAGGAGCGTGGTCTTGCCACAGCCACTTGGGCCGAGCAGGGCGGCAATTTCTCCCTGATGCAGCACAAGATCTAAGCCGCGCAGAATCGTCTGCCCCTGATAATCGCTGTGAACCTGTTCTATGGTAAGTGTCGACATATTAGTTACCTTGCTCCAAGGAGCGATTGAGATAGATAAGCGGGACTAACCCCACCAAGACGATCACTATGGCCCCCAGGGCGCCCTGCTCGAGCTGTTCGTCTGAGACAAACTGGTAGACATAGGTGGCGAGATTCTCAAACCCCACGGGCCTGAGCAGCAAAGCGGCTGGCAGCTCCTTCATACACTCGATAAAGACCAGCAAGATGGCGGCGAAGATGCCGCTGCGCAGCAGTGGCAGATGGATCCGCGATAGAATGGCACTGGGCCTCATCCCCATGGTGACCGATGCCATATCCAGCGAGGGACTGATCTGTTTATAGCTGTTTTCTATGCTGCCGATGGCGATGGCAGCAAAGCGGATCACAAAGGCAAAAATTAATACAAACAGGGTGCCACTGAAGATGAGTCCTGGCCCACTCTGGTCGAAATACGCATAGAGATCGTTGACCGCGAAATCAAGAAGGCTCAGAGGCACCAAGACGCCTATCGCCAGCACAGTACCCGGCAGGGCATAGCCCGTCGAGGCCAGACGTGACGGCAGGATATCGATTTTTCTTGGGCTGCAGCGCCGGACAAACATCAACAGCAAGGCAAACACCACAGTGACTAGACTAACCACTAGGGCAATGATCAGGCTGTTGAGACTGTATTCCCAGAAGGCCTGATTCCAACTGACATCAAAATAATCCCAGGCATACCCCAGCAAGACCCAAACCGGCAGGCCGAAGGCCAACAGCAGCAGCACGGCGCAATAGCCCGCGGCGAGCCAGGCCTTGAAACCCGAGAGCGCATATCGTTCGTGGGAGGTTATCGGCGTCTGTTTCTGAAACAGCTGCTGTTTACGCCGGGCAAAGCGCTCGGCACCGATCAGGCAGAAGATCACCAGCAGTATGATGGCTGAGAGTTTGGCTGCCGCCGCCAGACTGCCGTATCCCAGCCAGGTATCGTAGACAGCCGTCGTCAAGGTAGGCACGGCAAAGTAGCTGACGGTAGCGAAATCGGCGGCCGTCTCCATCGCCACCAGCGCCGCCCCCACCGCCAAGGCGGGCCGTGCCATAGGCAAATTCAGACGCCAGAAACTGCGCCAGGGCCCTGCCCCCATCACTCTGGAGGCGTGCAGCAGGCTTGGCGACTGCTCCATGAAGGCGGTGCGCGCCAGCAGATAGATATAGGGAAACAGCACCAGTGCCAACATCACAGACGCACCGCCCAGGGTGCGCACATCGGGAAAGTAATAATCCGTGGGCGACAGCCAACCGTTAACTTGCCGCAGCCAAACCTGAACAGGCCCAGCATAATCCAGCAGGTCCGTATAGACATAGGCCACCACATAGGCGGGCATGGCTAGAGGTAGCAGCAGCGCCCACTGAAACCCATTGCGTCCGGGGAAATCACAGCGGGCCACGCACCAGGCCGCAGGCACGGCGATCAGCAAGGCGCCCAGGCTGACAAACAACATTAAGGCCAAGGTGTTGAAAATATAGGTCGGCAGGACGGTTTGCATCAGGTGACCGAATACCGCCTCATCTGGCACCATTGCCTGTATGCAGATGGCCCCCAGGGGCAGGGCGAAGCAGATGGCGGTCAGATAGCTTAGGGTCGACCAGGATTTGGGAAAGCCTAAAATCATAGAAAATCTCAATAAAGCGAGTCAGGCCATTATCTGTGACCAACTTAAATCTAAGCTTAAACGCAAACGATTATTAATTGAATAGTGACCCATGCGGCATAAAAACGAGATAGCCTTCCCGAAGGAAGGCTATCTTTTGAGCAACGACCGCCTATCACTAGAGATCGAACTTGACCTGATCGAGCAACTTCACCGCCGCGCCGTGATACTCGGCCAGCTTGTAAATGGGCAGCTCATCGGCCTTATAGTCACCCCAGGAGGCTACCAGCTTAGACGGCTTCACATCTGCCTTGACTGGATATTCCATGTTAAGTTCGGCGTAGGTCTGCTGCGCCTGTTGACCCGAGAGGTATTCCATCAACTTGATGGCGTTCTCGCGCGCTGGAGCATACTTAGCCAGGGCCATGCCAGAGACGTTGATGTGGGCACCGCGATTTTTCTGATTCGGGAAGTTGATGTTGACCGCCTCGGCCCAAGGTACCTGCTTAGGATCTTGCAACATCTTACCCAGATAGTAGCTGTTACCTATGGCGATATCACACAGCCCCTCTTTAACCGCCTTCACCTGCGCCCTGTCGTTACCCTGTGGCTTGCGCGCCAGGTTTGCCTTAACGCCTTCCAGCCAGGTCTTGGTATCTGCCTCACCATGATGGGCGATCATCGACGCCACCAGAGAGATGTTGTAGGGGTGCTTACCGCTACGGGTACAGATCTTGCCCTTAAATTTAGGATCCGCCAGATCTTCATAATCGATCTCCAAAGGGCCGAGACGCTCCTTAGAAGAGTAGATATTTCTCACGCGCTTAGTCAGGGCAAACCAATCGCCATTGGGCGAGCGAAGATTCGCAGGAATGTTCTGCGCTAAGGTCTCGCTGTCGACCGAGGCCACCAACCCTTTATCCGCCAGCTCCATCAAACGGGAGAAATCTGAGGTAAGCACGAGATCCGCAGGTGACAGACGCCCCTCGCGGGCGATTCGCTCGGCAATGCCCTGTTTGGCAAATACCAGATTGACCTTGATGCCTGTCTCCTTGGTAAAGTCAGCCAAAATGGGATCGATAAGGAAAGCCTGTCGGTAGGAATAAACCGTGATGCTGTCGGCCGCATTGGCCATTGAAGTGACACAAGCAAAACCCAGAACAGCCAAACGTTTCATGAATCTCATGCAGATACTCCGCGATAAAGTTAATGATAATAATTATCAATTGCGACAAGAGTAATCAATCTGGCAGTAAACGGCAAGTGAGATCCGTCAAAATTTG
Source organism: Shewanella spartinae (assembly GCF_019457555.1). NCBI lineage: Bacteria > Pseudomonadati > Pseudomonadota > Gammaproteobacteria > Alteromonadales > Shewanellaceae > Shewanella > Shewanella spartinae. Next base: position 981,644 of record NZ_CP080418.1, on the reverse strand, counting down.
CAAGACCGCTCATTTTGACCAAAAAAGCCTCGCTGACTAGACTCAAAGGACTCGGCCACAAAAAGGATCTCATATGTTTCTGGAAATTCTCGCGCTGATACTCGCCGTCATTCTTATTTTATTCCTGTTTAAACATAGATTTACTCGGGTTAGGGTCAGGCGGGCCCGCAGGGCAGCGGCGCCGCAGACCAACCTGAGTGCCAGGATAATCAGCGAAGAAGTTCCCCATGCGCCGACGCACAGCCTCAATACCAGCCATCCCTATCACTGTGTCGAGATCGTCAACGACGAGGGCCTGTGTGGCAGCGCGAAGAAATTAAAAGGCAAACGATTCCTCTCCATAGACGCACCGACACTACCACTTCCCGGCTGCAGTGAGGACGAATGTAGCTGCCGATATCTGCATCATGAAGACAGGAGAGAACAAACTGACGATAGGCGGGTCGACTTCGGTGTGACCCGTGAACTCTATGGTGTGTTTGGCGAGCCCAACAGACGCAGTCAACCGGCTAAGGGACGGCGCCATACTGATACTCGCCACTAACTGCTAACTGCTAACTGCTAAGCAATAACCCCAAATCCTTGAGTGCAAGCTCTTTAGTGATACAGCCAAGCCTAGGCGTGGGGGCGTGTGGTTAACATGGCCGCGCCCTTGGAGAAGGTCTGTAGCCATCTAGCCGTCGCCGGGGCGACCTTACGCCAATCCAGATCCGGATGACGAAAATCTACATACTCTAACAAACAGGCGAGACAGATCTGCTGCAAGGACACCTTGCTGTGGCCAGAAATGGCCATCAACTCTATCTGCGCCAAGCCCCTGAGTAAGGCCTGTTCAAACCGCGCCGTCCAAAATGGGCTACGCAAACCCTCATCGTCGCGCATCTGCTCCTGCCTTAAGGCCACCGCGCTATCGAGCAAGCCCTTAATCAAGGAATACTGTGTCTCGCCATACCAGGAATCACCGGGCTGTCCAAACAGCTCGCCACCACAATACTCATGATCCAGGTAGCGCAGGATCACCTCGCTGTCATACAGGGCGCCACCATCGTTTAACAGTAGACAAGGGATCTTGGCCAGCGGATTGGCATCCAGTAATAGCTCGGTATTCTCAAGTGGATTAACGGCGATCGGCTCGATCCCTCTGATGGCAAACTGCGCGATAACGACCCGCACGGTTCTGGCGTAGGGTGACGCCGGCGAAAAGAGTAATTGCATATCGCTTCCTCTACCAATATTTCTCGACGGTGATCTGCCCTGGCGCGCGGCGAAGGTTCTTAGCCAGCCCGCGGGACTGCAACAGGGTATTGAGCTCTTTGATCATCTCGGGATGGCCACAGATCATCACCTGTGAATCTTGCGCGCTCAGCTTGAGGCCGACCTGCTGCTCGATCACTCCGCTCTCGACACCTTGGGTGATGCGGCAACTGAGCGCGCCTTCCACCGGCTCCCGGGTCACAGAGGTAACTAAGGTAAACTTTCCGGGGTATTTGGCCTGGAACGCCTTAAGCTCTTCATAATAGGCGAGATCCTCTTGATAGCGCACGCCGTAGACTAAGATCACCCGCTCAAAACGCTGCCAGGGTTCGGTGGTTCTCATCATGGAGATAAAGGGGCCCACCGCGGTTCCCGTAGCAAAAAACCACATATGCTTGCCCTGGGCTGGGATCTCATCCAGCGTCATAAAACCCGCCGCCTTAGTGGAGATATCGATGCTGTCTCCCGGGGCTAAGGCCTGCAACTTTGGCGACAGCAGACCATCGTCGACACTGACCGCCAGCACCTCCAGCAGCGGCGCATCGGGCGCATTGACCAGTGAATAGGCTCTGGCGACACGTTTATCGTCAATATGCAGCGACAACTTAATGAATTGCCCAGCAATGAAATCGCCGATATCGGCCGACAGCTTCAGGGTAAATAACTGATCGCTCCAGTCAATCCGCTCTACAACCTTTGCCTCTCCCCACATATCGCCACCTCTGCTGGCATCAATCAATACTGATACTCCCATGATTCATAGATTTTCTATCCGAGTCAAGACAACAAAAAACCCCTTATCTTAAGGGGTTTATCGAAATCTAATGGGAGTCAGAAGGCCTTATTCTTGCTCTGTCTCTTGATTGAAACTGTCTCTGAATGCCTGCAGCCCTTCCTGTACTAGGCCATAGGTCTTGTCGACCCCAGCCGCAATATCGCCTTCAAGCACCTTGAGTCCGGAGAGGATATCTTTGGCCTCATCGAAACCTTGGTCAATGGCACCACCGATTATGTCCATGAAGGAGCTGAGCTGCTCATCGAAGGACATGCTGCTGTTTTGCTCCTGATGTATGGCAAAAAACTGAGTCGCAAAGCTGACGATGCGCTCGGCCGTCGCCTCGGGTGAGGTATCCACCCCTTGAGCCGCCGCCCTCTCGATGGCGTGCTCACCCATGGTTGGTGCCAGCTCTTCATTAATCGCCTCAATCGCCGCCTTATACAACAGCTGCATGGGCTCATTGCCCGCGCTCAAGTTCACCTCTTGCTGCGCTTCCAAGATCGCCGTATTCATCAGCTGTTTACTGGCCGCCAATGCCGTCTTGTTCTTGGCCACTTCGGAGACTTGTTGACCATGGTTAGTCGTCGAATCTGTCTTGTTGTGCGCCGCCGCAGATACGGCTCCGCCGTGATTTTGAATCTCCATAATCGCCTCGCTCACCAAATTAAATTAGCCCTCAGCTATTATTATCGTCCATTTTGTAAGCAACTTTAGCGCAAATGCCCAATTAATCTGTCATCGGCAATTCACACAAAGTGCGGTATGCTAACCAATTCGTTAATTAAATAAGGGTTCCCATGTTACGACTCATCAGCATTGGACTTTTCGCCCTGGTAGCTTACCTGCCAATGGCGCAGGCCAATCCAGCAATCGCCAGCAAGACGGTAATTCTGGTGCGTCATGCCGAAAAAGCAGACCAGGGACGCGACCCTAGCTTGAATGACGCGGGCAAGTTGCGAGCACAGGCATTGGTTGAAAGCTTGGGCGATACCCCACTCAGCCTGGCCATATCCACACAATTTAAGCGCACCCAGGAAACCTTAACGCCGCTTATTACCGCCAGAGGAATTCCTTTAGTTGTCATCGACGCAGGCAAGGATTTGGACAAACATATTGCGGCCATTGCCGACAAGGTGATGGCGCAGCAGGGCAATGTGATCATCGCCGGCCACTCCAATACTGTGCCACTGATCATCAAGGCACTTCGAGGACCCGAAATACCTCAATTGAGAGAGGATGAATATGACAATTTGTTTATCCTTTCCCTGCCCCAAGATGGCGCAAGTAGCCTGATAAAAACCCAATATGGTGCAACTTCAGGCAATACCCAATAAGGATTAGACATTAGTCTAGATAGCGCTAGCTTTATGATCTAAACTTGATTACATTAGCGATATATGGAATAGCAGCACGCGCTGACGTTAAGCGCAGCCACGGAGAATCACTGGTGAGTAATTCGTTTTTTGGAGCGGGAAATAAAAGTAAACCTTTGTCGGTTAGCTGTCAAAACTGCAACCGATTAACGGTTATTGAAGGCGAGACAATCTGCTTCAAGGGTGGAGAGATCATTAGACTGACCCCCTATGAGCCGCAAAATACCAAGCTCAGCCTCCTCTGTGACGGTTGGAAGCCGATCAACACCTCAAAAACAGCCTAGTCCTTCTGCCAGCCAGTCTGGCGGCAAACCCTACATCATCCCCGCATAGTCATTCGCGTAGTGCTTTACTTCACGCGTAAGCCCTTCGATTACGGTCGAGGGCGGGATCATGGCAAGGGTCAGGCCCCGTGTCGTGACCCTCAGGTAGGAGCTCAGCTGGGCATAGACGACCACCAACTCCTCCTGTCCCAATCCCCGCTCTCTTAAGGTCGCCATGATGGCTAGCCAATCGGTATCTACGATCCGCGCCTGGCCTTCGATACTTGCATGTATAGGGATGTTTTTCATGGGACCGCCTCCGTAGGTTTGTTATTAACAAATATTATGCAAATCAAACCTGAACGAATACTTAATCCCACACAATTAATGCTGATTTTGTACGGTCCACAATTTCTTATACAGGCCATCGGCCGCGAGCAGGCTCTGATGATCGCCACGCTCGACTATCTTGCCCTGACTCAGCACCAAGATCTGGTCGGCATCCACGACCGTCGACAGCCTGTGAGCGATGACCAGACTCGTATGCCCCTTGGCCATCTCCTTGAGCGCATTGAGGATCGCCTGCTCTGAATGGCTATCCAGCGAAGAGGTCGCCTCATCGAACACCAACAGGGGCGAGCCCTTGAGGATCGCCCTGGCGATCGCCACCCTCTGTTTCTCGCCGCCGGAGAGTTTTAACCCGCGCTCACCCACCTTAGTGTGCCAGCCTTCGCTGAGTTGAGAGACGAAATTAGACAGATGCGCCAGCTCTATCGCCGCCTTCACCTGCTCATCGCTCGCCCCCGGCAGACCATAACGAATATTCTCCAGCAGGGAGTCGTTAAACAACACGGTATCTTGGGGCACGATGGCGATGGCGCTACGCAGCGCGTGTTGAGTCAGCGCCTTGGTATCATGGCCATCTATGGTGATAGTCCCCTGCTGCGTCTCATAGAAGCGAAACAGCAGCTTCACTATGGTAGATTTTCCCGCGCCGCTGTCCCCCACTATCGCCACCTTGTGACCAGCAGGGATCTCGAAACTCACATCGGACAAGATAGGCCTGTCACCGTAACGAAAACTCACACCCTCAAATTTAAGGCTCCCTTGGGTGATATGGGGCGATGTCGCATCGGGGGCATCCTCAATCTTAGGCTGCCTGTCTAACAGGCTAAACATGCGCTCTATGTTAGCCAGGGCGCCGCGGATCTCGCGGTAGACGAAGCCTAAAAAATTCAGCGGCATAAACAGCTGCATCATGAAGGCGTTAATCAATACAAAGTCACCTATGGTCATGGCGCCCTGGCTCACCCGAGTCGCCGCCAGCGCCAACATCAGCGTCATCGCCAGCGAGATGATCAGCGCCTGACCGGCATTGAGCGCAAACAACGAGAGTCGATTCTTGCGCTTGGCCACTTCCCAGCGCTCGAGGGCATGATCATATTGATCAGATTCATAGGCCTCGTTGTTAAAGTATTTCACCGTCTCATAGTTAAGCAGGCTATCTATGGCGCGGGTATTGGACTGAGAATCGGCCATCGCTGCCTCCCGCACGAAGCCGGTACGCCATTCGGTGGCGAAGATGGAGAAGAGAATATAGGCAACGACGGCGCTCAGAGTAATTAGCGCAAATGCCCAGCCATAGTTATACAGCAAGATGCCCACCACCAGGGCTATCTCAAGCAGGGTCGGTACTATGTTGAATACCATGAAGCGCATCAAGAAGCTGACCCCACTGGTACCGCGCTCGATATCCCGCGACAGTCCCCCGGTACGCCGCTCAAGATGAAACGCCAGATCCAGCCGGTGCAGATGGTCAAACACAGATAGGCCAAGACGTCTAATCGCCCGCTCGGTGACCCGGCCAAACAGTGTGTCTCTCACCTCTGAGATCACCGTATTGAGCAGGCGCAGGCTGCCGTATGCGAGCACCAGGGCGATGGGCACGGCGATCATCTGCTCGACTGAGGCCTCACTCAGGGTATCCACCAGCTGTTTGAGTACGAATGGCAGGCCAACACTCGCCATTTTGGCCACCACCAGACAAGCAAGCGCCAAGATCACCCGCCCCTTAAACTCCAACAAATAGGGCCAAAGCAATTTCAGGACATGCCAGTTCAGTTTATCGATAGGACCATCAAAATAGAGCGTGGGACGCATGGCAACTCCAGCTAGCATCAAGATAAGGACGATGGCATTTAGGTGAGATTAAGATAAAAGCCATAACATACACCATCTTACCTCAGTAGGCTTACCCGCCACTAGCTCAATTATCCGCCTTTGCCAAGGGGTTAGCATTTTGCCTTAGATAAGGAGGTCAATATCAGACTTTTGGTGCAGTCCCCCGTACAAACAGGTACAACTTTTGACTGATTAAATGATGGCAAAACCAGAAAAAAGCATTATTCTTGAGAGAATAATTATCAGTTTAGTGTTTCAACGGGGTAATTATTGTTATCTCTTGCCGGAGATTTTGATAATCTCAAGATCAGCTTAAGGCAGTTCAAGCTGAGTAAAAAGCAGAGCGGGAATAACCCCAAATTTTTAAAGGAAGCCGATATGCCACAATCATCTGACGTGCAATACCCTCCATTGCCATTGGTACAAACTTGGGTATGGATGATGACAGAATCGAACAGCCCAGAAATCCAACAAAAGGGTCAAAACAATTTAATATCGTCTTTTGGCAGTCTTGCTAAAGCCAACGAATATCTGGTGAAACAACAAGCCAAATAAACAGGCCAGCAGAACGCAAAAAAGGAAGCCAATTGGCTTCCTTTTTCATATTAGGGTCGACATAGCATCAAGCGACTGTAACTAACTCTGCAACCAACAAAACCTTGGGCAAAGCTGGCATAGCATTAGCCGCGGCGCTCGAGCACACACTGATTCAAATTTGCCAGCAAGATTTCGGTATCTTCCCAACCGATACAGGCATCTGTGATGCTCTGGCCGTAACACAACGGCTGCCCTTCGATATAGTCCTGACGTCCCTCAACCAGGTGACTCTCAACCATCACACCGAAAATCGCCCGCTCACCGGCGCTCACCTGGCTGGCCACATCTTCGCCCACCAGCATCTGGCGCTTAAACTGTTTGCTGCTGTTAGCATGGCTAAAATCCACCATGATATTTTGCGGCAGGTTAGCCATAGCCAACTGCTCGCTGATCGCCTGCACATGCTCGGCGCTATAATTAGGCTCCTTGCCGCCACGCAGAATGATGTGACAATCAGGATTGCCCTTGGTGGAGACGATCGCCGAATGGCCATACTTGGTCACCGACAGGAAATGGTGCGGCGCACTGGCGGCGCCTATAGCATCGATAGCCACCTTGATGGTGCCATCGGTACCATTCTTAAAACCGACCGGGCAAGAGAGGCCAGATGCCAGCTCTCTGTGTACCTGTGATTCTGTGGTGCGAGCACCGATAGCGCCCCAACACATGAGATCCGCCACATATTGAGGCGTGATCATATCTAAAAATTCACCCGCGGTCGGCACGCCTAACTCATTGAGATCTAAAAGCAGTTTTCGAGCTGTGCGCAGGCCATCGTTCAGCTTGAAGCTATTGTCCATGTAAGGGTCGTTGATCAGACCCTTCCAGCCCACTGTGGTCCGCGGTTTCTCGAAATAGACGCGCATCACGACCTCGAGTTGATCCTTATATTGCTCGCGCAATTTGGCGAGTCTCTCACCATATTCCAGCGCTGCCTTAGGGTCGTGGATAGAACAAGGCCCGATGATCACCAGCAGACGATCATCTTCTTTTTTCAGGATATTGTGAATATTCTGCCGCGCGTTAAACACTGTTGCCGATGCATTTTCGCTTGCCGGAAATCGCTCGAGAATGGCGACAGGGGGTAACAACTCTTTAATTTTATTAATGCGAACGTCATCAGTTTGATAATACATGATATTTATTTTCCACTCCGGCTCTGGATTAAATAAGGGTCTCTCTATTGCACTACTGATTTCAATTTATCCAGTATCCACCGCTATTGCAACCAAACATTAATAAAATAAAGAAGATAAAAATAACCATCTGTTATATAAGATTAAATTATTATTTTTATTTAAAACTTCCTCAGCTAAGCCTGCGAGAAAAAACAGAAGTAACAAAACAAAGTGTTAACATTTATCTGGAAATCGACCAAAAGCCTATCTATAGTAGATTATTAATGGTCATAAGAGAGTCACATTGAGGCTCTCGAAACAGCGCCGAAGGCGCTACAGCCCCTGTTGAGGTAACCATCCCCCCGATGAGAAGATTGCTGCTGGCATCTGGTTTTATGCTAGTTTCTAACCCACTCCTGGCACAAAATGCTAATACTGAGATCTCCTTTGCGGTCAGCAACACCATACCCCCTTACTTCTTTGCTAACGGTCAAAGCGGAATTCAATATGAGCGTCTCGCCTCCGCGTTAGCCAAGCAGTCCCTATCGATCGGCCATATCTATCTGTCACCCAATAAGAGAGCCTTTCGTCAGGTCGCCAGTGGCAATGTCGACTGCCTCATCAATGCGCCGGAAAACTTGGCGGGTCTCTACTACACCCGCAGCCTAATCAGCTACCAAAACAGCGTGTTTACCCTGGCCAGCAATAAACTGGCCATCGACTCGGTTGCCGATCTGGCCGGGATCTCTGTCATGGGGTTTCAGAACGCGACCCAATACTTAGGTAGAGACTTCTATCAGATGGCGCTCAGTAACCCACAATATGGCGAATCCAATAGTCAGAAGAGTCAGGTGATGATGCTGTTTTCCGGGCGGGTCGATGCCATCATCCTAGAGGGGCGCATCTTCGAACACTACCGTGAGCAGCTGAAGTTTAGAGTCGACACACTGCAGCCAACCTCTCACCACTCACTATTTGCAGCGGCGCCGCGCAAGATAGCCTGCCACAGTCAGTCCATAGCACAAAAGATAGATCTGGGTATTGCGCAATTGGATAGAGAAGAAGCCGAGGAGATGAGGAAAAGCATTCCCTCTGCTCCCGAACTCGAACCAGAGCTAGAGCTAGAGCTAGAGCCAGTGTCTAAGCCTGAGTCGGAACTTGAACCAGAAAAAATGCCTTTAGATCTCAAGTAACCCGCTAGCTATTTATGCGGCTAGCGATTCATTGAGTGAACTAATTATACGGTCATTAAACCAAGGCATACATGCCTGTTTGCCTTGGTTTATAGAAGACTTAATCTATGAATAAACTGGTCTCTGAATAACCTTTTCTTTGAATAACCTTTTCTCTAAATAAACAGGCTAATGAATCCCTTGATGGGACTGCATCGCCTGCAGCTTGGCCTGATAACGTCGCTGATTATATTCATCCACCGACAGCGACAGTGCCTTTTGCATATTCAGCTTAGCCCTGCGCTCATCGCCCGTGGCCCAATAGGCCCTGGAGAGTCCAAAGTAGAACTCATGGCGATAATCGGCCTTCTCTACCGCACGTTTATACCAGGTGAGCGCCGTCTGATATTCATGCTCTGAGTAGGCTTGCTGCGCCATGTCATAGTAGTAATAGGGATTGCGGATCCTAACCAGCTCAAGGGTCTTATGCACCTTGGCCCACTCCTCTAGCCTGTCTTGACTGGCGAGTAACACCCCATAGTTAAACAGGGCATTCATATCCTCACTGTCTCGGGAAAGCGCCAGCTTATAGAGACTTTCCGCCCTATCATCCAACCCCTTGTAGCGATAGAGGATCGCCAGGGTATTCAAGGCAGGAATAAAATCGGCCTTTAACATCAGGCTCTGCTTCAGATAGGCATAGGCCTGGTCGTAACGTCCCTCCACCAGAGACTCTGCCGCGACATTGTTATAGAACATCGCCATGACGGTGGTTCTGTCGATTCGCCGTTTGGCATAGCCACGCATGGTACGCTCGGGCAGAAAATCTATCTGCAACGCATTTTTGTCGGCAAGGAAGGTATCACTCGTCTCTCTTGGAATTAGGCGCAGATTAATGTGACCATTCACCAGATAGAAGTCACCTGCCTTGTCCCACACGGGCGGCACTTCGACCTCTTGAAACTCGACATCGACCCCCAAGGCATCGGCAAGCGAGGCACTGAGTAACACCAACGACAGACAGTTACCGGCGCGCGCATTAAAGGTATCCGCCGGGATCTTTGTTAGATTATCTTGGTATTTGAAACCGCCTTTATCGGCGTTGATGTAGTTGGCTAGCCACAAGTTAGCGGCAATATAGTCTCGCGCCATTCGGCTGCGCTTATAATCTTGCCGCAGATCGATCGTGACCTGAGTCGGCAGCGCAAATAGCTTATCCGGCGTAACCTGAACCGCAACCGCCGCGAATTCATCGTCGGCAAAGTACTGATCGATATTAGCGAGGGTTTCCTTACCCGGGCCGCTGGCACAACCGCTCACTATGAAGAATAACAACAAGATAGCGCGCTTATACTCAATTAGCCTTTTCATATTAAACCTACGCTGATGAGAGCACCGTAAGATCTATCATAAAGTAGGCTTTTTCATTTTGCCCCACGCAAAGCGTTACAAAATATTAACAATCACTGAGATACTGGCGGATCGACCTGAATATAGAGCTGCTGAGGGTCTAGGCCCTCGGTTTGATACAGATAGGGGCGATAAAAACTCGCGCCGCAACGATAGTAGGCATAGGGCGACTTAAACAGCACGCAGCCCAAGGGCAGACTCTGTAATATCTGGATCTGCTGCTGCAAACGCAGGGATTCCCGCCACTCAAAGTCCTGCTGCACCTTGTCGCGCACGGCGAAGGCGTCGAAGGGTTCGCTCGACTTACGCACCACCACCTGTCCCGCCTGCAGCTGAATTGAGACCAGTAACGACAACAACACCCAGAGAGACTGCTTCATGTTAGCGCTCCTCACACCATACTTTTCGATAGCATAATACAAAAGACAGGGTCCGCACCATGAGGTACGGACCCTGTTAATTCTACTATCAGTTTCGGCAATCTGTTTTGACTGCCGTTAACTGGCGCTCTTGAGTGAGACAAACTCTGGGTAGGCATCGATGCCGCAATCCGATGCATCCATACCGTTATACTCTTCCTCTTCGGAGACACGGATCCCCATGGTGATCTTGAGGATATACCAGGCCGCGAAGGAAACCCCGAATACCCAGGCGAAGATGACCGAGGCGCCATATAGCTGACCCAAGACTGTCGCATCGGCATTTGACAGCGGCACCAACATCACACCGAACAGGCCAGCAACACCGTGCACCGAAATCGCCCCGACCGGATCGTCAATCTTGACTCTGTCGAACATCACGATAGAGAAGACCACCAGACCGCCGGCAACCATGCCGATAACCCCGGCCAGAGGCAGTGATGGCGACAAAGGATCTGCGGTGATCGCCACCAGGCCCGCCAAGGCGCCGTTTAAGATCATGGTCAAGTCCGCCTTACCCCATACCATCTTACAGACCACTAGGGCAGAGACGGCGCCGAAGGCGGCTGCAGAGTTAGTGTTAACGAAGATCTTCGCCACCGCCGACGCGTTCTCGGCGTCAGACACCAAAAGCTGAGAGCCGCCGTTAAAGCCGAACCACCCCATCCACAAGATGAACATGCCTAAGGTTGCCATCGGCAGGTTAGAACCAGGGATAGGATTCACCTGACCGTTAGGGCCATACTTGCCCTTACGAGCGCCGAGTAACAAGACACCCGAGATAGCCGCAGCCGCGCCCGCCATGTGTACTATGCCACTACCGGCGAAGTCGACAAATCCAGCCTCAGAGAGGAAACCGCCGCCCCAGGTCCAGTAACCTTCGACAGGATAGATAACCCCAGTCATGACCACAGAGAAGATCAGGAAGGCCCACAGCTTCATACGCTCGGCAACGGCGCCCGAGACGATAGACATAGCGGTCGCCACAAACACCACCTGGAAGAAGAAATCCGATTCCAGCGCGTGGTCGGCGTCACTTGCCTGAGCACCAATGAGGCTGGCGAACGATGGCAACCAGCCCCCCTCGGCATTATCCACATACATGATGTTGTAACCCACCACCAAATACATGATACAGGCGATAGAGTAGAGACAGACGTTCTTGGTTAAGATCTCAGTGGTGTTCTTGGAGCGCACCAGACCCGCTTCCAACATGGCAAACCCGGCTGCCATCCACATCACCAGCGCGCCTGAGATCAAAAAATAAAAGGTGTCGAGAGCAAACTTCAACTCAGATACTGTCGCACCTAGTGTTACTAACTCTTCCATTGGAATTCCCCCTTAAAGTGCTTCGTTATCGAGTTCGCCGGTACGGATACGGATCACCTGATCGAGATCCGTCACGAAAATCTTGCCGTCGCCTATCTTGCCCGTATGCGCCGCCGCGACGATGGACTCGATAAGGTGATCGACGTTTTCAGCCTTAGTGGCGATATCCAGTTTGACCTTAGGCAGAAAATCCACCTGGTATTCGGCGCCACGATAGAGCTCTGTATGGCCTTTCTGACGTCCGAACCCCTTCACCTCGGTCACAGTCATCCCCTCAATCCCCAACCCTGCAATGGCTTCTCGCACATCATCGAGTTTGAATGGCTTGATTATTGCGCTGATTAATTTCATTACCGCCTCCGACTCATCTTAGTATTCTTGCTGATGCCAAAGGCAATTCAATCATCAGGCCAACATTACAAAACCTTAACATTCATAAGCTTAGTAATAGCGACGTCCTTCATGCTGCATATAAATGCACCAATTAGGTGCGACTATGCACAGAGCGCACAAAAATAGCGCAGTCGCCTATTCGACTTATGACGGATTGGGTGGCGAAAATATCCGGGTATGATGGAGTCATCACCCATAGAGGAGCGCCCTATGTTGCAACCACAGGAATGTGTACTCATCATCGTCGATGTTCAGGGAAAGCTGGCCACCCTGATGCACCAGGCTGAAGAACTGGAAACCCGGCTCACCACGCTGATAAAGGCGGCCGAGCTGTTTGAGATCCCTGTCATCTGGCTGGAGCAGCTGCCCGATAAGCTGGGCGCAACCAGCCCGGCATTGGCCGAGCTGCTTACGCCTCATTATCAGCCTATCCCTAAGGCTCACTTTAGCGGCTGGCACGCCGAGCCCTTCAGGCAGGCACTGCAGCAGTATGGCAGGCCCAAGGTGTTGCTCGCCGGCATAGAGACCCACATCTGCGTCTATCAAACCTGCCGGGATCTGCTGGACAACGAATATGAGGTGCACTTGGTGACCGACGCCGTCTCCTCGCGAACCGAGGCCAACAAGCTGTTAGGCTGTGAGATGATGACCCAGCACGGCGCCTTGCTGACCAACAGCGAGTCTTTGTTGTTCGAGCTGCAGGCAGAGGCCAGTGGCGACAGATTCAGGGCCCTGCTGAGGATGATAAAGTAGTGGGGAAATGAAACAGTGAGAATATAAGATCGTGAAAGTATAAAGTCGTGAAGATATAAAAAAGCCCCGGATAACCGGGGCTTTTACTATGCAGGGGGGGGAGAAATTAGTAAGTTGCTTCGCGTTTCTTAGCTTCGGCATCCCACTTAGGAAGAACAGTCTTCTTGAACTCTGCCTTGTCGGCATTCAACTTGTTCATGTCCATACCCAGTGCAGCTTGCGCCTTAGCCTTGGTAGAAACATCTGGGAAGGCGATAGGTTGCTTAACACCTTTAGTCGCTAGCAGTTGAGCTAGTTTGATGCGTGCATCACCAGCCTTATCTACCGCAGTACCTAGGATGCGAAGCGCTTCGTCAGCTGCGTGAGCCGCAACACCATGAGAGGCGGTTGCATAGTCCCAGCGCCATTGTGCGTGACGGATATCCATTAAGATTGGCTTCATTTCAGCTTCAGTTGCACCCGCATCCCAAGCCGCTTTAGCTTCGAAGTGCGCCTTAACTAGCTGAGACTCGGCACGTGCCTTAAGGTCAGCAACCTTAACTTTGCGCTCTTTAGTCAGGTTAACCATGAACTCTTTGCTTTGAGTATGACAAGTCGCACAAGTCTCTTCGAAGCGATCGAATGGGTTACCTACTTTATGGTCGGTAAACTTACGACCTTCAGCATTCTTCACCTTAGGCATATGACAGTCGGTACAGGTAACATTATTCTTACCGTGTACGCCTAGCTGCCAAGTTTCATAACCAGGGTGCTGTGCTTTCAGCATAGGAGTCTTAGATACGGCGTGAGTCCAGTCTTTGAACTCCATGTTGTCGTAGTAGACTTCCATCTGCTCAACAGTTGTTCCCATATCCCAAGGGAACTTAACAAAACCTTTGCGATCTTTGGTCTTCTCGAAGTAGTACTCTACGTGACACTGACCACACACCATAGACTGCTTGTCTTTCTTAGAAGCCTTGTCAAATGGAGTGCCTAGTGTAGCCATGGCGCGCTCGGCAAATGGACGAGACATACGCAGTTTAGAAGAGCCTTTCTCGTGACAGTCAGAACAACCGATAGTGTTCACGATTTCTGCGCCGCCTTTGTACCACTTACCAGTGAAGTAGCCATCTTCGCCCTGCTCCTCGATCACGCGAGGCACGTCTGGGCTCTTACATGACCAACATGCCATTGGCATTGGACCATCTTCGGCAGACTTAGGCGCACCGGTACGCAGTGTGTTACGTACGTCGGTTACCGCATACATATGACCACGAGGTGCATTGTAATCTTTGGCGAAGCCGTAACCTGCCCACAATACAACCAGGCTAGGAACTTCTTCAAGCATATCGACAACTTCTTTGCTTTCGGCTGTGTCATGCCAGCTGTTGTACTGCTTAGAAAACTTGTCTTTGTAGACTTCGTTACGTGGCTCAGTCTTGTCACTTGCCATCACGCCGGTAGCCATCAGGCCAGCGGCGACCAAAGCACTCAGTGCAAAGGTTTTTGTAGTTAATGTTCTCACCATCTCATCTCCGTGTTACTTTTTATAGTAGTCTTAAAAACCACAACATCTCCAAGGCCAAAGTTAGTCCCTTAACCCCGTTAAAAATATACCCCTTATGGGGTATCCGGGTTAAAACTTGAGGCAGATCATAATGTGAATGTGTTGTTGGTCACATTTTTATCACCTTGTTAATTTTATCAGCAATTGCTAAACAAGTATCATAGTCCAAATTTCCGATTTTTCCCTATAATTTAATGAGTTCTAATACATGAAGAAAGGCAGCCTCACCTCCACCATATTAAGGTTAATGCTGGCCTTAATTTTACTTTCCAGTGGACTTGCCACCTTCGCCATAGCTAATTTGGCTTATAGCCTGGGAGACGCCAGAGCCATCAACGCCTCCGGCTCTCTGCGTATGCAGAGTTACCGTCTGATGTTCTACGCCAACTCCGGCAGCGAGGGAGCCGACGACAAAATTAGAGAGTTTGAGGCCACACTCCACTCGGATGCGCTGAAACGCTCACTCGACTGGATGACCCCAGACGATCTCGCCTCCCAATACCTGTTGGTTATCCAGAAATGGCAGGTGATGAAGCAATATATCGAAGAGGAGAACTCCCGCCTCTATGTCTCCGCCCTCAAAGATTTCGTCGACACCATAGATCTCTTCGTGCTGGAAACCGAGGAATTCGCCGCCTTCAAGCTCAAGCTCCTGGCCGCCAGCCAGATCACCGGCCTGGGCCTCATGTTGCTGATCGCCTTCTTCGCCGTACGCTTTACCAAGCGCAAGGTGGTCACTCCCCTCAATCAGTTGATGGAGTCGGCCAACACCATCTCTAAGGGGGAGTTCGATGTCACCATGCCAGACAGCGAATATATCGAGCTCAGCTCGCTCAGCAACGCGCTGGCCACCAGCGCCAGAGAGCTGTCGACCCTCTATAACAACCTGGAGAATCAGGTCAAAGAGAAGACCTTCGCCCTCACCCGCGCCAACAACGAGCTCAAGCTGCTCTACGACAACCTGGTGATGCTGCACTCGGGCAAGCTGGAGATCAGCACCCTGAAACAGGCGCTGAATCAGCTCAGGGCTCACGAACCCAACAGCTTCCTGCGCCTGGTGATCGCCCAGGATGATAAAGAGAAGCTCTACATAGATGCCGACGGTGGCTGGCCCATCGCCTCGCGCAGCCAGACCCGTTTCCCGCTAAAATTTGCCGACAACGAGCTGGGCTACCTCGAGGTCACTGCCCTGGGTGAGATCAATCATCCCCTGTTCGAGAACTTCGCCATCATGCTGGCCCGCTCTATTGTCATCTATAACGCCGGCGAGCAGCGCCAGCAGCTGGCACTGATGGAGGAGCGCGGCGTGATCGCCCGCGAGCTGCACGACTCTCTGGGTCAGCTACTCTCATTTCTCAAGATCCAGGTCAACCTGCTCTCCAAGGGGCTGGACAGCCAGTGCCGCAGCCCCCAGGTAGAGGAGCAGCTCAAGGAGATCAACGAAGGGGTCAACACCGCCTATGTGCAGCTACGTGAGCTGCTATCTACCTTCCGCCTGACCATCAAAGATCCCAACCTCAATCATGCGATCGAGATGATGCTCGACCAGCTCAGGGGACAAACCACGGCCAAGATCACCCTGGAAGATAAGCTGCCTATTCAGCTGCTTGGCGCTCATCAACACATTCATGTGCTGCAGCTCACCCGTGAAGCGACCCTCAACGCCATCAAGCATGCCCAGGCGGATCATATTCATATCTGTTGCACCCGCAGCGGCAATAACGTCAAGATCAGCATCAGCGACGACGGCGTCGGCCTAGAGAAGCTCAAGGAGAGGGATCAACATTTTGGCATAGGAATCATGCATGAACGCGCAAGTCGCCTCTCGGGTGTGGTAGACTTCAGCAGCAATGAACAGGGCGGAACCACGGTCACCTTGCTTTTCCCGCCCGAACAAGAGCCGCGCCAGTAGGGATGCTGGTGATATAAGATACTAATTTTTAAATAAAACAGACCTCAGTGGAGGCAATAAAATGGGCAAACCATATTCAGTTTTGGTTGTAGACGATCATCCCCTGCTACGTCGCGGGATCTGTCAACTTATCACCTCTGACTCAGACTTCACCCTATTTGGTGAAGCAGGCAGCGGCCTAGATGCCCTGTCGGCAATTGCCGAAAACGAACCGGACATCGTACTACTGGACCTCAACATGAAGGGGATGACAGGGCTAGATACCCTCAATGCCTTACGTCAGGAAGGGGTCACCAGCCGCATCGTGATCCTCACGGTATCCGATGCCAAGCAAGATGTTATCCGCCTGGTCAGGGCCGGCGCCGACGGTTACCTGCTCAAAGACACAGAGCCGGATCTGCTGCTGGAGAAGCTGAAGAATGCCATGCAGGGTCACCGAGTGATCTCTGAGTCGGTGGAAGACTTCATCTATGAGCTGAAAGATGGCGCCGACGAGCAGGCCTGGATAGACAACCTAACCCCGAGAGAGCTACAGATCCTCGAGCAACTGGCCGAAGGTAAGAGCAACCGGGTGATCTCAGAGCAGCTGCATATCAGCGAAGGCACGGTCAAGGTGCACGTGAAGAACCTGCTGCGCAAGGCCAACGCCAAGTCACGCACCGAGATGGCGGTACGCTACCTAAACCAATGAGCCTCTGTGCAAAACACTTCAAGAGCGCTAAAACGTAAAAAGGCAGCCTGAGCTGCCTTTTTCTTTGCAAGAATTCCCGTGCTTTATCTACACGCTTTCTATACACGCTTTCTCTACACACTTGCCCTGTACAGTCCCTGCCTATCGGCTCTCTTCGATGAAGGCTTGCCAGCTCTTGAGCGCCGCCTCAAAATCCTCAAGACCACAGAAGGCCTGGGACTCACCGTCATACAGGGACATGGACTCATCCAGCAGGGTGTCGTCATCCATCTCCAGGGCGTTGGCAAATACTCTGGCCTGCTCTTCATCCAGCTCGAGGGAGATCCCCTGGCCGACAAAACGCTGCTCAGTCAGCCTACCCTGCTGCAGCGCCGCTATGGTCGAGGCGATCTGCTCGATGAGGGCCTTATCTTCGCCCAGCTCATCGACGAACCAAAGCCCCATAATCTCATGATCCATGGTGAACTGAGCCACCAGGGTGCCGGTCAATGTGTTGCGGCGAAATTCATATTCCATAAGCTGTCTTCCCCAAGGTTACCTTGCAAATTCTAACCTAAGGCCGAGACAATGCCAGAGTTATCCGATTCCCCTTACGCTAAGCGGCGAAAATTCCCCCTCGCTGTTCACATATGCGGTTCTCACAGTCTTTTCTTTCGGCCACAAAAAAGGGCGCCTAAGCGCCCCTTTCCAAACCTATAGCAGCATGGCTTACTTAGCCGCTGCGGCTTCTTCTGCTGCTGGCGCAGCCTTCTCGATAGAAAGCAGCTCAACTTCGAAGATCAGCGTAGAGTTAGCTGGAATGCTACCTGTGTCGCGGCTACCATAGGCCAGCTCGGCTGGGATCACGAAACGGTACTTAGAACCCACAGACATCAGCTGAACACCCTCGGTCCAACCTGGGATAACGCGGTTTAGCGGGAACTTAGCGCTCTGACCACGGGCGATAGAGCTATCAAACTCGGTGCCGTCGATCAGTGTGCCCACATAGTGCACTTCAACCGTGTCTTCGGCGCTTGGCTTGTCGCCAGTACCTTCGGTGATCACTTCATACTGCAGACCTGAATCTGTGGTCGTTACGCCTTCTTTTGCCTTGTTGGCTTCTAAGAAAGCCGCGCTCTCAGCCTTGGCTTTCTCTGCCAGTGCAGTGGCTTGCGCCTGACGCTTCTCATTTAGCTGCTCGTCTAGGCCTTGCAGTACTGTCTGCATCTCTTCTTCAGTCAGCTTAAGCTCATCGTTCAGACCATTGCTAAAGCCTTGAATGATCAGGCTACGATCCACTGGTAGACCTAGTTCTTCCTGCTCTTTGATATGACCAGACATATATTTACCGATAGACGCACCTACACTATAGGCTTGCTTCTGCGCTTGGGTCTCAAGTTTAACTTCTGCCGGTTTTGTTACTTTTTGTTCTTGGTTACAAGCAGTTAGACCAACCACCGCCAACGCGACCAGTGACATTTTATAAATGGACTTCATTAAAGCTTCCTCAGCATTTTCTTGTGGTTACAATAACCTTACTCTTCTAAGACGAACCACTTTATACTAGTTAATTAACATATACCAATTACATTGATTAAGTTTCATCAATGTCGCCTGGCGCCCTTGCGCCAGGCGAAAACCTTTGAGCTAGAGACAACGCAACCAGGAACAAGTTCATGAGCAGAACCAGATTGCTACATTTTTGTACACTGATTGCTTGTACGCTCCTGCTGAGCGCTTGCCAGCCTAAGCCCGAGGTGAGCAGCCTGGTCGCCGAACCCAGCTATGACGCTAGCCTCTCCCCCCAGGCCCGATATCTGTTGGTCAGCACCACCAGCAACAACCTACAGCTCTGGGACCTCACAAAAAAAACGCTTAAATATCAGTGGCTCCACGGCAAAGCGGGCGGCACAGCCATAGCCACAGCGCTGTCGGACAACCTGAAATATGCCGCCTCCCTCAGCCGCGACTCTGTTGCCCTGTGGAACATGGACGACGGTCAACCCTTGGGATGGTGGTCCCTGCCCGCCAACGGTCAGTGTCTGGCGCTGGCCAATAACGGTACCCTGCTCATCGGCCTCACCGACGGCAGCGTCATGTCCCTCAATCACCAGACAGATACCTTAATCAAGTTCCTCGGCCACAGCGAGAAGGTCAACAGCGTGGCCTTGTCCGCCGACGGTCGCTGGGCGCTGTCGGGCGGCAACGACAATAAAGTCTTCCTCTGGCAGGCCAATACGGGCCAGCCTTTGCACCAGTGGCAACTCCCCAGCCGGATACTAGAGGTGAGCCTGAGTCAGGACGCCAGCCTGGCGTTTGCGGCCGACAGCACCAACAAGGCCGACATCTGGCAGACCCAGACAGGTAAACCTGTGTCTTCGCTTAAAATAAAACGCCGCACAATGAACTTTTCCACCGCGCGCTTTACCAAAGATAATCAGACACTGCTAACGGGCACCCCCGCCAGAGAAGTGAGCGTTTGGCGGGTCGCCGATGGAAAAATGCGCGCCAACTGGCAAGTTACCCGCACCGAGCGTGCCCAAATCAAGGGCGCCGTTGTATACTCTGTGGCTGAAACCATTAATGGGCAGATCATCAGCTTTAGCAGCAATGGCTTGCTGGAGACCTGGCCCAAGCCCGATTGATAGAGGAATTAAATTGGTGCAACTAGAACAACGAATCGAAGATCTTGAGATGAAACTGGCGTTTCAGGATGACACCATAGAGTCGCTGAACCAGCAGGTGATCAGGCTCAATGACCTGCTGGCGGATCAACAGGAGAAGTTACGCCTGCTCACCAGCAAGCTCTCCCAGGTCGAACCCAGCAACATCGCCAGTCAGGCAGAAGAGACGCCACCACCTCACTATTAAATCGATGCCGCGCTGGGCGCGGAGCCATTTGACGGAACTTGCTTTACAAAGGATCTGACCCGCTATGCCACACCAAAGCAGCCCATACAACCGAGTCTCAAGGCGATACCGCGCGGCATTTGCCGGCGCGCTCTTGTCGCTCACCCTATCGGGCTGCGCCTTTAACAGCGTGTTCATCAGCTACCCCTCTCAGCTGGCACCGGTAAAGGCCGATCTCGGCAGGCAAGGCGATACCGCCCTCTATCGACAGTTCGATGATGCCATCACGGGGCAAGATGGACTGCTGTACGCCCAGGAAGCGGGGCGTATCGCCCAGATCACCGGCAACTTCGAGGCCAGCAAAGCCTATTACCAGCAGGCGGTCGACGCCTACACCAAGTTTGACGAGCAGGCGGTGATCAGCGCATCCGATCTCGGCGCCACCGCCAGCAGCCTGTTTATCAACGACAATGTTATCCCCTATCGCGGCCCAGGTTATGAGCGCATCATGCTGCACCAATATCAGGCCTTAAACTATCTCTTTAGCCGAGACAGTCAGGGGGCACTGGTGGAGGTCAGGCGCAGCAACGAGCTACAACAGAGCGAACAGGCCAGATACCAAAAATCCCAGGCCTCGGTACAGGCGATGGCCAACGGCACCATAGACGCCGAGGTCAATCGACTCGGGCAGGCGGCAGGCACCACCACAAGCTCCTTCCTCAACGCCTATAGTTACTACACCACAGGCCTGCTGCATGAGCTGTTGGGGGAAGAGAACGACGCCTTCATCGATTATCGCAAGGCGGCGCAGATAACTCCTGACAACCCCTACCTGCAACAAGATCTGGTGCGTCTGGCCAAGAAACTGGCCATGCCACAATATGAAGAATTTAAGCGTCGTTGGGGCGACGCCAAGCTGGCAAAGGCGGGACAGGGCCAGGTGGTGGTCCTGCTCGAGCGGGGATTTGTCCCAGAGAAACAGAGCTTTACCGTGCCGTTTCGTATCCATGGCAACTGGCAGACCGCCTCCCTGGCCACCTATACCCCGGGCAGGGTAAGCGTGCCTCAAGGCGAGATAGTCGGCCTGGGCACTGTGCTGCAAACGGCGCCGCTCGCCAATATCGATGCCTTGGCGATCACCGCCCTCAAGGAGGAGCTCCCCAGCGCCCTGTTTCGTCAGGCCGCGAGGATCTACGCCAAGGCAGAGATGGCCCGCAGCGTGCGCAGCGAATCGAAGCGGCGCAATGATGAGTTCGATGCCGGTGCCATCGCCATGCAGATCTTTAACGTGGTCACAGAGCAGGCCGACAGGCGTAGCTGGTTGACCCTGCCCAAGCAGGCACAGTTAGGACGGCGTTATCTGGATGCGGGCCAGTATCAAATCCGTCTGGGGCTGTCCCAAACGCAAGCGATTGACGTACAAAGCGATAAAACCACATTAATTTGGATAATTGAGACTGGTAATTTCACCCGTTTTTATTCAATAATCATCTAATCAAGACTAAGGAATCGGTATTTTTATGAAAAAATTCAACCTCATTTTTATCATCGCCGTGGCGATTGGCCTGGCGGGCTGTCAATCTAAGGTGCAGTACGGTGATGCAACTGAAGTCGAAACCGTTAATGAAAACTTCGGTTCTACGGATCTTCAGGCGATCACTGCCAAGATGGTCGACAGCATGCTGAGCTTCCCGCCAGTGGTCGCCATGACAGCCAAAGATCGTCCCGTCATCTTCGTCGACAAGATTAAGAACAAGACCTCAGAGCATATCGACACCGAATCGGTTACCGACTCCATCAGCAACAAGCTGCTGCGCTCGGGTAAGTTCCGCTTCATCGACATGACTAAGGTCGACACGGTACGCAAGCAACTGGATTATCAAAACAATGCCGGCATGGTCGACCCATCGACCGCCATCAACTTCGGCCGTCAGATCGGTGCTCAGTATATGCTGTACGGCAACCTGTCGAGCATAGTTAAGCAAGATGGCAGCACTAAGGATGTCTACTACAAGATGACCATGCGCCTGATGGATCTGGAAACCGGCCTGATCGAATGGTCTGACGAGAAAGAGATCCGCAAGACCAAGTCGAAGTCTTTCCTCGGCATGTAAGTCTGCATCTCCTTTAAAAAACCAGCCCAGCGCTGGTTTTTTTATGCCTTGTCATCGGCGAGCAATCGCCAAAAGCAGGTGAAGGTACAGAATTTTTGTCGATAAATTCTACTGCCGAGCGGTAGAGTCGGGTAGAATGTGGCGGCCTTTGGCACTCATTCGTGATGCGGCTATTTACCCGCCCCTTGACTGCCAGCCAAACCGACAAGCCCTCTAGCATATAGAATAAGAAGGACCCATTTTGAGACTGTTTTCCCTGTGCGCTAGCCTCCTCCTCTGCCTCCTTATCGGCGCATGTCAAAGCACCTCCCCCGGCAGCCAACAGCGCAGCGATAAGTCCCTCGGCATCAGCGCCAGTATCGCCAAGCAGCGCGCAAGCAGAGTTAGTCAGGTCAGCTACCAGCTGCACCTCGACCTTACCCAGGCGAGACGCTTCAAGGGCGAGGCGCAGATCCAGTTTCAGTTAGCCGACACCCAGCAGGCCTTGAGCCTAGATCTGGAGCAGGCGCTCATCAGTCAACTTGTCATCAACGGCCAGAAACTTTACCCCAACTATGATGGCCACAGGCTGGTGATCCCGGCCAGCCTGCTACAGGGCGGCGCCAACCTGATAAAGGTGGACTTTAGCAGTCCCTACAGCCATGAAGACCAAGGGCTTATCGAGTTTATCGACCCTAAGGATGGTCTTCGCTATCTCTACAGCCATTTCCTGCCCTCCAGCGCCCAGACCCTGGCGCCGCAGTTTGATCAGCCAGATCTCAGGGCCAGCTATCGGCTGAGCGTGTTGGCACCCAGCGACTGGCAGGTCGCCAGCGCAGCCAAGGTGCTGAGCCGTCAGCCCGTAGATGAGAGCCGTCAGACTGTAGGCGAGAGCCATCAGCCAGCAGGCGGGAGCAGTCTGTGGCAGTTTGTGCAGAGCGAGCCGGTCAGCCCCCACAACTTCTCCCTGCTCGCGGGGCCTTATCAGACCTGGCAGAGTGAGGCCGAGGGCATAGCGCTGCAGCTTTTTTCCCGCCAGTCCCAGGCAGAGTCAATCGATGCCGAGACCTGGCTATCACAGACCCAGCAGGCCCTTAGCTATTATCAGCAGCGTCTTGGCAGCAAGTACCCCTTCGGTCACTACACTCAGGCAATCGTGCCTCACTTGCCGAGTGAGTTTCGCGCCAGTCAGGCACAGACCAGCTTCGATGAGCGAAGCCTGCCTCAGGGCACACCTCGCCGTGATATCCTGCGGGCATTGGCAGAGCAGTGGCTGGGCAATCTGGTCACCCTCAAGTGGTGGGATCAGCTCTGGCTCAATCAGAGTCTGGCCTATCTGGTTGCCGACGACGGCGAGGCCCAGCTGTTTGGCCAGACTCAGGCCGAAGAGCAACAGAGTTTTATCCGCAGCCCCGAGCAGGTAGAGCAGCAGATCGCCAACAGCCTGGAGCTGTTTTCGCAAGATCCCCTGCCGAGTCAAAACAAGGCGATCGCCCAACTTAATCAGCTGAAATTTATGCTGGGCGATACCAGCTTCTACCAGGGCATAGGCAATTATCTCGAGCGCTTTGCCCTGCAAAATGCCGACCTAAATGACTTTATTTCGAGCCTAGAGCAGGTTACCAAACAGCCCCTGAGCCAGTGGAGCCAGGCGGCCTTTAAGCGCGCCGGCGTCACCCGTCTTGAGGCGGCATTCAGCTGCGCAGGCGATCGCATATCGCGCTTTGACCTCAAACAGCATAATGGCGATCTGGCTAGCACACAGAGGGTAAAGCTAGGTCTGTTTACCCTGGGGCGACATGGCCTGCACAAGAATCTGGTGAGCGAAGTCGATTATCAGGGCGCGAGCACCGAGGCCAAGCGCCTCAAGGGTGTGCGCTGTCCCGACTTGGTGTTTAGCAACTATCAGAACAAGGCCTACGTCAGGGTCAAGCTGGACAAGGCCTCCCTAGAGACGGCTCTCTTGCACCTTGGCAGCCTGGAAGAAGCCGATCTCAGACGCATGCTGTGGCAATCCCTGTGGGAGTCTGTGCTGGCCGGCGAACTTCCCCTGCCCCGCTTTATCGGCAGTACCCTGGTGAACCTGCCAGCTGAAACCGATCCCCAGGTGCTGGTCGGTGCTCAAGGCCAGCTTAAACAGGCCAAAGCCCTGCTGGAGCAGATGAGTCCCAATCAGCAGCGCTATAGCCGTCAGGCCCTCAACGCCATCGCCCAGATGAGCCTGCGCCTGACCATCAGCAACAAGGCTGATCCCGCGCTGCAATCTCTGTGGTTCGACAACTACCTGCACTTTGCCGTCAGTCATCAGGCCAAGAGTCACCTTGCTGCGCTGCTCGATGAGAGAGAGTCACTGCCCGGCATCACGCTCACACCAGAGCGCCGCTGGCAGATAATCACCCACCTCAATCGCTATGACTACCTGGGCAGCGAACGCCTGCTACTCAAGGAGAAACAGAAGGATAGTTCGCCCGAGGGGCAAACGGCGGCGCTCGGCGCCCTGGTGGCCCGTCCCAGCGCCAAGGAGAAACGCCAGTGGTTCGAGCGCATTCAGGCCCACAGCAAGGAGAGCGATCCTCAGCTGCTGGAAAAATTAACTCAGGTGATGCGCCACCTCTACCCCAGCGAGCAGAAGGCCCTGAGTCAGGCCAGCGCCGAGCAGCGTCTGGCAGATCTTGCCGAGGTGGACAAACGCAACAGCCAGGCATTCATGCAGAGCTATACGGCTAACCTGCTGCCCAGGAGCTGCAGTTACGCCAGCCTACTCAGGCTGCAGGCACTGCTCGATAAGCCAGAAGGCTATAGCCCAACTACCCTGAGAGGCATCAATCGAACCATAGCCGCCGAGCAGGAATGTATCCGGGTGCAGGAAGCTATGCAGCCAAATCCCTAACATTGGTAGATCTAGTCAGCCCCTCGTAAGCAGAATAGATAAAACAGGATAAGGGCCTGGTAGCGAAACATTTTTGGGTTATAGTGAGATAACAGACATTGGGACGTCTAGGTCTACAGGCCCTAGCATAAACAGGAGCAAGCCCATGGGCATTTTTCAACTCGCCGCCATCGCCATCATAGGCGCCTTCGCCTTCGCCGCCTTTAAGGAGCACAACCGGCGACAGGCCAGCGTAGACAACAGCGAAATTGATGCGCTTAAGGCCGAGATAGATAAACTCAAATCCCGCATCGCCACCCTAGAGAAGATAGTCACGGACAAGGCCTATCAGCTGGGTGACGAGATAGACAAGCTATAAACAGGTTATGGCAAGAATTAGCACCAATAAAAATGCCACCCTAGGGTGGCATTTTTATTGGTGCTAATCATGGCTAGACGCGTTATACGAAAAGCTCTTTGATGTTCTTCAGATCGCCCTTACCGTTGGCGATCTCCTCTGGCGACAGGCCAGAAACCTCGTGTGGGAATACCAACCAGTCTTCAGACTCATGGATGAAGTAATCCGGCTTCAAAGATACTGCGGTATTCTTCGGCTTGTAGTAAGGGCAGGCAATACGCACGTCGGTTGGCATATTGAGGCGCATCAGCTCCGCCAGCTTCTCTTTCAGGGCATGGATGCTGCGGCCAGAGTCGAACACATCATCGACAATCAGCAGGCCGTCATCGGCGTTAGCGTTCTCGACGATATAGTGCAGGCCATGCACCTTGATCTGCTTGCTCTGCTTATCGGTGCCAATGCCATAGTAAGAGGAGGTACGCACGGCGATATGGTCCGTCTCGACCTTCTTGAAATCGAAATATTCCTGGACCGCGATCCCTATCGGGGCACCGCCACGCCATATGCCGACAATAAACTGTGGTCTAAAACCGCTCTCATAAACTTGCGCCGCTAGGCGAAAAGAATCTTCCAGCAATTCCTGTGCGGTAATAAAGTGTTTCTCAGACATCAGGCCGTCCCCATCTTGTTCTATTTGGTCTTTGAGAGGGAGGAAGGTAATCCATCGATTAGGCTTCGCCCCAAATCCAGCGTAGCACAAGGGGCGCGTATTGAACTTCAACACGACGACAATCGACGCTGCGGGATTTGGAGCTGAATTTTATACTAAAAATTTCCCCCATGCAGAACTAAATAGCGAAACTTGGACGGGGGATGCATTTTTAAAGGTAAAAAAGCCGCCTCGAGGGCGGCTTTATCGGCAGAAAACAGGCTTATGCCGCGGTGATCTTAGGCTCACCCGCCATGGTCATCGCCGCGTAATGCTTGTCGGTCGCCTCGCTGAACTCGCTGTCGAGAATGGTATCGACAAAGTGCCAGTCGCTGCGCACCGCCTCGGAGGTGAAGGTCAGCACCATGAAGCCGCGATCCCTCAAGTTGGTGTACTTGAGGCCATCGACCAGGTCGACGACACCGGCCTCGGTCACGCTCTGCTGATCGGCAGGGATGCCAAGGTAATACTCGAGTCCAGGAGAGGATACCGAGCTAGTCGCATACTCGACGCCCACCAGGTCCCCATGGCTGTCCTTAAGTTCGTTGGCCCAGGCGTTATGGGTATCACCGGCGATCACCACCAGGTTAGCGCCCTTCTGCTTGGCCGTCGCCAGGATCACCTCACGCTCATAGGCGTAGCCATCCCAGGCATCCAAGTTGTAGGGGATAGAAGGCAGTTGCAGCAGCGCCATCACCTCAGGGGTCAGCTTGTACTGGTTACCTATGAGAAAGCTGTACTCCTGTGGCGTCAGGGTCGGATCATTGGCCGCTGCACGGGCCGCCAGCTGTGCCAAGGCGCCTAGCTCGGCATATTCATAGACGGAGAGCTTCTGCATGGCGATCGCCGCAGGCAGCATCATGGTACCCATCAATATCTGTTGTCCCAGCACCTGCCACTTACCCGTGGCGCTCAGCAGGCTGGCCTGCAGCCACTGTAGCTGCTCGGCCCCCAGCAGAGTACGCTCTGTGCTGGTGACATCCGCCATGAAGCGGGCACTGTCCATGGCACCTGTAGCGGCATCGACATAGTCGGCGTAGTCCAGCTGCTTGTCACGAGCCAGTACGCGGGTGTCTAGCATATGTAGGTCGACCAGATCGCCGAAACTAAATGAGCGATAGATCTCCTCGTGGTTGCCCTCGCGCCATGGACGGATAGGCAGCCATTCGAAATAGGCTTGCAGGGCGCCCATCTTGCGGGCCTCGAAGTCGCCCTCACCCTCGTTGTGGTTTTCGGCGCCGCCAGACCAAGTATCGTTAGCCACCTCATGGTCATCCCAAACTGTGATGAAAGGCACCTTGGCATGCAGGGTCTGTAGAGACTCGTCGCTGCGGTATTGACCGTAACGGGTGCGATAGTCTGACAGGGTAAAGAGTTCACCGGCAGGCAGTACTTCACGGCCAAGCTCGGCAGCATGTTCGCTGGCATAACCGCCGCGGCCATACTCATAGATGTAGTCGCCAAGGTGCACCACGGCGTCCAGCCCTTCCTGCTGACCCGCCAGCTCATAGACGTTGAAGAAACCGGCTGGGAAGTTAGCGCAAGACATCACCGCAAGCTTGACCTGCTCGACGGCGCCTTCTGGCAGCGTCTTGGTCATGCCGACACTTGAGACCTGCTCACCCGACATGAAGCGATAATAGTAGGCCGTACCCGAATCCAGGCCGATAGCATCGACCTTCACTGTGTAATCGCGATCGGCGTTAGTGGTGGTCTCGCCGTTTGAGATCATCTGGGTAAAATTGGCGTCGGAAGCGATCTCCCAACCCACCTTGACGTCACCGTCGGTGTCAGGGGTTACTCGGGTCCAGAGGATCACTGCGCTGTGGGTAGGGTCACCACTGGCGATACCGTGTAGAAATTGAACCTTAGGGGCGGTTTCTTGCTTATCGTCATCACTGCTTGAACAGCCCATCAGGCCATAGGAGACAACGGCGGCACCCACACCCTTGGCCGACATGGCCAGAAAATCCCTGCGAGAATAATTGGTTTTCATTGTTATTCCTTTATTTGAGCCGGTTATCCCTTGTGCCCTCGGTTCACACCATGTGAAGCTGAAAACGCGTACTGCGAAAGATAACTGACCTTGTTATTGTTATTCCTGGTAAGAGGTCTAATGACTCTAATTATCAATTAACAATATTGCAAAATTATTATGATCACGGCAACCGCTAGTTTCGACTAAGGGGCACTGCCGCGGCAGCAGAACATCTCGGCAGAGGCATGCTTATCGCCATGTCACAGCATTTTTCGCCAATCAGAGATCGCGACCACCGCTTGCCAGAGTGCATTTTTCAACCACGGCGTAAATAGCTGTTATGATGAAGGCATCCCCATAGTTGAAGGAGTCGACCATGAGAGTCAGCGATATCATGACCACAGACACTGTGTGCATCAGCGATCAGGCCACCACCAAGGATGCCCACCTCTTGATGAGTAGCCGCGGCGTGCGCCATCTGCCCGTCATCAGCGAAGTCGACGGTACCCTAGTAGGCATACTGACCCACAAGAAGATGATCAGCACCGTCATGGTCATGTTGACCCATTACGGCAACGAAGGGCTAGATCGTCAGGAGCGGCGCACCTCGGTGGCCGAGATCATGGATAGGGAATTTCAGAGGGTCACGCTGGACGAGCCACTTGCGGTCGTGGTGGATTACTTCATCGACAACAAGCTGGGCTGCCTGCCTGTGGTCGACGACAATCACAAGGTGATCGGCATCCTGACCTCGTCGGACTTCGTTAAGCTGTGCGCCTCACTGCTAAAACAATGAGGCATCAGAATAGATAGCCGCTCTAGCCGATACAGCCAGGCTAGACCAGCAGATAGGCGAACAGCGGCGCACCGACCACCATGGCGATACCGGTAAAGATCATGGTGAGGCTGGCTACCACGCCCTCCTCCCGGCCATATTCGGCGGCCTTGGCCGCCCCCACCCCATGGGCACTGGCGCCCAAGGCGGCGCCCTTAGCCAAAGGGCTAGAGATCTTCGCCAGCCTGAACACAGGACCACACAGCAACATGCCCAGCACACCCGTCATCAACACCAGCACGGCGGTGAGATCCGGCACGCCGCCAAACTCGCGGGTCGCCTCCAGGGCAAAGGGGGTCGAGACCGAACGCACCAGCAAACTGTGAGACAGCTCGGGCGGCAGATAGATCACCTGGGTCAGCAGCCAGGAGGAGACCAAACCCGCCAACAGGCCGGTCAACACGCCCAGGCTCAGTGTCAGCGGATAACGGCGGATAAGATGGCGCTCGCGGTAGATCGGCAGGGCGAAGGCGATGGTCGCCGGTGCCAGCAACAAACTGAGGTAGTGGTTGTACTCGAAATAAGTAGGCAGCGGAATGGCAAACCCCACCACCAAGGCCAGCAAGAAGCCCGGCGTCAGCACCATGGGTGACAGCCACCAGTGACCGAAGCGGCGATAGAGACGCTTACTCAGGCCATAGCTGACCAGGGTCGCCAGCAAACAGCCAAGGCCAAGCATTGACAGGTGCATGGAAGCCAACATATCAGACGCCCACCGCTTTGGCCGCGCCGGCCTGTCTGAGGCGGCGCTCATACTTGAAGACCCTGTCTATCACGAAACCGGTGATCAGCAAGACACTAACACTCCCCAGCACTAAGGTGCAGAGCAGGCTGACGCCATACTGCTCCAGCAGCGGCGCATAATGCATCGAGGCCACCACGGGCGGAATGAAGAAGAGCAGCAGCTCGCCGAGCAGCCAGGCGGCGCCGCGGGCCACGAAACGCTCCGGCAGCCAGTTAAGTGCCAGCAGGGCCAGAAGCGCCGCCAAGCCAATCACGCCGCTGGGTAGCGGCAATGCCAGGCGAGTCAC
The DNA here is from genome assembly GCF_019457555.1 of Shewanella spartinae. Classification (NCBI taxonomy): domain Bacteria; kingdom Pseudomonadati; phylum Pseudomonadota; class Gammaproteobacteria; order Alteromonadales; family Shewanellaceae; genus Shewanella; species Shewanella spartinae. The sequence goes on along the minus strand of NZ_CP080418.1, from coordinate 951,753 downwards.
CAACCATTGGGCGGCCAGGGCCAGTAGAGACAATAACCCCACCTGCAACAACAGCTGCAGCAAGTTTCTGAGTGGGGGAAGGTAAGTTGCCATGAAAAACTCTGTCTAACGAGATGATATGGCGATCTTACGCTTGCCATTTAAATAAAAAAAATGAATATTATTTATAAAATAAATCACCAAAAGCTATTTAATGGATCTTAAGGCACTACACTACTTCGTCGAGATCGTCGCCTCGGGAGGCTTTAACCGCGCCGCCGAGCGGATCCATATCAGCCAGCCCGCCCTGTCCAAGTCTATCGCCCAGCTGGAGAGCGAGCTGGCATTGCCCCTGCTGACCCGGGGCAAACGCGGCACTAAGGTGCAGCTCACCCCCCATGGCGAGGTGGTCTACCGCCACGCCCTCAGGCTTTTGGAAGATAAGCAGACGATGATGGAGGAGCTGGCACAACTGAAGGGGCTCAATCGCGGCATACTAAAACTGGGGCTGGCGCCGCTGGGCAGCGCCGAACTGTTCGCCCCCATCATCGCCAAGTATCGCCAGGCCTACCCTGAGATAGAGACCCAGCTGCTGGTTCGCGGCGGGGTCGAGCAGACCCAGGCCCTACAACAGGGGGAGATAGAACTCGCCACCGGCATTATCGATCTCAAGGATCGCTATGAGGGGATCGCCATCCATACCGAGCCTATGGTGGTGGTACTTCCCAGCGAGCACCCGCTAGCCAAGCGCTCGGAGATCCCCCTTGGCGAACTCGATGGCCAGGCGCAGATCCTGTTTGAATCGGAATTTTCTCTGCATGAGATGGTGATCAATGCCTGCCAGCAGGCCGGTGTGAGCATCAAGAACCCCACCCAGGTGAACCAGCCGGAGTTTGGCGTCGCCCTGGTTGCCGCCGGGATCGGCCTGATGCTGCTGCCTAAATTTATTGCCGAGCGCTACCGCCCAGACGCAGTGATCACCCGCCCCCTGACCCAGACGGATCTCAGCTGGCAGATGAGCCTGTTTTGGCGTAAAGATCTCTGCCTCTCCTTCGCCGCCCAGGCGATGATAGATCTGGTCAAACATCATCAGGCAAGCGGCGCTTAGACGATCATTCTTCCAGCATAGGGCACTCGCTGGGGGTGATACGTTCGATCACTATCTCCTCCAGCGGCACATCGGCGTACTCCCCCACCCGAGTGGTGGCGACTATGCTTATCTGATCCACCACCTCCATGCCAAACAGCACCCTGCCAAACACGGCGTAGCCTTCGCTGCTGGCGCTATAATCCAGCTGCGGATTGTCTAAGGTGTTGATGAAAAACTGCGAGGTGGCCGAATCGCTCTGACGGGCGCGCGCCATGGCCAGGGTGCCCCTGAGGTTGCTAAAGCCTACGCTAGCCTCATTTTTGATGGGCGCCTTGCCGGGCTTAGGCACCATGCCAGAGGTGAATCCGCCCCCCTGGATGATAAAGTTGTGGATCACCCTGTGGATCAGGGTGCCATCGTAAAAGCCATCGTCGACATAGCCGATGAAGTTGGCCGCCGATTGCGGCGTATGGCGGCTATCGATACCTAGCCCAACCTCCCCCAGACTCGTGGTCATGGTGAAGCAGGCATCTATGCTCATATCGGGCACTGGGCCAGTCACCGGCGGATTGACTATCGCCCCATTGCTGCCCTCTTCACCGCCGCAGGCGGTTAAGCCCAAAAGCAGCAATATTCCCAGCGCCAACTTGCCTCTTATTTGCTTTTTCATCACAGTCCCCAACACGTGTCACCTTAGGGATGTTACGAGGCACTAAATTAGAAAACAATATAAGATACAAGTTGTTACTGATACATTATGCTACATCTAACGGCCAAATATCAGTTGCGTGGCCGCCCAATCAGCGACATCACAACAAGGGCCACCGCGCCCACCAGGACACCAAACAGGGCGTTGAGCAAACTCGGTGTCATCCAGGCCAAGACTGGCCCGACTATAGCAAGCCCCGCCACCCAATGGGCCACCTGCTCGAACACCTCGGCAATCTGATGTATCCCATGGGTGAGAATACCGCCGCCCACCATAAACATGGCTATGGTGCCCACCACAGTGAGGCAGCGCATCAGGTAAGGCGCCGCATTTACCAGGCCGCCACCTAACTTACGCCCCAGACGGCGCAGCAGGCCATCCCCCTGACGCTGACTCAGATAGAGCCCGGCATCATCCAGCTTAACGATGCCCGCCACTAGGCCGTAGACACCGACTGTCATCAGCACGGCGATGATCGCCAGGGTCACCACCTGGGTCATGAAGCTACTCTCGGCCACTACCCCAAGGGTGATGGCGATGATCTCCGCCGAGAGCACGAAGTCGGTACGGATCGCGCCGGCCACCTTCTGCTTCTCGAAGGCCTTGAGATCCTCCGCCGCCTTGGCCATCTCGCTCTGGCTCATGGCAGGCTCATGCTTGTGGGTCAGGGAGTGATATACCTTCTCGAACCCCTCATAGCAGAGAAACAGACCACCAAACATCAACAGCGGCGTCACCGCCCAGGGGATAAAGGCACTGATCAGCAGCGCCGCCGGAACCAAGATACACTTGTTGCGCAGCGATCCCTTAGCCACCGCCCACACCACGGGCAGCTCACGGTCCGCATTCACCCCAGACACCTGCTGGGCGTTTAAGGCCAGATCGTCCCCCAACACACCGGCCGTCTTGCGCGCCGCCACCTTACTCATCAGGGCGACATCATCCAATATTGCCGCGATATCATCCAACAGGGTTAACAGACTCGCGCCCGCCATGCTCTCTCCTTACTCTCTTCTATATCCTTTACCCACCGCCTTGGGCGTGAGGGCGCTCTCGCGAATTAAGCGCTAATCTTTAGCGCTAACTGCAAGCTAAAGTACGCTTGTTGAGAGCTAAAGTACTCTGCCTCAATGCATTTTTCCAGAGGGCGCCAGACAAAACCCTAGCCGCAGGCTCAAGTTGGGAGATTTCACACAAATTTCCCCTGGGATCTGGGGAATAAATTCTGCGCTAAAGCAACAAACTGCGTCATTTGACATACTCCAGAGGAGAACTAAAGGTATAATGACGACAAAATGCTTCGTTTATCCTTATAGGAACTCCTTATGACTCAAGATGAAATGAAAAAAGCCGCCGGATGGGCCGCGCTCGAGTATGTAGAGAAAGACAGTATTGTCGGCGTGGGTACTGGCTCGACCGTTAACCACTTTATCGATGCACTGGCCACCATGAAGGCCGATATCGAAGGTGCAGTGTCTAGCTCTGAGGCCTCGACCGAGAAGATGAAGGCGCTGGGGATCCCGGTATTCGACCTGAACTCTGTCGATCAGCTCTCTGTCTATGTCGATGGCGCCGACGAGATCAACGGCCTCATGGACATGATCAAGGGTGGCGGCGCCGCGCTGACCCGCGAGAAGATTGTTGCCGCCGTGGCCGACAAGTTCGTCTGCATCGTGGATAACACTAAGGAAGTCGAGGTATTGGGCGAGTTTCCGCTGCCGGTAGAAGTGATTCCTATGGCGCGTTCTTACGTGGCCCGCGAGCTGGTCAAATTAGGCGGTGACCCTGTCTACCGTGAGGGCGTAGTCACAGATAACGGCAACGTGATCCTGGATGTCTACAACATGAAGATCTTCAATCCAAAGGCGCTTGAAGAGCAGATCAACCAGATCGTTGGTGTGGTCACCAATGGCCTGTTCGCCAACCGCGGCGCCGACGTCCTGCTGGTCGGCACCCCAGAAGGCGTGAAGACGGTTAAGCCATAGGCCGAATCAAAAGCCATTAAAAAAGCCATTAAAAAAGCCACTCATAGAGTGGCTTTTTGTTTTTCAGGCCCTAATGCGCTTCTTCGCGACTCTAGTAAGCCACGCTGATCCGCTGGCGGGCATAGTCGTCTGAATCAATTAGATCCAGCATCGCCTTCGCGTAGTCCGCGACCGAGATGCGGCTGCGTCCCTCCTCGTCGGTGAAAAACTTATCGCCGCCGATGCGATAGGGCCCTTCGCTGGCGCCGGGGTAGATCTCTGCCGCCGGGCTGACAAAGGTCCAGTTAAGCGGCGAGTCACTCGCCCTGAATACCTCGAGCGCCTCACCCTGGGCTAAGGCCTCATCCCTGTATTCTGGCGGGAATCCTGGCGATTGCACCAGGGTCTGGCCTGGGGCCAGCTCGAGACTGCCGGCACCGCCGACCCACAGCAGGCGCTTAACCTGAGTCTTGGGCAGCAGCTCGAGCAGCGCCTTGGCGCTCTGGGGCACCAATTGATGCTGGCCAGAGGCTCGTCCACCCACGGAGGCGATCGCCAGGTCAATCCCCTCGAATACCTGAGGGTCGATACCCTGCTCGAGATCGACGACCCGCGCCGTAACCTGACCGGCTAACTCACCGCTTAATTTAGACGGGTCTCTCACCAGGGCGGTGACCGGCAATTGGCGGCTTAAGGCTTCCTGCATCAAGGTACTGCCTATCCAACCCGTGGCACCAATAATCGCTATATTCATCTTCTGTTCCTCACTATCTGACTAAATTGGCATCAGTTTACTTAGCCAGATTATCGTGATAAACAGCTTAGATAGAGCATCATTGTTTCACTTTGTGTTACCAATCTGGGTTACAAAATAAGGTTACTAGAATGGATAAGATCAGCGCGATCCGTAGCTTCGTCGAGGTGGCCAGTTGCGGCAGCTTTACCCAGGCCGCCGAACAACTAGGCCTCAGCCGACTACAGGTCTCCCGCCATATTCAGGAGGTGGAACGTTGGCTGGGACTGCGCCTGCTGCATCGCACCACCCGCAGTGTCAGCCTGAGCGTGCAGGGCGAAGAGGCCTTCATCTATTGTCAGAAGATCCTCGATGAGGTCGCGGCGCTGCAAAACCGCGCCCAGCGCCATAGACAGGAGCTGGTCGGCAGCATACGTATCGCCTCCCCCATCGGCCTGGGTCAGGCGCTACTGTTCGATGCGGTGGACGACTTCACCCGCGAGCATCCCGAGGTCAAGGTGCAGTTGCTGCTGTCGGATGAGATGGTGCAGCTGGTCGATGAGCGGGTTGATATCGCCCTGCGTTACACCCAGCAGCCCGATGAGAGCCTGATCGCCCGTCGCCTGATGCATATAGACTCAGTGCTGTGCGCCTCGCCTGACTATCTCGCCGCCCATGAGCCCATCACCAGTCTCGACGATATCACGGCGCACAACTGCTTGCTGCACGCCAGCCAAACCCGCTGGTTGTTTGTCAAAGACAATCAAAATATCGAAAAAAAGATCAGCGGCAACCTGCAGGCCAACGACATGGGCGTCCTCATCAAGGCGGCGCTGCGGGGCAAGGGGCTCATTCACCTGCCCTGCGATCTCGCCAATGTGCACTTGGCATCTGGGGCGCTGGTCGAGCTGCTGCCTGAATATCACCTGCCGGGTAAGACGCTGTGGGCCGTCTACCTTTCGCGCAGCTATCAGCAACATCTGATTCGCCACTTCATCGATTTTCTCGCCGAGCGCTGGCAGCAAGATATCCTTAAGCAGCCCGCATCGGCCCGATAGGCAGGAAGTCGAAAGTGTAATGAAACCTGTGCAGACCTCGCTGGTGTCGCCCCCAGGTTTATCGCAAGTTCTATCGCCAGGTTTATCGCCGAGTTACCAAGAGGGCAGTGTTAGGTGTAGCGTTAGCCTTGCAGCGAGGCGCCGCGCCAAATCGCCCCCATGGCTTTACAGATAAACCAATCAGGCTAAGATGCTCAATCCGGGCATATGGGTTGCCCATCAAAAGCGCGCCACAAGGAGCCTGGCATGTTGGAATCACTCGTTTCGTTAATCGCCGCCACCGGATTACTACTGGGCTCACCCGGCCCAGCGCCGCTGGCACTGGCCGCCACGGGTGCCACCTTTGGCATAAGACGCGGCGCCCCCTTCCTGGCGGGCATACTCCTTGGGCTCTCGGTCGCCATCATAGGCGCCAGCGCCGGACTCGCCGCCCTGTTTAGCCGCTTTCCCGACCTCAGGCTAACCTGTCAGCTGCTCGGCGCCGCCTATATCGCCTTCATCGCCTATAAGATTGCCAGTGCCCCCTGCACCCAGTTAGATGACGCGCAGCAGGCACCGAGCTTCAAGGATGGCTTTATCCTCAACCTGCTTAATCCCAAGGCCTATGCCGCCTTCCTGGCCATCTTCTCCCAGTTTTTACTGCCACTGGAGAACACGGCCCTGGGTTATCTGGCCACGGGCGTTTGCGCCTTGCTGGTCGCGACTCTGGTAGACAGCCTCTGGCTGATCTTCGGCGGCCTGCTACGCCCGCTATTTTCCAGGCCAAAGGCCGCGAGGGCGCTGCGCATCTTCTTCGCCATCGCCATGCTAGTCGCGGTCGGTTATGCCTTGCTGGCCTAGGGAGTCGCTGACAAGCCGCGTTAAACGCCGTACACTTAAAACCACACAGATAAGAAGAGAAACCAGATGTCAGCCCGCGATACCATCACTGAGTTCACCATGATCCCCAACGTGGGTAAGGCCACGGCGGAGGATTTTTACAAGCTCGGCCTGCATCAGCCCAAGGAGCTTATCGGGCTGGATCCGTATCAGATGCACGCCCAGCTCGAAGCCATCACCCAGTGTCGTCACGATCCCTGTGTCATCGATGTGTTTATCGCCGCGGTGCGTTTCATGGAAGGGGAAGCGTCTCAGCCCTGGTGGCACTATACCCCGGAGCGCAAGGCGCATCTCGCCAAGCTGCAACAGGGATAAGCGGCTAAAGGATAGGCTCGCCCCGCGTTTGAGTGTTGATGGCATCGAGAGCCTAAAGATGCCACTATGGTCCCAAGCCAAAATTAAACTCATGCTCAACCACAACAACGAAAACCACTACTAAAACCAATACTAAAACCACAAAAAAAGAGCGCCATGCTGACCACCTTAGCCATCAACAACTACCGTTCGCTGCGAGACATACGCCTGCCCCTGGGGCGGCTCAATCTGGTCACGGGCGCCAACGGCAGTGGCAAGTCCAACCTCTACAAGGCGCTTAGGCTACTGGCACAGACGGCCCAAGGTGGCGTGGTCAATGCTCTGGCCCAGGAAGGCGGGCTGGACTCCTGCTTCTGGGCGGGGCCGGAAAACCTCACCAAGGGGATGTTGAGTGGTGACACCGAAATAACCCCTACGGTACGCCAGCAGACCAAGCGACTGAAACTGGGCTTTGCCGGTGATGAGTTCAGCTACCTGATTGAGCTTGGGCTACCCAAGCCCGACAGCACCACCCTCTTCGGGCTAGATCCTCAGATAAAACGCGAGGCGATCTGGGTCGGCAACAAGTATCGACCCGCCGCCGTACTGGTGGAGCGACGTGGCCCCATGGTGAAGGGGCGCGCCCAGCAAGGGGGGCAAGATGGCTGGCAGAGCCTGAATCAGCATATGCAGCACGGCGACAGCATCTTCACCGAGCTGTCGGATCCCACCCGCACGCCCGAGGTGCTCAGGCTCAGAGACAGCATCCGCGCCTGGCGCTTCTACGATCATTTCCGCAGCGACAGCGAGGCCCCCGCGCGTCAGCCGCAGCTGGGTACCCGCACCCCAGTGCTGCACCATGACGGCCGGGATCTGGCCTCGGCGATTCAGACCATCTTCGAGATAGGCGATAGGGAAAGCTTCGATGAGGCGGTGAGTGATGCCTTTCCCGGCGCCCATGTCACCATAGGCTACCAGGCCAGTGGCCTGTTAAGCGTTAACTTTCACCAGCAGGGGCTGCTAAGGCCCCTCAACGCCCAGGAGCTCTCCGACGGCACCCTCAGGTATCTGCTGCTGATCGCCGCCCTACTCACCCCAAGGCCGCCTGAGCTGATGGTGCTCAACGAGCCGGAGACCAGCCTGCATCCAGATCTGTTACCGGCCCTTGCCCGGCTTATCGCCAAGGCATCTAAGGTGTGTCAGCTCTGGGTGGTGTCCCACGCCAATCGGCTGATCAATGCCCTCAACGAATTTGAGCAGTGCCAGCTAATCGAACTCGACAAGCAGCTGGGACAGACCAAGATAGTGAGGCAAGATCTGCTCTCGACCCCAGGCTGGAACTGGCAACAAAAAGCCCAGGGCTAGGCCTGGGCTTATTCACTTTAAAAACGCACTCTAAAAAGAGTCGCGGCTTTATAACTAGCTAGTTTTATAACGAAAAGTTAGCAATCGTCTTCTGAATGCCCACGACGTCGGTGCCTTTCTTCAGCTCCTTCACCAGGGGATCTTTCTGCCCCGAGATCCATAGCTTTAGCTCGGCGTCCATGTCGAAGGTCCCGGCGGTTTCCACCTCAAAATGGGTGATCGCCTTATAGGGCACAGAGTGATAACTCACCTTCTTGCCGGTGACGCCCTGCTTGTCGATGAGGATGAGTCGCTTGTTGGTAAACACGAACATGTCGCGGATGACACGGTAAGCCAGCGCTAACTGCTCGTTGTCGCCCATGATGGGCCCCAGCTCCTGGGCTAACTCATCCAGGTTCACTTCGGCAGCATTGCCCATCAGCGCATCTAACAGTCCCATATTTGATCTCCTTGAAAGTGAACTTAATTTGTTCCCTAGCCTATACCTGACGGTTAGCGCCGACAACCATCATTTCGCATTTAGGACAGTCGAAGACCAGCTTAAGCACATCTTTACCTATCTCAATCTGCAGCGGCTCCGCCTTGATGCCGGGCACCTCTTTCGGGCAGAGGTTAAAGTTAAACCGCAGGCAGTGCTTGGTCACCATCAGCGGCGCATCCTCGGTCACGCCATTCTTCTCATAGGTGTCTTCTATCTCGATCACCCCATGGCGCGTGTAGAAGTCTTTGGCCTTCTCGTTGGCCACGTTACCCATGAAGCTAAGGTGCTTAAAGGGATAGACGGCGTCTTGGTTGTATTTCCATGCCTGAGGGCGCTCGTAGCCCTCGACGCGCGCCAGCTCCAGGGCGGCAACCGTGTCACGGCGCAGGCCATTAAGCAGGGAAGCCGGCATAAACCAGGGACTGGCGGTCTCGATATTGATCTCGCGGGCCTCGAAGTCCGTGCTGCCCAGCTTACCCAGCTGCTTACGCAGATTCTTCAGCGCCTTCTCTGTGTCTGTGGCCGGGGTCTTGTCGAGTTCCAGCTCGCGGGTGGCGCTCAGGCCATATTGGTCTGTCATGGTCAGGGCGATCCCTTTTGCGGTGTCGCTCAGGGTCATGTCCACCTTGATGATACGCTTGGAGGACTCCTTGGCCAGTACTGTCTCGAACGCCTGGTCATGGTTACGATACAGGGTAGCGCCCACCTTAAGATCGCCCGGCACGGCGATCACATACAGCTTGTTGCCTTCGGCGCGGTTAACCCTGAGCCCCTGCAACTTATCGTCAGACTGCTTGGCCTTCTCATAGTTTGGCGGGAAGTAACACAGGCCGTCACCGTTGTTGAAGCTGTGGCTCGATTCCACCTGAATAAAGTCTTTACCCAGAGCCGCCACCTTGCCCACCTCTTCGCCGATATATTTCGGCGAGCGGAAATCGCTGACCCCCTGGCTACGTTCGTTGACGAAGTAGTCGGTGCGGCCACGGTTGAAGGTCTTCTCCGTGTTAGGCGTGAAGCTGTGTTCGCAGCGGCCATGGCTCGAGGCCACAAACTCGGGGCGACGCGCGATTATCTTATCCAGCTCCTGGCGATAGTGAGCGGTCACGTTCTTCACATAACTGAGATCTTTGAGGCGGCCCTCGATCTTAAAGGAGCGAATACCGGCGTCGATCAGCGCCTCTAAGTTATCTGTCTGGTTGTTGTCTTTGAGCGACAGCAAGTGTTCGTTCTGCGCCAACACCTCCCCCTGGCGGGTCTTGAGATCCCCCGGCAGGCGGCACATCTGCGAGCATTCTCCTCGGTTGGCGCTGCGATTACTGAAGGCATGACTCAGGTTACACAGGCCGCTGTAGGCGACGCACAGGGCGCCGTGAATGAAGAACTCCAGCTGCATATTGGTCTTAGCCGCCACATCACGGATCTGACTCAGGCCCAGTTCGCGGGCGAGCACCACCTGAGAAAAGCCCACCTGCTCCAAGAAGGCAACCTTCTCTGGGTTACGGTTATCCATCTGGGTACTGGCGTGCAGGGCGATTGGCGGAATATCCAGCTGCAGCACCCCCATATCCTGCACGATTAGGGCATCGGCACCAGCCTCATACACCTGCCAGATCAGCTTCTGCGCCGCGTCCAGCTCGTCGTCCATCAAGATGGTGTTGATGGCAACAAATACCTGGGCGTGATAGCGGTGGGCAAACTCACACAGACGCGCGATATCCTCGACGCTATTGCCGGCAGTCGCCCTGGCACCGAAGGCTGGGCCGCCGATATAGACGGCGTCGGCACCATGCTTGATGGCCTCGATACCATAGTCGGCATTCTTGGCGGGTGCCAGGAGCTCGAGGCGGTTTGAGCGGGTAGTTACCGGCGCGATCGGGGCGCTATCGGGGATAAAAATCTCAGGCTTGTCCATGAGGAGTCTCGAATCAGATCACAGATAGATAAAAATTAGGGGCGCGATTATAACAGACCTGGCTCACAAAACACCTCGATATCGCGCATTTTTTCACCAAGCCAGCCAGTCATCAGGCTCACAATCCACTCGAGCCTCGGCTTTTGCTAGTGCCAGTCCCCTTATATTCAGTAATGCACCGCCAGCCATAGGGTCTCCTCCTGCTCACTGGTCCAGCTGACCCTGTGGCGGCAATGGGCAGGAATATTAAGATGATCGCCCACCTTAAGGTGCACCACCTCGGCGCCCTCGAACACTAAGGTCGCCTCTCCCTTAAGCACCATGACCCACTCATTTCTGTCCTGATCGTACCATTGTCCTTCTGGCGTACGATGGGCCTTAGAGACGATACGCTCGATCAACACGCCGCCGGTATCCACCAGGGGCTCGAACACCTCCAGGGTGAGATCCTCCGGCAGGGACGCAAAGATGTTGTGCTTTTCCATGACCATCTCCCTCAGGCTCACTTGCTCTCGAGTAGGGTCTTGAGGTTACTCAGCCCCTGACTAAGATCCCGCTCCACCATGGCATCCACCTGCATCAGCGGCAGCAATATATTCATGGGATAGGCCATGTGGCCGCTAAAGCCCCAGTGCACCTCGGTCCGGTTCGGCCCCAGGGCGTCGGTAGTGATATAGGCGGGCGAGACCGCCTCGAAGGGCGTCTTAAATCTCAGCTCATACTCGATACGCTTGCCGGGGAAGATAGCCATGATCTCCTGCTCTCCCGCGCCGACATCTGGGTTATCGCTGCGCCAGCTTGAGACAAACCCAACTGTGCCATCCTCGCCGCGATAACTCTTCTCCATGGCCGCGTCCATCTTGGCCCAGACGCTGAATTGATCCTGGTTTTTGAGCTTTCTCAAGAAGTCGAACACCTGGTCCGCCGGCCTGTCGATAACGATTTGAGTATCCACACGATAATCTTCTTCGATAAAGAGGGCGGCAATAAAGGGAGATGAGAGTAGCAGGAGTACGAGTATCAGGAGTTTCTTTAGCATGGCGAGTTCCTTAGCAGGATGGCGATAAGCTTGTGGCGAGCGCAAAATGGTCTGGTCTAGTTGTATCTGTCATAACATAGTCAAGAATCAGGGCGTTGGAAAGCGGCGCCGGCAGCTAACATCGGCTCCTAATACCAGCGCCTAGTACCAGCTCTTAGTACCAGCTCTTAGTAACTGAAAAGAGCCGATTAATAACAAGGCCTTGCCATGGCAAGGCCACAAAACAGAAAGGGCGCCTCCAGTAAGAGACGCCCTTTGTTTACCAATAGCAGTTACTACTCGCCGGCCTTGAGGGCCGCCAGTCTGGCCTGCAGCAGCTGATTCTCTGCCTCGATATGACGATAGAACTCCTTGTCGGCCAGCTTAGATGCCGCCGCCTCATCGATCACCAATACGGCGTCGCGATGCAGCTGCAACGCCGATGCCGGGCAGGCAGCGCTCAGGGCGCCCTCTACCGCGGCGCGAATGGCGTCGGCCTTACTCTCACCTGTGGCCAGCAGCAGCACCTTCTTGGCATCTAAAATGGTGCCTATCCCCATGGTGATCGATAGATGGGGCTGATATTCCCCTCCGGCGAAGAAACGGGCATTGTCTTCTATGGTCGCCTGGGTCAGCGTCTTGACCCGGGTACGTGACATCAAACCAGACGAGGGCTCGTTGAAACCGATATGTCCGTTGCGGCCTATGCCGAGCAGCTGAATATCGATACCGCCGGCGGCCTGGATCTGCGCCTCATAAGCCTCGCAGGCGGCGATGGGATCTTCGGCATCCCCCGGCGGCACATGGGTGTTGGCCTTATTGATGTCGATAGCATCAAACAGTTGGTTGTCCATGAAGTAGCGATAGCTCTGGGGATGGCTGCCCTCCAGCCCCAGATATTCATCCAGGTTAAAGCTGGTCACGCCCTCGAAAGAGACGGCGCCCGCCTGATTGGCCGCCACCAGGCGCTGATAGAGAGACACAGGGGTCGAACCAGTTGCCAGCCCCAGCACAGAGTCCGACTTACGCTTAAGCTGATTGATGATGAGATTGGCACCATATTCCGCCACCTCGGCGCTGTCTTTTAGAATAACAATTTGCATGATTTGATTCGTCTCGGCCCTGGTAGTTAACGCCCTCTCACGGCGGCTGGCTGCAGCAGCTCTACGCGCCGATGAGAGAAATTAACATTACTATAACCACAAATGACAGCGTTGTCATTATTAATCTGACCATAAAAACGCCGTGCCATTCGTGGTAAACTGCCCCCGTCCATTACCACAGAGAAGCCCATGTCAGCATCTATGCCAGCAAAGGTCACGCCTTTGAAAATTACCCCAGATTCACTTGAAGCGACTCAAGGCGAAGCCCAAGAACAGATGCAATTGACTGGGCAAACAAGCACGCCTGCCCAGCACTTCATGATCTTTAAGCCTTACGGCTATCTGAGCCAGTTTGTCGGCGAGCGGCGTAAATGTAAGCCTTTACTTGGTGAGCTGGCCAACTTCCCAACGGGCATCATGGCGATCGGCCGGCTGGATCATGACTCTGAGGGATTACTGCTATTGACCACTGATGGCAAGACCAGCCATGCGGTGCGCAGCAAATCAATAGAGAAGGAGTATTACCTGCAGCTCGATGGCGAGATCACTGATAAGGCGATATTGAGGCTATGCGAAGGGGTTGAGATAGGCATCAAGGGCGCGAAGTATCGCACCCTACCCTGCCGCGCGCACCGTCTCGACCAAGCGCCCAATCTACCGCCGCGGGGACGCAAGATAAGAGACGCCCGCCACGGGCCGACCAGCTGGCTGGCGATCACCATCACAGAGGGCAAGAATCGTCAGCTACGTAAGATGACCGCCGCCGTGGGCTTTGCCACCCTGAGGCTGGTGCGGGTACGCATAGGCGATATCCACCTGGGCACGCTGCTGCCAGGCGAAGTTAAACCGCTCGCGACACTAGGTTAAGCCAGACGTTAGCCCAAGCGCTAAGCTAAGTACTAGCCCTAGCGCTAACCTAAGAACTCGGCCAGCTCCTCGACCACTCTGGGCTTGCTGTAGAGATAGCCCTGGGCCTGATCGCACCCCGCTGCCTCGAGGAAGGCCGCCTGCTCCGGCGTCTCCACCCCTTCTGCTATGATGCAGAGATTCAGCGCATGGCCAAGGGCGATCACCGCCTTGGCGATTGCCGTGTTGTTGCCGTCTCTGGGAATATCACGGATGAAGGATTGATCTATCTTCAGCTTATGTATGGGCAGACGCTTCAGGTAGTTCAGCGACGAATAGCCGGTACCGAAATCATCCACCGACAACTCGACCCCGAGCTCGCCCAATTGTTTAAGCACCTCGATCACCGCCAGGGGATCGGACATCATGCAGCTCTCGGTCACCTCCAGCTCAAGGTATTCGGGCGGCAGTCCCGCCTCGTCGAGCGCGCGTTTCACCTGGGCGCAAAACGCTTTCTGCTGCAACTGAGGCCCGGCAACGTTCACCGAGATACGACCGAAAGTCTTGCCCTCGGCTAACCATTGAGCCCCCTGAGTCGCCGCCTGTTTCAGTACCCAGAGACCTATCTCGTTGATCAGGCCGATATTCTCAGCCACTGGGATAAAGATGGCCGGCGAGATAGTGCCAAGCTGTGGATCTTCCCAGCGCAGCAGCGCCTCGAAGCCGACACACTGACCCGTGCCCAGCGCCAACTTAGGCTGATACACCAGATAGAAGGCATCCTTGTTGATAGCATCGTGCAGCGCGCTCTGTAGCTTAAGATGCTCCACCGAGGCCAGAGTCAAAGATTGGGTATAGAAAGCGTAGTTGTTGCGGCCATTGGCCTTGGCCCTGTGCATGGCGGTATCGGCGTTACGCAGCAGGGTGTCGCCACTCTCGCCATCACCCGGATAGATGGCCACCCCCATGCTGGCGGTGAGGCGCACGCTGCCTTCGTCATCCAGCAAGAAGGGCGCATCGAAGGCTTCACGCAGCCGACTCACCATAAGGGAGACACTGTCGTCACTCTCCACATGGGGCAGGACGGCGATAAACTCATCGCTACCCAGCCTGGCCAGGGTCGCCTCTTCGCCGAGCTTCTGTCCCAGACGTCTGGCGACCTCCACCAAGATGGCATCGCCGGTCACATGGCCGTAGCTGTCATTGATATGTTTAAACAGATCCACGTCGATGAAGATCAGCGCCAGCTCAGTCTCTTCACGGGCGGCGTGTCTCAGCTCCTGCTCCAGGTTGGCCGACAGCATCATGCGGTTGGGCAACTTGGTCAGCGGGTCGTGGTACACCAGCCGCGCCAACTCCTTCTCGCTCTGCTTCTGAGCTGAGATATCTGCAAACACGGCGACAAAGTAGCGCACCTGATGATCGTCGCCATACATGGAGCTGATGGTGAGCTGCTCCGGATAGATGGCGCCGCTCTTGCGTCGGTTCCAGATCTCGCCGTGCCACTTGCCGTTGGTCAGCAACGAGCGCCACAGGCGCTCGAAGAAGGCCTTGTCGTGACGGCCGGAATTTAAGATGCGTGGATTTTCCCCCAGCACCTCGTCGCGGCTATAGCCGGTGATCTCGGTAAAGGCGCCATGAACTTCGATGATATTGCCGCTGGCATCGGTGATCACCACACCTTCCACCGAGTTTTCGAAGATGTTGGCCGCCAGCTCCAGCTGTTCCTGGGCCGCCTTATGGGAGGTGATGTTACGGGAGATGCCGATCACCCCCTCCAGAGTGCCGTCGGGCGAGACGACCGGAACCTTAGTGGTCTCCAGCCAGGAGTTGGACTGGTCGATATCTTTAGCCTCGCACTCGGCGGCCGTCACCTGCACGCCGCGCACGATTGACTCATAATCCCCCTGAACAAACTCTTCGGCTAGCTCGGGGGAGAAGATCTCATCATCGGTGCGATTAAGCAGCTGCTCTTTGCTGCGGCCCCAGGCGATCTCGACGCTGTGGTTGATCAGCACGTAGCGCCCCGCCACATCCTTCATCCACACATGCTCCTGCAGGCTGTCGATGAAGAGTTGCAGATCCACATTCGGCGCCGATTGCGGTGTTATCTCCAGCAACTGCTGGCGATGGGTCTGATAGAGGTTGACCAGGGCATATTGCATCGCCTGACAGGTCAGCTTGACTTGGGTGTTTAGCCGCTTGTCGTGGTTGGGCCGTTCGTTTGGCACCAGACACAGGGCGCCATAAAGCGCCTGGGACGGCCAGAAGAGCGGATGCAGTATGATGCCGCCGACATCGACAGGTTCACGGGGATGATGGGGATGTTCGATATAGTCGCGAAACAGGCTGAGTCCCTGGGCGCAAAGCTGGGCGACACTCTGGCGATGGACCTGATTGTCATCGCACAGGCTAAGCTGTGGCGTCAGACCATCGCTGGCGGTGAGGGCCAGCAGGAAAAGACTGCCGTCAAACGCCTGGGCCAGGGTCTCTAACGCTTCCTGCCAATCTTGTAACGCTTCATCTGGAATCTTGATATCTATCACTATCCTACTCCGAGAGCGACGACCGAGTGTCACTATCCCTGAATCCTTTTCGCTAGCTTATCGCCAAATAGTCGTAATGGACACCTGCAAATGCGATAAATTAACCTTAATTTAACAAAAGTGTGTTAGCCCCGACAAAAAATGGCGCGGGCAGCGGACCAACCCATCTTATACTAGAAATAGAGTAACTTATCAGTGGTTTAATCTAAAACTTCATCTCAGGCGGTCACTTTAGCTCCAAATGGCGCAGATAAAAAAACCAGCCCTGGGGCTGGTTTTTAATTAAGCGTTGCCTGCTTATCCCTGAGGACGCATCGCCGGGAAGAGGATCACGTCACGAATGGTGTGAGTGTTGGTAAACAACATCACCAGACGGTCGATACCAATACCCTGACCGGCAGTCGGTGGCAGACCGTGCTCCAGCGCCGTGATGTAGTCGGCGTCATAGAACATGGCTTCATCGTCGCCCGCATCTTTCGCATCAACCTGCGCCTTGAAGCGCTTGTCTTGATCTTCCGCATCGTTCAGCTCGCTGAAGCCGTTGGCCACTTCGCGACCGCCGATGAAGAACTCGAAACGGTCGGTGATGAAGTGGTTTTCATCGTTACGACGGGCCAGCGGCGAGATATCGGCCGGATAGCCAGTGATGAAGGTAGGCTGCATCAGCTTAGGCTCGGCGGTTTCACCGAAGATCTCTTCCAGCAACTGACCACAGGTCCAGAACTTCTCGATAGTCATGCCCAGGCTCTTAGCCAGGTTACGCATAAACTCGACGTCTTTAACCTCTTCATAGGTCATAGACTGAATCGTCTCGTTGTCTGGGTTGTACTTCTTGATCGCATCCAGCATGCTCAGACGCTCGTATGGACCGCCGAAGTCGATAGTGTGCTCGCCGTATGGCAGCTTGGTATCACCCAGCAGATCTTTGGCGATCGAAGAGAGCATCTCTTCGGTCAGATCCATCAGATCTTTGTAGTCGGCATAGGCCATATAGAATTCCATCATGGTGAATTCTGGGTTATGGCGTGGCGACAGGCCTTCGTTACGGAAGTTACGGTTGATCTCGAACACGCGCTCGAAACCACCTACCACCAGACGCTTGAGATATAGCTCAGGCGCGATACGCAGGTACATCTCGATATCCAGCGCATTGTGGTGAGTAATGAAAGGACGCGCAGAGGCACCACCCGGGATGCTGTGCATCATAGGGGTTTCCACTTCCATAAACTCTTTGCTTACCATGAAGTTACGAATAGCGGTAACCACTTTAGAGCGCATGATGAAGGCCGCACGTGACTCTTCGTTCACGATCAGATCAACATAACGCTGACGGTAGCGGGTCTCTTGGTCGGTCAGGCCGTGGAACTTCTCAGGCAGTGGACGCAGTGCCTTGGTCAGCAGCTGGTACTCTTCCATGTTGACATAGAGGTCGCCCTTGCCAGACAGGTGCAGCTGGCCGGTCACACCGATAATGTCACCGATATCCAGACCTTGATACTTGGCCTTAAGATCTTTCTGAACGTCTTTACCAGCATAGGCCTGGATGCGACCGCTCACGTCTTGGATCACCAGGAAGGGACCACGCTTGGCCATGATACGACCGGCTATAGAACGCTGGACATTCATCTCTTCCAGCTCTTCCTTGCTGTATTGACCATACTCGGCCTGGATGTCGGCAGCCTTATGTTTTCGATCGAAGTTGTTCGGGTGACCGTTAGCAGGGCAAGAAGCGCGAACGTGATCTAACTTGGCACGGCGCTCTGCAATTAACTTGTTTTCGTCTTGAGTTTGTTCAGTCATCTTCTTCTCTCGTTAAAGGCCAGATTTCAGGCTAGCTTCAATAAACTTGTCCAGATCGCCGTCGAGGACGCTCTGGGTATTACGGTTTTCCACGCCGGTACGCAGATCTTTGATACGGGCATCGTCCAGCACGTAAGAGCGGATCTGGCTGCCCCAACCGATATCAGACTTGGCGTCTTCGGCGGCTTGCTTCTCGGCGTTTTGTTTATGCATTTCCAGTTCGAACAGCTTAGCTTTCAGCTGTTTCATCGCCGTGTCTTTGTTCTTGTGCTGTGAACGATCGTTCTGGCACTGCACTACGGTATTGGTCGGCAAGTGGGTAATACGTACCGCAGACTCGGTACGGTTAACGTGCTGACCACCGGCACCCGAGGCACGGTAAACGTCGATGCGCAGATCCGCCGGATTGATATCGATCTCGATAGAGTCGTCGATCTCCGGATAGACAAACACAGAACAGAACGAGGTATGACGCTTACCCGAGGAGTCGAACGGCGACTTACGCACCAGACGGTGTACCCCGGTTTCGGTGCGTAGCGACCCGAAGGCGTACTCGCCGGTAAACTTTATGGTGGCGCCCTTGATGCCGGCGACATCGCCGTCGGTAACTTCGATAAGCTCAGGCTTATAGCCCTTGGCTTCGCCCCAGCGCAGATACATACGTAGCACCATGTTGGCCCAATCCTGAGCCTCGGTACCACCAGAACCCGATTGAATATCAAGGTAGCAATCAGAGGCGTCGTTCGGACCCGAGAACATGCGGCGGAACTCCAGCTCTTCCAGGCGCTTCTCTAAACCAGCCAGCTCGCTGTTGGCGTCGTTGAAGGTGTCTTCATCTTCCTCTTCGACGGCCAGCTCCAGCAGGCCTTCCACATCCTCTAGGCCACTGTCCATATCGTCTATGGTCTTGACCACGGCCTCAAGGGAGGCGCGCTCTTTACCCAGGGCCTGGGCATTATCGGGATTGTTCCAAACGTCGGCGCTCTCTAGCTCTCGACTGACTTCTTCTAGACGCTCACTCTTGGCATCGTAGTCAAAGATACCCCCGAAGAAGTTGGGTGCGCTCGGCCAGCTCCTTGATTTTAAATTTAACCGGATTTACTTCAAACATGACTCTTTCTACTTAAAATTCGATTGGCAGGAATGCAAACGCGGTATTTTAACGCAATCGTCCCTTTTCGCATAGGGGCGAAGCAGTGCTAATTGAGCGAATTTCATCGCAAAAAACGCCATTCTTGCCCGGCTCCGGCAGCGGGGAGAATCCCCGCCCCTTTTCAACAGGCTGGCTATACTGTTCAATATGAAACAGACGAACCAATGCTGCTATCACGAAGACGAAGGTTTCTCCTGCACCGAGCCGGCCGAAGCCTCTGGGCTCTGTTATTGGCATGATCCTAAAATCATTAAAGATAAGCCGGAAGATGTCGCCCGTCTGGAGGCCTTCGCCCGCAACGGCGGCATGCTGCGGGGCATCTCCCTCAAGCGGGCCAACCTGCCCGGCATCGATCTGGTGAGGCACCATCAGAAGACGGGCTTCGACATGAGCCACGCCGAGCTGTATCGCGCCAATTTACAGGGCGCGCACATGTTTAACCTCAACCTGCAACACGCCAGCCTGATGAAGGCAGATCTGCGCGAGGCCAATGTTCACTGCGCCAATCTGGTGGGCACCAACCTCTTGGGGATCAAGTGGAACGGCGCCAAGATAGAGAACATAAATACCGGTAAGCTCCTCAGGCAGGAACGTCTGGCCAACGAGGCAGAGAGAGTGGGCGAAACCGAGATCGCCCTCGACTATTTCGAACAGGCCGAGGAGATCTACCGGGATCTGCGCAAGGCAGCCGAGCGCGAAGGCCTGTTTGCCATGGGCGGCGACTACCTGCGTAAAGAGCTCACCATGCGCCGCCATCAGATGCCCAAATACAGCTACTCGCGCATCCTCTCCAAGATGATCGACATCTTCTGCGGCTATGGCGAGGCCCCCACCCGGGTGATCGGCTTCTCCATGGGACTCATCTTCGTCTGCGCCCTGCTCTACCTGTTTACCGGCCTCAACTATGACGGCAATATCCATGTGTTCAACTGGCAAAACGATCTCACCACCAACCTGGCGCTCTTCTTCAACTGCATCTACTACTCGGTCGTCACCTTCACCACACTAGGCTATGGCGACTTCACCCCCATAGGCTATTCCCGCGCCATCGCGGCCGTCGAGGCCTTCACCGGCAGCTTTACCATCGCCCTGTTTGTGGTGGTGTTCGTCAAGAAGATGACCCGCTAAAACCAGAGTGTGATCCACCTCAAATCGCGCCAATTCCGCCACGGCGTAAGCCAACAAACTCAGCACAATTTGTGAGCAGCACTGCAAATGCAGCACAAAAAATCACTACTAAGACCTGTGGTGAAAAAGCCTCTGGGTATACTCAAGCAAACCTTGTTTCGCTAATTTACGATAAGCCTCTTTACCCATAGGCAGTCCATAAAAAATCATCGACGAGACCAAGGTAGCCAAGCTCAAGCTTAGATTCTAATAAAAGGTCCCTACCATGATAGAACTCACCTTCGACGGCCAGGTCGTCAAAGCCAACCGGGGCGAAGATCTGCTCACCTGTGCCAAGGCCGCAGGCATAGCGATCCCTAATTTATGTCATCTGGGCAAGCAACTGGACGACAAACTCGCGGGCAAACAAGACTGTAACCTCTGCTATGTCGAGGTGCGAGACGAAAAGGGCGACTTCCACACAGTCAAGGCCTGTAAGACACAGGTCGAGGCACCGCTCGAGGTGATCACCCATTCGGCCGCCCTTAGCAAGCGCCGCCAGGCGGCGCTGAAACATCTTCTGAGCGACCACTTCGCCGACTGCGAAGCGCCCTGCCAACAGGCCTGTCCGGCCGGCGTAGACGTGCAGTCCTATCTGCTGCATATCGCCCAGGGCAACCACAAGGAAGCGGTCAAGGTGATCAAACAAACCCTGCCGCTGCCGCTCTCTATCGGCCGTGTCTGCCCGGCGTTTTGCGAATCGGCCTGTCGCCGCGGCGAGCTGGATGAGCCCCTGGCCATTCGCCAACTCAAGCGTCACGCCGCCGACCTGGATTTGGACAGTGAAGACACCTATGTGCCGCCCAAGGCGCCCGCCACCGGCAAACGCGTCGCCATCATAGGCAGCGGCCCGGCGGGGATCAGCGCGGGTTACTATCTCTCCAACTCAGGTCACGAGGTGACCATTTTCGAGTCCATGCCCAAGGCGGGCGGCTGGCTAAGATACGGTATCCCCGAGTACCGTCTGCCCAAGCAGATACTGGACAGAGAGATAGACCTGCTGTGTCAGAATGGCCTAGTGATACAGACAGATACTCGCCTCGGCCGAGACATCCACCTCAAGGAGCTGGTCAACCAATTCGACGCCGTCTGTCTCGCCATCGGCGCCCAGAAGGCGGTGCCCATGAACTACCCGGGTGTAGACCTCGAAGGCTGCTACTTGGGGGTGGATTACCTTAAAGATCACTGCACAGACAACAACTACCACACAGGCCAGAAGGTGGCGGTGATCGGCGGCGGCAACACCGCCATCGACTGCGCCCGCACCGCGCTACGCAAGGGCGCCGAGGTGACTCTGGTCTATCGCCGCACCCGCGACGAGATGCCGGCTGAGGCCTATGAGATAGAGGAGGCCGAACATGAGGGCGTGCGCTTCTATTTCCTCACTAACCCCATCGAAAACCATGGCGACGCCAATGGCCGTATCAATGCCGTCACCTTCGAGAAGATGCGCCTGGGCGAGCCCGATGCCTCCGGCAGACGCTCACCTAAGGCCACGGGCGAGACCTTCACCGAGGCGTTCGACACTGTGATACCCGCGGTCTCCCAGACCCCGGACATGACCTTCCTCGAGCATCCAGAGAGCCAGCTCTCCACCGGCGAGGTGGCCCTGACCCGCTGGAACACCTTCTCCGGCTGTGAACATACTATGTCCAGTGGAGTAGAAAAGCTGTTCGTGCTCGGTGATTCGCGCACCGGCCCAGCCACGGCGGTTGCCGCGGTGGCCGATGGGCGTAAGGCCGCCAATGCCATCGAGAAACTGCTGAGCGGCGAGCTGAGCTGTGAACTGACACCTGCGCCCTTCAACTCCCAGAAGCAGGATGAGCAGAAGCCAGACAGCCGTCACTTCCCGGCTCGTCTGCTACAGGCCAAGGCCAAGATGCCGGAACTGGCCATCAACAAGCGCCTGGATAATTTCGACGAGATAGAACTCGGCTTTAACGACGAGGAGGCGATGCTCGAGGCCGCCCGCTGCCTGGAGTGTGGCTGTCAGGCCAACACTGAGTGTGCCCTGCGGGATTACGCCACCGAGTACCGTGTCGATGGTGCCGCGCTCGATAAACAGGGCCACCGCGCCTTTACCCAGGATGCCAGCACACCTTTTATCAACTTCGACCCCAACCGCTGCATCAGCTGCGGTGCCTGCGTCGCCATGTGCCGCCAGCAGTCTGGCCATCAGGCGATCAGCTTCGAGCCCGACAGTTACCTGGCACTGCCCAAGGAGATGGCCGAAACACACAGCCGCCAGGCGCCTCGCGCCGGATTCAGCGCCACCATGGCCGACAGCCAATGCGTGCAGTGCGGTAATTGTGTCCAGGTCTGCCCCACAGGGGCGCTGACCGATGCAAGAGACAAGCGTCAGGGCGTTAAACATGAGCTGAAACAGACCTCCACCGTCTGCACATACTGCGGCGTGGGTTGCCGTGTCATCATCCACAGCGATCCCCTAACTGGCGAAATCAAACGCGTCTCGGGCGACAACCGATCTCAGGTCAACGAGGGGATGCTCTGCGTCAAGGGCCGCTTCGGATTCGACTTCATCAACAGCCAGCAACGGCTGACCCAGCCGCTGCTGCGCAGAGATGGTGAGCTGGTGCCGGTCAGCTGGAATGAGGCGATCGATTACATAGGCACTCAGCTGGGTCGCATCAAGGCCGAACATGGCGGCGACGCCATCGCGGGCCTGGCCTCCGCCAAGGCGACCAATGAAGATAACTATCTGTTCCAGAAGCTGTTTAGAAGCGTCATCGGCACCAACAACATAGATCACTGCGCCCGCCTGTGTCATGCCTCGACGGTCACCGCCCTGCAAGAAAGCCTTGGCAGCGGCGCCATGACCAATGATATTCCGTCGATAAAATCCTCGGATCTCATCTTCATCTTGGGCTCGGATACCGAAGCCGCCCACCCTATCATCGCCTCCAAGATCAAACAGGCGGTGAACCAACACGGTGCCCGCCTGGTGGTGGCCGACCCCAAACGGGTGAGCATCGCCGACAGCGCCGAGCTCTACCTGCGTCACCGCCCCGGCAGCGACGTCATGCTGCTCAACGCCATCATGCAGGAGATCATCAAGCAGGGCTGGCACGACAGCGACTACATCAGTCGCCGTGTCGAAGGATTCGACGCACTGCGCGCCGAGGTGATGAAGGACGACTACAGCCTGAGTAACGCCGCCAAGATCACCGGGGTTGGCGAAGAGGAGATAGCCCAGCTGGCCCGCATGATAGGCACGGCAGAGAAGACCGCCATCTACTATGCCATGGGGATCACCCAGCACACCTCGGGACATGACAATGTCACCGCCATCGCCAACCTGCAACTGCTGTGCGGCAACATAGGGGTCGAGGGCGCGGGGATCAACCCGCTGCGGGGCCAGAGCAATGTCCAGGGCGCCTGTGACATGGGCGCCCTGCCCAACTACTTCACCGGCTATCAGAAGGTCACCGACCCCGAGGTGCAAGCCGCCTTCAGGCAAGCCTGGCAGCAGGAGTGGCTACCGGATCAGATAGGTCTGGCGGCCACCGAGATGATGCACGCCCTGGCCCACGGCAAGCTCAAAGCCCTCTATGTGATGGGAGAAAACCCTGTACTGAGCGATCCCGATCAAGCCCATGTGATGCAAGGGCTGGAGTCGGCCGAGCTGCTGATCGTCCAGGATATCTTCATGACGGAGACGGCACAGCTGGCCGATGTGGTGTTGCCGGCCGCCAGCTTCGCCGAGAAGCCAGGCCACTTCACCAATACCGAGCGCCGGGTGCAGCGCCTGCAGGCTGCCATCGACAGCCCAGGCCTGGCCCGCCGCGACTGGCAGATCATCACTGATATCGCCAAGGCCCTCGGCGCCGACTGGCGCTATGAGGATGAAGCATCCATCTGGCAGGAGCTGACCCGCGTCACCCCCCAGTATCGCGGCATCCAATGGCAGGACACAGACCCCAGCACGCCACAAGGTCTGCAGGGTAAGCAGTGGCCCAGCCCAGAGCCTGGCCATGAGGGCACCCGCCTGATGCATAGAGAGCGCTTTACCCGAGGGCTCGGCAAGATGACCCCCGTCGGCTACCGCCTGCCGGCCGAGCTGCCCTGTGAGGATTATCCCTTCACCCTCTCCACCGGGCGCCTGCTGGAGCAGTTCCACACTGGCACCCTAACCCGCAAGACGGACGGCCTCAATACCCTGGGCTCACCCAGGGTGATGATGTCGGCCATCGACGCCGACCGTCTGGGGGTGAACAACGGCGACGTGCTGACCCTGTCCACGAGACGCGGCAGCATCAACATCGCCGCCTTCGTCACGCGCCGCGCCCAGCCGGGAGTGCTTTTCCTGCCCTTCCACTTTGCCGAGGCGGCGGCTAACAAGCTGACCAACAATGTGCTGGATCCTGTGGCCAAGATCCCCGAGTTTAAGATCTGCGCCGTCAGGGTCGAGAAGGCCAGCGAGGCGATCTGTTGGTCTTAGAACAAGCTGACGTAGTGAAAAAGGCCACAACTCCTGTTGTGGCCTTTTTCTTTGTTGCTTAGCGACTTGATGCTTCGAGCAGGCTGCTACACCTTAGACTGCCCGTTACACCTTAAACTGACCTACCAGGGTATCCAGGTTACGGCCCTCGTTGGCCAGTCCCTGACTGGTGTCCGAGGCGCTGTTACTGGCCTGTAGCAGATCGTTGACGATCTCCTGAATTGCAAACACATTGCGGTTGATCTCCTCGGTCACCGAACTCTGCTCGGTAGCTGCCGTGGCAATCTGGGTACTCATGTCGTTGATCGAGGTCACCGCCGAGGTCACCGCCCCCAGGCTATCGGAGATCGCCCGCGACGAGGTCACCGAGCGATGACAGCTCTGCTGGCTCGACTCCATACTGCTCACCGCCAGCGACACCAGATTATGCAGCTCAGACAGCATCTCGTTGATCTCTAAGGTACTGGCCTGTGTCCGGCTGGCGAGGCTGCGCACCTCATCGGCTACCACGGCAAAGCCGCGACCCTGCTCACCGGCGCGGGCCGCTTCGATGGCGGCGTTGAGGGCAAGCAGGTTGGTCTGCTCGGCGATGCCACCTATCACACTCAACACGCTGTTGATCTTCTGTGACTGCTCGTTGAGGGAGTTAATGTGTCCGGCCGCCATATCGATCTCCGCCATCAGGGTCGAGACCTCATGCAGCGAGCTGTCGACGCACTCCTGAGCGTTGCCCACATCCTGGGTGGCCGCCTGGGTTGCCTCGGCCACCTGAGTGGTGCTCATGGCCACCTCGGAGGCGGTCGCCGACATCTCGGTGATCGCCGTGACCACCTGATCCGTCTCGTTGTTGTGGCTGATCAGCTGCTGCGCCATGGCGGCGGTCTGAGAGGAGATGTTATCCGCGCCGCTCTTCACCTCGACGGTGGCCCTGGCCACATCCTTGATGATCCCCTGCAGCTTATCAACAAACTGATTGAAGGCGCGGCCCAACATGGCGATCTCATCGCTGCCCTGCACGTCCAGGCGCTTGGTCAGATCCCCCTCACCCTTGGCAATATCTTCGAGGTTCTGCACCATGTTGTGAATCGGGTTGACCATGCGTTGGGCGGCCACCAGCATCACCACGGCGGTGATCGCCACCAGCACCAGGGCGAAGAGCAGAATCATCATCGCCTTGTCGTTCATGTGCTTGGTCATCACCTCTCGATAGCTCTCCACCTGGGCGTCGATATCGTCGGTGTAGGCGCCAGTACCCAAGATCCAATCCTTACCCGGCACGGTTGCGGCATAGCCAATCTTTGGCACCAGGCCGGTGACCCCAGGTTTGGAGTAGTCATAATTGAAGAAGCCATCGCCGCTTCTGGCGGCATCGATCAGGCCGACCACTATCTTCT
Organism: Shewanella spartinae; assembly: GCF_019457555.1. Lineage (NCBI taxonomy): Bacteria > Pseudomonadati > Pseudomonadota > Gammaproteobacteria > Alteromonadales > Shewanellaceae > Shewanella > Shewanella spartinae. The sequence continues at coordinate 925,803 of NZ_CP080418.1, read as the reverse complement.
TGCCGTTAGGGTCTGTCATGCCGATCTGCGCCGTGCCTTCCAGCGCGGGCTTGACCGCGTGGAAACGGTTGAAGCCGTCAAAGTCGTAGATGAAGAAGTAACCGGCGGTGCCGAAGCGCACATTACGCAGCGCCTTGTTCACATCGCCCGCCGCCCCCAGGGAGAGCTGATGCTCGACGATATCCAGGGCGATATCGACCTGATCCTTGAGCTGGGCCTTACGTTCGCTATAGAGGCTCGCCTTGAAGGTCGACATATTCTCTTCGAGGGAGTTAGATTCCAGGTTATAGGTGATTGAAACTAAGAAGAGAAAACTCAAAATCAGGGGCAGGAGAGCAAATACCAACAGCTTATTTTTCATTCTTAATTGCCACATGTTCCACTCCAACAGGGTTTATTACATTTGTAAGTAAAATATAGCTAAAAAGTACCAGTGTCAGTGCTTAATGCTAGATAAATTGTAGTAGATCAATAATCTTAGCCAACTTGCCCGAAATTTCCGCCTAACATAAAAAAAGCCAGCATTCCATCCCTGGAATACTGGCAATCACTTCAGTAATTGGTTTGTGCTAACAGATAGTGCTTAGGTATCACTCCGACGACTAAGCACCGATTTTACGCACTCACTTTCCGGCTTAGTATCAGGCGGCTCAATAACAAACCGCCTGACACCTTACCCTGATTAGCGTGCTAGCTTGCGGCGTAGGCCGGCAAACATTAGCAGCATCAGGGCCGCGAAACCGAGCGCACCACCGTCGTCTTTCTCTTCGACTTCAGGTTGAGTTTCTGGCTCTGGCTGTGGCTCGACGCCATCAGACTCAACGGTCAGCATGAAGCTGGTCGATGCCGCATCGCTTGGGTTTTCCACATCGCTCACGGTAACCGTGACTTCCACTTCGCCGTAGAAGTTGGCTTCTGGCGTGATGGTGATTTCGCTACCTGAGGTATGGCCATCGACCACAGCGGTAATGTGCTCACCGGTAACGGTGATCTGGTTAACGCTGTTTTGCTCATCGGCGTACATCACGGCGATGCCTTCCAGGCTAGTGTTCTCTTCCACACTCTGGTCGGCGATGGCGCCCAGGGTGATGTTAGAGGCAACACTGACTGTGTGGCTCATGCTGATGTCGGCCATGCCTTCGACCTGGCTCACGGCGTTAACCGTTAGGTCTTGACCAGCGGCATTGTCTTTCACGCGAGTCCAAGCGGTTACCTCAAACTGCGAAGACTCAGGGCCCACGTAGTCGTAACAGATCACCAGACCGTCAGATAGCTTCTTGTCCAGCTCGCCATAGGTAAACTGCTCACCCAGGTAGGCACTCAGCGGACCGTAGGCATAGACGCCGCCCTTGAAGCCTTGGATACCGATAGAACCACGGCCGTCTTGGCTACCAAAGTCCAGATTGTCATAGGCCATCATCATCTCGTACTCACCATCGCCATGACGGGTATTGACGTTGAAGATCAGCTCGAAGTCGAATCTGTCATCCAGCTCTTGCCACTGATAGACGCGGTTTGCATCGCGGCCCGCAGGCAGGTATGAACGCGCGTTATCGTATTCCAGGATGCCCCAACCAGTTTGCGTGCTGGCGATAGAGATGCCCGAACGCTCGCTGAAGTTGTTGACCAGTGGTGCCGACAGGATAGCTTTTGGCGCACTTGGATCCAGCGCCTCGAAGCCACGCCACATCATGCCGATCGACTCGTATGGGAAGCTCTGATACGGGAAGATGTCATGGTATGGGAAGAAGAAAGGCTGACCTTCCCATAGCGACACGATACCGTGTGCATGGATATCCAGGGCGTTCTGCTTAGCAACATTGAGCTCTTCGTTGTTGTTATACAGATGGAAGCTGTCATAACGACCACCGAAGATCACATCGATTGGCAGCACGATACCGTTGCGGCTCAGGATGTTGTTGTCCTTACCATTGACGGCACGGCCGTTGGCATCGTATTCCACCGGCGCGAAGCCGCTGAAGATCGGATAGATACGGAACTCTTCGAGATCCACATAACCACCCGGATTCTTGTTACCAAAGTCTGGCGTGCGGCACATGGCGTCTTCCAGGTTAGTGGTGACATTGTAGCTAGGCGCTTGATCGGCGGTATTAGGTTGAACACCGCTGATGGTCAGCTTACCTTCTTCCAGGCTGATGTCTGTCACAATCGCCTTAGACGAGGTCAGTACATCTTCCACATTCAGGCTCAGGCCTGCCGGGATGTCGGCACTAATGGTGAAGGCACGATCCGCGCCGCTATCATTAGGCTGCACCTCGAAGGTGAAAGGCACCTGCTCACCCAGATGGGCACCGGTTTGCGGTACATCCAGATGCACGTCATCGATACCACGCTCAAGCTTGAAGGCGACCTTGCCGATATTGCCGGCGTTGACCTCTGAGGTACCAAAATCGATTAGTGAGTAGTAAACATCGCCCTCAACCATCTCAGGCAGGTTCCAGTTCACCTGGATATCGACCGGCTCCTGACCATTGCTGGCAGGCACGTCCACACTCATGTCTGAGGCGACATTGTCGGTCACAACAGTTGTCGCGAACTGGAAGGTCTCTTCCATGAAGTCGTGGTAGTTGTTCTGCGCCGAGCCCTTTCTTGGGTTGTAGAAGATTGCCCAGTATTGGCCCTCTTCCGGCTGGTTGATGTTACAGAAGTTGTCGTACTGGATGTGGTTAGAGACACACAATAGCTCTTCGAACGGATCCGCCTTGCCATTGCCGTTATAGTCCTTACCCACGTAAACCAGCAGGTTGCCCTTATCCAGGCTGCCTTCCAGACCACTCTCTGTGGTGCCGAACGATTCGACCATCAGACGACGGGCATTAGCCGGCACCTGAATCATCTCCACGTGAGTCGCCTCATCCAAGCGCTCTTCCATCGGCACGCTCTGATCGGCATTGCTGCTCCAAGGGAAGCTACCATCGTTATCCTTCGGCAGGGTGATGGTCTTCACGTCGGCCTTAACAGGCGCGAAGATACGACCTTGGATGTTGTCGCCTTCCGGCAGGCTGATCCCCTTGATGATCGCATTGCCATCATTACGGTGAGCCGTTGCCGCCAGACGTCCTGGCATGCCGTTCTTGTCATACTTGAACACCACTGGCCAGTGCGCCTCAGACGCCGCGCCGCTGGTTTCGGTGAAGATCAGGTTAGAGTGCAGCTCAACTTCCGCGTTGCTGAACCAGTCCTGGGTATCCATGATCGAAGCCTCGACCACGATATCCATGGTTTCGCCCGCTTCCAGAGTAAACTCGCTCGGGGTCACCTTGATAGACACACCGTTCTGCGCCATCTGTGAACGAGAATCGAAGGCCCAGTTCATCACGTCGTCATGGGTCACGCTCCAGCTACCGGCGGTTGTCGCCTTGATGGTACGGATCCACTGACACTGTGGCTTACACTCGAAGTTCACCAGCTGAGGAATATTCAGCTTGTGCACCGCACCGCCATTTTGCGGATCGGCAGCCTTAAAGTTCTCAACCGTTTCATCCATGATGAAACCGGCCTTAGCGGCGTTAGCCACGTTGATACGACCGGTACCGGCACGGTAGGTCGATGCCAGCGCAACATCACCGTTCTCATCGTTGAGTCTGTGATATTGCACCTTGTTCTCCGCCGTCATCGCCAGCGCAGATTGGATCTCGGTAGCGCTCCAGCTCGGCTTGGCCTGCTTGAGCAGCGCCATGGCACCGGCAACGTGTGGCGAGGCCATAGAGGTACCGCTGAGGAAGGCGAAATCACCTGACGAACCACCAGAGACGAATGGATGCTCATCGGCATAGGCGGCATAGATATTAACGCCAGGGGCCGCAACCGCAGGGATCAGGGCTTCTGGGGTCGATGGGCTAGGACCACGTGACGAGAAGGCAGCCAACCAGTCGGCGCGCTCTGGATCCAGGTCGCGATCGATTGTAGTTTCAGAGATGGTCAGCATATGGTTGCTGCCCTTGGCTAGCCAGTCGCTCAGGCCGTAACCCGACATACCGTTGTCCCAGCGACCATCCCACTCCTGCTTGGTGATATGTATGCTTGGCACAGAATAGGCTGCCGTCGCCACAATGCTGTCGGCATTGGCGTAGTTGTACATGATCATGCCATCGGCGCCGCCAGCCAGGATGTTGTTGGCCTTGGCGCTACGGGCGATACCGTTAGGATCGTTCAGATCGTTACGCTTACACACCACGATCACGTCGGTCGGGTTACCATCGGCGTCGGTCAGATCGAAGGTGCCGGCCGGGAACGGCTCGCCACAATACTCGTCGCCATAGTCGCTAGCCTTAACCACCATACCCGTTACCGAGCTGGTATTTACCGCGCCGCCGACGATCTCGCTCCAACGTGGTGCTTCATCGCCACCCATAGGATCGACCAGCTTGGTCTCAACCAAGATCTCGCGAGAGTGAGTGCTCGCCGCCACGTTCATCAACCAAGGCGAGGCATGGTCGATAGCGCCGAAATATTCCTTGTAGCCAGCAGGCTGACCCGAGTTACCGGCCGCAGCCGCAACCGAGATACCGGCTTCGCGAGCCGACAGGAAGGCCAGCTCGACGTCGTCGCTCCATGGGTGAGAATCCTGACCACCGATAGAGAAGTTAATTACGTCTACGCCGTCGCTGATGGCATCTTCGATACCAGCGATCAGGGCTTCACCCGGACAGCCTGGGTTGAGTTCGTTCGATGGGTGACACACCTGGTAAGAGATGATGTTGGCGTGAGGCGCCACACCACTCATGCGCGGAAAGAGTGCCTCTTTGACTACGCTACCATCGTTAACCGCGCCTGGCGCAGGATTGACGAAATCCACATCCAGCAGCACGTTACCCGCGGCGGTCGAGGCCACGTGAGAACCGTGGCCCTGGTAGTCTTCACCCACGGCTGGGCGGGTGTCGCCATAGACACCGCTGGTGAAATTATCTGTGATCACTGGGTATGAGCGCACACCGATAAGCTTGTCGTTACACATGCCCTCGAAGCCCTCTTTGAGACAGTCCCCCACGTACTGGCCCGCCCCCCAAGGGTTTTGATGGTCATAGCCATCGTCGCCCACATCGGCAAAAGATCTGTGGTCCGTGTTCACCCCGGTATCGATAATACCAACGATCACATTCTCCCCCTTGTAGGGAACCGAATCTGTCACAGTACCAGTCCAGATCTTGTCGGCACCGATCAACTCAGGGCCGACATCGGACAGCAGGTCATAGGTCTTAGAGCGACGAACAGAGGCGACGCTTGCCATCTGAGAAACACGCTGCGCCTCCTCCTGACTCATGGTCATAGAGAAACCGTTGACCGCATTGGTAAACTGCTGACGCACAGGACGATCGCCCAAGGTAGCCGACAGTTCAGAGATGACCGCCTGCTGCTTGCTCAGCAGCTGATCGCGGTACTGTTTGATCTCGCGGTTAACCGGCTGACCGGCCACAAACAACTTAGCCTCACCGGGCTTAGCCTTGACAGCACTACGCTCGGCGCCGCCTTGAGCCAGCAGGCTAGCGCCCGCCTGAGCCAAAGGCTTCTGATAGAGTCTGACGATGTAGACGTGCTCACCAGTCAGTCCCTCTTCGGCAACGAACTTCTGGTTCTGATGGCTGATCTGAACGTTCAGGCCATCATTTTGCAACAGGTTAACCTCTTGCGTGCTAGCGGCATTGAGTTTTTTCGCCTGTTCGGCGGTGATCTTCAGCGGCTCGAGTCTTTCGACCTTAGCCTGCTGTATCGCCGCATGGGCCATACCGGCACTGTAGAGTGCGGCTGCCACGGCTGTTACTAATGTTTTCACCTTCATGGAACTTCCACCTTTTTTGTAGTTATGCCCTGATGAAGCTTGTTGTTTGCATACTTATTCACCAGCGGACTAACATATAATCATGATGGCTTAACTAAGGTGGATAGCTTTGGTGTAGCATTTTGTAGTTTTGTTAAAAAACAAACATTTGGTTAACACAAGGTATTTTTGGCTTACCCAAGGTCAGACCAGAGTTATTTAACAAGCTTCAAAAACAAATAAAATTACTTAAAAACAATCAAGTAAAACGTCATTCGCGAAAATCACTCGTAACAACACGTGATAACAAAGCCGCTACAAAGTAAGACAGGGCAGACCATAAGCGATAGGCTGGTGAGGAACATCACCTGCTTAGCCCCATGCTTGCGACATAGCAAAATGATGTTATGCTCTGGCGGCATTAAGTGGTTGAAGCATGATTATTCATTCAATAGGCATGAGTCGCCCAGCGGACTCATCAAGAATGAAAAAAATCGACCGGATGACTCTGATTTCGCGCACTGATTTCGAGCATTGATTTCGAGCACTGATGCCAGCAAAGCGATAGCGCAGATTTGCCAAAGTTAAAATTTGCCAAGCTTAAAATTTTGCAGCCTGGAAATTTGGCAAGTGGCATATCTTGAGGATTCGATGTGAGCTAACCCAAGGCCTCTACTCGAAAAAACTCTCCAAGGCATGTAGCATTTTGTACACTTATAAATATTTTTACAGACTTTTAACCTGAGATGGTTTTAGATGCTAATTTCAGTTTCGGGATGTGGATGAAGGCCATGAAGTACCTCTTGTCCGGTCTTATTTTCCTCACGGTTTTTTTCCTGTGCGAGGCTAGGGCCGAAGAGCAGATAGATGATATTACCACGGGCGAATTTCACTTCACCCTCGCCTTAGGCTATGGCGGAATCGAGAACCCCAGGGCCAAGTCGGACGATATCACCACCTACGCCCTGCCGAGCTGGTCCTACTATGACGACCGCTTCTATGTGGAAAACTTCACCCTGGGCTACAGCCTGTATGAGTCCGATAGCCTGCTGGTCGATCTACAGACCCGCCTGAACGAAGATGGCTTCTTCTTCGAACTCGACGGCTGGAACAAGGTCTTCCTAAGCGACATCCTCGGCTTTAAACCCAACAAGCAGCCGATATTCGGCCCGGCGATCCCCGAGGTGCCGATCGAGCGTAACATCTCCTATCTCGGCGGCCTCAGCACCACCTGGCTCACTCCCTACAGCGATTTCACCCTGGGCTATTTTCACGACATCAGCGGCGTCCATCAGGGTAACGAGATCCATCTCAAGGCCAAGAAGAACATGGCATTTTCCTGGGGCGCCCTGGGCTTCGAGGTGGGCGCGATTCGCAAGAGCAGCCAGCTGATCAGCTACTACTACCATTTCACCGAGGAGGAGCTCGGCCGCAGCCGGGTGCAGCAACCTCAGTCGGCGGCCATCAACTACCACACCAGCGGCGTCGTCAATGTGCCCCTGTGGCAAGACATTAATTTTGTAGCCATTATCACCTACACTTGGTTAGGAGACGAGATCACTAAGAACCGCATGATAGAGAAGGATGGATACCTGTCAGGGTTCATCGGAGTCAGCTATGCCTTCTAACGCCATCAAGCTGATACAGTGCATGTTACTGCTGGCCCTGGCCACCAGCTTCTACTGCCAGGCCAATAGCACCCAGGTCAATATTAAGCCCAAGACCTGCGCGGTTCTCGAGGCAGGTACGCCCTGCCACATGACGCTCAAGATCAGCTACAAACTCGAGGCATTGGAGCAGACCTGTATCTGGATAGCCCTTAAGGAAGCCCCGGAGCAGTGTTTCGATCGCCTTAGCGTGGATCACCTGCTGGAGCTGACGCTCACCAAGGATACCCAGGTGCTGATCAAAGATCTCAACAACAAGGTGCTCGATGAGGTGACCATACAGATCGCCACCTATCAGCCCGTAAACACCCGCAAACGACGAGGACTCAACTGGAACCTGTTATGAGCAAACCTAAGATTCTCCTGATTGAAGACGATCTGGATTTGGCGGAGCTCACCCTGCTCTACCTGACACAGCAAGGCTTCGACCTGACCCACAGCGAATCGGCCCAGGCGGTGGCTAATTTGCCCGCCGATCTAAGGTTCGATCTCATCATCTGCGACATCATGCTGCCCGACAGCGACGGCTTTAGCCTGTTTGCCGAGCTACAGGCGCGCTACCAGTGTGTGATCATCTTCATGACCGCCCTCGACGGCCAGCAGGAACAGATAAAGGGCTTAGAGCTGGGCGCCAGCGACTATATCGTCAAGCCGGTCAACCCCGAACTCTTAGTGGCTCGCATCAAGGCCAACCTGAGAAAGCTCCCCAGCGAGGCGCCGCCCCAGAGTGTCACCCTGCACGACTTCACCATAGATCATACCCATCAACAGCTGACCATAGGCGACCGACAACAGAAGGTGACCACCCAGGAGTTTGACCTGCTATGGATATTCGCCCAGCATCCGGGCAAGGTGCTCAGCCGCGAGTACCTGTTCGAGCAGTATGTGGGCCGACCCTACGACGGCCTGGACAGGGCGATCGATCTTAAGATCAGCCGCCTGAGAAAGAAGATAGACAGCTATCAGATAGACGGCCTCACCATCAAGACGGTGCATGGTCAGGGCTATCTGTTTAACTATCAGCCCCAGCTGTCGGACAAGGAATGAAGTTTCAATTCTACCGACTCTATGCCCTGCTGATCTTAAGCAGTGCCCTGATCATCTGGTCTTTCAGCGAGATCCACGGTGCCTTGCAGCACCAGGTGGAGTCCTACCAGATAGATGTCGACAGCGTGTTTCGCGGCCTGAGCGAGGAAGACAGCAGCGTGCTGTTCCGCCAGCTCTCCCGCGATGAACTGGCACTGCCCCAAGACCTGGCCGATAAACTGGATGGCGGCGAAACCATCGCCCTCACCCTCAGCGGCGGTAAGACCTACTACTATCGCCAGGCCCCCGAGATTAGCGATTCAAACAACAAAGAGCCGCCCAAGGTGATCGCCTTCGGCCCTGTACTGCGCAAGCCCACTCAGGCGGTGCCCACAGAACTTATCATCTTCGCCCTCTACGCCAGCCTGGGCTGTCTGGCGCTACTGCTGATCTGGCCCCTGTTTCGGGATCTCTCCCAGCTGCAGGCATCCGCAGTGGAGTTTGGTGCCAATCCGAGAAAGATGGAGCAGACGATCAACAAGCGCTCGGCCATCTATCCCCTGGCCAAGGTGTTCCATGAGGTCACGGTGCAGATCGTCGACTTCCTGCAGATGCACAAGGAGCTGTCGCGCACCATCTCCCACGAAGTCAGGACGCCCTTGGCGCGCATGCGCTTCGCGCTACAGCTAAGCAAGGCGGAGCTGGATGAGAAATACTGGCAGCGACTCAACGCCGATATAGACGAGATAGAGCAGCTGGCCAACAACTACCTCTCCTTCGCCAAGCTGGAACACAGGGAGGCGCAGATAAAGAAAGAAGCGGTGAGCACCCAGGCCTTCCTCGACCAGTTAGAGGAGAAGTTTGCCCTTTACCAGGACAAGATAGGCATCACTTTTATTGCCGACGACAGGCTTGCGGTATTCGATGCCAGCTCCATGAGCATAGCCACCCAGAACCTGATCATGAACGCCCTTCGCTTCGCCAAGCAAAACATCCAGGTGCGTTTTCACTGCGAGGGCGATCTGTGTCAGATAACCGTAGAGGATGATGGCCCAGGCTTCGAAGGCAAGGGCAAACAGCTGCTGGCCGCTTTTGCAAGGGACAAGGAACAGTCCGACGGCTCGGGCTATGGTCTTGGGCTCTACATAGCACGCAAGATCGCCATCTGGCATCAGGGCCGGCTAGAGGTGGCAAAGTCAGATGAACTCGGCGGCGCTAGCCTCACCCTGGTCTGGCGCAATCAGCCAGCAAAATAGACTCGGCTCGCCGCTGCGTTAAACTTGTCTCATCCTAAGAAAGCCCACCCAGCACGCCGAGCAGCATTCCCGTCAGCGCGAAACTCATCAATAGCATGAGAATGCTGGGCCGATAACGCAACTGCCAGGCCAGTCCTATTAACACGAGCAGCGCATCGGGCCAGGCGAGGATGGCACTGGTTATCACAGGCGAGATAAGCGCCGCCAGCAGCAGGCCCACCACGGCGGCGTTGAGTCCCATGATGGCGCCGCGAAATCTCGCCCGCCCCATCAGGCCATGCCAGCTGCGCAGCAAAGAGTGTTGCAGCAAGAATCCCGGTAGGAAGATGGCGAGAGTCGCCACCAGGGCCCCCAGCAGGGGCGACTCCAGCCAGGATTCGGCGCCGAGAAAGGCCGCCAGGGTAAACATGGGGCCAGGCACCGCCTGAGCCAAGGCATAACCCGTCAGGAATCGCTCGCTGGTCAGCTGCTGGCCAACACTGGCCTCAAGAAGCGGCAGCACCACATGACCGCCACCAAACACCAGGGCACCCGCCTGATAAAACTGGGCAAACAGCTGAGACAGGCTATGGCCAGTCCCTAGCCAGAAGAGCGACAGACCAAACAGCAAGATAAACAGCATAAGCGGCAGCATCTGGGGCCGTAAGGTATCCACTGAGACGCCCTCACCTCCCTTCGCAGCTTGCTGCCCTGCATCCTGCTCTATGCCCTGAAGCGCCGATGGTGCCAGCCAGACGGCGCCGATAACTGCGGCCAAGATCAACAGGCCTGACTGGCTGGCCAGGGTGCCGACAAACAGGGTGAGCGAGGCGCAGAGCAGCATAAGTAGCCGGGTGGCGCCGCGACGACAGAACTGCTTAAACATGCTCAGCACGGCATCGGCTACCACCACGACCGCCATCAGCTTTAGGCCATGGATCAGCCCCTGAAACCAGCTGGTATCCAGCCAGCTCAGGCTAGCCACCGCCATAAAATAGAGGAGTAGAAATGAGGGCAAGGTAAAGCCCAGGAAGGCAGCGATCGCACCGGGAAGTCCTGCCCTGTGATGGCCGATAGCGAAACCCACCTGGCTCGAGCCCGGCCCGGGGATCACCTGGCTCATGGCGACTATGGCGCCAAAACGCTCGGCGTCCAGCCAGCCGAGATCATCGACGAAGCGCCGCTTGAAATACCCGATATGCGCCGCCGGCCCGCCGAAACTCATCAGCCCCAGGAGCAGAAACTGCTTAAATACCTCACCCAAGTTGTCATCCTCCGTCAAGCCCGAGCCGAGATTTGGCCGCGCCGCTAAGTTGCGCGCAGCCTTTTGAAATACTGGTTAATTAGATTATGACAGACAGGTGACCGTCTGATGACAGACGTATAGAGACTCGATAATTGAGACTCAGCGGTTACTCGCCGATGCGCTGCAGCATCACCAGCACCTCGAAATGATCTGTGTGAGGGAACATGTCAAACAGCTGCACCTTGGTCACCCGGTAGCCTGAGATACAATGTAGATCTTTGGCCAGCGTCTTGGGATTACAGCTGGAGTAGAGAATTGCCTTAGGGGCAAACTCGCTCAGGGAGTGGCACAGGGCCTCGCCGATACCGCGTCTGGGCGGGTTGACTATGATAAGCTCTGGCTTCTCTTCGCCGCGGCTGTCACTGGCAAAGCTGGTCGAGTCCAGCGCGGTGAAGCGCACTTTATCAAGCCCCAGCGTCTCGGCCGACATCTTGGCACAGGCGATCGCTTCGGCCTCGATCTCTATGCCGGTGAGGGCCACCTCTTTTGAGGCGCAGTGCAGGCCGAAACCGCCGACGCCGCAGAAGAGATCCCAAATCGATGTAGGCGCCAATTCACGGGTCCACTCCCGCGCGCTCAGGTAGAGCTTGGCCGCCACTTCGGGATGAGTCTGGAAGAAGCTCTTTGGACGAATGTAGAGGGGCACGCCATTAAACTCCTCCTCCAGCCGAGTCGCCTCGGTGAGGAAGATCTCCTCCTCTCCCTCCAAAATTGCCATATGTACGGGCTGCAAATTCACCGACACCACCTTGATCTCAGGGTACTCGGCTAACAGCCTTGGCAGTTCACGTTCGATGCGGGGAATGGCCTGCTCCGAGCGCATCACGAAACGCAGCATATACTCGCCGCGTACTTGACTGCGGGTCAGCAGGATAAATTTAAGCTCGCCCTTGGCCTTATCGACCCTATAGGGCGGGATGCCAGCCTGGCGCACGAACGCCTCTAATCGGTGCAGCAACTGCTGCATATCCTGAGGATAGAGGCTGCAATCACACAGGCTCACCGCCTCGCCGCTCGGGCTCACCAGCCCCAATATAGGTTGATGGGCGGCGCCCAACACCACCATCTTGGCCTTGTTACGAAAACCGCTCTCTGGCCCCACCACGGGAGGAAGCCACTGCTCCACCGGCAGATCCTTGAGCAGTGCCTCCAGGGTCGCCGTTTTCGCCGCCACCTGATCACTCAGGGGCGTCTTGAGATGACGACAGGAAAGACACTGATTAGCATCGAAATAGGCACACTTCACGGATGGTTTGCTCGCAGCTTGGCTTAAAAAAGGCGCCCTACTTTAGCCTTTTTGAGGAGAAAAATCACCTTTCGCCGTGGGCGATTCGCTTGATGGTGCCTCATCTGTCACGGGAGTGAGGCGCAACTTATCGACATCGGCACGTATCGGCTTGGGGCCGCGGCGATTCTTGACCCAGGCCAGCGCCTCCTTGGCCGTGTGCCTGAAGGTGGTCAGCTTACCGCCATAGACGGTGAGCAGGTTCGGATGGGTATCGCGCGACAGCATCATCGTATCCCTTGGCAGATCAAACGCCTCGCCGCCCTGCTTGGGCAGCACACGCACGCCGCAATATCGCCCTGTGATGCGCTCCTCGAGCGCGCCATCATTCTCACTCAGGGGGAAGTAGTGGCGGTAGATCCCCAGCAGATAGGCCTCCTCGGCCGGCGTCACACCCGCCGCGTCCACCGCATCGATTGGGGTCTCTGTGGTGCCTATCATTGTCTTACCCTGCCAGGGCATGACAAACACCACCCGCTTATCGAAGATAGACTCCAGGTAGAAGATGCCGCTGGGCGCTGGGATATCCAGCACCAGATGACTCCCCTGCACCAGCTCTACCGGCGATACTTCTACCTTAGGGATGACCCGCTCGAGCGTCTGATTGACCCAGGGCCCGGTGGCGTTGATGACGCAGCGACTGCTGAGGCGCCGCGATTCACCCTTATGGCTAAAGCTGACGATACAGGAGTCTGGCCTGTGCTCTATCTGCTCAAGGCTGACTTGGGTCAGCAGATCGGCGCCTAACAGCCTGGCACTCTGGGCCACTGCTCGGGTCAATGCGCCATCGTCGGTCTGGGCGTCCCAGTAACGAAATACGGCGCGCAGCCCCTTGAGTTTGAGTCCAGCAAGCTCACTCCAGCGACTGGCCGGCACAGACTGAAACTGGCCCAGGGGATCTAGCTCGCTCAGCAAGGCATACAGGCTCAGCCCGGCGCGAATGGCCAGCGGGCCGCGCTGACTGCCACGATAGATAGGGATATAGAAAGGCACTGGCTTTACCAGCTCAGGCGCCAGTGTCAGCAGCGCCTTGCGCTCACTCAGGGATTGGCGCACCAGGCCAAGTTGACCCGACTCTAAGTAACGCAGGCCGCCATGGATCAACTTACTGGAGTTCGACGAGGTCTTCTCGCCCAGATTATCCTTCTCAAGCAGCACCACAGAGTAGCCGGCGGCCTGGACACACTGGGCGATGCCCACCCCAGTTATGCCGCCACCAATCACCACTAAATCCACTGCTTGCATATCGCATCCTTTCGCTTAATGAATCTAATTAGATTAACCCTGACTCGCCGCGTCTAGGTAGCGGTAGGCCTTGTCACACAGGCGCTTGAGCTCAATAAACTCTTCGGGCTCGCCCCCAAGTTTGCAGCGCATCTGCTTAGGGATCGACCGGGCCTGCTGCTGCAGCTCACGGCCTGCGTCGGTCAGCTGCAACACCCGCACCCGCTCGTCGGCTTCGCTGCGCCCACGGGTCACCAAGCCTTTGCTTTCCAATCGTTTTAGCAGAGGTGTCAGGGTGCCCGAGTCCAGGTGTAGCTGCTCACCCAGGGTCTTGACGCTGATCCCCGGCTCCTGCCACAACACCAACATCGCCAGATATTGGGAATAGGTCAAGTCCAACGCCTCCAGCAGAGGGCGGTATGCACGCACCATGGCATTGGCGGCGCTGTAAAGCGAGAAGCAGACCTGGTTTTCGAGGGCCAGGGGATTAGGCTGAATATCTTGGCTCGTGGATTGACTCATGAATTGAAACGCCATCATTAAATTGCACACAACTTTTACCAAGTTTACGCCATGTGCAGGCCAAAGTGAAAAATTATCAAAAAAATTTTTCACTGCATAGTTAGTCAATAATCTGTCATCTTTACAGAGACTTAATCAAATAACTAAGTAAAACCATCTAGATGCGGCTCGACTGAATCCTGACGCTAGGTTAAATACTCAAAAAGGCTGAAATTTCCGCACCTTTCCACCAACAAAGATGGTTGCTTTTCGAGCGATAATCCCCTAAATTCCCCCCACTATTCAGCTCGATACACTAAAAAACACAATGGAGGTGTTCACTATGAAGCAATTGCTGCTAGTGATGTTGTCATTTCTCTTTGCCGCCCAAGTCAGTGCCGCCTGCCCGCAAAACATCAGCTTTGGCGACATTCCCTTTGAGAAAAACAGCTCTTACTTCGATAGCCGATATGCCAAACAGTTGCAGGCGCTGATAAAGAAGACTCAAGCCGACAGCGGTTACCTGCTGCTGGAGTTTCCCCTCTACAAGGGCGAGACAGATAAGAAGATCAGAGACTATAACCTCTGGCTCGCCAACCGCCGCATCGAACGGGTCAAGACCTTCCTGACCAAGGCCGACTACAACCAGCCTGTAGTCACTAAGCTGCTGACGGCCAGCAAGGAAGATACCCGTACCCTGAGCCTTCACTGGTGCCAGCAGGGCGAGAGCGAAACCACCATCGCCAGCACGGTAGACCCAAGCCGTCACCAGTTAAAGTAAGCGCCTCAAGGGGTATGCTGTAGCCAATAGGCTGGAGCTAAGTAAGCCCTAGCTAAATAGGTGCTAGTCGGCAGGCCGTCTCCCTCAAAATTGGCGAGGCGGCAGCTTGACGATAGATAAAAATCCGCGCCAGTTAACACTTCCTGTACATTTCAAGATTTGTGTTGCAAATCTTAAACATAAACTTAGTCTCCCCCAGCACCCGCAGTAAACTGTCCCTAGAACGCCTTTGTCATCGTCTTTTGGCAAGTCAGCCCCGGGGAGGGATTATGTTTAGAGCCCTGATGTTTTGTTTTCTGTTACTCTCGAGCGCACTACCCAGCTTCGCACAAGCCGAGGAACACACTGCGTCTCAGAATGCCACCTGGCATTATGTCGACGCCGACGGCCAGCTGAAGATTAAGCTCTATTTCTTCTGGTCTAAGACCTGTCCGCACTGCGCCGAGGCGCACCCCTTCATCGACAGTCTGCCGGAAAAGTATCCCTGGATAGAACTGGAGTCACACATGGTGTCTCAGGCGGGGACTCAGGAAAAATGGCAGGAAATCGCCGAGCAGACCAAGGTTGCCGCCCGCTCCGTGCCCTATATCGCCGCCTGTGAACAGGCGACCGTAGGCTACAGCAGCGAAGCCGTGACGGGACAATTTATTCTGCAGCAGCTCAAGGCCTGTTACCGCGCCCTGGGCGGTGTGGTCGCAGACGATGATCAGGTGACCCAGACCGGGACTGCATCCGCTGAGGGCGAACCGCTGTTTGCCACCTGTAGCGCCAGTAGCGAATCCGGTACCTGTGACCTAGGGCTGGAAGAGAGCGCACCTGCAGCGCCCGTCACTAAGGTACAACCCATAGAGCTGCCGCTGATCGGCGTGGTGGCGCCAGAGCAGCTCTCCTTGCCAGTGTTGACCGTGGTGCTCGCCGGGGTCGATGCCTTTAACCCCTGCGCCTTCTTCGTACTGCTGTTTCTACTCTCTATCATGGTCAACGCCAAGAGCCGCAGCCGCATGCTGATCGTCGGCGGCATCTTCGTCTTCTTCTCGGGCTTTATCTACTTCCTGTTTATGATCGCCTGGCTCAACATCTTCGAGCTACTGGGCGCGGGGAGCGATGGCGGCCTCATCATACTCGGGGCGGGCCTGATGGCATTGGTCGCCGGTGCCATCAACATCAAGGAATACTTCTTCACCAAGGGCGAGGTCAGCCTCTCCATGTCGGCGGAAAACCGCACCGGACTTATCAAGCGCATGGGTAAACTCACCAGCGCCAGTAGCATGGCGGCGATGATTGCCGGCACTGTGGTCTTGGCCATCCTGGCCAACGCCTATGAGCTGCTGTGCACCGCAGGCTTCCCGATGATCTACACCAGCGTCTTATCTATGCATGAGCTGCCGGCATTCGAGCGCTACCTCTACCTGGCCTTCTACAACATAGTCTATGTGATCCCGCTGGCGGCTATCGTGATCGCCTTCAGCGCTACCCTGGGTAAGCGCAAGCTCACCGAGAAAGAGGGACAGACCCTGAAGCTGATGTCGGGGATCATGATGATTGGCCTGGGTGGCATGCTGGCCCTGGATCCGACCGCACTGCAAAATGCCGGCCTGGCCATTGGCTTGATCTTCGCCTCCATCGGCCTGACCTTCATCATCAGCATGGGACGCAAATTGATAGAGAGACGCGGCGCCACCAGTTAATTTGGCAAAGGCTAAAGTTTTCCAAAACGCTGCCGATAGCACTATAGTTAACCTAAGCGAATTTTTCGGTTAACTATAGGCTCTCACCCAGTTTAAGGCGGTAATCATGGCAATAACAGTTGGAACCAGTAATCTACAACCTAATCTAAGCAATGGAAGCGTTGGGGTTAAAGTTGCACAGCTCGCCAAAGAGCAGCAGCAGGCAGAGGGAGAGATTGCACTACAACTGATTGAAGCGGTTGACTCGGCGCCTAGCGCTGGGCCTGTGGGAAATAGTGGTCACAACATTAATACCACAGCTTAGATCAGAGCGAACTTCGCAAAGCCCTCATCATGAGGGCTTTTTTTATGACCCTTGATTGTTGCCGCTTTGATCTGATCTCAGGCTCACCTCCCTGTATCAGGCTAAAGGGCTGCCAACATCCGACAAAGATATTTGGCTAACGAGGTAAAAAATACTAAGCTGGGCCGACCTTGTGATATGCCCAGGCGTGCAAATCTGGCAAAACTGGTTACAGATTGCTGGTCACAAATAGTGGAAGATTAATTATGGAGGATAACAAGATGCGAGGAGCCGGCGGCAGTTCCGGAGGGATAGGCCTGTTTTTAGTGGGCCTGGTGATGATGTGCGGCGGTTTCTACCTGCTGCTGAACGCCATTTCAGTGACTTCAAACTTTAGCCTTGGCTATCGACTCTACAACGTCGGTGGCATGGGGATCACCGGCGGCACCATACTGATCCCGCTTATCTTCGGCATAGGCATCATCTTCTATAACGCCAGAAACCTGCTGGGTTGGCTCTTGACCCTAGGTTCGCTCACAGCACTAATCTTCGGTGTACTCTCCAGCGTCAGATTCAACCTCAGGGCCATGACCACCTTCGATCTCTTGGTCATACTGGTGCTGGCAATTGGCGGTCTGGGGCTGTTTTTACGCTCGCTCAAGGCCATAGACGCCAAATACAGCTAGCCTTATGGGCGCCTTACAGAGGCGCCGTCACGACTGGTAGGAACTGACGACCTTATCTTCGGCCGCCTCCCCTTTGGCCACCCCAGCGCTGAATCTATCCCGTCCCTGCGCCTTGCTCTGATAGAGAAGCTGATCGACGCTGGCCAGCAGCTCATCCGCATCCAAGCCCGGCTGCCACAAACAGACGCCCTGAGAGACGGTGACATAGGCGCCTAGCGTCGAGTCTGGATGGGGGATCTCGGCGTCCTTGAGTTCATAACGTATCTGCTCGGCAATATGACGCGCACCGCTGAGATCTGTATCGGGCAAAATGATGGCAAACTCCTCGCCGCCGTAGCGTGCCGCCAGATCCCGAGGCCGGGAGGCCACCCCGTGTAACACCTCACCCAGCCTTACCAGACAGCGATCGCCATCGCTATGGCCCAGGCTGTCGTTGAGGCGCTTGAAGAAATCCACGTCCAACAGGATCATGCTCAGGGGGTCACCAGTGCGCTCGGCGGCCTTGATCTCCAGGGCGAGCACCTCATCGAAATGACGCCTGTTACTCAGGTCAGTTAGACCATCGATGAGCGCCATTCGCTTAAACTGCTGCAACAGCTGCTGTTTCTCGGCGTCGCGCAAGATTGCCTTACGAAACCATTGCAGCAGCACCTTCTGCCCGGTAATGATGATCACCAAGAGACAGACGAACTTGGTCAGGGCAAAGATAGGATTTTCCGGGATCTCGATAAGCCGGGTCACCAGGCTGACCAACAGCAGAGGCACCACACTGACTAGGAGCCAGCGGCGCACCGGGAAAAGAGAGATGGCGAAGGTAAATACCAGCACGTCGGTTACCGAATCGACTGTGGCAAGAGAGCCATATTCACCCAACAGGTTATAGGAGCTGGTGAGCCAGTAATGGCCCACCACAAAGTAGATCCAGGCGACCTCTAACACCAAGAGATAGGCCAGCACCAGCCCCATGCGATGCTGCTCTGGCTGACGATAGAGGATCCCGGCCAGACCAAACAGGGCGATGCATAGGGTCGGCATCTGCAGCACCAGAAGATCCTGCAGCGTCAGAAGGCTATTCATCTGTAGCATGGACGCAAAGAAGATGGCGACAAGCAGAAACACGGAGAGATAGGCGGTCCATTTTACCGAGCGGCAAAGATAGATGTGGGTTTCTTGGACTAGGAGTTCGTCAAAGCTTTTTGGCTTATTATTCATCGTGTCTGTGCCCGCCCTCTTCTGCTTTCGTCATAAGCTTAAGTAATTATAAAGACGAAAAAAAAAACAGCCAGCATAAAGCTGACTGTTTATTTTGTGGCATTTTGTACCTTTAAGCGGCTTCCGCGTCCGCCGGCTCGCCTAGACGGATTAGGTAATCGAAGGCGCCCAGAGAGGCTGTCGCGCCACTGCCCATGGCGATGATGATCTGTTTAAAGGCAGAGTTGGTCACATCGCCCGCGGCGAATACGCCTGGCAATGACGTCTGGCCTTTAGCATCGACGATGATCTCGCCGCGTTCGCTAAGATCAACTGTGCCCTTGAGCCACTCGGCGTTAGGCACCAGACCTATCTGTACGAAGATACCCGCCAGGGCAACATGGTGCTGCTCACCCGTGGCTCTGTCTGTGTAGTTCAGGCCTTGTACCCGGGTGCCATCGCCCACCACTTCTGTGGTCATCGCCTGGGTGATGATCTCGATGTTGCCCATGGAGGCCGCTTTACGCTGTAGCACCTCGTCGGCGCGTAGCTTGCTGTCGAACTCCAGCACGGTAACATGCTCAACGATATTGGCCAGATCTATGGCCGCCTCTATGCCCGAGTTACCACCGCCAATCACGGCGACGCGCTTGCCCTTAAACAGCGGGCCGTCACAGTGTGGGCAGTAGGCGACGCCTTTGCCGCGATATTCTTTCTCGCCCGGCACATTCATCTCGCGCCAGCGAGCGCCCGTGGCCAGAAGTACCGTCTTGCTGCGCAGCAGTGCGCCGCTTTCGGTCTGGATCTCAAACAGCTCGCTTGACTTGAGGCTCAGGGCGCGCTGGTTATCCATGATATCGACATCATAGTCGTGAACATGGGCTTCCAGGTTGGCCACCAGCTTAGGCCCTTCGGTCGCCTTGACCGAGATAAAGTTTTCGATGCCAACGGTTTCGGCCACCTGACCACCAAACTTATCCGCCAGGATGCCGGTTCTCAGTCCCTTACGGGCCGCATAGATGGCCGCCGATGCGCCAGCCGGGCCGCCGCCGACCACCAGCACGTCGAAAGCCTCTTTCTGGCTGAGCTTTTCCGCCTGACGGCTGGCCGCGTTGACGTCCAGCTTATTGAGGATCTCGACCACGCTGATACCACCGACAGAAAACGGCTCGCCGTTCAGGTAGACAGAGGGTACCGCCATGATGTTGCGCTCGTTCACTTCATCCTGGAACAGGGCGCCGTCTATCATGGTGTTTTGAATGTTAGGGTTGATCGCCGACATCATGTTGAGCGCCTGCACCACCTCGGGACAGGTTTGACAGCTCAAAGATACATAGGTCTCGAAGCGATACTCGCCCGGCAGGTCGCGGATCTGCTCTATCACCTCAGGTGCGAGCTTGATCGGATGGCCGCCTGTGTGCAGCAGGGCCAGCACCAGTGAGGTAAATTCATGGCCCATTGGCAGGCCGGCGAAATGGATCTGGCTGCCGGTGTCAGGGCTAGTCACAGTCATCGACGGGGTACGCTCACCCACGGATTCGGTCAATGACACTAATTCTGAAAGCGCGGCAATATCGGTTGCCAGCGACAATAACTCTTTTGCTTTAGGACGCTCATCTGCCGATACGACAAGTTCAACTGGGCGCTTGAGGTTTTGCAGATAGGTAGTCAGCTGATTTTTCACATTCGCATCTAACATGATAACTCCTAGGAAAAAGTGGCCCCCATAAGGGAGCCAAAAACATAGGGAAAAATTGCCGGCTCGCATGCAGGGGGAGGTGAACCGGCAATGAAAAAGAATGATGATTAAACTACTTTGGCTTTCGCCGGGTCGCCCGAGATGATGAGACCCGGGCGACCTTGAGGAGGAAGATCTTAGATCTTACCAACCAGGTCCAGTGAAGGCGCTAGAGTCTCTTCACCTGGCTGCCATGCTGCCGGGCAAACTTCACCGTCGTGAGTCGCAACATACTGAGCCGCTTGGATCTTACGAACCAGCTCAGAAGCGCTACGACCGATACCCAGGTCGTGAATCTCGGCAACCTTGATCTGACCTTCTGGGTTGATCACAAAGGTACCGCGCAGCGCCAGACCTTCCTCTTCGATCATCACGCCGAAGTTGCGTGAGATAACACCCGTTGGGTCGCCGATCATTGGGTAGTTGATCTTGCCGATAGTGTCTGAGCTATCGTGCCACGCCTTGTGAGTGAAGTGAGTGTCGGTAGACACAGAGTAAACTTCAACACCCATAGACTGTAGCTTCTCATAATGGTCAGCCATGTCACCCAGCTCTGTTGGGCAGACGAAGGTGAAGTCGGCAGGGTAGAAGAAAACCACAGACCACTTACCCAGTAGGTCTTGCTCAGTCACAGAGACGAAATCGCCCTTGTGATATGCGGTGGCTGAGAAAGGCTTGATTTCGGTGTTGATGATAGATTGAGTCATTGCTTGCTCCAGTGCTCGTTATTAACAGTAAATTTGTGGGGTGAGGCGTTTGCCTTGACCCCGTGTTCGTTGTCGATGAGGAGATAATAACGAGACTGGATAATTAAATATAACGGATAAAAACTATCATACTAATCGGTTTTTAAGATTATCATTGGCATGACGACATAAAACCGATTAAGGGGAGCGAGTCGGTCTCACTCCCAGGTTTCGAAGCGGGTCAGGCTGCGACCCAACTGAAAGTCCAGCAGCAGCGACAACTGCTGCGCCTCGGCCTTAAGGCCGCTGGCGCTTATCTGACGCGCCTGTTTACCGGCGAGTACCACCCAGTTCCCACCACCCGTCAGACAGGCGCGCACGTCGCTAAAGTGTTTCTGTAACAGGGCCAGTAGGGTGGCGTTACGGCTATGCTCCTTCCAGCAGTTAAGCACCAAATAACCTTCACTCTTGAGCAGGGCGGCGGCGTTGGCGATAAAGGTCTCGCTGAGCTGCTGCTCGTCCACGCCGTCGCCATGGTAAATGTCGGCGAAGATCACGTCAGCCTTCTTATGATCCCCGTCTGCCAGAAACGCATTGGCATCTTGATGAATCAGGTTGAGCTTCTTACCCAGCGGCAACCAGAAGTAACGCTTGGCCACCTCGATCACTGCCTCCCTCAGCTCTACCGCGGTAATATTAATCCCGCGGTCGAAGTTACGCAGTGCATGAATGAGGCCGCCGCCACCCAGGCCGAGTACGATGACGCGTTTAGGCTTGATAAAAAGCAGCACCAGCAACATGGCCTGCAGATAGGTATGCATGGGCACATGCAGCGCCGACTTGAGCAGCTTGCTCTGCTCATCGTTATCCCCAAAGGAGAGCAGGCGAACCTCCTTATCTTCCATGACCAGCAGTGGGCCGTGGTCATCTTCGCCGGTATATAGGGTGGTATAGTCTGACATCTGTCTCTCCGCAGGAACGCCTCATCTTAGGCGCAGGTTTTCAAACGCAATAAAGGTTAGGCGAAATAAAGGCGCTAGTATGCCGCAAAAGCCCCCACAACGGCAAAGGCAACAGCAAAGGCAACAGCAAAGGCAACTGCGCACACAACAGCAGGCAGATCCCTTTCCTGAAACCTTTTACAGAGCCTTATACAAAACGTGAGGCAGGCACGCGGGTTTAGTTTGTGAGTTAAGGGTAAGAACTAAGCAGCCTCCTCCGATGCCAAGCCCCCTACGCTCATTCGCCCCATCATTCTCGCGTTGCAATCGGGCAAGCCTTGTAGTATTTGTTTGAAATCTTTGGCTCATTTGCAATTTACCATGACACAAACCCTACTCGTCAGCTGTCTCTACATCGGCATCTTCATCTTCGCCCAGCGTCTGCTCACCAACTGGATCGCCAAGCTGGCCGAGTCCAAACAGGTCTCCTTTAAACGCACCAAGATGGTGACCCAATATATTACCTACCTGCTGTTTATCATCATCGCCTGTCTCTGGGTGATCTCACTCGGCATCGAATATCAGCAGGTTTCCTTGTTTATCTCCTCGGTATTTGCCGTGCTCGGCGTAGCCTTGGTGGCCCAGTGGTCAATTTTGAGTAACATCACCGCCGGGATCTTGATCTTCTTCGTCTTCCCCTATCGTATTGGCGATCGCATCAAGATTATCGACAAGGATGAAGATGTCAGCGGCATCATCGCCGAGATCAGCCTGTTTCATGTGCTGATCGAGCGCAGCGACGGCATCACCATCACCTACCCTAACAACCTGATGCTACAGAAAGGGGTATTGAAACTGACTCAGGCGCACACTCAGGCCAAGCCCTTGAGCGAATCGCCCGAGAAAGACCATACTCAAGTACAAAGCGATTAACCGACAGGGGGCCGCGATGCTCACGACATTACTCTATGATCCGCAAAATAATTCGCTCACCCGGGGCGACGCGTCTCAGGTCGCCAGCTGGCAGCAGAGGGACGACACCATACTCTGGCTCAACATCGACGGCGAGATAGACAGCGAGCTGAGCGAGTCGTTGCAGCGGGATTTCGGCCTGCACCCATTGGCGCTGCAGGACGCCTCGCGCGATCGCCATCCTCCTAAGATAGAGGACTTCGATGACCATACCTTTATTCTGCTCAGGGGCTTGTCGGCCGACTCTGACTCCATCAACTGCGACAACATAGTGCTGGCGCTGTTTGTGGGGCCGCGTTTTATCGTGACCCGCCACAGCAAGCGTTCCCTCTCCATCGAGCGCACCATGACCTCGCTGGAGGCGGGCGAGCTGTCGCTGCAAAACACAGGCGCCGTGGCGCTGAAGCTCAGCCGCTACGTGATCAAGCGTTATCATAAGATCCTGTTCGACCTCGAGAGCCGGTTAGAGGAGCTGGAAACCGTGATGCTCACCACCGCAGACGATAAGATCTTGGCCGAGGTGGTGCTCTACAAGACAGATCTCACCCGCCTGAGACGCAACTTTCACTACCATGTGGAGCTGTTCGACAGCCTACGCAGCGAGCCCTCTATCCCCTTCGACGACAGCCTCTACCATGAGATCAACGACGTCTGCGAGCATCAACACAGGGCGGCCAGCCTGGCGGACCTCTTCTATCAGGTTTCCAGCGATCTGATCGATGGCTATATCTCCATCAGCGCCCACAGGCTAAATAACATCATGAAAGTGCTGACCATCATCACCGCCATCTTCGTGCCGCTGACCTTTATCGCCGGCATCTATGGCATGAACTTCGAGTATATCCCAGAGCTAAAACACAAAGATGGCTACTTCATCGTCTGGGGGGTGATGCTCACCATCACGGCAGTACTGATCTGGCTATTCAGGCGCCGCAAATGGCTCTAGCTAGCCTCTAGCGCGGATTGTCTCGACTAAAGTAAAAAGGCGAACCTTAGGTTCGCCTTTTTGTTCTATTCACTTTTTACGCACGCAGCTTAGCGCAGCACCCGATGGTAGAAGGCCACCGCCTGCTGATAGATCTGTAGCGCCAACGCGGGATCGTATCTGTCGCCCTCATCACGCATAAAGGCATGCTGGGCATTGACCTCGAGATAGGTAAACTTGCGCCCCGTCTCAGTGAGTCTATCGTAGATGAGCCTACGCCCCTCGCTCGGCACATGGGGGTCTTGCTTACCAAACACCAGTACCAACTCCGCCTCGATATCCCCGGTGCGACTGAGGGAGTCATTACCCGGATTGGCCGGCAGGGTACTTGAATGAATGTCCGTGGGGTAGAGACAGAAGGCACCGACCACATCGATATTGAGCGCGGCACGGTAGGCCAGATGACCGCCGATACAGACACCCATGGCACCAACCTGATTGGTGCAGAAGGGCTGGCTCATGGCAAAGTCGACTAGGGCCTGGGTATCACTGTCGTGATGTTCCAGCGCCTTGGTAAACTTATCCTGATTGCCCTTGTCTTTGCCCTCATCGTCATAGGCCAATACAGTGCCTATGGGGTTGAGTTCATGGAAGACTTCCGGTACCAAGACCACGAAACCGTGACCGGCCAACATGGTCGCGGCCCTGGCGATTGGCGCGGTCTGCTGGAAAATCTCCGAGTAGAAGATGATCGTCGAGAACAAGCCCTCGCTGTCGGGACGATAGAGATAACAGCGCATGGTGCCCGTGGGCGTGTCTATGTCGTGAACTTCCTGTTTTACCATCATAATCTTGCCCTCAGGCCAATAAACTTATCCTTAAGTTATCAGCCTGGGCTCCCCTTGTCAGGTGAAACCCGGCTGACGAAATTAAAGTAGCGAAAGAAGTTAAAATAGCTGGTTAGGACACGCTTCGCCATCGAGCAGCTGACGCACATTGGTCAGGCTGGTGTGGGCAATGGCGCCCAGCGCCTCTTCGGTGAGGAAGGCCTGGTGACCGGTAAAGATCACGTTGTGGCAGGCCGACAGGCGTCTGAACACATCGTCCTGGATGATCTGGTTCGACTTATCCTCGAAGAAGAGCTCTTTCTCATTCTCGTACACATCCAGCCCGAGGGAACCTATCTGCCCCGTCTTGAGCGCCTCCATGGCATCGAAAGCATTTAGAAGACCGCCACGGCTGGTGTTGATCACCATGACACCAGGCTTCATCTTATCGAAGCTCGCCTTGTTGAGCAGGTGATGGTTTTCTTTGGTCAGCGGACAATGCAGGCTGATGATGTCGCTCACCGCGTAGAGCTCATCCAGCGACAGGTATTCGATGCCCATATCCAGCACCGCCTGGTTAGGATAAGGATCGTAAACTACCACCTTACAGCCGAAGCCCAGGAGGATCTTGATGGTCGCCACCCCAATCTTACCCGTGCCGATCACGCCGACGGTGCGGCCATGCATGTTGAAGCCCACCAGCCCCTCAAGGGAGAAGTTGGCATCGCGGGTACGTTGGTAGGCCTTGTGCACCTTACGGTTGAGGGTCAGCATCAGGGCCACAGTATGCTCGGCCACCGACTCGGGCGAATAGGCGGGAACGTTTACCACCCTGATCCCCAGGCGTTTGGCCGCCTCGAGATCGACGTTGTTAAATCCAGCGCAGCGCATCGCAATGATCTTAGTGCCATTTTTAGCTAGCTCTACCAATACCTCTTCACATAGCGAATCGTTGACGAAGGCGCAGATCACCTCGAAACCATAGGCCAGCTTGACCGACTGCATACAGAGGCGATAGTCGAAATACTCAATCTGAGCGCCAAAGGCCTGGTTGGTGCGGTTGAAATGTTCCATGTCATAGTGCTTAGCACTAAAAAAACCTATTCTCATCTTAGCTACCTAAAAGTGATTCAACATTAGACAGAGATTTGTCACCCTAGTATCACAAAGCCCCTGCCTGTCTTGGCTCCATTATAGCTAATGAAATATGTGACTTAGCAAAGATAAATCGCGCTTAGATCACGAAATAGTTAACTTTGTGAGCCGTCAATGTGTTTTATGCCGATTTCCTGCTAAGCTGGCGCAAATTTTCAGTCTTCTTTCGCCCCATGAGTCAAAAGCACAAACAGATTTCCGAGAAACAGTTTTGGCTGCAACGCCTGAGCAAGACCAGCCTGCGCGCCCTGCACATCTTAGGCATAACAGGTGCCGGTGGCGGCATCTTACTCGGGGTGGATAAAAGCCTGTGGTGCAACTACTGGATCTTGGCCATGAGCACAGGCAGTTTGCTGATGCTCTGGGAAGTGGTCAGAGACTGGCGCTGGCTGATCCAACTAAAGGGCGTATTGACCCTGGTGAAACTCTGCCTGCTGGCGCTGTTTATTCCCCTCGCTAACTACAAGCCCGAGCTGCTGATCGCCATCGTTTTGCTGTCGGTGATCGTCTCCCACGGCCCGGCCGGGCTCAGACATTTCTCAGTAATTCATGGACGACGCCTCGATGGACAAAAAGAGATTAAAGGCTGAAGCCGCTCCGCTGCTGACGCAAAGCAGCCAGCTTCTCGAACTCGATAGCCATCCCGAGGTGCTCGACCTAGCCTGCGGCAGCGGGCGTAATGGCCTCTGGCTGGCCGCCCATGGCGCCCATGTCACCTTTCTCGACAGAGACCTTGGCAGACTCGCGGCTGTACCTAAGCAGTGTCAGGCGTTAGCGCTCGACTTGGAAAGCGGCGAGCCACGACTCCCCGAGTCGCGATATGACATAGTCCTGGTGTTCAACTACCTGCACCGCCCGCTGTTTGAGCTCATCAAAGCGAATATCAAACCCGGCGGTCTCATCATCTACGAGACCTTCATAGAGAAGCAGGCCGAGGTGGGCAGGCCCAAGAACCCCAACTTCCTGCTGGCCGAAGGCGAATTATCGCAGTGCTTTTGTGGCTGGGAGACTTTGCACGCTTTCGAAGGTAATGTAGGCTGTGAAGAGACGCCCTGCTTCAAGGCGCAATATATTGGCCGTAAACCGGCTAACTAGGATCTCACAGCGTTAAGGACGATAGATGTTTCCCTATCCCGAACAGTACCGACTCGCCGCGCCGCCATTGGTCACCGCCCTCATGGTTTTATGGTCGATAGTGTCTCGCGCCCTGTTCGGTGACGACAGCGCCATCGCCTTCTACCCGCTGTTTATGCTGTTTCCCCTCAACATCTTGCTGCATGGCAAGTTGATCTGGCAGGCCAAGGGGATTGAGCGACTGGATCAGAGCATCTACGCCTTTATCCACCTCAGCCTGGCGTTCGTGGTCTGGACCTTTGCCATCATGCATGTCAATGGCCACAGCTTTTAGGCCCGCTAAACCACGCAGGGTTCGTGGGTAGCACTTGCGCCGCCCGCGCCCTAAAGGTATCTTTGCAGCCCGATTTAACACCCAAGGTTTGCCATGTCTGATTTTGTGTATGCGCCGCCCACCGAGCCCTGGCTCGAGATCCTTCATGAGGATAAAGATATTCTGGTGGTCAACAAGCCCTCAGGCCTACTGTCCGTGCCTGGCCGCGACCCCGCCTATTATGACAGCGTCTACACCCGCGTCCTACGCGATCACCCCAACGCCCAGATAGTTCACCGCCTGGATATGGCGACTTCAGGCGTTATCGTGGTGGCCCTCAGGCGCAGCGCCGAGCGGGAACTTAAGCGCCAGTTTCGCGATCGCGAGACCCATAAGATCTACTATGCCCGGGTCGCCGGTCATCTGAAGGCGGAGCAAGGTAGCGTCGACTATCCGCTGATCTGCGACTGGCCCAACCGCCCGAAACAGAAGGTGGATCATCAAATCGGTAAGGCATCTAAGACCCTGTTCGAAGTCGTCAGCCGTGCCAAGCGCTCGACCCTGGTTAAGCTCACGCCGATCACAGGTCGCTCTCACCAGCTGCGCGTGCACATGATGGCCATAGGGCACCCCATCCTGGGCGATAACTTCTACGCCGACCCACTGGCCAAACGCCTAGCACCGCGTCTGCTGCTGCATGCCCAGTCGCTGAGTCTGACTCATCCCTACCGCAAACAGCCTATGACCTTCAGCACGCCAATCCCCTTCACGGATGTCACCGAGGAGCAATAGAGCCCGGTGTTAACTCATCGGCATTCACTGGGCCTGCTTCGCGATAAAATCTACTTAATTCGTTAAAAGATTAGCCGTTAGCTAACCAATACCGTAAATTACCTCATAATGTTGACTTAAAACGGTATGTAGCAATGGATAGTTCATTTCAGCGAGATCAGCTCGACAACCAGATCCTCTCGGCGCTTATGGAAGAGGCGCGCACCCCCTTCGCCGAATTGGCCAAACGTTTCGGCGTCAGCGCCGGCACCATACATGTGCGGGTAGAAAAGATGAAACAGGCGGGCATCATCACGGGCGCCCAGATCACGGTAAACCCTAAGGCCCTCGGCTATGACGTCTGCTGTTTTATCGGCATCAACCTCAAGAGCGCCGGCGACTATCCCGCCGCCATCGCCAAACTCAACGCCTTAGAAGAGGTCACCGAAGCCTACTACACCACGGGGAACTACAGCATCTTCGTCAAGGTAATGTGCCAGTCGATCGATGGCCTGCAACATGTACTGATCAACCGTATCCAATCCATCGATGAGATCCAATCCACCGAGACACTCATCAGTTTACAAAATCCTATCAGCCGCGCCGTGAAGCCTTAATCCAGTACCACTGGGGCTTACAGCCTTAGTGGATACTACTATTTAAAAACCGCTTACAACTTTTTCTTCTACCAGCTTTAACTTTGGTAATCTTTTGTGTTAAAAAGAACAAGCCGTCAACATAGCGGCAACAAAATAAGAAAAGATTAGTAACCAAAGTTACAGCAATACCAATAGTGTTTTGTGTCTCAAAACACTTCTATTTGACAAGGAAGAAGTTGTGAAAACTAAATTATCTCTAGCCATTTCAGCGGCGCTGATCTCGAGTGCGGCTGTAGCCAGCAACCAGTACACCGCAAATCCCTATGCTCCGGAAATCACTTCTGCTGATAGCTACAAGAAGCCAGCAGCTTCTCAGCCTTCACAAGTGGCTCCGCAGCGCTTCATCATCGAACTGAACTCTCCTGCCGTTGCTAAATACCAAGGCGGCATCGAGTCAATGGCGGCCACAGCCCCTAAGAAAGGCCAAAAAGTTAACGTACAGTCTGCGCCAGCTCAAAGCTACGCCAGTTTCCTAGCCAAAGAGCAGTCACAATTTGTGAGTGAACTGGCGAAGAAAGTACCTAACGCCAAAGTTGAGCAAAGCTTCAAGACCCTATTCAATGGTGTGACTATTGTTGGTCAAGGTCTGAGCATCGAGCAGCTAGCGGCCATGCCAAACGTTAAGTCTGTCTACCCTGAGACTATGTACGAAGCTAACATGGACTCATCTCACGACGTCATTAACACTGAAGCGATGTGGGAAGCGGTTTCTGGCATGGAAAACGCCGGTAAAGACATTCGTGTAGCGGTAATTGATACAGGTATTCGCCCAGAAAACCCAATGTTTGCTGGCGAAGGTTTCACAAAACCAGCCGAAGGAATGCCAAGCGACGACTACTGTTCGACAGTAGATGCAAGCTTCTGTAACGACAAACTAATCGTTGCCCGTTGGTCACAACCTACTTTTGAAGTGTGTGCCGACGAGCATATGAGCCCACTGGGTTACGGTGGTCACGGCTCTCACGTTGCCGGTACCTCTGTAGGTAACAAAGTCACCACTACCTACGAAGGTGTTGAAGTTGAACTATCTGGTGTTGCACCTGCAGCCTACCTGATGGTTTATAAGGCACTATTTACTAAGACTGACTGTGCACGCGGCAGCGGCTCTAACATCATGCTGATGGAAGCAATGGAGCACGCCGTAAACGATGGTGCAGATGTTATCAACAACTCTTGGGGTGGCGGCGCTGGTGGCGACCCAGCCAACAGCCCATACAAGGCTATGTATGAAGCTGCTGAAGCGGCTGGCGTAGTCGTTGTTACCGCTGCAGGTAACGATGGTAACGGCCCACAAACTATCGGTTGTCCAGCCTGTATCGAATCAGGTATTACCGTTGCTAACACTACTACTGGTCGTTTCTTTGCTAACACCCTAACCGTTGATGGTGAAGAGATTCTTGCACTGCAGGGCAACAATGGCCTGCTAGAGGCAGATATCACTGCACCTATCATCGCTGCAGCTAACATTGACGCAGAGAACACCCTTGGCTGTACGCCATTTGCTGCCGACTCTTTCAAAGACGGTATCGCCCTGATCTCTCGCGGTTCATGTTCATTCGCAACCAAGGCTGAAAATGCCGAGGCTGCGGGCGCGAAAGCTATGGTCGTTTACAACAGCGTACCAGGCGCTCCAATCTCTATGTTCATGCCAGATTCAACACTGCCAGCAGTGATGGTTTCTGACGCCGACGGCGCAGCTATCCTTGAAGATCTGGGTGATGACACCACAGGTACTATCGCGGCTGAAGTGACTCGTATCGTTAACAGCAAGTTTGCCGATATCCTGAACCAGTCTAGCTCTCGTGGTCCTAACGGTAACCAAAACATTCTGAAGCCAGATCTTGCTGCGCCAGGTACCTCTATCCTGTCGGCAACTTCTCCTGATGAAGATGGTACTGACTTTACCACTATGTCTGGTACCAGTATGGCGAGCCCACACGTTGCAGGTGCTGCTGCACTGATGAGCCAGCTACACCCTGATTGGTCAGCAAATGACATCAAGACAGCGCTAACTTCTACTGCTCACATGGCAGGCGTACTCGATGATGATGCGGCGACTCCTGCCGATCCATTTGCAATGGGCGCGGGTCGTATGGATCTAGATGCTGCGGCTAAAGCAGTACTGACCTTCGACAAGCCTTCAATTGCTTCTGACTCTTGTGTCGGTCCTTGTACTTTCACTCGTACCGTATACAACAAGAGTGACGAGAAGACCTCTTGGGAGCTTTCAGCTTCTTCTGACAGCGCAGGTATCAGCGTATCGCCTTCATCACTGGAACTGGAAGCTGGCGAATCAGCAACCTTCACTGTGACTGTTGATTCAACCTTCAGCGAATACGGTGCTTGGATCTTCGGTAACGTCATGATCAAGAGCGCATCTCACCAAGACGCTCACCTACCAGTTGCTATCCTGGCTAAAGAATCAAGTGATTCTTCACTGATCTCTACCATGGCAACCAAGGCTGATCTGACAGCTGCTGAAGATATGCCAATCAAAGCCGTTGTAAACAACACAGTATTTGAAAACACTGTAACTGTTACCGCTATGGCACCAGAAGGCACTAAACTTACTTCTGCCGATGACGTTGAAGTTACGCTAAACGGCGCAACGCAAAACGGTTTCGAAGTTGATGAAGCGCTTGGTCGCATCACCTGGGTAGGTCAACTGGATCTGCCACAGATTAAGTCTGCCAAAGGTACTGGCGCTAGCCCAAGTATCTTCGACCTAGACCTGGCCTATGTACCAGCTTGTGCTGATGGTTGTGATGAGAAATCATTCACCTTCAACCTACCTGAGTTCAAGTACAACGGTGCAACTTACACCCAGCTAACCATCTCTGATAACGGTATCGCAATCGTTGGTGGCGGTTCAGCATCTGGTACTTGGAACAACAAGGAACTGCCAGATAGCGCGAATCCAAACAACATCCTGGCACCGTTCTGGAGTGACTACGACCTGAGCGACGGCACTGTCGGCGACACGGGTGGCGGACAGCTAGGTATCCAGGTTGTTTCTGCTGGTGGTAACGAGTGGATTGTTGTCGAGTGGAAAGATGCCCAGCTATATGCTGACGCCTCTGGCAACAAGTACAGCTTCAGCCTTTGGATCCAAACTGGTGACGTAGAAGATATTTGGTTCAACTACCTAGATATCCCTAACATGCCAAGCAATGTCACTATCGGTGCAGAAAACATCAGCGGTAGCGTAGGTACAACCTTCCACTACAACGGACAAGGTGGCACTGTCACTACTGACGATTATGTTGCACTGCAAGCGACCTCTTCAGGCAGCGTAGAGATCGACTATCTGGCGACGCCAACTAGCTTCAACCCAGGTCAAACAGACAACTTCTCTGTTGACGAAGAAGCGACCTTGGAAGCAAACGTGTTAGAAAACGACACTGTTAGCCAGAAAGTAGCTCGCGTCTCTGTAACTGGTGACGGCATGACAGCTAACGCACAACGCATCATCGATGTTGCGCCAGCTGGTGCACTAGGTGAAGCAACACTGGTTGACGAGCCTGCACACGGTGAAGTGACTCTAGAGAAAGATGGTTCTATTACCTATACACCAGAAGATGATTTCTTCGGTAAAGACTCATTCACTTACACCTCTAAGGATGCCGAAGGCAACCTGAACGCAGCGACCACTGTTAATGTTATGGTTAACAACATCAACGATGCACCTACCGTGGCTCCTACAGGTATGACAAGTACCGAAGGCTTCGTGGTAACCGCTAAGGCCAATGGCAAAGACGTTGATGGTGACAGCCTGACCTACACTTGGACACAGACTGCAGGTACACCTGTTACCTTCAACAACGGTGGCGCAGAAATTAAGTTTACTGCTCCAGCAGGTAACAACACCCTGACCTTCTCTGTCGTTGCCAGCGATGGTGAGCTAGAGAGTGAAGCGGGTACGGCGACTATCACAGTTAACGCCAAGGAAGAGAAATCTTCAGGTGGTGGTTCACTGGGTTGGTTCGCTCTGCTGATGCTACCATTTGCCGCGCTACGTCGTCGCAAGTAAGCAGATAGCTTGAACAGAAAAAGGGAGCCACTTGGCTCCCTTTTTTATTGATAACGCGAAAGGCGACTAAACCAAGCACTGAACGATGAAGTACAAATCCACCAGGCTAAAAGCCAAACCTAAAGCGCAAACACCTTAGTCATCACCTTATAGAGCTCTGTGCCTTGATACACTGACGCCGAGGCAAAATGTAGTACGGGCACACAGTCCACCGGCAAACTCAGAGGCACTATCGCATCCTCCTCACCATATCTGTCGACACGCAAGATGTTAGCGAGCGGTTCACCGACCATGAGCGGCTGCCCCACCTTAGCCTTGTACTCCACCAAACCGCCTTGCGGCGCATGATACTTCTTATAGTCTTTCAGGTAACAGGCGTAGCGTGGCATCTCTGCTGGCTCAACCCGTTCACTTATCACGCCGCGCTTGCTCAGATAGGCCATGATCCCTTCGACATCCACCAGGGCATCTGCCAGGTCGACATTCTCCTGACTACCAAGCTCCAGGGTAAAGGCCGATACGGGCACCTCAATCTCGCGCCCCTGAGTGGCCAGGTATTCGCTCAGCTGCCACCAAGGGCAGAAGATAGACTCATCCATGGCCCCGCCAAACTCATTGGGGATCAGCAGGGTATAGGGAATAGAGAAATACTTGGCAGCATCTTGGTCATACTCGGGGCAATAGAGGTGCTTGCACGACTTAGGGCCGGTATGCAGATCCAGCACGATATCCGCCTCATGGCCCATCTGCTGCAGGCTCACCGCCAGACGATGGCCCGTAGTGATCCCCCATGGCTCATGCAGACGGCTATAGCAACGCTCGACCAGCAAGGCCCTGAAATGGGCGATCAGCTCGGCATCGTTCAGGTGTTTATGGCCCTGATACCAGCTAGCAATATCCAGCTTATGGTCGAGATATTCGCGGTTCCAGTTTACCCCTGTTATGGGGTCGAACCGGCCCAGGGTAAACTCGCCACTCTTCTGATTAATTCCCAGAGGATTGGCCAGGGGCACCAAGGTGATCTTGCCGCGCAGCTCACAGCCTTCTAGGGCCTGCATCAGCTGATAGATCACCGCATTGCCCTGCACCTCGGCGCCGTGGACGTTAGCCTGAATATAGACGCTAGGCCCGGTCAGCACCTCAGGGGCAAACTCAAACAGATTCAGCTCGAGATCTTGACCCGTGGCGAGCTCGCCAATCTTTAGCGTAGAACGACCCGGCTTCATAGTGACCCTTCAAACAAGTTTTGATGCAGGGCGCTGACGACCTGAGCCGCCTCAGACTCGGCCACCAGGACACATAAGTTATGTGGGCTGGCGCCCTGACAGATCATGCGCACATTGTGGGGCTCTAACACCTCGAACACGCGGCGACATACACCCGACGTGGTGGCAATCTTATTGCCCACTATCGCCACCAGCGCCAGGCCATCTTCGACCCGCACGCGGCAATGCTGCGACAGCTCCTGCAGTAAGGCCTCGCTCAGCAGGCTGTTTCCGGCAGAATCTGAACCCGTCTTATCTAACGTCAAAGAGACGTTTACCTCTGAGGTGGTGATTAAGTCCACACTGATCTTGTGGCGCGCCAAGGTGGCGAAGGTCTCGGCCAGGAAGCCTTGAGCGTGAAGCATCTGCAGGCTATGCAAATTGAGTAGCGTCTGGTCGCGTCGCACCGCCACGGCGCGATAGATAGGCTCGTCGTTCACCTGATGACGTATCCAAGTGCCGCCAAGTTCAGGAGCCTTGCTAGAGCCGACAAACACCTGAATCTTGTGTCTGACCGCAGGCAAAATGGTTGCCGGGTGCAGCACCTTGGCACCGAAGGTGGCCATCTCGGCCGCCTCGTTGAAACTTATTTCAGGGATAGGACGCGCATTCGGCGCGAGGCGTGGATCTGTGGTGAAGATCCCCGGCACATCTGTCCAGATCTCAACCGCAGACGCATCCAGCGCCTCGGCAAGTAGGGCCGCCGAATAGTCACTGCCCCCACGGCCTAACGTGGTGGTGGCTCCCTGTTCATCGGCGCCGATAAAACCTTGGGTCACGATTCGTTGCTCACTAAGCAGGGGCAACAGATGCTCTGTGCAAAGCTGCTTAACCGCTTCTATCTGCGGCTCGGCGCGACCGAAATGACTGTCGGTGCGCATCACCTGACGCACATCGAAGGCACTCGCCCGCTCGCCCTTCTCTCTCAGCACGGCAGCAAACAAGACAGATGAGCACTGCTCACCCTGGGCAAGCAGTTCGTCTGTGGTCGCCTTATTGCGGTTTTGGGAGAGCGACTCGCTCAGGCTGGCAATCTTACTTAAGATGGCATCGAGACGGGCGGCCACATCATGGGGCTGACCCAACTCGTCGAGGATCTTGTATTGAATCGAGGCGATCGCCTTGAGCAGCTGCTGACGACGCTCAAAGTCCACATGCTCCTGAGTCAGCTCCACCAGCAGATTGGTCACACCGCTCGAGGCGCTGACGACCACCACGCGGGTTTCAGGATTGGCCAATACGATATCGGCGCAGCGGTTCATCGCCTCATAATCGGCAACCGAGGTACCACCAAACTTAGCAACAACAATAGACATTAGCGCACCTCAACCCAAGTAGCTGACGATGACACAAAAGAAATAGATAACATTGAATACGCTCCGAACTTACTTCGTTCGAAGAGCCTGGTGCAAAGATGACGCACCCCAAGACGGGAAACAGCGATTGCCACCAGAAGCTCTCCACCAAAAAACAGGTGACAATCGATGGGATTCAGCCCAGTCGACCGATAAATAGATGAAACCAAACATCTCTTTACCTCGGCGTTAATCTCCCTCATAAACCGTCAACGGAGTTTGGACTCCTCGGGCTTACTACCTAGTTAACGCTCCTCTTCTGTATCACTAACCTTAAGGTCAGGATGCAAGAAAACTATCAAATAACCGAATAAAAAGTCAACGATATTTTAGCTTGTCTTGATGAAAGCCTCTCAAGTTCCCCCGCCTGCTAGCGGCTGATGTCGGGCAGCTCGCTAACCAGACAGACCCGGGCAGAAAACTTGCCCAGGGTGAGCTCGTCATACTCCACCAGACAAGGCACCAGTTGCAGCTCGTCCTCATCGACAAAATAGATGGCGTTTTGATTAAACACCTTGCCAAGATCTACGGCTGCGGCCTTATCGATAGACACGGCCCAGCTCTTCTCCATATGACCTCTGTCACTGGAGGCGCCGATCAGGGCACGATAAGGATATTGGAGACGTTGAATATGACGTTGAAGCTGTTTGTCGAGGAGACGGTTTTGCGAGGGAGAAAGGTGTTGGCCTTTAGGATTATGAGCGGTAATGATTGCAAATGATAACGAAGGAGAGAAAGGTTGCGTAAGTAAGAACTGCGTTTGCTGATAGCATTGCCAAAGGTGTTCGCTTGCTGTGCTCATCACTAAAATATTCCTAAATTAGATTCCGTCGATTATAGCAAAATTCCTCCGCCTTCCTAGAGGTGTGAGACAGGTCACTTTATTAAATTTTATTAATACCATTAAAATCAGAATCTTACGTACGCAAATGTGATTTACATCAAATCTCAAAGGAATTTTGTTAACATTTCATTTGTTAACAAATGACTAAAACGAGTACAATAAGTTCGTTGATTCACTTCCACTCATCTCACGATGAAATACTTTTTGTTACATCTTGTCGACGACAAGGTCATCAAAAGTTAGTCAATTTCCTGTATAAAATGTGAGCTTAGGCTGATTTAGCATTTAAACTTGAAAATATTACATAGTTAACGGAACTATTCCCAACTATTGTTAATCGAAGTGAGTAACAGTTCGCGTGTCTTTTGAAAGAGATACGTATACTTTACTAATCATGAAGTGTGTTGCTGTACCAATTGGGTTTGATAAAAGCACTACGTGAGTTCGGTAATTGTCGCGAAGACAGATAGGGCGCAGCAGCACCAACTAGCGCTCATGGTTAGAACAGTTTTAAACAAATATTAGGTAAATAAATATGCAAAACCCGCACATTCTGATCGTTGAAGATGAAGCCGTTACCCGGAACACGCTAAGAAGTATTTTCGAGGCTGAAGGATATGTGGTAACTGAAGCCAATGACGGCGCAGAGATGCATAAAGCCATGCAGGAAAATAAGATCAATCTTGTGGTTATGGATATCAACCTACCAGGTAAGAATGGTCTGCTACTTGCGCGTGAACTTCGTGAAATCAATAACATCGGCCTTATCTTCCTTACCGGCCGTGACAACGAAGTTGACAAGATCTTGGGTCTGGAAATTGGTGCCGATGACTATATCACCAAGCCATTTAACCCACGCGAACTGACTATCCGTGCACGTAACCTGCTGACTCGCGTCAACAGCACCGGCGGCGAAACCGAAGAAAAGAGTGCCGTAGAATTCTACCGCTTCAACGGTTGGAGCCTAGAGATCAACAGCCGTTCACTGGTGAGCCCACAAGGCGAGTCGTACAAGCTGCCCCGCAGTGAGTTCCGCGCCATGCTGCACTTCGTTGAGAACCCAGGCAAGATCCTGACCCGTGCCGACCTGCTGATGAAGATGACTGGCCGTGAGCTTAAGCCACACGACCGTACCGTGGACGTGACCATTCGTCGAATCCGTAAACACTTCGAAAGCTTGCCTGATACGCCAGAGATCATCGCCACCATCCACGGCGAAGGCTATCGTTTCTGCGGTAACTTAGAAGAAGCATAAATCACATCCAGCTAGCGCAAATGTGATTCGATTAAAAAGCCAGTCTAACGACTGGCTTTTTTGTACATGGACTGTACTTATCCCCGGAGCCCATGGATGGAAAGACTTGGTATTTGCATCTACAGACTTTATCGCACTCACCTAATTAACATCATCACGCTGCATTGCTTTGAATCGCCTGCCCGGCGATGGATGTGCAAACACAATTTTAGCACGCCGTACTTCCATCCTTGGAGGCTCCGCGACGACGTCCTGTCGTCAAGGGCCAAAATCGTGTTTACACTGGTATCTTCTATCTCTTCGATTTCGCTTCTTTTGATAGGTGCACAAAGGTTCTAAAACTAGGCTAACTAAGATTAGTTAGGTTTATTCATACCTTATTAAAATTAATTCAAAACCAACTCATCTGCCTTCAAGACTGCTATTCCCACAAAAAGCCCTGCTGCTTTCGATAAGCAACAGGGCTTTTGTTTTGCTAAGGCCTAGCGCCGATAACTTAGTGCTTCAGCTGCCTATCGAAGAAGTCGGCCAGTGAGCGATAGAGGTGAGTGCGCACCTTCTCGCCGCGCATCGAGTGCTTAGAGCCGGGGTAATCTATCATCTGGAACAGCTTGCCCTCGTCCTGCAGCGCCTTGTAGACACGGGTGCTGTTCTCAAACAACACGTTGTCATCGGCCATGCCGTGATACATGAGCAGGCCAGACTGATAACCTTTGACGTACGGCAGTACGCTAGAGGCCTCATAGCCTTCGGCATTGGTCGCCGGGTGCGACAGGTAACGCTCTGTGTAGTGGCTATCATATAGAGACCAGTCGGTCACGGGGGCACCCGAGATAGCCGCCTTGAAGTAGTCCGGCGCCTTAAACAGGCTCATCAGCGCCATGTAGCCGCCATAGCTATGGCCATAGATAGCGATATTCTTGCCATCGACATAGCTCAGGCTACGCAGGTAGTCGACACCGGCCTTTTGGTCATTCACCTCAGCCTCGCCCAGATGCTTGTAGATCACCTGCTCAAACTTAGTACCACGATGGGCCGAGCCGCGGTTATCCAGCTGGAATACGATGAAGCCCTGCTGCAGCAGATACTGGGTAAAGTAGTCGTGCTCGCTCCAGCTGTTAACCACCAGCTGAGCATGGGGACCACCGTAGACACGCACCACCACAGGGTACCGCTTAGTGGCGTCAAACTGCGTCGGCTTAAACAGGCGATATTGCAGCGCCTGACCGTCTTCGGCCTTTATCTGTCCAAACTCAGGCAGCTGCCACTGACCAAAATAGGGATAAAGGGGATGGCTCTTGTCCACCTTGTTCTGCTCGACCCAGGCCAGGCGTTTGCCCTGCTCGTCATGAAGGCTGATCTGCGGCGGCTGCGACAAGCTGTTAAAGTAATCCAGGTAGATCGCCTGATTGTCGGCAAATACCGGTGCGTGCATGCCACTACGCTTGCTCAGCTGTTCTATCTTGCCGCCCTTAAGCGGTACGCGAAACAGGTGCTGCTCGACCACACTCGCCTTGCGGCCGGTGAAATAAACCCAACCCGCCTGCTCATCCACATGCACCAGCTCGTCCACCGCCCAATCGCCTTTAGTCAACCGCTTAAGCAGTCGTCCCTGCTGATCGAACAGATACAGATGGTTAAAGCCGTCACGCTCCGATGCCCACAACATCTGCGGTGATTTTTTGAGGAAATATAGGTCGTTATTCAGGTTCACCCAGGCGTCACTCTCCTCGCGGATCATGGTCATGGGCGCATCTTGACTGCGAAGATCTAAG
This sequence comes from Shewanella spartinae, assembly GCF_019457555.1. Taxonomy (NCBI): domain Bacteria; kingdom Pseudomonadati; phylum Pseudomonadota; class Gammaproteobacteria; order Alteromonadales; family Shewanellaceae; genus Shewanella; species Shewanella spartinae. The sequence goes on along the minus strand of NZ_CP080418.1, from coordinate 886,566 downwards.
ATCCGCAGATCCAGTCTGTGCTGATCTCGGCTCTGCCACTGAAACGACAGCTGCAGGCTATCAGGCAACCACTTCACTCTCGGCAGATAGATATCCTTCTCCTCACCCAGATCGACCCAGCGTACCTGCTTATTGGCCAGAGTCACCACACCTAGGGTGATGGCCACGTTATTCTTGCCGGCATAGGGGTAGCGCTGCTCGGTTAGCTTGATTCCATCGGGATAGATCTCGTTGCGAGTCACCAGCTCGACACCCGACTCATCGATACGGGTAAAGGCGATGGCCGACTCATCCGGCGCCCACCAGTAACCCGTCATTCTGTCCATCTCCTCCTGGGCGACAAACTCTGCCATGCCGTTCTTAATAGCGCCGCCACCGTCTGTGGTCATGGCAGTCAGCTTCTGAGTGCGCAGATCGAAGACATAGAGATTTTGATCACGGACGAAAGAGACATAGTGGCCTTTAGGCGACAGCTTGGCGTCTGTGGTAAAACCCTCCCCTACAGGCAGTGGCGTCACCTTGTTATCGCCCAGCGAGTAGTAATAGAGGGCGCCCGATGCCGGGATCAGCAGCGCCTGGCTATCATCCGCCCAAAAATATTCCATGATCCCCTGACCATAGATGCGTTGACGCTCGCGCCGCGCCTTCTCCTCATCGGACAGCTCACCGCTCTTTAACTTGTCGGCGTCCAGCAGCAGACTCTGTTTACCAGTCGCCACCTCCATCTGCCAGAGATCGTAGAAGTGTTGATCCTCTGCCCGACCAGCCAGATAGGTCACACGCTTACCGTCGGGCGACAGCTTTAAGCCCCTGGGGCTACTGCCCGCCAGTGCGGGAGAGGCGTAGAGCCTTTCTATCGTGAGAGGTTCATTGCCGCCGACAGGCTGCGCAAGTTGGGGTTGTGACGCACTTACCGCGTGAGATAGAAACATAGGCACCGCCATCAAGGCTGAACTTATCCATTTTTTAGTCATTATTATGTCCTGGATAGAAAACAGGTATAGGTCAAATTGCAGGCTAGCATTGTGCCCTAAAGTGACGCAAAACAAAAACCGCGATCCAGACGGGCTAAATTGCCGCTGAAAAAATGATTCATCTGGGGTAGAATCGCCCGCATAACAAGATAAACAAGATCTGATCTCCAGTGCGAGCCTAGCTCCCATTTGTCATAGGAAATAACATGCAAACTCTGGCACAACACCTTAGTTCTCAAGGAATTCAAGCCCCGCTGGCCCAGCTGTTAACCACGCTGGCCGATACCTCTAAAGCCATCAGTCACGCGGTGCGTCACGGCGCCCTCGCCGGCGTATTGGGCGCCACAGAACAGGAAAACGTTCAGGGCGAAACCCAGAAGAAGCTCGACGTGATCACCAATGACATGCTTAAAGAGGCGCTCACGGCCGACAGCACGGTACGAGGCCTGGCCTCAGAAGAGGAAGATCATATCGTCGAGGTGGGTCAGAGTGGCGACTTCCTGGTCTGTTTCGACCCACTGGATGGCTCGTCAAACATCGACATCAACTCGCTGGTGGGCACCATCTTCTCGGTACTGCCGGCTCCAAGCGGTGAGCTGAGCGAGCAGAGCTTCCTACAGCCCGGCCGTCAACAGGTCGCCGCCGGTTACGTGCTGTATGGTCCATCGACCATGCTGGCCCTCACCACAGGCCAAGGGGTGCAGCTGTTTACCCTCAACCCAGAGACCAACGAGTACCTGCTGACCAACGAAGCCATGTCCATCAGTAAGGATACCAGCGAATTTGCCATCAACATGTCTAACCAGCGTTTCTGGGAAGCGCCGATGCAGACCTATATTGCCGATCTGCTGCTTGGCAAGATAGGGCCGCGCGAAAAGTCATTCAACATGCGCTGGATCGCTGCCATGGTTGGCGACGTGCACCGCGTACTGTCACGCGGCGGCCTGTTCACCTACCCGGCCGACAACAAGAACCCAGAGAAGCCATACAAGTTACGCCTGATGTACGAGGCAAACCCTATGTCTTTCCTAGTTGAACAGGCTGGCGGCAAGGCCTCTACCGGTTATGAAACCATCATGGACATTCAGCCAAGCGAGATCCACCAGCGCGTCGCTGTGATCTTAGGCTCGGCCAACGAAGTCGATGCCTGCCTGGAATACCATGGCCAGGACTACAGCGAAGAGCCAAGCCTGTAAGCTAGTCTGCTGCTTTAATAAGTAAAAAGTCGCCAATTGGCGACTTTTTTATTGCCTCATGGCAAGCATGTAAAAAGCCAATTCACGACTTCGATTCCAGCAATGCCCTAAGTGGCGCCGGCAGTAATGCTCTCGATTTTTCGGTAATGGCTTTTTCATGCTTCTGCCAGAGCACACCGAGATAAACCACCCCGAGCCCGATAAACGATAATGCGATCGGGAACAGCCAGTTATCCTTAAAGACGTCGTAAGCCAAGTAACTGAGATAGCCGCAACTGCCAAGGGCACCAAACACCACAAACACTCTTCGAACTAACAGCGCGCCAACCCCAATCATCAACAGGTTAATGCAGAAATAGATGAACTTTGATAGTTCACTGTCAGAGTGCTGGAAAGATAAACCACACCAAAAAGCGATGACCCCAAATATGTAAATCCAAAAGCCATAGTCAGCCTTATGGTGAGACCTGATATCGACCCAAAAGGCGAGCCCTATCATTAACAGGCCTAAATACATTGAGACTAAGGACCTAAGCTCCCATGTTATATCATCACCCGAGATCACCACAGTCATGTCCATCGTCATATACCAGAGGGTGACCGCGATAGGCATGATTAAAAAGGGATATTTATATCGCCACGCGGTGATGACGCCGACGACGAGTGTACCCAGTTCCATGTATAACCAATGCCATTTTATGACTCTGTGATAATCCCTGTAGGCACTCTCATCTGGCCATACACCTAACCATTGTTGCAGGCCATAAATCGCTAGAGGGGTTAGACAGACGACAAAGGTGGCACAAATGCCAGCGGGAATAATGAGGCCTCTTGCTGAAAACCTGTTGGTCAGGGTTAAACCAACAGCCGCATAGAGCATCGAGATAAACAAAATACCTGCGCCGCCGAAGGACTCCCACCCTAAGTTCATGAAAAGTGTCATTGCGCCGATGGCGATAAGCCCACCCAAGTAATAGAGCACATGGGTAAAGGTAAATTTGGGATTGGCACTAGGCTGAGCGGCTAAGAACTGATAGAGGGCTTCAGCTTGCTGAGCTGAAATGATATTTTCCCGCGTCGCAGCATCTAACTGCTTCTTACTGACATCCATGTTTACTCCCTGACATTAATTTTTGTCGAACACTGTGGCTACAGTGATATTGCGATAATCACTTGTTATCTTTGCCTTTCTCGATTGAGCTTATCGACAAGAGCACGCAATTTTGTCAACTTAAGCTCGGTAAGCAGCACGACGACAAACAGCCACAGGCCTCCAGCAATAAAAACGGAACTAATAAAGCTGCCACTCTGGTGTTGATATCCATAAAGCCCGAACATAAGGGCCAAAGAAGCAGATAACGACTTGCCCCAATCGTTGCTGCCAAGCTTATACTCGTCCTTCGCAATATCCTTGGTAACCGTGACAGGGTTAGCGAGACCATCGAGCTTCACAATGGCTTTGCTATCCTTTTGACGAACGTTGAACCCTTCACTCTCTAGTACTTCAACAACGCTTTGCATAATTTAAGGTCTCCTTTCCTTATCGATGTGAATATCAGTATTTGATGATAGCGCCCTCTCGCAGCAGCACCTTCTGTGCATCTTTGCATCTCTACGCTCCACACCAGATTATCACAATTTAAGCATCATCTTGATACGCTGCCGCTTCGATAGGTAAAGCGGCTAGCAGGGGGAATTCACTTGCCCACAAAAACTGAGCCGCCTTCAAACCGCAGTAGCACCAATAAGTCGATCTAAGAGGCGTTGAATACTGAGTTTAAATATTGCGAAGAGGAGCGAAATCAGGATCGAATGTTCGCGACATGTTGCTCCATTCCCTCATCATACGAGAGCACCGCCAAATCGAAAATATGTTAGATAAGATGATGTAGATACGTCGTTCTCTCACATCCTTGTGATCACGACATTCGTACTTCCATATAGCGACCCCGCGGGGCAGGCGTTAGGTAACAGCTAAGTTATAGCCTTTCAGAAGAGCCTTAACAATCACGCCGTCAGATGCTTTTTCAAAAAATACTGGCCGTCGACAAAGCAATCCTAAACCTTAATACCAAGGCTACTTAGGTTCGATCTGCTCCACCATTAGCTGCAGGCTCTCGTTGCCGCGAAACTCATTGATATCCAGCTTGTAGGCGACTTCGGCGTATTGGATGGTGGCATCGGGCCAGGTGGTGAGATCCACGTTGAAGGCGATGGCATCCACCATGGTCTGGCCGCATTCGCTCTCGAGCACGAGTTTGAGGTGACGCTCGCCCACGATCCGCTGCTGCAGGATACGAAACACGCCGTCGAATATCGGCTCGGGGAAGTTCTGCCCCCAGGGGCCCGCACTGCGAAGCTCCCTGGCCAGTGCCATGTTAAGCTGAGCCGGGCTTAGTTCGCCGTCGCTGACGATCTCGCCGGTCAGCTGTTCGGGCGCAAGCAGTTCGCGCACCGCCTCATCATAGGCCTTGGCGAAACGTTCAAACTCACCGGCGCGCAGGGACAGGCCCGCCGCCATGGCGTGACCGCCAAATTTTATGATCATTCCGGGATGGCGGGCATTGACCAGCTCCAGCAGGTCGCGCATATGTAGCCCCTTTATGGAGCGCGCCGAGCCCTTGATCTCCCCCTCGCCAGCCTCGGCGAAGGCGATCACCGGCCTGTGATACTTATCCTTGATTCGCGACGCCAGGATACCGATCACCCCCTGGTGCCAGTCTTGCTGGTAGAGGGCGATCCCCCAGGGCAGCTCGGCCTCATTAAGCGACAGACTCTCTAGGCTCTTTAGCGCCTCCTGTTGCATGTCAGTTTCCAGCTCGCGCCGCTCGGCGTTGAGTCCGTCCAGCTCGCTGGCCATGCGCCGCGCACGCATCATGTCGTCGCACAACAAGGTCTCGACCCCTAAGGCCATCTCGTCCAGGCGCCCGGCGGCATTGAGCCTGGGGCCGACCGCGAAGCCAAAATCGGAGGCCACGATGCGGGATGTGTTACGCTTGGCAACTTCCAAGAGCGCGGTGATCCCCGGGCGGCAGCGTCCGGCGCGCACCCGCTTGAGGCCGGCGTCCACCAGGATGCGGTTGTTGGTATCCAGCGACACCACATCCGCCACTGTGCCCAGGGCGACGATATCCAGCAGGGTGGCGAGATTGGGCTCCTGTATGCCCTGTGCCTGATACCAGCCACGGCTACGCAGCTCGGCGCGCAGGGCAGACATCAGATAGAAGGCCACGCCAACCCCGGCGATCGCCTTGCTGGCGAAGCCACAGCCTAGCTGGTTAGGGTTCACTATCGCATCGGCCTCGGGCACGCTGTTGCCCGGCAGGTGATGGTCGGTGATCACCACCTGCATCCCCAGCGCCTTGGCCGCGGCGACCCCTTCGATGGATGAGATGCCGTTGTCGACGGTGATCAGCAGCTCTGCCCCCTTCTGCTGGGCCACCTGAACTATCTCAGGGCTGAGGCCATAGCCGTAATCGAAGCGGTTGGGGATCAGGTAATCCACATTGGCGGCGCCCATCATTCGTAGGGCAAGCAAGCAGACACTGGTGGAGGTGGCACCGTCGGCGTCGAAGTCGCCGACGATCAGAATCGACTGCTGCTTAGCCATGGCATCGGCAATGATGGCCGCGGCCCTGTCCACATCCTTGAGTGTGTCGGGGCGCAGCAGGTTAGCCAGCGCCAACTCGCAGTCGTCCACTGTGCAGCCTCGGCTGGCGTAGACTTGCTTTAGAATGGGAGAAAGATGACTCGGCAGATGGCTGTCATCTACCTTGGGGCGGCGCACTATCTTATGGATCACGACTCAAACAACCTCTAAAAATCTTGTCGCTAGCATAACAAAGCCAGCTCGGAACACACAGTAAAAGATGGCCAAAAAAAAGGTGAGCCCAGGCTCACCTTGTCTCGCACACTAGCGACTTATTGGATGCGGTCCAGCACCTGGAGTAGCTGCTCAGGCGGCTGATAACCCGGGATCATGGTACCGTCTTCCAAGATAATGGCTGGCGTGCCGTTAACCCCCAGGCTCTGACCCAGGTTGTATTGCTGGGCGATCTTAGCGTCACACTTGGCGCCGCCAATCTGCTTGCCCGCCTTGGCATCGGTTAGCGCCTTAAGTGGGTCGGCCGAGCACCATACGGCTTCCATATCGCTGGCATTCTTCGATGGCACGCCCTGACGAGGGAAGGCCAGGTAACGAACCGTGATGCCAAGGTCGTTGTACTTGTCTATCTGGTTGTGCAGCTTCCGGCAGTAGCCACAGGTGATGTCGGTAAATACTGTCACCACATGCTTCTCATCCTTGGCCTTGTAGACCAGCATGTTTGGCTCAAACGGCTTAATAGCCTCCATACGTGGGCCAGCCAGGGCGGCCTCGGTGAGGTTCTTCATGCCATTGTCGAGATCATACAGGTTACCGTGAAACAGCTTAGTACCGTCTTTGCTGATGTAGAGCACGCCACGGTTGGTGATCGCCTCATACAGGCCTGGGATTGGCGACTGGCTAAGGTTTTGCACCTCGACGCCTAGGGTATCTGATAATTTCTGCTTCAACTGGTCGCCATTGTCGACCACGTTGTTTGATGCCGCCATCAGGGGCGTGGCCACCATGGCAACAACTAAGGTGAGCGCTCGGGTAAACTTCATTAGAATTCCTATAGGGTGTTAGGGCTAATAGCATTAAAGCAAAATAGGCTGCCGGTTTTCCAACCTAAATTGTTACTAAAACTTGCTATGACCAAGATGTCATTGTTATAGACCGGCCTAGAGGCAGAAAAGTTACATGCTCGAGGCCGTTAAAGCAAACGAATAATCGCAATGGAGGCCATCACTTAGGCCTTCACAGTGCAATTTTGTGGCTTTCGCATCAACCTCTGGGGTGATGGGCTTGATGCAGCTGGGCCAATCTGGCCTTGGCCACATGGGTGTATATCTGGGTAGTAGAGAGATCGCTGTGACCCAGCAGTAGCTGCACCACCCGCAGATCCGCGCCATGATTGAGCAGATGGGTGGCAAAGGCGTGTCTCAGGGTGTGAGGCGACAGATGCACCACAATCCCGGCGCGCTGGGCGTAGAGCTTGATCCTGTGCCAAAAGGTCTGGCGGGTCATCATGTTGCCGCGCTTGGAGGGAAACACCACGTCGCTGGCCTTGCCTTTTAACAGCTCGAACCTGGCCGCCTTAAGATAATCCTCTATCTCGGCGCCCGCCTGCTCGCCAAAGGGCACCAGGCGCTCCTTGCTGCCCTTACCCACTATGCGTACCACACCTTGCCTCAGACTCATCTGATCCAGCGTCAGCCCCACCAGCTCAGACACCCGCAGTCCACTGGCATAGAGCAGCTCCAACATGGCGCGATCCCTGGCCTCGACGGGATCTTCCCGGTTGGGCTCGTTAAGCAGGTGATCCACGTCCGCCTCACTCAGGGCATCGGGCAACTTTCTCGCCAGCTTGGGCGGCTTGATCATCGCCATGGGGTCGATCTCAATCAGCTTCTTGGCGAGCAGGTATTTATAGAAGCGCCGCAGGCTACTGAGCAGCCTGGCGCTGCTGGTCTTGGCAAAGCCCTGCTCGACCCGTAGCGCGAGATAGTCACGCACCTCAGCCTGACTGGCCAATAGCAGGCTGGAGCCCTGTTTATTAAGGTAACGGTCGAAGTGGCTGAGATCGCTGCGATAGGCCTGCAGCGTGTGATCGCTCAGTCCCTTGGCGGCCCAGAGATCATCGAGAAACGGCTCGATGAGGGGATCGGTCTGATATTCGTTGCTCTCAGCTAGCACAGGAAATCCTTTAGATACAAAAACGGTGCTAACTCTTAGAGTTAACACCGCTATCTTACGCTATGGCTTAGGCTGGCATCAATTTAATACCGCTTCACCTCGTGGGCGTTTGACCATCAAGCAGGCAAAGATGGTAATTGCCGTCGGAATTAACCAGGCCATGCCCTGAGCCGACAGTGGCATCACGTCGAACATGCTCATGTTGACACCCGCCGCCTTGAGGCCGTCGATGATGCCAAACACCAGGGCCACACTCAACACCATGCGGTGGGCGAAGGCAGGCTGGGCAAAACGCTCGGTCAAGTAGGTCACCGCCACCAGGGCGATCGCCACAGGGTAGATGGTCACCAACACAGGAATGCTGATGTTGATCAGCTGCGCCAGACCTACGTTAGCCACCACGGCGCAGGTGACGCTCATCACCACTACCAATAGCTTGTATGAGAGGCTAGGCATCAGCTCGTTGAAGTACTCGGCGCAGGCAGACACCAGGCCGACAACCGTCGTCAGACAGGCCAGAGTCACCACGGCCGCCAGCAGTAGCTGACCCGAGGCGCCAAACTGGTGGTTCACATAGTTGGTCAGGATCACCCCGCCATTATCGGCGCCTACGGCCAGATCACCGGCGGTCGCGCCCAGGTAGAAGAGTGATACATAGACGAACGCCAGACCACCGGCGGCGATAAAGGCCGCGCGCACCAGGTACTTGGTCTGCTCTCTTGGCGAATCCACGCCCTTCTTACGCAGCAGGTCGATGATCAGCATGCCGAAGATCAACGATGCCAGGGTGTCCATGGTGTTATAGCCTTCGATGATCCCCTTGGTTAGCGGGTTCGTCTGATAGTCGCCCACGGCAGCAGCCACGTCTGAGCCTGGTAGCACAACCACAGAGACCGCCAGACCCACCAGCAGGATGATCATGATAGGAGTAAGCACCTTACCTACGCTGTCCAGCAACTTACCGGGGAACAGCGACAGCAACATGGCGATGCCGAAGAAGATGCTGGTATAGAGAAGCTGTGAGCTGGTGAAGACGACACCGGCGACTTCAAAACTCGCCTGAGCATCTTGGATAAAAGGCTTGTAGCCCATCTCATAGGCCACCAGGCCTGCACGAGGCGCGGCAAAGGCTGGGCCTATGATGATGTAGATGGCGATCGCCAGCATGGTCGCGGCCAGCGGTGGCAACAGGCCCATCACCTTGCCATTGGCCTTTGCCACGGCAATCAGGGTCACCAGCGGCAGGGTCACCGCGGTCAGCAGGAAGCCGATCATGGCCCAAGACATATTCTCACCGGCAAGGAATCCGGCCAGCGGCGGGAAGATCAGGTTCCCCGCGCCTAAGAAGAAGGCAAAGGTCATGAAACCTAAGCCCAATGTATCCGTCATACTCAATTTATTGTTCTGCACACAACGCCCCGTTAATCTGCTTTGTATAATGATCTTAATCGCTTAGTGGAAATTATTGGCTAATGACCGCGACCTTCATTGCGTGTAAACTTCTTATTACACGTCTCCGTGGTAAATCTAGCCCATTCTTGGCTACTTCTTGAACGACAGCAGGATTAACTAACGCTAAAAATGCATTCAAACTGGCTTACCTGGCTCAAATCAAGGCTTTCAGCCCCGATAGGAGGACCTACTATTAGCAAAAAGGCCGCCGAGACACAAGATTGTGGCGCCAGATCGATGCAAATGAGAGCCTAATTTTAACAAACTCGCCACAGGCTGTTTTCACCCTTCACACCAGGCAACATTTGGCCCTAGCAAGATTCACTGTTTTGCGCCCCTGTAACAGCGGACTTTCAGCGCCAAGCGAATTTCTGGCTCAAGCGAGTTTCAGGCATTAGCGGGTTTCTGCATTGGATGGGATCACGTACAATGCGCCCCACGCATCTCTAATCTCCAACATCAGGCCATGCCCTTTACCTTCAAGCAATTTCACGTCGATGACAGCCACTGCGGCATGCCCGTCAGCACAGATGGCGTCCTGCTGGGCGCCTGGGCACCACTCACCCAGGCCAAAACCATACTGGATATCGGCGCCGGCAGTGGTCTGCTGAGCCTGATGGCGGCCCAGCGCAGCGAGGCGGCGATACAGGCGTTGGAGATAGACCGACTGGCGGCGCAGGACTGCCAGCACAATATCGACCAGAGTCCCTGGGGCTCACGCATCACTTTGATCCAGGCGGATCTGCTGCAGTGGTATCCAGGCGTACAAACGAAGTTCGACCATATCCTCTGCAATCCGCCCTATTTCGACAACGGGCCTCAGTCTCAGTGCAGCAAACGCGCCCAGGCCAGACACACGGACAGCCTGGCGTTTGACCAGCTATTGTCAGCCATCAAGCAGCTGCTGGCCCCCCAGGGCAAGGCGAGCCTGATCTTGCCAAATGCCAGCCTGGGACGATTTCTAACCCTGCTGGCCGATTTTGAGCTCAAGCTAATTGCCAGGGTCGACATCACCACAGCGCCCAATAAGGCGCCTCAACGGCATCTGCTCTGCCTGAGCCACGGCGTCTCGAGCGCCGAGTCTGGCGAAGCGATAGAGGCTGAGCACCTCAGCATTCGCGATGCCTCAGGGGCATACAGCCAAGCTATGATTGCCCTGACCCAGGCCTTCTACCTCAAGCTCTAAACCGCAGCAAATAGGCTAGGTGAGCGGCCTCGCACTTTACTCAGGTTTGGGTGTATAATGCGCCGCTATTATTTAGAGAGACGCAGCGCATGCAATTTGAAGATTTCCACCTTGACGACACCCTGCTCGAGTCGCTCAAGGCGATGGGCCATCTTGCCCCGACCACCATCCAGCAACAGACGATCCCCCTAGCCCTGGAGCACAAAGATATCCTGGCGAGGGCACCGACAGGCACAGGCAAGACCGCCAGCTTCCTGCTACCGGCGCTGCAACATCTGCTGGACTTCCCCCGCCGCTACTCGGGCCAAGCGCGCGTGCTGATCCTCGCTCCAACCCGTGAGCTGGCCAGCCAGGTACACAGATACGCCAGCCATTTGGCCACCGGCCTGGGGCTGGATATCGCCATCATCACGGGCGGTGTGCCTTACGCTCCACAGGAGCAGGCGCTCAAGGAAAATATCGACATCCTGGTGGCCACACCCGGCCGTCTGATGGAGTACCTGGACAAGGAGCTCTTCGACGCCCAATCGGTGGAGATCTTGGTACTCGACGAGGCCGACCGCATGCTGGACATGGGTTTCTCCTCGGCGGTGCAGTCTATCGCCATCGAGGCGCAGCAGCGTAAGCACAACATGCTGTTCTCTGCGACCCTGGAAGGCGGCGGCGTGAGCCGCTTCGCCGAGATGCTGCTGACCAATCCTGTGACCATAGAAACCAAGCCGCCCCGCAGCGAGAAGGCCAAGATCCATCAATGGATGCACCTGGCCGACGACAAAGAGCATAAGTTTGCCCTGCTGTGCGACATCCTCAAACGTGAAGAGGTCAGCCGCGCCATCGTCTTCGTCAAGACTCGTGAGGTCGTAGCCAGCCTGGAAGGTCAGCTGCAACAGGCCGGTATCCACTGCGCCTTCATGCGTGGCGACATGGAACAGAAGGCACGTTTTCAGGCGCTGGGCCGCTTCACCAAGGGCGAGGTTAACGTGCTGCTGGCCACCGACGTGGCGGCCCGCGGTATCGACATCGACGGCATCACCCATGTGATCAACTTCGATATGCCGCGCTCGGCAGACACCTATGTGCACCGCATCGGCCGTACCGGCCGCGCCGGTAACAAGGGCACGGCCATCTCTCTGGTCGAGGCCCACGATATGCGCGTCGTCGCCAAAATTGAGCGCTATATCGAGCAGCCGCTGAAACGCCGGGTGATCGACTCGCTGCGCCCTAAGCACAAGGAAGCTAAGGTGCCCACCAAGAAGAAGGTGAAGAGCAGCGACAAGAAGAGCCCGAAGAAAGCCAAGAAGAAGCGCTAGCGTTAGGCTCGCCAAACGCCCGCCGTCTCGGCAATTAAGCGTCCCTTAGGGGGCGCTTTTTTTATGGCAATTTAACAAATTGGTAGCAAGTGTCACCAGCTTCACTTGATTTTCAATATGTTAAATTGGTTTAACAGAGTAAATTTGACACATTTTATTTACAAAAAGACTTTTGCGCACAGCAGAGACTCTGGTAATTTATAGGGCATTCAGCTCAGCACGGAATAGCATGAAGTCAATGATAAAAATTATCCTACGAAGAGTTTTCCCCCCTTTTCTTATCCTGATCGTCTTCGGCCTGTTTGCCGCCCTCTTGATGAGTACTCAGGAAGCCCCAGAGCAGAAAGAGGAAGAGATGCCGGTTCCCATAGTGGACGTGATGCCGGTACGAAGTGAAACCGTTTCATTAAACCTGCCCTCCTACGGCGTGGTGCTCCCCAAGAACAAGACCCAGCTGGTCACAGAGGTGCAGGGACGCATGCTGACCATCTCGGACAAGTTTGTCGCCGGTGGCATAGTCAAGCGCGGCGATATGCTGGCGCAGATCGAACCCTCGGATTACGAGGCGGATCTGATGCAGGCGCAGGCCACCCTGGCCCAGGCCAAGGCGGCGCTGGATGAAGAGATCGCCCGCGGCGAAGTGGCCAAAGAGGACTGGAAAGGTTACGACGGCGGCGTGCCGCCAGAGCTTGGTCTGCGTGTGCCACAGCTCAAGAAGGAGCAGGCCAACGTCAAGTTTGCCGAGGCCGCCCTGGCGCGTGCCCAACGCAACCTGGAGCGCACCACCATACGCGCGCCGTTCGATGGCATCATCAAGTCCCGTAACGTGGATCTGGGCCAGTATGTCACCCTGGGCACTAATCTGGGCGAGCTGTACGACACCCGCATCGCCGAGATCCGTCTGCCGCTGGCCAACCATGAGCTGGCCTACCTGGAATCTATCGACAATCCCGATACCCAGGTGACCCTGAGCGCCGAGCTGGCGGGCCGCACGGTAAACTGGACAGGCCAAATAGTACGCAGCGAAGGGGTGATCGACGCCGACAACCGCATGGTCTACCTGGTGGCCGAGGTGAAAGACCCTTACTTAAGACAGAACAAGACTGAAGGCCAGTTGCCGCTGAAATACGGCAGCTTCGTCAACGCCATCATCAAGGGCCGCACCGTCGAGGGGATAGTCAAGCTGCCTCGCTATATCGTCCGGGATCACCAGGTCGCCGTGGTACGCGATGACAACACCCTAGAGATGCGTGAGGTCAATGTGGTGCGCAGCGATATCGACAAGGTCTATATCAAGGACAGCCTCAAAGATGGCGAGCGCATCTCACTGACCACCATCAACAACATGGCCACCGGCCAGCTGGTGAAGGTGATCGGCGAAGAGGACAAGTCTCAGAGCCAGGACAAAGAGGATGAGAGCCAGCAGACCCTAGTGGCAGCAGGTGATCAGTAATGGAGACCAATACCAATAAGGGCATCATTGCCTGGTTCGCCCGCAACAGCGTGGCGGCCAACCTCTTGATGTTTGCGCTGCTGATCGGCGGCCTGTTCAGCACTGTGCTGATCAATAAGGAGGTCTTCCCCTCCTTCGAGCTGAACTATCTGCAGATCACCGTCGCCTACCCCGGCGCCGCCCCTCAGGAGATCGAAGAGGGGATCAACATCAAGATAGAAGAGGCGATCCAGGATATCAGCGGCATCAAGAAGGTGACTTCGGTCGCCAGCGAAGGCTCTGGCAGCGTCACCATAGAGGTGGAGGACGGCTTCGATGCCCAGGATATCCTGGACGAGGCCAAGCTGCGCATCGACGCCATCGCCACCTTCCCCGACAATATCGAGAAGCCCAACATCTTCCGCATCAAGCCAGAAAACAACGTTATCTGGGTCTCAGTGTATGGCGACATGAACCTGCACGAGATGAAGGAGCTGGCCAAGAGCATACGTGAAGAGATCACCGCCCTACCCGCCGTCACCCGCGCCCAGGTCACCGGCGTGCGTGACTATGAGATAGGCATAGAGGTGTCCGAAGACAAGCTGCGTGAATATGGTCTCAGCTTCGCCGACGTGGCGATGGCGGTGCGTAACTCTTCCATCGACCTGCCCGGCGGCTCGATTCGCGCGGAGGATGGCGACATCCTACTGCGTACCAAGGGCCAGGCCTACACCGGCGACGACTTTGCCAAGATAGTGGTCAAGACCCGCAAGGATGGCAGCCGCATCATGCTGCCCGAGGTGGCCAACATTCGCGACGACTTCGAGGAGCGTCTGGAATATACCCGCTTCAACGGTAAACCGGCGGCCATTATCGAGGTGCTGAGTGTCGACGATCAAAACGCGCTGGATATCTCCTCCCAGGTGAAAACCTATGTGGAGGAGCGCCGCGCCACCCTGCCAGCCACTGCTCAGCTAGATACCTGGGGCGACCTGACCCACTACCTAAAGGGCCGTCTCAACATGATGCTGTCGAACATGTTCTACGGCGCCCTCTTGGTATTTATCATTCTGGCGCTGTTCCTCGACTTGCGTCTGGCCTTCTGGGTGATGATGGGCCTGCCGGTCTGTTTCCTCGGCGCCATGCTGCTGATGCCACTGGAGCCCTTCTCGCTGTCGATCAACATGCTGACCCTGTTCGCCTTCATTCTGGTGCTGGGTATCGTCGTGGATGACGCCATCGTCATCGGCGAGAGTGCCTATACGGAGATCGAGCGCCACGGCCACTCGCTGGACAATGTGATCAAGGGGGCCCATAAGGTCGCCATGCCCGCCACCTTCGGCGTGTTGACCACCATAGCCGCCTTCATCCCCATGTTGATGGTCTCTGGCCCCATGGCGATCATCTGGAAATCCATCGGCCTGGTGGTGATCCTCTGTCTCGCCTTCTCACTGGTGGAATCTAAGCTTATTCTGCCGGCGCACCTGGCTCACCTAAAGCCACGCCGCCCGAGCCCTAACCCCAACCTGTTTGTGCGCTTCAAGACGGCGCTCAACAACAAGGTGCAACACTTCATTCACCACAGCTACCGCAGCTTCATCGGTCGCTGTATCGAGCACAGATACAATGTGGTCGCCACCTTCGTCGGCGTGCTCATCCTCTCGGTGGCGCTGGTCGCCAGCGGTAAGGTGCGCTGGGTCTTCTTCCCCGATATTCCGTCCGACTTCATTCAGGTGCGGCTGGAGATGGATGTGGGCAGCTCAGAGGCCAACACCCTCAAGGTGGTCAAGGAGATCGAGAACGCCCTCTATGTGATGAACGATCAGATGGAAGACGAGTACGGCTATCCGGTTGTGAAGCACAGCTTCATCAACATGGGCTCGCGCACCTCCGCCTTCATCTTCGCCGAGCTGACCAAGGGCGAAGACAGGGACGTAGACGGCGTCACCATCGCCGATGCCTGGCGCAAGGCGCTGCCAGAGCTTATCTCGGTGAAGAAGCTTAACATCAATGCCAGCACCAACGACGCCGGTGGCGATATCTCCTTCAGGCTCACCTCGAGCGATCTCGAGCAGCTCTCCCAGGCCGCCGACGAGCTGAAACAGAAGCTGCGCACTTACGAGGGGGTGTATGACATCTCGGACAACTACTCCTCCGGCAGCCACGAGATCCGCCTGGCAATCAAACCCGAGGCCGAGGCATTGGGGCTGACCCTGTCGGATCTGGCCAGCCAGGTGCGTTACGGCTTCTACGGCTATGAGGCCCAGCGTATTCTGCGCAACAAAGAAGAAGTCAAGGTGATGGTGCGCTATCCGCTCGAGCAGCGCCGCACCCTGGGGCATCTGGAAAACATGATGATCCGTACGCCCCAAGGCACCTCGGTGCCCTTCTCCAGCGTGGCCGACATAGAGCTGGGTGATTCCTACTCGTCGATCACCCGTGTCGATGGCCGCCGCGCCATCACGGTTATCGCAAACGCCAACAAGAATGTGGTCGAGCCCTCCAAGGTGGTGGGTGAGATCCAGAAGGATTTCCTGCCTTACCTTGAGAGCAAGTATCGCCACATCTCCACCACACTCGATGGTGGCAGCGCCGATGAGCAGAGCGCCATGATAGGCCTAATCCAGGGCTTTTTCTTCGCCATGTTCACCATCTATGCGCTTATGGCAATTCCGCTCAAGTCCTACAGCCAGCCGCTGATCATCATGTCGGTGATCCCCTTCGGTATCATAGGCGCTTTGTTCGGCCACTTCATCCTGGGGCTCTCCATGAGCGTGCTCAGCCTGTGTGGTATCGTGGCGCTGGCCGGGGTGGTGGTAAACGACTCGCTGATCCTGGTGGATTTTGTCAACCGCGCCCGCGCTCAGGGCCTGCCGCTTAAAGATGCCGCCATAGACGCGGGCTGTTATCGTTTCCGGGCGATCATCCTCACCTCTATGACCACCTTCGTCGGTCTGGTGCCCATCATCCTCGAGCGCAGTCTACAGGCGCAGATTGTGATCCCTATGGCCACCTCGCTGGCCTTCGGTATCCTCTTCTCCACCGTGGTGACCCTGGTACTGGTGCCCGTGCTCTACATCATACTCAACGATATCAGGCAGCTCACCGGCCGCGTGTTCCGTTGGTGGTGGCAGCCCCGTAGCCATAGCGTCGAGGGCGAGCAGTCCTAACCAATCTAAATTCGAAGGGAGGCTTAGCCTCCCTTTTTGATCCAGCAGAGGTTTTCGCTACGCCAAACGCGCTAGACTCCTGCCATTCTCCTTGCAACTCATTTTGCCAAGGCCAGTCAATCACAGCGTCGAGTACCATGAGCCAGTCCACCTTAGTCTACGACATTCGCAACAGCCGCTACCTCAACATCACGGGTCGCTGCACCCTTAGATGTCAGTTCTGCCCCAAACATAACGGCAGCAAGCAGGTACATGAGTACCAGCTGGATCTCGACCATCAGCCAAGAGCCGATGAGCTCATCCCCCTGCTGGGCGAGGTGAGCCAGTTCGACGAATATGTGTTCTGCGGCTACGGCGAGCCCACCCTCAACCTAGCCACCTTGCTTAGCGTGGCAAGAGAGATAAAACGCCGCGGCGGCAAGGTGCGGGTCAACACCGACGGCCTGGGCAACCTGTTTCACCGGCGCAACATACTGCCTGAGTTAGCCGAGGTGGTCGACGCCCTCTCCATCTCGCTCAACGCCGATACCGAAGCCGCCTACCTCAAACACTGCCAGCCCAAGCTTAAAGGTGCTTATGAGTCACTGTGGGACTTTATCCGTATGGCACCCGGCTATATCGAGCAGGTGCAGGTGTCGGCCATCGAAGGCCTGGAAGGGGTGGATATCGACAGATGCCGCGCCCTGGTGCTCGATGCCAAGGCGCAGTTTAAACACAGAAAGCTCGGCGTCGTCGGTTAAGCTATCTGGGCGCCGCAGGTTGAAATAGCGGGGCGTCATCCGATGATTTACCGGGGCGTTGCCGGTTTGTAACCGACTGTGTTCTGCGGCGAAAATCATGCTAACATAGCCGCAAAATCACTGGGGAAACACCGCTTGCAATGCTGACGCAGAAACAACCACAACTGATCGCCGGACAGGGGCTGCACTGGTCTGCGCAACGCATCTTCTCGGTGGTCACCCAGATCATCATCTTGCTGATCAGCGTCTTGCTCCTCACCAACGTCATCATCACCCTGGGCGAGCGTCGCCTGCAGGAAGATTGGGCCACCCAGAGATACAGCGAACTGCAATCTGTCGGCACCCTAATCGCCGACAAGGTCTCCTTCCAGCAGTTCCGCACCCAGATGTTTGCCAACGACGAGCTGCTCAAGCGCTATCTGACCATCCCCAGCGAGGTGCGCCAACTCAAGCTACAACAGAGCTGGGAGGTGATGATACGCAACATCCCCGAGCTGCTCGATATCGCCCTGTTCGATCCCCAGGGCAAGTATAAGTTTTCCACCACCAACGACTTTAGCCGCGACCCGCTACCACCATCCTTGCTCGGCGGCGCGCGCAACATGGGCGGCAACGAGGTCTACACCTCGCCGCTGGAGTTTACCCCCATCAAGGGCAAGCTCGAGCCTTACCTGTATCAGCTGGCCTGGCTGGAGAACCCCGATCAGAGCGTGCGCGGCTACCTGCTGACCTATCAGTCCATGAGCCGTATGCTGAAAAGCATCAAGCCCGCCTACTCCAGCGCCGAGTCGCCGCTCATGATGCTCGACACCCAGGGGCTACTGTACGCCGGCGCCGAGAGCAAGCCGACCATCAACCGCATCCCGGATACCATGGGCGGCAGCCTGCGCCAGACCTATCCGGCGCTGTGGCGCAAGATGGCCATGAGCAACTTCGGCCAGTTCCACGGCGACGATGCCACCTTCGTCTACCTCAAGATAGAGCTGACCACTCAGTATGAGACGCGCCGGGAATACTACCTGGTCTCCTATGTGCGCAACGACGCCATCGCCGAGCTATTCTCAGAGTGGCGCAACATCTTAATCGTCGGCGCCGTGGTGCTCACCCTGCTGGCCCTGGCGCTGATCCTGCTGAGCCACTCCTACCGCATCGGTCAGCGCTCGCGGGAATACAGTATCGAGCTGGCCCACCGCCTGTTCCACCAAGATATCGGCTGCGTGATCATCAACGACAAGAACCGGGTGATGACAGCTAACGAGAAGGCCGCCGAGCTGCTGTGCCTGCCCCTGGACGAGCTGCAAGATCGTAACCTGCAGCGGATCCTGCAGTTCGAGAACGAGCAGTACGCCGAGGTCGCGGCCCAGCTTGAGGCCAATAACAAATGGCAAGGGGTCATCGACTTCGACTCGCCCGGCGGTAGCCATCTGGCGATCACTGTCACCAGCTCACCGCGCCGCAGCCGTCAGGAAAAATATTATCTGGTCACCTTCGAGGATGTATCTCAGCTGAGAAAGGTCCAGCATCAGGCCAAGCTCAACGAGCTGCTGAACGACAACGCCATCCCCTGCGCCCTGGTGCAGGCCAACGGCATGCTGGAGCTGGCCAACCAGGCCTTCATGCAGCTGGTCTCCATCCACGACATTCAGGGCAAGAACCTCACCGATCTGCTCAACAACGACCTCAGCTCCCAGTGGCCGAGGATCACCCAGCAGATCTTGCTGCAGGGCAGCTGGAAGGGGCAGATCCTCTGTGACCCCAACAGCAAGGAGAACACCTGCCTACAGGCGACCCTCAAGGGCCACCTGGACGCCGCCGGTGAGATAGAACATATCGTCTGCACCCTGGAGCAGGCGCAGAAGCGCGCCCTGCTGCAAGACACCGGCGACTTCATCCCCCACCGCAGCGCCATCTTAGTGAACCTCAGGGATCTGGACGACTACTTCAAGTCACTCAGCCCCGTCAGTCGCGAGCACTCCAGCCTGCTGCTGATCGACATCACCGCCGAGAGTATGCTGAGCCACATGAGTGATATCGGCCAGCTGGAGAACCGTCAGCGGGAGGTGGAGATCCATATCCTCAGGACCCTGCCGGTCAACTACCAGATGTCTCACTGGCAGCTGGGCAAGCTGATCGTCATACTGCCGGACACCAGCTCGGACGACGCCCACCACTTCGCGGTCAAGTCCCTGAACGGCCTCAACGAGATAGGCTTGGGCACAGGCATCTGCATGGGGATCGCCAGCTACCAGACAGGCCAGAACCTGGAGCAATACCTGAGTAACGCCGAGGTGGCGCTCAAGCGCGCCAAGCAGATAGGTGAGCAGAATATTTGCCAGGCGTTTACGAGGCAAAACTAGGTTTTTGATCTGCATACTCAGCGGCGTATGCTTAGCCTTTGAAGGTTTCAGCCCTTAGCTGAAGTGGTGTTTGAACGAGAGATTGAAGGTCGTACCTTCATGGCAACCTAACGCCTGTCCGGCGGGGATCGTGCAAACACTATTTTGGCACGCCACGAGCACTTCCCTGTGGGCTCTGCGAAATTATCTGACCTCCACGGATGGAGGGAATGCCAAAAAATGTTGGGAACATTTTTGGCCCTGATTTCGAAGGCCAAAATCGTGTTTACATTGGGTATCCAACGCCTCTTCGATTTAACGTCATTATTTGCTTCAAGGGTTTCAGGCTTTACCCTTACTTGAATTGAGTAGGGGATTGAAGGTCGTACCTTCATGGCAATCTAACGCCTGCCCAGCTGGGAGCGTTTGTTCACATTTTGCTGCTGTAGCGTCTACCGGGTTTGTTGTTGGGATGCTGGTTGAAGGTCGTACCTTCATGGCAACCTAACGCCTGTCCGGCGGGGATCGTGCAAACACTATTTTGGCACGCCACGAGCACTTCCCTGTGAGCTCTGCGAAATCATCCCTGATTTCGAAGGCCAAAATCGTGTTTACACTGGGTATTCAACGTCTCTTCGATTTCGCTTCATTTGATGTGAGTAGGAGGGCTAGATGAGTGTTCGGCAGGTTGCCAAACTCTACTCGCTAGACTGCGCATCTATACAGATTTTGCAAAAAAGCGCCCCTTTCGCTTCCTACTATGTAATCTTGCTGTTCTCGCTTTGTTTTTTGAAAATTCGTAACTAATTGATTAAATTTAGTAAAAAACTGAGCATCAGCCATTTAATAGGGAGTGGTGGAGGTCTCGCCCTTCCTCTCAAATAAGCCAAGTCTCGCTTTGTTTTCGGGCTGCTTATTCTCTCCTTGTTATGTAATACTGTTATTGATATAAATTTCAGATATTTAAAAAGTTTGCCGCGATGTACATTAGTAGGAAGTGATTTACATAGGCGGCATTCTCGCTAATAAGCGTTATGCTAAGTAAATAGATGAACATTTCCCGAAAGATAAGCAACTTTTTTACTAGGAGAAATAATTCTCAATGCTCGCTATCAAGTAATGATATAGGTATTCGATACTTTAGAGATAGTATTGAAGAGAGCAGCTTTGAGTGGAAGGAATGCATAAAAATAGTGACCTATAAGGACGACCTAATCACGACCGATTTAATTTGTTTGGAGTTTGAGCTTAATAATGGAAAAGTGTTTCTCGCGCATGAAGAACAAAGTGGTTTCGAACATCTGATCGGAATACTAAGTAAAATCTTTCCCTCTATAGATGAAAATTGGTATGCGGAAGTAATGCAGCCCGCATTTGAAACGAATTTTAAAGTTTTATATGAACGTTGAGCATAACAATTTGCTCAACCCAAAAATTACTCGCTGACTCGCTCGCAATGTTTCGGGCTAGCAAGGCGTTATGTAGCTAAGGAAAGTTTGCAGTAATCATCATGAGTAACCCTAAAATATGCGTACACTGCAAGAAGCCAGTAGAAAAGTATTCCGAGGATTACAAAGTCTTTGAGCAAATGCATTGGCTTTGTTTTCACCTGGTGTTTGAGCACGAAGGTGATCCCGATGTAGCATGTGATGATCCAGCTTGTCCTTGGCTTCACATTGAGGTTTTGCGCAGTAAATTAGAAGAATTAGGTGTTGATCCTCAGGAAGCTATAACCAAGGCAATCAATAAAAAATGGAAGTTATGAAATCGCAACATAACAAGCGCCTTATGTTGCTCGTAAACTCGCTGGGACAAATTTTCGCGGGCTTTTCGCTTCGCTCAAGTTTAGCCCACTCCATTTGCCCCATAGGCGGGCGTTATACGAACACGGATGAATAAGCACCTACGCTCCAAAAACTACGCACAAGCAAAAGCAAAGTTAATGTGGCTGTTTCCAGCTGCAATAATGCTGTTAACTTCTGCTAGCTTTGCAACAGACATTGAGTTGAGCAAGTTAGTTTTAATTACAATTTTGCTTGTTGCTTCAATAGCAGGCTTTGTTCATACCTTATTAGCGCTAAAGTGGCAGTTGATACAGACAAGATTTGGCACATACTACAAGGCTGAAAACCCTAAAAAGTTTAATGCTATGGTTCTGTTGTCTATTGTGGGTTTTGCAGTAACATCAACAATGGTCACCTTTCTGATGCTAATGTTCGTATAACAAGCGGTTTATGGATGGGACTCGAAATAGCTTGCTCAGGTTCGTTCCTCACCAAGTTTAGCAAGCCAACACTCGTCCCATAGCAAGGCGTTATATCTTATGAGCATGGATTTCATTGCGAACATTTTTGTCGGAATTTGGTTAGTTGGATTTATTACAGGGCTAGCTGCAGCCATTGGTCTTTCCACTTTGCACAAATGTGGAAAAGAAGTCCCCTTCCTGCTTAAGTACTCGGGAATCTCGGTATTTTTTCCTAAATACTATCTAGCAAATGAAACGCGCAGAAGAGTTGTTGCTGGATTAATATCGATCTGCGTTTGCTGTATTCTCCTAGGTCTTGCCTGGATCTTGATTACTGTTCCAGAAGCGAGAGACGCAATTTGGAATGAAGTTAGTGGAAGGAATCTATAACAAACACCTTAAAAACTAACACAATACACTTGGCTTGTACTCATTTCCCCTAGTTTCAGCCCAGTACCTTTCACCTCTAAGACAGGCGTTATTCACACAAGGATTATTCCATATCTGATGACGACTAAAGCCGAAAATCTAACACTCCCTCATCCCCAAAATATGCGCTTAATCAAGCTAATGGATACCAAATGTGGCTAAATCGAAGAGATAAATAAATAGGTGTAGATACGCCGGTGAGCTTCCGAAACAGGGATGTTTCGGCAGAGCCTACAAGGAAGTATTCACGGCGTCTCACAGGCGTATCTGCACGTATAGCCTGCCGCAGGCAATTCAAAACAATAACGGTTAACGCTATACATAGCCAAATTGGTCAAAGCTAGTTGAAGCTCAAAAACTAAATGCTTTATCTAATAAACCCTATCCATCAACCGCATAGGTTAATCGAAGAGACGGATAACTAGGTGTATCTGCACATAAGGTCGCTCATTCACATCCATGTGATTGCGACATTGGTGCATCCATGCACTGCACCTGCCGCAGGCAATTCAAAACAAAGATGGTTAACGCTACGAATAGCGAAATTCAAATCAAAATCAGCCAGACTAGGCCCCAGCCCAAATCTAGGCGCTTGGACTTGCGCCTTCCTCATCATGTTCAAACCCGATGGCCTCGATGCCATCCGGCATCTCACTCTGACTGATATCCACTATGGTGGAGCGATTCATGGTGATCTTGTAGCGGGCAAACTGGGGCGGCTTGCGGCCCTCTTGTAGGGAGAGCACCAGGTTGATCTGGTAGCGGCGCTCTACCGAGTCGCTGCTGATCTTGCCGTCCGCCTCCTTGTAGATCTTGGCCTTGCCGCGCTCCAGGTAACGGGCGAAGGGGGCCAGGCTGAAGTTCACCTGCTCCTGTATGGTGGAGTAGCCGGCGAGGAAGTCTTTGCTGGCGATACGCGAGTTGATGCCATAGTGAAGTATGTCGGCGTCCAGCTTGTTCTGGCTGTGACGGCGCTTCAATATCTCGTCTATCTCCTCGGGGAGATCCTTAGACTTAACGAAATCGATCCATACATGCTGCTTGGCGATCATCGCCTGGCTAGTAGTATCGCGCAGGATGCGGCTCCAGCGGGGACGGCCCTTCTGGATCACCCGCCACAGGGCGTTGCGAATATCTTCCTTGAAGATCTCGCGAAAGCCATAGATCACCGCCAGGGTGAACACCAGGGCCATGGTGAGGCCGCTGAAGATCCCCTGGGCCTTGATAATGAGCGACGAAACCACCAGCATGACGAAGGCGGTGGCGATGCCCGTGGTCATCTTCTTCAGGCCCACGCCGAGACGCTTCTGCTCCTCTTTTAACACAACCCCTTGCTGGATCAAGCGGCGCAGCAGTAACATCTTGTTGGAGATGCGGTTCGGGTCACTCTGGGTCTGGGAGGAGTTGTAGTTCTTGCTGTCGCGGTAGCTGTTCTCGCTGCGGCACAGGTTGATCACCTCCTCCACCACCTCGCTATAGTCGCTGCTGCGGGGCGCGTGGGACATGAGTTTCAGCAGGCGCTGCTCACAGAACCAGGAGAGGTAGTTGTCGGCGTTCTCGAAGTAGTGCTTCCACTTAGGATCGCTGGGCTCGTTACGGCGAAACTTCTTCAGCAGCTGGGTGACGATTTCGCTGAGATCTTTGAGGGAGGCGTAGAACTGCTCCACATCCTCCACCTGCGCCAGCTCCTTGCTGTCGGTCTCGATGGCCACGGCAAACTGGTAGGCAAACAGGTTGAGGTAGAGCCTGAACTCCTCGACGGTACGCTTCTTCTGACTGATGAAACGGCCCTGCACCAGCGGCAGGTGCAGTCCGGAGGAGTAATAGGAGCGCCGGCCGGCGATGGCCGCGTGATAATATTCTTCTTCGTCGAGGCTCTGGGGATTGATCCCCATCTCTTTGGGCAGAAAGAAATAGAGGTCGAGCCGTCTATGGTCGCCCACCTTCATCTGATGGGTAAACTTGATCGACAGAGACTCTTCCTGCTTGATATTAACCTTAGACACAAAACCTCAGAATAATAGAATTATTTCAGTAATTTAGAAATGCACACCCTGAGTATAGCCCAAGTGCGGCTATTGCACTATACGGCAGCCGCAGACGGTGTTACTCGGCTGGAACAATACCACGGCATAGTCCCTGTGGGGATCTAATTCCAGCGGCTCGATAGAGAGATTGTGCATCCCCTTGCTGTCCAGGTTAAAGGAGCTGATATAGGAGAGGTACTGCATGTGTCTTGGCATCGCCTCGGTCGACTCGGCGCCGCTCTCCTCCTTGGTCTCAACCGAGAAGTTATAGCGGCCGTTGGCCTCATCGAATTCGAGGTACTTGCCCTGCATGCGTATGATCCCCGCCGAGGTGCCGTCGAGATTGAAGTAGCGGTAGTTGATCTGCGCCTGCTGCTTCTTGGCCATGATATCCACCAGGAGATAGTGACGCCCCTCCGCCTGGGCGTCGTCGCGGCGGTCGAACAGCTCAGAGCTACAGCTAAGCATCAGGGTTTCGCTGGGATTGAGGTAGCGATAGCTGATGGTGATGCTAATCGCCAGCAGCCCCAGCACGATAATGTTGATCGCCCACAGCACCTTTCTATTCACACAAAGATACCTCTTTAAACCAGGCCTCGGAGATAAACACCTTCTGCTGCCTGTAATCGGTTAACTTAAGGTTGCGCACCAGAGATTGCCCCATCCGCTCGCCGCGCATGGTGATGTTAAACACCTGCTTATCGTGGGAGAGCGACATATAGACCTCTTTCCAGGGCGAGGACTCGCAGCGCTCGAACGCCTGGGACATCTTCTCCGACAGGCGCAGCAGCGAGGTGTTGTTGGTCTTGGACTTGGCGTAGCTGATAAACATCACCTTCTGCCCCGACTCTAAGGTGATGCCATGGCGCAGATAGGGCTCGGTATGTTGCGCCTCGAAATTGACCGAGGAGAAGAGCTGCAAGGAGACCAGCGCCCCCAGCAGCAGGACGATAAGCCCAATCCAGAGCTTGATCCAGCGATGACGCTTGCCAAACAGCCAGGCCAGCACAGCCTCTATGCGCTCGCCCAGGCCATGGAGTTCGCCGTTTGCCGAGGCGTTATCGGTATGATGCGCAGACGAGGGGACGCCGCTTTCCAGGCGCAGGCGATAGCCCTTTCCCTTGACGGTTTCTATCATGTGTTCATGCAGCGGACCGAGGAAGGAGCGCAGCATAAATACCGCCCGCGCCACCGACGAATCGCTTAATGGCGGATGCTCGTCATCCCCCGCCCCTAAGACGCGCTTAGCCACTACCTTGTCGCTATTGGCCAGCAGGAGCAGCAACACCTGCAGCTCGGCGCGCGGTAGATGCCACTCTTCACCCGTTAACTCATTGGTGAGCACGCCTGCATGTCTGTCGAATCGGCAATCACCCAGTTGCATCTTGGTTACTCTTTCATTTCGCTGTGCATAAGCTTATGCAAACCCAGCAAAAAAATCTGTGATCCCCTCTATCTCCTCGAAAGTCATCTAGAAAATACCCTTACAATAGCTAGGGAGTTAAGCGCTCTGTGATCCCAGCCCCCTTCTTCATCCACTAAGCCCCAATATTTATCCCTGGCTGAAACCTCGTGAATTAACATGAATGCTACAAATAGAGTGACACGACTCACACTGCAACCCCCTTCAGCGATGACTCATTAGGGTATCGATTAATTAAATCGATACAAGGCGCCGAAAAAATCGGCGCAGGCAGATGCGCGCCCAGCTCCAAGCTTCATCCAGCCCAGGTCACACTATTTGCAATCTACCCAGACCACACTGGCCTCAAGTTCAAACCGGCGTATCCCTTTAACCACGCCAACAACAAAAATAACATCTATCCAAGTGAGGACATTGTCATGACCATCAATAGACGCCAAGCACTTAGCCAAATCATCGGCATCAGCACCGCCGCGGCGGGCGCAACCCTAATAGGCACATCGGCCTTCGCCGCCACCGACGATCAAGGTAACTACAAACTGGAACTGGGTGAGAAACTCAAGTATGTCCCCCTGGATCCTATGGCAACGGCCAAGCTCGCTTATGAGACAGGCGGTGGCTGTATGCACCAGGTGTTTCACGCGCTAGTCACCATGTTGGCCAACTCTGAAAGCGCCGACGCCGCCAAGTTTGCAACGATTCCTACCGCACTGGCCGGCTATGGCTGGGCGGGTATCGTGGGTCAGGGCACTGTGTGTGGTAACAACAACGCCACAGGTATGCTGGTAAACATTCTCGACGACATCAATGGCCAGAACGCCGCGGTGATCGGCGCCTCTTTCCGCTACTACGAAGTGACCGAGCTGCCTTTCTCCAGCGACGAGTTCGTGGCCGGTATCGGTTCTACCGCCGAGAAGACGGCACTTGTGGGTAAGTCATCTGTTGCCAACAGCATACTGTGTCACTCCTCTATCAGTAACTGGTCTAAGGCCTCAGGCTTTACCTTCAGCCAGAAGGGTGAGCGTTGTAAGCGTCTGTCGGCCTCTGTGGCCTACCATGTGGTCGAGCTGCTTAACCGTGCCTACAAAGGCGAAGATATCTCTGCCCTGCCTGAATCAAAGCCTTCGAGCGAGGCACAAGCTTGCCAAAGCTGTCACGGCGTAGAGAGCACCATGGGCAGCGCCGCCAGCGTGAAGTCTGACATGGAATGTACGACTTGCCATACCGGCCACTTTAACTAAAGGAGCAGGTCATGAATGAGAAGTTATTAACAGCCCTACTGGCAACGGCGCTTATCTGCGGCGGCTGCGGTAGTGACGACAATGATGACAACGACGGCGGCGAGATCACTCCGCCACCGGTTGCCGACACCATAGATGCCGGTGAGGCATTGGCCATCAACCTGACCCTGGCCGAGTTTGACGGCGAGACGGGCACACTCAACTTTGCCCTGAAGGATGACGCCGGCCTGGCCATCACCAATGCCACGGATTACCGTATCGTCTACTTCGGTTTCCCTGACAGCTCCACCACCTCACGTAACGCCAAGGCGTGGAAGCACTGGCACGTGACCCAGAGCTACTCATGTGATAGCGCCGCCGGCGATTGCCAGGGCGTGCTGCAAGAGACAGACAAGGGTCAATACAGCTTCGATGCCACGGATCTTAACTGGGATGCCAACACGGCGCCTGGTTCGGTGAAGGAATACAAGGTAGGTATCGAGATCAAGGGTGCCAAGGCGACCAACGAACTGGTTCTGCTCCCCTCCACTTAACCCACTGCACCACTTTGAGGGCCATCACCTAGCGTGTGGCCCTTTTTTTATGTCCGCTCCTGCCAATCTTTCGGCAACAGCAGAGCGCTGTCAGCTAAATAAAGCCTAAAGCTAAACCTGCCCAGCAAGCGGGACACGGCCATAGATAGAAGAAGAGGTTATTGCTCGCCGATGATCTCGGCTAACGAGGGCAGATAGTTGAAGGGCTCAAACACTGAATAGATGAGCAGAAACAGAAGCAGCAGCTGAGAGATCAGCAGTATGTATTGCTGCTTGGTCATGCGGCGGATAGGCCCGTTGCCCAGCAGCTCGCGGTGAGGCGAGAGTTTGCTGTGCAGTATATAACCCTGATCGTCCACCGACTCTAGCAGCTTGCCCGACGGACTGCCGAGAAAGAAACGGATGCGGTCCACCGCCTGCACCAGACGCGCCATGTTGGCGTCATCCTCGGGTAGGCAGGCCAACAGGTCGGCATTGGACATCACCTGACCCCGGTGCTCGGTCAATAGTTTAAGCACGGCAAACTCCGCACCTGGCATAAGCCAGCTGGTGTCATTGTCCTGATTCGACAGCGTCGACTGGGACGGCTCAAACCAACAGCAACCTATCTGCATCCGGGTCTCACACTTAAGGGGGAATTACACAAATATCGCGATGCCTGTTAAGGCTAGCGTCTAGTTGTTAGTGTGACATTTTACCCGGCCAACTTTCGTGACAATCAGCACATAACCCATTAAATTATCTGAATAATTATGATACACCCTGATACAGATTTAAGCCCGTTTAGGCTTAATTTCAGCCAGATTTCAGACAAAAAAAAGACGCCCAAAAAGGCGTCTCTTAAGTCCAATAAAAACCCTATTAGAAAGAGTACAATAGCGTCATGTTGGTTTCGGTATCTGTGCTCTTCTTGTTATCCAGCGGCTCGCTGTTGTAACGCACGATGACGGCAAACTTCATCGCTAGGGCGCCAACGATATTGGCCGTGATAGAGGTTTCAGAGCGACCTTCCAGGCTCTCGCCATAATCGGCCACAAACAGCTGCTTGAACTTAGAGTTGTCGGTGATCTCGGTTTCGAAGTTCATCACGCCGTGAGCCACCCAGCTCTCTTCGGTGTCGTAACCCGCTTCGGCGGCGCTCTCATCGTCCAGACGCTTGTACTGGAAACCCGGACCCACTTCGACGGCAAAGGTCGTCTTCTCGGTATCGACAAACTTGTGACCATAACCGGCAGAAATCGTTGACTTAGAATCGAAACCGGTAAAGGGATCTATCTCGTGGTTGGCATTAGCAAACATGTAATTCACGTCGCTGAACTTGTAGTTGCCCTGTACCAGGCCGTAGTAGCGCTTACCCGTCTCTTCGCCGCTGTCCTCTTTGTAGAGGGCTTCTAGCAGGTATTGGTTTTCCCAGTTACCCAGCTCGTGCTTCATGTCCAGACGGCCCTTGAGAGAGGTCGTCTCTGTGTTACCCGTAGTCACCGTCGCACCCAGTTCGGCGTCGGCGGCAAAGGTTCTGTCACCCTTAACGAAATCGGCGCCCGCGTGCGCTGCAAAAGGGGCCGCCATCAGGATGGCCGTAGCCGTCAGCAATTTTTTCATTATCTGTTTACCTATTTATCTAAGTCCCTTAAAAATTGGCGCAATAGTATCATCCGGCGCACAGAAATGAAAATTACGCTTGCCTTTCCAGCATTTTGAACTAACAGCTCAGCTAAGGGCGAGAGTTAGTCCTTACTCTTTGTGGCGTTTTTACCATAAAAAAAGCCCACCAAATTGGCGGGCCTTTTTCATATTGGGTCGTCAGACCGAATTAGTTCACCTGTGGATCTAACTCGCCAGACTGGTATGCCTTATACATGGCCTGCAGTGACTTAGGCTTGATCTTAGAACCCATGCCCGCCGCACCGAAGGCTTCGTAGCGAACGGTACAGATGTCTGCCATCGCTTCCATAGAGGCTTTCAGGAATTTACGTGGGTCGAACTCGCTTGGGTTCTCCGCCAGGAACTTACGTACCGCACCGGTAGAGGCCAGACGCAGGTCGGTGTCGATGTTAACCTTACGCACACCATGCTTGATACCTTCGACGATCTCTTCCAGTGGCACACCATAGGTTTCAGGGATGGCGCCGCCATACTGATTGATCACTTCCAGCCACTCTTGCGGCACAGAAGAAGAACCGTGCATGACCAGGTGGGTGTTAGGGATACGTGCGTGGATCTCTTTGATACGGTCGATACGCAGCACGTCGCCGGTAGGCTTACGGCTAAACTTGTAGGCACCATGGCTGGTACCGATAGCGATGGCCAGGGCATCCACGTGAGTGTCGGCCACGAAACGCGCCGCTTCTTCCGGCGTGGTCAGCAGCTGATCTTCGCTCAGGATACCTTCGGCGCCAACACCATCTTCTTCACCGGCTTGGCCAGTTTCCAGGCTACCCAGACAGCCGATCTCACCCTCTACCGACACACCACAGGCGTGGGCGAAGGCAACCGTCTTGCGGGTCACGTCGACGTTGTACTCGTATGAAGCCGGTGTCTTACCGTCTGACATCAGCGAGCCGTCCATCATGACTGAAGACATACCCAGCTGGATAGAACGCTGGCACACGTCAGGGTGAGTACCGTGATCTTGGTGGATACACACAGGGATATCTGGGTACTGCTCGAGCGCCGCCGCCATCAGATACTTCAGGAACTGAGGACGAGCATACTTACGCGCACCGGCTGACGCCTGAACGATAACTGGGCTGTCTGTGGCTTCTGCCGCCTGCATGATGGCGCGCATCTGCTCCAGGTTGTTAACGTTGAACGCGGGAACGCCGTATCCGTGCTCTGCGGCATGGTCTAGCAGTTGACGTAGGGAAATTAAGGCCATTTTTAACTCCAATAATAGGGTGGTAATCGGGCTATGCCCGTTTAGCCACCGAGGTCACTATCGTTTGGACAGATTTTGATACCGACAACCGGGGCGCGAACTCCTTGCGACCCGACTATCGGCGGTTTCTTATAATACTAATTATTTTTTTGCTTATTCGCCGCGGCTTTCCAGCATAGCCACAGCAGGCAGTTCCTTACCTTCCAGGAATTCCAGGAAGGCGCCACCACCGGTAGAGATGTAAGAGACCTTATCGGCGATATCGTACTTGTCGACCGCCGCCAGGGTGTCACCACCGCCCGCGATAGAGAAGGCAGAAGAGTCGGCGATCGCCTGAGCGATACGCTTGGTGCCTTCACCGAACTGGTCGAACTCGAACACGCCTACCGGGCCGTTCCAGACGATGGTGCCGGCGTTCTTGAGGATCTCGGCCAGCGCCTCGGCGCTGTCAGGGCCGATGTCGAAGATCATATCTTCATCCGCCACCTGATCGACCGCCTTGAGGGTCGCGCTCGCCGTTGGGCTGAACTCACTCGCCACGACGACGTCGGTCGGTACTGGGATGTCACCGCCACGGCTCTGGGCATTGGCCACCAGACGCTTGGCTTCATCGATTAGGTCCGCTTCATAAAGCGACTTACCCACGTTATGACCGGCTGCGGCGATGAAGGTGTTGGCGATACCGCCACCTACGACGAGCTGATCGACAATGCCAGAGAGGCTCTCGAGCACGGTCAGCTTGGTCGACACCTTAGAGCCGCCTACGATGGCTACCAGCGGACGCGCCGGGTTGTCCATCGCCTTACCTAAAGCTTCCAGCTCATCGGCAAGCAGTGGACCGGCGCAGGCCACAGGGGCGTACAGGCCAACACCGTGAGTCGATGCCTGGGCGCGGTGTGCAGTGCCGAAGGCGTCCATCACATACACGTCACACAGGGCAGCCAGTTTCTTGGCCAGCGCCTCGTCGTTCTTCTTCTCGCCGACGTTGAAGCGCACGTTCTCGAACACCACGACTTCACTGACATTGGCTTCTACGCCGTCAAGGTAGTCTTTAGCCAGACGTACCGGGCAATCCAGCGCCTTGTCCAGGTAATCAACAACCGGCTGCATAGAGAACTCGCTGTTGTACTCGCCTTCGGTCGGACGACCCAGGTGAGACATCACCATCACGGCCGCGCCTTTCTCCAGCGCCAGCTTGATGGTTGGCAGAGAGGCACGCAGACGCGCATCGCTGGTGACCACGCCATTGCTGACCGGGACATTGAGGTCTTCACGGATAAGCACGCGCTTGCCCTGAAGATCTAACGCTGACATATTGATAATCGCCATTTCACGTTTCCTTAAGTTTAAAGTTAAAAATAAAAGTTAAAGCAAAACTGGGCTACCTACCGCAGGGACGCTTCACCGGCCATAGGTTTAAAATCTTTAAAATCAGGCTCTAACGGCCTTTATCATCTCTAAACTGGTGTCCAACATACGGTTGGCAAAGCCCCACTCGTTGTCACACCACAACAGCAACTTCACCAGATGGCCGTCGCTCACCCGGGTCTGGGTGCCATCGACGATACTGGATCTGGGATCATGGTTAAAATCGCACGATACCAATGGCGCATTAGTATAGCCCACAACCCCTTGGTATGAGCCATTTGCCGCCTGAGATAATACCTGGTTCACTGTATCGATATCGACACGTTTATCTAAGGTGACCGATAAGTCAATTGCAGTCACATTAATTGTCGGCACGCGCACAGATATCGCCTCGAACTTATCCTTCATCTCGGGCAAGATCCGCTCGATCCCTCTGGCCAGCTTGGTATCTACTGGAATGATCGACTGCCCCGCCGCGCGGGTGCGTCTTAGGTCGTCATGATAGGCATCGATCACCTGCTGATCGTTCATCGCCGAGTGGATGGTGGTGATGGCGCCGCTGCGCACCTTAAAGGCGCGGTCCAGCACCTGGATAATGGGCACTAGGCAGTTGGTGGTGCAGGAGGCGTTAGAGACCACCTTATGTTCGGCCTTGAGATCTTGATGATTCACGCCGTAGACGATAGTGGCGTCCACATCGCCGGATGAGGGATGGCTGATCAGCACCTGTTTGGCGCCCGCCCTGATATGGGCCTCACAGGCCTGGCGGTCGATGAGGGCACCCGTGGCCTCGAACACGATATCGATATCCAGGGATTGCCAGGGGAGCTTCTCGGCATCGGCCTCATGGAGCAATTGGATACGATCATCCCCTATGGTCATCACGTTGGCGTCGAGTGACGCGGGAGACTGAAAACGACCATGGGTGGTATCGTATTGGGTCAGATGAAGCATGGCTTCGGGGTTGGCGAGTTCATTAATGGCGACAATCTGAATCTGATCCCGCTTGCCTGACTCATAGAGAGCACGAAGAATCGAGCGACCGATACGGCCATAACCATTAATAGCAACTTTAATCATTAAGTGCTTCTACTCCTAACACCGTCCTGAGATAGGCTTTCTTGATGCGACAACGGCCTATCGTTATCGATAAGCCGAGTCATCATGGCATAGAGCAACTGCTTGCCCTATGCCCTTTTGCAGGCACTAAGCCTTAGAGAATAGCGCTTGCCTTAGCAACCACATTCTCAACGGTGAAGCCGAAGTGCTTCATCAGCGCGCCGCCTGGCGCAGACTCACCGAAGGTAGTCATGCCAACGATGGCGCCGTCGAAACCGACATACTTGTGCCAGTAATCGACATGAGCCGCTTCGATGGCCACACGCTTGGTGACTGACTTAGGCAGTACAGACTCTTTGTAGTCGGCGTCTTGCGCGTCGAACACGTCGGTAGATGGCATAGAGACCACGCGAACCGCCTTGCCTTGCTCGCTCAGCGCCTTAGCCGAATCCAGTGCCAGCTGCACCTCACTACCGGTTGCAATCAGGATTAGATCTGGTGTACCGGCGCAATCTTGCAACACATAAGCACCCTTGGCGATGTTAGCCAGTTGCTCTTCGCTGCGTGGCTGTGCAGGCAGACCCTGACGGCTGAATACCAGCGAAGTCGGTGCCTGACGACGCTCGATAGCCATCTTCCAAGCTACGGCAGTTTCCGCCGCATCACATGGACGCCATACCATCATGTTTGGTGTCATGCGCAGGTTAGCCAGCTGCTCAACCGGTTGGTGAGTCGGGCCATCTTCACCCTGACCGATAGAGTCGTGGGTGTAAACGAAGATGTTTTGAATGCCCATCAGCGCAGACATACGTACCGCGTTACGCGCGTATTCCATGAACATCATGAAGGTCGCGCCGTAGTTGATGAAACCACCGTGCAGCGACACACCGTTCATGATGCCGCTCATACCGAACTCACGCACACCGTAGTAGATGTAGTTACCGGCTGGATCTTCCTGGATGCCCTTAGAACCAGACCATAGGGTCAGGTTAGAACCGGCCAGGTCAGCCGAGCCGCCGAGCAGTTCAGGCAAGATAGCGCCGAAGGCCGCGATAGCGTTTTGTGATGCCTTACGGCTGGCGATGTTCTCGCCCTTCTCTTGACACTCTTTGATGAAGGCCTGTGCCTTCTCTTCGAAGTCGGCTGGCAGTTCGCCAGTGATCACGCGGCGCTTATATTCAGCAGCCAGTTCTGGGTAAGCGGCTTCATAGGCAGCAAGCTTCTCGTTCCAGCTAGATTCGTTGGCCGCGCCCACTTCTTTAGCATCCCAACCCGCGTAAACGTCTGCAGGGATCTCAAATGGACCGTGCTCCCAACCCAGGAACTCACGAGCCGCCGCAATTTCGGCATCGCCCAGTGGCGCGCCGTGACAGTCGTGGCTGCCAGACTTGTTTGGTGAACCGAAACCGATAATGGTCTTGCAGCAGATCATGGTTGGTTTGTCGGTAACTGACTTGGCTTCTTCGATTGCTTTGCGGATAGCATCGCTGTCGTGGCCATCGACACCGGCAATCACATGCCAGCCGTAAGATTCGAAACGCTTGGCGGTATCGTCGGTGAACCAGCCTTCGACGTGACCGTCGATAGAGATGCCGTTGTCATCCCAGAAGGCAATCAGCTTGCCAAGACCTAGGGTACCCGCCAGTGAACAGGCCTCGTGAGAGATACCTTCCATCAGACAGCCGTCACCCAGGAAGCAGTAGGTGTAGTGGTCGACAATGTCATAGCCAGGACGGTTAAATTGCGCCGCCAGAGTCTTCTCGGCAATCGCCATACCTACGGCGTTGCTGATACCCGCGCCCAGTGGACCTGTAGTGGTTTCAACACCTGGGGTGTAACCATACTCAGGGTGACCCGGCGTCTTAGAGTGCAGCTGACGGAAGTTCTTCAGCTCATCCATCGGCAATGCATAACCCGTCAGGTGAAGCAGAGAGTAAATCAGCATAGAGCCGTGGCCGTTTGAAAGGATGAAACGGTCGCGGTCGACCCACTCTGGGTTGTTCGGGTTGTGCTTCAGGAAATCATTCCACAACACTTCGGCGATATCGGCCATTCCCAATGGCGCACCTGGGTGACCAGAGTTGGCTTTCTGAACGGCATCCATACTTAACACACGGATAGCGTTTGCGAGTTCTTTACGAGATGACATGCTCTCTCCTGCTGATTTGAATGTTGGGGATTTTGCGGGCCGATTTTGCGGGCAACAATGGGGGCATATTTTCCCCTACTCGTGGATGGGACGCAAATAAAATTCGCCCTTTAGCTTAGATTAAATCCATCTAGACGCGAAAAAGTGCACCTCAGTGACACTCAAGATGACCCCAGGCAAAACCTCACCTCGCCGCTTTAACTTCTCCGTCGCCCTCACCAAAATTTGCGAGCACAAGACTGAGCAGGCAGACCCGACTCACCACGATCTTCATCTAACTGGCCTGAGCGATCCTTTGGCAATAAAAAATAGCGGCCTTATAACGACAATAAAAATCCAACATTAACAATATTTTAAGTTGCACTTTTATTTAAACTCATCCGAAGCATTAGAATATTTACCCGGTTTTACTCCACAATTTTCATCGAAAAGGGTGTTATCCGATCTGATTTCCACTAAAATGGCCGTCTAGATGTAGATACTTCTACACATTCAAATTGTTTAAAGACGAGATTTTTCCATTATGGCAAAGCACTTGTTTACCTCTGAGTCGGTCTCAGAAGGTCATCCAGATAAAATCGCCGATCAAATTTCTGATGCGGTACTCGACGCGATCTTAGAGCAAGATCCTAAGGCACGTGTGGCGTGTGAAACATACGTCAAAACCGGCATGGTGATGGTAGGTGGTGAGGTGACCACTTCTGCATGGGTCGATATTGAAGAGCTAACCCGTAAGACGGTTCGCGAGATCGGCTACACCCACTCAGACATGGGCTTCGATGCCGACTCTTGTGCGGTACTCAACGCCATTGGTAAGCAGTCTCCAGACATCAACCAGGGTGTCGATCGCGCCGATCCTAAAGAGCAAGGCGCCGGCGACCAGGGCCTGATGTTCGGTTACGCCAGCAACGAAACTGACGTCCTCATGCCAGCCCCTATCACCTATGCTCACGCATTGGTGAAGCGTCAGTCAGAAGTGCGCAAAGACAACACCCTGCCTTGGTTACGTCCAGATGCTAAGAGCCAGGTGACCTTCGCCTACGAAGACAACAAGATCGTCGGCATCGACGCCGTGGTTCTCTCTACCCAGCACTGCGACAGCGTCAGCCAGTCTGATCTGATCGAAGGCGTGATGGAAACCATCATCAAGCCTGTGCTACCGGCACAGTGGTTGAACAAAGAGACCAAGTTCTTCATCAACCCAACCGGCCGTTTCGTTATCGGTGGTCCTATGGGTGACTGTGGTCTGACGGGTCGTAAGATCATCGTCGACACCTACGGCGGCATGGCTCGTCACGGCGGCGGCGCATTCTCGGGTAAAGACCCATCGAAAGTTGACCGCAGCGCGGCCTATGCGGCCCGTTATGTGGCGAAGAACATAGTGGCTGCCGGTCTGGCGGATCGCTGTGAAATCCAAGTTTCTTACGCTATTGGTGTGGCCGAGCCAACCTCTATCAGCGTCGAAACCTTCGGCACAGGCAAGGTCTCTGAAGAAGTGCTTATCGGCCTGGTTCGTCAACACTTCGATCTGCGCCCTTACGGCCTGACCGAAATGCTCGACCTAGCGCGTCCTATCTACAAGGCAACTGCGGCTTACGGTCACTTCGGTCGTAACGAGTTCCCTTGGGAGCGCACCGATAAGGCTGAAGCCCTGCGCGCAGACGCTAAGCTATAAGCTTGGTTTTGCCAGTCAGCAAAAAGCCGCCCTTTGGCGGCTTTTTTGCATCTTGGTCAATGAGATATATTAATTGCGACTAGAGGTCTCATTGCCAGTAGAGATTCGCTTCTCAAGATAGAGGCTCACTAGGCTAAAGAGCAAGATACCGACCCCATCGGCCAGTAAGTCATAGCCATCGAAGGTGCGACTGGGAAAATACTGCTGACTGCACTCCTCGATGATCACCACAATCGCCACCACCACAGCCCCCAGATAAGGCCTTACACTCATTCTCCCTAAAGAAAGTCGCCCTAAAGAAAGCCTTCCGAAAGAGACGCGCCTGAAGTTGCTGCCAACATTGGCAAACAGGGTCAATGTACCAAACAGCAGCATATGCCCCAGCTTATCGCCATAGGGCAACGCATGGGCCAGCTCAAACAAGGGGTTAGTGCGCCCGGCATCGGCGCTGACGATCAGCCAGACCAGGAAACCACTGAATAACACGCCCAGCAGGGCAAAGGTTCTCACCATCACAAACGACTCATCCTTGATATCTTCATTCCACTTCTCTGTTTCACCTTCTTCAATCCCGGCTAGCAGTGATCGAAGTGGGCATACTGCATGCACATGAAACTCAGCTGCTGCGCATTTAACAGTGGCACCTCGACCTTGTTAGCCGTCGCCAACTGCGTCTCTGATGGCGGCGTCATAGGCCGTATCTCGGCGCTATAGGCATTACTAAAGCCGCAATCAAACCAATGCTCATGCCACTTGGCGACGTAAAGCGCGCGGGGCTCACCGCTGAGCTCGAGACACTCGCAGCTAAGCGCCGCTTGGTCCGCCAAGGCTTTGAGCAGCTTGAGGTTATCCAGGGCGCTAAGGCTGACGCCGGCATAGGGCTCAAGCAGCTCGGCGAGACGCGGTGGGAAGCCTTGCATCTTGCTCTCAGCCATCTTGCTCTCATTCATGTCACTCTCGGTATTATTGCTCGTCATAAGGTCGCCCTCCCCTAGATAGCGCCTGCGGTATCGACCGCCAGCAGGTAGTAACCGCGGCCATCGAACTCGAAGAAGTCCAGCACCTGCATGCCCCCCTTCTGGGTGTGGGCGGCGAATGAACGTTCGTTCTCTTCGGCGATAAAGGTAACCATGTAGGAATATTGAGGTGCCACCTCTTTCTTGAGCTCGGTCACCATGTCGGCAAACAGGCCAGACCCCCTCTGGGACGGCGCTATCCAGATGGGACCATACTGACAGCTGTTGGCTTTATTGATTATACCCGAGCCAGTCTCGAAGCAACCCATCTCGAAACGGCCTGCCTCGAGTCGTTTCAAGAGATAACGATACAGGGGCCAGTCACCGAAGAAAGGCCAGCGACCGGCGAGCACGTAGCCGGCAATCTCACCGCCAACGTCGGCCAGCAACAACCAATGATGCTGGATCAGCTCATCTAGCTGCTGGCGACTAAAACTCTGGCCCGTCATCATGCCGCCGCGCTGATCTGGGGCAAGCTCGGCCTCCCACTGGTTCGCTTCCAGGGCGGCGATGGCATCAAGGTCGGCGCGGGTTGCCAGACGGATCACCATGACGGACTCACTATGCTGTGAAGAAACAAGAATATCCCCTTAAATCTTCGGGTTATTTGCAAAATAGCTAATCGACTACCACACTTAACACACCTGAAACACCAATAGGTTAGAGCCGATCATGCTGCCGGAAAACATTCACACGGGTGTGAG
Source organism: Shewanella spartinae (assembly GCF_019457555.1). Classification (NCBI taxonomy): domain Bacteria; kingdom Pseudomonadati; phylum Pseudomonadota; class Gammaproteobacteria; order Alteromonadales; family Shewanellaceae; genus Shewanella; species Shewanella spartinae. The sequence goes on along the minus strand of NZ_CP080418.1, from coordinate 848,244 downwards.
TATACTTGAAAACGATAACGCGCAAATCAACTTAGTCAGGTGGATGCATCAGTGCGAACTGATGAAACGCTATTTCGAAGCCGATGTCGCCTTTGTCGCCCAACAGACGGACCTGGGTTTTGAGATCATCGTCAGCTCCATCAACGATACCCGCAGGTTTCTTTCCGGCACCCTATATAACGAGAAATTCGAGCTCTTCACCCGCCTGTCCAACAGTCAGCCCGAAGGGGTCAACCTGGATCTGAGCCGGGAATCCAACGCCGAACTCCCCAAAGATCTCGCCACCGCCAGCAGCATGCTATCCAGGCCGATCCTCTGGCCCGACGGCACAGTGTTCGGCTGTCTGTGTGTGATCAATCCCGCCAGTAAGGAGACCGCCAGCACCAACGCCTTCATGCTGGAGCCCTTCCAGATCTTACTGCAACAGGACCTGGCACTCCTGTGTCAGAGCCAGCGCATCGAGTCGCTGTCGATGCGGGATCGCGACACGGGCATGCTCAATCACTATGGCTTCATCATGATGGCGCCGCGACAGCTCAATCTGGGCCGTCGCTTCGGTGCCCATGCCGGCATCCTCTTCTTCGAGCTCTACCCCAATCCGCCGCTGATTGACGAGATCGAGGACAAGCATATCCGCCTGCTGGGCAACATCATTCAGGACACCATACGCACCGCCGACATCGCCGCCCACTACAGCCACAGCCAGTTCGTGGTGCTGGTGTTTGTGGATACCGAGCGGGATCTCAACCACATCAGCCACAGGGTCGAGAAACTGCTGCTACAACAAAATGATCGCCTCAAGTTGGATTCGGGCCACTCCTTCTTCGCCCCCGACTCCTCGGCCAAGTTGGCGCCCATGCTGGAGAAGGCCAAGCAGCAACTCAAGTCTCAGCAGAAGGACGATGAAATTCAGACTGAGGCCTAGTGCTAGAGGCTAGCGCTAGAAACTGGCATTAGAAACAGGCGTTAGAGATTCGGTTAGGAAAACGAAAAAACAGATTTTGCTCGCAAAATTGAAAATTTACATTCTCACAACATATGATTTTTGAGTATGATGTAAACACTTTGTGTCGTCAGTCTTTCGGCTGACCCCACAGCAACTAGCGAGTTATGCAAATTAATAATAACAATAAGCGAGCACTACTATGCTATTAGAATGCGCCGATACCAGCCTTTGGCTCAGGGAAGCCGACCACCCAGCCATTACCCTGCCACGTTGGCAGCAACAAGTTGATCTACTTAATGAATTCTATCAGGCCCAGGCCAGTCTGGTGCTGCAGTTTATCGACGGCGAGTATCAGGTGGTCTGTAGTCGCCAGCACACAGATCTTAATCTCTATGCCGGCACTCAGTTTCATGATGCCAGCCTCACCCAGGCCCTCAAGAGCCACACCGCCTACGGCCTGCTGGATCTGACCAAGAGCCAAGATCCCAAGAGTCACCTGGCACGCTTTAACAGCCTGCTGGCCCTGCCCCTCTACTGGTCAGACGGTCAACCCTTCGGCGTCATGCTGATCTGCGACAGCCAGCGCAGTAAACACTTTCAGCGACTCCTGCCCCTGATGGAAAACGCCAAGGCGCTGATCCAGGCGGAGCTCAAGCACCTGTTTTTGATGCAGCAGATTCAGATGATGTCGGTACAGGACGATCTCACCTGTATGCTCAACCCCTACGGCTTCAACCTGATGGCGCCAAGGCAGCTGAGCCTGAGTCGCCGCTTCGGCTCCCATGCGGGTATCGTCCTGTTGCAGGACATGACCTCCTATAAGGGAGTGATGGAACAGAGTCAGGGACTAAGGCAGTTAGCCCGGGTGATACACCATAATATGCGTGACGCCGATGTTTCGGCGCGCATCGAAGATGGCCTGTTTGCCATACTGGCCTTCGTCGACAGTCAGGCTAATCTCGAATCCCTCACCAAGCGATTGCTCAAGCAGATCGCCAAGGAGGAGATCAAGGCGGAGATAGCCATAGGCGTGAGCTTCTTCACCCCCACCACACATCTTGCCATCGAGCCCATGGTCGAGGCGGCGAGACAGAATCTACATGCCAACCGAGAGCTGAAACAGCAAGGCGGCGTAAAGGCCTAGGGCGAGTTTAGCCTTAAGTTTTGCGCTGGCTCTCGCACTCAGGTGCGTCTTGGCTCTGATCCTGCGCCTTTGCCCATTGAAAAAAGAGCACTATGGGGAAAGGCGACATCATCACCAGCCCCAGGCCTATCAGGCTTGAAACCAAGAGTATCCCCTGGATCTGCTCGGTCCAGGAGGTTAGGCCATAGATCCCAAGGCCGGCGAGCACCATGGCGAGTCCCAACCAGTGGGCCAGTTTTAATCCTGTCATCATAGCTTCGTCTTTCCCCTTTCAGCAAAGCTTGTCGTCGGCACAGTTTGTCGTCGGCACAGTTTGTCGTCAGCCTAGTTTGTCGTCGAAGCAGCTGGGCCAACAGTGGAAACAGCTTACCATGAACAAAATATCATGGAAAAACCCCGAATAAGGCTTTTTAATTAGGCGTAAGCTTGTCAAAATATCTGTCTCACAGAATTGGAAGTTTCCCCATGTTTAAGAAGTTAATGTTTATCGCCGGTACCTTGCTCGGCTTATCTGCCTGTCAAAGCGCATCCCTCACAGGCGGCGAGGATCTGGATATTTTAGGTAGCTGGCATATCGAGGCCGCCCAGGGTAAGGCCGTTATCGACTACAGCCCGGCCCAGCTGGTGTTTGCAGAAGATGGCGCATTGAGCGGCAACAACAGTTGTAACCAGTTCTTCGGCCAGTATCAGCTTAACGGTCAGGCCCTAACCCTCTCCCCCGCCGGTAGCACGATGAAGGCCTGTGTCGATGCCTTGATGCAGCAAGAGCGTAATGTCATGCAGGCCATGTCTCAGGTCACCCAGGCCAAGCTGGTCAAAGGCAAGTTGCTGCTCAGCGACGCCGATGGCGAAACCCAGCTGATCCTCAGCAAGCAGTAAGCACTATTGCCGACATAAAAAAAACCGCCGGATTGGCGGTTTTTTTGTGTCTCAAACTCGGCTTGGCTGTTTAAAACTAGCTATTTAACACTAACTATCGAGACGCTCTGCCAGTATCTGGCTCTGCTCGGCATCGGCGTTGTAGTGCTCGAGATCCAGCTCATCTTCAGACTTGGCGATCACTGTGGTGGCCACCAGATCTCCGGACACATTCACTACGGTACGCGCCATATCCAAAATACGGTCGATACCCGCGATGATCGCCACCCCTTCCAGCGGCAGGCCAACCGTGGTCAATACCAGGGTCAGCATCACCAGACCCGCACCCGGCACCCCTGCGGTACCGATTGAGGCCAGGGTCGCGGTGAGAATGATGGTGATATAGTCGACCCAGGTGAGGTCGATCCCAAAAGCCTGGGCAACAAACAGCGCCGTAACCCCCTGATACAGGGCGGTGCCATCCATGTTGATGGTGGTACCCAGGGGCAGCACGAAGCTTGAGATCTTCTTGTTGATCCCTAAGGATTCGCTGGCGCACTTCATGCTGGCAGGCAAGGTGCCGGCGCTGCTCGAGGTGGTATAGGCCACCGCCAGTGCATTGCTGATCCCCTTGAAGAACTGCATGGGGTTGAGCTTGGCCACGAAGGTCAGCACCAGGCTGTAGAAACCTATGATATGCAGGGCGCAGCCGATATAAACCGCCAGAATCACCTTGATCAGCGGCATCAACATATCCATGCCATATTCACCGGCTACCCAGGCCATCAAGCCAAATACCCCATATGGCGCCAGCTTCATCACCATGTCGGTCAGCTTATACATGGCCTCGGCCAGGCTCTCGAACACCTTGATGGCCGGCTTACCATGGTCGCCGATCAACACCAGGGCAATACCCAGGGCCACCGCGAAGACGATCACCTGCAGGATCTGCCCGCTGGCCAGCGCCGCGATAGGATTGGTTGGCACTATGTTGATCAGTGTCTCCATGATAGAAGGCACCTCTTTCACCGCGTTGTGACTCTCTGCCGAGGTCATCGCCAGTCCGGCGCCGGGTTGCATGATATGACCCACGGCCAGACCGAGCGTGATGGCGATTGAGGTAGTGCCCAGATAGAAGGCGAAAGATTTAAAACCGATGCGGCCCATCTTGGCAGTGTCCTGCATCGAAGTCACCCCCACAATTAGGGAGCAGAACACCAAGGGGACAATCAACATCTTGATGGTGTTGACAAAAAGCGTACCGATTGGCTTGAGCAGCACCGCCTGTTCGCCCAGGCCCAGGCCGGCGCAGATACCCAGCAGCATACCGATAAGGATTTGTAGCCACAGGGGCACAGACATCCAGCCAGACCAGGCACGGCCCAGCCAAGAAGAGGTTTGTTGACGCATCATTAATAACCTTGAATCGCGAGAGTGGTTTCGTCCTGCCGCCCTATGACAGAGGAGCCTGTCGCAACGGAGCAAGTAGCAACGCAGCAGACGGCAGACGCAAATGGGACGGGGATAATATCAGATAAACCTGGAGTAAGCTGTGATTCATATCAAGAGAGGCCCCATCAGGCCTCGAAGTAGGCAGACTCCTGTTTGGCATCGACCCTGAAGGTATGCAGGGCCGCAGGGGGTTGTTCGCGCTCGATGAGGTGGCTCCAGTAGGCGTCGTCGAAGCCATGAAACAGCCGCTCCGCCTTGCCCTGGGACTTTAGGATAAGGTGCCACCAGACCAGGCCCCAGAGGCCTAGGGTAACCAGGGTCAGCAGAAAGTGCAGCAGATGATTTACCGTCTCCTGCTCCCGGCAAAGCGCCAGGCTATCACGCTGATTTTGATTGAGTTTAGTAAGATCATTCTGGTCAGAATCACTCATCGCCTCACCCCATAGACACTTAGCACTCCCTTCTTCAAAGCATAGCAGAGTTAGACTTTAGTCTAAGGAGCAATCGAAAAAATTCTGCCTTGGCTTGGCCATGAAGCGTGCTAGAGTATGGCCAAATTTAAGGAGGCGATAATGCAAATAAGAAAAGGCCAACAATCGGATCTCACCGCACTGGTGCAGTTTAATCAGGCCATGGCCAACGAAACCGAGGGGCTCAGCCTAGATCAACAGACCCTCACCCTAGGCGTACAGACGCTACTCGAAAACCCCGCCCGCGGCTTCTACCTGGTCGCCGAGGAAGCAGGCGAAATCTTGGGTTCCCTCATGGTCACTTTCGAATGGAGCGACTGGCGCGCCAAGGACTACTACTGGATCCAGAGCGTCTATATCCGCCCGCAGAATCGTCGCCAGGGGATCTATGGCAAGCTGTATGAGGCGGTGAAACAGATAGCCGAGGACAATGGCGGCGCCGCCAGCTTCAGACTCTATGTGGAGCAGGAGAATCATAAGGCGCAGAAGACCTATGAGGCCCTCGGCATGAAGCAGAGCTACTACCTGATGTATGAGGAAAAGTAGCCGATAACCAAACATAAAAAAACGCCCCGATGGGCGTTTTTTTTATGGCTCCGGCGCATAGCTTAAGCTAACTGCTCAGACAAAAGCTTAGGCGCAGATGCTGGTAACCTTGATCGCCAGGCCGCCCTGGCTGGTCTCGCGGTACTTCACATGCATATCCTTGCCTGTCTCATACATGGTCGCGATCACCTTATCCAGGCTGACTCTGGGCTCGCTGTTGCGCCGCAGCGCCATGCGCGCCGAGTTGATCGCCTTCACCGAGGCGATGGCGTTGCGCTCGATACAGGGCACCTGCACCTGACCGGCGACAGGATCACAGGTCAGTCCCAGGTTGTGCTCCATGCCGATCTCGGCGGCGATGCAGACCTGAGCCGGATTGCCCCCCATCAGCTCAGCCAGCCCGGCGGCCGCCATGGAGCAGGCAACCCCCACTTCACCCTGGCAGCCCACTTCGGCGCCAGAGATAGAGGCGTTGCGCTTATACAGGCCACCAATAGCCGCGGCGGCGAGGAAGTAGCGGCTGTACTCCTTGGGCCCCACGGGTTGAATGAACTTGTCAAAATAAGCCAACACGGCCGGGATGATCCCCGCCGCGCCATTGGTCGGCGAGGTCACCACCCGGCCACCGGCGGCATTCTCTTCGCTCACCGCCAGGGCGAACATGTTGACCCAGTCGACGATCATCATAGGATCCGCCGACAGGCGCTCACCGGTAGCCAGCTGACGGAACAGCGCCGGTGCCCGACGTGGCACCCGTAATGGCCCGGCCAACACGCCTTCGGTGTGACAGCCGCGCTCGATCGCCTCTTTCATGGTATGCCATACCGCCTCGAAACCCTCGGCAATGTGGGCCTCACTGTGAAGCGCCCGCTCGTTGGCCATCATGATGGCGCTGATGCTCATGCCTGTCTCCTGACATAGATCCAGCAGCTCCTCGGCATTGGCGAAGGGATAGGGCAAGACCACCTCGTTGGCGGCGGTCATGCCAAAATGTTCCTCGTCGACGATGAAGCCGCCGCCGATGGAGTAATAGGTCTTGTGATAGACACACTGCTGACCGACATAGGCGCTCAACGTCATGCCGTTTTCATGCAGCGCCAGGGCCTCGGGGTGAAACACTACCGCCTCGGGCGGAAAGTCGACCCCATGCCCTTCTGTGCCCAGTGGCAGACAGGAGGTCATGGCCACCTGACGGATAAACTCAGGGGTCAGGTCGATATCTACCGTCTCAGGGCTGTTGCCCGCCAGCCCCATGATGATGGCGCTATCTGTATGGTGGCCCTTGCCGGTGAGCGACAGGGAGCCATAGATATCCACCTTAACACTGGTGATGCTCAGCAGTTCTCCACGTTGACGCAGATCGTCAACAAAACCTTTGGCGGCCTTCATCGGCCCGACTGTGTGTGAGCTGGAGGGACCCACACCTATCTTAAAAATATCAAATGCGCTAACCATAAATGCTTCCACTTAGATTCGCCCGGCGGAGAGTCGCCGGGCGTAACATGAGTCGATTAAGAGAGCATGCCAAACAGTATGGCCGTCATCGCCAGCAAGCCTGCCAGGATCACGAAGATGTTGCTGATGCGACCACGGTAGGCCTTGAGCGCAGGCACCTTGTAGACGGCATACATAGGCATGAGGTAGAGGATCGCGGCGATGATAGGGCCGCCCAGGGCCTCGATCATCCCCAGGATGCTCGGGTTGATCACGGCAACGCCCCAGATGGTCAGGAACATGAAGCCGAGAATAAACTTGTCGATCTTGGCGTCCGACACTTCCTTGTTGCTGCTACGCAGCTGCTTGGTGATGATCCCCTTAAGGCCTTCGGTAGCGCCTAGATAGTGACCGAAGAAAGAGGAGACGATGGCGATCACCGCGATGATGGGGCCGAAATAACTGACGAAGCCGCTGGCGTGTACGTTGGCCAGATAAGAGAGGATCGGCAGGTTCTGCGCCTTGGCCTCGGCCAACTGGGCTGGACTCAGCGACAGTACGCAGGAGAAGACGAACAGCATCACGAAGCCCACCAACATCATGCTGGTGTTACGCAGGATCACATCGGCCTTTCTGGCAGCGTTGCTACCGTACTGCTTCTTCAGCGATACCGAGAACTGCGAGATGGCTGGCGAATGGTTGAAGGCAAATACCAGCACAGGGATAGTCAGCCAGACGGTACCGAGAAACTCACCGGCGGCAGGTACTTCCATCAGGGCGTCCATCTTCCAGCTTGGGATCAGGTACAGCGACATAAAGGCCAGGATCCCCACCAGCGGATACACCAACAGCTGAGTCACCTTGAGCATAAACTTCTCGCCAGACACCATCACAGACATCATGCCCAGCACTAAGATGCCGGACAGGAGGAAGCGTGGTGGCGAGGCCATGCCCAGCTGGTTGACGATGAAGCTGTCGACCGTGTTGGTGATGCCCACACCATAGATGAGCACTATGGGGTAGATGGCGAAGAAGTAGAGCAAGGTGATCGCCTTACCGGCGCCGACACCAAAATACTCTTCGACCACGTGGGTGATGTCGCTGCCCTGACGCTGAGAGGAGCAGACGAAGCGAGACAGGCCTCTGTGGGCCAGGTAGGTCATGGGGCCGATAATCACGGCCATCAGCACTAGGGGCCAGAAACCGCCCATGCCGGCATTGATCGGTAGAAACAGGATACCGGCGCCGACGGCGGTGCCGAACAGGCTCAACATCCAGGTCGTGTCGCTGCGAGTCCAACCTTGGCGCTGCGCGAGGTTTACATCAGAGATTGTCGCTTCGTTTTGCATAAAATAACCTTATCGATGCCCTAGCATCTGAGTGTTTCGACGCCCCGCCCCGCAGCGTTTTTCCGCCTGACGAGCACGACTAAAATTCGGGCGTAGCATATAGCAGGCAGGACACGAGAAATTGATCTGACACCTCTTTTTGTAATGAATTTTCAGAATGAATCGGCTTTGTGAGCCGAATCTAACTTATTGTGTTGTAAATTTTCATAACGGCAATCTCACGCTAACCAAAGCGAACCAGAACATCACAAGCGCGTTACCCTTTTTTACATCTGTTAACCCGGCGCTATGGCGGCCGCTCTGCCGCTTAGCCCTGTTTCGCCGCGGTAAGATGCCATTTGCGCGCATCCACTAGGTTAAATATCACGCCGCGCCTGGTGCTTGCCCGCCCATGCATCCCGAGGCGCTTTATGGCAAAATGGCCCCTGTCGATTCATTCAATTTTGGAATACCCATGCCCAGCGCTCTTAGCCAACAAGCCATCATTCGTATCACGGTCGGTTCGACCAATCCGGTCAAGATAGGCGCGGCCCGCAACGCCCTCTCCCTGCTGTTTCCAGACGCCGAGATCCTCTGCCAGGGCATGCACGCCCCCTCTGGAGTCGCGGCCCAGCCGATGACGGACTCAGAGACCCGCGAAGGTGCCATCAACCGCGCCCGCTACTGCGAGCTGCAAGGCAAGAGCGATGAGCGCCTTACGGCGAATCTCTATATCGCCATGGAGGGCGGCGTCGACCTGTTCGACCACGGCGCGGCCACCTACGCCTACATGGCTATCGTCCATCGAGGTGGGCTCAGCATAGGTCGCAGCGCGCAGATGCCCCTGCCAGCCCCGGTGTATGATGCCCTGGTGGCCGGCGAGGAACTTGGCGATGTAATGGACAGGCTGTTCAACACGGTCAATATCAAGCAGAAGGGGGGCGCCATCGGCCTCTTTACCCAGGGCAAGGCCAGTCGCGAGAGCGTCTACACCCAGGCGATCGTGCTGGCGATGGCGCCGCTGCTCAACCCGGAGATCTTTGGCTAATTCGGCGCCAGGACAAGGCAGGCCAACCCTGATGAGCCTGCCGAATTTATCTACATTAGCAAAAACTTGCATTTCTCTTTTTAGGGATCTAAGTTAGATGTATATCGCAACTATATAGCTCACTCGGATCTTAACCATGTCACAATCTTGTCCTTCGATGCTCGATGATGCCTGTCTCGCTCAGGCCGTCGAACTGCCCCAGACCTGCTCGTCACTGCGCAGCCTGTCGAGGCAACTGGTGAGGCAGCTGGGCATGCTCAACTCCGCCTGCGGCGATCAGCCGCTGTCGCCGGTGCAGGCCCACGCTTTGATCGAGCTCAGCACCCAGGAGCTGTCGATAAAGCAGCTGGCCCTGGCCCTGAATATCGACAAGTCCAATGCCAGCCGCGCCGTGAGCCAGCTGTGTGACAAGGGCTTTGCCAAGAGTCGCAACAACCCCAGAGACAGTCGCAGCTCGCTGTGCCAACTCACGGCTCAGGGTAAACGCCAACTCAACAGCCTGAACGAGCAACAGAACAAGATGTACCAGGAGATCCTGGCCCAACTCTCGCCCGAGCAGATCGCCCAGCTGGAAGCCAGCCTGCGCCAATATACCCGCGCCATGGATCTGGCCAGCGCCCAGCAGGGCTACACTATCCGCAGCCTCACCCAGGAGGATAACCCCCATATCGCCCGGGTGATCCGCAACGTCTCCGCCGAATATGGCCTGACACCGGATAAGGGCTACAGCGTCGCCGACCCGACCCTAGACGATCTCTACAGCGTCTATCAGGCCGACAAGGCCCACTACTGGGTGGTCGACTACAAGGGCCTGGTGCTGGGCGGCGTGGGGATCGCTCCCCTACCGGGTCACGATGAGGTCTGTGAGCTACAGAAGATGTATTTCGATCCCAAACTCAGGGGCAAGGGCTTTGCCAAACGCATGGCACTGCAGGCGTTCGAGTTTGCCCGTAGCCAGGGATTCAGCCAGTGTTATCTGGAGACCACCGCCTGCCTGAGTGAAGCGGTCTGCCTCTATGAGAAACTGGGGTTCGAGCACCTGGATGCCCCCCTTGGCAACACGGGCCACGATGCCTGTGAAATGCCTATGCTGATTAAACTTTAGCCATTAAAAATTCAAGAAAATCATTGAGATATTTTGTTACTTCACCATGAAGTAATTTATCTAGTGTTTCCTAAAAAAGCTTGCTAGCCTCTGGGGTAATCCTTGCGCATTCTGGAGATTTGAATGGACTATACAAGACTCCCCCATTCCAGCTTAGACGTCAGTAAAATTTGCCTGGGCACCATGACCTGGGGTGAACAGAATACTCAGGCCCAGGCCTTCGAGCAGCTCGACTACGCCATCGGACAGGGCATCAACTTTATCGATACCGCCGAGATGTACCCTGTGCCGCCCAAGGCCGAGACTCAGGGCGAGACAGAACGTATCCTGGGTAACTACCTCAAGGCCAGGGGCAAGCGTGACGATCTCATTATCGCTACCAAGGTGGCGGCCCCCGGCGGCAAGAGCGACTATATCCGCCAGAACATGGCGCTGGACTGGCGCAACATCCACCAGGCGGTCAACGACTCCTTGGAACGCTTGCAGATTGAGACCATAGATCTCTATCAACTGCACTGGCCGGATCGCAACACCAACTTCTTCGGCGAGCTCTTTTATGAGCAGCAGGATGATGAGAAGCTCACCCCTATAGTAGAGACCCTGGAGGCCCTGGCCGATCTGATCAAGGCCGGGAAGATCCGTTACATAGGCGTCTCCAACGAGACCCCCTGGGGATTGATGAAGTATCTGCAGCTGGCGGAGAAGCATGGCCTGCCGCGCATCATCAGCGTACAGAATCCCTATAACCTGCTTAATCGCAGCTTCGAGGTGGGCATGGCGGAGATCGCCCACAGGGAAGAGCTGCCACTGCTTGCCTATTCGCCACTGGCATTTGGCGCCTTGAGCGGCAAATACATAGGCGGCCAATGGCCAGAGGGGGCGAGACTCACGCTGTTTAAGCGCTTCGCCCGCTACACAGGCTCGCAGATGGCCCTGGATGCCACCCAGGCCTATGTGGAGCTGGCGCGGGAGTTCAACCTCAACCCGGCGCAGATGGCGCTGGCCTTCGTCAACGGCCGCCGCTTCGTCGGCAGTAACATCATAGGCGCGACCAACCTAGAGCAGCTGAAAGAGAATATCGACAGCACCTCGGTCAGCCTAAGCGACGAGTTGATGGGCCGAATCGACGAGTTGGCGGCCATCTACCGCATTCCCTGCCCCTAAATCCGTAGAGATGCCCTAAAAGGCTAATTGAACTTGCATTAGGCGCTGAGATCTCCCAAGATCTGAGCGCCTTTTTTGTTTGAACCACGCGACGGACCCAATCGATGGAATTTAGCCAGCTGCGCAGCCAGTTTCCCGCCCTCACCCAGTCACTCGGCGACTATCCGTTGGTGTATCTGGATACGGCCGCGACCAGTCAGAAACCCCAAGGGGTGATCGACGCCATGGGCCGCTACTATCAGGCGGATAATGCCAACGTGCACCGCGCCGCCCATCAGCTGTCTGCCCGCGCCACCAGCCAATATGAGGCGGTGCGCGACAAGGTAAAGGCTTTCATTAAGGCAGACCGCCGCGAAGAGATCATCTTTACCCATGGCACCACAGAGGGGATTAACCTGGTGGCCCTGGGGCTGGCCAGCCAGCTAAAGGCTGGGGATCTGATTCTGTTAGACAGCGCCGCCCACCACGCCAACATAGTGCCCTGGCAGATGCTGGCCAAGCAAACCGGCGCCGAGATAGTGCCCATTCCGCTCACGGACGAGGCGCGCCTCGACCAGGAGGCCTACCGACAGCTGCTTGCCCGTAAGCCGAGTGTCGTCGCCCTCAGCCATGTCTCCAACGTGCTGGGCACGGTCAATCCCGTTAAAGAGATGATCGCTCAGGCCAAGGCGGTCGGCGCACTGACGCTTATCGACGGCGCCCAGGCGATCGCCCATCTAGAGGTGGATATGCAGGCCCTGGATTGCGACTTCTACCTCTTCTCCGGCCACAAGATGTATGGCCCGACGGGTATAGGCATCTTATATGGCCGCTATGCAGCGCTCGACAAGCTCGAGCCCCTGCTCACCGGCGGCGAGATGATCAAGCAGGTGAGCTTCGAAGGCACCACATTTAATATCCTGCCCAACCGTCTGGAGGCAGGCACACCGCCCATCGCCGAGGTGATAGGTCTGGGGGCCGCCATCGACTTTATCCAGTCCCTGCCCCGCGCCGAACTCAGGGCCCATGAGCAGGCCCTGCTGAACCGTCTTCAGGATGAGCTCAGGGCATTGGGTGGCATCAGCCTCTACGGCGCCCACCAGGACAATATCGGCGCCGTGGCCTTTAACCTCACCGGCGAGCATCACCAAGATGTGGGGATCTTGCTGGATCAACAGGGGATCGCTGTGCGCTGCGGCCATCACTGCGCCATGCCCCTGATGCAGACCCTAGGGCTGTCAGGCTGCTGCCGAGCCTCCCTCGGCGTCTATAGCAATGATGAAGATGTCGATCGCTTCATCCAGGCACTAAAATCGGTAAAAGAGCTGCTGCTTTAAATGTATGAGACAATGTCCAAATGAATGATAACAAGCCAAGCCCATCCACTGAGGCCTTTACCGGCCTAATTCTGGATCCCCAGGAGATACTGCCAAGCTTCACCCAGGCCGCCAACTGGCAGGAGCGCTACCGCGCCCTCATGCTTTTGGGTAAACGCCTGCCGCCGCTGGATGAGAAACTTCGACAAGAGTCTGCCCAGGTCAGAGGCTGCGAGAGCAACGCCTGGCTCTATCACAAGGAGATAGATGGCAGACACTACTACCTGGCCGACAGCGATGCCCGCATCGTCAAGGGGCTGATCGCCCTGCTGCTCACCGCAGTGCAGGGGCAGGATAAGAAAACCATAGCCGCCTTAGATCTACACGAGTACTTCGACCGACTGGGGCTGAGCGGTCAGCTGAGCCCATCGCGCACCAACGGCGTGCTGGCGCTGGCAGAGGCGATCAAAGCCGCCGCCAACCAGCCCAGCTAGCGGCTAAATTCGACTGGCAAGCCAAACCAAGTAACAGATTAAGCGCCACAGCTAAATCCCGACCCTAGGCACCAACCGGCCCCCATGGGGCCGGGTAATTCACATATAATTCACGCCCCTCCCCCTAGACTCTTGTCCTAGCCTGAATTTTTTTATCTTTGCACCAGACTTTAGGTGCCGATGGGACACTTTTCTATGTCGATTGCTAAGTCATTGGACACTGCTAGCTCACCCGCCTTCTGGCGCTATCATCTCATGCTGCCCGCCGTCTGCTTCCTACTGGCCGTCAGCCTGATAGAACTATTTCATCTGGATATCGCCCTGGGTCAGTGGCTGTTTCGTCTCGAGGGCGGCGTCGATGGCTGGCCGCTACGCAACGCCTGGGTCACGGAGAATCTGATCCATGTCGGCGGTCGTAACTTAGTGATCTTACTTGGAGTCACCGTCCTCACCCTGCTGGGACTTAGCTATAAGAGACCTGCCCTGGCCAGCTATCGCAGAGGCCTGGTGTTTCTCTTCATGAGTGTGCTGAGCAGCGTACTGCTGGTGAGGCTAGGCAAGTCGTTCGTACACCTGGACTGCCCCTGGCATCTGAAGATCTTCGGTGGCCGCGCGGATTATTTCTCGCTGTTCTCGGGTCAGTTTGATGCCAATTCGCCGGGTCAGTGTTTCCCTGCCGGTCACTCCAGCGGCGGCTATGCCTGGGTGGCGCTCTATTTCTTCGCCCTGGCCTACGCGCCGCGCTATCGTTGGTTCGGCCTTGGTTTCGGTCTGCTGCTTGGGCTCACCTTCGGCATCGCCCAGCAGCTCAGGGGCGCCCACTTCATCTCCCACGATGTCTGGACCCTCACCATCTCCTGGTTCTCGGCGCTAACCTGGTATTACGCCCTCTTCCTGCGTCGCCAGCCTGAGCCCGCAATTAGCCCGGCACTGGAAACCGCTCAAGGCTAACAGGATAGGGGGTAATCCCCCTTAACGGGCCAGACGGTGGCCGAGATCCATGCGGTGATCCGGCCCCAGATGATATTGGTTATCCCCGCGCCCCTTGGCGATATACATGGCCTGATCGGCCACATGCAGCAGCGCATCCATGTGGCCGGCATGATCCGGATAGATGGCGAAACCTATGCTGGCCGCTATTCCCCTGCCGGTCTGAATAACAGGCTCAGCGAATCGCTCAAACAGCGCCTCGGCCAGACGCGCCGCCTCCTCATCTAACGGCTTATCAGCTGGCCACTGGGGCAATAGCATCACAAACTCGTCGCCGCCGATGCGAGCCACCAGATCCTCTGACCCCTTAAGGCTCTGCAGCCTAGCTGCCGCCGTCATCAAGACGCGATCCCCCACCTGATGCCCCAGGCTATCGTTGATCGCCTTAAACTGATTAAGGTCGATGAAGATAAGCCCCAGGCGACCACCACACTGCGACGCCTCACGAATCGCCTCACTCAGGCGCAGCTCGAGTTGCAGCCGGTTTGGCAGTCCGGTTAAGGGGTCCTGGTGGGCCATCTTTTCGAGCTTATGATGCAGCGCCTTCTCCTGGGTGATATCGCGCACCACGCCCACCATCTTCAGCAGCTGGCCATCGCTATCCTTCACCAGGTTGCCCGTCTCGCGCACCCAGTGCACAGAGCCATCGGGCCAGAGGATGCGATACTCCTCGTCATGGTTCTCGCCGGTGGCGATGCAGCGCGCCTCCCCCGCCTTCACCTTGTCACGGTCCTCGGGATGCACCCTGGAGTAGAAGAACTCATAGCTAGGGGTGACCTCCCCCAGCTTATAACCGAAGATGCCGAAGATGGCATCGGACCAATAGAGGGTGTCTGTGCCCACCTGCCAGTCCCAGGTGCCTATCTTGGCGAAATACTGGCTGTGGTGATAACGGGCGATATCCTGACGAATGTCCTGTTCCAGGTTGTGATGACGCACCAAGAGCAGCAGCCCCCTGGGCTCACAGGCCAGTCGGGTAAAGCTTAAGATCTCAAGGCCTAGGTTCTGGCTAGTGCCAAGCTGACGGTCGGCGAACACCTGCAGCTGCTCGCCGCTAGAATCCTTGAGCCAGAGGCTGAGGGGCAGCCCTGCGAGGTCACTTCCCTCGGCCTTCATCAAGGCTGCGGCCTGGGCGTTATGGGCCAAGATCTTCGCCTGCTCGTCGATAAGGATCAGACCATCCTCGATAGAGTTTTCCAAGGTAGAAAAGTCGACGCCGGGGCGCCTGCGGATAAAGCGCAAAACAAGCATGCATGCCGCAACGGCTATCAGGCCGATAGCCAGGAATATGATGAGGAGGAGCGGAAGCGACATCTCAGCCATGGCGCAGGCCTGACTGAGATAAAATCGCTGAAGAAATAATTAACGGAATCGCTAATGCAAAAGCAAACCGGCTCGCCGCCAGCGTAGCAAAGGGTTGTCGAAACAGAAACGAGTGCATAGCAGCCTCCACCAGGGTAGCTGGCCAGAACTCATGCTAATACTCATGCCGTCACTCGTGTCAGGAATTAAAGCAATAGCCTTATAGATCCAGCCTAACTTCTGCCTACTAGCTAAGCATCAAAGCGTGATACTGCCAAGCACTTTTACATAAAAATAAGCCGCTTAGGCCTCAACCGGCCCTGGCAACCTGCGGGCGATCATTTTGTTTATCAGGCGTCCCAGGTAGGCCCCCAAGACCATGGTCGCCATGAAGGCCAGCGCCATGGGATCCAGGCTCGCCAGATTGACCACGGCAGGCCCGGGGCAGATGCCGAGCATCCCCCAACCCAGACCAAACAGGGCGGCGCCAACGATGAGCGGCCCATCGATGCGGGTCTTGCTAGGCAGATGATATTGGCTGTCCAGCACAGGGCCTTGATTGCGCGCCATTCTGGGTTTTACCCACAGCAGATAGACGGGCAGATAGACCCCAAGGGCGCCGCCCATCACCAGCATCAGGCTAGGGTCCCAATGGCCGTTGACCACGCCACTGATATCTAAGAAGGCAAGCACCTTGGCGGGATCCGCAAGGCCGGAGAGCAGCAGACCGGCACCAAACAGCAGGCCAGAGAGTAAGGCAAATAAGTTACGCATAGCCCCTCCTAGTTCAGCAGCACGGCGGCGATGACACCCACCAGCATGAAGACCAGGGTCGCGGCGATGGAGCGCGGCGACAGACGACCTATGCCGCAGATGCCATGGCCACTGGTACAGCCGTTACCCAGGCTGCAGCCGAGTCCAACCAGTAGCGCCGATAGCAGCAGGGTCGGCGCGGCTATACCAAGCTCACTCAGCACCACTGGTTCGATAGCCAGCCAGGCCTTTAACGGCTCGGCCAGCAGCAGGCCACTGAGCACCAGACCCGCGAGAAAATAGAACTGCCAGCCAAACAGGCCCGAGCCGCGGCGCCACAGGCCGCCAGAAATAATACCGCTGATACCGGCGATGCGGCCGTTAACGACCAGGAGCAGGCTTGCCGCCAAGCCAATCAAGAGACCACCGCACAGGGCGATAGCGAGTGATGAAAACATCGAGTACCTCTTTCATCTGTCGCAAAGGGAAAGAGACGGGGCTATGCGCCCCGCCTATTGATTACTAAATCATTTATCAATAAAGCGTTTACACGCTGGCGAACTTGTAGGTGCGGTAGCCGCCGATCAGGTTACGGGCGCGGTAGCCATTGTTGACCAGCTGACGATAGGCCACGTTGCCCCGCAGACCCACCTGACAGAAGATGATGATCTCCTTATCTTTTGGCAGCTCATGCATGCGATCGCGCAGCTCATCCACGGGAATGTTAACCGCGCCTTCCAGGCCGCCATTCTGCAGCTCGCCAGGGTTACGCACATCCAGCAGCAGCTGATCTTCGCTGAGATTGTCTATCTGGTCGAAATGGATCGGCGTCGCATCGCCCTTGATGATGTTGCTGGCCACAAAGGCCGCCTGATTGATCACATCCTTGGCACTGCCATAGGGCGGCGCGTAGCTAAGCTCCAGGTGCTGTAGCTGCTCGACCGTCATGCCGGCGCGCTGGGCCACCGCCATCACATCGATACGCTTGTCGATACCATCCTTACCCACGGCCTGGGCGCCAAAGATGGTGCCCTTAACCGGGTCAAACAGCAGCTTGAAGGAGACCACCTCGGCGCCAGGATAGTAGCTGGCGTGGCTGGCGGTATGCACGTACACCTTCTCGAAGGCGATACCCGATTGCTTGAGCTGCTTCTCGTTCTTGCCCGTGGCACCCACCGCGAGATCGAACACCTTACAGATCGCCGTACCCTGGGTGCCCTGATACCGCTCCTCGCGGCCAAACATATTGTCGGCCGCCATACGGCCCTGACGGTTCGCCGGGCCCGCCAGCGGCACCAGGCAGGCCTTACCGGTCACAAAGTCTTGCTCTTCGACGGCGTCACCCACGGCGTAGATGGCGGGATCACTGGTCTGCATCATGGCGTTGACCTTGATGCCACCAAGCTCGCCGATGGCTAACCCGGCATCGCGGGCCAGCTGAGTCTCGGGGCGCACGCCGATGGCCATGATTAATAGATCTGTCTCCAGCAGCTCGCCGTTGCTCAGGGTCAGACTCAAGTGCCCCTTGATGTGTTGATGGGCCGTGTCTTCACCGGCGGCGTCACTGGCCACATGGGTCTGCACCTGGTAGCTCACCTCTGACAGGGCCGTACCCAGACGCAGATCTACGCCCTGGTCACGGATTGCCTGATGAGCAAAGCCTGCCATCTCGCGATCCACAGGCGTCATCACCTGATCGGCAAGCTCAAGCAAAGTGGTCTTGATCCCCAGATGATGCAGTGACTCCATCATCTCCAGGCCGATAAAGCCGCCGCCAACCACTGTGGCATGCTCGACATTATTCATCTGGATCGTCTGCAGGATTCTATCCATGTCGGGAATATTGCGCAGGGAATGGGTGAGCGGATTATCCACACCCGGTATCGGCGGCACGATTGGCGCCGCGCCAGGGCTGAGCAGCAGGGTGTCATAACTTTCCTGGTATTCGCTGCCATCGAGCAGTCGTCTGACGGTCACCAACTTGGCGGCGCGATCTATGGCGACCACCTCATGCTTAACCCGCACCTCGACATTGAATCTGGCCTTGAAGCTCTCTGGCGTCTGCAGTACTAAGGCGCTGCGCTGAGCGATCTCACCACTGATATGATAGGGCAGGCCACAGTTGGCAAAGGAGACATACTCGCCGCGCTCAAACATAATGATTTCAGCAGTTTCGCTGAGTCTACGCGCCCTTGCCGCCGCCGATGCGCCACCCGCGACGCCGCCAATGATCAGTATCTTCTTCATCTCAATGCTTCTCCTACTGCACTAAACAGACCTTGGCCGAAAGTGTATTACATTCGCCATTACATGCAAATTCCTTTTATTAGAAAAATCTAAGCGAATGATAAAAACAGTGATCTCGATGGCAAAGTGAGCAAGACTTTATTAAATATTGTCCACCTTTATCCCGAGGATAAAACTCAGTTTGCCCTTTACAGGCCCTGGCCAGCCACATAAGATCCAGCCAGTCCACGCAAAAGAAAGAGTCCTCGATGACCAAATTAACCATTACCCGACCCGACGACTGGCATGTTCACCTACGCGATGGTGACGTGCTGACCGATACCGTAAGAGACACTGGCCGCTACATGGGCCGCGCCATCATCATGCCTAACCTGGTGCCACCGGCCACCAATGTCGACTCGGCACTGGCCTACTACGAGCGCATCAAGGCGGTCTGCACCACCAACTTCGAGCCGCTGATGGTGCTCTACCTCACCGACAACACCACGGCCGAGGATATCCGCGCCGCCAAGGCGTCGGGCAAGGTGGTGGCCGCCAAGCTATACCCTGCGGGCGCGACCACTAACTCAGACTCGGGCGTCACTGATGTGAAGAACATCTACCCTGTGCTGGAAGCGATGCAGGAAGTGGGCATGCTCTTCCTGGTACACGGCGAGGTGACAGATTCGAGCATCGACATCTTCGATCGCGAGGCCACCTTCATCAACAACACCCTCAAGCAGGTGGTTGCCGACTTCCCGTCACTCAAGATAGTGCTGGAACATATCACCACCAAAGATGCGGTGGATTTCGTCATGGGCGCCTCCGACAACGTGGCCGCCACCATCACGGCCCATCACCTGCTCTACAACCGTAACCATATGCTGGCCGGTGGTATTCGTCCGCACTTCTACTGTCTGCCTATCCTGAAGCGCAACACCCATCAGCAGGCTCTGCTGGCGGCGGCCGCCAGTGGCAGCAAGAAGTTCTTCCTGGGCACAGATTCGGCGCCCCACGCCAAGGACCGTAAAGAGGCCGCCTGTGGCTGCGCCGGTTCTTACACGGCTCACGCCGCCATCGAGCTCTACGCCGAGGCGTTCGAATCGGTGGGCGCTTTAGACAAATTAGAGGCCTTCGCCAGCTTCAACGGCCCAGACTTCTACGGTCTGCCGCGCAACACAGACAGCATCACACTAGTGAAACGCAGCTGGGAGGTGCCCGCCACCTATCCGCTGGGCGACACAGGTGTAGTGCCGATCCGCGCCGGTGAAACCATCGACTGGCAGGTAGAAGACTAACAGCGTTAGTAAACGGCTTTGCCAGATAAAAAACACCGCCAATTGGCGGTGTTTTTGTCTCTAAGATTCTTGTTTAAGCAGCTTGTTTAGGCGCTTGCCTGCCCGAGCTGCTGAGCCAGATCATAGGGCAGCCAGATCCGTACCAGCAGCCCCTTGTGCTCGCGATTGTGCAGACTGATGCGGCCGTCGTGGGCTTCGATGATCTCCCTACACAATGGCAGGCCAAGGCCGGTACCCGACTGCTTGGTGGAGTAGAAAGGCAGCAGCGCCTGGGTCAATACCTCCGGCGACATGCCGCTACCCTCATCGGTTATCTCGATAGTCACCCCGTCGCTGCCATCGGCCAGGCCTTGCTCCCTGACGCTTAGGCTTACCGACTCCTCGGGCGAGCCCGACTCATGGGCGTTCTTGAGTAGATTCAGCAGCACCTGCTCCAGCTGAATCAGGTCGAAATAACCGCTGCGTAGTGGCAGCTCCCCCACCAGACTGAAACGGAAATACTCGGCCAGCTGAGTCACCAACTTGTGCCAATCCACCTCGCTCTTCTTGGGCAGGGGCAACTTGGCGAAGCGAGCATAATTGAAGATAAACTGGCTCAGGTGGCTAGTCCTGTCCTCTATGGTGTCGAAGATAAGCTTAAGCTTAGGGTCATCCAACGGCTCGGTGAGCTTGCGGCCCGAGTTGACCATAGAAGCGATGGGCGCCACCGAGTTGTTAAGCTCGTGGCTGATGATGCGGATCACCTTCTTCCATACCGCCACCTCCTGACGGTTCAGCTCACGGGTCATCTGCTTGAGCAGAATGAGATGGTGATACTGACCGTTGAGCAGGAAGCGTCCACGGGAGAGATGCCAGGTTTCATCTTCACCGCCCTCTTCCACACTCGCCAGGGTAAACAGCCCGCCCTTGGGATTGTTGACCGCGCCGGCCAGCTCCTCGCTGACGCCGTCCAGCAACTCATCTAACATGCTGCCCTCGATACGCGCCCCCTGGGCAAACAGGTGGCGCGCGGCGTCATTGGCGTAGATGATGCGCTGGCGATCGTCCAGCAGCACCATGACGTTAGGCGAGCTCTGGATCACCTTATCCAGCAGCAGCTCACGCTGATAGATATACTGACGCTCGCGGCGCAGCACGGCCGCCGACTCGTTAAACAGGCTGGCCAGCGCCTTAAGCTGGCTGTCCCCCGTCACAGGAATGTTCACACTGAAATCATTGTCTTTGATGTTGAGCAGCCCAACCTCCAGGGCCTTGAGGCTGGTCGACAGCCCTCGGGTGAGCCAGCGGCTGAGCAGCCAGGCAAAGCCGCCGGACAGCAGCAGGCAGGCGACTATCAGCTCAGGCGCCACCTCCTGATACAGCTCTGGCGCCAGCATCTTGAGTAGCAGGATAAACAGGGCAAGGGCCAGCTGACTGACAATCACATTGCCCCAGATGAGCTTAGTGCGCAGCGTCGGCATTATTTCTCGATCCCAAATTTTTCCATGCGGCGATAGAGCGCCTGACGGCTCAGCCCCAGGGACTTGGCCACCCGGGCGATCACCCCATTATGCTCCGCCAGCGCCAGCTCGATATCGGCCCCGGTAGGCTCGTAGGCTTGAGACCTGTTAACTTCCTGGGACTCGGCGGGAGTCGAGACTTGCGCCCCCCCGACCTGTTGCAGAGACTCTTGCTGAGCCGGTTGCTGAGCTGGAATCTGCTGCGCAATGACCGAACTCGGCGTGGACTCAGAGGCGGTGGCTGACGCGCCGCTCACAGGATTTAAACCACTCACAGGCTTTAAACCAAAATCGGCCATGGTCAGCGTGGGGCTGGCGGCCAGGATCACCGCCCGCTTACAGGCGTTCTCCAGCTCGCGCACATTGCCCGGCCAAGGGTAGCCGACCAGCGCCTGCTGGGTCGGCTTACTCAGGCTAAAGTCCTGACCGATGAAGTGATTCACCAGGGGCAGGATATCGTCCTGGCGCTGATTGAGAGGCGGCAAGGCCAGCTCGATCACATTGAGGCGATAGAAGAGATCCTCGCGGAAACGACCGCTGGCGATATCCTCGGCAAGATCCGCATTGGTGGCGCTGATCACCCGCACCTTGACCTTACGGGTCTGATGGCTGCCCAGACGCTCGAACTCGCCGGTCTGCAACACCCGCAGCAGCTTCACCTGACCCGACAGCGGCAGGTTGCCTATCTCGTCGAGAAACAGGGTGCCACCGTCGGCTGCCTCGAAGCGGCCGATGCGCGCCTTGTTGGCCCCGGTAAAGGCGCCCGCCTCGGCGCCAAACAGCTCTGCCTCCAGCAGCTCCATCGGCAGTGCGCCGATATTCACCTTGATGAAGGGCTTATGTTTGAGGGGGGAGTTGGCGTGCAGTATGTCCGCCAGCTTGTCCTTACCGGCGCCGTTGGGGCCGGTGATCAACACAGATACGTCGGACTTGGCTATCTGCAGCGCCAGATCGATACAGCGCTGCATGGCGCCGCTGCCGAAGACGATGCCGCACAGATCGGCATCCTTGATCGCCGACATCCGCTCATGCTCGGAGCGCGCCAGCTGCGAATTCTGCCGCGACAGGGCGTGGAGCGATATCAAGTTGTTGACGCTGTTGAGCAGCTTATCGTCGTCCCAGGGCTTGCCCATGTAGTCGGCGGCCCCCTCCTTCACCAGCTCCACCGCCAGCTCCAGCTGAGTCCAGGCGGTCAGGAGTATGATGGGTAGCTGGGGCTGGCAGGCACGGATATCGTAGAACAGGCGCTTGCCCTCCTCGCCCGAGGTGGTGTCCTGGGTGAAGTTCATGTCCTGGATCACCAGGGCGATCTCCTGCTCGGCCACCAGGCCCAGTGCGTCCTCCGGGGAGAAACAAGTTAGGGTCTTAAATCCATTGAGTTCGAGCATCAGGGAGAGCGCGCTGCATACTGCCTGATTGTCGTCGACGATGAGAATCGTATCCATATATTCTTATTAACTTTTTACTTGCAGAGCAACAAACTAACCGAAAGCGCCGCCGATGAAAAGGGCAAACGCTTTCGGTGTCTCTTGTTTAGCGCCGTGAGTTAAAGACTAGGCTTAGACGCTGCGGGTCGCCATGGCCGGCGAGATGTTCGCCGCCTTGCGCGCCGGCAGTACCACGGCCACTGTGGTCACCAGCATCATGCCCACTACCGTCATGAGCGGGTAGAGCAGGTTGAGCTGCGGCAGATCATAGTACTTCATCAGCTGCTGCCCCAGCAGCACCGCCAGGCTGGCCCCTAATACGCCACCCGAGAGACAGATGAGGTAGTTCTCCACCAGGAAGAGGCTGAGGATATCCCCCTTGGTCGCTCCCAGGGCGCGGCGAGTACCTATCTGCTTGGTACGGCGCTGGATATTGAACATCACCATACCTGTCAGGCCCAGGCTAGTGATCAACAGCAGCAGGACCACCATCATGGAGAGCACGGTTATCATCAGCTCGTGATCCCGGTAGGAGCGCTTTTTCACCTCGGCGACAGACTGGAAGTCATCGATCACCCGGTTAGGGTTCTCCTTCATCAAGGCCTTGGTGATGGCATCTTGCAACGCCTTGTGCTGACCCACTTCGGCGCGCACCATGTAGGTATATCCCGCAAAATCGACATTATGGATCACACTGTATTCCAGCTCATCGCTGTCGACCCAGGCGCCCTGAAACTTCTCCACCACGCCTATCACCTCAAGCTGCTCATCATCCACATAGAGCAACTTGCCGATGGCCGACTCACCCGGCCATACAGCCTCACCAAACGCCTTGGAGATGATCGCCAGTTTACCGGGATCGTTAACACTCTTATTGATCTCATCGGCATAGAAGTTGCGTCCCTCGATGAGCTTGAGCCCAAGCGTCTTAACGGTATGCTCTGTGCCCAGGTACATGGCAAACTGAGGTGTCGACTTGGCTGTCTCAGGATCCGGCCCCAGGTTAAGGGTACTCGACCAACCACTGCCGCTCAGGGGCAACATGTTGGTAGAGGTGGCCGCCTGCACGTTAGGCAAACCGCGCAGGATCTGCTGATCTATCTTGTTCTGCTGCTCGATATCTATGCTGGGATCGAAGTTAAACACACTAAAGGTCAACACCTCCTCTTCATTAATCCCTGAGTCACGCTGCATCAGCTCGAGACGCTCATGGATGATGAAACTGGCGTTGGCGACTATGGCCACCGACAGGATAATCTGCACCAGTAGCAATACCGGGCCACTCTTACTGCGGAGCAAGCTGCTAAAAATTGGTTTAATGTTAAGCATTTTCAATCCCTTATTGGCTCTTCAAGTAGACACTTGGTTTAGTGCGACACACCACCCAGGCAGGATAGAGTCCGGCCAGCAGTGCGGTGCCCACGGCAATGGTTGGGGTGATCAACCACATGCTCATCGAGAGATGGGTCAGTCCCTCGGAGACGCCGAAGCGTGCCGACAGGGCGTAGAGGGCGCCCCAGGCCCATAGCAGTCCCACCAGGCCACCAAACAGGCCGATGACGCCCACTTCCACCATGTACTGAGAGAAGATCTGTCCCCGGCTGGCCCCGATGGCACGTCTGACACCCACCTCGGGCGCACGCTTGAGAAACTTGGTCAGCATCAGGCCGAGAATATTGATCAGGCAGACGCTGAGGAACAAGGCGCTCAGTCCCACCAGAATCTTGTTATCTTCAGGCACCACATGGCTGCGCTCCAACCAGCCGGCGACATCAGACATGAGCACTGAATCCACAGGTGACTTGTTATCGGTGAAACGGCCCAACTCCTTCTGCTGCTCCACATAGTTGGCCAGATAGCTCTTGTAGGCGGCGCGATCTTCACTCGTTGGCAGATAGGTCCAGTACTCCAACCACACCTTCTCCGAATTCAACCTGTCCTGATAGTTGTTCATCGGCTCATGTTTCCAACCCGACGAGTTGCCCCAGACGCTAAACTCTTCGTTTGCCGCCAGCGAAAATGGAATATAGATCTGCTCCGATTTGGCGAAGGCGCCACTGGTCGGATCGTAATACTTAGGCTGAGGATTCCAGTCGCCGATCACACCCACCACCTGATAGGGCTTACGGTTGAGGTAGATGGTCTTGCCCACACTATTCTCGCCGCCAAACAGCTTCTGGTTAAGCTTCTCGCCGATCACCGCCTGATAGGCAGGGTCGAGATCCACCGCCTTGTCCCAGCGATTGCCAAAGACAAAGGGCACCTCAAACATCTTGAAGAAGTCGCCATCCGTTACCCTGATACCCTGCAACCTTGGCAACACCTCAGGATCGTCTGTCTGCACCGCCATGCCGCTACGGAACATGGCCGCCTGGGCCTTAGCCACATTGCCCTTACGCAGGTTCATCGCATCTTGATAGGTGACCAGGCGATGAAAGTCGTCCCAGGAATCCGGGCCCTGTGACCAGAGCTGAATCGCGTTGAGCTGCTCGGAGCGCTCACCGGCCGGGTTATAGGCCATCATGCTGTAGACGTTCAGCGTAGTGATGGTGATGCCTATCCCCACAGAGATGGCCAGCACCATGAGCAGCGACAGAATCGGCGTCTTGCGTATGCTGCGCCAGGCGAGATCGACGTAATATAGAAACATGCTTGCTCTCCTTAGCTGGCCACTTTTTCGGCCGTATCGACCAGGTGCGACTGACCGCCCTGGTACAGGGTGAAGTCACACACCTGACCGTCGACGATCTGAATGTTGCGCTGGGCGCGGCGCGCCAATTCGGGATCGTGAGTCACCATGATGATGGTGGTGCCCGCCTTGTTGATCTCTTCTAAAAGCTCCATCACCTGACGAGCCATCAGGCTGTCCAAGTTACCTGTTGGCTCGTCGGCGAGGAGAAATCTTGGTTCGCCAGCCAGGGCGCGGGCAATCGCCACACGCTGCTGCTGACCACCGGAAAGCTGCGATGGTAGATGCTTCATACGTGCCCCCAAGCCCACTTGCTCCAGCGCGGCCTTCACGCGGCGCTGACGCTCCTTGGCGTTGAAGCCGCGATAGCGCAGTGGCACCTCGACATTCTCCGCCAGGTTAAGGTCAGGGATCAGGTTAAAGCCCTGAAAGATGAAGCCTATCTTCTCGTTGCGAATGGCGGCCGCCTTGTTATCGCTCAGGTTGGAGATGTTGACATCGTCCAGATGATATTCGCCGTTAGTAAAGCCCTCTAACAGGCCGGCGATGTTGAGAAAGGTGGTCTTGCCCGAACCAGACGGCCCGGTGACGGCGACAAACTCACCTTCCTTAACCTCGAGATTGAAATCCCGTAACGCATGGGTTTCCACCAAATCCGTTTTAAACACCTTGTTGATATTTTTCATCGTTAACATGGGTTGTTTCCTTTGTTTTTGTATCGCGTTATTCAGTTTGTTATTGCGCCTATGCCCGGACGAACTAGGACAATCGGGCCAATAACCATTGAGTTAAATCACCGCCAACTCTGGCGACGTCGGGAAGTTGGTTACTATCGACCGGCTGCCCGTGCATGCCGGTCGCTTCTAATATGTTGAGCCCGAGCAGAAACCAGTCTGAGGCATCCTGGGTATAGACCTGAGTCGCCACCAGCAGGAGCAGTAAGGCCAGTCCTGCGACCACTCGTTCTGGATGTAGCTTTATCATCAGGGTCTTCATCGCTTCGCTCCTTAGCGGATCAATACTTGTTCGGCATTCTTAAAGGCGTCGGTAGAGGAGATGATCCACTGGTCGCCGACCTCACCGCCCGAGACCACCTCTATGTGGCTCATGCTGCGGGCACCCAGTTGGATCTCGGTGCGCTCGGCCAGGTCGTTCTTGACGGCATAGACCAGGGTGCCGCCGCCACTGTTGACGAAGGGACCACGCTTGACCATGAGCACGTCGGGACGATTTTCCAATAGGACGCGGGCAGACAAACGCTGGTTCTGACGCAGGTGCAGGGCAGCTTGCTGCTCGAAGCGCACTCGGGTAGTCACCTCACGGTTACGCACCTCGGGAGAGATGGCCGACAGCTTGCCCATCACCAGCTGGCCACCGAAGTTAAGCTCGACATCCATGCCAATCCCCAGCTCGTCGGCGTAGGATTCAGGCACCGCCAGCTCGGCCTCGAAAGCGCTGAGATCCACCACGGTCAATATGGGCTGGCTCTGGCCGATACGGGCCTTCTGCTCCGTCAACCAGTTACCTATGATGCCGCCGACGGGGGCCGTGATGTTCAGCGCCGCCACCTGACGTTCAAGCTCGGCGACCACCAGGGCCTGACGATCCACCTCTGAGGCCTTGTTTTTCAGCTCAAAACTCAAGGTATCTTTCATCAGCTCGGCTTCCTGCAGGGCGTGAGCGTAGAGCAGCTTGGCCTTGTGCAGCTCATCCTTGCTCTTCTCATAATCTATCTTAGAGATCAGGCTAGACTCGATCAGCTGGTCGCCACGGCGACTCTCGCGATCCGCCGCCTCGAGATCCACCTTAGCCATGTCCAGGGTCTGTATCGCCTTAAGCTGATCGCGGCGGGCGTCGAGACGGGCACGCTCCAGGCTGCTCTGCATCCCTTCCAGCAGCGCCTGTTGCTGCTTGAGGTTGTTGGTCAGGCTGTGGCTCTCTATGGTGGCGACCACCTGGCCCTGCTCCACCTTGTCACCCGGGTTGGCGATTAGGGTCACTGTGCCCTTCTCTGGGGCGTAGAGGATAGGGGCGTTGGCGGCGACTATCTTGCCGGTAGAGGCGATATCACGCACTAAGGTACCGCGTTCCAAAGTGGCAAAACGCAGCTCGCTACGGTCGATAGACTCGCTCACGCTGCTGCCACTGACGCTGGCCCACACCAGACCAGAAACCAGGAGAACGCCTGCGCCGATAGTGACAGGCCATTTGATGCGACGTCCCAGGCTGGGGGCAACTTGCTTATCTTGTGCGCTGGTATCTTTAATCATTGTTTATCCCTAACAGTGTCCGTTACTCGACCGAGTCGATTTCTGCCCATTAGGATTACAATTGCCGTGCCAACTTTTATATTCACTAATTTTCAATGACTTAAATAAGGATGTCCGCTAAGCATTCCATGAAAGTGTCCGCGGACACCCGCAAAAGTGTCCGGTCATTTTCCCCGAGTGTCCGCATATGAGGAAAGCCGGACACGTGAAAAAGTACGGACACTGGAGAAAGCCGGATAGAGCGTTAAAACGCTTGAAAGATTAGCGAGCTAGTAAGCGTCAGCCCCAACCACAGAGGGTAAAGAGCTGCGCTCATGTCGAACCCACTGAGTGGGCATTGAGGAAGGAGTTAAAACGCCCGGGCGAAGATGGCGAAGGCGGCGATAATGGCCACAAACCAGGAAAGGGAACGCAGGGTGCTCTTATCCAGCAGGTAGAGGAGATGATAGGCACATCTTGCCAGCACATGCACCAGGGCTAACAGACCGACAGTGTCGTCGACCTTGTCGCGTGCAATCACGGTCAGCGCCGCCACGGCGAAGACCAGCAGGGACTCGAAGGCGTTCTGGTGGGCCGCCAAGGCGCGGGCGCCGAAGCCGGTCAGCTGCGCCTGCTGAGTTCTGGGATAGGCATTGTCATAGCCACCCTGCTTTGCCATCGCCATGGCCACGGGCACCTTGGCCAGGTAGGGAAGCAACATGGCAAAGAGTAGGCAGGCCAGTAGCATAGTCATCATTTATCTCCTTATTGTTTAGCGCATTGTTTTAGCTTTAGTTTTAATTTTAGTTTGTGTTTATCTCGCCTTGTCCAAGGCCTTACACAAAGATTCAATCCCTAAGATGGCCCTTGGAGTCGCCCGATGCAAGAGGTCGGCATCCAGTTGATAGATGTGGCGCTGCTTCACCGCCGGGATCTCCTGCCAGGCAGACCAGTCGATGCCGCGCACATTACCCTCGTCCTGACTCTGCAATATCACCTGAGGTTGCTTGAGCAGCACAGCCTCCAGGCTCACCTGGGGATACTCGTTCCCCGCGTCGCTAAACACATTCTCGCCGTGGCAGACCTGGATGATCTGCTCTATCCAACTACCCTCGGCCACCGTCATCAGGGGCACAGACCAGAGCTGATAGAAGACCCGCACCGGCGCCTTGGCCCGATTTTCCTTGCTGAGCGCCTTGAGGCCGATAAGATACTGCTCGGCCACCCGCTCCGCTTCGCGCTCCTTGCCGGTCAGCTTGCCCAGCGCCAGCAGATCGTCTGCCACCGCCTCCAACGTCTTAGGGTCGCTGTTATAGATGGGATAACCCAGCTGGGTCAGGCGCTCGATATCCTCGCGCTTGTTGCCGCCGCCCCAGATGACAATCAGATCCGGGTCGAGCTCGATAACTTTCTCTATCTGTATGCCGTAGTAGCCGCCGATCCGCGGGATCGCCTTGGCCGCATCGGGAAAATCGGCATGATCTGTGGTCGCGACCACACTCTCCCCCGCCCCTATGCTAAACAGCATCTCCACCCCATGGGGTGACAGGGCGATGATCCGCTTCGCAGGCGCCGCCTTAAGCCCAGGCACACACAGCAACAAGGACAACAACAGCCACAGCTTAACCCTTATCTTCATTCTTTCTTCTTTCCTTATATTACAAATATCGAGATACCTGAGCGGACTGCGCATTTTTCTAACAAAGGCAGCTCAGCCGTCAAATAATGATTCTAAGGTTTTAGCCCTCTTTCCCCTTCACACTCTTCAAATTCCATTGCTGAGTCAAAATATACAGAGTACAGTACATCACCTTCACTTAACTTCACCTCATATTTACTCACGCCATCCACACTGCTTTGATAGACATAAACCCCAAAAACATTAATATCTTCATAAAACGTCCTGGATTTCTTTAAACAGCGACTCCTGAACTCTCCACTTAAAACCTTATCTTTTAGAAAAAAACAAAACCCAATACTTTAGCATCCACATAAAAATATTCGACACCATATCATTTAGAGTAACGAATATAATCAGAACACTGTATACCGTCACCTCTACCAACATATGCGTGTCGACTCAAAATATATGTTATTCCCAAAATCTCACATCTACTTTCAAACTTAACGCAGTAATTATCAAATACTAATTCCGGTTCTTCAACATAGACAATATTTTCTGTCAAATCCCTCATATCACACTTGAAAGCATCTTTTTTTTCATACATAAATCATGAACATTTTCCAAGAACGGATTTCTATCATTCAATTCAACTGCTGTGACGAACGATGACAAAAGCAATACTGTAAACAGAAGATATTTCACAAAGATTTCTCCAGTAGTTAGGTATTAACTATGAGTATCTATGTAATACTAATCTAAAATTCATTGAGCTTATACTTATCTCGTAATTCATATAGGGTCATAAAACTTTCCTGTTTTCTTTCATCTAAAGGTAAGACTACACAATCTTCTCGAATGCAACTCCCAACGGCATTAACGCCTCCCCCTAAATAAACAGCCTTAAATGAATTGATATCAGTAAGCATGTAGAATAATTCAGGTGTTGTATCGCAAAACGCACCTAACATACCAATGAAAATTTGTGATTTATTTTCAAGCTCTTTTTCTTTTGATTCGTCAAACCAGAAGGAACAATCCATGCTAAATGTTCTCAATGGAATACCAGCATTTGAATACACCGACAAATAATTATCTGCTTGACTATGCGTTGACATACCAATGAGATAGTCCCCATTTGTAGTCCAAGTCAATGCGAGAAACCTTGGTGAGCTTTCTTGATAAAAAGGAGTAAGACCTAAACTATTACCATCATATAGTTCAAGATATGAGACATCTTTTAATTCATTTATATCCTTATCATAATATCTATAGTGGCTATGTAGCGCGAGACGATCTTGGCTCTTGGCGTATACTGAGACCTTACCGTGATAATCGAGTAATTGACCAGCCTGAGAAACAAAGGTCGCGAGGGATATTAATAGTGCAACAAATTTTATCTTCATCTCACCCCTAACTCCCTCGGATAATTTATTTAGCGTTTTATAAGACTTGCTCACTTTAACATTTGATAGCTAACCAGGTTAATAAAAATTTTCTCATATATAGAGACAAGTAACTCATCATCTCAGTCTTTAAGCTACAGCAGGCTAAATCACATACATGATCATGTAACTGGCAGTAGAAATGAAGACAATACCGCCACCGTGGTGAGCTCGAAGGAAATCCACTCGCCCATTTCAATCTGTTTGCTTCTGTGGCTAAGCCGTCAAGCTGGCTCAGCCCATGAGCATACATGAGTATGTGATTGGGTGAGCCGGCGCAGACAATATCGCCACAGGAGCAATCAAGCAGAAAGCCAAATTGCGCCATGAAGCCCATATCCTTCATTTCAAACTGTTTGTTTCTTTGGCTAAGCCGTCAAGCTGGCTCAGCCCATGAGCATACATGAGTATGTGATTGGGTGAGCCGGCGCAGACAATACCGCCACAGGAGCAAACAGGCAGAAATCCAAGTTGCGTCATGAAGCCCATATCCTTCATTTCAAACGGTTTGCTTCTGTGGCTAAGCCGTCAAGCTGGCTCAGTCCATGAGCATACATGAGTATGTGATTGGGTGAGTCAGCGCAGACAATACCGCCACAGGAGCAAACAGGAAGAAATCTAAATTGCGTCATGAAGTGCTCCAGTGCAAGGCGCCCCGCAATGAACGGCGAAGACATACCTATAGGTAGGCGAGCCGTGAATGAGGACGCAACGCCGCAATTGAGCACTGCAATAGCAATTTTCAGTAGTCGAAGCCGAGCTGGGCTTTAACGCCGCTCTCAAATGCATGCTTTATGGGCTGCACCTCACTCACAGTATCCGCAAGCTCCAAAATCGCCCGATGACAGGCACGCCCCGTGACAATCACATGCTGCATGGGCGGACGGTTCTTAAGCGCCGTCAGCACCCTGTCCAGATCCAGATAGTGATAGCTCACCATGTAGGTGAGTTCGTCCAGCAGCACTATGTCTATGGTGTCGTCGCTCAGCAGGGTCTCGGCCGCCTCCCAGGCACTCTGCGCCGCCAGGGTATCGGCCTCTCTGTCCTGGGTCTCCCAGGTAAAGCCGGTGGCCATCACATGAAACTCGACCCCCACCTTCTCCAGCACGGCGCGCTCGCCGCAGGGCCAGTTGCCCTTGATAAATTGCACCACGGCGGCCTTCTTACCATGACCGACGGCGCGGGTGATGTTACCGAAACCCGCCGTGGTCTTGCCCTTGCCGTTGCCGGTCATCACCAGCAGCACGCCCTTCTCGGTCTGGGCCTTGGCGATCTTGGCGTCCACCGCCTCCTTCACCTTCTGCTGACGCGCCTTATGACGCTCGGCCTTATGATTTTCCGCCTGATTTTCCGCCTGCTTGTCCGCGCTCATCTTCTTTCCTTTAGTTAATTATTCTTGTTTGGGCGCCTTAGTGGCGTCTCGGCGAGGATGGCGCTCAGCCTCGCCATGTCCAGATGCCCGGCCAGGGTATCGGCGAGGCGATCTAACTGTGCCTGTTTGATCGCCTCGGGATCGACGGCGGCCGCACTGCTGAGCCCGGCCCAGCCAAGGAGCAGCGCACAGGCCTCAGGGCTGTCGAACAGACCATGCAGATAGCTGCCCAGGATCTGGCCATCATGGGACAGACAGCCCTCGTTAAACCGATTGCCCTCGTCACTCTCTAGGGTGAGGGGTTTGGTCGCCTTAGATAACAGCGTGGAGCGGCCACAGTGGATCTCATAGCCAGCAATGCTTGCGCGCTCGCCCGCCAGTTTTATCGTGCCTGTCACCTGAGCCAGACGCTTGTTAGGGGTCAGCTCTGTGACTATGGGCAGTAGCCCCAGGCCATCGCTGTCACCTGCCTCCCCCTCGACCCCTTGGGGATCTTCGATGGCCAGCCCCAACATCTGATAGCCACCGCAGATGCCGATCACCTTGCCGCCATATCTCAGGTGGCGCTTAAGGGCGCGATCCCAGCCCTGTTCGACCATGGTGGCCAGGTCCTGCCGCACACTCTTACTGCCGGGCAGTATGATGAGATCGGCATCAATTGCCTGACCGTCGTAGGCCTCGTTTACCTGTTGATAGCGAAAGTCTATGTCTGGGTGCAGCCTGAGGGGGTCAAAATCTGTGTGATTGCTGATGCGGGGAAAGACCAGCACCAAGACCCGAAAGCGGGCGTTGCCACTGCTCACCTGACGGGCATCCAGGGCGTCTTCGGCCTCCAGGTGCAGATCGTTAAGGTAGGGCAAGACGCCCAGCACTGGCTTGTCTATCCTGGCCTCTAGCCAATCTAGGCCAGGCTTAAGCAGAGAGATGTCGCCGCGAAAGCGATTGATCACCACGCCTCTGACTCTGGCCTGCTCGGATGCTGACAACAGTGCCAGGGTGCCGACGATATGGGCGAACACCCCGCCTTTGTCGATGTCGGCGATCAGGATCACCGGGCAGTCCACCGCCTCGGCGAAGCCCATGTTGGCGATATCCCCCTCGCGCAGGTTGATCTCCGCCGGGCTACCCGCCCCTTCCACCAGGATCAGCTCATACTGCCGCTCCAGGCGTGACAGTGAATCCAGCACAGCCGCCATCGCCTTGGTGCGATAACCCTGGCTGTCTTTGCCAAAATAGGTCTGGGCCTCCATGTGGGACAGAGCCTTGCCCTGCACTATCACCTGGGAGCTGGTGTCCGAGTTGGGTTTAAGCAGTATGGGGTTGAAGTCTGTGTGGGGCGCAAGGTAACAGGCCTCGGCCTGCAGCGCCTGGGCACGGCCTATCTCACCGCCGTCAAGGGTCACCGCGCTGTTGAGCGCCATGTTTTGCGGCTTGAAGGGCGCCACCCTGCGCCCCTGACGGGCGAAATAGCGGCACAGGCCCGCCACCAGGGTGCTCTTACCCGCATCCGAGGTGGTGCCCTGCACCATCAAGATATTGCCACTCGCCTCTTGATTGCTATTGCCCTGCTTGCACTGTTTACTCTGGTTTCGCTGATTACTTAAGTTATCTGGTGTCATTACTTTGCTTCCTATTCCCTGGCGCCCTAGCTCGTCTCATCCTTGAGGATCAGCGGCAGACCCGCGGTGACCAAGACCACCTGCTGGGCTCGCTGAGCGATTGCCTGATGCAGCCAGCCCGCCTCGTCGACAAATCGTCGACTCAAGGGGTCGGCCGGTACCACGCCACAGCCCACCTCATTGCTGATCAGCACGACAGCCCCTGGCGCCGTTTCCAAGGCGCGCAGCAGCGCCGCCTTGGCCGCCGGCCAGTCATCCCCCTCAAGCAGCTGATTGGTGAGCCAGAGGGTGAGGCAATCGACTAGGATTACCCGCTTCTCCCTGGCGTGAGTTTCGATACAGGCACTCAAGTGTAGCGGACACTCCAGGGTCTGCCAGGGCAAACCATCCTCACGGCGCTCATCCTGGTGTCGGGCGATGCGCGCGCGCATCTCCTCATCCAGCCCCTGGGCGGTGGCCACAAACAGGCACTCATAACCCTTGGCCACATAATCGGCCACCAAGGAAAGGCCATGGCGAGACTTGCCACTGCGGGCGCCGCCTAGAACCAGGTGTATCATAGGCTGATCACCAGGATAAACAGGTAACAGAGCAGCTCGATCACCTGCTGGGTCGCCCCCAGCACATCGCCTGTATAACCGCCGATCTGACGGCGATAACTGCGTACCAGCAGCTGGCGGGCCGCCAGCAACACCAAACAGAGCGAGAGCGCCGAGGCGATACCGCTGAGCCAGAGGGTGAGGATGCCGGTCAGCAGCAAAATGCCGAGCTCATTTGGGGTCTGCGACTGGGCCAGAGGCTTGCTCTTGCTGCTGTCGTCATCCCGAACATAGGTCTCGGTGAAGATGAGTGAGGCCGCCACCATACGGCTCAGGCAGTGGCCCACCACCAAGGCTGCCATCACGAGATCGCCATCGAACAGGGCAATTTCACTGAGCAGCACAAACTTAAACAGCAGGCTCATCACTAGGGCCAGCACCCCATAGGTGCCGACACGCGAGTCTTTCATTATGGTGAGCTTATCCTGCACCTGCCAGCCGCCACCGAACCCGTCGGCGGTATCCGCTAGGCCATCCTCGTGGAAGCCGCCGGTGAGCAGCAGCCCGGCCACCATGGCGAGTAAGATGGCGACGCTGATGGGCAATACCTGAGTCGCCAGGCTATAGACCAGGGCGCAGAGGCCACCGACAAGCACGCCGACCAGGGCGAAGTAACGGCTGGCCTGATTGAGCCGCTCATTGTCGACCTTCACCCAGGTCGGCATGGGGATCCGGGTAAAGAAGCCCATGGCGATAAAAAACAGGTTTAACTCTCTGGCAAACATCGTCGCGCTTTCCCTTTTTGATCCTTAGATTGCTATTGCCGCTAAATCGAAATGCCCATCTCTTCGAGGGAGGCCATCTCGTTGTAAAACTTGGCCGCCGCCTGCACCAGAGGCACAGCCAGCGCCGCCCCGGTTCCCTCACCGAGACGCAGTCCGAGGGACAAGAGCGGCTGGGCATTGAGATGCTCCAGCATCAGTTTGTGGCCGCGCTCGCAGGACTCGTGGGCGAAGATCATATAGTCCCGGGCGTGGGGCGCTATGGTCACCGCTGCCAGGGCCGCCGCCGTGGCGATGAAGCCGTCGATCAGCACCAGCATCTTCAGCTCTGCCGCCGCCAGTATGGCGCCGGTCATCTGCACTATCTCGAAGCCACCCAGGCAGGCCAATACGCCATAGGGATCTCCTAGTTGCTCACGGTGCAAAAACAGCGCCTGCTCCACCAGCAGCTGTTTGCGTGCCAAGGTGGCGGCATCTATGCCAGTGCCCCGACCGACACACTCGGCCGCCTCGCGCCCCATCAGCGCCGCCATGATGGCCGCCGCCGAGCTGGTGTTGCCTATGCCCATCTCGCCGAAGGCTATTAGGTTACAGCCGCGGCCGTGATGCAGCGCGACCCGCTCCCTGGCCATGGCGAAGCCCTGCTTGACCGCGCCCAGGGTCATGGCGGGCTCGCGATGAATCGCACCTGTGCCAGCCCCCAACCTGTGGTTGATAAGCTTAGGTTGATCATGGATCTCCTGGGCGATGCCGCAGTCGATCACCTCCATGGTGATCCCTCCCTGGGCACAGAACAGATTGATGGCCGCGCCGCCCTTGAGGAAATTCATCACCATCTGGGTAGTCACCTCGCTAGGCGCGATGGAGACCCCGGAGGCGGCGATGCCGTGATCGCCGGCAAACACCAAGAGGGTTGGTTTGACGATCTGCGGCTTGTCTGGACCCAGCACCCGGGCGATAGTCATCGCCAGGGTCTCGAGCGCGCCCAAGGCGCCGAGGGGCTTGGTCTTAGTGTCTATCTTCTGCTGGATCTTGGCATCGAACTCGCTACTTACCTCAGTGACTTCAAACATACTGGTACCTCATATCGCTCGCCCTCGTTCTCGATTCATTGCAATCCACGCCTTCTTAGCAGGCATAGTTCAATACGCTTTGCCTTCAATGCTCTCTCCTTCCATGCACCTTTCTTCGATACACCTTTCCTTCAATGCACCTTTCCTTCGATGCATAGGGAACCTAGGCTAGTTGCTACGCTTACCGCCCAGGATAAACAGAAAGAAGAGGCTGCCTATCACAGCCGTAATGATCCCCACCGGCAGCTCCTGATAGCTGAGCAGGCAGCGCGCCAGCACATCCACCCAGATCATAAACAGGCCGCCCACCAAGGCCGTCAGCAGCAGGGCGAAACGCCCGGGCAGCAATAGGCGCACCATGTGGGGCACCATCAGGCCGACGAAGCCGATGCCGCCACAGTTGGCCACCAGGACGGCGGTGATCAGCGAGCAGAGCAGCAGGCTGACGAGACGCAGGCGCTGCACCCGAATGCCCAGGGTGTGGGCGGTCTCATCCCCCGCCTGAATGGCGAGGATCTGCCGCTTGAGCAGCAGCAAAATGGCGCTCGCCGCCAACACCAGCAGCCAGGGCAGCCAGAGCATCTGCCAGCTCGCCTTAGCAAAGCTGCCCAGGCTCCAGAACAGCACAGAGGCGGCCGATTGCGGCCCGGAGAAATAGAGCATCAGGCTGGCCAGCGCCCCAAACAGGAAGGAGATCGCCACCCCGGAGAGCAACATGCGCTCTATCTGGGTGTTCAAATCCCGCCCGCACAGGGCCAGCACCATGAGCACCGCCAGGCTGGCGCCGATAAAGGCGCCGAGCGGCAGGCCGACACTGGCCAAAGTGCCGCCGACACCGCCCAGCAGGGTGATCACCACAACCGCCCCCAGACTGGCGCCCGATGAGATGCCAAACAGATAGGGGTCGGCCAGGGGATTGCGAGTCACCGTCTGCAACACGGCGCCCGCCAGGGCCAGGCCGAAGCCGGCGATGAAGGCCAGCAAGATGCGCGGCAGGCGCAGCTCAATCAATATTCTTGCGGTCACGCCGCCGGGATCGGCGCCGCTCAGCTTGGCCAGCAGCACCTCAAGCACCTCGGCGACGCCTATCTGCGCCGCGCCGAAGCTCACCGCCAACACAGGAGTCGCCAGGGTCAACAATCCCAGACAGACGAAGGCCAGGTACTGTTGCGGGCTATAGCCTCTTCCCAGACTCAGGCTAGCGCTCATCATGGTTAGCCTCCTTCGCCTCAAAGGCCTGGTCACCCAAGCCATTGCCGTGCTGAGTACTATGCCCGCCATCTTGAAGGTGATAGCCATAGAAATAGTTAATCTGCGGGTTGCCGTGCTGTGGATGGGGCGATACCTGACAGCAGACGCCGAATACCCTGGCGATCTGCGCCTCGCTCAGCACCTGTTTGGGCGAGCCCTGGGCCACGGCCTTACCCTGGTCCAGCAGCAAAAGTTGATCGCAAAGGGCGCTGGCGAGATTGAGGTCGTGAATCGAAATCACCACAGTCACCCCCAGGGCCTTGAGCAGCTCGAGGATCTGGATCTGA
The DNA here is from genome assembly GCF_019457555.1 of Shewanella spartinae. Classification (NCBI taxonomy): domain Bacteria; kingdom Pseudomonadati; phylum Pseudomonadota; class Gammaproteobacteria; order Alteromonadales; family Shewanellaceae; genus Shewanella; species Shewanella spartinae. The sequence goes on along the minus strand of NZ_CP080418.1, from coordinate 810,538 downwards.
TAGCGGATATCCAGGTGATTGGTGGGCTCATCGAGGATCAACAGCTTAGGCTGCTGCACTATGGCGCGGGCGATCAGCGCCCGCTGCTTCTCGCCCCCGGACAGGGAGGCGTAGGTCTGTCCGGCGCGATCCTTGAGCCCCACTGTCTCCAGGGCCTGACTCACCGCCAGGCGGTCAGCCTTAGTGGTCATGGAGAAGGCGGCCTTGTGTGGCGTAAGCCCCAATGCCACCAGCTGGGCCGTGGTCATGTCGAAATGCTGGGGCGTGTCTTGCAGCACCACGGCCACCTCGCGGGCAAAGGCCCTGGCGCTCAGGCTGGCGATGGGCTGGCCAAACAGTTGGATCTCGCCACTACTTGGGGTGAGGAAGCGATAGAGGCAGCGCAGCAGGCTGGACTTGCCGGCGCCGTTGGGGCCTATGATCCCCAGCATCTTGCCTTCTGGCAGATCCAACTTGACCCCAGAGAGGATGGTGCGCTCGCCGCAGCGCCAGCTGAGATCCCGTACCGACAGCGCTGGGCGCGCGCAGGCGCCATCGCCGATGGCTGCACCAGCACCTGTGTCTGTACCTAAAATTGCATCGTCACTGGCGCCGTGAGACAGGAGTGATTCTGTTTGTGATGGCTGACTAGGGGCGCTCAAGGTCGCGCCCTCCGGGAAGCAGCGCCGAGGCGCCCTCTCCCTTGGGCCAGACTCGGCCCCGAGGTATTCTTCATCTATTGGCTCCCTCAAGTCACCCGCTTGAGATAGTGGTTAGAGAGTAGGCAGGTATCCTGACTCGTGGCCAACCGGTCGACTTAGACCTAGCGGCACACTCACAGTTGCGGGCACAGTTTGGGCTAGCGGCGCTGGGCCTTCCCCAATTCCCTATTAAGTCCGAGTTATCGCCTTGGCGATCTCGACACCATACTCCCGGCGCAGGCGGTCCCTGCGCCCGGTTATTATGCTAAATTTTGCCGCCGACACAAGGCCAGACTCACTCGGCGTCATGCCAGTGCAGACGCCAGTAGCCCTCTCCCGCCTTGTCGCGATAGTGACTTATCTTGACCACACTGCCATAGTCCAGACTCAGCCGGGTATAGAAGCCTACGGCGCGCTCTACCCCCAGGGCCTTGGCCATCAGGTGACGTATCACGCCGCCATGGGTGATCAGTAACAAGGCCTCGCCGCTATGCTGATGTACAAGTTGCTCGACCACCTCGTCGACACGCCGCTCGAAATCAGCCATGGGCTCCCCCTCGGGCAGCGGATTGGCCCAAGGGTCCCGCCAATAGGCACTCAGCTCCTCACCGTGATCGGCATGCAGCTCAGGGATAGGCTGGCCATCCCAACGGCCGAAGTAGATCTCCTTGAGCCCGGCATCCAGGGCTACCTTCACCTGATTCTTAGTCGTCAGATGTTCGGCAAACACGCGGCAACGTTTGAGCGGCGAGCTGATCACCCTGTCCACCGCCTGGGGCAGCTTAGCATAGGCCAGCTGCATCTGGGCGAAGCCTATCTCGGTGAGAGGTTGATCGCTATGGCCGCGCAGCAGGTTGCCGCCTTCACATTCGCCGTGGCGCATCAAATAGAGTGTCGTTTGCGTCATAACTGCAGCATTAAACCTTTAAAATCTAGATGGTTAGCAGGATACTCTCTGGAAGTATCCCTTGGCAATGAAAGATAAATAAGGCATTGAAAAACTTTCAGATTCACCCACTCTCGCGACATGAGCCTTATGCCATGGGAACGCGGCTTAACCAGCATTCTTCCTCGAAGCCAAACCAGATTTAAGCTTAGGGAAGTTGCGAATAAGTCCTCATGGTACTCTGGCTTACACAGCAATTGGCGTTCAAGGCGTCTGACGCAGGGCATGCCGGGGCCTGTCTAAGTCAGATAACGCAGAGAGCCGGTTGCTGTGTAAGCCCCTAAGGGCGTGGCTTACAGGCCTATCTGCTGTGTTGTGCTTCTTACAAAGGACTTGGGCCATTTGCTGCGAACCACGCCTTGCATCTAGGTCTGTAAGCCGACGCAGAGCAGATGGGACCTGTTCGCACCTTCCCCTATACTCTTTAGACTTGCCCTGGGTATTATAAGTCGATTAGTATAGACGTCTATACGTTTATACATCCAAAATAAAAATAGCACGTCAAATCGATAGACGCGGCAGTTTAGGCAATAGGTCAGTTGAAGTAGGTGAAAGTTATGGCGACCCAATCCCCTGTTCGAAACGTAAGGCAGATTAACGACGCGATCCGCGCGCGGCTCAATAAGGAAATTTTGATCCTCGACGGCGCCATGGGCACCATGATCCAGAACCACAAGCTAGAGGAGGCCGACTTTCGCGGCGAACGCTTTGCCGAGTGGCCCTGCGATCTCAAGGGTAACAACGACCTGTTGGTGCTGACCCAACCCGAGCTTATCAAGCAGATCCACAGAGATTACCTGCTGGCGGGCGCCGACATCATAGAGACCAACACCTTCAACGCCACCCAGGTGGCCATGGCCGACTATGAGATGCAGGAGCTGTCACGGGAGATCAACCTTGAAGGCGCCCGACTCGCCCGCACCGCCTGTGATGAGGTGGCCGCCGAAACCGGCCGTCAATGCTATGTGGCCGGGGTTCTCGGCCCCACCAACCGCACCTGCTCTATCAGCCCGGATGTGAACGATCCTGGCTATCGCAATATCCATTTCGATGACCTTGTGGAAGCCTATATCGAATCGAGCCAGGCCCTTATCGAGGGCGGCGCCGATATCATCATGGTAGAGACCATCTTCGATACCCTCAACGCCAAGGCGGCGCTGTTTGCCATCGAAACCCTGTTTGACCAGCTGGGCCAGCGTCTGCCCGTGATGATCTCGGGCACCATTACCGATGCCTCGGGCCGCACCCTCACGGGCCAGACCACTGAGGCCTTCTACAACTCGCTGCGCCACGTGAAACCGCTCTCCATCGGTCTCAACTGCGCCCTGGGGCCGCAGGAGCTGCGCCCCTATGTGGAGGAGCTGTCGAAGATCGCCGAGTGTTATGTGTCGGCGCACCCCAACGCCGGCCTGCCCAACGAATTTGGCGGCTATGACGAGACCCCAGAGCAGATGGCCGAGGTGATCGGCCCCTGGGCCGAGGAAGGCCTGCTCAACATTATCGGCGGCTGCTGCGGCACCACCCCAGACCATATCAAGGCAATCCGCGCCGCCGTCATCAAGCACGGCGCCCGCGAGCTGCCGGATCTGTCGGTGGCCTGTCGCCTGTCGGGCCTTGAGCCGCTGACCATAGACGCCGACTCGCTGTTTGTTAACGTGGGCGAGCGCACCAATGTCACCGGCTCGGCAAAATTTCTACGCCTTATCAAGACAGGCGAATATGAAGAGGCGCTGTCGGTCGCTCGGGATCAGGTGGAAAACGGCGCCCAGATCATCGATATCAACATGGACGAGGGGATGCTGGACGGCGTCGAGGTGATGCAGAAGTTCCTCAACCTTATCGCCTCCGAGCCCGACATCAGCCGGGTCCCCATCATGATCGATTCCTCCAAGTGGGAGGTGATCGAGGCCGGACTCAAGTGCATTCAGGGCAAGGGCGTGGTGAACTCCATCTCCCTCAAGGAGGGCGAGGCCAAATTTATCGAGCAGGCCACCCTAGTGAAGCGCTACGGCGCGGCGGCCATCATCATGGCCTTCGACGAAGTTGGCCAGGCCGATACCATGGCACGCAAGATAGAGATCTGTACCCGCGCCTACAGAGTATTGGTGGATAAGGTAGGCTTCCCACCGGAAGATATTATCTTCGACCCCAACATCTTCGCCATCGCCACCGGCATCGACGAGCATGACAACTATGCGGTGGACTTCATCGAGGCGACGCGCGAGATCAAGCGTACCCTGCCCCATGCGATGATCTCCGGCGGCGTGTCCAACGTCTCCTTCTCCTTCCGCGGTAACAACCCGGTGCGCGAGGCGATCCACGCCGTGTTCCTCTATCACGCCATTCATGCGGGGATGGACATGGGCATAGTCAACGCCGGGCAGCTGGCGATCTATGACGATATCGATCCCGAGCTTAAGGCCAGGGTAGAGGCCGTGGTGCAGAACCTGCCCTGCCCGGTGGAAGGGTCCAACAACACAGAACAGCTACTGGAGATCGCCGAGCAGTACCGTGGCGACGGCGCCACGGGCGCCAAGAAGGAAGATCTCGAGTGGCGCAGTTGGCCGGTCAACAAACGGCTGGAACACGCACTGGTCAAGGGGATCACCGACTTTATCGACCAGGACACAGAAGAGGCGCGCCAGCTGGCCAGCCGTCCTCTGGATGTGATCGAAGGCCCGCTGATGGATGGCATGAACGTGGTCGGCGACCTGTTTGGTTCGGGCAAGATGTTCCTGCCACAGGTGGTGAAATCGGCGCGGGTGATGAAGAAGGCGGTGGCCTACCTCAACCCCTACATAGAGGCGGAAAAAGTCGAGGGCGAATCCAACGGCAAGATCCTCATGGTGACGGTTAAAGGCGACGTGCACGACATAGGCAAGAACATCGTCGGCGTGGTGCTAGCCTGTAACGGCTACGAGGTGGTGGACCTCGGCGTCATGGTGCCGGTCGAGAAGATCATAGAGGTCGCCAAGGCCGAGAAGGTAGATATCATCGGCATGTCGGGGCTTATCACCCCGAGCTTGGATGAAATGGTGCACAACGTCAAAGCCTTCCACAAGGCGGGGCTGAATATTCCCTCCATCATAGGCGGCGCCACCTGCTCCAAGATCCACACAGCAGTGAAAATCGCACCCCACGCCCCCGAAGGCGCCATCTATATCGCCGACGCCTCGCGCGCCGTGCCCATGGTGGCCAAGCTGATCAACAAGGAGACCCGTCAGGCGACCATAGATGCCGCCTACGAGGAATACCGGGTGATGCGCGACAAACGTAATTCACAAGCCAAGCGCAAGCAGATCGTCTCCCTGGAGGCCGCACGGGAAAATCGCTGCCAGCAAGACTGGAACACTCATACGCCATTTGTGCCAAATCAATTGGGCAGACAGGTGTTTGACGACTATCCGCTGGAAGACCTAGTCGATCGCATCGACTGGACGCCATTTTTCCGCAGCTGGGAGCTACATGGCCACTTCCCCAAGATCCTCGACGACGAGGTGGTGGGCGAAGAGGCCCGCAAGCTCTATCAAGATGCCAAGGCGATGCTCAAGACCATAATCGATGAGAAGTGGCTCACGGCCAAGGCGGTCATCGGCCTCTTCCCGGCCAACACGGTCAATTATGATGATATCGAGATCTACACAGACGAGAGCCGTAGCAAGGTTGAGATGACCACTCACCATCTGCGGATGCAGATAGAACGTGTGGGCAACGACAACTTCTGTCTCGCCGACTTCGTCGCGCCGAAAGACTCTGGCATCGCCGATTACATGGGTGGCTTCGCCGTCACCGCAGGACACGGCATAGACGAGCACGTGGCCCGCTTCGAGGCCAACCATGACGACTACAGCGCCATCATGCTCAAGTGTCTGGCCGACCGTCTGGCCGAGGCCTTCGCCGAACGGATGCACGAGCGGGTGCGTAAGGAGTTCTGGGGCTACGCCGCCGATGAGAACCTGGATAACGAGGCGCTGATCCGCGAGAAATACAAGGGCATACGTCCGGCCCCCGGTTACCCCGCCTGCCCGGATCACACAGAGAAAGGCCTGCTGTGGGAGCTACTAAAGCCCGACGAGACCATAGATCTCAAGATCACCGAGAGCTACGCCATGTTCCCCACCGCCGCCGTCTCCGGCTGGTACTTCGCCCACCCGCAGTCGCGCTACTTCGGCGTGACCAATATCGGCCGGGATCAGGTAGAGGACTACGCCAAGCGCAAAGGAATGAGTGTCGAGGAGACAGAGCGCTGGTTGGCACCAGTACTCGATTATGATGTGTAACGGGAAGTGATCTGGAGTCATCACCTTGACTCCTTTGATTACGCAAACTTCGTTTGAACGTTAGTTCAGAGGCTTCGCCTAACTAACTCATACGGCCTTACGGCCGAGGTAAGTCGCGGGATTCCATTTCACACCGCTTGGCGGATACGGCCTCACGGCCGAGGTAAGTCGTGGGATTCCATCCCACACCTAGGCAAGGAGGACTGCTCGTCCTCGCCCTCCTTGCATCCACCCAGACGCCCCAGACGAAGTTAACTGCATTGGTTAGGAGCCTCGTGCTTATGGATAAATCGCTAGCGCTTCCGAAGGATGCATCCATGCACCTGCGGAAGCTAGTCGGGCATCCATGCCCGCCTCACCCGATTTATTCCAACGCCCTTCGGCAACTTCGATGGGGACTTGTTGTAGCTTTAACCCACATTGAAAACTAATAATGACAGCTTACAAAAATCCCGAATTAACCTCTCTAACATTTAAATATTCTTTGCAATTAACTCAGCTTTTAACAAGCCACCTTTAGTTAACAACTTTGCCGAAAACTTAGGATTACGGCGAGATCTGTAAGCGTCATAGATCATCTTCAATCCTTCAGCTTCCAATAGTGATATATTAATTTCGGTATCCATTTCAGCACTTTCAACAAAGTCCTGTGAAAAACTAGGGGCAATAATCAATACCTGAGCAACTCTTTTCCCTTGGTTTTCACAGCGATTTACGTATGACTTAACCTGTCTGGATGTCGTCGCATATTTTGCAAAATCACCATTTTTAAAAGTTTTAGCCTCACCAATAATGACATCATCATCACTTAAAGATATAACAATATCTGCTTTATCTTTAGCTGTATTAATTGATTTTCTAACATCTTCATCAACAACCAAATTCAAATTCTCAAAAATCTCCTTGGTTATTTCCTCAAACTTAACACCAACTTCCGCCTCTGATATATCAATAGCAGCTTTTCTCAAGGCAGCTAAATCTCTTCGAGCCAGAGCAGGATAGTTCTCTATCAACTTTTCATTTGCATTAGCAAAAGACTCCAAAATTAACTGCCTTGGATTTCCTCTTTTAGACAGCGACATCTTGTCTCTAACTACTTTTACTTGTTCATTGCTAAGCAAATAGAGTATATCCACAGGAGTAATGCTTAAAGCCCTTAACTTCTCTGTATCAATATCCTCTGACTCTTCCAGTTCAAACTCTGTTCTGAGTAAAGATTCGAAATCAGGAAAATGAGTTTGTAGTGTTACATAAAGTTCTTTGAATCCTGCAGCACTAAGGCACTCGAACTCTTGGTTAGTTGAATTATTTAACTTAGATACAATTACATTGATTCTATCATCCAACGTAGCGCCAATTTTATCTACATTAAGATCTAAGTCATGTATTAGCGCCTTTAACCTATCCTTCCTTTGATTAAGGGCTTCACCGGGATTAAATATATCTCGTTGAAGGATATTTCTAATAGGGATTCTAGAATGAATTATTTCACTAATTTTTTTATAACGCTCAACACCTCTAATCTTCTTATTATAGTGTTTAAATACATTTGACAATTCTGCATCAGACAGAGACCTAAGTATTCTCAATGTATGTTTGTTAGCTAACTCTTTACCCTGAAGCTCATTTAAAATAGCAACGACTTCATCCGCAACTAACACTTCCGAGCGTTTCCTATTGATAAATAAAACCCCCATCTCCCTCAGAGAATTCAGCCCTTCTAATACATTATTTTGAGGTATGGGATTAATCAGATGTTCTATTGCAGAAGCCTCATCCATAGATATACCTAGACGATCAGCCAATGTGTTTAAGATACTTCTTTCATCATCAGTAATTCTTGCCTCTCGATTAATTTTCTCATCATTCAGAAATGCAACACTAAAGCAATCATGATAAATGGCTAACTGTCTTCCCCTGCACATATCTTCAGAGTCTTTGCTTTGTTCAATCAAACTTCTGATCTCTATTGCAGAATCATTTAAATCCTTCCACTCTTTATTATACAAATGCTCAATCCATGAGATACGAGCAATACAATTTCCATCTCGAGTAAGAATATTTATCAAAAGACCAATTTGGGCATCTGACATAGCAATTTGTTCTTGAATAGACTCTTTATAGATACAAGAAACCAAAGCAAACAATGAAGTAATTTCGCTGCCAGAAGCATTCTTTATCTGTCCATCGATCTTGCTTACTGATCTCGCTAATTGCTTATCATTTGGCAATGCACTGGTACATAATTTATCTAAACATGAAATAAACTTAGACTTTTCAACCTGATTAATACTTGATAAAACTTGGGATAATTTCATAGATATCTCGACTCTCTACAATAGGCTTCTAGATAGCAACGAGACAACTACAATTTAACTATCCAAAGCCTTAAAAAACCTAAAATGATTGCAAAGAATGAAATACGTTCATTGGGAGGCAATTGAAAACTATTTCTTATTCGTCGTCTTCCATGAAATCAACTTAAGATATAACTATCTAAGTGTACTAATCCATCCCTGCAGCACCTTCTATCGACAACACTCAACATAGCGCTCAAAAAATAACCTGTCCAGGTATTTTACGATAATGCGGTCAGTTAAGTTAAACCTAAAGTTATAATAAATATTGGAAATTGAAGGTTGTGGTTACAACAAATCCCCATCGAAGTTGCCGAAATACGCAGATGAAAATGCCGTATAGCCATCATGGACGATGGCTAAGGCTCGGGGGGACAGGAGTCCCATCCGAGTCGTTAGGCGATTTTCTTTGGAGTATGAGGCTCCTAATCAATGCATGTAACTTCGTCTGGGGCGGCAAGGGGAGATGCAAGAGGGGGATTGCTGGAGATCCCCCTCTTGCCCTGGTGTGGGATGGAATCCCACGACTTATCTCGGCCGTAAGGCCTCACATTCCCTGGTGTGGAACGGAGTTCCAAGACTTACAACGGTCATCAGACCGACACTCCCCTGTTATCTATCTAAATTCATCACCTTGACCCAGGCGGCGACGAAATCATCGACAAACTTCTGCTTAGAGGTATCGAAGGCATAAACCTCGGCGACCGCACGCAGTTCAGAGTTAGAGCCGAAGATGAGGTCCACCGAGGTGGCGGTCCATTTAGGTTTGCCGCTGCTACGATCCAGTCCCTGATAGATGCCATCGACATCTGACTTCTGCCACAGGGTCGACATGTCTAACAGGTTGACGAAGAAGTCATTGTTAAGTGTGCCGGGACGCTGGGTCAACACCCCGTGCTTCGCCCCTTGATAGTTGGCATCGAGGGCGCGCAGGCCACCGACTAACACTGTCATCTCGGGCACCGTCAGATCCAGCTGGTCGGCCTTATCCACCAGCATCTCGGTGGGCGACTTATAGCTGTGGTTTACGTCGAAGTAGTTTCTAAAGCCGTCGGCATGCAGCTCCAGCAGGCTAAAGGAGTTTTCGTCCGTCTGCGCCTGTGTGGCATCACCTCGTCCTGGGGTGAAAGGCACGGCGACCTCAAAGCCCGCCTGCTTGGCGGCCTGCTCTAGGGCGCTAGCCCCCGCGAGTACGATAAGGTCGGCCAAGGAAACCTGACTCTTGCCGGCGCCCTTATTAAAGTCGGCGCGAATCGCCTCCAGCGTCTTAAGCACCTTGGCAGTTTCGGCTGGGTTGTTCACCGCCCAATCCTTCTGCGGTGCCAGGGCGATACGAGCACCATTGGCGCCGCCACGCATATCTGACTGACGATAGCTGGCCGCCGACGCCCAGGCCAGGCGCACACGCTCGGCAACGCTCAGTCCAGACTTGCTGATGGCCTTTTTAAGCTGCTTGATATCGCCTGCGCTAAGACGCGATTGGGTCTTATCATCAATTGGGTCTTGCCAGATGAAGCTACCCTGAGGCACCTCTTTACCGAGGAAGTTACGGGCAGGCCCCATGTCTCTATGGGTCAACTTGTACCAGGCCTTGGCAAAGGCGAGACGATACTCTTCCGGGTCGGCCAGGAAGCGCTCGGCGATCTTTCGATACTCGGGGTCATACTTGAGCGCGAGATCCGCCGTGGTCATCACGGGCGCATGAAACTTACCTTTGACATGAGCATCGGGCACGGCCTTGTGCACCGACTCGTCGGTTGGGATCCACTGGATCGCACCGGCAGGACTGCGGGTCTGCTGCCAATCGTAGGTCAGCAGGTTACTCAGATAGAGCGAGGTCCACTTGGTGGGCGCCTGAGTCCAGGCCCCTTCTAGGCCACTGGTGATGGTGTCTTCTGAGTGGCCCTTGCCACACTTGTTGTGCCAGCCCAGCCCCTGGGCTTCGATGCCTGCCGCGGCAGGTTCTGCCCCCAGACAATCTTTCGGCTTGTGGGCGCCGTGCATCTTACCGAAGGTATGACCGCCGGCGATAAGTGCCAGAGTTTCCTCATCATTCATCGCCATGCGAGAGAAGGCTGTGCGGATATTCTTGGCCGAACCTAGCGGATCTGGCACCCCTTTCGGGCCTTCCGGATTAACATAGATGAGCCCCATGTGGGTCGCACCTAACGGCCTTTGCAGCTTGCCGTCTCTGTCTTCACGATCGCTGGCGAGCATCTCGACCTCCGGTCCCCAGTACACCATGTCTGGCTCCCAGTCGTCGTTACGACCACCGGCAAAACCAACTGTCTTAAATCCCATGTTTTCCAGGGCGACGTTGCCCGCAAGTACAATTAAGTCTGACCAGGAGAGTGCCTCGCCATATTTTTGTTTCACCGGCCAGAGCAGGCGGCGCGCCTTGTCTAGGCTGGCGTTATCGGGCCAGCTGTTTAACGGCTCGAATCTCTGCTGACCGCCACCGGCGCCACCACGGCCATCCAGGGTGCGATAGGTACCTGCGCTATGCCAGGTCATGCGGATGAAGAAAGGACCATAGTTGCCGTAGTCGGCTGGCCACCAATCCTGCGATTGGGTGAGTAGCTGGTCGATATCGGCTTTTACCTGGTCGAGATCCAGCGAGTTGAAGGCCTTGGCGTAGTCGAAACTCTCACCGTAGGGATTGGAGCGGGAGTCGTGATCCCGCAGCGGGGAAAGATCCAATTGATCGGGCCACCAAAACTGTTTGCTCTTGGGTTGAAACGCTTTGGCGGTACCAGTGGCAGCAGCCCCTTTGGGCTTTGTCATCTGTGCGGATTCTTGCTCATCGGCGACGGCAGGGTTAAACACCAACAAGGCACTCACTAACGCCGCGAGCGTTTGCTTGTTTACTGTTTTTCCTTTCATGGTTAGCTTCCTTCAGGTTAATTGCGCTTCGCCAAGGCGAAGCCTGTTGTCAGCCCAGAGTGGATTTCGCCAAGCCGCAAAAAAACAAAAAAGAGACAGCAAGCGGCAAGGCTAAATTTCCAGGGCATTATTTAGTCATCAGGAATATATTAGAAGCAAGATGCTAAAAGCATATATCGAATAAAAACGATTATCTTAATCGAAAATAATAAAGCCTTTTTAGTGGCAAAAACCACAGTTCTGACCATAGCCCGACAAACCTCAGCCCCACCCCGTCTCGAAAAGATCGGCACAACCATCTCAGCGAAGAAACAATAAAGGTTGTGGCTACAACAATCCCCATCGAAGTTGCCGACGACTGCATGGATGCAGAAGGTAGAGCGAAGCAGGATGCCAGAGCCGAGTGGATTGCAGAAAATCACGTGATTGAGGCAAGGACGCCGAGATAGCCTCAGGTGAGCCATGGATGGCGAATATAAGGCGATAGGGATTTTCAAAAAGACACGAAGGAGTACAACTTCGTCGGGGCGTCAGGGTGGATGCAAGGGCGAAGGTCAGGTCAATGACCGTTTTGAGCGAGAGGCAGGGATGCCGAACTGGCTTTTTACAAGGAAGTATTTGGCGAGGACGAGCAGTCCTCCTTGCCCTGGTGTGGAACGGAGTTCCACGACTTACCTCGGCCGTAAGGCCGCACATACCCAGGTATAGGTTGAAGACCCACAACATTATTTCCCCAAACTAAGTTTGCCCCCACTCCCCTCTAGACCCAGCTAACACCTTGATCTACTATGCCTACTCACCAGGATGTCTGGTCTATACCAGCTGGCAACAAGGATTTAAGAAAATGGAAGTCACACTCACCCCGAGCAATGCACTCGAAACCGCCCTACAGGCGGCACTTGCCGATCACACCCAGGCCAAAGCCCTCTATGAACAGCTGATCAAGGCCAGGCTCTACCTGCTGAGCGATGGCCAAGAAGCTCCTCAGGCCGATGGCACCACTGAGCTCTCCATAATGCAGTGGCATATTCCCGTCAGCGATGAGCAGGTGCATTACTTCGTCCCGCTGTTTACCTCCCAGGAGGCAGTCGATCAGGCCAAGGCGGTTATGGAAGCGGAGGGCAGCGAATTTCACGGCCAGATAGAGATAGATGCCCCTCAGGCATTTCAGCTGCTGCTGACCAATCAGATGGATATGGCGCTCAACCCCAATAGTAATTTGTCGAAAGTCGTCAGCAGCGATGAGATCCGCTATATGTTGCTGCCCGACATGGCGCTACTCCCCCAGGGCAATCACCTCCTGCTGCTAGGCAAGGTACTGGCAAGCGATCTGCCCATGTTCGGCGCGGTGCGTCAAATATTGGCTAACTACCCCAGCGTCAAGGCGGGCTATTTCATCGAGTCATGCGAGCTGGATATTCGCCGCGGCGGCACAGACAGTGCCTTCACCCTGGCGCTCACCCTAGAGGGAGACAGGATTAGCGATGATTTCAGCCGCATTCGCAGCGATTGCCGCAACCTACATAGAGAGATTGAGCTTCATGGCTGGGAGATACGCCCCTACCTGCTAAGAAGTGACAAACATGATGAGATAAGCGACTTCTGCCTGAAGAAGCTTGAGCCCTTCTATCGCCCTTCGCTACTGAGCAAATTCAAGACCTGGTTTAGCTGATCGGCAAGCCAGGCTCTGCGGGTGACTTAATCGATGAAAAGCGCTGCTCAGCCAGCTGAAAAAACGGCCTTAAGTCAGCGGTGAAAAGTGCTACTCAGCCAGCATTGGAGCCTGGCTGAACTATACTTAGCGATAACGTTTCACAACGTTAACGAGGCAAGTATATGAGTATTTCAAACCGCTTAAATCACTACCTGGCGGAACATGAAGTGAACTATGAGATAGTGCTGCACCGCCACAGCCACAACTCCATCAGTTCGGCCATTGCCGCCCAGCTGGCCCCCGCCCAAGTCGCTAAAGGGGTGATTCTGGAGGATCATCAGGGACGCAGGGTCATGGCAGTGCTCCCCACCAATCATAAGATCAACCTCAAGGCGCTGGGCGACAAGCTCAACCGCGATCTGCATCTGGTGAAGGAGCAAACCGTGTATCAGATGTTTGACGATTGCGAGCATGGCGCCATCCCCTCCCTCGGCGCGGCCTATAATATCGAGACCATCTATGACGACCTGCTGATAGAGGCCAAGGAGCTCTACCTAGAGGCCGGCGATCACACCAGCCTGGTCAGGCTCAGCCGCGAAGATTTCATCAAGCTAATCAAAGACGCAAAACACCTGAGATTCAGCTATCAGAGCATCCACTAGCGCCCTCTTGCCAGGGAAGCTGCGGCTTCCCTTTTTTCTGTCCAGGTTCACGTTCATCCCAATTACAAGAATCCGCCCACTGGCATCGAGAGCCAGTTGCGGCATAATAGGTCGACCTAACACAGCTTCTAAGTGAATGAATCATGATATTAATTACCGGCGCCAGCAGCGGCCTGGGGGCCGCCCTGGCTAAACGATATGCGGATCTGGGCGAGCAGGTGATGATCTCGGGTCGCAACCAGGCCAGACTGGCCGGCGTCGCACAAGCGTCAACGAATCTGCACCCGCTAGCGGCCGATCTTTGTGATGAGCAGGGCGTCGCGACATTACTCGATACCCTGGCGACCATGAGCGGCGGCGCCGCACTCAACACTGTGGTTCACTGCGCCGGCAGCGGCTACTTCGGTCCCATCGCCGAGCAGCAGGCCGATGAGATCCACAAGCTGATGCAGAACAACGTCACCTCAAGTATCTTACTGGTACGCGAACTGGTGAAACGCTATCAGGACACGCCGCTGAATCTGGTGGTGGTGATGTCCACGGCGGCCCAGCAGCCCAAGGCGGGGGAGTCGACCTACTGCGCGGCCAAATGGGCGGTACGCGGCTTCATCGAGTCGGTACGCCTGGAGCTCAAGGGTAAGCCAATGAAGATCATCGCCGTCTATCCCGGCGGCATGGATACCGGCTTCTGGCCCAGCAGCGGCAAGTCCCTCGACACCTCGAGCTTCATGAGCGCCGAGGAGGCCGCCGAGATGCTACAGGGAGCCCTAAGGGCCACCGCCCATGGCCATATAGCCGATATCACCATCGCTAGGGGCTAGGCTAGCGCTAAGTTAGACTAACAGCAGAAGAACAACAAAGGCTCGGACTGAAGGCAAATTCAGTACCGAGCCTTTGTTACCCCCTAGTTACAGGCGAAGCCATAGCTGGTCTTATCCGGCCGGGCTCCTGCCTGCTTGGTAACTGTACAGTAGATCTTGCCGTGCTTGTTAGGAACCGAACCTTCGATCCCCATGCCTCGCATCAGCTCGGCGTAACTCTGTGCCTGAGCCAGACTTCCACCGAAACCATAACCGTCACTGGCTATCTCAGAAAGCGGCACTCGTTTACCTAGGTTGTCTCTTGCCAGTTCGGGAATGGCTTTGAAGGCTAATCGCAATTGATCATCGAATGCCTTTAGACGGATATCGACCAGGATTTGGGAGGAGTCTGATAAACTGACGACCCAGGAACGCTCTTGCGTCAAAAGCCCCAAGATGGTCGCAACATTTCGGTAGCTAAAACCGAGCGCATTACCGAGTCGTTGCACCTGATGACTCAACCGGGTGACCCGTTCATTGAGTCTTGAGAGATCTGCGCTACTTAAGTCGGTCGCTAGAACGCCCTCAAAATCGGCGGTCTCCCTTAAGGCGTCGGCAACCGTGATAAACCCCGTATCTGGCGGCAATTTAATGCCCTGCTTTGCCTGTTTGGCTAGCTGCAAATTGATGGCCTTGAGTTCGGCCAATGCGCTAGCGGCTTCGAGCAGATGTGGCTTGTCGCTATTAATCTCGACAACATAGGGGGCCGAAGCGGTCGCCGGACTATCTTCTGCGTAGCGCAGCCTGAACTCGGTCGCCGTCGCCTTCTCTCTGTCCAGGACAACCAGACTCTCATAAGCATTTTTTTCAGCGCCACTTATTTCAGCGCCACTTATTTCAGAGCCACTCGTCTCTAGGGAATGAGTCGCTTCCACATGTATCTCTATCAGGGCGTTAAGTTTCGTCTGAGTACAATCATCACAAACATATAGCTGAGTCGCCTGGAGGTTTACGCAATAGAGGGCGGTTAAGCATAGGCAGCGTGCAATTGTTTTTTTCATCGCAATCTCCTTGATTTGAGTTTGTCATCCGTAACAAATCCATACTAGAAAATCTGCGCTGTAATACTTCCCGATTATGCCAAGCATACTCTTGGAAAATAGCCAGGCAAGGCGGCTGCAAGAATCAGCGAGACTTAAACAAAAGCAGACACTAAAGCTAGCACTAGAACTTGCACTCGAATTGGCATTCGAGATACTGCTAACCCTATCCATAAAGAGAAAGGCTCGGCCTGAAGACAAATTCAGTACCGAGCCTGTTATCGATTAGGCTATTCACGCAGTTTGCCGCGCGATTAACCTTGGATTACTTGCGCTTGAAGATGGCTTCCATCTCAGCGGCTACCGCCTCTGTCTCCTGGGCCTGTACCCGGTCACGCTTCTCGGTGAGTTCGATAAGCTGACGCTCTAACGCCTCGAGCTGCGCCTCATCCGCCGCGCTGCGCTCGGGCTTATCCTGCAGGACATAGATGGCTTCGCTAACCCTATCCATCTCATCAAAAATAGCATCCAAAGGGTCGGGATTAGCGGCGTCTTGACGGTCGAGCTCATCCAGCCAGGCGTAAAACTGCTGATTAGTCACGCCCACCTCTGTGGCGGTCTGGTCGATGAAACAGTTGGACAAGGCGTCGGCGTTCTCTTCTGTCATCTGCTCATACTTATCGAAACAAAACTTCATGGCGCTGCGGTAACCACGCTCCAGCTTGCCGCTGTCGATCCCAGATACCTGCTCCATGGCGGTAAAGTCGCCGCCGGCTTTCATATGCGAAACATTCATCTCGATAAATTTATCGACGTCCACCTCCATGCTGGCCAAGTCATAGGGGGCGTTGTCGGGCAGCTCGGTGCCTTGGGCGCTGGTGAGGATAAAAAACAGTGGTAGTAAGAGTGTTGCTTTCATCATTAATCCCTTATTGATGTGAAAAATCGGTGATGTTAAGAGCCGGTGATGGTCGGTCGACCAGGCGGTGACTTCCTTGTTGCCGCCATAAGATAGCTCAGCCCAGTCTGGCCTGTCTAGTGAGAAAAAAGTCGATAGATAAAAGGCTCAGGCATGCAGATCTAATCGAGACAGAGGCCTGAATATGGATTAGAGATAGGCCTCTATCATCTCCTGGATCGCATCTGGCATCACAGGTTTGGTGATATAGTCATCCACCCCCAGCTTGAGGGCAAAGTCTTTGTCCGACTGCTCCGCCAGCGAGCTTATCACCACCAGGGGGATCTTGGCGGTCTCTTCGCTGCCCTTAAGATACTGGATCACCTGATAGCCGTTGACATGTGGCATGGTGATATCCAGCAGGATGAGATCCGGCCTCAGGGATTTCAGCACCTCTATGCCACCGCTCCCCGAGTTCACCGAGGTCACGTCATAGTCGTCCCCCAGCATGGCGAGTAATATCCCGGTGCAGACGGGATCGTCATCTATGATCAAGATTTTCGCTCTGGACATTTATCTCTCGCTCTCGCTGTTGATTTGATTACATTGTATCCAAGTCTGGCCGGAATACCAGCCTGCCACGACTCGTTAAGCCTACAGCTTAGACCCGGCTTTTTCGCTTAAGTTTCAGCCACAAAAAACGCGCCCATAAAAAAGCCCCATCCAAAGACGGGGCCTTAAATCACCATAAGATAGCTAGCGGGCGATCTTCACCTCTGGCTCGTTGAGCAGCGCCAGCATAGGGTTATTATTCATCACCCGAGTCTTTAAGGTCACCCCCAGGATAAGCCCCATCACGAAGCCACCTATATGGGCCCAGTAGGCCACGCCCTGACCGGCCATCACCAGACCGAAGATGTTGAAACCCAGCCAGATGGCGAAGAAGGCCATAGGACTGAGCTTCTTCTGAAACACCACAAACATGAAGGTCAGGCTGGCATGGCGGAACCACATGAGGTACATGCCGAACAGGCCGGCGATGGCGCCGCTGGCGCCTACCATATAGATGCCCGAGCCAGGATCGGCGGCTATCTGCGCCGCCGCAGCCGCCAGGCCACACAGGAGATAGAGCGCGAGAAACTTGGCGCGGCCCAGCACATCTTCCAAGTTATCCCCCACCACATAGAGGAAATACATGTTGCCCGCCAAGTGCATGATGTCACCGTGGAGGAACATGTGACTCAACAGGGTCCAGGGATGATGACCCGCCAGCAGTTCGTTGGAACGCATGGCGAAGTTTTCAAACACCATATCTGTGGTGCTCAGGTTAAAGCCGTAGGCGAAGAAGATCAGGATATTGAGCGCCAGCAGCAGATAGGTCACCAGGGGCGTCGACTTAGGCTTGAGGTTAAACTCCACCGGCATCTTAGAGAGGAACTGGAACAGCCAGGTCTTGACGCTGATGCTGCCATTCAACTCCTCCAGTAGTTGGCGCACCTTGGGCGACTGTACCACCTTAGTGCGCTCATGCTCGTCTATCCAGATGCCACAGCAGCCGTGACACAGATCCACCTCAATCTCATAGCCAGCCATTAGATGGTAGCGCTGCATGGCGAGGTCGCAACGATGGCAGCAGCGACTGGAGATCCCCAGTTGATCGCCTAGGGTCTCTTCGATGCGCACGTTATCGTCGCCGTTATCGGCCTTAGACAGGGCGGCGTTCAGCTCACCATTCTCGAACCAGAGGCCGCCGCACTGGCGACAGCAATCCACCTCTTCGCCGTGAAATTTAAACACTCTCAGTCGCCCATCGTGGCAACCCGGACAGATATTGGTCATGGGGAGTTCTTTTCCTAATCTACTGTGATGTCGTTGCGTCTCAGCTCATCGGCCAGCGCAGTGTAGTTAGCCTTCAATGCAGGCAGGGTGTTGTCGCTCATCGCTTTGGTCTGGGCCTTGAGCAGGTCGCCGCCGTACTTGGCGCCATAGACACGCCCCTCAATCTTACCGATGATATCGTTCACCTGCAGGTAGAAGCGCCGCGTCTGCGATAGCAGCTGAGGCGGCGTCTCCAGGGTATAGGGCGAGTAGCGCATATTCTCCCACACGAAGGTGGCCAGCGCAGGCCTGTGATTCTTGATGTCAAAAGGCGCCTTACCCGCGATAAATTCGGCGTACTCGTTGATGATGCCAACATTGTCCTGCACCTCGTCATACAGGGCATGACGCAGGTAATAGTTGTTCTGTTTGTTGGTCAGATTATCGAAGGTAATCGCCTGAGACAATCCCTCCTGAGCCGCCAGATAGACGCCGGCAACCGTGGCGATGATCATGAAGATCTGGCTGATCCAGAAGCTGGTCTTTACCAGCTCCCTATTGTCTAAACGGGGAAAACGCTTGCCCTCATCAAAGGCGGCTTTGTCATTAACATCCATATCCAGGCTCCGGTAACAAATAACAGGCTCGCCTGCCCATGGCAATAATGGGGGAAGCGAGGCAAGCGCGGATACTACCACAGGCCAATGATGATTTTGTACAGAGAGATTAAATTTTGATAACAAAAACAAGGATTACCAATCTTCTTCTTGATAAAACCCTCACTCGGACTTCGCCAATTGGCTAATCATAACCTGACTAACCATCCTATTTTTTAGAGGCTAATATGCGGTATTTAGCGATATTCGTTCGATTAATCCAGTGATAGGCTGTTCCCATTCCCGCCAGCTACACTTAAGCAGCACTAAAGCAGTACTGAAGCAGCACCAGGCGGTTCCTAATCATGAGGTACTAACGATGAAAGTGATCAGCCAATTTACCGCCCGCCCGGCTATGGATGGCGACGGCGTCAACATCCGCCGTGTGGCCGATTTTATGAATACCCGCTTCGATCCCTTCCTGATGCTGGACGAGATCAAGTCAGACGACGCCAACGACTATATTGGTGGCTTCCCGCCACACCCTCACCGCGGCATAGAGACCTTTACCTATATTCGCAAGGGCGGCTTCGAGCACAGGGATCAGCTGGGGAACGTCAAGGCGATCAAGGCCGGCGATGTGCAATGGATGAGCACCGGCAGCGGCGTGGTGCACTCTGAGATGCCCCTGGCCGACGTCCAGGATGGTCTGCACGGCTTCCAGATCTGGCTCAACATGCCCGCCAAGGAGAAGATGCGCCCCGCCATCTATCGCGACAGCACGGATGAGCCACTGCCCGAGACCGAAAACGACAGCGGCGCTAAGCTGCGCGCCCTGGCCGGCAGCTGGCAGCTAACGGGGGCCGCTCCCATCGAGGCGCCGATTCAAACCTTGGCAGGTGCAGGCAAGATTGCCGATCTTATGCTGGCGCCAAATGGCTCGGCCCAGCTGGATCTGCATGAACGCGAATATGTCGGCCTCTATCTCTATCAGGGAGAGATAGTCAGCCAGGCGGCGCCGGAGAAAGTCTATAGCGCGGGGCAATATCTGATTGTCGATAGCCAGCAGCTCATCACGCTTAAGGCGGGCGAGCAAGGCGCCGGTGCCCTGCTGTTTGCCGGTCAACCCATTCGCGAGAAGATAGTGCACATGGGTCCCTTCGTGATGAACACTGAACAGGAGATCCAGCAGGCGATCGCCGACTATCAGGCGGGGCGATTTGGCAGCATCAAGGCCTGATGCCTGAGATAAACCACACAAAAAGAGGACCTAGGGTCCTCTTTTTTTATGTAAATTCAGCAGCATCCGCAGGCGCCAAAAGCGTGATCCTGTGCTAAGTTTCTAACAACGCAAAACGCGCAATCGTCACAATTCTGATGATAGGTTTATTACCACTTTGTAGGTAAATATTTATTTTTCATACATAATTTTGTCAATTTTATGTGACTTAGCCGTAACTAATACACATAAACTTGAGGCGCATCAAAATTTACAGCAGGAAAGCTGTGGTAATTTTTAAGCTATTCCTAACACAGAGAATACTTAATGAGAAACCTTAAGCCCCACTTTGGCAACCTTGCCAGTACCTTAGCAAGCTTAGTTATATGTTTGGCCGCACTGTTTAGCCCGGCCGTCTTTGCCAGCAGTGGCGAGGCCCATGGGCAGCTGTTAGATCTCACCGCCACCGGCGCCGGCTATGTCGCCGTGGTGATCTTCGTCCTGGCCTATCTGCTGGTGATGGGTGAAGAGGTGCTGCATCTGCGCAAATCCAAGCCAGTGCTGGTCGCCGCCGGTTTGATCTGGGGCATCATAGGTTACATCTATGTGCAGCATGGCATGTCGGAACTCTCCGAGACCGCCTTCAAACACAACCTGTTGGAGTATGCCGAGCTGCTGCTCTTCCTGCTGGTTGCCATGACCTATATCAACGCCATGGAGGAGCGCAACCTGTTTGACGCCCTGCGGGCCTGGATGGTGGGCAAGGGCTTTAGTCAGCGCACCGTCTTCTGGCTCACCGGCTTCATGGCCTTCTTTATCTCTCCCATCGCCGATAACCTGACCACGGCCCTGTTGATGTGCGCCGTAGTGATGAAGGTGGGCGGCGACAACAAGAAGTTTATCGCCCTGGCCTGTATCAACATAGTGGTGGCGGCCAACGCTGGCGGCGCCTTCAGTCCTTTCGGCGATATCACCACCCTGATGGTATGGCAAAAAGGCGTGGTGCATTTCGAGCAGTTCGTCGACCTCTTCATCCCATCCTTGGTTAACTTCCTGGTGCCGGCGGCGATTATGAGCGCCTTCATCGTCAATCAGGTGCAAGAAGCGGAAAAGGAGAAGGTGATGATGAAACGCGGCGCCAGACGCATAGTCGGCCTATTCCTGCTTACCATAGCCACCGCCGTCTGCACCCACAGCGTGCTGGGTCTGCCACCCGTGCTAGGCATGATGACGGGCCTCGGCTTCCTGCAGTTCTTCGGTTTCTACCTGCGTAAGAGCTTCCCCAAGGCTGTGCTCAAGGCCAAAGAGCAGGCGGAGCGCGACAACAACCTCAAGCGCCTGGAGCAGCTGGGTAACGTGGTGCCCTTCGATGTGTTCAGCCGCATCGCCCGCGCCGAGTGGGATACCCTGCTCTTCTTCTACGGTGTGGTGCTCTGCGTCGGCGGCCTGGGCTTCATGGGCTACCTGAGCCTGGTCTCCGAGGCCATGTATACCCATTGGGACGTCACCTATGCCAACATCGCCGTGGGTGTACTCTCCTCAATCGTGGATAACATCCCTGTGATGTTTGCCGTGCTGACCATGAACCCTGAGATGGCCCTGGGCCAGTGGCTGTTGGTGACCCTGACCGCAGGTGTGGGCGGTAGCCTGCTCTCTATCGGCAGCGCCGCCGGTGTGGCCCTGATGGGACAGGCCCGCGGCATCTACACCTTCGCCAGCCACCTCAAGTGGACACCCGTGATCGCCCTGGGCTACATCGCCAGTATCCTGGTGCATCTCTGGCTGAACAGCTCACTGTTCTAAGTCCGAGTGTCGTATGTAGCATGTAGCGTGAAGGAATGAAAAAGTTAGATTACCTGTAGTCACCCTATGGGTTAATCAAAAGGGGCGTTGACTAGACTAGTCAACGCCCCTTTCTCTTGCAGTACTCTTACTGACTTAGGCCAAGATAAGGAAACCGATAAAGGTCAGTCCCGCCGCCAACAGGGCGTAGGGCAGCTGAGTCACCGCATGGCTCACCAGGTTACAGTCTGAGCCCTGGGCCGCCAGCACGGTAGAGTCAGAATAGAAACAGGCCTGACTACCGAAGGATGAGGCCGACAGCAAGGCGCCGATCACCAGAGGAATATCAGCATTCACCGCCTGGGCCAGAGGCATCACGATAGGGATAGACACCGCGAAGATCCCCCAACTAGAGCCGGTGGCGAAGGCCAGAATAGACATGGTCAGGAAGACCACTGCCGGCAGCCACTGTGAGGTCATGAAGGGGCTCAGGTTACCAATCACATATTGCGGCAGCATCAGCTTATCGCACACATCCTTAAACACGAAGGCGGCGATAACCGTGCCTATGGCCGGCAGCATAGACTTAAAGCCGTCGAGCATCTGCTCCATCATCTCTGACAGAGGCATCAGACGCTGCACGCCATAGTAAGGCAGGGTCACCGCCAACGTGGCGATCAGCCCCTTGAGCACGTCGATATCGAAGTAGACGGTAAAGCCCACCAGCAAGATTATTGGCACCATGAAGTTATGCAGCTTGCCCAGATTATCGGCATGCTTAAACTCCTCTTCGATCGCCTTGACGCTATAATCATCAGAGGTCTGCACCTCGTCGATGGCATCGACCGCCTTGGCCGGTTTACCCGCCAAAGCCGCCAGCTGCGCCTTCTTCATCGGACCGAAAGCAGGCACTATGCCCAGGATCACCAGCAGCACCATGGCCACCGCCAACCAGGCGTAGAGCATGTAAGGAATGGCCGACATATAGACGCTGATCCCCTGGCCCTCGCCCGCCACGCCGTTGTCCACCAGCAGGCCGCCGAAGAAGACGGCCCAGGTCGATAGCGGCACCAGCACACAGATGGGCGCGGCGGTAGAGTCCACCACATAGGCCAGCATCTCCCGCGACACCTTAAACTTGTCGGTCACCGACTTCATGGTTGAACCCACGGTCAAGGCATTGAGGTAGTCGTCGATAAAGATCACCACGCCCAGGATGAAGGTCATCAGCAGGGATGACTTAGGCCCCTTGGCATACTTGAGCGCATGGCGACCGAAGGCCATGGAGCCCCCCGTCTTAACCAGGAGGGCGATCAGGGCGCCAAAACCGCCACAGACCAGAATCAACCAACCTATGGTTTCATCGGCCATGACAGAGAGCGAGATATCGGAGAAGTTATTCAGCACCTGATCGGGTTGATACAAGACCAGACCCACTAAGGCACCTATGATTAACGAAAGGATTGGACGGCGTAGCCAAACCGCTAACACCAAGACCACCACAGGTGGGATAAGACTTAAGGCTGTCGCGTCAGACATGGCTTAAGGTCCTTCTAAAATTGAGCCGATACGGCAAACTCATTTTACTCGGCGTAAAACCCCAAAGTTTATACGCTTAATTGCTGCTTTATTATGGACATAACGACGTTCGCCCTTAGCGAACCATGCCTTTATTTTTGTACCCCAGCTAAAACATCGGGCGCAAAATAATCTGCATTGGAGACTGAGTCAATCAGAAATAGTTATCCGGCGATAAATAATTTTTCGGCCTCAAATACAAACAAGCCAAACCATTGATAAACAACAATATAAGCAAAATAGAATGCGCTAATTTCGCACACCTTCAAAATTAAGCTTATGCAGCGAAAGCGCTTAATTAATAAGGCTATGCTCAATTAATCTTCGAAGGCGGGATTGCAACTCAAAAAGGCCAATCAACCGCTAACCCCATTAACCAGCAACTCGATAAGCGGCTAATGCCATCGTCAGCAACTCGATAAGCCGGCATGTCGATAAGCCGCGCATAGATAAGCCACTGAGCCGGTTTCAGTTTATCCTTGCGGCCAGAGACATGCTTTGTCTGCTTAATCACAAATTTTCATCTCAAAGATGACACACACCTAAAGCGTGTTACTCTGCCACAGGTGTCAATCAAAGGAGCATGACCATGACTCAATCA
Organism: Shewanella spartinae; assembly: GCF_019457555.1. Classification (NCBI taxonomy): domain Bacteria; kingdom Pseudomonadati; phylum Pseudomonadota; class Gammaproteobacteria; order Alteromonadales; family Shewanellaceae; genus Shewanella; species Shewanella spartinae. The sequence continues at coordinate 786,744 of NZ_CP080418.1, read as the reverse complement.
AACGCTGCCCCACATTCTCACGCAGCAAACGCTTCTCCAAAAGCCATCCGCCCGCTCGCCTCTGCGACCCCGATTATTCTCGACTGCGACCCGGGCCATGACGATGCGATCTCCCTGATCCTGGCGATGAGCAGCGAGCGCCTCAATCCGCTGGCGGTCACCACCAGCGCGGGTAACCAGACGCCGGACAAGACCCTCAACAACGCCCTGCGCATCCTGACCCTGCTCAATCGAGCCGACATGCCGGTAGCCGGCGGCGCGGTGAAGCCTCTGGCCAGGGAGCTGATTATCGCCGACAACGTCCACGGCGAGAGCGGCCTCGACGGCCCTAAGCTGCCAGATCCCAGCTTTGATCCCCTAACGCAAAACGCCATCGAGCTGATGGCCGAGAAGGTGCGTCAGAGCGCAGTACCCGTGACCTTAGTACCCTCCGGGCCACTGACCAATATCGCCCTGTTTATCGCTAACTATCCCGAGCTGCACAGCAAGGTGGAGCGTATCGTGCTGATGGGCGGCGCCGCGGGAGTTGGCAACTGGACGCCCGCCGCCGAGTTCAACATCTTCGTCGACCCAGAGGCGGCCGATATGGTGTTCAAGTCGGGCATCCCTATCACCATGTGCGGCCTGGATGTGACCCACGAGGCACAGATCATGGATGAGGATATCGAGCGGATCCGCGCCATCCCCAACCCTGTGGCCCAGTGTGTCGCCGAGCTGCTGGACTTCTTCATGATCTACCACAGAGATCCTAAGTGGGGCTTCACCGGCGCGCCGCTGCATGATCCCTGCACCATCGCCTGGCTGCTAAAACCTGAGCTGTTCACCGCCCAGGAGTGCTGGGTCGGCGTCGAGACCAAGGGGGAACATACCCAAGGGATGACGGTGGTGGATCGCTATCAGCTCACAGGCAAGACGGCTAACGCCACTGTGCTGTTTGACTTAGATCGCCAAGGCTTCGTCGACCTGATTGTCGACTGTCTCAGCGCCTATAATTAATAGCCCAGGGAGGGTTCGCCCTCCCCTCAGGCGAGAGGACACTATGACCAGACTGTTAATCCTCGGCAGTGCCAATGCCGATCATGTGATGAACCTGGAACACCTGCCCAGCCCCGGACAGACGCTGATGAGTCGCGGCTATAGGCTGGAACACGGCGGCAAGGGGGCTAATCAGGCGGTGGCTGCCGCACGCCTTAGCCAGGACGAGACCCGGGTCGACTTCATCTGTCATCTGGGCCGGGACGCAATAGGTCAGGCAATGGCCCAGGCCTGGCAGCAAGACGGCATCGCCCCCGACGGCATCACCTACACGGACGAGCAACCCACGGGCACGGCGATGATCTTCGTCGCCGATAAGGGCGAGAACATCATAGGCGTCTCAGCCGGCGCCAACGCGACCCTGACCCCCAAGGCGCTCAAGGCCCATCTTGAGCTTATCGAAAAGGCCGATTATCTGCTGGTGCAGCTGGAGACCCCGGCGGTGACTGTGCTGGATGCCTTAAAGCACGCCAAGAAGCATGGCGTGACCACCATACTCAACCCGGCACCAGCCATGGTGATCGGCAAAGATCTGTTCCGCCTGGTGGATGTGATCACCCCCAACGAGACAGAGGCCGAAGCCATCACAGGCATAGAGGTGACCGATGAGCAGAGCGCCAGAATGGCAGCGCAGATGCTGCATCAATTCGGGCCGCAGACGGTGATCATCACCCTGGGCAAGCAAGGTGCCCTGCTCAGCACCAAGGACTATTGCGCCCTGATCCCAGGCGTTCAGGTGAAAGCCGTAGACACGGTCGCCGCCGGCGATACCTTCAACGGTGCCCTCATGGTGGCTCTTGGCGAGGGCAAGTCTGTCGAGGAGGCGGTCGCCTTTGCCCACCGCGCCGCCGCCATCTCGGTAACCCGCGCCGGTGCCCAGCGCGCCATCCCCTATCGCCACGAACTGGCAGATATCTAGCAAGCTTTGGGGTTGACCCTTGCCCTCTTCTTTGAGGCAGGGGCCACCCTATTTCACCCAATACAGTTAGACATAAGTTACTGAATTAAAGAATAAAACATTATTTGCTAATTTGTGATAAAATACTGTTTGCTTTTTGAGCAATCAAGAAGTAATCTTGCGCCGCCTGACAGAGTCAGGCACGACAATACAGACAGTTTAATACTAATAGTAAGAGGAAAAATCATGAGCAAGCAATCGCGCCGCAACGCGCACGCTCCCCACGAGAGCGGCCGTGGCGTCATCAAGGACAACGCCTTAAAGGCGATAGTCACCAGCGAACTGTTTAAGATGCGCGTCGAGAAACCCAAGAAAGGCAAAGGGTCATACAAACGCCAACAACAAAAGGGGCATATGTTAAAGGGCAATGCCCCTTTTGACTTATTAAGCCCCTGCGTTTGACACCAACAAATGAGTCGATACCAAAGATCCGACTCGGCCTACATCTCGCTTTAGCCTTTGCCATAAACCATTCATCATAAATTTTTCTCAAGGCCACACTTGGCCATAGCTTTCCGATGCGAACTGGGTCAAAATCGCCTCCATCACTCTTTGCTTATTTTTGTACCAGGGCCCTGCTAGCATGTCTTCCCCTACTCAAGCCGACGCCGCGCAACTGCCGCGCCTGGTACCTGTTTCGTTTCTGGCCGTGGTGCTCATCTGGTCCACCACCCCCTTGGGGATCGTCTGGAGCAGCGAGACAGTACATCCCACCATGGCGGTACTCTCGCGCATGGTGATCGCCCTAATCATTGGCAGCCTGATCATCCTCTTTAGCAGCATACGCCTGCCCTGGCATCGCACCGCCTTCAAGCTCTACGCCTATTCGGCCATAGGCATAGTGGGCGGCATGTTGCTGAGCTATTTTGCCGCCCGTTATCTGGCCTCGGGCACCATGTCGCTGCTGTTCGGCCTCTCCCCGCTGGTGTCAGGCCTGTTAGCACAGCGGCTGCTAAACGAACCTAAATTCAGCCCCATGCGGATCATGGCGCTCATTCTGGCATTCTGCGGCCTTGGCGTGGTCTGTTCGGCCAAGCTCGCCCTGGGCAGTGATACCTGGATAGGCCTGGTGTTGATCCTCTTTGCCGTATTTCTCTTCAGCCTCAGCGGCGTGCTGATCAAGACGGTGGATCTGGCGATTCACCCCATCGCCAGCACAGTCGGTGCCTTGCTGTTTTCGACCCCCCTGTTTGCCCTGGCCTGGTTGATATTCGATTCCAGCCTGCCGGTGGAGACCTGGTCGACGCGCTCCATCGCCGCCATCTTCTACCTGGGGATCTTCGGATCCTTGATAGGCTTCATCGGCTACTTCTATATTCTGCAGCACCTCAATGCCAGCACGGTCGCCCTGGTCACACTGATCACCCCGGTATTTGCCATGGCCCTGGGCGCCCTGGTGAATCATGAGCAGATCTCCCAGACCCTGATGATAGGTGCCGGCCTGGTGCTGGCGGGGCTCGGCCTGTTTCAGTGGGGCGATACCCTGCTGGCCCGACGAAGAGCCAGGATCTCCTCACAGCTCTAACCCTTTATCAGGCTGGCCTGGCGCTCGCGTCGGGTGCAGCCCCTGTCTGCCTGGCCGCAATCTGCCTGGCGCCTGTCCGCGCCCGCCAGACGCATTAACTGGCAGATATAGTCGATACGTTGCCGGTAGGCCTCGCTGCTGGCATACAGGGTCTGATTGACCACAAATCCCAGCAGGGGAGCTTGATTGCATAACCTCATCGCCGACTCCTTATCCTCATACTCGAGGTACCTGGTTCGATAACCTAGCTGAGCATAAGGCGTACCAATCCATGAGAAAGCCACTCAAGTGGTTCAATCGGCAGGGGTTGTTAATATGATTTAGCGGTGCTTAGCAGAGGGGAAAGCCCTGGCAGCGTCAAGAAAATGCGCTTTGCAATGCAAAACGCCTCCTAATCCTCGGCCTTCACCAGATGCAGCCGACTAAGGTCCTTGTTCCACAGCTGGATGATCTTGCGGGTCTTGTCCTTGTTCCAGAAGCATTTGCCGAAGAGGATGATACCGGCCCCTTCGAGATCCTCCCGCTGCTGGATATCGTATTTCTTACACAGCTCGTCCTTCACCTCCTCGATGGGGATGCCCACATCCTTACAGTCGGCGGGATTGAGCCAGAGCAGCGCCTTGTCGGCGTGGGAGATGGTGCCCCAATACATGCGTGGAGCGTGACGCTCGTTGGGCTCGGCCTCGGCAAAGTTGACGAACAGGTTCTTGGCCCGCCAGCGATATTTGTCGTCGGTATAGACCCAGAGATCTGAGCTGGCCAGATCGCTGCCCCGCAGCAGGCTGTGGAGGAGTTTCTGTAGCCCCTGGGTCGCTATCTTAGGTTCTGGCGAGCCCTTCAACTGGGACTCAGATTCAGCTTTTGCCTCGGCTTGATTTTCGGTTTCAGCCTCGGCTTTAGACTCGGCGTTAGCGAGATAACTCCCCTTGGGGCTCTGCACGCCTTCCGCCTGAGCTTGTTTGGCCTGAGCCTGCTGCGCTGGTTGACTCTTACGCCTGGGCGGCATGCTGAAGTCTATCTTCAGGGCGTCACTCTCCAGCAGCTGCTGATTCACCTCCAGGGCATCTTGCTCCTCCTGTTTGCGACTGGCCGAGGGATTAAACTCGCTGCAGTCCACCTGATGATAGCGAGAGCCGAAACAGGCGGCCTTGCCGTCACGCGAGGCCTTGCGAAAATAGGCCTTGCCGTCACACACGGGGCAATAGAGCTGCTGGCGTAGCGCCTCTATCTCTTGCTCGCTGAGGCGCTGAAAGGTAAATACCGAATAGGTTTTCTCGGCCTGGCCCTCGACCCGGCAGACGGCATCCAGCATAGACCTACTCCGCCGTCTCGACATCGCCCGGTGACTCAGGCGCTTCCGCCTGAGCCAATACCGCCTCGGGCTCACCGCCATTTAGCCAGGCGATGAAGAGTTCATACCAGATGGCCAGCACCACGGCGCCCAGGAAGAGGCCGATGATCCCGGCAAACAGCATGCCGCCGATGGCACCTATCAATATCACAGGCATGGGCACATCCACGCCCCGGCCCATCAAGATAGGCTTGAGGATATTGTCCGAGATGCCGCCGAGGAAGATCCACACGCTGAAGATGGTTGCCGAGGTGCCCTCCATGGAGGAGTAGGCATAGCCAATCAATGGCAACACTATGATCAGCGCCGGCAGCTGGGCAATTCCCAGGAACAGGGCCACCAGGGTGAGCAGTCCGGCGGCGGGCAAGCCGAAGACAAACAGAGCCGAGCCGATCAGCATGGCCTGGATGAAGGCCACACCGACCACCCCGAGGAGCACGCTACGTATGGTGGCGGCTGTCAGACTGGTCCAGGCGTGGGCATTGGGGCCTACAGCCCGCACCGCCACTTTACTCATGGCGGCGGCGCACTGCTCTGAGTTCGCCATAAAGCCGGCGGCGATCAGTAGCGAGATGATAAACATCACCAGAGTGGCCAGGCTGCTGCCGATCACTCCGGCCAGCGCCGAGAAGCCCGCCTTGATCTCCGGCAGGAAGTGCAATATCGCCTTCTCCAGGTTGCTGGCGATGTTATGCCACACCTCAAACAGTCGCTCGCCTATGATGGGAATTTCCGCCACCCGCTGGGTCGGCTCTGGCAGGTGGATCTCGCCGCTCTGCAGCACCTTAAGGGTGTTGGAGACCCCCTCGAAGATGGAGCCCGAGACGACCACGAAAGGGGTCACCAATAGGGCGATCCCCACCAGAGCGATAAGGGTCGCGGCCAGGCCACGACGACCCTTTAACATGCGCTCCAGCCTGTGGGTCAACGGCATCAGCGCCACGGCTATGATGGCGCCCCACAGGGCCGGCACGATAAAGGGCCGCACTATGTCATAGGTCCAGATCACTAAGATGGCGAGTAGGCCGATGCGAATCGCCGATTCCGTCATATTACCGATAAACTCTTTGCGCTGCTGCGCCTTGGCTTCATTGTCCATAACTTTCCCTTCCCAGCGTGTGTAAGTGCGTACCGATAACCCGACCAAGGCCCAAAGCGTTAAACGCTAAACTAGAATCTTTGCTTTAGGCCTCACCACCTAGTCTGAGCAAAATATAGCCGATAGTGTTAATTAATCCCACAAGTAAAACAAGAATATAGCCCACATTTTGCCTCTTTGGACCTCGCCCTATTCCCTGATCTTGAGGCTGACCATCACGGGGGCGTGATCTGTGCTGTGGCTGTCGCGATCATATTGCGGATTGATCAGGTGGCTATCATAGGTGTGATACTGACTCACCTGTGCCAGACACTGATGATTATGGGGATCGAATTCGTTGGAGAGCAGGATATAGTCGATCACCTCGCCGCGATTAAGGTGATAGTGGGTCGGGGCCCGCGCCACCGAGGTAGGGCTGTACTCAGAGCGCTCATGAAGCAGGTAGGCATCCTGCAGACGATAGTCCTGAAACGCCTCCTCACCCAAGACCCCAAGCAGGCGACTATCCTCGCTCACCAGGGCCGACAACACGCCACCGGCCAGGCTATCGTTAAAATCGCCCATCAGGATCACAGGGTAGCGGGTATCGATACGACGCCTGGCGATGGCGACTCGCAGCAAGCTCGCCTCACTGCCGCGTATCAGAGAAGAAGCCCACTTGGCCGCCGCCTCGATGGCAAACAGGGCTCCACGCTTCTCAATGGTCAGGCTATCGCTCTGAGCCCCCGTTGCGGCAGGCTCGCTCCCGGAGTCTGGCGTCACCGCTAACTCGGGCTCAAACTGAGCCCGCTTGGACTTAAAATGCACCAGATAACAGTCGCAGGGGCCAAGATGCGGCAGCGCTATGGTCGCCCTCAAGGGCAGGCGGCTGTATTGGAAACCGGGGGCAATACCCATGAGGCTGGCGACCGTCTGATCTATATCGCATGGCTCATAACTAAGGATGGGGTACTTGCTGGCCAGGGCCAACACGGGATGGCGATAGATGAAGTCGTCGCTGACCTCGGGCCGGTCGACGGTAACAAAATAGGGATAACCCGCCTCGGCCAGCAGGGCCTGCAATGCTTCTATCGAAAACACCTCCTGAAAGCCGATGACGCAGGGGTCATTGCTCGCCAGGTAGCGCCTTATCCAGTCACATTTCTGCTGCCACTGGGCCTGAGTGTAGATGTTATTAAAATCGTAATAGGCGTCGGGCGGCGCGATGAAGTTGTACAGATTGAAACTGGCGATCCGTATTTGGCCCGCCGCTGCTGACGTTTGGGTCACGTCCCCTCCTCTACGCCTCTACTAACTGCCAAATCTATACTAGCGGCTAAACCTATACTAACGGCCAAACCTATACTAACGGCAAGGCCCTTACTCGCGAAAAAGCCATCATGAGTAGACAAGCCCTGCCGCTAGCACCATTACGCATCTATTCTAACTAAGGTGCAATCAGGCTTAACCCCAGGGCATGTCGAAATAGACTCTGACGAAGAGATCTTTGTTCCAGGGCAAGATCGGCAAATAGTCCGGCGAGTCCACTGGCACCCTGGCATAGGGATCCAGATTATACTCGTTATATTTCACGCTGAAGACGAGCTGACTCTTAGATGACCAATGGTCGGCATCATAGCTGAGGCGCGCCTCCAGCTGGTTCTCCAGCCAATCGCTGCCATCGTGCCACTGCTGCGCCGCCAGGCTCAGGTCGAAATCTGTACCCAGGGCAAACTGGGTCGCAGCGGCCAGCGTATAGGCGCCGGTCTTATTCTGGAAATCTTCCCTGTCATAGCCACGCATGCGCGGCACATCGTCGTCGATCTCCAGGAAGTAGTAACCGCCTCCCAGCTTAACATCGGCCTGAAAACCCTCTCTCTGATAGCCATAACCCAGGGCCGGAAACAGCCTGACTTGTTTCTCCACCGAGCTAACGGTATTACGCTTGCCCCCCAGGCTTATGTCCCAAAAGAGACGAGAGTGCTGGGATAGCGAGAAGAGGTCACCACTGGCACTGTAGTAGGAGCTAAACCAGACGGGAATATGGTCGGGGTCGAGCTCGTCCACATCATGATCCACGAAGATATTCAGCTCGCCGGTAAGCTTGATCTCACTCTCGGTAAGATGAGTCAGGCCGATACTCACCCCAGCACCTAAGGTGTGGGAGTCGGCCTCATCCACATAGTAGTCGTGTCCGCCTATGCCCAGGCGCCAGTCCAAGGCCATGGCGGGCGCACTCAGCAATGCCCCCATCAGGGGCCAGGCGATGGTGGATGAATCGATTTGAAAAGCCATGGTTTCTTCTCCGGCGTAGGCGAGTCGGACAGAGCGCTCGACTCAAGATGACAGCTCTGAAAGTTAAGCATAAATCATCTTTTTTGTCAGGTAATTAGCTTAACTTATGCGACTGCTATCCGTTGAGCAATCGCTAAGGGTTATACCTAAACGATCATATTGGCACCTCCTAACTGGCGACCGCCTATTATCAATATTTTTTTGAAAGTATATGTGACTTTCCTCTGTTTTTATCGGTGAAAGAGTCACGTAGAATCAGCCTCACTCTCGACATAAAGAATCGACATAAAGAGTCGACTCAATTACAGGATGCTTGTCATGCAACAACTCAGTTTCTACACCAATAAGCGCTACACCACTAAGGCATTCGACCCAAGCCGCAAGATCGCCGACGACAAGATCGAGGAGATCAAGCAACTGCTTCGCATGAGCCCCTCGTCGACCAACTCACAGCCTTGGCACTTCGTGCTCGCTTCGACCGAGGAAGGTAAGGCGCAGATCGCCGAGGCCACCAGCGACTTCGCCTTCAACACCGCCAAGATCCTCAACGCCTCCCACGTGCTGGTGCTCTGCACTAAGACCAACATGGATGAGGCCCACCTATTAAAGGTACTCGAGCAGGAAGATGCGGATGGCCGTTTCGCCGACGAAGCCGCCAAACAGGGTCAGCACAATGGTCGCTCCTTCTTCGCCAACATGCACAGAATCGAGTTGAAAGACAGCCAGCACTGGATGGAGAAGCAGGTCTACTTGGCGCTGGGCACCCTGCTGCTCGGGGCCAGCCTGCTGGATATCGACGCCACCCCAATCGAAGGCTTCAACGCCACTAAGCTCAACCAGGTACTGGATCTGCCGGCCAAAGGCTACGCCGCCTCTGTGGTGGTGGCCCTGGGTTATCACAGCGAGGATGACTTTAATGCCAAGCTGCCTAAGTCGCGCCTGCCTATCGAGACGCTCTTCACCGAGATCTAAGCGTCTCAACTCATGATCTGCCATAGGGCGATGCATATGCCATGCATCGCCTTTTCATTGGTTGCTGGCCCGACAAGCCCAGGCTTAACCAATAAGACTTGCGTTCTATTTTCACCATTGTCATAGTAGAAATTATCGCCAGTCACGGATGAGACTCTCTGTATGCTTCTTGCCAAATCGACCCCGACAGCCGCCAGGCTGCAAGACGCCTCATCGTCCAGCCAATGCTTCGCCATCAAAGGCGATAACCCGCTCATCTGGCCGCTCCTCACCCTGCTGCAGCGCAGCAACCGAAGCTGGAAGGTGCATCACCTGGCCGCCGCCCTACAAGAGAAAGGCCTGATGCGCGCGCTGGACACAGACCCACAGAAGGCCCTGTTTAAGCAGAACTTCCTGCTGATGAACGCCCTGTTCGAGTTACAGGCCATGCTACTGCCCGGCAGCTACCTGCAGGTCAGGGCGATGGAGATACAGATCTTTCGCATCCCTCCCAGCAATTTAGATAGCCAGCTGAGTCAGGATGACGCCCTAAGAAGCTACTATCAGGACTGGCAGCACTACGACACCTGCCCGGATATCATTCAGGAGATGCTGGAATCCTTCTGGCAGCGCTATGAGGACTATATTGGCACCCGCCACGACGCCCTGCCCAAACGTCAGGCGCTGGAGGTGTTTAAGCTGCCTCAAGACGCCAGCGACAGAGAGATACGCAAGCAGTGGCGAAAATTGGCCCTGCAATGGCACCCCGACCGTGACGGCGGCGACGCCACTCAGTTTAAGCGGGTCTGCGAGGCCTGGCAGACACTGAGAGAGTCGCGCTAGCCCCGTCACAGATCCGCCCTTTCTACCGACAAACAATACTCAGAACTTCAGCTCAGGTCACACTCTGGTCACTGTTTCTAACTGCGCCTTCAGTCATAATTAAGCTTTGGCATTTAGGCTAACCCTATTGTCGATTGACGTTAGCCATTGATTGCACAACGACGCTATCAATTTAAGGATCATCATGATTAAACATATCGCACTCGCCCTGACCCTAGCCGTGGCGCCGCTCACCAGTTTTGCCGCCCAGTTTGTCGAGGGGCAACACTTCATGACGGTGTCTGACAAGGCCCCAAGTGCCAGCCCTAAGCTGACCGAGTTCTACTCCTTCTACTGCCACAACTGCTTCAACATGGAGACTCAGTTCCTGGGAGACATCAAGGCTAACCTGGACAAGCGAGTGAGCTTCGACAGCAAGCATGTGGACTTCATGAACTCAGACATAGGCACAGAGGTAATGCGCTCACTTGGGGTGATCCAGGAGCTGGGCGTCGAAGACAAGATGGTCCACGCCATGTTTAGCGCCATTCAGGGCGAGCAAGGCGGCCACGGACACAGCCATGATCATGACCATAGCGCCCATGAGAAACCTGCTATTAATACCCGCGACGACATCAAGAAGGTGTTCGCCGATCAGAGGATCGATATCAGCAAGTATGACGAGATCGCCGATGGTAAGACGGTCAGTGGCAAGCTCGACCTGTGGCGCGCCCAGCAGCGTGAGTTCCGCATTCAGAGTGTACCCACCTTTATCGTTAACGATAAATATGCGGTCAACCTAAGCCAGATCCGCACCCTGGGTGAGCTGATCGATCTGATCAACTACCTAGCCGTCGAGCACAAATAGGCTCGGCAAAATGACATAAAAAAGGCGCCCTACGGCGCCTTTTTCGTTTCTCGTTGTTATTAATCGCATTGGCTTTAACCTTGTGGCGTTAGCCGACAACCACCTGCTGCGCCCCCTGATAGGTCTGTTGCTCCCCCCGCGCCAACGCCTCGGTCTGTGCCCGGTAAATAGTGTTAATCACACTTAGGGTAGCGAAGGCCAATAAGATAGTGGAAACCTCTGATACTTGAGCTAGCATGTTGAGATTAATGAAATCTTGTAACTCCTCTGCCTTATCTGTTAATCGATATACCACCTGACCCAGGGCATTACTGACGATCCATAGTAGCCACCACAGGCTGATGCTGGAGTTGAAGCCGCTCAAACTCCAGTTCTCGGGATCATGGCTCGCCTGCCAGATCTCATTCATCGCCTGATAGGGTTTCCAGATGCAGAAGATGGGAATGAAGAAGTAACCGATGGACCAGCCAGGAGTGAAGCTCATATCAGTGGCGCCCAGCTGACGCGCGTTGAAGTTCGCCCTGTATATCCACTTGAGGATCATGATCCCCGAAACGATAAAGACAACAAAATAGAGACCTGCCACCCCCAGCTGGCGTCGATCATTTTCGTCACCATCGGCAATCGCCTGCTCCTCTGAAGAATAAGCCCCAGACTGATAATCCATCAGCAACTGATATTCCATGTAATTGGAGCTAATCGCGAGCAATGCAACAAAGACTTGGGCATAAAGCAGATAACGCACCCATTGAGTTAATAGTCTTGCGTCTTTAAATTTAAAGATATTCCCTGACATTTTGATTTTCCTATTATGATTTCTGGCATTATCCGTTTACTAAAGCGCTAATTGTAAGGCACCAGCTCAAGGCGTCGTGCGATGCACCAGGCTTGAGGCCGCTTCATCCTCAGGGACACACTTGAAATGCACCTCCCCTTCCTGCATATGTTTAGTTTCATATTCTGATTCGGTGCGGCTCACGCCCAAGACTGATACAGAGGAAGATTTCTTGGTTTGGTCGATGGCTTCACCCGTCATCTCGATATTTTCAGAGATGATGTCGTAACTCAGTCCCTTATCACTACATATCTTATTCATGAATCCTTTAGAGGTTTTCACCACCTGTGTCTTACTGGGGTGGGCAACAAACACCTTATAGGTTCCATCGGCTAGCTCGATCACCTCGGGCATAGGAGGGATACCGTTAAGGGAGACCTGGCAGCCGCCAAGGCCGAGTAGAAACAGCAAATTCACCTTGCTCAATCTAGGCATATCTAATTAATCCTTTAATTTTTTTAGCGAAAAACATTAGGTAATGTCGGTAAATCTAGACAGCTGAAGGAGTGTATTTGCTAGGAGAGATCCCAGATGCCTTCCATGAATTGACCCATTCCCTGCACGCACCGACGAAGACGTTTATCCGCTCGCCATGGCGATATGCTCCCAAGCTAACATACTCGCAATGCTCTGCAAAGCAGGCTATGCCTAGCTCTGCTCTTAGCCCTTCACAATAAGCTTGCCAAGACCTAAACTAAATCAGGCTAGTCCACTTTCCCCGCCTTTTTAGATACCTAGGTCATATAAACACCACTAAAACGAGACTTGTTACTTGCTGGTAACAGGATCGAGGTTTACCATGAAACAATCTCTATTCATCGAGGCGAAGGCATGTCTGCTGCGGAACAATCATCACGGAAAATGAGTTTTTACATCATAGGCTTAATCTTAGCGGTCTGGCTCTATAGCCTGTGGGCCGACAGGGTAACGCCCATGACGAGCGATGCCAGGGTGCATGCCTATCTGGTGCGGGTGGCCTCAGAGGTCGCCGGTAACATCACAGAGGTGAGCGTCAGAGATAACCAGATCGTCGAGGCCGGCGAGCCCCTGTTTCAGATCGATCCGCGCAACTATCGTCTCGCCATGCAATCGGCGCAGGCCAATCTATCGTTGGCGGGGCAGAATATCGGTGCCAGCACGGCGGCGGTAGAGGTGGCCCAGGCCAAGGTGGTGGATGCCATCGCGGCGCGCAACAACGCTAAGGAGCAAGCCGCGCGCGTCAGCGAGCTGGCCGGACAGGGCGTACTCAGTCAGGCAGAGCTGGATAACGCCATCGAGGCCAGAGACAGAACCCAGGCGAATCTCGAAGCGGCCGAGGCCTCGCTAGTTCAGGCCAGACAGGCCCTGGGCCCGGCGGGTCAGGACAATCCGCAGATCCTCGCTGCCATGGCAAACCTGGAGAAGGCTCAGCTGGATCTGCAAAAGACTCAGGTCAAGGCCCCTTCTAAGGGCGTGGTCACCAACCTTCAGCTCACCCTGGGACAGCGCGCCAACGTCGGCTCGCCCATGTTGACCTTTATCGATCCAAGGGGCGTGTGGATCTCGGCCCTGGTCAGAGAGAACTCGCTGGAGCATATCAAGGTGGGCAATAAGGTGGAGATAGTCCTCGACGCCCTGCCGGGACGAGTGCTAGAAGGCAAGGTCGACAGCATAGGCTGGGGTACGGGCGGCAGTAACAATATCGACCAGAATACAGGGTTTCTCACTGCAGACAGCAATGGCATCAAGGCCCAGCGCTACCCGGTCAACATAGTCTTCACCGGCACCAAGCCGCCAGGCAATATTCGCTACGGCTCTCAGGCCACAGTGGCCTTCTACACAGAGCAGAGCAGCATAGGCGAGTTCCTAGCCGGCATCTGGATGCAGATAGTGAGTATCTGGACCTATGTTTCATAGCCCAGCCAACCCTATCATACGCCTGGTATTCGGCCCGCTAGCGCTGCTGTTTTACCTCTGGTCCCAGGCGGCGCCGCTAGCCATATTGGCGCCCATGTTCATGGTGATCTTTCTCACCCTGATGCCCTCGCGTCCGCCCCTAAGCCTGATGCTCAAGCTGCTGCTGATCGTCCTGTTTGTCAGCCTGGGGCTGGTGTTTATCGGCGGACTCTTGCTGGACTCTCCCAGCGGTTACCTGCTGTTTTGCTGGTCGCTGCTGTTTTGGAGTTTCTATCGCAGCCACAACGACGGCAAAGATCTGCTCGCCACTCTGATGTTGATCGTGGTGATCATCATGACCATCATGAGTAAGCAGATGCAGGCGCCCATCGAGGTGCTGCCCTGGTTGTTGATGAAATCGGCGGTGCTGGCACTGATCCTCACCTATCTGAGTTTCCTGCTGTTTCCCGGCGACGAGCAAGATATACTGCCCGATGAGACCCAGGCCGATGGCAGCAGCACCCATATGGGCACCATCTTATTTAAGACCACCGCCATGACCATAGTGTTGGCGGCGCTGATCGGCATCGGCAGCTCCCAGAGCATGCTGATTGCTATCACCATAGGCAGCATGATCAAGCTGGCGGATCCCAAGGAGCATAAGAGCTTCAAGCAGAATCGTCTGATCACCACGGCCATAGGTATCCTCTTCACCTTCCCCGTGATGTTGACCTTCGCCTTCGGTCTGCCGACCTGGGTGGTGTTGGGAATGGCCATCTTCTGCGGCCTGCAACTGGCGGGCTTTGCCATCAGGCGAGCCACTCCCCTGGCCATCTATCAGCTGCTGTTTACCAACTTTGTGGTGCTTGTGTATCAGATCATCACTCACATAGGATCCGATGCCCTCTATGCCCAGCTGGTGCGCCTTATCTCTATCAGTATCGCCATCATTATTGGTGGCCTGCTGCTCAGCCTTCTGCACCATGAGACGGGATCAACTGATAAAACGGAATTGACTGATGAGACGGGCACGGATGATGAGAAGCGCTCAGAGGAGGCGTCTAGCAATGCCCCCACAAAGGAACCTGAGGCGGCCGCCCAAGCTGGCAACTAGCCATAGGAGCAGATAAAAAAAGCGCGGCCTAAGCCGCGCTTTTTTAAACCCATTTTGTTAAGGCATTCGCCTAGCTTACATCTTAGACCAGGTGATGGTCTGAGCGCCTTTGTCTACCTGAGCCATGATATCGGCATGCATTGGCGTCTTGAACTGCTTGGTGTCTTCCAGGTTAAACTTGATCTCCTTGCCGCTCATCAGGCTGCGGAACCAGATATCACCGTTATCCAGGTTGTACTGCATGCTGAAGAAGCTTGGATAGTCTTTACCCGTCTTAGGGTCCTGCACACCGAATGGCACCAGCGCCGCCGCATCGAAGGTGCTCTTCTGACGAGCAACGGTTTCTGTGTAGCTCAGCCCTTCTAAGTCCATGTGAGTCGACATGGCCAGCAGGCGTGAGTTACGCTCCAGGCCGCCGATGCTCCAAGGCATCTTAGTGGCAACGCTAGGATCCTTAAGGTCGAACTGCTGCATATACTCTCTGTGCTTCTCCTGCAGCGGGTCGTTAGTCTTGACACGCAGATCCGATTCGGCATCACCCAGATAGATCTTCTGCTCACCGCCCTTCACCAGTTGGATAAGCATGATGTTACCGTCGGCATCAACCACAGAGTAGTGCAGCGGCGCAGCGTGCTCCATACCATTTGGCGCAGAGGCCCAGGCGATTTGGAACTCACCATTATCCAGGGCCGCTTTCACCTCGGCGGTGGTGGCATAACGCTCGGTGATAAAGCTCACTACATCGGCGGTGTTGACCGCTGGCGCGCCATTATCTTTGTGCTGGCTCAGATAAGGCTCGCTGTCATGCTGAGATAGTGCCATCACGCTGAGTCCCTTCTCGTTAGAAGTCTGACCCGACAGGCCGCCAAAGGCACCATGCTCTTCGATAGAGAGGGTGTGGTACTTAGTCTGCCACTTAGTCATGGCCTGCTGGTACTCGGCAACCTGACCGCGCATGGTGCGCTCGGTGCCAACTGGGAAGACAGACATGTGACCGTCGAAGGGGGCAGTGCTCACCCAGTCTGCGGTGCGCATTAACATCGTGCCGTATTGGGTCTCTGTCACCAGACGAGAACAGGCTTCGGCGTTTATGGCGGCGCCCATAGTAGTGGCAAATAGGGCTGCGATAGTGGTGCTTAGTAGTACTTTTTTCATGGTAACAATCTCCGTAACTAAGGATGTTGATTCGTTGACGGGTTAATCGTACCAAAGGCGAAAAAAGTGCTACGCTAAGAACTATCAACCTAAAGTTAAAGGTTCGCCGATGATCATCACCACAGAGAGATTGCAATACATTGTTTCCGTAGCCCAGCATGGCAGCTTTTCAGGCGCCGCCAAGGAGCTGGGGGTCAGCGTTGCCGCGGTCAACAAGGCGATACAACATCTGGAGTTTGATCTTGAGCTGACCCTGTTCGAGCGCCATGGCGGTAAGAAACCACAGCTCACCCAGGAGGGCAAACGCCTCTATGTGAAGGCGCTGGAGATACTGCCCAAGCTTATCGCCATGGAGCGTCAGGCACAGATGATGAGCGAAGGGATAGAGAGCCAGCTCTCCATCTGCCTGCATCCCTATACCTGCTACCCCGAATACACCCGGCTCATCGGCGAGCTAGCGGCGCGCTACCCAGATCTGGAAATCAACATAGTCGAGGCGGAGACCCTGGACTGGCAAAATCTTCAGTGCGATATCATCATCGCGCCCAATCGCCTGGCAAACCTCAGGGGGGTCAACATCCAAACCATCAGCCGTATTAAATGGCTGCTGGTGAGCGCCCCCCAGCATCCACTGGCGCAGCTAAGGAGTGCCCCCGAACTGGAAGATTTCGATCACCATCACCAACTCATGCCGCCTGCGGGCAACATCATACTGCCCCATTACCTCGAGGTGATGCGCTACTCCAGCAAGCTGGTGACCGTCGAGCGTTTCTATCAGCTGCGGGAGCTACTGTTGGCGGGCTGTGGTTTTGCCATGTATCCAGAGGCGCTCGCCCAGCCGCTCATCGAGGAGGGCAAGCTTAAGGATCTGAACTTCGATTATGGTAAGCAGGGCAATCACTGGCCCATAGATCTCATCTGGCAGGAGGGACTGGGCCAGGCGGGCAACTGGTTTATCGAGCAGTTAATCGATGAGGAGTGATCAACTCTAACCTTGTCTTGCGGTGCTTAAACTCTCGCGGGCGCTAACACTGGCCTAACTCTGGCCTAGCACTGGCCTAGCGACGAATAAAGTCCAGCAGGTGCGACAGGGCAAACAGGGCGTGGATCACCATGAAGACGATGAAACCATGGGCCAGGCTGTGATGATAGCTGCGCCAATTGAGGGCCTCGCTGCAGCCCTGGGTGAGAAACCACATAAGGCCGGTAACGGATACCGCCACAAATAGCAGCATGCCTATCCCCTCGACCACGCTAAACAGGCCGCGGCCACCGGCCAGGGGCAACTTGCCACGCTTCAGGCCGCATACATCGTTACTCAGCTGGGTAAAGTCGCCCACCAGATAGGGAAAATATTGTCGCCACTGACCGCGCATCAGGTTGATCGCCAACATGGTGACCGAGAAGATCCCCGCCAGCAGCCCGAGGTAGACATGCAGGATATCCCAGACCGAGGCGTTGGCCCGCAGCGCCCGCCCCATCATGAGCCAGCCGCTGGTGCTCACCAGAAACAGGGTTAACAGGATGACAAACAGATGCTGATAGGTCTCCAGCACCTCGCGCAGCTTGGTCAGTGTCTTCATCTTGCTCTCCCCTTGATATGACTCACGCTAGGTTGACGCTTGGACTTTACGAAAGCGCGCAATACTAGAGCGCATCGACCTGCTGGGCATAGTATTTCACCTTGTCCCAGTCGGTGTACTCGACCTTGGTATCCGGCGCCGTCGGCCCCTTAGTGATCCACATGATGAAGCGTATGATGTTGCGGTCCAGGGCGTTATACCCCTGATAATCCAGGTTACCGCCAAACACCGCCAGCAGCTTTGGCTGCCAGGGCGACTTGGCCAGAAACGCCTGCATGTACGGGTTGGTCTCAGGGGTATTCTTGGCGGGCTTGCGCGCCACCAGGCTCACCGAAAAGAAACTGCTGGCCTTCTCCTGCAGCACCTTGATGTTCTCGCGAATGAAGTCATACACCCTGGGATTATGCTTGCCGTGACGAATGCTGGCGCCCAGGACTATCTTATCGAACCCTTCCAGGGCGGGCGGGTTGTCTATGCTGGCGCAGGTGACGCTATGTTCCAGCGCCTCGAGCTCGCGCTGCATGAAATCGCACAGCTTACGGGTCTGTCCATGCACACTGGAATAGATGATTAATATTTTGCTCACGAAGGCCCCTAAGTCGACTTAATTCTTGCTATAGCACCATGATAGGGGAAATCGGGCAATATTTAATTGAAACAGATCACGAGGACTAAGGGCAAAATCCGGCTTAAGTTTACCGAGGTCACAAATTGCCTCCTGGATACATTTTGTCATAAAAAAGCGCGGCCTAGACCGCGCTCCTCATCGCCTTTCTTACCTTAGAGGGACATCACGAAGGCCAGCAGTTGCGAGCGCTCCTCTTGGGTCAGGGCCATAAACTTATCTGTACTGGCCTGGGCCTCGCCGCCATGCCAGAGGATCGCCTCCTCCACACTCGCCGCGCGGCCATCGTGCAAGAAGCCCGCCTGGGGATTGACCGTCTGGGTCAGGCCTATGCCCCAAAGCGGCCGGGTGCGCCACTCACTGCCGCTGGCCAGGAAGTCGGGACGAGCGTCACTCAGGCCTTCACCCATGTCATGGAGCAACATGTCGCTGAAGGGATAGATGGTCTGCCCCTTGAGGGCATCTATCATGGGCAGGCCGCCAATCTCACCGCTAGTCTTGGTGACAAACTTGGGCTGGTGACAGCCGCTGCAGTTTACCTGCTCGAACAGGCGCGCCCCTTCCCTCACCTTAATATCATCCACCTGACGTCTCGCTGGCACCGCCAGGGTCTCGGCGTAGAAGACCACGTCGTCGCTAAACTCGGCGCTCGCCTCCGGCTCACCGTCAAGGCCGCTGCCGGTATCGATAAACCCAGTGCGGGTTAGGTAGCTGTCGTGCATGCTGGTGCCCTGGATGCTCTCCTCGGGAAACAGAGGATTGGTGATCCCAATGTCGCCGCGTAGCGCGCCCAATGACTGTACCCGCACGCTGGGGGTATTGGCCTTCCAGCCGAAACGCCCCAAAGAAACGGGATGGCTCTCGCCGCGCCGGGCCTTGACGGCGTCGAACACATAGTTTGCCCGCCCTGAGATGCCATCGCCATCGGCATCGTTTTCATCCACCAGCGCCAGAATGCTCGCCTCGGGGATCGCCTCCAGCAGCCCAAGACCAAACACTGGCATGCCGTTACGCCAGCCCATCAAAACATCGCTCTGCAAAAGCTCAGAGGTCATATTGCTGCTGTTGAGGTGCTCACCCGGCGCATCGAAAGGGTTCTCCACCGCAAACCGTGGCCTTTTGAGCGTCACCTCGGTGCCGTCAGGATAAGTAACCGTCTTTAGCTCGTAGGAGAGGTAGACATCCGCCTGACCGCCGAACAGGTTCTGCTGCCAATCTTCCCTGGCCTTAAGCACCCCGCGGTGAAACAGCTGAGTGCCGAAGTTGGGCACAGGAATAGGCGCGCAGTAGTTGTTCGCTGCCGTCCCTTGCAGGCAGGGCTGGTCCGGCGCCTTGCTGATACGCAGGAAGATCCCCGCCTCGGAGCCGAGCTTTATGCGCGCCTGACCTGCTGGCACTATCGGCGTCGAGTTACGACCGTCGCGCTGATGACAGGAGTTACAGTCGGCGTTGTTGAACACTGGCCCTAGGCCGTCGAGCTCGGGATGCTCCTCGTTGGGCGCCGTGGTAAAGGCGGTCTCAAAATTCAAGTCACCGCTTAGGTGCTGGGCGAGCTGCGCCTGGTTGAGATTCAGCGCCGGCGTAGAGTAGCCGTGGCCCGAACTCGAGGCATCGAAGGTGGTGGTGTCACCGCCCAATGCCGTCACCTGGGTATAGTCGGGATACTGCTTCTCGGGCTCTGGCACTTCTATCTCATCACCCGAGCCGCCACAGCCGCTTAGCGCCAATGTCTGAGCCAGGGTCAAGGCCGCCAACAGGGCGGAGGGTTTGGTTAAGCAATTCATCATCTTTATCACACTTTATTGCAGTCGGGCTAAATAAGCCTTTTGCCATTTAGCCTTTGTTTTTATATGGTTATATAGGCAAGAAAAAGAGAGCCTGGGCTCTCTTCTTAACTGGCCTTATACCTTCCACTCTTTGAGTAGCGGCAGCACCTGGTTTTCCAGACTCGCCTGCAGGGTGGCCAGGGCATCGACCGCCTTCTGGATGCGCGCGCGGCCCGCCTCATCTTTTATCGCCTGACGGAACGGCATCTTGTCAGTGCCTTCGATGGCGCGGATCTGCAAGATGGCAGCGTCTATTTCGGCGGCGACCCGGCTAGCCAACTCGCTGTCGGCGGCGCGCACGAAGTCGATGATCCCCTGCTTGTCGGCCTCGCCGGTGAACTCGCCCTGATAGACGTTGCGTACCCCTATGATGTTGTCGCTAAAGTCGGTCAGCGAGTTCCAAGAGTATTGCGACTCCACCTTGGAGGTGTCGGCGCTGGCCAGCGAGCCGCCAAAGGGATCGGCAATCTTACCGTTGCCCACCTCATCGACTATGCCGATCATCCCCTTGATCAGCTCCTCCAACACGCCCACATGCGAGCTGTAGAAGGTATTGCCATCGACGCCCGGCGATTTCAGCAACTCGCCATAGGCCTTGCCACTCTGGCCGTCATGGCTGACCAGCCAAGCACCGGCCAGCTGTTTGGTGTAGTCGCGAAACACCTCGGCCAGTCCCATGAGGTAGTCGCGCTCATTGGCGGTCAGCTCGTCGATCTGCTTGACGTTGTCGTCTATGCCGTCACCGAACAGCAGAAACTCCATGGTGTGGAAGCCCTGCACGTCATCGTTCCAGCCCTTGATGGTCTCGGCATCGAAGCCGCTGCTGTTGATTAAGACCGTCTTAAGATCTGTGGTGTTCAGCGGCCAGCTATCCAGGTGTGGGTCGATCCCCAGCGAGTCCACCGGGCCAAAGATGTGTGACTCGCCCTGCTCCCAGGGCTGACGGGCCGCCTTCCAGGCCGACTGTGCCGCCTCAAGGTTTGCCTGGGTCGGAGTGGCAACCAGGGTCTGGGTAGCCTGCAGCAGCGCCTCGCCGCGATCCGCCAATGTACTGTAACCCTTGACGATCACCTCGTCGCTCAAGTTGACGATCAGGGCGTCGGCATCGAAACTAAAACCTGTCTCGGGCACCACCACCTCGGGCTCGTCGCTGCCCGAACCACCACAGGCCGCCAGGGCCGAAATCAGTGCCAATGCGATCGCGCCATATTTAAAGTGTTTCATCTGTCTCTCCATAAGAATCAAAGTTGTCGGCCGTTAGAGCGAGAATTGATATCCCACGCCCAGGGCAAAGAAATGGGTATCCGGGATGGCTGCAACCGCCACCTGATGCAGGCCACCTTCGGCCTTGATCACTATCTCGGGGATCGGCGAGTAGTTGATGCCGACGCTGGTCCAGGTGTTCTCATAACGCTTGGTGGCCGTACCGGTTTCCACCTCGCTCAGCGGGTTGGCATAATCCAGGTTGGCAAACACAGTCAGCGGCACAGAGAAGAAGTGGTTGAGATCCAACCCCGCCTCGACGAAGAAGGATTCTGCCTTGCTGCCCAGCTGGGCGAAGTTACCTGGCTTGAGGCCCGGGGTGGTCTTGTTGGCCTGAGTGATCGCATCGGCATCATCCAGGGTGCCCTGCAAATACTGCCCGCGCAGTATCCAAGGGCCGTCCACATAGGCACCAGACAGTGCCAGCAGGCTCACGCTGCCGTCACCGGCCAGCTTGTTGCTCTTGTGGCGATTACCGCTGGTATTGCCATAGTAGTAGGCGGCGCCTAGGGCCAGCCCTGGCTGTTTGAAGCTGCCGTAATCGAGACGCAGCACATAGGCCAGCTCGTCGGCGTTGATGTGCTCGAAGCGCTTCTGATGGCCCGATGCTATCCAGTCGTAGGTGCGGAAATACTCAGAGTTGAGGCCGCTAACGACTTGAGCCTGATAATGGAAATCCCCCAGGTCGCCGAAGAAGCCGATACCCGTCTCGTTCCACACGGCGGGTAACATGGCCGCCTCGCTGCGGTGACGCAGTACGGTCAAGTATTGGTTTGGCTTATGCAGCACGCTGGAAAGCCCCACAGGCAGATGTATGTTACCGAACTTGACGCCGAAGGCTTTACTCGGGCGATATCTGAGCTGGGCCTTCTCGATCATCACCTCGCCGCCGGCTTCGACCTCCGACTCGAACTCGCCGAACTCGTCGAAACCGTCATATTCCAGGGCACTGCCCGTGCCGCCATGTTCATATTCGATCTCCACCTCCATGTCCCACTCGTCGTTGAATTGGTAGCCAAATTCGGTGACGATCCGCTCCAGATCAAGACGGCCGCGACGCTCGGGCGAGGTGTCCTGCACGTTATCGAAATACTCGTCGCTGGTGTAATTCATGCTGCCGTAGGATTCAAACTTGAACCGGTTCCAGGGGCTGTTAGCGGCCTCCAGGGCAACTTGCTCCTGTACCACCTTGGTCAACGCCTGCCGATCAATCTGTTGCTCGGCCTGTTTCTCTACCTGTTTGTCGGCCTGCTGCGCCTTAAGCTGGGCCAGCTCCTGTTTCAGCTGGATAAGCGCCTGCTCCTGCCTGGCGATCGACTCGGCTAAGGTCGCGGTATTGGTGGCGGTATTGGTTGTGTTATTTAGTTGAGTGTCGGCATAGGCATTGCCCGCCAGCAAGCCGGCGATAGCCATCCCTAAGGTGGTTAATTTCAGTGTCATCTTCTCTCCATGCTGAATAAACAGCATCCCCCATTAAATTGCGGGCACAATATTTCAAATGAGAATAATTTGCATTACAATTTACATTTGTTAATAACAAATTGATGACAAAGCATGCTAGGGCGTAATGATTGAAACCAGTTTGTGCCGCCCAAGCTATGGGGTAGACTGATCGCCCCGGGAAAGACTGGAAGCCAATGGAATGTTAAAGAAGAACCCCCAAACCCTCTTACTGCTGATGACCTTCGTGATGTCCTTGGTGTTTTCTGTGTGGCAGGTGCTGCTGAATAACTTCGTCATCGAGCGGGCCAGCTTTACCGGCGCCGAGATAGGCATATTACAGAGTCTGCGCGAGGTACCCGGATTTCTGGCCTTTACCGCCATCTTCATTTTGCTGCTGCTCAGGGAACAGACCTTCGCCCTGGTCTCTCTCGCCCTGCTGACCATAGGGGTCGGCATCACAGGCTTCTTCCCTCAGGTGCTGGGCCTCTACCTGACCACCATACTCATGTCGGTGGGCTTTCATTACTACGAGACCATCAATCAGTCCCTCACCCTGCAGTGGGTCGACAAGGCCGACACCGCAGGCTTCATGGGCAAGGCGCTGGCCTGGCGCTCGGCGGCGGCCCTCACAGGCTATGGTAGCATCTGGGTAGTGATGACCTATCTGCAGCTGGATTATCAGTGGATGTACGCCATCATAGGGGGCCTGGGCTTGCTGATGGTGATCGCCCTGACCCTCTATTTCCCGCAGTTTCCCCAGGGCGAGGTGCAGCACAAGAAGGTGATCCTCAGACGACGCTACTGGCTCTACTACCTGCTGACCTTCTTCTCCGGCGCGCGGCGACAGATCTTCATGGTGTTTGCCGGCTTCATGATGGTGGAGAAGTTTGGCTATAGCGTCAGCCAGATCACCGCGCTGTTTCTGATCAACTATGTGGTCAACCTGCTGTTCGCCCCCGCCATTGGCCGCTTTATCGGCCGCATCGGCGAGCGTAACGCCCTGATGATAGAGTATGTGGGCCTGATAGTGATCTTCACCAGCTACGCCTTCGTCCAGCAGGCGGAGATGGCGGCCGTGCTCTATGTGCTGGATCATCTGCTGTTTGCCATGGCCATCGCCATCAAGACCTATTTCCAGAAGATCGCCGAGCCCAAGGATATCGCCGCCACCATGTCGGTCAGCTTCACCATCAATCATATCGCGGCCGTGGTGATCCCGGCGCTGCTGGGGATGCTCTGGCTCTACTCCAACAAGTGGGTGTTCTTTATCGGGGCAGGCTTCGCCCTCTGCTCACTGGTGCTGGCCTTCAACATTCCGCGCCATCCGGCCCAGGACAAGCATGTCAACTGGCCGGCCAACGCTTGAAGCTAGGGGTTGGGGCTAGGGCCTAGGGCGAAATTCAGATAGAATCGGACGATAGTGTCACTCACTAGATAAGACTATTTACAAGATAAGATTATTCACAAGAAAAGATTATGGCCGAGATCGTTAAGCTATCCAACTCAGGGTCCAATCAACCCGATGTATCTGCCCGCCGCAAGGCCCTGCTGCTTGGCCGCCTGATCGGTCTGGGAAGCGACGAGGATTACCGTCCCTCTCAGGCCTCTGTGGCAGAGCGATCGGACCATCGTCTGCGCAAGCTCGCCAGCCAGTATCAGGCTAACCTGGAAAACATCTACGCCATCGCCCTCTCCCACACGCCGTCGGATGTGACCGGGGCGGATCTCGACCCCGACTGGATCCACCAGTTCTTTCAGCTGGCGGAGCAGATCCACAACCGCAACATGCAGGCCCTGTGGGGCCGGATCCTGGCCAACGAGATCACCAGCCCAGGCAGCTTTAGTCTCAGGAGTCTGGCGACCCTGAAGCAGCTGACCCACAAAGAGGCGCAGATGTTCGAGAAGGCCCTGGGAATGGCGGTCACCTTCAACAACGAATCTAAGCTCAAGTTAGTGATCGGCTTTCGCCACGCCGGCGGCATAGGCCAGCTGTTTCGCAAGACGGATACCACCCAGATCGCCCTGTCGCAGTTTGGTCTGCCCTACTCCTCTGTGCTCACCCTGGTAGATGCAGGCCTGCTGCACAGGAGCGAGTTTGAGACGGGGCAGCTCAACGCCAAGAACCCCATCAGCTTTACCCTGTCGGGCAAGCGTATGACGCTGACACCCAAGCACGGACACTTAGTGTTTAGCTATTATCGACTGACGCCGACCGGCGACGAGTTGG
Organism: Shewanella spartinae; assembly: GCF_019457555.1. NCBI lineage: Bacteria > Pseudomonadati > Pseudomonadota > Gammaproteobacteria > Alteromonadales > Shewanellaceae > Shewanella > Shewanella spartinae. Next base: position 761,915 of record NZ_CP080418.1, on the reverse strand, counting down.
CACAGCTGGTGCGCCCCAAGGCAGATGAAGAGTATGCCCGCGCGCTGCAGGCACTTTTCAAGAAAGACTTTAAAGTAGACTACTAAAAAGCAGATTACTGAAACGTAGATTACTGAAAAGTAGATTATTGGCCCAACGACTGCTTCACAGCAGCATCCAGGGTCTTAGGGCTGGTCTCAGGGTTGAACCAGTGCAGGCTATCGGCCAGGCCAACCACCTCACCTATGATAATCAGCGCCGGCATCTCCAGTGCCGGATCCGCCGCCAGTTCCGCCAGTTCACCTAGGGTACCAATAAAGCGCTGCTGCGCCGCCGTAGTCGCCTTAGAGACGATAGCCACCGGCGTCTTGGGCGAGCGCCCAGCCGAGATAAGTCCATGTTGAATGCTGGCGGCGTTGAGGATCCCCATATAGACCACTAGCGTATTGGCGCTGTTGGCATAGGACTGCCAGTCCATGGGACGACTCTCCAACTTGCAGTGACCCGTAATAAAGGTGACTCCCTGGGCATGGTCCCTGTGGGTCAGGGGAATACCTGCGTAGGCAGCGGTGCCGCTGGCCGCCGTGATGCCTGGCACCACTTCGAACTCAACCCCCGCCTCTACCAGGGTCTCCAGCTCTTCGCCACCACGGCCGAAGATGAAGGGATCGCCCCCCTTGAGACGCACCACATTCTTGCGGGTATAAGCCTTGGTCACCAACAGCTGGTTGATCTCCTCCTGGGCAGCGCTGTGTTTACCGGCGCGCTTGCCCACGGCGATCAGCTCCGCCTCTTTCGGCACTAAAGCCAGGATCTCGTCGCTCACCAGGGCGTCGAACAAGACCACATCGGCCTTCTTCAGGATGCGGTAGGCCTTGAGCGTTAATAGCTCAATGTCGCCAGGACCGGCGCCCAAAAGCCAGACTTTGCCCTGTGCCTGCTGCCCGGGTAGAGTAAATAGTTCCATATCCGCATCTCGTACAATAGTGATGAGGTTAATATAGCGTCATTCTTATTCCATAAAAAATAGAAGTTTATTAGGTTTTATTCTTTTTAGTTATTAGTGGCGTTTGACGAAATTTTCATGAAATAAATCAAGTAGACAGAATTAAAATAGGTGCGCGCGGCGGGCTCAAATGTTACAACATAGCCTAGATTGGAGACGACGCGCTAAGCTTGCGACACGAGAGGAAACAAGGATGCAAACCACCCAATACCTTAAATGGCTTCCCCTAATCACCCTATGTTCACTGCCTGCAACCTGCCAGGGCGCCGAGCCCACAGAAGAGAAGAAAACCACAGAGGATAGCTCGCTGCTAGACCAGCGCGTCGAAGATGAGCTGGCCACCTCGGAGAGGCCCTTCGTGATCACGCCGCACAAGGTCAACTACATCTTGCCCGTGACCTATAACAGCTCACCCAATAGGGATCCCTTTGATGAGAAACTGTCCAAGAACAACTCGGAAATCGACAACCTGGAAGCCAAGTTTCAGATTAGCTTTAAGTTTCCCTTGATGTACAACGTGTTCGGCGACAACGGTCATCTGTTTTTCGCCTACACCAACCAGTCTTACTGGCAGGTGTATAACAAGGATATCTCCTCGCCGTTCCGCGAAACCAACCATGAGCCAGAGATCTTCATGCTGTTCAACAACGACTGGCAGATAGGTCCGCTGACCAACTCCTTCTGGGGCGTCGGCGCCGTGCATCAGTCCAACGGCAATTCAGGCTCCCTCTCCCGCAGCTGGAACCGCATCTATGGCACCATGGTGTTCGATAGCGGCCCCTTCGCCCTCGCCGCCAAGGTGTGGTGGCGGATTCCCGAAGATGAGAAAGAGACACCCGATTCACCCAAGGGAGACGATAACCCGGATATCCTGGATTACATGGGCAACTTCGAGCTCATGGGGGTCTATGGTGTAGACAAACACAGATTCTCGCTGATGCTGCGCAACAACCTAGAGAGCCCTAACCGCGGCGCGGTGGAGTTTACCTGGAGCTATCCCATCATTGGCAATCTGCGTCTCTATACGCAATATTTTAATGGCTATGGCGAGAGTCTTATCGACTACAACGCCCATACCCAGCGGATCGGCATCGGCTTCGCGATCAACGACATTCTCTAACCATAGGCGGCGCGCTATGCTCGCCGCTCGTATTAGGAAGCAGAATGAAATTCGGACACCAGAGCATCATCAATGGCTTCGGCCTCATCATGCTACTGAGCTGTATTCAGCTGACGGTGATCGCCCTGCGCGAGGAGCCGCCCAAGCCGCAGCTCTCGACCCGGGAGATGCAGTCGGATCTTAACTATCTGCAACAGCATCTCAGCCAATACTCCGCCAGCGCAGCCGCTTCACCCCAGCGCTTAGTGAGCCTGGAGACTGAGATCAACAAGGCCCGGGGCCAGCTGCCCCTGGGCGGTGAACGTCAGCTGTTTGCCCAGCAACTGCTTAAGATACTGACGGCCATAGACGATCCCAGCGCCCGGCTCGAGGGTGTCACCACCCAGGCCTACCTGCCGATCAAGCTGCGCAAGTTAGACGATAAGTGGCTGGCGCTGACCCAGGACAATCGCCCGCTGGACAGTGAGGCGCCCTTTATCACCCATATCGATGGCCTGCCCATCGCCCTCTGGGTAGCAGCCACCCAAGCCTTTCTGCCCCCCAGCCTGGCCAACATGGTAAGCGAACAGGCAAGCTATCTTGGGATGATCGCCATGCTCAGGCGCGAGATAGGCCTGGCGCCCAGCGAGCGCTGTCGCCTCACCCTGAGCGATGAGCAGGGCAACGGCCACCAAGTTAGCCTGGCGCTGACCAGCCAGCCACCTCAGGCGCTCAGTAGCAATGACAATGAGCAGGTCAGTGTCGACCTGCAAGGGGTGTTTAGCCTCCATGACCTGTCGAGCTTCAATCCAGGCAGCCCCCAAGGGCAACGTCTCAAGCGCTCGCTGACCAGCCCTGTCACCATATTGGATCTGCGCCAGGCTCATGGCGCGGGCGATGAACTCCTCAAAATGCTGGCCCAGACATTCAGCCCGGACATCAGACCGCCGCTACTGGCGGGCTGGCCAGACTCCCTGCAGGCGGTGGCACGCTACAAGAAGGGGCCCAATCTGCGCAGCGACTACCTCAAGCCCCTAGGCTTCCTGCCGCCCGCTAGCCTGAGTCAGGCGGAGCAGTTACAGCTGGAACTACTACGCCCACACCTGCCCGAAGAGGAACCCGGTTTTAGCCCCTGGCAGGCCAAGTTTTGGCACCTGGCCAGCTTACCCTGGTCGTATCTTCCCCGTCCTAAACGGGGTAAGTTGATGTTGCTGATCGGCCCAGATTGTCGTCAGCAGTGCCAGTGGGTAGCCCACTTCGCCAAGACCTGGCCAGACACCTTAGTGGTGGGTGAGGCGACGCGGGGGGAATATGGCAGACAGCAGCAGCTCACCCTGCCAAACAGTGGCTTTAAGATAAGTTTCAACGCCACCCAGGTATATGACGCCACGGGCAAGGCGCTGTCCGGCGTGCCGACCCAGCCGGATATTGATCAGCCACTGGATGATGCCGTCTACTGGGAAAACCTGATCGCCCTGTTTGCGCCGGATACAGACAGCCAGGCGCCAGCTTCAACGAATACAAGTAACTAATACAAGTAATTGATACAAGCAGCTAATATAACCAAGCCTACAACTAACACAGCCAACTCACTAAAAAAGGACCCCACATGAATAAGTTAGTCACCAGACTCCTGCTCGGCCTGAGCCTACTGCTCGCCGCACAGGCCAACGCCACCGATCTCAAGGTGGGCGATAAGGCGCCAGATTTCCGCCTACAGGCCACCGACGGCCACTATTATCAGCTCAGCGATTACCTGGGCAAACAGACCCTGGTACTGGCCTGGTACCCCATGGCCAACACCCGAGGCTGTACGCTAGAGTGCAAATCTCTGGTGGAGAAAGGCGATCTTATCCGTCAGTACAAGGCCGTGTACATGATGGCCAGCGTCGATGATCTCGAAGACAACCAGAAGTTTGCCAAGGAGCAGAAGGCCGATTTCCCTATGCTCAGCGACCCCAACAAGGAGACTGCCAAGGCCTATGACGTGCTCAACCTGGTGCGCGTCGCCAGCCGAGTCACCTTCTACATAGGCGAGGACGGCACCATATTGAAAATCGATGAAGATATTCATCCTAAGACGGCCGCCGAAGATATCGCCGCCAACCTGGCTGCTTTAGGCATCGCCAAGACCGAATAAGTAAAAAGGTAGCAATAAAAAAGCCCCGTGCGCTCAGGCCTCGGGGCTTTTTATTTGCTATGACTTATGTGCAATGACTTATGTGCAATGACTGATTTGCAACGATGAATAAACCTTAGTCGTTGCGGGTCTCCACCAGGCTGTCGATGACTATGCCCTTGGCATTGATATCCATCCCGACCTTCAGCTGGGTGCGATAATCTTTCAGCGCCTCCAGCTCCTCAGGAATAGGCTCGCCGCTCATTGCCATCAGGTTCATGGCTGGGGTGAACAGCTTGGCGTAATCGGCCGTCATAGAAAACAGACCATTCGCCGTTGGCTTCTCAGCGACAAGCTTGTCGGCGATCGCCTGGCTCTTTTCGCCCGTGTAGATGGTCAGGTGTTGACCCTTAAGCGCCATCTGCGCCCGCACCCCGAGGGATGGCGGCAATTGCAGCGCTGCGCCAAGATCGACCGTGCTACCGTCGCTAGGCAGATTGACATTGGCCAGCTCGGGGGCAAACGGCTTCACCATGTTAAACAGAGTCGCCGGGTCGTCCGCCGTCAGGGTTGTTATGGCGTCGAGATCCTTGAGCGAGATCTGTTGGGTGTCTTGCTCTAGGGCGTAATCCAGCAGCGAGAAGGAGACCCCTTTCACGCCGTTGGCCATACCGGTAAACATACCCAGCATGGCCGGGCTCTGCCCTTCCATCTCACCCTGTAGCTGCGCCAACGGCTCACACTGATAGCTTGGGGTAAGCAGATCATCCCAAATCTTAGAGATGCTAGGCACAAACTGATTCACATCCAAACCAAGGGCCATGGAGAACACCCCAGCGTCTATGCGCTTGGTATGGGCCGGAATAAAGCCGCGCATCTGACTCAGGGCGCCGAGGATCACCTGGTTATTGCTCTCGATAACAGTGCTAAAGCCTATCTTGGCCCGCTTGTTCTTCACCTCAAAATCTGTATAACCGATCACTGTGCGTGGCCAGTTTGCGGCGATGCCGGCCAGCTCGCTTTGACAGGCCTGAGAGCGCAGCTCAACGAAGGGATCATCATGAATCAACTTGAAGATCTTGGTCAGCTGACGCGCCATCTGGTTAGCATCCAGGGTGGTGATCGCCTTCACTAACTCCTGATGATTGATATAGCTGACGCTGTCCTTTTTAAAGCCGTGTTTCTTGATGATCTCATCGACCGTACCAGCCTTGGCCAGCGAGTCTTGAACCGGCTTTAGCCCCAGTGCGGTTTCAAGCAGTTCAGGCTCGAGGAAGCTGGTTTCCAGCGTCAAGGTCAGCATGCCCTTGTCGATGGCAAACACCAGATCAACGCGTTCGTTCTCGCCCTCGTCGGTAAGACGATAGGCACGGTACTTAACCTCGCCAAGCTGCTTCGCCGTGTGCGTCAGGCCGCTTTCAGCCTCGGCCTTATCCAGCACCGCCCAAAGATGATCTGGATTGGCGATATCCAGCTTGATCACGGGCAATACGCCTAAGGTATAGAAATAACTGGTGATCTTCTCGGGCAGGCCGAAGGTATCGATCAGCTGCTGGCCATCTTTAGAGGCGTCGAAGTAACGCTCCAACACCCTGAAGATAAACTGGGCTCTGGGATCATCATCCTCAGACAGCAGGGTCTTCATCTCTACGGGATATTGCTTCTGCGCCTCTGGAAGCGCATCGATATAGTCCTTTATGGGAAAAGGCTCAAACTGTGCGGAAAATAGCGGTGTATCGGCAGGTACATAGGCCAATACCTGATTATCCACCGACTTAGGCGCCTGTTGCATCGCCCAGTAGCCCCCCGCGCCTATGGCAAGGATCGCCGCCGCCACTAATGCCTTCTTCATTCACTAAACTCCCTGTTAATTCGCGCGGCAGTCGGGCCTATCCCAAGCTGGCAAGCACGTAATACCCATCAATGACTTACTTTGATTGGTATAAGAAAAGAATGGGGTCGATATTACTATATAGATGAATAAAAAGGGAAATAAGATTAGCGGGGATATCCCTGGATAGCCGCAGCGGACTATCCAGGGCCTATGGCTATTAATTAGCATGCGCCAGCAGACCAATCAAACATCTAGCTCTCGCCAAGCGAGTTGGGTTTCGATCTTGTCGGCGGCTCTGCCTGTCGCATCAAAGAGGAAGAGAAAGCGACTGGATCCAAGTGGGATCCGATACAGACAACAATCCAAAACCATCTACGGGAACTTACCACTATAGTTCAAATTTCTGATCTGTGCATAACCCTGTGTAAAAAAAGTGCACAAATCAGAAAAAAGTACTAATTAATCATACTGCTAGTGCAGTGAGATTTACTCCGCAGCGTTAGATCTCATAGTGCAGACCGCACTCACGCTTGAGGCCGTTGAAGCGGGTCTCCTCTTCGGTCATCCCCAGCTCCAGTGGGCGGCTGGAATGGGTATCGCCAACCGACACATAGCCCTGCTCCCAAAGCGGGTGGTATGGCAGGTCATGCTTGGTGAGATACTCATGCACATCCTTGTTGCTCCACTCCAGGATCGGCAGCAGTTTATAGCGATCGCCGTGGATCGCCAGAATCGGCAGATCCTCACGGGTGCTGGACTGGCTCCGGCGCAGGCCCGCAAACCAGGTGCCTACTTCCAGCTCCTTGAGCGCCGTCTGCATAGGAGTCACCTTGTTGAGGCGATTGTATTGCTCCAGGCCATCCAGCCCCTGCTCCCACAGGCGACCGAAACGGGCCTCCTGCCAGGCGCTGGTCATGGGCGCGCGGTACACCTTAAGATTGAGCTTGAGTCGCTCGGTCAGCTCATCGATAAACTGATAGGTCTCGGGAAACAGATAGCCAGTGTCCGTGAGGATCACCGGGATATCCTGCTGTACCTGGGTGACCAGATGCAGCATTACGGCCCCCTGAATACCGAAGCTCGATGACAGCGCATGGGTGCCCGGCAGGTAAGCCAGGCCCCAGATCACCCGCTCGGCGGGCGTGAGCCCCGCCAGGAAGGCGTTGACTCGAGCCAGCTCTGCATCTTGCTCAGCCTTGGGCGCGCTAAGCAATGCTTGCAGCGCTTGGGCAGAGATCACTGAATTATCCATGGAAATCCTTAGCGGCATCGATAACCGCCTTCACCACGCCGACACGCACGGTGAAGTTACCAAAGGTTTCGCCTGCTTCACGCTCTTTGACGTAGCGGGCAAACAGTTCGTCTAGGGCCGCCAGAATCTCGGCTTCCTGAATGTTCTCACGATAGAGTTTATTGAGGCGCGTACCCTCGAAACTCGCCCCCAGATAGAGGTTGTAGCGTCCAGGCGCCTTACCCACCAGACCAATCTCGGCGGCAAATGGACGGGCACAGCCGTTAGGGCAGCCCGTCATGCGGATCACTATCGGTTGCTCCAGGAAGCCATGCTTCTCCTGCAGTGCCTCCACCTTGGTCATGAAGTCCGGGAAGTAACGCTCTGCCTCTGCCATCGCCAGGGCACAGGTCGGCAGCGCCACACAGGCGATAGAGTGGCCACGGGTCGGGCTGATCAGCTTGCCCATCAGGCCATGACTGCGGGCAAGAGCCTCGATCTGCGCCTTATCTTCTTCGGCCACACCGGCGATGATGATGTTCTGGTTGGCTGTCATGCGAAAATCACCCTTGTGTACCAGAGCTATTTCACGCAGGCCGGTCTGCAGCGGTTGTCCCGGCAGATCTTTTATACGGCCACCCTCGATAAACAGGGTCAGGTGCCAGTGGTTATCCACGCCCTTGATCCAGCCGTAACGATCGCCGCGATCGCCGATCACCACCTCACGCTTAGGCTCAAATTTTACCCCGGCGCGCTGCTCCACTTCTGCCTTGAAGGCCTCAAAACCATGCTTGACTATGGTGTACTTGAGGCGCGACTGCTTACGATCTGAGCGGTTCCCCCAGTCTCGCTGTACCTTGAGCACGGCCTCGGCAAACTTCAGGCAGTCTTCGGCCTTGATGAAACCAAAATCATCCCCCAAACGTGGGAAGGTCGCGACCTCGCCATGGGTCGAGCCCATGCCGCCACCGGCCACCATGTTAAAGCCTACCAGCTCGCCGTCTTCGGCCACGGCGATGAAGCCAAGGTCGTTGGTGTAGACATCCACATCGTTATCCGGCGGCACGGCCACGGCCATCTTGAACTTACGGGGCAGATAGGTCTTGCCATAGACAGGCTCCACCTCTTCGCTCTCGCTCACCGCCACCTTGTCGTCACCCAGCCAGATCTCGGCGTAGGCCTTGGTGCGTGGCAGATAGTTGTCCGACAGCTTCTTGGCCCAGTAGTAGGCCTGCTGATGCAGCTTGGACTCTACCGGATTAGGGTTACACATGACGTTACGGTTCACGTCGCCACAGGCGGCGATAGAATCCAGCGCCTCTCTGTCCAGATCCTGGATCAGCGTCTTGAGGTTCCGCTTAGGGATACCGTGGTACTGAAAGGTCTGGCGGGTCGTCAGACGAATGCTGTTGGAGCTAGTCAGGGTCGAGGCTATCTTATCCACCCCCAGCCATTGTTTGGGCGTACAGACACCACCGGCCACACGGGCGCGCAGCATGAAGCTGTAGAGAGGCTCAAGCTTCTGCTCCTTACGCTCGTTGCGCAGATCGCGATCGTCCTGCTGGTAGAAACCGTGGAACTTGATCAGCTGCTGATCCGCGTCGTTGAAGGCACCGGTCAGCGAGGTGTCTAACCCCTCTTCGATAGTGCCGCGCAGGTAGTTACTGTCGGTCTTTAGGTACTCGTTTACTGATAATTTCTGGTCGCTCATGGCTGCTGCCCTATTGTCTCTTTTGCACCGGCTCTGCCCATGCAAGTTAATCTGTCGGCGACTGGCGCCTGTCTCAATTAATAAACGTCTTTCTGGTAACGCTTGTCGCTGCGCAGGCTCTCGAGCAGGGCCTCGGCCTGCTCTTCACTCTTGCCACCATGCTGTTTGATCACCTCGATCAGCGCCTGATGCACATCTTTGGCCATGCGCTCGGCGTCGCCGCAGATATAGAGATGCGCGCCGCGCTTGATCCACTGCCACAAGGTCTCGCCCTGCTCCAGGATGCGGTGCTGCACATAGATCTTATGGGCTTGGTCCCGCGAGAAGGCGGAATCTAAGCGGGTCAGTACGCCATCTTTAAGATACTGCTGCCACTCGGTCTGATAGAGGAAATCCTGCTCGAAGTGCGGATTACCGAAGAAGAGCCAGCTGTCGCCCTGCGCGCCTTGGGCCGCACGCTCCTGCATGAAGGCACGAAACGGCGCTACACCCGTACCAGGGCCAATCATGACCACAGGCGTGTCTGGGTTTTCCGGCAGACGGAAGTGGTTGTTCGGCTCCACATAGACCTTGACCTCGGCGCCTTCCTTGGCGCTTGCCAGGAAGTGAGACGCGCCGCCAAAGCGGGTGCCCGAGTCGCGCTCATCAGCCACCAGGGCCACGGTCAGGTGTACCTCGCTCTCCACCTCAGACTGGCTCGAGGCGATAGAGTAGAGTCTTGGAGTGATTGGACGCAGCAGCTCCACCAGCTGGAAGGCACCGATATCCACAGGATACTTGGCCACCAGGTCGGCAAGCTGATGCTTGAGAATAAACTGGCGGGTCTGCTCTCTGTCTTCGCTGATCGCCTGCAACTCTTCGTTGCCGCTCAGCTGCGCCCAGTTTTGCACCAGGCCAGGATAGAGCTGGGTCAGCTCGCGCTTCTCTTTAAGTGCCTGGGCCAACTTCAGGGTAGCGTCACCCAGAGTCACCTCAGCCTCACCATCCAGAGACAGGCCTTGGATGATCTCTGCCACCAGGGCGTCGCTGTTACTGAACCAGACGCCCAAGGCATCACCCACCTGATAGCTCAGGCCCGACTCGCCTAGGTCTATCTCCACATGGCGTACGTCGCGGTCCGAATCACGGCCGGTGAGCTTCTGACTCACCAGTAGTTCGGCGCTGTAAGGCTTCTGCTTGCTGAAGGCCGAGCTGCTGACTGTGCTGCTTGCGCTGCCGATGGAGACCACGCTGGCGCCGGTGCCCACCAATGGCTTTACCGCGCCCAACACGGCTTCTTGCCACTGACTGGCCGCGCTCTCGTAGTCCACATCACACTCAGTGAGCGGCACGATCGCCTTGGCGCCCAGTGCGCTCAGGCGCGCATCGAAATCTTTACCCGTCTGGCAGAAGAACTCATAGCTGGAGTCTCCCAGCGCCAGCACGGCGTAGTTAAGGCTGTCTAGCTGAGGGGCGCGCTTAGAGGCCAGGAACTTGTGCAGCTCGATGGCGTCGTCCGGCGCCTCGCCCTCACCATGGGTGCTCACCACGGCAAGCAGCAGTGTCTCCTGCTTGAGCTGGCGCGTCTTGTAGTCGGCCATAGAGACCAGATTGACGCTATAGCCCTGGGCCTGCGCCTTCTCTGCCAGCTCGGTGGCGATACCGCGGCCGTTACCTGTCTGGCTGCCGTAGAGAATGGTGATAGTCTGCTGGGGCGCTTGCTGCACCTCGCCGGCCACGCCGCTCAGTTCGGCCGTGGCCGACAGGTAACCGCCTACCCAGGCGAGTTGCACGGCGTTGAGTTCAGAGGTGAGTTGCTTAAGCTTATCCACCTGCGTCGCAGACAGGGGAGAAGCCAGTGATGAAAGCTCTTTTAACAGCATGGAAGACGGCCCTATAACAGTGTAATTAGCCTAGCTTAGTGGCTTAAGAGAAAAGCAAAAAAGAATAAAATCTAATTTTTAATTCATTTTTGGAATATGCAAAGGTCATAATTTGAGCTACAAAAGTGAGAGTGGTGAGCGATATTTGCTTAAGCTGTGCCCTTAACCACAGAATTTGAAATGAAATTTTGTGGACTGGCGCAAACTTTTTGCTCCGACCAGTGCACCAGCGCTGATTATGAAAAATTCGCGCTTGTGTCTAAGTCCAGACTCGCCACAATAGCGAGCCAACAATTCAAACGACGTCTGTCCCCAACTAAGAGGTTTCTCAGTGAAACTAGGTCTACCTAAAGAGAGCCATGCCGACGAAAAACGCGTTGCGTTGATCCCGGCCAATGTGACTCGGTTAATCAAAAAAAACCTCCAAATTCTCGTGGAGAGCGGAGCGGGTCTCGCTGCGGGCTTTAGCGATCAAGCCTATCAGGAAGCAGGAGCCGTTATTGCCAACAGAGACGAGGTACTCGGCGCCGATATCATCACCCTGGTCAACCTTAAGGGTGAGCAGTTCGAGGAGATCAAGGCCAAGGCGAAGCCCCAGCAGCTGTTTATCGGCATGATGGATCCCCTGGCGCAACCGGAAAATGCCGCCGCCCTGGCCGAAACAGGTACCAGCGCCTTGGCACTTGAGCTGGTACCGCGGATCACCCGCGCCCAGAGCATGGATATCCTCTCCTCCATGGCCACCATAGCCGGATACAAGGCCGTGCTGCTGGCCGCCCATGAGGCGCCGCGCATGTTCCCTATGATGATGACGGCCGCCGGTACGCTCAAACCCGCCCGCGCCTTCATCATGGGCGTCGGCGTCGCCGGTCTACAGGCCTGTGCCACCGCCAAGCGCCTGGGCGCCGTGGTAGAAGCCTATGATATTCGCCCGGCCGCCCGGGAGCAGATCCTCTCTGTAGGTGCCAAACCGGTTGAGCTAGATCTGGAAACCGAGAACACTGAAACCAAGGGTGGCTACGCCGCCGAGCAGAGCGATGACTTCCTCAAGCGTCAGCAACAGGCGATGGCCAATGTGCTGGCCCAGCAGGATATCGTCATCACCACGGCCGCTATCCCAGGCCGCAAGGCGCCCGTACTGATCACCAAGGAGATGGTGGATGCCATGAAACCTGGCACGGTTATCGTCGACCTTGCCGCCGAAACCGGTGGTAACTGCGAGCTGACGGAGCTGGACCAGACCGTTGTCCACAACGGCGTTACCATACTCGGGCCATCAAATGTGCCGGGCAGCGCCGCGACCCACGCCAGCCAGATGTATGGCACCAACATAGAGAACCTGCTCAAACTGCTCGTCGACAATGAAGGCCAGTTAAACCTGGATTTCGACGACGAGATTGTCCGCGACACAGTCGTGGCCCATCAGGGTGAGGTGGCTAACGCCAGATTACGTGATCTGTTATCACTGCCGCCACTGGCGGCAACAGAGGAGGCTCAATAATGGAAATTTTATTACTACTGACCCTGTTCGTGGTGGCAGTATTCCTTGGGGTTGAGCTGATCACTAAGGTGCCGCCGACCCTGCACACCCCGCTGATGTCGGGCTCAAACGCCATCTCGGGGATCTCCCTGGTCGGCGCCCTGCTCGCCGCCGGTTCAGGTGCGGGAGTCTGGGTCAATGTGCTGGGCTTTATCGCCGTGGTACTAGCCACCATCAACGTTGTGGGTGGCTACATGGTCACCAACCGTATGCTTGCCATGTTTAAGAGGAAATAAGCCAACATGAGTATGACGATTATCTATCTCGCCTACCTTGTGGCTGCGAGTCTGTTTATTTTAGGGATCAAGGGGCTGACCAAGCCGCGTACCGCTGTGCGTGGTAACCAGTTGTCGGCCCTGGGTATGTTTATCGCCGTGGTGGTGACTCTGCTGGATAAGAGCATCTTAAGCTATGAGTGGATCATCGCAGGTATCTTGCTGGGGGGTGCCATAGGCGCCGTGATGGCCACCAAGATCCAGGTGACCGCCATGCCGCAGATGGTGGCCCTGCTTAACGGTTTCGGTGGCGGCGCCTCGTTGTTTATCGCCCTGGCAAGCTTCCTGGATCACGATTCGGCGACCCATGTGGTGGCGCTGATCTCTATCGGTCTGACCGTGCTCATCGGCTCTGTTACACTGTCGGGCTCCTTCGTGGCGTTTGCTAAGCTGCAGGAGCTGATCTCGGGTAACCCAATCCGGGTACCGGGCAACAAGTTTATCAATGCTAGCCTGTTGATCGCCGCCCTGGTGCTGACGGTTGCCGTGGTCACCACGCCGAGCAATCCAACCTTCATCTACGCCTTAGTCGCCGTATCGCTATTACTGGGTCTCTTCCTGGTGGTACCTATCGGCGGCGCCGACATGCCAGTGGTTATCGCTCTGCTGAACTCCTACTCGGGGATTGCGGCGGCGACCACAGGTTTTATCACAGGCAACACAGTACTGATCGTCTCGGGTTCTCTGGTTGGCGCCTCGGGCATCATCCTGACTCAGATCATGTGTAAGGCGATGAACCGCTCACTGTTTAACGTGCTCTTTGGCGTCATGGCCGAAGGCGGCGAGACGGTAGATGCCGACGAGGTCTATGCGGGTAAGGTGACCTCCTCCTCGCCGGAAGAGGTGGCCATGTTACTGGAAACCGCAGAGCGCGTGGTGATCGTTCCAGGTTATGGTCTGGCGATGGCTCAGGCGCAACATGCGGTGCGTGAGTTGGCCTCGGTACTGGAGGCGCGCGGCGCCCAGGTGCTGTACGCCATCCACCCGGTTGCCGGTCGTATGCCTGGCCACATGAACGTGTTGCTGGCCGAGGCTGAGGTGCCCTATGAGCAGCTGATCGAGATGGATGAGATCAACCCCCAGTTCGAGCAGACAGACGTGGCCATCGTTATCGGTGCCAACGACGTGACCAACCCTATGGCGCGTGAAGACAAGGGCAGCCCTATTTACGGCATGCCTATTCTCAACGTCGACAAGGCCCGTACCGTGGTGGTCGTCAAGCGCTCACTGAGCCCGGGTTTCGCCGGCCTGCCTAATCCGCTGTTTGCCAAGGACAACGCCCTGATGTTGTTTGGCGACGGCAAGAAGGCGATTGTCGATCTGACCCAGTCCCTCAAAGAAGCGGACTAAGCGCACAAAATCGAAAAAAGGCCGTTTAACGGCCTTTTTTATTGCCTGTTGAAAATAAAATTAGATAAATCTTATTGATTAGTTTGCAGTTTATTTTTTACCCGCCACAGCCTTGCTTTTTGGTGGAAAGTTATCTAAACATTTCGGCTATACTTAGCCTGAGAGGCCGCGCTTTGGCCGAGTGAATCGCTTGCATATTGGATTAACATCTGATTATATAATCATCATGTAACAATGTTAGCGTTTCCTAAAGAGGCTTTGAAAATGCAAACTCAAGTGCTAAATAATGGACTGCTATCTTTCGAGGATAGGCGCGTTTCTCAGGCTCACGCTAACGAACATTGGGACAGGTTGACGACGGCGCAGCGATTCGCCTTCTACACCTTAGCGAAACTTGGTTATCAGCTGCTCTTTGTGAGGCAAACCCCAACAACGAGTACCGCTATCGCCAAACAGGAAGATCAACTCGCTACCATTGACGACGAAGGTGATATCGACTTTCATCCAGATGTCGTCCTGCGCGAACGCCGTCCACCTCGAAAGCAATAAGCAAAAAAAGGAGCCTCTGGCTCCTTTTTATTTTCTATCTGACTCGCAAACGATTGCTAAAACCAAGCGACTACTCCCCCTGCATCGCCTGCTCCGTCATCCAGTTCTCGGCGGCCTGCTCACCCATCAACTGCTTCAGGGTCGGGCGGATAAACGCCCCCATCTCAGATCTCCGCCAAAACATATACTGGGGTAACTTAGCCTGATTTGCGGCGCCGAACAGCCAGTGCAGCAGGCTGGCAAACTCATCGAGTGTCTCTTGATCATACTGAACCAGATCTGGGTAGATGGCATCGATAAGCGAATCGAAATTTTCAAATGCCCCAAGCGCCTGCCAGCTGTACCTGTCCAGAAGCTGTGCGAGCATGGGCGTCGACCAGTGAGAGATGGCCGCCACGCTCTCAAACACCTCTAGGTTACGCCTGTGATACTGCTGCCAGGCCAGGGTCTCGGCTTTGCCCGCTCTAGCCAGGGACCAGAGCAGATAGAAGTCCGCCAGCCACTCGTGTTGATAGGAGGTTAGCTTGTCGGATTTTAGGTAGGTGGAGTTCGAGCGGCTCACCGCCAGGTGCCCCAGCTCATGGGCCAGGGTCATCTGATAGGCCTGTTCTATCGGCAGGGCATAGACCTGGCCATTCCACAGCGCCGAATATGCCTTGGGGATCCGCTCATCATGCAGCAGCACAAGACCGGTCACATAGGGATCGGTCAGCGGCCTGACCATGGCGCCGCGCCGACCCATCTGGCTCAAAAGCGTCTGAGGATTGAGGGGTAATTGTGCCCTTGCATTACTCGGTAACTGCGCGAGGCACTCTTGAACGTGAGACGTTTGACACACCAGGGCCTGGCCTTGGGGCATAGGCGCCCAGAACCAGGCACTGGCGATCAGTAACGTCTCTGGGATCACTGCTTGGCCATGATGTTTTCTATGATGGCCGTGGTAGAGACGCCATCTTCAAAGCCCAGCACCTCGACGCTGCCACCAGCCGCGATCACCTCTTTGCCACCGGCGATATCCTCGACACTATAGTCGCCGCCCTTCACCAGCTTGTTGGGTAGCAGTCTGGAGATGATGCGCTGCGGCGTGTCTTCGCTAAATGGCACCACCCAGTCGACCGAGGCCAGCCCCGCCAGCACGGCCATACGACGCTCCAGCTTGTTGACCGGACGGCCATCGCCCTTGAGGCGCTTCACCGAGTCATCATCGTTAACCGCCACGATAAGCCTGTCACCCAGCGCCCTCGCCTGCTGCAGATAACTCACATGGCCGGCATGGAGAATGTCGAAACAGCCGTTAGTCATCACGACGCGCTCACCCTTCAGCTTGGCCTGCTCCAGGGCATAGGCCAGTTGATCTTCGCTCACCACCCCATAGCCGCTCTCGCCATGGCTCAGATTAAGCGCCGCAATTAGCTCAATACGGCTCACGGTCGAGGTGCCCAGCTTGCCAACCACTATGCCCGCGGCCGTGTTGGCCAGGGCGCAGGCCACTGGCAGCTCACAACCTACCGCCAGCGAGGTGGCCAGGGCCGAGATCACTGTGTCACCGGCGCCGGTCACGTCATAGACCTCGTGGGCAACGGTTGGAATATGCAGCTCGGGGGCATCGGCGGTGATCAGCGTCATCCCCTTCTCGGAGCGCGTCACCAGCAGGGCCTCGAAGTCGAACTCTTTGAGTAGCTCCTTGGCTTTAGCCACCAGATCCGCCTCGTCGGCAACCTTACCGACCACCTGTTCGAACTCGCTCATGTTAGGCGTCAGCAAGGTCGCGCCGCGATAACGGGAGAAGTCGCTACCCTTAGGATCCACCAGCACCATGACTCCCTTAGCCTTGGCCTTGGCGATAAAGGCCTCGGGCTTGTCGATGGCGCCCTTGGCGTAATCGGACAGCACTACCACGGCCACCTTATCCAGCTCTTTCTCGGCGCTCGCCAACAGGGCCAGGCTCTGCTCGGCCGGATAGGCCTCCTCGAAATCGAGGCGAATCAGCTGCTGATTACGCGACATCACCCTGAGCTTGGTGATAGTGGGAAGCTCAGCAACTGTGTGCCACTTAGGCACGACGCCAAGCGCCTCTATGCCCTGGGTCAGGGCCGCGGCGGTTTCATCTTCACCCACTATGCCCGCCAGGCTCACCTGACCGCCCAGGGTGGCGATATTCAAGGCCACGTTGGCCGCCCCGCCGGGTCTGTCTTCAATTTGATTCACTCGTACCACGGGCACAGGCGCCTCGGGCGAAATGCGCCCCGTAGGACCGCTCCAGTATCTGTCTAACATCACATCACCGACGACCAGAACGTTTGCTTTTTCGAAAGCTGGCAGAGAAATCTTCATATGGCACTTATCTTTTTGCGAAAATTAATCCCTGATTATACCTAATTTTCCCAACAAATTGAGTTAGAATAAGCAGTAATTTTTGTAAACCCCATAGGGTCAACCGTGGTCGAAAACGCTCAATTCTCCGCTCAATTTTTCCATCCCAAGTATTGGCTCATCTGGTTAGGTGTCGGCTTTATGCGTCTGACCCAGCTGCTGCCCCTGCGGGCCCAGATGAAATTGGGACAAGGCATAGGCCGCCTGGCCATGGCGATAGCCGGCAGTCGCGTCAATACCGCCAAGCGCAATATAGCACTCTGTTTCCCCGAGATGAGCCAGGCCGAGCAGCAGCAACTCTTGACCCGCAACTTCGAAGAGACGGGCAAGGCGATCTTCGACATCGCCAACGCCTGGTGGTGGAGTGACGAGCGCATTCAGCGCCACATGACCATTAAAGGCCGCGAGCATGTTGAGCAGACCCTGGCCGCCGGACAGGGCGTGATCCTCTTCGCCGTACACTGTCTACCTCTGGAGATGGGCGCTCGCATCTTTGGCCAGTTTCAGCCGGGCATAGGCGTCTACCGCCCCCACAACAATCCGCTGATGGAATACCTTCAGGTTAAGGGACGTCTGCGCTCCAACAAGGGGCTGGTGCCCAAGCGGGATCTCAGACAGATGGTGCGCAGCCTGCGCAATCCCGATGTGATCTGGTATACGGCGGATCAAGATTTCGGCCGTTCCAGCGCCGTCTTTATCCCCTTCTTCGCCGTGCCTGAGGCCGCGACTATCACGGGAGCCACCACCCTAGCCAAACTCGGCAAGGCCAAGGTGCTGCCCTTCATTGTGGTGCGAAACGAAGATGACAAGGGTTACACCATAGAGATACAAGCGCCGCTAAAAGACTTCCCCGGCGAAAACGAGCTGGAAGATGCGAAGCGGGGTAACCGCATCATAGAAACGATCATCGAACGCAGCCCAGCCCAATACATGTGGCTGCACAGACGCTTCAAGACCCGTCCCAATAAGGATGACCCGTCGCTCTATCGTTAACCCGACTGCGAAAGGGTTAGTCGCTCGGTAAAGCCAGCCATTTAGGCTGGCTTTTTTATTTGCCGCACATCTCCCCATAACCCAACAAGTATCAAATCGACACAGACAAAACACACACTGTCCTTTTGACATTCAGTGTCATTTCTACACTTATGTGAGATTGTCATTATGACAATTTAATAAGACACTAATATAGGCTTATTTGCAAATAATCAATAACTTACAAGTATGGCACGTTAGCTGCTATAGCAGGGTACTCCACACCTACAATATATTGCGCTGAGAGGCTCTATGAATAAACAACGGCTAACGGCGATAGCACTCTTGATAGTACTTATCGCTTCCTTCTCTGTACTGCTGAGCATAGGCAGTCAGATTTATCGCGAAAAACCCCCAATCCCCACCGCCTTTACCGATGTGCAGGGTCAACCTCTGTTCACCCAAAACGATATAGAGCGTGGTCAACTGGTTTGGCGCTCTATGGGCGGACACCAGCTAGGCTCTATCTGGGGTCACGGCTCTTACGTCGCCCCAGACTGGACCGCCGACTGGCTGCACCGTGAGGCGCAGGCCTGGTTAGATATCACCGCCAAGGCGCAGTATGGCAGAAGCTTCAACGAGCTGGACTCTATCAAACAGGCCGGTCTTGAGCAGTCGCTGCGTGACGACCTACGTCGCAACACCCTGACTACCTCGGCCAATGGCGAGATACGCATCAGCCTGTCTGAAACCCGTATTCAGGCCATCGGCCAGGTATCAGACCACTATCTGTCTCTGTTTGGCGACGATCCTGAGCTCTCTACTCTGCGCGAACAGTATGCGATGAAGGAAGGCACAGTGCCTGACCTTGAGCGTCGCCAACAGCTCAACGCCTTCCTCTTCTGGGGCGCCTGGGCCGCCATCACAGAGCGTAAAGGACAAGAGTATACCTACACCAACAACTGGCCTTTCGATCCGCAGCTGGGTAACACCCCAACCTCAGACAACATCGTCTGGTCTATCCTGAGTATCGTCACCCTGATCGCTGGTATCGGCGCCCTAGTGTGGCACCACGCCTCTGGCAAGCATGAAGAGCTGCCTAAGCCAGCCGAGCAAGATCCTCTGTTCCTTAAGAAGCCTACCGCCTCACAGAAGGCCGTGGGTAAGTATTTCGTCACCGCGGTCGGCCTCTTCCTGCTGCAGATCCTCTTAGGAGGCGTGACGGCGCACTACGCGGTAGAAGGGCAAAACTTCTACGGCATCCCACTGGCAGAGATACTGCCCTACTCGGTTACCCGTACCTGGCATACCCAGCTAGCGGTATTCTGGATCGCCACCGCCTGGCTCGGCACAGGCCTCTACATAGCGCCTGCGCTATCTGGATATGAGCCTAAGTTCCAACGCCTGGGCGTCAACGTCCTCTGGGTAGCATTGGTTGTTGTGGTACTGGGCTCTATGGCCGGTGAATGGATCGGCGTACAGCAGTACTTCGACCTGGATACCAACTTCCTCTTCGGCCACCAAGGCTATGAATATATCGACCTCGGCCGTGTCTGGCAGGTACTGCTACTGGCTGGCCTGTTGATCTGGCTAACCCTGGTCACCGCCGCCATGCGCCCAGCCCTTAAGATTCAAGGCGAGATGCGCCCTGTGATCTGGGTACTGTACGCCTCGTGTGTCGCCATCGGCCTGTTCTACGGTGCAGGCCTATTCATGGGCAAACACACCAACCTGGCCATCGCCGAATACTGGCGCTGGTGGGTCGTTCACCTATGGGTTGAAGGCTTCTTCGAGACCTTTGCGACCTCGGTGATCGCCCTGATGTTGGTGCGTCTGGGACTCATCCGTGCCCGCAGCGCCAACGGCGCCGTACTATTCGCCACGGTTATCTTCCTCACCGGTGGTCTTATCGGTACCCTGCACCACCTCTACTTCACAGGTACACCAACGGGTGTGATCGCCTGGGGCGCCATTTTCTCAGCACTGGAAGTGGTTCCGCTAGCCCTCATCGGCTTCGAAGCCATCGAGAGTTACCGTATGCGTAACGCCAGCCCTTGGATGATCCGCTACAAGTGGGCCATCATGTTCTTCGTGGCTACCGCCTTCTGGAACTTAGTGGGTGCCGGCGTGCTGGGCTTCCTGATCAACCCACCTATCTCGCTCTACTTCATCCAGGGTCTAAACACCACCGCGACCCACGGCCACGCCGCCTTCATGGGTGTGTACGGCATGCTGGGTGTGGGCCTGATGCTCTTCTGTCTGCGCGGTCTCACAGGCCAGATCCAGTGGAGCGACAAGCTGCTTAAGGGTGCCTTCTGGAGCCTGAATATCGGTCTGGCGGCCATGGTCTTCATGTCACTGCTGCCTGTGGGCCTGACCCAGTTCTTCGCCGTCATCGAAAATGGCTACTGGTTCGCCCGCTCACCAGAGGTGATCCACAGCCCACTGGTTGAAACCTTGGTATGGATGCGTGTCCCTGGTGACGTCATCTTCGGTGCAGGCGGCCTGTTCCTCGGCGCCTTCCTGTTCGACATCATCAGAAAAGCCATTGGCGCCAAAGGCACTCAGGCCATTGCCGATGCGCCGCTGTCGGCCAACGCATAACGCCTGACATCACTCTACAAAGGGGTCATATCGACCCCTTTTTACTCTCACAACAAGTGTAAAAATGACAATAAACATTACTGTTAAATTGACATATACTAATTCCTAGTACAGCCGCAGCCTGCCGATGAAGAAGGATGTCCCTTGGCACTGGCGCGATATTTCGGAGACCCCATGGCATTAAGTCAAACCCAATTAACGCGGATGGCGTTAGATATCACCTCGGGATTGTCCAATCATGACAGGTTCTCACGCCTGCTCGACACCATCAGGGAAAGCATGCAGTGCGACGCCGCCGCGCTGCTGGAGTTTAAGGGTCAGCAGTTTACCCCATTGGCCATCAACGGCCTGAGCCCAGATGTACTTGGCCGCCGCTTCGTGCTCCATGAACACCCAAGACTGGAGGCCATCGCCCGCGCCGGTGATGTGGTGCGCTTTCCCGCCGACAGCGATCTGCCCGATCCCTACGACGGCCTAATCCCCAACCAGGGGGATAACCTCACGGTACACGCCTGTATCGGCCTGCCACTGCTGGCCGATGGCAGCCTGATAGGCGCCGTCACCATTGATGGCTTCGATCCGGATCAGTTTAAGTCTTTCACCAACGAGCAGCTACGGGGGATCAGCGCCATCGCCTCGGCGTCGCTCAACAACGCCCTACTGATCGACAAGCTAGAGAAGCAGGCGCTGCAGGCCCAATGGGACAAGGGCGACAGCACCAGCCAGAGTAAGGAAGGCACCAAGGAGATCATCGGCCAGTCACAGGTGATGAACAACCTCAAGCAGGAGATCGCCGTGGTGGCGCCGACGGATCTCAACGTACTCATCATGGGCGAGACGGGCACAGGTAAGGAGTTGATCGCCCATGAGATCCATCAGGGCTCCATGCGCGCCGGCCAGCCGCTGGTCTACCTCAACTGCGCCGCCCTGCCCGAATCTGTGGCCGAGAGCGAGCTGTTCGGTCATGTCAAAGGGGCCTTTACTGGCGCCGTCAGCAATCGCAGCGGCAAGTTCGAGATGGCCGACAAGGGCTCGCTGTTTCTCGATGAGATAGGCGAGTTGCCGCTGACCCTACAGGCTAAACTGCTGAGGGTGCTGCAATATGGCGATCTGCAAAGAGTCGGCGACGATCGCAGCCTCAAGGTGGATGTGAGAATCATCGCCGCCACCAACAAGAATCTGAAGAACGAGGTGCTGGCAGGACGCTTTCGCGCCGACCTCTATCACAGACTCAGCGTCTTCCCGCTGATCGCGCCGCCACTGAGAGAGCGTGAGCAGGACATCACCCTGCTGAGCGGCTTCTTCGTCGAACGCTGCCGTCAGCAACTTGGGCTACAGACCCTGAGGCTCAGCCCGACCAGTCTTGCCATGCTGGAGTGCTACCAATGGCCCGGCAACGTCAGGGAACTGGAGCACAGCATCTACCGAGCGGCCATTCTCGCGAGGGCCCAGTCATCCGGCAGTAACGGCGTCATCAACCCCGAGCATTTCGAGTTCGCCAACCAGGCACCGCGCACCGTTCAAAGCAGCGGCAAAACCCTGGCGCCGCAATTTAGCGGCAGCCTCAAGCAGGCGACCGAAGCCTTTCAGGCCGACTACATACGCCAAACCCTGAGCCAGCACGATAATAACTGGGCCGCCACCGCCAGGGATCTCGAGGTCGATTCGGGTAATTTACACCGCCTGGCAAAACGGATAGGGTTAAAGTAAGTCAATTTCAGAAAATACAATAAGATGCCAAGCCCGACACGCTATTCCCTGCTCGCCTGCCTACTCAGCCTCATAGGCGTGAGCATGAGCGCCATGGCCAGCGAGCCCAGCCTGGAGACGCTGGCCGCGCCCCTCTATCAGCTGGAGCAGCAACTGAGCCGGCACGAACTGGATAACGGCATGAGCCTCTATCTACTGCCGCTGCCCAACAAGCAAAGCGTCGCCCTCTCCAGCCAGTTTGCGGTAGGCTCGCGCAACGAGCTCGAGGGGGAGTCGGGCTACGCCCACCTGTTCGAGCATATGCTGTTCAAGGGCAGCGAAAATGCCCCGGGCGACAGCTATGGCCAGACCATGAGCGCCAACAGCGGCTATTTCAACGCCAGCACCTTCTTCGATGCCACCAACTACTATGTCAACCTCCCCAGTCAGGCGTTAGAGCTGGCGCTCTGGCTCGAATCGGACCGCTTCATCCGTCCCCTGCTCAGCGACGAAACGGTGCGTAATCAGCAGCAGACGGTGCTCGAGGAGATGGCCACCACCATAGACAACCAGCCCTATATCCGCCCGGCCATGACCTTTCTGCTCAATCAGGTAAAGGGCAGCCCCTATGGCCATGCGGTGATCGGCTCAGTTGACGATGTGTCGGCGGCCACGCCCGCCAGCCTGAATCGGTTTCACCATGACTTCTACCGCCCCGATGCCATGCAACTGGCCATCGTCGGCGACTTGCCGCCGCAAGCTCTATCTTGGGTAGATAAGTACTTCGGCAGTTGGCAGAAACCCAAGCGTCCCCTGGCACACTTCTCACCGCTAGCCGTCGAGCGCCAGCCGGTGCGAGGCGAGATAGTCGATAGCCGCGGCCCCTGGCCCGGGCTGATGTTGGCCTGGCACACGGTTGGCGCCCTGCATCCAGATGCCGCCGCCATCACATTGGTCGAAGACTATCTGCTGCAAAACCGCACCAGCATGCTGGAGCAGATGAACCTCAAGGCGCCCGACACCCTGCTGCATTACTCTGTCCCCCTCTCCATGGAGCATCTTGGCGTGATGAACCTGATCCTGGTGCCCAGAGCCAAGATCTCCCTCGACGCTCTCAGCCAGCGCATCACTGGCATGGTGGATACTCTGGCAAGCAAGGGAATAACGCCGCTCGAACTCGATCAACTCAAACGCCGTTGGCTACTCACCCAGCTGAGCAAGCTTGACAATGATGTCAGCCTGGCCAATCTGCTCAGCGCCAGCCAACTTAGAGATAGAGAGCATCCCCTCACCGCCCCCTGGGAGCGAATTGCGGCGGTAACTCAAGAGGATATCAAACGGGTCACCCAGCACTATCTGAGCCCAGGGTATGTTCGCCTCGACCTGCTGCCCCCCTGGTATATTCGTTGGGGCAAGACGATATTAGAGTGGCTGCCCGACGGCCTGTCCGATTCACTGGAGGAGAAGGTGCTATGAGACCCATAAGTTTACTCCTCATCCTCATTGGCTGCCTCTGGAGTGGTGGCTGTCAGCAGACCCGCTTAAGCTTCACCCAGGTTGAAGCGCCAAAGGTGCCGAGTTTTACCGCGCCGACCAATGCGCCGACACTGGCGAAAAAAGAGTTTACGCCTTTGGCGCCGCCTGAGGTTATCTCGTTGTCAGACGAGCTCAGCCTGCATCTACTCCCCGGCACGCCCTCCCAGTTGGTGGGCATACACCTGCTGGCTGTGAGCCCAGACGCCCCCTATGAGAATCTCGATATTATGCATACGGCGCTGCAGCAGCTTAGCGTCAAGCTGGCCAACCAGCACGACCTGCCCTGCATAGAAGGACTGACCATACACCCCAGCATCCATGGTCTCAGGCTCAGCCTCAAATGCCCGGCATCGGCACTGGCGCAGGCGGTCGATGTCTTGGCCCAGAGCTGGTCGTCAGACGCCTACGGCGAGCTGGAACTGTCTAGACTCAAACGCCAGCTGGCCCTGGATAAACATATCAGAGCCTTTAATGGCAGCGAGATAGAAGAGGTCTGGGCCGACAAGATTCTTGGCAGCGCTCATCCCTACAATAAGGCCCTGAATAACAGGGAGCTTCAGCAAAGCCTGGACAAGCCTCAGCTGCTGGCCCTACTCGAACAAACCAAGGCAAAGAGCCAATGGCATCTGTTATTGGAGGGCGTCCCTCAGGTGGAAGACAGCTTAAGGGAGCAACTTACCGCGAGCCTGAGCCAACTGCGTGCTCAGCAGAGGCAGAGAGAGCGCTTTGTCGATACCTTTAGCCCCTATGGCAAGCAGCTATTTGTCATCGATGCGCCGGGCACGGTACAGACTCAGGTGCGGATCGGCTATCACCTGCCTATGGGATTAGATGACCAAGAGGATTCGGCGTTTGCCTGCGAAGCCCTCAGTCGCTGGCTCGGACGTAGCTTCTCCGGGCGCCTCTACTTCGATCTCAGGGAGCAGAGGGGTCTAACCTATGGCATCTATGGCCGCTGCTTCAACAATCCTATGGCGCGAATCCTCAAATACTACGGCGCCACCCAACATCAGCATACTGGCGCCTTTATTCGTGGCATCTTAGATCACCTGGCACTGGCGGCAGAAGCCCCGCCTTCAGAGGCCGAGCTCGCCGCGCTGAAGACCTCGCAGTTTAGCCTGATCGCCCTGCGCCAAGACGATCCTGGCCATCGCATCGAAGATTACAGCCAGGCCATTGCACGCCAAGCAGGCAGCGACGCTATGACAGCGCGACTCAAACGCTGGCAAACGTTAACCCCAGAGGTGCTGCAAGCCTTGGCACAAGCGCACTTTGGCCAAGAGCCCGTAATTGTCATCCGCGGCGATCTAGCACGTATCAGGCCGGATCTCGAAGAGAAGTTACCCGAGTGGCAGCTCAAGGTCACCTGGGTAGACTAATCTCATTTCAATAATCAGGTGCTAAAGAGAGGGCGCTAAAATGAGGCGACAAGCCGTCGCCTCTGTGCTGCTCATCTTCTACCAACATCTTCTCCCCACAACTTCATCCCCCATCAGCTGTCGTCTGATCCAAAGACACAGGACAAGCTATGCCTGATCACGAGTGCAGGGGGCCTGATGCCTGCCCGAAAGGATATAAGTCATAAGTTATCGCCTCTTGATATTAAATCCTTCTTATATAGAATATGAACAAATAAACGAGCGTTTAATAATTTAGTCATAATAAAGTCTTACGCTCGAAAAAATAAACAAACCCTATTAGTAACAAAGTAGTACATTATAAATCTCATAAGGACGTGAAATGTATAATGGTGAATTATTTACCCTAAGCCGGTCGCCGAAAAATATTCAGCTGTTAAAGAATATTTCTGGGCTACTCAATTTAAAGGTTAATGCCAGTATTACGCCGCTAGCGGCCTGGCACAATCCACAGAAAGCCCCCAAGATTCTGTTTCATTTCCTCAAAGACGTTCACGGCGAACTCGGTCAGATAGATCCTGAGCTTCTGTCGGCAGGCAAACATATCGCCATCTGCGAAAACCTCTCGATGGATGATGAGTTAACCCTAATAAAACATGGGTTTAGTGGTGCAACCAAGGCGTGCAGCCCGGCACACGCCATCATGCAGATGCTCGACAATGTGCTCGAGGGCAACCTGTTTTTTAGCCTGAGCGCCCTGTCGCACTATATTCAGACACAGCAAAAACCGGCTAAAGCCTCAGAGCAACATGCACTGTTTCAAGGGATCACCAAGAAAGAGAAAGAGGTGCTCTCTTTTATCTGTAAAGGCCTGAGCAACTCAGAAGCCGCAAATAAAATGAACGTTTCAATAAATACCATCAAGATGCATTTACAAAACATTTACAAAAAAACCGATTGTAAGAGCCGAGGACAACTCCTGGTTAAATATAATCAGTTATAGGCAGGAAAATAATAACAACGGGTAGGTTCAGCGAGGCAATATTATTCCTAGGGATAATTGAGACACTAAGGTATGACGATAAAATAACCGAGTCTTAATTATATATTCTCAAGGAGAAAAGAGATGTTAAAGAAAAAGCAACGTGGTCAAGGTATGACCGAATATATCATCATTGTCGCACTGATTGCCGTGTCTGCCATCGGGGTATACAGCTTCTTCGGTAAGACGATCCGTAACCAGGTTGCCGGTCTGTCTGCCGAAATGTCAGGTCAAAGCGCCGACGGTCAAATTGGTCAAGCACAAGGAGCTGCCACCGCAGCAAATGGTGTTGCCAACCAGGATTACAACCTAGGTACATACGACCAAGCTGCAAACAGCAGCGCTGGTGGTACCAACTAACCCTATAAGCGTTAAACCTGTTTTGGGGTCAAGACTGTTTTGGGGTCAAGACTAAGGCAAGTGCCAAGGCACTTGCCTTTCCATAAATCATAAAAGGAACTTATGGTGAAAAAGATACACATACAAGGTCAGGGCATGACCGAATATATCATCATAGTCGCCTTAATCGCCGTTTCGGCAATTGGCGTCTACAGCTTCTTCGGCAAGACGGTGCGTAACCAGGTTGCCGGCCTTTCCGCCGAGGTCTCAGGGCAGAGTGCTAACGGTCAAATAGGTCAAGCACAAGGCGCAGCCACCGCAGCAAACGGTGTTGCCAACCAGGATTACAACCTAGGTAACTATGACCAAGGGGCGAATAGTGCCAGTGGTGGTACCGGCTCAGGTAGTGGCTCAGGTAGCGGCGTAGATTAACCCCAGCCTTTTCGACTAGCCAAGAGACTCCTATGAAACCAAATACCATGCGCTCCAAACAGCGAGGGCAGGCCATGGCATTGTCTTTAATGCTGATGTCGCTCGCACTCATGTCTGTGCTCTACAGTTTTAATACAACCAAGGTCAATCTCAACGCAACCAAGCTGCAGAATACTGCCGACAACACGGCCTACAGCGTCGCGACCTTTGCCGCCCGAGATTTCAATTTCAAGGCCTATACCAACCGTGCATCTGTCGCGAATCAAGTCGCCATCGCCCAGATGGTCGGGCTCTCCTCCTGGTTCAACATGACAGACCAATTCGCACAAAATGCCTGCACAACCCTCTGCTGGGTACCTTATCTTGGCCAGGTACTTGCTGGTATCGAGAAGGCGGTCGGCACCATCAACCAGGTGGCGCAACCCGTATTTGAAGGCTTGATCTACGCCGAAGACGCCATTCTCTGGACCTTGAGCAGCTCACAACAGGTTATCCACTACGCTGGCATGGCCTCCAGCATCGAATCCGCCGGCAAGGTGGTCAAGGCCAATGATAGCGATGCCAGGCTGGATCTGGCGCAAAATCCACTACTGTTTGTCGATGTGAAAGATACCTGGATATCGTTCCAGAAGCGCCATAGCCGCAACCCCAATAGCAAAGAGACCCAGTTTAGAGATTTCATCGGTGTGACTCTGGCGTCACGCGATCCCTTCAGTAAAAACAGAACCTATAAACTTGGGGGGATCTGGTCGATGACCGTCTTCCCTATACGTTGGAAGACCCAGAAAACCGGTGGTAGCGATCTGATAGCCTACGACGATAGGCAGGCTGAATCCTGGACTTCTATGGATACCATCAGCTTCCACCTCTCCAAGTTTCGTTGTAGTTGGTCCGGTTGCCGTTGGCGCGGATACAGAGAGATCCCGCTCGGCTGGGGCTCGACCAGCTCGGATGATCGCGCCGATATTCCCCGCGAAGGTGATCGCCAAACCTGGGGCAGCAGTCGCCGCATCAACCGTACTGCATCCCAATACGCGGGTTACGCCCAGGAAACTCGCGGCGATTACAATGGTGTCCGCCCCTTCTTCGGTCTTTCAAGCAGCGCCAACAAGAAGAGTCAGACGGATAACATCGCCATTGTGGTCTCTAAGAAACGCAACAATGTCGGCACCTCAAGCAGTGTGCAACTGGTTGGCGATGGCCTTAACCCGGCAAAAGACGAAGAGATGCTCGGCAATCGCATGACGGCCTTGGCGACAGCTCAGGCCTACTACTCACGCCCAAGAGATCTGATGCAAATCACCTCTTCCTGGGCTAGACGAGATGGCCGCCACGAATATGGCAACCTCTATAACCCTTTCTGGCAGACCCGTCTGACCGACTCCACCAACGGCGAGCGCAGCACAGTGCTGGCCTTAACGAGGATGCTCTAATGGCCAACAGACAAAAGGGCCAG
The DNA here is from genome assembly GCF_019457555.1 of Shewanella spartinae. NCBI lineage: Bacteria > Pseudomonadati > Pseudomonadota > Gammaproteobacteria > Alteromonadales > Shewanellaceae > Shewanella > Shewanella spartinae. Next base: position 733,559 of record NZ_CP080418.1, on the reverse strand, counting down.
GCGTTGGTCGAGAGTGTCGTAGGGCTAAGCTTTGTGATTGTCCCCCTGCTGATCATCTTCCCCTTACTGGCTAAGGTCTCTAGCGCCCAGCACAGGGCAGATCAGGCCGCGCACTATAACGCCTGGGAGCGCACCGTTTGGAAAGAGGGTCGCCCCGACAGAATGCCAAGCCGCAGCGGCCTCTATGTGGCCATTCGCTCAGATGAAGAGCAGATGCAATACCTGCCCTGGCGCATCTATCAGCAAGATGGCCGCAAGATAGCGACTCGTCAAAAGGATCAATGGAGCTGGGACAACAATGTCCACCCGCTCCTCAAGTATCCCCTCAAGCGCGACGGCACAAATAGCCTTCTGCTAAAGAACCTGCAGGAGTCGGCCAAGGATGAACAGGAACTGGCCAGAATTAGCGGTAGCCAGCAAGGTTCTGGAACACCTGGGACCTATGGCGCAAGTGTCGAGCGAGCCGTCGGCATGCTCTCTTTTACCGGCTTTAAACTGCCCAGAGATCAGTTCTATCGCACCCAGGTCAAGACAGATCTGGAAAACCTCGAAATGAGTCCATTCGACCAACTAAACCTGAGTGTCGAGGGTCAAAGCGCCCTGCTCGCCTCAGGCTGGAACGCCGCCGGCCCCTACCATGTGAAGAGCCGGGTAAGACGCTTGGTGCTGACCAACTATATGGACGTTGGCGTGATCCGCACCGCCCAGAACCTCATCGGCATTATCCCCTTCGGCAAGGAGATCAAGTCCAACTCGCTGAAGCTAGGTTTCGTCGAGCCCGATGTGCTGCCCGCCAACCGCCTATGTACCTATGGCACCAAGAACTGTGGAGGCTGACCCCATGAAATCGCTTTTCCCTCTTATTCTCGTCCTATTCACCGGCCTTACACAGGCAAGCGACTGGCCTGAAGTAAATTTTCCCGACACCGCCAAGGTAGAGATAGTCGCCGATGAGATGCGCTACAACGGCTACCCCATGAAGACCTGGGTGGTCAAAGACACTCAGACCCAGGCCCAGCTGGCGGCCTTCTTTACTAAGGCCTGGCAGAAGGAGAGCGAACGCTTCGACTCCCGCCCCTTTAACGGCGATCTGGTGATCAACAGCCTGCAACCCCCTTATCTGCTGACCGCCCGCATCAGCCAGCAATTTGATGGCGTCACCGCCTTTGTCGGCATCACTAAGAACATGGAAGAAAATGAACTGGCTAAGGTTAGACGCAACACTTTTCCTCAGCCCAGCGGCGCGACCGTGCTATCTGATATCGCCTCAACCGACCTCTACAAGCAGGGGCGCACTATCGTGCTCAGCAGCACTCGCAGCCTTTCCAGCAACTATCACTATTACCGCCGTCACTATCAGCAGCGGGGCTGGGTAGAAGAGACCGCCATACTCGATACCCAATCGGGCAAGGCTGCCCTTCAGATGAGCCAGGGAACCAATAGCGTCGATATCAGTTTCGACACCCGAAATTCGCAAGTTTACATAGTTGCCAATCAAGTGAAACAAGGATGATGAACCCATGCAGTTAAGCAACACCCGCTGTCGGGGCCAGGCCAGCGTCGAATACCTGGTGGTATGCGGCGCCTTAGTCGCCGCCCTGCTCACCCCCGTCAGCAATGATGACAATGTGCTAGACCTCTGCGCCGATGCCCTCACCGAGTGGTATACGGCGTTTGCCTATACGAAATCGCTCTCGATACTCCCCAACTAACTTCAGGTTTAACGATGAAATTAAAATCAATTGACTTCAATTGGGTGCTGCTAGTTATTGCCTTGATCTTAGGTGGTATTTCGGCCTGGGCGACCAAGAACTACTTCATAACCAAAGAGCAGGAACTCAGAGATGAGTTAACCAAGGACAACATTGCGATGGCCGACGTCATCGTCGCCACCCAGCCTCTGAAAAAGGGCGACATCATCTCCCAGGCCAACATGTCTGTGCGTCAGATCCGCGCCGATACCCTGCCCCTGGACGCCATACACCCCAGCCGCTTCGGCGAGGTCTCAGGTCAGATGTTGCTACAACCCATGGCACCGGGCCGCCCGCTGATCGAGACCTATCTGCCCGGCATGCGCGTGGCGCAGTTCTCCGACATTCTTAAAGAGGGCCAACGTGCCGTCACCATAGATATTGATGAGATTAACTCGAGTGCCGGCATGCTGGTGCCCTCGGATCATATCGACCTGCTGCTCTCCTTCAAAGAAGAGGGACGCGATGGCGAGCGAAAACGACTTCAGCTACTACTGGAAGATGTCACTGTGCTGGCCACAGGCAGACGCAGCATAGATGTCAATCCCGAGTTGGTCGACACCCTTTACGACAACCCCAACGCCTATAACACAGTGACTCTGGCGCTATCGGTCAACGACGCGGCGCGCGTCTCACTGGCAAAACAGAAAGGCGATTTCGTCACCCTGCTGAGAAACCAGAAGGAGTCTAGCGCGCTGGAGTTTATCTCTATGCATGAAGGCCAGCTGTTTAATCGCGAAGAGGAAAACCACGAGCTTGCCGTAGAGGTGATCACCGGTGGCAGTGGCATCAAGACCAGTACCCAAACCTACCCGCTTCACAAAGAGATGCTAGAGCAACTCAGCCAACAAAAAGATAAAGCCGTACTATGAAAACATTGAAAATTGTCGCATTTTTTTGGATATGCCTACTGCTGCCCGCGTCCAGCATGGCACACAACAATCGCCCCATGAAGCTCTATGTCGGTGCAGTCGAACTCTATAAGGCCGCCAACGTCGAGCGTATCGTCGTGGGTAACGGCAAGGTGCTCAGCGCCAAGGTCGTCGATAACAAGGGCGTCTTGCTGATCGGCGAGGCTCCGGGCAATACCGACCTGCAGCTATGGCAAAAAGATGGCAAGCTGATCAAGCTCAGCCTCACCGTCACCCCAGACAACAGCCTGCGTACCACGACCATGGTCAAGAAGATGCTCGCCGCCTTCCCGTCGCTCACTGTCTCAGAGAGCGATGGCCTGATCATAGTTCAGGGCGAAGCCGACCTTGCCCAGAAAGAACAGCTGGAGAAGATCCTCGAAGGCGATCCTAACGTCGTCTCCCTGGTGAAATACCTCAAGTTTGCCAAGACAATGTCACCCATGGTGAAGATGCAGGTCAAGATAGTCGAGTTCAACAAGTCGACCCTCAACAACGTCGGCATCAAGTGGGAAACCTCCATGGCTGGTCCGGCATATGGGGTAGCTAAGGGCTTTACTGCCAACCCTATCTTCAACGTCGCCTCACCCGGCCAATACACAGAGGCGATCACCAAATCCATTACCGAGAACATAGGCGTCTTAGATACCCGTGGCTGGAGCTCGCTGGGTATCGTCTCGGGTATCGGCAGCCAGATCCAATTGCTATCTGAAAAGGGCGATGCCCGCCTACTGGCCCAGCCCAACCTGACCACCCGCAGCGGCGAGTCGGCCAGCTTCCTGGCCGGTGGCGAGTTCCCTATCCGCAGCGTCAGCGGCCTGGGCGCCGTGGATGTCGAATATAAAGAGTACGGCATCAAGCTGGACATCGAGCCTGTGGTAGACGAGCAACAAAATATCGTCAGCCGGGTCATGGCCGAAGTCAGCTCAATCGATCCTTCTGTAGCCGTCGATGGTGTGCCAGGTATGCTGACCCGCCGCACCGAGTCTGTGATCAACGTGAAGAACAACGAGACCATAGTGATCTCTGGCCTGGTCAACAGTGAAATGTCCAAGATAGTCAACAAGTTCCCTCTGCTTGGCGATATCCCCATCCTGGGTGAACTCTTCAAGTCCCGCGACTTTAAAGACGACAAGACAGAGTTGGTCATCTTCGTCACCCCTGTGGTGGTCTATCCGGGGCAGGAGGAGCATGACACTCAACTCAATCGCGGCCTGGAGATGGCGGAAGAAGCCACCAAGCTCGAAGCTTTCTACATCTTGGACTAGGAGCAGCTCATGTTTAACATCTTAGTCAGCACCACCAAGGGGACCAAGGTCGGCGAGTTTCAATGTATCCACCGCGAATGCCGTGTGGGTAAAGATCCCGATCAGCTGATCGTCCTTCGGGGCTTTAAGATCTCCAAGCATCACGCCACCCTGCGGCAAAATGAGGAGGGGATCTTCATCGTCGACAACAAGAGCCGTACCGGCGTGCGCGTGAACGACGAGAAACATCAGGAGTTCGGTCCCCTCACCCTCAACGACAAGATTCAGGTGGGCGATTACCAGCTCAGGGTACAGAGCAGCGATCCGCAATTTCAGGCAAGTGCCCCCGCCGAGACGCCACCGCCACCTGCAGCGCCCGTCGTGGCACCAGCCGCTCCCGTGGCCGCTGCAGCCGTAACCTCTGCCGAGGCGCAGCCTCCAATAGTGACGGAGCAGAGCGCCCAGATTCAGAGACGCAACGAGTGGCGCCGCAAGGTGCATACCGAGCTACTCAAGCAGATGGATCTGCGCCGGGTTAACGTTAACGAGATGAGTGATACCGAGCTGCGCGCCCAGAGTGAGGTACTACTCAAACAGATCATCGACAACTTCAAGTTACCCGACGATATCGAGATCTCGGCGCTGACCAAAGAGGTCTTGGACGAGACCATAGGCTTAGGGCCGCTCGAGGGGCTGATTGCCGACCCAGATGTCACTGAGATCATGGTCAACAGCCATGATCAAATCTTCTATGAGAAGGCGGGTAACCTCTACCTGTCGGATATCGCCTTCTCCGACGATCAAGCGGTACTCGGCGCCATCGAACGAATCGTGACCCCCATTGGCAGACGTATCGACGAGAGCTCCCCCATGGTGGATGCCCGCCTCAAGGATGGTTCCCGCGTGAATGCGGTGATCCCCCCGCTAGCACTCAAGGGTCCCTGCATCACCATACGTAAATTCATGCAGCGACGCCTGAGCTGCAACGATCTGGTGGCCTTTGGCTCCATGAGCCAGGCCATGGCGGAGTTTCTTGAAATCGCCGTGAAGCAGAAGCGCAACGTCGTCATCTCCGGGGGGACAGGCTCGGGTAAGACTACCCTGCTGAACGTACTGTCTAACTTCATCCCAGACAACGAACGTATCGTTACGGTGGAAGATGCCGCCGAACTGCAACTCTATCAGCCTAACCTGGTCTCCCTCGAGGCCCGTCCCCCTAACCAGGAGGGCAAAGGTGCCATCGAGATCCGCGATCTGGTCAAGAACTGCCTACGGATGCGTCCCGATCGCGTGGTGATCGGTGAATGCCGTGGCGGTGAGGCGCTCGATATGCTGCAGGCGATGAACACGGGTCACGACGGCTCGCTCACCACGGCCCACTCCAACTCGCCAAGAGACTGTATCTCACGTCTCGAGGTGATGGTGATGATGGCGGGAATGGATCTACCTGTCACGGCGATCCGCGAGCAGATCACCTCGGCGGTCAACATCATAGTGCAGCAGTCGCGCTTCTGTGACGGCTCGCGCCGAGTTACCAGCATCTGTGAAGTTACTGGCATCGAAGGCACTGTGGTGCAACTGTCGGAGATCTTCAAATTCCAGCAGACTGGCTTCGACGAACAGGGCAAGGTACAGGGCTATTACACCGCAACCGGCACTCTGCCCGAGTTTTACGAACAGCTAAGAAAACAAGGGATCGCCGTACGTTTGGATATCTTCGACAAGGATAGCCGCTATGAGTAGTCCGTTGATTGCCGCCATACTGGCGTTCGCCTCGGTCACCATGCTGGTGTGGGCGCTTAAGCATCTGTCGACACGCTTCGCCAAACGCTATCAGGAAACCTTTACCAGCTCGGCCCGCACCAACCTGTTCGATATGTTCCTGTTTATCGAGCCAAGGCAGCTGTTTGTCATCAACATGCTGACTCTGTTGGCGGTGCCTTTCCTGGTGCGGCTCTTCTTCGGCTCCTGGGTGCTGGGGATATTACTGAGTATCGCGCTGGCGCTGCTGCCACGCTTCGCCTATCAGTTCCTGCATAAGCGCCGTCGCCGCAAGTTTGTCCACCAGCTGCCCGATGCACTCAATATGATCGCCTCTTCGATGCAGTCGGGGGCCAACGTCAGCAACGCCATCGAGTTTATGGCCGAAGAGATGGAGGCGCCGATCAAGCAAGAGTTTCAGCTCTTCCTGCGCGAGCAGCGCCTGGGGGTGGAGTTCAACACGGCGCTGGACAACATGTTTAAACGCATCCCCGAAGAGGAGTTTCAGCTGGTGACCGCCGGCATGCAGATCTCCCGTGAGGTCGGGGGCAACCTGGCGGAGGTGTTACAACGCCTCTCAGCCACCTTGCGACGCAAGATAGAGATGGAAGGCAAGATAGATGCCCTGACCTCCCAGGGCAAGATGCAAGGGATAGTGATGACACTGCTGCCCGTCTTTATCGGCGTTGTGCTCTACCACATGGAGCCCTCCGCCATGGGCCGTATTCTCACCGAGCCTATGGGGTGGGCCCTGATTGCCCTGGTCATCATCATGCTCACCAGTGGCTACCTGTCGATCCGTAAGATCGTCGCGATAGACGTATAGGGAAAATCATGGTCAATCTTATTGTCGCCTGCTTCGTGATCTCCTTCGTTTTTCTGATTGTAAGCTGCGCCCGCATCTACCACAGAGTACCGAAGGAAAACCGTGAATTTATGGACCCGCTATCGCCGGGTCTCAAGCTTATCTGGCCCCTGGTACGCCTGCTGGCCTTCTATGTCAGTGAGAACCTCAGCGTCGATTATCTGGAGCGGGTCTCCAAGAAGCTCCAGGTCTCTGGATTATCCTACATAATGACCGCCGAGCAATACTTTGCCATCCGCATTCTGAGCACCCTGTTTAGCCTGGGGCTGACGCTCATATGTAGTGCCATGCTCGACGCCTATGTGCCTCAATATCTGCTGCTGGCCGCCGTGTTCGGTTACTTTCTGCCTGTGATGACTCTCAACGATCTGCGTAAGAAACGTCAGGGGCTGATCGTCAAGAGCCTACCCGTGTATCTGGACTACCTCACCATGTCGATCGAGGCGGGCCTGAACATGACGGGCGCCCTCAGCCAGGCGGTCGAGCGCGGCCCAGCCGGACCACTGCGCATCGAATTTGAGAAGGTAATTCGTGACATGCGCGCCGGTATGTCACGTGCCCAGGCGTTTCGTAACATGGCCGATCGTGTACAGGTGACCGAGGTCAACAGCCTGGTCAGCGCCCTGGCACAGGCGGAAAGAACCGGTGCCAGCCTGGGCCAGACACTGAGGATCCAGTCGGATCAACGCCGAATAGAGCGTTTTCAGCGCGCCGAGAAGAAGGCTCTGGAGGCACCGGTCAAGCTGGTCTTCCCGCTGATCGTCTTCATCTTTCCCGTGACCTTTATGATCTTGGCCTTTCCGATTGCCATGAAGTTTATGTACGAGCTCTAACATGAAGAAAACCATACTGAAAACCCCAAACGGACAGGCGATCACCGAAGTCTTCGTGGCCGATACTCCCTGGCTCAGACTCAGGGGACTGTTAGGTCGTCGCCCCCTCTCTCACGAGCAAGGGATGCTTATCGCTCCCTGCAGCTCTGTGCATACCTTAGGGATGCGCTATGCGCTGGATATCGTCTACCTCAATAAAAACAACAAGGTGCTTAAGATCACCCGAAATCTTAAGCCCTGGCGCAGCAGTGCTTGTCGAGGTGCCACTCAGGTTTTGGAGTTGGCGGCAGGCAACTCCACCCACAAACAGATAAAACCCGGAGATATTTTGACATGGGCAAACTAATACGCCTCTCGCTATTCGTCGCCGTTACCGCGCTACTCGGCGCCTGTTCATCGACGCCTCAGAAGCCTGAGCACAAGGGCAATGAGCAGATCATGGCGATTCAGTCTCAGGCGGAGCATGCCTACAAACTGGCCATGTTGGATCAGGCGGAGAGCCTCTATCTCGAGGTACTAAAGAGCGTACCTAACTATGCGCCCGCCTGGTTTCGCCTGGGTAACATCTATACCCGTACCAACCGTCATGAAGCGGCCATCGCCGCCTATCGACGCTGCATCGAGCTAGAGCCAAATAACCAGAAGGCCTGGTACAACATGGGATTGGTGCGTATCAAGCAGTCCACCAATCTGCTCAATACCGCCAGCAACCAGGGCGATGCCGACTCTGCCGTGGGCCGTCAAATCAAGGCGCTGCTCGACGCCCTCAATCAGCTGCAGAGCCAGCCACAAACGACGGCACAGGCGGGGCTATGATAGCGGCACGATCGAAACAGCGAGGGCAGAGTATGTTTGAGTTCAGCCTTGCCCTGCCGTTTCTTATTCCCATCATTCTGGTTGCCATGATGTTGATCGTGCAGTGGGCCTTTATCTATACCAGCAAGAGCACCCTGGATGCGGCCACGGTTGCCGCCGTTCGGGCCGGCACCCTACACCATGGCAATATTGACGAGATGCGCAAAGGGCTGGCCCAGGGAATGATGCCGCTATTTGCCCACGGCACGGGCACGAGTGACACGGTACAGGCCTTCGCCAAGGCAAGACTCGCCACCCTGGTACAAAGTCAAATAACCATACTCAGCCCTGACAGGGAAACCTTCGACCGTTTCAAGGTGCGAAGTCGATATGACACAGGCTCTCACTATGAGATCCCCAACAACAACCTGATGTTTCGTGACCCTGCCCCCAAGAATGTGGGCAATAACCGACAACTGAATGTGCAGGACGCCAACCTGCTGCAGATAGAGGTGCGCTGGTGCCAAAAGCTGATCGTCCCCTTTGCCAACTACCTCATTAAGGAGATAGTCACCTCCCCCTTCTATAACCCAAGCCGGGAACAGCTGGCATGCAACGTGCTGGGATTGGCAACGGGTGATACGTATTTGGCAATCACGGCTCAGGGACTGATGCGTATGCAGACACCATTTCGAATGTAAGCTCAGCGAAACAGCTAAACCGAATATTCAATACCAAACAAGAATTCTGGACCTTGTAAAATCATAGGGATATATAAAATGAAACACACGTCTCGCCTGACCAAGCAACATTGGCTGGCACTCATGCTGACCTCGACCCTGGCAATAACGGGGTGTAACGGCGAACTCAAAGAGGGAGAAGGCCCTAACTCTCAGGTACCGACAGATCCTGTGGACCCTGTTGATCCCACCAATCCAACTGAGCCGACCGAACCTACGGATCCTACCGATCCCACAGCCCCCCCTCAGGTGGGCACCTGGGAAAACAGGGATGAAGATGGCGACGGCGTGGTAGATGAATTGGATGACTATCCGTTTGATGCCAGCAAGCATGCTTATCCTCTGTTTGTAGAACAAGAGCCAAATGACAATCCTGCGGTAGCCACCCCAATCGAAATCGATCTCGGCGTCAGGGTACAAGGTGTCATTGACTCAGAGTTTGATAAAGGCGACCTGTTTAAATTCCATGTCGATAAGCCGCAATCTTACACAGCCTATTTCACTTCACCTTCGGCAAGGTTTAAACCTCAGGTTTATGTTTCAGATGCCAATGGTTTGGTCATTAATGACATTCAACTATATCGATACACTCGTGCAAATACCTATGTAGTGAACTTTCCCGTCTATACACCAGGTACTTATCAGCTCAGTATCATAGATGAGAACTATGCTGGCGGTAGCGACCTCACCTATCAAGTGACTATGTTTAACGATCAGGATATCGACGGATTCGACGATACGAAAGAGCCCGCCTTAGGCGCAGATATCAATGAAAATGATCAAGATAAAGACAAGATCATTGACGGTATCGAATTCAGTATGGCCTTGGAGAGTCTAGGACTAGACACAGACCGGGACGGCATTCCCAATTGGTTAGATACCGACTCAGACGGCGATAGTTTCAACGATTCCATCGAAGGCATGGAAGATTTGGACAATGACGGCGCCCCCAACTTCCTTGAGCGCGATGCCGACGGTAACGGTATTGATGATCAACTAGAAAGTGGCAACAGCAATGATCCCACTAACACGGATAACGATAAATTTATTGATCACTTAGACAACGACGACGACAACGACGATATCTTCGACAAGAATGACGCTCAACGTTTAATCCCGGCCACTATTGTCTCCTGGACCAAGCCAGGCGATCTCTTTATCGAATCTCTGCACACCCTCTTCCAGCAGAATAAGATCAAAAACTATCTCAGAGCCGGGGATGAATTCGAACTCACCGTCGAAGGAGTGTCTAGTGCGTCTGAAAACACGCTGTTAGTGGTGAACATAAATGGCAGAATTTACAACCTATTTCCAAAGCAGGTCGAACACGCATCGCAAAGAAGCCACCTAAGGTTTTTACTTCCCCAAGATATGGGTAAGGGCGCGCTCTCGATTGTTATCGGCACAAATAAATCAGACCCATTTCCAATTGAAATTGGCGACGCTGAACTGCCACTACTCATGAGTTCTAACCCTAGAAGCCTCAAACCAGGCCAACAGATAACACTTAGTGGTGACAACTTTGATGAAGACACCAGCGTTTTCTTCAACAACCAACCTGTCAATGCCCAGTTCGTCGATGAAAACACTGTTCGAACCACAGTGCCAGAGACATTGAGTGGTGGTAGCTACTCTGTCAGCAATGCTCACGGACAGAGTAACCCCATCACCTTCATCATCACACAAGAGATAGCCGTTAACGTCCTCGAACCTTCAGCCAAACCTTTAGCTGCGATAGGGGGCATCTATCCCGAGATGGCCAAGGCGCTTAATGGTAATAGCTTCGAATTGGAGAAAATGGGGAGTGAGGCGGAAGTCATCTTCTCTTATACCCAGGGTGCCGACGGCCAACTCGAAGCCTACCTGAGTACAGTCTATTCCATGAACCAAGACAGTATCTCATTGAGCTTCGAATCGACAGCCTTGGCAAGCTTGGTACTTCATATGAACTATTACTATGAGGCAAAAGGTGTCGGCACAGAGAAGTTCATGCAAATAGTGCAGACAACACAGGCATACCAAGCTTACCTCGCAGAGGCCAAAGCGGCACTAGCCAAAGATACGAGCTTCTTCGGCTATAAGGCGAGAAAAGCTGAAGCTTACGATCTACTCAACCGGTTTGAGTCCAAAATCAAGGAAGAGCTAACCTCAAAGCGTTTGCTGAAATCCTCGTTGTCACCATCCAAGGCTAGGTTAACTCCTCTAGATGACGGTGCCGCGGGATCGAGTACCAACCAGGCACTATCGGCTATTGAACCCAGCATAGTCTCCTATCCAGAGACTAATGGCACTTGGCAAGCCTTCGACATGTCGATGGCGGCCACAACCTTCGCCGAAAACAGTACAGAGATAATGAATAACTGTGGCGAAGGGGTCGATCCCAAGTGGTACCAAGTATTGAATGCCGATGGCTGCGTTGAAATAAGAAATCGCAGTCAGCTCTACCTAAGCGCCAGAATCTATCCTATCGATTCCAAAACAGGAGAGATAAAAACAGATCTAGCCTCTCTCAACAAACCGATTGCCGACCATATCACTACCCCTTGGGATTCGGGCATGATGGGGCCGCAATCTGGTACCTGGTTAGGCATTTCGCTCTGGTCGAGTGATTCCCTTATCGACAAGTGCGTCTATACAGATTGCCTATACCAGATCATCACACCTGGCGTTGATGGCATTTTCGGCCCCAGCCCATTCAGCTTCAGGGGACTAGAGGCCTACGATAAGCGAGCTCAAGATGCCCGTAAGATGTTGGCGATCAGGACCATTATAGATAATGTCGTCATTCGGTTTTACTCCATATTATTCGATGCGGCGGGCATAGACCTCAACGACAGCAAATACAAGAAACAGGCAACAGCCCTGGCAATCGTCAAGGCCGTTTATCAATACCTGCCAGCCATCAGCACAGAGATCGACAAACTAATGGCCAAGGATAAGCCAAGTTTTGACGACTGGCAGACCCTTGCGGCTAATCTAGGGAAGGAGTTATACAGCAAAGAGATCAAGGCGGTGATCTCAGATCCAACCAATCGTGCCTCCTACGGCCCAGTCACCATGGCACTTCTGACTGCATTAGAGGTTGACGAGAAATACTTCATCAACAAAATGCTGCAAAAGGTCGCCCAAAAATTTATTCCTGGCTGGGGGACTATTACCTCGGTATATGAAGCCAGTAAGCTTGCGGACTCTATGGTCGATATGGCCAAAACCATAGACGATCTGGTCGATGTGCCGACCAAGCTCGACTATATCGTTACCTGGGGACTAAAGGCCTCAGATATCACGCCAAGAGCCATTGAGAAGACCCAAGAAACTAAGCGATTTACCATAGTCGGAAGTGGCATGGCCGTCGTTAAAGGGGTATTTGGTGATACCAAACCAGAAGTGAAAGTCTTCGATCTGGGCAAGGGTGAGAAGCAGCTCGACACCAGTTTCGTAAGCGTCAATAAACTGGGCACGGAACTGACCTTTGACCTTAATGACATAAGCCAAATCGAGAATGCTGTAGGCCCCTTAAAGGTTGAGGTTCACCACAGAGATGAGGTGGCCGAGGTACCTTATGAAATTCTAATCGGCACAGATCTCACGATCACTAACATAACGCCTAACAAGGCTTCTCCCGGCACAGAGTTAGAGATAAGTGGCATTGGTTTTAGTAAACAACCAATGGGCAATATCGTCACCTTTAGCGGTGCGAATGGGGAACGTATTAGAGCTGCGGTAAAGTCTGCCACCACAGATACCCTAGTGATTATCGTGCCTAATGGTGCGGTGACTGGGTATATCACCGTGGAGGTCGCCAATATATTGAGTAATCAATACCCATTCGTTGGACCAAGCCAGCTACTGATCACCTTTGGTGACAATGGTAACTTTAACGACGATGTGTTTAAATTATCGGTCAATAACAAGGTGATGTATGACAACAACCAACCTCAACGCAAGGTGGGCCCACTAAACGTCTCGCTTGAGGAAGGTGAACATACAGTCCAGTTAACAGGTATTCGCGCCGACGACGGTATTGCCACCTACTACATTGAATTTGCTGGTGATGTTGTCAATGTCAGCGGTGATGCGTTAACGGGTAGAGACTTATGTCCAAATACACATAAGACCTATAAAGTCACCATCGCCAGCGGCGCTGACAGCTCAGGGCAATCGGCTTCGTTAAAAGCACAGATACAGCCAATGATATTGCAACCCGAGTATGCCAATATGGCAGCCGAGACACCAACAGAGTGTCCCAAGGCCAACCAATAAAGGACAAAATGGCCCCTAGGGGCCATTTTTTATCCCTGATAAAAAAATGTTAAAACCACTTGTGGTATTGATAACTTTGGTTAGCTACCGCGGCGCTCCACAAGGCGACAGTCACGACATGATTTATTTACTCAAATAGCGGCATTCACAGGCTCACTTGGCATAAAAGGAACCCGATAAGCATGGAAAAGCTAACCCTTGACGACACTCCCTGGTTTGGTACCACAGACTTCAAGGGAAAGAACCAACTAACTAGCGACAGCGACGTTCGCCTCAAGTCATCCAGGTTGCTCTACCCGCTGCCCTTGCCGTTAGAAATACTCTTTTTCATTGGCCCACTGACATTGGCCATTCTGCCCTTTATCAATCCTAGCCTTATGCTTCCAGAGGCCTGGCTGATGCTAAATATCGGCGCCATCATAAGTTATCTGCTTCTCAAGAAACTGTTTATCAATAGTATTTATGGTCGGGCGAAAGCCCATGTTTGCCAGATTAACGCTGAAAGGGTCTGTATTCCCGGCAGTCCCCTTATCGATATCAAAGCGGGCCCTTTGGAAATGCAGCGACGAGACATAAAGGAGATAGGCGTGCGTTATTGGCCCAGCACGCGCGACCTGCGCACCACCTACGATGTCAGCGAACTCATCATCACGGTGCAATCGGGTAAATCAATCTGTTTGAAGAGCCTCTACTTCCCGATTAAGCCGCTACTCTACCTGCTGGTCTATTTCGACTACCCCATCGCAACGCAAAAACGTCGACACTCTTTGACCATCGTCGCTCGTAGCCTGTTTGTCGCCTTTCCTATCGTTGCGCTTGTGGCGGTAACTGGCTTGCTGTTTAAAGAGTATTTTCTGTAAGCCCATCAACTTAACAAGGAACTAACCAGATGAACAAACCATGGACGGCAATAGCATTATTTGGAACCATAGCCGGAACATTAGCGGGAACGCTAATATCAACCAACCTCCAGGCATCGACCGAGCAAAATTTCAGTGATGACCCCTTGGCTCAGCGCTGCATCAAGATGCTGGATATCTACGCCGCAGAGGACTTCGACGCCTATGTGGCAGAATTTCCCGAGCCCTGGCTAGGCATCTTCGGTGAAAAAACCTTGAGGAAACAGCTCGCCGATCGCCATGGTAAATATGTTAAAGAATACCAAGCTAAGCCTGACACCATAAAAATTAAGGCAATAACACCAGCCAAGGTTGCCAAAATAGAGCAAGAGAAGTTAGGTGCGCTAGAGGCCAAGGAGATCGACCTTTATATCGCCAGTGGCAAAGGCAACAGTAGCGCGACGGCTTGCAAGTACTTGCGAATAGGTGACAGCTGGTATTTCCGCTCGTTACGGCTATAGCCTTGAGTCAACAGCGATTATCTGAGATATTTTCAGCATCTTCTTGGGCAACTTGTTTGCCCTTTTTGATCTATTACGCGGCAATCAGAGCATTGATGCTCGACACAAATGCTAAGAAAAAGGGACTTTTCATCGAGATGAACTCACTCAATCACCTACTGGAAAACCTGAAATGGTTCGATACCGTCTTCTTGAGCCAATACCTAGGTCTCGACAAGCAGAGCGAGAAAAAGCTTCCCATCTCGTTTAACTTCTTTGCCCTGCCGCTTAAGAAAGAGTCCCTGCTCGCCACAAGTCTGCTCCCGTTCATTCTATTGACACTGTTCATGCCTTCTGTCGACCCCAGGTTCGATTTTTTGCGCTTCCCAATATTGACCGTAATAGGCCTGCTGGTTTACGCCATTTTCCGTAAACGCCAGGTTAAAACACACCTGGGGATAGAGGCCGATAGCCAGGCAAATCAGCAGATCATCATTAGCCAATCTGGCATCACCTTGCCCCCCTTTCTCACCAGCAACTCTGGGTCGTCGCAAAACATAAGCCGAGATGAGATAGCCCAGTTGCAGTTCGACTGGCACAGCTACCAAAACAGCAACCAGATAGAGTGTAAGCGCGCCCACAGGCTCGTCATCAAGCTAAAGCGAGGACAAAGCTATAGCTTATCCAGCATGGCCTATCCCCTCAGAAGCCTGCTCTATCTGGCCATCTTCTTCGATTACCCTATCGTCATGGAGGAAAGCACGCCACCCAAGGAGCGACTGGGTAGCTTTCTCCTCGTCCTGGGTGCAAGCGTCTTGCTGCTGAGTCTATGGATGATTTTCATCTGCCCTTAACCTGAGGTTGAAAGGGCATAAGCAGAGATCCGAGAAATATTTTTCGCCGATAAAACCGCCAAAATACACCCGAAAGAATAATGTTTCCGGCCGATATTTTGCGATAGGATCGCTACGAATAAACCTAAAGGCTTATTTTAAGTGGTTGTGAATAAAGCATATTGAGAGGCATTTCATCCTCAAAACCATTCAACCACTCAGGACTATTTCTTCCCATATAAAGGACTATATCAATGAAAATTGCTTCACTCTCTGCCCTGACCCTAGCCCTGTTATTGACCGCCTGCGCCTCAGATCCAGGCCCGCGCATGGCACTGGAAAAGACGGTCGAAGTCGATGGCACAGTGCTTAAATTTAACGGCAGCTACCACGACAAGAAGAACATCTTGATCCTTAGCATCAACGGCGATCCTATCATGCAGGGCCGATTCCCCCCTTACACCCCAACCCAAAACCTTAAGGCCAACTACAAAGACTTTGCCGTTAAAAGCCACTGCTACTTCGGGTCTGTGCTGGGTAAGCAAGGCGGTGCCTTCGGCGCCATCGCGGGTATAGTGCAATCCTCTAAGAGCAGCACCGCAGATAAGTGCGAACTCTATGTCAACGAAAAGCTAGTAGACAACCTCTACTTCTAAAGTTAATCGCCATGGCATAGGCAGGAGCGTCTATGCCATGGCGGCTCAATCGCAAGATTGACGCCCCTCAACGCTCGCCATCTGATAAGGCTAAGTCGTGTTATTTGATCAAGACCTTAGGATCCCCCAAAGCATCTCCAATTTCAGCAGCAAGGTGCTGCGCGCACTGGCGCTGACCTCGGCGCTTAGCTTAGTATCGATTAGCGGCCTAGCCTCTGCCGATACCGGCACAGGAACAGGCACAGACACCGACAAAGTAACCGACAGAGATGCCATCAAACAGTTTCAACTCCAAACGACGCCACTGACCGAGCGTGCCCGTCAGCTGAGTCGCAGACACAGAGAGCAGATGGAGACTTTCTCTAACAAGCTTGACCAATACCAAGATGCTAGGCCACTACTGCAAGATGCCTTAATCGGTGAGATGGCGCTCACCGCGAACAAGATGTTAACCCTGACCAATGAGTATCTGCCTCGCTATCGCGCCTTCCTCACCCGAATCGACAAAAACTCCAGCTGTTATCAACCCAAGCGACTCGAACAATTTCAGCAGACCAGAGACGAGGTACAAGACTATCTCAACCAACTGCAAAGCCTGACTCAGACCCAGGAGCAGGGGGAGGCTTACGCGGCGCTGATGGCGATAAATATCGGCCAGAGCCGCGCGGCCGTGCTGGTCAACCTTCTGGAAACCAGCAAGCTTTGCTATGTTACCCAGGCCATGCCGGCGGTTGCCCAGGATATCTTATTGCTCGAAGGGCTGATGGCCGAACGGCTCCCCGATATAGTAGAAGCGGCCAATCTGTCGGCATCCGAGCCTGAAGGTCTAGAGCATTCAGAATCTCGCCTTAACGAAATTAGTTCGGCCGAATCAAGCATTAACGCACCAGATCTTAACGGGACTGATATTGAAAGCGCGGATGCTAGCCGCCCCGATGATAATGCAGCAGTTCCAAGCACTTCTGACTCAAAATCTGCCGACAGTGACAAGCTTAGCCAGCAAGACAAGGCGCTCGATGCATGTATCAAGCAACAGGTCTCGCAACTGGGGCTGACATCGGCACAGGCGCTCACTGTATTGAGCTGCCACCTATCCAGCGACTCGGTCAGCCTAAAAGCCCTGAGCAAGCTGTCTAACCTGGAGATGCTGAGCCTACAGGGCGGCGTGCTGGCTGACCTGTCGGCGCTGGCTGGCCTTAGCCATCTCAGTCTGCTGAGCATAGAGCAGAGTCAAATCACCAACTTTGGCGATCTCAAGGCGCTTAAGGGCAACCTCAGCTTCAGCGAGGTCGATAGCCAAGACTGGCAGGCACTGGCAAACGCTCAGGCCGAGTCGATCGCCATAATGTCGCCGACGCGCTGCGACGCCTTAAAACCATTAGCAAATCAGCCAAATGTTGCCTTGCTCTACAAAGGCCTATCGCCACAGGCCATGGCCGACCTGATGCAACGTCAGGCATCTATGCAGGGGCCTACCATAATGACCGATTGCCCCGCGCCTTAGCTGGTGCAAGCAATATGACCAAGCAGATATTGATAAAACGACTTTCAGAAACTTAAAGAGAATTAAGATGAAACCCCAAACTCTCGCCTGCACACTCGCCTTATGTGGCGGCTTAGGCCTTAGCAGCCTGGCACTGGCCAATGACCTCCCCTTTCAGCCCCTGCCAGAAGGTAAACTTTATAAGCAAGAAGATCGCCACTACACTCCCTTCGACTTGGTGATTGGCGTCGACAAGAACACTTATCAGACGCAGACGGTTGCCGGTCAGCTGAAACGGGTCTATTACAAGTTGCCAAGCAGCTATCTGGCCTCCCACGCCATCAACAACTATAAGGCACAAATAGAGAAGCTCGGCGGCACAATACTGTTCGAGTGTCAGGAGAAGGCCTGCGGCGATGATCTCAAACTCTCAAAACAGATAGCGCCGCTCAGCGACATCCCCAAGAAGACACCCGCACTGCTAACCACCAAGCTCACGCTTGCCAAGAAACAGCTCTACCTCTCTGTCTATGGCGCTAATTGGCACAACGGCGCCGGCCTGCAGCTGGATATCGTCGAGGTGATTGACGAGCCTCTGGATCTGCTTACCACCAACCAGGCCTACCTGACAAGCAAGGTCAGCCAGAGCGAATTTAAGGACAGAGGCAACAAGGATACCCAAGGCTCGAAGGACCACCCTATGATCGCCAGGCTGCCCGGCGCCTTCATCCAAAAATATCAGCAGCAGGGCTATGCCCAGACCTTGGTATTTGACGGTGTCGAACAGGGCCAGCACAAGATTAAGACATTAGAGGGTAAGGTCACCGACATCGGCTATAAACTCCCAAGGGGCTACTCGGAGTATGAGGTCGACGCTAACTATAAGGCGGCGCTGGAAAAGCTGGGGTTTGTCCGGGGCTTTCACTGCCAGGGCTTAGCCTGTGGTAAGACAGATCTCATCGAACGTCGCATCAAGACCCTGATCAGCATAGGTTTCGATGAAAACCAATATTACAGCCTGTATCGACTCGATCGCCCCGAGGGCGCTGTGCACGCCATGGTCTTTATCACAGGTTATCATGGCGGCCTGTGGAGCGAGATAAAGGTGGTAGAAGAGACCAAACTCGTCGACGACAGAGTGGTCATCGATCTCGAGGGGCTCAAGGATAAGATAGCCCAACAGGGCCACGTGGCGCTGGATGGCCTGCTGTTCAAGTTCGACAGCGATCAGATGCTGCCCGAGGCAGACGAAGTGATCACCACCCTAGCCACCTACCTCAAGAGCCATCCCAAGCAGCACTTCTATGTGGTGGGTCACACGGATGACCAAGGCAAACAGGGCTACAACAAGGGGCTGTCGGAGCAGCGAGCCAAGGCGGTGGTCGCCACCCTCACCCAATCTCATGGCATCAACAAGGCTCAGCTCAGCCCCATGGGCGTGGGCGAATATGTGCCTGTAGCCAACAACCTGGATGAGGCGGGCAGACAGCGTAATCGTCGCGTGGAACTGGTACTGCGCTCAGACATGCAATAGTCCATCAAAACGGCGCCCCCTGTGGGCGCTGTTTAATTCATAACATCTTGATATAATGACCGTCCGCTCACTACCTGGGTCATCTCATGTCGCGCTCTCCCCTCCAAGGTTTTCAACATCAACTCACCCAGGAGAACTTTGTCGACGACCCGGCTCAGCAGCAGGCCATATTGCACCTGGAAGCCCTCTATCAGGCCTTGCAAGCAACGCCTTCTGGCGCTCAAAAGCCAGGCACTCTACATCCAAGTAATCAGGCGCCGACTAAGGGGCT
This sequence comes from Shewanella spartinae, assembly GCF_019457555.1. Taxonomy (NCBI): domain Bacteria; kingdom Pseudomonadati; phylum Pseudomonadota; class Gammaproteobacteria; order Alteromonadales; family Shewanellaceae; genus Shewanella; species Shewanella spartinae. Next base: position 714,277 of record NZ_CP080418.1, on the reverse strand, counting down.
CTATTTATGGGGCGACGTCGGTCGCGGCAAGACAATGCTGATGGATATCTTCTGTCAAAGCCTACCCGATGGGATGGCCCTCAGGCTGCATTTTCATCGCTTCATGGAGCGGGCTCATAATGAGCTCAAGGCCGAGAGCGGCAAACGCGATCCCCTAAGGCGCATCGCCGGCAGACTTGCTCAGAGTTATCGGGTGATCTGCTTCGATGAGTTCTTCGTCAGCGACATAGGCGACGCCATGATACTGTCCGGCCTGTTCGAGGCCCTGTTTGATCACGGGATCACCCTGGTCGCCACCTCCAATACCCCCATAGAGCGCCTCTATGAGAATGGGCTGGCAAGAGACAGATTTCTGCCCTGCATCGCCCTGTTAGAAGCCCACACGGATGCCCTGCACCTGGATGGCGGCATGGACCATCGCCTGCGCCACCTCGACAAGGTACAGACCTATTTTTGGCAAGATGAGGGGGAGTTTGCCAGGCGTTTCGATGCCCTGGAACCTGGTGGTGGCAGCGACACACCGCTGACCATCTTAGGCAGGGAAATTAGCGTTATTCGCCGCGGCACCTCAACCCTCTGGCTCGACTTCGACGCCCTGTGCGGCGGCCCACGCTCACAGCTCGACTATATCGCCATCGCCAGCCAGTTCGATACCCTGCTCCTGAGCCAGGTACCACCCCTTGGGGGCACGCCGCGCAGCTGGATCCGCGCCAGGGGTACAGAAGATGGCGCCGCCGCTGTGGCCGCGGGGGATCGCCAGCTCAACTACGCGCCCAACGATGATCCCGCCCGGCGCTTCATCGCCCTGGTGGACGAGCTCTACGATCAAGGGGTCAAACTTTACCTAGAGGCCAGTCTGCCGCTTGAGCAGCTCTACACCCCGGGCGCCCTGGCCTTCGAGTTCAGACGCACCATGAGTCGCCTCATTGAGATGCAGTCGCGCCAATACCTAAACGCAAACCGCTCCGCGGGCGAGGCCTAAACCATGGCAAACCAGATGCAGGCGAGTCTGGATATCGGCTGGCTAGCGCTTGCGCTCTTCATGCTGGTGCTGCTTGTGCCCCTGGGGATAGGCAGGCTGTTTAACCTAAAACTGGGTGGCGAGATGCTGCTGGCCGCCGCACGCATGACGGCGCAGCTACTGCTAGTCGGCTTCTACCTCAAGTTTCTCTTTAGCCTGGAGAGTCTCTGGGTCAATCTGCTCTGGCTGAGTGTCATGCTGCTTGTGGGCACCAGCGCCATCTTGGGAGGTGCCCGACTACCTAAGGCCAGGTTAATGCTGCCACTGCTCTTTAGTCTTAGCGTCAGCCTGTTGCCCCTGCTGGCACTGCTGTTACTAGCGCTGCTGCAACCCTCACCAGTCTATCAGGCTCAGTACATGATCCCTCTGGCGGGCATGCTACTGGGTAACAGCCTCTCGGGGAATATTCTGGCGCTACAGCGTCTGTTTAACGCCTTCGAGGAGAAACAGGAGGACTATCAGGGGCGACTCGCCCTGGGCGCAACACCCTGGCAGGCGGCCTTTCCCTTCATACAAGGCGCGCTGCAACAGGCCCTCGCGCCCAGTATCGCCGCCATGAGCACCATGGGACTGGTGACCCTGCCCGGCATGATGACGGGACAGATCCTCGGCGGCAGCGATCCCTTAGTCGCAGTGAAATATCAGGTGGTGATCATGCTGGCAATCATGGTGATGCTGAGTATGAGCGTCGCCAGCGCCCTCAGTCTGGCGGTACGCCAATGCCTGAATCACAGCGGTAAGCTACTGATAAAACGCGTCGAATCGATCAAGAACTCATACTAACGATACTTGGCTAGAATGTTCTCGTATTGGGTCTTGCCGTTGGCCTCTATGGTGGCCTTCACCTTATCTATCCCCTGCTGCAGGTGACGACGCAGCTCGGGATCGCTATCCCGGCTGAAGGCGTAATAAAGTTCGCTCACCTTGAGGGTAAAGACCACCTCAAACTCGTCGGTGTCAATCCCCTCCTGTTTCATCAGGTAACGACCCACCACCTCCTCATAGGCCCAGAGATCGACCCGCTCACGCCTGAGCATGTGCACCAGAGAAGTGGCCTCATGGGCGCGGCGCAACTGCTCTCGGGCGATACCGGCCGCCAGCAAGGCCTGCTCGCCGATATCCTGGGCGATCACCCCTATGCTGTATTGATTGAGCTGCTCCACATCCGTGATATGAATGACGCGATCGGCGCGGGCGAAGATCACGACACGGGTCGCCGAGATGGGGCCGACCCAGTCGAATAGCGGCTCGCGATAGGGAGTACGGGTGGTGGAGAAGAGCACGGTATTCTTGCCGGTGCGGGTCAGCTTATAGCCCCTGGCCCAGGGCACCAGCTGTATGCTGTGAATGTCGAAACGACCGTCGACCCTGCGGGCCGCCGCGGCCAGCAGATCCACGGCGATCCCCTTTAGCTGATGGGATTCACGGTAATTATAGGGCGGGTAGGATTCGGTGTAATAGCTGAGCTGCGATAGCTTGTTCAGGGCCAATAGCTCGCCATTGCAGCTAAAAAATGCCACAACAGAGAGGATCAACGCCCGACATATAGCCACATGCCCACCCTATCAGTCACCGACCTAATTTGAGTGTAGCAGAAAGGCTATTGGCCGCTATTGAGCACCTGTTCGTAGATGGCCAGCACCCGCTGCACATGAAGATCAACACTCTCCTGAGGCAGCTGTCCCGGCGCCTGTTGCAACGTTAGTCTATGGCTCTCGTCGCGCAGGTAGCAATAGGCCTGGGTCAGGTGTTGGGCGCTCAGGTGAGGCAAAAGCTCCAGCTCAGACAGCACTTCGAAGATGCGCACATTATCGGACCAGATCGCCAGCTCTGGATGGTCATGGGTGTTGGCCAGCACCAGATACTGGGCGATAAATTCGATGTCGGCGATCCCGCCTGGGCTCTGTTTGAGATCGAAGCAGCCCTCATCGACCTTAAGCAGATGAGTGCGCATCTTCTGGCGCATCTCACGCACCTCCTTAGCCAGCTCAGCCTTGTCCCGCTCCATGGCGAGCACGTCGGCCCTCAGCTCGCTGAAGCGGGCGGCCAGGCGATTATCGCCAAACAGGAAGCGTGCCCGCACCAACGCCTGATGCTCCCAGGTCCAGGCTTCTTCGCGCTGATAGCTACCGAAATATTCGATCTCACTCACCAAGAGTCCAGAGGCGCCCGAGGGGCGCAGACGCATATCCACCTCGTAGAGTTCTCCTGAGGTGGTGCGGGTGGAGAAGAGGTGCAAGATCCGCTGGGCCAGCTTGAGATAGAAATGGCCAATGTCGATCGGGCGATCGCCGTTGGTCTGCTGCGCTTCGGGGTACTTGTCGCGGGTATAGTTGTGCAGAAAAACCAGGTCCAGATCTGAGCCGTAACCCAGCTCCAGGCCCCCCGCCTTGCCGTAGCCTATCACCGCAAAGCCCATCTCTTCAGGCGCCAGATAAGGCGGCGTTCCGTGACGCTTGCTCACCTGCTGCCAGGCCTGCAGCACCACCTGCTCTATGATCGCCTCGGCGAGGAAGGTCAGATGGTCACTCACCTGCATCACAGGCAGCACGCCGGTCACATCGGCGGCGGCGATCTTCAGCTGCTGCGACAACTTAAACTGACGCAGAGCCTCCATCTGCTGCTCCATATCCTCCTCGGGCACCCGCAGCAGGTATTGGCGCAGCTCGCTGGGGTAGTCATCGAGCGAGGTAGTGTCATAGAGCTGAGCGGGGTCGATCAACTCGTCCAGCAGCATAGGGAACTTGGCCAGTTGCTCACCAATCCAGGGGCTGGCCATACACAGGCTCACCAACTGCTGGCGGGCACCTGGATTCTCAAACAGCAGCTCGAGGTAAGTGGTACGGGTGAGGATCTGATCCAGCACCTTACTCACCGGCAGAAAAGCCTTGGTGGGCGTCGGCAGCTGAATAAACTCCTGCAGCAGCCAGGGCATTAATTTATCGAGTGTTTCTCGGCCGCGCGGGCCTATGGTACGTTTAGCGACTGTGCCACGCCAGTTCTTCAGGGCGGGCCAGAGTTCACTCTCCTCGACGCCATGCTCCCTGAGCAGGGCCTCGGCGTCTTCATCCTCAACCAGACTCCACAGCTGGGCGGTCCACTGCTCGGCCACCTCGTCGCTCTCCTGACCGCCCACCGTCTCCTTGAAGTAGCGATGGATCTTGGCCATCGCCGATTCGATATGGGTGCGCAGCTCGGCCTCCCCCGCCATGCCCAAGGCAAAGCAGAGACGCTGCCAATCCAGCAGGTGTTGCGGCAGGGTCTGGGTCTGTTGATCGCCTATGGCCTGCAGCAGGTTTTCCACTCGGCGCAGCATGAGATAGCTCTGCTTGAGCTCATCCACCGCCAGGTATTCCAACTGCCCCAGCTTATAGAGGGTGTCTATGGCGCCAAATAGGCTCTGCTGACGCAGCGCCGGCTCACGTCCGCCACGGATCAGCTGAAAGCTCTGCACCACGAACTCGACCTCGCGGATGCCACCGGCCCCCAGCTTGATGTTGTCGGTCAGGCGACGGCGTCTCACCTCCTGGGTGATCAACTGCTTCATCTTGCGCAGGGATTCGATGGCCGAGAAATCGATATAGCGGCGATAGACGAAGGGACGCAGCATGTCGTGCAGCTCGTCGCTGTAGGCGCTCCAGGGGCCCAGGGCACGAGCCTTGACCATGGCGTAGCGCTCCCAGTCCCTGCCCTGCTCCTGATAATAGTCTTCAAGGCCGCTGAAGCTAACCACCAGCGGGCCACTCTCGCCGTAGGGGCGCAGGCGCATGTCGACCCGGTAGACGAAGCCATCGACCGTCACCTGATTGAGCAGGTTAACCAGACGCTGTCCCATGCGAATAAAGAACTGCTGGTTGTCCTGACTGCGACGACCACCTTGAGTCTCGCCATGTTCGGGGAAGGTAAAGATAAGGTCGATATCGGAAGAGAAGTTGAGCTCGCGGCCACCCAGCTTGCCCATACCCAAGATCATCAAGGGCTGAGGATTGCCCTCGCTGTCGCAAGGGGTGCCATACTGCTGGCACATCTGGCCATAGAGCCAGTCGCGGGCGGCGATGATCAGTGCCTCGGCCAGGGCCGAGAGATCCAGCAGGGAGTCGTTCAGCTCGGCATAACCTAAGAAATCTCGCCAGGCGAGACGCACCATCTGACGGTTACGGTAGCGGCGCAGTATCGCCTTGACCTGCTCCTCGTCGTTGGCGCCTGCCAGAATGGAGTGCAGCTCACTACTGAAACTGTCGCGGGCCAGCATACTCAGTTGCCCCTCGAACAGAGAGACTATCCAGTTGGGGTGGCGACACAGCTGCTCGGCGACAAAGTCGCTGAGACCGAAGATGGTTTTCAGCTCTTTGGTCTGCTCCGGGGTGAGCTGTTCGGAGATATCCGGCCAGGCCTCGGCGAGGCGTTGCCAATGCTGCTCGGCAACCTGATTGACTTCATGGGGTAACGCTTGCTCGCTCATGTTTTCCATCGCCAGAAAAATCCTTCAGCCTTAAACGGTCGACATATTATGTCATCAATGCTATAGATAAGCTGTTAATGCAACCAAGCGGTAATCATCTTGGCATAAAATTGTCACCCAAATTACTCATCCATATTATCAGGGGGAGTAAAGATGGCTTTTTATCCTGCACTACAGGTTACTATAACCCAGCTTATCGCTATATTATGCAAAGAAGTCGCAGACTGATCACTCATTTATCGGTCTCAATCTCAACTAAATTTATGGAGAAAACATGGCAGTGATGCTAATGCGTGTTCTCGCGCTGACCCTGGTCTTCGCCCTGGCGGGATGCGGCGACGACAGGCCAGAGAAGATCGCCAAGTTTCAACAGCTGGCCCAGGCCAGGGTCGACACCCTAGGCCAGATGCTGGATAACGGCGAGGTGCGCAACGCCAACCTACTCAAGCAGTATGCCGATATCCTCGCATCAACCAAGCCAGACGTCGCCCCCCTACTACAGGAGCTGTCTAAAGACGCCAGCAGCCAGGGCCCCATGTATGCCTCGCTCAAGCGGCGTCTACAGGAGCTGGGCAACGAGAGCAATTTCGTCGATCTCGACCAGCAGCTCGACGAGGCGGAAAACCTCTACCAGGCGGCCGATCCCAGCCTGTATAACGACATGCTGTCTGACCCGGTGAACGTGGTCGCCGACATGTCAGGTGGCGCCCTCGCCAGGGTAAATGCCATCAGCCGTGAGGCGGATATTCTCGCCAACGGCGGCGAAGACTTTGGCGCAGGCAGCCAACTTGTGGGCAACCCGGCCTACGGCAGTTGGCAGACTGGCAGCAACGGCATGTCCTTCTGGGCCTGGTATGGCATGTATTCCATGTTCTCCAACCTGGTACGCGGCCCCATCTACTACGACAGATGGTCGAGTCGCCGCAACTACAGCTACTACAACGATGTGGGCCGCTATCGCTACACCTCGCCCAAACAGGCTCGCACCCAGAACCAAACCTTCGAGCGCACCAAGAAGCAGTTCAACCGTCAGGGTAAGCAATTTGACAGCCCCTACGCCAAGTCTCGCTCTGGCTCCACCAGCCTGTCGCGTCAAAGCGCCTCGACGCCTAAGGCCAGCACCACAGGACGGGCAACTGGCGGCAGCAAGTTCCGCTCAAACTACTCTAAGAACAGTAACTTCAGAAACTCTAGCAGTCGTACGACGCGCAGTGTTCGTCGGGGCAAATAAAGGATATTAAGATGACATTTTTTCAACACTACGGTCTGACCCAGGAACTGGCGATCATCTTAGCCATAGATCTGACTATCGCCATCGTCTTGCTCACGGCCATGCGTTACCTGCAGGGCTGGACCGTTAAGGTCAACAGCACCCATGAGTTGTCCGAGCGGGACAACTTCGCCTTCGGCATCAGCACAGCTGGTGCCGTGGCGGGCCTGGGTATCGTACTTACCGGCGCCATCACAGGTGAGGCGGCCCAGTCTTATCTCGTCGAGGCCATCGGCATGAGCGCCTACGGCATCTTCGGCCTGATTCTGATCAAACTCGGCCGCTTCCTGCACGACAAGGTGGCGTTGAACGAGATAGATAAGAACGCCATGATCTTAAAGGGCAATATCTCTGTTGCCATAGTAGATGCCACAGCCGCCATCGCCACCGCCATCATCATACGTTCCGTACTGCTTTGGGCCGAAGATCTGACCCTGGACACCTTTATCGCCATCTTCAGCGCCTTTGCCATCTCACAGCTGATGTTGGTGCTGCTGACCCGTCTGCGTGAGCGCAGCTATGCCAAGCGCCACAACGACAGCTCGATGCAAGAGGCCCTGGCCAAAGGGCATATCGCGGTGGCGATTCGTCACTGCGGCTATATGCTCGCCATGGCACTGAGCTTCAACGCCGCCAGCCACTTCATCGTCTTCATGCCGACCGCCTATGTCACCAACATACTCGGCTGGCTGATCTTCTCGGTGATCATGCTGCTCGCCCTCTCACTGCTACTGGCCCTGGTGAAGAAACTGGTACTGGCCAATATCAACCTGAAAGCAGAGGTCGAAGAGCAGCACAACATAGGTATCGCCACCGTCGAGCTGGCCATCAGCGTGGCCATCGCCCTGATCCTCACCAGCCTGATGGCCTAAGACACTACCCTTAATGCAATCGACAAACACCACAACGCCTGCTCCTGCAGGCGTTAAATCATTAAGCTGGCTCGACGATCTCCTGCTGCTGGGGATCATGGCGGTACTGGCCGCCTGTGGCCTCATCTACGAATATCTGCTGTCCCACTATGCGGGGCGGATCCTCGGGGCCCTGGAAGCCGCCATCTACACTATGATCGGCCTGATGATCGTCTCCATGGGCGTCGGCGCCTTCGCCGCGCGTAAGATCCGCTGCGCCTTCACCGGCTTCGCCATGCTGGAGCTGTGCGTCGCCCTCTGCGGCGCCCTGGCGATTCTGATCACCGCCGCCGTTATCGGCTTTGGCCAGCAGTTGCCCATCATCATCGCCAGTACCATAGGCTTGCCGCCGGATCAGCTACCCCAGGGCGGCTTTATCGGCACGCTGCAGAAGCTGAGCGAATACCTGCCCTACGCCTGGGGCGTATTGCTTGGCCTGATGATCGGCATGGAAATTCCCCTGATCGCCAGGGTACGTCAGTCCCTTTGTGACGAGCACCTGATGCATAACGCCGGCACCATCTATGGCGCCGACTATATAGGTGCCGGCGTCGGCGCAGCCATCTGGGTGATCTTCATGCTGGCGCTGGATATCCAGCTGGCCGCGGCGCTCACCGCCAGCTTCAACCTGCTGGCGGGTTTCCTGTTTATCTGGCGTTTCTGGTCCAAGATCCGCTTTAACCGACTGTTGTTGGCAGGCCATCTGCTCGCCACAGGTATTTTGCTGGTACTGGCCATTCATGGCCCCAAGTGGGATCAGGCCTTCAACAACCTGCTCTACAAGGACAAGGTGGTCTATGCCAAGGCGACCCGTTTTCAGCAGCTTACCTTTACCGAGCGTCTGCGGGGCAATCACCTGGCGCCTGTCTACTCTCTGTATATCAATGGCCGGCTGCAGTTCTCCAGCCAGGATGAGCATATCTATCACGCCTTCCTGGTACATCCAACCATGGCCGCCAGTGCCCGTCACGATAAGGTGTTGATCATTGGCGGCGGCGACGGTCTGGGCCTGAGGCAGGTGCTCAAGTGGCAGCCCAAGCAGGTCACCCTGATGGATCTGGATGCGGATCTCGTGAGGCTGTTCAAGGAAGGCGACCCAGAGATGCCACAGCGGCTTGCCGATGCGATGCTAGCGCTTAATGGCGACGCCTTTAACGATGCGCGGGTCGAGCTGCTGATAGACGATGCCTTTAACGGCGCCGACAAGCTGATCAGACGCGGCGAGAAGTTTGACGCCATAATCGTGGATCTGCCGGATCCCAGCCATCCGGATCTCAACAAGCTCTATTCGGATCTCTTCTATCGCAAGCTCAAGGAGCTGCTGAGCAGCGACGGGGCGATCTCGGTGCAGTCGACCTCCCCCTATCACGCCGCCAAGGCCTTCATCTCGGTCGGCAAGACGCTGCAAGCAGCGGGCTTTCAGGTAGAGCAGTATCACCATAACGTGCCCAGTTTCGGCGAGTGGGGCTGGAGCATAGGCACCCTAAGGGGCCAAAACGCCAAGCAGCGGCTGTCGAGTATGACAGAGTTGCCGGTCGATGACCCTTGGCTCACGCCAGGGCTTATCAGGGCCGCATTTGAATTTCCTAAAAATTATTATGAACATGCAGACCAGGTGAAGGTCAACGATATAGGCTCAATGCATCTGTATCGCTACCATCAGCGCGCCTGGTCAGAGGATGAAAACCTGACGCTCGACTGACGGTAAAATGGAACACAAAAATAGCGCTTGACATATTATGTCGCAGTGCTATCTTTAATCGCAGACATAATATGTCAAAGAGGATAAATATGAACATTCACAACATTGCCAACCACCTCAATGCACTTGGCGACAACAGCCACACCGGCTTTCAATTCGATTGTTATCCCATAGATGGTGACGTCGAAGTACTGCAAGTCAACGTTGTGGGACGCGAAGAGATCCCTGTGTTTGTATCGGTAACGGACAACCAAATCCTGTGCATCAGCTACCTGTGGGGCGAAGACGAAGTTAAGCAAGAACGTCGCAGCGAGATGTTTGAAACCATGCTCGAACTCAACATCCCTATGCCACTGTCCTCCTTCGCTAAGGTCGACGACAAGTATGTGGTCTATGGAGCCCTGTCTGTGCAATCGAGCATGTTAGAGATAGAGCAAGAGCTGTCAGTCCTGTCCGACAACTGTCTGGAAGTGATCGACGAGCTGGCCGATTTCTTAAAGTAACCGCTAACCAATTTAGTCATGTGATGGTTTACGCATAAGGCGACGCCATTACCCCAAGAGGAGTCATATTATGGGCATACTGAACAAGATCCTCACCGCATTTCGCGGTGGCGCCACCGAAGTTGGCCAGAGTATCGTCGACGCCAACTCGACACGTATCTTCGAACAAGAGATCCGTGACGCAGAGAAACACCTGACCAAAGCCAAGCGCGAGCTGACCGACGTCATGGCCAAAGAGATGCAAGCCAGCCGCGAAGTGGATCGCCTAAAGCGCGCCATCGCAGAGCACGAAGGCTATGCGACTCAGGCGCTGGAGAAAGAAAACGAAGCCTTGGCCCTGGAAGTGGCCGAGAAGATCGCTCAGCTTGAGCAAGAGCTTTCTGAACACCAGAGCGCCAATGACAGCTTCAGCGCCCACGCCGCCCGTCTGAAAGACCTGGTGCGCAAGACAGAGCGCCAGCTGGCCGACTACCAACGTCAGCTCAGCATGGTCAAGACCACGGAAAGCGTGCAGAAGGCCACGGCGACCATTACCGATTCCTTCGCCAGCAGCAACTCTAAACTGCTGAACGCCAAGGATTCGTTGGAACGCATCAAGGCGCGTCAGCAACAGTTCGACGACCGTCTCAAGGCCGCCGAAACTCTGGCCGACGAGAACAGCGACAAGTCGCTACAGGCCAAGCTGGCCGAAGCAGGTATCGGCGAGCAGAAGTCCAATGCCAACGCGGTACTGGATCGCCTCAAGGCACGTAAGTAAGTCATAGGCGACTAGCGAAATCAAAGCACCTTGCGGCCCAGCCCAAGGTGCTTTTGTGCCAATCACGGTAAGCGTTCTGCAATGGCGCAGGAAAACGCTTGCTAACAAGGCAGGATTTTTCGATAAGCAATTATCGAAGGTTTTAACAAACCAGCATGAGCAGTGATTTACTAGGATTGGTATCAACCATTATTCTTCTCGAGGGTAGTTCATGGGATTCTTAAAAGGATTGTTTGGTAAGAAAGAGGCGCCCAAACGCCAACTCAACCATCCTAATCATTTGCAAAAAGGCGATATTATCAGCCTGGATGACAGCTTCGCCCTGCCAGAGCAACTGCGAGGCCAACAGCTGAGAGTCGAAGGGATCAACACCTACGAATACCAGCGCAAACAGCTCTGCGAATGGGTGCTCAAGGGCCACGGCAACGACAGCCTCTGCCTCTCATTGGATGAAGACGATGAGACCTATTTGGCCTTCTCCATCAAGATCCCCCGCAGCCAGGTGGAGCAGCTGTTCGATCTCGACGCCTTCAGCGAGATCTTCGAAGAGGATACGCACGCCGAGCTTGAGGTCAAAGAGACCCCTGCCGCCCTCATGGGGTGGCTGGGTGAGCGCTATCATCAGGTAAACTTCGCCCAGTTTGGCTATTTCCACCGCGTCGATTATCGCGGCATGCGTCCGCCTCAAGATGAGGGGATGAGTTCAGGCGAGCCATTCGAGAGCTATCTGCTGCTGGATGAAGAGGAAAACCACGCCGTCGAGGTCGAGGTATATGAAGGGGGCGACACAGATGTCAGCCTCACTATTTACCGTCCCCTGAGCGATATTCGCCAATATTGGCCGGGACAGCTATAAACAACACAGGGCGGTCTTGCCGCCCACTTTGCAAGATTCACAGCACCTTAAGGCAAGCTAATGACCAAGAATAAGAAGCTGCTTCCCGAACAGTGGCAGCAGAATCAGAAAGCCGCCAAGGCCACCCAGGTTGCCTTCGATCTGGACGAGAAGTTTCAATACTCTATCCGCAAGGCCGCGCTAGATGCCGGTGTCAGCCCCTCGGATCAGATCCGCAGCATTCTAGGGCTGGCCACCACCAAGCGGCCCAAGCGTCCGCGTCTCACCGTCTCCCTCAGCCCGGAAGATTATCAACTGCTGGCGGAGAAATATGGCCTGGCCGCCGATGAACAACTGGAAATAAAACGCCGCGTATTGGATGACCTGGTTCATTTTGTCGACAAAAACGAATAAGATCATGGGCTGATCACAAATCAAGGGCGACTCACAGGGAAATTCGGCTTGAGCGCCGCCGCCAAAAAGGAATCGATATCATGATCGATAGAAAGCGCTGGCTTCTGCCCATCAACCAGAACCCCACTCCCTTCGAGCTGGCGATGATGCTGCTCTCCCTGCTGTCAGTCATCGTGGTGCTCATGTTGACCTTCGCCAAGCTGGATGGCGAGACCCGTCGCCTACTCTTCTTCATCGACACCAGCATCTGCGTCATCTTCATCAGCTATTTCTTTATCAACCTGTTTCGCGCCGAAGATAAGCGTGACTACTTCAGGCACCACTGGATCGACCTGGTGGCCAGTATCCCCGCCATCGAGGCCTTGAGGCTGGCCCGTTTCTTCCAGATTTTGCGGGTGATCCGCCTGATCCGCATGACCCGCTCTATTCTTATCCCCCTGATGCGCCAGCGTCAGGAGACCACCCTCGCCAGCCTGTTGGTGGCCATGGTGACCATACTCACCCTGGCCTCGGTGATGATCCTCCTGGTGGAGAGCGGCGAACCCAACGCCAATATCAACACAGCAGAAAACGCCATCTGGTGGGCGCTGGTGACCATCTCTACCGTGGGCTATGGCGACTATTATCCTGTCACCACAGTGGGTCACTTCATCGGCGGCCTGGTGATCATCTGTGGCGTGAGCTTCTTCGGGGTGATCTCGGGTTACATGGCGTCCATCTTCATCGCCCCCGACAGCAAGCAGCGACAGGAGGCCCAGAGCCAACAGATGCGTGATGAGTTAGAGATGGTACTGCAGCGAATGGAGAAGAATCAGGAGACCCTGCTGGCGGAGATAGCAACCCTCAAGCACCAGCTGGATGAGAAGAAAGAGGCTAAAGACTGACTCGGCGCCTAGGCGCCGAGTCAGGGTGCGAATGTGAGTTTGAGTGGAAGTGTGTAAGTATTAGCGCATAAGCCGAGCGCACTAACACCTTAACCCCCTGCCCACTAACCGCTAAAAGCCTTAACGCCAATAAGGCTGCACCTTGAGGGCCGAGCGGCGCGAATGCTCCATGGCAAACAGCAGGCTCTGCTCCTTGCTATCGAGCCAGTCACCGATATCCCGCCCCTGCGTGGCGGCGGTTTGCCTCAGACTGTGATAGGCTCCTAGGGTGCGTATGCCTAATACCAGGTCCTGCCAAGGGGCGCGGAACTGATCCCGCGACTTATGCTTATACAGCTCACCGTAGGCGACACCGACCAGGATGCTCTCATCCAGCGCCTTGGCGAAAGATTGATAATCTTCGCTGCTCAGCTCGGCATTGGAAGGCATTAAATCGACAATCTGCTGCCAAGAAGCTTCCTGTAGCCGATCGGCGAAGGCCTGCAGGCTCTGCTGCTCGCTGATATATACCTGCCCGGCATTCACCGCCATCAAGAGGCTCACCAGACGCACCTGCAACTGACCATAGGTCACATGGTTAAGCATGGCGTCTATCTTTTGCGGCATCTCCAGGGCGGCCAGCTCATGGCGCACCGCATCAAGCAAGCCTTCGGGCTCACTCAGGTTACTCAGCAGGGCACCGTCGCCGTCCAGCAGCTCACACAGACTCAGCCCCTTGTCGACGAAGCTCAGCTGCGACTCTATGGCATCGAAGGCCTGCAGCAACTTGTCATCCAGCAGAGAAAACTGCGCCAGGGTGCAACGCAGCAGGCGAATGCAGGCGCGCAGACGATAGCCCAGCAACGGCAGCTGACGCGCCGCCTGACGGGAGTCCAGCAGCATCTCTTCCAGCAGCTGCCAGCGATCAAGACCGGTTTCCAGCAGGGTCACCAGGGCCTGTTTCGGAGTGCCCTTCTTTGGCAAGGCGATAAAGGCCAGGGTATCGAGCTGCAGGGGACTGGCCATGGCCGCCAGGCGATAGCCGCGCTGGGCCTTGCTGGCGCGCCCAAGCCGCGCCGGGATCTGCTCTGTTACCCGCTCGGCCAGCGCCAATAGCGCCTGGGCATCGCCGGCCAGCAACTCAAATTCCAGCTCACAGATAGGCTCGCACTGGCCATTGGCGCTGATGCTGCCGATATCCAGCGCCACCTCCACCAGGCTCTCATCGAGATAGATATGCCAGCTCATGCGGGTAAAGTCTGTGTCAAACAGCGAGACCAGCGCATCCTGCACCGGGCCGATTTCGGCGCCCTCTGGCCAGATCTCAGTGGGGAAAAGCGACAAATTGACCTTTGCTTGATCGATATCAATATTGTACTCGGGGCGGGAGTGCACCCCACCTACCACAGTGCCGGCGGTCTTGATCGTCTGCTCAAATTGACCGTCTCGGCCACGAATACGCAGTCCCATGTCCCAGCGTCTGAGCTGAAGATCTGGGGTATCGTAGTAACTGTTGGTCAGATGAATCGCGCCTTTTGCATCGCTATGGGGTAGACTGTTAAGCAGTGATACCAAGGCTTCGCGTTTGTTTTCGGGGAAAAATAGTTTTAGCTCTATCTCAGCTTCCATTCGCCAGCTGCTCACTTTTTTAATCTAGGACTCGGAACTGTAATGAATGTGTCATTATACTTTAATGAAAATTTCACAATGTCATATTAATGTCATAATCGGCCATTAGTATCTCGCATTGCAGTTTATATATAACTCGTTAGAATAAAAACTGTGGGTTTTTATATAAAAACACAGTTTCAATACGCGGACGCTTGGGTTAACATGCGCCCGCATTTTCCAACAGTGGAATAACCTAAATAGGTACACGGCAATGCCAGTAAACTCTATTTTGGGCGTGTTTGCAAAATCGCCAATTAAACCATTACAAGATCATATCGACAAGGTGCACGATTGTGCCTCGATCCTTGTACCATTTTTTGACGCTACTGTCGCAGGTGACTGGGACAAAGCGGTTCAACTCCGTAAACAAATCAGCCAATCAGAACGTGAAGCAGACGAACTCAAGCGTGAGATCCGCTTAACGCTTCCCGGCGGCCTGTTTATGCCAGTTGAAAGAACTGACTTACTGGAGCTACTTACCCAGCAAGATAAAATCGCCAACAAGGCGAAAGACATTTCAGGTCGCGTTATCGGCCGTCAGCTACTTGTCCCAGAAGCAATTCAAGATACCTTTAATGCCTACCTGGCACGCTGTCTCGATGCAGTGGCTCAGGCTAAGCAAGCCATTAACGAACTCGACGACCTGCTAGAAACAGGTTTCAGAGGCCGTGAGGTCGATCTTGTCGCTAAAATGATCGTGGAACTCGACAAAATTGAAGAGGACACCGACGATCTACAAATCAAAATCCGTCGTCAGTTGTTTAGCATCGAGAATCAGCTAAACCCTGTGGATGTGATGTTCCTCTATAAGATAATTGAGTGGGTTGGAGACTTGGCAGACCTTGCCGAGCGTGTCGGTTCCCGCCTAGAGCTAATGTTAGCTCGCGTCTAAAAACAAAGTTATCAAGGTATCAACATGGTTGATGTATTAATCACCAATGGCCCGTGGCTAATTGCCATTGCGGCTGCATTTGGATTTTTAATGGCGTGGGGTATTGGCGCAAACGATGTCGCTAATGCTATGGGAACCTCAGTAGGTTCAAACGCGATCACCATTAAACAAGCGATCATCATCGCGATGATCTTCGAATTTGCCGGGGCGTACCTCGCAGGCGGTGAAGTGACCAGCACGATCCGTAAAGGGATCATAGATTCGGCCTATTTTGTCGACTCGCCTGAGCTGCTGGTATACGGCATGATCTCGGCGCTACTGGCTGCCGGAATCTGGTTGGTTGTCGCGTCAGCCCTGGGCTGGCCGGTATCGACCACTCACTCTATCGTTGGCGCTATCGTAGGTTTCGCCGCCGTGGGTGTGAGCGCCGATTCTGTTGCCTGGAGCAAGGTATTGGGTATCGTGGGGTCATGGATCATCACCCCGGCGATCTCTGGCTTTATCGCCTTTACCATCTTCCAAAGCGTACAGAAGCTGATCTTCAACACCGACAACCCGCTGGAAAACGCCAAGCGTTACGTGCCTTTCTACATGGCACTGGCCGGTTTCGTCATGTCGCTGGTGACCATCAAGAAGGGTCTGAAGCACGTAGGTCTGCACTTCACCAACGTCGAAGCCTACTCACTGGCTGTCGTTATCGCGATCCTGGTAGGTATTGGCGGTATGATTGCCATCAGACGTCTTAAGATGAGCCAGAGCGCCGATCGTCAGACGCAGTTTGGTAACGTGGAGAAGGTATTCGCTATTCTGATGGTTGTGACCGCTTGTTGTATGGCGTTCGCCCACGGTTCTAACGATGTCGCCAACGCTATTGGCCCTCTGGCCGCCGTGGTATCCGTGGTAAATAGCGGTGGCGAGATCGCCAGCAAGGCCGAATTAGTATGGTGGATCCTACCACTGGGAGCCTTCGGTATCGTCATGGGTCTGGCTATCTTCGGTAAGCGCGTGATGCAGACTATCGGTAAGAACATCACTCACCTGACACCTAGCCGTGGTTTTGCCGCCGAGTTGGCTGCAGCCTCTACCGTGGTTATCGCCTCGGGTACGGGTCTGCCTATCTCGACCACTCAGACACTGGTTGGTGCCGTGTTGGGTGTTGGTATGGCGCGTGGTATCGCCGCCATCAACATCGGCGTGGTACGTAACATCGTGGTCTCTTGGGTAGTCACACTGCCTGCGGGCGCGGGTCTGTCGATCATCTTCTTCTTCATGATCAAGGGGATCTTTAGCTAAGCTAAGCCCTATTCATGAGAGAATTAAAAGGAAGCCTAAGGGCTTCCTTTTTTGTTTCCATTTACCCTGACTTTTAGCCATGCGGTTTGGGCTTATCTTTTCTGTGCAACTTGTTTGCCAAACTGGGCAGCTACAAAGATTAATTCCTGGTAACACTTCCCATGTTGCACTTGCAAATAGGTGGCTAAATCCCTAGCATGTGCCAATATTTCGCTGAAGAGAACTCAAAGTGTTAAGACTCCTATCTATTCTCGCCATGATGCTAATATCATCGACCCTGATGGCGGCAGAGCAGACCCGTTATATCTCAGATAACGTCTACACCTTCATTCACGGTGGTCCTGGCACCCAATACCGTATTCTGGGCAGCGTCGAAGCCGGTCAACCGGTCACCTACCTGGGAGAGATGCAAAACGACTACGCCAAGGTCGTCGACCACAAGGGCCGCGAAGGCTGGGTCGACAGCAAGATGTTGGACTCTGGCAAGAGCTTCCGAGTGCAGCTGCCAGAAGTTCAGGCCGAACTCGACAGAGTCAAGGCCGAGCTTGAGAACATCACCAACGAGAGCGACAGCAGCACTCAGGTGATCCGCCAGCTACGTTCACAACTGGCCAATGCCGAAGAAGCCCTGGCCAAGGCCTCGAGCGAGCGCGACAGCGCCACCCGCGAGCTGACCAAGCTGAAAAACGACGAGCGCTTCGAGCTGATGAAGCAAGGCGGCATGATTGCCGGTATCGGCGTATTGATCGGTGTAATTCTGGTCTACTTACCGCGTCCACGTCGTCGCCAGAAGAACCGTTGGTAATCATCTAGGCATTACCGCGAACGAGCATAATGAGCCAGGGCTGAGTCCCTGGCTTTTTTTATGGCTATTTTAGCCATAAAACACCCTGAATTTTATTCATAGCACGCTGCCACACCCCCCATAAACAGTGGCCTTAGCCGCCTTCTGGCCGGACGAGATCAAACAAAGGTCACATTCACCCACACAAGAGTGTCCCTCGTCACATTTTGGAGGTATAATCGGCGCGCAAATGGCGCCAGATTGTATACAAAAATAATACTAAACGCCTGAAAACTTACCTTTTGTTCAAGCCAAAACTGTCCCTATTTAGGTCCAGGTGGAAGTGATTACTATGTTCAAAGCAAGTGAAGTTCTGACTGGTCGTTACGACTCAGCTACCCTAGATGAGCTATTTACAGCGATCACCAACAACTATATTGTCGACGAAGAGCAGTACCTCTCTGAACTGATTAAGCTTGTTCCCTCGAGCGACGACGAGATTCAACGTATTACCAAGCGTGCCCATGACCTGGTGCACAAGGTGCGTCAATACGACAAGAAAGGACTCATGGTCGGTATCGACGCCTTCCTACAACAGTACAGCCTGGAGACCCAAGAGGGGATCATCCTCATGTGTCTGGCCGAGGCTCTGCTGCGTATCCCTGATGCGGCCACCGCCGACGCCCTGATCGACGACAAACTCTCGGGCGCCAAGTGGGATGAGCACCTGAGCAAGAGTGACTCTACCCTGGTTAACGCCTCTACCTGGGGCCTGATGCTCACGGGTAAGATCATCTCCCTGGACAAGAGCATAGACGGCAAGCCAAGCAGCCTGCTGAATCGTCTGGTCAACCGCCTGGGTGAGCCTGTGATCCGCCAAGCCATGCTGGCGGCGATGAAGATCATGGGTAAGCAGTTCGTGCTCGGCCGCACGGTCCAAGAGGCGCTGAAGAACAGCACTGACAAGCGCAAGCTGGGCTACACCCACAGCTACGACATGCTGGGCGAAGCCGCCCTGACCATGAAAGACGCGCAGAAGTACTACCAAGATTACTCCAATGCCATCGCGGCACTGGGCGCCCAGCAATATGATGAGAGCGAGGCGCCACGCCCGACCATCTCTATCAAGCTATCGGCGCTGCACCCTCGCTATGAGGTGGCCAACGAAGACAGAACCATGACAGAGCTGTATGACACGCTCGTCAAGCTAGTGTCTCAGGCGCGCAGCCTCAACGTGGGCGTCTCTATCGATGCCGAAGAGGTTGACCGTCTCGAGCTGTCACTGAAACTCTTCCAGAAGCTGTATAACTCAGACGCTGCCAAGGGCTGGGGCCTGCTGGGTCTCGTGGTACAAGCTTACTCTAAGCGCGCGCTCCCCGTATTGTGCTGGATCACCCGTCTGGCCAAAGATCAGGGCGATGAGATCCCTGTACGCCTGGTGAAAGGCGCCTACTGGGATAGCGAGCTGAAATGGGCTCAGGTCGCCGGCGAAGGCGGATACCCGCTGTTTACCCGCAAGGCAGGTACCGACGTCTCTTACCTGGCCTGTGCTCGCTACCTGCTGTCTGACGCCACCCGCGGCGCCATCTACCCGCAGTTTGCCAGCCACAACGCCCAGACAGTGGCCGCCATCACCGACATGGCCGGCGATCGTCTGTATGAGTTCCAGCGTCTACACGGCATGGGCGAAGAGCTGTACGACACCCTACTGGCCGAGAGCGGCGTAAGCACGGTTCGTATCTACGCCCCTGTGGGTGCCCACAAAGATCTGCTGCCTTACCTGGTGCGTCGCCTGCTGGAAAACGGCGCCAACACCTCGTTCGTACATAAGCTGGTCGACCCTAAGACACCGATCGAATCTTTGGTTGTCCACCCATTGACGACCCTACAAAGCTATAAAACCCTAGCCAACAATAAAATCGTTCAGCCGATCGACATCTTCGGCGCCGAGCGTAAAAACTCCAAGGGAATCAACATGAACATCATCTCAGAATCTGAGCCTTTCTTCGCCGCGCTGGACAAGTTCAAAGACCAGCAGTGGTCTGCCGGCCCTATCGTCAATGGCGAAACCCTCAGCGGTGAAACCATTGAGGTGAAGAGCCCGTACGACACCACACAGATCGTCGGCAAGGTTGCCTTCGCCAACAATCAGGCGATCGAGCAGGCTCTGGCCAGCGCCCACAACGCCTTCGGCAGCTGGTGCTCAACCCCGGTTGAAGTACGTGCCAACGCGCTACAGAAGCTGGCGGATCTGCTTGAAGAGAACCGCGAAGAGCTGATCGCCCTCTGTACCCGTGAAGCGGGTAAGAGTATTCAAGACGGCATCGACGAAGTGCGCGAAGCGGTCGACTTCTGTCGCTACTACGCGGTACAAGCCAAGAAGATGATGGGCAAACCTGAACTACTGCCTGGCCCAACGGGTGAGCTGAACGAGCTATTCCTGCAAGGCCGCGGCGTATTCGTCTGTATCAGCCCGTGGAACTTCCCACTGGCGATCTTCCTAGGTCAGGTCACCGCAGCCCTGGCGGCGGGTAACACTGTGGTTGCTAAGCCTGCCGAGCAGACCTCTATCGTAGGTTACCGCGCAGTGCAGCTGGCCCATGAAGCCGGTATTCCGAAGGAAGCCCTGCAGTTCCTACCAGGTACGGGTGCAACCGTTGGCGCGACCATCACGGCCGATGAGCGTATCGGCGGCGTCTGCTTTACCGGCTCTACCGTGACCGCTAAGCGCATCAACCTGACACTGGCCCAGCGTGACGGCGCCATCATCCCGCTGATCGCCGAGACAGGTGGTCAGAACGCCATGGTGGTGGACTCGACTTCACAGCCAGAACAGGTGGTTAACGACGTGGTTTCCTCTTCGTTCACCAGCGCCGGTCAGCGTTGTTCGGCCCTGCGCGTGCTCTATCTACAGGAAGATATCGCCGATCGCGTGATCGACGTGATGAAGGGCGCCATGGACGAGCTGACCATAGGCAACCCAGGTTCGGTGAAGACGGATGTCGGCCCGGTTATCGACGCCACCGCCAAGGCGAACCTCAACGCCCATATAGACCATATCAAGCAGGTGGGTCGTCTGATCAACCAGCTGGAGCTGCCAGCAGGTACCGAGAATGGTCACTTCGTGGCGCCGACTGCGGTAGAGATCGACTCTATCAAGGTGCTGGAGAAGGAGCACTTCGGTCCTATCCTGCACGTGATCCGCTACAAGGCAGCCGACCTGCCTAAGGTGATCGACGACATCAACTCAACCGGTTTCGGTTTGACCCTGGGCATCCACAGCCGCAACGAGGGCCATGCCCTGGAAGTGGCCGACAAGGTCAACGTGGGTAACGTCTACATCAACCGTAACCAGATCGGCGCCGTGGTTGGCGTGCAGCCATTCGGCGGCCAAGGCCTGTCGGGCACGGGTCCTAAGGCGGGTGGTCCACACTACCTGACCCGTTTCGTCACCGAGAAGACCCGCACCAACAACATCACCGCCATCGGCGGTAACGCCACCCTGCTTTCTCTGGGTGACAGCGAGGAGTAATCTCGCTCGCTAAGCGCTTTAGTTAAGCGCTCTCGTTAAGTGACAAACAAAAAAGCCAGTGGATTTCCACTGGCTTTTTTATTACCCGTCACAAAGACTCAATACTAAGTAGACGCCTAACTCAATACCCGATTCAGGCTGGCATAGTGGGCATCCTCGGCCAGCAGGCTTTGGTGAGTACCGCTGATGCGGATCTTGCCCGCCTCCATCAGGTGGATGCTATCCATCTTGTCCATGGCCGTCAGTCGATGGCTTATCATCACCATGGTCTTGTCCTTGGCAAACTCCAGCAGCAGCGCCATGATCTCCCGCTCTGTGCGTTGATCCAGCCCCTCGGTAGGCTCGTCCAGCAGCAATAATGGCGCATCGCGCAGCAGCGCCCTGGCCACGCCGATACGACGACGCTCACCGCCGGAGAGCTGTCTACCGCCCTCGCCTATCCAGTTATCCAGCGGCTTGTCGCCCTGAGTGAGCGTGCCCAGGCCGACACGCTGGAGCACCTCAATCAGCTTGGCATCGTTGGCCTCACGCCATGCTTTGTGCTCGGCGCGGCTACCAGAGGGCGCCTGCTCAAACTGCGCCAGAGTCAGGTTGTCGCGCAGGGTGCCGGCAAACAGATATATACGCTGACTCACCACCGTCATGGCGCGGCGCAGCGCCTGCTCGCTGTAACTTTCTATTGGGCGGCCATCGAGCAAGAGAGTGCCCGACTCGGGCGTCCACTCCCGGGTGATAAGCGACAGCAGGCTCGACTTGCCGCAGCCGGTCTGGCCCAGTAGGGTTAGCTTCTCGCCCGGCTTCACCTCCAGGCTCAAATTGTCCAAAACTTGTTGGCCCGGCTGATAGCCGAAGCTGACACCCGCGATAGACAGGGCGCCGCGACTCGCCGCCAGGCTAGCCTCTTCGCCATAGCCAATGCCGGGGCGACGCTCGGTGATCTCACTCACCCGCTCGGCCGCCTGCACGCAGGCCGACAGATGCTGAAAGGCGCCAGCCAGCGGCATCAGCATCTCGATACAGGCCAGGGTCATAAACACCACCAGCGCCAGCAGCGGCCCAGGCGGCACCTTGTCCCCCACCCCATCGGCGGCGAGATAACAGAGCAGCACCAGCGCCAGCCCATGGCTTAGGATCAACAGCGCCTGACTCAGGGCAGTCACCGCCGTCATGGTGGACTGGCTAGTAAACAGCTTGGCCTGGGCACTATCCAGCTCGGCCCTGAAGCGCTTCTCGGCGCCAAACAGAGTCAGCTCCGCCTGGCCTTGCAGGTATTCCAGCAACAGCACCCTATATTGACGGCGGCTCTCCAGCTGGGCGATGCCCGGCCCGTGGCCCAAACGGTAGAAGACCAGAGGCAGCAGGAACCATAAACTCAGCAGCACGCCACACAGGGTCAGCGCCAGCTCGCTATCGAACCAGGCGAGAAAACCATACAGGGCGGCGATCATCAAGAGCGAAGCCAGCAGCGGCGTTATCAGCCGCAGATAGAGATGATCTAGTGTGTCGATATCCGCCACCAGGCGATTGAGCAGGTCGCCACCGCGCAGATGGCTGAGCTCCTTGGCGCTCAATGGCATCAGCTTGCCCCAGGCCCAGGTGCGCAGCTCTGTCAGCAGGCGAAAGGTGGCCTCGTGGGTCGCCAGACGCTCGCCATAGCGGCTGGCGGTGCGGGCGATGGAGAGGAAACGCACCCCTCCGGCCGGCGTGAAATAGTTAAAGGCCTGGGCGGTCACCACACTCAGTCCGGCCACGGCAGTGGCCGACAGGAACCAGCCCGACAGCGACAGCAGACCAATACCCGCCATCAGTGTAGTCAGGCTCAGCAGCAGCCCCACCAGCATCATCAGCCACTGGCGCTTAAACAGCTTGATAAAAGGCAGCAGGTGTTTCATTACGCCTCCTCCTGTCGATGGCACAGGTCACTAAACAGTCCGGGCTCGGCCATCAGGGTGTGATAATCCCCCTGCTGCACCAGCTTGCCGCTATCCAGCACCCAGATCCTGTCCATATCGATGAGGGCATCCAGGCGATGGGTAACCAACAGACTGGTGGCGCCCTGGCGCGCATCAATAAGCGCCTGCATCACAGCCGCCTCGCTATGGCTATCTAAGCTAGCGGTCGGCTCATCGAGCACAAACAGCTTGGCCGACTGACCGAGGGCCCTAGCCAGACAGAGGCGCTGGGCCTGCCCCACCGAGACCCCGGCGCTCTGCTCCCCTATGGGGTGAGATAGCCCAAGAGGTTGTGCCCGCACGAAGTCGCCGATATGAGCATCGTCCAGCAATGTATAAATGGCTTCTTCCGTCATCGTCTTACCCATGGCGACGTTGTCGCCAATGGTGCCGTGAAACAGCTGCGGCTCCTGCCCCAGCCAGGCGAGGTGATGACGATAGCTCTCCCTGTCTAAGCTGCTCAGCTCCATACCATTTATCAGGACGCTGCCGCGATAGGATAAGAAGCCCAGTAGCATGTTGAGCAGGCTGGTCTTGCCCGCCCCGCTCGGCCCGACGATGGCAAGCTGCTCGCCGCAGCTGATCTCCGCCGTTATCGGCCCCAGCAGCACTTGGCCGTCCGGGCTCAACACCTCGGCCCCTTGCAGCTTAATGCTCAAAGGCGTCTCGCTGGCAAAGGTCGATCGCGGAACGTCATCAGCTTCATCCACTCTATGATTCAGCAGCTCCATCAGGGCCTCGGCGGCGCCTATGGCCTGAGCCTTGGCATGATAGTGAGTGCCCATGTCCCGCAGAGGCTGATAAAACTCAGGGGCCAGAATCAGCACAAACAGGCCGATAAACAATGTCATACCGGCGCCGTAGTGACCAAAATCGAGATGATCTAAAAAGCTAAAACCGAAATAGACAGCCAGCACGGCGATGGAGACGGCGGCGAAGAACTCCAGCACCGCCGAGCTGAGAAATGCCATGCGCAGCACCGCCATGGTGCGGCTGCGAAACTCCTCCGAGGCGCTCTCGATCGCCTGCTGCTCCCGCTCACCCGCGTGGAACAGACGCAGGGTACCAAGCCCTCTCAGCCTATCCATGAAGTGGCCGCTGAGGCGTGACAAAGCGCCGAAGTTTTTGCGGTTAGCATCGGCGGCGCCCATGCCCACCAAGATCATAAACAGGGGGATCAGCGGCGCGGTGGCCAGCAGAATGATCCCCGCCGCCCAGTTTATGGGAAACACCACGGCCAATATGGTCAAGGGGATGAAGCCCGCTAGCATCATCTGCGGCAGATATTTAGCATAGAAGTCGTGAAGGTCCTCCACCTGCTCCAGCACTATGCTGGCCCAGCTGCCCGCCGGACGCCCCTTGATAAACACAGGTCCCAGCTCCACCAGCTTATCCAGCACACTCTGGCGAATCTGGCTGCGCAGCAACATGCCCGCCTTGAAGCTGATGCGCTCGCGGCCATAGGCCAGCGCCGCCCGCAACACGATCACGGCTATCAGGGCGATGAACTCGCTGGTAAAGGCCTCACGGGGCAGGTTTTCGATGATCAAACCGTGGAGCATGGTCGCCAGCAGATAGGCCTGGGCCACCAGGGCGAAGCCGGTAAGCACACCAAACAGTACGGTCAGATTGAGGTAGGCGCCACAGGCCGATTTTTGCTGCTTAAGCCAGCGGCCGAGGACTTTTTCGAGGGTTTTATCCATTGAGCTCCGCGCGATATCAGGCAGGGACACTAAGTTCGATGGCAAGAGTATCGCAGGCTCGCGCACAGGAATAAACCAGCGGATAGGGAATTGTTAGTAGGCTCACAAAAATTGAGCTAGATCAAAAAAACTGGGAACTCAGTTTTTATCGAGTTTGGCTTTGGAGTTTCAGATTTGTTGGGTTTTGATGGTTCTCATGAGGGCTTCATCTGTCTAGGTTAATAACTTTAGCCACTACCTGGGTTTGTGTTTGAGAAGGTCTTGAAGGTCGCACCTACGCTGTTTTCTATCGCCTGCCCGGCGGGTGCTGTACATGGATGTACCAATGTCACGATCACATGAATGTGATGGAGTTACCTCATGTGCAAACACCTGTATCTATCGTCTCTTCGATTTGACCTTATTGATTGATGCTATGGGTTTAGCTTTGACCTGAATTTGACTTAAAAAGGGAGACTGAAAGCGTACCATCATGACTGTTAATTGCCTGCCGCAGGCTCATGTGCAAACACGTTTTTGGCACGCCGCAAGCACGTCCGTGTGGGCTCTACGAAATCATCCCTGATTTCGAAGGCCAAAAACCTGTTTACACTCGGTATCCAACGCCTCTTCGATTTGACTTAATATAATGTTGCTCATCCTAGTCATCATCTCACTAACTCCAAAGACTCCAAAGACTCCAAATTCAAAAAGAAACCTACAAAAATATTGTTATAAAATATAAACTTATATAAGATACCCATAGTTTTTCATGCTAGTTGTATTTGTTATTAATCAACATTAAGCATTCGTTCTTTCATCATTAGTGCTGTAAATAGGGAAAGCCTATGAAATATAGAAATACTGAAAAATGGGATGATGTTGAAAACAGCAAAAACCTATTATTTTTCGCTCAATTATTTGATGAGCTTTTCTTTGACTTTTCTCTCGATACATACAAACCATCATCAATGAATTCAAGCTTATTATGCGAGGAAGCACTTGATGTTCTGGAAGAAATAAATAAGGGAACTATTAAAACACCAAATTTAAAGCATGTAATAGATGAGCTTTGTGACAACCTATCTAAAGATGAAGTAGCTCAATCACTTTTATCGATAAAACTAAAACAAGTTAATTCGATTTTACGCGATCCAAAGAGCGCACCAGAAGACAAAAAAACAGTAATAGAACTAATACTACGTCAGATAAACTTGAAAAATTACAAGAAAAAGAATGAAGAATTATTAACTCAAGTTATTGAAGGTAAAGAAGACTTTTCTAGAATACGGTCATTAGCAAGAACATACTCAACAACACTATTAAATTTAGGATACAGCACAGAGTACATATCAGAAACCACAAAAAAATTCTTTCATTACGAAAAAAACAGAATCCATGGAAACAATGCAATATCTGACTTCATACAGATATTTTGTAAGAAAGCAAAGTCATACAGACTAATTTTCAAATCAAGTAATGACATTGAATTATACAGAGACTCACTCAAGAAATTTGACATAATTTTAGCAAATGACATTGATGAATTAAAAATAAACACAACCAACCATAAATTCCATAAAAGTGATAACGAAATGTATGTCTGCATTTCAGATGTTAAAGCTAGAGACAATTTTTCAGCCAAAAGTACAGCAGAAGTAACTCTTGAAATGTTAAGCACCATATTTGGAATTTTTCATCACAAGAAGCAATTAAACTGGACGGCTGATTGCCTTATTATAAACGATACTGATTCAGAAATTAGTCGCTCACGATTGCGAACTAACGCAATGCATAAATGTATAGACCAAAAACCATCTAGAGCGGCAATGCAAGCAAATCGTTTTCTTGCAGATTTTGGTTTAGAAAAAAATTCATTTAAAATTTTTACTCGTGCCGCAGAGTTACACTCTTTAGCTCTAAAAAGTGATTCTACAGAAAATCAAATGCTGAACTTATGGATTGCATTAGAGTCAATAATCCCAGCGAGCCATAATGACGACATATCAAATATCGAGCACATAATAAAAAGTACAATTCCATTTTTAAATCTTGGTTATTACCAACGACTTGTAGCAAGGTTGACAAGAGATCTTTTTCACTGGGATAGAGCAAAAGTAAAAAAGGTATTATCGCAAATCGATGGTGACAACCAAACGATAAAGCTTGCTAAACTTTTGTCCTTACCTGAACATGAAGAAAAACGTGAAGAACTCAAAAGCTCATTCAAAGATTTTCATTTGCTTACAGATAGATTTAATTATCTTGAGCACGTACATTCATCACCCCAAAACATGTCTAATGGATTAAAATCTCATTCAACTAGAATTGGTTGGCAAGTAAGAAGAATTTATCGCGCGAGAAATATGATTGTACATAGCGGAACAACACCAACTTATATAGAATCGCTAATAGAAAACATTCACGACTACCTAGACCATATAATTCAAAAAATAATAAACCTAGTTTGTGACTCGCATAAAGTTTTAAATATAGACCAAGCATTTAAACTAACAGATATGACTTATAAGTCACTTGAAGAGACTTTATCTCAGAAGGGGCAAATTTTTAACAGTGCCATGATAGAACAGTTATATAATCCATAAAATTTGAAATTTCCTACAAATAGTAGCCCTTAGTAAAAAATACAACGCCAAATCGAAGAGACGTTAGATACCCAGTGTAGATACGCCGGTGAGCTTCCGTGACAGGGATGTCACGGCAGAGCCTACAGGGAACGTACTTGCGGCGTCTCACAGGTGTATCTGCACATCCCCCGCCGGGCAGGCGTTAGGTAACAGCGAAGGTACGACCTTCAAATCTACTCAACAGGTAAACATTCTCGCGACAACAACAAGGCTAATTTGCCGATTAGCCCAAACCGGCTAACTTCCCCTCTCACAAGTCCCCGAGTTTCTTGGCAAACTCAAACTCACCACGCATCCCTCCCGCCAGGGAAGGTCGGCATGATTGGCGCAGTTATCTATGGTGAACTGTCCCTTATGCTGACGCATCACGTCGCAGCAGATGGCGAGGCCAAGCCCCAGGCCGTCGTCCTTGGTGGAGTAGAAGGAGGCCATGAGATCCTGCGCCTTGCCCTTGAGACCGGGGCCATTGTCCACCAGCTTAAGGGTCGCCTGCTGGGCGCCATATTCAAAAGTCAGCAGCAGTCGCTTCTCCCTGTCGGGTTTCATCTCGGCCATGGCATCCAGGCTGTTCTTGATAAGATTCACCAGCACCTGACTCAGGCCGACTGCGTCGCCAAACAGGCTGTAGGGCTCGCCCCGCACCTCCTGGGTGAGGACGATGCCCTGCTGCTGAAACTCGCGGCGAAACAGCGCCAGTGTGTTGGTGACCACCTCATCTAAGGAGAGGGCTTCATATTGGGACTTGCGCCGCTTGAGCAGGCCACGGATGCGGTGCACCACGGCGCCGGCCCGTGCAGACTGGGCATTGATCTTGGCCAGCAGCTCATACAGATCTGAGTCGGCATCGCCGCGGCTGTTGAGCTGCATCATGCCCCCCTCGCTGTATTGTGTGATGGCGGCGATGGGCTGATTCAGCTCATGGGCCAGGCCCGAGCCTATCTCGCCGAGGATCGCCGCGCTCTTCATCCGCTCCACCTGCAGCGCCTTATCCTTGAGCTGGCGCTCTGTGTCGATCAGAAAGTCGCTCTTCTGCCGAAACTTATACTCAAGCCAGAGGTGGTAGACGGTGGACACCAGAAACAGCAACAGCAACGCCAGGCCCCACTCCTTGTTCTTCTCCATCCACTTCAACACCGTGTAGTGCAGCGGCGGCGGTGGCGCCTTGAGTTGCAGCTCCTTAAATAGCTTGATCACCTTGAGCTGACTGATGGGCGCCGTCCAGCCCAGGGTCTTGGCCTGAATAGCGGCGGGATGGTCCGGCCCCAGGGCATAGAGGGCCTGGGTGATCTTCTGGGTGATGGCCGGCGGCACGGTATCGGCAGCGGCAAAGGACCAGTTGGGGTAGAGCTGAGTACTCACCAGACACTCGTAGCCCGCCGGCATGGTGGGGTGGATCACCCTGAAATCCTCCTTCTTCACCAGGCCGTCCTGAATCATCTCCTCCAGAGTGCAGAAGGGGGTGATGGCCGCATCCACCGTGCCGTCGCGCACCTGATAGACAATGGGCTCCAGGGGAAAGCCCAGGAAGCGCAGCGAGCCGAAGTAGTTCTCTGGGTTGTAACCCATCTTGTGCAACAGGCCAATGGCGGCTTGGTAGCCCCCCAATGCCTGAGGATCGCTGGCCACCAGATGTTTGCCTTCGAGATCCTTGAGGGTGTAGATCTGGCTGTCGGTGCGCACTATGATGGTGGAGCCGATGGCAAAGGTGGCACCACCATGCATATGGCTCTTCATGGTCGCCAGCCAAGAGAGGGGGAAGTTGCTGCTGAGATTAAAGTATTGCCCCGGGTTGGTGACGATAAACTGCAGCTCGTGCTCCAGCAGCTGCCGGCTCATCTCGTCGAAATCCACCGGCACCACCTCGAAATGTGTGCCAGGCACCTCCTGAGACAGGTAGTCCATCATGGGCTGCCAGCGCTCTATCCCCTTCTGTACCCCGTGATTGGCCAGCACGCCGACCCTGAGATGCACGAGATCCGCCTTGTCGCTAACCGAGGCATCGACTATCGCATCACCTATCTCATTGGCGCTCTCGCTAGCCAAGACGTTGCCGACCTGCAGTAGACAGAAAGGCAATAAGAGGCAGATCAGCGCGCCCTTGAGCCGCCTTAAGCTCCCCTTACAACACCTTATGAGTGCAAATCCCAATCGCCCTTTCATCGCTCACCCAATCACTCTATTTAACCTACCACTCTAGGCAAGATAGGCGTGATTTGATGTGAGGCGGTGCAAACATCCCCTTGTGTCTCCATCAGAAAATTATCATTTAGTGATCTGTCTCAAAGGCCCAAATGCCCCTTTTGCCAGCCTCAAATAGAGGCGCTAGGCTAGATGCAACCCAAGGCTAACGACCGACTTAAGCTATGCCGCAATCCACGCCGCAACCTATGCCCCTCTATCTGGTGGACGATGACGAAGCCGTCCTCGATTCCCTCAGCTTCATGCTGCGCCAGTTCGGCTATGAGATGACCACCTTCACCTCAGGGCTGCGCTTCTTAGAAGAGGTGGACCTGAGCCAGCCAGGCTGCGTCATCCTCGACAGCCGCATGCCGGCCATCAGCGGTCAGGCGCTACAGCAAGAGCTGCTGACCAAGCAGAGCCCCCTGGGGATCATCTTCCTCACCGGCCACGGCGACCTGCCCATGGCGGTCAATGCCTTTCGCCAGGGCGCCTGCGACTTCTTTCAGAAGCCGGTATCGGGCCAGGCGTTGGCGGCCGCCATCGACAAGAGCATGACCCACAGCCAGAAAGCCTTCGAGGCACTGCAGCTGAGCCAAAACCTGGCCACCCTGAGCGACCGCGAGCATCAGGTGCTTGAGCTGCTTACCCAGGGCAAGACCAACAAGCAGCTCTCCGAGGCGCTGTTTCTGTCGCTGCGTACCATAGAGGTTCACAGATCCAACGTGATGAAGAAGCTCAAGGTGCACAACCTGGCCGAGTTAGCCAAGTACAGTCAGATCTGAGACTCATAAGTAGCAACCTGGTTTTCTATTCCCCCTCTTTCCTCAGCCCCAGTTGTAAGCCCCGGTCCTCAGCACTAGCCGTAAGCCTTTCTTATTACGCCAGATTCCCAAAGCCCTGTGTGAATAAAGGTCACACTTTTTTCACATTCTGGCTAAAAATCGCTGCGCCAGATCACGCGCCCCCCGCCTATGTGGTTTACCACAATACCCCTTAATTTTGTGCGGGATAACAATGATCTCAGACCTCCTGCGGGAGGGAACAAAAACCAATAACAGTGTGTGATTTCATCTGCTCAGGCAGATGAAGGAGGAAACCATGATAGAGCTTGATAGACGAACGTTTATTAAGGGTGCTGGTGCAGGGGGTGCAAGCTGTGCGCTGGCAACATTATTACCCGGTTCGCTGGCAGCGCTGGAACAGAAACCCCTACAGGGTATGGGCAAGGAAGTCGCCAGCATCTGTGAGATGTGCTCGACACGTTGCCCCATCTCGGCGCGGGTCGTCGATGGCAAGAATGTGTTTATCCAGGGCAACAGCGCCGCTAAATCCTTCGGCGGCAAGGTGTGCGCCCGTGGCGGCGCAGGTCACAGCCTGCTGTACGATCCTCAGCGTATCGTGAAACCGCTACGCCGGGTGGGCGAACGCGGCGAAGGCAAGTGGGAAGAGATCAGCTGGCAAGAGGCCTACAAGACGATCGCCCACAAGCTTAACGACATCAAGCAGCAACATGGCCCAGAGGCCGTTGCCTTCTCCTCCAAGTCCGGCTCATTGTCGGGACACCTGTTCCACCTGGGCAAGGCCTTCGGCTCACCCAACACCTTCACCCACGCCTCCACCTGCCCCGGTGGCTATGTGATCGCCGCCAAGGCAATGTTTGGCACTAAGGTGAAGCGTGACTTAAGTAACTCCAAGTACATCATCAACTTCGGCCACAATCTCTATGAAGGGATCAACATGTCCGAAACCCGCGGCCTGATGAAGGCGCAGATGAGCAAGGGCGCCAAGTTGGTGGTATTCGAGCCACGCTTCTCAATTGTGGCCGACAAGGCCGACGAATGGTTTGCCATACGTCCGGGTACAGATGTCACCGTCGCTCTGGCCCTGTGTCATGTGCTGATCTACGACAACCTCTACGACCAGGCCTTCATCGAGCGCCATGTCGAAGGTTTCGATGCCTTCGCCAAGGAGGTCAAAGCCTATACTCCAGAGTGGGCCGAGGGGATCAGCGACGTGCCCGCCAAGGACATCCGCCGCATCGCCCACGAGTTTGCCGCCAAGGCGCCTCACGCCGTGGTGGACTTTGGTCACCGCGCCACCTTCACCCCGGAAGAGTTCGAGATGCGCCGCGCTCTGTTTGCCGCCAACGTATTAATCGGCAACATTGAACGTAAAGGTGGTCTCTACTTAGGTAAGAAAGCTAAAACCTACAACAAGTTTGCCGGTGACAAGGTCGCACCCGGCTTGGGTAAGCCAGGTGTCGAGGGCATGCCTAAGCCTGCGGCCAAGCGTATCGACCAAGTGGATGAGCAGTACGCCATGATGTGGTCTTCCGGCGGTATCTATCAAACCATTCTCGATGCCACCCTAAAGGCCCAGCCCTATCAGCTCAGGGCCTGGGTGATGAGCCGCACCAACCCTATGCAGACCATGACAGACAGGGCCCTGGTGGTCGAGACCCTGAAGAAGCTGGAGTTTGTGGTCAGCTGCGACGTCTACATCAGCGAAACCGCCGCCTACGCCGATATCATCTTGCCCGAGTCCACCTATCTGGAGCGGGACGAAGAGATCGCCGACAAGTCGGGCAAGAGCCCGGCCTACTATGTGCGCCAACGTGTGGTCGAGACCATAGGCGACACTAAGCCAAGTTGGCAGATCTTTAAAGAATTAGGCCACGAGATGGGTCTGGGGCAATACTTCCCCTGGGAGAACATGGAGAGCCTGCAACTACTGCAAGTCGATCGCGACATGGCCCGCTTCAACGAGATCAAGCAAAAGGGTTATGTCAGCTACGGCAAGCCGCTGATGCTGCGCGAACCCGCCATGGTAGCTGCATTCGTTAAGCAATACCCCAATGCCAAGCCCACAGATGATGACGGCACCTATGCCAGCGCCATGAGCTTCAAGACCCCGAGCGGCAAGATTGAACTCAGCTCAGACAAGGTGGAGAAGATGGCCGCCGGTCGCGGGGTAATCAAGTACCGCGAGGTCAAACTCAAACAGGACAACGAGCTCTATTTCATCCAAGGCAAGGTGGCGGTGCACACCAATGGTGCCACCCACAACGTGCCCATGCTGGCCAACCTGATGTCTGACAACGGCGTGTGGATCCACCCTATCACGGCAGGACGCTTAGGCATTTCCAGCGGCGATCGAATCCGCCTCACCAGCAGTGTTGGCAGCGAAGAGGGTACGGCCCTGGTCACCCCGGGTATTCGTCAGGATACCGTGTTCGCTTACATGGGCTTTGGATCTAAAAACAAAGAGCTCGCCAGGGCGATCGGCAAGGGGGTTCACTGCGGTAACCTGCTACCCAACAGAACCGCGGCCGTGTGCGGCATGAATATCCACACTACTGGCATCACGCTAGCCAAGATCTAATAGGAGTCCAGTATGAGTAAAAGATATGTAATGGTGCACGACGAGAATCGCTGCATCGGCTGTCAGGCCTGTAGCGTCGCCTGTCGCAGCGAAAACGGCGTCCCCGAGGGAGTCACCCGTCTGCAAGTGCGCGTAGAAGGCCCCTTCGGCGACGCGCCACACCTGCACTTTAAATATAACCGCGTCTCCTGCCAGCAGTGTGAGAACGCCCCCTGCGTCACCGTCTGTCCGACTGGCGCGGCCTATGTGGGCGACGATGGCCTGGTCTCTATCAAGGAAGATAAGTGCGTCGGCTGTATGTACTGTGTGGCGGCCTGCCCCTACAAGGTGCGTTTCATCAACCCTGAAACCAAGGCGGCCGACAAGTGTAACTTCTGTAAGGACACCCGCCTGGCCCGCGGCGAGCTGCCCGCCTGTGTGACCGTGTGTCCCACAGATGCACTGACCTTTGGCGATGCCAACGATCCGAGCAGCGAGGTAGCCAAACTCATCAACACCAAAGCGACCTATCAGGAGAAAACCCATCTGGGGACCAAGCCTAGGGTCTATCGCATTCCAACGAAACGTGGGGGGATACAGTCATGAACAATACCTGGGGCGATATGGCGCAATATGATCCAGTCACCTGGAACTGGGTTATCGCAGTCTACCTGTTTATGGCGGGTCTCTCGGCGGGCTCTATCCTGATCGGTATCGGCCTGCGCTGGTACAGCAAAGAGAAGGCGATGGAGAGCGCAATTTTAAAAGCCGCGGCCATCATCAGTCCGCTGGCCATCAGCTTAGGCCTAGCCTGTCTGGTGTTTGACTTGACCAAGCCGTTTGAGTTTTGGCTGATCTTGGTCAACTACAACTTCAGCTCTGTCATGTCCATCGGTGTGCTGGCACTGCTGCTCTACTCACCAATCGGCATCGCCTACTCACTGATCGTGCTAAGAGACGAGCTGGTCAAGTGGAAGCTGGGCTTCCTGGTTCCTGTGGCAAACGCCATCATGCCGATGCGCAAGGCGATTGAAGTGGTGCTGTTTGTGCTGGCCATAGGTGTGGGCGCCTATACCGGCTTCCTCATCTCGGCGATGAACGCCTACCCTATGCTGAACACGGCTGTGCTACCGGCGCTCTTCCTGGTGTCAGGCCTATCAGCCGGCGCGGCGGCTAATGCTATCGGCGCACTGCTGATGTTTAACACCCACAGTCATGATGCCAACCTGAACAAGATGCATGGCCTGGAACTGCCCGTGATGCTGAGCGAGATCATGTTCCTCTTCATGCTGTTCTGCGCCCTCTACTTCAAGGGCGGTGCGGCCGCGGCGGCGCTGGCGTCACTTACCACAGGTGTTTGGGCCAGTGTGTTCTGGGTCGGTGTGGTCGGTATCGGCTTTGCCATCCCGCTGCTCACCATGTTGATGCCGTCGCAGACACGTCACAGCAAGGGCGTGATGATAGCCGTGGCCTGCTGCAGCCTCACCGGCGTGCTGGCCCTGAGACACTTCGTGATCTACGCAGGTCAAAGCTATATCAGCTAATCTCATCTCCATAAACGCAAAAAGCCCAGCATCTGCTGGGCTTTTTTATGTGCTAGCGAGCGATTACTCGTCGTCTTCGTCCCGTTACTCGTCGTCTTCGTCGAAGAAGTCGTCATCCAGATCGCTGTCGCCGGCGTCACGCTCGGCGCGCCATTTCTCGGCGGCGGCTTCTTTGGCGGCAGCGGCTTCGTTACGCTCAACGCGCTGCTTGGCACGGCGCTCGTTACGCAGCATCAGGTTATCGACTATGCCCTTGAGGGTCTCTTCGCCCCAGGCCGTCGCCTCGGCTTCGCTGGCAAAGCCAGTTTGCGCCTTAGTCACCACTGTCTTGCGCGCCGTCATGCGACGGGTAACTTCGGCAGTCCAGCTACCTTCGGCTTCGCTCACGCGAAGACCGTATTTCTTGTTTTGTGTCATGTTAATTTCCTAATTCGATCTTCGAGTGCAAACGTGCCGCTCATTGAGGGAAACAGCGGTCTAATATACCACTGTCGTCAGAAAGGCGGCTATTGTAGTCTCCTCTGGATAAAACTCAATCATTAGCGCGCACAAAATGCGAAAAAGTTAGCCCTTTCAGCTAAGCAGAACTGGCGAATTCGATAGCACTTTGCTATCGCTTAATGTAAGCTGCACGCCCGCCAGCAAGCTGGCTTCCAATTATCCGGCCCCGTCGCCCAAGAGATCCATCTATGAGTTTTACCTCCCTGGGGTTATCCACCCCCATTCTCAAAGCTGTAGCCGACAAAGGTTATCAAACCCCCTCGCCTATTCAGGCCCAGGCTATCCCAGCAGTATTGTCGGGTAAAGATGTGATGGCGGCGGCGCAGACAGGGACGGGCAAGACAGCCGGCTTTACCCTGCCGCTACTGGAACTACTGAGCCAAGGCCCTCGCGCCCGCAGTAAACAGGTGCGCGCCCTGGTCTTGACGCCAACCCGCGAACTGGCGGCCCAGATCGCGGAAAGCGTCACCACCTATGGTCAGCATCTGCCGCTTCGCAGCGCCGTGGTGTTCGGCGGTGTCGGCATCAGCCCACAGATCAGTCAACTTAAGCGCGGCGTCGATATCCTGGTGGCCACACCGGGCCGCCTGTTGGACCTCTATCAGCAAGATGCCGTGAGCTTCTCTCAGCTGGAGACACTGGTGCTGGATGAGGCCGACCGCATGCTGGACATGGGCTTTATTCACGACATCAAGAAGATCCTCGCCATCTTACCGCCCAAGCGGCAGAACCTGATGTTTTCGGCCACCTTCTCCGATGAGATCCGCACCCTGGCCAAGGGGCTGGTGAACAATCCGGTGGAGATCTCGGTCACTCCGCGCAACAGCACAGCCAACACGGTACAGCAGCTGATCTGCCCGGTAGACAAAAGCAAGAAATCTGCAGCCTTGGTCAAGCTTATCCAGCAAGGTGACTGGCAACAGGTGCTGGTATTTAGCCGTACCAAGCATGGCGCCAACCGTCTGGCTAAGCATCTCGAGGCCAAAGGGATCACCGCCGCGGCCATCCATGGTAACAAGAGCCAGG
Source organism: Shewanella spartinae (assembly GCF_019457555.1). Lineage (NCBI taxonomy): Bacteria > Pseudomonadati > Pseudomonadota > Gammaproteobacteria > Alteromonadales > Shewanellaceae > Shewanella > Shewanella spartinae. Next base: position 678,473 of record NZ_CP080418.1, on the reverse strand, counting down.
GTGCCCGCACCAAGGCGCTGGCTAACTTTAAGTCGGGCGACGTGCGCGTGCTCGTAGCCACCGACATCGCCGCCCGTGGCCTGGATATCGACCAGCTGCCTCAAGTGGTCAACTTTGACCTGCCTAACGTGCCCGAAGACTATGTGCACCGCATCGGCCGTACCGGCCGCGCCGGCGCCGATGGCAAAGCGGTCTCCCTGGTGAGCGACGAAGAGGCCAAACTGCTGGCGGATATCGAGCGCCTGATCGGCAAGCTGCTGCCGCGTGCTGAAGTAGAAGGCTTCGAGCCGACACACACCCTGCCCGAGACCAATCTGACGCCTAAGCGCCACGGTCAGCACAAGGGACCGCGTAATCCTAAGCCTAAAAGCAACAACCAACGCAGCAGCAATCGCTCAAGCAACGGCCAGGGTTCAGACAAGGCTGGAAAGCCTCGCAGCGGCGATCAAGCTCAGGGCAACAAAGAGGGTCAGGGCCGTCGCCGAACAGGCGCAAGTACTGGTACAAGCAAGCCTGTGAGCGAAGGTCAACAAGCGCAAAACCAAGGCAAACAAGAGCACAGGGACGGTAACGCCCCAGCTCGCCGTCGCAGACGTCGTCGCCCGAGCCAGGGCACGCCTAAACCGGCCACGAATTAGTCGAGCGAGCACTTAACAACGAACGCCTAAAAGCCTGTCATCCGACAGGCTTTTTCATATCCCCACTTAAGCATTTAGTTGCGATAGGATGACCACGGCATTGACTTATCGGGACGATTTACCGACAGTAGCCCTTAAACAGCAAGGAGCCTTTAGCGAACAAGGAGCCTTTAGCGAACAGGGAGCCTTTAGCGAACAGGGAGCCTTTAGCGAACAGGGAGCCTTTAGCGAACAGGGAGCCTTTAGCGAACAGGGAGCCTTTAGCGAACAGGGAGCCTTTAGCGAACAGGGAGCCTTTAGCGAACAGGGAGCCTTTAGCCGAACAGGGAGCCGGACATGACGACACAGAACGATCAGTATTTACAAGGCGGTTGCCTGTGCGGCGCGCTGCGTTACAAGGTGTCGGCGCAGCCGTTTGATAGCGATTACTGCCACTGCAGCCAGTGCCAGAAGAGTACCGGCGCCATGGCCGCCTGCTGGATGGATTTTAAGGCCGAACAGGTCACTTGGTTACAGGGGGCGCCCAAGGAATATGCCTCCTCAGACACCATACGTCGAGGCTTTTGCCAGCAATGTGGTACCAGCATCAGCTATCGCAGTACCGACTACCCAGATTACTACACCCTGAGCATCGCCAGCCTGGACGATACCAACGCCGTCGCCCCCAGATATCATATCTACACGGACAATCAACCCGACTGGCTCAAGATTGCCGATGACCTCCCCAAATACCGCCAGAGCCGCAGTGAAGGCTGAGGCGGGTTTAGAAAGAAACGACCTCTAGCGCTTCACGGCGCTAAACAGGGCGACGCAGCCCACCTGCTTGATGTTAACCCGATCGAATCTGGCGCTTAACTCCTGGGTCAGGGAATCGATATCGTCGGCCTGATTACAGAAGATCCCCTTCTTGTTGTAGACAGCCATCAGCCTGGCCGCGAAGGCATTGGGCGTGATGCCAGTGCCCAGAATTGTGCTGCCAAACAGCACGGCGCCCGGCTTCATCACAGATTCGAGATGAGAGAAGAGCTCGCATTTCTCTGTCATGGTGCCCGGCAGGCAGTGCAGCAGATAGTTCACGCTGATCGAATCGAAGCCATCGCATGTTAGCTCAAGCGGCGCCAGGACGTTGTGGCAATAGATCTCTGGGGAGAGATGACGCACCACGGCCGAGGCCGATGCCAGGCTGTTCTCATTAAGATCCATCAGGGCGATGCGCCGGGTATGCTCCGGCAGATGATGCTTGAGGTAGTACCCCGTGCCGACGCCGACATCCAGGTGATTGGCCGAGGTCAGGGCGGCAAACTGCTCGGCGATCAGCCTGGTAGGACACTTCCACAGATAGTGATTGGAAAATCCCAGCACCCAAAGATCATAGATGGCGAGCACACTCCTGGAGTAGATCGCCTGACCCGCGACAACGGCCTCTTTATTCATTTTTTCTTACATACCAATAGATTAACGAGGGCGGAATCTATACTAAAACGCCCGGCAAGGCAAAATAACCTTACGGAAAATTACCTTACTAAGATTCACCCTGACAGCTGCCTAGCTCATCTAGTTTCACACGCTTTCTTAGCCCGGTAGGGCGAATACAGCTGGGGATGTCGAGTCATGGCGTCATGGTGTACTTATCACCTGCACAGGGCTGATGTGCAGGTACGCTTGTGAGACACCGGAAGTACGTTCCCTGTAGACTATGCCGTGACATCTGAAGCGAATGGATTCACGAATGCCGCAATGACATGGATGTCATAACGCGGCCCTGTCACGGACAGTTCACTAGCGTATCTACACTAGGGGCTTATTGTCTCTTCGAATTAATGTTATTGAAGTTAGATATTGTCTAGCAGCTTTCAGCTGGTAGAACTTAACGGACTTTGCCATTTGAAATGGGGATGTCGAACCAAGGCTTCATAGTGTATCAATTGCTTGCCGCAGGCTTTATGTGCAAACACGTTTTTGGCACGCCACTAGCACTTCCCTGTGGGCTCTACGAAATCATCCCTGATTTCGAAGGCCAAAAACGTGTTTACACCGATATCTATCGTCTCTTCGATTGAGCGTTAATAGTGTGTCTAGCACAAGCTGAAATATTTTTGGACAGAAACGCGTTAGAATTTTTGATCAGTAACGCCCCAATAACGGGCTAAAAATAGTGGGCAAAAATGGAGCGAGGCGAACAGCCCGCTGTTTTTAATCCTTACGTTTCTTTTTGCGCTTTTTACGGCGTAAACGTTTTACTTTAGTAGCAGTTGGAACAGAAACTTGTTTACGACTGAAAAGCTCCATGAGTGGAAATATAACGAGTATTAAAACTGGAATAGCTAAAAGTTCTAGTGAGTCCACAATAAAAGTTAAAGGCTCTTCTCTATAATAAGTTTCCCAAACTCCGTTAGTTACATACCCATAAAATATAATCGTGTATAGATTCCAAAGACAAAAAGCGCTAAGTAATATAATACTAGTATTTGCAAATAACTGTCTGATTTTTTCGACCATATTGTATTTACATACTCAACTTTGGATACACATAACATTTTATTAGTGCGCATGCACGTTTACCTCGATAGACCAGTGAAAACGCGCACAGTTAACTATCTGTATGCAATGAACTTATCAACATTTTGCTGAATATACCATCCTGAAAAATGCGCATGCGCGTTTCCCAAACCCATCATTTACTTGGCAAAAAATCGCAATCACTTGATTTTAAAGGAAGTTATATTATCAATAACGGCAAAACGCGCACGAATTTAGACTTAAAATCACCCAGAAGTCACATGAATCAAATACGACTGTATGCCAGTCCATTTTCTACTACTTGTGGTGAATCGCTATTAACAGAACTTAAATGAGAAATTGTAGGATCGTAATTTGGTAAGTTTACGACTTACTGGCTGACCACCAACTCACTTTAGGGCAAAACTAAATCAGATTTTTCATTCCCTCTTTAACACCAAACACCGCCAAATCGAAGAGGCGTTAGAGACTGAGTGCAGATACGTCTTCAGACACTTAGTCATCTTTCTCATCTAATTTGTACATACCAAGTAAACGACAGCTCTTGGAATACCAATTCCAAATAGCGCAGAAAACAAGCCCTTTGTAATTAGGTAAAGTTTACCGAGAAAGTTTGCACTATAGAAACCACGAATCCATGCTTCTCTAGCGTGCGTATTAAAAACCACAAACCAGAAGCCAAAGATACGGAATAGCATGTCTATACGGTCATTCACCATCTACGCTCATATACACATGTCGCCCCACTAAGGAACAATGAATTTTTGGCTATAATGCGCACCAAAGCGAAACTGTGCCAATTCTACGAATTCCGCTTTAATTTATTTTTATGCGGTGATACTCACTAAAAATACCAAATACAGAGTATTAGAGACAACCCTAAGCCAAATAACAGTAGTTGGACAGTAACAAGGTACTCAATTAAGTCTGATTCCACATTACCTTTTTTTAGCGCAATAAATTGCTTTATAGAACCAGGAATAAGAGCACCAAAACTTAAAGATATTAAAGCGGCTGATAAAGAGCATAGGAACCTAAAGAGTATTGCAGGTTCTTTACAAGGAATGTTATAAAACATTGTTTCATGGAAGAAAAACGTCCCACCTAAAATATAAACACCCCCCACTATTATCTTAAAGTAAGGGTTTCTTTCTAGAGTTTGAATCCTATCCTTGATGTTCATACTACTCCCTATAAAACCGCGTCACAGTTCATTAGTACGCATGCGCGTTTATCACGTTAGACCATTGACATAACAACAGTTAACTATCTGTATAAAAAGAACTTATCAGCTTTTCATTAAATACACCATCTATAAAACCGCACGTGCGCGCTTTTCAAACCTGTTAGCGCCTTAACAGAAAGCATAAGCAGTTAATTTTAAGTGTGTTTGTTTTGATGGCAACGAGAAAGCGCGCACGGATTTCGACTTAAAATCACCCAAAAGCCACATAATTTAAATATGACTGTATGGCTGACCACCAACTCACTTCGGGGCAAAACCAAATCAGCTTTTTATGTCATCTTCACACCAAACACGGCCAAATCGAAGAGACGTTAGATACCGAGTGTAGATACGCCAGTGACCTTCGGTTTCATGGCCAAAAAATGTTCCCGACATTTTCGGCATTTCCTACATCCATGTAGGTCAGATGAAACCGCAGAGCGGCTAGGGATGGCGCACAGCGTGTCACGGGCGTATCTGCACATCCCTCGCCGGGTAGGCGTTAGATAGCGATGAAGGTACGACCTTCAACTCACTTAATAAATGAGCATGTCGCCAAATGCCAACCAAGCAAACTATAGAAATGCCAAACCTTCATTCTAAGGGCAGCACTCTTTGGGGCAAAAATCAGTTAGTTCTCACGCTTTAGACACGCCAATACCGCCAAATCGAAGAGACATTAGATACGGGTGTAAGCACGCTTTTGGCTCTCGGCGGCACGGACGCCGCCGTGAAGCGTATAGGGATATATTCACAGCGTGCCAGAAGAGTGCTTGCACATTCCCCCGCCGGACAGGCGCTAGATTACAATGAAGGGTCGACCTTCAATCTCACTCAACAACTAAACATGCTGCCAAACGCTAATCAAACAAAGAGATAGAATATCGCGATAAACAGGACCCGCCGGGCAGGCAATCAGTTTCCACGAAGGTAGAACCTTCAAACAAACTAACCCAATACCAATCCCCAGCCAAACCCCAGGCAACAAAAAAGGAGCCAACCTCAGTCAGCTCCTTTCCAATCACCGCGCTAGATTACGCGATTAATTACTTTAACTCCCACGCCCGGTAACTCTTACCCTTGAGCTTACCCTTGACGATCTTGTTAAGTGCCTTGCGCAGCACCTTGCGATCCACCGCCACGTAGGAGCGAAACTCGGTGATCTTGATCTTGCCGACTTCACTACCCTCTATGCCATTGTCACCGGTAAGACAGCCGAGGATATCCCCTGGACGCACCTTCTGCTTCTTGCCGCCGTCTATCTGAATCGTGACCATTCTGGGTTGCGGCGGCATGGTGTCCAGCAGGGCTTCACCTGGCAGCGCCTCGCCGTCTATCTCGCGGCCAAGTGCATCTGCCAGCAGGGATAATTTGTAGCCATCTTCATGGTTGAAGAGGGTATGGGCGGCGCCCTTGCTGCCAGCGCGGCCGGTACGGCCGATGCGGTGAATGTGCACCTCAGTGTCATAGGCCATATGGTAGTTGACCACCATATCCAGGGCGTCGATATCCAGGCCGCGGGCCGCCACGTCTGTGGCCACCATGACGCTGGCGCTCTTGTTGGCAAACTTTAGCAGCATCTGGTCGCGATCCCGCTGCTCCAGATCCCCATGCAGGGCCACCACGCTGAAACCGGCATTGGTCAGCTTAGCCGCCACATCCTTGGTCTCACGCTTGGTGTTACAGAAAACCACGGCGCTCTCGGGCCGATGTTTAAGCAGCAGAAGCTGCAGCGCCTTCATACGATCGTTATTGTTACCGCACTCGTAGAAGTGCTGCTCTATGCTCTCACCGCCGTGCTGTACCTCGACCTTCACCATGAGGGGATCGATCATGAACTGCTCGCTAAGCCCTTGGATCTGCTCCGGGAAGGTGGCACTAAACAGCAGAGTTTGTCGCTCACGGGGCACCTCTTGCATGATGGCGTCCAGCTCACGCTGAAAGCCCATCTCGAGCATGCGATCCGCCTCATCCAGCACCAACGTATCGACGTTGTCGAGATCCAAGCGGCCTCTGTCCAGGTGATCTATGATACGACCCGGCGTACCGACGATAATGTGGGCACCATGTTCCAGCGAGCCTATCTGTGGCCCCATGGGCACGCCACCACACAGGGTAAGGATCTTGATGTTATGGATACCGCGCGCCAGGGTGCGCAGCTCTGCCGCCACTTGATCCGCCAGCTCACGGGTAGGACAAAGCACTAACGTCTGGATACGAAAACGCTTCACATCCAGCTTGTTGAGCAGGCCTAAACCGAAGGCGGCCGTCTTGCCCGAGCCCGTCTTGCCCTGACCTATGACGTCCTGCCCATTGAGGATGGCAGGCAGACTCTGGGCCTGAATAGGCGTCATCTGGTGAAAGCCGATAGATTTCAGGGTATCGAGCAAAGCGGGTTTAAGCGGCAGGCTGTCAAAAGCCCCGCTTGGAGTAGTAGCGTCAGATTGACTCACGGTAATTTCCTAATGCTGTGCCGAGAAAAACTGAGTTAGATCAGGCACAAATAAAGCTATGTGATGGCAGCAGCCGATGAACCTTCAAGGGCGTGCGTGGATATGGCGGCGATTATAGCAGCAATTAGGCGGCAATGCGCCAATTAGACGGGGATAAAATAAAAGCCGCCGCGAGGGATCGCGACGGCATTCAGGGTTAAACCAACCAGAACTGAGTCAAACAGTTAGGCGGTTGCCAGTTCGGCGTCGGAATCATTCTTGGCATCGATACGCTTGATCACGGCGCCATAGATGATGAGCGATACCGCCGACACGCTAGCGATAGCGGCAAACACATACCAGATATAGTGAGCATGTGCCGAAGCCTCGACCCAGGCGGCGTGGTCGTTATAGACACGCGGATCCGGACAGTAGGCCTCCAGCAGGTAACCCGACAGACCGAAGCCCAGCAATGAACTTATGAAAGAGTGCAGGTGCGAGAAGCCCAGATAGAGACCCTCTTCACCCTTAGGTGCCTGTAGCGAGAAATACTCCAGGAAGCGCGGCGAGATGAAACACTCGGCCAGGCCCTGGAATACGATGCCTATGATCATCATGGCGGCGATGGGATGCATGCCTAAAATAGTCTCACTGCCAGCAAACATGTTGCCCGAGGCCATCAGCAACGCCGATACCGGCATGATAAACATGCCGACCGTCATAGAGGTCAGCGCGCTGCGCTTGGCCATCATACCCGTGACGAAGCTGACGCAGAGGAAAACCACCAGAGGGTTGACGTTGGCGTACCAAGACGGTGATGAGCCCTCACCGGCCATACGCAGCACATATTTTGGCATGGTGGCGTAGAGCTGATGCTGCACCATCCAGAAGCCCGTGATGATTAAGATCAGGGCTATCAATCGCCCATTAGACAGCACCTTGAGCAGCGCCTGCCAGATCTCGCCCAGGCTCTTGCCGGAGCGGTTCTCCTCCGTGCTCTTGAAGAAGAGCATGATGCTGAAGAAGGCGATCAGCGTCATGGTGGCGGCGAAGTAGTTAAGGTTAATCAGACCCAAGTCGCCCATGGATTCACGCAGCGGCTTCACCACTGTCTTACCCGAGAAGGCGCCTATGTTGACCATCATGTAGAAGATAGAGAAACCCTTGGCGCGGGTCTCGGCCGTGGTCGATAGCGCCACAGTGCCTGTGATCACCGCCTTGATGAAGGAGCCACCTATCATGATGACGATAAGAATAGGCACGATCGCCCAGCGAATATCCGCCTCCTTCAGGCCGTGATATATGGTCTCCTTGCCATATTCCACCAGCCCCTGAGATTCAATGAGCGCAGGGAATATCGCCAAGGACGCATAGCCTATGGTTAACAGGCCAAACGCCAGCAACAGGGCGCCGCGAAAGCCTATCTTGTCGGCCAAAGCGCCGCTGAAGGTGGGCAGAAAATAGAGGCCGGCCGAGAAAGAGCCCGCCAACCAGGCGGCTTCGACGTCGCTAAAACCAAGAATACGTGACAGGTAGAGGGTGATAACGATGAACACACCGTAATAGGCCGCTCGTTCGAGCAGCTCGACGCCGTTGGCGATCCAGAAGATTCTGGGGAAGCGCGGCGCCTCTGTGGACTTAGAGTTATTATTCATTTTTAGTCTTCCAGGCAAAAAAACACCTCAAACTACCCCGAGCCGCGCCCAGACGCAACCTTAGCGTCATGATGGGGATCAATTTTTGGCAAAAGTGGGCGACAAACTCACTGAAAGACCGTAACAACTAAATGCACTCCTCTACAGGACGAGCCTAGTTCTCCATACTGAAATCTATCGATTAGCCATTAAATATCAGCAACTTCTAAATGTATTTCTCACCTGCAGATTCATCATAGTCTCCTATACTTATGTCAGATTAGGAGAGATGCTAATGTTAAAACTCAACATCCGTCGTAAAGTCGTACTCGCCACCCTGGCCTCTGTCGTGTTATCCATCTTTTTAATCAGCCTCTATGCAATGTCCAATAGTCGGGAGATCATTCTCGACAGCACCCTAAACCGAGAATTACCCGCGGTTTTAGGTGAGGTCGCCAACGATATTGACGCCCAGTTATTGATGCCGATTACAGTTTCCAAGGTGATGGCCAATAATCTCGAATTTCAGGCCATGATACGTCAAGGTGAACCCGAAACTAGCCAGGCAACACTTATAGCCTCCCTCGCCAATATTCGTCAGCGATTTGGCGCCATTACCGCCTTTTTGGTCTCTAATACCACGGGACGCTACTTCACCCATGAAGGACTCTTTAAAACCGTCTCTCCAAGTGACGACAGAGATGCCTGGTTTTATCGCTTCTTAGGTAGCGGTAAAGATTACGATTTGAGTATCGATGTCGACGATCTCAACCAAACACCCACCCTGTTTATCAACTATCTAGTACAGATAGAGGGAAAGCCGAGCGGTGTAGCGGGCGTAGGGCTGTCACTCAACAGTCTGGCCGACAACATCAAACAATATAAGATTGGTGAACAGGGACGCGTCTATCTTACCGACGGCAATGGCCAGATAAAGATCCACGGCCAAAGCCAGTTTGCCGGCAAGCAACTGAGTGCCTTGGGCATCAAAGATCCGCAAGCATTGCTGTCTCAGCAGACCTTTGCCACCTCGGAATATGATAACAATGGTGTCGACACCCTAGTCGCCAGTCGCTACATTCCCTCAATCGGCTGGTATCTTATCGCCGAGGTCCCACAAGACGAGCTATTTGGCGCCATCAATAAAGCCAGTTGGCAACTGGCACTGATGGGGCTGGTACTGGCCGCCATTATCATGTTCACCAGCGCCTGGCTGATCAACCGCCTTATCTCTCCCTTTGGCGAGCTTGCTGACATGCTGAAAAGCATTGGTGAGGGAGAGGGCGACCTCTCGCTGCGACTGGACGACAGTCGTCAGGATGAGACCGGCAGCATGGCTGCCAGCTATAACCAGTTTGTCACCTATCTCAGTAAGACACTGCAAAGCGTATCGGCAACAGCCAACGATCTGTTTCAGGCGGTCGAGCGGATCGACAATCAAGCTAAACATATGGAGCATGAGATCAACGATCAGGTCAGCAAGATAGAGCAAGTGGCAACCGCCATTCACGAGATGGGCATGACAGCCCAAGAGATCGCCAGCAGCGCCAACAATGCCGCCGAGAATGCCCAGGTCGCCGACCAATCGGTTAATCAGGGCAATCAGTCGGTACAAAATACCATAGCCTCAGTAGCAAGCATGAGTGAGCAGCTACTGACCACCAGCGAGACGGTATCGCAACTTGCTGAAGATGCCAGCTCCATCGACACTGTGCTTGAGGTGATCCGCGGCGTGTCCGAACAGACCAATTTGCTGGCACTGAACGCAGCAATCGAGGCTGCACGAGCAGGCGAACAGGGCCGCGGCTTCGCGGTAGTGGCTGATGAAGTCCGCACACTGGCTTCTCGCAGCCATGCCTCTACCGAGGATATTCGTCATATCATAGAGAAACTACAGGCAAAAACGACCGAGGTGGTCAACGCCATCGGCCAGAGTACAAACCAGAGTCAACAGAGCCAACAGGAAGCCAGCCTCTCAGGCGAACACCTGCATAGCATCGCCGAAAACATTCAGGCCATGAGCGAGATGAGTATGCAGATCGCCACTGCGACGGAAGAGCAGTCCAACGTTGTTGGCGAAATCAATCCCCATGTCACAGCTATTGCCGATATCTCACGCAGCAGCAGTGACGTGGTTCGCCAGACTTCACTCGATTGTAGCGATCTAAGAGAGATGGCGGTACAACTCAACGAACTGGTATCTCGCTTTAAGTTTTAATCTCGAAGGCGCCGAACAATAACCTCGGCGCCGTCGTATAAAAGCGCTTTTATCGCTATCATGTGTGCCACTTATCCCCCAAACAATAGACACACAGAAAATGAGCCAAGCCAACATCAGCAAACAGCAACTCATCGACCAGCTCACCGCCTGGCAGCAGGGCAAGATTGACAATGAAGAGTTACAGGACTGGATGGTGACCCATTATGATCCCGACGAAGTCAGCATAGGCCAGGGTGAATGCGAATGGACGGTGGAGGCGATGAATATAGTGATGAACGAATATGAGATCGCCAAGACGGAGAAGTTCAGGCAGAAAAATGCCCAGCTAGCGATCGACTTCATCCTCGCCGACGAGGCGCGCTTCAATCAGACGCGCCACCTGTTTCTACAACAGGGTTTTCACGACTAGGCTTTTCACGCCTAAGTTTTTCGCGACGAAGTTTTTCGCGACTAGGCTTTTCACGACTAAATAGCGTTATGGCTTAAAGACCCCGATCACTGCGCCAGTGGCCTGCTTGGCCACCTCGGCCTCGGCCTGCTGCTCACGGTAATCGCACTCGACGCACTCGACCGTCTCGACTCCCTGCTCCTTAAACAGCACTATGCTGTCCTGGGCATGACACTTGGGGCACTTGGCACCGGCAACGAAACGCTTCTTGACTCTGACTCTACTCACGCTTGACTCAACCTGTTGGGATAAAAACTCTGTCGATGGGGCCATTTTGCCACAAGGTGCGGCAAAACACCCTATCGGATTCAAAATGTCCCGGCTAAAGAGTGGCAAGCGGCCCCCCAACTGGGCTATCATCCCAAGCCTATTAATCCTTAGCTATGCATCAAGTCGACCTCAATGATCACCATTACCCAAGCGCAACTTATTCGCGGCTCCAAGACCCTATTGGATGAAGCCTCTCTGACTGTCTACCCCGGCCACAAGGTGGGCCTGGTAGGTGCCAACGGCACCGGCAAGTCATCTCTGCTTGCGTTGATCATGGGACACCTCAGCCTGGATAAAGGTGAGATCAGCGTGCCCACGGGCTGGCAGATCGCCACCGTAGCCCAGGAGACCCCGGCGCTGGAGGTGAGTGCGCTGGAATATGTGATCGACGGCGACCGCGAATATCGCGAGCTGGAAGCGGCGCTGCACAAGGCACAGCTGGAGGATAACGGTCACCAGATCGCCCTGCTGCACGGCAAGATAGACGCCATCGGCGGCTACAGCATCCGCGCCCGCGCCGCCAGCCTGTTGGCAGGTCTGGGCTTTAGTGAGGCCGAGCAGCAAAATCCGGTGAAGAGCTTCTCGGGGGGATGGCGCATGCGTCTCAACCTAGCCCAGGCGCTGCTGTGCCGCTCCGAACTCTTGCTGCTGGACGAACCCACCAACCACCTCGACTTGGACACCATGTACTGGTTAGAGAGCTGGATCAAGGCCTATCAGGGCACGCTGATCCTCATCAGCCACGACAGGGACTTTATCGACGCCATCGTCGACGAGATAGTGCATGTCGAGCACCATAAGCTCAACTACTACAAGGGCAACTACACCGCCTTCGAACGCATCCGCGCCGAGCGTATGGCCCAGCAACAGGTGGCCTATGAGCGCCAACAGAAAGAGCGCGCTCATATGCAATCTTTCGTCGACCGTTTCCGCTACAAGGCCAGCAAGGCCAAGCAGGCCCAGAGCCGTCTCAAGGCGCTGGAGCGGATGACAGAGCTGCTGCCCTCCAAGGCCGACAGCCCCTTCTACATGGCGTTTCGCGCCCCCGAGGCCCTGCCCAACCCGTTGGTGAAGATGGAGCAGGTCTCAGTCGGCTATGGCGACAAGGCGATCCTCAACCATGTGCACCTCAATCTGGTGCCCGGTGCCCGCATCGGCCTGCTCGGTCGTAACGGCGCGGGTAAGTCGACCCTAATCAAGTTGCTGGCCGAACAGCTCAAGCCCATGATCGGCCTGTATGAGCCAAATCCCGGCCTCAATATCGGTTACTTCGCCCAGCATCAGCTGGAGTTTCTGCGCCTGGATGAATCGCCGCTGCAGCATCTTACGCGACTCGCGCCAAACAACAGGGAGCAGGAGCTGAGAGACTTCCTCGGCGGCTACGGCTTTAACGGCGACATGGCCCTGTCTCCGGTTCGCCCCTTCTCCGGCGGCGAGAAGGCCCGTCTGGTGCTGGCGCTGCTGGTGTGGCAACGCCCTAACCTCTTGCTGCTCGATGAGCCCACCAACCACCTGGATCTCGAGATGCGTCACGCCCTGACCATGGCGCTGCAGGACTTCGAAGGTGCCATGATCATCGTATCCCACGATAGACACCTGCTGCGCCTTAGCTGTAGCGACTACTACCTGGTAGATGGCGGCGAGGTGAAGAGCTTCGACGGCGATCTCGACGACTATCATCAGTGGCTGCTGGACGCCGCCAAGGAGGCCAACAAACCGGCCGCCCTGGATGATGCGACACCGGCCCAGGACAAGAAGCTGCAAAAACGATTGGAAGCGGAGCTGAGACAGAAGCTGTCACCGCTGAAGAAGGCTCAGGCCAAGCTTGAGAAGATCCAACAAGATTGCAGCGACAAGCTGGCCGAGATGGAAAACCTGCTGGCCGACACCAGCCTGTATGAGGCCGATAACAAGGCCAGGCTCACCCAGATCCTGGCCGAGCGGACCCAGCATACTCAACAGCTTGAAGAGAGCGAGATGGAGTGGCTGGAGCTGCAAGAGAACATAGAGGCCATAGAGCAAGAGGCCAAGCTGCAGAGCTAACTATCTTGGCTAAGCCTCTAGCTCGACCATTACCTAAGGGAAAACCTAAGCGATACAAGGATGAAGTATGAGCCATGTAAATCATTTTGACGCCAACCTGTGGCAGACCTGCGACAGCCTCTACGAGAAGGGGCAGTTGCTCTACCTCAAGCTGCAAGATGACTACGGACTCAACATCAATCTCCTGCTGCTGGCCCAGTGGCTCGACGAGCAGCACTACTACCTGAGCGATCAGGATTGGCGCCAGCTCAGCGAGCAGGTCGAGACCTGGGAGCAAAAGGTGCTCAAGCCCTACCGCAGGCTGAGAAAGCTGAGCAAACACAACCTGGCCGAAGCCGAGTATCGCCAGATGCTAGAGGTAGAACTCATGCTGGAGCGCAAGTCCCAGGGGATGATACTGCGCCAACTCAGACAGCTTCCCAATGAGCAGGGCCAGGCTAACCTGCCCCGCTATCTCGGCCTGTTTCAGATAGAGATAGACCAATACCACCAGCTGGCACAGACACTGATCCGCTAAGGCCTAAGAAGCAAATCCCAATTCCAAACCCGAGCCCAGCTATTTAAGCGCCACTTAGCTCTTCGGCTAACAGGCTGGCGTTGCGGGCGGTAATGCCATAGATGGAGAGCTGAGGATTAGCCCCAAGGCTTGTCGGAAACAGCGAGCCATCCATCACAGACAGATTCTCCAGATAATGGCTGCGCCCTCGACTATCTACCATGGCCATCTGCTTATCTTCGCCCAGCGGGCAGCCGCCCATCACATGGGCCGAGGCCACCACAGTCTTAAAGGGTGCCAGGGTCATTTCGGCGATAGCCTCCTTGGCCGCCTGCCAGCTCGGCAGATAGGGCATCCCCTCGCTCATGGGCAGCACCTTCTGCGCCCCGGCGGCAAACTGTAGCTCGGCCATGCTGGCAAAGGCGCGCCGTGCGGCCCGCCAGAAGGCGTCGGTCAGTGGGTAATCCAGGGTATAGCCCTTGTCTGTCAGCAGCACCTGGCCACCCGGGCTGTCGGCATGATAGCCATCTCGCATCAGAGCAATTGTCACCTGCAGCTGATTAAACTGGGCCATCAGCTCGGCGTGACTCTGGCCATATCCTAGGGATTTCGAGGCGATCAACACGGGATGGATGGGCGGCACCTCCAGCTTATAACCCAGCTCGCCGTCGGCGCCATCTTGCCAGACAAACTGATCCGAATAGATAGACTGCGGAGCGCCGCTATGGCCATTGATGGCGTCGTTAAACAGGGCGCCGCTGAGCACGGTCGGGTGCAAGAAAGTGCGCTTACCCAGCAACTTTTGCGGATCCGGCAGGCGGGAGCGCATCATCAGGGCCGGCGTATGGATGGCGCCGGCGCTGAGAATATAGTGCTTGGCCTTTAACATCAGCTGCACACCGCTGGGGCGCAGCGACTCGGTTAACGCCTGAGCCTTGAGGGCGTACACCTTGTCGTTATGGTGTTCTATCTTACTCACCTTGGCGCGGCTCACCAGGGTCGCGCCGCGATCCAGCGCCGCAGGTATGGTGGTAACTAGCATAGACTGCTTGGCGTTAACCGGGCAGCCCATGCCGCAGTAGCCAGTGTTCCAGCAGCCGGCCACGTTGCGTTTGATGACGGTGTAGTCCCAGCCCAATGCCTCACAACCCTGCTTGAGCGCCATGTTGTTGCGGTTGGGCTCGAAGGGCCACTCTGTGATATTCAGCCGCTGCTCCATCTTCTCGAACCAGGGCGTTAGCGCCTCTCTGGAGAGGCCTTCGACCGACTTATGCTGGGCCCAGAACGCCAGGGCATTTTCCGGGGTGCGAATTGAAGTAGTCCAATTGATGGTGGTGGAGCCGCCAACGGCGCGTCCCTGAAAGATGCCGATCGCCTTGTCCTTGGTCTTCATCGAGGCAGCCTGCTGATAGAGGTTGGGGTAGGCGCGCCTTTCCTCCATGTTGAAGCTCTCTGACGATTTCAGCGGCCCACCTTCGACGATAATCACAGACAGCCCCGCCTCGGTCATGATCTCGGCCGCCACGCCACCACCGGCGCCGCTGCCGACAATCACCACATCGGCCTCAAGGGTTTGGTCTTGGGTCAGTTGACTGGCATCTATATGTTTCCAGCCGTTTGCAAGGCCGGTCACTATGGGATCTTCGATGGCCAATGGCGCTCCTTTACCCCGTTGTCGGGGTCTGTGTTTATCGTTCCGAGGCTAATCGCTCGGCTTCTCTGTAGCCAAAATGCTCAATTAAACAGCCGCGGCTTCTCGTAATTTAATCGCGTCCAATGCTCTGGGCAGCTGTAGTAGCTTGCCAGCACCAGCTCCCGCAGCCCCTGATAGGCGGTGACCATAAGGTCGAGAAAACTCGTTCGCCAGGCCTCCAGCATAGCCACCAGCTCCTGGGGTTGACGCATCAGCAAGGGGGTCATGTTGCCGGTAAGCAGTAGCAGTCCCAGGCGCGACTCAAGCAGCTCCAGCAGCTGCTCGAGCTCGTCGCGGGACTCCTCGGGTAGCAGATCCATGGTCGCCACTATGGCATCTAAGGTGCGGTTTTGCGCCGCCACGCGCAGCGACTGGGTATGGGGCAAGGCGCTGTCGAGAAACACGGGTACCAGCAGGCTAAAGAGCAGGCGATGGGACTGATCCAGGGAAGCACTCACCCTCACCTGCGGCGGATGATACAGGTTTACCCCCAGTGCCAGGGCGCCGGTCCCCACTAGGGCCGTGGTTAGAAAGGTGCGTCGGTTCATCTTATTCCCTGTGCTCTGTGATTAGCGATATTCCATGACCCCTCTTCGAAAACAAGGAGCGACTCGAATCTATGTTACACTAGTTAGATAACTAACAATTAAACACATGTTTTAATTTTCGGCAACAGCGATTTATGACCCAGCGTACCTTCACGCCCCCCTGGTGGGCAAGAAATCCCCATGTGCAAACTATCCTGCCTGTGCTGACCAAGGTGAACAAGCCCGCCCTGACCCGCCAACGCCTGGAGCTGGATGACGGCGACTTTATCGATCTCGACTGGCTGGCCAAACCCACACAGACGGAACCCACACAGGCTGAATCCACACAGATTGAGCCCATAGTCGTGCTGGTGCATGGGCTGGAAGGCAGTGCAGACTCTCACTATGCCAGGCGTCTGCTGACTCTGCTGGGCGAGCACAAGGTTGCCGCCCTGGTGCATCATCATCGCAGCTGTTCTGGCGTGACCAATCGCCTCGCCCGCAGCTATCACAGCGGCGATACCCAGGACCTGCACACCACTCTCAGTCTGCTGCGAAGGGACTATCCCAACTCGCCGCTGCTGGCGGTGGGTTATAGCCTGGGCGGTAATGTGCTGACCAAATATATGGGCGAGCATGGCAGTGACAGCCTGGTGGATCGCGCCGTGGTGATCTCGGCGCCGCTGCAGCTGGGCGCCTGCGCCAAGCGCCTCAGGCACGGCTTTTCCAAGGTCTACCAGAGTTATCTCATCAAGCAGCTACAACAGAAGGTGCGCGACAAGCTGGCCATGCCAGATCTGAGCGCCCAGATGCCGGTGACCCAGGCGGAGGTGGAGAGCCTGACCACCTTTCACCTTTTCGACGACAGGGTCACGGCACCGCTGCATGGCTTCGATGGCGTCGAAGACTATTACCGGCGCGCCAGCGGCCTGCCCTACCTGAGTCAGGTGGCTAAGCCGACCCTGGTTATTCACGCCAAGGACGATCCCTTCATGACAGATGAGGTGATCCCGACTCAGGAGGCGCTCTCGTCCTTGGTCACCTATGAGCTGCACCCACAGGGCGGTCACGTCGGCTTTATCGACGGCGGCCATCCCTTAAAGCCCAGATATTATCTGGAGCAGCGCATCGTCCATTTTCTGCTGGAGGCTTAATCATGCTGGTCCCCTATCAATCTCTGCTGCAACTGCCGGCCGAGACTCTGGATAATCTGATCAAGGAGTTTCTCTTCACCCAGACCGAGGATGGCAGCTTCGCCAGCCTGGATGGCGAGGCCTTGGCCCGCGCCATCAAACAGTGCCGCCAGGCGTTGGCCCGCAGCGAACTTGTGGTCGAATACAGCGAAGAAGATGAATCTATCGCCATTCGCCAACGGCAAGATACCCTGACACAACAGAGCCAAGATGACGGGCCCTGTTGACCTTTAGGTTATCCGTGCCGTATAACTATTGGTTCACAATTGCCCGTTATCGGGCATCAGCTTAGCGCTATTTAGGTAAAAGAATGTCTGCTAAACACCCCATTATTGCCGTAACCGGCTCCTCTGGAGCGGGCACCACGACGACCACGACAGCATTTAGCCATATCTTCCGTCAGTTGGGGATCAATGCCGCGATGATCGAGGGCGACAGCTTTCACCACTACACGCGTCCCGAGATGGAACTGAAGATCCGTCAGGCCCAGAACGAGAACCGCAACATCAGCTATTTCGGCCCAGAGGCCAACGATTTTGGCAAGCTGGAGCAGTGCTTTAGCGACTATAGCGCCACAGGTCAGGGCGAGACCCGCTCCTACCTGCACACCTTCGACGAGGCCGTGCCCTTCAATCAGATGCCCGGCACCTTCACCCAGTGGCGACCGCTGCCGGAAAACACCGACATGCTCTATTACGAAGGCTTGCATGGCGGCGTGGTAACCGACGACTGCGACGTGGCCCAGCACGTGGATCTGCTGATCGGCATGGTGCCCATAGTTAACCTGGAGTGGATCCAGAAGATCATCCGCGATACCTCAGACAGAGGCCACAGCCGCGAGAAGGTGATGGGCTCTATCGTGCGCAGCATGGAAGACTATATCAACCATATGACGCCGCAGTTCTCCCGCACCCATATCAACTTCCAGCGGGTTCCTACGGTAGACACCTCAAACCCCTTCAGCGCCAAGACCATCCCCAGCCTGGATGAGAGCTTCGTGGTGATCCGTTTTCGCGGCATCAAGAATGTCGATTTCCCCTATTATCTGAAGATGATCGACGGCTCCTTCATGTCGCGCATCAACACCCTGGTGGTGCCCGGCGGCAAGATGTCACTGGCGATGGAGCTGATCCTCACGCCGCTGATTCGGGATCTACTGGAGAAGCGTCAGCACCTGTTGGATCTGGATAGCGAATAAATTTTCACCGCTCGCACCCGCTTCAGTCAGAGATAGATTCGCTTAAGCTTTATTTAAGTCTGCTCACATACAATGCTGGCTATCGGGATTTCAGGCGAAAGACTGATAGTTAGTATACTCTTGGGAGTGAATTCCCCCATCTTGATCTGTTTACTTCCTCGAGTATGCTAGCGTCCCGACACCTCATCTTGCACGCCACTCTGCATTAATCTCTCTGCGTTACCTTCTTAACTATTTCAGGCCTAATATTTCAAGGCCAAAGTTTTAAAGCATAGAGCTTTCAGGCATAAAAAAACGCCGACCCGAGTCGACGTCTTAATCATTAGGAAACCAATATTGACTGGCGCGAGGACTACTGGGACAGCGGCACCACTTCACGATAGGGCTTCTGCTGGCGATAGTTTTCCAGCCTTAATTCAAATTCATCTGACTTGTCGAACTCGGCCGTCTGTTTGAGCGCCTTGATCGCCTGCTTCTGCAGATCCACCGCCGAGCTGTAATCGCCAATCTCGGCATAGGCCGCCGCCAGGTTATCCAGGCTAGTCGGGTCTTGCTTGTTGGCTTCGACCAGCCCCTTGCCTATGGCCAGGGCCTTACCGCCGTCACGATACTTGGCCTCGGGACAGGTAGAGAGGATCCACACCACGTTGCCCAGGGAGATCTCATCGCCCACCGCCATGAAGTTATCGACCGCCTTACCACAGTTGCGCGCCACACCATTACCGCCGGCGGCATAGATGAAACCTAAACGGAATTGGGCCCACTTGTCCTGCTCGCTCGCCAGGCTCAGATACCAACGCTCGGCCAGGGCCAGATCGCGAGGAATGATCTTACCGTCGAAGGCCAGATCCGCTATGGTCTGGGCCGCCTTCTTGTGGCCGGTCTCGGCGGCGCGTTCGACCCAGTTGGCACCCAACTGAGGATCCGGGCTAACGAAACGGCCGGAGAGATACATCAAACCGAGAAGAAATTGCGCCTCAGACTCACCTTGGCTGGCTTTTAGCTGAATATGGGCCAACTTACTGGCAGGCGCCGCCGCTTCGGTGGCGGGCACAGAAAATGCCAGGACAGGCTGCTGCACGGCAAACAGGGCCAGTAGGCCTGCGGCCAATTTCCAAACATGCTTTGTCACGATTCAGAACTCTCCTTCACCAGTTCATGTCACCTAGGGAGGCGACACGAAATAGCCACAACTTTGAGCTGCCCAGGCCCGAACAAAATTCGGCGGCGCAGAGACTAACACTATCAATAATCCCCCAGTCAAGTCGAGTAAAAACCGTGTTTTACTGCATGAAAATCACATGTGTTATCTCCTGGGCGGACAATAAGCACCTAGGCAGATGTGATATGGGCAACATTGTCGGCCAAATAAACTGGCCCGATTACGGTATTAGTTGACATATATTACTAATGTATCAAAATGAACTCCCACTATTGACAGCAAAGTAAATTACGTTACCGGCTGCATACTTATTGCAATAATTTGATCTCTGACGAGGTTTTTTGGCCCTAATTGACGTAATCTGCTTATTTAGCATATTCTTGTATTTACATTAATCAGTCGAGGAACATAGGCATGGCTCTGATTGGTAAGCCTAAACCTGATCCAACGTTGGAATGGTTTTTATCACACTGTCACATTCATAAGTACCCAGCCAAAAGCACTCTGATCCATGCGGGTGAAGACTCTGACACGCTGTACTACATAGTGAAGGGTTCTGTTGCCGTCTTGATTAAAGATGAAGAAGGCAAAGAGATGATCCTCTCTTACCTGAACCAAGGTGACTTCATCGGTGAATTGGGTCTGTTTGAAGAGCAAGCCGAGCGTACCGCTTGGGTTCGTGCCAAGCAAGCCTGTGAAATCGCTGAGATCTCTTACAAGAAATTTAAGCAGCTGATCCAGGTAAACCCTGAGATCCTGATGAAGCTCTCTTCTCAGATGGCTTACCGTCTGCAAAGCACCAGCCAGAAAGTGGGCGACCTTGCCTTCCTGGACGTTGCCGGTCGTATCGCACAGACGCTACTGCACCTGGCTAAGCAACCAGATGCCATGACCCATCCAGACGGCATGCAGATCAAGATCACTCGCCAAGAGATTGGTCAGATCGTGGGCTGTTCTCGCGAAACCGTGGGCCGTATCCTCAAGATGCTTGAAGAGCAGAATCTGATCCAAGCACACGGCAAAACTATCGTGGTTTACGGTACCCGCTAAGCTAGCATTAAGTTAGATTTAATAGATCTTAGTTAAAGTGGCCTGACTCCTTAGTCAGGCCATTTTTTTTAGGACAGCCTCAGTGAAACCGACCGCCGTTATCAGCACCTTACTGCTTAGTGTCTGCTCACTGCTCAGTCCTGCCGCGACCGCCGTTATCGAACTGGAGCACAACCAGGCTCAAGAGCTGGTCAGCGAAGGCAAAATCCTCTCTCTCGATCTCACCCTCAGCCAGGTACAGGCCTACTGCGATGGCAAACTGGTGGACGCCCACCTGTTTCATGCCCAAGGCCACTGGCGCTACGATCTGCAGATCAAATCGGCCAATGGCGAGCTGATCTCCCTGGATATCGACGCCACCACCGGCCGTCACAGCGCCAACAAGCCCCTGCCCCAGGCCTGCGTACCGCACAAAAACTAGCGCCGAAATATCCGCTTAGGGTGAAAAAGTGTATTATCAATTCAGGTCGATGCGACTCGGCCGCCTCCATGTAGACAGAAGCGCCTGCCGCGCTAAGGTAGAGAAAAACGATGAAATTGCTGCTGGTTGAAGACAACACCCTACTGGTCGATGAGCTTGCCAAACAGCTGAAGCAGGCCGGCTATGTCACAGATGTCACCGACAGAGCCGCCGAAGCCGACTACCTGATCAAAGAAACCCATTATGATTGTGTCATCCTGGATATCGGCCTGCCCGACGGCAACGGCCTGCAGCTGCTGGAGACCTGGCGCAATCAGGGCATAGACACGCCGGTGATCATGCTCACCGCCCGCAGCCAGTGGCATGAGAAGGTCGAAGGCTTCAACGCCGGTGCCGACGATTACCTGGGCAAGCCCTTCCACAGCCAGGAGCTGCTGGCGCGCATTCACGCCCTGATCAATCGTGCCCACGGCAAGACCAACAGCCCCACCAAGGAGCTGAGCTTCGAGGGGGTCACCCTGGACGAGAGCCAGCAGAGCGTCACCGTCGGCGAGCAACAGTTCGAACTCACCGCCATGGAGTTTCGCCTGCTGAAGATCTTCCTCATGTCGCCCAAGAAACTGCTCTCCAAGGCGCAGCTGACAGACAAGCTGTATCAGTTTGACGACGAGAAGGAGAGTAACGTGGTGGAGGTCTATGTGACCCACCTGCGTAAGAAGCTGGGTAAGACGGCCATCGAGACCCGCAGGGGACAGGGCTACATCTTCCACGGCCTCAAGCCATGATATCGATCCGCACTAAGCTCAGCCTCTGGCTGTCGGCCTTAGTCATCATCTCCACCTTCGTGGCGATCGTCATCTTCGAGTCCATGCTGCGTCAGGCGTTTCACGACTCGATTATCGACCGCCTCGAAGAGGATTTAGAGCAGGTGTTACTGGCGATTCAGTTCGACAACGGCGACATCAGCATAGACCCCAACCAGGTCTCTAACTTCTACAAGCCCGTCTATTCCGGGCGCTACTACCAACTCAACCTCAAAGATATTGAGCTGAGATCCCGCTCCCTTTGGGATCAACGCCTGGAGATAGAGCCCCTCTCCAAGGGCCAGACCCGGGTGTGGCAGACCAAGGGGCCGCAGAATCACGATATTCAGCTGCTGTCTCTGGGGCTGAGCAGCGCCGATGCCAAGGTGCAGGCGACGCTCACGGTCGCCCAGGATCTCAGTATCGGCCGCCAAGTATTCTCCCAGGTCTATGGCACTAAGCTGTCGGTCAACCTGGCCATGCTGCTTACCATGGTTGCGGGGATCTTCATTCTGCTACGGCAATCCTTCAAGCCGATCAACGACATGCAGCGGGCGCTGATGAAGCTCAGAGAGGGGGAGATCACCGCGCTGGACACTAGCAAGATCCCGCCTGAATTAGCCCCACTGGCCCAGACCTATAACGAGCTGCTGCAATACTCGAGCAAGCAGATGGAGCGCAGCCGCAACAACCTGGGCAACCTCAGCCATGGCCTCAAGACACCGCTGGCGGTGATGCAGCAGCAGGTAGAGGTGCTGGGACTGAAAGATCCCGAGGCCGCCAGCGCCATGCAGAGTCAGCTGGATCAGATCCACAAGATGATAGAGCGCAAGTTGGCGGCGGCGCGAATTACCGGCGACATGCTGCCCGCGGCCCAGATGCAGCTACCCAAAGATCTACAAGATCTAGCCCAGACCCTCACCAAGGTGCACGGCCACAAGGCGATCGCCTGCGAGTTTAGCCTAGACGAGCGCTTAAGCCGCCTACCTATCCACCGTGAAGATGGCATGGAGCTTATCGGTAACCTGCTGGACAACGCCTTTAAGTGGGCTGACAGCAAGGTGGCGGTGTCGACGACGCAAGCCGATGAGCAGATATTGCTGACCATAGAAGATGATGGTCCGGGCGTTGCCGACGAAGCCCTAAGCCAGCTGACCCAGAGGGGCAAGCGACTGGATGAGGCGATCATGGGCCATGGCCTTGGGCTCTCCATCGTCAAGGATATTGCCGAGCAGTATGAGATAAGCCTAGCCTTCGAGCATAGCCAGCAGCTGGGCGGACTGAAGATCAGCCTTGGCTTTAAAAGCTAAACTGTAAGGGATTGGTTTTAAGGGCAATTGCTTTCAAATCTTAGCAAATACGATGGGCTAACTTACGCCCACAAAAAAGCCGATGCAGTGCATCGGCTTTTTGCTGTCAGAGACTCACCCCAGGATTAACCTGCGTTGTTGGTGCTCTCGAAGATCTTGTCCGCAGAGGCCGCCACGAAGCCTGTGTAAAGCTCGCCGTCAGCCTTAGGGTAGCGCAAGGCAAACTCGTAGAAACAGCTTGGAATCGTCTTCTGGACGTCTTTAAAGGCAACATTAACCTTGTCGGCCATGGTCGATGACTGCTCGAGCAGTACGTCCGCCGAACCTTTCACCTCACCGCCGACACTGTTGAGCACGAAATCGCCCTGCTTCAGGGTGTCGTTCACCTCAAGGATAGTGTTGTATCCAGGCAGGTGGTTGATCGAAACCGTGAAGTGGTTAGCGCGGTAGCCAAATGCCGCAACCCATGCCGCGTACTCGCTCTCGGCCAGTAGGTGCTCGTAGGTTGCGTAATCCAGTTCCCAGTGACGGCCAGAGTAGAGGAAGTTATCCGCGGTGGTTGCGGCATCATCAACCTGCTCCACCAGACCATGGACTATGGCCTGCAGCTCAGGGCTGAAGGCTTCGACCATCAGCTCAGAGATAAACACCTTAGGCTGAGTCGGATCCGGATGCTCGAAGTGCTTGGCCTTAAGCTTCTTGGCTTCGAAGTCGTAGTCGCCACAGGCCACATAGCCCAGAGACTCGAAATGCTTCGCCAGAACGCTCAGGTTCACCTTAGCAATGTTGAAGGTACGCAGGGCGATATGATCGTTGATGATGGTCTCACCCTTGGCCAGTAGCTGGTGTACCTTGGCGGCTGAGGGGGTCATTTCAACATAGTCGTCCCATAGGGCGGCAAATAGCTGGTTTACATCGGTATGCATCAATTTCTTCCTTAACATCATCGTGTTACCGGTCGTTATCGCGCCGGTTTGTTTGTTTTCACGATATAAGTACAACGAGAATTTTCGTGTACGCCTATAAAAATGGGAGCAGACAAGACGCCCACTCCCATGCTTGTTTACTAAAGGGTCAGACCCGGACTCAGGCTGGCAGGCATGGCCAGGGCATCGGCCTCGACCGAAGCGACCGGATAGGCACAGTAGTCGGCGGCATAGAAGGCGCTCGCCCTGTGGTTACCCGAGGCGCCAACGCCACCAAAAGGTGCCGAACCTGATGCGCCTGTGATCTGCTTGTTCCAGTTGACGATACCCGCACGGATACGCGCCAGGAAGTAGTCGTAGTCTTCGCGGCTGTCCGCCAGGATACCGGCAGAGAGGCCATAGCGGGTGTCGTTCGCTAGCTTGATCGCCTCGTCGAAGTCTGTGTAACGAACCACCTGTAGCAGTGGACCGAAGTACTCTTCGTCGGGCAGCTCGATCACCTGAGTCACATCGATAAGGCCCGGAGATACCAGGCCGGTACCGGCTTCCAGATGCTTAAGCTCAACCAGCGGCGTACCGCCCAGGTTGATCAGGTTACGCTGAGCTTCCACCATGCCTTTGGCTGCGGCCTCAGAGATCATAGAGCCCATGAATGGCTGTGGCTGCGCGTTCCAAGGACCCACCTTGATCTGCTTAACCGCCTCGGCCAGCTTAGCCAGCAGGGCATCGCCCTCGGCGCCCTTCTCCACATAGAGACGACGGGCACAGGTGCAGCGTTGACCCGATGAGATATAGGCCGACTGAATGATATCGTGAACCGCCGCCAGGGTGTCTTTGACGCCCTTGATGATCAGCGGGTTGTTGCCGCCCATCTCCAGCGCCAGGATCTTACCCGGATGACCCGCGTATTGCTGGTGCAGGATGTGGCCGGTGCGAGAGCTACCGGTGAAGAAGAGGCCGTCGATCTGCGGATGTGACGCCAGCGCCTTGCCGGTTTCCACTTCACCTTGAACCAGGTTGATCACGCCAGCCGGCAGACCCGCCTTCTCCCACAGCTTGAGCATCAGCTCGGCCGTCTTAGGGGTGAGTTCAGATGGCTTGAACACGACTGTGTTACCCGCAAGCAGTGCTGGGACGATATGACCGTTCGGCAGGTGGCCCGGGAAGTTGTAGGGGCCAAATACCGCCACCACGCCGTGTGGCTTGTGACGCAGCACGGCGCGGCCGGCTGGGGTGTCGTTTTCTGAGGTGCCGGTACGCTTATGGTAAGCAGCTACCGACAGGCCGATCTTGCCGATCATAGCCCCCGCTTCGGTGGCGGTTTCCCACTGTGGCTTACCGGTTTCCTGAGCGATCACCTCGGCGATATCGCCCTTGTGAGCCTCGAGCTGGTCGCGATAGGCTTCGACAATCGCCAGGCGGGCATCGAAGCCCAGCATGAACCAGTCGAACTGAGCGGCACGCGCCGCCTCAACCGCTGCGTTAACCTGCTCTGGGGTCGCCGTCTTGCTTTCCCAGATCACTTCTTGATTTGCTGGGTTCTTCGAGACCACGTCGTGTCCCAGACCGGCAACCCACTGGCCGTTAATAAATTGACTCATCATATATTCCTACATTGCCAAGACACGGATCTGTTCGCCTTCTGCCACCAGCAGCGCACCGGCGAGCTCGGGTGACAGGATCACCTCATCGGTTTCATCGCTGACCATCAGGTTGGCCGAGGTGGCGCGGTAACCCGCTAACAAAGTATTTGAGATAATAAAACTGCTGCTCGAGACAGGCATCTCGCCCACCTTGACCGTCAGCAGACGGCTCTCTCTCACCGAACGAATGTCGTTAAGATTACACTCGACCGTTGGACCGCCGTCGAAGATATCCACATAGCCACGGCATCTAAAGCCCTCTGCCTGCAGCAGATTAAGCGCCGGACGAGTGTTGGTGTGCACCTCGCCGATCACCTTCTGCGCCTCTTCGGGCAGCAGACAGACATAGACGCTGTTTTTCGGCATCATCTCGGCCATGAAGGCCTTCTGGCCCAGGCCCGACAGGTAATCGGCCTGCACGAAGTCGATGCCAAGGAAGTTCTTCTGCAGCCAGCCGTAGAAAGGCGAGTTGCCCTCAGCGTCGCTCTCGCCGCGCATCTCGGCGATCACTGTGTCGCCGAAGCGTTCGGCGTGCTGTGCCAGGAACAGGAAACGGCTGCGAGACAGCATGCGCCCGTTGTTGTTCTTACGGTAGGTGTCACGCAGGAACAGGGTACATAGCTCGGCGGCGCCCGTGTAGTCGTGACATAGGGTCAGGGTTTCCACCTCGTTGCGCACATCGATCTGCTCTGAGTAGTAGACCTCTGTGCCCAGACGGTAGTGGTAAAACGCATCGACCATGCCGACCGCGGCCTCGAGTCCACAGGTACCGACCACTTCGCCAGTCTCTGTGTCTTCCAGCACCATAAGATAGCCTTCATCGAACGGCTTCTCGATCTCCTTAACGAACGAGGCCTCGACGCGGGCAATCTTATTTCTTAATAGTTCTTCATTGACGGGTAAAGACGTGAATCCATGACCTGACTCGATGGCGATCTGATACAAGGCATCGAAATCGCTCGATCGTATGGGGCGGATAATTAACATCTTCGGGTCTCCTCACTTGTCCTTGTCGTTCAAACGCAGACAGCCTTAACAATTAAGACCTATATGCCACGCTTGAGGTTCAAGGTTTTCTCTCAGACAAAAAAGCGCGGTTGTTATGCCGCGCTTATGCTGTCGCTTAGCCAGCTACAACCTTGGCTACTGCACGTTCGAAACGAGCAAGACCCTCGGCGATATCGGCCTCAGGGATAACAAGAGAAGGAGTAAAGCGGATCACGTTTGGACCGGCTATCAGGCACATCAGGCCTTCACTGGTACCGGCAACCAAGAAATCTTTCGAACGACCCTGGTACTGCTCGTTGAGCACGGCGCCCAGCAGCAGGCCTTGACCGCGAACCTCGGTGAACACATGGTATTTTTCGTTGATCTGGTTCAGACCATCACGTAGCAGCTGCTCGCGACGTTTAACACCATCGAGTACCTCTGGCGTGTTCACTACGTCCAGTACCGCGTTACCGATTGCACAGGCCAATGGGTTACCGCCGTAGGTTGAACCATGGGTACCAATCTTAAGGTGAGATGCGATCTCAGTCGTTGTCAGCATGGCCGCGATAGGGAAACCACCACCCAGCGCCTTGGCTGTGGTGAGGATGTCAGGCGTCACTTCGGTGCGCA
Organism: Shewanella spartinae; assembly: GCF_019457555.1. Classification (NCBI taxonomy): domain Bacteria; kingdom Pseudomonadati; phylum Pseudomonadota; class Gammaproteobacteria; order Alteromonadales; family Shewanellaceae; genus Shewanella; species Shewanella spartinae. Next base: position 651,000 of record NZ_CP080418.1, on the reverse strand, counting down.
TGTAGGCATAAAGCTCACCAAGACGACCCACACCAGTCTGAACTTCATCGAAGATCACCAGGGCGTTGTGCTTGTCGGCCAGGGCACGAACGGCGCGCAGGAACTCAGGATCGGCGTCGATGATGCCGCCTTCGCCCTGTAGTGGCTCGAGCATGATGGCACATGTCTTGTCAGACACTTCGGCTTCCAGCGCCGCGATGTCGTTAAATGGTAGGTGGGTAATAGACTGTGGCTTAGGACCGAAACCGTCTGAGTAGGCCGCCTGGCCACCCACGCTCACGGTGAAGAAGGTACGACCGTGGAAGGCCTTGTCGAAGGCGATGATCTGATCCTTCTCGGCGCCAAACTTGTCCAGGGCGTAACGACGGGCCAGCTTAAGGGCCGCTTCGTTGGCTTCTGCACCTGAGTTCGCGAAATAAACCTTCTCGGCGAAGGTGGCTTCAACCAGCTTGGTAGCCAGTGCCAGTGCAGGCTCGTTGGTCATCACGTTGGCCAGGTGCCAGATCTTCTCGCCCTGCTCTTTCAGTGCGCCCACTAGCGCAGGATGACAATGACCAAGACAGTTCACCGCGATACCGCCGGCGAAGTCGACAAACTCGTTGCCTTCCTGGTCCCAAACACGGCTACCCTCACCACGGACAGGGATCACAGCCGAAGGTGCATAATTAGGCACCATTACTTCATCAAACTGGGCTCGGGTTAGCTTATGGTTCACGCTCATTCTACTCATCCTTTCAATGTTGCCGAAGGCTTCAATCGCCTGTCGTACCCGTCTTTTTCCAAAAAGCGACGCCTATCGGTGACGGTTATTTTGTTATCTAGGGGGACATTAATAGCGAAAACGTGATCAAAATACCAGTTCCTCCAGTCGAGCCTTCTTAGAATGTGCATAACAAATGCATAAAGATTTGAGCTTAAAGGTTATACAAGCGTTTATAACCTAGGCTTGAGCATAAATAGTCAGAAAAAAGTTTATCGACCCAAAATTCAACTAATAATGTAATTTTTATGAATATATAGTCACATTTTGACGTGGCGTGGATAGTAAAACATTTCCACAGCAAATAACACTAAAAAGCATCAGTAAAACAGTTCATTCTCACTGCCCTGTTGTACACCGCCGTTTCCACTCTTTATTAGTAGGATGGGAGTGACCTGACAGACATGGCCAGCAAGGTGAATGATGTCATCACTATCAATGGGATGCGTAGCGAAGGGTAAGAAGAAGGCGCCACTGTTAAGCTGAGTTTTGGGCGCCCTGGGAGAAGCCGCGCTTTACGGGCTAAGGGCTAATGCGAAGCGCTATAGGTCGGTACGCGAAGCGCTAGAACTCTAATAAAGGTCTAGCTTGCGGTAGTTCTGCCCCTTGAGGCGGATCTGCTCCTGCTCCGAGAGCTGATAATAGTCGAACATCATCTGCTTCTCTTTGGGCGAGATCAGCCGCATCTCATCTAGCATCAACACCTTGGCATAACAGCTGGCCCGGGCGACCAGAGCCGCCTCGGTCGACAACTCGCTGTAGCTAAGACAGGTATCCAGCTCCCTCTGGGTCTGGGTTAGTCCGCTGGCGGAGAAGTCCAGCAGCTCAGGCAGGCGCCAGTTGAGGGTATGGGCGTGTTGCAGCACCTGCTGATAGATATCCTCGGCGGGAAATTCTGTGGCCAGCACGGCGTCGTGCAGCTCCTTGTCTCGACTGGCACTGGCCTCCCTGAGCCAATTGCCCCAGATGCTCTCGTAGACCTTGGCGCCATTTTTCAGCACCACAGAGACCCCCAGCTGATAGAGCAGGCTGCTGGTGTAGGCGGTGGCCATGTCCTGCTCGTTTAGCTGCGCCAGCGCCTTGGCCGCGATGCCGGTAACCATGGCGTAACGCCACAGCTTACGTGTGGTCCAAAGCAGATTGGCGTGCCCGGTTGGCAGCCAGTTGCGCAGACAGTAATAGGGGATCAGCAGCCTGAGGTTTTCGACGCCGATGAAGTTGAGCACCAGCTTTATCTCGGTAACCTTCACATCCGAGCGCTGCTGTCGCTTATGACGAAACGAAGGACTGTTGACCATATTGGTGAGATCCCGCGCCAGCCAGGGCAAATCGGCGATCAGCAGGCGCAACCGGCTCAGATCCAGGTTCTTCTGCTGCAGCAGCTCCAGCATCAACATCTGACTGGCGTTGATGCCCGAGTGCTGTATCAGCAGCTCTGGCGAGGCCAGTTGATTGTCCAGGGTGCTGTTGACCGTAGTGATCAGCTGCTTAGAGACCGCCTCGTACACCTGCCGTGCCTGGATCTGCTTGGAGAGGCGCTCGAACACGGCATCGCGCTCGATGGCGAGCTTATTGGCATCGTTTTCCAGTTCACGGTCTAAGTCATCAAACATGGAGGCCGCGGCCTTCTGCTTACCCACGATGATCTGTTTCAGAAGCCTGTGTTCGATATCTATGATGATGCCCGGACGGACACCTCCGGCAATGGACTTTGCCACCTAAGCCGTTCTCCTCAGCTAATTGAGCGCATTAGGCTTATATTACACCAAATCACGCACTTGGCAGATCCCCAAGCAATAAAAAGGGCCTCGAATGAGGCCCTGGTCGGTTATTTAAGCTCTTGCTCGAACAATTTGAAGATGCGGCGGTATTCATCTAACCAGCTCGAAGGCTGGCGGAAGCCGTGGGGCTCGACCGGATAGATGGCGGTCTCGAACATAGGCTTCTCCAGCTCGATCAGGCGCTGCACCAGACGCACGCTGTCTTGGAAGAAGACGTTATCGTCCAGCACACCACTCATCACCAACAGCGGCTTCTGCAGTCCCTGTGCGTGCTCGATAGGCGAGCTGCGCTCATAGGCGATAGCATCCACATCTGGCGTGTTGAGAATGTTAGAGGTGTATGGCGCGTTGTAGTGCGCCCAGTCGCTCACGGGGCGCAGCGCCGCACCGGCCTGGAACAGCTCGGGCTCGGTAAACAACGCCATGAAGGTGAGGAAGCCACCGTAAGAGCCACCATAGGTGCCGACGCGCTTAAGATCCACATGGGTATTGGCCACCATCCAGTTAACGCCGTCCTTCAGATCTTCCACCTCTGGATGGCCCATGTTGCGATAGATCGCCGTACGCCAGTCGCGGCCATAGCCTTTAGAGCCACGATAGTCCATGTCCATCACCACATAGCCCTGCTGAGTCAGCAGATTGTGGAACATGAACTCGCGGAAGTAGCCGGAGAAACCATAGTGGGCATTTTGCAGATAGCCGGCACCATGGTTGAAGATCACCGCAGGGTATTTCTCGGCACGCGCCTTATCAAAGCCCTGTGGCAGATAGACTCTGGCATAAACATCGCCGGCGCCATGGGTAGACGGTACCTTAACCACCTCTGGAGCCTGCCACGCATATTGCTTGAAGGCATCCGAGGTGTAGTGGGTCAGCTGCTTGAGTTCACCGCCGATCGCCTGCACGTAGAGCTCGCTCGGCTGAGTACGACGAGAGGCCTTGAGCAGCAACTTGCTGCCATCTGGGCTCAGGCTGTAATCCAGCTGACCATCCCACTGGGTGAGCTGCTCGCTCTGGCCATCGGCAAGGTTGACGCGATAGACGTTGTCTATGCCTGGATGGTCTTTGTTGGCCTTGTAGTAGATATACTCGGCCTTGGGGCCTAGGGTGATATCGCTGACCACATACTTACCCTGGGTCAGGGCCTGTGGCTTGACGCCGCTCGCCTTGAGGTAGAGGTGGGAATAGCCGGTCTCTTCCGAGAGGTAATAGAGGGTATCGCTCTGTGGCAACCAGCCGAACTGGTTGAAGTTGTAGTTAACCCAGGCATCGTCGTGCAGCCTGTGCTCTGTCTTCAGTGAGCCCGACTTGAGGTTGAGGGTGGCAATCCATCTGTCTTTGTTGTCCACCGCTTCGAGCATGATGGCGACCTTGTTGTCCTTGGCCTGCCACTGCATGGCGCTCTGGGTCCAGCCCCAGTCCTGCATCAGCTGCACCTTACGCGGTGCCTTCTCGCTCTTATAGGTCTCGCCCTTGGCTTTGGCATTTTCAGCCTTCACCGCGGCCAGCACGTCTTCATCGAAGCCGGTCAGGCCTTCGATGGTGATGTCACGCTTCTCATGCTGCTCGAGATCCAAGAGCACCAGACGCTCGCCGGGATACTTATCTTCGGCCACACGCGCCCTTGCAGGTACGGCATCCACATAACCTTGGCTACCCAGATAGTTAGGCATGATGTCATGCTCGGCGCGCCAGCTGTAGTTCTTGTCCACCAGTGACAGTAGCAGGTAGCGACCGTCCGGTGACAGGCTCATCTGGGAGACGGTTTCCTCCTCGCCCAGATACCAGGTCTTGGCCGTCATGGTAGGATCTTGCTTAGCCAGCTCCGCCTGATATTGCTCTTTCTCTTTCGCCTGGTTCTGCTTAAGGGCGACATATTCAATCAGTCTATGCTGCTGCTTGGCGATATAGCTGCTAGGCGCCTCGACCCCTTTGGGCTGCTTGGCCATCTTGATGTTGGCGATCTGTTCATACAGGCCACTGTCGCCGTGAATGCGGAACACCTGCTCGCCCTGCCAGTAGGCAATATCGCCATTGGTGAGGAAACGCACCCCGTCCACCTTAGTGTTTTGACGGGTCAGCTGCGACACCTTGCCGCTAAGCAGATCTTTAACGAACAGGTTGCCCTGATAAATATAGGCCTTGCGGCTGCGGGCCTCGTCCATCACGCCATACTGCTGATCCGCCTGATGCAGGGCATCGAGCGCTAGCTTGGCGGCCTCGCCCGAGACGAGTGGCTGTTGATAGTAGTCCAGTAGCGGCGATTGATGGGCCTGACGGGCAAAGTAGACCGACTGGCTGTCGTCACTCCAATATTCGCCCTTAGCCAGGATACCCATCCAATCTGGATTGGCCATGATCTGTTTGAGGGTCAGTGGCTGATCCACGCTTGGCGGCGTGGCCAACGCCACCTGAGTGCTTGCCTGAGTCGTTACCTGAGTCTGTTGAGTATCGCTTGAAGGGGTGGCTGCACAGCCCCCCAAGATGGTGAGGGTCAAAATGCTGAGACCAAATCCACGAAACGCGCCCGTCATCGTCCTTCCTTATTATTTATGTCGCCGAGGCTAAGGCCCCAGCCTTGTTATTTTGCTGCCTTTTATATCACAAAATGGGAGTGGGACGAGGATGTGGGCGGGATAAAACTTGTAACAGTTTGAAAAAGAATTGAGCTAATGGTTAACCATTGTCGCTCGCGGCGCTAGGCTAAAGTGCTATTTTAGTTGCTTGAAGGAATGCTCTGCTTAACGAAATTTGCCAGCAGTTCGAGTCCCTGCTCGGTGAGGATAGATTCGGGATGAAACTGTACACCAAACAGGCCAAGTTCGAGCCGGCTCATGGCCATGATCTCCCTGCCGTGAACCGGGTCATCGAACCAGGCATCAAGGGTAAAGTCCTTAGGCAACTGCTCGACCAGGAGGGAGTGATAACGGGTGACGGTGAGTGGTTGATTCAGCCCGGTAAACAGACCTTTACCAGTATGAGTGATGGCGCTGGTCTTGCCATGCATTACCCGCTTGGCGCATACCACCTGAGCCCCGAAGGCCTGGGCGATCGCCTGATGGCCGAGACAGACCCCCAATATGGGCAGCTTACCGGCGAAGGCCTTAATGGCCTCGAGGGAGATACCCGCCTCGTTAGGCGAACAGGGACCCGGTGAGATCACCAGCCTGCTCGGTGCAAGAGTCTGGATGTCGGCGAGGCTAAGCTCATCGTTGCGCCTGACGACAATCTCCTCCCCCAGCTGCTGAAAATACTGCACCAGGTTGAAGGTAAAGGAGTCGTAATTGTCGATCATCAGGATCATGAATAGAGTGCTCGTGTATATTGGGTGTGAGTTGCGGGTGTGAGTTGCGCCGCATTTTTCTGGCGCAGATGCTAACACAGAGTCCAGGCGGGATCATCCATTCTACTGACGCCTCGGGCTTACCTCCCGCTATGCCCCCACCCATGCATGCTTTTTCTCGGGCACAAAAAAACCAGCCTAAGCTGGTTTTTTCTCGTTCGCGCCGGTTATTTCACCAGGGTGAGATGACCGCGACGTTTCGGCTTATCATTCTCGGCAGAAGTCTCGGCTATAGCCGGTTCTTCTGTCTTAGGCTCATCGACCACAGAGAGACCCAGATCGCGGGCATCGGCCTCGAGCTGATAGGCTTCTTCCTGATCGAACACGGTTCCTGCGCCATTTTCTCTGGCGTAGATGGCGACAATCGAGGCCATAGGCAGTACCACCTGTTGTGGTACGCCGCCGAAGCGGGCATTAAACTCGATGAAGTCATGACCTATCTGCAAATTACCCACGGCACTGGCGGTAATATTAAGCACTATCTGTCCATCTTTCACATACTGCTGCGGTACTTGGGTACCGGGCACATAAGCGTCGACCACCACATGAGGGGTCAGCTCGTTATCCATGAGCCAGTCGTAATAGGCCTGTAACAGGTAAGGACGGTTAGGGGTCATAGGTTTCATTTTAGATACCCATGCGCATTTCGCGCTCAGCCTCGGTCAAAGACGCCTTGAATGAGTCACGGTCAAATAGACGTGTCATGTAGGCTTTAACTTCCTTGGCGGTACGGCTGTCCAGCTCGATGCCCAGTACAGGCAGACGCCACAGCAGTGGGCCCAGGTAACAGTCGGCCAGACCAAACTCTTCGGCCATGAAGTAAGGCATCTCGTTAAAGATAGGGGCGATAGAGGTCAGGCTCTCCTGAAGCTCTTTACGCGCCTCATCGGCACGATCACCCTTACGGATGCGATCGACCAGGCTATACCAGTCGTTTTCGATACGGTGCATCATCAGACGCGTCTGGCCACGGGAAACCGGGTAGACAGGCATCAGAGGTGGATGCGGGAAACGCTCATCCAGGTATTCCATGATGATACGAGAGTTATAAAGCACCAACTCACGGTCAACCAAAGTTGGCACTGTGTTGTATGGGTTTAGCTCAATAAGATCTTCAGGCATATCGCTAGGATCCACCTGCAGAACATCGACAGTCACTCCCTTTTCCGCCAAGACGATACGGACTTGATGGCTATAGAGATCGTCGGCGCCTGAAAACAGGGTCATGATTGAGCGTTTATTGGCAGCAACAGCCATTGATACCCTCCAAGATTTAAATATGAAAGCTAAAAAAGCAAAAACAAACGAGGGGCAAAGCCCCCCGTTTATAATATGCGGATAATATATTCTAACCTCTATTGGGGGTTAGTGTACATCTTTCCAGTACTCTTTCTTCAAGAGGTAGGCCACAATAAAGAAAATAAACAGGAAGCCCATTACCCACCAACCTAAGCTTTCACGCTCAAGTTTTACCGGCTCGCCTGAGTAAACCAGGAAGCCTGTGATGTCACGAACGACTTGATCATATTCTTCGGCAGTCAGCTTTCCACCAGTAGCAACGAAGCTACCGTCTTCTTGCTTAACCTGCAGACCTTGCAGCTCTTGCAGTACGTGCGGCATAGCCACTGACGGGAAGACAGTGTTGTTTACACCAAATGGACGAGTCTCATCTTTGTAGAAACTCTTTAGGTAGGTGTAGATCCAGTCTTCGCCACGTACACGTGCAACCAGAGTCAGATCCGGTGGCGCTGCACCGAACCATTTCGCCGCGTCGACTTCAGGAATCGCATTTTCCATCAGGTCGCCCACTTTGGCATCGCCGTTGAGCATATACTTGTTACGCATATCGTCAACTGAGATACCCAGGTCTTCGGCTACACGGTTGTAACGCTGGTACTGAGTGCTGTGACAGCCTGAGCAGTAGTGCTGGAAAGTATCCAGACCACGTTGCAGTGACTCTTTGTCTTTCAGGTCGACGTTAGCACTTTCTAGATGAACATGGGCACCACCTGCTGCAAACGCAAGAGATGGTACTAATGTAACTAATGCAATCAGTAATTTTTTCATTAGTGGGTCAACCTCTCTGGTACAGGCTTAGTTTTCTCATTCTTACTGTATAACCACAGCGCTAAGAAGAAACCGAAGTATGTCAGAGTGAAGACGCGCGCAGCGATTGTCAGCGTTGGCGTCGCAGGTACGGCACCCAGGTAGCCTAAGATAACGAAAGATACGGCAAACTGACCAATGTTCAGCTTATGAATCATGCTACGGTAGCGGATTGACTTAACCTTACAACGATCTAACCAAGGCAGAACGAAGAGTACGGCAATCGCTAGACCCATACCCACAACCCCTAACAGTTTGTCAGGAATCGCACGTAGGATGGCGTAGAATGGTGTGAAGTACCAAACTGGCGCAATGTGCTCAGGTGTCTTCATCGGGTTAGCCGCTTCGAAGTTTGGCTTCTCGAGGAAGTATCCACCGCCTTCAGGCATGAAGAACAATACGTAGCAGAAGACGATCAGGAAGCCAGCGACGCCCATGATATCTTTTACGGTGTAGTAAGGGTGGAATGGGATACCGTCTTTCGGCCAGCCATTCTCATCTTTGTTCTTCTTGATCTCGATACCGTCTGGGTTGTTAGAACCCACTTCGTGCAGAGCGATCAGGTGTAGGAACACCAGAACCACAAGCACCAAAGGTAACGCGATAACGTGTAGCGCGAAGAAGCGGTTCAGTGTCGCACCAGAAACAACGAAGTCACCACGAATCCATAGTGTCAGGTCGTCACCAATAACAGGGATAGCACCAAACAGAGAGATAATTACCTGTGCGCCCCAGTAAGACATCTGTCCCCAAGGAAGCAGGTAACCCATGAAAGCTTCAGCCATCAGTACGAGGAAGATCAACATACCGAACAGCCACAGCAGCTCACGAGGCTTCTGATAAGAACCGTAGATCAGACCACGGAACATGTGCAGATAAACCACCACGAAGAAGGCAGATGCACCGGTTGAGTGCATGTAACGCAGCAACCAGCCGTACTCGACATCACGCATGATGTATTCGATAGAGGCGAAGGCACCTTCTGCGGTTGGTACATAGTTCATGGTCAACCAGATACCGGTCAGCAGCTGGTTAACCAGTACTAGCATGGCTAGCGAGCCAAAGAAGTACCAGAAGTTGAAGTTGGTTGGCGTCGCATATTGACCTACGTGACGGTTGTAGGTCGCCGTCATAGGGATGCGCGCATCAATCCAATCGATAATATTCTTAACCATTATGCAGCCCCCTGGTCGACACCGATGATCACGTTGCCGTCATCAATGTATTGATGAGGTGGAACAACTAGGTTCAACGGCGCTGGAACACCCTGGAATACACGACCAGCCATATCAAACTTAGAGCCATGACATGGGCAGAAGAAACCAGAAGCGACACCTTCAACCTGTTCACCGAATGTATCAGGCAGATACGTTGGAGAACAACCTAAGTGCGTACACAGACCAACGGCAATAAAGTACTCAGGCTTGATTGAGCGAACGGCGTTCTGCGCGTAGGCAGGTTGTTGCTCTTCGTTAGACGCTGGATCGCGCAACTTATCATCGTGAGTAGCAAGACCCTTTAAGATCTCTTCAGTGCGGCGGACAACCCATACAGGCTTTCCACGCCATTCAACACGGATCAGCTGACCCGGCTCTAACTTACTAATATTTACTTCTACCGGCGCACCTGCAGCTTTCGCTTTGGCACTCGGATTCCACGACTTTATAAAAGGAACCGCTACAGCGACGGCACCAGCACCACCCACTACGGCGGTTGCTGCGGTCAGGAATCTGCGACGTCCGGTATCGACTGGCGCATTGCTCATCCACTTATCTCCAGAGAGTGTTGGAATTTTTGTTTTAAAAATTTTTGAAATTGGGGTTTTACCCCAAAGCGCAAAAATCAAATTTGAGGCGGGGCTCATTATAGCCAAAAATTAGAAGCAGATCATAGTAAAACAAAGCACAAAGTTAACTATGTTAGGAAATTGCTCATTCTAGAAGAAAATGTGCAGCAAGAGCGGGATAAAACTGTCAGGATTTTACCTGATAAAATGGTAAACGAGAATAACAATCAAAACTAAATTAGTAACTTGCAGAAATAAGCGATAAAAAAGCCCGAACTCGTCGGGCTTTAATCTCAATAATCCTCAATGAGAACTATTTCGCGTCAGCGCTCTTCATATACTTGAAGAAATCACCTTCTGGCTCGAGCACCATAACGTTAGAGCCGTTACCGAAACTCGCCTGATAAGCCTCTAGGCTACGCAGGAAAGAGAAGAACTCTGAGTCCTTCTTATAAGCATCGGCGTAGATCTTAGCGGCGATGGCATCACCCTCACCACGCACCTGCAGCGCCTTACGCTCTGCTTCTGCGATCTGAATGGTCACGCTGGCATCTGTCTTGGCGCGAATGATCTCAGACTGCTCCTTACCCTGAGCGCGGTGCTCTTTCGCCACAGCGGTACGCTCGGCGCGCATACGCTGGTAGATGCTAGAGCTCACGTTGGCTGGCAGGTTGATCTGCTTAACACGCACGTCGACCACCTCGATACCCAGGTCCTGAGCACTGTCAGAGGCGTTTCGCAGCGCATCCTGCTGCAGCTCATCACGGCTACCAGAGACGATATCCTTAATGGTGCGACGACCAAACTCGGTACGCAGGTCGTTGTTGATCTTACGCTGGAGCAGAGATTCCGCCTGAACCTTGTTACCACCATTGGTCGCGAGATAGTACTTCTCGTGATCTTTGATGCGCCACTTCACGTAAGAGTCGACCATCAAGTCTTTCTTCTCTGACGTCACGAAGCGATCCGCCGCGCCATCCATGGTTTGGATGCGAGAGTCGAGATACTTGATCTTATCGATCACCGGCAGCTTGATATGCAGACCCGGCTTATAGATGCGGGTTACCCCCTCATCTTTGATGATCTTACCAAAGCGCGACACGATAGCGCGTTCACCCTCGTTGACCACCATCAGGGACGATAGACCCATAGCGACTAGGATGGCCGCAATAATAACAGATAATCTACCCATGATTAGTTTCTCCCCTGGCGAGTGCGGTCGCTACGAGAAGGCCTTCCATCTAACGGCATGCCAACACTATTTACTATGCTGTTAACTGAGTCATTGACCGAGTCCACCTCGACAGGCTTGCTGGTCTTGGTCTGTGGACGCTGCTCCATTAACTTATCCAGTGGCAGATACATCATGTTGTTGCCCGCCTTCGAATCCACCAGCACCTTGTTGGTACCCGAGAGGACATTAGACATGGCATCGATGTAAAGACGATCACGCGTCACTTCTGGCGCCGCCTTATATTCAGGCAACAGCTTCTCGAAGCGAGCCACCTTACCGCGAGCCTCTAGGATCTCACGCTCTTTATAGGCGTTCGCCTGCTGCTCCATGCGCTGCACCGTACCGCGAGCCTTAGGCTCAACTTCACGAGAATAAGCTTCGGCTTCACGAATGAAACGCTGCTCATCTTCCTGTGCGGCGATAGCGTCATCGAAGGCGTCTTTCACCTCTTCCGGCGGACGAGCCGGCAAGAAGTTCACGTCGCGGATCTCTATGCCCAGGTTATAAGGCTTGATGATGCGCTCGACCTCTTCCCAAGTGTCACGACGGATCTGATCACGCCCCGTGGTCAGGATATCGTCCATCTTGTTGTGACCCACCACATAACGCAGCGCGCTATCGGTAGCCTCACGCAGGCTCGAATTGGCATCGACCGCGCTAAACAGGTAACGATAGGCATCGACCACAATATACTGTACATCCAGCTCCACCAAAACGACGTTCTCGTCGGCGGTGAGCATGCTGCCCGAGGCTGGAATTGAGCGAACGTTGCTCACGTTCACTGGGAAGACTTCATCGATGAAGGTCGCCTTCCACTGTAGGCCCGGCTCTACTTGGCCAATATACTTGCCAAAGCGTAGCGCCACACCCTTTTCGGCTTCTTTCACCGTATAGAAACCTGATAGGCCCCATACGACAACGGCGATGCCTAATACAATGATAAAACCTAGCGCGCTGAATCCACCGCCAGCGCCATTTCCTTTACCCCCAAAACGCTTCGAAATATTCTTAAATACTTCGTCGAGATCTGGCGGCCCCTTGTCATTGCCGTTCTTGTTTCCCCAAGGGTCTTGACCCTTGTTACCGGGCTCGTTCCAAGCCATTTAGCACTCCATAGGTGTATGAAATAAACGAGATTACTAAAAACTACTCTATTGCTTCGGTTTCAACAATAAAGGTTTCCAACTCCCCTTGGCTCTGCTTCGCTAATCGGTGCCAGTCGGCCTCCAACAAACGAACAGACAAGATACAGTTCCCCAGATCGTCATACTCTTTCTGCTGTATCACATCCAGTCGATAAAACTGACCAAGATAATGCCCGGCCGTCGCCGGAATTCGCAAGGTAAGCTCCAATATGGCCCGTCCAACCAACTGGTTGATGGCCTTTTCGAGCAAATCCAAGCCTAGACTCTGCTGGGCCGAAACCCAAACACGTATAGGGACCCCATCGCCGTCATAGTCGATCTTAGGTCCCACATCTTCCAACAGATCTATCTTGTTACAGACGATCAACTGTGGAATCTCTTCGGCGCCAATCTCTTTGAGTACGAGCTGTACCTGTTCAAAATTGTCGCCCATGTTTTCATCAGCACTGTCGACCACATGCAGCAGAAGATCCGCTTCGCGGGTTTCCTGCAGGGTGGCCTTAAACGCCGCCACAAGATCATGGGGAAGGTGTCTGATGAAACCGACCGTATCGGCCAAAATGACCGAACCGTCTTGTAAGTCTAACTTACGCAGGGTCGGATCGAGTGTCGCAAACAGTTGGTCGGCGGCATAGACCTCGGAGACGGTCAAGGCGTTAAATAGGGTCGACTTACCGGCGTTGGTGTAACCCACCAAAGACACGGTGGCGAGCTCGCTTCGCTGCCTCGCCCGGCGACTCTGTTCACGCTGTTTATCGACCTTTTCCAGCCGCTTGTTGATGGTCTTGATGCGACCACGCAGCAGACGTCTGTCGGTTTCCAGCTGGGTTTCACCCGGTCCCCGCAGGCCGATACCACCTTTTTGCCGTTCAAGGTGAGTCCAACCACGAATCAGGCGCGTCGACATGTGGCGCAATTGCGCTAGCTCCACCTGTAACTTACCCTCATAGGTCCTGGCGCGCTGAGCAAAAATATCCAAAATCAGCGTCGTACGGTCTAAGACCCGACACTGACAGATCAGCTCAAGATTACGCTCTTGTGCAGGACTCAAGGCGTGGTTAAAAATCACCACATTGGCGTCAGTGGCGGCAACCATGGCTGCCAACTCTTCCGCTTTACCTGTACCAACAAAATACTTTCTATCTGGAGAACGACGACTTCCCGTGATCACGCCAACGGTTTCAGCGCCTGCCGATTCGACCAATAAACGAAGTTCGGTAATATCTTCCCTACTGTCTTCATCTGAAAAGTCGATATGGACAAGTACTGCAGCTTCTCCCGCCTCATAGCGTTCAAACAAAAATCGAACTCCTCAGGAAATTACTCAGCGCTATCGTCATGTGATGCATTGTAACCCGCCGCCTGGTTAGGCGTGTTGTGATGGCTGCTCACGTTAAATGGACGCGCAGGCACCACGGTAGAGATAGCGTGCTTATAAACCATCTGGCTGACAGTGTTCTTCAATAAAATAACAAACTGATCGAATGACTCAACTTGTCCCTGAAGCTTGATACCGTTAACTAGGTAGATAGATACCGGAACGCGTTCACGTCGTAATGCGTTCAAAAATGGGTCTTGTAAAGATTGCCCCTTTGCCATTATGTAATTTCCTTTTTATTAAAATTAATTAAAACCTAATACAGCATCAATTTCTGGTTTGGTTTTAGTATTATATAGAGTGAATGAATTAGCTAGCGACAATGCTCTAATAGTCGCGCCAGATTAGATTCATCCCCACTCTCCAGCCAATTTAGATCAGCCCATCCTCGCAACCATGTTAATTGACGCTTGGCCAATTGCCTAGTCGCAACTATGGATTTTTCGACCATAGTATCATAGTCATATTCCCCATCGAGATACTGCCACACCTGGCGATATCCGACACATCTCATCGAAGGTAGGTCTAGATGCAGATCCGCTCGCGCCTTGAGCCGCTGCACCTCTTCGACGAAACCTTGATTTAACATCAATTTGAATCTTTCTGCTATAGCAAGGTGTAGCACTTTGCGATCTTTCGGCGCTATGCCAAATTGCACCACCTTATAGGGGAAGGCATCGGCCTTAACCTGGGTCAACTCAGTCAGACTCTTACCGCTAATCCGGTACACCTCGATCGCCCGCGACAGACGCTGGGGATCGTTAGGGTGGATCCGCTCTGCCGATACAGGGTCAATCTGACGTAGCTCGTCATGTAGCGCCTGCCAGCCCTTAGCTTCGACCTCTTTGGCTATCTCGGTCCGAATCGCCTCATCTGCCGATGGCAACGGCGACAGGCCTTCGAGTAGCGCCTTGAAGTAGAGCATGGTGCCGCCCACCAACAGGGGCGTCTTGCCCGCGGCGAGGATCGCTTCGATGTTGGCGATGGCGTCGCTGCGAAAATCCGCCGCCGAATAACTCTCGCTCGGGTCGCGAATATCGATCAATCTATGGGGTGCCCGGTTCAGCTCTTCCTGGTTCGGTTTGGCGCTGCCAATATCCATACCCCGATAGATGAGCGCCGAGTCGACCGAGATGATCTCGCAGTTATGCTGCTCGGCCAATGCCATCGCGAGCGCTGTCTTACCCGACGCAGTCGGCCCCATCAGGGTGATAATTGTCGGCTGACTCTCGCTATTCACTCGTTTGCTCACCTAACCATGTTTGCCAAGGCATTACCTTGGCCAAAGATAAAATTTCTTGCTGCTGCGACTCGGGTAACCCCATGAGGTCGGCCCAGAGTCGACTCGCCGAATTAAACTGTTCACCCGACTGATTCACCAACCAGTTAACTAGGGCTTCAGTTGTCGGCTCTTCGAAGCGAATCCACTGGAGAAACTCAGGGATCACACTCGCCAGCTGACTCTGCCTTAGATATGGGGGCACTTTTTTAATTATCAACTGGCCGAGGCGAATAGTTAGCTCTAAGCCCAATTTTCTGACCAAAAGCTCTCTTTCGACCAAGGTTTGCTGCCAATCTTCATCCACCTTGACCGACACAGGCATCAACAGCGGCTGACCAATCAGCCCCGCATCCAGCTTGGCTTCAATCTCGCGGCGGGTCACTTCGCGCGCCGCACAGCTAAGGCTCAATAGCGCCAGCTCACTTCCCCTGACTAAAAGCCAATATTGACCGTCGAGCACCTGAGGCATGGGCGGAAGATGGCTGCCATGTATTTGGTTTGCCTGACTCGACACGCCTGGCGTGCTCATCAACTGGGCATAACTATCGACTGCTGCCTGGCTAGGAAGCTCCGCGCTTGCATAGTTGCGCCCTCGCCCGCCAGACTGGCCGCCACCATAGCTACTCACCAGGGCCTCTTGCACTCGCTGCCCACCTGCCTGGCGACTGGCTTCGCACTCGCCATAGGCTGGGCGTTCATTCGCAAGCCCTACCGCGTATTCTTCGGTATCGCCATGGGCAATCTGATTGGAGCCTGTGTCACTTTGCTGAGTCTGTAGCGGACGAATATAGGAGGCGGATCTATCCTGGTCAGTTACCTGATTGTCGAGTGCTGCCTCGAAGGCTAACTCGCTCGACTGACGCAGCGCCGATTCCAGCGCCTGCAGGATAAAGTCATGCACATATCGGCTCTCGTGGAAGCGCACCTCATGCTTGGCGGGATGCACGTTAACATCCACCTGATGGGGATCCAGGTTCAGCATGAGCACGAAGGCGACCTGCTCCCCCTGCAGCTGCTGGGCAAAGGCCTGACGCACCGCATGATTGACCAGGCGGTCACGCACCAGGCGGCCGTTTACATAGAAATATTGGGTATCGCCAACCGCCATCTCGCTAAATGGCGACTGAATGTAACCGCTAAGGCTAAGGCCGTTATGGTTACAATCGACCCTGAGGGCGTTATCGGCGAAGGCCTTACCGCTGACCTGCGCCAGGCGCTGCAGATACTGCGCCTCTGTCTTGGCCGGGCGGTAGTTACGCACCTGCTTACCGTTGTGCTTAAGGGTAAAATGGATCTCGCTGCGTACCAGGGCGATACGCTTAAGCCACTCATCGATATGGGTAAATTCTGTCTTATCGCTCTTTAAGAAGCGACGTCTGGCCGGGGTATTGAAGAAGAGATCCGCCGCCTCCACCGTCGAACCGACAGGGTGCGCCGCCGGGATCACCCGAACCGCCATCTCGGAGCCCTCGGCATAGGCCTGCCAGGCCTCGCTCTGCTCCTGAGTACGAGAAGTCAACGTCAGGCGGGATACCGAGCTGATACTGGCCAGCGCCTCGCCGCGAAAACCAAAGCTTAAGATGGCATCGAGATCGTCTAACGAGGCCAGCTTAGAGGTGGCATGACGGGACAGGGCCAGGCTCAGCTCCTCCTTGGGGATGCCAGAGCCGTTGTCGGTGATCTTAATCAGCTTGCTGCCGCCCTTGTCTATTTCGATATCGACCCGGGTCGCACCGGCATCCAGGCTGTTCTCAACCAACTCCTTGATCACAGAGGCAGGACGCTCTACCACCTCCCCGGCGGCAATCTGGTTAGCCAGTTGAGGAGGCAAAATACGTATGGTCATCTTGGCTCCTTAGGCCCGGGGAATGATCAGCTTCTGACCGATGTAGAGGGTATTAGACTTAAGCTTGTTGGCCTTCTTGATGCTATCGACCGACACCTGATAACGGTGGGCGATCACAGACAGTGACTCACCGGCCGTCACCTTGTGTTTGATGCCACTCTTACTGGCCATCATGGTATTGGCGGGAGGATTATTCTCGAAATAGCGCACCACGCCTTTGTGGACGGCATTAGCGATATTGTTCTGGTGATCCCTCTGGGTCAGCAGGCGCTCCTCTTTGTGGTTCGAGATAAAGCCTGTCTCCACCAGAATAGAGGGAATATCCGGCGACTTGAGTACTGCCAGGCTGGCCGCCTCGGGCTTATGCTTGTGCAGGCGAGTCACCTTGCCCAGATTAGCCAACACATCTCCGGCGATGTTATGGCTGATCGCCATGGATCTGTCCATCGACATATCCAGCAGCGTCATGGCCAGATACTGTTCGTTATCCGCGTTCTGGATAATCTCACCGGCACCACCCAGCAGCTCAGAATGCTTCTCTTTCTGCTCTAACCAACGACCGATCTCACTGTTGGCGCGGCGCATCGACAGCACCCACACCGAGGCTCCTTGTGGTTGCGGTGAGGTAAAGGCGTCGGCGTGAATCGACACCAGCAGGTCGGCCTTACTGTTACGGGCGATCTCGGAGCGTTTGTTCAGATTGACAAAGTAGTCACCGGAACGTGTCATGATGGCGCGCATGCCCGGCGTGGCGTTGATCTTGGCCTCCACTTTCTTGGCTATCTGCAGCGCCACCTTCTTCTCATAGGTGCCAGAGGGGCCGATGGAACCGGGATCGTCGCCGCCATGGCCGGCATCGATGGCTACTATGATGTCCCTAAGCTTCTGCTCAGGCTCGACTTTTACCGTCTTAGGACTCTGGTTGCCCCCTTCGAGATCCACCACCAGGCGATTGCCGTAAGGCGCCGTGGGCGACAGGGCAAAGAGGTTAGCCTTGGCAGGCTTAACCAGATCGATCACTAGCCTAAGGGTGCCCTTCTTGGGCGGTTTGCTAATGCGCACCCGCTTAACCAGCTTACTGTTGTTCTCGATCTTATTAAGATCCAGCCCGGTAGCCGTGGTCGTCAGATCCACCACCAGGCGGTAGGGACTGGTGAGGGTGAAGTGGGAATATTTTGGCGGCTCGCGCAGGTCAAACACCACCCGCGTCGATTCTGGTGCCGCCCAGATACGCACACCTTCCAATTTATTTGCGCTGTAGGCAATGGAAGGAGTGCATAGCAAGACAATCAATAATAGGCGTTTTATTAGTGACTCAGTTCTTATCATTATTATGTAAACTATCTAACAAAATCTCTCCGGCGCGCGAGTGCGCCGTCAGCATGACCTCTCGGCCCTGTTGATGATACTGAATATGGATCGCCAGATCCGCCTCGGGCAGTAGGCCGACGCCCTTATCGGGCCACTCGACAATACACAGGCTCGACTCGGTAAAGTAGTCTCGAATCCCCATAAACTCGAGCTCTTCTGGATCACTTAGTCTATATAGATCAAAATGATACACATCAATATCACCTAGCTCATAGGGCTCAACCAGCGTGTAGGTCGGACTCTTCACCGCCCCCTTATGTCCCAGGCTCTGAATGAGGCCACGACTAAAGGTTGTTTTTCCCGCCCCCAGTTCACCACTCAAATAGAGGGTCAATGGCGGCTTGATCGCACTGGCTAGCCTTTGACCTAAGCTAACGGTTTCTGCTTCATTTTCAAGATAAACTTTTACTGGTGTCATCGTATCTATCGCTAATTAAGGACAATCCTTTTTTGAGCCAGATACTTTAACCTAAACCGGCGTTTATCTAAACAGACATTACTGTATTTTAATGCTGAGGCTAAATCTTATCGACCAGGGCGCGTATGTGAGCAAACAGATCGCAGGCCAGCATGCCTCGCTCGCCCTCTTTCGCAGCCAGATCCGCTGCAGCCCCATGCACCACCACTCCGGCGCTCGCCGCCTCCATCTTAGCCATTCCTTGGGCCATCAAGGCTGCTATGATGCCGCCTAGCACATCGCCGCTGCCGCCGCTGGCGAGCCCAGGATTTCCCACAGGTGCCACATGACACACCTTACCGTCATAGATAAGAGTGCCAGCGCCCTTGAGCACCACCACGCCGCCATATTTAGCCTGCAAGGCATAGACGGCGGCGAAGCGATCCGCCTCCACCTCGGCGATGCTAATCCCCAACAACCTGGCGGCCTCACCGCTGTGAGGGGTCAACACCCAATTGCTTTGACGTGACGGCTCGAGCGCCAGCAGATTAAGCGCATCGGCGTCCATCACACAGGGCTTGTCGCTCAGGCCTGTGGCCTTAAGCAAGTTGTAGCCCCAGTCATGTTTACCCAGTCCGGGACCAATCAGCAGAATATCGGCCCAACCCAAGCGTTGATACACCTCCATATCCACCAGCTCGCAGCCCCAGAACATAATCTCCGGTCGTCCCGAGTTAACCACGGTCAGATGCTCGGGTCTTGAGATCACCGCCACCAGTCCGGCGCCCGCCCGCAAACAGCTCTCGGCAGCCAGACGCGGCGCCCCGGCCATGCCGATATCGCCGCCGATAACGGTCACCTTACCGCATGCCCCCTTGTGGCTGTTCTGCGCCCTGGCGGGCAATCCAAGATCGGTCAGCCTATGGGCAATGTTAAGCACCTTAGACTCAGGCAGATACTCCTGCAGGCCGATATCGGCAAACCAGAGCCTGCCGACACAGTCCCTGGCCTTACCCGTGATCAGTCCCTGTTTCGGCGCGCCAAACGTCAAGGTCACATCGGCCTTAACCGCTAACAAACCGGCGCCGGTATCCACATCGATACCCGAAGGCACATCTAAGGATAAGATCCAGGGCGAGTAACGATTGATCGCCACTATCATCTCGGCAAAGGGGGCACGTAGCTCACCTTTGACCCCCGTGCCTAACAGGCCATCGACGATGACCTCTGCCTCCTTGAGTGCCTCTTCATAATCAGATAACTGATGCCCGCCCGCGGCGAGAAAGGCCGCCTTGGCGTAGCTGATCCCCTCGCCCGGCTCAGAACGCTCCACCGCATAGAGGGCGACATCACAGCCAGATTCGAGCAGCAGGGTGGCGCAGATATAGGCATCGGCGCCATTGTTGCCATAACCCGCCAATACCAGAATTTTACTATTGAGCTTACCCTCTCGTTGTAGCAACTCGAAGGCCGACTGTCCGGCGCTGTCGATCAATTGGCACAAGTTAGCCTCACCGGACGCGATCAAGCGCGCTTCGGCATCACGAATCATCTGCGCCGTATATAAGGCCGATGGCAGCTGGCCGTCACTAAACAACATCTGGATTCTCCTTAACAAGACTCATCACCGGGCGGGTTACCCTATGCTTAAGCATATTCGATATTTGAGTTTTTAATCGCCAATAGATTCCGCTTAAGTGCCAGAGAATGTAAGAAGTTTGATCTGGCACAATAAATTCGCCGACTCAACGACAAAAAGGCCAACGAGGCGATAACAAAACATTTCATCAAACTGAATTGAACTCGCTAACCAGTCAGTCAAATTACTGAGCTAGATGAGCCAAAAATCGCGATATAGATGCAAGAAAGTGATAATTTCGCTCTAACGTAAGAAGAAAAAAGCGATAAAAAAGAGTTAGCTATAAATACCTAACTGCAATTGTCCTGGCATAAACAAAAAAAGGCGCCCAAGGCGCCTTTTTATTACGTTTCTCACTAGCAACCGGCTAGAAAGCTCAACTTAAATGAGCTCAGATTATATATCTTCCATTCTCAGGCTGCTGTGCACCAGACGTTGCTGTTGGATCTTCTCGACACGCACCAGATCGTTGAGGGCGTTCTTCACATCACCCGGTACAGAGGATTCCGCCGTCTTCTCAAACAAGCCGATCAGACGGTTGTCGAGATCCAGGTGCAGCTCCAACAGATCATCTTCGTTCATGTTGGCCGCAGGGATCACCTCCTGGCAGCGTTTGATGAAGTCTTCAAACACGATATCGTTGTACCAGAGTTCCAACAGACGGCGTGGCGCCTCTTCGATGTAGTCATCGATCTTCTGAGAAACCTCTTTCTCATGTTGTTGCAAATACTCCAGCATCAATTTCACTCGAGACGAGTCTACCGCACTGTGCAAACGCGCATATAAACGGGCCATTTCCAAGCGACACTTAGAGACATATGCCAACTGTTCATTAAGTTGTTGAAATCTCATCTTTCCTTCTCCAATCGATGCCAAGTTTTAGGCGTTAATACTGATTTGATTTCATTATGGGAGTAATTAGCATAGTTTTTTTTGAACAATGTCATAGTTTGCGCACTTCTGAAGTCGCTACATTAGACAAGCTTAAAGAATTTTATCTCACATCACGCAAATGGAATTTTTGTGATCTTCACGCCGATAAAGGGCCAATAATCGCTAGTTTAAGGGCTTTATGGACAAAACAGACCATGAACGAATCACTAAAATAATCGTCCGAAAATGAATAAAAATTCATCAAAGTAAAAACCATGGCGCTGAGTCGATTACAGCCAAAAACAGACAACTAGATGACTAGATGACTCTCTGGGTACAAACAAAGGGGAACTGGAAGCTGAAACAAGCGGGGGAAATTTGGCGCGACATATCGGGTTCGAATCGGTAAATCTAAAAACTCGACCTATGTCTTCTCGATCTAAGACTTGGCAAGGTATCGCCCTTTTGCTCCATACAAAGAGTCAACTGAGCTAATGTCGCAATGCCGAATTAGATGATTGGTACTAGCGGGAGAAAATTTGGAGCGACATATCGGGTTCGAAACAAACAATCGATGACCTATACCTTGGCAAGGTATCGCCTATTGCTCTATACAAAAAGTCAACTGAGCTAATGTCGCAATGCCGAATTAGATGATTGGTACTAGCGGGAGAAAATTTGGAGCGACATATCGGGTTCGAATCGGTAAATCTAAAAACTCGACCTATACCTTGGCAAGGTATCGCCCTTTTGCTCTATACAAAGAGTCAACTAAGCTAATGTCGCAATGCTGCGGTACATTCAATCAGCGGGAATAAGAAATAACTGACACTGAAAACAGAAACTGCTGAGGGAAAATTTGGAGCGACATATCGGGTTCGAATCGGTAAATCTAAAAACTCGACCTATACCTTGGCAAGGTATCGCCCTTTTGCTCTATACAGAGAGTCAACTGAGCTAATGTCGCAATGTCGAATTAGATGATTGGTACTAGCGGGAGAAAATTTGGAGCGACATATCGGGTTCGAACCGATGACCTATACCTTGGCAAGGTATCGCTCTACCAACTGAGCTAATGTCGCAAAATCTGTGAGTCTGGTATTGGTGTAACCAAACTTTTGTAATTTGGAGCGACATATCGGGTTCGAACCGATGACCTATACCTTGGCAAGGTATCGCTCTACCAACTGAGCTAATGTCGCATAAATTTTTCGTGCTACCCTAACTGTCATCATCGACAAAAGGTATCGTCTTTCACCTTTCATCAACTGAGTTAACGTAACTCAAATTTTGGAGCGACATATCGGGTTCGAACCGATGACCTATACCTTGGCAAGGTATCGCTCTACCAACTGAGCTAATGTCGCAAAATCTGTGAGTCTGGATATTGGTGTAGCCAAACTTTTGTAATTTGGAGCGACATATCGGGTTCGAACCGATGACCTATACCTTGGCAAGGTATCGCTCTACCAACTGAGCTAATGTCGCATTTCAATCTCTACCAGCGCACACGCCAGTAAAAAGTTGAGGCCGCATTATAGGAGAATTTCGCCCCTCTGCAACCCCCTAATTTAAAATTTTCTACCGTTTGGTCAAATTTTAAATACTTTCTCACGATAATATTGGAGTTCGGCGATCGATTCTTGGATATCAACCAGTGCCTGATGGGTCCCCTGCTTCTTAAAACCGTCCATCACCTCTGGCTTCCAGCGACGCACTAACTCTTTGACAGAGCTGACATCTATGTTGCGGTAGTGGAAATAATCTTCTAGGGACGGCATGTAACGATTCAAGAAACGTCTGTCCTGACCTATGCTGTTGCCGCACATTGGCGATACACCGGCAGGTACATGCTCAGATAAGAAGGCAATCGTCTGTTCGATGGCATCTTGCTCGTTGAAGTCACTCGCCCTGACTCTGTCGATCAGACCCGACTCGCCGTGATGCTTCTGGTTCCAATCGTCCATCGCCGCAAGCACATCTTCACTCTGATGGATGGCAATCACTGGCCCTTCCGCCAAAATGTTCAATTCCTTGTCGGTCACAATCGTTGCTATCTCAATGATTCTGTCGACCTCGGGCTCTAGTCCTGTCATCTCCAGATCTACCCAGATCAGATTTGTTTCATCTGCAGCCATATATCTGCCTTATCAATGCGTGTTTGCCTAAATTCAGGCTTTTTTATTTAAGACCGTGTATCATACTGCTTTTTTAGAAGACACAAAATAACCTTATTTTGACGATGACGACACTGTGAGTAAAAAGAAACCCCTAAGCCAAGGCCAACGCCGCCGCATGCGCGCCAATCATGAGAAACGGCTGCAGCGCAAAGACGCAAAAGAAACAACCATTGAGTTACAGAATAGCTCACTGGGGCCAGAACAGCTGGGCACCGTCATCTCTCGCTTCGGCCAACACGCTGATGTCGAAACGGAAAACGGTGAACTGGTTCGCTGTAACATTCGCCGAAATATTCAAAGCCTGGTCACCGGCGATAAGGTGATCATGCGCCAAGCCAGTGAAACCACAGCCACCATAGCTGGCGTGGTCGAGGCCGTTCATCCGAGACACTCCTCACTGTCGCGGCCGGATCTCTACGACGGCATCAAGATCATCGCTGCCAATATCGATCAGATACTTATCGTCTCTTCCGTGGTGCCTAGCTTTACCACCCAGATCATCGACCGCTATCTGGTAGCCGCCGAAGACACAGGCATAGCGCCCGTCATCATACTCAACAAGATAGATCTACTCAGCGACGAAGAGGCACCTGCCGTCGAGGCCGCGCTGGAGCGCTACCAGGCCATCGGCTATCAGGTATATAGGGTCAGCAGCAAGTCTGGCGAAGGGGTCGAAGCGATCAAGACCCTATTAAAAGACAAGGTTAGCGTGTTTGTCGGTCAGTCAGGCGTGGGTAAGTCATCGCTAATCAATGCCCTACTGCCGGAAGCCGAGCTCATCACAGGCGACGTGTCCGAGACCTCGGGCCTGGGCCAGCACACCACCACCACGGCCAAGTTGCTACACTTCCCAAGCGGCGGCGATCTGGTGGACTCACCCGGTGTGCGTGAATTCGCCCTCTGGCACCTGCCTGCCGAGCGTGTCGGCTGGTGCTTCGTCGAATTCAGGGATTACCTGGGCACCTGCAAGTTTAGAGACTGCAAACACAAGAATGACCCTGGCTGCGCCATCACCCAGGCCTTCGAGGAAGGCAAGATCGCCCAGGACAGGTACCAGAACTACCACAGAATTATCGACAGCCTGGACGAGCAACGCCACGCCCGTCATTTCAAAAACGATAACGACTAACTAAATTAAGAACAGCCAAACTGGATTTGAAGGAAAACAGACAGTGGACAAATTGAAGATTGCCTTGCAATACATAATGCCGAAACACCTGCTCTCGCGACTCGTGGGTAAACTGGCAGCCGCCGAACTCGGCGCAGTAACGACAAGCGTAATTAAATGGTTTATCAAGCAATATAAGATAGACATGAGCGAGGCCGCCGAGAGTGCACCCGAAGCCTACGCCAGCTTCAACCAGTTCTTCACCCGCGCCCTGAAGCCCGGTATCCGCCCCCTGTGTGACGATGACGACTATATCGTTCATCCGGTCGATGGTGCCGTCAGCCAATGCGGACCGATCAAAGCAGGACGTATCTTTCAAGCCAAGGGACATGAATATTCGTCACTTGCCCTTTTAGGCGATCAAGCCGATGATGCCAAGCGCTTCGAAGGCGGCGATTTCGCCACCATCTATCTGGCACCTAAGGATTACCATAGAATTCACATGCCGATTAAGGGCACCCTGTCTAAGATGACCTATGTGCCTGGCGAGCTGTTTTCGGTTAACCCGCTGACGGCCGAAAATGTGCCCGGCCTGTTTGCCCGTAACGAGCGTGTGGTGGCCATTTTCGAAACCGAAATCGGCCCAATGGCCATGGTCTTGGTTGGCGCCACAATCGTGGCAAGCATAGAAACCGTCTGGGCAGGTACAGTTACGCCGCCGACAGGCAAGAAGGTCTTCACCTGGGACTACCCAACCGAGGGCCCAGAGGCGATCACCCTGGACAAGGGCGAGGAGATGGGACGCTTCAAGCTTGGCAGCACTGTAGTCATGCTATTTGCCAAAGACGCACTGGAACACTTTGCCGATGGCGTAGAACCTAAGGCCGTTACCCGCATGGGTCAGGCCTTCGCCAAAATCGATTAGAGGAAATCTTGAACACAAGTAGCAGCGAACGCTCTGGCTTAATCGAACTGCATCTGGCCGTCCTCCTGTTTGGTGGTACGGCCCTTTTCTCCAAGCTTATTCCCCTCAGTGCCCTGGATATCACGGCACTTCGCTGCTGCATCGCCGCCCTTGCCCTCGCCCTGTTGGTCAAGGTCAGCGGCAAGCACCTCAGGCTCAATCGCGCTAAAGACTACGGCATCGCCCTGGGGCTCGGCATTATCGTCAGCCTGCACTGGGTCACCTACTTTGCCGCCATGCAGCTCTCATCGGTGGCCATCGGCATGATCGCCTTCTTTACCTATCCAGTGATGACAGTTCTGGTGGAGCCCTTCTTTACCGGCAAACGCCTGGAGCTGGCCGACATCATCAGCGGCATCTGTGTCCTGCTGGGCGTCAGCCTGCTGATCCCTGAGGCCAATCTGGGTAACGATGTCACCCTGGGGATCTTCATAGGCGTTCTGTCGGCGGCCCTGTTCACCGCCAGAAACCTGCTGCACAAGCGCTTCTTCGCCAGCTACAGCGGCGCCCAGGCCATGTACTACCAGACAGGGGTCAGCGCCCTGTTCCTACTGCCCTGGCTCGAGGTCGACCCAAGCGCCATCCAAGCCAACGTCTGGTGGTTGGTGATCCTCTTAGGCATAGTCTTTACCGCCGCACCTCACGCCCTGTTTACCTCGGCGCTGCGCCAGCTGAGTGCCAAGACGGTCAGCTTAGTCTCCTGCCTGCAACCCCTCTATGGCGCCCTGTTAGCCCTGTTGATCCTGGGCGAGGGACTCGCCATGAAGACGATGATTGGCGGCGCCTTGGTAGTCTTCACCGCCGTCTATGAGACCCAGAAGAGCCATAAGGCCAACCGCGCCCAAAAGGCAAAATCCTAAGGCGTTTTCGTCGCTGGCAAAGGAAACGCCACACGGGTCAAATTAACCGATTCATAGATATCATTTTTGAACTAACTTGGTAATATATAAGCGTCCATTGATGCTGGTGTGAACAAAGCGGCTTATGTCTCGTATATTACTGATTATTCTCTGTCTAATCTCATTCTCAGGCGCCGCAAATTCGCCCCTGAATCTCAATAAACGCCTGGGACTAGGACAGGAGCCTCAGGTCGCCAGCAAGAGCACCGCCGAGCAGCTGAGTCTGCTGGAGGAGCAGCTCACCGAGCAACAGGCCCTACAGTCCAGCTTCGACGCCATCATTCACCAGTATCAGAGCCAGAAACAGGCCCTGACACAGCAGCTTAAAGAAGCCGCCACGCCACTGGAGTACAATCCCAAACAAGATCTGAGCCAGCAGGCGTCACTCTCCTACCTGAGACTGTCTGAGCTCAAAGAGACAGAGGCTAACCTGGCCACTCAGGTCAACGAGTTAATCAAACGCCAGCAGCAACTACCTAGCCTGATAAGCCAGGCCAACCTGACCCTGGCCAAGCACAAACAGGCGACCAGCGACGACAACCAGCCCCTGAGCGAGATGCAGCGCCGGGTC
This sequence comes from Shewanella spartinae, assembly GCF_019457555.1. Lineage (NCBI taxonomy): Bacteria > Pseudomonadati > Pseudomonadota > Gammaproteobacteria > Alteromonadales > Shewanellaceae > Shewanella > Shewanella spartinae. The sequence continues at coordinate 624,337 of NZ_CP080418.1, read as the reverse complement.
TATGTTCAGAGCCTGTCGACCCTGGAGTCTGAGCTGGCCAGCAGCCAGAAACAGATCGCCCTGACCCAGCAGCAGTTGGCGCTGGTGCGCAGCCAACTGGTGCAGCAAGAGGCCCTGATCGAACGCCTCAACGGCGCCATCGCCGAGCAGCGTCACAAGGCGACGGCGGCCACCATAGCTGCCAGTCAGATAGAAACCTCCATCACAGACGATGCCATCGCCATCAAGCTGAACGCGCAGAACCAGGCCTACGGCGAGCAGCTGAAACAGCTGACCCATGAGGTCACCAATGTTATGACACTGCAGGAGCAGGCCGAGACCCAATACCAGTTCCAGGCTAAGCAGATCACCAACATTCAACAGCAGATCGCCTTGGTGAAGCTTAACTCAGCCTTCGGCGAGCGCTTCCTGCGTATCCTCTACTCACTGCCCAAGCCGCCAAGCCAGGACAAGATCAGCAATGAGATCGCCAATGCCCGCCTGGCCCGCTACCAGATAGAGCAAGATCAGACACTGCATCCGCTACTCGGCGACACCGAGCAACTCACGCCGCTGCAGAGCAAGCTGGTCGGTGCCCAGAAAGAGCTGCAGCGTCAGCTGCTGGAAAACTATGATCTCTACCTTGGTGAGCTCGCCGAATTAAGGGTGCTGTATGAGCAGCTGAGCCAGCAGTATCAGACCCTTAAGACCACCCTCAACGAGCACCTGTTTTGGGTGGCCAACGCCAACAGCATAGACGGCTACTGGCTGGGCGACCTGTATCAGAGTACCCAATGGCTGCTGACCCAGGCGCCTTGGCATCAGGTACAGGACTCCCTGAGCGAACAAAGCACCCTCTGGTCCTGGTGGGTGATCTTGATGGTGCTCTGCCTGGTAATGCAGGACCTGGTCACGCCTAAATTTACCCAGCTGATGGCGAAAAACGTCACCTATGTGGGTAACGTCACGCAAGATAAGTTTATCTATAGTTTCAATACCTTGATTGGCTCGCTGCTCTATAGCTGCATCAAGCCACTGCCGTTGATTAGCGGCGGTCTGATCTTCTACTTCAGCAACCATAACCTGGTCTCCTCGGTGGGCATGGGCATACTGGCCATAGGCATGCTGTACCAGCTCTATCGACTCACCTATCTGCTGGCGCTGGACAAGGGCCTGTTGATCGGCCACTTCAAGGGCGACAAGACGATCATACGCGCCGGTCAGCAACGCCTGCGCGCCCTGACCGTACTGGCGATGCCGATTGTCGGCGTGATCGGCTTCACCGAGGTGCTAGAAACTTCGCTGGTGCGCAACAGCCTGGGACGCGGCGCCTTCATCCTGCTGGCCCTCATGCTGTTCTGGTTCTACCGCGACATGCTGAGCCTGTCGAAGCAGGAACATCACTATCACCAGGACGATAAGAACAAGCGCCTGTTGCAGAAGCTGCTCTGGTCGATACTCATCCTGCTGCCGCCGGCCTGTGCCGTGCTGGCCTTCAGGGGCTACTACTTCACCGCCTATCAGATGCTGCTGCAGCTACAGCTGTCGCTGATCTTATCCCTAAGCTTCATGCTGCTGTATCAGCTGATTAAGCGCTGGATGTTGATCGAGCGACGCCGCATCGCCTTTAACCGCGCCAAGGCCAAGCGCGCCGAGATCTTGGCCCAGCGGGAGAAAGAAGATGACCCCAACAGTAACGAGCCGCCGGACACCTATGAAGAGCCTGTGGTGGATCTCGAGACCATCTCCAGCCAGTCGCTGGGGCTGGTACGTTCACTGCTGACGCTGGCCTTTCTGATCAGCCTGATCGGCCTCTGGACTCAGACCCATAGCGCCATCTTCTCGTTTCTGGATGGCATCACCCTGTGGACCAGCTCGAGCACGGTCGACGGCATCGCCCAGCAGATCCCTATCACCCTCAAGTCCCTGCTGCTGGGACTTATCATAGTCGGCTTCTCGCTGATGATAGCCACCAACCTGCCGGGCCTGCTGGAGCTGATGATTCTGCAAAGATTGGATCTCACCCAGGGCACGGGCTTCGCCATCACTACAGTCAGTCGCTATCTGGTGGTTTTCTTCGGTATGCTCAGTGGCTTTTCGACCCTGGGGATGGAGTGGTCTAAGCTGCAATGGCTGGTCGCGGCGCTTTCGGTGGGCTTAGGTTTCGGTCTGCAGGAGATCTTCGCCAACTTCATCTCGGGCCTAATCATCTTGTTCGAGAAGCCTGTGCGTATCGGCGATACCGTCACCATTCGCGAGCTGACCGGTACGGTAAGTAAGATCCAGATCCGCGCCACCACGATTGTCGATTGGGACAGAAAAGAGATAATCGTCCCCAATAAGGCCTTCATTACCGAGCAGCTGATCAACTGGTCGCTGTCAGACCCGATCACTAGGGTGATCGTCTATGTCTCGGTCGCCAGGGACTCGGATCCCGCGCGGGTCGAGGCGGCGCTCTATCAGGCGGTCAAGGAGTGTGACGATGCCCTGACCACGCCGGAGCCCGAGGTCTGGTTTGCCGGATTTGGTCAGCATACTCAGGATTATGAGATCCGCGCCTATGCCAAGGATATGAACACCCGATGGCCGCTACGACACAAGCTGCACAAGCAGGTCAGCAAGAAACTCAGAGAGAATCATCTGGAGCTCGCCTATCCGCAGCTCGAGGTGCATATTAGTGGTCAAAGTAAAGAGACTCAGGGGATAATTAGAAGCTAATGCGTGTCTATGCTCACCGTGGCGCCAGCGGCTATGGCGCCGAAAATACCCTGGCCGCTATCAAGAAATCGGTCGCCCTGGGCTGTAACGCCGTGGAGATCGACGTGCACAGCGTCGAAGGTGAACTCTATGTGTTTCACGACAGGCGCCTCGACGGCAAAAGCAGTGGCACAGGTCTTATCGAGGCGGTGACCCAGGAGTATCTGGCCAGCGTTACCGTAGATGGCGAGCCCATTCCTAAACTCTGGGAGCTGCTGGAGTACCTGCAACCCTTCGATGCCCTGATCAATATAGAGCTCAAAGGGCTCAACTCCCTCGGCCCCTTCATGGCACTCTACCCTGAGATCCTCGAGAGGCTCAACTACCGGGCCGATCAGCTACTGATCTCATCTTTCCATCACGGCTTCCTGTTCACCCTGAGACAGGCCTTTCCCGATGCCGTACTGGCGCCGCTCATCGAAGGGGTGCCAGAAGACTTGGCCGCCATAGTCACTCGGCTAGAGGCCTTCTCTTTGCACCTGAGCGTCAACTTCGTCACCCGGGAGTTAGTGGAGGATGCCCACGCCCGCGGCGCCAAGGTGTTTGTCTATACCGTGGATAATCGCGACGATATCCACTATCTGTCGCAGATGGGCGTCGATGGCATATTCAGTAATTTCCCCGATGTCAGCGCCGACTGCGTCCATCAACTGCTGCTGACCCGCTAGGGTCAGCGAGTGCCTACTCACCCTAAACCGCCCAACAAATAGGCAAAGTTCACCCTAGCGGTGGACACCTCTGCCATTTTTTGTAACTGTAGCACTAGCCCCCACTTAAGTACTAAGCCAGGCGGGAGCATCTATAATGACAAGGTGCGAATGAAAAAAATTCGCCACCAAAATAAACCAGCCATTTTCTGGGTCTCATACAAAAATAATAACAGTCAAAAGGACTCGCTATGGAACACAAGCTACTGCTGCTGACCAGAGATAACAATAGATACCGCAGCCTGCTCGGCTCCTGTCACCTGCCACATCTGACACTGCTAGGCGACGATCCCCAGAGTATTCTCGATGCCGATATCTGGCTCGCCGAACCGCCATTGGCCGCCCCCTTGGTAGGCCATGCCAAACAGATCAAGTGGATGCAATCGACCTATGCCGGCGTCGACCTCCTGGTCAAACCCAGACTGCGCCGCGACTACCAGCTCACTAATGTGCGGGGAATATTCGGCCCCCTGATGAGCGAGTACCTGTTTGGCTACCTGCTGGCCCACCAGCGTCAGCACAAGCAATATCAGTCCCAGCAAGCGGAGAAGATCTGGCGCCCGGGCAACTTTCGCACCCTGCAGGGGCAGGAACTGCTGCTGTTAGGCACAGGCAACATCGCTAAACACCTGGCACAGACCGCCAAACATTTCGGCATGCGTGTGACCGGCATCAACCGCGGCGCTAAGCCAACCATAGGCTTCGACAGCGTCGACACACTGGCCAATCTGGCCCACCACATAGGTAAGGCAGACGCCATCGCCGCCATACTGCCCAGCACGCCACAGACCCAGGGGGCGCTCAACCAGGAGCTGCTGGCCATGATGAAGCCGGAGGCGATCCTCTTCAATCTGGGCCGCGGCGACGTGTTGGATCTCGATGCCCTCTACGCCCAACTGCTGACTCATCCCCAGCAGAACGCTATCCTGGATGTCTTCAATCAGGAGCCCCTGCCCCAGGAGCATCCCATCTGGTCGCTGGAGAATGTCATCATCACTCCCCATATCGCCGCCCCGAGTTTCCCCGAGCAAGTAGTGGAGATCTTCGCCAATAACTACCACAAGTTCATCAAGGGAGAGCCCCTGAGCCACAAGGTCAACTTCGAGCGCGGCTATTAAGCTTAAATCCACCCTGGCGCTATCTGCCAAAGATAGCGCCTCCACTAAGCAGTAAATGCCTACCCCACCCCATCATAAGCCAGCAAATAAACCATCTTAACTTGGGGTAAGTGAATCTTTCATGCGCGCTTGCGCTCCTTACCGCCCTAGCCTACAGCCAGACAAAACGAGGTCAAATTCGAGCTAGCAATAGGCTGGAGGCCCCGTATTTAGTGGGCTAGCTCACAATTTTTAATTCCCCGCTTAGGCGCCATAATGCACGATCTATAACCAGGAGTTATTAGCAGTGAGAATCGTTTTCATTTATACTTGCATGCATCTGAAGTAGGGGAGTCACCTGTATGTATGTTTGCCTTTGCCACGCCATTACCGACAAGCAAATAAAAGAAGCTGTCGATCAAGGAGATATGTCTCTTGCCGACGTTAAGCGTCGTCTGGGTGTAGGCAATCAATGTGGTAAATGTAGCAAGATGGCCACCGAAATCATCCAGGCCCGCCTCGATGTGATCCCCAACTTCTACGAAGTGGCTTAGGGCCTACTTACATCAGAGATAAAAAAAGCTGCCTAGGGCAGCTTTTTTTGTATCCGGATTTTATGTCTGACAGTCGGCTAGAGACTGGTCTCGTCCTCGCCAAGCTCCACCTTGTCCACACGTTGCAGGCCACGAGGCAACTTGGCGCCGCGACGACCACGCTCGCCACGGTAGTGCTCGAGATCGCTCGGCTTGAGAGTAAGCTTGCGCTTACCCGCCCACAGGGTAACCGCGGTATCTTGCGGCACCACATGCAGATGCAACAGCAGCTCTTCACGGCTCTTGGCCCTGTCGCTGGCGATGCCGATGATCTTGTTACCCTTGCCCTTAGCCAGTTGCGGCAGCGCATCGACGGAAAAGAGCAGCATGCGACCCTCGTTGGTGATCGCCAGGATAGACTCGCTACGACTCTTATCCACCCGTTTCGGCGGCAGCACCTGGGCGTTGGCTGGCAGGCTGAGTAGCGCCTTACCCGCCTTATTGCGAGACACCATATCCTTGTAATCACCGATAAAGCCATAGCCCGCATCCGAGGCCAGCAGGAAGCATTGTCCATCCTCCCCTAGCAGCGCATGGGCCATAGACTCGCCCGGCGACAGCTGGAAGCGGGTTGTCACAGGCTCACCCTGACTCCTGGCCGATGGCAGGGTATGGGTATCGGTGGCAAACGCGCGGCCCGTCGAGCCGATAAAGACGGTTGCATGATTACTCCTGCCAGACGCGGCGCAGAGGAAGCTATCACCCGCCTTGTAGGAGAGCGCCGTAGGGTCGATATCATGACCCTTGGCGCAGCGCACCCAGCCCTTCTCCGACAGCACCACGGTTACCGCCTCGGCCGGCACCAGCTCCTGCTCCGACAGGGCTCGGGATTCGCTGCGCTCGACCAGCGGAGAACGGCGCTCATCGCCATAGGTCTCGGCGTCTTGCTTAAGTTCTTTCTTGATCAGCGTCTTCATGCGGCGATCTGAGCTGAGCAGCTGCTCAAGCTTCTCACGCTCCGCCTCAAGTTCGCTCTGTTCTGTTTTGATCTTAAACTCTTCCAGCTTCGCCAAATGACGCAGTTTAAGATCTAAGATGGCGTTGGCCTGATCGTCGGTCAGGCTAAAGCGCGCCATCAACTCGGCCTTAGGATCATCGTGGTAACGAATGATCTCGATCACCTCATCGATATTGAGGAAGGCGATCATCAAGGCTTCCAGAATATGCAGCCTTGCCAAAACCTTGTCTAATCTGTGCTCTAAACGGCGTCTGACCGTGGTCAATCTGAACTCCAGCCACTCGGTCAGCAGCTGTTTCAGCCCCTTCACCTGAGGACGGCCATTGAGCCCCAGCACGTTGAGGTTGACGCGGAAATTCTTCTCGAGATCTGTGGTGGCAAACAGGTGCGCCATCAGCTGATCGCAATCGACACGATTTGAGCGAGGCACGATAACGATACGCACCGGGCTTTCGTGATCTGACTCGTCGCGCAGGTCGGCCACCATGGGCAGCTTCTTGGCCTGCATCTGGGCAGCGATCTGCTCTAAAATCTTACCGCCACTGGCCTGATGCGGCAGCGCGGTGATCACTATCTCGCCCGACTCCACCGTATAGACGGCTCGGGCCTTGATGGAGCCGCGGCCCGTCTCGTAGATCTTGGCGATCTCGGTTCTCGGGCTGATGATCTCCGCCTCGGTGGGATAGTCAGGGCCGGGTACCAGCTCCATCAGACGTTCAAGATCCGCCTTGGGGTTGTCAATCAGCTCCACACAGGCATCCACCAGCTCGCGGGCATTATGGGGCGGCACATCGGTCGCCATCCCCACCGCGATCCCTGTGATGCCGTTGAGCAGGATATGTGGCAGACGAGCCGGCAACACCATAGGCTCTTTGAGCGTGCCGTCGAAGTTGACGCCCCAATCGACCGTGCCCTGACCCAGCTCAGTCAGCAGCACCTCGGAGAATTTAGACAGGCGCGCCTCGGTATAACGCATGGCGGCGAACGACTTAGGATCGTCCGGCGCGCCCCAGTTACCCTGACCATCTACCAGCGGGTAGCGGTAGGAGAAAGGCTGCGCCATCAACACCATGGCCTCGTAACAGGCACTGTCGCCGTGGGGGTGATACTTACCCAGTACGTCACCCACGGTTCTCGCCGACTTCTTGTGCTTAGATTGCGCCGACAGGCCAAGTTCGCTCATGGCATAGACGATGCGACGCTGCACCGGCTTTAGGCCGTCGCCGATATGTGGCAGGGCGCGATCCATGATGACGTACATGGAATAGTTCAGATACGCCTCTTCGGTGAAACGTCTCAAGGGCATCTGTTCGACGCCATCGAGGCTTAAATCTATCGCATCACTCATTGATTAGGATCCTGTTGTTCACTCGCTTCACTCGATTCAATCTCTTCGCTCGCGTTCTCTTTATAAAACAGACGGTACACATTGCCTTTCAGATCGTCTGAGATATACATGGCTCCATCGGGCGCCATGATTAAGTCATAGGGCCGGGCGACGGGGAACTCTCCATCGAGAAAGCTCACCACCGTCTGGCGCTTGCTGATACTGTCATCTTCCAGGGTCAACATGGTGACCTGATAGCCGATCTTACTGGAGCGGTTCCAGGAGCCATTCTCGGCCACGAATAGCTGGTCACGATACTTCTCGGGGAACTGCTCGCCACGGTAAAACTCGAGCCCCATGGGCGCCACGTGGGCCGGCAGTTCGAAGACGGGCGTGGTGACCTTGAGCCCCTTGGGCTTCTCGTAGGCGGGTTCCAGCACGCTGCTGGCGTGAATATAGGGAAAGCCGTAGTGGGCACCGACGATATCGACACGGTTTATCTCATCCGGTGGCAGCCTGTCGCCCATCCAATCACGGCCAAGGTCCGCAAACCACAGTTTGCTGTCTTTCGGGTCCCAATCGAAGCCGGTGACATTGCGTATGCCGGTGGCGATCTGCTCACTGCTACCGCTGTCGAGGTCGATGGCGATAATGCTGCCAAAGGGGGCATGGGCCTCACACACGTTACAGGGAGCGCCTATGGCGACATAGAGGCGACCATCTGGGCCGAAACGCATGGCGCGGCGGCTCTTGTTGGTCTTACCCGGCAGACGGTCGTAAACCTCTTTACCGCGGCCGGGACGCTTCAGGCGATTCTCGATATCCACGAAGCGTAGGATGCGCTCCTCTTCGGCGACATAGAGATCCCCCTTATGAAAGGCGATCGCCTCTGGGTACTCCAGCCCCTTGGCAACTACGTAGCGCTTGTCTACACGACCATCGGCGTTGCTGTCTACCAGGGCCTGTATGGTGCCGGACTTATAAGAGCCCACAAACAGGGTGCCTTCGTCACCCAGTGCCATCTGTTTGGCATCACCGAGATCTGAGGCATATAAGGAGAGTCCAAATCCCTTGGTGACTGTGATCATGATGGGCTGCTCGGCGCGCGCCGTCAGGGACACGCCCGATGCCATCATGGCAAACATCGCACACAGAAAATAACAACTAACTCTTTTATTATGCATTATATTAAGCTTGTCTAACGATTTGTCTTTTTATTTTAATGACATAGCTATAGCTGGGCTAAGTCGCCTTTGGTTTCAAGCCAGGTCTTACGATCGCCAGAACGCTTCTTGGCCAGCAACATATCCATGATGGCCAGGGTATCCTCGGCATCATCTATGGTTAACTGTACCAGTCTTCGGGTGTTGGGATCCATGGTGGTCTCCCTCAGCTGCAATGGATTCATCTCACCCAATCCCTTGAATCGGGTCACCTGCACCTTACCCTTCTTCTTCTCGGCGCTGATACGATCTAAGATCCCCTGCTTCTCGGCTTCATCCAGCGCGTAGTATACCTCTTTACCCACATCGACCCTAAACAGCGGCGGCATGGCCACATAGATGTGCCCCTTCTCCACCAGCACCTTGTAGTGCTTCATGAACAGGGCGCACAGTAGGGTCGCGATATGCAGACCATCCGAGTCCGCATCCGCCAGGATACAGATCTTACCGTATCTGAGCTCTGAGATATCGTTACTGTCCGGGTCACAGCCGATGGCCACTGAGATGTCGTGCACCTCCTGAGAGGCCAGCACCTGCGAGGCCTCCACCTCCCAGGTATTAAGGATCTTACCCCGCAGCGGCATGATCGCCTGGAACTCACGATCCCTCGCCTGCTTGGCACTACCGCCCGCAGAGTCACCCTCCACCAGGAAGAGCTCGCCGCGCATAGGGTCCTGGCCACTACAATCAGTCAGCTTACCCGGCAGCGCTGGACCTGAGGTCACCTTCTTACGCGCTACCTTCTTGGCCGCCTTAAGACGTTTCTGGGCGTTGCTGATACACATCTCGGCCAGGGCCTCAGCCTGATCCGTATGGGTATTAAGCCAGAGACTGAAGGCGTCTCTGACGATACCCGAGACGAAGGCCGCGCTCTGACGGCTGGAGAGCTTCTCTTTGGTCTGGCCGGCAAACTGAGGATCTTGCATCTTGATCGACAGAATGAAACTGCTGCGATCCCAGATATCCTCGGGGGAGAGCTTGATCCCTCTGGGGATCAGGTTACGAAACTCACAAAACTCGCGCATCGCCTCCAGCAGGCCCTGACGGAAACCGTTTACATGGGTGCCGCCCAGCGGCGTGGGGATCAGGTTGACGTAACTCTCGTTGAGAGAATCTCCCCCCTCAGGTAACCAGGTGATGGCCCAGTCGACCGCCTCGGTATTGCCAGCCATACTGCCGATAAAAGGCTCTTCAGGCAGAGTCAATGCTCCCTGTGTTGACGACTTGAGGTAATCGGTGAGGCCGCTCTCGTAGCACCACTCTTCGACATCGCCGGTCTGCTTGTTGGTAAACTTGATGCGCAGCCCCGGGCAGAGGACCGCCTTGGCCCTTAGCAGATAGATAAGCTTAGGAATCGAGAAGTTAACCGAGTCGAAATAGCTGGCGGTTGGCCAGAAATGGACGCGGGTGCCCGTGTTGCGTCGACCGCAGGTGCCTGTCACCGTCAGCTCTTCCACCTTGTCGCCATGCTCAAAGGCCATCTCATAGACCTGACCGCTGCGCCTCACCGTGATCTCGACGCGATTCGACAGCGCGTTTACGACCGAGATACCTACGCCGTGCAGACCACCTGAAAACTGATAGTTGTTATTGGAGAACTTACCACCTGCGTGCAGTTTGGTGAGGATCAGCTCGACCCCGGGGATCCCCTCTTCGGGATGGATATCCACCGGCATGCCGCGGCCATCATCGATCACCTCAAGCGAATTGTCCTTGTGCAGTATCACGTCGATTCTGGTCGCGTGTCCCGCGAGGGCCTCATCGACGCTGTTATCGATCACCTCTTGGCCCAAATGGTTTGGACGTGTGGTGTCGGTATACATACCTGGGCGACGTTTTACCGGGTCGAGTCCATTGAGGACTTCAATTGCATCTGAAGTGTATTGGTTAGTCATAGCGCACACAATATATTGTTATTCAGGCCATGTTGCGGCCCTACATGTCTATTTGTCAAGAAACAGGAATTGACAGATCCCCGGCATCTGCTGCTGGTAGCCGACGAAGCTGTGATCGCCACCCGCCTCGATGAGCATCTGACAACATTGGTATTTATTCACGGCTTGCCGATAATCAAGCACCTCATCCCCAGACTGCAGCAGCACCAAGAAACGATCTGGATGCGAAATGGCCGGGGTATCGTACTCAGCCACCTCTAACTTGTGCTCGGGTAGAATCTGATAATCTTCTTCTGTGTAGGGATTGTACTGGGGACCGAGGAACTCATCAAACAGCTCGAAGGGTTTCACCGCCGGGTTAACCAGCACTGCGCGCCCGCCATAACGCTCCGCCAGATAACTGGCAAAATAGCCACCGAGGGATGAACCGATGAAACTCAGGCTTTCCCCCCTCTCCAGCGCCTGCTCGACCAAATCTGTCAGCAGCGCCATGGCCGCCTTGGGCGTGGCTGGGAGTTGGGGTTGTACGAAATTGATATCGGGAAAATGCTTGGCAATATACTGGGCAGTGACCACACCTTTGTCTGAGTGCGGTGAACTATTAAATCCATGAATATAGAGCAGCATATTTCCTCGGCAGCGAATGATAAAACGGCTATGTGTTCCCTACACGACGGCTTAGTGGGCAGATTGGCTCTGCGCCTAACATCTGCAGCCAAGTATCGGGCATCCAGATGCTAACACCGGCGCGGCGATTAACCAAATATTAACCCCGCCAATGCCAAGCAAACTGCTCGCTATCTGCTCACCAAAATGAGCGCCTAGTAACCACTGGAGTCGTGATCCGGTGAAAACTTGTTGCCGGGCACCCGGTAGACGTTGGCCTGGATGCTGCCGTCTGGCTTTAACTCCAGCAGGCGATAACCTGGCTGCTGGGCATCGAGGGCGAAATAGGGAGACTTGGGCTTAAACTGGATGCAGGTAGAAGGCGTTGCCATCAACTTCACCGGGCCACTCTTGCCCTGGTAGAACTGATCCAGGCTCTGATGTACATGGCCCCACAGCAGGCCCTTGACCTGAGGCATGGCCGTCACTCTGTCGAGAAACGCCTCGCCATTGTCCATGCAGTGTTGATCCAGCCATTTGCAATCCACCAGGATGGGATTGTGATGCATCACCAACAGGGTATGCAGCTCGGGATGGGCCGCCACCGCCGCCTCAATTAGCTCCATCTCGCTGTCGGCCATATGCCCGCCAGGCTTCCCCCTAACGGTGGAGTCCAGCATGATGATTTGCCACTTTCCCACCAGGATCCGCCTATCGCCATAGACTCTGGGGCCCTGCATATGCAGATGCATGATGCGCGGATCATCGTGATTGCCCGGCAGGTAGTGACAAGGAAGGTTTAATTTTTCAATCGCGGCGACGAAGTTATGGTAAGACTGATTAGAATAATCTTGGCTAATGTCGCCGGTGGCCAATAAGAGATGTGCCGGATAATCGACGGCCTTAATGGTGTTCAATACAGCATCCAAGCTATGTGCGGTATTCACACCCAGCAGTTGCGCCTCGGGATCAGCAAACAGATGAGGGTCCGTCACCTGGACCAGCTTTACGCTCTCATCGTGATCGATGGAATAAGAGATAGCCTCTTTTAGCACATTAAAACCCTAAGATTCTGACTGACAAATGATGCGGGCATGGTTGTCAATCTTGAGTAACTCTTCAAGAAAAGCATTTACCTGATACTTTTCGTCTCTATGGTACATACGTATATTTGGATAATCATATACTGGTCTTAATCGATAAATCTGTCGACTAGTTAACACTTCTGCTAATTTAGCGTCATGGTAAACACGCACTACAACTTTAGGCGTATCAACGTATTGCGCGATTTTCAGCGGACGGGAGATCTCAATTAATTGGGTATATTGGGTGTTTTCCAGCAGCTTAACCTCGAGGCAACCGAAGTCTCCCTCGACCTGCCAGGACTGCCCCTGCTCATAGCCCGCGGGCAGCCAGCGTAATATATTGAAGTAGTTACGACTACACAAGGCGAGAAAACGACTCACGTTTGCCTGATAGTCCGGCTTGCGCTTATTTAACGACAGGCTCACTTGGCGGCCCTTAGGCTTTGGTAGTTGAGCTGCAGCCACTGCAGACCGATCACCGTCGAGGCGTTGTTGATGGTGCCATCCTGCAACAGTTGAAAGGCAGCCTCACGGGGCATCACGTGCACCTTGATATCCTCATGTTCATCATCCAGACCATGCAGGCCATCGGCCTGACTGGCGTCGACCCTGGCCCAGTAGAAGTCGAATCGCTCGCTGGTACCGCCGGGACTGGAAAAATATTGGCTGATGTAGTGCATCTCGCTGGCCACCAGGCCAGACTCTTCGAGCAGTTCACGGTGAGCCACCTGCTCGGCACTCTCCCCCTCCTCTATCATGCCGGCAACAAACTCCAGCAGCCAAGGGGTGGTTGCGGCATTCACCACGGGAATGCGTATCTGCTCAATCAGCACCACCTTGTCGCTCACGGGGTCATAGGGCAGCACGACCACGGCATGGCCGCGCTCGAATACTTCACGCACCACTTCCGGGCTCCAGCCACCGGCAAACAGCCTATGTTTGAATCTGTACTCTTCCATACGAAAGAACCCCTGAAAAAGGGTTCGTTTTCCCAGCATCTGTACATCTTCATTGGTGAATTTCTGACTCATTACCCGTCCCGCGACTCAGTTAGTAAATGCTTATCCCCAAGGGCTCTCAATATACCATGTAGACCACTAAAAAATGCAGACTTACCGTTAAAAACTGTTACACTTCCTAGTTGACTTAAAAATGGTTAATTTCTTAATATCTTAACCTTAATAAGTTTAGATGTATCGGGAAGCGTCGGGAAGCGCAAACCGCTTCGCGCAAATGATTTGCGCTGAAGCATCACTTAACTTTATTAAGTAAATGGCTCCGCCTCGGAGTATTTATGTCTAAAAAAGGACAGCTAATGAAATTTAAGATCCGCACCTTATGTGCAGCGTTGACTCTCGCGGCAACGACTTCTGCCGTGCATGCCGACGATCTACTGCAGATATATCAGCAGGCCCTTACCAATGATCCTATTGCGCTCCAGGCACAAGCGCAGCGCGACCGTCTCTACGAGCAGATCGAAGAGAACCGCGCCCCCTTGCTACCTACCATCAGCGCCAGCGTAGGCTATGGAAAGAGCTGGACCAATGTTGATGATGACAAGTACAACAGCGGACTCGATGCTGGAGTGTCACTCAAGCAGGTGATCTATGATCACAGCGCCTGGGTCGGACTCGACCTCGCGGAGCTTGCGGCGTCACAGGCCGATGCCGCCTACGCCTCGACACTTCAGTCACTCATCATTCGCGTAACAGGCGCCTACTTCGACGTCTTAGCCGCGAAAGATAACTATGAATTCAAGGGCGCCGAGAAGCGTGCCATCGAGCGTCAGCTCGAGCAGACCAAGCAGCGTTTCGCCGTGGGTCTCACCGCGATCACCGACGTACACGAGGCTCAGGCTCAGTATGACTTGGCCCGTGCATCGGAAATCCTGGCGGAAAACCAGCTGATCAACAGCTACGAAGCCCTGCGAGAGATCACCGGCATAGACCACAAGTCTATCGACATCCTGGATACCACACGTTTCACGGCGGTACCGCCAACCCCAGCCATGCCAAACGACTGGTTGAAGATGGCCGAGACCAGCAGTGTGGATCTGCTGACCACGCGTATCGGTAAAGATATCGCCCAGCAGACCATCTCGCTCTACAAGGCGGGCCACATGCCGTCTCTGAGCCTGAATGCCGGTTACACCACCAACCTGGATCAGAAGAATCAGAACGGCGATCTGAGCGATTACGACAACGCCAACGTGGGTCTGACCCTGAGCGTGCCTATCTTCGAAGGCTTTAAGGTGAGCTCTAAGGTCAACCAGGCGCAGTACCAATACGTAGAAGCCAGCGAGAAGATGGAACAGACCTACCGCAAGGTAGTAAAAGATGTGCGCAACAACTTCAACAACGTTGGTGCCTCTATCAGCTCTATCCGCGCCTATGAGCAATCGGTGATCTCTTCTGAGAGCGCACTGAAAGCGACCCAGGCAGGTTTCGAAGTCGGTACCCGTACTATCGTCGACGTACTCAACCGTACCCGTGACCTGTATGACTCTAAGCGTCAGCTCTCTAATGCCCGTTATGGCTATATCAACTCTATCTTGGCGTTGAAACAAGCGACTGGCACCCTGAGCGAAGACGATGTCATCGCCATCAACAATGGCCTGAAGGCCCCTGAAGTCAGTCAGTAAAAGATCAGGCTTTAGATACAAAAAAACCGCCATCATGGCGGTTTTTTTTATGGCTACAAACTAGCGATTAGAAGACTAGCTCAACCCCGGCGAAATAGCCTTTGAACTGCATGTTGGCGGTCACACCGTCAAAGTTGTTCACGTCGAAGTTAAAGTCGCGGTAACCGACACGCACCTTGGTATCTAGCGCCACGCCGTCAAACTGCCAACCCAGACCCACTTGATAGTCGTAGACGCTGCTCTCATCGATGCCCTGCATCACGTCGGCAAAACCATACAGACCCAGGCCAGGAATGCCCACCTCGGCATTGGCGTAAGCCATGACCACGCCGTCACTAAGATCTTTCTGCGCGTAAGCCCCTACCACGCCAGATGGCGAGATCTGATGTACGCGGAAAGAGCCATGCATCTTCTTGTAGGCGGCGCCGAGATCCAGTGCCACTATGTCGTTATCCAGCAGCTCATAGTAGAGCACGAAATCGGTATTGCTCAGGTTGCTTGCCGTGGTCACATCGTCGTTAAATACGCGATCGCCGAATGACCAGTCGCCGGTCAAAGTCGCCTTGCCATCTGCATCCAGACGGTTTTCACGGATCTTCAGGTTAGGCACTAAAGGAATCGGATGCTCGATAGCGACCCAGATACTACCCTGAGATGAAGAGCTGTAATCAAACTCCTGTTGAGCCTGGCCCGTCTGAGCAAAGGTACCCTCGGTGTCGGCGTTCCAGTAGTCGCCGCCCACCTTGAAGCCAACTACAGTAGCCGCCTGTGCAGATGTCGCAGCCAAAGACCCGAGCAGAGCACATGCAAGTAGTGTTTTTTTCATCTAATTAGCCTTGAGTCAATAAGTTAGTTAAATCGATCACCGCGGCATTGGCGCGGGAAATATAATTGGCCATCACCAGCGAGTGGTTGGCCACTATGCCAAACCCAGAACCGTTCAACACGATCGGGCTCCACACAGGCTGCTGTGTCTCTTCCAGCTCACGAATGATCTGCTGCAAGCTGACCTCAGCATTTTTCTTCTTCAATACGTCGGCAAAATCTACCTCAATAGCCTTCATAAAGTTCAGCAGTGCCCAGGTGGCACCGCGGGTCTCATAGAAGACATCGTCGATCTGCCACCAGCCGGTCTTGATCTCCTGGCTGGCCAGATTAGGCGTCGACTGGCTGGCCTCAGTGTCACCGGCGAGATCGGTATTGATCCGCTCCTGGCCGACACTGGCAGACAGGCGCTGCGACATGCTGCCCAGGCGCTTCTGCACCTCTTTGAGCCACTCGTTGAGGTTATCGGCGCGGGCGTAGAACTGGGCATCGGGATTATTGGTGTCGGCGATGCGGGCACGATAGAGCTTGAGCAACTTGATGGCGTCACTATACTCGCCCTCGGCGCTCGGCACCAACCAGCTGGTGTGTTCGATATTCAGCTTAGAGTGGGCCGCCAGCAGATCTTTGTCGGCGGTCGACTGTGACTGGGAACGGCTAAATTCCTTGCGCATGATCAGCGCCAGATCCCGCGCCTGCTCTATGGCGCCAAACTCGAAGGCGGGCATGTTATCCATAAACAGCGAGGGGGGCATCACATCGTTAGACAACCAGCCGCCGTTCTTATCGAGGAGGGTTTCCATGGTCAAAATCAAAGAGGTAGTGGTCGCATAGCCCACTATCTTATGGCCCGTCTCGTTATTGAGCTGATGGGGCTCTATGCTGTCTGGCTCTACGCTCCACCATACGCTGATGATGTAGCCGATCAAAAATAAGACGGCGGCCGCCAGGCTGACCCGTTTCCATGTTACCTGCATACTCTTACTCCATTAATGGTGATGATGGTGCTCGCCATCATCTTGTGTCGCTATCGCTTGCTTGCTCACCGGCAGCGTTAGCTGCTGCTCGCTGCCATCGCTAAACTTTAGCCTTAACACCACTTCCTGTCCTTCCGTCAGCGGTTTTTTTAATCCCAACAGCATCACGTGCTTACCCGAGGGCATAAGCTCCAGGTTAGCGTGGCTGGCCAGGGTAAATTTGGGGAGTTGGCGCATCTTCACTACGCCCTCTTCTTCCACCAGGGTGTGTAGCTGCGCCTCGGCGGCTACCTCTGTATCGACGCCGACGAGATCGACCTCAGGCCCATGGTTCATCAGGGTGAAATAGGCGGCGGTATTGGGCACGCTCGGCGGCATGGCCCTGACATAGCCATCGACAAACATGACGTTTGCCAATACGGAAAATGAAGTGCATGATAGCAGGACAAAATTAAACGCGTGTTTGAAAATCTGTTTCAATGCCTTAAACTCCTTTTTAACCCATCTGCCAAATAAGGATTATTGACCCATGAGTAACATTCAATTTCAGGATGAGCAGGGCGTACGCATCATCACGATCAATCGCCCCGACAAACGCAACGCGCTTAACCTTGAGATGTATGCTCGGCTCACAGAATACCTTATCCAAGGGGAGTCAGACAACGGAATTAACGCCTTTCTCCTCAAAGGCGAAGGCGATTGTTTCACCTCGGGTAACGATGTTGCCGACTTTTTAAAAAATAGTGACTTAGGACAGAATCATCCTACCGTCAGGTTCCTGTTCACTCTGCTGGATCTCACTAAACCTCTGGTCGCCGCCGTGGCCGGTCCTGCGGTCGGCATAGGTACGACCCTGCTGCTGCATTGCGATCTGGTATATGCCGACAATACGGCCAAGTTTCAGCTGCCCTTCGTCAATCTGGCGCTGGTGCCCGAGGCCGGTGCCAGCCTTCTACTGCCCCGCCTTGTCGGCCAGACCAAAGCCAGCGAATTGCTGCTGCTCGGTGAGGCCTTCGATGCCCACAGCGCCCTATCGATGGGGCTTATCAACGATCTGCTGCCAAGCGATGAGTTGATGAGTCATGCCCTGAGCCAAAGCATCAAGCTGGCGAAGAAGCCACCTCAGGCACTCAGAGCCAGTCGCCGCTTGATACGCGGTGACAGCGAGCTCATCAGGGAGCAGATGCAAAAAGAGTTGGAAGAGTTTGCCATTCGCCTGCAAAGCGATGAGGCCAAGGCGCAGTTTAACGCCTTCCTGAGCAGATAAAGAAATTGGGCCCGGCTAGTCGACCCGGCTAGCCTGGCCTACGCCCCAGGCCGCCAGTAGCAATAGGAGAATCGGCCAAAACAGCGAAAAGCCGGCAAACAACATGGCGATGGCGCTTAGCACGCAAACAGAAGAAACCAGCGCGATAAAACTAAAGGCCAGGGTGAGCCAGAGTAGCAGAATCAATAACAGGGCACTGACCAGCGCCGTACTCCACAAGCCTATGTCGATCCACTGAGGCGACTCCAGGCTGATATAAAACCAACGCGCTTCAAAGTAATGTCCCAGCATCATCAGCGCCGCTGCGACTATGAGGATGACACCCAGGGCCAGCAAGATATCCAGCGCTTTTTGTAAATTCGTACGTCCCTTCACGCTCTTAATCCCTAACGGCTAGTAGCCTGGTTTCCATTTCGGCAGAACGAGTGCCAATACAAAATACACTAACAAGACGAAGGCCGGATTCATAAAGGCTGCCACGGCCCACACGACGCGAGTCCACAGGCAAGACCAGGCAAATTTGTCTGCCGTCATCGCCGCCACACCACACACCATGCTGCGGGGATTTTTTAGCCTTCTTACCAGATCATCGATATTCATAATACTTGTCCTTACTATCAACAAATTCATGAGCCCCGGCTATAACACCTTATGCCATTTCAAGGTACAGACTAAGGTTGCGCAGAGCGCGAAGCTCAATACTGGGAGCAGTAACAGTGCTGCCAACTCAAACAGATAAGTCATAATAATTCCCTAAACTATGGTATTCCTTTACCAGAGTTATTCCTTAACCATCGCACTCTTCATCGGTGCTTCTTCACTCTTGGTTGCCGTTTCTGCCAGCTTAAGGTTAGTGTCGAATAGCGACTCTGACAGCTGCGCCTGCAATGAAAGTGTCAGTTCTTGCTGAGCAGTCACCATCATCTCTTGCATCTGAGTCGCCAAATGACGCTCCAGCTTGGCGGTGATATCTGTTGGGATAAAGTCATCTGCCGAGGCAGAGAAGCTAGCACCTACAAGTAGAGAGGCGATTAGCGATACTTTAGTTAGCTTGTTCATGATGTCTTCCTTTCCATTTCGTTTATGACATCTTTGACAATACAAGGGGTGTGCCAACTTTATAAAAACAATATAAATACATGATAAATATGGATTTATAAAATTTTATGCCGCTAAGGCATTCATTAGGACTGAGGCGGCAGGTTAAGAAGATAGTGAGTTTCACTACCGGCTGGTAATTTTCACCAACTCTGGTGAAAAGTTTAAAAATCAGACAACAAAAAGCCGCTGTGTTATCAGCGGCTTTCTGCAATAATCTTGAGCAATGCATTGTTTGTATTATGTTTTTATTTGAGTTCCATGCTGGCTCTGGCCTCATGCACCACGGCGATACCGGCACCAGGCTTATGAGCATTCTCGCTCAAATAACGACGCCAGGCGCGCGAACCCGCCTCTCCCTGGTACAAACCTGTCATGTGACGGGTAATATGATTCAGGCGGCCACCGGACACTAGATGTTTCTCTATATAGGGAATCATATTCTCCAAAACGGCATCTCTGCTCAGCACTGGCTTGTCCAGGCCGCACAGCTGCTGATCCACCTGAGCCAACAGATAAGGATTTTGATAGGCTTCTCGGCCCACCATGACGCCGTCTAGCTGTTTGAGGTGCTCGCCGCACTCTTCAAGTGTCTTGACCCCACCATTGATGGAGATGCTCAGCTGAGGGTAATCCTGCTTGAGGCGATACACCCTGTCATAGTCGAGCTCGGGGATCTCGCGGTTCTCCTTGGGACTCAGCCCCTGCAACCAGGCCTTACGGGCATGAATAATAAAGGTGTCGCAACCAGCCGCGCTCACCTTGTCGACAAACTCGGTAAGAAACTCATAGCTGTCCTGCTCGTCAATGCCGATGCGGGTCTTCACCGTTACCGGAATATCCACCACCTCATTCATCGCCGCCACGCACTGAGCCACCAGATCAGGCTCGGCCATCAGGCAGGCGCCGAAACGGCCATTCTGCACGCGATCCGATGGGCAGCCCACATTGAGGTTGACCTCATCATAGCCACGCTCCGCCGCCAGCTTGGCACACTTAGCTAGGTCTTCAGGATTAGATCCCCCCAGCTGCAGCGCCAGCGGATGCTCCTCCTGGTTATAGGCCAGATAGTCGCCCTTGCCATGAATGATCGCCCCAGTCGTCACCATCTCGGTATAGAGCAGCAACTCGGAAGACATCAGGCGCGCGAAATAGCGGTAATGCCTGTCGGTCCAATCGAGCATGGGCGCAATGGAGAAGGTACGATTAATAGCAGTTGGCATAGTGGCAGATGACATAAATAAGGGTAACCCAAGTTTAGCAGTCGCCCTTTTACGGGCTGGGCGCGCATTTTACACCGCATGGCGGTAAATGAACACTCCCACAGGGTGACGCCAATCGGCGCGCGCTAAGCAAAGCAAGGCGCGGCAGAGTCTAAGAAAAGAAAAACCCTGCCAAGGCAGGGTTTTAAGCAAACATTTGTCGACCGAATCCTAGAACGGGATATCGTCGTCCCAACCGTCATCCAGATCCGGCGTGAAGTTCTGTTGTGGCTGAGGTGCTGGACGCTGCTGCGGTGCCTGTTGCGGTGCCGCCTGTGGCTTAGGCGCATAGGCTGGAGCCTGCTGTGGTTGAGCGCCATAACCTTGCTGCTGTGGTGCAGCCTGTTGCTGGGCACCGTACCCACCTTGAGGAGCCGAGTGCTGTGGCTGCTGTGGACGCGCGGCTGGCGCCGACTGCTGTGGTGCGTACTGGTTTTGCTGTTGGGGCGCACCGTAACCTTGTTGACCACCCTGACCGCCTTGGCCTTGGCCACGGCTATCCAGCATCTGCATCTCGTTAACGTTGATCTCTGTCTTGTAGCGATCTTGTCCGGTCTGCTGATCCTGCCACTTGCTGGTCTGCAGTTTACCTTCCAGATACACTTTCGAGCCCTTCTTCAGGTACTCACCGGCGATCTCCGCAAGACGACGGTACATTACAATGTTGTGCCATTCTGTACGTTCTTGCATCTGACCTTGCTGGTCTTTCCAAGACTCACTGGTCGCCACTGTAAAGTTGGCTACGGCGTTGCCGTTTGGCATGTAACGAACCTCAGGATCTTTCCCTAGGTTACCGACCAAAATTACCTTATTGACACCACGACTGGCCATTGAAATCTCCTGCGATAATCTTATAAATCTAAATTAGGTACAGATGCACGGCCGTACTCGACCGCGAATCTGTTAATTGGAAGAGCCTAACACAGCTCGCGCCTGTCTCAAATCGAAATGCTCATCAACTTTTAAATAAGCGACCTTCTCCTCAAGCACCACAATAGCCTCGGCCACGCCGGGCAGTTGCGATAGCTCGGTCGCCATGGCGCGGGCCTGCTCCTTGCCTTCCACCTCGGCTTCCAGGGTGTAACTCTTTAACAGCACGGGATTTTGCATCCCCAGAGTCAGCAGCAGCCACAGGCACATCAGGCCCAGTGCTACGGCGAACACACCGGCAGCTCCCAGCAGCTGATAGGCGCCACCGCCCAGCAGTCCTCCACAGAAGGCGCCGAGGAACTGACTGGTAGAGTAAACCCCCATGGCCGATCCCTTGTCGCCCACGGGGCAGAACTTGGCGATCAGGCTTGGCAGGGATGCCTCAAGATAGTTGAAACCGGTAAAAAAGAGCACCACGGCGACGCTCAGCACCACCAGGCTGTTGGCAAACAGCGCCATGGCGGCCAGGGCGGCGATCATGATAAGCAAGGCGATCTGGAAGGTCGCCTTAGTGTTTTTCTTCTTCACCCCTATGATGATCAGCGGCACCATGAGGAAGAAGGCTCCTACGAAGGCGGGGAAATAGAGCATCCAGTGCTTCTCTTTCACCAGGCCGGCATCCACCAGATCCAGCGGCAGCGCCACAAATACCGCGGTTAACACCAGATGCAGAATGAAGATACCGGCATCCAAGCGGAACAGCTGCGGATCGGTGAGCATCGCCTTGAGCTTGGCCGGCGCGGCTACGGTATCGCCTTTGGGCGCCTGACCTATGGGGTTAGGCACCAGCAGCTGCACTATCACCATCCCCAGCAGGGCGAGACCAGCTGTCATGGCAAACAGACCCGACAGGCCAAGATGCTCGGCCACGATTGGGCCCACCAGCAGAGAGAGCGCGAAGGAGAAACCGATGCACATGCCTATGATGGCCATCACCTTAGTGCGTTGCTCGTCACGGGTCAGGTCGGCGGCCAGGGCCAACACGGCGGCTGCAATTGCCCCCATCCCCTGCAGGGCACGTCCTGCGACGACACCATAGATAGAATCGGCCGAGGCGGCCAGCAGGCTGCCCAGCGCAAACAGGGCCAGACCGATAAGAATGATAGGCTTGCGGCCATATCTGTCCGATAGGATCCCCATGGGGATCTGCAAGATGGCCTGGGTTAGGCCATAGGCCCCGATGGCAATCCCCACCCACAGGGGAGAGAATCCCTCAAGGTGTTGTCCGTACAACGCAAAGACAGGCATGATCATAAACAAGCCCATCATGCGTAGCCCAAATACACTGGCTAGTGAAAACGCGACTCTTTTCTCAGTCTTAGACAGTCCATTATTGGCCATTATTCGCCCTGATCTGTATTTATAAATAAGTCGCGCAGTTTATCACGAAGCGGAGAAATAGCTCAAAAAGAAAAGTTGAAGATGCGAGCAAAATGCGCAATTGCCCTCCCCCCATGGCTAGATCACAGGCTGGGCTTTTCTATGACCTAACTCAATTTTTATGCGATAATCAGTCTCTTTTTCGGCACATTCAGAGAGACAGATGGACAAGATTGAAGTTCGTGGCGCCCGCACCCACAATCTCAAAAACATCAACCTGACGATCCCCAGAGATAAGCTTATTGTGATCACTGGCCTGTCGGGTTCAGGAAAATCCTCACTCGCCTTCGACACCCTCTACGCCGAGGGCCAGCGTCGTTATGTCGAATCCTTGTCGGCTTATGCGCGCCAGTTCCTCAGCCTGATGGAGAAGCCAGATGTGGATCATATCGAGGGCCTGAGTCCGGCGATCTCAATCGAACAGAAATCGACCTCCCATAACCCGCGCTCCACCGTGGGCACCATCACTGAGATCTACGATTATCTGCGTCTGCTGTTTGCCCGTGTCGGCGAGCCGAGATGTCCGACCCACAACCAACCACTGGCGGCGCAAACCGTCAGCCAGATGGTCGACAAGGTACTCACCCTGCCAGAGGGCAGCCGCCAGATGCTGCTGGCCCCGGTGATCAACGATCGCAAGGGCGAGCACGTCAAGCTGCTGGACAGCCTGGCGGCCCAGGGCTTTATCCGCGCCCGTATCGACGGCGAGGTGTGCGACCTGTCCGATCCCCCGGCCCTTGAGCTACATGTAAAGCACACCATCGAGGTGGTGGTAGATCGCTTCAAGGTGCGTGACGATCTGCAGCAGCGCCTGGCGGAATCCTTCGAGACCGCGCTGGAACTCTCTGGCGGTATCGCCACCGTCGCCTCCATGGACGGCGACAGCGAAGAGCTACTGTTCTCGGCCAACTTTGCCTGTACCCACTGTGGTTACTCCATGGCGGAGCTTGAGCCGCGCATCTTCTCCTTTAACAACCCGGCCGGTGCCTGCCCTACCTGTGATGGCTTGGGCGTGCAGCAATTTTTCGATGCCGACAGGGTGATCACCAACACCGAACTCTCACTGGCCGGCGGCGCCATCCGCGGCTGGGACAGACGCAACTTCTACTATTTCCAGATGCTCACCTCGCTGGCGGAGCACTATAAGTTCGATGTCGAGGCGCCGTTTGAGAAGCTGAGCGCCAAGATACGTAACATAGTGCTGCACGGCTCGGGCAAGGAGAGCATAGCGTTCAAATACATTAACGATCGCGGCGACGTGGTGGTGCGTAACCATCCCTTCGAAGGGATCCTCAACAACATGGACAGACGCTACCGCGAGACTGAGTCTAACGCGGTGCGTGAAGAACTGGCTAAATACATCAACACTCAGGCCTGTAGCAGCTGTGGCGGCTCGCGCCTGCGTGAAGAGGCTCGCCATGTGTTTATCGAAGACCTTAACCTGCCGAGACTCACAGAGTGGTCTATCGGCGAGGCGATGGAGTATTTCGAGCAGCTGAGCCTGACCGGCCAGCGGGCACAGATCGCCGAGAAGATCCTCAAGGAGGTGCGCGATCGCCTCGGCTTCCTGGTCAACGTCGGCCTCAACTACCTGAGCCTGTCGCGCTCGGCCGATACCCTGTCCGGCGGCGAGGCCCAGCGTATCCGTCTGGCCAGCCAAATCGGCGCCGGCTTAGTCGGCGTCATGTATGTGCTGGACGAGCCCTCCATCGGCCTGCACCAGAGAGACAACGAGCGCCTGCTTAACACCTTGATCCACCTTAGGGATCTCGGCAACACTGTCATCGTGGTCGAACACGACGAAGACGCCATCCGCATGGCGGATCATATTATCGATATCGGCCCGGGCGCCGGGGTGCATGGCGGTCAGGTGATCTGCGACGGTCCACTTAAGGAGATTGTCGCCTGCGACGAGTCGGTAACTGGCCAATATATCTCGGGTAAGAAGCAGATCCATATCAGCGAGAAGCGCGCCCAGTACGATGGCAGCAAAGTGATCGAACTCTTCGGCGCCTCAGGCAACAACCTCAAGCATGTCGACCTCACCATTCCTGTCGGCCTGTTTACCTGTGTCACCGGGGTATCGGGCTCGGGCAAGTCGACCCTGATCAACGACACCTTCTACAAGATCGCCCATCGCCAGCTCAACGGCGCCACGGTCGATGAACCCGCGCCTTATCAGAAAGTCACCGGCATGGATCACTGCGACAAGGTAGTGGATATCGACCAGAGCCCTATCGGCCGCACACCACGCTCTAATCCAGCAACCTATACGGGGATCTTTACCCCGATCCGCGAGCTGTTTGCCGCCACCCAAGAGGCGAGAACCCGTGGCTACAAGCCCGGGCGTTTCTCCTTCAACGTCAAGGGCGGACGCTGTGAGGCCTGTCAGGGCGATGGCCTGATCAAAGTTGAGATGCACTTCCTGCCGGATGTGTACGTGCCTTGTGACAGCTGTAAGAGCAAGCGCTATAACCGCGAGACCCTGGAGGTACGCTATAAGGGTAAGAACATCCACGAGGTGCTGGAGATGACAGTCGAGGAGGCGCGGGAGTTCTTCGACGCCGTGCCGGCCATCGCCCGCAAGCTACAGACCCTGATGGAGGTCGGTCTCTCCTATATCGGCCTGGGTCAAAGTGCCACCACACTCTCAGGTGGTGAGGCTCAAAGGGTTAAGCTGGCCAAGGAGCTGTCGAAACGCGATACCGGCAAGACCCTCTACATTCTGGATGAGCCAACCACAGGTCTGCATTTTGCCGACATTCAGCTACTGCTGGATGTACTGCATCGCCTCAAGGCCCATGGCAACACCATAGTGGTTATCGAGCATAACCTGGATGTGATCAAGACGGCGGACTGGATCGTCGACCTCGGCCCAGAGGGCGGCTCCGGCGGCGGCACCATACTGGTCAGCGGCACACCTGAGCAGGTCGCCGAGCATCCAAGCTCTCACACGGCGCGCTTCCTCAAGCCGCTGCTAAAGAGCTAACTCAAGCCGCTATAAAAGAGCTAGCTCAAGCCGACGGCCTTAAGAAGCCAGCCTCTACAGGCTGGCTTTTTTGTTTCCTTCCCCGGCAAACAGGGGTAGCTTAGGAGTATTCACACTCGAGGATTGCCATCATTGAGAAGCCGCTACGCCCCTGCCCATAAACGCAACTTGCGACTCCCACCACTGCTGCGGCTGTTCACGCAGAGCATGCTCGCACTAAGCCTGCTCGCGCTCGGCCTGGTAGGCTGCGCCGAGAGCCCGAACGATAGGCGCTGCGGCGATGAGTACCGGCTCACCTGGAGCGATCAATCAAGGCTCCTCGCCCACGTAGAGACCCTCAGCAGCGATCAATTCGCCGGGCGCAAGACAGGCACAGATGGCGCCGCCCTGGCCAGAGATTACATAACCAATCAGATGCAGCAGGCGGGCCTCACCCCCTGGCTGGGCCGTTTCGATCACGACTTTGAGTATGACTATCAGTTCGGCACTCGCCTTGGCACCAACATCATAGGCATATTGCCGGCGAGCGAGCCCAGCGACCGCTGGCGTCTGGTGGTCGCCCACTATGATCACCTAGGCAAGCAGGGCTATAAGCTCTATCACGGCGCCGACGATAACGCCTCAGGCGTCGCCGGCCTGCTTGAGATAGCCTTTCATAGCGCAAGCCTGCCAAGAGACGCCAACCTGATGTTTATCGCCACCGACGCCGAAGAGCCAGGCCTCTACGGTTCCAAGGCCTTTGTCGACGACCTGATGGCCCCAGATGCCAAGCTCAAGGCCAGTCAGATCCAGCTGATGGTCAACCTGGACATGATAGGCCGCCCCGCGCGCAACAGCCGTATTTACCTGGAGGGCCGCCGTGGATTTGGCCAGTTCGAGCAGATCAAGGCCCGGCTGGAGCAGACGGTTAATCTTTGTATTCGCGCCAATCATCCGCCGGAAGCGGGCAAGACGATACAGAAGGTCGATTGGTTAAGAGCCTCAGATCATTATCCTTTTCATCAGGCGGGCATCCCCTGGCTCTACTTCGGCGTGCCACCCCACAAGGATTACCACCAACCCAGTGACGAGGCGAGTAAGATAGATGTTAATTTTCTGGCCGCTGTTACGGAAACCGCCTATAAACTGTTAATAATTGACACTTATCTCTTGAATAACTAATACAAAACACAGGGAATTTTGTATTTTTGAAAAATGTAACTCACTGTTAACTAAATGGTTAAATTAACGACATCTGAGTTTACTGCGAAAATTATGCCAGGCGGTGGAAAGATCTCTGGCTTACTGTTATAATAATCGGCTTACTGATTCGTTTTCGGTGCGGGAAGTCGACACGGGGTTGATTTTCTGTCTTTTACATCTTTTGGTGCAGTCTCTGCACTTTAGTTACACCACAAGGCTACAACCCATGTCATCCAGTGAAAAAACTTTCCGCGAACTCGGCCTGTCCGAGCCTTTGTTGCGTGCTCTCGACGAGCTAGGTTATGAAAAACCTACCCCGATCCAGGCCGCCAGTATCGACCCCCTTATGGCGGGTAAAGATATTCTAGGCCAGGCGCAAACCGGTACGGGTAAAACCGGTGCCTTTGCCCTGCCCCTGCTCAACGCTATCGATCCTAACCGCAACGTACCACAAATTCTGGTACTGGCGCCGACCCGCGAACTGGCGGTACAGGTTGCCGAAGCCTTCGGTAGCTACTCCAAATTTATGAAAGGCCTGCACGTACTGCCTATCTACGGCGGTCAGAGCATGCATCAACAGCTTAACGCCCTGCGTCGTGGCCCTCAGATTGTCGTGGGTACACCGGGTCGTGTCATGGACCACATGCGTCGTGGCACCCTGAAGCTAGAGACACTCAACGCCTTGGTACTCGATGAGGCCGATGAAATGCTCAAGATGGGCTTTATCGACGACATCGAGTGGATCCTGGAGCACACGCCACAGGAGCGTCAACTGGCACTCTTCTCGGCCACCATGCCAGAGCAGATCAAGCGCGTCGCCAACAAGTACCTGCAAACGCCGGTACACATCAGCATCGCCGCCAGCCACACAACAGTTGAGTCTATCGAGCAGCGCTTCGTGCAGGTGTCTCAGCACAACAAACTCGAGGCCCTGGTACGCGTACTGGAAGTAGAAAACACCGAAGGTATCATCATCTTCGTGCGTACCCGTAACTCTTGTGTCGAACTGGCCGAGAAACTGGAAGCCCGCGGTTATGCCTCATCGCCACTGCATGGCGACATGAACCAACAGGCCCGTGAGCGCGCCGTCGATCAGCTTAAGCGTGGCAAGCTAGATATCCTGATCGCCACCGACGTGGCCGCCCGTGGTCTGGACGTTGAGCGTATCGGTCACGTGATCAACTATGATATCCCCTACGACACCGAAGCCTATGTACACCGTATCGGTCGTACCGGCCGCGCTGGTCGTACCGGTATGGCGATTCTGTTCGTCACCCACAGAGAGATGCGCATGCTGCGCACCATCGAGCGTGCGACCAAGAGCCGTATCTCGCCGATGAACGTGCCAAGCCCTGAGACAGTGGCCGAGCGTCGTCTGTCGCGTCTGGGTGAGCAGGTTTCGAACACCATAGACAACGAGTCGCTGGACTTCATGCATGGCGCCGTCGCCCAGCTGTGTCAGCAACTGGAAGTGGACACCGAAGTACTTGCCGCCGCACTGCTCAACATGGTGCAGCAGGAGCGTCCTCTGCAGCTGCCTCCTATTCAGGAGCGTCAGCGCGATAGCCGTGACGAGCGCAACTCGCGCGACCGTGGCGACCGCTCAGATCGTGCTCCTCGTGGCCGCCGCGAATCGCGTCCGACCCCGGCAAACCTGGGTCAGGCAGATACCCTGAAAGATCATCCAGACGTCAAGATGTGCCGTTACGTGCTAGACGTGGGTCGTGACCATGGTGTGGGCGTGGGCAACATCGTCGGCGCCGTCGCCAACGAAGCCAACATCGACAGCCGTTACATAGGCCAGATCCAACTGTTCGATCAGATCACCTCGATCGATCTGCCAGAAGGCATGCCAAAGGATGTCCTGCAACACCTGAAGAAGGTGCGCGTATGTGGCAAGCCGCTAAACATCCGCGAAGCGGGCAGCGAAATCGTTAACGCCAGCGATGACAACCGTACACCGCGTCGTCGCAAGCCTGTGGGTGAGCGCAAGTCACACCGCAAGGGTAACAGAGACAACAGCTAACGCCCGTCCCTGGCGCGATTAAAGCGCGATCTCAGAAAAGGAGCCTATCGGCTCCTTTTTTTATGGCGCCCCTAACTGCCGAGAGACCTGCTCGGCAATGGCCAGACTCGCCGTTAATCCGGGGGATTCGATTCCCAGCAGATTCACCAAGCCAAGTATGCCATGCTGCGCCTCCCCCTGAATCAAGAAATCAGCCACCTCGGTGTCATCGGGCCCTTGCAGCTTAGGGCGGATCCCGGCGTAATCCGGAACCAAACGATCGATATCTAAGCCAGGATAATAACGCGAAATCGCCTGATGAAAACGCTGGCGCAGCGTTGCGGGCACCCGATAATCTTCCTGTGAGTCGGGCGTCAGATACTGGGTATCCGGGCCAAACTTAAGCTGACCGCCGAGATCTAAGGTTGCGTGTATTCCTAAGCCTTTCAGCCCTGGCTCGGGCACGGGATAGATGAGATGCGAAAACGGACTCTTGCCCTGATAGGCAAAGTAATGCCCCTTGCACCAATAAAGGTTTGGAATGAGGGACTCTGCCAGCCCCTCAATACGCGTCGCCACCTCTGTGGCATATAATCCGGCGCAGTTGATCAGATAGCTGGTCTCCAGACTCACCCGCTCCCCTTGCTGCATCAGCTCCACCCTAAAGCCGCTGGCATCGGCCTGGGCGGCGATAAACTCGGTATGGGGGCAGAATATCGCGCCATACTCCTCCGCCTCGGCCAGCAGACTCAACATTAAGCCATGACTATCGACGATACCGGTAGAGGGAGAGAGTAACCCGGCAGATGCCTTGAGCGTCGGCTCGAGCGTCAGCAGTTGACGGCGACCAAGCGGCACAAGATCATCGACCCCATTGGCCCGAGCTTGGGCCAGCAAGACGTCGAGCTGCGCCTCCTGCTCGGCCTGAGTCGCCACTATCAGCTTACCCAAGGGATTCACGGCGACACCCCGGCGACGACAATAGGCATACAGCTGCCGTTTACCCTCAACGCAAAGCTGCGCCTTGAGACTCCCCGTCGGGTAGTAGATCCCTGCGTGGATCACCTCACTGTTGCGACTGCTGATGCCAGTACCTAAGTTCTCGGCGCGATCTATGATCAACACATTACCAAAACGCCGACTCAAGCTAGCCGCCACCGCTAGCCCAACCACACCGGCACCGATTACGATCGCATCAAGCTTGTCCATCACCCCCCCTTGCCAATCCTGCCCTTCCTACCAGACAACTTGAGCCCCTTAATGCCAACAGGCTAAATATCTGACCTTGTTCTGAATAGATTAAAAACTCCTAAATCGAGCCCGCTCTTAGCCATGCCGGGAGAGGACTAAGAGATCACCAAACATTAGCACTTTAGTACTATGGCACTCTCCATTAGTTACTGATAGTAATAGTTATTAACATTTTACTAAAGGATATCGGCATGCAGCGAATCGTGAATAAGCTTTTGTTAGTAGCAGCTTTGGTCGCGATAGCCCCTCTTTGCAATGCAACTCAGTTAGCCCCTTGTAAAACGGCAGAATGCGAGGCCTATTTTGACGCCTATACTATCTTGACCAAACGGGGTCATTCGAGCGCAATGGCGACGCTTGGTGAGCTCTACTACTCGGGCTATGGCACGGAAAAAGATCTCGATAAGGCCTTTAAGTGGTTTAGACGCGCCGCCAAGTTTGGCCACACCACGGCGCAATATAAAGCCGGGATCATGTACTTGCAAACCTCTGCATACCAAGATATCGACAAAGGGATCGCTTTGCTAAAACGTAGCGCCAAGGCGACGTTTTCACCAAGCGCGCTAGCCTTAGGCAAGATCTACCTGCAAGACAAACTTATCCCAAGGGATCTTGCCGCAACGGACAGGTGGCTGACGCTCGCTTATAAGCTCAACAACTTAGAGGCAATGAAATTTGCCAAAACCCTTAGAGAATCGACCGATACTGCCAAGCTCCCGCTGCCTAAACTGTTTGCACTTGTCGATGCCGAAAAGCCCGTCGCGGCCGACAGTAAATCATCATTGGAAGAGATGGAGATAATACTGGTTGAGGCCCCTGACTATGCCGCCTATTTCGATGAGGAGATAGCACAGCTTAATCAGAGTCGTCCCGACACGGCAAAGGGAACCGGGTCCAGCATCGCCGGACGAACCTGCTCAGATATCTGGGCCTGTAGTAGCGAGGGCGACAGCGAACGCATTAGAGATCTACAGTTATCGGATTGGGGCAATATCGCATTGGCCTTAAATGTTAGGTAAATCCATTTCAACGAGTGGTACTTAAAGCCTCTTTCAGGCTTAAAGAGTTGGAGTTTTGTCAGCGCTATCAAAGGACGAGATGATGAAGAAGAGACTCAAAGCTCTCTCAGTTGGACTAAGCCTGTTGGCGGTTACCTCCCAAGGCTTTGCCGCCGGGCTTCCCGAATGCGACACGGCTGAATGCCAGGAGTATTTCAAGGCCTATACCATCTTGACCAAGCGAGGGCATTCGGACGCCATGGCGACCCTGGGCGAACTCTACTATGCTGGCTATGGCACAGAGAAAGATATGGAGCAAGCTTTCAAGTGGTTTAGACGTGCCGCCAAGTTTGGCAATACCACGGCCCAGTACAAGGCCGGGATCATGTATCTTCAAGATTCAAATGATCAAGATATCGACAAAGGCATCACACTGCTCAAACGCAGCAGTAAAGTCGGTTTCTCTCCCAGCGCCTTCGTATTGGGTAAAATTTATCTTGGCAACGAACTCGTTAAACAAGACCTTGCCGAAGCCGATCACTGGCTAGCCAAGGCCTATGAGCTCAACAACCAAGAGGCGCAAAAATTTGCCAAGCAACTTAAAGCGTCCCAACAAGGCCAAACACTCGCCCTGCCAACGCTTTATGCCCTGCTGGATGCGCAAGCCAGCAATAAACCTGGCAGTAATGCACCTGTCGGTGAGATGGAAACCATCACTGTCACTGCGCCTGACTATACCCAGTTTTTCAACGACGAAATCGCCCGTCTCAACAACAGTCGCCCAGATACGGAAAAAGGCACAGGATCCAATATCGCAGGCAGAACCTGTGCCGAATTGTGGGCATGTAGTACGGAGGGAGACAGTGAGCGTATTCGCGACTTCCTGCTGTCTGACTGGGGAAGGATAGCTCTTAGTTTTCGATAATGTTTTCGATAATATCAGCCTCAACAAGATGTACTCTGAGCCGATTGAGGCATAGAGGGTTGAAGCACATCAACCACCAAAATAGGACAATATAATGAAAAGGATAATCAAAACACTCTCAATCGGCTTGACCTTTTGGGCTATTACTTCAACGAGTTACGCTTCGGGATTGCCTGAGTGTGACTCGGCAGAATGTAAGGAATATTTTAAGGCCTATACCATCTTGACCAAGCGAGGTCACTCAGACGCCATGGCAACTCTGGGGGAACTCTACTATGCAGGTTACGGCACCAAGAAAGACAACAAGAAGGCGCTGAAATGGTTTAGACGCGCCGCCAAGTTTGGCAATACGACGGCACAGTACAAGGCAGCAGTCATGTACCTGCAAGAGACCGACTATCAAGATGTCGATAAGGCGATCTCGCTCTTGGAGCGCAGTATGAAGGTCAACTTCTCTCCAAGTGCCTTAGTGTTAGGTAAGGTTTACCTCAACGATACTCTGGTCAAGCAAGACCTTACCGAAGCCGACAAGTGGCTATCTCGCGCCTATGAGTTGAATAATGCCTCGGCTAAAGTCTTTGCCGCTAACCTGAAAAAATCAGAACTGGCCAAGACTCTGCCGCTACCTAAGCTATATGCCATGGTCGACGCAGACAAGGACGCCAAACCAGGCAGCAATGCCCCTGTGGGTGAAATGGAAACCATCACAGTAACGGCACCCGACTATAACCGCTATTTCGACGACGAAATTGCCCGCCTCAATAACAGCCGCCCAGATACAGAGTCGGGTACCGGCTCCAACATCGCCGGACGCACCTGTGCCGAGATGTGGGGATGTAGCACAGAGGGTGACAGTGAGCGTGTTAGAGATGTATTGCTGTCTGACTGGGGAAGAGAGACCATTCCATTTAGAATCGAAGGCCCTAACTACTACCCAAGCTCCCGTTAGCGCATAAGATGAAAAAAGAGGCGAATTCGCCTCTTTTTTATTTTACAGGGCGTCGAAGTCGACGCGATAGGCTAGCGCATCACAGCGCAAGAACTCAGGACAATCGTTATTGATTTTATGATCGACACACTCCATGACGACTATGCCGTTAGCTCCCAACTTCTGCGCCTTATATTTGAGATTGCCAACCAATAATGACTCGGTCGGTTTCGGCTGAGTAGAGCGGGTACGGCACATAGAGGTTGACACTTTCCCCAGAGAATCCGCCTTATAACGGCCAATTTCGGCCATACTATACTCCTCCACCTTAGAGGTCTTTAACGCTTCTTCAGGTGAGATATTGGTCGTCAGCGTTAAATTGCTACATCCCGCGAGAACAAGCAGGCCTAAGAGCATGATGGCGCTATTTTTCATAAATATTCATCCTTAAATAATTGATTGACCATTAATCGACTCGCTTAACCCCCAACTCAGCCTCCAGCCTAAGCGCCTCGGCGCAGGCCTGGCAGATACAAACATCTGGGGCTATGGCTTGAGGCAACTGCGCCTTGGGCGCAAACGTCTGATGATGACACCAACAGGTATCACTCTCACGCCCCGCCACTACGGCGCATTGATTGGGCTGGTGACACAGGGGGCACTGACTGGCATTGGTGCGCATAGAATCCATAGAGACTGAGTGTTAGCCGTTAACGTTAACACTCAGTCTCTGGCGGAACAAGCTTAAGGCTTATTGCTTAGGCTTACTGCTTAACCGGATTGATAGGATAGGATTGAGTGCCGAGCACGGCCCCCTCACCCACACTCTTGCCGTAATAGCCTTGATGCTGGTGATAGCGCTTGCTCAGCTCCATCACCTTATCGCCTTCCAGTCGCGGGTCCTGTGGTCGTTCATGGGAGACCACAAAGGCAGCCACGTCCCAGGCCTCCTGATGCGATAGCTGCACACTCTTACCCAGAGGCATATTCTCATAGATGAAATTGGCCGCCGTGTTAACCCTATGCATGCCAGCTCCCCAGTTAAAGCTGTTCGGCCCCCACAACGGCGGCAGGCTATAGACACCGCCCATGGCTAACCCTTCACCGTTTTCACCGTGGCAGGACTGGCAATGAGCCCGATAGACCTGCTCGCCGCGCGCAGGTGAATAAGCCTGTTCGGGCTTAGGGATGGCGGGGAAGCCTCTGCCCGGCAGCTTGGCACGCTCATCGAGTGTCGTGGCCTTGGCGATCGCCTCGGGCAAGACAAAATCCTCCCGCTTGCCACCTTTGAGCAGCTCGGCATCGCTCAGCTCGGGCACGGCGCCTGTCACGCCGAACTTATCCATCAGGCCGCCCATGGCTAACCAGTAGGAGTAGGCCGACAGCGCCACCAGGGACTCGCTGCCCGACTCGGGCGCCTTGCCATTCATCGAATAGGTGAAACAACCCTGGATCCGTTCCTGATAGCTGTTCACCTTATCGTTCTTCTTGCGATAGGCGGGATAGGCCAGATAGGCGGCCCACAAGGGAGAGGCATTGGCCCTGCGTCCTGCGTCCATATGGCAGTTGACACAGTTCAGCTCGTTGCCCACATATTGGCCCCTAAGCTGTTGGGTATTGACGAACAGCTGATAACCCAGGCGCACCTTGTCGCCGAAGGCACCTTCGGGGATGCTGGCAAGCGAACGCATCTTAAGATAATCCGCATCCTGCGCTGGCGCCGCCAGTTTCAGCTCAGCCTGCTTATCGGGTAAGTCACCCGCCTGTACGTTATTGCCAAGGGCAAACAAGAGTAGGCCGCTGAGTGTCATTAGATTCCTGTTCATATCCGCCTCCCTACTTCAACGTGGCAAAATAGTCGGCCAGGGCCGCTATCTCATCCTGGCTCAACTTGCTGGCGATATTGCCCATCATGTTATCGATATCCCCCTTACGCGTGCCCGACTGCCAGGCCATCAGCTGTGTCTTGAGATAGCTGGCCTGCTGCCCCGCCAGACGCGGGAACTGGCCTCCACCTATCCCCGAGGGGCCATGGCAAGAGACACAGGCCGGCAGGGTGCGCTGCCAGTCCCCTTGATAGACCAAGGTTTCCGCCACGCTCTGATAGCTAGTTTGGCTACCGCGTGAGGCTTGGGAAAAGTCAGGCACTGGCTGAGCGGCAAAGTAATCTGCCACCTGATTGATGGCCTCTCCCTGCACCGTCATCGACATGGGTGTCATGCTGGGGTTTTGTCTGTCGCCTTGCTGAAACAGGTGGATCTGCTTGGCAATATATTCGGAAGAGAGTCCGGCGATACGCGGCGCGATAGGCTCTATGCCCATCCCGGTCGGGCCATGACAACTGCCACACAGGGCGGCGGCCGGTGGCATCTCGTTGGCGGCCATCGCCTGACTACTCTGGAAAAGCACTGTCACTCCGATAAGCATTCTATACATATCAACCTCCTTATTGGCTGTGGTCAATCATAGAAGAAAAACCACACTAGGACTATTGATAATAGGTATAAAAAAGCCCCACCTATCGAGGCGGGGCTAGACGTCTATTCTGGCTAACGAAATGCTATTTACCGGGTCTTACCCCAAGGGTATGGCAGATGGCATAGGTTAATTCGGCGCGGTTCAGGGTATAGAAGTGGAAGTCTTTCACCCCTTCACGCGACAGCACCTTGACCATGTCGATGGCCACGTTGGCCCCTACCATCTGGCGGGTCGAGGGGTCATCGTCGAGCCCTTCAAACTGCTTATGCAGCCAGCTTGGGATAGACACATTGGTCATGCCGGCGAAGCGTTTCAGCTGAGTAAAGTTGGTCACTGGCAGTATGCCCGGTACTATCTCCACGTCGATACCGGCGGCCACGCAGCGGTCTCTGAATCTCAGGTAAGACTCCACATCGAAGAAGAACTGAGTGATGGCGCGGTTGGCCCCCGCATCTATCTTCTTCTTGAGGTTGATCAGATCCGCCTGGGCATTGGGCGCATCCGGGTGCACCTCAGGATAGGCCGCCACCGAGATATCGAAGTCGGCCACAGACTTAAGCAGGCGCACCAGGTCGTTGGCAAAACGGGTCGGCTTAGGACTGCCCGCGGGTAGATCGCCTCGTAGCGCAACGATGTCACGTATGCCCGAGTTCCAGTAGTGCTTCGCCAGCTCGACCAGCTCTTCGTCACTGGCATCGACTAGGGTCAGATGGGGCGCCGCCACCAGATCTGTCTCCTTCTGAATACGCTCGATCACACCATGGGTACGATCGCGAACACCAGAGTTGGCACCATAGGTTACCGAGACAAACTTAGGCTTAAGCGGCTCCAGGCGTCTGATGGAGTTCCACAGAATGGTTTCCATCTCGGGGGTGGCCGGTGGGAAAAACTCAAATGACACATTGATATCACCATTAAGCTCAGACAAGCTTTGATTCAATGAATTGGCGTGTTGTGCGTGATGAAAAGCCATCTTAATTCCCTCAGACCTAGAGCAAAAAATATTTTAGACGTTTGGACGTCTATATGTCCATATACTAGAGAAACTCAGAGTGATGTCAAGCCCAAAAATTGCCTCATTAAAAAACAATCTGTTTATAAGATAGTCCGAAAGTGAAACGGCAGACACAGGCGAGCCGATCCCGCCGAGTGACCCCGGCGAAATATGCTGAGAAAGCGAGTAAGAATGAAGAGATAAAGGGTAAAAAAAGGGCCGATTCGAGATCGGCCCATTTAATTACTCTTGCAGGAGATCTCGGCAGATCTGCGCCAGATCCGACTGCACCGCGGCAGCCGTCACCTCGCGCCCGGCGCCCGGACCACGGATGATCAGCGGATTATCCTGATAGAAATCGCTGCGAATGACGAAGACATTATCGCCCGGCGTCAGATTGGCATACGGGTGGCTCCTATCGACCCACTGGATCCCCACCTTGGCCTTGAGCTGGCCCTGGTCTGAATCCAATGACGCCACATACCTGAGCACCTTGTTCTGCTCGGCAGCAGCCTGATATTGCTGCAACATCTCGCCATCAAGCTCCGCCATACGCTTGATGAAATCATCCAGCGGGATCTCAGCCAGCTTAGTCGGCACCAGAGACTCCAGCTCGATATCGTCCAGCTCTATGTCGTAACCTATCTCACGGGCCAAGATCAGCAACTTGCGCTGCATGTCCCGGCCGGAGAGATCGTCGCGGGGATCCGGCTCGGTAATGCCCAGCCCCTTAGCCTCCAGCACCAGCTCGGAGAAGGGTTTCTTGGCATCATAGTGCTCGAACAGCCAACACAGGGTGCCGGAGAAGATGCCGCCGACCGCCTCTATGCTGTCGCCGCTGTTATGCAGATCGTTCAGCGCATGTTGCACCGGCAGGCCCGCACCACAGCTGGCGTTATAACGCCAGAACAGACGACGATTGCCCAGTTGCTGTTTCAGCTCCTGATAGAAGGCCAGCGGCCCAGAACCCGCCAGCTTGTTGGCGCTGACGATATGGATGCCGCGGGCAAAAAATTCGGGGTATTGCAGGGTGAGATCGGCGCTGGCACTGATGTCCAGGGCGATCAACTCATCGCAATTTAGTGCCTGCAACTGCTCGAACAGATGAGTGTACTGCCAGCCGGTGCCGCGCTCCTCGAAAGCCTGCTGCCAGCTGCTTAAGTCAATATCCGTCTCGCTCAGCAGCGCCTTCTTGGAACTTAAGAGTCCCACCAGCTCGACGCTGACCTCAAGCTCTTTATTGAGCACGGGGCGAGCCCGCTTGAAGAGATCGATCCAGGCTTCGCCTATGTTGCCTATGCCCAGCAGCAAGACACCGATACGCTTGCGCGGACCGGCGCAGCGTCTGTGCACCTTCTGGGTCAACAGGTTCACCTGCGCCTTAGGCACCAGAGTCACCAGGCTCAGGCCATCATTACACAGAGGATGGGCCTCACGGCTCAACAGACGCGAGAAACCGCGGCGATAGAGGCTGGCATCGGCGCTTACCAGGGCCACCAAACCGAGATCGTCGCGCAGCTGTAACTCATCGATTCCCAGCTCGCTGCGCTTGGCCTCGAAGATCGCCTGGGCCTGCTTCTGATTTTCATGGGTAAAGGCCAGCTCGGCGCGGCCGTGGGCCAACGACCAATAGGCCAGTGGCGTCAGGCCAGCCTGGGCAAAACAGGCCAGCAACTGCGGCAACTCGACCCCTATGGTTAGGCTAAACAGGCTGACGCTGGAGAGGCTGGTCACCACAGGGGCACTGGCCGACGAGCTCTTAGGGGCGATCAGGGTAAAATCTGTATGAGGGGCGTAGCTTGAACGCACCGCCAGGCTCACTTCGGTGTCGAACAAGGGCTGCAGTGTACGGTTATGCAGCACTGGAGAGCCAAGGTGCGCCAGGCGATTCGCCTCGGTGAGCGACATGCTCTTGAGCAACTTGGCATCGTTAATTCGGTTCGGGTCGGCGTTGAACACCCCTTCCACATCTGTCCAGATGGTGACGCGTTCGATATCCGCCAAGCTGGCCAGCAATGTGGCGCTAAAATCTGAGCCGTTACGGCCCAGCAACAGGGTATCGCCCTGCTCGTTGGCGCAGATAAAGCCGGTGATCACCAGACGCTCCTGTGGATGAGCCTCGAGCAGCGCCTGCACCTTCTGGCGCGACTCGCCAAGGCGGATCTGCGGCACGGCGCCTTCATCGGCGACCAAGAGGGTGCGGGCATCGACATCGGTCGCCGCCACGCCAGACTCGCGCAGCAGCGCCGCCAGCAGACGGGAAGACCAGCGCTCGCCGAAACTCACCACCTGATTACGTTGATAATCGTTGAGCTCATCGAGCGACAACAGGCTGGTCAGCTGCGACTTGTCGGTGGCCAGTCGCTCTCTCAGGCTACGGGCCTGCTCGTTGGAAAGCAGCTGCTCGATTAGATTCTGCTGGTAACTCACCAGCACCTGTAACTCTTCCTGCCACAGCTGATCTGTGTCGCACAGCTCCAGCAAACGATATAGGAAATTGGTACTCTTGCCCGCGGCCGACACCACGATAAGATCATCGCTGTGGCCGTGGGTCAGTAAAATGTGGGCGACGCGGCGGTAACAATCTGCATCCGCTAAACTAGAACCACCAAACTTATGCAAATGACATCGTGTCATTATCTGCTCCTCAAACCCTTTAACTACTTACCGCGATAGCCGCTTCTAAACCCGCAAGAATATCTGCCACCAGATCCTCGCCATCTTCTATGCCCACTGACAAACGGATCAGGGTATCTTTCACGCCCGCCTCACGGCGCGCCTCCGGGTCCATGGCTCTGTGGGTCATGGTCGCGGGGACCGCCACCAGACTCTCTACGCCTCCCAGACTCTCGGCTACCGAGAAGTATTGTAACGCATCTAAAAAGGCAACGAGTGCCGATTCGCCACCTTTTAATTCAAAACTCAGCATAGCGCCGAAGCCCTTCTGCTGTCTGGCCGCAATTTCATGGCCTGGATGCTCGGCAAGCCCCGGATAATACACTTTTTCCACCGCCTTGTGGTCACAAAGCAGTGCCAATACCTTCTGAGCGTTGGCTTGGTGTTCACGAATGCGCACCGCCAGGGTTCTCAGCCCCCTCAGGGTCAGGTAGCTGTCGAAGGCTGACCCGGTGAGACCTAGGGTGTTCGACCACCAGTGCAGCAGCTCGCCCACCTCAGGGTCTTTGGCCACCACGGCGCCGCCCACCACATCGCTGTGACCATTGATATATTTGGTGGTGGAGTGCACCACGATATCGGCCCCCAGCAACAGCGGCTGTTGTAACACAGGAGAGAGGAAGGTGTTGTCCACCACCACCTGAGCGCCCACCTTATGGCTCGCCTGAGCGATGGCCTCGATATCGACTACTCGCAGCAGCGGGTTAGAGGGGGTCTCCAGCCACACCACCTTGGGTGACTGGGTCAGCGCCTGCTCAAGCGCACGCTCATCGGTTTGATCCACCACCAGGAGCCTAAAGGCGCCCTTCTTGGCCAGGTTGGTGAAGAGACGATAGCTGCCGCCATAGCAATCGTGGGGCACCACCAGCAGATCCTCTGGGCCTAACAGGCTGGTCACCAGGGTGATGGCGGCCATGCCGGTGCAGGTCACCACGCCGGTCGCCCCTTGTTCCAGTTCGGCAATCGCATCGCCGAGAATGGAGCGGGTCGGATTACCGGAACGGCTGTAATCGAACGCCCGCGGCTGTTGATGCCCTTCAAACGAGTAGTTTGTCGACAGATAGATAGGCGGCACCACGGCACCGTGCTGAGTGTCTGACTCTATGCCTCGTCGTACGGCGGCGGTGGCTAGTTTACGCGCTGTCATCTTCAACTCCTCAATATGGATCTGGGCAGGCACCTCGGACAAAAGAGATGTCTGGACGTCTAAATGTACCTAAGCCGGTAGTGGGCGTCAACAACTTTTGGACGTTTAGACGTCCAAACATTTAGAAATCTATTTGCATTTGCCAAAAATTCGAGGCAATAATTTGACTGTAATTTGTAAGGGTTTAAAATCTGCACCGAATTTTAGAATTTACAGGTGAGTCAATGACTGAGTGGAATGGCGATTATATCAGCCCCTATGCTGAACATGGTAAGAAGAATGAGCAGGTAAAGAAGATCACTGTCTCTATTCCTCTTAAGGTGCTTAAGGTGTTAACCGACGAACGCACCCGGCGCCAGGTCAACAACTTGCGTCACGCCACTAACAGCGAGCTGCTGTGCGAGGCCTTCCTGCACGCCTACACCGGTCAACCACTCCCCCAAGACGATGACCTGTCTAAAGACAAGCCAGATAGCATCCCAGCCGAAGTCAAACGTCTGATGACCGAGATGGGCATAGAGTGGGAAGAGATGGAGTGATCCACTCACACACGAATCGATAGAGGGATCGCTAGGCGGTCCCTCTTTTAGTTTTCAACCTTAGCCTGGAACATTGCAGTGCCTGCACTTCCGCTCGATCCCCATATTCTGGCGCTAGCCTCGCTTATCGTCTTCGTCGGCGCCCTCACCCAGAGCCTGATCGGTTTCGGCATGGCAGTCGTCGCCGCGCCTCTGCTCTACCTTATCGAACCGTCTCTGGTGCCTGCGCCGGTGATCCTGATGGGCTTCTCTATCGCCCTGCTGACCCTGATCCGCGAGCGTGGCGCCCTGGAATTCAACGGCCTGCAATATGCCTTGCTGGGACGCATCCCCGGCGGACTGATCGGCGCCGGCCTGCTCATGGTCGCCCCCCAGGACGTGCTCGGCATGACTATCGCCATCATCGTGGCCATCGCCGTACTGCTGAGCCTGATGCGGCTCAACTTAGTGGTCAACCGCCGCAGCCTGTTTATCGCCGGGGTGATCTCGGGGATCTTCGGCAACATCGCCGCTATCGGCGGACCACCGCTGGCCATACTGCTCTCGGGTAAAGATGCCAAGCAGTTTCGCGCGGCCCTGTCGGCCTTCTTCATCTTCAGCTCCACCATCGCCATAGTGATCCTGGGGCTTACGGGTCTACTGACCCTGCATCACTTCTACTGCTCGGCGCTGCTGCTCCCCTCTGTGCTGCTGGGTTACCTGATGGCCAATCGCCTGGTGGGACGCATAGACAAGAATAAGACCCGCATCATGACGCTGGTGCTCTGTAGCCTGAGCGCCATCTTGCTGGCCGCCAAGTCCTTAAGTGCCCTGCTCTAACACCTAGGCTCAAAAGAAGGCCGGCATCATAGCCGGCCTTCTTGTTTCTAAAAAACCTATCCTAGAAATGATAGGAGGTCTGAATCACCCCGCCCACGGCGTCATCTGTGCCCACCAGACCGGTGAGATCCAGATTAAAGGAGCGGCCTATGGTAAAGCCCGTGCCCAGGGTATAGAGATTACTGCTGGTATCTTTCATGTCGTGGCGATAGCCGACACGCAGGGCCAGCCAATCGGTCGCCCTCATCTCGCCGCCCAGGCGCCAATACTGGGTCTCGCCTATCTCATCGAATCGCTTATGACCATTAAGATCCACATCTGTCGTCAGGCTGAAGTTATCCCAATCATAGGCCACACCTAAGGTATAGAGGGCCTCGACACGGTAGGTAAACTTGCGTCCCATCGCCTCGACGGTGTCCAGTTTCTGGCTCACCAGGTTACGTCCCGACAGGCCTATGGTCATGCGTTCGAGTGGCTGAATGGCCACGCCAATATCCAGGTTTGCCACGGTATCATCGTTGCGGTACTTGTTGTCGTCGAAATCATCGGCGTCAAAGTTGTTGGCGCTGACCACATAGTTATAGGTGTCGATGCGCTGCAGCTTGGGCGAGATACCGACGGCGACCGGCATGTTGACGATCGACAGCGGGAAGCTGAGGGC
Source organism: Shewanella spartinae (assembly GCF_019457555.1). NCBI lineage: Bacteria > Pseudomonadati > Pseudomonadota > Gammaproteobacteria > Alteromonadales > Shewanellaceae > Shewanella > Shewanella spartinae. The sequence continues at coordinate 582,138 of NZ_CP080418.1, read as the reverse complement.
CACACCAAGATCAGAGATGGCACCGGCGACCACGGCCCCCTGCGAATCCAGATCGGTGACGGCAGGCGGATTGTTAGGATCGAGATTAGTCAGGGCGTCTATGTCGCTGTCCTCGATCACCGCCACGCTCACCGCATCGATATAGGTCTTGTAAAAGATCGACATAGGCATGCGCTTGGTCGGTAAAACCACGGAGAAACCTAGCCCCACGCTGCCATAGGCATTCTCACCATCAAGGGACTTGAGATCGGCGACCAGCATGTCGCGGTAATTGGTGATCCCAGTGACGTCGCTGGCATTGATGGCCGCCTCCAGACCGTCATAGGAGGCCTGCAGGGCGTCGAATTTGTCGGTCAGATTATCGATATTGGCAGCCTCGGCACCCAGCACGGGCAACATCACGGCGCCGCCGGAATACTTGGGGGCATGAATGGCTAACAGAGCGGGGTTGATAAAGGCGGCACCTTCGCGGTTAGAGGCCGCGACCCCGGTTCCGCCCATGGCATCACTACGGGCCTCGTTGTAGAGGGAGGCGGCAGATGCCAGTGAGGCACTACCAGACAATAACACTGCGATGACCAAGCTAAGGTATTTCATCTCATTCACCCCGTTCATTATTTTTGTTCTCGCTCGAGAATCTACCCGAGTCGTCTTTAAAGATAGACTAAGACGGCTAAAAAGTGCTCTCAAAACAGCTCGATCAGACACTTTTTTTTAAATCATTTTGCCGCCCCTTCCCATTGCCAGAGAAACCTGCCGATTCGGTTCGCCACCCAGCCCGTTAAAACAGGCCCGTTTGCAATACAAAAACAAGCAAAAATACCTATTTAGAGAGAGCTGAAATAATAAAGTGTGATCTAACTAGGTGGTTTCTCCCCGAGAGCAAGATCACAAGACAGCAAAACCTTAAGAACAAAAACCATTAAATTTCATTGCATTATCAAATATTCATTAGATTTTTATCCATGATATTTTTATCAATTAGATTTTTTTCATGAAGGTGATCAACATCAAATTTACAACTAACCCCTTTTGGTAAATTTTCCAACAAGAAACAAGCATTTTGTTTCAGGTTAATAAATCGCTCAGAGTAGCGATTAAGGAAAATGATGATGAAAAACGTTGCCAAAATAGCTACATGCTTACTCCTCGCCTTCACCGTAGGCGGACAAGTCTACGCCGTCGACGGTGGTAACCCTAAGAAAGGGAAACACCTTTATAAAAAAGAGTGCAAAGCCTGCCACAGCAAGGGCGATGCCGCCGGTGAACTCACGCCCATGAGCAAGACCATGAGCCAGTGGGATCGCTTCTTCAAGCGCGACATGCACAGCGCCCAACCAGACGTATTTAAAAAGCTCTCCGACAAAGAACGCCTGGATATCCAGCAGTTCTTATACGACCACGCGGCCGACTCAGATCAGCCACAGACTTGCGGTTAACCACAGCTTTCGTAATCGAAGCGCTCATTCACCGCTCCCGATGAGCGCCTAAGGAGAGATTCACATGCGTACTCTACTGTCTATATTGATCGCTAACGCCCTGGCTATGTCAGGCTCAGTCTATGCCGCCGATAGCGATGCGCAAAAAATAGCCGAACTTAAACAATAACTTGCCGATCTCACCGAAGAGATCGATCAGATCAACAGCCGCGTCGATAAGAACGAGCGCCACACAGCTCTCGACCGATTAGAGATCACCGGCGATTTCCGTACCAAGGCCCATTCATTGCACTACCAAAATGTCACCTGGAACCCTGCAATCAAGGTGGACTTCAATGATTTTGGGGCTAAAGCCATGTCTGGTGCCTTTGGTATGCCTAACGATCCCAACTCCCCCCTGGGACAGATGATGGCTGCCAACCCGGATCTTGCCGCCGCCTTCCAGAGCGGCATGCTACAAGGTGTGATGCCTTACGTGCTGGCTCCTAAGACCACCCAAGACATCAACAACGACATCTTCTACACCACGCGTCTGCGACTCAACCTCAAGGCCAAGGTATGGGATAACGTCAGCTTCGCCGGCCGTCTCAGCATGTACAAAAACTGGGGTGACTCCACAGGTGTTCAGGTGTTCGACTCATGGCGCTCCTTCACCATGGACGGCACCAACAGTGGTAACACCAGCGGCGACTGGCTCAGGGTCGAACGCGCCTACTTCGACTGGAAGAACATAGGTGGCAGCAACACCTACCTCTCTATCGGTCGTCGTCCATCTACCTATGGCCCACCAACCCAATATCGTGAAAACGAGAAACGCGGCGGTACGCCATCGGGTCACCTGGTTAACTTCAACTTCGACGGCGCCACCCTAGGTTACAAGTTGGGTGAGCTCACCGGCATCGAAGGTCAGGTGGTGCGTTTCTGTTATGGCCAGGGCTTCGAGTCACAGTGGGGCAATGGTGAGATGTTTGGCGATATCGTCACCAAAGACACCCACCTGGGCGGCTTTAACATAGATGCCATCAACGACGGTAACCACTTCCTGCAGTTCACTCTTTTTGGCGCCAAAGATATCAACGATGGCTTCAAGGGCACCATGGCCTTCCCAACACAGCTAGCCGGCATCTTCGCACCGACCATGTACCAGGACATGCAGAAGTTCAGCAACTTCAACTTCCAGACCCGAGTACAGCCTAGCGGCGTGATCGGCGACATGTACCTGGGCGGCATAGGTTACGCCTACGAGAGCGATGAAGACTTCAAAGCCTTCGCCTCTTTCGGTTGGACCCGCGCCGAAGGCAACGGTAATGCCGGAATGTTTGGTGGCATGCTCAGCGACGCGGTATTTGAAGCACAGCTCAATGCCGACGGCAGCGAGATCATCATGATGCCAAGCGTCGCCGATGAGAACGACACCAAAGATGGTTACGGTATCTATGTAGGTATTCAGATCCCGGCGCCATACGGAAAATTCGGTCTCGAGTATAACTATGGCTCCAAGTACTGGACCCCATTTACTCAGGCACAAGACGATCCTATCGGCAGCAAGCTGGCTACCCGTGGTCATGTGGCCGAGGCCTACTATATGTTTGATATCAACCCAAGAATGTTCATCAAACTCGCCGGCCTTTACTACGACTACGAATACACCGGCAGCGGCACCCCTGTGGGCGCACCGCAGAAGGTGGATGACGTGATCGCTGGCTCTGCCTTCTCTATGTTGCCAGTAGTCGATACCGCCTATGACATCAACGCCTCACTCGTCGTCAACTTCTAACTAAGCTATCTCCCCCGGCTTAGGCCGGGGGTAGGGAACAGACAATGAAACACACACATTCTCTCACGGCGATGTTTGCTGCAGGGATCTTCGGCTTGGCCAGCCTCAATGCCATCGCCGAAAACCCGCATAAGGAAGCCATTCAGGGACCCTTTACCCAGGGCTCTCAGGTGACCGAGCAGTGCATCGAATGCCATGAAGATCACGCCAAAGACTTTATGAAGTCGTCTCACTGGACCTGGGAACTGGAGCAGAAGCTGCCCGGACGCACAGTTAAACGGGGGAAGAAGAACGCCATCAACAACTTCTGTACCTCGATTGCCGGCAACGAACCCAGATGTACCAGCTGTCACGCCGGCTATGGCTGGAAAGACAACAACTTCGACTTTAGCGACATGACTAAGGTCGACTGCCTGGTATGTCACGACACCACAGGTACCTATGTTAAAGACCCTGCCGGAGCCGGTGAGGCCTTGGCTAAGGTCAACCTGGAACGTGTGGCGCAAAATGTCGGCATGCCGGTACGTGACAACTGTGGTTCTTGCCACTTCTACGGTGGCGGCGGCGACGCGGTGAAGCATGGGGATCTAGACTCCTCCATGGCCTATCCCGACAAGGCTACCGACGTGCACATGGACAGCGATGGCAATGACTTCCAGTGCCAAACCTGTCACACCACACAGCAACACCAGATCACAGGTAATGCCATGGGCGTATCGCCAGGCGGTGAGAACGATATCGGCTGTGAAAACTGCCACGATAGCGCGCCACACGCCAACAAGCGCCTCAACACCCATACGGCCAGTGTCGCCTGTCAGACCTGTCACATTCCTTTCTTCGCCCGTAACGAACCCACCAAGATGAGCTGGGACTGGTCTACCGCTGGTAGCGATCAAGAGGAAACCGTAGACGAGTATGGCAAGCACACCTTCATGAAGAAGAAAGGCAGCTTCGTCTGGGGCAAGATGGTCAAGCCTGAATACGCCTGGTACAACGGCAAGGCCGATGCCTACATGGTGGGTGACAAGATGGATCCATCCAAGGTCACTAAGTTGACTGCACCACTGGGTGATATCACAGACAAGACCGCCAAGATCTACCCATTCAAGGTGCATCGCGGCAAGCAGATCTACGACAAGAAGCAGAACATTTTCGTTACCGCCAAAGTCTATGGCAAGGGCGGTTACTGGAAAGAGTTCGACTGGGATAAGGCCGCCAAGCTCGGCATGGAGGCTAACCAGGCACTGGCCCAGCAAGGCATCAAGTACAGTGGTGAGCATGGCTTTGCCGAAACCGAGATGTGGTGGCGTATTAACCACATGGTTTCGCCAAAAGATCAGGCGCTCAAGTGTAACGACTGCCACAACAAGGGCACACGTTTAGATTGGCAAGCCTTAGGTTACGAAGGCGACCCAATGAAGAACAAGAAAGGCGCTAAACACGCCAAGTAAATTGTAATCCCCTTTCGTCATCTCCCTGCAGCAAAGAGGTCTGGTCTACCAGGCCTCTTTTTTTTGCCCATCGACCCCCCCTTTTAGTCAACCAATCCGCTCGAAAGGATGACGAGACAAGCTTTGCAGCTAAATCAAAAGTATAGAAATTTGTCTTATATCTAACCCTTGTCTTAGCTGCTAGCTTTAGTCCTAGCAACATTGAACTACACTCTTGTTTAATCACCAATTATTCCAAGGGACGGCATAGATGGTTAAAACCTTTCGTTTGCTCGCACAGAATCAGTCGTTCAACGAACTGCTCCTCACCTCTGTGTTTATCAATCTGCTTTCACTCGCCCTGCCTTTTACTATGTTACAGATCTACGATCGTATCTTGCCCAACGAGGCACACGGGACGGCAACGGTACTCGTGATTGGAGTCGCTATCGCCATCCTGCTGGAACTGATCCTCAGGTACGCCCGTAGCTGGCTGCTCGGCGCCTCGGCGGCCAACTATGAGCTGCATACCATCACCCAGGTGGTGAAGCGTCTGCTCAATGCCGATTACCACCAAATAGAGAATCTCGGCGCGGGCAAGATCTCCCACGGCATCCACAGCATAGCGGCCATGCGCGACATCTACTCCGGCCAGGCGGCCGTGGCGCTGATGGATTTCCCCTTCGTGATCATCTTCCTCGCCCTGGTAGCCTACATAGGCGGGCCGCTGGTGTTTATCCCCTTAGTCGTCTGGCTGATCGCCGGCGTGAGGGTGTGGCAGCTGGGGCAGAAGCTCTCTCTCGCCACCAAGGAGCTGAGCCTGAGCCAGGATGAGCGCACCCGCCTCTTGATGCTGGTGCTCTCAGGCCTCACTACCACCAAGGCGATGGCCCTCGAGTCCCGCATGACCTACGCCTATAAAAAGATCAATCATCAGCGCCTCGCTCAGCAGGAGGAGGTCGACTGGCTTTCGGCGAAACTACAGGAGCTGATACAGGGCACCGCCCAGGCCACCACCTTGTGCCTGGTGATGATAGGCTGTTTCGAGGTGCTCAACGGTAACCTGACCACAGGTGGCTTGGCGGCCTGCTCCATCCTAGCCGGTCGCGCCGTCGCCCCCTTAAGCGCCATCGGCAGCCTTAGGGCCAAATACGTCAGTGCCAAGGAGGCGATGGATCAGGTCAATACCTTGATTGCAACGCCTCAGGAGACCTTTAACGGCCAGACCCGCTATCAACAGCAACTGCCCCTCGGCCCCATTAGCTTCGAGAGCGTCAGCGCCGAGAAGACCAGCGCCCGGCTCGACAACATCAGCCTGACCATCCCTGCGGGCAGCATAGTTACCGTTACCTCCAACCCCATGACCCATGCCAGCCTCCTGCTGAGTACCATTGGCGCCTATCACCAGGTGGATAGCGGGCAGATCGCCATCGCTGGCGTGCCGCAGCAGGATCACGACGGTTTCGAGTACCGTCAATCCATCTGCTATGTCCCCCCCTGGGCCAGCCTCTTCAGCGGCTCCATCTTGGAGAACATGACGCTGTTTCGCCGCGAGCGTGAGGCCAGCGCCATGCTGATCGCAGACCAACTCGGCCTATCGGCCACCCTGGCGCAGCTGCCAGCCGGTTATCAGACCCAGGTGGGCAGCAATGAGAATCAGGTGCTCAACAAGGGTGCAATCAAGCTGATCGCCCTGGTGCGGGCCCTGGCGCAGTCCCCCTCTATCCTATTGCTGGATGAGCCCATGGTCTCACTGGATGCCGACTCCCAGGCTCGCCTGCTACAGGTGTTAATGGAACGGCGCGGGCAGATGACGGTTGTCATCGCCTCCTATTTCGATGAGGTCGCGGCGCTGAGCGACATGCAGATCGCACTCGGCGAGCATGGTGAGCTGGCTGGTCAAGCTAAAGGCCAAGGTCAAGGCCAAGGTCAAGGAGGAGCGCGCCCATGAGTCAGCACCTGGATCCGATACATCTGCCCAAGTCGCTGCTGATCGCCCTGTTCCATCAGCTGGGCCTTAGCGTGCAGGCCAGCAACATCGACAAGAGCGATCTCCACGACAGGCTCACCCATCTCGAAGCCTATATTCTGCTGAAGAAGCATCATGTCGGTATCAAGGTGCAGGCACTGGATGCTAACCTCCTGGTCCACAGCGTCTACCCCTTCATCTTGCTGCCTCAGGATGGCGAGCCTATGGTGGCGCGGCGCAGCAACCACAGTTTTCAATACTTAAGCCAAGATAATCAATGGCTCACCCTCGACAAGCTGCCGGGCGCCGGCCACGTGTTTCTGGTGGAGAGCCTGCCGGCCCAGAGCCGAAGCAGCAGCGTGTTCGCCTCCCATCTCGCCAAGCTCAGGCCCTGGTATCGCCCCATCTTCTGGCTGAGTCTGCTATCCAGCCTGAGTGGCCTCGCCATTCCCCTCTTTACCATGGCGGTGTACGACAGGGTCATCGGCGGCCAGGCGCCTCAGATCCTGCCCAGCATAGCCCTGGGTGCGGCCCTTGCCTTGGGAATTTTTGTCGCCAGTCGACTGCTTAGGGCACAGGCGCTGGCCAATGTTAGCAATCGCTTCGCAAGGGATCTTTCCGGCATCACCTTCAACCGCCTGCTGAGCATGCCCCTTAGCCTGCTCTCACGCGTCGGCCTCTCCAGCCATATCGCCAGGATGCGCAACGCCGAGAAGGTACGCAGCCTGGTGGCCGGTCCTGGCGGCGCCGGTCTCATCGATCTGCCCTTTACCCTCATAGCTCTGGTCGCCATCACCCTGTTGAGTGGTGTTTTGGTGTTGGTGCCGCTGGCCATGTTGCTGCTCTTCTATCTGGTGATGAAGGCGCTGGACAAGTATACCCAGGCCGCGGCGCCCACCATCAGCGGCGAATATCAGAACAGCCTCAACGAGCTCTCGACTCATCTGCTACCACTTAAGAGCGCCGGCGAGAGTGGCGCCTGGTACGAGCAATTTATGCGCCGCGCCCGGGAACATTGCCGGCAGAACTTTCTCTACAGCAAACGTGCGGGACTCAACGCGGCGGTGGCCCATGCCATGGGGCTGTTTACCGCCCTAGCCACAGTGTTTACCGGCATCTTCCTGGTGCTCAACCAGAGCATCACCCCGGGGGCGCTGATCGCCTGCGTCATGTTGATCTGGCGGATCACAGGCCCGGCGCAGCTGGCCTTCGCCTCGCGGCAGAAGTTTACCCTGCTCAAGGGCGCCGTCGATCAGTTCGACCGTTTCATGGGCGTGACCACAGAGTTCAATGAGCTCAGGCTCGACTCGCCAAATCTCAACCAGACACCGGTGCTCTCCTTTAAGCATGTAACCCTGAGATACAGCGCCGACAGCGAGCCCGCCCTCTCCGGGGTCACCCTCGACATCGAAGCCGGCGAGACGGTGGCCATCATAGGCCCCAACGGCAGCGGCAAGACCTCGCTGCTGCTCACCGCCATCGGAGTTATCGAGCCCCAGGCGGGCTTCGTCACAGTCAATGGCAAAAATCTGAAACAGTTCGACCCTGAGATCTTCCGTCAGTGGGCCGCCTACAGCCCCACCAACAGCGAGATCTTACCCGGCACCCTGGCGGACAACCTGCGCCTGGCCAAGCCAGAGGCCAGTGACGAAGAGCTTAAGCAGGCCCTCAAAGATGCCGGCGGCGCATCGCTGCTGCAGGCGCTAAAACAAGACATAGATGCCAACCTCTTCTCCCGCGGCACCAGCATGTTCTCGGCAGTGGAAAGCAGCTATATCAGCCTGGCAAGGGCCCTGTTGAAAGGCTCCCCCCTGCTGGTGATGGATGAGCCGATAGCCAATCGCAATCCCTTTGCCAGACAGGCCTTTATCCAGACCCTCAGGCACCTCAAGGGCAAGACCACCATACTATTCACCACTCACGATCAGGCACTGATTCAACAGGCCGACAAGGTGGTGATCCTCGACAAGGGCACAGTGGTCTACGCAGGGCCTCTGCCTAACCAAGACGGTGTGACGACACAAGGTGCAACCAACCAGGACTCAACCCCCAGCATGGAGGCCTCACAAAATGAATGACAGCCAACTCACTCAGCGTTCATGGCCTGAACACGAATTTACCGAGGCCGTCGAGGCGCCCGCCGAGAAGCGCGCCATTCGCCGCATCACCTTCTTTATCGCCACGGCCGTCTTCATTCTGCTGATCTGGTCTATCTTCACCAACATTGAGGAGATCGCCAAGGCCAAGGGCCAGGTGGTGCCTCTGGGGCACAGGCAAGTGATCCAGAGCCAGACCGGCGGCACCCTGGCATCGATCGCCGTCGCCGAGGGAGATCTGGTCCAGAAGGGCGACCTTATCGCTAACTTTGTCGCCACCGACAGCCAGGCGCTGAAGGAGGAGCTACAAAGCAAGCAGGCCAACCTGGAGCTGAAAATAGAGAGATACACCGCCTTCCTCGAGGAGCGCGAGCCCGACTTCAACGCCTATCAGCTCGGCTTCCCCGCCCTGGTGGCTCAACACATCAACGCCCTGGCACGTATGAATCAGGAGAAGCAGGCGATCATCGCCCTGTCCGAATCTGACGTGGCAAAGTCTGAGGCTGAGCTGGCCAGTGTCGAGCAGGAGATCACCCCGCTCAAGGATCAGATCCGCTCGGTAGAACAGACCCTCAAGATGATGAACTCGGTCAAGGAACAACAGGCAGTTTCTAAGCTTAGAATGCTGGAGTCACAACAGAAGCTCGACGCCTATATCCGTGAGCTCAAGGTGCTGGAGGGGCGTCGCAGCGTGCTGCAACGCAACATAGACAATCAAGAGAAACAACTGGCCCAGAAGCAGGCGAGCCTCTTCAACGAGGTGGGTGAGAAACGCACCGACGCCCAGGCCGAACTGCTGGGCATAGTTGCCCGGCTCAAATCCTCTGACTCCCTGGTGCAGCAGAACCGGGTCACCTCACCTGTAGATGGCATCATTCAATCTATCCCCAACAACTCGGCGGATAGCGTGATCCAGCCGGGCGGTACCGTGGCGGTGATCGTCCCAACCACACCCACTGCGCTGCTGGAAGCCAAGCTGTCCCCAAGAGACATAGGCTTCGTCACCGTCGGACAGAAGGCCCGCATCAAGATAGATGCCTTCGACTACAGCCGCTACGGCGCCATCGATGGGCTAGTGAAGAAGATCTCCCCCAGCACGGACGCCGACGAGAAGGGTGGCGTCTTCTACAAGGTACAGATCGCCATCGACAAGCCCTACTTCGGCGACCAACCCGACAAGCTGGCGTTGATCCCCGGCATGACGGGAGAAGCCGACATAGTGACAGGCGACAAGACCGTCTTCCAGTACCTGTGGAAGCCGGTATTTACCAATGTGACCGAAGCCTTTGGTGAACGTTAGGAGAACGCCATGAGCCAAGATAAGCGCCCCAACACGCCGCCTCAGGACGAATCTAGTCAGGCTAGGAATCAGGCTAAGCCGCAAACCAATTCGCAGCCGGCGAGCGAGCCGGAGCCGTTAACAGAGGCTCAGCGACGTGAGCGCGAGGCGAAACGTCTCGCCAGGGCGCAGGACAACGCGGTCGAACAGCTCAAGGCCGAAGAGTATCGCGATGGCAAGACGACGAGCCGCTTCAATCAAGATCTGGTGGCAGATAAGCCTTGGCACACGGCCGCCAGCGCAGGCGCAGAGCCACAAACAGAGCTAGAGCAACTAGACGCAGATCTGGCAAATAGTGCAGATCAGGGCCCAATGGCTCAGGGAGAGCAAGCACCAAGCTCAACAGAATTAGACGATAAGATGGCGTCAGCGGCGCAGTCACAGCAAAGCCAGTCTCATCAAAGTCAGTCCCAAGAGGTTCAGCCACAAGAAGCCCAGCCACAGGAAGCTCAAGCGCCAGAAGCACAAGCAAATGCGGCGCAGCCGCATAATAAGCTGGCCCACCGCGCAGCGCAGACAACGGGAATAGAGGAGTTTAGCGGCTTCGAAAAAGGCACAGCCCAGACCCCAAACCTGACGCCTCTTGCTCACGCCCTCACCTCAGGCGGCACGCCACCCGCCTTTCAGGTGACCCTGACGAGCAGCGAGACACAAGCTCATAAGCCACCACAACCGAGCACAGGCTCGACACAGCAGCCTGGCACTCAGCAAACAGGCACTCAGCACCCAACAACTGACCGCCCCACTACCGACCCTCAGGTCTCGCTGACAGGAACGAGTACTGGCACTGGCACTGGCACTGGCACTGGCACTGGCACTGGCACTGGCACTGGCACTGGCACTGGCACTGGCACTGGCACTGGCACTGGCACTGGCACTGGCACTGGCACTGGCACTGGCACTGGCACTGGCACTGGCACTGGCACTGGCACTGGCACTGGCACTGGCACTGGCACTGGCACTGGCACTGGCACTGGCACTGGCACTGGCACTGGCACTGGCACGCATGAAAATCCGTTACATATTGATAGTCAACAAGATTTTCAAACGATTAAAGAAAATAGTGTTATCGATACGGTATCGGGCAAACTCGCGGCCAGCGGCGACACCAAGGATACCGTCACCTGGACGGTAGAGACCAGCAAGGGGCAATATGGCGATCTTGTGCTCAATCCCAGCACAGGTGAGTGGCACTATCATCTCAACAACTTCGATGCCAAGACCAATGCCCTGTTCGAAGGCGAGCACCACAATGAAACCTTTACCATTACGGCCACTGACAATTTGGGCAACAGAGTCAGCAGCATCATATGCGTCGCCGTCGAGGGAAGCAACGATCTGCCGGTGATCTCCGGTGTTCATCACGCCAGCCTCAACGAGCTGGGCTCGGTTGATAAGGTGTCGGGGCAATTGATCGCCACAGATCCTGACACAGGAGACGCCGTCCATTGGGCCGTCCCCCACTCATCCGGCGTCTATGGCGAGCTAGTGATCGACCCAGATACAGGTGTCTGGCAGTATCGGATCGATAATAGCTCCCCCAACACCCTCTCCCTACACGCAGGCCAGGTGGCCACGGAAACCTTCAGAGTCACAGCAACCGACAGCTCGGGACAACCCGTCAGCCAGATAGTAACAATAGAAGTTCACGGCGCAGATCAGCGAGCCATCATCCATGGCATGGCCAGCGGCTCGGTGACAGAAGACAGAGACCTGGTCGCCGGACAGCTACAGACATCGGGGCAACTGACGGTTATCGATCCCGATGGCGGCGATAATCACTTCATTGCTACCACACACCAAGGGCAATTCGGCACACTCACCATCAATGATTTGGGGCACTGGACCTACACTGCCGACAACTCCCAGTCCGCGATACAAGGACTCAAATCCGGCGAGTCGCTCACCGAGACTCTGTTTGTACACTCGGTCGATGGCACAGCGCAGAAGGTCACGGTCACCATCAATGGTACAGACGACAGGGCGGTGATTGGCGCCGCCACGGGAACCGTGACCGAAGACAGAGACCTCTATCAGGGACAACTGAGAGTGGACGGGACGCTGACGGTCACAGATGCCGACCACGGCGAGGCGCAATTTGTTGCCACTAGCCTGCAAGGCCAATACGGCACCCTCAGCATCAATGAATTGGGCCACTGGACCTACACAGCAGACAACTCCCAGGCCACGATACAAGGGCTGAAATCCGGCGAGTCACTCACCGAGACTCTGTTTGTACACTCGGTCGATGGCACAGAGCAGAAGGTGACCGTCACCATCAATGGCACAGACGATAAAGCTGTGATTGGCGGCACCACAACGGGAGCCGTGACCGAGGACAGAGACCTCTACCAAGGCCTGCTGAGGGTCGATGGCGCGCTAACGGTCACCGATGCCGATCATGGCGAGGCGCGATTTGTCGCCACCAGCCTGCAGGGCCAGTACGGCACACTGACCATCAACGATCTCGGCCACTGGACCTACACCGCCGACAACACCCAGGCCGCCATTCAGGGACTCAAGTCCGGCGAGTCACTCACCGAGACTCTGTTTGTTCACTCAATTGATGGCACAGCGCAGAAGGTGACCGTCACCATCAATGGCACTGACGATAAAGCTGTGATTGGCGGCGCGGCCACGGGAGCCGTAACCGAAGATAGAGACCTCTATCAGGGCCTACTGAGAGTGGACGGTGCACTGACGGTGACCGATGCCGACAGCGGCCAAAACCAGTTCATCGCCACCAGCCTGCAAGGCCAATACGGCACCCTCACCATCAACGATCTCGGCCACTGGACTTACACAGCCGACAACGCTCAAACCGCCATTCAGGGGCTCAAATCCGGCGAATCGCTCACCGAAACCTTACAGGCGCACTCGGTCGATGGCACAGCGCAGAAGGTGACCGTCACCATCAATGGCACAGACGACAGGGCTGTGATTGGCGGCGCGGCCACGGGAGCCGTAACCGAAGATAGAGACCTCTATCAGGGACAACTGAGAGTGGACGGGACGCTGACGGTCACAGATGCCGACCACGGCGAGGCGCAATTTGTTGCCACTAGCCTGCAAGGCCAATACGGCACCCTCAGCATCAATGAATTGGGCCACTGGACCTACACAGCAGACAACTCCCAGGCCACGATACAAGGGCTGAAATCCGGCGAGTCACTCACCGAGACTCTGTTTGTACACTCGGTCGATGGCACAGAGCAGAAGGTGACCGTCACCATCAATGGCACAGACGATAAAGCTGTGATTGGCGGCACCACAACGGGAGCCGTGACCGAGGACAGAGACCTCTACCAAGGCCTGCTGAGGGTCGATGGCGCGCTAACGGTCACCGATGCCGATCATGGCGAGGCGCGATTTGTCGCCACCAGCCTGCAGGGCCAGTACGGCACCCTCAGCATCAACGATCTCGGCCACTGGACCTACACCGCCGACAACACCCAGGCCGCCATTCAGGGACTCAAGTCCGGCGAGTCACTCATTGAGACCCTGTTTGTTCACAGCGTTGACGGCAGCGAGCAGAAGGTCACAGTCACCATCAATGGCACGGACGACAAGGCGGTCATTGGTGGCGCTTCAATGGGGGCGGTTACTGAAGACAAAGATCTCTATCAAGGCCAACTAAGGGTCGATGGTGCGCTCACGGTCGCCGATGCAGATCATGGCGAGGCGCAATTCGCCGCCACCAGCTTGCAGGGCCAATACGGCACCCTGACCATCAACGATCTCGGCCACTGGACCTACACAGCCGACAACTCACAGGCTGCCATTCAAGGGCTCAAGTCCGGCGAGTCGCTCACCGAGACTCTGTTTGTTCATAGCATCGACGGCAGCGAACATAAAGTCACAGTCAGCATAAATGGTACTGACGACAGGGCGGTGATTGGCGGCACGTCAACGGGCACAGTGACCGAGGACAGAGACCTCTATCAAGGGCAACTGAGAGTGGACGGTGCGCTCACGGTGACCGATGCCGATCATGGCGAGGCGCAATTTTTCGCCACTAGTTTGCAGGGCCAATACGGCACCCTCAGCATCAACGATCTCGGTCACTGGACCTACAGCACCGATAATTCTCAAACTGCCATTCAGGGGCTCAAATCAGGCGAGTCACTCACCGAAACTCTGCTTGTTCACAGTGTCGATGGCAGCGAGCAGAAAGTCACAGTCACCATCAATGGCACTGATGACAAGGCCGTCATTGGTGGCGCCGCAACGGGAGCCGTGACCGAGGACAGAGACCTCTATCAGGGGCAGTTGAGAGTCGATGGCGCGCTGACGGTCACCGATGCCGACAGCGGCCAAAACCAGTTCATTGCCACCAGCCTGCAGGGCCAATATGGCACTCTGACTATTAACGATCTCGGCCACTGGACCTACACAGCCGACAACTCCCAGCCCGCGATACAAGGGCTCAAATCTGGCAAGTACCTCAGCGAAACCCTGATGGTGCATAGCGTCGATGGCACAGAGCAGACGATCACCATCAAGATCTCAGGACAAGACGACGCCGCCGTCATCACGGGAGAAGACAAGGGCAACCTTAAGGAAGATTATTATCCTGCCGGCGATGCGCACAATACCCTGCACTACACGGGGTCCCTGGACGTTCATGATCCAGATAAGGGGGAGAGCTATTTTCGGGCGACTCACGACGCCCAGGCAATCTCGGATCCCTTCGGTGGCAGCCTGGATATCGAGAAGCATGGAGTGTGGCAGTACGTAGTCTCAAATAACGCCCTCCAACACCTGGGTAAGGGACAGTTTGAGCAGGTCGTCTATCGCGTCTACAGCGCCGATGGCACAAGTAAAGATATCACGATCACCCTAGAGGGCACCAACGATGCCCCCGTGGTTAGCGCCACCCAGATACTTCCAGCCGGCCAGGAAGATACCCAGATGCGGCTCACCCCGGCGCAGCTGCTAGCCCACGCCAGAGATGTCGACGACAACGACGCCGGCCAACTCACGGTCGCCAATCTCCAGGCCGATCATGGAACTATCACCACCAACCCCGACGGCAGCTTCAGCTTCACGCCAGAGAAGGACTACAACGGCGCGGTACACTTTACCTATGACGTCAAAGACGCACACGGTGGTATAACCCACGCACAGGCCAGAACTACGCTCGCGGCGGTCAATGACGCGCCGGATGTGTCGCCGTTCGAAGAGCATATAACGGAAGGCGAACCCCAACTACGCGCGATAGATCTGCTTCAAGGAGCCACCGACAAGGAAGGCGATAGCTTATCCATCAGCCACCTCAGCATCAGCGTCGATGGCCAGCCAGCCTCGAGCCAACTCCCGGCGGGCGTAACACTGGCACCGGATGGCCACAGCCTGGTGGTCGATGCCACAGATCCTGCCTTCGAGCACCTTGCCAAGGGGCAAAACCAGGCGATCACCCTCTCCTATCGGGTCGAAGATGGCCACGGCGGCAGCACTGAGCAGACGGCCAAACTGATCATACAAGGCACAGATGATAAGGCATCCCTGGTTTCTAACGTGATCCAGATGACGGAGACACAAGCGATCGATAGCCAGAAGGTCACCTACCGGGGGCAGCTACAGCTGTTCGACCCCGACAGCGGTGATCAGACCCATTTTGCATTCAGTGGTACCTACCTCGGCCAAGGCTATGCTCCCGGGGACCTCACCGTATGGCCCGATGGTCACTATGAATTCCATTTAGATGGTGCCCACATCCATCACGCCGATGACAAGGTCGCCAGTCTACACAAAGGCGAGTCGATGGAGGTGCCTTACGAGGTGCGCACCAGCGACGGCCAGCGCCTCACCGTCATGGTCAAAATCATCGGCGAAGATAACCAGGCGCGCATCGAAGTCGGTAAGTATTCCACCCTAGAGAACCATCTTTATGAAGATCGTCTTCCCCTGGGTAATGCCACCAATCAACTCCATAGCAGTGGCACTCTAGTGGCTATAGATCCAGACCATGATCAGGCGGGCTTTATCCCACAAAGCATCAACACGCCTGAGGGTGGCCATTTCCAAATCAATGCTTCCGGACGCTGGTCATACACTATCGACAACGCTAATGTGCAGCACTTAGGCTCTAATGAATCATTCAATAAGACCTTTACCGTCACCTCCATCGACAGCAGTGTCAGCCAAACCATCAGCGTGACTGTGCATGGCACCAACGATAAGCCGGTGATCAGCTCTGCCGTCCGTCTCGGCGACGGTCAGGAAGATACCCAGATGCGGCTCACCCCGGCGCAGCTGCTAGCCCACGCCAGAGATGTCGACGACAACGACGCCGGCCAACTCACGGTCGCCAATCTCCAGGCCGATCATGGAACTATCACCACCAACCCCGACGGCAGCTTCACCTTCACCCCTGAGAAGGACTACAACGGCGAGGTACACTTTACCTATGACGTCAAAGATGCCCACGGCGGAGTGACTCACACAGGTGCCAGCACCACACTGGCAGCGGTGAGTGACCAGGCCCAGGTCTCGGGGGATACCCGGGGTGAGCTTGTCGAAGATCAACACCCGGACGCCCACAACCAGATAGCCATCTCGGGCCAGCTCAATGTGCAGGATCCCGACGCGGGACAGGCGGCCTTCCAAGCGGGCACGGCCACACAAGTGGACGATCCCTTCGGCGGTAGCCTGCATATCGGCGCCGACGGCAGCTGGACCTACGACGTCGACAACGCCAAACTACAACAGCTGAGCGAACATCAGGAGGTCTTGGTTACCCACAGAGTCTATACCTTAGACGGCACGGCGCAGGATATCGTCATCAAGATAACTGGCACCAACGATGCTCCCAAGCTAGGCGTGGCGCAGCTCTCAAGCACCACTGGGCATCTCACGGTACAAGACCCCGACAGCCAAGACAGCCACAGCTTCTCGGTTGCCCGGCAAACGGGACAATTTGGCACCCTGGTTGTCGACCCAGACACAGGCGCCTACAGCTACCACCTCAATCAGAGCGTGGCCGGCATGCATTATGACAAGGCCAGCGGTCAGTACCAAGGCACAGACTCCTTCGAGGTGCAGGTCAGTGACAACCATGGCGGCAGCGAGACCAAATTTATCAGCTTCGATGCAAGGGTTAGCCTCACCATGCCAACCGGCACTGGCCTGCAACCCCAATTGCATGCCACAGTCACCAGTCCATCACAGCTGGTGGACACTAAGCCACAGCTGCCACCGACACAGACCATAGGCAACGCCATCACCCTAGTACTGAGTCATGGCAGCGATACCGGAGTCTCCGACAGCGACGGAAT
Organism: Shewanella spartinae; assembly: GCF_019457555.1. Taxonomy (NCBI): domain Bacteria; kingdom Pseudomonadati; phylum Pseudomonadota; class Gammaproteobacteria; order Alteromonadales; family Shewanellaceae; genus Shewanella; species Shewanella spartinae. Next base: position 564,811 of record NZ_CP080418.1, on the reverse strand, counting down.
CACCCATGACACCCACCCTGTGGTCGAAGGGCAGACGGACATTCCCTTCTCCTTGGTCACCCTCTATGAGCAAGGCAACAAGCTCACCAGTGTGTTAAGTGATGCTCAGGGACACTACAGCGTCGCACTCAGCGGCCTGAGCGAGGGCGCCCATCAGATCAGCGCCAGTGCCCAGGCCCCCGGCAGTCAACAAGCTGTGCAGTCCACACCGCTGGCGCTCACACTCGACACCCAGACCGACATAGCCGTACATAGCGCCTCACTGAATGGTCATGGCGAGTTGGTGGTGCAGGTCTACCTGCCCAAGGATAGCGAGCTGACTCAGCTGGTGATCAGCAGCAGTGGCGGCGGTCAGCCCCTGGTGATCGACCCTCAACATCACGACGCCATAGGTGGCAGCGTGAGTCATCCCGATCATCAGTATATTAATTTCGAGCATATCGACCTCTCATCGCTGCCCGATGGCGAACTCACCATCAGCGCGCGCGGGCAAGATGTAGCGGGCAATCAGGCCTCGGCCAGCAGCAGCCAATTTAACGGCTTACCGCTCAGCCTCAACACCAATATACCGCCCCTCACCCTGGCGCTGACCCATGATACCGGCCAGTCCAGCAGCGATGGCATCACCACAGACGCCAGCCTGACCATAGGTGGCCAGCTTGCCGGCATGTGGGTGGAATATTCGATCGACGGCGGTCAGCATTGGCAGTCGCAATTTAATCCGGTGCAGGGCCACAACCAATTGTGGGTGCGCCAGACCGACGCCTTCGGCCACGCATCGCCCCACACCCAACTCGACTTTGAGCTGGATAATCAGGCGCCGCTCCCCCAGATACGACTCGACGCCATCACGCCAGACAATCTGGTCAATGCCGCCGAGGCAGGCAGAAGCATAGCGGTCACGGGCAGCGTCAACAGCGAGGTGCCCGCCGGTACAGTAATCACCCTGGCCATAGGGCAACAGACCTATCAGGGACAGGTGGACAACCAGGGGAATTTCAGCGTGCAGGTGCCCGGCAGCGAGCTGGCCGGCGCCCATGAGATCAATGCCTCCCTGACCACCACAGATCTTGCCGGTAACCAGGGAAGCGCCACGGAGAGCCATCAATACCGGGTCGATACCCAGGCCAGCATAGACATGAACCCCATCGCCGGCGACAACATGTTACAGGCCGGCGAGCAGCACCAAGCCCTCACCATCAGCGGCACGGTCACTAATGTCGAAGAGGGGCAGAGGGTGACCGTCTCCATAGGTGGGCAGCAATACCATGCCAATGTGCATAACGGTTGCTGGAGCACTCAGCTAAGCGCCGCCGAGGTCGATGCCTTGCCGGGCGGCAGCCTGGAGATCAAGGCCATGGTCAGCGATCTGGCGGGTAACCACGCCCAGATGAGCAGCCCCCTGTATGTGGTCGACCACGCCAACCCGATCCCCAGCATGAGTTTCCTCACGCCGCCTACGCCGACGGGGACTGGCGCCATAGGCTCCCACATCTCGGGCGATCTGATTGCGCCGCCGCTACTGCAACAGCTTACCCCCAACGCTCCCACCAAGGGCGCCTGGGCGATCGATGACGGTCATGGTCACCCCACCCTAAGCCTCAGGGGTCAGTACGGCACACTCACCATAGATCCAGATACCGGCCATGTGGATTATGTCTATAACCAGGCACCAACACCTGGCGATAAGGCTGCCGGCGGCACCCACTGGGCGGGGGAAACCACCTCGGAAACCCATCACGATATCTTTCATATCCTCTATCACGACAGCCACTCCTCCAATGTGGATGTGGAAGTAAATTTGGATATCACCTATGTTCACGGCCACAGTGGTCACAACCAACTATCGACCCAGTTGGTAGATATGACGGTCACCCCTGTCACCACTAGCCCTGCCCCGCCGCCACCGCCGCCTGAGCTGCACGATACTCCCCAATGGGATGACAACCAGGAGGCCAGTGATGACGCCCAGGTCATCGTCATTCAGGCAAGCGAAGGCGAGGCAGAGGACAAGCATGCACAACGCGCGGCGGATCAAGATGAGAAGCCTGTTAATCATCCCCATGAGTTGGCGGCAAGTGGCGCCGAACCCTCTCATACAGAGGCGGACGCCCGCCCACTGGCGGCTGCGGCGCTCGCCCCCGTGGACCACTACCTGCAGATGGTGGGGCTGAGTCAGCAGGATCTGGCGCAAGTCGAGAGTCACACTAAGCCTCAGCCTGATCTGGAGACGCCGCTGATGGCCACAGAGCACTTCGACGCCGACGATCTCACCCTGACCCCGGCAGATCAGTTCGACAACCCGCTGCTGGAGGAGCATGAGAAAGAGAAGCCTCATCCATCGCTTGTGGATATCGACGATCCCAGAGACGATCAGCATGCCAGTGCCCATGACGACGACCTGCTGCACAACGCCTTAAACGATATGCACAACCAGTTTTAAGGCATAAGAAAGGCCCGCTCGCGGGCCTTTGCATTTAACCTAGGCTTGGTCGCTAAGATTGAGACAGGCTCTTCAGGCCGCTGGTGTCTACCCCCTTTAGCGCCTCGCGCTCCATCGCCTTCTTCTCTTCCCAGGCGTTATGTTTCTTCTGCTCGTCGAGTTTCTGCTGCTCCAGATTCAGCCTCACCTGACGCTGAATCGCTTCCTGCTCAGACTCGCATTGCTTGAAGCCGTCGGACCATCCCTGAGCATACTGCTTATCGGCGTCGAACTTGGCGACATCCTTCTTGAACTGATCGAAAAGGCTGCCGCCCGCCTTATTGCCACTATGGCATCCATCGTCGTAACCATCGGCATAGGCGACCGGATACCCTTGGTCTATCATGATGTCTCTCTGGCTGGCACAGGCCGACAGCAGGCATGTCGTCGCCACCAGCAAAGGCACAATCCCCAATTTGATAAACTGCTTCTCTTCCATCACTTGACCCTTTTTTCATTTGACAGAAGCGAAACACTAACACACACGTCCGACCAGAAATCCGCAGCAATCGCACACTTTTTGAATGATTAGCAATAATTAATGTTGAGATCTCTTGACCCAGTGGCGACCGAGAGTGTGACAACTTGTCTCACCCACTTTAGCCAAATGGCCCATTTTGCCTCGGTTTTACCGATAAAAGCCTACAAAAAACATGGCATTAAATTTGCCATGAAATGAGTGATGATTTCCCACGGCAAGTAATATGAGATGTAACACCCAAGACGTTAACCAGCTAAACAAACACATAGGAGAATTCAGCGGTGCCTTCGCCGATCTCGGCACCTTTCTGCCACTGGTGCTAGGCCTGGTCGCCATCAACCATTTCTCCCCTCAGGGGATCTTTCTCGGCTTCGGCCTATTCGCCCTCTTTACCGCCTACTTCTATCGTCGGCCCATTCCTGTGCAGCCGATGAAGGTGATCGCGGCGCTGGTAATCGCCCAGGGACTCACGCCCGGCATGCTGCAGGCCAGCGGTATCCTGATGGGACTCATACTCTTGCTGCTGGCCTATAGCGGTGCCATCGGCTGGATGGCCAAACAACTGTCCCCCGCGGTGAGCATAGGTATACAACTGGCTATCGGCCTGCAACTCATCTGGATGGGCGGGCAGATGATGAGCGGCACCTGGCTCATCGGCATACTGGCCTTCAGCGCCCTGTTTATGAGCCGTTTCATGCCGCTTCCCTACCTGGCCATGCCCCTGGTATTGGTGCTAGGCGTGCTGTGGCAGGCAAACCAGGGCTCGGCCCCCAGCTTCACCCTGTCGGCCACCACTGACTGGCAACTGGGCTGGCCCAATATCGACGAGTGGCAATCTGCCGCCCTGCTGTTAGTGCTGCCGCAGCTGGCACTCACACTCACCAATGCGGTGATCGCCACTTCGGCCATGGCCGGTGAGAAGTTTCCCCAAGATAGGCTAATCGATGACAAACGTTTCGCGCCGCGGCGCCTGGCCACCAGCTCGGGCTGGGCAAACCTGCTGCTGGCACCACTGGGCGCCACGCCCATGTGTCATGGCGCAGGCGGCCTGGCGGTGCAATATCACTTTGGTGCCCGCAGCTGGCGCGCCCCGGCCCTGTTCGGTATCTGCTGCCTGCTGGTCGCCCTGTGCTGGGGCGATACCATAGCCCAGGTGCTGTCCCTGATCCCTCTTGCGATCCTGGGAAGCCTGCTGGCGATCGCCGGCCTGCAACTGGCCTGGTCGAAACGCTTCCTCGATGGCAAACCCTTCTGCATCTTTGTGATCTTATCCACCGCCGCCGTCTGCCTGACCATCAATACCGCCGCCGGACTCGCCGTTGGGGTGATATTGGAGATGGGCCGCAGGCAGTGGCACCTGATCTCTGATCTCAGGCACTAAGTCGATTAATCCCCTAGCCCTTGTACTAATCCTTGGGGCTAAGGGAATACCTCCCATCAGATTTTTATTATGCCTAACGCGCAGCGGGATAGTCCGTATATCCCGCCGCGCCACCGCCAAACAGCGGCCCCTTGTCGAAGCTTGCCAGAGGCAACTGCTGCTGCAACCTGTGGGGCAGGTCAGGGTTGGCGATAAAGGGGCGACCGAAGGCTACCAGATCCGCATAGCCCTTGCTCAGCACCTCGCTGGCTCTGGCGAGATCGTAACGTCCGGCAACGATAATAGTGGCGTCGAACAGGTGGCGCAGCTGCACACGGAAGGACTCGGGGATCTGCGGCGCATCATCCCAATCCGCCTCTGACAGATGAATATAAGCGATCCCCATCTTTGACAGCGCGCCGGCTGCCAGCAAGATGGTATCGACGATCTCGGGGCAGTTCATGTCCTTAAAGGTCACGAAGGGAGCAAGACGCACGCCGACGCGGCCGGCGCCAACTTTTTCGCTCACGGCCGCCACCACCTCAAGCAGGAAGCGAATACGTTTCTCACCGCTGCCGCCGTAGGCATCGCGGCGTTTGTTAGAGTTGGTGCGCAGGAACTGATCGATCAGATAACCATTACCGCCGTGGATCTCCACCCCATCGAAGCCGGCGGCCACCGCATTGCTCGCCGCATCGGCAAAGTCCTTGACCACACGATCGATATCCGCCTGGGACATCTCTCTGGGCGTCGGACAATCGACCATCTGCCCCTCGGGGTGCGCAGCATCGACCACCCAGACCTGGGTTCCTTCTGGCTTGATGGCCGAGGGTGCCATGGGCGCCTCGCCGCCCTGAAAGACAGGATGAGACACCCGGCCCACATGCCAGAGCTGATTGAAGATCTTACCGCCCGCACTGTGCACCGCATCAGTCACCTGACGCCAGCCGTCGATCTGCGCCTGGGTATAGATGCCAGGGGTAAAGGAATATCCCTGGCTATCTCCTGAGATCTGGGTCGCCTCGGTCACTATCAGCCCCGCCGAGGCGCGCTGGGCGTAGTAGGTGGCCATCATCTGGTTGGGCAGATTGCCTGGCTGGCTGGTGCGTGAACGTGTCATGGGCGCCATCACGATACGGTTGGCCAAGGTGTGCTGGCCCATCTGGTAGGAGTTAAAAAGTTTCATCGGGTTTCCTTATGCCGACAGGTCGCGGCAGATGCAGTTCAAGTTGTTCGATGAAACAGAGTCTATTACCCGTTACATAATTTGATAATTAGGCTAGTATTGAAATCATTTTCAAAAAATTTTTGATATGTATCATCTCAAAGATCTGCAACTGGCGATCCGCATCGCCGACCTGCACAGCGTATCGGCCGCCGCCCGCGAACTGGGCATGACACCTGCCTCTGCCAGCGCCGCCCTGCAACGTCTGGAACATAAGCTTAACTGTCAGCTGTTCGCCCGCTCGACCCGCAACATGCAGCTCACCGAGGAGGGCCAGGCCTTCATCGACACCGGGCGTCAGGCCCTCAGCCTGCTGCAAGGCGCCAGCGACGCCCTCGCCGACAAGCGAGGCGAACTCAGGGGCGAGCTGCGCATCGCCCTCCCCTCAGATCTTGGCCGCAACCGGGTCAGAGCCTGGCTGGATGAGCTAGCGGCCGAGGCTCCCGAGCTGACCCTGAGGCTCTATTTCGGCGATCAGCTGGACGACCTCATCGCTCAGAATGTCCACCTGGCGCTGAGATACGGTGAGCTGCAGGACTCCTCCCTGATGCGTCGGCAGCTGGCGCGCATGCACAGGGTGGCGGTGGCCTCGCCAGGCTACTTAGCGCGACATGGCCGCCCGAGCCATCCCCAGCAGCTAAGCCAACATAAAATCTTATTGCTCAATCGCGGTAACACCCCATGGCACAAGTGGCGTTTCGCCGACAAACAACAGCCCCTCGAGGTCGAGCTGACGGGCAGCAAGAGCTGCAACGACGGCGCCGTGATAAAAGAGTGGGCCCTGGCGGGGGAAGGGATCGCCTACAAGAGCTGGTTCGATGTGGCCCAGGAGGTCACAGAGGGCAGGCTCGAGCTGCTGCTGACCGACTATCTGGCCGACCCCATCCCTCTGCAGCTCACCTATCTGCAAACGGAATACCCAAGCCACAAGGTCCGCACCTGCATCGAGTATCTTAAAGAGAAATGCCAGGCCTTCGACAACCAATATCCGCTGCTCAGGCGCTAGCAACAAAAAACGCCGGCTCAATATCCAGGCCGGCGCTTTTAATTACGTAAACTTGAAAGCCAGTAGATTAGTAACCAGTTCGGCTCACCGCGGGCCAATTTTTATCCACCTCTTGCTTGATAAAGGCCTGCTTTGCCTTGGTCAGCTTATCCAGCTCGATCCCCACTGCCTGCTGCGCCGCCTCCTTGGTGGAGATGTCCGGGTAGTTCACCTGGGTGACAGACAACATGCTGAGGATTTCGCTAAGCGCGCGGCGGGCATGTTCGGCCTGAAGGATCGCCGTGTCTAGCAGAGCGTTAGCCTCCTGGGGGTTATGGGCATAGCTGCCGTGGGATGACATGGCGAAATCCCAGCGCCACTGTGCATGACGGATCGCCATGATGGCATCGTTCATAATTGCCCAGCTCGCGCCCGCATCCCAGGCGGCTCCCGCCTCATAGTGGGCCTTAACCAGTAGTTGCTCCACGCGTCTCGCCTTCTCGGCAATCTGCGACTTGGCCGAGGTGAGCTGTTTCATCAAGGCCTGTTTATTCTCATGGCAGCCCTTGCACACGGCATCGTAGTTTGGCAGTGCCTTGCCCACCTGATGGTTGGTGTAGGTCTTGCCCTCGCCGTCGGTCGCCGCCGGCATGTGGCAGGTCACACAGGTCACACCCACCTTGGCGTGTTCGCTGCGGCTCCAATGCTCAAACTCTGGATGACGCGCCTTGAGGATGGGCGTCTTAGAAACGGGATGGATCCACTCGTAGAAACGGCGGGTGTCGTAATATTTCTCGATAAGATCCGCGCTGCTGCCGAAGATCCAGGGAATGTTAACCTTGTTGCTGCGCTCCGGCTGAAAGTAGTAGGTCACATGACACTGGCCACACACCTGCGCCCCCTGCATCGCCTCATCTTGCTTGTCGAAGGGCAGATGGACCTTGGCCATGGCGTCGCGGGCATGAGGACGCGGCAAGGTCAGTGCCGCCTTGCCCTGCTCATGGCAGTCGCTGCAGTAGACCACGCTGTTCATCTCGGTGCCGAGATCGGTAAAGTTCTTTGCCGAGAAGCCTTCGACCCCCAGCTCATCGATAAGCCTCGGCACGTCCGGCGACTTACAGGTCCAACAGCTCGCCGATAGCCCCTTCTTGCCCTCTCCCGGCGGCACACCTGTGCGCAGGGTATGGGTCACGTCAGCCACCGCAAACTGATGCCCCCGAGGGCTATGGTACTCCTTGGCGTAGGCCGAGCCCGCCCAGAGGATAATGGCGGCGGGATAGCTGGCCAGCATGTCGCTGCGCGCCGCCTGGGTCGAAGTCGCCTGCCAGCTGGCATACTGGTTAGGATATTTGGCCTGCATCTTCTCGGGGCTCACATCTGCGGCGAGCGCCTGACTCAGGGTGCACCAGCCCAGCAGGCTCAATGCGATGGCAGTTAGTTTCTTCATTACACTTCCACACTCATTTAAATGACTACTTGTGTCTGGGATAGATTGTCTCTGGGCTAACCCGGACGTCCGTCGACTCTGGGCCGGGTTAATATGGGCGCGTAGCACCAGACAAACCAACCGAAGGCCAGGCTCCAGCAGCTGCCGGCTATCCACAGCCACAGCTCGCTATACTCGGGAAACCACAGCGGCATCACGGCCCGGCACAGCGCCGCCAGCGTGATGCCCATAAAGGCCAGTGACATCTTGGGGCCCTGATAGATGTTACGGCTGGTATGGCCCAAGGAGACCCGGGAGATCATCGACAGGCAGAGCCCCGCCATGGTGCCTATGGCAAACAGATGCAGCAGATGGCGATAGGCATTTTCATCGTCAATATTCCAGGCGAGCGCCGCCAGGGTCAGGGGCAGACAGAGATAGGCCAGCTGCAAGGACCAGAGCATGGGCTCGCCGAGCGTCTTGTGGGGCAGCCAGCGACTCCAGCGCAGCAGGTGTGCCAGCGCGGTCACCGCCAGCAAAGCTTGCTCGCCCCCAGGCGTGAGGTACTTAGTGATCCCCTGAGCGATCAACAAGATCATCAAGGCGATCAGGCTAAGATCCAACGCCTTAGTCGGCTCAGGCTTAGCCTGTTTGATACGCACCGCGGTAAAGAAGGGGATCACCCGGCCGCCCACTATGGTGATCAACAGCCCCAGCCACCAGAGCATGCCTTGCCAGATATGGTGGCTCAGCACGAAGTCGCGCTGGCTCAGGGCGTAGTAACTCAGCAGGTTGATCCCCGTGGCCACCAACAACATGATGGGAAAACCTATGTTGCGCCACTGCTTGACCCGGTAGATGCAAGACCAGAGCTTGGCCGCCGTCAGCAGCAAGAAGAGGCTGTCAAACAGCGCGGGCAGCCACACCGGCAGCTCAAACGGCGACAATAGCAGCACCCGCGCCAGTAACCAGCAGGCAAACACCAAGGCCAGGGGCCAGCCCTTGAGGCTAGGCTGATTGGTCCAGGTCTGCACCGAGGTGAGCAGGAAGCCCGAGACGATCGCCATGGCAAAACCAAACAGCAGCTCGTGAGGGTGCCACCAGAGCGGCACCACCTTAACCCAGAACTGAGATCTCAGCAGGCTCATCTCAGGCAGATACCAGGTGATCAACCACAGGGGCACATACAGGGTCGCCAGCAGGGCGCCACCCAAGAAGAAGGGCCTAAACCCCAGGCGCCAAATCGCCGGTGTCTTGTCGACCACGCTAGGATCATCGATATTTAACATCTGCTGCGCCTCGGTCTGAATAAGGGACTAAACAAACATCTTGAATATAGCTTTATTGCCGCCAGTCTACTCAGAGGAGGGATGGCGGACAACGGATATTCGAGCCGAACAAAAGAAGTGTGAACCAAGTAGGTAAATTAGGCTATGATATTGAATTTAAATACCTCTTTAGAGGCATACTCAGTAAGTGGCGTAACGCTTGCGAAGCCTCTCGAGAGCATCGAGGCGAAAGAGAGCATGAAAGACAAGGGTAATGCAGATGGCACAGTTAATTGCAGATAACATAGAGTCTAATGACGCCTTGGACGACTACTTAGCCACCCATGAGGCCGTGCTCCTGCTCTTTGGCGGCGCCCATTGCGGCGTCTGTCAGAGCATCAAGCCCAGACTGCTACAGATGCTGGCCGAGGAGTTTCCCAAGATGCACCTCTGCTATATCGACTGTGAGCAGCAGGCAGATATTGCCGCCGCCCACAGGGTGTTCACCCTCCCCGTCGTCGAGCTCTACTTTCAGGGGCAGGCGTTCGCTCGCTTCATGAAGGTGTTTGCCATGGCCGAGGTGAGAGAGGCGATCGCTCGCCCCTATCGACTGCTGGACTAGAGAAGGTGCGAATAAGTCCCGTGCTTGCTCTGCGTGTGCTTAAAGTGGATAGATGCAAGGCACAGTTTGCTGCGAATGGCCCTAGTCCTTCGCAAGAAGTGTAACGCAGAAAATACCGCTATAAGCGTCGCCCAGGCCTATACGCCTCTTTACTAACAGACCATGATCAATCAAGTCAGAGGACGAAATCCCTGATAGCTGATGGGCTTGTCGGCCTTCTCTTCAACCTTGTGCAAAGCTTGGGCAGACTTGTTCGAAGAGTGGACAGCCTTGTGCAAAGCAGACTGCTGCAACAGGCTTGAGGATTGGCTCTCGTGCCCATCATGGCCACCACATCCGCAGCCGCCACTCGCACCCGAGCCACTCACACTAGAGCAACAGCCGCCACCCGAGCTACTTGCACTTGAGCAACAGCCACCGCCATCTGCGCAACAGCCGCCCTTCTTGGCGTGATTGAGGGAAGCCCGTCCCTGTGAGGCGTCCAGCAGACGACGTTCCAGCAGCTGAGCCTGACTGAGCAGCACCTCGATGCTCTCAGCGTTGTCACCCTGGCTGATGCTTATCCCCGCCGCCAGCAACTTACCCAGCATGCGCTCGCCGATATGCTGCACTATCACTATGTCTGTCTTCTGCGCCTTGATCAGGCTAAGCAGCTCACTCTTGGCCCGACAACCACCGCCACCTATGGCCGGGTTATCGAAGCTGGTGATCAGCTGGTGATATTCGTTGAAGAAGCCGATGCGCTGCGCCTTGGTAAAATGCGCCGCCAGACGGCCCCTGCTCATGGGCATAGCAATTATCATGATGATTCCTTATTGGTTCGATGTCGGCAACACTATGGCCTGCCCCAGAGTGATCGCCGTCGCCACCTTTTGGCGGGCACTGGCCAACAGATTGCCGAAGGTCTGGCGGGAGATCCCCATGGACGCGGCGGCCTCCAACTGACTCAGACGCTGCACATCACCCAGCGCCAGGGCCTCAAATTCGTCGGCCTCCAGCTGGATCTTCTCCAGCTCCACGCTTGGGATCCCATTAGGCTTAAACAGGCTGCAGGGCGGACGGCACTGCAGACGGCGACATTTTTTGGGTCTTGGCATGGCCATTCCCTTTATCGATTAAATGTTGACTAGTTATTAGCGTGCGCCAATAACTGAATTGTGGGAGATCTTATGAAATGAAACTGAGGGCTGGCTCACACTGGCTTATATTCGCGGTGGCTAAAAAACAAAAAGCGAACCACCTAAGAGTGATTCGCTTATGAGAGGCAAGGCTTAGTCCCTAAAGACTAGAGCCTAGAGACTAGAGCGCGTGCTGCTTAGTCAAGGCACGAGTGCTCATCTCGCCAGCATCTATGCTCTTAAATTTCGGCGTCAGGTATTCCTTCGCCATCTGAACACGCTGGGCAAACTCGGGCTGCTGCACCACAGTCTCATCCAACACCATCAGCCTGGCTTTCTCCTGCCACTTCTTGATGGTCTTGGCCGACTTGACGGGATCGATAGGCAAGATCTGCACATGGGCCTGGTTCCATCCCATGTCGACATCGTACTCGACCACATACTCCTTGCCCGCCTCGACCTCGGCTTCGAGCACAGAATAACGCTCGGAGAGTGATACGAAGGTGTGCTTGCCCGGAGTGACTCTTACCTGAAAATAGGTGCCCGCCTTGGTACTGCCCACATAACCGGTTTCAGACCAGATATCGAAAGGCACCTCGCCGATCAGCGTCTCCATGCGATAGAAGTTGATCACCGCCGAGTGCTCATCGGGTTTAATCGGCTCGACACCAGTCTTCATCACGGGAAAGCCCAGCAAGGCAGGGTTGGCCAACAGGTTATCGTAGGCATCGTTCTTTCTCGGTGCGCCGATATCTTTGGCCTTCTTGGTCTGCATGATCATGGAGACACCAAGGTCACGCTCGACCTCCTTCATCTTGCCCGTGGTGTAGTCTATGGTCAGGTATACCGTCTCACCGGGACGATTATCTACCCGGCTATAACCGAAGCCCACCAGCCCCTGCACCAGATGCACAGAGTTAAGCCCGGTTGCCAGCTTTAACAGGGTATGACTGCCGTTAGAGAGATCGGCAACCACATCTTTGTTAGCCGCTACCCAGGCACCGCGGGCGCCCCCCTGAAAGTTCGCGCCGCGGATCACATAGACGAAGGTTTGCTCCTGAGTCGGCGTCGCCTCAGGTTTAAACTGGCTCACCAGCTCAGGGTTCACCTTATAAGAGGTGGCACAACCTGTGGTCAGGCCTAATAAAACAACCCCTAAAATTAGCGAAAAATGTTTTTGTATCTTGTAGTTAGTCACGATTTTTGTTCCCTCAAAAAAAAGAAACTAGAAGCTACTGCCAGGCCAACCGAGTGTCAACAAAAATACAACAAATGTATTAGTCCGCTCACTTACCTCCCATACTTAATTCCGGTTCGATTAAGATCAGTGCCGTTTGGCGGCCGTCCAGATACCAGACGCCGCTGGCGTCAAACATGGCATCTTCCTCCAGCATGATACGGATCTCGCGCTCCCATTCGGGGATAAACACGGCGTTATTGAGCTCGATGGAGTAGGCGGTGTTAAGATGCAGGGGGTGATCCCCAGATCCCGCGATCCCTTGCTGGGCATCCCACATCCCTAAGCTAGTGCCGGCGCCATGACCGTGATAGCCGATGGGATGAGAATAGATAGTGGGTTTCAGCCCAGCGGCGATGGCCTGTTCGCGCGCCGCCTTGAGCACCTCATTGCCCGTCTTGCCCACGGCAAACTGAGCCGTGAGTAAGTCTTGCAGCTGGTTGCCAGAGTTAAACGCCTTCACCAGATAGTCGGGCGCCTGGGTCTCGCCATCGCGCAGCACATAGGCGAGTTGCTGGGTATCGGTATTCAATCTCAGGTAGGTGATACCAAAGTCCACATGCAGGAGATCACCCTGCAGAATTACGCTATCGCCAGACAGGTCTTGCTGCTTAGCCCTCTGTATGGTGACGCTGGGATGAAACCAGGTGTCGAGTTTCAGCTCACGTACCCGCTCCCTAAACCACCACACCAGATCCTCGCTGGTCGTCTTCCCCACCTTAATCACCCGATTGGAAAAGCCCTGGGCGATGATCTCATGGGCCATCTTGACCAGGCTGGGGTAGAGCTCAACCTCCTCTGGGATGCGACGCTCAAGCCAGCCCACCGCTAGCGGCTCGGCAGACACCAGCGCCTGTCGATAACGCTCGGGCAGATGACTCAAGAGCCGCTGCTCATCTCCGGATACCAGGCCGTCGGCGTGGGCCCAGCTGCCGGAGCGGTTCACCCCGATACGCTTGGGGTGATAACGCTCCACTAAGGCGTTCAGCGCCTGCCACTGACTGGGATGCGCCTCCTTATCCCAGGCCTTGGTAAACAGATTCCCCACGCTATAAGGCGCGATGGCATAGGCGTTCACCTCGCCCACTTTATCACGGGCAAATACCAGTATGGTGGTGCGCCGCGCCGACAACCAGGTGGCAGGGAGCAGGGTTTTCAGCACGGGATCTTCGTTATATTCACGGCTGATCAGCAGCCACATATCGATATTGGTTTCGCGCATCAAGTCGGGCAGCAATTGCTGCACACGCTTCTGAGTCAGGCTGTCGATCATCGCCGCACGCTCGCGCAGCGGCAGTATCTTGTCGGTAGCGGCCGCCTGACCAAGCTGAGGCGCCAGTAGGCAGGCGAGCGAGATAAAAATCGCAAAGAGGCTTAAATTATTATTCTTATTGGCAAGCATTCGAGCTCTCACTGTTAGGTAGGGGATTTTTTAGACTAATCAAAAACTCAACCCAAGACCAGAGAGTTGTTTTTCGAGCTGAAGCGGCGTTAAATAACCTAATCGACTAACCTAATCGACTAACCTAATCGACAGCGATCTTGGCAGAGGGTGATGAGATGGACACACAGGCGCGTTATTACTATGAACCAAGCAAGGGCCATGGGCTGGCGCACGATCCGCTCAATGCCATCGTCGGGCCCAGGCCGATCGGCTGGATCGCCTCTCGCAGCCCCGAGGGCCATAGAAATCTGGCTCCCTACAGCTTCTTCAACTGCTTCAACTACCATCCACCTATCATAGGCTTCGCCAGCGTCGGCTATAAGGACAGCCTGGCCAACATATTGGCTACCGGCGAGTTTGTCTGGAACCTGGCCACCCGGCCGCTAGCTGAGAAGATGAACCTCACCTCGGCGGCCCTGCCAGCGGGCAGCGACGAGTTTGATTTTGCCGGGCTCACGCCTGTGGCGGGTAGCATTGTGGGGGTCGACCGGGTGGCCGAGAGCCCGGTCAACTTCGAGTGCAGGCTGACCCAGTCGCTGCAGCTGCAATCGGCTAGCGGCGAGAAGATTGAGACCTGGCTGGTGCTGGGCGAAGTGGTCGCCGTGCATATCGACCCCAGCCTGATAGAAAATGGCAGCTACCAGACCGCCAGGGCCGAGCCTATCCTCAGGGCCGGCGGTCCCTCTGCCTATTACGGCATCTCTGAGGCGCTGCGCTTCGACATGCAGCGGCCCCAAGTGCCCTAATCGCTTTATGCCTGCGCCGTCATCCGCTGGGCCAGCGCGAAGCTGTCGTCCATGGTGCGGGCGTACTCCACTTGACCACGGCGCTTGCGGATCCCCGCTCGCCTGAGCTTGAGCAACATGCGCGGCTGCAGGTTGTTGATGATCAGCGCCACCTGCTTGCCCGACAGATCTTGGGCGATAGACTCCATGGCGACGATGGCGCTCATATCCAGCAGAGTCACCTCGGACATATCCAGAATCACCACCCGCACGTCGGGACGCACCAGGGCGATGGTCTTGAGCGCCTTGTGAGCAGAGCCGAAAAACAGCGGCCCGTTGATGTCGTACACCACCACACTCTCTGGCACCTCATAGGCCTGATGGTTGGTCTCCACCGCCCTGGCATCGGTCAGGCTGATGCTGCGGCGAATAAACAACATGGCCGCCAGCCCCATGCCCACCGCCACGGCAATGGTCATGTCGAACAACACGGTCAAGGCGAAGCAGAGCACCAAGATCAACACATCGTCCCTCGGCGCCACCTTTAAGGTACGGGCAAAGTGTTTGGCCTCACTCATGTTCCAGGCCACCACCAGCAGCAGCGCCGCCATGGACGCCATGGGAATGTAAGACAGCAGCGGCGCCAGCAGGAGGATCCCCGCCAAGATAAACAAACCATGGACCACGGAGGCCAGCGGCATGCTCCCCCCAGCCTTGACGTTGGCCGCGGTGCGGGCGATAGCCGCCGTCGCCGGAATCCCGCCAAACAGAGGCACCAACATATTACCCAGCCCCTGGCCGATCAGCTCATCGTTAGGGTTGTGCTTCTTGCCCGACATGCCGTCGGCCACCACGGCGCACAGCAAGGATTCCAGCGCCCCCAGGATGGCGATGGTGATGGCCGAGGGCAGCAGCTCGCGAACCAACTCGAAGCTCATGCCTATGGGCTGGCCATCGGCGCCCGGCAGGTTCCAGGGCCACTCGAAGCTGGGCATGATGGGCGGAATACCGCTGCCCAGCAGGCCATCGAGCTCATAGTGAAAACGGCTGCCTATGGTCGCCACCGAGAAACCGCCGATCATCTGGGTCATGACCCAGGCGATGAGTGCGCCCACCAAAAGCGCGGCCAGGTGCGCCGGCACCTTAGACTTGAGCTTAGGCCAGGCCAGCAACACGCCCAGGGTCAGGGCGCCGATCAGCGTCTCCTGCCAACTGATGCTGGTCAATGCCTGAAGGATATAGGAGAGCTTCTCCAGGTAATGCTCGCCACCGGCGGCCACCTCGAGGCCGAAGAAGTCTTTGATCTGAAAGGTGGCGATCACCACGCCTATCCCGGCGGTGAAGCCCACGGTCACGGGGTAAGGGACAATCTCGATCAACTTGCCCAGCTTGCCCAGCCCCATCAGCAACAGTATCACCCCGGCCATCAGGCCGCTCAGCAGGAGTCCCCCCAGACCAAACTGCTGCACGATTGGCAGCAAGATCACCACGAAGGCCGCCGTCGGCCCCGAGATGTTGACCTTAGAGCCGCCACACAGGGCGATCACTATGCCGGCGATCATCGCCGTGTAGAGGCCGTGCTGAGGCGGCACGCCGCTGGCGATCGCCAGTGCCATAGAGAGTGGCAGGGCAATCACCCCCACGGTCAATCCCGCCAAGATGTTGGTCTGTATCTCCTGAAAAGAGGGTTTAGCGCTAATGCTTTTTTTGACTGCTGAAAACATGTTGATCCCGATGAAATAATGCTTGCGGCCGCAACACAGTTGCGAACATCTGAGTGTAACGAGTCGAGATCAAGGCTTGTCTGCACTTGGCAAAAAATGGCAAGTCGTGAGGTGACGATACACCTGAAGTTTCTGTGAGCGTAGAGGCTGGACTGCTAAGCAATGAATGCCAGTATAACCACAGTGTGATTATGAGCTTTTATTCTAAACCCTGGGCGGGCGCCAAGGTAAGGGGCTGGGCGAAAAAAATCGTACGCCTTTGGTCTAAGCCTGGCGTTCATCCCCTCTCCCCCCGATCCCCTACTCTCTTTGCCACACTTACCAACCAAAAGTGTGACTTAGCCCCTTGAGATGGCGCGGTGTTTGTCGCATGCTATACGGCCCCGGGGGCTACCGCCCCCGGATTCCGTTCGGATGAAGGTAGCAGGAGAGTGGGGAGTCAACCCCACACCGACGAGGCAAGTTTGTCGCCAGGCGTTATCGGCGAGAAACCACTCTTTCAGGTGCCATATTGTGGCGTGGACTGTTACTGGACGAGCCTCTGGAGAGACTGTGAGCCCAGGATAACCCCTAGGTATCACGGCGCCGAAGGCGAAAGTGCAGCCCCAATGGCTGCGCGAAACGCTCAGGCAAAAGGACAGAGGAGAGGATGACTGTAGCGGTTATAGCCCCGGCTATATTCAGTCACTGTCGTTTGTTGCTTTTGCCAGTTGCTGCTCGCCACTGCTAAAGCCTGTCGCTGTTAATCGGTGCCGCTAGGTGTCACTGCTAATAGCCGTCACTACTAATAAGTGTTATGTAGCCACAAACGCCGGTCTCCACACAGACATTTCTTTTCCTCCTCCATATTAATTTTGTTGTTTAATATTCGAGGAACATCATGAATTTTCACGCGTTACTAAGCGAGATCAACGCCATCGTCTGGGGCCCCATCACCCTGTGCCTGCTGGTCGGCACCGGCCTCTATCTCACCCTGCGCCTCAGGCTGATCCAGGTCTTCAAACTGCCCCTGGCACTTAGGCTGCTGTTTAAACCCGCCAGCGGCCAGGGGGACCTCTCCTCCTTCGCCGCCCTGTGCACCGCGCTGTCGGCCACCATAGGCACGGGCAATATCGTCGGCGTGGCCACCGCCATCAAGGTAGGCGGCCCGGGCGCCCTCTTCTGGATGTGGCTGGCGGCCTTCTTCGGTATGGCCACCAAGTATGGCGAGTGCATGCTGGCGCTCAAGTATCGCACCACAGATTCACGCGGCAATATCGCCGGCGGCCCCATGTATTACATAGAACGTGGCCTGGGCTTGGGCTGGCTGGCCAAGCTGTTCGCCCTGTTCGGCGTCGGCGTCGCCTTCTTCGGCATAGGCACCTTTGCCCAGGTCAACGCCATCAGCGATGCCATGACCATCGCCTTCCACCTGCCCGCCTGGGTGACGGCCCTGGTGCTCACCCTGCTGGTGGCCGCTGTTACCCTTGGGGGCGTTAAGCGGATCGCCAAGGTGGCACAGAAGCTGGTACCCAGCATGGCGCTGGGGTATGTGCTGGCCTGCCTGTGGATTTTGGTGACCTTTAGCGAGCAGATCATCCCGGCGCTGCAGCTGGTGATCCACTCGGCCTTCAGCCCCATCTCGGCCGCCGGTGGCTTCCTTGGCGCCACAGTGGCCCAGGCGATTCAGATAGGGATCGCCCGCGGCGTCTTCTCCAACGAGTCGGGTCTGGGTAGCGCGCCCATCGCAGCGGCAGCCGCCAAGACCAAGGAACCGGTAGAACAGGGGCTGGTAAGCATGACGGGCACCTTCTTCGACACCCTGCTCATCTGCACCATGACGGGACTGGTGCTGATCATCACGGGGGTCTGGAGCGGCGACGCCGCAGGTGCCGCCATGACCAGCGCCGCCTTCGCCACCGGCGGTTCGGCCGTCATAGGCCAATACCTGGTGACCATCGCCCTAGTCTGCTTCGCCTTCACCACCATACTGGGATGGCACTACTACGGCGAGCGCTGCTGGTACTATCTCACCGGCCACAAGCTGGGCGAGCGAGGCATTAAGATCTACCAGTTTATCTTCCTCAGCCTGATCGCCGTGGGCGCCTTCATCCAGCTGGATCTCATCTGGCTGCTGGCCGATACCGTCAACGGCCTGATGGCGATTCCCAACCTGATCGCCCTCATCGGCCTGCGCAAGGTGATCATAGCCGACACCCTGAGCTATTTCGCCGCCAAAGACAGCCAAGGCGCGCAGCAGGAGCTGACCGCCTGAGATCTTAAATGCTCGCCAGAACGCTTAAAGGATCGCTGCCGAGCGCGGCGGCGATCACAACAAGTTGCAAAAAGCTGATCGAGATCAAATACCTGAGTAATTTAATCAAGTACTCTGTGACCAGTTAATCGAACCAACAGGAGTTGTTATGAGTTGTTGCGGCGGATGCGGCGGACAGGCCGAGAAACCTAAACAGGAAGAGACCAAGCAAGAGAAGGCAGCAGAGCAGGAGGCCGACACCCAGCAGAGCAAGGACTAGGCGCCATCTCACCATCTCCCTACACCACTGCATCGAAAGCCGGCCCTCATCACCGGCTTTTATTTTGCCTCCAATTCAGCTGAGGCCGGGCGATTCTAGCGGCGTAATTTAAGATAGAGTTCACCATCGCGGATCTGCAGATCCTCGACCCCATCGGCGAAGGCGGTCCAGAAGCCGCGATCGCCAAACTCCCCAACCAGATTGACGTTCTTCATGTTACCCAACCAGGCATTGGGGATAGGCACGCCCATCAGGCTCACGCCAACCAGGGCAACCACGGGGCGACGGCTGGCATCCAGATGGATATCCAGCCCGGCGTTCACCCGCAGGATCTCACCGGCCATGATGGGAAAGTCCTGGGGAATGGGGATCAAGATCTTGGCGCTGGCCAGATTGTCGGAGAAATCTATCGCCACGCGCTCGGCAAAATCAGGGTTACGGCCGATCATGGCGTTGACCTCCTTCTCGCTAAAGGTCACCTGACGGTCGGCGTCGCGCTCACGATAGGGTTCTGGCTCAAGTTTGCCAGCGCCGCCGTGGCGATCATCCTTGCGCTCCACCTGCCAGCCCAGCTGGGACAGCTTGTTATCCAGCCGCTGCTCCTCCTTCGCATTGAGGGTCACAGGGGTAAAGGGCGAGGGAAAGATATAGGTCTTGATGATAAAGAAGCTGGCCAGCGCGGTCAGCACCATGGTCAGGAGCACGATCAAGAAGATCTGCATTCCGCTAAAGCCTCGCTGAGCGCGCATCGCGGTCGTGGGGCCTCTTTTTTTGGCAAGCAATTTGTTAGCAAGCATCACGCCTTCCTTTGGCCGCCGAACAGGGTTGGTTCGCGGCGCTATAAATCAGTCTGTTGCAGGCTATGGTACTTGGCTAAAGGGAAGAAGAAAACCTGGGCCACACCCTAAGGGTGGGCCCAGGCGGAGATCGCCGACACCAGGAGAGAGGGTAGTGTCGGCAAATTTGTAGGCAAAGGTTTGATTTAAAACACGTAAAAATAACGCAGCTTCAGGGTCGACTCGGTACCCACCACATAACCGCCGAAGGGAGAGTTCTCGCCTATGTAACGGGTTCTGTGGTCGGTAGAGGCGTTATTGACCAGAAAATGTTCGTTCACCAGCATCAGCTTATGACGCTTATCGTCCGTCAGGTTAGCGGTCAGGTTAAACTCCAGCTTAAGGGTCTGCCCCAGCTCGTCGTCGTTCCAACTGGCATACTGGGGGTGAAAGGTGGCGCTGAAGGTATCGTTAAACTGATAGTCCGCCTTAAGGTTGAGCTGGGCACCATTATCTTTAAACACCTGCCCGTCGGCGCCCTTCATGTCGATCGCCGCCAGGGTCGGGTTAACCCGCAGGCAGAACTTGTCCCAACAATCCTGATAGGCGAGACCCATCGCTGCGATATTGGGGCCGGCGCCGAGCCAGTCCCCCTTGATAAGATCCACTGAGACACCGAAATTATCGTTCCAGAAGCCGTAGGCCCAGTTGCGCGCCACCGTCATATCGCCGTTACGGTTTATCTTGGCCGCCGTGGTGTTGCTCCAGTTAAGCCCGAGAAACTCCACATTCACCGCCTGCAAGATGGCTTCGACCTGCTGTTTCTCCTTCTTCTCAGTGGGCTGCACTGTGCGCGCCGACTCGAAGCCTAAACCACCGATAATGGTCGCCGCCGATGCCGACGTAGCGGCGACTAGGGCGCCAGAGATCAACGCCGGAACAAGGAGTAATTTTTTCATGGGCCTTCTCTTTTTGGTTATCACAGAGGTAATGGGGCGCCATCTTATCCCCGCGGGGACGATCCGCCTTGGCAGTTAATATGCGAAAAACCAATAGATACTGGCGTGCTAGCGCTAGCCTGCTATGAGGCGGCTATGGTACGAGCTATCTTGCAAATGCTATTGCAAGCATTGCCCCACTCCTTGGGCTAGGCATTCCTGGGGATTCTGTTAGAGTAATTAAGATAAACATAAAGTGCATGAGGAACTTACCTATGGGTGTAATCACTAAGCTGTCACTCCCCCTACTGGCCGCCCTGGCGCTCTCGGCCTGTAACCAGGAAGAGCAATCAGCCCCCGCGCAGCCACCTGCGGCAAAGCAAAGCGCTGAAGAGACAGTCGCAATTAAGGCCGATGAGGCCACGGCGACTCAAGTCGAAACGAGCAAGGCTCAGCCCAAGGCCGAGGATCTTAAAATCGTCGCCGATGGTTTATCTAAGGAGACCAGCGACTCACTGCAGAAGGCGATCACCATGACACAAGGCACGGTTAGGTATTTCAATCTCGAGGGTGGTTTCTGGGGCATAGTTGCCGACGATGGTCGCCACATACTGCCGCAAAACCTCCCCCAGGAGTATCGCAAGGATGGCCTGCGCCTGAGCTTCAAGGCCCAGGAAGTGAAGGATATGATGACCATACAACAGTGGGGCATACTCTCTAAACTGAGCGATATCGAGGTGATCGGCAAGGTCGACAGCAAGTCCGGCGATCCCCGCCTCTAGGCGCTCACCTTCCCTCCCCCCCACATTCAGCCCGCATTCGACCAACATTCGGCCCGGCTAAATCTGCGCCGGGCCGAGCGGTTTTTATTAGCGGATACAGATAACCTATTTAGTGAATTTGGACTAAATTTTATAGAGTCACACTCAACATAAGGTTTGGGAATGATTGATAAAATTGCGAAAAGGATCGCTTCGCTTAGCGCCCTGCAGTGGAGTCTGCTGACCGGCCTGCCACTGGTACCGATAGCCTACCTCTTGATACGCCAAGGCGCCTGGGGCTGGCTGGCCCTGTTAGTTATCGATTACCTGTTTATCCTCTCTGTGCTACTAGCCCTGAATAGCATGTTCGGCAGGCTGCACAGCGCCGCCATCCATCTCTCCGAGGGCGATCTCAGGGTAAGGCTCGACACCCAGGAGGCCCTCGGCGGCCCATTGTTTAAGGCCTTCAATCAGATAGGCGAGGATGTGTCGCGCACCGTCTTCTCCCTGAGCAAGTCTGCCCAGCAGCTGGTCAGGGTGGCCGATACCGTGCAGGCCGACTCCCAAGTCTCCAAAACCGGCGCCCTCAGACAGAAGGGCGATGTCGAAGAGGCCAAACAGATAGTCTCCAAGCTGTTTGAGACCACCGCCGAAGTCTCCTCCTTCTGTGAGTCCACCTCACAGCTGGCCAGCGAGTCCAAGCGTCAGGCGGATCGTGGTAAGCAGGAGATGCGCTCCCTCGAGACGGCGCTGGAAGAAGTTGGCGAACAGTTTGCCGCCTCGGACCAGAACTTCGAGCAGCTCAAGCAGGAGAGCCTGCAGATAGGTCAGGTGGTAGAAACCATTAAGGGGATTGCCGAGCAGACCAACCTGCTGGCGCTCAACGCCGCCATCGAGAGTGCCCGCGCCGGCGAGTTGGGCCGGGGCTTCGCCGTGGTCGCCGACGAGGTTCGCTCCCTGGCGCTACGCACCCAGGTGGCCACCGAAGATATCAACAACAAGATAGTCAACCTGCAGACCCAGATAAATGGTGCCATCGCGGCGATGCAGAAAAACCGCCAGAGCGTGCAACACTCCCAGAGCGTGGCCAACGAGGCCGAATCCCATTTCGAAGAGTTGGTAAGCCAGATAGACGCCATCGACGCCCTGGGCCAGGAGATCGCCGTCGCCTCCCAGCATCAGGTCGAGCAGACTCAGATGCTGGAAACCTGTCTGGTGGAGGTCGACAAGGTATCCGATGAAAACGTCAAGGCTACCCAGGAGACACTGCTGGCAAGCATCACGGTGCGTAATTTAGCGGGTGAGATCGATTCCCTGCTGCACCGCTTTGCCACCGACAGCCAGCAGATCGGCCGTGAGGATACACGCCGCGACAAGCTGATCGAATGGAGCGATGCCCTGGATCTCAACCTTGCCGAGATCAACCGTCAGCACCAGACTCTGGTACACCTGATCAACGAGCTCTACTACCTGCTCAACAACAACTATGGCCTGGCCTCCATCAAGCGGGTGGTACAGGGGCTGATCGACTACACAGCCAATCACTTCAAGTATGAAGAGACGCTGTTCGAGCAGTTTGGCTACCCCCAGGATAAGCAGCATACCGACTCTCACCACCAGCTAGTGGGCAAGGTGCTGGCGTTTCAGCGCCGGGTGGAACAGGGCGAAGATATTGGCGCTGAGTTGATGGCATTTCTGAAGAGCTGGCTCAGCCAGCACATCCAGAAGGAGGACAAGGCCTATGTGGACTGCTTCAAGCGCAATGGCATGAACTAGAAACTGTGGCATGAACTAGATGCTGTGGCATGCGCTAGAAGCTTTGGCATTAGAAGCTATCGCTTGAGCTGGTCGCAGAGGATGCTACACTTGCGGCCTGTTTTACTTTCAACCGAGATAAGGTAGTGCAATGAATCCGATTATTGCGATCTTAAAAGAACACAACGTCAGCGACGCGCAGATCCAGGAGCTGTTTCAGGCCCTGACCGAAAACCCTCTGATGGCCATGGGCACCATTGGTCAGCTGGGGATCGCCCCGGAAAAGCTACAGCAGCTGATGGCGCTGGTGATGCAAAATCCCGCCCTGATCAAAGAGGCGGTGACCGAGCTAGGCCTGGATTTCGCCAAGGTCGAGGCCGCCAAGGCCCAGCTACAAAAATCCTAAGCAAATTGTTATACGAAAAAGGCTGCACCCAGTAATTGGGGCAGCCTTTTTTTATTGCTGATTTAATGGCTAGATTGCTCTGCTACTTGCCACCCGGCTCGGCGAAGCGGGTCATCCAGTCTTTCACCTGGTGATACCAGTAGATGGAGTTGTTGGGCTTCATGATCCAATGGTTCTCATCGGGGAAGTAGATCATGCGCGACTCCACGCCGCGAGTCTGCAGGGTTCTGAACAGCTCGAAGCCCTGGCCCACAGGCACGCGATAATCCAACTGACCATGGATCACCAGGGTCGGGGTGTTGAAGTTGCCCGCGCCGTAGTGAGGCGAGATAGACTGGTAGATCTCTGGGTTATCCCAGTAGTTGCCAAAGCGTGGGCTGTGCACCGAGAAATCCGCCGCCATCTGCGAGTACATGTTGTATACGGCGGCGTGGATCAACAGGGCATTGAAGGGATGTTTCTGCCCCAGAATGATAGAGGTCAGGTAACCGCCATAGCTGGCACCACCAGCCACCATGCGCTTGTCGTCGATCCAGGACTGCTGCTTAAACCAGTCTGCCGCCTTGAGCACATCTTCCAGTGACTTGTTCTTCCAGTCCGGATTGATGCTGTCGGCAAACGCCTGACCGAAGCTGTTGGAGCCGTGGAAGTTTGGCCAGGCGGTGACATAACCCCAAGAGGCGAAGGTCTGGGCGTTCCAGCGGTAATGGAAACCGTCCGATATGGCGTTGTGCGGCCCGCCATGAACCAGCATCATCAGCGGATATTTCTTGCTGCGATCAAACCCTGGAGGGTAGTGCACCCACATCTGGATCTCTTGGTCGTTATAACCCTTGTAGGTCACCGACTCATAGCTGCCCAGATCGACATCCGCGAGGATCTCGTCATTAAAGCTATCCAAACGGCTGGTCTTGCCGTTCTTGCCATTCACCTTCACCAAACGCGCCGGGTAGAGGAAGCTGTCGTTGGCCGCCACTAGTGTGCCATTGTTGGCGATGGCAGGCTGACCGAAATTGGTCGCCTTGGTGATCGCCTTCACCTTGCCGTTCTTGGCGTCGATATGGTACAGGCGTCTGGTGGCCGCATCGTCGATGGCGGCATAGAAGCCCTTGCTGTCTGGGGTCCACACGAAGCGGGCCACAGAGCGATCCCAATCCTTGGCGAGCATCTTAGTGCTGCGCTTCTTCAAGTCGAACAGCATCAGCTTGGCGGTGTCGGCATAGAAGCCCTGAATGTGCTGGCGGGTGAAGGCCAACGCCTTACCGTTGGGGCTGAACTGCGGGCTGGCGTCTGGCGCCAGGTTGTCTGAGGTGATGTTCTCCGCCTTGCCGCTGCCGATGGCCGCAAGGAAGAGATCTAGCTTAGGATTGACCTGGTTGTCGCTGCCGTTGGCGTTGAAGGCGATCCAGGCTTCATCCGGGCTGATGTCATAGCTGCCCGCACTTTGGGACGAGCGTGGCAGCTCGATATTCAGGGGCTGAGTGATCGCCTCCACCTCGCCACCCTTGGCGGCAATACGGAATACATGGGCCTGACGGCCTTCGTCTATCCAGTGATCGAAGCTCGAATAAGGCAGCGCGTTCCACTGATGGGCCGACACCTTTTTGTCCTTATCGGCCTTGAGCTGCTCCCCTATCTCTTTCCAGTTCTTACCCGGATAGACAGAGCTGATGAAGTAGAGGTGCTCGCCCACCCACTTGAGGCCATAGACGCCGCTCGGCACATCGGTCAGGCGCTGAGCCTCGCCCGGACCATCCATAGGCAAGAGATAGATCTGCCCAGCTTCGTCCTTATCGCGCTTGCTGATAAAGGCTAGGGTCTTGCTGTCTGGCGAGAATACCGGCTCGCTCACCCGCATCCCCTTGGCGGTCAGCGCCCGCTGCTGCTTGCCATCTTGGCTAAACAGCCACAGCTGGGTATTGCCCTTGTCTTCGGGCACATCGTACTCGGTCACTGGGGCGATGATGTAATCGCCGTTGGGGGAAATGCTGGGGTTACCTATTCGGCTGAGCTGCCACAGCACCTCCACCGACAGGGGCTTGCCCGTCTGGGCAAAAACCGTCGTCACCGGCATCAAGATGCACAGCAACAAAATGGCTATCTTCTTCACGCGTCCTCTCCTTCAAGTTGTTTTTATTGTGATTTGGCCAACATGATCGGCCCTAACACTTAAACCAAGCTTAATCTGTCAAACGCCATCCAGCGTCAGTCACCAAAGAGGGAAGGCGCTAGAAACGAAAGGAGAGATCCACGCCCACATAACTGCCGCCCGGCTCGGGCTTGACCACAGGGCTAAGCAGATAGCCGTCGGTCACATAGGCGCCGATGGCAGCCCCCAGGGTGTGAGAGGCGGCGTCCAGCAGGGCTTCGCTGGCGGTGTTGGTGCCCTTGTCGTACTCATGATATTGCACCAGGATGCCGATGGCGGCGCTGACGGAGAAGCCCACCCAGGCCCTGTCATACTGAGGCGTCCAGGCATCCGATGCCCACACCAGCGCCCCTGCCATGGCGGCGCCTCCGGCGGCGTGACTCGCCTCACTGTTAAAACCATTGCTGGCCGACGCCTGGGCGCTAAACAGGCCAAGCCCTATTAACAGAGCAGGCATCAATGCCAGCCTCTGGGATAATTTGAGTGCCTTCATCTTAATTCCTTGTGATCAGCATCTGTTCACTCTATCACCAAGTGGCCGAAGTACAAATTTTCGCCACATCATCAAACGCACTCACACAGTGGGCCAGGCAGAGTTGCACAAACTGCAAATCTACTTCACTCAGATTGCAAATCAGCCAAGGCTCACAAAGCCTTCTGCAGTTGACAGGCCCATCACAAACCCGAGCTAAACCCTTGATATAAAGCTGACTCACCCCAGAACATTTGGCTATTATGCCAAATGAAGGCTCCACTTTTTGAGGCGCACCATGAAATCAACGACGGCACAGATCCAGACTCAAGCTCAGGCCCAGCAGCGACTCAACAACCGCGCCGCCCTGCTCAAGGCGCTGGCCCACCCGACCCGGCTCTGGCTGGTTGAACAGCTGGAACATCAGGAGCGCTGCGTCTGCGAGCTGACCGATGGCGTCGACGCCGACATCTCCACCGTCTCCAAACATCTGGCGCTACTGCGGCAGGCGGGCATAGTCGCCAGCCGCCGCGAGGGCAAGCAGATCTACTACCGGCTGGAGACGCCTTGCCTGCTCGGCATGCTGAGCTGTATCGAGACCGCCCTTGCGCAATCACCCGGCTGCTGCGCCAAGTCATTAGCAGCCAAAACAGATAAAGCCAAAGTAGATAAAGCCAAACCTATTCAATCCGTGAGATAAGGGGAAACAGATGAAGATAGAAGTACTCGGCAGCGGCTGTAAACGCTGCACTAACCTCGCCAGCGACATCGCCAGGATCGCCGAAACGCTTAACCTCAATATAGAGCTGACCAAGGTGAGCGACATGGCGCAGATCGCCGCTTACGGCGTGATGTCGACCCCAGCCATAGTGATCGACGGCGAAGTCCTGGCCGCCGGCCGCCTGCCCAGCGAGGACGAGCTCGCCCAGCTGCTGACCAAGATCAACAAGGTGCAATA
This sequence comes from Shewanella spartinae, assembly GCF_019457555.1. Taxonomy (NCBI): domain Bacteria; kingdom Pseudomonadati; phylum Pseudomonadota; class Gammaproteobacteria; order Alteromonadales; family Shewanellaceae; genus Shewanella; species Shewanella spartinae. The sequence continues at coordinate 537,986 of NZ_CP080418.1, read as the reverse complement.
GCGCCTCAGTCACCTCAAGGGGGCCCCATGCTAGCCTGGTTTACCCAACTCGCCGATCTCCTGGTCTACGATCTGCTCAGCCTCTCCAGCCAGAGCGCCGCCGGACAGGCGCTGCACTTCTTCGTCGAAGACACCAGCAAGATCTTCGCCCTCTTAGTGGTGATGATCTACCTGATCGGCTGGCTACGAGCCGCGCTCAATGTCGAGCGGGTGCGCGACTATCTGGCGGGCAAGCCTAAGCTGCTGGGTTATGGCTTGGGGGCCGGCTTTGGCGCCATCACCCCCTTCTGCTCCTGCTCCAGCATTCCCGTGTTCCTCGGCTTTACCACGGCGGGGATCCCCGTGGGGATCACCATGGCCTTCCTGCTAACCTCGCCGCTGATCAACGAGGTGGCCATCTTGCTGCTGTTTAGCCTGCTGGGGGCCAAGATCACCCTGCTCTACGCCCTCACCGGCATCACCATTGGCATGCTCGGCGGCGCCCTGCTCGACCTACTGCATGCCGAGCGCTGGCTACAGCCCCTCGCCGCCAACGCCTACCGACGTGGCGCCACCCAGACGCAAACTTCAACTTCTGCATCTGACACTTACACGCCAGACGAGAGCACGCCCGGCATAAGCTGGCGCCAGCGTCACCAGTTCGCCAAGGAGGAGACGCTCACCATCTTCGGCCGCGTGTGGAAATGGGTGATTATTGGAGTCGGTATCGGCGCGGCGCTACACGGCTTCGTGCCCGCAGGTTATCTTGAAGCCAACCTGGGCGACGGCCAGTGGTGGTCAGTGCCCATCGCCGTACTGATGGGCATCCCCCTGTATGCCAATGCCACCGGGGTGATTCCGGTGCTGGAGAGCCTGTTGATCCAAGGCGTGCCCCTGGGCACCACACTGGCCTTCTGCATGAGCACGGTCGCCGCCAGCTTTCCCGAATTTGTCATGCTCAAACAGGTGATGCAGTGGCGCCTGCTAGCCCTGCTGTTTGCCCTGCTACTGGTCGCCTTCACCCTGATGGGTTGGGTGCTGAACCTGGTCAGCATTAGCTGATGACAAAGCGGGAGCATTCGCGATAGCATAGATAAAAAGCTGAGTGAAAATCATTGCTTAGCGACTGCATCGATAGCAAAACAATTCAAAAAAGGACAACCTTTGCCATGGAAAGAGGCACACTGGTTCGCTGGAACGACGACAAAGGCTTTGGCTTTATCAAGCCAAATACGCCCAATGCCCAAGATGTGTTTATCCATATCTCCGCCCTGAAACAGATGGCCAGAAAGCCTGTGGTAGGCGACGAAATTGTCTATCAAAGCCAGCAACAGAGTGATGGCAAGATAAAGGCGATTAAAGCCAGCATCGAGGGGGTCGCCGTCATATCGGGCGTAACCTCCGGCCTCGCGAATAAACCGACTCGCTCCCAATATAAAGACCATACGCCCACGTCCCACTATTCCCATCGTCGCTCCGGCTCACGCCTACAGCGGATGATCTTCATTATCATACTGGTAAGTATCGGCAGCTTCGCCATTAAACAGTATCAGGCACTCAATGCCACTCCGGTGATCACCTACGAAGAACTCCCTACAGTCGAGACCCAAGAGTGGCAACCGGCTACGCCTAAGTTTCGCTGTGAGGCAGGTAAGACACATTGCAGTCATATGCGCTCCTGCGAGGAGGCCACCTATTACCTTCGTCATTGCCCGGGCACAGAAATGGACGGCGATGGCGACGGTATCCCCTGTGAGCGACAATGGTGCCGCTGGGGAAGCATATAAAGTCAATTTAATTTAATAGCGACAAGGAAGCTTTATGAAACAAGGATGTCTAATCATCGGCCTAGGCTTAGGCGCGATGACAATGAGCGCTAACGCTCAGCAGTGTGATCTCAGCATCACAGGCACAGTGCCCGAGGGCGTCAGCCTGGAGAAGCTAGTGGTCTCCACCTATAACAAGGAGCTGCCGGTCACCAGCCGTGACTTTTCCCTCTGCGCCAGCAAGCAAGATCTCCAGGTCGTCGGCCGCCATAGCCCCAACAACACCATCTACCTGATGGATAAAAGCGGCGCTATCCCCAGGGGCATCTATACCGCCGAGGTCTTCGTGCAGAGCAAGACAATCAACATAGGGCCAGCCTCTAGCCTGACCAAGCAAGCCTGTGACCTGCGCTGCGGCTACTATGCCAGTCAGAGAATCCAGGCATCCCAAGGCTTGCAGCAACTAGCGGCGCAATACCGGCAAGTGCCCGCTACGGATAGCAAGGCGATAGCGGCCTTCTTCACTAAGCACAAGACGACACTCACAGATCTCTACTTTAACGGCATGACGCCCAAGACCATGGCGCCGATAGATAGCAGCGCTTTCTGGGTCGATCCCTACAGCGGTGCGGGTCTCTACTTCGAGTCGCCAGCCAGCCTGCTCAGCGGCACCTACAGCGAGTATGTCGGCACTAAGATCAGACAGGCGCGCCAACAGGATAAGGCCGTTGCCGAGGTGGTGAAACAACATAAGGCCTCACTCCAAGGCCTGATGAAGGGCTTCGACAGCTGGCAGGCCCGCGGGGACGCCATCGCGACCGTAACCGATGAGCTTAAGGCGAGCCAAGATCCGGCGGCGACTCAGGTGGCGCAGATCTTCATCGACGGCTACCAAGAAGCCGAGGCGACGCTCAAGGCATACCTAGCCAACGACAACAAGACGCCTATCGCCTCGCTCACCCAGGCCGACAAGGCATTCGAACTGCTGCTGGCCGACTGGACTGTCGCCGCCTACACCCACAGCAAAGATAAACAGGCCTTCTCGGCGCTGTTCAGCGAGCAGTTTAAACTTAAGCTACCGATAAAGGATCGTGAGTTAGACAAGGCGCTGAGCCGCCTGATAGACCTGCCCAGCCATCTGAGTAAGATGTCGCTCGAGCAAGGCTACCAAAACATTCAGATCGAATTTAAAGATGCCTTGCCCAAATCAAGCGAACGCTATGAGTTCAAGGATACCCTGCACAGCGTCAGCTTCGTCTACGAGAAAGGTGCCTGGCGACTCGACAGCGTCAGTCAGCTACCGATCGCCCACTACGAAACCAACTAGCAGGCTCTTGGCTTAAATTAGTCGCTTAAGCTAGGCGTTTATCTTGGGCGTTTATCTTGAGCGTTTATGTTAGCCGCCGCGCTTGGATAAGAAAGAAAGCGCGCGACTCACGCCGAGGGGGCGGATTCGCAACTCGAGCTGTAATGCTTCAGCTCGATAAGGCCCTGCAGCAAGATGCCGTGATAGCGCGCCTTGATCAGCTGATAGTCCAGCTCGGGGGCGAAATAGTAGGTCACCTCTTCGGCGCCAGTCTGTTCCACGGGTACCAGCATCAATTGGCCCCAAGGCGCCACTTCGGCGGCTTGCGGAGCCTTAACATAAAATTGATAGGGCTCCATGGCATCGGACGCCTGACGAACCAAGGCAAACTGGTGCCTGCCCTGCATCAATAGCCGCCGCATCTCTATCGCCAGGGTGTCTACGTCCCGCAGGGCCTTGTCTTTGGAGTGGTAGTCGGTCACCTCACCATCCAGATCCACCCGCGCGGCGCGGCCATTCTGACTGAAACGCACCTGCATGTCTCTGGCGCGAAAGCCGCTCACCTGCTGATGAAACGCCTGGGTGATCCACTCCTCAGTGGCCTCTGACCAGCTGAGTTCGGCCCGCTGCCGATAGCGGGTGCCAATGCCTAAGATGCTGGCCTCACTGTTTGAAGTCACTACTGCCTGCTTGCCCTGCCACTGCTCGGTGCGGCTCATGGTGCCCGTGTGTATGCCGCTGAGATAGATGTCGTAATCCGAGCGGCGAGTACACTGTGGCTTCTGCTTAGGGGCCGCATCGATAACAGCCTTGTCTTGTGCATCACGGTTCTGAGTCTCGTCCGCCTTCGCGCACTGGCTCAAAGCCAGGGCCGCAACAACGGCCGAGGCGACAAGCATAGGCTTGGCGTTAACACACAATCGAGCAGGCAGCACTGTCATGGCTAGAAGACTTCGTTGACGTTGAGGTAGAAGTTGGTCTCGTTCTCGCCGACACCCACGTCCAGACGCAGGTTGATGTTGTCTTTGATCTTAAGGCGGAAACCTGTGCCATAAGAGGTCAGCAGCTCATCGTTAAGATCGCTCACCTTGTCGGCCACGCTACCCACGCCGCCCCAGAACACCATGCCGTAACGCTGGAAGATAGGCAGACGGTACTCGACCTGGCCCATCATCATCTGCTTGTCACGGTAGCGGCCCTTGATGTAGCCGCGCATGGCGCTGGAACCGCCGAGATCCGGCAGCATGTTCCAGGGCACGTCACCGCTGGTGAAGTGGCCCTGCACCTGCCAGGCGATAAGCCCTGGCATCTGGCTCAACAAAGAGGTGGTGCTGAGATCGATATAGTTGGCCAGCTCGAGGTCATACTTGGCAAAGCTGTCGTACTCGCTGTTTTGATACAGGCCCGCATCAAGCTGCAACAACCAGCCCTTGGTGGCGTTGAGGCGGTAGTCGCGGGAATCATAGATGCTGGTCACCACCAGGCCCGAGCTGAAGTTGCTTGGCAAGATGCCGTCGGATGGCAGGGGAATATCGCCCTCTACCCGAGTGAACTTGTCGGCACTGGCGTAGGTAAAGTCGGCGCCCACGCCAACAAAATAGTTGTCGGCCACCTGAGTCATCCAGCGCGGCGTGAAGCTATAGAGCTGCTCGTCGAACTCATGGTGATTGCTGTCGATGTTGCCATCGGCTATGCCACGACCATAGTAGACAGACGCCTCGTTGTGCAGCTCCAGCCCCAGCAGCAGACGCTGCTTGCCGCCGTTGAAGAAGGTCATGTTTTCCACTTCGACGCCGTAGGAGTTGTTCATCGACACGAAGGAGTTCAGCACCAGGGAAGAGGGTTGCTCTTCGGGCGCCGCGCCATCTGTCTTATACAGCCCCACCATCAGCAGGCCCACGCCGAACTTCTTCTCGGGCGTGTAATAGGCGGTCGGCAGGTAGCTCATGTCTATGGTCTTGCTCTCGTCAAACTCACCGTCGGCGCCGAAGACGTCCAGGATCTCATCGACCCAGGTAGGCTGCATATCTTTTGGCGTTTCAATCAGGGGTTCTACGGCGGCGGCCATTTGAGAAAAGGCCAGCAGGGACAAGCATAAAATCCGTTTCATAAACACTCTAATGATTAGTCAGGAAAAATAAGATGTTAGGAGTTATGGGGCTGCGTATTTGTTGCCGTGTTAAACAGCAGCAACCGCAAGCCGAGCGGCATTTTACCACCCCAGCGGGTTTCAACAACGACTTTTTCGATTAACAAATGTTCAGCAAACTGGAAACACTTAGGTTAAGGCGGGCTGCAGGGACAATGGCTAGCACTGAGTAACTAGCAGCAAAGAATTGGTATTGAAGGATTAGCGATTAAAGATAGGCGGCGCGCCCGAAAACGCGCCCAACGAGGGATTAACGTACCCAGCGCATCAACTGATTGGCATCCTGCACCGCAAGCTGGCGCTTAACCAGCTTGCCCGAGCCATCAAACAGCAGGAGTTCGGCGGCGCCCGCCCGGTATTTGGCGATCAGCTGCTCACCCTCAGGGGTGCCGACTCTCGCCAGCAGAAACAGTACATTATCGCCTAGATGGCCCCGCGCCTCGTTCATCTGCTCTGTCTGAGTATGGCTCACCGCCAGATTAGGGTCGTAGACAAACACCAGGGCCGGCGTGCCCTTGCCTATCTCCTCATGGGTCGCCTTGAAGCCCTTGGGCATCATCATAAGCAGCAGCGCGATCAGGCCCACCACGGCCAGACTCACCCCAATCGCCATCCAAGGCCCCCGCTTAGTCCCATTTAAATGCTGATTTCCCATGCCGCTCGCTCCCTTTGATAACCATTCCAGACACAAAACAGTCACCATGCTACCCAAGCAAGCTGAGGCAAATCTTAAAAATGGGTAATTGTTCAGGTTAAAGCCGAGCGTTAGCGCAGAGAGCCAGATAAAGGGTTAAGCCGCACTGCGCAGATGCTTAAGGTTATGTAGCATGGCGAGCACACGTGGCGTCATTATCCTGTGGGCGGTTGCTCTGGCCGACTCCTGCGCCTGCTGCAGGGTGCAACTATCCAGCAAGGTTGCCAACCTCTGGCTGCGAGCCATGGGGATGTCGGACTCAGAGCAGGCCGCGGCAACATAGGCCCAGCGATAGGCATCGACCAGCTCGCCGCGATCCTCAAACAGCATAGACAGACGATACTGAGCGGCCGGCAATCCGGCCTCTGCTGCCAGCAGATAACTCTCGATGGCGCGATCCAGATTGGCCGCGCGCTCAGCCTCTGCACCCGCATCTAAACCAAGGCCATGCTCCAGCATGTAACCCAAGTTAAGCGCCGCCAACATATCGCCCTGTGCAAACGCTCCCATGAAGCAGGCCAGCGCCTCGGCGTGGCGCTGCGCCTTGGGCATCTCGATTGGCCAGTCCTCTGCTAAGCCAGAATCTCCTATATCTGAGTTGCCAAAGCCAGTATTTACATAGCCAGTACTCATAAAACCAGGGTCACGCAGCAACATCAGGCCGCGAGCAGTAGTCGCGCGTATGATGCCCCCCTGCTCCGCCGCCTCAAACAGTGTCAACGCCGAGCGATACTCCGGCGCCCCACCTAAGCCCATAAGCTGCATCATCCCCAGATGATAGGCCGCCTCAACATCCTGCTTATTCAGCCAGGCCTTCTGACACCAACGTTTCGCGCTACGCACACTCGCCCCCACAGGCGTCACGCCGATACAGGAGAGGTTATAGTGAAACCAAGCCTCCTCTGGCGGCAGATCTTGCCAGGCCTCGAGCAGACGCTGATAACGGCGAGGATGCTTTTCGCCATACTCCTTCGCACTCGGCGCATCCCAGTAGATAAACAGACGCTCAAAGCCCTGCAAGTCTAACCAGCCCGGCATTATGGTCGGCTTACGTCGTCCCTCGATAAAAAGCATGACCGCAACGAGCAGCGCCAGCATCACGGCGATCACCAAAACCGGCATAAGATCTTCATACATGTTGTGTATCCATACCATAGATCCACTTAAGGAAATTTGTCCTAATCATTAAAAACAGCTCGGCTGATGCCGATGGCCTGTTAAGGGTTAAAGCTCAATAGCCTTGATTTCAGGAGCGATCGCCGAATAACGTTCGCACCTGGCCAGCAATTGTGCCTTATATGCCTCCACAAAAGCCTGCTCATCTTCGTCCAAGTCTTTGAGCATGGCGATGACACCATCAATTTCGAGCCTTATCTTAACTAGCATCTTATCCAGGCTATTTACGATTAAGGCTCTTGGTAATCCCACCTCTTCGCTAAAAGCGGCAAGCTGATAGGCATAAATCTTATTGGGATCGAATTCATCATCTATCGCCATTGCCAACTCTTGTTCAAAATCCTCATACAGGGCGACACAAACTAAGTCATACCAAGGTGTAGGTGACATCCCCTTAGGCGTCATAAAAAACGAGTAGTTTTTCCCATGGGCATCGGCATTGCCACTCAATAAATTGAACAGCGTCCACCGCAACATATCCTGCTTGGCTGCTGCAGGATTAATACATTGATTAGCTAGGCCAAACAACCTTGGCAGGCTGACACCTTCACGAATATCCCTGACATCCCGTCCACTACCAAAGTTACGTTCATATTTCTTGTTGACGCTAAAACCAAGGGCTTGGCAACTATCGATAATGTGCCGCCTCTGCACCCTGTTTTCATCGGCCAGATAGCGACGATCGAAACGTTCGACACACAAGGATTTATACTGGCCAAAACAACGAATCTCGACATTCGCGACATTCAAGGCCAGCGCCTTAGCCAAGCGCATAGTAAGGAACTCGTTGATGACCAGATGCGGATGCTGTTCAAACTTCAGGATATGTGTCGATGACAGTGCTCCTTCACCGAAGCCAAACTCCTCACCATTAAAGAAGAGATTTAACTTTGACTGTACCCCAGCCACCGACAGCCTGGGTCTACCATCCCAAATCTCCATCGGCCAGAACTCAGGATCTTCCAGTCGCTGAACGATCTCATCGTCACTGATAGTCCGGAATGTTGTCGGTGGAAATGCAGAACCGTTAGAAGAAAAGGCGATGGCACCCGCAGTGTCTAGGCCAATGGCCCGAATAAGCGCAAAGGTATTGCCCTTTGCAACACCAAGCGATTCAACAAGATAATCGAGCCCCTTATTCTCAGGCAGTAAATTAACCAGAAACATGGCAATTTGCGTACTGCTACCCGAGCCATCCAAAGGGACCATAGGTGATAACGGAAAACCGCTTTGCTGCCAGGCTTGAGTGTAGCTGACCGCAAAACGCTCATCGCTTGGATTAAATGACAACGCGCCGATAAGCTGGTCACCAAGTAGCATATCTAACACAAGGATTGGTGATTCGGCCATGGCTAGTACCACTCACTTGAGCCGGCATCCGACTTTGACTCGACAGCGAGCCGAATCCCCAGACCATCAAGTATCTTGAATACGGTAGAGATGTAGACATCTTCGCCCTTCTCGACACGAATCAAGGTTTTCTTAGTGACACCGCACAACATTGCCGCCACCTCTTGAGTCAGCGCAGCTTCCTTCCTGCGGGTTTTAATCAGCAATCCCAACGAATCTTGGTTTAACGAGGAGCTCATAAGATCACCATAAAGTGTACTTTGCTACACTTTAGCCACGATAAAGGGATGATTCAACATAAAAGTGTAGCAACATACACTTTTTGAGTATTAACAAGACCAATAGAGCAAAAAGTGTAACATCATACACCTTTCATCTGTTCGGGTTAGCAAATGGGCCAAAAGTGTCATTTGTTACACTCTCAGAGTCTCTAACACCGCAAAACATCATCGACACTATTCTGACGGTCCCGACCATTCCTGAGCGGTATCTTGTTCACTATTGCCTTGCGCGGCGGCCATACTGTAGGATAAGTTAATATTTTGTTGTTAAAACAATATTTAAGCGCTTACTAGATTGTGCGAATGAATGTCAGGGATGGCGCCGCTCTCACCAGAGAGTCGGCATAAGGCAAGGACTTATTAACCCCACTTATTGTTATATCAAATTCCCTGGATTGACTACTTTTCCCAAGAGTTAAGGAGATACAAATATTTTCAAGTCGACATCATTGCTATTTGCCGTCGACAACCAACTTTGAATTAACTGGTAGGCTTGTAATGACTCACTTAACGCATTGTGCCCACGTGTTAATTGCGTTTCGAAATGACTAGCCGAGAAACTATTAGCGGCGACAATCCACACTTCTTTATGAACTCTGCTTGAGCGTCTTCTTTGTGCGATAATGTCCCACACTTCTTCAGTCATCGCTTCTCGTTCATTATTATTAGCAGCTTGGAAGCGCTCACCTTTAAACATTCTGATTCTTTCATGCATTTGCTGAGCAGCACCATTTTGAGGCCAAGGCCCCAGCAAACGATTCCAGTTTGCAGCCGTTAAGTTGGAATTACCGCTAATTAACATCTCAATATTCTTTATGGCTTGGGAGCCAACTTCAGCAAGTGCGCCAGCTGATGATTGAGGGTTTTGTGATGAACCACACTTTACATGTACATAAACTAATTTTTCTGGCGAAGAGAGGATAAAGTCGGCAGGTTCAGTCCCCATATCAGTATTGAGTACTAGATCTGCTGCGGGAATATATTGATTAAATGGACCTAATTGGCGAAGTGTCGGATTATCTAAAGCATTGCTCTTAATCTGGTCTAACAGATAAAAGATAGAGTTTGCACTAAACTCCTGGTTAATAACTTGATAAACACCATTATTAAGGCCTTTCTCGTCTAGATTTGCACCCACTAATGTATCCATACCAACAACCACATTTGCTAACTGTGAATTGGCAATATCAAAATCATTCTCCACAGGCAATTTAAGTTCGAAGAATTTCCCCTGTGAATAACCCACACCATTTTCCAATAGGGCTTTGTGTAAGTACTTTGTTAGTAGTTCAACTAGATCAAGATTAGGTTCCACTCCATCTTCTAATGAATACAGTATTTGCTCATCCGTAGTTAGCACTAGAAATGGCTCTTCTGCCTGTAAAGTTGCTTTGACTTTGCTCCGTTCAACCTCTGCATTTAACAAACATCCATCATCGTACTGTCTATATATGAACTCATTTTCTAGAATAAAACGTTCTCCATCTACGAGTATAGATATAGGTTGCTCAAACTCACTAAAGTCAAAAATTAAACTCTCAATACCCAAGTCGACATTTACAGGAATAGGCTTTGCAAAAGAGTGTACTAACCCACTCGTGATTGCGGGGTTGCCTAAAATCATAGCTTCCATCCCCTCTAACCAATCATTCAGGTCCCTTAGGCTAAATGAACTTTCTTTTTGGTCAGAAATTCGGCCAGAATCAACCCCTACGTAATAACTGCCAGACTTTTGATCAAACTGGTTATATGTATCACACCTCAAAGTCGCAAGCCTATATGCAGCATTACTCTGTAAATCGGACATATCCTCTAAATTAGGCCCTTTTACAGCAACACTTTCAGGTCGCCGTCTGGCAGAGCTAACTGACTTACTGCTTGTTTCTTTTGTTTTGACAGAGACACCTCGAGACATGACCTTTAACAGTTGATCTTGTGTCACCGCAGAGCCTAAATTTAAATCCTTATCGCCATTGAATCTACGCCCTCGACTGTCATAAATGGCAACAATATTTTGAGCAATCTCTTTAAACAGAGTGATCTCCAGTGATGGTTCAAAGAAAAACTTATCAGCTAGAAATTTAGAACGATTAAATGCAATAGAGACAATTACTTTAATCCCATAGTCTGTATCAATCTTCCTTGCTAACTCACCTGCGTTATTACATCGCCAGTACAACGCATCTAACATAACCTCAATATTGAAGTTTCTTGATTGGTTAAGAAAACAAACCGAGGCAGTAGGAATGTTAAGCGAGGCTTCGGGGTTAAAGGTATTGAGATCAAACTTACTTAAGAAACGATTTCCATAGTAACTAGCATCAGGAAAAGCTTCTAAATATAGTTCAATGAGCCTATTTACATCTAATGAAGATATAAACTTCTTGGCCGCACTATCATCACTGATCGATGAGTCAAATATTCGATAATTGCGCCACATCTGTTCATTTGCATTTTGCCCGAGCTCCAAAACCTTTGGATCAACCTCGCCGAACAGACGAACCACTCGCCCTATAGTTTGAACTAACTCCCTGCCACTACTTACCGCATAGGTTAAAACCAGCAGCTTTGCTTGAGGAATATCAACACCTTCATCAAGCTTACGTTGATGAATGATGACTTCATAGTTTGAACTATTTAGGTTAGATGGAACGGATGATTTCGCATTTTCACGTGGATCAGCCGTGAACTGCTCATGGATCGCCAATAAATTAAACTGCTCATTTAATAAAGCGTAATAATGTTCTACATCACTAAATTTATTAGCTTTTATGATACATTTGGCACCAGGATTATTGTTTAAGAAATGGCGAATGGATGCGCTTAACTCATCAGCTTGGATAGTTTCAAACTGAGGCTCTTTTAGCACACCGTCTTCAAGCGCTTTTTCAAAGGTATATATGTAACTAGCGTTAGCATCAATATCAAACTGAAATAGGTCATTACGGTATGGCGTTGCTGTAATAACTATCTTATGTGCTTCAATGTTGCGTACCAAATTACGCCAAACTGGAGATGGCTCGGCATGACCTTCATCAATGATAACCAATTCAATATTCTGCTTCAGCTCATCTAACTGGGCTTGAGTGAAAGTTTGTAGCTTTTGAAAAGTTGACACATACACGCCATTAGCAGATGTGTCATCAACTATACTAAAAGCCGGCTTAAGAGGAATATCCTCCCCCTCTGCACGCTCATTGAAGAATTTACCATTAATGTCATCAAGCAGTTGATTACATACAGCCCTACGGTGACATAAAACCAGTACTTTTTTCTGTGTAGCCTTATGACAGATAACACTAATAACACCTGATTTACCCGCGCCTGTCGGTAAGCTAATTAAGCAAGATTTAGCCTCAGCGTTCAGTGGCCTTCTTACATAGCTAAGTGCAGTTTTAATGCTACCTTTTTGGCACTTTCTTAACTCAGCCCAAAGCACATCATCTATGGTAAAACCACTTACTCTCACAATTACCCTCCTTGTAATCAACATATTTATTACAAATGAACTATTGACGTTATAAGAAAAAACCAGCATCTATAAACGTTATATTCATGATTGAAACTCACCCTCCTTTTAGGAAGTCTTGCTGTTTCTGCTGATAACTTATAATTCGAGAACTAATACTCACAACCTATTAAGCCATATCCTAAATTATCACCCCTAATTTTTATAGGACACAAAAAAGGGAGTCTTTGGATTCCCTTTTTTTGATATAGCTATTGTAACTTTACAGGTTATTTTACGTAGGATAAATCGCTTTAGAGCAAGAATTTTTCCACGACGTGTAGTTCACTTACACAAGCGGAAATGTAACGCCACTATAAACGATTTAGACCAGTATTAATCTAGCGCAGGAAAAATCGTTTTAGAGCAAGGCATCTTGCCGTGATGTTTAGCTGTCTGCTAACACCTTACAAGAATGTGGCAAAACTACGCCACTCACTCTCTCACCACAAATAAAAAGCCCCGATACCGTTAGGTATCGGGGCTTTACTATTAAATTAACTTGGTTTCAGGCTGTTAGGTTTTAGACCAGCATTACTTCTAGCGCAGGAAAAATCGTTTTAGAGCAAGGCATCTTGCCGCGACGTTTAGCTGTCTAAACGAGTGGCAAGATAACGCCGCTATAGACGATTTTAACCAGCTAGAATTACATCATGCCGCCCATTCCGCCCATACCACCCATTCCACCCATACCGGCCATATCGCCAGCACCAGCTTCTTGTGGTACATCACCCACCATAGCTTCGGTGGTGATCATCAGACCTGCGATAGATGAAGCGAACTGTAGCGCGCTACGAGTCACCTTAGTTGGGTCAAGGATACCCATCTCTAGCATGTCGCCATACACGTCGCTACCAGCGTTGTAACCATAGTTACCAGAGCCGTTCTTCACGTTGTTCGCTACCACTGAGGCTTCTTCACCTGCGTTGGTCGCGATTTGACGTAGTGGCGCTTCCATGGCGCGCAGTGCGATAGTTACACCGTGCTTCTGGTCTTCGTTAGCCACGTCCAGCTCGCCAATCTTAGAGGCAACGCGGATCAGGGCAACACCACCACCGGCAACCACACCTTCTTCAACGGCAGCGCGAGTCGCGTGTAGCGCGTCTTCTACGCGAGCCTTCTTCTCTTTCATTTCAACTTCGGTAGCCGCGCCAACTTTGATCACTGCAACACCGCCGGCCAACTTAGCCATACGCTCTTGCAGTTTTTCACGGTCGTAGTCAGAAGTCGTCTCTTCGGCTTGTTGCTTGATCTGGGCAACGCGGGCAGAGATCTGCTCTTGCTCGCCAGTACCGTCGATGATGGTAGTGTCATCTTTGGTGATCACAACGCGCTTAGCGGTACCTAGGTCTTCCAGAGTCGCTTTTTCAAGCTCAAGACCGATCTCTTCGGCAATCACAGTACCGCCAGTCAGGATAGCGATATCTTGTAGCATTGCCTTACGACGGTCACCGAAACCAGGTGCCTTAACCGCGGCTACTTTAACGATGCCACGCATGTTGTTCACAACCAGAGTCGCTAAGGCTTCGCCTTCAACGTCTTCTGCGATGATCATCAGTGGCTTACCGGTTTTCGCCAGACCTTCAAGGATCGGCAGTAGCTCACGGATGTTAGAGATCTTCTTGTCAACCAATAGGATGTATGGGTTTTCAAGTTCAACGCTGCCAGTTTCTGGCTTGTTGATGAAGTATGGAGACAGGTAACCACGGTCGAACTGCATACCTTCAACCACGTCCAGCTCGTTCTCTAGGGCCTGACCTTCTTCAACTGTGATCACGCCTTCTTTACCGACTTTTTCCATCGCAGTTGCGATGATTTCGCCGATTGACTCGTCAGAGTTAGCAGAGATGGTACCTACCTGAGCGATAGCCTTAGTGTCGCTACACTCTTGAGACAGGGTCTTCAGCTCGGCAACAGCAGCCACAACCGCCTTGTCGATACCGCGCTTAAGATCCATTGGGTTCATGCCAGCGGCAACGGCTTTCAGGCCTTCGGTTACGATAGCTTGTGCCAGTACGGTTGCAGTAGTGGTACCGTCACCGGCGGCGTCGTTGGCTTTAGAAGCAACTTCTTTCACCATCTGCGCGCCCATGTTTTCGAACTTGTCTTCCAGTTCGATCTCTTTAGCTACCGATACACCGTCTTTGGTGATCAGCGGCGCGCCGAAGCTCTTGTCTAGAACTACGTTACGGCCTTTAGGGCCTAGAGTAACTTTAACTGCGTTAGCCAGTACGTTTACGCCCGCAAGCATTTTTACGCGAGCGTCATTGCCAAATAAAACTTCTTTAGCTGCCATGTTCTGTATCCTTTAATAAAATTCTGGTTAAACGGGATATTGAGTGGATTATTCCACTACAGCCATCAAATCTGATTCAGAAAGGATCAAGACCTCTTGGCCATCGATCTTCTCTTTCTTCACGCCATAACCTTCGTTGAAGATCACTATGTCACCGACTTTCACGTCCAGTGGCTGCACAGTGCCATTTTCAAGAATTCGGCCATTGCCTACTGCAAGAACTTCACCGCGAGTTGACTGCTCGGCTGCACTACCTGTTAGTACGATGCCACCGGCTGATTTTGATTCAACTTCAGAACGCTTAACAATGACGCGGTCATGTAATGGACGAATATTCATCTACGGACTCTCCTAATGATTTTTTTGCCCAACAAACGTTGGCGGTTTATCAAATTAAAAGTGCGGCGAGATAGCTTTCGCCGCGGGATGTTCGATATATGGGGATAAGGTTTAGCAGATCCAAGGGCTTTACAAAAAAAATCTGATTTTTTTTAACTGGGTTTTATAAAAGATCAGCCTTTCCTGATAGAATTGCCCTCCTTCTGTTACCTAGGCATTCCACATACATGAGAGACAGACACGGGCTGCTCAGTCAGCCAATCGGTCGTGTACTGCTAAATATGAGCCTCCCGAACCTGATTGGTATTCTCACCATTCTTGGGTTCAGCCTTGTAGACACCTTTTTTATCAGCCAGTTGGGGACAGAAGCCCTGGCGGCCATCAGCTTTACCTTTCCGGTCACCCTGATCGTCTCCAGCATCGCCATTGGCATAGGGGCCGGGGTATCGACTAACCTCGGCCGCCTCATCGGCAGTGGCAACAGCCCCAAGGCCAAGGTGTTTCTGCACGATGCCCTGCTGATCACCTTCTGGCTGATCGCCGCCCTCTCCTTGCTGGGCAGCCTGTTTATCGGCCCGCTGTTTACCCTGCTGGGCGCCAACGACGACAGCCTGCCGCTGATCCGCGACTATATGTTTCTCTGGTATCTGGGGGCGCCGCTGCTGGTGCTCTTGATGGTGGGCAACCAGGGGCTGCGCGCCACCGGTGATACCAAGTCGCCGGCCAAGATCATGGCCCTGGCGGCGGTGATCAACCTAGTGCTGGATCCGCTGCTCATCTTCGGTCTGGGCCCCTTCCCCCGCTTGGAAATTCAGGGCGCGGCCATCGCCACCCTGATCTCCTGGGTGGTGGCGCTGTCCTTGTCGGGATACCTTTTAATCATCAAGCGCAACCTGGTGGACTTTGCCGAGTTTAACCTTGAGCGCATTCACTGCAACTGGCGCCAGCTGGCCCATATCGCCCAGCCTGCGGCGCTGATGAACCTGCTCAACCCTGTGGCTAACGCCATCATAATGGCCATGCTGGCGCGCATCGACCACAGCGCGGTGGCAGCCTTCGGCGCCGGCACCCGTTTGGAGTCGGTTTTACTGATCGCCGTGATGGCGCTCTCCTCCAGTTTGGTGCCTTTTATCGCCCAAAACCTGGGGGCGGGGCAGACGGAGCGCGCCCGCGACGCCTTGATGCTATCGCTGCGTTTCGTGCTGGTATTCCAGACCCTCATCTATCTGCCGCTGGCACTCATGGCGACGCCTATCGCCCAGCTGTTCAGTAAAGATCCCCAGGTGATCGAGTGGCTCGCTTTTTACATCATCGCCCTGCCCGCCGCCTATGGCCCGCTGGGGATGGTGATCCTCACCGCCACCTCGCTCAACGCCTATCACAGGCCGATGAGTTCCTTGGTGCTAAACGTCTGCCGCCTGTTTCTGCTCCTGCTGCCGCTGGCGGCGCTGGGCTCTTACCTAGGCGGCGTGAAGGGGCTGCTGCTGGCGCTACCTATCACCAACGCCGTGATGGGCATCGCCTGTTATATCCTGGCCAGTCGCATCACTGAGCCAGACACCACGCCCAAGCACGTCGAGATCTACAAGCGTTAACAGAGGGCTAGCCGCCATGGATGATTTGCAACACGAGACGCTTGAACAGGATTACTTTGAGCATGACTTCAGCGGTGAGGATCTGCAGGGGCTGCAGTTTCGTCGCTGCCGCTTCTTGCGCTGCAGCTTTAACCGCGCGGATTTGACCGACTGCCACTTCGAGCAGTGTCAGTTTGTCGAGCCCGGCGATCTGCTGGGGTGTGATTTTAGCTACGCCACGCTGATCAACGCCAAGTTCAGTGACTGTCGCCTCAACCTGGCGCGCTTCACAGGTGCCCGCTGTTTCGGCGCCGAGTTTCGAGACTCTAACCTGCAGGGCGCCGACTTCTACCGCGCCAGTTTCGCCAATCAGATAGGCATTAACCACTACTTCTGCAGCGCCGTGTTCTCCGGCTGTAACCTCGCCTACGCTAACCTGTCCCAGGCGATACTGGAAGATTGCGAACTGACCGACAATCGCTGGCGCGGCGCCAACCTGACCGGGGCATCGCTTAAGGGCAGTGACCTCAGCGGCGGCGAGTTTAGCCCTGAGCTGTGGGGCGAGTTCGATCTCAGGGGCGCCAACCTGACGAGGGTGGATCTCGAGGGGCTGGATCCCCGCGAGGTGGCACTGGAAGGGGTGATGATAGACGCCTGGCAGCAGAGTCAGCTGCTGGCGCCCTTCGGCTTAATTGTCTGCGGCGAATAGCGTTAAATTAACGGCTTAATCGCCCCCTTGGTCCTGGCCTCACGATCGCAGGCACCATTTTGCAGACACTCATCTAATGCCTTCAATACATGGTCGATAAAGCGTTGACTGGCGAGGCTAATGAAACGCCGCGAAGGATAGACGAGGAAACACTTACCCTCATAGGGCTCGATATCTTCAAATAGCATCACCAGCTTGCCATTTTCCACATATTCCCGGGCGATCGGCAGCGGCATCATGGCGATGCCACGCCCCATCAAGGCGGCCTCTAGACAGGTACTCAGGCTGTTGACACACAGGTTACCCGTTACCGACAGTATCCTGTCTTTGCCGAAGGGCACCTCGTTGAAGATCCTACCGTTGGGATAGCGAAACAAAATGGAGTTATGCTCGGGCAACTCCTCCGGCTTGGTGGGTTTACCCGCCCTCTCCAGGTATTCCGGGCTGGCAAAGAAATGCACGAATTCGCTGATGATGTGCCGTGCCACCATCTCATTCTCGTTAAACGCATCTTCGAGCATGAAGGCCAGATCGATGTTGTTGCGGATCATATCCTTGGGCTCTGAGCTGACGATGATCTCCACCGTTAGCGCCGGATTGAGATCCATAAACTCGAATATCGCTTGGGTGATATACAAGAGCTCGGGGATCGGAAAGATCAGTATGCGTAGATGGCCGTTAACCGCCGCTTCCTTCCCCGACAGCTCGGAGAAAGTCTGCTCCAGAGTCGCCAGCAAGGGCGTGGTTTTATTGTAGAAATGGCTGCCCGAGGCGGTGAGGGTCATGGCACGACTCTGGCGATGAAACAGCTTAACATTGAGCTCATCTTCCAGCGTCTGCAGGCGCCGACTCAGGGTCGATTTAGGCACATTGAGAATATCGGCAGCCTCGACCAGGCTGCCTGTCTCTACGATGCGGTGGAACAGGGCAATATCTTCGGTTTTCATCACAGTCTCACTTTAATAACAGGCGGCAGACCCGATTCTGTTATTACTTTGCACACAGTCACAGGGGTAAATCAAGTTAATACAGTTTCAATTTTTGGAACTCACGGTTCCACATAATTCCATTTTAATAGATGTATCGCGCTGCTATCTTAGCCGCCATGAGATACACCTTGTCACAAATGATGGAGTTTACGATATGAAACCCCTTACAACGTCACTTTCACTACTCGTATTAACTCTAGTACTTGCCGGCTGCAGCACAGAATCTGCCGAGATCGCTCCCGAGAGTGTTCGTCCCGTTAAGCTGCTGGAGATCACCGAGTTGGGTAGCGGCACCCTGAGAAGCTTCCCCGCCAAGGTCGCCGCCACCAAGCAGGCGGAACTGTCGTTCAGATTATCGGGTCAGCTGGTCGAGTTCTCTCTGGTGGATGGCCAGCGCGTCACCAAGGGCGAGGTGCTGGCGCGCCTCGACGACAGAGACGCACGCAATCAGCTGCTCAACCGCGAGGCAGATCATGAACTGGCCCAGGCCGACTTTAACCGTAAGGGTGAGCTGCTGCGTCAGGCGCTGATCTCTCAGGCGGAATATGACCTGGCCAAGGCCCAGCTGAAATCCAGCGCCGCCAACCTAGCCAGCGCCCAGGATCAGCTGAGCTATACAGTGATCAAGGCACCCTTCAGCGGCACGGTCGCCAAGACCAAGATAGAGAATTTCCAGATAGTACAGGCCAACCAGCCGGTTCTGGTGCTGCAGAAAGATCGCTTCATCGACGTGGTGATCCAGGTGCCCGAGTCGCTGGCCAGCCGTGTGACCTCCTTTAACCCACACTCGCCTTCGCTGCCCATGGTGACCTTTAGCAATCACCCGGAGCAGCAGTATGCCGCGCGTCTCAAGGAGTTCGCCACTCAGGTGACGCCAGGCACCCAGAGCTACGAGGTGGTGTTTACCCTACCGACCCCAACCGAATTTAGCGTGTTGCCGGGCATGAGTGCCCAGCTGATCTTGGATATCGCCGGTCCCGATGCCAAAAAGAAGAGCGCCATAGTGCCGCCGAGCGCCGTGCTCAAGCGGGATCAAGACGGCGAGCCTATCGTCTGGACCTATGATCTGGGCACGGGCCAGGTGAGCGCCCGCAAGGTGAGCCTGGGTAAGGTGACCAGTCAGGGGATAGAGATCACCCAGGGCCTGGCGGTAGGTGACCGTGTGGTAGTCGCCGGTGTGGCCCAGCTGCACGAGGGTCAGCAGGTCAAGCCTCTGCGCTGGCAACGAGGTGTTTAACAGATGAATTTTGCCGAGTATTCGATCACCCACAAGGTGGTCAGTTGGATGTTTGCCCTGCTGCTCCTCATAGGTGGCAGTCTGTCGTTCATGAGCCTGGGGCAGCTGGAATTTCCCGAATTTACCATTAAAGAGGCACTGGTCGTCACCGCCTACCCTGGCGCCTCGCCGGAGCAGGTGGAGGAAGAGGTCACCCTGCCCCTGGAAGATGCACTGCAACAGCTCGATGGGGTGAAACATATCACCTCGATCAACAGCGCCGGCCTGTCGCAGATCCAGATTGAGATGGAGGACAAGTACGACGCCGAGAAGCTGCCGCAGATCTGGGATCTGGTGCGCCGTAAGGTGAGCGATACCCAGGGGAGTCTGCCCAGCGGCGCCATGACGCCTCAGGTGATCGACGACTTCGGCGACGTCTATGGCATTCTGCTCAACCTCAGCGGCGACGGCTACAGCGAACGCGAACTGGAAAACTACGCCGACTTTCTGCGCCGCGAGCTGGTGCTGGTCGATGGGATCAAGCGCGTTAATATCGCGGGTATCGTCGACCAACAGGTGGTGGTGGAGATCTCCACTCAGAAGATCAACGCCTTAGGCCTGAACCAGGACTATATCTATGGCCTGATCAACAGCCAGAACGTGGTCTCTAACGCGGGGAGCATTCGCGTGGGCGACAACCGTATCCGCATCCACCCCACGGGCGAGTTCGACAGCGTCGAGGCGCTATCACGCCTGGTGGTGAGTGCGCCCGGTAGCGCCAAGCTGATCTACCTGGGGGATATCGCCAACATCTACAAGGCGATGGACGAGACCCCGAGCAACCTGTATCACAGCGGCGGCAACATGGCGCTGTCTGTGGGCATCGCCTTCTCCAGCGGCGTCAACGTGGTCAAGGTGGGCGAAGCCGTCAACCAGAAGATGATGGCACTGAACGACGAGCTGCCGGTGGGCATGACGCTCACCACAGTCTACGACCAGAGCAAGATGGTGGATCAGACCATCAACGGCTTTTTGGTGAACCTGGCGGAATCGATCGCCATCGTTATCGGCGTGCTGCTGATCTTCATGGGGCTGAGATCTGGCCTGCTGATGGGGCTGGTGCTGCTGCTCACCATACTCGGTACCTTCATCATGATGAAGGTGCTCAATATCGAGCTGCAGATCATCTCGCTGGGGGCATTGATCATCGCCCTGGGGATGTTGGTGGATAACGCCATCGTGGTGACCGAAGGGATCATCATAGGCCTCAAGCGCGGCCAGTCGCGTCTGGAGACCGCCAAGCAGGTGATCACCCAGACCCAGTGGCCACTGCTGGGGGCGACGGTTATTGCCATCATCGCCTTCGCACCTATCGGCCTGTCGGATAACGCCACCGGTGAGTTTTGTATCTCACTGTTCCTGGTGCTGCTGATCTCCCTGTTTATCAGCTGGATCACCGCCATGACGCTGACCCCCTTCTTCTGCGATCTGCTGTTTAAGGATGGCGAGATCCCCGATGAGGCGGATAGCGACCCCTACAAGGGTTGGCTGTTCCAGCTCTATCGCGGCAGCCTGAGCCTGGCGATGCGTTTTCGCGGCCTGACCCTGCTGGTCGTGCTGCTGGCCCTGGTGGGCTCGGTGATGGGCTTTGGTCAGGTGAAGAACGTTTTCTTCCCGGCCTCTAACACCCCCATCTTCTTCGTGGATGTGTGGATGCCGGAAGGCAGCGACATCAAGGCCACCGAGGCGCTGCTGGGTCGTATCGAGCAGGACTTGATGGCGGAGCAGGAAAAACAGGATCTCGGCCTGGTGAACATCACCAGCGTGGTCGGCCAGGGGGCCCAACGCTTCGTGCTGCCCTATGTGCCGGAGAAGGGCTACGCCGCCTATGGTCAACTGCTGATCGAGATGACCAATCTCGAGACCCTCAACGCCTATATGCGTAAGCTGGAGCAGGACCTGGTACAGCACTATCCAGAGGCTGAATATCGCTTCAAGTATATGGAGAATGGCCCCAGCCCGGCGGCCAAGATCGAGGCGCGCTTCTACGGTGAAGACCCAGAGGTGCTGAGACAGCTGGCCCAGCAGGCGAGCGAAATCTTCCTCGCCGAGCCGAGCGCCACCAGCGTGCGCCATAACTGGCGTAACCAGGTGACCCTGGTGCGTCCACAGCTGGCACTGGCTCAGGCCCGGGAAACCGGCATCAGCAAGCAAGATCTGGATAATGCCCTGCTGACCAACTTCAGCGGCAAGCATGTCGGCCTGTATCGTGAGAACAGCCATCTGCTGCCGATTATCGCCCGCGCGCCGGCCGATGAACGTCTCAATGCCGACAGCATCTCGGCGCTGCAGGTGTGGAGCACGGAAAACAACATCTTCGTGCCCATCTCTCAGGTGGTCAGTGACTTCACCACAGAGTGGGAAGATCCGCTGATCATGCGCCGCGACCGTAAGCGGGTGATCTCTGTGCTCGCCGACCCGGTGAACGGCGGCAACGAGACCGCAGACTCGGTATTTAGAAAGCTACGACCTAAGGTCGAGGCCATCAGCCTGCCTGCCGGCTATGAGCTGGAATGGGGCGGCGAATATGAGACCTCAAGCGAGGCGCAGCAATCGGTATTTAGCTCGATCCCACTTGGCTACCTGGCGATGTTCCTGATAACCGTGCTGCTGTTTAACTCGGTCAGACAGCCCCTGGTGATCTGGTTTACCGTGCCGCTGGCGCTGATCGGCGTGGTCTCAGGCCTGCTGCTGTTCGATGCCCCCTTCAGCTTCATGGCGCTGCTGGGCCTGCTGAGTCTGACCGGGATGATCATCAAGAACGGTATCGTCCTGGTGGATCAGATAAACCTGGAGCTGAGCCAGGGTAAGGAAGCCTACCGCGCGGTATTCGACTCCTCGGTGAGCCGTGTGCGTCCGGTGTTGATGGCGGCGATCACCACCATGCTGGGGATGATCCCCCTGCTGCCGGATGCCTTCTTCGGCTCCATGGCGATCACCATCATCTTCGGCCTGGGCTTCGCCTCTGTGCTCACCCTGGTGGTGCTGCCGGTGGCCTACACCCTGGTCTTCGGCATCAAGGTGCCTAAGGCGGCATAACCCCTTTCCATTTCGCTTCCCGGCGTGCCCGGCTCGAGAGAGTCGGGCTTTTTCTTTGGTTCACCTCGGATTAGCGGCAAGCTGGATTTACACCCGCTCACCACAGGCGCCTTGTCTCACTCACCACACAGGAGGATTAGGCGCGGCGGGACTATACTTAAACCGTACATAATACAAGGTTATTGGGAGGATACTATGTATGCTCATCACTCCATCGACAGGCGCCTGTTACTGGTGGCAGCATTAGCCGCCACGGCGCTACTGGGCTGTGAGCGGCCGGTGAGCTTCTCATCCGAAGTACAGCCCATACTCAACGCCTCCTGCATCAGCTGTCATTCGGGTGCAGGCGAAGGCATGGCAAAAACCCATCTGGCACTGGATAGCTATCAGGGCGTGATGCGCGGTACCCAGCTTGGCCCCGTCGTGGTTCCTGGCAGCTCCGCCTCCAGCACCCTCTATCTGGCGATCGACCATAAGGTCGACAGCAAGATCCAGATGCCGCCCCACCACAGTGATAAATTTGCGCAAGGCGAAGGAAAGCCCCTCAGCAGCGAGCAGATCGCCCTCATCAAGCGTTGGATAGATGAAGGCGCGAAACAGAACTAAGATTCCACCTGCTGACCACCGCCCCGAGGCGGTGGTTTTTTTTCTGCTTCACAAATAAACAGCGCGGGTGTAGCTTGCATAAAAATTAATCCATAAGACTAAACAGGCCCAAAAGAGCTGTTATTATCAGACTCACTTGTAGGCCACTTAGTTGGACACGCCCATGGCTCGTCTGTTTTTGTTCACCCTATTTGCAGCCAGCCTGCTCATCACCGGAATACTGTCCGGCTGCGCCAATGGTCACGGCCAGGCTCAAGATCAGTCTCAAACTCAGGCTCAGTCCCTGACTCAGGCTCAATCTAGTCTCCAGGCAGAGCAGCAAGAGTTGGGGGCCATGGTGCAGGCGCTGCAGCAGGCAATTGCCAGCCCATCGCCCGAGCAGCTAGAGGTGATCGCCCGCTTCGGCACGGATTCGCGCTACTATGTGATGGTGCGTGGCTGGCTGGTGCAGGAGCTGAGCGGCATTGAGAGTCAGCTCGCCGCCCATGGCGACAGTGCGCCCGAGAATATGCACGCCAAGGCCGAACACCTCAGGGCCGCCATCCGGCGCATCGACCTGGAATAGTTCAGCCGCTAATGTGTAGAGGCTGAAACCAAACAACTCAGAAGCGAACATTATGAATAAAGCCATCATAGCCACCCTGCTTTCAGCCTTCGTCTGCCCGGGTTCGGGCCACTTCTACCTCAAGCGCTATAACGCCGGGACACTGATCTCCTGCATCAGCCTGAGCGGCCTCGCCTACCTGCTATATCAGGCGGTCAATCGCGCCGTGACGGTATCGGACCAGATTCTGTCGGGGGAGCTGCCGCTGGACTATGGCGCCATCTATGCCGCCATCAGCCAGGCACCCCAGGGTGGCGAGGCCTTCTGGGTCGAGGCAGCCACCTGGGCCTTCATCCTCGGTTGGCTCATCGGCATCATAGACGCCTATCGCCAGGGCCGTAAGCTGATGCGCCAGGAGGCACAGCAGGGCGAGACGCACGCCGAGGCTAACCGCTAAGGTTCAAGAGACTGGCTCAAATGACCGACTCAAATCCTTAGCTAACTCTGCAAAACAACCGCAAAAACAGCCATAAAAAAAGGAGCCTAAGCGGCTCCTTCACAAGATCAAAAATGCTTTAGCTCTGTTTTCTTGCCGCTTCCGTGCGCGAGAAATCGTGCTGAGTCGTTCTCGGCTCAAGCTCAGTCTCATCGGCGGGAGGATTGTCGGCGAAGCGATACTCACTGTTGGCGGCGGTCGTCTTGGAAAAATCATGACGACTGCTTGAACGCTGCACCTGATCCAGCTGCGCACTTGGGTTGTTGGCAAAGAGATAATCGGCTCTTGCCGCGGCGGTCTTCGAGAAATCCGGTCTCTCGGCAAACGCCTGGGTAGTAAGTAGTAGAGAGGCTAAAGCTAAGGTCGTGCTGGCTAACAACTTCATCATGTACTCCAATCTTATTGACCACAATTAGCTAACAAAGATACTAACCTAAACCCCACATTTTTTGAACAAGATCACAGTAAGGCTTGCAAATTGTTACATTTTTTGCATGGCAATCCACCCAGCAGCAAATTTGCTATTTGGGTAATTTGCTGGGTAAACTGACTTGGTTGCAGCGGCCCCCAAGTCTATTTTCATGGCAAGTGCGCAATGCACAGCAAATATGGCAAGTCGGGCAGATATGGCTAGCAAGACCCAATGACGCGTTACGGATAACCCTTAGCCCCAGGCTAAGCAGACAAGGAAACAAACATGTCGCACGTGATCAAACTGGCGGCCCTGGTGGCTGCGCTCTACTTTGGCTACCAACATTGGTTTGCCCCCTACCCGCTAAAAACCTATCGCCTCACCTCTGTGCCCGTAAGCCTCAAGCTGTTGCCGGATCCTAAGGTGCTGCACAAGCAAAACACTCAGGTGGAGTTCGAGTCCCTCAATACCCAGAAAAACAGCGAGGAAAAGCTCACCATGTTCGTGATGACCTTCAAGTCGTCGATGGAACGCTTCGAGCCAGAAGACTTGGAGTTCTTACCCAAGGGTCTGTTTATCTTTCAGGTTTAATTTCTGTTCAATCTAAACGCGTTTTGTACACGGCGAGAGCCATGTAGCATAGTGGTGCTATGCGAGTGGCGAACAACAAAGTACAAGATGTGTTTAGATGAACCCTACGGGCAGCGTTTGTAGGCGATTTTTACTGCGTTATTGCCTGTTTATGTAGAGTAACTACACCTCACAGGCTCTGCCTTGTATAAACCGCCTACACACTGCTGCAGAAATAAACAGGAAAGGTCAACAGACCCTTTAGATGGACAAATACACCAGTATGGCGGGGCCTGAAGTCGCCGCCATTCTTGAGGAGTTGATCCTCAGCAAGGGCTATATCAATACCAATGGCATGCGCGGCTACGAAGTTGAGATGCGTCTGCCCAAGGACGATACCCGCATGCTGCAACACATCTATATCATCGACGACCACCTGCTGCTGTTGATGGCCAGCTATCAGTCCAGCCGCGAAGAGCAGACCGCCCGCAACTTCCTCGACTCAGTGCAGCGTCTCTAGCCCGCCGGCTCGAGCAAATTTAGACCATAAAAAAGCCCCGCGATGCGGGGCTTTTAGCTAAATACCATTTACGCTCAGAAGCGCTTCTGACGAAGTTAGATAGGTGAGCCAGGCGGCATAGCCAGCGGCTTGTGGATCAGCTTGTACTTGCTATCCTTCAGCCCCTTCTCTACGCCATCGAGCAGCCACTGATAGTGGGCCGCCTCATAGTCACTGCTGCGCTTCACCAGTCGGCTGAGCTGCTTCTGAGCAAAAGCCAGACGGCCCGCCAGCTGCGCCTTCACCTCGGGCGAACTCCCCCCGTCGTGGTAGCTGGCCAGCAGGGCGTCGAGCACCACGGCGTTGACCCGCATCCATACCCCCTGGCTTGGGCCGTTAGGGGCATCGGCAAACACTGTCTTGGCCAGCAGCTTGTTTACCAGAGTGACTACGGAGAGCTGCTCCTTGTCGGCAAAGTAGCCCTGATTGACGCGATTGAGTCGCATCGGCTGCAGCAGCTGCGTACAGGTGTGACGACTCAGCACCTCGGCCATGCCGATAGGGTCAATCACCACGCCGGTGGCGCTATCGAAGCTCTCGCGGGTGGAGCCATAGTTACCCGACTTAGGCACCAGGGCATCGGTCACCTTGGTCGGCAGCGTCAGGGCATCCACACTCAGCCCTTGCAGCAGTGCATCCAGCGCGTTCTTTTGCAGCTCTGGCGCCATATAGTGCCAGCTGCGCCCGGCCTCCTGGGTAGAGTAGCTATAGTCGGTGCCGCCGATAAACTTGGCTGCGGCTTCTATCTGATAGCGAGTCAGCAGATAGATAGGCACGAAGGCATCGCGCAGCTCGCCAAAGGGCTGGCCTTGCAACAAGGCGGCATCGCTAAAGCCATCGATGGCCGCCTCACGCACCTTGGCCAGGCGGCTCAGCTCGGCCACAGGATCCTGGCCATTGTCCCACAGGCTGGCGTAGGCATGACTGGCACCGGCGCGGCGCGAGTCTGCTTCGCCGATATATCTTAGCCCCTGACGCTCCACCGCCTGCATCAGCTCAGTCAGCTTAGCCTGTTGATCTTCCTGGCTAAACTGAGCATAGCCATAGGCCACGGTAAACTTGTCCCAGGCACCGACGCCCTCATCATAGGGGGCAGAGATATCTATCTTGTCGCCCTTGAGGGTCGCCTTGGGGTGCGGGTAATCCATCACAGAGGCGTTATCGTTACTCGACGCCGCGAAGTTATGATCTAGGCCTAGGGTGTGGCCCACCTCATGGGCCGACAGCTGGCGAATACGCGCCAGGGAGAGGTCTGTCACCGCCTGGGCGGCCGCCTCTCTGTCTTGCCAGCCTGCGGTGAGGCCACGGGCGATGAGGTGATCTTGTCTGACCCGCTGACTGCCCAGGGTCACATGGCCCTTGATGATCTCACCTGTGCGGGGATCGGCGATGGCACTGCCGTAGGACCAGCCGCGGGTCGCCCTGTGTACCCACTGGATCACGTTGTAGCGAATGTCCTGAGGGTCGGCATCCTCCGGCAACAGTTCCACCTTGAAGCCGTTGATGAAGCCGGCCTCGTTGAAGGCGGTCTCCCACCAGCGGGCTCCCTCTAGCAGGGCGCTACGAATGGGCTCGGGCACACCGGGATCCAGGTAGTAGATGATAGGTTTCACCACCTCGCTAGGCGCATCGCCCGGGGTGACCTTCTGCAGGCGGTGACGCAGCAGATGACGCTGCACTATGTCTTTGTCGATCGGCGCGCCGTAATCCAGATACTCATCGGACAGGTAGCCGCTGTTGGGGTGATAGGCCCGTGGCTGATAGTTGTCGTCCGGCAGCTCGACGAAGGAGTAGCGCATCCGCAGTGACATCTGTTTGCCGTCTGGGGTGACCTCGGCCACCTGAGGCCCAGCCTTGGCGCCCTTGAAGGTGAGCAGCACGTCGACATCGCTGTTACGCTCGAAGGATTTCACTCCCTGAGGCAGGATAAGCGAGGTCTCCTTATCCAGCTGATAATGGCCCTGCTTGGTCTGCTCCAAGGTGTCGGCTATGCCGTGCAGATCGCGCAGCACAAGATCGTTGATCGACACCAGCGCCTGCTTGCCCTCCAGCACCTTGCCGCGCCAGAGCACAGACTCGGCGAAGGCCTCTTTGACTGCCCGCTGCTCGGCGCCGTTGTCTGTGGTCGCCCGGTAGCGGGTGTTGAGCTGTTTCAGAATGAGATAGGGGCCGTGGCGCTCAAACTGCACCAGGCGGGTCATCCCTAGCTGGCCGCGATCCAGGCCGATATCGTTAGAGCCCACGCCATGGGGCAGGCTGGTGACCAACAAGAAAGGCTGATTGAGGCGGGTCGCCTCCAGGTAGAGGTCGCCCGAGCCTTGCTGATAAAAGAGGTTGATAAAGCCTTTGGCGGCCTGGCTGCTCTTGATCACCTTAGCGCTATTTTCGACGGCGAGCAGGGGGCCAGTCGGGACCAGAATGAGGGCAAGGGCCAGCGCGAGTGTAGAGGGTCTCATGTTATCTCCTTGCTGAGACTTATAATGGGAGACTGAGTTGTTCAAATATTATGCGTCTCGTGAATATCAGTCACTTAGCTTAACAGGTCTCAATTCAGGCTCAAGTGCAAATAATTCACGCCGCATCATAAGCCTCTCCGCCTTATTGGCCAGCGGAGCCACAGGCATAAAAAAGGGGCCAGGGCCCCTTCTCTTCTCGCACATGCGCATTGCATTGTCTGATTAGTGACGCACTATCCACTGGGCCAGGGTGTCGAACAGCTCGTTGAGCACGATAGGCTTAGTGATGTGGGCGTTCATGCCCGCCGCCAGGCTCTTCTCGCGATCCCCCGACATGGCGTGGGCCGTCATGGCGATCACCGGCAGCTCCTCCTTGGTGTAGCGCTTACGCAGCTCCTTGGTGGCCGTCAGACCGTCCATCACTGGCATCTGAATATCCATCAGCACGGCGTCGTACTGCTTGGCGTCCACCATATCCAGGGCCACCTGACCATTCTCGGCCACATCCACCTCGTAACCCGCGCTCTTGAGCAGCTCGGTCGCCACTTGCTGGTTGATGAAGTTGTCTTCCACCAGCAGGATCTGCCCTGTGCCCGTGGCGTTGCCTTCCACCGGCAGCGCGGCCGCCGGATTGATCTTAGGCTTGTCGATGAAGGCGGCGATGATCTCGTCGAACAGGGCCGAGGCCTTGAACGGCTTCTGCAACATGGCGTAGATGTCGAGATCGTCCAGATCTTCCTTGAGTGGCTCAGAGGCGTAGGCGGTCATCATGATGATCACCGGGCGCTTCTCCAGGCGGCCGTCGGCCACCATGGCGTCCAGCGCCTTGATCACCTCGACCCCATCCATCTCTGGCATCATCCAGTCCAGCAGCAGTAGATCCACCGGCCTGTGCTCCAGCTTGTATAGCGCCTCGGCGCCGTTGGATGCTGTGTCCACGTCGAAGTGGAAGTCACGCATGGCGGTAGAATAGATCTGCAGCGCCGTGGGGTTGTCGTCCACCACCAGCGTCTTCAGGTTGCCGATCACCTCGGGCACGATAAGCGGCTTCACCTCGGCCTCTTCGGCGATCTCGAAGCTGATGGTGAAGCTGAAGGTACTGCCGACCCCCAGCTCACTCTGCACCTGCATGGTGCCGCCCATCATGGAAACCAGATGTTTACTGATGGAGAGACCCAGACCCGTGCCGCCATACTTGCGGGTGGTCGAGCCGTCGGCCTGGGCGAAGGCGTCGAACAGGCTCTCCTGCTGCTCCTTGCTGATCCCTATACCGGTGTCGCGTACCCAGAACTTGAGGGTGATGCGGTGATCCCGCTCGCCCACATCTTCACAACCCAGCTCAATCTCGCCGCTCTGGGTAAATTTCACCGCATTGCTGAGCATGTTGATCAGCACCTGACCCAAACGCAGGGGATCTCCTTCGAGGATAAGCCCAGCGGTGACAGGAGCATACAGCAGCAGCTCGACCCCCTTCTCCTGCGCCTTGAGGGCGTTGAGATCCAGGGCGTGGTCCAGCACCTTATCCAGTGGGAAGGCGACCCGTTCCAGCTCAAGCTTACCGGCCTCGATCTTAGAGAAGTCGAGGATGTCGTTGATGATGCGCAGCAGTGACTGGGCCGAGAAGCCCGCCTTATCCAGATAATCCGCCTGCTGTGGCGTCAACTGAGTGCGACTGGCCAGCTGCAACATACCGATAATGGCGTTCATCGGCGTGCGGATCTCGTGACTCATGTTGGCCAGGAACTCACTCTTATAGAGGTTGGCCGATTCGGCGTCCTGCTTGGCCTCCAGTAGCGCCACCTCGTTGCTCTTATGACGGGTAATATCCTTGTGGGTACCCACCATACGCTTAGGCTGATTGTCCGAGGTGAACTCCACCACACGGCCACGGCTGAGCACCCAGTGGTACATGCCGCTCTTGCCGCGCATACGGAATTCCACGTCGTAGGCGCCGATAGGATCCGCCAGGTATTGCTCGCGATACTCCTGTACCCGGATGCGATCGTCTGGATGCACCAGCTCGTCTATGGTGGAGACCAGGGCCGGGAATTCGTTGCTCTTATAGCCGAGCATAGAGTAGTAGGCCGGGTTACAGATGATCTGCTCGGAATCCAGATACCAGTCCCACAGGCCATCTTCTACCGCGTCCATCGCCAGGTGATAACGCTCCTCCGACAGCCTGAGCTGCTCGGCGGATTCGTACTCTCTGGTCACGTCACGCCACACGGCAATCAGGCCCAGCAGCTCGCCACGGCGGTTATAGAAAGGCAGCTTGAGGGTATCGAGCAGCACCGGCTTGCCCGCCAGCTCCACCTTCTCCTGGTAGCGCAGCGGCGTGCGCTCGGACAGCACCCGCTCATCCTCGGCGCGGATCCGCATCGACTGCTCATTGCTGGTCATGGTCTGGGAATCCTGGCCTATCATCTCGCTCTCGGTATAACCCAGCATGCGTTCGGCGGACTTGTTACAGCCCAGGTATTTACCCTCTTTATCCTTGAAGATGATCGCCTCTGGGATGGAGTCCAGCAGGGAGCGCAACAGGGCGTATTCCCGCTCGCGCCGCTCCGTGGTCTCCTTGAGGCGCTCGGTGCGCCGCGCCACCAGGTTATCCAGGCGACGATTCTGCTCCGCCAGGTGACGGGTATATTGCTGGTTTTCTTCGAAGATGCGACTCACCAGCTGGAACCAGGGCTCCCAGCCCTGGGTGATCTTGGCCGGTGGCTTGCGTGGCTCCTGAGAGCAGCCCTCCAGATGGGACAGCAGGCGCGACGCCGGGTTAACGAAGGAGCGGCGGGTCTGCCAGTGCACTATGGTCACCAACACAGACAGGGCGATCACCACCAGCAGGAAGGTCAGCTCCAGCTTCTCCCAGGAGTCCTTAAACAGCTCGTTCTCATCCTGCAGATAGAGCAGGCGCCAGGGGGCGTTCTGCAGGGCCACCGAGTGGATATAATAGCCGTTGCGCATGATCCCCTCATGGGCATCGAACAGCTCAGACTCGGGCACCGAGTGCAGCGCCGAGGGGATCTTCTGGCTGATATGGAAGACGCGGTTGATGTCGGCGGCGTCGATATCGCTGTGGGAGAGAATGTTGTTCTGCTGATCCAGCAGGATAACCGTGCCCGGCATCTTGAAGTAGAGGCGGATCTGCTTATCCAGTGAGGAGAGAGTCATGTCCAGGTTGATGGAGCCGATAAACTCATCTTCCAGATAGATGGGCACGCCGACCGTGGTCAACAGCCCCTTGCCGTTGGGCTCCACATAGGCGGGGCTCCAGGCCACGCTGCGCTGTGGGTTCATCGCCGGGGTGACCAGCTGGAACTGCTGCTTCTTCAGCAGCTCGTCGCGAAAACGCTGCTCATCCGAGGGCCAGGGGTAGTACGACATCATCCTATGTTTGGAGATGTAGTAGATAGAGGAGGCCTTGGGCGCCGCCTGTCGGGCCACCGGGAAGGAGAGGGAGAGCTCGAACAGCATCTCCAATTCCTGATAAAACTTGTCGCTGCGGCCATTGAGCGAGCCCGCGCCCGTGATCCGACCCATATTGGTGAAGGGCTTGCCGCTCTGGGCATAGCTGGGCTCAAGGGTGAAGAACTGGCCGCTCTCGTTGAACTTCTCATACTGGGGTAGACGGTCGGTACGCACCAGCTCACCCAGACGCAGGTGATCCACCGCCACGTTGCGCAGGCTCTTTACCGCGCGGATACTGGATTCCAACAGGAGGTCGATCTGCAACACGTGACGCTCGACCAGCTCTTCACGCTGATCCATCATCTGGGTCTTTTGACGCTCGAAGAAGATCCAGGCCGTCAGCAACGCCATGATGATCACGCCGATATAGGTATAGAAAACCGCGCGATTGTAGTTTTTTTGAATCGGAGACTTAAGCTGTAAGTCCGGCTCTGTCGACTTCATTGATTACCTTTGAAAACAAGCATCTGCCCTTGGGCTAACCCGGAGCGGCGCATCATATTCTGCATATAGTATCAGGAAGCCAGCCCAATGGAATACAAAGGGGAGTCGCTTTTGCCAGAATGATCTCAGTCGTCAGGCTGGCACAGGGCTGGCGCATTGGCGCAGACCCACAAGATCGCCCTTACTTTAGACAAAAGACTCCACCAGGGAGTCTTTTGCCGTCGGTGGCCGCCTAAGCGGTTAGAGGTTTTCCTCGGCAAACTCTGCCAGACGAGAGCGCACCACGCCGTTGAGGTAGACATTGGCACTGCCATCGAAGTTTTTAAAGCGCTCGACGATATAGGTGAGTCCCGAGGTCACCGCCGTCAGATAGTTAGAATCGATCTGCGCCAGGTTGCCGCTACAGATCAGCTTAGTCCCCTCGCCCATACGGGTGATCATCGTCTTGATCTGCGAGGCGGTCAGGTTTTGACACTCATCCAGCAGCACCACAGAGTTCTGTATCGAACGTCCGCGCATGAAGTTGATCGACTTAAACTGAATGTTGGCCTTGTCCATGATGTAGTTCATGCTGCCGCTGGGGTTAACGTCATGCTTGTGCAGCACCTCCAGGGTATCGGTAATGGCCGCCAGCCAGGGCGCCATCTTCTCCTCCTCTGTGCCAGGTAGGAAGCCGATAGACTCGGCGATCTCTGGCGTGTTACGGGTCACGATAACTTTATCGTAGAGGCCGCGCTCCACCACCATCTCCAGGGCCGCCGCCATGGCCAGTAGCGTCTTACCACAGCCGGCGGGGCCGGTGAGGATCACCAGATCGATATCGGGATCCAGCAGCGCCTGCATCGCCATCCCCTGGTAGACGTTCTTAGGCTTGATGCCCCAAGCATCCAGGTTAAGCAGACGGTCGCGGCCGAGATCCAATATCTCCAGCTCTTCGTCGTTGTTGCTCAGTACCCGGCCGCAGAAGTTGGAGTCTTCGTCGATAAGGTATTGGTTGGTATAGAAGTTCTCTTCACCCACCTCCTTAACTGGCACCCGATGCACCGTATGACGCCCCTGAGTCTCGGTATTCACATGTTCCTTGCGCGCCCAGAAATCCCCCTCAAACTGATGGAAACCTTTGGTGAGGAAGCGAATGTCGTCGATCAGTTGGTCGGTGCGATAATCTTCGACCAGATTGATGCCGGCGCCCTTGGCCTTGAGGCGCATGTTGATATCTTTGGTCACCAGCACCACATGGCGTGGGGCAAACTGATTCTGCAGATGCAGTGCTGTGTTGATGATGCGGTTGTCGTTGTTGTCGCCGGGCAGAGATGCCTGGGTAAATTCGAGTTGATGGTCGGGGAAGATAGAGAGGGAACCTACTGCGTCACCGTGTCCTTCGCGTTTGGGCAAGGGCACCCCGCTGACAATCTCTTCTGGGGTGGTCTGCCCGCCGAGTATGTCTTCCAATGCGCGAATGGCGACTCGGGCATCTCGGCTAACATCTCGTTTCCTGTCTTTGATCTGATCCAACTCTTCAAGGACAGTCATGGGGACTACGACATCATGCTCCTTAAACGAATAGATGGCTAAGGGTTCATGCAGTAACACATTGGTATCCAGTACAAACAACTTCTTGTCGTCTTGTTCCATGGCGCCTCCACTTGTGCGTAGGGTGTTATATTTGTAGTCAAGCGAGCTGAGCGGGTAATTAGCCTCCTTCTCTGTCAGTATAGTGACGCGCAATAAAGCACTTAGGGATTAAATCCATACTGACACCAAAATCTCACGGCTTCAACGGAAACTTGTCCAGAAAATCGCCCGACCCAATTCGAGACTGGTGGCCTAAAATGACATTAAGATGACAAGGCGGGCGGCGGCCGATCTGATTGGATAATTTGTAATCTAATTAGTATTTTTAACGAGGCAATTACGGGTCAGATATGTTCGACATCATAGTCTCGATTGGATAACATACGCGCCCTTTCGTGATTCACCCTGTAGATGAGAATTTGTAAATGCCCTTTTCCTTAGGTCAACGTTGGATTAGTGATACCGAATCGGAACTCGGTTTAGGTACTGTCATTGGACTCGAAGGCCGTATGGTCACCCTGATGTTCCCCGCCACTGACGAAAACCGCATGTTTGCCCGCGACGATGCCCCGCTAACCCGAGTGATCTATAACCCTGGCGATATCATTGAGAGTCACGAAGGATGGAGTCTCAAGGTCAGCGAGATCGAAGAGAAGAACCAGCTGGTGATCTACCACGGTATCCACACCGAGACCGGCGAAGAGGTCAGCCTCAGAGAGACGCTGCTTAACCACAATATTCGTTTCAACAAGCCCCAAGACAGACTGTTTGCCGGCCAGATCGACCGTCTGGACAGATTCGGCGTGCGCTATCAGAGCCAGCTGCTGCGTCATAAGCTGGCCACCTCAGATCTGCTGGGCCTACAGGGTCCTCGCGTCGGCCTGATCCCCCATCAGCAGTGGATTGCCCATGAAGTGGGCCAGCGCTTCGCGCCGCGCGTCTTATTGGCGGACGAGGTGGGCCTGGGTAAGACCATCGAAGCCGGCCTGATCATCCATCAGCAGCTGCTGACCGGCCGCGCCGAGCGTATCCTGATCATAGTGCCAGACACCCTACGCCATCAGTGGTTGGTGGAGATGCTGCGCCGTTTCAACCTGCGCTTCTCTGTGTTTGATGAAGACAGATGCGTCGAGGCCTACGCCGACCACGACAACCCCTTCTACACAGAGCAGCTGGTGATCTGTTCACTCGAGCTGCTGCGTAAGAAGAAGCGCCTGGATCAGGCCCTGGATGCCGACTGGGATCTCATGGTGGTCGACGAGGCCCACCACCTGGAGTGGACCGAAGAGGCGCCGAGCCGCGCCTACCGCGTGGTCGAGGCCCTGAGTGAAGTGGTGCCCGGCGTGCTGCTACTGACCGCCACCCCGGATCAGCTGGGCCACCAGAGCCACTTCGCCCGTCTTCGTCTGCTGGATCCAGACCGTTTCTACGACTATCAGGCCTTCCTCAAAGAGGAGGAGAGCTATAAAGAGGTGGCCAGCGCCGCCGATGCTCTGGCCAGCGGGAAGCGTCTGCCCGACGAGGCCGTTGCCAGCCTGACCGAGCTGCTCAACGAGAAAGATATCACCCCGGCGCTGCGTCTGATTGAAGATGAGAGCGTCGATAACGAACAACGCGACCAGGCCCGCAGCGAGCTGCTGCAGGAGCTGTTAGACAGACACGGCACCGGCCGTGTGCTCTATCGCAACAGCCGCGCCTCGGTGAAGGGCTTCCCGACCCGTATCTTCAACGCACACCCACAGACCATGCCGGCTCAGTATGAGACTGCCGCCAGGGTGTCTGACATGATGGGTGGCCAGACAGATCTGACCGCCAAGGTGAAACAGGCCCTGAGCCCAGAGAAGCTATATCAGGCCTTCGAGAGTGATAGCGCCAGTTGGTGGAAGTTCGACCCTAGGGTCGACTGGCTGATCGATTTCCTTAAGAACCATCGCAGCAAGAAGGTGCTGATCATCGCCAGCCAGGCGGAGACCGCCCTGAGCCTGGAAGAGGCCCTGCGTACCCGTGAAGGGATTCAGGCCACCGTCTTCCACGAAGGTATGTCTATCATAGAGCGCGACAAGGCCGGCGCCTACTTCGCCCAGGAAAGCGGCGGCGCCCAGGCACTGATCTGTAGCGAAATCGGATCGGAAGGTCGTAACTTCCAGTTTGCCAGCCACCTGGTGCTGTTCGATCTGCCGCTGAATCCGGATCTGCTGGAGCAGCGCATCGGCCGTCTGGACCGTATCGGTCAGGCCAACGATGTCGAGATCCATCTGCCTTACCTGGCCAACACGGCCCAGGAAAACCTGATGAACTGGTACCACAAGGGACTGAACGCCTTCGAGCAGACCTGCCCTACCGGCCATATTCTGTTTAACGAGTTTTCCGAGGAGCTGCTGACCCAGCTGGTCTACCGCGACGAAGACAAGTTCACCCAGCTGCTCAACCACACCCAGAGCCGCTACAAGGCGCTGAAGAAGGCGATGGAACAGGGCCGCGACAAGCTGCTGGAGATCAACTCCCATGGCGGCGACAAGGCGCAGAAGTTGGTGGAGAGTCTGGCGGCCCGCGATCAGGACACCCAGCTGATCGGCTCTGTGATCCGCCTGTGGGATATCATAGGCGTCGAGCAGGAAGACAGCGGCGAGAATGCCATAGTGTTGCACCCGAGCGAGCACATGATGTTCCCGACCTACCCGGGTCTGCCGGAAGATGGCATTACCGTCACCTTCGACCGCGAGATGGCGCTGTCACGCGACGATATCGCCCTGATCACCCAGGAGCACCCGCTGGTGCAGACGGGGCTGGATCTGATCACCTCTTCCGAGACAGGCACCACCAGCGTCGCCGTGCTCAAAAACAAGGCACTACCTGCGGGCACCATCTTCTTGGAGCTGATCTATATGGCCGATGCCTCGGCGCCGCGCTCGAGCCAGCTCTACCGCTACATGCCACCGACCCCGGTACGCGTGCTGCTGGACAAGAATGGCAACAACCTGTCGCAGAATGTCAGCTACGAGAGCTTCGACAAGCAGCTGAGCGCGGTCAACCGCCATATCGCCAGCAAGCTGGTGAATGCCTCGCAGACCCTGCTGCATCCGCTGTTTGCCAAGGGTGAGGAGTTTGCCCTGGCGGCGATGAAGCAGC
Organism: Shewanella spartinae; assembly: GCF_019457555.1. NCBI lineage: Bacteria > Pseudomonadati > Pseudomonadota > Gammaproteobacteria > Alteromonadales > Shewanellaceae > Shewanella > Shewanella spartinae. The sequence goes on along the minus strand of NZ_CP080418.1, from coordinate 501,293 downwards.
TGACCGAAGAGGCCAGCAACAAGATGACCCAGCAGCTCACCGCAGAGCTGGAGCGACTGGAGGCCCTCAAGGCGGTCAATCCCAACATTCGTGACGAGGAGCTGGAGCACCTGAGAAATCAGATGGTCGAGCTGGGCAACTACTTAGATGCCTGTCAGCTGCAGCTAGACGCCGTGCGTCTGGTACTGGTCAGCCACGCCTAATCTGCCCTTAGCGCTACACCTCTTCCACTGGCACCGACTTCTAGTCGGTGCCTGCTTCTTCTGCATTTTATCGCCAATGGCAAGCACTTAGGCTTATACTGACGCCATAGCCAAAGTAAACGCCCAATGACTTTAGATGCCGATGACTCTACGCGCCACACAGCTTAGCCTCTCCCTGCTCGCTCTGATGAGCCTGACCCTAATTCCCGCTATGGCCATAGCCCAGCGCAGTGCCACGCCGGATTATGATTACCTGCCGCCTGCCGAGGTGGAAAAGATCACCCTAGGCGATGCTGAGCAAGCTGTATTGGTGCGTCCCTGGCAGGGGCGAAATCAATATGGTGCGGCAGTCTTATTAGGAGATTTAGGCGAGGACGCCGACCCTGAGGGACTGCTAGCCTTTCTCAGGCGCGAGCTGACGCCCAAGGGCTGGGCGACCCTCAGCATAGGCGCGCCCCAGGGTGCGGCGCAGCCTAACCATATTACTGATGCCGGTGAGATCCCTAAGCCGGGCGAGCAGCAGCTTAGCCAGAAGAGTAATCAGAGTCTGCCTAAATACAGCCAGGAGGAGTGGGCGGCGCTGCGGGAGCAACAGAAGACGGTGATGAGTCAGACCCTGGGTCAGCTAGACTCTCTCGGCAAGAGTTATCCAGGTAAACGCATACTGATAGTTACCGGCCAAAGCGCCGGCCTGGTTATCGAGATGCTGACGGCTGCAACGCTGCCGAGCCCAGATCTACTGGTGGTGATCAACCCTTATCTTGAACAGGATGAGGAGAATCGCGATCTGCCGGGCAAGCTGGCCAAGCTGGCGCTGCCGGTACTGGATATTCAATCGCCGGACGGACTGCCCGCCTCGCTGGCGACCCAGAAGGCCCGCAAGGCTCTCTCCCCCATGGGGGAGCCGCTGCGTTATGAGCAGCAGCGATTGGCGTTAAACCTGGATCAGCCCAGCGCCTGGCAGGATGTGCTGACCCTGGTGCAGGGCTTCGCCCAGCGCATCCTGCGGGCCTATCCATAAAGCTTGGGTATCTAGTCCCTTACTTCTTGTCTTTTACTTCTTGCCTTTTACTTCTTGTCTTTACTCAACATCAGGGCCAGGGCGATCAGCACGACGATGACGCCCATGTAGAGCAGCTCGAGCATTGAGGTGGGCTTCATCTCGGTAAAGTAAGAGAACACCTTGATGATCAACATCATAAGAATCACTTTACCCAGCTTACTCTTGAGCGAGTCTATGCTGCTGATCACCAATATCTTACCGCCAGCGACACTGTCTTCCGCCGCCTGCAAGTTACTGATAAACAGCTCATACAGGCCGAAGGCGAAGATGAGCAACACAGAGCCCAGCAGGAAGGTATCTAAGATCTCGACCACCACCATCACAAGATCGTTGCGCACCTCGTAGCTGCCGGTCAGCACATAGTCCCACAGCAGGGCGACCATGTGGACCACGTCCTTCACCCCCATGATAAACACCACAAAGGCCGCTAGCACACAGGCAAACACCCCTATCATCACAGAGAGGCGGCTACTCCAGAGAAATCGTTCGAACCCTTGTCGCATTATCATGCTTTCCTTAATCAAAAATTTGGCAGCGGGATACTAGCGGGCCTCAGGGGCTTAGTCGCGCCTGGGGAAGCGGAGTGTGAAGCAGATCACATTGAAAATTACTTATGACTCATTCGCTTAGCCGCGACATCTCTATGTCGCCGTCCTTAGCGATAAGGGTTCTGGTTAGCGCCACCAGGGCTGACGCGGCCGGTAGCGCCGCTCGGGATCTTTGGTCTGACGCAGGGCGGCAATCACCCGGTTCTTACCCAGCAGCAGGCGTACCTGACTCAAGGATTCCCGGGCCAGCAGGCTGCGCTCACCGGCGCGCCAACTCTTATTGATGCTGAACTTGATCGCGGCGTTAGCATCGGGGGAGGTATTCGCCAGCCTCAAGGCCAGCACCTCGGCGGCCTCGCGCGGCGCCTCACTCACCTGGGTCACTAGGCCATAGGCCTTGGCCTGCTCGGCATCGATCACCTCGGCGGTCATGGTGAGCTGCATGGCCACATCCTTACCTACCAGCTCCCGCAGGCCGACCAGGCCGGCCATGTCGGGCACCAGGCCCCATTTGGCCTCCATGATAGAGAGGCGGCAGTCTGGCGCAGCGATACGCATGTCGGCCCCCAAGGCTATCTGAGTGCCGCCGCCATAGCAGATCCCCTCGAGCACGCAGATCACTGGCACGGGCAGGCGGCGCCAGCCGATGGAGACCCGCTGCGCCAGGTTGGCATTGCCCGGCAGCCATTTAAACAGCAACTTAAACGCCTGCAGGGGTGACTTCATCACGCTGGCCACATCCAGCCCGGAGCAGAAGTTGCCGCCACTGCCACTGAGGATCACCGCCCGCACGTCTCTGCGCCCGGCGATAACCTTCTGCACCTTCACGATAGAGTCGAACAGCGCATAGTTGAGGGCGTTGTACTTTTCCGGCCGTGACAGTTCTACCCAGGCAATGCCTTCGACTATGGTCAGGGTGACGTGGGGATGTTGCATTCCTTTACTCCTCAATCGCTGCAGGTAAACTCTGCTACTGGTCAGTCCAGAAGGAATGTAACACATTTGGCAAATATCCCTAAAAGATATAACATAAGTCCGTTTTTTGACTGGCGTCAAAATATTGCCACTTAAGAGTTTACGGTTGTTAATCAAGCTGATAGATAATAACCTTTGGGCAAAGCTTGTCATATACCTCCGCCGACATACCCGGCGACCCGGCCTGGATGCCTGGGATTGGGGTAGATGCCCCGGCAAAGAGACCAACTGCAAGTCCCATTAAACCCTGTCGTTACCACAGACAAAACCGATGAAAACTGCCTCAGGACGAAGCTTTTAGCCACCAAGCAAGTGATTTGGTGTTATCTTCTAATAATGAAGGCAGATTAGGATGTTATAACTAGATGTCGATTCCCGTACTCATATGCGATGACTCCGCACTCGCTCGCAAGCAGATGGCCAGGACCCTGCCCAAGGAGTGGGATGTCGAGATCACCTTTGCCAACAATGGTGCCGAAGGTATCGAGGCGATCAGGGCCGGCAAGGGCGAAGTGGTGTTTCTCGATCTCAATATGCCTGTCATGGATGGTTACGAGGTACTGGAGACGATTCAGAAGGAAGATCTACCCGCCCTGGTGATTGTGGTCTCCGGCGACATTCAGATCAAGGCCCACGAGAAGGTGAAGGCTCTGGGCGCCCTGGACTTTATTCAGAAGCCGGTGAGCGCCGATGCCATCAGCAATATCCTCCAGGAATACGGCATACTCACCATAGCCCTGGGCGAGCAAGACAACGACAACCCCATGATAGAGGTGGATCTGCGCGACGCCTGCCAGGAGGTCGCCAACGTGGCCATGGGCCGCGCCGCCGATCTGCTGGCCAAGCTGCTGGATGTCTTCGTGCTGCTGCCAATCCCTAACGTCAACGTGCTGGAAGTCAGCGAGCTCACCATGACCCTCAAGGCCACCGAGCGTTACAGCACGGTTTCGGCCCTGTGCCAGGGCTTTATCGGCGCTGGCGTGGCCGGCGAGGCGCTGCTGCTGTTTCACGACTCCTCCTTTCAGGATATGGCCAAGCTGATGGGACTCGCTAATCCCGAGGATGCCAACACAGAGATCGAGGTGATGATAGACACGGGCAACGTGCTTATCGGCGCCTTCCTCAGTGGTATCTCGGAGCAGCTGCACATGAAATTCAGCCAGAGCCATCCCGTGGTGCTGGGGCGTCACTGCACGGTAAACGACCTTATCCACGACAACTCGGAAAAATGGTCCCGCACCCTGGCGATGGAGATCAACTACCGCATCGAAGGCCATGATATTCAATGCGATCTCCTGCTGCTGTTTACCGAAGACTCTTTGCCGACGCTTAACTATAAGCTGGGCTACCTGCTGGATTAAGTTGGACCAAGATATGCCATATGACCAAAGCGCAATGAACGAACTCCACTGGCTAATCGATATGGTGCAGACCATAGAGGTGGGCCTGGTCGTGCTGGATCGCGACTACAACATCCAGCTCTGGAACGGCTTCATGGAGAACCATAGCGGCATCTCACCCAACTCCATCAAGGGCAAGAATCTGTTCGATCAGTTCGACTACCTGCCAGCCAACTGGCTGAAGCAGAAGATGGAGTCTGTGTTTCTGCTCAAGAACCGCGCCTTCATCAGCTGGGAGCAACGCCCCTATGTGTTTAAGTTTGGCAACTATCGCCCCATCACGGGCCGCGCCGACTTCATGTACCAGAATGTGACCCTATTGCCCCTCTCCTCCCTCACGGGGCAGATCACCCATATCAGCATGATCATCTATGACGTCACCGATGTGGCGATCAACAAGCTACAGCTCAAGGCCGCCAACGAGCGCCTGGAGCATCTGAGCCAGACAGATGGACTAACCCAGCTGCACAACCGCCGTCACTGGCAGCTGTGTATGCAAAAGGAGTTCGACCGCCATGCCCGCTACGGCGAGCCCACCACACTGGTGATGTTCGACATAGATCACTTCAAACGAATCAACGACACCTATGGCCATATCGCCGGTGACAGGGTGATCCAGCATGTCTCCCATATCCTGCGTCAATCCCTTCGGGACACAGACTGCGCCGGCCGCTACGGCGGTGAGGAGTTCTCCGTGGTGCTGTCAAACACCAATGCCGAGGCTGCACTGCATTTTGCCGATCGCCTGCGGGAGAAGATCGAGGCCTCTGAGCTGAGATTCGAGAGCGCCATCCTCAAGGTGACGGTGAGTATCGGCATCTGCGGCATAGACGAGCACCTGAGCAACAGCGCCCAGTGGCTAGGCCAAGCCGACAGCGCCCTCTATCAGGCCAAGCAGAAGGGGCGTAACTGCTGCGTCATCTTCAATCCCGATGAAGCCGAATAGGGTCAAACCCAAGCTGTGACAGATACGAAAAAGCCCATCTATGATGGGCTTTTTGCTCGATGCGAGATACGCGAAGATTAATGGAAACGAGAGTCTTCCTCTTCGTACTCCTCGTCGTCATCTTCCATCTCATCGCCGATGAAGTAGGTGCCCCAACCGTCGTAATCCACCTTGAGCTTAGCCGCCAGTTGGATCAGATCTTCACAGGCCTTGTCCAGCAAAGCCACGTCGAGTTTGTGGTAGGCGATGGCGTCGAAACAGAAGAGTACTGAGCCATCTTCCAGCTCCATCTCTTCGGCATCGTTCACCTCGAAGCCCATCTTAAAGGCTTCCACCGCCGCCTTCTCCAGATGGTCGAAGTTAGAGGCCGAGAAGTGGTGTTCTATGGTGTATTCGGCATCTGGCTCAGAACCATCGGCAAGAATCGCATCCACGATCTCCTGGTTTTCCTGTTTCTGTTCCTGCAGCTGACGTTCTGTAGACATGGATCTCTCCGAATAAAAATGTTCTTAATTAATTGCTTTCTTGGCCATCAGGGCGCTGGCTTCCTGATTAAGCTGGGCCAGTTTTTCCGCCATCATGGCATGAATCCGGGTAGAAAGCTCTTTTACCTGAGACTTAGCCAGGCCTTTGGTCTCTATGGGATCCATCACCTCGATGATCACCACGCCGTTGTTCCAGCGGTTGAGCTTAATATGTTCCTGATTCGAGGCCAGCACAGGCACCATGGCGACACCCGCCTCGATGGCGGTATGAAAGGCGCCAGCCTTAAAGGGCAGCAGCCCCTTGCCCCGTGAGCGTGTGCCCTCTGGGAAGATCCAGATAGAGAGGCACTTATCTTTAATCTTCTTCGCCGTCTGTGCCATGGTCTCGAAGGCGCGGTTACGATTTTTACGGTCGATCAGTATGTTACCCGACAGCCAGTAGATCTGGCCGAAGAAAGGGATCCAGGCCAGGCTCTTCTTGCCCAGGCTAACTGTGCCCTTTGGCACGGCGGCCGTATGGGTGAACATGTCGAAATTGTTCTGATGGTTGGCTAGGAAGATACAGGGCTCGCTGCGCTCCACCTTGGGCTTGCGCACCACTACCTTGACCCCCAAGACTGGCGCGGCCCAGGAAAAAATCTTAGCAAACAGATGAACATTGTCTCTATGACGGGGGCGCAGCACACAATAGAGGCCACCGAAGACAAAGGCCAACAACAACATGATGGCTAAGATCAGAGATCTGAAGATTAACAGCACAACTTACTCCTGTGATTTCAGTGGCGACATTATAGCAGCAGGCCTTTTGACTTACACCTGTCGTCTTAGGCCCCTAGCAGCCTTACAGGATACAGGGCAAGTGTTAACGATATAAGTCATGGAATTAACAGTAGAAAAACATCACCGCAATCAAATACAGCTAAGAAAAAAGCGGGCGGGAACCTGTTGCCCCCTACCCGCTCAACTCACAAGTGCGTCGTTTTTATCGACTTTTCTAGTTAGCCTCGACCTTTGTAATCGAACTTTCTCTAAGTAGTCTGGGTTGCAGCAGACGAAACGCTATCGTGCTGACCGCCAGGGTCGCCACGATCGCTGCGCCGCTAGGCAGATCGAAGCTGGCCGATAGCAGCAGACCTATGCCATAGCCCAGCAAGCCCACCAGGTAGGCCAACGGCCACTTACCCTTGCCGCGCAGCTTGTTGACCGCCAGTGCCGGCAAAATCAGCGAGCTGAACACCAGATAGACGCCCACCAGCTCCACCGACAGGGTGATCACTAAGGCAAACAGCAGATAGAAACCGGCGCCATTGAGTATGGCGGGGCGCAGCGCGATGATCGCCAGCACCAGGCCAGACACCACAGCCGGTAGGATTAACTGTGACCAGTTCACCCAGAGAATCTGCCCAGACATCAACTGCTTAAGCATCTCTGCGCCGTGGGGGTCATTGGACAGCAAGAGCATGGCCGCCACCGCCGACAACACATAGAAGCAGCCGATGATCGCCTCCAGCTCGTCGGCCATCCGCTTGGCCAGCCAGGCGATAAACCCAGCGCCCAGCAGGGCAAACAGAGCCGGCATCCAGACCGTGGCATAGGGCAGATGCTCCAGCTCATGGTTAGTGTGGGCAATAATCGCCCCCAGCGCCGCCACCTGGGCGATCGCCAGGTCGATGAAGATGATGCCCCGCTTGAGCACCTGACTCCCCAGCAAGACATGGGTCGAGAGCACCAAGATCCCCGCGGCGAAGGCAGGGAGTAGAATTGATAAGAGATCGAGATCAAACATGATTAAGTACCAAAAAGCGAACAACGGCGCCCGCAATGAGGGCGCCGGATCTAAACCAGGCTAGCGATTCACGCCCAGCAACAAGTGGATAACGCTGTCGTACAGGCCAAAGAGGTCCTGGGCGTCATCGTTGCCACCGACCGACATAGGCAGATTCACCACCGGCAGGCCGGTGCGCTCACCGAGCCAGTTGGCGCCGCGCTCATCCTGATAGGAGGCGACAATAATCGCCATCACATCGCCCTGCCCGGCGCGCCCCTGCAGGCTGGCCAGGTGCCCCGTGCTTGGCGGCAGGCCAGGCTTAGGCTCGAGATCCCCCACCTGCTCCATGCCCAACCAGTTAAACAGGTAGCGGAAGCTGGTGTGATAGGCGATCACCTTCTTGCCCTTAAGCGGCGCCGCCTGTGATTGCCAACGGCCAATCGCCGCCTGCCAACGCTGGCTGAAATCGGCCAGGGCCGACTCGTAGGCCGCGCGATTGTCCGGATCCAGCGACACCATCTTGGCCGACAGCGCCTTAGCCACCTCGAGCAGACGCTCAGGGTCGAAGTGCAGGTGTGGATTGCCCTGAGCATGGACATCGCCCATGCTGCGATCCACCTGGGCCAGCTTATCCAGGGTCTGAGTATGCTCGGCGGCATAGAAGAGCCCCTTGTCGGTCGAGCGCACCTGGGCGTTAGCCGACTTCATCTGCAACATGGGCAGCCAGCCCACCTCGAGATCGGCACCGGCACAGACCGCCAGATCCGCCTGGCGCATCTTGGCGATCAGGCTGGGTCTGGCCTGCACCTGATGCGGGTCCTGCATCGCCGTGGTCGCGGCGTAGATCTTAGCATCCGGTGCCAGCTCCTTGGCCAAGGCGGCATATTCAGGCTCGCAGGCGAAGATATTCAATTTCGCCTGTGCACCACAAGCAAAGCTCAGTGCCAGCGCCGCAACGCCAGCTTTTAAGTAGTTAGAATTGATGCGCACCGTGAGCCCCCAGAGTCATAACATATTGAAGAGTAATGACGTTATCATCTGTGATGCCGTCAAAGTTAGTGCCTTGCTGATTAGTATATTGCAGGCGCACGGTGGAGAAGTGGCTGTGATGCCAGGCCAGGCTCACCTCAGTCTCTTTCAGCTTCTGGGCATCGAAGTGCTCATCGTGCATCAGGTGCGTATCGACCTGACCGTAACGCAGACCCGCCGACCAGTTTGGCGAGAACTGATACACAGAGCTTAGATACCAACCCGTGTGGGCATCCGGCTTAGCGGTATCATGATCGTCGACCGCCTCGTGGTCATGGTCGTCCAGCGGCGCATAGTCGCTCACACGGAAATACTCGCCGCTCAGGGTCAGATGCTGATACTTGTAGTTGCCCTGGGGCGCCCACTTGTAGACGAAGTCCGCCATATAGGTGTTCTCACCCGTGTATCTGGCGGCATGGCTATGATCATGGCCATCCTCGGCCACCACGGCTTCTTCATGCTCCTCATGGGCGGTGAGACGACCGTTTTCGTTACGCAGATAACTCAGACCCAGCTGCCAGGAGCTGCTGACGCCGATATCTCCACCCAACTTAGTGTAGGCGGTGTAGACGCCGACGCTCTTAAATTCGCGCTCGCCGTGTTCATCTTCGGCGCGCATGCTATCACCCTTGAAAGCCTCGACGCCCATGCTCCAGTAGAGATCGGTAGGCGCGACATAGTCCAGACGCACACCGTCATCGAAGTAGTGACTGCCCAGGAAGGCGCGATAGGCCGCCGGACGATCGGAGAAGGCATCGCTGTGCACATGCTGATTGTTAAGGTAACCCACATCCGACAGGAAACGACCGCCGCGCATCGACAGACCATAGGGCATCGCCAACGTCTGAATGAAGGCCTCTTCGAGTCCCACCTCGGTCTCGCCATCGTGCACCTCGATCACCGAGGTCAGCTTGCCGTAGAACATGTCGTCGATGTTGGCGCTGAGCGCCAGCTCTGTGTGGCCCAGGCCAAAGCCCTCGACACGCTCAGACATTGGGCGCTCGGCGTTTTGATAGTAACCGTCGAGCACCGCACTGATGGCAGGGTTAGTCAGGCTAGGATCCGCCGCGAAACTTAGGCTTGGCATTAGGCTAGGCAAACAGGCACAGGCAAGTGCAACCGCCGACAGGCGGGCATTGAAATTCATCATAATGTCTCCAAAAAACAGCTAAACGACTCCGCCGCCAATGGGGCGCAGAGTATTAATTATCTTGAGTTTTTGAGGTATTACGATTGTGCGGGCGGTGCGCGGCTCTGGAAGTAGTCGACGTGGACGGCGGCAAGGGCCGTGGGCTCTCGCAGCGGCACTTCCACCGTGAGACTGGGCAGACTAAAGCTGAACTCGCCAACCGGCAAGACGCTATTGAGCTGCAGTTTTTGAATACACAGGGTGCAGTGTGTGGTGGCGCCCTCGTCCAGATGTTCCAGGCTATGGGCAGGCGCAAGCACAGACAAGCAGAACAATATAGCACTAAGCCATATCGCCACTCCTCTAACTTTTCCTTTTACCTTTATTGCCATGGGATCTACTGGACGCATTCAAATTCCGACCAAGTTTAGGGATACGAGTGATGAAGTCAAGCCAGAATTGGCGGTGGCTCAGGCTGGAATGTAACAAAAGTTATTCGAAAATTTTACTTATGCGCCGACCCAAAGCGTGGCCCACATCACGGCCAGATTGGCTAAAATTAAGTCTGACTTAAGTTAGTGACACTAAGATGACAGCTAAATTGAGCGGCGGCTCTGGGCTACCGACTCTCACCATTCAAGGTTTAAAGGAAATGCTCTCTATGAAGGAATTTTTTCGCGAAAATTTCAAAATGCTGTTCTGGACCGCCATCTTCTTTGTCGCCATTCTCGGCGGGATCTATTACGTCGAAGCGGCGCTCGAGGCTCAGGTTCAGGTCGTCGAATAACGGCTTAGGCCTGAGTCGACATATAACGACTCGGGCACACATATCAGATTTCTGATGAGCTAGGCGCCAGGCCTAGCTCAAGCGCATCATCATCTAACCGACTCACACGGCCCGCCCATTAGCGATACTTATGTCTGTGCTCGCTGTCGTCCACCTCTTGCCTCGGCGGCGCCTGGGTCACCTTGAGGTGGTCCATCATATGAGTCACCAGCAGAATCATCACGGCAAATATCGCCACCGGCGTGGTCAAGTTACGCCACTCTGGTAGGAAATAGCCCACGACCAGCATCACCAGCCCCAGATAGAAACCCAACATCTTCAATCGCATCAGGTTGGCACTTCGACCCAGCCAGGCCTCGCAGTGGGGACATTGGATCTGAGCATCCAGCCCCTTGCCCCGCTGGGCAGCAACCTGTTGGGCGCGAAAGGGGTGACTACAGTGAGGACACAGCACAACAAACTCTCAAATAACGGCAAAGAGTGCTAGTCTATCAGATTGCGCCGCCGCGCGTTGCGAATTTACAGCGCAGATGGAACAGATTATGATCCCAGCCATTAGCTAACACAGGACGGATAATATGTTACGCAACTTAGCCCTGGCGCTGGTGACTATGATGGCCCTAGCCCATCTTCCCGCCACCGCCGATGAAGCCCTCCAGACACCCCAGCCCCTGACTGAACTGACTCAACTGCAACAGACCATAGATTCAGACATAGCTAAACTAGGCAATGCCAACGGCGAGATGAAGCAGTTTATCGAGTACCGTATCAAGGAGCACGCCAACCAGCTGCACGACAAGTTCAAGCTGATGATGAACCAGCAACCGCTGGATAAGGCAAACCTGCTACCACTGCTGCAGAAGCATCTGGCCTTCATCGACAAGGTGGCCGACTACTATGCCGCCGATATTGACCAATTTAAACAACAGCTTGGCAGCGATAATGACACAGGCGTCATGTATAAGCTCGCCATGCGGGATCGCCAGCGCGACGAGATCCTCAGCGCCAAATATGAGACCCTCACCTGGCTGGACGCCTTGGGCGAAGATACCCAAGCCATCAAGACCCAGCTGACGGCTCAACTGCTGAAACGCTCAGACATGCTCAACAGCCTGGTGCATTTCACCCAGGACAAACTCAAGCTGGCGGTGGATGAGGCGGCCAAGGCGGGTAAGGATGTCACTGCTGAGCAGACCGCGCTGGTCACCAACCTCAACGAGCGACTCAGCCTGACCAGCGCCAGCCTGTCGGTGGCGATCGAGCTACTGGATGCTATGAGCCAGGACACCACAGCCCTCAAGCAGACCCTGTTTAGCATCTCAGGGGATATCACCCAAGACGTGCTCAACGTCGACGTGGCCAGCAACCTGCTGGACCAGTGGTGGAACCAGGCCAAGAATCAGGCGCTGGACAACGGCCCGGGCCTGCTGTTCAAGTTGTTTGTCTTCCTGCTGATCCTCTTCCTGGCCCATCTGGCCGGCAAGGCGGTGCAGCGCATCGTCAAGAAGATGGTGAGCAACTCTAAGCTTAAATTCAGCAAGCTGCTGCAAGACTTCTTCGTCTCCCTCTCGGGTAAGACAGTGTTTGCCCTGGGTCTGATGATCGCCCTGTCACAGCTGGGCTTCGAACTTGGGCCGCTACTGGCCGGCTTCGGGGTTGCGGGTGTGATCATAGGTTTCGCCCTGCAAGATACCCTGTCTAACTTCGCCTCGGGCATGATGATCCTCATCTATCGTCCCTACGATGTGGGCGATCTGATCAACGCCGCGGGCGTGACGGGTAAGGTGAGCCAGATGAGCCTGGTCTCCACCACCATCAAGACCCTGGACAACCAGCGTCTGATCATCCCCAACAACAAGATATGGGGCGACACCATCAACAATATCACGGTAGAACATCAGCGCCGCGTCGACATGACCTTCGGCATAGGCTACGGCGACAACATAGAGAAGGCCGAGCAGGTGCTGCGCGGCATAGTCGACGAGCATCCTAAGGTGCTCAAGCAGCCTGAGCCGACGGTGAAACTACACCTGTTGGGCGAGTCTTCGGTGGACTTCGTGGTGCGTCCTTGGGTGAAACCAGAAGATTACTGGGACGTGTATTGGGACATCACCCGCGCGGTGAAGATGCGCTTCGACCAGGAAGATATCTCGATTCCTTTCCCACAGCGCGACGTGCATATCTACCAGACTGGCAAGTAAGGGATCAAAAACAGCTCTTTATAACAAAGCCCTTCACAAAAAAGCGCCTGCAACTGCAGGCGCTTTTTTTTATCTATTTTAAGTTAGGAAGACCTGCCAGCGTTAGGCTAGCCCGGTTATCTCGCCTCGCTCATCGATATCTATGTTCAGATATCCGGGACGTATCCCAAGTCCTGGCATGGTCATCACCTTACCCACAAGCGCCGTGATAAAACCGGCACCAGCATTGAGTTTCAGCTCGGCGATGGGCAGCTCAAAGCCTTGTGGCGCCCCCTTGAGCTTAGGGTCATGGCTGACCGACATGGGCGTCTTTGCGATGCAGAGCGCCAGCTTATCAAATCCCTGGCGTTGCAGCTGCGCCAGCTGAGACTTGGCCGTGTCGGATAAACTGATGCCGCTGGCGCCGTAACCTGCCTCGGCGATGGTCAGCAGCTTGGCCTCGATAGACTGCTTGGTCTCGTAAAGATAACGGAACTGACTCGGCTGCTCGGTGGCGCGTACCACAGCCCTGGCCAATGCCACCGCCCCCTCGGCGCCCTGGGTAAAGGCTTCGCAGACTTCGCAGGCAAACACCCCCTCTTGCAGCACGCGGGCCTTGAGCCAGTCCAGCTCCTCCAGGGTATCTTCGGCGAAGCGGTTGATGGCCACCACCAGTGGCAGGCCATACTTGGCCACGTTGCTGATGTGCCAGCTGAGGTTGGCATAGCCGGCGGCGAGCTTCTCCATCTCGCTACCTGCGTCAGGATTATGAGACTTGAGCGCCTTGACCGTCACCACCAATACCGCCGCATCCGGCGCATTGCCCGACTGACGAGTCTTAATATTACAGAATTTTTCGAAGCCCATATCTGAGCCGAAGCCCCCCTCGGTCACCACGATATCTGCCAGCCTGAGGGCGATATCGTCGGCGATGATCGACGAGTTACCATGGGCGATGTTAGCAAAGGGACCGGCATGGATCAGACAAGGGGCACCACTTAAGGTCTGCATCAGGGTCGGCGAGATGGCCTGACTCATGATGGCCGTCATGGCGCCGGCCACGCCAAGATCTTCGGCGCTGATGTAATCGCCCTGTTTGTTCTGCGCCAGCACAATACGACCGATGCGGGCACGCAGGTCCTTAAGATCCCGGCTCAGCGCCAGAATCGCCATCAACTCGGAGGCGGCGCTGATGTCGAAGCCGCCCTGATGCACTGGACCATTGACCTCGCCAAGGCCGACCGTGATGGTGCGCAGGCTGCGCTCATTCTGATCCACTACCCGGCGCCATAAGATCTTCTCGGGATCGATATCTAAGGGCGCTAGCCCAGATTGTTCGCGAAAGGCATCACTGCCCAGGCGTTGTTCATGATAGAGGCGGGCATCGATGGCCGCGGCCGCCAAGTTATGGGCGCTGGTCACCGCATGTATGTCACCTGTCAGATGCAGGTTGAGATCTTCCATGGGCACCACCTGGGCCAGGCCACCGCCGGCGGCGCCGCCCTTGATGCCAAACACAGGTCCCATGCTGGGTTGACGGATACAGGCGCAGCTCTTCTTGCCGATTGCCTGCAAGCCCTGGGTCAGGCCGATACTGGTCACTGTCTTGCCTTCGCCGAAGGGAGTCGGCGTTACCGCCGTGACTATCACTAACTTACCATGTTTGTTATCTTTAATTCGGTTGGTGATAGCCAGATCAACCTTGGCCTTGGTTCTGCCGTAAGGGCTTAATTCGTGGGGCAAGATCCCGAAAGCAGTGGCGATACTTTCTATGGGTTGTAAGCTGGCTTGGCGTGAAATTTCGATGTCAGTCAGCATATAGCGCTCCTACAATAAATAAGCATGAAAAAAAGCGAGCTGGTGCGAATATAGAGCAAAAAGTGGTCACAACAAACCTATTCATTGTCGGCGAAGGCATTAATTAAGGATTTATGAATCTAAATCAATAAAATGATTATTAATGGAAAAAATTAATCCAAACGGAGCGGCCCATGAGTCAGCAAAGCTTTACATTCTCACACTTTATCGCCGGCTTCTGGCGCCTAGATAGCTGGCAACAGACACCCCAGCAGACCCTGGCGTTGATCGAACACTATCTCAGCCTGGGCGTGACCTGTATGGATCATGCGGACATCTATGGCGAGTACAGCTGCGAGGCACTGTTTGGCCGCGCACTGGCCCTCAAGCCCGAGCTGAGACAGCAGATGCAGATAGTCACCAAGTGCGGCATCAAGCCTGCCTTCGCCTCGACACCTGAGCGCTACGTCAACCACTATGACACAGGCTATCAGCACATTCTCACCAGCGTCGATAACTCGCTTAAGGCGCTGCGGGTGGATGAGATAGATCTACTGCTGATCCACAGACCAGATCCCCTGATGAATGCCGACGAAGTCGCCCAGGCCTTCGAGCAGCTCTATCAGACCGGCAAGGTGCGCCACTTCGGCGTCTCCAACTTCACCCCAGCCCAGTTTGACCTGTTGCAGTCCCGGCTGGATCGCCCCCTGGTGACCAACCAGCTGGAGATCTCGCCCTTAGCCATGCATACCCTGAGCGATGGCAGCCTGGATCAGGCGCAGCAGTATCGTTGCCCGCCCATGGCCTGGTCCTGCCTAGGTGGCGGCGAGATCTTCAGCAGCCAGAGTGAGCAGGCCAAGCGACTTCGCCAGACATTGACCAAGATAGCCGCCGACCATGGCACGGACGATATCAGCCAGATCATCTACGCCTGGGTGATGGCCCTGCCGAGCCAGCCAAGGCCTATCATAGGTAGCGGTAATCCTGAGCGGATAAGCGCCGCCGTTGACGCCAGCGAGATAAAGCTGGACAGGCAGGAGTGGTTTAGCATCTGGCAAGCCTCCACCGGCCACAGCGTGCCTTAGGGCTCTAGGAAGTCATTACCTTTCTCATCAGAAACGAAAAAGCCAGCAATCTGCTGGCTTTTCTCTATCTATCTCAAAACTGGGGCTGCACCTTATGAGTTAGCTTTTGAGGAATTAACTTTTAAGGTTTAGCTTCAGGGATTTAATCGTGAAACTTCACCTGACCCGTCAGGTGCGGCCTGCGCCCCTTGACGTCACGCAGTTCGAACATCAGCCCCTCTGCACTCTCGGTATCGAAGTCGAAACTCACCTGAGCCGGCATGAGTAGCGGCAACTTGAAGGCCACCTCCACGGTACAGGGCTTATCGCCGATCTCAGGCATCAGCTGGGCCACGCTTCTCGCCTTAGACCACATGCCGTGGGCCAACACGCGATCGAAACCGAAACGCTTAGACAACACGGGATGCAGATGGATCAGGTTGTAGTCACCCGATGCCTTGGCATAGCGACGGCCGAGATCTTCGCTCAGCTCCCAGCTGACCGGATTCGACCAGCTCATTGGGCTCGCCTTAGGCGGACGCGCACGCTTGCCGCTTTGCTCGATACGGTAGAGATAGGTCGACAGCGACTCCCACACCAGCTCGCCGCCGACGAAGGCGCGAGACACCAGCTCAAACTCCAGCCCTGAGTCTGTCATCTGGCTGCTGGTCAGCTCGCACTCGAGATCATAGCGCTCATCGACACTCGTGGTGCGGTAACGGGTGATACTGTTCTTCAGGTGGATCATGCCCAGCAAGGGGAAGGTGATCGCATCTAAGGTAAAGATGCTGGCATGCAGGCGAAACACCATGACATAGAGATAGGTCAACGGCAGCTGCTCGCCATCGAACTCGAAGCCACACACCTTGGCATATTGGGCGACCTTATCGCCGCGCACAGCCACCTGTGGACAGGTCACCTTAACATGGGGCAGAGGCTGTTCGTCCCAGCCTGGCTTTCGGCCAAAAAAGATCTTGCGATAAAGCGATAACAGCGACGGCATCGCCTTAAGTTCAACACAAATTTCTTTATTCACGCTATCCAAACCCTTCACACTTTACTCAGCCTAAAAATTGCAAGCCCGCGAGTATACCCCAAAATCACGTTTTTTACCTAAACCTTAAGTCTGTTTAATGCGCGTCGCCCCCGCCTATGGCAAAATAGCCCTCCTAATTTCAGTCAGCTTTTCCCATGGGCGTCACTCAGTGCAAGACAAAAACTTCGATGCATTAGCCGGTAAATTTGCCAAGAACATCTACGGCACGCCTAAGGGCGAGATCCGCGCCGCCGTGCTGTGGCGGGACATCTCTCAGGCCATGACACAACTGCCCGAGGGGCAACTGCGTATTCTGGACGCCGGCGGCGGCTTCGGCTTCTTTAGCCAGAAGCTGGCCAAGCTTGGCCATAGCGTCACCCTGTGCGATATCTCCAGCGAGATGCTGGCCCTGGGTCAGGCGCAGATTACAGAGTATGAAAATGATAGCGGTGAGAAGCTGGACATCACACTGCTGCACGCACCGATACAATCCCTGACCCTGGAAGAGCTTGGCCAGTTCGACCTCATACTCTGCCATGCGGTGGCCGAGTGGCTCAGCGATGCCAAGCAGACCCTGGCCGGTCTGACCCAGCTGTTAAAACCCCAGGGGCTGTTTTCCCTCATGTTCTACAACAAGGAGGCGATGCGCTTTCACAGCCTGATCTCGGGTAACTTCGATTATGTGGCGGCAGATTTTAAGGTGAAGAAGAAGGTGGGCCTAACCCCAAGCTATCCCCTGTATATCGACGATGTGCGAGGTTGGGTGAGTGATTGGCAGATGGAGCTGGTGACGGTCTCTGGCGTGCGGGTGATCCACGACTATCTCAAGACCCACCAGCCCCCTAATTCAGATTTCAGCCAGCTACTGGAGATGGAGCTGCAATACTCGACCCACCCCGCCTACATAGGCCTGGGGCGCTACGTTCACTTCATCATCCGTTGGCAAAAATAGCTAGCTCACTAATCGAACAGCTCCACCTGGCTCTCCCCCTGAGCCGTGACTATCTGTTTCAGGTAGCGCTGCTCTTCGCTCATCATCTTGGCGATCCGCTCAGGTGACAGGCGCATCAGCTTGACCTTGCCGCTGTTGGGATGAAACAGCACCTTACGCGGCCAGGGCCCGCCGAGATCTTCGCTCACTATCTCTATCCCCTCTGTCTTGAGGTAGTTCTTCACGAAGCTGATATTGGATTCGCCGACGTTCAGCACACTGGTGGCCGTCATCTGCGCGCCGCCGAAGACTTTGGCCTTGAGGCGATTACGCATGCCCCCCAGACTCAAAATGCTGTTAATCAGCTGCTCCATAGCCCAGTTGCCATAGCGGCAGGTATAGCTTGTCAACTGATGCCAGTCTTCATGGAGTTGCCGCTCGGGCAGCAGGAAATGGTTGAGGCCGCCTATGCCCAGCAAGGGGTCCCAGATGCAGGCGGCGACGCAGGAACCCAGGCGGGTGAAGATCAGCTCATCATGGGCGGTGACATAGAAGTTGCCGGGATCGACCCGGGCCACCACGGCGTCGTGGCGGCTATCCCAATGGCGGGGAATCGCCTCAAATTCGGGTCGAACGGGGAAAAGAGTCGCCTCTGCCTGCATCTTGCCTCCCTGCATCGATGGACTTGGCGTCCATCGATATCTCTCCAAGGTTTATCCTGCCTATCAGTATAGCCAAACGGGAGAAACCGGTGCAGAGCAGAGAAAGGTTAGTTGCAGGCCGTCTGCCAACAGTTTTGCACCTTGGCTCCTTCTACACCTGCAAACTTGGCAGGTATCCCCTTATCCCCCACAACGTGACCTGCGCCAACCACCACAAACAGTGGCGATGGGCCATCTTGTTGCATCATCAAGGATCTGATCTTGGCCGTCATCTGCTCGTTGCGTTGCCACAGCATCTTGTCGATAAGCTCCTTATCGCCATCATGTAGCATCTGCCCCTGCATCAAGGCATCGAGCCCAGCCTCATCGCCACTGCGCCAGGCCTTGATCAGCTGTACCATCTCCTCGTCCGGCGCATCGATGGCCTCGAGCACCATATCCCACTGCATCTGCGGGCTGAAAGAGGCCATCAGCTTAAACTGATACTCTGTGCTCTCAAGCTCGATCACAGGGCGCGAACCGTTCTTGCTCAGCAGCATCTGATCCACGCCCCACTGAGCCTGATAACCCAGGGAGGCGAAACGCATCACGCTAAACTGCATCGCCTGCATCCAAGGAGCGTAGGGCTGCATGGGGGTGCAGATCTCGCTGCGGGTACGGCAGTATTCTGCCAATCGGGTCTGGGTCTTGGCATCGGCAGCCACCTGAGCCAAACCATACTTGCGGATCAGCCCCATGATATCCGCCTTGTTGGTATCGGCCTCTACCGCCAGGGCGCCCGCCTTGGCAAAGGCCGTTTCGATCTGCTCCGCCATGGGGTAAAAATCGGCCTGACCGATATGAATCGATCCCAAGAGATAGGTCTGCTTGCCTTGATAAGTGATCTTATAAAAGGGCGGCTTGTCATCACCGGCGGCCATCGCGCTGAGTGACATGATCCCTGTCAATAGTAAAATCCCTATAGTTAATAAACGCGGTCGACTTGTTGCCATCTGGCTTGCCCCTTATAATTCGGCTAAATTTTTCAACACGAGGCTGTTATGCCACATAGTCACCTAATAGAGCAACTGAAAGAGAACCTACAGTTGGCCTATCGTCAGGCCATCGACGCCGATGCCAAACTGGATGAGTTAAAGAAGGCCGGCCACGGTAAATTCACCACCATCTTCACCCAAGATGAAGGCTTTACTTCGCGCAGCAACCGCTTCGGCCCCTATGTACAGGAGCTGGCCGACGAGATGACCAAGCTGCCAAGCCAAGGCGATGGTCTGGCCCCGGCGCTGGAGAGTTTCGTGCGTAAGCTAGGAGTACTGTTACAGACCCTGCAGGCATTTAAGAGCCAGGCCAAATAACGAAGCACCTAAGTAACTAAAGTAACTGAATGAGCGGGTAGGCTCATACTTTAGTGTCATATTGCTGTCATGGCCTGGCCATAAAATCGCCCTACTTTTCGTACGAGGCGGACCTAGATGACAGCAATCGACCTGAGCAGTGAACTGGATAAGATCATCGAGAATGAGAAGATCCACGTGCTGTTTCAGCCCATCTTTAACATCAACAGCCAGCGGCTACATGGCTTCGAGGCCCTGAGCCGGGGGCCCGAGCATAGCGCCCTCTTCTCTCCCGTGCCCCTGTTTCAGACCGCGGCCCACGAGGGACGCCTGTCCGAGCTTGAAGAGATCTGCCGTCGTCATTCCATCAGGCAGTTCGACGCCCGCGAGTTGCCGGGCAAGCTGTTTATCAACATCTCCCCCAAGGCCCTGTTGGAACCCAGCCACGCCAAGGGGCTCACCCTAAGCCTGGTGCAGGAGCTGGGGCTGTCGCCGGATCAGATAGTAATAGAACTGTCGGAGCAATATCCCGCCGACGATATCGATCTCCTGAAGGAATGTCTCAACCACTACCGCAGCCAGGGGTTTCTGACCGCCATCGACGATCTCGGCACCGGCTATTCAGGGTTGCGACTCTGGTCCGAACTGGCACCAGACTATGTCAAGATAGACCGCCACTTCATCCACCAGATAGACCAATCCCCGGTAAAGCAGGAGTTTGTCCGCTCCATCATAGATCTCTGCCAGAGCCTGAGCTGTAAGGTGATCGCCGAAGGGATAGAGACACCTGCGGAACTAGCGTTACTGACTCAGCTAGGCATAGTCTATTGTCAGGGCTACCTATTGGGCCGCCCCCAAACGCAACCGACACAGACACTGAAGGCAGTGGCGCCCCAGGAGACCAAGCAACGACAGACCCGCTACGCCGAATCGGCCGAAAGTCTATCGACCCGCACCATATGTGTGACACCCGAGATCAAGCTCAAGGCACTGAGCGCCCGCTTCGTACGCTCACCGCACCTGCAGGTAGTCGCCATCGTCGATGCTAAGCAGAAACCCCTTGGCGTCGTCGACAGGGCGCAGTTGATGGAGCTGTTCAGCACCCCCTATGGCCGTGCCCTGCACGAGAACAGCCCTGTAATAGAGGTGATGAACGACAAGGTGCTGAAGGTGCCAGCCTGCATGCCGATCTCCGAGGTGAGTCAGTGCCTGACCGCAGAACACGGCACGGTTGCACAACATTTCATGGTGATGCGCGACCAACAACTGCTAGGAATAGGTCACACCAAAGATCTGCTGCAACAGATCACCGAGCAGCGCATCAAGATGGCCCGTCACGCCAACCCCCTGAGCGGTCTTCCTGGCAACATCCCCATTCAGGAGGAGCTGCAACGCCTGCGACAACAGGGTCGCGCCTTCTATCTGGCCTACTTCGACCTATGCCACTTCAAGCCCTACAACGACATCTATGGCTTCTGCCGTGGCGATGAGGTGATCCAATCCCTAGCGCTACGCCTGCAGCAGCAACTGGGTAGCGAGCATTTTGTCGGCCATGTGGGCGGCGATGATTTTGTGGTGATAGGCACGAGCCAGGCGATCGTCGATGAGTGTCGCCGCCTGCTGCTCAGCTTTAACCAAGACAGAGAAGCCTTCTACAGCCCAGACGACTGGCTGGCCCAGTGCGTGATGGCCGAAGACAGACAGGGACAAAGGGTGGCCCACCCTTTAATCAGCCTGTGTGTCGGCCTGCTGCCCCCCGAGGTGACTCGCTTTTGCGACGAGCAGGGGCTGTCGGCCTATAGCGCGGCGGCAAAAAAACAGGCCAAAGCCGCATTGAATGGCTTTAGCCTGTTTACGCCCGCGCCCAACGACGCGGCAATTGCCATGTATCGGCCGCTCAAGTTCGCCTGAGAGGCCCAGCAGCCTTAGAGTTTGGGCTGCACCGTCTTCTTCAGCCAATCGCTCAGCATCTTAGACTCGTGTCTCAGGGGCTTGTCGTTCATCACGCCTGTGGTGTGCATGAAGCTCATGTCTCTGAGCTTCTCGTCACCGGCGATCACCACATTATCACCGTCGAGCACCTGGTAACTAAAGGTCATGCGTGGCGGGTAGATATCTTCGATCAGACGAATATCGTTAGGGGTCGCGCCAAAGGTGGGGCGCACATCACCGGCCAGATCTACATCTGTCACCACCAGCACCAGCTTCTGATTCGGCTTAAGCGTCTTCTCTGCGGCCTTGTTGAGGTTCTTGGTCAGAGTGTCGAACACACGCTGCTCATAGCGAGACTGAATGTCACCCACCGCCTTCACGTCACGGTAGTTATCCGTATCTTGCCAGGTGATCTTGACCACCCCGGCCTCTGTGACTGGATTCTCTTTGGCTTCTTCGGCGGCAAGGTTGAGTGACACCAGTGCGCCCACCAAGAGTAGAGATTGAAACTTCATATTATGCCTCCTTAATCGCCCAAGCTTGGGACACCTACTGAGTCTAGCGACTGCATTGAGTGTACAAAAGCTAACCTGAATATAGGCTTAATGCAAAATCCTGGCGAATCTTTTCGCCATCATTTACTTATTGGACAAGCGCAATTAACCCTTTTCTCCCCAGCCCACAGTTTTTGGCAGCCTTTGTATCAATTTGCTTCGAGCCTGGGGTAGACTCACAGGGCAAGCAAGGCTACTAAGGTAAATCATGCAAAATCGATCTTCTCTGCTGTTCGTCGTCATCCTTTTTTCGCTGCTGGCCGGCATCCTCTATTGGATCACCTTAGAGGAGGAGACCCAGCAGGCCCCAGAAACCTGGTCGGCCTTCGTCTATGCCCATGGCTACAACTCGGGCCGCTACAAGAAAACCGATGACTTCGAGGATTACCAAAGCTGTAAGGCCTTCGCCACCGAGCAGGCCAAGGAGCTTGGCGATGTCTTGTGGGAGTGTGGCCTCAGGTGTCGCTTCGACAACAGCCGTCAGGGCTTTCAGTGCGAGACCATGCAGAATCAGGAGTGAGTCAGCCGCCTTTCATCGCTCAGCGAGCCAATTTTACTTGTTCGTTTTTTATTCAGCTTCTGTTCAAGCTATTGCCATTAACATAGGTATCAATGAAACGGCAGCAGCAAACACAGCCCCAGATGCCGACAACAGATTGAATTTAAGACACCGACAGGAGCTATGACAATGAGCAAGCTAACCCACACAAGATTCTCAGGTAGATTCGCCCTATTGGCCTCGCTAATCCTTGGTTTCGCCTTTATCTCAGGCGCCAACGCCAGTGAGCTTAGCGACAGCGAACGCGCCGCGGTAGAACAACACTTCCAGATTCTGGACCAGCAGCAAGAAGCGAGCGATAACCAGACGCTCGACGGCTTCCTGGCCGATCTCGACAGCCAGCTGGAACAGGCCGAAGAGGAGTTTATGGAAGGAGCCTGCGCCGAGCATGAACTAACCTTCGATAGCGATAGCCAGGTCTGCTACTAGAGCAGCCTTAGTAAGGGCTCGCTAGAAAGGAAATAACTGAAACAGCTGAGGGTAAGTCGCCTTCAGCTGTTTTTTCTTGGGCGAAAACTTCTTGCCCTGAGGCGTCGCCTGCCCAGAAGGCACAAAGGGCAGCTCCTCGCCGATGCGATCTTCATAGATCTGCCCGGCGATCAGATCGTAATCCTCCACGAAGGGATAGGCATAGCCATCCTTCTCAGGCCAGGCAGGCAGCTCGGCCAAGGCATCCGGGTCAATCAGTATCCGCTCGAACCACTCCTGCCCCAGGGAGATCAGGAAGGCGCGAAATTCGGCAAAGCCATATTCGCTGTCACACCCGGTCACTATGTAAGCGGCGCCCCACAGCGACCAGAGGTAAGAGCGGCGCATCTGTTGCGAGAAGAACTTATCGAAGGCCGCCAAGGCTTGGTTGTCGAGTTCGTTCAGCTTCGCCTTAAGCTCCGCCGCCAGGCTCTCCTGATCTTGCTCTGGCTTGCTGCGGGTGACTAACTGCCAAAATTCATTCTCGTTCATGCTCTTCTCATACCAAACGCGGTTTATGGTTAACGATAGCCTTCATATATACTCCTGCCCTGCGTATCCTAACTCACTTGTACCAAGCGACAGGCCAAACAGAGGCCACATCTTACCCTAAGCCAGCCCAGCTAGCAGCATGACCTTTGCAATTTAGCCAAAGCAATAGACATTTAGGTAAAGCATTAGACATTTAAGTAAAGCGTTGGACTAAGTTGCGCCATTTTTCTACACTGCGGGGCAAATCATTCACCCAAGAGCCAAGATGAACCGACCAAGTCCCAGCATACTGCTACTGATCGCCCTCTATATTGTTATCGCCATCCTCGCCGGTTGGCGCGCCCTGGACAGCCAGACCTTAGATCTCTTTACCCTGGGCGTGATCCCTGTGCTCATCGGCCTCATCGCCCGCACCAGCTGGGCAAGCCTGGTGCTAAAGATCTATATCGGCATACAGACTCTGGGTTTCATGGCGCTGGGTGCCACGGCGGTGATCGCCTATCAGATCACCCCGGAGGACGTTAAGGTGGTGGTGCGTGGTCAGGAGCTGCCCATCTGGGCCATCGCCCTAGTCGTCATCGCACTGCTGAGTTTCCAGTGGTATATGGCCTTCTCCAAGGGACTGAAACAGTACCTGCCGCAGACGGCTCAAACGAGCGACCAGACCAAGGCCTAATCCCTCTATCGGGGAGGTTTACATCCCATCTCCTCCCCAGCCCTTATCTGACAGGCCTTCGTGCCAATTCAGTCAAATCCAGGCCGCTTTCCTCTGTCACAGGGTTAAATTTTTACTGAATTTGACTGAAAGCACCCTTTGAGCGCATAAAACCGCTTTCATTATAGGGATGCTTGTGGCATGTTAAGTCCAGCAATTGCAAGTATCTAATGTAATTGGTATTACTAAATCTACGGAAAGAAGAGACTATCCAAATGAATAAAACTGAACTTGTTGCAAAAATAGCGGAAAGCGCAGAACTCACTAAAGCTGAAGCTGCTCGCGCCTTAAAGTCTTTCGAAGAAACGGTAGCGGAAGCGATGAAGAACGGCGAAAAAATCTCTATTGTAGGTTTTGGTTCTTTCGAGACCACTAGCCGTGCAGCACGTACAGGCCGCAACCCACAGACGGGCAAAGAAATTCAGATCCCAGCGGCTGTAGTACCTAAGTTTAAAGCCGGTAAGACGCTAAAAGACAGCGTAAACTAAATCGGTATTTAATCCGTCGAAAAAACCTCCTCCATGGAGGTTTTTTTATGCACCCTCCTAGTGCATCCTCTGCCTCATTTTTAACCAATTCGTTGCCTAATTCTGATGCAAATATAATAAATAGTTGAAAAATAACATATAAATATTTGGCACGTTCTTCGCTATAGCTTGTACGCGGCCTGACAATACTCATAACAACAGGCAGGGCCGCTCCCATAGACCAATAAGAAGGAATGAGTATGAAACAAGCATTGCGAACCCTAAGCCTACTCGCGGGCACCTTGATGGTTGCCCTACCGACCAGCGCTAGCGTCACGGGCAACATAGGCGCAACCTCCAACTACTTGTGGCGCGGCGCCACACAGACGGGGGATGCGCCCGCGGTTCAAGGCGGCATAGACTTCGAACACGACAGCGGCCTCTACCTCGGAACCTGGGCGTCCAATGTGGATTTCGGCGACGACACTAGCTATGAGATCGACTTCTACGGCGGCTATGCCGGTAGCATAGGGGAAGACTTTGGTTATGACATCAGCTACCTCTACTACGCCTACCCAGACAGCGATTCGAGCATAGACTTTGGTGAAGTCACCCTGGCCCTGAGCTGGAAGTGGTTCAGCATCGGCTATTCAAAGGTGGTCAATGCCGGCAGCGACGTGGCAGCGGATCCTTTCGATGAGAAAGATCTCAGCTATATCAACGCAGGCGTCAGCTTCCCACTGTCAGAGACATTGTCTATCTCGGCCCACTATGGCTACTCCAGCGGTGATGTCGTCAACGCCTGGTTCGATACCGACAACTATGCCGACTACTCTTTGTCTCTGGATAAGGAAACCGACTTCGGCACCATCTCCTTCCTGGTCAGCGATACCGACCTCGAGGGTGACGATCCTAAAGTGGTCGTTGGCTACAGCTATAGTTTCGATTTGTGATCTAAATTTAAATGAGTTGCCACTAAATTAGCTGGCAACTCACTATTACTCTAAAAATATTTCAATTAAAAACAGTTAATTAAAAACAGTTCACCCGTCTATTCGCTCACATTTTGTCTAAATCCACGACAAATACAATAGTGTTAACTCGATCAAACAAAAATCGAAAATCCCCTGCTATTTTTCTCATTAGCGCTCGCTAATGTGCTCACACCTTAGGACGCTAAACTAGCTAACGCTTTGACTCAGTTAACTTTATGTTAAAGCGGCTCAGTGCTAAGCGGCACCAAATGAGTGCACAAGCACTTTATTTGACGAGGATTTCACTATGGCTCAGTTACTCGATGTTATTCCGAACGATGCTGAAATCGAAGCGATCACAGCACCCAAAAACCCTAAGGCCGCCTGTGAGTTGCAACACAGACGCGAAGTCAAACGTCGCCTGGAAGAGTTACTCGAAGAGGCGGCACTTAAACGCGCCATGGGGGGAGATTTCTACTAACCCCTGACTCCTTTGCCTCCTTCGCGCCAGCACTGCATGGGGCCAGGCTCCATGCAGGCGTTTGCTCTCGACGTTGAGCATAAGCCTTGAGTACATCAAGGATATAGCACTCAAATTCAAAACTCAAAGATTCCCCTTCTACCCAGGTTAAATTGGTGTAAGATTAAATTCAGCACATAACTTATTGATAGTCATAATTCTTCCAAGCGGTTCGTCTGCAAGAGGTCACCATGACGCTGAGTAAATCCTTACGCCTTCTCGCCCCGCTGCTCCTGCTACTTAGCGGCTGTCAGGGCGTCGAACCTCCCCAGGCCCTGGGCACACTGGAGCGCGACCGGGTGCTACTGCGCGCCACCACCTCAGAGATCATCACGGCACTGCCCAAACGCGAGGGCAGCCAGGTCACCGAAGGCGAGTTGCTGCTACAGTTCGACACCCGCAAACAAACCGCTCGTGTCGCCAATGCCCAGGCCCAGTGGCAGAAGGCCCAGGCCTATTTGCTCAGACTCACCAATGGTGAGCGCCCCGAAGATATCGCCAGTGCCCAGGCTAATCTGGAGCGCGCCACCGCCGCCATGGTGCAGGCGGAGAAGACCTACAGGCGCATCGACAAGCTCAAGCGACAGAATCTGGTGAGTCAGCAGGATCTGGATCAGGCCGTTGCCAGCCGGGATCAAACCATAGCCGAACACAACGCCGCCAATGAGGCCTTGAGCAAGCTGATTGTCGGCGTGCGCCAGGAAGATATTCAGCAGGCCCAGGCCGCCCTCGATGCCGCCGCGGCCGAGCTGGATCTGGCGCGGCAACTGCTGGATGACCTTAGCATCACGGCGACCCGCAGCGGCCGCCTCGACAGCCTGCCCTTTAACCTGGGGGAGCGGGTGCCCGCCAACGCCGTGGTGGTGGCGATTCAGGCCGACAAGGCCGCCTATGCCAGGGTCTATATTCCCGCTCCCGCCATGGCCAAGCTCACCATAGGGATACAGCTCAAGGTGCATGTCGACGGTCAAGAGCAGCCCTTCAGCGGCACACTGCGCTGGCTCAGCAAGGAGCCGGCCTTCACTCCCTATTACGCCTTGAATCAGCAAGACAGGTCTCGCCTCGTCTATCTGGCGGAGTTCGATCTCGACGACTCGGCCCAGAGCCTGCCCACGGGGATCCCCGCCCAGGTGGAGCTGCCCTGATGCAGTCAAATGCGGATCTGGCTATAGATGCCCGCGGCGTCGATAAGCAATTTGGCGATCTCTTGGCGGTGGCCGAGCTGGATCTACAGGTGCAGAAGGGCCACATCTATGGCTTTCTCGGTCCCAATGGCTGCGGTAAGTCCACCACAATACGCATGCTCACCGGCCTCTTGACTCCTAGCCGGGGCGAGATCTCCGTGCTCGACATGGCCATCCCCCAGCAAGCCGAGGCCCTCAGGCGACGCATCGGTTACATGACCCAGAAGTTCTCCCTCTACGAAGACCTAAGCGTCAGGGAGAATCTGCAATTTATCGCTGATATCTATGGACTGGGTGCCAGAGAAAGCAAACGCAAAATAGATGAGCTGATCGATACCTATCATCTCGACGCCCAGCGCCAACAGCTAGCGGGCACCCTCAGCGGCGGGCAGAAGCAGCGCCTGGGGCTGGCCTGCGCCTGTATCAACGAGCCCGAACTGCTGTTTCTCGATGAGCCCACCTCGGCGGTGGATCCCCAGAATCGGCGCGACTTCTGGGAGCAGCTATTCGATCTCTCCGAGCGCGGCACCAGCATACTGGTCACCACCCACTACATGGACGAGGCGCAGCGCTGCCACCAGTTGGCGATCATGGAAAGCGGCCACATTCGTGCCAAGGGCAATCCTCAGGCGCTACTCGAGGCGATGCCGCTGCATGTCATAGAAATCGCCGGCCACAGACTACGCCAGCTAAAGTCACACCTGAGCCAGTTCAGCGAGATCCCCTCCGCCGCCCAACTCGGCGATCGCCTGCGGGTTCTTGTCGATAAGCAGATAGCAGATCCCATCCCCTGGCTGCTGGAGAGGAGTCGCACCATGGCAGGGCAACCAACACCTGAACCGCTGAGCCCAAATCAATTTAACGCTAGCCAACTAAAGCCAAGCCAATTAAGCCTGGTCTCGCCCAACCTGGAAGATCTCTTCGTCTCCGTCACAGGTAAGGGACTCAAGACCTCTCGGGAGGCTGAAGATGTTACTGGCTAGCCTGAGGCGGATAAAGTCGATCACCACCAAGGAGATCCGCCAGCTCAAGCGGGATCGCATCACCTTCGGCATGGTGGTGATGATCCCCCTGATCCAGCTATTGCTGTTTGGCTACGCCATCAATACCGATGTGCGTAACGTGCCTGTGGTGGTGGTGGATCAGAGCCACTCCGCCGCCGGGCGTTGGATCGTCGAGGCCGTCAAGGTGACTCAGGTGGTTAGCATAGAGAAGCACTACGCCAGCGCCGAGGAGGCCGAGGCCGCCATCACCCGGGGCGAGGTGCGCGCGGCGCTGATATTGCCGCCTAACCTTACCGAGAAGCTGGCCAACGGCGAGACACTGGGCCAATGGGTGGTCGACGGATCAGATACTATGGTGGCCTCGGCTATCAGCCAGCTGAGGAACATGCCGCTGGATCAGATCACGGGCCAAGACAGCCAGCGACTGCCCACCTTCGAGGTCGCCCTCTTCTACAACCCAGAGCAGCGCTCGGCGGTCAACATAGTGCCAGGGCTGATCGCTGTGATCCTCACCATGACAATGATCCTCTTTACCTCGGCGGCCATCGTCAGAGAGCGCGAACGTGGCAACCTGGAGCTGCTGATCACCACCCCCATCAAGCCCTTAGAGTTGATGCTGGGTAAGATAGTCCCCTATATCTTGGTGGGGCTGGTGCAGATGACCATCATCCTCGGCCTTGGGCATCTTATCTTCGATGTGCCCATCAATGGCGCCATCGCCCAACTGCTCATGGGCACCCTGCTCTTCATCGCCGCCAGCCTTACCCTGGGGCTTATCATCTCCACCATCGCCAAGACGCAGCTGCAGGCGATGCAGATGACCATCTTCATCATACTGCCCACTATCTTGTTGTCGGGCTTTATGTTTCCCTTCGAGGCCATGCCCAAGCCCGCCCAGTGGATCGCCGAGCTGCTGCCCGCCACCCACTTTATGCGTATCATACGCGCCATCGTCCTGCGGGGCGGCGCCCTAAGTGACATGCAGTTCGATGCTCTCTGGCTTATCGGCTTCACCCTGGTCGGTATCCTGGTCGCCTCGCTGCGCTTCAATAAGCGCCTCGATTGATTCCAGAACTGAGGTACAAAAAAAGCGCCCTTTTGGGCGCTTCTTCAATTCAACAAACACAGGCTTTAGCTGTTGGCTTAGCTGCTGGCTTCTGCTTCCTGCTGACGCTTCTTGATGAAGTATTCACGGGTCAATCCAAAGACCACTGGGCTAAGCAGCGACAGGGCGATCAGGTTTGGTATCGCCATCATCGCATTCAGGGTATCGGCCAGCAGCCAGATGAAGTCGAGCGAGCTGACAGCCCCGAGGGGAACAACAATGACCCAGATGGCTCTGAAGGGTTTTACCGCGCGCACACCAAACAGGTACTGCACACACTTCTCGCTATAGACGCTCCAACCCAGGATGGTGGTGAAGGCGAAGATAGAGAGGGCGATGGCCACGATATAGTTACCCATAGGCAGGGCGTGAGAGAAGGCGTAGGAGGTCAACGCCGCGCCATTCTCACCCGATGTCCAGGCACCTGATACCACGATCGCCAGACCGGTAATGGTACATACCACCAGGGTATCGATGAAGGTACCCAGCATAGCCACCAGGCCCTGAGCGACAGGGTTGTTGGTCTGCGCCGCCGCGTGGGCGATAGGCGCGCTACCCAGACCGGCCTCGTTAGAGAAGACGCCGCGGGCCACACCGAAGCGCACCGCCGCCCATACTGCCGCCCCGGCAAAACCGCCCTGGGCCGCCACAGGATTGAAGGCGCTGTGGACGATAAGAGCGATAGCATCTGGGATAGCTGCGGCATTAACCACTATCACCGACAGACCGGCGGCGATGTAGAATACCGTCATCAGAGGCACCAGCTTACCCGCCACATCGGCGATACGCTTGATCCCCCCCATCAGCACGGCGCCCACCAGCACCATGAGCACCAGACCCGTCACCCAGGTTGGCACGCCGAAGTTACTGTTAAGGGCATCGGCCACTGAATTGGCCTGTACCGTGTTGCCGATACCGAAACCGGCAAAGGATCCAAACAGGGCGAAGGCGGTGCCCAGCCAGGCCCATTTGCTGCCCAGACCATTCTTGATGTAGTACATAGGGCCGCCGATATGGTTGCCGTTATCGTCCACTTCACGATATTTCACCGCCAGCACGGCCTCGGAAAACTTAGTAGCCATCCCCACCAGGGCGGTACACCACATCCAGAACAGGGCGCCTGGGCCACCGATAAAGATGGCGGTCGCCACCCCTGCGATGTTACCCGTACCTATGGTGGCCGACAGCGAGGTCATCAGGGCATTGAAAGGGCTGATCTCCCCCTTCATCTGCTTATCCTTGTCGGGAATGCGTCCGGACCAGAGCAGCTTAAAGCCGGTACCCAGCTTGAGGATCGGCATCAACCGCAAGCCAAAGGAGAGAAAGAGTCCCACGCCTAAGATCATCACGAGCATGGGAGTACCCCATACGAACCCGTTGATCGTACTGACAAATTCAGTAATACCTTCCATTCAAACCTCGTCGTTTTTATCGTTATTTTGGTGATCTACGCCACGCTCTGTTGATTGCATCCCAGAGTACAACGAAAAGCGTTCAAAATGAAAGCAGCGATTGTTAACAAATTGAAACAAAGAGAGATGTTAGCTGACGCGGCGAGCCTAACGCCGAAGAATAAGACTAAAGGGGTGTTCAGGGCGTTAGACGCAAGCGAGCCGCTAAAGCCTTGGCAGAGAAGGCTTATCCTGCGGGTCAAATGCACCGGCTGCGGTGGCCTTCATCAGACGGCGAAACTTGGGACACTCCATGTGACTGGGCGCGGTGCAGTTGGCGGCGTGTCTCAAACCGTCACGCATCGCCTGCATCCTCAAGATGGTGCGCTCCAGCTCGTCGGCCCGGCGCAGCAGCAGCTCTCTGTCTATGAGGGGATCGCCGCCTGTAGCTAGCATGCTGCCAATCTCATCGAGGGACAATCCCGCCGAGCGGCCAAGAGCGATCAACGCCAGACGCTCTAGCACCTCGGCGCCAAATTGGCGACGAATGCCATGACGTCCCAGCGAGCGGATCAACCCCCGCTCTTCGTAATAACGCAGGGTCGACGCCGGCAAGCCTGAGCGTTTGGCGACCTGTGAAATATCCATATCCTTCCCTTGACCTCAAGTCGACTTGAAGTTGTAAGCTAACAATATCAACGGCTTCACACAACAAAGGAATGAATATGTCTCCCCTTATCGACTGCCTCCTCATCGGCCTAGGCGCCACCCTCATCATGGATCTTTGGGGCCTGCTGCGTCATCCCCTGCTGGGTATGCCACTGCCCAGCTATTATCTGGTGGGCCGCTGGCTGGGCCATATGCCCCGCGGCCAGTTTCGTCACCAGACGATTACCGAGGCCGCCCCAGTCCCAGGTGAGACCCTCATAGGTTGGTTGGCCCACTATCTCATCGGCGTCAGCTTTGCCGCCCTCTTGCTGCTCGTCGCTGGATCGGAATGGTTCACCAGCCCCAGCCTGCCCCCCGCCCTCGCGGTGGGCTTAGTCACTGTGCTCGCCCCCTTCTTGCTGATGCAACCCGGCATGGGCGCAGGCATCGCCGCCTCACGTCTGCCCAACCCTGGCCTGGCTCGACTACACAGCCTGATCACCCATGGCGTATTCGGGCTCGGCCTCTACCTCTCGGCGCTAGGCCTGCGACTCTTTCACTGAGACGAATGACTATAAATTGAAGGGGAATGAACAGAGACACAAACGCATAGGAACAGGATCGGCCAATCAACGAGTTTGGTTGGCCTTTCGCTGCAACTGACGACGCATCGCCTGGGTTGTGGGATATTTAGGCAACACTAACCAGCACACCAGATAGACTAAAACGGGTAGGAAGAAGAATAGGCTGCTAAGGACAAAAGCGACCCGCAATCCGTTGACTTGCCAAACGAAATAGTCGGCTAACCCGGAGCAGACTCCGGCAACAACGCCCCTCTCACCCCGGGTTAAAATCTTAATTTCCTCTAAATCCGTCATGAAAATCCCTTTTAAATTCAGATTACTATTAACAAGCGGTCACGCTTGAACCTAGAGTCACTATAACCAAATCCTCTTGATTTTGTTACACCAAGAGTCTAAGTCTTGGTATATGAGTTCTTAAGCAGTTCCCGCTGTTGCTAGAATATTTAGCAACCTCAAAGCATTCAGTCTTCATTCCAAAGCTAGCGCCTCGGCAGTCCCACGCTTATCACAGCCGTCAGCCCGAGCAGTCCAGTGGAGATCCACAGGCAAGCCCCCAGCCCATAGGCCTGGTACACCCAGCCTGAGAGGATAGTGCCCAGCAGGCGCCCCATGGCATTGGCCATGTAGTAGAAGCCCACATCTAGGGAGACGCCATCGTCGCTGGCATAGCTGACAATCAGGTAACTGTGCAGGGAGGAGTTGACCGCAAACACGGCGCCAAACAGCATCAGGCCAAGTAGCAACACGCCGAGATTGAACTCGGGCGCCTGTGCCGCCAACTCACCACTCATCAAATAGGCGATCAGCGCAGGGATTAACGTCAGAGCGCCAGCCCACCACATGGCGCTGCGCCCGTCGGGCACCACACCGCTGGCTCTTCCGGTGATCTTAGGGGCGAGGCTTTGCACCGCACCATAACCGATGATCCACAGCGCTAGGAAGCCGCCCACCTGATAGTGATCCCAGCCAAATTGACTGGCGAGATAGACGGGCAGGGCCACCACAAACCAGACATCGCGGGAGGCAAACAGGCACATGCGCGCCGCCGAGAGTATGTTGATCGCCCGGCTCTTGGAAAACAGCTCGGTAAACTTGGGCTTGTTCTTGGCCTTGCCGAGATCTTGCTTGAGCTTGATGATGCTCACCAGCCAGACGATAGTCAGCAGCGCCGCCATCAGGCCGATCGCCCCCTTGAAGCCCAGCAGCGCCAGCAGGGCACCGCCGAGGAAGAAGCCCGCCCCCTTGAGGGCAT
This sequence comes from Shewanella spartinae, assembly GCF_019457555.1. NCBI lineage: Bacteria > Pseudomonadati > Pseudomonadota > Gammaproteobacteria > Alteromonadales > Shewanellaceae > Shewanella > Shewanella spartinae. The sequence goes on along the minus strand of NZ_CP080418.1, from coordinate 468,110 downwards.
TCTTAGAGCCAGTCAGCACGGCGATATACTTGTACAGCCTGCCCTCTTCCCCCTTGGCCACCAGCATCTTCACGCTGCTCTTGGCGCTCATCTTGTTGAGATCTTTAGCAATCCCAGATAGCGCCTGGGCCGCCATCACCCAAGGCACGACAAGCCAGCTACTGGGCACCAACAACATGGCCAAGGCCACCACCTGCAACCCGAGGCCGATGTTCATGGTGCGATTGAGCCCGAGGCGAGCCCCCAGATAGCCGCCCACCAGGTTGGTCACCACGCCGAAGATCTCGTAGAAGAGGAACAGCATGGCGATGGACAGCGGCGAATAGCCAAGCTGGTGAAAATGCAGCACCACCAGCATGCGCAGCGCGCCGTCGGTAAGGGTGAAGGCCCAGTAGTTGCCCGTTACCAGCAGATACTGTCGCATCTCGCTCGGCAGGGCGCGCAGGCTGGCAAGTATCATTTAGGCCTTATCCATGCGGCCGACCATGCGCGCCAACTCGGCGGTGCGGTTGGCATAGCCCCACTCGTTGTCGTACCAGACATAGAGCTTGAGTTGAGTGCCGTTGATCACCATAGTCGACAGGGCGTCGACTATGCTGGAGCGGGGATCTGTCCTGTAATCCACAGAGACCAGCGGGCGCTCCTCGTAGCCGAGAATATCTTTCAGCTCACCTGCGGCGGCCGCCTTAAACAGGGCGTTGACCTCCTGCTCGGTCACCGGGCGCTGCATCTCGAACACACAGTCTGTGATGGAGGCGTTGGCCAGCGGCACACGCACCGCGTGGCCGTTTAGCTTACCCTTGAGTTCGGGGAAGATATGGGTGATGGCGGTAGCCGAGCCCGTGGTGGTGGGGATCAGCGACTGGCCGCAGGCGCGGGCGCGGCGCAGATCCTTATGGGGCGCATCGAGTATGGTCTGAGTATTGGTGATGTCATGAATAGTGGTCATGGAGCCATGCTTGATACCTATCTGTTCATGCAAAACCTTGACCACAGGCGCTAGGCAGTTGGTGGTGCAGGAGGCCGCGGTGACGATAGGATGTTTATCCTTGTCATACAGCTGATGGTTAACCCCCATGACGATGTTGAGTACGCCTTCCTCCTTCACCGGCGCGGTCACCACCACGCGCTTCACGCCTTGATCCAGATAGGCCTGCAGCAGCGCCTTAGACTTCATCACCCCAGAGGCCTCGATCACCAGATCGCAGCCCGACCAGTCGGTGTCGCCGATGGCGCGGTTGGCACTGGTGGCGATGCGCTTGTCACCTATAATGATCTGCTCGCCCTCGGCGATTGCCTCATGGCTCCAGCGGCCATGGATGGAGTCGAAGGTCAGCAGATGCGCCAGGGTGGCAGCATCACCCGCCGGGTCGTTGATCTGTACAAACTCGATATCGTCCCACTCCCATGCGGCGCGCAGCGCCAGGCGTCCCATGCGGCCAAAGCCGTTAATTCCCACTTTGATTGTCATCTTATCGTCCTATTCGTTAGATTCGCGCTAACCGCCTAGGCCTTACCCAGGCCGCGCAGGTAATTGGTTTTATCCCGATTGACGAAGGCCACCAGGGAGAGCATCACTGGCACCTCCACCAGCACACCGACCACGGTCGCCAGGGCTGCCCCCGAGTGAAGACCAAACAGGGAGATGGCCACGGCCACCGCCAGCTCGAAGAAGTTAGAGGTGGCTATCATACAGGCGGGCGCCGCCACATCCTGCTCTAGCCTCATCCGCTTGGCCGCCAGATAGGCGATGAAGAAGATGCCGTAGGTCTGTAGCAGCAAGGGGATGGCGATCAGCAAGATGTTTTGCGGCTGAGCCAATATGGTGTTGGCCTGCAGACCAAACAGCAGCACAACTGTGGCCAGCAGGCCCAGGATAGACCAGGGCTTGAGGCGGGCGACAAAGGCCTCGACACTCAAAACATGACCCTTTTTATTCAATAGCTTGCGTGTCACTATGCCTGCCACCAGGGGCAGCACAACATAGAGCACCACGGAGATCAGCAGCGTCTGCCAGGGCACCTGAATATCACTCACCCCTAGCAGGAAGGCGCAGATGGGGGCGAAGGCGAACACCATGATGATGTCGTTCACCGACACCTGCACTAGTGTGTAGTTAGGATTGCCCCTGGTGAGCTGACTCCAGACAAACACCATGGCGGTACAGGGCGCGACGCCCAGTAAGATCATGCCGGCGATATACTCGCTGGCGGTCTGGGGATCGACCCAGGAGGCGAACAGCACACGAAAGAAGAGCCAGCCAAGCAGCGCCATGGTAAAAGGCTTGATCAGCCAGTTCACCACCAACGTCAGCAGCAGCCCCTTGGGGCGCTTACCCACATCCTTTACCGCAGAGAAGTCGATCTGCACCATCATAGGGTAGATCATCACCCAGATCAGCACAGCGATCAGCAGATTGACGCTGGCGTACTCGAACGAGGCGATCAGGGCAAACTGCTGCGGCAGCAGATAACCCAGGCCGACGCCGGCGACGATGGCCAGCCCCACCCAGACACTCAGATAACGCTCAAATAATCCCATGGCTCTATCCCTTACAGCAGACTTGCACCCGCTCGGGGCGCTGACCCATCTCGGCCAACCTGGCCTGGGCTTGACTCAACAGCTGAGGGTTGCCCGCCAGCGTCTTTTGAATCACCTCGCCCGCCCAGTCGGGCAGCTCAGGATTGATTCGGTAGAATACCCACTGACCCTGGCGACGATCGCTCAGCAGCTCGGCCTTGCGTAGCTGCGCCAGATGACGCGAGACCTTGGGCTGACTCTCGTCCAGCGCCACCATCAATTCGCACACACACAGCTCGCCCTCGGCCTGGATCAGCAGCAGGCTCAGCAGACGGGTCTCATCGGACAGGGCTTTAAAGATTGCAACAGCCATCAGTGCTTCCTCAAACAAATATATGGCTAATCATATATATGGATTTCCATATATACAAGTCGTGATGGCCACATTTTTGCCCTGGCAGATTAATTTAACGCACAAAAAAGCGAGCCATCAGGCTCGCTTTAAGGTCGCTAAAAACGTCAGGCTAATCAGGCCCTAGGATTAGTTACCGGCTATCTTCATCTCGTCGAGCAGAATAGCGCCGGTGCGGATAGAGGAGCGCAGATCCTGCTCCTTACCTACGGCCACCATGTTGCGGTACATCTCCTTGAGGTTACCGGCAATGGTGATCTCTTCCACCGGATAGAGGATCTCACCATTCTCCACATAGAAACCGGCGGCGCCGCGAGAATAGTCACCGGTCACGCCGTTAACCCCCTGACCCATCACCTCGGTGACGATAAGGCCTGTGCCCATCTGCTTCACCAGCTCATCGAAGGTCTGTCCGGTATGGGACAGCGTCCAGTTGTAGATGCCACCGGCATGGCCTGTGTTAGTCAGCCCTAACTTGCGCGCCGAATAACTGGTCAGCAGGTAAGTCGAGAGTATGCCGCTGTCGATGATGTTGCGATCGACTGTCGCCACCCCTTCGCTATCATACCAGGCACTGGCCAGCGCGCCCTTGAGGTGCGGCTGCTCGGCGATGGTGAACCACTCGGGGAAGATCTGGGTGTCTATGGCATCGAGCAAAAAGCTCGACTTGCGATACAGGCTACTGCCGCTGATGGCGCCCACCAAGTGCCCCATGAGGCCGGTGGCCACATCGGGTGCGAACAGAATCGGCAGCTTAGTGGTGGCAATCTTACGCGCGCCCAGACGACTCAGTGTCTTCTTGGCTGCCTGCTGGCCCACGGCCTCTGGCGTCCACAGGTCGTCGAAGCGGCGGGCGACGGTATAGTCATAGTCACGCTGCATATGGCCATCTTGCTCGCCGATCACCACACAGCTCAGGCTGTAGCGTGAGCTGACGTAACCGTTGAGGAAACCATGGCTGTTACCATACACCTTAGCACCCGTATGGGCATTGGCGCTGGCGCCATCGGAGTTTTTAATGCGGGCATCGGCATCTAGGGCCGCAGTTTCGGCGCGGGCCGCCAGGGCTTCGAGCTCGGCGGGCGTGGTCTCGTGGGGATAGTAGAGTTCGAGATCGTCGATCTGCTTAGCCATCAGCTCGGCATCGGCCAGGCCATTGAAGGGGTCTTCCGAGGTGAAGCGGGCGATATCGTCGGCGGCCTTCACGGCGCGGCGAATCGCCTCTGGGCTCAGATCTGAGGTCGACGAGCTCCCCTTGCAGCCATCTCGAAACAGGGTGATCCCCAGTGCACCATCTTTATTAAACTCAACGGTCTCAACCTCTTTCAAGCGCGTCGAGACAGAGAGTCCCTGCTGCTTGCTGATGGCCACTTCGGCCCCCGAGGTGCCCAACTTGGCGGCATATTCTAATGCCATAGACACGGCGTCTTTCAATGAATTCAATTCGGTTTCGATGCTTGGAGAAGCCACAGATCTACTCTTTTGTTATCAATCGTGGCCGTAGCATAGCAAACCCGTCAGGCTTTCACATTAAATAACTGAGTCGTTTCGTAGGCGATATTGGCCGGAAATGTTATGATTAGGGGAGTTATGGCTTGGACCCCAGAGATTTTTTAATGATGAATATTGTTGGCGACTCAGAACACTTTAAACAGCCCTTCGATCATGACGATGATTACGTCAGCAGAGCCGATATAAAGCGCGAAATTGCCATTTACCAAGAGCTAGGTAAGAAACTGGTCTCCCTCAGCAAGAGTCAGCTGAAGAAGCTTGAGCTGGATGAGCTGCTACACGACAACATCTTGAAGGCCAAGACTATCCGTATCAACAGCGAGGCTCACCGCCGCCAGCTGCACTATGTGGGTAAACTGATGCGCAGCGTCGATATCGACGAACTGCAGGAAAACCTGAAGAACGTGCTTAACCAGAACCGCAACGAGAGCTCTAAACAGAACGTCGCCGAGAAGCAGAAAGATCATCTGCTGACAGGCGGTGATGAGGCGATTCAGACCCTGCTCGAGCAGCATCCCGGCCTCGAGCGCCAGAAGCTGCGTCAGCTGGTGAGACAGGCCAACAAGGAGTTAGCCAAACAGCCTGAGACGGCCTCTAAGTCAGCGGCCGAGCTGGTGAAGTACCTGCGCGCCGAGACAGGCGAATAGCCACCAGCCTTAAACGAAAGATGAAACAGCCCGCCGCTAGTGCGGGCTTTTTCTTGTCTCGAGTCTGAGCCGCAGCCCGAGATAGGCCAGCAGCAGATAGAAGAGCACTAGGCCCCACAGCTGCCACCATAGCGGCGCGACGCTCTGCCAGTCCGCCCCCATCTGATTAAGCTGTAACATCCCCTTGATGGTCACCACCCCGGGGATCAGCTGAGACACGGCCTGCAGCGGCGCAGGGATCAGCTCAACCGGCCAGGCGAAGCCCGACACAAACAGGATGGGCATGGAGATCAGCAGTAGCACCTGGGTCGGTAGATCCCGGCGCACAAAAAGGCTGCTAAAGGCGATACCCGCCAGGCTAGTGGCCAGCAAGAAGGGCAGTAGAAACAGACAGACCTGCCCCAGATTGCCCTGCACGCCCACCTGATACCAGTAGTGGCAGTAGCCTATGTAGTAGGCAGTAAACAGGCTATAGATGAGGCCGAAGGTGGCCACCCTGGCGCTCAGCAACTGCCCGAGTCCCACGCTGCGCCAATACCCCTGACGCTGCCACTGACCTGCGCCCAATATGCCGGTGCCTATCAGCAGGGTCTGATGCAGCACTAACAAGAGCACGCCGGGCACTACGTAGGAGGTATAGCCCAGGCTGGGGTTGAAAGCTGGCACGCTGTTGAGATGAATCGGCTCAAGCTCGCGCTGAACCTGTTTGGCCGCCTCGCCTCTGGCCAGCAGGCCCTGGAACTGAATATATTTCCCCGCATCAATCCCCACGGACACCAGCCCCTCGAGGATCGCCGAGTAGACCAGAAAATAGTTGGCATCGCCGCCATAGGCCAGGGTGACGCCACGCTGGCGCAGCAGATCCCGGCGAAACCCCTCGGGGATCACCAGATAGCCATGGGCCTGCCCTGAATTGACGGCGGCCTGTGCCTGGCTCAGGTCATCCACCTGAGCCACTACCTCCAGCTTAAGGCTGGCCTGGGCATGTCGGATCACCAGGCGACTCAGGCTGGAGTGATCACCATCGACCACCACTATCTGTTGCCGGGTCGGCACCTCGTTAAGATAGGGCAAGGGGTAGAGTACGGAATAGAAGATCACCCCACCAAACAGGGTGATGGCTATCGCCTTGTCGGTAACGATTGCCTTAAGCTCTTCAAACATCAGGGCAAAAAAGTTCATCCCTGCCCCTCCGTTATCTGCGCCTGACCCAGCTGCTCGCCAATCTGTTCCCGGCGCATCTTAGCCAGCATCAAGGCGATCAGCGGCAGCAACAGCAGGAAGCCCCAATAGCTCGACAGCTGGGAGATTAATGCCTGAGTCTCCTGACCATAGGCGATGACGCCGATATGGGTGTCGACATAGTGGCTCGAGGGCATGATCTGTCGCCACCACTGCGCCAGAAGCGGCATCTCGTGGGTAGGGAAGGTCACCCCCATGAAGGCGAAGGACGGCGCAAACAAGGCGGTGCAAAAGCTGATCACCCGGGCCGAATCTTGCAGCAGGGCAAAGATGGTCAGCACGATAAGCCACACCGCCAGGAGCATCACCAGCTGGGCGATGAGCAGCTGACCCAGGCCGCCGCGCATCGGCAACCCCAGATAGCCATAGAGCCAGGCGTAGACAAGCCCCAGCTGCAACATCAGCAGTGGGGTATAGACCAAGACCTTACTCAGCAACACCCGGTAGGTCCCTAGGCTAAACCACTCGACCAGGGTCTCGCGCCTCAGCTCCTCGGTAAGAGCATTGGCAAACACCAACATGGCCACTATCTGCACCAGGGCGATCAAGATCGGCGGCACCAGGAAGGCCACATAGTTATTGTTGGCGTTATAGAGCGCGCTGCTCTGGGTCTCTATCAGATTCAGGTTAATCTCCGCCTGCACCGGCGGCACGCCAGATGCCAGCTGCTTCAGCCGCGCCTTCTGTTTGAGGCCATCGGCCAGGCTGAGCTGGATCTGGCTGGAGAGCAGCTTGCCCACCAGCAGAAATTGGGCGTTGTAACGGATATCGATGCTGGGCTGATGCCCTATCATCAGGTCCTGATTTAACTTGAAGGGGAGCACCACTATGGCATAGGCCTCAGCTCTCTCCATGGCGGCCTGAGCCTGACCGATATCCTGATAGCTCACAGGGCTGATCACCGAGTTGGCACTCAGCTGACGCACCAGCATGCGGCTCAGCTGGCTCTGAGCCTGATCCACCACGGCCACAGGCAGGGCCCGAGGCAGCCCGGCGCTAAACAGCCACCAGAGGGCGAGCGTGCCCAGCAAGGGCAGATAGCTGACCAGGGCGAGCTGCCAGGGCGACTGCCATAGCCGCCTGAATTCCCGCGTGATGAGATGCCCCATGGACGCCAAGGCCTATTGCACCAGCAGGCTGGTCATACCCACCCTTAGGTCGGCTATGGGCGACACGGGTCTCAGCTCCATCTCGAAGGTGCGCATATCGAAGTCGTGGCCACTCTCGGTGGAGCGCCAGGTGGCGAAATGGCCCATGACGCTGATGTGCGCCACCTTGAAAGGGTAACGCTCGCCGAGCGCCGGGATCTCCACCTCCAGGGTATCGCCCACCTTAAAGCCCTTAAGCTGATCTTCACGCACCTGAAACACGGCCCAGGCATCCTGCATGTCGATAACGCTCACCACAGGAAAGCCGCTTGGCGCCAGCTCGCCCGGGTGCAGCAGTACCTCGCTAACCTCGCCAGACTTAGGCGAGCGCATCTGGCTGTCAGCCAAAATGGCGCTGACCTCTTTCACCGCCCCCTCGGCCATGCGGGCATTGCCTTCGGCCGCGGCCTTGGTCTCTTCACGGGCGCCCTCTTCGGCCATCTGATACATGGCGTAGGCCGCCTGCTGGGTGTACTTGGCCGCCTGCCACTGGGTAAAGGCCTCGTCGCGTTTCTGACGGGCCAGCACGCCTTCGCTAAACAGGGCTTCTACCCTCTGATAGGTGGTCTCGGCCAGGGTTGCTGCCGCCTTCGCCTTTAGCCATTGCTCCTTAGAAGCCGCTACCTGCTGCTTGCGGGCGCCGTTATCCGCCTCCTGTTGCAACGCCTTGGCGGCATCGCGGCCCCCTTGAGCCTGCATCAACTTGGCATTGAGCTCAGGGCTGTCGATGGCAAACAGGAGATCGCCTTCGGCCACCTGATCGCCACGGCGCACCATGACCTGCGCCACGCGCCCTGGCACCTTGGAGGAGATGTTGTACTCTCTAGCCTCTATCTGCCCCTGCAGTCGCTCGGCCTTGGGCGTATGGGCCAGCATCAGGCCGTAGGCCAGGATGGCCACTAAGGCGATTAGGGCGACAATGGCTAGGATTCTGTTAGTGCGCATCAGCTCTCTCCTGGGCGGTGCGTGAACGACCGATAAATTCATCTAACTGGCCACTGATGGCCATCAATCTGGCGTAGGCCTGTACGTAGCGATACTGGGCCGCCAGCTGCTGGGTCTGCACGCCGCTCAGCTTAAGCTCGGCGTCCACCTTCTCGATAGAGGTCGACAGCCCCTGGCTGAAGGCGAGATCCCTTAGGCGTTTGTTTTCTCTGGCAAGCGACAGCGACAGGTCGAGAGACTCTGTCTCCTCTCTGGCCTGCTGCAGTTGGCGATAGCTCTGATCCAGCAGCAGGCTGAGATCCTGCTGGGTCTGCGCCTTGGTGTAGCGCGCCTGCAACAGGGCGCTGCGGGCGGCCTCGACCTTGCCACTACGACCATCGCGGCTGATAAGCGGGATCTTCACCCCGACGCCGACCATCCAGTCCGGCTCCATCTTGGCCAGCAGGCTGTCGTCTTCATATAGTGTGTAATTGCCGTAGAGAAAGACGCTAGGGTAATAACTGCCCTTCTCCACATCGATAAGGCCGTTGGCCTGGGTTTCCTTGGCCTCCAGCAGCTTGAGCGCCGGATGGCTAGTCAGGGTTAGCTGACTGAGTTGTCCGAGGGAGGGCGGGTTATCGAGGAGGAACAGCTTTGACGCGGTATCGACATCACTCTGATGCAGCATTCGCGACAGGGCTATCTGGCTCATCTCCAGCTGACGCTTGGCGCTGGCATAATCCACCCGGGCATTTTCCAGGGCCACCTGGGCGTTGAGACGCTCCACCTTGGCGATCTGTCCCTGCTGCTCAAGCTTGACCGCATGCTCGGCGTGCTCAGTCAGAGCATCCATCAGCTGACCACGGGTCGCCATCAGGGCATGGCTCACCGCCACGCCATAGTATCTGTCCACCAGCTGGACGAAGAGATCCCGGGTGGACAGCTGATGCTGCTGCTCCTTCTCGGCCACCTGAGCCTCATGGATCCCCTGGGCGGCGCTGATACGGCCACCGGTATAGATGGGCCACATCGCCTGCAGGCTTGAGCGGAAGACGTCCTGCTCGGTAAAAGGGGTGACAAACAGCGATCCCGGAATGGCGCCCAGGGCGCCACCGAGTGCCGGCGGCAAGGTGGCGGGATCGAGACTGGCTAAGGGGTTGAGATCCCTCAGGTCCAGCTCCAGGGGTTTCTCTAAACGTGTGTAGCTGCCGTTGATCGACAACGAAGGCAGGTTGAGGTCCTCGCCGGCGGCCTTTTCGGCCTGGGCACGGTTAACCTCCTGCTGGCTGGCCTGCAACTTGTCGCTGACCTGCAACAGCTGCTGCCAGGCATCGCTAAAGGCGAGCTCCTTTGCCTGGGCGGCATTACCCGCCAGAGCTAACAGCGACAGCCAAACAATACGTGAATATCTCATCGACACCTCTAGAGCTAAAACTCTATTTCCTTGGCAAATGTTAACACCCTATGGGGGCGTTGAGAAGCAAGCCTTGTTGGCAAGCCGCTTCACAAGCTGTCGACAGCCTTCCCTAAATACTCTCTTGCACCACCCTGCAACCACTCCGGCAGGGCGGTACTTGCCTCTAGCGGCTCAGCCAGAGGCGAGGCCCACGGCTGAATTACGCCGTGCCGCCTACCGTCAAGCGGTCGAGTTTCAGACTAGGCTGGCCCACACCCACGGGCACACTTTGACCATCTTTGCCACAGACACCGACACCCTTGTCGAGCGCCAGATCGTTCCCCACCATGGAGATCTGCCCCATGGCCTCGGGACCATTACCTATCAGGGTCGCGCCCTTGATCGCCTGGGTGATCTCACCCCTCTCGATGAGATAGGCTTCAGACGCCGAGAACACAAACTTGCCAGAGGTGATATCGACCTGACCGCCACCGAAGTTAGGCGCATAGATCCCCTTGTCCACCGACTTGATGATATCTTCAGGCGAGCTGTCGCCGGCTTCCATATAGGTGTTGGTCATACGCGGCATCGGCAGATGGGCATAAGACTCGCGGCGACCGTTACCGGTTGAGGCCTGGCCCATCAGACGGCCGTTGAGCTTGTCTTGCATATAGCCCTTGAGGATGCCGTCCTGAATAAGCACAGTCTTCTGGGTCGGAACCCCTTCATCGTCTATGCTGAGCGAGCCGCGTCGATTCTCCAGGGTGCCATCGTCCACTACAGTCACTAGGCTAGAAGCCACCTGTTGGCCCACCAGGCCGCTAAAGGCGCTGCTACCCTTACGATTGAAGTCGCCTTCCAGGCCATGACCCACGGCCTCATGCAACAGTACGCCGGGCCAACCCGCGCCCAGTACCACAGGCATCTCACCGGCCGGCGCATCTATGGCGGTCAGATTGACCGAGGCCTGACGCACGGCTTCGCGGGCGAAGGCGAAACAGCTAGGCAGACCATCGTCGCCCGACTCGAAAAACACTTGATAATCATGGCGTCCACCGCCACCGCTGGCGCCGCGCTCACGCTTGCCTTCCTGCTCCAGCACCACGCTACAGTTAAAACGTACCAAGGGGCGAATATCTGCCGCCAGGGTACCGTCGCTGGCCGCGACTAAGATCTCTTCGTGCACGCCCGACAGGCTGATCACCACCTGTATGATGCGCGGGTCCAGGCTGCGCACATAGGCGTCGGCCTGCTTGAGCAGCTCAATCTTCTTCACCTCTTCCATGGCGGCGATAGGGTCGGCGCTCTGATACAGAGGCGTCACCTTCTGCTGCTTCCAGGCATGGACACGGCCGCTATTGCCCGCCGCAGAGATGCCGCGTGCCGCCTCGACCGCCGCGCTCAGCGCCGCAGGGGTGATCTCGTCGGCATAGGCGAAACCCGTCTTCTCGCCGCTGATGGCACGCACGCCCACACCACGCTCGATATGGAAGCTGCCCTCTTTGACTATGCCATCTTCTAACACCCAAGACTCGTGGCGACTGCCCTGAAAATAGAGATCGGAAAAGTCCACCTGATGCTGATGAATGCTATTGATATAGCCTTGCAACTGATCCAGCGACAATCCGTCTTGCAAGAGGCTCTGTTCTACTTGGGTTAAAAATGGCATTAATTTTCTCTCTATGGCGCCTGCATGAAGACGCGATTTTATAATCTCTTTAATTTGGGTGGCTCGAAACGATTGTGCTCGACCACAGGGATGTTGCGACGTATCCCCTCTATAGCCTTAAGGTCTATCTCTGCCGACAACCAGCCACAGCCTTCTGGCTTAATCGCCTGTACTTCTCCCCAGGGGGAGATGACGCAGGAGTGTCCCCAGGTCTCACGTTTACCCTGGTTGTGCTCGCCCCACTGGGCTGCTGCCAACAGGAAACATTGGGTCTCAATTGCCCTCGCCTGCAGCAGGGGCAGCCAGTGCGTCCGCCCGGTCACCCTGGTAAAGGCCGCCGGCAAGACGATGATCTCCGCCCCCTGCAGGCGCATGGCGCGAAATAGATCGGCAAACCTAAGGTCATAGCATATCGCCATCCCGACCTTACCGAAAGGCGTATCGACGACGGTTACCTCCTCACCGGGGCAAAAGGTGTCACTCTCCCGGTAGGACTTAGTGCCGTCGTCCACATCCACGTCGAACAAGTGCAGCTTGTCGTAGTGGCCTAGGGTCTCGCCGCTATCGTCAAACAAATAGCTGCGGCTAAACACCCGCCCCTCATCGGCCAGGATAGGAATGGTGCCCGCCACCAGATAGATACCATATTGTTTCGCCAGCGCGGCCAGGGTCTGCTTGAGTTCGCTGCCGGCATCGTCCCCGGCGTAGGCCAACTGCTGACGCTCATGGCCACCAAACAGCAGACAACACTCTGGCAGCACCACCAGATGGGGGCGCTCACCACCGGCTAGGGCATCAAGCTGCTCGCGAATAAAGCTGAGGTTCTCCTCGACGTCGCGACCACTCTGACATTGTAATAGGCTGACCTGCATCGCTTGACTCCTTGTTCACTGGCTTTTCCTGTGATTCTTGCTGTTGCGGCGTCTCGGTTTGTTGCTCCACTGGTGCCTGCTGTCCGGTGGGCGTCTCCTTAAACTCGGGCATGGCGACGACCGCTGGCTTAGGGATCTCAACGCCAGATGGCATCACCTGCTCACCCATCGCCGCTGCTGGCAGAGCGTCTGCCCCAGGCTGCGCTGGATTCTGTTCTTGCTGCTGCTCTTGTTTTAGTTGCGCAGGCTGTTTGCTTTCTGGCAGTTCGCTCTCGGACTGTTTATTTTCGGGCTTAGCTTCTGCGCCAGGCGCTTGTTGACGCGGCAGGACAGACTCGGGGATCTCTATCTCCTTGCTCTTACGCTCCAGCTCCTCCAGCTTAGGCTCAGACATGGTGCCCGTCAGCCTGAAGCGGATCTCGGAGATCACCTCAATCACCGGCTCCAATACTTTGGTCAGGGCGAAGGCGCCCAGGCCAAGTGTCCAGCCGCCGGTACTGAGTAGCACCACAGTGGGCACGCTTGAGGCCAGTTGCGGCACGAAGCGTATGTCGTAGTTGAGGCTCTCGGTAGTGAGGTCGGTATAACCCCGCACCCTCATGTTACCGGCCACCGCATCCATCTCGGAGTCCGTGGTCTTCACCACGCCGTTATCCAGCTTAAGGGTGCCGGTAAAGGCGTTAAAGTAGAGTCCCTTGCCGAAGACATCGGAGAAGTCCAGCGACAGCTTACGCAGCAAGGAATCCAGGCTGAACAAAGAGAAGATACGCGCGCCCTTGTCACTCACCTCAGACAGGTGGCCCTTGCCCAGCTTGTAACTGATCTGACCGTTGAGGGTCTCCAGCGAGAAGGCATAGGGCGCCCCCTGCCATGACAGCTCGGCCTGCAGATCCAGCGGCGCCTCCTTGAGGCCTGGGTCTATGCCCAGACGCTCCGAGACCTCATCGAACTGCTTGGCCTTGAGATCCACCTGAAACTCGGTCAGGTTCTGCCCGTCACTGTTGGACCAGGCGCCCTTACCCTTGAGGGTGATCCCTGGGGTGGTGATGGCGATGGTCTGGATCTGATAATCACCATTCTTGGGCGTTGCCTGCAACACCAGGTGACCCAGCGGCTTGCCATAGACACTGAACTGATCCACATCCACCGCCAGCGGCGGCAGTATGCTGAGCACCTCATCGCTGGCAACTTCAGACGCTTCGCCCTCCTTGCTCTCAGGCGCAAAGTTGAAACGGCTCGCCACCAGCTTTAAGCCCTGGGTCGACCAGTCTGGATAGAAGTCCACCCGGCCGCTAAATTCGTTGGCGTTGCCCTCGAAGCGCCAGCCATGTTCTGTGGGACGCGCCTCCAGATTCAGCTCAGTCAGCGGCTGCCCATAGAGGTTCAACTGGCGTACCTGACCATCGACCGCGATCAGCGGTGGGAAGAAGCTACTCTTCTTAGGCTCGGTATCTGCCTGCACCAGCGGGGTCTCCGGCGCCTGCTCCGCTAAGGCTTCCCGCATGGCCAGGTCCAGTGAGGATTCCAGCGCGGCGTCGCCCATGAATCCCTTGATGATTGGCAGCCAGGGGGCAAATTCGGTGGCAGGCATATCCAGCTGCAGATGACCAGCCTGACGCTTGAGTTGGTCACCCGGCTTAAACAGGCGTCCCAGCAGCAGGTCGAAGTGCGCCAGATGGTCGCCTGACTCCTCGTCGAAGCCACCCCAGAACTCCATCTGATCCCCAAGCTTGGCCCCTAGCGAGGCCTGCTTGTTGTCGCCGATCAGCTCGAATGAGAGGGCTCGCGGGCTCTCGGCCGTCTTGGCAAACTTGCCCGGCAGGCTCAGCTCGACGCCCTGCATGTCGCTCTTCACCTGCGCCTGTATACGATACCCCAGCTCATCGAAGATCAGCGTCATGGCGCCCTGCCAATCCAGCTCGCCGCTGTAGTAATCCTTGAGGGGGTTGTCTAACATCGCCGGTAGCGAGGCCAGCGCCCACTGCCCCTGCATATCCAGATTCAGGCCATAATGCTTGTTGGTCTTGCCTGTGTCGAAGGTGAAACTCACGGGTTGCTCGAACAGACGCGCCTGTATCTTCTCACCAGTGACCACCTCGTTGGCAAAGTAGACCTCGCCGGTCACGCCATCTAGCTGTACCCCCGGCTCGCTGATATAGACAGGGGTATTGTCAAACTTCACCTGACCCAGTATCGCCTCTTTGCCACCATGATAGAGGGGGATGCTGAGATCCAGCTTGCCCGATACCTCACCCTGCACCTGCACCACCTCTAGCGTGGCCCCTACCGTATCGGCCAGGGGTGAGCGTTGTAGCACCTGTTTGGCCGCCTCGCCCTGAGTGCGCAGATCCGCCTTCACCGTCAGCAGCGTCTGATGGCTCATGCGCGGGATGGCCACATGGGCGCCGTCGGCCGGCACCTGCATCAACATCCCCTTGTTCACCCAGATATCCATAGCCGCGTTCTCAAACAGCACATTTAGGCTCAGGTCGGTCACCTCAGGCCAATCGGGCTGGAACCTGTAGCGGGCCTGATTCAAAGAAAAACCGGCCTGGAACACACCGCTGTTGTCGTCATAGGGGAAATGCTTCAGTGGACCGTTCCACACCACCTTGGCGTCCTGGCTCTGCCCCGCCTTGATGGCGCCGCTGAGGTAATCGACCAGAGATTCGGACATGGCATGCTTAGGGAAATAGTACTTAGCCCTGGCGGCGTTCTTCACCTGCACATCGGCCAGCAGGTTAAGGCTGGCCTCACCGGCAAAGCCCAGCTTCATGGCCGCATCGAGATCCAGGTCGGCATTATAGAAATGCAGCTTAGGGGCGATCAGCGCCGCCTCGCCCAGGGCATATTTCACCGTGAAGGCGTCACCCGCAAGGGACAATGCTTCCTCGAAACCACCGTTAAAATCCAAGTGATACTGCTGCTCGGGCGCAGACAGATAAAGGTCGCTCCCCTGCATGCCGAGCATAAGGTCAATCGGCTCTGCCCCTGGGATGGCGCCGCTGCCTTGCCAGGCAAACTGCTTGAGCTGCGCCGACAGGGCAAAGCCCTGCTGCGCGCCGTAACCCAGCTTGAGCTGCTCTATGCTGCCCTTGGGATCCATCGACTGCCACAGGTAGAGGCCATCGAGATCCATGCCGGGCACCAGGGGCAACAGAGGCAACAAGACCTCGGCATCCAGTTGATTGATACTGGCCATCAGCCGATCGTCACGCTTGCGCGCGCCGATATGCAGCGCGGGCCAGGCCTGACCATTGGTGACGAAGGCCAGGTCTGAGCTGGTCAGTTGCCAGCCCGAGACCTGTGGCTGCCAGTTAAGCTGGCCAGCCTTAATTTCAAATTTTTGCTGCTCACCCTTGAGTTGCCACTGTAGCCAGCTCGGCTCGAAGGCGACCGTCGCCGCGGTAAAGGCGCGGTTAGAAAACTCTGCCCAGGCCTGCAGGTTCACCACTCCCTCGAGCGGCAGCTTCTTGCCCGACGCATAAGGATTTTCCTGGCGCGACGCCCACTCACCGAGATCCAGCGAGTTGGCCGCAAGATAGAGCTGACCGGTCAAGGACTCTGGGCTATGGCCATCGCCACGAATATCAACGGAGAGGGAGAGACGCTCGACCTCAGAGGCCTGCTCGTCGAGGAACAGCGCGCCCTCGGCTCTGTGGCGACCCACCAGATTGCGCCAGCGCAGATCCCTGATATGGATAGGTCGGTATTTGTGAGAGCTGCTAATCAGCTGCATGGTCACATCTGTGATGGCGAAGCGATCGAACTGCTCCAGCATCAGGGCATAGAGCCAATCGGTATTCTGCTCTGCCACTGGCACATCGCTGCTCTGCTGACCGTTACCGGCTTGACTGATACGGTCGAGATCCAGGGCGATCTTGACCCCTTCGAAGATCACATTCTCTATCTGGGGCGACGCCGAGACCAGGCTGTCCCAGAAATCCAGTTTGAGGTGGACATTGTCTATGATGAAGGTGACCGGCAGGTTTTCCTGCACCGGCAAGACCAGATTCTTGATGGTCACCGCAGGGCCAAACGCCTGCCACTCGGCGGTGAGTTCGCTGACCTCGACCTTGACCTGATACTGCTCATAGATATAGCTCACCAGCTCCTGACGGACCTGATCCAGCTTAGGTAGCAGGCCTCTGAACAGGCTGACGCTCAAGGCAAAAAGCACCACTATGATGGCGATCATCTGCCAGCATAGACGGCCGAAGGTGCGGGGACAGAATGGGCGTGACACTACATTATCACCACATCGAATTTGTTTTGCGCATACATGGGCTCGTTTTGCAGGCGAACATGCTTGCCGATATAGGCGCCGAGTTCAGCCACCAGATGGCTCTCCTCGCCGGTGAGGCTGTTGTAGACAGTCGGGGCACAGTAAACCAGGAACTCGTCGGCATCATAGCCGCGATTGAGGCGGATGATCTCGCGGAAGATCTCGTAAGAAACCGTCTCGACCGTCTTCAGGCTACCTGTGCCGAAACAGGCCGGGCACTCGCCGCACAGCACATGCTCCAGGCTCTCGCGGGTCCGCTTACGGGTCATCTCCACCAGTCCAAGACCCGAGAAGCCGCTGACATTGGTCTTCACCCTGTCGTTGGCAAGCGCTGCCTCTAAAGTGCTGAGCACACGCTTCTTATGGTCTTCGTTCAACATGTCGATGAAATCGATAATGATGATCCCCCCCAGATTACGCAGGCGCAATTGGCGAGCGATGGCGTGGGTCGCCTCCAGGTTGGTGTTGAATATGGTCTCTTCCAGGTTGCGATGGCCAACGAAGGCGCCTGTGTTGATATCCACAGTCGTCATGGCCTCGGTCTGATCTATGATCAGATAACCGCCTGACTTGAGCTCCACCTTGCGCCCTAGGGCGCGCTGCACCTCGTTCTCCACATCATAGAGATCGAAGATGGGCACCCGGCCGGAATAGTGTTCTATCTTGTCGGCGATCTCGGGCATAAACTCCTGGGTAAACTGCAGCAGCTCCTCATAGGTCTGGCCGGAATCCACCTGGATCTGATCCAGCTCGGTACCGACGAAGTCACGCACGATACGCACTGGCAGGGCGAGATCTTGGTAGAGCAGAGAGACGCCCGGACGCTTGCGACGCTCGCACACCTTGGCCCAGACCCGGCGCAGGAAGGCCGCATCCTGGATCAGCTCCTGCTCACCCGCATTCTCGGCGGCGGTACGGATGATGAAGCCGCCATCTTCATCCACAAAGGGCTCGGTCAGTCCCTTGAGACGGGCACGTACCTCTTCAGACTCGATGCGCTGAGATACACCCACATGGCTGGAGCCCGGCATGAAGACCAGATAGCGCGAGGGCAAGGTGATATCTGTGGTGAGGCGCGCACCCTTGGTGCCCAGGGGATCTTTGACCACCTGCACCATGATGTCCTGACCTTGGCGCACCAGCTCGGCGATGTCACGCACCACGAAGTTGCCCTTCTCGACGTCGGCCACACACTCGGTATGGGGCACGATATCAGAGGCATGGAGGAAGGCGGCCTTGTCCAAGCCGATATCCACAAAGGCGGCCTGCATGCCAGGCAATACCCGGCTGACCTTACCCTTGTAGATGTTGCCCACCAGGCCACGCTTCATGCGGCGCTCGATATGCACCTCTTGCAAGATGCCATATTCCACCAGCGCCACCCGCGCCTCGGTAGGCGTCACATTGATCAATAACTCAGAACCTATCTTCTTCTGTACTCTGTTTTTGACTATGTGACTCATGTTTACTCACTCAAATATGATTAATGCATTAACGGCCTAAGGACCGTTAATTTTAGAACAACTTAGACCTAAATGGCTCAATCTATTGGGTAAAACGCTAAACGGCTAACAACTTCATCTCGGCCAGCAGGGCCCGGGTTTCCACCAGCGGCAGTCCTACTACCGCCGAATAACTACCGTCGATGGCCTCGACGAAGCAGCCGCCTAAGCCCTGAATGCCATAGGCGCCGGCCTTATCCATGGGCTCGCCGGTGGCGATATAGGCCAAGATAGCCTGTTCTGTTAGGCCGCAAAATTGCACTTTAGTTTCAACTAATCGAGACAGGGTCCGCTCACCGTCGGTAACCGCCACCGCCGTCATCACGCTATGGCGCTTGCCCGACAGCGCGCTTAGCATCTGCCTGGCGTCCTGCTCATCCTTAGGCTTACCTAGGATCTCGCCTTCCAATACCACTATAGTATCAGAGCCCAGCACCACGGCGCCCGCCTGTCCCCAGAGCGCCAGACCAGCTTGCGCCTTCTCGATCGCCAGACGCACCACGAACTCATCGGCGCTTTCCCCTGCCCTATGGCTCTCGTCTATGTCGGCGGATAGCGCCTCGAAAGCAAATTCTGAGTCGCCAAGACCCACTTGAGCCAGTAGCTCGCGACGACGGGGAGAGGAAGAGGCTAATACCAGTTGCATCATTATCTCACTTTATAAATACGGCGAATGCGTCTCAGCATCCAAAATACCCAAGGCCAGATGATCAGGCTCGACAGGGCCGGTAGGAACAGGCTGACATCGAAACTGGCCACGTTCACCACAAACTGTACCCAGAACACCAGCAGATGGTGCAGGCACACTAGGCTGGCCACCATCAGTGCCTGTTGCCACATGGGGAAGTTACGCAGCCGTTGGAAGTGCAGTACCACCACATAGATCACCAGCGACATGGAGAGCGCGCGTATGCCGAGGTGGGCCCCCAGCAGGATATCCAACAAGACGCCCAGCACCCAGGCCGAGAGTATGTTGTAGCGGTGCGGCAGCGCCATCGCCCAGTAGATCATCACCAGCAGCAGCCAGTCGGGGCGCCAGCCCTCGACCAGGCCTGGCAGCGGCATGATCTGAAATAACATGGCCAGCAGGAAGCTTAACCAGACCACCCAACGACCGTGGGGAATATGCATGCTCATGGCGTCTCCTCCGCTTGCGGCTGGGCATCGGCGCCGGCTTCGACCGGCTCGGCTTGCTCACTCTGATTGCCATCAGGCCAGATCAACAGCAGGTAACGGATACGGTCCAGTGCCGCCAAAGGCTGGGCCGTGACCGTGGCATAGCTCTGGCCATCGTCGCGCTCGACCGTCATGATACGCGCCACGGGGTAACCTTCGGGAAAGCGTTTACCCAGACCCGAGGAGACCAGGAGATCGCCAACCCTAAGGTCTGTACTTTTGGCCACGTGGCGCAGCTCGAGCTCGTCGAGCTCGCCAATCCCCTGGGCCACCAGTCGCACATCGTTACGGGTCACCCGCACCGGGATGGCATGAGTCACGTCTGAAATCAACAGCACCCGGCTGGTCAGCTCGCTGATCTCCACCACCTGGCCGACGACGCCATGGGCGTCCACCACGGGCTGACCGACGAAGACGCCGCTGCGGGCACCATGGTTTAGCACCACATAGTGACGAAAGGGATCGCTGGCCACCTCCATCACCTCGGCCACCATCTTCTTGGAGTCCATGTGTACCGGAGAGCCCAGCAGCGCGCGCAGACGATCGTTTTCCTGTCTCAGGTGCTCGAAGCGCTGCAGACGCTCACTCATCAGGAGTTGCTGCCGCAGCAGCTGCTTGTTCTGCTTGGCCAACATGTTGCGGGTAGCGATACTCTCGGCAGACCAATCCAGGATGGCGCCGGGAATGTTAGCCACGTATTGCAGTGGGCTGAGCACAGAGGAGATAGATTGGCGCACCGGCTCCAGCCTATCGTTGGCCACCAGTAAGATCACCGACAAAACGATTGCCAATGTGAGCCTGAATTGATTCGAAATACCGCGGGCAAAAATAGGTTTCATAAAACACTTAAGGCAGCGAACCCGGTACCCACTTTTTACCCATTCACCTTGTGGTGTCTGGGCGGCGAGCCATCATTTACTATGCCTCGCCAAGGGTGTAACCAGAGTCTTGCTGCCTATTTTCTTGAGCCGAATTAGTTTTCGTCAGAGAAGAGATCGCCGCCATGCATGTCGATCATCTCTAATGCCTTACCACCACCACGGGCCACACAGGTCAGCGGATCGTCGGCCACCATCACAGGGATACCGGTCTCTTGCATCAACAGACGGTCGAGGTCACGCAGCAGCGCGCCACCGCCAGTCAGTACCATGCCACGCTCAGAGATATCTGAAGCCAGTTCTGGCGGAGACTGCTCCAGCGCCACCATCACGGCGCTGACGATGCCAGAGAGTGGCTCTTGCAGCGCCTCTAAGATCTCGTTGCTGTTCAGGGTAAAGCTACGTGGTACCCCTTCGGCCAGGTTGCGACCGCGCACTTCGATCTCCAGCACTTCGTCGCCCGGATAGGCGGTGCCTATGGTGTGCTTGATTCGCTCGGCCGTGGCCTCACCGATCAGGCTGCCATAGTTACGACGCACATAGTTGATGATGGCATCGTCAAACTTGTCGCCACCGATACGCACAGAAGAAGAATAAACCACGCCGTTGAGTGAGATGATGGCCACCTCGGTAGTACCACCACCGATATCCACCACCATAGAACCTGTTGCTTCCGACACAGGCAGGCCGGCACCGATAGCGGCCGCCATTGGCTCTTCGATCAGATAGACTTCGCGAGCACCTGCGCCCATGGCCGATTCACGAATCGCACGACGCTCAACCTGAGTGGCTCCCACTGGCACACACACCAAGACGCGCGGGCTTGGGCGGAATACGCTGTTGTTGTGTACCTGTTTGATGAAGTGCTGCAGCATCTTCTCGGTCACGTAGAAGTCGGCGATCACACCGTCTTTCATTGGACGAATGGCTTGAATGTTGCCCGGCGTACGACCCAGCATCTGCTTAGCTTCCGTTCCCACGGCGGCAACCGATTTTTGGCCGCCGCTGCCGCGTTCGCCCCGAATTGCAACAACCGAAGGCTCATTTAACACTATGCCCTCTTCGCGAACGTAAATTAAGGTGTTAGCCGTACCCAAATCGATCGAAAGATCGTTAGAAAAAATGCCACGCAGCTTCTTGAACATGTAACCAGCCTGTCTCAGTGGAGTCGGAAAAATAAAAATCAGGTAACTTTATCAATGCCCCCCGCATTCCACAAGGATATTATGCTGATCCTTAGATAAATATCTGTTCATCATTGGGGCTTGTGTCAGCCTAAGTGAACACTCGCTCAGCAATTGGTAGATCGGCTATTTCACTTCCCGCCAATAGATGATCTTATCGTGTCCGCGATAGGTGCCAAAATAGGCATTAGCCCTCGGGTCAAACAAGGTATCAGCAGCGTTCCCCGGATAGTTCCAATAGCCCTTGAGCCAAGGTTCAACATGCAGCTTGAGGGGCACCTCGCCCGCCTGATTGGGGATGGCAAAATATAGATTGCCCACGCCATTCACCAGAGCGCCACTGCGCAGCGACAATCCACTATCGCTATAGGCCTGCAGATCGGGGAAGCCCGAAGGTAGGATGCGATACAGGCCAGAGGTTGCCGTCTCGCCTGCATCTAAGGAGGTCTGGGTATTAAAAATCGAGCAATTATCATCGCCATTTAATGTCCAGGTAGGCACGCCAGCAGTCACGCTTGAAACATATTCGCTGCGTAGTGGCAGCCGCAGGCTCTCCGACTGAGGGCCATAGCCGTTTTCCAGCACCAGACGGCCATAGCGCAGCTCGAAGGCCTTACCGTCGCCGATATCGCTGAAGGTAAATCCGCGGCAAGCGGCCGTTGCGCTGTCGCGATAACAGATGCCATCTTCATCGCTGACATCCAACGCCGACAAAACCAGATCAAACTTGGCATCGAAGGGTTCCAGTGGCGTCTGGGTGCGTCGGTAACTCGGCTGGGCGCCGATCAACTCAGCGACATTGGGTGAGGCCCGATAATTGACCTGGCCTGAGAGTGCCGGCTCCTGACTGTCGCCAATCACAGCTAGCCCTGTGCTGTCTTGATAGCTGCGCTCCGACCACTGATTGCGATCTGCCTCATCCCTGTGTTTGTAACGCCACCAATCGCCGATCTGGTAATTGCTGGTCACCTTATCTTGGGCATTTAACCCCGCCACCTGAATGTTTGGCTCGGCGCCCGTTTTAAAGCCGAAGGGCTGATCCAGATAGGTGAATGCGCCGCAGCTCTGGGCTGCCTCAGGGTCGTTGCCTGTAATGCTTAGGAAGGCTGGCGTGAAACGGCCAAATACCTCGCTGCTGGACTGGCTGGCGGGAATGGTTACTCCCTCGTAACTAACGTCCGCGCCAAGCGCCACCTGCATGGTGCCCACCTCGCTCCAGCTTTGATCATTGATGATCTGGGCACTGGCGCCTGATGACAGTGAGAACGCCAGACTATCACGGCCTAACACGCCGTTTACCCCGGTATCGGGCTGCACCACCTGTGACACCACGGACAGGCCGCCATGCTCGAAATTCTGCAATGCCTTGTTGTTACCGAAATCCTTATCATCATCGCTCTGCCAACAGGCCGCAGTCACCTGCATGCTAAAGGGTCCACCCGCTGCGGCCAGCACCTTACAGTCAGCGTCATAGGGATCACTGGCATCACAGCGCCCATTGGCACTGACATTGGCAAAATGAAAACCAGCAGGCGCCGAGGTAAAGCTATCGCTATGGGTGAGCACTAGCGTCTCTGAGCCTCCGGCAGGACGCGAAACAGTGTGGTTATGTTCGGCGCTAAGCGTCACCACGCCCGCCTCTGGGTAGTTGGCCGACAGACTGGCAACTCCTTCAGCGTTAAAATGCACCTGCATTGTCTGAGTGCCGCCACCATCGATCGCTATCGAGTCACTCGGCGATAACAGGCTATTCAGGGTAAGCTTAGCCGGGTTGTTGACCACGGCCGGGCGCAGATAATCGAAGCCGAAGCTAATCGTCTTGGTCTGATTGGCAAACAGGGGCTTACACTGCTGCGTCTGAGTATCCTTGGTCACAGCAAACAGGTTAAAGCTGTTACCCGTCTTACAGGCGGTGCTGTCCGGCACATCGAAATAGAATCCCGTATCGGCAAAGTCGAGCAGGCACTGGGCATTAGCCACCAGAGCACCGTCGATATAACAGCGATAGGGCGCGGATGGTGCCGTAGTGTCGAGTCCCAGGCGCACGCTGCCGCCGTCTGGGTGCCACACCTGGGTTTGAGCCGAGCCAGTAAAGCCGACATCGGCATATTTCAGGCCGTTCTTGGTCAGCTCGACGCTCGAGGAGACACTCGCCTGGGTCGAGCAGTCGGCGTTGACACAGGCCCGCAGCAGTATGTCTTTGGCGGCACAGCTCAGCGCATCCGAGGTAAATTCGAGCCGGTAATGGTCGACACTCACACCGCCCTTGTCACACATGCCGCCGAAGTCGGCATCATCCACAGCTCCCAGGTCAACATCCGCTCCACCATTGCCGCCAAATCTCAGACTCCCCCCTGATGCGATGGCGCCATCTATCCAAGCATTGCCGGTAAAAGTCACAGTGCCGGCAACATAGAGGATGCCGTTGATATAGTTCTGCCCGGCGACAGAGAGATCGCCCCTGACATAGATGATCAGGTTTTCGGCATTGCCAGATGCATTGATGCTGGCATTATTCATCGACAGGTTATCGAAGTAGAGGCGAGCCGTTTTCCCCGTGGTGCTCATATAGGATTTATTTTGAAAATCACCAGTAGCAAAGTCGTAATCCCCGGGAGCGAACCGTGAACTGTGCCCAGAACATCCCCACTTAGTACAAGTGAGGTTGCCGAGTCTAGGCCCAATATCATCGGGCGGCACCAGGCCGGGGTTATGGTTTCCGGTTGGCGGGTCAGTAAAGATCGCATCACACTGAGGCACGGCGAAAACACCTGTGGAGAAGATTAGGTAAAACAAGCCAGCGAGCAAGGTTATCAGGAGTCTATTCACGGGCCTCGACCTCCACCTTACGATTGACGCGCAGACAGGCATCGCCGTCGCAGTTGCCCACGGCGCAGGTCGCCTCACTGCCGATAAGATATTGGGTCACACTCTCACTCCCAGTCGCTACTGTGGTCTGATTGCAGCTCAACACCACGCTACAGCCATGAAAGCCCACCACATCCGGCGGTGTCCAACTAGCAGAGACGCTAGAACAACCGACCACAGCACCGCTTAGGGGAAACAGCTGCGCCAGGGCGGCATCGGCGCCGCTGTTCGCCGCGGCGAAGGCGCGGGTCGCCAACACCTCCAGGTTTACCCCCTCGTCGGCATCGCTGACGATATTGACGAGCGCCGCCGCCATCAGAAACATCACGGTTATGATGAAGATGCCTATCACTAGGGCGCTGCCTCGCTGCCTGACTCGATTAGGGAACATTGATCACCTGCACCTGATGTTGATATTGAAAGGTCTGGCCATTCACCTCGAAACGGGGCGATAGCTGCACCACGGCATTGTTAACCAGTGTACCCGGCGTGTAATGAATCGGCGCCTCGCTGCCGAGGTTATTGACCACATGCTGGCCCATCAAGGCCCCCGTCCCCATCTGCGCCGGTGTCGGCTGCGTGGTCTGAACCCCGTAGCCGTCGTAACGCCTGATATCGCCACTGCTTAAGAAGCAGTAACTCACGGCGCCATTGACCATGAAGTAGCGCTTCTGAGGCGATGCCTCATCGAAGCGCAGCGCATTGTTAAACTCGATCTGATTGCCACTCAGCTGGTTAACATCGAAGATACGCCCCTGTGTGGTCGACGGACTGTCTTGGTAGAGCTGAGCAGGTGAAAGCGGATAGATCACCATCTTGTGGGCTAGGTTAATTCCCTGGGCCGGGAGCATCACGCTGCCGCTGTCTGCCGCGCTGTCTGGCGCTATCGGCAGGCTGATATAGCTGGCGCTGGCGCTAATAGGCATAAACTCGATGCACTGGGCATCGCTTGAACTGGCCACCCTGATGCTGTTTGGCAGGGCATTACGCAGCTCCCGCGTCATACGCTCAATCACGAAACGGCTCTGGCTCAGCACCTGATCCACTGAGCTGGATTCGACGAAGATGCGGGTGCCCAAGATCACGAAGCTACTCACCCCGACCACCAGGATGCCGAGTATGATGATGACGGTCACCATCTCGACCAGGGTGAAGCCCTTGTTAGTTTGCAGCCGCATTAGTAGTTACTCCGCAGCGCATTATAGGTGATCACCTCGCCACTGGGTGTGGTCACATTGATCGCCACCAGCTTGCTGTTCTTGTCGCTGCCGGGATAGGTGACGCTGACCGATAGTTGGTAGTTAATATATTCCTGAGCATAGGTGCGATCCGAGTTGAGCATCTTGCTGGCCTGGGTCAGGCCATGATAGTCATCCACATCCCTATAGGCGTTGCGAGCCAGGCCGCCCGCGCCAAAGTTGGCCTCATCGGTACAGGGCAGCCCTACTGGCAATCCAAGGTCTGGCCTGGCCGCTGCGCCACAGGCGGGCACGCCGCCATTGGGATTGCTGTTCTGATCGTAACGCTTGCCCCAGATCTCATTGAGCAGGGAATGCGCCAGCTCGGCTGAGCGCACCCTGTGCAGGGTTTCGGCGGCGCGATCCGCCTGGGGAAACAGCATGCTGGTGAGCATAACCAGGGCGATGCCAAGCACTATAATGCCCACAACCAACTCGATCAGGGTAAAGCCTGAGGCGCGCCTTGGTAAGATAGCTCTGCTAGCGTCCATGAATATACCCCTGGCTCTCTATGGTGAGGTCTAAGGTTTCATCGGCGGTGACCTTGATGGTGCAGCCCGTAGCGCAGCTGCCCGTCACCCTGCCATCACGGTCGAAGATCAAGGTGAAGCTGTTCAAGCCACCTAAACTCAGGCTGGTCTGGCGGGGTAGCGACTGGGCATTGCCGCTGACCGACATACTACTGCAGTCGGCGCCATAGATGTCGGCGCGATAACTTGTCGCCGTCACACTCACCTTGTAGCAGCGATCCAGGTTATTCAGCGCCATCAGCTGGACTCGTCTGAGCTCGCCAATCAGTTCGTCTCTCAAGGTATAGGCGCTGTAGCTTGAGGCGGTAAAGAAGCGCGGCAAGACCACCACAGATAAAATGGCAATCAAGATGATGGTAGTGACCAGCTCCACAAGGGTAAAACCTTGTTGTTTATTCATCGACACCCCAGCCGCAACACGCTGATAGCGTTAAACTTTCTAATAACCTACAGAGTATGGCAAATATTGCCATCGATTTCAGTAATTAGTCTCTCGCCACAGACAAAAAAGGCCTGCATTGCAGGCCTTTAGATAGTACTAAACCATTAACAGTTATCTAAAACGGTTTTATAAACAGGTAAGCTGCTGGATGTAGCATCCGTGTACTCAAGGAAACACTTCTTATCTGCCGCCGGAGTAAAATCTGCAGGATGAATGATGATATCAGCAGTGCTCACACCAGCTGATGGTGCAGCTATCGTCCAATCAGCACTATCCACTTCAAGTACTTTCGCTAACTCTGTAGCATCCGCCTTCACGTAACCATATACTGCCTTGGTATCAGCAGTACCGTCTCCAGTCGTATCAACGTTATTTGCGTCATTCGAATTAGCATCTTTTTCTTTACCCTGGATTGCGGCCTTGGAGTAAAGCAAGGTATTGGCACCCTGTAGTGCCCCCTTCATACCTTCAACCGTCGATTTACGAGCATCACTCTGTAGGTTGATAAACTTTGGCGCCGCGGTCACCGCCAGAATCCCTAAAATGATAATTACGACCACTAACTCGATTAGTGTAAAACCTTTCTGTTTGTTCATTTACAGCGCCCCAATTAACAATCTGTAGTAACAGCGGTGACAACCGCAGGTGTGCTTGCATTCCCAGCCGTCGTATAGTCTATGCGACATGCATCTGTCGACTTCTTGCCCTTAGGCACTATGATAAACTTAGTCTCACTAGAATAGAGTACGCCCCAATCTTGGGCTGTAACACTATCAGCAGCGCTCAAGGCTTCAAAAGTCATATCCATGGCTTTCTCTAAGTTTGTCTTTACTGTTGCCGTATCGGTTGCACTGTCCAAGTATCCATAATCTGTTGTGACGGCTACACCGGTAGCGATTGTAATAGACGCTCCTTGATCCTTCTCTTTGCCGGCAATCGCCGCCTTAGAATAAACGAGTGAATTAGCGCCTTGAAGTGCCGCTTTCACCCCTTCTACCGTCGATGCACGCGCATCGCTCTGTAAGTTAATAAACTTAGGCGCTGCGGTCACGGCCAGAATCCCTAAGATGATGATCACAACCACTAACTCGATCAGTGTAAAGCCGTTTTGCTTCTTCATGTCGTTCCCTTGTTATTTTCGCTTCTGCTAACTTTCAACTTTTCAATAAAATTCTGTCGGCCTCGCCGAGGGCAGGGCGCAAGATTAATTGGTAAAACTCAACACCTGACCGGTACCTGGGTTGTAGAGGATACCTTTAGCGTTGGCGGTAGCCAGATCCGGTGTAGGTGTAGGCACGCCCGTGGTTGGGTTTAATGCCAGCGAGGTCACCTGGTGGTAGACACAAAGATCTAAGTTGGTCACCTGAGTGCCATCGATCGCTACCCCATTACCACCGGCGCCATCCAGTACGCGCGCGGTAAAGCGCTGATTACGGGCATCCTGATTAAAGAGCACGTTACGCGGTGCGCCCTGAAGAATATTCTGGAATACCTCCTGACAGGCGGCATCTGTCATACCGGTCGCGCTCACGATACCACTGCCCGAAGTCAAGCCCGTTGGGAAGCCGAAACGAGTATCCAGGGAGATCTGCGTACCATCCAGTACCACATTGGCATTATTACGACCATCCACCTCCCATTGGGAGCGCACGAAGCTCACCGCCGTGGCTAGACCACCGGCTACGCCATCTACGCTAGCATCTTCTGCATCGTCGGTCACATTCAAAAAACGGGGAATGGCAGTGGCCGCCAGAATTCCCAGGATCACAATCACGATCACCAGCTCGATCAGAGAGAAACCGCTCTGTTTGGTTGGCATGTTTTGGGCTCGCATTTTCATAAAAAACTCCCTTAGATAATCCTGATAATTCTAGCAGTTACAGCAAATTATAAAACCTTAGAAGTCGCTAAATTCAGCGATCTGTCAAAAAAATAACGCGTCCACTAGTGAGTTGATAACTCAATCGATCACCGTTATTAGCAATATAACTACAAACCTCTCCAGCCTGGTCCGCTTGTGTAACAATTTTGGCTAAATCATCCCGACCACCTAACAGCTGCCACCAGAGGGTCTTGCAGTTCTCCTCGGTGATTTGCGCCAAGGTTGGCCAACCCTGATCACTCATCTTGATCAGGGGTTGCTCGCCGTCCCTGAGTTCCATGGCCGTGGACCAGTCGAGATGCATCTCGGCGGGGCGCCCCTGCACCAACCATTGAGAGCGCACCATGGCCAGCACATTCAGCAGGCGGCTGTGCTCCAGCTTCAGCCCCTGAGAAGAGACCTGATCCACCTTGGCAAAATAACCGTAACCCAGTACGCCCAAGATGAGCAAGAGCACCACTATGGCAATCATCTTGCCGTAGGCCTGCATCAGCTCGCTGTCGACCCGTGTCTGGTTTTCCATCAGCACAGCTCCCGGCTCAAGGCTGCCATGGGTTATCCCCCCTTGACCACATTGAGCATGTCCCACATCGGCAGGTAGATGCCCAGCGCCAGAATGAGAACGATCACCGCGACTATGCCGATCAAGATAGGTTCCAGCTTGGCGGTCAGGTTCTTGAGGTCGTAATCGACCTCCCCCTCGTAAAAGTCGGCGGCGTCGTTAAGCAGTTGATCTATCTGGCCCGTCTCTTCACCTACGGCCACCATCTGCAGCACCAGCGGGGTAAAGAGCTGACTCTGGTTCGACACCCGCAGCATAGACTCGCCGGACTCGATGCCCCGGCGCATGGCCACTATGCGGTCATGCATATAGGCATTATCCACGGCATCGGCTACCAGGCTCAGGGCCTGTGTCATGGGCACGCCAGCGCTCAGCATCATGGAGAAACTGCGGCAATACCGCGACAGGGTCGAGCGTTCTATGATGCTGCCCACCGCAGGGATCTTAAGTTTCCATCTGTCCCATTGCTGTTCGCCCTTCTCTGTATTGTGCCAATAGCGGATCCCCACGAAGCACCCCACCAAGGCGATGAGCAACAGGTACCAATAGTTGACGAAGAAGTTAGAAGTGCCGATCAGCAACTTGGTAGCCCAGGGCAGATCCGCGCCAAAACGGGCGAACAGATCGGCAAACTTAGGGATCACCATGATATTGAGCACTACCATGGCCAGGGCCACCGCCATCAAGACGAAGATGGGATAACGCATCGCCGCCTTGATGCGCCTGCGGGTCTCCTGCTCGCGTTCGATATAGCCAGATAGCTGAATAAAGGCATCCTCCAGCTTACCCGTGTTCTCCCCCACATGGATCATGGAGACAAACAGGGCATCGAACACATCCGGGTGATGGTTCATCGCCGATGAAAGCGGACGACCGGATATCAGCTGCTCTGAAATATCGTTGAGGGCATCCTTCATGCGTTTGGAGTGAGAACTCTCCGACAGGCCGACGATGGCCCGCAAAATAGGGATGCCCGAGCGGGTGAGCGAATACATTTGCCGGGTAAAGATTTGCAGCTCATCCAGGCCAACCTTACTCTTGAACAGGCTGCCCAGGTGAAACTCGCGCGCAACTTTGGCCTCCACCAGCTCAAGGGGGATCACGGCGCGAGACAGCAGCTGATCGGCGGCGGCGCTTTGGGTGGTCGCATCGAGCCGCCCGCTGACCGCATTGCCCTGTGCATCACGCCCCTTGTACTGATAGACAGGCATAGTTAGCCCTCAATCTCATGTTGATGGATCATCTCCTGCGAGATGGGCACCTGGGCATCGCTGGCATCTTCGATAAGCTTCGCCACCTCTTCCATAGTGGTCATGCCCTCAGCAAGGTAGTTGAGCGCCGACTCGGCCAGCGGAGTAAAGTTCGGGCTCTGGTAGGCGGCTAGGGCAAACGCCTGGGGATTGCCGCTTCGCATCGCATCGATCATCTTCTCATCCAGCTCCAGGATCTCGAATACACCGATACGGCCGCGATAGCCGCTACCGTTGCAACTCTGACAGCCGGTGCCGATACGAAACTTGGCCTGGCTGAAGTCGCGACCGCTGATGCTGCTAAGCCAGGCATGATCGGCGGCGCTAGGATCATAGGGCTGGGCACACTTGTGACAGACCCGGCGCACCAGACGCTGAGCGATGATCACCCTAAGCGCACTGGCCACCAGATAGCTGGCGGCGCCCATGTCCAGCAGACGCAGGGCTGAGGTGACCGCATCGTTGGTATGCAGTGTCGACAGCACAAAGTGACCTGTCAGCGCGCCCCTGAGGCCAATTTCGACGGTTTCCTGGTCACGCATCTCACCCACCATGATGATATCGGGGTCCTGACGCAAGGTGGTTCGCAGTACGTTGGAAAAATCTAAGCCTATCTTATGGTTAACTTGTACCTGATTGATACGCGGCAGCTGATACTCCACCGGATCTTCCACCGTGATGATCTTGCGATCGGCGGTGTTAAGCTCACTCAGCACGCCATAAAGCGTCGTGGTTTTACCGCTACCCGTAGGCCCGGTCACCAGCAGCATGCCGTGGGGACGTTTGATCTGTCTGCGCACCCGCGCCAGCATCTCGGCCGGCATGCCGGTCTCATCTAAAGTCAGCAAGCCCGCAGACTGATCCAGCAGACGCATCACCACTGACTCGCCGTGATAGATAGGCATGGTCGACATACGCACGTCTATCTTATGCCCCTTGATCTCCATGTGGAAACGGCCATCCTGGGGCAGACGCTTCTCTGAGATATCCAAGCCCGCCATCAACTTGAGGCGCAGCACCAGCGCCGAGGCGATGTTCACCTCTTGCAGGGTGTTCTCTTGCAGCTGGCCGTCGATACGCTGGCGGATCCTCAGCACCTTGTCACCGGGCTCGATATGAATATCTGAGGCGCGCATCTGCACCGCATCTTCGAAGATCGACTGCAGCAGCTTAACCACAGTTGTCTCGTTATCGCTGTCGGCATCGGTCAGGCTGGCGAGATCGAACTGATCGTCGGCGGCATATTCCTCCTCCAGCTTACCGGCGATCTGGGCGATCTCCCCGGTGCGGCGATACAGGTTGTCGAAAGCCTCCAGCAGCTGGGTCTCTGTGACCACGGCGATCTTAATTGCCTTGGGCGCCAGCAAGACCTCAATATTGTCCATCGCCTGTAGATCGGCAGGGTCGCTCATGGCCACCAGCACATGGTCGCCATTATCTTCCACCGCCAGGGCGCGATAACGACGGGCCTGCACCTCGGGTAGAAGATTCACGACTTGAGGCGGAATAGCCCGGCGGCTGATATCCAAAAAGGGAATATTGAGCTGCTGCGACAGAAACTTAAGCAGCTGCTCTTCTGTTATGCAGGAGAGATCGATCAGGGTGCGACCCAGCTTCTTGCCGGTATTTCTCTGCTCGGCCAGGGCCTGGCCCAGCTGCGCCTCGCTGATGATCGCTTCCTGTACCAATAAGTCGCCGAGGCGCATCTTTAACTTGGGTTTCACTCGATATCTCCTAACTGGGCCAGTCGCTGCTGAATAAAATCGCTGGCCTGCTGCGACAAGCCAGATAAGCCTAGGGCCTGAGCGTAGGCCTGCTTGGCGCTGGTGTATTTTTGCTGGGAATCTAAGGCGTAGGCCAGCCCCATCCACCACTTGGCCTGCGTGGGTTCGACCCTGGCCAGACGGCGATAACTCTCTTCGGCCAAGGCAAATTGCGATGCCTGCTGGGCAAGATGACTCTGCAGCACCCACTTCTGCTTGGCGAGCAGGTGATCATCTGGGATCGTGCGAAGCGCCGCCAAGGCCCCCTGGCTATCCCCCTGTGCCTCCAACACTTTGGCCAGCATGAGGGCGTAATCAAATTCCTGAGGATAGCGGGCGAGCCCCTGTTGCAGCACTGTCTTAGCCTCGCCCAACTGTCCCTGACCGTAATAGAGGGCCGCCAGATATTGACGTGCGCCGTGCAAGGCGGGATCGAGTCTTATCGCCTCGCTAAAATCATCCACCGCCTGGGAGAGCTGCCCGCCCTCCTGGGCCGACTTGCCCTGACTGAAGCGTTTCTCGGCCAGCGCCTCGGGTGACAGCTTCACCTCGGTCACCGCCATGGAGCCGGTCGCTTTGGCTGTCTTGGCGTCTGATGCCTGCTCGACCCGAACCCTCTGAGGCTTAGGAACAGGCTTACTCTCAGCAGCAGGCTTGCTCTCGCCCTTAGGCTCAGCAACGGAGGCTTTTTGGGGTGTAGCCATGAGTTCAGCACTAGCGTCGGTAGTAGACTCGATTTTGACTGCAACCTGAGCATCTGCTGCCAGTGAAGCCTCAGCCCTTGATTCCTCTGCAGGCGCTTCATCTGCTGCCAGTGCCGTTTCATTCGAAGCGATTTTCTCTACGCTCGGCTGTTTGAGGTCGCCGCTGGCGATCTCCTGGGCCAGAATCTGATTATCCTGTTGCAGTGCCAGGTTGGTGCGCTCAAGAGCCGCGTAGCGATCCCACGCCAGATAGCCCATGGCCAACAGCAGCAGAGCAAGCAGTGCGAGCAGCAACCAGGGCAGAAGCGACTGGGGCGCCTGACGATATTGCAGTGGCGGCACGGGCAGCTCATCCAGCCCATGGGACTGCTGGCGCTTATCCAGATCTTTTAGCATGGTATTGATGACGCTCATGCCAGCCCCCGGGTGAGCCAAAACCATAGCGCGCCGGCGAACAGCGACACGGCACCAGCCGTGCCCAGCCACCACCTGGGCAACAGCCCCTTGTCGGCATCCTGAGTGTCGATAATCGCCCCCTTCACGTGGCGCAGGCTCACCTTGTCTGCGCCTTCGCCATAGGCCAGCAACAGCGCCTTATGGGACAAGATATTGATGAGTCTCGGAATTCCTCTTGCTGCACGGGCGATGCGCTTACTCTCTCGGGCGCCAAATAGCCCCTCGCCGCGATAACCCGCCACCTCGAGTCTGTGGGCCTGGTAGGCTCGGGTCTCGTTGGCGGTCATGGGCCGCAGTTGATAACTGAAGGTGATTCGCTGTCTGAGCTGACGAAACTGCGCCTGTTGCAGCCGGGTATCCAGCTCAGGCTGGCCAAACAAGACAACCTGCAGCAGCTTGCGACTCTCTGTCTCCAGATTGGTGAACAGCCTCAGTGCCTCCAGGCTCTCGTCCGGCAGGGTCTGAGCCTCATCCAGCACCAGGACGATGGAATGTCCATGGGCGCTCAGCGCGATCAGCTGCTGTTGAATAAGGCTGGTGAGACGCTGCTGATCCAGATCGGCACTGTATTTTAGCCCCAGCTCCAGCGCCAGCGCCCAACGCAGCTCGCTGGGACTCAGATAAGGATTGGGCAGATAGGCGCAGTGAAAACGCTCGGGAATATCGTTGAGCAGTTTACGACAGATCAAGGTTTTACCCGTCCCGACCTCGCCGGTGACCTTGATAAAACCTTCCCCCGTCTGCAGGGCAGTTTGCAGCACTTGCAGCGCCTCGACATGGGGCGCCAAGCCGAAAAAGAAGCCGGTATTTGGCGTCAGCGAAAACGGAGCCTGCGCCAAATGAAAGTGCTGCAGATACAAGCGCCTACTCCTGTTTCTCTTCTGGGTACCAGCGATCCAGCAGTGCCTTAGAGCGTTGCAGCTCGGTCTGCCAGGTCTCGGCGCCCACCACGGTCGGCTTGAGCAGGATCACCAGCTCAGTCTTGCGTAGCGAGTTGGAACGGTTGGTAAAGGCTTCGCCCAGAAACGGAATATCCCCCAGCAGCGGCACCTTAGAGACCAGCTCGATATTTTCGCTCTTCATCAGGCCGCCGATCACCACCACATCGCCGGTATTGGCCTTGATCACAGTGTCCGACTCGCGGATCTCGCTCTGGGCCAGCGGCAGCTCGAGTGTGCTGTCTGATACCTTGATCGACTTGTTCTGCTCCTTGATATCGATAACCGATGGGTGGATGTGCAGCAGCACATTGCCCTCCTCGTCGATCTGCGGCGTCACGTCTAGCGCGATGCCAGAGAAAAACGGCGTCAGCTCCACTTCGGGTGTGGTGACCGGCGTGGTGCCCGCTACCGTGGTCGAAGACACATCTGTCACGAAATACTCATCTCGACCAACCTTGATCACCGCCTTCTGGTTGTTCGAGGCCGTCACCCTTGGGCTGGACAGCACATCCACATCACCCTGGGTATCGAGCAGGTTAATCATGGTGCTGAAGTCTTTGCCCTTGATCTGTAAGGAGGTGATGCCACCAATGGCCGAAGTGATCACATCCCCCAGACCATCGGGCGCCTGCGAGGTACCAAACTCGACGCTGTTGTTGCCGCTTTGGCCCAGCACGCTTTCCCAATGGATCCCCTGCTGATAACCGTCAGACAGGGTCACCTCGAGCACCTTGGCCTCGAGGATCACCTGACGCTGCAGATGACTCTCTGCGGTCTTAAGGAAGGTCTTCACCTGACGCAGCTCGTTGGGATAGGCCCTGATAGTCACCAGGCCCGCCTGCGGGCTGACCACCACCTGACGGCCGTCACCCGTGTTGCCTATGATAGATTCCAGCGTCTCTTTCAGCTCACCCCAGAAGTCTGTCTTGGTCTTGGAGCGGATAAAGGTGCCGTTGGTGGTCTCGTTGCTATTGTTGCTATTGCTGTCGCCACCGTTGTTGTTCGAGTTATTGTTGTTGTAATTATTGCTGTTGTTGCCGTTGTTATTACGGTTGTTATT
Source organism: Shewanella spartinae (assembly GCF_019457555.1). Lineage (NCBI taxonomy): Bacteria > Pseudomonadati > Pseudomonadota > Gammaproteobacteria > Alteromonadales > Shewanellaceae > Shewanella > Shewanella spartinae. Next base: position 433,047 of record NZ_CP080418.1, on the reverse strand, counting down.
GTTATCCGAGATCCGCCCAGAGTTCACCGAGGTCAGCGACAGGCCCTGACGCTCCATGTAGAGATAGTTGAGCGGGAAGGTCTCGGTGCGCATGCCAGCAGGGAATACACGCAGGATACGTCCTTCTCGGCTCACCTCGTAACCATAGATATCTTCGACCACCTGCAGCGCCTCGCTCAGGGTCACCCCCTTGAGGGACAGGGAGACTGTACCTGTCACATTAGGGTGCACGGCCACGCTCAGGGGCGTGCCCTGTACCAGGCTAGGGAAGAAGACCTTGGCATCGACATCCTTGGCCGACACATCGAAGCGTCGCTCGCTCGGCTGGCTTGGGGTCAAGGAGCCGAGCAGGGTTGATGACTGCAGCTCACGCTGCACCGAATCTGGCATCACGGCCGCCAGTGGTGGCGTTTGTGGCTTGTTCTGCGCCGCAGCAATCGATGTATCGATCGCCGATTTCGACTCGACAGGCTGGGGACGACCCGTTGTCTGACAGGCGGCTAACATCAGCACGAGCAGAGGTGTTATGGTTTTCATCGCAGTCATTTATTGTCCCTTTGTCGCAGTTACTTCTGGGTAGAGCTTGAGCTGGCGGCCATCGGCGAGCCAGACTCCCTGTGCCGTGATGCGAGTGATCCTCACACCTTGTACCCTGTCACCCTTGGTGAATGTCTTGTTATTGATAATGGCCGTCGCCGAATTGTCGGTGATCATCAGGCTGTTGAGCACCAGCTTCTGTCCACCTTGATGCTGCGCCGAGCCTATTGCCCCAGCACCTGGACGGGTCGGATCCCTCAGGGTCTGCGCCGAGGCCTGAGTCAGCCCAAGGCAAAACAGCGCCAGCAGGCAAACACTAATCTTGATTCGCAACACTGATAAAGTCCTTGTTAATACTGAGTGTGTAGACCTCTAACGTCACCTCGGCCTTAGGATAATCGCCCACCACATAATCCAGTTGGCGCCAATAGAGCTTATTGGGCATCGCCTCAACCGCCTCGATAAACTTGAGGGTGGCAAAGTAATCTCCCTCGAACGCCAGCTTGATGCCGTGGCTATAGAGATTGAGCTTGTTCTCATCCCCTAATGCCAACAGTGGCTTAGGCGCCAGAGACTCGAAACTTTGCAGGCGTATCCCTTTCACCCGACCCAGCAACTCGCCGAGCATGGCCGGCATCTTGTCCGCGGGTACCATATCGACCATCTGAAACGACAGCTGCTGGTCGAGATCCTTGGCTTGTTGTTGTAGCCCCGCCAGACGCTGACGATATTCCTGATCGGGGTCGGTCGCCAGGGTCTGCTGATACAGGGCAATCTGTTGCTCTGAGATTCTGTTCTCGGCGGTTAAGGCCTTGATATTACTCTGCACTCGGCTGCTCTGGGTCAGCAGAGACTCGAGCGGCAGATAGAGCAACATGCCGATCACCACCACGACCGCCACGGCGATCATCACCCGCTCGCGCTGACTCAGCTGATCGAAGGCTTCGCCCCAACGGGCTATCTGCTGTTTCATTTCGCCTGCTCCTCATCACGCTTGCTGCGCAGCACAAATCCCAGCGGCTGCTTGTCGCCCCGGTTCATGGTGAGCGTGCTAAAAGCCTGGCCCTTGAGCGGCTCGACCCCTTGCAGGCGTGCCAGCCAGAGGGGGACAGCATTCGGCGAGGCGCTAAAGCCCTCGAAGACAAACTGATCTTCCTGCACCTGGATGCGGCTCAGCCAGAGCTGATCGTCGGTCACCCGCGCAAGGCCGGTCAGCAGGGGAGAATAGCCCTTGCTGGTGAGGGTCTCCACATGGGAGAGTTCGCCGAGCAGCAGACGCTTGAGTTCCACCTGCTGCGATAGGAGATCCACCTGCTGCACCAGTGCCTGAGAGGCGCTGCGCTTGGCGATGGCCTGCTCGAGCTGCGCCTTCTGTTGGTCGAAGGCGGCCTTGTCGCTGAGTAGCTGATGCTTGTCGGCCTCCAGGCTTCCCAGATGCAGATAGGCCAGTAGGTTGGCGACCAGCAGCAAGACAAAGAGGCCGAAGCCAAGTTGTAGCAGGCGCGTAAAGGAGAGGCGCAACCTGGGCGGTAACAGGCTGGCAGTAAAGAGATTGACCCGCAGTTTTGAATTCATCTAGGCAGGCTCCTCCGTTTGACGTTCAAGCTCGGCCAATGCCCATTGGGCTAACTTATCCTGCACCTGATCACAGGCGATCACCTCGACGGCCTGATCGAAGTTTCGACTCAATAGCTGAGCCAGCATCTGACGCTCGCCGCCCATCAGCAGGGCGATAGAGGCTACCGGCGCCTGGCGCAGCTGGCTCTCGAAATAGTCCATCGAACGCTGCAGCTCCAGGCTGAGGTTATCGGCGACGTTTAGCTGCAGATCTTCGCTGGAGACTCTATCTAACTGACTGAATCCGCGGATACGGCGCTGCATATAGAGCTGCCCCTGTTTCACCACGGTCAGCAGCAGCTCGCTCCCCGGCTTGTGACAAAGCACCATGTGCGCCAGCTTATCTTCGGCGCCATAGTTGCTGATGGCCATCTCTTCGATGCTGATCCCGGCAATGGTCACCTGGTGCTTATCCGCTGCCTTAACCAGCGCCTGCAGCATGGCCTTATTAACCGCGACCACAGTCACCTTGTTGTTGGTGGACTCTGGTGACTCAAAATAATCCAGATGCAGGGACTCGACGGGCTCTGACACCATATCCTTGATGGACCAGACGAGCGCTTGATGCATCTCTTCTGGCTGCACCATGGGCTTGTCGACCACCAGCAGCTGGTAGAAGTCCTCGCTGAGCACGAGTTGCAGATGAGGGGCGGGGATTTTGTCGGTCAGCGCCTCAAATACGCCAGACCAGTCATCGCCCGACAGGGGCAGTGAAAATGAAGTGTCGCTGTCGCGCTTAAAGAAGGTCACTGCGGCGGCGTTGAGATATACGCCTAAATCGACTCTATCGTGCTTGGTTTGCCAGAAGGCAAATTTACTCAAAAGACTATTTTCCATTTAAGGCATATCCACCAATTTGATACTCACGCGCCATGAGTGTCCCAAATCGCTCTACCTCAAATGCCGGATGGATATTGCCTCGAGGAAAGCGTCAAAATAATAGCGTTATTGTAGCGACTAATCGCCTAATTTTATAGAAAAAATCTAACATCAATCAGATACACTCAGATAAACATAGAACAGTAACCCTGCCCTAACAAGCCCTTATCAGGCCCAACAGGGAGATAACAAAATCACGCGGCCTCTAGGGGGTCGCTAAAGAAACTGCCCTGTCCTGCACTCACCCCTAAAATCTTCAACGTCTGCCACTCCTCCAGCGACTCGACCCCTTCGGCAAAGACCTGCACCTCGGTGCGATAGAGTCCACCGATAAGGCTTCTGACAAACAATTGATTCTCTTGGCGTAAATGTATCTGCCGCACAATAGATCTGTGCAACTTAATCAGATCCACACGGCAAGATTGAAGATACTGGGTACTCACCACCTGCTGCCCTACCCGGTCGACACACAGGCTGGCGCCCATCTTGGCGATCATATCCAGCGGCGCCTTCAGTTTCGCCAGGTTATTCACCAGGATATCTTCGTTGATCTCGAAGATCAGCCGCGGCGTCAGGTGACGATACTCCAGCAGGGTCGTCTGTAGCCAACGGATAAAGGCGCGGCTGGTCAGTGTATCCAGAGAGAGATTAATACTGTATTTCCGCTGGTCCTTGGGTGACTTGGGTAACAGATCGAACAACACGGCCTCGATCACCTGACGCTCGATCTGGGGGATCAGGCCGCACTTGATCGCCATGGGCAAGAACAGGGTGGCGCGCACCAGATTGTCGCTGCTGTCGCGCAGACGGCAGGAGACCTCGCTGTGATGCTCCTTGCCATCGCTATCGAGTATCGCCTGGGTGAAGGGCACCACGCGCTTGTTGACCAGGGCATACTCGAGAAAGCTGCGCCAGCGCACCGAGCCTCTGGCAAACTCCTCGTCCACCGCGCCCTTGTCATACATGAACCAGCCGCTGTTGCCTTGAAACTGGGCCGCCCGCAGCGCCATCTCGGCCTCTTCGATCAGCTGCTCCTTGCTCTCGCCCACTTTGAAGTAGGCGACGCCAATATGAAAGAAGTCATCGCGATTGTTCACCCCTTCCAGTGGCTGACTCAGGCAGACCTTGAGCAGCCTGGCGGCCAGCTTCTCGGCATCGGCCAGGGAGATCTGCGGCACGACTATGGCAAACTGATTGTAGGAGCGACGGGAGAAGATGCTATTAGCCTGGCTGTCCAGCAGGTGACTGATGCCGCCTATGGTCTGGGTGAGCAGCTCCTGAATGCTGAACTCGTCAGCCTCCTGCTGTAAGAGATCCAGATCTTCCATCTCCAGCAGTAGCAGTACCCCGGGGGCCATCATGCCATCCTTGTTGCTCAGGGCGTCCAGGCGATTCTTGAGGAACAGGCGATTGCCGATACCCGACTCGGGGTCGAGGAAGGTGTTAGAGCGAATAAACTGGTCGAACCTGGCGCGCTGCTTCTGGGCATCATCGAGCTCAAGCAACATCTGGGTCAAGGCGCGGTTGATAAGCCTTGGACGGCCATGGCCCGTCTCGGCCAGCGCCTTGTCATAATCTCCCGAGAGGATCAGATGACTGCGCTTAGCCAGATCTTCTATACCCTGCAGCTGCAACGCCAGCCAGAGGTAGCCGCGGCGCACCAGCAGGCCTACCGCTATGCATCCAACCAGGAACACCAGACCGCCGTGCCAGCTGATGTTATGCAGCAAGAAGGGCTGAGGCAGGCTGATATGAAAATGCAGGTCTAAGGTCTCGTTGAGTACCCTGTCGTAGTTGACCACACTCTGATCATGATTACCCCGGTCGAAGCGGTACAGCGTCTCATCACCCCGGATCAGGGTAAATTTTTGTGCGTCGTAGGCGGCTAGGATCTGCGGCAGCCAGATATCCAGATGCTGCAGCTCGTGCCTCACCTGATGCTGCAGCAGCATCTCCTCCAGCTCTGTCATCTGTTGCTGTTGAAACTTATAGGTGAGCTGAATGAAACTGACCAGGGCGGTTAGCAGAAAGATGAAGGCGACCGCAGCGAGGGAAAGCAGCCAAAAGCCGGTTAACTTCTTGGTGAGGAGTTGTGTCAATTTCATTTCCGCTTCCTGCAGGATTATTATTATTTTTTACGTCTGAGACCGCTTTATCATCTAGGATCCCGAAAGGCTTTATCACCTAGGCTGAGCAACACCACTTACCATACAAATAAAGCCGTAAAGGCACAATAAAAAAGGGCCCTGAGGCCCTTTTCTTATCATCACCATCGCCGATTAGGCCATGTAGTGCTCAGGCAGTGTTGGCAAGGCCGCAACACCCGAATCGATAGCCGCCTGGGCAACGGCCTTGGCCACGTTTGACAGCAGGCGTGGATCCATCGGCTTAGGGATCACGTAATCTGGGCCAAACTTCAGCTCGGTCACGTCTGGATAAGCAGCCAATACCTCGGCAGGCACAGGCTCTTTCGCCAGGGCAGCGATGGCATGTACCGCGGCAATCTTCATCTCGTCGTTGATCTTGGCGGCGCGTACATCCAGGGCACCACGGAAGATGAAGGGGAAGCAGAGCACGTTATTTACCTGGTTAGGGTAATCGCTGCGGCCGGTACCCATGATCAGATCTTTGCGCACATCGTGGGCCAGCTCAGGCTTGATCTCTGGATCTGGGTTTGAACAGGCGAAGATCACCGGCTTCTCGGCCATCAGGGCAACGTCTTCAGCACTCAGCACGTCTGGGCCAGACAGACCCAGGAAGGCGTCGGCGCCCTTGATCACATCCTGCAGGGTGCGCTTGTCTGTGTTGTTGGCAAACAGCGCCTTGTATTCGTTGATATCTTCACGACGAGTGTGGATAACGCCCTTACGGTCCAGCATGTAGACATTCTCACGCTGCACGCCACACTTCACCAGCATGGTCATACAGGCGATAGCCGCCGCACCTGCGCCCATACAGACAAAGACAGCCTCTTCCAGCTTCTTACCCTGAATCTCCAGGGCGTTGATCATGCCGGCTGCAGTCACGATGGCCGTGCCGTGCTGATCGTCGTGGAATACAGGAACGTTACAACGCTCGATAAGCGCCTTCTCGATCTCGAAACACTCGGGCGCCTTGATATCTTCCAGGTTGATGCCACCGAAGGTATCGGCAATCGCCTCGACCGTGTTGATAAACTCTTCGGCGGTGCGGTGCTTCACCTCGATGTCTGTGGCATCGATATTGGCGAAATGTTTGAACAGCAGCGCCTTACCTTCCATCACAGGCTTAGAGGCCAGTGGGCCCAGGTTACCCAGACCTAAGATGGCGGTACCGTTAGAGATCACAGCAACCGTGTTGCCCTTGGCGGTGTAACGGTATGCGTCGTCAGGATTGGCAGCAATTTCACGCACCGGCTCGGCCACACCCGGACTATAGGCCAGCGCCAGATCCATGCTGGTCTCTGCGGGCTTGGTCAGGCTAACGGCGGTTTTGCCTGGTACGGGGAACTCATGGTAGTCAAGGGCTTGCTGACGGAAATCGGCCATTTTAGTAATCCTGCAAAAAATGCGACAAGTGTATTCAGAGTAAGGTCTTATTTGCCCCGCCTCGCTCCCCCAGATTTGGCAAGAATCGACGCAGGTCATTAGAGCGCTAAGATACTCGAAATTAGGCGATTTTTAAACAAGATATTAGAAAATTTCAGTTTATTATGAAGCCAAACGGTCTAAGGCTTATTTTGCAAACTTATCTGCGAAGGATGATGGGCAATCATCTGCCATTTTTTGTAGGAATAATACAACTCACCACGCACAATTACCGGACTTTCAAGCAGGTTTAGGGTTAAAATGTTGCTAAATTTACCAGATTCTTCTCTAGGTATACCCACATAAAAGATTTCATCGATAATCAGCCACAATTGCTGACCTTTTCTTTCAAAACCCGTCACCACTCCTCTGACCTCTCGCCAGCGATTGCGATCGTCACGATTTAGCTCATCCGGCGACTTGGCCTGATAGCTTTTATGGCTCCATAATCCACGTCGCTCCTGGCGGGCCTGAAGCTCGATATTGGCCAAACACTGCCAGAAATAATCGTTTTGATAGACCCTCGCCTTGGCATAGCCCTGACTCAGCATCATCTCCTGCAGGTGCTCTCCCTCCGCGGTATAGGCATAGGCTAAGGTTTTCCCTTGGGGATCCAGACGTTTACGGTCGAAGGCCAGTTTGAGTTTCTGCCCGGGCAGCAGACGCGAGGCGAGAAAATTGCGCGCCCGATTGGCGAAGGGTTCAGACAGCTCAGGGTAGTGCCTGTCTATCTCGGGCGAGTCGATGCCGATCAGCCTGAGCTGACGACCATCTTCCAGCATCAAGGTATCGCCATCGATCACCGAGGCGAAGGTGACAGTCTCATCATAATGGGTTGGCGCACACAGGCTGCCAGCGGCGGTCGCCAGAAAGGAGCAGAGAGAAAGAGAGAGGGCCAGAATCTTGTCCATAATGAATCACTTCCCTAAATTAAACGCTCAGTCATCAGTAATATCATAACCTTACAAGCATGTTAGGCTGATCGCCAACTCTGTTCAAGCTGGCCCACTTGCAAACTCGGTGACGGGATAAGTGGCAGGCTGAGCCCAAAGGCACTGACCAGCAAAAACGGGCAACAAAAAAGGCGCCATATAGGCGCCTTTTTCAGAGTTCTTTGCAGAAGTATTACTTCTTGCCAAGCATACCGAAACGCTTGTTGAACTTGTCGATACGTCCACCGGTATCCATAACTTTCTGAGTACCAGTGTAGAATGGGTGACATGCACCACATACGTCCAAGTGCAGTGGCTTACCTGCAGTTGAGTTTACTTTGATAACGTTACCACAAGTACAAGTTGCAGTGATTTCAGCATATTCAGGATGAATGCCTGGTTTCATTGGGATTACCTCAAGTTTAAGGCCATGTCGCACTTCCAACCCGAAGTCGGACACCACATGCAGTTAATAGAATATTTAGGCGCGAGATAGTACAGGATACCATCAATAGTTACAAGCATAGCCTGCAACTATTCTCCTGCATTATCTGATTTTCCTTCCAGCGGCGATCGGCCGCCATGCTTATTCTGCCGCCAGCGCCTCGAAGGCCGCTCGTGCCGCATCGGCGCTCTGGTATCTCTGCTTGAGGGCCGTCGATGGACACTTAAGGGTCACATCTGCACGCAGGCCATTGATCTTGCCGCCATTAAAGGCATTGGGGTTCGCCTCGAAGATGGCCAGCATGGCGCCGTAGGTGCTCAGCTGCCACTGCTTGGCGTAGCTGCTGCCGAGACGCCACAAAGTCTGAGGCGGGGCATAATCCAGCTGACACCCCTGCTGCACCCGATCGCCGGCATCGACAGGCGGTAAACTTGCCAGTGACTGCTGAGCCACTGCAAGGGATTGCGACGGCAGCTTGTCGGTCTTAGCTGTTTTAACCGGCGTATTTGATTTGACTGGCTTTGGCTTAACCGACTTGCTCGGCTGATAAGCCGTGGCGGCATCAAACAGCGGCATGCGCTTCACCTCCTGCCAGTTGTTGACCAGATACTCCTTGACCACCAGCTGCGCCTCGCCATCTTCCACCTCTTCGACGCCACTGAGCAGCAACATATAGGTGTTCATCGGCTTGACCATCAATCGCTCGCTGCCGGAGCGCTGCTCGACGATAAACTGCACCTTATCCAGGTTGACCGATTGGGCGACGATATTGACCCTGAGCGTCGGGCGCTGCCCCAGATCTGACAGCCTTTGATTGATACTGACATGGGTAAGCTTAGCCCAGGCGGGCAGGCTCATTAACCCGGCTTGTCCCAGCAGCACTAGACACAGCATGACCAGATATTGCACTCTCTTCATCGCAACCTTCTTATCCCTGTTTGGGTGGATCGATTCGACTCTCAGACGCTCACCTCAGGGTCACACGCATCCGCCATCCGGTCAGCCGACAACCCCGAGTCTCACCTAGCTATTAAGCAACAAGCTCATTGATGTTTCAACAATTTTGTCACAAGTCTTAGATCTGAATAGCCTAAGCTTTCCACCGACTTGTGACAGATTCTGGTAGCCCTCGTCAGACTGTCTGGTTACACTTGCTCTACTATTATTGCTACCAGCCGAATCTATGTCTCTGTTTGTCGAAGTCGCCCTCCCCGTCCCCATGCGCCAGGCCTTTAGCTATCGCGTCAAAGAGGCCGATCTCGACAAGGCTCAGGTAGGTGTCAGGGTCAGGGTACCCTTTGGCAGGCAGCAGCTGATCGGCCTAGTGACAGGCCTCAGCCAGAGCTGCGATCTGGCGCCGAACCAGATCAAATCGGTTATTGCCTTCCTCGACCACGAAGCAGTATTACCCCCCTCGCTCTATAAGCTGACCCAATGGGCTGCCCGCTACTATTTTTGCAGCCTGGGGCAGATGTTGTCTCAGGCCCTACCCGTCGCCCTGCGTAAGGGTGCCGAGGTAGAGGCCCAGCAGCTGCAGAGCTGGCGCGTGACCGCTGCCGGACAGGAAGCGGATATCGATCTGCTAAAGCGTGCACCCGCCCAGCGCAAGCTGCTGCTTGCCCTGTTAGAAACAGAGCTCAGCCAGGATGAACTCAATGCCCTGGAGCTGAGCAAGACGGCGCTAAAGGCTCTTGTTGAACGGGGCTGGATAGAGTGTATCGAGCGGCGTATCGAATCAAATCTCAGCTGGCGTGACGGGCTCGAACTCGATGAGACACCCCATCAGCTCAATCCCGAACAGGCCATCGCCGTCGCCACCCTCAACCAACAACAGGGCTACCACTGCACCCTACTCGAGGGGATCACGGGCTCGGGCAAGACAGAGGTCTATCTGGCACTGCTGGAAACTGTGCTTAAACAGGGCAAACAGGCACTGATCCTGGTGCCCGAGATTGGCCTGACACCCCAGACCATCAGCCGCTTCAAGCGTCGCTTCAAGGTGCAGGTGGCGGTGATCCACTCTGGGCTCACCGACAATCAACGCCTGAGCGCCTGGCGCCTAGCCAGAAGCGGCGAGGCCGCCATCATAATCGGCACCCGCTCGGCGCTGTTCACCCCCATGCGCTATCCCGGCATCATCATATTAGATGAGGAGCACGACGCCAGCTTCAAACAGCAAGAGGGGATCGGCTACCACGCCCGGGACTTAGCCGTGATGCGTGGCCATCTCGAATCAGTCCCCGTGCTACTTGGCAGCGCCACCCCCTCCCTGGAGACGCTACAGAATGCCCTCTCCGGGCGCTACCAACACCTAAGTCTGGGCAGCCGCGCCGGCGCCGCCGAGAAGGTGCGCCAGGGGATCATCGACATCCGCAATCAGCCGCTGAAGAATGGCCTCTCCCACGGCCTGCTCAACGAGATGCGTATCCATTTGGATGCGGGCAATCAGGTGCTGCTGTTTCTCAACCGCCGCGGCTTCGCCCCGGCGCTGCTGTGTCACGAATGCGGCCACCTGCACGAGTGCGACCGCTGCGACGCCTTCTTCACTGTGCATCAATCCCTCGGCGAGATCCGCTGCCACCACTGCGGCAATCAGTATGCCATCCCCAAGCAGTGTCATCAGTGCGGCAGCACCATGTTGATGGGCCAAGGGGTGGGAACCGAGCAGTTGGCTGACGCCCTGGCCAAGGAGTTTCCCAACTACCCTGTGGTGCGGATCGACCGCGACACCACCAGCCGCAAGGGGGCGCTCGAAACCCACCTTAACGCCATCCATAAGGGAGAATATAAGATCTTGGTGGGCACCCAGATGCTCGCCAAGGGCCACCATTTCCCCGACGTCACCCTGGTGGGCCTGTTAGATGTGGATGGCGCCCTGTTCAGCGCCGACTTTCGTGCCCCCGAGCGTTTCGGCCAGCTCTATACCCAGGTATCGGGCCGCGCCGGACGGGCGCGCAAGCCGGGCACTGTGCTGCTGCAGACCCACCAATGTGACAACCCCATACTGAGAGAGTTGATGCACAAGGGTTATGGCGAGTTCGCCCGCGGCCAGCTGGAGGAGCGTAAACAGGCCCTGTTGCCGCCTGCCTGGCACATGTTGCTGTTGCGTGCCGAGGCCCACAAGGCCGAAGATGCCGACGCCTTCCTCGCCCAGGTTGCCCAATTACTGCCGCAAGACGAGCAGTGTGAGATCATAGGCCCCATGCCCGCGCCCATGGACAGAAAAGCCGGTAAGTTCCGCCGTCAGCTGATGTTCCAGACCAAGACCCGCGGCCTGTTGCAGCAGGCCTTCGAGCAGGCATTGCCACAGATCGAAGCCCTGCCCCTGGCCAAGCGATGCCGCTGGAGCCTAGATCGCGACCCGCAGGATCTCCTGTGATCAAAAAATGCAAAAATAGCTCATAAAAATCCCGCCAGAGGATAGCAATTGGCCACCACAAGCGGCTAAAATACGCGGTTATCCCTGAATCTTTTTATTTAGCAACTGTCGATTAAACGCCAATGAAATCACATATTCAATCTTTGCTCGAACAAGCCATTCAAACCCTAAAACAGCAGGCGATCATCCCTGCGGATTTTGAGGCTCGTATTCAGGTAGACCGAACCAAAGACAAAACCCACGGTGATTTTGCCACCAACCTAGCCATGATGCTGACCAAGGTGGCTCGCAAGAATCCTCGTGAGGTCGCACAGCTGATAATCGATAGCCTGCCACAAGACAGCCAGGTGGCTAAAGTTGAGATCGCCGGCCCAGGTTTCATCAACTTCTTTATCGATGAGAACGCCCTGACCAACCAGCTGATGGCCGCCCTGAGCGACGATCACTTGGGTGTGGTCCTGCCAACGCCGCAGACAGTGGTGGTCGACTACTCTTCGCCAAACCTGGCCAAAGAGATGCACGTAGGTCACCTACGTTCAACCATTATCGGTGACGCCGTGGTACGCGCGCTGGAGTTCCAGGGTCACAAGGTGATCCGTCAGAACCATGTCGGCGACTGGGGCACCCAGTTCGGCATGCTGCTGGCCTACATGGAAGAGCTGCGCGCCCAGCAAGGCGAGCAAGCCCAGGTTGAACTGGCAGATCTCGAAAGCTTCTACCGCGCCGCCAAGGTACGTTTCGACGAGTCGGAAGAGTTTGCTACCCGCGCTCGCCAGCTCGTGGTTGAACTGCAATCGGGCGACGAGTACTGCAACAAGCTATGGCGTGAATTCAACGATATCTCCCTAAGTCACTGTCACGAGGTTTATGAGCGTCTGGGCGTGAGCCTGACCCGCGCCGACGTGCGCGGCGAGAGCGCCTACAACGATGACCTGGAGCAGGTGGTACGGGATCTGGATGCCCAGGGCCTATTGTCTGAAAGTAACGGCGCCAAGGTGGTCTTCCAGGATGAGTTCCAAACCAAAGAGGGTGAGCCACTGCCTGTGATCATCCAGAAGGCCGACGGCGGCTTCCTGTATGCCACCAGCGATCTGGCGGCGATGCGCTACCGCTCAAACGTACTCAAGGCCGACCGCGCCCTGTACTTCGTCGACCTGCGTCAGGCGCTGCACTTCCAGCAGGTATTCAGTCTGGCCCGCACCGCTAACTTCGTCCGTCCAGAGATGAGTCTGGAACACATGGGCTTTGGCACCATGAACGGAGAAGATGGTCGCCCATTCAAGACCCGCTCTGGTGGCGTGGTCAAGCTGGTTGACCTGCTGAGCGAGGCCGAGACCCGTGCACTGGAACTGGTTCGCAGCAAGAATCCAGATATGGATGAAGAGGAGCTAGCCAAGATCGCCAAGGTGGTGGGTATCGCCTCGGTGAAATATGCCGACCTGTCGAAAAACCGCGCCAGCGACTACATCTTCAGCTTCGAGCAGATGCTAAGCTTCGAGGGCAACACGGCGCCTTACCTGCTTTACGCCTACACGCGTGTGGCGGGCATCTTCAAGCGTGCGGCCGACATCGACCTAACCGGTGCCAGCATCAAGCTGGAACACGACAAGGAGAAGGAGCTTGGCAACAAGCTGGCCCAGTTTGCCGAGGTGTTAGGTCGCATGGTGGCCAAGGGTCAGCCTCACGCCCTGTGTGGCTACCTGTTTGAACTGGCGGGCGCCTTCTCAAGCTTCTACGAGGCCTGCCCAGTGCTGGCGGCCGACTCAGAAGATGAGAAGAAGAGCCGTCTATTGCTGGCACAGCTGACCGCTAAGACGCTTAAGCAGGGTCTGGATCTACTGGGTATCGAAACCTTAGAACGCATGTAGTATAGGGCGCCAGGATGAGCAATCGCGATTACGCCAACAGAAGACCAGCCTCGAAAGGACGTAAGAAGAGCACGGGTGGCCGACGTCAGCCGGCACCAGCGCCGAGACGCTTCCCCTTCGTGCTCTCTCTGGTGACACTGGGGTTAGTGGGCGGTTTCGGCTACTTCCTCTGGAGTATCAACGACAGCGCCGACAAGGTAGAGACTCAACCCGAGGTGCAAGCGGTGAAGCCTAAGGTAGTCAAGAAGGACCCCAATGCGCTGCCGCCTAAGCCCAAGGAGGAGTGGACCTACCAGGAGGAGCTGGAGAATAAGCAGGTCGAGGTGGATATTCCGGAAAACACCGCGCCGACCCGCCCCTACCAGATGCAATGTGGCTCCTTCAGACAGGAGTCTCAGGCCAATGAGATGAAGGCGGTGATCGCCTTCCAAGGCCTGGAGGCGCAGGTACGTAAGGTCAGCGGCAGCAACGGCACCTGGTATAAGGTGGTGCTTGGCCCTTACGAGCGTAAACGCCTTGCCGAGAAACATCGCCACATACTACAACGTGGTGGCCTCAACGGCTGTCAGATCTGGTTCTGGGAAGGCGGTTAATCTTATCGACCAAAAAGCGGGCCCTGGCCCGTTTTTTCTTTGAGTTAATAAAAAAGCCAGCTTGATGCTGGCTTTTTGTTGTCTGCGTTAATCGCTTAGTTCTGGGTGATGGTCGCCGTGTTACCGAAACCACCGGCCTGCATGATAGAAGCGCTATCATTCATGCCCAGCTGGTTGATGGTCGCCAGGTTGTGTGCGCCATCAAGACCCAGGCCAGATTGCTCGATCATGGCGTAGTTGTCATCGCCCTGTTGCAGCAACACGGCGTCATTGTATTCGCCGCCGGTCTGGTTAACCCAACCTTCGTTGTTGTTGCCAGTCTGATCGATATCGGCGGCACCGAAATCGCCCATCTGAGCAACAGTCACGCGGTTCAGCGAGGCAGTCTGGTCGATGTCGGCCATGTTATCTGTGCCGCTCTGGCTCACCATGGCGCCTTGATCTAGGCCATCTTGATTGATGTTTACGATACCGCCCACGCTAGCAGTTTGATTCACGTTGGCATTTAGCTGGCTACCTGGGCCCTGGGCCACAAATACCGCCGAACCATTAACACCTGACTGCATCACAGTCGCCGTAGAGTCGGCAGCCTGATCCTGCGCCACGACAACATTACCGTTTTCGCTGGCATCGATCTGGTCGATGAACACCTTGGAATTATCAGACTCGTTAAGCTGGCTCACCAGGGCGATGTTACCGTTACCCACCTGGTTTACGCTGGCCTCAGCCATGAATGAAGTATCCTGGTTGATGTTCACGTTGTTGAAGTTACCCACAGTCGTTACGGTCGCCGACGCTGGCTCATGGTAACCGAAGCCATACTGACGCACTGTGGTGGTGTTGGTGTCACCGGTCACATTCACGGTCGCGACGCTGTCGTTCACATGCTCTTGATTAACTGAGGCGATGTTAGACTCACCGTTTTGCATCACACTCAGGCTGGTGTTGATGGCATGCTGTTGCAGTGTATTCACCTGGTTGAAGCTGCCAGTTTGCGACACGCTCGCAGTGGCATTCAGGCTGTTATCATCCTGAGTCACGCTCGCCAGGTTTTCGCTGCCGTTGCTTTGGGTCACATCGGCGGTGCCGATAGAGCCGTTGATCTGGTTGATGGTGATGCTCGAGTCGGCAGAGCCATCCTGAGTCGCCGTTGCCACAGAGCTATTAGTGATCTGATTAATCGCAACAACCGAACGTTCGGCGTTGTTCATCTGGTTAACGTTGGCAATGTTCTCGGCGCCGGTCTGTACTACGGTCGACAGGGCGTCGGTAGAGGTATCTTGATCTGTATTAGCGCTGTTGTTGTTGCCAGTCTGCAATATGGTTGAACCGGCTGGGTTATGGATGCCGAAACCATACTGTCTGATGTTGGCGTTGTTGGTGTTACCCTGTTGCACAACGATCGCCTGTGAGTCGTTAACATGCAGCTGGTTCACATCGGCGTTGTTGCTCTCACCGGCCTGGGTAACCGTCGCATGGGTGTTGTCCATGTGCTCCTGGTTAACGGTAGCGTTATTTGACGACACAGACTGAGTCACCATGGCGCTAGAGTTCGCGACGCCGCCGATCTGGTTGATGGTGGCCGTTTGCGCGTCACCGGCTTGGTCGATAGTCGCCGAGCTGTCGAAACCCAGGGCGGTGTTGATGGTCGCTGTATGATTAGTACCAGTCTGCACCGTCGAGGCAATGTTACCCGAACCATTTTGTGAAGTGGTCGCCGTGCTGTCGGCAGCGTGGGCGGTACCTATTGTCATCGCAATGGCGGCGGCCAGTGGAAGTAGCTTTGTCATGAGTAATATCCTTTACTAAATTTATCTGTCGGGGCGCTCGCCTGAGGCAACCCCTGTGCACACCACCTAGGTGGTGCAATCCTGTGCAAGTCTCAGCAGTAACATGAAACTGCGATTACCAGATGCCGAATCTTCTTCGCCCATCACTCGATGTTGGCGCATCCTGCGAAGATCCCGACAAGCGTCACCGTGCAACCTCCGGCCTGTCGACCCCTACACCGCGAACCGTTTTCCTTTCATCCCCATGTTTGAAACAAGCGGCTTAGAAACAAGCGCCAGCCTGTGCTGGCAGGCAAAAGTATGCGGGCAAGCCTCTCCCCCTTCATCCGGCTAAGGTATGAAAGCCCACCACCAAGCGGCTAGTTTTGCCCAGACAGGCCCCCTCTTTAGTATTAGCCCCGACGTCATACTTGAATGAGTAAGGCGATAAAAATAAACGGCTTTTAGGTCGCAGAGGCACAAAACTCGGCTTTTCTCCTCTGGCGTGGGTAAACCTATGGTTGATCTCCCTTGAAAAACAAAATGCCACCCCCATATCTAAGCTATTGTCCACCGATGAGTTTCCTACTCGTCGGCTTGAGAAGAGGAAATACCGTGACCACAATCGTTTCAGTACGTCGCAACAATCAGGTTGTCATTGCCGGAGACGGCCAGGTATCACTGGGAAATACAGTGATGAAAGGAAACGCCAGAAAGGTTCGACGCCTGTATCACAACAAGGTCCTCGCGGGCTTTGCCGGCGGCACCGCCGATGCTTTTACCCTATTCGAACGCTTCGAATCTAAGTTAGAGATGCACCAGGGCCATCTGATGCGCGCCGCGGTCGAGATGGCCAAAGATTGGCGCTCAGACAGGGTGCTGCGCAAGCTCGAGGCACTCTTGGCGGTAGCCGATACCGAGTGCAGCCTGATCATCACAGGTAACGGCGATGTGGTGCAGCCAGAAAACGACCTGATCGCCATAGGCTCAGGCGGCAACTTTGCCCAGGCCGCGGCCACGGCACTGCTGGAAAATACCGATCTCAGCGCCAAGGAGATCGCCGAAAAGTCTTTGACCATTGCCGGTGACATCTGTGTATTCACCAACCAATTCAAGACGATAGAAGAACTGAATTACTAACACTGAGCCCGCTCACTGTTACCAAACGTATGCACCCAAGCATTAAGGGATACTTATGTCTGAGATGACTCCACGCGAGATTGTTCACGAGCTGGACAGCCACATCATAGGCCAGCAAAACGCCAAGCGTTCGGTCGCTATCGCCCTGCGTAACCGCTGGCGTCGTATGCAGCTAGATGCTGCGCTGCGCCAAGAAGTCACCCCAAAAAACATTCTGATGATAGGCCCCACGGGTGTAGGTAAGACAGAGATCGCCCGCCGTCTGGCCAAGCTGGCCAAGGCGCCTTTCATCAAGGTCGAAGCCACTAAGTTTACCGAAGTCGGTTACGTGGGTAAGGAGGTCGAGCAGATCATCCGTGACCTCACCGACGCCGCCGTCAAGCTGACCCGCGAAGAGCAGATGGCCAAGTGTAAGTTCAGAGCCGAAGAAGCGGCCGAAGAACGCATTCTCGATGCCCTGCTACCTAAACCCAAGGAAGACTGGGACACCGAGAAGAAAGATGACACCGGCACCCGTCAGGTGTTCCGCAAGAAGCTACGCGAAGGCCAGCTGGACGACAAAGAGATCGAGATCGATATCGCCGCGCCTCAGGTAGGCATAGAGATCATGTCGCCACCCGGCATGGAAGAGATGACCAGCCAGCTCCAGAGCATGTTCCAAAACATGGGCCCTGGCGCCAGCAAGCGTCGCAAGATGACCATCAAGGAAGCCTATAAGCTGTTGATCGAAGAGGAAGCCGCCAAGCTGGTGAACCCTGACGATCTTAAAGAGCAGGCGATCGAACTGGTCGAGCAGCACGGCATCGTCTTCCTAGATGAGATCGACAAGATCTGTAAGCGTGGCGACACCTCGGGCCCAGACGTCTCTCGCGAAGGGGTTCAGCGCGACCTGCTGCCTCTGGTAGAAGGCTGCACGGTGAACACCAAGCACGGCATGGTCAAGACAGACCATATCCTGTTTATCGCCTCGGGCGCTTTCCAGATGTCTAAGCCATCTGATCTCATCCCCGAGCTACAGGGTCGTCTGCCGATCCGCGTCGAGCTGGAAGCCTTGTCTGCCAACGACTTTAAGCGCATCCTCACCGAGCCCCATGCCTCGCTCACCGAGCAGTATGTGGCATTGATGGCCACCGAAGGCGTTAAGGTAGAGTTTAGCGAGTCGGGTATCGAGCGCATCGCTCAAGCTGCCTGGCAGGTGAACGAGCGCACCGAAAATATCGGTGCCCGCCGCCTGCACACAGTGATGGAGCGTCTGATGGAAGACCTCTCCTTCGAGGCCTCGGACAAGTCAGGCAGCACGACAGTGATCGATGCCGACTATGTCAACGCTCACCTGGAGAACTTGGTGCAGGACGAAGATCTCAGCCGCTTCATCCTGTAAACTTAAAGGGCCCGTCAGTTCCCCTGCGGGCCCTCTTTTTTAACCAGGGATACCCTCCCATGAATAGGCGAAGCATATGACCCCCCAAAGCGATACGCCCAAGGTCACAGGGCTCAAACTCAAACGCAAGTCGCGCCAGCTGGAGATAAGTTTCGACAACGGTCAGCAATATACCTTGAGCTGCGAACTCCTAAGGGTCTACTCCCCCTCGGCCGAGGTCCATGGTCACGGCAATCCCGTGCTGGTCACCCACAAGAAGAACGTCAATATCAACGCCATCACCCCTGTAGGCAACTATGCGGTCAAGCTGGTGTTCGACGACGGCCACGACACAGGCCTCTACTCCTGGAAGGTGCTCTATGATCTGGCTACCAATCAGGTAGAGCTGTGGGAGAACTATCTGGCCAGACTACGCGCCGCCAAGGCCAGCCGTGAGCCGCTGATCGACATGGCCGTGAAGTATCACACCTAACGCCTTGCCTCCTTTGTCTAAGCTCAAAGCCGATGTCACCATACTGCAAGCCGGACTCTTCAGCCGTTGGGATGAAGAGAGCCCGGATCTGCCCAAGTTTCTCAAGGCCACGGTCCATGTGCCGGCAGAGATAGACATAGAATTTGGCTTCATCGCCCGTATCCGCAAGGCCAAGAATCAAAGGCTTAGCTACTGCATCTATCATCCCCATATTCCAGACCAGCAGGGCAATGTTCGCCCGCCCTTCGAGGGTGAGCTGTTTGTCGAGTCCAACGACTGGAAGTTCTATCTGGGTGACACCATCTGGGCCCCCGAACATGACAAGGTGGGCAGGTGGCGCATGACACTCTCCCTGGGTGACAAGGTGGTTGCCGAGAAGACCTTTCATGTGCATCTTAACGATGAGGAGAGTCAGGTGGCCAACTTCTGGAAACGCAGGGGCTTTTAAGCACAACTGCTCGGCCAATCGCCATTGAGCAATATGAGTCAGGCAAAGCAAGCCCTCTCGTCGCACAATGGCCGCTCACTTGAAAAGGGATGCATATGAACCGAGCAGCGCACCAAGCCTATAGTCAACGAATCCAGACGGTTTGTGACTATATCGCGAAACATCTGGACCAGCCCCTGACGCTGGAACAACTGAGCCAGAAGGCGCACTTCTCCAAGTATCATTTTCATCGCCAGTTTCAGGTGTATACCGGCATAACCTTAGGTAAATACATCAGCCTGCTCAGGCTGAAGCGGGCCTCATACCGATTGGTGTTTCATCCCGAACTCAAGATCACCGACATCGCCCTCGATGCCGGGTTTGAGAACGGCGAATCCTTCTCGCGAGCCTTTAAGCAGGTATTTGCCCAGACCCCGACCCAGTTCAGGTTAACCCCTAAGTGGGAGCAATGGAGTCAACAATATGCCAAGGTGAACTATACAAGGAGAGAAACTGTGCAGATCAAACTCACACAAAGAGACGACATCAAGGTCGCCGTGCTGGAACACCAAGGCAGCCCGGCCGCACTGAACGACTCGATTCAACAATTTATCAACTGGCGTAAACAGAGCGGCGAATCCCCTGTGGCCAGCAGCCTGACCCTGGGCGTGCCTTTTAACGACCCCAACACGGTAGCGCCCGAGGCGTTTCGCTTCGACATCTGCGGCTCGGTAGCATCTGAGGTCAAGGCCAACGACTTTGGGGTGATCACTAAGACGATCCCCGGCGATCGCTGCGCCGTGATCCGCCACCAGGGGCCGCACGATCAGATGGACGATAAGATCTATCAGTTCTACCGCGACTGGCTGCCCCAGAGCGGCGAGGAGCTGAGGGACTTTCCTCTCTACTTCGAGTACCACAACTTCTTCCCCGAAGTGGCGGAGCATGAGCTGGTAACCGACATCTATTTTTCACTGAAATAGCTGTCGGTGAAACAGAACCATACAAGATGCCAGGCAATAAAAAAGGCGACCCAGATGGGTCGCCTTTTGCTTTCTTCTTAAAGCGCTACTAACGCTACAGATAGCACAACTACTAGCGCAACTTCTAGCCCAACATGGCCAGCAGCGGCGCCTGGCCGGCCACCTGAAAGTCCAGCGCCATGGTGAGGCTCAGGATGGCTATGGTCAGTATCGAGAAACCGAACACCTGGCGCGACCAACGCAGCAGGTTCACATCGCTGCGATAGCCTTTCAGCGCCATCAGTAGCCACCAGAAGCTGGTCACGCAACTCACCGCCATAAAGCCCACCCCGGTATAACCCGCCAGGGGTAGCAGGGTCGATACCAAGGCGAACAGGGCAATGTAGAAGACGATATGCAGCTTGGCCTTCTCTACGCCTTGGGCCACGGGCAGCACAGGAATATTGGCCGCCTCATAGTCCTTAAAGCGAAAGATGGCGATGGCATAGGAGTGCGGCATCTGCCACAGGCTGAACATGGCCAGCAGGATCAACGCCGCGCCATCTATCCTGCCGGTCACGGCGCAGTAACCCACTACGGGCGGCACGGCGCCCGAGAGGCTACCAACCAGGGTGCCATAGACGGAGTTACGCTTCATATAGAGGCTGTAGAGCCCCACGTAAACCAAGTAGCCGAAGACGGCAAACAGCAAGGCCGCTAGGTTGGTAAACCAGGCCAGCAGGCCAAAGCCGAGTGCGCCCAGGGCAATGCCTAAGCCAAGCACCTGCTTAAGTGGGATCGCGCCGGTCACCGTCGCCCTACGGCAGGTGCGCTGCATCTTGGCGTCGATATCCCGGTCGATATAGTTGTTGATGGCGCAGCCTGAGGCCACCACCAGAGAGAGCCCCACCAGCGTCGCCAGCATCAAGACGGCATCGACCTCCCCCCTGGCGGCCAGGAGAAACCCGCCCACCACGGCGATGAGGTTTCCCATGATAATCCCGGGTTTGGTCACCTGAAGATAAGCCCCCAAGGGCGCGGCCACCTGAGTTGAGGTCGAATGCCTAATCATGCTGCCTCTCCTACATCATGAGGTCGTTGGCGGCGTAGATGATCCACACCGACAGGCCAACCACCATGACAATCACCAGGGCGGTAAACATAAACGACAGGGTATTCACCTTGCCTTCCTTGGAAAAATCCAGGTGCAAGAAATACTTAAGATGCACCAGAATCTGCACCACGGCCAACACCAGCACTATGGCCAGGGTGGTCGAGGTCTCCAGGCTGTGGGTCATCACCGCCCAGAAGGGAATGCCGGTCAACACCACAGAGAGCAGGAAGCCGGTAAGATAGGACTTGATGCTGGCGGCCAGATCGTCCTGACCATGGGTAGTGGCTTGGCTCATAATAAGACCCCCATCAGATAAACCACGGTGAACACGCAGATCCAGACGATATCCAGGAAATGCCAGAACAGGCTGAGGCAGTTCAGGCGAGTCAGGGGGCGTCCGCCCGTGCCGCGCTTAACCACCTCAAGCATCATGATCGCCATCCACACCAGGCCAGCACTCACGTGCAGACCATGCATGCCCACTAGGGCAAAGAAGGCGGAGAGGAAGGCACTACGCTGCGGGCCGTTGCCCTCGAGGATCAGGTGATGAAACTCGTTCACCTCCATGCCGATGAACACACAACCTAAGGCGAAGGTCACCGCCAACCAAGCCAGGGTCGCCCCCTTGTGATGACGCTTGGCAAAGATCAACGCCAGACCATAGGTGATACTACTGAGCAGCAGCGCCGCGGTTTCAATCAGGACGAAGTCCAGCTCGAAGATATCCTTGCCCGACACGCCGCCGTCTGTATTCATGTAGAGCACAGCATAGGTGGCGAAGGCCGAGGCAAACAGGATGCAGTCGGTCATCAGGTAGATCCAGAAGCCCAGCAAGGTGTTCTCGCCGGTATCATGATGCTCCTCATGTAGGGTCTCGACCTGGGTAACACTCAGGTCAGCTGGGATAGCAATACTCATATCTGCCCCTTAGATAGGTTGTTCAGGTGCGCGGTTTCGATACGCTTAACCTCATCGCCCTGCACGTAGTAATCGGTGTCTGTGTCGTACGCTCGCATCAGGAAGACGATGAAGGCGCCCAGGAAACCTGCGATGGCTAGCCAGAGGATGTGCCAGATGGCGGCAAAGCCGGCGGCGGTGATCCCAAGGGCCATCCAGACTCCATGGCCGGTATTCTTCGGCATGTGGATCGGCTGGTAGCTCTCCTGCATCTGATAGGCCTGGCCCTGCTCCTTGGCATGGGTGAAGGCGTCGATATCGACGACCTGAGGCAGACGGGCAAAGTTATAGAACTGAGGTGGCGAAGCGGTCGACCACTCCAGGGTGTGACCATTCCAAGGGTCGCCGGTGGTGTCGCGGTTCTGCTCACGATCGCGGATACTCACGTACAGCTGAACGAACTGCAGCACTATGCCGACGAAGATGATGCAGGCACCAACCGCCGCCAGATAGATCCAGAAGTTCCAGTCCGGGTTATCTGTCTGATTGAGACGACGTGTCATGCCGAGGAAGCCCAGCACATACAGCGGCATGAAGGCGACATAGAAGCCCACCTGCCAGCACCAGAATGCCGCCTTACCCAGACGTTCGTTGAGGTGGAAACCGGTCGCCTTAGGGAACCAGAAGGCAAAGCCCGCCAGGTAGCCAAACACGGCGCCGCCTATGATGGTGTTATGGAAATGCGCAATCAAAAACAGGCTGTTGTGTAGCACATAGTCGGCGCCAGGCACCGCCAGCAACACGCCTGTCATGCCGCCTATGGTGAAGGTCACCATGAAGCCCAGGGTCCAGAGCACGGGCACCGTCAGCTTCAGGCGTCCACGGTAGATGGTAAACAGCCAGTTAAACAGCTTCACCCCGGTCGGCACGGCAATCACCATGGTCATCACCCCGAAGAAGGCGTTGACGTTGGCACTCGAGCCCATGGTAAAGAAGTGATGCAACCAGACGATGAAGCCCAGAATCGAGATGGCGCCGCTGGCCCATACCATAGACTTGTAACCAAACAGACGCTTGGCGGTAAAGGTTGAGATCACCTCGGAGAAGATACCGAAAGCTGGCAGAATCAGGATATACACCTCTGGGTGTCCCCAGGCCCAGAACAGGTTGATATACATCATGGCATTACCACCGCCTTCGTTGGTGAAGAAGTGGAAATCCATGTATCTGTCCAGGGTCAGCATGGCCAGCACGGCCGTCAGGATCGGGAATGAGGCGACGATCAGTATGTTGGCCCAGGTGCAGGTCCAGGTGAAGATCGGCATCTGCATCAACTTCATGCCCGGCGCGCGCATCTTAAGCACAGTCACCAGGAAGTTGACCCCGGTGAGGGTGGTCCCTATGCCGGAGATCTGTAGCGCCCAGATATAGTAATCGACACCAACCCCTGGACTGTAGGCCAGCTCAGACAGCGGCGGATAGGCTACCCAACCTGTCTTGGCAAACTCACCCACCCCCAGAGAGATGTTGATCAGCACGGCGCCGGAGGCGGTCAACCAGAAGCTGAGGTTATTCAGAAACGGAAAGGCAACGTCGCGCGCGCCTATCTGCAGCGGCAACACCAGGTTCATCAGGCCTATCATGAAAGGCATCGCCATGAAGATGATCATGATGACGCCATGGGCGGTGAAGATCTGGTCATAGTGCTCGGGCGGCAGGTAGCCGGCGGCGCCATTGGTGGCCATGGCCTGTTGAGTGCGCATCATGATGGCATCGGAGAAACCACGGATCAGCATGACGAAGGCCAGCAAGATATACATGATCCCCAGGCGTTTATGGTCGACCGAGGTCAGCCAGTCGCGCCACAGAGGGCCCCATTTCTTATGCTTGGTGATCAAGGCCGCGATAACAAGGCCTATCACGGCGACCGCAGCTAGGGTCACCATGATAATGGGTTCGTGGAAGGGAACCGCATCCAGTGTTAATTTTCCAAGAAAAGACGACATTAGTGTTCGCCTCCCGTCGTGTTAGATGACTCAGATGCATGCACCTGCTCGTGTGACTGCCCGTGTAAAGTGGCGGCCGGCATCGCCATGCCCTCATGGGCAGGCATCTGGTGGTGATGCATGTACTGCATAACGATCTGCTCAAACAGGCCGTCACTGACCGAGGCGTAGTAGCTCACGGGATTATTACTGCTCTCTTTCGCCAGTTCGCGATAACTCTCTGGGCCGAGCGCCGCGCCTTCGCGCTTCACCTTGGCAACCCAGGCGTTGAAATCGCCGCGGGTTGGTGTGGCGATGGCGTTGAACTTCATGCCGGTAAAGCCCGCACCACTGTAGTTGGCCGAGATCCCCTTGTAGGTACCAGGCTCGTTGGCGATCAGATGCAGCTTAGTGGTCATGCCCGCCATGGAGTAGATCTGACTACCCAGTTGGGGAATGAAGAAGGAGTTCATGGCCGTATCGGAACTTATCTTAAAGTTCACCGGCACATTGGCAGGAAACGCCAGCTCGTTGACCGAGGCGATCCCCTGCTCAGGATAGATAAACAACCACTTCCAGTTGAGTGACACCACCTCGACGGTGATCGGCTCGGCCTCATGGTCCAGCGGTTGATAAGGGTCCAGCTTATGGGTCGAATGCCAGGTGATCACACCCAGAATGCCGACAATGACGATAGGCACGCACCAGACCACCAATTCGATCGTCTTAGAGTGCGCCCACTTAGGTGCATAGATTTCATGATCGCGACCGTCGCGATACTTCCAGGCGAAGTACAAGGTCATGACGATCACAGGGATCACCACGATCAACATCAACAAGGTGGCAATCACGATCAACTGCTTCTCATCGATCCCCACCTGTCCCTTTGGATCGAGTACGCCACCTTCACAGCCTGCCAACATCAGCGCCGCCATGGCACAACTTGCTTTGGCAAAGTTTCGAATTAACACAAGGAATATTCCTCTAACCCTAGTTTATGAGATTGCCAAATGGGCTTGGCAAGGGTATCCGGGCCAGCAAGGGGCAAGCATAGAGCGCAAAATAGGGCTCAAGCTGCGAAAATTAAGCGGCTAAGGATACTTAAAGTATTTTATAAACAGAGTGTTAGGCTTGGAGGGGCGCGACAGCCGTGAGCGTCATGTTCGACGCTCTTAAGATCGCATGTCAGCAGTGGGTAGCCTGGCCCTTGGGAAGCCAGGAGGCAAAACAGCTGATAAGCGATGAAACAGAGACAGAGATATGGATAGATGAATAGCGGGCTGATGAACACAGGCCCCATCATGGAGAGATCGAAGGACTCCCAAAGCAGCCAGTCTGACAACAGCTGCATCAGCTCACGGCTATCTAAATAGCTGGAGATCACTACCGAGAGGCAATAGCAGAGCAACAGCAGGCTTAACAGATAGGCCAACTGTTTCTGATGACTAATTGCCAGCCGGGCGAGGTCACGCTGTGCGTCGGCCAGAAAATGACTAGGAGTAGGTTTCAATAGATCAGTCCAAAATTGGAATGCGATCGACAGCAATTGAAAAAATGCGAATCATTTACACTGTATTTTTATGCCGCGGGAGCATAGCAAAAAGCGCTCGGTAAAAGAAAGCGGGAATCCAGCCCGATGTTTAAAATTTATTCAAATTAGCGATAAAAACGCCACATTTAACAATTTTTAAACCTTAAAAACACCAAAACCGATCACAAAAGCCAGCATTTTTGTGAGCCATGAGCCTATTAGCACCTACTCATCTACTCGCAAACTCCCAGTAAAACCGGCCCGATTTTCCCCGATTGACAGCCACTTGCCTATTCACGTTGACGAATAATTATGCAGGGTATATGCAACTGAGGTTGGGTTAGACGGAATTAAAGCAAGGAAAGGAGAGCTAGGGTTAACCCCTAGGCACAGATGACGATGGGCTAGCAAAATGGAATAGATAGGAAGCCAAAACGAAAAAGGGCTTCCATTTCTGGATGCCTTTTTTCCTATATATTGCGGAGAGATAGTCGGACACTCTGTTGAAAGGCATTAGCGTTAGGAACCCGGCTATGACTCAAATGCTATATGCTAGATAGCACAAAGCCCGCTATAAAGCGGGCTTTGCTAATGTGGCAGAGGGATAGCCAGATCTAAATATTAGGAACCCTGGGTTCAAAATGCTTTTGTTTGCTTAGTCGCTTAGATAGAACTTAGCTAGCGCTAGAACGAAAAAGGGCTTCCATTTCTGGAAGCCCTTTTTCTTAATGTGGCGGAGAGATAGGGATTTGAACCCTAGACGGGCTATAAACCCGTGCCGGTTTTCAAGACCGGTGCATTCGACCACTCTGCCATCTCTCCGAACGCCGAGAATAGTAAGGAAATGGACTTTAAATGTAAAGCCTAAATTTCACTAACTGAGCAACAAATAATCCATTAAGGCATTTTTCGATGACAAATGCGTTAAAAACAACCTTTTCATACCTAATTTAGGGATCAAATGCCTGCTCAAGGTGTACTATAGGCACAAAGCCAACCCCAGGTAGCAAGATGAAACGTAACGGATTTACCCTGATTGAACTTGTCATCACTGTCATCATACTCGGCATTCTGGCCACCATTGCCCTGCCACGTTTCATCAATATCCAGTCCGATGCCCGCATCGCCGCCCTGCAGGGACTCAAGAGTGAGATGAGCGGCACCCTGCCCCTGGTGTTTACCAAGGCGAGTCTGGAAAACCTGCAGACACAGGCCAGTACAAACATAAGCCTCAACGGCGATCAGGTAGAGCTCGCCTATGGCTACCCAGCTGCCGACTCAGCCCACGCCTGGGCTCTCTTGCTCGAGGCCACCTTTGCCGATGCTGTGTTCAACGCCGACGACCCGGCCGACTGGTACTTTCATAATAACAAGGCCGAGCCCTTTATCCGCTTCATGCACCCAAGCAAGAAGTCCAGTAGCCAGAACTGCTACCTCAAATACACACAGGCCCTGAGTACTACCCAGGGCCCAAGTTTCGAGATTGTGGATTCGGGCTGCTAACCCTATTGGCATTAGCCCTTGAGCAGCAGGTGTTGCAGCTCGGTGAGTGATGCCACCTGATAGTGGGGCGTGATCCCCTCGGGGACGGGCTGACTGGCGCGGTTGAGCCAACAGGTATCGAAGCCGGCGTTAAGCCCGCCTTGAATATCCGAATGGGGATTATCTCCCACCATCAACACATGCTCTCTGGGCGGATGCGCCATCTGCGACAGGGCGTGTTCGAAGATCGCCACGTCGGGTTTAGCGACCCCCACCTCTTCCGAGATCACCACGGGCGAGAAGGCATGCAGCAAGCCGGTACGCTCCAGACGCACCGTCTGCAGGTCGGTAAAGCCATTGGTGATGATCCCCATCTTCACCTTACCATAGAGAGCATCCACCAGCTCGGCGGCGCCAGGCAGCAGGGTACAGATATCGGCCATGGCCGTGAGAAACGCCGAATTAAGGTGCTCGGCGGTGACAGAAAGCTTCTCGGCCCAACGCTCGAAACGGGTCACCTGCAGGTGACGGGCGCTGATCTTACCGTCTTGATAATCCACCCACAAAGGCAGATTAACCGTTTGATACTCTTCGAAATCGGCTAGGGTGAAATCCACACCGAAGCGCGAAAACATCAACTGTAATCCTTTAAAGGCGTCGAAATGAAACAGGGTTTCATCGGCGTCAAATAATATCCACTGGTACTTCATTCTCTCTCCATGGGTATGGCCTTAGGACAACAGGCAGCACTATATCAATGCCGAGCTCGGCAGAGCAAAAATATTTGCTTACGCTTCTGGGATAACACAGCAGGAACCACTTGGGCGATGCGGCGTCTGATGCTAAGACACTTTACTTTCCAAGGAGTTGGTATGCTAAAAAAAGTGATGCGACAAGTGAAACACCACTGCCAGTTCATTCTGTTTATTGGCCTGATGCTGGTCTTTCGTAGCGCGGTGGCCGACTGGAACCATGTGCCCAGCGGCTCCATGCTGCCCACCATAGTGCAGGGCGACCGCATACTGGTGAACAAGATGGCCTACGATCTGCGCCTGCCCTTCACCCATATCAGCCTGATGAAGCTGGCCGACCCGGAGCGTGGCGACATCATCACCTTCGACTCGGCCAAGGCCGACAAGAAGCTGGTCAAACGCATCATAGGCCTGCCCGGCGACACTCTGGCGATGCGCAACAACCGCCTCTATCTTAACGGCGTGGCCCTCAACTATCGCGCCGAGCCACTGGCACTTACAGAGAATACCGAAAAAGCCTTTAGCCAAGGGAAAGAAGCCCTTAGCGATGGACAAAGAGCCTTTAGCGTTTGGCAAGAGACCCTGCCCGGCAAGCCCCACGCCATCAGGGTGAATGACCAGCCCTCGAGGCTGGCCAATTTCGGCCCGGTAATTGTCCCCGAAGGGCACTACCTGGCGCTTGGGGATAATCGCGACGCCAGCGCCGACTCACGCGTCATCGGCTTCATTCCACGCGAAGAGATCACCGGCAAGGCCCACAGGGTCGCCTTCTCCAACGATCCCGAGCACTACTATTGGTTTAGAAGCGAGCGCTGGCTACTGCCCATCTAATAGATAAATAGAAGCAGCAGGGTGACAGCTACTTAAGCTTGATGTAGCTGTCGCTATTCCAGTCGTAGATATACTCCACCCCTTGCCATTCATATACCGTCCTGCCCTCTTTCACCCTCACCCTGGCGTTTGCGGGTAGGCTCTTAATGGCATCGCTCTGAGCAAAACTCGTGGTGACTTGCTGCGGCGGTGCGAGCGGTTTAGGCTTGCGGTATTTGCGCGGCTGGTAACGGTAGGGGTAACGCCAGCCATCACGCCAATAGCCATAGCTGCCATGGCGCCAGTAGGGAAAACCTGTGCCTATCCCGATACGCCAGCGCCAGGGATCATAGAAGTCCCTGTCCCAGTCGGGGCGATACTCCCAATCTGGGTCCACGCCAAAGTCAGGATCTACCTCGAATTCATCGTCTATCTTGAGCGCCCAGGCAGAGTTAGACACGGGCGGCAAGGCCCCGAGCCAAAGCACGCCAGCCAGGAGCAATAAAGATTTCAAATCGGGCTTCATCTTGCCACCTCACTCTCAAGGGGTTTACCGCATCTTACCCTTAATTATACCCCCTGAAAATCTTGCCATCCCGGGGTCGCAAAGCCGACGCAAGCTATTTGGGAATAGCGCCCATAAATGGTATAGTGCGCGCCATATCACATTTTTCTCAACGCGAGTATTTCCAAATGAGTTTTAAGGATTTACGCAGTTTTATCGATCACCTCGAAGCCAATGGCGAACTTAAGCGTATCACCCACCCTGTCGATCCCCATCTGGAGATGACGGAGATCGCCGATCGTGTGCTGAGAGCCAAGGGCCCGGCGCTGCTGTTTGAAAATCCTGTCGGCAAGACAATGCCTGTGCTGGCCAACTTGTTTGGCACCCCCAAACGCGTTGCCATGGCCCTGGGCAAGGAAGATCCCCTCGCCCTGCGCGATGTGGGCGAGCTGCTGGCCTTCCTCAAGGAACCTGAGCCGCCACGCGGCTTTAAAGATGCCATCTCCAAGATCCCTATGTTCAAGCAGGCGCTGAACATGCCACCCAAGACGGTACGCAACGCCCCCTGCCAGGAGGTGGTGGTCAGCGGCGATGAGGTGGATCTCACCAAGCTGCCTATTCAGCACTGCTGGCCTGGCGACGTGGCTCCGCTGGTGACCTGGGGACTGACCATCACCAAGGGCCCTAGACAGAAGCGACAAAACTTAGGTATCTATCGCCAGCAACTACTGGGCAAAAACAAGCTGATCATGCGCTGGCTGGATCATCGCGGCGGCGCGCTGGACTTCAAAGACTTTAAAGAGCAGCATCCGGGCGAACGTTACCCGGTTGTGGTGGCGCTGGGCGCCGACCCAGTGACCATCTTAGGCGCGGTGACGCCTGTGCCCGACGCCATGAGCGAGTACGCCTTTGCCGGCCTGCTGCGGGGCGAGCGCACCGAAGTATGTAAGGCGCTGAGCTGCGATCTCGAGGTGCCCGCCACCAGCGAGATCATCCTCGAAGGTTATATCGAACCGGGCGAGATGGCCGAAGAGGGCCCCTACGGGGATCACACAGGTTACTACAACGAAACCGACGAGTTCCCCGTGTTCACCGTGACCCATGTCAGCCATAGACGCGACGCCATCTACCACAGCACCTATACCGGCAGGCCACCCGATGAGCCCGCCATGCTTGGGGTGGCACTGAACGAGGTGTTCGTGCCTATCTTGCGTAAGCAATACCCTGAGATCGTCGACTTCTATCTGCCGCCCGAAGGCTGCTCCTATCGCATGGCGGTGATCTCTATCCGCAAGCAATATCCAGGGCACGCCAAGCGGGTGATGATGGGCGCCTGGTCCTTCCTGCGCCAGTTTATGTACACCAAGTTCATCATCATAGTGGATGAGGATGTGAACTGCCGCGACTGGAACGATGTTATCTGGGCAATCACCACCCGGATGGATCCAAAACGCGATACCGTCATGATAGACAACACCCCTATCGACTACCTGGATTTTGCCTCTCCTGTGGCCGGACTCGGCTCCAAGATGGGTATGGATGCCACCAACAAGTGGGAAGGGGAAACCAACCGCGAGTGGGGCACCCCTATCGTCATGGACGAAGCGGTCAAACAGAGAATCGATGCGATCTGGGATGACCTGGGCATAGACGATGCCCCGACACTATAATCAATATCAGGCGTAAACTAATCGCCTGAATTTTAAAAATAAATCAAAGAAGTTAACCCTTTGAATACCTGAACAATTTAATCGGGTATTCAGAGGTGCTAAACCTCCACAGAGAGGGTCTGAAAGGAAAACGAATGAACACCATACGCTGTAAAGTTGAACATGTTACCGCCTTTAATGATGCCGTCTATCAGGTAGCATTAACCCCAGAAACCAGCTTCGAATTTCAGGCTGGTCAGTACCTTTGCGTCGTAATGGGTGAAAAAGATAAACGTCCCTTCTCTATCGCCTCGGCGCCGGATAGCGAGCAGATCGAGCTGCACATTGGCGCGGCCGTCAGCGAGAGCTACCCCATGCAGGTGGTCGAGCGCCTGCAGCAGAGCGAATATATCGACATTGAGGCGCCGGGCGGCGAAGCCTTCCTGCGCAGCGACAGCCACAGACCACGACTGCTGATCGCCGGCGGCACAGGCTTCTCCTACATCAAGAGTATCGTCGAGCAGGCGATCGCCCTGGATCAGAAGGTCGAAACCACCCTCTACTGGGGCTGTCGTAATCAAGACGCCATGTACTATGAGTCGCTGGCGCGCCAGTGGCACCAGGATCACCCCTGGCTACATTTCGTGCCTGTGGTAGAAGAGTCGACGCCAGATTGGCAGGGTAAGACGGCCAACCTGTTGGCCCAGATCAAGCAAGACTATGTCAGCCTCAACGGCTACGACATCTATATCGCCGGTCGTTTCGACATGGTCGGCGCCGCCCGCGAAGTCTTCCGCGAGATAGGCGTCGAAGAGGAACACCTCTACGGCGACGCCTTCGCCTTCATCAAGTAAATCTCATCTGCGCTTAGCCCTGGTCCGTGAGGCCGGGGCTAACTTGATTCAAACCCTATTGCGATTCGGCTAAAGCGCCACCTTCTCATATTTGGTCCAGGCCACCAGGCTGCCCAGCAGAGGCACCACCCACACCGCCGTGCCGTTGTCGGCATGCACCCGCATGTAAAACAGCTCCTCATCGCGAATGTTGTGCTTGCGGATCTCGCGATAGAAATGCATCGCCGAGGCGCTCACCACATCGGGCATGATGAGATCTTTCTGCCTCACCTTCACATGAAACACGTCCACATCCAGTTGCCCCAGCTTCTGGCGATACTGCTCGAACTCGCCGCGGATCTGATACTTAATCGGCGTGGTCAGACAGTCCTGATCCGTGATACAGGCGCGGGAGTAAAACTTGCCGCCGAGGGGCTGCTCATATACCAGAGAGATCCCTATGTCGGCGCGCACCAACAACTCGTCGGCCACGGGAAAATAGACATCACCATTGTAGTGGTGTTCCACCAGGTCACCGCCAGCCTCACCGGGCGGGATAAGGATACGGTTATAGCGAATCCGCTCCTCCATCCGCTTACTCAGCTCGACAAATTCCACCATGTTAAGCCCCGCCGGGGTAAGATCGATCGCCGTCAGGTTGACTATCTTGTCCCGGCGACACTCGCCGCGCTCATCCAGATCGCAAAGCGCCATTGAATAGTGGTTCCCATCGGTAAAGGCAAAGCCGCCAAAATTATTAAACCCTTGGATGCTGTTGCTCTCAGGTGCGATATGCTTCTGCCACATGGAAGGGTGCAGGCTATCGACCCCCTTGGGGTTTATCAACGTCACGGGCCGCGTGGTACCTCCGATATTAAGATTGATCTCATGATCCGAGGCCCATCTGGCCGCATGCTTCATCACCTGGTGATAATCACTCTGATACCAGAGGGTCGCCACTATCCCCAGCAGGATCAGAATGCCACTAACCTTGACCATAAGGGAGACATCGATGAGCGCATCTTTGATCGAGCCCGCATCGCTTACCGCCAACATGGTCACATGGGATTTAGGCGAGACATGGAGCTGATAACCACGCCTTGCTATGGTCTTTAACTGTATCTCGGGAAAGGGTTCCAGCTTCTTGCGCAGGGTGCTGATGCATTGAGTCAGCGAGGTTGCCGCCACCACACGATCGGGCCAACCCACTGCAATCAAGGCCTCCTTGTCGCAGATGGCATCGGGCTGCGAAAGCAGGTGAGCCAACACCGCCGACTCGGAAAAGCTCAGCCCTATCGTGGCGCCACAGGTACGATCGTGTAGTTGGTGCGCCTCATCATCGAACTCAAGATATGGCGTAATTTTTAACACCTGACACCTCAATAATTCCTAACCGTTAATTAGAAATATCTTATTGTTATCTTTGGCATTTTATTAACATTCGCCAAAAATTACCGTGACTACTCACTCAAATCCCAGGCCAGGATTTCAGGCCGCGACTCAGAGTGTGAACTAGCGCCCAAATCCCGGCTCTCTAGAAAATGCCAAGGGCTATACCAGCTTGTGAATAAACACGCGTCGCGTCCAATAGAGCAGCGACAAGAGCCAGGCAACGCCGGCACTTAGCAGCAGCGGCAGGCTCCACTCATACTGGGCCAGCAGGCCTAAACTGCCCAGCGGGGCACTCGCACCGAGCATATTGATGGCGCGGTAGAGATCGGTCGGATTCAATAGAATAAGCAGGTTCACCAACCATTGACTGGCATAGCCAAGATCCGCCACTAGGAACAGCAACAGCAGCAGATCATAGATAAGCACCAGGGCGAACCAGAGGGCTAACAGACTGCCGACGGCCCTGGCCTTCTCCGCCGACTTCAGGCTGACTAGATAGCTAATGAGGATGAAGATCACCGCCAGCAGGCAGCTGCTGGCGATCAGCAGCGCGAATGACGATAGAATCTCGCCCCAAGGCTCACCTCGGCCAAAGAGGATCAGCATGGCGGCGCTGCTAGCATAGCTACTGGCGATGGCGGTAAAGATCACCCCGCCATGGGCCAGTAACTTGCCGACGAGGATCTGCGACTTGCTCACGGGATAGGTGAGCAACAGCTGCAGGGTGCCCGCCTCCTCCTCACCCACGAAGGCATCGTAACTAAGCAAGATGGCCGCCAGCGGAATGATAAATACCGAGATGGTGGTCAAGGAGGCCACCACACTGCTCAGGCTCGGCAGCGACAGTGTGCCGCTCACGGCACTACCGGCAAAGGTCATACAAAGGGCCAGCAGCCAGAAGATGGCAAACACCACCATGACCCAGCGATTACGCACGCTATCCTTCATCTCCTTGGTGGCGATCACCCGAATAAGCTGGAGACTTGGCCGTTTTACTGTGGTCGACATCATAGCTCTCCCGAGGTAAGGCTGAGCCCCAGCTCGCTCATCACCTGCATCTGCGCCATCTTGGCATGGTACACCTGGGCCAGATCAGGAAGTGTCACCTTCACATCAAACAGCTGGCATTCTAGGGTCAGGTACTTCATCAACACCTCGCGTTGTGAGACGGGGCAAATCAGGTCACCGTCTCGATAAAAAGATTGTAATAGGGGATGGATCTCGACCAGGCGAGCCAGAGCCGGATGGGCCATACGCACACCCAGGTCGCAACTTAGCACCAGCTCATCCAGGGTGCCGAAGGCGAGCCTCCGACCCCGTCCCAGCACTAAGCCCAAGTCCAGCTGCGGTTCCACCAGCTGTAACTCGTGGGTACAGACAATGGCCGTGCAGCCCTGGGCGGTCAGCTGCTTAAGCTTGTGATAGATAAACTGAGACGCCTGGGGATCCAGCCCCACGGTCGGCTCATCCAGCAAGAGCAGTCTGGGCTGCGCTAGTATTGCCTGGGCAAACCCAAGGCGCTGTTTCATCCCCTTGGAGTAGCCCTTCACCGCCTTGTGCTGGGCATAACCCAGGCCAAACTCTTCCAGCAGAGGGGTGACCGCCCGGGCTGAGACCCCTTTAAGCGCAGCGAAGTAACTCAGCACCTCATGGCCGGTCAACTTATCGTAGAAACTGATGTTCTCCGGCAGGTAACCGATGTCGGTCGAGGCGACCTTCGATGCCTGACTCTGGGTCAGCCCCAGCACACTCACCTCCCCCTGGCTGGGATGCAGCAAGCCTAAGATCATCTTGATCAGGGTCGACTTACCTGCGCCGTTATGACCCAGCAGCGCCATCAACTTGCCCCCGGGCAGGGAGAAGCTGAGATCGTTCAAGGCGCGCAGCTCATCGAAATAGTGACTCACCTGCTTAAAGCTCACCGCCATCTGACTCATAATGCCTCCCAGGCGGCGGGGCCAAGATGAGGTGGCGGCGCCATCACGGGGTGACTGTCGACCACGCCGACCGAATGTTCGCCTTGCAGCTGGTTATCCAGCCACTTCAATAATTTCACTAAGGGACTCTCCATCAAGAACTTCGCCTCCGGGTACAGCCAAAACAGGCGATCTAAACTGTCATTGGGCAGATGTTGACCATCGCCGATACCATCGCCATCGAGATCCCACCCCCGATAATCGCTCCAATAATTTCCCCGCCCCTGAAGACTCCACTCCACTCGCGTCTCTCCCACATAACGCACCTGGGTGGCATTGGCCAGAAACTGGTTTTGATAGACAAGGTTGTCCTCGCCGCCGAGCGCCATGGCGATGCCTATCTGATTCCCAGCGATATAGTTACCGCTGATCTGATTGCGTTTGGCGCCATAGACAAACAGCCCCTTGCCCTCGCTAAAGAGATCCCCGGCGACACTATTGGGCATCTGGGTGGCCTCGATCTGATTAGCCTGGATCTCGGCGTCATGGGTAAGGTTAAGCAGCACGCCAAACTCTTTGGCCTCGCGCACGCGATTAAACACCAAGCGTATTCCCTCTGAGTTCATCAGGGCATAGCCACCACTGACCCGGCAGGCCAGGTTATCCATGGCCTCATCCTGCTTGGTATACATATAGTGCAGGCCGTACTGCAGCTCAGAGAGATGATTGCCATAGACACGGCTACCGACGCCAGACTCCAGGTAGATGCCATCGCGCACCGTTTTGATGCGATTACCACTGACATGGGGATAGTTCACCTTAAGCAGATGAATGCCATCGCCGCGATCCAACAAGAAGGCCTCGTCCTCCCCCTCAATCTGATTCTCCTTTAGCTTAAGGTCACTCACCTCGCTGGCATAGATACCAAAGCCCGGGCCACTGAGCTCATTGGCAACAATGGTTACCCCGTTGGCACCAGGCAGCAGGCGAATGGCGGCATCTTTCTCATAGAGATCCCGCCCCCAGTTGCGTATCGTCAACCGAGTAAGGGTCACGCCGGATGCGGCTATTACTAGCGCCGAGCCTGCACCTTGGGCATCCAAGACGGCGCCGGATTCACCTCGCAGCATCAGCGGCTGATTGACCTCGAATCGCCCAAGATATCGCCCAGGCAGCAGTCGTATCTCGGCGTCATTTGGTGCAGATGCCAGCGCCGTGCGCAGCGACTCGCTATCGCCTACCTCTATGATCTGAGACTGATCGGCCCCTAGGGCCAAATGAGGCACTAAGCAGAGGCCTAGACTCAAGACCAGCGCCAGGCACTGCCCTTGTCGTCGCCAAAGGTTGTGCGATAACCTGAGTAACAGACGAAGCGACGGCCTGAATGACAGGCTTCGCCTATTTTGCCGACAGCAGCTCAAGGGTGATCTCGTCATATTCGAATACCGCACCGCCATACTGCTGGGCGAAGGCCTCGGCCGCAGCCAGGGTAGAGAAAGGCGCTACGGCGACGCCCATCACCGCCTTGCGGTTTGAGCCATAGACATACCAGGCTTTGGTGGCATCGATAAAATGCTCATCCTCCGGATGCTGCCAATCGGTCGCTGCTATGTCGTGCACCCAGAGGGCCTCGACCTGACGGCGATTCTCGGGTTGCAGGGCAAACATAAACATATCCCGGGTAGAGCAGAACTTGGGCTGCATCTCGTTACCCTTAAGATCCAGGCTGCCCTTAGGACCTGGGTATTGCTTCACCATCATGCCGCACATATGGCAGCGCTCGTGGTTTCCTATCACTAAGCCGTCGTGGTTATGGGTATCGCTCTCGGCGGCGCCACAACCCGAGATAAACAAGGCGCTGATAAAGATGAAGATAAAGGCTCTCATTATGACTCCTATAGCTGGTAATCAGCCCCTGTCACCCAGGGGCTGAGCAAGATGGTCAGATGGCAAAGTTCTGACCGGCATAGAGGATAAACATCCGCAGGCACATCATGCCGCTCACGGCGCACAGGCCAGAGAGGTAGAAGGCCTGAGAGGAATGACTAAAGCGCTCGCCGGTGGCGAAGTTCAGCAGCAAGGGGCCGCCAAAACCCACACCCACGACACCCAGCCAGAACACCATGGACCAACTGCCGGTATGGAAGGCCTCGAAGGCGCTCTGGGCACCGGCGTTACCTGTCACCAGCGACATGATGATCATGAAGAGGAATAGGGCTTCGGCAAACATGATGGGCCACTCGGCGCCATGCAGAATCTGCATGTCACTGCTGTGTCTGTCTTCCTTAAACAGCCCCACCGCCAGCATCTTGGCCGCCGCCGCGCCGGCCGACAGGCCAGAGGCCACGAACAGGGCCGGCAACACTGAGGTGTTGATGATGGGGAAGCGGATGAGCGCCGAGATCAAGAAGCCCGTGTAGGCACATACCGCCAGCGCCAGCACCAGCACCAGGGCCTCGCAGCTACGACGCCAGGGTCTGAGCTTGTCGATCAAGGGTAGCAGCGGCGCCAGCATAGGCTGGCGACGTATCTCCTCCTCAAGCGCAAACAGGGCGATCAAGGCCACCAGCGGAATATAGGCTGACAGGGCGATCACCCCGACCGACATCACTGAGTTGAGGTTGTAGTAGACCAAGATGCGCCAGAAGAACAGCGGATTGGTCAGGTCCAGCACCAGACAGAGCATGCCCAGGGCGATGGTGACGAAGGCGATCAGCGCCGATGCCTTGAGGAAGGGGGTATTGGCGCTCTGCTGCTTATAGAAGCGGATAAACAGGGCGACCGACAGCGCACCGCCCGAGATACCGGCGAAGAACAGGTAAACGGCGATGGGCCAGGGCCAGGCGACCCCTTCCGAAAGACCTATGGTAAATTCGAGTGTTCCGTCCATCTCTATACCCCCAACTTAACGATAGGTATGTAACGCAGGCTCGGCTCCGTGCCCAGATGGGCCTTGACCCGCACCGAATCCTTCACCGCCAGCAGGCGACTCACATAGGAGTTGGGGTCGTTGGCGTCACCAAAGATCAGGGCGTCGTAGCGACACTCCTGCACACAGGCCGGTAGCTCTCCCTTGGCCAACTTGCTCTGCAGACAGAAGTCGCAGTTGTCGGCCACATCGCTCTCGCTGTTGATATAGCGGGCGTTGTAAGGACAGGCGGCGATACAGTATTTGCAGCCGGCGCATTTGCTGGCGTCCATGGTGACTATGCCCGTCTTAGGATCCCTATGGGCCGCGCCTGTGGGACACACAGACACACAGGGGGCGTTCTGACATTGCTGACAGGAGACCCGCACATACTTACGCTGACAGTCACAGTCAGTCTTGCCGCAGTGCGGACAAGCCTGCCCGGCAACGGCAGATGACTGCTGCTCCAGTATCACCCGCGAACGTCCCTCGGGCAGATTATTGGCCTTGTTACAGGCCTCCTTACAGCCGCCACACCCCACACATTTGTTTTGATCGAACACCATCACATAGTGCGGCGCAGCATCTTGCGCTGTCTGCTCCTTAACGCTGCACCCCAAGGGCGCCAACATCAAAGAGCCGGCTCCTAAGCATTTCAGGAACCTCCGTCTCTCTATATTTTCACTCACAGCATCCTCCATCCGTCGGCACGCATGCCGACCTCATTGAATCTTTCATTTAGGTGACTTTTACTCAGATGCAGTCACGGTACGGTTAGCCATCTTCTGCTCAGCGTTGACAATCGCACTGTTAATCGATGCTCGGTTTATGTTGGGGTTATCGCTGCCCAGTAACTGCCGCCAATGGACGATCGCTTGCTGAAAATCCTTGTTCAGATAAGCGTGGGTCGCCATCAGCAGCAGTGACTGCACTTCCTCGGGGTTGAGCGCCAGAGCCTGAGATATCGCAAGCGAGACCTCCAGGCTCATGGCGCGGTTATCACGGTAATAGAGCGCCGTCGCCTTCATGCCATACAGCTCGGCGTCGGGCGCTATTGCCAGTAATTTGTCTAAGGTATCTACCGCCTCGCCGTAGCGTCCCCCTTCGGCGTAGGCATTGGCCAGGTTCAGCAAGGCCAGCCTGTCTAAGGGTGTGTCATCCAAGATGCGCGCATTCTTGTTGATGTCGGCGGCGATCAAATAATCGATGTTCTCGTCGATCTGGCCGGTATGCCAGTCGTTGAAGCGGCCCAGCAGGCCATAGAGGGTAAGCGGTATCAGCAGTAGCATGCCTGTCACCACAATAGGTGTCAGGGTCTGCTTCCTAGCAGGGATGGTCGCATCGCCAGCCAGGGCGTTTGCCTCTTGGATGAAATAGTGGCGCCAGATGGGCGCAATAAAACAGACCAAGGTTACCGCCATGGCGAACACTAAACTATTCATAACAAGCACCTACTGCCGATAACCTAAACTAGTGGCCCATGCCCATCATGCCGCCCATGCCCATACCGCTAAGGCCCATGCCGTGGGCATTCTCTCCGGGTGCCTCCATCTTGAGCAGCTCGACATCGAAGATCAGGGTCGAGCCAGGCGGGATCACGCCCACCACCTCCTTGCCATAGGCCAGCTCGGCAGGAATGGTCAGGCGATATGTCGAGCCCACATTCATCAAGGCGATCCCCTCTTTCCAGCCGTCGATCACCGACAGCAGGGCGAAACGGTTGGGCTCGTCGCGCTCATAAGAGTTATCAAATTCGGTGCCGTCCAGCAGCTTACCCACGTAGTGCACAGTGACCACGTCGGACTCGACTGGCTTAGGACCGTCGCCCTGCTTGATCACCTCATATTGCAGACCTGACTCAGTCACCTTAACCCCAGGTTTGGCCTGGTTGGCCGCTAGGTAGGCCTGGCCCTCGGCCTGATGCTTGCTGGCTAAGGCTTCAAGCTTGGCGGCCTTGGCGTTGTTGAGCCACTCGGCGCGGGCGTTGAGATGAGTCAGTATCTCTTCGTTGGACATCTTGCCCTCCCCCTTGAGGGCGTCGAGCACACCCTGGATCACGGTATCGACCTTGACCTGGGCGCCTAGGTCGACCTGGTTATAGATCTTGCCCGAGATGTAATGACCGACAGAGGCACCCAATGCATAGGAGGCATCTTCGACCTCCTGGGGCGACTCGCTTGCCGCGGCAAAGAATGACCAGGTGCAGGCCAGGGCTAA
This sequence comes from Shewanella spartinae, assembly GCF_019457555.1. NCBI lineage: Bacteria > Pseudomonadati > Pseudomonadota > Gammaproteobacteria > Alteromonadales > Shewanellaceae > Shewanella > Shewanella spartinae. The sequence goes on along the minus strand of NZ_CP080418.1, from coordinate 393,089 downwards.
GGTGGTGACACGACAAGATTTCAGTAGATTCGCTTTCATATTCACACTCTCAATCATCTATTGCTCAAAATGCCTATTGTTCAAAAGATCAGGCAAGACTTTGTTTGTTATGGTTTTTCAATACTTCTACCCGACAGGCGCCAGCCATAGATGCCATCGTGCATCTGCATCACATTGGTGTAGCCCAGCTTCATTACCTGATGGGCCGCTATCTCGCTGGCATTGCAGAGGCGATTGGCACAGTAAAACACCATGCGCGCCGCCTTATCCTCAGGCAGCAGGGTTTTCCAGTTATCGACATTGAAGTAGACGGCCCCAGGGATATAGCCCTCGGCCCACAGCTCTAAGGTGTTGACGTCGAAGAAGTAGACATCTTTCTGAGCCAGCAGGGCCTCGGCCTCGGCCAGGCTGATGGTATGCAGGCTATGCTCGTATCTGTGCGCCGGTGCCATCTCGGCGCCGCCGCCCGCCAGGCTGCACAGCGGGGTTAGTCCCAGCAGCAGTGCCAGTGATAGCCCTAGTTTGGATTTCATCTTCTCTCTCCTCTAATACCCGGCGCCGGAAAGGCGTCGGGTGGTTAGTGATTGACCTAGATGCCTCTAGGTGTCAGAGACTTAGTGGGCCTTGGCCGAATAGCCGCTGCCATCTAAGATCTTCTGCGCCTGAGTCACATAGGTGAGGGCTGCATCGAGACGTTTCTGGCTGTAACGGAAGCCATGGACACCCCAAGAGCCATCTTGCTTGATCAGATCCACTGTGGCCTGGGCCTTCTCGGCCAGCATCAGCACCTGAGTCTTGTCTTCGGTAGACAACTTAGTGACCTCGAGCAGCTGATCGATACGCACCAGCGCCTGCTCAACCTGACCGAAGACCTCTTTAATAGGCTTCTGCCACTTCATCACTTCACCGTAGATCTCCAGCTGATCCTTGTAGTGCAGGCCTGTCTCGAGTTCAGACTGGAACTGGCTATGACAACCTTTGTTTTCCACTACGTCGTGATCTGAGATAGAGGTGCGGGCACAAGACCACATGAGATCCAGATAGGTACGACCCTCTTCGTTCTTGGCCACGGTCCAGCCCTTGGCACCCTTAGGTCCCTGGATCCTTGGCTGACCTTCTGGCGGATTGAGTGTCTTACGCTCAGGGTCGACATCGATCTTCCACATGTGCGACTTACGCACCGCATCGAAGCCGGCCTGATCGGGGAACTGCATCGCCTTGAAGTTTTCACAGCTACCCATGTTAGGCATGTGACAACTCTGACAGGTCTGGTTAGCGTGGGTGTCTGTGTTGCTGGCAATCACAGTCTGCGCCTCGTGGCAGTCCTTACAGTCTGTCTTCAACTTAGGCTTAGTGATGCCTGACATCCAGGTACCGTCTGTAACCTCGTGAGGATCGTGACAGGTGGTACAACGCATCCCTTTCTCGTAGTGCGCCGAGCCATACATCTGCGAGCCCTCGGTACCACAAGAAGGACAGAGCGACTTCATCTTCACGCCGAAGGCCAGCTCAGGCTTCTCCTGAGCAGCAGGGGTTTCGGCCATAGCAGGGTCGTACTGGAAGCGTTGGTGACAGCGTTCGCAGTTAGACTGCATGCCGCCGGTACCACCATCTAAGTGGCCGCCAGCGCCGTGACACTCTTCACAGGCGATCCCTTTACTGATGGTGTGTTCCTGCAGCTTCTTCGGATCACCCAGGGCGTCGAAGTACTCCTGCTTGGTCTTAAAGTCGAACTTGAAGGTATGGCATACCTCACAGTAGGAGCTGGCGGGTTGGAACAGCATCTCTTTACGATACTTGGCGCCATAGGAGCTCATGCCCCACTGATGAGAGCCTGACCCACCATAGGCTTCCAGGGTCGTTGGGAACTCAGGGATCACCGCATTGATCTTCTTGGCCATCTCGGGAGTCAGCCACTCGGCCCAGCCACGTGAGAACTGGTTAGCACCAGCCACCATCTTGCCCGTGCTATCCTTCAGCAAACCACCCTCGATATGGTATGAACCACGCACCAGCCAGGCATCGATGAAGCCATACTTGGTTCTGGGCGTACCCACGGTCGCATAGATCACATCCGGCGTGATGCCGTCGGGTAGAATAGAGGTGTCCTTAGTGCCGTACATCGTCTTGTTGAGATCGTTATCCACCTCGGGGTGATCCCCGGGGAATCGAATCGTCTTGGCATGGCGTGAACGGCTCCACTTCTCATATTGAGTCGCGTGACACTCGGCGCACTTTTCCGGGCCGACGAAGTTGTTGGGATAATCCAGAATCGACTTGGCACCAAGACGGTACTGTACCGCTCTGGGTTTGCCCGCCTTCTTGCTGTATTCGGGGCTGTGGCCGGTGTCCAGATACTCCTCCCCCCGGTCACTGATGTGATAGTCGCCGACCAGATTGCCCGCTTCCTGATATTTGAACATAGGGTGGTTTTCAAACAGGAAATCAAACAGCTCGGCTTCTTGAACAATATAGTCTTGCAGGGTTTTAACACCATTAACCTGTTCCGTGCCCTGATAGTTTGCTATCGCCTCTTTGGCGGTCTTGCCCATCTCGGGCACGCTGTTGTATTTACCACCAGCGGCATTCACATTGGCAATGGCACCGAAACAAAATAGCGCACTTAAGGCTACCTTGTGTTTCCATCGTCTCATCATTCACTCCTAAATATTTTTAGTTTTATCTGTTTATGTTTAATTCCAAATCAGCTCATCCTTTTCGCTGGCGGGAATTAATTGGAATAAACCTAATCGTTAACCGAACGACTTATACAACTGAGCAATTTCAGTATTTTTCACAGACAAAGAAGAAAAAAGTTGAGCTGGCGCACACGGAATTTTTCGTGAGTCGTGAACAGATATAAAACCAATTTAAACAGAGGCTTAAGACGTATTCACGTGTGATTTTTTAGTTTTAAAAGCGACATTTTTAGATCTCAAAAAAGCTCAAGTGGCTTTTTGAGTTATGAAAAATATTGAGCGGGAAAACGGGTAAAACGGACCCTGCTTTAGCTCACAGAATCCGCTTGGGAGTTCGCCTAAGGTGAGGCCAAAACAGAGACAGACCAGGCTTATCCATCACCAGCGAATAGATGAATAGCTTGGTCCCCTTGGCTGAAGGCGAGACCATGGCAGCGGAAATTGGCTTACTACTTCTTATTATCTCCTTGACCCTGTGTTTACTCACGGCCATGAGCCCTGTCATGCCTGCCTGCGGGGTCAAACTCAGGCTTAAGCCTTACCAGCCCCTCTTTGTTCGCCTTAATAGTCTGGCGCAGATGACAAGCCTGTTTATCCTAGCCTATCTGTTTCTCAGCAACGATTTTTCCGTGGCCTATGTGGCCAACAACTCCAACACCCAGCTGGCCAGCCTCTATAAGGTAGCTGCAGTCTGGGGGGGTCACGAAGGCTCCATGCTGTTCTGGATCGCCGCCATGGGGATCTGGAGCTGCGTGCTCAGCCTCAATCCCAACCACAAAGGCCCATTTTTTCACTACCTCCACGCCGTGCTGGGCGCCATTCAGGCCGGCCTAATCGCCTTCTTGCTCATAGGATCGAATCCCTTCGCCAGGCTCCTACCCGGCATCCCGGTGGAAGGGCGAGACCTCAATCCCATACTGCAGGACATAGGCTTGATTCTGCATCCGCCGCTACTCTTTATCGGCTATGTCGGGCTCGCAGTCTGTTTCGCCGCGGCCGTCGCCGCCCTACTGGATGACAGTCAGCCCTTGAAGCACCACTGCAGACAGATGCGCCCCTGGGCAATACTGGCCTGGGCCATGTTAACAGGCGGCAACGCCTTCGGCTCCTGGTGGGCTTACAACGAGCTAGGCTGGGGCGGATGGTGGTTCTGGGACCCGGTGGAAAATGCCTCCTTTATTCCCTGGCTGGTTGCCACGGCGCTGATGCACTCATTAATCTTGGGCGAGCGTCGAGACAGGTTTCATGGCACTAGCCTGTTTCTGGCGATCTTGGGCTTCAGCCTCTGCCTGCTGGGCACCTTCCTGGTGCGCTCAGGTGTGGTGCAGTCGGTGCACGCCTTCGCCGCCGATCCCCTGCGCGGTGGCGCCATGTTGACCCTGTTTGCCCTAGTCTCTATCTGCGGCTTTACCCTGCTGCTTCACCGCCTCCCCAGGCTGCACAGACAGATAGATGGCAATATGCTGAGCCGGGAAAGTCTGATGCAGCTGGGCAACCTCTTATTGCTGGTCGCCGCCATCTCCATCTTACTGGGCAGCTGCTATCCGCTGCTATATGAAGTAGCAAGCGGTCAGAGCATCTCGGTCGGCGCCCCCTACTTTAATAGCCTCTTCATCCCGCTGACCTGGCTTATCTGTCTGGTCATGGGCGCCGCGCCCCTGATGCGCTGGCAAGTATCAAACCCTGGCATACTAAGACAGCTAACGGCGCTGGCAGCTATCTGCCTGTTTATCAGCCTCACTCTTAATACTCTGCTGCTGAAAGAGTTTGCCGCCCACTTCCTGCTTGGCAGCTTTTCCTGCCTCTGGCTGCTCAGCTGTACCGGGCTCTACTTGCATAAGCGGCTTGCGACGTTCACAGGCGCGGGGGATAACAGGCGCTGCTACGCCATGTGCTTTGCTCACCTGGGTGTGGCCCTGAGCATATTGGGGGCCACCTGCTCCAGCTATTTTCAACAGGAGGAGCTACTCAGGATGGGGCCGGGTCAAGGCAAGGAGGTGGCGGGCTATACCTTTATCTACCGGGCGACCGAAACCGTTTCCCATACCAGCTACAGTGCGCTCCAAGCTAAGATAGAGGTGAGAGACAGACGCGAGCAGCATCTGGCCTACCTCTATCCCCAGCGCCAGACCTTTAACAGCAACGCCATGCAGATCTCCGCCGCCGGGATCCATCGCAGCCTGTTTGCCGATCTCTATATCTCCATGGGCAATAGGCTGAGCGAGGAGGAGTTTCTGATCCGTATCAGCTACAAACCCCTGATAGGCTGGATCTGGATAGGCGGCCTCATCATGATATTTGCAGGGTTGAGCCTGCTGCTGCCGCGCAAGGTACAACAACTGTCTCGGGCGCCCTCGCCACAACTGGCAGTAAAGGGAGCCTGATGATGAAAGGAAAATGGATCTTGATACTGCTGGTCGCCCTTGCAATTCTCCTTGGATCGACTGTATCCCAAGCCCAGGCGCTAGCAGAAACTCATGGGAACCCACAGTGGCGCACGCCCGCTCAACTTAAGCATCAGGCGATAGCGATCGCCTCTGGCCTGCGCTGCCCCATGTCCACCAATCAGAGCCTGCAGGACTCCCAGAGCCCAATAGCCAACGAGCTCAAGGCAGAGATCTATCTGCAGTTGGAGCAGGGCAAGACGAGCGATGAGATAGTCGACTTCATAGTGGCCCGCTACGGCGAGCGGATCCGCTATATGCCCAGCCTAAGTGCCGGTACCGCCCTGCTGTTTTTCGCGCCACTTGGCCTGCTGGCTCTAACGATATTCTGGTATCTCAGGCAGACAGCTGGCGCCGCATCCTTTAATACCTCTCAGGAAGATAGATCATGAGAAAACCACGACTTGCCCTGCTAAGCCTAGCACTGTCCGCGCTAACTTTAATGACACCGACGGGCAACGCCCTGGCCGTGATGCCGAGCGCCAAGGTGTATGACACGGGAGAGAACCTGCCTAAGCCGATGATCATGTCGCGCTTCGTGGAGATGACCAGCGCCCGGAAGGTCGATGAGGCCACCTTCGAGAGTCTGAGTGGTGACCAGGTCAGGCTGAGCGACTACCGGGGCAAGCTGGTCTTAATCAATCTTTGGGCCACCTGGTGCGCCCCCTGCATCAAGGAGATCCCCATGATGGACAAAATAAGACGGGACAATCTCGACAAAGATCTTGTGGTCTTGCCCCTGTCCATTGACGAGGCCCATGACGAGGTGGGTGCCTTTCTCGCTCGCCACAAGTTGGCGGGATACCCCACGCTGATCGATCCTCAGCGGCAGGTGGAAAAGATGCTGCCGGCCAACATAGTACCGGCCACCTACGCCTTCGACGGCGAAGGTAATTTAATTGGATTTCTAAGAGGTTATCTAGACTGGGGCGATAAGGCGGTACAGCCCTATCTGGAACAACTCGCCGCCAAATATGCCAAGCCGAACATAGCACCAAAGCTTCATTAAGCAAAGGCGCCCTTAGGCGCCACCCACCATCACTTTATTGCTCCCGCCCGGCACTGCGCCAGTGATTTCGCCGGGCGGATTTTTTTACGCTTCCAACGCCAAGCCAAGCGGCTCAGGCGAAAAACCTAAGCCATGGCCTCCACACCTTCACTCTCATCGAGCCGCTCAATCTTAAAGTCATAGTAGGCATAAGCCGCACTGACGAAAGGACAGATGAGGTTAAAGAAGGCGAAAGGCAGATAGGCGATGGTCGCCACGCCTAAGGTGCTGGCCATGTAGGCGCCACAGGTGTTCCAGGGCACTAATGGGCTGGTGATGGTGGCCGAATCTTCCAGGGCGCGGCTCAGGTTAACCGGCGCCAGACCATGCTTCTCATACTCGACCTTGAGCATACGACCCGGCAGCAAGATGGCAATAAACTGATCGCCCGTGATCAAGTTGGCGCCGATGCAGCTCGCCAGGGTGGTGATGATCAGGCTGCCGCTGGATTTCACCAGACGCAGCACCCCTTGCAGCAGACGCTGTAGCAGACCTGTCTTTTCCATCACGCCGCCGAAGGCCATGGCGCAGAGGATCAACCAAACGGTATTGACCATGCTGCTCATGCCGCCGCGACTAAGTAGGCTGTCGAGCGTCTTATCACCGGTGTTGGCGGTATAGCCATCGAACATGGCAACCCAGATCCCCTTCACCAGGGCGACCATAGTCGGCAGGCTGTCGTCGTTGACGAACTTGATCACCCCATCGAACTGAAACAGTGCCGCGCAGATGGCGCCGGCCAGGGTACCCAGAATCACGGTCGGGAAGGCGGGTAACTTCTTGTAGGCCAGCACTAACACCACCAGCAGGGGCAGTAGCAGATGCAGGCCGGGATGATACTGGGTCTCGATGCGTGCCATGGTCGCAGCCAGATCCGTCGACACGCCGCTGCTATCGCTGTTAAGGCCGATAAACAGGAAGCCTATCAGAGCAAGTAATATGCTCGGAGTCGTGGTCCACACCATGTGGCGAATATGGCCAAACAGCTCGCTGCCGGCGACCGCGGGCGCCAGGTTAGTGGTGTCGGACATGGGCGACATCTTGTCACCAAAGTAGGCGCCGCTGATGATGGCGCCAGCGGTGATCTCGACGCTCAGCCCCATGGCACCGGCGACACCTATTAGGGCTATACCTAAGGTGCCGGCGACCGTCCAGGAGCTACCGATACTCAGGGCCACCACGGCGCACAGTAGGCAGGAGGCGGCGTAGAAATAATCTGGGTTTAAGATCTTCATACCATAGAAGATCATAGTGGGTACGGTTCCGGCCAGGATCCAGGTGCCGATCAGGGAGCCGACCGAAAACAGGATCAACAGAGCACCTGTGGCCAGGGAGACACTCTTGACGATACCCGCCTCCATCTCCTTCCAGCTATAGCCGTTTTTCACCCCGATAACCAGAGTAATACAGGCCGCCATGATCAAGGCGATCTGGTTGGCGCCATAAGAGCTGTCGGACGAGAAGAGATACACAGAGGCCGTTAACATACAGACCAGGGCGATAATGGGGATCAGGGCATCTAGTAGCGTCGGCTGCTTGTGGCGTTTAGCGGACGCGGGACTCGAATCTCTGCCAGGCTGTTCTGGCGACTGCTGATGAGAGGTCATGGGTAATCCTTATTATAATTATGGGGTTTCCTATTCTTCTCCCCGGCGATCAAACCAGCCATTTGAACTATGAACGGGCCGTTTCATCGCCAGACGGGTCAAACATAGTTACACATTTTTAACAATCCAGTCCAGACCGGGCGGGCATATCGACGCCATGGGGCCATAGGGCTTATGTCCCATAAAGCGTACAAATTCACCAATAGCGGCTTTCAGAGACTGATTATGCAGGATATCCACATATATCCCTGGCTTTCCTCTTGGGAAAAAAGTCACCCAGATAACGCGCAATCCACTATTCTCGCGGTCCTGCGCCTCTAACCCAGCCCGTATAAGGGAGCTAACTTTCAATTAGCGACCGGTTAAATTAAAATTGCCGCCACGCATATAGACATTCAAGACCCATAAGGCACACAGATGAAACTGACCGCACTCGATCAGCCCCTTTACGACCACCTCTACCGCGACATCCACCAGTTCCGCTCCACCTTCGATCTGCCTATCGAAGATGAATCCAGCCTGGATGAGCAGGCCGATACTCTGCACACCTCGCTCGCCATCGAGGAGTTGACCGAGCTGGCCGAGGCCGATAACCGTGTCGAACAGGCCGATGCCATCGTCGATTCTGTCTATGTACTCATGGGCCGCCTGGTGCATCTCGGCGCCACACAGATGAATGATCGCCTGGAGATCAGCTATGTGATCGATCTGCTGCTGCATGTCGCCAAGAACCGCGACATCGACTTCGTCCGTTGCTGGGACGAGGTGCATTCGAGCAACATGAGCAAGGTCTGCCGTAACGAGCAGGAGCTGGAAGAGACCATAGCCCACTATGCCAAGCAGGGCGTGGAGATCGTCGGCAGCCGCAAGGGCGACTTCATCATCGCCAAGTGCGCCAAGGATGTGGAGATGGCCGGCAAGGTGGTACGCCAGGGCAAGGTGCTCAAGTCTGTCTACTATCGTCCGGCCGATCTGGCCAAGCTGGTCGCCGCCTAACTTACTGTAGGTGGCTCGCAGGGTTAACACCTTGTTGCCGAGCGCAGAAAATTTCTGCAATTTAGCGACAAATGTGTGAAGCCCTGCGCCAAGCGAAGCGTCATGGCGTGATCCAGTTAACAGCTCGCCGCATTCGCGCTACTCTCGGTGCAACTTAGATGATTGAATAGCATCAGAATGAAATGAATTCTCAATTCTGGTTTTTGTCTACGGGCCTGAGGTACTATTTATGACCAATAATATAAAAGCATTACTTGCCACCACAGCGCTGTTCTTTAGCACTCAGGCACTGGCAAATAATGGCTGTGCATTCGATGAAAAGCAGGAAGGCTTTATCGCCACTTGCAGTGAGGAGAAACAGGAAGTGATACTGACCGGCGAAGTACAAGCCCAAACCTTAGTCACAGAGCTTGATGATTTCACCCAGGGCTATAAGAGCTACCAGGTCGATGAGGCCGCCATCGAGCCAATCAAGAAGCTGCAGACACCGACCGAGATTGTCGTCATCATAGGTACCTGGTGCCCAGATTGTCACCGTGAGACGCCGCGCTTCATCCGTATCATGGAAGCGGCCAACAACCCGAACATTAAGGTGACCTACATAGGGGTGGATCGTAAGAAACTCGACCCAGAAGGCCTGGCGGCCAAGTATGACTTTACCCGCATCCCAACCTTCATCGTGAAGCAGGATGGCAAGGAGATAGGTCGTATCGTCGAACGCCCAGAAACCTCTCTCGAGGTGGATCTGGCGAAGATCCTCGACTAAACCCGCACCAATAAAAAAGGCCGCAATTGCGGCCTTTTTTGATCTGACTAAAGATTAAAAGTCGTAGCGTACCGACGCACGTACATATCTTGGCGTCTGGAAGCTGTCGGCATAGCCGTAGCGGATGTTCTTATCGCCACTGTCTAGCTCATACTGCTCATCCACCCCCGTGATACCGTCGAAGTTAAACAGGTTGTACACGTTCAACTTGAAATTCAGGCGTCCCGCCGTGTCGAAATCCATGGTGTAAGACAGGTTAAGATCTATGTTGTAGACCCAGTCTGTACGTCCCATGCTGCCACGCGGTGCCGCCTCGCCATTGGCGTAGAAAGAGGAAGCGCCGTACCAATCACGACCGTAACAGGTACCATCGATGGCGATAGCCTTCACACAGTAGCCCTGATCCGCCGGATGTAAGCCGAAGGCATTGATCGGACGACCCGATTGCAGGTAAGAGTTGAAACCGACGCTCAAGTCATCCGTGATGTGATACACACCATAGAGCTTGAAGTTGTGGCGTCTGTCGTTAGGCAGGTAGCCCTCGCCGTTATCCATCAACTCAGGATAGTCGAACGAGGTGGTCCAACCCGGATCGGCCTGCTCGTTGTCCGAACGCACCAAACCTTCTGTGTTACCTTCACTCTTAGACCAGGTATAGGAACCGTTGAGGGTAAAGTCTTCGGTCACGTTACCGCTAAAGCTCAGCTCAACAGCCTTATAGGTACGAGTCGCCTTAGGGAAGCCCATCTGATCTGCGGTCACGTTAACCGTTTCTTTCACGCCATCGCCGTCGACATCATAGTTGATCTCTGTGCCTATGCCTGGGTTGGTCAGCGTCGGGAACCAGCCACCGACGAAGTAATCTTCGGCGCTGGTCTCGCCATTACCGGCATACCAGGAGGAATCATAGTTTTCCTTGATCCACTGGTTCATCCCGTAGTTGAAGGAGACGTCTTCAATCGATTGCTTCAGGTCGCGATAGACACCGCGAATGCCCACGGCCCAGTCATCGTTAAGCTGCTGTTGGAAGCCCAGGGCAAACTCATCCGAGTACATAGACCCAGCCTTGTTGTTAAACAGCTGGTCGGCATCGGGCACAGTGCCGTCGGCCACCACGCGGCGAGAGATCTCATCGCCCAGAATAGGCGAGCCGTCGGCGTTCACGCCATTAAGATGGCTGACGATATGCGAATCGTAGGCGGCAGAGGCCATACGCAGGTTGGTGTTTGGCGATACCGGCTGGAAGTAACGGCCATAAGAGGCGTAAACCTTGCTCGAGCCATCGCCAATCACATCCCAGGTCACGCCCAGACGCGGCGCAAACTGACCGTCGAGGTCAACATACTTGTCGCCAGAACCGGTGGTGTTACTGAATTCGCTATAACGCACGCCGGCGTTCACAGTTACCGTATCTGTCACCATCCAGGTGTCGGACACATACAGGGCTGTGTGCACGTTTTCAGTCTCACTCGCCTTACCCCAGATACGCAAATCCGCATATTCTGTGCCTTCGGCCAGGCCGTAGGCGTTGTCGGCACCGGCGGTGTAATACTCATACCAGCCATCACCGTGCGGAGTATAGAAGTCGGCGATCTCGAGACGCTCATAATCATAACCGGCGCGCAGCGTGTGGTCGCCAATCACCCAGTCCAGATCGATACGATAGGTGATACGCTTATCTTCTGTCTCAGACGAACCATAGCCGACCCAGTCACCCAGACGCTGATAGCTGCCTGAGCGGTAATCTTCATAGGTGGACTGATCTAGGGTGCCCGAGTTATCCTTGGTCGACTGAGTGATCTCACCATACATGGCCGACAGGGTAATGTCGTCGGTCAGATAACCCGTGTACTGGGCGTTCCAGCCGATGCCGCCGTAGGTGCTTTCGGTAAGGCCGATGGCGTCGCCACGACTACCGTCGTCATTGCGACGATACTGGGTGCTGGCATAATCCCCTTCGTTGCTGAAGGCCATCACGCCGACAGAGTGATCCTCATGGATAAACCAGTCCACCTTAGTAAACCAACGGTTGGTATCCCACTCTTTATCGCGCAGCGTAGTCTCCCCATAGGCGGTCGACTCCTCGCCATAGGGGTTCCACAGGCCGTAGAAGAAGAGCTTGTCTTCGATCAGGGCGCCAGACGCCCAGAGGTTATATTCGGTTTCTTGCCAATAGGCATCGGATACGGTTTCTATGCTGCCGTCATCTTTCATGCGCGGCACAGGTTCGGCCAGGGCATCCGGGGCGACTTCGGCCTTGGCGCCGAACTTCCACTCGTTGTCACCCGACTTGGACACCAGGTTGACCACACCACCGATGAAACGACCATATTCCGCCGACACGCCGCCAGTCTGTACCTCTGTCTGCGAGATCGCTTCCCAAGGCAAATCGATATCGCCCATCCCCTTACGCAGATCGGTAATGTTCAGGCCATTTAGATAGTAGCCGTTCTCGGCCACCGAAGAACCGGCGATGGCAACACCGCCGAAACCGTTATCGCCGGCGACCGCACCAGGGCTCAGCAGTGCGATTGAGGTGGAGTCCAACTCTACCGGCAGCTGATTAAGCTCTTCGATAGAGATCACCTGAGAGTTAGTGGTGCTGGAGGTATCGACTCGGCTGATACGGGCGCCTGTCACCGCGATACGCTCAACTTCGTTGTTCTGGGCGTCCAGCGCCACATCGAAGGTCAAGGCATTACCCACAGTCACGGCCACATGCTGCTCTTGCACCTGGTAGAAACCATCCTTGACGATAGTGATGGTGTAGTTACCTATGGGCAGGCCCTTCAGTGAAAAGCTGCCGTTGGCACCTGTGGTGGTCTCTTTGACTATACCCTTGCTCTCGTGGCGAATGATCACCTTGGCGTTATTAACATCTGCGCCGACAGAACTCGTAATGTGCCCTTTAATTGTGCCCAGACCATCGGCCGCCATCGCGGCGGGCGCAGACAGCATGAGCGCCGAGCCGACTGCGATTGCCGCCAAGGTCTTCCTCGGGACAAAACGCCTAGTAGCGTTACTTCCTGACATAAGTTTTATCTCCCTTCTCTTTATTATTTTGCTGACATTCAGGGCGATGAATGTGGTGTTTTATGGGTACGGCCCCTGAACGCAACAAAAACATAACACAAAAGACATATTTTATACAATCTTCAATATACAAAAGATCTTCATGTAGAGATGCTGAGAAGAAAATGGCTAGAGAAATTAGATAAGCATCTGAAAATATTTAAATATTGCTTATCGAGAAGGGAGAGATTACGAAATTGAAGGGTGTCATCTAAATGTTGGCTATCGCCGATAAAAGGCAGAATTAGGCGGCCAAGACTCGCTGGGCAAGTTGATGCAGCACGCCTTCTCTCAGGGCGCCGCCGGAGAGATTGAGGGACTGAATGTCGAGCAGATTAAACAGGGCAGATAGTATGGCTAAGCCAGCGGCGAAGGTGGGCGCGCGCTCGCTATGCAGGCCGCGAATGTCTCGCAGGCTCACATCTGTCTGTGCCAACACCTCGCCCCTGAGATCGGCTAGCACTGCCGGGGTAATGGTCGCGGAGACGCCGCGATCGTTGAGTAGCTCCACCACGGACTGTACCGTACCCGAGGCGCCAACCACACAGTGCCAGCCATAATCGGTCAGCTGCCTGCGATAGTCACCCAGGGCGGTCTCGACCTGGCTCTGGGCCGCATCGAAATCCAGTTGTTGAAATGGGAAGCTGTTGAAGAACTTATCCTTGAAGGTGACACAGCCCATGGGAAGGCTGGTCTTAAGCAGCACCTTATTGCCATCGCCTATGATGAACTCGGTGCTGGCGCCGCCGATATCGATCACCAGGCGTCGCCCCTCACCTTGAGTGGTGGCGACCATGCCCTGATAGATAAGCTCCGCCTCACGCAGTCCGGAGATGATCTCTATGGGTTGCCCCAGGATAGGTAATGCTGCCTCGCAGAAGGCGTCTGCGTTGCTGATACTGCGCAGGGTCGCCGTAGCGATGACAGCGATATTGTCACGACTCACCCCTTCACGGTCCAGCATCTGCGAAAACATCTGCAGACAATCCAGGCCACGGTCGAACACCTCGGGGCAGAGCACACCATCTGCGCCTATCCCCTCGGCAAGGCGTACCTTGCGCTTATACTTGGCCACTACGGTCGGCTTGCCGGCGCGGGTTTGCGCCACCAGCATATTGAAACTATTCGAGCCTAAGGTAATGGCCGCATACAAGGGACTGACGCCAGAGTGCTTCATTAACTGTGTCTACGGGTCCTATCGTGGCGTCTTGGACGTGCACCCGGACGACCACCCTGTGGCTTACCACCACCGGAACGGCCTGTAGGACGTGGCGAATGCTTACGATGAATGCGCACTGGTGGCGGAATATCATCGAGCAGCGCTTCGCTGTCGTAGTTAGTCACAGGAATACTATGTTGAATATAGTGCTCGATAGCCGGCAGGTTCAGGGCGTACTCTTCACAAGCGAAACTGACAGAGACCCCTTTCTGACCCGCACGACCGGTACGACCGATACGGTGTACATAGTCTTCACAGTCATCGGGCAGATCATAGTTATAGACGTGGGACACGTCTGAGATATGCAGACCGCGCGCCGCAACGTCTGTAGCGACCAGGATATCCAGCTGACCCTCGGTGAACTGCTCAAGAATGCGGATACGCTTCTTCTGCGGTACATCACCGGTAAGCAAACCAACACGGTGACCGTCACCCTCCAGGTGAGCCCAGAGGTTTTCACAGCTGTGCTTAGTGTTAGAGAACACGATCGCCTTCTCTGGCCAATCTTCTTCGATCAGGGTTAGCAGCAGACGCATCTTATCTTCCATCGACGGATAGAAGATCTCTTCGGTGATGTTCTTAGACGTCTTCTCGCTTGGCGCGATCTCGACCTTCTCGGGATCATTCATGTGATCGTAGGCCAGCTCCTGCACCTTCATCGACAGAGTTGCCGAGAAGAGCATGTTCAAACGCTCGTTGGCGTCTGGCATACGTCTGAAGAGGAAGCGGATATCTTTGATGAAACCGAGATCGAACATGCGGTCGGCTTCGTCCAACACCACCGCCTGAATGGCGCTGAGGTTGATCACCCCCTGACGCACATAATCTATGATGCGACCAGTGGTACCGATCAGGATATCGACGCCCTTATCCAACACCTTGCGCTGCACTTCGTAGCTCTCTCCGCCGTAGACAATACCCACCTTAAGGCCGGTATGTTTCGCCAGCAGCTCCCCGTCCTTGGCGATCTGAATAGCCAGTTCGCGGGTCGGTGCCATCACTATGGCTCTGGGCTGATTGAGTTGACGTCCGTCGGGGATGGGGGTGGTTAGCAGATGATTGAAGGTGGCGACCAGAAAAGCCAGGGTTTTACCTGTACCCGTCTGCGCTTGGCCTGCGATATCTTTATGTTCGAGTAAAATCGGTAATGATAATGCCTGGATAGGCGTGCAATATTCAAAGCCGCTTTCGACTAGTGCCTGTTGTATCTCTGGATGAAGAGAAAAGTCGGCAAACTTTTGATTAGTTAAATGTGTTTCGCTCATAGCGCAAGCATACCAGTTAGGGTTGCAATAAGGAACTCGATCGTTTGAAATAACGGCTAATAAAAAAAGACCGTTGAAAGCCGCGAATAACTCTTGAAAAGCGAATTTCAGACCCAATATACAGGTTAAGCCATTAACAAACCAGCAATGGCACCCTAACTGGAGAACATCATGAGCGATAAAATTATTACCCTAAGCGACGACAGCTTTGAAAACGACGTTTTAAAATCAGACCTGCCAGTCCTCGTTGATTTCTGGGCAGAATGGTGCGGCCCTTGTAAAATGATCGCCCCAATCCTGGATGACGTTGCAGACGAATATGCCGGTAAGGTAACTATCGCTAAGCTAAACGTAGACCAAAACAACGCCTCTCCGGCGAAGTACGGCGTACGTGGCATTCCAACACTGCTTCTATTCAAGAATGGTGAGCTAGCCGACACTAAAGTAGGCGCCCTTTCTAAGACTCAACTTAAAGAGTTCATCGACGCACAACTATAATGCTTCGATCCCTATGACATTTTTGTCATAGAAAGTGATTCTCGACACAGCTTGGTCAAGTAATTGTGTCGAGGGTCGCTAAATTTCTAGACGCCCTGCTCCTATAGTGCTACTTTAATAACCAGAAACTTTCTCATTAACCACACCTCGCTATTTCGATTAATATCCAAACAACTTTATGCTATTAGTCCCAAAATAGCTTTGTCTCGCAATATACAAGACCCACCACGATGAATTTATCAGAATTAAAAGAGAAGTCGATTTCAGACCTAGTCATTCTGGCTCAGGATATGAAAATCGAGAACATGGCCCGAGCCCGCAAACAGGACATTATTTTCGCAATCCTTAAAGCCCACGCCAAAAGCGGTGAAGATATTTTCGGTGGCGGGGTACTAGAAATCCTGCAAGATGGTTTTGGTTTCCTTCGTAGCGCAGACGGTTCTTACCTGGCAGGTCCAGACGATATCTATGTTTCACCGAGTCAAATTCGCCGCTTCAACATGCGCACCGGTGATACCATTTTTGGTAAAATCCGTCCCCCGAAAGAAGGCGAACGTTATTTCGCGCTACTGAAAGTCAGTGAAGTCAACTTCGACAAACCCGAAAACTCCCGCAGCAAGATCCTCTTCGAAAACTTAACCCCACTTCATGCAGAAGAACGTATCCGAATGGAACGTGGTAACGGTTCAACCGAAGATATTACCGCCCGTATTCTCGACCTCTGCTCGCCAATCGGTAAGGGCCAACGTGGCCTGATCGTGGCGCCGCCAAAGGCTGGTAAGACCCTGCTGCTGCAAAACATTGCCCAGAGCATCACCTACAACAACCCAGAAGTTGTGCTCATGGTGCTGCTGATCGACGAGCGTCCAGAAGAAGTAACCGAGATGCAACGCCTGGTAAAAGGTGAAGTGGTCGCCTCTACCTTCGACGAACCAGCCAGCCGTCACGTACAGGTAGCCGAGATGGTTATCGAGAAGGCTAAGCGTTTGGTAGAACACAAGAAAGACGTAGTGATCCTGCTCGACTCTATCACCCGTCTGGCACGCGCCTACAACACAGTGATCCCTTCATCTGGTAAGGTTCTTACCGGTGGTGTGGACGCCAACGCATTGCACCGTCCTAAGCGCTTCTTCGGCGCAGCACGTAACATCGAACATGGCGGCAGCCTGACCATTATCGCCACTGCGCTGGTCGATACCGGTTCTAAGATGGATGAAGTGATCTACGAAGAATTTAAGGGTACGGGTAACCAGGAACTACACCTGTCTCGTAAGGCCGCCGAGAAGCGTGTCTTCCCAGCTATCGACTTCAACCGCTCGGGTACCCGTCGCGAAGAGAAGCTGACCACACCGGACGAGCTACAG
The DNA here is from genome assembly GCF_019457555.1 of Shewanella spartinae. Taxonomy (NCBI): domain Bacteria; kingdom Pseudomonadati; phylum Pseudomonadota; class Gammaproteobacteria; order Alteromonadales; family Shewanellaceae; genus Shewanella; species Shewanella spartinae. The sequence goes on along the minus strand of NZ_CP080418.1, from coordinate 376,111 downwards.
AAGATGTGGATCCTACGTAAGATCCTCAATCCGATGGACGAAGTCAGCGGTATGGAGTTCCTCATCGACAAGCTGGCCATGACCAAGACCAACGAAGAGTTCTTCACCGCGATGAAACGCGCCAAGTCTTAATAAAAGTCCTAATATTAGTCTTAAAATGTTATCGATAAAAAAGCCGCAAAGATGCGGCTTTTTTTATGCCTGCTGAGTAAAAGCCGGGGCAAGGCGCTTGGCGCGCTGCTGGCAGCGCTGGCGCAGATGCTCCCTGAGGGTCAGCACCAGAGGTGTCACATGTTGCCTCCCGGGACACACAAGATAGAGGTCGGCGCTCTCGCCGCTGTACTGGGTCAGCAGCGGCACCAGGGCGCCGCAGGCCAGGTCGTCAGCCAGATCTAGGGATGACTTGTAGACGATCCCCTTGCCCGCCAACGCCCACTTGCGGGCGACTTCGGCGTCGTTACAGGTGCGATTGCCCGACACCCTCACCCTGTGACTCTGACCGTCACGATAGAAACACCATTGGTCGTGGGTCTTCTCATCTAACATGAAAAACAAGCAGTTATGCTTCTCCAGATCGCTTAGGGTCTCGGGGCGGCCATGGACAGCAATATACTCAGGCGAGGCACACAGGATGCGCTGTGCCGAGCAGATCTTAAAGGCCACTAGGCTAGAATCCTTGGGGGTGCCGCTACGCAGGGCCACATCTATCTTGTCGTGATAGAAGTTGGTCAGGCTGTCGGCGAGATGCAGCCTCAGCTGTAACCTGGGATATTCGTCCATCAGATGATCCAGCCAGGGCAGAATATAGTTGCGCCCGGCATCGGATGGCAGGGCTACACTCAGTTTGCCGGCAATCTGCGACTTGGCGCAGGCCAGCGCCTGCTCACCGAGACGCAGGTCCTCCAGCGCCCGACGACAATAGCTGAGGTAACGCTCGCCGGCGTCAGTCAGCCTCAGGCTGCGGGTGCTGCGAATGAAGAGCACGGTATCCAGCTCCTTCTCCAGCCGCTTCAGGCTGGCGCTGGCCACCGCCGCGGAGATCTCCAGCTCGACCGCCGCGCCGCTCAGGCTGCCGCAGTCGGCGACCCTTACAAATAACAATAGATCATTGACCTGCATCGCCTGTTTCCCCGCCGCGTTCGGCACTCTCTTTGAGTGGAATTCTATTAAGCATAGACTGACTAAAAACCTTACTTTTATCAAAATATTTTTGATAAAAGTAAGCCAAGTGGTGGATTGAGTGCCAATAAAAAAGCCTGCTCAGGCAGGCTTTCAAAGGTGTGCACAAACAGCTTAGGGCTTATACCAAAGCGGTTGCCATCTTACGTCTGAGATAGGCGATCTGCTGCATATGCGGCAGATCTTTAGGACAGTTGTCCTGACAGCCCAGCAGGGTCATGCAACCGAATACCCCATCCTGATTACCTATCACGTGATAGAAGTCTTCCACGCTGCGGGCATCGCGACTGTCGAGCTCGAAACGAGCGATCTTCATCATGCCCACGGCGCCGACGAAGGTGTCGCGCATCTGCTTGGTGGCACAGGCCGAGACACACACACCACATTCGACGCAGCGCTCCAGCTCATAGAGCTTGGCGGCCTCCTCGGGATCCATGGGCGCCTCGATGCGGTGAATGTCCGCCTCGTCGTTTCTCGGATGCAGCCACAACTTGAGACGCTCTGCCAGCTCACGCATAAACTTACCTGTGTTGACCGACAGGTCACCGATCAGCTCGAAACCCGGCAGCGGCATCAGGGTGATCTCCCCTTTAGGATACTTACTGGTCAGGGTGCGACAGGCCAAGGTGGGATAACCGTTGATCACCATGGCGCAGCTACCGCAGATCCCGGCGCGACAGACGAAATCAAACTGCAGTGACGGATCCTGCTGCTCACGCAGCATGTTCAGCGCGATAAACACCGTCATGCCCGGTGCCTCTTCCAGCTGATACTTGACCATCTTGGGCTTATCGTCCGGCATCTGAGGATCATAACGGAAGATATTAAAGGTTAGTGTACGACCCTGACTCATTTGCTTTCTTCTCCAAGCTGCTGACTGTTTCCGAGCGGCTTATCATGCAAACGCTCATTCTTCTCTCTAAGGGATTCCGGCACCTCGAACGGCATCAGCGCGTGCTGACGCTCATGGCGATCGGCATCTTCGCCCAGGTTACTCAAGATCTCGACTATCTGTTTCTCTCGCTTCTCTGTGTCCGGATGGGCGATGGCGTTATTGATGCCATAACCACGATAGCCAGGTGGCAGCTCCATCTTCATCACGTCGAGCTGTTCGTAGTCCAACTGAGGACGGGTGGCGTCACTGCTCGGCCAGGAGGAGAGCGTGCGGTTGAGCCACTCTTTATCGTTACGCTGCGGATAATCTTCACGGGCGTGGGCACCGCGGCTCTCGGTGCGCGCCTCAGCGCCGCAGGCAACCGTTAATGCTACCTTGAGCATGCGCTTGACTCTCAACGCCTCTACCAGCTCTGGATTGGCATGGCGCTTCTTGCACTTAAGGCCCAAATTACGCGAGCGGATCAGCAGAGCCTCTAACTCCTCGACCGCCTTGGTCAGCTCAGGGCCATTACGGAAGATGCCCACATAGTCCATCATGATGCGCTGCATCTCGCGCTTAAGCTCATAGGCAGACTCACTGCCCTGCCCCTCGACCAAGCCATCTATCTCATCTCGCACCTGAGCCACGAAGCGTTCGGCCAGCGAGGTGTCGATTTCCAGGGTGTTCTCTTCACAGAAGTCGGCCACATACTTGCCGATTATCATGCCACCCACCACGGTTTCCGCCAGCGAGTTGCCCCCCAGGCGGTTAAAGCCATGCATGTCCCAACAGGCCGCCTCACCCACACTGAACAGCCCTTTTAGCTGGGGACTCTGCCCCTTGGCATCGGTACGTATACCGCCCATGGAGTAGTGCTGGGTCGGACGCACTGGGATCCAATCTTCGGCGGGATCTATGCCGAGGAAGTTCTCGCAGATCTCCTTCACCTCACGCAGGTTGGTCTCCACATGCTTGCGGCCAAGCAGGGTGATGTCGAGCCAGAGGTGCGGCCCGTAGGGGCTGTCGACCCCCTTACCCTTGCGCATATGTTCTGTCATGCGGCGCGACACTACGTCCCGCGAGGCCAGCTCTTTCTTCTCCGGCTCATAATCGGGCATGAAACGATGGCCATCTTTGTCTCTGAGCAGGCCGCCATCACCGCGGCAACCTTCGGTAGTCAGAATCCCCACAGGCACGATGGCCGTCGGGTGGAACTGCACCGCCTCCATGTTACCTAGGGTCGCCACGCCGGTTTCCAGCGCCAACGCCTGGCCTATCCCCTCGCAGATGATCGCATTGGTGGAGACCTCATAGATACGGCCATAGCCGCCGGTTGCGATCGTGGTGGACTTGGCCACATAGGCGCGCAGCTCACCCGTGATCAGGCATCTGGCCACCACCCCATGGCAACGCTTGCCATCGTGAATAAGCGCCAACGCCTCGACCCTTTCGTGTACCGGAATATCCAGGGAGATCGCCTTGTTATCTACGGCATAGAGCAGTGAGTGGCCGGTGCCGTCTGCGGTATAGCAGGTGCGCCACTTCTTGGTACCACCGAAGTCGCGGGCGTTGATCAGGCCATGGGCCTCCTCGGCCTCTTCGATGGTGACCTTCTCGGCGTTTACCACCACCTGACGTGGCCCCTTGGTGACCCGCGTCCAGGGCACGCCCCAGTTCGCCAGTTCACGCACCGCCTTGGGGGCGCAGTGAGCAAACATGCGCGCCACTTCCTGATCACAGCCCCAGTCCGATCCCTTTACCGTATCTTGGAAATGTACGTCTTCATCGTCTCCCATGCCTTTGACGGTATTGCCCAGACTGGCCTGCATGCCGCCCTGGGCAGCTGCCGAATGGGAACGCTTGGCGGGGATCAGTGACAGCACCAGGGTATCCAGGCCGCGTTCCTTCGAGGCGATGGCGACCCTTAGTCCCGCCAGTCCGGCGCCCACGACTAAAGAATCGGTATATATCAGTTTCACACTTGCTCCTTACGAGGGATAAGAGATCAAATTAGCGTCTAATGGGTTAGCTGGCGTAGGGCAGGAAGGCGAGCAGAGAGGCCAGACCTATCACCACAAACACCACACTCACTATGGTTTTTATTTTTTTAATTCGGGCGCGGGCGTCGATGGCGCGCTTGGCGCCCCACTTGATGGCCACGCGATAGATGCCGATGGCGGCATGTAACTCGACGCACAAGAGCAAGGGCAGATAGACCATCCAGACCCCTTGGTTCCAGATACGGTCTGCGCTGCCCACAGGGCCTATGGTTTCCGGCGCGCTGCCGATCAACCAAAGATGCACGGGCAGCAACAGGAAGATCCCCACGCCGGTGATCGCCTGCCACACCCACAGCTTAGTGTCGTCATGGTGGATCACGCTCATCTGCTGGCGCAGTGCCCGCTGCTGTTGCAGGTTCAGCGGCATCTTATGCACGGCAACCAACACATGGATCAACGCCAGTAGCGCCACTATGATGGCGATGCCCGACACCACCCAGGGATAACCATGGCCATCGGCGCTGAGGAAGCTCAGCTCCATGGTACGTGCCACAAATGTCATGGCATCGGCCCCCAACAGGATGGAGGAGACCAACACCAGGTGTGTCCAGAGGAACAAGGCTAAGATGACGCCAGAAACACTCTGGCTCATATCGAGCCAACCGCTTACATTATTATTTTTCTTCGCCAGCGACATAGGCACTCCTGTGAAAAGTGGGAAAAGTGCGAGACAAACAGATTTAAAAACAGCTAGCCTTAATGTCGCTCACAAACCCAACTGAAACCGTGAGATAGATCAAAACACAATCCGATATTTTATAATTTGCTAATCTACCCCGCGCCTACACAGTTATGGCACAAATGGCGTAATTGGCAAGACGAGTGATCGGCCTATCATGATGTAAGAGATGAGGCTCAAGATGCCCAGGGTCATCAGATAGATGATCAACACCTTGATCGCCTTTCTCAGCCCCTTACGGTGACGGATAAGCCCCCACTTCACCGCGACGCGGTAGAGTCCTATCATGGCGTGCACCACCACGGCGGGCAGCAACAGAGCGTAGAGCAACCAAGCATTGGCGTGATAGACGCGCTCGGCCGACAGATGGGGGCCGATCTCCGGGTTGGTTATCATGGTAAAGATGTGCACCGGTGCCAGGAAGAACAGGATGAAGCCTGTCACCAACTGCCAGAACCAGGCATGGCTGTCTTTATGCTTGATCCCCTGCATGTGATTACGCAGCGCGCGCCATTGCCCCAGCTGGGCCGGGAAGCGACGCAGCGCCACCGCCGCATGCAGCATCACAACCAGCATGATGAAGATAGAAAACACCTTGGTCACTATCGGCATGCCGTGACCATCATCACTAAACATGCCACCTTCGAGGAACTGCACCACGTGATAGAAGGTCTCTTTTCCGAAGAGAATGCTCGACTCGAAGTGCAGATGCGCCAGCAAAAAACATCCCAATAAGATGCCGGTGGCACTCTGTATTCTGTCAGCCTTGGCGGACCAGGGACTGCCCAAAGCAGCGTAATGTGTGTGTTGGTACTGCAAGCTGTTAACCTTCATGATCTTTCTGCGCCTAGTGTCGGGATCTACACCATACCAACAAGTTTTTAGCTGCCTATACGGACAGCTGAAAAGCGTGAGACACCTCACCCTGCCAAGGTGGAACATTTGACGTCGATCACAAACAATCCGCCCACAACGAAACAAAGGTAAAACCAATTAACCAATAGTAATCAGTAATTTAAACACTTATTTCAAACAATACAACCAACCACAAACAAGTCAAAATAACCGATTGAATTTAGATGCTAAATCCCCCAAATCTCAGTTTCGGCACAGATTCCTCGGCCTTTGCCTTAGGCTTGGTTTACAATAGGGCCATTATTGACCTTATATTGACCTTAGAGAGAAGATCCCATGGCCTGGATCCAGTTAAAGATAGACACAGATAACCAACACGCCGAGCAGCTCAGCGATATGCTGATGGAGCTGGGTTCCCTGTCGATCACCTATGAAGATGGTAAAGACACCCCAATCTACGAGCCTAACCTGGGTGAGACCCCGCTGTGGAGCCACACAGTGATCACCGCCCTGTTCGAGGCCGACTATGATCTGGCGCCCGTGGTGGAGATGCTTAAGCTGCAACCTTATTTAGGCGCCGACTTTAGCCATAAGATAGAGCAGGTCGAAGACAAGGACTGGGAAAGAGAGTGGATGGACAACTTCCACCCTATCCAATTTGGTCGTCGCCTATGGATCTGCCCAAGCTGGCGCGAAGTGCCCGACCCTGAAGCGGTCAACGTCATGCTGGATCCAGGCCTGGCCTTTGGCACCGGCACCCACCCTACTACCGCCCTGTGCCTGGAGTGGTTAGATGGCCTGGACTTACAAGGTAAAGAAGCAATCGATTTTGGCTGCGGCTCAGGCATTCTCGCGGTCGCCGCGCTCAAGCTGGGCGCCGCCAAGGTCACAGGTATCGACATCGACTATCAGGCGATCGATGCCTCTAAGGCTAACGCCGAGCGCAACCAGGTGGCCGATAAGCTCGACCTCTATCTGCCAGAAGACCAGCCTGCCGATCTTAAGGCAGAGGTTCTGGTGGCCAACATTCTTGCCGGACCGCTGCGCGAACTGGCGCCGCTGATCGCCGAGAAAGTTCAGCCCGGTGGCCTGCTGGCACTCTCAGGCCTATTAAAGGAACAGGCCCACGAGATCAGCCAGCATTATGCCCAGTGGTTTGACATGGACGCACCAGTTCACAAAGAGGATTGGAGCCGCTTGACAGGCAGACGCAAATAGGGGTAAAAGCCAGCGGCCGCAAGGCCGCCACAGACTTCTCACCTCGCAAAAGTCAAGCAAAAAAGTTGCTCTCAGGTCATTTATTGACCTTTTCACAGGCTTGAAAAAGGCGTACTATAGCGCCCCTTTGAAGCGCAAGGTGTGATGATTAATGCAGATTGGACCCTATCAACTGAAGAATCAGCTGATCGTGGCTCCTATGGCAGGAGTCACCGACCAACCCTTCCGAAATCTCTGTTTACGCTACGGCGCCGCCCTGGCTGTATCTGAGATGCTTTCGTCCAATCCCGAGGTCTGGGACACGGACAAGAGCCGACAGCGCATGGCACACGCTGGTGAAGATGGGATTCGCTCAGTACAAATTGCAGGTGCCGACCCCGATATGATGGCCCATGCCGCCCTTGTCAACGTACAACAGGGCGCACAGATCATCGATATCAACATGGGGTGTCCTGCAAAAAAAGTGAATAAGAAGTTGGCAGGTTCGGCACTACTGCAGCAACCAGAGCTGGTAAAAGCGATTTTACAGGCTGTCGTTGCCGCTGTGGATGTACCTGTCACCCTGAAGATTCGCACCGGATGGGCACCCGAACACCGAAATGGGGTTCACATAGCCCAAATTGCGCAAGATTGTGGCATTGCCTCGCTCGCGGTCCATGGCCGTACGCGACAATGCATGTACAAAGGCGACGCCGAGTACGACACGATTCGTGCGATTAAACAGAATGTCTCTATTCCAGTTGTCGCAAATGGCGATATCTGTACCCCGGAGAAGGCACGCTACGTGCTGGACTATACGGGCGCAGATGCCGTGATGATAGGAAGAGGCGCTCAAGGACGGCCTTGGCTATTCAGAGAGATCCAACATTACTTGGAAACAGGTAATAAGCTAGCGCCCATTGAAGTGGACGAAAAGCGTCAAGTGATGCTGGAACACCTCAAGAATTTATATGCATTATATGGCGAATACAAAGGGTTACGTATCGCCAGAAAGCATGTTGGATGGTATCTGGACCAAGAAGCGCAGAGATCTTTCAGAGCCGACTTCAATCGGCTGGAAACTGTTGAAGAACAACGTTCCATGTTGGAGCGTTATTTTGATGAATTAGTAAAGAATTAATAAAGAGCAGAATACGAATGTTTGATCAGACAACTCAACCAGAAGCTCATCAGCTTACCGTAGGCAAAATCGAAACCGCTAACGGCACTATCAAGCCTCAGTTACTTCGTGACGCAGTGAAGCGCGCAGTAACTAACTTTTTCGCTCAAATGGACGGCCAGGAAGCCGAAGAAGTTTATGAAATGGTGTTATGTGAAGTTGAAGCACCTCTACTAGATATCATCATGCAACACACTCGTGGTAACCAGACTCGCGCGGCCAACATGCTAGGCATCAACCGTGGTACTCTGCGTAAGAAATTAAAGAAGTATGGCATGAACTAAGACTTTCTTAGTCAGCTGTATTGAACGGGCTCGCCAGCGATGGTGGGCCCGTTTTGCTTTAAGCCGCTTCATTCCCCTCTCAGCCACACAACTCTGCAATCAATCCCTCATCTTAGGCCCACGGCTTAACGTGTAAATCATGATCTGCCTCAACTAAACCAATAATCCCGAGTAAAACACTCAAGTTTACGTTGAATTTACCCATCAACCTCTCTACCATTTAAACACACTTATAAAATACAGCTTTTAAATTGGAGTCACCATGTCTTTATCTACACAGTCCCCGTTGGCCTCAGAATTTGCCGAAGAGACGGTTGGCAGCCTAGTGGCCGGCGACTTTCGACGTGCCCACGTCTTCAGCCAATTTGGTATCGATTTCTGCTGCGGCGGCAAGCGCACCCTGGCAAAGGCCTGTGATCGGGCAGGCATCGCCCTGGTGGAGGTAGAGGCGGCGCTCCAGGCCGTGAAGGCCGAAGGGATGCAAGAGGATAGCCTGAATCAGTTACCCTTAGGTCAACTGATCGACTATATCGAGGCGACACACCACGACTATGTGCGTGAGAAGGCGCCACTGCTTATCGAATATAGCCAGAAGATGGTGCGCGCCCACGGCGAGCATTATGACGAGATAAAACCCTTTGCCGGCTGGGTGCGTGCCCTGATAGAAGATCTCATGCCCCACCTGATGAAGGAGGAGCAGATCCTCTTCCCTGCCATCCGCGCCATGGCAGCAGGCGAGCAGGTGAGTGGCTGTTTCGGTCACATAGGCAACCCCATCAACGCCATGGAGCATGAGCACGATGAGGCCAGCGAGATTGTCGAGCGCCTGAGAGCCCTCACCAACGACTTCACGCCGCCGCCCCACGCCTGCACCACCTGGCGCATCTGCTATGCCACCCTGAAGGAGTTTGTCGCCGATCTGCAGCAGCACATACACATCGAGAACAACATCCTCTTCCCTAAGACCCTGGCGATTTAAAACATAGCGATTTAAAACATAGCTATTTAAAACATAGCCATTCAACAATTAGCTATTTAAAGCTTAGTTATCTATCACTTAGCAAGAGAAGGGGCGCAGCAATCGGCGCCCCTATCCAGTCGATGAGCTAGACGCCGACAATCAGATAACCACCGACCAAGGCGATCACACCGCCACTGAGACGCAGCAGCGGCAGCTTACGGCTCAGCTGCTGCATTATGATGCCAAGCGCCACCCCGAGCAGATGGATCACCGCGGTTCCCGTGAGGAAGCCAAGCGCATAGAGCACCGGGCTGGCTAAGGCCGGCATCTCGGCGCCGTGGGCGTGGCCGTGAAAGATGGCAAACAGTCCCACAAATCCCATGGCGAGCAGCAACGGAATGTGCCTACCCAAGGCGATAGCCAGACCAAGCAGTAACACAGACAGGGCGATCCCCAGCTCAACCCAGGGCAATGCCACGCCATAGAGGCCAAGGATGCCCCCGACCAACATGAAGGCCATGAAGGCCAGCGGTACCGTCCAGATCGCCCGCCCACCTAACTGAGTACTCAACAGGCCCACACTCAGCATGGCCAGCAGGTGATCGAAACCGAGCACCGGATGATTAAAGCCGGTCATGAAGCCCGCACCATGGGTGATCCCATGGGCGAATACGGGCGTCGTCCACGCCAGCAGCAAAAGGGGAAGTAACCTTGTACGCATAAATCCTCTCTATCCTTGAAATATGAGCACCGACAATAGAGGAATTAAGGTTAACTGACTGTGATGGTTAGCCGAAAAGTACAAATAAGTGACCGACAAGCCTAGTCGATAAGGGCCAGCAGATCGTCAAGATCAGTGCAGGTAATATGGGGTAGTTGCCCCTCAGAAATTAGCTGAGGCTTCCTTCCAACCGCCGGATTCAACCAGGCAGCCTGGCAACCCGCGCGGCGAGCCCCCTGAACATCGGCCTTAAAGCTATCGCCCAGGTGCAAGAGCTGCTGACAGCCGATATCCAGCCTTTGACAAGCCTGATAGAACATATCGGGATAGGGCTTCATGCGAGTACCATTGCCGGGATGCAGGACGAACTCCAGCACCTCACCCAGCCCAATCCGCTGGGCATCGACATTGCCATTGGTGATGCCAACCAAAGGATAGCGCCGCGCCAGACGAGCGAGCTTGGCCATCACCTCGGGCGCGACGCTAAAGTCGGAACGCTGCTCGACAAAGTAGGCCAGGGCCTGCTGTGCCGCCTCGCCGGCCTGCGTCTTAGCGTAACCTAAGGTTATCAGCCCCTGCTCCAGGGTCACCAGGCGCGCCGCCGAGGTGTCGTGGGCCAGGCTTGGGGATTGTCTTATCAGACTGCGCTTCAATGCCTGCCAATCATCCAGGCCCCAAGCTTGGGTCAGTGGATGCCTTTGTGCCAGATAGCTTAGTAGGCGCTGCTCGGCGGCCATGATGATGGGCCGGTTATCATACAGGGTATCGTCCAGATCGAAACTGATCGCCTTAAAGGGTCGCAGACCTATCGCCACACTAACCATTACCACCTCGTTTCTTCGCCCTGGGATGGGCGCCGTCGTAGACCTTGGCTAGATGTTGAAAGTCCAGGCTGGTGTAGACCTGAGTGGTGGACAGGTTGGCATGCCCCAGCAGTTCCTGCACTGCCCTGAGATCCGCGCTGGATTCCAGCATATGGGTTGCGAAGGAGTGGCGCAGCTTATGGGGATGCACCCGGGCATTTAACCCCTGCTGCTGACCCCACTTGTTTAGCCTGGCCTGTATGCTCCTGTGGGCGAGGCGTTTGCCCTTGGCGGTGACAAACAGGGCGTCGTCTTCACAGGGCAAAAGCGAGCGCACCTTGAGCCAGTCGTCGATGGCACTCAGTGCCATTCGGCCAACGGGCACTATACGCTCCTTGCTGCCCTTACCCATGACCTTGACCTGATGCTCGCCGCTGGCGATATCTCGGGTATCCAGGGCCGCCAACTCAGCCAGACGCAGGCCCGAAGAGTAGAACAGCTCCATGATAGCCTTATCCCGCAACGCCAGCGGGTCGTCTCCCTCGATAGACAGAAGGTGGGTCACGGAATCGAGATCCATATTCTTGGGCAGGGGCTTTTGCTGTTTCGGGGCGCTGAGGTTCAGGCAGGGATCTTTTTTGATATAGCCCTCTTGCAGCAGATAATGACAAAACTGCTTGAGGGCCGACAGCGTCAGGGCGATGGAGCGAGGCCCCAGCCCCTTGCGGTGCAGCTTATTGAGTACGGCTTGCAGCTGTTCGTCGCTGACCTCTGCCCAGATAAAATTCTCAGGGAGGAGTTCGCCGACCCGCTCGAGCTCGAAGCGATAGTTTCTGACCGTATGGGGAGAGAGCTGCCGCTCACTGACCAGATATGAGACAAATTCCTGCACCCAGTCGTCAGACATCACGGCCTCACAACTTAGGCAGCAGGTGGTCGAGTAACTGTTTGAGCTGATCCAGCAAGAGGTTATCCATTTCAGGATGGAAATGCATAGGGTCTTGGCTGGCGATGGCAAAGATCACCTGGCCACACTGCTGTGACAGGCGGGACAGCGCCACTGAGCCCACCTCGCAGCCAAACAGGCGCTTAGATTCATTCTGGGTAAGACGGCCGAAGTAGTAGCCCTGCTTCAGGCGTTCGCTCCAGATGTTCGACAGTTCACTGTCGATATCATGGACAGTGATCAAACGAACATGGGTAAACTGAAATTGCTTCTGCAACTCGCTCGACAGTATCTGCCGCAAGTCGCCGAGATCTTCGGCCTGCAACAGCTTGAGCGACAAGGCGGTATTGAACATATAGATCTGTTCGTTACGCGAAGCCATGGCCAGCAAGGAGGTGATCTCCTCCTCTAGCTGAGTCACCCTGGATCTGAGCATCTCCTGACGACGCTCCACCAAGGATACTGCGCCGCGCTGCTCATGGGGGATCCGCATCGCCAACAACAGCTCGGGATAGCGGGCGAAGAAGTCGGGATTGTCGAGCAGGTACTCGCGAATTAAGACTTCATCGAAGGGCAACTCGGCTTTTTTGTTCATCGCATCATTCATTGCTGTATCTGTCCATCGTATACATGTTCAGCAGGCCCCGTCATCCATAGGGGCTTACCCTCGCCTTCCCAGTTAATGGTTAAGCTACCACCGGGAAGATCGACCCGCACGCGTCTGGCAAGCTTGCCTTGCAGTTGGCCCACGGCCACGGCCGCACAGGCGCCGCTGCCACAGGCCAAGGTTTCGGCCGCGCCGCGCTCATACACTCTAAGTTTAATATGGTTTGCATCGACCACCTGCATGAAACCTACGTTCACCCCCTTGGGGAAGCGTTCATGCTTGGTCAGCAGTGAACCTATCCGCTCGACATCGGCGTTGGCTACGTCGTCGACCTCGAGCACGCAGTGGGGATTACCCATAGACACGGCACCGCAGAGGAAGGTCTGCATGCCCTCAGGCATATCGGCCTGCAGCAAGTAGGTCTTCTCCGCCTTCTTGGCATTGAAGGGGATGCGGCTCGGCTCCAGCACAGGGATCCCCATGTTGACCGTGATGCTGCCGTCACGCTCAAGGCGCAAGGTCATCTTGCCAGAAGAGGTACTGACCTTTATTTTCTGCTTGTTGATCAATCCCTTGCTCTTTACGAAGCGCGCGAAACAGCGGGCGCCATTGCCACACTGCTCGACTTCGCTGCCATCGGCATTAAAGATGCGATAGTGAAAATCCAGATCAGGATCATAGGGCGGCTCCACCAACAGGAGCTGATCGAAACCGATGCCGAAGTTGCGATCCGCTAAGCGCTTTATCTGCTCGGGCGAGAAATAGACGTTCTGCGTCACGCCATCGACCACCATAAAGTCATTGCCTAAACCGTGCATCTTGGTGAAATGGATCAAATGTGTTTTCCTTCAAAAAGTAACCGGCCTGCCCTGCTTAAGGGAGGAGTTGTTCACCTTGCCACAATTGCGCGACTTTTTCTCGCTCTCTCACCAAATAATGACGATCGCCATCCACCATCACCTCGGCGGCGCGGGGACGAGAGTTATAATTTGATGCCATGGTAAAGCCATAGGCGCCCGACGAGCGCACCGCCAACAGATCATTGGCCTCGATGTTGAGCGCCCTGTCTTTGCCTAAGAAGTCCCCCGTCTCACACACTGGGCCCACCACGTCATATTGGCGAGTCTCACCAGAGCGTGGAACCACAGGGATGATCTTCTGCCAGGCGCTGTACAGCGAAGGACGAATAAGGTCGTTCATGGCGCCGTCGACCAGGGCGAAATTCTTCTCGGCGTTCTCTTTCAGGTAGAGCACCTGAGTCACGAAGATACCGGCATTGGCGGCAATGGCACGGCCCGGCTCGAAGATGAGCTTGAGGTCGCGTCCCGCGAGTTTACCAAGCAGGGCACTGGCGTAGGCACTCGGCTCAGGCGGCTGCTCGCCATCATAGGTGACCCCCAGACCGCCGCCCACATCCAGGTGCGCAATCTTCACCCCCTGCTCGGCCAGACGGTCGATGAGGGCCAACATGCGATCCATGGCATCAAGGAAAGGCTGTAACTCGGTGAGCTGCGAGCCGATATGGCAATCTGCGCCCTTCACCGCTAGGCCCGGCAACTCATTTGCCCGCAGGAAGATTGCCTCGGCCTCTTCCATGGCGATACCAAACTTGTTCTCTTTCAAGCCGGTCGAGATATAAGGGTGTGTGCCGGCATCTACATCTGGGTTCACCCTCAGTGACACTGGCGCGACTTTGCCCAGCCTCAGTGCGACCAGGTTAAGCTGCTCGAGCTCGGCGGCCGACTCGACATTGAAGCAGTAAATCCCCGCCTCCAGGGCCATCTCCATCTCGGCAACTGTCTTGCCGACGCCAGAGAAGACCACCTTACTCGCCTCACCACCGGCTTCTAATACTCTTGCCAACTCGCCTCCGGAGACGATATCGAAGCCACTGCCCAGACGCGCTAACACATTCAGCACTGCCAGGTTAGAGTTGGCCTTTACCGCGTAGCAGATCATATGGGGATGGTCGGCGACCGCATTGTCGAAGGCATGCCAGTGACGCTCTAGGGTCGCGCGCGAATAGACATAGAGTGGCGTGCCATAGGTTTCTGCGAGCGAAGCAACGGTACATTGCTCGGCATAGAGTTCATCTTGTTGATAGAGAAAGTGATCCACTGGGCTTAATCCTTATTGTTATTCTGCTCGGTTGCTGGTGTGGGCTGTTCCACCTGCGGCTTCTGATTGTCTTCTTGTGCTGGCGATTTATACAGAGGCCCCTTCTGCCCGCAGCCGCTCAGCACTGCGCTCGCCAACACCATAAGTAAAATCGGTTTCATCTTATTCAACATCAGACATTCCAGTTTCGAGGGGATCACACACGGTAGCCAAAGGGCTCCGTACCTTTTTCATCATGTTTCTCATGATTGTACGCACTATCTCGGCTCGCGGGGGAGAAAAAGATGATTTTTACCCCAAACAGGATAAATCCCCGCTAAACCCCATAAAAATCCACTTTTCATAACTCAGGCATCGACCTGACAAACGAATTCCCTGCTCGGCAAAATATCGCTTTATCGCCTTCAAACAGGGCCCTTGCCCTTCGCCTGACTCGCCCGCGCACAACCAATATCGAGTCTGTCTGATGTTTGCAGAGATAGGGCCAAAACGTCAAGCTTAACCCAGACTAAAAACCCCGAATGTGAATATTTTTATTCATTGGCAAGCCGAGGCGACCTCCTTAGTTTCTACAAAGCAGAGAGAGATGCAGGCGGCTGGCGACAAACTTCACCTCACAAGGGCCCGGCCAAAGTTAGATATTTGGTAAATTTGGTATTACTATGTGGGCTCTGCAACAACCCACTCCACTGAAGGATGCCCAGATGGCAATGACAGATTCAGAGTATCACCAACTCGCCGACGAAATGTTTACCGCACTTGAAGATGCCATAGAGAACGCAATCGATGAACAAGATGCCGATATCGACATCGATGCCTCAGGCAATGTTTTGCAACTCGAGTTCCAGGACAAATCTAAGATAGTCATCAATAAGCAAGAACCCCTGCATCAGATCTGGGTAGCGACACAGTTTGGTGGATACCACTTCTCTTACGTCGAGGGTAAATGGCTGGATGAGCGCAGCGATGCGGGCGAATTTATGCCCTTCGTGCTCGCCTCTATCCTGCGTCAGGGCGGCATAGCGCTGAGCCTGTAAGCCGGCGTTAAAATTCGATGGCTGCCTCGTCGACGTTGACCCCAAAGGGCTGCGCCTGCAGGCGGCCATCGACTCTGACCAAACGGAAAAACTGCGGCAGATTAAAGCGTTCGTTATCCAGGTAGGAATCCGCAAAGGCATGATGATGACTCACCTGACTCACCAGCTCCTCTAGGTTGTTTCCCGGCTGAACATAATGATTCAGCTCATTTTTTTCATCCAGCACAAACACATCTATCCCCTCCTTGCCCGGGCGCAAGAAGTATTGAATCGCGCCGATGGCGGCAAAATCCTGGATCACCTCAGGGATCTTGCTGAAAGGCTCGTTGCCGAGATCCGGCCGCGGCAGCTCGAGCATTCGCTGCTTGGAGAGGCGTTGATAGAAGGCCGTGGACTCACTCAAGTCCTGATACACCATGCCCTTGGAGTTGAAGAACAGGCCATATTTTATCCCGCCCACCTGCAAGGGATGCACCATGGTCGACGAGGTTTTCGCCTTAGTACACATGCGATTCGCTCGGTGAACCAGCTGGCTGATGCTGCGCTCTATCTGGGTACTGAGGCGGCTTGAGCAGCTTACCACATCCACCTTCACCTGCTGGGGTGCCCGCTGCATGCCTGGCGTGATATAAACCAGGGCGTCTAAGATGGCTTCGTTACCCTCGAAATGGTGACAGTGCCACTCTCCCCAGCTGTTTTGGCAGATAACATCCAGCGACTGCACCATATTCCTGTGATGACGCCCCATGGAGAAGATGTTGGCGTTCATGTAGTCGAAGATGATCTCCTGCCCCCGCCACAGCTGGGTCTCATCACGATTGAAATTGATGAGAAACAGCAGCTGACGAAAATGCCACGGCTGGCACAGATCCAGCTTAGATGCCCGCCAGCGACGCTCCGCCATGATAGTGGGCAGACGCTTGGCCGCCTTGGTGAGCGCTTTATCCTGGCCTTTGCCTTCGCGATAGGCGTACCACTGAGTCTGGGCGGTGGATACGCCATTCAGGCTGGCCCAAATCAATAACTTAGCCTTGCTATGGGAGTGAAATACCGCACGATTCCCCATGAAATTTTTCGATTCTGGGGTGCAGCGGTAGAGGTAATACTCCTTAGTATTATGGCTGTAGATCACCGTCAGGTGCGCCTCGGCTACCGAGCGGGTCCAGAGCCGGTTGAGGCTGATGATCTGCTTGTCATCTTCACTAAAGTAGGTGTGTAGCTTGCGGGTCAACAGCCCCAACTCGGAGATCTTCAGGCTGTCGCTCAGCTTGTTGGCCGAGGCAAATTGTAGGAGGGTCTGATAGCAGCCCAGCATCAACTCATTGAGCTGTTCGTTGAACCACTGCAATTGGCCACAGTGCCAGCTGGCGCATTGATCTAAGGTGCGCAGTAGGTTATCGGACCACCCCCAGCGTGTCACCAAGGATTGCAACTTATAGTAACGCCAATCTTTAGGGTGCTCCGCCACCGTCAGCCTAATACCACACTTCAAATAGAAACAGCGACGGACAATCTCGAGGCGCCGTTTATCGTTCTTGTATTCCAGATAGTGTTCTATCGACTGATACAGGAGAAAATAGGCATCGTTGAAGGCCGAAAAATCCCCCGCCAGGGTGCGTTGCCATACCTGAGTGGTCACCAGATTGCTATTGGGATTATCGCTGGCATAGGCCTCCAGCAGCATTACCTTGAGCAGGGCCTTGTGGGGCTTGTCCAACCCTTTATAGAGCTGCCACAGGGAGGCGCCGAAATACTC
This sequence comes from Shewanella spartinae, assembly GCF_019457555.1. Lineage (NCBI taxonomy): Bacteria > Pseudomonadati > Pseudomonadota > Gammaproteobacteria > Alteromonadales > Shewanellaceae > Shewanella > Shewanella spartinae. Next base: position 358,851 of record NZ_CP080418.1, on the reverse strand, counting down.
GCTGGCGGGCAGGTTACTCACGTCCCCCAGAAAGAGATGGCTCTCGATCGCCTCGGCCCCTGGCCACCAGGCGACCCGCTTACCGCCGAGACAGATCTGGCTGCGGTAAAATTCTTCCAGCAGCAACCAGTGTTGCACGCTGCCGCTGTTTTCGCACCCCAGGCTGGCGGTCTGAACCACGCCGTCACTACTGCTGGAAATAAACTGTTTTGGATGAACCAGATAGATGTTCACTTCGAGATCGTGCTTCCCAAACCAGGCCGTCAGTAGCTGCGACTTATCCTGTAAGGAAGCGATTTCATCGTCGGCCAGGGTTGGGTCATACACCAACCAGACGTCGATATCACTCTTAGGATTTTGCCCAAAACTGGCGGTACTGCCCATGGTATAGACGCCATACAGGGCGCTCTGCTGCTGATGGATCACTTGGGGCTCGCTGAGCCCCAGGGTACGGCAGGCCTCGAGGGCATCGTCACTGGGAAAATATTCGAACACGCCGCTTGGCGTCATGGGGCCGTTGTAACCGGGGAAGTCATTACGATGATAGTGAAACAGCACAGGGATCAGTTGCATAAGATGACGCTGCAGAGGCGTCAACATGGCAAGCGCACGCGCTAAACGCACTTTGTTTAAGCGCTCCGCCGTTGCGATAAAATGCTCTTGCTCTTTCAATTTTAAGCAACCTAGTCCATTTAGCTCACCTATAGCATGCTAACAGCTTAGGCGGAAACAGCAAGTATTTGAGAGCTAGATCACACTTTATCCTCAAGCTGCACAAACCGTAAGCGGGTGAACTTCAAAGAATCGACAGCCATTTCTTACATCTAGCAATTAGCAATGTTAGCATTAGCGCAACTATGGCCTCTGATGGAATATCGAGCATGTCTCAAAACGTCATTCGTATCGCTACACGTAAAAGTCCACTGGCAATGTGGCAAGCTGAATTTGTTAAAGCCGAACTAGAAAAAGCCCATGAGGGATTAGTCGTCGAACTCCTGCCGATGAGCACCAAGGGAGATGTCATCCTGGACACGCCATTGGCAAAGGTAGGTGGTAAAGGCTTGTTCGTTAAAGAGTTGGAAGTTGCCATGCTAGAAGGCAAGGCAGATATCGCCGTGCACTCGATGAAAGATGTGCCGGTCGACTTCCCCGAAGGTTTGGGCCTGCAGGTGATCTGCGAGCGTGAAGATCCACGCGATGCCTTCGTCTCAAATACCTATAAGAATATCGAAGAGTTACCACAGGGCGCCATCGTCGGTACCTCAAGCCTGAGACGCCAATGCCAGATCCGTGCAGCGCGCCCAGATCTTGAGATCCGCGATCTGCGTGGCAACGTGGGCACTCGCCTGGCCAAGCTAGATGCAGGCAACTATGACGCTATCATTCTGGCGGCCGCAGGCCTGAAACGCCTCAAACTCGAAGACCGTATCGCCAGCTTCATCTCGGCGGAAGACTCGCTACCCGCTAACGGTCAAGGCGCCGTGGGTATCGAATGCCGCACCGACGATGAACGCGTCAAGGCCCTGTTGGCACCGCTAGAACATATCGAAACCCGCTACCGCGTGATCGCCGAGCGCGCCATGAACACTCGCCTAGAGGGTGGCTGTCAGGTGCCAATCGGTGCCTACGCCGAAATCGATGGCGACACCCTGTCGCTGCGCGGCCTGGTAGGTAACCCAGACGGTAGCCAGGTGATTCGCGGCGCAACCAGTGGCGCTAAGCAAGATGCTGAGCAGCTGGGTATTGCACTGGCCGATGAACTGCTATCTAAAGGCGCCAAAGCCATTTTAGATGCGGTATACGCCAAGTAAAAATGAAGCTACTCCTGACGCGCCCTGAAGGGCGCAATCAGTCTATGGCCGAGGCACTGTCACAACGTGACGTGCCTTTCACCATAGCGCCGCTGCTAGCGGTGGTCGCGAATGATGCCGCTGACCATGAGCACAAGAAAAAGCTTTTCTATCAGTCTGATATCATCATCTTTATCAGCACCAATGCGGTAGAATATGCCGATATTGCCCTGGCGTCGGCTTGGCCTAAGGATAAGCAATATTTTGCGGTCGGTCAGGCAACCTATTGCGCCCTTAAGGACAAAGGCATTGTGGCCTTTGAGGCCCCCGAGTCTTGCCAGCAAACCGAAGGCCTGCTTACTTTAGCTCAGCTACAAGCCATCACAGGACAACAGATCACCATAGTCCGGGGAGTCGGCGGCCGGGAAACTCTGGCCAGCGAACTGGCAGATAGAGGCGCCAAAGTCGACTACTGGGAGGTCTATCGCCGCGCCTGCCCTCAGCTAGATTCCCACATTCCCTATGAATGGCGAGAGCAAGCAATTGACACCATAGTGATTACCAGTGGTGAAATTCTGGCCAATCTAATTACACTTGTACCTAAAGAATTATTTGCTTGGCTGCACGCATGTCATATTATAGTGCCCAGCGCACGTGTCTATGACCAAGCCATTGCGGCAGGTTTCACACGGGTCACCAATGCAAAAGCAGCAAACCGCGACGCAGTACTCACAGCCTTAGGTTTACAGGATTAAGCCTTCTTACACCGCTGCTCGCCGATGTCGCCCTCGTCTTCAAGGATCTGCCTAAATGGACAAAAATACCCAAGAGAGTAAAGCGGTCGCCACCACAGAGCACGATGAGTCTATCGATGCGACCTTTACCGACACGCCACAGGCCAAATCGACAGCATCCCAGGAGACCAAGCCCGCTCAGTCTGGCGGCGGGGTTTCATGGGGATTTCTCTTTAATCTGGTATTTATCCTATTACTCCTGTTTGCCACGGCAACCGGTGGCTTCTACCTGTATCAGGAGCTGACCCAGCAGAAAGAAAAGACGGCCGCGCTGGCCAAACAGCTGCAACAGGGGCTAGACGATCCGCGCATCCGCATTACCCATCTAGAGCAGCAGCAACGCACAGCAGAAAATCAATTCGGTCAAAAGCTTGCCCAGCTACAAGTCAAGCAGGGTGAGGTGCAGGATCAGGTTAACAAGTTGGCACAGCGCAACCCCAACCATTGGATGGCCGAGGAAGCCAAATACCTGGTCAGAATGGCGGGCAATAAGCTGTGGCTAGAGAAAGATCCCCAGACGGCACTTAGCCTGCTGGAGGCCGCGGACGATCGCATCGAAACCATGAAAGATCCGTCGCTGACGCCGATCCGTAAGGCCTTGGCCCGAGACATGAACGATGTCGCCGCCATCAAGAGTACCGACGTCGCCGGCACTGTACTCAGCCTGGACACCATCATAGAGCGTCTGCCGAAACTCAAGGTCAATCGTAGCGAGTCCAAGATCAACGCCAAAGACGACTCGCTGCAAGTCACCGAATCTATCGACGACTGGCAGAGTAATCTGGCCAAGTCCTGGCAAGCACTCATCGAAGAGTTTGTCATCATACGCAAACGCACCACAGACCCGGCACCGCTACTGGCGCCCGATCAACAGTGGTATCTTGTTGAAAACATTCGCAACAAGCTCCTGCAGGCGCAACTGGCGCTGTTCCGACAGGATCAGGTGAATTACCGTCAGTCGGTGACGCTGGCCAGAAAATGGATCTTCCAGTATTTCGATCTCGACGATAACAAGACCGAGCAGACCCTGGCCGCACTGGATGCGCTGGCCACCCTGGAAATTCAGTCGCCCACCATAGAGCAATTTGCTGCCACGCCGCTGCTACAGCAGCTGGTGACCAACGGCAGCCTGATTAAGGATCGGGAGACATCGCTATGATAAGAGCCTTGATCTACCTGGTGATCGTCATCATAGGCCTAATCGCCAGCCCCTATCTCTCCTGGCTAAAAGGCTATATCTATATCGCCATTGGCGACTATGAACTGGAAACCAGTCTGGTATTTGCCATTTTTGCCGCCGTCATGTTTTACGTGGGGCTGGTATTGCTGGAGATGCTGGTCGTCTGGAGCATAAACTTGGTTCTAAACAGCCGCCTTCTACCGGAAAAGTGGCGTCGTAAGGCGGCCAGAAAACATACTCTCACAGGCGCCTTAGCCCTGGCCGAAGAAGATTGGTCGACCGCCGAAAAGGCAATGGCCCGTGGCGCCGATAAGGGCGAGATCCCGGCGTTGAATCTATTAGCTGCCGCCCGCGCCGCCCAGCACAGAAACGATCATGACGCCCGTGACCATTACCTCAACGAGGCGGCCAAAGATCCTGCGGCCTATAAGGCGGTACTCACGACACGAGTAAGGTATCTGCTACAACAGGGTGAACTCACCCGGGCGCGCGCCCTGCTGGATGAGCTCAACCCGACCAGCAAGAGCAAGCCACCCGTATTGGGCTTGGCACTCGATCTCTATCGCGCCCAGCAAGATTGGTCGGCCCTCAAACTGCTGCTTCCCATCGTTAAGAAGCGCGGCATCATAGACGAAACAGAGCATCAAACGCTAAACGCCGAGGTTAACCTGGAGCTGCTCAAGCAAGCTGCGGGGCAGAACGAACAGGCATTAGAAAAAGCCTGGCACTGGCTTTCCCGCGCAGAACGTAAGCAAACCGAGTTTATTGCACAATATGCCCTGGGCCTCGCCAAATTCGAGCGCAGAGATGAGGCGATAAAGCTGTTGATGAAACAGGCGAAACAGCAGCCCACGCAGGCGATCTTCGACGCCCTGCCCAAGGTGCTGACCCCAGCGGATCTGGACGCGAGAAAGCAACTTTTTGAACTTGAAAAGAAACTAGGCGAGCAAACCGAATACCAGGCCTGTATCGCCGCGCTGTACGATCAAAGCAAGGAGTTCAGAGAGTCTCAGAAGTGGTGGGCTAAAGTCTGCCAGCAATCCCCCACCAAACAGCGCTGGCTGGCGCTTGCCGAGGCCTGCGAACACTTGGGTGAACAGAACCAGGCACTGCAGAATTACCGAAAAGCGGCAATTTTTTGACGCTTTTTTATACTGTTTTCAACTAAGAAACCACCTTTACTGGTGGTTTTTTATTTATAAAAATGCCCCCAACCAGCTTCCTTACATATAACCCGCATTAAAACAATTAATTAGTTGTATTTTTATAAAAACACACTATTTCACCCTATTTTTCCCTTAATTACCGCTATTTGACAGCTATCCAATGCCAACCACACTTAAAGAGCTAAACCACGTGGATATACCAATAGCAAGCGCAAAACAGAACTCTTTTGCTCTTGATTTTACTCTTTGTAGAGCGAGACATGATTATGGGTGCTTCAATCACAACACAGGATGCAGTAGTTGTTAACCTTGTAGGCGAACTCAAGGTTAAAGATGAACAAGGAAATATCAGAGAGGTAAAAATAGGCGACCTGATCCATGCCGGGGAGCAACTTATATTTTCACCCAATGCTAAGTTTAATCTTGAATATGAAGATGGCTCATCAACGACCCAAGCCAACTTGATGCAAGACACGCTTAATCAAGATACAACGGTGAGCCAGGACACCGGTCAGGGACAACAGAGCGACGCCGCGCCGCAAACCGACACGCCAGTAGCCCTGGATCCCGAAATCGCCGCGCTGCAGGCGCAGATATTGGCCGGTGAAGATCCGACCCAAGGACTGCCCGAAACAGCCGCAGGAGCCGGCACACCGACTAACCAGGGCGACGCTTACTTCGTCTCCGTCGGCAGAACCGGTGATGAAACCCTCGCCGATGCTGGTTGGGACACAGCAGGTTTCCCACTGACGCCAGACACCACGGTTGAAGAGGTGATCATTCCCGAGCTTCAACCCAGTGCGCCCACTGTCTCCTCTGCGACCTTCTCGCTATTTGAGGCCAACCTGGCCCAGGGTAGTTCACCTTCTGCACTACTCACCAATTTTGCCAACAGCATTCAAACAGCAGCAGACGCAGGTATTAGCAGCCTGACCATTAACGGTATCAATATCATTAGTGGCGGCCAATTTGCTGGCCCCATAGTAATCAACACGCCCAATGGTGTCCTCACCATCACCGGCTTTGACAGCGCGTCGGGTCAATTTACCTACGACTACGCTTTCAATAGCTCAGCCGATCACAGCACTGGCGATCAGCTGCAATTCCTGTTCAATATAGAATTGGTCGATAATCAAGGCGATATCGCCACAGGTACCATTACCGTCAATATTATCGACGATCAGCCAGAAGGGTTCGCCGACAGCAACGCCGTCACCGAAGATACGGCTATAGTGGCAACAGGCAACGTACTCGGCAACGACATACAAGGTGCAGACTCAGCAGAGGTTACCGCTGTCACTAACAGCCAAGGCACCTCAATTAGCCTTGGTGAAACCAATAGCATCCAAGGTCAGTTCGGAGTACTCACCCTGTTTGCCGATGGTAGCTATAGCTATCAACTCAACAATGGAGCCAGCGCAGTACAATCACTCGCACTAGGCCAGCAGATAACCGAAACCTTTAACTACCTGCTAACCGATAGCGATGGCGACTCGGTACTCGTCCCGCTAACCATTACCATTACAGGTACTAATGACACTCCCATCATCACCTCGAACATTGAAGCCGCCACCGGTAGCGTACTGGAAGCCGGCGTCATGGATGGTGGTAACGTGCCTGAGCCTGGCAGCCTGGTCACCGGCGGCACCTTAACCGCAGCAGATGTGGACAACGGCGCCAGCTGGACCTGGAGCGGTGTGCCTCAGGTCAGCGATTACGGTACCTTTAGCATCAACGCCAGCACCGGGGAGTGGAGCTACACCCTAGCCGATAACGCCCTGGTCAATTCCCTCGCCCAAGGCGAGACCCATGAGGAGACCTTCCTGGTCACCGTCACCGACGAGCACGGTGCCTACAGCACCCAGCTGGTCACGGTCACCGTTACCGGTACCAACGATATTCCGGTCATCACCTCGAACATTGAAGCCGCCACCGGTAGCGTACTGGAAGCCGGCGTCATGGATGGTGGTAACGTGCCTGAGCCTGGCAGCCTGGTCACCGGCGGCACCTTAACCGCAGCAGATGTGGACAACGGCGCCAGCTGGACCTGGAGCGGTGTGCCTCAGGTCAGCGATTACGGTACCTTTAGCATCAACGCCAGCACCGGGGAGTGGAGCTACACCCTGGCCGATAACGCCCTGGTCGATGCCCTCGCCCAAGGCGAGACCCATGAGGAGACCTTCCTGGTCACCGTCACCGACGAGCACGGTGCCTACAGCACCCAGCTGGTCACGGTCACCGTTACCGGTACCAACGATATTCCGGTCATCACCTCGAACATTGAAGCCGCCACCGGTAGCGTACTGGAAGCGGGCGTCATGGATGGTGGTAACGTGCCTGAGCCTGGCAGCCTAGTCACCGGCGGCACCTTAACCGCAGCAGATGTGGACAACGGCGCCAGCTGGACCTGGAGCGGTGTGCCTCAGGTCAGCGATTACGGTACCTTTAGCATCAACGCCAGCACCGGGGAGTGGAGCTACACCCTGGCCGATAACGCCCTGGTCGATGCCCTCGCCCAAGGCGAGACCCATGAGGAGACCTTCCTGGTCACCGTCACCGACGAGCACGGTGCCTACAGCACCCAGCTGGTCACGGTCACCGTTACCGGTACCAACGATATTCCGGTCATCACCTCGAACATTGAAGCCGCCACCGGTAGCGTACTGGAAGCCGGCGTCATGGATGGTGGTAACGTGCCTGAGCCTGGCAGCCTAGTCACCGGCGGCACCTTAACCGCAGCAGATGTGGATAACGGCGCTAGCTGGACCTGGAGCGGTGTGCCTCAGGTCAGCGATTACGGTACCTTTAGCATCAACGCCAGCACCGGGGAGTGGAGCTACACCCTGGCCGATAACGCCCTGGTCGATGCCCTCGCCCAAGGCGAGACCCATGAGGAGACCTTCCTGGTCACCGTCACCGACGAGCACGGTGCCTACAGCACCCAGCTGGTCACGGTCACCGTTACCGGTACCAACGATATTCCGGTCATCACCTCGAACATTGAAGCCGCCACCGGTAGCGTACTGGAAGCCGGCGTCATGGATGGTGGTAACGTGCCTGAGCCTGGCAGCCTAGTCACCGGCGGCACCTTAACCGCAGCAGATGTGGACAACGGCGCCAGCTGGACCTGGAGCGGTGTGCCTCAGGTCAGCGATTACGGTACCTTTAGCATCAACGCCAGCACCGGGGAGTGGAGCTACACCCTGGCCGATAACGCCCTGGTCGATGCCCTCGCCCAAGGCGAGACCCATGAGGAGACCTTCCTGGTCACCGTCACCGACGAGCACGGTGCCTACAGCACCCAGCTGGTCACGGTCACCGTTACCGGTACCAACGATATTCCGGTCATCACCTCGAACATTGAAGCCGCCACCGGTAGCGTACTGGAAGCCGGCGTCATGGATGGTGGTAACGTGCCTGAGCCTGGCAGCCTAGTCACCGGCGGCACCTTAACCGCAGCAGATGTGGACAACGGCGCCAGCTGGACCTGGAGCGGTGTGCCTCAGGTCAGCGATTACGGTACCTTTAGCATCAACGCCAGCACCGGGGAGTGGAGCTACACCCTGGCCGATAACGCCCTGGTCGATGCCCTCGCCCAAGGCGAGACCCATGAGGAGACCTTCCTGGTCACCGTCACCGACGAGCACGGTGCCTACAGCACCCAGCTGGTCACGGTCACCGTTACCGGTACCAACGATATTCCGGTCATCACCTCGAACATTGAAGCCGCCACCGGTAGCGTACTGGAAGCCGGCGTCATGGATGGTGGTAACGTGCCTGAGCCTGGCAGCCTAGTCACCGGCGGCACCTTAACCGCAGCAGATGTGGATAACGGCGCTAGCTGGACCTGGAGCGGTGTGCCTCAGGTCAGCGATTACGGTACCTTTAGCATCAACGCCAGCACCGGGGAGTGGAGCTACACCCTGGCCGATAACGCCCTGGTCGATGCCCTCGCCCAAGGCGAGACCCATGAGGAGACCTTCCTGGTCACCGTCACCGACGAGCACGGTGCCTACAGCACCCAGCTGGTCACGGTCACCGTTACCGGTACCAACGATATTCCGGTCATCACCTCGAACATTGAAGCCGCCACCGGTAGCGTACTGGAAGCGGGCGTCATGGATGGTGGTAACGTGCCTGAGCCTGGCAGCCTAGTCACCGGCGGCACCTTAACCGCAGCAGATGTGGACAACGGCGCCAGCTGGACCTGGAGCGGTGTGCCTCAGGTCAGCGATTACGGTACCTTTAGCATCAACGCCAGCACCGGGGAGTGGAGCTACACCCTGGCCGATAACGCCCTGGTCGATGCCCTCGCCCAAGGCGAGACCCATGAGGAGACCTTCCTGGTCACCGTCACCGACGAGCACGGTGCCTACAGCACCCAGCTGGTCACGGTCACCGTTACCGGTACCAACGATATTCCGGTCATCACCTCGAACATTGAAGCCGCCACCGGTAGCGTACTGGAAGCCGGCGTCATGGATGGTGGTAACGTGCCTGAGCCTGGCAGCCTGGTCACCGGCGGCACCTTAACCGCAGCAGATGTGGACAACGGCGCCAGCTGGACCTGGAGCGGTGTGCCTCAGGTCAGCGATTACGGTACCTTTAGCATCAACGCCAGCACCGGGGAGTGGAGCTACACCCTGGCCGATAACGCCCTGGTCGATGCCCTCGCCCAAGGCGAGACCCATGAGGAGACCTTCCTGGTCACCGTCACCGACGAGCACGGTGCCTACAGCACCCAGCTGGTCACGGTCACCGTTACCGGTACCAACGATATTCCGGTCATCACCTCGAACATTGAAGCCGCCACCGGTAGCGTACTGGAAGCGGGCGTCATGGATGGTGGTAACGTGCCTGAGCCTGGCAGCCTAGTCACCGGCGGCACCTTAACCGCAGCAGATGTGGATAACGGCGCTAGCTGGACCTGGAGCGGTGTGCCTCAGGTCAGCGATTACGGTACCTTTAGCATCAACGCCAGCACCGGGGAGTGGAGCTACACCCTGGCCGATAACGCCCTGGTCGATGCCCTCGCCCAAGGCGAGACCCATGAGGAGACCTTCCTGGTCACCGTCACCGACGAGCACGGTGCCTACAGCACCCAGCTGGTCACGGTCACCGTTACCGGTACCAACGATATTCCGGTCATCACCTCGAACATTGAAGCCGCCACCGGTAGCGTACTGGAAGCCGGCGTCATGGATGGTGGTAACGTGCCTGAGCCTGGCAGCCTGGTCACCGGCGGCACCTTAACCGCAGCAGATGTGGACAACGGCGCCAGCTGGACCTGGAGCGGTGTGCCTCAGGTCAGCGATTACGGTACCTTTAGCATCAACGCCAGCACCGGGGAGTGGAGCTACACCCTGGCCGATAACGCCCTGGTCGATGCCCTCGCCCAAGGCGAGACCCATGAGGAGACCTTCCTGGTCACCGTCACCGACGAGCACGGTGCCTACAGCACCCAGCTGGTCACGGTCACCGTTACCGGTACCAACGATATTCCGGTCATCACCTCGAACATTGAAGCCGCCACCGGTAGCGTACTGGAAGCCGGCGTCATGGATGGTGGTAACGTGCCTGAGCCTGGCAGCCTGGTCACCGGCGGCACCTTAACCGCAGCAGATGTGGACAACGGCGCCAGCTGGACCTGGAGCGGTGTGCCTCAGGTCAGCGATTACGGTACCTTTAGCATCAACGCCAGCACCGGGGAGTGGAGCTACACCCTGGCCGATAACGCCCTGGTCGATGCCCTCGCCCAAGGCGAGACCCATGAGGAGACCTTCCTGGTCACCGTCACCGACGAGCACGGTGCCTACAGCACCCAGCTGGTCACGGTCACCGTTACCGGTACCAACGATATTCCGGTCATCACCTCGAACATTGAAGCCGCCACCGGTAGCGTACTGGAAGCGGGCGTCATGGATGGTGGTAACGTGCCTGAGCCTGGCAGCCTAGTCACCGGCGGCACCTTAACCGCAGCAGATGTGGACAACGGCGCCAGCTGGACCTGGAGCGGTGTGCCTCAGGTCAGCGATTACGGTACCTTTAGCATCAACGCCAGCACCGGGGAGTGGAGCTACACCCTGGCCGATAACGCCCTGGTCGATGCCCTCGCCCAAGGCGAGACCCATGAGGAGACCTTCCTGGTCACCGTCACCGACGAGCACGGTGCCTACAGCACCCAGCTGGTCACGGTCACCGTTACCGGTACCAACGATATTCCGGTCATCACCTCGAACATTGAAGCCGCCACCGGTAGCGTACTGGAAGCCGGCGTCATGGATGGTGGTAACGTGCCTGAGCCTGGCAGCCTAGTCACCGGCGGCACCTTAACCGCAGCAGATGTGGATAACGGCGCTAGCTGGACCTGGAGCGGTGTGCCTCAGGTCAGCGATTACGGTACCTTTAGCATCAACGCCAGCACCGGGGAGTGGAGCTACACCCTGGCCGATAACGCCCTGGTCGATGCCCTCGCCCAAGGCGAGACCCATGAGGAGACCTTCCTGGTCACCGTCACCGACGAGCACGGTGCCTACAGCACCCAGCTGGTCACGGTCACCGTTACCGGTACCAACGATATTCCGGTCATCACCTCGAACATTGAAGCCGCCACCGGTAGCGTACTGGAAGCCGGCGTCATGGATGGTGGTAACGTGCCTGAGCCTGGCAGCCTAGTCACCGGCGGCACCTTAACCGCAGCAGATGTGGACAACGGCGCCAGCTGGACCTGGAGCGGTGTGCCTCAGGTCAGCGATTACGGTACCTTTAGCATCAACGCCAGCACCGGGGAGTGGAGCTACACCCTGGCCGATAACGCCCTGGTCGATGCCCTCGCCCAAGGCGAGACCCATGAGGAGACCTTCCTGGTCACCGTCACCGACGAGCACGGTGCCTACAGCACCCAGCTGGTCACGGTCACCGTTACCGGTACCAACGATATTCCGGTCATCACCTCGAACATTGAAGCCGCCACCGGTAGCGTACTGGAAGCCGGCGTCATGGATGGTGGTAACGTGCCTGAGCCTGGCAGCCTAGTCACCGGCGGCACCTTAACCGCAGCAGATGTGGACAACGGCGCCAGCTGGACCTGGAGCGGTGTGCCTCAGGTCAGCGATTACGGTACCTTTAGCATCAACGCCAGCACCGGGGAGTGGAGCTACACCCTGGCCGATAACGCCCTGGTCGATGCCCTCGCCCAAGGCGAGACCCATGAGGAGACCTTCCTGGTCACCGTCACCGACGAGCACGGTGCCTACAGCACCCAGCTGGTCACGGTCACCGTTACCGGTACCAACGATATTCCGGTCATCACCTCGAACATTGAAGCCGCCACCGGTAGCGTACTGGAAGCCGGCGTCATGGATGGTGGTAACGTGCCTGAGCCTGGCAGCCTAGTCACCGGCGGCACCTTAACCGCAGCAGATGTGGATAACGGCGCTAGCTGGACCTGGAGCGGTGTGCCTCAGGTCAGCGATTACGGTACCTTTAGCATCAACGCCAGCACCGGGGAGTGGAGCTACACCCTGGCCGATAACGCCCTGGTCGATGCCCTCGCCCAAGGCGAGACCCATGAGGAGACCTTCCTGGTCACCGTCACCGACGAGCACGGTGCCTACAGCACCCAGCTGGTCACGGTCACCGTTACCGGTACCAACGATATTCCGGTCATCACCTCGAACATTGAAGCCGCCACCGGTAGCGTACTGGAAGCCGGCGTCATGGATGGTGGTAACGTGCCTGAGCCTGGCAGCCTGGTCACCGGCGGCACCTTAACCGCAGCAGATGTGGACAACGGCGCCAGCTGGACCTGGAGCGGTGTGCCTCAGGTCAGCGATTACGGTACCTTTAGCATCAACGCCAGCACCGGGGAGTGGAGCTACACCCTGGCCGATAACGCCCTGGTCGATGCCCTCGCCCAAGGCGAGACCCATGAGGAGACCTTCCTGGTCACCGTCACCGACGAGCACGGTGCCTACAGCACCCAGCTGGTCACGGTCACCGTTACCGGTACCAACGATATTCCGGTCATCACCTCGAACATTGAAGCCGCCACCGGTAGCGTACTGGAAGCCGGCGTCATGGATGGTGGTAACGTGCCTGAGCCTGGCAGCCTGGTCACCGGCGGCACCTTAACCGCAGCAGATGTGGATAACGGCGCCAGCTGGACCTGGAGCGGTGTGCCTCAGGTCAGCGATTACGGTACCTTTAGCATCAACGCCAGCACCGGGGAGTGGAGCTACACCCTGGCCGATAACGCCCTGGTCGATGCCCTCGCCCAAGGCGAGACCCATGAGGAGACCTTCCTGGTCACCGTCACCGACGAGCACGGTGCCTACAGCACCCAGCTGGTCACGGTCACCGTTACCGGTACCAACGATATTCCGGTGCTTACGATTGATAAGACAAGTGGCTTGGTCACCGAAGATGACTCAGACCCAATGTTGACCGATACAGGAACGTTAAGTTTTACAGATGTAGACGATGAGTATTTACCAGAATATGTAGGCCACGATCTGTCTGCTAGTTATGTCGCTAACAGCTTAATGTGGAGTGGAGGCGATATAACAGACGTCCTGAGCGCCGATCAAATTCAAGCGCTCATCGACGGATTTAGCGTTTATCAAGATCATTGGGATTACTCAATTCTCAACTCACTTGTACAGTTCCTAGCGGCCAATGAAACCATTACTCTTAGCTTCGATGTCACTGTGACGGACAAGCATGGGGCTTACGATACCCAAACGGTCACAATCACCATTAATGGTAATAATGATCCGATTGAGGGTGAGTTTGCTAAAGAGATCTGGGTACCCGCCTCACTTGCAGAAATAGCCATACCTTATCTAGATGGTTATCCGCTTGGTATCGATGTGCCAACGGATCAGGACTATAACGATGTCATTACCATTACTGGATTAAGTCTATCCTTCGTTGATCCCGACGAAACAGCCGACATAGGTGAGATCTGGTACGTCGATGACGATACGGGCGTATTAACCCTGTATGACTTCGATAATCCAGTCGTGCTTTCGGCTTCAGAGCTAGGTAGCCTGGTGTATGTCCCAGGAGATAATGCAGGTATTGAAGATCAACTGGATATCAACCTAACCTTCACGGTCAACTCAGGTTCCGATAGCGTCGATGGCAACTTTGTCATACATACGGTTCCAGCAAATAGCCTGGGCGGAAATACCGTACTAATCGGTGATGGCTCATCACCATTGACGTCAGGTAATGACCAAGACGCTTATCTGACTGTCAGCAGTGCATTTGCCAGCGCCATAAACTTAGATCCAAGCAGCGGTGCATTAGATCTATTTACCGATTTCCAAAAATCACCTTTCGACATCCCAATTCCTAACGGCGAGATTGGTGGACAGACTGGCATTGAAAGGGAGGAAGAAGTATCTGTAAGGCTGACCATTAACGGTATCACCTTTATTGTGATAGCAGCAGCGAATGGCGTAACAGATTGGTTTTATGACGCTAACTCCGGTTTGATGAGTGCTCATATCTCTTATACAAACATTCTAATGGAATCTGACAATAGCATCACCCTGGCCGATTATCTCGGTGCCAATCCTGTCGATCCAGGTGATATTTGGACCATTACTTACTTGGATAATGATGGTGGCTCTTATCAGGCACGCTTTGTTCAGGCAACCTTTACCCATGAATTGCTCCCTGATACCGCAGTAACGGTCACAGGAACTGATAATGTAGATAATCTCATTTTCGGTACTACAGAAGGAGACTCATTAACTGGGGCAAACCTTGATGACGAAATTTATGGTCGAGAAGGTAACGACTCCATATTCGGATTGGAAGGCGACGATCAACTCATCGGTGGCTCTGGTGACGATCTGATCGAAGGCGGAAGTGGTAATGACATCATCTTAGGAGGCCTAGGAAACGACACTATCGATGGCGGCATAGGCGCCGATATACTCATTGGTGGTGCGGGCAGCGACACCATAGATGCAGGTATAGATAGCGATATAGATACCTTTGTTTGGGATGTTGGGTCCGATGACAACAGCATAGATACTGTGCTCAACTTCGATATCAGTATGGATAAGCTAGATTTGTCTGCCATATTGGTTGATGAAGAGAGTGGTGTATATGCTTTAGATCAATACTTAGCGTTCAATTTCAGTGGTGGTAACACTGAGATCTCTGTTGATGCCAACCATGATGGAGTGGTGGATCTCACTATAGTATTGAACAATGTTGACTTAACCAATAACAACACCTTAAGTGATGCTCAGATCATCAACAACCTACTCGGTAACGAAAACTTGGTAATTGATACAATTCCATAACAGCTGACATTATCGCGACACCCTGTAAGGCCAAGCCCTAACAATTAGTGGTTTGGCCTTTTTATTTGTCAATCTTAAGCATTACAAACTGAGAGTATGCCTTAGCTTTAGCATTATTTGTGCGTCAAAAAATTGACCACTGTACAGACTATTGATAACATTCGATACTTGGCGAAAAAACGCGCTAACAGTTGCAACATAAAAAATCAAGTTGTGTCATTTAATTCTGCGGGGGCAGGTATGAAATCGTTAGTTACAACCAAAAATGGACAAGTAATAGATGTGAAAGGAAAGGTTTCTTTAGTCACAGAAACCGAGCAAAAAGAAGTAACTATCGGTGAAATGATTCCCGAAGGAAGCACTATTCTCATTGCTGAACAAGCTGATTTAGAACTAGCGTTTGCCGATGGCACCTCATTTACAAGCCAAAGTCTCAATGAAACTTCGGCCGCTGAAGCTGATGCATTAAATGAAATAGAACAACTTCAAGCGCTCATCGCCTCTGGAGAAGATCCAACAGCTGAATTACCAGAAACCGCAGCCGGCAACACTGCCGCCAGTGAAGGCGACTCTGGCTTTATATCGGTAAGCAGAACTGGCGCCCAAACACTCGCTGGCGCCGGATATGCTACATCTGGATTTTCTGTCGAACAGCCAACCGTCCAAGCGTTTACCGTTAGCAGTGATGACGCCCCTACCATTACCGCTAATGACACAAATACCATCGCAGAAGATGGCGTGGCAACTGGCAACGTTTTAGACAATGATGTTGATTTCGATACCGAATTGTCAGTCGTTACCTTTACTGTCGACGGTCAAACCGTCACTGCTGGCACCGCAGTCGAAGTGGAAGGCGGCAGCCTGGTGATCAACGCCGATGGCTCTTACACCTTTACACCAAACGACAACTGGAACGGCAGCGTACCGGTTATCACCTACACCACCAATACAGGTGAGAGTGCGACTCTGACCATTAACGTCACCCCGGTAGATGACCCATCAGTGCTGGCCAACGACAGCAACACGGTTGCAGAGGACACGGTGGCAAGCGGCAACGTATTAGATAACGACAGCGATATCGACAGCGAGCTATCAGTCGTGAGCTTCAGTGTCGACGGTCAAACCGTCACCGCGGGCACCACAGTCGAAGTGGAAGGCGGCAGCCTGGTGATAAACGCAGACGGCAGCTACACCTTTACGCCAAACGACAACTGGAACGGCAGCGTACCGGTTATCACCTACACCACCAATACAGGTGAGAGTGCGACGCTAACCATTAACGTCACCCCGGTAGATGACCCATCAGTGCTGGCCAACGACAGCAACACTGTTGCAGAGGACACGGTGGCAAGCGGTAACGTACTCGACAACGACAGCGACATCGACAGTGAGCTATCAGTCGTGAGCTTCAGCGTCGACGGTCAAACCGTCACCGCGGGCACCACAGTCGAAGTGGAAGGCGGCAGCCTGGTGATAAACGCAGACGGCAGCTACACCTTTACGCCAAACGACAACTGGAACGGCAGCGTACCGGTTATCACCTACACCACCAATACAGGTGAGAGTGCGACCCTGACCATCAACGTCACCCCAGTAGATGACCCATCTATACTGGCCAATGACAGCAACACGGTTGCAGAGGACACCGTCGCTACCGGCAACGTATTAGATAACGACAGCGATATCGACAGTGAGCTATCAGTCGTGAGCTTCAGTGTCGACGGTCAAACCGTCACTGCTGGCACCGCAGTCGAAGTGGAAGGCGGCAGCCTGGTGATCAACGCCGATGGCTCTTACACCTTTACACCAAACGACAACTGGAACGGCAGCGTACCTGTTATCACCTACACCACCAATACTGGTGAGAGCGCGACCCTGACCATCAACGTCACCCCAGTAGATGACCCATCTATACTGGCCAATGACAGCAACACGGTTGCAGAGGACACGGTGGCAAGCGGTAACGTACTCGACAACGACAACGACAGCGATATCGACAGCGAACTATCAGTCGTGAGCTTCAGCGTCGACGGTCAAACCGTCACCGCGGGCACCACAGTCGAAGTGGAAGGCGGCAGCCTGGTGATCAACGCCGACGGCTCTTACACATTTACGCCTAACGACAACTGGAACGGCAGCGTACCGGTTATCACCTACACCACCAATACAGGTGAGAGCGCTACCCTATCTATTACAGTAACTCCTGACGGAGACGCTCCTATACTGAGCGGAGATGATCTCGGTAGCGTCACCGAAGACGCCAGCAACCCAACCCTGACTGACACCGGTACCCTCACCATTGATGATGCTGATGCCGGCGAATCAGTGTTCCAGGCGGGTAATGGCGTCCCAAGCCAAGGCGCCCTGGGTAGCCTGACCATCGATACCAACGGCAACTGGACTTACAACGTCGCCAACGCCGACGTGCAATACCTGGGTGAAGGCGAGACCAAGGTCGAAACCTTCGTGGTATTGAGTGCCGATGGCACCGAACACACCATCACCATCACCATTACCGGCACCAACGATGTGCCTGTGATCGCCGGTGATGACAGCGGCGCCGTCACCGAAGACGCCAGCAACCCAACCCTGACTGACACCGGTACCCTCACCATTGATGATGCTGATGCCGGCGAATCAGTGTTCCAGGCGGGTAATGGCGTCCCAAGCCAAGGCGCCCTGGGTAGCCTGACCATCGATACCAACGGCAACTGGACTTACAACGTCGCCAACGCCGACGTGCAATACCTGGGTGAAGGCGAGACCAAGGTCGAGACCTTCGTGGTATTGAGTGCCGATGGCACCGAACACACCATCACCATCACCATTACCGGCACCAACGATGTGCCTGTGATCGCCGGTGATGACAGCGGCGCCGTCACCGAAGACGCCAGCAACCCAACCCTGACTGACACCGGTACCCTCACCATTGATGATGCTGATGCCGGCGAATCAGTGTTCCAGGCGGGTAATGGCGTCCCAAGCCAAGGCGCCCTGGGTAGCCTGACCATCGATACCAACGGCAACTGGACTTACAACGTCGCCAACGCCGACGTGCAATACCTGGGTGAAGGCGAGACCAAGGTCGAGACCTTCGTGGTATTGAGTGCCGATGGCACCGAACACACCATCACCATCACCATTACCGGCACCAACGATGTGCCTGTGATCGCCGGTGATGACAGCGGCGCCGTCACCGAAGACGCCAGCAACCCAACCCTGACTGACACCGGTACCCTCACCATTGATGATGCTGATGCCGGCGAATCAGTGTTCCAGGCGGGTAATGGCGTCCCAAGCCAAGGCGCCCTGGGTAGCCTGACCATCGATACCAACGGCAACTGGACTTACAACGTCGCCAACGCCGACGTGCAATACCTGGGTGAAGGCGAGACCAAGGTCGAAACCTTCGTGGTATTGAGTGCCGATGGCACCGAACACACCATCACCATCACCATTACCGGCACCAACGATGTGCCTGTGATCGCCGGTGATGACAGCGGCGCCGTCACCGAAGACGCCAGCAACCCAACCCTGACTGACACCGGTACCCTCACCATTGATGATGCTGATGCCGGCGAATCAGTGTTCCAGGCGGGTAATGGCGTCCCAAGCCAAGGCGCCCTGGGTAGCCTGACCATCGATACCAACGGCAACTGGACTTACAACGTCGCCAACGCCGACGTGCAATACCTGGGTGAAGGCGAGACCAAGGTCGAAACCTTCGTGGTATTGAGTGCCGATGGCACCGAACACACCATCACCATCACCATTACCGGCACCAACGATGTGCCTGTGATCGCCGGTGATGACAGCGGCGCCGTCACCGAAGACGCCAGCAACCCAACCCTGACTGACACCGGTACCCTCACCATTGATGATGCTGATGCCGGCGAATCAGTGTTCCAGGCGGGTAATGGCGTCCCAAGCCAAGGCGCCCTGGGTAGCCTGACCATCGATACCAACGGCAACTGGACTTACAACGTCGCCAACGCCGACGTGCAATACCTGGGTGAAGGCGAGACCAAGGTCGAGACCTTCGTGGTATTGAGTGCCGATGGCACCGAACACACCATCACCATCACCATTACCGGCACCAACGATGTGCCTGTGATCGCCGGTGATGACAGCGGCGCCGTCACCGAAGACGCCAGCAACCCAACCCTGACTGACACCGGTACCCTCACCATTGATGATGCTGATGCCGGCGAATCAGTGTTCCAGGCGGGTAATGGCGTCCCAAGCCAAGGCGCCCTGGGTAGCCTGACCATCGATACCAACGGCAACTGGACTTACAACGTCGCCAACGCCGACGTGCAATACCTGGGTGAAGGCGAGACCAAGGTCGAGACCTTCGTGGTATTGAGTGCCGATGGCACCGAACACACCATCACCATCACCATTACCGGCACCAACGATGTGCCTGTGATCGCCGGTGATGACAGCGGCGCCGTCACCGAAGACGCCAGCAACCCAACCCTGACTGACACCGGTACCCTCACCATTGATGATGCTGATGCCGGCGAATCAGTGTTCCAGGCGGGTAATGGCGTCCCAAGCCAAGGCGCCCTGGGTAGCCTGACCATCGATACCAACGGCAACTGGACTTACAACGTCGCCAACGCCGACGTGCAATACCTGGGTGAAGGCGAGACCAAGGTCGAGACCTTCGTGGTATTGAGTGCCGATGGCACCGAACACACCATCACCATCACCATTACCGGCACCAACGATGTGCCTGTGATCGCCGGTGATGACAGCGGCGCCGTCACCGAAGACGCCAGCAACCCAACCCTGACTGACACCGGTACCCTCACCATTGATGATGCTGATGCCGGCGAATCAGTGTTCCAGGCGGGTAATGGCGTCCCAAGCCAAGGCGCCCTGGGTAGCCTGACCATCGATACCAACGGCAACTGGACTTACAACGTCGCCAACGCCGACGTGCAATACCTGGGTGAAGGCGAGACCAAGGTCGAAACCTTCGTGGTATTGAGTGCCGATGGCACCGAACACACCATCACCATCACCATTACCGGCACCAACGATGTGCCTGTGATCGCCGGTGATGACAGCGGCGCCGTCACCGAAGACGCCAGCAACCCAACCCTGACTGACACCGGTACCCTCACCATTGATGATGCTGATGCCGGCGAATCAGTGTTCCAGGCGGGTAATGGCGTCCCAAGCCAAGGCGCCCTGGGTAGCCTGACCATCGATACCAACGGCAACTGGACTTACAACGTCGCCAACGCCGACGTGCAATACCTGGGTGAAGGCGAGACCAAGGTCGAAACCTTCGTGGTATTGAGTGCCGATGGCACCGAACACACCATCACCATCACCATTACCGGCACCAACGATGTGCCTGTGATCGCCGGTGATGACAGCGGCGCCGTCACCGAAGACGCCAGCAACCCAACCCTGACTGACACCGGTACCCTCACCATTGATGATGCTGATGCCGGCGAATCAGTGTTCCAGGCGGGTAATGGCGTCCCAAGCCAAGGCGCCCTGGGTAGCCTGACCATCGATACCAACGGCAACTGGACTTACAACGTCGCCAACGCCGACGTGCAATACCTGGGTGAAGGCGAGACCAAGGTCGAGACCTTCGTGGTATTGAGTGCCGATGGCACCGAACACACCATCACCATCACCATTACCGGCACCAACGATGTGCCTGTGATCGCCGGTGATGACAGCGGCGCCGTCACCGAAGACGCCAGCAACCCAACCCTGACTGACACCGGTACCCTCACCATTGATGATGCTGATGCCGGCGAATCAGTGTTCCAGGCGGGTAATGGCGTCCCAAGCCAAGGCGCCCTGGGTAGCCTGACCATCGATACCAACGGCAACTGGACTTACAACGTCGCCAACGCCGACGTGCAATACCTGGGTGAAGGCGAGACCAAGGTCGAGACCTTCGTGGTATTGAGTGCCGATGGCACCGAACACACCATCACCATCACCATTACCGGCACCAACGATGTGCCTGTGATCGCCGGTGATGACAGCGGCGCCGTCACCGAAGACGCCAGCAACCCAACCCTGACTGACACCGGTACCCTCACCATTGATGATGCTGATGCCGGCGAATCAGTGTTCCAGGCGGGTAATGGCGTCCCAAGCCAAGGCGCCCTGGGTAGCCTGACCATCGATACCAACGGCAACTGGACTTACAACGTCGCCAACGCCGACGTGCAATACCTGGGTGAAGGCGAGACCAAGGTCGAAACCTTCGTGGTATTGAGTGCCGATGGCACCGAACACACCATCACCATCACCATTACCGGCACCAACGATGTGCCTGTGATCGCCGGTGATGACAGCGGCGCCGTCACCGAAGACGCCAGCAACCCAACCCTGACTGACACCGGTACCCTCACCATTGATGATGCTGATGCCGGCGAATCAGTGTTCCAGGCGGGTAATGGCGTCCCAAGCCAAGGCGCCCTGGGTAGCCTGACCATCGATACCAACGGCAACTGGACTTACAACGTCGCCAACGCCGACGTGCAATACCTGGGTGAAGGCGAGACCAAGGTCGAGACCTTCGTGGTATTGAGTGCCGATGGCACCGAACACACCATCACCATCACCATTACCGGCACCAACGATGTGCCTGTGATCGCCGGTGATGACAGCGGCGCCGTCACCGAAGACGCCAGCAACCCAACCCTGACTGACACCGGTACCCTCACCATTGATGATGCTGATGCCGGCGAATCAGTGTTCCAGGCGGGTAATGGCGTCCCAAGCCAAGGCGCCCTGGGTAGCCTGACCATCGATACCAACGGCAACTGGACTTACAACGTCGCCAACGCCGACGTGCAATACCTGGGTGAAGGCGAGACCAAGGTCGAGACCTTCGTGGTATTGAGTGCCGATGGCACCGAACACACCATCACCATCACCATTACCGGCACCAACGATGTGCCTGTGATCGCCGGTGATGACAGCGGCGCCGTCACCGAAGACGCCAGCAACCCAACCCTGACTGACACCGGTACCCTCACCATTGATGATGCTGATGCCGGCGAATCAGTGTTCCAGGCGGGTAATGGCGTCCCAAGCCAAGGCGCCCTGGGTAGCCTGACCATCGATACCAACGGCAACTGGACTTACAACGTCGCCAACGCCGACGTGCAATACCTGGGTGAAGGCGAGACCAAGGTCGAAACCTTCGTGGTATTGAGTGCCGATGGCACCGAACACACCATCACCATCACCATTACCGGCACCAACGATGTGCCTGTGATCGCCGGTGATGACAGCGGCGCCGTCACCGAAGACGCCAGCAACCCAACCCTGACTGACACCGGTACCCTCACCATTGATGATGCTGATGCCGGCGAATCAGTGTTCCAGGCGGGTAATGGCGTCCCAAGCCAAGGCGCCCTGGGTAGCCTGACCATCGATACCAACGGCAACTGGACTTACAACGTCGCCAACGCCGACGTGCAATACCTGGGTGAAGGCGAGACCAAGGTCGAGACCTTCGTGGTATTGAGTGCCGATGGCACCGAACACACCATCACCATCACCATTACCGGCACCAACGATGTGCCTGTGATCGCCGGTGATGACAGCGGCGCCGTCACCGAAGACGCCAGCAACCCAACCCTGACTGACACCGGTACCCTCACCATTGATGATGCTGATGCCGGCGAATCAGTGTTCCAGGCGGGTAATGGCGTCCCAAGCCAAGGCGCCCTGGGTAGCCTGACCATCGATACCAACGGCAACTGGACTTACAACGTCGCCAACGCCGACGTGCAATACCTGGGTGAAGGCGAGACCAAGGTCGAGACCTTCGTGGTATTGAGTGCCGATGGCACCGAACACACCATCACCATCACCATTACCGGCACCAACGATGTGCCTGTGATCGCCGGTGATGACAGCGGCGCCGTCACCGAAGACGCCAGCAACCCAACCCTGACTGACACCGGTACCCTCACCATTGATGATGCCGATGCCGGCGAATCAGTGTTCCAGGCGGGTAATGGCGTCCCAAGCCAAGGCGCCCTGGGTAGCCTGACCATTGATACCAACGGCAACTGGACTTACAACGTCGCCAACGCCGACGTGCAATACCTGGGTGAAGGCGAGACCAAGGTCGAAACCTTCGTGGTATTGAGTGCCGATGGCACCGAACACACCATCACCATCACCATTACCGGCACCAACGACAGCCCGGTCATCACCAATGACAGCAGCGCCCTCAGTGGTACTGTGGTGGAAGCGGGTAACCTGGATGATGGCACCGCAGTGGCCGGCACGCCGTCCGTCAGTGGCCAGTTGAGTGCCACCGATGTCGACAGCGGCGATCACCAAACTTGGAGCGTGCTAGACAGCAGCAATGACTTCGGCACTTTCAGTGTGGATGCCAACGGTCAATGGACCTTCACCCTCAACAACAATGCCGCGGCCACTCAGGCCCTGGCGGAAGGTCAGAGCGAAGAGCTCACCTTCACCGTGCGCGTCACCGATAACTTTGGTGCCTATGTGGATCAAGTTGTCACCGTCACAATTACCGGCACCAATGACAGCCCGATCATTACCAATGACAGCAGCGCCCTCAGTGGTACTGTGGTGGAAGCGGGTAACCTGGATGATGGCACCGCAGTAGCCGGCACGCCGTCCGTCAGTGGCCAGTTGAGTGCCACTGATGTCGACAGCGGCGATCACCAAACCTGGAGCGTGCTAGACAGCAGCAATGACTTCGGCACTTTCAGTGTGGATGCCAACGGTCAATGGACCTTCACCCTCAACAACAATGCCGCGGCCACTCAGGCCCTGGCGGAAGGTCAGAGCGAAGAGCTCACCTTCACCGTGCGCGTAACCGATGACTTTGGTGCCTATGTGGATCAAGTGGTCACTATCACCATTACCGGCACCAACGATATACCAACGCTGGTTGCCGACACTGGCAGCGTCACCGAAGACACCAATGTCACTGTCGATGGCAACCTCACCACTTCTGGCACGCTTGAAGCGGGTACCGGTGGCGATGCCGGTGAAGATAAGTTCACAGCTGATACCTTCAACGGTCAGTACGGCACCCTAACCCTGGATGCCGACGGCAACTGGGTCTACACCGCCGACAACAGCCAGAGTGCGATCCAAAATCTAAATAGCGGTGAGTCCTTAACGGAAGAATTTAAAGTCTATAATGCTGACGGTGTTACGTGGACAACAGTAACTATTACTATCCATGGAACTGATGAAATCTCTGGCGGCAGCAATGTTGACCTTATAGTCGATGATGCCAACACCCAAGGCACCGCAACCGACAGCGACAGCGCAGGTTTGAGCTTCACTGCAGGTGCTTATGATGTAACAGGTTTTGCTTTTGGAAACATTGGCGATATCAATGTCAGCGGCCTTGATGCAAACATTAGCTGGAGCCTAGATAGCTCGGGTAACCTGATCGGCAAAATCGATGGCAATGCAGTACTTCAACTTAGCCTATCGGGTAGTAACATCAGCGCAGGCGCAACAGGTACTGTTACCGTCTCAGTGACTCTGCTAGACAACTTACCGCATGGAACCAGTGTCGATGAACTTGTGATTAACGGCATTACAGTCGTTGCGACTGATGCCGCCAATGACACAGCTACAGGCACAGTATCAGTGAAGGTTATCGATGATGGCGTCACGGTCAATCCACTAGACCTTGCCGGCGATAACGCCGCAGGTATCTATGATGGTGTGATAAATGTAGACGGCGCAGATCAAGGCTTTAGCGCAGATCTCTCAGGCAACATTTCGGGGGCAGGCACCTTCTCTGACTCAGGCATTACGGCAGGTGGATTAACCGTGTTCTACTATGTAGATCCGGCCAACCCAAGCATGCTCATTGCCTATTCGGATACCAGTGGTACTCCTTCGGCATATGATTCGGGCAATAGCGCACAATCGGTGATCTTTACTCTCTCTATCGATCCTAATGGCGGTACCTATCAGCTAGACCTGAAACATGCCATCGATGAACTCAGCACAGTTACCGTTGCCAACATGAGTGGCGGTAAGGGCGGTAACACGCCTGCAGTGTATGTCACCTTCGACGGTACTAACTACATCATCGACAACGACATCAATGACGTAGATCCAAATAACGCTATGGTGTTCTCGCTAACATCGACTGTGGGCAATATCTCCAGTACGGTAAACGGCAACACCAACGGATTCGGTGTAGCGAATGCCTTCGTCGATCAGGGTGAAAATCTAATTATTGACTATGCCAATGATGTGGCTTCGGCTTCCGTCAGCTTTGACGGCGCCACCTATATTCATTTCAAGGCCTATGATGCCGATGGCAATCTGCTTGGTGAAGGCGATATAACCAACGGGCAGACAATTGGAAACCTTGGTGAAATCAGTTATATCGAGATCTCTACCAGCTCGTTGGACAATCATTCCAACTTCCAGTTTACTGGTACTTCGGCGGAAAACATCGTCAGCTCAACCGTGGATGTAGATCTCGACTTTGTGGTCGATGTAACCGACAGCGACGGTGATACCTCAACAGGTTCTATCCATGTCGATCTTGATGCACCAGGCAGCACGACTACGGCTCCAACGGCGCTGACTTCAAATGCTGTATCTATGCTGAGCGAAGCCGATCTTTACAAAGATGGCACCGAGTCAGACTCACAGTCGCTGCGCTTCAAGTCTGGCAGTGAGTCGATTACGGCATTCCAGTTTGGCGATACGGATAACATTCATGTTTCTGGCGTCAATGCGAAGATTAGCTGGTCATTTAACGATGAAGGACAGCTCATCGGCACCTTCATGGGTAAAGAGGCTATCCGTCTTACTCTCAATGGTGACCGTATCGAAAGTGGTGAAGAGGGAAGCGTTAGCGTAACTGCCGAACTGTTGGCCTCTTTCCCACATAATGTGTCGACCGAGAATCTAGTGATTAGCGGCATCAACATTGTCGGCGTCGATGCTCTGGGACAGAAGGCTGTTTCCACTATCACCGTCTCTGTCAGTGACTATGCAGAAGCGGTAAATGATAGTGTTCGCGGAACAGAAGATCATGACCTATCTGGTAACCTGCTCACCAATGATATCGATCCTGATGACGAGTTATCTATCGTTAGCTTTAAGCTATCAGGAAATACATATCAGGCAGATGGCAGCACCATTAACCTTGCTGAAGGCAAACTGAGTATCCACGCAGATGGTCGCTTTACGTTCGAACCAAACCTGCATTGGAGTGGCACGCTGCCACAGATTGAATATCTCACCAATACGGGTGACACGGCTATTCTCGATCTGAATGTCGTAGCCGTCGCCGATGCACCTATACTGAGCGCAAGTACTGGTGACGTAGTCCAAGGCGAAGTCGCCCTGGATATAAACGTGGCACTCGTCGACAGAGATGGTAGTGAGTCACTGACAGACGTAACCATTCAAGGCGTTCCAAGTGGCGTCTCGCTATCCGCCGGCACACTAAATGCTGATGGCAGCTGGACAGTCGCAGTTAACCAACTGGGCAACCTCAGCATCAAGGCGGACGATAGCTACAATGGCGATCTGGAATTCACCTTGGCCATTAAGGCGAGCTCAGTTGAACAAAGCAACTCTGATAGCGCGTCTAGCCAGACTACTCTGGATGTTTCGCTGAGAAACTACCACTATGACAACGGCACCGATGGCGACAACGTGATCAATGGTGGCGAAGATAATGATGTCATCGTCAGTGACACAACTGGCATACAGGTAGTACAAGGCGAAAACTACAATGTTGCGTTTATCCTGGATTCGTCAGGAAGTATGGGCTCGAACCGAATTGAGTCGGCTAAAGACCAACTACTGCAGGTCTTCAATACCCTGAAGGCCAGCGTTGGCGGTGCGACTTCCGGTACAGTGAACGTATTACTTGTCGACTTCAATAGCGGCACTAAGGCACATGTGGCCGTTAATCTAGCCGATTCAGATGCTATTTCTAAGTTAGAGAGCGTATTGAAGGAAATCAGCAGTGACAATGGCAGAACCAACTATGAGGCGGCATTTGAGACGGTTATCGATTGGTTTAGCCATGGCTCGGCCGCATCGAACACAGGCACAAACCTCACCTACTTCATCACAGACGGTGAAACCAACAACTACAACGTTGATGCCGCTCCTGAAGATGTGTGGGTTTATAATACTTACGGCAATGACTGGGACAGAACACTGGGAGATCTATTAGATCAGTATGTTCCTGGCGAAGAGCTTAAACACAATGGCAAGGTTATTGTCGATGAATACGGTAACATTAACTACTGGTACAGAGACGATGGTTCATGGAAGCATTATCAAACCGGTAGCATAAGAGTAGACGAAAATGGCGACTACTATGTCGCGAAAATCGCCTCTGGATACAGTAATGGTAATGGTACAGACGTCACGGCAGAGTCTGAAGCATTGGCTGCCTTCCAAGTGCTAAATACCCTGTCTAACGTGGAAGCTATTGGCATAGGCAGCGGTATTAGTCTAAACAAGCTTACCCCTTATGATTCAGATGGTAACGTAGCCACCAATATCAATGTGAGTGACCTGGCGAGCATTATCTTAGGTTCTAAGGAGATGCTACTTCAGGGTGATGACACTGTTAACGCTGGTGAAGGTAATGACATCGTCTTTGGCGATCTCGTACAGTTTGACGGCATCGACGGCCAGGGCTACGCAGCGCTGCAAAAATATGTGGCATTGCAACTGGGTGAAGATGCTTCAACCGTTACAATCCAAGATGTTCACGAGTTCGTAGCAGCCAACCCTGCGCTATTCGACACCTCACGCGACCATGACGGCGACGACATTCTTGCCGGCAACCAAGGAAATGATATCCTCTTCGGCCAAGGCGGTGATGATGAGCTTCATGGCGGTAGCGGCGATGATATGCTGCTTGGCGGTCACGGCAGCGACATGCTGATCGGCGGCGCCGGCGAAGATATCCTCATCGGCGGCCTGGGCGATGACACCCTAACCGGTGGCACTGGTAAGGCCGATGGCGAAGCTGATACCTTCGTTTGGCAGCAAGGTGATACGGGTACCGACCACATTACCGATTTCGATATCAACCAGGACAAACTGGATCTGAGCGATCTGCTCCAGGGAGAGAATGGCGGTAACTTGGAAGACTACCTGCACTTCACCGTTGATAATGGTTCAACCACCATCGAGATTGATGCTAATAACGACGGTCATGTGGATCAGACGATCGTCCTCGACGGCGTCGACCTGAGCCATCTTGGCACAACCGATGGTCAAATCATTAACGGTTTGTTGGGCTCAGAGGGGAACGGTGCATTGATCGTAGATAATGCCAACGTGAACCAGGCGGCTTCGAGCTTTGCAGTACCGACAACCCAAGACGATGATGGTCAGATCCAGCATCTAGTACCTTAAACAAGGTCAGTAACAAATGACACCAACTAGTTTCGGCTAATTGGTGTCATTTTTACTTTGGTGATGTTTTGGTATTACTTCTATAATTGTTCTACGATAATTTTATAATAAAATCTTAAGGATAAGCTTTTAAGGTGCAAGCTTCAGCGTCTCCCAAAACTGAACAATGGACAGTTTCAGCCTCCCAAAGAGTGACTGTCGATCCCTTGTTAGACAGTTTAGTGTTATTGACAGAATACTTCGGCAGCCCCTGCTCCAGCGAGTCATTAGCCGCTGGCCTACCGCTGTCGGGGAGCATTTTGACACCAGAACTTGTGCCTCAGGCTGCCGGTCGAGCAGGCTTAGCAGCCAAGCTCACCCGTAAGGGACTGGATCAGATCTCGCCTATTCTCCTGCCTTGTATCTTGCTACTCAAAGATAAGAATGCTTGTCTCTTAAGAGAGATCGACATTGACAAAGACAGGGCCGTCATTCAGCTACCTGAAACCGGTGGTGAGGAAGAGCTCAGCATAGAAGCGCTCGAAGCCATGTATGTCGGCTATCTGTTCCTCGTGAAGCAGCAATACCGTGGCGACATGGGCTTAGATCTGCATCTACACGACAGTCGCACTCACTGGCTTATTCAGACCCTGAAAGATTCGGCGCCTATCTACCGCGACGCCCTAATCGCCTCAGTGCTGGTTAACCTGTTTGCCCTGGTATCACCGCTGTTTATCATGAACGTGTATGACAAGGTGGTGCCTAACCTCGCCTTCGAGTCCCTATGGGTGCTCGCCATTGGCGCAGGTATCGCCTACATCTTCGATCTAGTCATGCGGCAACTCAGGGCCTACCTGATCGACGTCGCCGGCAAGAAGGTCGATATCATAGTGTCATCGCGGCTATTCGCTAAGGCTATCGGCATTCCGCTAGAGAAGCGTTCCCCCAGCATAGGCGGCATGGCGCGGCAACTGGGCGAGTTCGACAGCATACGCGAGATCTTAACCTCGGCAACCATCACCACCCTGGTCGATCTGCCGTTCGCGCTGTTTTTCATGTTGATCATCTATATCGTGGCCGGCGACCTGGCCATCATTCCTGTGATCGGCGGCTGTATCATTATCGGCTATACCCTATTGATGCAACCCAGGCTTAAGGCGGCTATCGAAGAGAGCAACAAGTTCTCCAGCCTGAAACACGGCCATCTTATCGAGTCCCTGGCCTCCATCGAATCGATAAAATCTAGTGGCGCCGAAGGCTTAGTGCAGAAAAGCTGGCAGCAGATGATTGGCCATACCGCCAACTGGCAGCTGAAGGTAAAGAAGATCTCCACCTCGGTCACCAACGTGGCCAATTTTACCGTGCAGCTTTCTGTGGTCTGCGTGGTGATCTTAGGGGTCTATCGTGTCGCCGATAACGACATCTCAATGGGTGGCATTATCGCCGCGGTTATCCTGTCGAGCCGGGCCATCTCACCCATGGCGCAGTTGGCAGGCCTGATGACCCGAGGCAACCATACCGCCAGCGCCCTAAGGCAGCTGGATCAGATCATGACCCAAGAGGATGAGTTTGAAAATAAAGGTCATCTGGTCAGCAAACATCGCCTTAAAGGGCAGATCAACGCCGATCACGTCAGCTTTAATTATCCAGGCTCAGAGCGACCCGTGCTGCACCCCATGTCGCTGTCGATCGCCCCGGGTGAGCGCATCGCCATCATAGGCCGCAACGGTTCGGGCAAGAGTACCCTGGCCAAGCTATTGGTAGGCCTCTACCAACCGACCAAGGGTAGCCTACGCTATGACGGACTGGATTCGGCGCAGATCCACCCGACGGATCTGCGTAGAAACTTCGGTTACCTGCCACAGGACATCACACTGTTCCACGGCACGATTCGCGACAACATATTGTTCGGTACCCGTCAGGTCACCGAGCATCAGCTGATCCGTGCGGTGCAGCTCTCTGGCGTCAACCAGTTTACCGATATCGAGACCGAAGGCTTAGATCAACAGGTCGGCGAGGGGGGGCAATCCCTCTCCCGCGGTCAACGCCAAACTATCGCGCTAGCGCGGGCCACCTTGAATGACCCACCGGTACTCCTGATGGATGAGCCGACCGCCAGCCTGGATGCGCGCGCCGAGAAGCAATTTATCCGCGCCATGAGAAATGTCTCTAAGGAGCGAACCCTGCTGCTGATCACCCATAAGATGCACCTGCTCAACTTGGTGGACCGCATCCTGGTATTAGATCGTGGCCATCTGGTGGCCGACGGTCCGAAGGAGCAGGTACTCAACCAGCTCGCCAAGGGGCTGTTATCTGGAGGGCCGAAGAGTGAGTAAGCACTTAACTACTCAAGACCTCGAGATGGTCGATGACGTCTATGGCGCCATGATGACAGATGCGCCCACCAGTCACAGGCTGATCATCTGGGCCCTGGCCGCCCTCGCCTTCAGCTTCCTGGTGTGGGCCTACTTTGCCGAACTCGACCGGGTGACCACAGGCACAGGTAAGGTGATCCCCTCGTCTCAGGTGCAGGTGATTCAGAGTCTGGATGGCGGCATCATGAAAGAACTCTATGTCCGCGAAGGCATGACGGTCACCAAGGGCCAACCCTTGGTTCGCATAGATGACACCCGTTTCCGCTCAGACTTCGCTCAGCAGGAGCAGGAGGTCTACAGCCTGCAGGCCAACGTTATTCGTCTGCGCGCCGAGCTTAACAGCATCACCATCTCAGATGTCGCCGCCGACTGGCGCGAACAGGTGAAGATCGCCAAGCAGCCGCTACAGTTCCCGCCTGAACTGACCGAGAGTGAACACGACTTAATCGAGCGTCAGCGCGACGAGTACTCGGGCAGACTGGACAACCTGAGCAACCAGCTGGAGATCCTGGCGCGCCAGATCCAACAGAAACAGCAGGAAACCGAAGAGCTGGCCTCTAAGATCAACACCCTGACAACCAGCTTCCAGCTGGTGACCCGTGAGCTCGAGCTGACCCGCCCGCTGGCCGACAAGGGGATTGTGCCCGAGGTCGAACTGCTCAAGCTTGAACGTAACGTTAACGACATTCGCGGCGAGCTGAGTTCACTCAGGCTACTCAGGCCTAAGCTCAAGGCATCACAGGATGAAGCCATCCTGAAGCGCCGCGAGGCCGTGTTCGTCTACGCCGCCGAGGCCCGCACCCAGCTCAACGAGATGCAGACACGTCTGTCGCGCATCAACGAGGCCCAGGTGGGCGCGCGCGATAAGGTGAGCAAGGCCGAGATAGTGTCGCCGGTAAATGGCACCATTAAGACAGTTCATATCAACACCTTAGGTGGTGTTGTACAGCCTGGCATCGACATCATAGAGATAGTGCCATCGGAAGATCAGCTGCTGATCGAAACCAAGATCATTCCGAAAGATATCGCATTTTTACATCCTGGCTTACCCGCCGTTGTTAAAGTTACCGCCTACGATTTCACGCGTTACGGTGGCCTCAATGGCGTTGTGGAGCACATCAGTGCCGATACAACACAGGACGAAGAGGGAAACAGTTTCTATCTTGTAAGGGTTAGAACTGAACTATCAAGTTTGACGAAAGACGACGGCACTCTGATGCCCATCATACCTGGCATGTTAACCACGGTAGATGTCATCACTGGGCAAAGATCCGTTCTGGAGTACATACTTAATCCAATTTTGAGAGCAAGAGACACTGCTCTGCGTGAACGTTAAGTTCACAACAATAACCAGGGGGGTTAACCAAATGAGTAAGCAAACCATGCATCAACTAAAGCGCAGTGCCATGGCACTCGCCATTAGTGCGATGTTGATACCGGGGGCAGCCTCTAGCCAAACGCTAGAACAGGCTGTGGCCCATACGCTGGATACCAATCCAGATATTCGCATCGCATTTAATCGCTTCAAGGCGCGTGAAGAGCAGGTCAATCAGGCAATCGCCGGTTACATGCCTACTGTTGATATCAGTGGTGGCTATGGCTGGGAACAGACAAACAGTCCATCTACCCGACGCCGTGCAGGCCAGGGCGATGTTGACAAGGATGGCGTCATCGAATTGATGCGTGGTGAAGTCGGTTTTAGCATCAAGCAGATGCTATTCGACGGTTTCTACACCTCGAGCGAAGTGGATCGCTTCAGCTTCGAAGCCAGCGCCGACCAATGGGCTCTGTTTGCCGCGGCCGAAGATATCGCGCTGGATGTGGCCAAGGTCTATGTTAACTATATCCGTAGTGAGCAGGTGCTGACTTTGGCAGAGAAAAACCTGCAGAGTCACAAAGACATCTATGATCAGATTAAGCAGCGTACCGATTCAGGCCTGGGCTCAGTCGCCGACCTGTCTCAGATCACAGGTCGTCTGGCACGTGCCAACGCCAACGTGATCGCGGCAAAGAATAACTTCTTCGATGCCAAGGCGCAGTTTATCCGTATCGTCGAGAAAGAGCCGGAAAACCTGATCGTCCCGGTACCCGATGACGATATGCTGCCAACCAACCTCACCGACGGTCTCAAGGTTGCCCAGGAAAACCATCCTATTCTGAAATCGGCCGCGAGTGATATCTCGGCGGCAGAGAACGAGCGTTCATCTGCCCAGTCCAACTACTATCCTAAGCTGTCGCTAGAGCTGGGTGGTAACTGGAACGATAACCTGGATGGCGAAGATGGCTACTCAGCCTTCGCCTCACAAAATGTCGGTGGTCATAACAATGACCTTATCGCTATGGTACGAGTGAAGTACAACCTGTTCGCCGGTGGTAAAGACTTAGCCCGCGAGAAGGAAGCGGCCTACAAGATTGGCGAGGCGAAAGAGATTCGTCAACGTGCTTACCGTCAGGTCGTCGAAGGGGTCAACCTGGCCTGGAACGCCTACGAGATGCTTGAGCCGCAGAAGCTGTATATCCGCGATCACGTCATCGCCGCCAAGGATACGCAAGTCGCCTATAGCCAACAGTTCAACCTGGGACAGCGCACCCTATTGGATTTGCTGGATACCGAAAACGAACTGTTTGAAGCGCGTAAGGATTACCTAGATGCCGAATACGACGAGATCATCTCCGAATATCGCATCCTTAACGCTACGGGTAGACTACTAGAATCGCTTCGTGTGACTCGCCCAGAGGTTTGGAAGGGTGAGCGCGAATACGAAGGGGGAGTAAAATAATGAAAGCCTTACTGATTATTCTAAGTGTCGCCTTACTGGGCGGCTGCGCTTCGCGCGACATAGTAACCATGGATACCCCGACCAATCAGGTATTCGATCTTAACGACAAAGATAAAGATGGCGTCATCGTCGCCCGTGAACGCTGTAACGACACAGTGCTAGGTGCCACCATAGACAACTACGGCTGTGGTAAGATTAAGCCTATCAATGAGCGTCAAGAACTTAAGATATTGTTTGCCAACGATTCTTACTACATAGATCCTCAGTACTATGATCAGGTAGAAGTGGTTGCGACTTTCATGAGACAGTACCCAAACACTAAGGTAACCATCGAAGGTCACTGTAGTAAGACGGGTAGCTATGAGCACAACCTAACGCTGTCGCAAAACCGCGCCGACGCCGTGACCTCGCTGTTGTCTGAGCGATTCGGTATCGCCAGCGATCGTCTGACCGCCATAGGCTACAGCTACGACAGACCGGTAGATCCAACTCATACCAAGATGGCACACACACGTAACCGCCGCGTGATCGCAGAGGTGACGGGTGAAGATACCAAGGCCGATATGAAGTGGACCATCTACACAGTTGATGAACAAGTAAAATAAAAAATAGTCGGAGAAGATGAAGGCCAAAATTGGCAGGCAAAAACGCTTTCAAAGGGTCTGCCAACTTTGCGTTGTGGCAACGGCCCTGGGGTTTTCTTGCCTATACGCTTCTCCGACGCAAACACTCGACGCCAACTACATTAAGTCCACCCTGGAAGCCCGATACGGTGAGCGCGCAGGTATGCGCGTCGCCGCCTGGTTTAAGGTACTGGATGAATCGCAGGGCCTGAGTGAACAAGAGAAGATCACCAAGGTAAATAACTTTTTCAATCTGTTTAGGTTTGTCGACGACATCAAGTTGTGGGGTGTCAGTAACTACTGGGCCACACCAATGGAGTTTATCGGGGTAAATGGTGGCGATTGCGAAGATTTCTCCATCGCCAAATATTTCACCCTGCTCCAGCTGGGGGTGCCCGATGACAAGCTGCGGATCACTATGGTTAAGGCCACCTCGGTCAATCAGTACCACATGGTGTTGGCCTACTATGACACACCCGGCTCCATCCCCTTGGTATTGGATAACCTGGACAGACAGATTAAACCAGCCACCCAGAGACAAGATCTGATCCCCGTATACAGCTTTAACGGTCGTCAGTTGTGGCTAAACAAAGAAAAAGGTCGCGGTGTGCTGGCAGGCTCATCGGAACGCCTTGAAAAATGGAATGATCTCAAAAATAGATTAGGTGTTGAGCGACTCAAAATGCCTAAGTTAAGATTGGAGTAGCGAAAACAATGACACTGTTTCGACAGATATACTCACTGCTTTTTGGCCTGTTCTTGGTCGTTGTCATCAGCCTGGCTTATGTCCAATTTACCGAGACCCAAAGCTTTCTAACCAAGCAGATGGAGTCCGATCTCAATAACACCAGCCACAGCCTGGGGATCATGCTGGTTCCCGATCTGGAAGCGGGTGACATTGTCGGCGCCGAGACGCTGATCAACGTCATCTTCGAAGGCGGCTATTACCAACAGGTGAAGCTCACCTGGCTGGTCGACGGCAAACAACAGGTGTGGGAAAACGACGTTAAGATCGAGGGCGTTCCCCAATGGTTTATCGACCTGGGATTCTTCGAAACCATTAAACGTGAAAGTACCATTACCTCGGGTTGGATCCAGCTGGCCAACCTGGAGATCACCGCCCACCCAGGCTTTGGTTACAACGAGCTGTGGCGCACGCTAACCAACGCCATCATAGTCATCTCTATCCTGTTTTTACTCGCCATCATGCTGGCGCGCTTCGGGCTAACCTGGATCCTGAGACCACTGCATGAGATTGCCGAGCACGCGGCCGAGATCGCCCAGCGCAAGTTTGGCCCTGACATGGCGATCCCTAAGACCTCAGAACTCAAATCCGTGGTCGAGGCCTTTAACAGCATGTCTCATCAGCTCAAGCAGATCTTCAGCTCACTGGACGAAGAGGTGACTGAGCTGCGTAAGAAGAACCTGGTAGATCAGGTCTCTAAGCTGCCGAACAGACAATATATGATGGGCCGCCTCAACAGCTGGTTGAGCGAACCCAACAATGGCTCGCTGATGATGGCCAAGTTCGACTGGCTCGAAGAGGTACACAGCAAGTATGGTTATCAGGTACGTGATGAGACCATACGCCTGTTGTCCGAGAAGATGCAGGAGCAACTGGACGAGATCGCCCCGTCTGTCATCGCCCGTATCGCCGCCTACGAATTTGCCTTCCTGATCACCAGCGCCGAACAGGAGCAGAGCAGCAAGTATCTGCATACCCTGATCAGAACCGTGAACCAGGAGATCTCTAAGGCGGGCTGTAAGCCTAACGAGCAGTTTGCCATAGGTATCGCCCAGCGCACCGACAACATGACGGTATCGGACATCCTGGCGCAGACAGATAATGCATTGCAGAAGGCGATCGCCGACAACAAGGTGTTCCACTGGTTCGAGAGCAACGAGAAGCAGCTCTACACCCGTGAGCAGTGGCGAGAGCATTTGAGCGCTGCCATCAGCAGCAAGCAGTTCCAGTTCAAATGGCAGCCTGTCTACCACACCAATAAGGATGAGGTGGTGCAGCGCGAGCTCTACTGTCAGCTCACCATTGGCGATAAAGAGATCCACGCGGGCCAGTTCATGCCCTATGTGGAGCTGCTCTCACTAGGCTCTATGCTGGACAGATGCCTGATCGAGACCATAGTCGATAACGGCCTGCTGGAGCGTAACTATGAGCCTATCGCCATCAATCTGACCTTCAACAGTCTGAGCGATACGACCTTCCATCAGTGGCTCAACAAGTTCCTGCGCAATACGCCGCTCGCCCAACGAATCGTGTTCGACATCCCAGAGGCCGGCGTCTATAGCGATCCCGATGCCTGCCAGGCGCTGTGCAACATCATTCGCGACAATGGCGCTCACTTCGGTATCGACCACTTCGGTCGTCAGTTTGGCTCTATGTCTTACCTGCAAAACCTAAGACCTAGCTACGTCAAGCTGGATCAGTCCTTCGCCTACTATGACGAGAACGAGCACAACAGCGAGCTGTGCCGCGCCCTGGTGAACGTCGCCAGAGGCCTGGATATCCAGATCATCGTCACCGGTATTCAGGAGCAGCCGCAACTAGCACGCTTCGAGCCGCTCAAGGCCAACGCCTACATGGGCTATATCTACCCGCCCACCCGCGTCGAGCTATAAACGACAAAGCTGCCCACTTGGGCAGCTTTTTTTTACCTTGATGGCGCGTTTTATTCGGTAAAGACAAACATTAGGAAATAACAAACGGGCAAAGAAAAAGCCCCTCGATGACTCGAGGGGCTTATCTAGGATTGGTCGGTGATAGAGGATTCGAACCTCTGACCCTCTGGTCCCAAACCAGATGCGCTACCGGACTGCGCTAATCACCGAAAATCTTTTTTATCAGTCAGCGATGCTTGATGTATCACTCACTTGGAAACT
Source organism: Shewanella spartinae (assembly GCF_019457555.1). NCBI lineage: Bacteria > Pseudomonadati > Pseudomonadota > Gammaproteobacteria > Alteromonadales > Shewanellaceae > Shewanella > Shewanella spartinae. The sequence goes on along the minus strand of NZ_CP080418.1, from coordinate 321,534 downwards.
GGTCGGTGATAGAGGATTCGAACCTCTGACCCTCTGGTCCCAAACCAGATGCGCTACCGGACTGCGCTAATCACCGAAACAAGGGATATTTTACGAGGTGCCGCCTCGCTTCACTATATCAAGGAAAAAAATGACTCGTGAAGTCTATTGCAAGAAGAAGTGGGGTGACTGATGGGACTTGAACCCACGACAACCGGAATCACAATCCGGGGCTCTACCAACTGAGCTACAATCACCACTGATATTGACTTCTTAACGCTAACTTGACCCTCATCCAACTGGTGCACCCAGAAGGATTCGAACCCTCGGCCTCACCCTCCGGAGGGGTGCGCTCTATCCAGCTGAGCTATGGGTGCCTGCCTTGTTAGCGCCGCATATAGTATGGATTATTTTACTGCGCGTCTATAGCAAACACGTATTTTTTTACGCGTTTGCTCAAGTTTTAGCATATTTAAGGTGATATTAAGATGACAACGTCAAAATAATGACTTGGTGGTGCTGCTTTTTTATGCTATCAATAACCATTACCCCAAATCCTAGCGAAAAAATATAACTACTTGTGATTGGCGGAACCATGTTTAGGGATAAAACAGACCAACATTCACCCCGTGAAGTTGGGCGTTTATATAAAAGGATATCTCGCTTAAAGAGCCTGGCTCGGAAGTACAAGCGTTCTGAGATCGTCCAAAATACGCTATTGGATATCTCCAATCTTGCCGCTCGGGTCGAGCGCGCCGAAGAGTTCTACGCTGGTATCCAAACCAATCTCAATCGCCTGCTCCCCGCAGACAACTTCTTCATCGCCATCCTCAACAGAGAAACCAACAAGTTAGGCGTGCCTTTCTTCGTCGATGAGAAGGACCAGCACCCAAGCCAGCTTTACCCCAGCGAAGAGTTATCTACCACGCTCAACAGCGGCCTCACCGGCTATGTGCTGCGCAGCCAGCAACCCCTGCTGTGTGATGACGACAAGTTTGAGCAGCTGCTCGCCAGCGGCGAGATCGTCAGTCGGGGATCCAGCTGCCACCAGTGGCTAGGGGTCCCGATTTTCAGCAGCGATCAGACCATAGGGGTGATCGCCGTGCAGAGCTACGATGCCAATATCACCTATGGCGAGATAGAGGTCGAGCTGATGACCTTCATCAGCCAACATATCTCGGGCGTTATCGAGCGGGTGCAGTACCAACACAATCTCGAGGCCGCAATTGAGCACAGAACCAAAGAGCTGAGCGTCGCCTACGATAAGCTCAAGCAGGAGGTCACCGAGCGGCGACGGGCGGAAAACCTGCAGAAGTCGCTGTTTGAGATAGCCGAGCTATCCAATGCGACCATAGACCACCAGAGCTTCTACCGCGAGCTACACAGGGTGATCAGCCACCTGCTACCGGCCAACAACTGTTATATCGCCCTGCTGGAAGACAATGGCCGTGAGCTGCATTTTCCCTTTTATGTCTCTCAGCTCAACGTAGGCGCGCCGCAAAGGCGCCCTCTGGCCGATGGTCTGACAGAGTTTATTCTCAAGCATAAGCGCCCTTTGCTGCTCGATGGCAGCGACATCAAGGCGCTGATCAAGGCGCAGCAGCTCTACGCAAAGGCACCGCAGCTCAACTACGCCGAGACCATACATCAGTGGATAGGCGTGCCCCTGTTTATCCAAGGCATAGTCAAGGGCGCGCTCACCATCTACAGCTTCACCCCGTCGCAGACCTATCAGGAGAAAGATCTGGATCTGCTCACCTTCGTCTCGCAGCATATCGCCGCGGCGATCGAGCGTAAGCTGTCGGCGGAGTCCCTGAAACAGAGCTATGAACAGCTGGAGGAGAAAGTTGCCCAACGCACCCGTGCCCTGGCGATGCTCAACCAGGATCTCGAGAAGGAGATCGCCCAGCGCCGTAAGGTCGAGCAGCAGCTGGTGCACGATGCCAGCCACGACACACTGACCGGCCTGCCCAATCGAGCCATGTTCATGGAGCGCCTGGCCCAGGCGGTCAAGCATGTCAGGCGCCACGCCAGAGACAGGTTTGCCCTGCTGTTTATCGACCTCGACCGCTTTAAGCTGATCAACGATACCCTAGGCCATCTGCAGGGCGACCGCTTCCTGATCGAAACCGCCCGTCGCCTCAATCTCTGCATCAGGAGCAACGACACCTTAGGGCGTATCGGCGGCGATGAGTTTGTGATCCTGCTAGACAGCATCAACACCAGCAGCGACGCCATCGAGGTGGCCGAGCGTATCTTAGGCGAGCTGAGCGAGCCCTATCAGCTATCGAATCAGAGCTTCACCTCGGGCGCCAGTATTGGCATCGCCTTCAGCGGCCACAGTAGCGGCGACACCAGCGAGTCGCTGTTGAAGGACGCCGACGCCGCCATGTATCAGGCCAAGTCCAACGGTAAGGGCTGCTTCGTCATCTTCGATCACAACACCAGCCATCAGCAAAGCCATGACATCACCCTGGAGATAGAGCTCAGAGAGGCGATCGCCAAACAAGAGTTGGCGCTGCAATATTTCCCTGTGATGGCATTGGCGACCCAAGAGGTTCTCGCCCTCGAACCTAGGCTCTACTGGCAGCATGAACAGCTGGGCAAGATCAAACAGGATCAGCTCAGCAATATCGCCGAGCACTGCAACCTGACCAAGGAGCTGGATCTCTATCTCTTCGATCAGCTCAACAGCGACTATGACAAGGTGATGCAGCAGGTCGATGGCAAGGTGCAGCTGCACATCAAACTCGCCAGTCAGCACCTCAAACATAAACATGCGGTGCGCAAGCTGAAGAATCGCATCAAGCAGAGCTACTATAAAGCTGCCGATATCTGGGTATTCTTCAACGAGAAGGCCTTTGTCGCCGACAGCGACAGCCATATTCAGGCGTTCGACCTCTTGGCTAAACAGGCCATCAACTTAGGCCTGTGCGCCTACGGTAGCGCCCACACGGCGCTGAGCAGCCTCAGCTTCCTGCCCTTAATCGGCCTGAAGCTAGACCCTAGCTATATCAGTCATCTGAATAATCCGCAGCAGAAACGCCTGCTTAAGGCGCATCAGCTGACCGCCTCGGCGCTCGAGCTGACGCTATTTGTGGAAGGGGTTAAGACAGATCTGCATAGGCAGCAGCTGGTCAGCCTAGGCTTCGATCAGGGTCAGGGCCAAGCCCTGGGTGAGTCTATCGATCCCAGTAAGCTGCCCGAGCCCAAAAAGCGGCCGAGCGGCTGCATCTCCGCCTAATCACCATAGGTGAGCGCCGCCTTAGCAATTTACTTCTTCAGCATATCCCGTATGTTGGCGATGTTGGCCCGGCCCGACTGCACTCTTTGCTGCTCAGACTGAGGCGGCTTACGGTTTTCCCAGATAAGATCGTCCTGGGGCAGCTCCATCAGGAAGCGGCTGGGCTCACAGCGCATCACCTCGCCAAACTGGCGCCGCTCACGGCAGATCATGAACCACAGCTCCCTCTGCGCCCGGGTGATCCCCACATAGGCTAGGCGGCGCTCCTCCTCGACGTTGTCTTCATCTATGCTGGTCTGGTGGGGCAAGATACGCTCCTCCACCCCCACCATGAAGACATAGGGGAACTCGAGGCCCTTGGAGGCGTGCAGCGTCATCAGTTGCACCTGATCCCCGGCCTCGTCTTCGCTGTTACGCTCCATCATGTCCCTCAGGGTCAGACGGGTCACTACTTCCGGCAACGTCATCCCTTCGTCCAGCTCATCACCCTCTAACATCTCGGTCACCCAGCGATAGAGCTCGGAGATGTTCTTCATCCGCATCTCGGCGGCCTTGGCACTGGTACTGGTCTCGTACAGATAGTCTTCGTAGTTGATGTGGCGGATCAGCTGCTTCACCGCCTCAACCGGTTCGCCGCGGGTGGCCGCCTCGCCGGTATCGACGATAAACTTGCCAAACTGATACAGGGCCGACATGGCTGCCGGCGGCAAATGGTGGTTCAACTCGCTCTGGAATATCGCCTCGAACATGGAGATATGCTGCTCGTTGGCATAGTTACCCAGACGCTCAAGGGTTGCAGGGCCGATGCCGCGTTTGGGCAGGTTAACCACCCGCAGAAAGGCGTTATCGTCGTCGGGGTTCACCACCAGACGCAGGTAGGCCATAATATCTTTGATCTCGGCGCGGCCGAAGAAAGAGGTGCCGCCGCTGAGCTTATAGGGGATGCGGTTGGTCATCAGCGCACGCTCCAGCAGGCGCGACTGATGGTTGCCCCGATAGAGGATGGCATAATCGCCAAACTGGGTCTTGCCCACAAACTTGTGGCGGATCATCTCAGCCACCACACGCTCGGCCTCCTGCTCCTCGTTGGCGGCGATCAGCACCCGCAGCGGCTCACCATAGGCCAGCTCGCTGAACAGCGACTTGTCGTAGACGTGGGGGTTGTTGGCGATCAATATGTTAGCCGCCCGCAGGATCCGCTGACTGGAGCGGTAGTTCTGTTCGAGTTTAATCAACTTAAGATTGCGAAAGTCCTTCCCCAAAAGCACCAGGTTCTGCGGCTTGGCCCCACGCCAAGAGTAGATAGATTGATCGTCGTCCCCTACCACGGTAAAGCGGGCGCGCTCGCCCACCAGCAACTTAACCAACTCATACTGGCTGGTGTTGGTATCCTGATACTCATCCACCAGCAGGTATTGAATGCGTTTCTGCCAGCGCTCGCGTACCTCCTGCTTGTGCCGCAGCAGCAGGGTGGGCAGCAGGATAAGATCGTCGAAATCCAGCGCGTTATAAGCCTTCATATGCTGAGCATATCGCTGGTAGAGCAAGGCAAATAACTGTGACTGCTCGTCTTTGGCGGTTTTGATGGCACCATCCGGCGTCATCAGATCCCCCTTCCAGTTGGAGATGGCCGTCATCAGCATGCGCAGCAGATCTTTATCGCCGTCAAACTCCTTCTCGGTCAGCTCTTTCAGCAGCGCCAGGGTATCCTGGTCGTCAAACAGGGAGAAGCCGGGCTTAAGGCCCACAACTTTATATTCACGCTTGATGATCTCAAGCCCCAGGGTGTGGAAGGTCGAGATCCACAGTCCTCTGGCTTCTTTGCGTCCCATCGACTGGGCCACACGCTCCTTCATCTCCCGCGCCGCCTTATTGGTAAAGGTCACAGCGGCGATGTTGCGCGCCTGATAACCACACTTCTGTACCAGATAGGCAATCTTATTGATGATCACACGCGTCTTACCACTGCCCGCGCCGGCAAGCACCAGACAGGGACCAGAGACATAGTGTACAGCATCATTTTGACCGGGATTGAGCTTCATTGACTAACGGCTACCAACTAGAGAATTCGTGAGATCGGCCAGGGATCATACCAGAATCTTCGCCATAGCTCAGACAAAAATATCCAAGCTCTCACCTAAGCTTAAACGTACGCGACCGATAAGCTACCGACGTGAGCCTGCCCTCAACCTGGTGTCAGGCGACCGGTTTTTAGTTGTCATCCCAGTAGGCTTAGGTACAATTCGGGCATAGCATTAAATGGCCAATGGCGGACAGAAAAGATGATTAACCCCAAAAAGATCGAAGAAGTAGCTAAGCAGCTAAGCGATAACCTCCCCAGCGGGCTTAAGCAGTTTGCCGGTGAGTTTGAAGAGAAGAGCAAACAGGTTCTGCAAAACCAGCTGATGAAGCTAGATCTTGTCTCGCGCGAAGAGTTCGATGTGCAGCAACACGTGCTGTTGAAGACCCGCGAGAAACTCGAAGCCCTACAGGCTCAGGTCGATGCCCTGGAAGCCAAACTCAGACAGCAAGACGAGGCTTAAATCGCACTAAGCCGCGTAAGCGACCTCCATCCATGAAAAAGAGCGCCCGGCGCTCTTTTTTGTTGGCTGTTTTATTCTCTTCTTATCACTCGCCTATCACCTCTTACAACATCGGCAATTGCCCCCGTTTTGCCACAATTGGTCATCGCTATGCCCGCCTGTTTGGCGCGACTTATGGTGTAATGGCGCAATACACCCAGACCGTCATTGAGAGGGATATTTATGTTAAGTCGGTTACCCCTGGCCAACAGCCCACTGAGCAAGAAACTGATCTTCATCGCCATTCTTACCTTGGTAGCGATGATCCCCTTAGGCCTCATCGAGAGCCTCACCTCAGACAGGCAGCATCTGTACCACGGCGTGGTCAACGAGATAGGCCGCTCTTGGGGCGAGCAGCAGACCATTGCCGGACCTGCGCTGGTGATCCCCTACACCTATGAGGTGGTGCAGGAGAGCATCAGCGACACGGGCAAGATGACCAAGGCGAGGCACACCTACGACAGCGAACTCATTGTGCTGCCGGAGCAGCTCAACCTCGCCGTCGCGCTCAAACATAGCTTTCTCTCCCGCGGCATCTTCCGCTCTCTGGTCTATCAGTCTCAGGTCACCGGCTCGGCGCAGTTTCGCCTCGAAGCCTACACCTTACCCAACCTAGTCAGCCTGCATCCCGACCAGGCCAGGCTGGTGTTTGGCATCTCCGCCAACCAGGCCATCGACAAGATCAACCGCTTCACAGCCAAGGCCGACCAGCAAGCGGCCGCGCCGCAACGACTCATGCCCGGCACTGGGCTGGAGCAACTCAGGGGGCTCGACCGCGGCTTTCATCAGCCGATCGCCCTGACTCCCGATAGTGAGCAACTCACGGTCAACTTCGATATCAGCCTACGGGGCTCTCAAGGGATCTCTGTGTTGCCCATAGGACAGCAGACAGAGGTTACCCTGTCGGCAGACTGGCCGCATCCAAGCTTTCACGGTCTGCTACCGACCGAGCGACAGATCACCGCCCAGGGCTTCAGCGCCCAATGGGACGTGAGCCACCTGACCCGCAACTATCCTCAGGTCTTTACCAAGACCCAGGAGGTCAATCTGCAGGAGATCGCGGCTCAGGCTACCCTGTTTGAACCCGTAACCCACTACGGCAAGATAGAGCGTGCGGTCAAATATGGCCTGCTGTTTATCATGCTCACCAGCATCATGCTGCTGATCTTCGAGCTTGGGCAACAACAGGTCTTAAGCTCGATTCAGTATCTGCTGGTCGCCAGCGCCATGGCACTCTTCTATCTGCTGTTACTCTCCCTGTCGGAGCATATCAGCTTCGGTTACGCCTACCTGCTGGCGGCATCTGTGCCACTACTGTCTGTCTCGGCCTATATTGCCAGCGTGACCGCCAGTCGCAGGCGCGGCGCCTTCATGGCCATCATGTTACTGGCGCTCTACAGCGTGCTCTACTCCATCCTGAAGTTGGAAGACTATGCGCTGCTGATGGGCTCAGGCCTGCTGATGATGGTACTGCTGATCCTCATGTACCTGACTCGCCACCAGATCGAAGCGCCTTTAACCCCTCAGCAAGAGTAAATAACACCTCAGGCGCTGGCCAGACTAGCCAGCGCCGCCTAAGCGGGTTAGCCTAGCGCTTTTCAAAAAACGCATTTTTCAAAGCCCGGTTTTTTCAAAGACTAGTTTTTCAAAGACTCTTTTTTCAAACTGGATGGTTTAAGAGAAATTCTATGAGATCGAATCCTCCCGCCAATCTCTATTTTTCCGTGGTGCTACTCTGGAGCGGCCTGACGCTGATCCCCGCCGCAATCTACTTAGGCGGACTAAGCCTGTTTCCCTGGCTCGAGCTCAGTTCCCTCAAGGCGGAGTTGCTCTACGGCCTAACCAGCTCGGGCACGGCGCCCTATGGTGTGCTCACCGTGCTTGCCCTGCTGCTTGTCTGTTATCTGTTGCTGCCACGCAAACAGCTAGTGCCTCTACTGTTTAGCGTCTGCCTCGCCATGGGACTCAGCCTGGGGCTAAATCACTTTCTCAAGCCTTACTTCGGCCACCCCAGACCCAATGTGCAATTCTTGGCGGAGAACCAAGGGCTGTCGCTTAGCGGTTTTTATCAGGCCAGTCAGCCGACGCGGCGGATATTGATGGCACAGGAGGTTGCCAAGCTATCAAAGAAGATCAAGCTATCACAGGAGACCAAGCTATCCCTCTCCCCCAAGATAGCCCAGCACTGGCAAGATGAGGTGGGCTACTCGTTTCCCTCGGGTCACACTTTGTTTGCGGTGACGCTCGCCCTAGTCGTCAGCTATTTTTTGTTGGCGGCGCAAAGGTTTTTATTCGCCGCTCTGTTATGCTTATGGGCGCTGGCCATGGGGTTTAGCCGCATGTTACTGGGCATGCACTGGCCTCAGGATGTCTTGGCAGCATCCTTGCTCGGCGGCCTTATCGCCCTGCTCGCCTTGCTGATCACCGAAAAATGGCGCGCCATCGGCCAAGGCTAGTGCCTAACTGGGCTAATGTTTGACTGAGATAATGTTTTACTGAGCTAATGTTTTACTGAAATAAGATTTTACTTCCACAAGGGTTCACTCTTCCCCGGCGATAGACATGACAAGACTACAACTCGACAAGACCGACATTCAGATCCTCAAGTTACTCCAAGCCCAGGGACGCATGGCCAACCAAGATCTGGCTGCAAGCGTCGGCCTGTCGCCCTCGCCCTGCTCGCGCCGAGTCAAGGCGATGGAGGAGGCGGGCATCATCGCCGGTTACGCCGCCTTAGTCGATGCGCCCTACTTTCAGTTAACCCTGACCGCCTACGTGCAGGTGCGGCTGGAAAAACACACCCAAGCGATACTCGATGCGTTCGAGCAGGCCATCGACGGCTATGACGAGGTACTCGAATGCGCCCTGCTGACAGGTAGCGACGCCGATTACCAGCTCAAGGTCTTGGTCAGAGACATGGATGCCTTCAAACACTTCCTGTTGGAGAAGCTCACCAGCAATCCACATATCGCTGGCATACGCTCAAGCTTCGTGCTCAAACAGGTCAAGAGCCGCACCGCCATTCCCCTGCCGGAACTCGGCACTCAAGACGATAAAGCTTGATAAATCACACAAATTCTCATTTTTTCAGCCGCGCAATCCTATCGCGTCGACGCCTGTCTCAACGGGGCCATCGCAATAATTTCGCCAATGAAGCCAGAAAGCGAAATTAGTTTTCAAAAAATAGCAGCATGACGCGATAACAACAAAGGCTTAACCTTAATCCACGCCATTTACCACCCTTGACCGACTATAATAAAGGACTATGATGCGCCCTCTTTAACACTGAGGTAAGGAATAGATGAGCGCAAAAGATTTAGGGCATTTCAGCTCACGCATAGGCTTTATCATGGCGGCTGCTGGCTCGGCCGTCGGTGTCGGTAACATCTGGGGATTTCCCACTCAGGCGGCAACCCATGGTGGCGGCGCCTTCCTCTTGGTGTATCTGGTGCTCATCTTCCTGCTGGGCTACCCCATGCTGGTCGCCGAACTCATGATTGGCCGCCACGGCCAGACCAACCCTGCCGATGCCATGGCCAAGCTGGGCAGCAGCAAGCTGAGTCGCAACCTGGGCAAGACCATAGGTTTCGCCTCCATCATTACCGCCACTCTAATCTGCACCTTCTACAGCATCCTATCTGGCTGGTTTGTCAGCTTCACCCTGGCGCCAATCGCCAGGCTGGCGGGAATGCAAGAGATTGCCCTCTGGTTAACCAGCTTCTCGCTGGAGCGTAATCTACTCTTTACCCTAATCTTTATCCTCATGGTGGTCTTAGTGATCCGCCAGGGGGTACAGCAGGGGATCGAGGCTTGGTCCAAGCGACTCATGCCGCTGCTGTTGGCAATCTTGATACTGGGCGTAGCCTATATTCTGACTCAACCCGGTGCAAGCCAGGGGCTAAACGCCCTGCTGGTGCCGGATTTCAGCCGCATTTGGGAACCTCAGGTGCTTATCGGCGCCTTGGGCCAGACCTTCTTCTCACTCACCGTGGGTACAGGCGCCATGATGGTCTACGGCGCCTACCTGAATCGGCAGGAAAACCTAGCCAAGCTGACTGCCTACGTCACCCTGACCGACACCAGCGTCGCCTTCCTCGCCGCCTTGATGATCATACCCGCCATGTATGTGGCCCAGCATAACGGCGTTCAGATCTTCGCCGCCGATGGTAGCCTGCTCAATGCCGATACCTTGGTGTTCACCGTACTGCCGGCGCTGTTCGACAGCTTGGGCGGCTTAGCTGGGCAGCTGATCGCCATCGTCTTCTTCATCCTGATGACCATAGCCGGACTGACATCGGCCATCTCGATTGTCGAGGTACCCACCAGCTATATGGTAGAGAAGACAGAGATTCAGCGTCACAGCGCCACCTATCTGGTAGGCGGTGGCATCGCCCTACTGGCGACTATCATGGTGTTTAATTTCGATGCCCTATTCGGGTTAGTTATTACCCTGACCACGGAGCGTGCCCAGCCCTTTATCGCCTTAGGTATCGCCCTTTACACCGGCTGGGTATGGCATAGAAACAGCCTGCTCAAGGCGATCGCCGCCCAGGAAGGCGCCAAGCTCGACGGCCTCTTCTGGCGCATCTGGCCTGTGTACGTGAAATATGTTTGCCCAGTGCTGATCCTCGCCATCATATTGCAGCTGCTGACCGCCTGAGGCTTAGCGAGTAAGTCGACCTGAGATGAGCATAAAAGGTCGGTCTAAAGCTCAGATACACAAAAGCCTAGTCATTGGGATATGACTAGGCTTTCTATTTGGGCAACCACCAATGGCTGAAGAGCCAGCCCTAGGTATATTGCTTGATGATCATCTCGACCACAGTTTGGGTGATCTCATCGAGCTTGGCCTGGCTAGGGAGAGGCTCACCCTGGATCAACTGAGGCCAGAAGCAGTAGGCCTTGATCACAGCGGTAAACTGAACCACTAGGATCTCGCTATCCTTCGCCTTCAACGCACCGGCGGCGATCGCCTGATTGAACCAGTTCGCCAGTGGCGATTCCTGCTTACTAAACTCCGACATGGCATCTTGAATTAGCTCCGGCTTGTGAATCGCCTCGGCGATAATCACCCTGGCCGTGTCTATAAACCCCCTAGCACTTAACAGCTTAATCTCGTGCTGCACCAATTGGGTCAACTGTGAAGCCAGGCTCTCCTCGGCGCTGAAGGGTAAAGATTCGAAGGCACACAGCATCTCCATCATCTCGAGCATGATGGCACTAAACAACGCCTCTTTGCTGGGGAAATGGTTATACACGGTGCGCTTGGACACATCGGCACGTTTGGCAATGTCATCCATACTCGCCAGGCTAAATCCCTTATTTTGAAACTCCACACTGGCTGCCTCGACGATGGCCGCGCGTTTCAGCTCCGAGCGAGTTAATTTTTTCTCTATCATTTTAAATAACTTATTAGGTTTACCTTGGCGAATTGCAATTATTTTACACTTATTAGTTTACTTTTTAAACTAAGATTATATAAACTACACCGACTAGTTTACATTTGGTGGTTGCAATGAAACGCAAATATCTCATCTCACTTGGCATCATACTCGGAGGCGGCATGCTGACATCTAACCTAATCAACTCCTCTTTGGCGCCGCAAGCCCTGGCCTCAGGTGATCAACTTGCCAGCAGAGAGCCTGCCGCACACCACAGAGCAGATGGCGGCTTTCAAAATACCGCCGCCAATCTCACCGAGAACAGCGGCATGGGCGCCATCCTGATGCGTTACCTGACCGAGACGCGAGTCGATGCCAGCCCTTCCAAGGCAATCCCTTTGATGTCCCTGACCCACGATGGCATCGCCGCGCTGCCTGACACTCAGGACAGCGTGATCCGCTTGGGCCACTCGAGCATCTTACTCAAGATAGCGGGCCAAACCTGGTTGATCGATCCCGTTTTTAGCGACCGGGCCTCGCCCTTTAGCTTTATCGGCCCTAAACGCTTCCATCAACCACCGATCGCCCTCGAGCAGCTTCCCGAGATCGATGGCGTGTTGATCAGCCACGACCATTACGATCACCTGGACGAAGAGAGCATCAAGCGACTCCACCACAAGGTGAAGCGTTTCATCGTCCCTCTGGGTGTCGAGCAACATCTACTTCGCTGGGGCGTCGCCAATGATAAGGTGCAGCCGCTGGATTGGTGGCAGAGCGTGACGCTTGGCGAACTCAACATCACGGCAACGCCGACCCAGCACTTTTCCGGCCGGGGACTTTGGGACAAGAACCAGACCCTCTGGGCCAGCTATGTCATTCAATCTGACAAGAGCAAGCTGTACTTCAGCGGCGACTCGGGCTACTTCGACGGCTTCAAGGCCATAGGCGAGCGGTTCGGCCCCTTCGACCTCACCATGATAGAGACGGGCGCCTATGACAAAGACTGGCCCAGCATCCATATGACGCCGGAGCAGAGCCTGCAGGCCCACCTGGATCTGGGAGGACGTCAGATGATGCCGATCCACAACGGCACCTTCGATCTGGCCTTTCACAGCTGGTACGAGCCACTGGAACGCATCGCCGCCCTGGCCGCCGATGCAAACACACAGCTCATCACGCCAATCGTGGGACAGGTACTGGATATTCACAACGCGCCCGAAAGCATCGCCTGGTGGCGGGAGGAACAGCTCAACTTAGCACTAAACGAATAATCTTCTGCCCTTGAGGCTCACCACTGGCTTGGCATCAAGGACCGGTTTTTCCTCTGCGATTCGAGATGCTAGAATGGCGACAATAAAAATTTAACCATCAAAATTGTTTTAGGGATTGAAACATAGTGAAAAAATTTTTTGTCGCCATCATTCTATTTGTGGCCTTTATCCTCTATTGGCAGACGCGTGACAGTTCGATCATCGTCCCTACTCAAGCAGCCGATACACCCAATGCCCCTACCGATAAATCTGCTAATGTGGCGCCTGACACTGCAAGCCATTCGCAAGCACTCAATGGGCTAAATTACGCCGATTGCCGTAATACGCTTCAATCTGCCAAGGATCTCAAGCAAAAATGGGCCGGAGAGCAAGATTGGGATCAACGACTCGAGCAAGGCTACTCCATAGACGACATTACCCTGGCTATGGGTCATTATCTCAATGCAAACTTTGTAGGCAGCTGGCGAGCCAAACAGCTCAAACATAATTCTCAGCTAAGCCAGGTTAATCGCAACCTAGGCGAGCAGGTAAAGGCGCTGATACCCGACTTGCCGAGTTTCGTTCGCGTAGAAAAAGCTGTTCCGCAGCCACAACTCGCAAACATAACAGAGTTAAAACAAGAAGAGGCTCTAGCCCTGCTTGAATCCACAGAGATTTCAATCGATGATCTAAATTGGCTACTGAAACAAGAGAGCTTACCTCAGACCCTCTTGCTACAAGCACTCAATCAAATAGAGGATGTCAACGCTTTACTCGGCTACGGTATTACACAGAATGAAACCTTACATCTTATCGATACCGCAGCCTTTCATGGTCGCAATCAAGTTGTCTCAACCCTACTAAACAAAGGTAGCCAACTGACGAATGATCCCTATCTGGGCACGACGATGGAATATGCCCTTGCAGGCCTCGATTATCGGTTCCGTATGAACAAACTCAGCGATGATGAAGCCTTTGGACGCCAGATAGAGATCATCAGACTCCTGCAGTCACAGGGGAGCCCGGCAAACTTCATCTCAAACACAGAACAGAGTGTTAAAGGATTCTTCCCAAGACACTTTTACAGTTTCGACGCCCAGCAAATCGCATTTCTACAGCAAACTCACGATTTAGCCTTGGCTCAAATCCTCCCCAAGCAGGGCCTAAGGTTCGATAAACAGAGCGCCTTAATGCAAGCTCTCGAGAAAGAGCTCGCAGAGCAGTTAACAACTATTGCTTCAGAGTCCGAGCGCAACCAATGCAAGATAATTGTGGCTCGAGTCGATCAAGAGTGGCAACCTCGAGATCTCAACTTTTTCACCGCTAAGCTCACTGAAGAGGGGAAAAATGTCACCAGAGAAACCCTCAATGAAATCGATCCTATTCTGGCGGACTGTTCTTCAAAGGTTGCACCAAATACATTTGGGGTAAGTTACCTTCACGATAGAGAGTTGGAAGATAAGGTCTACGGGTTCGCTCGTGAGAATAAGATCTCTGAAGCCATAAGCGTGTTAGAAGAGGCGCAGCTTAATGAAGCGGAATATCGCCATTTCTTCTATCAACTGCTAGGTTACGACCCCACTTATTTTGTACCTTTACAGACCAGTCGCCTGCACCAGGATAGGCTCTCTTATTCGCTGTTATACGACGCCACCAAGAGTAGAATGGTCGACGTTATTGCCCAGGGTATAGATATCGACGAGCTCGACTATTCTGGTAAGAGCCTGCTCGACATAGCGATTACAAAAGAAGATCTTCAACTGCTTAATTATCTCATCTCACAGCACATTCTCTACCCCGAAAGAGTGGTTGGACGGGATCCTTTATATCTCTTGTTAGACACGAGTGATCATAGGTTCAATCCGGATCAACTCATGACCTATTTACCGCTTATCATGTCACTCGAACCGCCAATTCAGCCAGCACATATCAGGTTAATGGCGCTTTTACGGTTAAAATACACAAAATTATATGCTGACATGACCGAGCTATACCCCCAATTAATCGCACCGGAAGACACGCAACTACCACCGGCAATCTGCTTATATTATTAACCCTGCGTAAATCAGTGAAAAGGCGCCCAACTGGGCGCCTTTGATTCACATTCGATTGACTTGCTATAGCTGTTAACACACCTCACTTGCTACTCATGAAAGTCGACTTTCACCTTCTTAGCATCTTGCTGCAACTCGGCGGGTTTTGGCACATGAATGGCGAGCACGCCCTTCTTGTACTTGGCAGTGATCTGGTCGGCGTCGATGTTGAAGCCTAAAGGGATCTGCCGCTGGAACGAGCCGAATGAGCGCTCTCTCAGGTGATAGCCTTTCTCATCTTTCTCCTGCTCATGACGCTTCTCACCGCTGATGGTGAGATAATTACCGCGGATGTCGACGTCGATGTCCTTCTCTTCCATATCAGGCAATTCAGCCTTGATCTCGACATATTCGGCACATTCTTTGACATCAATGGCAGGCATCACGCCCAGCTCGGCGCGCGTGTTAGGCCAAGTGGTTAGCCAGTCTTTAGCAAAATCATCGAATACATTGTCTAGCCGCGAATGCAGTGCGGTTCGCGGATCATCTTTATGAAAGATTGAGGGGAAGAAAGATCGCATAACAAACTCCTTTGTTGGTTGAATCTCCATAAGGCAAGATTCAGAGGATTTACGAACAGCCCAAAGCGCAAGCCCTCCGGGCTCCTTACTTTAATTTTAGTCCCTTAGTCCTGCTTTTTACGGACCGCAAGGGGCTATCTAGCGCTAGGTTAATCCAGATCAAATCGAGGCGAAAAATCACTTATCTCGGCAGTGTTCAGGCACAGAATATGCCCTTACCTCCATGTAAGAACTCCTTCAGTTCAATGCAAAACAAAGGCAATATTATTATGAGGTTATAGCCGTTTTAACCACGCCGAAGTCAGCCACATTTTTAAAGACAGCGGGGAGAGACTTAGGTATGCTCTGAATGACACTATTTATCGAAAGGAATCGTTCATGGACACTGCATCCATCGACAGCGCACCAGCGCCGACACCCACAACACAGGCGCCTGCCCAAGCTAGCCCACAGGTGCCCACGCAACCCGCTATCCAGCCAGAGTTTAAACACTCGGGCCTGGGCATCGCCGCCTTTACCCTGAGTATCATCGCAACCCTGTTAATCTTTGGCATAGTCACAGTGGCTGGCGTCATGGAGGCCACCACACCCGGTGGCATAGATGAGACATCGCCCGAAGCAATCGTCGTTGGCATGCTGATCTTTGCCTTCATCGGCCTGGCCTTGGTAGCCCTGGGGCTGGGAATTGGCGGCCTGGTGCAGAAACAACGCAAGAAGATCTTCGCCATACTGGGCACCATTTTCTCCTCGGTCGCTATTCTGGCCACCCTGGCACTCATCGCTTATGGCACCACGATAGACTAAATCAAAGGTTTTCCCTCTAAACAGGGAGGCGCTAACAACAAAAAAGGGGCCTAAGCCCCTTTTTTAAATTTGCAGTTGGTTTAACGCAGCACTTCCTCTAACGCTCTTAGGCAGAGGGCGACATTCTCGCGCCGCGCGCCGAAGCCCATCAGGCCGATACGCCAGGCCTTACCAGCCAAAGCGCCCAGACCGGCACCTATCTCCAGGTTATAGTTTTCGAGCAATTGCTTACGCACGGCGCCATCATCAACTCCCTCGGGAATATAAACCGCGTTGAGCTGTGGCAGACGCGAGCCCTCCTCGACCACAAACTTAAGCCCCAGATTTTCCAGTCCGTCACGCAGTAATGCGTGCATAGACTGATGGCGGGCCCAGGCATTTTCCAGCCCCTCTTCGGCCAGCAGGCGTAGCGACTCATGCAGGGCATACAGGGCATTGACCGGCGCCGTATGGTGATAGCTGCGCTTACCGCCCGCCCCCTGATCGCCACTCCAGTAACCCATGACCAGGCTCTGATCCAGGAACCAACTCTGCACCGGCGTCTTACGCGCCTTGAGCTTCTCTACCGCCGCAGGCGAGAAAGAGACAGGCGACAGCCCCGGCACACAGGAGAGGCACTTCTGGCTGCCCGAATAGATGGCATCTATGCCCCACTCGTCGACCCTGAGCTCCACGCCGCCGAGGGAAGTTACCGCATCGCCGATCGACAGACAATCGTGGGCCTTGGCCAACTGACACAGTCCCTTAGCGTCCGACAGCGCCCCGGTTGAGGTCTCGGCATGCACGAAGGCGAGGAACTTGGCATCGGGATGGGCCTTGAGCGCCGCCTCGACATCGCTCAGTGATACCGGCGTGCCCCATTCGTTATCCACCACCACAGCGGTGGCACCGACGCGCTCAACATTCTGACGCATACGCTCGCCAAATACGCCGTTACGACAGACGATCACCTTCTCGCCCGGCTCCACCAGGTTAACGAAACAGGTTTCCATGCCGGCGCTGCCAGGGGCTGAAACTGCTAACGTCATGGCATTTTCGGTCTGAAACGCATATTGGATCAGTGATTTAAGCTCATCCATCATGCCGACAAACAGGGGATCCAGGTGGCCTATGGTCGGTCTTGCCTGCGCCGCCAGAACCTCGGGATAGACATCCGACGGGCCCGGGCCCATCAAGACTCGGCGTGGGGGATTAAAAGGGGTAACTTTGGGTGCTGCTAACATCTCATGTCCTCTATCAAGCCTTAGCTTGAGAAGTTAGGGTTAAGGCTAACTGTCGTTTTGATTTGATGACGAAGGCTTTACGCCCCATCATCACCCTACGGATGAACAGTTACTTTCGTGCCATAATACCAATCGTAGTAAATAACTGATCATGCTAGCTTGTTAAAACGTCCGATAACGGCGTTACTATTTTTGATTGTAGAATAACTACTTATCGAAAAATTCTGCCTTGTTCTCGACCGTTTTTCCTGTGCTATTTCTGATCACTTACTTACCGTGATTGGTATAACTGGCATCTTATTGCTTTGAATCTGTTGCAAGATAACATAAAAAAAGGCGCCATCGCGCCCCTTTAACGTTAAAGTTTGTCTCTGCTCGCGACAGCAAAAAACATTAGTCGCGATTATCCAGAAACAGCTTATAGGCCGGGCTTTGGGTCTCTTCTTGATAGACGAAGCCCAGCTCGGTAAGAAACTGCTGGAAGGCGACGCTATCGCTCTCGGGCACCTCGAAACCGGCCAGCACCCGCCCGTAGGCCGCGCCATGGTTGCGGTAGTGAAACAGGCTGATGTTCCACTTGCTGCGCAGGGTGGTGAGAAACTTAAACAGGGCGCCGGGATGCTCGGGAAACTCGAAGCTGAACAGACGCTCCTGCAGCGGCTCGGGCGGCAGGCCGCCGACCATGTAGCGCACGTGCAGCTTGGCCGTCTCGTCGTGAGACAAGTCCTGCACCTCGAAGCCGTCGCCCTCGAGCCGCGCCACTATCTCATCCAGCTCCGCCTGACCGTGAGACAGGCGAATACCGGCAAACACCACCGCCTTCTCGCGGCTGGAAAAGCGATAGTTAAACTCTGTCATGGCGCGCTTTTCAAGCAGCTCACAGAAGCGCAAGAAGATCCCCGGACGCTCCGGCACCTTCACCGCCAGAATCGCCTCCTTCTGTTCACCTAGCTCGCAACGCTCGGACACATAACGCAGGCTATGGAAGTTAACGTTGGCGCCGCTGAGAATGGCCGCCACCTTCTGCCCCTTTCCCTCGTCGCCGATATATTTCTTTAGCCCAGCCAGAGACAGCGCCCCCGCCGGTTCGGCAATGGCGCGGGTATCCTCGAAGATATCCTTCACCGCGGCGCAGATCTCATCGGAAGTGACGATCACCACCTGATCCACATACTCGCGGGCCAACCTGAAGGGCTCGGCGCCGATCTGCTTCACCGCCACACCGTCGGCAAACAAGCCCACCTGAGACAGCACCACCCGCTCGTCGGCCTCCAGGGCCGCCTTGAGGCAGGCCGAGTCTTCTGGCTCGACGCCTATGATCTTCACCTGGGGCATCACCGCCTTATAGTAGGCCGCGATCCCGGCGATCAGGCCGCCACCGCCCACGGGCACGAACACCACCTCGAGATCCCGCTGCTGTTGCAGCATCTCCTGGGCGACTGTGCCTTGCCCGGCGATCACCGCCTCATCGTCGAATGGCGCCACATAGATGCGCCCCTCATCGCGGGCGAGCTGCTGGGCATGCTCGTTGGCCATGTCGAAGGACTGGCCGTGCAGCACCACAGTGCCACCGAGGCGACGCACCGCATCCACCTTGATATCCGGCGTAGTCTGGGGCATGACGATCACCGCGCTCACCCCGCGCGCCGAGGCCGACATGGCGACCCCCTGGGCATGGTTTCCCGCCGAGGCGCACACCACGCCCCGCTGACACTCCTCCTGACTCAGCTCGGCGATACGGTTGTAGGCGCCGCGCAGCTTAAAGGAGTGTACCGGCTGCATATCTTCACGCTTGAGAAATACCTGACAGCCGAGGCGTGCCGACAGCTTATTGAGGCTGGAAAGCGGCGTCACCTTGGCGACATCATAAACCGACGACAGCAAGATCTTCTGCAGATAATAGTGAGCGAGATCCAGCTGAGACTGAGAGGCAAGGGCCAACATACTAATCCTCCAGCTTACTGACGTCGCGCACCGCGCCCTTATCGGCACTGGTGGCGAGCATGGCATAGGCTTTCAGCGCCAGCGACACGCTGCGCTCACGATTAACCGGCTTCCAGGCCTGCTTGCCACGGGCCTGCATGGCTTGGCGACGAGTCTCGAGCACCTCGTCGCTCACCGCCAGGGTGATAGAGCGTGCAGGGATATCGATCTCGATACGATCGCCGGTTTCCACCAATGCGATAGTGCCTCCGGCCGCGGCCTCAGGCGATACATGGCCGATGGACAAACCTGAGGTACCACCTGAGAAGCGCCCATCGGTGATCAGGGCACAAGAGGTGCCCAGCCCTTTAGATTTCAGGTAACTGGTGGGATAGAGCATCTCCTGCATGCCGGGACCGCCTTTAGGGCCTTCGTAACGGATCACTACCACATCACCGGCAACCACCTCGCCGCCTAAGATGCCGGCCACGGCGTCGTCCTGGCTCTCATACACGCGGGCATGGCCGACGAAGGTATGGTTAGCCTCATCGACCCCGGCAGTCTTCACGATACAGCCATCGGCCGCGATGTTGCCGGACAGTACCGCCAGGCCGCCCTCCTGGCTGAAGGCAAATTCGCGGGTGCGGATACAGCCCTCTTGGCGATCCACATCCAGGCTCGGCCAACGACAGCTCTGGCTGAAGGCCTTAGTGGTGGGGATGCCGGCAGGGCCGGCGGCATAAAACTGCTGAACCGCCTCATCCTGGGTCTGGACCAGGTCATACTGGGCCAGCACCGCCTTGAGGTTCACACCCGCCACATGGCTGACATCCGTATGCAGCAGGCCGGCTCTGTCCAGCTCACCTAAGATGCCCATCACACCACCGGCGCGGTGCACATCTTCCATATGATATTTAGGGGTCGACGGCGCCACCTTACACAGGTGCGGCACCTGGCGGGACAGGCGGTCGATATCGGCCATGGTGAAGTCCACCTTGGCCTCTTGGGCCGCGGCCAGAAGGTGCAATACGGTATTGGATGAGCCGCCCATGGCGATATCCAGTGCCATGGCATTCTCAAACGCCTTGAAGCTGGCGATATTGCGTGGCAGCGCCGAATCGTCATCATCGAGGTAGTAACGGTTGGCCAGCGCCATCACCCGGCGACCGGCCTCAAGGAAGAGTTCGCGGCGATCGCTGTGGGTCGCCAGCAACGAGCCATTGCCCGGCAGCGACAAGCCTAAGGCCTCGGTCAGGCAGTTCATCGAGTTGGCGGTAAACATGCCCGAGCAGGAGCCACAAGTTGGGCAGGCGCTACGCTCTATCTTCTCGCTGTCTTCGTCCGAGACGCGATCGTCAGCCGCGGCCACCATGGCATCCACCAGATCCAGTTTTATCAGCTTGTCCGATAGCTTGGTCTTACCCGCCTCCATGGGGCCGCCGGAGACAAACACCACGGGGATGTTGAGTCTGAGCGCCGCCATCAGCATGCCTGGGGTGATCTTGTCACAGTTGGAGATACACACCAGGGCGTCGGCGCAGTGGGCATTGACCATATACTCGACGCTATCGGCGATCAGCTCACGCGATGGCAGGGAGTAGAGCATGCCGCCGTGGCCCATGGCGATGCCATCATCCACGGCGATAGTATTGAATTCTTTGGCGATACCGCCCGCCTCTTCGATGGCACCTGCCACCAGCGAGCCCATATCCTTGAGGTGCACGTGCCCCGGCACAAACTGGGTAAAGGAGTTGGCAATGGCGACAATCGGCTTACCAAAATCACTGTCTTTTACCCCGGTCGCCCGCCAGAGGGCGCGAGCTCCGGCCATGTTGCGCCCTTGAGTACTGGTAGCTGAACGTAGTTTTGCCATGACACTTTCCTTCTGTTGCGTTGGCGGCCGAGCCACCTGAGCTAAATTGGAGCCTCGACGACAAATCCACCGTCGAGGTTTTAATCTTATCTTAATTGCTGTGGTTTGCGCCTTAAAGCGGCTCTAACCAGCCCCACTTATCCTGGGTCTCACCATTAAACAGGCCGAAGAAGCTCGCCTGCAAGGCCTGGGTCACTGGGCCGCGGCCACCGGCGCCCACCTCGATGCGATCGACGCTGCGCACCGGCACTATCTCGGCGGCGGTTCCTGTCATAAAGATCTCATCTGCCAGGTAGAGAAACTCACGCGACATAGGCTCTTCAACCACCTCATACCCCAGGTCTCTCGCCATGGTAATGATGGAGTCACGGGTGATCCCTAGCAGGATGGCCGCGGTGGCTGGCGGGGTATAGAGCTTGTTCTTCTTCACTACAAACAGGTTGGCACCGGCGCCTTCGCTCACCAGGCCGTTGACGTCCAAGGCGATCCCCTCATCGAAGCCGTTACGCTTGGCCTCGGTGGAGATCTGTAAGGAAGATAGATAGTTACCACCCGCCTTGGCACCGGTAGGTATGGTATTCGGCGCCAGACGATTCCAGGAGGTCACGGCCACATCGACGCCGCGTTCCATGCTGCCCTCCCCCAGGTAAGCGCCCCAAGGGAAGGCGGCCACCATGAGATCGCACTTCGCATCCTTAGGCGGGGTGATCCCCATGCCGACGTCGCCGAAAAACACCAGGGGACGAATGTAGGCGGCGTCGAGTTTGTTGCTCTTTACTATGTCTCGACAGGCCTGCATGGTCTCATCGAAACAATAGGGCACAGGCATGCGATAGATCTTGGCCGAGTCATACAGGCGCTGCACATGGTCGGTTAGGCGAAATCCCGCCGGTCCCTGTGGCGTGTCGTAGACGCGGATCCCCTCGAACACCGAGGTGCCGTAATGCAAGGCGTGCGACATCACGTGTACCTTGGCATCCCCCCAAGGCATGATCTCTCCATTAAACCAAATCAACTCTGCTGTTTTTGCGGCCATCTTCTCTCACCTGTCTGTTTCGCGTCTTAGGCGCTTGCGTGTTGGGGGTATCTTGTCGCGGCGGGCTTGGCCGAAAGGACCTCGCACTCGGTGACATCGATCAGTTTGTTCAGCTGATGGCTCAGAAGCTCGAGCGCGCGCTCGCTCTCCACCACCATGCCGAGCCGGGTGGTACCATTGTCACCCAGGTGCATATCCATCTCGGTGACCTTAAATCCACGGTGGCGTGTGACTCGCAGGACACGTTCTACCACCTCGGGTTGCTGGGCTAAGGTTAAGGCTAGGTTATAGATCATGTCTGCTTCTCCATCTCATCCATCATGTCGCGGTTACTGGCGCCGGGCGGCACCAAAGGCCAAACGTTGTGGGCCTCGTCGATTCTTACGTGCAATAAGAAAGGCCCCTTTGCATCGAGCATCTCATCGAGCGCCGACTCCACCTCACCCGCCTGGGTGATGGTGCGACCCGGGATGTCGAAGGCCGAGGCCATGGTGACAAAGTCCGGGTTGTCGGAAAGGTCTGTCTCGCTGAAACGTTCTTCAAAAAATAGCTGTTGCCACTGCTTCACCATCCCCAGTTTCTGGTTATCGATCAGCAGGATCTTGAGCGGGATCTGACGTCGCTTGATGGTGGTCAGCTCCTGCACATTCATCATGAAAGAACCATCGCCTGAGACCGCCACCACACAGGCGTCCGGTCTGGCGACCTTGGCGCCGATCGCCGCCGGCAAACCAAACCCCATGGTGCCCAGGCCTGCGCTGGAGAGGTGATCTTCGGGGCGTCTGAACCACATATGCTGGGCAACCCACATCTGATGCTGGCCGACGTCGCAGGCCACCACGCTGTCCTCAGGCAATTTAGCCGCCAGACGGTTGAGCAACTTAGGCGCGAAGATCAGTTCACCGGGTCTGTCGTAGCTCCAGGCATGCAGGGCTTTCAATCTGGCCACCTCGGCCAGCCAAGGCGCTATCTCCAGCGGCTGCGCCAACGCAGGCAAGATCTCACGCAGATCCCCGGCGATGGCCACATCGGGGCGTCTAAGCTTACCCAGCTCGGCGATATCGATATCCAGGTGCACCACCTTGGCATGCTCGGCAAAGCTAGCCAGACGACCGGTGACCCTGTCGTCGAAACGGGCGCCGACCACCAGCAGCAGATCGCACTCCTGCACCGCCAGGTTGGCCGCCTTACCGCCGTGCATGCCCAACATGCCCAGATAACCTGGGTGGTCATGGGCTATACTGCCGAGTCCCTTGAGGGTCGCGACCGAGGGCATGCCGCTCTGTTTGATGAAGTCCCGCAGCTGCTCGACCGCGCCCGCCATGCCGACACCACCGCCCACGTAGAGCATGGGGCGCTGGGCCTGGGCGATCAAATTCTTAGCAGACTCGATCAGGCTAGGGTCGACTTGGGGTTCGGGCTGTATCGCTTGGAGCGGCGCCTTGTAGTCCAGCAGGGCGATCTGGATATCTTTGGGTATGTCCACCAGCACAGGGCCGGGGCGGCCAGAGGCGGCGATTTCGAAGGCGCGATACAGTGTAGGCACTAGCTCCTCGACATCTGTCACCATGAAGCTGTGTTTGGTGCAGGAGAGCGACATGCCCAGCACGTCGATCTCCTGAAACGCGTCTGTACCGATCACCGCGGTAGACACCTGACCCGTGATGGCGACCAGGGGCACAGAATCGAGCAGGGCATCGGCCAGGGCGGTCACCAGGTTGGTCGCCCCTGGGCCCGAGGTGGCGAAGCAGACACCCGTCTTACCGCTGGCTCTGGCATAACCCACGGCGGCGAAGGCTGCACCTTGTTCATGACGACTGAGCAGATGTTCAACCGGCGCACCAACCAGGGCATCGTAGATGGGCATGATGGCGCCACCTGGATAACCAAATACCGTGGTCACGCCGTGCGCGGCCAATGCCTTGATGACGGCGTCTGCGCCTCTGATCTTCTGCCCTTGTTCCATCTGCCCTATCCTGCGTAATTAAGTGTTTTTCTGGGTTAAGCAAGTCATGAGTGCTAAAAACAAAAAACCCCCGGTCCTTTCGGAGCGGGGGTTCTCGTTGCAATCTTGACCTGATTAGGTGTGTCGACGCGCCATGCGATGCCCCCGCTGTGATTTAATAATCACTACGGTAATAATCTCAATAATGAGGAGGGCAGCTTGGTTAAACATGGTGTCTTTCAGTTTCCTAATCTTTGTTTGCTTAAATTCTGTATCTCGGTCGACTCAATTTAGCCGACCTTTTAATCAATACCACAAAGCCAACGAATAACACAACCAAAACCTGCGACTATCTGTAAAAAGCCTGTTCACAGGCGTCTTGGGCAGCGCTAGCAAGCCAATCAAGACCAGATATTTCCCTACTCATGTGACTCTTGGGTTTGACTCTTGGGCCGGCCCAAGTCCGACAATTCGAAACTGAGAAAACACGGCCCAACCACTACAAATTCGTAGATTAATGTATTGATAATTAAGCTTCTTCTACGATGCGCTTCATCTCGGTCATGTAACCGCGAAGCTCGGCGCCTATGTACTCAACCGCAGTGTGACGGATAGCATCGTTCACCTCGATCAGACGCAGGTTGTCGACGCCGTTGCCGCTTTCTTTCAGGCCGCCGCCCAGGTACTCGGGAGACATCTGATTCACATAGTCACGCAGCAATGGTACGGCTGCGTGGTTAAACAGGTAACAGCCATATTCGGCGGTATCTGAGATCACCACGTTCATCTCGTACAGACGCTTACGGGCGATGGTGTTGGCGATCAGCGGTGTCTCGTGCAGCGACTCATAGTAGGCCGACTCTTCGACGATACCGGCTGACACCATGGTATCGAAGGCCAGTTCCACACCCGCCTTGATCATGGCGACCAGGAAGATCCCCTTATCGAAGTAGGTCTGCTCATCGATCGCCTCATCACATGCTGGGGCATTCTCGAAGCCAGTTTCATTGGTCTCGGCGCGCCATTTCAGCAAGTTGGCATCGTCGTTGGCCCAGTCTTCCATCATGGTCTTAGAGAACTCACCGCTGATGATGTCGTCCATATGCTTCTCAAACAGTGGCTGCAGAATAGCCTTGAGCTCCTCGGCCATCTCGAATGCCTTTATCTTGGCAGGGTTTGAGAGGCGATCCATCATGTGAGTGATACCACCATGCTTAAGCGCTTCGGTAGTGGTCTCCCAACCTTGCTGGATAAGCTTGGCGGCATAGCCAGGCTCGATACCATCGGCCACCATCTTCTCATAACCCAGGATGGCACCGGTTTGCAGCATGCCACACAAGATGGTCTGCTCGCCCATTAAGTCTGACTTCACCTCGGCGATGAAAGAGGAGTGCAGCACGCCGGCGCGATCGCCACCGGTAGCGCTGGCATAGGCCTTGGCCACTTCGAGGCCATCGCCCTTAGGATCGTTTTCTGGGTGCACGGCGATCAGGGTAGGTACACCGAAACCACGCTTGTACTCTTCGCGCACCTCGGTACCCGGACACTTAGGTGCCACCATGATAACTGTGATGTCGGGACGCACCTGCATTCCCTCTTCCACTATGTTGAAACCGTGAGAATAAGAGAGTACCGCGCCCTGCTTCATCAGTGGCATCACGGCATTAACCGCATCCGTGTGTTGCTTATCTGGGGTCAGGTTAAGCACCAGATCCGCATCAGGGATCAGCTCTTCGAAGGTGCCGACACGGAAACCGTTGCCGGTAGCTTTCTGGTAGGAAGGACGCTGCTCGGCAATCGCCTGCTCGCGCAGGGCAAAGGAGATATTCAGGCCAGAATCGCGCATGTTGAGGCCCTGGTTAAGGCCTTGGGCGCCACAGCCAAGGATGACGATATTCCAGCCCTTGATATAGTCACAGCCTTGACTAAATTCGCTGCGGTCCATAAAACGACACTGGCCAAGCTGCTCTAATTGTTGGCGTAAATTCAGAGAGTTAAAGTAATTAGCCATCAGATTCCCTACCTTTAAACGAAACCGTTGAAAATGGGCTCAACCGCCTTGGCCAAGCTGTGAATGAGATCAACTATAGCTCATGTCTTTTATTGCTTAAAATGATATATTCGAAACATCACGTTGCACTTTTTGCAATACAACAAGGGCCGATTTCACTCTCGAATCAAGCTGAAAAGGTAAGGCGTCACCATGGATATTCGTACCATCAAACTCTATCTGCACCTGAGCAACAGCCTGCACTTTGCCCGCACCGCCCAGCAGATGCATGTCAGCCCCTCTACCCTGAGCCGCGCCATGCAGCGCCTGGAGGAAGAGGTAGGTGCCAAGCTGTTCGAGCGCGACAATCGCAGCGTGACCCTCACCAATGCCGGAGTGGAGTATCGCCACTTTGCCGAGCAGACTCTGGATAACTGGAGCAAGTTGAAACACAGGCTAGATCCCAAACAAGATCTGCTGCGCGGCCGCCTCAACATCTACTGTTCGGTCACTGCCGCCTATAGTCATCTGCCGGCACTGCTGGATCGCTTTCGTAACGAACATCCCCTGGTGGAGATCGCCCTCACCACGGGGGACGCCGCCAACGCGGTAGAGATGGTGCGGCAGAACCGCGCCGACATCAGCATCGCCGCCAAGCCCGAGTCCCTGCCCGAATCCTTGCACTTCATCAAGATAGACAATGTACCCCTGGTGATCATCGCCCCTACCTTCAAATGCGCGGTGCAGGAGCTGCTGACCGAGCCCTATATTCCCTGGGATCGCCTGCCCTTCATCCTGCCGGAACATGGCCCGGGACGACTAAGAATCGAGAATTGGTTCAAGCAGTTAGGGCTAAGTGCCAATGTCTATGCCCAGGTCTCGGGGCAGGAGGCTATCGCCTCCATGGTGGCGCTGGGCTGTGGGGTGAGCATCACCCCCGAGGTGGTGATTCAAAACAGCCCGGTGAAAGACAGGATCCAGCAGCTTAGCTCGCCGGTCGCCATCCCCCCCTTCGAGCTGGGCTGTTGCAGCAAGAAAAGCCGTGAAGATGAGCCGGTGATCGCCGCCTTCGTCAAAGAACTCAATGCGGTCAACTAGCAAAAAACTTGCTTAAAGCAGGCCTCTGCTATACTGATTTCATCGAAGAATTTTCAAGAGGTTAGCTATGGTGTCATGGGGACGCTTGGCCACTCGCTTATGCTGTGGCTTCGCCTTGTTATTCTCGGCCCTTCCCGCCCTGGCCACGGCCTCTGTCACCATATGCGTCGAAAACACCGAGTTTCCTCCCTTCAACTATTTCGACCGTAACCAGAGCGTGGAGCCCCGCAGCATTGGCTACGACATCGACATACTCAACCTTACCTTCGGTCAGAGCGTGCTGAGCCATAAGGTGATCGCCCTGCCCTGGAATCGTTGCCTCAAGGAGGTCAAACAGGGCACGGTCGATGCGGCCATGAGCGCGTCGCTTAACAGCGAGCGTCGCCGTGACTATCTGATCTCCGCCCCCTACTATTATCTGACCCCCAGCTACTACTACCTCAAGTCAGACTTTCCCAAGGGGGTAGAAGTGCAGCGCCTCGAAGAGCTCAACCACTACGGCAGCGTGTGCGGTATCAAGAACTTCAACTATGAAAACTTCGGCCTCAAGCCCGACTTTCACCTGTTTCAGATCCGCAGTCTGGCTCACCTGCCCGAGATGCTCACCAAGAAGCGCTGCCAGTTCTTCCTCGCCCGCAAGGAGACACTCAGCGGCACCTTGGCCATCAACAAGATGGAAGACTTCTACACCCGGCTTGCCGGCATCACAGCCCCCAACGCCAAGCCCGAACCCTTCTATATGCTGATCTCGAAGAACTCGCCCCACAAAGAGACCATCAAGCAGCTGTTCGATGCCAAGGTCGACAGCCTCAACAAACAGGGCAAGTTACGCCCCCTACTCGAGCATCACCTGCAGCTACTGAGTCAAACCTATTGAGTCAAACCTATTGCACTAAAATTATTGCGTGGGCGATGAGATAAGCCGAGCGGCCACCTACCTTGTAGCCAACTTAGCCTATACTTAATACCGACATCTCAGCCACAAGACTTTCAAGCAGTTGGCGAACCCGACGTGACCTTTACTCCAAAACTAAGTCGACACGTCCATGCCAAGGAATGACACACTCAACGCCAATGCGCCGAAAGGGGGAGACATGACCGCCTTTGCCATTTTTATCGTATTGATCGGTTTGATGGGACTGCTCGCATCACTCATTCCTACCTATCAGATCTGCCAGCTGAAACCGCCACAGACCCAAGGCTGGCACCTGCTGCTATTTATGATTGGCATGTTTATTTTCGGCTACCTGGGATTTCTGTGGATGCTACTCAATCGGGAAACCGGCCCGCTGGAAACCGTGGTGTCTCTGGTGTTTTCCGCCGGCGGCGCCTTCGTCTGGTTGGTGGTCAAGATGAGCATGAAGACCATAGTCAAGCTGCAAGACACGCTGGAAGATAAACACTATCAGGCCTATCACGATTCGTTGACCGATCTGCCCAACCGCCACATGCTGTATGAAACCATGGAGCGGCTGATCAAGGAGAATGGTTCTCCCTTCGGCTTCATCATGATGGATCTCAACGACTTCAAGATGATCAACGACAACCTGGGCCACGATGCCGGTGACAAGGTGCTGGAGATCATCGCCTACCGTATCGAGCGCATCATGCCGCCCCAGGCACTACCCGTGCGATTGGGCGGCGATGAGTTTGCCGTGCTCTTGCCCAAGAGCGAGCTTGGCCAGGCGCAGCGTCTGGCTAAGCAGATCCAAAAGGCGGTGATAGAGGATATCCACTGCGAGGGCCATCTGCTCGCCGTCGGCATCAGCATAGGCATCGCCCTCTACCCCCAAGATGGCGATGACAGGAAGACCCTGATGAAGCATGCCGACATCGCCATGTATCGCAGTAAACAGAATAACAGTGACTATGAGACCTTCTCACAGGTGACCGACATGCCAGCGCCTCTGGGGCAGTTCAGCCCCTGAGATTGTCTAGCAGCTGTCACACGGCTTATTACTGCTCGACTGCCGCCACTAGGGGCGGCGTCGCCTCGGCGGGGATGCGCGTGACCAACAGCTGATCCACCTTATAGGCATCGATGTCCACCACCTCAAACTTGTAGCCACCGAAATTCACAAAATCGGTGCGCTTGGGGATCTTACGCAGCATGAACATCATGAAGCCGGCAATGGTCTCGTAGTTCTGACTCTGGGGGAAGGCCTCGATACCGAAGGCGCGCATCACATCGGTAATGGGCGTCACACCATCCACCAGCCAGGAATCTTTATCCCGGGCGATAATCTGCTCCTCGCTCTCATGGAGTGACCAGGCGCCCATCACGGCGCTCTGTAGATCATTGGTGGTGACTATGCCGACCACCAGGGCATATTCGTTCATCACCACGGCAAAATCGGCCCTGTGATTCTTAAAATATTCCATCGACTCCGACAGGCTCAGGCTATCAGGGATGATCAAACAGTTGTGTACCAAGGTGCTGTCCTTAAGGGTGATGCTCTGGCCATTGATCACCCGAATCAACAACTCCTTGGCGTCGACAACCCCCTTGATGGTGTCCAGCTGACCATCGCACACCAGAAACTTGGTATGGGGATCTTCGGCTATCTTGCGTTTGATCACCTCCTCATCGTCCTGCAGCAGGAAGTAAACCAGGCTCTCCCGCGCCGTCATGGCCGCGGTGACAGGAACCGTCTGCATCTCGAACACGTTTTCGATCATCTGCTGCTCATCCTTATCCAGCACGCCCGCCTCGGCGCCGGCATCCATCACCGCATAGATGTCGTCAGAGGTCACCTGATCGTTACGGGCCGTGGGGATCTGCAGCAGACGAAAGATGGCATTGGCCAGACCGTTGAACACCCAAACCAGGGGTGTCAACAGGCGGATACAGAAGGTCATGGGCCCCACCAGCACCAGCGCCACCCGCTCGGGCATCGCCATAGCCGCTCGCTTAGGCATCAGGTCGGCGATCAGAATAAACAGGCTGGTCACTATGATGAATGACAACACAAAGCTGAGCTGGCTGAGCCAAGGATCGGCCACCCAGGACTCTAGCCCCGCCCTGATATAAGGGGTAAAGGCCGACTCACCGACGATACCACCCATGATCGCCACCGCGTTTAGCCCTATCTGCACCACGGTAAAGAAGCTGCCGGGATGGGCCTGCAGCTGCAACACCCTTTCCGCGCGGGGATCTCCCTCGTCGGCCAGCTGACGCAGACGGATCTTACGTGCCGCCGCCAGGGCGATCTCCGACATGGAAAAGAAACAACTGGTGCCGATTAACAGCAAAATAATCAACATGTTATCTAGTAGACTCATTTTAAACCTAACCTAAAGCTCAGACAGGCCGGCAACGGCCAAGCGCTCCCCAGGGATGGGGACTAAGAGACATTAACCCTAAATGATGTATGCAGTGTGAAGACGCCGACCATTATAGTGACTTACGCCTTCATAAGACGTGATTGAGATACCACCTCAAGATGCCGAATTGGCGGGAACAGTGCCGCAATAAGAGACGGCAGAGAATATGGAGCACCTTTTATCAGAAATTGGCCAATAGGCAACTAAATTTTGTACAAAACGCCTAAAAAATGTATTCCTGCTACACTTTCTTTCAGGTTTAATAACAAAAACAAAAGGATTTGTTTATGGCCATCGCCTGCGTCACCACGCGCGCCAGCCTGGGCGTGGCAGCTCCCGAAGTCACGGTCGAAGTGCATCTCAGCAATGGCTTGCCCGCCTTCAACCTGGTGGGACTCCCTGAAACCTCGGTCAAGGAAGCCAAGGAGCGGGTGCGCAGCGCCCTGATCAACGCCGGGTTTGAATTTCCTCAGCGCAGAATAACCGTCAATCTTGCTCCCGCCGATCTGCCCAAACAGGGGGGCCGTTACGATCTCCCCATCGCCATCGGCATACTGGCCGCCTCCAAGCAGGTGCCCGATACCCATTTGGCGGATCATGAGTTCATCGGCGAGTTGGCCCTCTCCGGGCAGATAAGGCCCTGCAGCGGCATCTTGCCGGTGATCATAGATGCCCGTAAACAGGACAAGACCTTAGTCCTCCCCCTGGAGAATCGAGGTGATGCCGAGCTGGTCGGTTATCGAAAGTGCTTCTTCGCCGCCCATCTGCAAGGCTTAGCCCAGTACCTGCACGGTCAGACTTCGCTGCCCGGCCTGACCCAAGATCTGCAGTGGCTGGATACTCAGGCTGATACCGACCACAAGTGCCTCAGCGATGTGATAGGCCAGTACCAGGCCAAACGCGCCCTGGAGATCGCCGCCGCAGGCAATCATAACCTGTTGTTTCTCGGCCCTCCTGGGACGGGTAAGACGATGCTGGCCAGCCGCATGATGCAGCTGCTGCCGCCACTGGACTATGACGAGGCGTTAGAGGTTGCCGCCATTCACTCGGTGGCGGGGCTCAGCATTCCCATGCAGGCCTTTTATCGGCGCCCCTTTCGCAGCCCTCACCACACCAGCTCGGCCATCTCTCTGGTGGGCGGTGGCAGCCATCCCAAGCCGGGCGAGATCTCCCTGGCCCATCGGGGTGTGCTCTTCCTCGACGAGGTGGCCGAGTTTCCCCGCAAGGTACTCGACTGCCTGCGAGAGCCGATGGAGACAGGCGAGGTGGTGATCTCCCGCGCCGCCGCCAAGCTCACCTTTGCCAGCCGCTTTCAGTTGATCGCCGCCATGAACCCCAGCCCCTGCGGCGACAGTGCCAACGCCAGGGCCACCCCGGATCAGATCCAGCGCTATCTCGCCAGACTTTCGGGGCCCTTCATAGATCGCTTCGATCTCACCATAGAGGTCCCCCGTCTTCCCCAAGGCACACTCACCAGCAGTCAGCGTGGTGAAACCAGCCGAGATGTTGCTCAGCGAGTGCATCAGGCCAGGGAGCGCCAGCTGAGCCGCGCCGGGGTGCTTAACGCCGAGCTGAGCGGCAAACTGCTCACGCAAACCGCAGGCTTCAGCCAGCAGGATCTCGAGTTTCTCGAGCAGAGTGTCAACCAGCTCGGGCTCTCGGTGCGCAGCTATCACAGGCTGCAGAGGGTCGCCCGTACCATAGCGGATCTTGATCAGAGCAGAGATGTCGCTCGCCACCACATCGCCCAGGCGCTTGGCTATCGCGCCATGGATCGCCTGCTCAATAGTCTGAAAACGCCTTATTGAGGCCAATTATACCCTTAGGTAAAACAGGGTTATCTCGGCAAGATGAACAGGATAAGATTGAGCTAATGGGCTCAGGCGAGTAACATAGGTCTCCGAATTTTTTATGGGGGCTTTAATGGGCGCGGCGCTATCACTAATAAGAGGCAGCTTGGCATTTAGCTGTTATGTCATCAACACCCTTTTCTGGGTAATACCTATCTTATTGGTAAGTATAATAAAACTTATCCCTATCACGCCGCTACGTACCCTGTGTAGCTACCTGTTGGATCACTGCGCGACCGCTTGGATCAGCGTTAACACCTTAATCGAACGTCTGTTCCATCGGGTAGATGTTCAGGTTGAAGGCGACAGCGACCTCTCCCCCAAGGAGTGGTACATGGTGATCGCCAACCACCAATCCTGGGTCGATATCTTAGTCCTGCAGCGTATCTTCAATCATAAGATCCCTTTCCTGAAGTTCTTCCTGAAGCAGGAGCTGCTCTACGTGCCTGTGCTAGGCCTCGCCTGGTGGGCGCTGGACTTCCCCTTCATGCGCCGCTACAGCAGCGCCCAGCTACGCAAGAATCCAAAGCTCAGGGGCAAAGATATCGAGATCACCCGTAAGGCCTGCGCCAAGTTTAAGACTAAGCCGGTCAGTGTGATGAACTTTGTCGAGGGCACCCGCTTTAGACCCGAGAAACACAAGAAGCAAAATTCAGAGTTTAACCATCTGCTCAAGCCTAAGGCGGGCGGCATGGCCTTCGCCCTGTCGGCGATGGGCGATCAGATCCACAAGCTAGTCGATGTCACCATCTATTATCCGGACAAGACCCCCAGCTTCTGGGACTTCATCTCGGGGCAGGTCAAACAGATCCGGGTACACATCAAGGTCAGCGATATCGCTCCAGAGATGCGCGGCGACTACCTCAACGATCGTGCCTACAAGATCAGTTTCCAGGAACAGCTCAATCGCATCTGGCAAGAGAAGGATGCCATGTTAACCCAAATGGCTGAGCAATAACCGCAGAGAAGGTGTTTTAGAAAGATGCTAAATTTTTTACCCGGCCCGCTATTATTCGTGCTCAGCCTGACGCTGTTGATCATCAACACCGTCATTTGGAGCAGCATCATCTGCATCGGCGGTTTGATTAAGCTGCTGTTGCCGATCGCGCCTCTGAGAACCGGCCTTTCGCACCTGATGAATCGCTGCATGTGGAGCTGGGCCTGCATTAACGGTGGCATATTGTTCTTGATCGCCAAGATAGAGTGGGACATCGAAGGCCTGGAAGGACTGAAGAAAGATGGCTGGTACCTGTTGATCAGCAACCACCTCAGCGGATTCGACATCGCAGCCCTCACCTATGTGCTGCGCAACAACATCCCCATGCTCAAGTTCTTCCTGAAGAAAGAGCTGCTCTATGTGCCTTTCCTCGGCCTCGGCTGCTGGGCACTGGATATGCCTTTCATGAATCGCACCAGCGCCAAGCAACTGCGTAAGAATCCGAAGCTCAAGGGCAAGGACTTAGAGACCACCCGCCGCTCCTGCGAGAAGTTTAAGACTGTCCCTACCTCTATCATCAACTATGTGGAAGGTAGTCGCTTCACCCTAGAGAAGAAAGCACGTCAGCGCTCTCCATACCGCTACCTGCTGCGCCCCAAGGCGGGCGGTATCGCCTTTACCATCTCGGCCATGGGCGAACAGTTTACCAGCCTGCTTAACGTCACCCTGGTCTATCCCGACTCGGCCGACAACACACTATCTGAAGTGATGCACGGCAAGGTGAAACGTATCGTGGTGCGCATCGAATCTATGCCGGTGCCTGAGGTGGACGATCAGCAATATTTCAACGACGCCGAGTGTCGTGCCCAGTTCCAGCGTTGGCTCAACGGCGTCTGGCAGCAGAAAGATGAGCAAATTCACCAGATCTTGACCCGCTACAACTCAGATCAGCTGGTTAGCGAAGAGACCCGCTCCCTGGCCGAGAGCCGCTAGCCTTAGCCCCATTCGCCGCCCTCCCAAGCGGCGAATGCCTCAAGTTGTCAACAAAATCAACTAACCAAACCTGCCAAGCCTCAGTAACCCACAGAAATAACGGTTAAAAACTTGCGTTAGACTTAAGTTTTAGCCATAGATTGTTGACAATCTATGCTTGCCGCACTAATTTCATGACTCATCCAATCCCTTAATGAGCAAGCCCATGGCGTTAGATGCCTTATCCACATTAGACACAGAGACGCCCGCACTCACCCTGGCGGATAAGGCCTTACAGGCGATCCAGACCAGTATCATCAAGGGAGAGCTGCCCCCCGGCAGTAAGATCAACGAGCAGATGCTTGCCCAACGCTACGGTATCAGCCGCGGCCCCACCCGGGAAGCCCTGCTAACCCTGGAGCGTCGCCGCCTCGTCGTCAGAATTCCCCATGTCGGCGCCCGCGTCGCACAGCTGTCGATAGATGAACTCAACGACCTCTACCGTCTGCGCAGCGTGTTGGAAGGCATGGCCTGCGAGCTGGCCGCGAAACATATTACGCCGACGGCACTGATGCAGCTGCAACGCCTGATGGATAACCAGGAAGCGGCACTGGCCAAGGGCGACACCTATTTTCAACAAGATGGTGATGTGGATTTCCACTACCGCATCATACGCGCCAGCGGCAGTCGCCACCTGCAGGAAACGCTGATCGGTAACCTCTACCACCTGCTGCGCATGTATCGTTATCAATGCACCAGCGAGAGCCGGCCGACCAGGGCGATCGCCGAACACAGACGCATAGTCGAAGCCATTGCCGCTGGCGATGGCGAATTGGCCAGCCTCTTGATGCGCCGTCATATCGAACAGGGGCGAATCAACACAGAGAAACGACTTAAGGCGCTACAGGCAGAGTAGCGCTAACCGGGTTCATGCCAGCGAACACGCGTTGGCATCGACTTGAAAAGGCCTTGCCCCTCCCTTCCGGCAAGGCCTTTTCTCTTTAAAATCAGATGTCACTCAATCTTCACGCCAAATTATTGTAAATGTCATAAATTTGACTACAAATTTTAACTAAATGTTAATATACTTGCCTGCCTGAATGACCAAACTAAATGCATAGATATGCATTGGCAGAGAGTAGTCGCTGTGAATCCAGTCCATTTTATCGCTAGACAAAAACCGTCATCGCTTTTCCGCTTACTTGCGCTAATCACCTTCCCCCTATTTGTCTCAGCCTGTCAGAGCAATCTCATCGCTCAGCCAGAGAGAGACTATCTAGAGGTCACTCCAGCGCAGCTAAGCAAGTATTGGGTTATCCAAAACAACACCCTGAATTGGCAGGGATTGATCGAACAAAAACAGAAACTCAATATCAGCTTTGGCATCAATCCTTCGGGGCAGTTAGTGGATCTCGAACTCGACGATCTATCCATCTCACCCGAGCAAAAAGAAGCTCTGCTAGCCAGATTTAGCGAGCAGAGATTTAACGCCACAGTCGACAATAAGTCTGCCCAGCCGGTGCGGGTCTCCGCCACCGTGATGTTCAATTAAAAAAGGCGCCTCGTAGGCGCCTTTTTCATATCAGATTCAAGAGTTAAAGCGCAACGCGCTCAACCTTTTGCATCCAGCCTTCAGGGCCCTGACGCTTACCCTTCTGGATATCCGTCAGCACCTGATAGATGCGGCGGGTATGCTCGCCCACCTGACCATCGCCAACCGTCAATACTCTATGGTCTTCGAAAATATAGGAGCCCACAGGCGACACCACGGCCGCGGTACCAAAGCCACCGGCCTCGACGATCTCGCCAGATTCGATATCGGCAATAAACTGGTCCAGCATGACCGTCTCTTGGCGCACCTCACAGCCGAGCGCTTCCCCCAGCTCCATGATGGATTGCGAGGTAATCGACTTCAAAATGGTGTCGGTAAATTTAGGTATGATGATGGTGCCATCTTTAAGCACATGGAAGTGGTTCATAGCACCCACCTCTTCGATCTGCTTGTTGTTGGCATCGAGATACAATACCTGGGCCGCACCATATTCCGCTGCGGCCTTACCCGCCCTGAGCGAGGCAGCATAGTTACCCGCCGCCTTTGAGGCGCCGGTACCACCCGATACCGCGCGGTGGAATCGCTCGGTGATCAGCAGGCGAATCGCCTTATCGAAGCCATCGGCATAATAGGCGCCACTCGGGCTCAACATGACACAGAAGGTGTATTGCTGGCTCGGGCTCACCGAGAGTCTGTCTTCGGTGGCAAACACGAAGGGACGAATATAGAGACAGGCCCCATCCTGCATCGGAAACCACAGCCTGTCGACATCGATCAGGGCATTGATACCCGCCAGCTGCATCGCCTCGGGGACAGGAGGAATACAGACCACCTCGCCACTCAGGTTGAGACGCTCGGCATTCTTGTTTAATCGGAAGGTATAGATCTCACCATCATCATGCATGAAGGCCTTAGCCCCCTCGAAGATGGACTGACCATAGTGCAGTGCCATGGCACCCGGTGCCATCTCGAATGGTCCGTAAGGGACTACCCTAGGATCCCGCCACTCCCCATCGCGGTAATCCATCAAAAACATATGGTCAGTTCTAAGATTGCCAAAGCCAACATTGGTCTCGGGCTTAAACTGCTGTGTTCGGCGTTCAGACGCAGGTTTTAAATTATAATTTATTTGCATTGCATACCACCTTGAATACTGATCTAGCAGACTATGGACGCCCTGCTTTAAAGTCAAGCCATAAGCGGTCTGGCACGAAATTCTTCATCCTAGTCAGAGTACAGATTTTAAGACAGCAAAAGGCAAGTCGAGCAGACAAGTCACCGGGTACCCGAGTCGCTTTCGAGAAGCCCTAGGGCACGATATCCTTAAAACTCTCTTTCTCGCCAATCTTAGCAAAACTAAAGGTATTGGGGGCGATATAGCGCTCGAGCTGAATATCCAGCATCAGGGTCTGGTCGGCGCCAAAAAGCTGGGATAACTGCTCGGGCTCGCAGCGAAACTCGGCGCTCTTGTAATGGCAAAAACCCTCTGCGGGCCTTGGGGTTAGCTTAAGCCCCAGCTTGCCAGCGCGTATCTTGGAGAGCTTGTTGGCATCCAGGTAGAAGGTGATCACGTTACCGTTGACGCTGTTGCGCTGCTTATCCAGCACCATGGCGCGGGGTAACTTCGAGGCGTGATACTCATCACCCGCCAGCAGATAGCAGTCAAAATCGGTCACCCTGTGACCCAGATTATCGAACACCCGCACTACCAGCATGCAGAAGCGCGGCGATTTCCGGCTCGCCTCCGACGCCACCGTCATCTGCTCCCTGAGTTGACGGTAGTTCTCGCGATCAGTAACCGCCAGGCAGTCCAGGATGTCGCCAACCACGGGCTTATTGGCGGCATTTCGCTGGGTCACTGAGTTCATGATCCCCATCTTGCGATTGCTATGACTCGCCTTAGGCACAATCCCTAGGACGCAAGGCTCAACGGCCTGGGTGAGCTCCGTTAGCGCCAGAGTTTCAGTGCACTCACCATCGAAACTCTCGCACTGAAGCCCAGCTTGCTGCTCCAACTTGGCGTAGACAAAGTTCATGTTGGCGGCGCACACCCGCACCACACCGTCGGAGCCAACCTCGCCGGTGTAACTGTTCATATAGTCGTAAAGCGCACCGTCTATGGCCTCTCCGGTGAGCACGAAGGGATAGACACCGGCGCCTAACCAGTCCTTTTGCTGCCAGCTCAGGTTGAGTTCGTGCTGTCCGTCGCTGCCCAGCTCCAACCAGTCCAGCACCCGCTGACCCGGCTCAACACCATCGAACCAGGCTTTGAGCCGGCTCACCCTGGATTTACCCAGCTGTGCCAATGCCGAGCCATGATTGGCAGGCGCCAGCATGATCAGGTGCTGCAGCGGCGCCGACTCGGCATTCTTAAAGTAGCGACACAACCAGTGGCGCATCAGGGGGCCACCTGTGGAGTGCGTTATCACAGAGAAGGGCTCATCCCCCAGCTCGGCGCGGCGGGCGGCCTCGAAGGCGATGCTGAGATCCTCAAGCGTCACCGCGTCGTTGAAGCTGATATAGCGCCCTAAATAGATGTGCTGAATATCCAGGGCCAAGGCCTCGGGGGCCAGCTTAAGCAGCGCCTGGGGCAACTCGCCATAGGTCTGGGTAGTGGTGACACTCCATCCATGTACAAACACCAATTTCATGGTTTCACTCCTTTATCAAACGGCCCACTCACAGGAGTAGTCCGCTCATTTCGTCACACAAGTAATCCACCTATCGGCAAGACAAATAGAAACTAACTTGCAGATCTCATTCAGTTTTGGTTCAGCAAGGCTAACTTACTATGCCCTCAACGAAAACAACACCACCTTTTAAAAGAGAGCATATTATGACTAAGAAGACATTAGCAGTAGCCGCAGTCATCACCGCAGCATTGTCAGCGCCAACTATGGCCGCAGATTGGTTCATCGGTGGCGGTATCGGTTCACAAGAGAACAACTACAAGGCAGAGATCACCGAAGCGGTCGATCCTGGCTTCAGCAAGGGCACCTTCAAAGATTCAGATAGCGACATGATCTATGAGCTACGTGGCGGTGTTTACCTCAATGACAACAACCGCGTATACGGTACTTACTCTTACAACTCAGATGACTTCGCTAAGCAGCAGAGCTTCTTGATGTCTTACGACTACCTGGTTGGCCTGGATGCAAACAACAAGTTCAACTGGTTTATCGGTGCGACAGCCGGTGTGAACCATGTGAGCCCAGACACAGACGTACTGGAATCTAAGAACCGCTTCGTATGGGGTGGTCAAACAGGGTTCATGTACAAGATCAACGACAGCCTGAGCACAGAGATCGGCTACCGTTACCTGAAGCAAGACTATGAGAGAAGCTTCGCGTCAGACGCTGGCGACAAGGCATCATTCTCACTGGATGACAGCCAACAGGTTTACCTGTCTGTAGACTACCGCTTCTAAACCGAGTCTTTACGAGAAAGCCCCGCAAGGGGCTTTTTTATTGGGTGATGTTCGCTAATTCTGCCACTCAATCAGCTTCCTCGACCAGCAGCCAATCACCCACGGCCTGCAAGGGGATATGCTCTTGTTCGATCCAGGCCACCCAGGCCAAACGCTTAGGCGCATTATCCGCCTTAACGAGCGGCTCAATGCGCCCGCTAAAGGTGACGGTCTGTTTATCCCAACTCTTTCCAGTCAAAGCCTGTCCAGCCAAAGCCTGTCCAACCAAAGCCTGTTTAGCCGAGCCCTGTTCAACTGATGCCTGATCAAGCAAGACCTGGTCATTTAGGGCCTGGCTAGCTAACGCCGAATAACGCCCGTGGCTCAAGACCACGAAGTCTTCCACTAGATGTTTACCTCTGTTCTCTCCCCGACCCACCCGAGTCGTCAGCCCGCTGCCCAGCAGGGCAAGGTGCAGGGTGAGCCCTTGATTGCTCGGCAACCGGCTGTCGAAGCTGGCCGTAAACTCTTGCCCCGTTATGGTCAGACTTAATCTGCCCACTATCGCTCGCTTATCGGACTCATCGGGCAGC
This sequence comes from Shewanella spartinae, assembly GCF_019457555.1. Lineage (NCBI taxonomy): Bacteria > Pseudomonadati > Pseudomonadota > Gammaproteobacteria > Alteromonadales > Shewanellaceae > Shewanella > Shewanella spartinae. The sequence continues at coordinate 281,958 of NZ_CP080418.1, read as the reverse complement.
AGCGCCTGCCCGCCAGGGCGCCACTCGCGGCCATTGATCACCAGCTGCGGCGTATAGACCTGGGAAATCCCCTTGTGATTGAGGTAATCATACTGGCGTTGACTGAAGGCGCGTTTAGCGAAGGGATCTTTCCAGCCGAGGTAGTTCCAGTAGGTCACATGAAACGCCAGCGGGAAATAATAGTGCCAGAGGCCGGTCTCTTGTTTGAATCCCGAGAGCCATCGCTCCATGGGCGGACAGCTGCTACAGCCTTGGGAGGTAAACAGCTCGACCACCAGAGGTTGCTGCTCACCACTGCGCTTATGAAACTGCGTCAGCGTCTGAGCCGCAAAAGTGGGATGAGCCAACAGGCTCAACATGAACAAGAGGGCGACTTTACTCAAGGCGGCTTCTCCTCCAAGAGGATATATGTCTACTCAATAGACCCGGCGCCGCGCCATTTACGTTCAAGGACGCACGCGTTAACTTAAGGAAATCCTATGCAACCCTATCGCATCATAGACTGTCATGTTCACGACCACCTGGAGCTGGCCTGCATCAGGGGTTATCAGCTGCTTATCGAGACCTCGGCCGGGGAGATGAGGGCCACCGCCATCACACTCACCACCCAGGCGGATAAGAGCGAGTACCTGACCGTGAGAAACGAGGCGGGCGAGCAGGCGATCCGCCTGGATAATATTCAGGCCATCACCCCCTTAACCCAGGGCGCGGCGTTCGATCGTGTGGTGATCGCACCGGCAGACAGGTCACGAGAAGATTAACGGCAGAGCTCGCCGACGGGTCGGCTACTGGCCCTTTAAGGTAGGATGCTCGCCGCGCCGACGAAATAAACAATGTTTAATCCATATATAGATGGATTTTTAGACATTTAGCACGAATTAGCTATTCACTCAGATAGCCGCACTGATAGAATCGAAGCACCATCCAGAAACTATTAGGACCTCCCCATGAGCCTTGAACTACTGTCCAAGCTGGAGACAAAAATCCAAGCGGCACTCGAAACCATTGAGCTACTGAAAATGGAGCTTGAAGAAGAGAAGCAGAAGAACCATACCCTGAACGAACAAAACCAACAGCTGAGCCAAGATCTCACCTCTTGGAACGAGAAAGTTACCGGGCTTGTGGGTCTGCTGAACGACGAAGTTAGCGAATAACCTTAGCGACTAACTTCAGAATAGAGGCGCTTATACAAGGAGCCTGAGGCTCTATTGATAAGCGCGTTCGATGCGCGAAGACCTAAGCCGTCTTCGCCTCGTTATGTTGGTGCTCAATCATTTCATTCAATTCCATGATGGCGCGTTTTACCTGAGGCAGGCTCTGACGCGGCAGCAAAAATTTTCCTTTCTCGAACTCTAATCGTCCCAGGTCTTTCACCCAGATCACCCCAGAAACAAAGATGCGGGCATGTTTGACAATCAATTTCGGCGCGTAGACAGGAAAAACTCTCATGAGACCTCCAAGCAAGACTCTGCGTTCTTATTTTTATACTTAGATTCGACAGGTCTTTTACCATGTTAGTTTCAATTTTATGAGCATTTTTTTCGCAAAATTTGACCCGCGCGCCATAGTGCTAAAAATTTACCTTGTCTATCAGACTAATAGACTAGGTGAAATAAAAATTGGCGCTTGCCAAATTTTTGACACACTGGTAGATTGGAGCAGTTACTCAGGGTAAATAGAGCTTTTTAGCTCAATAACCGTATTTCCACAGCGACCGGAAATACGGTTTTTTTTATTCTGGGCAACAAAAAAGGGGCCTAAGCCCCTTTCGATAACCGACTGCCGATTACTTCAAGCTAGTCAGGTAGTAAGCGATCTGTAGCAGCTCGTCGTAAGACTTAATCGCACCAGTCTCGACACGGTACTTGCCGTTAACGACCAGGGCAGGTACGCCAGAGAGCTTGGCATTCTCGGTTGCACGCTTCATCTGCGCCATCTGCGCACTCACCATGAAAGAGTTAGCGGCGGCATCGAAATCTTTGCCATCTACACCATTGGCGATGAACAGCTGACGGATATCGTCGCGGCTAACGAAACGTTGCTTCTTGTCGTGGATAGCGGCAAACAGCGCGTGTTCCATCTTGTCTTCAACCTTCAGCTGATTCGCTACGGCGAAGGCACGAGACATCTCTGGGCCCATTTCACGACCGATAAATTCAACATGGTTCTGCTTAAACACCACGCCTTCTGGCAGGTTAGCCTTGATCTTAGGCACCTGAGTCTTGGCAAAGTTGTAGCAATGTGGGCAGTAGAAAGAGAAAAACTCGGCGATCTCAGGCTTAGCCGTAGCTGGGCCATCGTTGATCACTGTGTAATGAACTCCCTCTTTGTAGTCGGCGGCCAGTGCCGCCATAGGGGCAACTAAGAGTGCCAGTGCTACCAATAACGCTTTCTTCATTATGCTTCCTTAACAGTGCCTCAGCACCACTATGACAAAAAGATTGACCATACCTTAAAGTGGTTTGGAGTCCACCTCAAGCGGATAAGTTCATTTTTCTGTTACAAATTACAGCCAAATTAGCCCCGACTAATAAGGGATCAGGGTGATCGGCGGCTCATCTAACTTAGCCAGCTGCTCCTTGAAGGACAGGATCTGCTGCTCCCAATATTTCTCCTCGCCATACCAGGGGAAATGCATCGGAAAGGCGGGGTCCTGCCAGCGGCGGCTCAACCAGGCGTTGTAATGCAGCATGCGCATCGCCCGCAGCGACTCGATAAGATGCAGCTGGCGATTATCGAAATCGCAAAACTCCTCATAGGCCTCGAGCAACACCTCAAGCTGCAGGGTCTGGTGCGAGCGCTCGCCCGAGAGCATCATCCAGATATCCTGCACCGCTGGCCCCATCTTGGCATCATCCAAGTCCACGAAACCGGGGCCGTCCGGGGTCCACAAGATGTTACTGGGATGCAGATCCCCATGCAGGCGAATCGCCTCGGTGGGATATTGATGCCAGATGGCTTTCGCCTTCTCCAGCACCTGCTCCACTATGGTGAAATAGGCGGTCTCAAGGCTGGGCGGCACATGATCTGAGCCCTTGAGCCACGCCAGAGACTCATCGCCCAGCAGCTTAGGCGTCAGGGTCTGACGATGCACAAAGGGACGACGCTTGGCCATCTGATGAATACGGCCGATGAAATGTCCCACCTCCTCGAGCTGCTCCAGGTTATCCACCTCGAAGGCGCGCCCACCCATAGAGGGAAACAGCGCGAAGCGATAACCCTGATATTCCTGCAGTGAGCGCCCCTCGATGATCACCGGTGCCGCCACAGGGATCTCCTCCTCCACCAGCTCGGCGCAGAAGTCGTGCTCCTCTTGAATCTGCTCGTTACTCCAGCGCTCGGGGCGATAGAACTTCACCACATAGCGTCGCCCCAGATCGCAGCGAAACTGATAGACGCGGTTCTCATAGCTGTTCAGCGCCAGCAGCCCTGTCTCGGGATAGATACCCACAGACTCTATGGCATCCAGGATGAGATCCGGCGTCAAGGCCTGAAAATGAAACCCCGCCCCTTGCATCGACTCTGTCATAGCTGTGACTCCAATAGGCTGGCCAGATAGACGAGCACCTCGACCTCATCGTCTCGCTCCACCGACAGCCAGCAGACATCGCCATAAAACTCATAATTTAGCTGCAACAGGCTGCCCTCGAACTCCAGCAGCCACTGATGCCTATCCGCGCCCCAGTGACGCTCGATCACCCGGCAATCCAGCGCCTTAACGAGCGCCTCGGCAAAAGGATCGAAGCGGTCAAAATCCACATCGGCCAGAATCGACAGGCTCTTGGCCTGAGGCTCGACCTTAATGGCGCTGATCTTCAACTCTTGATTCATAACTTACTCAGGGTGTTCCCTGCCTCTTCAAACTAAATTCTGCTCAACCATTATTGTTTGTCTAATAAGACTAACTACTACAGGACATGATAAGTCCCTGTCCCCACTCGGGTGGACGCTTGGCGTAGGCTTCATTCTCCGGCTGCTCGTCGAAGGGGCGTGTCAGCAGCTGGTGCAGATCGGCCAGCGGCTGGGTATTGCCCTCTTCACAGGCGATAATCGCCTCCTGGGCCAGATAGTTGCGCAGCACATATTTAGGGTTCACCTGTGCCCGCGCCGCCTGCCAGCCGGCCACATCACTCACCTGCCCCAGACGCTCTTGATAGGCCTGATACCAGGTATCGAAACCGGCGAGATCGATAAAGTCATCTCTGAGAGAGGAGTGTTGGCTATTCGGATCCAGCTGCGCAAAGCGGCGCCAGGTGTTGGTGTGATCCAAACGGTTAGCCTCCATCAGCTGAGTAAAGCCGCCGATCAGCTGTAGGTCCGCTTCATCTTGCTCGCTGCCTGCCGGCTCAACCAACTTGATGCCCAACTTATCGCGCATCAAGACCAGATAGGCCTGCACCAGATGATGCTGGTAGGTATTGAGGGCGGCGATTAGATCGTCCGAGGCGATAATCGGCACTAAGGCCTGGGCCAGACGCTGCAGGTTCCACAGGCCGACGCCCGGCTGCTGACCGAAGGCATAGCGACCATTGGGATCCGAATGGTTACAGATAAAGTCCTCCTCGAAGGTATCGAGGAAGGCGAAGGGGCCGAAATCAAAGCTGTCGCCGAGGATCGACATGTTGTCTGTGTTCATCACCCCATGGGCGAAGCCGACGGCCTGCCAGTGGGCGATCAACTTGGCGGTATCGGCCACCACACGGTTAAACCAGGCGATGTAGCCGGCCTGGTCACTGCTCAACTCGGGATAGTGCTGGCTCAGGGTAAAGTCGATCAGCTGCTTGAGCTTATCCTTGCTGCCCTGCTCGCTGTGGCAGAAAAACTCGAAATGACCGAAGCGGATATGGCTCTTGGCCAGACGCACGGTAATGGCCGCCGTCTCCTGAGTCTCACGCCACACGGGCAAGTCAGAGCCGATCACCGCCAGGGCCCGTGTCGTGGGGATATTGAGATAATGCAGCGCCTCGGAAACCAGAAACTCGCGCACCGCGCTGCGCAATACGGCGCGGCCGTCGCCATGGCGGGAATAGGGAGTCATGCCTGCGCCTTTAAGCGCCACATCCCAGTAGCCCTGTGGGCCCTCGGCCTCGCCAAGAATGATGGAGCGGCCGTCGCCAAGCTGAGGCGAGTAGCCACCAAACTGATGACCGCTATAGACCTGAGCATAATAGCTGGCACCCGGGATCGCCTGATTGCCTGCCAGCCCCTGCAGCAACTCATCATCGGGCTGCTTAAGCCCAATTAGCGCGGCGGCATCTTCACTCCATGCCAGCCACTGAGGGCGCGGCAGCCCCTGAGGGGTCACCTGGGAATAAAACCCGCTTAGCTGGTCGAAATAATCTTGCTTAAACTTCATTGGCTAACCCTTATGCTTCACTGGCTTGCCAGAGTTTCCAGGCGTTGGCACTTAAGCTCACCCGCCTCATTGCGCTGACATAGTTCACCGCACAGATAACTGCCGCTACCCGTCTGACTCAGCTTCACCATACCGGCGCCCTTTGCCAGGCACTGCTCCAGCTGCTGATAGTAGCCGCTTATGTGCTGGTCTAGCTCACCTTGGCTCGCCAGCGCCTCGGCGGATGCCCCCTGCGCCGCGTCGGGATAATAGAAGAGGGTCCATTGTGGCACCTGGGTACACGCCGTCATAGTTAATAGTAACGCCGCGAAAGCCATCATGCTGCGCATTTTGATCTCCTGTTCACCACAGATTGTCCAATCTAAACCAAGGCCAATATGGCCCTGCGACCAGAGACATAAATGTTCCGGACATAACGCCATCTCCTCTCCATCCTTGGGCAAATGGCATAAATGTTCCGGACATAAAAAAGGCGACACTCAGATCGCCTCTTTAGTATTGCTTGACTAGTTTACACGGCTATTCGCCGAGATGCAGTAGATTACTGCCGGGGCTAAGATCAGGCCTGCGCCTTCGCCTTGGCCTTCTCGATGCGAGTGATACGCCCCTCGAAACCGGTAACCGTACCGTCTGAGAGGCCATAACCTATGGCCGCCTGACAGATTGCGATGGCACCATCGAAGTCACCACAGTCGTTAAGCAGGGTGGCCAGGTGCATGAAACCGACGCCCTTCTCCTTGGTTGGGGCTGGCAGAGCGGCAAACAGCGATTGATAGTATGGTGATAGCGCCGCGCCATATTCGCGGTACTCTTCCTGCTTACGCTGCTTGTAACACTCAGCGATTGCCTGTAGCAGCGCCACATGCTTGCCTTCGGCCTCTGGTTCGGCGCGATATTGGGCTAAAGACGCGCTCAGCTTGTCGTTCGCCCATGATTCATCGGTCACCGCCAGCATCTTGAAGGCGGGCTCTGGCTCTGGCTCTGGCTCTGGCTCTGGCTCTGGCTCTGGCTCTGGCTCTGGCTCTGGCTCTTCAGCAACCTGCTCGGGAGCTTGTTCAACCTCAAGTACTGCCTCGGTCGGTTTCTTCTCTTCGGCCACTTCTAAGACAGTCTCTTCAACAGCCGCCGTCTCAACAGCCTTTGCCTCAGCGGGCTCGACTGGTTCGAAGGTCACGCCCTCATCGGCTGGGGTCGAGACCACCTTTTCCGCTTCCTGATCCGCTTCTTGGCTAGGCACATTCACGGCCTCGCCTGATACCACCTTTTCAACCGGTTTCTGGGTTGCTTGTTGCTCTTCCTGTGCCAGTCGCTGCGCTCGTTTGTACAGGTAAACGCCCACCGCTACCAGCAAAATAATGGCTATATATTTCATTATCATCCACCGTTGATTAATCGCGCCCAGTATCAGGCATTTTCATATCGCAAATATGTCTAGATATTAACCGATATTATTAGTCGATTCTCTTGCTATAAATCAAATATTTATACCTCTTTTTCGCTCGGGTATCAAAAACAGCCGTGAAAATCATGCTTAGGGGGTAAAAATGGCCTTTTCTGCCGTGATTTTCAGCGGCGGACGGCACCGACTAAAAGTGCCATTTTGTGCGCATCTTCATAATTTCGCCGCTTGCTTTTGTGTTCCCGTTCGCCTCGGGCTAGGCTAGCTATAACCCAGTAAAGAAGTCGGATATATCATGAGCCAAGAGATCCTAAGTGGTAAGCTGCTGCGAGAGTTTAAGACGATCGCCGCCATGGTACATATCTATTGCAAAGACCACTGCCAGGCCAAGGGCGATGTGGCCAACTGCCCAGAGTGCAGCGAGTTTCTCGAGTATGCCCACACCAGGCTGGACCGCTGCCCCTACGGTCAGGACAAACCTACCTGCAACAAGTGCCCAGTGCATTGCTACAAGCCTGAGCCGAAGGCCAAGGCGAGAGAGATAATGATCTATTCCGGCCCGCGCATGCTGCTGCCCCACCCCATCATGGCGATACGTCACCTGTGGGCCGAACGCGGCCCTGTGCCGGGCAAGCCGCCCGCGGCGGCATCTAACCGCCACCTGCGTCTGGCCAAGGAGCAGAAACCCTCCTCTTAGATCTGGGTTGGTTCCAGCAGTTACCCCTGCGATTAGCCGCGCCAATAACGCCCAAAATTCACCTTGGGTTAACCCGTTATTTCCAAGCTGAGATCAGCGCCTTAACCCTTGATGGCATTTCGAGGCGAAATCCCACCTCACGCTTGCCTCGCCGGCCATTTTGCGTCAACAATGAGCACTATGGATACGCACTCTCACGGCTTGTTATTCGAAGGATACTGGTGGCTCTCTTTGCTGGGCGGCTTGCACTGTATCGGCCTGGGACTCTACCTCAGGTATCTCTACCGTGATCGCAACGACAACCACAAGCTGCTAGGCGCCATCTTCAGCCTACTGGCCCTCTACTTTCTCACCGGCCTGCTCAACAGAGACAACTCGCCCCTGCCGCTGCAACAGCTATTTATCCTGCTGATCCCGGCCTATTTCCTGCTGATGCCCATGCTGTATCTCTATTGCTATCGCAGCCTGCACGACATCAAGGGTTCTATCGGCCTGTCGCGCCACTTCATCCCCGCCATCGCCCTGGTGCTGGTGATAGGCCTCAGCGCGCTGCTAAGCGGTGAGATGCGCCAGCTGGTCTCGACCAGCAGAGTGACCCAGTTTAACCATGTCACCCTGCTGGGTACTGTGCTACCCCTGCTGCTGGTGCTGCAGACCGTTCTCTATTTCTACGCCATCTGGCGCCTGCTGCGCCGCTTCAAGGGACGGGCTCACCGCGCCCATCAAGACAGTCTCAAGGATATCAAGTTCAGATGGCTGCTGGCGCTGACGCTGGCCATGTTGACCAACTGGCTGGTGCGCATGGGATTAGTCATACTGCCCTACCTGCTGGGGGATAAGGTCAGCCTGGCGGCTCAGGCGAGCACCCGGCTGTTTCTGCTCCTCAGCCTCTACCTGCTCGCCCTCTATGGCCTCAAGCAGATCACCATGTCCGCCTATCTCAGGGGCCGCCTCTCTCCAGACCTACAAGCTCAGGCGCGTCCAAACAGCAGCCGTCAGCTGCTGAGCGCCGAAGAACTCAATTATCTGCAACAACTGCTGCAATCCGACAAAAAATAATTAACTCAATTTATACCTAAGCGGTTTTGCGTTAATGTATCCGGGCTTAACCACCTCAATTAACAAGAATTACTCAAGCAATCACTAGAGAAGGGATCAAGATGGGAAGGGGATATCAACTCACCGCGTTGGCGGCGATCTGTGCGGGCGCCATGGGACTGAGCAACGGCGTATTGGCCGTCGAGCGTACTCACCAGATCACCACGGATGACTTTTTCACCATAGGCAACATGGGCAATGTCCAGCTCAGTCCAGATGGCAAACATGCACTCTGGCTAGAATCCCGCTGGGACAAGGAGCTGGACAAGGCGCAGAAAGATCTCTGGCTTATCGATACCAAGTCACGCAAGACCAACCGCCTCACCTTCACCAACGAGAGCGAATCCAGCCCTCAGTGGAGCCCGGACGGCAGCGCCATCTACTATCTGGTCAAGCAGAACCGCGAAGACAACAAGGCCCCCTACAACGGCAAGGCTCAGGTGTTCAGAATCAACATGGGCAGCACAGAGGCCGTCCCAGTCACCAAGGAAGCCGAGGGAGTAAAACAGTTCCAGCTCAGCCAAGATGGCAAGAGCCTCTACTTCCTCACCAACAAGAGCACTACAGACAAAGATATCTGGGCCAAGGTAAGAGCCAAACACGGCGCACCTAAGTATGGTCACGGCAAGGTCACCACCAACCCTCTCTACAAGCTAGATCTCGACCACTACCAACAGAGCCTGGTGCTGGACGATGACAAGGTGGTGTGGAACTTCAGCGTCAACCAGGACGCCAGCCAGATCGCCCGTATCACCACCCAGGACAACGAACTGGTTAACCTGGAAGGCTGGTCAAACATAGAGGTATTCAACACCCAGTCACAGCAGAACAAGGTGCTGGAAGACAGCGCCTGGCGCGAGCAGGCGCCCTCGCCTTACGGCTGGCTACTGGGCCTGGCTTGGCATGAAGACAACCAACGCCTGGCGTTTCGTATCGACTTCGACGGCCACCCGGGCAAGCTGTTTGTGGCCAAGCCACAGGACGACAAGGCCAAGCTAATTCAGGTGAAGACAGAGGGTGATGTCACCTTCAACTCCGGCGACATCCATTGGCGACCAGGCAGCGACGAGCTCTGCTATCGCGGCTACGACCACGCCAGGGTAAAACTCTTCTGTAGCGAGGTAGATAACCAGGGGCAAGGGGACACCCGTACCGTACTGGCAGGCGATCTGGTGATGGGCAGCTATAGCTTCACCCACAATGGCAAGAAACTGGCCTTCAGCCACAACGGCCTGGATCATTTCAGCGACCTCTTCATCGCCGATGCCGCCAGCAAGAAGGCCAAGTACAAGCGCCTGACCAACATCAACCCTCAGGTCGACAGCTGGATCCTACCAGAGATCTCGGTAGTGAAATGGACGGCGCCGGACGGCAGCCAGGTGGAGGGGATCCTGGATCTGCCCGCAGGCTACAAGAAGAGTGACGGCCCGCTACCGCTGATCGTGCAGATCCACGGCGGCCCGACCTCGGCCACGCCATACGCGCTGCAACACAGATCCTACGGCCGCGCCACCTTTACCGCCAACGGCTGGGCGCTACTCTCGCCTAACTACCGCGGTTCTACCGGCTATGGCGACAAGTTCCTCACGGACCTGGTGGGCCAGGAGCATGAGATCGAGGTGGCCGACATCATGGCAGGTGTCGATCATCTGATCAAACAGGGCATAGCCGACGGTGACAAGATGGCGGTAATGGGCTGGAGTAACGGCGGCTACCTCACCAACGCCCTCATCAGCACCACCAACCGCTTCAAGGCAGCCAGCTCGGGTGCCGGCGTATTCGACCAGCGTCTGCAGTGGATGCTGGAGGACACCCCTGGCCATGTGATCAACTTCATGCAGGGCCTGCCCTGGGAGAAACCTGAAGCCTATACCCACGGCTCGTCGCTGACCCATGCCGACAAGATCAAGACACCTACCCTGATCCACATAGGCGAAAATGATCAGCGCGTGCCACTGGGTCATGCCCAGGGTCTCTACCGCGCCCTGAAGCACTACCTGAACGTGCCGGTCGAGTTGGTGGTGTATCCGGGAGAAGGCCATGGTCTGAGCAAGTACCAGCACAGACAGGCCAAGATGGACTGGGACAAGCAGTGGTTCGAGCACTATGTGCTGGGCAAGCAGATGGACGAAGCTAAGTAAAAGCCTATTTGTTAGCTGAACCCGAGCTGACATCAATCGAAAAAGCGCCAATTTTGGCGCTTTTTTCATCAACAGCCGTTTTCATTCTTAATCAGTCGAACTATGCTAAAACCATCCAAATCGATGGAGGTCATCATGCATAAGTATCTGTCTACCCTAATTCTAAGCTGTTGTGTGGCATTGGGATTATTGACGTCCCCCATGACGCTCGCCGCCGACAGCTACAGCGAGGCGATTGCCAACTTCAAGAAAGCCCCGGACACCCAGAAGTTCTTTAACTCCGCCTATGGCTACGCCATCTTTCCCACCGTCGGCAAGGGCGGCATAGGCATAGGCGCCGCCTACGGTAAGGGCCGTGTCTACAAGGGCGGTGCCCATACCGGCGACTCCAGCCTGACCCAACTCTCCATTGGCTTCCAGCTCGGCGGACAGGCCTACAGCGAGATCATCTTCTTCAAAGATGCCAAAGCTTATCAAGAGTTTACCAGCGGCAGCTTCGAATTCGGCGCCACCGCCTCGGCCGTCGCCATCAATGTCGGCGCCAATGCCCAGGTGGGCACCACGGGTAACTCCGCAGGCGCAGGCCACTCGGGTGCCAACAAGGCCGCCAGCGCCGCCTACATCAACGGCATGGCGATCTTCACCGCCGCCAAAGGTGGCCTGATGTATGAGGCCGCACTGGCCGGGCAGTCTTTTACCTTTGAACCCAAATAACGGGCATCTGTGAGGGAGTCAGATGGCTCCCTCCTTTCTTTGATTCTTCCCCATTATCCTTGAGGTTGGTCGTCAATTTCATGTTGAATAACGGTCGGCTTCGCCAAGCGATTGCCATGACTTGTTATTGCGCATCAAACCGACTTTGGTATTGGAAAGGTTAGCTTTGAACCATGGCGGCATGGTGTATCAATTGCCTGCGGCAGGCTTATGTGCAAACACATTTGTGACACGCCACGAGCACCTCCATGTGAGCTCTACCTCGGCATCCATGCCTCGGAAGGTCACAAATGTGTTTACACCTAGTTATCTGTCTCTTCGATTTAGCCGCTTTTGAACCTGACAGGAAAGTCAAAAGCAAAATCACTTTTGGACATTTCCGAGTTAGTTTTTTTAGTTCTAATTAATGGCTATCGAGTGAAGGTTTATAGCGGCTAACACCGCCATATGTGGCGGAAAATGCTTGACTATATTTAGTGACGTAGGAGCGCAAGCCAAGCGTTTTGCGTCCCTTCCATAATGGCTTTGTTAGGCTTCGATATTATGAGCACATTTAGCTTCTTCAAATTCCCACAAATCGGCTTCTTCACCTGCCTCAAGTATTTTATAAGCTTGGAAAATATCTGTATTGGCAGGAACATCAATAGCCAATAATTTTGATTCTGAGCCCTCATAGGTACAACCAATACTTTCTAATTTTTTCCAAGCTTGGGCAAACTCATCAGTGTTTAGAGCCCAGTCCTTTAACAATATGCGGTAAGTAGAACGCCCCGAGTTTTCATGAACACCTAACACATTAGGTATTTCACTATCATCGGCTATAACAACATCTTCAAAGCTAAAGCCATATGCACCAAATGGTGAATTTTGGAGTTTAAACAGTCCCTTCCCAAGTGGCTCAGCCCAAAGGGTTTCGGCAGATGCATTGAGAACATTTTCAGATGGTAACTCAATTCTAATTTTTACTAATTTGCTCACAGTTAACACCTAGAAGCCTAACACTTAAATATGGGACACAAACAGGCAGACTAGAATGTCGAAGCCGCCTGCGTGTTTGTGTCCCAGCCTGCCTGCGGGCGACATAATTTTTTGTTATACGCCACTTTTTGACTCGATACACTTATTAAGATAGGTAATTAAGTTCTTAAGCTGCTGAACTTTCACGTAGCTTCCTAAAAAGCCTGCACTACTAAAGTAGAGAAAGCCAAGTATGTAAGCTTTAACCTTAAAGCCTTTTTCTTCATCATATTTTTTAAAACTTAGCCGAACCGACATAAATCTATTAACTTTTATTTTTATTCTTGCTCGAGGCTTGTCGGGGCTTAGCTGGCTTAATTTATTGACGATGACTTTCAGTTGGTCAAAACTACTAGGATCAAACTGTTCTACCGAATAAGAGCTTTCTCCGGCGCAAAAGATCTTATAACAAAATGAGTTTGGTGATTCCTTCGGAACGCCAAATGTGAAAATGGCCGAATCGATGTTGATTCGGGAATGTATCTGCTCAAATTGCAAAAGCTAAAAACTCCATGGAGTATTACGCCAAGGTAAGGGGCGCGAAAAGCGAAGCTTTTGGCGTCCCGCGCAGCCACGAAGTGGCGGAGTGAACTTGACCGCCTTGTTATGCATTTTCTTTAACCTTTGGCACCTTAAGCCGCATGCACAATAGAATCATTACTCCGCACATTAGACCAGTAGACAAAGAACCGCTTAGACCGGCATTTATGAAAAGTGGTTTGAGCAAAAGAGCGCTGGCTATACCCGGAATAATTAAGATTGCTACCCATTTAGGACTTACATATAGCTGAATAGGATTGCTGCATTTCGGGCAGGCTTTAGATTTACCAAATTTGTTCATTTCTTTTGAGAATACGCTCACTGATTCGGAGCAATGTGGGCACTTCATGTGCTACCTCCCTGTAGATGCATAACGCCGGTAGCAATTGCCGGAGGTCTGTTGCCAGCCCTTGTTATGCGATTTTTCCACTAACCTAATATCTCTTGTTTAGCAGCAACTATTAACTTCGCCACATTAATATCGTGTTTGTTATTGTCTTTTGCGCACAACCCGATATTTTGACGTATTGTAGATGTTAATGATGCTGCAATTCTTATGTGATCGCAGCCATCTATAGCCAAACGAAAAATGTGTGGGACATAGCTGTCATATTCATCATCCCACTTGCTATCTTCTTCATATACTCCGATAGGGTCCCAGTTCTTCCATAGGATTTCAGAAATCCTCTTCCAGAGCACTTTTTCCTTTGCGCTTAATTTCTTCTTCATACTCGATCACGCATAACAACTTTTTAGCGAGACCTTGCAAGGTACGCTACCTTGTCTGGTAGGAGGCCAAGCATGTATAGCCGCACTAGTAAGACTCAAAAAATTATCGTAAATCATACAGTAAAGTAAATACTACCTCAGCACAATGCGAACAGGGTGATGTATCGGTTCAACGCACTCCTGAGCTTCGTAGGGTTATCGAAATTACAGATTACGACAATGGTGTAACTACCACGCACACGTTAGAGTTATATAAAACTAATCGTATTGACTGCTACAGAGTAATAGTCGATGGCAAGCTTTTTGTTCCCTCATCGCACTAAACACAGTCAAATCGAAGAGACGTTTAGATACAGGTGTAAGCACGCTTTTGGCTCTCGGCGGCATGGACGCCGCCGTGAAGCGTATAGGGACATATTCACAGCGTGCCAAAAGAGTGCTTGCACATCCCCCGCCGGGCAGGCGATAGATAACAATGAAGGTTCAGCCTTCAGAAATCCCCCCAACAAGAATTCCAGCGGATGCTAGCGCAGAGACAAAACCTCCTAAACTTTACCCCGATTGGGATTCAACTTGGCGGTCAACACATGATCCTGCCATTCTCCGGAAATCTTGAGATATGACTTGGCATAACCTTCACGCTCAAATCCCAACCTCTCAAGCAAGCGGGCGCTGCTTACATTGTGCGGCATATAGTTGGCCATCACGCGATTCAGTCCAACCTCGTCGAAAACGAAGTCGAGTAACGCCCGCAGCGCCTCGCACATGTAACCCTGTCCCTGGTAGCGCTCGGCGACCGAATAGCCGAGGTTTGCCGCCTTGAAAATCCCCATCACCAGGTTGGTGATATTGCACAGCCCTATGATCTCTGTCTGCTCTGGGTTAAGAATGGCGAATCTGAATGCAAGTCCCGCTTTATACAGGCGGGTATTCTCGGCCACGACAGATTGGGCATGGGCAAGCGTGAAGAAATCGTCGCGTCGTTCAGGCTCCCAGGGGGCCAGATACTCACGGTTTTCAAGATAGTATCGCAGCAGCATCTGAGCTTCGTGACCTTCCAAGAGGCGGATGCGGGTGCGCTCGGTAGTCAATTCTGTCGTCATGGGAGAGTCTTACTCAAAGAGGGAAACATTAAAGCCTAGTGTGGTTAGGCGATGCTCGCCTGCATCTTTAGCCAGAAGCTTTCCTGGCAGGCGTTGTGGAAAGTCTTTCTACAGGGGGTTATCGAATACTGCGCGCTATCGATCACCTCATAGCTTATCCAGCACTCTTCGCACAACTGCTCGCTCGGCGCATTGTCACGCTCGACCCGGTGGCGTATCACCACGTCATTATCGAAACGATAACTCGTCTCTTCTTCATCAACCTTCACACCATCATCACAATAACGGTTTGTTTTAGTGAGCTTATCTATGATGGCCACATCACTCGCTTGATGATGGATAGCCTTGATGTAGGTAAACAGCGTATTCATGATGTCCTTATGCGAAACAATGGAAGCAATCCTTAGCAAGATGAGATAAGGGTTATCACCCAACCCCATGCAGATGGCCCACCAGCTTACTCCTCTCCCCCCCCTTTGCAAGCACAACACCCACAAACCGCTAACATCGCGCAAAACGCCAAATCGAAGAGACGTTTAGATACAGGTGTAAGCACGCTTTTGGCTCTCGGCGGCATGGCCAAAAATGTTCCATACATTTTTTGGCATTCCCAACATCCATGTAGGTCAGTACCGCCGTGAAGCGTATAAGGACCCACTCCAACAACGTCCCTGTTTAACTGCCAGTTCGGCATCCATGCCTCTCGTTCGTAAACTCGAAGCTTTGCTTCACTCACCGTGCCTAAAGCGTGCTTGCACATAAGCCTGCCGCAGGCAATTGATGAAGGTGAAGGTATGAGGTTCAATTTTCCTTCACAAGTAACAACATCCCTGTGATCACAATATTCGCACATCCATATACAGCACCCACCGGGCAGGCGCTAGATAACATTGAAGAACAATGAAGGTTAAACCTTCAAAACCCTATCAAATACCAACTCGGCCAGGCACCAAAACAAAATGCCCAGCCTTCATTGTAAGGCTACTCGTGGCCCCATGGAGCAGGCGGCAAGGCAACCGGCTTGGTCAGATCAAACGTCACCTTAAAGTCGCGATTCTCCCGGGTGAGGCGATAGATAAACTGGCTTTCGGTGATCCCCATGTGCCACACATTGGTGACCGATTGGGTCAGTCCATTTTGTTTGAAGTTGTCGATAGAGTAGGCATCGACCGGGAAGGATTGCAGCTCGGCGCTGCCGCCATCTTGGGTGTCGCCGCCATACATGGTGACCTTGTCTTCGCTACCATCTTGATGTCTGTGGTCATGTTTGAGACGCAGTCCTGTGTCTGTCTTGGTGATCACCCAGGTGCGAGAGTGATCCTCACCCACATGAAACGGCACCTTGAGCTCGCTGTCGCTGCACGCGCGCACATGCATCACCAGACGCTTGCCAGAGAAGGCCGAGTCGGCGCTGTTGCCCGTCGTCACCTTGCCCTCAAAGGCCTGGCCGCAATGGGCGGCTATCGCATCGAAAAATTGACTCTGATCGGTCGTGGTCGCCATTGCAGGGGCGGCTAACAATAGGGCGGCGCTAACACCAAGTGATTTGGCGCCAAGAGATAGTGATAAGGATTTAGTCATCTTGTTTTTATGCTCCATCAAATTGAGCCTTCACACTAGCACGAAGAGATAAATTGAAGCTGAATAAAAAAAGCCCCCGAAGCCGAGGCAACGGGGGAAAGGTTTACAGGATAACTATGTTTAGAAAAGCTATGGTTAAAACTATGCTTGGTTAATGATTCGATTCAAGGATTAGGCTTTCTCCACCCGCACCGGAATGCCGTGACGACAGTTGGCTCCAGTCCAGTAATCGTTGAGCATACTGGCGGCGCCGTTGCGGGTCGGATCCGCCGGGATCATCTGGTTCACCGCCGTGCCGCCGGCGCGACTGGCGATCCCCGCTAACTTCTCACCGTTGATGATGCGATCATCACCGCCAAAGCCCTCGCTATGACCAAAGCCGTGGGAGACACAGACAGCCCCCTTGGTGACCCCCATATCCGTCTGCAGGGTGCCGACACAGGGCTTGCCGTTGGCGGTTACTATGCGCACGCTATCGCCATCCTTCAGCCCCTGGGCCTTGGCGGTATCTATGTGCATATAGACGAAGTTGGTGGGACTGATCTCACCGATCCGCTTGAAGGCCACCGCATAGTTAGAGCGTACCGTCGCCTTGTAGCTAGAGAACAGCAGTGGGTACTCGCTCTGGGGCCAATGGCTCTCCCAGGTATCGCCGTTCCAGAACTTATGTTCCTGCAGGGTCGGCGTGCCCGGGTAGAATTCACCCGAGTAGGCATGACGCAGCTGCGCCACCTCCTGATGATAGATCTGCAGGCACTTAGGTCCGGCGCCCTTGATAAAGTCGCCTTCATAACGATCATCCTCTTGGTAGTAGCCACCGCGTGACAGCAGGGCCTCGACCTTGGCGGCCTCGTCGGCGGTAAGCCTTGGCTTGAGCGGCTTCATGGCATAATCCAGCCCGGCCCACAGGCGATCTTCCTCGGTCACCTTAGGTAGCTGTTCACACTGCGCCGCCACGTTGGCCAGGTATCTGGCGTGCCAATCCTCGAAGGTTAACAGGTCCACCTTGCGGCCATCGCCGGTGGCCAGGGCATCTTTACCGAAACCAGGCAAATCGAGTTTGAGGGCGATATCGATCAGCAACTGCTCCATGCAAATATGCTCACCCGCCTCATTTTTCTCGGTTCTCGGAGTCACCACAGGCGATGCCGCCACCACGCCCAGTTTATGGGCGCCCCACATGCGATCCGCCGCATACTCTTCAAGCATGGAACGGTCCGGGATCAGGTAGTCGGCATAGCGGTTGGTCTCGTTCATGTGGCAGTCGATCCCCACCACCAGCGGTAAGCGCTTAGGATCGGCGATGCTGGCCACCACCTCCTGACTGATAGACGCCGCGCTGTAGAGGAAGTTGTTGCGCCAGTTGAACAACACCTTAGCGCTGTAGGGGTCGCCGTTGGCATGGCTGGTCCACTGCTCGGCCGCATTCATGGCGGGCAGCACCTCGTGCCAAGGGGTACTGGCGGGATAAGGGTTCTTGCCCTGCTCCACCTTAAGACGATATTCGGTCGAGGCCTCGTAGGCGCCATCACGACAGGCGTTGACGATACCGTCCAGTGACACGCCGCCTTCGATGTTGGCCAGATCGTACAACCCTTCCATGCCGCCGATAGGGCCATTGCCATAGATCGCGCCGCCCTTGGCATCGTGGGAACCCGCCAGGGTATTAAGCGTCGCCCAGATCCAGCCCATCACGAAACCGTCGGATGAGTTGGTGCCGCCGTTGCCTGCCACACAGGCCTTGCGGCCATAGTGCGCCAGATCTTTCGCCACCTGACGCATCTCTTTGATCGCGATGCCGCTGCGCTTGGCATACTCCTCCATGCTGGTGCGCTGGGCCTCGGCCCGCAGCAGATAGAGAGACGACATCAGGGTCACCTTACGGCCACGGCTGTCGGTGACACGTTTGCTGACAAACAGCTCGGCCTTGTCGCCTGACTCCGCCGACGCTAAGGTCTGAGTGCCCGCCTTGATGATCAACGCCTCGTCGCCACCCAGACCAAAATCTTTTGCCTTGGCAAACTTGCGATACTCTGGATGCTTAGGATCCATCACCACCAGGTGACCTGAGTTGGTGTAGTTAAGTTCACCCGCGGCCTCGGCCGCCTTCTGGCTCGGATTTTCCAGGTGCGCCTTGTTAAACCACTGCTCCTCGAGCATGGTGCGGATCACCCCAAAGGAGAATGCCGCATCCTGACCGGGTTTGACCGGTAGCCAGGTGGCATTGGTATCGGCGGCGACCGTGGTACGCAGCAGAGGGTCGACACACACATATTTAAAGCCGCGATCCACACGGCTGTTGGCAAGACCTCGACCGACGCGGTTCAGGCTGACACCCGAGGAGCCTGGGCTGGTGCCCATAAACAGGCCATACTCGACGTTTTCCCAGTCGACATCGTTGAGCCACTCTTCGAATCCGGCCGCCATCCCCAGGCTATAACCCGTTGCCTGGGCGGCGCCGCAGTAGGCGTGTTTAGTCCCCAGGTTAACCGTGCCCCATGACTGCATCATGAAGCGAGAATAGAAGCTTCCGCGCAAATAGTCTTCCGCGCAGAAGGTGGCAAACAGCTGATTCGCTTTACTGCCAAATTCACTGTGGCCCGGCTTCACCTCTTGATCCAGCTGGCGAATGGCGCGCAGGCCATCGACATGACCTTCGCCAAAGAGATCGCCCCCCTCGATGATCTCGGCAAGTGCCTGTTCATAGCTGATGGTGACCCACTCGCCACCGCCGCGCTTGCCCGCACGTTTGAGCACCCGAGTCACCCGGCGCTCATCGTCAACCGAGTCGACGCAGCTCGCTCCCTTGGCACAGGTGGTGGCGCGATTCTTCAGCCCAGCCTCACCCGCCAGGGCGATAAAGCTCTGCTTCACTTCGGTGCTCAGCGGCAGTGGCGAGCCAGAGTTGTTCTCACAATAGGGGTTGCCCCCCACCTTCAAGACTCTGTCTGTCTTCTCATCCACACGCACCCTGAGGCCGCAGATGTTGTAACAGCTAAAGCAGCGGGAATAGGCGGTGCGCACCCCCTCTGTCTTTTGCCATTTACCCTGGGCATCGAAGCCCCCCTCGGCCGCCACGGGATGACCAAAGCGTGAAATGTCCTGGGTCTTCTTAGGCTCAGACTCGGCATCGACTCGACTGCAGGCGGCACCTGTGATGGTCGCGGCAGATACCAGACCGGCTTGAGTTAAAAACTTACGTCTATCCATCTTTGACTCCTAGCGCTGCCAATCGAGGTAATTGAGATTCAAAATGGCTTGATCATCGGTGGATGTCGGCAAGCCAATGTAGAAGATATTAGGCGAGGTGCCGGCCTCGGACAGCATGGCGTAGACCTTGTTGTCCCGCACCAGCTTAGAGACCTGGCTGTCGGGATCGTTGAGATCACCAAAGGTACGGGCGCCGCCGATACAGGTCTCGACGCAGGCAGGCAACAGCCCTTGGGTGACGCGATGAATACAGAAGTTGCACTTCTCGGGCGGGTTATCCAGGCTCTCATCTTTGCGGCGCGCGCCATAAGGACAGGCGTCGACACACAGCTGGCAGTGGATGCACTCTTCGTGGTCGATCACCACTATGCCATCTTCCTTACGCTTGTAGGTTGCCTCTACCGGACAGACCTGAGTGCAGACAGGATTATCACACTGGTTACATTGGTTCGGCACCGCAAGGGTAGCGATGCGCTCACCCAAGCTCAGGCTAGCCTGATTGACGCGGGTACGACATCGACCCGCATCAGTTTGATTTTCAACGGAACATGAAACGGTACAAGAGAGACAGCCGGTACAACGTCTGACGTCAAACACCATGGCATAGCGTTTTCCAAGGGTTTTCGCTTGTAGCGTGCTGGCGGGCACCAATGAAAGCAGAGCTCCACCTGCCGCCATTTTTAATATCGAGCGCCGATCTAACATAACGAGATCCTTAACTATGTTTTTCTAAAATAAAAACATGACTTCTGGAAGGTTTCTTATTATTTAAAATACACACGCAATAATAAAACTTGCAACAGACAATAAAGCTATAAATTGAAAACTAAATAGAGATCACGATTCAAATAAAAATATAAATTCGATGAAATTATTTATAGAGAGCGGGTATAATAGAAGTGATAAAAAGACGAACATCTCATATTAAAAATAAATTTAAATTTGATGAAATAAAATCGAAAGTTCACAAATCGAACAGTTATCCCGCCTAAGCAGGAGCTTAGGCACACCTTAGAGATAGCAAGGCCTAGCCTATAGCCCGCCTACAAGTTGTTCGTTCGTACCAGTTAGCCTGGAAGATATATAAAGCCTGCAAATTTTAAATATCGCATTTTGCAAAATGCAGATATTAAAACATGAGAAGTAATGCAAACTTTAAATAATGGCCATATTAAAAGTGTGACTTTCAACACTGAACGTGTGTAGATATATATAGATGATAATAACTCAATATATTTACCCAGTTCACAACCATGAATAAGATTGACCAACTTAATTACAATCAATTAAAAGTGTTCATCGCCGTCTATGAACACGGGCAGAGTCATCAGGCTGCCAATGAACTGGGAATCACGCCTTCAGGTGTGAGCCGCACCCTAAAGATCTTAAGAGACATATTTAAAGACTCGCTCTTTATTCGTCGCTGTTCCGGTTTCGTCGCGACGGAGAAGACCCACCAGCTGATCCCTATGGCCAGAGAGTTGGTGGCCCATTATCAGAAACTCGAGATGCAGCACTCGGTATTTACCCCGGCTGAATCGGGCGGTCAATATGTGATTCACGCCTACGATGAGTTCATCTACCCAGTACAACAGGTGATCCGCAACGAGATCCTCACCGAGGCGCCCAACATGAAGTTTGATGTCAGGGTGCTGACCCATGACTGTAGCAGCGATCTCGCTAATGGCGATGTCGACTTCGTGGTGGTCTATGAAGGTTTCAATGGTAAGAACCTCAACGCCGAGATGTTTTCGGCAACCGACAATCTTTACATCCTGGCGCGCAGCGGCCATCCGATCCTCAAGCAGGAACTCACCCTAGACAACATCACCCAATATGCCTGCCTAGAGATAGACAACTATGACGACCTGAGTTGCCCGCTGCTGGTGAACCTCTGCCGCGAAGAGGAGCTGTGCATGGAGGTCGACGGTTATACCGACAGCGTGGCCACCGCCATGCGCCTGCTGAGCGAGTCTGACGCCATCACCTTAGTTTGCAACGAATTTACCCGCCAGTTCGTCGACATGTTGCCCGCTGTGCAGTGGGTCAAGCTGCCCGAAGAGCTGGCCAAGCGTTGCCGCATTCGTCGCCGGGAAAACCGCGAGATAGGCAATTACCTCCTGTATGGCAACGTGAATCAGTCGGCCGCCTTTAACTGGGTGAAGTCCAAGCTCATCTGCGGCCTGGAAAGCGCCTGGCGCAGGGCGGCGGAACGCTGACAAAGGTTTTGATGGCGAGACCGACAAGCTACCAGAGGCACTCTTGCATACCCCTTTCGCAGCTGGTCTTGCCATCTTTTTAAATCGAAAAACGATAACAAAACAGGTATGCAGCGAGTCCTGGACTCACAAACATTTGAGCAATGTCTGTAAAAAGCGTCTTAAGACGCATCAAGATGGGGAACACTTATGAAAATGAACAGACGCACCTTCTTGCAAGGTGTCGGAGCCAGCTCCGTCGTCGGCTCGCTATCCGGTCTTATGCCCGGCATAGCCAGTGCAGGCGAAAAAGGCGGCGCGCCCGACAAACTCTTGAAACGCCAAGGAGAAATTAAGTACCACACCTGCCAACGTAACTGCGCCGACCGCTGTCTGTTGAAGTTCACGGTACAAAATGGTCGCATGACCTATGTGGAAGGCGCTTCAGAACTGAAGAAGATGGGCACCTCTCCCTGCGTCAAGGGCCATGCCTATGTACAATACACCTATGCCGCCGACCGTATCCTGCACCCGATGGAGCGCGCAGGCAAGAAAGGCGAAGGCAAATGGCGCCGCATCTCCTGGGATGAGGCCTATGACAAAATAGCCAGCCGTCTGCAGCAGATCATCAAAGAGCATGGTGCCGACTCTATCCTGCCCTACAGCTACTCGGGCCACGAAGGGGTTATCGGTAAATACGGCGGACCTAGCCGCTTCTTCAACGCCGTCGGTGCCCGCAAGCTCGACCGTAAGGTGTGTGTGTTCGCCGCCTATGAAGGCTTGAAGTCGGTGACAGGTACCTACCAGGGCCCGGACCCGTACGACAACATCTACACCAACTGCTACATCTCCTGGGGCCAGAACGAGACGGCCACCAACGTACACGGCATCAAGTTCATCAACCAGGCCCGTGACCGAGGTGCCAAGCTGTTGGTGGTTAACCCAGTGCGCACCCCTATCGCCTCTCAGGCCGATATCTGGTTGCAGCCAAAACCGAGTACCGACACCCACCTAGCGACAGGTATCATGAAATACCTGGTAGAGCATGACCTAGCGGATCTCGAGTTCATCAAGGCCAACACCCTTGGCTACGACCAGCTGCTCGAGCGCCTGAACACCATGAGCTACGAAGAGATCGAGCGTGTCACCGGCGTGCCTAAGGCCAAGATGTTCGAATTCGCCCGCGTCTATGGCAAGTCAGAGCTGTCTGTACTGCGTCTGGGTTACGGTATGCAGCGTAACTACAACGGTGCCCGTATGTCTCGCGCCATCGCCATGATGCACGCGGTTGCCGGCCAGTACGGCAAGATAGGTAACGGCTTCATCTATGACAACACCCAGGCCGATGACAGCCTCAACTACAGTAAGGGCCGTGCGGATCATATCCACCCGAACCCAGACACAGTTGGCCACGTCAATATGACGGAGATCGCCAAGGCGCTCGACCCAGAGAACCCAACGGCCTATGGCAAGCCGATCAAACCGATTAAGGCGGTGATCAACTACAACGGTAACTTCGTCTCGGTTGCTCCGGACTCGAATGCCTGTCGCCGCGGCGCGATGCGTGATGACCTCTTCCTGGTGGTTCACGACTTCCTGATGACAGATACCGCCGAGCTGGCCGATATTATCGTACCGGCAGCAACCCAGTTCGAGTTCCCAGACATGGGTACCGACTACAACTGCTATCACATGCAGACCTCTGAGAAGGTGATCGAGCCACTCGGCGAGTCTAAAGACAACTGGATCTTCTTCAAGGAGCTGGGCGCCCGCATGGGGCTAGACCGCTTCCCTGAGATGCGTGTGGACTATGAGCAGATCCTGCGTGACTTCCTCGACACGGAAGAGCCCGCCTTCAGACACAACAACATCACCTATGAGCAGATCATTCGCGACAAGTTTGTCACCGTCTATGACCAACGCCCTTACTTCGGCGACGGCAAATATAAGACGCCAAGCGGCAAGATCGAATTCTACTCAGAGATGATGAAAGAAGCCGGCTACCACCCAGTGATCGACTTCGGCCTGCCGGAAGATGAGATGGTACAGGAAGAGAAGACACTGCCGTTCCGTCTGCTGTCTCCTGCCATTCCGCAGCGTGCCAACAGCTCTTTCTACAACGTGAAGTACATTCGGAACTTCCCGGCCTACTTCGCCAAGATCAACGCCGAAGATGCCAAAGAGTTGGGCATTCAGAACAACGACAGGGTAAGGCTCAGCAACCAACGTGGTGAGGCCCACTTTATCGCTCAGGTCTCTACCCAGGTGGTCAGAGGGACTGTTATGGCGCCGAAGAATAACTGGCGTCGTATGGACCCACAGGGCAAAGACAGCTGTACCAACAACCTCACCACCGACACCTTGACCGATATGGGTGGATGCTCTGCGTATCATTCCACTCGCGTCGCGATTGCCAAAGCCTAAGGAGTAAACGATGTCGTTAAATAAGAAAGTGGGCTTTGTGTTCAGACAAGAGAACTGTGTCGGTTGCGGTGCCTGTACCGTTGCCTGCCAGATCCACAATGAACTGCCCGAGAACCATAGATTCCGTAAAGTCGATCGCTATGAAGTGAAGCGTGACGATGGCGCTATCGATGTCTGGTTGTCCCACTCATGCATGCACTGCGAAAACCCCGCTTGTCTCATGGTCTGCCCGGCGAAAGCCTACCATGTGCGCGATGACGGTATCGTGGTGCTGGACCGTGAGAAGTGTACCGGTTGTGGCCTGTGTGCCAGCGCCTGTCCTTACGCGGCCGTCAGCATCCGCGAGGACGACGGCAAGGCAGACAAGTGCAACATGTGTGTGGAGCTGCTGGATCGCGGCATGAAACCCGCGTGTGTGAGTGGCTGCCCGGTAGAGTGCCTGGATGTCGGCAATCTGCAAGAAGTGC
The DNA here is from genome assembly GCF_019457555.1 of Shewanella spartinae. NCBI lineage: Bacteria > Pseudomonadati > Pseudomonadota > Gammaproteobacteria > Alteromonadales > Shewanellaceae > Shewanella > Shewanella spartinae. Next base: position 257,284 of record NZ_CP080418.1, on the reverse strand, counting down.
TCAAGCGTCCATCGGCAAGCAAACAAGGCATAGGCTATGGCGATTGCATCACCAAACCTAACCTAGTGATCATTAAGGAACGCGCATAATGACAGCAGAATATGGCCCAACGGCAATGGCTTACCATGCCTTCAAATCTATGATGTTCGCGCCCTCGGATACTCAGGCTCTCGCAGGCTTAATCGCCTACCTGGAGCAGGAGTCGCCAGACAGCCCGCTACTCATAGAGGCACGCAAGTTCAGTGACGACGCATCCGAATTGGAGTTTGATTTTAATCGCATGTGTATCGGGCCATACAAGCTGTTAGTCGCCCCCTATGAATCGGTTTACCTCAGTGGCAATCATCAGATCTTCACCGAGGAAACCGTCAGGGTGGCCGAGTTCTATCAACAAATTGGTCTGGTCATCGACGATAGCTTCAACGAGCCGGCCGACTTTATTGGTAACGAACTCGAGTTCCTCTATTGCCTGCACGCCATGGCCGCCGAGCAACAAACGCTGGAAAACAGCGAGCATGTCGAGGCGCTCAATGAACTCGCGGCGGAGTTTCTCCAAACCCATCTCGGGCGCTGGATAACTCCCTTCTGCGAGGGCATAGCCAAACATGCGAAACAACCTTTCTGGCCGCTGCTTGCTCAGGAGCTACTGCAGTTTATCAATCAACAACTTCAAGCGGCGCCCAGCCTAGACGGCGCCGAATGATCGACGAGTCTGCCTGGCGACAGGCAGATTCCAACGCGACAAGCGATGTCGCAAGGAGTTTTCAATGAGTAAAGCAATAAGATGGTTAAGCCTTATTGTGCTCGGTCTGTTTGCATCCAGTTATGCACTGGCCGAAGAGACCGCCACCCTGCAGCCGCAGCAGTGGCAAACCATTCAGGAGCACGCCATCCCTGGTGATATTCCTGAGATCCGTGGCCTGCCGACTCAGCCTGAGCTGCTGATGCCGGCGTCGATTCCACAGCAGGCCGACGAGTCGCTGCTGGGCTACCTGGGCGCGACCGACACCATCGCCTTCGCCCTGTTTGCCAGCCTGTTTGGCGTCATTGCACTGTTTATTCTGTTTGTGGTGGTGAACGGCGTCTCTAAACTGGACCATGGCTTCTCGGGTAAGCTGATCAAGCGTTGGTCAGGTCTGAGCGTCAGCGTGCACTGGCTGGGTGCCATCCCTTGTATCCTGCTGATCCTTACTGGTTTAGTACTAGGCGGCGGCCGCTTCTACTTCGAGCCTGGCATGAACGCCGGCTCCTGGTCGGCCCTGGTGGGTCTATCCAGTAGCCTACATGAGTTGATGGCCTTCCCCTTCATCCTCGGCTATGTGCTGATGGTCCTGATGTGGGCGCCTAAGCAGTTCCCCGCCAGCTATGACCTGAAATGGTTTGCCGTACTGGGCGGCTACATCAACTTCGGCAAGAAGCAGCACCCCGATGCGGGCTTTGCCAACGCGGGTGAGAAGCTGTGGTTCTGGGTATTCGCCCTGTTCGGCGGTGTCATGGTGGTCTCTGGCCTGGCGATGATGTTCCCCGAGACCTATGGCGTCACCAAGAACACGGCCAATCTGATGCTGGTATTGCATATTGCCTCAACCGTCATCATCAGCGCCTTCTCTGTGGTGCATATCTTCATGGCGACCGTGATGTCCGAAGGCGGCATGTCAAACATGACCTCTGGCTACTGTGACGAAAACTGGGCCAAACAGCATCACAACCTCTGGTTCGCCGACCTGAAGAAGGCCGGCAAGGTTTAACCGAAACCCGGCCCATGGCAGATGTCATGGGCCTATTAACTTCCTTTTTTTAAACGCCTGCGGCGCCCCTATCCTCCATCGACCTGATGGCAGGAGGGAGACTCGCATGCCTAAGAAAACCAATTGAAGGCAGAAAGCCATGAAAAACCATAAGATTATTTTTCGCACCTCAATGATCGCCGCCGCAATGGCACTCGCTTCTACTCAGGCTTATGCCGCCGAGCAGCCCTTGAGTGAACAGGTCGAGGCACTCAACCAGCGCATCGCTCAACTAGAAGCTCAGGCCGCACCATCACAGTTCAAGAATAGCGAAGTCAGCCTCTACGGCTCTATCCGTCCGACACTCAGCTACCTCGACGACAGCACTGATGAAACCTGGGATGTGAGAGACGCCCTCTCTCGCGTCGGCATCAAGGCCAGCACTGAGTTTGCCGACGGCTGGCGCGCCATCGCCCAGGGGGAATGGAGCGTCGATATCGCCAACTCAGGCAACTTCGGCAAGGCGAGACAGGCCTATGTGGCCATCGCATCCCCTTACGGCCAGGTGGGCATAGGTAAACAGCGTCCGGCCCAATACAGCCTGATCGCCGAATACGTGGATATTTTCAACCACGGCAACAGCCCCTATGCCTACGACCATGAAAGTCCATTCTTCGTCGACAACTTTGTGACCTACAAGCTGGTCACTGGCGGCTTCACCTGGATGGCCGGCGCTCAGTTTGACGGCGATAAGGGCGACACAGGCGCGGATTTCGTCAACATAGGCGTGGGTTACGATGTCGGAGCCCTGCATCTGGGTCTGGGCTATGTCACTCAAGACAGTTTGGAGAACGGCCAGGTAAACGGCGACAACCAGACCCTGGGCGGTGTGGTGGCCTATACCTTCGATAACGGCCTCTACCTGGCGGCGAGCTACCAGGACAAGCAATACAACTTCGATAATCAGGTGCAACATGGCGATCGCAGCGGCAGCACCTTAGATACCGCCCTGGCCTATCCACTGAGCAACGAGTACAAGATCAAGCTGGGCTACTTCCAGTTTAAAGACGGTATCGAGGATGTCAGCTCTATGGACTATGACGGCTTCAACACCACCCTGGAATGGAACCCACTGGCCAACGTGCGCGTACACCTTGAGTACCTGGATAAGAACTACGACAACCTAAACGACGATCGCGCCGTTACCGTCGGCTTCCGCTATGACTTCAACTTAAACTGGAAAGGCTAACCTCCCGACCAGGCTCCCTCCAGAAGAGGCCATCTCTGGCCTCTTCTATTCCACACCTCATGGAGTTAGTAATTGATGGGATTCAAGAAATCACTCGTGGCCTCTATGGTCGCCTTAGTCGCCCTCTGCCTGTTGATCTCGAACTGGCTCTCCTACGTCCAGATTAAAGAGGCCACCATCGCCAGGGTTAACGACAAACTCACCGGCGTCACCCGTAACGAGTCGGCCAAGGTTGCCACCTGGTTTGGCGCCAAGGCCCAGGCCATGGATGAACTGGCCCAGCACTATCGTTTGGGGAGTTACCAGGACAACTATGTCAACACCGCGCGTCTCGCCACAGATCTCTCCGGGGTCGCCCGCATCTATTTCGGCTTCGATGACGGCAGCGCCTACTCCACCGAAACCGGTGACAAGTGGCTCAACGGCAAGGCGATCCCCGACAAGTACGATCCCAGAACCCGCCCCTGGTATCAGCAGGGTAAGGCCACAACTCAGCTGGACGTCACCGACATCTACATAGACGACGGTACGGGCCACAAGGTGATCTCCATCCTGAAGAATCTGGGTAACGGCGTGGTGCTGGGTGATATAGAACTCACCTATCTTCATGATGTTGTCAGCGCCATAGATTATCCTGGGGCGGTCGCCCTCATCACAGATCAAACCGGCAAGGTATTGGCGTCAGAGTCCCCCACCCTGGTCAGTGGCAGCCGCTTCAGCGACTTCGGCCTACCTCAGGTGCAACAGAAGATCATCGGCAGCGATGAGGTGATGCAGGAATATCGCATCGACGGCGTCGATAAGCTGGGCTTCTCTAAAGCCATCCCCCTGGTTAATGGCAAGCAGTGGTTCCTCTTCATCGGCCTGGACAAGTCGAACGCCTACGCCGTGGTCGACCAGGCTCTCACCAACGCCCTCGTCTCTTCCGCCATCATGTTGCTGTGCGCCATCAGCATCTTGCTTGGGGTCCTGTACCTCCTCTATCGCCCTATCTTGTCGCTCAAGGCTATGGTAACCGAGCTATCTAAGGGCAACGGCGATCTCACCAAACGACTCGAGATACATAGCGAGGACGATCTGGGGCAGATCTCCATGGGGATCAATCAGTTTATCGCCAACCTGCAGGCCATGATGCGCGAGGTGCTACAGGCCTCGGCCCATATCTCAGGCAGTGTCGAGCGACTCAATGGGGAGACAGAGACCAATCGTCACATCCTGTCGGCTCACACCAAAGAGACAGAGCAGATCGTCGCCGCAGTGGAAGAGATGAGCGCCACCGCCAACGACGTCGCCCAAAATGGCAGCGAGACCGCCTCCTTTACCCAACTCACCAACGAACAGGCGCTGGCATCGAAGCAGGTAGTTGCCCAGGCCACAGAGACAGTCAACCGCCTGGTTAGGGAGGTGGAACATACCGCCGACAAGATAGGCCAGATCGACCGTGACACCATCAATATCACCCAGGTGCTCAAGGTGATTGGTGACATCGCCGACCAAACCAACCTACTGGCCCTCAACGCCGCCATCGAGGCTGCTCGAGCCGGCGAGCAGGGACGGGGATTTGCCGTGGTGGCCGACGAGGTGCGGGCCCTAGCCGCGCGCACCCAGGACAGCACGGCGGAAATTGAGGAGACACTAAGCAATCTCAGAGACGCCTCTAACAGCGCTATCCACTCGATGGAGGTCACCAAGCAGACCTGTCTGGAAACCGCCAGCACCACTGAGAGGGTCGCCACGGATCTCGACGCCATCGGCAGTTCGGTTAATCAGATCAACGACCTGAACACCCAGATCGCCACCGCCGCCGAAGAGCAAAGCTCTGTCTCGGCCGAGATCACCCGCAACATGAGCGCCATCTGCGACATGGCCAACGAACTGGCTCGCAGCGGCGAGTCGAGCCGCAACGAAACCGTTAACCTGGCCACCGCCAATCAGCAGCTGGAACAGATAGTGGGACAGTTCAAACTCGACTAAGTCTCAAGCACTAACCACTCACCGGGGCCTTCTGCCTGAAGGCCTCTTTCAACCTCTCCACTACTAAACGCAACGCCAGGGGTAACTGTTGCTGGTAGGCGTGAATCGCAAACACCTCTCGCGACGGGCCGCTGTGTTCGGGTAGCACCCGCTGTAGCTTGCCCTGAGCCAGCTCAGCCTCGATAAAGATTGAGGGCACCAGGGCAATGCCGACACCTGCAATGGCGCTGTTGATGGCACTGATGGAGGTGTTGACCTTGATCTCCTTAGCCGCCTCGAAGACCAGACTACCCTGCCCTTGCAGTACCAGAGGCCGCTGCCAGGGCAGAACGATTAAGCTATGGCCCCGCAGACTCTCCGCCGTGATGAGGGCACTGCGGTTAATATAGCTGGGGGCGGCCACCAGGACGCTGTCGAGTCGGCCGATAGGAATCGCATGATAGCTGCTGTCTTTCTGCGGCCCGACAGAGATCGCCATGTCCAGGTTGTGCTGCAAGATATCCAGCCGGGCATCGTCATAATGCAACTCTGGCAGCAGCTGCGGAAACTCGCGGCAGAGTTCGGCAATGATGGGGGTGAGCAGCGGCGCCTCGAAGGCCAGGGGCGCGGTGATCGCCATGCGCCCACCGGGCACCGCCTGCTGATCATGGGCCGCCTCCAGGGTTTCGGTCAGCAGGCGCCACAGCTGACGACTGCGCTGAGCCATCGCCTCCCCTTGAGTGGTGAGATGCAGCTGGCGGGTACTGCGGGTCAGCAGCTTGATACCGAGATCTTGCTCCAGCTGGCTCACATACTGGCTCACCGCCGACTTGGTATGGCCAAGCGCCTCCGCCGCGGCGGTGAAGGAGCCCTGATTGACTACCTCATCGAAGACCAGCATCTGATATGCCAGCCGCTTTTGTTCGTTTTTTCTGAACATTCTTATCAACCAAGACCTAAATATCGCAATAAAAAATAACAATAGACTGGCGCCTCAACAGATTCAAGCGACTAGTCCTAACAACTAGTTCCAACGACTAATTCGAGTAACTAACGAGGAGCCAACATGAGTCAATCTATCCGTCAAGCCGTCATGCAAGCCAGCCAAGCCTGGATTGCCGATTTCAACCGTCAGGCCTTTGCCGACTGCATCGCCCGCTACCTGCCCGAGGCGCAGATGCAGGTCTCCCCCTTCGGCCGTTTCGATGGCATCGAGGCGATCAGCCAGTTCTGGCTCGGCTTCGCCCAGCAGAATCCCGGTGAGCTGGTCTATCGCAATGTAGAGATCAAGGTGCTCAGCGACAGTCAGGCGATACTCTCGGCCAACTGGCGCATGAACATCGCCAGCGGTTTCATCAGTAAGGAGTTGTGGACCCTGGCCGACGACGGGGAGTGGTACCTGGAAGAGGATGATTTTAGCGTGCTGACTCAACTGAGCGAGCCCCCGGCACCACAGCAGCGCACTGCCCTGGTGCTGGTGGATCTGCAAAACGACTATTTTAAGGGTGGCCGCTTCGCGCTGGATAACTGTGAGGCCGCGGCGGCCAACGCGGCCAAGCTGCTTCATCATTTTCGCAGCAATCAACTGCCGGTGATCCATGTGCAGCATATCTTCAAGGATCCCGAGGCGAGCTTCTTCCAGGCAGGCACCCAGGGCGTGGAGATCGCCGACATTGTCGCGCCCAAGGGCAATGAGCCTGTCATCATCAAACATCATGTGGACAGCTTCATCGACACAGCTCTGTCTCAGACACTGGTTGAGCTAGGCATAGACAAGCTAGTGGTTGTCGGGGCCATGGCCCAGGCCTGTGTGCAGACTCTGTGTCGTAGCGCCGTCAAGGCAGGCTTCGAGTGTGAGGTGATAAGTGATGCCATTGCCGCCCCGAGTCTCTCTTGGGAGAGTCAGGATCTGAGCGGCGAGCAGCTAGTGGCGGCGAATCTCATCTCCCTGAGCTTTGGCGGCGCCAAGGCACTCAGACTAGATGACTGGCTGATTCGGGAACGACTGGCGGGCTAATGCAATTAAACAGTCAGTGGAGCTGACAATCGAGGCGTCAGTCGAACCAAGCCGAGCGCTTCTCGGCCGCCTGACGCTTCACGCTGTCATCGATATACATGCTGACCATGGCCAGCGCCGCGGCTAGGGCGCCGAGATCGTCGGAGAATCCCACCACAGGAGTGAGATCCGGTATGGCGTCCAGCGGCGTGATGAAATAAGCCAGGGCGCCGAAGATCACCGTCTTGGCCCACTTGGGCGTGTCCGGCCTTTGCGCCGCATAGTAGAGGCACAGGGCATTGTCGATCACCTCGTGCCCAGCCTGCTTGGCAAACTGCTTAACCTTGTGCCAAAAGCCGTCGTCGCTGTAGCCTTCGGCCCCAGCCTCACCATTTTGGCCGCGATGTGAGTCACTCATAGGAAGCTCCTGTGCAATAAAAAAAGGGAAGTTGTTAAATACTCCCCTTTTTTCATCGTTTTGACCAGCGATGCTTTAGCGTTGATGCTTAGGCGTGGTGCCCCAGGCGTTCTTCACCGGACGCTTGCCAGGCTTACCACTTGAGCCAGCCTTGCCAGCGCTTGCTTTGCCCGCACTTCCCTTACCAGAAGCGCCCTTGCCTGCCGCCTGTCCCTGAGACTTGCCCTTGCCTTGGCTCTTACCTTGAGCCTTACCTTGACCGTTGCCCTTACGCTCATCGAACTGATTGGCGCTGAAACGGGTCACCGCCTTCTTACCCGCAGGTGTGTTAGCTGTCTTGGCACGATAGCCCTGACGTTCCTGGCGGGTCTCCGCCGACACCAGACAGTTCACCCCGCCGCCGATCAGATGTTCCTTACCCATCTTAATCAGGGCTTCGCGGATCATAGGCCAACCGGCCGGGTCGTGATAACGCAGCAGCGCCTTGTGCAGCTTACGCTGACGGCCGCCCTTAGGTACCTCAACAGTCTCACTGCTGTGCTTGACGTTTTTCAGCGAGTTCAGCTCGGTATGATAAATCGTCGTGGCATTCGCCATGGGTGATGGATAGAAGTTCTGTACCTGATCCAGCTTAAACTTCTCGCCCTTGAGCCAGAGCGCCAGATTCACCATATCCTCATCCGTGGTGCCCGGGTGGGCCGAGATGAAGTAAGGGATCAGATACTGCTTCTTGCCCGCCTCGGCAGAGTACTTGTCGAACAGCTCCTTGAACTTGTCATAGGTGCCCATGCCCGGCTTCATCATCTTGTTCAGTGGGCCTTCTTCGGTATGCTCTGGGGCGATCTTCAAATAGCCGCCCACATGGTGACTGGCCAGCTCCTTCACATAGCGCGGGTCTTCCGTGGCCAGGTCGTAACGCACGCCTGAGGCGATAAGCACCTTTTTGATGCCCGGCACGTCGCGAGCGGCGCGGTAGAGATCGATTGTCGCCTGATGGTTGGTATCCAGGTGGCCACAGATTGAGGGGAACACACAGGAGAGTCGGCGACAGGTACTCTCGGCCTTCACCGAGGTACAGCCCAGGCGATACATGTTGGCGGTCGGGCCGCCGAGATCTGAGATCACCCCGGTGAAACCTGGCACCTTATCTTGAATGTCCTTGATCTCTTTGATGATCGAATCTTGCGAGCGGCTCTGGATGATGCGGCCCTCATGCTCGGTAATAGAGCAGAAGGAGCAACCACCGAAGCAGCCACGCATGATGTTGATCGAGGTCTTGATCATGTCATAGGCAGGGATCTTCTCCTTGCCATAAACGGGATGCGGCACACGCTTGTAGGCCAAGTCGAACACCCCGTCCATCTCGTCGGTATTCAGCGGCCAGGCCGGTGGATTGACCCAGATGGCACGCTCGGCATGGGGCTGGAACAGGGCGCGGGCACAGCCCGGGTTCTGCTCCTGGTGCAAAATGCGCGAGGCGTGGGCATAGAGATACTTGTCACCGGCGACCTTCTCATAGCTTGGCAGCAAGACATAGGTCTTCTCCCAAGGCTTAGGTCGTGGCGGTTGCACCGAAATAGGCTTAGGCGCGTCGTTATCGAACACCTTGACGTCGCTTGGGCCAGAGAGATTCTGACAGCCCACGTCGTCGGCGCCATAGGGGTTAGGAATAGGGTCTATCTTGTGCAACTGATCCAGCTTACGCGAGTCCATCCCCTTCCAGCCATACAGGGGCTCTTTACGGATCACCGTGGTGCCGCGCACATCATGGATGTCACCGACGCTCTCACCGGCGGCGAGACGATGGGACAGCTCCACCAGCGGGCGCTCGGCGTTACCGTAAACCAAGATATCGGCCTTGGCGTCTAAGATCACCGAGCGGCGCACCTTATCTGACCAATAATCATAGTGGGCGATACGGCGCAGGCTGGCCTCAATACCGCCGATCACCACGGGCACCTGCTTATAGGCTTCTTTACAGCGCTGGGTATAGACGGTCACGGCGCGATCCGGACGCTTGCCGCCGACGTTACCGGCCGTATAGGCATCGTCATGACGCAGACGGCGCTCGGCGGTGTAACGGTTGATCATCGAATCCATGTTACCCGCGGTCACGCCGAAGTAGAGGTTGGGCTTACCCAACTTCATGAAATCCTCTTTGCTCGACCAGTCTGGCTGAGAGATGATGCCCACCCTGAAGCCCTGAGCCTCCAGCATGCGGCCAATCACCGCCATGCCGAAGCTGGGATGATCCACATAGGCGTCACCCGTGACGATAATGATGTCACAACTATCCCAGCCCAGCTTGGCCATCTCCTTGCGCGACATGGGCAAGAAGGGCGCCGGTTTCTCATTGCGGCCCAGATACTTGGGATGGGAAAAGAGTGTGGATTCGACCTGCATGTATGATACTGCCTAACTTTAAAACCAAAGAGTAAGTGTAGTCGCCATGCGGCTCGGCGTGACGACCACTAAAAGGAGGCGGAGTATAACAGCGAAACCTGCTTAAGTGTGAACAAAAAAGCAGCAATGATGGCGATTTTCTATGCCAAGATGAAATAAAACAGATTCACCACCGCCAGGGCCAGTATCACCAGCCAGCTGAGCAGCACGCCCCAGAAACGGCCGAAGTGATAGCCGCCACGTCCCTGGGTCAGACCTATGGCGTGTAAGATGCGCGCCACCAGCCAAACGGTGCCTGCCGCATGCAGATAGACGGGTGCCAAGCCGTTAAGCTCGGCGAGTAGCAACAATAGCAGCGCCATCGGGGCGTTCTCGATAAGGTTGGCATGTACCCGGTTGGCGAGGCGTAGCTCTTCGCTGCCACCTGAGCCCAGGCCTATCTTGAGTCCGCGCCTGAGGCGCACCACGCGATAGGTAAAAAACACCGCCATGATGGCCGTGAGAGCAATATAAAATCCCGAAACGCTTACCGACATATCTCTATCCTTAATGACACCAATTTAATTCACGCCAGGCTGCACCCCTGGCAAATAACAGCCTTTAGCTCTATTAGCTGAAAGCTTGGACAGGCCAGCGAAAAGTGCCTTGAAATCCTGCCCTTGGCTAACTTAACCCGAATTTAAAAAAATTCCCAAGCCATTAACCTTTTTGGTACAAGATAGGTTAAGATGCGCTCGCTTGAGCACCACCCCCAGATTTCACCATCATGGACTGTACAATTGGATAATGCAGAGTTTCTTGAAAAACGCAGATTTATCATAAAATTAGGTAAAGCGCTGCACAAGTTTGGTACCCCTGCCTACCGTCTAGAGGCCCATCTGCAATCGATCTCTAAGGTCTTAGGTATCGAGGGTTACTTTCTGATCTCGCCAACCTCCATGACCTTTGTGTTGCAACACGATACGGATCAGGAATACAACCATATGGCACGCGTTAAGCCTGGCGAGCTGGATCTAGGCTCCCTGGCCCGTACCGACGAGTTGGTGGAAGAGGTACTGTCTGGCAAGCGTACCCTGACCGAGGCACTAGAGCGACTCGAAGAGATCGCTAACAAGCCTAATCCCTATGGTCCCTTGCTGACCCTGCTGGCCTTTGGCACCTCTGCCGGTGCCTTTGCCATGTTGATGGGCACCAGCTGGAATGACGTCTTCTGGTCGGCGCTGCTCGGCTTCATGGTCTATGGCCTTGTCTACCGCGCCGAACATTCCAAGCGTATGGCCGAGACCCTTGAGCCCCTTGCCGCCATTTTGTGCGCCATCGCCGCCTGTGGCATCGCCTACTTCGACCCTTATATCAATATCCCCGTGGTGATCCTCTCGGGCATCATAGTCTTTATCCCCGGGTTGGCACTGACACTGGGGCTGGCCGAGCTGGCGGCGCGGGATCTGATCTCGGGCACTGCACGTATCATGGACGCCTCCATGTTACTGTTTAAGCTTTATTTCGGCGCCATTTTCGGCATGGTGATAGGCAATGCCATCTTTGGCGAGGCGATCTATTTCGAGCCAGAACCTCTGCCGCGCTGGGCTATCTGGTCCGCCGTGCCGCTGCTCTCCGCCGCGCTGGTGATCATCTTCAAGGCGAGGCTGAAAGACTCTCCCTGGGGGATATTCGCCGGTATCGTCGCCTTCTTCTCCGCCATGCTGGCCGGGATCTATCTGGGGGAATCTATCGGTATCTTCTTCGGCGCCCTGGCGGTGGGGATCTACTCTAACCTCTATGCCCGCTGGATGAAGTCGCCCGCCTCCATCGCCCTGCTACAGGGGATAGTGATCTTGGTGCCCGGCAGTAAGACCTATATCGGCCTCAACACTCTTATCCTCGGTGAGACCATGCTCAACCAGTCCCACATAGGCACGCAGATCTTCCTGATCTTCATGTCGCTCATCGCCGGACTCATCTTTGCCAACGTCGCCGTACCGCCGCGTCGTACCCTCTAATTGACCAGCCAAGTCCTGATGCGGCCTAGACGCCTGCATCAGGATTTGCGCAAGTAAAATCATCAGCTTATTTTATCTTCGCCGCTTGACTATTTAGCGTTGCGGGTGTGTTATTAAATTGTGTCTAACTTATAACCCCCTGAGTTCTCCTTAACGATAAAAGCAAAGATAAGGATGATCGCTATGCTGACTGGTGCGCGCTACTCTCTGCTGTTTGGCTGCCTATTGGCGAGCGGCCTGTGCGCGGCCGAGCCGCAGCAAGCAAGCGCATCAGATAAAGCGGTAGACGCAGATGCATCGACTCAGCAGCTCAACTCGAACGGCAGCCCCGCCGACGAGGCGCAGCTCAATCAGAAGAAGTCGATCAACAACATAGTGGTGGTCAGCAACGCCATCTTCGACGAGTCGGATCCCGACGCCTTCTTTATCCATCGCTGGGCCAACTACCTGCATATCAACACGCGGGAGTCGACCATACTCAACAAGCTCAGCTTCAACGATAAAGACAAGGTGTCGCAGAAGGATCTCGACGAGGCCCAGCGTATCTTGCGATATGAGCCCTACATTCGCGATGCCAGGATCAACTTTGCCCAGCGCGATCCAGATGCCGGTGCAGAGGAGACAGGCGAAGGCGAGACAATATTGGTGGAAACCTGGGACAACTGGTCGCTGCTACCCACCTTCAGCGCCGGTCACAGCGGCGGCGAGAGTAAGTTTTCCGTCGGCATCAAAGAGGATAACCTGCTGGGGCTTGGGGTACGTACCCGCCTGAAATATAAGTCGACCGCCGATCGCACCGGCTATCAGCTGGCCTTTCGCGTGCCCACCGACTGGCTGGTGAAGCACTCGACCCTCACCGCCAACTTTTACGACAACAGCGACGGCCAGGCGACCATCTTAGACTTCACTAAGCCCTTCTATCGTCTGGATACCAAAGACATGTATTCGGGCCACTTTATCGATGATCTGCGCACCGACACCATCAGGCAGAACGGCTTCGACGTGAACGAGTTTGAACATAAGGTAGAGTACGCCAACGCTCAATATGGCTGGCGTCTGAACAAGGTGGACGACTGGCGCTCGCGCATCATAGTCGGGGTAACCCAGGACAAGCATAGCTTCGCCAATATCCCACAGTTCCCCACCAGCGAACTACCCCAGGACAGGGACTTCCTCTACCCCTGGGTCGCCTATCAGTTTATCGAAGACGACTACAAGGTGCTCAACAACGTCTATCTGATCAACTATAACGAAGACTTCAACCTGGGTTGGCAACACTATGTCAAACTTGGCCTGGAGACCCAGGACACGGCCGGCAGCAACCCCCTGGGCTACCATGTCAACTGGTACTCCTCCCGTGGCTATAAGGGCGACGATCAGCTGATCTTGCTCAGAATGGATGGCGAAGGGGTATTCGCCACCAGCCAGCCCGACTACTTTAAGGTCAACGCCACCGCCGAGTACTTCTATCAGATCAATCCCAAGTGGACCGCCTACTCCAAGGTGCGCCTAAGCACCTCGAAAAACAACTACTTGGACGCCCCCTTCGCCATGGGAGACAACACTGGCGTGCGCGGCTACCCCAACGACTACCAGCATGGTGACAACCAATGGTTATTCAGCGCCGAGATTAGAAACTACCCCAACATCAACCTATATCAACTGGCCGAACTCGGCTGGGCGGTCTTTACCGATGTCGGCCAGGCCAGCGGCGGCCCGGATCAAGACAATGAAACCTCAGGCCCCATCGGCAGCGTCGGCATAGGTGCCCGCATCTACTCCTCTCGCTCCAGCTATGGCAACGTGGCCCACATAGATCTCACCCTCCCCTTTACCAGCGGCGCCGAGGTAAACAGCTGGGAATGGCGCTTCCAGGTAAAGACCCATTTTTAGCCCCAGCGCAGATCCCTGCCCAGCGACTAAACTGATAGATGTCGTGGCCATAAAGGTAGAACGCGCATCATGATCTCGCCAAAATTCAGAATACTGTTATTGATCATGCTCTTGCAGCTGCCGCTTTCCTCATGGGCCGTGGCAAGCGATCTCAATATCGTCTATCACGACTTCGCCCCCTTTAGTTATGAGGACAATCGAGGCCGGGCCCAGGGTATCTTGGTAGAACTCACCCAGGCGGTCTGCCTGCAGTGGCCGGGACGTTGCGACATCTCGATTCGTCCCTACCGCAGAGCGATGCACATGTTTTCCAGCGGCGAGGCTAAGGGGATCTTTCTCGGCTGGAACCGGGAGCGGGCCGAGTCCATGTGGTTCTCCCTGCCGCTGGTGCAGACGGAATACGGCTTCTACACCTTAAATGACTTTCCGATCACCGACCTGAGTCAGCTGGCGGGTAAGGTGATTGGCGTCTATGGCCCCTCCAACACCTACACCTCGCTCATGCGCCAACAAGAGAAACTTAAACGCCTGTCGCTGCCGCCCCTGCTCACCGACATCTATCCCCAGGGCGATGCCTTGCCGGTTCGCATGCTGCAGAAACGCAGGTTCGACGCCTACTATGTCAACAAGGATGTGGGCCGTTTCTACGCCGGACAGGTTGGCTTGAGCCAGCTGCATTATCTCAGCGCCGAAAGGGCAATTCTGTACTGTGTCGCCTTCAACAAGGCCTTCACCGACAGCGAGACGGTGCGCCAGTTTAACCACCTGTTTCTCAGGCTGTTACAGGAAGGACGCCTGGATAAGATCTACCAGAAATATCAGATGCAGCCGATCCGCTTGCCACAGACTGATTTTGTCCCCAAGAGCATGCCTTATTAAGATTCTGAGAGAGCGGCTACGGGAAATGGGCTCTAAAAAAGAAAAGGCCCGTCTGTCATAAACAAACGGGCCTTACTAATGTGTTGAGTTGGCCGATAAGCCGGGTCCTGTCGTGGACAGTTATTCATCTAGGCCTGCAATCGCTCACAGGCTCAAGCGACCTACCCGGTTCCAACGCGAGCCACGCATTAATTCCTAAGAATAGTGGAACCCTATTTGGTCTTGCTTCGGGTAGAGTTTACCTTGCTACGGACTGTTACCAGCCGCACGGTGCGCTCTTACCGCACCCTTTCACCCTTACCAATCCGAAGATTGGCGGTCTTCTCTCTGCTGCACTTGTCGTCGGTTCACACCGCCCAGGCGTTACCTGGTACCCTGCTCTATGAAGCCCGGACTTTCCTCCCCGCTCTATTGAGCGCGGCAACTGTCTGGCCAACTCGGCGCGGATTATAGCCTAATGCGACGCGGCGCACCACCTTATATTAGCGTAGTGCCTTTCGACTAGAGATCCAGCTCGAGCCCTAGCTTATAGAGGGCGTTCTTCTTCAGCCCATGGATCTGCGCCGCCAGCGCCGATGCCTTCTTCAGCGGCAATTCCTGACTCAGTAGCTTAAGCGTCTCCAGCGCCTGGGCAGGCACGCCGGCATCTTCATCTGTGCGATGACCGTGGCACATGAGCACGATTTCGCCTTTCTGCTGGTTGGGATCCTCACTCACTGTCGCCAGCACCTCAGCGGCGGGGCCAGAAAGAAAGGTCTCGAAGGTCTTGGTGACTTCACGGGCCATCACCACCTGACGATCGCCCCCAAGCGCCGCCACGATAGAGGTTAGGCTGTGAACGATGCGATGTGGCGACTCGTAGAAGATCAGGGTGCGGGGATCTTCTTTCAGCTCTGTCAGCTTATCGAGACGTCCCTTCTCCTTGGCGGGCAGAAAGCCCTCGAACGAGAAGCGATCCGACGGCAGCCCAGAGGCGCTCAGCGCCGTGATGGCCGCACAGGGGCCCGGCAGCGGCACCACCTTGAAACCGGCTTCACGCACCTGTGACACCAGATGATAGCCAGGATCGGAGATCAACGGCGTACCGGCATCGGAGATCAGCGCCACAGATTCACCATTGGCCAGCTTCTGGATGATCCCCTGAGCCCGGTCGCGTTCGTTGTGATCATGCAGCGCCGTCTTGCGGGTCTCTATGCCGAAATGGCTCAGCAATTTACCGCTATGGCGAGTGTCCTCACAGGCGATAAGGGAGACCTGATTCAATACCTCAAGGGCGCGGCTGCTGATGTCTCCAAGGTTACCGATTGGAGTAGGAACTATGTAAAGTGCGACCGACAGGTCCATATCTACCTCTGTAATGATTGTCACAAGACTTTCGTCAGGCGTAAGAGAAGGTTAAACTACAGCCAGCATCTTACCAGAGTGAAGTCCTGTGTTAAAAAGACTGAATACAACTAAATTAATCTCCGCCGCTGTGTTGGCCACAGTATTATTCGGTTGTGCCACGGCGCCAACCCCAGTGAAAGAAACCAGCACCCAAGTTTCTTTGGTGAATGCCACCCAAAGCCCTGCAGAGTACCTGGCGGATGCCAAGCAGGCCACCGATGCCGAGCAGAAGAATCGTCTGATGCTGCTCGCCGCCCACGCCTTTATCAACCAAGGCGACACAGGCAATGCCAGCAAGACGCTAGCGGCCGTAAAACCTAGCCTGGTCAACAAACCCGAGATCCTGGCCGAACACAGATACCTGAGCGCCAGAGTGCTGGAGCAGACGGTCAACTATGATCAGGCCCTGGCTCAACTCAATTACCCCAGCCAGTGGCGACTCGCCAACTGGCAGATGGTCTCCTACCATCAGCTCAAGGCGCGTCTGTTTCAGCTGAGCAAATCGCCAATCGAGCAAGCAAAAGAACTCACCCTGCTGGCCAATTACCTGCCGAGCATGGAGGCGAGTGAAGTCAACGACGAGATCTGGGGCATATTGCAGCCCCTGCACGAGCAGACACTGCTGGCATTCAGTCAAGATAGCAGCAACCCCATCTTTGCCGGCTGGCTGCAGCTGGCCTATATCGCCAAGCATTATGCCATAGACCCTCAGCAATTGGTGCAGCAACTGGGTAACTGGCAGCAGGACAACCCAGGCCATCCGGGCGCCAAGAAGCTACCGACGGATCTGGAGCGCGCGCTGAATACCAAGCCTTACAAGCCGAAGAAGATTGCCGTCTTGCTGCCGCTCACCGGCCCGAGAGCCGCCATCGCCGACACGGTCAAACAGGGGATCATCTCCAGCTACCTGACCAATCCGGACGACTCGGTATCGGTTAACTTCTTCGATACGGCCCAAGGCGCCGAGCTTGCGCAGCAGCAGGCGATTGCCGCCGGTGCCGACTTCATCATAGGCCCGCTGTTACAGTCTGAGGTGGAGAGTCTGATGCAGGCAGAGGCGAAAGCCAGCCAGCAGGCCGATGGTCAACAGCAGCCTGGCGCTCAACCGCAGGCGCAAGCTCAGATACAGCCTAAGGTGCCCCAGCTGTTCCTCAACCATGTGGACAGCTTCACGCCATCGAACGACCAGTTCTTCTACGCGCTCTCACCCACCGACGAGGCGGTAGATGCCGCGCAGAAGCTCTATAACGACGGCATAGAGAAGCCACTGCTGCTCGCCAGCGACGACGCAGTCGGTCGCCGCATGGCCGAGGCCTTTAACGGTAAGTGGCAGGAGCTCACCCATGAAGCGGCCGAGATCCACTACTACAAGCGCGGCGACGAGATGAAGGTCACTGTGCAGAAGTCTCTAGGGGTGATCGACAGTAAGGAGCGTATCGCCCGTATCAAGACGCTGCTGGGCAATAAGATCGAGGCCGACTTTAGATCCCGCCGCGATATCGACGCCATCTATATGATCGCCAGCAACCAAGATCTGCCTCTGCTCAAGCCCTTTATCGACGTGAATTTCAGCGTGTTTGCCGAGCCGGTGCCGCTATACACCACCAGCCGCAGCCGTATCGAGAGCCAATCGCGCACCGCCGCCCAGGAGCTGAATAACCTGACCATCAGCGATATTCCCTGGTTGATCGAGACTAACGCCGAAACCGCCGAGGTCGCCCGTCTCTGGCCGACCTGGGGTAACAGCCAGAAACGCCTGTATGTGATGGGTTTCGATGCCCTGCAACTGGTGAGCAAACTGGCGCAGATGCGTGCTCTGCCCGGCTACCAGTACTCGGGTCGCAGCGGCCTGCTTTCTGTGTCGCCCGATGGTACGATTAACCGTCAGCTCAGCTGGGGACGTTACCAGCGAGGCAATTTGAGACCCCAATGACGAGTGCCGAGCACCTCACCAAGGGCCAGCAGGCGGAAGATCGCGCGCTGGCCTATCTGGAACAACAGGGGCTCAAACTGGTCGAACGAAACGTACGCTACCCATTTGGCGAAATTGACCTCATAATGCGCCAAGGTCACAAATGGATTTTTATTGAGGTAAAATACCGCCAATCGAAACAGTTTGGCGGTGCGATACAGGCAGTTAGCCGAGGCAAGATAGCAAGGCTTAATCGAGCGGCAAGCCATTATATGCAGCTCAATCAGATAGATGCGCAGTGTCGCTTCGATCTCCTGGCCATCGATGGCGATGACATTCAGTGGATCACCAACGCCTTTTAGTGCTCCACTCAGCCATCACTATGCCACCACTATGCAAGTGAAGGCTTGTTAAACAGTTTTATTTTTGAAGGATAATTCCATGTTAGAACGTATTAAAGACAGTTTTACCCACTCTATCCAGACCAAGATCGATGCGGCTGAGGCACTCCCTGAGTCTATTGAGAAAGCGGCCGAGATGATGGTGCAGTGTCTGCTTGGCGGCAACAAGATCTTAGCCTGTGGTAACGGTGGCAGCGCCGGCGATGCACAGCATTTCTCTGCCGAGCTGCTAAACCGCTACGAGATCGAGCGTCCGCCACTACCGGCCATAGCCCTGACAACCGACACCTCGACCATCACCGCGATTGGTAACGACTACAGCTATGACGAGATCTTCTCTAAGCAGATCCTGGCACTGGGTCAACCTGGCGACATCTTGCTGGCCATCTCGACCAGTGGTAACTCGGGTAACGTGATCAAGGCGATGGAAGCGGCGCTAAGCCGTGACATGACAATCGTGGCCCTCACGGGTAAGGATGGCGGCGCCATGGCAGGTCTGATGGGCACAAACGACGTAGAAGTGCGCGTACCTTCAAACGTCACCGCGCGTATTCAGGAAGTGCATCTGTTAGTGATCCACTGCCTGTGCGACAACATCGACCGCACCCTCTTCCCCCAGGATGATCAGGCATGAGAGCTCTGCTCCCAATCCTAGCCGTACTCTTGCTGTTACAAGGCTGCGCCGGGGCCGTGATGGTCGGCGCAGTGGGTGGGGCCATGATGGCCAATGATGAACGCAGCTTCTCTACCCAGCTGGACGACACCAACGCCGACTTTCAGATCGCCAGTGCCCTGGCGGCCCACGAAGATATTAAGAACCAAACCAATATCACAGGTGTGGCGATGAATGGCAACGTGCTCATGATAGGCCAGGCGCCAAGCTCAATGCTGCGTGACAAGGCGATCAACACAGTGCAAAAGCTTAACCTGGGCGGCAAGATCCACAATCAGATCCGCATAGGTAACCCGACCTCCTTTACCACCCGCAGCAACGACACCTGGATCACCACCAAGGTGAAAACTCGTATGCTCAACGACAAAGATCTGGATGTCACCCGCATCAAGGTGATCACCGAAAATGGCGAGGTCTTCCTCCTCGGTGTCGTGAGTCGCGATCAGGCCGATCTGGCGGTGGATATCGCCCGTAACACGGCCGGTGTACGCAAGGTCATCAAGGTCTTCGATACGCCAAACAGCTAGCACGCCGGGCGCTTGCTGCGCCTAGGCGAGCCTGGCTTTCCTCACCTTACGCCATCTTTGCGTCAGCACAGGCAACAGTATGGTCGGCAACACGATCAGGGCAGCGCCCAGCCAGCCTAATGGATCCAACCACTCGTCGAACCAGAGCCAGCCAAACAGCACACAGAACAACAGACCGCTGTATTCGGCAACGGCGATCTCGCCCGCCTGGGCCTTACGATAGGCCAGCACGCTAAAGAGCTGGTAGGCGAGTAGGAAAATGTTGCTCAGCACTGCGATACCCAGTACGGGCCAACTAAAGCCCGCGAATCCCTTCCAGGCGGCAAAGCCTATCACTAGCGGCAGGCTCAAGAGGTTGTAACAGATGACCGTGACGCTGGCCGCCTCGCTGCTGGGCAGCCATCTCAGCATCAGCTGATTAGCCGCGAAGACGATGGCCGACACCAATACTGCCAGGGCTGCCAGGTTCATCTCGCTTGGCCTGAGTATGATAAGAATGCCGATGAAACCTAACACAGTCGCTAGTATCTGCTGACCACTGAGTCGCTCCTTGAGGAACAGCATACCCATGACGATGATCATCAAGGGCGCTGAATAGAACAGCGAGCTAACCGTCGCCAGAGGCAGGGAAAGCAAGCCGAGGATCAGCAAAAGTCCACCGACCGCGCCGCTATTGGCCCGAATCATGTGGAGCTTCAAGAAGGCGGTTCTCGGCCGACCAGCATACAACCAGAGCGGCAGCATCATCACGATCGCCGTCACCTGACGCAGCAGCAGGAACATGGTGGCATCGCTCTGCGCTGGCAGCCACTTGATCGACACATCGTAGAGGGCGCTAAACACATTCCCCAGCAGCAAGAGGCCGAGACCTAACATCAGATTGCGCTGCATCACAGCCTCCATCATCAAGATTCATCTGGCTGCATGATAGCGAGCAAGATACTGTAGCTAAAATGATGATTTCTTATCATAGATGAATTAAATTCATCTATTGAGACTGGTATTGGAGACAGTAGATGAGAAAGATCCCCCCACTCAGGGCACTGCAGGTGTTCGAGGCCGCGGCCCGTTTGCAGCACTTCTCCCGGGCCGCGCAGGAGCTGTGCATTACCCAGAGTGCGGTGTCTCATCAGGTTCGTCTGCTGGAGGAACACTTCGCCCTGCCCCTGTTCAGGCGCGAGGGCCGCAGCCTGAAACTCACCGACAAGGGCGAGCAGCTGTTTCAGGAGACGGCCAGGATCTTCAACGAGCTGGGAGAGCTAAACCTCAGGTTACTGGGCGAGAAGCCAGAGGCGCTGCGCCTGGCGGTCTACAGCTCCTTCGCGGTAAAATGGCTGATCCCCAGGCTCAGCGGCTTTCGCCGCCTACACCCAGGCATTCAGGTACGCCTGGATATGATCACCGAAGATCCTGTGTTGTCCCACAGCAGCGCCGACATGTTTATCACGGGCCAGCAAGATCAGAAGGGCTACTGGCAACAGCTACTGCACGCCGAGCGGCTGATCCCCGTCTGCAGCCCGGAGCTTATCAGCAGCGGTGACAAGCTGGATCTCGACTGGCTCAGCACCCAGCAACTGCTCACCGTAGATGAGGGACCACTGGGGCTGGACTGGCAGCGTTGGTGTGAACATAACCAGCTACCAGACCCCAAGGAGCATCAGCAACAGCTCTTCAGCCATGTGTTGATGGCGATCGAGGCAGCGATTGCCGGTCAGGGGGTGGCCTTGGCCTCAGACTTCATGGTGCTGGATGATATCGCCAAGCAGCGCCTGGTGGCCCTGCCCTTTGCCGGCATAGACACCGGCTTCGAGTTTAACTTCCTCTGCAAGCAGCGCCGCCTGCAGGAACCCGCCATCGCCGCCTTCGTCCACTGGCTGACCCAGCAGCACTAGCGAGTCCTCCTTAATATTTATCCATAAAAAAAGCCGGCTGATGCCGGCTGTTTTATTTGCTCGATTAGAGCAGTAGACCTATCTTCTCGTAGACCTTCTTCAGGGTCACCTCGGCGCGGGCCTGAGCCTTCTCGGCACCTTCGTGCATCACCTGATTGAGGAAGCTCTGATCGGCTCTATACTCCTTGAAGCGCTCCTGCAGCGGCTCAAGCATGCCGACAACCGCTTCACCGGCCGCCACTTTAAGATGACCGTACATCTTACCTTCGAACTCAGCTTCCAAACTCGCAATGCTCTGACCGGTCACGCCTGACATCAGGCTCAGCAGGTTAGAGACGCCTGGCTTGTTCTCGACATCGAAACGCACTACTGGCGGCTCGTCGCTATCTGTCATCGCCTTCTTAAGCTTCTTCATGACCGCCTTAGGATCTTCCAGCAGACCGATCACATTGTTGCGGTTGTCGTCAGACTTAGACATCTTCTTCAATGGATCCTGCAGCGACATCACCTTGGCACCCAGCTCAGGTATGAAAGGCTCGGGAATGGTGAAGGTCTCGCCATAGGCATTGTTGAAACGAGTCGCGATATCACGAGTGAGTTCAAGGTGTTGCTTCTGATCTTGACCCACAGGGATCTCATTTGCCTGGTACAGCAGGATATCAGCCGCCATCAATACCGGATAGCCGAACAGGCCGACGTTGATATTGTTGGCATGTTTCTGCGACTTGTCCTTAAACTGTGTCATGCGGCTTAGCTCACCCATCTGGGTGTAGCAGTTCAGCGCCCAACCCAGCTGAGTGTGCTGCGGTACCTGCGACTGAATGAAGACGGTACTCTTCTTAGGATCGACACCACAGGCTAGGTATAAGGCCAAGGTATCTAAACAGGCGTCACGCAGCTTCTGCGGATCTTGACGTACGGTAATGGCATGCAGATCGACCACACAATATAGGCAATCATGACTATCTTGCATCGCAACCCACTGACGTAGTGCACCCATGTAGTTACCAATGGTCAATTCACCTGACGGTTGGGCACCGCTAAGCACAATAGGTTTAGTCATAAAATTTATTGCTCCAATACTATTTGGCTGTCTGTTATCTGCGCCAATACTTCGCTAAATGTGTTACAAACGGCCGTCGGGCCGCTGAGCCCAATATCTTCACCGTAGTTGTACCCGTAGGTCAAGCCGATCGAGGAAATACCCGCCGCTTTCGCCGCTAAAATATCGTTTCGGGAGTCGCCCACCATCAAAAGCTGCTCATCTTCGAGCTGCCATGCCTGTTTGAGATGAGTCAGTGGCAGAGGATCTGGCTTCATCTTCTCCAGCGAGTCGCCCCCCAACACCTGATTGAACAGATGAGCTATGCCAAAGGCCTCCAGCAGTGGCACGGTGAAGCGATAGGGCTTATTGGTGACAATCGCCAGTTGGTAACCCAGCGACACCAGCTGCTCGAGTACAGACTTAACACCATCATAGAGGCGGCTGTGCTGCTGCAGGTTTGCCTCGTAATGCTTGCTAAACAGCGGCATGGCGGCATCGATATCGGCCTGTGTTGCCGCCTCACCGCGGGCGAAGGTCAGCGCACGCTCCACCAGCTTGGCGGCGCCATTGCCCACCCAGCTTCGCACTTGATCCTCGTCGCACAGGGGCAAGGCAAGCTCGGCGAGCATGCCTTGGGTGGCGGCGGCAAGATCCGGCACGCTGTCGATAAGCGTGCCATCGAGATCGAAGGCGATCGCCTTAATTGATTGGGCTTTCATACTCAGGCATCGACCTTAGCCAGCTCGCTGCGCATCTCGTCGATCACCGCCTTGTAGTCTGGCTTATTGAAAATCGCCGAACCGGCCACGAACATGTCGGCACCCGCCGCCGCGATTTCGGCGATATTGTCGACCTTAACGCCACCGTCGACTTCCAGACGAATGTCGAAACCGCTGGCATCGATACGCTCACGCACCTGACGCAGTTTATCCAGTGTCGACGGGATAAAGGATTGGCCACCGAAACCAGGGTTAACCGACATCAGTAGAATCACGTCCAGCTTATCCATCACATGATCCAGATAGTGCAGCGAGGTCGCCGGGTTGAATACCAGGCCAGCCTTACAGCCAGATTCCTTGATCAGCTGCAGGGTGCGATCGATATGCTCAGAGGCCTCAGGGTGGAAGGTGATGATAGATGCGCCGGCATCGACGAAATCGGGAATGATGCGATCCACAGGCTTCACCATGAGGTGCACGTCGATATCGGCGGTCACGCCATAATCACGCAGCGCCTTACACACCATAGGGCCTATGGTCAGGTTAGGCACATAATGGTTATCCATCACGTCGAAGTGAACCACATCGGCACCGGCCTTAAGCACGGCCTCGACATCTTCCCCGAGACGGGCAAAGTCGGCAGATAAGATAGAGGGAGCAATTAGAAATGGACGCATGATAAACTCACTAATCTGAATAAGAATTACGCTATTCTACCTTATAGCCAAGCCTAGCCTCTATAGGCGATGCTGGATTAAACGTGTTCTGGTTCAGAATTGAGTAAATTTCACTGGCGGCAAATAGCCTCACCGAAAAATTATGTTCAAAATATAAACGCCTTTGCTATAATGCTCTGATTAGGGGTTTCCATGTTCACAGGATGTAGAGATGAGAGATAAGGCCAAAGCTTCAGCCAAGATGAAATCGGCAACGGTATTTACCGTCACCGCCGCTGTTATTGGCTTTACCGCCATTGGCGTTCAGAGTCTCAGTGAAGATGAGGCCAATCTGGCCTGCGTGTGCGATAGCAACGCCAGCTACAACTCCTCACTTCCCGCCAGTCACCCAAATAACCGCTGCGCCCAGCAGGCAGATAATGTCAGTTGGAGTAATTGGTTAACGGGTCGAAGCCGCTCTAATCAATTGCACTTTGTCGATCTGCTCGAACTGCTCCATGGTCATCAAGACAGCCCCATGGACGACGTGACCCCCACCAGCAAACAGCGCCTCTAGGCCCTCTCTTGCTGCAACTCTTTCTAAGCACCCTGGCCGCCTTCTTTGGCGTGCAGACAGAGCAAAACCGCGTTCGCGACTTTCAGTCTCGCTCGCCGGTGCCCTTTATAGTGATGGGGATTCTATTGGCCATCGCCCTGGTCGCTTCACTCATCTTTATCGTGAAACTTGTGCTGGCCTAGCCTCGATTAACCGCCTAGTTAACCGCCTTAACTAAACCTTAGCTAATGTCTTAACTAATGCCTCAACTAATACCTTAGCTTGGGCTTAATCGTTTTCGCTGTGGTAGCTGTCATCATACAGCGCCATCAGCTCATCGACCTTCTTACGACTACTGCCGTTTTGGCTGATATTGCGCTGCACCTGAATGGTGTCGAATCTGGCGCCATGATACAGCTCCCGCGTCAGGGGAATATCATGGTTGCTGATGAGCACGGGGATGCCTCTGTCGATCGCCGTATGACGCGACTTGCGTGCTAGCAAGGCCTGGTCATCCAGGCTAAAGCCCGAGCCCACATAGGTGGTAAAGCTGGCCGTAGTTGACAGTGGTGCGTAAGGTGGGTCGCAATAGACCACATCGCCCGGCTGAGTCAGCGAGAAGGCCTCTTCATAACCTATGCACTTAAACTCGGCCACCTGCGCCTTGTCGGCAAAGGCCTTGATCTCCTCTTCGGGAAAATAAGGCTTCTTGTATGACCCGAAAGGCACATTGAAGCCGCCCTTGGAGTTGTAACGACACAGACCGTTAAACCCATGGCGATTCATATAGAGAAAATAGACAGAGCGCAGGAAGGGATCCTGAGTCTGATTGAATTCACTGCGCACCTGATAATAGGCTTCTTTATCATTCTTAGCTTCGACAAACATCGCCTTCGCCTCGGTGATATATTTCTCTGGCGTGGATTGCACTATCTGATAGAGATTGATCAGATCCTGATTGATATCGCACAAGAGATAACGCTTGTATTGGGTATTGAGAAATACCGAGCCTGCACCGACAAAGGGCTCCACCAATCTGTCGCCTTCGGGGAGGTGCTGGGTGAGCGCATCAACCAGTTTAAATTTTCCGCCGGCCCATTTTAAGAAGGCTCTCTGTTTTTTAATCATCTAAATCGATTGAGTGCACAATGAAAACAAGTTGTCGATTGTACTCTGTTTATTAATGAATTTCACGGCTCACAGACCCTTGTTGCAGCTCATAACCGGATAAATCTACCCAGGCCCTCAACCATGGTGCCGGTAACTGAGCCGTCTGGGCTAAATCGAGCGCTGCCTGCTTACCCGCCTGCCTGTCTGTGTATTGGCCATAGAGGAGCACCCAGTAGCTTTTATAGCGAGCGATCTGCACCTGATTAGCATCGGGCAGCTTAGCAATGGTGGCATCGAGGGACTCAAGACGTTTCACCGTCGCCAGCTGCAGCGTATAGCCTTTCGGATGTGGCATTGACGCAGTCGATGCTCCCAGATTGCGAGATTCATTCGGATCGCTCACAGGCTCAACGGCAAAGGTTTCCACTTGCTTATCAAGCGCCGTGGTATCGCTTGGTGCCTGACTCGGAGGTGCCTGCTGCGTTTGTGCTTGAGTATCTTGCTGTGATGAAAACGCTTGTTCGGCTTGGTGCTCATACTGATGGGCTAGCGCCTCATCTTGAGAAGACGCTCCTTCTATCTCACTTTCTATCTCACTTTCTAGCTCATCTTCTGGCTGAGTCTTTGACTGCCTAGCTACTTCTGCGGCTTCGACCCTGACATCTGCAGACTCTTGAGCTCTCTTGCTCAAGCGCCCACGTTGATCAAAATAGCCACTCAGCAGAATCTGCCCATAGCCTTGATTAAAAGCATCCGCCCGCACCGCCGCAACCGTCTGCGCCTTAGGTTTGGCTATAGTCTCTTCTGGTTCTGTCCAAAACCAATAGAGACCTGCGAGCAGAAACGCCACGCAGGCTCCTATGGCCAAATAGACAGGCCATGGCCTTTTATTAGGAG
This sequence comes from Shewanella spartinae, assembly GCF_019457555.1. NCBI lineage: Bacteria > Pseudomonadati > Pseudomonadota > Gammaproteobacteria > Alteromonadales > Shewanellaceae > Shewanella > Shewanella spartinae. The sequence goes on along the minus strand of NZ_CP080418.1, from coordinate 230,992 downwards.
TGGTTGGCTCGCCATGCAATGCCAGATAGAGCAGATTCACCACTTCGGCCGGTGTCCCCTGCTGACGCTGAAGTTGATCTTTGACTATCTCCCGCGGCGTGAAAGGGGTCTCCTCGCTGCGATGCAGCAGGGTGTAATACAGCCCCTCACGTTCCGGCAAGGTTAATGGCGAAATAGCAACGGGCAACAAAAGCGGACGCTGGGTATCGGGCAGCTGGGCCAAGATCTGGTTGAAGTAGTCTGCCGGGGCGGTCATTGTCAGGGAAAGCTTTCTGCCCGCTAAGCTCAACTGACTCAGTACGATACATTCCGCCCACAGCTCTAGGGGCAGGTATTGGGCATCATCGAGCACGATATGGCAGTGTGAGGGTAAAGTATCACCGAGGCGCAGCAGGGTTTCAGGCAGAGGGACTTCGTCGTCGAAAACCGGCTCGGTCAACAGCTGGACCAGTATCTTACGGCGGATCTCCGCACTATCGACATGCTGAGGACACACCACCAAGGCAGAACTGACATCATCCAAGGTGTCCACCAGCGCCGTGGTGAGTGTGGTCTTGCCGGCACCGGCGTCGCCCGTCAACACAGTCAACTGCTGACCATAGAGCACTACGTGCTGCAGCCTATGTAGCAGAGACTCCTGACTGGGTAAGAGAATAGCGGTTTGAAACGTCACTTAATCACCACACAAACTAGGCGCGGCTAATGACCTCTTGCAGAAGGGACTCGGAAACCTCGCCATACACCTCTGCCTGGCCTATGGCCTTTGGCAGAACCAGTCTGAGTTTTCCATTCAGCACTTTCTTGTCACGCCGCATATGCTTGATGAACTGTTCGAAGTTCATCGCCTCTGGAGCCTGTGTTGGTAGGTCAAATGCCTCGAATATCGCTTCGATTCGACAAACAATTGACTCATCGACCAGCCCCATCTTAGATGCAGTTTGTGCAGCAAGTACTGTGCCAGCCGCCACGGCTTCGCCATGGAGCCAGACGCCATAGCCCATCTCGGCCTCAATGGCATGGCCAAAGGTATGCCCAAGATTCAACAGGGCGCGTACGCCTTGCTCCGTCTCATCTTGTGCCACGACGTCGGCCTTGATTTGACAGCATTTGGCGATGGCATAGGTAAGTGCTGTCTCGTCCAGAGACTTCAGCGCCTCGACGTTCTGCTCTAACCAACTGAAAAATGAGCCATCCCAGATGATGCCATACTTAATCACCTCGGCCATGCCAGCGGCAAATTCTCGGGCCGGTAAGGTATGTAGGCATGCTGTGTCTATCGCCACCATCTTAGGCTGATAGAAGGCGCCTATCATGTTTTTACCCATGGGATGGTTGACAGCAGTCTTGCCCCCCACGGAGGAGTCGACCTGTGATAACAGGGTCGTTGGGATCTGAATGAAATCTACGCCGCGTTGATAACAGGCGGCGGCAAAGCCTGTCATGTCGCCGATAACACCACCACCAAGGGCAATCAATACGGAATCACGCCCCATGTTCTGCGCCAGCAGTGAGGTAAAAATCGCATCCATCTGCGACAGTGTCTTGTATTGTTCGCCATCGGGTAAGATGACAGGTTCGGCACATTGGTAGGAAGCCAATAGCGCCTGTACCTTGGCGAGATACAGAGGCGCTATTGTGTCATTAGTCACGATAAGAATTTTTTTGCCTTGAAGATAGCTTGAGAAGTGTTCGCTATTTTCGAGGAGATTCTGGCCAATAAAGATAGGGTAACTACGTACGCCAAGTTCAACCTGAATCTGTTCCATTCTACCGCCTAATGTTTAGAAGCCTAATTGGTCAATAATTTGATTTGCAACAACTTTTGCGCTTTGCTCGTCAGTTTTGACTATGACATCGGCAATCTCTTCGTACAGTGGATTACGGATCTCAGCAAGCTTTTCTAACACTTCTCTTGGGTCGTCAACCTGAAGTAGTGGACGACGCTTGTCGCGCTGGGTACGCGCAACCTGCTTATCGATAGTGGTTTCCAGATAGACCACGATGCCACGGGCAGACAAGTTGTTACGAATATCTTTACTCTGAATGGAGCCGCCGCCAGTCGCTAAAACAATGCCTTGTTTTTCGGTTAAATCGGCAACAACTTGTGTTTCGCGACGACGAAAACCTTCTTCGCCCTCAACGTCAAATACCCACGCGATATCAGCACCGGTACGGTTTTCAATCTCTTGATCTGAATCGTGGAACTCTAAATGAAGCATCTGCGCCAGATGACGGCCTATAGTGCTTTTGCCAGCCCCCATAGGACCTACTAGGAAAATATTACGTTTTTCAGCCATTGCTTTACGTCTGAATCTTATATGGAAAGTTTGCCTACGCCAGCCAAAAAATCAGGCCGACCTTAAATGTTACCTTGCTCTAATGAGACTTGACCACGGATTATCTCAGCTATCTCCCCCCAAAGGCAAGTAGGGTGAGTAAATTCTGTGAAATTATACTCAGGCACAAAAAAGCCAGCGTTCATACGCTGGCTTTATCGGATAGGTGCTTAGAACTAGAGTTGCTCGGAGATGATCTTAGGTGTCACGAAGATCAACAGCTCTTGGCGCTCATTCTTGTCGGTAGTGTTTCTAAAGAGGTAACCCAAGAAAGGAATATCCCCCAGTACAGGTACCTTACTGACACGATTGATCAATTGTTGCTGGTAGATGCCACCGAGCACAATCGTCTCACCATGATCGACTAACACCTGAGTACCGATACGCTGAGTATCGATAGAAACCGCCTGACCGAGTGGTGTGTCGACCGTCTTACCCTGAGAGTCCTGGGTGATCTCAAGATCTAAGATCACGCGATTATCAGGTGTGATCTGTGGCGTCACGCGCAGCGACAATACCGCCTTCTTAAACTGCACCGTAGCCGCACCACTGGAAGCCGATTCAACATAAGGGATCTCAACACCCTGCTCGATGTAGGCCGCCTTCTGGTTCGACGTGGTAATACGTGGGCTAGCGATGATCTCACCCTTGCTCTCTTGCTCCAGCGCACTCAGCTCTAGATCCAATAAGGTGCCGTCGGCCAACTTAGCCACATGGAAGGCAATACTGGTTGGATTAGCCACCGCGGCCGGCAGGTTAACATTCAATCTGTCACCGATATCGGGCACGACACCATTGGCGATATCGTTTGCGCCTTCCAGACTACCAGAAGTTCCCTTGCTACCCTGCTGATCTGTGATCCCCCACTTGATACCGAGATCTTCAGACACGTCGTCCTTCACGGTAACCATACGAGATTCGATCAAAACCTGGCGAATCGGGATATCCAAGACCTCCACCAAGCGGTGAATGTTTTCCAGACTCTCTTCGGTATCCTTCACCAACAGAGTGTTGGTTCTTTCGTCCACGGCAACCGTGCCTCGAGCCGACAACAGAGACGCATCGTCGCCTTTAAGCAGCTCGGCAATATCTGTCGCCTTGGCATAGTTGATCTGCAGATACTCAGAATAGAGCGGAGCAAGTTCTTTCACTTCCTGCTGGTTTTTCAGTTCCTGACTCTCGCGAATTGCGATCTCTTCGGAAGGTGCCACCATCAAGATGTTGCCTTCGATACGCTTGTCCAGTCCCTTAGTCTGCAGAATCAGATCCAAGGCTTGATCCCATGGCACATCGTCGAGTCTCAGGGTGATATCCCCTTCAACCGTATCGCTGGTCACTAGGTTGAAATTGTTATAATCGGCGATGATCTGCAGCACTGTACGTACCGAGATGCTCTGGAAGTTAAGAGAAAGCGAACGACCTTCATACTTCTTCTCTTCCTTGACGACAGCTGCACGCTCTGCCTTACGCACGTTGAGTCTGAACAGGTTGGCTTCCTGCTTGTAGTTGTACTCGTATTGACCGGAGACATCCACCAATACGCGCGCCGTCAACTCATCCTTGAAGGTCTCAAAGCTCTTTACTGGCGTCGCAAAGTCTTGAACATCCATGACATAAAGAAGATCTGAGGCAATATCTGTGTTGTAAAGTTTAAGTTCTAACTTGGCACCCACCTGCTCCACATTCGCGGCCACCGATGAGTTATTAAGTTTGACCAACAACTCACCTCCACCATCACTGGTGCGATGGAAGTCGATGTTCTTGATACCGTTAACAAAAGGATTTGCGGCGACGTCACTGCGACTGGCAACCTCATCGTTAATGGTCAGGCGATAGGTATTCCCCATCACTTTACCTTGATAGGCCTTTACCTTAGCCAGATCCACCAGCACCTTAAGCTGTTCACTTTCCTGCAGCGTGGACATGGACTTAACACCGACGTTGTTGATTGGTAGGACATCTTTTTCCAGCCCAGACAAACTATCGTCGAATCCAAGGATGATCTGTGCCGGTGAAGCATTGAGATTGATCTCAGGCTCCTTCACGGCATCCTCAAACACCAGTTGTAACTCTAACTGATGATCGACAATCGAGTGGTATTTGACATCAATCAGACGGTTCGCAGCTGAAGAATACGGCGCCACACCCAATAATAAAGCCAAGCCAAAGGCCACTTTAAACAGGGGCGACTTTTTTAATAAAACGCTTTTCGCGGCAGAAGATTCCATTATTCCCTCATCCTTCGCTTTGTTATTCACCAGTCAGTTCCATGTTGCTCATTCTTTCAGCCCAGCAACCTGTCCCATCTGGAATTAATTCAACTATTTCGACCATTTGCTGTGTAACTTTAGCAATTCGCCCGTGATACAAACCTACGTATTCGCCCACACCTAGACGATATACGCTGCCATCATTAGTCTCGATTAAGGCCCAAATATTCTTATCTTCGCTCAAGGTACCGCGCATCTTTAAATTGTCCAGCGCATAGGTTTCTAGACGGCCCTTGCGGCGTTGCAGATCTGGCTGTAAACAATCTTTGGTCGTATCGACCACCTCTTCGGTTAGTTCTCTCGAAGGCGGTACGAAGGGACTGCGCATCAACTCTGCCTGATAGGCAAAATGTTCAAACTTAGGGGGCTCCTTCAAGGGGGGCACGCGCGCGACATGTTGAGCCTTAGTGGTCGTCACAAATAACTCAAGATCGCTGCGATCCCCCATACAACCTGCTAGCATCATGCCCACGAATAGCAAAGGTAGCTTCTTCATTTCTTCGCCCCCTTCGCCGCATTATCTTTCGGGAGCTGGGCTCCCTCTTTGAAACGATAGGTCTTGGCCAAGATCTCCATCGCGAGCTCACCGCTATCATTACGCTTGATCACGAAGTCATGCAGGCTCACGATACGCGGCAATTTAGCCACGCCACTGACCAGATGGCCCATCTCATGATAATTTCCCGTTACCGACATGCTGATAGGGAACTCGATATAGAAATCGCGTTGTATCTCTTCTTGCCACTCCAGGCTCTGAATCCCCAGCCCTGAATCGGTAGCCACGAAAGTTAAATCGTCGAGCAGGCCAGGCATCTCATTCTGCGACGGCAACATTTTCAGCAGCTCGGCAAACTGAACTTCCATGACTGCCAGTTGCTCCCGATACAACTTAAGATTAGCCGCTAATTGATATTTCGCTTTAAAATCATCCCGCAAGGTGATCTCTTTGTCTTGCTCACGCTTAAGCACATCTACGGCATCAGAGACAAACAGGAAATATCCAGCGACGAAGATAATAATGGCCAGGAAAGACGCGAATACCACCTTAACCTGGGTAGGCCAACCGCCAATGTTCTCAAAATCGATATCATTGAATTCACTCAGATCGAGTTTCATTTGCTCGCTCCTTGTGTCGCTTTGGCATTATCTGCATCTTCTTCACCGATAGAGACCCTTAAACTGAAACGCTGTAGCTGACGCATCTCATCATTCTGCGAGACGATCGATTGCATGTTGGGATCGTGTAACCACATTGAAGCCTTAATCTTGCGCATCATGTTGGCGACGTTGTTGTTAGACTCACTACGCCCCTGGATCCACAGCAAGCTGCCCTTCTTTTCGATGCTGGAAAGATATATTCCCGGCGGTACGACACGCACCAACTCATCCAATACATGGGTGGGTAAGTTTCTTGCCTGTTGCAGGTTTAATATGATCTCGGTACGACGCTCGATATCTTTCTTACGCTCGCGAATCTTTTTAATTTCGGCAATTTGTTTTTCTAACAGCTGAATTTCACCCTGCAGATAGGCATTTCTTCCTCTCTGCTCCTCGGTCATCATATCGAGAACCGTTAAGGCTAAATAAACGACTAATGCCGCGCCGATAAATACAGCAGCTAATATGCCCAGATAATCGCGTTTTTGTTTTTCTCTTGCTTCTTCGCGCCAGGGCAATAAGTTTATGTTCGCCATTGAGAGTAACTCCTCAGCGCTAATCCACACGCGACCATGTATTTATTAATATTGGGCTGTAGTTGTGTCTTCACTTGCTCGTCCGCATGCAAGCAACCCAAGAAAGGGTCGGCAATGATGGTATGAACGCCGAGTTCATTCGTGAGCAGATTAGCCATGCCTTCCAGCTTTGAGGTGCCACCACACAAGACGATATGATCCACCTTATCCTTGCCACTCGAAGTACAGTAAATCTGCAAGGTGCGCTTAATCTGTTGTAGCAGTTGCGTCTGGAAGGGCGAGAGTACCTCGAACATATAATTACGTGGCAAATCGCCTTCAAGCTTGGCCTTCTCGGCCTGCTCGTGCGACATGCCGTAGAAAGATAGGATAGACTGGGTAAACTGCTCACCACCAAAGGCCTGTTCGCGGATAAAGGTCGTCTCACCCTTCTCCACCACGGCAAAGGTGGTCATATTCGCGCCGATATCAACCAGCGCAACCACCTTATCTTCGGCGCCATCGGGCAACTGAGCGGCGACCAACTCGAAGGAGCGTCCCAGCGCATACCCTTCAACATCAATCACTTTGGCTTCGAGATTAATATCGTCCAGGCTATCGACTCTGGCATCGATATTCTCTGTGCGGCAGGCGCTCAGCAGCACATCCACCTTGGAGGGGTCGGCGCTGTTAACACTTAGGGTTTCAAAATCTATGCTGACTTCATCGAGCGAATAGGGGATAAGGTTGTCGGCTTCGATCTCGATCTGGGTCTCCATCTCCTCTTCACTCAGTGAAGCATCCATGTAGATCACCTTGGTCATCACAGCCGATCCCGAAACCGCAGCCGCAGCATATTTTACGCTCTTAGGCAAAGATCGTTTGATCAATCTTAAGGACTCCAAAACCGCGTCTGAATCTCTTATCTCATGATCATTAACGGCGCCTTTTTTAACGGGCACCGCGGCGTGACTCAAAATTTTATAACCATCAGCAGTCTTACTCAGCAGTATTGCTTTTATCTCGTGGGAACCGATATCGATCCCGACCATCTGCGGAGCCTGACGCTTCCATAAATTTGAAAGCATAGTCCATCGTCACTTTTGTTATAGTTTCAGGAATTAGATTAGCACAAAATCAACTCGTTATAGATATTTGTACAAAATGTTTGTAACTTTTACAATTGCCATTTTTTTGACAACCATTTTTGCTTCACCAATAGCTGCTCGCCTTATATACTATTGTGCCTGCTAAATTTATTGGAATTATCTGGTGAAGTGGTTTAAACGAATTACCATCGCTCTATTTAGCCTAGCCCTTTTGGGAATAGGTGCAATTGCTGCGGCCTATTTTTATGTGCTGCCGGACCTTCCCGATGTTACCACTCTTAAAACCGTAAAATTGCAAACTCCATTACGAATTTACAGCGCTGATGGCAAATTAATTTCACAATTTGGCGAAAAACGCCGCATTCCAGTCGAATATGAGCAGGTACCGCAACAATTAATTAATGCGGTGCTCGACACAGAAGACGCCCGCTTCTTCGAACATAAGGGGATCGACCCCATCGGCATCATACGTGCCGCAGTAATTCTCGCTACCACAGGCAAGAAGAGCCAAGGGGCGAGTACCATCACCCAGCAGGTTGCCCGCGGCTTCTTCCTCTCCAGAGAGAAGACCTACATTCGTAAGATCAAAGAGATCTTCCTGGCCCTGAAAATCGAGCAAGCCCTGAGTAAGAAAGAGATCTTAACCCTCTATCTCAACCGCTCTTTCCTGGGTAACCGCGCCTACGGTGTCGGCGCCGCCGCCCAGGTCTACTATGGCAAGGAACTCGAAGAGCTTACCCTGCCAGAGATGGCCATGATTGCCGGTCTGCCACAGGCGCCTTCTGCCGCCAACCCTATACGTAATCCAGCCCGCGCGATGAATCGTCGCAACTGGGTACTCAGCCGTATGCTGGAGAAAGAGAACATTAGCCAGGACGAGTATCAGGAAGCGATAAGAGCCCCTATCACCGCCAAGTACCATGGCGCCGAGGTAGAGCTCTATGCACCTTACATCTCAGAGATGGCTCGCGACTATCTGGTCGAAAAACTCGGTGAAGAGGAAGCCTATACCGGCGGTTACAACGTCTATACCACTGTCGACTCTCGCCTGCAGATGCTGGCCCAGGATGCACTGCGCAATAACGTCTACGCCTATGACGAGCGCCACGGTTATCGCGGCGCGACTAAGGTGTTATGGGATGCAGAAGGCGCGGCCAAGCTAGATGAGACCCAAATCGTCACCCAGCTGAAGCAAACCCAGGGCTTCCAAGGACTCGAGCCCGCCGCCGTGCTCGAGATTGCCGAGCAGAGCGTCAAGGTCATCAATGCGAAGGGCGAAACCCTCACCCTGGAGTGGGAAGGACTCAAGTGGGCGCGCAAGTTCATCAGCAACAAGCGTCAGGGCAAGGCGCCTAAAACGGCTGGCGAGATCCTCAAGGCAGGCGAGCAGGTCTGGATCCGCAACAATGGTAACATCTGGCAGCTATCGCAAATTCCTGAGGTGGCCAGCGCCATCGTCTCGCTGGATCCTAAGGATGGCGCCATCAAGACTCTAGTGGGCGGCTACAGCTTCCACACCAGCCAATACAACCGTGTCACTCAGGCCAAGCGTCAGCTGGGCTCCAACATCAAGCCCTTCATCTACACAGGTGCGCTGGAGAAAGGCTACACCCTGGCTACGCTGATCAACAACGCGCCCATCAACAATGCCGACATACGTCAGGGCACTGCGTGGCGACCAAAGAACTCGCCTGACAAGTATACTGGGCCGACACGCCTGAGAGTCGGTCTAGCACAATCGATAAACGTCATGTCTGTACGCGCCATGCGCTATACCGGGCTAGAGAGCGCTATCGACACCCTGGTCAAGTTCGGTTTCGACCGCGACGATCTGCCGCAAAACGAATCACTGGCGCTGGGCTCACCGTCGGTGACGCCGTTGCAGGTGGTCACCGCCTTCTCGGTATTTGCAAATGGCGGCTACCGGGTCGAGCCTTACTTTATCGACCATATCGACAATGCCTACGAGCAGACGGTAGAAGAAGCTAGCCCTACGCTAGCCTGCACACCTGAGTTAGCCGAGCCACAGACGCTGCCAACGGACGATCCTTTTGCAGCTATGGCGCAGGAACTGCCTAATCAGGAAGTGGCAAATCAAGAGGTAGAAGGCCTAGAAGTCGCGAGCCAAGAGGCTAACGCCGAAGATCCTAGCTGTCCGAGCACGGCTCGCCACGCACCGCAGATCATCAGCAAACAGACTGCCTTCCTGATCACCGAAGCCTTGAAGAGCGTTATCTGGGGCGGCGGCGATTGGAGCAAGGGCACAGGATGGAACGGCACCGCCTGGCGCGCCGCCCGTGTGGTAAACCGTCACGATATCGCGGGTAAGACAGGTACCACTAACGAATCGAAAGATACCTGGTTCAGTGGCTTCACACCGACGCTGGCAACTACCGTATGGGTCGGCTTCGACGATCACAGCATCGAATTGGGCCGCACCGCCTGGAACACCAACGGCGCGAAAGATCAGATCTCGGGCGCCGAGGCCGGTGCCAAGACCGCTGGCCCAGGCTGGAACGAGTTTATGAAAAACGCCCTCCAAGGCGCGCCTGAGCTACCTTCTCCTCCACCTGAAGGGATAGTCTCGGCCCGTATCGATCTGGCCACAGGCAAGTTGAGCCGCAAGACAGACTACACCACCAAGTTCGAGTATTTCATCCAGGGCACCGAGCCGAAGGAGTTTGCCACCGAAGCGCAGACTCAGGAAGATATCTTTATCGACGATTCGGTAGAAGATCTGTTCCAATAGTCTTCAGATGGGCTGGTGTCATTCGCCACCAGTCCAGTGAAATCCACTGGCCTTTCGCTATTTTTCAGTGAATTCATAGCGCCAATTTTTTGGTGCGAATAAAACTTTAGATGTAAAAAAACCTGCGACTGCAGGTTTTTTAATCGATTGATTAGACAGAATTTATCTAAACTAGCCCTTGGCGGCCAACGCAGCCTTCACCTGAGCGAGTGACGTACCACCCAGCGCCTCACGTTTAGCCAGACAAGAGTCTATTGTCAGACATTGATATACATCTTCCTGGATGACACTGGCGAACACCTGCAGGCTAGCCAACTCGAACTCTTCGATAGGCTTCTTCTGGGCAATCGCCTCGACTACCACCTCACCCACCACATGATGCGCCTCTCTAAACGGCATGCCTTTGGCTACCAGATAGTCCGCCAGCTCGGTTGCATTGGCATAACCCTGCTGAGCCGCCGACAGGGTATTCTCTCTGTTGACCTTTAAGCCAGACAGCACCAGAGTCGCCATCTCCAGACAGATAGACCAGCTGTCCATCACGTCAAACAGGCCCTCTTTGTCTTCCTGCATATCCTTGTTGTAAGCCAGAGGCAGAGCCTTCATGGTGGTCAGAATGCCCATCAGGCTGCCATAGACACGGCCCGTCTTGCCACGGATAAGCTCGAGCGCATCCGGGTTTTTCTTCTGCGGCATCAAGGAAGAGCCAGAGGTAACCTGATCGTCCAGTTCGATAAAGCCCGCCTCACCGCTATTGAAGAAGATCAAATCTTCGGCCATGCGGCTCTGGTGCATCATGCTGATGGCGGCGTCTGAGCATAGCTCGATCACATGATCCCTGTCAGACACAGAATCCAGGCTATTAAGGGTTGGCGAGGCGAATCCCAATGACTTAGCCAGCGCGTATCTGTCCATTGGATAAGCGGTACCAGCCAGCGCGCCCGTGCCCAGCGGACAGGTATCGAGGCGCTGCAGACAGTCTTGCAGACGGCTGATATCACGCTCAAACATCTCCACATAGGCCAGACACCAGTGACCGAAGGCCACAGGCTGCGCCCGCTGTAGGTGAGTGTAGCCCGGCATGACGGCGTCCAGCTCACGCTCAGCAAGTGACAGCAAGGCTGCCTTTAACTGTGCCAGCAGTTCGAGCAGGGCCTGACCCTCCTTCTTGCACCAGAGCTTAAGATCGGTCGCCACCTGATCGTTACGCGAGCGGCCTGTATGCAGCTTCTTACCCAGGTCACCGACCTTGGCAATCAAGGCTTGCTCAACGAAACTATGAATGTCTTCGGCGCCGGAGGCCAGGATGGTCTCTGGCTGATCCTTCACCTCGGCCAGCAGTTCTTGCAATGCCTGTTTGAGGGACTGACACTCTTGCTGGGTGAGAATGCCCACACCTGTGATGGCATCGGCCCAGGCAATGGAACCAACAATATCTTCTTCCACCAGCCGATAATCGACCGGCAGGGAATCATTGAAAAGTTTAAACAGTGCGCTGCTCTCTTGGCTAAATCTTCCGCCCCATAACGCCATCTCACTATCCTCTTAAATCAGCTCGTAAATCTGCTCTTAAAATAAAGGAGCGTTCGCCGCCCCTTTATTACCCCGTCGACTCTACTTAACGTTTAGCGCCCGGATGCGGCTCGCCAGTGAATAGAGACGAATGAAGCCTTCCGCATCTTTCTGGTTATAGACTTCGTCTTCACCAAAGGTAGCAAACTCCTCGGAGTACAGGCTATTAGGAGAACGTTTCTTCACCGCCTGTGCCTGGCCCTTATAGAGCTTAAGTACCACTTCACCGTTCAGCAGGTTTGCCAGTGGCTGAGAGGCGCCCAGTAGGGATTCACACAATGGGGTAAACCAACGACCGTCATAGACCAGATGCGCCATCTTGGCACCTACCTGCTCACGCCATTCGCGGCTGGTCTTGTCCAGTACCAGCTCTTCGATCGCTCTGAGCGCGGCAAACATTACCGTGCCGCCTGGGGTTTCGTAACAACCACGAGACTTCATGCCCACCAGACGGTTTTCGGTGATATCGATACGGCCCACGCCATGGGCGCCGGCAATCTCATTAAGGGCCATCAGGGCACCATAAGGAGTGTATGACTGACCATTAACCTTAGTAATACGACCGGCTTCCATCTCTACCGACACATACTCAGGCTCATCGGGCGCATCTTCTGGCGCAACAGTCATGGTCCATACTTCTTTGCTTGGCTCGTTCCACGGATCTTCCAGCTCACCACCTTCGTGAGAGATGTGCCAGGCGTTGGCGTCACGGCTATAGATCTTGGTGGCCGAGGCGGTCGTCTTGATGTTGCGCTCTGCCAGATAGTCCAGCAGATCTTCACGGCTCACCATGCTCCACTCACGCCAGGGGGCGATCACGGTAAGATCCGGTGCCAGGGCGGCGAAACAGCCCTCGAAACGCACCTGATCGTTACCCTTACCGGTACAACCGTGACATACGGCATCGGCGCCCACTTTACGTGCTACTTCCACCTGAGCCTTGGCGATGATAGGTCTGGCCATTGAGGTGCCCAGCAGATAGGTGCCTTCGTAGATGGCGCCTGTGGCTATGGTGGGGTAGATATAATCGGCCACCAGCTCCTCTTTCAGATCCACGATATGGCACTCAGACGCACCCGAGGCGATCGCCTTCTCATGCAGCCCTTCAAGCTCGGCCTCGCCCTGACCCACGTCGGCGCAGAAGGCAACGATCTCACAGTTATCATAGGTCTCTTTCAGCCAAGGAATGATCGCCGATGTATCCAGACCACCCGAGTAGGCCAGTACCACTTTTTTCACCGATGCTTTGTTGTTTTCGATAGACATTTCGTTTTCCTAAATACTCAATTCGTTGGCCCAATCACCATTGGGAAGATTCGTTAACTCAGTAGGGTCACCAACACGGCATTTTGCGCATGCATGCGGTTTTCTGCCTGTTGCAAGATCAGTGAGCCGGCCCCATCGACCACCTCGGCAGCCACCTCGACACCACGATAGGCGGGTAGGCAGTGCATAAAGAATTTGGCTCCCGCCTTGTTCATCATATCGGTATCTACATGATAAGGCGCAAATTTGGCTTTGATCTCATCTAGACTGGCCTTGTCTCCCATGGAGATCCAAGTATCAGTATAGATGGCATCATGGCCGGCGATCGCCTCGACATCTGAGCTCAATACCAACTCACCACCATGGGCCTCGGCAATGGCTTGTGCCTCCAGCACTACCTTACCGTCGGGGAAGTGGCCCTGCGGGCAGATCACCGTCATCTTGGCACCCAGCAGCGCCGCACCATACATGAGCGAGTGGGTCACGTTGTTACCATCGCCTACATAGGCCAGCTTTACCTTGCTGACATCATCAAACTGCTCCGCCAGGGTCAGAAAGTCCGCCAGCCCCTGACAGGGGTGATACATGTCCGACAGCGCGTTGATCACAGGCACAGTGCCATGTTCGGCGAGCTGCTCTATGGTCGAATGGGCAAAGGTTCTCGCGACAATGGCATCGGCCCAACAAGAGATGTTGGCGGCAAAGTCGGATACCGGCTCACGCTTGCCCAAGGCACCGTTTTGCTGATCCAGGTAGAGACAATGACCACCTAACTTATTGATACCGATATCGAAGCTTACGCGGGTTCGCAGCGATGGCTTCTCGAATAACATCACCACACTCTTACCGTCGAGTGCCTTGCGATAGTCTTCTGGGTTGGCCTTGATCGTCTTCGCCAGGGCGAGTAAGTCGATCAGCTGCTGCTGGGTAAGCTCTTTTATCGATAGTAGGTGATTCATATATCTACTCCTAGATGAATACTCTTCTCATGTTCCGTTTAATTAATGTGGCATAACCTGTGTGCCGATAGACTCGCCCTTCTCCAGCGCGCTCAACTGCTCGGCGTCGCGCCATGAGGCGACCTGTACCGGCTGTCCCATCCACTGGGCAACCTCTAGTGCCGCCTCGACCTTGACCTTCATCCCCTTATCGATAACGCCTAACTTGGTTAGCTCATCGGCGTGGGCCTTATCCAGGGTCTTGATCAGCTGTCCCTTACCGTCGAGCACACCACTCACGTCGGACAACAGCACCAACCGGCCTTCCACTAGCTTGGCAATCACGGTCGCCGCCTGATCGGCGTTGACGTTCAGCAAGTTGCCCGCATCATCTACGGCAATCGAGCTGACAATTGGCATCCAGCCCTGGGCCAACAGGAAGTTCAGATAAGTCGGGTCATTGGGCGACACTTCACCCACGAAGCCGAGCTGCTCATCTTTGATGCTGCCATTCACTATGGCGCCATCACACAGGCTCATGCCCACACTCGTGATGCCCGCCTTGATGGCACTGGCCTGCAAGATCTTGTTAGAGGTTCCCGCCAGCGCGCCAACCACAATAGGCACCTGCTCTTCGGGGGTGACACGCAAACCGTCCAGCTTAACCGTCTCCATGCCATTGGCCTTGAGCTGCTCGTCTACCAGGCAACCGCCGCCATGAACTAAGATGACAGATTGGCCCGACTTAATGATGTTGGCCGCGCTTGCCATCAGGCGCGCCATCCCCATCTCACACTGCATCAGGGCGCCACCCACTTTAAGCACTAAGGTTTTCTTATTTGCCGACATAGCTACTTCTCTCTCACAGGTGACAATATTAATAATTGAAATGAATCTTTATGCATTGATGCGCCTGACTCGCCGCACCTTTCATCAGATTGTCGATAGCGCTCGCCACCACCAGGTAGCCATTGAGGGGGTCGTACTTCCATCCCAGCAGGCAGTTAGGGGTATGCACCACGTCGTCAACCTTAGGAAATTGATTATGGTACACATTCACCAGAGGCGCCGACTCATACACCTCATAGGCCTTGGCAATATCGGCTTCGCTCACCCCGGGCTTCATCTGCACGGTAATGGTCGCCAGAATGCCACGCTTAAAGTTGCCCAGGTGAGGAGTGAAGATCACCTGCTGCCCCAGCTGAGTCGCGATCTCAGGTTGATGTCTATGACCCAGCACGCCGTAGGGCGTCAGGCTCACCTCGCAGAAGCTGGTGTGCAGCTGCGCCTTTCTGCCGGCCCCGGTCACACCACTGACGGCGTTGATCACCGGCAGGCTGTCTGTCATCAGATCTTTCAGGGGTTTCAGGGCCGTCAGTGAAGCCGTGGGATAACAGCCAGGCACGGCAATCATCTTGCTCGCGGCAATCGCCTCGGCGTTCCACTCCGCCAGGCCATAGACAGCCTCGGCCAACACCTCTGGGTAGATATGCTCGAAACCATACCATTTGGGATACTGCTCGCTATCGGAAAAACGGTAGGCGCCGGAGAGGTCGAACACCGCCAGACCCGCCTGATAGAACCAGGCCGCCAGGTGCAGGCTCACACCATGATCGGTCGCCAACACCACGGCATCGGCCTCATCGACTATGGTCTGCTTGGCCTGCTCGGTCAGTGGCGCCAGACTAAGATCGATATGGCTGTAAACCGGATACAAACTAGCCAGAGTTTTGCCTTTATCTAGACTGTTTTCAGAGACATAGAGGCCTTGAATCTTAAGCTGATCATCGGCCTGGATCAGTGAAGTAACCTGAGCACCTGTGTAACCACTGGCGCCAATTATCGCTATGCTTTTCATACTTTATGACTTCTATATTGTGTTAACGGTAAAAAAGAGAGGGGCACTGCTTAAGCCCTGGTATAGATACCAATATGACAAGATTATCGTCGCAGGAAGTGATTACAGCTAACCTTATATGCAAAAAGTAAGAAGAAATTGTTCATTTTTTATCTCTAAGTTAAGCCTTTAATAATGGCGCTCGTTTTAGCTGTTTGATAGACTAACACAACAAACTAATTATGCAATAATATTGAATAGATATTTTTAAATAAAATTGGTGATTTGAGTCAAATGATGAAAACCTTTCCCGATATCAAGCAATCTTTCCGCGAGCTGATCGCTATGCCGTCCATCAGCGCCCTCGAAGCCGAACTCGACATGAGCAACCAAGGCGTGGTGACCCTGCTGAGCCAGTGGCTCACCGATCTGGGCTTCGACTGCCAGATGCAGGCCGTCCCCGACACACGAGGTAAACACAACCTGCTGGCAAAGATCGGCCAGGGGCGCGGTGGACTGCTGCTGGCGGGACATACAGATACGGTTCCCTTCGACGAGGGACGCTGGAGTCAGGATCCCTTTACCCTGACCGAGAAGGATAATCGCTGGTATGGGCTAGGCAGCTGCGATATGAAGGGCTTCTTCGCCCTGATTATAGAGGCGGTGCGCCAGATGCCGACCCAAGACTTCGTGCGGCCGCTCTACATACTCGCCAGCGCCGATGAAGAGACCACAATGAATGGCGCCAAAGCCTTCGCCAAGTCTAAGGCCATCGCCCCCGAATACGCTTTGATCGGCGAGCCCACCGGCCTTAAGCCTGTCTACATGCATAAGGGACACCTGGCCCAGGGCATCCGCATCACGGGGCGCAGCGGTCACTCTTCGGATCCGGCCAAGGGGCTCAACGCCATAGAGATCATGCATCAGGTGATAGGCCAACTCCTCAAGCTGAAGCAACACCTGGCGGAGCACTACCGCGAAGAGGCCTTCAGCGTGCCCTATCCCACCATGAACTTTGGCCATATTCACGGCGGCGACGCCGCCAACCGCATCTGCGGCTGCTGCGATCTGCACCTGGATATCCGCCCACTGCCGGGCCTGCCGTTAGAGGTCTTGGAGCAACTACTGACCCAATACCTGGCCGAACTGAGCCAGCGCTATCCAGGGTCCATCAGCATAAGCCAGCTCTATCCCGGTTCTCAGCCCTTCGCGGGACAGGCGGATGCTCAATGGTCACAGCTGGTCGCACAACTGTCGAATCAGGCCCCCGAGGTGGTCAACTATGCCACCGAGGCCCCCTATATTCAGCAGCTGGGCTGTCAAACCTTGGTCTGGGGACCGGGCAGCATAGAGCAGGCACATCAGCCAGATGAGTACCTGAACACCGCCTACATCAACAAAACCGTCGACTTGCTAAAACAGCTGATTTACCACGCCTGCATAAAGGCGCCATAAAAAATTCATGCAAGGTGATATAGAACACATAAGCATACGATATGAAGATATGCCGTATTGACCTAAACCTGATAGCCTAGGTATGGTGATTGATTAACTCGTGGGTATGGAGCATTTATGACAGATATGTACGCGTCGCTGCGATCCAATGTGGGCACATTAGGCCAAATATTAGGCGATACTATTCGCACACACATGGACGAGCCCTTTTTAGATAAGATTGAACAGATCAGACACCTGGCCAAGAGCTCACGCCAAGGCAACGATACCGCCAGGGAACAGATGCTTACCCTACTGGCCGCCTTACCCGACGAAGAGTTGGTACCATTTGCCAAGGCCTTCAACCAGTTTCTCAACCTGGCCAATATCGCCGAGCAGTTCCATACCATCAGCCGCAACTGTGACGAGCTGGTCTGCGTGCCCGATCCTGTGGATCAACTCCTGGGGCGCATGCTAAATGGGCGCATCGACCAAGATAAGATGCTCGAGTGTCTACAGACACTGGATATCGACCTTGTGCTTACGGCGCACCCGACCGAGATCTCCCGTCGCACCCTGATCCAGAAATACTCCGCCGTGGTCGATTGTCTCGCCACCATGGAGAACCCGCAGCTCACCGAGCGCGAGAAGAAACAGAATCACCTCAGACTCAGACAGCTTATCGCCCAGATCTGGCACACCAACGAGATACGCCACGAGCGCCCAACACCGGTGGACGAAGCCCGCTGGGGACTAAGCACCATAGAGGCGTCACTCTGGCAAGCCATTCCCGATTTTCTGCGCCAGCTCAACGAACAGGTCGAAGAGCGCACCGGTAAGCAGCTGCCCAGCGACATAGCGCCCATTCGCTTCTCCAGCTGGATGGGCGGCGATCGCGACGGCAACCCCTTCGTCACCGCCAAAGTCACCCAGGAAGTATTGGATCGCAACCGCCACACCGCGGCGCGCCTCTATCTCAAAGATGTGGTCTTGCTGGTCAACGAACTATCGATGGAGGAGGCCAATGAGGAACTTTTGGCCCTCACAGACAACAGCCATGAACCTTACCGCGTGGTGCTGCGGGAGCTAAGACAGAAACTGCGCGACACCATAGATTACCTAAATGCCCGCCTCGAGGGGCATTCACCCGAGGTGGATCTCGATAGCCTTATCTGGCATGAGGACGATCTTAAACAGCCCTTGACCCTGCTCTATCGCAGCCTGACCGAATCGGGTATGAGCCTGATCGCCAATGGCCTACTGCTGGATATGCTGCGTCGTCTGGCCTGCTTTGGCATCCATATGTTGCGCCTGGATATCCGCCAGGATGCCCAGCGCCATAGCGACGTCATCGCCGAGCTGACCCGTTATCTGGGCCTTGGCGACTTCGACCACTGGGACGAACATGAGAAGCAGGCCTTCCTGCTGCGGGAACTGAGTGGCAAACGCCCGCTGATCCCCCATAACTGGGAACCGAGTGCCGAAGTTGCCGAGGTGATCAGCACGGTCAGGTTGATCGCCAGCCAGTCGCCTAAGGCCCTGGGCTCCTATGTCATCTCCATGGCCAGTCAACCGTCGGACGTGTTGACTGTGCTCCTGCTATTGAAAGAGGCAGGGTGCCAGCACCCGATGCGAGTGGTGCCACTGTTCGAGACCTTAGAGGACCTCAACAACGCCGCCAGCTGTATCTCGGCGCTATTCGCCATCGACTGGTACCGCGGCTACTGCAAGGGCAGCCAGGAGGTGATGATAGGCTACTCAGACTCGGCCAAAGATGCCGGCGTGATGGCGGCCGCCTGGGCACAATACAGTGCGCAGGAAAAACTGGTTAAGGTCTGTAACCAGGCAGACATCAAGCTCACCCTGTTCCACGGTCGTGGCGGCACCATAGGCCGTGGCGGCGGACCAGCCCACAAGGCGATCCTGTCGCAGCCACCCGGTTCGGTAGATGGCCGCATCAGGGTAACGGAACAAGGCGAGATGATCCGCTTCAAGTTCGGCCTGCCTAAGCTGGCAGTGCAGAGCCTGGCGCTATATACCTCGGCCGTGATGGAGGCCACCCTGTTGCCGCCACCAGAACCTAAGCCAGAGTGGCGCGAGGCGATGGAACGACTCGCCAGTGACTCGGTCACCGCCTATCGCGCCATAGTGCGTGAGGAGCCAGATTTCGTCGCCTACTTCCGCGCGGCAACTCCAGAAGTCGAGCTCGGTAAGCTACCACTGGGTAGCCGCCCCGCGAAACGTCGGGTGGATGGTGGTATCGAGAGCCTGCGTGCGATCCCCTGGATCTTCGCCTGGTCGCAGAACCGCTTGATGCTCCCCGCATGGCTAGGCGCCGGCGAGGCGCTGCAACAGGCAGCCGACCGCGGCGAACTCGCCCTGCTAAGGGAGATGGAGCAGAAGTGGCCCTTCTTCGAGACACGCATCTCCATGCTAGAGATGGTCTACGCCAAGGCCGAGCCTAACCTGGCGAAGTACTATGAGACCTGCCTGGTGCCGCAAGAGCTACATCATCTCGGCGAAGCCCTACGTAGCCGTATGGCAACAGGCATTAAGGTGGTCTTGGAGCTGACCCAGTCCGACGCCTTGATGTCGCATACCCCATGGAATCGTGAATCGGTAGAGCTGCGCAACCCCTATATCGACCCGCTCAACTTCCTCCAGGCCGAGCTCCTGGCGCGTACCCGTAAGGAGCAGGCAGGATCAAGCAATGTCGAACTGGCACTGATGCTCACCATCGCTGGCGTGGCGGCGGGCATGAGAAACACGGGTTAATGAGAAGCCTAGCCCTAATAGGCGTGCTGATGCTGAGTTTGACTGCATGTGTCAGTCAATACAGCATCAGCGAGCGCCAGCTCACCAACTACCTGAACGACGAGATGCATTTCGAGGTCAAAGAGGGCAATCGCTTCTTTGGCATAGAGATGAAGATCAATGATGTGAAGGTCAAACTTGGCCACAAGGCCGACACCATGGCGATCACGGCGAGCAGCCTGATCAAGGTGGCCAACCCGCTAATGCCGCTCAATGCCACCATGACGGCCGAGTTTGAAGCCAAGCCTTGGTATGATGCCGACCAGCACAGCCTCTATCTTAAGGACCTTACCCTGGTCAGCCTGAGCTCTAACCCAAAGGATCTCGAGCAGGCCATAGGCCAGGTGAGTCCTCAGATCATGGGTTTCATGACCCACTTCCTCGAGACCCAGCCCGTGTATGTGCTCGATACACAAGAGGGTAATCAGGCGCTTGTCGCCGAGATGACCAAACGTATCCAGGTCGTTCCGGGCAAGATTAACCTTATCTTTAAAGATTAACCTCGCCACATAATCAACTCTATTTAAGGCGCCATTATGCTTGGCGCCTTATCTAGTCTATCTTGCGAATCGCGGATAAGAGGAATAGTCCACCAGAACGGGAGACTCCTGCAGCTCACGCCTTAGCATATCCAAGGCAACAGCCGTGCTCAGCTGCCGCACCAGCTCGCGGGAACGCGCCGGGAACTTAAGCATCTGGCTATAGACACCTTGCCGAGTCGCCAGGGCGATCGCCACAGTGCCAACCGGCTTTGCCTCACTGCCACCATCGGGCCCGGCAATGCCACTGGTCGCCAGCGCATAATCGCTGTCCAGCAGGCTTCTTGCCCCCTTGGCCATCTCCTCAACCGTGGCGATAGAGACCGCCCCATGGTCATCCAGAGTCGCAGGTTTAACCCCTAACACGCGCACCTTAGACTCGTTGCTATAGGTCACCAGCCCCTGGTCCAGGTAATTGGAGCTGCCGGCAAAGGCTACCAGGTTGTTGGCAATCATGCCGCCGGTACAGGACTCGGCAATACTCAAATGCTTACCCGAAGCCAGCAGCCCGTTATGAATCACCTGTGCCAGCGAGGTAACGTTGTGGCCGACGACCGCATCGCCCAGACGATCGAGCACCTCAGCCTTGACCCTGTCTAATTCGCCTATGGCTGCTTTCCCTCGGGCAAACAACTTAATCTCGATATAGGGCATGAAGGAGCGATAGCCCAAGGTCATGCCATCCGGTAAAGTCATACCCTCTAGCTTATCGGCCAGTGCCGATTCCCCCTGACCTATGGTCAGCAGCTTCTGCACCTCGACTTCGACATGGCTATCGGCGATCTGCTCCACAAAAGGAATGAACTGCTCTGTCACCATCTTCTTAAACTCGAAAGGCACACCGGGAGTAAAGAAGAGCCAGGCACGATTGAGCTTTACTCGAAATCCGCAGGCCGTGCCCACAGGGTTGTCCACCATGATGGCCGACGCAGGTAACATCGCCTGTTTCAGATTGCTCTCTGGCATGTGTCGACCGTTACGGGTAAACCACTCTTGAATACGCTCCCGCCACAGGGTGCACTCGACCAGGGGCTCACCCTTGGCAATGGCCATCGCCTCGGAAGACATATCATCGCTGGTCGGGCCGAGTCCGCCATTGACCAGGATGACATCGGCGTGCTCGCTACGCTGACGAAACACCTCGACCAGATCGTCCAATCTATCGCCTACCGTGATCCGCTGCTGCATCTCTATGCCATGATCCATCAAGGCATTTGCCGCCCATGCCGCATTGGTATCGACTATCTGTCCGGATAACACCTCTTCACCGGTGCAGATCATTTCTATTTTCATATCCATCCCTTGAGACTAAGCCATTCACTTGGCCATAAGGTAGGTAAGGCCGCGTGGAATAGCAATAGACAAACTGGCGGCTCGCTCGATATTCATGCTACTGGGCGTTATGAGGTGTTTACAGATTCTTTAGTTCTAAGCAAAAGCGAACCCATTTCTAAATGCAAACTAGACTCAATAAACAATTAACCCAACTCGGCAATAGGTAGAATGATTATTTATAAACTCGCAGCCATGGGCCTATTAGCGCTCAGCTCCTTGTCGCTGAACGCGGCTACGGATATGTTTCTCAAGATAGATGGCGTCGATGGCGAGAGCCTGGACGCGCAGCACCGCAACGAGATCGATGTACTCGCCTGGTCTTGGGGAGCAAGCAGCGATATGCGACGCACCTGCATTCAAGATATCAGTGTGACCAAGTATGTGGATAGCGCCTCACCCCAGCTCCTCATGAACCAAATGAGCCACATGCAATACCCTAGAGCGACACTGACGGTGCGCAAGGCGGGTGGAACGCCTCTTGAGTATATAGTGATCGAATTACGCGACGTATGGGTCTCCAGCCTGTCTACCGGCGGCTCAGGCGGCGAAGATCGCCTCACCGAGAACATCACCCTAAACTTTGAAGAGCTCAAATACCAATACACGCCACAAAAGGCAGATGGCAGCGGTGGGCCAGCGATCTCGGCCACCATCACAAGCGAGAAATGCAGATAGGCGATGAGAGACTGTATTCCTATGGCTTAGTGCATGAAGATTTTGAAGAAACAGAAACGAAAAAAGCCCTAGCATTGCTGCTAGGGCTTTCATCTTAATGTTGGCGGAGCGGACGGGACTCGAACCCGCGACCCCCGGCGTGACAGGCCGGTATTCTAACCAACTGAACTACCGCTCCTTTAGTAACACGCTTACGCGGGATACTAAATTAGGCGCCTGGAAATGACCTACTCTCACATGGGGAGACCCCACACTACCATCGGCGCGATTGCGTTTCACTTCTGAGTTCGGGATGGGATCAGGTGGGACCACAATGCTATGGTTTCCAGACAAAATTGGAAATTCGGAAAGCTGTACTCTTTATTCAAGAGTCAATTAGAGTTCGCACTTCAATCAAGTACTTCGTATTCTTTTGATTCGGTAAACCATTACTTACTTTGCAGTAAAACCCTTTTGGGTTGTATGGTTAAGCCTCACGAGTCATTAGTACAGGTTAGCTCAACGCCTCACAACGCTTACACACCCTGCCTATCAACGTCCTAGTCTCGGACGGCTCTTTAGAGACCTTAAAGGTCTAGGGATGACTCATCTTAGGGCTCGCTTCCCGCTTAGATGCTTTCAGCGGTTATCGATTCCGAACGTAGCTACCGGGCAATGCCATTGGCATGACAACCCGAACACCAGCGGTTCGTCCACTCCGGTCCTCTCGTACTAGGAGCAGCTCCCTTCAATCATCCAACGCCCACGGCAGATAGGGACCGAACTGTCTCACGACGTTCTGAACCCAGCTCGCGTACCACTTTAAATGGCGAACAGCCATACCCTTGGGACCGACTTCAGCCCCAGGATGTGATGAGCCGACATCGAGGTGCCAAACACCGCCGTCGATATGAACTCTTGGGCGGTATCAGCCTGTTATCCCCGGAGTACCTTTTATCCGTTGAGCGATGGCCCTTCCATTCAGAACCACCGGATCACTATGACCTGCTTTCGCACCTGCTCGACGTGTATGTCTCGCAGTTAAGCTGGCTTATGCCATTGCACTAACCGTACGATGTCCGACCGTACTTAGCCAACCTTCGTGCTCCTCCGTTACTCTTTGGGAGGAGACCGCCCCAGTCAAACTACCCACCAGGCACTGTCCTCAACCCCGATTCAGGGGCCAGAGTTAGAACATCAACACTACAAGGGTGGTATTTCAAGGATGACTCCACGAGAACTGGCGTTCCCGCTTCAAAGTCTCCCACCTATCCTACACATGTAGGGTCAATGTTCAGTGCCAAGCTATAGTAAAGGTTCACGGGGTCTTTCCGTCTAGCCGCGGGTATACGGCATCTTCACCGCAATTTCAACTTCACTGAGTCTCGGCTGGAGACAGCGTGGCCATCATTACGCCATTCGTGCAGGTCGGAACTTACCCGACAAGGAATTTCGCTACCTTAGGACCGTTATAGTTACGGCCGCCGTTTACCGGGGCTTCGATCATGAGCTTCTCCGAAGATAACCCAATCAATTAACCTTCCGGCACCGGGCAGGCGTCACACCGTATACGTCATCTTGCGATTTTGCACAGTGCTGTGTTTTTGATAAACAGTTGCAGCCACCTGGTATCTGCGACTCCCGTCAGCTTAGAGAGCAAGTCTCATCACCAACAGGAGCGTACCTTCTCCCGAAGTTACGGTACCATTTTGCCTAGTTCCTTCAGCCGAGTTCTCTCAAGCGCCTTGGTATTCTCTACCCGACCACCTGTGTCGGTTTGGGGTACGATTCCTGCTAACCTGAAGCTTAGAAGATTTTCCTGGAAGCATGGCATCAACTACTTCATCACCGTAGTGACTCGTCATCAACTCTCAGTATTAGGTACCCGGATTTGCCTAAGTACCCTACCTACAGCCTTAAACGCGGACAACCAACGCCGCGCTAGCCTAGCCTTCTCCGTCTCTCCATCGCAGTTAGCAGAAGTACGGGAATATTAACCCGTTTCCCATCGACTACGCCTTTCGGCCTCGCCTTAGGGGTCGACTCACCCTGCCCCGATTAACGTTGGACAGGAACCCTTGGTCTTTCGGCGAGGAGGTTTTTCACCCCCTTTATCGTTACTCATGTCAGCATTCGCACTTCTGATACCTCCAGCGTGGGTTACCCCTTCACCTTCAACGGCTTACAGAACGCTCCTCTACCGCACTAGCGCAAGCGCTAGTACCCATAGCTTCGGTGTATTGCTTAGCCCCGTTATATCTTCCGCGCAGGCCGACTCGACTAGTGAGCTATTACGCTTTCTTTAAATGATGGCTGCTTCTAAGCCAACATCCTAGCTGTCTAAGCCTTCCCACATCGTTTCCCACTTAGCAATAACTTTGGGACCTTAGCTGATGGTCTGGGTTGTTTCCCTTTTCACGACGGACGTTAGCACCCGCCGTGTGTCTCCCGAGTAGTACTCATTGGTATTCGGAGTTTGCAAAGGGTTGGTAAGTCGGGATGACCCCCTAGCCTTAACAGTGCTCTACCCCCAATGGTATTCGCTCGAGGCGCTACCTAAATAGCTTTCGAGGAGAACCAGATATCTCCCGGTTTGATTGGCCTTTCACCCCCAGCCACAAGTCATCACCGCATTTTTCAACATACGTGTGTTCGGTCCTCCAGTTGATGTTACTCAACCTTCAACCTGCCCATGGCTAGATCACCGGGTTTCGGGTCTACACCTTGCAACTAAACGCGCAGTTAACACTCGGTTTCCCTACGGCTCCGCTATTCGCTTAACCTCGCTACAAAATGTAAGTCGCTGACCCATTATACAAAAGGTACGCAGTCACGGTCTCAAGAACCGCTCCCACTGCTTGTACGTATACGGTTTCAGGTTCTATTTCACTCCCCTCACAGGGGTTCTTTTCGCCTTTCCCTCACGGTACTGGTTCACTATCGGTCAGTCAGGAGTATTTAGCCTTGGAGGATGGTCCCCCCATATTCGAACAAGATATCACGTGTCCCGTCCTACTCGTTTTCACCTAAAGTTAGTTTTCATGTACGGGGCTATCACCCTGTATCGCTGTGCTTTCCAACACATTCCACTAACACCCTCTAGGCTTAAGGGCTAATCCCCGTTCGCTCGCCGCTACTAGGGGAATCTCGGTTGATTTCTTTTCCTAAGGGTACTTAGATGTTTCAGTTCCCCTCGTTCGCCTCACTAAGCTATGTATTCACTTAGTGATGACACCTTATGGTGCCGGGTTTCCCCATTCGGACATCGTTAGCTCAAATGCTTGTTACTAGCTCGCCAACGCTTTTCGCAAGTTACTACGTCCTTCATCGCCTCTGACTGCCAAGGCATCCACCGTATACGCTTAGTCACTTAACCATACAACCCAAATGAGTTTCATCTGAGCTGCATCGCAACTAACGGTTTCTACTTTCGCCAAAAGAATACTCAAGTCACTTGATTAAAGTGTGTTTTGAGAACTCAATTATTTTTCGCAATAATCTTTCGATTATTACTATCAGCTTTCCAAATTTTTAAAGAACAAGCATCGTCGCTCGGACGTGCCACTCGCTCTAACAAGAACAAGTTATCTGTGTGAACACTCAACAAATATCAGTCAATCGTATAGGTAAGGAGGTGATCCAGCCCCAGGTTCCCCTAGGGCTACCTTGTTACGACTTCACCCCAGTCATGAACCACACCGTGGTAAACGCCCTCCCGAAGGTTAAGCTATCTACTTCTGGTGCAGCCCACTCCCATGGTGTGACGGGCGGTGTGTACAAGGCCCGGGAACGTATTCACCGTGGCATTCTGATCCACGATTACTAGCGATTCCGACTTCATGGAGTCGAGTTGCAGACTCCAATCCGGACTACGACCGGCTTTGTGAGATTAGCTCCACCTCGCGGCTTCGCAACCCTCTGTACCGACCATTGTAGCACGTGTGTAGCCCTACTCGTAAGGGCCATGATGACTTGACGTCGTCCCCACCTTCCTCCGGTTTATCACCGGCAGTCTCCCTAAAGTTCCCGGCATTACCCGCTGGCAAGTAAGGATAAGGGTTGCGCTCGTTGCGGGACTTAACCCAACATTTCACAACACGAGCTGACGACAGCCATGCAGCACCTGTCTCAGAGTTCCCGAAGGCACCAATCCATCTCTGGAAAGTTCTCTGGATGTCAAGAGTAGGTAAGGTTCTTCGCGTTGCATCGAATTAAACCACATGCTCCACCGCTTGTGCGGGCCCCCGTCAATTCATTTGAGTTTTAACCTTGCGGCCGTACTCCCCAGGCGGTCTACTTAATGCGTTAGCTTGAGAACCCAGTGTTCAAGACACCAAATTCCGAGTAGACATCGTTTACGGCGTGGACTACCAGGGTATCTAATCCTGTTTGCTCCCCACGCTTTCGTACCTGAGCGTCAGTCTTTGTCCAGGGGGCCGCCTTCGCCACCGGTATTCCTTCAGATCTCTACGCATTTCACCGCTACACCTGAAATTCTACCCCCCTCTACAAGACTCTAGTTGACCAGTTCGAAATGCAGTTCCCAGGTTAAGCCCGGGGCTTTCACATCTCGCTTAATCAACCGCCTGCGTACGCTTTACGCCCAGTAATTCCGATTAACGCTTGCACCCCTCGTATTACCGCGGCTGCTGGCACGAAGTTAGCCGGTGCTTCTTCTGCGAGTAACGTCACAGCTAACGGGTATTAACCGTTAACCTTTCCTCCTCGCTGAAAGTGCTTTACAACCCGAAGGCCTTCTTCACACACGCGGCATGGCTGCATCAGGCTTGCGCCCATTGTGCAATATTCCCCACTGCTGCCTCCCGTAGGAGTCTGGGCCGTGTCTCAGTCCCAGTGTGGCTGATCATCCTCTCAGAACAGCTAGGGATCGTCGCCTAGGTGAGCCATTACCTCACCTACTAGCTAATCCCACCTAGGTACATCCAATCGCAGAAGGTCCGAAGATCCCCTCTTTTCCCCCGTAGGGCGTATGCGGTATTAGCAGTCGTTTCCAACTGTTATCCCCCTCGACTGGGCAGTTCCCTAGGCATTACTCACCCGTCCGCCGCTCGTCAGCAAAGTAGCAAGCTACTTTCTGTTACCGCTCGACTTGCATGTGTTAGGCCTGCCGCCAGCGTTCAATCTGAGCCATGATCAAACTCTTCAATTAAAAGTTTTTTTGCTTCACTCTTTATTCAAAAGGAAGCGACTCAATGAATTCTGATTCACATAAATGACTCGGAAGAATCATCTATATGTTGTACATATTGCTATGAACACTCATCGTTGCATTGAGATTTAAATCGTTTTCGATTAACTCAATACCTGTGAGTGTCCACACAGATTTCTTGTTTTATCTTGTTAAAGAACGTTTGCCTCATACTGGACTCCAGCGGGCTAGGGCTGCGTATTCTACGCTTCTCCCTGTCGGCGTCAAGCGCTTTTTTCAAAAGATTTTTAAGTGGTTAATTACTGTGCTTTCGCGTTGTAACTACCGGCTTAAAAACTCGAACCGCTTATCGCCTTGACTCAACATTCGTTACCTACTCACTTGGTAAGTAGCGCCGTTTGCCGTGTCAGTGGGAGCGCATTATAGGGAGCCAAATCTTTTGCGCAAGGGCTTTTTACAAAAAAAAAGATCGCATGCCGATCTTTTAGGCAACTGCGATCTTTTTCGTATGATTTACGGCCGATATTGCCGTGTTTTACTGCTTTTGAGTCTCTGACGCGATAAAGCTCTCGATCAGTTTCACCGCTTTCTCATCA
Organism: Shewanella spartinae; assembly: GCF_019457555.1. Lineage (NCBI taxonomy): Bacteria > Pseudomonadati > Pseudomonadota > Gammaproteobacteria > Alteromonadales > Shewanellaceae > Shewanella > Shewanella spartinae. The sequence goes on along the minus strand of NZ_CP080418.1, from coordinate 202,700 downwards.
TCCCAGTCGACAAACGTTCTGACGAAGGCAATCAATTCACCCTGCTGATTGAGAATAAAGGTCGCCGGTATCGTATCTAGGGGGAAGACCTGACCCAGCTGCTGCTGTGGATCATAGTAAGTCTCGAACTTATCCATCCCCAACGAGGCCAGGAAGGGTTCAACCTTCTCCTTGCCATTCATATCGATCGATATCGGTAGGACACGAAACTGTCTAGGATCGAATTTGCCTTTGAAGCGATCTATAGCCGGCAGCTCACGCACACAGGGGGGGCACCAGGTGGCCCACATGTTGACCATCACTACCTGTCCGCGATACTGACTGAAGTCAATCGACTTACCCTGGGCATCCGTAAAGGGCACAGGATATATCGGATAGGCTTTTGGCAACACGTTGATCAGATCGACACTCGACTGCACCTCACCGCCTTGCTTCTTCTGCATGCCGGGATAGGCTTGCACGCTGGCGGCATATCCGCCTAAGGCGAGAGCCGCCGACAGCAGCGCCGTGGCTAACTTTGAGTTCATTTATCGTCTCGCTTGAGCAGTCTATCCAACTCGGCTTGCTCCTCGGCGCTGATCTCCTGTTCGACGGCATTGCTGATACGCTGCTGTCTAACGAAGATAAAGCCGATCACTAAGCCCACCAGCAATAGCGCGATTGGCCCTAGCCATAGGATGTAAGTCTTGGCTTCCATGCGTGGCTTATAGAGGACGAACTCGCCGTAACGACTGGTCATGAACTCGATAATCTCTTCGTCGCCCTTACCGGCATCGACCATTTGATAGACTTCGAGTCGCAGATCTTGCGCCACAGGTGAATTGGAATCGATCAGGTTCTGGTTTTGACACTGAGGACAACGCAGCGAGTGAGCCAATTCGAGGGCTCGTTTCTGGTTATCTACCGACTTAAACTCATAGGTATCCACTGGGGTCGCCATCGCGGCGCCCACCAGCGAGAAAGATAACAGTATTGCGGTAATAAACCCGACTAAGGTCTTCATTAAGATGCTCCCTCAGCTTTAGCCTGTGCCTGTAACTCTTGAATCATGGGATAGAGTGTCTCATTCCAGACACGCATATCGATAGGACCGGCATAACGGAAGCGGATGATACCGTTGTGATCCACCAGATAGCTCTCGGGCGCACCGTACACCCCAAGATCCAGACCTAAACGCCCGTCATGGTCATAGATATTCTTAGTGTAAGGATCGCCTTCGCGGCTCAGCTCACGGATCGCCATGGCACGCTCATCGCGATAGTTGATACCATAGATAGGCAAGATGTTCTGTCTTGCCAAACGCATCAGATAGGGATGCTCATACTTACATGAAGGACACCAGGTGGCCCACACGTTCAGCAGTGAGACCTGCCCCTTGATGCTGTCATTAGTAATGATCTCATTGGCATCTTCAAGCTTTTGCAGTTGGAAAGCCGGTATCGGCTTTCCTTCTAATGCAGAGTCCAGCTGCTGCGGATTCAGGAAGAGTCCCTTATAGAGGAACACTCCCATCACCAAAAACAGAATCAAAGGAATAAATAATACTAGCCTTTTCTTCATACTTGCCCCAATTCAAGTTATGCGGTTGCTAATTTTGCTTGTTTGGCTTTCTCGCCGTCGGTTTCGGTCGCCTTGGCTCTGCGGTAACGCTTATCAGACGCGGCGAACAGACCACCTACCATCATGAAGATGCTACCGAACCATAACCAGCGCACGAATGGCTTGTAGTTCAGACGCACGGCAAACTCGGTGCGGCTGATAGGATCGCCCATGGTGATATAGAGATCGCGGAACAGTCCCCAATCGATACCCGCCTCTGTCATGTCCATGGTACGTACGTTGTACTGACGACGATCTGGCTTAAGCAGAGTGATGAACTCACCGTCTTTGGTCACTTCGACCTGACCCTGCTGGGCGGTATAGTTAGGACCAACGACATTTTTGGTCTCGATGTAGTGGAAGCTATAGCCCGCCAGCTCCTGGGTGATACCAGGGCCCATGCGAACACTCTTCTCGATAGAGTAGTTAGACACCATAGTCGCGCCGACCACAGAGACGGCGATACCTAAGTGAGCGATAATCATACCCAGCTGGCTGCGCCCCATACGCGCCAGGCTCAGGCCATCTTTAGACTGCATGATGTCGTAGGCGGCGCGCAGTGTCGCAAATGTTACCCAAGCGGCCAGGCCGATACCGAACATCACCCAAGCATTAAACTTGCCGTCCACCAGGAAAGGCGTCACTACACCGATAACCGCAGAGACGATGGCAGGCACCAGCAGCTTGGCCTTGAGTTCACCGGCCTTGGCGCGCTTCCAGCGGATGCTAGGGCCAATACCCATGAAGGCAAACAGCACGAGTGCGATAGGTACGAATACCGCGTTGAAGTATGGTGGGCCTACAGAGATCTTACCCATGTTGAGGGCATCGATCAGCAGTGGGTAGAGTGTACCCAGCAGTACGGTACCACAAGCCACAGTAAGCAGGATGTTACCTACCAGCAGCATGGTTTCTTTCGACATCAGCTCGAAACGCGCAGGGCTCTTCATGTCGCTTGCGCGGAAGGCAAACAGCGTCAGTGAGCCGCCGATGGCGAGACCCAGCAACAAGAGAATGAACATACCACGGCTAGGATCCGCCGCGAATGAGTGCACCGAGGTCAGTACGCCTGAACGCACGATGAAGGTGCCAAGCAGACTCAGAGAGAATGCAAAGATAGAGAGGAGTACCGTCCAGTTACGGAAGGTTGCACGCTTCTCGGTCACGATCACTGAGTGCAGCAGAGCTGTACCGATCAGCCAAGGCATGAATGACGCGTTTTCGACGGGATCCCAGAACCACCAGCCGCCCCAGCCTAGCTCGTAATATGCCCACCAAGAACCGAGCGAGATACCGCCGGTCAGGAAGATCCACGCAGCCAGGGTCCAAGGACGGCTCCAACGTGCCCAGGCAGAATCGAGACGTCCGCCCATGAGCGCGGCGATGGCGAAGGCAAAGCTCACCGAGAAGCCAACATAACCCAGGTACAGCATAGGAGGGTGGAAGATGAGTCCCACGTCCTGCAGCATAGGGTTAAGGTCGCGTCCCTCCATAGGAATCGGGAACAGGCGCTCAAATGGGCTAGAAGTCAGCAGCATGAAGAGACAGAAGCCTATTACTATCATCGCCAAAATGGCGAGTACGCGAGCGGTGAAGACCTCTTCTAACCCCTTACTGAAGAAGGCAACCGATGCCGTCCAGACAGACAGGGCAAACACCCAGAAGAGTAATGAACCTTCGTGACCCCCCCATACCGCGGCGATCTTGAAGAAGATCGGCAGCTGAGAGTTTGAGTGGTGTGCAACATAGGCTACAGAGAAATCGTCGACGGCAAAGCTATAACCCAGGACGATCACGGAGAGAGCGATAAAGAAAAACATGCCGTAACTCAACGGCCAGGCATAACGCACCAGATATTGATCTTTGCGAGCAACACCGATTAAGGGGACGCTGGCCAATAGAAAGGCGAATGCCAATCCTATTATCAACGAAAAGTGTCCTAATTCAGGGATCATGGGGTTTCCTCAGTCCTATATGAGAACCAGTTGAAGCATTAGCTTCACCTAATTCACCAGAGTTTGCAATTCACACTACTCAAGGTACAAAATTTGAGTCATTTTAGTATTTGCTATTGTATCTGTCTGCCTCTTTCGCACAATTCTGGGTGACCTGTCTCATTCTTGCGAACAGAAACGCAGGGTTACAATTGTTATAAACTGGCAGATTTTATGCTCTGACCCTTGTTTGAAACTTAAGTTTCAGCCAATTTTTGAAAATAGAATCGAACTGTGAACCAGTGCAAAAGTATCAGTATTTAACGACTGGAAACCCTTATATTACTGTTCAATGAATAATCTTTCCGTATAATCTGATCCCTATATCGCGCGGCATTCCCGCATTCCTGCAACTAATGTGAAAAAGAAATAATGACCACACTCTGGATTTTTATTGCGCTTTTTGTATTAGTCAGCCTAGTGCTGATTTGGTTTCCACACTTCCGCCAGCAAAAGATGCTGCAGGCCGAAGAAGCCGGTGTGCGTAAGGCCACCAACCTCGAACTTTTTAACAATCGCCTGGCGACCCTAGAGAAGGAACTTGAGGATGAGCTGCTGGATCAAGATGAGTTTAACGCGCTAAAGAAAGAACTCGAGATCAGCCTGCTACAGGACATGAAGCAAGGCGAAGATGAATCTCTGGTCGGTCAGATCAAGCCTAAGAGCCTACTCTGGCCAACCCTGATGTCTGTAGTGGTACTAGGTGTTTCTGGCTACTTCTATGCCAACCTAGGTGCCTATGCCAACCTAGACAAGGCGGTTCCCGACAATCCACACGCAGGAATGGATGCCGCTCAGATCATGACCCAGCGCATTCAGATGATGGAATCACAGCTGCAAGCCGAGCCGGAAAACAGCCAGCTGCTGTTTAGCCTTGGCCATGCCTACATCAGCGCCAACCGTTATGATGATGCGGTAAAAGCATTCGACAAGGCGATGGAGCTAGTGGGTACCCACGCCGAGCTGCTTGGTCCTAAGGCCACAGCCATGTACTACAAGGCCAACCAAAGAATCACTCCTGCGGTACAGGCCATTATCGACCAGTCATTGGCATTAGATCCTGAAGATCCTTCTACCCTGCTGCTTGTGGGTATGGACGCCTTCTTCAGCGCCCAATATAAGAAGGCGATCGATGCCTGGCAGATCATTCTCGACAGCGACAGAAGCGATGTGGATCGCAGCGCCATCATCAATGCCATCGAGAGCGCCAAGATGAGAATGCAAGCCGAGACCGGCGAGATGCCTAACGATGCGACTCATCAGCAGGCCAAGGCCACTACCGGTAAGACAGTAACCATAGATGTGTCTATCGCACCCGAGCTGCTAGAGAATGTCAGCGGTAGCGATATGCTGTTTATCTTTGCCCGCAACACCCAAGGCCCTAAGGTGCCACTCGCGGCGACTAAGGTATCGGCGAAATCTCTGCCTGTCTCTATCACCTTAGATGACAGCACTGGCATGGGCGGCGATATCAAGCTGAGCGACGCCAAACAGGTTGAAGTGATCGCCGTGCTCTCTAAGCATGGTTCGGTTAAGGCGCAGCCTGGCGATCTACAGGGCCGTCTGGAAACCATGGATGTGGGATCAACCGCTAAGCTGGTGATTGATACTCTGGTTCAGTAATCTCGGTCCAATATTACCGATTCAATAAATCAGGTTCCGTATCGCACAGAAAAGCCGGCATTAGCCGGCTTTTTTATTGCTCACCTATCATGATCGCGAGAGCCTCTTTATTAAAAACTACTTAGCGATAGGCATAAAAAAACCGACCATAAGGTCGGCTTTTTTCAACGAAGTCAAATTACTTAGACATGAACTCGATAGCGTTCTTGTAATCTTCGTCGGTACAATCTGTGCACATACCACCTGGTGGCATAGCGTTCAGACCAGTCTTAACACTACCTAGTAGTGCGTCTAGGCCTTTCGCTAAACGAGGCTCCCATGCAGCTGCATCATGAGCTTTAGGGGCACCGGCGACACCCATACTGTGGCATACATGGCATGCCTTGTTATATACAGCTTCACCTTCTTGTGCAAAAGTGTTTGCAGACAAGGTCAATGCAGCCACTGCAGACAATGCTAACAGTTTTTTCATGTTCAATGTTCCTAATGCAAATATTAACAGAGCTCTATGCCACCCTAAACTGGGGCAGACTTATTCTATAGCGGCCCTAGGATACATCAAACTTCAACAAATCTCACCTTTTTGTGATTAATATCAGAATTTGATGGTTCAACATGTTATAGGTGCCCGAGTTACCTGATACATTAGCAATTGTTGAAAAAGTTCAATCTCAATGACGAAAAGGTTTTACTTTTTGGAAGCATATCAAATTGCTGACACTAATCAGATAGCAAGACTAAACCCCTCAAGGGGATTATGTTAATATCGCTTATGTTTACATCAGGCTTGAGATAGAGGGTTCAGTGGTAGAAGAAAAAACAGCAACAACACTGGTATCAGCCGATAACTTGACTTGTATCCGCGAAGAGCGAATTCTCTTCGACGAGCTGAGCTTTGATATCCAAGCGGGTGAGATCGTTCAAATCGAAGGCCCTAATGGCGCGGGTAAAACCAGCCTGCTGAGGATCCTCGCCGGCCTGTCACGTCCCTATGCGGGCGAAGCCAAGTACAAGGGTACTGACATTACTCGCTGCCGCGACGAATACAATGACGACCTTTTGTATCTCGGCCACCTTGCAGGTGTAAAAAGCGAGTTAACCGCCGAAGAGAATCTTAACTTCAATTTAAGAATCAGCGGGTATGATGATTTCGAAACCAACCAGATCCTCGCTAAGGTAAACCTGTCTGGCTTCGAAGAGGCTTTGGCCGGCCACCTGTCGGCGGGTCAACATCGTCGTACCGCCCTAGCCCGACTCTGGCATACCAACTGTAAGGTCTGGCTATTGGACGAACCATTTACTGCAATCGATAAGAAAGGCGTCGAAGAATTGGAACACCTGTTTTTACAACATGCTCAAAGCGGCGGTTGTGTCATCATGACCACCCACCAGGATATGAGCATTATCGGTGACGATATTCTCCGTAAGATTCGCCTCGATTACCGCTTTATTTAAAGGTGCAGTGAATGAATAAAGGTATCAGTTTCACCCAAGCGTTTTTCACCCTACTTAGACGCGATCTTAAAATAGCGATTCGTCACAAGGGTGACATCTTCAATCCCTTACTGTTTTTTATCCTAGTGGTCACTCTCTTCCCGCTGGGCATTGGTCCCGAGCCGCAGGTACTGACTCGCGTAGCACCTGGGATCATCTGGGTAGCCGCCCTGCTGGCATCTATGTTGTCACTCGAGCGCCTGTTTAAGGCGGACTTCGTCGACGGCAGCCTAGAACAGATGCTACTTAGCCCACAGCCATTGTCACTCATGGTATTGGCAAAAGTGCTGGCCCACTGGATATTGACCGGCGTACCACTGATATTGGTTGCCCCGCTACTCGCCGTGCTGCTGCATCTTGAAGCCAACAGCTATGGCGCGCTAATGGCCACCCTGGCACTGGGCACGCCCGTACTCAGCCTGTTGGGCGCCATAGGTGTCGCGCTTACCGTCGGCTTGCGTAAGGGCGGCGTGCTACTGAGCCTGTTGATCCTACCGCTTTACATACCGGTACTAATTTTTGCAACCAGCGCCATCGATGCCGCTGGTCTAAATCTACCCTACAGCGGCCATCTCGCTATCATAGGCGCTATGCTGGTCGGTTCGTTAATATTGGCACCTTTTGCAATTGGTGCCTCATTAAGAGTGAGTACTAACTAATATGTGGAAATGGCTACATTCTTACGCAGACCCTCAAAAAGCCTATAACCTCTCAGGCAGGCTATTGCCTTGGTTTGCGACGCTTGCAATCGCGTTTATTGGTGTGGGTTCTATCTGGGGTCTGTTGTTTGCGCCGGTAGATTACCAGCAGGGTGACAGTTACCGCATTATCTTCATCCACGTACCTGCGGCTTCTATGTCGATGTCGGCCTACATGGCGATGGCGACCTCGGCCTTTATCGGCCTGGTATGGCAGATTAAGTCTGCCGACTGGGCGGCAGCGGCCATCGCGCCTATCGGTGCGGTCGTTACCTTTATCGCCCTCATCACAGGTGCTGCCTGGGGCAAGCCTATGTGGGGCACCTGGTGGGTGTGGGATGCTCGCCTGACATCAGAACTAGTGTTGCTGTTCCTCTACCTGGGTGTGATCTCTCTGTACGCCTCTTTCGAAGATAAAGTTCTCGCCGCACGCGCCGCCGGTATTCTGGCCATCGTTGGCGTGATCAACATTCCTATCATCAAGTACTCAGTAGAATGGTGGAACTCACTGCACCAGCCTGCCACCATCAAGATCACCGAAAAATCATCCATGGCACCAGAGATGTTATATCCACTGCTGATCAACATCTTCGGTTTCGGCCTGATGATAGGCGCTATCACGCTTATTCGTTTCAGAGCCGAGATCCTTGCCAGAAACGGTATGCGTCCCTGGGTCAGGGAACTCGCGCAAGCTGAAGGAGTCAAATAATGCAGTTCGATTCATTAGCAGATTTTTTTAACATGGGTGGCTACGCCTTTTATGTGTGGCTATCTTACGGCATAACCGCCTTCGCACTAGGAACCTTAATCGTGGTGAGCCTGCGCCAAAAGCGCAAGATCCTCACCGAGATATCCAAGAAGATGCAACGCGAAGAACGCCTCAAAGCCAACCGGAGTAAAGAACAGTGAACGCCAGACGTAAGAAAAGACTCGCCTTAGCAACCGCCCTGATTGGTGGCGTAGCCGCCATCGCGTCCTTGCTACTTTATGCGCTCAATTCGAACTTGAACCTTTTCTATACCCCAACAGAGATCGTTCACGGTAAGAAAGACACAGGCGTTAAGCCAGAAATCGGTCAACGTATTCGTGTCGGTGGCATGGTTACTGTGGGTTCACTGGTACGCGATCCAGAGAGCCTACACGTTGAGTTTGCCGTACATGACGCCGCCGGTGGCGAAGTTATGGTGACCTATGACGATCTATTACCCGACCTCTTCCGTGAGGGACAAGGTATCGTCGCCCAGGGCGTACTGATCGAAGGTGGTAAGCTGGAAGCGACCGAAGTATTGGCCAAGCATGACGAAAACTACATGCCGCCAGAAGTTGCCGAGGCCATGGGCCAGACCCACGAGAAACTCGAATACGACTCTACACAGAAATCCGGTTACTAGACCGCATATTCTTAGCGTAAAAACCTAAAGGCCTCATTTGAGGCCTTTTTTATTGCCTGTGCACAACTTAGGAGCAAGATCGACTATAACTATGTAAAAGACTTTGGGGTGAAAGCTTTAAGGGAAATCCATCCATGCGCATACTTGCCTGCCTCCTACTGCTCTGGGCCAGCCTTCCGGCATCGGGTGCCAGGCTGATGTTCATTCACAGCTATCATGAGGGCTACCCCTGGGTACGAGACTATCGCCAGGCGATATTGGAAAACCTTAGCGAGCCCACCAAGATGACGGAGATCTATCTCGACTCCAAGCGTCTCCCCCGTGATGCCTATGTCAAACGCGCTGACGACGCCTGGGAAGCCGTTAAACGCGACAAGCCAGACATCATCATACTCGCCGACGACAACGCCATCTCACTACTGAGCGAGCGCATCGCGACCACCAAGACCCCAGTGGTGTTTCTCGGCCTCAATACTAATCCCAGAGATCATGGCCTGCCGACCTATCGGCAATTTACCGGCATACTCGAGCGGCCGCTGTTCAAGCGTTCCCTACTCTTGGTCGACTGCCTACTGCCTGGGAAAGAGACCAAGAAGCTTTTGATCCTTTCTGACAATAGCGCGACCTCCCGCGCGGCCTTCAGCCCGATCAGCGCCGACTTTAAGCCCATACAGATAGGCAAGCTGACCATTGCCTTCACCCTGACCAATTCGGCCAAGGAGTGGCAACAGGCAGTGATCGATGCCAAGAAGGCAGGCTACCAGGGGATTTTTACCGGGCTCTATCACACACTAACCAAAGATGGTGGCGACTATATGGACCCGAGTGCGATGATCACTTGGACGGCAGACCATGCCCCAGTACCCCATTTCGGTTTCTGGGACTTTACCGTGGGTAGACATGCCAACCCAGGCGGCTATGTGCTGAACGGCTACGAGCACGGCCTGCTGGCTGCAAAGCTGGTCAATCGACTGTTAGCCGGCGAGCAGGCCAGCAATTTAGGCTATGTTAGTGACAGCAAGGGCGCATTTCGATTCAGCCTGTCTGGCGTGGCCAAATGGCATCTGTCGATCCCTAAGGAGATCGCCGAGAAGGCAGATTGGGTAGAATAGATTTGAAGCAATAAAAAAGCCGGGCAATGCCCGGCTTTTTACAATGAACTTAAGTGTTACTCAGCAGCTTCTTCAACAGCTTCAGCAGCTTCTGGACGACCTACTAGTTCGATATACGCCATAGGCGCCTTATCACCAGTACGAAGACCGCACTTAAGGATACGGGTGTATCCACCAGGACGTTCCTGGTAGCGTGGACCCAATTCATTAAATAACTTACCTACGACTTCAGCGTCGCGAGTACGTGCAAATGCCAAACGACGGTTTGCAACACTGTCACTCTTAGCAAGTGTTATTAGAGGTTCAACTACGCGACGCAATTCTTTCGCTTTAGCTACAGTAGTCTTGATCACTTCGTGACGGACTAAAGAGCTTGCCATGTTACGGAACATAGCTTGACGATGACTGCTGTTACGGTTTAGTTGACGACCACTCTTACGATGGCGCATGACCTAATCCTTATTACCTAAATCTGTACAAACTAGGACTTATAGGTCGTCTGCTAAACTGGCTGGAGGCCAGTTTTCTAGACGCATACCTAATGAAAGTCCGCGAGAAGCCAACACATCCTTAATTTCGGTAAGAGACTTCTTACCCAAGTTAGGCGTTTTAAGTAGCTCAACCTCAGTACGCTGTACCAGATCTCCGATGTAATGAATCGCTTCGGCTTTCAAACAGTTAGCCGAACGTACAGTTAGCTCTAGATCGTCGACAGGACGCAACAGAATTGGGTCGAACTCTGGTTTCTCTTCTTTCTGTTCTGGCTCAGTGACATCACGAAGCTCAACAAACGCATCTAGCTGTTCAGCCAGGATGGTTGCAGAACGACGAATCGCTTCCTCAGGATCGATAGTGCCATTAGTGGTCATATCGATAACGAGTTTGTCCAAGTCAGTACGCTGTTCAACACGTGCTGCTTCAACATTGTAAGCAATACGCGCGACAGGTGAGAAAGATGAATCCACTAGCAGACGGCCAATTGGGCGATCGTCGTCTTCAGTTTGTGCACGAGCCGAAGCTGGTACATAACCACGACCACGCTCAACGCGGATACGCATGCTAATGTCATTGTTACCAGTCAGATGACAGATAACATGATCAGGATTCATAATAGTAACATCACCATCGTGCGTGATATCTGCTGCGGTAACAGGGCCTGCGCCTGACTTGCTTAATGTAAGCATAGCCTCGTCTTTACCCTCGATAACCACTGCTAAACCTTTAAGGTTTAGTAGGATCTCTAGGATATCCTCTTGTACGCCTTCCTTGCTGCTGTATTCGTGCAGTACACCATCAATCTCGACTTCGGTAACCGCGCAGCCGGGCATAGACGACAATAGGATACGACGCAACGCGTTACCTAAAGTATGACCAAAACCACGCTCAAGCGGCTCCAGTGTAACCTTGGCACGTGTTGGGTTAACCTGCTCGATATCAACGAGACGCGGTTTAAGAAATTCTGTAACAGAACCCTGCATTGTGTCCTCTCTTGTTTATTAGCTTTACTTAGAGTAAAGCTCGACGATCAGCTGTTCGTTAATATCCGCAGATAAATCGCTACGCTCAGGCAGACGCTTGAAAGCACCTTCCATCTTAGCGGCATCTACTTCAACCCATGTTGGCTTTTCGCGCTGAGAAGCAACCTCTAGAGCAGCTTTGATACGAGCTTGCTTTTGAGACTTCTCACGAACGCTAATTACATCATTCGCAGACACTTTGAATGATGGAATGTTAACAACGCGGCCGTTTACCATAATTGACTTATGGCTAACTAGCTGACGTGCTTCAGCACGGGTAGCACCAAAACCCATACGATAAACAACGTTATCTAAACGAGTTTCCAAAAGAGTAAGCAGGTTTTCACCAGTGTTACCTTTTAGACGTGCAGCGTCTTTGTAGTAGTTACGGAATTGCTTTTCAAGCACACCATAAGTACGACGAACTTTTTGTTTTTCGCGCAGCTGAACGCCGTACTCAGACAAACGAGCTTTACGAGCGCCGTGTTGTCCAGGTGCAGCTTCAAGCTTACACTTCGAATCAATTGCTCTCACACCGCTTTTCAGGAAAAGGTCTGTACCTTCTCGGCGAGTGAGCTTGAGCTTTGGACCCAAGTATCTTGCCATGTTCTTTCTCCAACTATCCTATTAAAAACGGGGCGATTACACGCGACGTTTCTTAGGAGGACGACAACCATTATGAGGGATCGGCGTCACATCGGTAATGTTGGTTATCTTGTAACCAACCGCGTTCAGCGCTCGAATAGCTGACTCACGTCCTGGACCTGGACCCTTCACGAAAACTTCAAGGTTTTTAACACCGTAGTCCTGAGCAGCAACACCTGCGCGCTCAGCAGCTACCTGTGCAGCAAATGGGGTAGATTTACGTGAACCACGGAAACCTGAACCACCAGAAGTTGCCCAAGAAAGTGCATTACCTTGACGATCTGTAATGGTGATAATGGTGTTGTTGAAAGATGCATGGATATGAGCCATGCCATCAGCAACCTGTTTACGTACGCGCTTGCGCGTTGAACGTGACGGAACTTTAGCCATATTGGTTTACCTTCCCGTTACTTTCTAATTGGCTTACGTGGACCTTTGCGAGTACGCGCATTGGTCTTGGTACGTTGCCCACGAAGGGGCAGGCTACGACGGTGGCGGAGACCACGATAACAACCAAGGTCCATCAGACGCTTGATGTTCATAGAGATCTCACGACGCAAGTCACCTTCTACAATGTATTTAGCAACTTCTTCGCGTAGTGTGTCTATTTGAGCTTCGCTCAATTCCTTGATCTTAGCATCTTCAGCAATTGAAGTAGCCGCGCAGATTTGTTGTGCGCGAGTTAGTCCAATACCGTAGATAGCAGTCAATGCAATGACTGTGTGCTTCTGATCAGGAATGTTAATGCCAGCGATACGGGCCACTATGCACTCCTCATAAGTTAAAGGCCATCTGTGAAAAGCCCGGTAGGATACTCGACAGATGACGATTTTGCAAATAATATTTTGACCAGCTCAGAAACTGAGCTGGTCAAAAAGTTTTTAGCCTTGACGCTGTTTGTGTTTTGGTTCAACACAGATAACGCGTACAACGCCGCTACGCTTTACGATCTTGCAGTTACGGCAGATCTTCTTCACGGAAGCTCGAACTTTCATTTCATCACTCCGTAAAGCTACTTAGCGACCAAAGCGATCTAAGTTCGCTTTATTCACTAGGTTAGCTTTCTTCATCACAGACTCATACTGATGTGACATCATATGGGTCTGAACCTGAGCCATGAAGTCCATGATCACGACTACCATAATTAGTAGTGAAGTACCGCCAAAATAGAACTGTACTTTCCACGCGATTAACATGAACTCCGGAATTAAACAGATAAAGGTAATATATAATGCACCGGCCAGTGTTAGGCGAGTCATTACTTTATCTATATATCGCGAAGTCTGTTCTCCAGGACGGATCCCGGGAATAAACGCACCACTCTTCTTCAGATTGTCTGCTGTTTCACGTGGGTTAAATACCAACGCAGTATAGAAGAAACAGAAGAAGATAATCGCTGTTGCATACAACAATGAGTAAAGCGGCTGACCTGGCGATACAGCAAGTGAAAAATCACTTAACCAAGACAAGCCTTCATTCTGACCAAACCACTGAGCCAGTGTGCCTGGGAACAAAATGATGCTTGACGCAAAGATTGGTGGAATCACACCTGCCATGTTGACCTTAAGCGGTAAGTGAGTGCTCTGCGCGGCAAACACCTTACGGCCCTGCTGACGCTTAGCATAGTTAACAACGATACGACGCTGTCCACGCTCAACAAACACAACAAAATAGGTCACAGCAAATACGATCACTGCAATCAACAATAATACTAGTACGTTCAAGTCGCCTTGACGCGCCTGCTCGGCCGTTTGGCCGATAGCAGAAGGTAGACCGGCTACAATACCTGCGAAAATAAGAATCGAGATACCGTTACCTATGCCTCGTTCGGTGATCTGTTCACCCAGCCACATGAGGAACATGGTTCCTGTGACCAAACTCACTACTGCAACGAAGTAGAAACCGAATCCAAGGTTTACAACTAAACCAGGGACCAGGTTTGGCAGACCCGTTGCGATACCGATCGCTTGGAATGTACCCAAGACCAGTGTGCCATATCGAGTATACTGACTGATCTTCTTACGTCCTGACTCGCCTTCCTTCTTCAGTTCGGCCAGTGCAGGATGTACCACAGTCAATAGCTGCATGATGATCGATGCCGAGATGTACGGCATGATACCAAGAGCAAAGATAGAAGCACGTTCAAGGGCGCCACCAGAGAACATGTTAAACATGCCTAAGATGGTACCCTTCTGCTGATTAAACAGCTCTGCTAATACAGCTGCGTCAATACCAGGAATTGGTACGAACGAACCGGCTCTAAAGACGATAATCGCACCAATCACGAACAGTAGGCGGGCTTTCAATTCTGATAAACCGCCCTTCGCGCTTTTTAAATCAAGTCCTGGTTTTGCCATCGACGTATTATTCCTCGATCTTTCCGCCGGCAGCTTCGATCGCTGCACGTGCACCTTTGGTTACCTTCAGACCTTTAACGGTCACTGGGCGTTCAATGGTACCTGAAAGAACGACTTTAGCAAACTGTATGTTGCGAGTAACAAGATTCGCATCTTTCAGTGCATTCAAGTCGACAACATCACCGTTAACTTTAGCCAGTTCGCTTACACGAATTTCGGCAGTTACCATCGCTTTACGCGAAGTAAAACCAAACTTAGGCAAACGGATCTTAAGTGGCATTTGACCACCTTCGAAACCGACGCGAACACCGCCACCAGAACGTGACTTCTGACCTTTGTGACCGCGACCAGCAGTCTTACCTAGGCCAGAACCGATACCGCGACCTACACGCTTAGCTGCTGATTTTGCACCTGCAGCAGGTGATAGAGTATTCAATTTCATTGATTAATCCTCCACCTTAACCATGTAGTAAACCTTGTTAATCATACCGCGAACCGCAGGAGTATCTTCCAGCTCAACGGTGTGATTAATACGGCGTAGACCTAGACCAGTCAATGTGGCGCGGTGCTTAGGCAGACGGCCAATTGAACTCTTAGTCTGAGTTACTTTTAATGTTTTAGTAGCCATGGTGCTTAACCTCGAATTTCATCAACATTCAGGCCACGCTTAGCTGCGATTTGAGCTGGTGACTTCATGTGCACCAACGCATCTACAGTTGCGCGAACGATGTTGATCGGGTTAGTAGAACCGTATGCTTTTGACAGAACGTTATGAACGCCTGCTACTTCCAATACGGCACGCATCGCACCACCGGCAATAATACCAGTACCTTCAGAAGCTGGTTGCATGTAAACACGCGAACCAGTGTGACGGCCCTTAACAGGGTGGTGCAAAGTACCATTTACAAGTTCAACAGAAACAATGTTACGGCGAGCCTTTTCCATTGCTTTCTGGATAGCAGCAGGTACTTCACGCGCTTTACCATAGCCATAGCCGACTTTACCGTTGCCGTCACCCACTACAGTCAGTGCAGTGAAGCTAAAGATACGTCCGCCTTTAACTACTTTAGAAACACGATTTACTGCAACTAACTTCTCTTGCAGATCGTCTTTTTGTGGAGCTTCAAATTTAGCCATTTTTAATCATTCCTTAGAACTGTAGGCCAGCTTCACGAGCAGCGTCTGCCAGGGCAGCTACGCGTCCGTGATACTTAAAGCCGGAACGATCGAATGCAACTACAGTTACGCCTTTCTCGATAGCACGCTCAGCAATAGTCTTACCTACTGCTTTAGCCGCTTCTACGTTACCTGTGTATTTAAGCTGCTCTGATACCGCTTTTTCAGCAGTAGAAGCTGCCGCCACAACTTGCGCGTTGGCATCAATAACCTGTGCGTATGTGTGACGTGGTGTACGATGTACAACCAGACGGTTAACGCCCAGCTCTTGGATCTTCTTACGGGCGCGAGTCGCGCGGCGTAAGCGAGATGTTTTCTTATCCATATCGCGTTACCTACTTCTTCTTAGCCTCTTTACGGCGTACTTGTTCATCAGCATAGCGAACACCCTTGCCTTTGTAAGGCTCTGGTGGACGGTAGCCACGAATTTCTGCTGCAACCTGACCAACAAGCTGCTTATCAGTACTCTTAAGTACGATTTCAGTTTGTGATGGACACTCAGCAGTTACGCCGTCAGGAAGCTGGTGTACTAGAGGGTGTGAGAAACCTAGAGTCAGGTCGATACCGTTACCAGCAATTTTTGCACGGTAACCAACACCAACTAGAGTCAGCTTTCTTTCGAAACCTTCGTTAACACCAACAACCATGTTGTTGATTAGTGCTCGAGCTGTACCAGCTTGTGCAGCGCTAGTTACGCCTTCAGCTGGTGAACACTTGATTTCGTTGTTTTCAACAACAACAGAAACGTCAGCGTTGATTACTCGAGTCAAACTACCTTTAGCACCTTTTACGGTGATAGTTTGTTCGTTTAAAGTCACTTCTACGCCTGCAGGGATAGCGACTGGTGCTTTTGCGACACGAGACATTGCTAGCTCCTTATGCTACGTAGCAGATAACTTCTCCACCCATGCCTTGTTGGCGGGCGGCACGATCAGTCATCAAACCTTTAGAAGTGGACACGATTGCGACACCCAGACCGCCCATCACCTTTGGTAGATCGTTTTTACCTTTGTAAATACGAAGACCAGGACGACTTACGCGCTGGATAGTCTCAACGACTGGTTGGCCTTGGAAATACTTCAAAGTGATTTCCAAAACCGGCTTGGCTTCGCCTGCTACGGTGTAGTCAGTGATGTAACCTTCTTCTTTAAGCGTCTGTGCGATAGCAACTTTCAGCTTAGCAGAAGGCATAGATACTGATACTTTGTTAGCAGCTTGGCCGTTACGAATGCGAGTTAACATATCCGCAATTGGATCTTGCATGCTCATATTAGCTTACTCCGTGACAAGTATTACCAGCTGGCCTTACGCAGACCAGGAACTTCACCACGCATGGTAGCTTCACGCAATTTGATACGGCTCAGGCCGAACTTGCGTAGGAAACCATGTGGGCGACCAGTTTGACTACAACGATTACGCTGACGCGCAGCACTTGAGTCACGTGGTAGACCTTGCAGCTTAAGAACTGCATCCCAACGATCTTCATCAGAAGTAGTTGGATTGCTAATGATAGCCTTAAGAGCTAGACGCTTTTCAGCATACTTAGCCACGAGCTTGGCACGTTTTGCTTCACGTGCTTTCATTGAACTTTTTGCCATTTCGCTACCCTTATTTCTTGAATGGGAAGTTAAAGGCGTCTAGTAAAGCACGGCCTTCTTCGTCATTCTTCGCAGTAGTAGTGATAACAATATCCATACCGCGGATCTTATCGATTTTATCGTAATCGATTTCCGGGAAGATGATTTGCTCACGTACACCCATTGCGTAGTTACCACGTCCGTCGAACGACTTAGCGCTCAGACCACGGAAGTCGCGGATACGCGGGATTGCGATATCAACTAAACGCTCAAGGAATTCCCACATGCGTTCACCACGCAGGGTAACCTTGCAGCCAATCGGGTAGCCATCACGGATTTTAAAACCAGCAACTGATTTACGAGCAACAGTTACAACTGGCTTTTGACCAGCGATAGCAGTCATGTCACGAAGCGCGTGCTCCATAACTTTCTTATCTGCTACAGCTTCGCCAACACCCATGTTAAGGGTGATTTTCTCAATCCGAGGGACTTGCATGACACTGGTATAACCGAACTTCTTAGAAAGCTCAGCGATAACAGTCTCTTTATATTTATCATGCAGTTTCGCCATCGTTTACTCCAATTACTTAACGAGTTCACTGTTCGACTTAAAGAAACGGACTTTTTTGCCGTCTTCAAATCGGAAACCAACGCGATCAGCTTTGCCAGTGGCAGAGTTGAAAATCGCTACATTTGATGCTTGTATTGGCGCTTCTTTCTCAACGATACCACCAGTCACACCCATTTGTGGGTTAGGCTTCTGGTGCTTCTTGATCAGATTGATGCCTTCTACAATTAATTTACCAGTTGGTAAAACTCGAGAAACCTTACCGCGTTTACCCTTGTCTTTACCTGCTAGTACAATTACTTCGTCTTCACGACGGATTTTAGCTGCCATTTTGAAGCTCCTTACAGTACTTCTGGTGCCAGAGAAACAATTTTCATAAATTGTTCTGTACGCAGTTCACGCGTCACTGGTCCAAAGATACGAGTACCAATCGGTGCAAGGTTTGCGTTTAGCAATACCGCTGCATTGCGATCGAAGCGAATGACAGAACCATCTGGACGACGTACGCCTTTCTTAGTACGGACTACCACCGCGTTATACACGTCACCTTTCTTCGCTTTACCGCGAGGAATTGCTTCTTTTACAGAAACCTTGATGACGTCGCCGATACCGGCATAACGACGATGAGAGCCACCCAAGACCTTAATACACTGAACTCTACGAGCGCCACTGTTACAGGCGACTTCTAGAGTCGATTGCATTTGGATCATTTTAAGTGCTCCGCTATCGTTACTTCACTAATCCCATATTTGGGGCATTTTTAAACCATTCTAGACCAAATAACGTCTAAAATGGCGCGCAAGTATAACACCGCAAAATAGGAATAGATAGTATTAAAAATAAAAACGGCCCCAAATCTAGGAGCCGTTTCGCTAATCACCTAATTAAATTAGGCTTTTGTTACTACTTCAACCAGAGTCCAAGACTTAGTCTTAGACAGCGGACGGCATTCGCGAATAGTCACGATATCGCCAGCATTACACTGATTTGTTTCGTCATGTGCATGGATCTTAGTAGTACGCTTGATAAACTTCCCGTATAGAGGATGCTTAACCTTACGCTCAATAGCTACAGTGATAGACTTGTCCATCTTGTTGCTAAGTACACGACCTTGCAAAGTACGGATTTTATCAGTCATTATGCACCCGCCTTAGAAGTAATAATGGTCTTAACGCGCGCAATGTTACGACGCACGATTTTGAGCTGGTGAGTCTGAGTCAACTGACCAGTGGCGTGTTGCATACGCAGATTAAACTGCTCACGCAGCAGACCAAGCAGTTCAGCGTTCAGTTCTTCAACGCTCTTCTGAGTTAGTTCGCTCGCTTTCATTACATCACCGTCTTAGTTACGAAGGTAGTCTTAATAGGAAGCTTGGCAGCAGCAAGAGTGAAAGCTTCACGAGCCAACTCTTCTGATACACCATTCATCTCATAAAGAACCTTACCAGGTTGAATCTGGCAAACCCAGTATTCAACGTTACCCTTACCTTTACCCATACGCACTTCAAGAGGCTTAGAGGTGATTGGCTTGTCAGGGAAAACGCGGATCCAAATTTGACCTTGACGTTTAATGTGACGTGTCATAGCACGACGCGCAGATTCGATTTGACGAGCAGTCAGACGGCCACGTCCAACAGCTTTCAAACCGAACTCACCGAAGCTTACTTCAGTGCCGTTCGCCAGACCGCGGTTACGGCCTTTGAACATTTTACGAAACTTCATTCGTTTTGGTTGCAGCATTGCCAGCTCTCCTATTTACCGCGAGGCTTACGCTTCGGCTGCTGTTTCGGCTCTTCTAGCGCAGGAACAACGCCGTCTAGAACTTCACCTTTGAAGACCCAAACTTTAACGCCGATCACACCGTATTGAGTGTGACTTTCTGCAGTAGAATAATCGATATCAGCACGCAGTGTATGTAGAGGCACACGACCTTCACGATACCACTCTGAACGCGCAATCTCAGCACCGCCTAAACGGCCGCTCACTTCAACTTTGATACCCTTAGCACCTAGACGCATAGCGTTCTGTACCGCACGCTTCATAGCACGACGGAACATTACACGACGCTCTAGCTGAGAAGCGATGCCTTCGGCAACCAGCTTCGCATCTAGCTCTGGCTTACGGATTTCAGCGATGTTGATTTGAGCTGGAATACCAGTCAACTTAGCAACTTCGTTGCGCAGCTTTTCAACATCTTCGCCTTTCTTACCGATCACAACACCTGGACGGGCAGTGTGAATGGTAACGCGAACACTCTTAGCTGGACGCTCGATAACAATCTTAGAGACTGAGGCTTGCTTAAGTTTCTTTTCTAGAAACTTACGCACTTCCCAGTCGCTGCTTAGATTGTTGGCATAATCTGATTTATCAGCGTACCAAGTCGAGATCCAAGGCTTAGTGATACCCAGACGGATACCATTAGGATGTACTTTCTGTCCCATTGCTAACTCCTAGCGATCTGACACAACCACAGTGATGTGGCTGGTACGCTTGATAATACGATCAGCACGGCCTTTAGCACGTGGCATGATACGCTTCATAGTTGGACCCTCGTCTACAAAGACTTTTCCAACTTTCAGCTCGTCAATGTCAGCACCTTCGTTGTGCTCAGCATTAGCGATAGCAGAGTCTAGTACTTTCTTAACAAGTACAGCTGCTTTCTTAGGGCTGAAAGTCAAAATTTCAAGAGCCTTAGCAACAGGCAGTCCACGAATTTGATCTGCAACCAAACGACACTTTTGAGGCGACGTACGGGCAAAACGATGTTTAGCTAAAACTTCCATCTCGAGTCTCCCGTATTAACGCTTCTTCGCTTTCTTATCAGCAGCATGGCCGCGATAAGTGCGAGTTGGTGAAAATTCACCAAGCTTGTGGCCGATCATCTCGTCAGTTACGAACACAGGTACGTGCTGACGACCATTATGGACAGCGATGGTCATTCCAATCATGTTAGGAATGATCATTGAGCGGCGAGACCAAGTCTTGATAGGCTTCTTGTCACCCGCTTCCATCGCTTTCTCTACCTTCTTCAGCAAGTGTAGGTCAATGAATGGACCTTTCTTGAGAGAACGTGGCATGGCGAATCCTCTTACTTTTTGTTACGACGACGTACGATGTACTTGTCGGTGCGTTTGTTACTACGGGTCTTATAACCCTTAGTTGGGACACCCCATGGAGTCACTGGGTGACGGCCACCAGATGTACGGCCTTCACCACCACCATGTGGATGGTCTACTGGGTTCATTGCAACACCACGAACTGTTGGGCGTACGCCTCTCCAGCGCTTAGCACCTGCTTTACCCAACTGGCGTAGCATATGCTCGGCATTACCAACTTCACCTAATGTCGCGCGGCAATCTACTGGCACTTTACGCATTTCGCCAGAGCGAAGACGTAGAGTGGCGTATGCGCCATCACGAGCTACAACTTGTACGTAGGTACCTGCTGAACGAGCGATCTGAGCACCTTTACCAGGCTTCATTTCAACTGCGTGAACAACGCTACCTACTGGGATGTTGCGTAGTGGCAAAGCGTTACCCGCTTTGATTTCAGCATCGATACCAGACTGGATTTGATCACCAGCTTGCATGCCTTTAGCAGCAAGGATATAACGACGCTCACCATCAGCATACAAAACAAGTGCGATGTTAGCGGTACGGTTTGGATCATATTCCAAACGCTCTACTTTAGCAGGGATACCGTCTTTGTTGCGCTTGAAGTCAACAATACGGTAGTGCTGCTTGTGTCCACCACCTACGTGACGAACAGTAATACGACCGGTGTTGTTACGGCCACCGCTCTTAGCTTTTTTCGCCAACAGGCCAGCAAAGGGTTTACCCTTATGCAGATCGCTGTTCACCACTTTAACAACGTGGCGACGACCAGCAGAGGTTGGCTTACACTTAATAACTGCCATGATAATTCTCCTTTGCTTACTCAGCGCCGACGAAATCGATGTCAGCACCAGCAGCTAAAGTCACATAGGCTTTTTTCCAATCGCTACGACGGCCAGTACGGGCACCGTGACGCTTAGTCTTACCTTTGTTAACCAAAGTGCGAACTGAATCTACTTCAACTTCGAACAACTTAGCTACTGCAGCTTTAACTTCAGCTTTAGTCGCATCGATAGCTACACGGAAAACGACCGTGTTGTTATTTTCAGCGCAAACAGTACTCTTTTCAGAGATGTGTGGCGCTAGAATAACTTTTAGCAAACGTTCTTCGCTTATCATCCCAGCATCTCCTCGATTTGCTTAACAGCATCGGCAGTAACCAGTACTTTTTCGAACGCGATTAGGCTTACTGGATCGATACCAGCAACGTCGCGAACGTCAACTTTGTACAGGTTGCGTGCAGCTAAGAACAAGTTCTCGTCAATCTCTGGAGTAACAATTAATACGTCTTCCAGCTTCATGTCTTTCAGCTTAGCCTTCAACTCTTTAGTCTTAGGAGCTTCAACACCGAATGACTCAACAACAACAAGACGATCTTGACGTACTAATTCAGACAGAATGCTCTTAAGCGCTCCGCGGTACATCTTCTTGTTTACTTTTTGGCTGTGATCTTGGGTTTTAGCAGCGAATGAAACGCCACCGCCACGCCAGATTGGGCCTTTAACAGTACCAGCACGAGCACGGCCAGTACCTTTTTGGCGCCATGGCTTTTTGCCAGAGCCAGTTACTTCTGCGCGAGTCTTTTGAGCACGAGTACCCTGACGCGCGTTTGCAGCGTATGCTACAACTACCTGATGAACCAGTGCTTCATTAAAGTCACGGCCGAAGGTAGTTTCGGAAACTTCAAGAGCACTCTGTGCGTCTTTCAATACCAATTCCATTACTATCTCCTCAGACCTAAGCTTTAACGGCAGGCTTGATGATCAGGTCGCCATTAGTAGCGCCTGGAACTGCACCCTTAACCAATAGCAGGTTACGCTCAGCGTCTACACGTACAACGTCTAGATTCTGGGTAGTAACACGCTCTGCACCCATGTGGCCAGACATTTTCTTACCTTTGAAAACGCGACCAGGTGTTTGGTTTTGACCGATAGAACCGTTAGCTCTATGTGCCAATGAGTTACCGTGTGTTGCATCTTGAGTGCGGAAATTCCAACGCTTGATACCGCCTTGGAAACCTTTACCCTTTGATTGACCAGTAACATCAACTTTCGCTACGTCAGCGAAGATATCAACATTAAGCTCAGCACCTACTTCGATGCCTTCGCCTTCACCGTCAGCCAGACGCATTTCCCACAAACCACGACCAGCTTCAACGCCAGCCTTAGCAAAGTGACCTGCTTCTGGTTTAGTGATGCGATTAGCTTTTTTGGTACCAGTAGTAATTTGAAGTGCACGGTAACCGTCAGTTTCTAAAGTTTTCACTTGAGCAACGCGGTTAGCTGCAATTTCAATTACTGTTACAGGTATTGACGCACCATCTTCAGTGAAGATGCGAGTCATACCTACTTTACGACCGATAAGACCGATAGCCATCTCTCAAACCTCTTCTAAGGATCTCAATTAACCTAAGCTAATTTGAACGTCAACACCTGCCGCCAGATCTAGACGCATAAGTGCATCTACAGTCTTTTCAGTCGGCTCTACGATGTCAACAAGACGCTTATGAGTACGAAGTTCGTACTGATCACGCGCATCTTTATTAACGTGTGGAGAGATCAAAACGGTATAACGCTCTTTACGCGTTGGTAGTGGGATTGGACCACGTACCTGGGCGCCTGTGCGCTTAGCAGTTTCAACGATTTCCGCGGTAGATTGATCGATCAGACGATGATCAAATCCTTTGAGGCGGATACGGATTCTTTGGTTCTGCATTGACCAGAGCTCCTAAAATGGACACATAAAAAATCACCCTCTAGCTTCTTCCTTACTGGAAAAGCAGAGCGAGATGATTTAACCGTTCGACTCCAAATCGGAGTCGCTGTATTATTTTACGTCGGTTTCGAGAACCGACAAACTTCGCCTAATGGTTAAGGCGAGGGGCTATTATACTGATCTAAAGTTTAAGATCAAGCCCGTTGAACGAATTAACAGCAGTTATGCGTTAACTCTTAAAGTGGCGAGTATTATACTTATCCAGATCAGAAAAGCTAGCCCCCTTCCTCCAACAAATCGCCGGCAATAAAAAAGGCAGCCTAAGCTGCCTTTTTCAGTGTGTTTGTAAAATCAAATGCTATTAAGCGATGATCTTAGCTACAACACCAGCACCAACTGTACGGCCACCTTCACGGATAGCGAAACGTAGACCTTCGTCCATCGCGATTGGGCAGATCAGAGTAACAACCATCTTGATGTTGTCACCAGGCATTACCATTTCAACGCCTTCTGGCAGCTCGATAGTACCGGTTACGTCAGTTGTACGGAAGTAGAACTGTGGACGGTAGCCTTTGAAGAATGGAGTGTGACGACCACCTTCTTCTTTTGACAGTACGTATACTTCTGATTCGAACTGAGTGTGTGGAGTGATAGAACCAGGCTGAGCCAGTACTTGACCACGCTCAACTTCATCACGCTTAGTACCACGTAGTAGTACACCACAGTTCTCACCTGCACGACCTTCGTCAAGCAGCTTACGGAACATTTCAACACCAGTACAAGTAGTCTTAGTAGTGTCTTTGATACCTACGATTTCTACTTCGTCACCAACTTTAACGATACCGCGCTCAACACGACCTGTTACTACAGTACCACGGCCTGAGATTGAGAATACGTCTTCGATTGGCAGAATGAATGCACCGTCGATTGCACGCTCTGGCTCTGGAATGTAAGAGTCTAGTGCTTCAGCTAGTTCTAGGATCTTAGCTTCCCACTCTGGCTCGCCTTCTAGGGCTTTCAGAGCTGAACCTTGGATAACTGGTAGGTCATCACCTGGGAAGTCGTATTCAGATAGCAGTTCACGAACTTCCATCTCTACTAGTTCTAGCAGCTCTTCATCGTCAACCATGTCACATTTGTTCATGAATACGATGATGAAAGGTACACCTACCTGACGAGAAAGCAGGATGTGCTCACGAGTCTGTGGCATTGGACCGTCAGTAGAAGCTACTACTAGGATAGCGCCGTCCATCTGTGCAGCACCAGTGATCATGTTTTTAACATAGTCAGCGTGGCCTGGGCAGTCTACGTGTGCGTAGTGACGAGTTGGAGTGTCGTACTCGATGTGAGAGGTATTGATGGTAATACCGCGCTCACGCTCTTCTGGAGCGTTATCGATCTGTGCGAAATCTTTAGCTTCACCACCGTAAGTCTTAGTCAGTACGTGAGAGATAGCAGCAGTTAGAGTTGTTTTACCATGGTCAACGTGACCGATGGTACCAACGTTAACATGGGGTTTACTACGTTCAAATTTTTCTTTAGCCACGATATATTCCTTTCTTTTCAGAAATACTCAGCCTTGCTGAGTAATAGCATTCAATTATGAGTTATAGACTAGTTTGCGGTTATCCGCGCGCTTCTATAACTGATTTTGCAACATTCTGCGGCGCATCCGAGTACTTCAGGAACTCCATAGAGTATGAGGCACGTCCTTGGGTAGCGCTACGCAAGTCTGTCGCGTAACCAAACATTTCAGATAGAGGTACTACAGCTCGAACGATTTTGACGCCGCCAATGCCGTCGTCCATACCTTCGATCATGCCGCGACGTCGGTTTAAGTCGCCTACTACATCCCCCATGTAATCTTCAGGAGTGGTTACTTCAACCTTCATACAAGGTTCGAGTAACACAGGGTCTGCTTCGAGAGCACCCTTCTTGAAGCCCATAGAGGCGGCCACCTTAAACGCCATCTCGTTCGAGTCGACATCATGGTATGAGCCGTCGAACAGCGTTACTTTGACGTCCAGAACAGGGAAACCGGCGAGTACGCCATTCTTCATCTGTTCCTGGATACCTTTATCTACTGCAGGGATGTATTCTCTTGGAACAACACCACCAACAATCTCGTTGACAAATTCATAGCCGAAACCTTCTTCTTGAGGTTCAAGCTTCAACCAAACGTGACCAAATTGACCTCGGCCACCAGATTGACGAACGAACTTGCCTTCGACTTCTACACTCGAGCGAATAGTCTCACGATACGCTACTTGTGGCTTACCTACGTTACATTCGACACTGAATTCGCGACGCATACGGTCGACGATGATGTCTAAGTGCAACTCGCCCATACCAGAGATCAGGGTTTGACCCGATTCTTCGTTGGTCTCAACACGGAAAGAGGGATCTTCTGCAGCAAGTTTCTGCAGCGCTATACCCATCTTATCTTGGTCGGCTTGAGATCTAGGCTCCACAGCAATCGTGATTACGGGCTCAGGGAACTCCATACGTTCGAGAATAACTTTATGGTCAGCATCGCATAGGGTGTCACCAGTGGTAACATCCTTCAGACCAATAGCCGCCGCGATGTCACCAGCACGGACTTCTTTGATCTCTTTACGGTCGTTTGCATGCATCTGCACCATACGACCAATACGCTCACGCTTTTGTTTGACCGAGTTATATACGCCAGAACCTGCTTCCAATACGCCTGAATAAACACGCACAAAGGTCAGTGTTCCTACGAATGGGTCTGTCGCGATCTTAAATGCTAACGCAGAGAATGGCGCGTTGTCGTCCGCTGGACGTTCGACTTCATTCTCATTTTCGTCAATACCCTTAATGGCGGGTACTTCGACTGGCGATGGCAAATAATCGATAACAGCATCGAGTACCGCCTGCACACCCTTGTTCTTAAATGCAGAACCACAGGTAGCCAGTACGATCTCGTTAGCCAGAGTTCGCTGACGTAATGCTGCCTTGATCTCTTCTTCCGATAGCTCACCTTCTTCAAGGTACTTGTCCATCAGTTCTTCAGAGGCTTCGGCCGCACTCTCAACTAGGTATTCACGCATCTCAGCGGCCTTGCCGGCCAACTCTGCGGGAATTTCTTCATAATTGAAGGTCATACCTTGATCTGATTCGTTCCAGTTAATGGCCTTCATCTTGATCAGGTCAATGACACCCTTAAACTCTTCTTCTGCACCTATGTTCAATTGAATAGGTACACAAGTCGCTCCCAGACGGTTACGTATCTGTCCAACGACGCGTTCAAAGTCAGCACCAGCGCGGTCCATCTTATTGACAAACACTAAGCGCGGGACGTGGTACTTGTCCGCTTGTCGCCATACAGTTTCGGACTGAGGTTCAACACCAGATGAACCACAGAACACAACTACTGCGCCATCGAGTACACGTAGCGAACGCTCAACTTCAATAGTGAAGTCAACGTGGCCAGGGGTGTCGATGATGTTGATACGATGCTCGGTAAATTGAGCATCCATACCGCGCCAGAACGTGGTCGTTGCCGCCGAGGTGATAGTAATACCACGCTCCTGCTCCTGTTCCATCCAGTCCATGGTGGCAGCGCCATCATGCACCTCACCGATCTTGTGAGACATACCGGTATAGAAGAGAACACGTTCTGTAGTTGTGGTTTTTCCTGCGTCAACGTGAGCACAGATACCGATATTACGGTAGCGCTCAATTGGAGTTGTACGAGCCACGATTAAACCCTCTTTACTAAGGTAGGCACCTTAGTGATGTAAAACATGGTGCAGGCAATCGCCTGCACCAAAAGATTACCAGCGGTAATGAGCAAACGCTTTGTTTGCTTCTGCCATACGATGCACGTCTTCGCGCTTCTTAACAGCAGTGCCTTTGTTTTCGGCAGCATCTAGCATTTCACCTGCTAGACGTAGAGCCATAGATTTTTCACCACGCTTACGTGCAGCTTCAACTAACCAGCGCATCGCTAGTGCGTTACGACGCACTGGACGAACTTCACATGGTACCTGGTAAGTAGAACCACCAACACGACGAGACTTAACCTCGACAGTTGGACGTACGTTATCCAGGGCTGCTTCAAGGATCACTAGGTGCTCTTCGCCTTTCTTCTCAGCGACAACGTCTAGTGCCTTGTAAATGATTTTTTCAGCAGTCGACTTTTTGCCGTCCTGCATAATGACGTTGATGAACTTAGCCAGCAACTCACTATTAAATTTTGGATCTGGTAGGATTTTACGTTGTCCTACAACGCGACGTCTTGGCATAACAATTTCTCCGTATGCTTCAGGGACCCCAAAACTGGAATCACATTTATCTCTAGCTTGGCCTTACTTAACGGAAAACGTTAAGACTTAGGACGCTTAGCTCCGTACTTAGAACGTCCTTGACGACGCTCACTAACACCAGCACAGTCTAATGCGCCACGAACAGTGTGATAACGAACACCTGGTAAGTCTTTAACACGACCACCACGGATTAGAATCACGCTGTGTTCCTGCAGGTTGTGGCCTTCACCGCCGATGTACGAAGTAACTTCGAAACCGTTAGTTAGACGCACACGAGCTACTTTACGTAGTGCAGAGTTAGGTTTTTTAGGTGTGGTTGTGTACACGCGAGTACAAACACCACGCTTTTGTGGACACGCATTCAACGCAGGCACGTTAGTCTTGATGACTTTTGGCGAGCGAGGCTTACGTACCAACTGGTTTACAGTTGCCATGTATAGCTCCGAATCAGTTGATTAAACTCAACAGTAAGGTGTGAAAAATCTATATCCCACAGGTGTGGGACGCGAAATTTTAGAAAGGTAAGGGGTCGCTGTCAAGAAATAGCCAACTTTTTACCCAATTTAAGTAAAAAAAAGGCACCTGAGGTGCCTTTTTTACAATCTATTTACCGACTAGCACTGATTATTCAGGGCTGCCCGCCAGGTTCAATAGATCGGCAAGGTTTTGCTCTGCTTCACTGGCACTGATTGCCGGCACTTCTTCTGCCGGGCCATTCTGTGCAGCCTGGTTACGGCTGGTGTGGTACGCATAACCTGTACCGGCCGGGATCAGACGACCCACGATCACGTTCTCTTTCAGGCCACGTAGCTTATCGCTCTTACCGCCTACGGCAGCTTCGGTCAATACGCGAGTGGTTTCCTGGAACGATGCCGCCGAGATAAACGACTCGGTCGCCAACGAGGCCTTGGTGATACCCAGTAGTTCACGCTCGAACTTAGCAGGTTCTTTGCCTTGCGCTTCAAGTTCGCGGTTAGCGATCTTAACGCGAGACACTTCAACCTGTTCGCCCGGGAGGAACTCACTGTCACCGGCTTCGGTGATCTCACACTTACGCAGCATCTGACGGATGATCACTTCGATGTGCTTATCGTTAATCTTCACGCCTTGCAAACGGTAAACGTCTTGCACTTCGTTAACGATGTAGTTAGCCACCTTGTGAATACCACGCAGACGCAGGATGTCGTGTGCAGCTTCTGGACCGTCGGCGATAACTTCGCCGCGTTCAACCTTCTCACCTTCGAACACGTTCAGGTTACGCCACTTAGGAATCATCTCCTCGTATGGCTTACCACCATCGGCAGGTGTGATCACTAGACGACGCTTACCTTTGGTCTCTTTACCGAACGAGATAGTACCTGAGTACTCAGCCAAGATGGCAGGCTCTTTCGGCTTACGCGCTTCGAACAAGTCTGCAACGCGTGGCAGACCACCGGTAATATCGCGAGTCTTAGATGATTCTTGCGGAATACGTGCAAGCGCGTCACCGACGGCGATTTGTGCGTTATCGTCTTGGTTAACGATCGCCTTACCAGGCAAGAAGTATTGCGCTGGTACTTCGGTACCAGGGATCATCAGGTCATTGCCATCGGCACCAACCAGACGAATCGCCGGACGCATCTCTTTACCCGCAGTAGGACGTTGACCCACATCCATAACCACGATAGAAGATAGACCCGTTAGCTCGTCGGTCTGACGTGTCATGGTGACACCTTCGATCATGTCAACGAACTTGATGCTACCCGCTACCTCAGAAACGATTGGGTGAGTGTGCGGATCCCAGTTAGCGATGACTTCACCGGCATTAACCGTTGCGTCTTCCAGCTTCTCTAGGACAGTACCGTAAGGCACCTTGTAACGCTCTTTCTCACGACCCAGCTCATCGATAATCGCGATTTCAGATGAACGCGATACGATAACCAGCTTACCGTCACTGTTGGTAACATGCTTAGCGTTGTGCAGCTTAACTGTACCGGCATTCTTAACCTGTACGTTGTTTTCTGCAGACGCTCTCGATGCCGCACCACCGATGTGGAAGGTACGCATCGTCAGCTGTGTACCTGGCTCACCGATTGACTGAGCAGCTACCACACCAATGGCTTCACCTTGGTTAATCAGGTGACCACGTGCAAGGTCACGGCCGTAACACGCCGCACACACACCGAAGTCTGTGTCACAGCTAATTACAGAACGAACCTTAACTTCGTCGATAGAGTGTTCTTCGAGCTTGTCACACCATGCTTCATCAAGCAGGGTGTTACGCGGCGCAAGTACATCTTCGGTACCTGGGTAGTAAACATCTTCAGCTACCACACGACCCAGTACACGCTCACGTAGCGGCTCAACAACATCACCACCTTCGATCAGCGGCTTCATTGTCAGACCTTCGTGTGTACCACAATCGTCTTCGATAACCACTAAGTCTTGTGCAACGTCAACCAGACGACGAGTCAGGTAACCCGAGTTCGCTGTCTTAAGTGCGGTATCCGCTAGACCCTTACGCGCACCGTGAGTAGAGATAAAGTACTGGAGTACGTTTAGACCTTCACGGAAGTTCGCCGTAATTGGGGTTTCGATGATCGAGCCATCTGGCTTCGCCATCAGACCACGCATACCCGCTAGCTGACGAATCTGTGCAGCACTACCACGAGCGCCCGAGTCGGCCATCATGTAGATGCTGTTGAACGAAGCTTGAGTTTCTTCTTCGCCATCACGGTTAATCACTGTCTCGGTAGACAGGTTATCCATCATCGCCTTAGAAACTTTTTCGTTCGCACTTGCCCAGATATCGATAACCTTGTTGTAACGCTCACCGGCGGTAACCAGACCCGACTGGAACTGCTCTTGAATCTCAAGTACTTCAGCTTCGGCATCGGCAACCAGAGAGTATTTCTCATCTGGAATCACCATGTCGTTGATACCCACAGACGCACCAGAAACGGTCGCGAAATGGAAACCGGTATACATCAGTTGGTCAGCGAAGATAACGGTATCTTTCAGACCTAGCTGACGGTAACAGGTGTTCAATAGCTTAGAGATCTGCTTCTTACCCATGTTCTGGTTAACCAGATCATAAGAAAGGCCTTTTGGCAGAACCTGAGACAACAGGGCACGACCCACAGTAGTATCTACGATACGACGTGACTCGGTGCGCTCGCCGTCTTCAGCGATAGTCGTCTCGGTAATACGTACCTTAACGCGAGCGTGCAGCTCGGCAACGCCAGTACGGTATGCCTTTTCTACTTCGGCAACAGATTCAAATGCCATGCCTTCACCGCGGCCGTTGATACGCTCACGGCTGGTGTAGTACAGACCCAATACAACGTCCTGTGACGGTGTGATCACCGGCTCACCGTTCGCAGGTGACAGGATGTTGTTGGTAGACATCATGAGTGAACGTGCTTCCAACTGAGCTTCTAGCGTCAGTGGCACGTGAACCGCCATCTGGTCACCGTCGAAGTCAGCGTTGTATGCCGCACACACCAATGGGTGCAGTTGGATCGCCTTACCTTCAATCAGTACCGGCTCAAACGCCTGGATACCAAGACGGTGAAGTGTTGGTGCACGGTTAAGCATCACAGGATGCTCACGGATCACGTCATCGAGTACGTCCCAAACCTCTGGTACTTCGCGCTCAACCATCTTCTTAGCAGCTTTGATGGTAGTAGCCAGGCCACGACCTTCCAGCTTGCCGTAGATGAATGGCTTGAACAGCTCGAGTGCCATCTTCTTAGGCAGACCACACTGATGCAGACGCAGAGTAGGACCTACGGTAATAACCGAACGGCCTGAGTAGTCAACACGCTTACCCAGTAGGTTCTGACGGAAACGACCCTGCTTACCCTTGATCATATCGGCCAAAGATTTCAGAGGACGCTTGTTAGAACCCGTGATCGCACGACCGCGACGACCGTTATCCAATAGCGCATCAACAGACTCTTGCAGCATACGCTTTTCGTTGCGTACGATGATGTCCGGTGCAGCTAGGTCTAACAGACGCTTCAGACGGTTGTTACGGTTGATCACGCGGCGATACAGATCGTTCAGATCTGAAGTCGCGAAACGACCGCCATCCAGTGGAACCAGTGGACGCAGATCAGGTGGCAGAACAGGTAGCACCTTGAGGATCATCCACTCTGGCTTGTTGCCAGACTGGTAGAAGGCCTCGATCAGCTTCAGACGCTTAGTGATCTTCTTACGACGAGTCTCAGAGTTGATCGATGGCAGCTCTTCGCGCATCTCTTCAATCTCTTTCTCAAGATCGATAGCGCGCAGCAGCTCAAGTACTGCCTCGGCACCCATCTTGGCTTCAAACTCATCACCGTACTCTTCGAGTGCGTCGAGGTAGTTTTCTTCGGTCAGCATCTGACCGCGCTCGAGGCTGGTCATGCCAGGCTCGATCACGACGAAAGATTCGAAGTAAAGCACACGTTCGATGTCACGCAGAGTCATATCCAGCATCAAACCGATACGAGACGGCAGAGACTTCAAGAACCAAATGTGTGCTACTGGGCTGGCTAGATCGATGTGACCCATACGCTCACGACGTACTTTAGTCTGGGTAACTTCTACGCCACACTTCTCACAAATCACACCACGGTGCTTAAGACGCTTATACTTACCGCATAAACACTCGTAGTCTTTAACTGGACCAAAAATACGCGCACAGAACAAACCTTCACGCTCAGGCTTGAAAGTACGGTAGTTGATGGTTTCTGGCTTCTTAACTTCACCAAATGACCAAGAGCGGATCAGATCAGGCGACGCTAGGCCGATCTTGATGCCTTCAAATTCTTCAGTCTTGCTTTGCTGTTTCAGAAACTTTAATAAGTCTTTCACGTTTCTCTCCTGAAGGAGTTAAACCAGGTGCCCTGCTCTCGCAGAGCACCGTTTATTGCCAAACTTCGGCGATGGCCAAGTCTTACTCTTGATCCAACTCGATGTTAATACCGAGCGAACGGATCTCCTTCAGCAATACGTTGAAGGACTCAGGCATACCTGGTTGCATCTGATGGTTACCGTCGACGATGTTCTTATACATCTGAGTACGACCGTTAACGTCATCAGACTTAACAGTAAGCATTTCTTGTAGCGTGTAAGCGGCACCGTATGCTTCAAGTGCCCATACTTCCATCTCACCGAAACGCTGACCACCAAACTGAGCTTTACCGCCCAGAGGCTGCTGAGTAACAAGACTGTAAGAACCTGTTGAACGCGCGTGCATCTTATCGTCAACCAAGTGGTTAAGTTTAAGCATGTACATGTAACCTACGGTTACTGGACGTTCAAACTCGTTACCGGTACGACCATCAAACAACTTCAGCTGTCCAGAGGTTGGCAGACCTGCTAGTTCAAGCATGTCCTTAATCTCTTTCTCTTTCGCGCCGTCGAATGCTGGAGTCGCAGTCGGAATACCGCCTTTGAGGTTCTTAGCAAGACGTAGAACTTCTTCATCGGTGAACGAGTCGATATCGACCTGCTGCTGCACGTCTTCACCCAGTTCGTACACCTTCTTGATGTAGCCACGAAGCTCTGCAAGTTCACGCTGCTCTTCGAGCATAGCGGTGATGCGATCACCAATGCCCTTGGCCGCGGCACCTAAGTGCACTTCGAGAACCTGACCTATGTTCATACGTGATGGTACACCTAGTGGGTTCAATACGATGTCCACTGGGTTACCGTTTTCGTCGTACGGCATATCTTCGATTGGGTTGATCTTAGAGATCACACCCTTGTTACCGTGACGACCCGCCATCTTGTCACCAGGTTGGATAGTACGTTTAACCGCCAGGTAAACCTTAACGATCTTCAGTACGCCAGGCGCCAAGTCATCACCTTGGGTGATCTTGCGGCGTTTGATTTCAAATTTCTTATCGAAATCGGCTTTCAGCTCTTCATGCTGCTCGGCGAGTTGCTCGAGTTCAGTCTGCTTAGTTTCGTCTTCAATGGTTTGTACCAGTAGTTGAGGACGTGGCAGAGCATCAAGCTCGGCTTCGGCAAAACCTGCTCCAATGAGAAGGTTACGCGCACGACCGAAGACACCTTCTTCAAGGATCTTGAACTCTTCGGTCAGGTCTTTCTTAGCCTGAGCGATGTGCATCTCTTCGATTTCAACAGCACGCTTGTCTTTCTCAACGCCGTCACGGGTAAATACCTGAACGTCGATGATGGTACCCTTAACAGAGTTAGGGACACGCAGTGAGCTGTCTTTAACGTCAGAAGCCTTCTCACCGAAGATAGCGCGTAGCAGCTTCTCTTCAGGGGTCAGCTGAGTCTCGCCCTTAGGCGTAACCTTACCAACCAGGATGTCGCCACCCTTCACTTCTGCACCGATGTAAACGATACCTGATTCATCCAGCTTAGACAGCGCAGACTCACCTACGTTTGGAATATCGGCGGTGATCTCCTCGCTACCCAGCTTAGTATCACGAGCAATACAAGAAAGCTCTTGAATATGGATAGTGGTGAAACGATCCTCTTGCGCAACGCGCTCAGAGATTAAGATCGAATCCTCGAAGTTATAACCGTTCCAAGGCATGAATGCGATACGCATGTTCTGACCAAGCGCCAGGTCACCCAGGTCGGTAGATGGACCATCTGCAAGTACGTCACCACGAACCACTGGCTCGCCAACGCTACAACATGGACGCTGGTTGATACAGGTGTTCTGGTTAGAACGGGTGTACTTGGTCAGGTTGTAGATGTCGATACCGGCTTCACCAGGAGTCAGCTCGTCTTCGTTAACCTTAACCACGATGCGGCTCGCATCGACATAGTCAACGTAACCACCACGCTTAGCGGCAACAACTACGCCTGAGTCAACGGCCAATGTACGCTCAATACCAGTACCTACTAGCGGCTTGTCAGCTCTAAGTGTTGGTACTGCCTGACGTTGCATGTTCGCACCCATCAATGCACGGTTCGCGTCATCGTGTTCTAGGAACGGAATCAGAGAGGCTGCCACAGAGATGATCTGCTGTGGTGATACGTCCATGTACTGAACGTCTGCTGCACGCATAAAGGTAGATTCACCCTTATGACGACAAGCGATCTGCTCTTCAACCATACGGCCATCGGCATCGACTTCGATGTTAGCCTGTGCGATCACGTAACGACCTTCTTCGATAGCAGACAGGTAATCCACCTGATCTGTGATCACACCATCAACCACTTTGCGGTATGGTGTTTCGAGGAAACCGTAAGAGTTGGTGCGCGCGAAGCTTGCCAACGAGTTGATCAGACCGATGTTTGGACCTTCAGGGGTCTCAATTGGACATAGACGACCATAGTGAGTTGGGTGAACGTCTCGAACCTCGAAACCTGCACGCTCACGGGTCAGACCGCCTGGGCCAAGCGCAGAGATACGACGCTTGTGTGTCACTTCTGACAGCGGGTTGTTCTGGTCCATGAATTGAGACAGCTGAGAAGAACCGAAGAACTCTTTCACTGCCGCAGAAATCGGCTTAGCGTTGATCAGATCTTGTGGCATCAGCTCGTTAAGATCGCCAAGAGACAGACGCTCACGTACGGCACGTTCTACACGAACGAGACCAACACGGAACTGGTTCTCAGCCATTTCACCAACACTACGGATACGACGGTTACCCAGGTGGTCGATATCGTCGACTTCATCGTTACCGTTACGGATTTCGATGATCTTCTGCATTACTGCAACGATATCTTCTTTGGTCAGGATACCTGTACCTTCATCGTCATCGATACCGAGACGACGGTTGAACTTCATACGACCCACTTTAGACAGGTCGTAACGCTCTTCACTGAAGAAGAGGTTTTGGAATAGCGCTTCGGCAGCATCCTTGGTTGGCGGCTCGCCAGGACGCATCATACGATAGATCTCAACCAGCGCCTCTAGGCGGTTAGTAGTTGAATCGATACGTAGGGTGTCGGAGATATAGGCACCGTGGTCAAGCTCGTTGACGTATAGGGTGTCGATATCTTTGATGCCGGCCATAGACAGCTTAGCAAGATCTTCCAGGCTGATTTCGGCGTTAGCAGAAACCAGTACTTCGCCCGTATCTGGGTCGATGTAGTCTTGTGCAGCAATCTTGCCTGAGATGTACTCAACAGGTACTTCAAGCTCTGTGGTGTTGGTCTTTTCAAGTTGACGAATGTGGCGCGCAGTAATACGACGGCCCTTCTCAACTATGATGTTACCTTCAGCATCTTTGATGTCGTAGCTGGCTGTCTCACCACGCAGGCGATCGGCAACCAGTGCCATGACTAGGCTATCTTTCTTGATCTTGTACTGAACACGTTCGAAGAACAGATCGAGAATATCTTGAGTAGAGTAGTCAAGTGCACGCAGTATGATAGACGCCGCAAGCTTACGACGACGGTCGATACGTACAAACAGTGCATCTTTAGGATCGAACTCGAAGTCCAACCATGAGCCACGGTAAGGAATAATACGTGCGTTATAAAGTACCTTACCTGAAGAGTGGGTCTTACCACGGTCGTGATCGAAGAATACACCAGGAGAACGGTGCAGCTGAGAAACGATAACACGCTCAGTACCATTGATAACAAAGGTACCGTTTTCAGTCATCAGAGGGATATCCCCCATATAGACTTCTTGTTCTTTAATGTCTTTAACTGTGCCAGGCGCAGCTTCACGATCATACAGCACCATACGCAGTTTAACGCGTAGTGGAGCAGAGTATGTAACACCGCGAATTTGACACTCTTTCACATCAAAAACTGGCTCACCTAGCTTATAGCTGACATATTGCAGCTCTGAATTACCAGAAAAGCTCTTGATGGGAAAAACGCTACGGAAAGCGGCTTCTAAACCACGCTCACCTGTAGGATCTTGATCGGTGAACTTCTTAAACGAGTCCAACTGGATTGACAGAAGGTAAGGGATATCCAACACTTGTGGACGCTTACCAAAGTCTTTGCGAATACGCTTCTTTTCAGAATAGGAGTAAACCATGGGTTTCCTCTGATTGCGAGATGTGACCAAGACTGAAACAACGCTGGGTTGCAACAGCACGTTTGCCCATCACCGTTGAAAGCAAGAACCTAACCAATAATCTCTGCTAGGGACTGCGAAATCTGGCGACAAACGGTGAATAAAAAATCGCCTACGCTTACAGCGCAAAAAAGGCCGACGGTTAAAAAACCGCCAGCCTCCGCCCGATCACTCGGGAGGTTGTAAGTTAGAGTATAACTTACTTGATCTCTACTTGAGCACCAGCTTCTTCAAGCTCTTTCTTCAGTGCTTCAGCTTCTTCTTTAGAGATGCCTTCTTTAACAGCTACTGGAGCTGATTCAGCCATACCCTTGGCTTCTTTCAGGCCTAGACCTGTAGCGCCACGAAGAGCTTTAATTACTGCAACTTTGTTGTCGCCGTGAGAAGTCATAACTACGTCAAACTCTGTCTTCTCTTCAGCAGCAGCGCCTGCATCAGCACCACCAGAAACAACAGCAGCAGCGGCAGAAACGCCGAACTTCTCTTCCATTGCTTCGATTAGTTCAACAACTTCCATTACAGACATAGCTGCAAGGGCTTCTAAGATTTGGTCTTTAGTGATAGACATAACAAAAAATTCCTAATTGTACTGAATTCAATTTATTTAAGCGGCTTGTAAAATTAAGCAGCTTCTTTCTGATCGCGTAGAGCGGCCAATGTACGAACGAACTTGCCAGCAGATGCTTCTTTCATAGTCATCATGAACTGTGCTAGTGCTTCTTCGTATGTTGGTAGTTTTGCTAAACGATCAATGTCGCTTGCAGGGATTAATTCCCCTTCAAAGGCTGCTGCTTTGATTTCAAAGTTCCCTTGAGCTTTCGCGAAATCTTTAAGAAGACGCGCAGCGGCACCTGGGTGCTCGTTAGAGAATGCAATCAAAGTAGGACCAGTAAACGTTTCGCTTAGGCACTCGAAATCAGTACCTTCAACAGCGCGCTTAACTAGTGTGTTACGTACAACTTTAATGTAAACACCAGATTCACGAGCGGTTTTACGAAGACCGGTCATATCACCTACAGTCACACCGCGAGAATCGGCAACAACTGCAGATAAAGCACCTTTGGCAGCTTCGTTGACTTCAGCAACAATCGCTTTTTTGTCTTCGAGTCTTAATGCCATTGGCTTTACTCCTGGATTCAATCTAGGGATATCCCTAGCAATTACCATACTAAGTATTAAATACTCAGTTACTTACGGCGCGAATATCCAGGCAGAATAAATCTATCTGGGGTCCGACACCGTCTACGTAGGGAATTAAGCTAACGTCTATTCGTTAACACCTACGGTCTTGGACGTGAACCATTTGCACGAATGAAAATGGTCCTCAACCCACAAGGTGCGCGCATTATAGACTAATCCCCGCACCTTGTAAAACAAGCTAAGAAATTAAGCAGTTGGGTTCAGAGTGCTCTGATCAACCGCAACACCTGCACCCATAGTGGTAGAGATGCTTACTTTCTTAACGAAAACGCCTTTCGCTGCAGCTGGCTTAGCTTTGATAAGCGCGCCTAGCAGAGCGTCTAGGTTTTCTTTCAGTTGAACTGGTTCGAAGTCCACTTTACCGATGGTAGTGTGGATGATACCGTTCTTGTCGTTGCGGTAACGAACCTGACCAGCTTTAGCGTTCTTAACAGCTTCAGCAACGTTAGGCGTTACAGTGCCAGTCTTAGGGTTAGGCATCAGACCACGTGGGCCCAGGATTTGGCCTAACTGACCAACAACGCGCATTGCATCTGGAGATGCGATAACTACGTCGAAGTTCATTTCACCAGCTTTAACTTGTGCAGCAAGCTCGTCCATACCAACTAGCTCAGCACCGGCTTCTTTAGCGGCGTCAGCGTTAGCACCTTGAGTAAACACAGCAACACGTACTTCACGACCAGTACCGTGTGGCAGAACAGTCGCGCCACGAACGTTTTGGTCTGATTTACGTGGGTCAACACCTAGGTTAACCGCAACGTCAACACTTTCAACGAACTTAGCAGTAGCTAGTTCTTTCAGTAGTGCAACAGCTTCGTTGATGTCGTAGCTCTTAGTCGCTTCTACTTTCTCGCGGATCAAACGCGCGCGTTTAGTTAGCTTTGCCATGATATTAATCCTCTACTACCAAACCCATTGAACGCGCAGTACCTTCGATTGAGCGAGTCATCGCTTCAATGTCAGCACCAGTCATATCAGCGGCTTTAGTCTCAGCGATTTCCTGGACAGCGCTACGCTTGATAGTTCCCACTTTTTCAGTGTTAGGACGGCCTGAACCAGACTTAAGACCAGCAGCTTTAAGCAGCAGGAATGAAGCAGGTGGAGTCTTAGTTTCAAAAGTGAAAGAGCGATCAGTGTAAACAGTGATCACAACAGGAATTGGCATACCTTTCTCGAACTTTTCAGTACGAGCGTTGAATGCTTTACAGAATTCCATGATGTTGACACCTTTTTGACCCAATGCAGGACCAACTGGTGGCGACGGGTTTGCAGCACCGGCTGCTACTTGTAGTTTGATGTAACCATCAACTTTCTTTGCCATGAGACATTTTCCTCAAGTTTGGGTACAAACGCTAGCGGCGACATGCCGATTAGCTCCCCGAAAATAATGGGTGCGGATTATACAAAAATCCGCACCCATTTCCAATACGTTTTGTGCTTTATTTAATCAGCTTTTTTCGATCTGGCTGAAATCTAGCTCTACCGGTGTTGAACGACCGAAGATCATTACAGACACCTTAACGCGGTTCTTCTCGTAGTCGACCTCTTCAACGGTACCGTTAAAGTCGGCAAAAGGACCGTCGGTTACGCGAACCACTTCACCAGGCTCGAACATCACGCGGTGAGTCGGAGACTCTGTCGTCTCTTGTAGACGCTGCAGAATCGCTTCAGCTTCGCGATCAGAGATAGGCGCTGGACGATCAGAGGTACCACCGATAAAGCCCATCACACGAGGGATGCTCTTCACCAAGTGCCAGCTTTCATCGTTCATTTCCATCTGTACCAACACATAGCCAGGGAAGAACTTACGCTCGCTCTTACGACGCTGGCCTGCACGCATCTCAACCACTTCCTCTGTAGGTACTAGTACCTCGCCGAAGTAATGCTCCATGCCGTGCATTTTGATGTGTTCAAGCAATGATTTGCATACACGACCTTCATAACCAGAAAAGGCCTGAACCACATACCATCTTTTTTTAGCTTCAGTCATATGAAATGCCTATACGCCCGTAATAAAATTAACAATTCTCAGCAGTACCGCATCCATTCCCCACAGAACCAATGCCAGTACGCCTGTTGCCAGTAGTACGATAAATGTCGTGTTTAGGGCTTCTTGACGCGTCGGCCATACCACTTTACGCACTTCAATGTGAGACTCGCGAGCGAAAGTCAGCGCTTGTTTACCCTTCTCGGTTTGAAGCGCGATAAAACCTGCTATAGCAAATGCCACTACGACACCGATAGCACGAACTAATACACTAGCTTCGCTATACATCTGATTAGCAATAATGGCGGCCGCTAGCAGTACGACTACTATGCCCCATTTAACGATATCCAGAGAGCTTCCCTGGTTTTCAGTATTTGTTGTCATCGGTTAATTCCGTTACTCACTACGACCTGAGCTTAAGTCTGGCCGGGCATAAAAAACTCGCAAGTGCTGAGATTGCCCAGTCCATACCACTAACATTCTCCGAACTTACTCCCAGAGCAAGCAGTAAGCCCAGAGGGTCAAAAATCGGCCATAGATTGTATTCTTATTCCGCGCAGTAAGCAAGGCTAAGCCGCACAAGGATAAGCACAATATCTGGGAGTTCTAAAACAAAAAAGGCAGCCTAAGCTGCCTTTTTCAGTGTGTTTGTAAAATCAAATGCTATTAAGCGATGATCTTAGCTACAACACCAGCACCAACTGTACGGCCACCTTCACGGATAGCGAAACGTAGACCTTCGTCCATCGCGATTGGGCAGATCAGAGTAACAACCATCTTGATGTTGTCACCAGGCATTACCATTTCAACGCCTTCTGGCAGTTCGATAGTACCGGTTACGTCAGTTGTACGGAAGTAGAACTGTGGACGGTAGCCCTTGAAGAATGGAGTGTGACGACCACCTTCTTCTTTTGACAGTACGTATACTTCTGATTCGAACTGAGTGTGTGGAGTGATTGAACCAGGCTGAGCCAGTACTTGACCACGCTCAACTTCATCACGCTTAGTACCACGTAGTAGTACACCACAGTTCTCACCTGCACGACCTTCGTCAAGCAGCTTACGGAACATTTCAACACCAGTACAAGTAGTCTTAGTAGTGTCTTTGATACCTACGATTTCTACTTCGTCACCAACTTTAACGATACCGCGCTCAACACGACCAGTTACAACAGTACCACGGCCTGAGATTGAGAATACGTCTTCGATTGGCAGAATGAATGCACCGTCGATTGCACGCTCTGGCTCTGGAATGTAAGAGTCTAGTGCTTCAGCTAGTTCTAGGATCTTAGCTTCCCACTCTGGCTCGCCTTCTAGGGCTTTCAGAGCTGAACCCTGGATAACTGGTAGGTCATCACCTGGGAAGTCGTATTCAGATAGTAGTTCACGAACTTCCATCTCTACTAGTTCTAGCAGCTCTTCATCGTCAACCATGTCACACTTGTTCATGAATACGATGATGAAAGGTACACCTACCTGACGAGAAAGCAGGATGTGCTCACGAGTCTGTGGCATTGGACCATCAGTAGAAGCTACTACTAGGATAGCGCCGTCCATCTGTGCAGCACCAGTGATCATGTTTTTAACATAGTCAGCGTGGCCTGGGCAGTCTACGTGTGCGTAGTGACGAGTTGGAGTGTCGTACTCGATGTGAGAGGTATTGATGGTAATACCGCGCTCACGCTCTTCTGGAGCGTTATCGATCTGTGCGAAATCTTTAGCTTCACCACCGTACGTCTTAGTCAGTACGTGAGAGATAGCAGCTGTAAGAGTTGTTTTACCATGGTCAACGTGACCGATGGTGCCCACGTTTACGTGAGGTTTGCTACGTTCAAATTTTTCTTTAGCCATGGTATTGCCCCAATTAAGAGATACTTGGTGATGAAATCTACATACAACAAAAAATCCGATGCCTATTATGTCATCGAATCGATTTAATTAAGATAATTACGGAAGCTTAGTTGGGAAGGCTGAAGGCAGTTTATCGTGAACTGGACCCTGTTGGGCTGGCTCATAGATACGGGCACAATCAGCGAAAATTGGAGCGGATGGCGGGAATCGAACCCGCGTTATCAGCTTGGAAGGCTGGAGTAATACCATTATACGACATCCGCGCAACCTAACTAAGGTTACCTAACTACCTAGAAAAATGGTGGAGGGAGAAGGATTCGAACCTTCGAAGGCTGAGCCGTCAGATTTACAGTCTGATCCCTTTGGCCACTCGGGAACCCCTCCAGAGAAATGGTGCCGGCACCAAGAGTCGAACTCGGGACCTACTGATTACAAGTCAGTTGCTCTACCAACTGAGCTATGCCGGCGTGTCATTTCGGTAGCGGATATTAGGTAATCGTGAGCACAAGTGCAATACCTAATTTTAAAAATCTGCAAAAAAATCGCCTAAACGTCGTTTTTTCCGCCACGCAAGCCTCAGAAAGTGCACTATTTACCCACTAAGCTTCGACAGGTTAATAAGCCATTATGGAATCGTGTTTTTGATGTTGTTCCACCGAGGTCTATGGTGTACTGTGCCTTGCCTAAGGGGAGATTTCATTCATGCGCGCCAACAACCAAATTCACAATGCACTCTATCTCGCATTTGCCCGCCAGCAGTGGGCCGAGCTGCGAAAATCAGTGCCTCTGACACTCAGCGAATCCGATCTCGACGATCTGCGCGGTATCAACGAATCTATCTCCCTCGATGAAGTCACCGACATCTATCTGCCCCTGAGCCGCCTGCTGAATCTAATCGTCGGCGCCAAGCAGCAGAGAGGACTGGTCTTGAATCAGTTCCTCGGTCGTGTGCCGCCTAAGCGTCCCTATATTATCAGCATCGCCGGCAGTGTCGCGGTAGGCAAAAGCACTACGGCGCGTATCCTACAGGCGTTGTTGCGTCAGTGGCCCGAGCACCCCAAGGTGGATCTGGTCACCACAGATGGCTTTCTATATCCCCTGTCCGAACTCAAACGCCGCGGACTGCTACAGCGTAAGGGATTTCCAGAAAGCTATGATATGAAACTGCTGGTCGAGTTCATCTCCAAGATCAAGGCAGGTGAGAGTCTGGTACATGCCCCTATCTATTCGCATATCAGTTACGACAGGGTGGCCGATACCCAGCAGGCCATAGAACAGCCCGATATCCTGATCATCGAAGGGCTCAACGTGCTGCAGACGGGGCAGGATACCCATGTAGCCATACAGCAGCCCTTCGTGTCCGACTTTGTCGACTTCTCTATCTATGTGGATGCCGAAGAGCCGCTGCTCAAGGAGTGGTATATCTCCCGCTTCCTCAAATTCCGCACCGGCGCCTTTAGCGACCCTAACTCATACTTCCATCACTATTCAGAGCTGACTGACGATGAGGCCACCAAGATAGCCGCCAACATCTGGGACAGCATCAACGGCCCTAACCTGAATCTGAATATTCTGCCCACACGGGACAGGGCGCATCTTATCCTGCGCAAGGGAACAGATCATATGATGCACCAGGTGCTGATGCGTAAATAGGCTAACACTAGGTAGCCTGTCACTTGCATTTACTCACAGATAGACAAACGGCCATCAAAAGATGGCCGTTTTGTTATGCGGGACGCATGGAGATCTCACCGCCGACGAAGGCCTTAGTGCCCTCCTCCGTCTTAAGCAGTATTGCTCCCTGCTCGTCGATGCCGCAGCAGATCCCCTCGACGCTATTCTCTCCCATCAACAGCTTGATAGGCTCACCGTCGAACAGATCGGCCTCGCGCCATCTTGACTGGAATGCCTTCAGGCCTTGGCGTTGAAACAATTCGAGATCTGTCACTAATTGCTGCTGCAGTGCAATCATCAATTCCGTTTTGTCCGGCAATTGCGCCAACTCAGACAGATCGCTCCAGGGCTGATCTATCTTATCCGCCTGCGCCGGCGACATAGAGAGGTTGATGCCTATACCTATCACCAGGTCACAAACACTGTCTGCCTGGCCACTCATCTCGATCAGTATCCCCGCAAGCTTCTTATGGTTGAGGTAGATGTCGTTCGGCCACTTAACCCCTATGCCATCGACTCCCAGTGAACGCAGCACTGTTACCAAAGAGCAGCCTACCACCAAGCTAAGCCCCATCGCCTGGGCCATCCCCTGAGAAAACTGCCAATAGAAGGAGGTATAGAGGTGGCATCCATAGGGAGATACCCATTGACGCCCGCGGCGTCCACGCCCGGCAGACTGATACTCGGCCACACAGATATCGCCACTGCTGAGATCCTTCACATGCTCGAGTAGGAAACCATTGGTGCTGTTGATCTCATTAAAATAGAAGCAGCGATTCTTGATAGCGGCCTTAAGCTTAGCCTCATCGATAAGCGAGATAGGTGTGGCTAACTTATAGCCCTTGCCTTTAACGCTATAGATGTCGACACCAAACTCTTCTAAGTTGGCTACCTGCTTGCTGACTGCCGCCCGAGAGATGCCGAGCTCACTGGCCAGCGCCTCGCCAGACACAAACTGGCCCTGACTCAACAAACGAATAATATCCCGGCGACGGGCCCACTGATCATGCATCTGCTAATTCCTTCTGTCCGGTTGCGCCTATGATCCTAGGTTCGACCTCTAACCTTACGCCAAATTGTTCGA
The DNA here is from genome assembly GCF_019457555.1 of Shewanella spartinae. Taxonomy (NCBI): domain Bacteria; kingdom Pseudomonadati; phylum Pseudomonadota; class Gammaproteobacteria; order Alteromonadales; family Shewanellaceae; genus Shewanella; species Shewanella spartinae. The sequence goes on along the minus strand of NZ_CP080418.1, from coordinate 158,045 downwards.
ATATCCTATCTATCACCAACTTCGCCAAGTCACATACATCCTGCCCCCTACAGCCCCCTCTGTTAACAATGACTAAGGCCTGTTTAAGATGAACCGATGCATTGCCGACAGACTGCCCCTTGAGTCCTGCCTTGTCGATCAACCAGCCAGCCGCTAACTTGACCTGTGAATCCGCGAGCGCATAACCGACTATGTCGGCATATTGCTGCCTAAGCGCGTCGAATGTTTGCTGGCTCACCACAGGGTTTTTAAAGAAGCTGCCGACGTTACCTAACACGGCAGGATCGGGCAGTTTGGCCATGCGTGTCTCGCAGATGCAGTCGAACACCTCTCTTGGGGTCACCGCTTGGGTACGTTCGCTCAATGCCTGCAATGGGCCATAGCTGAGATTAGGTTGCCACGCCTTGGGTAGCACGAGGCCCACCCGCAAGATCACGGCGCGATGCTTTAGGGCATTCTTGAAGATAGATTCTCGGTAGGCAAACTGGCATTCGCCACCATTCAGCCGTTTTATCTCACCGCTAGCGAGGTCGAGATATTCGACCCAATCGCAGAACTGTGCCAGCTCTGCGCCATAGGCACCGATATTTTGGATAGGCGCGGCGCCGACAGAACCCGGAATCAACGCGAGGTTCTCAAGTCCTGGCATCTCATTATCGAGACAGAACTTGATGAGATCATGCCACACCTCACCAGCCTCGACACTGAGGTAATAGCATTGGTCATCCTGACTCACCTCAATTCCCTTGGTCTCCACTAATACGGCTGTTCCTTGGAAGGTCTCGATGAGCACAATATTACTACCGCCACCTATCAGCAATAGCGGCTCCTGCTGCTTAAAGGCCTTCAAACAGACGGCAATAAGCTCGGCCTCCTGCCTTGCCCTAACCAATCGAAAGCAGTCAGCCTTAAGGCCCAGGGTATTAAATTGCGTTAAAGAGTCAGTGTTCTTGGAGTCCATAGAGGAAGCGTGATTTATGTCTGTCAGCCAAAAAAGCCATTGTAACGTATCTAACCCCGGCAACCTAAATCCCAACAAAGATTAATCTTGATGGAGCTCATGATTCACTTATGAATGGACACTGAAAATAGGAAGGATCGTACCGGTCGGCAATCGACACCTGTAAAAAGGATACCCATACAGTTGCTAACAGAGCTGCGAAGAGTATCGACCTACTTAAAACATTTTCTTCGCTCTCGTTGATAGATGTTCAATCTCACATGGGGGCGTAAGACATACGATTAGAACTGAACACAGGAATAAACATTCCAGTTACTTTGTCAAAAACAAAAGAACGGTAGCAGCAGAAAATGACCTACTCGGTTCGCGTAGCGAACACATGGGGGTGAAAGTGAGGCGCTTTAAATACGCAGTATTTAGCCTCACTTGAACGCGGAGAAGCTATGCTTCGTAGCCGGAGACCCCGCTCAGCGGTGGGACGACATCGGGAGTAGGCATTCATGCCTACATAAGTGAATAAGCCACCTGATTTTAATTAAGGTGGTTTCGAGAGGGGATACTGATAATTTCATAAACCCCAAACGCAAAAAAGCCACCTTATTCAGGTGGCTTCTTCACTTAATTAGGCGCCTGGAAATGACCTACTCTCACATGGGGAGACCCCACACTACCATCGGCGCGATTGCGTTTCACTTCTGAGTTCGGGATGGGATCAGGTGGGACCACAATGCTATGGTTTCCAGACAAAATTGGAAATTCGGAAAGCTGCTTGAGTTCGCACTTCAATCAAGTACTTTTGTATTCTTTTGATTACGTAAAACCATCGTACGAAACCCTTTTGGGTTGTATGGTTAAGCCTCACGAGTCATTAGTACAGGTTAGCTCAACGCCTCACAACGCTTACACACCCTGCCTATCAACGTCCTAGTCTCGGACGGCTCTTTAGAGACCTTAAAGGTCTAGGGATGACTCATCTTAGGGCTCGCTTCCCGCTTAGATGCTTTCAGCGGTTATCGATTCCGAACGTAGCTACCGGGCAATGCCATTGGCATGACAACCCGAACACCAGCGGTTCGTCCACTCCGGTCCTCTCGTACTAGGAGCAGCTCCCTTCAATCATCCAACGCCCACGGCAGATAGGGACCGAACTGTCTCACGACGTTCTGAACCCAGCTCGCGTACCACTTTAAATGGCGAACAGCCATACCCTTGGGACCGACTTCAGCCCCAGGATGTGATGAGCCGACATCGAGGTGCCAAACACCGCCGTCGATATGAACTCTTGGGCGGTATCAGCCTGTTATCCCCGGAGTACCTTTTATCCGTTGAGCGATGGCCCTTCCATTCAGAACCACCGGATCACTATGACCTGCTTTCGCACCTGCTCGACGTGTATGTCTCGCAGTTAAGCTGGCTTATGCCATTGCACTAACCGTACGATGTCCGACCGTACTTAGCCAACCTTCGTGCTCCTCCGTTACTCTTTGGGAGGAGACCGCCCCAGTCAAACTACCCACCAGGCACTGTCCTCAACCCCGATTCAGGGGCCAGAGTTAGAACATCAACACTACAAGGGTGGTATTTCAAGGATGACTCCACGAGAACTGGCGTTCCCGCTTCAAAGTCTCCCACCTATCCTACACATGTAGGGTCAATGTTCAGTGCCAAGCTATAGTAAAGGTTCACGGGGTCTTTCCGTCTAGCCGCGGGTATACGGCATCTTCACCGCAATTTCAACTTCACTGAGTCTCGGCTGGAGACAGCGTGGCCATCATTACGCCATTCGTGCAGGTCGGAACTTACCCGACAAGGAATTTCGCTACCTTAGGACCGTTATAGTTACGGCCGCCGTTTACCGGGGCTTCGATCATGAGCTTCTCCGAAGATAACCCAATCAATTAACCTTCCGGCACCGGGCAGGCGTCACACCGTATACGTCATCTTGCGATTTTGCACAGTGCTGTGTTTTTGATAAACAGTTGCAGCCACCTGGTATCTGCGACTCCCGTCAGCTTAGAGAGCAAGTCTCATCACCAACAGGAGCGTACCTTCTCCCGAAGTTACGGTACCATTTTGCCTAGTTCCTTCAGCCGAGTTCTCTCAAGCGCCTTGGTATTCTCTACCCGACCACCTGTGTCGGTTTGGGGTACGATTCCTGCTAACCTGAAGCTTAGAAGATTTTCCTGGAAGCATGGCATCAACTACTTCATCACCGTAGTGACTCGTCATCAACTCTCAGTATTAGGTACCCGGATTTGCCTAAGTACCCTACCTACAGCCTTAAACGCGGACAACCAACGCCGCGCTAGCCTAGCCTTCTCCGTCTCTCCATCGCAGTTAGCAGAAGTACGGGAATATTAACCCGTTTCCCATCGACTACGCCTTTCGGCCTCGCCTTAGGGGTCGACTCACCCTGCCCCGATTAACGTTGGACAGGAACCCTTGGTCTTTCGGCGAGGAGGTTTTTCACCCCCTTTATCGTTACTCATGTCAGCATTCGCACTTCTGATACCTCCAGCGTGGGTTACCCCTTCACCTTCAACGGCTTACAGAACGCTCCTCTACCGCACTAGCGCAAGCGCTAGTACCCATAGCTTCGGTGTATTGCTTAGCCCCGTTATATCTTCCGCGCAGGCCGACTCGACTAGTGAGCTATTACGCTTTCTTTAAATGATGGCTGCTTCTAAGCCAACATCCTAGCTGTCTAAGCCTTCCCACATCGTTTCCCACTTAGCAATAACTTTGGGACCTTAGCTGATGGTCTGGGTTGTTTCCCTTTTCACGACGGACGTTAGCACCCGCCGTGTGTCTCCCGAGTAGTACTCATTGGTATTCGGAGTTTGCAAAGGGTTGGTAAGTCGGGATGACCCCCTAGCCTTAACAGTGCTCTACCCCCAATGGTATTCGCTCGAGGCGCTACCTAAATAGCTTTCGAGGAGAACCAGATATCTCCCGGTTTGATTGGCCTTTCACCCCCAGCCACAAGTCATCACCGCATTTTTCAACATACGTGTGTTCGGTCCTCCAGTTGATGTTACTCAACCTTCAACCTGCCCATGGCTAGATCACCGGGTTTCGGGTCTACACCTTGCAACTAAACGCGCAGTTAACACTCGGTTTCCCTACGGCTCCGCTATTCGCTTAACCTCGCTACAAAATGTAAGTCGCTGACCCATTATACAAAAGGTACGCAGTCACGGTCTCAAGAACCGCTCCCACTGCTTGTACGTATACGGTTTCAGGTTCTATTTCACTCCCCTCACAGGGGTTCTTTTCGCCTTTCCCTCACGGTACTGGTTCACTATCGGTCAGTCAGGAGTATTTAGCCTTGGAGGATGGTCCCCCCATATTCGAACAAGATATCACGTGTCCCGTCCTACTCGTTTTCACCTAAAGTTAGTTTTCATGTACGGGGCTATCACCCTGTATCGCTGTGCTTTCCAACACATTCCACTAACACCCTCTAGGCTTAAGGGCTAATCCCCGTTCGCTCGCCGCTACTAGGGGAATCTCGGTTGATTTCTTTTCCTAAGGGTACTTAGATGTTTCAGTTCCCCTCGTTCGCCTCACTAAGCTATGTATTCACTTAGTGATGACACCTTATGGTGCCGGGTTTCCCCATTCGGACATCGTTAGCTCAAATGCTTGTTACTAGCTCGCCAACGCTTTTCGCAAGTTACTACGTCCTTCATCGCCTCTGACTGCCAAGGCATCCACCGTATACGCTTAGTCACTTAACCATACAACCCAAATGAGTTTCATCTGAGCTGCATCGCAACTAACGGTTTCTACTTTCGCCAAAAGAATACTCAAGTCACTTGATTAAAGTGTGTTTTGAGAACTCAATTATTTTTCGCAATAACCTTTCGGTTATTACTATCAGCTTTCCAAATTTTTAAAGAGCGGGCTTAAAAAAGCCAAAGATAAATTCTGCATTTATCTTTGGCATCTCTAACCATAACTGCATGCTCTCTTTAAGAGCAAATGGTGGAGCTATGCGGGATCGAACCGCAGACCTCCTGCGTGCAAGGCAGGCGCTCTCCCAGCTGAGCTATAGCCCCATTACATGCAGCGAACAAAGTATACATTTTCCAATTCGCATTCTAATCAAGGCAGTTTAATGCGACGTTTAGCCTGCTAAACGAGTATTAAACTAACGAAGAGTAGAAAAGAATTGGTGGGTCAGAGTGGACTTGAACCACCGACCTCACCCTTATCAGGGGTGCGCTCTAACCAGCTGAGCTACAGACCCATTTATACTTGTTTCTTTGCTCCATCGCGTTGTTGTTTTTCATTACTCACTCAGTCATGTAGTTATCTACATTCTTTCGTTCGCAACTCAAACGCCTAGCGCTGAAACAAACTAACAGCGTCTAAATAGACGTGTATATCTTTGCTCTATCTTCTATCAAGTAATCTGTGTGAACACTCAACAAATATCAGTCAATCGTATAGGTAAGGAGGTGATCCAGCCCCAGGTTCCCCTAGGGCTACCTTGTTACGACTTCACCCCAGTCATGAACCACACCGTGGTAAACGCCCTCCCGAAGGTTAAGCTATCTACTTCTGGTGCAGCCCACTCCCATGGTGTGACGGGCGGTGTGTACAAGGCCCGGGAACGTATTCACCGTGGCATTCTGATCCACGATTACTAGCGATTCCGACTTCATGGAGTCGAGTTGCAGACTCCAATCCGGACTACGACCGGCTTTGTGAGATTAGCTCCACCTCGCGGCTTCGCAACCCTCTGTACCGACCATTGTAGCACGTGTGTAGCCCTACTCGTAAGGGCCATGATGACTTGACGTCGTCCCCACCTTCCTCCGGTTTATCACCGGCAGTCTCCCTAAAGTTCCCGGCATTACCCGCTGGCAAGTAAGGATAAGGGTTGCGCTCGTTGCGGGACTTAACCCAACATTTCACAACACGAGCTGACGACAGCCATGCAGCACCTGTCTCAGAGTTCCCGAAGGCACCAATCCATCTCTGGAAAGTTCTCTGGATGTCAAGAGTAGGTAAGGTTCTTCGCGTTGCATCGAATTAAACCACATGCTCCACCGCTTGTGCGGGCCCCCGTCAATTCATTTGAGTTTTAACCTTGCGGCCGTACTCCCCAGGCGGTCTACTTAATGCGTTAGCTTGAGAACCCAGTGTTCAAGACACCAAATTCCGAGTAGACATCGTTTACGGCGTGGACTACCAGGGTATCTAATCCTGTTTGCTCCCCACGCTTTCGTACCTGAGCGTCAGTCTTTGTCCAGGGGGCCGCCTTCGCCACCGGTATTCCTTCAGATCTCTACGCATTTCACCGCTACACCTGAAATTCTACCCCCCTCTACAAGACTCTAGTTGACCAGTTCGAAATGCAGTTCCCAGGTTAAGCCCGGGGCTTTCACATCTCGCTTAATCAACCGCCTGCGTACGCTTTACGCCCAGTAATTCCGATTAACGCTTGCACCCCTCGTATTACCGCGGCTGCTGGCACGAAGTTAGCCGGTGCTTCTTCTGCGAGTAACGTCACAGCTAACGGGTATTAACCGTTAACCTTTCCTCCTCGCTGAAAGTGCTTTACAACCCGAAGGCCTTCTTCACACACGCGGCATGGCTGCATCAGGCTTGCGCCCATTGTGCAATATTCCCCACTGCTGCCTCCCGTAGGAGTCTGGGCCGTGTCTCAGTCCCAGTGTGGCTGATCATCCTCTCAGAACAGCTAGGGATCGTCGCCTAGGTGAGCCATTACCTCACCTACTAGCTAATCCCACCTAGGTACATCCAATCGCAGAAGGTCCGAAGATCCCCTCTTTTCCCCCGTAGGGCGTATGCGGTATTAGCAGTCGTTTCCAACTGTTATCCCCCTCGACTGGGCAGTTCCCTAGGCATTACTCACCCGTCCGCCGCTCGTCAGCAAAGAAAGCAAGCTTTCTTCCTGTTACCGCTCGACTTGCATGTGTTAGGCCTGCCGCCAGCGTTCAATCTGAGCCATGATCAAACTCTTCAATTAAAAGTTTTTGTGGACCTAAGTCCGACTCAATGAATTCTGATTCATCACTTAGACTCGGAAGAATCTAAGGATGTTTGTACATATTGCTATGAACACTCATCGTTGCATTGAGATTTAAATCGTTTTCGATTAACTCAATACCTGTGAGTGTCCACACAGATTACTTGATAAATTGTTAAAGAGCGTTAGCACACCCCGGTGATTCCCGAGTGGCTAGGGCTGCGTATTCTACGCAATCCCTTGTTCGCGTCAAGCAGTTTTTGCAAACTTTTTGAGGCTTCACTTTTCAGTGACTGACTACCTTATCGCCTTAGCTACCAAGTGTTTCGACGCTGCGTTGTCTGCTTTGCCGTGTCAGTGGATGCGCATTATAGGCAGTTCTAATTTGGGCGCAAGGGCTTTTTCAAGGATTGGCGATCGCAAGTCGATCTTTTAATCGCTTCGTTGAATTAAGAAACAAAATGAGGGGAAATCACACAAAATGGATCTAGATCTCGCAATATCAAAGGCCGCTAAAGTTCGTTTTTTCATCAATATGCTAGTGTAATTGCTAATAATTCATTACCATATACGAGCTGTTAACAGTTAATTATCAATTCCTCAGAGAACCTATTATATGCAAAAGCCATTTCTTATTGTTTTGATTGTCGCCATCCTGGGCGCATTGGCAATATCTCAGTTCACACCAGAGCTTTATTCAGCGGTCGCATTTTTTACTGGTGCTATTATTGCGAGTGTTATTTTTACACTTCAGTCATCTCCCGCTAACGCTACCGGAGGCGACACTTATACAGGACCCACAATGACACTCTATGTAGGCAACCTGCCTTACCGTGTGCACGAAGGTGAAGTGAAAGAGTTATTTGGCAAGTATGGTCCTGTTAGCTCGGTCAGATTGGTTCGCGATCGCAAGACAGGACGTCGTAAGGGTTTCGGCTTTATCGAGATGTCAGAGGCGGGTGCCAAGAAGGCGATGACCAAACTAAACGAATTCGAGTTCCAGGAACGCACCCTCAAGGTTCGTGAAGCTAAGTCGCAAGACGCAGAGAAAAACGAAGCAGCACAGGCCAGCTAAATTTAACCCGGCTTAATTGATATTAATTTGATATTAGAAAGTCAGCTTATATTTAGCAGCGTCATAACCTAGCTGCCTATTGGCATCAGGCTATCGCGAAAAGCGGTAGCCGATCTGAATCCCCAGGCAGCTAAGGTCTTCCTTAATCCCTCGGAAATACTATCTGTCGTGTAAAGCGCCTGACTCTTACCTATCTCTCCACTCATGCTCGGCTCGAGCAGGCTCACCACCCTAGCCGCAATAGCGTTGGATGAATCTAATAGATGCACGCCCTCACCCAAGTAGCTTTGCAGCTCCTCTCTTAGAATCGGAAAGTGAGTACAGCCGAGGATCAGGGTGTCTAACCCGGATGCTTTGATTGGTGCGAGGATATGATGCAGGGCCTCGCTATCCACAGGCCGCTGCGCCATCTTATCCTCGGCCAGATAGACCAGCTCGGAGGAGCCAAATCTGTCCACGCGACAATCACTGGCAAACTGATCGATAAGATCTTGGGTGTATTGGCGATTGACAGTACCGGGCGTTGCCAATAGCCCAAGGTGTTTCTTCTGTGATAACACCGCCGCGGGCTTGATAGCCGGAACGACGCCGACCACGGGCACCTTCAGGCAGGCTCTTAACGCTGGCAATATAAGTGTGCTGGCACTGTTACAGGCCACGACCACGATATCCGCCTGGCACTGAATAACCGCCTGGCTAATTAAGGTCACGCAACCTTGGATCAGCTCCTGCTCGTCGAGTTCGCCATAGGGTAGCCTGGCATTGTCAAACAGATAACAGTAGTTCTCACTGGGAAGCTGCTCTCGCACCGCCGCCAATATCGACAGGCCGCCTACCCCAGAATCGAACACGAGTATATTTGCTGACAAATTGGCTCTCCCATCATAGAAACGCAGACACACTAAAGGGGCGATTTTTTCACATTCGCGATAAAAGCTAAAGCCATAGGCCTCACAATTGGCTTTTATGGCAGCTTAATCCGCCGGGAAAGTCCGCTACAATGTTAGCCAACCCCTAGACATCAACGACAAGTAGTATACTATTTGCGCCCCCAGAGACAGTAACGGTGTTAAGAAATGAATGTAGACGCAATGGATCCCCAGCAATATGACGCACAACTCGATGTGAAGCGTCAGAAACTAGCCCAGCTATTTGCCGACTTCGAGACACCCGAACTGGAAGTGTTTGCCTCACAGAAAGCCCACTACCGCATGCGCGCCGAGTTCCGCGTCTGGCATGAGGGTGAGGATCTCTACTATTACATGTTCGATAAGGCGCAGAACCAGAAGATACGCTGCGAGCAGTTCTTACCGGCAAGTCAGTTGATCAACGACATGATGCCAGAGCTTATGGCGGCGCTGCGTCCTAACCCAGTCCTGAGACATAAGCTGTTCCAGGTGGATTTTCTCTCTACCCTCAGCGGAGAGATCTTAGTGTCACTCCTGTACCACAAGCAGCTCGATGCCCAGTGGCAAGAGGAAGCTCAGGCGCTGAAACAGTCACTGTCGAGCAAGTTCAAGGTGGACATCATAGGCCGCGCTCGTAAGCAGAAGCTGGTGATGGATCGCGACTTCGTTATCGAATCCCTACCCGTCAACGGCAAACAGCTTACCTACAAGCAGGTCGAGAACAGCTTTACTCAGCCTAACGGCGAGGTGGCGATCAAGATGCTCGAGTGGGCCATAGACATCACCCGCAATAGCAGTGGTGACCTGTTGGAGCTCTACTGCGGCAACGGTAACTTCTCTATCGCCCTGGCACAGAACTTCAACCGCGTGCTCGCTACCGAACTGGCCAAGCCATCTGTGGACTCGGCCCAGTACAACATAGAAGCGAACCAGATAGATAATCTGCAGATCATCCGTATGTCGGCGGAAGACTTTACCGATGCGCTGGCCAAGAAGCGCAGCTTCAGACGCTTAGAAGGTGTGGATCTGGACAGCTATGACTGCAACACCATCTTCGTCGACCCGCCAAGAGCAGGCTTAGATGATAATACCCTGTCTATGGTGCAGGGCTACGAGCGTATTCTCTATATCTCTTGTAATCCCAATACCCTGCTGGACAACCTCAAGGTGTTAGACAAGACCCATAAGATCACCCGCTTCGCGCTGTTCGACCAGTTCCCTTATACAGATCATATGGAATCTGGCGTCCTGCTGGAACGTCGTTAATCGGCTAGCTATAAGTCAAACAGTAAAAAAGGGCCCGATGGCCCTTTTTTTGTTGCTCGCTTGTCCGATTTATTACCGGCTATTTATTACCAGCTAACGGTGTTCCATCTTCTGCTGCAGGGACTCGGCGCCCTTAGCCACCATGCGCAGCTGGATAACCAGGCGATCCGCCAATATCTTGCGATCGACCCGCTTCATATCCAGCGCCGCGGCGCCAGCATTGAAGACTAAAGTCACTAGGGCCTCCGCCTGGGCTCTTGCCAGTTCGGGGGTGCGCTTGGTGGTCGCCTCGGTATAGTGCGCCAACTCAGAGATGAAGTGTTCTATCTCTCTCGCCACCGCCGCACGAAACGGCGCCGAGGTGCCCGAACGCTCGTGCAACAAGATACGAAAGACGTTGGGGTTAGACTCCAAGACTTCCATAAAAGTATCGACTGAGATGCGAATCACGCTGCCGCCGGCCTCGGCGCGTTGACGTCCTTTGCGCATCATCTGCCTCAGGGTCAGGCCGCCCTCATCCACCATGGTGAGCCCCAGCTCGTTCATATCCTTAAAGTGACGATAGAAGGAGGTTGGCGCTATGTTGGCCTCGCGAGCCACTTCCCGCAAACTCAGGCTAGAAAAACTGCGTTCGGCACTTAATTGATTAAATGCCGCATCGACCAAGGCGCGACGCGTTTTTTCTTTTTGCTGTGCTCTGATACCCATCATGATGAATCCACTAGATAAAACTCAATCTGGCAATCATACCTTCTTTGAGGCAAAAACGCAGCCCGCCTTGACCTGCTCCATTAAGTCAGTAGAATTGGCTTACAGCTGTACGCTCAACGAAGAGAACCTGGACATTATAATGAAAAAGCCTCCCCTCATCTGGACCAACATTTTACTCTTTGCCATCACCTTCTTAGGTGCTGTCATCCTGGTGCCTTGGTATGGCATCACCTATGGCTATGGCATGGCAGAATGGGTTGCCTTTGTCGGCCTCGCCTTCGCCAGCGGCCTGTCGATAACCGCCGGATATCATAGGCTCTGGTCACATCGCACCTACAAGGCACACTGGTCGGTACGTTTTCTGTTTGCCTTGGGCGGCGCCCTGGCTCTGCAGAACAGCGCCCTGCACTGGTCTTCGGATCATCGCATCCATCATAAGCATGTGGATGACAACGACAAAGACCCCTATTCGGCTAACATGGGTTTCTGGTACAGCCATATCGGTTGGATGCTTAGGGAGTATCAGGCGCAGCGTTATCACGATTATAAGAACGTGCGTGATCTGCAGAATGAGAAAATTGTGATGTGGCAGCACAAATATTATCTGCCGCTTCTCATCATCATGAACATAGGCCTGCCGGCGCTACTAGGCTGGCTTAATGGCGATATCTGGGCCATGTTGCTAATGGCGGGCCTGCTGCGTCTGGTGGTCGTTCACCACTGCACCTTCTTCATCAACTCGCTGGCCCACATCTGGGGCAGCCAGCCCTACACAGACAAAAACACGGCGCGTGACAACGGCGTGCTGGCACTGTTTACCTATGGCGAGGGCTATCATAACTTCCACCACATCTTCGAGAACGACTATCGCAACGGCATTCTCTGGTGGCACTATGATCCCACCAAATGGCTGATCAACGCCATGGCCTGGACCGGGCTGGCCAACAACCTCAGGGTCACGCCACAGGAGCGGATCGAGAGCGCCAAGCTGCAGATGCAACTGAAGAAGGCGCAGCATAAGGTCACACAGCTGGCCAACCATGAAGAGATCCTCGAAAAGATCCATACGGAATATGAGCTACTCAAGACCCATATTGCCGATTACTATCAGGCCCATAAGGAGCTGCTGGAAGCCAAGCGCAAACAGCTGACCACACATCAGCTGATGCAGCAGGTAGAGCACCTGAAGCAGGAACTCCTGGCACGCCAGAAGCAGTGGAAGTCCCTCACCACAGGCTTTGCCTAATCCGATCTCGAAAGAGCCACCCCCGGGGTGGCTTTTTTACACCCTGAAATAAACAGGAATGATAACGGCCTCCCGCCCTTCACATCTAATACCAATCACACTAAGTAAGTGAGCAGAGATAGCGCAGGAAAAACGCTTGAGAACAAAGCAGAATTTTTAGATAAGTAGTTATTCTACAATTAAAAATACTAATGCCGTTATTGAGCGTTTTAACAAACTAGCATGATCAGTTATTTATTACGATTGGTATAACACGTCAGGCGATTGAAGTGGCGCACCTATGGGTCTATCATGAGCGGCTCTCCACTTCATCCAGAGATAGTTTGCGGTTATGTCAGCAGAAAAGATTAAACTCACCGAATACAGCCATGGCGCTGGCTGTGGTTGCAAGATTTCACCTAAGGTACTGGGCACCATACTCGCCTCTCAGCTACCCAGCTTTGACGACCCCAACATCCTGGTAGGCAATCAGACTCGCGATGATGCCGCCGTTTACCGACTCAACGATGAGACAGGCATCATCAGCACCACAGACTTCTTCATGCCGATCGTGGATGACCCCTTTACCTTCGGGCGTATTGCCGCCACCAATGCCATCAGCGATATCTACGCCATGGGCGGCACTCCTATGATGGCCATCGCTATTTTGGGCTGGCCGGTCAACGTCTTACCTGCCGAGATCGCCCAGCAGGTGGTCGATGGCGGACGCCAGGCCTGTAAGGATGCCGGCATCATGTTGGCAGGCGGCCACAGTATCGATGCGCCCGAGCCTATCTTCGGCCTCGCCGTGACCGGACAGATCCCTTTAGACGAGCTTAAGCAGAACGATACCGCCAAGGCGGGCGACAGGCTGTTCCTAACCAAGCCTCTGGGTATCGGCATTCTAACCACGGCGCAGAAACAGAAGAAGCTGGCAGACGAGGATATCGACATCGCACCGGGTGCCATGTGCCAGCTCAACAAGATTGGAGCGGCAATTGCCAAGATCCCGGGCGTAACCGCCATGACAGATGTCACCGGCTTTGGCCTAGCTGGCCACCTGATCGAGATGTGCCAGGGCGCCACGCTGGCGGCCAAGATAGACCTGAATGCCCTGCCCATGCTGCCAAAGGCGATGGATTACCTCAGGCTCGGCTGTATCCCCGGCGGCACCCATAGAAACTACGACAGCTATGGCGAACACCTGCCAGAAGTGAACGACGAGCAGAAAGCCCTGCTGTGCGACCCACAAACCAGCGGCGGTTTGCTGATAGCCGTATCTAACAGCCATGAGGCCGAGCTACTGGCTCTGCTGGAAAAAGAGGGACTGCCGACCCAATGCATCGGCCACTTAGCGCCGCAAACTGAGTCGCAGCCACTGGTCGAGCTGATCTAATGGGTAATCATCAATTGGCTAACGTCATTCCGGCAAGCGAATATGGCCGTATCCTTGCCAGCGGCCATCCCATCATGGATGTGCGTGCGCCGATAGAGTTCACCAAGGGCGCCTTTCCCGCCAGCAGCAACCATCCCCTGATGCGCGACGATGAGCGGCAGAAGGTGGGCACCTGCTATAAGGAACATGGCCAGGATGCCGCCATCGCCCTGGGCCACTCTCTGGTGTGTGGCGAGGTCAAACAGCAGCGCGTCGACGCCTGGCTTGCCTATCTCGACGCCCATCCAGACGCCTACCTCTATTGCTTTCGCGGCGGCCTGCGCTCACAACTGACCCAGCAATGGCTGGCCGAGGCTGGCAGAGACGTCCCCTATATCCAGGGCGGCTACAAGGCGATGCGCCAATACCTGATCGACACCATAGACAGGGCGCCAGAGGTGAAACCTATGCTGATCCTCAGCGGCATCACAGGCAGCGGTAAGACAGACTTTCTGTTGCAGCGCCAGGAAGCAGTAGATCTCGAAGGGCTGGCCCATCACAGGGGATCCAGCTTCGGCCGCTATCACGAGGGCCAGCCGACGCAGATCAACTTCGAAAACAGTCTGGGCGTCGCCCTGCTCAGACACCAACAGAGCCCGGCGAGAATCCTGCTGTTAGAAGATGAGAGCTACCTTATCGGACGCTCGGCGCTGCCCAAGGCCTTCTACATGGGAATGCAAGCCGCCAGCGTGGTCATCTTGGAGGAACCGCTGGAGGCAAGGCTGACACGTCTGCTGGACGAGTATGTCCACAAGATGCATCGAGGCTATGTCAAGCGTCTGGGCGAGGAGGCAGGCTTTGGGGCATTTGCCGAGTACCTGGCCAACAGCATCAGTGGCATCAAGAAACGCCTGGGTGGTAAGCAGCACGATGAGCTGCAGCAGATGATCACAGACGCGTTAGCCGTACAGATGCAACGCGGCGATACCCAGGGGCACCTCGAATGGATCGCCCTGCTGCTGAGCAAGTATTACGATCCCATGTATCAGTATCAGATTGGCAAGAAGGCTGACAGGGTGATCTTCCAGGGCGACCATCAAGCAATGCACCAGTGGCTGGATGAATACGCCACTCGCTAGCAAACAAAAGCCAGGCATCTGCCTGGCTTTTCGCTAATTAATCTCAAGCAGCAACCTACTAGGATGCGGGCAACATGGCCTCGACCCGCTCGCGCAGCAGATGGCGGTTAGCCTCTGTGCCCGACACCACATCATCCAGATCCACGGAGATCTTAGACCAGAAGCGCTTTGGCCTGGTACTCAGGGCATGGCCATCCTTGTGGCTGAAATAGGAACCCCATAGGCCGTTAAGAGCCATGGGGATAACAGGCACGGGGTCGCGGGCGAGGATCTTGTCGATACCGGGGCGGAACTCACCCAGCTCACCGTTAGGCGTCAGACGCCCTTCGGGGAAGATACACACCAGCTCGCCATCGGCCAGCGCCTGATGGATAGACTCGAACGCCTGGTTATAGGTGGCCTCACTCTGACGCGGCGAACAGATGGGGATCACCCCCGCATGACGAAACAGATACTTGAGCAGCGGCATCTCGCTGATAGATTTATCCATCACGAAACGGATCGGACGGGTCGAGGCGCCCATGATGATCAAGGCATCCACATAGCTCACATGGTTGCACACTATGATACCGGCACCTTCGCTAGGCAGCTTGTCGCGGCCGGTCACCGTAACGCGATACAAAATATGGCTCAGCAGGTAACTGACAAATCTCTGGGTAAACTCGGGCACCTGACTATAGACATAGAGGGCGACGACGGCATTGAGCAGCGCCAGCAACAGGAAGAGTTCTGTGATCTGCCAGCCAAAAACCTCTAGCAGCAAGATAGACATGACCGCCGAGACCACCATGAACAGGGCGTTCATGATATTGTTCGCGGCGATCGCCTGGGCACACTCACCCCGGTCGGCACGGGACTGAATAAAGGCGTACAGGGGCACGATAAACAGACCGCCGCTCACCCCCACCATAAACAGGGCAAACATCACCCGATAGTGCTGTGACTCGGCGATAAAGCTGCTAAAGCTATAGATGGTCTCGGCCTGGACGGGCAACTCGGGCAGCGACCACAGCAGATCCACACCAAACAGAGTTAGCCCAGCCACGCCGAAGGGCAGCAGCCCCAGCTCCACATGGCCGAAGGAGAAGCGCTCACACAGGAAGGAGCCTGCGGCAATCCCGATAGAGAAGAGCGCCAACAGGAGTGAGACCACGGTAGCATCGGCGTGCAGATGCAACTTAGCAAAGTTGGGGAACTGGGTCAGATAGGTCGCCCCGAGGAACCAGAACCAACTGATCGCTAAGATAGCCATCCAGATACTCGGCGTCTTCCTCACCTTGGCGATGCTGCGCCAGGTGCCAGACAGAGGCGCGAAACGTATCTTAGTGACATTTCCCTGTGGCGGCATGGCAGGGATCGCGCGGCTGGCCAGATAGCCGGCAACGGCCAGCACAAACACGGTCGCCGCGGTAGCTATAATGCCCTTGTCGCTGGCCACCAGAAGCCCGGCACTGAGTGTGCCTATCAAGATCGACAAGAAGGTGCCCATCTCCACCCAGGCATTGCCCGTCACCAGCTCATCTTCCGCAAGCGCCTGAGGCAACAGCGAGTATTTGACCGGCCCAAAATAGGCAGACTGGCTACCGGTTAAGAAGAGCAACAACAACATCATCATGTAGCTCTGAGTCAAGATCGCCATGGCGGCGCAGGACATGATCACCAACTCGAGCTGCTTTAAGCGTCTGATCAATTTAGCCTTATCCATGTTATCTGCTACCACACCCGCGTGGGCGGAAAACAGGAAGAAAGGCAGGATAAACACGCCGGCGGCGAGGTTAACAAACAGGTTGACGCTGATGGGCAGGCTCTCTATCTGGCTGTAGGTCACCATCAGCAGCAGCACATTCTTGTAGATATTATCGTTGAGCGCGCCCAGACACTGGGTCGCAAAATAGGGGAAAAACCGCTTGGTTAACAACATAACGCCTCCTTGTGATAACCCAATCCTTTAAGTTGTACCGCGAGATGATGACTAATGGCCTGCTCAATACCGATCCCTGGGGCGAAGAGCTTATCGTCCAGCGCCAGACTCACCAGACCATGGACGCCGCCCCACAGGGCGCGGCTCGCCAGTAATAGTTGCTCGGCCGGAAGCTCGGGCAGCAGACGCGCCAGGCATGACTCAATCAGGCCGAACAGCTGCGCGATTAGCTGGGCATGGTGATCGCTCAGCCCCTGCTCCTCCGTCGCCTTTAGCTCGAAGATCAGCTGAAACGCCCTTGGCTGCGCGAAGGCAAATTGCTGATAGGCCGTGGCCATCGCCTCAAGCTGACTCGACTCAGACGCTTGGCTTTGACCGGCTTGCTCTTGAGAGGCATTTGCTTGACAAATTTGGGCTTTAGCAGCCAAGCGCTTATACAGTTCATCCAGGGTCTGCTCGGCAACCGCCAGCAATAAGCCCTGATAGCTGCCGAAGAGATTCACCAGGGTGCTGGGCACATAACCTATGGCCGCCGCCACCTTGCGCAGGCTCAGGCTATCGAGCGACTCGACCTCCAGGTGGCGCTGCACGGCGGCGGTTGCCATCGCCCGGATCTCATCATGAGTATGTTCTTTGCGTCTTGCCATCTCGGCTCCATCGCGCTGTCAATTTGTGCACAAGTTACCAGCAAGCAAAATAAAAAACAATGTTCATAATAAGATTATTTTTCACCGGGTAGATGAAAATTAGGATTTTATCGCTGGAGTATCATGAGGATCCTGTCTTCGCCCGGGCCGAAATAATCGGCCTCCAGCCCCTGCTCGACAAAGCCCAGCTTGGCGTAGAGGTGTCTGGCGGGATTCTCCGGCGCCACCGTGAGTTTCACCTGGGCCACACCATCTGGCAGCGCACTCAGAGACTCGGTGATCAGGCGCCTGCCTATGCCCTGCCCCTGAGCGGCATCATCGACGGCCACAGAGAGGATCCAGGCACAGTCGGCCTGTTCACTCCTGGCCAGCAAGATGTAACCGAGCAGGCGTTCAGCGTTATCGCAGGCGACAAGCAACCCGCTCGGCCAACAATCGAAGCTCTGACGAAAGAAAAAATCCGGGTAGGCATGGTCGCCAAAGAGCCCCTGCTCGAGACGATAGATCGCCGGCAGCTGAGTCTTACAAGCCGCCTCGACACTGATAAGATTAGGATTATTCACCGGTTAACAGCTCATCCCAGGGCAGGTGAGTCGAGCCCACGACGATGAAGTTGGGGTTCTCTAGTGATTCGCGCTCGTTGTAGCTCAACGGCTGCAACTCGAGATCCATTACCTGACCACCGGCCTCTTCGATGATGATCTGCGCCGCGCCTGTGTCCCACTCGCCGGTTGGGCCGATGCGCACATAGCAGTCGGCGCGGCCCTCTGCCACCAGGCAGCTCTTTAGCGCCGCACCGCCAAGCACCACGAGTTCACAATGCTTAGGATGATTGAAGAGCTTCAACACAGATTGAGGATCCTGACGGCGGCTCACCGCCAGACGCAGGCAGGGCTCATCGTCTTTGGTTAGCTGCTTGCTGGCGATACGCACCTCGCCCTTGCTGCTACGCTTGTAGGCACCCAGGCCTGCCACGGCATAGTAAACCACACCCGTCATGGGCACATAGACGATTCCCATGATGGGACGATTGTGCTCGACCAGGGCGATGATCACCGAGAAGTCGCCGCTACCGGCGATAAACTCACCCGTGCCATCGAGAGGGTCTACCAACCAGTAACGCTGCCAATCGGCGCGCTCGGAGAAAGGAATATCGGCATCTTCTTCAGAGAGGACGGGGATCTCTGGGGTAAGGCTGATTAGCTGGGAAGAGATGATCTCATGGGCCGCGATATCGGCAGAGGTCACCGGGGTATTGTCGGATTTCACCTCTTTGTCAAAACTGCCCTCGAGGTAGATCCCTTTGATGGCCTCACCCGCCTCGATGGCAATCGAAATCGCCTGCTCAACATACTCTTCTGGCTTCATCACAACTCCAACAGCCTACATCTGGCAATGCCTAATATGATAATTCGGTTTAACTACTTTAGTTTTAGATGTTTCTGTGCCAAAAACAAGGCGCTAACGCTTCGAGATTCGGAAAAATCATCTTCTAATAACAGCTCAGACCACTGGCTCAATGGCCAGCGTACCACCTCTATGGGTTCGGGCTCGTCACCCTGCAATCGACTCTCATACAGATCTTCGGCGACGAAGATCTGCATCTTGCTGGCAAAGTAGCCTGGCGCCAGGCTCAACTCCATCAGATGGGTCAGCTTACGCGCACCAAAACCTATCTCTTCCTGCAGCTCTCGGTTGGCCGCCTCCGCATGGGTCTCCCCGGGATCCACCAGGCCCTTGGGGAAACCCAGCTCATAGCTGTGGGTACCCGCCGCATATTCGCGTCCCAGCAATAGCTCCTCGCCATGCACAGGCACCACCATCACGGCGCCACGGGCATTGCCCTTCATGCGCTCATACTGGCGCTCGACCTGGTTCGAAAATTTTAAATGCACCTGCTCTATCTGAAACAGACGGCTCTGGGCAACAACTTCGGCATGTAGGATCTGCGGCTTTTTGTCCGGCATGAAACTTCCTGATAAAAATGGCGTTTGCTTAACCACTCAATCTTACTATGATGGGCCTAATCCACAACTCAAACCAAGGAATTTTTTTACTCGCTTTATGTTTCCCTGGAATAAGATAGATACCGTGCTGCTGGATATGGACGGCACCCTGTTGGATCTGCATTTCGACAACCATTTCTGGCTTAGCCTGGTGCCTCAGGCCTTGTGTGAACAAAGGCAGATCCCAAAGGCCGACGCCCAACAACTGGTGGAGGATGCCTACGCCAAGGTGTTCGGCACCCTGGAGTGGTATTGCCTTGAATATTGGCAACAGGAGCTGGATTTGGACATCCTGGCTTTACACCACACTCTGGTGGACAGGATCCAGCTGCGTCAGGACAGCATGCCCTTTCTCACCGCACTGGCCAGACACAGCAAGCGGCGCATCTTGGTCACCAACGCCCATCCCCACAGCCTGGCGCTGAAACTCGAGCATACAGAGCTGGCTAAGGGACTCGATGAGATGCTCTCGAGTCACGCCACCGGCTATCCCAAGGAACACCCACAATTTTGGCGTCACCTGTTTAATCAGTTCTCCTTGGATCCCAGCCGTTGCCTGTTTATCGACGACAGCGAGCCCATACTACAGGCGGCCAAGCAGGCTGGCGTCGGCTACCAGCTGGGGATCAAAAATCCCGACAGCCAGAAGCCTCACAAGCAGTTTGCCGACTTCCCGGCCATCGACGATTATCATCATCTGCTGCTCTCACTTGAGCAGACGCAACTCGGCTAATCAATCACGCTGTAGGCGCTAATCACTTGATGGGATTGGGAGAAAATCTGGTTAATACTTGCACTGTATAAAATACTGTATATACTGACAGGTACTGTATGGAAAGACAGGATTAATCATGAGACCCTTAACCCCGAGACAAGCCGAGATTTTAGATCTGATTAAACGCAATATTGCCGACACGGGCATGCCGCCTACCCGTGCGGAAATTGCGCGTCGCTTAGGCTTTAAGAGTGCCAACGCCGCCGAGGAACACCTCAAGGCCCTGGCCAAGAAAGGCTGCATCGAAATCATGCCCGGCACCTCACGTGGCATCAAGCTGACCCAAGAGGAAGAGCCAGAAGATCTCGGCCTGCCCCTTATAGGTCAGGTAGCCGCCGGTGAGCCCATCCTGGCCCAG
The DNA here is from genome assembly GCF_019457555.1 of Shewanella spartinae. Lineage (NCBI taxonomy): Bacteria > Pseudomonadati > Pseudomonadota > Gammaproteobacteria > Alteromonadales > Shewanellaceae > Shewanella > Shewanella spartinae. The sequence continues at coordinate 137,677 of NZ_CP080418.1, read as the reverse complement.
GAGCATGTGGAGCAACACTATCAGGTTGACCCTAGCATGTTCCGCCCCAGCGCCGACTTCCTGCTGCGCGTCAGGGGTGACAGTATGAAAGATATAGGCATTCTCGAGGGCGATCTACTCGCGGTACATAAGGTCGAACAGGCAAGAAACGGCCAGATAGTCGTGGCGCGCGTGGAAGATGATGTAACGGTTAAACGCTTCGAGAGGCGTGGCAGAACCGTCTATCTGCATGCCGAAAATGAAGAGTATTCCCCTATCGTGGTGGACCTCACCACCCAGAGCCTGAGCATCGAAGGCCTGGCCGTCGGCGTTATTCGAAATGGAGACTGGCAATGAACAACCTAATGGGCATGGCGCCACGCCATCCAGGGCTGTGGGTCGATCTCGACAGCTCACTTAAGCGCGGCGATGGCAACACTATCTCGACTACGGCAAGTTCTACTCAGGGGAAGCAAGAGCTGCAGGCCCTCACCCCGGAGCTAGCCAGACTCAGTCAGCAGGGACAATGGGTGGTGTTGATCAGCCCACCTAACATAGGCTACAAACAGATGCTGGCCGATGGCGGTGTGCGTATGGATCGCATCCTCTTGGTACACACCAAGGATGAGGTCGAAACCCTGTGGGCGATGGAAAAAGCCCTCACAAGTGGTACATCCAGTGCGGTGATCTGCTGGGCACAAACCCTGGATGCCCGTGACAGTCGTCGCCTACAGATAGTTGCCAAGAATACCCGCGCCCTAGGGGTGGTGATCGAAGATGCGAACGGTCACTTACCTGCCAACCCTTTTCCCCAAGAGGATCTCAGCGGCCAGACCTTGAGTCTGTTCGGTTCGCTACACTGATATTCCGCGCCCCACCTTTCCATACAGACGCCCCGCAAGGGGCGTTTTTGTGTCTGTTTTGTTTAGCAAAATAAAATAAAAGTGATCTTGATCAATATTTAAACAGCCATTAAGTTAGTAAGAGATATCAACGATTATTTGTTATATCGCACAATTTGGTTGTCGGCTTGAGCGGCGAAAATGAACCTGTAATACCTCGCCCATAGAAGCTGAAATTGGTCTGATATATTCAGCCGTAAGTGCAAGCGTGGTCACCACCAGCAGAACAAGAGATTCACCACCGACGCACTTTGAAGTCATCGTTGCTTTTTTGGGAACTGAAGAGTTTGCATAGAGCCGAGACATACTGTGTGGCTCTTCTTTGTAGTTGCCTTCGCAATTGACAGAGGAGAAGTCTAGTGAAGCAAGTGTTGTGTTGTTTGCTGGCGTTGCTATTTACGCCCACCATACTCGCAGCAGATATGCCCCTAAATATGACATCAGGGGTCACAGAGATCAGCAATAAGGTGTTTAGCCTTCATATGACGATTCTCTATATCTGTTGTGCCATAGGCCTAGTCGTCTTTGGGGTGATGATCTACGCCATCATCAACCATAGACGCTCTAAGGGTGCCGTTGCGGCAAACTTTCATGAGAGCACTAAGGTAGAGATCGCCTGGACGCTCGTTCCCTTTGTCATCTTGATCCTCATGGCCATCCCGGCCACCAAGACCCTCATCGCCATGGAAGACCCCAGCAATGCCGATCTCACCATTAAGATCACAGGTTCCCAATGGAAATGGCACTACAGCTATTTTGATCAAGACATCAGCTACTACAGCCTGCTGGCGACCCCCAGAGAACAGATAGAAGGCAAGGAGACCAAAGGCGAACACTATCTGCTGGAGGTCGACAAGCCACTGGTATTGCCGGTCAATCGTAAGATCCGCTTCCTGATGACCTCGGAGGATGTGATCCACTCCTGGTGGGTCCCGGCCTTCGCGGTGAAGAAGGATGCTAACCCAGGCTTTATCAACGAGGCCTGGACCCGCATCGACAAGCCAGGCATCTACCGCGGCCAGTGCGCCGAGCTTTGTGGTAAGGATCACGGCTTCATGCCGATCGTGGTGCAGGTACTTTCCGAAGCCGATTTCGACAACTGGATTGTCGAGCAGGAGGCACAGGCCAGCGCGGCCGCCGCCGAGGCCCAGGCTGCCTTGTCGAAAACCCTGTCGAAAGAAGAGCTGATGACCCAGGGCGAACAGGTCTATATGGCCCGCTGCGCCGCCTGCCACCAGCCAAATGGTGCCGGTTTACCTGGTGTATTCCCGTCACTCATAGGCAGCCCAATCATCAAGGGCCCTGTCGCCGATCACCTAGATGTGGTGCTACATGGCCGCTCCGGCACAGCGATGCAGGCCTTCGCCCAGCAGCTCACCGCCACAGAGATAGCCGCCGTGGTCACCTTCGAGCGAAACGCCTGGGGTAACGACACGGGCGATACGGTGCAGGCAGCCGACGTTAACAAGGCAAACTCAGGCGCATCGAGCGGCGCTAATACAGGAGCAGATACAGCTGCCGAAGCGGTTCAATCTATGCCTACCCCGACGGCCGAATCGAGTGCAGCAGCAAGCTCCGCCGCCGAGGAATCTCAAGCACCTGTGTTAGACGATCTGACCATGGATGAGCTGATGACCAAGGGAGAGCAGGTTTACCTCGGTCACTGCGCCGCCTGTCATCAGGCCACCGGCATGGGATTACCCGGCGCCTTCCCGGCACTCAAAGGCAGCGCCATCGCCACTGGGCCAGTTGAAAATCACCTAAACATAGTGCTTCACGGTAAGCCTGGCACCGCCATGCAGGCCTTCGCCAGCCAATTAACGCCACAGGAGCTCGCCTCGGTGATCACCTATGAGCGTAACGCCTGGGGTAACAACACAGGCGACATGGTTCAGGCAACAGACGTCAATCAACAGGGTCAATAGGGAGGCATTATGAATGCAATTACGCGTGAAGCAGATATGGATGCCACTCATATTGGCGAACATTCGACCCACCATGAGGAGCACCCGACGGGCATAAAACGTTGGCTGTTTACCACCAACCATAAAGATATTGGCACCCTGTATCTCTGGTTCAGTTTCATCATGTTCTTGACCGGCGGCGCCATGGCCATGGTGATCCGCGCCGAGCTGTTCCAGCCAGGTCTGCAATTGGTGGAGCCCAACTTCTTCAACCAGATGACCACGGTTCATGGCCTCATCATGGTGTTTGGCGCCGTGATGCCAGCCTTTACCGGCCTGGCCAACTGGCTGATCCCTATGATGATAGGCGCGCCAGATATGGCCCTGCCGCGGATGAACAACTGGAGCTTCTGGATCTTGCCCTTCGCCTTTGCGATCCTGCTCAGCTCGCTGTTTATGGAGGGTGGCGGGCCTAACTTTGGTTGGACCTTCTACGCCCCTCTGTCGACGGCCTATAGCCCGGACAGCACGGCGCTGTTTGTCTTCTCGGTGCACATCATGGGTATCAGCTCCATCATGGGCGCCATCAACGTGATCGTGACCATAGTCAACATGCGCGCTCCGGGCATGAGCTGGATGAAGTTGCCACTGTTCGTCTGGACCTGGCTGATCACCGCCTTCTTGTTGATCGCCGTGATGCCGGTACTCGCAGGTACAGTGACCATGGTACTGACCGACAAGTTCTTCGGCACCAGCTTCTTCGACGCCGCCGGTGGTGGTGACCCTGTGATGTTCCAGCATATCTTCTGGTTCTTCGGCCATCCCGAGGTCTACATCATGATCTTGCCGTCCTTCGGCATCATCTCCGCCATAGTACCGGCCTTCAGCCGCAAGAAGCTGTTCGGCTACTCCTCCATGGTGTACGCCACCGCCAGTATCGCGATCCTCTCCTTCCTGGTCTGGGCGCACCACATGTTTACTACTGGCATGCCTGTGTTCGCCGAGCTCTTCTTCATGTACTGCACCATGTTGATCGCCGTGCCGACCGGCGTGAAGGTATTTAACTGGGTCGCCACCCTCTGGCGCGGCTCGCTCACCTTCGAGACGCCCATGCTGTTTGCGCTAGCCTTTATCATACTCTTCACCATAGGTGGCTTCTCTGGGCTGATGCTGGCCATCACACCGGTGGATTTCCAGTACCACGACACCTACTTCGTCGTGGCTCACTTCCACTATGTGCTGGTCTCGGGCGCCATCTTCTCCATCATGGCGGCGGCCTACTACTGGCTACCTAAGTGGACCGGGCATATGTACAGCGAGAAGCTAGGCAAGCTGCATTTCTGGTGCTCGGTGATCTCGGTGAACGTGCTCTTCTTCCCCATGCACTTCCTGGGGCTGGCGGGCATGCCGCGACGTATTCCGGACTACTCGATTCAGTTTGCCGACGTCAACCAGATAGTCTCTATCGGTGGCTTCGCCTTCGGCCTGTCACAGCTGATCTTCCTGGTGGTGGTGATAAAGTGCATCCGCGGCGGCGAGCCGGCGCCCAGCAAGCCTTGGGATGGCGCCGAAGGACTGGAGTGGACATTGCCGAGTCCGGCGCCCTACCACTCATTCTCGACACCACCCGAGGTGAAATAGCATGACGGATACTAAGGCGTACTCCAACCGTAAGCTGATCGGCCTGCTGCTGTTAGGTTGCGTGGGCATGTTCGGCTTCGGATTCGCCTTGGTGCCTCTATACGATGTGCTATGTGAAAAATTAGGCATCAATGGTAAGACGCAATCGACTGCTGCCGAATATAAGGCGGTGACCATAGACACCAGCCGCACGGTAACGGTCGAATTTATGGCACAGACCCAGAAAGATATGCCCTGGGTCTTCGCCCCCGAGATGAAACGCATTCAGGTGCATCCGGGTGAGGTGATTCGTACTCAGTTTCACGCCAAAAACCTCTCGGCGCAGCAGATTGTCGGGCAGGCTATTCCTTCTGTCTCTCCGGGACAGGGCGCGGCCTATTTCCACAAGACAGAGTGTTTCTGCTTTAACCAGCAAAAGCTCGATGCCAATGCCGATGCGCAATTACCTTTGATCTTCTATGTCGATACCGAGCTGCCCGAGCAGATCTCGACACTGACCCTCTCTTATACGCTATACAACATCACCGACAAGGGGTACGTAGATGATGTTGAGAAAGGAGCTGCGAAATGACAAGCAAACATGAACACTACTATGTCCCCGCCCAAAGTGCCTGGCCCATCATTGGTGCCTTCGGCCTCTTCCTCATCGCCTATGGCGCCGGCAGTTATGTACAGCAGTTACAGACGGAGCAGACCAGCGGCGGTTATATCCTTACGGCGGGAATCGCCGTTATCCTCTATATGGTCTTCGGCTGGTTCAGGACAGTGATCGGCGAGTCCATGTCTGGCCTCTACTCTAAGCAGATGGATCGCTCCTTCCGCCAGGGAATGAGCTGGTTTATCTTCTCCGAGGTGATGTTCTTCGCCGCCTTCTTCGGCGCCTTGCTCTACGCCCGTACCATAGCCGTGCCCTGGCTCGGCGGTGCCTCGAACAATGCCATGACCCACGAGGTACTTTGGCCTAACTTCCAGGCGGTCTGGCCCCTGGTCACCACACCCGATGGCACCAAGACGGAGGCCATGGGCTGGACGGGTCTGCCCCTTTACAACACCATCATACTGCTAACCTCGTCGGTCACCCTGCATTTCGCCCATGTGAGCCTGGAGAAGAGCAAACGCACCGCGCTCACCCTCTGGTTAGGCATCACCATACTCTTAGGTCTGGCATTCCTCTTCTTGCAGGCGAAAGAGTATGCCCACGCCTACCAGGAGATGGGGCTGACCCTCTCTTCCGGTGTCTATGGCAACACCTTCTTTCTGCTCACCGGATTTCACGGCATGCACGTGACATTAGGGACCATCTTTCTGTTCGTCCTCTTCTTGCGGGTACTGAGGGGGCATTTCACACCGGATAAGCATTTCGCCTTCCAGGCAGGCAGTTGGTATTGGCACTTCGTGGATGTGGTCTGGCTCTGCCTGTTCGTGTTCGTCTATGTGCTTTAGCGACGAATCGAGAGACTAATAGGGTCTGGGGTTGGGGGTGATAATCCCCAGTCCCAAGGCAATCAATAGCAGGAGCACCACCAGCACAGAGAAGAGCACACGCCGCCCCAGATACTGACTCATGGGCGCCTTGCCCTCTCCCTTCACCAAGACAAATAAGGCCCGGCCAAGATTAAAGATAATGAAGACCAATAGCAGTACTAAGACGATCTTAAATAGCAGTATTTCGCTCATGAAGGCTCCCACGATTCGCGGTGGCACGATTTTTCTCGTTTTAGTTACTTTGCTGGTATTCACCATTCTGGTCAAGCTGGGACTGTGGCAGTTAGACAGGGCCGCCGAGAAGCAGGCGCTGCAACAGGCGCTCACTCTCAAGCAGGCCGCCGCGCCACTGGATTATCAGGGTCTGCTCGTCTTAGCCGAGCGCGGGCCCCTCACCGGCTATCGTCTGGAGGTCAAGGCGACACCTGTTGACGCCCCCATCATATTGCTGGACAACCAGGTGTATGAAGGCCGCGTCGGTTATCTTGCCTACCAGGTGATGCGTGTCGAGGCCGAGGTCGAAGCTGAGGTCAAAGCCGACATCCCCTTGCTGATGGTCGAGCTCGGCTTTATCGACAGCGGCCTGGACAGACAGAAACTGCCCCAACTAACCAAACTAAGCCGAGAGGTGGCACTGAGCGGCCGCGTCTATCAGCGAGCCAGCAACCCTCTGAGTCAGCATCTGCTGGCCGAGACGGGCTCCCCCATGCGGATCCAGAACCTTAACCTGCCGGAGTTATCGCAAACACTTGGGCTGCCGCTCGCCCCCGCCATTCTTCAACCCGAGGCGATTCCGGGCAGCGCGCTACCCCATCCCTGGCAGCCGATCCCCATGAGTGCCCAGAAGCATCAGGGCTATGCCCTACAGTGGTTTTCCATGGCGACCGTCTTCCTGATGCTTATGACTTACCTTCTGATATTTAAGAGGAAAAATAAAGAATCCAGTAAAAACAAATGAGTGCCGTAACTTGTTGCGCAAAACCAGCTGACCCTGTAGGTTAAACAATAGGCACCCCAAATTAACGGGGCGCTCACCCAGGTAAATGGTCACTTCCTAGCCGTCTCGGGGAGTTGATATTTTTCGGTGTCTGGCACGCGCTAACCCATAAAATAATCAACAGAGGATTAAGATGAGATCCCCAAAGAGCCGAGGCGCAAAACCCCTACTGATCTTGCTACTGGTATTTGTCTTACCCGTTGCGGTGGCAAAGCTGGTGCTGAGTCTGAATCTCTACAATGGTGGTGTCACCAACAAGGGCGAACTCTTGCCGCCCGATACCAACTACGCCCGCCTGGCGATGGCCAACCCCATGCCCAAGCACTGGCAGATGATCTACCTGCTGCCGAGCCAATGCGATCAGGCCTGCATGAACCGACTCTACATACTGCATCAGAGCCAGATCGCTCTGGGACGGGACCAACACAGGGTCAACCCCATCATACTGCTACAGGCAGACAGCGATCTTGCGGCGCTGCAGGAGAGTGAGTTCAGCTTCACCACCGCCCAGGCTACCGAGGCGCTCAGCCAGATGCTGACCCGGGAAGAGATCATCATAGTGGATCCCCTGGGCTCCCTGGTGATGCGCTATGCCCAGGTCGAAGATGAGCAGGCCCAGCTGATGCTGGGCAAGGCGATGATCGCCGACTTAAGAAAGATGCTTAAACTGTCGAGGGTCGGCTAATGCAGATGACATCCCTACTCAAACTCACCCTGGTCTTTACCCTATGCGTTATCCTGATGGGCGCCTACACCCGACTGTCGGACGCCGGCCTTGGCTGCCCCGACTGGCCCGGCTGCTATGGCATGATCAAGGTGCCCACCCAGAGCCATGAGCTGGCCAAAGCCCAGGACAGCTTTCCCGAACACACGGTAGAACCCGAGAAGGCCTGGCTGGAAATGATCCACAGATACATTGCCGGCACCCTGGGCCTGCTGGTCGCCTTCATCCTCTTCATCAGCTTCAGGCGGCCCGATGCTCCTAAGAAGCTGCCGAGCTTTATCGCCCTGCTGATCCTATTTCAGGCGGCGCTGGGAATGTGGACCGTCACCATGAAACTCATGCCCGTGGTGGTGATGTCCCACCTGATAGGCGGCTTTACCCTGATCTCCTTATTGTGGCTCCTCTACCTCAGGACCAAGCCGCTACGACTGCCCGGCGGCGAGCCAAGGCTGCGAAAACTGGCACCCTACGCCCTCTTCTGCCTTAGCTTACTCGTGCTGCAGATCATCCTGGGCGGCTGGACCTCCTCTAACTATGCGGCGCTGGCCTGCACCACACTGCCCATCTGCGAAGGAGACTGGGTAAGCAACCTCGACCCGCTGCATGCCTTCTATCCCCTGCATAAGACGGAAGGTAGCTACGAGTTCGGCATCCTGGATTACTCCTCCCGCATGACAATTCATGTGGCTCACAGGTTCGGCGCCATCATCACGGCGACCGCCCTGCTCTGGCTGGTGTATCGCATGATTAAATTCTCGCACTCTCAGCTGCTAAGACGCAGCGCCTGGGTACTCCTTGGGTTACTGTGCCTGCAGATAGCCCTGGGGATCAGCAACGTAGTGCTGCATCTCCCCCTGGGGATCGCCGTCTCCCATAACGCGGGCGCCGCACTCCTGTTACTCACCTTGGTCTTCATCAACTACGCCCTGTGGCGTAAGGCATAAGGAGGCATCGCCATGGCCAAACCTATGACAATCACTAAGCCTGTCGCCACCCCGCTCCCTTGGCGCGCCTACCTCGAAATGACCAAGCCTAGGGTAGTTGCCCTGATGCTGCTGACCGTATTGGTCGGCATGTGTCTGGCGGTGCCAGGCGCGGTACCGGTTCAACCGCTGATCGCTGGCCTGGTGGGCATAGGCATGATGGCGGGGGCCGCTGCGGCCTATAACCATCTGATCGACCGCCGCATCGACGGCCTGATGGCCCGCACCTATAACCGTCCGCTCCCCAAAGGCCGGGTCTCGATCACCAAGGCGCTGACCTTTGCCACCGCCATGGCTATTCTCGGCTTTGCGCTGCTCTACTGGGCCGTCAATCCGCTTACCGCCTGGCTCACCTTCGCCAGTCTTATCGGCTATGCGGTGATTTATACCGCCTATCTCAAGCGCGCAACGCCGCAGAATATCGTCGTCGGCGGCCTGGCCGGCGCCATGCCCCCCCTACTGGGTTGGACGGCAATCACCGGCGAGTTTCACGGCCACGCCTTGCTGCTGGTGATCATCATCTTCGCCTGGACCCCGCCCCACTTCTGGGCGCTGGCGATCCACAGACGCGCCGAATATGCCAAGGTCGATGTGCCCATGCTGCCCGTCACCCACGGCGTCGAGTTTACCAAGACCTGCATCATGCTCTATACGGTGTTGCTGGCGCTGGCCTGCCTCTACCCTGTACTGGTCGGCATGTGCGGCCCCCTCTATCTGGTGGGGTCGACCCTGTTGAGTTGTGGCTTCATCTATAAGGCGTGGCAGCTCAAGTATCGAGACAAGCCGGGCCTAGCGATGCAGGTGTTTCGCTTCTCCATCTACCATCTGATGCTGCTCTTCTTGCTGCTCCTGGTCGACCACTATCTGTGGAGCTAACGCGATGAAACCGCTATGGATAGTCCTAACCTTACTCATCTTCAGCGGCCTGGGGGCGCTCGCGGCGGTTAACTTCACGGGCCAAGCCACGCCGCCCGAGCTGCTCACCAGCTATCGTTATCCCCAGCAGCGACCTCTGTCCCCCTTCGAGCTGACAGATCAGAACGGCGAGGCCTTCACCAACGCCCGGCTAAAAGACAAGTGGAGCCTGTTCTTCGTTGGCTACACCTCTTGCCCGGATGTCTGCCCCACCACCCTAGGCAAGCTGGCGGCGGCCTATCAACAACTGGAAGGCGTGGTGGATCTGCAGGTGGTGTTTCTGTCGATCGATCCTGCGCGGGATACCCAGGCAAAACTCAAGGATTACATCAACTTCTTCAATCCCAACTTCGTTGCGGTCACGGCACCCCACAGCCAGTTACTGCCGCTGACCCGGGAGCTGGGCTTCGTCTATACCATGGTGGGCGAAGGCGAAAACTATCAGGTGGATCACAGCGCCTCCATGGTGCTCATCTCTCCCGACGGCACCCGGGTGGCCACGGTTAAACCCACCAGCCTGGATCCACGGCAGCTGCCGCAGATTCGCAACAAGAACCTCATTCATGATGTGATCGCCCTGGCGACTCACTATGGTGAATAGCGAGACTCACTCGTCAAAATTGCTCTCATCACCGCTAATGGGTTCCCCTCTTGGTAGCCCATTTAGTTAAAAAACTGTTATTTTTCAGGCAAGCCTCTTATTTACCGTCTATCTTTTGATCCTAGTGGAGTCTTATTGACAGGGATTGTAGAGGAGCCCCCCGATGACCCAGAGTCCGATTCGCTTGGCGTCCGAGCTGACGATTCGTAACATCCAGCAGGTCCACCACGATATTGCCGAACAACTCACAGCGTCCGACACCTTGTGCGTCGACGCCAGCCAGTTGACCCGGGTCGATACCTCAGGTGCGCAGCTGCTCTACTTTTTGCATCACTATTGCCAGACGCACCACCATGCCATCGAATGGACACCTCCAGCAGAGGAGGTCGAACATACCCTGGCCGAGTTGGGGCTCGACGCGACACAGATCTTTGCGCTTGCTCAGGAGAGAATTCAGGAATGAAGAAGATACTCGCAGTGGATGATTCGGCCTCCATGCGTCAGATGGTGGGCTTTACCCTCAAGACGGCGGGATTCGACGTGACCGAAGCCTGCAACGGTGACGAGGCGCTGACCCAGGCGAAGAGCCAAGACTATGATCTGGTGATCTCAGACGTCAACATGCCAGTGATGGACGGCATCACACTGATCCGTAATCTACGCAGCCTGCCCAACTATAAGTTCACCCCCCTGCTGATGCTCACCACAGAATCGGGCAGCGACAAGAAGCAGGAGGGACGCTCGGCCGGTGCCACCGGCTGGATAGTCAAACCCTTTAACCCCGACCAGCTGCTTGCCACGGTCAACAAGGTGTTACGTTAATCTGAGTCTGGATGGTGGGATATGGAAATCGATCTGAGTCAATTCAGCCAAGTCTTCTTTGAAGAAAGCCTAGAGGGCTTGGAAAGCATGGAGTCCGAGCTGCTGAAGCTAGATATCGCCGCGCCGGATCCCGAGGCGATCAACACCATCTTTCGCGCCGCCCACTCCATCAAGGGGGGCAGCGGCACCTTCGGTTTTAACCAGGTCGCCAACTACACCCACCTGCTAGAGACGCTGCTGGACGAGATCCGCGACGGCCGCCGCGAGATGACCAGCCATCATCAGGACATACTCCTGCTGTCGGTCGACCTGCTGCGCAACATGCTCGACGCCGTGATGCATCAGCAAACCTTCGACCATCCCATGCTCGCCGATCTGGAGCAGAAGTTTGCCGCCGAGCTATCCCAGGGCGAGTCACAAGAAGATGCGGCTTCGCGCGAACCCGAGACGCCAGAACAGACGACCTGGCAGATCAGCTTCAAGGCGGGCACGGACATCCTCAGGTACGGTAACGACCCTTTGCTGATGTTCAACGAGCTGGGTCAGTGCGGAGAACTCAGTGTCGAGCTACTGCCGCAGGAGATCCCCGACTTCACTCAATATGACCCCGAGGCCTGCTACCTCGCCTGGTCGCTCACCCTCACCACAGACCAACCCCTTTCGCGTCTTAAGGAAGCCTTCGAATGGGTCGAGGATGAGTGCGACATTGACTATCAGGCTCAGCCCAAGGCGAGCGAGGCCAGTGAGATAACGACTGAGAAAGAGATAGAGGCGACGGCAGAAAGCGATATTCAGGCCAGTACTCAAACAACTACCCCAGCTAGTGTCCAACCCGAAAAACCCGCAAGCCAGACTAGGCCCAGCGTGGTCAGCAGCAAGACCCAGGACGCCGGATCCATCCGCGTCAGCATAGAGAAGATAGATCTGCTGATCAACATGGTGGGCGAGCTGGTGATCACCCAGGCCATGCTGGGCCAGATAGGTCAGCAGGAGGAGATGACGCCCGAGTCCTTCATCACCATGAAGCAGGGGCTGGAGCAGCTGGCCAGCCACACCCGGGATCTGCAGGAGAGTGTCATGCAGATCCGCATGCTGCCCATCAGCTTCGCCTTCAACCGCTTCCCCCGTCTGGTACGGGACATAGGCCAGCAACTGGGCAAACAGGTGGAGCTTATTCTCAAGGGGGAGGATACCGAGCTGGATAAGACTGTGATGGAGAAGATCGTCGACCCTATGGTGCACCTGGTAAGAAACTCCCTCGACCATGGCCTGGAGACCCCTGAGGTGCGCCGTCAGAAGGGCAAGCCCGAAACCGGCACACTCACCCTCAATGCCTTCCATCAGGGCGGTAACATCATCATAGAGATCATCGATGACGGCGCCGGTCTCAACACCCAGAAAATTCTCGATAAGGCACGCGCCAAGGGACTAGTCGGCAGCGACGAAGAGCTGAGCGAAGAGGCCATTCACCAGCTGATCTTCAAACCCGGCTTCTCTACCGCAGAAACCGTCTCAGACCTCTCCGGCCGCGGCGTCGGCATGGATGTGGTGCTGAGAAACATTCACGAACTCAACGGCACCATAGAGCTGAAATCCACCCAGGACAAGGGTAGTCGCTTTACCATACGCCTGCCGCTCACCCTGGCGATTCTCGACGGTCAGTTGGTACGCATCGGCACGCACACCTATGTGGTGCCCCTAGTGGCAATTCACGAGTCGCTCGAGGTGCCCGCCGCCCATATCAATCGCCTGAGTGAAGAACATGAGGTGATTCGTCTGCGGGACGAATACCTGCCCGTGCTCAAGGTCTATGAGGCCTTCCATCACGAGGCAGATGCCAAACAGATTAAAGATGGCCTGGTGATGGTGGTCGATGCCAACAACGACAAGGTGGGACTCCTGGTCGACGAGCTGCTGTCCCAACAGCAGGTGGTGATCAAGAGCCTGGAAGACAACTACAGCAAGGTGGCCGGTATTTCGGGCGCCACCATACTCGGCGACGGTACCGTTGCCTTGATCATAGACATTGCCGGATTAGTCAGCCTCGCGGGCATCAACAGTACCCAAGAGCACGCCGCCTAGGAAACCAAATGAGAAGGGAGATTCATCCATGACACAGGCAGATGAAGCAGGCATCACACTCACCGCCAAAGACGATGCCAGCGACCAGTATCTTACTTTCATCATGGCCGATGAGGAGTATGGTGTCGACATACTCTCGGTGCAGGAGATCCGTGGCTGGGAGCCCACGACGGTTATTCCCAACTCCCCCAGCCATGTCAAAGGGGTCATCAACCTGCGCGGCACCATAGTTCCCATCATAGATCTACGGCAGCGATTCGGTATCGCCAGCCTGGACTACGGCCCCACTACCGTGGTGATCGTCATCAAGGTCTGTGTCGGTGACGAACACAAGGTGATCGGCATAGTGGTCGATGCCGTTTCTGATGTCTTCAGTGTCCACCACAGGGATCTGCGCGATGCCCCCGACTTCGGCGAGGAGACAGATCTCACCTTCATCAAGGGACTCGCCAATCTGGCGGACAAGATGGTGATCCTGCTGGACATAGACACCCTACTTAGCAGTGAGGTGCTGCCCGAGGCCGCCCAACTGTCAAACATCATCAATAATATCGACGCTGCTTCAACACAGGCTGTCAGCGCCTAACCCGGCAAGAGAGGAACAGAGAATGGATGCAATGAACAGCAAGACTGGCAACGCAAACAATCTGCCGATCATTGGACTGCTGATCGCTGGCGTCGCAGCCCTATTGGCCTTTACCCAGCAGCCCTCGCTCTGGGTCGGCATAGCTCAGGTGGTTGCCATCGCCGTCATCGCCCTGGGTATTCAACAACAGGGGCAGATGCAACACAGTCTGCGGCAAGCCTTCGAGGAGATCCGCCAGGCACTCGACGGCAAGAATCCGCCGAGCTTTTCCGCCTTCGACTATCCCCATTGGCCTGAGATCAGCCAGAGCCTGACCCAGCAATGGCATGCCAACCAGGGCAATCAGGCACAGCTCAGGGCACTGGAGATCTGCCAGGCCAACGTGATGCTGGCCGACCCCCAAGGCAATATTAACTTCCTCAACCAATCGCTGCGCCAGACCCTGGAAAAGGCCGAGTCCGACATACAGCAGGCGATAGCCAGCTTCAGTGTCGACACGCTTATCGGCACCAACATGGATACCTTCCACCAGCAACCCAGCCATCAACAAAACATCATCGCTAAGCTGCAGCGCCCTCACTCGGCGCAGATTAAGGTGGGTAGTCGCATCTTTTCCTTGATCGCCTCTCCCGTATTTGACGACGAACATCAACGCATCGCGACTGTGGTCGAATGGCAGGATAAGACCGAGGCCCTGGCCAAGGCCGATGCAGAGAACAAGCTGGCCCAGGAGAACAGCCGCATCAAGCAGGCGCTGGATGTCTGCCGCGCCAACGTCATGGTGGCGGATGCCGACTACAACATCATCTACCTCAACGACTCTGTCACCCAGATGCTTAAGGATAATGAGCAGACGCTGCAACAGACGCTGACCAAATTCAATACCGATAGCCTGCTCGGCAGCAATATCGATCTCTTCCACCAGAACCCGGCCCATCAACGTAAGATGCTCGACAGGCTTACCGGCAGCTACGACACCAGCATCCAGGTCGCGGGGCTGGACTTCACCCTGATCGCCACCCCGGTATTTGAGAATGGCGTGCGCACCGGTACTGTGGTCGAGTGGCAGGATGTCACCGAGAAGCTGGCCAAGGAGGCGAAGGAGCGTCAACTGGCCGCCGAGAACGCCCGCATCAAGCAGGCGCTGGACAATGTCTCCTCCAATACCATGGTGGCCGACGCCGATCTGAACATCATCTACATGAACAAGGCCGTCAGCCAGATGTTCAAGCAGGCGCAGAATGATATTGCCAAGGATCTGCCTAACTTCGACGCCAGCAACCTCATGGGCGTCAACATAGACAACTTCCACAAGAATCCCAGCCATCAACGCAACCTGCTCAAGACGCTGACCACCACCTACACCAGCCAGCTCAAGGTTGGCGGACGCACCTTCCAGGTAGTCGCCAACCCTATCCGCGATCCTAACGGTGAAAGCATAGGCACGGTTGTGGAGTGGGCCGACAGAACCGCCGAGGTAGCGATAGAGCATGAGATTGACTCCATCATAGGCGCCGCCAGCAAGGGGGATCTCTCCCTGAGGGTCGGCACCCAGGATAAGGAAGGCTTCTTCCTCAACCTCTCCAACGGCCTCAACCGTCTGGTCGGCATCGCCGACCAGG
The DNA here is from genome assembly GCF_019457555.1 of Shewanella spartinae. Classification (NCBI taxonomy): domain Bacteria; kingdom Pseudomonadati; phylum Pseudomonadota; class Gammaproteobacteria; order Alteromonadales; family Shewanellaceae; genus Shewanella; species Shewanella spartinae. Next base: position 122,434 of record NZ_CP080418.1, on the reverse strand, counting down.
TGATAGGCGATGTGGTGAACATGTTCGACGGCCTGGCCAAGGGGGATCTCAATCGTCAGATCCAGGGCGAGTATCAGGGCCAGTTCGGCAAGCTACAGGCCGATGCCAATGCCACCGCTGCCAAGCTGACCGAGGTGCTCGACGGAATCAACCAGTCGGCCAATACAGTGACCTCTGGCGCCGAAGAGATCGCACAAGGCAACGCCGACCTGAGTCAGCGCACCGAGGAGCAGGCCGCCTCCCTCGAAGAGACAGCCTCCAGCATGGAGGAGATGACGGCAACCGTCACCCAGAGCGCGCAAAACGCCACGGTCGCCAATCAGCTGGCCCAGGAGGCCAACACTAAGGCCGCCCATGGCGGCAAGGTGGTGGAGCAGGCTGTGACCGCCATGGAGGCAATCAACGAATCGAGCAAGCGTATCGCCGACATCATAGGGGTGATCGATGAGATCGCCTTCCAGACCAATCTGCTGGCCCTCAACGCCGCCGTCGAGGCCGCCAGAGCGGGCGAGCAGGGACGCGGCTTTGCCGTGGTGGCTGGCGAGGTGCGTAACCTGGCACAGCGCAGCGCCGGCGCCGCCAAGGAGATCAAGGAGCTGATCCGTGACAGCGTGACCAAGGTGACCGACGGTACCCAGCTGGTGAACCAGTCCGGTGAAACGTTGGAAGACATCGTACAGGCGGTAACTAAGGTCGCCGACATGATTAGCCAGATCAGCATCGCCTCGGATCAACAATCGGCTGGCATTCAGGAGGTCAACAAGGCGATCTCTCAGATGGATGAGATGACCCAGCAAAATGCCGCCCTGGTCGAACAGGTATCGGCCGCTGGCGATGCCATGGCCGAGCAGGCACGCAACATGAAGGCGCAGCTCGGTTTCTTCCAGTCCCAGACGCCGGTGCATTCGGGCATGACCTCGGCGCCGCTCTCCCTGGTGGCCGGCGATAGCCATGGCCCCCTTAACATCAGCAACGAGGAGTGGAACGAGTTTTAGGAACTGTGGGCGCCAGAGGAAGGCGCCCCATAGAGTCGATTCGATAGCCAGCAGCCGATTTCAGGCTAGGGGATGCAATTGGAACAGAGCAATGAAAAGGAATTTCCGATGGCGCAGCAAGACTTCGAATTTATTCGGCAGCTTGCCTATCGCGAGTCGGGCATAGTGTTGCCAGACAGGAAGCAGCACATGGTCTACTCGCGCCTCAGCAGACGCCTGCGCGCACTCAAGTTGAACAATTTCCATCAGTATTGCCAGAGGCTAGAGGACGACGGCGGCGAGTTGATCAACTTCATCAATGCCCTGACCACTAACCTCACCTCCTTCTTTCGCGAGGCCCACCACTTCGACTACCTGGAGCGGCACCTGGTGCCTCAGTGGCAACAGAGACGAAATCGCCGCCTGCGCGTCTGGTCGTCGGCCTGCTCCACCGGCGAAGAGGCTTACAGCATCGCCATGACCCTGGCGAAGCACTTTCCGCCCGCCAGCTGGGATCTCAAGATCCTCGCTACAGATCTCGACACTAATGTGCTGGACAAGGCCAGGGCCGGCATCTACAGCCAGGAGGCGATGGCCAACCTGCCCAAGGCGCTGCTGAACCAATATGTGGAACCCGGGCCCCATCCCGGCGAGGTCATGCTGTGCGACTCGCTCAAGCGGCTGATCCACTTCAAGCAATTGAATCTACTAGGCGAATGGCCCATGCATGGCCCCTTCGATCTCATCTTCTGTCGCAACGTGCTCATCTACTTCGATGCCCAGACCAAGGTGAAGATCATCCGCCAGTTTCGACGACTGCTCGCCGACGATGGTCACCTGTTTATCGGTCATTCGGAGACGTTGCATAATATCTCGAGCGATTTCAAATTGATCGGCCAAACCATCTATCAACCTCAACACGCCGCCCTGGTGCGGCAACGACTCGGTGTCGGTGCATGAGCCAGATGACGCAAAAGGATGGCGCCATATGATAAAAGTATTGATCATAGATGACTCACCTCTGGTCAGGCAGCTGCTTACCCATATGCTCTCACAGGCGCCGGATATCAAGGTGGTCGCCACCGCCGAAGACCCCTATGAGGCCAGGAGCCTGATCAAGCAGTTCAACCCAGATGTACTGACATTGGATATCGAGATGCCCAAGATGGACGGCATCGCCTTCCTGCGCAATCTGATGAAGCTCAGACCCATGCCGGTCGTCATGGTCTCGACCCTGACCCACAAGGGCGCCGAAATCACCCTGGAGGCGTTGGCCCTAGGAGCGGTGGACTTCATCTCTAAGCCCAAGTCGGATCTCACCAATACATTGCTGGATTATACCGATGAGCTGATCGACAAGGTGCGCACCGCCGCAGTCAGCCATGTTAAGCCGCTCACCCGGCCGGTTGTTCAGGTCGCTTCCAATAATAAGTTCTCCCTTACGGGGGACAAGTTGATCGCCATCGGTGCCTCGACCGGCGGAACCGAGGCTATCCAGCGGGTGATCACCCCGCTGCCGGCAAATACGCCGCCCATAGTGATCACCCAACATATTCCCGCCGCCTTTAGCCTCTCCTTCGCCAAGCGGCTGGACAGCCATTCGGCGATGAAGGTGATCGAGGCCAAGGGCGGCGAACTCATAGCGTCAGGCACCGCCTATCTGGCCCCTGGGGATGCTCATCTCACAGTCGAGAAACACGGCGCCAGGCTCTATACCAAGCTACTGGACTCAGATCCGGTCAATCGACATAAACCTGCGGTGGATGTGCTATTCAACAGTATCGCCGACTGCTTTGGAGCCAACACCATAGGCATACTGCTGACAGGAATGGGAAAAGATGGTGCCCTGGGGCTGGAACGCCTCAAGGCTGCCGGCAGTCACACCATAATACAGGATGAGGCCAGCTCTGTGGTGTGGGGCATGCCCGGCGCCGCCGCAGAGCTCAATGCCCACAGGGAGATACTGCATCTGGACAAGATCCCCGCCCGGCTGATGCAACTACTCAACACCAGCAAGACGGCGGAGATCTCTTAGCTCTCGCGAGTTGTTAAGCTAATCTAATGATTTAGCTTATCTACTCGTCTACCTAAACTACTCCTTCACCCAGGTGCCGTCGTTTTTTGGCCGCACCCAGGCCTGGGAAAACCAATAATAGCGTCCGCTTGCCTTGCTTGGGGCTGTGCAGTTATAGCGCGAACGTCCCGGCGGCAGGTCTGTCACCGCCTGTATACTGAAGGTATCTTCACTCTCCCAGCTAGGCTTCATGGCGCCTTGCCCCTGAACGAAGCACATCACTTGGCTGGCGACGATATCTGCCATATCTAAGGTCACCTGCATCTCGGGCCGCCACTGCCCCAGGGGCAGTTGGGTATTGCGCGGGGTGAGCGCTAACACAGGCATATTCAGGCTATAGAGCTTGGCCTTGAGCGAGGTGAGATCAGCATAGGCACCCGCCACCGGGAAGCGCGGCAAGGCGGTAAGCGAAGAGTAACCGCCTGCAGCGCCAGACTGCTGGCCGAAGCCCACGAAGCCCAGCTTCTGCACCAGCGCCTCTATGGCCGTGTTATATTCGCCATAGGGATAGGCTAACATCTTCACGCTCTGACCGGTTTTCGCCTCTATCTCGGCCTCGGTAGCGAGCAGATTCTCTGTAATCCGACTCAGCCAGGCCTGTTCATCCTCACCGTGTAGACGGCGAATAAGATGCTCATGGCCCCAGCTGTGGTTGGCCAGCGTCACCCCCTCATCGCTCAGGCGTTTCAGGGTCGCCCAACTCATCACATTCTTATGCTTGCGCTCTATAGGGTCGATGGAGATAAAGATGGTGTAGGGATAGCCGAACTCCTTCAGGATAGGATGGGCGGTATCGGCAATGTTCTGATAGCCATCGTCGAAGGTGATGGCCACCGTCTTGTCCGCCAGCTCTCGTCCCTGTTTTATCGCCTCGACCACTTGGCCCAAGGGCTTGACCTTGAAGCCATTCTCCCTCAGATAGCTCATCTGCTCTCTGAACTGAGCAGGTGTCACACTGGTCACCTTAGGGGTATCCTCGGATACATGATGATATTGTAGAATCACCACAGCATGAGCCGAATAACTGAGACAGGCAAATAGCGCTGCAATCACGCTTCTAAACATATTGAGTAACCTCTGAGAGTCTATGTCGCCACTAAACTTATTGTTAAATAAACAGAAAAACAGCCAGTTGTTCGCGCTCGCCGTGCCTATGATTCTGTCTAACATTACGGTTCCCCTGCTGGGGCTGGTCGATACTGCCGTCGTGGGACATCTGAGTAACGCCTATTATTTAGGGGGAGTCGCCGTCGGGTCAACGGTGATCACCCTGATTTTATGGATTCTGGGCTTCCTGCGCATGTCGACTACGGGTCTTGTGGCGCAGGCCTTCGGCGCCAAGGAGCTTAACACCCAATACCGTTTATTGATGCAGTCAGCCAGCCTGGCACTGCTGCTCTCCCTGCTGGTGCTACTCCTGCAGCAACCCATAATCGCCACGGCGATGGCGCTCTCCGACGCCAGTGAGCAGGTGCAGTATTACAGCCAGGCCTATTTTAACATCCGCATCTGGTCGACCCCCTTTGCCCTGGTCAACCTGGCCCTGCTGGGTTGGCTGCTAGGGCGCCAGCAGCCTAAGGCCGCCATGTGGCAGCTCATCGCCGCCAACCTCACTAACATACTTTTGGATCTGCTGTTCGTAATCGGACTTGGCTGGGGCGTCGAAGGAGCCGCTTTGGCCTCTGTACTGGCCGACATGACAGGCTTTGCCGTGGCCGCCAGCATGGTGGTGCGTACCATCAAGCGACAGGGAGGTTTCGAATTCCTGACCCTACTTAGCAGCCTGTCGCTCAATAGCTACCAGCGCCTGGTGCGCCTCAACCTGGATATCTTTATCCGTAGCCTCTGCCTGCAACTTGCCTTCGCCTTCATGACCTTTCAGGGAGCGAACCTGGGCGACAATACTGTGGCCGCCAACGCCGTGCTGCTCAACCTTTTGCTGCTCATCTCCTACGCCCTGGATGGTATCGCCTATTATGGTGAGGCCGAGGTGGGTCGGGCCGTGGGTGAAAAGAGCCATGAGCGCATGACCCAGAGCATCACCCTTGCCGGGCTCTGGTCGGCCATCTTTGCCCTGCTGTTTACCCTGTTTTTTGCCCTGTGGGGCGAGCAGATCATCAAGCTGCTGACCAACATCTCTGAGGTGCGCCAGGAGGCTCAGGCCTACTTGGGCTGGGTGGTCGCCCTGCCACTACTCGCCTTCGGCTCCTACCTGTTCGACGGCGTCTATATCGGCGCCGCCCAAGGCAAGGCGATGCGCAACACCATGATACTCGCCACCTTCGGGGTCTTCTTCCCCACATGGTTACTGCTACAGGGCTATGGCAACCATGCCCTATGGGCCGCCATGAGCCTGTTTATGCTGACCCGCAGCCTCAGCCTGGCACTGGATTACCACTACCGCCTCAGCAAGATGTTGACCCCAACGAAAACGGGATGACCTAAGTCATCCCGCTGTCTGCTTGCTTACCCTTTATTGGTAAGAGTGTTCACCGTGTTGATGTTCGGTGACATCGCGTACACCAGTCAATTCGCCAGGGAACATATCCAGTAGCTGCTTCTCGATACCATCTTTCAGGGTCACATCGACCATAGAACAACCGTTACAGCCACCACCGAATTGCAGGATAGCGATACCGGCTTCGTCGATATCCACCAGCATGATGTTACCGCCGTGGCTAGCCAATTGTGGGTTGATCTCAGACTGGATCACATACTCGATACGCTCTTTCAGCGGCGCGTCGGCATCGACCTTACGCATCTTGGCGTTGGGCGCCTTCAGGGTCAGTTGTGAACCCAGCTGGTCGGTGACGAAATCAATAGAAGCCTCTTCGAGGAAAGGAGCACTCTTCTCATCCACCATGGCATGAAAACCATTAAATTCGAGTTCGATGTCGTCTGCCTCTACGGCATCCGGCGGACAGTAAGACACGCCACACTCAGCCGAAGGGGTACCCGGGCTGATAACAAAAACGCGAATATGAGTTCCTTCAGGCTGGTCAGCGAGTAGCTTAACAAAATGCGCCTGAGCTGCATCGGAAATGGTGATCATTAAGACATGCTCCGTCAGGATAAACCCGAGTGATTTAGTAAGAATTAAGCCTATAATACTCCGACTATCATCAGCTTTGTAGCCCCTTTGTCTAATAGTCGCGAGATTTTTGCCTTGGCAGTATGCTCTAAAGTCAGGCCTGATGCTGGAAACTCATTGGCCTAACTGTTAATTTAGCCTTTATATACAATAATAAAGAGCATTACCATGCTGCGACTCTGCCTTTTGCTGCTTTCTATCGTCCCCCTGCTCCTAAGCTTTGCGACAAATGCCCAAAGCGTGATCTCAGTCGCGTCCGCTACCCAGAGTGCCAGCAGCCTAGCGTCGCCTAGCGAGTTTCTCGGTTATCCCCTCGGCCAGTGGCATCTGCGCCACGATCAGATCAACTATTACCTCAAGCAGTTGGCCCAAAACAGCCCCAGAGTCAGCCTGGAATCCACCGGACAGAGCCACGAGGCCAGACAGCAGCTCACGGCAGTGATCACCTCGGCCGCCAACCAGGCCAGGCTGGCAGAGATCATTGAGGGACGTCAGCAGGTCAAGGCGGGTAAGGCACCCGACGGGCCGCTGATCATCTGGCTGGCCTATTCGATTCATGGCGACGAGGCCAGCGGCGCCCATGCGGCGCTTGAGGTCAGCTATCGCCTCAGCCAGAGCCAGGAGCCCTGGGTGCAGGAGCTGCTGGACAAGGCCGTGGTACTGATCACCCCATCGCAAAACCCCGACGGCCTAGATCGCTTCTCCACCTGGACCAACAACTACACAGGCAAGGTGAAGGTGAGCGATGAGAATCACAACGAGCACAGACAAAACTGGCCGGCCGGCAGGCGTAACCACTATTTTGCCGACCTGAACCGCGACTGGCTGTTCCTGCGTCATCCCGAGTCTCAAGGGCGCATCGCCCTGTTCCACAAGTGGCAGCCGCACTACCTGGGCGACTTCCACGAGATGGGCCATAACCAGACCTTCTTCTTCCAGCCGGGCGTGCCGACACGCACCCATCCGCTGACCCCCAAAGAGAATCAGGCGATAACCTCAAAGCTCGCCAGTTTCCACGCCCAGGCGCTGGATGAGAGCAAGCAGCGCTATTTCACCAAGCAGATGTTTGACGACTTCTACTATGGCAAGGGCTCGACCTATCCAGACATCAACGGCGCCGTGGGCATACTGTTTGAACAGGCCAGCGTGCGCGGCCAGCAGCAGGATTCTGAAAACGGCCTGCTGCGTTTTAGCCAGGCCATAGACAACCAGATCGCCACCTCCTTCTCCAGCCTCAAGGGGGCCCTGGCACTGGCAGATGAGCTGAAGCAGTATCAGAGCCGCTTCTATCAGCGCAAGGACAAACACCCACCTTCGGGCCGAGAGGCCGGCTTCCTGCTCGGCGCGCCGGGGGATCCGGGCAGACGCGATGATCTCGCCCAGCTACTGAGCCGTCATGGAATAGTCTTCTTCTATCTCAAGGACAAGATGCAACAGGGCAGACACCAATACAGCCAGGACGACAGCCTGTTTGTCCCCATCAATCAGCCGCAGAAGACACTGCTGCTGGCGATGTTCGATCTGCGCACCGAATTTGAAGACGCCACCTTCTACGACGTCTCCAGCTGGAACCTTGCCTTCTCCTATAACCTGCAGATGGCCCGCAACGTTAACCTGAATGTCGACGACCTGCTCACCGAGCCGCAAGCCAGAACGCCCGGCATGTTGAGCAGCAATAACGTCGCGGTGTTAATCGATTGGCGACAGCAGAACGCCGCGCCCATGCTGCAGACCCTGCTTAGCGAGGGAGTTCGGGTTAAGTTTGCCGCCAAGCCCTTCAGCCTTAAGGTCGATGGCCAGCCCCTGAACATGGAGGCCGGCACCCTGCAGATCCCAGTTGCCCAAGCCGCCATGACGCCGAGGGAACTGATCGACAGGCTTACTTCGCTCGCCAAGCAGTATCGGGTGCAGCTACAGGGTGTCGATAGCGGACTCGCCAGCTCAGGAATAGATCTTGGCAGCCCGGATTTTCATGACATCGCCCCCATCAAGGCCTTGGTTGTCACCGGTTATGGCACCTCATCGGCCGAGGTGGGTGAACTCTGGTATTTCATGGACAATCTTATCGGCGCGCCCCTGATCCAGGTAGATGTCAGCCGCCTGCCGAGTATAGAACTGGCAGCTTACACCCATCTGTTTTTGATGGATGGCAGCTATGCCAATCTGGATGAGAAGTATGCCCGTAAGCTTGGGCAGTTCGCCATTGAAGGCGGGGTGATCGTCGCGCAGAAAGGCGCGCTGCAATGGCTCTCCAAGGGCAACCTGCTCAAGAGCGACATAAGAGAGAAGCGCTACTTCAGCCAGCTGTTTGCCACCGATGGTCTCTCTTTTGGCGAAAAAGCTAAGCTGGATGCCCGCCAGGCGATCGGCGGCGCCGTATTGGCGCTGGATCTCGACACCAGCCACCCTATCACCTTCGGCCTGGGTACTAATCGCCTACCCGTGCTGAAGAACAAGGTGTTTGGTCTGAGTAAGAGCCAGGCCCCCTTCATCACGGCCGCCAGCTATGCCGACGAGCCCCTGCTGGATGGTTTCCTGGCCGAGGAATATCAGCGCAGCCTGAGTCAGACCCCAGCCATTGTGGTGGAGCGACACGGCAAGGGCGCCCTGGTCGCCCTGGCCGATAACCTCTTGTTTCGCAATATCTGGCTTGGCTCGCAGAAGGTGTATGCCAACAGCCTCTACTTCATTCCGGCCCTACATTGATCTTCGCACTTAACCCTTTTTCGACGCGCCAACGTTATAAGGGGTTAATCGCTAATCAGAGAATAGGAAAATGACATGAAGATATCCCACACCATAGCGGCGCTGCTTTTCACCCTTGGCTTAGCGGCTTGTCAGACGCAGGTAGACAAGGAGCAAGACGCCGCAGAGTCCAAACCACTGTCTATGGCCAACCCGGCGGCCGTCTATTGTGATTCTCTAGGCGGCGCGCTCGACCTCGACAGCGGCATCTGCACCCTGCCAAGTGGTGAGCAGATCGAGCACTGGGATCTCTATCGCCGGGATCATCCACAGGCACAAAATCAATAACAAAAAAGCACCCTAGGGTGCTTTTTTAATACTTGCTGCTCAGATACTGGCGCTAGCCGATAAAGCTGAGATAACCCTGCAATATGATGGCATTGACTATGTCGATGAAGAAGGCACCGACGATAGGCACCACCATGAAGGCCTGCGGCGATGGACCCGTGCGTGACACCAGGGCGCCCATGTTCATCACGGCCGTCGGCGTGGCGCCCAGGCCGAAACCACAGTGACCACCGGCCATGACGGCGGCGTCATAGTTGGCACCCATCAGCTTGAAGGTGACCCAGTAGGCAAATACCGCCAGCACGGCCGTCTGTACCAGGAGAATGATAAGCAGCGGCACCGCCAGGTCGAAGATCTCCCATAGCTTGAGGTTCATCAGTGCCATGGCGAGGAAGAGCGCCAACGAGACGGTACCCAGGACGTCGACACACTCACGGTTGATCTTAAAGCCACGGGATACCTCTGTGATGTTAGTGATCACCACACCGAAGAAGAGCGCATAGACAAAGTCAGGCATCTTCAACCAGCCGATATCCAGGTAGGCGATCAGCGAGCCAAACCACTTGGCACCGGCGACACACAGTAGCAGGATGAAGAGCACCTCCAGGATACTCTTGGCCGTTACCCTGTCTTCTTCCAGCTGGTCGTAGGTCACCAAGTCAGGATGGTCCTTGTGGTGATTCCCCCCGACACCGTAGGAGGAGAGCAGGCCATTCTTGTTGATCAGACGCTGAGCTACCGGGCCGCCGATGATGCCGCCCATCACCAGGCCGAAGGTCGCCGCCGCCATTGCCAGCTCCAAGGTGTTGATGCCGTATTGATCCGAGAAGGTCTGTGCCCATGCCGCTCCCGTGCCGTGCCCGCCTGACAGAGTGATCGACCCGGCGATCAGTCCCATCAGTGGCTCCAGCCCCAGGGCCGTCGCCATGCTAACGCCGACGGCATTCTGAATGATGATGTAGAGCGAGGCGATCGCCAGGAAGAGGAATACCTTGCTGCCCCCCTTCATCAATAGCTTGTAGCTGGCCGCCAGCCCCACGCTGCTGAAGAACATCAGCATCAGGCTGTTTTGCATCGAAAGAGAAAACTCAAGCGAGATATTGTAGGAGTGCAGTATGGTGATCACCGCCGCCACCAGCAGACCACCCACTATGGGTTCGGGAATATTATATTTACGAAACGATGCCACGTGACGATTAACCGAATGGCCAATAAAGAGCACTAAGATCGCCACTAGAAATGACTCCAGCTCTCCAACGGTATAAACAGTATTCATGGTTCTCCTTATTAGGCGATAGCCATGCCGGCCTATCTTGCCTTGTCATTGGGTGGGCTGTTCAGCCGCCCAATCATTACCCGGTCTTGGGTCGCTCACGCCGGACATATCTCCAAAGTGTAGCCCGTCCAAAGGCTAACGAGGGAAAGAGGTCGGCGAAAAGCCCCAAGGGGACGAATGAAAATGGATTGAGGAAGGTCTCTAACCTAAGAGACGAATTCAGCGGGTGGTTCTGCCGCCTCGGCGAGTCGTTCGCGTTCGGCTTTGGCGATATACTTAGGCTTACCTGAGCGATGAAGTTTAGCGTTCGCCTTCTTCGCCTTGGCCTTAAGTGTTTGATTGATTTTCTTCTTTCTGTTCATGGCGGCGATTATAGCCTAAAACGCCGCCCCATTGGGTTATCAGAAAGTTAACAGTACAATTTTAACGCAAGTCAGTTCAGCTTGTGTACAGCGAAAGCCGCCTAGTCCCCCTCGAATGCCTTAGCCGCCTGCGCCTCTATCTCTACCCGCCACAGCGGGTCGAACAGCCCCTGAACGAAGAGCAAGGTGGTCGGCAGTCCGCCCACAGCGAAGCCTAAACGCGCCTTGGCGGCTTGGTAAGCAGGCAGATCGCTGCGGTCGACCAGATAGAGCCGCACCGATACCAAGTCTTGCAGATCCATGTCGTTGGCCTGTAGCACGGCGCGCAGATTTTCCCACGCCTGTACTATCTGCCCCTCGGCATCGGGGGCAAGTCTGCCCTGCTGGTCTATGCCCAGCTGTCCGGCAATATTCAGCCAGCGCGAGGGCTGTGAAACCAGCGCACATTGATGGTAGTTGGCCGCAGGGGCCGCCAGGGTATCCGGACTCCAGATCTTATTCATCTTCTCTCCCTCATTCACGTTAAGAGAAGTTAGTCTGGCCGCTAAGGATGCAGAGAAAAAGGCGGGGCACCTGAACTCATAGTTCAGGTTAAGGGTAACAATTAGCCATAAAAAAGCGCAGCCTAGGCCGCGCTATCATTTAATCTCAAACAAGCTAAGACTTAGCCCACCTAAGACTTAGTCACCACCCATAGGGCGTGCAACAGGCCTGGGATAAAGAACAGCAGGCAGAGAATGATGTTGATCAGCAGATCCTTGCCGACACCGCTCTTCAAGAAGACGGCAACCGGTGGCAACAGGATGGCGATGATGACCAGCAGTAGTTTATTGGTATCCATAGACGGGCTTCCTTAATTAAATCAATTTCGTTTTGGCCAATCTAACTTCTCAGGCTTACTCCATGTTTGCAACTGGTTTTTTACCCCATCTAGGCTAAATGCCTCGCCCTGCTCCGGGGCCTGATGATAGGCATACGCCTGCCCCTGCCACTCAAAGCCTAAGGCATAGGCATGTAGGTAGCCACGGTCGGCATCCTCACCGCCATAGAGTTGGTCACCGAGAATCGGCACCCCCAGGCTGGCCAGCGCCACCCTGAGTTGATGTGTCTTGCCACTCAGCGGCTTGAGCAGATAGAGACGTAGCCCCTCGGCCACCGACTGAGAGAAAAACTGGGTGATCGCCGGATTCTCCTTGCTGCGCAGCAGTTTGTACATGCTGCGACGGGACTTGGCCATATCACCCACTATGCTGCCCTGCTTCTTCTTCGGCCTGCCCTTGGCCAGCGCCAGATAGTACTTCTGCACCTTGTGCTCGCTAAAGCGCTGGGTAAAAGCTGCCGCCGCCTCGCTCGACTTGGCAAACAGCAGCAGGCCAGATGTCATGGTATCCAGGCGATGCACAGAATAGAGCTTGATATCGAGATCCCGCTCCAGCTGCGCCATCACGCCAGCGCTACCGTCCTGACTATGAAAATGAACGCCCGGCGCCTTGTCGATCACCAGAAAGTCGGTCTCGTCGGCAATGATCTTGTACATGAAATGTCGGCCCTATGAAAAACGTATGCTCACCTGCAGCCCAGGCTGATTATCGGAGAGCTCGATGCGCGCATTATGACGCTGCAGGATCGCCTTGACCAGCGAAAGCCCCAATCCCGTGCCCTTGTTGTGACGGCTCGGGTCCAGACGCACCAGACGATCGAACACCTTCTCGGTGGCATCATCAGGGATACCCGGCCCGTTATCGCGGATCAGAATTTCATTGCCTTGCTGGATTATCTCAATCTTGGCGCCCTCGCCGGAATACTTGATGGCGTTGTCCACCAGGTTAAACAGCGCCTGGAACAGCAGGTATTTATCCCCCATCACGCTATAGTCTTGGTCCAGTGACAGGCTTAGGGTCTGGCCATTGGACTCGGCCATCGCCTCGGCCATCTCAAACAAGTCCTGACACAAGTCGTTAAGGCTCAAAGGTTGTAGCTCGAGATCCTGCTGCCCCTCCTCGATACGTGTGAGAGATAACATGGCATCGAAGGTCGCCAGGCAGTGATCCAGCTCCTCGATCAGAATCGCGCTGGCCTCGTCCAGCTCCTCGGCGGGCCGCTGTGGTAACTGCTCCAGGCCTATCCTCAGATGGGACAGCGGAGTCCTGAGATCGTGGGCGATATTGTCGGTGGCGCCGCGCACCGCGTGCAGGTTAGCCTCCAGGGTGTCCAGCACTTGGTTAAAGTTGCCCGCCAGCATGTCAAACTCATCCTGGCGCCAGCTCACTGGCAGACGGGTGGAATACTCGCCCCGCTCGATGCGGCGACTCAGGCGGTTGTACTGCACCAGGCGGCGCAGGATCGCCTTGGAAAACAGGTAGCCCAATGCCAGGGTCAACACGATAGTCAACATCAGCGCAGTGATGGCCGCGTTGACGAAGCGCTCGATAAGGGTGGCCAGCTGATCGGTACGGGTGGCGATCAGTACGGGACCATAACGGGTGATCACCAGGCCACCAGTAAGAATATGCAGCTTGTCTGGCCCACTGGTAAGAATGGGAAAGTCACGCGTCTCCGGCAGCAGCGGCATGTCATCCGGCATCAGGCTCAAGGCCCCCACCAGATCCAGCGAGCTACGCCACACCACCAGGGCCGTCTTAGGGTCGGCGGTGCGGATCTGGGTGGCAAAGCTGCGTCTGTCCAGGGTGAGCGCCATCTGCTGATAACGCAGTTTTTCTGCTGCCAGGTGCTGATTGGTCTGCAGCTCCTGCTCGTTGATCAATTGGCGATACATGCCAAACAGCAAGGTGCCGATAATCAGGGTCACCAGGGCAGAGAAGATGATGGTAATGCGCCAGGCACTACTCTGATAGGGTCTAATGCCCTTGACGGAGGCGATAGCCAGCCCCTCGAACCGTTTCGATCAGCTCGCCAAAGCCCAGCTCTTCAAACTTACGTCTCAGCTTGGCGATATGCACGTCGATCACATTGGTGCGAGGATCGAAATGGTAATCCCACACCGCCTCGAACAAGAGGGTGCGGCTGATCACCTGATTAGGGTGTTCCATCAAGTATTTGAGCAGTTGAAACTCTTTGGGTTGCAGCAAGATCTCGCTGCCCGCCAAGGTTACCTTGCGGGTCAGCAGTTCCATGACCAACTCGCCCACCTTAAGCTCTGTCTGCGCCGGCGCTGAGTTACCACGCTGCATCAGCTTCTCGGCGCGCACCAGGAGTTCTGAGAAGGCAAAGGGCTTGGTCATGTAGTCGTCGCCACCGGCCCTGAGTCCCTTGACCCGCTCATCCACATGGCTCAGCGCCGACAGGATGAGTACCGGCGTCTGGTTGCCGGTCGCGCGCAGCGCCGCCAATAGCTTGAGGCCGTCGAGCTGCGGTAGCATGCGATCCAGTATCACCAGGTCATATTGCATACTGGTGGCCAGCAGCAGGCCCTGATGGCCGTCGCTAGCGGTTTCGATATTGTGCCCCTGTTCGGCAAATCCCTTGACCACATACTCTGTGGTGGTCGCATCATCTTCTACCAGTAATATTTTCATCTGTTAATCCCACTTCAACAGGGGCAAAGGCCGCTGATTTTCGATATCGAAGGCTATCTTATGTTTGCCGTTGGCATCGATAAGCTTGAGTTCCAAGTAGCTGATGCCCAGGTCGTGATCCAGCTGCGCCTCGAGAATATGGGCGTTGCTGTCACCCATGGCCAGCTTAAGCAGTTGCGAGAAGCTCTGCTCCATCTCTTTGAGCAGGCGCACCGCCTTGAGCTCATCCTTATCGTCGGCCTCTAGGGCCTCCACCTTCTGGCGAATGAGTCGGCCATCTTTCGCCCAGAACTCAAATTCGCTGATGGTGTCGTCCTTGGTGTTGATCATGCTGATCTCATAGATCAACTGACCATTTTCCACATCGATCTGAAACTCGGATATCACCCCAGGGTAGCTCTTCTCCGCCTGCTGGATCATCTTCTGTGGAGTCAGGCTTTGGCTATCCGATAGCAACTCAAGCACTGCCGGATTGGCCTGGGCCGCATTCGCCCCCGCCAGTCCAGACAACAGCATTAAACTGATAAACCAACGAGCCATAGCTCCTCCATTAAATTCTTCAATATCGGTATCTTACACGCAAAAAATCCCAGTACCAATGGGATAGACGAGGGGCTTAGGGCTTTCAAGATTAAATTTAGTTTAAACTCATTTGGCCCATTTCACCCCTGCCAGCGCTTTGGTCTCGGCCTAATGTGTCTGATCCACCAACTCTATGCTGTCGATCTCTATCTCGATACCGCGCCATTCGTCGTCCACCTCGCCCCTCAGGGTGACAGTGGTGTCACTGGAGATCTCAATGTCGCGCCACAGGGCATTGTCTATCTCCACCTCGACTTCGCCGCTGCTGTCGCGAAACAGGTATTTCTCATCGCCCAGGCTCTTGATCAGCTTGCCTGTCAGCTCCACTGGTGTGTCATCTTTGGCCGTGTGGGCGTCGCTAGCCTGCTGGATCACGCCGCCCGCCTTGGGTCCGTTGTAGGCGGCGAAGGCAGGTAGGGTGAGTACGCAAGAAAGGATTAGGGTGCCGGTGAGTTTCTTCTGCATCATGTGTCTCCTCGAGTCTTAATACCCAAGGATAGATGACGGCAAATATCGGGGAGATGGAAGCCGTATTAAGGATTGATCATATTCTATTCAGCGGCGCAACAGCTTAGTCATTTTCCAGGATATGGATCAGCTCAGATTTGAGGGCCACCTCCGTCTCCACGCCGGGCGCCAAGCCCATCTTCTGGGCGAAATGCAGCGGCACCTCGGCATTGAGGTGATGCTTCACCCCCTTGATGCTAGCGAGGATGCGCATGGTCTCCCCCATGCTGAGGCAGGACTCTATGGTGATGCTGAGCTTGTTGAAACTGCGGCACAGGCGTCCCTTGGTGATGGAGTTAAACCTCACCCCCTGATTGGGGATCACCCAGCGCACCTTGGCGCCAATGGCCAGCTGCTCGCAGTAGTTGCCGGCAATCAGATGCTCGCCAAACCTGAGCCAGGTGATCTGCCGCTCCGCCTCCTGGGCCACCACATGGGCGTCGAACAGGTTTCTCAGCCCCATCTGTTTGGCAACCGCCTCGTTGCGCGGACGGCTCAACACCTCCCGCGGACTGCCTTGCTGCAGCAAGGTGCCCTGACTGATGAGGATCATGCGATCCGCCAGCAGCAGCGCCTCGTTGAGATCGTGGGTCACCATGATCACAGGGATCGCCAGCTGCTCCTTGAGCCGGGCCAGTTCGAGATAGAGACGCTCGCGGGTCTCCCTGTCGACGGCGGAGAAAGGCTCATCCAGCAGCAGGACTCTTGGCTCTCGGGCCAGGGCCCTGGCCAGGGCCACCCGCTGGCGTTGCCCGCCGGACAGGTTGGCCGGCAGCCTGTCCGGCAGACCGTGAAGATTTACCCGCTCGAGCCAGTCTTTGGCCCGCGCGACACGCTCTGCCTTAGGAATATGATCCAGCGCCGCCACCACATTGGCCAGGGCCGTCATGTTGGGAAACAGGCCAAAATGCTGCGGTACATAGCCAAGGTGGCGTTGCTGAGGCGTAAGATAACGGCCGCTCTCGCTGCTGAACCAGACACTGTCACCATAGCGAATCTCGCCCGACTCAGGCTTGGTCAGGCCGGCGATCATCCGCATCAGGGTCGACTTACCGCCGCCCGAGGGGCCGACAACCGCCAGCACTTCGCCTGCCTTACAGACGAATTCGGCGTCCAGGGCGATGCCTTCCTGCTGGAAGATCTTACAACTGAGATCAGCGACGTCTTGAGACACTCACGCCTCCTAATCGACGGGATAGACTCGTGGTGAGCGCCAGCGCTGTGATGGCAAACAGCAGGAGCAGCAGTGACATCTGCCCGGCGGCGGCGAAATCGAACGCCTGCACGCTGTCATAGATGGAGATGGCGATCGTCTTGGTCTCGCCGGCGATATTGCCGCCCATCATCAACACCACACCAAACTCGCCCAGTACATGGGAGAAACAGAGCACCAGCGCGGTTAGCACACCGGGCCACACCAGGGGCAGCTCTATCTTAAACAACACCTTGGCCGGGCTCATGCCGCAGCAGGCACCGGCGTCGCGTACCTCTTCGGGCACAGACTCGAAGGCGCGCTGAATCGGCTGTATGGCAAAGGGAATATTGACCAGCACTGAGGCCACCACCAGGCCCGAGAAATGGAATACCAGCTGCTGCCCCAGCAGGGCTTCTAACGTCTGACCCAGCCAGGATTGGCTGCCCAGCCCCACCAGCAGGTAGTAGCCGATCACCGTCGGCGGCAATACCAGAGGCACCATGATCAGCGCCTCCAGCCAGGACTTCCCCCTAAACTGACGGTACGCCAGGAAGCGGCCGGCCCAGATGGCAAAGGGGATCAACACCAGCACAGTGACACAACTTAACTTGATTGAAAGCAGCAGCGCCTGCCAATCCATCAGTGGTCTCCGGACGACTTGTTAGCAGCATCAGCGACTTCATCGCCCTGGCTGTCACCTGGCAGGCCGAAGCCAAACTCGAGGAATACCGCCCTCGCCTTCGCCTGCGACAGGTAGGCATAGAAGGCCTTGGCGGTCTCCCCCGCCTTAGGCGTAAGCACCATGCGCTGATTCATGGGCGAATGCCACTCGCTCGGCAGGGCCACATAGTGGCTGGCAGCGCGAAACTGAGGCGCCATCGCCAGCGACAGGGCGACGATGCCGCCATCGGTGGAACCGCTCAGGGCAAACTGCGCCGCCTGAGACACATTCTCGCCGTAGATGAGATAAGGCTGCAGAGGTTGCCAGAGTCCCAGATGTTGCAGCGCCTCCCGGGCGCGCTCGCCATAGGGGGCGTGATCTGGGTTGGCGATGGCAAATCGCTTCAATTCACCCTGCTCAAGCAAGGTCTTCACGCCGACAAGCTCGGTATCTAGGCTCAAAGGCGAACGCTTGGGCGCGGCCAGCGCCAGACGACCTATGGCGTAGATCTCACCGTCGCTCTGAGTTACACCAAGCTTATGTAATTGATAGATATATTTATCGTCTGCCGACAGAAAAAGTTCGAACGGCGCGCCGTGACGCAGCTGCGCCACGAAGTTGCCCGAGGAGCCATAGGAGATGCGCACCCGCTTGCCCGTATCCTTAGTAAAGTCGGCGGCGATCTTATCCAGGGCAAACTTGATGTTGGAGGCGGCGGCGATGGCCGGCACCTCGGCCGCCCAGCTTGGGGTTACTCCCAACAGCAGCAGGCAGCCTAAAACAAAACCTCTGAGTAAATCCATTTCAACCCTCATCAACCGGGCACTCGTCCCGGCTTACTGCTTGTCCCACATCTTGGCCGCCTGTTCGTCGGCATCTTTCGCCTCGACCCAGTTCTTGCCCTGATCGCCCGCCTCTAACTTCCAGAATGGCGCCTTGGTCTTGAGGAAATCGATCAGGAATTCACAGGCCGCGAACGCCGCCTTGCGATGGGCACTGGTGACACCGATAAAGACGATCTGCTCGCCCAGGGCCATGGTGCCGACCCGGTGAATGATGGTCACATGGGTAAGCGGCCAGCGCTCTCTTGCCTCGACGGCGATCTGATTCAGCACCGCCTCTGTCATGCCAGGATAGTGCTCCAGGGTCAGATCGGTCACCGCGCTGCCATCGTTGAAGTCGCGCACCTTACCCACGAAGGTGACCACGGCGCCATCGCTGTCGTCCGCCGTGATGCGGGCGTATTCATCCGGAACGCTAAAGTCTTGGGTCTGCACCAATACCCGATCGATCGCTTGGCTCATCTTAACCTCCGGTGACTGGGGGGAAGAAGGCGACCTCGTCGCCATCTTCGACCTGGGTATCCCAGCTGCTGATGGTCTGATTGACCGCCACCAGTAGCTTGTCGGAAGCCAATACCTTGCCCCACTTGTCATCTTTGGCCGCCAGCAAGGCACGCAGGCCTTCGGCTGTGGTGGTCTGCTCGCTTGCCTCGACTTCCAGGGTGCTCTCACCTAATAGTTCGCGCACCTGGGCGAAAAACAGCACATTTATCATAATCTTTACCTTAAATACTTGTCGCTTAAACCTTGGCTAAAACCTTGAACTAAACCTTGACCTAAACCTTAAAATGCCCCGACTTGCCGCCACGTTTCTCCAGCAGGCGAGTCTGAGAGATCACCATATCTTTCTGCACCGCCTTGCACATGTCGTAGATAGTCAGCGCCGCCACCGAGGCCGCGGTGAGCGCCTCCATCTCGACACCAGTCTT
Source organism: Shewanella spartinae (assembly GCF_019457555.1). Classification (NCBI taxonomy): domain Bacteria; kingdom Pseudomonadati; phylum Pseudomonadota; class Gammaproteobacteria; order Alteromonadales; family Shewanellaceae; genus Shewanella; species Shewanella spartinae. The sequence goes on along the minus strand of NZ_CP080418.1, from coordinate 103,372 downwards.
ACCCGACAGCTTACACAGGCTGGTGATACGCACTCGATTGTGTGCGGGCTGCGCCTCGAGATCCACCTCGACCTTGGTCAGCATCAGGGGGTGGCACAGCGGGATCAGATCTGAGGTCTTCTTCGCCGCCTGGATCCCGGCGATACGGGCCGTAGCGAACACATCACCCTTGTGGTGGCTGCCGCTCATGATCATCTCCAGCGTCTCGGGTGCCATCTCGATGAAGGCTTCGGCGCGGGCCTCGCGCTCGGTAACCGCCTTCTCGGTGACATCCACCATGTGGGCATTGCCATCGGCATTAATATGGGTAAATTCACTACTCATCAATTGCTACCTTCTTCACGTGCATCACAAAGTTACAGGGTCTGTGAGTGGCATCCAGTTGTTCTCTTAAAATCTTGTTCCAGCCCGTCTTGCAGGCACCGGTTGAGCCCGGCAGACAGAAGATGGCGGTCTTGTTGGCGAAGCCGCCCAGGGCGCGGGACTGCACCGTCGAGGTGCCCAGCTCGGTATAGGTGATATGACGAAACAGCTCGCCAAAGCCTTCAATCTCGCGATCGAATAGCGGTCTGACCGCCTGGGGCGTATTGTCGCGCTCGGTAAAGCCTGTGCCACCCGTGGTGATGATCACCTGCACATCGTTCGATGCGATCCACTGAGACAATACCGAACGTATCTGATACTTATCATCTTTAATCAGGCGGCGCTCCGCCAGCTTGTGCCCGGCTTCTAACAAGGCGTCTTGTAAAAATTGTCCCGAGGTGTCCTGGCTCAGATCCCGGGAGTCAGACAGGGTTAATACCGCGATATTGAGCGGTTCAAATTGAGTTCTTGTGCAATGACCCATAACGTCTCTCTTCACTCTTGGTGTGGTTTGCGATTATCAGATGCGCCGACAGGAATATGAGCAGAGTATACCCACACGGCGAACGCAACTTCTTGCGCTAGCGCAAGCCCTCTAGCCGCCGATAGACGCCAGATGCTGTGTTACGCCAGTGATGCCATCGTGGAGGAAGTGGGTTTCCTTCTTCGCCCTCAGCTGGCCATGGAGCCGTTCGATCAGCTCAGCGCGCTGCTCATGGGACTGCAACAGATCCCTAAGATCCACACCGTGCTCGGTGAAGAGGCAGAGATGCAGTTTCCCCTTGGCGGAGACACGCAGGCGGTTACAGCTGGCGCAGAAGTTCTTCTCGTAGGGCATGATAAGCCCTATGCGTCCCTTGAAGTCATCATGGCTGAAGTTTTGCGCCGGGCCATCGTCGACCGCCGACTGATCCAACTGCCAGCCATCCTGAACAAGCTGCGACTTGATGTCGGCGCCCGCCAGATGATGAGCCTTGAAGTACTCGCGTCCCAGACCGGTTTCCATCAGCTCGATGAAACGCAGGTCGATTGGGGTGTGCTTGATCCAGTGCAGGAAGCGCGGCAGGTCTTTGTCGTTTAAGCCCTTGAGCAGCACGGCATTGATCTTCACCCGCTCAAACCCCGCTTCCAGGGCGGCATCGACACCACGCATCACCTCGTCGAACTTATTCTCGCCGGTGATCTGATAAAACATGCGTGGATCCAGGCTGTCTACCGAGACGTTGATGCGTCTCAGACCGGCATCGAACCACTCCTTGGCATGCTTCTCGAGACGATAGCCGTTGGTGGTGGTCGCCAGTGTCTTGATCTTGTCGTTGTCGGCGACGATACGCACGATATCGGTAAAATCTTTACGCAATGTGGGCTCACCGCCCGTGATGCGGATCTTCTGGGTACCGACCTCGGCAAAGGCGCCCACCAGATTCTCGATCTCGTTGAGATCTAAAAACTTAGGCTTACCGTCGGGGCGATAACCATCTGGGAGGCAGTATGTGCATTTGAAGTTACAGACATCGGTTACCGACATCCGTAAATAGTGAAATCTTCGACCAAAATTGTCTTGTAGTTGAGACATGATCACCTTTCCAAGTAAGGGGAGGTGAGTCAATTTCTTTCCTCACCCCGGTGGCACAATTGCCACGGCTTAATCTCCCTATCTGCGGACGTAGGAGAGAAAGCTCGGAGAACCGTCGTTTCTCAATTATAGGCCGATATAGACCGGGTTTTATAGCAGAAACTTCCCGTTTTTTGTTTAAGATCAATCGGGCGTTAACATAATGTGACACCGCTCACGAAGATAAATACCATCAATTAGTCTATCCTGACTGCTTAAACTCTGTGCCATTTCGCTATTTTAGGGTAAGGTGGAGACAAAGAATAAAACACCCGTTTCAATCGGGGGAAAGCTAAAAGAGGTGAAGTGATGGAACGCGAATCGATGGAGTTCGACGTCGTTATCGTTGGCGCAGGCCCAGCTGGCCTGGCTACCGCATGTCGACTAATGCAAATCTCACAAGACGCCGGCCAGGAGCTGACTGTCTGTGTGGTCGAGAAAGGCTCGGAAGTGGGCGCGCACATTCTCTCGGGTGCCGTGTTCGAACCTAAGGTGCTCGAAGAGCTATTTGGTGACTGGAAAGAACAAGGTGCACCGCTGCACACGGCGGTGACCCATGACGAGCTGTTTATGCTTAGCTCAGACTCGGCCTCACGTGCCATGCCCAATGCCTTTATCCCTAAGACGATGCACAACGATGGCAACTATATCATCAGCGTCGGCAACCTGGCCCGTTGGCTGGCCGAGCGTGCCGAGGCCTTGGGCGTCGAGATCTTCCCAGGCTTCCCCGCCAGCGAGCTGCTGTTTAACGAGGATGGCAGCGTCAAGGGGATCATCATAGGCGACATGGGCGTCGGCGCCGATGGCGAGCCCAAAGACAGCTATGAACCGGGCATGGAACTGCACGCCAAGTACACTGTATTTAGCGAAGGCTGCCGCGGCCACCTGGGCAAGCAGCTGATCGAGAAGTTCCATCTGGACAACGGTAAGACACCGCAACACTACGGCCTGGGCTTCAAGGAGATCTGGAAGGTGCCTGCGGAGCAACACCAGCAAGGCAAGGTAGTTCACACGGGTGGCTGGCCACTGACAGACGGCGCCTCGGGCGGCGGCTTCCTCTATCATATGGAAGACAACCAGATCGCAGTGGGTCTCATCATAGATCTCAACTATCAGAACCCGCACCTGAGCCCCTTCGATGAGTTCCAGCGCTACAAGACACATCCAGTGATCAGCCAGTACCTACAGGGCGGTGAACGACTCTGCTATGGCGCCCGCGCCATCACCAAGGGTGGCCTCAACTCTCTGCCTAAGATGAGCTTCCCTGGCGGCCTGATCATAGGTTGTGACGCAGGTACCCTGAACTTCGCCAAGATCAAGGGCACCCACACGGCGATGAAGAGCGGCATGATCGCGGCCGAAACCATCTGCCACGCCCTGCATGCCGGCGTAGAAGGCGGCAAAGATCTCGACTGCTACCAGGAGAAGTTCGAACAGAGCTGGTTGCAGGATGAGCTATACTGCTCACGCAACTTCGGCCCGGCGATGCACAAGTTCGGAGCCTACCTGGGCGGCGCCTTCAACTATATCGACCAGAACTGGTTTGGTGGCAAGTTCCCTATCACGCTGCGGGATGAGAAGGCCGACTATGCCCAGATGGCCGAGGTCAGCGCCTACAGCAAGATAGATTATCCTAAGCCTGACGGTAAGCTCAGCTTCGACAAGCTCTCCTCCGTCTACCTGTCGAACACCTTCCATGAGGAAGATCAGCTGTGTCACCTGCGTCTCAAAGACGAGCGCATCCCTATCGAGGTGAACCTGGTCAAATTCGACGAACCTGCCCAGCGTTACTGCCCGGCGGGTGTGTATGAGGTGGTGGAAGAAGCCGGCGAGAAGAAATTTGTCATCAACGGTCAGAACTGCATCCACTGTAAGACCTGTGACATCAAAGATCCGAGCCAGAACATCACCTGGGTCACCCCAGAGGGCGGCGGCGGACCTAACTATCCGAACATGTAAGCCAGGCCTTGTTGCTCGGCAAACAGACAGATTCAAACGCGCCTTAGGGCGCGTTTTTACTTGCGCTTAACATCCCAGGCCACCATAATGGCGCCATACCTACAAGCGTTACCAAGACGCACTAAGTGATCCTAAAGGATCCTCCTGCCCTCAAAAAAGTTCAATGGTTTAGCGTGTTTAGAAAACAGCGACTAACCTTAATAATCTAGTATTCACACATCCGAGGCATGCTCGGACAGAGTAGATGCGAGTCATAAACGATGAAACTAAACATGCTCACCATCAAGCAGAAGATCTTACTCACGGTTACCGTCGCAGTATTGCTGTCGACCGTGCTCGTGGGTGTCTTGAGTCAACGTAGCGCCAAGGAAGTCGTCGAGCAGCGCATGCTCACCTCCGAACTACCCAACACCTTGCAGGCGATCCGCAACAAGGTGGAGATGGACATCGCCACCCTGATGAACGCCGCAGAGCAGCTGGCCAGCAGCAAGATGCTCAAGCAGTGGCTGGTCGAGGGGCGCCCTGCCGAGACAGAGCCCCTGGTGATCGCCCAGCTCAAGGATGTGCAACAGCAATATAAGTTGGTGCAGGCCTCCTATGCCGACAGACAGACCGCCGCCTACTACACCCAGGACGGCTTTTTGCGGATCCTCACTCCGGATCAGGATGGCTGGTTCTTCAACTATAAAAACAGCGGCACAGAGCGCATGCTCAACGTGTTCACCGAGGCCAATGGCGAGGTGAAGCTCTTCATCAACTACCAACAGCCCAACGACCGCGGCCTGGTGGGTCTGGCCAAGTCGCTGGACGACATGGTGCGCCTGCTGAAATCCTTCAAGATCGAAGACACAGGCTTCGTCTACCTGGTAGATGCCAAGGGTGACGTCAAGCTGCACTCGGACACCAGCCAGATAGGCAAGGCCAGCCTGAGCTCGCTCTATGGCGGTAACGTGACCAGAGAGCTGCTCAACAAGGGCGACTTTGGCCTGACACAGACGGAGCTCGACGGCGAGACATTGCTGGTCGCCAGCAGCTATATTCCCTCGATGGACTGGTATCTGGTGGCCCAGGTGCCCAGGGCCGAGGTGTTTGCCCTGCTCGAAGAGTCGGCCTATCAGATCCTCATCTGGACAGTGCTGATCGCCGCCGCCTTTATCGGCCTCTCCACCTTCGTCTCCGCCTCGGTGAGCCAGCCCATCGCCAAGGTAGCCGACATGCTGCAGGACATAGGTCAGGGTGAAGGGGATCTGCGCCAACGTCTACCAGTCGAGGGTAACGACGAGCTGGCGCAGCTTGCCAAGGGCTTCAACAGCTTCATCGAGAAGATCCAGCACTCCATCATAGAGGTGACAGACACCAGCGTGCAGCTGAGTCACGCCGCCAAAGATGTGGCCAATCAGGCCCAGCAGACTCAGGACGACAGCCAGCTGCAGAAAGATCAGACCATGATGGTGGTCACCGCCATCAACGAGATGGGCGCGACCGTGCACGAGATCGCCGGCAACGCCGCCCAGGCCGCCGACAACGCCAAGGACGCCGACAACGCCTCCAGCAACGGCCAGATAGTGGTGACCCGTGCGCGCGACACCATCAATCAGCTGTCTCAGGATGTAGAGCAGGTAGGTAATGTGATCGAATCCCTGGCCACCCATACCACCTCCATCGGCAGCATTCTGGATGTGATCCGCGCCGTGTCGGATCAGACCAACCTGCTGGCCCTCAACGCCGCCATCGAGGCCGCCCGTGCCGGTGAAGCTGGACGAGGCTTCGCCGTGGTCGCCGAGGAGGTACGTAACCTGGCCTCACGCACCGCCGCGTCGACCGACGAGGTGCAGAAGATGATCGACAACCTGCAGAGCGAGGCGGCCCGCGCCGTCGAGGCGATGACCCAGAGCAAGAGCCGCAGCCAGGAAGGGGTACAGGCGGTCGATGAGGCCAGCCATACCCTGACGGAGATCAGCCAACAGATCGGTTCCATCACTGACATGAATATTCAGGTCGCGGCGGCCACCGAGGAGCAGTCTACCGTGGTGGAAGATATCAACCGCAACGTCACGGAGATCAGCGAGATCACCCAGCGCACCAGTGAGACCTCCCAGGCGGTGGCCCAGGCCAGCCAGTCGCTCAACCAGCTGGCCCACAGGCTAGATACCTTGGTCGCTGGCTTCAAGGTCTAGGCGGTTCGCAGCTTAAAGTGCTTCGGCCACAAAAAAGCCCGCAATCGCGGGCTTTTTATTTTGGCTAATAGGTATCAGGCCTTAAGAAACTTGATCGTCAGCGGATACTGGTAACTAATGCCTTCGCTGGCCTTCATGGCGGCGATGATGGTGACCACGATATCGAAGATCGCCAGCACACCCAGCAGGATAAAGCCGATGCCGACGAACATGAGGATCATGCTGATGATGGCATATACCATCACGCTTATCTTGAAGTTCAGGCAGTTGCGACCACAGCTGTCGACGAAGGCGATCTCCTCGCGCTTCATCAGCCAGACAATCAGGGGCCCCAGGATAGAACCGAAGGGGATCAGATAGCCGGAAAAGCTGGCCAGATGCACCGCCACGCCCATGTTTCTATCGTCACGGGACAGTTGTTCAATATCAGACACGAATTACACTCCTTGATGATTCATTATCAATTTTACGTATTGCTACAGGCGGTTAAGCCCAAATAAACGCATTTCCCAAGGCTCAATCTTGCGACTTTCCAGGCGGCGCTGCAAGCTATTTACCCAAGACTTCGCCAGCCCATCACAACTGGCAAGGCGATCGTAGGCGCCGGCATCAAAGGTGGGCGAGAAATAGATACTCATCGCCTCGCGCAGGCTGATGTCGGTGCGGCGCTCGATAAGCCTGATATCGTCTTCCAGACTAATTTCACCCGGCGTGATCACCCGATAGAACCAGCCACACAGCCCGCTGGTCTGCATGGCCAGGGCAAACTCGGGATGACCGAACTGATGATTGAGCTTGAAGCAGGGAGAGCGCGGCTGAGTCACCTGCAGGCGCACCTCGCCGATGTCTATGATGTCACCGATATTTACTTGGGTCTCGTCCAGCCCAACGGTACTGATGTTCTCGCCCATGGCGGGCACATCCTTGAAGCCCTGCATCATGTCCCTGCGACGATACTGACCATAATGCTCGCGAGGAAAATGGTGTAGCACACGGTCGGCGCCGCCGTGATGCTTGGGATCCGCCTGGCCGTCACCCTCGACGCCCAGCTCACCCACCACCAAACGAGTGCACGCCCGCTTGGCGTCGATCATGCTGGGTATTCCCTCGAACGTCTCGGCCTTGTCGCCACGATACAGGCCCGAAATCTTGTTTACCAAACGCGTCATATCCTTCTCCCCCTGACTACTGCCTACTCGTCTCGCCCGCTGACAAAGGCGAGACAATTCAATACAAACTCCCTCTGTCGCCCCGGGGATAGCCCCTGCACAATAGCGGCTTAGTTCTCCTTGGGAAAGATATCATGAAAACAACTCCATTGGCCGTCTTCATACTGAGTTTCATACTCCTGCTGAGCGGCTGCGCCACCTCTTACGATACAGAAAAATCCTTCTGGAGCTTCGGCGAAGGCTTCGACGTGGTACAGATAGCCGACGACAGCTGGCAGATAAGCTTCGTCGGCAACGACATGACAGATCGCGCCCTGGCCCGCAAATATGTTCTGCGCAAGTCCGCCGAGATAGCCCAGGCCCATGGCTATCCCTACTTTGCCCTCACCACAGAGCAGAACCACCGCGATGCGGTCGGCAATGACACCCTGGGTTTTGGCCACAAGGACTGGGGCTATGGCCTGGGTAAAGTGGAAAATGAGACCTCGGTGATCGTCGAAGTTACCGGCCTGCAGGATAAAGCATCGATGCAGACGACCAAGGTGTATGACGCCGCTTACCTTATAGATCACCTCACATGGTAGGCCAGGTCCTCAAAAAGAGTGTGAACTCGTCCCTGTTGGAGCTAGATAAATAATGTTAGATTTATCAACACACTCCCACGACGACTCACTCGACATGAGCATCAAAGTTGTACTCGTTGAAGATGACGAAAAGATCAGCCAGCTGCTGTCCTCCTATCTGACCATACAGCAGATAGAGACTGTCTGTGTCCATGATGGCGCCGACGCCGTCGCCACCATACTGGCCGAGCAGCCGGATCTGGTCATCTTAGATCTCATGTTGCCCAACCTGGACGGCTTCAGCATCTGCCGTCAACTGCAGCCCGTCTTCGATGGCAAGATACTGTTTCTCACCGCCAGCGAGGACGACATGGATCAGGTAGCCGCGCTGGAGATGGGCGCCGACGACTTCATCATCAAGCCGATACAGCCCAGGGTCCTGCTGGCACGTATCCGCATGCTGATGCGCCGGGCCAAGGTGTCAGCTCCCCAGGAGCAGCATCATCTCAGCTTCGGCGAGCTTGAGCTCAATCAGCAGCGCAAGCAGTGTATGTTGGCGGGGGAAGAAGTCAGCCTGACCACCAGCGAGTTCGACCTGCTCTGGCTGCTGGCCGCCCATGCCGACGAGATCCTGACCCGGGAATATCTGGTCAAACAGATCCGCGGCATAGAGTACGACGGCATCGACCGCACCATAGACAACAAGATAGTCGTGCTGCGCAAGAAGCTGGGCGACAACCCCGCCCTGCCCCGGCGCATCATCACGGTCAGGGCCAGGGGCTATCTGTTCGTCCCCGACCGTTGGTGATCCCCTGTGACGCGCCTGTTTATCCTCATCTATAGCACTGCCCTGGCGATCTTCTTTATTGCGGTGATCGCCATGGACCAGTTTGAGCTCTTCTCCACCGACTCACTGGACGCCACCTCGCTGGCCAACGAGATCACCGCCACCCGCAACTTGGTAGACAAGATAGGCGAGGCTCAGGGAGCGCAGGCGGCTGAGTTGGCGCTGCAAGGCTTTGCCAAGGATATCCACCTGGCGCTGACCCGCTATGACATCAAGGATGACACCCTGAGCGAGGCGATCAAACAAGGGGTTAAAGACTACGGCCTCTACATTGAAGATGTGGACGAGAATCAGGCCTACTTCAGCCTGAAGAGCAACCCAGAGGTAGTCTATGGCATTATCAACGACCCGGACTCCCCCTTTATCAACACCCTCAACCGCAAAGAGTGGTTTGTCTTCGTCGAATTGTGCGCCGCACTGGCGCTTATCAGCATCATGGTGCTGTTTGTGATCTCCCGGCGACTGGCGCGACTGGAGAAGACCTGTATCGCCTTCGCCTATGGCGATTTTAGCGCCCGCGCCTCCACCAGCAGCCTTCACAGCGTGGGACAGCTCAACCTGTCGTTCAACATCATGGCCGATCGCATCTCTCAGCTGATCCAGAGCCACAAGAACCTCACCAACGCCATCGCTCACGAGTCACGCACCCCCATCTTTCGCATCCAGTGCAACCTGGACATGCTGGACGACTCGGGCGTACGCCCGGAACAGATGCAGTATCTTGAAGGAATTCAGGAAGATCTCAACGAACTGGGCGGCATGATCGAGGAGCTGTTGCACTTCGCCAAACTGGAAAGGCCTGACGCCCAACTCAGCCTGACACCAACCAGACTCTACCCGCTGCTGGCCAGCCAGCTGGAACACCTGCAGTTCGAGACCCCCAAACGCCTGCAGCTTAGCGGTGACGACAGCCTGATGGCTCCCATCGCCAACCACCTGCTGCTGCGGGCCACCAGCAACATCATACGCAACGGCTACAAGTACGCCCAAAGCTGCGTCAGCGTGACTCTTAGCAGCGACGAGACCAGCGTGCTGATCGAGATCGCCAACGACGGTCCGCCCATCCCTCGGGACTATTGGCAATCTATCTTCGAGCCCTTCGTGCGCCTGGATAAGGCCAGAGATAGGCAGAGTGGCGGCCACGGCCTGGGACTGGCCATCGCCAAGCAGATAGTGCGTCAGCACCAGGGCGAGCTGACCCTGGGCGACAGCGAGCTGGGCGGCCCCTGCTTTACCCTGCGCCTGCCCAAGGCAGAATGAGCCCGTTAAGGGCTCAGCGCCCAGACGATAGCTAAACTCACCGATTTAGCACTTAGCCAATTAGTGCTATCCCGCTCAACGCTTTTCTATTCAAAGCCTTCCGATACAAAGCCGAGACAAAGCCATACAGAGTGCTTCTGTTTCCCAGGGTCCCGCCTCCCCATAATGCGCTACAGATAGTCACGGCACAGAACCCAAAGGCGTCGAGTCCCTGCGGCTCGCCAGGTTCATTGCCTTCGTCTGTAACCCATAAGGAAGTTGTATATGAGCCTGACACACAAGCCCAACCTATTGGCCTTTGGCACACTCGTCATGGCAACCGCCCTCCTCGGCGGCTGTAACCAATCGAGCAAGTCTGACACTAAGAAGGAGGTCGCCAGCAAGGTGGGCACCTACGCCAGCGTCGACTGCAGCACGTTCACCAAGAGTAAGGATCTGCCCAAAAGCGCCAGCTGCGGCTATCTGACGGTCCCGGAAAAACATGCCCTTAAGGGCCAGAGCGCCTCCAAGACAACCATGGAGATCGCCGTGCTGAAGATCCCGGCGATTAAGCCTGAGGCCAAGGCCGATCCCGTAGTCTACCTGCAGGGCGGCCCAGGCTACTCGGCCATCGACAGCCTGGAAGACTTCACCCAGAGCAAGGCGAAATACCTCTGGAACGACCGCGACTTCTATCTGGTGGATCAGCGCGGCACAGGCCACGCCAAGCCCGCCTACAAGTGCACCGAATTTAACACGGTCAAGGGCTCAATCGAGCAGGTCAAGGCCTGTAAGGCTCGCCTCAAGGCCAAGGGCGTCGACTTCAGCGCCTATCAGAGCGTACAGAGCGCCCACGACTTCATCATGCTGAGAAAGGCACTCAAGCTCGACAGCTGGAATCTCTACGGCGCCTCCTACGGCACCCGCTTAGCTGAGACCATCATACGCGAAGATAGCCAAGGGGTTCGCAGCGTCATCCTCGACGGTGTATTCCCCATCGAGGTCAACGGCCTGTCGGACACGCCCTGGGCCACCTATGCCACGCTGGATCGCATCGTCGCCAACTGCGATGCCTCGATTAATTGTGCATCAGAGATCCTCAAGCCGATGATCGAATCTATCATCGAGCGACTACAGAATCAGGGGGAGGAGCAGGCAGCCATCCGTTTCGTCAACTACATCGCCAGTCTAGCGGGTGATGCCAGGGTCGTCCCCCTGATCCTGGCGATCGATAAGGACCTGAACATCATCATCAATGAGAAAGACAACGAAGAGGCTGAGGGTTACTTTGCCCCTATGGCCCTGTCAGTAGTCTGCGCCGAGGAATATGCCTTCCTCAACCAGACGGCTCTACAGGGTCGCAACGACAAAAACTGGTCCACCACGACCACACTGACCGTGAACAAGATGTTCCATGAGGGATTCGATATCGACAGCTGTAAGGCGTGGGATGTGGCCGCGGCCGACGGCATAGAGACCCAGGCCGTGACCAGTAATCTGCCGATCCTGGTGATCAACGGTGGCAACGATCATCAGACGCCACCGGCATGGGGCGAGTTAGTGGTGAAGAACATGCCTAATGCCCAGCTGTTCACCAACCCTCAGGGTGGCCACGTACAGCTGACTTCACAGAACCCTTATCGCAACTGTATCGACGGCATCACCATGGCCTTCCTGGCGGCTCCAGATCAGAAGATCAAGACCCAGTGCACCAGCATGATCCCGGTATTTAAATACAACTAATAGCAAGCGTTCGGCCTAAGCCCTGACCAAAAGGTCGGGGCCTTTTTTTCGGGCAAAAAAAAGCCCCAGAAGATGGGGCGAGAGAACAGAAAAACACACTATGTTAGAAAAGAAGCTACACAAAACAAGGTCAGGGAACTGCTTGCGACCAATGCCGATACTCTAAGCCGAGTTAATGACATTATGATGACAAGTTGTGCCCGCTATACCTCTTCTTTCGCTCGCTCATTTTCCAGATAGTTTTTCAGTTCTGCTCCCGGTATCGAACTCTCTGTGGCTACCGCAAAGGCGGCCCAACGGGCACCTTCGGCCATGGCCTGACAAAACTCATCGCCACGCACCAGCCCATGGATCAGGCCCGCCGCATAGGCGTCTCCCGCCCCTGTGGTATCCACCACACTGGCAGACTCCGCCGCCACATGGGTCTGCGAATCTGCCTGATAGAGAATGGCGCCCGACTCGCCATCTGTCACTATGAAGGCCTGCAGACTGTCTCCGGCGATGGAGAGGCCATACTGCCAGGGCGACAGTTCGCTACGACCCTGCATGTCGGCCCGCGAGGCAATCAACACGTGACAGGGACGCTCACGGTTATCCTTGGCCAGCTGCGCCACTACCAGGCTGTGGCGCAAGGCTGTCTTGGCCCAGCTCACAGCGCCTTCGGCGGAAGAGTTGATATAGAGGGCATCCCACTGGCGCCAATTAGGCGGCGCCGCCAGTTCGAATCTAGGACGCTCGGGACGTATGATGGTGCGCTCGCCATCCGGTGTCATCACCAGCAGCATCTCACAGGTATGTTGCTGATAGCGCTGCATCAGGCGGCAATCTATACCTAGTGTGCTGGTCTCGGCCAGCAGCCAGTCGCCTATCTCGTCACGGCCCACCTGACTCACCAGGGCTACCTCGTGCCCGGACCACACCAAGCCTATGCCTGTGTTGGCACCGCCGCCTCCCAGGCGCTGGCCACCATCTTGATAATGAAACCGCCCCCCCATCTTCAAGGGTTTATCGAGTCTGAGAATACGATCGCAATTAAGGTTGGCTACCAGCAGAATTTTGGCCATGCATGCTCCGAGTAACAGCGGATCAGGAGAAAAAGAAGCTCGCCTAAACGGGTTGAGAAAATTAGCCCCGGAAACCTAATACTTTGGGGCCCGCCGAGCCTCCTTTATATCAAGGCCCGCGGGGCTTCTCAACCAATTAGGCCTGTAACTTATACATGCCTTCGCTCGCCGGGCGCGAGTACTCGAAGCCAAATTTGAGATAAAGGGCAGGCACATCAGCCATTAAGGTGATGTAGGCCCCCTTAGGCGCCGTCTCGTCGAGATAGGCCATGATGGCGCTCATGATAGCGCTGCCCAGGCCGCGCCCCTGATATTCGGGATCCACGGCGATATCCACCAGCTCGAAATTGAGGGCGCCGTCGCCCACCACCCGGCCCATGGCGATCACCCTGTCACCCGCCAAAAGATGCACCCCAAACAGACTCAGAGGCAGGCCGAGTTCTGCCGCCTCGCGAGACCTTGGGGTCAGGCCTGTTATCTGCCTAAGGCGCAAGAAATCATTGAGAGGCGCCACACGTTTGATCAGGCGAAACTCCTGCAGTGGCTCACCCACTTGCGCCTCGCGCCACTCCCGCGCCAGCAGGCCATAGCCATACTCGCTGCCCCAGCTGCCCTTGAAGAAGATGTTATCTCGAAAATGGGCCTCGCGGCGAAAACCCAGGCGCTCAAGCAGCCCCCAGGCGCCGTGATTTTGCACGTCTGTGATGGCCGAGAGTCTGTGCTTACCCAGGCGCTCAAACAGATACACAACTAACCCCTGCAGCGCCTCACGGGCCAGCCCCTTACCCTGATGCTCGTTTGCCAGGGTAAAGCCTATCTCGACCTGCTGCGCATCGATGAAATGCAGCGCCAGATCTCCCACCAAGGCCTGGGTCTGACGACACTCGAGCGCCAGCTGCATCCAGGTACCGATTGTTCCAAAAGGTGTCTGCTGCAAATTTTCGAACAGCGCCAGGGCATCCTGATACTGGTAATCTTGCCAGCTCTGGTAGCGGGCCACCTCAGGATCGGCGCGGTAGGCGGTGAAGGCCTGAAGATCGGCCCGCTCGAAGGCGCGGCAGATAAGCCGCTCTGTCTCGAAATAGATCATCACTAAAGCCCTGCCGTAAGCCTAAGCCTAAGCCTAAGCCTGAGCCTGAGCCAGCGAATAGTAACCGCCGCTCGGCGGTGCGGCGAACAGTGACATGGCGGCCTGCATCTTATCGCTCGGATAGGCCTGCACCGACGCCCTGTGCTGCTCGGCAGATTCCCAACGCTCAATCACCATCAGGCGGTCCGCCTCGTCGAGCGGACACAATACCTCATAGCTGAGGCAACCCGGTGAGTTGCAAATATAATCGCTCAATGACAGGAGGAAGGCCTTCAATGCCTCGGCCTGGCCCGGCGCGGCCTGAAATTCGCCAATACGTACTATCATCTGATTTCCCTGTACAAAATGAACAATTCACCAAGCTACCCTATTACCGGGTGCTCCACAAACGTCTCTTATGAGCTTTTCGACCAATGAGTGCGTAAGCGATCGCCCATATTAACTTAGGTGATATACGACCTCTTACCTGAGCCAACCTTGGCAATGAAATAACTATATGAAAAAATTGACAAAAAACTCGTCAACCTTTCGACTTATGAGGTTCTAGGATAAAAATCAACCTCTACAAGTTGCCAACTTGACGTTAGGCTAACAAGCACAAGAGGTTGTGAGGTTATTGAATGGACTCAATACTGACATTAGAAGAGCTGATGGATAAGCCCCTATGCAAGGCAGAAAAACTGCGCCGCTACCAGCAGTGCCTGAGAGAATTTGAGCTGCTGGGCTACCAAGATCTCTTTATCGAACAGATACGCCAGGAGGCTCGCCAGCTTGAGCAGAAGTTAGCCCGCCGCGCTAAAGTTAATCACAAGCAGGCGCCCAAGCGGCGCCCCTAGATCTCTTGCGCCAGCTGGTCGAGAAAGGCCTGCATCACCCGGGTGCGATGCCGCGCCTCTTCCCTCGCAGCCGCCGTCTGCATGGTATCCGCCAGGGTAAACAGCTTTTGTTTGAAATGATCTAAGGTGTAGCGGCTGTCATCTGCCGTCCGCTCCCGACAGAAGGGATCCTCCGCAGCATACAGGGGCCGCCCCAAGGCAGTGCCCACCTGTAGGCAGCGCACCACACCTATGGCGCCCAGGGCATCGAGCCTGTCGGCATCCTGTACTATCTTGGCTTCCAGCGTCTCGGGGACGATGCCCGCGCTGAAACTATGGGCGAGAATGGCATGGTGAATGGCGGCCAAGTACTGCTGCGGATAATCCACGCCGGCGAGGAAGGCGATCGCCTTATCGGCCGCCATCCTAGAGCTCTGACTGCGCCTCGGATCGTCTTTTGCCAGGGTGACACAGTCATGCAGCCAGGCGGCTGGCACTACTACCTCGGCGCAGGCAGATTCAAGATCGCACAGGCGCTTGGCCGTCTTCACCACCCGCCTAACGTGGGCGAGATCATGGGCGGCATCGGCTGGTGAGCTGGCGGCAACAAATTGGGAAAATAGCGACTCAAAGGCCTGCATGGATAAGGCTCCGACAATAAAAAAGGCCGATCTATGATCGGCCTCTTTCGCTCGGATAGCAAATGCCCCTTACATCTCGCAGGGCTACATATGACATGGCTACATATCGCAGGGCTTAAGCGGCTTACGCAGCTGCGCCCGCACGTTGTCCATGCCAGAGTAGAACTCTTTCATCATCAAGAGGCCCATCATCTTGCCGTTATCCGTGACAATCAGGTTATCGGGATCGTTCGGGTCGTTCTTGATGGCACCGATCGCCTTCATCGAGGTCATCTCTTTAAACAGGGCCCAATCCAGATTGACGCCGAAGGTGTCACGGAAATATTTGCGCGACAGGCGACCCGAGAACATGCCCAGCAGGAAGCGATACTGCATCACATCCTTCTGGCTGTAGTTTTTCTGCTGCTCGACGCCCATGCGACCCGAGGCGATATTCTCCTGATACTTGCGCAGGGAGAAGGTGTTCACATACAGGGTGTCGTTGAGGAAGCTGAAGGAACCCGAACCTACCCCCAGATACTCGTCATAATCGATCACATACTCGTCGAAACCTTCGTTGTTGGCCTTGCCAAATGCCCAGGCCGACAGCTGATTGTACTGACCATTCAGGCTGTTGAGGATCTGGCGGTATTGACGCGCCATATCCCCCTGAGGCGCGGCCAGCTTGCCCTTGACGCTCTTACGGGTCTGATGGGTGATCATCAGCGGATAGGTGGTGATCTGGCGGGGATCCAGGCGTGAGGCCATATCCAGATCGTGCTGAATCACCTCATCTGTCTGGCCACGGAAGCCGAAGATAAGATCCACGTTGATGATAGGAAACAACTCCTTGGCCGCCATGATCTTATCGAAGGTCTGCTGACCCGAGCCAAACTTCTCCAGACGATCTGTCATCGCCAGGATGTCATCGTTGAAGCTCTGCACCCCGATAGACATACGATCCACCAGGCCTTCCAGCTGCTTAAAGCCTGGGCTGTCCAGATGCTGAGGATCCGACTCGCAGGAGACCTCTTTGATGTTGGGAAAGAGGGTCTTGGCATGTTCTATGGTGCGCGCCAGCTCATCTTCTAATACGGTTGTGGTGCCGCCACCGATATACATGGACTCGAAGTCATAGCCCAGCGCCTTAACCATCTCCATCTCCTTACGCAGCGAGACGAAATAGGCGCGCGCCTTCTCCTCCTTAAACAGGAAACGGTGGAAGGTGCAGAAGGAGCACAGGGTATGGCAGAAAGGCACATGGGCATAGAGCATGTACTTCTTGCCTTCGACGGGCGCCGGCATCATGGAGGCGGACTGGGTATCGAGTCGCAGATTCTTGTCGACATAATACTGCATCACTCGTTCCATCGAGCTCAGCATCCAGTTAGGGACGGTAATGTTAGCTTGGTACGGCTTAATCAATGCACCTGGCGCCGTTTGAATAATAGAAGACGAAGACATAGATATTCCTAGCTGAACCGGCCTTGAGAACAAAGCCTTTTAATAAATAAGGACTTAAAGCGATACACATCCATTTGCGGAACACAAAAGTATCACTTAAGGAATATATAAAACGTGAACTGGCTTGGAGTTACAACACCTAGCATTAGATTAGCCGAAGAATTGTTAAGCATGTCATGTTTTAGGAAATGTTGAATAAATGTGATCGCCCATTTTGACCCAATAGTGGCAAAGAGATGACGCGTCTCGTGAACAGCAAGCATCGACCTGTTGCGGCGATAAAATAAATAGCGTAGGTTAAATAGTTAATAAAAATAATGATATAGACTCCGGCTGTTTCAGTGGAGCGCAATTCGACACAAGGACGTTAAAAATGAAATGGAATCTATTGGTTTCGGTGCTGCTCACCGCATCGCTGGCACTCTTTGGCTATGTGAAATACACAGAACTCGCGGCCAACAACCTCGCCAACACCCAAGGACTCTCCGCCCTGAGCAAACAGATCGCCGAAACCGGCAGCATCATACCTGCCAAGACGGTGGCCTATTTCGATCTAGCCGCTTGCCCCGAGGGGTGGCAGCCCTATACCGAAGGGCATGGTCGCTTTACCTTAGCCGTGAATCATCAGGAGAATGCGCTGTCGGTACGCAAGCTCAATGACAAAGGCGGCGAAGAGAAACATAAACTGACACTCGCCGAGCTACCCAAGCACACCCATGTCTATGACGACTGGTACTACTATGACTCGGGAGACGAGCCGGAATACGCGACCGGAGAAGGCGATGACGTAGGCATGCGCCAACATCAGAAGCGTCGCACCGAGCCCGAAGGCCACAGCGTCGCCCACAACAATATGCCGCCTTTCGTCGTGCTATTGCAGTGCATCAAGCAATAAGAAACCTTATCTGGCACATTCCCCCGGACTGTGGCTGAAGTAACGTTTGAACTCGCGGCTAAACTGGGCCGGGCTCTCGTAACCTACCTCGATGGCGGCCTGCTTCACCTTCACTCCGGGACGCTGCAACAGCTCCTTAGCCTTGTTCAGGCGCACCTTCTTCAGGTACTGGATGGGCGATGAGGCAGTCACCTCCTTGAAGCAGCGATGAAACGCCGAGGGGCTCATGTTCACCAGGGCCGCCAGCTGATCCACCTCAATGCTGGCCGCATAGTGTTTATGCAGATAGCTGAGCGCCTTGTCGATACGCGACAATCTAGTATGGCTCAGTGCCAGGGCATAGAGGGGCGCCGCGTTGGGCAAAGCCAACAGGCGATATAGGATCTCCAGCACCATGGCTTCACCCAGCGCCTCGGCCTCCAGCGGCGATTGCAATGCCTGCAGCAGACGATGAATGCTACACTCTATCGCCTCGCCGGTCGGCGCGATGAAATAGCCCGGCAGTCGCGACTCACTCAGGGCCTGGGGCACCCTGTGGTGGTTGTCCATGATGGGGATGAGGCGATTAAGCTGCGCCAGATCGATATCTATCATCATCACCAGCACTGGCTCCTCCTTGCTGGCGAAGGTCTCACACTCCACCGGCATGGGCACAGTCATCACCAGGGTGTTCTGGGGATCATAGTCGAACACCCTGTTATCCAGATAGATACGCTTCTTGCCCTGCCCCACTATCATGATCCCCTGGGAGTAACACAAGGGGCCTCGGGCACCGTAGGCGGAGCAGCGAAACAGCTTGATACCTGGCAATACGCTGTCGTTCATCCCCTCATCTGGGGCCAGCTCAGACATCAACTCGGCAATACTCTTCACACTTCACCTCTTGGGACAGGATAAGGATTCAACTGATGGCGATAATATCACCCAAGCAGAAAAAGGCATCAAATTTTATCAAATTTATGCCTTTTAAACTTAATAAAGCAGAAATAGGCAAGAGTCGTGCAGCAATAGGTATTTAAAACTCGCGCCAAGAGACTAGTATGTGCAGCATATTATTAGGTGACACAAGGTATCCCCATGCTTAACTTCGATTATCGCAATCCCACACAGATCGTCTTCGGTAAAGACCGCCTGGCCGAGCTAGACAAGCTGATCCCCGCCGGCGCCCGCGTCATGGTGACCTATGGCGGCGGCAGCGTGAAACGCTTCGGCACCCTAGACAAGGTACTCAGCGCCCTGGGCGATCGCACCGTCGTCGAATTCGGCGGCATCGAAGCCAACCCACAATATGAGACCCTGGCCAAGGCGGCCAAGCTGGCAAGAGAAGAGTCTATCGACTTCCTGCTGGCGGTCGGTGGCGGCTCTGTGATGGATGGCACCAAGTTCATCGCCCTGGCGACACGCTTCGAGGGTGACAGCGCCAGCCTGCTGTTCCACGGTTTCGCCCCTGTGCCGGTCGAGGCAGATCAGGTCTTGCCACTGGGCACCATAGCCACGCTGCCTGCCACAGGCTCAGAGATGAACGCCTTCGGCGTGGTCAGCTATAACGGCGGCAAGTTCCCGGTTAACCATCCCAGCATCTACCCAACCTTCTCACTGCTGGATCCGACCCTGACCTTCACCCTGCCCAAGATTCAGGTGGCTAACGGTGTGGTCGACGCCTTCGTCCACGTGCTGGAGCAATATGCCACCTATCCGGTGGATGGTCGGGTACAGGACAGAACCGCCGAAGGGATCATGCGCACCCTGATCGAGATTGGCCCCATCACACTGGAAGAGCCGGAGAACTACAACGCCCGCGCCAACCTGATGTGGAGTGCCACCTCAGCCCTCAACGGCATGATAGGCGCCGGCGTGCCGTTTGACTGGACGACCCATATGATTGGTCACGAGCTGACGGCCCAATTTGGCATCGACCACGCCCAGACCCTGGCCGCCGTGTTGCCATCTGTCTGGCGCGTGCGCAAGACCCAGAAGCACGCCAAGCTGCTGCAATACGCCGAGCGCGTGTGGGACATCACAGAGGGCGACGACGCCAGCCGCGTCGACCTGGCGATCGACAAGACGGAGCAGTTCTTCCAACAACTGGGCCTCAAGACCCGTCTGCGCGACTATGATATCGCCCAAGAGCAGATTGACGACATAGTCGCGGCGCTTGAAGCCCACGGCATGACCGCCCTTTCAGAGTCTGGCGATCTCGGCCTGGATATCAGCCGCGAGATCCTGCAGCTGGCCTGGTAAGGCGCAAAACAGCACACGATAAAGGCATCCTCAGGGATGCCTTTTTGCTATGTCGCCTCCAGCAACTCCTCCCAGCAATTCCTCCCCCATTTCGGTCGACTGACAAAGCGATACAAACTGCTGACAGTAATCACCCGCGGCCCTGATTACACTGATATTTTTATCGCAGGAGACCGCCATGCCACGCCTTATCCTACCCCTGCTGCTGGTGTTCAGCAGTCTACTGGGCTGTAACGCCGACCAACCCAGAGTGCAGCCGCCGCTGGCTAACTTCGCCTTTAATCAGGAGAAACTCGAGGCGTTGATCCAGGAGCGCGAACCGATATTTTCATCGATTCAACTCGAGTACCAACACACCCACTACGACAGGCTGGAATACGCCGACATCTTCGTCGACACCCAAAAACAGATTCCTTATCTGCTGCTGGCACTCAGCAGCGAGAAGGGTCATAACCTCACCTTAGGGATCAAGTTTGACGAGTTGCAGCTGCTGGATTGTCAGATCTTTTCCGGCCCCCACCGCATAGACAGCTTCGACTGCTCTGACGTCAAACGACTAACACAGAATGACAAGAGCATCTTCGAGCTGCGCACCCGCGAGAAGCAGCAATACCTACGCCTTAGCTTTGTCAGCGACTGGCTGGAGTACGCCTCCTCGATAGGTTCGACCCTCTTCTCGCCTCGGGAGGGTGACGCAGGCATCGAGATCCTCACCAGCAACTATTTCGAGCCGCTGATCAACAACCAGTGGTGCACGGCGGACTGCGACAACCCGGTTAGCTCGACCCTGGGGGTCACCAGCTATCAGGCGCTTAAACGCCTGGTGGATCATTACCCCGAGAGGAAGAAGGTGCTGGTGTTCGATAACTTTGTCGGCGGCTCCGCCGACGATGAGGTCAACATGTATACCGGCTTGCTGATCCGCGAGCAGGGGCTGGATACCAAGGTCAGCCGCGCGGGACGTGTCTTCTCCGGTGCCACGGACCTGTTTGCCGCCGGGGTAAGGCGCACCCTGGAGCTGCAAGATACCAAGGTTAGTGTCGCAGGAAACCAGCAAGTTGGCGTACACAGCTGGAGCGACGGCGAGCTTGGCCGCGACGCCACAGAGATCTCCTATAGCGACGCCGCCCATCGCAGCCAGGCGACCTATTTCAGCCGCATGCTGGGCAAACAGGGGATCCCCTTCTACCTGTTTACCCTCACCTCGGCACCGTCTGAAGGTGCCCACTGGATGACGCAAAAGGAGATGGCGCGCTATCGGCTCACCACAGAGATCCGCTGACGGGCGCCCTGAGCTATGCTGCCATCGCTTGACGGCATCAGGTTCTAGGTCAGGCCGCCGCGGGTCAGGCGCTCGGGATCCAGCAGGCGCCTGAGCTCCTCCTCGCTAAGGTCGGTGAGCTCCATGGCGACCTCGAGTATCGGCCTCTGCTCCTGATAGGCCTGCTTGACTATCTTAGCGGCCTGCACATAGCCGACCTTGGGGCTTAGTGCGGTGACCAGTATGGGATTGCGATGCAGTGAGTCGGCTATCTTGCCTCGATTCACCACGAAACTCGCAATCGCCTTGTCCGCCAAGAGGCGCGAGACATTGCTGAGGATCTCTATGCTCTCTAGCAGGTTAACCGCGATCAGCGGCTGCATCACGTTGAGCTCGAAGTTACCGGACTGACCGGCGATAGTGATCGCCATATCCTTGCCCATCACCTGGGCCGCCACCATACAGGCGGATTCGGGGATCACTGGGTTGACCTTGCCCGGCATGATGGAAGATCCCGGCTGCAAAGGTTGCAGGCTAATCTCACCCAGACCCGCCAGTGGGCCGGAGTTCATCCAGCGCAGGTCGTTGCTGATCTTCATGATGGCCACCGCCAGCGTCTTCAGCTGGCCCGAGAGAGCGACGGCGGTATCATGGCTCGCCATGCGGCTAAACAGATTATCCGCCGGACGAAACTGGGTGCGTGTCAGGGCGCTGAGTCTCTCGCAGAACAGCCGGGAGAACTCCTCGTGGGTGTTGACCCCGGTTCCCACCGCCGTGCCGCCCACGGGCAGCTGGGCCAGGGCGTCGCCTTGGCTGGCGATCCGCTCGCGGCAATCGTCGATCTGGCTCGCCCAGCCCCCCAACACCTGATCGAAACGCACCGGCATGGCATCCATCAGGTGGGTGCGCCCCGTCTTGGTGACATCGGCCAGCTGTTGCGCCTTATTGGTGATGGTCTGCGACAGCAGGGTTAACGAGGGGAGCAGCGACTGCTCTACCGCCAACAAAGCGCTGATATGGATAGCGCTGGGAATGATATCGTTGCTGCTCTGCCCCAGGTTAATCACATCGTTGGGATGCACCGCCTGACCCAGGCTCTTCGATACCAGAGTCGCAAGCACCTCGTTGGCGTTCATGTTGCTGCTGGTGCCCGAGCCGGTCTGAAACATGTCGATGGGGAAATGGCGCATCATCTGGGGATCCGCCAGCAGCTCCTGCACCGCCTGGGCGACCGCCGGGGCGATATTGGGCGGCAGCAGCCTAAGTGCCGCGTTGGCCTCGGCGGCGGCGAGCTTAGCCAGCAACAAGGCACGAATGAAGCTGCGGGGCATGGGACGACCGCTCACGGGAAAGTTCTTGATCGCCCGCGCCGTCTGCGCGCCGTAGAGGGCATCGGCGGGAATATTGAGATCGCCCATGCTGTCGCTTACCGCTTTACTCTCCATCTCTCTCTCCTGCTTATTGAGACTAGCTTGATCTTAGGTCAATTTCTGCCGGGTCGCGACCCGGCAACACGGCGCAAACCTAACCGCAACAGCTAACAAACAACCCATTATCATTCAATATGTTATTGCAAGAATCGACTCAATTTCGCTTGCAAATGTCTCTCAAGCAGTTAGGCTGCCTCCACTTTATTTAATGCCAAGCGTTAACCTGTAGATGCGAGTAACCATGAGACATAAAGGAGCCTCTGGCTTTACCCTGATAGAGATGGTGGTGGTGATCATCATACTGGCTATTCTCAGCGTAGCGGCCGCCAGCAGGTGGATAAGCCTGACGCGAGAGGCGAGGATCGCCCAGCTCAAGCAGCTAGAGGCCTCGGTGCGGGCCGCAAATCAACTTGTCTATGCCCGCTCGGCCATCCAGGGGCTAGAGAAACAGCCTAAGGCCAGCTTCTTCCTCAACCCAGGCGACAGCCAAAAAATCCAGGTGAGATATGGCAACCCGGTATGGGGCGGCGATGCGGTAACTCAGCTGTTGACGGTCACCATGAGTGAATGGTTCTATGGCGGGCGCTGGACGGTGGAAGATATCGAGCTGCGCATCGGCGATCGCAGCCTGTATAAGACCCCTGGAGATCTCATGGCAGACGGCGCCCTCGCCTGCTATTTGAGGGTCGACACGACTGCCGATAGCGTGACCACCAAAATCATGGACAACGACTGTTAAGTCAGTCGCCTACCCTGTTGATGAGAAAGATAAATGTCTGGTCGCCAAAGGTGAGCAAGGCGGCCTTGTCCAGGTCGACTATCGCCTGTGATTCTGTCTCATAACCCTCGCCACTCAGGCTAAAATCCACCAACACCTGAGCCTCATCGTGTGGCGTAACCTTAACGCTGAACTGGTACTTATCCGCCAGCATCACCCGCTCGGCCTCAACCTTATCAATCACTAGCGTCGGCGCGCCAAGCACCTCGCCTTGCAGGCTGACCTCTGAGGTCACCCGAAAAGTATCGGCAAGGCTGCTAAAGCTAACACTTAAACTCAAACTAACACTCAGACTCAGGGCGAGCGCCATCAAGATCCTTCTGATCATATTCAGCTCCATTATGGTGAAATTGCTTTTCTCACAACTTAGTGGCTTTGCGGTTATTGTCAACATTCTCAATGACTAATATTTCTACCGGCTAATGTTGCTAAAAGCTACTCTAACTAGCAGCGACTCTCTGCTTCAGGCATTAAACAGCAGGCATAAAAAAACACCCCGCCGGCAACCCGGTGAGGTGTTTTTCCATGGTAACAGAAACGCTGATGCGTGCGACGAACGCCTTACGCTTTGTACTTCAGCGTGCCGTTGGCCTTGATCTCGTCATACCAAAGGTTGTGATGCTGGGTCGCCCAGTTTTCATCACAGTAACCCGACACCATACACTCCATACCACCTTCTGACATCACGGTCGCCATGAAGATGTGAACGATAGAGAAGGCGCAGATAACGATGGCACTGACAGAGTGAAGTACCAGGGCGATCAGGCTCAGGGTGCGGCTAGGCTCGAACAGGTTCGGGAACAGCAGCAACATGCCAGAGGCCGAGATGATCAGTCCAAAGAAGGCGAAGGCCCAGAACCACATCTTCTCACCGGCGTTGGCAAAGCCTGCATCCGGGTGCTTACCCTTGAAGGGACCGAAGTTGATGTAACCACCAACCACCAGGAACCATTTAACATCATACATCTTAGGCAGCTGATTCTTAGCCCACAGCGTGGTCATCAGCGCCCAACCAATCATGAAGGGGATCGCCATATAGTCATGGATCTGCTTGGCGCCATAGACCAGACCGGCCCAGAAGCCTTCACCCAGGTATGGCTGGAAGAAGAAGCGTCCCGCCAGCAGGGTCAAACCCGTGAGGATCAGCAGCAGACAAGGGATAGCCCCCAACCAGTGGATAGAGACATCAA
Source organism: Shewanella spartinae (assembly GCF_019457555.1). Classification (NCBI taxonomy): domain Bacteria; kingdom Pseudomonadati; phylum Pseudomonadota; class Gammaproteobacteria; order Alteromonadales; family Shewanellaceae; genus Shewanella; species Shewanella spartinae. The sequence goes on along the minus strand of NZ_CP080418.1, from coordinate 78,849 downwards.
ATTTCGACCAGCGATACACCATCTTGCCCGAGAAGCCGTGATGCAACTTGGAGATACCGTTCACCTTGATGAACAGCACGAAGATGATGATCATGCCAAACAGCGCCGCCATCAGGGCAGGTGCGAGCCAGTCGCTGCGAAGCTCGAGAACCCGCAGATCATAGCTGTTGATTGGCTGGTTGTGGAACTGACCGTGAGAGGTAGTGTATCCGGTGGCGCCTGCCTGAATCTCTGACCAGATCTGCCCCTCGGTGGCGGCATGGGTATGGTCGGTCGCGTCGCCATGGGCGAACGACAGGGCACTGAAGGTGGTACCTATCACTAGCGCTAAGATCACGCTAAATTGTTTGAACCATTTGTTCATATTACATCCTTATCGTCCACACCGGGCGAGCCCGGTGTGGATTGTTGTGGCCTTATACAAGCTGGGGATTAACCCCAAATCGCATTTTTCGAACCACGGTATGCAACACGCTCGCGGAAGATGTTTGAGATAACCTCAGCATCACCGGCAAGTAGCGACTTAGTCGCACACAACTCGGCACACATAGGCAGCTTGCCTTCGGCAATACGGTTAGAACCGTACTTCTGACGCTCTGCATCTGAGTGATTCTCTTCAGGACCACCGGCACAGAAGGTACACTTGTCCATCTTGCCGCGGCTGCCGAAGGCGCCCTTCTTAGGGAACTGAGGCGCGCCAAACGGACAGGCGTACAGACAGTAGCCACAACCGATACAGGTGTCTTTGTTGTGCAGCGTCAGACCATCTTCCGTCTTGTAGAAGCAGTTAGCCGGGCAAACCGCCTGACAAGGGGCGTCGGTACAGTGCATACAAGCCACAGAGATAGAGGCTTCGCCTGGCTGACCGTCGTTGATGGTCACCACGCGGCGACGTTGAATACCCCACTCCAGCGCAGAGTCGTTTTCGTTCTTACATGCCGTGACACAGCCGTTACATTCGATGCAGCGCTTGGTATCACATAAAAATTTCATTGTAGCCATAATGGCAAATCTCCCGATACTTAAGCTTTAGTGATCTGACAAAGCGACGCTTTGGTCTCTTGCATCTGCGTGACAGGGTCATAACCATAGGTCAATGCCGTGTTCGCAGACTCACCAATCACATAAGGCACAGTACCTTCTGGATAGTTATTCTCTAGGCTCTCACCGTGCATCACACCGGCGAAGTGGTATGGCATCCAGGTAACACCTTGCTTAACACGAGGGGTAACCATGGCCTTGATCTTGATGCGGCCACCCTCGGCGCCTTCCAGCCATACGGTATCGCCGTTGCGGATACCACGGTCGGCGGCATCGCCTGGATGGATCTCAACAAACATCTCTTGTTGCAGCTCGGCCAGCCATGGGTTAGAGCGAGACTCTTCACCACCACCCTCGTACTCAACCAGACGACCAGAGGTCAGGCCCAGTGGGTACTTGGTTGCCGTGTCTTTCTCTTGAATAGACTTGTACAGCGTAGGCAGACGATGAACCTGCATGTCGTCGTAGGTTGGGTACTTAGACACGAGATCGCGACGCGGCGTGTACAGCGGCTCACGGTGTACAGGCACTTGATCCGGGAAGGTCCACACGATACAGCGGGCCTTAGCGTTACCAAATGGGATACAGCCGTGCTTCATGGCCACACGCTGGATACCGCCAGAAAGGTCGGTCTTCCAGTTCTTGCCTTCGGCTTCCGCCTTCTCTTCGGCGGTCAGGTCGTCCCACCAGCCCAGTTGCTTGAGCAGCTTGTCGCTGAACTCTGGGTAACCGTCTTGGATCTCGCTGCCCTTAGAGAAGCTGCCTTCGGCCAGCAGGTTCTTGCCTTGGTATTCGACGCCATAACGGGCACGGAAGTTACCACCGCCCTGCAGCACGTGTTTGCTTGTGTTGTAGAGGATCTGGGTACCAGGGTGCTTCTGCTCTGGTGTGCCCCAACATGGCCATGGTAGACCATAGGTTTCGCCCTTGGCTGGGCCGCCTTCTGCTTCAAGCGTCTTGTTGCTGAAGGTACCCCAGTTTTGGGTGTGCAGCTTCAGACGCTCTGGGCTTTGGCCAGACATACCGATAGTCCACATACCGCGGTTGATCTCGCGGGTGATGTCTTCGATCACTAGCATGTCTTTGGCATCTTTAGCGATGCGCTTAGTGTATTCCTTGTCGAAACCGAGTTTCTGCGACAGGCGATACATGATCTCGATATCTGTCTTAGATTCGAACAGTGGCTCGATCACCTTCTCACGCCACTGCTGGCTACGGCCAGAGTTAGATACCGAACCTTCGGTCTCGAACTGAGTCGCCGCAGGTAGTAGGTAGACACCATTCTTACGACGGTGCATGACACCCGCCATAGTTGGGAATGGATCCACAACCACGACTGTGTCCATCTTATCCAGGGCGTCACGCACCTCGCGCTGACGGGTTTCTGTGTTAACAGATTGACCCCAGAAGAAGGCCATGCGCACGCGATCTTTCTGCGCCAGCTTCTCAGGCGTCTCTAATACGCCGTCATGCCAACGAGAACATGGAATACCAGGAGTGTTCATTGGGATGCGACCCAGGTATTCGTTCTGGTCGAAACGACCCTTAACCCAGTCGAAATCCAGATCCCAAACGTGTGACCAGTGCTTCCAAGAACCTGTCTTCAGGCCATAGTAGCCAGGCAGGGTATCGAACAGCAGACCTAAGTCGGTTGCGCCCTGTACGTTATCGTGACCACGGAAGATGTTAGTACCGCCGCCAGATACGCCCATGTTGCCCAGAGCCAACTGCAGGATACAGTAGGCACGGGTGTTGGCGTTACCAACGTGGTGCTGGGTACCACCCATACACCAAACCACAGTACCAGGACGGTTTTCGGCCATCAGCTTAGCCGCTTGGTAAACCTGCTCTTCGCTCACGCCTGTGATGTTAGCCACTTCTTGTGGTGGGAACTTCTTCACCTCTTCGCGGATGGTGTCCATCTCGAACACGCGCTGCTGGATGAAAGTCTTGTCTTCCCAGCCGTTTTCGAAGATGTGCCACAACATACCGTAGATGAACGGAATATCGGTACCAGGACGCAGTGCACAGTGCAGATCTGAGTGAGCCGCGGTGCGAGAGAAACGTGGGTCAACCACGATGATCTTGGCGTTGTTCTTCTCTTTGGCAATCAGAATATGCTGCATGGCAACAGGGTGTGCCTCGGCAGGGTTTGAACCGATGAAGAAGATCGCGTTCGCATTCTGAATGTCGTTGAAAGAGTTGGTTTGCGCACCATAACCCCAGGTGTTAGCAACACCGGCTACAGTGGTAGAGTGACAGATACGTGCCGAGTGGTCGACGTTGTTGGTACCCCACATGGCCGCAAATTTACGGTACATGTAGCAGCCTTCGTTAGAGAACTTAGCGCTACCCATGAAGTAGAGTGAATCTGGGCCAGACTCTTGACGGATGCTCTGCATCTTGTCACCGACTTCGTTGAAGGCCTGCTCCCAAGAAAGCTTCTTCCACTTACCGTCGACCAGCTTCATTGGGTACTTAAGACGCTTCTCGCCGTGACCATGTTCACGCAGCGCAGCACCTTTGGCACAGTGACCACCGGCGTTGAATGGGTGATCGAATGCTGGTTCCTGACCCGTCCAGACACCATTTTGGACTTCGGCATACAGACCACAACCCACAGCACAGGCACTACATACGGTACGCTTGATCTCGATTGGGGCATCGTGTGGAATATCTTTCGCTTCGGCGCGGCGCATCATGCCGGTACCGAGAAGAGAGGCTGCTGCGATACCACCGGTTGTGATACCCGCATGCTTCATGAATTGACGACGGCTGATGCCTAAGCTTGGCTTAGCCGCGGCGACTGCCTCGTTTGTTTTGCGCGTTAACTTCATCGCTCAAATTCTCCTAATTAGCTACGCAAGCTATTGTAATAACTGCGGATATGTGCAGTTTCATGGTAGCCATCGGCATGTTTTTCTTGAGATTTACTTTCGGTTGCATTGGCAACACTCACACCACTCGCGGCGATGGCCACACCGGCCGTACCACCTATGGTGAGTGCTTTCAGCAAAGATCTGCGATTCAGATCGGGCTGTTGCTTCTTCATTCTTGCTCCTAGTGGATTAGGAAGTTTCGATTGGTAGGGATGATTTATTCAAAACCGCCATCGGCACCTTGGTTAAGGCAATGTTATTCACAGGTGGCGGTTTGGTAAAAATGCTATGTTTTTTAAAAACATCCGATTTAATTGCCGTTGCAATATAGGTAAGAAGCGAGGCAGAGATATTGATCTAAACAGGGGTCAATAAGCGGAAAAAATGAATAAATGGCCAAAGTGTTAAGCCAGTCATACTTTAGCCAATACACTTTGCTGGCAATCCCTAAAAATAGCTAAAACCGGGATCCAGTAGATGTAATGAAGTTGTTGTTATTGAAAATAAAAAGCGCGTTCAAAAAACAGCCAAAGGTGATCTAGATCCGCTGAAATTCTCAACCTTTAACCATAAAAAAACACCCCGCCTAGTGCCTAGGTGGGGTGCTTCATCTATGCGCTTTTATTCAATAACGCGTCTGCGTTTTGAGTCTAGTCGCTGTAGGTCTAGTCCCTGTAAGTCAGGGTACCGTTATCTTTGATCTCATCGTACCAAAGGTTGTGGTGCTGTACCGCCCAGTTCTCATCACAGTAACCCGACTTCATGCACTCCATACCACCTTCACTCAGTACCGTCGCCATCCAGATGTGGACTATGGTAAAGGCGATGATGATGATGGCGCTGAGGCCGTGAACCAGCAGTGCCGCCATAGAGGCTTCACGTGGCAGTTCCAGGCCAGGCATCACCAGCATGATACCGGATACCGCGATAAACAGACCGAACAGGGTTAGCGTCCAGAACCACATCTTCTCACCGGCGTTGGCGAAGCCGCTGTCTGGGTGCTTGCCCTTGAAGGGTCCGAAGTTGATGTAGCCACCAACCACCAGGAACCACTTAAGGTCATACAGCTTAAATGTCTGCAACGGCATCCATTTAACCACACAGATAGCCCAGGCCACGATGAACAAGGGACCCGCGTAATCGTGGATCGTCTTGCTGCCGTAGATCAGCGAGCCCCAAATGCCTGTGCCCACATAGGGTTGTAGCACATGCTTACCCAACATGATGTTAAGACCGGTAAAGATCAACGCCAGGCAGGAAAGCGCCATCACCCAGTGAATCCAAAGATCGGCCTTGCTCCAGCGCAATACCATCTTGCCAGAGAAACCATGACTTAGCTTTGAAGGGCCATTCACCAGATAGAAGATCAAGAAAGCACCGAACACACCGCAAACGGCCAGCGCCATCACAGGGGTGAGATAGTCGTTCTTAACGTTAGTGCCTTCGATAGCCGACACGTTAATCATGACCCCACCCTCAGCGCCTTTGGCTGTGGTGTATCCCTTGTCTCCTGACTTCACGGCTCGCCATAGCTCAGCGTCGCTGGTATTTGCCATCTGTTGACTGGTCTGTTCGTCAACGGCATAGGCTGACGTCGTCAAGCCTAAGCCCATTGCCAAGACCAATGGCAATAACAACACAGTGAATAGGCTGCGCAGTGATTTTAATAACATAGTCACTCCTTTACAGACCGTAAGCCCGAAGGCTTACGGTACCATTCACTTTAAACGCCAGTCTTAGGGGTGTAGCCCCAGATCGCATTAGGGTTACCACGGGCCGCAATACGCTCACGGTAGATGTTGGAAACCACTTCCGCATCACCGGCGAGCAGTGCCTTGGTTGAACAAAGCTCGGCACACATAGGTAACTTACCCTCGGCCAGACGGTTAGCGCCGTACTTCTTACGCTCGGCTTCGGAGAAGGTCTCTTCTGGGCCACCGGCACAGAAAGTACACTTGTCCATCTTGCCGCGGCTGCCAAAGGTGCTCTTCTTAGGGAACTGAGGCGCACCGAATGGGCAGGCGTATAGGCAGTAACCACAACCGATACAGGTATCTTTGTTGTGTAGTGTTAGGCCATCTTCCGTCTTGTAGAAGCAGTTTGCTGGGCAAACGGCCTGACAAGGGGCGTCGGTACAGTGCATACAAGCCACAGAGATCGAGGCTTCACCAGGTTGACCATCGTTGATGGTCACGACGCGACGGCGTTGGATACCCCACTCGAGAGCGGAATCGTTTTCGTTCTTACATGCTGTGACGCAACCGTTACACTCGATGCAGCGTTTGGTGTCACATAGAAATTTCATGACTGCCATAATGGCTTATCTCCTCATCAAGTTCCGTTAGGCTTTAGTGATCTGACACAAGCTAGACTTAGTCTCTTGCATCTGGGTCACCACGTCATAGCCATAGGTCAATACGGTGTTGGCCGACTCACCAATGATGTAAGGCACTGTACCTTCTGGGTAGCTCTTCTCCAGGCTCTCGCCTTCGAACATACCCGCGAAGTGGTACGGCATGAAACACTCACCTTCAATCACACGCGGTGTCACCATTGCCTGCACCTTGATCTTGGCGCCTTCTGGGCTGTGAACCCATACGACATCGCCATCACGTAGACCACGATCCGCCGCATCAGCAGGGTTGATTTCGATAAACATCTCTTGCTGAAGCTCTGCCAACCAAGGGTTAGAACGTGTCTCTTCACCACCGCCCTCGTACTCAACCAGACGACCAGAGGTCAAGGCGAGTGGGAACTCTTTGGCGAAGTCCTGATCCTGAATTGACTTGTACAGGGTAGGAAGACGCGCAACCATACGATCATCGTAAGTTGGGTACTTAGACACAAGATCGCGACGAGGCGTATACAGAGGCTCACGGTGAACCGGAATATCATCAGGGAAGTTCCAAACGATACAACGGGCCTTAGCGTTACCAAATGGGATACAACCGTGCTTGATGGCGACACGCTGGATACCACCAGAGATATCTGTCTTCCAGTTCTTACCTTCGGCAGCCGCTTTCTCTTCTGCGGTCAGGTCGTCCCACCAGCCAAGTTGCTTGAGCATCTTGTCGGTAAACTCTGGGTAACCGTCCTTGATCTCACTGCCCTTAGAGTAAGAGCCTTCGGCCAGGATGTTGTTACCATCGTGCTCAACACCGTAACGGGCACGGAAGTTACCACCACCGAAGCGGACTTCACGGTCGGTACGGTAGAGGATCTGGGTACCTGGGTGCTTCATCTCAGGTGTGCCCCAACATGGCCAAGGCAGACCGTAGGTTTCGCCCTTAGCTGGACCACCCGGTGCTTCCAGGCTCTTGATGTCGAAGGTGCCCCAGTTTTCCTGGTGCATCTTGAGACGCTCTGGGCTCTGACCTGTGTAACCAATGGTCCACATACCCTTGTTGTATTCACGGACAATATCTTCGATCAACGGCTCGTCACCGTTCACCTGGATATGCTTACACAGTTCTTTCTCTATGCCCCACTTCTTCGCCAACTTGTACATGATGACGTGGTCAGGCTTAGATTCGAACAGCGGCTCGATCACCTGTGAACGCCACTGCAGTGAGCGGTTAGAGGCAGATACCGAACCATAGGTCTCGAACTGAGTCGCCGCCGGCAACAGATAGACGCCGTCTTTACGGGTATGCATCACACCCGCCATGGTTGGGAATGGATCCACAACCACTACTGTGTCCATCTTATTCAGTGCTTCACGCACCTCACGGCCACGGGTTTCGGTGTTGACCGATTGACCCCAGAAGAATGACATACGGATGTTGTCTTTCTGAGCGATCTTAGACTTGTCTTCCAGCACGCCGTCGTGCCAACGAGAACAAGGAATACCGGTAGAGGTCATAGGATCCTGACCCAGACGCTGTTCCTGGTCAAAGCGAGCCTTCACCCACTCATAGTCCAGATCCCATACGTTACACCAGTGCTTCCAAGAACCTGTCTTCAGGCCATAGTAACCAGGCAGGGTGTCGAACAGCAGACCGAAGTCGGTAGCGCCCTGTACGTTATCGTGACCACGGAAGATGTTAGTACCACCACCAGAGACGCCCATATTACCCAGGGCCAACTGCAGGATACAGTAAGCACGGGTGTTGGCATTACCTATGTGGTGCTGAGTACCACCCATACACCAGACTATGGTGCCAGGCTTAGTCTCGGCCAGTGTCTTGGCCACACGGTACATCTGCTCTTTAGGCACACCGACCACGTTTTCAACTTCTTCAGGGTTCCACTTAGCGGCCGCTTCGCGGATACGCTCCATGCCGTAGACACGCTGATCGATGAAGGTCTGGTCTTCCCATTTGTTTTCGAAGATATGCCACAGCAGACCATAGATATAAGGAATATCGGTACCAGGGCGAATATGCACGTACTCGTCGGCCTTAGCCGCAGTACGGGTGAAACGAGGATCGACAACGATAATCTTCGCGCCGCGCTCTTTACCTTCCAGAATGTGTTGCATGGCAACCGGGTGCGCTTCTGAAGGGTTAGAACCGATAAACATCATCGCCTTGGCGTTGCGGATATCGTTGAACGAGTTGGTTTGCGCACCATAGCCCCAGGTGTTGGCAACACCGGCTACAGTGGTAGAGTGACAAATACGTGCCGAGTGGTCGACGTTGTTGGTGCCCCACATGGCAGCGAATTTACGGTAAAGGTAAGCCTGCTCGTTAGAGAACTTGGCACTACCCATGAAGAAGACTGAATCCGGGCCTGATTCCTTACGGATATCCAGCGCCTTCTGGCCCACTTCCTCGATAGCCTGATCCCAAGAGATACGCTTCCACTTACCACCTTCTAGCTTCATGGGGTACTTGAGACGCTTCTCACCATGGCCGTGCTCACGTAGAGACGCACCCTTGGCACAGTGGCCGCCGGCATTGAATGGATGGTCGAAAGCTGGCTCTTGGCCTGTCCACACACCATTTTGTACTTCGGCATAGATACCACAGCCCACTGAACAGTGAGAACAGATGGTACGCTTCACTTCAGTTGGCGCATCATGTGGCACTTCTTTCGCTTCGGCTTTGCGCATCATTCCAGCGCCAAGCATAGAGGCCGCGGCAATACCACCAGTAGCAAGACCTGCAGACTGAAGGAACTGACGACGACTTAGACCCAGGGCAGGCTTTTTAGCGACTTCTGCCTGGTCTGTTTTGCGGGTTAATCGCATCACACACTCTCCTAATGTTATTGAATTACTGCGTAATTACTCGTCCAAGGCTTACTTGGTACGTAAAGACGCGTAATAACTACGAATATGATCTGTCTCGTGGTAACCATCGCCGTGCGCTGCATCTTTTTGAGGTGCAGGCGTTGCCGCCGCGGCCTGGCCGCTCACGGTTGCCACGGCACCCGCTGCACTGCCCAGGGCTAATGCTTTTAGCAATTGACGACGACCCATATCAGAAGCTTGCTTCTTCATAGTGTCTCCTTGATGTTGACTCAATTTAGGCTCTAGTCTCATCATCTCGGTCGATTTGGCTTTGCAGCCTATCGACACTAAGACCAGAACCCGACGCTTGGTGAGGGTTGCCCCTCGGTTTCAATATGTCGGCGCGCTGGCGCCGACCACTAAGCTAAACCACAACCTAGGACGCGAGTTCGCTGGCTGTCGGTTCAATCTTCTCCGCTTCGCTGCCAGGGCAGTTCACCGGAATATCTAACTTAAGTTGTTCAAATTCGTTGGCTTCGATAACGAAAAACGCCTTCGCCAGCTGGGCCACGGTGGCATAGAAGGCCGCGCTCGGCGCCCGTCCCAGGTGGTCACAGAAGCGCTCGATCCAGCTGCCGATGTGGCGTTGGTAAAACGCCAACTGGCGGAAGCCAGGCGCCTCGAGGATCAGGGTGCCCATCACCTCACACAGGGCGGCCACATGATCTTCCGGCTCCTTCACCTCTTCGCTGCGCTCAAACCCCAACTGAGCCAGATCCTGTCTGAGCAGGGCCAGCGGCTTGTCCATCAGCGAGCCCGTCATGAACCAGCTGCCATAGGGCAAGATCTCACCGCTACCCACGCCGAGGAAGATGTTGAAGTACTCATCTTCCAGCTGCTCAGGGGTAAACTGCTCCGCCGCCAATTTCAGCGCCAACCAGGCCTTGGTCATGTCGCTGTCATCGTCGGCATCTATCTCCAGGGTGGAAAGGAACTGCAATAGTTCAGCACTTGGCTGCTTGCGTAAAAGCGCCGCCAAAAGCTGGTAGATATCGGCTCTTAACTGATCGTTTTCTGAAACTTCTCTTACTAATTCGGTCATGGCTAAACTCTTATCGCAGTTGCTTTTCAGGATCTTGAAGTATGTCTTCAAACATGTCTTTTACCCGGCAGTCGCTACACATCTTCAGACGCTCGGTATTGGCACTGAAGGCACTGTGTCCGCCGACTACATCCAGCATCCGTTGCACCATGGATTGGGTGGCGAATGGGGTACCACAACGAATACATTCGAACGGGGCCTCCTCATTCAGGGTTTGACGGCTCTGACGAGCAGTCGCATCGAAATTAATCTGTGGTGTCAGGCTGATCACCTTCTCCGGACAGGCCGACTCACACAAGCCGCACTGCACACAGGCTTGCTCGACAAAATAGAGCGCCGGCTTCTCACCGCCGTCGGTCAGCGCCTGAGTCGGACAGGTCGACACACAGGAGAGACACAGGGTGCAGTTATCGGTATTAACGCTCACCTTACCGTAAGGAATATTACTCTTGCTCAGGCAGGCATCGGTAGAGGCCGCCTGGCTGTTGAGGTGATCGATCGCCGCGTAGAGAGTCTCACGCTTGGTGGTGGCGGCAAATTCGCCCGGCACTATCATGGGCCAGCTGGCGCTCGGCTCGATCAATGTGGCCAGGTCGGCAATCTGACTGGCCTCAATCACGCTGACACGCTGTGGCTGACCCATCTCGTCGAGGATCTCGTTGGCCAGCTTGAGCTCGCCGTTGAGCATCTGGGTCAGGGTTGGCGCCGTGGCCTCTGTGTTGAGCACCAAGATCTGACGCGCGCCCCAGGCCAGGGCCGCCATCCAGTGATCCATGCTGGCGACCGTGATCTCCTCCAGCTCCACCGGCAAGATGGCACCGGGCAGCTCGTCGCCGATCAGCGAAGCTCCCAGGCTGGCATCGTGGAATAAAATCACAGGCGCGGTCTGCGCCGCACTACGGAAGCGTGTCACCAACTTGTTCAGGTAGGAGTGCAGCGCCTGTGGCGTCGGCAGGTCATAGCTGATGGCGCCGGTCGGGCAGGCATTGGTACAGCTGCCCGCACCGTGGCAGAGGTAAGGGTCGATCTCTATCTTATGGTCCACGCTGGCGATGGCATCGGCGGGACAGAAGTTGAGGCAGCGATTACAGCCATCGATACCGTTTCTGTGGTGGGCACAGATATCGCTGTTCACCTTGACGTAGCGCGGCTTGTCGAACTCACCGATCAGCTCGGGCAGCTGGGCGATGGCATCCATCAACTTGGCCTCATCCTGCCCCACGTAGAAGTAACCCGGCGGCAGCATCTCGAGGTTGATGCAGGGTGCTTGGCTCAGGTCGAGGATCAGGTCGAAATGGGCCTTACGAATGGCCACCAGGCTGAGATCGGCGGTGCCATTGTCATGCTCAACCTTGACCTGGAACTGACCCAGGAAGCCTTTGATCTCGACGAGCTTGTTGTAATAGCTCTCGACATCTTCGGCGGCGTTCATCACCTTCTCCAGGTGGTCTTCATCCTGGCTGGTGATCGACTCGTTGGCCAGAATGGCGCGCTGACCCATGTTGGCCAGCTTGTCGGCCGCCAGGCGTGCCAAGTCTTCCGGGCCAATGATCAACACATTGCCCTCTGTGGTGTAACTCACTGTGGGTGGGATCAGGTTTTGCAGAATTTGTGTCTGTCCCAACACTTGCTGGCGCACCTGTTTCAGGTGGGCCAAATTGTCGCTCGTCTCTAAATGCATGCTCACATTGCGTTCCTAAGCAGTATTTGGCTGCTGTATCAGCCGGGTGGCTGTTGTGCTCTGACGGCATGCGCTTGTTGCGCCAGCTTCACCCTAAGTTCAACGATTATCTAACTCGTTGTTAATTGTCGTTAATACAGCAATTCACGTACCAAATTTATGGATTTAAAAGCACTCTAAACTTACCTTAAACAACAGGAGGCTTGGTTGAGGCCTGTATTTCTGGTTCATTTTGGGACACCTCATCGGATGCCCTGTCCAAATTGTCCTCGACCTGCGCCGTGGCATTTTCCTGCTGTGCCAGCTGGGTTTCCGCCGTCTCGGCAGCCGCCTCGACCGTCTCTTCATCCTTGGTCAGATGCCTGAAGACCTTCTTGGCTAGCTCGGCCGAGACCTCGGCGGTCAACTTGGGCTGATCTGTATAGTCCAGGGCATATTCCAGCAGGCCATCGATCTCGTGATAGTGTGGCTGCTTCCACAGGGCCCTCAGGGCCGCCGTCTTGGCATCGGGATCGACGTTGTCGGCCATGAAGCTGGCGAAGCTGCCGCCCACCTCTATCTTCTCGGGATCCGGCAGGTCCTCGGCGGTCAGTATCTTCTTCTCTTCGGGAGCGACTTGGTCGCTAGCTTCAACACCGTCCGCGCCTTCGGCCTCAACCGATGGCTCGACCAGCGTTTCATGGGCCTGTTCGGCCAGACGCGCCGCCTCTTCCTCGGCCTGCACCTGTTGGCGACGCTGGGTCCAGCGTGCGAAGAGTCCGCTTGGCTTATCACTCATCAGGACACTAGCCCCCGATCCGGATTGGTACTCGGCCCCTCGTTCTTACGGCGATTGACATGCTTACGCCTATGGGCGCAGATCTCCACCTCGCCGTGGCGGGTGATGAAGGCCTCGATCCAGCAGGCGATCGCCTTGGGCATGGGGAAGTTCAGCACTGGGGTGTCCCCCTCCAGGCAACCGGCTGCGACATTTTGGTCGGCCGAGATATAGGCGGGCACCCAGGTGCCATCTTCCAGCTCGTCGCACACCACGTAGAGCATGGCGTTGTCCATATCCAGGTTGATGCGATAGCTGCCGCGCTCATCTTTGTAGAGTTCAAGCATCACTATGTGGGCCCCGGCTGGTGCGGGCTGGGTGGCGGGAACTATCTGATCTAATTCCCAACTTTCAGCGGTCCAGCGCCCCATCTGTTTCTCCACCTTTTTCAGTGAGACATACATGGGCCATTGACTTTCGGTATGTTGCATTGCGTCTCCGTTTTGCCTAGCAGGCCGGCGTATTGCTGATTCGCCGGGCATTGGGTTAGCGATAGACCTAACAAAGCAATTTACATGCCATCGCTAGAAGGGGAATAGTTTGAACTGGATCATCAAATCCCTAACAAGCGTAGGACAATTTGTCCTAAAAGCCATTTTGGCCGGGACAGAAAAGGGCGACATAGCACAAAGTCGACGCCTGGATCACGCATTTACACTCGAAATCCTTGCGTGGGAACGATACTTGCTATGCTCAGTGCGCCCCCAATGCAATAAGACGAGAGCAATGACAAGTTTCAAACACCCCACACTGGTCAAGACCCAAGCCGATGCCCCACTCACCATGGCGGTGAAAGCCATCAACGAGCAGGGCGAAGTGGTCGACAAATATATCGCCTGCGAGCGCCCCCTCACCCTCTATCTAAACTGGCGACCCATAGTGACCCTGATGACACTGGGTGCCCGTCCCGAGGCGCTGGCTCTGGGCTATTTGAAGAACCAGGGCTTCATCAGCGACGTCCATCAGCTCGAGTCTGTGATTGTGGATTGGGAGGTCAACTCGGCGGCGGTGATCACCAAGGAGTCGACGGCGCACCTGGAGGAGAAACTGGCGGAGAAGACGGTCACCACAGGTTGCGGCCAAGGCACCGTCTATGGCGGCTTCATGGATGGCGTCGAGGATATCCGCCTGCCCACGCCGCAGCTGAAACAGAGCATGCTCTACAGCCTGCTTAACAACATCAGCGCCTACAACGAGACCTATAAGAATGCCGGTGCCGTACACGGCTGTGGCCTGTGCGAGGGCGATCAGATCATCGGCTTCGTCGAAGATGTCGGCCGTCACAACGCGGTCGACACCCTCGCCGGCGAGATGTGGCTCAAGCAGCAGGGCGGTGGCAACAAGCTGTTTTACACCACGGGCCGTCTCACCTCAGAGATGGTGATCAAGGTGGCCAAGATGGGCATTCCTGTCTTGCTGTCGCGCAGCGGTGCCACCCAGATGGGGCTGGAACTGGCCCAGAAGCTGGGGATCACCATGATCGCCCGCGCCAAGGGGCGCCACTTTCTCATCTATCATGGTGCGGAAAATATCGAATTTGATGCCACACCGCCGAAACGTAACCTAGGTTAACGGCGAAGGTTAAAGGATTATCCATGACTGAACCCAGCGAACTCGTCTATATGAGCGCCAAACAGGTCGCCGAATATCTCGATCTGAACGAGAAGAAGGTCTACTCCATGGCCAACGACCGCATATTGCCCGCCACCAAGGTGACGGGTAAATGGTTGTTTCCCAAGATTTTGATAGACCGTTGGGTCATGGACTCCTGCCATAGCGGCATGCTGTCAGATCGCATGCATATCACCGGCAGCGACGATCCCCTGCTCTCCATGTTGGTGGCCCGTCTCATGTCAAAGATAGGCAAGAGCGACTTGATTAGCTACAGCTCAACCGGCTCCCGCATGGGGCTGGATCTCCTGTCGCGCGGCTACGCCGACGTCTGTACCCTGCACTGGGGCAATGTGGAGGAGCGCAACATACGTCACCCGGCATTGCTCAAGGGTTACCCCAACCACCAGCAGTGGGTGATGGTGCACGGCTACACCCGTCAGCAGGGGCTGATGATGCGCAGCGAGATGCACCACAGATGTCAGGAAGAGGAGAAAGTGATCGGCCTGCCCTGGCGCTGGGTCGGCCGCCAAGCCGGCGCAGGTAGTCAGCAACACCTGGAACACTGGCTGATCAAGCAAGGTGCCAGCATAGAGCAGCTCAATCCGCAGATCACCGCCTATAGCGAGCGTGAACTGGCGGGCTTCATCGCCCGTAACGAGGCCGACATCGGCTTCGGCTGTCAATCGGTGGCGCTGGAGAGCGGCCTAAGCTTCGTGCCTCTGGTGACCGAATCCTTCGATTTCGTGATGCCCCAAGGGATCTACTTCCGTCGTCAGCTCCAGGCCCTGTTCGAGATGCTCGGCAGCACCCAGACCCGCCAACTGGCGGCTCAGCTGGGCGGTTATGATCTCAGCCAGTGCGGCCAGATGTTGTGGACGGCCCACTAAGCTAAGGGATCTTTTTAGGCCAGGCGCCACACATAGCCTGGTCTATGGGGTAGTATGTTAGCCATGACAGGAGAAAATCAGCCACAGGCAGATCTATGGAAGCAGAGTTAAACGAGATCCAAAACTTCTTAAGCCAATATCCCCCGTTTAACGCCCTGCCCGACGAGGTGGTCGCCATGGTGAGCCACCATGTTGAGATCGCCTACTACCGCCAAGACACCCCCATCATCCACTTCGGCGATCAGATCCATGACCTCTACATGGTGCGCAGCGGCGTGGTAGAGGTCTACCGCCGCAAGGGCGAACTCTATAACCGCCTGGACAGCGGCGATCTCTTCGGCCAAATGGGCCTGCTGACCAACAACAAGGTACGCTTCCCGGTCAAGGCGATCGAGGACACCCTGGTCTATTGCATCCCAGAGGCGATCTTCCAGCAGCTGTATGATGAGTACGACACCTTTGCCGACTTCGTCGAGGTGGAGGACAGTGCCCGCCTGCGCCAGACAGTCTCTAACACCAGCGAACAGAACGACCTGACCACCTCTAAGGTGAAGACACTGCTCACCCGCGACGCCCCTGTGATCCACAAAGGAGAAAGCATACAGCAAGCCGCCATTATGATGGCCCAGGAGAATGTCTCCGCCCTCCTGGTGATCGACCCAGATGCCTTGGAGGATGAAGACGGCGACACCAGCCCACTGCTTGGCATCATCACAGACAGGGATCTCTGCACCCGAGTCGTGGCCGAGGGGATAGACCCGGCCACCGAGCTGGCCGGCGTGGTAAGCACAGAGGTGATCACCCTAGATCATAACGCCTATGTCTATGAGGCCATGCTCACCATGCTGCGCTACAACGTGCATCATCTGCCTGTGTGCAAGGGACGCAAACCCATAGGCATAATCGAAGCCACGGATATCGTCAGATACGAGTCGCAAAACTCCCTGCTGCTGGTGAGCAGCATCTTCCAGCAACAGAGTCTGGAGGAGCTGGCCGCCCTCGCCACCCAGGTCAAAGACAGCTTCGTGCGCCTGGTGAACGAAGACGCCAACTCTCACATGGTGGGCAGCGCCATGTCGGTGATCGGCCGCAGCTTCAAGCAGCGAATACTCGAGCTGGCCGAAGAGAAACTCGGTCCACCGCCCATCCCCTACTGCTTCCTGGCACTAGGGTCCATGGGCCGCGACGAGCAGCTGATCGTGACCGATCAGGACAACGCCATCATACTCGACGACGACTTCGACAAGGCAAAGCACGACCACTACTTCAGCCAGCTGGCCAACTTCGTCTGCGATGGGCTGGATAGCTGCGGCTACAGCTATTGCACCGGGGATATCATGGCCACCAACCCCATGTGGCGCATGACACGCAAAGAATGGGAGGCCTGTTTCGCCGACTGGATAGACGATCCAAACCCCAAGGCGCTGCTGAATGCCTCCATCTTCTTCGATCTCGACGGCGTCTATGGCCGCCTCAAGTGGGCCGAGCAGCTCAACGGCTTCATCGTACGCCGGGCACGCAAGAACAACCGCTTCCTGGCCTGCCTCGCCCGCAACGCCCTGAATCGCACCCCGCCGCTGGGTTTCTTCAAAGATTTCGTGATGGAGAAAGATGGCCGTCACAACAACTCCATCAACCTCAAGCGCCGCGGCACGGCGCCGCTGGCGGATCTCATCCGGGTACATGCCCTGGCGGTGGGCTCACGCGCCCGCAACTCCTTCGAGCGTCTGGACGACATCATAGACGCCAACATCTTACCCAAGGGACGCGGCGAGGATCTGCGAGACGCCATGGAGTTCATCTCCATGGTCCGCATCCGCCATCAGGCCTTAGACGTGGAGCAGGGAATCGATCCCGACAACAACATAGAGCCAGAGCACCTGTCGGATTTCGAGCGCCGCAACCTCAAGGATGCTTTTCAGATCTTGAGTAACGCCCAGAACTTCCTCAAGTTCCGCTACAACGCCAGCAACCAGTTTAAGTGAGCCTAAGATGCTGAAGAAGCTATTGTCACCGCCGAGCATCGACTGGCCGGGTAAGTTTGAGCAGAGGCTCAAGACCACGGAACATCAGGGTTTACGCCAGTATTATCTGGGCGGCCTGCCGGACCCCGACACGCCGCTGGCGGAGGTCGAGCTGCTGGCGATGGACTTCGAGACCACGGGCCTGAACGTCGACAAGGACGATATCGTCAGCATAGGCACAGTGCCCTTTACACTTCGGCGCATCTTTCTCAATCGCGCCCAGCACTGGACCGTCAGGCCCAGAGAACAGCTGGCCGAGGAGTCGGTGATCATCCACGGCATCACCCACAGCGACATACTGGACGCGCCGGATCTCTCCGCCATCTTCGAACAGGTGCTGGAGCAGATGGCGGGCAAGATCATGGTGGTGCACTATCAGGCGATTGAGAGGCTGTTCCTGGAGCGGGCGCTGATCCGCCGCATCCACCAAGGGATAGAGTTTCCCCTGATAGATACTATGGCGCTGGAGTCTGAGATACAGAAGCGCCAACACGGCGGTCTGCTACAGCGCCTCAAGGGCGACAAGCCAGGCTCGGTGAGATTGAGCCAGAGCCGCTCGAGATACGGCCTGCCCAGCTATCCGCCCCACAACGCCCTGACCGACGCCATCGCCACCGCCGAGCTGCTGCAGGCACAGATAGCCCATCACTTCGACCCCAACCGCCCCATCAAGGAGTTCTGGTGCTAGCACTTGTCTAAGCTCTGGTATTGGCGTTTATACTTGCTCTGACATCGGCGCAGGCAATAAAAAAGGAGGCCAACGGCCTCCTCTATTTTCCACGATTCCCGCGTTAGAAGCGCTCGGTGCGCATCCCCTTCAGCAAGCTGACACACATCAGCAGCAGTATCACAGTAAAGGGCAGTGCAGTCGAGATAGCCCCGGCCTGCAGAGCCTGAATCGCCTCTGTACCACCGATCCACAGCAGCGCCATGGCAATCGCGCCCTCAAGAAGCGCCCAGAACACCCTTTGTGGCACAGGCGCGTCTATCTTGCCGCCGGCGGTGATGCTGTCGATCACCAGAGAGCCAGAATCCGACGAGGTGATGAAGAACACCAATACCAGCACCACGGCGATGATAGAGAGCAGAGTGCCGAACGGCAGCACATCGAACATCTCAAACATGGCCAGAGGCACGTCGGTCAGGCCCTTGGCCCCCAGCTCACCCACCTTGTTGACCACCTGATCGATCGCCATGCCACCAAATACCGACATCCAGATAAGGGTCACAGCGGTCGGCACCAGCAGCACGGCGGTGATGAACTCACGCACGGTACGCCCCTTAGAGACCCTGGCGATAAACATGCCCACGAATGGTGACCAGGAGATCCACCAGGCCCAATAGAATACTGTCCAGCCCTGGAACCAGGCCTCATCGGTGCGCCCATGTGGATTACTCAGGGGAATGATGTTCTCCACATAGGCCATCAGGGTAGTAGGAATGCTGCCCAGGCTGACGGCGTAGCCGATCATAGCCACCAGGATCAGCAGCGCAAAGGCAACTATCATATTGATATTACTGATCACCTTAACGCCGCCGTCGATCCCGCGTACCACAGAGACCACGGCCAACAGGGTCACGGCGACGATAACTATCATCTGCAGCCCAAGGCCGGCATCTATGCCAAACACATGGTGGATACCGCTGGCGGCCTGCTGGGCACCTAGGCCTAGCGAGGTCGCCAAACCAAACAGGGTGGCCAGCACGGCCAGGATATCGACAATATGTCCCGCCCAGCCCCAGGCTCTGTCACCCAGCAGAGGGTAGAAGATGGAGCGGATAGAGAGGGGCATCCCCTTGTTATAGGTGAAGAAGGCCAACGACAGGGCGACCACACCATAGATGGCCCAGGGATGCAGGCCCCAGTGGAACATGGTGGCCCCCAGCGCCAACTTGGCCGCCTCCGGCGTGTTGGGCTCGACCCCAAGCGGCGTCTCATACCAACCGGTAAAGTAGGCCACGGGCTCGGCCACACTCCAGAACATCAGGCCTATCCCCATACCGGCGGCAAATAGCATGGATAACCAGGAGAGAAAGGAGTAGTCCGCGGTGGCTTCGTTACCGCCGAGACGTATCTTGCCGTAGGGCGAGAGGATCAGGCCCAGGCAGAAGATCACGAAAATATTCCCCGACCAGATAAACAGCCAATCGAAGGCGCCGATAATCTTCCACTTGATGCCATCGAGCACAGACTTGGCTGTCTCGGCATCGGTCAACAGGGTCGCCAGCAGGAAGGCGGCAATTAGCCCGGCACTCACCCCAAATACGGGGTTGTGTACATCGAACCCCCACTTCTGCACATTGTCCTGGCCGATCGTATAGTCGGTGCTTTCAATGCTGTATTTATCAATACCTTTCGTCATCGATTCTCTCCGTTAAGACCTCAAAGAATCGCCACCAGGCCATCATTTAGATTTGATTAAAATGATTTGAACTCATAGCAATACAATAGAAATATTCGGCACTATTGTAACGCCATAGCGCTTTTATTCCAAATTACAGCCAGTTTTCGACCATTTAGATCCAATTTAAGCGCTAAAAACCCGATTTATACTGCATATGGATGAACGACACATTGATTTGAATACAAACAATAAAGGTGATTATGGATAGAGATTAAACTTACGACTATTCACATGAATCAGGCCGAGGATAGGACTCATATTCCCTAAAAACACTTGAATCCGTCGAGCCGCGAAAGCTACTATCGGCTGCAATATCGGGAATCAAAGGGTGCATCAGGATGCAAAAAACCATACTCATCACAGGCGTAGGCAAGCGTATTGGCCTCTATCTGGCCGAGGCCTTTCTCGCCCGTGGACACAAGGTGATAGGCACCTATCGCAGCCACTACCCCAGCATAGATGCCCTCACAGAACTGGGCGCCGACCTCTACCCCTGTAACTTCACCGTTCAAAGCCAGCTCGAAGAGCTTATCCAGACGCTGAAGCAGAACTATCGTCAGCTAGATGCGGTGATCCACAACGCCTCGCTCTGGCTAGATGACAATGACCCAGCGGGCGCCGATCAGGTGATCGCCCAGATGATGCAGGTTCATGTCTATGCGCCCTACCAGCTCAACCTCGCCCTAGCACCGCTACTGCAAAACCAGCAGGCCATGACGGATATCATCCATATCACCGACTATGTGGCGCAAAAGGGCAGCAAGAAACATATCGCCTACGCCGCCAGCAAGGCCGCGCTGGAAAACATGACCCTCTCCTTCGCCGCCAAGTTAGCCCCAAAGGTGAAGGTCAACGCCATCGCCCCGGCGCTGATCTGTTTCAACGAGCATGACGATGCCGCCTATCGCGAGAAAGCCAGGGCCAAGTCGGTATTAGCCAGAGAGGGTGGCGAGGCAGAGGTGCTGCAGGCGATCGACTACCTAATGCAGAGCCAGTATGTGACGGGGCGTTCCCTGGCATTGGATGGTGGCCGGCAGCTGAAATAGGCTGCTGATTGATATCGCCGCTGAGCGAGAGACTAACGATGAGACACAAAAAAGCGAGGCCTTAGCCTCGCTTCCTATTCAACTACCTAGATCAAACCACCAAAAAAGTAAGTAAACACTCACACACCACATACCTGACAGTGAGATTGCTTAGGCAGCTTCATCTCGCGAAACTCCATGGTCATGGCATCTATCATCAGGATGCGACCGCTTAGGATCTTGCCCATGTTAGCCAGCACCTTGATCGCTTCCACCGCCTGCAGGCAACCTATCATACCCACCACGGGCGCCAGAATGCCCGACTCGACGCAGGTCAGCTGTTGGTCGCCAAACAGCTTGCTGTAACAATGATAACAGGGGCTCTGCTCACCATAGTCGAATACGGTAACCGTACCCTCCATGCGGATGGCGGCGGCCGACACTAATGGCACCTTGTGCTTGAAGCAGGCCTGATTGAGCTGTTCACGCACCACTATGTTGTCGGTGCAGTCCATCACCAGATCATGCTCGGCCACCAGCGCCAGGATCTGCTCATCGTCGAGCACGGCGTTGATGGTCTCGACCCTGAGATGGGGATTGAGCTGCATCAAGGAGGTCTTGGCCGACTCCACCTTGGGCTGGCCGATAGTGGCGTCGTGGTGCAGCACCTGCCGCTGCAGGTTCGACAGCTCGACGGTATCGAAATCCACCAGGGTCAGCTGACCCACTCCGGCGACCGCCAGATATTGGGTAGAGGCGCAGCCTAAGCCGCCGGCACCGATCACCAGCACTTTTGCCTGCTTGAGTCGCTCCTGGCCTTCGAAGTCCATCGCCTTGATGGAGATATGACGGCTATAGCGCAAGATCTCTGCGTCGGAGAGGATCTCTTCTTGGGTATTAGGTTCCATCTGCCCTGCCCCTAGAGTGCCAGCACTGAGTTGAAGAGTTCTACTGTCACCAGGCTACCGTCAGGCGTATCGCCCTGCTCCTGCGCCAGGATAATGAAACAGTTGGCCAGACTCATGGAGGTAAGCATGCCAGAGCCCTGGCCGCCGGTGACACTCACCTCGGCCTCACCCTGAGCATTTTGACTCAGCACGCCACGCTGATACTCGACGCGGCCCGGGAACTTACGCAGGTCGCCCTTGAGCTTGGCCTGCAACAATAGTGGCTTGACCTGAGGCAGCCCCTGCATCTTGTTGAGCAGCGGCCACACCAGCTTGTAGAAGGTCACCATGGAGGAGACTGGATTGCCCGGCAGGCCACAGAAGACCGCCTCGCCAATACGACCGAAGGCGAAGGGCTTGCCCGGCTTGATGGCCAGCTTCCAGAAGGTGATCTCACCCTCCTCGTCGAGGATCTGCTTGGTAAAGTCGGCATCGCCCACCGAGACGCCGCCCGAGGTGATCACCATGTCGGCGTTGGCCGCGGCATTACGAAACGCGGCGCGGATCGCCTCGGGGTCGTCTTCGATCACCCCAAGGTCTATCCACTCGACATTGGCGCGGCTCAATAGGCCTTGAATGCTGTAACGGTTGGAGTCGTAGATCTGGCCCGGCGCCAATTCTGTGCCCACCGGGCGCAGCTCGTCACCGGTGGAGAAGAAGGCCACCTTGACCAGTCGGGTCACCCGCACCTGGCTGGCGCCTATGGTAGCCAGCACGCCCATCTCGGCAGCGCCGATCTGAGTGCCGGCGCAGAGCACCTTGCCCCCCGTCTTCACCTCTTCACCGCGACGACGCACATTGGCACCTAACGCCTTGGGGGCCTCGATGATTATGCTGTCGCCATCGATCTCGACTTTTTCCTGCATCTGCACTGTGTCATAACCCGGCGGCACGGGGGCGCCCGTCATTATGCGTACACAGGTATTGGCACTGGCCTCGCCCTCGAAGGGATGCCCAGCAAAGGAGTGGCCTATGAGGGTGAAACGATTGCCCTGGGCCAGATCCTCGAAACGGAAGGCATAGCCGTCCATCGCCGAGTTATCGAAGGGTGGCAGGTCTATGCTTGAGGCCAGATCCTCGGCCAGCACACGTCCCAGCGCATGGGGAAGCTGCACCATTTCCGATTCTTCCAGTGGACGAACTTGTTCCAAAAGCTTGATGATGGCTTCATCGGGATGCATTAGGCTGGGTTTTGCACAGGGATCGGCTTGCATAGACATAGAGTACCTTAGCGTTAACTGTAGGATATGAGTAAAAGCGAATATTGCCGCTCATTATGCCACGCTGAGATCAGAAGACTATGATCTCGACGGCAGTTTTTGGCCGCAATCCGCCGAGATTCAACCAAAAAGCCGACACCAGCGGGGCGGATGTCGGCTCGGCTATCTCCAAAGGTATAGATTAACCGGCACTCAGCTCCAGGCTATTGGCCTGCACCTTGACCTGCTGGCCATCTTGCAGCGTCTCGGCGCCGCGGATCACCACCTGGTCGCTGTCGCTGAGTTCCCCCTTGACGGCGATCCACTCCCCTTCACCATCACCCAGCTCTACGGCCACCTTCACCGCCTTGTTACTCTCATCTATCTTGAACACGAAGGCACCGGCGGAGCGCAGCACCACGGCGTCGCGGGGCACTAAGGTGGTCAGCTGTTTAGGAGCAATTGGCAATGCCAGGGAGACCAGCTCGCCGACGTTGAGCATATCCTGACGCTCGAGCGGCAGATCGATGCGGGCCTCGAAGGTCTGGGAGCGCACGTCTGACACAGGGATCAGGCTGCGGATCTGGGCAGAGAACTCTCCCAGACCATGATAGACCCTAAGTTCATCCCCCACCTTCACCCGGCGGCTGTGCTTGAGCGGCGCATGCAGTCTGATCTCCAGGTTGTCCGGGTCTGTGATGGCGACGATAGACTCGGCGCGGCTGATATCCTCGCCCGCCTGACGCTGACGCGCTGTTATGATGCCGGCAAAGGGCGCCTTCACCTGGGTGCGGGCAATATCATCGAGGATCATCTTAAGTTTAATCTGTGCCAGCTTGAGGTTAGCGGCGGCCAGGTCGCGATCCGAGCGCGCCTTGTCCAGCTCGGTCTCCGAGGCGTTCTTGTTGGCCATCAGCTTCTGCAAGCGTTTCAGCTCGCGGTTCAGCCTAGACAGCCCCACAGTCTCATACTCTATCTGCGCCTCTTGCTGAGCCTTCTGCAGCTCGAGGCGAGTCTTCTCGATGCGGGCGACCACCTCACCCGCCTTCACTAGCGTACCGGCCTCGATCACCCACTCGAGCTTACCCTCGATGCCCGCGGTCAGCTCGGCATAGTTACGGGAGTGCACAGATCCTATCACCATGATCTTGGGCGACAGGGCGCGGTTCTCAACCTGAACCACTTGCACCAGACGCTCGGGCGCCTCGCCCTGGGCCCAGCTCATGGGACCGATTAGAGAGAGCGCCAGCACGCCGGCAATTAAGGATCTCATGACTTCACTCCTGTGGTGGATGCGAGGGCAGGCTCGTCGGCCAGCCTATTGGTAACTGGGCTCCGCCTATGGGTCAGACGCAACAGGCTGGGCATCAAAATAAGGGTAAACAAGGCGCTAAAGGTCATGCCGCCGACGATAACCGCCGCCAGGCCGCGATAGATCTCGCTGCCGACACCGGGCACCAGCATTAGCGGCAGCATGCCGAAGATGGAGGTCAGGGTGCTCATATACACGGGGCGGGCTCGGGTCGCCACGGCCTGAGCGATGGCCAGGTCGATATCCGGCGTCTCGCGATAACTCTGGCGGGTCTGATCCACCAGCAGGATGGCGTTATTGACCACCAGCCCCAGCAAGATGATGAAACCTATCATGGTCAGCAGATCCAGGCTCTGGAAACTAAACAAGTTTAGCAGCCGCAGGCTGACCACGCCGCCACAGATCGCCAGCGGCATAGAGAGCAAGACCAGCAGGCTATCCTTGGCCGACTTAAACATGGCGGCCATCAAGAGGAAGAGGATCACCACCGCCAGGGCGAAGTTGGCGCCCATATCCTTGATGGTACTGTCGAGCTTGTCGGCGCTGCCACGATAGCCTAGTGAGCTGTTTTCCGGCAGGCTGGCTCTCAGGGTCGGCACCGCCGACTCATTGAGTTTCTCCAGCGCCTCATCCAGGGACATATCCGCCGGCGGGAAGATCAGCAGGCTGACACTGCGCTTGCCGTTGACTCGCTGCAGCTGGGTCGGCCCCACAGTTCGCTTGAGGGTCGCCAGCTCGCCTATGGTTTGAATACCTGCGGCCTGGGTATAGACAGGAGTCGCCGACAGCTGCTCGGGCACCTGCCACTTGGGCCCCTTGAGCAGTACATCCATGCGCTCGTTGCCGTCGAAATACTCACCCACAAACAAGCCAGAGGTGTAGGCGCGAATGGCGTTAGCTATCTGAATCCGGTCGACGCCCGCCTGGGCCAAGCGACGCTCGTTGGGAATCAACTGCAGCTCGGGTTGTGCCATGGAGAGGCCTGGAATCGGCCTAACCACGGCGCCGGGCAGCGCCTCCTGAATGAGCCCCATCCCCTTGCCAGCCGTCTCCATCAGAGCCTCCATGTCGGCCCCCTGAAGGTCGATATTGATCGCCCGGCCGCCGTTAAAGCCAAACTGTAACAGGGAGCCGCGGTTGGTAAAGGCCTGGGTATCGGGCAGGCCCACCAAGATCTCCTTGTTAAGCAGCTCTATCATGGCATCGGCCTGGGATGGATCTTCGGGGTAGATAAATAGCACGTTGAAGGCGCTGTACATGGAGAAGTTATATCCCTTGATATAGGGCTGCTTCTCCTTGTCATAGTATGGCTTGAGGCGCTCTATGATCACATCGCCCACCTCCTTCTCCAGCGTCTTGACGTTGGCGCCCGGTGGCAGGGCAAAGAAGGCAAATATGCCGTCCGAGCGCGCCTGGGGCAGAAAGTCGGGTCTCGGCATCAGGACCGCCGTCAGCATGGCGGCTCCTAGGATCAGGGTGATACACCAGAAGACGGCACGTTTAGTGTCGCCGGTGAGGCGCTGCACGGTTGCCGAGATCCAGCGCCACAGGCGGCCGCTCTGCTGGCCATCATCCTGGGGCGAGAGCTTGAGCCACAAGAGGCTAAATACTGGGATCAGGGTGATGGCACTGATAAAGGAGGAGACTACGGCCACCGACAGGGTAAGCGCCAAATCAGAAAACAGCTGCCCCTCCACCCCGGGCATAAACAGGATCGGCAGGAAGATGGCGACCGTCGTGGCGGTGGAGGCCAACAAGGCGCCCTTGACCTGATCTGTGCCCTTGGCGATGGCCTCGCGGATCGGCGTCCCCTGCTGCAGGATGCGCACGATATTTTCCTGCACTATGATGGCCGCATCCAGCACCAGGCCGACGGCGAAGGCCAGACCCGCTAGGGAGATCACGTTCAGGGTACGTCCCATCATCTCGAGGAAGAAGAAGGCGATCAGCAGGGCGACGGGAATAGTCGAGGCGATCATCAGGGTCGCGCGGAAGCTGCGCAGGAAGGCATAGAGAATCACTAGCGCCAGCACCACACCGATCGCTAGGTTGCCCTTCACCAGCCAGATGGCCCGCTTGATATGCACAGAGGCGTCAAAGGAGAGATCCAACACCAACCCCGCCTCCTTGAGCGGCCCCTGATTGAGCTCGGCAATCGCCTCGTTGACGCCATCAAGCACCTTAACCGTATTGGCATCGAAGGTTCCCTCCACCGTCATATAGTAGGCAGGATAGCCGTTACGCTTGGTAAAACCCTGCACATCGGCGCTCGATACTTCCACATCCGCCAGTTCGTTGAGGTAGATGGGACGCCCCTCGTTGTAGGTGACGATGAGATTGCCCAGATTCTCCGGCGTGTATTGGCCGATGAAACGCACCGTATATTGGCGACGACCCACGTTAGCTGTGCCGCCCGAAATATCCGCCGCCCGCGACAGTGTGCTGCGCAGTTGATCCAGAGTGATCCCCAGCGCTGCGGCGCGATAGGGATCGAACTCGATATGTAACTCTTTCGGCAGGCGACTCTGCAGGCGCACCGAGCCCACGCCGGAAATCAGCCTCAGCCTGGGCTCGACCACATCGTCGATCAGCTTCTGGTACTGGGCGAAGTCGGTGGCCGGATTATCCGGCGCCATACGGATCAGCAGGGAGGCCAGATTGGGCGCGCCGTTACCACCGCCGACATTGATGAAGGGCTCGTTGGCATCCAGCGGCCTTGGCGGCGTCTGGTTGAGGGCGTTGATCACATTGATCATCCCCGCCTGCATGTCGCTGCCCACCTCGAAGGTCAGTGTGATACCGCCAAAGCCCTGGGAGATATTTGAGGTCATCTCAACCACACCGGGTACCTGGCGCAGCACATTTTCCTGAGGCTCTATGATGTTGGATTCCATCTCCTGGGGCGCCGCCGAGCGCCAGTTGTTGAAGACGGAGATCTGCGGCCGCTGAATGTCGGGCAGCAGCTGGATCGGCAACTTGCCTATGGCTAACACGCCGAATATGGCGATCAGCAATAGGGCCACTAGGGTGCCGGCAGGGTTATTGGTGCTTAATTTGGTGAGGTTCATCGATTGTCCCACCCCAGGCACGTCAGACCCGGCCGGGGTTATGAGCTTAGTTTCTTGACCCTAAAGCCTAGAGACAAAATGTTAATAAATCCGCCTGATTTGGTTAGCAAATGTAACAAGCAGACATGAATGCACCCCATTAGGCCATTAACGATAATTATTTGCATTTAAAAACATTGAGTTAAGTAAAGATGGTTGCAATTCACTGGGGGGTTAAACACAATAAATAGGGCCTATTGACCTTTCCTGTTTGTTTTTGCAGCAGTTTGAAGGTGATTGATACAAGGCAGAGCCTGAGTCGTGTAGTGGTTCTACACAAACGGGCGATAACGCAGTAGAAATGGCCTACAAACACTGCCCAAAGGGTTCATCTAAACGCGCCCTGCCCTATGTTGTTCGCAATTTACATAGTGCAACTATGCTTCATTGCTCTCGCCTCGAGCAAAACGCGTTTAGATAGAACAAAAATTAAACCTGAAAGGTGAACAGGCCCTAGCACCAAGAAATGACTTAATTAAAGGAAGTAACTATGCTGGCACAAACGATGATAGATCAGTTGAACGCGCAAATTAATGTGGAGTTCTTCTCCTCTAACCTCTACCTACAGATGAGCGCCTGGTGTGAAGACAAGGGCTTTGAGGGTGCCGCGAAATTTATGCGTGCTCACGCCGAAGAGGAGATGCAGCACATGCATCGTCTGTTTACCTATGTGAGCGAAACCGGCGGCATGCCGCTGCTGGGGGCGATCGAGGCGCCGCAGTCACAGTTCGATTCGCTACTGGCCCTGTTCGAATACACCTATGAGCACGAGCAGATGATCACCAGCAAGATCAACGCGCTGGCCCACACAGCCTTTACCAATCAGGACTACTCGACCTTCAACTTCCTGCAATGGTATGTGTCTGAGCAGCACGAAGAGGAGAAGCTGTTCAAGTCTATCGTCGATAAGATCCGTCTGGTAGGTGAAGATGGCAAGGCGCTCTTCTTCGTCGATAAAGATCTGGCGCAGATGGCTCAGCAGGAGTCTGCCAGCGTGATGACAGTCGGCGAATAAGCCAGGTGCGGGGCATGACGCCCCGCCTTTCCCCCGTTAGACTTTCTGTAAATGGTCTTCGCAAAAACGCCACACAAGGCACTCACCCAACAAGCTTTGTCTCAAGCCTACTACCCGAGCGCCTCTCCCAAACCGTTTCTAAGCAATCTGGCTATCGGCAGCGACAGAGTTAATGGGTCAAAGCAATGAGGTCGGTTTCTCCCTGACGATGCGGCGTAGCAAGGGCTCAAGCTCCTTGAGCGGCATGGGCTTGGCCACAAGATAGCCCTGCACGAAGTCACAGCCTAACCCCTGCAGGAAGCTGCGCTGCGGCTCGCTCTCCACCCCTTCGGCCACCAGGCGCATATCCAGGCTCTGCCCCATGGTGATGATCGCCTTGATCAGGTTGGCATCCGCCCTATCTTCCAGCATGTTATCGACGAAACTCTTGTCTATCTTAATCACCGAGATGGGGAACTGTTTCAGATAGCTGAGGGAGGAGTAGCCTGTACCGAAATCATCCAGGTAGATCTCCACCCCGAGGTGACGAATCGCCGTCAAGGCCGCGAGCGACAGTTCGGTGTCGGCCATCAGAATCGATTCGGTGATCTCTATGTGGACATATTGGGGCGCCACATCATACTTCTGCAGCAAGCCGTTGAGCATGCAGGCGAAATGGCTGGGATCGCCGTGGGCCAGCTGACGACCAGAGACGTTGATCGCCATGTTGATCATTATCCCCTGGCTATGGCACTGGCGCAGATCACGCAGCGCCTGCTGGATCACCCACTCGCCGATTGGCTCGATAAGCCCAGTCTCCTCGGCGATGGGGATAAACTCGTCGGGAGGCACCAGGCCTCGCTGAGGATGACGCCATCGCAGCAAGGCCTCCAGGGCGACCCCTTCGCCGCTACTGGTATCGACAATCGGCTGATAATGCAGGCAGAACTCGTGTTGCAGCACGGCGCTGCGCAGCGACTGCTCCAGGGTGATACGTGCCAGCATGTTGTTGTTCATGTCGGGAGAGAAGTAGCCGAAGCAGTTGCGGCCATCTTGCTTCGCCTGATACATGGCGGTCTCGGCGTTACGGGTCAGCACCTCGACACTGGTGCCGTTGCTGGGGTAACAGCTGATGCCGACACTGGCGGAGATCAGCAGCTCGTTGCGATTGATGCCAAAAGGCGACGACAGGTGCTGCAATATATGCTGCGCCCGCTGCTCTATCTCCCCCTGATGCTTGGTGTGCCCCATGACCACCACAAATTCGTCGCCGCTGAGACGGGCGACAAAGTCATGCTGTTCCAGCAGGGCTTCCAGCCTGGCGGCCGCCACCTGCAGCAGTTCATCGCCCACCGCATGGCCATAGATGTCGTTGATGTATTTAAACCTGTCCAGATCGATGAAGAGCACGGCCACAGAGCAGCAACGCTGCTCGGCCAGTTGCAGCATCTGCGACAGGCGCGAGGTATAGAGCTGACGATTAGGCAGGTTGGTCAGGGCATCGTAGTTGGACTTGTACCAGATATCCTGCTCGTACTTCTTACGGTTACTGATATCCAGAAAGAGGCCGATATGTTGCACCACCCGCCCCTTGTCATCCTTCACTACAGTAATCGCCAGGTATTCGGGATAGATCTGACCATTCTTGCGCTTGTTCCAGATCTCCCCCTGCCACTTGCCGTATTGCTTGAGCGACTGCCACATCTGTTCATAGAAGTGATGGGGCTGCTGATGGGAATTGAGGACGGCCGGGCTGCGCCCCTTCACCTCCTCCAGGGTATAGCCGGTGATCTGGGTAAAGGCGGGGTTTACCGCCTCGATCAGATTGTCCTTGTCGGTGACCACTATCCCTTCGGCGCAGTATTCAAACACCGCCGAGGCCAGGGAGAGTTCACGGTTGGCCTCCTGGCGCTCACTCAACATGGCGTTGAGGGCCATCGCCATCTTGGCAACCTCGTCTCGCCCATCCACGGGCACAGACAGCTGCAGCTGAGTATTCTGCGCCATGCGCTGCATCAGGGAGGCTATGGTGCCGATTCGGGTCACCAGGTTATTGACTATGAGACGACCCAAGACGATCAAAAACAAAAAGTTGCACATGGCCGCCATGATGCCTAACACCAGGAAGCTGAGCGCCTCGCGCCCCTGACGCTGCACCAAGTTAGCTATGTTATTGCTCAGGATCAGGCTCGCCTGATTCATCTGGCCTAGGGCCTCAGTGGCCAGCCCCCACCAGGCCTCGCTGGCTACCGCCGGATGTTGGTGTTGCAGCTGAGACAGGGCCGCCAACATGGCCTGGTCGGCTATGATGGCTCGCCCCTCTTGTGGCAGGGGTCCGGCATGACCGGATAGCCTCTGCTGGCGCTGGACATCCACCGCCTGACGATACTGCTCCACGGTATTATCTATCTGGGCTAGCGCCTCGCGCTGTGGTGAGGTCACATGGGGCAGCTTCTGGGCCTGTTGCAGAAGCCCCAGTATGGCCAGGCAGTCCTCTTCGAACAGTATGATGTTGGTCTCTTCGCCCGAGAGCAGGTAATCCTGATAGTGATCGATCAGGCCACCATACCCCAGCCGCTCCCTGAGGCGATTGGCCAGCAGAATAAGGTTCACCTGCGCCTTCACCCGCCCCTTCATCAGCAGCAGCTCCTGGGTCGCCTCGTTATCTAGGGTCTCCTTGATCAGGGCAAGATCCGCCGGTGAAGTGGTCGAGAGCATTTCGTGAAAGGCGTCCAACAGGTCATCCTGCATCGAGTATTGGGCGAGATAAGCCTGATGATCTAGGCTGTCGGCGGCCAGCAGACGATTGAGCAGGTCGCGATCTTTACCCGCCAGCTCCTGTAACTTGAGCATGTGGATAAGGTCGTTATAGGCCTTGGCGAGCAGGGTGTTTTGCACCTGGGACTGGATCTGGGAGATGAGCACCAAGAGGTGCTGAGTGAACTCGCTGTAGAAGTTAAAGCCGCTTCCCTCAGTGCGACTATCTATTCCCTGACGCACCTGCTTGAGGCGGGCGCCCAAGGCATGAATGGTATCGACACTCTGTTGCAGGTTGACGCTGGGCCTGTCTATGTCGCTGAGGGAGAGATGCAGGTTGGCGATATTGGGGGCATCCAACAACTCCTGCAATGCCTTATCTGTCTGGCGCCGCTGGGTCTGTAGTCGCCGCTCGAATCGCTTGCCCTGGCTGGCGACAAAACCGGCCGACAGGCCACGCTCGTTCTGCAGGGCGAAGATGAGCTTCTGGGTCTGCTCAGTGATCATCACCCCCAGGGCATTGCGCTGAGCCGTCTGCTGGCGCTCGATCAGATCGAGCATGCGCAAGCTGCCGAAGATCAGCAGCAGCAACATGGGGATAGTCGCCAGCAAGATTAATTTCTGGCTCAGACTATACCGGTTCAGCATAGATGACATCTTAAGCGCTCCTTGCTCGATTATCACAAAAGCAGACGCGAGGAATTTAGGGTCTGAGAGTAGTAACATAGCCTAACCCCCGCCGTCATACCTATTTCACCAAAGTCTAATCTAGGTCACGAAATTAACGCTTCGATGGTGAATTATTAGATAAGCCTTTATTTTTTATTAACATTTAAATTGACGAGAAGATTTTGCAGGAAGGCGTTCGGTGCAAGCAGAGCGAGGCTGGCACAGGGATTGACACAAAAAAAGCCGATGAGATCGGCCTTTTTATCGATTTCAAATAAACAAATAGCCAATAATTGACTGTTTGTTTAGTTATACATGACAAACTAGTTGGCTCATATGAGTTAACTGATTTGCGCTAACGCATTTGGGTTAGCTTGCCTTTTCCAGCAATGACTTGCGATAGCAGACGATATCTTCGATGGTGAGCACAGGCATCTTATGCTGCTCGCCGAAGGCGATGATCTCCGGTAGACGCGCCATTGTGCCGTCGACATTGGTCACTTCGCACAGCACGCCCGCCGGCTTAAGCCCCGCCAGCTTCATCAGATCTATGGTGCCCTCGGTATGGCCACGACGGGTTAGCACGCCACCAGGCTGCGCCCGCAGCGGATAAACATGGCCGGGACGCGCCAGGTCACTTGGCTTGGCATCATCGGCGATGGCGGCCTTGATGGTGGTCACGCGGTCGGCCGCCGACACACCTGTGGTCACCCCCACCTTAGCTTCGATACTCACGGTGAATGCAGTGCCGTATTGGCTAGAGTTATCTTCCACCATGGGCGGTAGCTCCAGCTGCTTCACCCGCTCGTCGGTGAGACAGAGACAGACGATACCACTACATTCGCGGATCAGCAGCGCCATCTGTTCTTGGGTCAGGTGTTCTGCGCTATAGATAAGGTCCCCTTCGTTTTCGCGATCTTCATCGTCGACCACCAGCACGCCTTGACCGGCTCTAAGCGCGGTGAGGGCTGCTTCGACGCGAGTGATGGCATCGCCAAAGGGAGAAAGTAGAGACTGATTCATGGTTAAATCCTTAGTAAGACTAATAAAATGGTTTTTCCAGAATCAGGGCATGCAGAAAATGACGCGCCTTGGAGTCTCTTTAGAAAAGATATCCAGGCTCGCCGAATAAGAGGTGTGCAGGCACGAGAAAAGTATGAGGCTAGGCTCATCTTCTCGCGGTCACGCTATCTTATATTCTCTTTCATCCGGACTTAGTGCACTCGGTGCTCATTACCGTCGGCTCTGGAATAGAGTGCTTGTTGCACACTTCACCAGATCTGCTGACCCTAGCTGCAAACTAATCTCTAGATGCAAATAGGCGCTCGCGGGCTGACATCCCATAGGATGATTACCGCCGGTGGGGAGTCTCACCCCGCCCTGAGAATGTACTCTCCTTTGATGGAAAGCGCCGCTATGGTGCCCCTAAAACCATCAAAGTACAAGCGCTAGGGGTGACAAATATAAGCCAGATCACCTAAGCTCTTGCTCCAGTACCCGCTCACTTTCGGCTCAGAATAAGGTCAGTCCAATGTCAGGGATAACGCCCCCGGTCGCACGCAAACAAGCCCACCCGCTCAAGCATCACGGCAATGAACGTATCGATGACTATCATTGGCTGAGAGATGACGAGCGCCAATCCCCCGAGGTGCTGGCTCATCTGGAGGCGGAAAACGCCTACCACAAGGCCTGTTTTGCCCCCTTCGAGCCACTGCAGCAGACGTTGTTTCAGGAGCTTATCGACCGAATCGACAAGGATGAGTCGAGCGTCCCCTATCGCTGGCACCAACATTGGTACTACAAGCGCTATCAGGGAAAGCAGGAGTACCCGCTGTTTGGCCGCAAACGCGAGCTGGAGGGTGAGGAGCAGTTACTGCTCGATGCCAACGAGCGCGCCCAGGGTAAAGAGTTTTATAGCATGGGCGGGCTGAGCGTTAGCCCAGACGAGACGCTGCTGGCCATCAGCGAAGATACCCTGAGTCGGCGCCTCTATCACATCAGCATCAAGCGCCTGGACACAGATGAATGGCTCAGCGACAGCCTTAGCGACACGGATGGCGAGATCGTCTGGGCCAAGGATAACCAGCACCTCTTCTATATCGCCAAGGATCCTCAAACCCTGCTGGGCAACCGCGTCTATTGCCACCGCTTGGGTGATCCCCAGGCCAATGACCGCCTGATGTATCAGGAGACAGACGACAGCTTCTACCTGTCGATCGGCAAGAGCCTGGATGAGTCGCGCATCCTGCTCACCCACGAGAGTACGCTCACCAGCGAGGTGTCCATCTTAGATGCCAACCAACCTGAGGCATGCTTTAAGCCACTGCTTGCACGGGAGCCGGGGCACGAATACTCTGTGGCTAAACGCGGTGAGGAGTATTACATACTCACCAACTGGCAGGCGGTAAACTTTCGTCTGATGAAGGCCACAGAGTCGAGCTTCGCCGATAAGCGCAGCTGGCAGGAGATCATCCCCGCAGATGAGTCGCGCCGCCTGGAAGATCTGCTGGTGTTAAAAGACTATCTTGTGGTGCAGTATCGCCAGCAGGGGCTGAGTCAGATCCGCATCCTGCCCCTCAACGGCGCCCCGGAATATGAACTCGGCTTCGACGATGCCGCCTACGTGGTAGGTCTGGACGTTAACCCGGTTCAGGATAGCCATCATCTGCGCATCTACTACGCCAGCCCATCGACGCCCGAGTCCATCTACCTGGTGGATCTCACCCAAGCCAGCCCGAGACGCCTGCTGAAACAGGAGCGAGTACTCGGCGGCTTCGATAGCCAACACTACCAGACAGAGCGGCTCTTCATCGACGCCAGAGACGGCGCCAAGGTGCCCGTGACCCTAGTGTATCGCAAGGACAAGTTCCGCCAGGACGGCAGCAACCCCTTGTATCAATATGGCTATGGCGCCTACGGCTACACCATAGAACCTGACTTCGACAGCGCCATCCTTAGCCTGTTGGATCGCGGCGTCGTCTATGCGGTCGCCCACGTGCGGGGGGGCGAGATGCTAGGGCGCCCCTGGTACGACGCCGGCCGCCTGATGCAAAAACAGAACAGCTTCAACGACTTTATCGACGTCACCCTAGCCCTGGTGGAGCTAGGCTACTGCGCCCGGGATAAGGTGGTTGCCAGTGGCGGCAGTGCCGGTGGCCTCCTGATGGGTGCAGTGATCAATCAGGCGCCGCAGCATTATCTGGCCGTGGCGGCCCACGTGCCTTTCGTCGATATCGTCACCACCATGCTCGACGAGTCGCTGCCCCTGACCACCAACGAGTATGATGAGTGGGGCAACCCGAATCAGGCCGAGGCTTACCGCTACATGCTGAGCTATTCGCCCTACGACAACATCAGCCGTCAGGCCTACCCGCACCTGCTGGTCACCACAGGCCTGCACGACTCTCAGGTGCAATATTTCGAGCCCGCCAAATGGGTGGCGAAACTCAGAGAATATAAACAAGACGAGCACCTGTTGCTGTTTCATATCGACATGGAGGCGGGCCATGGCGGCAAGAGCGGCCGTTATCGTCACTTTGAGGACACGGCCGAAGAGTACGCCTTCTTCCTCGGCCTGTTGGGACTCGCCTAAGATGACCCAGGAGAAGTTAGCTAGTACCACCTGGAGCCTCTACATGATCCGCTGCGCCAACGGCCATCTCTATACGGGGATCACCACAGATATCGACCGCCGCTTCAAGGAACATAGCGACAATGGCCCCAAGACGGCCAAGTATCTCAGGGGCAAGGGGCCGCTGACCCTGGTCTATCGCGAGCGGATCGGCAGCCGCTCGGATGCCCTGAAGCGGGAGATCGCCGTGAAAAGGCTCACAAAAACGCAAAAAGTCGCCCTAATACACTTTGATGCAAATGGCGAATGCCCCTAAAAATTACAGGGGAAAGCAGCCGTAAATCATAGGCTAAGGCCAGAACAAACCAGACCGGCCCGGCTCAACAAGATGTAAACCACAGATTTACCTCAGGTTAAACGTCTTTACTTACCCATAACAAACCACTATCTTAGGCGGGCGCGTTTATGTGGAAAGACTATGAATTTACAACAACAAGCAAAGGCAATGGGAATGCCTGCGCAAGACAAGTACCAGGGACGCGGCTTTATTGGATTACTCTTGTTTCTGCTCTGTCTGCACCTCTTGGTGTTGAACTCGGCAGTCAATCTATCCCTATTTCGATTCTTTAACGGCATTGCGGCCTACGCCCCAGCCGATCTCCTCCTGCTGATCACAGACTTAGGCGATGGCATCACCCTCGGGGTGATCACTCTCTGCTGTCTGGTGAAACGGCCAGAGCTTCTGCTCAGGGTCGTCATCGCCAGCGTGCTGTCGCTGATCTTGGTGCCCCTGCTGAAGCAGACCTTCGATGCGCCTCGTCCGGCAGTAATATTAGAGACACTGAATATCGTCGGTGAGATCCGCCTTAAACACAGTTTTCCTTCGGGCCATACCGCCACCGCCTTCCTGTTTGCCGGCACCCTCTTCTTCGCCTATCGGCAGACCCAGATTAAATGCCTGGCAATCGGCTTCGCCAGCCTGGTGGGCCTGTCTCGCATCGTCGTCGGCGCGCACTGGCCAGAGGACGTGATCATGGGCGCCTTCGTCGGTCTCTTCTGCGCCTATGCGGCGGCCCATAGCCCCCTGGTCAAGCTCAGCCAGTTCCACAAGGCGCTCATCTTGGCCTTCCTCTGGTGTGTGTTGGTGGTGAGCGAGCTGGATAAGAGTTTCGACAAAGATCATATCTGGCCGATCCTCATGCTCAGATGGGGCCTAATTGCCACAGCCGCCCTGTTGATCTGGCGCGAATATGGCGCGATGCACAGGGTAAGACGTTGGCTGGCGTTTCAAGGTTAACTGCCCAAAAGGCGTAAGACTTTCACCAACATTCACGCTTTCTTCACACTTAGGTGCCTACACTGGAGGCTCCTAAGATGAAGAGGTGCGCCATGTTCAGACTGACCCAGGCTCAGACCACCAGAGAAACCGCCCTGACGATGACCACAGATCGCAGCCGCTATGGCGCCCTGATCCTGCTGGTCAGCATGCTGGCACTGCTCTGCCTGAATCAAGATCTCAACCTGAGCCTCTTTCGTGCCATCAACGGCCTCTCACCTAGCCTGCCACAATGGCTACAACTGGGGATAACCGATCTCGGCCACGGCAGCACCCTAGGCACTATCGTACTCATCTGTCTGCTGCGTCGCCCCGAGCTGATGCCGCGGGTACTGACCGCCAGCCTGCTGTCGATGATCTTGGTCCCGCTGCTAAAACAGTATTTCGATGCCCCCAGACCGGCGGCAACCCTGGATTTTCTCTATATCGTCGGCGAGACGCGTCTGCATCACAGCTTTCCCTCAGGCCATAGCACCAGCGCCTTCCTGTTCGCCGGCACCTTGCTGATGGTGATGCAGGATAAGAAGAGTAAGTGGTTCCTGTTGATGGGGGCGGCCATGGTGGCGCTGTCACGCATCCTGGTCGGCGCCCATTGGCCGGTAGACACGCTGGCGGGCGCCCTGTTGGGGCTTAGCTGCGCCTATGTCGCCTCCTATGTTCCCCTGATGTGTCTGTCGCCAAGGCACTGGAAAATCCTGGTGGGCATCTTGCTGCTAACGTTGGTGGTATGCCAGTACAAGGAGACCTCTTCACAGATGGCCTGGCAGATCATTGGCCTTCGTTGGGGACTCCTGCTGTTGGCCGGCATGCTAGTGCTTCGCCAATACCTACAGTCTCGTCAGCCGCTCGTCCCGCGTAAGTGGGTCAGAGCCTAAGCCTTTTAGAGTCTTAATGGGGTGGGCATCGGCTAATCCACGGATTCGTGCGACCCCGAGATTAGCCTCTGCGCCGGGAAGTCCTGGCCTTAGTCTATGCTGACCTGGCCCTGAATATTGTCGAAGCTTAGGCTACCTGAGCCCGCGTCTATGATGTGAAGCCCCTGGGTGTCCACCACACGGATGCCGCCTGAGCCATCGTCTATGGTGACCTTGCCCTGAACGCCTCTGACCTCTATGGCACCAGAGCCGTCGTCTATCTCAACATCTCCTTGTACCGAGGCTATGGTAAGGCTGCCTGAGCCATCCTTAACCTGGATATCGCCCGCCACATTGGTGAGGGTAATGCTGCCCGAGCCGTCATCTATGGTGAGCTTTTGGCCGCCATCTATCTCGATAGCACCCGAGCCATCTTGGATCTCCATATCCGCCTGCACGCCGCGAATGACAATGCTGCCTGAGCCGTCATGGATATCCAGTTTGATTCCCGCCGGCACCTTCACCAGCAGATCTATGTAGGGCGACTTACCATTTGAGAAGCTGGCGCGGTGAAAGGCATCGAAATTGGCGACCAGCTTGGCCTTGTTACCCGAGCGAGTCAGGGTCAGTTCGGGCTCGGCGCCATCAAAACCATAGATGTCGGCATCCAGGGTGATCTGTTCAACCGAGGCGTCGCCCACTATCTTCAGGCTACCGGCGCCGGTATCGGCGACCAGTGTCTCCAGCGACTGAGCATCCAGCGTCAGCTGCGTCTGCTTGTGATAGTCGAAATCGTCCCTTCCCGCACTGTTCACATTTACTATGCAACCAGTGAGGCCAAATACCAGTACCGTCACCATAGTCATTACACGAGCCAACATAAACACCTTCCTTAATCTCTGTTAAAGTCATTTGAACCACCTCGACGCGGCGGCTTAGATAGCCCAACTAAGCAGATAACATGCCAACAAGTTATCTAATTGTTTTTGCTATGTTATTATCTTGCTTAACCGATTTTTGGATGGTGATGCCACCACCAGATTCGTAGGATTAGTTACTATTTAGTGAAATACTTCATCAACTTATGAGGCGCGCAGTGGATTATCTGACCCTAAATCGAACGGCCTGGAATCACAGGACCCTAGAACACCTGGACTCCAGCTTTTACGATGTGGACGGTTTTCTCGCCGGCAACAGCTCGCTGCAGGAGATAGAGCAATCCGACCTTAAGGTAAAGGGAAAAAGCCTGCTGCACCTGCAATGCCATTTCGGCCTGGACACCCTCTCCTTGGCTCGCCTGGGCGCCGAGGTTACTGGCGTGGATCTCTCCGACACCGCTATCCATCATGCCAAGCGACTGGCCGAGGCCTGCGACCTTAAGGCCGACTTTATCTGCAGCGATCTCTACCAAGCGGGCGCGCAGCTGCAGCAGCAATTCGATGTGGTCTACACCTCCTATGGCGCCCTCTGCTGGCTGCCGGATCTAGGTCGTTGGGCAGAGTTGATTTATGAAGCGCTGCTACCCGGTGGTGAGTTTTATATGGTGGAGTTTCATCCCGTGCAGGCAATGATGGAGGGTTACAGTTATTTTGCCCAGCAGGAGCCGGATATTGAGGAGGAAGGCACCTATACGGAAAACGCCAGTGACACCAAACACACCATGGTGACCTGGCCCCACTCCCTGGCCGATGTGATAGGGGCGCTCATCCAAGCCGGACTCAAGATAGAGGCGATTCAGGAGTATCCCTTCAGCCCTTATGATGCCTTCGACAACCTGGTGACGGGCGAGAGCCTGGGGCTCTCAAGTGACAGGCCCAGGTATTATCAGCTGTATCAGGGTAAACCTATTCCCATGGTCTACAGCCTGTCGGCCCGTAAACCTGAGTAATCCTTCTCTCAGGGATAAATAAACAACATAAAAAAAGCAGGCCTGGCCTGCTTTTTTGTTTAGTCTCTGAGCACGGGATAGACCCTGTACTGCTTATCAAAATAGGGGCTCCGCTCGTAGAACCAGCGCAGTCTCGCCTCGGCATCCTTAGCAAATTCAGGATCCTTGAGCGCCGCCTCAAACTCGGCGGCCAAGGCGGGATCTTCTTTGAGCATCTTGACCGCCAGCGGCTCTACCGCGTAGTGCTCGATATATTCGGTGCGGGTAAAGATAGGATTAAAGAAGCCCCACTGCAGCAGCGAGTCGGGTGACTGCGGCTCCAGCAAGAGGATAGCCAGATCGCCGAGGGGTTGCTGTGTGCTGATCTTCACAGTGCCCGCCGGCAGCGCCACCTTAGCCTTATGGCTCGACACAGGGGCTGAGACCCGCTGGCGTCCCTCGTAATCCTTGGCATCGAACGCGGGCTCACCGAATCGATATTGAGTCAGGGTCAAGGTCTTAGGCTGCTCCAGACGCGTCAAGCGTATGCCATGAATGCTTAGACGCTCGATCACCTCCAGCCACTGAGGCGGAATATAGTAGGCCTTGGGACGATTCACCTTAATGTCTGCGCGTGTCTTACCTATCACGGGCAGGTTCTGGTACAGCTTAGGCTCGCCGGTCCAACGCACGACCGCCTCGCCACTGATGGGGCTCTGCTCCAGGCGATAGTCTATCCCCTTGAAGTCCCATCCCTTAGGCTGAGTCTCCGACTGCCAGGTCAGTGTGATGCGGTCGCTGTAGCGATAACTGTCCTGCTTGATGGCGCTGCGCAGCGCCGTGCCCTGCTCGCCTAACACCTCCAGGGTCGAGGCCAGCATCACATAGGTGCCAAGCACTCGCTGCTTGAAGGGCTTGAGGCTGTGGTTCTCGATCAATATTGTTGGCAGATGACGGGCATCGCCATAACCGTTTGAATAGCGTGGGCTGGCATTCCACAGAGAGAGCCCCTGGCTCAAGTCGCGATTATCGATGGCAAACACCAAGGGGCCGGGCACATGTCCCTGCGCGCTGAGCGCCTGCTCGATTTTGGGACGATACTTGTCGTTAAGCCAGCGATAGCTGGTGGGACTCAGCCCCTGGGCCAGGTTATAGCCGAAGGTGACATCATACTGATAATCTATGCCGTCGGTGACATGCACGTCGATATAGAGATCCGGCTGCCAGCGATTAATCGCCGCCAACATATGCTGCATCTCCAGGGTATCGGCCTTGGCATAGTCGCGATTAAGGTTGAGATTATTGGCCGTAGTGCGCCAACCCATCTCCACCGGGCCCCTCTGGTTAACCCGGTTAAACTGGCCGCTGCGCTCGTGGGCATCGACGCTGAAGATAGGCACGAAGAGGAGGTTCGCACCGATTAACAGCGCCTGCTTGTCTCCCATCACCATGTCGCGC
Organism: Shewanella spartinae; assembly: GCF_019457555.1. Lineage (NCBI taxonomy): Bacteria > Pseudomonadati > Pseudomonadota > Gammaproteobacteria > Alteromonadales > Shewanellaceae > Shewanella > Shewanella spartinae. The sequence continues at coordinate 38,130 of NZ_CP080418.1, read as the reverse complement.
AGCAACATCATGCCCGCATCCTTGCCATCTATCTCGCCCGAGTGGATCCCCGCCTGCACCAAGAGCGTTGGCTTACCATTGGCCTGCAGGGCCTCGGGCGTCGCCGCGCCCTCCTGGCTCGCCACTATCATCCAGATATCTCGCCCCTGAAGACTCTTACCCAAGGAAACCTTGTGGAGCTTATCGCTGGTGGCGAGCAGCTTATCCAGCCAGGCGAAGGTGTCGTCATAGCTGGGGCTGGACTTGAGGCCGCCCTGCTCGAAGGGGGTCGCCCAGGGATCATCGGCAGCGCGCAGCAAGGCTTCGCTGGCGCCGTGCCAGGTGATGCTCGGCGGCAAGATGGCATCATTGATATAAGTGTTATTTAACGAGATTTGGGCCGGTTGAGGGCCGCTGGTCTCTGCCATGGCGGATGCGCCGAAGGCGGCGAGACAGAGGAGCGTAGCGCGAGAATATAGGGACATCTTAAGTTACCTAACGGCTTATTATTAGCCGATTATCTTTCAATAAATAGCCAGCAAGTGCAATATGTTAGGCAATAAAAAGCCCGGTTATTACCGGGCTTTTTGACGAAATGGCTAATGCCTATTCTTGCGGTGTCGAGTCGGCAGCCTGAGTTTCGGCGCCCTTCTTCTCGCGCTTGCTGAAGATGCGCTCGACGATCACGAAGAAGATAGGGATAAAGAAGATCCCCAGGAAGGTCGAACTCATCATGCCGCCCAATACGCCGGTACCGATAGCGTTCTGGCTACCCGAGCCTACGCCCGAGCTGATGGCCAGTGGCACAACACCCAGACCGAAGGCCAGCGAGGTCATCAGGATAGGACGTAGACGCACACGCACCGCATGCAGGGTCGCTTCCACCAGACCCGCGCCCTTCTCGTAGAACTCTTTGGCGAATTCGACGATCAGGATGGCGTTCTTGGTCGCCAGACCTACGGTAGTCAACAGACCCACCTGGAAGAACACGTCGTTAGGCAGACCGCGACCGTTCATCGCCAGCAAGGCACCTATGATCCCCAATGGCACTACCAAGATCACCGCGAACGGCACAGACCAGCTCTCATACAGGGCCGCCAATACCAGGAAGACCACCATGATAGACAGGGCATACAGCGCCGGTGCCTGGTTGCCCGAGAGACGTTCCTCGTATGACAGGCCGTTCCACTCAACGCCGAATCCTGGCGGTAGCTTGGCTACCATAGCCTCGATGTCGGCCATGGCCGCACCCGTACTATAACCTTGTGCCGTACCGCCCTGGATGTTCATCGCAGGCAGACCGTTGAAACGCTCCAGACGCGGCGAACCATATTCCCAGGTACCTGTGGCGAAGGCCGAGAAAGGCACCATCTCACCCTGGCTGTTACGCACATACCAGGTATCGAGGTCTTCCGGCTGCATACGGTACTGGGCATCACCCTGTACGTAGACCTTCTTCACACGACCACGGTCGATAAAGTCGTTCACATAGCTACCACCCCAGGCAGTACCCAGCACGCTGTTGACCGCATCGATATCGATACTCAGGGCGCGAAGCTTAGCGTGGTCGATATGGATGCGATACATAGGCGCATCTTCCTGACCGTTTGGACGCACGCCCACCAGGTTAGGATTCTGCGATGCCATGCCCAGCAGCATGTTGCGGGCCTCGAGCAGCTTCTCATGGCCTTGGCCATTTCTGTCTTGCAGATAGAAATCGAAACCGTTTGCCGTACCCAGCTCGATCACCGCAGGCGGTACGAAGGCAAACACGAAGGCTTCCTTCATCTGCATGAACATACCCATGGCACGTCCGGCGACCGATTTAACGTCTTGACCCGGGCCGGTACGCTCAGACCAGTCTTTCATGCCCACGAAGGCCAGACCCATGTTTTGACCACTACCGGCGAAGCTGAAGCCTGATACGCTAAATACCGACTTGACGCTGTCGCCCGTCTCGTTGAGATAGAAGTCGGAGATCTTGCTCATCACCTTCTTGGTGCTCTCTTGGGTCGAGTTGGTCGGCAGAATAGCCTGGGTAAACAAGATACCCTGGTCTTCGTCCGGCAAGAAGGCGGTCGGCATGCGCATGAAGATCCAACCCACGGCAACCGTCAGGGCCACGTAGATCAACATGACGCGACCGGCGCGCTTGATCATCGCCGCCACGCCAGCCTCGTAACGCGAGGTCATCTTGTCAAAGGTGCGGTTAAACCAACCGAAGAAGCCGGTCTCCACCGCATGGTGGCCCTTGGCAATCGGCTTCAGCATGGTGGCACACAGTGCCGGCGTCAGGATGATCGCCACCAGCACAGAAAGCGCCATGGCCGATACGATAGTCACGGAGAACTGACGATAGATCACACCGGTCGAACCCGACATGAATGCCATAGGCACGAACACCGCCGACAGGGTTAGACCGATACCCACCAGGGCGCCGGTGATCTGGTCCATCGACTTCTTGGTGGCCTCAATCGGGCTCAAGCCGTCTTCGGACATCACACGTTCGACGTTCTCTACCACCACGATGGCGTCATCCACCAGCAGACCGATGGCCAATACCATGGCGAACATGGTCAGGGTGTTGATCGAGAAGCCGGTAGCCGACAGGATGGCGAAGGTCCCCAGCAGTACCACAGGTACCGCGATGGTCGGGATCAGGGTCGCGCGGAAGTTCTGCAAGAAGAGGTACATGATCACGAATACCAGTACCACGGCTTCCAGCAGGGTATGCACTACGCCCTCGATCGACTTCTCGACGAAGGGGGTGGTGTCATAGGGATAAACCACTTCCAGGCCTTGGGGGAAGAAGGGCTTCATCTCATCGACCTTCTCACGCACGCGCTCGGCGGTCGCCAGGGCGTTAGCCCCCGTGGCCAACTTGATCGCCAGACCGGCAGCCGGACGGCCGTTATAGAAGGACTCTACCGAATAGCTTTCCGAGCCCAGTTCGACTCGGGCCACATCTTCCAGGTAAACCTTGGCGCCCGACGGATCGGACTTGATGATGATCTTTCTAAACTCTTCGGCCGTCTGTAGACGACTCTGAGCCGTTACCGTGGCGTTGAGTTCCTGACCCGCAATAGAAGGCGCGCCGCCCAACTGACCCGCAGACACCTGAGCATTCTGCTCACGAATCGAGGCCATGATGTCCAGGCTGGTGAGGTTGTATTGCGTCAGCTTGAGCGGGTCTAGCCATATACGCATGGCGTACTGGGCACCGAACAGCTGGATCTCACCCACACCAGGCACACGACTCATAGGGTCTAAGATGTTAGAGCCCACATAGTCGGAGATATCATTCTTCTCCAGCGAGCCATCCTGAGACACGAAGCCCAATACCATCAAGAAACCCGAGCTGGATTTGTTGACCTTAACCCCTTGCGCCTGCACCTCTTGAGGTAGCAGCGGCATCGCCAGCTGCAGCTTGTTCTGCACCTGAACCTGGGCGATATCGGGATCGGCCTCGGCATTGAACGTCAGGGTGATCTGCGCGTTACCAAAGCTGTCACTGGTAGACGAGATGTAACGTAGATGGTCGATACCCGTCATGCGCTGCTCGATCACCTGGGTCACAGTGTCTTCCATAGTCTTGGCAGACGCACCCGGATAGATGGCGTTAATCACCACGGTCGGCGGCGCAATACTCGGGTACTGCGACACGGGAAGCTTCATGATAGAGAGCACCCCGGCCAACATAACAATAATTGCAATCACCCAGGCAAAGATAGGGCGATCGATGAAAAAACGAGCCATAACTTTACCTTACTTCTGTGGTTGCTTGTCTGATTGCATCTCGCTGAGTGGTTTACCCACCACAGGGGCGCCCGGACGTATCTTCTGTAATCCCTCGACAATCAGCTGATCGCCAGCCTTCAAGCCGCTGGTGATGCGCCACTGATGATCGATCACCTCGGCAGTCGTCACGACTCTTGGCTCGACCTTGCTCTCGGCACCTATCACCATGGCAACGGCCTGACCCTTGGTATTACGGGTAACAGCCTTCTGCGGCACCAGAATCGCCTTAGGATCTGTACCCGCGTTCAATACGGCGCGCACATACATGCCAGGTAGCAAGACACCATCCGGGTTAGGGAATTCGGCCCTTAGGGTTACTGAACCCGTGTTCTCATCGACACTCACCTCGGCGAATCTGAGCGAGCCCATGTGCTCGTATGCCGTGCCATCTTCCAGGATCAGACGCACATCGGCATTGTCTGCCGCCTGCAGCTGTCCCTGCTTAAGCTTGGCCTTGAGGCGTAGCAGCTGAGCGCTAGATTGGGCGATATCGACGTTGATAGGATCCAGCTGTTGAATCGTCGCCAGTGCGGCGCTCTGATTCGCTGTCACCAGGGCACCGGCAGTCACGGAAGACTTACCGATACGGCCTGAGATAGGCGCCTTCACCTGAGTGTATTCCAGGTTGATCTTAGCCGTGTTAATCGCCGCCTTGGCCACGGTCACGTTAGCCAACGCCTCTTTGTAGAGGGCATCTGCCTCGTCGAAATCTTGTTGGCTAATGGCATCAGTCTTGATCAAGGCTTTATATCTGGCCGCCTTGGCCTTGGCAGACACCAGGCTGGCATTGGCACGGGCCAGATCGGCTTCGGCACTGACCAGCGCCGCCTTATAGGTCGACGAATCGATCTGATAGAGAGATTGGCCTTCGGTTACCTCACCACCCTCGACGAAGCCGCGTTCGGTGATGATACCCGACACCTGAGGACGCACCTCGGCCTCAAGATATGCCTTGCTGCGACCCGGTAGCTCAACCTGAATAGCCTGGGGCTGCTCGACAACCTGAACCACCCCAACCTCCATGCTTCTTGGGGCTGCTGCCGAATGACCTTGGTTCTCGTCCTGGCCACAACCTGTTATCCATAACGCCACACTAACTAACGAGGCAATTTTTACTATTTGCCGCATGAGAACTCCTAATCAAAGCCGCAACAAAAAACACCCATGCACGGGTAAGGCGCTATGGGGTATCTTGAGGAAGCAAAATTAAAAAAAGATTTAGAAACTATTTATCTCACACCTAGCCAAGGTCAACAAGAAGATGTGGGCAGAGATATTGTAAGTTAATGCAAATTTTTATTTTTAATCATGTTTTCTTGTTAAAAAACAGTTAAAAATTGCGTGTTTTCACCCTGTTTTAGCGTTTTTTGTGTCTAAAATGTGATCGCTGTCATCCAGGCATGATGAAAACTAACACCATATGAAACATGGGGTTAATTCAGACCTATTCATAATTGTTCACATCTTTATTTGATCAGTTCATTTGTGCCGATAAGGCCATTCACATCTTGCGCCTATAGTCGCCTCATCAGCCAAACAACAGCTAGATGAGATGAAGATGATGAAGACCTTAACCCAGTTAAAATGCTCGATACTCCTTGGCAGCCTGTTAGCCGCAAGCGGCGTCATGGCCGAAGCGCAAGACACCCAAGTCTTAGGCGGCAATATCACAGGCAAGCTGACCTTTGCCTCAGATTATGTCTTTCGTGGTGAGTCAGAAACCATGGATGGCGACGTCCCCGTCGTGCAAGGCACGCTGGGATGGGGAAATGATCAAGGCTGGTACGGCGGTGTGTATGCCTCCAACATCAAGTTTGCCGATCCAAATCTTGAAATCGTTACTGCACCCTACATAGGTAAGGCGGGCACCTTCGGCGATTCTGGTATCACCTATGATGTCATGCTGTTCTCCTACCTCTACCCGGGCGCCTCATACTCTAACTACACAGAGTTATGGCTCAAGGTAGGTAAGCAGTTCGGCCGCACTAACCTACAACTGGAAGTGACCCCGACGGTCGATGACTGGTTCGGTGTCGATGGCTGGCAAGGCGTGAACTACGCCATCCATCCAAGCTACCAGTTCGACAATGGCATTAACCTGTCTGCCAGCGTCGGCTATCAGGATCTGGATGGTAACGGCGCCGAAGGCTGGGGCCACTGGAACCTGGGTGTCAGCAAAACCTTCGCCGGCCTGAGTTTCGATCTCAGATACCACGGCAGCACAGTGGATGAGAGCCACAAGGTGTACGGTACACAAACTAAGATTTTTGATGACCGAGTCGTTATCGGCGTCAGCAAGAGTTTTTAAGCACAGCAGTTTCCAATCTCTGCACGTCTTTGCCAGCCCTCGGGCTGGCTTTTTTGTATAGGGATATACTTATCCCCGGTGCTCAGGGATGAGCATAGAGGGGATTTATACATGGCCAAAAATGTTCCCGACATTTTTTGGCATTTCCCCCATCCATGGGGCCAGAATACTTATCCTAGGTTTTTTGACGGAGCTAGGTTATATCCGGTTATCACCCACGCCACAGGCGAGGATACGGCTGATCTCCGCCAGAGACCGGCCCGACTGCCCCTGCCATTCATTGAACACCTCCTGCACCTGGGTCAAACCACGTTTAGAAGTAAAACCGGCATCGATCAGTTTGTGAGCCTGAAAATATCCCTTGATATCTTCGGTCAGCAGAAAGGTATCTTTGCCTATGGTGCGCAGAAAATAGGGGCCGGTATTGCCACCCAGTCGGCAGCCCAGGCGTTTCAGCTCGGCCCAGAGTCCCACGGTATTATCGCTGGGCCACCGAGCGATAAACTTGGCAAAGCTGCCGTGAGCGAGCTTAAAATCATGCACCATCAGGGCATTGTCATAAATCGCCATGGTCTTCTTCAGGTGGCGGATCAACTCGGGGTCGCTGGCACGCTGCTGGATCTGCTCAGGCGATAGCATCAAGATCTTGTGGGGCTCGAAGTTGAAGAAGGCCGCCTCGTAAGCCGGCCACTTATTGTCGACGATGCGCCATACAAATCCCGATTGAAACACCTTCTTACTCAGCTCTGACAGCAACTCGGCATCCTTATACTCGGCAATCAGATCCTGAGATAACACCTCAGGCAAGCGAGCGGCCAAGCCTGCTTCGCCACCTTTGCGCTCACAGGCGCGCTGGTAAATACTGTCGAACGATTCTAATCGCGCCATAGTGTAAGCAGCTCCTTAAATGCTTGTTGAATACAGATTACGTGCCATGCAGCCATGTCGATCACCCGCCAAACGGCTCGAGACGACCCCAGCCAACTTTGACATATTGGTTACCATGAACAATAAATAACCCATATATGGGTTTATTTTTACAATATTAGTAAACAATAACCAAAGATGATTGCAATTGGCTTGCACTTAGACCGATGAGAGGCCGTTGAGGTTAATTATGGACGCATCACAACTCTATCGTATGTTGGTCTTTGCCAGTGTGGTCGAGCAGGGCTCCTTGACCCGCGCCGCCGAGTCGCTAAACATTAGCCGCTCCATGGTGAGTCAACACCTAAAGAAACTGGAGCACAGATGCCAGTCGCGTCTTTTAAACAGGACCACCCGCAGCCTGTCGCTCACCCAGGAGGGCCAGTCATTTTACCGTTACTGCGCCGAGCTGCTCAAACTTGCCAAGCAGGCGGAAACCTCGCTGCAGCCAGCAGATGCCGAGCTGCAAGGCAGCATCACCCTCGCCCTCCCCCAGGCGCTAGGCGATGGAGTGATAGCCCCCACCATCAAGGCGTTTCACCAGCATTATCCCAAGGTGCATCTCTCCCTGCTGATCCAGGACAGACAGCTGGACCTCACCGAGCATCAGATAGATGTGGCGATTCAGATAGGCGCCGCCAGTCAGCCCAGTGTCAACGAGACCAGGCTGGGCCGCTTCGATGAGTATCTGGTAGCGAGCCCTGACTATGTTGCACACCATGGCGCGCCTGTGCATCCGGACAATCTCAGCCATCATCATTGGATAGGCCTGGCGGGCGACAGGCTCCCCAGACATTGGCAGTTTGAAAACAGCGAAGGCGAGCGTGTCCGCCTGCAGCTTAGCCCTTTTATCAACTGCAACAGCCTACAGGGAACCCTAGGCCTGGTGATGCAGGGGCTGGGCGTTGCCTTGCTGCCCTCCCCCTTGATAAGCCAGCACCTTGCCAATGGCCAGCTGGTACAGCTGCTGCCCGACTATCATCTGGGGCGTGGTGCACTCTACCTGGTACATCCCTATCTTGAGGTGATCCCGCCAAGAGTCAGGGCACTTATCGAACTGCTGACCGAGCGACTCACACCGGCAGCATAAGACAGGCTAAAAAGCAGGCCAGATGCGGGATTTCGAACTAATATTAGCTTATTGGTTCTGGGCAAATGGGAGGTGCATTTGATGGAACTCTTCTACCATCCCCTGTCACGATATTCCCAAAAAGTCTTGATCGCCCTCTACGAGAAACAGGCCAACTTCTATCCCAGGGTGATAGAGCTGAGCGATCCCTTTTCCCGCAACGAATTTAAGCAGCAGTATCCCTTGGGAAAATTACCCCTGCTCAAGACACGCACCGGCGACCTCTTGCCCGAATCCAGCATCATCATAGACTACATAGACCATGAATTTGCCACCGGCACCCGGCTACTGCCACAGGATTACCCTCAGCGCCTGCAGGTGCGCCTATATGATCGCCTCATCGACAACGACCTGAACAATCCTCTCTATCTGCTGGAACAGATGGAAGCCCGTGAAGAGGACAATCCGATTAAGGTGAGGCAGTTAGAGAAGGAGATCATGCTGCTACTGAATGAGCTGAACGACAAGTTGCAGCGGCATCACTGGCTCTGCGGCGATGCCTTTACCATGGCGGACTGCGCCCTGATCCCTTGCCTGATCCACGCCAGAAATCGCCTCAAGCTGTACCAACTGGATCCCATCGACAGATACCTGAATCAGGCCAACACCCGAGGCGCCTGGATCCAGGTACAGGAAGAGATAGAACTCACCCGCGCCGCGGTGCAGGCCGGATTCCGCCCCATTCCCTAAACCCTAATTCCAAAAAAAGTTAAGCAGGCAGGTTGCGCTCTTTCTTCAGCGTGAGGAAGGCTTTCCACTTCTCGATTTCCGGCGGTAAACAAGGTTCGGGGCCATCGAAGCCCGCCTCCTTGAGCATCTCCTTAATCGGTACCTGCTTGCGGTTGTTCACGAACACGCCACGCACATGCACGATACAGTGAAGGGTGTCGCCGCTGACGAAGCGCTGCTCGACATAGAAGTATTTCTCGTCCCAGCCCACCACTCGACTCTGAATGTCGAATTTACACAGGGGTTTGATATCGCGAATATAGGTGAACTCGGCGGCGTTGACGATCGGCAACCACTTGAGCTTCAAGAAGCGTTTCAGCAGCCCCATCTCGGCCAACATGTAGGTACGGGCCAGATCCATCAGGGCGGGATAGCGGGAGTTAGTCAGGTGCAGGTTAATGTCGCAATCCAGCGGCAAGGCACGATAGCTGATAGTACTCGTGCCCAGAAAATCGATACGACGACAATGGCGTACCCGCCAAAACATCAACCAAAACAAACGAAAATAGAGGTTCATCTCACCCGGCTCCCTTAAATGAAGGGCAAAGGCTACCAGAGGTCAGACCAGGTGACAAGCAAGATCGCGCCGAGGCAAGGGCTGTTGCCAGGGCGCGATGAATAGAGAGTTGAGGCTAATCCTTGAGAGTCAGCAAGTGCTCGGCATATAGCTTAACGTCTTCCCAGTCGGTGTAATCGATCACCGCCTTAGGATCGGTTGGGCCATCGGTGATCTTCATGATCAGCTGGATCATCCACCTGTCATACCAACGCCAGGAGGGGTAGTCCACCTTGCCGGCAATCACCTTAACGTCATTCGGCTTCCAGGGAGAGAGCTCAATAAACTTCTGCAGATACTTGTTGTTCTCGGGGATCCGTTTCTCGGGGTTACGGGCCACCACGTTGACGCTGAAAAAGCTGTTAGGCTTGGCCGCCAGCTCGGCCTGGTAGCGGGTGACAAATTCGAACACAGACTTATGGTAGCTGCCATAGAGTACGCAGGCGCCCACGGCAACATAGTCGTATTTTTCCCAATCAATATGCTCAAACTCGCCAATACGCAGGGCGTCGCAATTATGCCCTTGAGCGTCCAAGTGCGCCGCCATCGCCTGGGCAATCTTGGCCGTATGGCCACCGCGAGAATAGTAAACAATTAGTACTGAAGCCATAAGCGACTCATCTGTATCGGAAAAGAGAGCCACATTGTTGCAGCAAAGTGCCAGAGAAACCCCAAATTGGATCACAATTTAGTTAAGGTTTTTGTGAAATACACCACCAATTGGATATTTAACTCGGGGTAAAATAACTACAAAATCATGAGCAATCCTAAAAGGACACAGGTCGGCTCCCATTGAGTTACCCAGGCTGGCTGAGTATCATTGCTTTCACTTCCCCATTCAATTAGAATAATCTAATTAATCAAGTACAAGAGAGTTGCCGTATGCAAAAAGATATTGATGTAGATGCAATGGTCACCAATGCCCAGAGCGCAGCCAAGTGGCTTAAGGCAATAGCCAATCCCTATAGATTGATGATCTTGTGCCAGCTACTCGACAATGAACTGAGCGTGACACAGCTAAATGAAAACGTGCCTCTGAGCCAGTCTGCGTTGTCACAACACCTGGCGGTACTGCGCGCCGAAGATCTGGTGGCGACCCGCAAGAGCTCACAGATCGTCTACTACACACTGAAGAACGAGCAGGTCACCGAGGTGATCTCGATTCTCTACAAGCGTTACTGCGTATAATTCCTGCGAAGATGAAAGCCTTTAACGCTCGCTAAAGGCTTTCGCAAACTCCTGCACCTTATCCCAATCGGTAAATTCATAGGTACCCGAGGTATCTGTGGGGCCCTTAGTGATCCACATGATGAAACGGATCATGAACTTATCGAAGAAACGATACTTGGGATAATCGATCTTACCCGCAAAGACCCCCAGCTGCTGAGGCTGCCACAGCGACAGCTGCAGAAACTTCTTCATGTAAGGGTTAGTCTCGGGCGTATTCTTCTCCGGCTTTCTCGCCACCACGTTCACGGTAAAGAAGGCGTTCTTCTTGCCGTTTAATACGGCTCTGTGGCGATTCACGTACTGAAACAGCTCGGGTCTGTGTTTGCCGTAACGAATGCTCGCCCCTATGATGACCTTGTCAAAATAGGAGAGATTGACCGACTGCGCCTCTTCCAGGCTGACCATGGTCACCAGCTGGGTATCCGACTTGCACTGCTCGGCAATCTGATCACAGATGGCTTTCGTCTGACCGTCTACGGTCGAATAGATAATTAGGGTACGACTCATTAATTCTTCCAAAAAGTCGGTGTAAACAACACCAATAAGGTAAACACTTCCAATCGGCCGAATAGCATGGCCACCACCAACACCCACTTCTCGCCATCGCCAATGCTGGCATAGTTACTGGCCACCTCACCTAGCCCAGGCCCCAGGTTATTCAAACAGGCCGCAGTCGCGCTGAAGGCGGTGATATTATCCATGCCCAGCGCCATCAGGATCAACATACAAACCACAAAAACGAGGGCGTAAGCAGAGAAGAAGCCCCATACCGCATCTATGATGCGATCCGGCAGCGCCTTGCCATTGATACGGATGGAGAACATGCCCCTGGGATGCACCAGGCGTTTCAATTCACGGGAGCCCTGGAGCAGCAGTAAGATCATCCGCATCACCTTGATGCCCCCAGCGGTCGAGCCGCCACAGCCACCGATGAAGCTGGAGAAGATCAGCAGCATAGGCAGGAACAGCGGCCACATGTGGAAGCTTTCGGTACCGAAACCGGCCGTGGTCGAGATAGACACCGCCTGGAACAGGGCGAAGTCGAAGGTCTCCTCGGCGCTGTCATAGATGCCGGTATGGTACAGGGTCGCAAAACAGATCAGCGTCAGCGCCAGCTGGATCACGATAAGCGCCTTAAACTCGGCGTCTCTTAGATAGACCTTGAGGTTAATGCCGCGGCGGGTAAAAGCCGCAAAGTGCAGGCTGAAGTTCAGCGCCGCAATCAACAGAAACACCACACACACCATGTTGATCGCCGTGCTATCGAAGTAGCCCATGCTGGCGTCATGGGTGGAGAAGCCACCGATGGCGATGGTAGAAAACGAGTGACAGATGGCATCGAACACATCCATGCCGGCGACCCAGTAGGCGAAGGCGCAGGCGATGGTCAGCGCTAGATAGATATACCAGAGCGCCTTGGCCGTCTCGGCGATTCGCGGCGTCATCTTACTGTCTTTCACCGGCCCGGGGATCTCCGCTCGATAGAGCTGCATCCCCCCGATCCCGAGCACAGGCAAGATGGCCACCGCCAAGACGATGATCCCCATGCCGCCGAGCCACTGCAATAGGTGGCGATAGAAGAGGATCGCCTTGGGCAGGCTATCGAGCCCCACCAGCACGGTCGCCCCTGTGGTGGTGAGCGCCGAGAAGGACTCGAAGAAGCTGTCGGTGAGCGAGAGATCGGGCTGACTGGAGAAGATAAAAGGCACGGCACCTATGGAGCCCAACACGCCCCAGAAGAGCACCACCAGCATGAAGCCCTCGCGGGTGCGCAGGTCCTTCTTGTGGCGCCTGTTGGGATACCAGAGCACGAAGCCGAGTAACAAGCTGAGGAAGAAGGCCTGCAGAAAGGCGGTGCCCCCGCCATCTTTGTAGATCACGGCAACCAGCGCTGGCGGCAGAAGCGACAAAGAAAACAGCCCCATGAGTAGGCCTGTAATTCTTATAATGGTTCTATATTGCATTAGGGCGTTTTTATTATTCCGTTTGCGAAGACGCACTGGCGCATTCTCGCATAGTTTATCCCGGCAGTTGTATAAAATTTATTGGCGCTTTGTGACCCAAGGCAAAAAGCCCTTTGCGAACATGTTAGCCCGCTCTCGCTTCCCCTTGGGCATCAGTCAGAAAACTCAGCCTTGAGGCGTCCCTGACTCAGGGTCGCCAGCTCCTGATTGAAACGTCTCTGAGTCGCCTTGGGCATCTCGAAGCTCAGGCTCACCCTGTCGGTAAACACCTTATCGACAATCAGCCCCTCACAGAGCTCGAGAAAGTGTTCCACATCTTTGAGCTGATGATAGTCACAGGCCAGCCGCCCCGGATAGCGGATCTGCTTTATCTCAGTCTCCAGTTGCGCCAGCCCCTGTTTGATGCCAGAGCTATAGGCGCGCACCAGGCCACCAACACCCAACTTAGTACCGCCAAAATAGCGCACCACGACGGCGCCTATCTCGCCTATCTCGGCACCCTGCAGGCTGGCCAGCATAGGACGCCCGGCGCTGCCGGACGGCTCACCATCATCGCTGCTGCCCATGGCCACATTATTGTCCGGCGCTCCGGCGATAAAGGCGTAGCAATAGTGATTCGCCCCCGGATACTCGGCCTTAATGTTAGTAAGCGCACACTTCAGCGTATCTTCCGATGGGCAGTGAAATAGAAAAGAGATAAAGCGGCTATGCTTTATCTCTTCTTCTATGGTGATCGGCTTGGCCGGAATGGGATAACTCTCGCTCAAAAACGCCTTACCTGTTAACCGTGCAGACCCAGATCGCGAGTCATGTTCTCGTTGTGATCGCTATGGACGATCACATTGTCTTCGATACGAATGCCACCGAAGGGGCGCACCTGATCCACCATCTGCCAGTTAACCCAATCGGCGCGACCATCCTGTTTCAGCTCATTGAGCAGGCTGTCGATGATGTAAAGCCCAGGCTCTATGGTCAGCACTTGGTTAGCGGCCAGGGTGCGGGTACAACGCAGGAAGGGATGCGCCTCCGGCGGCGCGATATGGGTGCCGCGCTCGTCGTGGAGGAAGCCGCCCATATCATGTACCTGTAGGCCCAACATATGCCCCAAACCATGGGGGAAGAAGGCGCTGGTGATACCCTGCTCTATTAGCCCCTGGGGATCGCCTTGCACCAGCTTGAAGTCCAGCAGCAGCTGCGCCAGCTTCTGGTGCGTCGCCAGATGCAGATCCACATACTTCACGCCCGGACGCATCATGTCGATGATGGCCAGCTGTAACTTGTCCATGGCGGCAATCAGATCGCCGAACAGGTTCTTCTCGAAGGCATAGGTACGGGTGATGTCCGAGGCATAGCCGTGGAAGCTACCACCGGCATCTATAAGGAAGGAGAGTCGCTGCTTGGGCGACACATGCTCCAGCGCCGTATAGTGCAATATGGCGGCATTTTGATTCAGTGCGATAATGTTGCCATAGGGCACATCGTTCTCGCCCATATCGGTCGCGGCCAGGTAGGCTTGCTGGATCTCAAACTCGCTCGCGCCCGCATAGAAGGCACTCTTGGCCGCCACATGACCACGCACACCGATCTCACTCGCCCGGCGCATGCAGGCCAACTCATAGGCTGTCTTGCTGGCTCTGTGATAATGCAGGTAGCTCATCACAGCCTCGGGATTACGGCTACCGAAGCCCAGCACATCGGCGACATCCAGATGCTCGCCAATATAGGCCCACTCCTGCAACTTGCCCGGCAGCAGATCTGCCACCTTGTCGGCCTTGGTCAGCACCTTAATCTCTATCTCGGTCGTCCAAAAATCCTCTGATAGATCGGCGACCTTATGCCAAAAATCCACAGGACGATAGAAGATGAGTTGCGGCTTATCACGGCCGTTGACGATCAGCCAGCAGTGGGGATTATCGATGACCGGAAGCCAGGCCTTGAAGTGCGGATTAACTTTAAAGGGGTAATCCAGATCATCGAGAAACTGACGATGAGGCTGACCCGAATGAATCACTAAGCCGGCCAACTGCTCTCTTGCGGTGATCTCGGCGACGCGCCGGTTCAGTTCAATAATGTGGGCGGGATAGAGGGTGGCTAAGTTTTCCATAATAAGCTTCCTGTTATTCTTCTGTGGCCCTAGGTTGCACCCCATTCTTTTGGATGAAAAACGCGATCCCAAGGCCCTATTTTTAGCACAGCGACTATGATCTAGTGAGTCTAACATAAGGGCAAAAATCCCCCTAATCGAACAAAATTAAACAAGTGTTTAAATTGGGTGTTGAAATTTATCTGATTTAGACGCACACTGAGCAGCAACTGGTCAAATGATGGCCTGCTGTAAGATAGAGATTTTTACCCACGCTATAAGATTCTAATAGTGGGTGGCGCTCTTTAAGCAATAAGGAAGCAAGCAATGATCTACCAAAGTCCTACGATTCAAGTGGAATTACTTGAAGACAATATCGCTCGGCTCTGTTTTAACGCCGAGGGCTCAGTCAATAAGTTTGATCGAGAGACCCTCAACTCCCTTAACGACGCACTCGATGCCCTAGCACAAACCCAAGGGGTTAAGGGTCTGATGCTCACCTCGGGCAAAGATGCCTTTATCGTAGGCGCCGACATCACAGAATTCCTGGGACTTTTTGCACAAGACGACAACGTGCTACAGGGCTGGCTGGAAGACGCCAACAAGGTGTTCAACAAGCTCGAAGATCTGCCCTTCCCAACTATCTCGGCCATCAAGGGCTTCGCCCTGGGCGGCGGCTGCGAAACTATCCTAGCCACAGACTTACGTATCGCCGACACCTCGGCGCGTATCGGCCTGCCAGAGACAAAGCTGGGCATCATTCCTGGATTTGGCGGTACAGTGCGTCTGCCTCGCGTGATAGGTGCCGACAACGCACTTGAGTGGATCACCACAGGTAAAGATCAGCGCCCAGAAGCCGCCCTCAAGGTTGGTGCCATCGACGCCGTAGTTGCCCCAGAACTGCTGGAAACGGCGGCGCGCCAGATGCTGCAAGATGCCATCAGCGAGAAGATTGACTGGCAAGCCCGTCGTCAGCGTAAGCTGTCACCGCTGACCCTGCCTAAGTTGGAAGCCATGATGTCATTTGCCACCGCCAAGGGCATGGTGTTCAAGGTTGCCGGTAAACACTATCCTGCGCCTATGGCTGTTGTCGAAGTGATCGAGAAGGCCGCCTTGAGCGAGCGCGCCGAGGCACTACAGGTAGAACATCAGGCCTTCATCAAGCTAGCCAAGACAGACGTGGCCAAGGCGCTTATCGGTATCTTCCTTAACGACCAACTGGTTAAAGGCAAGGCCAAGAAGGCTGCCAAACAGGCACAAGCGGTTAACTCAGCCGCCGTGCTGGGCGCTGGCATCATGGGTGGCGGTATCGCCTACCAAAGCGCCAGCAAGGGCACGCCGATCGTGATGAAAGATATCAATCAGGCGGCATTGGATCTTGGGCTCAACGAGGCAGCCAAGCTGCTCACGGCGCAGATCAATCGTGGTCGCTCGACACCGGCCAAGATGGCGGGCGTACTCAACAACATCACGGCAACCCTGGACTACAACGCGCTCAAGCAAGCCGATGTCGTGGTCGAAGCCGTGGTGGAACATCCTAAGGTGAAGGCGACCGTACTGGCGGAAGTCGAGCAGGTCGTGGGCGAAGATGCCATCATCACCTCTAACACCTCCACCATCTCAATCAATCTGCTGGCCAAGAGCCTGCAGAAACCAGAGCGCTTCTGTGGCATGCACTTCTTCAACCCGGTACACAAGATGCCACTGGTTGAGGTGATCCGCGGCGAGCATAGCGCTGAAGAGACAGTTGCCTCTGTCGTGGCTTACGCCGCCAAGATGGGCAAGACGCCTATCGTGGTCAACGACTGCCCAGGCTTCTTCGTTAACCGTGTACTCTTCCCCTACTTCGCCGGCTTCAGCGGCCTGCTAGAAGATGGCGCCGACTTTGCTGCCATCGACAAGGTGATGGAGAAGCAGTTCGGTTGGCCTATGGGCCCCGCCTACCTACTAGACGTCGTTGGTCTGGACACGGGTCATCACGCCCAGGCCGTTATGGCCGAAGGCTTCCCTGACAGAATGGCTAAAGAAGGCAAAGACGCCATCGACGTCATGTTCGAAGCCGAGCGCTTCGGTCAGAAGAATGGCAAAGGCTTCTACCAATATTCGGTAGATCGTCGTGGCAAGCCGAAGAAAGAGGTCGACCCACTCAGCTATGAACTACTGGGCAACGCCTTCGGTGAGCAGAAGGAGTTCAGCAGCGACGAGATCATCGCCCGCACCATGATCCCTATGATCATCGAGACGGTTCGTTGTCTGGAAGAAGGCATCATAGCCACGCCGGCCGAAGCCGATATGGGACTTGTTTATGGACTCGGTTTCCCTCCATTCAGAGGAGGTGTGTTCCGCTACCTAGACACCTTAGGTGTCGCTAACTTCGTCGCCCTTGCCGACCAGTACGCCCACCTAGGCGGCCTGTATCAGGTAACCGACAAGATGCGTGAACTGGCTGCCACCAACGGCAGTTACTACCTAGCCTAATCACCCGGAAGGAATAGAATAATGAAACAAGCAGTTATTGTAGATTGCATCCGTACTCCCATGGGCCGCTCTAAGGCTGGGGTATTCAGAAACGTGCGCGCCGAGTCGCTCTCTGCCGAGCTGATGAAGGCCCTCTTGGTTCGCAATCCTCAACTCGATCCTAATACTATTGAAGACGTGATCTGGGGTTGTGTGCAACAGACGCTGGAACAGGGCTTCAACATCGCACGTAACGCGGCGCTACTGGCGGGCATTCCGAAACAGGCCGGAGCGGTGACGGTAAACCGTCTGTGTGGGTCTTCCATGGAAGCCATTCATCAGGCGGCTCGCGCCATCATGACAGGCATGGGTGATACCTTTATCGTCGGCGGCGTCGAACACATGGGCCACGTGCCGATGAACCATGGTGTCGACTTCCATCCAGGCCTGGCCACCAACGTCGCCAAGGCCTCAGGCATGATGGGCCTCACCGCCGAGATGCTAGGCAAGATGCACGGCATCACACGCCAACAGCAAGATGAGTTTGCGGTACGTTCACACCAACGTGCCCACGCGGCAACGGTCGAAGGCCGCTTTGCCAACGAGATCCATGCTATCGAGGGGCACGATGCCAACGGCGCACTGATCAAGGTAATGCATGACGAGGTGATTCGTCCCGAGACTTCTCTTGAATCGCTGGCGACCCTGCGTCCGGTATTCGACCCAGCCAATGGTACTGTCACCGCGGGTACCTCTTCGGCATTGTCTGACGGCGCCTCGGCCATGTTGGTCATGGAAGAAGAGAAAGCCAAGGCCTTGGGTCTGCCAATCCGCGCACGTATCCGCTCTATGGCGGTTGCTGGTTGTGACGCCGCCATCATGGGCTATGGTCCAGTACCAGCCACCCAGAAGGCGTTGCAACGCGCAGGCCTCACCATGAACGACATCGACCTTATCGAGCTCAACGAGGCCTTCGCCGCGCAGTCACTGCCATGTGTGAAAGATCTTGGTCTAATGGATCTGGTGGATGAGAAGGTGAACCTCAACGGTGGTGCTATCGCCCTGGGACATCCACTGGGCTGCTCGGGCGCACGTATCTCGACCACGCTGATCAACCTGATGGAAAGCAAAGATGCGACCCTAGGTCTGGCGACCATGTGTATCGGTCTGGGCCAAGGCATAGCAACCGTATTCGAACGCGCCTAACGCGTCCATTACCGTTTTGCCTAAGAAAAGGAGCGACCCAGTCGCTCCTTTTTTTGTTTCACGTGAAACACCAAGACCACACTTACCTCATTAGGCCTTTTACGCCTCAAGCGACTAATACCAATCACAGTAAGTAGATGGTCAGAAATAGCGTAGGGAAAACGCGTGAGAACAAGGCAGGATTTTTAGATAAGTAGTTATTCTACAATCAAAAATACAAACGCCGTTATCGCGCATTTTAACAAGCTAGAATGAACAACTACTTAATACGATTGGTATAAGATAGTTTCTGGCTTTAACTTCGCCACCACTGCTGTAATATCAACATCAGGCGCTTGATTTAAGATGGAGGCATATGGACATTATTCGGTTAATCGACAAGCCAGAGGCCATAGGCCAAGTGGCCACCTGGTATCATGAAGAATGGGGTCACCTGGGGCCGAATCGCAGCCAAGCCGAATTAACCCACACTCTGAGCCAATATCTGCAATTGGCCGGCATTCCCCAACTTTGGATCGCCATGAACGACAATGTTCCCGTCGGAGCCATCCAGCTCAGGTATCAGGAAAGCACTCAATATCCTGCCGATAGCGTCTGGCTCGGCGGCATCTATGTAAGCCCCTCTTATCGAGGTCTCGGCATAGCTAAAGCGTTAATCGCCGTTGCCGAACAATATGCCTTAGCCTTCGATGCAGACGACCTCTATCTGCAAACCGAAGCCAAAAACCTCGCCCTCTATCACAGCCTAGGCTGGCAGCTTGTCGCTACACTTCCCTACTCAGACCTATTGGTCAGCGTGATGCGTAAATCCTTAGAAAGAGAGAATCATGACACCCGCAACTAAGATGCTCGATAAGGCCAAGATCCCCTATCGTCTCCATGAATATCAACACGACGCCAATGCCGGCGCCTATGGACTGGAGGCGGCAGAGAAACTTCAGCTTCCACTTGAATGGGTCTTTAAGACCCTGGTCGCCGAGCTCGATAACGGTACCCTGGTGGTCGCCATCATCCCGGTAGACAAGAAGCTCAACCTGAAACAACTGGCGAAGGCGGCGAAAGCCAAGAAGGCTGCCATGGCCGCGCCGGAAAAGGTACAGCGCAGCACAGGATATGTGTTAGGTGGCGTTAGCCCTATTGGGCAGAAGAAACGACTTGCCACCTTTATCGACGAGAGCGCCCAGCAGCTGGCGCAGATCTATGTCAGTGGTGGACGCCGCGGCCTGGATATCGAACTCACCCCAACGGCTCTGCAAGATGTTACTCAGGCGCGTTTCGTCTCTCTGGTATAATCCAGGGTGTTTCACGTGAAACATCCTTTATAGGATCACAAACCCAGGGAGCACGACTTGGCTTAAACGCCCGGCTAGCGTAATATTAGCCCCCTCGATTTTATCCGGTCTCACTTCAATTAAGGTTTACGATATGAGCGACCCTTTCGCACAAGCACAACACCAACTCGACGCCCTGGGACTACGTTGTCCCGAGCCTGTGATGATGGTGAGAAAATCGGTGCGCAAGATGAACGAGGGAGAGACCCTGCTGATCATCGCCGACGACCCGGCGACCACACGTGACATTCCCAGCTTCTGCGAGTTTATGGATCACACCCTGATCGCCAGCCAGACCGAGTCGACGCCTTATCAATATCTGATCAAGAAGGGTCTCTAACCCAACTCAAGTTCCACCGATTAAGGCAGTCGCTCACGCTCTTCTGCCTTAATCGACCCGCACCTTCCCCAGCGCCTATGCGCACTCGGCCCCCAGCCGATTCCCCTTGCCAGCGGTTCGAGTCACGGTTTACACTGAGATTCGGCATTCAAAAGGATTGATAGAAATGGCAAGTTTACAAGGCATTAGCTACAAGGTAGTCAAAGGTGGACCCATGCTGGAAACCTCGGCGGCACTCGTCACCACCAGCACAGGGGTTGCACAAGATGTATTTGGAAAGCCAGGTAAACGTCAGGTCACCCTACTGTCGGCGCAGCAATGGCTCGCCGCCTGCGAGGCACTCGATACCGAACTTCCCTGGACCACCCGCAGAGCCAACTTACTCATAGATGGCATTAGCTTCAGCGAAAAAGATCTCGGCAAGGTGATTCACGTAGGCGCCTTACAACTGGAGATCACAGGCGAAACCGATCCCTGTAAGAAAATGGAGATGGCCTATGCTGGACTCGAGGCGGCCCTGCGACCAGACTGGCGCGGCGGCGTCACCTGTCGCGTACTCAACGATGCCGAGATCAGCATCGGCGATAGCGTACAGTTAGCCGATTAGCCCAGCTTTATCTCCTCCACAGGCAGCCACCTAGGCTGTCTTTATACTTTTAACCCGATTTCACTTCCGGTTACACAACTTTAGCAGCTAGGTAATACCGACTTAGCCATCCCTTGATATATTCATCAAGGCTTTCAGCCTATCTAACTTAAGCCCAATTTAAGCCATCCAGGCTATCCTCACCATTCACCAAATGTCACAGAATTTAGGTTTTACTGTTATCGAATTTGTGCGATAACTAGTACTGATTGTATACAACTACCTCTCTGTAGCCACTCGAAGGCGCCCAACCAAGGATAATAATGAAACTGGGAACTCCTATGCTAAAACAAAAATTAACGCCCATATGCGCGGCAATTGCCCTCACACTTGCCCTGCCGACCTGGGCGGCAGACAAAGATGCGCCTCCGGCCTGGCAGGTTAATGCACCCGCCAAAGCCCCACTGGAACAGGTTAAGATAGATGTCACCGAAGGCACCTGGATGAACGTCAGTGTCAGCCCAGATGGCAAGCAGATAGTATTCGACCTCCTGGGTGATATCTATCAGATGCCCATCGAAGGCGGCGAAGCTAAGCCCCTGGCTCAAGGTATCGCCTGGCAGATGCAACCCGTCTATAGCCCGGATGGCAAATACATCGCCTTCACCTCAGATGAAGATGGCGGCGACAATATTTGGGTGATGAACGCCGACGGCACAGATCCCCGCCCTGTCACCAAGGAAACCTTCCGCCTGCTCAATAGCCCGGCATGGAGCCCAGATTCTCAATATCTCATAGGCCGCAAACACTTTACCGGCAGCCGCAGCCTGGGAGCTGGCGAAGTCTGGCTATATCACGTTGCCGGCGGTACAGGCGTTAAGCTAACAGAGCGCCCCAACGAGCAGAAAGACCTAGGCGAACCCGCCTACTCACCAGATGGCCGCTACGTCTACTTCAGCCAGGATGCCACCCCGGGTAAGACCTTCCATTACTCCAAGGACTCGGTGAAAGGCATCTATAAGATCAAACGCTATGACACCCAGACTGGTGACATAGAGGTATTGATCGAAGGCACTGGCGGCGCGATTCGCCCAACCCCGAGCCCTGATGGCACTAAGCTCGCCTACATCAAACGTGATGGTTTCCAATCTACCCTCTATCTATTGGATCTAAAGTCTGGCAAGAAGACCAAGCTTTACGACAAGCTAGATCGTGACATGCAGGAAACCTGGGCCATCCATGGCGTCTACCCAACCATGAGCTGGACAGCCGACAACCAGGAGTTAGTCTTCTGGGCTGGCGGTAAGATCAATCGTCTGGACGTCGAGAGCAAATCGGTCAAAGAGATCCCCTTCAAGGTGAAAACCGAACTGGCGGTACAGCCATCGGTACGCTTCAAGCAGAATATCGATCAAGATAGCTTCGACGTGAAGATGCTGCGCATGGCGCAGGTATCACCGGACGGCGACAAGGTGGTATATGAAGCCCTGGGCAAACTCTGGGTTAAGCGTCTGCCCGAGGGTAAGGTTAGCCGCTTGACGGACTTGGACGACCAGGTCAGAGAACTCTATCCTCAGTGGTCCCGCGACGGTAAGAAGATTGTCTTCACCACCTGGGACGACGACCAACAGGGTAGTGTTCGTGTCATCAATGCCAGAGGCGGTCGTAGCAAAACATTGACCCAAGAACCAGGCAAATATGTAGAGCCCACCTTCTCGCCCGATGGTGAACTCGTGGTTTATCGTAAGATCAAGGGCGGTTATATCACGCCACGCACCTGGTCACAGGAACCCGGCCTCTATGTAGTCGACATCAAGGGTAAGGAAAACCGTAAGATCACCCCCGATGGCTATCAGCCACAGTTTGGTGCCGACAGCGACCGTGTTTATTTCATGGATCATGGCGAGACACCTCAGTTCGCCTCGATCAACCTGCATGGCTTCCAGAAACGGGTGCACTACACCAGCAAGCATGCCACCGAATTCAGGGTCTCTCCAGACGGCAAGCAACTCGCCTTTGCCGAGCGCTTCAAGGTGTGGGTTACCCCATTTGCCAAGCATGGCGAGACCATAGAGATAGGTCCTAAGGCCGATAATCTCCCTGTGACTCAGCTCAGCGTGCGCGCCGGTGAAAGCATTAGCTGGAACGGCGACAGCGACCAGCTCTACTGGACCCTAGGCCCAGAGTTGTACCAGATGGATGTCGACGTCGACTATCAGACCGATGAGAAAACGCCGACTATCGAACCTAAGATCACTCAGATTGGTTTCGAGAAGCAAGCTGATGTTCCACGTGGAACCATAGCCTTCGTCGGTGGCCGAGTGATCACCATGGAAGATGACAAGGTGATCGAAAACGGTGTGGTGATCGTCGAGAATAACAAAATCGTCGCCGTCGGCGACGCCAACACTCAGGTGCCAAAGGGTGCACAGGTTATCGACATCAAGGGTAAGAGCATAATGCCAGGCCTGTTCGATGCCCACGCCCACGGCGCTCAGGGCGAGAATGAGATCATTCCACAGCAGAACTGGGAGCTCTACGCTAATCTGGCACTTGGGGTAACCAGTATTCACGACCCTTCAAACGACACCACAGAGATCTTCGCCGCCTCAGAGCAGCAGAAGGCCGGTAATATCGTCGGGCCGAGAATCTTCTCTACCGGGACGATTCTCTATGGTGCCAACATGCCTGGCTATACCTCGCACATCGACTCGCTGGACGACGCCAAGTTCCATCTGGAGCGCCTCAAGAAGGTGGGCGCCTTCAGTGTGAAGAGCTATAACCAGCCAAGACGCAACCAGCGTCAACAGGTGATTGCCGCAGCTAGAGAACTCGAGATGATGGTAGTCCCGGAAGGCGGCAGCCTGCTGCAGCATAACCTGACCATGATCGCCGATGGCCACACTACGGTAGAGCATTCGCTGCCCGCCGCGGCCATCTACAGCGACATCAAACAGTTCTGGAGCCAGACAGAGGTTCACTACACGCCGACACTGGTCGTGGCCTACGGTGGTATCTCGGGCGAGAACTATTGGTACGATAAGACAGATGTCTGGGCTCACCCTCGCCTGTCTAAGTATGTGCCGAGCGATCTGCTGCAGGCCCGCTCTATGCGTCGCCCTACCGCGCCCGATGCTCACTATAACCACTTCAACGTTGCCAGAGTCGCCAACGAACTCAACGAGCTGGGTGTGAAACCCAACATTGGTGCGCACGGTCAACGTGAAGGCTTAGCCGCTCATTGGGAGATGTGGATGTTTGCCCAGGGTGGCATGAGCAACATGGAGGTGCTGAAGACGGCAACCATCAACCCGGCGGAAACCTTCGGCATGGATCATCAACTCGGTTCGATCAAGACAGGTAAGCTTGCCGACCTGATTGTTATCGACGGTAATCCCCTTGAGAATATCCGTGTCACAGATAAGGTGAGTTACACCATGGTCAACGGTAAGCTGTTCGATGCCGAGTCGATGAATCAACTCAATGGTGACAAGACCAAACGTAAGCCATTTTTCTTCGAAATTTAAACGTTTTCAATTTTAAAATCTGGCAGAGATAAGCCACAAATTTTAATTTCAGAAAAATTTAAAAACAGATCAAAAATGACCTAAAAAGCAAAAAGGATGTTTCACGTGGAACATCCTTTTTTTATATCTTGCATTTACACTCGCCAGCAAATTAGCCTAAGCTAATCGACCAAAGCTCAATCTGGAAGAGCACAACCAAAAGGACGCTGGAAATGAAATCCCTAAAACTCCCCCTACTCATACTATTATCCGCCTCGGCCATCGCCTATTTGATGCTAGAGGCAGACCATGCTCAGCCAAGAGATGAGCCAAAGATTCCTATCGCTCAGGCTGACCAGGACAGGAGTGCTCAACATCAGTCTCCGGCCCAGACTCAAACAAGCAGCAAGGTAGAAACAGTAAGCCTTATGAGTGACACCGACGGCGGGAATAAGATCGATACAGATACACCCGAATCGAATGAGGTTGAGGACGACAAGCAGATCTCGGCCAAGCTGCTGGTGGCGCAAATCATTGACGCACAGGGGGTCGTTGATGGTGAGCAGATTAAAAAGCTATTTGATAAAGACCTGGAAGCCTATGTCGATCTCATCGACTCCCTCGACAACTATGATGCCACCAGCCAACAGCGCCAGACGGCACTGGCGGACAGACTCACCCATTTGCCGGAGACAATATACAGTGAAAAATATGCCTGCGGAGACAGAATCTGCGCCCTAAGCCTTACAACAGACACTATCAGCCAACAAAGCATTGATAAATTGAGTGAATTTGATAAAAATTACGCATTTATCAAGCAGACCCAACTCGACACGGGTGAGACACAGTTTCAGGCCATCTACCTACAGACAGATGACCCTTCCACCATGCGCTTTAAAGGTTACTAAGCACCTTAGTTAGACTTATCTTGGTAACAAAAACAGTCGGCGGTGTGGTCGTTGACCATGCCCACCGCCTGCATGAAGGCATAGCAGATAGTCGGGCCGACAAAATTAAATCCAAGCTTTTTCAATGCCTTTGACATGGCTTCCGACTCGGGGGTCTGTGCCGGCAGCTGATCCAGCTGTTGAAAATGATTCAGCTTGGGCTGGCCGTCGACGAAACTCCAGAGAAACTCGGAGAAGTCGTTGCCCCGCTCCACGAAGGCGATGTAACCCTTGGCATTCTTGATGATGGAATTGACCTTGAGCCTGTTACGAATGATGCCTGGATTTTGTAGTAATTCCTCTACCTTTGCCTCGTCGAACTTGGCTATGACATAGGGGTCAAAATCGGCAAAGGCCGCCTCATAATTTTGCTGCTTCTTGAGTATGGTGATCCAGGAGAGACCGGCCTGCTGCCCGTCGAGACAGAGCTTGGCAAACAGCTCCCGACTGTCATACACGGGACGTCCCCAAACCTCGTCATGATACGCCTTATATAGCGGATCCTCGCCGACCCAGCCACAACGCTTTACATCCATGGTGTTTTTTCCTATTTTTCCGCCGTTAAGGTAAAAAATAACCTACATAAGCCTTTTTCAACAAGGTATAATCGAAACCATTTTCTATCACAAGCTGACAGTAGTAGACATGACGACGAAACATGACGTAAAAACATTCCAGGGTTTCATCTTAACCCTGCAGGAATACTGGGCGCAGCAAGGTTGCGCCATCGTTCAACCGCTGGACATGGAAGTAGGCGCGGGCACTTTCCACCCTATGACCTTCTTGCGTTCTCTTGGCCCTGAGCCGATGAGCAGCGCCTATGTTCAGCCATGTCGTCGTCCTACCGATGGTCGTTACGGTGAAAACCCTAACCGTCTGCAGCACTACTACCAGTTCCAGGTAGTACTTAAGCCGTCGCCAAGTAATATCCAGGAACTCTACCTGGGTTCTCTTGAGGCCTTAGGCGTCAACATGAATATCCATGACGTACGCTTCGTGGAAGACAACTGGGAATCACCTACCCTCGGTGCCTGGGGACTGGGCTGGGAAGTCTGGCTAAACGGCATGGAAGTGTCTCAGTTTACCTACTTCCAACAGGTAGGCGGCCTGGAGTGTAGCCCTGTAACCGGTGAGATCACCTATGGTCTCGAGCGTCTGGCCATGTATATCCAGGAAGTCGACAGCGTCTATGATCTGGTGTGGACCGACGGTCCTATGGGCAAGATCATGTACGGCGATGTGTTCCATCAAAATGAGGTTGAGCAATCGACCTATAACTTCGAACACGCCAACGTAGAAGTACTGTTCAAGCAGTTTGACGATTGTGAGAAGGCCTGTAACGAGCTGCTAGCACTCGAGACGCCACTGCCCTTGCCAGCCTATGAGCAGGTAATGAAAGCCTCTCACGCCTTCAACCTACTCGATGCCCGTCATGCTATTTCGGTCACCGAGCGTCAGCGCTATATCCTGCGTGTGCGCACCATGGCCAAGTCAGTGGCTGAGTCCTATTACCAAGCCCGTGAAGCACTCGGCTTCCCAATGTGTAAGTAGAGGTATATTAAGATGAAATTTGAAAACTTACTCATTGAAGTAGGCACAGAAGAGTTACCGCCAAAATCGCTGCGCACCTTAGCCGAATCTTTTCTGGCTAACTTCGAAGAAGAGCTGCAGAAGGCCGAACTTAGCTATGAGTCGGCAACCTGGTATGCTGCGCCGCGCCGTCTGGCCCTAAAGGTTAATGCCCTGGTGACCGCCCAGGCAGACAAGGTTGTCGAGAAGCGCGGTCCGGCAATCGCCCAGGCCTTCGATGCCGATGGTAACCCAACCAAGGCCGCCATGGGCTGGGCCCGTGGTAACGGCATCACGGTCGAACAGGCCGAGCGTCTTACCACAGACAAGGGCGAGTGGTTACTACACAAGGCCAAGGTCGTCGGTGTAGAAACCAAGTCGCTGGTAGCCGAGATGGCCCAGCGCGCCCTGGACAAGCTGCCTATCCCTAAGCCTATGCGTTGGGGCAGCAACAAGACCCAATTTATCCGTCCGGTACACACAGTCACCATGCTGATGGGCGACGAGCTGATCCCTGGCGAACTGCTGGGCATTGAATCGGCGCGCACCATCCGCGGCCACCGCTTCATGGGTGTCGACACTCTGGAACTGGATCATGCCGATAACTACCTCACCGCGCTGGAAACCCAGGGCAAGGTGATGGCCGACTATCAGGCGCGCATGGCCATCATCAAGGCCGACGCTCAGGCGGCAGCCGACGCCATGGGCGGCATCGCCGAGATCGATGAAGATCTGCTGGAAGAGGTGACCTCTCTGGTCGAGTGGCCGGTAGTGCTCACTGCCAACTTCGAAGAAAAGTTCCTCGACGTACCGGCCGAAGCCCTGGTTTACACCATGAAAGGCGATCAGAAATACTTCCCGGTATTCGACAAGGCGGGTACCCTGCTGCCGCATTTCATCTTCGTATCGAATATCGAATCAAAGGATCCGGCACAGATCATCGCGGGTAACGAGAAGGTGGTTCGTCCACGTCTTGCCGACGCCGAATTCTTCTTCGAGACCGACAAGAAGCATAGCCTGGAATCTCGTCTCGCCAGCCTGGAAACCGTAGTGTTCCAGCAGCAGCTTGGCACCATCAAAGACAGAGTAGAGCGCATCTCTGCCCTCGCCGCCTTCATCGCCCAGGGTATCGGCGCCAACAACGAGCAGGCGGGCCGTGCGGGTCTGCTCTCTAAGTCAGACCTCATGACCAACATGGTGATGGAATTTACCGATCTACAGGGCACCATGGGCATGCACTACGCTCGCCTGGACGGTGAAACCGAGGCGGTTGCCCTTGCCCTCGAAGAGCAGTACAAGCCTAAGTTCTCAGGCGACAGCGTGCCGACTCAGCCTATCTCTATCTCGGTCGCACTGGCGGAGAAACTCGATACCTTAGTGGGTATCTTCGGCATAGGCCAGGCGCCAAAAGGGGCCGCGGATCCTTTCGCCCTGCGCCGCGCGGCTATCGGTATCCTGCGTATCTGTGTGGAGAACAACTTGCCACTCGACCTGGTCGATCTGATTGCCAAGGCACAGGAGCTTCACGGTGCTAACCTGAGCAACGCCGACACCGCCGAGCAAGTACTGGAATTCCTGATGGGCCGCTTCCGCGCCTGGTACCAAGATCAAGGCATCAGCGTCGATGTGATCCTGGCGGTACTGGCACGTCGTCCAACCTCGCCGGCCGATTTTGACAGCCGCATCAAGGCAGTTACTCACTTCAGAAGCCTAGAACAGGCCGCCGCACTGGCCGCAGCCAACAAGCGTGTGTCGAACATTCTGGCCAAGGTCGAGGGCGAGATCGCCAGCGATATCGACAGCAAACTGCTACAAGAGAGCGCCGAACAGGCACTGGCCAGCAAGCTCAACGAGCTACAGCCACAACTGGAGCCGCTATTTGCCAACGCCGACTACCAACAGGCACTGGCCTTACTGGCTAGCCTGCGTGAAAGCGTCGACACCTTCTTCGAAGATGTGATGGTGATGGCCGACGACGAGGCCCTCAAGCAGAACCGTCTGGCGCTGCTGTCTAAGCTCAGAGCCCAGTTCCTGCACGCCGCCGATATCTCGCTGCTGCAATAAGTTACTGCTTAAAAACAAAAAACGCATCCTCAGGGGTGCGTTTTTTTATGTCCGGACATGCTATTGATGGCTATTGCGCCTCAAGCTCGTTAGACTCAAATGATGAGAGACAGTCATAGGTTTATCCCCTCTTTGCAGATCAATATCTATCCCCTGGGCGAGCGCGCCCTGGTACTCGATCCCACGCCCGATGCCGCACTCTCTTGGGCCGTGCAATCTAAGCTGTGCTGGATAGCAGAGCAGCTGCGCCAGTTACCCAGTGTCGAAGAGGCTATCCCGGGCATGAACAACCTGACGATCGTCGTCAGAGAGACCAGGCAGTTAAAAGCCCTGCAGGCAAAACTCGACTCCCTTTGGCACAGCGCGCCAACTGAGGAGATCGACAGCCGCACCATAGAGATCCCGGTAAGTTATGGCGGCGACGGGGGGCCGGATCTGCTCTCTGTTGCCCAGTTTCATCACCTCTGCCCAGAAGAAGTGGTCAAGCTTCACAGCCAGGCCAGCTATCAGGTGTTCTTCATCGGCTTTCAACCAGGGTTTGCCTACCTCGAAGGCCTGCCCAAGCACTTACACACGCCCAGGCTGGCGACCCCCAGATTAACCATTCCCGCAGGCAGCGTTGGCATAGGCGGCGAGCAGACGGGTATCTACCCACTGGCGAGCCCGGGTGGCTGGCAGATCATAGGCCAAACCCAGCAGGCACTATTCGATCCCACCAGCGATACCCCATGCCTACTCAAGCCGGGTGACAGAGTGCGGTTCACCCCTGTGGAGATAGCGCTATGATACGGCTCGATAGGGTAAACGGCCTGGCCAGCATTCAAGACCTTGGCAGGCAAGGACTGGGGCACCTTGGCGTACCGAGTGGCGGCGCCATGGATAGCTTCTCGCTGATCCTGGCCAACCGCCTGCTGGGCAATGAGGATAACGCCCCCGCCATCGAACTCGCCAGCGGCAGCTATGAGATCACCTTCGAGACCTCGAGTTGGGTCGCCCTGTGCGGCGCCACCTTCGAGGCTAGAATAGAGAGTGAGATAAAAGGCAAGGTAAACGGCCGACCCCTGTGGCACGGCTGGCGCGGCCGGGTCAATCCGGGGGAACGCCTGATGCTCAAAGGACCAAGGCAGGGCGTGTGGGGCTACCTGGCAGTCCTCGGCGGCATAGAGATCCCCAAGGTTCTCGGCGGTCACGGCACCTTCCTGGCAGGACGGTTCGGTGGCCATCAGGGGCGACAACTCGCCTCGGGCGATACTCTTAGCCTGAATCCCCATACTGAAGCAAACTTCAGTCGCCCGGTCGGTGCGGTGCACAGGGCCAACGACGGCATACTGCGCGCCCTGCCCGGGCCAGAGATGAGCCAGTTCAGCGAGCAAGATCGCAAGTCCTTATGGCATGGCCACTGGACCGTTTCGCCCCAGAATGATCGCATGGGCGCCCGGTTGACAGGCGAGTCTCTGGACTCTGGTAAACATCTGAGTCTGCGCTCCCACGCCGTGCTGCCGGGCGTGGTACAGTTGCCGCCGGGTGGCCAACCTATTGTGCTACAGGCCGATGCCCAGACCAGCGGCGGCTACCCGAGAATGGCCATGGTGATCGAGGCCGACCGCTGGAAACTGGCCCAGGCCAGAGCAGGCCAAGCGATCCGCTTCCAGCATGTCAGTCCCAATCAGGTGGAAGATGCTAACCTTGAATGGCAACACTATTTCTATCGTTTAGCAAGGGCAATGGATGGAAGTTAAGCCGCTAAGAATCGACCTCAACGCCGACCTCGGCGAGGGAGGCCCACAAGACGAGGCGCTGCTGACACTGGTCACCTCGGCCAATATCGCCTGCGGCGGTCACGCCGGCGATCGCCAGAGCATGCTGGCGACGGTCAAACTCGCAAAAGCGCACCATGTAAAGGTTGGCGCTCACCCCAGCTATCCCGACAGAGTCAATTTCGGCCGCCTATCTATAGCCATAGAGGCGGAACCGCTTTTTAACTCGCTATTACAACAGATTAACGCCTTAAAGGCCGTATGCGACGAGCTAGGCGTCGATCTCCACCACGTGAAGCCTCACGGTGCCCTGTACAATGATGCGGCCCAGGATCCCACCCTAGGCGATATTCTTATTCGGGTCATAGAGACAATCAATCCAAGACTTAAGCTAATGATACTAGCGGGTAGCCCCCTGGTGACTCAGGCGAGACGCGCCGGCCTTGAGGTGATCGAAGAGGCCTTCGCCGATCGCGGCTACCTCGCCGATGGTCGGCTCGCTCCCCGCTCACGGCCTGGCGCCCTCATCGAAGATGCCCAGAAGGTACTCGAACAGGTTAACTCCATAGTCGAAGAGCAGAAAGTGACGGCGGTAACGGGTGAATCGGTAAGCTGCCAGGCCACCAGCCTCTGCCTGCATGGTGACACCCCGAAGGCACTTGAGTTCGCCAGGGCAATTCGCGCCAGCCTAGATCATTAACAAAGGTTCGATATAGACAAGGTCTAAGACAAATTAGCGGCGGCGATAAATCAGCAGCAGATCGCCACCAGCTGTTGTCATACTATCGACCTCTAACTCCGGATGACTCTGCTCATAGCGGGCGACATAATCGCGAAGAAAGGTTACCGACTCATGACTGGCTCGCAGCAGACAGCGACTCTGCTTGCAATAGTGATAATTCACAACTAACTCGGTAAAGTCACCACCCCAATTGTCGCCGTAGGCCTCATCAATCTGGTTAAACTCCTCGACCTTAAGCTCTATGTATTGGTCGGTATCGTTAGCCATTAAATCGTTAAGCTCTGGGGGTGATGCCAAGAAATAGGGCTCTTGCTGATTGGCAACGTAAAAGTAGGCGGTCCCCTCTCGCATGAAAGGGCCCTCGGCTGCCAGGTACAGCTCCATTAAGCTGGCATATTCCGCCTGAGAGGGCGTTACTCGGTAAGAGGATAAAGAAGTGGACCTTGTCGAACTATTCTGCTGATCTGCCGATGCTAAATCAGCATCAGGCTGACCGTTTGACAGGCTGATCTTTGAGTCCTGTTCTAATGGAGACTGATTGTCTACGATAGCTGCCTTAATGTCGGCTTCATCCTGTGCATGCAGATGTTTTACCTGCTCCTGCATCGCACCTTGCTCCCTCGTGACCCCTTTATCTGTATCGCCAAGGAACAGGCCAAAGCCTAAGGCGAGTAACAAGGTAGACAGCACGGCAAGATAAGCATTTTTCATCGTCGACATCCTTTTCGCGAAACCCAATAGATTAACCTAATAGGCAAGTCTTAAGATGTAAAGCCTTGGCGCAGATACAAAAAAGCCCCGGAAGACCGGGGCTTTTAAAACTCGCTAGCCGTTATACGTCCAGGTTGGCCACGTTAAGGGCGTTAGACTCGATGAAGTCACGACGCGGCTCAACCTGATCACCCATCAGACAGGTAAACAGCTGGTCGGCGGCAATGGCATCTTCGATAGTCACCTTAAGCATACGACGCGACTCAGGATCCATGGTGGTTTCCCACAGCTGCTCTGGGTTCATCTCACCCAATCCTTTGTAGCGCTGGATGTAGAGGCCACGCTTAGAGTCGTTCATCAGCCAATCCAGGGCGTCGACGAATGAAGAAATTTCCTTCATGCGCTCGCCACGCTTCACATAACCGCCCTCTTCGATCAGACCTTCAAGCGCCTCGGCCAGGGCCGTCATACGCTGGTAGTCGCTCGACTGCAGGAAGTCATAAGAGAACAGGTAGTGGGTATCGATACCATGCTTACGTACCGTCACCTTAGGCAGATAGACCTGACGCTCTGGGTCGAGGAAAGCCTCGGCGCTGAAGATGAAGCCACCCGATTCTGCTTCCGTCAGGGCTGCCACATAGTTGTCGCACCACTGTTTCACCTTGGCTTCGTCGGCCAGGATATCATTGCTCAAGCCAGGTTGATACAGCATGCGCTCGGTCAACATGATAGGGAAACGCTGCTCGAGACGATCGAAAATCGCTTCCACTTCGCGGTACTGATACACCAACTTCTCTAGTGGCGCGCCAGACATGGCCGGTGCGTCTTGAGACGGATGGATCTCACCACCGTCCAGGGCCAGGTTAGTCAGGTATTCGGTCAGTGCCGGATCATCTTTCAGGTACTGTTCCTGCTTACCCTTCTTCACCTTGTACAGTGGCGGCTGGGCGATAAATACATAGCCACGCTCGATAAGCTCTGGCATTTGACGGAAGAAGAAGGTCAACAGCAAGGTACGAATGTGCGAGCCGTCGACGTCAGCATCTGTCATGATGACAATGTTGTGATAACGCGTCTTGTCGGGATCATACTCGTCGCGGCCGATACCACAGCCCAAGGCAGTGATCAGGGTCGCTACTTCCTGTGAAGAGAGCATCTTGTCGAAACGGGCCTTCTCAACGTTAAGGATCTTACCCTTAAGCGGCAGAATTGCCTGGTTCTTACGGTTACGACCCTGCTTGGCACTACCACCCGCAGAGTCACCCTCCACTATGTAAATTTCAGAAAGCGCTGGGTCTTTCTCCTGGCAATCCGCCAACTTACCTGGCAGACCACCTAAATCTAATGCGCCTTTACGACGGGTCATCTCACGGGCCTTACGCGCCGCTTCACGGGCACGGGCCGCATCGATGATCTTACCGACGATCAGCTTAGCCTCGTTAGGATTCTCCAGCAGGTAGTCACCCAGCTTCTCGCCCATGGTCTGCTCAACGGCCGACTTCACTTCGCTCGATACCAGCTTATCTTTGGTCTGAGAGCTGAACTTAGGATCAGGTACCTTAACCGAGATAACGGCGGTCAGACCTTCGCGGGCGTCATCGCCGGTGGCAGAGGTCTTGCCTTTCTTGTTAAAGCCTTCCTTGTCCATGTAACTGTTGAGGTTACGGGTTAAGGCGGCACGGAAACCGGCAAGGTGAGTACCACCATCGCGCTGAGGAATGTTGTTGGTGAAACAGAAGATGTTTTCCTGGAAGCCGTCGTTCCACTGCATCGCCACTTCTACTGTGATACCGTCTTCACGCTCCTGCACGAAGTGGAAGATCTCTTTGTTGACCGGGGTCTTGTTCAGATTGAGGTAATCGACGAATGCACTGATACCGCCTTCATACTTGAAAAACTCATCCTTGTTGTCGCGCTCGTCGATCAGGCGAATACCTACGCCCGAGTTAAGGAATGACAGCTCGCGAACACGCTTAGCCAGAATATCGAAATGGAAAAGAGTGTCCGAGAAGGTCTCGGCACTTGGCCAGAAACGGATCTCAGTACCCGTATTGGTGGCTTCGCCTATCTCGGCGATAGGCGCATCGGGCTCACCCATGGTGTAGAACTGTTCATACAGCTTGCCGTCACGGCGAATGGTCAGCTTAAGCTTCTCAGACAGGGCGTTAACCACTGACACACCCACGCCGTGCAGACCACCAGATACTTTATAAGAGTTATCGTCGAACTTACCGCCGGCGTGCAGTACCGTCATAATAACCTGAGCCGCCGATACCCCCTCTTCTGGGTGGATAGCAACAGGAATACCACGTCCGTCATCCTTTACCGATACCGAACCGTCGGCATGGATAGTAATGATCACGTCATTACAGTAGCCCGCTAACGCCTCATCGATAGAGTTATCGACCACTTCGAACACCATGTGATGCAGACCCGTACCGTCGTCGGTGTCACCAATATACATCCCAGGTCTCTTCCGTACCGCATCAAGGCCCTTTAGTACCTTAATACTCGAAGAATCGTAACTATTCTCTGACATATTATTCTCTCGTCGGTTATTCAATTACCGTTACACGCCCTTGTTCCACATGGAACACCTTAACGGGTGGCGTGTTTAACGAATCCATTATTGCCGCAGGCTCGATGGCGGTGACAAAGACTTGTGCGCCCGTATCGCTTAGCTGCTGCAGCAAGAGTTGCCTGTGCCTAGCATCCAATTCCGATGGCAGATCGTCCACCAGATAAATACTGTTTTTATCTATTTGTTGTTTGAGCAACTTTCCCTGTGCAATACGCAGTGCGCATACAAGCAACTTTAATTGCCCTCGGGACAGGGCATCTTGTACCGGCAAAGTGCCGACCCTTAATCTCAGGTCGGCCTTATGAGGACCACTGGCCGTGTGTCCCGCCGCTAAATCTCTGGGATATTGTGCCTGCAACAGGGTCTGATAATCAGTTTTACTATCCCAGCCTCGGGTAAAGGAAACCTTAACATCAACCTGAGGTAAAAACTCTTCGATTATACCCTTAAGTCGTTCATTTAACGAGCCTACATATCGCTTTCGTATCTCAGTCACGATTTCGGCATAGCGCACCAATTCCTTATCCCAAAATTGAATCTGTTGATAAGGGGTTTCGCTTTTAAGCATCTGATTTCTATGCTTTAAAATTCGCCTTACATTTGCCCAGGCAGTATAGAAACTCTTGTCGGTATGAAAGGCGCCCCAGTCGATAAACTGACGACGGGATTTTGGCCCCTCAAAAAGCAATGAAAAACTCTCCGGCGTGATCACCTGAATGGGCAAAGTTTCGGCTAAGGTGGACAGACGTTTCACCTTTTCGCCGTTCATTTTGACCTCGGTTTCACCCGAGCGATAACGCC
Organism: Shewanella spartinae; assembly: GCF_019457555.1. Taxonomy (NCBI): domain Bacteria; kingdom Pseudomonadati; phylum Pseudomonadota; class Gammaproteobacteria; order Alteromonadales; family Shewanellaceae; genus Shewanella; species Shewanella spartinae. The sequence continues at coordinate 2,829 of NZ_CP080418.1, read as the reverse complement.
TAAGCCCTATCTTGGTCTCCTGCTCACCCTGCTCGAGCTGGGCAAACAGGGTCAGCTTGTCCTGATCGTTCTGAATTACTCGCTGAGACAGGTGACTGCGAAAGGAGCGCCCCATCCCCAGAAAGAAGATGGCCTCGAGAATACTCGTCTTACCGCTGCCGTTCTGGCCATAGATTAGATTCAGGCCGTCACCGAGCTGCAACTGGGCACTGGCGATATTACGAAAGGAATCGATATGAAGGCGAGATAAACTCATCTAATACTCATGGCAATGGCTCAAGGGCCATCTAAGAAGATGCACGCCCTTGCGGGCGTGCATAACTTAAGACTAGAGACGCATCGGCATCACGACGTACATAGAATCTTCTTCGACGTGATTTTCGATCAGGGCGCTGGAGTTACCATCGATCAGCGTGATGCGCACGTCATCCGATGGTAGGTTGTTGAGCACGTCCAGGAGATAGCTGACGTTGAAGCCGATCTCTAGCGGTGCGTTGTCATATTCGATATCGAGGATCTCTTCCGCCTCTTCCTGCTCGGGGTTGTTGGCGGTGATCTTAATCAGGTTCTGCTCCAGCTGCACGCGCACACCGCGGAACTTCTCGTTCGAGAGAATAGAGGCACGCAGCAGCGCCTGCTTGAGATGGTTACGGCTGGCGATAACGATCTTGTCACCGCCCTTAGGCAACACACGACGATAGTCAGGGAAGCGACCATCCACCAGCTTACTGGTAAACACGGCGCTCTGAGTCGTGGCACGAATGGCGTTTTCACCGATAGACAGGGTCACATCCAGATCTTCACCTTCGAACAGACGCTGCAGCTCTAATACGCCTTTGCGCGGCACGATCACCTGCTTCTCCGGCAGAGAGTCTTGCACCATGCGGTGACTCAAGGCCAGACGGTGACCATCGGTGGCGATGGCACGCAGCACGTTGCCTTCGGTTTCCAGCAGCAGACCATTCAGGTAGTAACGCACATCCTGGTTAGCCATGGAGAACTGAGTCGCATCGATCAGCGACTTCAGGGTGCCCTGCTTGAGGGTAAATTCGATGTCGGCCTGGAAGGCATCCACATTGGGATACTCTTCGGCCGGTAGGGTCGCCAGGGTAAAACGGCTGCGTCCCGAGCGCAGCAATAGACGGTTGTCCTGCTGCTCTATCTTGAGTTCGACTTGATCGGGAAGAGACTTAACGATATCGAGAAATTTCTTTGCCGGTACTGTGGTGCGACCCTCTTGGACCTCGCCCTGCAGTTGTGCCTGGCCGACTAATTCGACCTCTAAATCGGTACCGGTCAACTTAAGTGAGTGATCACTTACTTCAACTAAAAGGTTTGCCAGAATAGGTAAGTTATGTCGTCTCTCCACCGCCCCACTCACGAGTTGAAGCGGCTTTAATAGGGCATCCCTATCAATTGAAAATTTCATCAGTTTCAATTTCCCAGAGTTTATGAAGATAGCGTACGGATTAAGTTAGCATAATCTTCTTTAATGTCATGACTTTCTTCACGTAGCTGGGCAATTTTGCGACAGGCGTGTAGCACTGTCGTATGATCACGGCCACCAAAGGCATCGCCAATCTCGGGCAAACTCTGGTTAGTTAACTCTTTCGACAACGCCATCGCCATCTGTCTCGGTCTGGCAACGCTGCGTGAGCGGCGCTTCGACAGCATGTCGGCCATCTTGATCTTATAGTATTCAGCTACGGTTTTCTGAATGTTGTCTATAGTGACCAATTTTTCCTGCAGAGCCAAGAGATCTCTTAGGGCTTCACGCACAAAATCGATAGTGATCGGACGTCCGGTAAAGTTGGCGTTGGCGATCACCCTATTCAGCGCGCCTTCTAGCTCACGAACGTTAGATCGCAGACGCTTGGCAATAAAGAAGGCCACCTCATCGGGCAGGTTGATACCACTCTCCTGGGCCTTACGCATCAGGATCGCCACGCGGGTCTCCAACTCGGGTGGCTCGATGGCCACCGTCAGACCCCAACCGAAGCGGGACTTGAGGCGATCTTCCACCCCGTCGATCTCCTTGGGGTAGCGATCTGAAGTCAGGATCACCTGATGATTACCCTCTAGCAGGGCATTAAAGGTATGAAAGAACTCTTCCTGGGATCTGTCTTTGTTAGCAAAGAATTGAATATCATCGATAAACAGCGCATCGACGCTACGGTAGTAACGTTTGAACTCTTCGATCGCGTTGTTCTGCAGCGCCTTCACCATATCCTGCACGAAGCGCTCGGAATGCATGTAGACCACCTTGGCATTCGGATTGTTCTTGATGATGCCATTACCTACAGCGTGCAGCAGGTGGGTCTTACCCAGACCCGTGCCACCATAGAGGAACAAGGGATTATAGGCGCCACCTGGATTTTCAGACACCTGCAAGGCGGCCGCCTTACCCAGCTGGTTAGACTTACCCTCGACGAAGTTGTCGAACTGGTAGGTGGGGTTCATATTGCTTCTATGATTCGCCGTGGCCGCGGGTTCGTTGCTATTAAATGACGGCTTGCTTGCGGATTTTGCCGCGGGTGCAACTGGGCTCTTGGTCGAGGCAGCCGGCGCAGCCGGTTTGCTCGCAGGGCGACTGCCGATGTCGAAACGCAGCTTGGGGGCGTCGCTACCCATCTGTTCGGTGAAGAACTGATTGATGGTATTGAGGTACTTATCTCTCACCCAATCGAGTACGAATCGATTCGGTGCATACAGCACTAGAGTTTCCCCATCCATTTCGGCTTGTAACGGTCTGATCCACATACTGAATTGCTGAGCGGAAAGCTCGTCCTGTAGTCGTCCGATACATTGCTGCCAAAGTGAAACCGCCAC